>NZ_SLWR01000001.1:0-1148400 GCF_004345665.1 Kribbella antiqua
CAACCAGCAACCTGACCCACGGGGAAGACCACCCCGACGGCCAGACCGCCAGCCAACACGAACCGATCACCCCGAACCCAAATCGCAACAGGCTCCTAGGGCGAGAAAACCCTCCATCGAGAAGCAGCCGCAGGCCTGTGTCCTTGGGTGAGCCTGACCGAGCGACGTGGCCGGGCCGGTGATCTACTTCGCGGGTGTATCTGAGCCCTTCCTGTTGGAGTTTACGTCGTGGTATTGGCGGGCCGCGTTCGATGAGGCGGAGTTGCGTGGCGCCGTTGCGGCGATGAACGAGCCAACCACCGCGGAGGAGTTCGAGCGAGGGTTCCTGACGCTGTTGCGCAGTGGCGAGACCGTTGCCTGTGGCATCGCGTTGGACTATTTCGACCGGGGCGAGATGACGAGTCGGTTCGTGGGGGGTAATCCGCTGGAGCCGTACGCCGAGGAGGTGTTCACGGTGGCTCGGCGGCTGCTCGCCCAGCCGCCGAGGCCTGCGGATGACATCGCCCGGATGGAGGGCGCCAATCATGCGAGTGCGCTGGCCGCGTTGTGGCGCTCGGGGTTGATCGAGGAGGACGCGGACAGGATCGCCGAGATCCTGGTTCGGATGCCCGTGGTCGAGTTGCGGGAACGTGCTTTGGACGCGGCGCGCGTCTTCGTGGATGACGACGAAGAGAGTTATCCACGACTTGCCGCGCTGATCACCCGGGTGGAGGCGTGTCGCACGCACGTCGAGGCGATCGCCGCGCTGCGAAAGGATGCCAGGGCCGAGGCGACCGCCGCCCTGGTCGACGCGACCACGGACGCCGAATGGCGGGTCCGGCAGGAGGCTGCTGCGGCGCTGGCGCACGGCATGCGCTTCTACGCGCACCGGGACTTGCTGGAGCGTCTGGAGCGGGACTGGTCGGCCGACGAGCAGTCCAGCGCGGCTCAGGAGGTTCGCGACGCGCTGGCCCCGGGACCGCACAGTTGGTCCTGGGAGGGGACCGAGCTGCCGACCGCGGAGCTGCGCGAGGCGCACCGCGAACTGCGGTCGCCCACCACTGAGGCCACGCACCGACAGGCTTTCCGGACCATGCTGCGCAGCGAGTCACCGGTGGCGGTGGGGATCGCCCTCGAACACATGCACCACGTCGACGGCCTCACTCGCTTCGGTATGGACGACACCGAGCACCACCAGGAGGCTCTCGCCGTTGCGCGCGACGTTCTGCGGCAGCCGTCGTCCCCGGCGGACCTGAGTCCGGGCACGGGCGCCGGCGCGAACCATGCGGGCGCGCTGGGCATCGTGGCCGAGCTGGGCGAGCCGGAGGACGCCCCGGCGATCGTCGCCGGCCTGAAGTCGGTCTTTCGGGTGGTCCGTGAGTGCGGCCTGGAGGCTGCGACTGATTGCCTCCAACGCTGGGAGGTACCGGACGAAACGATCATCGCCGCGCTGGAAGACCTGATCTTCGACAGCTCGGCGGACCTGGTACTGCGCACGGACGCGGTGGTCGCACTCTTCGCCGTAGAGACGCCGCAGGTGACCGCCGTACTGCTGCGCGCCGCCCGCTGCAGCGAGCTTCCCATCCAGGTCGAGGGCGCCAACGGGCTGAGCATCCAGTCCGGGGCCGACGACCATCGGGACCTGCTTCGCGAGGTCGTCAGGTCCTGGCCGGAGGACGCAGGGGACCGCGCCTGGATTGCGCGGGACGCCCTGCGTCCGTGACCGGCTTCAGCCTTTGATGGCGCCGGAGGTCAGTCCGGCGACTATTTGGCGGTTGAAGAAGAGGAACATGATGAGGGGTGGGATGGTGATCAGGAGGATGTCCATGAAGAGGAGGTTGTACTGGGTCGTGAACTGGCTGGAGAAGTTGTAGAGGGTCAGCTGGACGGTTGCGTTCTGGTCGCCGGGCAGGAAGTACAGCGGGTTCACGAAGTCGTTGAACACATTGACCGACTGGACCACCACGACGGTGATGATGACGGATCTGAGCAGCGGGAAGATGACCCGGAAGAACAGCCGCAACGGCCCGGCCCCGTCGATGATCGCGGCTTCGTCGAGTTCGCGGGGGATGGTCGCGACGAACGCCCGGAACAGCAGGATGCAGAACGACAACCCGAACGCGATCTCGATCAGGATCAGCCCGGGCATGGTCTTGAACAGGCCCAGCTTCTGCAGCACCCAGATCGTCGGTACGACGGCCGGCGGGATGATCAGCCCGGACAGCACCAGGAAGTTGATGAACGGGTTCCACCGGCTCTTACGGCGTTGCAGCACGAACCCGGCCATCGCCGCCAGCACCACCATGCCGGCCACACTGGCCACGGTCAGGATCGTGCTGTTGATGAAGGCGATCACCAGCATGTAGTCGCGGGCCTTGACCACCTCGACGAAGTTCTGCACGATCCGGAACTGGTGCGGCCAGGAGAAGTCCAGGTCGGCCGACTGCTGCCGGTCCTTCACCGCGGTCAGCACGATGAACGCGAACGGGATGACGAACACCACGATCGAGGACAGGATCGCGACCGCGCTGAGCAGGTAGTTCCGGCCCGGCTTGTGGTTGACGAGTTCGGCGGTGCTCACATCTCCACCTCCTTCCGGTTCAGGAACCACGACAGCGGCAGGATGATCGCGGTGACCAGCAGGAACAGGATCACGTTGCCGGCCGTCGACAGCCCATAGAACCCGGCCTGGTACTGCTTGTAGATCACCGACGAGATCACGTCCGAGGTGAACCCCGGCCCGCCGCGCGTCATCGCCCAGATCAGCTCGAACGACCGCAGGCCGCCGATCAGCGACAGGATGATCACGGTGACGGTGGCCGGCTTGCACAGCGGCAGCACGATCCGCCAGAACGACTCCCACGACCCGGCGCCGTCGACGCGAGCGGCCTCCATGTACTCGCGGGGGATCGACACGATGCCGGCGATGTAGATCAGGGTCGCCAGCCCGACGCCCTTCCATACGTCCACGGCGGCGATCGACATCAGCGCCCATTTCGGGTCGGTCAGCCACCCGGGTCCCTGGATGCCGATCACGCTGAGGGTCTCGTTGATCAGCCCGCGCTCGGGGTTCATCAGCACCTGGAACAACAACCCGACGCCGATCGTGCTGACCAGCACCGGGAAGAACACGACCGAGCGAAGGTATCCGCGGCCGACGATCCGCGACGTCAGCAGTACGGCGAGCAGCAGCCCGAGCACCACCTTCGACCCGGACGTCACCACCGCGTAGATCAAGGTGTTCGTGAAGCCTTTGACCAGGGCCGGCTCCTGGAAGAACATCACGAAGTTGTCCAGCCCGATGAACTTCGACTCGAACAGACTCCACCGGGTCAGGCTGTAGTAGAACGAGGCGAAGGTCGGGACGAGGAACAGAATGCTGTAGATCAGCGCGGTCGGCAGATAGAACCAGAACGAGTACGGCGAGTAGACCTTCCCCCCGGCCGCCGAAGCGGCCGGGGTCGCGTCACTACGCGACTTCACACGAGCAGAAGTGATGGTCATAGCATCACCAGCCCGCCAGTCCGAGTTGCTGCGCCTGCTTCTTCACATCCTCGTCGTACCGGGCCGCACCGTCCTTGGCCTTGCGGATACCGGACCCGACCTCGACGGTGATCTGCTCCAGCGACGGGCCCTTCACCGGCGAGAGGAACTCCAGCGCCAGGCTGGACGCCCCTTGCTTGTCGAGGTACGGCTGCATGTCCTTGATGGCCTGCGGTACGTCGGCCGGCAGCGTGCAGCCCTTGACGGCGTACGGACCGGTCGGAGCGCCCGCTTCGGACTGGGACTTGCAGCCGTCCGGGCTGGCGACGAAGGCCAGGAACTTCTTGGCCGCGTCCAGTTTGTCGCCGGTCGTGGTCTTCGGGATGTAGAGACCACCGGGAGTCCACAGGGTCAGCCCGTTCGTGGCCGCGTTGTCACCAGGCAGCGCGAACAGTCCGACGGTCTTGGCCGCGTCCGGGTAGGTGGCGATCATGTTCGCGACCACGCCGGACAGGATCGGGTAGTGCGCACCCTTGCCGGTGGCAAGCATCTTCAGGCCGTCCGGCAGCTTGGCAGAGGCGAAGTCCTTGTTCTCGTAGCCGGCGTCGTGGACGGCCTGGGTGTGCTCGAAGCCCTTCAGGGCCGCGGGCGAGGTCGCGTACTTCGCCTGGTTCTTGGTGTACTTGTCGGCGAAGTCCGGCTCGGCAGCGGACACGTTGTGGAAGTCACCGAGGACGAACAGCTGCGACGTCCAGGTCTCGCCGTACGTCTGGATCACCGGGGCGACCCCGCCGCCGGACGCCTTGATCTTGGCGTTGTTGGCCATGAACTCGGCCCAGGTCTTCGGCACCTTCAGGCCGAGCTTGGTGTAGACCGGGATGCTGTAGAGGACCGCGCCGCCCATGAAGCCGCCGACGGGGGCGCCGTACACCTGCCCGTCGGCGGTCACGGTCTTCTTGAAGTTGTCGTCCAGGTTGGCGACCCACGGTTCGTCGTTGACCGACAGCAGGTTCTTCTGCGGTGCGATCGCGTTGAACAGCGACCCGGTGTTGTAGTTGAACACGTCGACCATGTCGCCGGTGGACAACCGGGTCTTGATGATGTTGTCGCCCTCGGTGCCACCTGGCCTGGTCTCCACCTTGACGGTGATGCCGGGGTTCTTGGCGGAGAAGTCCTTGGCGAGCTGCTCGGCCTCCTTCACGTCCTGATCCTGGTTCGTGGTCAGGTACGTGATCTCGACCGAGCTACTACCGCCCGAGTCGTCGCTGGAACCGAGACTGCCCGCGCTGCACGCGGTCAGGGCGAGGGCGCCGACCGCGAACAGGGCCAGTCCTCTCGTGCCTGGGCGGAACCTCATCATGACCTCCAAGGGGATGTTTCGTCAGGGCAGGTGCATCGGGGCGGGGGTCGTCGGGTGTTGCTCAGTTGGTGTCGAGCAGGGCGTCGAGCTTGGCTTGCAGTTCTTCGGACGAGCGGGTGAAACCACGCGGGCTGACGGCTTCGACGAGCTGGTCGGCCGGCTGCTCGAGGTAGCGCTCCAGCCGCGCGGCGAGTTCGGCGTCATCGGCAACGACCTCGGCCTCGCGCGCCGCGGTCGCGATGGTGTCCCAGCTGGGCTCGTGATCCATCAGTTGCCGGATGGTCGCATCCGCGGGCAGCGCCGGCGTCTCGCCGTACGGGTCCTCGGCCGTCCACTCGTGCGTCCCGTGTCCGACCTCGACAGGCTCACTCTGCCCAGGTACGGCGACCTGTGCCCGCGCGCCGACGGGAACAGTCACACTCAGCTGGATCTGGCCGTCGGAGCGACTCCACGAGACCGCCGCTTCGCCGTACGGCGTGAGGTGCTTGGCCGCGGCGCTCGTGAGGTGCGACGTGAACAGCGGCCGTACGACGATAGTCCGGTAGGCCGGGTCACCGGCGGCGAGGCCGGCGACGCGGCGGTGCATCCAGTCCGCGACCGCTCCGAGCGCGTAGTGGTTGAACGACGTCATCTGGCCGGGGTTGATGCTGCCGTCGGGCAGCATGCTGTCCCAGCGCTCCCACACGGTCGTCGCACCCATCGTCACTGCGTACAGCCAAGAGGGGCAGCCTGTCTGTAGCAGGAGGCGATATGCGAGGTCAGGATGTCCGGAATCGGCCAGCGCGTCGGCCATCAGCGGCGTACCGACGAAACCGGTGCTGATCCGGAAGCCTGACGTACGGACGAGGTCGGCGAGGCGTTCGCCGGCGCGGCTGCGCTGGGTCTCGGTCGGCAGCAGCGCCCACTGGAGTGCGAGCGCATAAGTCGTTGCCGCGTCGCTCAATACGCGTCCGCCCTCGGTGGCGTACTCGGCGGCGAAGGCCTGCCGGACGCGCGCGGCGAGATCGGCGTACTCGCGGGCCAGATCAGCCTGTCCGACGATCTCGGCAGCCTTGGCGACGACCTCGGCCGAGCGGGCGAGGTGCGCGGTGGCGATGACATCCGGGTCGGCCTTCGCGCGGAACGGGTTGTCCGGCGGCGCGGTCGGGTCGAGCCAGTCGCCGAACTGGAAGCCGCCGGACCAGAGCAGGTCGTCGCCGGCCAGGGCGGCCATTTTGTCCACCCACGCGCGCATGCTCGGCAGTTGACGTTCGAGCACCTCGGCGTCGCCGGTGCGTTCGTAGATGACCCACGGAACGATCGTTGCCGCGTCACCCCAAGCTGCCGTTGCCGGACCGTCGTTCTTGAGCACGTCCGGGATGACGAACGGGACCGAGCCGTCCTTCTGCTGCTCGGCCGCTAGGTCGGCGAGCCAGTTGGTCAGGAAGCCGGCAGTGTCGAACAGGAAGCTCGCGGTGGGGGAGAAGACCTGGATGTCACCGGTCCAGCCGAGCCGCTCGTCGCGCTGCGGGCAGTCGGTCGGCACGTCGACGAAGTTGCCGCGCATGCCCCAGACCACGTTCTCGTGGAACCGGTTGAGCAACTCGTGGGAGGACTCGAACCATCCGGTCCGCCGCAGGTCCGACCCGACCACAACGGCCTCGAGGTCGGCCAACTGAAGATCGGGTACGCCGGTCACCTCGGCGTACCGGAAGCCGTGGAAGGTGAGTGGCGAGTCGAGCGTGACCTCATCGGGTCCGGCGAGGATGTAGGTGTCGGTCGCCTTGGCGGTGCGCAGTGGGCGGACGCCGAGCTCGCCGTTCTCGAGCACCTCGGCCTGCCGCACGACGATCTCGTCGCCCTCGGCGCCGCCGCGGACCGTCAGCCGGACCCGGCCGACCACGTTCTGGCCGAAGTCGACCAGCGTCTTGCCGGACGGCGAGGTCGTGATCTCGACCGCGGGTACGACTTCGGTGATCCGCACTGGCGGGCCGTCAGGTGCGACGAGCAGGTTCAGATCCGCGTCCAGTACGTCGACCGGCTTGGCCTCGCCGGGTGTCCGCCGGAGGTCGGTGCTCTGGCCGTCGTACAGGTCGTCGGCGGTGATCGCGCTCTCGCGTGCCGTCCAGGTGTCATCGGTGCCGAAGGTGTGGACCGTGCCGTCGGCGGTGGTGACCTCGAGTTGCGCAAGTACGGCGAGGTGGGTGCCGTACACCTCTTTCTGGTCCCGGAAGCCGAGGCGGCCGCGGTACCAGCCGTTGCCGACCAGGAATTCGAGGCTGTTCTCACCCGCGCGGACAAGGTCGGTCACGTCGTACGTCTGGTAGCGGAGGCGGTACTGGTACGCCGTCCAGCCCGGTGCGAGCTCTTCGTCGCCGACCCGCTGACCGTTGAGTTCGGGAACGTAGACACCGTGCGCGGTGGCGTAGAGGCGAGCCTTCACGACGTCCGAAGGCAGGTCGGCGACACCGGCGAGCAGGGGAGCGGGTGAGCCGTAGGAGTTGTCGCGCGGGCTGACGAAGCGTGCGGTCCAGTCGGTCGCGCTGAGCAGACCTGCCTCGACGGTCGCCGGCTCGCTCCACTCACTCCAGTCGTCACCGCCCCGGACGCGCACGCGAACCTGCGCGGACTGGCGTGACGCGAGCGGGTCACCCGGCCACGGGACCAGGACCTGGTCCGGCGACTCGACCGTGTACACCTGAGCCGTTCCCGTGCTGATCTCGACCTCGTACGCCGTCTGCGCGTAGCCGGCAGGGGCGGTCGGGACCTGCCACGACAAGCGTGGCGTGGCGGTGCCGATGCCCAGCACGGGCCCGGCGTCGGTCCGGTGTTCGAAGCGGAGAAGGGTGGGTGCGGCGAGGTTCGACATGAGACTCCAACCGACGAGTGAAACGATTCAGTGGGTGCTGTGACACAGCGCGGCGTGTTGTTTCGGATTGATGGCGGGGAGGTTTCGCCTGTCCACTGATCCTGCGACCAGTCGCCGCCGAGGACTAGCCAAAAGTGCACTCGTGGTAGCACAAAATGCACCTTGGCCCCTATGGTGAGGCATGGCCGACGAGCCGGTACGGACCATCGGGACCCTGCTGCACTTCATCGAAGGAACACAGGTGCACGCGGGTCCACATTTGCACACACGCTTCCATCCGCTGCACACGCACAGCTTCTTCGAGCTCGCGCTGGTGATCGGCGGCGAAGGTGTGCACCACAGCCAGGCCGGACGGCAGCGGGTCGAGGTCGGCGACGTGATGGTGCTGCGGCCGGGCGTGTGGCACGAGTACGTGGACTGCCGGGACCTCGAGGTCTACAACTGCTGTTTCTCAGCCGACCTGGTGCAGCGCGAGCTGGCCTGGACCCGCGAGGATCCCTTGCTGGGTTATCTGTTGTGGACCGGACCGTTCTCGGCACAGCGGCGCGGCATGCTGATGACGCATCTCGACGAGGATGCGTTGAAGCAGGGCATCGGCTATCTCGACCGCATCCGGGAACTGCGGAACGAGTCGCTCAGCCGGCGGCGCGGCGACATCGTCGGCTGGCTGTCGCTCTACCTGAGCTGCGTCGCGCGGACGATCGAGCGCGACGAGCTCGGCGGTCAGACGCATCCCGCCGTACTGGATGCGATGCGGATGATGGAAGCGGACCCGGCGCGGCAGTGGACACTGACCGAGCTGGCGCAGGCTTTGCACCTGGCGCCGGGGTATCTGGTGCGGCTGTTCAAGTCGGCGACCGGTACGCCGCCGATGGCCTATCTGTCGCGGCATCGGGTCGAACTGGCCGCTGAGCAGTTGCTGCATACGGACCTGCCGATAGCCCGGATCGGGGAGTCGGTCGGGTGGCCGGATCAGAACTATTTCGCCCGCCGGTTCAAGTCGCATTTCGGGCTGAGCGCATCGACGTACCGGCAACGTTTCAACCAGCGGAAGCACAGTCCTTCCGGGCGTTGATCAGGGCTTCCAGGCCGTCGAGGATGCGGTCGAGGCCGAACTCCAGGCCCTGGTTCTCACTGCCGCCCGCGGTGGTGAGAGCGGCCGTCAGGCTCGGGAATCGGGCGGCCTCGGTGGTCAGGATGTCGGCCAGCGCCCGGTTGATGTGCTCCTCGGTCAGACCCGTCGTGATGGTCTGCTGAGCGATGTTCCGGACGTGGCTGGTGAGGACCAGGATCGAGTCGAACTGCTCACCGCCGCTGAGGCCCGAGTCTGTCAGAGCCCGGATGCCGCGGTCCATCCAGGTCAACTCGTTGGGGCCGAGGAGCCGGCGTCCGATGGTGGACTGCAATAGCCACGGATGTTTCGCGAACGCCGCGTAGAGGTCGAAGGCCCAGGTCTTCAGGGCCTGACGCCAGGGCTGTGCCGGGTGCTCAGGCGGGGGACCGATGGCGAGGTCGCTCATCACCGCGACCAACTCGGTCTTGCCCGGGACATGGCGGTAGAGCGCCATTTTGGTGACCGGCAGGTCGTCGGCCACGCGTTGCATCGAGACCGCGTCCAGGCCCTCGATGTCGGCGATCCGGATCCCAGCCTCCGCGATCTCGGTCAAAGTGATCGCCGGCTTCGGCCCCCGGCTGCGTTGTTGTTGCCGCCCCCACAGCAGTTCCGTCATCCCGCAGTCCTTCCTTGTCGGCTTGAACTGTGTCTACCATACACAGTACTGTGTCCGGCGGACACAATTAACGATGGAGGCCGTGATGAAGGTTCTGGTGTCGGGTGCGAGCGTGGCGGGTCCGGCGGTCGCGTACTGGCTGGGGCGGTATGGGTACGACGTGACGGTGGTCGAGCTCGCGCCGGCGCTGCGCGAGGGCGGGTACGCGGTCGACTTCCGCGGCCCGGTCAACTTGGGGGTGCTGTCGCGGATGGGTGTGCTGGATGACCTGCGGGCGCGGCAGACGGGTGGTAGCCCGATGCGGTTCGTGGACGAGGCGGGCCGGCAGCTGATGCGGCTGCCTGGTGAGTTTGCCGGGGGAGACCTGGAGGTGCTGCGGTCGGATTTGTCCCGGATTTTGTACCAGCACAGTTGCGAACGGGCGTCGTACCGGTTCGGGGACTCGATCGCTTGGCTGAACGAGCACGCCGGGGGTGTCGACGTCCGGTTCGAGAGTGGGATCGAGGAGACGTACGACCTGGTGATCGGGGCGGATGGGCTGCACTCGATCGTCCGGCGGCTGGCGTTCGGGCCGGAGCGGGAGTACGTGCGTCACCTCGGGTACTACATCGCCGGATGGGAGCTGCCGAACACGCTCGGAATCTCGGGCGACGCGCTGATGTACAACGTGCCCGGGCGGCTGGCGAGCGTCGGCCCGGACCGGCGGGATCCGGCGAAGGCGGGGACGATGTTCCTGTTCAAGTCGCCGGAGCTGACTTATGACCGGCGCGATCGCTCGCAGCAGAAGGCGATCATCGCCCATGCATTCGACGATCTGGGCTGGCACGTCCCGCAACTGCTCGAGGGGTTGCCGGCGGCAACGGAGTTGTACTTCGACTCGATCAGCCGGGTCGACGTCGATCACTGGTCCACCGGCCGGGTCGTGCTCCTCGGCGACGCCGGGTACGGCGCGACCGTTGGCGGCATGGGCACGAGTACGGCGGTAGTGGCGTCGTACATCCTGGCAGGGGAGCTGGCGACGTCCGGTGGTGACTACCGGGCGGCGTTCAAGCGTTACGAGGCGCAGTTGCGCAAGCCGGTGTCGAAGACGCAGAACGGTGGCAACCGGACCGGGAAGTTCCTTGCCCCGGGCACCCGGTTCGGGATCGCCGCACGGAACCGGTTGCTGTCGACACCGTTCTTCCTCGACCAGATGCTGAAGGCCGGGGCGAAGATCAGCGGCCTGGTCGAGTTGCGGGACTACTCAGGGGAGCAGCGGCAGCTTGTACAGGAATGACTCCCAGGAGTCCGGGAGCCAGCCGGGCACCCCGAGGACGGCCATGTAGAGCCAGATCACGACCAGGACACAGACGAAGAGCGCGACGGTGCCGAGGGCCTTCAGCCAGGCGGGTTGCTTGCCGGTCCAGGTGGTAAGCGCCTTCACCCAGTCCTTGACCTTGTACAGCACGCGCTGAGCCCACTCGAACTCGCTCGCCAGTACGGCGAGGCCGGCGATGAACAGCGGGATGCCGCCGGGGCCGGGCAACCACCCGGTCAACGGCGCAGCGATGATCAGCACCCCGCCCACCACACCCACGACGATGCGGTAGATCAGGTGCTTCGTCGGGTTCGCCCGAATCCGCCGTCGCCACTCCCACCGGTCGTCCTGAGCGTCCAGCGTGATGTTGTGATCAGTGCGGTCGGGACTCTTCTGCTCGGCCACGCCCCAAGCGTACGTGCTACTGCAACGACTGTATGGATTCAGGCGGTCGGGGGTTTGCCGAACTCCCAGTGCCAGGGTTCCTCGCGGCTGCGGCCCTGGTCGGCCCAGGCCGGGTGGACCCAGCCGAAGGCGGCCGCGTGGGTCTTCATCCACTTGTACTGGACGGTGCCGTAGTGCTCGATGCCGCCGCAGAGGTCGACGGCGACGCCCCAGCCGTGGTTCGACGTACCGGGCAAAGCAGCCAGGGACGGTTTGCGGGCGTACAGGTCCACCTGGGCGCTGTAGGAGCGGTACGAGTCGGTGATGCAGAGGCGCTTGCCGAAGTGGGCACGGTAGGCGCTAGCCAGTTGCAGGTACGCCGCGGCCGCGTCGCACCGCAGCTTGTGACCGGAGGTCCCAACAGCACACAGTTTCCTCGCGGGGATGACGCCGTTGCTGTAGCCACCCCAGCCGGTACTCGCGGTACCAGTGGCCAGGAACGGCATCGGGTTCACCGGGTCCCCACCGAGACGTACCTCGAAGTGCAGGTGCGGTCCGGTCGTGTTCCCTTTGTCTCCGACGGTGCCGATCCGTTGGCCCGCACTCACGGAGGCGCCATCGGAGACATCAATCTCATTCAGGTGTGCGTAGAGCGTCTCGAGGCCGTCGCCGTGATCGATCCGTACCAGGTTCCCCGCCCAGGCTGGGTGCTCGATCGACACGGTTCCCGCGGTCGCCGCTCGTACCGGCGTACCGATAGCCGCCGGGAAGTCCTGCCCGGTGTGGAAGCCGCTCGACCACAGGTCGCCGGACTGACCGAACGGCGTACCGATCTCGTACGTCCCGTCCGCCAGCGGCCAGGTCCATGAGTCACTGCCACCGTCGTACGTCGGCGTCGCGCCGCATCGGAGCGCTTGGGCCTTGGAGGTGGCGACCGGTGCGTTCTGCGGCCGGTGCGGTTTGCCCAGCGTGGGGCGCAGAGCGGCGTACAGGTTGTCCGGGACGCTGGTGACAACGACCGAGCCCTTCGTCTCGTCCGCGGCGATCATCTCGCCGGTGTCGAGCGCGATGCCGATGTGGAACAGGCCGATGGACTTGCTGCCCATCACGAGCACGTCGCCGGGCTGGATCAGGCCGACCGGTACGGCCTGATAGTCCGCGTAGACCTTGCCAACCAGGTCGGGGAGGGTCGTGTACGGCGTCCACGCGGCCCGGGCCGTGGCAAGGCACCCATACCTCTTCGGGCCGGTCGCGCCGGCCCCGTACGGCTTCCCGACCAGGCTGAACGCCCGGTTCACCGCACGGATCGTCTCCGCCGGCAGCACGCGGACAACCCGCGTGTCGTCGACGACCGCGGCCGCGCCGGGGACCGCCTTGCCGCTCTTGATCAGCGGCCTCAGGCCAGCCGGAAGCTTGGCCGGATTCGAGATGGCACTCGCAGCCGGCGCCTTGACCTTGGCCACGGTCAGCTCGGTCAGGTAGGTCTTCCAGCGGGAGAGCGCCTGCTGGTTGCGGGTATCCTGAAGCTGGTCGGCCAACTCAGAGGCGTTGGCCAGCTCCGCGACCTGATCCTCCATCGCAGCCGCCCCATCCGCGGCCTTCTTCGCGACAGCTTGGCTCAGCTGCCTCGCCTTGGCAGCGGCCTGGTCGGCGACCGCGCGCTTGGTGGCGGCATCCCTGCTCGCTTTGTCCGCTACTGCCGCGGCTGCCACCGCCGTCTGGTACTGCGAAACCTGCGCGCTGCCGGCCTGGATGATGGCGGCCTGGCGGTCGGCGATCTCTTGCAGGTTCTCCGCGATCGGTGCGAGCGACCACAGCATCGATTCGGTGCCGATGGTGGTCGGGAGACCCAGCTGGTACGCCTGGACCGTCAGCAGTCCGAGCCGGTGACGCTCTTGCACCGCCTTCGCCTTGGCGACTGCCGCTGCGGCCTCCGCCCTTTTGGCTGCGGCTTCGGCGGCCTGGGAGGCCTTGAGCGCGTTGGTGTAGGCGATGGTGGCCTTGGCGAATTCAGCCTGCAGGGCGGCAGCCTCGGCCCGGAGTTGTTCGAGCGAGTGGCTGACCTGGGTCACGGATGCCGGTGGCGGTGGCGTGGGGTCATTGGCGTACGCCGGCAGCGCGGTCACTGCCAGTAACGTGCCGAGCGTCGCGAGCCGCGCCCCCCGGCGATTCCCCAACCCCATCAGTCCCCCAATTGTCGGTCGCGTCACGCATGGAAACGACCGCCCCCCGCGTCTCAGCCAGCTTAGGCAGCCGATGGTGCCGACGGAACCCACAGTGGCGGAGTGTGACCGTTCGGCCGACAAGTTTGGCCGATCGGGGGACAGAGCAGTGACCCCCGTCACGCGTCCGGGCCGGCGTCGTACCGGTGGACCGGGTGGCTGGTGCGACCCACTAAAGTTCACTGCATGGCCTCGCACTTTGACGTTGTTGTCCTCGGCGCGGGTCCGGGTGGGTACGTCGCGGCGATCCGCGCCGCCCAGCTCGGGCTCAAGACCGCCATCATCGAGAAGAAGTACTGGGGCGGTGTCTGCCTGAACGTGGGCTGTATCCCGTCCAAGGCGCTGCTGCGCAACGCCGAGCTGGCGCACATCTTCCGGACGGAGGCGAAGACCTTCGGCATCAGCGGCGAGGTCAGCTTCGACTTCCCGACCGCGGTGCAGCGCAGCCGGAAGGTCGCCGACGGCCGGGTCAAGGGCGTCCACTTCCTGATGAAGAAGAACAACATCACCGAGTTCGACGGCTGGGGCACCTTCGTCGACGCGAACACGCTCGACGTCAGCCTGAACGACGGGAACTCCGAGACCGTCACCTTCGACAACTGCATCATCGCCACCGGCGCCACCACCAAGCTGCTCCCGGGCACACAGCTCAGCGAGCGCGTGGTGACGTACGAGGAGCAGATCCTCACCGAGGAGCTGCCGGGCAGCATCATCATCGCCGGCGCCGGCGCGATCGGCGTCGAGTTCGCCTACGTACTGTCGAACTACGGCGTGAAGGTGACCATCGTCGAGTTCCTGGACCGGATGGTCCCGCTCGAGGACATCGAGGTGTCCAAGGAACTGGCGAAGGCGTACAAGAAGCTCGGCGTCGACGTGCTCACCGGCACCCGGGTCGACGCGATCGACGACTCCGGCGACAAGGTGAAGGTCACCGTCACCGGCAAGGACGGCAACCAGCAGACGCTGGAGGCCGACAAGGTGCTGCAGGCGATCGGCTTCCAGCCGCGCGTCGACGGCTACGGCCTGGACAAGATCGGCGTCCAGCTCACCGAGCGCGGCGCGATCGCCGCCGACGGCTTCCTGCGCACGAACGTGCCGAACATCTTCGCGATCGGCGACGTGAACGCGAAGCTGATGCTCGCGCACGCGGCCGAGGCGCAGGGCGTGATCGCCGCCGAGACGATCGCCGGGGTCGAGACGATGGAGCTCGACCACGTGATGATCCCGCGGGCCACCTTCTGCCAGCCGCAGATCGCCAGCTTCGGCTGGACCGAGGAGCAGGCCCGGCTCGAGGGGTACGATGTCAAGGTCGCGAAGTTCCCGTTCACCGCCAACGGCAAGGCGCACGGCCTCGGCGACCCGTCCGGCTTCGTCAAGGTGATCAGCGACGCCAAGTACGGCGAACTCCTCGGCGCGCACCTGATCGGCCCGGAGGTCACCGAGCTGCTGCCGGAGCTGACCCTGGCCCAGAAGTGGGACCTCACCACCAAGGAGCTGGCCCGCAACGTGCACGCCCACCCAACCCTGAGCGAGGCCCTCCAAGAGGCCTTCCACGGCCTCGAAGGCCACATGATCAACTTCTGAACACGCGGCATCCGGGCCACCCTCAGTGGCCTTGGAACGGCGGCAAACAGGGATCTCGTCTCTCGGCGGTCCTCATCGTTTGCCGCCGTTTTTCGCCCGCCGGGTCGCCCGAGCGGGCACAGTCCGTCCAGCTGGGTTCCGTCAGGACCGTTCGCAGCCTACGCTGGGCTCGCGCGGGGGCCGTCACCTCCGGTGCACGTGAGGTGATTCGACGATGGGGGCCTGATGGTTGTGGGGAACCGTCGGGGGCTGCGGTTCGCGGCACTCGGCACACTGCTGGCGGCGTTCACGCTGCCCGCGTACGCCGATCCCACGCCGCCTCCACCGGCTTCGGTGACGGATGTGAACCGGTCGCTCGAACAGCTCCAGGCCGAGGCGGCCGCCGTACAGGCTGATTTCGCCAAGGCGACGATCGCTTACACGAACGCTCTGAAGGCCGCTGAGGCGGCGGAGGCCGCGGCGAAGAAGGCGGAGACGACCTCGGCCGCGACGTCAGGCAAGGCCGATGAGGAGCGGCGGCGGTTCGGGTTGCTGACCGCGCAGGCTTATCAGCTCGGGATCCCGACCGTGATGGGCATGGAGTCGATGCTCTGGTCGCTGGCGCCGGTCGCGGAGAACCTGCAGGAGATCGCCGACCGCCAGACCGCCATCACTCAGCTCGGCAGCACACAGGTGACGCAGTACCAGGCCGCCATGGCGGCGGAGGCGGCGGCGAAGTCGGCCAAGGCGACGGCTGCCAAGAAGCGAGCGGCTGCGAACGAAGCCGCGACGAAGGCCAAGCAGCTGAGCCAAGAGGTGCAGCAGAAGGCCGCCGACGCCGCGATGATGATGGAGGGCCAGGTCGCCGACCTGGACGGCGCGTCGGAGCTGTCGAAGCAGCTGCAGATCGCGAGGGACCAGCAAGCGCTGGCGCGCTGGAAGACGTACCTGACCGAGCTGGCGACCGCCAAGGTCAAGCCTCCGGCGGCGAGCGTGCTGAAGAACCCGTCCAAGCTTCCGGCGGGCATGCTCCCGCTGACCGCTGGAGGACGGCCCGTCGCCGGTGCCGCCTCCGTGGTCCACGGCGGCCGAACGATTCGCGTGCTTCCGGCCGAGACGATCCGCGCGGTGAACCGGGCGTTCAGCCTGCTCGGCAAGCCGTACGGCGTGGCCGCGACCGGTCCGGGCAAATACGGCTGCCTCGGCGCCGCTCGGGTCGCGTGGCAGCCCTACACGACACTCCCGAACCTCGTCAGCAAGGTCTACCCGAACTACCAGCGAGTCCCCGCCGCCCAGATCCAGCCCGGCGACCTGCTCGTCATGGGCAGCAAGTCGCTCGGACTCGTGCACATCGGCGTCGCGCTCGACAACGGCGAGATGATCGCCGCGGACGAGTCGAAGGGCTCGGTCGTCGTCACCCGGGTCCCTGACAACCTGTACGGCGCTCTCCGCCCGACCCTCGGCAAGCCGACTCACGCTCAGGTCGCCCCCGCCTCCTCGTCCGACGCGTACGCCTTCCGCTGCGGCAACACGGCGACGTCGTACAACGTCGGGTCCGGCGCGTGGACGTGGCCGCTGGCGGACGGGACCTACGAGATCGGTACGTCGTTCGGCCAGGCCGGCTCGATGTGGTCCAGCGGCTACCACACCGGCCAGGACTTCCCGGCCGCAATCGGTACGCCGGTACGCGCGGTGACGTCAGGCATCGTCCGCGTCGAGCACCCGGCCTGGGCGGGAAACCTGGTGCGCATCGACCACGGCAACGGCCTCGAGACGCTGTATGCGCACCTCAGCAGCGTGGATGTCGCCGACGGCACCCAGGTCCGGGCCGGACAGCGCATCGGAGCCGTGGGGACCGAGGGCAACTCGACCGGACCGCACCTCCACTTCGAGGTCCGCCTCGGCGGCGACCCGGTCAACCCGATGCCGTTCCTGGCCACCGGTACGGCGAGTGTCGGGTGGGGCGGCTTCAGCAACGGCATGATCCCGGCGAGCAAGCTGTGTGGTCTCGGCTCCGGTCACATGCTGCGCTGCGACGCGGCAGCGGCGTACTTGCAACTGGCGAGCGCGTACCGGGCCCGCTTCGGCAAGACGCTCTGCATCACTGACTCCTACCGCTCGTACTCCGCCCAGGTCTCGCTGTACGCCCGCAAGCCGTCGCTCGCCGCCCTCCCAGGTACGTCGAACCACGGCTGGGGCGTGGCGGTCGACCTCTGCGGCGGCATCGACAAGTTCGGCACCGTCCAATACCAGTGGATGAAGACCCACGCCGCCCGATACGGCTGGGTCCACCCCGCCTGGGCCAACCAGGGCGGCTCCCGCGAAGAACCCTGGCACTGGGAATTCGGCAACCCCGCCAGCGCCTGATGTCACCCGAGGTCAAGCGGGAAAGCGGTACAGGGTCTGGAGCGGTTTGCCTGGTTCGTGGATGTGGAGGGCGAAGCCGGGGTGGGCGGTGGTGTTGTCGACCAGGCCGCCGCCGGGTGCTGGGGGCTCGAAGGGGAGCGGTGGCGTCGAGCGGATGCCTGGGGCCACGAGGAAGGGGAGACCCGCGAAGGTGGTGGCCAGGCCGTTGTGGACGTGGCCTGCGAGTACGGCGGTGAGCGGCTTGCCGCGCAGGACGGCTTCCAGTTCGTCGCCTGAGCGGAGCAGCCACTGGTCGAGTACCGGGTGGTGCAGCTCGAAAGGCGGGTGATGGAACGCGACGAACAACGGCCCGTCGACAGGTTCACGCAGTACGGCGTCCAGCCAGGCGAGCGACTCCGGCGACAGCAAGCCGTGGTCCTCGCCCGGCACCGAGGTATCGACCAACACGAATCGCGCTCCGCCAACATCGCGGACCTGGTGCACCGGGTGACCTTCGCCGGGTGAGTCGATGTAGTCACCCAGCCCGGCGCGCAGCGGAGCGCTGACGTCGTGGTTGCCCGGCAGCACGAGCACGGGCACATCCAGCTTGAGCTCGGCCGCCAGTTCGGCGTACTCGGACTCCAGCGCGTGATCCGCCAGATCGCCGGTCACCAGTACGACGTCCACCGGCTGCCGGAAGGCCCGCAGGTACGACGTGATCCGCCGCAGCCGCGATCGCGCCTCCTCGGATCCGTCGATATGTGGGTCACTCAGATGCGCAATGACAAACATGCCCGCACCCTAACCGCAGAACCCGGCCGGCAGATCGCCACACGGCACCAGTCCACCACGCGAGAGCACCGGCCTTGCCTGGGTCGAGCGGAGGTAGTCGAGGAAGGCCGCGGTGAGCGAGTCGGGCTCGGGCGTCTTGTAGGTGTACGCGTGCTCGACCTCCCAGAACTTGTACGACCCGTCCGACACCTTCGCCGCATCCGGTACGACGCCGTCGACCGAAGCGATCGCGATCTCGGGGAACTTTCGGGCGCTGCCGAGTTCGGCATACCCGATCGCGCCCTCGATCTCGTTGACCCGAGTGAGCAGCTCCTCCGTCGTACCGACTTCGCAGCGGTGGTACTTCGCGGCCGGGTCGTCGTCGCGGCGGCAGTCGTCGGACGAAATGCCCAGCTCCTGATCGCCGCCGAGCACTTTCTCGCGGAACACCCGCCGTGAACCGGAGTCCGGCCCGACCCGGCTCACCATCCGGATCGGCAGGTCCCGGCCGCCGAGCTGCTTCCAGTTGGTCGTCTTCCCGCTGTAGATGTCGCGCAGTTGCTTGGTGGTCAACCCAGCCACGTCCGACGAACGGTTCGCGACCACCGCGAAGACCACGACCGCGACCGCTTCGCCGCGCAGCTCCGGCGAGTCCTCGGCTGGACCATCCGACATGGCGATGAGCTTGCCCGCCGCGCCCACGTCCTGCGCTCCCGTCTCGTTCAGGGTGCGCACGCCGCTACGGCTGCCGTTCGCCGCGATGGTGATGTCGGCATCGGTGCACTCGGCCGCGTAAGCGGTCCGCACCTCGCGCATGGTCTGCTCGACCGCGGTTGACCCGATGACCCGCACCTGCCCGGAAGCACAGTTGTCCGGCGGCTGCAGTACGTCGGCCACGAACAACGCGACCAGTGCGCCGACCAGCAGCAGCGACAGCGCACCGAACATCAGCGAACGACGACCAGGCCCGCGCGGCCGCGGCTCGTGGTAGACCCCACCACCGGTGGATCCACCGGCCAGGTAGCCGGCATGCGTCACGCCCTTGCCCGTCCCTGACAGCACGAGCAGGAACTTGAAATGATCGCCGCGGTTGATCGCGATCCGGGGCACCACCAGCTTGCTGGTGTCGACATAGTTCGCCGGGACCAGCCGGCGCTGCAACATCTCGCCGAGTGAGCTCGGGTGGGCCTCAGTGACCTTCAGCCCGACGATCTTGCGATCCGGGAACGCGAACGACACCTTCTCGTGCATGTCCTGGGGATCGATGTCCATCCCGCCGGCATTGTCCAGCCGGAGCAGCACAATGCTCGGATTGTCCACCACCGCGTTCTGGTGTCGTACTTCGACATCGACCATCTGCTGTGTCTTGTCAGCGCTGGGATAGACCCCGATCGGGGCATCCACCTGGACCCGGTAGACGAGTCGCTTGCGCCGTAGGACGTACCGGTCGATCAGCCAGGCGACCACCGAAGCGATCAGAGCGACACCGGCGATGATCGTTCCGAGGTCGATATCGCCGAAAACCGAGAAATCCAATGTCCCCTCCTGCGAAAACGCTATCCCGGCGCGGTGAACGGGTGCTTACCGCGCGATGACGTGCGGGGTGTGGGCTTGGCCGAGTCCGGCCGGTCTGCGAGATTGGTCGGCATGGCTGAACAGGTTGACGTGGTCGTGATCGGACTCGGTGTGGGTGGAGAGGAGACGGCGGGCCGGCTGGCGGAAGCGGGGCTGAACGTGGTCGGCCTCGACCCGCGGCTGGTCGGCGGTGAATGCCCCTACTGGGGATGCATTCCGAGCAAGATGATGATCCGCGCCGCCAACCTGATCGCCGAGACCCGCCGCGTCGACGGCATGGCCGGTACGGCGACCGTCCAGCCGGACTGGGCGCCGGTCGCCAAGCGCATCCGCGAGGAGGCGACCGACAGCTGGAACGACCAGGTCGCGGTAGACCGGCTGGTGAAGAAGGGCGTCACCTTCCTCCGCGAGCGCGGCACGATCACCGGGCCGCGGACAGTCCAGGCCGGCGACCGGGAGTTCGAAGCGTCCCGCGGCATCGTGATCGCCACCGGCACCGTGCCGGTGGTTCCGCCGATCGACGGTCTGGCCGGTACGCCGTACTGGACGAACCATGAGGCGATCGAAGCCGACACGCTGCCGGCCTCGATCGTGGTGCTCGGCGGTGGCGCGATCGGGCTCGAGCTGACCCAGGTGTTCGCCCGCTTCGGCGTCGACGTGACCCTGGTCGAGGGCGCCGGCCAGGTGCTGTCGATGGAGGAGCCCGAGTCCGGCCAGCTGGCCCGCGAGGCACTCGAGCGCGACGGCGTCACCTTCCACACCGGCGTCCACGCCAAGCAGGTCAGTCACCGTGGCGGCACCTTCACCATCACGCTCGACGACGGCGAGACGGTGACCGGCGAGAAGTTGCTGGTGGCAACAGGTCGCCGGGTCGACGTGGCGGCGCTCGGGCTCGACCAGGTCGGTATCGATCCCGGCGTACGGCGGATCGAGGTCGACGAACACGTCCGCGCGGCCGACGGGGTGTGGGCGCTCGGTGATGTCACCGGCGTCGGCAATTTCACCCACAACGCGATGTACCAGGCGAACGTGGCGGTGTTCGACATCCTCGGCAGCGAGGGCGCGCCGGAGGCGAGCTACCACGCGATGCCGCGAGTGACCTTCACCGATCCCGAGATCGGCGCGGTCGGGATGACCGAGAAGCAGGCCCGCGAGGCCGGGCTGGACGTGAAGATCGGTTCGGCCCAGATCCCGGTGTCGTCCCGCGGCTGGATCCACAAGGCGGGCAACGAGGGGTTCATCAAGCTGGTCGTCGACAATGAGCGCGGAGTGCTGGTCGGTGCGACGAGCGCCGGGCCGACCGGTGGCGAGGTGCTGGGTGCTCTCGCGGTCGCCGTCCACGCCGCCGTACCCGTTTACTCTCTGCAGCAGATGATCTACGCATACCCGACCTTCCACCGTGCGATCGGGGACGCCCTGAAGCAGTTGTGAGATCGCTTGTTGCGATCCGGTCGCAACAAGATCAAGAATGTGCGGGTGCATGTTCCTGACGGTTTCTTCGACGCGCCCACTTCGATCGCGACCGGCCTGATCGCCGCCGGCGCGGTCGGCTTCAGCCTGCAGCGGGCCAACCGCGAGATCCGGGAGACCGGGCCGGCGCTGGCCGGGCTGACCGCGGCGTTCGTCTTCGCGGTGCAGATGGTGAACTTCCCGGTCGGCGCGGGGACCAGCGGTCATCTGCTCGGTGGCGCGCTGGCCGCGGCGCTGGTCGGGCCGTGGACCGCCGTACTGGTGATGTCGACCGTGCTGCTGGTTCAAGGGCTGCTGTTCGCCGATGGTGGCCTGACGGCTCTCGGCACGAACATCACTCTGATGGGGCTGATCACGGTTCTCGTCGGGTACTTCCTGACCCGCGCAATCTTGCAGGTGCTGCCTCGGCGGGTCGGGAGCGTCGTGCCTGCTGCGACGGTTGGTGCGCTGGTGTCCGTCCCGGTGGCGGCGCTCGCGTTCACGGGGTTGTACGCGGTCGGTGGCGCGGTCGACATCCCGCTCGGCAAGCTCGCGACCGCGATGGTCGGGTGGCACATCCTGGTCGGCATCGGCGAGGCGGTCATCACAGCCGCCGTACTGAGCGCGGTCGTCGCGACCCGCCCCGATCTCGTGTACGCCGCTCGGCACCTGCAGCAGGAGCTGGTCCTGATCGATGCCGACGGCAACACATCGTCGGTGTCACCGGACAAGCCGATCGCGGCCAAGCCGGCCCGGCGAGCGCTGGGCGTCGGGGTAGCGGTGACCTTCATTGTGGCCGGCGTGGTCAGCCTCTTCGCGAGTGCACATCCGGACGGGCTGGAGTTCGTTGGCGCGAAGCTCGGGTTCGAGAGCGCGGCCAAGCACTCCGCGGTCGCCGGCAGCCCATTGGCCGAGTACGGCGTGAGTGGCATCGGCAACACCGAAGTCTCCGGCGCGCTGGCCGGCATTATCGGCGTACTTGTCACGATCGTCGTCGGCCTGGCGCTCGCCAAACTCGCTTCCCTCAAAGCTGACCGGGCATCGTGAGCGGTGACGGACTTCTCGTAGCGGTGGACAGCCGGGTCCATCGCATCCCGGCGCAGGTGAAGATCGTCGCCCTCTTCGTCTTCGTCCTCGCGGTCGTCTCCACCCCTGCGTTGGTCTTCTGGGCCTTCGGTCTGTACGCCGTGATGCTCGTGGCCGCGGTGGTCGTCGCCAGACTCCCAGCGCCGGTCGTGTCGCGGCGGCTCGCGGTGGAGACGCCGTTCATCGTGTTCGCCTTGCTGCTGCCATTCGTGGCGACCGGTCCGCGGATCGACGTACTCGGCCTTGAACTGTCGGAGTCCGGCGTACTCGGGGCTTGGAATGTGCTGGCGAAGGGGACGCTCGGGGTGGTTGCGGCGATTCTGCTGTCGGCGACGACCGGGCCGCGAGACCTGCTCGCCGGGCTCGAGCGGCTGCGGTTGCCGTCGACGCTCGTGGCCATCCTGTCGTTCATGGTCCGGTACCTGAGTGTGGTGTCGGACGATCTGCACCGGATGCGGATCGCGCGCGAGTCGCGTGGGTACGTCGGGGGACGCGCAGGGCACCTGAAGGCAGTGGCCGGGGGAGTCGGGGCGTTGTTCGTACGCAGCTTCGAGCGTGGCGAACGAGTGCATCTAGCGATGCGATCCCGCGGCTACACCGGCCGGATGCCGCTGCTCAGCGCCCAAGGCGCGTCGTCTACGCAGTGGCTCGAAGGCCTTGCCATCTCCCTGACCGCAGTACTCATCGCGGTCGCGTCCAGGGTGGTGGGCTTGTGAACGCGATCCATGTCGAGCGGCTGGTTTTCGCCTATCCAGATGGCCGGCAGGCGCTGTTCGGGGTCGACTTCACCGTCGAGCGGGGTGAGCGGGTCGCGCTGCTCGGCCCGAACGGTGCCGGGAAGACCACGCTGGTGCTGCACCTGAACGGGATCCTCGGGTCGGTCGCGGGCGGGACCGGGAGCGGCCGGATCCAGATCGGCGGCACGGACCTGCATCGCGAGCATCTGCCCGAGGTACGGCGGAAGGTCGGGCTGGTGTTCCAGGACCCGGACGATCAGCTCTTCATGCCGACGGTGCGGGACGACGTCGCCTTCGGGCCGGCCAACCTCGGGCTGCGTGGATCCGAGCTCGACGACCGGGTGCACGAGGCGCTGGTGCAGGTCGGCATGCAGGACCATGCTGACTTGGCGCCGCATCACCTGTCCTTCGGCCAGCGTCGCCGGGTGGCGGTGGCGACCGTACTCGCGATGCGCCCCGAAGTACTGGTGTTCGACGAACCGTCCAGCAACCTGGACCCGGCCAGCCGCCGGGAACTGGCCGACATCCTCGCCGGGCTCGACGTGACGCTGCTGATGATCACCCACGACCTCCCTTATGCATTGCAGCTCTGCGGGCGGAGCTTGCTGATGGACGGCGGGCGGATCGTTGCGGACGGCAAGACCCGTGACCTGCTCGGCGACGCCGACCTGATGTCGGCCCACCGCCTGGAACTCCCGTACGGCTTCAACCCGATGTCGGTCCCCGGCCCGGAAAAGTAAGCGGTCAGCCCCCGAGGTTGTGGGTTGCGGACGCAGATTCTGGGTCCGCAACCCATCAGCTGATGGGCTGGCCCCCGAGTTGTCGGGTGAGCTGTTGGGGGTTTGCCGGCGGGCCGGGTGGGGAACTTCGGCAACCGATTTCGGCAATCCGTGGTGAATTTCTCACCGAAGGCTTGTGTGTTACCGGCGAGTCGGGTCATCGTGACTTTGAGTGCATCTGTCGCCACCCCTCGCACAAAGGCGGTCCGCCCATGAAGTCCATCGCCGTCCTCGTCTCGACCGCGGCCCTCGGCGCCGCGATGCTCGTCAGCCCCGGTGTCGTGTACGCCGCGGCGCCCGACTACGTAGCCCTGGGGGACTCCTACGCCTCCGGCGTCGGTACCCGCACCTACACCTCGGAGAGCGGCTCGTGCCAGCGCTCCACCAAGGCCTATGCGTATATCGACGCGGCCAGGCTCGGCGCGAACCTCTCGTTCGTCGCCTGCTCCGGAGCCAAGGTCGCCGACGTCAGCAGCAAGCAACTCGGCCCGCTGACCAGTGCCATCGAGCTCGTCACCGTCCAGGTCGGCGGCAACGACGCCGGCTTCTCGTCCGTCATCACCACCTGCGCGCAGCCGGCCTGGCTCAGCGACTGCGACAGCGCGATCAACAACGCCCAGTCCATCATCAACAACACGCTCCCGGGCCGGCTGAACGGCCTGTACGGGACGATCAGGTCCAAGGCGCCGAACGCTCACGTCGTCGTGGTCGGCTACCCGCGGCTGTTCAACGGCACCGACTGCAACGCCGGCACCTTCTTCAGCTCCGCCGAGATGACCCGTCTGAACCAGACCGCCGACCTGCTCAACTCCAAGATCTCCGCCGCTGCCAGTGCGGCCGGCTTCTCCTTCGTCAACCCGACCTCGGCGTTCATCGGCCACGCCGTCTGCGGCAGTCCCGAGTGGATCAACGGCCTGTCCAACCCGGTCTCCGAGTCGTACCACCCGAACGTCACCGGCCAGGCCTCGTACGCCAACCTCGTCCAGCCCGCGCTGAGCTGAATAATTGATCCAGCTTTGAACCGGTCTGCCGAAGAATTTTCGGCAGACCGGTTCATGCTGCGCAAACTGTCGGTTCGTGATGTCATGCTGGGGTGGTGCGGAGGTCTGTGGACTGGTTGCTTGCAGCCCGGTTCCAGGCCAACTGCATGGCGCGTCCGGTGGACGAGGCCGGCCCCGGAGGGGTGGCCGACGTCGTGCGCCGGACGGGGGGACTCCAGGCCCAGAGCTGGCGCGGCGCCGCGTACGCCGTCAGAGCCCGCTCCACCGCGACAACCTTCGCCGACGTATCCCACGCGCAAGAGACCGACAGATCAGTCATCCGCGGCTGGTTCATGCGCGGAACCCTGCAGCTCGTCGCCACCGAGGACGCCGGCCCGCTGCTCGGCCTCCTCGGCCCGAAACTCATCAAAGACACCGAACGCCGGTACGGCGAACTCGGCCTGACCGAGGCGATCCGGGCCAAGGCAGCCGACGTACTCGAGTCCTACCTGCTCGACAACGGCCCGTCGAGCCGGGCCCGACTGGCCGACGTACTGGTGACGGCTGGGCTGATCGCCGAACCCAAGGGGCAGGCGGTCTACGCGCTCATCCGGCACACCGGGCTACTCGGGCGACTGTGCTACGGGCCAGGGCACGACAAGAGCGAGACCTGGGTGGCCGTGCGTGAGTGGCTCGGGAAGCCGCTGGAGTTGGAAGGCGACGTCGACGACCTGGCGCGGCGGTATCTGACGGCGTACGGGCCGGCGTCGGCGCGCGACTTCGCGACCTGGTCAGGGCTTCCGGTGCCGACCGCGCGGAACGGGTTGCGGGCTGCGGCAACCACCTCCTTCGAGGTCGACGGAGAGGAGCTCGCAGCCGTCGACGATCTGCCTGGTTGCCGGGATGTGCGGTTGCTGGGGGAGTTCGACCCCTATCTGCTCGGGTATCTCGACCGGCGGCACGCGCTGGCCGAGGAGCATCGCAAGCACATCTATCCCGGCGGCGGCATGCTGCGGCCGGCGGTCGTCGAGGGCGGTCGGGTGATCGGATCGTGGAATCACAAAGGTTCGTATGAATTGTTCGTTCCTCAGGAGCCAGCTGGGCTGGCTGAGGAGTTGGACGACCTGCGCCGGTTCGCCGGTTGATCGTATATTCCTGATCAGGTATATATGGATCCATGACCGAGACCTTGAGTACGGAGAACGGCCGGACGGTGCTGCGGATGCAGCGAGCGCTGACGCATCCGATCGAGAAGGTCTGGCGGGCGATCACGCAGCCGAGCGAGCTGGCCGGGTGGTTCCCGGCGGCGGTCGAGCTGGACTTGCGGCTGGACGGGCCGATCACCTTCACGTTCGAGGAGGATCCCGGCGCGCCCGTCGATGAGCAGAGCCGCGGTGTGATCCGTGCGTACGAACCACCCCGGCTGATCGAGTACACCTGGGGAGACGAGGTGCTGCGCTGGGAGCTGGTCCCGTCGGGCGACGGCTGTGTGCTCCATCTGACTGCGACGTACGACGATCGTCCGGGCTCGGCGAGCTTCACCAGCGGCTGGATCCTGTGCTTCGACGCCTTGGAGAAGGTGCTCGGCGGGTCAGCGGTGCCGGAGCAGGACTACGCCGTACTGCACGAACACTTCGTCAAGGTGTACGGGCTGGACCAGGGCGTGACGCTGGACGACGGCAGCATCCGCTTCGAACGGCAGTTGGTCCGTCCGAAGGAGACCGTGTGGGAGCGGCTGTGCGGAGCTGAGTCGCCCTCGGTCGGCAGCCCGCCGCCGGCCGGCTTCGTTGCCAAGGGCATCGAGGCCGGACCGGTGACGGAGGTCGCCGAGTCTCAGCGCCTTGTCTATCCGTCGCAGGACGGCGAGGTCACCTGGGCACTTCGCGACGGCAATGGCGGGGCCCGCCTGGTGCTCACACAGACAGGCCCCGCCGCCGGCTACCTGACGGACTGGCGGGAAGTGATCGAGTCGCTCGCCGCCGAGCTCGTGGGCTGAGCGACGTACTCGCGGAGGTGTTCCGCGGTGAGGCTCGGGCAACTTTCGACCAGATCGGCTGGGGTGCCGGTGAACACGACGCGGCCACCGTCGTGGCCGGCGCCCGGGCCGATGTCGATCAGCCAGTCGGCATGAGCCATCACCGCCTGGTGGTGTTCGATGACGATGACGGTGTTGCCTTCGTCAACGAGAGCGTCCAGCATCGTCAGCAACTGGTCGACATCCGCCAGATGCAGGCCGGTGGTGAAGCGCACGTACGAACTTTGCTCGCAGATCGTGGCGTATGGACCTTCAGAACCTTAAACGTCCGGCGGAAGCTTTCGGGCTCGCCGGCCGACGTCGTCGAGGAGCTCCTGCAATTGCGCGGCGAGTCGCTGGCGGTCGTCCGGCGCCAGCGAGGCGACGAGCGAGGCCTCCCGGGTGAGGACCTGGTCGACGGTCCGTTCGATCAGGTCGTGGCCGGCGTCGGTGAGGGTGACGACGACCGCGCGCGTGCCGTCATCGGCCGTACGACGAGTGACGAGGCCGGCGACTTCGGCCCGAGCCACCCGCTGGGAGATCGCGCCGGCGGTGACGAGCGTACGGCGGCTCAACTCACGCGTGGTCAGCTCGTACGGCGATCCGGCCCGGCGCAGCACGCTCAGCAGGTCGAGCGTGGCCGGGTCGACACCGAGATCCGCGAGCAGCCGGCGGCGGTCGTCGGCGAAGAGCTTGGCCAGCCGCCACAGGGGAGTGACGATCTCGATCGACTCGGTCGGCGTCCCCGGGCGCTCGCGGCGCCAGGCGTCGGCGATCTCCGCGGCGGGGTAGGGGCTCGGACCGTCGAACGGGTACTCGTCTTTGACAACCATGAGCCTATGCTATGTTTAGACCTAAACATTTAGAGCTAAACGTGGAGGTGTTGCAGGCGTGACGCGGACGATCGTGGTGACCGGCGGAGCGACCGGAATCGGGCGGGCGACCGCCGAGCGGTTCCGTGCGGACGGCGACGAGGTCGTGATCACCGGCCGCCGGGAAGAGCTCCTGGCCAAGACGGCCGCGGAGATCGGCGCCAGGGCAGTGGTGTGTGACGCGACCGACCCGGTGCAGGTCCGGCGCCTCGTCGACGAGTTGCCGAAGCGGATCGACGTACTGGTGAACAACGCGGGCGGGAACACGGATTTCAACCGTCCGGCCGGGGACGACCTCGAGCAGCTCAAGGCCAACTGGATCGCCAACCTGGACGCGAATCTGCTCAGCGCAGTGCTGACCACGACCGCACTGGCGCCACGCCTGACGAGCGCCGTGGTGCACCTGGGCTCGATCGCCGGAGCGCGCGGCCCGGGTGCGTACGGCGCCTCGAAGGCCGCCCTGGCGACCTGGAACCTCGACGTCGCCGCCGAGCTCGGGCCTCGCGGGATCACCTCGAACGTGGTCGCGCCGGGCTTCACCGCCGAGACCGAGTTCTTCCAGGGCCGGCTGACCGCGGAGCGCCGGGAGACGTTGCTGCAGGCAACGATGACCAAGCGGGAAGGGGAGGTGGCGGACATCGCCGGCACCATTCACTTCCTCGCATCGCCCGCGGCCCGGCACATCACCGGCCAGGTGCTGCACGTGAACGGTGGCGCACTGACGACCCGGTGATGCTGACAGCGTAGCCAGGTGTCAGGGCTTGGAGCGATCAGCGACAATGTGCTCATGCGTGCCACCGTCAAAGACGTCGCCAAGCTGGCCGGGGTGTCACCGAAGACGGTGTCGAACGTCATCAACGGCGTCGTGTTCGTCCGGCCGGAGACCCGCGCCCGGGTCGAGCAGGCGCTGAGCGAGCTCGACTACGTCCCGAACATGAGCGCGCGCGGCCTGCGCAACGGCCGGTCCGGGATGATCGCGCTGGCCCTGCCCGACCTGCTCCGGGCGTACTCCGCCGAGGTCGTCCATCTGGTCGTCGAGCTGGCCCACGAGCGCGGCTGGGGCGTGCAGATCGAGCAGACCGCGGCCGAGCCCAAGCGCGAGTTCGAGCTGCTGTCGAAGGCCCGCGCGTACCTCGTCGACGGCCTGATCCTGAACCCGGTCAACCTGGACGACAGCGCCGTGATGACGGCCGGCCCGCTGCCGCCCGTCGTGCTGATCGGGGACGTCGACCAGGACGTCGTCAGCCAGGTCGCGATCGACAACGTCGCCGCCGCGCGGGACATGACCAAGCACCTGCTGGATAAAGGTTGTCGCCGGATCGCCGCTGTCGGTACGCCAGAGATCCCGCGCGGCTCGAGTGGCGCGGGCGTACTCGCGGGCTCGGCCGACGCGCCGGGCACGGCCGCATCGAGGCTCCGTACGGCCGGTTATCGGCAGGCGCTCGAGGAGGCCGGCGTACCGCATGATCCGTCGCTCGAGATCAACCTGGACCGGTGGCGGCCCGAGGGTGCGGCCACGGTGGTGGGGAAGTACCTGGCCGAGCATGAGCTGCCGGAGGCGTTCTTCTGCTTCACCGACACGCTGGCCTCCGGTGCGTTGTCTGCGCTGTGGACCGCGGGGGTCGCCGTACCGGACCAGACGCTGGTAGCCGGGTTCGACAACATCCTCGAGAGTCAGTTCATGATTCCGCCGCTGACCACGGTCGACTTCGACCGGCGCGCGTTCGTCGCGGCCGCGCTGGATCTGCTCGGCGAGCGGATGGCGGACAAGGACGCGGCGCCGCGGCGGGTGATGATCCCGCACCGGATCATCGAGCGCGCCTCCACCGCACGCTAACCGACAACTTTCCTCAAAAAACTACATACGGGAGTCTTGTCGGCGCGTTCTAACGATGTAATGATCGGTCCCGCCCTCCCAAGGAGACCGAATGACAGTGTTTTCTGCGTCCCCCGCCCCACCACCCCGGCCAATATCTCGGCGCCGTCTGCTCTCCGGAGCGGCGGCCCTCGCTGGTGGCGGGATGCTGCTCGGCTGCGCGCCGAGCGCGTCACGATCGGCGGCTGACCTCAGTTACTGGCACTTGATGACCGGCGGCGACGGCATCGTGATGGCGGGCCTGGTGGACGCCGTCAACGCCGAGAGCCTCGGCTTCAAAGCCACCCAGACCGTGCTCGCCTGGGGACCGCCGTACTACACCAAACTCGCGATGGCCTCGGCCGGCGGACGCGCGCCGGACGTCGCGATCATGCACGCCTCCCGGATCGCCGGCTACGCGCCCGGCGGCCTGCTCGAGCCGTGGGACGTCGAGGAGCTCGCCGAGGTCGGCATCCACGAGAGCGACTTCCCGCCGCTGGTGTGGCAGAAGGGCATGTACGACGGGAAGCTCTACTCGATCGCCCTCGACACCCACCCGTTCGTCCTCTACTACAACACCGACCACGCGACCAAGGCCGGTGTGACGGACGCGCTGCAGACGATGAAGAGTCCCGAGGAGTTCACCGAGGTCGCCCGCAAGCTGCAGCAGGTGACCGGCAAACACGGTCTCTCGTACGGCTACCTCGGCGACGGCTCGCAGATGTGGCGGCTCTTCTACACGCTCTATCGCCAGATGGGCGCCGAGATGAAGCTCGTGCCTGGTCAACAAGCGCAGGTCGACGAGGCCGCCGCGGTCAAGACGCTCACCTTCGTCCGCTCCCTGCTCGACGACACGATCGCCACCCGCAGCGGTGACGGCGGTACGGCGACGTCGGAGTTCCTGCACGGCGAGAGTGGGATGTTCTTCGGCGGCGTGTGGGAGCTGCCGGTATTGAAGGAGTCCAAGCTCCCGTTCGACGCCCGGCCGATCCCCACGCTGTTCGGCACCGATGCGGCGTACGCCGACTCGCACACGTTCGTGTTGCCGAGGCAGTCGAAGGTGTCGCCGGAACGAAGGCGGCACGTGTACCGAATGGTCGGCGAGATCCTGAAGCGCTCGGTCAAATGGGCCGGCGCCGGCCACATCCCGGCGTACCAGCCGGTGGTGCGGAGCACGGAATACCAGGGGCTGAAGCCGCAGTCGAACTACGCGGGCATCCCGGAGTACGTGAACTACGACCCGGACGCGTGGTTCGGCGGCGCGGGTAGTGACTTCCACAAGTACTTCGCCGAGAACGTGCAGAACGTCTACCTGGGCAGCGGGGATCCGGCGGCCGGGTTCGAGGGTTTCGTGAAGCGGCTGAACGTGCTGCTCGATCGTCCGCAACCGGTGTAGAGGAGAGTGACTGATGTCGACCGCCATCGACACCCCGCCCGCGACCACCACGCCGGTTGTTGCTGAAGGCAAGAAGCAGGCGCGCCGGGGGGAGACGTTGTCCGGCTGGGCCTTCGCGGCGCCGTTCGCCGTACTGTTCTTTCTCTTCCTGGTCGTGCCGGCGCTGTACGGCCTGTATCTGAGCTTCACCGGTGAGACGCTGACCGGCTCGGGTGGCAAGCTGCTTGGATTTGGCAACTATGCCGAGGCGTTGCAGGACCCGGACATGTGGCATTCGCTCGGCAACACCCTCTGGTTCACGCTGCTCAGCACGGTTCCGCTCGTCGTACTGTCGCTGGCGTTCGCGCTGCTGGTGAATCTCGGGCTGCCCGGCCGGTGGTTGTGGCGCTTGTCGTTCTTCCTGCCGTATCTGCTCGCGTCGACCGTCGTGGTGATGTTCTGGAGCTGGATGTACAACCCGAAGCTCGGGCTCATCAACGGCGTACTCGCGGAGTTCGGGGTCGCGCCGGTGGCTTGGCTGCAGGATCCGAACGTGGCGATGATCTCGGTCGTGGTGACCACCTTGTGGTGGACGATCGGGTTCAACTTCCTGCTGTATCTGGCCGCGTTGCAGAACATTCCGGAGCAGCAGTTCGAGGCGGCCGCGATCGACGGCGCGGGGAAGTGGCGGCAGCTGTTCTCGATCGTGATCCCGCAACTGGCGCCGACGACCGCGCTGATCGTGACGCTGCAGATCCTGGCGTCGCTGAAGGTCTTCGACCAGATCTACATGCTGACCAGCGGCGGTCCGGCCGGCTCGACCCGGTCGATCGTGCAGTACATCTACGAGTCCGGATTCACCGGCTACCGGTTCGGCTACTCGTCGGCCATCTCGTACCTGTTCTTCGCGATCATCGTGCTGGTGTCGCTCGCGCAGTACAGGCTGATCAACCGCAGGAGCGCCGCATGAGTACATACACACTGAGCCGTGGTTTCAAGAAACAAACTCACAAGCCTGGGGAAAACCCGTGGAGCGTGTCCAGAATTGCGGCACTGCTGGTTCTCGTAGTGCTGGGCGCCACCTGGCTTGTGCCATTTGCCTGGGCCGTCCTGACCTCATTGAAGAGTGAGGCCGATGCGGGGGCATCGACGATCAGCTTGAATCCACCGGATGGATTCAGCTTCGAGGCCTATCGCAAAGTCCTGTCGGCCGGTGACATCCCGGCCTGGGCGTGGAACAGCCTGATCACCTCGGTGGCGATCACGTTCATCACGGTCGCGACGTCGGCACTGGCCGGCTACGCGTTCTCGCGGGTCAGCTTCGCAGGCAAACGTTGGTTGTACGCCGCGATCATCGCGGCGATCATCATTCCGCCGCAGCTGCTGATCGTGCCGCTGTTCCGGCAGATGCTCGCGTTCGATCTGGTCGACACGTACTGGGGGATCATCCTGCCGCAAGCGTTCGCGCCCGCGATGGTCCTTATTCTCAAGCGCTTTTTTGATCAGATCCCGGTCGAGCTCGAGGACGCGGCCCGGGTCGACGGCGCCAACCGGCTGCGGGTGTTCTGGTCGATCGTGTTGCCGTTGTCGCGGCCGATCCTTGCCGCGGTGGCGATCTTCGTGTTCATCGGTGCCTGGAACAACTTCCTCTGGCCGTTCATCGTCACCACCGACGCGGAGCTGATGACGTTGCCGGTCGGGCTGCAGACGGTCAAGAGCGCTTATGGGTTGCAGTACGCGCAGAACATGGCGTCCGCGATCTTGGCCGCGCTGCCACTGGTAGTGGTCTTCCTGTTCTTCCAACGGCACATCATCAAAGGCATTGCGACCACTGGCTTCGGTGGTCAGTAAAGGAAAGACAGGGTGGGTGGGGGCATCGGTGGTCAGTAAGGCTTACCTGTTTCGGTGGGCGCGGAAACTGGACAGCGGTTCCGGCACGCGGGATTCCTGGTCCGATCCCTTGAAAACATCGTTACTCTCAGCAAGGCTTCCCTGATCACTTCCGCGTCGTTTCCGGGTGCGGGAAGGACGGGGGAGTGTGCGACGGCCAGGTTGTGTCAGGGCTTGTGGTCGTCGCGCCATCCGTCACTCGGGGGTAACGATGAGAAGAAGGGGGATCTGTGTCAGCGATGACAAGGCTCGCCGAGCAGTGCCGTGATGTGAGGAGTCACGGCACAGCAGGACTCGGACGGGCTTCGATCCAACCAGCGGTCTGCACCGGCATCCACGAGGTGAGCTCGTCGATTCCGTCGGTGTCACCGCGACGCGTGGCGGTGCTGCGGTTGAGCAACGGGCTGACCACCACGCTGCGTCTCGACGAAGGCGTTCCGGCGCCGGAGCGAGGCGCCACCGTGTTCGTCCGGGGTGGCCGGGGCATGGGTGACCAGCCTGCCTCAGGTGGGGTCATCCTCGCGTCGAGCGACCCCAACTGAACAACACGGGGCCCAAGCAGTTAAGGGGTCAGTGACTCGCCGGTCTCAGGTGTCAACGCCCAGCTGAGGCCGGCAAGTCCCTGGAAATCCCAGGTTTTCCTGCCAAAACAACCCGACCGGGGCGGTGGGGCGGGGAGAGCAACACGGATGGTTTCTAGTCCGGCATCGGATCGGTGAGCGCGCGGACCTCGATCGGAGAGAAGCGCGCCTCCGGCAACTTGGCCGCCAGCTCGGTCGCCCGCTCCAGACTGCAGTCGACCAGGTAGTACCCGGCCAGCACTTCCTTCGCCTCGGTGAACGGCCCGTCCGTCACCGCCGGCACGCCGTCGTTGACCTGCACCACCCGCGCATTCGCGGTGGTCAGCCCGTCCGACGCGACGTACTCGCCGGCCGCCTTCATCTCCTCGAACAGCGTCCGGTGCGCGGCGTACACCGCGTCCATCCCTTCCGCGTCGAGCGCGTCCCAGGTCTCGGTGTTCCCATAGATCAAGAGCATGTACTTCATCGCTCGCCTCCTTGCCTGGTACGTCGGAGCGCCGGATGCCGATTCGACATCCGGCGCTCACGTTACAGCCTGTATCCACGGATAGAGGCTGTACTACCAGGTGGCGCCGGCAGGCTCGCGCACTGTGGTGTTGATCCGGTTGAACAGATTGGTCAGGCTGATCATCAAGATGATCGCGGCGAGCTGGTTCTCGTCGAAGTGGTCGGCCGCCGCGGCCCAGATCTCGTCGGTCACCGCGTCCGGCCGGTCGGCCAGCCGGGTCGCGGCCTCGGCCAACGCCAGCGCGGCCCGCTCGGCGTCGGTGAACAGGTCCGACTCGCGCCAGGCGGCGACCTGGTGCAGCCGCTCGTCGGTTTCGCCGTTCTTCAGTGCCGACTTCACGCCGCCGAACACGCAGGGCCCGCAGCCGTTGATCTGGCTGGTGCGCAAGTGCACAAGCTCCAGCGTCAGGGCCGGTGCACCGCCTTGGTGGACAGCCTTGTAGATGTTCTGGATCCCCTTGGTGGCATCCGGCAGGAGCATCGCGGGGTTCTTCATCCGAGCAGTCATGGGAGGGTCTCCATCAGGTGAGTGTGTTGATTTCACTCTCCTGACGGAGTCCGTCGCGAAGATGTGACAGCGGTGTGGAGATCTTTCCGGAGCCTCTCTTCGACGGGTACGGCGGGATCGGAGTACTGCCCGGTCAGGCAGATCGGCCCGGTCCACCCGAGTCGTTGCAACGTGGCGAAAACGGCCGACCAGTCGGACATCCCTTCCTCGCCTTGGACGAAGTAGGTCTTCCAGCCGCCATCGGTCTTGAGGTACTTCGCGTTCTTCAGGTTGACGATGCCGAGCCGATCCAGGCCGAGCTCGAGCGTGACCGCAGGATCGTCGCCGGCGAGCGCGTCGTGTGCTGCGTCCCACACCAGTTTGAAGTGCTCGGGCAGACCCTCGAGCAGTTGCAGTACGCCGAGCGTCGACGCCACGAACCGCCCGTGATGCGGCTGCACCCCGACCTGTACGCCGTACTGCGAAGCGAGCACCGCCGACTCTTCGAGCAGTACGCGCGTACGTCGTACGGACGCTGCATAGCCGTCGGGGCCTAGGCCGGCCATGATGCGGATGAGCGGCACTCCCGCTGCGGCACACGCGGCGAAGACACGCTCCGACAGCTCACTCGCGATGCTGATCGGTTCGATGCCCTCGGCACGTAACTGCTCGGTGAACTTCGGCAGCTCCGCCTCGGCGGTGGCCGGGGTGACGTAGGCGGTGTCGCGGACGGGGATCTCGGCTCCGGTGAAGCCGAGCCCGGCGACGAGCCGGCCGAGCTCGTCGCCAGGGAGTCCGGACCACGGTTTGGTGAAGACGGACCAGGTGTAGGTCATGAAATCAGCGGCCTCCCAGCCCGCTCATGGTGATGCCTCGGACGAACCAGCGTTGAGTGAGGAAGAACACGATGATCAGCGGGACAGTGGTGACGGTCGCTGCCATCAGCAACAAGTTCCACTGGGTGCCGTTGGTGTCCTGGAACACCTGCAGGCCGACGGACGCCGTACGGGTGGCATCGCTGTTGGAGATGATCAGCGGCCAGAGCAGGTTGTTCCACTGGCCGATGAACTTGAACACGGCGAGCGTCGCGATCGCCGGGACGGCCAGCGGCACGATCACCCGGATGAACGCCTGCCAGCGGTTCGCGCCGTCGAGCCGGGCTGCTTCCTCGTAGTCGCGCGGGATGCCGAGGAAGAACTGCCTGAGCAGGAAGACGCCGATCGCGGTGAACGCGTGCGGCAGGATCATCCCGGACCAGGTGTCGATGCCGTGCAGCTTCGCGACCAGCACGAACTGCGGGATGAGCGTCACCTGCGACGGGATCATCAAGGTGGCGAGGTAGACGCCGAACAGCCAGCTGCGACCGGGGAAGTTCAGCCGGGCGAACGCGTACGCCGCCAGCGCCGCGGTCACGGTCTCGAGCAGAGTGGTGCCACCGGCGAAGATGACGGTGTTGAGCAGGTAACGACCGAGCGGGACGAGCTCGAACGCCCGCGTCAGGTTCTCCGGGTGCCAGCTGCTCGGCCAGAACGACGGTCGCGCGGCCATCGACTCGGCGTCAGACTGGAACGCGACCAGGATCATCATCACGACCGGGATCAGCGTGACGGCGGTGACGAGGAAGCAGGCGAAGACCACCAGCTTGCGGATCAGGACCTTGTTGCCAGCCAAAGGCATGGCCTCAGTTGTCATAGTGCACCAGCCTCCGCTGCAGCAGGAACTGGGCCGCGGTGATCACCACGATGAAGGCGAACAACACCAGCGACTGCGCCGCGGCGTACCCCTGGTCGTAGTTCTCGAACCCGGTCCGGTAGATGTACATGACGAGCGTCGTGGTGCGGCTGCCTGGTCCGCCGTTGGTCATGATGAGCGCTTGGTCGAAGACCTGGAACGACCCGATGATCGATGTCACCACGACGAAGAACAGAGCCGGCGACAACATCGGCAGCGTGACACTGCGGAAGCTCTGCCAGGCCGAGCTGCCGTCGACGCGCGCGGCCTCGTACAGCTGTTGCGGGATCGCCTGCAACCCAGCCAGGAACACAACCATCCCGAAGCCGAAGCTCTTCCACACGCTCATGACAACCAGAGCCGGCATCGCCCAGTTGTCGTCGATCAGCCAGGCCGGCCCGTTGATCCCGAACACACCCAGTACGGCGTTCACCAGACCGTCGTGCGGGATGTAGAGCCAGATCCAGACGAACGCCACCGCCACCGTGATCGTTGCGTACGGCAACAGCAGCAGCGACCGGAAGACCGCGACCCGGCGCAGTCCCAGATTCAGCAGCAACGCCAGCGCGAGGCTGACCAGGATCGTCAATGGCACGCTCAGGAAGGTGAAGTACACCGTATTGCCGAGCGCCGACCAGAACGTCGGGTCCGGGCCGAGCCGGGCGAAGTTGCGCAATCCCGCCCAGCTGGGCGGGCTGAACAGGTTCCAGTCCAGCAGCGAGATGACGCCGGCGGCAACGACCGGACCGGCGGTGAAGACCAGGAACCCGATCAGGCTGGGCAGGATGAACAGCCAGGCGGTCAGCGACTCGCGGTTCCGCCAGCGCGGTGTCGGTTTGGGCGACGGCCGCGATGGTGCGGCGGTCGCCGGTGCGAACAGGGTGTCGACAGCCATGGGGATCACCCCTTCCTGGCAGTGGCTTGGCGGATGTTGTCCTGGTGCTGCCGCATCAGTACGTCGAGACGCGGCGTCAGCCCGGCGATCACGTCAGGAACCGAGACCTGGCCGAGGAACGTCCGGGGCAGGTCTTGGCCCAGCAGTTGCTTGACCTGGTTCCAGTTGGTGGTGACGTCGAACGGGTGTCCGCCGCCGACCTTGCCGGCCAGGATCTGCTGAACGATGCCGAGGTTGTCCGGCGGCGGCTGGAACGCACTGCCGGCGCTGTAGCGAGCCGGGTTGTTGCGTCCAGCCTTGGCGTAGATGTCCAGAGCGCCCGTACTGGTCAGGGTCTTGAGCAGCTTCCAGGCGAGGTCGAGGTCGGCACCTTCGCGCACCCCCGATGGAATCGCGAAGCTCGACCCGGAGACACGCGGCGTGCTGCCGTTCGCGCCGGCCGGGAACGGGATGATGTCCCAGTCGAACTTGGCCTTGCGGATGTTCACCACCTGCCACGGCCCGTTCTGCATGAAGGCGACGTTGCCCTGCATGAAGTTGGACGACGAGTTCTCGGTGACCAGGTTCTTGATCGGCGGCGTGACCTTGTCCTTGACGAAGAGGTCGATGACGAACTGGAGCGCCTCCATCGCCTCCGGCTCGCCGAGGATGCTCCGGGTGGCGTCGTCGTTCATCACGTTGCCGCCGGCGCAATAGATCCAGGAGACCAGGTCGTCGATGGCCGGCGCGCAGGTGAAGCCGTACTGGTCCGGTGCTTTGGTCAGCTCGATCGCGAGGTCGCGGAAGGTTGCCCACGGCATCGGTTCGGTCCGGGACGGCAGCTCGATGCCTTGTTTCTGCAGCAGCGTCTTGTTGTAGTACATGACCGTCGGCGCGACATCGAACCCGATCGCGTAGGTCTTGCCGTTGAAGCTGGAGATCCGGCGGCTCGGCTGGTAGAAGTCGTCCGGGTCGAAGTCGGAGTCGGCCGCGATCAGGTCGTCCAGCGGCCGGTGCGCGCCACGAGCGGCGTACGTCGGGATCAGTGTGCCGTTGATGGCCGTCACCAGGCTGGCCGTTCCGCTGACAAGCTGCAGGTCGAGTTTGGTCGGGTAGCCGCCCGACGGAGTGAGGGTCGGGACTGACTTGAGCTTCAGCTGGTCTTCGACGTACTTGCTGAAGTCTTCCCAGACCTTCTTCTCCGCTGGGCTGCTCGACCACATCGACCAGGTCGCGGCGCCGGTGGGCGGTCCGGTCGAGCAGCCGGCGACGGCGGCGCCAAGGCCGGCCAGACCGGTGAGTTCGAGGAAGCTGCGGCGGGACAGCCTCGTTGCCATGGGCTACTCCTCAGCTGTAATCAAGGGTGATCGACTCGGCGCGGATGCGCTCCTCGTCGACCGTGACGCCCAAACCGGGGGCGGTGGGGACCGTTGCGACGGCCTTGGTGATGGTCAGCCCCTCGACGTACAGGTCGGAGAGCAACTCCGGCCCGTTCAGCTCGGCGGGCAAGGCGAGTTCGAGCTGGCTGAACACGTGCAGCGCGGCCGCGAACGCGACTCCGCAGTCGGTGAGTCCGCTGGCGAGGATTTCGAGACCGCCGGACAGCGCGGTCTGAGCGGTCTTGAGGGCGTTGCGCAGGCCGCCGGACTTGCAGATCTTCACCACGACCAGGTCGGCGGCCTCGAGCCGGATCGCGCGGGCGAGATCCTGGGCGGAGAAGCTGCCTTCGTCGATGGCGATCGGCAGGTCGATCAGTCCGCGCAGCCGTTGCATCGCGAGGGTGTCGGTGCTCGGGACAGGCTGTTCGACACAGTGGATGGTGCGGATGTTCGCCGTACGGTCTCTGAGTTGTTTGAGGGCGCTCGGCCGGTAGGACTGGTTCGCGTCGAGCCAGAGCGGCTTGCCGCCCGCCACCTCCGCGACCGCTTCGATCGCGGCACAGTCCGCGTCGAGATCGCCACCGATCTTGACCTTGTACGCCGGATAGTCCGACGACTGCTGAGCATGGTCTCGTACGGCGTCTGGGTCGCCGACGCCGATCGCCGAGCAGAGCGGGATCTCGTCGTACAGCTTCCCGCCGAGCAACGCGTGGACGGGAACCCCGGCGAGCTTGCCGGCGGCGTCGTGCATGGCGACGTCGACAGCGGCTCGGGCGAACGGGAAGCCGTTCGAGACCGCGGGGCTGAGGCGCTTGGCGGCGCGCTGGTGGAACAGTTCGACGTCGAAAGGAGTGAGGTCGAGGAGGAGCGGCGCGAGGTGGCGCTTGATCACCACGGCCATCGTCTCGGCGGTCTCGTAACTCCAGCTCGGCAGTGCGCGCTGCTCGCCCCAACCCACCACGCCGTCCTCGGTCGTCAGCTTCACGAACACGACCGCGGCCGCCTGATCCGGCCTGTCGCCGGGGGAGCCAACCGCGCCGCTCCCGAGGACGAACCGGCGGGCGAAGGGCACCGCGACCGGGAAGACCTCGACCTGAGTAATCCTGGACATGGACGCCGTCCCTTCAGGCCGCGATCGACCAGACGGCCGGATCGACGTAGCTCGGCCCACGGGTGCCGTTCTCCAGGTAAGCGAGGACGTCGGCCAGCACGTATCCGGCGAGCGCGAGGTGACCTTCGGCCGTGTCGCCGGCGATGTGTGGGCTGAGCAGCAGGTTGGGCGCCTCGAGGGTTGCCGCGTCGAACTTCGGTGGCTCCGGGTCGTAGACGTCCAGAGCGGCGTACAACCGGCCCTCTAGTACGTGGTCGAGGAGGGCTTGCTGGTCGATCGCGGGGCCGCGGGACGAGTTGATGACGACGGTTTCGTCGCGAAGTCGCTCGATCAGCTTGCGGGAGATCATGCCCTCGGTCTCCGGGACGTTCGGCACGTGGATGCTGACGAACCGGCTCTGCAGGGTCTCCTCAAGCGTGGCGGTCCGGACCTGCAGGTCGTCCGCTCGGTCGGGCTTGAGGTAGGGGTCGTAGACGACGACATCGCAACCGAACGGCTTGAGCAAGGTGATGAGGGCACGGGCGGTGCTGCTGGCGCCGATGATGCCGACCTTGGCGCCGGCGAGTTCGTGGCCGCGGAAGGCGGTCTGCTTCCAGCCGCCGGCCCTGATCGCGTGGTCGAAGCGGGGGAGGCGACGGGCGAGGGTGAGCATCGAGGCCAGGCAGTACTCGCCGACCGACCAGGCGATCCGCGGACCGGCGGAGAAGACGGCGACACCTTCGCCGAGGATCGCCGGGTCGATGAGCTTCTTGACCGAGCCGGCCGCGTGCGCGACCACCTTGGGACCGTGACCGTCGTCCCACAGTCCCTTGCGCAGATGCGGCGTACCCCAACTGGTCAGGACGATGTCGGCGTTGTTGACCAGCCCGGGGATCGCCTCGCTGTCGAGCGTGAGCGGGCCGGACGCGTGTTCGGCTCCCGCCCAGGTGGTCTCGAAGCGGTCGTCCAGCAGTTGGCGGGTCTGCGGGTCGCAGACGTCGGCCGCCCGATCGGGCGTCATCAGTACGGCGAGTTTCGGCACGGGGTAGCTCCTTTGGTGGCTTGGTTTGAAGGTAAGGGCTTTCCGTTATGCAGGTCCAAGCCCGATTTCGCATGAACCGATACCGTGCAGGCATGGACCTCTCGCTCCAGCAACTCCGTGGTTTCGTCGCCGTCGCCGAGGAACTGCACTTCGGCCGGGCCGCCCAGCGGCTGAATCTGACTCAGCCGCCGCTGACCCGCCAGATCCAGGGACTCGAGCGCACACTCGGGGTCCAGCTCTTCAACCGGACCGGCAGGGGAGTGCGGCTGACCGCCGCCGGTGACGTGTTCCTCGAGCATGCGCGCCGGGTGCTCGCCCTGCTCGAGGTCGCCCCGGAGGCCACGCAGCGCGCGGCGGCAGGACAGACCGGCACGCTGCGGATCGCCTTCACCGCCATCGGTGCATACGCCGTACTCGCGGACTTCCTCACGATGGTCGCGAAGCGCACGCCGGCGGTGACGGCGGAACTCACCGAGCTGGTCAGCCCTTCCCAGTTCGAGGCGCTGGCGAACCTGGAGATCGATCTGGGGCTGGTGCGGCCGCCGATTCCTGCGCAGTTCGAGTCCGTGCTGGTGCACTCGGAGGACCTGGTGCTCGCCGTACCCGCCTCGCATGATTTGGCGGTCGGGTCGGCGCCGGTCTCATTGGCGGATGTCACCGATGAGTACATCGGCTATAGCCCGGAGGGATCGCAGTACTTGCACGATATCTGCGCGGCGATGATCGGGATGGATCGCTACGCCGTCAGCCAACTCGCCTCCCAGGTCCCGACGATGCTTGCGCTCGTGCGGGCCGGCCTGGGGTGTGCGTTGATTCCGCGCTCGATCATGGCGATGCAGGTCGAAGGTGTTCGCTACCGCGAGCTCGACGCTGCCGACGCCCACTCGGTCACACTCCACGCCTGCTGGAGCCCGGACAGCCCCAACCCTGCGTTGCAGAGGCTCGCCGAGTCGCTGCGGGAGAACCCACACCTGGATGCTTGACCGTACGCCGCTTGACCGTACGCCGCTTGACCGTACGCCGCTTGACCTAGAGCGAGGTCTAGTTCGTAGGGTCGGGAGCATGACTGGACAGCACAAGATCGGGTCGGGGTTCGGGTTCTCGAGTACGGCGGACGACGTTCTGCGCGGGATCGACCTCAGCGGGAAACTGGCGGTTGTCACCGGCGGGTATTCGGGGCTTGGACTGGAGACGACTCGGGCGTTGGTGAAGGCCGGCGCGCACGTCGTCGTACCGGCTCGGCGGCCGGACGCGGCTGCGGAGGCGCTGGGTGGGATCGCGGAGGTCGACTCGCTGGATCTGGGCGACCTCTCGAGTGTGCAGGGGTTTGCGGATCGATTCCTTGCGTCGGGGCGGTCGATCGACCTGCAGATCAACAATGCGGCGATCATGGCGTCGCCGGAGACGCGGGTCGGGCCGGGGTGGGAGGCGCAGTTCGCGACCAACCACCTTGGACATTTCGCGCTCGTGAACCGGCTGTGGCCGGCTCTTGTCGCGGGCGGGGGTGCGCGGGTGGTTTCGGTGTCGTCGACCGGTCACCGCAGGTCGGACATCCGCTGGGACGATCTCGAGTTCCGGCAGGGGTACGACAAGTGGGAGGCGTACGGGCAGGCGAAGACGGCCAACGTGCTGTTCGCCGTCCAGTTGGATGCTCTCGGCAAGGATTCCGGCGTACGCGCGTTCTCGTTGCACCCGGGCGGGATCCTGACCCCACTGCAGCGTCACCTGGAGCGCTCGGAAATGGTCGGCTACGGGTGGATTGACGAGGACGGTAATCCGACGCAGCACTTCAAGAACACTGAGCAGGGCGCAGCGACTCAGGTGTGGGCGGCGACGTCGCCGCAGCTCGACGGGCTGGGCGGGGTCTTCTGTGAAGACTGCGAGGTTGCCGAGGTCTCGACCGACGACAGCCCGGGCGTCCGGCCGTACGCGATCGACCCCGCGTCGGCGGCTCGGCTGTGGACGGTGTCGGCCGAGCTCACCGGGGTGAACGCTTTCGGGTAAGGTGATCGCAGTATTTCGACGGACTGAGGAGGTGGGACCGATTACCGCAAGGGCAGGTTGGTTGCTCCCGCCTCGAGTGGTCGGCGTCGTTCGCTGACTGCGGGAGCCTTGTAGTTCGAAGGGGTTCCGTGTCTGTACCTTCTGTTTCTTTTGATGTTGTCGCCCGCCTGCGGGCCGGTGGTTGTGTGTTCGCCGAGGACGAAGCCGCGCTGATCCTCGAGACCGCCCGCGATGCCGACGAGCTCGCGGCGATGGTCGACCGGCGGGTGGCCGGGTTGCCGCTGGAACATGTGCTCGGGTGGGCGTCGTTCCATGGCGTCCGGGTCGCTGTCGACCCGGGGGTGTTCGTGCCACGTCGCCGTACTGAATTCCTGGTTGAGGAGGCGTTGCGGGTCGCTCGGCCGGGTGCTGTGGTTGTCGACTTGGCCTGTGGGTCCGGTGCGTTGGGGGTGGCGGTCGCGGCCTCGGTGTCGGTTTCGTTGTACGCAGCCGACATCGAGTTGGCCGCGGTGCGTTGTGCTCGGCGCAATGTGGTGCCGTACGGCGGTTCGGTGCACCAGGGCGATTTGTTCTCGGCCCTGCCTGCGTCGTTGCGTGGGCGGGTCGACATCCTGCTGGCGAATGTTCCATATGTGCCGAGCGCGGACATCCAGTTCCTGCCTGCCGAGGCGCGGCTCTACGAACCGCATGTCACGTTGGACGGCGGCTCGGACGGGCTGGATGTCCTGCGCCGTGTCGCCGTCGAGGCATCCGAGTGGCTCGCGCCCGGCGGTCACCTCTTCACCGAGATGAGCACCCGCCAGGCCCCACTCGCCGCAGCCCTCCTCACCAAACACGGCTTGCCCGCCCAAATCACCACCAACGACGACCTAGCCGCCACCGTCGTCACCGCCCGGCGGGACTGACCCGCCGCGTTGGCGTCCTCCCCACGGTGGCTTCACTCGCCCCGCACGGTGGCTTCACTCGCGGCTGGGGTTGTCGACACTCCGCACAGTCGCGTTGTGGGCGGCGGTGTCAGGCGACGGCGAACTTGGCGAGGGCGGGTTCGAGGAGGTCGAAGGCGCGGGTGGCTTCGGGGGCGATGGTTGCGGCGATCTTGTCGTTGGGGTGGCCGGCGAGGGTCAGGTCCTGGATGCGCTGGAAGAGGATGCGGTGGACGGCGCCGAGTAGGCCAGCGGCCGTGCGTACGGTGATGTCGTCGGGCCCGGCACCGATTGCCTCTGCGAGGGTGTCGGCGAGGGCCTGCTCGCGCTGGTCGTGCAGGTTGCGCAGGCACACCGTGAGGGTCGGGCTCTCGGCGATCATCCGGGTGAAGTCGGGTCCGGCGAAGCCCGCCACCGGGTCCTGCGACTCGACCGCGGCCGCGAAGTCGCGGCGCAGGGCCGCGAGCGCGGATTCACCAGGACGACGTGACGCGACCGCCTGGGCCAGGGAGGCGATGAACGCGTCCTGGTGGTCGAGCGCCAGATCCTCCTTGCGCGCGAAGTAGTTGGTCACGGTCTTCTTCGCGACCCGCGCTGCCACGGCGATCTCGGCGATGGTGGTCTGCTCGAAGCCCTGCGCGATGAAGAGCCGCGTCGCCTGGTCGGAGATCAGCTGCCGCGTCTCCTGCTTCTTGATCTCCCGCAGGCCGAGCGGCGCGGTCGTCGTGGTGTCCATGCGGAGAATCTTACCCCCGACATAAATTTATGTTGACAGCACTCTCTAGCTCTGGTTAAAGTTACGTCCGTCGTAAAGATAGCCCGAAGGGAAGTAGTGGATGCGCAAGCCGAATCTCGGTGCGAACCAGTCCGCCGGCCAGCGCCGGCGCGACCAGCAAGGGACGGCGCGGACCCGCGTCGTGCGTTACCAGCAGCCGGTGGTCCGCCGCGGGAATCCGCGCCGGGGCGCCCGCTGACCGACCGCCGTACACCGAGTTCTTCTGGAAGGAATCCTGTGAAGATCAACGCTTCCACCATCTCTCTGACCGTCGACGACGTCGCGGCCTCGCACGGCTTCTTCACCAAGCACCTCGGCTATTCCGAAGAGGTCGCGGCCGAGGGGTTCGCCAAACTCACCCGTGACGATGCCGTTGACGTCGTACTGCTGCAGAAGGGGATCGAGGTGCTGCCACCCGAGCAGCGCGATCAGCGGGCCGCCGGCCTGATCCTCGCGTTCACGGTGACCGGTCTCGAGGCCGAGGAGGAGCGCCTCCGCTCCGAAGGAGCCCCGATCACCATGCCGCTCCGTGAAGAGCCCTGGGGCGAAAAGCTCTTCCAGCTCACCGACCCCAACGGCGTCATCATCCAACTCGTCGAATGGACCACCCCGGTCTGATCCGGCGACCTCCGCCCGCAAGCTGGTGGGTTCACCGACCAACTTGCGGGTTCACCCCCTGCATTCGGTCGGGGAACCCACCATTTGATGGGTGAACCCACCAAATGCGGTTCTTCTGCTCGATGTGTGGGTGGTCGTGCGTTCCACACGGCCGTGATGCGCGGGCAGGTGCCCGGAATCCCCGCGCGATCACGACCTGACTGGTCGCCGAGCGGGGTCTGGGGAGCGCTACCCCACCTGATTCGACAAGCCAGACTCCCCGGTCCACCCGGTCCGTGTGGGTACCTCGGGGTGAATGACCGGCTGGTGGTGACCTTGTGCACCGCTCGACCATCGCGTGGCGGCGTGTCGTGGTCGAACCGTGCACAAGCCGGGTACGACGCCGTGAAACAGCACCCCGGCGCTACCCTCTCGGCGGCACCCACCGCCGCGACCGGTCGAGCCATGGTGGAGGGTTTGCCCCGGATTGGGCGGATTGGGCGGCAACCCTCCGAGGTCGTCGGGTCTGGACCAGTCGGCGATTCACCACGAAGCCGGCGACCAGCTCCGATGCCGGAGCAACGAACGATCACCCACACATGTGGCAGGAGAGCCCCATTTGGTGGGTGAACCCCAATGCCGCTCAGTTAGTGGGTGCGGTTGGTTGTCAAGTGGTGTGTTGGTGAGCATGAAGCAGCGGAACTCCCTGTAGGAGAGGGGTTGTCCTCGCAAGACGGCCCTTCATAGGGGGAGTTCCGCTGTTGGTTCAGTCTGTCATTACGCGTGTGGTTGAGGTGGCATCGGGTCGGTTCGCGTCAGGACATCTGGGCGAGTTGACGCAGATCGTGCCGTTCGAGATGGTCGATGAGGTGCTGGCCTCGGCCGGGCGTGTGCAGGTGCGGGTGCGTGATCTGCCGTCGCGGGTGGTGGTGTACCTGTTGCTCGCGGCGGGTCTGTTCTCCGAGCTGGGATATGGGCAGGTATGGGCGCGGCTGGTCGCGGGTCTGGGCGGTGCCGACGGCCTGGGGGTGGCCGTGGCGATGCCGACGTCGTCGGCGTTGTCGCAGGCACGCCGCCGGGTCGGGGTCGAGCCATTGCGGGCGTTGTTCGGTCTGTTGTCCGGACCTGCGGTCGGGGCGCCGCGATGGCGTGGCCTGTTGCTGTGCGCGATCGACGGCACCACGCTGTCGGTCCCGAACGGTGACAAGAATGTGTCCGCCTACGGTCGCCATCGCGCCGGCCCGAACGGCGACGCGGGATACCCGATGCTGCGGTTGCTGGCGGTGGTCGCGTGTGGCACCCGCACCATCATCGACGCGGTGTTCGGGCCCTGCGACGTCGGCGAGACGACGTACGCGCCGCGGCTGGCCGGCTGCCTGCGCCAGGGCATGCTGCTCCTGGCCGACCGCAACTTCGCCGTCAAGGACCTGATCGAGGCCGTCGCCGCAACCGGCGCCGGCCTGCTCATCCGCTGCAAGGACAACCGGCGACTGCGACCCACCGGACACTGCGGCGACGGGTCCTGGCTGGCCCGGATCGGCACGGTGACCGTGCGCGTGATCGAGGCCGAGATCGTGGTGCGCTGCACCGGCGGCCCGGACCGGGCCGCCCGCTACCGGCTGCTCACCACACTGACAGATCACCACCGCTACCCGGCCACCGACCTGGTCGAGCTCTACCACCAGCGGTGGGAGATCGAAACGACCTACCTGGAACTGAAGTCCACGATCCTTGGCGGACGAGTACTCAGGGCCCGCACCCCCGACGGCATCACCCAAGAGATCTACGCCCTGCTGGTCACCTATCAGGCCCTGCGCACCGCGATCGCCGACGCCGCACTCACCCAGCCCGCCACCCCACCCAACCGCGGCAGCTTCACCATCGCCCTGCACACCGCCCGCGACCAGATCATCCACGCCGCCGGCGTCATCGCCAACACCACCATCGACCTCGTCGGCACGATCGGACACGCCGTACTGACCGCCCTACTCCCGGCCCGCCGCGCACGCACCAGCCCGCGCATCGTCAAACGCGCCAGCTCCAAACACCGCGCCACAGCAACCACCGACCGCAACAACTACAACACCACAATCACCGTCCGGATCCTCGACGGTTGACAACCACACCCCACCCCTAACTGAGCGGCATTGGGGTGAACCCACCAAATGCGGCGTCACCGGGGCGGGTCGTTCAGACGCGGCGTTGGACGTGGAGGAGGTAGTCGCTGCGGTTGAGGGGGTCGTGGTCGGTGCGGGGGCGGGACGGGATCGGGCCGGTGACGGGTTGGTAGCGTTCGAAGGCTGATTCGAGGACGCCCTCGCCGCGGGTGAGAGCGGGGAGTTGCTGCTCGAGTTCGTAGACTGCCGCCGCGGGGATTTCTCCTTCCAGGGTTGAGGTTTCGGCGGCCAACGCCGGCACCTGCGGGATCGCCCGGAGGCGTGCGAGCGTTGCCAGTACGGCGCGCGTCGTATCGGTCGGGATCTCCAGCTGGAAGCGATGCATCGGCTCGTGAACCGTCGTACCGGCCTGCTGGAGTGCGGTCATCAGGACCAGCGGGGTGAGGTTGCGGAAGTCGCCGGCTGTGCTCGACATGCTCTTGTCGAAGACCGCGTGTGCGTGACTCTGCCGCGCCGAGTACCCCGAGTGCGTCATGAAGACCCGCGCGTCCGGGATCTGCCAGCCGTGGATGCCTTGCTGGAAAGTATCGCGGACGGTCTCCTCGACTGCCTTGATGAACGCGTACGGCATCGATCCGAGCTCGACCTCCAGCTCGAAGCTCACCCCGGTGTTGACCGGTGCCGGCTCGACCCGCAGGCCGATCGTGGCGAGGAACGGGTTCGGGTCCTTCTTGTTGAACTCGACGGCTTCGCCGGTGCCGTTCAGTCGCTCGATGCAGATCGTCGTGGTCTCGCAGAACTCGACGTCGATACCGAACTCGGTCGCCAGCGTGGTCTGGATGACCTCCTTCTGCACTTCGCCGTACAGGGACACGTAGATCTCCTGGCGGATGTCGTCCTGCCGCAGGTTGATCAGCGGGTCCTGCTCGGCCAGCTGGGTGAGCGCGACCTGCAGGTTCCCCTTGTCGGACGGGCGGGTCGGCGAGATCACCGTCTCCAGGGTCGGCGGCGCGAAGTATCCACCGTGCGCGTGCTGGGTGGCGCCGATGCGGTCGCCGATCTGGATGTCCGCAAGGCCCCAGAGCTTGGCGATCTGGCCGGCTCGGACCTCGGATGTACCGCCGCCGAAGACCTGGAGGGCCGTCAGCTTGGCTTCGCCGCCGTTGCCGAATTGCAGTCGTTCCCGGACGTGCGCCGTACCGGAGAACATCCGCGCGTACGCGACCTTCTCGCCGGCCGGACCGCGTTCGACTTTGAAGACGGAGCCGTCCAGTGGGCCCTTGTCGTCGCCGTCGGCGGTTGGCAGGAGCTCGCGGATGCCCCGGGTGAGCGCGTCCGTGCCGGCGCCGGTGATCGCAGAGCCGAAGTAGACCGGGTGCACCAGCGCTTGCTTCGTCTGTACGGCGAGCCGGCTGCGCAGAGCGTCGTACGACAAGGCCCTCTCGTTCTCGACGAAGGTCTGCAGAAGCTGGTCGTCGTTCTCGGCGAGCACTTCGAGGAGGTCGCCGTACGGATCACCCGGCCCGTACGGCGTGAACGTCGCCGCGCGGGTGCCGAGGTCGCCTGCCGAGCCCATCGGGATGATCGCGGGGGACAGCTTGTCCGCGATGCTCTTGAGAACGGCGTCGTACTGCGCGCCGGCGCGGTCGGCCTTGTTGACGAAGATGAGGGTCGGGATCCGGAGCCGCTGCAGCGTCCGCATCAGCACCCGCGTCTGCGCCTGGACGCCTTCGACAGCGGAGATCACCAGCACCGCGCCGTCGAGCACGCTGAGCGCCCGCTCCACCTCGGCGATGAAGTCCGGGTGACCGGGGGTGTCGATCAGATTGACCGTGATGTCGCCGATCGCGAACGACACGACCGCCGACTTGATCGTGATACCGCGCTGGCGTTCCAGTGCGAGGGAATCGGTTTGGGTGCTGCCGTCGTCGACGCTGCCGATCTCGTCGATCACCCCGGCGGCGTAGAGCAGCCGCTCGGTCAGGCTCGTCTTACCGGCGTCGACATGCGCCAGGATCCCCAGATTCAGTAATTTCACAAAGCTTCATGTCCCTTGAACAGGTGTGAGTACGTACGGCGACGGACATGAAGCGAGGTCGCATGACGGACTCCTTGACTGGACACCTGCTCGGACGGCTACGAGTACACCAAGAACCCCGATGCCGGCTCAACCGGTTTTCTCTAGGCTCAAGCGCGTGAATGAAACCGAAGCTACCGCCCGCGCCGCTGCGGTCGTCGGGCCGATCGCTCAGGTCGAGCAGGTCCAGGGCTTCGCCGGCAACCGAACCTTCCGCCTGCGCGCCCTCTCCGGCGAGACGTTCTACCTGAAGTCCGGGGCGACGATCCAGGCAGAGGCTCGTGCTTGTGAGCTGGCCCGTTCGGCCGGCGTCCCCGCACCGGAGATCCTGGCCGCCGAGACGACGTACTTGATCTGCGCCGAAGTCCCGGGCAGCCCGTCCAGTGACGACGCGGTCATCACCGAGGCCGGTCGAGGCCTCCGCCGGCTGCACGGCATCCGTGGCGACGACGGGCGCTGGGCGGATCGGCTCAGCACGCCGATCGAGCGGCTGGACCTCCTTGCCGGCATCGTCCCCGACGACCTGGTACGCCGTCTCCGCGTGGCCCTGCCGCCCTTCGTCGACACCGTCGCCGACGCCGAGACAGTGCTGCTGCACAGCGATCTGCACCCTCGGCATCTGTATGCCGTCGGCAACGAACTCACCGGTGTCATCGACTGGGGCGACGCGATGTACGGCGACCCGCTGTTCGACCTGGCCCGGTTCTCGATGGCCGGCGACGCCGCCTTGGACGCCTTCCTCAGCGGCTACGGCCTCAATGGCGTAGGTCTGGAGAGGACGCTGTCGATGTATCGCATCTTGTGGTCGTTGATGGCTCTGCATGCCGAGCGAGCCGCTGGTGGTGACTGGTTTGCGGCGCATGTCGACACCATTACGAAGGAGCTCAGTTGATCAGGGTGCCCACGTGGGTGCCCTCGGCGATGTGGGTGGCGGCGGCTGCGCGGTCGATGTCGAAGACGTGCAGGGGGAGGTTGTGGTCACGGGCGAGGATGAAGGCTGTCTGGTCCATCACGCCAAGACCGCGGTCGATCACCTCTTGGTAGCTGAGGTGGTCGAAGCGTTGGGCGGTGGGTGAGGTGTTGGGGTCGGCGTCGTACACGCCGTCGGTGCCGTTCTTGGCGACGAGCAGGGCGTCGGCGCCGAGCTCGATCGCGCGCTGGACGGCGGGGTAGTCGGTGGTGGTGAACGGCTGACCGTTGCCGCAGGCAAGGAGCACGATCGAGCCTTTCTTCAGGTGCCGGAGGGCGCGGAGGCGGATGTACGGCTCGGCCAGATTGTTGATCGGGATGGCAGTCATCAGCCGTACGTCGTCCGCGCCGAGCGCCGCGAGCCGACCGCGAAGGAGGACGGCGTTGATCACGGTCCCGAGCATCCCGATGTTGTCGGCCTCGACCCGGTCGATGCCCCAGTCGTCGGCCCGGTTGCCACGGAAGACGTTGCCGCCGCCGACGATGACCGCGACCTGCACACCGGTCGCCCGCAACGCGAGCACCTCGTTGGCGAGGTGGGTCAGCCGATCGCTGCTGAAGCCGAACTCGCTCGGCCCGGCGATCGCCTGCCCGGACAACTTGAGCACGAGGCGTCGATACATGCACCGAGATCTATCACGGTGCTGGACGCTTCTCGTCGGCCGGGGGAAGCTGGCCGGGTGGATGAGTTCAGGCAGCAGGATCTGAATGGTGCGCGGTTCGACCAGGTGTCGCTGAAGCAGGCGGTGTTCCACGATGTCAGCCTGGAGAACGCGCTGTTCGACAACGTCAGCCTGCGCGGCGCCCGGATCCGCGGTGCGCTCGTGGTCGACGTCGCCATCAACGGCATGATCGACAACCTCCGGGTCAACGGCGTGGACGTCGTACCGCTGATCGATGCGGAGCTCAATCGGCGGTATCCGGACCGGATCAAGATGCGGCCTGCTGATGCGGACGGGTTCCGCGAGGCGTGGGCGATCCTCGAGCGGCTCTGGGGCGAGACGATTGCACGGGCACAGGCGTTGCCGCCGGCGTCCCTCCATGAGCGGGTGGACGGGGAGTGGTCGTTCGTCGAGACGCTGCGGCACCTGGTGTTCGCCACCGACGCGTGGGTACGGCGGACGGTGCTCGGCGACCCGGCGCCTTGGCATCCGCTCGACCTGCCGCACGACGAGATGCCTGACATACCGTCTGTTCCCCGGGATCGCGCCGTACGGCCGGCTTTGGACGAGGTACTCGCGCTGCGCGCCGACCGGATGGCGACCGTACGGGACCTGATCGGCGGGATCACCGACGAGCGGCTCAACGAGCAGACGACGCCGGTGACCGAGCCTGGCTATCCGGAGTCGCGCAGCTTCCCGGTGCGCGAGTGCCTGTCGGTGATCCTCGACGAGGAGTGGGAGCACCGTCTGTACGCCGAGCGCGATCTTGCGGAGCTCGAGAAAACAGTCGGCGGGGTGTCTTAGCCTCGGATGACTGGAGATTGGGGACATCGTGGACATGCTGCCGAACAAGGTGATTCTTGATGCCGGCCTGGAGGACTGGCGCAAGCTCGCTCAAGCTCTGCATGCGCGTTTCGTCATCGGATCCTTCGCCGACGGTGTGCGATTTCTGCAGGCTGTCAGCGAGGCTTGCGCGCCGGCGGAGGTGAGGCTGACCAGCGGGTTCGCCGACGTGAAGCTGATCAGTGACGACGCGGTCTACCGCGGCGACGACGGATCCGAGCAGGTGTTGTCGTGGGTGACGCAGCGCGATGTCGACGCGGCCCGGACGATCTCGTCGATCGCACGCTCGATGGGTCTCGTCGCGGAGCCAGCGGCTGTGACGCAACTCGAGCTTGCGCTGGACACGGCTGATCTCGCGTCGATCGGTCCATTCTGGGCCGCCGTACTGACGGGGAGCGCCGAGTCGTGGCAGGGCGGCGATGTGCGTGATCCGACCGATCGCTTGCCGTATCTGTGGTTCCAGGACACTGATGCGCACGAGACGCCACGGCAGCGTTTCCATGTCGATCTCTGGGTTCCACCGGAGGTCGCCGCGGATCGGATTGCGGCTGGTGTCGCCGCCGGTGGCCGGGTCACCTATGACAAGGAGGCTCCGGCGTTCACCGTGCTGGCTGACCAGGAAGGGAACAAGGTCTGTATTTGCACGTGCCTGGATCGCTGAAAAACCTGCGGCGAGTGAGGCTGCCAGTTCGCTAGAGTCGGATGGTCGTGGCTACCTGAGGAGGTACCTGATGGCTTGCATGGTTACCCGGTTCCGTGCCAACCCCTCCTTCACTGCGCTCGAAAGCTAGCCAGCTGTCGACTGCCATGAGCTCGCGTCCCGCGTGAGCTGCTTCAGTGTTGCCCCGGACCGGTTGGTGCGTCGCGGCGTAGGCCGCGGGTCCCGTGCGCCCTCGCGCACCCCGTGCCGACCGAACCGGAGCACTCCTCATGTCCGCATCGGACACCTCACTCGACGCTGCCCTACGGCAGATCCTCAATGGCGTTAAGTACGACGCCCTGCGCGCCCGCATCACCACCATGTCCAACCGCTACCGCACCGAGCTGGTCGACGACACCACGCCAGGCATGGCCGACGACCTCGACTGCCTCGCGTACGCCGTCTTCCGCATGCCCGCGACCTATCGCGCGATCCGCTCCGTGCTACAGGCTGCGGCCGTCAGCGACGTGCGGACGCACCTCGACCTCGGCGGCGGCACCGGAGCCGCCGCCTGGGCGGCCGCCGACATCTGGCCGACCGTCACCACCGAGATCGTCGAGCGTCAACCGACCGCGATCCGCCTCGGTCGCCGGCTGGCCGAACACCTTGCCGACGGCAACCAAACCTGGACCACCGCGGACCTCCGCCGCTGGACGCCGAACCGACGGGTCGACCTCATCACCATCGCCTACGTCCTGAACGAACTCACCGACTCTGCCCGCGACAACCTCATGAGTACGGCGGCCAACACCGCCGACACCGTGGTCGTCGTCGAGCCCGGAACTCCCCGCGGCCATCGCCGAATCCTCGAAGCACGCGACCAACTCATCCACCACGGCCTGACCATCGCCGCACCGTGCCCACACCAGTTGGCGTGCCCGCTGAGTACGTCGGACTGGTGTCACTTCGCCGTACGCCTGCCAAGAACGGAACTCCACCGCGCGGCCAAGGGCGGCACCCGCAACTTCGAAGACGAGAAGTTCGCCTATGTCGTAGCCACCCGCCGCCCGACCCGCCGCCCCGAGGCCCGCATCATCGCCCGCCCCTCCCAGCCCAAGGGCCGCGTCGTCCTGGACCTCTGCACAGCCAAAGGCACCAGACAACGCGAAACCATCGCCAAGTCATCACCCAGCTATCGCGCCGCCCGCTCGGCTGCCTGGGGTGACGGGTGGTGAAGGTGCGGAACACAGGAGGTACTCGATCTCGACCGCGCCTGCGCTGCCCCATCACTCCGAGGAGGTGCGCTCGCGGCCGACTACCTCCTGTCGTTCAGTCCCTTCTCACATCGCAACTGGCCGGGGGGCACGCAATTCGACAGCAAGTGCCACCCGAGGCTGCCAGCATGTTCCACATGGACGAGCGGTTGGAGGGTGGGTTCGACGGCGGTGCCTCGCTGGTCGATGGCGTCGTACGGCGTACTGCGGGGCCGTGGACCGCGTCAGTGCATGCGTTGCTCGCGCACCTTGCGGAGGTTGGTTTCGAGGGGGCGCCGCGGGGTTTGGGGGTGGATTCCGATGGGCGGGAGATGGTGAGTTTCCTGCCGGGATCGACGGTCGGTACGTCGTTGCCGTGGCCTGCTTGGACGCATAGCGACGAGGCTTTGGTCGACGTGGCCGGGTGGCTGCGGCGGTATCACGCAGCGGTGGCCGATTTCGCTCCGGCTGCTTCGTCGAACTGGCGTGAGGGTGAGAGGTGGCGGCCGGGGATGATCATTGCTCACAACGATGCTGCGCCGTACAACGCCGTCTGGTCCTCTGCTGGTCTGGTGGGCTTCGTCGACTGGGACATGGCCGGGCCCGTGACCGTGGAGCTGGACGTGGCGTGGGTCGCCTTCTCGTGGGTGCCGCTGCATGCTCCACACGTCGTAGCAGCCGAAGGCTTCACCAACCTCGAGGACCGCCCGCGCCGCCTGTCCGTCTTCCTCCGCGAGTACAACTGGCAAGGCACCACCGCCGACATCCTCGCCCTTATCGCCACCCGCCTCACCCACCAACTGGACCTCATGACCCGCACAGCAGCCTCCGGCGACCCCACCTACCAACGAATGCTCGCCGCCAACCGCCACAATGACCTAACCATCGCCCTCAACGCGCTGCACACGCTTGATGGCTAACCAGCGTCGGGTGGGGTGAACTCAGCGGTGAGGTCACGTGGCCCGACCCCATTCGACAATCTAGGGGGTTCCGACCAGGAGGCAGAAGGGGTGGCCGGATGGGTCGGCTAGGACGTAGAGGGGTTCGCCTTCGTCGGTGGTGCGGTCCAGGAGGACCTCGGCGCCTAGTTCTTCGGCGCGTTGGCGGTGGCGTTGGAGTTCTTCCACGTTTGGTACGGCGTAGTCGATGTGCAGCTGCATCGGCACGTCATGGGACGGCCACGTGGAGCGGGGGAGCTTGTCGACCTTCTGGAAGGCCAGCTGGCGGTTGCCGGCGTCGTCGACCAGGACCAGCCAGTCGTCGTCACCGGACTCGTCGCCCGGCCGGTAGCGCAGCCCGAGCAACTGGCGGTAGAACTCCGCGAGTCCGCGGGCGTCCGTCGTATCCAGTGCGGTGTGCATCAGTCGCGGGTACATACGAGCCACTCAAGCCGAAACCGTGGCAGACGGCAACGACCGGAAAGTACGCCGATACGCGTCCGGAGGCACTCCGACGATCCGTTTGAACTGGCGTCGCAATGTCGTCGCCGTACCCATTCCAGTAGCGGCGGCGATGGCTTGGATGCTGAAGTCGGTCGACTCGAGCAGCTCCTGCGCACGTCGTACCCGTTGAGTCAGAAGCCACTGCAACGGCGTCTGCCCAGTCACCGACCGGAACTGCCGTCCGAGATGGCGAGGACTGGTGTGCGCACGCAAAGCCAGGTCGGTCACGGTCAGCGGCTGGTCCAGCCGCTCCTGAACCCACGCGAGCAACTGCGCGAGCTTGTGGTCACCACTGACCTGCAGCGGCGTGGCGACGAACTGCGCCTGACCGCCGGATCGATGCGGCGGTACGACGAGCCGACGCGCGACCGCATTCGCAACAGTGGTGCCATGGTCGAGCTGGACCAGGTGGAGGCACAGGTCGACCGCGGCGGCCTTGCCCGCGGCGGTGAGCACCCTGCCGTTGTCCGTGTACAGCACATCCGGATCGACCACCGCTTGTGGATAACGGGCACTCAGCTGCGCGGTGTGAGCCCAATGCGTCGTGGCCAGCCGACCGTCCAGCAGCCCCGCAGCACCGAGTACGAACGCCCCGGTGCACAACGAGGCGACTCGAGCACCGGCGTCGTGGGCCGCACGCACTGCCTCGACCAGTTCACCCGGCGGCGGATCGTCGACGTCCGCGCACGCCGACACGATTACGGTGTCGGCGCTGAGCAAGCGATCCAGCCCGTCGTCCGGCTCGACAACGAACGGGCCGATCTTGACCGGCCCCGGTCCGCAGAGGAGTACGTCGTACCAATCCTCGACCCCGACCGGCGGGTTGCCGAAGATCTCGTACGCGACGCCGAGCTCGAAGTGCAGCAAGTGACCGGCGGTCGCGAGTGCCACGGTGTGCATGTCCGAAAGTGTACGCATGGTGTCGTTCCGGACTCTCACGATCCAGCCGCACGTACGGCGAAAGTAGGGGCATGGACGTGATGGTTTATGGAGCAACCGGACACACCGGACGATTCGTCGTCGCCGAGCTGATCGAGCGTGGATTCACGCCGATCATCTCCGGACGGGACGCCGCGAAGCTGGAGAAGCTGGCCTCGTTTGGAGACGTACGACCGGCATCGGTGGACGATCCCGACGCGTTGGACCGAGCTGTCGCCGGCGCCGCGGCTGTGGTGAACGCTGCCGGCCCGTTCGCGGTCACGGCCGGTCCGGTGCTCGACGCGGCGCTGCGAGCGAAGATCCCGTACGTCGACGTGGCGGCTGAGATCGAGGCGAATGCGGCGACGTACGCCCGTACGGCCGCGGTGCCGGTGGTTCCGGCGATGGCGTTCTATGGCGGGCTGGGCGATCTGCTGGTGACGGCGGCGATGGGGGACTGGACCGCAGCGGACGAGGTGCATGTCGCGTATGGCTTGAGCAGCTGGCATCCAACCGAGGGGACCCGGGCGGCGGGTCGGGTGTCACACGCGCGTCGCGGCGGTCGCCGCGTGCGGTTCAGGAACGGTGCGCTGGAGTATCACGACGACCAGTTGATCGAGCAGGACTGGGACTTCCCAGCGCCGCTGGGTCGGCGCCGGGTGCTCGCCGAGTTCACGATGGCTGATGTCGTGACTGTCCCGAGTCACCTCGACGTGCCCGACGTACGCACGTATATGGCCCTCGAGGCAGCGCGGGATCTCGCCGACGAGCACACGCCGGCGCCAGGCCCCGTCTCCGACCAGTCCTTCATGGTTGATGCGGTGGTGCGAACGGGTGGTGTGGAGCGTCGCGGGACAGCCTCGGGTCAGGACATCTACGCGGTCACCGCGCCGCTGGCCGTGGAAGCGGTACGGCGGATCCTGGCCGGGGAAACGCGGACCACCGGCGTGGCTTCGGCGGGCGCGATGTTCGATGCACGGGACTTCCTCGAGTCGCTGTCGAAACACCTGACGGTAGTGGTCTAGGCGAGTTCCTGCCAGACCGGTTTACGGCGCCGTACGTCACGGGCACGCTGATCGCGACCATCACCTTCCCGCCCAGCTGAAGGCCGGCGTCGGCGCGGTCGCGATGGGCTCGTCGACGTACGAGTCCGTGCTCCGCGACGCCGAACCGCTGACGCATCCGGAGCGCTGGCAGGAGGCGCACGGCGACCGGCCGGTGTAGGTGTTCAGCAGTCGCCGGCTGCCGGCTGTCCCGGGCGCGAACCTCCACTTCGTCACCGGCGACGTCCGCCCGGTCCACCAGGCGATGCTCGAAGCCGCCGCCGGCAAAAACGTCTTCATCGCCGGCGGCGGAGCCTTGGCCACCGCCTTCGCCGAGGCCGGCCTCCTCGACCGCATCACCATCGGCATCGCCCCCGTCCTGCTCTCCACCGGCAAGCCCCTCTACACCGGCCGCCTCACCGCATCCCAACTAACCCTCGCCAACGTCAAACGACTCGGCCAACTCGTCTACCTCACCTCCAACCTCACCTGACCCGCGCTCTCTTGAACTGACCCAACTACCTCACTCAGGTGCGAGGTGGGCTGACCCGGGGCGATGGCATGCGCAGCACGCCGCGGGCCAGGGCGGTGCCCGGACCGGGCAGGCGGTGGACGCCGCCGATTCTGGCGCGCGGACTGGGGCGATAAGCGCGGCTCATCGGACCAGCGGACCTGCCAGCGTGCGCGACGGTCGGTAGGGCGGTAGAAACCTACGGGGCGGCGTGGCACGATCTGGGGTGTGACGGGCACGGGTGGGGATGGGCAGCGGCTGAGTGATTTGGCGCGGTTGCGGCGGGTGAAGGACCGGATCGACCGGGAGTACGCGCAGCCGCTGGATGTGGAGGCGCTGGCGCGGGGTGTGCACATGTCGGCCGGGCATCTGAGCCGTGAGTTCAAGCAGGCGTACGGCGAGTCGCCGTACAGCTACCTGATGACGCGGCGGATCGAGCGTGCGATGGCGCTGCTGCGGCGTGGTGACCTGAGCGTCACCGACGTGTGCTTCGAGGTCGGCTGCCAGTCGCTCGGCACTTTCAGCACCCGTTTCGCCGAGCTGGTCGGCGTGCCGCCCAGCGTCTACAAGCGCGAGGCGGCGAGCGCGACGGAGGGGATGCCGGCGTGCGTGGCGAAGCAGGTGACCAGACCGATCAGAAATCGAGAAGCGCCGGCGGCCGAGTCCCAACTAGCGTGACCGCCATGGACATCACCATTCACTCGACCTACCTCCCGCAGGACGACCCGGAAGCCGCGATCGCGTTCTACCGCGACGTCCTGGGCTTCGAGGTCCGCAACGACGTCGGCTACCAGGGCATGCACTGGATCACGGTCGGCGCGCCCGGCCAGCCCATCTCGATCGTCCTCTACCCGCCTGCCGCCACCCCGGGGCTCACCGACGACGAGCGCCGCACCATCACCGAGATGATGGCGAAGGGCACTTACGCCAGCATCAACCTGGCCACCAAGGACCTCGACGCGACCTTCGCGAAGCTCGAGGCCAGCGACGCCGAGGTCGTCCAGGAGCCGACCGACCAGCCGTACGGCGTCCGGGACTGTGCGTTCCGCGACCCCGCCGGCAACATGGTCCGCATCCAAGAGCTGCGCTGACCGACCGACGTGCCCCGTGATGCACGCCGCCTGGTCCCGGCCGCCTACCGGCCGCTCCTGGGAAACCGGATCTTCCGGCGGCTGATCCTAGGATTCGGCGTCTCGTCCCTCGGGGACGGGATGAGCTTCGTCGCGGTCGCGTGGCTCGCGATCGAGCTCGCGCCGCCGGCCAACGAAGGGTTGTGGGTCGGCGGCGCGGTGGCCGCGTACACCTTGCCCGGCGTCATCGGCGCACTGGCGTTCGGTCGCCGCCTGCGCCGGGTTTCGGCCAGACGGCTGCTGCTCGCCGACAACGTCGTACGCGGTGTGTTTCTTGGTGCTGTGCCGCTCGCGTGGTGGGCCGGGGCGCTGACGCCGCCGTTGTACGTCGTACTGCTCGCGGTCTCGTCGCTGCTTCACGCGTGGGGGAACGCGGGCAAGTACACGCTGCTGGCCGAGCTGCTGCCGGAGGAGCAGCGGCTGGCGGCCAACACCTTCGTGAGCACGCTCAGCTTCGCTGCCACCATTGCCGGGCCTGCGATCGCCGGTGTGCTGGTCACGTTCGTCAGCTCGGCGCTCGTACTCGGGCTGGATGCCCTGACTTACGTCTTCCTCGTCGTAGTCGTCGTACGCACGCGACTGCCGGAGTCGGGGCAGGTCTCACCGGTAGACAAGGCGGCACGTGGCGGGCTGGCGCTGCTGCGAGCCCGACCCGAGCTGCTCGGGCTACTGACTCTGACGTGGTTCTTCAACTTCCTGTACGGCCCGGTCGAGGTCGCGCTGCCGCTGCACGTGACCAATGACCTGCACGCACCGGGCACGCTGCTCGGCCTCTACTGGATGCTGTTCGGCATCGGCGCCGTACTCGGTGGGCTTGCGCTCGGTGCGTTGCAGCAGTTGCCGCTGTGGCCCGTGACGCTCGCGATCGTGGTCGGCTGGGGGCTCACTCTGCTGCCGTTCGGATTCAACGTGCCGACGGCCGTCACGGTTGCCTGCTTCACGCTCGGCGGTGTGATCTACGGACCGTTTGTACCGCTGTCAGTGACGCTGATGCAGGCGAAAGCACCACCGCAGCACCTGGCAGCGATGCTTGCGGCCAGTAACGCCGCACTGCTCACCGCGTCACCAGTCGGTACGGCGCTCGGCGGGCCACTCACCGCCGCCTTCGGCCCCCGTGCCACCCTTGGCGGCTCAGGACTCGCCACAGTGGCCCTCGCTGTGGTCGCAGGCATCCTGCTCCTGATCAGACGGTCAGGAATCGAGAAGCACCGAACCTGACGCCACAGCTAGCGTGTGGCGTGTACCAGTACCGCGCAACAGATGGAGAATGACGACCATGGCCACGAGGACCCGAACGCAGCCGCCCGCGCAACAGCATGTTGCCGACAGCCACGATCTGATCCGCGTGCACGGCGCGCGGGAGAACAACCTCAAGGACGTGGACATCGAGATCCCGAAGCGCCGGCTGACGGTGTTCACTGGGGTCTCCGGCTCCGGTAAGAGCTCGCTGGTGTTCGACACCATCGCGGCCGAGTCGCAGCGGATGATCAACGAGACGTACAGCGCCTTCCTGCAGGGGTTCATGCCGAACCTGAACCGCCCGGAGGTCGACGTACTGGACGGGCTGACCACCGCGATCATCGTGGATCAGGAGCGGATGGGTTCCAACCCGCGCTCCACCGTCGGTACGGCGACCGACGCCAACGCGATGCTGCGGATCCTGTTCAGCCGGATCGCCAAGCCGCATGTCGGGCCGCCGACGGCGTACTCGTTCAACGTCCCGAAGCGGACCGCGACCGGCTCGATGGTCGCCGACAAGGGCGCCGGCGAGAAGACCGTCGTACGCAACGCCGTCTACCACGGCGGCATGTGCCCGAAGTGCGAAGGCATGGGCTCGGTCAACGACTTCGACCTGACCGCGCTGTACGACGAGACCAAGTCGCTGAACGAGGGTGCGCTGACCATCCCCGGCTACAGCATGGAGGGGTGGTACGGGCGGATCTTCCGCGGCTCCGGCTACTTCAACCCGGACAAGCCGATCAAGAAGTACACCAAGAAGGAACTGCACGACCTGCTCTACCGGGAGCCGACCAAGGTCAAGGTCGAGGGGATCAACCTGACCTACAGCGGCCTGATCCCGCAGATCCAGAAGTCGTTCCTGTCCAAGGACGTGGACGCGATGCAGCCGCACATCCGCGCCTTCGTGGAGCGGGCGGTGACGTTCACGATCTGCCCGGACTGTAACGGCACGCGGCTCAGCCAGGAAGCTCTGTCGTCGAAGATCAAGGGCAAGAACATCGCCGACCTCTGCACGATGCAGATCAGCGACCTGGCCGAGTGGATCCGCGGCCTCGAGGACCGTTCGGTGGCGCCGCTGCTGACCGGGCTGCAGCACCTGCTCGACTCGTTCGCCGAGATCGGACTGGGGTACCTGTCGCTCGATCGGCCGGCGGGCACGCTGTCCGGCGGCGAGGCGCAGCGGACCAAGATGATCCGGCACCTCGGCTCGTCGCTCACCGATGTCACGTATGTCTTCGACGAGCCGACGATCGGCCTGCACCCGCATGACATCGAGCGGATGAACGGCCTGCTGCTGCAACTGCGCGACAAGGGCAACACCGTGCTCGTCGTCGAGCACAAGCCCGAGACCATCGCCATCGCCGACCACGTCGTCGACCTCGGCCCGGGCGCCGGTTCGGCGGGCGGAACCGTCTGCTTCGAGGGCACGGTGGAGGGGCTGCGGAAGAGTGACACCATCACTGGTCGCCACTTCGACGACCGGGCGCGGTTGAAGGACTCCGTGCGTACGTCGTCAGGCGCGCTGGAGGTGCGCGGTGCGACGACCCACAACCTCCAGGGCGTGGACGTCGACCTCCCTCTCGGCGTGCTCTGCGTACTCACGGGAGTCGCCGGGTCCGGCAAGAGCTCGCTGATCGACGGTTCGGTCGCCGGTCGCGAGGGCGTGGTGGTGATCGACCAGGCGGCGATCCGTGGCTCGCGTCGAAGCAACCCAGCGACGTACACCGGACTGCTCGACCCGATCCGCAAGGCGTTCGCGAAGGCCAACGGGGTGAAGCCGGCGCTGTTCAGCTCCAACTCCGAGGGCGCCTGCCCGACCTGCAACGGCGCCGGCGTGATCTACACCGACCTGGGTGTCATGGCGACGGTGGAGTCGACGTGTGAGGAGTGCGAGGGCAGGCGGTTCCAGGCGTCGGTGCTCGAGTACACGCTGGGCGGCCGGAACATCGCCGAAGTACTCGCTATGCCGGTGACGGAGGCTTTGGAGTTCTTTGGCGACGGCGAGGCCAAGACGCCGGCTGCGCACAAGATCCTCGACCGGCTGGCTGACGTCGGGCTCGGGTACCTTTCGCTGGGGCAGCCGTTGACCACGCTGTCCGGCGGTGAGCGGCAGCGCCTGAAGCTGGCCGCGCAGATGGGGGACAAGGGCGACGTCTACGTCCTCGACGAGCCCACGACCGGTCTGCACCTGGCGGATGTCGAGCAGCTGCTCGGTCTGCTCGACCGGCTCGTCGACTCTGGCAAGTCCGCCATCGTCATCGAGCACCACCAAGCGGTGATGGCGCACGCCGACTGGATCATCGACCTCGGTCCCGGCGCAGGTCACGACGGCGGCAAGATCGTCTTCGAGGGCACACCCGCAGAGCTCGTCGCCGCCAAGTCGACCACCACCGGCAAGCACCTGGCGTCGTACGTCAGCTGACCTCGGTGCTGGCGGACAGCAACCTGTCCGCCAGCACTCGGCAGCGATCCCTGAGCTCTGGCGGGTCGAGTGCCTCGAACGGGTGGCCCAGCAGGACAACGTGCATGAGCACGAAGTCGAGGCTGCCGGCACCACTCAGCACCTCGCAGGTCTCGCTGTCACGCTCTCGTACGACGGCAGCCGACGCCGGCAGCTGCGCACGCACAGTCTCAGCCGACGCATGCAGCAGGAAGCGCGCCTGGTACCGGTACACCCGGCTCGCCACACTCTCCTGCACGTACGACGCCGCGTCAGGAGCCTCACGTGGATGGAAGTGCCAGGTCCGCGCGGCCACCTCGGTCATCCGGTCGACTCGAAAGCTCCGCCAGTCGTCGCGATCCAGGTCGTACGCGAGCAGGTACCAGCGCCGGTCCGACGCGACCAGCCGATACGGCTCGACCCGCCGACGTCGTACCTCATCCCCAGACGGGTAGTCGAACCCAGCCTCGACCTCGTCGCGGCACGCCCTGGCCAGCGCCATCAGTACGTCGGAGTCGACCGGCGTCCGGCCTCCGCCGAACGACTCGACCGAACCGGACAGCGCCCGTACCTCGTGACGTAGCCGAGTCGGCAGCACCCGGTCGAGCTTGGTCAACGCCCGTACGGCGGCCTCGCCGGCTCCGGCGACCTCGCCACCCGCACCGGCGAGCAGGGAGACCGCAGTGGCGATCGCCTCGTCGTCGTCGAGCAGCAGCGGCGGCAGGTCCTGGCCGGGGCCGAGCTGGTAGCCGCCGCCGACGCCCTGGCTGGCGTGAACCTGGTAGCCGAGGGTGCGCAGCCGCTCCACGTCACGCCGTACGGTGCGCGGGGTGACGCCGAGACGGGCGGCGAGCTCGGGGCCCGTCCAGACCTGGCGTTGCTGGAGCAGGCCGAGCAGCGTGAGCACCCGCTCCGTCGTACCCCGCTCGTCCTCCATGGGCTCACTCTGCCAGAGATAGCGGACCGATCCTGTCCGCTAGAGGTGTCAGAGTGGCCCCATGAACGGAGTCAGGCACATTCAGGTCACCTTTGATGCACACGATCCGCAGGCGCTGGCGGGGTTCTGGCGCGAGGTGCTCGGCTATGAGTTTCCCGCGCCGCCCGGAGTCGAGCTGCCCGAGGGCGCCGACCCGCTGGCCGCGTGGGACGAGTTCCTCGACCGGATCGGCGTACCGAAGGAGGAACGCAACACTCGGTCAGCCCTCGAAGACCCAGCCGGCGAGGGTCCGCGTCTGTTCTTCCAGCAGGTGCCGGAGGACAAGGTCGCCAAGAACCGCGTCCACCTGGATGTCCGGGCAGCTCCTGGGCTCCAGGGCGATGAACGGATGGCGGCGCTGGAGGCCGAGTGCTCTCGCCTCGTCGCGTTGGGCGCAACGCGAGTGCAACGCTTCGACCCTGACCCACCACTGGGCTTCGGCACCATCGTCATGCAGGATCCCGAAGGCAACGAGTTCTGCCTGGACTGACGCGCTCGGTTGTTGAGGTCAGCCGCGGCCGCCGCGGTCGCGGCTGCTCTCGGTGCTGTAGCCCGATCGTCGCTCCTGCTCGCCCGACGCGGCCGGCTGGCGTTTCTCCAGGGACACTGGCGGGTTGAGCCCGGCATGCGCTGCGAGCGCAGTACTCTCATCGGCCACGCTGACGGCGGGATGCCGGGCGACCGTCAGCCACTTGTCGGTCTCCTGCACTTTGAGATCGGCCGTGGTCAGGTCGGTGTGGGCACGCTGATGGACATCCTCGAGCGACGGAACACCCGTTTTCTCGGGTTCCCCGAGCCGGGCCGGGGACATGGTCGCGTCGACGGACTTGAGCTTGGTCTCGACGCTCTCAAGACGTGCGACCGCGGTCTGTGCGGCGTCGCGAGCGTTCGTGGCGGCCAGCGAGAGCAGGTTCACCCGGTCGGACAGCACCTTGGCCAATTGCTGGTCGTGTCCTTCGATCTGCTGCAGTGACTCGAGCCCTCGCTGCGCGCTCTCGAGGCTCTTCACGGCCTTGTTCAGTTCGCCGAGGGCGGGAGGACCTGCGTAATAGAGACGGTTGAGGCTCGGGCCGCTCAGAGTACGCCGGGCGGTCTCGACGGCCTCGGAGAGGGAGCGCGAGAGGTCCCGGGCTCTGATTCTCCACTGATGCCGGCCGGGAAACTCGTCCTCGGCGACCTGGCGGGTGCTCAAGGCGGCGGTGAGCTGGTAGCTCAGGGTTCGCGTGTACGACGACTGCTCCAGCCTGAGCTTGGTCTTCTCGACGGTCTGCGCCGCGTTCCGCAAGGAGACCTTAGCCGCCTCGAGATCGCCCGCAATGCCGTCTGACAATGTCCTCGCTGCTTCGTCGGCCATCTGGGGAGCGTACTGACGCAGGAGTCCAATCAGCTTGGGAAGCGCGGCCGGTAGTCGCGCGTGACGTGGCGGATCTTTCGGTAACCCACGAAGGCGAGCAAGGCCACGGTCACGACCGCGGTGATGACACCGACGATCGTTCGGAGCGTGTCGCCGGCGCCCGAGGCCTCGCAGATGACGGCGGCCAGGACGCCGGTGACGACGGCGTTGATGGTGCCGATGACGACCGGTGATCCTGAGAGCCAGTGGGTCAGGCCGACTCGGCTGCGGAAGCTGTAGGTCTTCAGCATGCCTGGCGCGTCGTCGTGGTGGCTCGCGACGAAATACGGCTCGAGCTCTGGCGCGAGCTCGACGTATGCGTGCCGTAGGCGGTTCATCCCGATGACCAGCCAGGCGTCCTCGATGTCCGCCTCGATCAGGCGGAAGTACGTGCCGACGCCGACGAGTAGCGCCACCGGAAGAACCAGCAGCGCGAACGTCTGGAAGCTCTCTCCGAAGCCGGTCGCGTTCGCCACCAGCGAGAGCGCGATGACGGTAGCCGAAAGGACTGTCAGGTACGTCCCGGTCCGGCTGAAGATCTCGTTCCACGTCATACTGCGAGTCGCCAGCAGACTCCAATGCTCGGTCGCCAGAAACTGCGCGTGCGGTTTCGCCTCCAATTCGAGGCCGTCAAGCGTCGGCGGGTTCATTCGCCCACCATTCCCCGTCAACGAGCAGTGAACAAGACGGCGTTGAGGAAATGGCGAAGCGGCCCGCCGGGCGGACGGTTGGCAGCACGGCAGCCTACGGGGTTAGCGGTACTGGATTCTGTAGGCGGCGTGGGCGTCTCCCTGGGACAGGCCGACGTTCGAGATGCCGAGGACGAGTTGGTGGCCGTTGGCATCGTTGTGGTAGGTCACGTACGTCGTACCCGCAGCGCCTTCAGCCGCCACGCGGCGCCAGGACGGGCCGCCGGTGGGGGAGATGTGGGTGAGGCTGCTCACCACCGCCGGTGTTGCGTAGTACGACATCCAGGTCTTGTCGCCCCGGCCCCAAGCCCGCACCAGGTTGTCGGACCAGGCGACCGGGCCCCAGGCGCGTGGCTCTTCTTGGAACCGTGCCGTGTAGGCGGCGTGCCAGCCGTCCGATTCGCGCAGCCCGACGTTCTGGACGCCGATGGTCAGATTCCCACCGCGCGCGTCGTCGTGGTAGGTCACATAGATTGTCCCGGCAGCACCTTCGGCCGAGACCCGCCGCCAGTGAATACCACCCGGCGTCGCCTGCCCGAACAAGGTTCGGGCCGTTGCCGCGGACGCGTAGCAATCGGTCGCCGGGCGATCGCCGCGGCCCCAGGCACGTACCAGCCGATCGGCATAGCTGACAGCATCCAATCGCGCGGGCGATGCCATCCCATTACACGTCGCTGTCGTGACGGCAGCCGACGCCGCCGACCCACTAACCAGCACCAACGGCGCCACGATCGTCAACGCTGCCGCCGCTCCCAGAACCTTGATCCTTCGACGCACGATCGACCTCCCGAGTCGGATGTAGCCCTTACCCATGGGACGCCACAGCCCACCCCAGAGTTGGTTACAGCCGCCGCTCGATTGCCGACAACCGTCGTTCGGCGACGCCGGGGGCGGGAGCGGGTGAGGGGTAGCGTTAGGGGCATGCCTGACTTTGTTATGCGGCGGTGGGAGCTGACGCCGCATCCCTTTCCGCAGGCTCCGCTGCATGTTCATGACGGCGGCGACGAGGGGTTTGTTGTGCTGAGCGGACAGCTCGACGTCACGCTCGGGACCGACGTACGGAGGCTCGGTCCCGGAGAGTTCGTCGTGGTCCCAGCCGGTACGGCGCACACCTTCGCGACGGTCGACGACATTCGCAGCGTCGATTCTGGTGACGATGACACCGCAGATCGATGCTCTGGTGCGCGAGTTGCACCAAGTCCCCGAACACGAGCGTCCCCTGGTCTGGGCACGTCACAACTCCCGCCCGCTCTGACGCACGCCGCGACTCCACACTGGGGTTCCCTCAGGGGACTCAACATGCTACGGTCTCCTAAAGGAACTCCGGAAAGGATTACGACGATGCTGAACGCCGACGTACGACGCCACCTGGACGGCACCTCGATTGCTCACCTCGCCACCGTTCTGCCGGACGGTTCGCCTCACACCGTTCCGGTCTGGGTCGCGACGCATGGCGACAAGATCGTCTTCCTCACCGGCCCGAACTCCCGCAAGGCCCGCAACCTCCGCCGCGACCCGCGGGTGGCGCTGTCCCTGGCACCCGCCGACAACCCGTTCGAGCCCGTCGTCATCCGCGGCCGGGTCACCGAATGGATCGAGGGTGACCCGGCCTGGGAGATCATCGACCAGATCTCCGCGAAGTACATCGGTGCGCCGTACTCCCGGGACCTCGACCGCATCGTCGCCGTCGTGGAGCCCGAGCACCAGACCGTCGGCGTGAGCTAACTCGTGAGGACCACCAGCCGCTGAGTCGCCCGGGTCATCGCGACATAGCGGTCGACCGCCCCCTCGATCCCGTCGCCGAACGTCTCCGGATCAATCAGTACGACGAGATCGAACTCGAGCCCCTTCGACAGTTCCGGCGTCAGCGAGCGGACGCGGAGCGTCGTACCGAACTCGATGTCCTTGGCGCTGATCACGCAGGCGATGCCGTCGGAGTGCTCGGCGAGCCAGGCATCCAAGATCGACTCCAGTTCAGCGGTGGATCCGTGCGTGACGGGCACGCCGCTGCTGCGGATCGAGGTCGGCACGTTGGCGTCCGGAAGCACCGCACGGATGACCGGCTCGGCTTCGATCATCACCTCTTCCGGCGTCCGGTAATTGATGCTCAGGGACGCCAGGTTGATCCGGTCGAGCCCGATCCGCTCCAGCCGTTCCTGCCACGACTCCGCGAACCCATGCCTGGCCTGAGCCCGGTCCCCGACGATGGTGAAACTGCGGGACGGGCAGCGGAGCAGCAACATCTGCCACTCGGCGTCGGTCAGCTCCTGAGCCTCGTCCACGACGATGTGCGCGAACGGGCCGGCGAGCAGATCCGGGTCGGCGGTGGGCAACGCGGTCTCGTCGATCAGGGCCTCCCGGATGTCCTGCCCGCGCAGCATCGGCACCCAGCCCTCGTTGTCGTCATCGGCCTCGAGAATGTGGTCGATGACATCGGCCATGCGTTCACGTTCGGCCGCGGCGACCGCCTTTTGCCGGCGCTTCCGCCGGGAAGCCTCCGGGTCGCCGAGCCTCTGCCGCGCCGCGTCCAGGAGCGGCAGGTCGGACACCGTCCACGCCTGGGGATCCGCGCGCTGCAGCTTCTTGACCTCCTCCGGGCTCAGCCACGGAGCACACATCCGCAGGTACGCCGGCACCGACCAGAGATCGCCAACCAGGTCAGTCGGTTCGATCAGCGGCCACGCCTTGTTGAAGGTATCGACCAGATCCTCGTTCTGCTGAAGGGATCTGCGCAGCATCTCCTCCGAGACGTCGTCATCGTCGTACTCGTCCGCGTGCTTGTCCATCAGGATCGTGAGCAGCTCTTCCCACACCTGATCGCGCACCTCGTTGTGCGGCGTACTCGGATCTGCGGATCCAAACGCCTCGGCCCAGTCGGCAGGGCTGAGCCGGATGTCGGACCAATGCGTCTCGACCGTCATCCCCTTGGCCGGCACCTCTTCGTAGAGCAGTACGGCCGGTTCGATCGCCTTCACCATGTCCGCGGAAGACTTGAGCGCGGCCACAGTCGGGTCTTCTTCGTCCGGTGCCGTGGCTCCCTCGGGGAGGAGATCCCGCAGGGTGCAGGTCTGCACGCCTTCCTCGCCGAGGCTCGGCAGGACGTCGGAGACGTAGGCCAGGTAGGGCTGGTGCGGACCGACGAACAGTACGCCGCCACGGCGGTGCCCGAGGCGTGGGTCGGAGTACAGCAGGAAGGCAGTGCGGTGCAGGGCGACGACGGTCTTGCCTGTACCTGGACCGCCGTCGACGACGAGAGCGCCCCGGGATCCCGCCCGGATGATGGCGTCCTGGTCGGCCTGGATGGTGCCGAGTACGTCGCGCATCCGGTCGGAGCGGTTGCTGCCCAGGCTGGCGATGAAGGCTGACTGGTCGTCGAGCGCGGCGTGGCCCTCGAACCCGTCTTCGGTGAACACCTCGTCCCAGTAGTCGCTGATCCGGCCGCGCGTCCACCGATACCTGCGGCGGCTTGCCAGGCCCATCGGGTTGGCGTGGGTCGCGCCGAAGAACGGCTCGGCCGCCGGGGAGCGCCAGTCGATCAGCAGCCGGCGACCGTCGCTGTCGGTGAGGCCGAGCCGGCCGACGTACACGGTCTCGCCGTCGTCCGCGCTGACGATGCGTCCGAGGCACAGATCTAGGCCGAAGCGGCGCAGCGTGCGAAGGCGAGAGGTCAGCCGGTGGATCTCCAGGTCCCGGTCCAGCGCCTCCTGGCCGGAGCCGCCGGGGGCCTTGCGGGTGGCGTCCAGTCGGTCGGACAGGTCCGCGATCGACTGCTCGAGCGTTGTCGCGATGGCTGCGAAGTGCTGCTCGTCGCCGGCGATCAGGGTCGGGTCGGCCTTGGGGGAGAGGTTGTCGGGAAGGTCGAACGCGCTGGTGGTCAGGGGACTCATGGTCATCGACTCCTCTCGAGCAGCAGCTTGGCGGCGACTGCTGCGCCGTCAGTGCGGATCGTTGCGGCCATGCCGGTCGCACGCTCGGCGGTTTCGGGGCTTAGGGCCGTCTTGAGCGCTGTCGACAGCGACTCGAAGGTCGGCGTCGGTCCGTCGTGTGCCGCGCCGATGCCCAGCTCAGCCACTCGTCCGGCCCAATACGGCTGGTCTGCTCCCTGGGGTACGACCACCTGAGGCGCTCCGGCCCGGGTGGCCGTTGTCGTCGTACCTGCTCCACCGTGGTGTACGACGGTTGCCACCCGGCTGAACAAGGCCTGGTGATTGGCCTCGCCGACGGCGAAGCAGTCGTCCTGGTCGTCGATCAGGGCAAGGTCGGCCCAACCACGCCCGACGATCGCACGGCGGCCCTGCGCGCGAATCGCCTCGATAGCCACCTCAGCGGCGTCCGACGATCCCCGCATCGGCATGCTGCCGAAGCCGACGTACACGGGCGGTTCGCCGTTGCGCAGGAACGCTTGGAGGTCGGCCGGAAGTGGGCGTTCGTCCGGCAGAATCCACGCTCCGGTCTGTACGACGTCGAGCTCCGGATTCGGCCGCCACGGGTCCAGTGCCGGGTCTGTTGCCAGCCACGGCTGATCTCCGAGGACGTACGCGCGTACATCGTCCACCGGAAGCAGACCGATCGACGCCCGGTTGGTGTTGAGCGCATCACCGAACAGCACGTTGTTGCTCTCGGCATCCAAGTCCCACAGGACTCGGTTGTCGGTCACCTCCGGCGGGAACGCCCGGCCTGGATAGGTCAGTGGCGGGCGATGCGGCGATGGCACGGTGAGCTGCTGGAATGTGACGGACACGGAGTAGATGCCCAGCTTCTCGGCAACCGACAGCGCGCCCGCCGCGGCCGGCGTCATCCCGGTCGCCACCAGGGCGTCGCATCCCTCGGCCGCGGCGGTGACAGCGTCGAACTGGCTGGCGATGACCTCGGCCGCGCGTTGAGAGATGGATGACGGCTTCGGCGCCGACTTTGTCAGCGCTCGTGCTGACGGGCCGACCGGCACCATCGCTACGCCGACACCCGCGAGCCGCTGCGCGAAGTCCTCATCCGCCGGTGCACAGATCCGTACCTCCGCGCCTCGCTCCCGCAACCGAACCGCCAACGCCACCAGCGGCTCGACGTCCCCGCGCGACCCATACGTCGACAACACCACACGCATTCAGCGACTCCAATTTCCGCAGGTTTTGGCGTACGGTCCGCAATTTTGCGGCACAGACCGGGCCTTGCGGCAAGTCCCCCCATGCGCTATAAGTTAGACATGGCAAGGAGAGTATTTCCTCCTTGCTTTTTCTTTTGTGTCGGCTGCTTTACGGCGGCTAGCATCCGTGGATGAGCTTCCGGATCGATCGCGTCATCGAGGAACGGGCGCCTGGTGACGCCGGGCTGGCCGTGCTGCTGGGATCCGCGTTCGCCGAGCTCGTCGCGCGGTGCGCGCAGCCCGAGGCGATTGCGCTGTATGAGTCGAGCGGATACGTCCCGGCGGCGCCGTGGGGCAAGTACGTCGACCAGCCGCTGACCCGCTGCTACGCGAAGGCGCTGTAGCGGTGCACTTCAGCGAGTACGACACGAGGCTGGCGGCGTACGCCGTGATCGTTGACTCGGACAAGATCCTGCTGACTTGGTTCGTCGGCAATGACCACGCGCCGGCCTGCTGGTCGATGCCGGGTGGCGGTGTCGAGTTCGCCCAGTGGGTGCCACTGGGCGAAGCACGCTCGCTGTCGCCGCGCGCCGACATCGTCGACGTCGCTCTCAACACGACCCGTTGAAGGGTTCCGCGACCTCATCGTGGAACGGCAGCCGTTCCACGATGAGGTCGCGCGATGGAGTCAGCCGGCCTGAGGCTGCGGCTTGAAGCGGCGGACCTCATGCGGCCAACCGCATGCCTCCGCGACCTTGCCCGCCCACATCTTGGCGGCCTCGTCGTCGGCCACGTTCACCAGCGCGAACCCGCCCAGATACTCCTTGGTCTCGACGTACGGTCCGTCGGTGATCAACACGTCGCCACTGGTGGGGTCGGCGCTGTAGACCGGGCCGTCCTCCTCCTCCAGCCCTCCGGCGAAGACGTAAACGCCGGCAGCCTTCATCTCGTCCACGACCGCCCTGGCGAGTGGCCCACGCCCGCCGAACCACTCCTCGGTGTGGTCGCCCACCCACTGCTGGTTGAAGTAGATGAGGTACTCGGGCATGTCTGCTCCTTCAGCTCCAGCGGACCCGCTGTCCGCCTCCACCTACGCTACGAACGGCGTCCGGTCGATACGACAAGCGATCGGCAAGAAGTTTTCAGGACCTCCACCGCTCGGCCTCCGCCCCTGCAACTGGCTACGAGTAGCCAAACCGCAGACCTCAAGGCCCGACAAATGCACTCATCCCTTTGCTGAGGGAGTGGCAGAATGTTGTGGGGCCAGCACACAGAACTCGTTGCCGTCGGGGTCGGCCATGACGACCCAGTCGACGTCGCCCTGGCCGATGTCGATGCGCTTGGCGCCGAGTGAGATCAGACGGTCAACCTCGGCTTGCTGATCGCCGCCGGCCGGGGGAGCGAGGTCGAAGTGCAGCCGGTTCTTGCCGAGCTTCGGGCTCACCGGGGGACCGCCCCAGGTGATCTTCGGACCGCCGTGCGGCGAGCGGATCGCGGTCTCCTCGTCCTGGTCCCAGACCAGCGGCCAGTCCAGCGCCTTGCTCCAGAAGTACCCGACCTCCTGGGTGCCGTCGGACGAGAGCGCTCCGATGAATCCGCAGTCGGCAAGGAAGTTGTTTCCCGCCTCGATGACGCAGAACTCGTTGCCTTCGGGGTCCGCGAGTACGACGTGACCTTCTTCAGGCAGCTGACCGACGTCGATGTGCCGGGCGCCAAGTCCGAGTGCCCGCTCGACGATCACCTGCTGGGGCTCGAGATTGCTCGTCAGATCGAAGTGGGTCTGGTTCGGACCGGCCTTCGGTTCCTCGGTCGGAGCAAACCGGATCCGGAACCCGGTGTCGTCGTTCGGCAGGATCGCGATCTCGTCGTCAGCCATCTCCCAGCCCAGGACCCCAGCCCAGAACCGCGCGAGACGAACCGGCTCGTTTGCATCAAAGCAAAGCGCGAAAAGATGAGAAGTCATCGCAGTCCGCATCTCCGATCTGTTGACTCACGGCCGCGGATAGGGCCCGTCCTACCTACTCATGAGGAAACGAACGCTATGGCGCTCTGGTGCTGCGAAGCAACGCAATAAATTTGCCGGGCTGATGACGCCCGGTTGCTGTCACGCCGCGCCGCGGAAGCGGTAGCCGAAGCCGCGAACAGACTCGATCTGCACACACGTCGAATCGTGTGATTCGAGCTTTCGGCGGAGTCGGAGAACGGCGAACTTCACCCGTTCCAGGCCGAGACCGCTGGGGTCGTCCCACACCTGGGCAAGCAACTGGGTCGGGTTCAGGATCGAGCCCCGGTGCCGGACCAGGACGGCCAGCAGGCGGAACTCTGTCGGCGTCAGTCGCACGTCTAGACCGTCCAGCCGCACCGATCGCTGCTGCGGATCGATCCGCAGCCGGCCGTCGTCGTAGACCTCGATCGCCCAGGTCGGCGGCACCGTCCGGCGCAGCAAGGCTTCCAGTCGCGCCACCAGTTCGTTGCTGCCGAACGGCTTCGTGAGGTAGTCGTCTGCTCCTGCCCGTAGTCCACGGACCTTGTCGGCCTCCTGGCCATGTCCACTGAGGATGAGGATCGGCAGGTCGCTGATGTCCCGGACCCGCTCGAGAACCTGCCAGCCGTCCATATCCCGCAGCCCGATGTCGAGCACCAGGAGATCAGGGCGCAGGGAGTGCACGGCCCGCAGACCCGCCCGCCCGTCCTCGACATGGTCCACCTCGTAACCTGACCGGCGAAGAAGTACACCGAGCGCGAGCCCGACGTCGGCATCGTCCTCGATCACCAGGACGCGGCTCATCACCGCTCACCCGGTCGCCGCCAGGGAAGCCGCACGCTGATCGTGATGCCGCTGCCCGTGTTGGCGGCCCGGATGGTGCCCCCGTGACTTTCCGTGATCGCCCGGCTCAGCGCCAGTCCGAGCCCGGTCGCGGCTGTACCAGGCCGCGGCCGGCTGGATGTCTGGTGGAAGGCGGTGAAAAGCTGGTCGAGATCACCCTCGGGATTTCCGGTGCCGGAGTCGGTGACCTCGATCCGCCAACCGGTGGGCGCCGGCACGGCCCGGAGTGTCACGGCGCCGCCTGGCGTGGCGACATCGAGCCTGTTGATGACGAGACTGGTCAGCAACTGGTGCAGGCGGCCCCAATCACAGCTGATGCGCGGTCCGTCGACATCCTCGCCGCGCAGGGCGACCGCCGCGGACCGGGCGCGGGGTTGCTGCTCGGCTACGACAGCCCGCACCAGCTCAGGGATAGAGACGAGCGCCAGGTCCAACTGCAATTCCCCTGACTCCAGCCGAGCGATGAGAGCCAACTCGTCGATGACGGCGAGCATGCGATCGCTGGTACGCCGGATGATCTCGGCGAACTGGCGATTCTCCTCGGTCAGTTCGCCCTCCGCTGCGTCGGTCAGGAAGCCGGAGAAGGCGATCAACGATGTCAGTGAGCCCCGCAATGCATGGCACACGGCAGCGACGAAGTCGTTGCCGGCAGCCGGGCCGTCGGGATGCCTCACCCGCTCGGCGAGAACCTCTGCGAATGCGCCGAGTGCTGTCAGCAGCGCATCGTCGGTCGCCGCGCCAGTCGTACGAACCGACAGCAGTTGCCCGTCGCAACCAGTTCCGATCAGCCAGACCAGGTCGGTCGCTGCGTGTGAAGGCGGACCGACCCAAGCTGCGTCGAGTCGCGCGGAGCTGATGCTGGGCACCTCCGCCAACCGAGCGACCACCCCGTGGGCGTCATCCCTGCTGCGGATGGCCATGGCCGGGGCCAGCAGAGCGAGCACTGCTTGCAGATCGGCCCGCGTCGAGACAGGCCGACCGCCTGCGCCGATGTCGAGTCGCGCTGTTGTCATCTGTCTCGCCTGTCCGCTTGTGCCGGGCGCGGCATCCTCGAGTACGCCGCGGCCCGACCTTCACTATAGTCGATACATCAGCAATGAGTCGCGATTCGCTTACCTTGGGTGAGAATGACCCTGGACAGTCCTGACAGCAAGTCCATGGATCAGGGGAAGGTGTATGGCCGCAGCGGACATCGTGCTCGTCGTCGACGACGACGAGGACATCCGGGAGGCGATCCGGCGGATCGTCACCAAGTGCGGCTACTCGGCCCTCGCTGCCTCCGACGCCCGGGCCGCCCTGCGTGCCGCGCAGGCTGTGGGCGGTCCGATCAGATTGTTGCTCACCGATGTGTGGATGCCCGGACACATCAGCGCATCCACGTTGGCAGAACAGCTGACCGGCCTCCACCCGAACCTGAGCGTGGTCTACGTCTCCGGATTGCCCAAGGAGCTCGCGGTCGGCAGGGGACTTGTGGGCGCGGACGCAAGCTTCCTCGAGAAGCCGTTCACCCCAGCTCAGCTGGTGGAGGCGATCAGGGCGGCCCTCGGCGATAACGGGACCGGCACCCAGGTAGTCAGTTCGCCGCTGGGCCAGGCGCGTCCAGAACGGCGCGGACCATCTTGAGCAGCTCCGTCTGTGAGAACGGCTTCTCGATCAAGGCGACGCCCGGCTGCAAGGTCCCTTGCGAGGTCAGCACCGGCTGTGCGTAGCCGGACATGTAGAGCACGCGGATGCCGGGCCGTAGCACAGAGACCTTGTCCGCCACGTCCTTGCCCAGCATGCGCGGCATGACGACATCGGTGAGCAGCAACTGGATCGGTTCGTCGGTCGAGCTCAGCAACTCCAGCGCAGTGACACCGTCGGGCGCGGTCAGTACCCGGTAACTCTTCCGCATGAGCACGCGGCGGGTGACCTCGCGCATGGCGTCCTCGTCCTCGATCACGAGGATGGTCTCGCCCCCGACGGAGGGTCGGCCGGCAGACTGGGGCGGCGGCTCATGTTCTGCGGCCTCCACATCGTCCGCCGGGACCACCGTGGCCGGGATCAGCATGAAGAAGGTGCTGCCTTCCCCTGGCCGGGACATGATCTGTACGAACCCGTCCATTCGCATGATGATTCCGTAGACCGTTGCCAGCCCGAGGCCCGAGCCCTCGCCCTTCGGCTTGGTGGTGAAGAACGGTTCGAAGGCGTGCTCGATCACCTCCGCCGACATGCCATTGCCGTTGTCGCTCAGCCGGAGCCGGACGTACTGACCCGGGCTGAGGCCGTGATGGTTCGCCGCATAGGCCTTGTCCACAACGACATTCGCGGTGTCGATCCGCAGTACCCCACCGTTCGGCATCGCGTCCCGGGCGTTGACCGCGAGATTGACCAGGACCTGCTCGATCTGGCCGGGATCGGCCATCACCGGCCACAGATCCGGCGCCAGCTCGGCGACCAGGTCGATCTGTTCGTCCAGGGTCCGCTGGAGCAGGTGCTTCACGTTGCTCACGACCGCGTTGAGGGAGAGCACCCGGGGCCTGACTACCTCCCGGCGGCCGAAGGTGAGCAGCTGATGGGTCAGCCCGGCACCGCGTTCGGCTGCGCCCTGGATCTGCTGAAGGTCTTTCAAGGCCGCATCCCAGCGCCCCTGGTCGGCACCGCGCACGGCCTTGATCTCCTCTTCGACGAACGAGGCGTAGTTGAGGATCACGGAGAGAAGGTTGTTGAAGTCGTGTGCCACACCGCCGGCGAGCTGGCCCAGGCTTTCCAGTCGTTGCGACTGGTGCGACCGGTTCTCCGCCTGCTCTCGGTCCGCCTGAGCCCTGAGTACCTCGCGCTCGGCCTGCAGTTCGCGCCGCTCGGTGACGTCGCGGATCGCGGCGAAGGTGATGGTCCCATTCTCGGTCGCGATCGGCGACAGCGAGATCTCGGCCGGGAACTGAGTGCCGTCTTTGCGGCGGGCCGTGAGTTCGGAGCTCCCGTCCATCAGCCGCGGCCGGGGATCGACGACGTACCGAGCCCGTTTCGCCGGGTGCAGTGGGCGGGCGCCCTCCGGCACCAGGACCTCTACCGTCCGGCCGATCAACTCCTCGCGGGTGTAGCCGAACAAGGCCTCGACTCGGGCGTTCGCCAGAACAATGAGGCCGTCGGACGTGACGCCCACGATGGCGTCCGGAGCCACCTCAAGCCATCCCACCGGCAATTCTGTCGGCTGCTCGAGCATCTGTGCCACCCCCGTGTGACGACCTCTGCACTATAAGCAACCAGGCGACCGGGGTGCGGACCTGCGCAGAAATGACACCTGTTCTGCAACCTGACGGCACCGGCGCCCGCACCACAGGCGCCGCAGTCTCAGGACCAGGCGGAACCGACGCGCCTCCGCCCGAGCCAGGTCTACGCGACTCAACAGCATCACGTGCACCACGAAGGAGATTCTGATGTTCAAGATCCTGAGGAAGAAGCGAGTTTTCATTCCCCTGGCCGCCCTCGCGGTACTCGCCGTCAGCGGTATCGCCTACGCGTTCTGGACCACCAGTGGCGAGGGCGACGCAACGGGCACCACCGGCACCAGCACCGCGATGACGGTCACCCAGAACGGCGTGGTCAGCGGCATGACGCCGGGTAGCGCGGCGCAGCCCGTCAACTACACGATCACCAACACCGCCAGCACACCGCAGTACATCACCTCGGTGACGATCACGAAGGCGAGCGTCACCTACATCAACGCATCCGGCACAGGCACCGGAACCACTGCCGCCGACCATGCGGCCGGCGCGGTTGCCGAAGTGTGCACGACTGCCGACTTTGCCGTGGTTCAGCCGAGCGCGGTAGGCCTTGATCTTCCCAACGGCGACTCCGCCTTCACCCGGGATGCCGCTACGACGTACCAGGGCAGGCTGAGCGGCACGGTCCAGTTGCGCAACACCACCTCGAACCAGGACGACTGCAAGAACACCACCATCAACCTCACCATCACCGCCGCGTAGCAGCCCGGCTGTACACCAGCCAGTGGGGTGACGGGTGAGGCCGCCACCCCACTGGCTGCTCGACATCGACGTACCGCCGACGAGACCTCGGAGACATCATGAGCAAGACACTCCAACGGCGACACGGTCGATGGCTCACCTTCCCGCTCGTCGTCTTCGCCCTCAGCATGCTCACTGCCGTCGTTGCCGTGACCGCCGACGCCTACTGGCCCGGATCAGGTGATGGAAGCGCGGCCGGCACGGCTGGGGAAGCGCTGTCGATCACGATGACCGCCGGTACGGCGACCACCCAGCTCAGTCCGGGCGGTACCGCCGGCGTGGCGCTGACGATCTCCAACCCGAACTTGTTCGGCGTCCGGATCACCGAGCTGTCCTTGGACACGGGCGCCGGGACGGGCGGGTTCGCCGTCGACACCGCCCATGCCGGATGTGGCGTCTCAACGCTGAGCTACACCCGGCAAACCAATGGCGGAGCCGGCTGGACCATACCCGCGAAGGTCGGTGCTGTGAACGGCTCCCTGCCGCTGAATCTACCCGCTGCGCTGACGATGGCCGCCGCCGCGGCGAACGCCTGCCAGGGCGCAGGATTCACCGTATTCCTGTTGGCCGGCTGATGACGATCCATGCGGCTGCGCGCCATTCCACCCGATTCCGCCAGCCCTGGCGCCTCACCGGCATTGCTGTTGTTGTCGCCGTCACCATGATGCTGGTCGCCGGCAACGCTGCGGCGTACTGGACCAGCGGTTCCACCGCCGGAGCGGGCGGAGCCGCGGCAACGACGGTGAACCAGGGCGCGACACCCACCGCCAGCGGGGTCGGGAACACACTGACCGTCGACTGGGCCGCGAGCACCCTGGCGAACGGCACGGCAGTGGCGAACTACCTGGTCACCCGGTATGACGTCGCGACCCAGACTCCGCAACTCGTCTGCACAGTCACGGCCACGACGTGCACGGACTCGGCGGTGCCCTCGGGGCAGTGGGTCTATTCCGTCACACCACGCGTGGGGATCAACTGGCGCGGCCTCGAGAGTGCGAAGAGCAATCAGGTCGCGTCGGACCTCATCGCCCCCACGAACGCCGTCACCGTAGCCGTTGTCGCGGGCAACGCCGCCCTCAGCGGTGACACGATCTTCTACCGCGGGACGGCCGCGGGCTCCTTCCGGCTGCGCAACGCAGTGACCGACGCCGGATCAGGGCCTGCCTCGAGTACGACGACGCCCCTGACTGGCGGGCCGACCTGGACGCACAGCGCGTCGACCGTTTCCACGCCCGCGGGTGGGCCGTATCTATCCACCCCATTCACTTGGCCGGTCGCGACGACCAGTTCACCCACCGAGACCATCAGCGGTCGCGACGTCGCCGGCAACACGAGCACTCTGCCGCTGACCTTCGTCGACGATTCCACCGCACCGACCGGTGGCACCGTGAGCTACGCGGCGGGCTATCAGCCAGGCAAGTCGGTCCAGATCTCGTTCACCTCCGGAACCGACACCGGGTCGGGCATCGCCGGCCGGCAACTCCAACGATCCGCGGCAGCCTCGAACGCCGGCATCTGCCCAGCCATCGGCAGCTACAGCGCCTTCGTCGACATCGGCCCGCTCAACCCCGCCTCCCCGTACGTCGACAACCAGGTGACGACGGATATCTGCTACAGGTATCGCTACGTCATCACCGACCTGGTGGGCAACCAGTACATCGCGACGAACCCGAACGTCGCCATCGTCAGCTACGCCGGGGCCGTCAGCACGACAACTGGCGCTCTCAGCCTCTGGCGCTTCGGCGAAAGCACGACCGAGCTCATCTCCGCAGACAAGTTCACTGCCCCGACCGGCACGGAGTTGTCGGTCCACACCACCGATACCAGCTGGACCAGGTGGGGGGCGGACCTCAACACCGGCGTGATCACCGCTCAGGGCCGGCTTCGCCAGACTGCGGCGCTCACCGGGGCGGCCAGCTACTACACCTCGGCCACCCCGTCGAGCCCCGACTACTCAGTCGAGGCCGATATCACCGTCAAGTCGCTCCTGGCGATTGACGACGTCGGCATTGAAGGCCGCATCCAGCTCGGCAGCGGTCTGACCGGCACGTTCTATCTCGCCCGGTACCACATCGCCGCACTGGGCGTCGCCCAGTGGGAGCTGCGCCGAAACGTCGACGGCGGCAGCAGCTCGTTGGCAACAGTCCCGCAGTCGTTGACTGCCGGGCAGACCTACCGGCTCCGGCTGGACATGGTCGGATCGACGATCCGCCTGTTCGTCAATGGTGTCGTCATCGCAACAGTGTCCGACCCGTCTCCCATCAGTCCCGCCGGTCGGGCCGGCGTTCGACTCGGATCGACCGCTGCGATCCTCGGGCAGAGCGACACAACCGGTCTTCAGCTGGACAACTTCCAGGTGAACCTGTCGACGTACCCCCGCGCCGCGGACAGCCTGAGCACCAACACCGCCGACTACAAGAACGGCGTGACCCTCGGCGTCACCGGAGCACTTGCCGGCAGCACCGACACGGCCGCCAGATTCGACGGCCTCAACGACTTCCAGCAGGCGGCTGGAACAACTGGTCTCCCGGTCGGCGCCTCGCCCCGGTCCGTGGAGCTGTGGTTCAAGACGACGAGCTCGTCGCAGCAGATGTTGTTCGACTATGGCACGCCGGCGACGAACCAGAAGTTCTCCCTGAGCCTGAACGCCGGCGGGGCGTCGATGACGGCCTGGGCAGGAGGTTCGGGCTCGGACAAGACGTTCACGCCGGCGTCCGCCGTCAACGACGGCCTCTGGCACCATCTCGTGAAGACCTATGACGGCACCTCGATCGGGCTCTACGTGGACGGCGTCGCCCTGGCGCCGCAGGCTGCCGTCCGCGCGACGGTAATGGACCCGTACGGTTTCTCCATCGGCGCAGCGCTGAACACCTTGGACCCCAACTCACCCGCGTACTTCGACGGCACGATCGACGAGGTCGCCATCTATACCGCGGCGCTGAACCAGGCGACCGTCACCAACCACCACCAGTTCGGCACGCCCTGACCGGAAGCCTTCGGCTCGCTCGGAGATGTTCGAGTCCGGCGCAGGGTGCGGTGCACGTCAGGCGAGTCAGCGGTAGCCGGGGTCGATTGCGAAGTCGGGGGTGTCGAGGGTTTCGCAGGTGCCTGTCAGGACGTTGCAGCGCATTGCTGGGGTTTCCACGGAATTGGTTGAGGTGCGGGCGATCAGGATGTGTTCGGCGTCCTCCCAGACGGCTTTGTGTCGGGTGGTGACGCCTGCTGGGACCGTGTGGGTGGTCGACTTCCCGGTCTGGACGTCGTACGTCGTGAGGAGGTTTTGCTTGCCTCGCGAGTCGCTCGTCACCAGTATCGAGCCGTCCGGTGAGAGAGTGGCCCGAAGCAACATTCCGCAGCGTTCCTGCATCACCTCGTCGAGCTTGTTGCCAGCGGCAAGCGTCACGACGGACACACAGGGAAACGGCCTCGGACTGAGGTCGGAGAAGAGCATCCGATTGGTGGTGCGCCACACCGCCAGGATTCCTCCGTTGGTGTCGATGGTGATCGGATCGGCGCCGGGCTTCCAGAGCTTGACCCCATGATCCCAATACCAAACACCATCGGGATTCCAGCCGGTAAGCGCCGCCTGGGCGTCCGCCGGCACTGACGCGACCTGCCGGTCATCGGCGACTGATACGACCACCATGCGGGTGTCCGAGCCCGATCCGGTGATGAAGGCGACCCGGTCTCCTTCGGGCGAGAGTGCGATGCCGTCGCCTCTCGACTCGCCGTACGACTGGAAGGTGCCGTCGGGCAACAAGTGACCGACTTGGTCGCCACCGCCCCCGAGCACACCTACCCACCCGCACGCGACGCGGCCGTAGGACACGAACGACTGCCCAATTCGCAGCGGCACCCGAACATCGCCGTCCTGCAAGTACTTGGGCTCACCGTTGCGCGGGTCCACGAGGTACGGCACACGCGGCGGGTCGCCCGCTGGGACTCCGCCCGACGGGGAAGCCTTCGGCGGTGACGCGATAGCGCCGGCCGGGCATGTCGTCGTTGTCGGTCCGATTGCGGATTGGCGGACCAGGAGCGGTACGACGACCGCGGCGGCCACCGCGGCTGCTGCCACTACCATCCAGGCCCGGGCAGGCAGGCCTCGGCGCCGTACCGGAGTCTGAAATGCAGAGGCGGCCTCGTCGGGAACCGTGCCTGCAGCAGCTTCCAACGCATCCGTGAGCCGCGTCTCCAGGTCGTTCATCGGTTGTCCTCCAGTTTCCGGGCGAGGGCGGCCAGTCCGCGGGAGGCGGCTGAGCGGACACTCACCTCGCGGATCCCGAGCGTCGAGGCGATTTCGGGGTCGCTCAGGCGCAGGTAGAAGCGCAGGACGAGGACCTCGCGCTGGCGAGTCGGAAGGGTGTGCAGGGCCGCAAGCACCTCGCGGCGCTCCTCGCTGAGCATCGCCTCGGACTCCGTCGACCAGACTGGCGGCTCGGAGTGGACGAGCCGGCGTGCCGCCGTACGTCTCCTCAGTACCGTGCGACTGCCGTTGAGCACGCTGGACCGTAGGTACGACACGGCCTTGGTGTGGTCGACGATCCGGTCCCATCGCCGGTACAGGCCGGCGTACGCGTCCTGAACGACATCTTCGGCAGACGGCCGATCACCGAGCATCAGCAGAGCAAGCCGAACCATCCCCGCCCAGTGCTCGCGATACAGACCGCTGACCGCCTCGTCCCGCTCCTCAGCGGCGACGGGCGACAGATGGCGCCGGTTCAGGAACACCTCAGTCACACTCCAGAGACGCACCAACCGCGAATTTGTTGCACTGAGCGCCTCACCAAATGATCATCCAGGCGCAACGACCTGTCAGGAACGCGCGCGGGCACGCTGCAAGCTTTCGTACGATCGGTGCGTGGTTCAGCCGCCAGACGACAGCCGTGAGCGGGCGGCCGCTCGCATCGAGGCCGTCACACTCCAGTTCCACCCCGACTGGCCGTACCGCGGCGGCAAGGTCATCGAGTCGATGGCCGCCCACGGCCTCTACCGCTCCCAGTTCTCGACCGGCATCTCGAATGGAGGCCTCACGGCGTTCCCAGGTGGCGATCGCTGGCGCTGGGAAAGCCGCCTCTTCGTCGGCCGCTACGACGACGGTCCAACATCAGCTCGACCTGTCTACGGCGCGTGGAACAGGAGAGCCGATCCGTATGGCGGCGGGATCCGGTTCGGTTCCTCGTACGTGCGGCTTCGGCCAGAGGCCATGACTCGCGCAACGTTCTGCTTCCCCGACTCGGCGTTCGAACCGGCCGACGTCGGCGACCTCGACGTACTCCCGCACCTGTGCCGCCTGGCCGACGCATCCGGAGCCGACGACCTCGACGAATGCGTCGAAGCACACGTGCACGGACCACACATCGTCGACCTCGCGCGCTCCCTCGGCAACGAGCTGACGCCGAGCGTCGTCGGTACTGCCGCCCGGGCCCGCACCCACCCGCCGCAGCAGATCAAACAGGTCTGGCCCTGCCTCGCCCGCTTCGGAAGAACGCGCTAGTACGTCGAATAGTTGCCGTCCAGCATCGCAGATCCCTGCGAGGATGCGGGGATGGACGGATGGCAGGAACGCTTCCCGAAGTTGTTTGCGCCCTCAGCCTTTGAGTGGGGCGGCGTCGCGAACGGTGAGCTGGAGATTCAGTTCTCTCTGGAGCTTCCACCCGACGAACTGATCAGCAACGTCAAGGTCATCGGTCGGGCCGCCGGGGGAGTCGTGGTCTGCGAGAGCGACCAGGGCTGGCGATTCCTGCCAGGTGGGACTCGAGAGTACGGCGAAGCAGTCGCAGAGACTGCCCGGCGTGAACTACTGGAGGAAGCCGGCGCGTCGATCGTCGGCGAGCTGAACTGGATCGGCGCCTTCAAGGTCAACGACCCAAGATCCACTCCGTATCGCCCGCACGTTCCACATCCAATCTCATACTGGCTCTACGCCGTCGCCGATGTCGCCCTCAAGGCGCGCCCGACGAATCCAGCCGACGGCGAAGCAGTCACCGACGTACTCACGCTGCCTCCCGCCGAGGCGGTCGACTACCTGGTTGCCTTTGACAACGGCCCCCTCACAGACGTCCTACGCCTAGCAATTGCCATGGGCCACCTTCGCTGAACCACCCAGTCTGACCCGGCGGCGGTTCAGCGCTCGTACTGCGAAACACTGGCCGCATGGACATTCGCATTGCGGGTGAGGCGGACCTGGCGCACCTGGCTCGGCTGCTCTGGTTGAATGCCGCACCTGACGATCAGGCCAAGCAGTCCGTCGAGTCATTCACGGTTGACCTCGCCACGTGGTGGACCGACTCCCATTTCGCCTTCATTGCTCAAGTTGCCGAGTCCGAGGTCGTCGGCATGGCGTGGCTGGCGCTCGTACGTCGGCCGCCGAGGCCCGGCGCCACCAGTCGCCGCTCGGCGGACATTCAAAGCGTCTTCGTCGTACCGGAGCACCGCGGGAAGCGCATCGGCTCGGCGCTCGTACAAGCTGCAACGGACCACGCCCTGCGCCTTGGGGCGAGCCGAGTGACGGTTCACTCCGGCCGCAAGGCCGTGCCCGTTTACGAGAGACTCGGCTTCGCCCCCTCCCGTCAACTCCTCCAGAAAGAAGCCGAGTGAGTGCCGACGCCGGGGGAGCACATTAATCGCTGGCACTCGCGCACCTCGGCCTGCAAGGGTGCTGGATATGGCCGAGGTTGTGGTGCCCCTGACCGTTCGAGATCTGACCGAAGAGGACCTGCCGGCCTGCGGCTGGTACGGGACCGCGACGGCTCTCGCGTACGTTGCCGAAGCGATCGAACGCGCCCGCCGCGGCGAGGTCGACTACCTCGCGGTCTGCCCGCCGTCCGGTCTGCCGGTAGCGGTCGGCGGGGCCGACTACACCAAACCGCCTGGTGCGGCGACGATTTGGCAGCTTTCAGTCCAGCCGGCAATGCAGTCGTGCGGAATCGGCACGATCCTCGTACGCGCGTTGGAGCAGCGGATCCGCGCGCGCGGACTGCGCTGGGCCGAGTTGGGCGTGGACGACAACAACTCGCGACCGCGTGCTCTGTATGAACGGCTGGGCTACGTCGTAAGCGGCACCGAGATCGGCTCGTGGGACCAGCAGGCCGCGGACGGATCCGTGGCCCGCTACGAAACGCAGATCACTCTGCTGCGCAAGGAACTCACGTATGTGGATTGAAGTACGACCGCCGGCGGCGACTCAGGTCGGTGACGCGTTCGGTGTTGAGGTGGGGGAGTTGCGGGCGCATCCGGGTGGGTTCGAGGCGGACGCCGACCTCGACCAGCCATTCGGCGAAGTCGATTTGCCCGTGCCCCCTTGGACCTAAGGGCCGCCTCGGTGCTCGTTCCCGGGTGGCCGCCGGCATGGACGGCCCCTTCCATGAGGCCTACTATGAAAATAGTAGTCCAGTCCACGAAGGTGGCCATGGCCACGCCCGAGCCCCGCATCACCCGTGCCGCTGACGCCTCGGCCTGGTCGCCGCCGCTGCCGGAGGCGTCCGGCTTCGACCATCTCGTCGTCGAGACGCCCGGCCTGCAAACTCACGTCGCCACCATCGGCGAGGGCGAACCGGTCGTACTGTTGCACGGATTTCCCCAGCACTGGTGGCAGTGGCGCGCGATAGCTCCAGTCATCGCCGCACGCGGCTACCGCGTCATCTGCCCCGACCTGCGCGGGGCCGGCTGGACCGTGGCCGACGATCCGCGGATCGAACGCGAGACCAGGCTCCGCGACGTACTCGCCCTCTTCGACGTCCTCCAGCTCGAGCCCGCCCACCTCGTCTCCCACGACATGGGCGTCATCACCGCGATGCAGCTGACCTACGAGCACCCCGAGCGGGTCCGAACGGCAGTGCAACTCTCCGTGCCGCCGGGCTTCATGAAGTTCAGCCCGAAGCTCCTCCCTGCCTTCCAGCACCTGCCGCCGTTCATCTGGCACCGCCCGGGCGCCTCACTGCGCGGAACCTTCTCCGACAGGTACGTCGCACGTCCGATGTCGGAAGCAACGGTCGAAGCCCACCTCGCCCCGATGCGCCGACCCGACATCGACGCCGCGGTGCGTCCGCTCACCCGCGGCATGGTCCTGCCCGAAGCCATGCGCATGAGCCGCGGCGTCTACCGCCGCCGGCGGCTCACAGTGCCGACCCTCGTCGTATTCGGCCGCCGCGACCACCCCTGGGCCGAGCAACTGGGGAACGTCTGCCGCAATCCGGAGCGGTACGCCGATCGCATCGAGTTCGCCTACGTCGACAACGCAGCCCACTTCATCACCGACGACGCCCCCACCGAGGTCGCCGCCCTCACCCTCAACTGGTTCGCCCAAGCCGCCTAACGGACCGGCAACTCACCGCAAACACCCGCCAACAGTGGCCGGGCGGTGGCTACCGTCCGGTCGCCACGGCCAGGGCGGTCTCGTATTCGTCAGCCGTGATCCGGACGACGCCCGCTTGGAAGTCGGCCTTGGCAGTCTCGGACGGGCTGATTCGGGCCAGCACGGTTCGCATCGAGACGGGCGGGTTCCACTCCTCGACCTGAGCCAGCAACACTCCGCGAGCAGAATCGCCCGGGTACGCCTGCGCCTCGGATGGTGTCCACTCATGGACAGCCGAGGCCAGCTCGGCGCGGCCGATGAACACGCGCTCGGGTGCGCCCAGATAGATGAGGATCTGGTCTCCGGGCGCAAGTGCGTCGCCGTGAGCCTCGTCTGCGTCGACGCCCCACATGCTGACTCCCAGGAACCCCGCGGCCAGTTCGTGCAGGGCTGGGCCGTTCGCTGCGTCCCCCTTCACGAGGTTGAACAGGTAGTGCGCCACGCCCGGGATCGTACCTCTGCGGGGTGGCGCCTTGTGTCACCGATCGCGGTGGACTTCTTCGCGTATCCGCTCACATCGGTCAACGGCGCACCCGATAGCGCAGGTGAAGCACCCGGTTGCCCTGAATCACCACGTCAGGATCCTCCAACAGGTGCTGCGCGTGGACAGACCCGAAGTAGCGCTTGCCGGACCCGAACACGACGGGTGCGACGTCCATGCGCACCTCGTCGACCAGACCCGCGGCAAGCGCCTGGCCACCGACGTCGCCGGCGGCGACCTCGACCAGGCGGTCTCCTGCAAGCTCCTGCGCCTTGACCACGGCTGCCTCGACGCCGTCGACGAAGTGAAACGGCGCCTCGGGGTCCCAGCCCTCGGGCTTCGGCCGGTGCGACACGACGACCACGTGGTCGATCCCGCTCGGAGGCTTCCCGTCCCAGCCGTCCGTCAGGTCGAAGACGTGGCGGCCGGCGATTGTCACCCCGACCTGGTCCCAGTACGCCCGGGTGTAGTCGTAGGAGGTCTGCGACACCTTCACATAGCCGCTCTCGTCCAACGGCACGTCACCGCTGGACAACCAGTCGAACAGGGGACCGGGCTGGTCGTTATCGTCCGCGATGAAGCCGTCCACCGACACAGAGGCGTACATGACCACCTTGCCCACGGGGCTCTCCTTTACTTTGGGGTGCCCCAAAATTAGCGTGTCGTGAGCTGTCGCTCTTGTAAGAAATCAATCGGCCGGCAGCGGCCAGTTGTCCAGCACGTGGCCGGGATGTTCGCGCAGGAACTGCCGCCGGACTTCGACGTACCGGGTCGGCGCGAGCCCGGTGAACTCCCGGAACTCGTGGCCGAAGTGGGCCTGGTCGAAGTAGCCTGCGCTACTGGCGAGGCCGGCCCAGTCGATCGGTTCGGCGGGGTTGATCGAGAGCACGGTGGTGGCGAAGCGGTAGTTGCGGGCCAGCCGCTTCGGCGTGACGCCGATGATCTCCTTGAACCGCTGTGCCAGATGAGTGCTGCTGACACCGGCTGCCACCCTCAGTTCGTCGATCGCCACCGCCCCGCTGGTCGCCGCGATGACGCTGCTCGTGTGGCGGACCAGCCCCAGGCCGGCGGTGTCGCGCAGCCGTCGCAGTAGCTCCTCCTCGAGCAGTGTCAGCATCTGGTGCGGTCCGTACGCCGTGGCCAGCCGGTCCCGCAGCTCAGCAATGGCGGGCCGGCCCCACACCTGCTCTATCGTCACCGGCCGGTCACACAGCTCGGCCGCGGGCATCGGCAGGAACGGTGCCAGCCCCCACGGCTTGAAGTGCACGCCGACGGACCGGGTCCGGAGTGGGTAGCCGAACTCGAACGCGCGGGTGGGCGTGGTGACCACGCAGCCGTCGGCGTACTCGGCCGCCTCGTTGTCGGTGCCGGCGCGGATGAGGAACGGCGCCCCGAGGTTGACGATGAGCAGCGCCGCTGGGCTCGGCGGCAGCGTCAACCGGGCGTACGGCGGCACGCCCTCCAAGAAGTAGAGGTCGTCGATCAGCCAGTCCAGCGGCGGTCGCGGCACTCTGGACACGTACTCCACGCCCACAGCATCGCCGCCACCGTGTTCGCGATCAACCTCGCCGGCATCGCGCGCCGGGATGGTCCAGCCGCGCTGCCTACTGTCCGGCCAGCTTGGCCACAACCGGCGCGAGTGTGTCGGCGAAGTCGGCGCCGATGACGAAATAGGAGAAGCCGATCTCCTCGCGGCGTCGTTGGATTTCTTCGGCGGCTGCCGCGGGGTCACTCGGAAGGATGACGAGCGAGTCAGCCGCGCGAAGCGCCGCGGTGTCGAGGCCGGGCGCCGCCATGAACGGAGCGACGCCGTCACCGACAGCGGCGACGTGCTGGGCGAGTTCGATGTCCCGGCCGCCAGCAAAGTCGCGTACCCGCTTCGTGGTTTCGGCCCGATCATCATCCGATGGGAGTACGAACGTGACTGCGTCAGCGACTTCGAGCGCCAGCGCCTGCGACTTCGATCCGCTCACCGCCATGACAACCGGCGTGTGCAGATCGGGGCCGTCAAACGTACGCAGGGCGGCCACGGTCTCGCGCATCCTGGCACGACGCTCAGCAGGGGAGACGGCAGGCAGCCCCAGCTCGACTTCGATCCCAGGTCGCCCGGCGCCGATGCCCATTTCGAAGCGGCCTTCCGTGAGTACTGACAGTGAGTGGGCCTCCCATGCTGTGCTCCATGGTTCGCGCAGCGCGGCGGCATAGACCCACGAGCCGATCCGCAGGTCAGTGATCGCGGCCGCGGTTGCCAGCGTTGGGCCAAGTGCTGGTTGCCACGTAGGAACGTCGGGCATCAGCAACGTTGAGTAACCGCTGTCAGCGATGCGGCGCACGCGGTCTCGCCACGTCGGCAGGTCAGAACCGATCGGCGCAACGACCCCGAATCGGAATGGTCTGGTTACTCGGCTGGCCTGGTCGTTCATCGTGGTTCTCCTTGAGTCTGGGACTTGTTCGGTCCGGTTGCTCTATCCACGAACCCGCCACCCAGAATTCGACAACCTCGCCCAAGAACGTCGACAATTCAGGCACCGGCCTCGAGTACGGCGAGGTCGCGCACCGCATAACGGTGATGCTCGGCCTCTTCCTTGAGCACCACCTTGAGGCAGCGGCGCACGACGTATTCCTGGTCGGGATACGACTCCGCCGGCTTGCGACCACAGACCCGATCGAGCTCGGCCTCGGTGAGCCCGTCGACGACACGCCGCATCGCGGCCATCCGGGCGCGCCGAGCCGCCAGTACCTCGTCGAGCGTTGGGGTGGCTTCGATGGTGAGGCCGAGCTTCGCCGACGCCTCGGGCGGCATCCCGCCGGTGGGGAAGCCCAACGGGTGGTACGGCGCTTCCTCCTCGAGCACGGCATTGCCGAGCCAGGCATCGGCGCCGTGCAGCAGGTGTCGTTGGGTCTCGACGTACGACCACTCGCCGTTCACCTGCTCGTGCAACTTTGCCTCGGGCAACAGCCGGGCGCGGTCGAGCGTGGCCTGCCACATCCTCTCGATGGCATTCCAGGCAGCCCGGTAGTCGTCGGGAGACAGGGCGTCTCGCGCGAGTGCCCGCGTGGGGTGCTGCCGGTCGAGTTCGGCCTCGACGTAGGCGGTCACGTCGACGTCGTTGACGACGACACGCTCGAAGTCGCCACCGAGGGAGACGTCGTTGCCGAAGCAATCGACGATCTTCAGACCGCTGACCTCGCAATCGCGGATCTCGAGCCCGGCGAGCTCACTCGACCGGATGCGGGCACCACGGAACTGGTCACTCTCGGCGTACTCAGCAGACATCGAAGCAGTCTTTCGCACCCGCCCCGCCCACGCCAAGCAGCGACAACGTGTCAGCGCTCTGCAGTCTCATCCACTGCTTGCTACCCCGTCGTCGTTCAGCTGGTACCGCCGGATGTTTGGAGTGACGGGAGTAGCAGGTCAGTCTGAGCAGCGTCTTCTCGACCTCGTCCTGCTCGCCGAGCAGCTACCGCCACCTTCCCTGCATTGCCACAAGCTGCAAAAAGCTTCCGCTGTCGTGTTCGGCGGCCGCAGACTTCTCGTGACCAATGAACAACTCCAAGGAGTACATGTGCGACGACTTGTTGCGACTGGTGTCGGCCTGGTAGCCACTCTTGGGACGATCGGGGTTGCCGCGCCCGCCCAGGCCGCCGAACGGCAGCGAAACCCTTCAACCTGACCTACGGCGCCAGCTACTACACGGGCAGCGTCACCTTCTCTAACCGATCGGTCACGGCCACGGGCCTGCTCCACTCGGTCTCCGGAAGCGGTTGCCGATGGGTCTCAGTAACCCCCTACGTGGGGGACACGAAGTACACAACAATCATCAACAACGAAGGTCTGTGCAACGGCGCAACCGACACCGAGACCGTCGGTGCCACAGCCGACGTGCCCGGTGGCCCCACCAGTGTCGTGGTAGGCCTCTGGACCTCTGATTCCGATGGTTCGAACCTCACGCTCGTCAGGACCACGAGCCGCATCGCCCGCTGAAGCCCAGGCTCAACGCATGTGGTCCTCTCCGGTAGCGGGGAGGACCACTGTGGGTGGAGCCGCCTTCCCACACGTGTGTCCGCGCGGACCGGCTGTCGGACTGGCTACGTACTCGGCGTAGGTGGTGGCGGCGCCTTTGGCGTGGCGCTCGATGGTCTGGGCGGTATAGCCGAGAGCTTCAGCGATGATCGCGACCGGGGCGAGTTTGGTGAGCTCGTGCAGGGTGCCCAGGCGTCCTGCGCGTGGGCTGAAGAGCGGGTGTAGGCGTTCAAGGAGCTGGGCTGGGTTGATGTGCCGGCCGGGTGCGTAGCCGGGGAAGAACCACTTGCTGGCCGGGTGGGATGCGGTGTTGCTGTGGCTGCTCACGGCCAGTTCCCGGAACAGCTCGTCAAGTGGTGGCGGGATCTCGATCGCGGCCCACCTGATCACTTGCCCGCAGCAACGACACGGAGGCCGCCGCGCGACGGATCGCCGATGTGGGCTCTGACCTGCAGAGACACCGAAATCGCACGCAGACGGGAGTCTTTGCATCAGATGCAACTCCCGACGGTTGACTGGTATCGCCGGTTGTTGGAGTGACGGGAGTTGTCCCCGTGGAGCGCGGTCGGCGGACGATGTGCGCATGGCCCACCGCGTCGACGGTCTCCTCGAGGCCGTCGACGTCATGCATCTCGACCGCCGACGGCGCGAACCTCGAGGTGTGTTCGGCACGCTTCGCCTGCCGCTGGATACATCCCGACGCGACTTCATAGTCCCCGCTACGAGCGAAGCGCCTAGAGCCAGGGGGGTCGTATCGGCCCACATAGGCGCGTGCGCGTTCTGTGGGATCTGCCCAGTACTGGTGCGGTTGCCGATGCACGTGCTCTTCACAGAACTCCCGAAGGTCAGTTCTGATCGTCTCCACCTGACGGACGGGGAGACCCTCGAAATCGCTGTTGACCTGCAGGAGTTCGGACTCAAGGTTCCAACCGGACGCATCGAACGCCCACGTGCCCCACCTCGCGTACGTGTGAAGTGGATGCTCGTAGTCACCCAAGTACATCGCCGCCAAGGCGATCCCCTTATCGGGATAGAAATCCCTGCACGTCCAGGCCAGCACGTGGCATGCCCCACTCGAGAAGAAGGCCTGATCCGTTCGTTCCCAGGAGACTCGTTGATCTGCCCGCTCGATCGCGGTTCGTCGGAACACCCCAGACGCTGTCACTGCCACGGGACGATGCTAGCGAAGCGGTCCCTCTCGAGACGGGAGTTCCTGCTCTAATGCAACTCCCGTTGTTAACTGGCAGGGACGGGAGTTGATGTGCCGGGAGTGAGCGGGCGCGAGGGATCGCGGGTCCATCATCTGGGGGTGTAGGGCAGCAACGGCTTCTCAACCGTCAGGAGGTTTTCGATCGGGCCTAGCCAGCTCGACGGGACGAGGAGCTTGTAGGTAGGCGAGTGGGAGACGACGCTCGACACGCGGAGGTCGGCGATCAAGCTGAGGAGGGCGTTGGCCTGCTCGAAGCCGAGTTGCTGGGTGAACCCGAGGTGGTGGACGGCGTCGGAGATTGCTTGGGTGTAGGCGTCTCTCTCGGTGAAGCGGCTGCAGAGGTGGACGATCGCATCGGGGGTGCGGACGATGGGACGGTGCGGGGAGGTGGCGGGGGTCACCTCGACGGTGAGGTCGCACCAGGAGGCGATCTCAATGCCCTGGCCGCTGATTTCGCCATCGCCCATTGCGGCGTGCGCGTCGCCGATGACGAACCGGCCGGACCCGATTTCGTCGTAGAGATAGAGGGTCGAGCCAGGGGCGAACTCCTTGGTATCGAGATTGCCGCCGTGGTCCCAGGGGTCGGCGATCAGTTCGGGCCGGACCAGACCGAGCCAGCCGAGCATCGGGACAACTGGTACGACGTGTTGGCCGTCGAGGATCACCTGGTCGCTGCGGAGTTCGGCGCGGCCGGCGTATTCCTGGTCCGCGGACTCGCGGAGGACGCCGCCCCACGGCTCCCAGGGTTTGGTGGTGGTGGCGAAGCCGTAATGACCGACGGGGTCCAGTTCAAGGGCGTGGAGGTGGAAGGCGAGGGTGTCGCCAGGGCTTACGCCTTCGACGCGGAGTGGGCCGGTCAGGAAGGGGCAGTCCGACCCGGGCCAGGTGCGGATCCGGGTTCTTCGACCGGGCTGAAGAATCGCGGCGTCCGGGAGATTGTGGCAGTCCAGATCGACGGGCGGCGCAGCGATGGGGTCCACCACGGCACTGTAGGACCATCGAAGTGATGACACAGGCGATTATCAGATCGAGCGTGCTGGTGCGCCGATGAATGCGGCGAGCCGGCCAGTCGCGTCGTTCTGCTCCGGGCCGCTCAGCGGAGTGTTCTTGCCTCAGCCGACTGGGCGTCGTCCGCGGCAGCGACGTAGCGGGCGTAGGCGGTTGCCGAGTCAACGGCCTGTCGTTCGATCGTGGCAGGTGAGTAGCCAAGCGCCTCAGCCAGGATCGCGACGGGTGCGAGCTTGGTGAGTTCGTGCAGCGCTCCGAGTCGTGCGGCGCGGGTGCTGAGACATCGCGGAGCCGTGCTCGTAGGTGCGCGGAGCTGAGATGACGGCCGGGGGAGTGACCGCGAAAGACCCAATTGCTGGCGGGGTGAGTCGCGGTTAGGTCGTGGCCAGGATTTCCAGCCAACCGCCGCCATGGCTCGTCGAGCAGCGACGGCAGGGCGATCTCGATACTGCCGACCTGGACAGTGATGAGGTCGTCGCTCACTTCACGTCGTCCCAGGTCAGTTTGACGATGTCCTCTACCTGTTGGCCGAAGACGAGGATCAGGATCGCCGCGGCGCGATCACGCGGCGCGAGTTCGTCGGTGTGGACGACGCGCTGAACGATGACTTCTTGGGTGGCGGCGTCCATGCGCGGGCTGGTCCCACGTCGGAGAACGCCGCCAGCAACGCGCCGTACGAGGGGCAAACATCTAATCGAAGGCCTCGCTGACCTCCACAAACCGTTTCTACGTCCCGAGCCGGTAGTTCCTGCATCTAATGCAACCCCCGTGCTCTTAGCGCCGATAAGCGACATTATGTCAACTAGTAGCGTGTTGCACCAGATGAATCACGGCGGCTACGGCTGATCCACTACCCCGCGGGCGACGCGCAAGCGTCCTGCGAGCAACCGCGCGGTCCGGCCAGGGGCTGAGAGCCCGGTGTCTATACCTTGCTCGCGACCACCATGTAGTTCTCGGCCTCAAAATCGAACGTACTCACTTCCGTCCGGAGTCCGACCCGGTGCAGCTCGACTTCGAGTTCCTCGTACCGGTAGGGCCAGCAGGACAGCAGTTCTGAGCGGACAAGAACCAACCCAGTCGCATCAACTTGCGCGATCGCAATCTCGATGTGGTGCTCCTCCTCCCAATGCGGCGCAATCTCCCAGCGGTAGACCACGACGGCATCGCGACCGTTCCGGCGGACGAGTCGGTCACTGATGTCGAGCCTGGAACCTCTGGCCCTCACGAGTTCCCAAGTGCGGGATGTGAGTACCAAGCGCCCGCCAGGGCGCAGAAGGCGTGACATCGACTCCAGAGCAGCACCCCTGCCTGTCGCGCCCGCGGCATGGTGAAGCGAGTTGCCAACGCAGAACACCATGTCGAACGTGTCGTCCTCGAAATGGTCGGGCAATTCTTCCCAGTTCGCCCGCACGGCCCGGACGGATGCCCCGAACTCCTCAGACAACTCTGCAGTCCGACGAACCATCGCTTCGCTGGCGTCAGTCGCGACAACCTGCATGCCACGACCGGCGAGGCCAACCGCCAACTGTCCGGTTCCGCACGAACAGTCGAGGACGTGAGCGTTCGACGGCAGGAGACTGAGGACGTCATCGAACGACGCAGCGAACTCGGCTGGAGGCAACTTTGCATCTGAGATGAGCCATTCGTACACCTCGGCAAGCACGTCATAATCCGTCACAACCACTACCTCCGTCACGCGGCAGACTCACGGTGGGACGTCAGTCCATCAGCGGAGCGAGCCGGGCACCAATGGTTTTCGCAAGGACAACCCGTCCGCGCATGCCCGCGGATAGCGCGAGCTGATCCGCTCGGTCATTCGCCGTGTTCGGCGCTTCGGAACTATCAATACGTCCGAACCTGATACGCAGCGTGTCCAGTAGTGGTCGGGTAGTGCCTGTGATGAGTCGTTGCCGCCGGCTTCGCTCCACTACCCCGGCAGTGACGAGGAACCCACGTTGACCTGCGGAAATGCTGCGACGATACGGCGTCTTGCGGGCGCTGGCAGCGACCCGGCACGGCCAGATCAGTAGGCCTGGCGGCTCGTACGACCGAAGTCTGGCGGCATTTGCACTGATCGTCGCTATGTTCGGTTGAGCGCGCCCCCTGGACTGCCGAAGGGCTCGGCCCGGCGCGAAGCTCTTTCGCTTCTTCAAAGGAGTAGTAAATGCTCCTCAGGTTGCATTGAGGAGGATGTTCTTCAGTTCGATCAGAGTTTCGATTCGGTAGGTGGCCTGGGAAAAGTCGTGTGTTTTTGTGAACTCGTTGTGGACGATGGCACAGTCGATGCCGGCCGCCACGGCTGAGTTCAGGCCTCTGGATGAATCCTCTACGACCAGTGTCTCTTCTTTGGTGGCGCCGAGGCGCTTCAAGCCGGTCAGGTATGGTTCCGGGTGCGGCTTGGAGAGCTTGTAGTCTTCGCGTACAAGGACGAAATCCATGAATTTTCTGATTTGGCGCTTCTCGTGGATGATGTCAAAGTCCACCCGTTTTGCAGTCGTCACAATGGCCATGCGGACATATTGTGACAGTTGAGCAAGAGTGTCAACGACGCCTTCGATCTCAATGGCTTCTGTTCTCAGATACTCCTGATAATAATCATTGCGGACCTCACGCTGCCTGCTGATGATCTGTTCGTCGATACCTGCCGCCCGGGCTTGGGCCCACGTGCCCAGCCCCTGGCTCATGTCCCGGAGGTATTGATCCTTGTCCAAAGTCAAACCAATGTCCGCCAGGGCGCGTTCTCCAGCTTTGTAATACCAGAATTCGGTATCCACCAGAACACCATCATGATCGAAGAGTATGTACTTCTTCACTCTCTCTTGATCCCTTTCCTAGGAGAGGGCGGCGAGGCAGCGTGCGAATCTCGCGAGCGGCTTGCTGTGAGGAGGTAGGTGGCCGGAATATACGTCGCGTGGTCACCCAGTCCCGGGTATGAATCCGGATCGGGAAACTCCTGGAGAGATTCAAGCGTCAGGCCGGCGTGAAGGACAGCCGTGACCAGGCTGCCGAGACTCCAGACGTAGCTACGGTGCGGAACATCGGGAGTGCCGATCCGCCGGGTAATCTCCGGGGCTTTCAGCGGGTCGGCGTAGCCGTCCCGGCCGATTCCGAAGTAGTCACCGCTGACCGACAAGGCATCCTCACCGCGGACAGTCATGACTTCCCACAGCGGATGGTGTTCACTGATCACCAGGACACCGCCAGGGTCCATCCGATCAGCGACCAGTCGCGTCCACTCGGAGAGGTCAGGCACCCAGCACAGACCGCCCCAGGATATGTAGATCACGTCAAACCCGGTGATGCGCGGGTCCAGCGTCATCATGTCCTGCTCGACGAACTCGACATCCACACCCAGCGCTTCGGCCTTCGCTCGACCGGTCGCCAGGTGTGACGGTGCAATATCAACAGCGGTCACGGCAGCACCACGCTGTGCGAACGTCAACGCCTCGTCGCCCATCGAACACGCCAGCTGCAGCACCCGCCGACCGTGTACATCGCCGACGACCGCAAGCTCCGATTCCGTCAGCGCGCTGCCGCCATCCAAGAAGAACTGCACTGGTTCGCCGACACGATGCGGAGCCAGCCGTTCCCAGTACTCTCGATTTTGGCTCACAACATCGGAAGGTCTCTGCTCAGACACGGCGCCGACGGTATCCGCTACTGATGACCCGCGCACCACGATTTCAGAACCGGAGCCGATGAGTTGCTTCTAGTGCGGCAACTCGTCACCTGCCGCTGACCTCTCCCCTTTCGACGTACCCCGCAGAACGAGCTTCATCCTCGGGGCGGAGGTCAGCACGAAGCCGGCCTTGTCGTAGACGCGCTGCCCGGACCGCGTGGCGGCGCCTGGCAGACCACCCCCAGCCTGACCCTGCACCTGCAGGCACGCCTAATGACCCGGCCCGATGTCGCGTAGCTGCGCTTCCCTGGCTGCCTTTTCGATCTTCGAGCGATGCGCATCCCAGTCGTCATCGGAGGTCGTGACCGGGCCGGCCCCTACTCCCCCATCCAGTTGCTCGCGCAGGATGTCAGCGTTACCCGCGTGCCGGTTGGTTTCGGTCAGTACGTGCACCATCACGTTGAACAACTTCACGTTCGGCCGCGGCCACCACGGCACAAAGCCCGGAGCATCGATCGGCAGCGCCTCGATCGTCGCGTCGGCGTGCTGCCACGCACGCTTGTACCCCTCGACGATGTCAGCCCGGGATTCCTGCTCCGTGACCCACAGGTGGTCGCGGTTCGCGTAGCCGGGGTCGTCGAACCGGGGCAAGCGCTCCGGATACGGCCGATCGAAGATCTCGCCGAAGTACCGGGCTTCCGACAGCGTCAGGTGCTTGATCAGCCCGAGCAGGTTGGTTCCGGTCTTCGTGAGCGGACGGCGTACGTCGTACTCGGTCAACCCGTCCAACTTGAACAGGAGTGATTCACGAACCCAGCGCAGGTCGTCATGGAGGTAGGCCTTGGCGAAGTCGTCGATCATGCGGTTCAGCGTGCCAGACTCCCCCGAGGACATTTTCTTGCGGCAGGATGTCGAGAATGGTCCGGTGGCTTCGCTCACCAGGTGAAGGGCCTCGACAAGGCATGGCCCATGACGTCAGGAGATGACGATGCCGAAGTACCTGCTTTTGAAGCACTACCGCGGCGGCCCGGAGCAGATCCGCAAGGTGCCGCCGATGGACCAGTGGGCGCCTGAGGACATCGAGGCGCACATGGCGTTCCTCAAGCACGTCACCGAGCTGCTCGAGGAGAACGGCGAGTACGTCGACGCGCAGGGGCTCACCCCGGCGCGCACCTGGGTCCGGTACGGCGGCCCGGGCGCGGCGCCGGTCATCACCGACGGTCCGCTCCCGGAGACGAGCGACCTGGTCGCGGGCTGGTGGATGATCGACGTCGAGTCCCACGAGCGTGCGGTGGAGTTGGCGGCTTACGTCTCCTCCGAGCCCGGACCCGGCGGCACGCCTCTGTACGAGTGGATCGACGTCCGGGAGGTCATGTCCGTCGCACCGTCGGAGGACTGACCCGGCGTGATCGACGGACCGGTGCAACGGTGGGACGAGGGCGCGCTGCGTGCCCTCGTCCCCCGGGTACTCGCGGGCCTGGTACGCCGGGGTGAAGACTTCGACGTAGCCGAGGACGCGCTCCAGGAGGCACTGCTGGAGGCGCTCCGGGTCTGGCCCGACAACCCGCCACGCGACCCGCGCGCCTGGCTGATCACGGTCGCCACACGCCGGCTCGTCGACGCACATCGCAGCGAAGTCGCCCGGCGCCGCCGCGAGGATACGACGTACGCCGAGCCGCGGCCGGTCGCGACGGAGGAAGGCGACGACACCCTCTTCCTGCTCTTCTGCTGCTGTCACTCCGACCTCGCGCCCACGTCCCAGGTGGCGCTGACCTTGCGCGCCGTCGGCGGCCTCACCACCCGGGAGATCGCCGACGCCTTCTACGTGCCCGAGGCAACCATGGCGCAGCGGATCAGTCGCGCCAAGCGCACCCTTCGCGGTCGCCGTCTGGACCAGCCCGGCGACCTCGCCGTCGTACTGCGCGTGCTCTACCTCATCTACACGGCCGGCCACGCGGGCCGAGTGGACCTGGCGGCCGAGGCGATCCGGCTCGCCCGCCAACTCACCCTTGCTACGGACGAGCCCGAGGCGCGGGGCCTGCTTGCGTTGATGCTCCTGAACCACGCCAGGCTCCCGGCGCGGTTCGATCCCGAGGGCCGCATCGTCACGCTCGACCGGCAGGATCGCGGCCTGTGGGACACCCGCCAGATCGCCGAGGGCGTGCGCGTCCTGCAATCGGCACTGGCTGAGGAGCGTCCGGGTCGCTACCAGGTCGAGGCCGCCATCGCCGCCTTGCACGACGACGCGGCGAGCGCCGAGGAGACCGACTGGCCGCAGATCCTTGCCTGGTACGACGATCTCGTCGCACTGACCGAGGATCCCGTACGCCAGGACCCCGCCGCCGTACTAGGCCGCGCGGTCGCCGTCGGCCATGTCCTCGGTGCCGCCGCCGGCCTGCGCGAGACCGACCGCCTCCGCGAGGTGATCGGCGACCGCCACCGCTGGCACGCCGTACGCGGACACCTGCACGAACTCGCCGGCGACCTCCCCGCGGCGGCCACTGCCTACGCCGAGGCCGCCCGTCTAGCGACCAACGTTGCCGAACACAACCACCTGATCCACCAGGCTGCCCGAGCGCGAGCCTCTAGCGCATGATCTAGTGCCAATCGACGACGGCGACTGCTTGGCTTGGCGGGCGCCCTCGTGACGTCCGCTGTCGGCGGCTGTGCGCAACCCGCCGCGTAAAGCCCCACGACACCGCGCGCACCGAAGATCCTCGTGGCCTATTTCTGGCGTGCCGATGATCATGTCGACGTTCACCGAGAGCCACGACTTCACCGGCGCGACCGTGCACCCGTTCACGACGTACGCGATGAGCGGGCTCGGCACGACCGAACGCGACTACGCACGGTCCTGCCCAGGCGGCACAATCGGCGAAGGCCTCGCCGTCCGAGGCGAACAAGCCGGCCGGTGCGCGACCTCAGGTGACCGACTGGCTCCGCCGGATCGGCCTGACCACCAGATGATGTGGTTAGGGTTGGGCCCGTGAGCGGATGGGTGATTGTCCTCAACGGTGGGTCCAGCTCGGGGAAGGGTTCGATCGCGCGGTGCCTGCAGGCGGTGCTGCCCGAGCCGTGGCTGGCGTTCAGCGTGGACGATTTCGTCGACGCGTTGCCGGCCGCGATGCAGGCGTCGGACGACGGGATCGACTTCGGCCCGAACGGTGAGGTGAACGTCGGACCGGCCTTCAAGCAATTGGATGCGGCCTGGAGTGCGGGGATCGCCGCGATGGCGCGAGCCGGCGCCAACGTCATCATCGATGACGTGTTCCTGGGCGGAGCTGGTTCGCAGCAGCGCTGGATAGATGCCTTCGGCAACCTCGACGTGCTCTGGGTCGGCGTGCGCTGTGCTGCTGACGTCGCGGCGGAGCGTGAAGCAGCCCGAGGTGATCGGACTGTCGGCATGGCGGCTTTGCAGGCCGATATCGTCCACGAAGGCGTGCGGTACGACGTGGAGGTCGACACGACTCACGCGGAGTCCATCGACTGCGCGCATACGATCGCCGGCAAGCTCGCGTGAACCAGAGGTCCGAGACCGGCGCGCAATGGTAGTGACTGCCTCGCCACTGATACGTGAAGAGCTCCATTCACTAGTCTGTCCGGATGTCTGTGTGGCGTGAGGACCTTCGCGCGGTGCTGTTCGATCTGGATGGCACCTTGGTTGACCAGGAGTCGGCCGCGGCCGGAGCAGTTGTCGAATGGGCTGCGGAGTACGGGATCACGGGCCCTGGGGTCGCCGACAGGTGGGCGAAGCTTTCCGATCGGCACTACCAGGCATACCAGCGACGAGAGCTGACCTTCCAGGAGCAGCGGCGCCGGCGGGTGAACGAGTTCCTCGGCTTGTCGGTGGACGATGACGAGGCCGACGTGATCTTCAAGGGCTACTCGGCCCGGTACGAAGCCGGGTGGACGGTGTTCGACGACGCCGTACCGGCACTACGCCAGATACGCGCGGCCGGCCTGAAGGCAGCGGTGGTGACGAACGGCAACGCGGATCATCAACGCTACAAGCTCGAACGCCTCGGCCTCACCGACGAGATCGACGTACTGACAACCCCGGACGGTCTGCCGGCAGGAAAACCCCACCCACAGATCTTCCTGCAGGCCGTAGAGCAGCTGGGAGTCTCCGTCGCGGACGTCGTGATGGTCGGTGACTCGCTGGACAGGGATGTTCGTGGTGCTCTCGCGGTGGGCATCGACGCCGTACTCCTCGACCGGTACGACGTACACCCAGATGCCGACGTACCCCGGATCCGATCGCTTGACGGGTTCAGTCCTCCGCTACGTCGTCGCCAGTGACGGAGTTGCACCCCAGGCGGTCGATGCCCTGTCGTCAGTCCCCGGTGGTCGTGCCCACCTTCGCCAGTCGTGTGAGGCCAGAATGGTGGTGCCCCGGCTGGGCGGGGCCGGGGCACCACGGGGTAGGTTAGATCTTGCCGGTGCCGGCGCCGCCGGTGACGATCGACTTCACGCTTTCGGCGGCGTCCACGACGTACGAGTACGGGATCGCGGCGACGCTCGAGGCGTTGCGGGAGGCCGGCGTACCGGAGTTCACCAGGTAGTTGTTCAGCAGCTTCACATTGCCCTGCGGTGAGTCACCGGTCTGGGTGACCACCGTGCTGCCGACGTTCTCGAAGTAGTTGCGTTCCACATAGACGCCCGCGTTGCAGGTGGACGCGACGCCGTAACCGCTGTTGCCTCGGTAGTAGTTGTTGACGACGTGCACCGGGTTGCCGAACCGGACCCGTGGGTGCCGCTGCGTGGTCCCGTCGAACCAGTTGGCGTAGTAGGTCACCCGCAGCTTGCCGATGTCCTCGCCGCCGTTGTCGTCGCTGTGCCCGATCAGGCCGACCTTGTCGTGGTTGGAGAACTTGTTCCACGACACGGTGACGTAGTCGGACGCGCGCTTGATGTCGACGGCGCCGTCGTACCCGTTGCTGAAGCTGTTGTGGTCGACCCAGACGCGGGTCGAGTACTGGACGTTGATCGCGTCGTCGCCCCAGTTCCGGAAGTTGATGTTCCGGATGATCACGTTGCTGACGCTGGCCACGTTCAGGCCGCCGCCGGTGATCGCGGCACCGCTGCCGACGCCGATGATGGTCTTGTTGGACGCGACCTTGTTCATGCCGGACAGGGTGATCGTGCCGGAGACCCGGATCACCTTGGCACCGCTGGACTGCATTTCGCTGATCAGAGCCGAGGCAGTGGTCACCGTCACCGGTGAAGCACTGCCGCCGCCGGTCGTGCCGCCACCCTGAGTGGCCCAGCCCTGCAGGGCGAACGTCGATGCCGAGGCCTTCGGCAGCGACTCGGGTACGGCGACGGTCGACACCGCGGCCGCGGCGGCAACGGTCAACGCGGTGGCCGCCGCCAGGAACGGCAACCGTCGTCGACCGAATGAAGGGCGCGTTGGGGACGCGAAGAAGGACATGAGAGAACCTCCGATTGGGGCGGTTGGCAGGCATGCCGCAGTACGCCTCGGGCACGACGGCGATGCTTACCGGGATTAATCGGAAAGCGCTTTCCTATCTACCAAACCGTACAGAAACCGGTTTCTCCCTGTCAATAGCTCGTCACTGTTCGTGTGTCGAAGCGATTCGCTTGGAAGGTCCCAATCGGAAGATCAGCCGTTGAAGTCCACGTCAGCGGTGTCCTGTACGGCGGCTGTGCGGCCTGGAGCGCGGTGGTAGCGCCAGTACAGGTTCGTGTGCGCGATCACCTTGTCCGGCGGTGGTGCGCCATACTCGGTCAGGTCCTCGGTGGTGTGTGCGTCGCCGACCAACGTCACGTCGTACCCGCGGACGAACGCACCGTGGATCGTCGAGCGAATGCATTCGTCCGTCTGCGCACCGGTGACGAAGAGTCGCCCGATGCCCGCGCGAGCCAGGACCTCCTCGAAATCGGTTTCTTCGAAGGAATCGGCAAAAGTCTTGTGGACGAGCGGCTCGGACTCCTGGGGATCCAGCTCCGGGACGAACTTCCAGGCGTCACTGCCCTTCACCAGGTCGTCGCTCGAGTGCTGCACCCAGACGACCGGCACGCCGTCGGCGCGCGCCTTGCCGACCAGGGCGCTGATGTTCTTCACCACCTGGTCCCGCTCGTAGGAACCGCTGACGACGCCTTCCTGGACGTCGATCACCACCAAGGCCGTGTTCGGCCGATCCGGCAACGTGGACACCTTGTTCCCTCCCTCTGTTCGGGTTCGGAACGAACGCTAGACCTGCCCACCGACAGTCCAGCTCCGAAGCCGCAGCCGCACGGTCGGTACGTCGCCGTCGTCGAGCTCCTCGGCCCGCCGGACCGCCGCCTTCAACGGCAGGATGTACCGACCGTCCTTGGGGAACATCGAGGTATCCCACACCGTGTCGCCGATCTCGGCCTGGACCGGGATCATCCCCCAGCCGTAGGTGACGAAGTTCGACTCCGCCTCGAAGTAGGCGCACTCCTCCTCCGGCACGGTGATGAAGTACCACGGCGCCGGCCCACGCCAGAACCAGATCTCCCCGTCGAACTCGATCTCATGCACCGCTGCTTGCCTCCAGCAACCGTTGCCCGAGCAGCCGGGCGGCCTCCTGCAATTCAGCCGATCCTATGATCCGGTACGGCGCCTTGATCGCGGTCAACTGGGTGGCGTACCAGTCGGGCTCGTCGGTGCTGGCGATCAACCGGGTGTGGTCGGCGTCGATCTCCTCCAGCCGGCCCATGCTCCGGGCGATCCAGTGCCCGACCTGCTCCACCGGTGCGTCGATCATCACCTCGATCGGGTACTTCCAGCCGAGCGCCAGGTGCTCCTCCACGGCTGCCAGTGGGTCCAGCTCCGAGGGCGGGGTGAACAGACCGTCGAGTGCGGTGACCTCGGTGACCTTGTCGACGCGGAGGACGCGCTTGGCATCCTTCGAGTGCGACCAGCAGAGCAGATACCAGCGACCCCGGCGTACGACGACAGCCCACGGGTCGACCTCCATCGTCCACTCTTCCCCTGGGCAGCGCCGGTAGCCGATCCGAATCTGCCGGCAGGCGGTGCTGTGGGAGACCAGTTGCGCGGTGATCTCGGGGTCGGGGGTACGCGCGCCTGGGTCGGGCCCGCGCGCACTGACCCGTCGTACGGCGTCTGTGGACCGCGCGACCGACTCCGGCAGGACGCGGATGATCTTGCCGAGCGCGTTGTCGACCGGATCGTCGGCGCCGCGCGGGCCCTCCAGGATCGCCATCACCAAGCCGAGCGCCTCGGTCGGGGTGAACATCAGCGGCGGCAGGCGCAGGCCGCGGCCGACCCGATAGCCGCCGTACGGTCCGCGCACGGACTCGATCGGGATGTCCGCCTCGCGCAGGATCGCGACATACCGCCGGGCCGCCCGCTCTGAGACCCCGAGCTTGTCCCCCAGCTGCTCTGCTGTGATGCCCGGACTGTTCTGGATCAGCTCCAGCACCGTCAGCGTCCGAGCCGTCGGACTGATGTCGTACGCCATGCCCCTCACCATTCCGGAAGTCAACCGTCCGGAACCGACTGTAACCTCCCACCATGGAGAACGACATCCTTCAGGAGCCGCCGGTCGCCGGCACCGAGATCGACACCCTGCTGGGCGCCTTGGAGCGCAATCGCAGGACCTTCGCCTGGAAGTGCGGCGGGCTCGATGCGGACGGGCTGAACGCGAAGCACCCGCCGTCGACGGTGACGCTCGGCGGATTGTTGAAGCACCTCGCGCTCGTCGAGGACGAGTACTTCACCGGGCGCTTGCTCGGGCACGACCTACCAGCGCCGTGGGACTCGGTCGACTGGGACACCAACCCCGACTGGGAGTGGAGCTCCGCGACGGACGAGTCGCCCGAGCAGCTCATGTCGCTGTGGCAGGAATCCGTCGAGCGTTCGCGCGCAGCCGTTCGCGAGGCACTGGCCGCCGGCGGTGCGGATCAACTCGCGAAGTACGTCTCCAAGGACGGCCGCTCACCGAGCCTGCGCTACATCCTGGTCGACATGATCGAGGAGTACGCGCGGCACACCGGTCACGCCGACCTCATCCGCGAGTCCATCGACGGCCTCGTCGGCGAGGGCGTACCAAGCTGACCGCAAGAACCGCCCCGGGTAGCACCAGACGACTGTTGCCGCGAGCAACCCAACGGACGCCCCCTGCAACGGCCATAAGTGCTCAGCTGTTGAGCGGTTTGTCTGGCAGCATGGGCGCGTGCGGGCAGATCGGTTGGTGGCGGTGTTGCTGCTGATGCAGGCGCGCGGCCGGGTGACCGCGGCCGAGGTCGCCGCGGAGCTGGAGATCTCGGTGGCGACGGCGCGGCGGGATCTCGAGGCGCTGTCGACCGCTGGCATCCCGGTTTATCCACAGGCCGGGCGCAACGGCGGCTGGCAGTTGATCGGCGGGGCGCGGACCGACCTCAGCGGGCTGACCGCACCGGAGGCGCAGGCGTTTGTTCCTGCTGGTCGGGCCGGCGGCGTCAATCGCGCCGGACGCGAAGGCCGCGCTGCGGAAGCTGGTACGGGCGCTCCCCCAGACGTTCCGCGAACATGCCGAGGCAGCCGCCGAGGCGGTCGTGATCGACCCGGCGCGATGGGGCCAGCACGTCAAGGACCGTCCGGAGCTAGCCCAGCGGTTGCAGGATGCCGTCGTACGGCGTCTCAAGGTGCGACTGGTCTATGCCGGGCGGGGGCGGGATCAGTCGGAGCGGTTGGTCGATCCGCTCGGGCTCGTCGAGAAGGACGACATCTGGTACCTGATCGCGTGGACCGACAAGGGTCAGCGAACGTTCCGGGTCGAGCGGGTGGTGTCGGCCGAGGTGACTGGCGAGTCGTTCGAACGGCCCGCGGACTTCGATCTGGCCGAGGCGTGGAGCGAGATCGTGGACCGGATGGAGGACCGCCGATCCGGGCTCACCGCGACCGTGCTGATGGCCGAACGGCACGTGTGGGTGATGCAGGACCGGCTCGGGCGGAACTGTGAGGTCGACGGGATGGACGGCGACCGGGTGCGGCTGAAGATCACCGCACCGACTCCGCTGATGATCGCGCAGGAACTGGCGGGCTGGGGTACCTCGATCGAAGTGGTCGACCCGCCGTCGGTCCAGGCCGAGCTGGCCCGTCTCGGATCCGAGCTCGTCAGTCGTTACAGCGGTACGCAGTTATGCTCGCGTGGGTGAGGGAAGTACGTGATGCCGACCAGCCGGCCGTCCAGGCGGGCGCCCCTCACACCTGCCAGCCGATTAGACCTCTGGGGTGAGTAAGGTGCGGTGGTTCGTGTCCAACCGCCACAGAGTTTCAGGAAGCGTCCGTGACCACATCCCCTCCCCAGCCCCCGCAGAACCCGTACGCCGGCCAGCCGGGCGGTTACGGTCCGCCGCCGGAGCAGCAGTTCCCGCAGTACAACCAGCCGCAGAGCCAGCCCCAGCAGAGCGGTCAGGGTCAGTACGGCGGTCAGCAGCCACCCCAGTACACCCAGCAGCCGTTCCAGCAGCAGGCTCCGCAGCCACTCGCGCCGCAGCAGCACGGAGCGGGCCAGGCGCCGTATCAGCAGACCTTCCCACAGCAGGGCCAGCCTCAGGGCCAGTTCCCGCCGCAGCAGCAGGCCGGGTTCGCGCCGATGCCGCAGGGTGCGCTGCAGTGCCGGTTCTGTGGTGCCGTTCCAGCGGTGAACGCGACCGTGCGCGGTCACCAGGGCATGATCATCGTGATGCGATGGCTCAAGCTGCAGGGGCCGTTCTGCCGCACCTGCGGCATCGCGTCCGTGCGGGACATGACCGCGAAGAGCCTGGTGCAGGGCTGGTGGGGTGTCGGGTCGGCGATCATCAACCCGTTCATCATGCTGTCGAACCTCGGCCCGATGTCGCAGTTCAAGAAGCTGCCGGAGCCCGCTCCCGGCGCTCCCGGCCGGCCGATGAACCCGGGCAAGCCGCTGTTCCAGCGCCCGGCGATCGCGATGCTGCTGCTCCCGATCGCTCTGATCGTGGCGATCGTGGCGATCAACGTCACCACGACCACCACCTCCGAGGCGAAGGTCGGGGCGTGCGTGGTGAACAACGGCACCTCGACGAATCCGAACGTGAGTGTCGTCGACTGCGCCTCGTCCGAAGCGGAGTACAAGATCGTCGGCAAGCTCGACGACACCACGGACGACAGCCAGTGTGAGCAGTTCGCCGGCTACGAGGCGTCGTACACCTCGGAGGTCGGCTCCGATAAGTACACCCTCTGCCTCGCGCCGGTCTGATCCGCGCCGGGTGCCGGTCTAGGTGTAATAACCCTCGACCGGTACCCGGGCCTCGTCGTACAGGGCAGGGCCTTCCTGCGGTACGGCGGGGAAGCCGCCGGACGGCTTGAGTCCGTCGAGCTGCTCGCCGGACAGCGCGAAGACCACGCGGCCGAGGCCGGACCGGGCGAGGGCGCCGCCGCACATGCCGCACGGCTCGCAACTGGTGTACATCGTCGTGCCGGCAGCCGTCTCGGCGCCGAGCGATTGCGCCGCCCAGACCGCCAGCTTCAGTTCGGGGTGGAAGCTGATGTTGCCGTCCGTGATGGTCGAGTTCTGCGCTTCCGCGAGTACGTCGCCATCAGGCCCGACCAGCAGCGAGCCGAACGGCGGATTCCCGTTGCGGCGTGCTTCCGCTGCCAACTCGATCGCCCGCCGGAGAAAGTCTTCGGGTGTCACGTGTTCTCCCATCGTGTGTGCGCCGCGATGGTCGCGAGCGCCTGCCAGGCCGCCTCGGGCCGTTCCGTCTCAGCAGGATCCCCGACAAAGGGATCCAGTACGACGCTCCGCGCGCCGAGCTCACGGAGTACGTCGAGATCAGCGAGCACCTGATCGAGTGAACCCTCACCCGCGACTCGGTCGTCATCGGGCAGTGGCCCATCGGTCAGCCGGAGCAGGATCCGCGGCGCGAACTCCGGCACCGGCCGCTCCTCCTCCGCCGCGATGGCCCGCAGCCGATCCATTGCTGTGCGCAACCAATCGATCCGGTTCCGCAACGGGTGCCAGGCATCGCCGAAGCGGACGGCTCGGCGCAGTCCCGCCGTACTCTGACCGCCGACCCAGATCGGGATGTCGCCACCGCCGTAGTCCTTGTCGTTCTCCCAGGCGCGGCGGAGTTCGCGCAGTACGTCGTCGGTGATCTGCCCGCGCCGGTGGAAGTCGGTGCCGAGGGCATCGAACTCCTGCCGGGCCCAGCCGACGCCGATACCGAGCACGAGCCGGCCGCCGCTGAGTTCGTTGAGGTTCGCCGCCATTCTTGCCACCAGCAACGGATGCCGGTACGGCGCGATCAGCACGGTTGTCCCGAGCCGGATCCGATCGGTGATGCCGGCCAGCCAGCTGAGCGTCGTGAAGGGTTCGTAGAAGGGCGCCGGATATTGCGCCGCGACGTCCGGGGTGATCGCGACGTGGTCGGACACCATCAGCAGACCGTAGCCGAGGCCCTCGACCGTACGAGCCCAGTCGCGCAGCCGCGCCGGATTCGTGCCGGGGCCGAAGTTGGGGACATTCACACCGAGTTCCATGCCCGTCAGACTATCCAGGCGGGATGCCTATTCTGAAGGGCACATTCGCGGCGCACGACGGCTCTAGCCGGGGAATCGCCGGTATATTGGCCGTATGACCGAGAGTCTCGATCCGACCGACTGGGCCATCCTGGTCGAGCTGCAGCGCGATGCCCGGATCTCTCTGAGCGAGCTCGGCCGTCGCGTCAGCCTTAGCGCTTCAGCCACCACCGAGCGGGTACGCCGGCTGGAGTCGCTCGGCGTCGTCACCGGCTACCGCGCCGAGGTCGACCTGACGAAGGTGGGCTATCCGGTGCTGGCCGTCGTACGACTCAAATACCCGGGCAACAAGCACGAGCCCCTTCACCGCCTGCTCAGGGAACGCTCCGAGATCCTCGAGTGCCTCCGCACCACCGGTGACGACTGCTACACCCTCAAGGTCGCCGCTGCCTCGATGCCGCATCTGGAGGAGCTCGTCAACGAGCTGACTGAATTCGGCAGCACCACCACGAACCTCGTCTACTCCCAGACCCAGCCTTACCGCGGCCCGCAGACGCCCGCCAAAACCTTGTGACGGATTCCCGCGGAGATGCGAGCGTAGCCCGGTGAACGTTCTCGGGATCGATGTCTCCCCGGTGCTGCTGACGAAGTGGGTCGACTGGCTGGCGCCGGATGTCCAGCCGTTCTTCGTCACCGCTGAGCAGGCCCAGAACTGGAACCTTCCCACAGACGAGCGCGAGCCGACCGCCGAGCAGCGGGACACCTACCGGACGTACGGCGTGGACCGCATGGCTACCCGGGTGAGCTGGCTGGACGAGTCGACGTACTCGAATTTGCCGAAGGCAACCAGAGCCGCGCTGGTCCGGGCTCAGGTGAACCACAACCGAGGAGCTGTCCCGACGGTTCGCCGCTGGCAGGCCCTGCTCGGTCCCGAAATCAGACGGCAGGCCGACGGGCATCGGTTCGTCTGGTGGAAGTCGCTGCTGCGGGACTCGGCCGAGGTCGTCCTCCCCCGGATCGTGAGCGAGGACCTGCACTCGAGCCGCCACACCGAGGTCACGACCTGGCCGTCCACTTTGCCCCGCGCACGCGAACTCGCTGGCACCTTCCCAGCCGGAAGCGGCCCCAACTGCTTCGGCACGGTCATGGCCGCTGCCGGAGTCGAGGGAGCCGCCGACGTGTGGATGCAGCGCGAGCCCTTCGACACTTGGCTGGCCGACCACACCACGCCCGGCGGACGAGACGACGTACCAGGCACTGTCTTCGTCTGGCGCGACACCGCCGGCGCGGTCCAGCACGCAGCCATCACCATCGGCGACAACTGGATGCTCCACAAGCCATCCCAGTCGTGGATGACGCCCCGCAAGATCCGCACTGTCGCCGACGTCCGCCGCAGCACCAGAACAAGCGGCTGGCACCTCAGACGGCATCGGCTGCGGTGAAGGCGGAGAGCTTAGGATGCCTTCGTGAGGTTGCTCGTCACTGGGGCCGCCGGGTTGCTGGGGAGTGAGGTGCTGCGGCTGGCCGAGCACGAGGTGGTGCCGACCTATCACACAGAGCCAGTGCCGGGCGGGGTGCGGATGGATGTCCGGCGGCGGGACGAGGTCGACGAGGTCCTGCGAATGGTACGGCCGGACGGAATCATCCACGCGGCTTTCAGGCAATCGGACTGGGCGACCACAGCCGACGGGCCGGCGAACATCGTTGCTGCTGCCCGTGGCGCGCGGTTGGTATTCGTCTCGAGCGATGTCGTCTTCGGCGGCCGCCCGGCGCCGTACGACGAACACGAGCCGCCCTGCCCGGTGACGCCGTACGGCGCTGCGAAGGCGGCGGCCGAGACGGCGATCCGGGCGATCGACCCGTCCGCCGTCATCGCCCGTACGTCGCTCATCGTCGGGTACGACGGCAGGTCGTCACACGAGCGGTTCGTCCACGCGCTGGCAGCCGGTCAGCCGGGCTCCTTGTTCACCGCGAACGTCCGCTGCCCGGTCCACGTCACCGACCTCGCGACGGCTCTGCTCGAGCTCCTCACGTCCGACTTCAGCGGCACCGCCCACGTGGCCGGCCCCGAGGCGGCCAACCGCCTCGAGCTGGGCCGGCTGATCGCCATCCGGGACGGCCTCGACGCTGACGCGCTCGCCGAGTCGCCGGGCTCGCCGTCGGAGATCCGCCTCGACGGCGAACGCACCCAGAAGCTTCTCAGCACCCGGCTTCGACCGGTGAGCGAGTTCCTCAGGCCGTCTCGTCGACCGTAGTGGTCACCGGGGTGCCGATCTCGACCGTCCGGCTGACTGTGCACAGCCGGTCGTGGGACAGCTTCACCGAGCGCGGCAGTGCCTCCCGGGCCTTGTCACCGTCCTCGCCTTCGGGGAATCGGATGGTGAACTCGACCGCCAGGTTCTCCATCCGGTTGCCCTGCTCGGAGTCGCGGACCTTGTCACCGCGGACCACCGCGCTGAACTCGGTCGGCTCGGCGCGGCGGCTGACCACCACGTCGACGTCGATCGCCGAGCAGGTGCCGATCGCGGCCAGGAGCAGTTCGACCGGGGTGAAGTCGGTCGCGTCGCCGCCGGAGCCGACGGTGATGCTGCCACCGCGCGCGTTGTGGACCCGGTAGCTGCTGTTGGCGATGCGCTCGAAGTGCACCTGCCGGAGAGTGTCGCCCATATCCGTCACATTCTGTTGCCAGTGGCAACGTTAGAGGTTCTTCAGAGCCTGGCTCAGCGGGGTGTCTCCGCCGATCAGCTCCAGGGTCCGGCCGATCGAGGCCGGGGTGTCGCAGAGGCCGGCCAGCACCGCGGCCACGTCGTCGCGGCTGATGCTGCCGTTACCGGTCTTGTCTTCCAGCCGGACAGTGCCGGTGCCTGGGTCGTTGGTGAGCGAGCCGGGCCGCAGGACGGTCCAGTCCAGGTCGCGTCCGCGCAGGTCCTCCTCGGCTGCCCATTTCGCCTTCAGGTAGACCGTGAACACCTCGTCGTCGGTGAGCGAGTCGGCCCGGTCGGCGCCCATCGAGCCGACCTGGATGTGCCGCCGTACGCCGGCCTGCTCGGCCGCGTCCGCGAACAGCGCGGCCGCTCCCCGGTCGACCGTGTCCTTCCGCGCCTTCCCGCTGCCCGGCCCGGCACCAGCCGCGAAAATCGCCACATCAGCACCGGCCAGTACGTCGGCCACCGCCCCAGCGTCGACCGCCTCCAGATCCAGTACGGCGGCCTGTCCGCCGACAGCCGCGAGGTCACCGGAGTGGTCCGCGTTCCGTACGAGCCCGACCACCTCGTGCCCGTCGCCGGCCAGCAGCTTGGTGAGCCGCAGCGCGATCTGCCCGTGTCCACCCGCAATCACCACTCGCATGCCCCGAGCCTAACCCGCGGCCCAATCAGGCAGACTGCTCACCGTGCCGCACGCAACAACTGCCGATGGTTGCCTAATCGCCTGCCAGGTCCAAGGCGAAGGGCAACCGCTCGTCCTGCTGGCCGGGCAGTCCAACAACCACACCTGGTGGGACCCCGTCCGCGCCGACTTCGAGACGTCGTACCGGACGATCACACTCGACTGGCGCGGCACCGGCGACAGTGACAAGCCGGATGAGGTTTACAGCACGAAGGGCTTCGCCGACGACGTCATCGCAGTGCTCGACGACCTGGGCCTGCCCACTGCGCACGTCTACGGCACTTCGATGGGCGGCCGCGTCGCGCAGTGGGTCGCGATCAACTACCCGGAGCGGGTGAACGCGCTCGTGCTCGGTTGTACGTCGCCGGGCGCGGCGCACGGCTTCGAGCGGAGTCAGGAAATCCGCCGGCTGCTGGCCGATCCCACCCGAGCGGTCCGGGTGCTGCTGGACCTCATGTACACACCGGGATGGCTGAAGGCGAATCCGGGTCGGCATCCGGTGCTCGGCGATCCGGACATGCCGCCGTACGCCAGGAATCGGCACCTGGTGGCGAGCAACAGGCACGACTCGTGGGCGGAGCTGCCGAGCATCAAGGCGCCGACGCTGATCCTGCACGGGACGGACGACGTGTTCAGCCCGGCCGCCAACGCGCCACTGCTCGCCGACCGGATCCCCGGCGCGCGGGCCGAGCTCATCCAGGGCGCTCGACACGCGTACTTCCACGAATTCCACACCGTTGCCAGCCGATTGGTGCTCGACTTCCTCGCTCAATCGGACTGACGCAAGATCGGGCGAAGAGCGTCCAGTACGGCGGGATCCTCGATGGTGGACGGGACCGGCTCGTCGCGGCCATCGGCGATGCCACGCATGGTCTTGCGCAGGATCTTGCCCGACCGCGTCTTCGGCAGCGCCTCGACCACCGACACGTCGCGGAACGCCGCCACCGGCCCGATATCGCGTCGTACGGCGGCCACCAGCTCGTCCCGGAGCACATCCTCGGCGATGTCCGCACCTGCCTTGAGTACGACGAGGCCGCGGGGCAGCTGGCCCTTCAGCTCGTCGTGGACTCCGATCACCGCACACTCGGCGACGGCTGGATGTGCGGCGAGCACCGCTTCCATGCTGCCGGTCGACAGCCGGTGACCGGCCACGTTGATGACGTCGTCGGTGCGGCCCATGACGAAGATGTAGCCGTCCTCGTCGAGGTATCCGGAGTCGCCGGTGAGGTAGTAGCCGTCGTACCGGCTGAGGTAGTTGTCGATGTAGCGCTCGTCGTCGCCCCACAGCGTCGGCAGCGCGCCGGGTGGCAGCGGCAGCTTGATCGCGATCGCGCCCTCCTCCCCCGCGGCCTGCTGAGTGCCGTCAGCGTGCAGGATCTGCACGTCCCAGCCAGGCAGCGGGACGGTCGCCGAGCCCGGCTTGACCGGTAGCGGCTCGAGCCCGCGCGGGTTGGCGGCGATCGGCCAGCCGGTCTCGGTCTGCCACCAGTGATCCACAACCGGTACGCCGAGATGGCCGTGCGCCCAGTGATAGGTCTCCGGGTCGAGCCGCTCACCGGCGAGGAAAAGCGTGGTGAAGTCCTTCAGCTCGTATTGCGACAGCAGACGAGCTTCAGGGTCGACCTTCTTGATCGCGCGCAACGCGGTCGGAGCCGTGAACAATGCCTTCGCGCCGTGCTCGGAGATGACCCGCCAGAACGCCCCGGCGTCCGGCGTACCGATCGGCTTTCCTTCGTAAAGTACGGACGTAGCGCCGACCAGCAGCGGTGCATAGACGATGTAGGAGTGGCCGACGACCCAGCCGACGTCGGAGGCGGTCCACCACACGTCACCGGGCCCGATGTCGTAGACGGCTCGCATCGACCACGACAGCGCGACCGCGTGACCGCCGTTATCGCGGACGACGCCCTTCGGCTTACCCGTCGTACCGGACGTGTACAGGATGTAGAGCGGATCGGTCGCCGCCACCGGGACCGGGTCGGCAGGCTGGGCGCCCGCGGTGACAGCGGTCCAGTCGAGGTCGGTGTCGCCGAGCTTCGCGAGCGCCGCCGGACGCTGCAGGACGATCGTGTGCGCAGGCTGGTGTTCGGTGAGTTCGAGCGCGGCGTCGATGATCGGCTTGTACTCGACCACGCGCGTCGGCTCGATCCCGCACGACGCGGCGACGATCACCTTTGGCCTGGCGTCGTCGATCCGGGCGGCGAGCTCCTTCGGCGCGAACCCGCCGAACACGACCGAGTGAATCGCGCCGAGCCGCGCACACGCAAGCATCGTGATGACGGCCTCGGGCACCATCGGCATGTAGACGACGACCCGGTCGCCCTTGCCGACGCCGAGCGACGCGAGCCCGCCGGCGAAGAGCGCGACCTCGTCCCGCAGTTGTGAGTAGGTGAAGCTCCGGCCGCTGCCCGTCACCGGTGACTCGTAGATCAGCGCCGTCCGGTCACCGTTGCCCGCCTCGACGTGACGATCGAGAGCGTTGTACGACGTGTTCAGTTCGGCGTCCGGGAACCACCGGTAGAGCGGCTCGTTCGAGTCGTCGAGTGCCCGGGCCGGCGGCCGCGTCCACGAGATCGCCGACGCCGCCTCCAGCCAGAACCCTTCCGGATCCGCGAGACTCCTGCGGTAGCTCTCGTCGTACGCACCCATTGGCAAACCTCCCGATCTCATCGTGGCAGGGTTGAGGCATGACGGTAAGTGCGCAGGACGTCCGCGCCGCCGCGGAACGGATCGCCGGCCGGGTACGACGGACGCCGGTGATCGAGGTACGGCCGGGACTGACGTTCAAGCTGGAACACCTCCAGCACACCGGGTCGTTCAAACCGCGCGGAGCGTTCAACCGGTTGCTGACGGCGAAGGAACACGGCGAGCTCACCGGCCAGGGCGTCGTCGCGGCCTCGGGCGGCAACGCCGGACTCGCGGCTGCCTACGCGGCGCGGGAACTCGGCGTCCCGGCCCGGATCTTCGTGCCGGAGACCGCTCCCGCCCCGAAGGTCGCGAAGTTGCGCACTCTCGAAGCCGAGGTCATCCAGATCGGGTCCGAGTACGCCGAGGCCTATCAGGCCGCGGTCCAGGCGCAAGAGCAATCAGGCGCGCTGTTGCTGCACGCGTACGACCAGCCGGAGGTCGTCGCCGGGCAGGGCACCATTGGGCTGGAACTGCTCGAGCAGGCCGGCATGTTCGACACCGTGCTGGTCGCCGTCGGCGGCGGTGGCCTGATCGCCGGCATCGCTACGGCGATGGGCGACAACGCGCAGGTGATCGGCGTCGAGCCCGAACTGGCGCCGACGCTCCATCGGGCGCTGGCGGCCGGCGAACCCGTTGACGGCCCGGTCGGCGGAGTCGCAGCCGACTCGCTCGGCGCCCGGCGCATCGGAGACCTGGCGTTCGCGGCTGCCCGCGAGTACGGCGTGCGGTCGCTGCTGGTCGGCGAGGACGCGATTGTTGCCGCTCGCAAGGAACTGTGGATCGACCACCACCTGGCCGTCGAACACGGCGCGGCCGTCGCGTACGCCGCGCTCAAGTCAGGCGTCTACCGGCCGGTCGGCGGTGAGCGGGTCGTCGTGGTGGTGTGCGGCAGCAACACCGACCCCGCGACGCTTACTTGACTTTGACCTTCGGTCGATCGTCCGCCAGCACCCAGGCGGCGAGAACGCCGGCGATCGCGCCGAACAGATGGCCTTGCCAGGAGATGCCGTCCTGGGGTAGCAAGCCGCCGAGCAGCGCACTCCCCCACACCAGGACCACGAGTACGCCGACCAGCACCTGGCCGAGGCGGCGATTGAAGATGCCGCGCGCAATCAGATAGGCGGCGTACCCGAAGACCAGGCCGCTCGCGCCGATCGTGATGGTATTCGGCGGCGAGATCAGCCAGGTGCCGAGGCCGCCGACCGTGGTGACGAGTGCGGTGACCGCGAACAGGCGGACCGCGCCGCTGATGGCGATCAGTGCGCCCAGAGTGACCAGCGGCAGCGTGTTGGAGATCAGATGCCCGAAGCCGAGGTGCAGGAACGGCGCCGTGACGATGCCGACCAGCCCTTCGGGGTCGCGGGCGATGATGCCGTACTGGTCGAGCGCACCGTGCATCGCCGTGTCGACGATCTCGCTCAGCCACATCAGCCCCACGAGCACGGCGAGCAGCTTCAGCCCACTACCGATCCGGGCGGTGTCAACCGTCCGACCAGTCCGCTTCGCGGGTGTCTGAGAGCTCATGCATCCACGATGCCGTATCCACCCAAGTCTCAGCCTGCGATCTGGCGCGGCGACAGCGAATAGTCACCTCTGCAATACTCCCGGTGGCTGTCGATGAGGTGGGGGAACGCGATGCCGGTTGCTGTCTACGTCCTGGGGTTGAGCATCTTCGCTCAAGGTACGTCCGAGCTGATGCTCGCCGGACTACTGCCTGAGCTGTCAAAGAGTCTGGACGTCTCGATTCCGGCGGCCGGACTGCTCATCTCCGCGTTCGCCGCCGGCATGCTGCTCGGCGCCCCGGTGCTGGCGGTGCTCACGCTCAACTGGTCACGCCGTACGGCGCTGTTGCTCTTTCTCGGCGTGTTCGCGCTCGCACACGTCGCCGGAGCCCTCACCCCGAACTACGAGGTCCTGCTGGCCACCCGCATCATCGGCGCCTTCGTGTACGCCGGATTCTGGTCCGTTGCCGCGGTAACGGTCGTCGACGTGGTCCCGGCGGACAGCCGAGCCCGCGCGATGAGCGTCGTCACCGGCGGTCTCACGGTCGCCACGATCATCGGTCTTCCAGCGGGCACAGTCCTGGGCCAGCACCTCGGCTGGCGCGCCGCCTTCTGGACGGTCGCAGGTCTGTGCGTACTCGCGGCAGCCGGCGTCGTGGCCACGATCCCCGGCAGTCGACCCGAGCGCGCGCCTCGGCTCACCGACGAGCTGAAGGTGCTCGCCAACTCCCGGCTCTGGCTCGCCTTCGGCACCACCGCGCTGGTCACCGCGACCATCCTCGTGGTCTTCAGCTATCTCGCTCCCCTGCTGATCCAGACGACTGGGCTGCCACCTAGTGCGGTGCCTGGCGTACTCGCGCTCTACGGCCTCGGTTCATTCATCGGGATCACAATCGGCGGGCGGATCGCGGACGCGCTGCCGTTCCACACGCTGTTCACCGGAATCGCGGGACTGTGCGTGCTGTCCGCCGTACTGGCTCTCACCGCGACCGTTCCCATCGTCGCGATCGCGGTGATCGTCCTGCTCGGCGGTTTCGGGTTCGCGACCAACCCGGCCTTGAACGCGCGCGTCTTCAGCCTCGCCGGCGACGCGCCGACCCTGGCGACCGCGACCAACTTCTCCGCGTTCAACGTCGGTATCACCGTCGGTCCGTGGCTCGGTGGCCTCGCCATCGACGCTGGCACTGGCTACGCGGCGCTCGGCTGGATCGCGGTCGCCCTCGGGCTCGTTGCCCTCGGCACGGTTGTGCTTGCCGCCCTGCTGCCGGTCAGTTCACCGGACCGCTCGGGTCGATATGGCTCGGGTCGAACTCGGCGTGCCGCTTGAACACGTACTTGTTCAGCAGCCAGGTGATCGCCCACAGACCGACACCGATCAGCATCAGCCAGCCCGCGATCTTGTAGTCCGCCGATGCCCGCCCGGACAGCGGGCTGGCCAGGTAGACGCAGAGCACGGCACCCAGCACCGGCAGCGCGGTCGGCGCGTGGAAGTGCTTGTGCTCGACCCGATCCCGGCGCAGCACCAGTACGGCGACATTCACGATCGCGAACACACACAGCAGCAGGAACGCCGTCGTACCACCGAGCGCGGCCAGATCGGCGTACCCGATCAGGAAGAACGCCAGCAGCGTCGTGAACAGGATCGCGATGTACGGCGTACGGCGCTTCGGCAGCACGCGGCCGAGCGGACCGGGCAGGACCTGCTCGTGCGACATGCCGTACAGCAGCCGGCTCGCCATCAGCATGTTGATCAGCGCCGAATTGGCGACCGCGAACATGGTGATCCAGGCGAAGACCTCGAGCGGGAAGCCCGGGGCCCCGGCCTCGACCACCTTCAGCAGCGGGGTTGATCCCTTGTTCAGGTCCTCGGGCGACACCAAGGTGACCGCCGAGATCGCGACCAGCACGTAGATGAGACCGGTGATGCACAGGCCCGTCAGCATGATCTTCGGGAAGATCTTGACCGGGTTCTTGGTCTCCTCGGCCATGTTGACCGAGTCCTCGAAGCCGACCATCGCGAAGAACGCCAGTGCGGTCGCCGCGGTGACGGAGCCGAAGGCGGTTTCTCCCGATGGGGTGTTGAAGTCGGTCAGCCTGGAGGTGTCACCGTCACCGCTGCCGATCGCCCAGACACCGATCGCGATCACGATCAGCAGACCGGTCAGCTCGACACCCGTCAGGACGACGTTGGCCTTCACGCTCTCGCCGACGCCGCGCAGGTTCACCAGCGCGATCAGCGCCATGAACGACAGCGACGTGATCATCAGCAGCGACCCGCGCTCGGGGTCGATGTCGGCGGCGGAGAAGAAGTTCGCCGCGAATGCCTTCGACGCGCTCGACGCCGAGGTGAGGCCGGAGCACATCACCGCGAAGGTGAGCAGGAAGGTGAGGAAGTGGATCCCGAACGCCTTGTGCGTGTAGACCGCCGCGCCGCCGGCCTTCGGGTACTTCGTCACCAGCTCCAGATAGCTGGTCGCGGTCAGCAGCGCCACGATGAAGGCACACAGGAACGGCAGCCAGACCGCGCCACCGACCTCACCGGCGACCTTGCCGGTCAGTGCGTAGACGCCGGTGCCGAGGATGTCGCCGACCACGAACAGCAGCAACAATCCTGGGCCCATCACCCGCTTCAGTTCAGGTCGGTCGGTTTCTACAACTGTCATCCTGCCTCCCCAGAGTCGGCGTGACCGGCGGCCTGCGACGATATGGCCCGTGATGCACCTTCGGCTCATCGTCCCATCGGATCGCAGCGAGCGCGTCCTGAACACGCTTGTCGCCGACCCGCGGGTGACCAGCATCGTCCAGTTCCCCGGCGTCGCCCATCGACCCGTGGGCGACATGATCGAGTGCGACGTCACCCGCGAGGCCACTTCGGAAATCCTCGGTTTCCTTAAGGCTCAGGGACTGTACGACGAAGGGTCGGTGGCACTCGCCGACGTCGATGCTTCGCCTTCGCGGAACGCCCGGGAGACAGAGCGGGCCGCACCCGGCGCACCCGACGACGCGGTGATCTGGGACGCGGTCGTCGACCAGGCCTACAACGAGGCCAGCGGCTCGTGGGTGTACTACGCGTTCCTCACCCTGGCCACGATGATCGCGTCCGTTGCCGTGATCACCGATTCCTCGATCCTGGTCGTCGGCGCGATGGTCGTCGGTCCCGAGTTCGGCGTGGTCGCCGCGCTGGCCGTCGGCATCGCGCTGCGGAATCGCGGCTTGACCTGGCGATCGGCAGTGTTGCTCGTCTGGGGATTCTTGCTGGCGATCGTGCTCACTGCGCTCGCCGCGCTCCTCGCCCGGGCGGTGGGCTGGATCGACGTCGGGGATGTGACCGCGGCCCGGCCGCTGACCGGGTTCATCTGGCGTCCGGACAAGTGGTCGGCGGTGGTCGCCGTACTGGCTGGATGCGCGGGTGTGTTGTCGCAGACCGCTGGGCGGGCGAACGCGCTGGTCGGAGTGTTCATCTCCGTGACGACAGTGCCGGCAGCCGGGGATCTGGCGTTGTCGGTCGCGCTGTGGGCGCCGCATCAGATCGGCGGCTCGGCCGCGCAGCTCGGCATCAACCTGGCCGGGATGACTGCGGCCGGCGTGGTGACGCTGTTGTTGCAGCGGCTGATCTGGCGCAGCTACCTGCGGATCAAGGGACAGCGAGGGGCGGGCGCGCGCGTTGAGGCTTGACCGGGCGTCCCCTGTCCGGTCCGCGCGCGCCCTGCAGAGGTAGTCGTACCCCATTCCGGGGCAGTCCGCACTCACGGTCCGGATGACGTATCCCGGACATGGCGCGAAGTCGCCAATCCCGTGCGTGGCTCAAGGGACGAGATAGCCTGTTCAGGATCCGGGCTACGGGAGGGTGGATGCTGGAGTCGCTGGGCGTGGAGCCGGCGGACGAACAGGCGTATCGGGCGCTGCTGTCAGCGCCGGGCTGCGACCTCGCCGAGTTCGCCAAGCACCTCGACCGCGACGAGCGCGAGGTCGCCGCGACGGTCGGGCGGCTCGAGAATCTCGGCCTGCTGACCACCACCTCGGACCACCCGCCGCGGTTGCTGCCGACTCGTCCCGACGTCGCGGTCGACGCGCTGGTCGCCGTACGACGTGCTGAGCTCGACCGGGTACGCGCGGAAGCCCGGGTGCTGTTGTCGGAGCTTCGGGCGCAGGAGCAGCATCGGCCGGAGAACCTGGTCGAGGTGATCGTCGGTCAGGATGCGATCGCGGCACGGTTCGCGCAGCTGCTCAACGGGACGCGGGAACAGCTGCTGGTGCTCGACCGGCCGCCGTACGCGTCGCAGGTCGACGAGTCGGACACCCGCGTCCGTGGACTGCTCAACGAGGGAGTGGTTGTCCGGGGCATCTATTCGCCCGACTCGCTCGATGTGCCGGGTGGTGTGGACGAGGCGTACAGCGCGGCCGATGCCGGTGAGACCTCACGGGTGCATCCGCAGGTGCCGATGAAGTTGGCCGTCTTCGATCGCAAGGCCGCACTGTTGCCGCTGTCGGTGGACCAGTTGGTCGACAGTGCGCTCGTCGTACATCCGTGTGCGTTGCTTGACGCGTTGATCGAGATGTTCACGCTGCTCTGGGATCAGGCGGTGCCGGTCGTGCCTTCCGCGAAGGCGGATCCGCTCGATGCGCGGCTGATGACGCTGCTTGCGGCCGGGTTCAAGGACGACGCGATCGCGCGGCAGCTCGCGCTCAGCAGTCGTACGGTCGGACGCCGGGTGGCGGAGCTGATGGAGACGCTGGGCGCGCGGACCCGTTTCCAGGCCGGCATCCACGCCCAGCGCCGCCGGCTTCTGGACGACTAGATCAGCAGGTGCCGAGCATCTGCTGCAGGGCCGTCTTCTCCGCCGACTGCAGCGACAGGCCGTAGGTGTACTTCACCCAGATCCACTCGCGCGCGTAGATGCAGTGGACCGAGGTGTTCGTCGGCTTCCACGCCGACGGGTCCTTGTCACCCTTCGACCGGTTGCTCGACGCCGACACCGCGATCAGCTGCGAGATGCTCAGGTCGTTGGCGAACTGCTGCCGGCGCGACGTGCTCCAGGTGTTGGCACCGGACTCCCACGCCTCGGCCAGCGGGACGATGTGGTCGATGTCGACCGACGAGTCGTCGTTGACCCACGTTGCGTCGTACACGCTGTACCACCGGCCAGCGGTCGGCTCGCACTGGCTGTCGACTGTTACGCCGGTGCCGTCCCGCTTCAGCACCTGGTCGCGGGTGTCGCAGGTGCCGGACTGCGTGATCCAGTGTGGGAACAGGTCCCGGCTGTAGCCGGTGGTCGAGCCCTCGGTCTTGACCGTGAGGCTCGCGAGCTGGGCGGCCGCCGTACTGGCCGACGGTGGAGTCGGTGGGTAGGCGAGCGCCGGTCCGGTGCCGAGAATCCAGGCTGTCGTGGCGGCGACAGCAGTCATCGCGAGAGTGGTGATACGTCGCATCGGTCAGGCCTCCGAAGGGTCGGGCGGGTCCCCCCTGACGTGCTGCCCTCAGCCTTCCCCGATCACGCACTGTAAGAAACTACTCACTGATGAAACCCGCGTGAACGGCCTGCGGATCAGCTCGGCATGGGTGCCGCTCCGGCCGGCTCGAAGCTCGCGAGCATCTCCTCCAGGGCACGCTGATTCGGTCCGACGAACGGATCCGCCTGCGGCGCCGTCTCCAGCAGATCCAGGAACTGCGTCGTGTGTCCTGGTGCCGGAGGCAAATGGGTGCTGAGAATGACCTCCGGATCCATCTCCCTGAGCGGCTGCACGGTACGCCGGAACGCTTCCTGGTCGACGTTGTGCACCCACGGGCTGTCGAGAGTTGCCCACAGCAGCTGGCCGCCGCGCAGCGCGTCCCGCGGAGCGTCGCTGGCGTCGCCGCAATCGGCCAGTTCCGCCGTCGGCATCGGTGCGCCGAAACAGTCGGAGCTGAAGCACGCCCGCGACCGGTCGTCGTAGAACCCGACTGTCGCTGGGCTGTCGTACAACGGCGGCCGGAAGGCAGTCAGCGTCCGGTCGCCCAGCGCGAGCGTCTCGCCGGGATTCAGCAGATAGAGCCGGTCCATCGGCAGTGGCCGCTCGGTCGACATGATCCCGGCGCCGATGAAGGTCGTGATCAGGCGCGCCTGCGGTGCCGCCTCCAGTAGATCGAACAGCGAGCCGGTGTGGTCGCGGTCCGGGTGGGTCAGCCAGATCCACCGGACATCCTTTGGGTCGACCACCGTGCCGAGTGCATCCATGAAGCCCCGGTCCGGCAGGCTCAACCCGGTGTCGACCACCAACGGCTCGGCTCCAAGCAGTACGAACGCGTTCACGGGCAGGAAGCCGATACCCGGCACCGGCAGTTGGTCACTCAGCACGCTGATGTCAGCGCCGACACGGTTGATTCGCATGATGATTCCCCCTTGCAGTCCCGCCGTCACCCACGGCAAGAAGACCGAATCCAGCCTTCTTCGGACTGTCCGCCGCCCTCTCCACGGTGTCAAGAATTCGGCGCCGACATCCGCTGTTCACAGCTCTTCACGGCGGCGAAACGACCGGCCGGTATACAGGCGACACGATCCAGTTGGCCTGTGAGGAGATGCCGATGGCAACGATTGGTGAGTACGCCGCCTCCCTCCTGCGCTCCGGCCTCGGCCGCCGCGACTTCCTTCGTGCGACCGCCGCCGTCGGCGGAGTTGCCGTTTCCGCGAGTACGTCGGGACCGGCGCAGGCCGCCGTACCTCGAGAGATCCTCCAACCGGGCAAGGGACCGATTCACGGCAAGCACTATCTGAAGTCGACGCCGGACCAGGTGCGCTGGGGATATGTGCCGTCGCTGGACAGTGAGCCAGTCCTGCGGGTGCGCTCGGGAGACACCGTCACCGTCGACACCGTCTCGCACGAGGGCATCCTGGAGGACCAGGGCCGCGACCCGGTCGAGTACTTCGCCAAGCACGGCGTCGGGAAATCGTCGGTGCTGGCCGACGCCGCCGCGATCGCCCGCGACTACGACCGGACCACGCGGAACTTCGACGTCGACGGGCCGCACGTCGTCACCGGCCCGATCTTCGTCGGTGAAGCGAAGCCGGGCGACGTCCTCAAGGTCGAGATGCTGTCGATGCTCCCGCGCGTGCCGTACGGCGTGGTGTCGAGCCGGCACGGCAAGGGCGCACTCCCCCGGCTCGCCGGCGGCGCTGTCCCGGCCGGGATCACGCTCGAGGAGATCATGCCGCCTCCTGCGACGGACGGCCGGGCGACCGGCGATCCGACGAAGTACGGCAACGTCTCCGTGTTCACCCCGATCCGCGGCGGGCGTGGCGTGATGTCCGATGGCAGGGTGACGTTCCCGCTCGACCCGTTCATGGGGCTGATGGGGGTCGCGTTCGCGAGCTCGGCGGCGCTGACGGCGCCGGAGCTGAACTCGATCCCGCCGACCCTCGGCGGCGGCAACATCGACATCAACCTGCTGGGTGTCCGGTCCACCTTCTATCTACCGGTGTTCGCCGACGGAGCGCTGTTCCACGTCGGCGACCCGCACTTCGCGATGGGCAACGGCGAGGTAGCACTGACCGCCCTGGAGGGATCGCTGCGCGCGACCTTCCGCCTCACCGTCTGCAAGAAGGGCTCGGGCGACGCCCCGTCGGTCGCGTTCGGCTACCCGTTCGCCGAGACCTCCGAGGCATGGGTCCCGATCGGCCTCTCCGACCCCGACGGCAGCCAGAACGGCCAAGGCAACGACCTCAACATCGCCATGCGCCGAGCCGTAGTCAACGCCCTCGACTTCCTCGAAACCGACCAGGGCCTAGACCGCGCCACGGCGTACGCCTACCTATCCGCCGCCACCGACTTCATGGTCTCCCAGGTAGTCGACCGCACCACCGGCGTCCACGCCGTAATCCGAAAGTCCGACTTCGGCTAACCGGCTGATGAGCGGGATGCCACCCCGCTCCATTGCGGCCGGGTCACCGCGACAGCCGGGGTTTCGCAGCGCCACCGAGCCGAGGACCGGGTTCCGGCACGCGGCCAGGACCAGCACGCGGCCTCGGCGAGAGGTCCGGTTGCCTCAGGCAACGGGTGGTCCGGTATCCGGGCAGATCACCGGCAGCGGCCGCAACCTGAGACACCAAACCGGGACCTGGAACACGTTGTTGCAGGTCCCAGGCCCCCACTTCCTGTCCCCACCCCAGCCGAGCCACCCGGATCCGGCCCGGGAATCCCACCATCCGGACGAAACCGGCCACACTCCGGGCAACCCACCCATTCACCGAGCCCGGATAGCGGGTTGTTTCACCGCTAGCGTCAAACAACCGGCCAGCCATCACATAACCCGCTATCGAGCCGGGCCAGTCACCCAAAACCAGGCCCGGCAGCCCAACACCAGCCCGCCAATCACCTCAAGAGCCGAAACCGCCCGGGCAACCACCTCAACCCCCCGAACCCCGTCCGGCCCGCAACCATCCCCCCTTGGTTTCGGCACCGGATCCACCCCGGCACGTGACCACTCCGGTGAGCTGCTCCGGGATAGCTGCCTCCTTCCCTGGTCCGGGTGGTGGGAGTCAAGAGGCGAGCTTGCTCGCTCCCGCAGGGACGCCGACGAAGGAGGCGCTCTTGACTCCCACCAGCCGGACTAGCACACTCGAGCAGCCCGGAGCCGCGCCCCCACATCCACCCCGAACTTCCCGGAGCCGCGCCCCCACATCAACCCCCGCCGTAACACGGCCGCGCAATGCATCCACCTCACCATCCGGCCGGAGCCCCTGTTACCCCCGCATCCACCTCGCACCAGCCCGGGCCGCGCCCCGGCAGCGAACTCACGCCAGCCCTGAGCGCCGCACAAGTCGTCGCAACCCAACGACGCGACCCCGCTGGAAGGCCAGCTAGTCGCGTTCCACCACGGTGAGGGTCCAGCCGGTGCTGGTGCGGTCGAGTTCGGCGTTCCAGCGGTCGGAGATCAGCTTGTGCAGAGAATTCGGGGTGCCGGGGTCTTTGCCGGATTCGAGGAGGTGGCGGGCTACGAGGCCGCGGGTGTGCTTGGCGTTGTGGGAGACGACGGAGCGTACGCCGTCGCGTTCGCGGACGACGTTCACCGACACCCACTTCGCGGCCTGGTCGCCGGTGGGGCGCCAGGCGGCGACATAGGTGGATGACCGGCAGTCAACGATCACACCCTCGGCCGCCGACAGTACGGGGGTCAGCGGGTCCCGCCACACCGACGCCAGCGGCCCGAGCCCGGGCAGCGTCGTACCCATCGAGAGCCGGTACGGCGGTACGCGGTCGGCCATTCGCAACGCGCCCCAGGCGGCGGAGATGACGAGCAGGCGGTTCCCGGCCCGGCGCTTGCTGCCGGCGGACAACGTGGAGTAGCCGAGGGCGTCGTACAGGACCCCGGAGTACAGCTCCGACACCGGCACGGCCGGCTCGGTCCGCCACCGGGTGTTGCGGTCGACATCACCTTGCAGCGAAGCGCCCACGTTCAGTACGTCGTACGCGTCGGAGGAGGCGGACACCTTCGCCAACGTCTCGAGCACCTGCTCGCGGACCGGAGTGAGCTCCGGGAACGACAGGGACGAGTGGTCAACGGCGCGACCGCGGGACCGTCCGGTCTTGCCTTCCGAGGGTGGCAGGAGGATGAGTGTCACGTGAGCTCGTCCAGGGTGGCCAGGTCGGAAGGGCTTGGGTCCCAGAGGCCGGCCGCGACGTTTTGCGCGATCTGCTCGGGCTTCGTCGCGCCGGCGATGACCGACGCGACCGCGGGTTGCGCGGCCAGACCGCCGATGGCGACGTCGATCATGGTCAGGTCCCGCTCGGCCGCGAAGGTCTCGAGCGCCTCGATCTTGTCGAAGTCCGCCCGCGCCAGCCGCTCGGGCTGGGTCGCCAGCCGGGAACCCTCGGGCGCTGCCTCGCCACGCTTGTACTTGCCGGTCAGCAGGCCGGAGGCGAGTGGGAAGAACGGCAGGATGCCGATGCCGAGGTGCTCACAGGCCGGGACCAGTTCGTCCTCTACGTCGCGCTCGAGCAGGGAGTACTGGTTCTGCGCGCTGATGAAGTGCTCCAGGCCGGCGGTCTTCGCGACCCAGTCGGCGTCGACCACCTGCCAGCCGGCGAACTGGGAGCTGCCGATGTACCGGACCTTGCCCTCAGCAACCAATTCGGAGAGCGCGGCCAGCGTCTCTTCGATCGGGGTGACCGGGTCCGGGAAGTGGAGCTGGTAGAGGTCGATCCAATCGGTGCCGAGCCGCTGCAGGCTCGACTCGACGGCCTTGCGGATGTACCGGCGGGAGCCGCGGACACCCCAGTCCGGCCCGTTCACGCCCTGCATGTCGCCGCCGAACTTGGTCGCGATCACCACCTCGTCGCGACGGCTGCCGAGCGCCTTACCGAGCAATTCCTCGCTGAAACCGTGCTCACCGCGATAGATGTCCGCGGTGTCGAACAGCGTGATCCCGGCGTCAACCGCGGCGTTCACCACCGCCTCCGTCCGGCCCGCGTCCAGCCGCCGGCCGAAGTTGTTGCAGCCCAGCCCCACCACGCTCACCGTGAGGCCCGAGTCACCCAGCTGCCGGTACTCCATATCCGTCATGTGCTCAGCCTAATGACGGCATAGAGTTGCCAGCATGCCGAGTCTCACCGTCGATGGCGCCCGTACCCGGGCCGCCGCGCTCTCCGTCCAGTCCTACGACGTCGACCTCGACCTGACCCAGGGCGAGCGGACGTTCGGATCCACCACCACGATCCGGTTCACCGCGTCCAGTACGACGACCTGGCTCGACGTGAAACCGGACGAACTGATCTCCGTGACGCTGAACGGGACGCCCGTCGACGTCGCCGGACTCAACGACGGACGGCTCGAGCTGGCCGGCCTGCAGTCGGACAACGAACTGGTCGTGGTCGCGACGATGGCTTACTCCCACGACGGTGAGGGCCTGCACCGATCCGTCGACGCCGCCGACGGACTCGTCTACACCTACGCGATGTCGTTCCTCGACGCCGGGCCGCGGATCTTCGCGTGCTTCGACCAGCCCGACCTCAAGGCGCCGTACCGGATGAAGGTGACCGCGCCGCCGGAGTGGCTGGTGCTAGGTAATGGTGCCGCGACTCAGGTCGAGCCGGGCCGGTGGGAGCTGGCCGAGACGCCGCCGCTGTCGACGTACTTCGTCACCGTCGTGGCCGGGCCGTATCACCAGCTCACCGACGAGCACGACGGGATCGCGCTGAGCGTGGTGTCGCGGCAGTCGCTCAAGGAGGCGCTGGACCGCGAGGCCGAGGACATCTTCACGGTCAGCAAGCAGTCGTTCGACGAGTACCACCGGATGTTCGGCTATCGGTACCCGTTCGGCGAGTACCACCAGGCGTTCGTGCCGGAGTTCAACGCCGGCGCGATGGAGAACCCGGGCTGCGTGACCTTCCGCGACCCGCTCGTGTTCCGCTCGGCGGCCACTGACAGCGAACGCAGCACCCGGGCCAGGACCGTCGTCCACGAGATGGCGCACCAGTGGTTCGGCGACACGGTCACGATGAAGTGGTGGAACGACCTGTGGCTCAACGAGTCGTTCGCGGAGTACATGGCGCACCGGGTGGCGACAACCGCGACCGACTACACCGACAGCTGGATCGACTTCGCCTACGTCCGGAAGTGGTGGGGCCTGCAGGCCGACCAGCGGTCGTCGACCCACCCGGTCGCCGCAGACCCGGTGAAGGACGCGCGGGCCTCGCTGGAGGACTTCGACGGCATCTCCTACGCGAAGGGCGCCGCCGTACTGAAGCAGCTCGCGGCCTACCTCGGTGACGACGTCTTCCTGGCCGGAGTACGGGCGCACATCGTCTCCAACGAGTTCGGCAACGCCACCTTCGCCGACCTGGTCGCGAAGTGGACCGAGGCCGGCGCGGTCGACCTGGACTCGTGGGCCTCCAACTGGCTCCGTACGCCGGGCGTGGACACGATCAGCGCGGTCCGCACCGACGGCGGCATCAAGCTGCGACGTGTCGCCCCGGCCGAGTACCCGGCTGTCCGGCCCCACAAGCTGACCGTCGGTGGGTACGACGAAGCCGGCCGCGGTACGACGGTCGACGTACTACTGGATGCGGACGAGGTCGACGTACCGCTGGATCCGTCGGTCGCCGTGGTGATCCCGGACGCGGGTGACGACACCTGGGCGAAGATCCGGCTGGATGCCGACAGCCTGGCCAAGCTGCCGTCGGTGCTGCCGAAGATCGAGGACGGCGTGACCCGGGCGGTCGTGTGGAACAGCATCCGCGACGCAGTCAACGACGCGGAGCTCGACCCGAAGCTCGGATTCGACGTACTGGTCGGGATGCTGCCGCACGAGACGAGTGACATCGCGGTGCAGACGATGGTCGGCTGGTCGATCACGCACCTGCTCGGTGTCTTCCTCCCCTACGAGCCGTATCGCGGTCAGCTGGCCTCGGCCTTGAGCGACCGGCTGCGGACCGCGCCGGGTGGGAGCAGCCTGCAGCTTGCGGTTGCCCGCGGGTACGTGCGGTTCACCGACGAGGCCGACGTACTGCGTGGCTGGCTGAACGGGGACGGCGTGCCGGATGGTCTCGCGATGGATGCGGACCTGCGATGGCTGGTCCTGCTGCAGCTGGCCCGGCTCGGTGTCGTCGGCGATGCCGAGATCGACGCGGAGCTCGAGCGCGACACGTCCTCCGAGGGCCTCGTGCACGCGACCCGCTGCCGGGCCGCGTTGCCGACCGCCGAGGCCAAGGAGCGGGCGTGGACGGTGATCATGACGGATGCCGACGTGGCGAACTACGAGCTGTACGCCGCCTGCGAGGGCTTCTGGCATCCAGCTCAGGCCGAGGTCACCGCGCCGTACGTCGATCGGTACTTCGCCGAGATCGCCGGCACCGACAAGCTCCGCTCCGGCTGGGTGGTGTCGACCAACGCGAAGCTGTCCTTCCCCCGGTACGCCGTTTCGCCGCAGACCGTCGGCCGGGCGTCGGACCTGGTCGCGGACGATTCCGTTGCGGCGCCGATCCGGCGCGCTGTCGGGGACAACCTCGACGACCTGAAGCGTGCTCTTGCGGTGCGTTCGGCCTTCGGTGGCTGAGCTGTAGTTCGCAGTCACACCGTGTTGTGACTAATGTGACTGGTGTGATCACAAGGACCCTGGTGAGCAGGCAAGATGTGATTTCGTGACGTAACCTCCACAATGACCGCGCGGCACGGCGCGCCGGTCTTGGTCAGGCAGCACGTCCCGGGAGAGACTGTCGAGAACCGCACAGGAGAACAAGGCAATGCGCGAGGCGAGGCTCGTCGGTCTGAGCCAGGATGGCAAGCAACTCATCCTGGCGCTGGCAGAGACGGGTGAGGAGTTCGCCATCCCGGTCGACGACCGGTTGCGTGCGGCCCTCCGCGGCGACCGTGCCCGACTCGGCCAGCTGGAGATTCAAATGGAGAGCGCGCTGCGCCCACGAGACATCCAGGCTCGTATCCGCGCCGGCGAAAGTCCCGAAGCGGTCGCTGCCGTCGCCCAGATGCCGATGGAACGCGTGATGGCGTTCGCGGGCCCGGTGCTGGCCGAGCGCGACCACATTGCCAGCCTCGCCCAGCGCGCGTCCGTCCGCCGCCGGGGTGGCGCCGACGCCCCGGCCCGCAACCTCGGCGCGTGGGTGACCGAGCGACTCCGCACCCGCCAGGTCGACCCCGCGTCGGCCGACTGGGACGCGTGGCGCCGCGAAGACGGTCGCTGGGCGGTCCGCGTCTCCTACTTCGTCGAGGCCGACGACGAGGCGGAGCAGAAGGACGAGAAGATCGCCATGTTCGCGTACGACGCTCCTGGTCGCTACGCCGTACCGGACGACGACGAAGCCCGGTGGCTGGTCGGTGAGCAGGCCCAGGTCATGCCGCCGCCGGTCCAGCCCACGCATGTCCCGGGCGAACGGCGACTGAGCGCGGTCGCCGACATCGACCTGACGATCGCGCCCGACCACGGCGCCGACAGCTACGAAGCCGGCTTCGAGGACACCATCAGCCTGCCTCGCAGAAACCATCCGGTTTCCCGGGAGACTCCGCAGGAGCCTGAGCGTGGTCCACGCCGGGTGCACTCGGTGCCGAACCCGGACGAAGAGCCGACGCTGATCGACGTACCGATCGAGCAACCGCCGACGCTGCGTCCAGCAGTTCGTGCGGTGGAGCGTCCTGCGCAGCCGCCGGCCGAGGCCGCATCCTTCGCGCCGCCGGAGGAACGCGCCGCCGCCCCCGAGAACCCCTTCACCGAGCGCCGAGTCAGCCCGGACCGCACGCCTGCCCCAGTGCGGCAGGCGCCCGAGCCTCGCACTCCCGCTGAGCGTCCGGCGGCCGCTGCTCGCCCGACTCCAGTCGACCGCCCGGCTCCGGCCGACCGCCTCGCTCCCGCCGAGCCAGAGCAGCCGCCGCTGGAGCCGGCCCTTGAACCAGCCCAGCAACCGGCCTCCGAGCCACCCGCCGCCGAGGCGCCTGCCTCTGCGACGGAGCCGGCTGCCGCGGAAGAAGCGCCCGCCGAGCCCAAGAAGAAGCCGGCCCGCCGCAACGCCAAGCGTGCCTCGGTCCCGTCCTGGGACGAGATCATGTTCGGCAAGAAAGCGGACTGAACCCGCGGTCCAGTAGGTTCGCGGCCCATGGATCTCGAGCGGACCGCCCTGGAAGCCACACTGCTGGCAGTACGACGCGATCCACGCGCCCGTGAGGCGGTCGACGTGTGCTGCCGCCCGCTCCAATCCGGCGTAACGAAGGTGGACAGCGGAGCGCGCTACTGCTCGGCTGGGCCTGTGGTCGAGGAGGGGACCAGCGGATGGCCTAGATGCTCGCCGCTCGTTGACACATCACGGACAGTCGTCCCAGATCGCGGACAGTGTTTGGCATCGCGGGGCGAAGCTGTCATGATCTTCCGCATGCAGATCCTGCTGTGTTGTTGCTGTTGTCGCTGACGCGCGCCGTCTCCGGCGCACGAGGCCCTGTCCTATCCGAGGCCCGCCCGCCGACACCAGCACTCACAGGATCTTCCGCACATGAATCTCCCGGCCTTCGCTGATCTTCTCGCGTCCCGCGGCCTCCGGCTGCTGCCCGGCTCGCACGCGGTCCCCGTCGAGCTGCTCGTTCAGTTGCCTGACGCAACGATTGCCCGGTTCACCGCCCGCGGCACCACGCTCCGGCTGCGCCGCTACTCCCCCGACGCGCTGACCGCGATCACCATCGCCGCCGAGTGCGGCTGCGGCGACCACCACCCGCAGACCGGCCCGACCCGCGTCACCCTGGGCCGGTACGCCGTACCGTTCGACGAGCGCACCATCGACGGCGAGCTCCTGTTCGGCTGGCAGCACCACGAGGCCGGCCTCCTCCGCCTCCCCGACGCCGCCACCCACTTCTTCACCCTCCTCGACCAGCTCCACGCCCCCACCCGCGAGCTGGTCCGCGTCGCCTGAGCACTCTCCACCTTGAGCACCCACCGACCACTCGCGGAGGCGATTTCATGGTCGCTCCGACGGCGGACGCCGTGGTCGAGGCGGCACCACCTTGAGCACCCGCCAACCACCCGTGGGGCGATCTCATGGTCGGTGGATGCCCAAGGTCGCACGACGGCGTACACCGGGGTCGACGCGACAGCACCTTGAGCACCCGCCAACCACCCGTGGGGCGCCTTCGTGGTCGGTGGGTGCTCAAGGTCGCTCCGACGGGCGGACGCCCGTGTCGAGGCTGCACCACCTTGAGCACGCATCGACCACTCGTGGGGCATTTTCGTGGTTGGTGGATGCCCAAGGTCGCACCGACGGGCGGACGCCGGGGTCCAGGCGGCACCACCTTGGGCACGCATCGACCACTCGTGGGGCGCTTTCGTGGTCGGTGGATGCTCAAGGTCCCTCGACGGCGTACGCCGACGCCGGCGGGCCGCAGCGTGTGAGGGTTTAGGGGCGGCGGTGGGCGGGGGCGTGGGTGTCGAAGTGGTGGCGGGCCTCTTCGACCTTGGCGAGGTTGGGTGACCAGTCGGCGAGTGTGTGGAACAGCGGCGCCAGGCTCCGGCCGAGCTCGCTGATCTCGTACTCGACCCGCGGCGGCACCTCCGCGTAGTACGTCCGCATGATCAGTCCGTCGCGCTCCAGCTGCCGCAGCCGCTGCGTCAGCACCTTCGGCGTGATCACCCCGATCCGCCGCTCCAGCTCCACGAACCGCTGCCGCCCGTACTCGTTCAGCGTCCACAGGATCGGCGTCGTCCACCGGCTGAAGACCAGATCCACCACCGGCGCGATCGGACACGCCTGCACCGGCTCAATCGCTGTGCTCTCGCTCACAAAGACGCCTCTCACCCAGTACTTTCCTCTAGGTACCTACTATCCCACGACAAGTAGCGTCCTCGTCAGATCAACCGAACGAGGAGCAAACATGATCGTGGTCACCGGAGCAACCGGAAATGTCGGCCGCCCGCTTGTCCAGGCGCTGGCCGCCGCCGGGGAAGACGTGACGGCAGTGTCCCGCCGGATCGCCGAGGTCCCGGAGGGTGTACGACGCCTGCAGGCAGACCTCGCCGAACCAGAAACCCTCAAGCCCGCACTGCATGGCGCCAAGGGCGTCTTTCTGCTCACTTCCCCCGACTTCCTCGCCGCCGGAAACCTCAGCGACGCGCTGCGGGTCATCCGGGCAGCCGGAGTTCCCCGAGTGGTGCTGCTGTCCTCCCAGGGCGTCGGCACGCAGCGACACCCCTCGAACCTGGAGGACGCCGTCAGGGAGTCCGGCCTCGAGTGGACGATGCTGCGCCCGGGCAACTTCGCCAGCAACGCCTACCAATGGGCCGAATCGATCCGCACCCGACGAGTGCTGGAAGCACCGTTCGCCGACGTGGCTCTGCCGGCCATCGACCCACAGGACATCGCCGAGGTAGCAGCCGCGACGTTGCGCGAATCCAGTCACGCCGGAGTCATCTACACACTGACCGGGCCGGCGCCGATCTCACCCCGGCAGCAGGCCGAGGTGATCGGACAGGCAGTCGGCGAGCCAGTGCAGTTCAGGGAACTCAGCCGGGACGAAGCACGCAGCCGCATGCTCACCTATATGCCAGAGCCAGTCGTGGACGCCACTCTCGGCGTACTCGGTGAACCCTCCGCCGACGAACAGCGCGTCAGTCCCGACGTCGAGCAGGTCCTGGGCCGTCCGGCGCGCACGTTTGCGGACTGGGCTGCCCGGAACGTCGCTGCGTTCAGGTAACGAGCGGGAGGAAGACGTCGTCGACCAGCGACGTCAGGGTCTCCTCGGAGAGCGGTCCGCGGGTGAGCAGCATTTCGTGGCGGAGCAGGTTGGCCGGCGCGGTGAGTACGCGCGCGGGGAGGTCAGCGGTCGGGATCTCTCCTCGCGCGGCCGCTCGCCGGACGATCGTCGCCATCACTGGGGACATCCGGGTGAACACCTCCGGATCCAGATCCGGCGCCTCCGCCAGCAGTCCATGGATGACATCCGGGCCGATCGACTCGAACCGGTCCGCCATCCGCTGCAGTACCGCGAGTACGTCGCTCCGCAGGCTGCCGGTATCCGGGACATCGTCGGTGATCGACCCGGTCCGATGGCGCATGGCCGCGAGCACCAACTCGGCGCGGTTCTTCCAGCGCCGATAGAGCACCTGCTTCCCTGTCTTCGCCCGCGCCGCGACCGCCTCCATCGTCAGGGCCGAGTAACCGGACTCCATCAGCTCGTCCCAGGCGGCGTCGAGCAGGCCGGCCTCGAGCTCGGCACCTCGCCTTCGCTCCATCGATCTCCTTGGCACTTAAGAGACCTTGCGTCTCTTCACAGTCTGAGCTTACTCTGGCGACATAAGAGACGCAACGTCTCTTAGAAGCTCAGGGAGCCATATGACCATCACAAACCGCGAAACCAGCCGACTCGACCCCGCCGTGCTCAAGCTCGCCGGCGTTCTCGTCCTCGGCGCGCTCGCCCCGCTGCTCGACAGCACCATCGTCAACGTCGCCGTCCACACCCTCGGCGCCGAACTGCATGCCGCCGTGTCCACCGTCCAATGGGTCAGTACGGCGTACTTGCTCGCCCTCACGATCGCGATCCCGCTCACCGGCTGGTCGGCCAACCGGTTCGGCGCCAAGCGGATGTGGATCATCGCGCTGGCACTGTTTCTCATCGGCTCGATGCTGTGCGGCGTCGCCTGGAACATCGGCTCGCTGATCGCCTTCCGCGTGCTCCAGGGAATCGGCGGCGGGCTCATGCTCCCGATCCTCCAGACCCTGCTCATGCGCGCGGCCGGCCGGGAGCGGATCGGCCGGCTGATGGCCGTCGTCACCCTGCCCGCGATGATCGGCCCCATCCTCGGGCCCGTGATCGGTGGACTGCTGGTCGGCCACTTCAGCTGGCACTGGATCTTCTACGTCAACGTCCCGATCTGCATCCTGGCGATCATCCTCGCCGTACGCGTACTGGATCCTGACCCCGAGCCGACCACGGCCGCCCTCGACGTACCCGGCCTGGTCCTCGTCTCCCCCGCGCTGGCCGGCATCATCTACGGCCTCACCCAGGTCGGCGAGCGCGGCGGCTTCGGCCACTCAACCGTCCTCGTGCCGATCGCCGCAGGCCTGCTCCTGCTCATCGCCTTCGCCCTGCGCCGCACCGCCGAGCCGCTCATCGACCTCAGCCTCTTCCGGACTCGCTCCTTCGCCGCGTCGACCGCGCTGCTCTTCCTGACCGGCTTCTCCCTGTACGGCGCGATGCTCCTGCTGCCGCTCTTCTACCAGCAGGCCCGCGGCGAGGGCGTCATCGCGGCAGGTCTGCTCCTCATGCCGCAAGGCCTGGGCAGCTTGCTCGCCCGCGCCGCCGGCGGTCTCACCGACCGACTCGGCCCGAAGCCGGTCGTGATCGCCGGCATCCTGCTCACCGCGCTTGGGACCATCCCCTTCGCCCTCGCCGGTACGACGTACTGGCTGCTCGGCGCCGCGCTCGTCGTACGGGGAGCAGGGCTGAGCGGGGTCAATCTGGCTATGATGGTCGGCGCGTTCCGCGACCTTCAGCCGCAGCAGATCCCGCATGGGAGCAGCACGACCCGGATCATGCAGCAGCTCGGCGGATCGTTTGGCGCGGCGACCCTTGCGGTCATCCTGCAGAGCCAGCTGACCGCGCATCCGGCGGATGTCGCCTACGCGGACACCTTCTGGTGGGCGATCGCCTTTACGGTGGTTGCCGTAGTACCGGCGCTTGCTCTCCGCCGAGACGCGCCGTCGCCGCGACGGTCTTGACATCGTCGGATAGCGTTTTCCAGTGACCGGAAATTCTCTGCCAGGTAGGAGCGAGATGGCTGACTCGACAGACCACCAGGTCGCGATCGTGGGCTGCGGCATCATCGGCCGCACCCACGCCGACACCATCGCGGCGCGACCCGACGCGACTGTCACCGCACTCGTCGACGGCGATGCCGCCGCCGCGACGGCGCTCGCGGCCCGGCTGAAGGAAGCAGGTCAGCCCGAGCCCAAGGTGTACGACGACCTCACCTCGGCGCTGAGCGGATCGAACATCTCGCTCGTCGCGATCTGCACCCCGAGCGGCACCCATGCCGCCCTGGCCGAGCAGGCGCTCAACGAGAAGAAACACGTCGTCATCGAGAAGCCGCTCGACGTCGATCTCACGCGGGCTCGCCGGCTCGGCGCGGCCGCAACCCGCGCCGCGAGCCATGGCATCGTCTCCTCGGTGATCAGCCAGCACCGGTTCGACCCGGGCAGCGCGCTGGTCAGCCAGGCGATCCGCAGCGGCCGGTTCGGTCAGCTCACGTCCGCTGTCGCGACGGTTGCCTGGTGGCGCAGCGACGAGTACTACGCCTCGGCAGGCTGGCGTGGGACGTGGGCGCAGGACGGCGGCGGAGCGCTGATGAACCAGGGCGTGCACACCGTTGACCTACTGCTGTGGTTCATGGGCCGGCCGGTGAACATCCAGGCCCAGGCCATCCGCGCGGCGCATCACGCGATCGAGGTCGAGGACACCGTGGTCGCCACGCTGACCTTCGAGTCCGGCGCGGTCGCCACCCTGCACGCGACGACCGCGGCCTTTCCTGGTGGCCGGACGCGGGTGTCGGTGCACGGCACGCAGGGCGGCGCCGAGGTCGAGAATGACCGGCTCCGGCGGTTCAACGTCGACGGCGACAAAGAGGACGCCCCGGTCGACGCCGGCGAGCCCGGTGGCCACAAGGCGCAGTACGACGACATCCTCCGCGCGATCGCGGATGGCGAGCAGCCGGGCATCACTGTCCACGACGCGATCGACGCTCTCGCCACGGTCCGCGCCGTCTACATCGCCTCCACGCTGCAACGGCCGGTCAAGTTCCTCGACGTCCTCGAGGGCAGGTACGACGATGTCGAGGTCTCCCGCGGCATCGGGCTGCCACCGAGCTGAGGTTGTGTCACGGCTCGCGGGCTGAACCCCGTCAGGCGCCGGGCGCGCGGTCGTTGAGGATGCGCTGGTAGAGGTTGCAGTCCTGCCACTCGCCGGCGATGTGCAGGTACGTCGGAGCGAAGCCGATCTGAGCGAAGCCCGTCTTCTGCAGGACGCGCTGCGAGGCGGCGTTGTTCGCCAGGGTGCTCGCCTCGATGCGGTGCAGGCGGAGCTCGGTGTCCGCGATCTCCAGGACGGTCTCGACGGCACGCGTCGCCAGCCCGCGCCCGATCGCCTCGACGGCCAGCCAGTAGCCGACGTGGGCGCTGCGGAACGGCCCGGGGACGATGTCGTTCAACGTGATGGCGCCGACTACTCGGTCGCCCTCGACCAGCAAGAACGGAACCGTCTGGCCGACCTTGTACCGCTCGAGCTGGCCGCTGAGCTTCTCCTCCTGGCCGGCCGGGGTGAACCACTTCTCCGGCCGGTCCGGTTCCCAAGGTCGCAGGTGGTCCCAGCTGCGGGTGTAGGCGTCGGCGAGTGCCTTGGCGTCGTCGAGGGCCGCGAGACGGAGCTGAACGTCGGGCGTCAGCGGGCGGGGATCGATCACCTGCGTAGCTTAGAGCTCGAGCGGTAGCGTCGGCAGATCGAGTTCGTGCCGGGCCTGGAATCCGAGCACGGTCCGCGCCGCGGTCAGGTCGATCGGCACCTCACGCCCGACGAACCGCCGCAGCCGCGGCACACCCGGCGCGAAGGCATCCAGCAACGCCTCGGTCTCGTACGGCGTATTTGTGTTGCTCGCGGCAACGTAGAAGACATGGGCCCCGGACAACGTTGCCGTCAGCCCCAGTTCGATCGCGTACGCCGCATCGCGCGCATCCAGGTAGCTCCACCCCTCCCGCACGCTGGCCCGCGGGTCCTCACGCGACCACCCGGCGTGCTCCGCCACGATGTCGGCGGTGTTCGTGTGCGGGAAGCGGAACGCCACCACATCGATCCCCCACCGGCGCCATGCCATCCGCGCGGTGTTCTCGTCACTCTGCTTCGACAGCGAGTACGGATCGGCGATATCGGACGGCAGCTTCTCGTCCAACGGGTAGTAGGCCGGCAGCGGCTTGTGCAGGTTGAACGGAACCCCGGTCGCATTGATGCTGCTGGCAATCACCGCCCGCTTGATCCCGCGCTCCCCGGCCTGCGCAAGTACGTTGAACGTCGACACCACGTTCACGCTGTAGACGTCGTACGGCGTCCCCGCGGACGGGTGCGGCAACGCAGCAAGATGCACGACCAACTCAACATCCCGCAACGCCTCGGCGACATCGGCCTCGGACCGCGTATCGCCGGTCAGGATGCGGTCTGCCTTCAGGTCAGGGTGCTCGAGATTCGACAGCGTCGTGACCAACGCACCGGCCTCGGTCAAATACCGCGCCGTGGTCAGCCCGATCCGCCCGGTCGCACCGGTGACCAGCACCCGCCGTCCGTTGAGTGGTGAACTCACTCGTCGACCCTCCCGCCTCCGGAACACCAAGAACAGCATCACAAGTATCAGAAACACCAGCAGTTCAGCACTGTTTTTGCGGTGGCCTGAGATGCACATTTGAGCTCATGGGACACACCGTGCTGTTCATGTCCATGTCGCTGGACGGCTTCATCGCCGGCCTCGACGACGACCGCAGCCAGCCCTTCGGAGCCGGCGGCGAGCGGCTGTTCGCCTGGGACGCCTCGGACGACTCCGCCCGTGTCCATGCCGAGTACGACGCCACCGGCGCCGTACTGGCGGGACGTCGTACCTATGACCTCGTCGACGGGTGGGGCGGCGACCACCACGGCGTGCCGGTTGTCATCGTCACCCACGCTGCACCGGCCAAGGTACCCGACGGCCCGTCGTCATTCACCTTCGTCACCGACGGCATCGCACGGGCCGTGGCCCTGGCGAAGGAAGCAGCCGTCGGCAAGGATGTGCTCGTCCACGGCGCCGACATCGCCCAGCAACTGCTCCGCGCCGGCCTCCTGGACGAGATCCAGCTCCACCTCATGCCAGTCCTCCTAGGCCAAGGCCGCCCCCTCTTCGGCACCACCCCCGTCGAGCTCACCATCCTCCGCGTCGTCGACACCCCAGCCGCCACCCACATCCGCTACCGCGTCTCGAGGTAGACAGCCGAGGTCCTAGACCTCATGGAGGACCAGCACCTGGTGGGACCGGATGTGCCGGACAACCTCGTAGTCCTGCACCGCACCCACCTGAGGTGGCTCACCAGACCAGTCGACCACCGCGAACTCGTCCTCGCCGATCCGCACTGTGCATTCGCGGTTCGACAGATAGAGACCTGTCACGACGCCGGAAACAACCGTGCCGACGGGCTATCGGTCCGCCCGATTAGCGGGCCGGCGACGATCAGGAGCTCGCAATGCGGCGTCCAGTGGCCACAGCCTCACCTGTCCACGGCTGTGCTGGGTCACCTCAAAGGTCGCTTCGGTGCCGGCGGCCGGCCATGCGTTCGGGTCGATCGGCAGCGTGAGTACGTCGAGATAGCCGAACCGGTGGTCGCCGAGATCGACAACCATGCCCGCCGTTCCCGGGCGGTCCGGCAAGATCCACCGGACGAACCGGCCGCGCACCTCCGTGCCCAGCGGGTACCGAGCTCTAACCTCGTCGAGTTCGTCCGGCATTCAGTCCTTGCCGGTGGCTACTGGGCGGGTCGGGTCGGTGATCCATTCGGACCAGGAGCCGACGTAGAGGGTTGCGGGGATGCCGGAGATTTCGAGGGCCAGGGCTTCGTGGGCGGCGGTGACGCCGGAGCCGCAGTAGACGCCTACTTGGGTTGACTCGTTGGCGCCGAGCTTTTCGAAGCGTTCGCGGAGTTCGGCGGCGGGGAGGAAGCGGCCGGTCTCGTCGACGTTGGCGGTGGTGGGGGCGTTGACGGCGCCCGGGATGTGGCCGGCGACCGGGTCCATCGGCTCGACCTCGCCGGCGAAGCGCTCCGGTGCCCGCGCATCCAGGAGTACGCCGGATGCCGCCACCTCCGCAGCTCCAGAAGCGTCCAGGAGAGGGATGTGACCCGCCGTCGCGATGAAGGAACCGTTGCCGTCGGCAGGTACTTCGGCGGTCACCTCTCCCCCGGCCGCCTTCCACGCCGCGAGCCCACCATCGAGAACCCGCACGTCCCGCAGACCGAAGTACCGGAAGATCCACCAGGCCCGCGCGGCCGCCGTCGAGTTCGCCGCGTCGTACACGACGACCGGGGTGCTCGGACCGACGCCGGCACGCCGCAGCGCGCCGGTCACGGTGGTTGCTGCAGGCAACGGATGGCGTCCGGGTCCGGGCGGTCCGGCGAGCTCGGTGTCCAGGTCGACGAAGTACGCCCCCGGGATGTGGCCGGCGTCGTACGCCTCCCGCCCCGGCGGACCGGCCAGGTTCCAGGTGACGTCAATCAGCACAGGCTCCAGAGCCCGCAGCTCGTCGACGGTGATCAAGGGACTCACGATGCGGCTCCTCCGAATGGCAGTACCTCGGGTGACAGGGTCGCACGGGCCCGTGCCTGGGTGAGCCGGCGCCGGTGATGCCGCCGGCACAGCACCTCATAGGAGACCTCGTGGTCGTGCCTCTCGATGTCGCCGACCACTAGCTGCTCGCCCTCTGTCACCATCTCACCGCCGATCGTACGTGCGTTGTGGCGTGGCTCGCTCACCGCACCAGCACAACGCCTCGACCTGCAGCAGCTCCATCCGGTCCGCCAGCTCCACCAGCCGGGCCGAACCCGGGAAGAGCGTCGCGCGGAAGTCGGTCAGGATCCCGAAGCAGAAGACGTCGATCTGCAGCTCGTCCACCAGCCGGGCCAGCTGCTCGACCTGCAGCGGGCTGTAGAACTGCGCCTCGTCGCACACCACGTAGTCGATCCGGCCGCCGTGCGTCAGCTCACCGACGGCGTACTCCCAGAAGTCGAACTCCGTGCGTACCTCGATCGCCTTCGCGGCCAGTCCGAGCCGGGACGAGAGCACCGAGTCCCCGGCCCGGTCGTGGCTGGTGAAAATCCGCCCGATCCGTCCGCGCGCCTTGTGGTTGTGGTCCATCTGAAGCGCCAGCGTGGACTTGCCGCAGTCCATGGTCCCGGTGAAGTAGAGCAGCTCTGCCACGGGCGCACATCCTGCCAAGTCAGCGGTCCAGCCGGTACGGCGGGGTGGCCCGCCATAACGATCGCCGAGTCGACTTGGGTTCTGAGCCTCCGGGCGGTTTGAATGGATCGTGCGCAAAGCCCTGCTCCTATTCCTCGCGGCGTGTCTCGTCACCGCGTCCGCCACGCTGCCGACGGCTGCCGCCGTACCGTCCAAGGCCGAGGCCGGGCTCCGCGCGTACTTCGTCATCACCGAGCCGAAGCAGACCGCGAAGGTCACCAGCGCGGTCGCCGGCAACGGCGGAACGGTCTATGCCACCTACGACGCCATCGGCGTGATCGTGGCCCACTCCACCGACACCGAGTTCGCGAACAAGATGCGCGGCGTCGAGGGTGTCCAGAAGGCCGGAGCCACCCGGACGTCGGACCTGCCCGCGGATGTCGACAGTCCAGCACTGCCGTCGCCGGTCACCGAGGTGCCGAGCACTTCGCCGGAGACCGACCGCCCCGACATGGCCCAGATCGGCGCGGACAAGGCCTGGGCGAAGAACCCCGGCTCGAAGTCCGTCACGGTCGGCGTCCTCGACACCGGCATCGACGACCAGCACCCGGACCTGAAGGCGAACTTCGACGCCACCAAGTCCGCGTCCTGCGCCTACGGCAAGATCGACACCCGAGCGGGCGCGTGGCGGCCGGTCGGTGAGCACGGTACGCACGTTGCCGGCACGATCGCGGCCGCCAAGAACGGCACCGGCATGATCGGTGTCGCGCCCGGCGTGAAGGTGTCGTCGATCCGGGTCGCCGAGGCCGACAGCCAGCTGTTCTTCCCGGAGAACACGGTCTGCGCGTTCATGTTCGCCGCCGACAAGGGTGTCTCGGTCACCAACAACAGCTACTACACCGACCCGTGGCTGTACCTCTGCCCGTCGGACCAGGACCAGGACGCGATCTCTGAAGCAGTACGACGCGCGGTCGCGTACACGGACTCCAAGGGCGTGGTGAACGTCGCCGCGGCCGGCAACGAGGACTACGACCTGGCCAACAAGTCCGAGGACGACACCAGCCCCAACGACTCGACGCCGACCATACGCACGGTCACCAACGACTGCCTCAGCCTGCCGACCGAGCTGCCGAACATGGTCGTGGTCGCCTCCGTCGATAGCCTGAACGCCAAGTCCCGGTTCTCCAACTTCGGCGAGAACAAGATCAACGTCGCGGCCCCAGGTGAGAACGTCTACTCGACCGTTCCCGGCGGCGGCTATCAGCAGATGAGCGGTACGTCGATGGCGTCGCCACACGTCGCTGGAGTCGCGGCACTGCTCCGGAGCGCGAATCCCAAACTGACTGCCGCCCAGGTCCGCGGCAAGCTGGCGACTCAGGCCAACGACCTGGCCTGCCCGGCCGGCTCATCGGCCGAGTGCATCGGCGACGAGGCGAACAACTCCTACTATGGCGAGGGCCTGGTCGACGCCGCCGAGGCGGTCGGCGCAGCGTCCGCACAACCAGCAGGCGCTCTCGAGATCACCAAGCCGGAGGACCAGATCGGCTTCGGCGGCATCCCTGGGATTCCGCTGCTCCTGAAGGGCTCCGGCGGAAGCGGCGAGATCAGCTACACCGCGACCGGCCTGCCGCCGGGGCTGGCCATCGACAAGGAGCGCGGCTGGATCACCGGCGTGCTCACTCCGGGCTCCGGGCGCTACAAGGTGACCGTGACCGCCCGCGACGAGTCGAAGACGGCCCAGGCCACCTTCTACTGGAACGTCTGGAGCTTCTAGGCGTCGACCAGCAGCGGGATTGCCATTTCGTCGTACGTGAGCGATCCGTGCAGGCCGATGAGTCCGGCCTCTTGCGGATAGCGCCGGCTCGCGACCAGGGCGACCGGACCGAGCGTTGCGACCACGACATCGCCGAGTCGTGGCGCGACGCGATCCTCGACGGCGCCGAACCAACCCCGCCCGACCGCTTCTTCGCGACTCAGCACGAGTGCCTTGTCCCCAAGGCGTTCCCGGTACGCCGCTTCGACGCTGCGAGCGGCGCCGTCAACGCAGTACAGGTGCCGGAAGCGTGACTCGCCTGCGATGAGTCGCAACCCATCGGTCAGCTCCGGCTCCGCGTCGAGGTCGATCCGGTTCTCCGGCGCGACGTCGACCATGCCGTGGTCAGCGACGATCACCAGTACGGCGTCTCGCGGCAGCGAGGCGCGGACTCGCTGAGCCAGCACATCCGCCGCGGCCAGCTCCTTGCGCCACTGCCCGGATTCGCAGCCGTGGTTGTGGCCGGTGTAGTCGAGCTGGGAGTCATACACATACACCAGTGACGAGCTGCCCTCGCGACTCGCGAACCGGGTCGCGTCCAACCGATCCTCGACGGTGTCCGCGCCGCGATGCTTGCTGCCCCGGAAGGCGGCCGCCGTAAGACCGGAGGTGTCGAAGCGTGCCTTGCTGACGTTGCGCGTGGCGACGCCGGCTGCGGCGATCCGCTCGAACACAGTCCCGTGCGGCTGCCACTTGCGCGGGTCCACCGGCGCATCCCACGACAGTGCGTTCAGCAACGCACCGGACTCGGGCACGATCGACGTGTAGCCGACAATCCCGTGCGCACCGGGCGGCAGCCCAGTGCCGAGGCTGGTGAGGCTCACCGCGGTCGTAGACGGCACCCCGGCGGTCAGACTGCGCCCTGTCGGTAGCAGCGACGCCAAGTACGGCGCCGCGTCCGCGTGCCGCTGCAGCAGGTTCCACCCGAGCCCATCCAGCAGCAGTACGGCGTACCGCGGTGCTGGCGGTAGTCCGAGGACGTTCTGCTCGTTTGGCACCGACAGGGCGCCGGCAACCGATGGCAGCACGTCGGCGAGCGACCCACCGCCGTACTGTGGGGCTACCGGCGTCAGCACGGCACTACCTGCTGGTGGCGAACGACAGCGCCTGCGCGAAGTCGAGCACCTGCTGGATCCCGGCCGGTCCATCGGCGGCGGCACTGATCCGCAACGAGATGTCGTCGGCCGCGACCGAACCGGTGTAGCCGTGGTCGGCTTCGCAGTTCGGGTCGGCGCAGACGGCCGGCTCGAGGTCGATCCGGTTCACCATGCCCCAGCCGATGGTCAGCACGACCTCACCACCGCCGGCGACCGCCGGGTCGGACTTGCCGGAGGCGTAGCCCGCCGGGTTCGGCACGACCCGGTTGACCACGACCGCGTTGACCCGCTGTAGCGGGATCGCCTCGGTCGAGGTCGACGCGTACGGCGCTTGGATCAGGTCGTCGGCGGCGTGCTCGTCGGTGTGCCCGACGATCAGCCGGCTCGGGGTCAGCGCCAGGATGGTGATGTGCCGCCGGACCTCGTCGCGATCGAACGTCGGCTCGTGCTGGAGCACGAACGCGCGAATCGGTTCGCCCGCGATCGCCACCGCAAGCGAGTCCGTCACGACATCTGGGTAGTAGCCGCACCGGTCGATCGCCTCACGCAGCGCTGCCGAGGCGTCTGCGAGCTCCGGTGCATTCAGATCACGCATGCCCTCATCCTTGCACGAACCCGGCCCGGGGCAATTTGGCGTTGTGGACAACCGCGATCAGTTCGCACTTGCCTTCCGTAGTACCGGTGCACCGGCTGCACCCGCGACCGCGACCAGCACAAGTCCGGCCACCACTTGCCCGATCAGGAGGAGGACGCCGGAATTCCCCTGCGTGACGATCTTTCCTCCGCTCAGGGCCAGCCCACACAGGGCACCGAACCCGACCACTGGCAGACCGACGCCGATCACCGGTACGACGGCCGCGACTCGCGCCGAGCGTTCGATCACCTGCAACGGCACACCCGACCGCCTCAGCGCCCGCGCCGGAGCTGCCTGGTCCAGCGCCGTACCAACCGCACCGGCGGCCGTCGAAGCGGCAACAGTCAGGAAGACAAGGCTCAGCAGCAGCGCAACACCGATCCGCAGGTCGTGGAAGGTGGCCTCGTCCTGGCCCTGTCCGTTCGGCATGAAGACCGAGATGAAGCCGGTGACAAAGCCACTCAGCACCAGCGCAGCCACCGGGCGGAACGCGCCCTTGGGGTCGTCAGCCAACCGCCGTCCAGCAAGCAACGCCACCGGGCCGTTCGCCAGGCCTGCCATCGTCTTGCCGATCAGTTGCACCGCCCACGGCCCGACCACCCGTACGGCGAGCGCGGCCATGCCTACGCCAATCATCAACGGGATGACCGCAGCCTTCATGCCGTAGATCCCCAGCACCACCGGACCGATCACCAGCAACCCCAGCCGCAGTGCACTCGTCGCCTTACGAGTCTGACCGCGTACGACGCCCAGCGGCGTGATGCTGACACGTCCAAGCCCAATCAGAGCGCTGATGACAGACAGGATCGGCACTGCGACCAGTACGACAAGTACGAGCCACCAGCTGACGGTGATGTCGTGCACGTACCAGCGACCGCCGCCGAGCGGGATACGCGCGATGAGCGGGCTCAAGACCGTGTAGCCGACCAGTCCGACGACTGCACCGGCCAGTCCGACCACTGCCTGCTCTACTGCGCTCAGCCAAAGCACCTGGGTCCTGGTAGCTCCAGCCAGGCGGAGTGCGGCCAGGCGGTGCTCACGACGCTTGGCGGCGACACCCGCTGCTTGACCGACAAGACTGAGGATCGGGAAGAGCACCAGGGTGATGCCGAACGCCACAGCGATGAGCAGGCCCACCATGCGACTGTCCATGACCGAGTCACGCCAACTGCTGACGTACTGCGGGTCGTCGACGCGTGCGACTCCGCGGATGACGACCAGCTCCTCCGGCGAGGACAGGCCCTTGTCGCTGATCACTCCGGTCGGCTTGGGGCCGGGCCAGTGCTTGGCCAGCTCAGGCGAGACGAAGACTTCGCCAGGCTTGGGTGTGTGGTCGAGGCCGGGCGGTGGTGGTAGCTGGTTCGGCCGCATGGTTGCGAGGTCAATACGCAGTACTTGACGGCCGTCGACTGTCTCCTCGGTCTGGCCGATCGCACCGATCGCGGACGCCGGGTCGGCTTTGTCGGCGCCGCGCCAGCCGATCCGGTCGGAGCGGTGGACGAGGCCGAGTGATCCAGCGACTAGGAAGGTGAGGAGCAGCGCGACGACTGCGGTGGCGCCGAGGGCCGCGAGGTTGGCTGCCCGGCCGCCGGGGCCTGGTCGCCGTACGAAACGGAGACCGAGATCTGTCATCGGGCTCATCGGCTGCTCACCCGCCCGTCGACGATCTGCAGCACGCGGTTGCAACGGGCCGCGACGGCGTTGTCGTGGGTGACGACGACTACTGCCGCGCCGCGGTGGGTGGCGGCACCGACGAGCAGGTCGATCACCTGGGCACCGGTGGCCGCATCGAGCGCGCCGGTGGGCTCGTCGGCGAAGACGGCCTGCGGCTCGCCGACCAGCGCCCGGGCGATGGCGACACGCTGGGCCTGACCGCCGGACAGTTCACCCGGACGACGAGCTGCCTCCGCAGCCAGCCCGACCTGCGCGAGCATCATCCGCGCCCGGCCGATCGCATCCCGTCTACTCACGCCGTCGACCATCAGCGGCAGCGCGACGTTCTCATCGGCCGGCAACTCAGCCAGGAGCTGGTTGTCCTGGAACACGAACCCGAGCCGGCGACGTCGCAGTACCGTCCGCGCCGCGTCGTTCAGCTGGTCCACCCGCTCACCGGCCAGCCAGACCTCACCTTGGTCAGGCGTGAGGATGCCGGCCAGCACATGCAGCAGCGTGGTCTTGCCGTTGCCGCTCGGGCCCATCACCGCCAGCGCTTCTCCCGACCGTACGGCGACATCGACACCGGCCAGGCCGACGACAGGACCGTAGTACTTGACCAGACCGTGGCCGCTGAGGACAGCTTGCTGCTGCATGGGAGGCTGGACTACCTGGGGACTTTGAAAGCTCATGGTGATGAGCCTTCCTGGGATCGCCTGCCGGATCGTCGGCCCGCGGACCGGTCTTGCGACCGCCTTCGGGAGCGCTTTCGTCGGGCGCGCGTACGACTGCGGTCGTACGTCAGTCGACCCGGAAGGCTGAGGGGTAGGCGTCGCGGTAGCTGAGCAACCGGCCTTGCGCGGTCTCAACGGTCTCGGCGTTGAGCATCGCGTGCACGACCGCCCGCGTGAGCGTGCGCGCCGCCGCCGCGTAGACGGTCTCGAGCGGCATGACTGCGGCCGGGTCGGAGACGCTCAGCCTGGGCCGATCGTCGCCGGCGATCCGGGTCGAGAGCGCGAAGATGCTGTCGCCGTCGACCAGCGTGTGGATCGGATCGATGGCGCGGGCCAGCCCGTCGTGGGCGATCATCGCCATCCGCTTGGTCGCCGCTTTGTCCAGCGGTACGTCGGTCGCCACCACTGCGATCACCGTGTTCATCCCGGGCCGGGAAGAGTCCGGAGCCGGCGGTGGTGGCTCCGTCGGCGTCCGCAGGTGGGTGAACTCCTCGCCGAGTCCGTAGCGAGCGCCGTAGAAGTTGCCTTCCGCATCGACCGTCGAACCCGCCGCGTTCACGATCACCAGCGCGCCGACCGTCGTACCGTCATCCATCCGGACACTGGCCGACCCCACGCCGCCCTTGAGACTGCCCGCCCGCGCGCCCGCACCGGCGCCATGGTTGCCAAGGGCAACAGAATCGCCGGTCGCCGTGGCGATCGCATCGGCGCCCCAGGCCGGCTCCGGCCGAGCCTGGAAACCGCCACCACGACCGAGGTCGAAGATCACCGCGGTCGGCACGATCGGCACCACGTCCTTCTCCCCCGGCCCGACCCGCACGCCTTCACCGCGCTCCTCGAGCCACCGCATCACACTGCCGGCGGTGTCGAGCCCGTACGCACTTCCGCCGGTCAGCACAACCGCGTTGGCGCCCTGGTTCGAATTCACCGGCTCGAGCAGATCGGTCTCCCGCGTCCCCGGTGCACCACCGCGCACATCCACGCCGGCGACCGCCGTCCCGGGCACGTGCACAACCGTCGTACCAGTCAGGTACGGCGCATCGACCCGCTCCACCTGACCGACCAGAACCCCAGGCACATCCGTGATCGCGTTCTGCGGACCAGGCTTCATGCATCCTGTCTAACACACGAAATCCAGTTGCCACCCGCATTAGCGTGAAGCGTATGAACGCCGATCTGCTCTGTGGACTGCTGGCCGAACCGTCGAGGCTGCGGACGTACTCCGCCGTCGTCCTCGGCGCCACCACCCCCGACCAGATCTCGTCAGCAACCGGACTCCCCGCCGCCACGGTCGTCAAAGCCCTTCAGCGCTTGACGAAAGGCGGCCTGATCACCGCCGACCTCCAGGCAAACGAGTCAGCGTTCAAAGACGCCGTCCGCTCCGCCCGCCCCGAGCGCGAACCACTCGACCCGGACCCAGACCGCGACGCCGTACTCAAATCCTTCATCCGCGACGGCCGCCTGACCCACTTCCCGACCGTCCCGGCAAAGTTCCAGATCATCCTCGAGTACGTCGTCACCAGCTTCGCCCCCGGCCACCCCTACCCCGAACCCGAAGTCAACACCATCCTCAACCACTACCACCCCGACCACGCCACCCTCCGCCGCCAGCTGGTAGACGCCGGCCTCCTGACCCGCACCAACAGCACCTACACCCGGCCAACTGGACCTGCCACCTGAAAGAATCCACCCTCTGACTCCATGTGATCGCCGGAGGGTGCCTTGAAGCCGTTGGGAACGGCAGTCCCAAGTCAGGTCGGGCAGTACCGTGTGCTCGCCGAGCTGGGGCGGGGCGGCATGGGCCGCGTGTTGCTGGGCGGCGGACCTGATGGCCGCCTGGTCGCGCTGAAGCTGGTGCATGAGCAATTCGCCGGGGACGCTGGATTCCGGGCCCGATTCAGCCGTGAGGTCGATGCGTCCCGGGCCGTGTCCGGTGCCTACACCGCCGCTGTGGTCGACGCCGACCCGGACGCGCCGACACCGTGGCTCGCGTCCGTCTTCGTTCCCGGCCCCTCGCTGGCCGAGGCGATCCAGACCCTTGGTCCGCTGACGGAGCAGTCGGCACTGCGGCTGGCCGCCGGACTGACGACCGCGTTGATCCAGATCCACCGCGCAGGACTGGTTCATCGCGACCTGAAGCCGTCCAATGTGTTGCTCGCGGAGGACGGTCCCCGGGTGATCGACTTCGGCATCGTGCGCGCCGTCGATGACGACCGGGCGGACATCACCCGGACGGGATGGCTCGTCGGTTCGCCCGCGTTCATGTCTCCCGAGCAGGCGAAGGGGCAGCAGATCACCCCGGCCAGCGACGTGTTCTCGCTCGGCTCCGTGGTGGTTGCCGCGTGCACCGGTACGAGCCCGTTCACCGGCGCCACCGCGCTGGAGACACTCAACAACGTAACGCGAGCTGACCCCGACCTGTCCGGGGTCCCCGCCACCATCCGCCGCCTCGTCCAACCCTGCCTGGCGAAGGATCCGGCTGAACGGCCCACGCCGGCCGACTTGCTGACGTCGATTGGCCACATCGCTCCATCCACTCAGCCATGGCCTGCCGCCGTCCACGGCCTCATCGCTCAACGCCGGTCCGACCTCGCCGTCCTCCTCACCAAAGCCCCAGGGGAACCCACGGTGGTCGACGGGGCCAATGCTCCGACCGTCGCTCAAACCCGACTGGATTCGCCCGCCGGCGCGAGCGCACCAGTTCACGTGCCGTCGGTCCGGCGGATCCGGCGGCGGGTATACCTGAGTGCCGCCGTCGGTGCGTTGGTGCTGGCCGTCGTACTGGCCTGGAACTTGTGGCCGTCGGGTCTCACCGAGGTCGGCAAGGTGAGCGGCTTCGCGGAGGTCGACCAGGTGGTCTTCAGCCAGGATGGCAGCGTCCTGGCCAGCGTGTATGACGACAACACCATCGAAGTGTCGAACACCGAAACTCACCGGCGCACCGGTCAAATCATCGGCCCACTCGGAGGTGACAATGACCCTGAGGTGAACGATGCGGCCTTCAGTCCCGATGGCAAGGTCCTGGTCACTGTCAGCAGGCAAGCGTCCGGCGTCAGCGTGCAGCAATGGAACGTGGAGACCGGGGCGCAGATCGGGCAACCACTCATCGTCAGGGGCGGGGTTTCGGCCCTCAGCCAGGATGGCCGGAAGCTGGCGATCCTTGTCGCGGCAGCCCGCATGCAGGTCTGGGACGTGGCCGGCCGCCGGCAGATCGCGCAGGTCACTGGTACGCAGCCCGAAACCAAAAGTACGGCCTCGGTGTTCAGTCCCGATGGTCAGAGCATCATCGGTAGGCCGTGGGAAGTCTCAGGCGATCAGGCCGGCCTGAACAACCTGGTACTGAGCGATGTAGGCAGCCAGAGGCCCGAGGGCCGCACCATCCGTGCTCCTTCGGGGACCAAGTTCGACGTATACGCGTTCAGCCCGGACGGCCGCTTGCTGGTCACCGCGGGCACGGATGAGACCGTACGGTTCTGGGACGTGGCCACGCGGACTCAGACACTCCAGCCCGTCAAGGTTCCTGGCATGCTCTTCCAGGCAGCCCTCAGCCCGGACGGTCGTGCCCTCGCAACCGTCGAATTCTCCGACAAGCGCCGGCTACGGCTCTGGAACGTTGCTGATGGCAAACAAATCGGCCCCTCCATCGAGGGCGTCGTGATGATGGCCTTCAGCCCCGACAGCCACACCTTCGCCACCGCCGGCAAGGACCACACCACCCGCCTGTGGAGCGTCCCTGGTTAGGCCAACGACATCCGCAACCAGTGGAACCCCCAACCACAGCATCTACACTCGCGCTCCACCACGAGCCCTCCTGGCCGGGCCCGATAACGGGATATATGACGGATAGCCCTCTATTTACGCGCTATCGGTAAAACAATCCGCTATCGAGCCGCCGAACAGCACATCAGGTGAGTCGGCGGGCTGGAGTGTCCTGGCGTGGCTTTTCGTTTGGGGCGATGCGGATGGCGGTGTCCAAGACCGTAGCGCCGTGAGCTGATACCAAGACCGAGCGGAGGTCGAGTTTGACGACCTCCTCCAGGTCGAGGGTCAGGCGGGAGACGCGGTGCAGCAGGTCCTCGATCGCGGAGATGTCGACCGGGTCCGTGCCTCGGTAGCCGTAAAGCAGCGGCGCTGCCCGGACCTCGCGCACCATCTCCGCCGCGTCCCGGGTCGTCAACGGCGGCATCCGATAAGACCGGTCCCCCAGCAGATCAGTAGCAACGCCGGACAACCCAAACGTCACCACAGGCCCGAACGACACATCCTCCAACGCCGAAATCACCACCGGCACCCCAGGCGGTGCCATCTTCTGTACGACGAACTGCGCCCGCCCCGGGTCCGCGGCGACCCCGAAGGTCCGCGTCATCTCGTCCCAAGCCCCACGCATGTCGTCCTCGTCGTGGATATGGCGCCAGATGTCCGCGAGATCCGGCCGCATCCGCCACTGCTCAGCGGTCGCCTTCAGAATCACCTCGAAGCCGAGCTCAGAAGCCCGTGCCACCGCCTCGTCCTCGCTCTGCACCGGGAACGCCGGCAGCACCTTGATCCCGTAGAAGCTCAGCAACCGCTGCTTGTCCTCGTCGGACAGATCGTCGCCGGCCGGATGCCGCTGGAGGAACTCCGCGACGAAGTCCTCCGCAGCACGGGTGTCAACATCCGGCAAGTCAGGGATCCGCGAATCCGCCCGCCGCCGCCACTCGGCGTACTGCGTCGCCTTGGCCAGCGCCCCCACGGCGTACTGCGGGTTCAGGAACGACGGGATCGACCCACGCGCCGCACCACCTTCGCCGTCCGGCACGCGCAGCGCCTCGGGAACACTCCGCGACGCGAGGAACGTCGAAACGACCGGCTTGTCCGAACCAGCAGCGGCCGCGGCAACGACCCGCGCAACCTCGACGCCGTTCGACTGCACCGGCGGCGTGTAGATCACCACAACGGAATGTACCCGCTCGTCGGCGAACACTTCCCCCAACGCCGCGCCGAAGTCCTCGGCCGTCGCGTCCGCACTCAGGTTGCGTGGCTCCCCCGCCACATCCAGCCCACAACCCGCCATCGTGTCGAGCGCGAGCAGCGTCAAAGCGTCCGAGTTGCTGACGATCGCGACCCGGCGGCCCTTCGGCAGTGGCTGGTGCGCGAGCAGTTGAGCCACGTCGAACAGCTCACCGGTCGTGTCGACCCCGATCAGCCCGCTCTGCCGGAACATCGAGTCGATCGTTGCCGGCGGCAATTGACTGCGCCGTACCATCTGACCGAGCGGCACACCTTGCGTGGCGCGGCCCGACTTCAGCGCGATCACCGGCTTCCGCCCGGCCAGCCGGCGCGCGACCCGGCTGAACTTGCGCGGGTTGCCCAGCGACTCCAGATACAGCAGCACGACCTCGGTCGCCTCGTCGCCGTACCAGTACTGCATCAGGTCGTTGCCCGACACATCGGCCCGGTTCCCGGCCGAGACGAAGCTCGACAGCCCGAGACCACGCCCGACCATGTCGGCCAGGATCGGTACGCCGAGCGCGCCCGACTGGCAGAAGAACGCCACCCGCCCGCGGCTCGGCATCAACGGCGACAGCGTCGCGTTCAGCGTCACGCCGGGCGCGGTATTGATCACCCCGAGCGCGTTCGGCCCGATCACCCGCATCCCATACGACCGAGCCAGCCCGACCAGGTACCGCTGCCGCTTCCGCCCCTCGTCCCCGATCTCCGCGAACCCGCTCGACACCACGACCAGCCCACGCACCCCCTTGGCCGCACAGTCCAGTACGACGTCCGCCACCGTCTCAGCCCGTACGGCGACCACCGCCAGGTCGATCGTGTCGTCGACATCGCGGATCGTCGGAAACGCCGGCACACCCTCGATCTCGGCGGCGTCGGTGTCGGTGTTGACGGCGTACAGGCGACCGGGGAAACCGCCGTCACGCAGGTTGCGCAGCAGGGCGTTCCCGATGGTCCCCTCGCGCCGGCTGGCGCCGATGACGGCGACCGACGCCGGCGAGATCAGTCGCGCGATCGACATCGCCTCGGACCGCTGCTCTCGCGCCTGCATCACCCCGAACGACGTGTCGGTCGGCGCGATGTCGAACTCGACCACGATCACGCCGTCCTCGAACTCCCGGGCGACCTTGTACCCGGCCTCGGTGAAGACGGTGATCATCTTCCGGTTGTCCGGCAGCACCTCGGCGATGAACCGGGCGATCCCGTTCTCCCGGGCCGCCTGGGCGAGATGCTCGAGAAAGAGCTGCCCGAGGCCGCGGCCCTGGTGCGCGTCCTCGATCAGGAACGCGACTTCCGCCGTACGGCGACCGGTCCGCTCGTAGCGACCGACGCCGATCATCTCGTTGCCGACGGTCACGATCAGCGCCAGCCGGTCGTGGTAGTCGACCTGGGTGAATCGCGCCACATCGCGGTCCGAGAGCTGGGGATACGGGGCAAAGAAGCGGTAGTACTTCGACTGCTCGGACACCCGCGCGTAGAAAGCGACCAGCAGGTCGGCGTCGTCCGGGGTGATCGGCCGCAGGTGTGCGGTGGCGCCGTCGCGCAGGACGACGTCCGCCTCGTACTCCCTTGGATAGTCGGGCGGGAGCTCCGGGCCATACTGGCCCGGTTGCTGCGTCTGCTGCTCCGGCGGTGTCACGCGGCCAGCGTACTCAAAGAGATCCACCGGAGGTTGTGAATTCCATGAGCCCTACATGTGGTGGCTGAGCGCACTCGGTGGGCTCGCCGCGGTGGTTTCCGGGCTACTGGGGCTGTCCGACGCCCGTGATGTCCTCGAGCGGATCGCGCCCGTACTCGTCTTTCTGGTCGCCGTGACGGTGATCGCGGGCCTGGCGGACGCGGCGAAGGTGTTCGAGGTGGCTGCTCGGGAGGCCGCTCACCTGGCTCGCGGGCGGGTCTGGCGGCTCTGGCTGCTCGTTGTCGCGCTTGCCACGGCGCTGACGATCGTCCTGTCGCTCGACACTTCCGCTGTGCTGCTCACCCCGGTCGTGCTCGCGATGGCTCGGCAGCTCGGCCTCCCGCCGAAGCTGTTCGCCTTCACGACCGTCTGGCTGGCCGGTACCGCCTCACTGTTGCTGCCAGTGTCGAACCTCACCAACCTGCTGGCTCTGCATCACTTCGACGAGCTGCAGGACTACCTCGCACTGAGCTGGCGACCCGCGCTCGCCGCGATCCTGATCACGGTGGCCGTGCTGGCCGTGCTGTTCCACCGCGACCTCCGGCGGTCGTACGACGTACCGCCGACGCCGCGCGCGGACGACAAGGTGCTGTTCTGGGGTTCCGCCGGCGTGTGCGTGCTGCTGGGCCCCGCCTTCGTGTCGGGCGTGAACGTCGCTTGGCCGGCTTCCATCGGCGCGGTCGTGCTGGCGGTGTTGTTCGCCGTACGACGCCGCGAGGCGCTGAGGTGGTCGCTGATCCCCGCCAAGCTGGTGGTCACGGTGGTCGGGTTGTTCCTGGTCGTCGGCGCTCTCACCGCACACGGGCTCGAAGGGATCCTCAGCCGCGTCGCCGGCTCCGACTCCGAGCTGCGGCTGAGCATCACCGCCGCGCTGGGCGCGAACATTGTCGACAATCTTCCTGCCTACCTTGCGATGGAACCGGTTGCCTCGGCCGACGGTCACCGCATGATGGCGCTGCTCATCGGCGTGAACTGCGGCTGCCTGCTCACCCTCTGGGGATCGCTCGCGACCCTTCTGTGGCGCGACCGCTGCGACGCCGCCCGCGTCGACATCTCCTGGTGGTCCTTCCTCTGGCGAGGGCTGATCCTGACGCCACTCGTTGTGACAGGAGCCGTCGTCGCGCTCGGTGGGTAATGTGCGGGACATGGCTACGGAGCAGAGCACGGCGGACGTGACGCGGGAGTTCCGGGCGGCGCGGGATTTCCTGGTCGCGCATCGCGAGGACTACGAGACGGCGTACCGGGACTTCAGCTGGCCGGCGTTCGACCGGTTCAACTGGGCGCGGGACTGGTTCGACGCGCTCGCCGTCGAGCAGCCGGATGTCGCCGCGCTGACGATCGTAGAGGAGGACGGCGAGGTCATCTCGCAAACGTACGCCGAGATGGCCGAGCGGTCCGGCAAGGTTGCCGGCTGGCTCACCCAGGCGGGACTGCAGCCAGGCGACCGGGTGCTCATCGTGCTCGGTAACAGAGTCGAGCTCTGGGAGACCATGCTCGCCTGCATCCGGGCCGGCGCGGTGATGATCCCCGCGACCACACTGCTCACCGACGCCGATCTCGCCGACCGGATCGCGCGTGGCGGCGTACGGGCGGTTGTCACCAGCAGCACGGAGGCCGGGCGGTACAAGGGCATCGCCGACCACTGCCTGCGTGTAGCGGTCGGCGAGCCAGTGGACGACTGGCTCCACTACGACAGCTCGGCGCAGTACGACGGTCCCGCGCCGGAGGTCGACACGTCCGCCAACGACTCGCTATTGCTCTACTTCACCTCCGGCACGACCAGCCAGCCCAAGCTCGTCGAGCACACTCAGGTCAGCTACCCGGTCGGTCACCTCTCCACCATGTACTGGATCGGCCTCCAGCCCGGCGACGTCCACCTCAACGTGTCCTCCCCGGGTTGGGCGAAACACTCGTGGAGCAACGTCTTCGCGCCCTGGAACGCCGGCGCGACCGTCTTCCTCTACAACTACACGCGCTTCGACGCCGAGAAGATGCTCCAGATCCTGCAGACGTACGGCGTGACGACGTTCTGCGCACCACCGACGGTCTGGCGGATGCTGATCCAGGCTGACCTGTCCGCGGTGGAGGTGCAGATCCGCGAGTGCATCTCGGCCGGTGAGCCGCTCAACCCGGAGGTAATCGAGCAGGTCCGCAACGCCTGGGGTGTCACCATCCGGGACGGCTACGGGCAGACCGAGACGACCGCGCAGATCGGGAACCCGCCCGGCCAGCCGGTCAAGCTCGGCTCGATGGGCCGGCCGCTGCCCGGGTACACGATCGCGCTGATCGACCCGTCGACCGACGAGATCGGCGACGACGGCGAGATCTGCATCGAGCTCGCGCCCGCGCCGGTCCCGCTGATGCGCGGCTACCGCGACGCCCGCGAGCTGACCGACGAGGTCATGCGTGGCGGTTACTACCACACGGGCGACGTGGCGAGCCGGGACGCGGACGGCTACATCACGTACGTCGGCCGATCCGACGACGTGTTCAAGGCCAGCGACTACCGCATCTCCCCGTTCGAGCTGGAGTCGGTGCTGATCGAACACCCGGCCGTCGCCGAGGCGGCCGTCGTACCGTCGCCGGATCCGGTCCGGCTCGCGGTGCCCAAGGCGTACGTCGTACTGGCCGCCGGGCATGAGCCGTCGCGGGAGCTGGCCGGGGAGATCCTGAGCTTCTGCCGCGAGCACCTGGCGCCGTACAAGCGGATTCGGCGGATCGAGTTCGCCGAGTTGCCGAAGACGATCTCCGGGAAGATCCGCCGGGTCGAGCTGCGCGCGGACGAGGCAGCCAAGGTCGAAGCCGGCGAGCCCGCAGCACAGGCATACGACGAGGCCGACTTCAAGGAAGGCTGATACCGGGGGGCCGTGCTTCGAGGCGGGGCGATGCTCGGGCGGCGGTGAGGTGCGTGCTGGAATGGGCGGATGTCTTTCGACACCGGGCTGGGGCTTGCGGCCGTCGTTGTCCTCCCGCTGCTGATCGCGATCGGCGTCGGCGCTTCCCGGTACGCCGGTCTGCGGCATGACAAGGGCATCCTCACCGCGGCTTTGCGAGCCGTCGTGCAGCTCGCCGCGGTCGGCGCCGTCGTCGGAGTCGCGCTGCAGCACACGCTCGGCGCTCTAGGCTTCGTTCTTTTGATGTTCGTGGTCGCAACCTTCACGAGCACGAGGCGCCTCCGCTCCAGCGCGGTCGTCCCCCGGCAGTGGATGTACTGCGCCTGCGCGATCGGCGGCGGCGCACTCGTCGTACTGCTGCTGCTCATCCTGCCCGGCGTCGTCCCGCGCAACCCGGCGACGATCCTCCCGATGGGCGGCATCATCGTCGGCGGCGCGATGACCGCCACCACCCTGGCCGGCCGCCGTGTCCTCGCCGAGTACAGGACGAGGTACGGCGAGTTCGAGGCCGGACTGTCGATCGGCCTGCTCCAGCCGGACGCGTTCAAACTCGTCGCCGGCCCGGTCGCCGGCGACGCACTCCTCCCGGCACTCGACCAGACCCGCACCGTCGGCCTGGTCACCCTGCCCGGCGCCTTCGTCGGAATGGTCCTCGGCGGCGCCTCCCCGACCGCGGCCGCGGCCCTGCAACTCGTCGTACTGATCGGATTGGTCGCCGCCGAGTCGATCGCCATCCTCATCATCACCGAGTTGCTCTCCCGCTCGGCCCTCCCGGACGGGCGTACGGTGTCCTCATGAGCGACGACAAGAGCATCTTCGGCCGGATCGACGAGCTCGTGGCCGAGGAGCACGAGCTGCGGACCAAGCACGCCGCGGGAAACATGACCGACGCCGATGAGCACTCCCGGCTGCAGGCGCTGGAGGTCGAGCTGGACCAGTGCTGGGACCTGCTTCGGCAGCGCCGCGCCAAGCGTGAGTTCGGCGAGAACCCGGACGACGCCCAGGCGCGTGACGCCGGCACCGTCGAGGGTTATCTCGGCTAGAAACCGCGCAGTTTCTGCGGAGTGATCCGGACCAGGACCGAGTACGACGCATGGAACTGGTCCGGCGTCATCCCGAGGCCGGCGATCGCGTCGGCGTACTTCGCGTTGTACGCCGCCCGCGCCTCTCCACCGATCGGATCCGGCTCGATCACCGCCGTACCGGAAATGACCCCGACGTCACCGCCGCTGTGGGTCGCGTTGAAGTTCAGCGCCACCTGGGGATGCGCGGCCACATGACGCAGCTTCGCGGTGCCGGGCTGGCTGCTGACCAGGATCTGCCCGTCGTGCCAGAGGAACCAGACCGGCTTGGGTGCCGGCGTCCCGGACGTGCCGACCGTGGTCAGCCACAGCACTACCTCGTCGTCCAGCTGCCGGGTGATGCGCTTGCCGAAGTTGGTGGACGTGTCGATCGTGAACATCGGAGCCCTTCTCGTTTGATCATCCCCGCCCCACCGCCCCGGTCGGGGATTCAGGTCGGACCCAGCCGGCCCCACTCGATCGCCGGGCAGCGGTTCATCACCATCGTCAAGCCTGCCGCGGTCGTGCGTGTGTAGGCGTCCGGATCCACTACATCGAGCTGGAACCACACCGCCTTCGCGTTGATTCCCACCGCCTGGTCCGCGATGTCACCGGCCAGCTCCGACCGGACGAACACGTCCACACAATCCACCGGAAACGGGATCTCCGCGAGCGTCGCGTACCCCTGCTCGCCGTGCACGGTCTCGGCGTTCGGATGCACCGGCACGATCCGCTTCCCGTGCCCCTGCAGGAACCGCGCCACGCCGTACGCTGCCCGGCTCGTGTTGTTCGACAGGCCCACGACCGCCCACGTCTGGCAGTCGGCCAAGATCTTCCGGATGTCGGAATCCATACCTCGATCCTCTCTCAGCCGCGCAAATCAGCCCCGCAAGTACGTGAGCACCGCGGACACCCGGCGGTCCAGCCCGTCGTCCAGTTGCAGCTTCGCAAAGATGTTCCCGACGTGCTTCCGTACGGCGGCCTCGCTGACGACCAGCTGCTCAGCGATCGACGCGTTGACCCGGCCTTCGGCCATCAGCGCGAGCACCTCCAGCTCGCGCGGGGTGAGCGCCGACAACGGCCCGTCGTTCCGTCGCCGCGCGAGCAGCTGCCGGACCACCTCGGGGTCGACCACGGTCCCGCCGTCCGCGACCCGGTCGAGCGACTCGAGGAACTCGGTGACATGCCCGACCCGGTCCTTCAGCAGGTACCCGATCCCGCCGGTCGTTGTCTCGAGCAACGACGAGAGATAGGCGTCGGCGACGTACTGCGACAGCACCAGGATCCCGATCGTGGGCAGCTCGGCCCGGATCGCCGCGGCCGCCCGCAGCCCTTCGTCGCTGTGCCCGGGCGGCATCCGTACGTCGGTGATGACGACATCCGGCGGTTCCTTCCGTACGACGGCCAGCAGCGTGTCCGCATCGCCGACGGTGTCGCGTACCTCGTGACCGGCGTGGTCCAGGATGCTGGCAAGGCCCTCGCGCAGCAGCAGCGAGTCCTCCGCCAGCACGATGCTCAGTCGCCGAGTCGGCACGGGCACTCCATCCGCAAACGTGTCGGCCCACCAGCTGGGCTGTCGATGTCGAGTCTGCCTCCCAACGCGTCCAACCGGGTCACCAGCCCGGTGAGTCCCGTCCCGGCGCCAGCCTTGGCACCGCCGATGCCGTCGTCGACGATCGAGATGATCAGCCGCTCTCCCTCGATCCGGCCGCTGACCTCGCACGTCGTCGCCTGCGCATGTTTGGCGACGTTCGCCAGCGCCTCGCTCACGACGAAGTACGCCGCCGCTTCGATCGGCGGCGGCAAGCGCGTCGGCAGCTCCATCTGAACCATGACCGGCAGCGGACTCCGATCCGCCACCTCCCGTACGGCGGCCTCCAACCCATGGTCGACGAGGACGCGCGGATGAATCCCCCGGACCGCCTCGCGCAGATCCGCCAGCGCGGCCTCCGCCTCGGCATGCGCCTTCACCACCAACCGACGGCCCTCACCCTCCGGCAGATCCAGCTCCGCGAGCCCGAGTGTCATCGTCAGCCCGACCAGCCGCTGCTGTACGCCGTCATGGAGGTGCCGCTCGATCCGCACCCGCTCCGTCTCGAACGCGTCGACCAAATCGAGCCGCGACCGCCGCAACTCGGCCAGACTCCGCCGCAACTCCTCCTGCCGCGGCCCAAGCATCGCCCTGGCCAGCGCGGCCTCGGCTCCGGCCAGGACGCCGACCAGGTATGAGCTGACGACGTAGAAGATCGGGCCGAAGGCGAGCAGGAAGATGAACCCCTCCTGCGCGCTGTCCAGGATCCACGGGCCCATGCCCATCTCGTCGCCGTCGGCGATCACCGGCGCCGCCAGCGTGATGCCCATGACGGTCGCGCTGATGCCGGCGACCAGGGCGCTGACCGGGCAGACCAGGACACCAAGCCAGAAACCGTACCCAAGCTCCCGCAGCGACGCCCCCTCGCGCCGGCGGAACTTCAGCTTCTCCCACCGCCGCAGCGACCTCGGCATCTCGGCATGCGGGCTGTCGATGCCGTCGAGCAGCATGAGCCCCGCCCGCCACCGTTCCACCCAGCCGATCACCACGCCGAGCAGCGGCAACATCGTCACGGCCAGGATGCCGATCAAGACCGGGCTCAGCAGCGCGCTCACCGCCGCCGCACCACCGATGACGGTGATCGTCAACGCACCCACCGGCACTGACGTGAACAGATAGGCATAGCTACGCCAAGGCCAGGACGACACGAGATAGCGCGGCGACGCCATCGCTGCCCATACGGTCGTAGGTCTGTTCACGCTGCCAACCCTAGATCTGCGCCAGGCCGGTGGGCGGTAGCGTGCGCGCTACTTCACGTCTCGCCTGTAGGCCAGGGTGCGGGTCGGCGATCGGCTGTTGGCTGGTGCCATGACCGTATTGATGCCACGCCTCCGGCGCGGCGGGTCACGGGGCTTTGACTCCCGGCCTTCCCTCGTCACTCCGGTCGCTTCGCTCCCTCCGCTCCTCAGTCCAGGCCGGGAGGCCCCATGACCAGTACCGCGCCGACGTACCCAACCGTCGTACCGACTCAGCCGCCGGCTCTGCTGCTGGACGGCATCACCAAGACCTACCGGTCCAAGGCCGGGTCGGTCGACGCGCTGCGAGGCGTGACCTACCACTTCGCTCAGGGTTCGTTCACGGCCGTGATGGGGCCGTCCGGGTCCGGCAAGTCCACGCTGCTGCAATGCGCCGCCGGCCTCGACCAGCCCACCACGGGGACGGTCGTGCTCGGCGGGACCACCCTGTCCGGGCTGAACGAGGTCGCCCTGACGAAGCTCCGCCGCAACGAGATGGGCTTCGTCTTCCAGGCCTACAACCTGCTGCCGTCGCTGACCGTCTACGACAACGTGGCGCTGCCCCTGCGGCTGACCGGCCGGCGCCCGAGCCGTGGCGACGTACACCGGGTCCTCGATCAGGTCGGGCTGCAAGATAAGGCCAAGCGGCGGCCGGCCGAGCTGTCCGGTGGTCAGCAGCAGCGCGTGGCGATCGCACGGGCGCTGATCACCCGACCGTCGGTGTTCTTCGCCGACGAACCGACCGGCGCGCTGGACAGCGGCACCAGCCGGCAGATCCTGTCTTTGTTGCGCGAGGCAACCGAGAGGGCCGGGCAGACCGTGGTGATGGTCACCCACGACCCGGTCGCCGCCGCCTACGCCGAGCGGGTGCTGTTCCTGTCCGACGGTTTGATCGCGGGTCACCTCGACCGCGGAACTCCGGCCCAGATCGCCGCGGCGATGAGCTCGCTGGAGCGATGATGTTCTACCTCAGCCGCCAGACGGTCAGCCGTCATCGTTCCCTGTACGCCGGTTCGTTCATCGCACTGGCTGTCGGAGTCTTCCTACTCGGCCTCGCGGCGACCGCGACCGCAGCGACGATCGCCTACAGCGGACCGGTTGCGAGAAGCATCACCGTCACCACGCTGGGCGGACGGGATCTGGAGCCGCGCCAGGTCAGGGTGCCGCTGTCCGACGCCGATGTGTCCGGCCTGCAGACCGTACTGAGCCTGGTCGGCACGATCAGCGGGTTCATCACGATCTTCGTCATCGCCAGCACGTTCGCGTTCGCAGTCGCCTCGCGGCGCCGGGAGATCGGACTCCTGCGGCTGATCGGCGCGACACCTTCCCAGGTACGGCGAATGGTGCTCGGCGAGGTGCTGGTCGTCGCGCTCGCAGCCTCACTGACCGGGGCTGTCCTTGCTCAGCTCGCGACTCCCCTGCTGCTGAGCAAGGCGTCGTACACCGAGTTGGCGCCGGTGAAACTCGAGCCGGCCTCGCCGTGGGTCCCGCTCGCGATCGCGGTCGGCATCGGGCTGGTCGTTGCGATGCTCGGTGCCCGGTCAGCGGCGCGGCGTGCGGGACGGGTGGGGCCGGTCGACGCGTTGCGGGAAGCCGCGCTGGAGCCGCCACGCATCGGACCGGTGCGGATCACCTTCGGAGTGCTCTTCCTCGCCGGGTTCATCACGTTGCTGGCGCTGATCCGGCCGTCGACCGGCGAAGGAGTGACGCCGCTGGCGATGTTCACACCGATGCTGCTGGTGATCGCGCTGACGCTGCTCGCGCCGGTCGTGGTCCCGTGGGTCGGCCGGCTGTGGGCACTGCCGCTGATCGCGTGGACCCGGGTGTCGGGTCGGCTGGCCCAGAGCAACGTGGTCGCCGCACCACGCCGGAGCGCGTCGCTTGCTGCACCGATCCTGGCCATCTCCGCGATCGCCGGCTCGATGGTGTTGAGCCTCAGCTTCGCTGCCGACAGCGCCGAGGCGACCATCCGCGACACCCTCCGAGCGCCCATCGTGGTCGAAGGTTTCGCTGACCTTGGCGAGGTGCCGGGCGTGACGGCGGTGGACGCCGGAATCCCGCTCCAGCTCATCCGGATCAGCAGCGACGACGCCGAACTCGAAGATGCCGAAGGGATCGACCCAGCCGTCGCCAGCCGTACGCGCGACCTGACCGCGATCTCCGGCGATATAAGCCGGCTCACCGGCAACACAGTTGCCGTCAGCAAGGAAATGGCCGGCTTCGACAGCTACCAGGTGGGTGACGAGATCCCGGTGACCTTCACCGACCGAAGCGCCACGAAGCTCCGCGTCGTCGCCGTCGTCAAGGACGCCCAAGGCGTCAACCCCTCGATCCTCATCCCACTCGACCTCGTCCGCCGGCACGCCCCGACCGCCCAGCCGGAGCGCATCTTCGTCGACGGGGTCGACCTCACCACGCTCAACGAGCACCTCAGCGGTACGACGGCTCACGCCGTACCAGCCGCTGAGTGGGAGGCGGAGCAGGCCGAGGGAGTCCGCGAGGGCAACCGGCTCGGGCTGATCCTGCTGCTCGGACCAGCCGCGCTCTACAGCGCCATCGCGATCGCCAACACCCTGCTGATGGGCAGCCTGCAGCGGCGCCACGAGTTCATCACCTCTCGGCTGCTCGGGGCGACGCCTGCGCAGATCCGCCGGATGGTGCTGTGGGAGTCCGGGCTGGTCGGCGCGGTCGCGCTGAGTCTCGGTACGGCGATCACGCTGACGGTCGGGATCCTGATCCGGCATGCGATGAATTCCGGGCTGACCGACGTACCGATGACTGTGCCCTGGGCGGTGCTGACGGGTATCGCGGGAATCTGTCTGACCCTGGCGGTAGGGTCCGCTCTGGCCCCGACGACGTACATCCTGCGCCGGTCGCAGCCCTCCGCCGCGGTGGACTAGACCGCACAGGCAGGGCTGAACCGCCGGGATGGCGGGTCGTGGCCGGGCAAAGGTGAGTTCACCAGGGACAATGGGCACGGCGCCGGACCGTCGCGGCGCTGTACCGGTTTGATCGAGGAGTTCGTAGATCCGCATGGCACGCCGTACCAGCACCACCGCCGAGCCCGAGGACTTCGAGGAGCGCATCCTCGACGTCGACGTCTCCGACGAGATGCGCACCAGCTACCTGGAGTACGCCTACTCGGTGATCTACTCCCGGGCGCTGCCGGACGCGCGGGACGGACTGAAACCGGTCCAGCGGCGGATCCTGTTCTCGATGGCGGAGAACAACATCCGCCCCGACCGCGGTCACGTGAAGTCGGCCCGCGTCGTCGGTGAAGTGATGGGTAAGTACCACCCGCACGGCGACGGCGCGATCTACGACGCCCTGGTCCGGACCGCTCAGCCCTGGTCGATGCGAGTCCCGCTGATCGACGGCCACGGGAACTTCGGCTCCCTCGACGACGGCCCGGCCGCGATGCGGTACACCGAGTGCCGGATGGCGCCGCCCGCGCTGGCGATGACGAACGGCCTGGACGAGAACGTCGTCGACTTCCGGCCGAACTACGACGGCCAGGAGGAAGAGCCCGCGGTGCTGCCTGCCGCCTTCCCGAACCTGCTGGTCAACGGCGCCGCCGGCATCGCGGTCGGCATGGCCACCAACATGGCCCCGCACAACCTGGTCGAGGTGATCCAGGCGCTGCGGCACCTGATCAAGACCCCGGGCGCGGACCTGGACGACCTGATGCGGTTCATCCCCGGCCCGGACCTGCCGACCGGCGGCAAGATCGTCGGCCTGGAAGGCATCAAGGACGCCTACGCCACCGGCCGGGGCAGCTTCAAGATGCGCGCCACCGCCCGGATCGAGAACGTCACCCCGCGCCGCAAAGGCATCGTGGTCACCGAGCTGCCGTACGCCGTCGGCCCGGAGAAGGTGATCGAGAAGATCAAGACCCTGGTCCAGGCGAAGAAGCTGCAGGGCATCGCCGACGTCAAGGACCTGACCGACCGCACCCACGGCACCCAGCTGGTGATCGAGGTCAAGAACGGCTTCGTCCCCGAGGCGCTGCTGGAGCAGCTCTACAAGCTGACCCCGCTCGAGGACGCGTTCCACGTCAACAACGTCTGCCTGGTCGACGGTCAGCCCCGCACCCTCGGCCTGAAGGAACTCCTCGAGGTCTACCTCGGCCACCGGTACGACGTCACCCGCCGGCGCAGCGAGTTCCGCCGGAAGAAGGCGCAGGACCGGCTGCACATCGTCGACGGCCTGCTGATCGCGATCCTGGACATCGACGAGGTCATCCAGATCATCCGGTCCAGCGACGACGCGGCCGCCGCGCGGGCCCGGCTGATGGAGATCTACGACCTCACCGAAGTACAGACGAACTACATCTTGGACATGCCGCTGCGCCGGCTGACCAAGTTCTCCAAGCTCGAGCTCGAGACCGAGAAGGGCGAGCTGGAGCGCGAGATCGAGCGGCTGACCGCGATCCTCGAGGACGAGAACCTGCTCCGCAAGACGGTGTCGGAGGAGCTGGCCGAGGTCGCCAAGACCTACGGCACGCCGCGGCGGACCGTGCTGCTGGAATCGTCCGGTGCGACCAAGACCGCCGCCGTGCCGCTCGAGGTCACCGACGACCCGTGCTGGGTGCTGATGAGCTCGACCGGTCTGCTCGCGCGGACGAACGGTGTCGAGCCGTTCGGCACCGGCGATACCCGGGCCAAGCACGACGCGATCGTCTCCGCGGTGAAGAGCACCGCCCGCGGTCAGTACGGGCTGATCACCAGCGCCGGCCGGCTGATCCGGCTCGAGTCGCTCGACCTGCCCGCCGTACCGACGACCGCGAACGCGCCGAACCTGCAGGGCGGTGCTCCGATCGCGGAGTTCGTGTCGCTGGAGCCGGGAGAGAAGGCGCTGGCGCTGACGACGATGGATCCCGAGTCCGTCGGTGTCGCTTTGGGTACGACGGGCGGAGTCGTGAAGCGCGTCGTACCGGATCACCTGAGCAACCGCGACTCGTGGGAGATCATCCGGCTGAACGACGGCGACGAGGTGATCGGCGCGGTCGAGCTGGCCAGCGGCGACGAGGAGCTGTGCTTCATCACGTCCGACGCGCAACTGCTGCACTTCCCGGCGTCGGCGGTGCGCCCGCAGGGCCGTACGGCAGGCGGCATGGCCGGCGTACGGTTGGGCGCGGGCGCGAAGGTCGTCTTCTTCGGCGCGGTCGACACCGAACGCGAGGCCCAGGTCGTCACGATCGCCGGCTCGTCGTCCGCATTGCCTGGGACCGAGGTCGGCGCGGTCAAGGTGACGCCCTTCAGTGAGTACCCGGGCAAGGGTCGCGGGACCGGTGGTGTCAGGTGCCAGCGGCTGCTCAAGGGCGAGGACGGGCTGCTGCTCGGCTTCATCGGCGCGGCCCCGGTCCGGGCGAGCGCGAGCAGCGGCGCTCCGGTCGAGTTGCCCCCGATCGACCCGCGGCGCGACGGTTCCGGCGTGCCGGTGGCGCAGCCCATCGCTGCGTGCGCCGCGGACCTGGCAAGCTGACGCCATGAAGAGACTCGTCGCGCTCGGCGCGGTGCTCGTGTTGGCGCTGGCGGGCTGCAGCGACAAGAAGGATTCCGATGGCGGCGACGGCCGGACCGAGGAGGACCCGGTCGCGCTGCTGACGGCCGCCAAGAAGACCATCGACGAGGCGGCCAGCGTGCACATCGTGCTGACCGGGCGGGACCTGCCGGAAACCGCGCAGACACTGGCTAGCGGTGACGGCGTGGCCACGCACGCCCCGGCATTCAAGGGCAAGCTGACCGTCCGTGTGGGCGGCTCGCCGATCGACGCCGAAGTCGTTGCTGTCGGCAGCAAGGTCTACGCGAAGCTGCCGTACACGACGAAGTTCATCGAGCTCCCGCCGTCCCAGCTGGCCGGTCTGGGTGCACCCGATCCGGCGATCCTGCTGAATCCGCAGAAGGGCCTGACCGCCGTACTGCCGACGCTGAAGGACCCGAAGATCAAGGGCGAGAGCCGCGACGGTGCGAAGGTGCTGACCGAGATCACCGGTTCGGTCCAGGGCAAGTCGCTGCAGGGTATCTTCCCGAAGGCGCCCGCAGACCAGGACTTCCCCAGCACCTTCAAGATCGACAAGGACTCCAAGCAGTTGGTCTCGGCAACCATCACCGGCCCCTTCTACGCCGGCGCCACCAGCAGCTACGACATCACCCTCGACCGCTACGGCGAACAGGTGGAAATCACCAAGCCGTGAGCGCCATCGCCTACCAGGCCGCTGGCCTGTCGTGATCAGTACGGCGGCTCGGCCGCGGACACAGTTGACGCTTGCCTCGATCGCGGTCGCCTTCGCCGCGGCCGACACGTATGTCGTCGTACTGGCATTGCCGGACATGATGGCTGGGGTCGGGTTGTCGGCCGATCAGCTGCAGCGGGCGGCGCCGATCATCTCCGGGTTCCTGCTCGGCTACATCGCCGTACTGCCGCTGATCGGGCGGATCGCCGACGTGGTCGGTCGTACGCCCGTACTCGTCGGCGCGCTGGTGCTCTTCGCCGTCGGGTCGCTGATCACAGCCAGTGCGTACGACCTGTCGTTGATAGTCATCGGCCGGTTCCTGCAGGGCGTCGGGGGCGGTGGACTCGTGCCGGCAACGTTGGCGCTGGTGGCCGACCTCTGGCCGGCTGAGCGACGAGGGCTGCCGCTCGGCGTGGTTGGAGCAGTGCAGGAGCTCGGTTCGGTGCTCGGGCCGTTGCTTGGCGCCCTGGTCCTTGCTGTGGCGGACTGGCGGTACATCTTCTGGCTCAACCTGGCGGTAGCCGTCGTACTGGCTGTGCTGCTGCGTGGGTTCAAGCCGCCGCCGCTGTCCGCCGCGGTCGGCTTCATCGCGTGTGCCGCGATCGGCCTCACCCTCACCGCGCCCGAACGGCTGGCCACCGGCGTCACGCTTGGCATCCCGTTTGTACCGTTCGTCGGCGACTCACGTCTCCTGACACCGATCGGCGTCGCCAGCCTCGTGCTGGTGCTGCTCTGGGTCGCCCTACTGCTGCGCAAGACCAGGCTCCACGCGGTGGCTGGTCAGATCGACCTGGTCGGTGCACTACTGCTGGCTCTCGCACTCGCCGGGGTAGTGCTCGCCTTCGCGACCGCCGACCCTGAGCGTGAGCTGATGGCACCGGCCGGGCCATGGCTGCTGCTCGCTGCTGCGGTCTTCGGCGTCGGCTTCGCGTTCTGGCAGCGTCGTACGACGCGAGCGATCGTGCCGCGCGGGCTCCTAGGTCCAGCACCAGCGTGGGGTTCGCTGGTGGTCAGCTTCCTCGTCGGAGCCGCCCTCATTGCCGCACTGGTCGACGTACCGGTGTTCGCTCGCACCACTCAGGGTGGCGGACAGTTGGCTGCCGCGCTGGTCTTGCTGCGGTTCCTGATCGCGCTGCCCGTCGGTGCGGTGGTCGGTGGGTGGTTGACGCGGCGCTACGGGCTCGGGCTGATCACAGGCGTCGGGCTCGCGTTGGCGGGCGCGATGTTCGTCCTGATGGCGTTCTGGGACCGTGACGCGCTCGATCACGCGCCAGCTTCCGTCGTACTCGCGCTCTGCGGCTTCGGGTTCGGCCTCGCCCTGTCGCCGGTCAACACCGCCATGCTCGGCGCCACCCCCGCGGACAGCCACGGACTGGTCAGTGCCCTGGTCGTGGTCGCGCGGATGGTCGGCATGCTCGTCGGCGTCTCCGCACTCACCGCGATCGGGCTGCGGCGGTACTTCGCGATCGTCGAGGACATCCCGTCCCCGAACGAGCTGTGCCCGTCCACGCCTGGTTCGTGCCGGCCGTTCGTCGACGCGCTCCGGGACGCGGCCGTTTCACAAGTTCACGCGATCTTCGCCGGGGCCGCCGTCTGCGCGTTTCTGGCAGCCGTACTGGCCGTCCTGCTGCTCGGCCGACGTGGCGTTGTGCACACATCCTGATCATCATGAGGGACAGGCGTCTCACCTGCCGTACGGTGTTGCCGTGACCGCACGAACCGACGCGACCGGGCTGCCCGGCCTGTGCTCGACCTTCTGCCGGGAGCTGCGCGAGCCGCTCGCCGGTACGGCGGTCGTGGCCAACGGCTGGTTGCTGGTCGAACAACCGGGTCCGTGGGGTGCGAAGGCGCCGACGCAGAGCCACCTCGATCCCGCGCTCGGCGGTGCGATCGACGAGGCCTGCAAGAAGGCCGATGTCAGGTTCGGGTTGATCCGCTCCCCCGGCCGCCACCCGGATGCGGTCGAGCGGTCACACCAGGTGTACGTCGCCTCGACCTTTCCCGGGCGGACTTGGCTGCTCGGTGGTTGTGTCGACGACCCGGCCGCGCTGGAGCAACTCGACCTCGAGGCGATTGGCCGTGGGGACCGGGATGCCGTGATGACCTCGCTGCCGGCCCTGTCCGTCGTACCCGAGCCGGTGATGCTCGTCTGCACGAACGGGAAGCGTGACGAGTGTTGCGCAATCCTGGGCCGCCCACTGGTTGCAGGCCTGGCGGCTGTTGCGCCCGGACGCGTCTGGGAGGCGAATCACCTCGGCGGGCACCGGTTCGCGCCGACCGCGACCCTGTTGCCGGCCGGGACGATGCACGGTCATCTCTCGGTCGAAACGGCCGTAGCCGTGCTGGAAGCCGCCGACCGCGGTGAGACTGTGCTGACCGGTCTGCGTGGCCGGTCGACGTGGACCAAACGCGGTCAGGCCGCGGAGATCGCCGTACGTCAGCTCATCGGCGAGCTGGCGCTGGACTCCCTCGGCATCGTCGCCGAGGATCTGGAGTCCGTCACTGTCCGGCACCGCGACGGCCGGACGTGGACCGTGTCCGTGACGAGTGCGCCTGCTGATCCACCTCGTCCCGAGTCCTGCGGAAAGGAACCGTTCGCCATGTCGATCCTGCATGCCGGAACCCCTGTGGCTGGTGGAGTCCGATGAGTACCGGATTCGAAGACCTGCTTGCTGCCAACGCCGAGTACGCCGCCGACTTCCACTACGGCGGTTTCGACGGGATCGCCCACGCGGGCATCGGCGTCGTCACCTGTATGGACTCGCGCATCCCGCCGCTGGAGATGCTCGGGCTGAAGCCGGGGGACGCCAAGGTCCTGCGCAGCGCCGGCGGCCGCGTCACCGAGGTCACCATGACCGGGCTCGTGCTCGGTGTCCAGCTGCTCGGCGTCCGCCGGATCATGATCATCCCGCACACGCGCTGCGCGATGGCCGCGATGTCCGAGGACGACCTGCGCGCCAAGGTCGAAGCCGCGGCCGGCAAACCGGCCGGCTACCTGCCGATCAACGTCATCCCCGATCAGGAGGAGGCGCTCCGCCGCGACGTCGCCGCCGTCCGCGAACACCCGCTGATCGGCGACGACATCCTGGTCGGCGGCTTCATGTACGACGTCGACACCGGCCGCCTCACCCAGATCGACTGAAGTGGTGCAGTAACTCGGCCGCGTTCTTGCGGACTGCCTCGTCCGGGTCGTTCGCCCCCTGGTCCGCGACCAGGGCGAGCGACTCCGGGCTGGCGAGGTAGACCGTCGACCACGCCGCGGCGACCCCACCAACCGTCCGCTTTCAGGACCGAACCACCCTCAGCCGACCCTCGCTAGCGGCGTATGTCACCGATAGCCCCTTATTTAACCGCCAGCGGTCAAACAACCCGCTATCGGACCCAGCCGGAAACCGGCGCCGGCGAGGTCGAGGAGCAGCGCCTCGACAACTGCGTAGCCGGCGAGCCGTGCGGCAGGAACAAGGTCGCCGACACCGGCCCCAGACAGAACCCTCGGCCAGGGAAGCGTGTACGGGCAAGTACGTACCCCGCGCTGGAGGTGACTACTAAAGTGATCACTACCGTGCCTACGGTGATCAGTATTGTGTTCATGAAGGACCGGCCGAACGACGCCTCGCGCCACGCGTCCAGGTAGTTCGCCCAGAGGAAATGCGACGGCAGCGGGTTGAGCCCGCGCCCGAAGAACTCGTCGTCGCTCTTCAGCGAGCTGCCCAGCGCCCAGAACAGCGGGTACAGCCACGCCAAACCCGCTGACGAGTAAGGCAACATGCGTCATCACCGTCACCGCACGCCCGCGCCTCATGCCCCACCTGCCCGCCGCTTAGCGAGGGATCGCAGTACGACCACCTGCACCACCGAGAACATGAGCAGCAGCACGCCGTAGAGGAACGACGCCGCGACAGACCCGGCGCCCGGCCTCAGGCCGCCGTACCAACGTCATCGCCGGGCTCACCGGCCCCGAAGCCATCCTCACCGGCCTAGCCGGCATCCATCCCCACCCCAACGGCTCGCTCACCGTGAAACCCGTTGCCACCGGCAACCTCCAACTCCACGGCCTCCACTACCGCGGACGAACCATCGACCTGGACGTCGCGCAAGACGCCTGCGAGGTCCGCGTCGACGGCCGGCTGGTCTCCCCCGCTCCCGACGGCACCATCCTCGCCGTACCACCGCGAACTAGACCGTGACCTCGCGGGTGTAGTCGGAGCCGGTCATGTGGTCGCAGAGGGACTGGCAGGCGGTGAAGTGGGTGGCGAAGTTCGGGGACTGTTTCCAGGTGGTGCGGGATTGGGCGTCGGCCCACTCGGCGATGGATACGTAGTGTCCCGGGGTGTTCTCGTCCCGGAGCAGGGTCGCGGTGAGCATCGCTGGGTGATCTTTGCGGGTCCACTGGAGGAACTCGGTCCAGCGTTCGACGAACTCTTGCTCTTGTCCTGGCTTGACGTGCCAGTTGCCTGATGCGTAGTGCTCGGCCATCGTGCTTTCCCTTCTCGTGGCTCGATGCATCAGACGGTAGGCATGGGGTGTTCCCCGAGCGTTCCTCCTCGTCCTACCGTGACGGTGTGGCGGTGTGCGAGATCTCGCTGCTCGGGGGATTTGCGGTGCGGGTCGACGGCCAGGCGATTCCGGAAGGCGCCTGGCGGCACACCCGCGCGGCCCAGCTGGTGAAAGTACTGGCGCTCGCAGACGGGCACCGGCTACTCAGAGAACAGGCCATGGAACTGCTCTGGCCCGACCTCGACCCGGCCGCCGCGTCGGCCAACCTTCGCAAAGCACTTCACTACGCGCGACAGGCACTCGGCTCCCCGGCGTCGATCGCGGACCACGGCAACCAGCTGGAACTCTTCCCGGCGAGCGTCGTCGTCGACGCCGAGGTGTTCGAGCGGAACGCACGCCAAGCGTTGGCCGCCCACAGCGGCTACCAAGCTGTGCGCTACCCAGGTGACCTACTGCCGGAGGACCGGTACGCCGCCTGGGCCGAGGACCACCGTGATCGTCTCCGCGGACTCCACCTGGACCTCCTTCGAGCAGCCGGGCTATCGCACGACGTACTCGCCATCGACCCCGCCGATGAGGAAGCACATCGCGGTCTCATGCAACAGGCGCTCGACGCCGGAGACCGGAGTGCTGTCGTTCGACAGTTCGAGCAGTTGCGGCACCGGTTGCGAGCTGACCTCGGGGTCGGTCCGGACCGCGCCTCCATCACGCTGTACGAGAAGGCCCTCGCCCTCAGCCCAGGTCCCCCGCCGACCCCCGGGGAGATCACGCAAAGCCTGCTCGCGCGATCCCTCGTCCAGCTCAACTCCGGTCAGCTCGAGGACTCCGCGCGTACGGCGGGACGAGCCCGCGCGCTGGCGATCGCTGCTCAGCTGGGCCGCGAAGCGGGCGAGGCCAGCGCGATCCTCGGGATCCTGGCGAACCTGCGGGGCGAGTGGCGCGAAGCGTTCCGGGTCGACTTCGAGGACTCGGTCAGGCGCGAACCCCGGCTCGCGTCCTTCGTGTTCGACGCGCACACCTGCCTGGCGGAGTTCTCACTGTGCGGCCCGAATGGCCATGAGCAGTTCGCCGGCCTCGCCGCCGAGTTGGCCTCATCTGCCCAGCACCACCGATCCATCCAGGGCGAAGCGATCGGCGAGCTGCTCGCCGGCGAGATCGCGCTGTTCTCCGGCCGGCTCGACGACGCCCATCGACGGCTGACTCTGGCGTTGCAGTTGTACGAGCACGCCGGCGCCACGTCGGGGAAGGTGCTGACGATACAGCGGCTGGCCGAGCTCGCCGTACTGGACGGGGAACGCGGTCAGGCCACCCGACTGCTGTACGACGCCCTGCCGATGGCGCACGCGGCCTGGCTCGGACCCCACCTCGTCGTACGCACTCACGCCCTGCTGGTCGAGGCCAACGACTCGGTGCAGCTGATTGAGGCCGCGGATGGTGAACTGCAGGGCGCCAACGTCTGCCCGCCGTGCTCGCTGGGATACCTCGTCGCCACATCCAAGGCCTTCGCCCGTGGCGGCGACCTCACACAGTCGCAACGCAGGCTCGACGACGCCGAGCGATTGGCCGGTCTCTGGCCCGGCGGCGCCGCTCACGCGACCGTCTGGGAGGCACGCGCGGTCCTGCGGCAAGCCCACGGCGATTTCGACCGTGCCCGAGCGTTCTGGCAAGAGGCCGCCGACCGCTTCGCCGAAGTCGGCCGCCCCCGCGACCGCGACCGCTGCCTCTCAGCTGGCAAGGATGACCGCGAAGGCATCCACCACTGACCCAAAGTGATGATCCGCAACCGGCGTGTCGATCGGGTGCTTGTGGCCGATCCGAATGGCCTGCGAGATACAGCAGTAGTCCACCGCGTCGGCGATCTTGGTGTGCTCAAGCTTCCGGCGCTGCTGTACGACGTTCCCGTTCGTCACCACTGCCACGCGCCATCCCGCCGTACGCAAATCCGCAAGCTCATCAAGCACGGCCTGCTCCACCCAGGTGAACGACGGGTGCTCGCGGTCGTAGGCATGCACCAGCTCATCCACAGACGCCCGGTGACCGACCTCTTCCTTCAACGCTGCGAAGAGCTCAGAGCGCGGCGTGAACCCACCGTTGTCATGGGCAACCAACCACTCGACGGCGTCAAGGCCTTCGCGGTCGGACCACCACTGAGCCCACGCCAGGAACGCCGTCCCGATCGATCAGCGTGTTGTCGAGATCAAAGCAGGCCAGGCGTGGACTCATACGTCGATGCGGATCTCGTCCAGTTCGGACGGCGCCCCACTCTCATTCCCGCCGCCGAAGGCGGCGCAGCCGTCAGACGTCGATTCGGGTTTCGTCGAGTTCGTAGGCTCCCTGGACCAGGAATTCTTTGCGGGGGGCTACGTCGTTGCCCATCAGGAGATCGAAGACCTGGGCGGCGGCTTCGCCGTCGTCGACGGTGATGCGGCGCAGGGTGCGGTGCCGCGGGTCCATGGTGGTTTCGGCCAGCTGGTCGGCGTCCATCTCACCGAGACCCTTGTAGCGCTGCGGCGGCTCCTTCCAGCGGACGCCCTTCTTCATCAGCTCGGCCGTCTTCCGCTGGTACTCCGCGTCGCTGTAGGTGTACAGGTACTTGTCCTGACCCTTCTTCGGGTTCGTCAGCTCGAACCGGTGCAGCGGCGGTACGGCGGTGTAGACCCGGCCGGCATCGACCAGCGGCCGCATGTACCGGAAGAACAGCGTCGCCAGCAGGCACCTGATGTGGGCGCCGTCGGAGTCGGCGTCCGCCATGAAGATGATCTTCCCGTACCGGACCTGCTCGATGTCGAAGCTGCGGCCGGACCCGGCGCCGACCACCTGGATGATCGAGGCGCATTCGGCGTTCTTCAGCATGTCGCCGACCGACGCCTTCTGCACGTTCAGGATCTTGCCCCGGATCGGCAGCAGCGCCTGGAACTCGGAGCTGCGCGCCAGCTTCGCCGTACCAAGCGCCGAATCACCCTCGACGATGAACAGCTCGGACCGGTCGACATCGTTGCTGCGGCAGTCCGCCAGCTTCGCCGGCAGCGCCGAGGACTCAAGCGCGGTCTTCCGCCGCTGCAGCTCACGATGCTGACGCGCGGCGACGCGTGTCCGGGAAGCGGCGACGACCTTCTCCAGCACGGCGCGTGCCTGTGCCTTGTGCTCACGCTTGTTCGAGGTGAGGAACGCCTCCAGCTCGCTCTGCACGACCTTCGCGACGATCCGCGAGGCGGCCGGCGTGCCGAGCACCTCCTTGGTCTGGCCGTCGAACTGCGGCTCGGCGAGCCGAACCGTCACCACCGAGGTCAGGCCTTCGAGGACGTCGTCCTTGATGATCTCCTCGCCGCTCTTCAGCAGCCGGGTGCCGTCGAGAACACTGGTGAACGTCTTGGCCAGGGCGCGCTCGAACCCTGCCACGTGGGTGCCGCCCTTCGGCGTGGCCACGATGTTCACGAACGAGCGGAGCTCGGTCTCGTACCCATCGCCCCAGCGGACCGCGATGTCGACCTCCAGGTCGCGCTCGACGTCGGTCGGCGTCATGTGGCCGGCGTCGTCGAGCATCGGCACGGTCTCGGTGAAGTGCCCGGTACCGGTCAGCCGGATGACGTCGCTGACCTTCTGGTCGGTGGCCAGGAACTCGCAGAACTCGCTGATCCCGCCGTCGTGCTTGAAATGCTCCTCGGTGACCTCGTCGCCGCGCTCGTCCCGGATCACCAGCTCGAGGCCCGGCACCAGGAACGAGGTCTGACGCGCCCGGGTGACCAGCTCGTCGTAGTTGAAGGCCGCGTCGCGGGTGAAGATCTGCCGGTCCGCCCAGTACCGGATCCGCGTCCCGGTGACACCCTTCTTCGCCCGGCCGGCCTTGCGCAGACCCTTCGCCGGGGTGAAGCCGGCGTTCGCGCCCTCGCCGTCGAACTCACCGGCCACACCGCGCCGGAACGAGGTGGTCCAGACCACACCGCCGCGGTCGACCTCGACGTCGAGCCGCGCGGACAGCGCGTTCACCACCGACGCACCGACACCGTGCAGACCACCGGAGGCGTTGTACGAACCGCCGCCGAACTTGCCGCCGGCGTGCAGCTTGGTGAACACGACCTCGACGCCGCTGAGCTTGGTCTTCGGCTCGATGTCGACCGGGATGCCGCGGGCACGGTCCTTCACCTCGACCGAGCCGTCCTTGTAGAGCACGACGTCGATCCGCTCGCCGTGCCCGGCCAGGGACTCGTCGACGGCGTTGTCGATGATCTCCCACAGGCAGTGCATCAGGCCGCGGCTGTCGGTGGACCCGATGTACATGCCGGGCCGCTTCCGGACTGCCTCGAGTCCTTCGAGGACGAGCAGATGGCGGGCGTTGTACGTCGGGTCGAGCTCGGTACTGCGAGGCGTCGGGGCGGCCACTGGGCTCCTTCACTGGTTCACAAGCTAACTGCGCACATCCGGACCGACCGCCGGTCCGAACACCTGTTCACAGCCTATGCGTCCGTACCCCCAAAACCTTGCAAGCGGGGCCAGCCGCGTCGGCTGACCGGTACCGGCCAAAGCAGGTTGCAGGGGCTGCCGCCGGGGTACAGCGGAAGCACCAGAAAGCAGGTGGGGTAGGTGTTTTCGCAGGTATCGGTTCGGACTCAATCGGCATGTGGCGTACGACACTCCGATCATCAGCGCGGTGTGACGAAGTCATGGCGCACAGTGAAAGAGGACACGCCCGACACCCGCCGGAAACAAGAAATCACCCGCATCCGAAACGATTCCCCTTCAAGATGCGTCATAAGGGAACAGGTGGTTCGTCTCACATACGGACACGCTGCCCTACCGGGAAGCGATCCGTCTGTCAGGATGTTGCTATCTGGTGAGTACGGAACTAGATGAGATGAGGCCTCAATGACTACAGCACTCGCCCCGAGCTCGACTCTGTCGGCCGCGGATCGTTGTGACCGCTGCGGCGCGCAGGCCTACGTCCGTGTCACCCTGACCTCCGGTGGGGAGCTGCTCTTCTGCGCCCACCACAGCCGGGAACACGCGGAGAAGCTGCGCAACATCGCGATCACCATCCACGACGAGACGGGCAAGCTCGAAGACACCCCGGCCGTCGCGGCGGAAGACGATCGGTAAGCCCAAGCTTCATAAACGCGCCAACGACGGCGCCAAAGTCATAGAGGCTCCGATGGCGGTCACCGACAGGTGACCGCCATCCGTCATGTCAGACCAGAGGTACGGCGGGCGGCGGACCGTGGCGGCGCAACTCCTGCCAGGCCCGAGCCAGCCGATCGACCGCATCGTCGAGCACCGGCTCCGAGTACGCGAACGGCACCCGCAGGTAGTCGTCGTGCTCCCCCGTCGGATCCATCGCCCGGCCTGCCACGACCTCCACCCCATGCCGCAACGCCACCTGGGCGAACACCCGGGCATCGGTATCCGGCAGCCGGATCCACAACGCCGACCCGCCCTTGGGCGACGACCATTCCCATTCAGGCAGTCGCTCGGTCAGCAGCTGCCCCATCAGCTTCTTCCGCGCCGTCGCCACCCGCGCCCGCGCCGACGTCAGCTCCGTCAGTCGCGGCAGCAACCGCGCCGTCAACGCCTGATCGATCACCGGACTCCCGAGATCCGCCAGCGCTTTGTGCCGTGCCAACCTCTCCGCCAGCGGCCGCGACGCCCGGATCCACCCGATCCGTAACCCGCCCCACACCGCCTTCGACACCGACCCGATGGTCAGCACCTCACTCCCATCCGGCGCGTACGCCGCCAGCGGTGGCGGAATCGACGGCCCAGCCGGATCCCACGCCGAATACGCGTTGTCCTCCACGACCACAACGCCGTACTTCGCGGCAAGTTCTGCCACCTGCCGTCGACGGTTCGCGGACATCAGCCGTCCGGTCGGATTGTGGAACGTCGGCATCACGAACAACATCGCCGGCTCATGTGAAGCGAAGGCCGCGGTCAGCAGATCCGGCCTGATCCCGGCATCATCCAGCGGTACGCCGACCACCCGACCACCGGCGGCACCGAACAGATCGAAGCACCCCGGCCAACTGGGCTGCTCGATGACGACCGTGGCGCCACTGCGCAGATACATCTGCGTCACCAGCGCGATCGCCTGATGCGCACCGGTCGTCACGACGATCTCGTCCGGCGACGTCGGCAGACCGGACTCGGTGAAGTGCTCCGCTATCCGCTCGCGCAGCACTTGAAGACCGCGTGGGTGGTAGCCGACATGATCGAGCAACAAGGGCAGGTCACTGCTCGCGAGCTCGATCAGCTCATCGGCCAACTCCGGCAGGCCAGGATCGACGGCGTACGTCAGCGAGATCACCTCGCCGGCACCGACCGCGATCCGGTGGAACAGCGACTCGCCGTACCCCAGCGGCATCCGCTTGTCCGCTCGTGAACGACCACGTCCGGCGGCGCGGGCGACCGTCGTACCGCTCCCCCGACGGCTCTCGACGAGTCCGCGGGCGCGGAGTTCGTCGTACGCCGCGACGACGGTGGCGCGGCTGATCGCCAACGCGTCCGCGAGTCGGCGTTCGGCAGGCAGGCGTGCGCCGACCGGGAGTTCGGACGAGCCGATCTGCGCGGCAATGGCGTCGGCCAGACGGCGGTACAGACCTCCGCGGCCGGTCAGTCGGCTGCCGATCAGTTCGGCCAGTGCGGCGGCGTCTCCAGAACGGTCCACTTCTCCCTCGATTGGCTCGGGTGGACTGCTTCTTGCTTCGTCAGGCTAGTGCCTGGAAGCAGTCCAATTCGAGAGGGAGAGAGCAATGGGGATCGCGCAGCTGCTGGGATTCGCCGGCACGACGGTGGTGCTGGTCGGGATGCCGGGGCCGAACAACCTCTACATCTCGCTGCGTAGTCTCACCCAGGGGCGTCGTGCCGGCGTGGTCTCCGCCCTCGCCATCGAGACGGGCACGCTTGTCTACATCGTCGTCGCCGCGATGGGCCTGGCGACGCTGGTCAAGGCGTCTCCGGCGTTGTTCACCGCGATCACCGTGGCCGGCGCGCTCTACCTGGCGTTCCTCGGCGTGAAGGTACTCACGGCGCCGACCACCGAGCACGCCGGCCGCGTCCCGGCTGCTCCCCTCGGCAAGGTGTTCCGAGACGGCGTCGTGGTCAACCTCTTGAACCCGAAGGCCGCGCTGTTCTTCCTCGCCTTCCTCCCGCAATTCACCAGCCGCGGCGCCGGACCGGACCAGCTCCGCAACGAGATGCTGCTCCTCGGCGTCGGCGCGCTGTTGATCGGCCTGGCTCTCGACCTCAGCTACGCCGTCGGGGCCGACGCGATCGGCCGCCGCTTCCGCTCCGCCCGTACGACGACCCGCTGGCGCAACCGCTTCGTCGCAGCCGTCTACCTCGGGCTGTCGGCGGTCGCCCTCATCAGCGCGTTCTGAGGCGCCTCGAGTACGGCGAGCACACCCTCGTCCAGCCGCACCGACAGCACCTCGTCGCCGAGCCGAAGGCCACGGAGCTCGAGTCGCTTCCAGGGCAGGACTTCCGCCGGCGTGATCGTGATGGTCTCGCCAGGAACATCCGGCTCGATGCCGAGCGCCGCGACGATCACCGCGATCGCCGACGCCACCGCCCAGGCCTGCGGGCGACACGACAGCGGGTACGGCGTCGGTGTACTCTCCTCGCCCGTACCGCGGCCGCCGTACAACTCAGGCAGCCGGTAGTCGAAAGCCTCCGCCGCCTTGATTAGTCCACGTACGTACGACGTGGCGACGGCCGCATGGCCGGTCGCGAACAGGCCTTGGATCGTCATCGCGGTGTCGTGCGGCCAGACGCTGCCGGTGTGGTAGCCGAGCGGGTTGAACCGGGTCATTGCCGTCGACAACGTTCTCAGCCCGAACCCGCTGTCGAGATCGCTACCTGCCAGGATGTCGGCAACGGTCTGTTCTTCGTCGGCATCGAGCAGGCCGGTGCCGAGCAGATGACCCATGTTCGACGCGCGGCCGGCGACCGGGTCCTTCGCGCCGTCCAGGGCGATCGCCGGGTAGCCCTCGACCCAGAAGGCGCTGCGGAACCGTTCCTGCAGGGCTGCCGCCCATTCACGCCACTCGTCACCAGATTCGCCGTGGAACTCGAGCAGCTCGGCGCCCTTGACCGCGGCCGCGTAGGCATAGCCCTGCACCTCGCACAATGCGATCGGTGCGGTAGCCAGCGTGCCGTCCGGCCATTGCACAGCGTCGACCGAGTCCTTCCAGCCCTGGTTGGCCAGTCCGTGACCCGACTCGTCGACGTATTCGAGGAAGCCGTCATCGTCGGGATCGGCGTACTCCTTCATCCACTGCAGCGCGCGGCGGAGGTTCGGCAGTAGGTCGCTGACCTCCTCAGCCGGCATGCCCCAACGCCAGGCCTTATGCAGGGTCATGATCCAGAGCTGGGTCGCGTCGTGCGTGCCGTAATACGCGGCGGGCAGGACCAGGCCACCACCATGGTCGGCGACGTCGGCTCGCAGCTCGTGCGGGATCTTGCCAGGCTGCTCGGCCGACTCGGGATCGACCTTCGTTCCTTGCCAGGCGGCCAGCGCCCGCAATGTCCCAGCGGCCAGCGACGGGTCCACCGGGATCAGCATCCCCGACGAGATCAGCGAGTCACGACCGAACAGCGTGAGATACCAAGGCGGTCCGGCGCCAAGATAGCGATCGCTGCCCGCCGCAAGTTGCAGCGCTCGAGCATCGTCCAGCGACCGATTCACCCAACGCTCGACCCGCGTGTCGTCGCAGTCCACCTTCAACTCGTACGGCGCGCTGTCCGGCGCCGGCTCGATGCTGAAGCCGGTCGTGCCCTTCGGGAACTCGGCGGTGATCCGTGCGGTCAGGACAAACTCCTCCCCCGGCTCGAGCCGCGGGTTCGCGGTGACACCGGGGTCGAGGCGGGCGCTGACCCGGGTGCCGGAGTTGTCCCAGTGCAGCCGGGACGGACCGTCGTACGCCGGACTGAGCTCAGGCAGGTCAGCCGCCGCGCCGCTGCGGACGGCCGCCGTCCAGGCAAGATCGGTGCCCAGGGCAACATCAACCCGGCATTCGATGGTCGCGCGGGAGCTGTTGACCAGGCGGATGCGCTCGGTCAGGCCGTCGGTGTCGAGGTCGCGGCTGCGGTACACCATCACGGTCGGATCGTGCAGGTCGGAATCGCCCAGTCCCTCGACCATCGCGACGTACTCGTGTGAGTTCGCGGCGCGCTCGTCGGCATGCAGTGGGGTTGGCTCGCGGCCGTCGATCATCAGGCTCAGCCGGGACAGGACCCGCCGATCCCGGGCATAGACGCCCTCCGCGCCGGTGCCGGTCAACTGACCGGACGCGGGCGAGAGGACCACCCAGGGAGCAGCGAGTGCGGTGACCAAATCGTGCAGCTGAGGCATGTGTCCACCCTAAAGCCACTCCTTTGGGGCACAGTGTCGGTGTGAACTCTGTGGCGACGTTCCTGGTCGGGGTGGCGATCTTTGTCGGCATTCTGGGCATCGTCATTCCCGTCCTGCCCGGTGCGCTGCTGAGCCTGGCGGCGATCCTGATTTGGGCGCTGGAGGTGCAGAGCGCGACCGGCTGGATTGTGCTGTCCGCGGCGGTCGTCCTGATCGGTGCCAGCCAGGTGGTCAAGTACGTCGTACCGGAGCGCCGGCTGCGGGAGTCCGGGGTGCCCCGGCGGTCGATGTTCATCGGGGTCCTGCTCGGCATCGCCGGGTTCTTCCTGATCCCGGTGGTCGGCATGTTCGTCGGCTTTCCGGTCGGGGTCTATCTGTCCGAGCGGCAGCGGCTGGGCACGCATCAGGACGCGTGGACGTCGACGAAGCACGCGCTCCGGGCGACCGGGTTGTCGATCCTGATCGAGTTCATCGGTACGTCGCTCGCGGCGGCTGTCTGGCTGGTCGCCGTACTGTTCCTGGTCTAGTCACACTCCGCAGCCAAGTGATTGCCAGGGTTTTCTTATCCGCACCGAAGCCTGGTCCAAGGTTTAGGAGGCAAGCTGGATAAGAGCAGTGCCAGGTGTTCGGCCTGGCCCGCAGTACGGAAGGCAGTTCAGCATGGCGTCGTACCAGAAGCTCAAGGACAAGCGCTGGCAGTTGGCCGGCACAGCCGCCGCCGTGATCGCCACCACCGTGGCAGGCGGAGTCGCGTGGGCGACGACCAACGCGGACCCGACACCCTCACCCTCGGCGTCACCATCCACCTCACCGTCCACTCCGGCGCAATCCGGCGGTCCCGGCCACCACGGCGGTAAGGGCTTCCGCGGCGAGTTCGGCCTCGGCGGCGCGTTGCACGGTGAGTTCGTGGTGCAGAAGGAGGGCGGCGGCTACCAGACCGTCGCGACCCAGCGCGGCGAGGTGACCGCAGTCAGCAAGAACTCCATCACGGTGAAGAGCGAGGACGGGTACTCCCGGACCTACACCCTCACCGAGGACACCCTGGTGAACGCGGCCCGGGACGGCATCGACGACGTGAAGACCGGCAACCAGGTCACCGTCTTCGCGGTGGTCGCCGATGGCAAGGCGACGGCCAGTTCGGTGAACGACCAGACCGTGCGCCAGGCGGCCGGCAACAAGTGGGGCTTCAAGCACGGACCCAGGTGACTCGACCCAGACTCACAGCTGATTGCCAGGAAGCTTCCAGCGTTCACACGGGTGCAAGCGGCAGACTGAGGGCATGAGCGAGCGAGGCGAGTTCATCAAGCACAGCGCCCTTTGTGCCTCATCCGCGCCCGGAGCGAAGCGAGGACGCGGATGAGCCCGCATCTGCTGGTGGTCGACGACGAGCCGAACATTGTCGAGTTGCTGTCCGCGAGTCTGCGCTTCGCCGGGTACGAGGTGACCACGGCGACCCACGGGGCCGAGGCGCTGCGTAAGGCCCGCGAGGTGGACCCCGACCTGGTCGTGCTGGACGTGATGATGCCCGGCCTGGACGGCTTCGAGGTGGTCCGCCGCCTGCGCGGTGAGGACCGGCACGTGCCCGTGCTGTTCCTCACCGCGCGGGACGCGGTCGAGGACAAGGTGCTCGGCCTGCACACCGGTGGCGACGACTACGTCACCAAGCCCTTCAGCCTGGACGAGCTGGTCGCCCGCGTCCGGGCCTTGCTCCGGCGCTCCGGTCACCGCGAGCAGACGTCGACGGAGGCCGCCGTACTGCGTTATGCGGATCTCGAGCTGAACGAGGACAGCTACGAGGTGTTCAAGGCCGGGCAAGCGGTCCAGCTCTCGCTCACCGAGTTCAAGCTGTTGCGGTGCCTGCTGGAGAACGCCGAGCGGGTGATGTCGAAGGGCCAGATCCTGTCCGCGGTCTGGAACTACGACTTCGCCGGCGACGCGGGCGTGGTGGAGTCGTACATGTCGTACCTGCGCCGGAAGGTGGATACCGGCGACCAGAAGCTCCTGCACACCGTCCGCGGAGTCGGCTATGTCCTCCGCACCCCCAGGGTCCCCAACTGATGCAACTGACCCACCGGCGTTTCACCGACCGGTACCCGCTGCGCGTCACCATCGTCGTCGTACTCCTGACGTTGGTGGCGCTGGCGCTTGTGGCGTCGGGTGTGGTCGCGACCACCATCATGCGCGGCTATCTGATCGACCGGATCGACGAGGGACTGCGGCAGACCGCGATGCCGTTGCAGCACATCCAGCCCGACAACCGGCCGCGGCCGCCGGGCGCCAATGGCAGACGTCCGCTGCCGAGCCAGTTCGTGCTGCAGTTCAACGACTCCGAGGGCAACACCGACAACGGCCCGGTCGGCGCGCAGCTGGCCGAATCCGAACCGCTGCCTGTACTTCCGGTGCTCAACCTCAACCAGGTCCGAGCGCTCGAAGGTAAGTCGTTCAACGTCAAGGCGGAGACGGGTGGGACGACCTGGCGAGTCCTCGCGGTTCCGCTGGACGACGGCACCGGCTCGGTCATGGTCGCACAGAGCCTGAAGGACATGGACCACACGCTTCAGCGGCTGGTCGGCGTCCAGGCCGCGGCGGGGATCATCCTGCTCGTGTTGCTGGCCGGTGTTGGGACGTTCGTCGTACGGCGAAGTCTGCGCGGGCTGGAGGATGTCGAGCACACGGCGGTCGCGATCGCGGGCGGCGACCTGAGCCAGCGGGTGCCACAGCGTGATCCAAAGACCGAGGTCGGGCGGCTGTCGCTGGCGCTGAACCAGATGCTCGGTCAGATCGAGACGGCGTTCGCGCAGCGGACGGCATCGGAGCTGGCTGCCCGGCGGTCCGAGGACGCGGCGCGCCGGTCGGAAGAGGTCGCGCTCCGCTCCGAGGAGGCGGCGCGGCAGTCGGAGGACCGGATGCGGCGGTTCGTCGCGGACGCCTCACACGAGCTGCGTACGCCGTTGACGTCGATCCGCGGGTTCGCCGAACTGGTCCGGCAACGCGGTGACGGCGGCGACCGCGAGACGATGCGACGGATCGAGGACGAGGCCAAGCGGATGGGCTTGCTGGTCGACGACCTGCTGTTGCTGGCGCGGCTGGATCAGCAGCGTCCGCTCAAGATGGAGCCGGTCGACCTGCTGCCGATCGCGGCCGATGCGCTGCACAACGCTCAGGCGGTGCAGCCGGGGCGGGAGCTGTCGCTGCAGATCTTGCCGAACTCGGAGGCCCCGGTGGTGTCCGGTGACGAGTCGCGTCTTCGCCAAGTGCTGGGGAACCTGGTCAGCAATGCGCTGCACTACACGCCGCTCGAAGCCCCGATCATCCTCTCGGTCGGCACCCGCGACGGCGAAGCCATCCTGGAGGTCACCGACAACGGGCCCGGCCTCGACGACGAGCAGAAGGCGCGCGTCTTCGAACGCTTCTACCGAGCCGACTCAGCCCGAACCCGCTCCACCGGCGGCTCCGGCCTCGGCCTCTCGATCGTCGCCGCCCTGATCACCGCCCACCAAGGCCGAGTCACCGTCACCGACAACAAGCCCACCGGCGCCATCTTCACCGTCCACTTGCCCTTGGCAACCGACTCCTGACCACTCCGCCGCTTGAGCTTGCACGCTGAGCTGGAGGGTTGCCCACTGAAAGTCTCGGTGGGCAACCCTCCATCTGAGGGGTTGACCACGGAGTTGGAGGGTTGCCTGCGCACGGAGGGACAGGGCGGCCGTCAGAGGACGGGGAACTCGCGGTTGGCGGATTCGCCGTGTTCCAGGACCTCGGCTGCCGGGCCCAGGATCTTGGGGTCGGGGTTCCCGACCAGGTCGTGGTCCTTGTCCGAGTAGTCATAGAGGCTGAGGACGTGGCGCATCGCCTCGAGCCGCGCCCGCTTCTTGTCGTTGCTTTTGACAACGGTCCACGGTGCGTGCGGGGTGTCGGTGTAGTGGAACATGGCCTCTTTGGCCTCGGTGTAGTCGGCCCACTTGTCCAGTGACGCCAGATCCGTCGGCGACAGCTTCCACTGGCGGACCGGGTCGATCTGACGGATCGTGAAGCGGGTTTGCTGTTCGGCTTGCGACACCGAGAACCACAACTTCACCAGCAGGATCCCCGACCGCACCAGCATACGCTCGAACTCCGGTGCCTGCCGCATGAACTCGTCGTACTCGTCCTGCGTGCAGAACCCCATCACCCGCTCGACGCAGGCGCGGTTGTACCAGGACCGATCGAAGAGCACCATCTCCCCCGCGGCCGGCAGGTGTTCGACGTACCGCTGGAAGTACCACTGCGTCTTCTCGCGCTCGGTCGGCTTCTCGAGTGCCACGATGCGAGCGCCACGCGGGTTCAGGTGCTCCATGAAGCGCTTGATCGTTCCACCCTTGCCGGCCGCGTCGCGTCCCTCGAACACGATCACGAGCTTCTGCTGCGACCGCTTCACCCAGTACTGCAGCTTGAGCAGCTCGATCTGGAGCAGCCGCTTGTCCCGGTCGTACACCTCGCGTGCGAGGCGTTCGCCGTACGGATAACCCTCCCGCCAGGTGTCGACCGGCGTACCGTCGGCACGCAGCAGCACCGGGTCGTCGTCCTCCTCGTCGAGGACTCGGAAGCCAAGCTCTTGAACCAGATCAAAGGTGCTCATGAGGCCCAAGGTTCAACTTCTTCGGTGACCACCGGTCGACGCCTGGGTGAACATCTCAGCGGCGAGCCCTAGGATCAGGTACCGCGTGCGGGTGGTTCCGGGCGTCACACACTGGAATGAGAGAGCGTGAAAGAGATTCCGCTGACCGGCGGCGATGTGACCGAAGGTCTCGTTCGAGTCGGCGATACGGTACGGCGACCGCCCGGCGAGCGCGATGAACTCGTCCGGGCTGTGTTGCTGCACCTGGAGTCGGTCAGGTTCGACGGCGCGCCGCGGTTCCTCGGCGTCGACTCCGCCGGCCGTCAGACCCTGAGTTACGTCGAGGGTGAGGTCGCCGGCCGGCCGCGTCCAGGCTGGATCGCCGACGAGGACCGGATGATCTCGGTCGCTCAACTGGTCCGCGCGTACGACGACGCGGTCGAAGGCTTCGGCATCCCGGCCGGCTTGCCGGCGCCGATCGAGCCGCCGGGCCTGCCCGATCTCGCCGATCCACCGGAGCTCGTCGGGCATCAGGACATCACGCCCGAGAACGTGGTGTTCCGCGACGGCCGCGCGTACGCCTTGATCGACTTCGACCTGGCCCGTCCGGTCAGCCGGGCCCGAGAAATGGTCAACCTGATGCTGTGGTGGGCACCGCTCGGCGACGACGCCGATCTCGATCCCGGTTTCCGCGGGCTGGATCGTCCTCGCCGCTGCCGGCTGATCGCGGATGCCTACGACTTGTCACTCCCCGACCGGCAACGACTGATGGAGCTTGCGATCGGGCTGAACGAGCGAGCCTGGCACACGATGAAGTACCGGACCGAAACCCTCGGCGGCGGCTGGCAACGCATGTGGAGCGAGGGCGTCGGCGAGAAGATCACCCGTCGTCAGGACTGGCTCGAGTCCCACGCCGACGCCATCACCACCGCGCTCATCGCGTGATGGCCACCTCGGATCCGGTTTTGGCGGACTCGTAGATCGCGGTCAGGATGCGGGCCATCTCGAGGCCTTGTTCCGCTGTGGCGTCGGCCGGGATCTCGCGGCGGCAGATCTTCAGGAAGTGGTCGATCTGGTTGGCGAAGCCGACGGTGAAGTCGAAACCGAGGGAATCGATCTGTGGCTGGATGTGCAGCAGTGTGTCGTGCCGCTCGGTCACCATCAGCAACTCGGGCTCGATCTCCGCGCCGCCCTTGTCGCCGTGGATCTTCACGCTCGTCGCGTTCCGCGCGTGCAGCGAGTACGACGTGTCCACGTCGAGAACGGCCCCGTTCTCGAACCGGATCTGCGCGGTCGTGTAGTCCTCGACGTTGTTCACCCGCGTCTCGGACAGGGCCCGGTAGCGGGTCAGGTGCTGGATGTTGTCCCGGGCACCGAGCCGCGAGAACGTCGCCCCCGACACCGAGACCGCGGTCGGCATACCCATCAAGTACCAGCAGAGGTCGATGATATGGACACCCAGGTCGATCAAGGGGCCGCCACCCGAGATGTCGACGTCGCCGAACCATCCACCGGGGTTGCCGACGGCACGGATGATCGTGGCCCGGGCGGCATAGATGTCGCCGAACTCGCCCTCGTCCAGGAAACGCTTGGTCACCAAGGCGTTCGGGGCGAAGCGCCGTACGTAGCCGATCTGCAGGGCCTGCCCGGTCTCCTGCGTCGCCCGGACCAGCGACTCTGCCTCAGCGACTGTCACGGACATCGGCTTCTCGACCAGCACGTCCTTGCCGGCCAGCAGCGCCGCCTCCGCGATCTTGGCGTGCAGGAAGTTCGGCACGCAGATGCTCACGGCGTCGACGCCGGGATCGGCCAGGATCTCGTCGACGACGTCCGTCGCCTTGGGAACGCCGAACTTGTCGGCTTGCGCCTTGGCGCGCGTGCGGTCGATGTCGCACACGGCGACCAGTTCGGCCTGGGGGTTCTGCTGGTACGAGATCAGGTGCTGGGTGGCGATGGCGCCCACCCCGATGACAGCTATACGGGTCGTCATGTCAGGCGGCTCCTGCCAGTCTGAGGATGTTGTTGAGCGAGCGCTCGATGGCGTCCAGGGGCGACTCCAGGCCCTCGAACTCGAGGCTCACCGGTACGTCGGGCTTGGTGCTGACCAGAGCCAGCAGGCCCGCCAGGTCCAGATCTCCGTGCCCCGAGATCGTGCCGAGCAGGTAGTCCCCGGCCAGCGTCTTGAGCCAGCCGTCCCCTGCCGATCGGCGGATGTGGAAGTCCTTCACGCCCACAGACGCCGCGATGTCGATCAGTCCGGCGGCGGTCCGGCCAGGCACCTCGCCGACACAGAGTCCGTTGCCGAGGTCGAGCGTGACCCGGAAGTTCGGGCGGTCCACGGCGTGGACGAGCCGGGCCAGCCGGTCGCTCCCGTTCATGTAGAAGCCGTGGTTCTCGATCGTCGACACGATGCCTAGCTCCGCAGCGTGGTCGGCGACGGCCCGGCAGCCCTCCACGACCTTCTCGAACGTCGACTCGAACTCCCCCGGGTCCTGTTCACGCCACGCCCACGGCGCGACGTCGTGGCGGAAGATCCGAGCTCCGAACTGGTGCGCGACATCCAACTGCCGGCGGAGACGGTCGATCTCCTTGTCCTCCGCCGTCCGGAGGTCGCCGCTGACCAGGTAGTTCACAATCGGTACGCCGATGTCGCCGGCGTGCGTAGCCGTATCGCGGACGACGCCGGGGTTCTCCAGGTAGTACTCCCCGTCCATGCCGGCGATCTCGAGATGCTCGGCGGGTGATGCGGCAACCCAATCCAGGACAGCGATCAGGTCCATCTCGCCGCTGGCCATGAGCTGGCGAAAGCAGTACGAGCTGACTCCTAGCTTCACTTACTGGTCCTCTCTACGTCATGGGTGAGCTGGGTCCACGGACTCGGGTAGTCGTGAACCCCGTAGATGCCGGCACTGAACTGGTCGAACGCGTTTCCGACCGCCCCGAGCACCACGGCCTCCCGGCCCAGAGCCGAGGCGACGAACGGTGGGCGCTCGGGGAAGACCAACTCCTTCTCGACCGCGGCCGTCAGCGGACGAAGGAGCACCTCGCTGTCCTGCGCGAGCCCGCCCCGTACGACCACGACTTCGGGGTCGACGACCAGCAACACGGTGGCGATGCGGCCGGCGATCTGCGCGCAGAAATCCTCGATCTCGGTACGGGCGTCCGGGTCGCCGGCCGCTGCCGCCTCCAGCACGGCCTCGCCGGTCGGGTGCGACGTCCAGATCAACTGCCCTCGTTGCGCGTTCCGCGTCCAGCGCATGCCTCGCTGCGCGCCGAGTTCGCCGGCGAGCCGGTGGTGTCCCTGCCGGATGACGCCGTTCAGGACGATCGACACCGACAAGCGGCGACCGATCTGGAGGTAGACGACATCCGAGTAACCGCGCCCCGCACCGACGCGCTGCTCAGCGAGCGCTGCCAGCTTGATGTCGTTGTCGACGACCACCGGGCAATCCAGGTCCTGTGACACCGTGTCCGCGATCGGGAGGCCGACCAGCTCGGGCAGCGCGAGACTCGCCCGCAGGTGACCATTCGTCTCGATCACGCCAGGCAGAGCCACACCCACCGCACGAAGCTGCTTGACGTCGATCGAGCTCTCGTCCGCGACGGCCTGGATTGCGCGCTGGATCAGAGCAACGCCGGCGCGCCGGTCCCGCTTCAGTTCGGTGTACCCGAGCCGGCGGCCGGACAGGTCGCAGATGACGGCCCGTGCCCCGCGCGGCCCGAGGTCCACGCCGCCAACGAGCCCGGCCTCCCGGGCGAACCGAAAGGCACGCGCAGGCCGCCCCGGCCCGGCGGTCGACGGTTCGGTGGACACGACCAGACCGGCATCGAGGAGATCGTCGAGTACGGCGTGCACCGTGGGTCGCGACAGTCCAGTCTCCGCGCTGATGACGCCGACCGTTTGCGCTCCTCCGGTGCCGGCCAGGAAGCGCAAGCAGGCGACCTGGTTCTCCGACCGCTCAGCGTGCATTGATCCCCACTCGTTATGCAACCGCCTTTAATAAAGACGGTATCAGAACGCTCGCCGGAGCAGCAACGAATAACTCAGCGCTGGAGAATGGTGCGTTCGAGCACGGTCCACGTGGTTGTCGTGACGAGGTACAGGCCGGCCGCGAGCGGCACGAAGGCTGCCGTCGCCAGCGTGCCGAACGGGAGGACCATGGCGATCCGTCTGGTCAGCGGGGTTGCTGTCTCGTCGAGTTGGCGGAGTTGCAGGCGGGCCAAGAAGAACGCGACGACCGCCAGCAGGACGGCGAGCGCGAGAAAGGCCGGCGTTGCGGTGAAGACCGGCCAGTGCAGACCGAGTGGGGCACCGAGGAGGCTGCCACTGATCAGCTGGTTCGACTCCCCCGCGACGACCGCGCGGGAGAAGAGCGTGTACATCAACCAGAAGAACGGCAACTGCGCGAGCGTCGGCAGGAAGCCGGCGAACATCGAGGTGCCTGACTCGGCCTGCAGCTTGGCAATCTCGCGCTGCAGACGCTCAGGGTCGTTGCGGTGCCGTTCAGTGATCGCTTTCAGTTGCGGCATGAGCGCAGTACGTGCACGCAAGCCGCGGTATGCGCGAACGCTGAGTGGAAGGAGCAGGAGGCGTACGGCGAGAGTGCAGAGGACGATCGCGATGACGGCGGCGTAGGTGCCGGTGAGAGGTTCGATGGCGCTGACGAGGGACGTGACGAGGTGATAGGCACCGGTGACCGGTGCCTCCAGGAACGAAGGCATGACAGAACTCCACGAGTGAGAAGGAACAGGTAGCGGGGCGGGCTACTGTCCTGGTGCTCGTGGGCGTGGGCGTCCAGCGGCGTCAGGGTCGCAGAGGCGAAGGAAAGCAGTCTGTTCCGCACGGTCGCGGACCGAGGTGGCGATCGCCAGCAGTGGAGCGGTCGCGGGTGCGGAGGATCGGGCGACCAGCAGGAGTGCGAACAGCAAGGCCGCCGCCGTGAGTACGGCGGCGGCCAAGGACGCCGTATCGAGCACAGGGATCACCAGCGCGAGTACGCCGGCGATCCACTGTGTCATCGATCAGTCCAAGTAGTCCCGGAGAACCTGCGAGCGGGACGGGTGGCGGAGCTTCGACATCGTCTTGGACTCGATCTGGCGGATCCGCTCCCGGGTCACGCCGTACACCTTGCCGATTTCGTCCAGCGTCTTCGGCTGACCGTCGGTGAGGCCGAAGCGCATCGAGACGACACCCGCCTCGCGCTCGGAGAGCGTGTCCAGGACCGCGTGCAGCTGCTCCTGCAGCAGCGTGAACGAGACCGCCTCGGCCGGCACGATCGCCTCGGAGTCCTCGATCAGGTCGCCGAACTCGGAGTCGCCGTCCTCACCGAGCGGGGTGTGCAGCGAGATCGGCTCACGGCCGTACTTCTGCACCTCGATGACCTTCTCCGGGGTCATGTCGAGCTCCTTGGCGAGCTCTTCCGGAGTGGGTTCGCGACCGAGGTCCTGCAGCATCTGCCGCTGGACGCGGGCGAGCTTGTTGATGACCTCGACCATGTGCACCGGAATGCGGATGGTCCGGGCCTGGTCGGCCATCGCGCGGGTGATCGCCTGCCGGATCCACCAGGTGGCGTACGTCGAGAACTTGTAGCCCTTGGTGTAGTCGAACTTCTCCACCGCGCGGATCAGGCCCAGGTTGCCCTCCTGGATCAGGTCCAGGAACAGCATGCCGCGGCCGGTGTAGCGCTTGGCCAGCGACACCACCAGGCGCAGGTTGGCCTCGAGCAGGTGGTTCTTCGCGCGCCGGCCGTCCTCGGAGATCCACTCGTACTCGTCGCGGACCTTCTCCTTGAGCTTGGCGGCCTCGTCACCGATCTGCTCCTCGGCGAACAGGCCGGCCTCGATCCGCTTGGCGAGCTCGACCTCCTGCTCGGCGTTCAGCAGCGGGACCTTGCCGATCTGCTTCAGGTAGTCCTTGACCGGGTCCGCGGTGGCACCCGCGACCATCACCTGCTGCTCGGGCTCGTCGGTCTCGTCGGCCTCGGAGACGACGAAGCCCTCGTCCTCGGTGAGCTCCTTCTCCAGCGTCTGGACCGCTTCGGGCTTGAAGTCGGCCTCGTCGACGTCCTCGAGCGACCGCGGCTTGCCGGTCTTCGGGTCGATCGACAGCCCGGCCTCGGTGACTTTGCCAGGGACGGCCTTCTTCGCCGGCGACGACTTCTTCGCGGCGGCGGCCTTCTTCGCGGGGATACCGTCCTCCTTGGTGCCGGCGGGCTTCGCCGCGGCCTTCTTCACAGCCGCCTTCTTGGCAGCAGGGTCAGTCACTCGGGCGCTGGTCCTCGGAGCCGTGCTGCGGGCGGTGGCGGCCACGACCCGGGCGGACTCGGCGGGAAGATTCTCGGACGAGCTGGACGACACGAATTACCTCTCGTCTGACGCAGGGTTTGTTGTACGGCGATACGGCTTGTGGTGCAGGTTTTGCTTCGACTGTGTGCGGCTGCTCGCGGGTCAGGCGGCGGCAACACTACATTGTAATCCGCAGACCAAGCCCGAGCGCGCCACGACCCCCCGAACGGCGTGCTCAGGCCTCCACCGCAGCGGGATCTCCCGCCCGGCAGAGGCCTGAGCACTTCAGCGTTCAACCGTTCCGTTCTCAGCCGTTCCGTGTCTGCCGCAACGGCCGGGCCACGACCCGCTGCTGGACCAACTGCTGCTCCTGCTTGAACTGACGCACCTTCACCAGTGAGGCCACGTCGATCACGTCCGCGACGGACTTGTACGCGCCGTCCTCGCCGTACGGCTCGGAGGCCTCCCGCCAGCCGCGCGGCCGGACCTTGAGTTGCTTGCCCAGCAGCGCGACGAAGATCTTCGCCTTCTGCGCACCGAACCCGGGCAGCGCGGACAGCCTGGCCAGCAGGTCGTCCCCGGACTTCACATCGGACCAGAGCGCCGACGCGTTGCCGCCGTACTCCTCGTCCAGATGCTTGGCCAGGGTCTGGATCCGGGCCGCCATCGCGGTCGGGAACCGGTGCACCGCGGGCGGGCCAGCCACCACCTCGACGAAGGCGTCCGGGTCGTAGTGCGCCACCGTGGACGGGTCGAACGGGCCGTCCATCCGTTTCGCGATCGAGACCGGGCCCGCGAACGCCCGCTCCATCGGGATCTGCTGGTCGAGCAACATGCCCACCAGCAGTGCGAACGGATCTCTGCTCAGCATCTCGTCGGCGTCGGGCTGCTGTGCGAGGCACAGCTTCTTGCTGCGTGTCGAAGTCACCTCAGTCCTCCCCTTCCTCGGCCTTCACGGCCAGCACCGGGCACGGAGCGTCGAGCAGCACCCGCTGGGCGTTGCTGCCGAGGATGAGCTTGCCGACCGGGGACCGGCGGCGCAGGCCGATCACGATGAACTCCGCCTGCACCTGTTCGGCGACGGCCACCAGGTCCTCCGCCGGATCGAGTCCACGCACCAGTTGCCGCACCTCGTAGGGCACGCCGGTCGAGTCGAGCTGTTCCCGTACCTCCGTCAACGCGGCATCACTCGCCGCCGCCTCGTCGCTGTCGAAGCTGCGCCCACCCCGGTGTGAGTTCACCACCACCAGCTTGGCGTCACGCAGCGTCGCCTCCTCCGCCGCGCGCCGAAGAGCCGCACGGCCCTCGGCCTTCGGCACATAACCCACGACGATGGTCGTCATCGCCCTGCCTCACCTCCGGGTGTGTGTCGACCCGTTCCGAACGATACTGCTCCCGACCGTGGTCGGCATCCGCAAGATTTACACCTGCTGTGTCGCGGCCGTGACGGTCGGCTGATCGAGTGGCGGGTAGTACTCCACCACCGCCCCGGCCACTGTTGCGGCAGCCACGCCGGTGCCCGAGTACTACCCGCGACGGAACTCTCTAACCTTCCGGTGGCCACACCTTTGCAGGGCTGTCACCGAATGCGCCACCCCTGTAGGCCGGGTCGTTATCGAACCGGCAACCAAGTTGCCTTGGGCAAGGGCGTGCTGGTTCCACCCGATTGACCCCGGTTCCGGAAAATGAACCCCCGCCGAAGGGAGCCGTCGTCTTTCGTTGTCACACGGGAGCTAACCGGTTCAGTCGACCGGCCATTCGTGGACGGGCGTGTTCTCGTGCATGTGATCGCGATACCGCCGGAGCATCTCGCGCAGCGCGTCGCGGCGTCCGTGCGATCCCTTTGTATACAGTCGATGAAACTCGTCCGCCTGCCACTGCGCGCCGTTGCGATTGGTGAGGCATCGTTGCTCGATGATGCCCAGCAGCCGATCCCGTACGGCGGTGTCGACGCCCCACGCGTCGAGTCCACGCGATGCCAGTGGCAACAGCCGCCGCAGTACGAGCTCGGTCGCGCGTACCGTTCCGATCCCCGGCCAGAACACCTCGGCGTCGATGCCCTGCCGTGCCGAGGCGTGGAAGTTCTCCTCGGCCGCACTGAACGACATCTGCGACCAGATCGGCCGTTCGTCGTCGGCGAGCGCGCGTACCAAGCCGAAGTAGAAGGCGCCGTTGGCCATCGTGTCGACGACCGTCGGTCCGGCCGGCAGCACCCGGTTCTCCACCCGGAGATGCGGCTTCTCCCGGACAACGTCGTACACCGGGCGGTTCCAGCGATAGATCGTCCCGTTGTGCAGCCGCAATTCCGAAAGGGCTGGTGTATCACCGCGATCCAGTACGGCGATCGGATCCTCGTCGGAGGTGACCGGAAGCAGAGCTGGGTAGTAGCGCGAGTTCTCCTCGAACAGGTCGAAGATCGAGGTGATCCATCGTTCACCGAACCACACCCGCGGCCGGACGCCCTGCGTCTTCAGTTCGTGCGTCCGCGTGTCGGCGGCCTGCTCGAACAAGGCGATGCGGGTCTCCCGCATCAGCTCCTTGCCGAACAGGAACGGCGAGTTCGCACCGACCGCGAGTTGGACGCCGGAGATCGCCTGCGCCGCGTTCCAGTAGCGCGGGAACGCGTCCGGTGTCACCTGCAGATGGAACTGCGTCGACGTACAGGCGGCCTCCGGCACGATCGTGTCCGCGGTCACCGCCAAGCGCTCGATGCCGTCGATCGCGATCTGCACGTCCTCGCCGCGGGCGGCGAAGATCTGGTCGTTCAGCAGCGCGTACCGCGGGTTGGTGCTGAGCGCCTCGCGGTGGATGTGCTCGGTCAGCAGCGTCGGCAGGATGCCGATGATCACCATCATCGAGCCGGTCCGGGCCGCCTTCTCCTCGGCAGCGTTCAGGCTCTCGCGGATGTTGGCTTCCATCGTGTCCAGTCCGATGCCGTCGATCTGGCCGGGCGGCACGTTGATCTCGATGTTGAACTGACCGAGCTCGGTCTGGAACGCGTCGTCCTCGATCGCGCTGAGCACCTCGGAGTTCTTGAACGCCGGATCGCACCGCTCGTCGACCAGGTTCAGCTCGATCTCGATCCCGGTCATCGGCCGCTCGGGCGCGAACCGGGCCTCGCGCAACATCCGCGCGAAGGCGTCCAGGTTGCGATGGACCTGGTTGCGGAACGCGGTCCGGTCCGCCCGGGTGAACTCGACCTTGTCGACTTCCTCGCCCATAGCGCCTCCCTGGTGGCTCCTTGCCTCAGTCTGCCTGAAGGTGACCGTTCATGTGAGCCGCAAACGCGTGTGTGGTCACACCGGGTAGACAATGAAGTGGTCCCGGACGATCCGGAACGGCTCCGGGCCGGCCTCGTCGAGCACTTGGGCGAGCTCGGTCAGTACGTCGGGCCGCAGCTGCAGCACATGCTCATCGGGGTGCACCGCGGAGCCCATCTCGTAGTCCTCCCCCGGACGTTTCGTCAGCTCGATATGTGCGCCGACGATCCACTCGACCGGATTGCCCGCGGCAACGAAGGCCGCGAGCCGCCGGATGCTCGCCCGGAAGGCAGCCCAGTCGAAAACGTACAGCCGGCCCGGGTACAACGAATCGCCGCTGAACAGCAGCCTCGTCGCCCGGTCGTAGACGGCGATGTGCGATGCGTGATGCCCGGGGATCGGGACGATGTCGAGGACTCGATCGCCGAGGTCGAGCTCGACCACGTCGTTCGGCCAGTCCGTGATCCCGAAGTACGCCGCCACGTCCTCGGCGGACCGGCCGACCACATTCTCGAACTCGGCGTCGCCGCCGACATGGTCGCCGTGCGAGTGGGTGTGCGCGACGATCAGTTCCTGCCCGGTCAGCAGCTCGTCGACGATGGGCCGGAGCTTGGCATCTCCGGTGCCGGTGTCGAGCAGTAGCGCACGCTTGGTGCCGAGCAGCAGGTAGATGAACGGGCCTTCGAAGTTGGTCCGCAAGGCCTGCCGGATGATCACGGTCCGCTCGTCGTACCAGTGAACCTGGTGCTCGGGGCTCGCCGGATCGGTGCCGTCGTCCCACTGCTCGGGGAACCTGGTCATGGCCTTATGGAACCACCGCCACGAAATTGTCCGTGGCTCCGGGGAGACTAGGGCCGTGCGTGGTGAACCGTCGGTGCTGCATGTGGATCTGGACGCGTTCTTCGCGGCCGTGGAGCAGCGCGACAAGCCGTCGCTGCGCGGGAAGCCGGTGGTGGTCGGCGGGATCGGCCTGCGCGGCGTGGTTTCGACTGCGTCGTACGAGGCACGCAAGTACGGCGTCCGCTCGGCGATGTCGACGGCGGAGGCGCGGTCTCGGTGTCCGCACGCGGCGTACCTCGGTCCGCGATTCGAGGTGTATCGGCGGACCAGCCAGGCGGTGATGGCCGAGATGCGGGCGCTGTCGCCGCTGGTCGAGCCTCTGTCGCTGGACGAGGCGTTCATCGACCTGTCCGCAGCCGGCATCACCGGGCTGACCGACGACGACGTGCAAGCGATCGCGCAGGACCTGAAGGCAGCGATCACGAAGGCGAGCGGCGGCCTCACCGCATCGGTCGGTGCCGGTACGTCGAAGCTGATCGCGAAGATCGCCAGCGACCTGGACAAGCCGGACGGCGTGGTCGTCGTACCGGCCGGAACTGAAGCCGACTTCCTCGCGCCGATGCAGGTGACAGTCATCCCGGGCGTCGGTCCGGCGACCGCGCAGCGGCTGAGCATGGCCGGCGTACGCACGGTTGCGGACCTTCAGCAACTCAGCGAAGAGGAGCTGGTCCGGCAAGTCGGGTCCGCGCATGGCACGAGCCTGCACCGGCTCGCGATCGCGGCCGACGATCGCCCGGTGGTGAGCGACCGCGAGACGAAGTCGGTGAGCGTCGAGGACACCTTCGAGACCGACATAATCGACCGCCAACTGCTGGCCGCGATCGCCGACCGGATGGCGCATCGTGTCGCCGAACGCCTCGGCAAGGCACAGCTGTCCGGGCGGACCGTGACGGTGAAGACGCGCATGCACGACTTCACCACTCACACACGTTCGTCCACACTGGCGGGGCCGACCGACGACCCGCGGGTGATCGCTCGCGTTGCGCGGCGCCTGCTCGAGGACAGCGATATCTCCGGTGGGATCCGGTTGCTGGGAGTGGGCGTGTCGTCACTCGCCGATTGGATCCAGGACGATCTGTTCACCGACCTCGAGCACGACGACACGCCGCTCGAGGTGGTCGAGCTGCCCGAGCGAACTCGCGACCTGGCCGGCTACTACCCGGGCCAGGACGTCGTCCATCCGGACCACGGCCGCGGTTGGGTGTGGGGCTCGGGGCTCGGCCGGGTGACCGTTCGGTTCGAGACCGCGGACAGCCCGCCGGGACCTGTACGCACGTTCGCCGTCGACGATCCAGCACTGTCGAAAGCCTTGCTCAGCCCCGAAGACGAACCGACAGACACGTGACACAGCCTTCCAGCTTCTCGAACTCACCGATGTCGACAACGACCGGCGTGTAGCCCATGCCCTTGAACAGCTCGACCGACCTCGGCGCCGAAGCCGCCATCAGCAGACGCCCCTCCCCCAGCAGGACGACATGCGCCCCCGACTCCTCGGGCACGGCCTTGAACGCCTCGAACGCCGTCGGGTCGTCGACCAGCGGCTCGTAACCGATCACCGTCCCGTCAGGCAACGCGGTCACCGCCGACTTCAGGTGCAGCACCTTGCTGACCGGTACGGCGCGAACGTCCGCGCCCAACGGCTGCAGCGCAGCGCCGAGCTGGCGGATGCCTTCCTCGTTGGTGCGGCCGCCGAGTCCGGCGTACACGATCGAACCGATCTTGAGGATGTCGCCGCCGTCGAGCGTGCCGGGCTCTTCGATGTGCGCGATCCGGTAGCCCTGTCCGGCGACCGTCGCTTCGGCTGTCGCTGCCTCGGGGCGACGCTCGTCCGCTCCGGCGCGGGCGATCACCGCGAGATCGCCGTACACGACCATCGTGTCCTCGATGAAGACGCCGTCCGGGCATTCGTCGATGGCCGGCACCTCGACCGTCGTCCAGCCGGTGGCTTCGAGTGCGTCGACGTACTGCTGCCATTGGCGTACGGCGAGCTCCGCGTCGACCGGGGTGCGTTCGATGTGGGTGACGAGTCCGTCGGCGAGGCGCGGGCTGGGGCGTCGTACCAGGGCTGTCGGCATGCGTTGCAGGTTAGCGGGTACCGGCTGCGCGACCTTGTTCCTCGATGTTGGAGGCTGAGATGCCGAAGATCCTGCCTGCGACGGGTGGCGACGTGGTGGAGATCATCCTGGCGGACCACCGGTGGTTCGAAGAGGCACTGCGCGAACTCAGGGACGTGCGCAGCGACCGGGCCGCCGTACTGGCGGATCTGGCGACTGTCCTGATCGCACACGCGGAGGCAGAGGAGTCGAAGGTCTATCCGTCGCTCCGGCGCAAGGACGCAATCGACGCCGAAGAGGTCGAGCACTCGACGCACGAGCACGACGAAGGCAACGCGGCGCTGCTCGCGCTGATGGAGGTCGAGGACACCGACAGCGAGGAGTTCAGCTCGAAGACTCACGAGCTCTCCGAGGCCTTGAGCCACCACCTCGACGAGGAGGAGCGCGACGTCCTCAACCCGGCGCGGACCGACGTTTCGGAGGAGACCCGGAGGCTCCTCGGTGATGCCTTCGCCGAGGAACGCGCCCGGCTGATCGACTCCGGCTGCGGCGACATCGCGAACGTCCGCAAGCTGGTCGAGGCCGCCGACTGATCGATCGGCCGCGCCGCATAGGGTCTACGGCGTGGGCCGCCTCCTCGACCATCGCGGGTACGTCCGGTTCTGGATCGCGGACGCTGTCTCGACGGTCGGCTCCTCGGTCACCGCTCTGGCCCTGCAGGTCGTTGCCGTCGTCACCTTGCATGCGACCGGCACGGAAGTCGGCATCCTCAACGCCGCCCGCTGGCTGCCGTATCTCCTGCTCGGCCTGCTGGCCGGCGTGATCGTCGACCGCTACCGCCGCCAGCCGATACTCATCGGTGCCGACTTCGCCCGAGCCGTCGTACTCGGCGTCATCCCGCTCGCCGCGGCGTTCGACTGGTTGAGCCTCCCGCTGCTGATCGCCGTCGTACTCGTCTTCGGCACGCTCTCGTTGGCGTACGACGCCGCACACCAATCGTTCCCGCCTTCGCTCGTACCGCCTGAGCTGCTGACTCCGGCGTACGCGCGGTTGGAGCAGACCAGTGCGGTCGCGCAGACCGGCGGCCCGGTGTTCGCGGGTGCATTGATCAAGCTGATCGGAGCGCCGGCCGCGATCCTGGTGGATGCGGTGTCGTATCTGCTGTCCGGCGTCCTGCTCGCGACAGTCCGTCCCCGGACGCCGGAAGTTGCCGAGAGCACCGATCAGCCGCGGAGCCTGCGCCGCGAGATTCGCGAGGGACTGCGGTGGGTCTACCGCAGCAGCACCCTTGGGCGGCTGGCCATTACGTCCCACGTGTGGTTCGTGTTCCAAGGCGTGTTCACCACGGTCTACGTGTTGTTCGTGCTCAACTCCCTGCATCTGAACGCCTTCTGGCTCGGCGTCACCTACGCGTTCGGCGGCGTGGGGTCGGTTATCGGCGCGACCATGTCAGGTTGGGTCGGACGGCGGCTCGGCGTCGGCCCGGGGATCCTCCTGGGCCGCTGGATCACCCCGGTCGCCTTCCTGATGGCGCCGCTTGCCTCGGGCAACGGTCTGGGCATCGTTCTGCTGTGCGCCGGCTGGTTTCTCTTCGGCCTGGCGGTCGGCATCGACGGCCCGATCGAGATGGGCTACCGCCAGTCGATCACGCCGTCGAATCTGCTCGGCCGGATGAACGCGACCATGCGATCGCTCAATCGAGCCGCCATCGTCATCGGCGCTCCGGTCGGCGGTCTGCTCGCCGACCACCTCGGTCATCGCCCGACGCTCTGGATCGCTGTGGCCGGCATGGTCCTCCAGGCCGCGATGTTGCAGGGCTCCGCCTTCCGGCACGCTCGCCTCACAGCGTGATCGTGAGGCCCTCCTCGGCCGCGATCACCTCACCGCTGAATTCCTGCCGCGCCTCGGCGACCGACACCGCGCGATCCGATCCGGGCCAGAAGTGGGTCAGCAGCAGGCGGTTGGCTCCTCGTGCACCCCGGGCCGCCTCGGTGGCAGTCATCACGTACCGCGGGCTGCTCTGCGGCGACGGTCCTTGCAGGGTCGCGTCGGCGATGAACAAGTCGGTGCCCTGGGCAAGTTGTTGCAGCTCTGGCGCGGGCCCGCTGTCGCCGGTGTAGGCGACTGATACACCGGGTGCCGTCAGCCGGACGCCGAGGTTGGTCACGTAGTGCGGCAACTGAACAGTCTCCACCGTGAACGGGCCGATGTCTTTGGTGGCGGCAAGGTCGTGGATGGCGAAGATGCTCGCCGGGCCCGGGTTGGGCTCGAGAGCTCGCAGTATGTCGACGACGCCCGGCGGACTGTGCAGCGGGATCGGCTTGGCCTCTCCGTAGTAGCGGACTCGCGCGAGGGCGCTGACGTCGACGCAGTGGTCCGGATGCTGATGCGTGACGACGACCGCGTCGACCTCACCCTGCGGGCAGTGCCGCAGGAGTTGCGGCAGAGCGCCGTACCCGAGATCGAGGACGACTTTGAAGCCGTCGTACTCGAGCAGGAACCCGGCACACGCGCGTCCGGACTCGGGCCACGCGCCGCACGAGCCGAGGACGGTCAGCGACCTCACCGTACGGCGAAGGGCTGGTCGGTGGGCACGATCTCCTTGCCCAGCGGGAGCAGCGAGATCGGGATCAGCTTGAAGTTGGCCAGGCCGAGCGGGATGCCGATGATGCTCAAGCACAGCGCGATCCCGGTCGTCAGGTGACCGAGCGCCAGCCACCAGCCGGCCACCAGCACCCAGATGATGTTGCCGAGTACGGCGCCCGCGCCGGCGCTCGGCTTGTCCACCATCGTCCGGCCGAACGGCCACAGCGTGAACCCCGCGATCCGGAACGCCGCGATCCCGAACGGGATCGTCACGATCAGCACGCAGCAGATGATGCCGGCGATCGCGTACCCGACCGCCAGCCAGAACCCGGCGAGCACCAGCCAGATCAGGTTGAGAGGCGTCCTCATACCCTCAGCCTGCCACCCTCCGGGGCTGCAGCCCGCCCAACGGACCCCAACTCCGGGATCATTCCGGGCATCCCTGACGACCCCACCACCACCGGCCGGCCCGTGCGAGGTGATGCCGAAGGCGTGGATCCGGTGCCGGAACCAAGGCGGATGGTCGCGGGTCGGGCTCGGTGGTTGAGATGGGGTGGCCGGGCTGGTTCTGGTTGCCCGGCCTGGTTTTGGGTGCCCGGGGCCGGCCGATAGCGGGTTATGTGATGGCTGGCCCTTTGTTTGACGCTAGCGGTGAAACAACCCGCTATCGGCCCAAGGCGCCTGCGGTGAGGATGAGAGGTGTACGCGACCGGCCTCAGTACTCGTCGGTGCTGAGGGTTCGGAAGGTCATGCCGGCCCGGATCAGGCGTTCGCGGAGGGCGGGGCCCAGGGCTGCCGCGGTGGTGGTTTGGCCGGAGGTCTCTGGGAGGTCGTCGAGGGCCAGACACAGGGCGGACTCGGCCAGCATCTTCGCGGTTTCGTCGTACCCGGGATCACCGCCGGCGACCTCGGTGACGACCTGCTTGCCACCACCGCGCCCGACGAAGCGGACCTTGAACCACGACTTCGCCCGCCGCTCCGGACTCGGCCCATCGCCGGGCTGGAGCCGCTTCAGCAAAGCATTGCGGGCCGGCGGAATCTGCGCCGCGGCGATCAGCAGCGCTATCCCACCGATGCCTCCGGCAACAACCGGCAAGCGCTTGACCGCGGCGTAGTGCGAGTAGCGGAAATCCGACCCGTAGCGATCGAGCAAGCGGGCCGAGTAGCCGACGATCTGCGGGTCGATGGTCGGCAGCGGCACGGCCCAGAAGCCCGTCTCGCGATGCAGCTTTCCGGCCACGACCCGGGCCGACCGGCCTTCAGGAAGGGGTTCGGTACGACGGCGTGCGCGGTGAGCCTCGAGGTTCTGCTTCGGCCGGGAGAACGCCGTGATCGCGGTATGGAAAGTGCCGCCGGACGGCCGCCCGCCGGCGCGGATGAAACCGTCGACCTGGATCGGGACGCCCTCCGGAAGCTGCTCGACGGTGAATTGGACGCCAAGGTCATAAGGAATGGAGTCGAACCCGCACGCGTGGATGATCCGCGCGCCCGTCTCAACGGCCCGCTCGTGATGTCGCACGTACATCCGGTCGAGGAACTCCTGCTCCCCGGTCAGGTCGAGATAGTCGGTGCCGGCCTCCGCACACGCCGCCACCAGCGGTTCGCCGTACTGGATGTACGGGCCGACAGTGGTGACCACGATGCGCGTCGACTCCGCGAGTCGCTTCAGTGACGCGGGGTCGGTGACGTCGGCAACGACGACATCCTTGCCGAAGGCCTCGAGTTTCTGACGGTTGCGTCCGGCAACTGCCCACTTCAGCTCCGGCGGCGCGTGCTTGGCGAGGTACTCCGCTGTCAGAGCGCCGGTGAAACCCGACGCGCCGAGCAGCACAACGTCGTACTCGCGGCTCATCGTCCCGCGGCGTTCTCGGCGTCGGCCCGGCCGCCGGCACCGGCTGCGCGAGTGGATTCGGCACCGCGGGCCTCGATGTCGGCAAGTGCGGCCCGGTCTGCCTTCGGCACGCTGAACCGGGACCCGGCCTCGATCACGTGCGGGATCAACCAGCGGAATACCTTCATGGCACCGATCCAACCAGGCACGTGCACTACCCGCGAGCGCTTCGCGATCCCCTGCGCGAACTTGTCCACCGCGAAGTCCAGTGGGTACACCTTGCCCGCCAGCGGCACCCCGGTCCGCATGTTGCCGAACACCGGGTGCTCATCCACTCCACGCACCATGTCGGTGTCGACGAACGTCATGTGGGCGACACCGACCCGCACCCCCAGATGCTTGAGCTCAGCCCGCAGCGTGTCCCCCATCGCCTCCACGCCCGCCTTGGCGACGTTGTACGACGCCAGTCCGGGGATGTGGACGATCGCCGCCAGCGACGACACCAGGAGCAGGTAGCCCTTGCTCTCCAGCAGGTACGGCAGGGTCAAGTGGACCGTGCGCCAGACGCCGTACAGGTTGACGTCGAGGACGCGCTCCCAGACCTTCGGGTCCATGCTGCGGCTGAAGCCCGGTGCGGCGATGCCGGCGTTGGCCATCACCACGTCGATCCGGCCGTACCGCTCGACGACCGACTCGATCGCCGTACGCAGCGACTCGGTGTCGGTGACGTCGGCCTCCCACCAGCCCGCGTCCGGGCCGCAGTCCTCAGCGACCTTCTTCAGTTCGTCCGGCTCGAGCCCGATCAGCGCCAGCGTCGCGCCCTGGCTCGCGAGCTTCCGGGCAACCGCGGCCCCGATTCCCCGGGACGCGCCAGTGATGAGAACGACCTGGCCGCGCATCTGGACCTCCAGCTTGTTGAGTGGATGCTCAACAGTAGGTGCTTGTTGACCATTTACTCAATAGACTGGTCCTATGACCCAGACCTCGTCCGCCCGTCTCCGGCCCGACGAGCGACGTGCGCAGATCCTGCAGGCCGCTCGCCGACTGCTGGTCGCGGACCCGCACCGCGAATTGACCGTCGAGTTGGTCGCCGCCGAGGCGCAGGTCTCCCCCGCTCTCCTCTTCCACTACTTCGGCTCGAAGAAGAAGTTCCAGTACGCCGTCATCGAGCAAGCCGCGGCCGAGGTCATGCTCCGCACCGCGCCGGACCCTTCACTCCCGCCCGATGAGCAACTCCGCTCCGGCATCCGTGCCTTCGTCCGAGCCGTCCTCGAGGCACCCCAGCTCTACCGAGCCACCCTGCTCATGTCAGCCGCCGGCGATCCCGCCGTACGCGCGCTGCACTCGGACATCCGCCAAGTCTTCAGCACCTGGGTCATCGCCGCCGTCGCCGAGCGCGGCACCGACATCACGCCCACAGTCCAACTCGCCTGCCACGGCTGGCAGGGCTACGTCGAGCAAACCCTCCTCACCTGGATCTCCGATCCCACGATCAGTCCCGACGAACTGGTGGCCCTCTGCGAGCGGTCCCTCGACGCGATCCTCGCCACGACCACGTGACTTTCCGGAACTTAATTTGCGCTTGGCGGCGGAGAAGTTCCGGAAAGCGGCGGCGCGAAAGCCTCGAGCGCTTGGAGGGTCAGCGCCGTGAGGCGGCCTGCGTTCCCGGGGCCGAGCGACTCGCCCAGCTGCCGGTCCACCTGGCTCAGGACTGCCCGGCAACGGTTGAGTAGCTCGTGGCCTGAGGGTGTGACCTGGAGGTCTGCGGTGCGGCCTCGACCGGGGGCAGTGAGGCGTTCGACGGCGCCGAGCTGCTGGAGTTGGAGCAGGGTGGACTGCATGCTCTGGGTGGTGATGCCGTCTCGGCGGGCCAGTTCGCTGTAGGAGAGGCCGGGCTGGTGGGCGAGGTGGCCGAGGGCGGAAAAGTGGTGCTGACCGACTATTGGCTGATCGCGTCGATGGTGCTGACGGCAGCCGCTGCCGCCGTACTCGCGTTCGTCGTGTTGCCGGCCCAAGGTCGCGTGCTGGCTGCGGCTGACGGGTCGCCTGAGGTGCGGGACGGCGTACTGCCGCAGGCCAAGGCGCTGTCGATGACGACCGGCATCTTCGCGCTGCTGTGGGCCATCGTCGTGGTGCTGATGATCGTACGTCCCGGCTCGACGACGGGGGTCTGAGGATGATGGACGGGTATCTGGCGTTGCGCAAGCTGTCGGTGCCGGCGCGTTAAGGTTTGCGCGTGCTGACGGTCGCCACGGTGAATGTGAACGGGATCAGGGCTGCGTTTCGGCGTGGGATGGTGCCGTGGCTGGAGTCGACGGACCCGGATCTGCTGCTGATGCAGGAAGTTCGGGCCTCGGACGACGTACTGCGGGAACTCCTCGGCGGGGACTGGAACATCGCGCACGCCGAGCCGACGATCGACGGACACAAAGGCCGGGCCGGGGTCGCCATCGCCAGCAGGCGGCCGATCAAGGACGAGCGGATCGACGTCGGCCCGGCGCGGTTCGCCGGGTGTGGGCGGTGGATCGAGGCGGACGTCGTACTGGATGACGGGTCGGTGCTGACCGCGATCAGCACGTATGTCTTCACCGGCGAGTTCGAGACGCCGCCGCGGCAGGAGGAGAAGTACGCGTTCCTGGACGCGATCACCGCCCGGCTGACCGAGCTGCGGGCGGACGGGCGGCACGTGCTGATGTGCGGCGACCTGAACATCGCGCACCGCGAGGTCGACTTGAAGGCATGGAAGGCGAACCGCAAGAAGAGCGGCTTCCTGCCGCAGGAACGGGCCTGGATGGATCGTTTGTTCGAGGCTGGCTGGGTCGACCTCGGCCGCCGCTTCGGCGGTGAAGGGCCGGGCCCGTACTCGTGGTGGTCCTGGCGTGGCAGGGCGTTCGACAACGACGCCGGCTGGCGGATCGACTACCAGATCGCGTCGGTCGAGCTCGCGGCAGCGGCGACCGGATGTACGGTGCATCGCGCCCCGACGTACGCCGAACGCTGGAGCGACCACGCCCCGGTGGTGGCGACGTACGACGTCTGAGCTCCGGGCTGGGGAAATCCGCCCACCGGTTGTCGGCGCGGGCGGGTAGTCTCGCGACATGTCCGAGTTGAAGTCTTCTGTGAAACCCCCGGTCGCGGCCCGCAAGCCGGTCGAGCGCCGGCATCACGGCGATGTGTTCGTCGACGATTACGAGTGGTTGCGGGACAAGGCCGACGACGAGGTGCTGGGCTACCTGCGGGCCGAGAACGAGTACACCGAGGCGCGCACGGCGCACCTGGAATCGTTGCGCGAGGCAATCTTTCGGGAGATCTCGGACCGGACCCTGCAGACCGACCTGAGCGTGCCCGCCCGGCGCGGCGGGTTCTGGTACTACACCCGCACGATCGAAGGCAAGCAGTATTCGATCCACTGCCGGGTCAAGGTGGATGGCGACGAACCGCCGGTGACCGACGGCGACATCCCCGGCGAAGAGCTGCTGCTCGACGGCAACGAGGTGGCCGGCGACTCCGAGTTCTTCTCGCTCGGCACCGTCGACGTCTCCCCCGACGGCCGGCTGCTCGCGTACTCCGTCGATCTGAAGGGCGACGAGCGCTTCACCCTGCGGATCAAGGACCTGTCGACCGGAGAGCTGCTCCCGGACGAGCTGCCGGAGGTGCACTACGGCTCCGCGTGGTCCGCCGACGGGTCGACCATCTTCTACACGAAGGTCGACGACGCCTGGCGCCCGTACCAAGTCTGGCGGCACGCCCTCGGCGCGAGCACCGACGACGTACTGGTGAAGGAAGAGCCGGACGAGCGGTTCTGGGTCGGGGTCGACCTCACGCGCAACGAGCAGGCGATCCAGATCGCCCTCGGTAGCAAGCTCACCAGCGAGGTCTGGCTGCTCGACGCGAGCAACCCGGCCGGAGAGCCGGTCGTCGTCGCGCCCCGGCGCGAGGGCGTCGAGTACGACGTCGAGCACGCCGGCGATCAGCTGCTGATCACGCACAACGCCGACGCGGCCAACTTCTCCCTCGCGACGGCTCCACTCGACTCGCCAGGCGACTGGACCACGCTCATCGAGGGCGACGACACCAGCCGGCTGCTCGGTGTCGACGCCTTCGCGGACCACGTGATCCTGTATCGCCGCCGCGATGCGCTCACCGAGCTGGCGATCATGCGCCGTACGCCGGAAGGCTTCGGAGCGCCCGAGGTGCTCGAGTTCGACGAGCCGATCTACACGGTCTCCCCCGGCCGCAACGACGAGTGGCACGACACCCGGTACCGGTTCGGCTACACCTCCCTCGTCACACCCGGTTCGACGTACGACGTGGACGTCGCGACCGGCGAACGTCGCCTGCTCAAGCAGCAGCCGGTGCTCGGCGGCGTCGACCTTGGCGCGTACACGCAGTACCGGGAATGGGCGACCGCGCCCGACGGGACTGCAGTGCCTGTCTCCTTGGTGGCGCGCAAGGACGTCGCCAAGGACGGGAACGCGCCGGTCGTGCTGTACGGGTACGGCTCGTACGAGAGCTCGATGGACCCGTGGTTCTCGATCCCGCGGCTGTCGCTGCTCGACCGTGGCGTGGTGTTCGCGATCGCGCATGTCCGGGGCGGCGGAGAGCTCGGCCGGCACTGGTACGACGAAGGGAAAATGCTGGCCAAGCGGAACACGTTCACCGACTTCATCGCCGCGGCGGAGCACCTGGTCGCCTCGGGCTGGACGAAGCCGGAGCGGATCGTCGCGCAGGGTGGCAGCGCGGGCGGTCTGCTGATGGGCGCGGTGGCGAACCTGGCGCCGCGGGCCTTCGGCGGGATTGTCGCCGAGGTGCCGTTCGTGGACGCGCTGACCACGATCCTGGACCCATCGCTGCCGCTGACGGTGATCGAGTGGGAGGAGTGGGGCAACCCGCTCGAGGATGCGGCCGTGTACGAGTACATGAAGTCGTACTCGCCGTACGAGAACGTCACCGGGCAGGAGTATCCGCGCATCCTGGCGATCACCAGCCTCAACGACACCCGCGTCTTCTTCGTCGAACCGGCCAAGTGGGTGGCGAAACTCCGGGCCACCGCGATGGGCGAGGTCGACGTACTGCTCAAGACCGAAATGGAAGCCGGCCACGGCGGGCGATCCGGCCGGTACGACGCCTGGCGCGAACTGGCCTTCACCCTCGCCTGGGAGTTGGACACCCTCGACCTGGCCTGAGCAGCGGCTCAAGACGCCGCCGGCACTCGCCGTCCCCCTCAAGCTGTCGTTTGGGCGGGAACACGGCGGGTACCGGCGGCGTTGCTGTTCGATGGAGAGGCCAATGGTGTGTCGTCCAACACATTCCTGGGTTCGCGGTCCGCCGATTCTGCCGAGATTCTCAGGTTCCGCCAGGGGTGTGCCGCTGGACAGGTGAGCCGAATTTCCCAGAAAACCAGGGGTTTCCGCCCGATCGGGCCGAAATCTGCTCGCGCGGAGCCGGCGGCAGGCTGCCGGACAACGGTTTCCAGGGCGGATACCTGCCGGGAACTCTCAGGGAATGTTCAGGCTGTTTACACACTCGTCCTGGAATCTTGAACCGCACTCGAGCGTTGCTCTCCATGTAACGACGAAGGGAGTTTCGGTGGCTCGCACAACTCGTGTTCGCACCGCGGACGACGGTATCGACGGCAAGGACAGCGTCGGTCTCTATCTCGAGGAGATCGCGCGTACTCCCCTGCTGACAGCCGAGGAAGAGGTCGAGCTCGCTGAGACGGTCGAGGCAGGACTCCTCGCGGAGCAACTGCTGGCCGAGGGGCGGGTTGGACGTAAGAAGGGCGGAGCGCCCAAATATGCGACGGAGGAAGAGCTGGAGTGGCTGGCCGAAGAGGGCCAGCGCGCGCAGCAGCGGTTCGTGACCGCGAACCTCCGGTTGGTGGTCTCGATCGCCCGCCGCTACGGACGGTCCCAGATGCCGCTGCTGGACTTGGTCCAGGAGGGCAACACGGGTCTGATCCGCGCGGTGGAGAAGTTCGACTACCGGAAGGGATTCAAGTTCTCGACGTACGCGACCTGGTGGGTGCGGCAGGCCATCACCCGCGGTATCGCGCAGCAGGCCCGAGTGGTCCGGCTGCCGGTGCACGTGGTGGAGCAGCTGAACCAGATCGGGTCGGCGCGGCGGACGCTGGAGCGCAAGCTCGGGCGGGAGCCGGAGATCGACGAGATCGCAGCCGAGCTGGACCTGGACGAGGAGCGGGTCACCGAGCTGATCCGGATCGGCCGGGACCACATCAGCCTGGACAACCCGATCGACGACGAAGGCGAGACCTCGCTGGGTGACCTGATCGCGGCCGAGACCGCGCCCGGGCCGGACCAGCTGGTCGCGGACGCGTCGGACCGATCGGGCCTGTTCAGCCTGGTCGACCAGCTCGACCCGCGGTCGGCCGACGTGATCCGGCGCCGGTACGGGCTGCACGATGGCCGTCAGGCAAAGCTCGCCGACATCGGCGCCGTGCACGGCATCTCCGCCGAGCGCGTCCGCCAGATCGAACGCGAGGCCCTGGGCCGGCTGCGCTTGCTCGCCGACCCCACCCTCGCCGCATAACCCCCACGCCGAAACCCCCAGGACCCCCGAGCCGCCCTCCCGGCCCGGGGGTCCTTCTTTGTCCATACGGCTCTCCCGCCACCGCAGGACCTACCCACACCGGCTTCACTCGCCGCCCGACCCCCCAGGCACGGTGGCTTCACTCGCGGCTGCTCACGGTCGTGGTTTCGCCGAGTGTGAGGAGATTGTCGCCGGCAATCGATTGCTGGCGACACAGCAGTCACAGTCGATCGCACGCTCCTCACACTCGACCCCCACAACCCCGCGCGGGCGGGTCAGGAGAGGTGGATCCAGGATTCGACCGGGAGGTGGTCGCTGGGGAACTGGCCGTTCTTGCTGAAGGTGTTGATGCTCGCCTTGGAGACGCGGAGGCCGGGGGTGGTGAGGATCCAGTCGATGCGTTTGCCGTTCGGGGTGAGCGGCTTGTAGCCGTGGAAGGTGCCGTAGAGGGCACTGCGGCGTTCGGCCGTGACCCAGCTGTCGGCGAGCTTCCCGCTGGTGACGAGCTTGTCGTAAACGGTCAGACCGGGCGTCGCCGCCTCGTTGAAGTCGGCGGTCATCACCACCGGCAGCGCCGGGTCGAACGCCGCCATCCGCTGCAGGATCAGATCGGCCGACTTCGACCGGGCCGTCGCGTCGTACGCCTCCAGGTGCGTGTTGACGGCGTAGAACTCCTTCGACGTGAGCTTGTCCTTGAACCGGACCCACGTCACCATCCGCGGGCAGCACCCACCCCACGTCTTCGACCCGATCACCTCGGGCGTGTCCGACAGCCAGAAGTGGTCGTATTCCACCGGCTGCAGCCGGAACTTGTCGAAGAAGATCATCATGAACTCGCCCTTGCTACCGCCCTCGCGGCCGAGCCCGATCGAGTCGTACGCCGGTCCGAGGTCAGCGCTGATGTCTTGCAGCTGCGAGTACAGACCCTCCTGCGTGCCGAGCAACTGCGGCCGCGCCTGCCGGAGTTGCTCGCGCATCACCGGGCGCCGGTCGGTCCAGGTGTTCGGCGGAGTCTCGCTGGCGTAGCGCAGGTTGTACGACATCACATGCAAAGCTTTGTCGCCAGCGGGCGTCGCGCTGGGGGCAGCCGCTGAGACCCCGCTGGTGAGCGTCAGGCCGAGCGCCGCGGCCGCCGCGAGTACGACGAACCTACGACGAGTGCTGAGCCAACTTCTGAGCCCGATTCTGAGCATGGTCAAAAACCTCCATGGGCGGTTGCTCGGAGGTTGGACGTTAACCAGATTCGGTGACGAGTGGCTAGCCGTAGCGGGTCGAGCACATGACGTACCCGTTAGGCGGCCCAGGTGTCGATCAGCGCGGGCAGCTCGGACAGGCGCTGGATGGTTGCGTCTGGTTCGCCCTCGGTGTGGCCGATCTGGTCGCGTGGGATCGCGCTGTGTGGGATGTGCGCAGTACGCATGCCGACGTTCTTCGCGCCCCAGACGTCGTCGAACAGCCTGTCCCCCACGAACAGGCACTGGCCTGGCTCAGACACCCCGACCGCCCGCATCGCGGCGAGGAACGCCTCTGGGTGTGGCTTCGTGTACGGGATCTCGCTGGTGTAGACGGCCCCGTCGAGCAACTCCAGTACGCCGTCCCGCGCGAAGATCTCCTCGTGTCGCCGGCGCGACCAGAGCGTGTTCGACAACACTCCGACCTTGTAGCCACCCTCCCGGAGATCCCGCAGGGTCGACAGGGCGTCGGGCTCGAGCTCGGTGTGCGGGTGCCACTGGCGCTCGTACTCCGCCAGGGCGGCTGGTGTCATCACCACCTCGGCCAGGAGGCAGACCTCTTCGAGCGTGCTGCTCCGGTGTTCGTCACGGCATCGCGTCCAGACTGATCTCTCCGCTTCGACCAGCCGCGCCGCCAGCTCGTCCGCCCGGGCGTCGTCGATCAGCTCCGCCACTGACCGCCAGACGGCGTACAGGTCGATGTCGTGCCAGGTCGCCAGCGTGCCGCCCCAGTCGAACAGGACGGCTTCGATCTTCGTATTCGTCACGGCGGACACCTTGTCAGACCGCGCCGACAATTCAGCTCACGTGAGCGATCCGGTTCCGTTTGGACAGCCAGACCACGGTGGCCGCGAAGAACGCCAGGCACGGCACGTCGACCAGCACCAGCGTCCACGGCGCCCCGCCCTGGTCGGCCCAGCCGTCGAGCTGACCTGTTGCTGCCGGCAACAAGAAGGCGAGCAGGTTGTTCAGCGCGTGCAGCGCGATTCCGGCCTCGAGCCCACCGGTGCGCACGGTCAGCCAGCCGACGGTCACGGCGAAGAGGAAGATGTCCAGCATCGCCCAGCCGGTGTACCCGTGCGCCGACACGAACAACGCGCCGCTGATCACGATCCCGGGCCACGGCGTCCGCAGTGCCGTCCGCAGCCAGCGCGCCCGGCCGTCCTGCTGATCCGGACCGTAGGCACCGATCGCCTGGATCAGCCAGCCGCGGAAGACGAACTCCTCCGCCGCGGCCTGGAACGGCACCAGGCAGATGATGATCAGAGCCGGTACGACGAACTCGCCGAAGCCGACCCACGAGCCTTCGTCCGACGAGATCGGGTCGCCGGTCGGGAAGATCTGGTCGACCACGATGCCGAGCCCGTAGGACAGCACGAGGTAGCCGAGGCCGGGCAGGCAGCACAGCAACAGCCAGCGCCAGCGGATGCGGTTCAGTACGGACGCCACACTCCAGGCCGGCCGGCGCTGCACGAGCCAGACCGTGAGGGCAACAGCCGGGGTGAGGACGGCGAGCATCACGAGGGTCGCAGCGAGGTTCTCGAGCGCGCTCGGGAAGATGTCGTTGCCCTGCGGCTCTGGGATCTCACCGGTGATAAGGCTGTGGACGACGCCCCAGGCCACGATCACGGCGGCGGTGACGAAGAACGCCAGCGCGGCGAGGAACAGGGTGCCGATGAGCGGCCGCCACCACGCGTGTTTCGGTGTACGGGCGAGACGGTGGTACGGCGTACTCGACGGGGCAGGGATGATCCGCGGCTCACGGACGGCGAACTGGCCCGGCGGCCCACTCCACGGCGGCGGCTGCTGCGGCGACCAGTACGGCGACTGCCCTGGCGGGTAGTAGCCACCTGGCGGCTGCTGGGCCGGCGGGTACTGCCCAGGTGGGTACTGGCCGGGCGGGTATTGGCCGGGCGGGTATTGGGTCGGCGCCGCCTGGGCCGGCGGCGGGTACTGCGCCGGTGCCGGAGCTTGAGGCGGTGGCGGATACTGTCCGGGTTGCTGCGGGTATGGCGGGACCCACGGCGGAGGCTGGTGGCCGGGAGGCGGCTGGCTGCCCGGTTGGTTGCCGTGCGGCGGCGAGTCCTGCGGGCGCGGCTCACCTTGTTGCGGGTCCATGAATTGGACTTTAGAAGATCGGGGCAAGTAGCTGTGGCGCGACGCGAAGGAGAACACCGTGGTGACTGATCCGACCCCTGGACCGACCGCCTCGACGCGGGCCCTGCCGCAGTCGGTGCTGATGCCGTTGACCGGCTCGGCGATCTTCCTGGTGGTGCGGATCGAGCCCGGCGGCGAGGAGAAGACGCGCGATCTGCTCGAGCGGGTCAGCGGTCTCACCCGTTCGGTCGGCTTCCGCGTCCCGGCCGGCAACCTGTCCTGCGTCACCAGCATCGGATCGGACGCCTGGGACCGCTTGTTCGGCGGCCCGCGCCCGGCCGAGCTGCACCCGTTCATCGAGCTCGAAGGCGCCAAACACCGAGCGGTCTCGACGCCGGGCGACCTGCTCTTCCACATCCGCGCCGCCCACCTCGACCAGTGCTTCGAGCTGGCGAACCAGATCATGAGGGTCCTCGACGGCGCCGCGACCGTGGTCGACGAGGTCCACGGTTTCAAGTACTTCGAGATGCGCGATCTGCTCGGTTTCGTCGACGGCACCGAGAACCCGACCGGCTCCGAGGCGGAGGACGCCGTACTGATCGGGGCCGAGGATCCGGAGTTCGCCGGCGGGAGTTACGTTATCGTGCAGAAGTACGTGCATGACATGAACGCCTGGAACGCGCTGACCGTCGAGCAGCAGGAGCATGTCATCGGCCGGACCAAGCTCGACGACATCGAACTGGACGACGACGTGAAGCCGGGCAATGCGCACATCGCGCTGAACGTGATCGAGGACGAGGACGGCAACGAGTTGCAGATCCTGCGCGACAACATGCCGTTCGGCGAGATCGGGACGCAGGAGTTCGGGACCTACTTCATCGGCTACGCCAAGTCGCCCGCGGTGACCGAGCTGATGCTCCGCCGGATGTTCGTCGGCGAACCCGAGGGCAATTACGACCGCATCCTCGACTTCTCCACAGCTGTCACCGGCAGCCTCTTCTTCACCCCGTCGGCCGCCTTCCTGGACGACCTCCCCAAGGCGCCCTGACCCACGGCCTTTGTGGGTCCGGGTTTCTGTCGGTGGCATGGGTGAGACTGGATCCATGCTGCTCAACGACGTGGTGGAGACCTCGGCCGCCCTGGCCGGGACCCGGTCGCGGCTGAAGAAGGCCGAGCTGATCGCCGGGTTGCTGTCGACCGCCACCGAGCCGGACGAGACCGCGATCGTGGTGACGTACCTGTCCGGTGAGCTGCGACAGCGTCGGACTGGCGTGGGCTGGCGGACGTTGATGGATGCGCCGGAGCCGGCCGAGTCGCCGTCGCTGACCGTCGAGGAGGTCGACCAGGCGTTCGCGGAGCTGGCCGAGATGGCAGGGGCCGGATCGCAGGCGCGGCGCCGGGCGGCCGTCGACGCGCTGTTCGGTCGCGCGACCGAAGCCGAGCAGAAGTGGCTGCGCTTCCTCGTCGGGGGCGAGTTGCGGCAAGGCGCGCTGGACGGGGTGATGGCCGACGCGGTCGCGCGCGCGACCGGGATCCCACTGGAGAAGATCCGCGCGGCGACGATGCTGCGTGGTGCCGCGGCGCCGGTGGCGGTCGCCGTACTGACGCAGGGCGAAGCTGGGCTGGAGCAGTTCGGGCTGGAGGTCGGGCGCGGAGTGCAGCCGATGCTCGCGCAGTCCGCGACAAGTGTGGAGGAAGCGCTCGGCAAGACCGGTACGCCGGCCGCGCTCGAGTGGAAGCTGGACGGGATCCGCATCCAGGTGCATCGCGACGGCGAGAAGGTCGTCGTCTACACGCGGACGCTGGACGACATCACGAATCGCGTGCCCGAGGTGGTCACCGCTGTGCTGGAGCTGGACGCCCAGCAGGTTGTTCTGGACGGTGAGCTGATCGCGTTGCGCATCGACGGACGACCAGAGCCGTTCCAGGTCACCGGATCCCGTACGGCGACCCGCGCGGCGACCGGGCCGGAGTCGGTGCCACTGACGCCGTACTTCTTCGACATCCTGCATCAGGACGGCGAGGACCTGCTCGGGCTCGACGGCGCCGCACGGCACGAGTGGCTGAGCAAGCTGGTGCCTGAGGAGCGGCGGATCCCGCGGCTGGTGACCGATGACGCCGAGGCCGGTCACGCGTTCTTCCTCGACGCGGTGAAGCGCGGGCATGAGGGCGTGATGGTGAAGTCGTTGACCGTGCCGTACGAGGCCGGGCGGCGCGGGTCGGGCTGGGTGAAGGTGAAGCAGACGCACACTCTCGACCTGCTGGTGCTCGCGGCGGAGTGGGGTCACGGGCGGCGGACCGGCTGGCTCTCGAATCTGCATCTTGGTGCGCGGGACGAGGAGACCGGAGAGTTCGTCATGCTCGGCAAGACGTTCAAGGGCCTGACGGACGAGCTGCTCCGCTGGCAGACCGAGCGCTTCCAGGAACTCGAAGAGCGACGGGATTCGTACACCGTCTATCTCCGCCCGGAGGTCGTGGTGGAGATCGCCTTCGACGGAGTGCAGACGTCGCCGAGATACCCAGCCGGGATGGCACTGCGCTTCGCCCGCGTGTTGCGGTATCGCGACGACAAGACGCCGGAGCAGGTTGATACCGTCCAAACCGTGCGAGCAATTCACGAAGGCGGCGGCGAATGACCGAAGCGGAAGACCCGGACGTCGTGAGCCGGCGGATCGCCAAGGAATCGCTGGACCAGGACGATCCGACCGGCTGGTTCGAGCAGTTGTACTCGGCCGCTTCGGAGGGCGCCGCCGTTGTTCCCTGGGATCGCGGTACGGCGCACCCGTTGCTGAGCGAGTGGGTCGACGAGGCCCAACCCGATGGGTCGGGCAAGACGGCTCTCATCGTCGGCGCCGGGACCGGATGGGACGCGGAGCTCGTCGCCGACCTGGGCTACCAGACCACCGCATTCGACATCTCCGCGAGCGCCATCGAGACGGCCCACCGCAACCACCCGGACTCCAAGGCCCAGTACGTCGTAGCGGATCTCTTCAACCCACCGGCCGAGTGGCATCGAGCGTTCGACCTCGTGGTCGAGATCTACACGGTCCAGGCTCTGCCGATCTCGTTGCAGCCTGCTGCGATCAAGCAGATCACGGAGCAAGTGGGCCCCGGCGGGACACTGCTGGTCATTGCCGTCGCCCGGCCTGACGACGAGCCCGACGAGGAGGTCGAAGGTCCGCCGTGGCCGTTGACGCGCGCGGCGCTCGACTCGTTCACCACGCCCGACCTCCACCTGATCCAGCTAATCCAATCCCCCAGCCCGGTCGACCCCACCATCAACCGCTGGCGAGCCGAATACCTGCGCGACTGACGACCCGCCATTTCACACCGAACGACGTGGAGCTCTGGCTGTGCGGCGGGTCGGAGGCTGAACAGCAATCGGGGACAAGCGCGGGCGTTGTCTCTGCCGTAGCGTTCGACGTGGGGATCCGCGATCGACGAGGCGGGTGAGCATGGACTACGAGGCAATGGTGCGACAGGTGATTGCGGACCTGCAGGGCAGTCTGGACGATCCGCCGACGTTTCGGGAGCTCGCGGCCCGGTACTACGTGTCGCCGTACCACTTCCACCGGATCTTCCGGGCGATCGCAGGTGAGTCGTCGGCGGAGCTGACTCGGCGGCTACGACTGGAGCGAGGCGCGTGGGAGGTCCGGAACACGAGGGATCCGATCTCGGACATCGCGTTCCGATCCGGTTATGCGACGCATGAGGCGTTCACCAAGGCGTTTCAGACCGGGTTCGGCATGCCGCCATCCGTCTTCCGCGCTGGTCTGCGCGACTGTCCGGGCATCCGGAGCGCGAACGGCGTCCACTTCCACCCCAACGGTATGACCAGGTTTCACTTGGCCCAGAACGCAGGAGATGCGATGAAGGTAGACGTGGTCGACGTACCTGCGACACGGCTGGCTGCCGTGCGCCATCAAGGACCGTACGTCGAGATCGGCGCAGCGTTCGGAGTGCTGGAGCAGAAGGCCGCCGAACTCGGGCTCGGCAAGGAGCCGGAGGCGATCCGGGTCGCGATCTTCTACGACGACCCCGACGGCACACCTGCGGCAGAGCTGCGGTCGGTTGCGGCGATCACCGTGCCGGAGGACGCCGGCATCGGCGATCTCGACGAGGCTCGGCTGCCGACCGGGAAGTAACTTGCGTGCGGAGTTCGTCGGGCACTATGCGGGCCTGGAGGCGGCGTGGGGACGGCTGTACGGCGAGCATGTCGCGGCGGGCGGCTTCACGGTGCGAGACGGTGTGAACTTCGAGGTCTACCTCAACGACCACAGGACGCCTCCGGACCAGTTGCGCACCGATCTCTACTTACCGATCGAGTGAGCATGATCGTTGAAGGCAGTCTGTCGGAGACAGTTGATGCGGTCGCGGCGGTCGAGTGGGACGGTGGGAAGCTGCCGGCGGCGGAGCGCCTGCGGGTGGCGCGCTGGCTCGCCGCTCGTCAGGGCCTGCCGGGCGCATACGCCGGCACGTTCGGCGGCTTCCGTCGTGAACTGGAGGAGGGCATCGTCGTCTTCACCGGTGAGCGCATCACGTCGGCTTCGGCCAGGCACATCCTCGGGGAGGAGACGAGCCGCGCGCTGCGCTCGCTCGGTGTTGCGGATCCTGCCGTACGGGACGCGCTCGATCGGGCCGGTGAAGGTCTGATGCAGTGCCTGGAACGGGCGGCTCGCGCCAACCCGGGCACGTTCTGCTGTGGCAAGTGCACGGTCGGCCTGTGGCGCAATCTGGAAGCGGGCAACCTCGATCGGGGCGAGGAACGCCTCAGCAAGGGCATCGGGGAGCTTCGATTCCGTCGTACGAACGACGGCGAGTGGCAGGCGTATCCGTTCTGGTACACGGTGCTTGCGCTGACCGGAGTGGACATGCCGGAGGCCCGGCGGGAGCTCGAGTACGCCGCTTCGAAGCTCGAGACGGCTGCAGGGAAACGGCATGTGTCGACTCGCTCGGCACTGCGCCGCCAGGAGCTCGCACGCCGGGCGCTGGCGCGGGTTTGAGTGGCTCCGACGAAACCGCCGGTACGGCGTCCGGTGCGGAGCCGGACGCCGACACCGGTTTGGGTCAGGCCGGTGACGTGCTGAGGTGGCGGGCTAGGAAGTGTTCGTCGAGGCCGGACCAGCGGATGGTGCGGTGGTCGCCTGGGTTGGCGTGCAACGTCTTCTCCTTCGAGGCGAAGGCGTCGAACAACCCGAGAGCGGATTGGCGGTCGACGTGCTCGTCGTCCCACGGGAGCAGGAACTGGACCGGGACGGTGATTCGCCGCGCCGCCTCGAGCAGAGCGTCGTACACGACGAACCCGCCGCCGAAGATCGCAGCGCTGATCCGGGATTCGACCGCTGTCAGCGGTATCCCGATGCCGGTGCCCAACGTGATGCCGCCTCCGTAGCCGATCGGCGCATCAGCGCCGATCTCGGGCAACGCCTGAAGAGCGTCCAGGATCGCCTGCCATTCCGGCACCGCGCGCTCAGCCAATGAGACGCCGTACCGCACGCTGAGCGACCCCACCCGCTCGGTGTCGCCCGCCGCCATCGCCTCCTTGAAACCTGCGCGGATGTGCTCGTCCTCCGCGGTGCGCGGGCGGTCGCCGTGTCCGGGCGCATCGATGGCGGCGACCGTGAAGCCGTGGCTGATCACTGTCTCGTGCGCGCGGGCCATGAGTGCCGGCGTCTTCTTGTGCAGACCGCCCCCGTGACCCATCAGCACGAGAGGCGCGTGATCGCGGCCGGAAACGGGCGACCACAGTACGCCGGGGACTTCGCCGACGACGAAGTCGCGTTCGAAAACACCGTTCGATGCTGTCTCGCTGGTGAAACGCAAAGAATGCATAGCTTGGAGCCTTTCGGGAGTGTTGAGGCGCTCCCGACGACCCCTAGGTCAATCGCCCGGCCGTGCTGACGGGAGGAGCACCCACATGCGTACTGCGTTCATGGGTCTCACCTCCTCGCGTGGCGTCACGGTCCCGCGGACGCTACCAGCCCGAACGTCATCCCGACCAACCAATTTCAGGGCCGGCGGCCCGCAAGGACGCAGAACTCGTTCCCCTCCGGATCGGCGAGGGTCACCCAGCTCTCATCACCGGTTTGGCCGACGTCAGCGTGCCGAGCACCTAGATCGAGCAGGCGACGGACCTCTTCGTCCTGCTCCCTGTCGGTTGGGTTGACATCGATATGGAGCCTGTTCTTGACGGTCTTGCCCTCCGGCACACGCGCGAAGGTCAACGTCGGCGGCACCGGACCAAGGCGGTTCTTACCTTCAGGCACCAGCGGCGAGCCGATCGTGACAACACCGTCCTCTTCGTCTTGCACGTCGTACTCAAGGACCGAGCACCAGAACCGCGCGAGCCCGTCGGGATCGGCACAGTCGATCGCAAGCTCAGTGAACTTACTGGCCATCTGAGACCTCCCAGCCAAGTAGTGGATTGTAGGCATCTTGAAAACAAGCGCTCTGGAATTCGGCATCGAGGTAGTGCGACGGTTCGGCTTGTCCGATCCTGCCTGAAGAGGAAGCAACGATCGATGTCTGCTGCACGACCATCGTCAAACCTCATCCGTCTGCTGGACATTAGCTATGCCAGTCCTGATGGCGTTGACCTATGCCTCGACGTACTTGGACCGGCGGCAGTACCCACGTCTCCGCTTCCGACCATCGTGCGCATCGATGGCTGCCCAGGCTGGGGACCCGGCGATCGCTCTTCCGCATTGCTGCCGTTTGCGAATCCCGCACTCGCCCAAGCAGGCCTTCTGACCGTCGCCATCTCCGTCCGCCACAGTGGGCAAGCAGTCTTTCCGGCTCAACTGCATGACATCCAAGCCGCCCTGAGATGGCTACGACTCAACCCGCTTGGCCTTCCAATCGATCCTGACCGCATCGGCGTCTGGGGACACTCCGCCGGCGGGCACCTGGCGGCCATGGCCGGCTTGAACCCGGTTGGCGCGGACCGGAGCCCGCTTCCCGGCGCACCCCGAGATGACGTCCAGGCGGTCGTCACCATCAGTGGGCCAAGCGACCTTGCTCGACCGGGCGGAGCCATGCAGATCGATCGACCCTCCCCCGTCACCGCCTTGGTCGGCGGCGACGCGAGCACCCACCTCGAACAGTTGCGCGCTGCAAGCCCGCTTGCGCACGTCACCGCCGGCGCACCGCCGTTCCTGATCATCCACGGCACCGCAGACGAAACCGTCCCATACGAGCAGGCCGAACGACTCCATCACGCACTGCTGTCGGTGGGGGCAGACACTCGGCTGCTTCCGATCGCCGGCGGACATCACAACCTTCGCGATCCGCACGCGCGCTACGAGGGGCAGGTCTGGTACGACGTCGCACGTGAAGCCGCACGCTTCTTCCAACGCCGTCTCCTACGGCGCGAGGCCGACTGACTACTTCATAGAACACTCCTTGGACTAGAACATATGTTCGATAGTGATGTAGGCTTGGGGCATGGCGGGGCGTGGTGAGGTTGGGCCGACGGCGCTGCGGATGATGCTGGGGAGTCACCTGCGGCGGCTGCGCGAGCGGGCGGGGGTGAGCCGGTCGGATGCCGGGTGGGCGATCCGGGCGTCGGAGTCGAAGATCAGCCGGCTCGAGCTCGGTCGGGTCGGCTTCAAGGTCCGCGACGTCGAGGACCTGCTCAGCCTGTACGGCGTAACCGACGTACGCGAGCGAGAGCGTTTGGTGCAACTGGCCCAGGAGGCGAACAACCGCGGCTGGTGGCATCGGTACGGCGATGTCACGCCTGACTGGTTCGACGCGTACCTCGGGCTGGAGGCTGCGGCTGAGCTGATCCGGACCTATGAGATCCAGTTCGTGCCAGGGTTGTTGCAGACGGCGGATTACGCGCGGGCGGTGGCGCGTCTGACGCCGGGCGGCCGAGCTGACGAAGAGGTGGAACGCGTCGTCGCGCTCCGGACGCGGCGGCAGCAGGCTCTCGATCGCGAACCACCATTGAAGTTGTGGGCCGTCATCGAGGAGTCAGTCCTGCTTCGGCCGATCGGTGGTCCGGAGGTTCTCCGCGACCAGGTCGACGCTCTGCGGCAGGCGATCGAGCGGCCGAACATCACCTTGCAGATCATCCCCGTCGGCGGCCCCGGCCACGTTGCCACCGGCGGCGCGTTCACCATCCTCCGCTTCCCCCAGCGCGACCTCCCCGACGTCGTCTATCTGGAGCACCTCACCAGTGCCCTCTACCTCGACAAACGCGACGACGTCGAGACCTACACCCAAACCCTCGACATCCTCGCCTCCACCGGTCCCCCACCCCACACCGCCCACCACCAACTAACCGCCCTCCTCAACCAACTGACCCGCTGAACCGCCCCGCGGCCAGACTCGCGCGCTCGGCAGGTTCACCTGACGGGTCAGGTGTCGGGGTCGGCTTGGGATTTGAGGTGTTCTACGCGGCCTTGGTCTTCGGGAGCGTCGAGGAGGTTGTCGGCCGGCGCTTGGTTGTCCGGGTATTCGGTGAGGGCTATGGAGGCGTGGTGGAAGTCGAAGGCTGGGCTTTCGGAGCGGATGCGAGGGAGGCTGGTGAAGTTGTGGCGTGGTGGAGGTGAGCTGGTCGCCCACTCCAGCGACCGGCCCCAGCCCCAGGGGTCGTCGACGCCGACGCGTGGTGAGCGGCGGGACTTGTAGACGTTGTAGAGGAACGGCAACGTCGAGATCCCCAGCAGCATCGCGCCGACCGTCGACACCTGGTGCAGCGTGGTGAAGCCCTCATTCGCCCCATAGCGCGCGTACCGCCGCGGCATCCCCTCGACGCCCAGCCAGTGCTGCACCAGGAACGTCGTGTGGAAGCCGAGGAACAGCAGCCAGAAGTGCAGCTTCCCCAGCTTCTCGTCGAGCATCCGGCCGGTCATCTTCGGCCACCAGAAATAGAACCCGGCGAACATCGCGAACACGACCGTGCCGAACACGACGTAGTGGAAGTGCGCAACGACGAAGTACGTGTCGTTCAGCTGGTAGTCCAGCGCCGGCGACGCCAGGATGATCCCGGTCAGACCACCGAACAGGAACGTCACCAGGAAGCCGACGCTCCACAGCATCGGCGTATCCATCGACACCGAGCCGCCCCAGATCGTGCCTATCCAGTTGAAGAACTTCACCCCGGTCGGTACCGCGATCAGGAACGTCATGAACGAGAAGAACGGCAGACTGACCGCGCCGGTGGTGAACATGTGGTGCGCCCACACCGCGATCGACAGTGCCCCGATCGCGAGGGTCGCCGCGACCAGACCGTAGTACCCGAAGATCGGCTTGCGGCTGAAGACCGGCAGGATCTCGGTGATGATGCCGAAGAACGGCAGCGCGATGATGTAGACCTCGGGATGCCCGAAGAACCAGAACAGGTGCTGCCACAACAGCGCACCACCGTTGCTCGGGTGGAAGACCTGTGCACCGAGGTGCCGGTCGGCCTCCAGCATCAGCAGCGAAGCCGCCAGGATCGGGAACGCGATCAGCACCAGGATCGACGTGACCAGGATGTTCCAGCAGAAGATCGGCAGCCGGAACATCGTCATCCCGGGCGCGCGCATGGTGATGATCGTGGTGACGAAGTTGACGCCGCCGAGGATGGTTCCGGTACCGGACATCCACAGGCCCATGATCCACAGATCGGCGCCGACGCCGGGTGAATGCTGAGCCGTCGACAGCGGCGCGTACCCGGTCCAGCCGAAGTCCGCCGCGCCGCCCGGGGTGAAGAACGCCGCCAGCGTCAGCAGCCCGCCGAACAGGAACATCCAGTAACTCAGCATGTTCAGCCGCGGGAACGCGACGTCCGGCGAGCCGATCTGCACCGGCATGATCACGTTCGCGAAGCCGACGAACAGCGGCGTCGCGAACAGCAGCAGCATGATCGTGCCGTGCATGGTGAAGAGCTGGTTGTACACCTCTTCGTTCACGATCTGCAGTTGCGGTTCGGCGAGCTCGGCGCGGATGAGCAACGCCATCACGCCGCCGATCAGGAAGAAGACGAACGAGGTGATCAGGTACAGATTGCCGATCACCTTGTGGTCGGTGGTCGACAGCAGGCGCCCGATCACCTGCCCCAGCGGCCGCCGTACGGTGACGACGACCGCTGGTCCAGTGCGTTCGGTAATGCTGGTGCGTTCGCTGACGCTCGCCATGCCGCCCTCCCGTGGACGCGACTCGAGCGGAGTTCTTTCTTCGATTACACACCCGAGCGCGCCATGGGGACAGTGTTCAGCGACTTACTGCAGAGTCCCTACGAAATTCGTCTAACTGACAGTCAGCACCTTCGTCGGGGTCAGCGTGCCCTGGTGGTCGGCGTCGGCGAGCCAGACCACGCGGTACGAGTACTTGCCGCGCGCCGCCGGTGGCTTGACCGTGAAGGTGTACTTACCGTTCGACGCCACCTTGGCCGTCGCGACCCCACCCCAGGCCGTCCCGGTCCACCGCTGCAGGTAAATGCTCGTTCCCGCGTGCGGCGGGTTGAGGTAGCCGTAGAACACCGAGGTCGCACCGAGCTTGATCGTCGCCGGACTCAAGTACGCCGAGATCGTCGGCTTCACCTGGACCAGGTACGACGGACTCCGCGTGCCCAGCAACCCGGTCGAACCGTTGTAGCCCCACGTGTAGTACGTCGAAACGGTCGGCTTCTGCACCGAACTGACCGCGCCGCTCGTGTTGGTCGTCAGCGGGCCCACATAGGACCAGGTCGAAACGTTCTTGGCCCGCTTGTACAGGTAGACCGGTACGCCGGTCAGCTTGGCACCGGAGTCGATCCGCGTGAACGTCGAACTCAGGGTGACTGACCCGCCGTAGACGAGTGACGACGTACTCGCGGTCATCGTCGACTTCGTGCCGATCAGACGCGTGGTGACGCCCGGGCCGATCTTTCCGGTGCTGTCCTTCACCCACGCCTGGTAGGCATAACTGGACGAGTTCGCCAGGCCTGTCTGGGTGTAGGTGGTGCCGGTGCCCGCGTAGACCGCCGTACCGTATTTCGGCAGCGACGGGGCCGCGTTGCCCGAGGCGCCGCGGACGAGGATCTGGCCGAGCGTGGTGCCGGCCGGGTTCGTCCACTTCAGCGTGGCGCGGTTCACGCCACCGGTGACGCCGAAACCGGTGACCGGCGGTGGCGGCGGGGTCAGGTCGGCCCAGTTCTTGTCGATGTTGAGGCTCACACCGCCGTGCGTCTCGTTGACGTTGCCGGCGTACTGATGCACTCGCTGGTGGTTGGTCCAGTTGGTGCTCGAGATGTACTTGTCGTCGGTCACGTCCGCGACATTGTTCCAGCGGGCGAACCACAGGTTGTCGGGATGCGTGTACGACGTACTGCCGTAGGCGCTGTTCAGGTCGACGCCACCAGAGGCGGCCCCGACGTACGTACCGCCGAGGTAGCCGCGGGCATTGAGTTCCTGGGTCCAGCCGGTCAGGTAGGACAGCACAGCAGCCTTGCACGCAGCGGTGGAGGCGTAGGCCTCGATATCGCTGTAGATCGCGCTGCGCTGGGCGAAGCCGAGTGCCTGCGCGGCGGTCACGGCGTTGCCGGCCGCCGTCTTGCCTTGCGCGTAAGCGGTCGCCGGCACGGTCGACATCTTGCTGCTCAGGTTGCTGCACGGTGCCTGCAGGCCGACGTCGATCAGCAGGAACTGCCAGCCCTTGCCCGCGTTCGTGGACACCCAGTCCGCGGTCAGGTTCGGCTGGGCACACGCCCGCAGACCGCCGCTGATGTAGATGCCGAGAGCCTGGTAGTCGGGCAGCCAGGCATCCATCGTGGACTGCGGCGGCGCGGTGCAGGCATCGAATGCGCCACCCGTGAACTTGCCCGTGGCAACGATCGAGGGTGTGACCGCAGCGGGCTCGACAACCTGTGTGGATGCGGTCTTCGAAGTGACGCGGCCGGTGGCGAGCAGCTCGGTCGCCTCCTGCTCGTCGCCGGGTGCGTAGTACGCCGTCGCCAGTACGCCGGCATCCTTGACCGTACGGCGCATCAGGCCCGGCGCGGATGGTGTTGCCTTGGTCAACGGCTCCAGGACGATGCCCTCACTGCGGCCGACCGCGTGGGCCGGGCAGTCGGCCTGGGCGGTACTGCGGCCGAGGTACACGGCCGGCTGGTCGAGACGAACACACGTAGACGGGTTCTTGGCCAGGTCGATGACCGGCCAACTCGCCGGAACGGTGACCTGATAGCCGCGGTACGAGACCTTCTGGGTCTGCTCTGCGGCGGCCGGGCGAGTGATGGTCACCACGGCGGCCACTCCGGCGACCAATCCGAGGGCAAGGGCGATCACCCCGGGGCGGTACAGCCTCACTGAAGCTCCTCACGTTCAACGGACACGGCTGGTCCGGGGAGCGATCCCCCCAGCCCCAACCCCTCACGGATCCCCAGTCAAGGCGAGTGCCCGCGGCTCTGTCGAAGAGCTTCCGGCACTCGCCTTGATGCCCGGATGCTATCGACCCTGGTCACGCTCTCATCCGGAGGGCCGTTTTGGATCAAGCAGTCCATAACGTGCTACGGTGTCCGCATGGCCAGACCCCGGACCTTCTACGAGGATCACGCCGTCGCCGCGGCGATGAACCTGTTCTGGACGCACGGCTACGAGGGCACGTCGACGCAGGACCTCTGCGAGGCGACCGGGCTCGGCCGAAGCAGCATCTACAACACGTTCAGCAGCAAGCGCGACCTGTTCGATCGGGCGCTCCGGCAGTACATGGAGACCAAGACCGCGGCCCAGCTCGACCTGATTCAGAGCGAGCTGCCGATCCGGGAGCGCGTCCGGCGCATCCTCTGGGACGCCGTCGAGCCGGATCCCGCCGAACCGTTGGGCTGCCTGGTCGTGAACTCGCTGGTCGAACTGGCTCCGCATGACCGCGAGGTCGCCGACGCGCTCGACCGCGACCATGCCGTGAAGATCGCGGCACTGACGACCGCCTTCCGGGCCGCGCAGGCCTCCGGTGAGATCGACGCCGGCCACGACCCGGCCGCGCTCGCCGACTACGTGTACGTCGTACTCAGCGGGCTGCGGGTGTCGGCCCGCGGCGGGGCGAGCCGGGCGGCACAGGAAGCAGTCGTGACCGCGGCGCTGCGCACTTTCTGACCGCAGCAGTTGCCGGCAGATCTTTCCCCGCGTTTTGCACTGATTGATCCAATATGAGAGGAATCCGATGCCGCTCGCTGTCTATGTGCTCGGCCTGGCGATCTTCGCCCAGGGAACGTCCGAACTGATGCTGGCCGGTCTGCTCCCCGAGGTGGCCGGCGACCTGAACGTTTCGATCCCAGCCGCCGGTCTGCTCATCTCCGCGTTCGCGGTCGGCATGCTCATCGGCGCGCCGATCCTGGCCGTCCTCACTTTGCGATGGTCCCGCCGAGCCGCGTTGCTGTCCTTCCTTGCCGTCTTCGTGCTCACCCACGTCGCTGGCGCACTGACGCCCGGCTACGGCGTGCTCGTCGCGACGCGCGTCGTGGGCGCATTCGTGTACGCCGGTTTCTGGGCGGTCGCTGCGGTCGCAGCCGTCAACCTCAGCGGACCGCAGGCCCGCGGCAAGGCGATGAGCATCGTCGCCGGGGGCCTCACCGTCGCCACCATCGTCGGCCTCCCAGCCGGCACGGTCATCGGTCAGCACCTCGGCTGGCGGGCCGCCTTCTGGGCTGTCGCCGGATTGTCGACAATCGCGATGCTGCTGATCGTGGCAACCATCCCCGGTGGCCGATCCGACAGCACCCCAGAGCTCCGCCGGGAACTGCAGACCATGCGCAACCCCGACCTCTGGATCGCCTACGCCACCACGGCTGTCTCTACAGGCGCGATCCTCGTGGTCTTCAGCTACCTCGCTCCCCTGCTCACCGACACCACCGGGCTGTCCGCGGACTGGGTCCCGCTCGTCCTCGCCCTGTACGGCGTTGGCGCGCTGGCCGGCATCACCATCGGCGGCCGCACCGCCGACAGCCGGCCCTTCACCACCCTGCGCATCGCCACCATCGGGCTGATCGCGGCAGCCGTCGTACTCGCGCTGTGGACCAGCACCGCATGGGTCGCCGTGGCGGCGATCGCGCTCTTCGGTGGGTTCGGCTTTGCCAACAATCCTGCTGTCAACACTCGGGTCTTCGCCGTTGCGGGCGAGGCGCCGACGCTCGCGGCAGCGTTCAACATCTCGGCGTTCAACGTGGGCATCACTGTCGGACCCTGGCTGGGCGGTCTGGCCATCGACGCCGGGGCGGGCTATCCGTCGGTCGCCTGGATTGGGGCCGCGCTCGGGGTGCTTGCCCTGGTCACGATCGTGGTCGCCGAGGCGCGGAGCAGGATTGTCGACAATCAGCGTGTAAACGAGATGGCGAGTTCGATGACCGGGCGATAGAGCTCGAGGCGGTCGGTGGTCCAGGCATCTGGCCCGCCGGCCGCGTCGTCTGTGGTGATGCGGTAGATCAGCGCACGCACCAGCATCTGACCCCACTCGGGCAGGTGCGACCATCGAGCTGCCAGGTCCGGCGAGGCGTCGTACCAGCAGAGCGCGTCGGCGACCGCAACAGCCGCGGCCCAGGACGGCGGTCGCCAGTACACCGGCCAGTCGATGATCGCGGGCGGCAGCCCATCGGCGAACATGACGTTGCCGGGGAGGTCGCCGTGCACCACCTGCGCTCTCAGCTCAACCGGACGCCGGGCTTCAACCAGCCCCGCCACAAGTTGCTCGTACGACGGGCTTCCCGCGACCGGGAGCTCCTCCCAGGCGACGCGATCGCCGTACGACCACGGGTCGTCGCGGCGGTCCAGAAACTCCGGCCGAGGCAGCGAAGCGACGGCTTCATGAAACGCGAGGCCTGCCCGCAGTACGTCGTCCTGCCGCCGAACGTCAGTCTGTCCAGCCAGGAACTCGGTCGCCTCCCAGCCGTCGACCACCCAGGCACCATCACGGCTACGGACCGGACGGGCGACCCTGAACGCCGAGGACGAAGGCAAGTTCGTGAGCACCTCCGCCCGCCACGCCGCCTCAACCTCGAAGCCAGCCGGCTTCAGCACCAGCTCCCCAGCCCGCCACGTCTCCCCTTGGCCGCCGGGCATCAACACAGGCTCTTCCTGTGCCCCGAACGCCTCCAGCACCAACCCATCCGGCTTCATCCGCCCGATCGTAGAAGCTCCCGCACGCCCACATCCAACGAAATACCACGAGCCGCAGCCACGATGCTGCGAGCCGAGGTCGGCGGGCGGTCGGCGGCATTAAGTGCCCTGCGCAACCAATCCCACCTTGGCCTACTCCGTCCCAATGTGCAGCCGCAACTTTTCCTCGAAGACCGGCCACACGGCCGGCCGGTCTTCGGATGCCGAGGCAACTAGTACCGCGTCCAGAAACCTTGGGATCGTGGGCCCGGTCGCGCCAGCCGACCTGCCCGACCCACCACCCACCCGCCGCGGCCCATTTCATGGGTGGACGTCCGACCAGCCAAATGCGGCGCTCCTGCCAGGGCACCCCGGCAACCGGCGTCGACTGGGGAGTCTGACCTGTCGATTCAGGTGGGTAGCGCTCCCCAACCCGCTCAACGGCCTGTTCGGCCGCCACGGCGGCAGCGATTCCGGGCACCTGCCGGCGCATCTGCGGCCGGGTTGACCGAAAGGCCACCCACACATCGAGCAGGAGAGCCCCAGATGCGAGGGTGGCCGATCGAGGCGTACGGCGGACGCTGACTGCGGTGCTGTCGAGAGTGATGTCGAGCGTAGGCAGTGTGCCGAGTGTGCTCGCGTGTGTTGGCACCATGCCATCGCTGAACGTTTGACGGCCGCACAGTTCTTTCAGTCGATGGCAGCGGCCCGACACGACCCCAACGTTCCTTGACGCGGCGCTAGCTGCGGGTTTGCTTCTTTGTGCCGGGGTCCTTCGCGGTGTCGTCGGCGAGTTTTTGCATGCGGGTTTGGAACTCGTCGGCGTTGATGCGGGCGGCAGCGAGTTCGGCGAAGATGCTGCGGCTCGGCTTGTCCATCGTCGAGTACCAGCTGGCCCAGTACGACGTCCAGTTGTTCGTGCCGCCGGACTTGATCAGTCCGTCGGACGACGCGGCGCCCGGGCTCAGCGTCACGCCCTCGGTCGCACCCTTCACGACGGTCGGCGAGCCGGTGAGCTGAGTGAACTTGCCGGCTGCCTCCTTCGACAGCATGATCCGCAGGTACTCCAGACCGCCGGCCTTGTTCTTCGCCTTCGCCGGGACGATGAAGTTCTCACCGGCGTAGATGCGCGTGCAGTCGACCGGCAGCTTGGCGCCGTCGAGCAGCGGCGTGAAGGTCGCCGTGGTGACGAAGTCCTTCGGCGCGACGGTCTTCTGCTCGTTCTCGAGCCACGAACCCGAGGGGATGAAGGCGGCCTTGCCCTGGTTCCAGGCCGTCTGCGACTGGATGTGATCCAGCCCCTCGGTGCCCTGCATGATGTAGCCCTTGCCCTTGAGCTCGAGCAGCGCCTCGGCGGCCAGCTTGATCGACTCGTGCTTCCACGCGTTCGGCTCCAGCGAGTCGATCGCCTTGATCAGGTCGGGGCCGGCGTGCTTCACCGCCATGTCCATGACGACCGAACCGATGTAGTTGCCGTGCTTGCCCTGATGGGCCAGCGGCGCGATACCGGCCTTCTTGATCTCCTCGCACAGCGCCAGGAACTCGGTCCAGGTCTTGGCCGGCGCCCAGCCCTTCTCGTCGAAAAGCTTCTTGTTGTACCAAATTGCGTACACGGTCAGGACGTACTCGAGGACCTGCGGCTTCCCGTCCAGCATGGCCGCTTCGAGCGCGATCGGCTCGAGCGTGTCGCGTACCTTCGTGTTCGGGTCGTCGATCGACCCGGCATCGAACAGCTCGGTCAGGTCGGCCAGCTGGCCTGCGCTGGCCAGCGTCGACATCGGCAGCAGCGAAGCGCCGGAGTTGTCGATCACGTCCGGCGGGTTCCCGCCGTTGAACCGCGGCTGCAGCTGCGGGGTGATGTCGGTGATGCCGGCGTGCTTGATCGTCGCGCCGGCGAACTTCTTCTTGTAGAGGTCCTCGTGGGCCTTGGCGTAGTCGTCGCCGTACCCGCCCTTGAAGATGACCACGTCGAGCGGGTCGGATTCCTTCACCCCGAACGGGTTCTCCGCCGTCTTCTCGGCGCCGCCGCCACCGCCGGAGCTGCCCTCGTCGCTGCCGCCGCTGGCACAGGCCGAGAGCAGCGTGCTGCCGCCGGTCGCCAGCAGAGTGCCAACGGCAGCGCGCTGCAGGAACAGCCGCCGCGAGAGGTTGTTCGTCATGGGTCCCGCCCTTTCAAGGCAACAAATCACGTCCGCGACACGTAGGGAAGAATTTTTCCTACCGCTCCCCCGAAGTCAAGGGCGTTTCGGAAACTTCCGAAACTGCTGACCTGACGGACATCAACCGGCTGTTGGCCGCCACGACGAGCAACAACGGCACCAGCCCCGCGAACGTCCAGACCAGCCCGACCGCACCCGCGAAGGAGCCGACCACTGCCGGCCCGATCAGAATCCCGGCGTAGGTGAACGTCGTCAGCCGCGACACCGCGGCCGCGGCAGCATCCCCGCCGACTCGCCCAACCGCACTGAAGACGAGCGGCATCAGCACCGACCCACCGAGCCCGACCAGCGCGAATCCCCCGATCGAAACCAGCCACAGCGGTACGGCGATGACGACGACCAGCCCGCTGATCGAAATGACGGCTCCAGCCCGGAACACGACGTGAGCGCCGTACCGCGACGTGAGCCGGTCACCGACCAAGCGACCCACGGTCTGGAATGCGGTGTACGCCGTAAAGGCAAGTCCCGCTGTGGCCAGCCCGGCCCCGCGCGACTCGTGCAGCAGCACTCCGCTCCAGCTGATCACGGCCGCCTCCCCGATCATCACCACGAAGCCCATCGCCCCGAAGATCAACACCGGCCGAGTCCAGCCTGTCGTCCACGCCCGCTTGCCGCTCGTCGCCGTACGAGCGCGATCGGCCGAGGACGGGAGCAGGCCGTGAGTCGCGCAGAATCCAGCGATGAGCAGGGCGATTCCGGCGTACAGGAAGTGGGTGCCGAGGCCGACGCCGGCGCGGGTGACGGCGGCGCCGACGAGTGAGGCGAGGACGGCGCTGATGCTCCAGGCGGCGTGGCATCCGTTCATGATCGGCGCGCCGCGCGACCGCTCGACAGCGACCGCGTGCGCGTTCATCGAGACGTCGACGGCACCATGCACCAAGCCCATCAACACCAGCGCGATGCTGAGTTGTACGACGCCTCGAGCGTGCCCGACCGCGATCAGCAGCAGCGGTAGCAAGGCCAGCGCGATTCGGATCAACTGCCGGCTGCCGAATCTGGCGACGAGCCCGCCGACGAACTGCATCGACACCAGCGCCGCCGCGCCGAACACCGTGAGGACGACCCCCAGGGCGCTCTCGCTCAGCTGATATTCCACCTTCAGTGACGGGATGCGGGAGATGTAGCTCGACACCAGACACCCGTTCACGAAGAAGACCGCGGTCACCGACCAACGCGCCTTGTTCATCTGAACCTCCCTCACCGGGGCGCGCCCGCTGCGGCGCCCACGGGACGGACGTCGGAGCGGCCGGCGGGATGTTGCCAGTTCGGCGCGGGTCGGTCTGCGATCGGGAGGCGGAATCGCCATAGGATTCCGCGGTGACTGATCTGGAGTTGTTCGGGGACCTGGACGCGGCGGCGCTGCCGGAGCGGCAACAGCGAATCCTGGTGGTGATCCGGGATTGGGTGGTGCGGTACGGCTACCCGCCGAGCAGCCGGCAGATCGGTGAAGCGGTCGGACTGCGCTCCTCGTCGTCGGTGTCGAAGCACCTGGCGAGCCTGGAGGAGAAGGGCTTTCTGCGCCGGAGCCCGTCGGTCTCGCGGCCGATCGACGTACGGATGTTCCTGCAGGACTCCCCGGCGCGCGAGTCAGGCGACGATTCCGTGGCGGTCGCTGTCGTCGGTGACATTGCCGCCGGTACGCCGATCGCGGCCGTGGAGCACGTGGACGACGTACTGCAGCTGCCGCGCGGGCTGACCGGGCGCGGGAACGTCTTCGGCCTGCGAGTGCGTGGCGAGTCGATGATCGACGCGGCCATCTGCGACGGCGACATCGTCGTCGTCCGGCAGCAGTCCGAGGCGTACTCGGGTCAGATCGTCGCCGCGATGATCGACGACGAAGCCACCGTGAAGGTCTACCGCCGCCGCAACGGCCACGTGTACCTGGAGCCGCGCAACCCGGCGTACGACGTGATCGACGGCGACCGCGCCGTCATCCTCGGCATCGTCGTCTCGGTCCTCCGCAGCGTCTGAGGTCCTCCGCAGGGTCTGAGCATCAAGGGGCGTCATGCGGGCGTCAAGCGGGCGTCAAGATCGCTGCCGGGCGTGTGAGAGACGCATCAAGATCGCCACCGAGTCCTGCGAGTTTCAGGTGAGCTTGTCGCGTGAGCCGGATCCTTCAGTTGCCCAAGCGCATCCTGGTGGGTCGCCCGATCCGCAGTGAGCTGATCAGCGACCACCTTCTGCCCAAGAAGCTCGCGTTGCCGGTCTTCTGCAGTGACCCGCTGTCGTCGAACGCCTACGCGACCGAAGAGATCCTGCTGATGCTCAGCCTCGGCGGGATGGCGTTGTTCCACCTGACCTGGTGGGTCGCCGGGGCCGTCATCCTGCTGCTGCTCGTCGTCGTCGCGTCGTACCGGCAGACCTGCCACGCGTATCCGAACGGCGGCGGCGCCTACGCCGTGGCCGGTGCGAACCTGGGCCGGGATGCGTCACTCGTCGCGGCCAGCGCGCTGCTCGTCGACTACGTGCTGACCGTCGCGGTGTCGGTCGCCGCGGGTGTCGCGAACATCGTCGCGGCCTTCCCGGCGCTGGTGCCGCACGCCGTCTCCGTCTCGGTCGGGCTGGTCGTCGTACTGGCGCTGATGAACCTGCGCGGCGTCCGCGAGTCGGGCACCATCTTCGCGATCCCGACGTACGGCTTCGTGATCAGCGTGTTCATCATGATCGCGGTCGGCCTGGCCCGGATGGCCGGTGGTGACACGCCTACCGCCGAATCCGCGTCGTACGGGATCCAGCCGGATCACCACGCCTCCGGGCTGCTGCTGGTCGCCCTCGTCCTTCGCGCCTTTGCCTCTGGATGTACGGCGTTGACCGGCGTCGAGGCGGTGAGCAACGGCGTACCGCATTTCAAGAAGCCCAAGAGCGCGAACGCGGCGAACACGCTGAGCATCATGGGCGGCCTGACCGTCACCATGTTCGCCGGACTCACCGCGCTCGCCTTGGCCACCCACGTGCATGTCGTGGACAACGCGGCCCGGCTGATCGGTGCACCCGAGGGGTACTCGCAGCGGACCGTGATCGCGCAGCTGGGCGCGGCCGTGTTCGGCGGCAACTCGATCTTCTTCTACGTCGTTCAGGTGTTCACCGCGGCGATCCTGGTGCTGGCGGCGAACACCGCGTTCAACGGATTCCCGATCCTCGCGTCGATCCTGGGTGGGGACGGCTATCTGCCGCGGCAGTTGCACCGGCGCGGCGACCGGCTCGTGTTCAGCAACGGCATCGTCATCCTCGCCGCGCTGGCGGGCCTGCTGATCTGGGCCTTCGACGCCAGTACGACGCGATTGATCCAGCTGTACATCATCGGCGTCTTCGTTTCGTTCACGCTCAGCCAGTGGGGCATGGTCCGGCACTGGACAACCCGGCTCGACGGGAGCCCGAGTGGGGCCGCGCGGCGATCGATGCATCGCGCCCGGATCATCAACGGAGTCGGCGCGGTGTTCACCGCGCTCGTGCTGGTCGTCGTACTGATCACGAAGTTCACCCACGGCGCGTACATCGTAGTGATCGCGATGCCGCTGCTGTATCTGCTGATGCGCGGGATCCACCGCCACTACAGCCGGATCGCTCTCGAGACCACGCCGTCGGCCAGCGGGGTGACCTTGCCGGCCCGGATCCACGGCGTCGTACTGGTGTCGAAGCTGCATGAACCAACGCTGCGAGCACTCGCGTTCGCCCGGGCGACCCGCCCGACGACGCTCACCGCGGTGACCGTGCGGCAGAACCCGGAAGAGACCGATGCGCTGGTCCGCGAGTGGGACCTGCGTGGCATCCCGGTGCCGCTCAAGATCCTCAACTCGCCGTACCGCGATATCACTGGCCCGGTGCTTGCCTACGTCAAGGACATCGGGACCAAGAGCCCCCGCGACGTAGTGTGCGTCTTCATTCCCGAGTACGTCGTGGGTCATTGGTGGGAGCAACTACTGCACAACCAGAGCGCGCTGCGGCTGAAGGCACGGTTGCTGTTCCAGCCCGGCGTGATGGTCACCAACGTGCCGTGGCAGATGGGCTCCGCCGGACCCCGGACCGTTGAGGTGAACGCAGTGCCGGTGGAAGCAAGCTTGGACAGGGCTGACGAGCAGCGCACGCCTGTTGTGTCACGCTGAGCAATGTGGAACAGAGCGAGAGTCCAGCGAGAGCTCTGCCTCGCCCGGCGACCGGTCTCTCCCCCGTACGGCGGTCAGCCGGTTTCATCGCCGGGATCGCGGGCTTACCTATCGTCACCGCCATCCTTGTCGGCCTCCGCTCGCAGATCTCACTCGAGAGCGTCCTGCTGCTCTATCTGCTCGCGGTCGTCCTGGTCGCCGTCGTCGGTGGCATCCTGCCCGCCGTGGTGGCGGCGGTTCTGTCGGTGCTGCTCGCGAACTACTTCTTCACCCCGCCGTTCCACACCCTCTTCGTGGAGCAGCGCGACAGCGTGGTCGCGCTGGTCGTGTTCGTGATCGTTGCGCTGACCGTCAGCGTCACCGTCGACCTGGCCGCCCGCCGGCGCGTGGCCGCCGTACGGAGTCGGATCGAAGCGCAGATGCTCGCCGACCTCGCGGGACGGCCGGTGACCGAGAAGTCGCTCGAAGGCGTCCTCGAGCAAGTGCGCGATACCTTCGGGATGACCTCGGTGGCCCTGCTGGTACGACGCGATGAGCACGACGAAATCGGCGCGTTCGTCGGGCCACCACCGCAGGGGCATCCGACCATCACCGCCTCGGCCGGGCCAGGCCTCCGACTGGTTGCCGAAGGCCCCGAACTGTTCGCCGAGGATCGCGGACTGCTGAACCGGCTCGCCACCGCGGCAGGCCGGGCCTGGGATACCCAGCAGCTTGCCGGTGAGGCACGCGGCCTCGCCGAGGTGGACCGCCTGCGTACGGCGCTGCTGGCCGCGGTCGGCCACGACCTTCGCACCCCGCTGGCCGGGATCAAGGCCGCCGTCTCCACGTTGCGGCAACAAGACGTGTCCTGGACGGAGGCCGAACAGGCCGAGCTGTACGAGACCATCGAGGAGTCCGCGGACCGGCTCGACGACCTGATCTCCAACCTGCTCGCGATGAGCCGGCTGCAGGCGGGCGCGTTGTCGGTCCACCTCGTCCCGACGGCCCTCGACGAGGTGGTCGCCCAGGCCCTGATCCATATCCATGCCGATCGGGTGCACGTCGACGTACCCGATGATCTGCCGCTGGCGCTGATCGATGCCGGGCTGCTGGAGCGGGTCATCGCGAATCTGGTCGACAACGCACGCCGCCACGCACCCACTGTTCAGGTGAGCGGATCGTTCGATCCGCCTGGATTGGTGCAGTTGCGTATCGCCGACTCCGGTCCGGGGGTCGCGGCTGAGAACTGGGAGCGGATGTTCGCGCCGTTCCAGCGCCTTGACGACCGTTCGAAGGGCGGCGTCGGCCTCGGGCTCGCGCTGGCCCGCGGCTTCACCGAGGCGATGGGCGGCACCATCACTCCGTCGCAGACACCGGGCGGAGGACTCACCATGACCTTGTCCCTTCCGGTCGCGTCATGACCCGGGTTCTGGTCGTCGATGACGACACTCAGCTGGCGCGAGCGCTCCGGATCAACCTGCGTGCCCGGCAGTACGACGTCGACCTCGCGCCCGACGGCGCGACCGCGCTGACCGTCGCCGCGCGGTTCCCTCCCGACCTGGTGATCCTCGACCTCGGGTTGCCCGACATGGACGGCGTCGAGGTCGTCCATGCTCTGCGCGGCTGGTCGTCGGTGCCGATCCTCGTGCTCTCCGCACGCGGTGCGCAGGCGGAGAAGGTCACCGCGCTCGACGCCGGCGCCGACGACTACGTCACGAAGCCGTTCGGGATGGATGAACTGCTGGCTCGTATCCGCTCCGCCCTTCGCCGGTCCGCTCCGTCTGACACTGATCCAGTCATCCGCACCGAGGCGTTCACCATCGACCTGGCGACGAAGCGGCTGACCACTGACGAAGGCGAGGTCCGGCTGACCCCGACCGAGTGGCACCTGCTGGAGATCCTGGTCCGCAACCCCAACAAACTCGTCAGTCAGCGACACCTGCTGCAGGAGGTCTGGGGACCGGCGTACGAGACCGAGACGAACTACCTGCGCGTCTACATCGCGCAACTGCGGCGCAAGCTCGAGCCTGATCCGTCCCGCCCCCGGCACCTCCTCACCGAACCCGGGATGGGCTACCGCTTCGAGCCTTGACGCCGAACAGCGCCGACACTCCCGGCGTGGCGGACAGCAGCCAGGCCAGCGCCGCGGAAGTGACGAAGGCAGCCGGCATCAGTACGACGTACTTCGCCAGGATGCTCGCGTTCCACTGGACGACGAAGTACGCGATCACGAGGATGATCGGCTGGTGGACGATGAAGAACGGCATCGCCGCTTGGGCGAGCGGTCGGGGCAGCGGCCGCTGGAGCGCGGGAGCGCGCATGCCGAAAGCCAGCGCGGCGACGAGGAAACCCCACACCGCGAAGGTGATCAGCGTGAAGTACCAGATGTATGGCCAGGAGTAGCGCGGGTCGTCCCAGAAGTCTTCGAGGAAGTCCATGATTCCGGTCACCAGGCCGACGAGGAAGAACCCCAGACCGGCGATCAGCCCCGGTACGGCGTTTCGTCGTACCGCTGCGAGCAGCCGGTCGTCCGACATCACCAGGAACCCGACGGCGAAGAAGTCGAAGAAGAAGACGAACTCGCCCCAGCCGTGGTCGGGGCCGGGCGCGCCTTGGAAGATCAGGTGCACGGGCACGAGCGGGACTGCGAGCAGCAGGATCATGCCGCAGGTCTGCCAGCGATCCGCGAGCCAGTCGACCAGCCTTCGGCCGTGCGGGCCGCGCAGCCAGAGGAAGACCGGTAGGCCGAGCAGGGCGAACTGCAACAGGTACACCAGGAACCACAGGTGGTAGGTGTCGCGCAGCCACAGTGGGGCGTCGCCGGCCAAGTCGCTGAAGAAGGTCTTCACGTCACCGAAGAACGAGTTCGTCGAACGGCCCTGGTGGTGTTCCTCGATGAAGTACTGCGGTGGCGACAACAGCACGTACGCGACGACAAGCGGCAGCAGCAAGCGCAGCATCCGCTCTCGGAGGAAGCCCACCGCCGTACGCCAGCGAAGTGCCAGCCACGCGCCGGCGCCGGACAGCATGAAAAAGAACGCCAGCCCCCAGAGGCCGAGGAAGGCAATGCCGATCGAGATGCCCTCGCTGCGTTCGGCGTTCTTCACGTGCCAGTCGCCGTCGTCGAACGGCCGCAGGGTGTGGAACACGAACACCCCGAACACGGCCAGCACCCGCAGCCAGTCCAGGTAGCCCACCCGCTCGGGCGTCTCCCCCAGTTTCGTCATGCGGCCAGAATGGGCCCTCGCGTCGCACCGCACCACCTTGTCGACCGCCGCTGACTTGTCGACCGCCGCTGACAGGTGCTTCTTTTCGGATTTTGAATCAACTGTTTGAAACTTACGCGGCGCTGACCACGGGGTGGATGATGGCGGTGTGGCTCAGCCTGAGGAATCGGATCCTGAGGAATCGGATGCAGTGGCCGCCGCGGTGGACAGCCATCCGGCGGCTGATCACGCGGGCGCGGCCGTCTTCGGCCGGCTGGCGATGGACCTGCATGCCGTCCACGGTGTGGAAGAGACGGTCGAGGCGGTCGTTCAGTTCGCCGTCCATGCGCTTCAGTGCAACTACGCCGGTGTGTTGCTGATCGGCCGCGACCGGCGCCCACAGGTGCTCGCACAGACCGACCCTCGAGTCGCCGCGCTGTACCGGCTGCAGATCGACGCCGACGACGGGCCCCTGATCACCGCGATCCGGCAGGACAGCGTCGTCGTACTCGACGATGTCGACACCCAGACGACGTGGTCGACGGCGTGGGCCGATCGGGTGCGCGCCGCGGGCATCCGGAGCGCGGCTCACCTGCCGTTGCAGGTCGGTGGCCGGACGGTGGCGATTCTCAGCCTCTACAGCGACGTCCCGGATGCGTTCGGCACCGACGAGCTCGCGGTGGCGCACATCCTGGCCCGGCACGCGTCGGTCGCCATCGCGAACGCCCGCCAGCAGGCGTCCCTCGCGCAGGCGATCGACGCCCGCAAGCTGGTCGGGCAGGCGATGGGCATCCTGATGGAGCGCTACGACCTCGACGGCGACCGGGCCTTCGAGGTGCTGAGGCGCTACTCACAGCAGAACAACCGCAAACTCCGGGACGTCGCCCAGGAGTTGATCGACACCCGCCGCCTGCCGCAGTGACCTCTGGTCAGCTCTGTGCGCGGTTCGCGGGGGCCAGTGGGATGCCTTCGGATTCGGCCTTGGCGCGGATCGCGGCTTCGCTGCGTCCGAGCTTCACGATGATCACGCCCGTGGGCGTGTGGCCGGCGGCAAGCTCGCGCAGTTCCCGCACGTCGTCCTCGGTCCAGTCCCGTCCATTGCTCTGACTCGTCATCGGCTCGGCCCCTTCGTCGTGATGGTTGCCCACCGCACCGGTACCCCGGCGTCCCTTTCACAGTACGGCGACGCCGGGGTTGCCGGAAGCAAGCTGTTCGGGCGGGTCGCTCAGCGCCGGAACGGCCCGGGGTAGGTGTAGCCGGGGCCCCAGAACGGCGGATAGTCGTAGTACCCGTAAAGGTCCTCGTAGTAGCGCTTCTCCACCACCATCTCGGGGTCGTATACCGGCCCGCCGGCGACGTGCGTACGCTCCTGCGAGATCTGTACGACGTCGTCGTCGACCTTGATGATCGCGTCGACCGGAACCAGTTGCTTCTTCTCGCCGAGCCCGAGGAACCCACCCGAGCCGACCTCGAGGAACCGCACCCGGCGCTCCTCCTGGTCGATGATCAGCCCCTCGACGTCACCGACCTCGTCACCGTTGCGATCCACGACCTTCCGCCCCCGGACGTCATCGTCCGGGTCGGCCGGCGTCAGATCGGTATCCGTCATCCGCACCAGCGTGTGTGCCGCGTCGTTCATAAAAGTCTCCTTCGTCGCGGTGCACGTCCGGTACCCAGTCCGGACACCGCTGACGCTCAGGACTTCGCGGTGGGGTGATAGGCGCAGGCGTTGTCGAGGTTCTGGGTGGTGGCGGGGGTCTTCTTCGTGGCGGTGCCGGCCGGCTTCTTGGCCGTGGGGGTCGTCGTCTTCGGCGGGTTGATCGCCTGCTGGACGAGTTCGCGCATCGCCGCGTAGTCCGGGTTGCGGCCGTTCGGGAAGTTCTTGTCCTTGTCCAGGTCGACGTTGGAGACGTTCGCCTTCTGCACCTTGAGGCCGAGCGTGATCAAGGCCGGCAGCAGCTCCTGTGGGATGTCGGTGCGAAGCAATTGCTTGCCGGCCGCGGCGATTTGCTTGTACTTCGTCACCAGCGTCGCGGGGTTCGCACTGTTCACCAGCGCGTGGATCGTGCAGCGCTGCCGCTCCTGCCGGGACTGGTCGGTCAGGCCGTAGCGTCCGCGGGCGAACCACAAGGCGTCATGCCCGTTCAGCTTCTGGTTCGGCCCCGGCTGCAGGTAGCTCGACGGCAGCGTCGGTCCGTTGGTCCCCGCACCGACTCCATAGTCGCCGCCGATCGGCACCCTGTAGTTGATGTTCACGGTGATCCCGCCGAGCGCGTTGACGATCTGCTCGAAACCGGCCAGGTTGACCTGCATGTAGTAGTCGATGTCCAGCCCGAGCGCCGCACTTGCCGCCAGCTTCAGTACGTCCGCACCTTCGTTGTCGGTCTGGCCGAGGATCCCCGGATGCGCCTTCGGGATGTTGTCGTACATCGCGTCCAGGTAGTACTCCGGCTCCTCGACATTGACCTTCGACGGGTCCCAGTAGCCGTCCGGATACAGCTTGTACAGTGGCGAATCCTTGGGGAATGGCATCCGCATCCAGTTCCGGCTCAGCGAGATCAGCTTCGTGTCGCCCGTCAAGGTGTCGATACTCGCGACCATGACCGTGTCGGTCCGCGTTCCCTCCCGGCCGACGCCGTCATCGGCGCCGAGCAGCAGGATGTTCAGCCGCGGGATCTTCGCCCACGGATCGTTCTTGTTCACCGCCGGCCGGGTCGCGCTCTTCGAGTCACCCTCGGAAGCGAACACACTCCCGACCAGATCCCGCTGCGCCATCACCGTCTGCGCCGCCACTGTCGTCGGTACGGCGATCCCGAAACACAGCAGCCCCACGAACAACGACGCACCTAACCGTCCGCCGTACGACATCGTCACCGGGCGGATGAGCTTGTGCGAAGCCACCACGACCCAGATCCAGCACAGCCCGAGCAACACGACAACTGCCGTTGCCACCAGCAACCGCCGCGGCGACACCGCCACCGCAAGCACCTCATCACGCTGTGCAAGCCCGAAGTAGGCGCCGACCGCAACCAGCCCGGCACTGATCGTCAGCACCAAGGCGCCGAGCTTCTTCCGGCCGCCCATCACCAGCCCGGATCCGGGCAGCAGCGCACTCAGAAAGGTGAGACCGATCGCCTCGGCGGTCGTCCGGGTCCGGTGACCACGCCTTCTCGCGCGGCTGCCCGCCGTACGCCGGCCGGCTGCACGTCTGCTGCGCGACATCTCTCCCTTTCCTGCCGACCACCTAGGTGTCCCGAGCGTATGACGCGCACTCCGGTCTCCCGGTTGACAGGTGTGGCGGCGGTCACAAGATTTCGCCGTGTATATGCTCAGCTATGCATGGATGCACGGATGAGATCTGAGAACCGCGCTGAGGAGCCGACCGCCGACCAGGTGCGGGTGGCCGTGGACACCTTCCGCCTGCTCGCGGACCAGACCCGCGTGCGCCTGCTCTGGGCACTGGCTGACGGGGATGAGCTCGACGTCGGCACCTTGGCCGAGATCGCCGGCACAACGCAGCCCGCGACGTCCCAGCACCTGGCCAAACTCCGGCTGGCCGGCGCGGTCGACGTACGCAAGGACGGCCGCCGCGCACTGTACTCGATCCGTGGCGTACACCTCCGCCGCGTGATCGCCGAAGGCCTCTTCCACGCCGACCACACCCTCACCGGAGCCCCACCCCACAACTGACGAAACGGTTGCCCGGCGGGAAGGGTCACATTAATATGTGCGCATGCGCGCATATTTACATGGCCATGGGCACGGTCATGGGCACGAGCACCACGATGGGTTGCTGGGGAAGGTCAAGGAGATCTTCGTGCCGCACTCGCACGACAGTGCGGACAAGGTCGATTCGGCGCTCGAGGCGAGCAAGGACGGGATGCGCTGTCTGAAGATCAGCTTCGCCGGCCTGATCCTGACCGCGCTCATCCAGACCGTGGTCGTGTTCCTTACCAACTCCGTCGCGCTCCTCGGCGACACGCTGCACAACTATGCCGACGCGCTCACCGCGATCCCGTTGGCGATCGCGTTCGTCGTCGGCCGCCGGCTCGCGACCCGCAGCTACACCTATGGCTTCGGCCGGGCCGAGGACCTGGCCGGCATCGTCGTCGTGGTGCTGATCGCCGCATCGTCGGCGTACGCGGGCTACCAGACCGTGATGCGCTTCATCCACCCGGGCGACGTCCGCAACCTCGCCGTGCTCGCCGCCGCGGGGGTGATCGGATTCCTCGGCAACGAGATCGTCGCGCAGTACCGCATCCGCACCGGCCGCCGGATCGGTTCGGCCGCGCTGGTCGCTGACGGGCTGCACGCGAGGACCGACGGCTTCACCAGTCTGGCCGTGGTTTTCAGCGCGGTCGGTGCCTGGTTCGGCTTCCCGCTGGCCGACCCGATCATCGGCCTGCTCATCACGACCGCCATCCTGTTCGTCCTCCGCGACGCCGCCCGCGAGGTCTACCGACGGCTGATGGACGCGGTCGACCCGGAGCTGGTCGACCAGACCGAACAGGTCATCCGCTCAACCCCTGGTGTCGTCGACGTAGCAGGCGTTCAGCTGCGCTGGCTCGGCCACACCCTGCGCGCGGAGGCCCGCATCACCGTCGACTCCGCGACGTCACTCGTCGACGCCCACCTCATCTGCCATCAGGTGGAGCACGACCTGCTCCACGGCGTACAGCGGCTCACTTCCGCGACCATCCACGCCGAACCACTCGCCCAAGATTCCACCGCAGCACACGAACTCGTCAGCCACCATCGCTGAAGCCGATTCGGCTAGGCTCGGCGCTGTGAAGAAGGCTGTCCTGATCGCGCTCGGCGCGCTGCTCACTGCCACGGGTGGGATCTGGACTCTGCAGGGGCTCGGCTACCTCAAGGGCAGTTCGATGACGGGCAGCAGCTTCTGGGCCATGGTCGGCCCGATCGTCGCCGGGCTGGGCGTCGTCACCTTCCGCGGTCCGCAGCGACGCTAGTTGACGGCCTGCGCGGATTTCTCCCAGTTGTCGTGCAGGCGGGCGAGGTAGGACTGGGCCTGGGAGCCCGCTTTCACGCCCCGCGCGAACTTGCGCATGTTGCCGGCGCCCGTGTTGTAGCCGAGGGCAAGCAATTCGTCCTTGCTGTACCGGCTGCTCCGCTTGGCCGGCAGCTGCCTGGCCAGATCATGCAGATGCCAGGCTGCCGCTTCGATCGCCAACTCCGGGTGATCCGGCAGTTCCTCCCACTTCCGTACGGCGAACTTCCGGCCACGCTTGACGTCGTCGAACGCGGCCCGGTGCATGTTCGCGATGCCGAACGCCGGATCACTGTCGATCTGTGCCCAGGACCGCTCCAAGTCCGGGTCGTGCGGCTTGTACGACTCGTTGTAGAGAATCGCCATCAGCAGCGTCGGACTGATCCCGGCCCGGCGGGCGGACGCGCGTACCTGCGGGGCGAACTGTGCCGGGTCGTAATCCACCCACCAGTCCTTCTTCGCGGGCGGCGTCGTACTGGCAGTTCGCTGCGGAGTCACCGAAGCCTTGGGAGCCTGGGATGGCGCATCGACCGCCTTCGGCGTATCCCCATCGCGCGACGCGGCCCACGCCCCGACGGCGACGATCCCGACAGCGACCCACCACCACCGCTTCCCCACCCAAACCTCCCGTCCACGGCGGCGTACTCAGCCCACCCTAGTTGGTCGGCGTCGCTTCGATGAGGAAGAAGTCGGTGGTGGTCGGGATTGTGCGGGTGAGGTGGAATCCGGCCGCGGCGAGGAGGGCGCCGTACTCGTCTGTGGTGCGCTCCTGGCCGCCCGCCATGACGAGCATCGTGAGGTCGGAGAACGCCGTACGGACGGGATCCGGGGCCTGATCGAGTAGTTGTTCCACCAAGAGCAGGCGCCCGTACGGCGGCATCGCGCGCCGGCAGGTGTTCAGGATGTCGATCGACTCGGCGTCCGGCCAGTCGTGGATCACGGACTTGAGCACGTAGACGTCGCCATCCGGTGGTACCGAATCGAAGAAGCTGCCTCCGACCACCCGGCTGCGCTCCGCGACGCCCGCGAGCAACTCTTCGGCAGCCGCGACCACCTCGGGCCGGTCGAAGAGGACACCCTCGGCTGACGGGCAGCGCGCCAGAATCGCGGACAGCAGCATCCCGCGACCGCCGCCAACGTCGACGACCGTGCCGAACTGGCTGAAGTCGTACGCCTCGACGACCGCGTCCGACACCGTCCGGGACAACGCCGTCATCGCGCGGTCGAACACCTCCTGCTCGTCGGGATGCTTGGCGAGGTAGTCCCACACGGACAGCCCGTGGACATCCGCGAACGCGGCCTCACCCGTACGGACGCTGTGCTCGAGCGCACCGAACACCTGCCAATGGAACGGCCGGCCGACGAACCGCACCCAATCGGCTGCCGACCGCGGCGCATCGCTGCGGAACGCCTCACCGGTCTCGCTGTTCGCGAACCTCTCGTCGCCGACGCTCACATACAGCCCGACGGTGACCAGTCCCCGCATCAGCCGAGCCAGCGACCGCGCGTCCGCACCGGTCGCCTCGGCCAGCTCTGCGACGCTCTTCGGCCCATCGGCCAGCAGATCGCTCAACCCCAGCCTCGCCGCGACATGCACCGCCTGCGACACCTGATACCCGGTCACCAACCGATGCACCTGCCGAGCTGTCTCCATCGCAGACCACCCCCACCCCGAGTCTCGGCGTACGCCGAGCGCCGGTCAATGCGCCGGTTCCGGGGAGTCCAGGTTGTCGAGGCGGTGGAGCCGGTCCAGGAGGCGGACGATCAGGGTGCCGGCCAGGTCGGTCGGGTGATCGCCCGGTGACAGCTGGATGTAGTGCTCCAGGAGGTTCACCGCCGCGAGGATCTCGGCTTGGGTGAGCACCGGCAGCATCGGATCATCGTTGTCATCGGCAACATCCAGAGTCCCGGGCCGGACGGCGACGGGCGGGGCATGTAGGTGCTTCCTCCGGAACATGAGGCTCCTCCCCCTGGCTGCGGATCGCACTCGTTGTATCCGTCCACCGGCTCCGAGCGTTACAGCGCCGCTGGGAAGGTTGCTGGAGGCAAACGTCGACCACCCGTTGCCGTGTACGCCGTTTGTCGATAACATCGCTGAATGGCGATGGATGAGCAGGTGCTGGACGAGGCGGCGGCGTTGGCGGTGGCGGCGTGTCTGTTTCATGGATTCAGTGATTCGTCGCGGTTGGCGATCGTCAGGCACCTGGCGCTGGGCGAGCACCGGGTGGTCGAGCTGACGGAGCATCTGGGGCTTGCGCAGTCGACGGTGTCCAAGCATCTGGCGTGCTTGCGTGACTGCGGGCTGGTGGAGTCCCGGCCGCAGGGGCGCGCGTCGCTGTTCAGCCTCACGCATCCGGAGGCGACGCTCGAGCTGCTGGCCGCGGCGGAGCGGCTGCTCGGTTTGACCGGTGACGCGGTCGCGCTGTGCCCGAACTACGGCGTAAAGGCGACGGAGGCATGAGCAATCCACAGGAGTTGCAGCTGCTTCCAACTCGCTGGACGGCCGACCCTGAGCATCGGCGGCGGCTGAGCCGGCGGGCACAGCTGCTGGCCGGCGCATCGGTCGCGTACAACGTCGTCGAAGCCCTGATCGCCATCAGCGCCGGCCTGGTCGCTGGATCGGTTGCCCTGGTCGGCTTCGGCCTCGACTCGGTCGTCGAGGTCTCCAGCGGGCTGATCATCTTGTGGCAGTTCCGTCACCGCCTCCCCGAGACGCGCGAGCGACAGGCTTTGCGACTGCTGGCGTTCTCCTTCTTCGGTCTCGCCGCCTACGTCACCTTCGAGTCAATCCGGGCCTTCGTCACCGGTTCCGACCCCGACACCTCACCGGTCGGGATCGGTCTCGCGATCGCCTCCCTGATCGTGATGCCGTTCCTGTCCTGGGCCCAACGTCGTACCGGCAAAGCCCTTGGGTCCAACGCGGTTGTGGCCGACTCGACCCAGACGCTGCTCTGCACCTATCTGTCCGCCGTACTGCTCCTCGGTCTCGTCCTGAACGCCACCCTCGGCTGGGGCTGGGCGGACCCCGTGGCCGGCCTGATCATCGCCGCCGTCGCGGTCCGCGAGGGCGTCCAGGCCTGGCGCGGCGAAGGCTGCTGCTCCCCCACCAACGCATCCGACTGTTGCTCCCCCGACAGCGGATGCGCCTGCTAGAGCCAGTTTCACGTCGCTCCGCAGTCTGCCGTCAGCAGACGGTCTTCCGCAGCGGAGGTCCGCGGCGCAGGCTGGTGGCGTCGGCGATTGAACAGTACGGAGAAAGCCATGTCCCTGAGGAATCCAACCGCCAGTTGGCCGCCGGGGCGACCTGAAATACCACCGCCGTGGCCCCCGAAGGTGCCGCCGGAGCAACCCGCACCCACGCCGGTTCTGCCCTCGTGGCTGGAACCTGCTTCGACCGCGCTGGATCGCGATGTAGCGGACCGACTGCTCGAGCAGCGAGTGATCGTCGTCGGAGGGCGGCTCGACGACGCGGTCGCGAGCCGCGTAGCGGCGCAATTGCTGCTTCTCGACAGCCACGACGCGGACCCGATCACCGTGCACCTGGCTTGTGCGGACGCGGACCTGGAGCCGTCGCTCGCCCTTGCCGGCGCGATCGACCTCGTCGAGTCGCCGGTCCATGCGGTCGTGCGCGGAACGCTCCGTGGCCCCGCGATCGCCGTACTGTGTGCGGCACAGAAGCGGACCGCCCATCGGCACACGATGTTCATCCTGCTCTCGCCACGGTTCTCCGGCGACGGCACGACCGCCGAACTTCAAACGCTCGCCGATCAGCATGAACGCCAGGTCGCGCGGCTTCAGGACCTCATCGTTCGCGCAACCGGCCGCACTGCCCAGGAAGTCGCGGCCGATCTCGATTCCGGACGTGTACTGGACGCCGACGAAGCACGGGACTACGGCCTGGTCACCGAATTGCTGTAGCTCGTCTCAGGATCCGCAGAGCCGGGGCCACGTGGTGGGCGGGGTGAGGCGGGTTTGTCCGTCGGGAGACCGGCTGCGACCCAGGCCTGGAATCCGCCGATGACGTCAGTACTGACGGTCAGGCCGAGGCGGCGGAGGGAGTCGGCGGCCAGGGTGGAGGCATAGCCCTCGTTGCACAGGACGATCCAGCGGATCGCGGTGCTCGTAGCCTCCGGAATGTGGCCCGGGCTGGCCGGATCGAGGCGCCATTCCAGGTGGTTCCGCTCGATCACGATGGCGTCGGGAAGCTCGCCGCCTGCGCGTCGCTGGTACTCCGGACGAGTGTCCACCAGGAAGGCGCCAGGCTCCTGAGCCGCAGCATGCGCGGCGGCAGGCTCCAGGCGCGCCAAGCCGGCGCGGACCTCCTCCATCATCTCGTCGATGCCCATTTCGCCACCCCTATACAGCGATCGGAAGGTCGGCCAGGCGCCACTCCAGCATCCCGTCGGTCAGCCGGACCGCCTGAAGTCCTTCCGCGGTGAGCGCCCGGACCGCCTCATTGGCGAGCACGCAGTACGCGCCGCGGCAGTACGCCACGATTGTCGAGTCGGCAGGAAGCGACGCGATCCGTTCCGCGAGGTCGTCGAGCGGAATCGAGACAGCGCCGGGGATGTGGCCGGCGGCGTACTCCTCGACGGGCCGTACGTCGACCAGTGTGACGCCGCCCGCTTCCAGCCGAAGCAACAGCTCGTCACGGGTCAGCTCGTCGATGTCGTCATCACCTAGATAGGCGACCCTCGCGCGGTCCACCCCAGCGACATGGGTGGTCGCGACGCCCCGAAGCTGTGACCAGAGCCCGAGCACGTCGGCGCCGGCGAGCCGGTAGTACACCCTCGTGGCTTCCTTGCGGGTCACCACCAAGCCCGCTTGCCGGAGGATCTGCAGGTGATTCGACGCCGTGGTCAGGCCCAGCCCTGCGCGGCCGGCCAGGAGTTCGACCGATCGCTCTCCCTGCGCCAGCAGGTCCAGCAGTTCCAGCCGCTTGGCGCTGGCGAGCGCCTTGCCGACCTTCGCGAACTCCTCGAACAGCTCCGCCTTGCGGGTCGCGTCACCCATTGGCTTTCCTCCAGAGATTCGTGGAATAGTGTAAAAGTGGATGACGGTACCGGCAAGATGATCACTCCCGTGGTCGACGACGGACTGGGCAACTCGGCCTACCTGGTCGATCTGGGAGACGGGCGTGCGCTCGCTGTCGACGCATCACTCGACCTCCGAGCGCTCCAAGCCGAGGCAGAGCGCCGCAGACTCACGGTGTCGTTCGCGGCCGACACCCATCTGCACGCCGACTTCCTGTCCGGCGCCGTGCAACTGGCCGATGCCGACGGCGCCCAGGTGCTGGCGTCCCGGGCCGGGAACAGGACCTTCGACCACATCGGCCTCAGCGATGGTGACGAGGTCGACCTCGGCGGGCTGACCTTGCGCACGCTGGCCACGCCGGGCCACACCGGCGAGCACCTGGCCTTCGAGTTGCTCGACGGATCGGACCCGCTCGGAGTGTTCACCGGTGGATCACTGATCGTCGGCGGCGCCGCGCGTACCGACCTCTCGGGCAGCGGTCAGACCGAGGCACTCAGCCGCGCTCAATACCGATCGTTGCGGCGTCTCGCCGAGCTACCTGACGCGACGCCGATCTGGCCGACGCACGGCGCCGGATCCTTCTGTTCCGCTCCGATCGGCGGCGATCGGACGTCGACGATCGGGCGGGAGAAGGCGACCAACCCATTGCTGGCGGCACCTGACGAGGATGCGTTCGTCAAGGAACTCCTGGGCGGCCTCGGCAGCTTCCCGCCGTACTTCCTGCGACTCCCCGAGGAGAACCGTCGTGGCCCCACAGTGGACGGAGAGGCGCACGTGCCCGGGCTGGATCCGGCGCGGGTCGCCATGCTTGCTCAGCTGGGCGCCGTGGTCATTGACGTTCGACCGGTTCGGGACTTCGCGGCCGGTCACATCCCCGGTGCGCTGTCGATCCACCTCAGACCCCAGTTCGCCTCCTGGCTCGGCTGGCTTCTGGACCCACTCACGCCGTACGTCGTCATCCGCGATCCGAAGCAGGATCTGGCTGAGCTCATCTGGCAGGCCCTCAAGATCGGGTACGACGTACCCGTCGGCGAACTGGCCGGCGGGATGGACTCGTGGGACGGTTCGGCTACTCAGACCCCGCTGCTCACCGCGAGCGAGATCGGCGACAGTCGCGTGCTGGATGTTCGTCAGGACAACGAGTTCTACGATGGTCACCTCCCGGATGCGCTGCATGTCGAGTTGGGCGATGTGCCGGACCGCGTGGCCGACCTCCCTGCCGAGCCTGTCGTGGTGATGTGCGGTCATGGGGAACGCGCGATGACCGCCGCGAGCTTGCTGCGCCGAGCGGGTCATGTCGGCGTCCGGGTCCTGGCGGGCGGCGTGGACGACTGGGTGGCGGCCACCGGCAGATCGTTGGCATGACAGGCACACCGCAGCTGGGGCTGCGGGCCAACCTCGCCCAGTTCAGCTTGCTGGTCGCGGTCAACGCGCTGGTCGGCGGCATGCTCGGACAGGAGCGGGTCGTCCTGCCGTTGCTGGCCGAGCGCACCTTCCACCTCACCGCGTACACCGGCGCGCTGACGTTCATCCTCGCCTTCGGTCTGGTCAAGGCGCTCACCAACTTCTTCGCCGGCACCTGGTCGGATCGCTTCGGCCGCAAGCCCGTGCTCGTGGCCGGCTGGCTCATCGGCCTGCCGGTGCCGCTGTTGCTGATCTGGGCACCGACCTGGGGATGGGTGATCGCCGCGAACGTGCTGCTCGGCGTGAACCAGGGCCTCACCTGGTCGACGACCGTGATCATGAAGATCGACCTCGTCGGCCCGGCTCGCCGCGGCCTCGCCATGGGCCTCAACGAAGCCGCCGGGTACGTCGCCGTCGCCGCCACCGCAATGGCCACCGGGTATCTTGCAGACGCGTACGGGCTGCGGCCGGCGCCGTTCTTGCTCGGCGTCGCTTATGCGGCTCTCGGGCTCGGGCTGTCCACTCTCGTCGTACGCGAGACTCGAGCCCACGCGCTTCAGGAGGCCGGCACAACGCACCACGGGCTCACGACGCGCGCGGTCTTCACCCGGACCAGCTTCACGGAACCTGCATTGTCGTCGGCGTCCCAGGCCGGTCTGGTCAACAACCTCAACGACGGCTTGGCCTGGGGGCTCTTTCCGATCCTGTTCACCAGTCATGGGCTCGGGCTGGCCAAGGTGGGTCTGCTCGGCGCGCTCTACCCCGCTGTCTGGGGCTTCACCCAACTCGCGACCGGTTCCCTCTCGGACCGGATCGGACGCAAATGGCTCATCGCCGGCGGCATGCTCCTGCAGGCCGCGGCACTCGCGTTGGTTGCCGTCAGCACCAATTTCGCAGGCTGGATCGTCGCGGTGACAGCGCTCGGTCTCGGCACGGCAGCGGTGTACCCCACCCTGCTCGCAGCCGTCGGAGACGTCGCCCAGCCGACCTGGCGCGCCCGCGCCGTCGGCGTCTACCGCTTGTGGCGAGACGGCGGATTCGCCGCCGGCGCACTCCTGGCCGGCACCATCGCTGACCTCTGGGGCATCCCAACCGCCATCTGGACCGTCGCCGCGATCACCGCCATCTCCGGCCTTGTCGTCACCCTCCGCATGTACGAAACCCACCCCAGGAGCTTCCGATGAGGCCAAGTTTGTCGTATTCGCCGAGGCGCCGATCGTCTTCTCTGTGAAACCACCCCATTGAGGAGGAGCACACCATGCAAGCCAGTGTGAACGCGCTCGATATCGCGGTCGGCGATCTGGGCGCGGCGATCGAGTTCTACCGGCGGCTCGGGCTCGAGTTCGTCCGGGACGAGTACATGCCGGACTTCCACGCCGGGTGCGATCTGCCGAACGGGTTGCACCTGATGCTCGACACCGACGACTTCCGCGCCAAGTTCACCGCCGGCTGGAAACCACCGTCCGCCGGGCGAACCTTCCTCGCCATCCAGCTGGACACGCCGGATGCTGTCGACGCCAAGTACGCCGAGCTCACCGCCGACGGCGTCATCGGGTTGCAGGAACCCTTCGATGCACCCTGGAGGATGCGGTACGCGACCGTCGCCGATCCATCCGGCAACGGGGTCGACTTGTACGCCGACCTTCCGGCGAGCTGACCCGCGACCGGCCAGACTGAATACCGGAGGTGATGCAGTGAAGTACGTGCTCATGTTTGTCGAGACCGAGGAGTTCGCGAAGGAGCTCGAGGCGATGAGCCCGCCCGAGCTGGAGCAGGCGTATCAGCGCGTCAACCAGTGGTTCATCGACCATGCCGCGAAGATCACCAATCGCGGCGCCAAGTTGCAGGGCGCGCCGTCGGCCACGACGGTCCGGCTGGACGGCACCGAGCCGGTCACCACCGACGGCCCGTTCATGGAGGGCAAGGAGGTCATCTCCGGCTTTCTCGTGATCGACGTCGCCGACCTCGACGAGGCGCTGCGGGTGGTGAAGACCTGGCCGGGCTGCCCCGTGGTCGAGATCCGCCCTGTGGAGTCATGACGAGCGACACCGCTGCCGACGAGCTGGCCCGCGTCGTGCGTGAGCACGCGGGCCGGCTCGCCGCCTCGCTCGTGTCGCTGCTCGGCGACTTCCCGGCCGCCGAGGATCTGGTCCAGGATGCCGTCGAGATCGCGCTGCGGCGCTGGCCCGAGGAGGGCATCCCGGACCGACCCGACGCGTGGCTGTTCACGGTCGCGAAGCGGCGTGGCGTCGATGTTCTGCGTCGACAGGAGAACTACCGGACCAAACTCGCCCAGCTTCAATGGCCAGTCCCACCGGCATCGGACGATCGGCTCCGGCTGATCTTCACCTGTTGTCACCCCGCGTTGGCCCGGGAGGCACAGATTGCGCTCACGCTGCGCGTCGTCTGCGGCCTCACCACCGCCCAGATCGCGGCCGCATTTCTGGTCCCCGAGACAACCCTCGCGCAGCGGATCACCCGCGCCAAACGCAAGATCGCCGACGCGGGTATCCCGTATCGCATCCCGCGCGACGACGAGCTCGCCGTACGGCTGAATGAAGTGCTGGCCGTGATCTACCTGCTCTTCAACGAGGGCTATCTGTCGAGCACACCGGACCGCGCACACTCCCGCGACCTCGTCGATGATGCCGAATGGCTCACCGCTCTTCTCGCGGGTCTGCTACCCAACGAGCCCGAGGTCACCGGACTGCTGGCCCTGATCCGTCTGCACCGCGCCCGGGTTGCCGCGAGATTCACAGCCGACGGCGACCTCGTGCTGCTGCAGGACCAGGACCGCACCAAGTGGGACCACGCTGCGATCGCCGATGCCACTGCCTTGCTCACCCGTACGGCGCGCCGACACCGCTCCCCTGGCCCGTACCAACTCCAAGCCGCCATCGCCGCCTGCCACTGCGAAGCACCCACGTGGGCCGACACCGACTGGCATCAGATCCTCGTCCTCTACGACATGCTGCTCCTGGTGGAGCCCTCCGCCGTCACCCGCCTCCACCGCTCGGTCGCCGTACGGTATGTCCACGGTGTGCGAGCCGCACTCTCCGAACTCGACGACCTCGACGCCACTCTCCAGAACTATCCGCTCTACCACGCGATCCGCGCCGAACTTCTGCGAGCCGACGGCCGACCATCCGAAGCCCACGAAGCCGACCGCCACGCCATCGAGCTCACCAGCAATCCAGCCCAGCGGGACCTCCTCCACGCGCGCATCGCGAAGAACTGAGGGTCAGCGGTAGGCGCGGGCTTGGAGCTCGAAGAGGCGGGGCTGTACGACGTAGGACTGCCGGCGCGATCAGCCGAGGTAGCTCACGACCATCTCGACCAGGGCGTCGACGTCGGCCTTGACCATTGGCTCACCGGTCATGCCCATCCGGTGCAGCAACGTGCCGATCACGACGTCGACGAAGAAGAGGACCCGCTGCTCCGACTCCCCCAGCACCTCCTGGAGTACGAGCCGATAGGGATCCTGCAACTGCGTGGACAGGATCTCGCGCAACTCCGGATCGCTGATCGCGTCGGTGAACACACCTGCGAAGGCGGCGGCCAGCCCGGGTTCGGCGATGCGCAGCGCGCCGAAGCGGATGGCTGACGCGATCACCTCCTCACGGCTGTCGCCCGCCTTGATCGGCAACGGCCCGAAGGCATCCACGAGGCAGGCAGTGATCAGCGCACCCTTGGACGGCCAGCGCCGGTAGATCGTCGTTTTCGCGACGCCCGCCGCCGCGGCGATGCGGTCGACGGTGGCGTGTGTGTAACCGAGCTCGTCGACCGTGCGCAGCGTTGCCGCGAAGACCTCGGCGTCGATGCCCGCACGGGGGCGGCCGGGCGGTCTGGGCGGAGTGGTTGCTCTGGCCATGGTCCTACCTTAGCGAGTTATGCTACTTTCGGTATCGATACTTCTAGTAGCGAAATCTCGTGAGGAGCAGACATGAGCAATGCCACCGCCGTACGACAGCAGCCGCCACTAGGCGTCCGGCTGCTGCGCGGCCTGAGGAAAGAACCGGACTTCGACGCCCTGTCACACGAGGAGCTGGTCGCCTTCCGGGACGCGGAGAACCGCAGGCGGGCTTCCGGTCTGATCCGCGTGATCACCGGCTTCCCGGACCGTGGGGCGACGATCGAGTGGCAGCAGGTGGCGTTGCCCGGCCGAGTGCTCAAGGTCCGCATGTACCGGCCGTCGCGAGGCGGCTCCGAAGCCCTGCCGCTCGTCCTACATGTGCACGGCGGCGGATTCGTCGGTACGGCGGCGCAGAGCGACTGGATCAACAGCCACCTCGCCGCGCAACTGCCCGCGGTGGTCGTCTCGGTCGAACACCGCCTGGTCGACCGGGACACGCCGATGTCAGCGGCCGTCGACGACGGTTGGGACGTACTGCGTCATGTCATGCAGCGCGGCAAGCAGTGGGGAGTCAACCCGGCCCGGACCGCTGTGTTCGGAGAGAGTGGTGGTGCGCTGATCAATGCCCTGGCCGCGATCCGCGCCAAGGAGTCCGGTCTGTTGTTGCGGGCGCAGGTGCTGGTCAATCCCTGTGTCGATCTGACCTCGACGGCCTTCGACTACCTCTCGATGACCGAGTACGCCGACAGCCCGACCCTCACGCTGACGATGCTGGAGTGGTTCCGCCCGCTCGCCGTAGCAGGAACGGATCCACGTGCGGTGTCGCCGCTGTACGCCGAGGACCTGAGCGGACTGGCTCCGGCGCTCGTCGTCGTACCGACTCTCGACCCGATTGCCGACCAGGGCCGCGCGTACGCCGATCGCCTCCTCGACTCCGGCACACCCGTCGAGCTGGCCGAACACCCCGGCGCCGGCCATGGCTTCCTCAGCCTGCCGAGCCTCTTCCCGCAAGCCAAAGCCGCGCGGACTCAGATCACCGACTTCCTCCGCGACCAGCTCTAGATGTCGATGCCGAGTGCGCTGAATCTGGCAGCCAAGTCGTCGACCCATTCGGTCGGCGTGCGGTGATCCGGGAGGTGCACCCCTGCTTCGCTTCGCCACAATGCGTCTCCGAGGGCGGTGCGCAGATGCCAGGCCATCACCCGGTCAGTCGCCAGTGCGCGACCGGTGATGTCCTGGTAGTGCCGCATGGTTGCCGTCAGCAACTCGACCCCCGGGCCGGTACCGGGGAAGCACCGCAAGTCGTACTCCGGCTCCGCCAAACCAGCGGTTTCGAAGTCGACGACCACGCGGAGGTTCTCGCCATCCCAGACCTGATTGCCGCCGTGCAGATCGGCATGCACAAGTACGCTCGGGCCCGGGGACGCCAGTACGTCGTCAGCCCAGTCACACCATCGCCGGATGGCAGGACGCTGATCCGCCCGAGCCCACCGGTCGAACCTGTCACGCAGCAGGTCTGTCGTGGCCGGTTGCAGTGCCGCCGGGGCAAGCTCGCCGACGGCGGCCTCGACGCGCTTCCGGGTCGCCGGGTCGTGCAACTCGCCCAGAAAGCGTGCGAGCTGCCGGCCGGCGTGGTCCCGGTCGATGGAGTCGACGACCTCGAACAGCGCTGTACCCGGCACGATCCTGGTCACCAGCAGCAGCGGGTCGGTGCTGCTGGCAACCACCTCCGGCAGGTACGGGATAGCCAGCGCCCTCAATACGGCGATCTCGTGCGCCAGTCGGAGCGCCGCGGGCTCGGACCAGGCGAACTTCACGACGAACCGTCCGCCGACAACCGCACTCGCCGACCGCCAGAGCGGATCGTCCCCGCCCACCGGCTCCCGGACCACGACCGGTGCATCGGCAAGGTCGGGCGCGACGACCTTCAGCGCCGCGCTAACCTCCGCCGGCGAGTCCAGCCACCTCATCCCTCCAGGCCGTCCCACGACCAGCGTGGAATGGACAGGCCTGGAGGTACGTCGTCCGCGGAGCCGTGGTACTTCGTCATCGCGACCGTCGTCGCCCAGGTGAAGTAGTCGTGCAGAACATCTCGCAGCCGGGGATCGACGTCCAGGCCGGTGTCCGTCAGAGCTTCGTCGAAGCAGGCGATGGCGCGGCGGTCCATCTCCTCGTGCGGACCGTTCCCGCTGTGCAACCGGACGACCGACGTCTCGTCGCCGTACGAATCGGAGTACACCGCCGGCCCACCCAGTGCTTCACCCCAGTACGCTGCCAGCCGCACACTGTGGTCCGGTCGGAAGCCATGGCTGAACGCGTGGCTCACCACCTCGTCCGCCATCACCCGCTCATGCCACGCATGCGCCAGCCGCAGCATCCCGTCAGCCCCACCCGCCGCCTCGAAGACTGTGCTCATCCGCCCAGGCTGTCAGACCTGCCCGCGCTGTCAAGAGACTTTGAGCGGCTGGAGCTCCCACGCGTCGACGCTGAAGCCGCGCGCTTCCAGCCGCCAGGGCGAGTCGCCGACCGGGTAGAAGCGAACCGTGAGTACCTGACCGGCGGAGGTGAAGATTTCGGCAATGGACCGGTCGACAACCACGCGCAGCTCGCCACTGGGACACGGCATCCGGTAGGAGCCGCCGCGCGCCCGGGAATCCAGTGAGGCGTGGTCGCGGTCGACAACCACCTCGCCCGCCGCAAGGCGGATCTCGAGGTACTCGTCGACACCGGTGACCAGCTGCAGACTCCCCTCGCCGGTCGCCTCCAGGTCGAAGCTGCGCGGAACCTCGCCCAACTCCAGTTGTTCACCGCGCAATGCGAGTACTTCCTCGGCGGGTCGTTGGAACACCTCACCATCGACCACTGTGATCTCGCGCGGAATCGTGAGCACCCCGGCCCAGCCGTCCTCGTCGGACCACACCTCGTCTCGAGCCTCCCAAGACCAGCCCCACAGCAACCACCGGTCCCCAGGCCCACGCAGCAACGCCGGCGCATAGCAATCGGGACCGTAGTCCAGCAGCGCAGGTGGACCGGGCTCGAACGTGTCACCGTGTACGTCGCCAACCATCGCGACCACGCACCTCGGACCGTCATGGTCGTCCCACGCACTGACAATCAGCGCGCCGCGCCCCGATCCGGCCGGCAGGAACTGAGGACACTCCCACCCCTCACCGGTCAACATCTCCCGGACAGCCCTCGACTCACTGGCATGGAAGGGCCCTCGGTAGCTCCACGTCTCCAGGTCGGGCGACTCGTAGAGCAGAGCGGCCGCCCGGCCGTCGCTGAGTGCGGCGCCGACCAGCATCCGCCAGCCATCACCGTCCCGCCAGACGTACGGGTCGCGGTACATCGTGAAGCCTTCGGGCACCTCCGGGATGAGCAGGTCTCCACGGGCCCGGAAGGTGTGGCCACCGTCGTACGACGTTGCGGTGGTGACCGGCTGACTCCAGCGGTCCTGGCGGTTGGCGGAGTAGAAGGCGATCAGCCGGTCGCCATCGGAGACCGCGTTGCCCGAGAAGCAGCCGTCGGCATCCTCGCCCCCGGGAGTAGGAGTCAAGGCAAGTGGGAGGGCCTCCCAGCTCAGCAGGTCAGGGCTGCGGAAGTGGCCCCAGTGCATGTTCGCGTGACGGGCGCCGAAGGGGTTGTACTGGTAGCAGACGTGGTAGTAGCCGTCGTGGAAGACCAGCCCGTTGGGATCGTTGATCCAGTTGCGGGGCGGGCGTAGATGCGCGACGGGCCGATGCAGGTCAATGGACACGCAGGTGCCTTTCGGTGATCAACGGAAGGAGCCGGCCACGATTCCCTCGACGAAATAGCGCTGGGCAGCGAGGAAGATCAGCACACTGGGGATCAGGGCGATGATCACACCGGCCAGCACGATGGAGATGCTGCCGGTGCCGAGGGTTCCCTGCAGCGTCACCAGCCCCAGCGGCAAGGTGAACTTCGAGGTGGACTGCAGGAAGATCAACGGCCGGAAGAACTCGTTCCAGTACGCCGAGAACGTCAGTACCGCCAAGGTCGCCATCGGCGCCCGGGCCATCGGGGCGTAGATTCGGGCGAAGACTTGGAAGTGCGAGGCGCCGTCGACCCGGCCCGCTTCGCCGAGCTCCCGCGGCATCTGCAGGAAGTACTGCCGCATCAGGAAGGTGCCGAACGCGCCGCCGACCGCGGGCAGGATGAGTGACAGCCGGCTGTCGGTCAGGCCCAGATACTTGATGATCAGGAAGACCGGGATGATGGTCGTCTGGAGCGGCACCATCATGGTGGCCAGGATGATCCAGAACAGCGCCTTGCTGCCCCGGAAGCGGACCATGGCGAACGCATAGCCGCTCATGGTCGAGGTGATCAACTGGCCGACCACGATCAGCCCGGTGACGAGGAAGCTGTTCACGAAGAAGCCGGCCAGCGGGACCTGCTGGAAGACGGCCTTGTAGTTCGACCACACAGGATCGGACGGAATCCATTGCGGCGGCTGGTCGAACGAGGTGGCCGGCGTACGCAGCGAGGTGGCCAGAGCCCATGCGATCGGCGCCACCACCAGCACTGCCGCCGCAATCAGTACGACGAGCGACAACAGAGTCCCGAGCTTGATCCGGCGGCTCCGGGATTGGGTGCGCGCGGCAACCAAAGTAATCGCGGTCATGAGTAGAACACCCACTTTCGGCTCACCGTGAACTGCACGGCGGTGATGACCAGCAGTACGGCGAACAGCAGCACGGACATCGCCGACGCATAACCGAACTGCAGGTTCTGAAACGCCGTCTGATAAACGACCAGCACTGTCGTGTACGTCGCCTCACCCGGCCCGCCCTTCGTCATCACGTACGGCTGGTCGAACAGCTGCATCGTGTTGATCAGCCCCACTGTGCAGGCGAACAACACCGTAGGACTGATTAACGGCAGCTTGATCTGCCGGAACAACCGGGCGGACGAGGCGCCGTCGATCTGCGCCGCCTCGAGGACGTCCTGCGGCAACGATCCCAGCGCGGCGACGAAGAGGATGAACGTGAACCCCAACTGCTGCCACACCGCGACGAGCACGATCGTGGCCGTCGCTCCCCCGGCCGAGCTCAGCCACGGGACGGTGGGCAGATGAAGCGCACCGAGGTAGTAATTGATCACGCCGAAGTGGTCGTTGAACACGTACGTCATCACGATCGAGATCGACGCCGCGGACGCCAGCATCGGCAGGAAGAACGCCGCGCGGAAGAGATTGCGGACAATTGCCGACGCCCGCCGGGCCACCAGGAGTGCCAGCCACAGGCCGAGTGCGACCTGCAGGAAGACGATCATCACGGCCAGGCCCGCGGTCACCAGCAGCGAGTGGGTGATCGTCTTGTCCTGCAAGAGCGCTTCGAAGTTGTCCAGCCCGATGAACTGCGGGCTGGAGATGGCGTCCCACTTGAACAACGCGAGTACGAACGATCCGACGATCGGCGCGGCGGTGAAGACGAACACCACCACCAGGGACAGCGCGATCATCGCGTAGCCGAACAGGGCTTCGCGGCGCGCGCGGCTTCGGGCCGGCTGCATCGCGTCAGCTCGTCTTCGCGGCGGACTCGAGGTCGCTCTGCAACCCGTCCAGCGCCGACTTCGCATCGCCCGTCGACATGGCCTGAGTGGTGCGCTTGTTCAGCGCGATGGCCATGGCGTTGTAGTACGGCGGGGCCGGGATCGGCGCGGTGTCGTCGAACTTGGTCAGCGTGTCGTAGAAGACCTGCCAGTTCTTCGGGCCGGTACTCGCGTACCGCTGGGCCGTCATCATCGACTTCCGCGGGAACGTGGTGACGTTGCCCGGGGACAACAGGTCCATGTTCTTCGGAGTCACCAGGGTCTTCAGGAATTCCCAGGCCAGGTCCTTGTTCTTCGACGACTTGAGGATGCCGTAGCCGCCGGCGCCGAAGAGGTGGCGCTGTGACTTCCACTTGGGGAAGTACTGCACGTCGAAGGATCCCGGGGCCATACCGGCGTTGTGCAGGCCGCCGGCCCAGAATCCGCCGCCGATGGCCATGCCGATCTTGTTGCTGGCAAAGAGACCTTGCAACGTGCCGCCACCGCCGACGTCAGGCGTGGGCGACAGGCCCTCCTTCTGCAACTGGATCATGAAGTCGAGCGCCTCGACGACCGGCGTCGAGTTGGCGGTCGGATCCCCCCATTGCCAGCCGCCCTTGCGACCGGCCGCGGCCGGATCGTTCGGGTAGAAGGTGTTCCACAGCCAGTCGCCGCCGTCGTACTTGCCTTCGGTCAGCAGGTTGCCGCCGTTGGCGTACATCCAGGACGTCCAGCTGCCCCACAGCCGGACGACCCAGTTCCAGCCGACGACATTGTTGCCTTTGGCAGAGACTTTCCTGGCGATGTCGTAGAAGTCGTCCTTGGTCCAGTTGTCGGCCGGGCGTTCCACGCCGACGCTGCTCAGGAGCGACGTACTGTAGAACATGTTGCCGGCGTTGAAGTCGCTCGGCAGTTCGTACAGGTGGCCTTGGTACATCATCGCTTCCACCAGGGCCGGGTGGACGTCGGCGAAGTACGACTTGAGCTCGGACGCATCGCGCTTGACGTAGTCGTCCAGCGGCTCGGCCAGTTCCTTGGCCGCGAACAGTTGCAGACCTTCGGTGGCGACCGCGGCGATGTCCGGTGCGTTGCCGGCCGCGATCTGGGTGAGCAGCTTGCTGAAGAAGTCGTTCCAGTCCGTGCCCGTCGTACCGGTGAACTTCACCTTCACGCCGGGGTGGGCCGCCTCGAACGTCCCGGCCGCCTTGGTCAACTTGTTCGCCGACGCCTGATCGGTGAACACGGCAACGTTCAGCGTCTTCGGGCCGGACGGACTGGCCGAGTTGGATGAACAGCCGGTCAGGCCGGCCAGTACGGCGGAAGCGGCGCCTGCTTTGAGCAGGCCACGGCGGCTCAACGGCTCGGTGAAGAGGTTCGTGGACATGCGTGTACCCTCACTGTGTTCGAAGTACTGACAGGGATGACGACCGCTGCAACGGTCGCCTGTCGGGAGCGATTGCTTCGCCGTCCCGGGGTCAGAGCCGGGGCGGCGGAGCGACCGATGCTCTTGCCACCAAGGGGCAAGGCAGCATCTCTTGGGTGACGGTGCCTTCTAGGGTTCCGGTGAGTGCGAGCAACTGGGTGACGGCACGCACCCCCATCTCGTAGTGCGGAAGCTGGACAGTGCTCAGTGCGGGATAGATGGCCTCAGAGACCAGCTCCTGGTTGTCGAATCCCACCACCGACAGGTCGTCGGGGATGGACAATCCCAGCTCGGCGGCGGCCCGGTAGGCGCCGGCGGCCATGCGATCGTTGAAGCAGAACAGGGCTGTCGGACGCTGCCCGGACGTCAGCAGGCGCCGGGCGGCCCGGTAGCCCGCGGCTACATCGCCCCAGACCGTTCCGAGGATCTCGGTCGACTCGGCGACGACCAGAGCCGGATCGAAAGGTACGCCGACCTCCGCCAGCGCCGTGCGGTAGCCGTCGGTCCGGCCATGCCGTGCGGGGATGTCCTCGCCCAGCACCATCAAGCCGATCCTGCGGTGGCCGTGGTCGATCAGGTGTCGCACCGCCGTGTAGCCGCCCTGCACCTCATCGGGCACCACGGACGGAACGGTGAGGTCATCGGAACGCGCATCCACCAGAACGGTCGGCGTTGATCGCAGGTTCTTCGGCACCTGTACGACGCGGTGGTACATCGCCGCATAGAGCACGCCGTCGACCTGGCGCTGGAGCAGCGTCTCGATACCCCGGCGCTCCAGTTCGTCGTCTCCCCCGGTGTTCACCAACAGCAGCAGCACACCCTGCTCGGCCGCTGCCTCCTGGGCGCCGAGGATGATCCGGCCCGCGTTCGGGCTGGTGGCGACCTCGTCGCTGATGAAGCCGATGCTTTGCGAGCGTTGCAGCCTCAGCCCTCGGGCCAGCCCGTTGGGTGCGTACCCGAGCTCCTCGGCGATCCGCATGACTCGCTGCCGGGTCTCCACGCTGGCCCGTTTACCTTCGACGCCGTTGAGGATGTGCGACACGGTCGTGACGGAGACACCCGCCGCCGCGGCCACGTCCTTGATCCCGATCCGGCGCGCCATGACTCCTCGATCCAGTCTGGTTGGCCAATCGATTTGCCAACCGCGTGGACAGGAGCATGACCTCGGCCAAACGTTTTGTCAATGGCTCGTGGGCTACGTCTGGCTCAGGGCAGTCGGCAGGGGTGACGCGTGGACGATGTGGAGACGGCTGACGGCTCGCGTGAGTACGACGTACAGGCGATGGAGGCCGCGTGGTTCGGCGGCGACGATGCGGGCCGGCTCGGCGACCACGACGGCGTCGAACTCGAGGCCCTTCGCGAGGGTTGCCGGGACGCAGACGAGTCGTGTCGTGTCCATCTCCTCGTCGGTTTCGCCGAGAAGCGTGGGCTCGAGGCCGGCGGCTGAGAGTGCGTCGCGCAGATGCGAGATCTGGTCGTCGGCCGCGATCACCGCGACCGAGCCCTCACCGGCGAGGTCGGTCTTGCAGGCGGCAACGAGGGTGTCCACGAGCGATTGCTCGTCGGTCTCGACGATGGTCAGCGCGTCGGCGACCGTACGAACGCCACGCGGCACACCGAGCGTAGGTGCGATCTCGGGCAGCAGCTTGGCCGCGAAGTCGATGATCTGCTCCGGCACGCGGAAGCCCCGATCGAGCTCGGCCACGACGCCGTCCGTCTTGTCGAGATGAGCGAGGACCCGATCCCAGGGGCCTGCCGCCCAAGGGGTCGTTGCCTGGGCGAGGTCGCCGAGCACCGTCACCGAGCCCGTGCGGCAACGCCGGCCCAACGCGCGCAGCTGCATGGCCGACAAGTCCTGCGCCTCGTCCAGGACGAGATGTCCGAGTGAGCCGGTACGGCGCTCGATCAGGTCGTCGAGCTCGTCGAGCAAGACGGTGTCGGCGCCCGACCACTTCGCCGACTTCCACGAGCGAGCCGGCTTCTGCCACAGCAATGCGGCGCGTTCGTCTTCCGTGAGCTCGTCGCCTGCCGACTGCGCGAGGAAGTCGGCATCCGAGAACAGCCGGTGCAACACCTGTTCGGGCGCGACTCGTGGCCACACCGCATCGACCAGCTCCTTGACCGGCTTCGAGCGGGCCACGGCGTTCTGCACCCGGTCGTCCGGCGACTCACCACGCCGCTCCATCAGCACCAGTACGGCGTGCGCTATCCGCTGCGCAAGAGCAACCCGTCCCGGCGCGTATCTCGTCGACTCGCGCAGGGCGGACACGATCTCCACGGTCTCGTAGTCGTGCACGCGATAACGCTGGGATCCCTTGCTGTAAAGGATTCCGGCTGTCGGCGTACCGACGTACGACCACAAAGCCCGGTGCAAGATCCGTGCCATCCGGGCATCGCCCTTGACCCGCGCGGCCTCCGACTCGTCCGGCACCGCGGCGGGCTGATTGAACAGCTCGTCGATCGTGATCTGCCGTACGTCGACCTCGCCGAGCGCCGGCAGGACCTTGCGGATGTACGACAGGAACGACTTGTTCGGCCCGACGATCACGACGCCGCCACGGCTCAGCCGTTCCCGTTCGGTGTAGAGCAGGTAGGCCACGCGGTGCAGGCCGACCGCCGTCTTTCCGGTGCCGGGCGCGCCTTGTACGCAGACCGTCGGATGCAGCGGCGCGCGTACTAGATCGTCCTGCTCCGGCTGGATCGTGGCGACGATGTCACGCATCGGGCCGGTGCGCGGGCGTTCGATCTCGGCGCGCAGGAACGCGTCCGCCTGGTCGAGGTCGGCGGTCCCGATCAGCGGCTCGTCCTCGAAGCCGGTCAGCTCGGCCGCATCGGAGAAGCCGTAGCGGCGCCGCAGAAGCACGCGCTGCCGGTCGCTTCGGGTTGCTCGGTAGAACGGCACCGACACGGGCGCCCGCCAGTCGATGACGAGCGGGACGCCGTTGCCGTCGTGCACATGCCGGCGGCCGATGTAGATCCGGTCGAGCTCTTCGATCGTCCCGGCCTCGTAGTCGAGCCGGCCGAAGAACAACGGCACGTCGGGCAGGTCGATCAGCGCCCGGGTTCGCAGCTCGTAAGCGCGCTGATTGGCCTCGTTGGTGAACCGCTCGTCGTTGTCCTCACCACCGATCACCGGGATCTCGCGCCCGAACACTTCCTTGTACATCCGGGCCAGCGCCGCGCGGGCCTCGACCAGAAACGCCCGCTCGTCCTCGAGTTCCTGCGAGCCGGCCGGGCTGAGTGCGGATTCCACCATCGAAAGGAGCCTCGAATCGTCTAGAAGGATTGAAGAACGAGATCCCGCCCCGGAGCCATCCGGTTCGATTCGATCCTTGGAGGCACACCAGCCGCCCAAAAAGACAGGCCGAGCACGTTACCAACGACCCCATAGACCCGCCACCGAATATTCCAGGCACATTGTGGCGGCGCGATTCGTCGGTCCTCGAGAGGGCTGTCTCAGCGCACGCTTGAGAAGGGTCAGAAGGTGGCGATCGGGTTGACCGGGCTTCCGGACGTACCGGCGAAGCGGACCGGCGCGACGGCGAGGTGGAAGTCCCACTGGCCGAGCTCGGCGGCCGTCGTGGCGCACACCTCCAGGTCGCAGTTGTCGAGCAGCCACAGACCCATTGCAGCGAGACTCACGGCGTGAACCGGCATCAGCACATCTTCGTACCCCGACGGCTGAACCTCCTGGGGCGTGTCAGCGCCGATCAGCGCGACCTCCCGTTCGTGCAGCCACGGCAGGCAGGACGCGTGCCAGCCGGCCTGCGTGAAACCGGCGGCCGCACCGGCCTCGTGCCGGGCGCGGCCATAGCCGGTCCGCAGGAGTACTGCATCGCCGGATCGCACCCGCACACCCTGGCGACGCTCGGCCTCCTCGAGATCGTCGGGAAACACACCCTCCCCCGGTTCCAGCCACGGCACATCGCGGACCCTCGCAACGTCCAGCAGGACCCCACGCGTGATGATCCCGTTCGCCGCCGCCGTGACGGCCGCCCAGGCCGATCCCGTTGCGGCGTCGACCAACGAGTGCGACCGCCCGTTGTACATCGTGCCGTCCCAGAAGATGTGGCACGGCGAATCGACGTGAGTGATCGTGTTGCCGTGGAACATGATGCCGAGCCGCTCGTTCGAAAAGCCCCAGCGCCGGTCATTGTGAAACGGCGCCGGCATGTTCTCGGCACCCGGCATGTCGGCGGCGCACGGGCACGCCGTCGTCGACCGCTCCATCTCTTCTGGCACGGCGATGTCCCATGCGCACGACACGCTCCTGCCGTGGCGCACGGCCCGCGCCGCTGCCAGCCGGACGTCGTCGGTGATGTGGTTCAGCGTGCCGAGCTCGTCGTCGTCACCCCACCGTCCCCAGTTCGACAACGTGTCGAAGTACCCAAGCACGTCGTCCTGCGTGGGCACCGATGGCTCTGCCGTCATCCCAGCATTCAAACACGCTCTCAGGGAGAGGAAGGATGAGGATCACTCGCGTTGTAGGGCTGGTGGGTTGTGCGATTCTCACCGGAGTCGCCGCAACCGTGCTGGTCCTCGAGCTGGCGCTGCGGTCGCTTGATGGGCCGGCATACGTCGGTGTCCGGCAGGCTGAGTTCTGGTATTTCAACTGGTTCATTGGTCTGGTTTTTGTGCCGACGATTGTTGCTGTCGCGGTGCTTGTTGTTCAGGCGCGCAGGGCTCAGAGCACCGAGCGCCGGGCTGTCGTCATTGCACTCGTGCTGCTGCTGGTGGCCAGCGTCGTCACCGTTGTGGTCAATGGGCCGATCAACCTCGAGGAGCTGGGCTGGAACGTGCAGGCGCCGCCTGCTGACTGGGCACGGGTCCGCGACCGGTGGCTGATCGCTCACGCCGTACGAACTGTTGCGATTGCCGTTGCCCTCGGCTACCTCAGTGTCGCGACGCTCGGCCGCCGTACGACTTCCAAGTGATTCCGGAACTCTGCCTGTGGGTGTCTCGTTCAGAGGTGCGAGAGGGACCGTTGCGTCGGCGTGGCACACTTTGTGATGGCGTGAGTGCGCTTAGTGACCAGGCAGGAGAATGCAGTGAGCAGGCGTGTCGAACAGAAGGCGGCGGCCCGGGAGCGGATCGCTGCGCAGCTTGCCGCGCAGCAGCGGGCCGAGCGGCGCCGGCGGCTGTTGCTGGCGGTCGGTGCCGTCGCTGTCGTCGTGATCGTGGTGGGCGGGCTGGTGGTCATCCGCCTGACCGGTGGCGGGTCGAAGACCGCCCAGGCACCGTCGGGCTCCGCCGGCAGCCAGATCCTGACCGCGCTCAAGTCCATCCCGGAGTCGACGTTCACCGAGGCCGGCACCGACGCGGCCCAGGCCAGCCCGGCAGCGATCAACGCGCCTGCCTTGACCGCGAGCGGGAAGCCGAAGGTCCTCTACATCGGAGCCGAGTACTGCCCGTTCTGCGCAGCCGAGCGTTGGCCTGTCTCCGTGGCCCTGTCCCGATTCGGGACGTTCAGCAACCTCGGTACGACGCACTCCGCGTCCGACGACGTGTATCCGAACACGCCGACTCTCTCCTTCCACGGCGCCACCTACACCAGCCAGTACCTCGCGTTCACCGGTGTCGAGACCACGACCAACGAGAAGGTCAACGGCCAGTACGCCGTACTGGACACGCCGACGGCGGCCGACCAGCAGGTCTACGCCACCTACAACCAGCCGCCGTACGTGAAGAGCGGGGGCTCGATCCCGTTCGTCGACCTGGGCGGGAAGTTCGTAGCCTCTGGCGCGTCGTACAGCCCGGAGATTCTGGCCGGGAAGACCCAGAGCGAGGTCGCGGACGCGTTGAAGGATCCCTCGAGCCCGATCGCCAAGGCCATCGACGGTTCCGCGAACCTGTACACCGCCGCGCTGTGCAAGCTCACCAACAACCAGCCCGGCAACGTATGCACGAGCGCCGCGGTCACCGCGGCCGCCGGCAAGCTCGGGCAGAGCTGAGCCGCCCGGTGAGCAAGACCTCGCGCCAGGTCGCGACCACAACCCCGCCGCTGGGCTGGCTCCCCTGGACCACCTTGGCCGTGTCGGTCGTCAGCCTGGCGGTGGCGGCGTACCTGACCTACGAGCACTTCACCGCCGGCAGCACACTCGCCTGCCCGGACACCGGCGTCGTCAACTGTGTCAAGGTCACCACCAGCCAGTACTCAAAGTTCGCCGGGATCCCGGTGGCCCTGCTCGGCCTCGGGTTCTTCGCGGCGATGGTCGTGCTCTCGCTGCCAGCGGTCTGGCGTACGACGTCCCCGTGGCCGAGCCGCGTCCGGCTTGCCTCTGTCATCGTCGGAGTCGGCTTCGTCTGCTACCTGATCTGGGCCGAGCTCTTCCGCATCAATGCCATCTGCCTGTGGTGCACGGTCGTCCACGCACTGACGCTCGTACTGTTCGGCCTGGTCGTCATCCGCGAGGCGCTGGCTCCGATCGACTGACTCAGGCGCTGCAGACATCCTCGGCGAACCTCCCCCAGCGACCGTCGCGGAGTCTCCAGTCCAGAAAGCAAATCCCGGTGATCCAGGGGGTTCACCGCGTGTCTTGGTCCGCGACCTCCGCGACCTCCGCGACCTCGGCTTCGTCAACCGTCGAGTCAGCGGGCTTTTCGTTGTTGTCGGTCGCGAGCTGGGTGGTCAGTTCGTTGACGGCTTCCAGGGAAGCGGTCAGCTCGGTGGGGATGCGGTGGCGTTTGGTGAGCCAGGCGGGGTCGGTGTAACTCATCCAGACCGTGCCGTTGTCATCCATCCAGACCAGGAGCCGCAGCGGCAGATCGAGGGCTGCCAGCGGCGATGCAGCCAGGATCGGTGTCAGCGAGCGTGGATCACTGAAGCCCACCAACTTCGTGTCGCGCAGCTCGGTTCCGGCTCGATGTGCCTCACCGCTGTGGTCCACGACGAAGTACGGCGTACCGCCCGCGTGCTGGATCGCGCTTGTCAGCCGCAAGACCGTCTCGGCCACCGACAGCGGGCTCCGCTTGTGCACGACCCCGCTCATCGCCCGTACCCCAGCCGGACTGCCCTTCTGGTCCACGGTCATCTCGCACCTCCGTCGTCAGCCCCCTGCAGCCCAGAGTCGGTCACAGGGCCCTCGGCGTACAGAGGTGAGCGCACTCAGCGACGATCGCGCTGGGCCTCGGTAGCGCGGATGATCTGCTCACGCCAGCCGTAGGCCTGCTCCAGGGCCTGCACGCGCAGTGACTCGAGGACAGCTGCCGCGACCACCTTCAGTGCCGGCTCCTGATCGCGCCAGAAGTCACGAAGCGTTGCCGCCAGTTCCGTGGCAGTGATCTCCGATTGGCTTGCCCGCTGAAGTTGGAGCCTCAGCGCGTCGATGCTCGACTGCAGGCCTTCGACCCGAGCGGAGAAGGCCTCGTTGGGTTCCGTCGTCACGGCTGTACGGGCGTCGTCCGGCCACCGGCCGCGGATCCACCGCCGAGGCCCTGCAGCAGCCGGATGAGCGCGTCGATGAGGTTGCGGAGCAGGTCGCCGAGCGCACCACTCAGGTCGAAACCATCGAGCAGGCCGGCGATCGCACACAGCAGATTGCCCAGGAGGTTGCCGGGCCCGGGGATCGCGGTGATGTCGAGCACGACCTGGTTCAACTGCACGCGCAGGCCCAGCAGGTTCAAATCCAGCGGACCCAGTTCGAGATGGAGTATCGGGCAGACTTCTTGCCGGGGAGTTTCAGTCATATATCGATTGTGAGTCGCTGTGCAGCGACGATGCAATGCCGCGCGACGTCTTTTCCGTGGCATTTTCAGAATGCGTCGAGAATTTCAGCGCAAATGGAATAGACCGCACACAGATGGTGAAAGAGGAGCTACTCCGAAGCACCTCAACATTCAACCATGCAGCAAAGAGAGGCGGCGCCCGAGTGGCACCGCCTCCAGCACATCGCTCCGTCCGGTCGTCAGCCGCGGCGTACCGCCTTTTCGAGTTCGGCCTTCGTCATCTTGGAACGACCTTTGATGCCAAGGCGCGTGGCATCGGCGTACAGTTCCTCCTTCGTCCGGCCGACGTGCTCCGCGGCCCGGCTTGCGGTCCCGCGAGCCCGGCTTGCCGTCCCACGGGCCCGGCTTACCGTTGACGTCCGTGAGCGGGTACCCCGCCGGCTCTTTGCTGACTCCGAGCCGATGCCCGCCTTGGCCGCGAGGTCCTTGACGCCGGCCTTCGCCTGCTCAAGCTGCTCCTCGAGCTTGTTCCCCGCCTTCGAACCCCAAGTCTCATCTGGCATGGTCACTCCTTCCCGCGACTGCCATCACTGCGCTTCGGTACCCGCAAATTGCGGCTGACATGCGCTTTTGAACCGCGACCACACTGCGGCGTACTGCGCGCACAAAGTGCATTCATCAGAGCGATTGAATTGCCGATTCCGAGGATGATCCGTAACCTACTGAGCCATGACTTGGCTCAGGCGCCTGCACGAGGCGGCCGCGCGACAAGAGCTCACCATGCTGCGTGACCGCCTCACGCCGAACTTCGCCTCCTTGGAGCCGGCCCTGCACGCGGCCGTCGATCAGCATGCCGCGGCCATCCGGGACATCCTCGGACTGACGGCCGGTCGTGCAGGCCCGGTAGAGCTCGCCGCGTACGCCAGGGGTGTCCGCGACGTAGCGGCTGATCAGGGCTGGCAGACCGGTCGCATCGACTGGGTGACGATCCGGTTACTGGCCGCGGTGAGCCTCGCGCTCCCATCCCAAAGCCCAGTCCACGACCTGCCTGCAATCTGACCGATCACGTCGGCCGGCTGTCCCCCCGCGGCGGCGGTGGCGGCACCAGGCCGGTGGCCATCCCGCCCGTCGACGACTCGGTCGGCTCGCGTTGCCACTGGCTGCGGGCAGCGTCCTCGCGACCGCGCTGATACGCCTCTTCGCGCGATCGGGCGTTCGGGAAGTCTTCCTCGGCACGATCCAACCAGCGCTCCCACCGCTGCTGCATCGGCCGGATCATTCCGCCACCCATACCAACGACGATGACGCCGCCGACCGTCGCCAGGACCGCAATCAGGACCGGGGTTGTCACAGCGGTTGCCACGCCGATCTGGTTGAGCGCGGCGATGATGCCCAGCGCGATCACGAAGATCTGGACCGTCTTCGCCACCAGTTGTCCGTAACTGAGTGCGGACAGGGCGCTGCCGACCAGGTCACGCAACGCGTTGGCGATCGCCGCGGCGACGACCACGATCACGATCGCCACGACTGCCCGTGGCAGCCAGCCGACGATCGAGTCGAGGAGGTTGCTGACCGGGTTCGGACCGAACACCCCGAACGCGAACTGCAGCGCGATCAGGAGCACGAAGTAGTAGACCAGCGCGGCGATGAGACCGCTTGCGTCGTACTTCGACTGTTCGAGCGCTCGCCGGATGCCGCCGCGCTCGACGGCGCGGTCGAACCCGACGCGGTTCAGGACCACCTGGACGACCTTGCGCAAGGCCTTCGCCACCAGCCATCCGATCAGCAGGATGACCAGGAACACGGCGAATTTCGGCAAGAAGGTGATCACGTCATCGACCGCGTTGTTCCATGACTGGGTCAGATCCATCGTTCCGCTTCCCTTCGATCGACCCGGCTGATCCCCCCAGCGGACCGCGGGCAAGTTCAGATACTCAGTCGGTCTCGAGTTTGTCCGGCAAGAAGACGTTGACGAGCCAGCTGACAACCGTGATGATCAGCGCGCCGAGCAGGGCGGTGCCGAAGCCGTCGACCTCGAACGGGATATCCAGACCGTCACTGATCCAGGACGTGAGCAGCAACATCAGCGCATTGATGACGAAGATCAGCAGGCCAAGGGTCAGGATGATGAACGGCAGCGACAAGATCGTCGCCAGCGGCTTGACCAACGCGTTGACCACCCCGAAGATCGCCGCCACCACCAGCAGGGTGATGACCTTGCGTGTGGTGCTCGTCCCGCTCAAGGTGATGCCGCTCAGCAGCCAGGCGGCAGCGGCGAGGGCGATGGCGTTGACGACCAGCCTCATCACGAGCTTCATGTTCAGTCTCCCGTTCAGCGGTGGACCGCGTCGCCGACGCGGTGGAAGGCCTTGGTCAGCCTCTTGCGTCCCTTGCCCGCGGCCTTGCCGGCGTCATCGGCCACGCCGCCGGCCTTCTTCCGCAGCTTCCGGCCGGACTTCTTGCCGCGTTTACCCACCTGCTTGACGTCACCGGCGGCCGAGCCGCGTGCGCGCAGGCCGACGCCCTTGCGCATCCCGCGCTTGACGTCCTTCGCCCGCGGAATCATCAGCTGTACGCCGTACCCGTACAGGCGCAGCCCCAGAGCCATCAGGGGCAATCCCAGCGGCAGCAGGATCACCGTGATACACAACACGGCGGCCAGGATCATGACAACCGTGGCAAGCAGCCACACGAGCATGGCGCCGACTCCTCGCAAAACTTTCATGATTACCACGTCCAGCCAGATGCGAACCGCATTTCACGGTGGAAACGCGGTGAATCCCAACTACCTGTTCCCCGGCATTGCATTTCAAATCCGCTGCGGTTCAGTAATTACGTTTCGTGTGTGCCCGGTGACTCACTCGGCAACAGTGAGCCGAGTGGGCCGAGATCGATGTTCAGATCGGCCGTGCTCAGGCCGAACTGCTCCCGCAGCGCGGTCATGGCTTCCTCGAGTCGCATCAGACCGAGCCCGAGTTCTTCGACCTGCGTCGCGCTGAGGTCGCCCTGGTCCATCCGGCGGATCGCCTGGCGTTCCATCAACTGACGGACCAGCTCGACGATCGTCAGCACCAGCTTCAGCAACTCGCGTTCGACGGTGTCGGCATTGGCTTCGATCCGCTGAGTGATCGGCAGGATCGGCTCGGTCATGACAGTGGCTCCATTTCCGCGCGGACCGACTGGATGACCGCCGACAACTGAATCCGCACCAGGTCGACATCTGCCAACGAGATGACGATGTCGCCGGACAGCACGACCCCCTTGCCGAGCAACCGGTCCAGCAGGTCGACCAGGCTCGGCTCGGTCGCAACAGCGGTGGTGGCCTGGACCGTCACGGCTTCTCCAATACGGCGAAGGAGTACGGCGGCCAGGGCCCGTTCACCTCGATGTCGAACGACGGGTACCTGCCCCGCAGCTCGTCGACGAGCTGGAAGAAGTCGGTACTGCGGTCGTCGTCGACCAGGAACGTCGCGTTGAGAGACATCGTCTCCCGGCGGCCGGTGAGTCGTTGGTCCTGCGGCGCGAGCCGCCGCGTCGCAGCCGCACCGGGTACCAAGTCCCAGAACAGCTGGTCGGCAAGCATCTGCTGGTCCATTGTCGCCGCCTGCCGCCCGCGAATCTCGGCACGACGTCGCTCGAGATAGGCGACCCCTGAGCTGGAGCCCTCGGTCACGGGTGCGGCGGGTTTCGACGGCGCTTGGCTGTAGACCTTCACGCTCCACTCGCTGCGCCGGTCGATCCGGTCCAGTGCGACGACGAGGTCGTCGTACAACTCCTCGATCCGGTCGCGGGCGGCGTCGTCGGAGCGATAGATCGTGACCAACCGGAACGGCGCGAGGGCAGTGGTGATCGCCGCGGCCCGCCGGACGACCTCGTCATGCCGGCGTGCGGTCTTCTCCACCCAGCCGAGGTTCTCGAGGTTCTCACGCAGCGCCGACTCGCCGAACTCCTCCAGGTCGACAGTGCTCACCACAGCGGTCAGATCGCGATGCCCGATCGTCCTCACGGGAGTACCACCCACACCTTCGAGCGACGACAACACCTCCTCGTCCAGGTGCCGGCCGACCGCGTAGACGTACGTGCCGGTCTCAGCCACTGTCGCTCTCCAGTTCCTTGATCCGCTCCCGTAGCTTGCGGTTCTCGTCGGCCAGTTCCTGCTCGTCGCCAGACAGCATCGGGTCCCGGGTCCACCAGTCGATGCCCATCTCCATCGCCTTGTCGACCGAGACGACCAGCAGGCGGATCTTGACGGTCAGCAGCTCGATGTCGAGCAGGTTCACCCTGATGTCGCCGGCGATGATGATGCCCTTGTCCAGCACTCGCTCGAGGATGTCCGCCAAACCCTCCGGCCGGGGAGCGGCGGACGCGAAGCCGTAGCGGTCCATGCCGGCCCGGCGGGACGAGATCGTCGGTTCTGTCATCGCACGTCCCTCACTCCTGCATCCGCCCACGGACATAGCGGTCCAGCCGTCGGTAGCCGGTCACCACGCCGTCGGGGTCGACGTCGACCTCGTAGACGGCCATGATGTCGGTCGTCTCGGGGATACGGCGCGACTCGACCACCTGCACCTGGACCCGCCAGCCGTCCTCGACCTTCTCGACGGCGACGATGCTTTCGGGAGCCTGCCCAATCAGCTCAGACAGTTCGGAGGCGGCCGTCACCGCAATCGTGCGCAGCGACTTCGGTGTCGCTCGCCGACTCCGCGTCGTACCGGTGGACTCGCTTTGTCCGTCACTCGAAGCGCGAGTCGACGACGCCTTCTTCGCCGGCTGTCGCTTGGCCGGCGTATTCCGTTGCGTGGTCTTGCGTGGTGTGGTCTTGCGTGGCGTGGCCATGGACGATCAGACCTCTCCCTGCCGGCGGTCGTTGGCAACAAGCAGCCGAGCGATCAGTTCTTCCTCCATGGCAGCGGCGTCGTCCGGGCTGAGCGTCCCGTTCTCCCGGAGCGCCTCGATCTGCTCGAGTTGCAGCCGAATCCGCGCCGGGTCGTAGTACTCGCTCTCGGCCTGGCGGCGGATCTGCTCTGCCAAAGCGACCGTGGCTCGCACGGGTGCCAGTGGCAGGGTCAGGAGGTTCGTGATCAAGCCCATGCGTCACTCCCCCGCCGCGACGAAGTCGTACGGCGCGGTCGGCCCGATCAGCTTCAGCGTCGCCCGCCCGGCGAAGGCCTCGGCCAGCTTCTCCACGGCCTGCTCGAACTCCGCCCGCTTGCTGTCCTCGACCAGCAGCGCGACATCGAGCAGCCGATCCACTCCGGCGCCCTCGCGGATGTTGACGGCCGCCGCATGACGCTCGAGCTCAGTCAGCAGGTTGCGCCCGTCCTCCGCACTCTTGGCTTCGAGTGCTCGCGCGACCAACTCCCCGAGCCGGACACGATCGCCGTACGACGAATCGTCGGGCGCATCTCGCGTGGCAGCTCGAAGTCGCGCGATCTCGGCGTTCTCCGCCACGACCTCGGTCAGGACCTGCCGCTCGTCGTACCGCGCACGTACGACGAACTGCGACTGGCCGGCCACGTCGTCCAGCATCGCGTGGAAGCGATCCTGGTCAGGCTCCAGCAGGTTGGTCTTGACCGCGTCCCGATCCTGCATCACTGATCCGAACCGGATAGGCAGGACCGGCCCAACGGCCGCGACCGCATCGAGCACCCGGCTGTGGGCCATCAGATCGTCGCGTCCAGCCATGGTTCGGTCGCTGTCCATGAGACTCGTGACCGCGGCGACGTCGCCGTACGGAATCAGGCTCACGGCTTGGCCGGCGACCCCCTTGAGGTCCTTCGGCAGCACGAGATCCGCGGGTACGACTCCGTACACGTAACAGCCAAGGCCGACGTCACCCGGCGTGGCCACGGTCACTCCTCAGTCCTCCGACGACGCGCCGCGGCCTTCTTGGCGGGCCGGCGACGCGGGCGGGCTTCCTGGTATTCCTCTTCGCGCTCGTCCTCTTGCTCTTGCTCAGCGCGATCCTCGTCCCGTCCGAGCAGCGCTTCCTTCGCTCCGGACAGGAGACCGCGCGTCTTGCCCTGCGCGCCGCTCTCGCTCATCGACTCGACCATCCCCGGGAGCGTCTCGCCCCCCTTCTCGTACAGATCCAGGCGGTTCGTGGCTTCCGCGAAGCGCAGGTAGGTGTCGACACTCGCGACGACGATGCGGGCGTCGATGGTCAGCAGCTCGATGCCCACCAGGGAAACCCGGATGTAGGCATCGATGACGAGTCCCTTGTCGAGGATGCTGTCGATGACGTCGGCGAGGCTGCTCGGTGCGGGCCTCGACAGATAGCCACCTGAGCGTTGGCCTGCGGCCGCCATGGTCATGGGTCTCTACCTTCCAGTCGGCTAAGGGGCTCAGCTCGCGCGACGACGCGGGCGGGGTTCGGGTTCTTCCTCGTACTCTTCGTCTTCTTCCTCGTACTCGTCCTCAGGCTCCTCTTCCTCTTCTTCGCCCTCGTCCTCGTACTCGTCCTCTTCGTCGTACTCGTCCTCGTCGGCGGGCTCTTCGTCCTCGGCCGCCTCTTCCTCTTCTTCCTCGTACTCGTCCTCGGGCTGCTCTTCCTCTTCTTCGCCCTCGTCCTCGTACTCGTCTTCCTCGTCGTACTCGTCCTCGTCGGCGGGCTCTTCGTCCTCGGCCGCCTCTTCGTCTTCTTCCTCGTACTCGTCCTCGGGCTGCTCTTCCTCTTCTTCGCCCTCGTCCTCGTACTCGTCCTCTTCGTCGTACTCGTCCTCGTCGCCCGGCTCTTCGTCCTCTTCGTACTCGTCCTCAGGCTCTTCTTCGCCCTCGTCCTCGTACTCGTCTTCCTCGTCGTACTCGTCCTCGGCGCCGGCCTCCTGGTCGTTCTCCTCGTCCTCGGAGGCTTCCTCGTCGGTGCGCGTCACCTTCGACTCGTGAATCTCGCCGCGCCATCCGTCGACCTCGTCGGGATGCAGGATGACGTTCGTCATCACGTGCCGCTGGAACTGCTTGAGCTCCGCCCGTGCGCGACGCCCCTGCGCGCGCCAGATGTTCCCGACCCGCTCGAACATCCCCTGCGGGTAGTACTCGAGTACGACGAGAATCCGCGTCAGGGTGGGAGCCAGCTCGTGGAACGTCACGGAGCCGTCGACGTACCCCTTCTCCCCCTTCGAGCGCCAGACGATCTTCTCGTCCGGTACCTGCTCGAGGATGGTCGCCTCCCAGGTCCGGTGCGACCAGAGGATCTTCGCCTTGAAGGCGACCTTCTCGTCGGACTTCTGCTCCACGCTCTCGACCTTCTTCATGAAGCCGGAGAACTCCTGGAACTGCGTCCACTGGTTGTAGGCGACATCGAGCGGTACGCCGACATCGATCCCCTCGATGATCTTCGTCGCCTTCGTCGCCTTCTTGCCTTGTTTGCCGCCCGAGCCCGAGCCCCCGGAAGCGGCGTCCTTCACCATGTCCACGGCTCCCATGAACCCCCCTTTCAACGCTCCCATCAGAGGTGATCGCCCGGTCGCCGCCGCCTTGCCTCCCCCGACGAGCGCTTTCCGCGTGACACCACCGCTCGAGGCGACATCGACCAGCCGTTCGGTCAGGCCCGAAACCTTCTCCGCGGCCGCTTCAGCCGTGCGTCCGGCGGCGGCCGAGAGCGCGTTCTGCAGTTCGCTCTTCAACCGGTCGACCGGAAGTTCATCGACGATGGACTTCAGGCCGTTGTGCTCCCCGTTGTGCTTGCCGTTGCGCTCCCCGCTGCGCTCCTCGGTGCGCGATCGTTCGGCCATCTCGGTCACCCGCGCTTCCTCGCCGAGGATCCGCTCGCCGTGCTCTTCTTGGCCGCGGTCTTCTTCGCCGCGGTCTTTTTGGCGGCGGTCTTCCGCGGCGGTGAGGACTTCTTCGCGGCCGTCTTCTTGGCGGCCGCCTTCCGCGGCGGCGACGACTTCTTCGCGGTCGTCTTCTTGGCCGTGGTCTTCTTCGCCGGCGGGGTGCTCTTCTTGGCCGTGCTCTTCTTTGCGGAGGTCGTCTTCCGCGGGCTGGAGCCGGAGTCCGCGCTGGAGCCGGAGTTGCTGCTCGCAGCCTTCGCCGCGGTCTTCTTGGCGGGCCTCTTGCTCGTACGACGTGGGCCGGAGCTGTCAGACCGCTCCCGCGGCCGCCTGGAGCTCTCCTCCTCGGAGCCGCGCTCGTCGTCGCTCGACTGGCTGCGGCTGTCGTCGCCTTCGCGGCTTCTCCGCGCGCTCACGCCACGCCGCGGCCTTCTACGACGCCGCTTCGGACGCTCCTCGGGCTCGCTCTCGCCCTCACCCTCGCCATTCCCCACGGCGAGCAACCGGTCGGTGCGATCCCTGATCGAGTCGCTGACCCGGTTGAGCCGGTTGCTGGCCGCGGCCACCGCCGCTTCCCGGCCGGCCGTCACGAGCCTGCCCCGCACTTGATCGGACAGCTTCGACAGTTCGGGGTTCTGCTCGACGACGGTCGCGAGCTGCTGAACGATGGCGCGCGGGTCCGTCGCGATCCGCTTGCCGGCCAGCAGTCCACCGACAGTGATCGCCAGCCTGAGCTTCTTGGTGCGGCCGAGCAGGTAACCGCTCGCGACGGCAGCCGCCACCTTTGCGGTGCTATTCATGGACTCTCCTACAGAGCTGGTAGTGCCACCTCGGAGCAGTTCTCCGAGTGGCCTTCGGCAACGAACAGGCACCGTCCGGGCCTGGCCCGGATCAGTGAGCCAAGGCAGCGATCCGCCGCAGCATCGGGAGACTGGGATACGTTTCGCGATGAACCTTCCGCAGCAGGATGATGGCGTAGATCGGGACCTCGTCCGGCTGGAGCAGGGACTCGATCAGGTCGAGCATCGGGATCGACGGAAAGTGATCGTGCGCGACCTTGTCGAGCAATGCGTCCAGCAGCAACTCCCGGGCTTCGGGCGGCTTGCGTGCGTCAGACTGTGAATCAGCCTTGATCCAGAGCTCACTCATGGATGTCGCGCCGCTCGTGGACGGAGGTGTGTGACGTTCTGCTCCGCTGGTTCGCGAAGATCAGCGCCACGCCGAGACCGATCACGCCGGCCGCCATCAGTACATACCCGACCGCGGTCAGGTCCACTCCGCTGAGCCGATCCGACACGGCGAAGGCCAGAATTCCGCCAACGGCGAGCAGGAATACGGATACACCGATTCCCATGGGAAACCTCCTTACGACCCTCCCCGTTCCGAAATTGCGATTAACGACGCGGTACCCACGCAAAACCCGGCAAAACGACAATCTGTAACGCTTACTTTCCGCAAGAGCACCGAAGCATTGCGCGACTGTTGAAGCAATCGCTCATTTCAATCAGTCGAATGCCGGTTGAACTCAATTTCCGCATGAACGGTCACCCGGCGCAGTCGGCGCCAAGGTCAGGACTTCGGCTTCTTCGACTTGCCGGACTTCGACTTGTGCTCCTTCGAGCCCTCTCCGGCCTTCGCCTTGCCGGGTTTGCCCTGGGTCGACGGCTTCAGCTCGGATGCGGTCGTCGAGCGGGTGCTCGGTGGCTTCGTCGTCGGTACGACGGCCCGCGACGTACTCGGCGTAGTCGGCACTACCGCCGGAATAGTGGGATTCGGATTCAGCTCGTCCGTGGCCGGCAGATCCATCCCCTGTGTGTCCAGCACAATGCCGAGCGCTGCCGACACCGCCAATGCGATGCCGGCTGCAGCACCTGCGAGCACCGGCTTCCGTCGTACCGGCAAAACACTGGTGATCGCGTCGTCGACAGCCACTGGCCGGACGCCCGAGGCGACTTCATCGGCGGTCGGCCGGGCTGCCGGGTCCTTCGCGAGCATCCACAACGCCAGCGCCTCGACGTCGCCATCGAGCTCTGGCCGCAGCTCGCTCGGCGGGATCGGTGCACTCTGCACGTGCTGGTACATGAGCGATGCGGGCTGATCGGCCATGAACGGCGGATGCCCCGTGACCAGCTGATAGAGCACGCAACCGAGTGCGTAGATGTCTGACGCCGGGCCGGCCGGCTTGCCGCGCGCGCGTTCCGGCGCCAGGTAGGCACTCGTGCCGACGATCTGCCCAGTGGAGGTCAGCGTCGTCGTGGCGTCGTGAAGGAAGCTGACGATGCCGAAGTCGGCGATCTTCACCGTGCCGTCGTCGGACAACAGCAGGTTGCCGGGCTTGATGTCGCGGTGGACGATGCCAAGCTGGTGGATCGCGGCCAGCCCGGCCGCGGCCTGCCTGATGATGTGCTCGGCCCGCTCGGGCGAGAACAGGCCTTTGCGCTTCAACTCATCGGCGACTGTGTTGCCGCCCACCAACTCCATCGCCAGGTAGTAGCCGGCCCCGTGCGTACCGAAGTCGTAGGCAGCAACCACGTGCGGGCTACGAATCCTCGCCAGCGCTCGCGCCTCACGCTGAAATCGCTCCGCCGCCGCGAGGGTCTGCGGGACCGGCCTCATCAGTTTGATCGCGAGCTGACGCCCCAGCCGCTCGTCCGTCGCTCGATGGACCTCCCCCATCCCACCACGACCGATTACCTCGCCGATCCGGTATCGCCCGCCTATCAGAGCGTCATCCGTGGTCCTCACCGTCAATCGGTACCCGCTCCCCGGCGACGCATGTAACGATTTCCGGTCCGGCCACGATGTGGTGGGTGGAAGCTCCCATGAATTCGCGGAGTCTGTGGGGGTACCGCAGCAGTAAAGGAGTCTGGTCGCACGTGAGGCCGGGCTTCTCAGGTCTCGGCGTTCCGACCAGCAGCGCCGGGACCGTTCATGTGGTCCGATCGCTGTGTGCTGTCGGCCTTCTGGACGGTCCATCGGCGTACCGGCGCGTTCACACACCGCCTGGGAAAGCACAGTCGGAGAACCCAAGGATGTGCGAGACAGCACAGCGCCTCGTCGCGCTGCTACGAATGCTCGAGCAAGGGCCGGCCCCGTTCGGCGCCCTCGGCGACGACGCCATGCTCGACGCCTGGTTCGGGCACCGGTCACCACTCTTCCGCCCGGCCGATGCGGAACCCGGCCCGGCGGGACACCTGGCGACTTCTGTTTGACGGGTGGCATGGGGCTGGGTACCGGGACCAGCCATAGCCTGTGGGCTGTACCACGACCCTAGGACGCACCATGAGTGTTTCCATCCTCCGGATCAGTCGCCCGCGTGGCGACGCGCACCTGGTCTGCAGGTTCGTCCATCAACTCACCGTCCGCTCCGGGGTCCCGGTCAGCGCCCGGCCCTCGGCGACCACCCGTGGTCAGTGGCAGATCGTCTGGTACGACGGCCCGACCGTCATCGCCATGCGCCGGCACGCCGCAGAGCTGGGCCGGGCCGTGGTCGGCGTCGATCTCGACACCTTGACGTGGGAACGCACAGCCCGCGTGGTGCGGCCCGTCGTACAGACAGTTTCCGGGTACGGCGCCTGGGCACCGGCCGTCGAGGAGGTGGCGAACGATGACCGTGAAGCTGAACAAGAAAGCGTTCGACCACGCGAAGCGGCTCGTCCGTAACGGGCAGACAGCCATGGACGAGCGGGACGACTGGAGTGAGCACGCCCCCACCGCGGACCAGGAGAACGACTACCTGGACAAGCACGGCTGGCGCGAGTACGGCGAGTGGTACCTCGGGATCGACACCGAGATGGACGAGGAGACCAAGGGCCACTACAAGTTCCCGTACGGCGACTTCCGGCGGGTCCACCGCTGCGGCGTGATCAGCGCCGAGTCCCGGGCCGCCCAGAACGACTACGACGACATCACCAAGGCCGTCGAAGAACTCCACGAACTCCTCGACGGCGACCACGCCTGAGGCCCGTCGCACCCGGCCGTGAGTACTGAGGTGCCCTCGCTGGGCGACTGAGGGTAATATCGAAACGACACCGTACGTCGGCAACGCCTCTCGCGACGCCGATCGCGCCGCGAGCAGGACTCACAGCCATCCATCAGTGGGCGTCGCCCCGGTGGCGGGTTGTACTGGAATTCCGCATGTCGACCGCTCGCGGGTGACGGCGCCTTCGGCGCGGCCGCTCGCCGGCCGCGCGATGACGTGCGGGGTTGCGTGCCGCGGCAACAACCTGTCGCGGCAGTTCGGAGGAGGATTCTTTGGCCCAGCGAGGCCGGCGTCGGTCCGACGCCACCCGTAGTGCCACGCCGCCCCAGCGTCGGCGTCGTATTCGCGACGTCGAGGTCGAGGGCATGATGCCCGTTCTGGCCCGTGCCGTGCGGGAGGTCGAGGGCGCCGTCGAGCGCGGGGCGGTGCGGCCGTCCGTGCGTACCAAGTTCCAGGTCGTCGCGCTGCTGGTGCGCGAAGAGCGCGCCCGCGTGAACGCGGACAAATCCGCCAGTGACACCCACCGGGCCGAGCAGCTCAGGCGCCTCGACGGGATCGCGACGATCCTCGCCAAGACCGCGGCCCGCGAGCCCTCGCTGCTCGCCTTGCTCGCCGAGGACGCCGTGGTGTCCGACGCGGCGGCCGCGCTCAAGCGCCAGATGCTGGTCTCCGCCGGCGTCGAACCGCCTGAGGAGCCGGCTCCCAAGGAGCCGCCGGCTGCGGCTCCGACGACCGCGCGTCAGGTCGTGCCGCAGTCGGTCGTCGCTCGGCAACTCGCCAATCCCTTCCTGGCCCCCGACTTCTCCTCAGCCCCGCCTCGCGACGTACAGCCGCGGCGTTTGGCGGGCTGGGAGCTGATCACCCCGTTGCTCAAGTCCTTCGAGTACGCCACGGCGTCATCGACCAAGGCGCTGCCCAAGCCCACCTCCCTGCGCACCGCGAGCGGCGTAGACCTGATGCTCCATCAGGCGCAACTCGTCGCCGCTACCGCGGCGGGTCATCGGACCTTCCTGCTGGCCGACGAGCCTGGCCTGGGCAAGACCGCTCAGGCGCTCCTCGCCGCGCAGGCTGCCGACGCTTATCCTCTGCTGGCCGTCGTACCGAACGTCGTGAAGACGAACTGGGCCCGTGAGGCCGGCCTCTGGACTCCGCGAAAGACCGCCACCGTGATCCACGGCGACGGCGACACGATCGACGGCTTCGCCGACATCGTCGTGGTGAACTACGAGGTGCTCGACCGCCACGTCGGCTGGCTCGGGGACCTCGGCTTCCGCGGCATGGTCGTCGACGAGGCGCACTTCATCAAGAACAAGAAGTCCCAGCGATCGCAGAATGTGCTCCGGCTGTCCGAGCGGATCAGGAGCCGGACCGCGCGTCCCCTGCTGATGGCGCTGACCGGCACTCCGCTGATCAACGACATCGAGGACTTCACGCCGATCTGGGAGTTCCTCGGCTGGATCGACGAGACGGGACCGCGCGCCGAGCTGATGCAGTCGCTCGAGGAGACCGGCCTGACACCGGCCGACCCCGGCTTCTACGCGGCCGCCCGGGCCCGCGTGATCGACCTGGGCGTCGTTCGCCGTCGCAAGGTCGACGTGGCCGCCGACATCCCGGCCCGCCGGATCGCCGACCTGCCCGTCGAGCTCGACGACGCCGCCGGCCGGTCCATCCGCGAGGCCGAGCGCGAGCTCACCAACCGCCTCGTCGCCCGCTACGAGAGCGCACTCGCGACGCGAACCTCAGGCGACGTCGTCGACGGCATCGACCACGAGCTCGTACGACGGGTGGCCGGCTGGGAGCGCTCCGACCCGGACACCGCGAAGACCGGCGAGAACGTGTTCAGCCTGGTCCGTCGCATCGGCCGGGCGAAGGCGGGTCTGGCTGCCGACTACGCCGCGCAGCTGGCGCACAACGTCGGCAAGGTTGTCTTCTTCGCCCGGCACATCGAGGTGATGGATGCCGCCGAGAAGCTCTTCGCCGAGCGCGGCATCGCCTACTCCTCGATCCGGGGCGACCAAACCGCGAAGAACCGCCAGAAGAACATCGATGCGTTCGTGAACGATCCTGAGGTGTCCATCGCGGTTTGCTCGCTGCTGACAGCCGGCGTGGGTATCAACCTGCAGGTCGCGTCGAACGTCGTACTCGCGGAATTGTCCTGGACCAACGCGGAGCAGACGCAGGCCATCGACCGCGTGCACCGCATCGGCCAGGAGGAGCCCGTCACGGCCTGGCGCATCATCGCCGCCCAGACCATTGACACCCGGATCGCCGACCTCATCGACGCCAAGGCAGGCCTGGCCGCCAAAGCCCTGGACGGCTCTGACGAGGAGCTCTCGTCCTCCGCCGACCTTCAGCTCGAGGCCCTGGTCACCCTCCTCACCAACGCTCTCGGAGGCGATGGGTAAGCGCTATCCTGCGCAGGGTGATCTACGAACTGAACCACGTGGGTGGGCGCGTCAGAGACTTAACCACATCGGCTTCATGACCGACGACCTCGACGCGGACTACGCCCGCTTGATCGAACTGGGCTACACCGAGCTCACGGCCCCGAGGACCGCAAGCAGCGGCCAGGGGCGCCTGGCCTTCATTGCGGACCCGAACGGCGTCCGCGTCGAACTCCTCCAGCGGTCGGAGGACTTCCGGATCCCACCGATCGTCTCAGGCCCCGTCCGCCACTTCTCGTACGTCGCCCTGGCTGCTCCCGACCTCGAGGCCGCCGTCGAGTTCTATGGCACCCACCTGGGAATGCACTCTGTGCCGTCCGACTCCCCCACTTTCCGGATCGGCGATGACGCGGTCAAACTCTTGCCCGCAGCAACCACCCCGATCGACCACCTGGCCCTCGCCGCGACCGTCGCCCGCCCGGACGCCCGAGACCCGGACGGCAACCGCGTGATCTTTCAGGCTCATTCCTAGGAGACGCCGGGGTCGAGGCCAGTGTCTTTCCCTGGTGTGAGCGTGAGGCGGCCGCGGGACTGTGGTGACAGCACAGAGGAGGCAACTCATGAGGCTGTTCCGCGGCGCCGCCGTACCTTCGTCGGACACCCGCCCGATCTCGCCGGCTGGGCCTGACAACGGACCCGTTGTCGTCCTGGTCGACCCGCGTGGCTCCGACGGGGACGCGCTGGAGTGGGCCGCGGCCGAAGCTGCTGCGCGGGCATCCGAGTTGCGGATCGTCTACGCGTTCCGGTGGCCGCGGCTGCTCGACCCGCTCGGCAACCCGACAGTCGATCTTCACGTTCGCGAAGCTGCCGAGGCAGTCGTCACCGCAGCGATCGACCGGGCCCGCCGGATCGCGCCGTCGCTGCGGATCGCGACCACCGTTTACCCGGGTCGGCAGGTCGCGGCCCTGCTCAGCGAAGCCAGTGCTGGTGCTCTGGTCGTGCTCAGTCACAACACGAAGTCCCTCGAACGAACGCTGGCTCGGCGGTTGGTCCGCCGTACGACGGCGTCGCTGGCGGTGATCGGATTGTCGACTGCAGGCTCGGTCGGGCCGAATAGAGGGCGAGTGGTCGTCGGCGTTGACGACAATGGCGGGCCGTCGGCGGCGTTGGGATTCGCGTTCCGCGCGGCACAGCGCCGAGGCATCGGTCTGACCGTCGTACACGCGACGGCGTCGATCGGGCGCGGCGAAGTCGACGAAGTGGTGCGAATCTGGCGGATGGCTTACCCCGAGGTCGACGTTCGGTTGGAACTCGCTCGGGGTCCGGTCGATGGCGTCGTACTGGCGGAGTCGGTGGCTGCTGCTTTGACCGTGCTTGGTCCGGATCGTCACGGGGTGCTGCATCGGGCTGTGCGCGGATCGGCGTCGTACAACGTCCTCCGCCTGGCTCGTGGACCAGTGGTCGTCGTCGGACGGTCTGCGTTGCATCGAGGCGATGGCGGGTGAAAACCTGACCTGGTGGCGATGGCGGAGCGTGAACTGCGGGGGCGGCGGCGGGAAACCGCTGCACTGGACGGACTGATCAGTGCGGCGCGGACGGGCCGGAGTGAGGTGCTCGTTCTTCGCGGCGAGGCCGGTGTCGGCAAGTCGGCGTTGCTCGAGTCGCTGGTGGCACGCAGTGGTACGTGCCGGATCGCGCGAGCCGTCGGGGTGGAGTCCGAGATGGAGCTCGCGTACGCCGGACTCCATCAGCTCTGCCAGCCGTTCCTGGAGCTGACCGACCGCCTTCCGCGCCCGCAGCACGAGGCCCTCGGTACGGCGTTCGGCCAGCAGAGCGGACCTGCGCCGGACCGTTTCCTCGTCGGCCTCGCCGTCCTCAACCTGCTGTCCGACGCGGCCGCGGAGCAGCCGGTCCTGTGCGTGATCGACGACGCGCAATGGCTCGACCGGATGTCGGCGCGAATCCTCGCGTTCGTCGCCCGGCGACTGGCGGCCGAGTCGGTGGTCATGGTCTTCGCCGTCCGCGATGGTGAGGACCACGAATTGACCGGACTGGCGGAGCTCGAGATCCGCGGGCTGGGCGCTGCGGACGCGCGAGCGCTGCTCGATTCGGTGCTACCAGGGCCGGTCGACCCGCGGATCCGGGACCGGATCGTGGCTGAGACTAGGGGCAACCCGCTGGCCCTGCTCGAGCTACCCCACGCGTGGAGCCTGACCGAACTGGCGGACGGCGTCAGCCCGGGGACGCTGGCCAGCCGGATCGAAGAGGGCTTCGTACGACGCCTCGAGGTACTGCCGGCCGACACGCGACGACTCCTGCTCACGGCCGCAGCGGAACCCCTGGGCGACCCGGCTCTGCTCTGGCGTGCGGCGGAGTTGCTGGAGCTCGGAGCAGACCCCGCTGCAGCAGCGATCGAGTCTGGACTGATCACCTTCGGCCGGCACATCCAGTTCCGGCACCCGATGGTGCGGTCGGCGGCGTACCGGCTGGCGACACCGCAGGAACGGCAGGCCGTGCACCAGGCGCTGGCTGAGGTGACCGATCCCGACGCCGATCCGGACCGGCGCGCGTGGCATCGAGCCCACGCAACTGCCCGGCCCGACGAGGACGTCGCTGCCGAGCTGGAGCGGTCTGCGGTGCGGGCTCAGGCACGCGGTGGCTTCTTCGCGGCGGGCGAATTCCTGGAGCGTTCGGCGGCGCTGACGCTCGACCCGGACCGCCGGGCCCAGCGGCTGCTGGCCGCGGCTGCAGCGAAGCGCAGTGCGGGCGCGCTCGAGGCGGCGCTCGAGCTGATCAGTGGGGCGGTGGCCGGACCACCGAACGCGGTCTGCGAGGCCGAGGCCGAGCGGCTCCGTGGAGAGATCGCGTTCGATCAGGGGCGGGCTCGCGAGGCCGCGCGTACTCTGCTCGGCGCGGCGAGGCTGCTCGACCCACATGATCCGATCCGGGCGCGGGTGACTTATCTGGAGGCGATGTCGGCGGCGATCTGGGCCAGCGGTCCGGACGCGCCGGGCATCCTGGCGTTCGCCGCAGCCGCGGCTCCTCCTCCGGTCGACTCGAACCCGCCGGCCGACCTGCTGCTGCAGGCGCTCGCACTGCGGATCACCCGCGGGTATTCCGCTGCCGCACCGGACCTGATCAGGGCACTCGATCACGCCCGCCGAGCGGATATCGGCGCCGACGACATCGGCAGCTGGCTCTGGCTGTCCGGGAACCGGGTCAGCGGCATCGTCGCCATCGAGGTGTGGGACTTCGACGCCGCTCTCGAGCTCGCCCTCCGGCAGGACCGGATGGCCCGGGAGACCGGTGCGCTGGTGCAACTCCAGTTCGCCCTCAGCTTCCGCGCCAACCTGCAATGCCTGACCGGCGAGTTGTCCGCAGTGGCCGGTCTGGTCGACGAGGACCATCAGATCGCGGCGTCGACCGGGAATCCCCGGCTCGCGTACGGTGCTCTGCTGCTCGAGGCCTACCGCGGCAACGAAGTAGTCGCTCGGCAATTGATCGACGCAACCATCCGGGACGCGACCGAGCACAGCCAGGGCCGGATGGCGGCCTTCGCGACGTACGCGAACTCGGTCCTGCACAACGGTCTCGGCAAGTACGACGTCGCCCGGGACGCTGCGCTGCAAGTCTTCGAGCAGGACGTCGTCGGGTACGGCGTACTGGTCGTGGCCGAGCTGGCCGAAGCAGCCTCCAGGACCGGCGACACCAAACTCGTCGAGTCCGCGCTCGCCTGGCTGACCGAGCGCGTCACGACCACGCCGACAGCGTGGGGGCGCGGGATCGAGGCACGCGTCCGGGCCCTCCTCGGAGCGGACGAAAACGCCTACCTTGTGTCGATCGAGCACTTGAGTCAGACCAGCCTGGCCGTTGAGGTCGCTCGTGCCCATCTCCTGTACGGCGAGTGGCTGCGGCGCGAAGGTCGTCGCGTGGATGCTCGAGAACAACTGCGGACGGCTCACGAACAGCTGGAGGAGATGGGACTCGAGGCCTTCGCCGAACGTGCCCGGCACGAGCTGCTCGCAACCGGGGAGACAGTCCGCAAACGTACGCCGGACACGCTCACCGACCTCACTGCCCAGGAGGCACAGATCGCCGGGCTGGCCCGCGACGGCCTGACCAACGTCGAGATCGGAGCGCAGCTGTACATCAGTCCCCGCACCGTGGAGTGGCACCTCCGCAAGACGTTCTCCAAGCTCGGCATCAGCTCGCGCCGGCAACTCCGGAGTGCACTGGCCCGCTGAGGTGCACCAGGGATTTCCACGGGGGCGACGGCAGCGACCGGGACGGACGATCGTCACATGGACACCAAGCTCAAGGCCGTCGTCGTACCTGTATCCGACGTCGACCGGACCCGGCATTTCTACCGTGCCCTGGGTTTTCACCTGGATTCCGACCAGGCGGACGGCGAGGTCCGGGCCGTGCAGCTCACTCCGGCGGGCTCGTTGTGTTCGATCATCATCGGGACCGGCATCAGCCCGGCTGAGCCCGGGTCGGCCGTCGGCGTACTGAGGGTGAACGACCTGCGTGCAGCGGTCGCGGAGCTGCAGTCCCGCGGCGCGGCTCCAAGCCCGATCTCCCGAGATCCGGCCGGACTCGACCAGGCCTCCTTCACCGACCCCGACGGCAACCGGTGGCTGCTGGTCGCCTGAACACGCCGAACCGGCCGCAGTGAGAGGCGCCGGCGATCTCGACCTTCTTGGCGCCCGCCCGGGTCGCCATCGACCCCGCGCTGGTCACTCCTCGACCGGCAGGCGCCCGTAGCCTGACCCGGCACGACACCAGGGATAACCCCTGGGGTGAAGCCGTCCACGCGGCGCGACAGTAATTGATGTAACCACCCACCACAGGAGGAAGCAGTGAGCACCGATTTCAAGTTCGAGGCCGTCGTCATTCCCGTGACCGATGTCGACAAGGCGAAGGCGTTCTACCAGCAGCTGGACTGGCGGCTGGACGCCGACTTCGCGTTCGACAACGGCTTCCGGGTCGTCCAGTTCACCCCGCCGGGTTCGCCGGCCTCGGTTCAGTTCGGCACGAACATCACCACCGCCGAGCCGGGCTCGGCGCAGGGCCTGTACCTGATCGTCTCCGACATCGAGACCGCACGCGCCGAACTCGCCGCTCGCGGCGTCGAGGTCAGCGAGGCGTTCCACCCGTCGACGCCGGGCGCGCAGTTCCAGGCCGACGACACCAGCGGCCGGATCACCGGACCCGCCGATGAGCGTGCCAGCTACAGCTCGTTCGCCACGTTCAGCGACCCGGACGGCAACGGCTGGCTGCTGCAGGAGGTCACCAAACGGCTCCCCGGTCGCGTCGACCCCGCCGAGACGTCGTACACCTCGGTGGACGACCTGAAGCAGGCCCTGCAGCGCGCGGCAACCGCCCACGGCGAGCACGAGAAGCGCAACGGCGGTCAGTACGACGAGGCCTGGCCCGAGTGGTACGCCGCCTACATGGTCGCCGAGCGCACCGGTCAGGAGCTCCCCCAATGAGCGACTACGACGTCATCGTGATCGGCGGCGGCTCCCCCGGTGAGCACGCCGCCGGCGCCCTCGCCGAGGGCGGCCTGCGGGTCGCGGTCGTCGAGCGCGAACTGGTTGGCGGGGAATGCTCGTATTGGGCGTGCATCCCGTCCAAGACGCTACTGCGCCCGGGCGAGGCGGCTCAGGCCGCGAACGAGGCCGCCGCTCCCGCAACAGTCGACGTACCGGCGGCCCTCGCCTGGCGCGACTTCATGGTGTCGGACTACTCCGACGCCGGCCAGGAGAAGTGGCTCGCCGACAACGGCATCGACCTCATCCGTGGCCGCGGCCGGCTCGCCGGCACAGGTGTGGTCGAGGTCGACGGACGCCGCTACACCGCGGATCACGTCGTACTCGCGACCGGGTCCGAACCCGTCATCCCGCCCATCCCGGGCCTTCGTGAGCTCGACGGCATCTGGACCAACCGCGAAGCGACAAGCATGAAAGCGGTGCCTCGCCGCCTGGTCATCCTCGGCGGTGGAGCAGTCGGCGTCGAAATGGCACAAGCGGTACGGCGCTTGGGCGGCGAAGTCGTCCTAGTCGAGTCCACCGACCACGTCCTGTCGCGCGAGGCGGCACCGCTGGGCGAGGCGCTCGGCGAGGTCCTGCGCACCGACGGGATCGAACTGATCCTCGGAGCGCGGGCGAGCGCCGCCCGGCGCGACGGTAACGACTACGTGCTCGTGCTCGACGACGGTCGTGAGGTCCGCGGCGACCGGCTGCTCGTCGCCACCGGCCGTCGTCCGCGGGTCGACGGCATCGGACTGGAGACAATTGGTGTCACGGCCGACGCCCACGGGGTACCTGTCGACGCGCGGCTGCAAGTCGCGCCAGGTGCCTGGGCCGTCGGCGACGTCACCGGGATCTCGCTGTTCACCCACGTCGGCAAGTACCAGGGCCGCGTCGTGGCCGCCAACATCCTCGGCGGACACCGCGAGGCGAACTACGACGCCATCCCCCGGGTCGTCTTCACCGACCAGCAGGCCGCGGCAGTCGGAGCCACGGACGCGCCCGTCAGCGCGACCGTCGCGCTCCGGGATGTGGCGAAGACAGCGACGTACACCCGTGAGTACGCCGACAACAACGGATTCCTCACGCTGCTCAGCGACGGCGAACGTCTCACCGGCGCCTACGCACTCGGCCCGGAAGCCGGCGAGTGGCTTCAGCAGGCCACCCTCGCGATCCGCGCCCGCATCCCACTCGACGTACTGCGGGACACCATCCAGCCCTTCCCCACCTTCTCCGAGATCTACATCGCGGCCCTCAAGGCCCTCAGCAAGGAGTAAGCATGTCCACCATCCACCTGCACGCGAACACCACCGCCACACCCGCACAGTTCCTGGCCGCCCTCACCGACTTCGGTCCCGGCCGCTCGAAGACTTCGGCAACAGCGCCGACGACTACCTCAAGGTGCACGACCAAGGACCGCAGTACGCCGACGTCACCGAAGGCTCCGGCGGTATCTGGGAACGCCTCCACTACGACTGGTCCGACCCCAACCACATCGTCATGATGACCACGGACTCCAACGTCTGGGGCGGCAACTCCGGCCACACCTACACGTTCACCCGCCGGCCCGACGGCCTGACCAGCCTCGACGCCGTCGTCGTACGCCAGGGCAAGAACATCCGCGGCCGGATCCTCGGACTCGTCCTCGGGACCATCGGCACAAGCCTTCTCGCCAAGGCCTTCGCCAACACCGTCAAGGCCATCGAGACTCGCGCCACCACCCAGGTCGACTGAGGATCACGTCCTGGCGTCGTGGGGGATGCCGGCGGCGGCGTAGGCGTCGGCTTCGTCGAGGGTTTCGTGGCGGAGGAGCTGCTCGGCGATGCCGTCGAGACGTTCGCGGTTCTCGCGGAGGAGCCGTCTGGCTTCCTGGTAGCAGTCGTCGATGAGACGTCGTACCTCCGCGTCGACCGTATTGAGGAGTTCCTCGGAAGCGCTGGCCCGTGGATCGCCGTCCGCCGGGAGCACGGAGACGGGACCTACCGCAGCGGACATGCCCCAGCGACCGACCATCGACCGTGCGATCCGGGTCGCGGTCTCGAGGTCGCTCTCGGCGCCTGTGGTGACCACGCCGAGCACTTCCTGCTCGGCGGCCATCCCTCCGAGAGCTCCGATGATCCGGCCGCGCAGGTACTCGGCGTCGTACCCGTATCGGTCCATTTCCGGCGTGGACAGCGTGACGCCCAGCGCGCGTCCGCGGGGGATGATCGAGACCTTGCGCACCGGGTCCGCGCCGACCTGGATCATGCCCAGCAACGCATGACCGCCTTCGTGATACGCCGTACGACGTCGCTCCTCCTCGGGCATCACCACGTTGCGGGCCGTTCCGAGCTGGATCTTCTCCAGCGCATCGGTCAGGTCGTGCTGATGGATCTCCGGCTGGCCCAGTCGCGCGGCGGCCAAGGCAGCCTCGTTCAGCAGGTTGGCCAAGTCGGCGCCGGTCATGCCGGGAGTGGATCGGGCCATCGCGCCGAGGTCGACGTCCGCGGCCAGCGGTTTGCCCCGCGCGTGCACCCGCAGGATCGCCTCGCGCCCGGTCTGATCGGGCGCATGCACGGTGATCGTACGGTCGAACCGGCCGGGCCGCAGCAGCGCCGGATCCAGTACGTCGGGCCGGTTGGTGGCCGCGAGTACGACTACGCCCTCGGTGCCGGAGAAGCCGTCCATCTCGGTCAGGATCTGGTTCAGCGTCTGCTCCCCCTCGTCGTGACCGCCGAACGACCGCGCCCCACCCCGCGCCCGGCCGATGGTGTCGATCTCGTCGATGAAGATGATCGCGGGCGCGACCTTCCGCGCCTCCCCGAACAGTTGCCGTACCCGGCTCGCTCCCACCCCGACGATCGCCTCGATGAACTCCGACGCACTGGCCGAGAAGAACGGGACACCCGCCTCGCCCGCGGTGGCACGCGCCAGCAGCGTCTTGCCGGTGCCGGGCGCACCCGCGAGCAGGACGCCTTTCGGAGCCCGGGCGCCGAGCCGGCGGTACTTGTCCGGGTCTTTCAGGTAGTCGACGATCTCGGTGATCTCGGCCTCGACCTCGTCGATCCCCGCCACGTCGGCGAAGGTCGCCCGTACGCTCTCCGGATCGACCGGCTTTTTCTGCCCGCCGCCGAGCAGCCCGCCCAGGCCGCCCGGGCCTGCCCGTTGCTGACGCCGGAACAGCCAGAAGTAGAACCCGACCAGCAGCAGAATCGGCGCGAACGAGATCAGCAGGTTCCACAGAGCGCCGCGCTCCTGGACCACCGGGGTCGCCCGGACCGTGGTGCCGCTCTTCTCCAGAGCGCCGTACAGGTCGTCATTGGCGAACGTCGGCCGCTCGGTCGTGAACTTCGTGTAGTCGGTGTCGGTCTTGCCCGGTACGGACGCCGCCTGCTTGAGCCGACCCTCGATCGTGTCACCCCGGGCGAAGATCTCGGCGACGTTGCCCTTCTCCACCTGCGTGGTGAACTCGGTGTAGGCGATCGTCTCCGCTCCCCCGGACATCTGGTCCTGCATCGTGGTCAGCAGGAACAGCACCAGGTAGCCACCGACGATCCAGGCCACCCACCGCACCCATTGCGGCCGCCGCGGCCGATCTCCGGTGCCTTTCGGGAGCCCTTCGGTACGCCACGGCTCATCCCCGCGCCGCCGCGGCGACCCATCCGCCCGCTCATCCCGATCCCCGCCCGACTGCTCCCCTTGCCGCCGATCCTGCTCACTCATAGCCGCCTCCGTCGCTTTGGACGCTTCCCATCATCAGGCCAACCGACCCGATCGACGGAACAGCTCACGCGTCGGGATTTGCCTCGATTGTGTTGAGGTCCCGGGTGGCGTAGCGGTGGTGTTCCCATTCCTCTTCGAGGATGACGTGGAGGCAGGAGAGGACGGTCTCGGCGTGGTCGGGGGCGTGGGGGTTTCTGCGGGCTGCGGCCAGGGTCTCCGGTGTGACTGTGGAAAGGTAGTCACGGACCATCGCGACGCGACCGGCGCGCACGTCGAGGACCTCGGCGTACGACGGTTTGACGGTCGTGAAGATCGACGTGTCGAACCCGTCGTCCTCGGTGCCGGTGTCCGTCTGGCCGATGGGGTGGAATGGTTGCTCGATCTCGAGGATCGCCCGGCCCAGCCACATGTCGGTGGCAAGGACCAGGTGCCGCAGGGTCTGCGCGAACGACCACTCGCCGGCCACGGACACATCGACCGTACCAGGCGGCATCGCGGCGACACGGTCGAGCGTGGCCGCCCAGGTGCGCTCGAGCGCAGCCCAGGCTTCGCGCAGACCCGCCGGATCCCCGGCCCGCCGGTTGGCGCGGCCGGGGAATCGCCGGTCGAGTTCGGCTTCGACGTACGGGATCACGTCGACGCCGTTGACGCGGAAGAACGTCTCGCCGTCGGAGAGCCACGGCGCGTCGATGTCCGCCGCCCGCACTTCGACGCCGCGCATCACCACACCGGACAGATCAGACCCCACGAACCGGGCGTCACGCAGATCTACGTCGACGAACTCGGATCCCCGCAGCTCATCGGTCCGACTGAAAGTCGCCATGCAAGCAGTATGAACGCAAGCCCTCAGGTGCGTGGGACCTTGAGCTTGTCCCAGGTCTCCTTGCCGGGGATGCCGTCGGCATCGCTGCCGGGTTGGTCGACCGAGCCCTGGAAGCCGAGTTTGCGTTGCCAGGCCGAGTACGAGCGGAGATCGCCCGTACCCCAGACGTCCTTGTTCGTCTGCGTCTCGTACTTGTTGCACCCGACCGCCACCAGCCGATCGTGCATCGCCGCGATGATCGGGCTGCGGCGCCCCATCACGAAGAACGACTGACCGGGGAAGATGACGAATCCGGTCCGCATTCCCGGCGAGTGCTGGTAGCTGGGCCGCCCGTACCCGGCGATCCAGTTGGACTTGCGCACATGACGGTCACACACGTCGTCGTAGTTGCCCTCGATCGTGAAGACGCGCGAGCCGTCGACCCCCGTGACGATCCCCACGTGGTCGATGGCGGACTTCACGTCGGTACCGCCCCAGTCGAAGAAGACGATGTCACCGCGCTTGATCCCCGCGATGTCCACGTGCCACTGGCCGCGGGTCTTGAACGCGTGGGCATGTGCGGTGGTCAGCGCGTAGTCCTTGCCGAACGTCACGGCGTCTTCGTTGCCCGAGTGCCACGCCCAGTACGTGATCGAGGCATCGCACCACGGGAAGTTGCCGTTGAAGTCCGAGCCGTTGCGCTCGCGGTACCACTTCTGGATCTTGTTCGGCTCACCGAGGCCGAGGTCGAGCTCGGCCTGGTGGATCATGTCCTCGACACCACTCATGAGTCGGCCCTCCCGCCGTACTCGTAGTCACCCCGGCCGTAGCCGCCGTCCTTGTCAGGCGGTCCGAACTCGGCACGCAAGAGGTCGGCTTCGTCGTCGATCCGATGGTCGAAAGTAGGCTCGACCAGCAACCGGGCCTGCTCCTCCTGAGGCATCTCGTCCAGCTCCCCGGACGGATAGTTCCCCTGCATGTTCATCGCTACCACTCCCCCTGAAAACACCCCCAGGTCTTCCTGGCTTCAACGATGCCCCCAAACCTTCCGCCAGTCTTCAGAACGCTCCAGGAAATCGCGTGCCGAGCCGAAACCCAGCTGCTACGGTCGTCCGCAATGCCTCCCATCATCGAGGTCTCCGATCTCACCAAAGAGTTCACCCGCCCCGATGTGCGGCCGGGGCGTTTCGCCGGGACGAGATCGCTGTTCACCCGGGCCCGCAAGGTCACCACAGCCGTCGACGGGATCAGTTTCCAGATCGGCGAGGGCGAGCTGATCGGGTTCCTCGGGCCGAACGGCGCCGGGAAATCCACCACCATCAAGATGCTCACCGGCATCCTGGTCCCGACCTCGGGCACCGTCACGGTCGCCGGTCAGGTCCCCTGGCGCGATCGGCGCCGGAACGCGCGCAGCATCGGCGCGGTCTTCGGGCAGCGCACCCAGCTCTGGTACGACCTCCCGCTCAGAGACTCGTTCGAGATCATCCGGGACCTCTACAGCATGGATCCGGCGACGTACCGGACCCGCCTCGGCGAATTCACCGAGATCCTCGACCTGGACGAGTTCATCGACACCCCGGTGCGATCGCTGTCGCTCGGCCAGCGGATGCGTGGCGACCTGGTCGCCGCCATGCTGTACGCCCCGCCGATCCTGTATCTCGACGAACCGACGGTCGGCCTCGATGTCGTTGCCAAGGGCAAGATCCGGGAGTTCGTCGCGGAGATCAACGCCGGCCGCCGTACGACGGTCATCCTGACCACCCACGACATGGACGACGTCGAGCGGCTCTGCCGGCGCGTGGTGATCATCGACCACGGCAAGATCCTGTACGAGGGCGACGTCGAGATGCTCAAGGCGCAGTACGTCACCAGCCGGGACATCGTGGTGCACTGCACCGACTTCGACGCGACCACCATCACGTCCCCGTTCGCGCAGGTGGTTTCGGCCGACGCGTTCAAGGCGACTCTGCGGTTCGACCCGGAGAGGACCGCCGTACCGAAAGTCGTCCACGACCTCACCTCGCGCTACCCGATCACCGACCTCTCGGTGCTCGAGCCCGACCTCGAGGACGTGATCCGGCAGCTGTACACAGAACGCACGCCCAATGCCCGTTGACACGCTGAGCACGCGCCTGACCGGGCTCCGCGGCCTCTACCGGGCCGGCTACCGCTCGGTTCTCGTCTACCGTGCGGATCTCCTGTTCGGGATCGCCGGACTCGTCATCCAGGCCACCCTGACCGTTGTCGTCTGGCGCGTTCTGTACGACGGTCACGACGAGGTCGCCGGAGTCGGAGCCTCCACCGCGGTCGCGTACGCCGTACTGGCCGCATGTATTCAGTCCATCCTCATGCCATGGCAGTTCTCGTCGCTCCCGCTGCGCGTCCTGCGCGGGCAGATCGGCGTGGACATGATGCGGCCGCGATCGCTGATCAGCCAGAATCTCGCCCAAGCCGCAGGCACGATGGTGGGCAGGCTTCCCGTCGGGGCGGCGGGCCTGCTGACCGGCCTCGCGCTCGGCGGGGTGAAGGCGCCGCACACCCTGCCCGACCTGCTGGCCTGGGTCGTGTCGATGGTGCTCGGCATCGCGAACGTCATGATCATCAATCTGCTGGTGTCCATGATCGCCTTCTGGACCGTCGAGATCGGCGGAATCATGATCCTCTACCGGTTCGGGTCGGCGTTCCTGTCCGGCGCCCTGATTCCGCTGTGGTTCATGCCGGGCTGGCTGCAACCGATCATCAGCTGGCTCCCGTTCCAGGCGCAGATCTACGCGCCGCTGTCCATCTGGTTCGGGACCAGGCACGGCGTCGACCTGCTCGGCACACTCGCACTTCAGCTCGGCTGGGTGCTGGTGCTCTTCGTGCTCTTGCAGCTGGTCTGGCGTCGAGCCGTCCACAAGGTGGTGGTATTCGGTGGCTGAGCTGGTCCGGACCTGGTCCGTTGTCCGGGAGGATCTGCGCGCGAGCCGGATCCTGCTGCGAGCCGGCTGGCGCGCGGCGCTCGTCTATCGCGCCAGCTTCCTTTCGGCGATCGTCGGCGGCGTGGCGCTGCAGGGTACGCAACTGTTGTTCATCGGGGTGCTGCTGTCGAAGTTCAGTGTCATCGATGGCTGGCGATTGAACGACGTAGCGTTCCTGTTCGCCATGCGGCTGGCCGCGCATGCGTTCTACGTGGTCCCGTTCGGTGCGCTCGTGATGATCGACTACTCCATCCAGCAAGGCGAAGTCGACCGCTACTTGCTTCGCCCGGCCGGAATCTATCTGCAGGTCGTCACCCGCCACGCACCACTCATGGCCCTCGGCGACGCGCTTCTCGGCTTTGGCTCGCTGGCGATCTTCGCCGGTCAGTCCTCGGTGTCCTGGACGCCAGGAAAAGTGGCGTTCCTGATTGCCGCGGTGATCGGTGGCGGCCTTGTCGAAACCGGGATGCAGACGTTCCTGGCGGCATTCTCCTTCCGGATGACGTCCACCATCTCGCTCCGGATCCTCGCCGACGACACCATCACCCGCTTCAGCGGCTATCCCCTGACCATGTTCAACCGCTGGGGATTCCTCTCCCTCACCTTCGTCTTCCCGATGGCGTTCATCGCCTACCTGCCGGCCACCATGCTCCTCGGACGCACCGATCAGCTGCCAACCGCCACCTGGCTGGCAGCCATCTCACCGTGCGGCGGCCTCATCATCTTCACCATCGGCCTGACCTTCTTCAACTGGATGACCCGCAAGTACAACAGCCCTGGGAGCTAAGTCAGGCGGGGCAGCGAGTGTTGTGTGGCGGCACCGCAAAGCATCAGGTGTCGGATCTGGGTGAGGGCGTTCAACGGCCAAACCGGCGAGGACCCGATCTTCCAGGGCACGCCCGACTTTGACCTCGAACTCATCGAGACCCGCACCCTCGACGGCCACACCCAAGAACTCATCTACCGCCCCACCCTGCATATCCCCTGACGCACTACCAGCGTGTCGTGATCTCGGCTGGACCGGCACAGGACACCGCTTTAGTGTCGTAAAGGTGCCTCGACGACAGGCTGTTCCCCGGCAGATGGTGGCTGCACGTCTGTCGGCGTTTCTGCTTCTGGTCGTCGCTGGCGTGCTCGGCACCGCGCAACCGGGGTTCGCGAGTACGACGCAACAAGATGTCGGCTATCTCAACGCGGCGCACCAGATCAATCTGACCATCATTCAGGCCGGCCAGGCCGCCAAGACCCATGGCAAGAGTTCGTGCGTACGGCGCGTGGGCGCCCAACTGGAGCGTGACCACCGCAGGCTGGCCGCGCAGGAACTCAAGGCCGCCAGCCAACTCGGCGTCGGGCTGGTCCCCATACCTTCGCAGGAACAACGTCAGAAGCTCAACGCCCTCGCGGCCAAAGCCGGAACCTCCGGGTACGACGCCGCGTGGCTGGCGTTGCAGCGGCAGGAGCACCGGCAGTACCAGACGGCTATTTCAAGCGAACTCGCCAGAGGCCACGAGGCTGCCGTCAAGTCAGTGGCCAAAGGCGCCCAGTCCGTGATCCAGATGCATCTGCAGATGGTCGGAGGTCCCTGTCGCGTCGGAACCGACTCCCCCAGAGTGCCCACAGGCGACGGCGGCCAGATGGCCGACGCCCAGCGGATCCGCTCGCAGGCAGGATTGGTCCTCGTCGGACTCGGCGTACTTCTTCTCGCCGGCAAGCCGATCCGAGCGCGCCGGCACCTCCTCGGCCTCGCCGCGTCGGTCATCGGAGTCGCCCTGGTGTTCGCCGGGCCGCCCGGCGACGCCGGAAAGGTTCCCGAAGGACGCCCTTCCGCCGCGGAACGGGAAGCCGCCATACCACCGGTCCGGCTCACGCTCCCCGGTTTCGTGAACGCGCCAGTTGAACCGGTCGCGACCGCCCGCGACGGCCAACTCCAGGTGCCGAAGTCGCCTGCCGGCGTGGGCTGGTGGGCAGCAGGTGCGGCGCCGGGCTCGACCGCCGGCACTGTGCTACTTGCCGGCCACGTCGATACCGCCCAATACCGCCGGGGCGTTTTCGCCGCTCTGTCGACAGTCCCACTCGGCACCAACGTGACCGTGACAACCGGCGACGGACGCCCCCATCGCTACCAAATCGTGGCCCGCCGAACCTACCGCCAGGAAGCCCTGCCCACAGACCTCTTCCACGGCTCGTCACAACCCCGCCTGGCCCTGGTCACCTGCACCGGCCCCTACAACCACGAAACCCACCACTACACCCAAAACCTGGTCCTTTACGCCATCCCACTGGCCCGAAGCTGACTCGGTTTCGCTGAGCCCGCGACAGCTGAGTGATGCTCGCTCAGCGGTGGATCAGCTGGACCTGCGGTTGAGTGTGCGGTCCGTGAATCCGGCCTGTGGTCGACGACAGTCGTTGCCCGCTGGCGGCGCTGCGGTTCGCGATGATCTCCGCCGCGATCGAGATCGCGGTCTCCTCAGGGGTACGTGCGCCGAGGTCCAAGCCGATGGGTGAACACAGCCGGGCGAGCTGGGACTCGCTCACGCCCACCGCCCGCAACCGGGACAACCGATCCTCGTGGGTACGACGTGAGCCCATCGCTCCGATGTAGCCGGCGTCAGTACGCAACGCCACTTCCAGCAGCGGTACGTCGAACTTCGGGTCGTGGGTCAGCACGCACAGTGCGGTACGGCGATCGACCAGGCCCTGCTCGAGTGCCTCCGCAAGGAAGCGGTGAGGCCACTTGACCACCACCTCATCCGCCTCGGGAAACCGCAGCCGGGTGGCGAATACTCCCCGCGCATCGCACACCGTCACGTGATAGCCCAGGAACTTCCCGACCCGAGCCACGGACATCGCGAAATCGATCGCGCCGAACACGAACATCCGCGGCGGCGGCGTGAACGCCTGGACGAATACCGCGACCTCCGAACTCCCACACTCCCCCCGCGCGCCGTAGTACCGGATCGCCGTAGCGCCCTGCTCGAGCATGCCCGCAGCATCCTCCAGTACGGTGGCGTCCAGGCCGGGGTCACCGAGACCGCCGGCGACCCCGTCCGGCCAGACGACAAGTCGCCGACCCAAGCGATCTCCTACCGTGACCACGGTCGCGACGGCAACCGGCCGACCCGAGTCAACCGCATCGGCCACCGCGTCGAACTCGGCGTACGACGCCACGTCGACCGGCTCCACGAACACCTCGATGACGCCGCCACACGTCAGTCCTACGGCGAAGGCGTTGTCATCGGAGACGCCATAGCGCCGTACGGACGGTACGCCGGTCTCGATGACCTCGCGAGCCACCTCATACACGTCGGCTTCAACACAGCCGCCGGACACGCTGCCAACCGCGACGCCCAAACCGGAGACCGCCATGGCCGCGCCTGGCTGGCGCGGCGCCGAGCGGAAGGTGTCGATCACGGTCGCCACCGCGAACCGGTCGCCGTCGGCGTACCACTGCCGAAGGTGTGGGAGAAGGTCACTGACCATAGAGCTGCTCGCGCAAGGTCTTCTTGGAGAACTTTCCGGTGCTGGTCTTGGGGACCTCGTCGATGAACTGGATCTCGTCAGGCAGCCACCACCGCGCAACCCGCGGGCGCAGGTGTTCGAGGACGTCCTCGGCCGTGAGAACCGCGCCGGTCTTGACGACCACACAGGCGACTGGGCGCTCCGACCACTTGACGTCGGGCTTGGCGATCACAGCAGCCTCGGAAACCGAAGGGTGCGCCATGATGTGATTCTCCAACTCCACCGAGGAAATCCACTCGCCGCCGGACTTGACCAGGTCCTTGGCCCGGTCGACCAGCCGCAGGTAGCCGTCCTCCTCGATCACCGCCACGTCCCCGGTGCGCAACCAGCCGTCGTCGGTGAAGTTCGGATCATCGTGGCTGCCGAAGTAGCCGCTGGCGATCCAGGGACCGGAGGCGTGCAGCTCCCCCACCGAGGCCCCGTCCCAGGGCTGCTCGACGCCGCTGTCCGGGTCCACGACGCGCAGATCCACGAGCGGCACCGGCTGCCCCTGACTCGCTCGTACGTGTTGCAACTCCTCCTGCGTGAGATCCGCATGGTGCGACCGCAGGGTGGCCGCCGTCCCGATCGGGCTCGTCTCCGTCATCCCCCACGCCTGCGTGATCGGCAGCCCGATCGCCTCTCGCCACGCCTCGGACAACGTTGACGGAATCGCCGACCCGCCGCCGACGACCAACCGCAGGCTGCTCAGGTCATGCTCGTTCAACAACGGCACCGCGCCCATCCAGATCGTTGGCACCCCGGCGGTGAACGTCACCCGATGCCGCTCGATCAGCCCCAACAGCGCGACCGGCGTCATCGACGGCCCAGGAAACACCAGATCGGCACCAGCGAGTACGGCGGCATACGGCAGCCCCCACGCGTTGACATGGAACATCGGTACGACGGGCAGCAGCACGTCCCGCTCACTGAGCCCGAAAACGTCCGCGGTCAGCGGCATCAGCGAATGCAGCAAGGTGGACCGATGTGAGTAGAGCACCCCCTTGGGATTGCCGGTGGTCCCGGAGGTGTAGCACAGAGCGGCAGCAGTGTTCTCGTCGTCGATCTCGAAGCGACCCTGCTTCGGCGCGGCCTGGGCCAGCAGCGTCTCGTAGTCCCGCACCCGCGGGTCGTCCGGGATCGGTGTGTCGGCACCGTCGTCCATCACCACGAAGAGCCGCACTGACGGCAGCTGATCGGCCAGCGGCCAGAGAACCGGCAACAGCGACCGGTCCACGAAGATCACCTCGTCGTCGGCGTGCTGGACGATGTAGGTGAGCTGGTCTGCGAACAGCCGGATGTTCAGCGTGTGCAGGACTCGCCCGGTGCAGGGCACCGCGAAGTACAGCTCCAGGTGGCGGCCGGTGTTCCAGCCGAAGGTTCCGACGCGCGCCTGCGGACCAAGTCCGAGCTGGTCCAGAACGGTCGCGAGCCGTCGGACGCGCTGCGCCCACTCGGCGTAACTCATGGACTCCTCGCCGATGGCGGTCGCGGTCACGATGTTCTTGTGACCGAACAGCTGCTCGGCGCGGTGGAACACGTGCGGCAGCGCCAGCGGCCGATCCTGCATCAGGCCATGCATCACATGTCCTTGGCGCCGGCCTTGATGGCCTCGCGAATCCGGGAGTAGGTGCCGCACCGGCAGATGTTGCGCAGCTCGTCGAGATCCGCGTCGCCGATCTCGTGACCCTCCGCGTGGGCCTGCTTGACCTTGGCCACGGCGGCCATGATCTGGCCGGGCTGGCAGTAGCCGCACTGCGAGACGTCGTACTCCAGCCAGGCCTGCTGCATCGGGTGCAGGTCCTGGCCGACCGTCGCCGGCAGGCCCTCGATGGTGGTGATCTCATCGGTCGGCTCGATGTCCTTGACCGGCACCGCGCAGGGGTTGAACGCCTTGCCGTTGATGTGGGAGGTGCACGACTTGCAGACCTCCAGTGCGCATCCGTACTTCGGTCCGGTGACGCCGAGCAGATCGCGGAGAACCCACAGCAGCCGGACGTTGTCCTCGGCCTCGACGCTGATCTGCTTGCCGTTGAGCTTGAAACTGTGCGTAGGCATGGATTCCTCAGAAGGTGTGGTCGAGACCGTCGGTCGGTGACTGCGGGGTGGACGGCTCCAGCGGCAGCGGTTCGAAGCCGAGCGTGCCGTGGTTGATCGGGAAGTACGTCGGCATCGTGCCGGTGGCGCGGGCATAGGCACACGCGACCGCGGCGAACGCAGGGGCCACCGCCAGCTCACCGGCTCCGCTGGGCGTGTCGCTGGTGTTGGGCATGATGACCACCTGCACGTCCGGTGGGGTATTCCACTGGCGCGTGTAGAAGTAGTTGTCCCAGCTGCCTTCCAGCGGCATGCCGTTCTTGATGTGCAGGCTCGAGGTCAGCGCCAACGCGATGGCGTCCTGCAGACCGCCGATCATCTGCGCTTCCAGCCCGCGAGGATTGATGCAGAACCCTGGGTCGACCACGATCAGGGCCTTTGTCACCCGTGGTCCGGCCACGCCGTCCTGGATGGGCCGGTTCACCGTTTCGGGCCGGCAGTCGATCTCGACCAGCGTCGCGACCGCGCCGCGGTACTCCGCGTGCACCCCGACACCTTGCGCCGTACCTTTCGGCATCGCCTTACCCCATTGGCCGGCCTCGGCCGCCTTGTTCAGCGCCGCCAGCAAGCGCGGATCCTTGAGGAAGTTGCGGCGGAACCGGACCGGGTCCTGGCCCATCTTCGCGGCGAGCCGATCGACCACGAGCTCCTCGGCACACACCACGTTCGGCGAGTAGATGTTGCGCATGCTGCCGGTGTTGAACTTCAGCGGGATCTCGTTGAGCAGCTGCGTGGTGACGCCGAAGTTGTACGGCGAGGACTGGCTGAGCGCGAAGATCGTCTCGGCGAACGAAAGGTTGCCGCCGACCGGCAGGTGCGCGGCGGTCGAGGTGATCATCTCGCCGAGCCCGTGACCGAAGTCGGTCTGCACACTGGTGTGCCGCTGCTCGTAGCTGAGCACGTTGCCGGCCAGGTAGTTCACCCGTACGCGCGACGTGCACATCGGGTGGGTGCGCCCTTGGCGGAAGTTGTCGGTGCGCGACCAGGACAACTTGACCGGCTTGCCCATCTTCTGGGAGATCTCCGCCGCCTCGGCGGCCACGTCATGGAACAGGTGCCGCCCGAACGAACCGCCACCCTGGACGACGTGCACCAACACCTTGTCGATCGGGAGGCCGAGCTGTTTGGCGATGTCCTCCTGGGCGACGATCGGCACCTTGAGGCTGGACCAGATCTCCGCACTGTCCGGGCGGACGTCGGCGATCGCGCAATCCGGTTCGAGCGGGCTGTTGCTGGCGAAGGCGAAGACGAATTCGGCGTCGATCGTGTTGGACAGCAGCGGCGGCACGGTCATCGGCACCTGGGCGGCGCGTAGCTTCGCCAGCACGGTGGCGTCGGACTCTTTGTCCACCGTGCCAGGTCCCCAGGTCGCGTCGACCACCTGGATCGCGTCGATGCACTGGCCGAACGTGTCGCCCCGGATCGCCACACCGTGGGTGATCGCGACGACATCGGTGATGCCCGGCATCGCGCGTACCTCGGCGAGATTGTTGACCGACACCACCGTGCCGTTGATCGTCGGCGGCCGGGCCACCATGGTCGGCTTGGCGTTCGGGACCTGCAGGTCCATCCCGAATTCCTTGCGACCCGTGACGATGTCGTGAGCGTCGACGCGGTTGTGCGCGCGTCCGAGGATGGTGAACTGGGACTGGGATTTGAGCTGGGCGGAGACTGCGATCGTCTTCGTGCTGGCGGCCGCCTTCGCCAATGACCCGTACGTCGCGGTCCGTCCGTTCGGGCCACTGACCACACCGTTGCCCGTCGCCAGCTGGCCCGTCGGCACATCCCATTGCGCGGCGGCCGTCTCCACCAGGCGTTGCCGGGCGATCGCGGCGGCCGTGCGTACAGGCAGGTACATGCTGCGCATCGAGTTCGACCCGCCGGTCAGCTGATTCATCAGCAGCTCCGGCCGCGCGTCGGCGAGGCCGATGGTGATCTTGTCCATCGGCAGGTCCAGTTCCTCGGCGACCATCATCGCGATCGCTGTGGTCACGCCCTGGCCGACCTCGGCCCTGGGTACGGCGAAGAACGCCGTACCGTCGGTCTTCAGCTCGACCGAGATCAGGCCGGACGTCGGTGCGGCGGCGAGATTCTGCAGATCTCCGAGGTCGAAGATCTCCTCCGGCTGCGGCAGCGAGGGAACAGCCGCATCCGCCTTCCGCGGGTCCGAGGAGTCGGCGATCCAGCTCACGCCGACCGCCAAGGTGGGCGCGGCGAGCAGGTATCCGAGGACGCGACGGCGCCCCACCCGGCCGCCTTCGCCGGCGGGGCTCTCGGTGGGACGGTCCGGCGAACGACGGTGTTCGGCCATGAAGATTCCTCCGTGTTCGACCAATGCTGGAGACGCAGTCTGGCAGCGCAGGCGGCTTTCGCGGCATGGCCAGGACGCCTACGTTTTGCGCAGCCACACTGTGCACAACGCACAGCCGGAGGGATCGGTTACTGCGGCGGAAACAACCGGATGGCACGCAGCGCGAGACCGAGTTCCACGTGGGAGGTCACGTCGGTCAGGTTGCGGCCGGTGATCTGGTGGATCCGGTGGAGCCGATTGATCACCGTGTTGCGGTGGCAGTGCGCCAACTCGGCCGTACCGCGGATCGAACCGCCTGCGGTCACCCACTTCTCGAGGGTGTCGAGCAACAGCTCACGTTCGGCCGCGGGTACCTTCATCAACGGCACCAGCCACGCCTGGACGAGTTGCTCGGCCAGCTCCGGAGCACTGAGCAGCAACGCTTCGGGCAGCCGCTCCGTCAGCGACGCCACCCCGAGCTCACCAGCCGGCAGAGTCCGCCGCGCCAGCCTCGCCTGACGATACGCAACGTCAACATTCGCTAAACCTGTGACGACACCGGACATGCCCGCCGGCACCTGCAGGTTGTCGCGCAGCAGCCTGAGCACCACGTCCGGCGACTCGGTGCCTAGGGCAAGCAACCCGACGACCGCGCCGGCCCGCGTCTGCCAGGCCGAGCCGACTCGTACGACGGCCATCCGCCGTACGAGCGAAGTGGTCAGGCGGTCGTCGTCGGTCTGGGTGTCGATCGCCACCACCGCATAGGGGCCATTTACGGGGACGTCGAGGACCGTCGCCGCCTCATGGACGAAGGCCGGGTCCTTCGCGCGGCCGTGGAGCAGTCCCTCCCACAGCGTCGCCCGGCGCTGCTCGTCGGCGCGGACGAGTTGGCGTTCCGTGGTGTGATAGGCGACCGCGACCTGCGAGGAGGTGGTGTCGACAACCTCCCAGACCTTGCTCGCCACATCCAGCAGGACATCGGTGTCAGCCACACCCAGCGCGCGGGCCTCCTCGATCAGCGCCTCCCACACCAACCGCCCGCCGAGGCGGAACGAGCGGAGCACGTCGTCCAGGGCCATCCGCTGCTCGGCCCGGCGCCGCCCTGTCTCATGCGCGGCGTCGAAGTAGTCCTCGGTGACCGACCCGTCCGGGTGATGATCCGCTCCGGCGATCATCTGCACGACCCGGGCGATGTTGTCGTGACAGGACTGCCACAGGTCTTCCGCCGGAACCGAGTTCATCTCCCGGTAGGCCGGGTTCTGCTCGTAGATGGTCTGAACCAGCGCGTCGGTCACCGCCGGCAGTTGCGCCAGCATGCTCCTGGCCAGCGACTCCGCAGTCTGCGGCGCCACCGGCAGCACCGCGTCCTGACCTGCCACCTCGCCCATGGTTGGCACAGCATGGCACACCACCCCCACCCCTGACAGTCCTCGCGCGGTCCATCACGCCTTCCAGGGGCTGATGGGGAAGTCAAAATAGGTGTCGGGGTAAGGCTCGTCTTTGAGCGTGTAATGCCACCACTCGCAATCGTATGAGCTGAACCCGCTGGCCTCCATGATCGAACGAAGGTATTGACGGTTTCTCGCTTCGGCGTCAGAGATTCCTGTTGCTCCGTGATGCGAGACTGAATCCATCAAGTCATGGTCACCGCCCATCGGAGCCAGTTCACCGGTCGCCAGATGATAGAGCGTCAAGTCGACAGCACTGCCCCGGCTGTGACCAGACTTGACCGCCACATACCCTCTTTCAAACATCTCGGCGCGGTCGATCTTCGGATAGTGCCGCAACTTCGTGCGGCCGTCCTCCGGCTGTTTTGACCAGCGCAGGAAACAATCTACGGCGCGCTGCGGACGGTAGCCATCCCAAAGAAGCAAGCCGAAGCCAAGTGACGCGGCCGCCTCTCGGGCGCTTTCGAGGGCGGCACACAAGGCCCTCGTGCCAACAATCCGATTGGCCAGATATCCGTCCACCGGTCTGCCGGTGAAGTTGTCCCACGTCGCGTACTTGGAATCCCACCGCACTCCGGGGACAAACTCGTCCACGAAGACAAGGTCAGCTTGCATCGGCTTTACCTGTCAACGCCAACGACACCATCCGGTCGATCACCTCACCAAGCGGCAACCCGGCGGCCGCCATCATCCTCGGATAACGGCTGTACGACGTCATGCCAGGCAGCGTATTGACCTCGTTGAGGACCACAGTTCCATCTTCCTTGAGGAACATGTCCACCCGGGCCAGTCCCTTGCATCCCAAGGCACGATAGATGGCCTTTGCGGTCTCCTGCACGCGCGAGCGCATCTCGGCTGGAATGTCCGCGGGGACGATCGGAGTCGAGTTGTCGGAACCGCGTTCGGGCGTACTCTCCTGGTGGATTCTGAAAAAGCCATGGGACAGCGCAATCCGATCCACCTCTCCGGCAATCAGCTCGAGATCGTCACCCAGGATGGCGCATCCGACCTCGCTGCCGGCCACAGACTGTTCGATCAGCACCTTCGAGTCGTACTGCCGTGCGGCCTCCAGCGCACTCGGCAACTCTTCCTTGCGAGCGACCTTGCTGACGCCGAAAGACGAACCCGAGCGGGCAGGCTTGACAAAGACGGGATAGGTCAGCTGCTCGGGATCAACAGTCTCGTCAGCGGCGACGGTCCAGAATTTCGGCGTGGCGATTCCCGCGTTCTTGACGACGACGTAGGCAAGGGACTTGTCCATACACAGGGCAGAACTTGGGATATCGCAGCCCGCGTACGGGATGCCGGACAGTTCCAGCAAGCCCTGAATCGCGCCATCTTCGCCGAGCTTGCCATGCAGAACCGGCAACACCACGTCTAGCTCGATCGTCTCGCATCGCCCCTGTTCCAGGACCAGCAAGCCATGTGCGCCTCGGTCCGGCGACAGCACGGCGGGACGGCAACCGCCGCTCTCCCAGTCTGCGCCAGGGCCATCACAAAGCTGCCACACACCGTCCTTCGTGATCCCGAGATAGTACGGTTCATACTTTTCGGTATCGAGGTGTTTGGCGACCTCCTGCGCAGATTTGATAGAGATGGGATGCTCCTCGGAGCAGCCGCCGAAGATGATGCCGACTTTCAGTCTATCCACGCTGTTTCCTGCTTTCATACTTCAGGCAATTGATGATCGAGTTTTCAACGGTGTCGCTCAAGGCGCGGTCTGTGTAGTACGCGGTGTGCGGACTGATGAGCACGTTGGGCAGTTCGTGCAACCGCAGCAACAGTTCGCTTTCGATGGGTTTGTTTCTGCAGTCGGCGTAGAAGATTCCTTCCTCTCCTTCGACGACATCCAGCGCGGCGCCGCCCAATCTGCCGCTTTCCAGGGCTGGAACAAGGGTCTCGGTGTCGAGGAGAGCGCCGCGTCCAGTGTTGACAATGAACGCGCCGTGCTTCATCTGCTTGATACGTTGACGATTCAAGAGATGGTGCGTATCCGCGGTGAGCGGTGTATGGAGCGTGACGATGTCGCTGTGCTGTAGCAGTTCATCGAGAGGAACGTAGTTGGCCGAGGTCTTGGGACGATTGTCATAAGCCAGCACCCGGCAGCCGAAGCCTCGCAGCCTGTCCATGACCGCGGCGCCGATGCGACCTGTTCCGATGACGCCGACGGTGAGGTCGCGTAGTTCTTTCCCGCGCACGTCATTCAGGCGATAGTCATGGGCTTCGACACGACGGATGACGGACTTTGCCTGTCGCACCGCCATGAGCATCAGCATCAGCGTGTAGTCGGCGACACTGTCGGGCGAGTAGGTGACGTTCTCGACGAAGATCCCGACGCGCGCCGCATACCTCAGATCGATGTGGTTGTATCCGATGCTCCTGGTCGACATATACGTGACGCCGACCTGGCTGAGCGCCCGAAGAGTGGCGCTGGTGATCTGGCTCTTATGACCGACGCTGACGCACCGGTTGCCGAAGGCCAGCTCGACATTCGCCTGAGTGACCGCTGCCTCGGTGATGGTCGGCACCACCCCAAAGCGAGGCGCCAACTCCCGGAACAGGACAGCCTCATCCTGCCCACACCCAAAGACCGTGATTCCCGTTGCCGGCACGGCCGAGGAGGAAGCAGACACCAGCCACCGCTCAAGAGCCGCTGTCCGCACCGATTCGCTGTAGTCCATGCCAACCAGTAAAGGAGGCTTTGTGTTGTCACCACGTATGCGGTTTTCGATATGCCAACCACATGTTAACCGCGGGTAATATCACTTGGTACTGGAGCCGATCGCGGTTGGCCTGAGGACGCTCTGAACGTGGCGCGCCACCAGGGGCGGGATGCCACGGCGGACAGGACGGCGCCGGTGGTGTTGAGGAGTACGTCGTCTACGGAGGACACCCGGTCGAGTCGTAGGACGTACTGGGCGGCCTCGATCAGGATCGAGCAGCCCGCTGCGAGCGCCAGGATTCGCGGGACCGACGCTAGCGCTGGGAACCGCAGCGGGGTGAAGAAACCGAGGGCTGCGAAGATCAGTAGGTTGCCGATGACCTGGGGAGGCGACATCGTGAGCAGGTCGCGTAGCGGCACCAGGCTCACCCGGCCGGGGACGACGCCGGCCCCGCTGCCCGGCAGCATGGTCAGCCACACCCACGGCACCGTCCCGTAGACGATGCCCACCTCGGCCAGCGACGCGCGCCACGCCCACGCCGCCGTGACGCCGGTGACGCGCCGACGGCGTGCCAGAGCCCACACCGCGAGCGCCGCCAACGGCAAGGCGAGCACCGTTATGAGGACAACGCCATTGAACGTACCCAGCCACCCGTGCCACCCATTGATGCGCACCGCTACCTCCGCTTCATCTCGCGCCGGCTCATGTAGAGGTCAAAGGCCCGGTAGACCATCGGGCGCAGCGGCAGGTCCCACTCGCCGACGTACCGGACTGCCTCACCGCCCGTACCGACCTTGAACTGGATCAGCCCGACATGCGGGTCGTCGGCGTCGAGGGTGGGCGTGATGCCGCGCAGGTTGTAGACCTCGCAGCCGGCCGCCAGCGCATCGCGGATCATCGCCCACTGACAGGCGTTGGAGCCGCGCACCTCTCGCTTCGCGGTGGAGGAGGCGCCGTAGAGGTACGACGCGTGCGCGCCGGCGCGGACCATGATGGTGGCGGCGACCAGGTCGCCGTGATGATGGGCGAGGTAGAGCCGAATGCGGTCGGGGTCCTCAGCGCTCATCATCGCGAACATGGTCTCGAAGTAGCGCAGCCCACGGGGCGTGAAGCGGTCGCGCTCGGCCGTGTGCACGTAGAGGTCGTGGAACGCCTTCAGATCCTCGGCCTCGCCGACCGTGACCTCGACGCCCTCCTTGGTCGCCTTCTTGATGTTGCGCCGCCATAGCTGGTTCATCCCCCGGAGCAGGTCGTCCTCGGTCTTGCCGGCCAGCGGAAGCTCATATTTGAACTGCGGCTGACCGGCCCCGAAGCCGTCCTCCGGGCTCTGCGGCAGCCAGCCGGCGTCGCGCAGCTGGTTCGTCACGCGGGCGCCAACCGGGTCGACCTGCGCGGCCATGTCGGTGAGCCGCTCGATCCCCCGATCAGCGATGCCCTCCTTGACCTGGCCAGCGGTCCACGCATGCGTGCGTACTGGCGGACCGAGCCGGATCGCGAACGCGCCGTGCGCCTTGAGGTACGCCGCCAGCGGGTCGAGCCACGCGTCGATCTCGCCGGTCCAGTCGATGGCCGGGCCCTCGGGCAGATAGGCCAGCGTGTAGCGCTCGAGCCGCGGGACCGGGCGGTGAAGAACCAACCCGGCTCCGACCTGCTGCCCGTCGTCGTACCAGCCGAGGGACTCACTGCGCCACACGGTCTTGACGCGGCCCCACGCCGGCGTCTGCAGGAAGCTGACCGGCCGCTGTGTCTGCGCGAACGCCAGGTGCTCGGCGGCGCTGATCGGCCCGACGGTCCGACTCACTGCTGCATCCTGGGATCGTGCGTCGGATCGGCGTACATCCTGGGACAACCGTCCTCGACGGCTTCGGGACGCAGTTCGTAGTGCCAGGGTTCGTTCTTGTAGATCTGGCACAGCCCGTACCTGGCGCCGTGCTTGGACAGCCAGGCGGTGGCGTCGGAGCGCCCGATGTCGATCGCGTGCCCCGACACGTGTGGAGACGTCTCAGGGGTAGCCACCCATCGAGCGGCCTCCTTTTCCGAGCCGTATTTCGAGACCGCCTCACGGAGTAGTTGCTCCTGGTACGCCGGGGAGCGCCAGCCGCTGTTGACGAAAAACTCGACCCCGTCGTCCGCAGCATCCGTCGCAGCTCTGCGCAGGGCACGGAGCAGATCGGGGTCGAGGTTCGCAACAGCAGGAACTTCGTCATCGAAAACCGTCACACCGTCGGGCACGACGCCATCCGCCTCGCCGACTGCAGAGGGGTGAGTGTCGCTCGGCGGTGCGGAAGTGAAGGAGGACGGCGCCAGCACTTGGTGAATGAAGACGCCGACAAGCGCCACGTTGGCGACCACAAGGGCCGCGCGGATGATCAATTTGGTACGGCGACTTGCTGCGTGTACCGGTTCACTGGCGAGCATGCATCCAGTCAAGACAGCGTGGTGTTGTCACTACGTATGTGGTTTTCGATACGCGGACGATACGTTCCGCCTCGTACCATCGAGAGTGTGCGTGTATTGCTCGTCGAGGACGAACCCGATATGGCGGACGCCATTCGCGCCGGGCTGCGCCTGGAAGCGATCGCTGCCGACGTCGCCGGTGACGGTGACACCGCACTGGAATTGCTGAGCATCAACGCCTACGACATCGCCGTACTCGACCGCGACATCCCCGGCCCGTCCGGGGACGAGATCGCCAAACGGATTGTTGCCTCCGGCAGCGGTATGCCGATCCTCATGCTGACCGCCGCCGACCGGCTCGACGACAAGACCTCCGGATTCGAGCTCGGTGCCGACGACTACCTCACCAAGCCCTTCGAACTCAAAGAACTCGTACTCCGGCTCAGGGCACTCGACCGCAGGCGCGCCCACAACAGACCGCCCGTACGGGAGATTGCCGGCCTGCGGCTGGATCCGTTCCGCCGCGAGGTCTACCGCGACGGCCGGTACGTCGCGCTCACCCGGAAACAGTTCGCCGTACTCGAAGTCCTGGTGGCTGCCGAAGGCGGCGTCGTCAGCGCCGAAGAACTCCTGGAACGGGCGTGGGACGAGAACGCCGACCCCTTCACCAACGCCGTACGCATCACCGTCTCCGCACTGCGCAAACGCCTCGGCGAACCCTGGGTCATCGCCACTGTGGCAGGCGCCGGCTACCGCATCGACACAGCACCTGGCGCCGGACGTGAGGAAGGAGACCATGGATAGACAGCCTGGCTTGAGTGTTCGCCTCAAACTCACGCTCAGCTATGCGGGGTTCATCACGCTTGCCGGCTTCTTGCTGCTCGCGGTCGTGTGGGTGTTCCTGCTGCGCTACGTACCCGAGAGGCTCGAGCCCAGCCCGATGTCCATCCCCGACCGTGGCGCCCTGCAGCGAGCGTTCGCCCCGAAGGCAGCCGCGATGCTGACGCTCCTGGTGCTCTTCGGCCTCGTGGGCGGATGGATCCTGGCCGGCAGCATGCTCGCGCCCCTGACCCGCATCACCAACGCCACCCGCCTGGCCGCGAACGGTTCGCTCGCCCACCGGATCCAGTTGGAAGGCCCGAACGACGAGTTCCGCGAACTCGCCGACGCCTTCGACACGATGCTCGCGAAGCTCGAAGCACACGACGCCGAACAGCAGAGATTCGCGGCCAACGCCTCCCACGAACTGCGCACCCCACTGGCGATCACGCAGACACTGCTCGACGTGGCCCGCAAGGATCCCAACCACGACAGCGGCGAACTGATCGAGCGCCTCCACTACGTCAATACCCGGGCGATCGACCTCACCGAAGCATTGCTCCTGCTCAGCCGCGCCAACCAGCGGTCCTTCACCCGCGAACCCGTCGACCTGTCCCTCGTCGCGGAAGAAGCCGCCGAAACGCTCCTCCCCTTCGCCGAAAAGCGCGGCCTCACCATCGAGACCTCCGGCGACATCGCCCACACCATCGGCTCACACACGCTTCTGTTGCAGATGACAACGAACCTGGTCCACAACGCGATCGTTCACAACCTGCCCGACCAGGGCACCGTGTGGGTCACGACGAGCGTTCACCGACGTACGGCGACGCTCACGGTCGAGAACACCGGCGACAAGCTGACCCCACAGCTGGTCTCGACCCTCACCGAACCGTTCCAGCGCGGCACCCAACGCGTCCACACCGACCACGCCGGCGTCGGCCTGGGCCTGGCAATCGTCAAAAGCATCACCCAGGCCCACGACGGAACCCTCACCCTCACCCCCCGCCCCACCGGCGGCCTCCAAGCCAAAATCCAACTCCCCACCGCCCCATCTCCCACCACCAGATGACCAGACAGCCGATCTGGTCCTGTTGGACTCCGCCTACGGCGCTCCCTTCGGCGTAGGGTGCAGCCCGGTGATTGCCGCACGCAACTGCTCGACCGGCGGCACCGAAACCCGGCACCACAGACCACCCTCCCCCGCGACGCCGAACAGATCGACACCATCCACCAGCAGCGTCGGCGATCCTGTCATGCCCAACCGCGCGGCATCCTCGTCCGACTCGATCACCCGGGTCACCACGGGCAGATCCGTCACCTGCGCAAGACGTTCCAGCAGTGGAGACAAGTTCGGGCAATCCGGAACGTGCAGCACCTCGAGCCTCACAGCCCAACCAGCCAACTCACTCATCCGCATACCCCATCGTGAACCCCGTACCCAACTACGGAGTCAATCCCGCAACCGACGAGTCCCCGGCGTCGCCGCGACGATGTCCGTCGCCAGTACGACGCATTCGCTGCAGATCCGCACCCCAGGACCGTTCACCATGACCCGATCAACGTCAGCGCAACCGCAGAACGAGCACGCCCGCCCATCCCGGTCAGGCTTTCCAGTACGACGGCCTCGCCGCCCGGAGCGCGGTGGCGGCGGAAGCTGATCACTGAGCTCCTTCTTCACTCGCGCCGGATCAATCCCGAGGTCGTCGAGCACACGACGAGCCGACGAACCAGGATCGAGCGCCAGCACGAACAGCAGATGCTCCGTCCGCGTGAGGTTCTGGCCGCGACTGGCGGCGAACCGCTGTGCAGCCACCACCGTGGCCTCAGCCTCCCCGTCGCCGACCACATGCTCACCGTCGGTGTCACGAGACGTCAAAAGCCGGGCGCTCGCCGCTGCCACTGCGTCGCGCGTCACTCCAAGGCGGTCGAGCACATTCGCGGCCACGCCCACGTGCTGCAGCCCGAGCAGGAGATGCTGAGTGCCGGCCACAGTCCCGTGAGCTTCAGCCGCCGCCTGCGCGACCTCGACGCATGCCGACAATCGAGGCGCCAAGGCGGGAAGCTCCCCGCTCGCCGTACCGCTCTCCGCTTCCAACCGAGGCGAGAACCGCTGCCGCGCAGCCTGCTTGGAGACCCCTAACCGCTCCCCGATCACAGTCCACGACAACCCAGCCGCCCGCGCAGCCCCGACGTAGTGATCGACCATCGCATCGGCCATGCCACCAACCTGGCCGGCAACACTCACCGCCGTCTCCAGCAGTACGAGCGGATCCTGCGCAGAGGCCTGACCAGCCACAGCCTCGATCAACGCCCTGGTACTCATGTCCACCCGACAACACTAAGTTGTCGTCCTAGCGTGCGACAAGGTCCGGTTGTCGAGCGGCTTGGCGCGGGCGCGATCGCGGCCGACTATGAAACATGGAGCGGACTGTGGCGCACGAGGAATGGGAGCGGGCTCGACGCGAGTTCCACCAGCTCGTGGAGCAGGCCGACGACGCCGCCCTGCGCAGGCCGTCGAACGGCACGCGATGGAACAACCGGCAGCTGCTCTTTCACATGCTGCTCGGCTACCTGATTCTCCGCGCGTTGCTCGGACTTGTACGGGTATTCGGGCGCCTGCCGGTCGGAGTCAGCCGCGCGTACGCACGTCTACTGAACGCCGGGACAAAGCCGTTCGATGTGGTGAACTTTCTTGGCTCGTACGCCGCCGGCAACACGGTCAGTCCAGAACGCATGGTGGTGATGTTCGACCATGTCGTCGCCAAGCTGCACCGGCGGCTGGATGCCGAGCGTGAAGCGGACCTGTCGCGTGGGATGCACTACCCGACGCGCTGGGACCCATTCTTCAAGGACTACATGACCCTGGCCGACGTCTACAGGTTTCCGACACAGCACTTCGACTTCCACCGACGCCAGCTCACACTGGGCGCCTGATTCAGCAGCGGCGATACAGGGTCGACCAGACCTGAACCGGACGTCATCAACCGCAGCAGCTGGATTGGGTGGTGGGCTTGGTCTCGATGAGGGTGAGTAGGCCGCCGCCGATGCCGGTCGCCAGGCCGCGGCTGGTTGGAGCGTCGACTGTTTGAGGCGCTGGGCCGCAGCAGCCGCCGGCGTCTGCTTCGTCCGCCGAGCCGTACGCGAGGTTCGACGAGCACACGCCGGTCTCGGGCAGGTTCAGCTGGACGTCACGGGCAGACTCCCAGTCACCTGCGAGCGCGGCGACCACCGAACGCGCCTGCTCGTAGCCGGTGGCCAGCAGGAAGGTCGGCGCCCGGCCATAGGACTTCGCGCCGACCGCGTAGTAGCCCGGCTCGGGGTGGGTCAGCTCGTCGACGCCGTGCGGCGGGACGGTTCCACAGGAGTGCTTGTTCGGGTCGATCAGCGGCGCCAGCGCCCGGGTCGATCCTAGGATCGGGTCGAGGTCGAGCCGCAGCTCGCCGACCATGTCGTGGTCAGGACGGAAGCCGGTCGAGTTGACCACCGTGTCCGCGACCACCCGCCGGTCCCCCGCGACCAGCTCCACCCGGCCGTCCGTCGTACGCGCGATCGCCTCGATCCGGAAGCTACTCACCAGCTCGACGTGACCGGACTGCACCAGCTTCTTCAGCCGCAGGCCGAGCGCTCCGCGAGCGGGTAGCTCGTCGGCCTCGCCGCCGCCGTACGTGCGGGCCTGGTCAGAGCCGCGAACCACCCAGAGCACCTCAGTTCCCGGCTCCTGCTCGGCCAGTTCACCGAGCTCGAGCAGCGTGGTGGCTGCAGAGTGGCCGGCGCCGACGACCGCCGTACGACGGCCTGCGAAGCGCGCGCGGTCACGCCCCAGTACGTCCGGCAGGGCTCGTGCGATCGCGTCGGAGATCTCGGCCTCGCCGCGCGCCGGGATGCCCGAGCCGCCAAGCACGTTCGGCCGCCGCCAGGTCCCCGCGGCATCGATGACTGCACTCGCAAGGATCTCGTCACCGTCGCCCAGTCGAACCAGGAACGGCGCATCCTCACGGCCAACCGTCCGAACGCGGTCGAAGCCGACCCGCGTCACCGCGGTGACCTCAGCGCCGTATCGGATCCGGTCAGCCAGCTGCGGCGTCTTGGCCAGCGGCGCAAGGTAGGCGTCGACCAGATCTCCACCGGTCGGCAGGACGTCGAGGTCCGGCTCATCCCATCCGGCCTCTTCGAGCAGCCGACGCGCGGCGCCGTCGATGTCGTACCGCCACGGGCTGAACAGCTTCACGTGCCGCCACTCGTCGATCGCCGCGGCCACGCTCGGTCCGGATTCCAGTACGACGAACTCCAGCCTGCGCTCGGCCAAGTGCGCGGCCGCGGCCAGTCCCACCGGGCCTGCTCCGATGACTACCACCGGCTCTGTCACGATCATCCTCCGCGCTGTCTAGACGTTCATCTAATCAAGCAGCTTGCCCCTTGATTAGACGTAAGTCAAGATAGACGCATGTCAAAACAGGAGCTCTCGATCGAGACCGTCGACGGGTGCTGCGTTCCCATCATGGACGCGGCGCTCGACAGCACGGCCGCGGTCGAGGGCGCGACGGTGTTCAAGGCGCTCGCCGATCCGGTGCGGCTGCGGCTGATGTCGATCATTGCCTCGGCCGGTGCCGAGATCTGCGTTTGCGACATCACGCCGCAGTTCGACGTCTCCGGTCCGACGATCTCCCACCACCTGAAGGTGCTGCGCGAGGCCGGCCTGGTCGACTGCGAGCGCCGCGGCACCTGGGTCTACTACTGGCCACTCCCTGAGCGCCTGACTTGGCTCTCGACCCTGCTATCGGTACCGACGCCGGCCACCACCTGACCGCGACTGTCAGGCTTCGCGGAGTTCGCCAACCAGCTTCTCCACCCGGGAGCGGATTTCGTCGCGGACCTGGCGGACGACCTCGATCGGCTGTCCGGCTGGATCGGTGAGCTCCCAATCCTCGTACCGCTTGCCCGGGAACACTGGGCACGCATCGCCGCAGCCCATGGTGACGATCACGTCGCTACTCTTAGCCGTCTCGTACTCGAGCCGCTGCGGCACCGCGCCCGTGATGTCGATACCAACCTCGCGCATCGCCTCCACGGCGACCGGGTTGATCTGATCCTTCGGCTCCGATCCCGCCGAGCGGACCTCGACCGCGTCGCCCGCCAGCTGCCGCAACCAACCCGCGGCCATCTGAGACCGGCCGGCGTTGTGGACGCAGACGAACAGAACGCTTGGCTTGCTCATGTGGACGCTCCAGTCCTCGCAGGGCTATCAGTAGTCACGACGTCGTCTCCAGCCCTGGGATACAACAAGGCCAGCAAACCCACTCCGGCAATAGCGCCGACAACCTGAGCGATGACGAAGCCAGGCACGGAGGCCGGGGCGATCCCGGCGAAGGTGTCGCTGAACGCGCGTCCGATCGTGACCGCCGGATTGGCGAACGACGTCGACGAGGTGAACCAGTACGCCGATCCGATGTACGCACCGACCGCGGCCGGCGCGACCACCGCCCGCCCGGACGCAGCGAGCGCGAAGATCAGCACGATCAACCCGGCCGTCGCGACCACCTCACCAAGCCACAGATGCCCGGCACTGCGTTCCGTCGTCGCCCAGGACACCGCGGCTTCGCCGTACATGAGATTCGCGAGTACGGCGCCCAGCACCGCACCGACGATCTGCGCTGGGACGTAGGCAGCAAGGTCCTGCGCAGTCAGCCCGCGGCCGAGCCACCAGTCGACGGCTGACACCACCGGGTTGAAGTGTGCGCCGGATACCGGACCGATCATCAGGATCAGTACGGCGAGACCGAGTGCCGTCGCGAACGCGTTCTCCAGGAGTTGGAGTCCGACATCGTCAGGCGACAACTTCGCGGCGGCGATCCCCGAGCCGATGACGACGGTGACCAGCGACCCAGTTCCGATGCCTTCGGCAACTGCCCGGCGCCACCGGGGAACGGTCGTCACCGACCCCTCGCAGCGGGTACGGCGAGCTCGCCGAGCAGCCGACGAACCCGGTGCTCGATCTCGTCCCGGATCGGGCGAATCTCGGCCAACTCGAGCTCGGCCGGGTCGTCCAGGTCCCAGTTCTCGTACCGCTTGCCGGGAAAGATCGGGCAGGCGTCACCGCAGCCCATCGTCACCACGACATCCGCGGCACGCACGATCTCGTCGGTCCATGGCTTCGGATACTCCGTCGAGATGTCGATGCCACGCTCGCCCATCGCTGCCACCGCGGCGTCGTTGAGTTCGATATCCGGTTCCGAACCACCGGACCAGCCAACCGCCCGATCGCCGGCCAGACGCTCGAAGAACCCGAGCGCCATCTGGCTGCGCCCGGCGTTGTGCACGCAGAGGAACAGCACAACAGGCCGACTGTCATTGTGATGGCTCTCGACCTTGGCGAGCGCGGTCAGCCGCTGACGAGCGAACCGCTCAGCCAGCAACGGCAAGGAGTTCGGGACGGAGCCGGGGGTCGCGAACTGGTCATAACTCGAATGCAGGAACCACTCGATCGTGTCCGGCCCGTAAATGCCGGCGAAGTGCTCCCGCAACCGGTTGGCCGCCGTACGCAACGCAAGCTGCTGATCGATGGACAGGTCGTCCCGGTAGTACCGCGTAACTTGAGTCATTTCGCCGCTTCCTCCGCGGAAACCAATGGCGCCAACCGATCGATCCGGCCTGCGAGCTCGTCGTACGCAGCCTCGAAGGCCGCATCCGTGTCCGTCGCGGCCGGATCCGGCACCGACCAATGCACCCGCGGCCGGGCCTCGGACGGCAGTTGTTCATATGCGATGTCGCAGACCGCGATCACCAAGTCATCAGGCTTCACAACGTCACTCACCAGCGCGGTGCGCCACTTGGCCGGATCCAGCCCACGGCGCCGCGCCACTTTGACCGCCCGCGGATGCGCGCGCTCCGCAGGCCGTGTCCCCGCCGACGCCACCGGCACCCGACTACGCTGCGCCCAGATCGCCGCCGCCAGCTGCGACCGCGCCGAGTTGTGCGTACACAGAAACACCACTCGCGGCACCTCGCTCAACGAAGGACTCGCGGCCATCGCCAACGTCTCGGGAACCAAGTGCACGTAGGTCCGGCGCTGGTCGCCTTCAGACCTCCCGCGTACCACCAGGCCGGCGTCCTGCAGAACCTTCAAGTGATGCGCGACCAAGTTGGTGGGCATCTCCAGCAGCGCACTCAACTCCCCCGGCGCTGCATCCCCGACGATGAGCGCGTCCACGATCGCCAACCGCGCCGGATCCCCCAACGCGGCGTGCACCCGCGCCCGGCGTCCCAAAGACTCAGCATTCATTGACTCAATGGTCGCTGAGCTACTTCTGTCAGTCAACGACAGATCAAGGATGTTGATGTGACCAGCAGAGAATTGGCATTAGACGTCATACTGCGTCCGGTTCATGCTGCTTGACAGAAGGCTTACCGCGAAGGGGATGAGGAGCATGACCACACATCAGGGCAAGGTGTTCAGCGGTCTCACGATCTCGGCCGACGGGTACTCGGCTGGGCTCAACCAGACCGAGGAACGCCCGTTCGGCGACGACGGTGGCGACGGCTGGGGCGACAAGCTGCACGCCTGGTACTCCGAGACTCCCGACGAGAACCAGGCCGAGATCGACGAGGGCCTTGACGCCAAGGCCTTCATCATGGGGCGCAACATGTTCGGCCCGGTGCGCGGTGAATGGGATCGGGACTGGAACGGCTGGTGGGGCGACGAGCCGCCGTACCACGCCCCGGTCTTCGTGCTCACCCACCACGCGCGCGATCCGCAGCCGATGGCCGGTGGTACGTCGTACCACTTCATCACCGACGGGATCGAGTCGGCACTGGCTCAGGCGCGCGAGGCGGCCGGGGACGGCAACGTCGCGATCATGGGCGGGGCGACCACCATCAACCAGTACCTCACCGCCGGCCTGATCGACGAGCTGCGGCTGCACATCTCGCCGCTCATCCTCGGCGCCGGCACACGGCTGTTCGAGGGCGTCCCGCCGCTGAAACTCGAGCAGGTGAAGGCGCGGGCAGCGAGCCTGGTCACCCACGTGACCTACCGAGTGCTCTCCTGAGCTGAAACTGAATCCCGGATGGCTTGGATCAATGCCGTGGTGGCGGGCGGGTCTGGCGGCTCGCCGTACGTGACAGCGTAGATCCGGCGGTGGTAGCTGGTGAGTTCGGTGGCGTGGATGTCGGGTCGGCGATGGGCCTGGAGCGCAAAGCCGGGCAGGGTCGTGACGCCGATGCCTGCGGCGACCAGAGACTGTACGACGACCATGTCGTCGCTGAGTGAGGCGAAGCGTGGGGTGAAGCCTTCTCGCCGGCACACACTGACCAGCTCTTCCTGGCACCGCTCACAACCGCCGATCCAGGCGGAGTCACGATGGTTCGCCATGCTGTCGTCGGGTTGCCGGCTGATGAGGTAGATCGGGTCGTCGCAGATATGGACGAGGCGGAATCCGTCGTCCTCGACCGGGGCGTGGGCGTACCGGAAGACGAGGGCGACGTCGATCTCGCCGTGCCGCAGCATCTCCAGCGCTTCGACCGGGTGACGGTCGATCAGGCTCAGCTCGAGTCCTGGGTAGGCCTGCGCCGACAGGGCTGCCGCCTTCGGCACGATCGTGCTCAGCACCGACGCGTTGGCGGCCAGCCGAACCCTCCCGGTCTGTAGCCCGACTTGAGCCGCCAGCTCGTTGGTCGCCGAGTCGACGCGGCCGATGATCTCGGACGCCCGGTTGGCGAGCAGCCGCCCTTCCGGCGTCAAGCGGATCCCACGACCGATCCGCTGAACGAGCTTGACGCCAGTGGCTGCTTCCAACCGGGACAGGTGATGACTGACCGAAGGTTGCGAGTAGTGCAGCTCTCTTGCCGCCTCGGTCACGGACTCGTGTCGCGCCACCGCGGCCAGAACCTTCAGATGGACCAGGTTGAGCATAGATCAAAGATATCAATGTGTTCAGCAAAGAACTGGCATTAGACGTCATCAATCTGCCGATCCATGCTGGTTTGCAAGATCCCTACTGAGAAGGCAGAAACCGCGATGTCTGTACAAACCTCAGCACCAGAGGCCGCGGTGACCGACGCCGACGGTCCCGCGCCCCTGAACACGGGCCTGCTCTTCGGCGCCTCCGCCTACGGGATCTGGGGGTTGTTCCCCCTGTACTGGCGACTACTCGACAACGTCGGCGCGGTCGAGGCTCTCGCCCATCGGTTCGTCTGGGCGCTCGGCATCTGCGCACTGCTGCTGTGGGTACGTCCCCGCGCCGGCTGGTGGCGCGAACTGAAGCAGCGGCCCGCAGCGTTGCGGCTTCTCGCCGTGGCCGCGGTCGTCATCGCGTTCAACTGGTACATGTACATCTGGGGCGTCAACCACGCGCGAGTGGTCGAGACGTCGCTCGGGTACTTCATCAGCCCGTTGGTCACGGTCACGCTCGGAGTGGTGCTGTTCCGCGAGCGGCTACGGCGTCCGCAGTGGCTCGCCCTCATCTTGGCCGTCGCGGCGGTTGCTTGGCTGACCTTCGACTACGGTCGGGTGCCGTGGGTGGCGATCGGGTTGGCGCTGACCTTTGCGACGTACGGCGTACTGAAGAAGAAGGCGGCGACCGGGGCGGTCGAAAGCCTCGTCGTCGAGGCGACGGTCATCCTGCCGTTCGCACTGGGCTATCTGGTCTGGATGGACCTCATGGGCCGCGCCGCCTTCGGACACGCCGGATTGTCAACGACGCTGCTCCTGATCGCCGCCGGCCCGCTCACAGCAGTTCCACTCCTCTTCTTCGCCGGCGCGGCCACGCGGATCCCCCTCACCTACCTCGGCCTGCTGCAGTACCTCACCCCGTCGATCCAGTTCCTCCTCGGCGTCTTCGCCTTCAACGAGCCCATGCCACCCGCCCGCCTCACCGGCTTCGCCCTCATCTGGGCCGCCCTGGCCCTCTTCACCGGCGAAACCCTCCACCACCTCCGCAAGCTCCGCCGTCAAGCCCTGTCGGGATCATGATTGCCCGTCGGCCGGGAGGGAACTTGGCAGGTGAGAGGCGGCGATTGCCGTGTACGACGACGAGCAGCCAGATGCACAGTTGGAAGCCACGCCTAGGGCCTTGCCGAAGGAGGTCCAGGTCTTCATCGGTGGCCACTGGCTGAGCGCGACCGCCCACGCCACTCGCTATGGCCGCCGTGGGCATCAGGTGCTCATCGACCACTACGGGAGGCTCGTCTGGGTCAGCGCATCCCGGCTCCGCCCGTTGTCAGCGCGAGTTCCAAACCAAGCTGGTCACTCCGACGACGCCGCCCGGCCCTCGTGACCATGACCTGTCGGGTGGCTCTAGCGCACGCGGGCTGAGGTTTCCTCATGCCGGGCAACGTGGAGCTGGACGCGGTGGTGCAGGTCGTCGCGTCCGACGATGCGGTGCAGCTCGTGGCTGGCCTGTTCGGCTGCGGCTTGGACCGTGCCAAGGTCGGCGGTCGGTTCGATCGTGAGGTTCAGTTCGGCGACGAGCTGGCCCCGGTCTGCGACCACCCGTCCGGTCGAGCTGCGCACGCCAGCGGTCCGAGTGAGGGTGTGTCCGGCCGCGGTGGCGGCGGCGTTCGCGTCGGCGGTGAGCCGCCCGGTGTGGTCGCTGCCCAGCAGCTGCAGCCGGCCGACACCGCGGCTGCGGAAGTGCCTGATCAGCCAGGTCAGCCCGATCAGCACCAGGAGCACCCCGGCAGCGCCTGTTGCCCAGGGCCACCACTCGGTCTGGGTGGCGTCGGGTAGCCAGCTGAACCGCAGCCGCGCCGGTGCGTCGGGGATGAGGTCGTACCGCCATGCGAGGGCGCCGGCACCAGCCGCGATGAGCCCGACGCCCACCACGAACGCGGCCACCCGGTCCGCGACGATCACTCCACGTCCCATCTCAGTGCTCCTCGACGACCCGCCTGCGGATCCGCGGTGGTGGCGACAACACGGCGAGCCGTTGACCGATGGTGGTATCCAGATCCGTGGCGACCCGGTCGGTGTCGCCAGTGGCCCGGACCGTGATCCGCACCGTCCTCCGCCGGGACTTGGCCGTGGCCGAGATGACGGAGTCCACCGCCTCCGCAGATTCGGCGGCAAGACGCGCGATGTCGCGGCGGCGGATCCAGACGCCGTCCTGCCCGACAGCGACGTGGGTGACGCGGCGCGGTCTCAATGCTGCGACCAGGAACCACAGCCCGGCAACGACCGCGATGACGCCGGCCGGGATCATCCAGTCACCCGGTTGGACGGGCTCGACTTTGCCGGCCAGCCATCCGGTCCACGATGGTCCGCTCACCACGCCGGCGGCCTGCAGACTGTCACGGACACCGACCGCGCCGAGTGCGACGGTGGCCACGGCGGCCAAGACCCCGACCGGCGCGGCGGCGGCAGCGCCGACCGGCCGCTTGGCAGGTCCGTTGTTCATCTCACTCCCTCGTCTCCGTGCCGGTCAACGCAGGTGCATGCGGGTCGCTCGCGAAGGCCACGATGTCAACCGCCACTGCATCGACGACAAGCCCGGTGAGCTCGGAGACGTGTTCTGCTACCAGCGATCGGACAGCAGCGGCTGTCTCGGGCAGCGGCCGACCCCACCGCACGACGACGTCCACGTCCAGCCGGACATGTTGACCTGCCACCTTCGCGGTGGCGTGTGGTAGGCCGCGGCCGAAGGTAGCCGTCTGTCGCACCACCGCAGCCTCCCGCCGAGCGGCAACCTCGGCGATGCGTTCGACTGCCCGGGAACTGATCTCCAGGTGGCCCCGCCGGCCGCTGTCAACAGCCACGCCGGCAGACCGGCTTGGAATCAGGTCGTCTGGTGCTGCCGGCGGACCCGCCGAAGCCGAGGTGCTCATGTCAGGAAACGTCTCAGCCACGCCCGCGGCGCGACATCAAGTCGTCGAAGGGCCTCGATCCGCCGCCGGCGAACAGGCCGACGGCGAAACCGGTCGCACCCAGGACCAGGGCGAGCAGGAAGCCGATAAACCCGCCGGCGGCTGCCGCGACCGCGACGAGCAGCCCGGCAAACATGCCAATCACAGAGGTGTTCATGAATTCTCCTTCCGGGGGTGCCCAGCGTCCGACCGGCGCAAGTCTGGCGACCCGGCAATGGGCGGGTCACTCGCACGCTCGAATTCCCCTGGCCGCCGCTGTACGAGGTCTTCGACCGTCACATAGACCGGCTGGTCGACCAACGGTTCGACCGCGGATCGGACTGCGTCGGCGGTGGCGCGGACGGCGTACTCCCAATAGAGCGTGACGTGGACCTCGACCCGGTCGCCGGAGATCCGGATGCCGGCGACCCGGCCGCCGGGAAGGTAGGTCCCGATCTCGCCGAACATCCCACCGTGCAGGTCCGCGACACCCTCCACCGAAAGGGCCGCGGCGGCGATCTGCTCGGACAGCTCGGATGCCTCGGCAGTGGTCATTGGACCCGGGGCTCCGCCCGGACCTCGGCCTCACCGGTGTCGCCTTCGTCGTCGCCCTCGACGTGGATGTCGTTGACCGAGATATTCACCTCGGTGACCTCCAGCCCGGTCATCCGCTCGACCGCGCCGATCACGCTGCGCCGGATGCCCTGGGCGAGGTCGGCGATGCTGACGCCGTACTCCACCACAATCGCGAGATCGATCGCGGCCTGAGTCTCTCCGACCTCGACCCCGACCCCCTGGGACATGTTCGTCCGCGATCCCGGGATCCGTTCCCGCAGCATCCCCACCGCACGCGCCGTACCGCCGCCGAGATTGTGCACCCCGTTCACCTCGCGGGTCGCGATGCCGGCAATCTTCGACACCACGGTGTCAGCGATAGTGGTCTTGCCGTGCTCGCTGCCCAACGGTCCGCCGCCGGCAGCAACGGCCTTGTCACCGGAGGTCTTCACGGCGTCCGCGCTCGCCCTGGTCTCGGTCATCGGCTGGCCTTCTTCCTGTCTTTCCTGATTGGTCTCTCGTCGGGTTGGACGAGGCGACCGGCCGGAACCTCACGCAGCGACCCGCGGAAACTTTCTCGTCCCGCGGCAATCGGTTTGAATCATTGTGTGAACGGGGTTACCCCCACCCCTCAGCGCGCTGGACATCCCGAAGCAGAGACCTGGGCAAGCTCGAGTGATGCCACGCTCCGGCGCGCTGCGGCGCTCGGCGACATCGAGGCCTTCGCCGCGATCATCGACCGGCACGGACCGTCGATGTTCCGTTATGCCCGCCGTATGCTCAACGACCAGGGAGACGCTGAGGAGGTGGTGCAGGATGCCTTTGTCGCGGCCTGGAAAGCCCTCCCCGACTTCCGCGGTGACGCCCCGCTGCGGACGTGGCTGTTCACCATCACCGGACGCAAGGCCGTCGACCTGGTCCGTAAGAAACGCGCCATGCCGGTCGAGGAGACCACGCTCACCGACCTGCCCGCGCCCGGCACAGACCCGGCGGGGCAGGCCGTCCAGGCCGGACTGCTCGACGCACTCGGCGCGGCCTTGGCCGAATTGCCCTGGCTCCAGCGGGCCGTCTGGTTGCTCCGCGAGGTCGAACAGATGAGCTACGCCGAGATCGCCAGCGTGCTCAACACCACCCCCACCGTGGTTCGCGGTCAGCTCTCCCGCGCTCGGGTCGGGCTGCAACACCGGTTGGAGGCCTGGCGATGACGGACGATGTCCTGAGTCGTGCCGCACACGCGGCCCGCACCCAGACCGAACCAGGCTGGATCGACATCTCCGCCACCATCAAGCAGCGGCTCCGGACCATCACCCGGCGGTCGCGTCCGATCCGCGCCGCAGCTGACAACGGCGCCACGCTGTTCATCACCGACCAGGTGTTGATCAGCGCACTCCGCGTGGCCGTCGCCGAACTGCGCTGCGAACTGGACCGGGTCCAGCTGATCGGCGACGGCGACACCTGCACCGGCGCCGTGCTCGAGGTCGCGACCTTGTACGGCCTGGACCTCCACGCCCTCGCCGACCAGATCCGAACCATCGCCTACCGGGTCTTCGCCGACCTCCTCGGCCCGATCGATCCACCCTTTGGCACCGACGGAATCGACATCGTCATCACCGACCTCACAACCGACCCAGACCACCGCTGACTCGGCTTCACGCCGTCTCGCCTCGCTTAGGCCTTTGTCTTGCGCGCCCTCGGCTTGCGAGTGGAATGCGAGCTGTTGCCGTTGCCCTCGGTCTCGAGTTCGGCGGCGAACGGGATGAACGGCATGGTCAGCGGCAGGGCCGCCAGCCGCATCAGGAGCAGGACGTTGTCGTCACCGGCGGTCTTGTTGAGACGGAGGCGGCCGCAGTTGGTGCAGCGGTGGATGAGGACCCAACGGCCCTCGCCGCGGACCGTGACCGCGATTGGTTCCATCCCGCCGGTGCAGTCGGCCTTGCGATCACCCGGGACGTTGCGGTCAAGATGCCGCGACCACAGGCAGCTCGGGCAATGGTTGCGATGGGTGGTTCCAGGGGCGTCGAGTGAAACCTCTACGCCACAATGCTCACAGCTGAACGAACGTGCGAATGCCAAACCAGAGAACCTTTCAGAGCGAAGCTGCGGGACAGAACAGACATCTGCTTCCCTCCTTCCGGTCCGCGCCGGCCCATCCAGCGCACTGCCGCCAGCACACCAGCAAGCGTTCGCCAGCGTCAATCGATTAACGGCACAGCGGGTTCTGGTCAGTAGCGGCGATTGCCACGTTTGCTGGAGGTGAAGCCGGCCGGCTCCTCGTTGCCGATCCAGTCGCCGTCGGCCAGTCGGCGGAGGCTGCATTCGAGGTCGAAGGTGAGCCATCGGGAGAGCTGCGGGTGGGCGTGGTGTTCCCAGAGACCGTAGGGGCCTCGAACTGTTTCGAGCCAGGTGACGAGGTCGCGTACGCGGCGGTCAGCGGCGGAGACGCCGCATCGGGAGGCGAGATCGAGGAGGAAGGCGGGATCGAAGGTGACGTAGAAGGTGATCTGTCCCATGGCCCGTTCGAGCCCGACCAGGCGGGAGACTTCCCAGCCGAGGGTCGATTCGTCTCGCGTCTCGCGGGCGAGGAGATGGTCGACGCCGATACGGGCGGCGTCCGATCGTCTCCGTTCGGGGTGCAGCGCGAAGCAGGCGACCACACCGGTCGTCGCCGAGCGGCATCCAGCGCCTCGTGGGAGTCGCCTGTAGTCCTTCTCCGGCGGCGACGGGCGTCCGGGACCACCGAGATCGGCTTTAGGTCCCGCCGGCCAGGAGCCGTCCGGCAGGCGTTCGCGGAGGAGCCACTCGTACGCGCGTTCCGCACCAGGGTCGGCGGCAAAGCCCGCAGCGGCGATACCCCGCAACGGTACGACGGTCTGCATGGTTACGAATCGCGGACCGTCGGCTAACGGCTGCCCTTTCCGTGCGGGCTGGTCGCTGTCGTCATCGAGCCATACCACTGCGGGTTCTGGACGGGACTGGCTCGGTGAGGGAGCCTGGGCGGGCCACGAGCCATCCGATTGTTGGTGGGCGAACATGGCCTCGACTGCCATGGACAGCTCGGGGCCCCTATAGCCGAGGTATGCGAGCTGGCACAGCAGGTAGCCGGCAGCTGTAGGACGGTTGCGCGCGGCTTCAAGCCGCGCGAGGAGCGACCGAATTGCAGCACTCTCGCGGATCTCGGCGCACGACGCCTGCACGTCGTCATCGTCGTGCGCGATTCCCTCGAGCTCGACGGCCGCGCGCCATTGCAGCGACGGCGACGGGTCTCCGAGTAGCAGAGTGTTCATGTGAGGACCTCGCGTATGAAGGGCGCGGTGGCAGTGTCGGCCTTGGCGAGTTCTTCGGGTGGGCCTTCGAAGACGGTCGCGCCGCCATGGGGTCCTGCACCGGGACCGAGTTCGATGAGCCAGTCACAGGTAGCGAGCAACATCGGGTCGTGCTCGACGACGAGCACGGTGTTGCCGGCGTCGACGATCGTGTCGATGGAGCGCGCGAGTACGCCGACGTCGGTGACCTGCAAACCGACGGTGGGCTCATCGAGTACGTAAAGAGTGCCGGCCTTCGTGGACCGAGCGAGTTCCTTGGCGAGCTTGAGCCGCTGGGCTTCGCCTCCCGAGAGACTCCAACCGGGCTGGCGGACGATCAGGTACCCGAGGCCGAGCGCGATGGCTGCGTCGCCAACACGGCGCACCCGGTCGATATCGCCCCACTCCTCGACGAGTTCTCCGATGGTGAGGGCCTCGATATCGGCGAGGCTGCGGCCCCGCTCGGCAAGCGCGGCGACCTCGCGGCGATAGCCCGAGCCGCCGCACGCCTCGCAGGTCTGCGTCACCGAAGGGAGGAACGACAAGTCCTCTTGCCAGGTCCCTTTGCCGCGGCAGGCGTCGCAGCGGTAGGCGAGGTCCTTCATCGTGATGCCCTGCTCGGTCGCCAGCTCGCTCGCGGCGAACGCCTGCCGGACGCCGTGAATCAGCCCGAGGAACATGCCGGGTGAGGTGATCTCGGCACGCGATTGGTCGACTACGACAGTGCGAGCGGGCGCGCCGGAGATGGCGTCGTGAACGCCGGGCTCAACGCGGACCACACCGTGGCCCGGGATGTCGGTCTTTGGTCGCGTCAGGCCCAGGGCGATCGTGTCGACGGCGAGCGAAGACTTGCCCGAGCCCGACACGCCACACACGCCGACGTGCACTCCGAGCGGGATGCCCAGGTCGAGGCCGCGCAGGTTGTTCTCCCGCGCGCCGGTGACCCGCATCCACCCTGCTGGCTCGCGGCGGTTGCGGCGAGGGATCGAGTTGCGTCCGTCGCGCACTGCTCGGGTGACCGACTCGACGCTGTCGAGGTCGACGAGCCGGCCGCCGGCTCGTCCGGGCCCGGGGCCGATCTCGATGACGTCGTCGGCGGCACGAATGAGTGTGGCGTCATGTTCGACGGCGATGACGGTGTTGCCGGCGTCACGCAACTCGGCCAGCGTGCGGGCGAGCGCGCGTACTTCTGAGGGATGCAGGCCGCGGGACGGTTCGTCGAGCAGGACGGTCATGCCGACGAGTCCGCCGCCCAGCGCCGAGGCCAGCTTGATCCGCTGCGCCTCCCCCGCGGACAACGTCCAGGTCGCACGGTTCAGATGAAGGTAGTCGAGCCCGACAGAGCGCAGGAATCCGAGGCGATGCAACGCAACTGCGCGAGCGTGCGCCGCGTGCTTGTCGTCTGGGTCGTCCATGGCCGCGAGTACGTCTTCGAGCTCGGCGAACGACGCCGAGAACAACTCGCTGCGATCGCGCCCCTCGAGACGAATCGTCAAGTACGGCGCACGCAGCCGTTTGCCGCTGCACTCCCGACACGGGAACACCGTGGTCTCCGTGCCGCCCACGTCGAGCTGGGCCCAATGATTGAGCCCGACCCAGGACGAGTCGCCGTACAAGACCGCATGACGCACTTCGTCACTCAGCTCCGACCACGGCGTGGTGCTCGGGTCGAACTCGTACCGCTCCGCAAGGGCTTGCAACACCTCGTTGCTGCCGGTTCCTTCAGGACAGAACCACGCCAGACTTCCGACGAAGCAGCGATCGAGCGGTACGTCGGGCCGCAAGATCACGCTGAAGTCGAACTCCCGCTCAACGCCGAGTCCCAGGCACTGCGGACAGACGGCCACGGGCGACCCCATGAGGTGACGCGGCTCGATCGGTACTGCGCTCGTCGCACAGTCGTCGCATACGCACGCTGCTTCCGGCGTCGGTGACGACCGGCGAACGTTCTCCCCACCGCACGCGAGGCATGAGCGCACACCGCCGCGTGCAAGGACGAGCGAGATGAGGCGGTCGAGATCGCTGGACCCGCCGACGGTCGTACGGGCGGCATCCCAGCGTCCAGGCCCACCCGGCGGGAACGTCGTACCGGAAGCGTCGATGCTTATCGTCGGGCCCAGCCCGGTGAGCGAGTCGACTGGGGCTTCCGGTCCTTCACGCACCGACTGGCGCTCGTACACCGACAGGCACTCGAGCAGCCGCCGATTGGCCTCCGCCGCGACAACGTCGCCGACCAACGACGACTTGCCCGAACCCGAGACGCCGGTCACGACCGTGAATCGGCCCTTGGCGAACTCGACGTCGATGCCCTGCAGGTTGTTGGCGCGGGCGCCCCGCACTCGGATGACGTCGCTAGAGCGCCGGCCGGCCCGCGGCTTGGCGCGGGGCGTCACCCTTGGTCGTTTCTCGGCAACGGGCGGGCCGCAGTGCTGAAGGCGTCCGCCATCAGGGCCACCGCCCGGGCCGAGATCGATGCGCCAGTCGGCGGAGGCGATCACGTCGGCGTGGTGTTCGACGACGACCACAGTGCAGCCATTGGCCGTCAGCTTGTCGAGCACAGTGAGCAGCCGGTTGAGGTCAGCGGGATGAAGCCCCGTAGTGGGCTCGTCGAGCAGCACAAGGTCGCCCGTCTTGGCCTTGGTCACCTCGCGGGCGAGGCGAACCCGTTGTGCTTCACCGCCTGACAGGCTCGGCGACGGTTGCCCGAGCGTGACATAGCCGAGCCCAACCTCCTGCAGGGTTTCGAGGATGTGCGTCACCGCCTGGTGCTCGACGAACAGCGCGCTGGCCTCGTCAACGCTCAACTCCAACACATCAGCGATCGACAGACCTTTCCAGGTCGCTTCGAGGACCTCGGGCCGGTAACGGCGGCCCTCGCAGTCCTCGCACGGCACCCAGATGGGCGCCAGCTCGCCGAGGCTGATGGCGACCGCTCCCATCCCCTCGCACTCGGGACAAGCCCCTTCGGCTCGGTTGAACGTGAACTCCGACGCGGACCGCCCGGTCTCGTTCGCGAACACGTCGCGGATGCGATCGAAGACCTTTGTGTACGTCGCGGGATTCGACCGCGGGTTGTTGCCCAGCGGCTTCTGGTCGACAGCGATCGCGCGTACGGCGGGCGCCTCGTACGTCGCGCAGCCGATCGGCGCGTGCGCTCGGATCGACGCCAACAACACGTCGCGAGCGAGCGTGGTCTTGCCGGCTCCCGACGGACCCGTGATGACGGTGAGCGCTCCGATCGGGATCTCGCAATCGACTCCGCGAAGGTTGCGCATGGTGGCGCCGCTGATGCCGATCCGCTGATCACCGATCGCACGGGGTGCGCGCCGTACCCGGGCCGGCGCCGAAAAGCCGCGGCCCGATGCGGTGTCGGCGCGCCACAGTTCGGCGGGCGTCCCCTGGAAGACGAGTTCGCCACCACCGCGGCCTCCGGCAGGGCCGATCTCGACGACATCGTCCGCCATGGCGATCGCGGCCCGGTCGTGCTCCACCATCAGCACAGGGCCTGGCAGCGACGCCATTGCATCGAGCAACGGTTTGAGATCGGTGTGGTGCAGCCCGATGGTCGGCTCATCGAGGACGTGCAGCAGATCTTCGAGCCTGCCTCCGAGAACGACCGCGAGCCGGGTCCGTTGCGCCTCTCCACGCGACAGCGTCGGCATCGACCGGTCGAGTGCGAGATGACCGAGCCCCAACGCGACCATCGGCCGCAGTCGCCGCAAGAGCTCATCCTGAATTCGCGCCGCACGCAGGCCGACCGGAAGTTGCTCGACGAACTCGAGGACCTCGCTCAGCGGGCGAGCCAGCAACTCGGGCAAGGTCATGCCGGCGATGCGATGTGATGACGTGTCCACCGCCGGGTCACGAAATGCCATCGGCTCCAGCGGCCGGACCCACTCCGAGCAGCTCGGGCAGATTGGCGTCCGCAGCACCGGCGCACCGTCGAGACGAACCTCGGGCGAGCCCAACGCGTCGGCACGCTCGAGGGCGGCGCGAACCTCCGCCGCGGACGCTCCCGCTTGGAGCGTGGCGACGCGTACGACGACATCGTGCGGAACCGCCGGGTCAAGCCTCGGCACGCGGCTCGACTTGGTTGCGGCCCACGGACAGCCGTCGATCGTGACCGCGTCGAAGCGACCACGCAGGCCGGCGAGGAGACGCGCGTGGCTCCGGCGAAGCCCGCGCGCCACCGCGACCTCCACCGCGAGGCTGCCCGTGGTCGCGAGCATGTCCAAGGCGATCGCGAGCCGCTCTTCGCGCGACACCGACCGAACCGCCACCTCGCACCGCGGGCAGGTGACGTCCGCGAATCGCGCGTACAGAATGCGCAGGAACGGGTGCAAACCAACCGACGTCGCCACAGTCGACGACGGGTTGACGTTCAGCACGTTCTGGGCAATTGCGACCGCGGGCCCCAAGCCCTCGATTCCGCGCACCTGCGCGGCCGGAACGCGTGCCCCTCGACGTCCGAGGGCGAACGACTCGGTCAACCGGCGCCGTGCCTCGGTGTAGACGACGTCGAACGCCAGCGACGACTTCCCCGAGCCGGACACACCGACGACGGCGGTTACACCGGGTCCGAACGTGACGTCGACATCAAGCAGGTTGTGCTCAGACGCGCCGAGAACCTTCATGCCGCGGACGCTGTCTATCTGCGGAACGCGGCTCTGGTCGCGGCTGCAGTGGAACTGAAGTACTCCGGTGGTTCGATGAAGGCCCACTCGTCGAACGTCACGCCGTTGGCGATTGCACGCCGGTAGCCGAAGCAAACGAGGTACAGCGGTCGGATGTACATCACCGCTTCGAGTCGGTCGAGTTCGTCGTCGGTCAGCTCGACGTGCCGGCGGTAGGCGTTCACGGCCGCGTCGATGCACTCTTCGTTGGCGAGTCTCGAAGGAGACCAGTGCCCGGTGCCCCAGATCAAGTACGCGAAGTCGGCGAGGCGCGGTCCGCGTCCAGACGCCTTCCAGTTGATCGCCACTGGTCCTCGCTCGCCGACGACCACATGATCGGGGGCGTGCAGGAGGTTGCCGTGGAGCAAGCCCTCGGGAAGGCCGTCACCATCATCGGCCGAGCGCACCTGGTCCCGGAGCTGCTCGAATCGCTCGCGATCGGCCGTACCGACCTTCGTGTCCACCGCGTCGAGAAACGACAGGGCGGCCAGCAGGTCCTGACGCGGGGTCCCTTGACGGCTGGGGTCCTCGCCACTCGCCCCACCGGGCCGGCCGACGGACTCGTCGAGTGGCAACGCGTGCAGCCGTCCGAGCAGGTCACCCATGATGGCGAACTTCTCGGCACCACTGGGAAGTTGGACTCCTTCGACGAACTGACTCACGAGGACCGCGCTTCCGTCGAAGTCAGACACCGCGTCGTCGACCGCAAGACGCTCCGCGGGGAAGTCGTGCCGCTCCAGGAATCGCAGGATCGCGGCGTCCCCTTCAACGCCGGTCCTCGGACGCGCGGGAGGAAACGCACGCGCGATCCACGGCTCGCCGTCATTCCTGTCGATGCGGAACACGTAGGTCTTATGCACACTGACCTTCGTCGCCGCGACTGCGTCGATGCCGTAGCGATCCCTCAGGTGGGCGAGCAGTCGCTCAGCAACCGGCTCATGGTGCATTCGAGTACTGAGACCCTCGAGATCGGTCAGCGCCTCGGTATAGCGCTGCCCCGTCTCCGCAGCGTGACGCCGTACAACCTTCTTGAAGTTGCTGTCCCTGGTCACGACAAGCCTCCTCATCACACCCTCGTCCCCCAGCGACGCGGTGTTGAGAGATGGCCTGCTGACATCCATGACCGAGAGGGCAACTCCCCTTCGCCAATGGAACCCCGACTGGGGCGGATGTCCCACAGCTCGGCGACCGGTCGGCGCCGTCCCGCCAATCTCCCCGACCCGCGTCGCGCTTGTCAACCCTCAGCCGCGGAGGGCGGTGAGTACGGCGAGGACTCGGCGGTTTACGTCGGCTGACGGCTCCAGTTGGAGCTTGCGGAACAGGTGCGCGCAGGCCGCCTCGACGGTGCGCTCGCTGATGTGGAGTTCGCCGGCGATGGCCGAGTTGGACCGTCCCTCCGCCATCAGCGCCAGAATGTCTCGCTCCCGGCTCGTGAGCTGAGTCAGGGGTGAGTCCGGACGCCTTCGCCGCATCAGTCGCGCGACGATGGTTGGGTCGAGGACGCATTCGCCGTCGGCGACCCGCCGGAGTGCGTCTACCAGTACGGCGATGTCGGACACGCGTTCCTTGAGCAGATAGCCGACACCGCCGGGCTGATCCGCGAGCAGCCGCTGCGCATACCGGCTCTCGACGTACTGGCTCAGCACGACCACTGCCGTGTCGGGGTATCGCTCGCGGATCTGACGAGCCGCGACCAACCCTTCGTCGGTGTGGGTCGGCGGCATCCGGATATCGACGATGGCGGCGTCCGGCTTGCCGAGTGCGACCAAGCGCAACAGTTCGTCGGCGTCAGCGGCCTCACCGATGACCTCGATGCCAGTATCACCGAGCAGCCGCGCGATGCCCGAACGGATCAGCATGACGTCGTCCGCGATCACGACTCGCATGGGATCACCGCCGTCAGGACGTACCGGCCGGCCTCGGGATCCGACCAGGTGAGCTGTCCGCCGACGGCACCGACCCGATCGCCGATCGCCGTGAGATCCGGTGTCCGGATGGTCGCCGACTCCGTCTCCACCTTGACGATCAGCGACTCCGCGACCTGGCGGACCTCAATCCGGCAGCGCGTGGCGGCAGAGGGCGGTACGACGCTGTCGACCGCGGCAGCGACGGTCGCATAGGCAGCCATCGCCACCTCCGGAGCCAAAGCGTCAGTGAAGTGCATCGTGAGGTCCGCCGGTACGTCGGATGCCGCCACGAGCTCGACGAGCGCCTGCTCCAGACCCTCCGCGGCGAGCATGGCGGGAAAGACTCCGTGCGCCAGCCGACGCAACTGGCTGAGAGCATCGCCGACCTTGTTCTCCACCCTCTCGATCCTGATGCGCGCCTCCTGGTCGGCCTCGGCCCGGGCGATCCGCAACTGGAGACCTACGCCGACCAGCCGCTGCTGCGCGCCGTCGTGCAGATCTCGCTCGATCCGGCGGCGCTCGCCGTCCGATGCGGCGACGACCCGGCGCTGCGAGGCTCGCACCTCCGCAAGCCGCGCGAGAGCGACCGTCGACAACTGTGCGTTGCGAAGGGCCAACCGGGTGACCGGGGACAGGACCGCCAGTATCTCCGCCGGGTCCACGCTGCGAGCGATGACGAGCCGGACGGTCGGCTCCGAGCCGTCCGTCAGGACGACAGCTCCGGCCGGTTCGGGTAGGTCCACGACAGCAGCGCCGGACGCGTCGAGCCACCGGTCTTCGCCCGGGACTGCGAACTGAACATCGACCACGGGTCCGCGCAGTACGGACTCCGGCGACAGACCGGTCACCAGCCTGTCGACCGCGGCGCGGGTCCGAAGAACACGAAGATGCAGCAAGCACACCGACGCCCCGACGACAGCGACGGCAAGCGGCTCCAATGGGAGTCTGGCGGTGGAAGGCTCGGTGCTCCCGAAGGTCAGCCACCGGATGGCGCTCAGCCCTCCGAGCGCAGCCAGCGCAGCGACCGCCGCGACGCTCACCAGCCGGGATATTCGGGTCCTCGGAGTCGCTGCGACAGCCAGTCCCCCGATCACAGCGATAGTGACGATCGCCGCCGCGGTGATCGCCGTCAGGGCGCGTGTCCCGACCAGCCCGCCGAGAGCTGGGGCGAGGTCGGCACAGATCTGGGTGCAGCCCGGATCCGCGAAGGGGTCGTAGGCCAGCACATGAAGGCCGGCGGCAACGACGGCGATCCCGGCGATGACCGTCACGAGCCGGTTCGCTCGTGGCTCTGCTCTGGCGGGCCAGAGCAGAGCCGTGGCTGCGATCGCCGCCACGACCAACGGTGTCGTCGCGAGAGTAGCGGCGCGCAACGAGTCCGGCAGCCACTCTTGCGGGGCCCACAGCGGCAGGACGGCCGCAACGCCGGCCAGCGCGAGCGCTGCTGAGGCGGGGCCGCTGTGCGAGCGTGCCGCCCAGGCCCCGGCGACGGAGATCGTGGCGGCCACAGCGACGACCAGGACATACCAGGCCGGCAGCCGCTGGACCTGAGGTGAGTTCGGGTCGTCGAGCGCGAACGGCAGGACGCAGACCACCACGACCGCGGCCGCCAGCACCGTCGCGGACACAACCATGCCCGCACTGCGTGCCGCTACCACCGGACCCGCCCCCGCCATCATGGTCACGCTTCCCATTGTGCGCTTGTGAAGTCACAGTTGGGTGCAGTGGTAGCCACATTCGATCTCCGTGCCAGCACGGTCGGCAGACGAGGCCGCCGCTCCTAACGTCCGGAGTACCGGATGCAGCTCAGCGTCCGATTCTCTGGACGTCGAGGGGGAACCCATGAACGTACTGCGCAAACGCGGCCTCAGCTACGGCCTCGTCGCCATCATGCTGATGGCACCGCTTGGCTGTAATGGCGCGAAGCCAGTCGACAAGGCCGGTGGGGACAGCGCCGTACTGACGCTGGCCACCATCGACGACGTGAACAACAACGGTCAGTCGTTCGGTCCGCAAGCCTTTGTCGACAACCTCCGCACGGTGTCCGGCGGCCGGCTGAAGGTCGAGATCAAGACCAACTACGGCAATGGCGACGCAAAGGCCGAATCCGCCATCGTGAAGGCGATCGCGGCCGGCGAGATCGACGGTGGCTGGCCATCGACGCGGGCCTTCGCGGGGGCCGGTATCACCAGCCTCAGGGCCGTCGAGGCACCGATGACCATCACCAGTTATGCCGCGGAGAAGCAGTTGGCGACCGCACCGGTCGCCAAGTCCCTGCTCGCCACCTTGGACAGCACCGGTGTCGTCGGCCTCGGACTGGCGGTCGGACCGCTCCGCCGGCCGTTCGCCGCGAAGAAGCCGCTGCTCGGACCGGCTGACTGGACGGGTGCGCGGTTCCGGACCTACAACTCGCCCGTGCAGGAGGAGGCCGTCCGGGCGTTGGGCGGTACGCCGGTGAACTTCGGGCTGGACTGGGGCGCCGAGATCTACGCCGGTCGTCTCCGTGGCGCCGAGTTCGACGTCCCGCAGTACGCCAAAACCGACACCGCTGCCGCCCCCCAGGTCACCGCCAATGTCGTGCTCTGGCCGAAGGTCTTCGTCCTGAGCTTCAGCCGGCAACGGTTCGAGGCCCTGACCGACCAGCAAAGAAGCTGGATCCGGGATGCGGCGGAGCGGGCGACGAAGACCTCTGTCGACGCCACCTACGAGGAGTCGACCATCGCCGGCGACATGTGTAGCAGCGGTGTCCGTTTCATCAGCGCTGCACCAGGCGAGGTCGCGGGCCTGCGCAGGAAACTGCAGCCTGTACTCGACCGGCTTGCGGCCGATCCGAAGACCGGGCCGATGCTGAAGGACATCCAGGCCATCGCGACGGCCAATCCCCTGGCTGACGTCCCGAACGTGCCGGAGGCCTGCCGGCAGACGGGTAAGGAAGCTCCTGTTACCAAGATCCCTCAGCAGGTCTCCGCGCTTCCGAACGGCGTCTACCGGGTGGAACTCACCGTCCAGGACGTCCTGGCCGCAGGTCTGGACAACGGCGACGGAAATTCGGGGACCTGGACCATGACTGTTCGGAACGGAACGTTCGAGGTCCGGTGCCGGCCTATCGGCGAGTCAAACGACGACTGCGGTGGCACCATCACCGACGCTGCGCTCGCCAGTGGAGATCTCCGCGGCTCCGGTCACCAGGTCTGGCTCGTGCCCAAGGGGAAGGACCAGCCGGTCCGGCTCACCTGGGCGGTCGACGGCAACACTCTCGTTTTCAGTGAGTCATCCGCCTCAAAGGGGGCCGAGATGATCATCGAGCCGTGGCAGAAGATCGGTTAGCCGGCCGGCGCCGACACGGGACGGTGGCAGTCACCGTCGTACCGGCTCCGGGTGGACTGACCACCCGGAGCCTGCCGTCGAGGACGGCTAATCGGTCGGACAGGCCGGTCAACCCCGACCCGGAAGCGTCGGCTCCACCGCGCCCATTGTCGGTGATGGTGGCCTCCAGCAGATCGCCGTACCGGCGTACGTCGATCGTGATCCGGCCGGCCTCGGCGTGCTTGGCCGCATTGGCCAATGCCTCTGAGCAGACGTAGAACAACGCGGTCTCGGCGTCTGCGTCACCGGCAGAGTCGTCGCTGTAGCTGATCGCCACCTCGGCCGGGGCTCGTGCCGCGAGGATCTGAAGAGCATCGTGCAGCCGCCCCTCCCCCAGCGTGGCGGGTGGAATGCCTGCCACCAGGTCGCCGATCTCTGCGATCGCCGTAGCGAGTTCTGCCGCCACGATGTCCAGGGCGGTGTCTCTCCCGCTGACTTGCACTTCGGCCAGTTCAGCTTGGGCGTCACGCAAGAGGGCTGCCACGTTCTGCCCCAGTTCCTCCGCCACTTCCTCCCGTTGGCGGTCCGCGGCTGCAACGACCCGGGCTCGTGCTGCCTCCAGCTCGCGCAGCCGGGAGAGCTGCTCGTCCTGCAACCGGATGTTCGTCACCGCCAGCCTGACGGCTGTCTCGACCGCCCGGGCTGTGAGCGGATCCTCCAGCGCCGCCGACTGATGCGCGATCACAGCCACCGGATGCCCGGCCTCGTTCACCGTGAGCACTTGCCGGTCTGCCCGCCCCATTTGGTCCGGCCAGCGGTGGACTGTGAGGCTTGGATCGCCGAGCGCCTCCCCGAGTACCAAGGCGAAGCCGTCGAGTCCGGTCAACGGTCGACTAACCAGCACCGCGTCAGCGAGCCGTCGACGTACTCGCAGCGCCGACCAGTACGCGACGGGAAAGGTCACAGCGACCAGTCCGAGGACGACTTCATAGTCGAGGAGGGCGAGCGCCGGATCGAACGATTCCTGGACTCGAGCGACCGACCAGCTGACGCCAAGCGTCACCGCCACCGCGCCGGCTGCCGTCACCGGATACCAACGAGCACTTGGCGGGCGCATCGCGGCGCATACGGCGACCAGAGCGAAGAGCAGAGCCACCCCGGGTTGTGGGACGAGACCGACAGCAACTACTCCGGCGAGAGCTGCCACCAGCCAGGCGAATCGGCCGCGGATCTGGCCAGTCGGAAACGCCATCAACGCCACCGCGAGCACCGCCTGATGGAGCGAGAGGGTCTGCACGAAGACAGATCCGAGCAGCCAGGCACCCCCTACGGCGGCAACCATTGCCCGCTGACGAGAAGGCCCGATGGGCAAGGCCCCGGCGACGATGAAGACGACACCAACAGCGACGTCCACAGCCATCCGCCAGCCGTCGACCTGCGCCGCCAGGTCTGCTCGCACGGCCAGCATCACCAGCGCACCAGTTGCGACCACCCCAGCCGCGAGCCTGACCATGCATCCGACTGTCACCCGACCGGACCCCAAGAGCAAGTCCCACCAGGACCCGCCGGACCGGCGGCGGGATGGACTACCTGATCCGCATCCCGGAGACGGCTCTCCTTCTGGCTCGAACTTGAAGAACTGCGGACGTCTCTCAACGGTCTCGAAACTCGCAAGTCAGACCTCGAGAAGCAGCTGGGAGAAGAACGAAAGAGACTTCAATGTCGTTGCTCGGTCCTGGATGATCTCAGCATGCAGCTCGACGACAAGGTCTGGGAATTGACGTGCCCAGGGCTGCGCACACGGCGAGTTGATGCACCCCGCCCTGCCTATTACGTACCCCGACCCGGCCCTTCGTTGGTAGATCCCGCGAGCTGTCGTCCCACAGAAAGGACACCATGAACGCCCTGCAGAAGTTCTCCCTCGAGGGCAAGGTCGCTCTCGTCACCGGCGGCAGCCGGGGCCTTGGACGCGCGATGGCCGAAGCGCTCGGCGATGCCGGTGCGGCGGTAGCGGTCACAGCGCGAACGCTCGCATCGGCCGATGCCGCCGCCAAGGAGCTGAGCGAGCTCGGCATTCGCGCGTACGGCGTACAGCTCGAGGTGTCCGATGTCGAGGACGTCGAACGTGCGGTCGAGCAGGTGAGCACCGAGTTCGGCGAGATCGATGTGTTGCTCAACAACGCCGGCATCGGCGTCGCCGGTCGGGCCTTCGAGACGCCCGATTCCGCATGGCATGACGTGTTCTCCACCAATGTCGACGGGGTCTGGTACTGCAGTCGTGCGGTCGGACGCCGGATGGCGGAGCGGGGTGGAGGCACGATCGTCAACGTCGGCTCCATGTCGGCCGAGATCGTCAACCAGCCGCGCTGGCAGGCGTCGTACCTGTCGTCCAAGGCCGCCGTCCATCAATTGACCAAGGCGTTGGCGGCGGAGTGGGCGCCGTACGGGATCCGCGTGAACGCGATGGCGCCGGGATACTTCCTCACCGAGATGTCGCCAGTCGACCAGCCGGAGTTCAAACAGTGGTGCGTCGATCCCGCTGCCATGAAGCGCTATGGGCTGCCGCCAGAGCTGGGGCCGGTGGCAATCTTCCTGGCGAGCGAGGCGTCCAGCTTCATGACCGGCTCGATTGTCAAGGTCGACGGGGGCTTCACCTTGTTCTGAGCCGGCTTCCTCATCACTACTGCGTTCCTGAAGGGTCTTTCATGGTAACGATAGGCATCGTTGGCGCCGGACTGCGCGGGAGGCTGTTCGCCGAGGCTCTCCAGGGCCAGCCGGACGTCACCGTCGTCGGCCTCGCGGAGCCCTCGGCCAAGGTGGCCGAGGAGGCGAGGGGCGCCACGGGTCTACCTCTCGTCGCGTCGCACCCCGAGTTGCTCGAGGCATTCGATCCGGACGCTGTGATCGTGGCGACCCCTGACTTCGCCCATCGCCAGATTGCCGTCGACGTGGCCGAGGCCGGTAAGCATCTGCTGATCGAGAAGCCGGTCGCCACCAACCTGGACGACGCCCTTGCCATCGCCGCGGCGGTTCACCGCTCGGGCGTTCGATGCCTCGTCGGCTTCGAGAACCGTTGGAACCCGCACGTGGTGCAAGCCAAAGCGGCGATCGCGTCCGGGAGCCTTGGCGAGCCGATCACGGCATCAGCCACCCTGAGCAACTCCTTCTTCGTGCCGACCACCATGCTGTCGTGGGCGGCTCAGTCGTCGCCGGCCTGGTTTCTCATGCCGCACACCCTCGACCTCGTACTGTGGCTCACCGGCAGGAAGCCCGTATCGGTGAGCGCGGTGGGATCTCGTGGTGTCCTCGCCAAGCGCGGCATCGACACCTGGGACGTGGTGCATGCCCTGGTCACCTTTGACGACGGATCGACTGCGACGTTCTCATCGGCGTGGACGCTGCCGGATGCCGGTGACGGCATCGTCGACTTCCGGTTCCAGGTGATCGGCACCGAGGGGTCCGTGACCGCGGATCTGTCGCATCAGGGCCTCACCGTGGTGAGCGACAAGTACCGGTCAGCGTGGCCGGTCTCCGGTCGGATCGGGCGATCACAGGTCGGCCCTGCCGTATGGATGGTTCAGGACTTCGCGGCGGGACTCGTCGACGGCGGCGAACTCGGGCCGGGCATCGACCACGGCGTACTGGTCACGGAGATCATCTGCGCGATCGAGGACTCGATCAACACCGGACAGACCGTGGACCTGAGCGTTCCGATCACCCAGCCCACGGGCCGCGCCCGATAAGCCGCCAACCGACGTAACGCCCGACCCGAAGATAACGAAGAACCACTCCCCCAACTGGCCGCAGCCAATGGCGAGCACAAACTCCTACCTGATGCGCATGCCGGAGATGGCTCGGGCAATTACCAGGCGTTGGATTTCGCTGGTGCCTTCGAAGATGGTGTAGATCTTGGCGTCTCGGTGCATGCGTTCGACTGGGTATTCGCGGGTGTAGCCGTTGCCGCCGAGGATTTGGATGGCTTCTTCGGTGACGCGAACGGCCACCTCGCCGGCCTTCAGCTTTGCCATGGAGCCTTCGCCGTGGCGGTAGTCGGGGGTTTCGCCGCGCATCAGGGCTGCGGACATGTTGGCGGCGCGCCACACGAGTAGGCGGGCGGCGTCGATTTCGAGGGCCATGTCGGCGAGTTTGAAGGCGATGCCCTGGTTGTCGATGATCGGGCGGCCGAATTGTTCGCGGGTCTTGGCGTACTCCAGCGCCACCTCATAAGCGGCCCGCGCGATGCCGATCGCCTGGGCGCCGACGATGTGGCGGGTCATCTCGAAGGTGGCCATCGATGCGTTCCGGTTCCGGCTCTCCCCCGAGCGTGCGCGAGCCAGCCGCTCGTCCAACTTCTCCTTGCCGCCCAAAACATTCGCAGCAGGGATGCGGACGTTGTCGAAGAAGACATCCGCGGTGTGCGACGCCCGCAGCCCGTGCTTCCGCAGCTTGGTCCCCTGCTCAAGACCACGAACCTCAGACTTCGGTACGACGAACGCCGCCTGCCCCTTCGTCCCCAGCGACGGGTCAACGGTCGCCACCACCACGTGGATGTCGGCGATCCCGCCGTTCGTCGCCCAGGCCTTCTGCCCGTTGATTACCCACTCGTCAGTACGAGCGTCGTACGTCGCCCGCGTACGAATCGCGGACACATCCGAACCAGCCCCAGGCTCCGAAGAGCAAAAGGCCGCGACGCGAACGTCGTCCGGAGTTCCGTAGCAGCGGCCCATCCATTGGCTCCACTGCTCAGGCGTGCCGTTGGAGAAGATCGCGGACGACGCCAGCCCGGTCCCCTTCAGCGACATCCCGATCCCGGCGTCACCCCAGAACAGCTCCTCGTGGACCAACGGCATCAGCAGCCCAGTCGGGTCCACGAACAAGTTCACATTCATGTCCAGCCCATACAGACCGACCTTCGCGGCCTCCTGGATGACCGGCCAGGGCGTCTCCTCGCGCTCGTCCCACTCGGCGGCGGCCGGGCGGATCACGTCGGCGGCGAAGGTGTGGGCCCAGTCGCGGATCTCCTGCTGCTCGCTGTTCAAAGCGAGCGAGAAGTGGCTCCAGCCCGGCTTCGAGCGCTCGGCGCCGAGTTCGCCGGCCAGCGCCATCACGTCGGCGGAGACAACAGGGTCACTCATCAACATCCTCCAACCACAACAGCCACACGATCGGCATCGAGCACGAGGGCAATGTTACCGACGAGTGTAACCGTCGTTTGCACCAACGGGTACCACTGTGGCTAAGATCGATCCATGAGCTCCGCGCTACTCGCGATCGGACGCCGCCGGACCACGGCGGAGCGCCGCCGCGACCGGGAGCGGGACATCATCCGCGCCACTCGCGAGCTGTTCGACGAGCGGGGCACGATCGACGCCCAGATCGACGATATCGCCAAACGGGTCGGGATCAACAAGGCCCTGATCTACCGGCACTTCGCCGGCAAGGAAGAACTGTTCGCCCTCACCCTGGTCGACTACCTGGGCGAGCTGGACGAACGCCTGGCCACAGCAGACAGCCCAAGGAAAGCGCCGCTCAACCGGCTGAGAGCGCTCACCGAGGTCTTCGTCGACTTCTGCCTGGAGTACCCCGCCTTCGCCGACTGCGCCATGAGCCTGCTCCGACGTACGGGCGAAGAGCTGTTCGGCGAGATCACCGAGCCGGTGATGGTCAAGCTCGGTACGGCGATGGCGACAGCGCTGGAGCGGATCGCGAAAGTACTCGCGGCCGGGCAGAGCTCCGGGGTGTTCGACGACGTCGACACCGACTACCTGGCCAACCACCTCTACACCCAGACTCTCGGTTCGTTGCACATGGCAAGAGTCGGCCTGATCGTGTCGGGCCGCCAGCCGGAGCATCCGGTCGTGCATCATGCCGATATCGCCACCGTCCGGGCGACCGCGATCACCGCCACGCTCGCAACCGCAGTAGGCCGCAAGGCACTCCCGAAGAACAACACCCGCTCCAGCAGAGCAGGAGAGAAATCGTGACCGAGACCCGCAAGGTGGCCGTTGTCGCCGGCAACAGGATTCCGTTCGCCCGGCAGGACAAGACCTACCGGCACGCCTCCAACTCCGACATGCTCACTGCCGCGCTGAACGGCCTGGTCGACCGGACCGGTCTCGGCGGCCAAGAGCTCGGCGAAGTGGTGGCCGGCGCGGTGCTCAAGCACGCGCGCGACTGGAACATGGTGCGCGAGGTGGTCCTCGGCTCCAAGCTCGCGCCGACGACGCCGGCGTACGACGTCCAGCAGGCGTGCGGCACCGGTCTAGAGGCGGCCATTCTGGTCGGCAACAAGATCGCGCTCGGGCAGATCGACGCCGGCATCGCGGGTGGGGTCGACACGGCGTCCGACGCGCCGATCGCGGTCAACGACCGGCTCCGCAACATCCTGCTCGACCTCAACCGGGCCAAGACCTTCCAGGATCGCCTGAAGGTCCTCGCCCGGGTCCGCCCCAAGGACGTCGTACCGGAGATCCCGCGGAACGCGGAGCCGCGGACGCGGAAGTCGATGGGCGACCACGCGGCGCTGACCGCGTTGGAGTGGGGCATTACCCGGGAGGCGCAGGACGAGCTCGCGTACCGCTCTCACATCAACCTCGCGAAGGCGTACGACCGGGGCTTCCAGGACGACCTGCTCACGCCGTACCTCGGCCTCGAGAAGGACCAGAACCTCCGGCCGGACACCACGCTGGAGAAGCTGGCCAAGCTCAAGACCGTCTACGGCAAGGGCGAGACGGCGACGATGACGGCCGGCAACTCGACCCCGCTGACCGACGGCGCGTCGGCAGTCCTGCTGTCGACCGATGAGTGGGCCGCAGAACACGGGCTGAGGCCGCTCGCCTACCTGACCCACTCGCAGACGGCGGCGGTCGACTACGTGAAGGGCGCCGAAGGCCTGCTGATGGCCCCGGCGTACGCCGTACCGAAGATGCTGAAGAGGGCCAATCTGACCCTGCAGGACTTCGACTACTACGAGATCCACGAGGCGTTCGCGTCGCAGGTGCTGGCCACGCTGAAGGCGTGGGAGGATCCGATCTTCTGTAAGGAGCGGCTAGGCCTGGACGCGCCGCTGGGCGAGATCGACCGCGACAAGCTGAACGTGAACGGCAGCTCGCTGGCCGCGGGGCACCCGTTCGCGGCGACCGGCGGCCGGATCCTCGCCGCGCTGGCCAAGCAACTGGACGAGAACGGCGGCGGACGGGGCCTGATCTCGATCTGCGCCGCCGGCGGCCAGGGTGTCGTCGCCATCCTCGAGAAGTGAAGTAGGAGTTGAGATGACGGATCGCTACCAGACCTTCACCCGGACGCCGCTCGGCCAGACCCTGGTGAAGAACCTCGGTCTGCCCGACCCGACGCCCCTGCCGCGCTGGACCGAGGGCTCACCGGTGATCGACGGGCCGGTCGTCTTCGGCGCGATCGGCGAGACCGACGCGGGCAAGGCGATCCAGGCGTTGCTGCGTGACATCGGAGCGTCCTTCAGTACGGCGACCGAAGGCGTGGCCTCCAGCGAGATCCGGCCGAAGGCGCTCGTCTTCGACGCCACCGGCGCGACCTCGACGGCCGACCTGACCAGCCTGCAGCGGTTCTTCTCCCCCGTCATCCGTCAGCTGGCGCCGGCCGGCCGGGTGATCGTCGTCGGCCGTACGCCGGAGCTGGCGCAATCGGCTGAGCAGCAGATCGCGCAGCGTGCCCTTGAGGGCTTCACGCGAAGCCTCGGCAAGGAGGTGAAGCGCGGCGCGACGGTCAATCTCGTGTACGTCGCTCCGGACGCGCACGAGCAGCTGGATTCGACACTCCGCTTCTTCCTGTCGACCAAGTCGGCGTACGTCGACGCACAGGTCGTCCGGATCGGCACCGGGCCGCTGGTGAGCAACGACCCCGATCAGCCGCTGGCCGGCAAGACGGCGCTGGTGACCGGCGCGGCCCGAGGCATCGGCGCGGCGATCGCCGACACGCTGGCCCGCGACGGTGCGACCGTGATCGGCGTCGACGTACCGCAGAACGCGGACGCGCTGCGCACGGTGATCTCGAAGATCGGCGGCACCGAGCTGCTGCTGGACGTGACCGCGGTCGACGCGCCGCAGCGGATCGCAGCGCACGCCGTCGAACACCACGGTGGTCTCGACATCGTCGTCCACAACGCGGGCATCACCCGGGACAAGCGGCTGGCGAACATGCGCACCGACGCGTGGGACGCCGTACTCGATGTGAATCTGCGGGCGCCGGAGCGGATCACCAACCACCTGCTCGACTCCAACGCATTGAGAGACGGCGGGTCGATCATCGGAGTCGCGTCGATCGCCGGCATCGCGGGCAACAACGGGCAGACGAACTACGCGACCTCGAAGGCTGGCGTGATCGGCCTGGTCCAAGCGCTGGCGCCCAAGCCGATGCTGACCGAGCGGCAGATCCGGATCAACGCGGTCGCGCCCGGTTTCATCGAGACCGAGATGACGGCGAAGATCCCGTTCACGATCCGCGAGGTCGGCCGCAGGATCAACTCGCTGCAACAGGGCGGCCTGCCGATCGACGTGGCCGAGACGATCGCCTGGTTCGCCGATCCGGCCTCGGCCGGCGTGACCGGCAACGTGGTCCGCGTCTGCGGCCAGAGCCTGCTGGGTGCCTGACATGCCGAATCGAAAGTACGACCACACACCGGGATTCGGCCAGCTCTACGCCCGGACCGTACGGGCGACGCTGCGACGCGCGGACTACGAGCCCGACGCCGACGGGCTGACGCTGGAGCTCCCCCGCACCGCGATCGATCAGGACCATTTGACGGCGTACCGGGAGGTCACCGGCTTCAACGCTGGCCCGGCTTTGCCGGTGACCTACCCGCACGTGCTCGCGTTCCCGCTGCACCTGGACCTGATGTCCGACCCGTCGTTCCCGTACAAACCGATGGGCATCGTGCACCTGTCCAACGTGATCACCCAACTGCAGCCGATCCCGATCCACGCCGAGCCCGCGATCAAGGTGCACAGTACGGCGGAACGCCCGCATCCGAAGGGCACCGTCTTCGACGTGATCAGCGAGGTCAGCGTCGACGGCGAGGTGGTCTGGACCGACCTGACGACCCTTCTCAGCCGCTCGTCCGGGACGCCGACGGCGACCGTCGACCTGCTGCCGGATCCGTCTGTGGAACCAACCGCTTGGTGGGATCTGCGCGGCAACCTCGGCCGCCGCTATGCCGCCGCGTCCGGCGACCGTAACCCGATCCACCTGTTCAAGCTGACCGCGCAGGCATTCGGGTTCCCGCGCCAGATCGCGCACGGCATGTGGGCCAAGGCTGCCTCGCTCGCCTCGATCCAGCGCGGGACCAAGCTGCCCGACGCCTACACGGTCCGCGTCGACTTCCGCAAACCACTCCTCCTCCCCTCCCGCGTCCAGTTCGGCTCGAAGTCGTCCGGCAGGAAGACCGACTTCGCCCTGTACGACGAGAAACACGAGCTCACCCACCTGATCGGACAGCTCGAGCACATCTGAGCACACCCCCGGCCGCACGACCGCACGACCGGATCCGGCCATCCTGCGCCGTTGACAGCCACTGTTACCGGTAACAAGATGTTACCGGTAACAGCGCCCTTTCCCTGACGCGCTGTTCGTGCAGGTGATTCCGTGCGGTCCGCCTCGGCCGCGGCCGGATTCTGCCTCCATGCCGTTTCCAGGCCGTTCGGTGAGGAAGGAAAACAATGCCCATTCCAGGCGTAGCCATGACACGCCGTCGACTGCTCGGGCTGGCCGCCGCGTCGGCCGGCGCCGCATTCTCCGGGCCGGTCCTGACGGGCTGCAGCAAGGATTCATCCAGCGGCGGTGGCTCCACCTCGCTGACCTTCATGAATCAGTCCCGAGGTCAGGTCAAGGCACTCGAAAAACTGGTCGAGACCTATCAGAAGCAGACCGGCGTGAAGGTGGTCATCGACAGCCCGGGACCGTCGAACTTTCCGGCCAAGCTGCAGGCGAAGTCGCAGTCTGGCGATATGCCGGACATCTACTCGACGCTGACGCTGTCGGAGATGATTCCGTACTACAAGGCCGGCTGGGCGCTCAACCTCGAGCCGCAGCTGACCGGTGCCTGGAAACCGAACTTCTCGCCGACCGCGCTGAAGCTGACCACGGTGAAAGACGGCACGGTCGACGGCCTCGGGGCTGGGATCTATTCGGCGCACTGGGAGATCCAGACCAGCGGTCTTCTCATCAACACCAAGTCGTTCGAGTCGGCGGGCGTTGATCCGAAGGCTCCACCGGCGGCAACGGACGCCTGGATCGAGCAACTGAAGGCGATCTCGCAGAAGAGCGGCAACGGCGCGTTCCTGATGGCGTCGTCGTTGTCCCCGCAGTTCCTGCTCACCCACGCCTCGAACTGGCTGACCGATCAGGAGATCAACGCGACCCTCGCCGGGACAGCGAGCTGGAAGTCCGACGGCTGGCGCAAGGGCCTGCAGTTGCTCGCCGAGCTGACCGCCGCCGGAGTGATCGTGAACAAGGCGCTGCCGGGCGGCAACGGCGACAACCCGACCGTGGAGAAGTTCTTCTTCAACGTGCAGGACACCGCGACCATCTTCGACGGCTCGGTCGCGATCGGGGTCGCCCGGGCGACGGCGCCGGACTTCACCGAGTACACCTCCCAAGGCCTTCCCAAGGCGACCAACGGGACGCAGAAGGCCCGTGTCTCCGGCGGCGTCGGCAAGGGCGCCTGCATCAACCCGAAGGGGAAGAACGTCGATGCCGCGCTGAAGTTCGTCCAGTGGCTGACCGAGCCGGAGCAGGCGAAGGTCTTCGTCGACATGGTCGGGCTGATCCCTGCGAATCCTCAGGTGAAGGAGTCGGACGTCCCGGCTCAGGTGGCCGGGTTCGCGTCGCTGGTCGACACGCTCCAGATAGTTCCGACGCCGTTCGGCGCGGACGCGCGTACTGCGTTGATCAGCGGGGTTCAGGGTCTGGTGCTGAAGGAGAAGAACGTCGACCAGGTGCTCGAGGAGATGGACACAGCGCAGAAGAGGGCCAAGTGACCGCACGCTCGCTGGAAGGAGTCGTGCTCCCCCGGGCGCGAGCGACGGCTCGGCGAGGCAGCCCGCTGGCGCGCCGCCGGGCGCTGATGGCCTACGTGTTCCTCTTCCCGGCCGTGATTCTGCTGGCGGTCTTCACGCTGGTGCCGTTCGTTCAGGCCATCGTGTTGAGCTTCCAGGACTGGGACGGTGTCAGCGCCGGTACGTCGTACGTCGGCTTGGCCAACTACAAATTCGTGCTCCACGACACCGTCTTCTGGTCGTCGATGCGGAACGTGCTGATCTTCGGCGCGGCCGGCTTCCTCATCGGCAACGCGCTGTCGCTGGGGATGGCGATGGCAGTGAACCGGGTCCATCACGGCAAGGCCTTCTTCCGTACGGCGTTCTACCTGCCAGGCGTCTTCTCTGTCGTGGTCATCGGCATGATGTTCTCCTGGCTGCTCGCCCCCAACGCCGGAATCCTGAACCGCATGCTCGGCTCCGTCGGATTGTCCGGCCTCCAGCACAACTGGCTCGAAGACCCTGCCACCGCATTGCCAGCCGTGGCGGCCGTCTTTCTCTGGTATCACTGGGGATTCGGCTTCATCCTGTACCTCGCCGGCCTGCAGGACATGCCGGTCGAGCTCTACGAGGCAGCCAGTCTGGACGGCGCCCGCGGCTGGGCGACGTTCCGGTACGTCACGTGGCCTGAGCTGCTCCCGGTGACCGCGATCGTGTCGCTGTTGACGCTGCTCGGAGCGTTGCAGGTGTTCGGCACCGTGCAGGTGCTCACCAACGGAGGGCCGGCGGACCACACCATGGTGCCGACGCTGCGCATCTACGAGGAAGCGTTCACGAACCGGCGCTTCGGTTCCGCGGCCGCGATGTCGGTGATCTTCGGCGGTGCCCTGGTCCTGCTCGCCGTACTCCATCTGTGGTTCTCCCGGCGGAAGAGGTGACCAGGATGACGAAGAGGGTTGGACTCTACGGGTTGCTGTCGGTGGCTGCGGTCGGGGCCCTGTTCCCGATCGTGTGGCTCCTGATCGGATCGCTGCAGACGAGCGACGAGCTCTACCGCGGCAAGCACCTGTTGCCCGCGAAGCCGCAATGGTCGAACTACCTCACGGCGTGGACTGACGGCGATCTCGGTACCTATCTGCCGAACAGTGTGATCTACACGGTGTCCGCCGTCGCCGGCATCCTGGTGGTGTCGAGCATGGCCGGCTATGCCCTGGCCCGGATCGATTTCCGGGGCAAGGCCGCGGTCACCTTCGGGCTGCTAGCGGTGATGATCATCCCGGCGCCGGCGTCGTTCATCGCGCAGTACAAGCTGATGATCAGCCTCGGGATGACCAACAGCCGGCTCGGCTATGTGCTGATTCTGATTTCCGCCGGCATACCGATCTCGTCGTTGATCATGCGCGGGTTCTTCGCGAATCTGCCGAAGGACCTGGAGGAAGCGGCGGCACTCGACGGCAGTTCGTCGCTGAACACGTTCGCCCGGGTGATCCTTCCGCTGGCTCGTCCCGGTCTGATTGCTGTCGCGGTCATTCAAGGGCTGTCGGTGTGGAATGAATATCTGCTGGCGCTGGTCCTGTTCGACGACGACACGCTGATGCCGATCCAGCGCGGTTTGACGAACTTCGTCTCCGCGGAAACCCCGGTGCAGAACATTCTGCTGGCCGCGACCGCGATCTCTGTTCTGCCGGTCGTGGTGTTCTATGTCTTCGCCCAGCGGCAAGTCGTGCAAGGAATCAGCAGCGGAGCGCTCAAGTAGGCTGCCTCGCGAGCAGCAAAGGGAGGGAAAGCGTTGAGCGACGAGACGCCCCAAGTGGGCCGCCGGGCCACTCTGACGGATGTTGCCCGCGCAGCCGGGGTCTCCCGCCAGACCGCGTCACGGGTCGCCCGCGGCGGCGAGAACGTGAACGCACGGACGGCGGCCCGGGTCCGGCGCGCGATCAAGGCGCTCGGCTACCGGCCGGACCCGATCGCGCGCGCTCTGTCCACCGGGCGGGGACGGATCGTCGGATTGCTGACTCATCAGCTCACGCACCAGCGGACCGGCCTGGGCGCGGTCTCGATCATGATCGGCGTCGAACAGGCCGCGACCGAGCTCGGCCTCGGCGTCAGCATCGCGACCTTCGCCAGCTTCGATCGCGGCACGGTCCAGGACGCGGTGGACCGGCTCGCCCGGGCCGGATGCGACGGCGTGATCTTCATGGCGCCGTGGGTCTCGGCCGCGAAGACGCTGCGAGCCGTCGAGGCGACGCTGCCGATGGTCGCGACCAGTGAAGTGCCGGAGTACGACGGACTTGCCGTCCACGCGGACGCGGCCAAGGCAGCCGGAGATGTGGTGGATCACCTGGTGTCACTCGGGCACACCACGGTCCACCACGTCGGCGGACCGCCCGACTGGACGTCCAGCCGGCTTCGCCTGCTCGGCTGGGAGAACGCGTTGCGTCGTACTGGCGCCGAGGTGCCTGAACCGTTGATCGGCGACTGGACCGCTCGGTCTGGCTACGAGGCAGGGCTGCGACTGGCCGACGATCCTTCGGTCACCGCGATCTTCGCGGCCAACGACGAAATGGCCTTGGGGGTCATCTACGCCCTCATCGAGCGCGGCCGCCACGTTCCGGAGGATGTCAGTGTGGCCGGCTACGACGACGCTCCAGGGTCGGACTACCTGCGTCCACCGCTGACGACGATCAAGGTCGACGACGCCGAACACGGGCGGCAGGCGGTCGCGCAGCTGATTCTGCGGCTGAACGGCGAACCACCTTTGCCGTCCGCGGTCGTGCCGCACGAGCTGATCATCCGCGCGAGTACAGCTCCTCATGAGTGAAGGTCCGGAGGGCCTGCGGATCGACAGCGGCGGCGACCAATTCACGGTGTCGGGTCCGTCGCCTCGGCTGTCGTGGCGTGCGTGGACGGGGCAGTCGGCGTACGAACTCGAGGCCACGGTCGATGGCATCCCTACCGATCGGGTACGGCGGACATCCGCGGAACATCTGTTCATCCCGTGGCCGTGGGCGCCGCTGGACAGCTGTCAGCGGGTGACCTGGCGAGTCCGTGTGAGTGGCGAGCACGGATTCTCAGAGTGGTCTGCGGCGAGCAGCTTTGAGGTTGGGCTACTGCACGAAGACTGGACAGCCCGGTGGATCTCTCCGGTCGAGGCGGTCGACGAGGGTTATGGCAACCGGCCGGCCTACTCGCTGTCGACTCGGTTCGAACTGTCCGCGGACCTGCGTGATGCTCGGCTCTATGCCACCGCTTTGGGCGTCTATGAAGCGTTCGTCAACGGCGCGCGGGCCGGGACTGCCGAGTTGACGCCGGGATCGACGTCGTACGATCACACGCTCTACGCGCAGGCGATGGACGTCACGGACTCTGTACGCCGAGGCCGCAACGAGCTTGAGATCTTGCTGTCGGACGGCTGGTATCGCGGCAAGACCGGAGGCTTTCGCCTGCCGTCCGGATGGGGAACGGTGACGGCTGCCCAGGCTGAGCTTCATCTTTGGTTCCACGACGGTTCGCGGCAGGTCGTCCGCAGCGACGGCAGATGGACGAGTTCGCGATCGAAGATCACCCGCGCGGATCTGATGGACGGCCAATCGGTCGACTTCACCTTGAGTCCTGAGCCGCCACAGCAAGTGCTGGTCGACCAGGTGGTTGCCCCTGGCATCGACTGGTCCCCCGCGCCGCCGGTCCGGCGGATCGAATCCAGACCGCCGGTAGCGCTCGAGCAGGTCGAGCCGGGGGTCTGGGTGGCGGACTTCGGCCAGAACACTTCCGGCTGGATCTCGATCGGCGACCTCGGCCCGGCCGGCACCCGCACGATCATCGACTACGGCGAGGCCGTCACGCCCGACGGGGACCTGACGACCGCCCATCTGGATTCCGTCCTGCCGGGCGGACCGCCAGTCCTCTTCGTGCAGCGCGACGAGGTCGTCTCCGCGGGCGACGGTGAGGTCTTCGAGCCACGACACACCGTCCACGGTTTCCAGTACGCGCGACTCCGTCGTGACGGTGGTGGCCCGATCGACCCGGCCAGTCTGACTATGCACGTCGTACACACGGATCTCGAGCGGACCGGAACGTTTGCCTGCAGCAACGCTGATCTCAACCACTTGCACGACGTGGCGGTCTGGAGCTTCCGCGGCAACGCGGTGGATGTGCCCACCGACTGCCCCACGCGCGAACGCCTCGGCTGGACCGGGGACTATCAGGTCTTCGTGCCCACCGCGGCGCGGTTGTACGACGTCTATGGGTTCAGCCGAAAGTGGCTGCAGTCGGTGCGTGACGACCAACTGCCCGACGGACGGATCGCCAACTTCTCTCCGGACGGCCGGCGGACCAAGCTCCACCTCGAGGATCGCCTGGCCAAGACGACCGGATCGTCGGGCTGGGGAGACGCGATCGTCGCCGTACCGATGGAGCTCTACCGGACGTACGGCGACCGGCGGGTGCTCGCCGAGAACTGGGACGCGATGGTTCGCTGGGTGGATTGGGCCCTCGACGCTGCCCGGACCCACCGGCACCCGTCCCGGATCGAGCGCTCAGCCGAGCCGTTGCCGCACGAACAGTTCATCTGGGACGGCACGTATCACTGGGGCGAGTGGGCAGAGCCCATGCCGCCCGACCCCACGGCAGACAAGGGCGAAGTCGGAACCGCCTACCTCTATCGATCGACCGCCACCCTCGCGCAGATCGCCAAGATCCTGGGTCGACCCACGCGGTATGGCGAGATCGCCGAGCAGGTCCTTCATGCCTGGCGCACGGAGTTCCTCGACGGTGACGGGCGGACCACAGGAGACACTCAGGCAGGCTACGTACGCGCGTTGTCCTTCGGACTCGTCCCGGATCAGCTACGGCAAGGCGCCGTACGGCGTCTGGTCGAGCTGATCCGTGCCGCAGGCAACCATCTCGGGACCGGGTTCTTGTCAACTGGGGAGCTTCTTCCGGTGCTCGCTGACCTGGGGTTCACCGATGTCGCGTATGACCTTCTCTTCCAGCGCACGCCTCCGTCCTGGCTCGGGATGCTGGATCGCGGGGCGACGACGATCTGGGAGGACTGGGAGGGTGTCGACGACGACGGGAATCCGCATGATTCCCTCAACCACTACAGCAAGGGTGCGGTCGTCCACTTTCTGCATACGCACGTCCTCGGCCTGCGGCAGGCCGAAGGTTCGGTCGGATGGGAGTCGTTCGTCGTTGCCCCTCTGCATCATCCGGACATCGCGTGGGCAAGGGGAACACACGAAAGTCCGCACGGCCGCATCGAGGTCTCGTGGCGGATCGAAGGCGGTACGTTCGACATCACTGTCGACGTACCGCCTGGCTCGACCGCTGAAGTCGTCTGCCCGGACGGCAAGACGATGATGCTCGTTCCAGGGCGATTCACCGCGACCGGAGAGCTTCAGGCACACTGAGGTCCGCGATTCGGTCGAGCACCTCCCCAATCGGCTCGGCCTCGTGCTGTCGGCCGTTCCGCTCTCTGATCGACAGGGCGCGGTCGGCGACCTCGCGGGCACCGATCACCGCCTGGTACGGCGCCAGTCGGTTCTCGCGGATGCGAGCACCGAGGCTGCCTTCGTCGGCATGGGCGACCTCGACCCGCAGCCCGCGGTCGATGGCCCGCCGGGCAACCTCCCCGGCAGCCTTCTCCTCGTCGTCGGATATCGGCAGCACGACGAGTTGCGCCGGCGCGAGCCAGGCCGGGAAGGCACCGCCGTGTACCTCGATCAGTTGGGCGACGGCACGTTCGATGCTGCCGACGATCGCACGGTGCACCATCACCGGGCGATGCTTGTTGCCGTCGGCACCGACGTACTCGAGACCGAACCGCTCGGGCTGGTGGAAGTCGATCTGGACGGTCGACAGGCTGAACTCGCGGCCGGCCGAATCCTCATGCTGGATATCGATCTTCGGCCCGTAGAACGCCGCCTCGCCAGGTGCTTCCTCGTAGTCGACACCGGCGTCCTTCAAGACTTCCCGTAGCAATTCGGCGGCCTGCGCCCAGCTCGCCGCATCACCGACGTACTTGCTCGACGGATCGCCGAATGCAGCATCCTCCGACGGGAGCGCGAGTACGTAGCGGGACGCGCTGATGCCCATGTCGTCGTACGCCCGGTTGATGAGGCCCAGTGCTTGAGCGGCTTCCGACGCGACCTGGTCGAGGCGGCAGAAGATGTGCGCGTCGTTCAGCTGCATCGCACGAACCCGGCTGAGGCCGCCGATCGCTCCGGACAGCTCTGCGCGGTATTGGCCGCCGAGCTCGGAGATGCGCAGCGGTAGCTCGCGATAGCTGTGGGAGCGGGAGCGGTACATCAGCGCGTGGTGCGGGCATATGCTGGGACGCAGCAGGAGTTGCTCGCCGCCCATGTCCATCGGCGGGTACATGTCGTCGCTGTACTTCGCCCAGTGGCCGGAGATCTCGTACAGCTCGCGCTTGGCGAGGACAGGTGAGTACACCTGCTGATAGCCGGCTCTTCGCTCCACCTCAGCGATGTAGCTCTCCAAGGCGCGCCGAACCGCGGCACCAGCCGGCAGCCAGTAGGGCAGGCCGGCACCGATCAGTGGGTCGGAATCAAACAGACCGAGTTCACGGCCAAGCTTGCGGTGGTCGTACATGGTTTCCTCCATGGCGTGTGGGGCGAGCCACGGAGCGCACGAAAAAGCCCCGGGGCACTCGCCCCGGGGCTTGGTCAGACAGTCAGCTGTCAGCGCGCCGGGACGTACTCCGGCGTCGTCGTCACTACAGCGCGCTTCAACATGTCAACCACGGTATCAGAGAAAACGGGAAAGGAAGGCACGAGTTCTTTCGTGCTGGGGATTGTCGATCACCTGCTCCGGCGTGCCCTGCTCGATCACGAGACCGCCGTCCATGAACACCACCCGATCGGCGGCTTCCCGGGCGAAGCTGATCTCGTGGGTGACGACGACCATCGTGAGGCCCGCGGTCGCGAGCTTCTTCATCGTCACCAGCACCTCGCCGACCAGCTCCGGGTCGAGCGCCGAGGTCGGCTCGTCGAACAGCATCAGCTTCGGCCGCATCGCCAGCGCCCGCGCGATCGCCACGCGCTGCTGCTGACCACCGGACAGCTGCCGCGGATACGCCTTCTCCCGCCCGGCGAGCCCAACCTCGGCGAGCAGCTCGACCGCTCGCGCGGTCGCCTCCCGGCGCCCCTCCCCCAGTACGGCGATCGGCGCCTCGATGATGTTCTCCAGCGCCGTCATGTGCGGGAACAGGTTGAACTGCTGGAACACCATGCCGATGTCCCGACGCCGCCGGGCGATCTCGTTCGGCCGCAATTCGTGCAGCCGGCCGCCGCGTACGTCGTACCCGACATCGCGGCCGTCGACCGTGATCCGGCCCGCGTCGAGCGACTCGAGCAGGTTGACGCAGCGCAGGAAGGTCGACTTCCCGGAGCCGGACGGCCCAAGTACCACGACCGTCTCGCCGGAGTTGACGTCGAGGTCGATCCCTGACAGCACCTCGGTGTGGCCGAAGCTCTTGCGGACGCCGCGGGCCTGGAGAACGGCTGTACTCATGAGGCGCTCCCCTGTTGAGCTTTGGGTCGGATTCGCAGGAAGTCCCAGAAACTGGGTGCCTGGTGGCGGGCGCCTCGGCTGTAGTGCCGCTCGATGAACGACTGGACGACGTACAGGACCGAGGTGACCGCGAGGTACCAGAGGCAGACGACGATCAGCATCGGGATCGTCTCGAACGTGCGGTTGTAGATCGACTGCGCTGTGTAGAGCAGATCGGACAGCGCGATCACGCTGACCAGTGCGGTCGCCTTCACCATGCTGATCACCTGGTTGCCGGTCGGCGGGACGATGAACCGCATCGCCTGCGGCAGGATGATTCGCTTCATGATCCTGGCGTTCGTCATGCCCAGCGCCTGGCCGGCCTCACGCTGACCGGGATCCACCGACAGCAGGCCGCCGCGGACGATCTCGGCCATGTAGGCGCCTTCATTGAGGCCGAGCCCGAGGATTGCCGCGAGCAACGGAGTGATCAGGGTGTTCGTGTCGAAGCTGGCGAAGACCGGGCCGAACGGGATGCCAAGGTTCAGCTTCGGCAGCAGCGCGGACAGGTTGTAGAAGAAGATCAGCTGCACCAGCGTCGGCGTACCACGGAAGAACCAGATGTAGACACCGGCCGCACCGCGCAGCAGCGGATTGGCCGAGATCCGGCAGACCGCGAGCAGCACGCCGAGGACGACACCGATCACCATGGCCACGACGGTCAGCATCAGAGTCACGCCGAGACCGCGGACGATCGACTCAGCCCGCAGCCAGCTCGCGACGACGTCCCAGCCGAAGTTCTCGTTGGTGATCAGCATCTTCACCAGTTGCGCGGCGAACACGAGTACGATGAACGCGGACAACCAGCGCCAAGGGTGTTTCCTCTTCGCCGCGTCCCGGACATCGAGGTCCGGGGTGGTTCTCGGAGCGTCCTGCACGGTGGTCGCCATGGTCAGCTCTTCCCGAGGTTCAGGCCGGGTTTGGCCAGCTTGTTCTTCTCCAGACCCCACTTGGTCATGATCGCGTCATAGGTGCCGTTGGCATGCAGTTTCTCGATCGCGGCGAGCAGCACGTCGGCCAGCGGCGACCCGATCGGCACCAGTGCGCCCTGGAACAGGTCCTCGAAACCGTTGCCCTTGCCAACACCCGCCAGCTCCAGCTTGCCACCCGACTGCGCGACGAAGTAGGTCAGCGGCGCCTGCGAGGAGAAGAACGCGTCGGCCCGGTCGGACTGTACGGCGAGGATCGACGACGGCTGGTCCTTGTACGACTGGACCTGCACCGCCGGCTTCCCGGCCGCGACACACTTGGCCGACTGCCCCTTGATCACCTTCTCCGCCGACCCGGCCGCCTGGACCGCGATCCGCTTGCCGCACGCGGTGTCGAGCCCGTCGATCCCCTTCGGATTCCCCTTGTGTACGGCGAAGACGACGTACTCCTGGACATAGTCGATGAACGTCGCCTGCTTCTGCCGTTCGACGAAGTCACCGGTCGGGCCCATGTCGAGGTCGTACCGCTTGGCCTGCATGCCGGACAGAACGCTGGCCAGGCCGTCGACGGTGGTGTGCTCGATCTGGACGCCGAGCAGCTGGCTGACCGCCTGGGACAGATCGGCGGTGGCGCCCTCGACCGGCGCGCCCTTGTCGGTGCCGACGATCACGTACGGCGGGAACGATCCGTTGTTGACGGCAATGATCTTGCCGGCTGACTTGATCTTCTCTGGCAGCTGGTCGTGCAGCGCCTTGTCGACCTGCTGCTGCGGAATCGCGGCGGCCGGCGCCTTCGCGTTGGCGGACGACGAGGTGTCAACCGGGTCAGCGGTGCAGGCGGTGACGAGGAGGGCCATCGAGGCCAGTACGGCGGTTGTGCGGGGGATGGACACGTCTTGGCTCCTAGGCTGTGGGTGCTTCGACCGGTCGAGGCGTTGGGCTGACGGTGAATCGGCGGTTCTGCAGGACCGGCAGGCGGCGGCGCGCGTCGGTCAGACGCTGCTTGGAGACGACGGCCGAGATGGTGGCCGGTTCCTCTCCCGCCTGGGCGACCGGAACGCCGAGCGGGTCGACGATTACACTCTGCCCGATGTTCCGCTGGCCGCACTCACCGCTGGCGACGACGTACACGGTGTTCTCCAGCGCTCGGGCGGTCACCATGGTCTGCCAGTGGTGTTCCTTCAGCGGGCCTTTGACCCAGGCCGCTGGCAGCACGAGTACGTCGGCACCGTTTAGCGTGAGGAGTCGGGCGAGCTCGGGGAAGCGGACGTCGTAGCAGGTCATCAGGCCGATCTTGAAGCCGTTGACCTCGATCAGCTCGGGTACGACCTCGGCCGCGGTGACGTTGTCGGACTCGAGTTGGCTGAAGGCGTCGTACAGGTGGAGTTTGCGGTAGAGGCCTTTGATCTCTCCGTTGCTGAGGACAACGAGGGTGTTGTACGGCTTCTCGGTGTCCGACTTCTCGTGGATGCCGACGACAACGCTCCCTTCGAGGCCTTCGGTGGCTTTGAGAATGCCGGTGACGAAGGGGCCGTCGAGGGGCTGGGCGTGTTCGCGGATACGCTCGCGTTCCTCGATGAAGCGGGCCAGGACGCCTTCCGGGAAGACAAGGGGATCGATGCCGTCGGCATCGGCCTGCTTGATCTGCGCGGTGATCGTCTGGAGGTTCTCATGCCAATCGATGCTCGCGGCAAATTGGCTGGCCGAGACCTTGATCGTACTCATGCAGTCTGCTCCAACGGGTCGAACTGGAACGGGAAGAGTTCGTCGGCGGGGACCGGTTTGTCCAGTAGCTCCTGCGCTATGAGTTGCTGCTGGAACGCGGCGACCATGCGCCGGTCGGCCGAGACGCCGTACGGCATCCAATCGGGTCCGAAGACCTGGGAGGTGATGCCGACTTCCTCGTTGTGCCAGGGGGTGATGTCCATCAGCTTGTTGCGGCGCTGGAAGCTGAGCCGTTTGGCCTGCTCGAACAGGTCGATCAGCTGCTGCGCGATCTCCGACTTGGCGACTTCTTTGCGTAGGGCAAGGAGATGGATGCCCGGGACGAAGCCGTGTCGGCGGAAGTACTCGCGCTCTTCGGCGCGGGTGTCCTTGTACAGCGTGCGGAACGGCGAACCCTCGGCGTGGAAACCGGGCGGCATGAACGGCGTCATGACGGCGTCCAGCTCTTTGTCCTCGAGCAGATCCGTCAGTCGTGCACCGCCCGTCGTATGCCTCACGTTGTTGCCGACGGCAACGCCTCCGATGCGGTCGATGACCGGATGCGCTGCGGTGAGCGGGCCGACCTGCCAGTCGGCGTCGTGGATGCCGACGCCTGCCTCGCCGAGGATCGCACGGGTCCACGTGTTGCCGCTGTCAGGCCAGCCGGTCAGGCCGATCCGGGCGCCCTTCAGATCTGCCGCGGTCTCGGCAGTCGAGTCCTTGCGCACGATGATGCAGCGATGCCTGAATCCACGCATCAGGAACACCGGCAGCGCGACCACGCGATCGTCACCGGTCGCCCTGGCCCGGACGTATCGGCTGAACGACGTCTCGCCACCGTCGTACGCCGGTTCCGACCAGAGGTCGGGCGTCGCGTCCAGACGGGTGACGGTCGGGCCGTTGATATCGCCGATGGCCAGTGGGATGACGTGATCCCAGTGGCGAACGCCGAGATGGAGCTTCACGCGGTGGTTCCTTCTGCTGCCGGGACTCGATAGTCCAGGGCGGTCGCGACGGCACTGTCGCGAGCGGGAATACCGGGTAGCCTATGTTCAGAGTTGATGCTCGAACAATGATCTTGAATGTTACTGATCAAAAACTCTGGAGGCTGGGTGTCTGACGACGCTCCCCCACAGGACGGTCCGGCGGTGTCGTCTGCCTGGCTGGCCGAACAGATCACCGAACCCAGCGCGACCGGCATCGCGGCGGCGATCGCCCGGCTGGTCCGGCATGGCGATTTGGCCCCGCAGACGCGTCTCCCGACCGTACGGGCGCTCGCACCGCGGCTCGATGTGAGCCCGGCGACCGTGTCCGCCGCCTGGGCGACATTGCGGAAGCAGCGGGTGGTCGCGGGTGGTGGGCGGCAGGGCACGTGGGTGCTCGGCGGGCTCGCGGTTCCTCGGCCGGCGCGGTACGAGAACATTTCCCGGCTCTGGCCTGACCAGACCCTCAACCTCTCGCGGGCTGTGCCAGATCCCTTGCTGCTGCCGGACATGGAACCGGCCTTCGCGCATGCTTTGCGGGACCCGGACATTCATTCGTACGACGTTGTGTCGATCAGCGAGCCGTTGCGGGAGGCGGCTCGGCGGACCTGGCCGTTCGAGACCGATCACTGGATGTGCGTGAGTGGCGGTTACGAGGGATTGCTGTTGCTCATGCGGACCACCGTCGTACCCGGTGAGCATGTGGCAATCGAGGACCCGGCGACGCCGCGGATGCTGGACATCCTCGACAACGTCGGCGCGCGGGCTGTGCCGGTCGCTACCGATGCTTATGGTCCTGTGCCTTCGTCGCTGCGGGATGCGTTGCGGCACGACCCGGTGGCGTTCCTTTACGAGCCGCGTTCGAGCTCACGGCTTGGTGCTTCGGTGACAGTCGAGCGGCGTGACGAGCTTGCGGCGTTGCTGGCCGGCACTGACACGTTGGTGGTCGAGGACGACGGGCTGGGTGAGCTGAGCGCATTCGAGTACCACGGTGTGGCTGAGGTTTTGCCGGCTCAGAGCGTGCTGGTGCGCACGTACTCGAACTCCCACTCCCCTGACCTGCGGATCGCTCTGCTGGCCGGTGCGCCTGAGCCCATCGAGCGCATCCGGGTCTATCGGCAGTTCGGCTCGGGCTGGACCAGTCGGTTCTTGCAGAACGCGCTCGCTTGGCTTCTCTTGGACGATGGTGCCCAGGCGGCTGTCGCTCACGCTCGTACGACGTACCGCGAAAGGCGGGAGCACTTGGTGGGCTTGCTGGCCTCGCGTGGTGTGCAGTCGACTGGTGTGGATGGGCTGGCGATCTGGGTGCCGGTGCGCAGCGAACATGAAGCGCTGCTCGTTCTTGCCTCGCATGGGATCGCTGTCGCCGGGGCAAGCGCCAGTTGGACCAAGCCGGGTCCGCCTGCGATCCGGATAGCTACTGGGTTGCCGATTCCTGACGCTGAACGAGTGGCGGATGCGGTCGCTCTCGCCGTCCAGGCCAGATAACGTTGCCTACAGCACCAATCTCGCTACCAGACTTTCCGGGCCGATCGACGACGATCGCCGGATTGTGGATAAGTTGGCAGGAAGCGGCCAATCTCGGACTCCCTTATAGATAAGGGCTTTTCGACTCGAAAACTGTCGGTCGGTGTGTCTATCGTCTTCTGCATGGAACTGCTGGGTGAGCGACCGGTCTGGTCGATGAGCGGCGCCGAGATGCTGACCGCTCTCGACGCGCTGCAGGCTGAACTCACCCGCATCCAGGTCCGCCGGCTCGAACTGCTCGCCGGGCTCGACGCGAACGGACATGCCAAGGACATCGGCGCCCGCGACACCGTCCACCTGCTGTCGATGCGCCACCGCCTCGACCCTGTCGACGCATGTCGGGACCTTCGCCTCGCAACCGCACTGCACAAATACCCGACCGTGAAGTCCGCCCTCGGGCCCTCGCCGTCCAGTCATGCAGCCCGTGGCCTGGTGCTCAACCAGGCTCAGGCCGAGGCGATCGTGTCCGCACTGGAGAAGGTGCCGGCGATGGTTCCGGTCGAGGACCTGCAGGTCGCCGAGGAAGAAATGGTGAAGGCGGCCGCGCAGCTGGCGCCTGGCGACCTCCGAAAGCTCGGCACCGAAGTCCGCAAACGCCTCGACACCGACGGACCCCAACCCGACGACGACGACGCGGCCTTGTCCCGCGAGACGCTCTGGCTGAAAAAGGCCGACCAGGGTGTGACATTCGGGGGCTACCTCGCCGGTGAGAATGCCGAGCTCCTCGAGACGCTCATCTTCGCCGGAGCGAAGCCGCACAAGACCCCCGACGGTTCACCCGATCCCCGCACCCGCGGCAACCGCCAGGCCGACGCCCTCACCGCCATCCTCACAACCGCGGCCGCCACCGGAACCGCAGTCCCAGGACACGGCGGCATCAAACCGCACATCACCGTCACCATCGACCTCGAAGACCTCAAACGCGCCACCGGCCGGGGCGACCTCGTCCACGGCGATTCCCTCTCCGCAGCCGCCGTACGACGCCTGGCCTGCGACTGCGGCGTCATCCCCATCGTCCTCGGCTCGAACTCCGAACCCCTCGACGTCGGCACCGAACAACGCTTCGTCACCCCCGCGATGCGCCAAGCCCTCAACACCCGCGACAAAGGCTGCCTCATCTGCTCCGCACCCCCGGCCATGACCGAGGCCCACCACATCATCCACTGGTCCAACGGAGGCCCCACCTCCCTGGACAACCTCGTCCTACTCTGCAAACGCGACCACATCGCCACCCACCAAGGCCACTGGAAAATCCACCTCCACAACGGCCGCCCAGTGGCAACCCGCCCCACCTGGGCCGACCCAGACCCACCACCCCCACAACTCCTCCAAACCGGCTAGCCCGCCAGCCGTCGCCGCCGGCCCACCCGCCCCGGGCCGGCCGCACACCCCTGCCCACCCACTCTTTCGCCCCGCACCCACTTCCCCTTGCTCCGATCAACGAACCCCAACCCCGCCCAAACCTCCGTACCTCCCCGCCCCCGGTCGCGGGCAGGGCGTCACCTCCCCACTTCCGCTCTTCGAACACGGCGCCACGCCCCCGCTGCCGGGTCGGCGAACACAGCACCACCATCCCCGCCTCCGGATCGGCGAGCACGGCGCCCGTCCATCGCTTACGGCGGCGAACACAGCACCATCACCCCCGCCTCCAGTTCGGCGAACACAGCACCACCACCCCCGCCTCCGGATCGGCGAGCACGGCGCCCGTCCATCGCTTCCGGCGGCGAACACAGCACCATCACCCCCGCCTCCAGTTCGGCGAACACAGCACCACGTCCATCGCTTCGGTCGGTGGACACGGCACCACCTCCGGCGCCGGTTACTGCCCGCTTGCGTAGTTGGGCGGTCGGGGAGCCTTTGGGCGGGGTGTTAGGGGGTGAGGTCTGGGGGGACTGTGCCGGTTTCGAGGTTTACCGGGAGGGAGACGTGTTCGTGGGTGATCTGCCAGGAATCGGATGAGCGTCGGAAAGTCGACGTCGAGCGGACCCAGCGGTCTACGGTGGGGCCGTTCTTGAGCGCGCCGCCGGCTCGGATGAGCATCGAGGTGATCGCGAGGTCGCCGCTCGTCTCGACGGTCAGGTGGTGGATGTCCTGGCCGATCGGGCCGTCGAACCACTCCTGGAACCGGCCCCGGAGCGCCGCGGATCCGACGTACTGCAGCGGCGGCACGATGTCGAAGTAGATGACGTCGGGAGCGTAGAAGGACAACAGCAACTCGAGGTCCTTGACCCGGATCGCCTCGGAGCGCCTGTCCAGCACCTCGCTGATCTCGGACTGGCGCGACGCCATGCCTACTCCTCCAGGTCCAGGCCCACGGGGCGAATGAGGCCTTCTTGGGCAACTGATGCGACAAGGCGGCCGTCTTCACTGAAGAGCCGGCCGGTGGCGAAGCCGCGGGCGCCGGAGGCCGACGGGGACGCCTGGTCGTAGAGGAGCCACTCGTCCGCGCGGAAGTCACGGTGGAACCAGAGAGCGTGGTCGAGCGAAGCCGGCTGAATCCGGCGGTCGCCGATCACAATGCCGTGCGGGAGCAAGCTTGCCCCGAGCAACGTGAGGTCGCTGGCATACGCGAGTACGCAAGCATGCAAGGCGCGATCGTCGGGAAGCTTGCCGGCGGCCCGTATCCAAAACTGACGGCCAGTGACACCGGCCAGGCGTACGTCGAGGGCCGACCACTCCTTGTCCCAATCCGCTGCCCGCCGACCCGATCGAGCTTCGAGGACCGAGGCGAGCGTCGGCGCATCGTCCGGCGGGACCAGATCAGACGGCATCGGATCCTGATGGTCCAGGCCGGGCTCGGGACGCTGGAAGGACGCGGACATGTAGAAGATCGGCCGGCCGTTCTGGGACGCGACCACGCGGCGGCTGCTGAACGAGCCACCGTCCCTAGTCGGCTCAGGGCGATACACGATCGGAACGGCGGTGTCGCCCGCGCGGAGGAAGTAGCCGTGCAGCGAGTGCACGACCCGCTCAGGATCGACGGTCCGGCTCGCGGCCACCAGCGCCTGGCCGAGCACCTGTCCGCCGAACACGCGTTGCATCGCGGTCTGCGGCTGCCGGCCGCGGAACAGGTCGACGTCGATCATCTCCAGGTCGAGCAGCTCGACCAGATCCTCCAGCGACTCGGGCATGCCTCATCCTGACAGGTCGATCCGGTACGACGATGCGCGGCGGGCGACGGCGGGCGTCGTACTGACTGTGGTTCCGGTCACGCGGCAGCTTTCGGTGAGCTTTCGGTGGCCGTGGGTACGATACGGTTGAACACTCAATCACCAAGCGATCGTTTGAGGAGAATCTCTGTGAGCCTGACCCGCACTGCCGCCGCCCGCGATCTCGTGCTGTTGATCTCGAGGATCGGGCTGGGGGTCGTCTTCATTGCGCACGGGTGGCAGAAGTTCCACACCAACGGGCTGGACAAGACCGCCGCCGCCTTCGAGCAGATGGGCGTGCCGGCGCCGACGCTGTCTGCCTACTAACCGACTGGAATCGAGCTACTCGGCGGGGTTGCTCTGATTCTCGGGGTGCTGACGCCTGTGGTCGGCGTACTGCTGGCGCTGGACATGGCGGGGGCGCTGGCGTTCGTGCACCTGTCGAACGGGGTGTTCGCCGCCGACGGCGGGTGGGAGCTGGTCGGCGTACTCGGTCTGCTGTCACTGACCCTGGCGGCCGTCGGCGCTGGCCGGGTCAGCCTGGACAACATCTTCACCCGCTCCACCAGCCGAACCACAGTCGCCGCCTGACGTCTACGGACACGAACTGGGGACCTGAGACAGGCCGCAACCTGTCCCAGGTCCCCATGTGCTGTCCGCACCCCACACTAGGCCCAGCCCAAGCCGTGTCCCGCCGGGTCCAGCCCACGCGGGATCCGGCGGTCCAGCCCCAATCGCTCCGCCGGCCGGACCGACAGCCGCCGCCTGACAGTACTGCGCACAAGAACTGGGACCTGGGACAATTCACCCAGGTCCCAGATGCTGTGGGGATCCGGTGGACCCGGGCCATGTAGCTGTCCCCACGCCCGCCGAAGCCGGGTCTCACCCTCGCCGGTTCGGCCCTCGCCGGTTCGGCTGCAAGGGCTCTACCGGCCGAGCCAAATTCGCCTGACACCGCGCGGGGAGTTCTCGTGTGGGGAGCGCTGCGCGCCTGAAACGACACGTGGCTTTCCCCGAACCGGTTTAGGGGTCGAAGCTAAATCGGTTCGGGGAGCGCGGCGAAGCGCGGAGCGGCCGGTGGGACTCCCCGGTCTCGTCTTAGAGCCGCGGCGGCCTCACCGGCTGCTGGGTCAGTTGTCGTCTTCGCGGTTGAGGTCTGCGAGGAACTGTTCGACTTCGGCGCCCAGTTCTTCTGCGGAAGGGGTTGAGCCGGCGAGGAGGCTGCCGCGGCTGACGGAGCCGGCGGCGGCGTCGTACTGGGTTTCGAGGGCGTTGACGACCGCGCTCGCGTCCTCGGATGCCTCGACCTGCTCGTCGACCAGCCGGCCGGTGACGGCGGCCTCGTCGAGCAGGGCCTTGCTAGGGAGGAGCAGGCCGGTCGCCGCTGAGATCGCGTGGACCAGCGCCAGCGCCGCGCCCGGGAAGCGGTTCTCGGCGAGGTAGTGTGGGACGTGGACGGCGAAGCCCATGGCGTCCTTGCCGGCCTCGCCCAGGCGCACCTGCAGCATCGTCCCGGCGCTCGATGGCAGCCGCATCTCGCCGTCCCAGATGTTCGACCGCGTGACCAGTTCAGGCCGGGTCGCGTGGGCGGTGAGGCCGAGCGGGCGGGTGTGCGGGACGCCCATCGGGATGCCGTGTACGCCGATCGTCAGCGTCACGTTGTAGCGCTCGATCAGCTGCCGTACGGCGGCCGCGAACCGGTTCCAGTGGTTGTCCGGCTCGACGCCTTCGAGCAGCAGGAACTCCACGCCGGCGTCGTCCTTCAGCAGGTGCAGGTTCAGCTGCGGCGGGGTGTAGTCGATGAACCGGTCTTCGGCGAAGGTCACCTCGGGCCGGCGCGCGCGGTAGTCGTGCAGGAGGTCGACGTCGAACCTCGCGAGCAGCCGGCTGTCCAGTACCTCGAGCAGGTGGTCGGCCGTGGTCCGGCCCGCCTGGCCCGCGTCCATGAACCCGTCGAGGGAATGCACCAGCACCTTCGGCGTCGCCGCCGGGCCGGTCGCCACCGACTCGTCGACGATCTCGTAGAGGTCGTCCGGTCGCAGCATCATCGTCTCCTTCACAAGCGCCAACAGGGCGGGGGTGGCCCCTCTATCCCAGCACAACGTCCGCGCTTCGGGCACAAATTCCGGGCACCGGGATCTTTCAGGATTTTCCTAGCCTCCATCCTTGGCCCCTGGCAGGTGCGAGCAGGTGCGCGGCGGAGGGCGAGGCTCGGAGCGGGGTTCTCCCCTCCAACACGGCGATGTGCCGCGCAGCGTGGGCAGGAGCCGAGGATGGAGGTTCAAGATTCGGTATGCGACGAGACAGGGTTGGAAAGCGCTTGCTAAGTTGCTGGGGTGAGCACTGAGATGACGTTGACCGTGATGGTGGCGATGGCCGAGGACAGCAGGCGCCGAGTGCTGGTGCCTGAGGTGCAGGCCCGGCTCGAGGCGGTCGCGCACGTACTCGCGGTCGGTCCCGGGACGAGCTTCCTCGACGACGCAGAGGTCCGCGCCGCGTTGCCGGAGGTCGACGTACTGCTCACTGGGTGGGGTTGCCCGCGGATCACGCCCGAGGTGCTCGATGCCGCGCCGAAGCTGCAAGCGATCCTGCATGCGGCCGGAACGGTGAAGTCGATCGTCGACCCGTCCGCGTTCGACCGCGGCATCCGGGTGTCGTCGGCGGCCGAGGCCAACGCGCTCCCGGTCGCCGAGTTCACCGTCGCGGCGATTGTGCTTGCCGGCAAGCGGGCGTTCCGGCTGGCCGCGCAGTACCGGCTCGAGCGGCGGAAGGCGGATCCGCATGTGATGCCGGGCAGCTACGGTACGACGGTCGGCCTGCTGGGCGCGTCGCGGATCGGCCGGATGGTCGCCGAGCGCCTCAAAGGATTCGATCTGCGCGTCCTGATCAGCGACCCATATCTGACCGAGGCCGACGCGGCCGAGCTCGGCGCCGAACTGGTCGACCTCGACGCGCTGTTCAGCCGCAGCGACATCCTCAGCGTGCACGCGCCGCTGCTGCCGGAAACGACCGGGCTCGTCGACGCCCGGCTGCTGAGCCTGCTCAAGGACGGCTCGGTCCTGATCAACACCGCCCGCGGCAAGATCATCGACGCCGAGGCGCTGGAGCGTGAGTGCGTGGCCGGCCGCATCGACGCCGTACTGGATGTCACCGACCCAGAGCCGTTGCCGCCGGACTCGCCCCTCCTCGACCTGCCGAACGTCTTCGTCACCCCCCACGTTGCCGGTGCCGTCGGCAACGAAATCGCCCGCCTCGGCGAACTCGCTGTCGGCGAGTTAGAACGCCTCGCCACCGGCCAACCCCTCCAGCACGCCATCCACCCGGCCGAACTCGGGAGACTTGCATGACCCGCCTCGTCCTGCCTGACACCGATCGTGTTCTCTCCCGTCAGACCGGCTGGTCGCGTGCGCACTGGGAGGCGCTGGCGGACCACCTGCTGGACTCGCTCGTACCGTACTTCTCCCCCGGTGCGTCGCTAATCGCACTGCCCGGTCGGCCTAGTCGGTCCGGTACGGCGTCGGATCAGTTGGAGGGTTTTGCACGGTCGTTCATGCTGGCGGCGTTTCGGATCGGTGGGGTGCAGGGGAAGGGGTGCGAGGAGCTGATCGAGCGGTACGCGCGTGGTGTAGCGAACGGGGCGAATCCGGACCACCCCGAAGCGTGGCTGCGGCTGACCCCTCGCTCTCAGCAGATGGTGGAGGCTGCGGCGATCGCGGTCGCTCTGCACGAGACCCGCGAGTGGATCTGGGACCGGCTCGACACCCGCGCGCAGGAGCATGTCGCTGAATGGCTGGGCGGCTTCAACGGGTCTACGACGCACGACAACAACTGGCGGCTGTTCCAGGTCGTGAGTGAGCAGTTCCTGGCGTCGGTCGGAGCGCCGTACTCGCAGGAGGACATCGAGGGCGGGCTGGACCGGATCGAGGACTGGTACGTCGGCGACGGGTGGTACTCCGACGGCGACGGCCAGAACTTCGACAACTACATCGGCTGGGCTATGCACCTCTACCCAGGGCTCTGGACGCGGATGGCCACAGCCACCCCGGGTACGGCGTACGAGGACCGGCTCAAGCTCTATCGGGAGCGGCTGCGGCTGTTCCTGGAGGACGCTGTTCACCTGGTCGGCAACGACGGCGCTCCTATCTACCAGGGCCGCTCGCTGACCTACCGGATGGCTGCGGCTACGCCGTACTGGATGGGGGCGTTGCTGGATGCCACTCCCCTGGCGCCCGGGCAGACGCGGCGGCTGTGCTCTGGCATCGCGCGGCACTTCGTACAGCACGGCGTACCGGATGAGCGTGGGCTGCTGACGCTGGGGTGGTACGACACGTTCCTGCCGACTACACAGCAGTACTCCGGTCCTGGCTCGCCGTACTGGGCTTCGAAGGGGTTCATCGGGCTGTTGATGCCGCCGGAGCACCCGGTGTGGACGGACCCGGAGGGCTCTGTCCCGTTGGACGATGCGGACCAGGTACGCGCGATGCCGGCGCCGGGGTGGATCGTGCATGCGAGCCGGCACGACCAGATCGTGCAGCTGGTGAACCACGGCACGGACCACGCGCCGGTCGCCGAGCCGGAGGGTGTGGAGCCGGACGGCGATGCACATTACAACCGGCTGGCGTACGCGAACCACGCTGGTCCGGAGCTGGCCGATCACGCGCCGCGGATCGACAACCTGATCGCACTGGTCGATGCCGACGGGCGGTCGAGTTCACGCGGGCGGATCCGGCGGATCGCAGTTGGGTCAAGGACCGCTTCGTCGTGGCACAAGGCATGGCTCGGGTCCGAGGGTCCTTGGCGGATCGAGACGGCGTCGGTCGTGCACAGCGGCTGGGAGATCCGGTGTGCGCTGGTGGAGGGGCCGCATGGCGCGCTCGTCCGCAGCGGTGGGTTCGCGGTCGCCGGGGAGTCTTTGCCTGAGGCAACTGCTGGTGCGCGTTGGGCGTCGGCGCGGAACGACGACGGGGTGCTGTCGGCGGTGGTCGGATTGCACGGGTACGACGAAGCCGGCGTGCACCGCGGTCTTGGGGCGAACCCGTTCGGTGTGCACTCTGCTACGCCGTACCTGACTGCTCCGCACGACGGTGATCCGCTGGTGCTGGTGAGCGCCGTACTGCTGACCAGGGACGCGTTGCGGCCCGAGGCGCTTGCCGAGGGCATCGATGTGTCGGTGGACGGGGCAACGGTCCGGATCGCCTTGCCGGGTGGCGATACGGAGGTCGTCGTACTGGGATCGAATCGAGCGGGTTAGGCGAGGCTCGCCAAGGGTGAGAAATCCGGTCGGGACCATTAGATTGACGCAATGAGCACGTACGAGAAGCTTCTGCAAGAACAGATCCGTAACGAATTCACGGCGTCACAACAGTATGTGGCAGTTGCTGTCTGGTACGACGACCAGGACCTGCCGCGGCTGGCGTCGCACTTCTACAAGCAGGCGCTGGAAGAGCGGGACCACGCGATGATGATGGTCCAGTACCTGCTCGACCGGGACGTCCGGCCGCAGATCCCGGGCGTCGGCGAGGTGGAGTTCGACTTCAAGTCGCCGCTGGAGCCGCTGGAGCTGGCACTGCAGCAGGAGATCACCGTCACCAAGCAGATCGAGACGCTGGCGCGGACGGCGCGGGACGAGAACGACTACATCGGTGAGCAGTTCATGCAGTGGTTCCTGAAGGAGCAGGTCGAGGAGGTCTCCGCGATGACGACGCTCGTCAACGTCGCGAAGCGGGCCGGCGACAACCTCTTCCACCTCGAAGACTTCCTCGCCCGCGAAGGCGCCGGCGACGCCGGAGCCGAAGACCCCACGGCTCCCCCCATCGCCGGCGGCAAGGTCTGAACACCCGAAACAACAGCTGGTTTCCGCAGGTTTACCAGCTGCCGCCGCCTCCGCCGCCTCCGCCGCCGCCTGAGGAGCCGCTGCTGAAGCCGGAGGAGCTGCCGCCGCCGGAGCCGGAGCTGGCTGGGGCGGGTGGTGGGTCGAAGGTGTGGGCGACGGTTGAGCTGAGGGCTCCGGCTGTCCAGCCGGAGGTGTAGTACGACGGGCCGGTGTACCAGTACGGGTCTTCAGGGATCCGCCCAGCTGCCACCAGCTGGGCGCAGACCTTCTGCCAGCGGTCGGCGAGACCGAACGCGATCGCCCACGGCAGGTACTTGCTGAAGATGTCCTCGCCCTCCTCGAACCGGAGCTGATCCGCCTCCGCCGTCGCGAGGTACTTCCGGAACCCGATCACCTGATCGGCCACAGCCCGCCCAGCCGGGTTCCGCTGCCCCTTCCCCTTCTTGCCGACCCAGATGCCGAGGGCGACCACCACCGCGATCCCAGGAAGCAGCACCATGACAATCGGCCCAGGGCTCTTGGTGATCCCGCCGAGCACCCCGGTGGCGATGATGACGAGGACCGTGAGCACGCCAACGCATCCGCAGCCGATGCCGCCCGTCGGCTTCCCGATGGCGCTCGGCAGCCGCTGATACCACCCGCGCTGCTTCACCTGATCCTTCAGCGCCTTGAGCATCCCGTCGTGCGCACGCCGCATCGAGTGATCACCGACCGGCGCCCGCCGCAGCACGATCTCCTCCCCCGGCTGCAGTGACGGGAACAGCCCTGAGAGCAACGCCTGCTCATGCGGCGCCGTCGCCGCACGCGCGTCCAGCAACACCGCCTTCTGATCGTTGCCGGTGTTGTCGATCCGTACGCCGCGCCGTACCGCCAGGTCGATCAGCGTCGCCGCCGTCTCCGTCGTCGACACCTTCGAGTCGATCAGCAGACCACCCTCGGCCACCGGGATCTTCGGCGGCGCGAACGCGACCGGGATCTGGTCCTCGTCGAGGTCGTCCTTGACCGGCTGCGCCGCGACTCCCGTCGGCGGGAACGTGCCCGGCGGCTGACCGGCGAACCGCAGGTCCCGGTTCCCGTTCTTCGAGTACAGCACCGCGCCAACAATCGCTGCGACCGTCACCCCACCGGCAGCGGCGAGCCCCGGAACATTCAGCCCGGCCCGCTCCAGCAACGAAGGCGGGTCGACCACGATCGGCGCATCGTTGCTGACCACCCCGGCCTTGATCCCGGCAACGATCGTCAACTGCTCACCGGCCGAAAGGTCGGTCGCCGAGAACACGCCCTTCCCGCCGCTCACCGCCTTCTGCGGGCACGCGGCCGTCGATCCGGCCGGCCCGGCGAAGCACTGCACCTGCTGGACCCCGTCAGGCACGGCGACGTTGACAGTGACCTGGTCGATCTCCGCGTCCCAGCTCGACCCGGTCGCGTCCCAGTACAGCTCGCTGTGATCCGCGAAATGCCGCAGCGCGCCGCGGACGTCGTACTTGATCGTGTACGTCGCCTGGTCGCCGACCGTCTCGTCCTCGGAACCGATCTTGATCCGGAGGATCTGGTCGCGCTGAGCGTTCTTCTTGGTCGTCTCAGTGGTGAACTGGTCGGGTGCGTCCGGCGACGAGACGGAGATGTTCGAGACGTCGTACTTCTGGTCCTCCGAGTCGTGGTCGGCGTACGGCTCGCGGATGATCAGGTCCCGGTAGATGCCGTGCCGGCCGTAGCTCGCGAACGCGTACAGGATCGTCTCCTGCACCTTCAGTACGCCGTCCGGCGTGACCGTGTAGTCGATCTTGAAGCTCTTCACCACGTCGCCGGGGGCGGCCGACGCCGGTACGGCGAAACCGAGGAGGGCCAGTGCGGCGACCAGCATCGTGACGACGGTGAAGAGAGCCCTTCGCATGTCGTGACAGTAACTGGAAGAGGGGGCCGAGCGGCGGTACGACGGGCTGGGCGGACGCTGACGCCTCAGCGGATTCTGAGAACACGCGGTCCGAAGACTCTTGTGCTGAGTGGCCGTTGGGGGAATCGTGGGTGGACCAGGAGGAACGTCATGGCAGACAAGACGAACACTTCCCAGGGCACCGGAGCCGCCCCCGCTGTGGACAGCCCGGCCGCCATTCGCAACGTGGTGCTCGTCGGCCCGTCCGGTGCCGGCAAGACCACTCTCGTCGAGGCCCTGCTGGTGGCCTCCGGGGTCCTGACCAGACCCGGCACCGTCCTGGACGGAACCACTGTGTGCGACTTCGACGACGCCGAGATCCGGCAGCAGCGGTCGGTCGGGCTCTCGCTGGCCTCGCTGCCGCACGACGGCGTCAAGGTGAACCTGATCGACACGCCCGGGTACGCCGATTTCGTCGGCGAACTGCGGGCCGGACTGCGGGCAGCCGACTGCGCGCTGTTCGTGATCTCGGCGAGCGAGGGCGTCGACGAGCCGACCAAGGCGTTGTGGCACGAGTGCGACCAGGTCGGGATGCCGCGGGCCGTCGTGATCACCAAACTCGACCACGCCCGGGCGAACTACCAGAACGCGCTCGCCACCGCGCAGGCCGCGTTCGGCGACAAGGTGCTGCCGCTCTACCTGCCCGCTGGTGACGGGCTGATCGGGCTGCTCTCCCAGTCGTACTACGCCTACTCCGGCGGCAAACGGTCGACCTCGGAACCGGACCCGTCGTACGCGGACCAGATCGAGGAGCTTCGCGGCTCGCTGATCGAAGGCATCATCGAGGAGTCCGAGGACGAGTCGCTGATGGACCGGTACCTCGGCGGCGAGGACATCGACCAGAAGGTGCTGATCGACGACCTCGAACGCGCGGTCGCCCGCGGCTCCTTCTTCCCGGTCCTGCCGATCTGCAGTGGTACGGGCGTCGGCACCTTCGAACTGCTCGAGGTCGCGACCAGCGGCTTCCCGGCGCCACCCGAGCACAGCATCCCCGAGGTGTTCTCGCCCCACGGCGTACCGCGGAAGGGAATCACCTGCGACCCGAGTGGGCCGCTGCTCGCAGAGGTGGTGAAGACGACGTCGGACCCGTACGTCGGCAGGGTCAGCCTGGTCCGGGTGTTCTCCGGCACCATCAGGCCCGACGCGACGGTTCACGTGTCGGGCCATTTCACGTCCTTCTTCGGTGAATCGCAGACCCACGCCGACCACGACGAGGACGAGCGGATCGGCACGCTGTCGTTCCCGCTGGGCAAGCATCAGCGGCCGGCCGGCGAGGTGATCGCCGGTGATCTGTGCGCGATCGGACGGCTCACCCGGGCCGAGACCGGCGACACACTGTCGGACAAGGCGGATCCGCTGTTGCTGAAGCCGTGGGACATGCCCGAGCCGCTGCTGCCGATCGCCGTACAGGCGCATGCCAAGACGGACGAGGACAAGCTGAGCGGCGGGTTGCAGCGGTTGGCGGCCGAGGACCCGACGCTGCGGATCGAGCAGAACCCGGAGACGCACCAGATCGTGCTGTGGTGCATGGGCGAGGCGCACTCGGACGTCGTACTCGACGCACTTTCGAACCGGTACGGCGTCACCGTCGACACGGTGGAGCTACGGGTGCCATTGCGGGAGACGTTCGGCGGGAAGGCCAAGGGGCACGGGCGGCATGTGAAGCAGTCCGGTGGACACGGGCAGTACGCCGTCTGCGACATCGAGGTGGAGCCGTTGCCGGAAGGGGACTTCGAGTTCGTCGACAAGGTGGTCGGCGGGGCGGTGCCGCGGCAGTTCATTCCGAGCGTCGAAAAAGGCGTGCGGGCGCAGATGGAGAAGGGCGTCGCGGCCGGCTATCCAGTGGTGAACATCCGCGTCACCCTGCTCGACGGAAAGGCGCACAGCGTCGACTCGTCGGACATGGCGTTCCAGATGGCTGGTGGGCTCGCGTTGAGGGAGGCTGCTGCGGCGACGAAGGTCAGTCTGCTCGAACCGGTCGATCTGGTCTCGGTACTCGTACCGGACGACCTGGTCGGTGCGGTGATGAGCGATCTTTCCGGGCGGCGTGGGCGGTTGCTCGGGACGGACAAGGTGGGCGACGACCGGACGCTGGTGAAGGCCGAGGTGCCGCAGGTGGAGATCACCCGGTACTCGATCGACCTCCGGTCCCTCTCGCATGGGTCCGCGTCGTTCACCCGCTCGTTCGCGCGCTACGAACCGATGCCCGAGTCGGCCGCAACCAAGGTGAAGGCGTCTAGCTGAGGCGACGACGGACGTCGCGGCTGCGCAGGTAGGCCGCGACGTCGTCGTACCGTTCGCTCTGGTTGGCGAACTCGATGTACGACCGGACGCGGTGCAGCCAGTCGAGGGTCGACGGCTTCACCGTGGGCAGCGCCGCGGTGAGGTGCCGCATCGACAGCGGCGGCTCGCCACCGCTGGTGAGCGCCTCGTCGATCACCCGGTCGACGCCGCGCTCGACCAGCGCACGCAGATCCGCGCCGCTGAACATCGGCGTCTGCGCGGCGAGCGCCTTCAGCTCGAGTCCGTCGGCCGGCACGTCCTTGATCAGCACCGACAGGATGTCGGCACGCGCCGGCTCGTCCGGCGGCGGCACGAAGATCACCCGGTCGAATCGGCCCGGCCGCAGCATCGCCTCGTCCACGTCCCACGGCGCGTTGGTCGCGGCGAGGACGAGCAGGCCCTCGTTCTCGGAGCCGATCGCGTCGAGCTCCTGCAGCAGTACGTCGACCAGCCGGCGAGCCTCGGAACCACCGTGCTTGTGTCGCGCGAAGGCCAAGGCGTCCAGCTCGTCGAGGAACAGTACGCACGGGGCGTTCGCACGAGCGCGCTCGAAGGCGGCATGCAGGTTGCGCTCGGAGACGCCGAGGTACGGGTCCATCACGTCCTCGATCCGGACGTTGATGAACGGCAGCCCGCACTCCCCCGCGGTCGCCCGCGCCAGCAGCGTCTTTCCACAACCCGGCGGCCCGTAGAGCATCACGCCGCCGCCGGACTTCCGCCCGTACTTCTCGTACAGCTCCGGGCGGCTGAGCGGCAGGATCACCATCCGGTGGATGACCCGCTTGATGTCCTCCATCCCGCCGACCTGGTCGAAGGTCGTGGTCTCCTTCGGCGCCTCCACGTCGTACGGCGTCTCGGCCTCGGGCCCGAGCTTGATCTTGACCCCGCTACGCTCGGTGATCATCTCGTCGACCAGCTGCTGCAGCCGCCCGGTCCCCTCGACGACGCCCTTCTGCCGGGCCGCCTCGAGCAGGTTCCGCAGCAGCGCGAGGCGTCCATTGGCCGCGGCCAACTCGCCAACCGGCACGAACTGGTCGTCAGGCAATCCCTGCTGATCGAGGAGTACGACGTACTGGTCGAGGGCCGGCTCGATGTCGCCCGCGGTGACCAGCGACTCGGCCAGGACGAGCCTGAGCAAGACATCGTCCGGGTTGGCCTCAACTGCCTTCCGCAGGGCCGCGATGCGATCGTTGCTCATGCTCCCCACTTCCTGTTGATCCAGCGGCGTACCAAGGGCGGGGCCACCCACGAGTAGACGCAGAAGCCGAACCAGCCGATCGCGACGACGAAGGACAGCGGCGCCAGACCGGCGGCGCGGAGTCCATAGATGACCGCGACCGCGCCGATCCAGACGACCAGCGGATTGACGCGCTGGAACGGGCGGAGCGGGCGCATCAGCGGGTGGTTGATCAGCTTCGCCTCGCGGGCCGCCGCGCGCAGGTCCGCGTCGCCGGGCTGGGACGCGGCGGCCGAGGCGAGCGAGTTGTAGCCGGCGCGGGCGTCGCCGGTGAGCATCGACGCCGTACCGTGCAGGGCTCGGGCTCCGGGATCCTCGGGGTCGTGCGACAGCGCCTCGGTGCTGTGGCGGTGCATGTCCCGGTCCTTGCCGAGGGCGAACGCGACCTGGGCTCGGGCGGCTGAGACTGCGGCGCTCTCTGGCGCTTGGGAGGCGGCGCGTTCGACCAATGCGTTCGCCTTCTGTGCTTGGCCGGCGGCGAGGCACACCTGGGCGTAGCCGATCAGGAGGTCGGGATCGTTCGGGTCGAGGCTGAGGCCCTGCAGGAACGCGGCCTCGGCTTCCGGCAGGCGCCCTTCCGCGCGGAGCGACGACCCGAGCATGTGCAGCATCGGAAGGAACGGGCCGTGCTGCGCGAGTCCGTCCCGCAGTACGTCGATGGCCTCGCCGTTGCGGTCCAGCGCGTGCAGTGCGGCTCCACGGAACAGGTACGCACGGTAGTCGACGGCCGCGTCGCCCCAGAGGCCCTGGAGTTCGTCGAGGGTGCGTTCGGGGCGGCCGATCTGGAGCCAGTGACCGGCCATCTGGAGGCGGGACTCGGTTGGTTCGTTCACAGCGCCACCGCCACCAGGAGCAGGATCACGGCTTCGGCGATAGCGCCACCGATCGTCACGGCGATGCCGGGACCCCAGAGCGATGCGTAGTCCACGCCGCGGAGCTGGAACGCACGGTCCATCGGGCGCTGGATCCGAAGCTGGACCAGGCAGCACACGACCGCCACCGCGCGGATCGCCACTCTCAGCCCGGACGTAACGGAGCCGTCGGTGTGGAGCAGCGAGAACACCGCGATCACCGCGACCAGGCCGCCCGCGCCGGTGAGCAGGATCAGGCGGCGCTTGGCCGCGTCCACGCCGAGCCGCCGGGCGTTGAGGAACGCGATCACCGTCGATGCGATCACGCCGCCGAAGAAGGCGACGTACGTCTGGGACATCAGCCGCCACGGGCGCACCGTCAGGTCCATACCGGCGCCGATCGTCGGGCGCAACAGTTCGTCCGGCATGGGGCTCCTCGGCGGCCTCAGAATGAGCAGGGGTCCGGCTCGCGCAGTGTATAGCCTGGGCCGATGAGCGAGAACTGCCTCTTCTGCGGGATCGTGGCCGGGACCATTCCGTCGACGCAGGTCGCGTCGACCGACCGGGCGATCGCGTTCATGGACATCAACCCCGCGACGGCCGGTCACCTGCTGGTGGTGCCGCGCGCCCACTCGACCGACCTCCGCGAGGCCGACGCCGAGGACCTGACCGCGGCGACGCTGCTGGCGCAGTCGCTGGTCGGCCTGGTGATCGAACGACTCGACGCCGACGGCGCCAACCTGCTGAGCTGCATCGGCTCGGCTGCGTGGCAGAGCGTTTTCCACACGCACCTGCACGTCATCCCCCGCTACAAGGACGACCCGCTGCAACTCCCCTGGCACCCCACTTCGGGCGACATGGACGCGATCCAGGCGACCGCCGCCAAACTCCTGTAACACTTCCCCACCCTCATGACTCTGCAGAGCTGAACGGATAACCCGAGCCCTGCAGAGGTAGTCATGTCGAACGCGGTCGCCATCGCACCTGTAGAACCCTGCCTCGGGTTGAGGCAACGGATGCTGCCCTTGTGGGTGGGGACGTTTCTTCAAGGGTTTGCGTTGTGGGTGCCGGTGGAGAAGTTGTTCATGAGTGGGATCGGGTTCGACGCGGCGACGATCGGGGTGATGGTTGGGGCGTATGCCGCGTTGGTGCCGTTTGCCGAGGTGGTGTCGGGGGTGCTCGCGGATCGGTGGTCTCGGCGGGGGGTGCTGATGCTCGCGGGCGTGGCGATGCTGCTGAGTGTGTTCGTCGGCGCCGTGAGCTGGAACGTTCCGACGTACGTCGTGGCCGCGCTGCTGTTCGGCGTGTACTTCGCGATGTACTCCGGGACCGTCGAGGCGGTCGTGTACGACTTGGTGCTCGAGGAGACCGGGGACGGCGAGCGGTACGAGCGGGAGATCGGCCGGGTCCGGTTCGTCGAGAGCGTGGCGCTGGTGGCGAGCGCGCTGGCCGGTGGGTGGCTCGCCTCGGTGCTGTCGACTCGGGCGACGTACTTTCTGACGCTGCCGTTCGTGGTGCTGTACCTGGTCGCGATCAGCCGGTTCTGCGAGCCCCGCCTGCACCAGGCCGGTGAACGGACCTCGCTGCGCCAGCACGTCACCATCGCCTATCGCGCGATCACTCACCGCGGCCGGCTGGTCCCGATCGCGGCGGCGTCGATCATGGCGGCGATGATCCTGCAGGCGATGTTCGAGTTCGGCCCGTTGTGGCTGATCACGCTCGACGCGTCGGCCGTGTACTACGGCCCGTTCTGGGCCCTGCTGGTCGCGACTCTTGGGGCCGGCGGTTTGCTGGCCGGCCGGCTTCGCCTCGATCGGCCGGTGCCGGTGGCGATCGTCGTACTGGTCATGCTCGCGGCTTGCCTGACGCTGACGAGCAGCCGCGACCTCGCTGCGTTGACGATCGCGATGGTCGCTCTCACGTTCCTGCTGGTGGTGATCGGCATCCACGTGAGCCGGTTGATGCATGACGCCGTACCGTCGACGATCCGGACCGGTGTCGCGTCCGGGATCAGTGCCGTGTCCTGGCTGGTGTTCACACCGTTCGCGCTGGTGTTCGGTGCCGTGAGCAAGCAGTTCGGCGTCTATGTGTCCGGGTGGATGTTGACCGGTGCGGTCGCCTTGGCCGGTGCGGCGCTCGTCTGGGTCCGGCAGCATGCTCCACTACGCTGACTCGATGGCTGGGTTGCCGGCTGACGACGTACTGGTCGCGCGATTGCGGAGCGGCGACGAGGACGCGTTCGCGCTCCTGCTGGACGGGTGGTCGGGCGGGATGCTGCGGCTGGCCCGCTCGTTCGTGTCGACCGAGGCGTCCGCGGCGGAGGTCGTGCAGGAGACTTGGCTCGCCGTCATCGAGGGCATCGACGGGTACGAAGGCCGGTCGTCGCTCAAGACCTGGGTCTACCGGATCCTCACCAATACGGCCAAGCGACGCGGGATCCGGGAACACAAGGTTGTCCCGATGAGCAGCGTCGACGACTCCGGTCCGACCGTGGATCCGAGCCGCTTCCGCCCGGCCGGCGATCCTTTCGCCGGGCATTGGTGGCAGTTCCCGCCGTCCTGGCCGACCCCTGAGCAGGGTCTGATGAGCAGCGAGGTCCGGGCGTATTTGGCCGAGGCATTGGCCGGGTTGCCCGAGCGTCAGCGCCTGGTCGTCGTACTGCGTGATGTCGAAGGACGCCCGTACGACGAAGTGTGCGAACTGCTGGGCATCACGGCGGCGAACCAGCGGGTGCTGCTGCACCGGGCGCGAGCGTTCCTGCGCGGCAAACTGGAGGAGTACTACCTGGAGGAAGGTTCATGAGTCTTGATTGCCGGGATTTTGTCGAGCAGGTGACCCTGTTCCTCGACGGCGCGTTGGCGCCTGAGGCGGAGCAGGACATGATCGACCACCTCGCCCTGTGCGACGGATGTGAGCGCTATCTCGACCAGATGCGCCAGACCGCCCGCGCCCTCGAGGACCTTCCTGCCGACGCCTTGCCTGGGGATACCCGGAGCACGCTGATCGACACGTTCCGCTCCCGCCGGGCCTGACTCCCGGCCCGTTGGGTACCGGGTGGGCATGGCTGAGGGTGTGCCTGAAGGTGTCATGGTGTTCGCGCCGATGCCGCAGCTGACCGTGATGGTGGAGAAGCCGGGCGACGAGCCCGAACTGCACCTGCACGCGGGCGGTCAGGGGCTGTGGCAGGCGCGGATGATCTCGTCGCTGGGCGTACCGGTCACGTTCTGCGCCGTACTCGGGCAGGGCGAGGTCGGCCGGGTGCTGATCTCGCTGATCGAGGCGGAAGGGCTGACACTCAAGGCGGTACGGCGACACGCGGACAGCGGCTGGTACGTCCACGAGCGGCTTGGTGAGGAGCGCAACGTCCTCGCCGAGAATCCGGGGTCGCCACTCGGACGCCACGATGGCGACGAGCTCTACGCGCTGGCGCTGTCGGAGGGGCTGAAGGCAAACTTCTGCGTGCTGAGCGGAGCCGCCGATCCCAACCTCGTCCCGCCGGACGTCTACAGCCGCCTGGGACGCGACTTGCACAGCAACGGCACGCCGATCGCCGCCGATCTGGTCGGTGACCATCTCGAGGCCGTCCTGGACGCGAATCCGGTATTCATCAAGATCAGTGACGAGGAACTGCACGCGGACGGACTGGCCGACAAGGACGACGAGGAGACCATCGTCAAGGCCGGCCGGCAGCTGGTGGAGCGAGGCGCCGGGACTGTCGTCATCAGCCGGGCGGAGAAGCCGGCGATCGCGCTGACCGACGACTCGGCGTTCCATGTCGTCGTACCGGAGCTGAGCGTGCGCGATCACCGCGGAGCCGGTGACTCCATGACCGCCGGCGTGGTCGCGGTACTCGCGCAAGGCGGCGACATGCAGCAAGCGATCCGCACCGGAGCCGCGGCCGGTGCACTCAACGTCACCCAGCACGGCCTGGGCGCCGGTCGCCCAGACGCAATCGCCGAGCTGGTCAAGCTAGTCCGACTCGAACCACTGGAGTTCCCGTGAGAGTTCTGGTCACCAACGACGACGGCATCAAGGCTCCTGGTTTGCGGGCACTTGCTGGGGCCGCGCGGGAGGAAGGCTTCGAGGTCGTCGTTGCCGCGCCGGCCGAGGAAGCCAGCGGTGTGAGCGCGGCCATGAGTGCCTACCTCGAACAGGGCCAGGTGCCGATCACCCGGGTAGATCTGGCCGGGCTTGGCGGGATTCCGGCGTACGGCGTCGGCGCGTCGCCGGCGTACATCGTCGTACTGGCGACTCTCGACGCATTCGGGCCGGCGCCGGATCTGGTGCTGTCGGGGATCAATCGCGGCGCCAACGCCGGGCGGGCGATATTGCATTCGGGGACTGTGGGCGCGGCCTTCACCGCCGCGGCGTACGGGATGCCCGCGCTGGCGGCATCGCTCGACGTACTGTCGCCGCTGAGCGCCGAGCGCGGCGGCAACGCGCTCAAGGTGCTCGACGAGAGCAGTGACGAGGCGCACAACTGGCCGACCGCCGCTCAGTACGTCCGGGACCTGCTGCCTCGGCTCAGCGAGCTGGAGGACGGGTATGTGCTCAACCTCAACGTTCCGGACCGGCCGCCGGGTGAGGTGAAGGGGATGGAGCGGGCGACGCTGGCCCGGTTCGGTCAGGTGCAGATGGCCGTGGCGGAGTCCGGTGAGGACTTCGTACGTACGTCGGTGGAGGAGAACCGGGCCCGCGCGGACGAGGGCACCGACATCGCTCTCCTCACCGACGGCTACGCCACCCTCACCACAGTCCGCGCTGTCGCCGAGGTCTAGCGACGAGTTCGTAGACCGACATCAGCTCTGGGAGCAGCACTGACCAGTCATAGCGTTGTACGGCGGTCAGTCCGGCGGTGTGGAGCTTGAGTCGCTCGTCGGGCGTGCTCAGGAGCTTTAAAGCGCGGGCGGTCAGTTCGGTGTGGTCGCCGGGCTCGAACAGCTCCCCCAGCCTGCCGCCGTCGAGCACCTGCCGGAACGCGGGAAGGTCGCTCGCGACGACTGGCGCGCCCGCGGCCATCGCCTCGAGGAGGACGATCCCGAAGCTCTCACCGCCCAGGTGTGGGGCGACGTAGACGTCCGAACCCGCGAGCATGTCGGCGCGGGCCTCGTCGTCGATCGCGCCGAGGAAGAAGACGTTGTCGCGGCAGCGCGCCGGCAGGGAGCGGCTGGCTTCGTCGCCTTGACCAGTGCCGGCCACAAGGATCCGCAGATTGGGGCGTTCGGCAACCAGTGCCGGGACGGCTTTCAGCAGGACGCCGAGGCCTTTGCGGGGTTCGTCCATCCGGCCGAGGAAGCTGATGGTGCCGTCACTGCCCTGCCACTCGGAGCGTGGGGTGCCTTTGAAACGGGACGTGTAGAGGCCGTTCGGGATGACTACGGCCTCGCCGCCGACGTGCTGGACCATCATCGAGCGGGCGTTCTCGGAGACAGCGATCCGGGCGTCGATCTTCTCCAGCGCCGGGCGGAGCAGGCCGGCCGCGGCGCTCATCGCGCGGGATCGGACCTGCCAGGTGTGGAAGGTCGCGACGAACGGGCCTTCGGCGGACCACAGCGCGATGATCGAGGCGCTCGGGGTGGTCGGCTCGTGCACGTGGACGACGTCGAAGTTGCCCTCGGTCAACCAGCTCTTCACCCGGGCCGCGGTACGTGGGCCGAAGGTGACGCGGGCGACCGACCCGTTGTACGGAACACCGACAGCCCGGCCTGACGAGACGACGTACGGCGGGACTGTGTCGGCGGCGTCGACGGGTGCGAGGACAGAGACCTCGTGGCCGAGGGCAAGGAGCGCTTCGGCGAGGTCGCGGACGTGGTTCTGCACCCCGCCAGGCGTGCCCAGCGAGTACGGGCACACCACACCGATCCTCACGCCATGATTGTTACTCGGTCAGGAAAATCCTCTGCAGCATGTGCCAGTCTTCGGGGTGGGCGGCGATTCCCTGGGCGAAGGCGTCGGCACAGCGCTGGGTCATGGCGGTCGTGCCGCCGTCTTGGTCGACTGTGTCGTGGAAGGTGATGACCAGGTCCGGGCCGTCGTAGTGGAGGGTCGCGGGAATGAGCGGCGCGCCGGTTCGCAGGCTCAGCGCGGCCGGGCCGGCGGGCATCCGGGACGGGCGGCCGAAGAACGTCACCGGGACGCCGCGTTCGGACAGATCCCGGTCGGCGACCAGGCAGACGAAGCCGCCGGCTTTGAGGCGTTCCGCGAGTACGCCGACGACGTCTTGGTCGCTGCCGGTCAGCGGGAGGACCTCCATGCCGAGCTTCTTGCGGTAGGCAATGAAGCGGTCGAACAACGACTCCGGCCGCAGCCGCTCCGCCACAGTCGACACCGGCATCCCAGTCCGACCGGCCCAGGCGCCGGCGTGGTCGTAGTTCGCCAGGTGCGGGAGGGCGCAGATGACGCCGCGGCCGGCCGCGTAGGCGTCACGCAGAAGCTTCTCGTTGACGGTGCGGACGCGGCCGACGATCTCCGCGTCCGTCCACTCCGGCAGCCGGAACGCCTCCTGCCAGTACCGCAGGTACGACCGCATCCCGTCCCGCGTCAGCCTGTCCAACTCCGCCGCATCGGCATCCGGCCTCACCACAGCGAGGTTGCCCCGCAACCGCTGCGCGCCGCGCCCATCCCGCCGTACGACGAAGTCCGCGATACGCCGGAACAACCACGTGACGGTCCGCTCCGGCAGCCGCCGTACGAGCGCCCAGGCCAACGCAAACGCGAGGTCGACCACCCCGTGGCGAATGCCCTCCATCGCTCAGTCTTCAGAGCCCGGCTCAGCCGCGTCCGCAGGGGGCGGGGTGTCGAGGCCGGCGTTCGCGGGGTCCGCGAGGACCTGTTTGCGGACGGAGAGGGAGCGCTGGATGACGGTAATGGTGCTGGCGATGGCCAGCGCCCAGAGGACGATCTTCAGCAGGATCGGGAGGTTGAGGACGTCGGAGAAGAAGGCGATGACCAGCACCGAGACCAGGCGGTCGGAGCGTTCAGCCAGGCCGCCGCTCGCGTGCAGGCCGAGACTTTCCGCCTTGGCCCGCGCGTACGACGTGGTCGCGCCCATCACCAGCGCCCACAGCGTGACCGCCGCCATCAGGGTCGAGTCGCCGGCCTTCGAGTTGGCGTAGTACATCACCAGCCCGCCGAAGACCGCGCCGTCGCCGAGCCGGTCCAGGGTGGAGTCCAGGTAGGAGCCCCACTTCGACGACGTCCCGGACGTCCGCGCCATGTAGCCGTCGATCAGGTCCGAGAACACGAAGCAGGTGATGATCACCACGCCCAGCCACAGCTGGCCGCGCGGGAAGAAGATCAGCGCACCGGCGGACACCCCGATGGTGCCCACCAGCGTGACCGTGTCGGGTTTGACACCGAGCCTGAGCAGGAGGTTGGCGATCGGCGTGATCACCTTGGTCCAGAACTGCCGGAATCTGTTAAGCATGGCGACGCGATCGTAGTCCAGCCGGATCACTGTCCGGTCACATGCCACCCCACTGGCACCCTGCCATCCAGCCGTCCACCTGCGGGCGAGCCGGTTTCGGGCCATTCTTGGAGGAAGCACTCCTGCTGGAGGTGGCCGCATGCGAGTGAGGACGCTGCCGACCGCGGTGGTGGGCGTACTCGTCGCGTGCGCGCTGGCCGCCGGCTGCTCCGTGGCGCGCCGGGCCGACAGCGCCAGGCCACTCCCGTCCCCCTCGCCTGTGCCCGCCGTAGTACCCACCGTGATCGCTCCCCCACAGGCCGAGGGCCTCGACGGTACGGAGGGTGCACCCGGACCACAGGTGTGTACGGCGATCACCCACACCCTGACGGCTGAACTCCGCACCACTGTCGCGGCGAAGCCCAACGCCTGGAACGACGGCGGGCTGCCCGCGCTCGACCTCTGCACTCTCCTGGTCGAGCAACGCCCAGTCACTATCGGGGTGAGCGCACTGCCCCGCCAGCCGGACTCCGTGGAGCGGCTGCTCGCCGACGCCGGTACGACGGCACCGTTGGCCGAGCTCGGCCCGGCCGCGCAGATCGCGCAGTCCAGGATCGTCTTCGTCGTCGGCGATCGGGTCGTGCGGATCACCCCAGCGGGCGGCATCGACCGCCGTACCGCATCTGCCATCGACCGCGCCACGGCCGTCGCTATCGCCGAGGCGACGCGAGACGCCGTACCCCGGAATCTCCGGAATGCACGGCAGGCCGACTCGGCGTGCCAACTGGCGAACTCCGCAGCGGAGCGGTTCATCGGCCTGCAGGTCCAGCTGCGACGGGACTATCGGGTGCACGGTGCGCTCACGTGTATCTGGGGGTCGTACGCCGCGACTGTGTCGATCGTGGAGGCGTTCGACCAGCCGTCCATTCCGGAGGCGCAGCGCGTACCGCCACCACGTCTCGCGCCGATCGGGCAGCCTGGCTACTACCTGCCGGAGCAAGGCGAACTCGTCTTCCGCCAAGGCCGCCGGGTGGTGCGCGTCACCGGGCTCACCAACCCACCGGGCGCGGTCCCGCTCGACACGCTCCTCGAGATCGTCGACCCGCTCCTACCACTCTTTCTCCGGTGACGGCCGGCTGCGGGCAGCCCCTGTTACTCCGGTGATGGCCAGGACTTGGCCAGCAGGGCGCGGGTGTCCGGGAGGAGCTGCGGCAGCACCTTCGTGTGGGCGATCGCGGGCATGAAGTTGGTGTCGCCGGCCCAGCGCGGCACGACATGCTGGTGGAGGTGGGCGGCGATGCCGGCGCCGGCGATCTCGCCCTGGTTCATGCCGATGTTGAAGCCGTGCGCCCCCGACACCGTCCGGACCGCCTGCATCGCCTGCCGAGTCAGCGCCGCCACATCGGCGACCTCTTCGTCCGTGAGCTCGGTGTAGTCCGCGACATGCCGGTACGGCACGACCATCAGGTGCCCGGGGTTGTACGGATACAGGTTCAGTACGGCGTACGCCGCCGGCCCGCGCTGCACGATCAGCGCATCAGCGTCCGGCAATCCCGGCAACCGGCAGAACGGGCAGCCCGATCCCGCCTCGGAGCTGGTCGGCTTGTTCTCCCCCTCGATGTACGCCATCCGATGCGGCGTCCACAGCCGCATGAACGGATCAGGCACTCCGGCCCCGTCCTGCGCCAGCAACTCATCCGGCTCGTACGGCGACCCCGGCGCGCCGCCTGGATCGGCGGAGGACGGGAGCGGTTCGTCGGCGGAGGACGGCTGGTCGGGGGTACCCGTCATACCTGCTCGCGCTTCTCGACGGCTTCGACGATTGCGCTGACCGCGTCGGCGATCGGGACGCCGTTCTGCTGCGAGCCGTCGCGGTACCGGAACGACACCGACCCGGCGGCCATGTCGTCGTCACCGGCGATCAGCATGTACGGCACCTTGGACTTCTGCGCGTTGCGGATCTTCTTCTGCATCCGGTCGTCGGACGAGTCGACCTCGACCCGGATCCCCTGTGCCTTCAGCTGCGCGGCGACGTCGTACAGGTAGTCCACATGGCCGTCGGTCACCGGGATGCCGACCACCTGGACCGGAGCCAGCCAGGGCGGGAAGGCGCCCGCGTAGTGCTCGGTGAGGACGGCGACGAACCGCTCGATCGAGCCGAAGAGCGCGCGGTGGATCATCACCGGACGCTGCCGCGACCCGTCCGGCGCGGTGTACTCCAGCTCGAACCGCTCCGGCAGGTTGAAGTCCAGCTGGATCGTCGACATCTGCCAGGTCCGGCCGATCGCGTCCTTGGCCTGGACCGAGATCTTCGGACCATAGAACGCGGCGCCGCCCGGATCCGGGACCAGCTCCAGGCCGGAGCTCTCGGCGACCTCGCGCAGGGTCTCGGTCGCTTCCTCCCAGACCTCGTCGGAGCCGACGAACTTGTCCGGGTTCTTGGTGGACAGCTCGAGGTAGAAGTCGTCCAGGCCGTAGTCGGCGAGCAGGCCGAGCACGAAGGTCAGCAGGTTGCGCAGCTCGTCGCGCATCTGCTCACGGGTGCAGTAGATGTGCGCGTCGTCCTGGGTGAAGCCGCGGGCCCGGGTCATCCCGTGCACGACACCGGACTTCTCCATCCGGTACACCGTGCCGAACTCGAACAGCCGCAGCGGCAGCTCACGGTACGACCGGCCGCGGGCGCCGAAGATCAGGTTGTGCATCGGGCAGTTCATCGGCTTGAGGTAGTAATCCTGGCCCTGCTTGCGGATCTGCCCGTCCGCGCCGCGCTCCTCGTCCAGGTGCATGGGCGGGTACATGCCGTCGGCGTACCAGTCCAGGTGGCCCGAGGTCTCGAACAGCTGTCCCTTGGTGATGTGGGGTGAGTAGACGAACTCGTACCCGTCCTCGACGTGCCGCTGGCGGGAGTAGTCCTCCATCACCTTGCGCAGTACGCCGCCCTTTGGGTGGAACACGGCGAGGCCGGAGCCGATCTCGTCCGGGAAGCTGAACAGGTCGAGCTCCGTGCCGAGCTTGCGGTGGTCGCGCTTGGCGGCCTCCTCCAGCCGGGTCAGGTACGCCTTCAGCTCGTCCTTGGACTCCCACGCCGTACCGTAGATGCGCTGGAGCTGCGGGTTCTTCTCGCTCCCCCGCCAGTACGCCGCCGCGGTCCGCATCAGTTTGAAGTTGCCCAAGTACCCGGTCGCGGGGACGTGTGGCCCGCGGCAAAGGTCCTTCCAGGCGACGCTGTCGTCACGCCGTACGTTGTCGTAGATGGTGAGCTCGCCGCCGCCGACCTCGACGCTCGCGCCCTCGGCCGCGTCCGCTGCCGAGCCTTTGATGCCGATCAGCTCCAGCTTGTACGGCTCGCTCGCCAGTTCGCCGCGTGCGTCGTCGTCGGAGACCACCCGGCGGCTGAACCGCTGCCGCTCCTTGATGATCTGCTGCATCTTCTTCTCGAGCTTGCCCAGGTCGTCCGGAGTGAACGGCGTGGGCACGTCGAAGTCGTAGTAGAAGCCGTTCTCCACCGGCGGTCCGATGCCGAGCTTCGCCTCCGGGAACAGCTCCTGCACCGCCTGCGCGAGGACGTGCGCGGTCGAGTGCCGGATGATCGCCCGGCCGTCCTCGGACCCGGCCTTGACCGGCTCGATCTCGTCGCCGTCGGCGACCACCCGGGACAGGTCCCGCAGCTCACCGTTGACGCGGGCGGCGATGGCGGAGCGGTCCTGACCGAAGATCTCGGCGAACAGCTCCCCGATCGTCGTCGTCTCGGTCACACTCCGCTCAGCCTCGCCCTCGACGCCGATCAGATGGACCTTGACTTCCGACACGTTCACTCCTCTTTCCGTGGGCTCGCGGAACTGCGGGCCTTCACGCACAGATGGTATCCACTTCCGCGCCGCGTCCTGACGCCGTATCCACAGGGTCCGCTCCAGGGGTCCGCAGGACCTTACGAAAGTCGGGGGTAAGTCCCACCGTTGGTCCAATGCGGCGGCGGGGTCCGGATTCCTAGGTTCTAAGCAACGTTCCAGAACCAGGAGGGGCCACAGCGTGATCACGCTCGAAGGACTCAGCAAGAGATACGGCGACACCCTCGCGGTGGACACGCTGGACCTGACCGTCTCCCCGGGCCGGGTGACCGGCTTCCTCGGCCCGAACGGCGCGGGCAAGTCGACCACCATGCGGATGATCCTGGGCCTCGACACTCCATCGTCGGGCGCCGCGCTCGTCGACGGCCGCCCCTACGCCGCCTGGCCCGCACCACTCACCAAGATCGGCGCGCTGCTCGACGCGAAGGCCCTGCATCCACGCCGGAGCGCGCGCAATCACCTGGTCGCGATGGCGCAGAGCAACGGCATCTCGGTCAGCCGGGTCGACGAGGTGCTGTCGATCGTCGGCCTCGACTCGGTGACGCGGAAGCGAGCCGGGCAGTTCTCACTCGGCATGGGCCAGCGGCTCGGGATCGCCGGTGCGCTGCTCGGCGACCCCGAGGTGCTGATGTTCGACGAACCGGTGAACGGCCTCGACCCAGACGGGGTGCGCTGGGTCCGCCAGTTGATGCGCTCACTCGCCGTCGAGGGCCGGACGGTCTTCGTGTCCAGCCATCTGATGAGCGAGATGCAACTCACGGCGGATCAGCTGGTGGTGATCGGTCGAGGCCGATTGATCGCAGATGCCCCGGTGGCCGAGGTGATCGCCGGCTCGTCCCGGACGACGGTCGTCGTACGTCTGCCGGATCGGCGGGACTTCGCCGTACTGCGGGATCGGCTGGTGGCGGAGGCTGATCGGGTCGAGTCCGCCGGAGACCGATTGGTCGTGACCGGCGTGGTGGCAGAGCGGGTCGGGGATCTCGCGCATGAGCTCGGGGTGCGGCTGCACGAGTTGCACACCGAACGGGCCTCACTGGAAGAGGCGTACATGGAGCTGACGGCGGACAGCGTCCAGTACGGCGTGGTGACGTCATGAGCGACGCGATCTTGCACTTCACCGAAGAGCTCATGTCGTCGTGGTGGATCTATCTGGCGCTCTGGGGGTTCGCGGCGCTGGACGGGTTCTTCCCGGCGATCCCCAGCGAGACGCTCGTGGTCACGGCCGGCGTGTTCGCCGCCACCGGTGAGCCCGACCTGTACGGCGTCATTGTCGCCGCCGCAGTCGGGGCCTTCGTCGGAGACCACGTGTCCTATGCGCTCGGCCGTGGCGCGGGCGGACGGCTGCTCGACCGGCTGAAGCCAGGGACCAAGCGACACGCGATGAGCCTGTGGGCGCAGAAGGCGTTGACCGAGCGCGGCGGTCTCGTGCTCGTGGTCGCTCGCTACATCCCAGGCGGCCGGACCGCGGTCACGCTGACGATGGGGTCGGTGCGCTATCCCCCGCGCAAGTTCTCGTTCTTCGCCGGGCTCGCGGCGGTCAGCTGGGGCCTGTACTGCGCGCTGGTCGGCTACATCGGCGGCAAAGCCTTCGAAGACAACCCGCTGAAGGGCGTCATCCTCGGCATCGGCCTCGCCCTCGCGGTGACCTTGATCGTCGAGGTCGTCCGCCACCGGCTCCGCAAGCGTCGGGAAGCTCAAGCTCAGGTCGAGCCTCAACTCGTGAAAGCAGGCGAAAGATGAGTACGGCAACCATCACCCTCAGGTCGACCTCGGGACTCACCGATGCGGTCCGCTCGGAGTGGACCAAGCTGTGGACCGTCCGGTCCAGCTGGCTGAACATCGTGTCCGCCGCGGCTCTGACCGGTCTCCTCGGCCTCCAGTTCGGCTTCAACCTTGCCTATGACAACACGCACCTCGAAGCCGGTGAGACGGCTGTCCGGCAGGGCGTCGGCGAGTTCGGCATCTCGGTCGTCGTGATCGTGCAGGTCGTCGTCGCCGCCTTCGCCCTCCTGCCGGTCACCTCCGAGTACGCGACCGGCAGCATCCGCTCAACCCTCCAGTGGACGCCCGTACGACGCAACGTCGTCCTGGCGAAGGCGATCGCCTTGGCTCCAGTCCTGTTCCTCTACGGGTTGTCGATGGCCGGCATCGCGTCCGTGGCAGGCGGTCTGGCCGCGGGCGAATGGGCCGACTGGAGCGGCGGTGCGCTCGTTGCGGACCTGGTCTCAGTCGGCTTCTACCTGACCTTGGCCGGGCTGTTCGCGGCGGGCCTCGCGTGGGTGATCCGCAGCACGGCCGGCACCCTGACCGCCGCCTTCCTCTTCCTGCTGGTAGTCCCCATGATGCTCAGCCAGAGCACCCTCCGCCCTCTCGTCTGGACCGCAGCCCTACTCCCAGGCGGCGCCGGCCAGAACTACCTGACCGGCGCCACCGACCCGCTCTCCCCCACCTGGAGCGCCATCGTCCTACTAGCGTGGGCCGCCGTCAGCCTCATCCTCGGCACCCGCACCCTCACCCACCGCGACACCTGACCCGCCGGCTCCGCACCGCGGCTTCTACCTCGCCGCGCCCGGCGTCCTTCACCCCCGCGGGGCGGCGGCTCTACACCGACGCGGCTGCGGCTTCGACCTCGGCGCGGACCGCCGCCCCTACCCCGACGCGCCCGCCGCCTCCACCTCGGCGCGGGCTGCCGCCCCTACCCCGGCGCGCCTGGCGCCTTGACCCCGCCGCGGGCTGCCGCCTCGACCTCGCCGCGGGCTTCGGCGAGGGACTGTGCCGCCTGCTCGCGCTGGTCCGCGTGGTGCTGGACCAGGTTGGCCAAGGTCCGCTCGGCGGGTGATGACGTGGAGGTCTCGCACGCCGTGCTTGGTGAAGTACTCCCGCAGGTACGGCGTCTCGTAGTCCCAGCCTTCGCGTGGAGTGCCGGGACCGTAGGCGCCACCGCGGCTGGTGACGATCACCACCTTGGTGTTCCGCAGGACGCGCGTACGGCTGGATGGGTCGACGAGCGCGCCCGGGAAACTGACGCGGTCGATCCACGCCTTCAGTGCGGCCGGCAAGGTGTAGTTGTACATCGGCGCGCCGATCAGGACCGTCTGGCTCGACACCAGTTCGTCGATCAGCGGCCGGGTCAGCGCCCAGGTGGTCTCCTCGGCCTGGTTGTCGATCAGCGCATCCACCTTGGCCAAGGGCACGACGCCGTACCGCTCCGACCGTCGGCCCAGCGCGCAGTACGCCGTGTCGATGGGCGGCGCGGGCTCGACGGCGAGGTCGCGGTACCGATAGCCGGCCTGGCCGTAGAGGCACTGCCAGGTCTCCGCGAACAGCCGGGTCAACTGCCGTGTGACGGATTCGTCGGAGCGGTTGGCACTGGAATCAAGATGGAGCAAGGACGTCACTGCTACTCCCGTCACCTTCGTCATGTCGTGTTCGTCAGGTGGGGTGACGGCTCGCATCGAGGAAAGGTGACCAGTGGACGACCTGGCGGAACGGTTCCAGCAGGAACGCGGCAAGCTGCGCGCGGTCGCCTACCGGATCCTCGGCTCGGAAACGGAGGCCGAGGACGCATTGCAGGAAGCGTGGATCCGGCTCGGGCGCGTCGATGGGGTCGAGAATCTCGGCGGCTGGCTGCGGACGGTGGTGACGCGCATCTGCCTCGACATGCTTCGCTCGCGGACGGTACGGCGGGAAGACCTCGGCACGGTCCTTGACGAAGTCGCCGCGCCTCGCAGTACGCCGTCGCCGGAGGACGAGGCGCTGGTCGCCGACTCGGTCAGCCGGGCGCTGCTCGTCGTACTGGACACGCTAGAGCCGGCTGAGCGGATCGCGTTCGTGCTGCACGACATGTTTGCCGTACCGTTCGCCGACATCGCACCGATCGTCGAGCGGACGCCGGTCGCAACCAAGAAACTCGCCAGCCGGGCGCGGCAGAAGGTGCAGGGGTGTCCGGTCGTCCCCGCCGCCGAGCTGGACCGTCAACGCCGCACGATCTCCGCCTTCCTCAATGCCGCGCGCGCGGGCGACCTCACCGCCGTACTGGATGTGCTGGACCCGGACGTCGTACGCCGCGTCGACGCCACGGCCCTGGCACCCGGCATGTCCCCCGAACTCCGCGGCGCCCGAGCAGTCGCCGAAGGCACCGTCGCCCTGGCCGCCCGCTCTCAGCTGGCCGAACTCGCCCTCATCAACGGCCGAGCCGGCGTCATCCTCGCGCCGCACGGCCGCCTGCTCCTAGCCATCACCTTCACGATCCCCGCCAACAAGATCACGTCGTACGACGTCATCGCCGACCCCACCCGCCTCAGCCAACTGACGCTAGCTGTCCTCGACTAGCTCAGCCGACTGCTCCTCGCAGCACTCGAAGTCGCCCAGCTGGACGTACACAAGGACGGGGGAGGTACTCGGCATGCCGGGCTCGCGCCGCGCGTCGGCACGTGGCCAGAAGCCGCCTGCGTTCGAGTACTACCCGTTGTTCGGTACGCCTCTCGAACGACGTGATCGCAACCCCGCCCGCCTGAGTCGACTGGGGTTCTCGAGTAGTGGAGTTCTCCGGGGCCTGGGACAACCAGCGGAGACCTCGGACACCTTTGCGGTGTTCGAGGTCTCTGGTTGGCGTGCGAGTTGTATTACCGGGGGACGTTCAGGGCGATGGTGATCTGTTCGGAGACCTTCGCGGCCAGTTCGAGGGCGGCTCGGCGGGTGGTTGGCTGGAGGGCCGAGTGGTCGAGCGGGCCTTCGGCGGCGATGTGCTGGTCGGTCGGGATGTCGACCACGGCGGCCGCGCGGGACTCGAAGTACGGGCGGAGCTGCTTCTCGACTTCCTTGTTCACGTCGCCGGGGCCGTTCGACACCGCGATCACCGCGCGGCGGATCAGCCGCTGCGCCTCCGGGCCCTGGTTGTCGAGCTCCTCCAGCATCTGCACCGCGGCCGCGCAGGACAGGCTCTTCCACTTGATCGGGATGACGAGCGCGTCCGCCGCCTTCATCGCCTCGCGCCAGTTGCTGGAGCCCTCGTTGTTCCCGGTGTCGATCACCAGCACCTTGTAGAACCGGCTCAGCAGCCGGTGGATCTGGTCGAAGTCCTTGGCCTCGATCTGCGCGTACGTCGTCGTCGCCGACGTGAGTACGTCGTACTGACCGGCAACCTGATGCCGCAGGTACGCCGCCACGTCGCCGAGCCGCGCGTCGGGCTGGGTCAGCATCGGCATCGCCTGGAGCATGTCGGTGACCGTGGACCGGCTGTTCGTGTCGTGCGTACGCAGGTGCATGTTGCCGCGCAGCTCGTTGTTGTCCCACGCCACGACACCGCCGCCGCGAGCTTGACCGAGCGCACCGGCGAGCAGCAGCGTGGTCGGCGTCTTGCCCGAACCGCCCTTGGGGTTGGCGACCACGATCGTCACCGGCCGGCGGAACGCGGTCGCGGCGGTCGCCCGAGCGATCCGCTCCGAGCGCTCCGTACTGCCCGGACGCAGCCGCAGCACACTCCGTACGCCGCGCTCGGCCGGAGCTTCACGCGGGAGCGGCAGAGCCTGGATGAGCTCGTCCGTCCGGTACGAGACCTCGCGCTGCTGCGGTGGGTGCTGACCAGGGACGCCCTGCGGGAAGAAGTGCTGCGCGGCTGGCGACAACTGCCCGCCGTGCGCACCTCCCCGCGCACCTCCGTGCGCCCCAGGACCCACGCCCGGGCCACCCAGACCACCCGCGGCGGGACCGCCTGCGGTCTGACCACCTACGGTCTGACCGCCTGGCGCCGTACCACCGGCGGCCGGACCATCTGCGACTGCGCCGTCAGCGGCTGGACCGCCTATGGTGCCGCTGTAACCGCTGTAGCCGCTGCTGAAGGACGAGCCTCCGAAGATCGGTGCACCCGCCGCACCGCCGGACGTCGTACCGTCCGCTCCCCCAGCCTCGCCGTCGTGCTCCTGCTGGTCGTAGCCCGGGCCGTCGTGGCTGGCGTCGGTGTCAGCGTGCGTGCTCGTCGAGCCCGCCGCGCTGTCGGCGTCGTCGTACTCGTCGAAGTCGGCCGGCTCGGCGGCAGGCTGCGCCCACGAACCTGTCGACTCCGCCGCCGGCTGCGTCCAGGACGGAGCGGGCTGCTGCGACTGCGGCTGGGCCCACGGAGCAGCCTGGTGGTTTTGCGACGGGGCCTGCGGCTGGTTCCACGCGTCGCCTGGGAACTCCTGGGACAGGCCGTCCTGCTGGTCGTCGGCGTCTGCGGGCTCGGGGTCGCGTGCGGGCACCGGGTTCGGGTCCGGCTGGGTCCAGGAAGGGGTCGGTTGCCACATTCGCCGGACCTCGGCCGCCGCCGCTTCCCGGTCCTTGTGCTGTCCGGAGTTGTGCGAGTCGGTCACGACCTGGATCCCCGATTCTGTGAGGGGGCGGATGGGCCCCTGGAGTCTGCTGTTTCGAGTCCGGGAGGTGCGGTCCCCGGGAGAGGTCCACTATCCCATGACACGGAGTCCACACGATGTCACCACCCGGAGCGTCGGCCCACCACCCGCCAACACATTCTCCACAACATCACCCTCGATTCCCACGCCTGTCCCCAACCGGCCACGCAGGCGGCTGGACGGCGGTCAGGTGGTGGTTAGGCCGGCTTCGCGGGCGAGGATGGCGGCTTGGACTCGGTTGGTGACGTCCAGGCGGAGGAAGATTGCGCTGACGTAGGCCTTGACGGTGCCTTCGACCAGGAACAGGCGCTCGGCGATCACGTTGTTGGTGAGGCCGTCACCCAGCAGAGCCAGGACCTCGAGTTCGCGCGGGCTGAGCACGCTGACTCGTTCCTTGGCAGCCGCGGCCCGGGCCATGATGCCGCCACCCGGGCCGGAGCTGAGCTCGGCGATGACGCGTTTCGCGATCCGGGGCGAGAGATAGGCGGCGCCGTCAGCAACCGCCTTGACCCCCGCGATCAGTTCCCGGGGATCGCCGGACTTCAGCAGGAACCCGCTCGCGCCATCCCCCAGTGCGCGGGCAATATAAGCATCCTCGGAGAAAGTCGTCAGGATCACCACCGCCGTTTCCGGCACGCTGCTGCGGATCTCGGCAGCCGCGGCGAGCCCGTCCATCCGCGGCATCCGGATGTCGAGTACGGCGACATCCGGCCGGTGGTGCCGTACGGCGTCGATCGCCTCAACACCATCGGCGGCCTCCGCGACGACCTCGATCGCGTCGTCTGTGTCGAGGATCGCGCGTACGCCAGCCCGCACCATCGCCTCGTCGTCCGCCAGCAACACCCTGATCACTCAACCACCCCCGTCCTGTACTTCCTTCACCCACACGTCGTCAGTGACCTACCAGAGCCGGCTCATCCCGTGGCCTCCGGAGTTGGCGGCAGGGAGCCGGTTTGGACGATGGACTTGGCGGTGAGGGTGTTGTTGGTGAAGCAGAGGCGGTAGGCGTAGTTGATGGAGAAGGGTTCGTCGGGGCGGTAGTAGCGGCAGGTCCAGCCCGGCGGTGGCTGGTAGCCCTCGCTGGGTGGGTCGATCATCTGCATCGCTGGTAGGAGGCGCTCCACCTCCTCCTGCGGCTGGCCGATCGTCAGGGTGTCGTAGACGTTCGGCCGCAGGATCGAGCTGTAGCCGGCGATCAGGTAGTAGCCCATGGCAACCACCACGATCACTGTCCCGATCAGCACTGGCGCGGCCACCGCCATGATCAGCCCGCGCCGCGCGCTCCGTCGTACGGTCGCCCGTTCGACCGCGGCCGAAGCCACAACGGGCTCCGGCCGGCCGCCCAAGCGGGGCATCGTCGCGACCACCTCGAACCCGCCGCCGGCCCGCGGACCGGCGGTCAGCGTCCCACCCACCAACCGCACACGTTCGCGCAACCCGTCCAGCCCGCGCCCGCCAGAGGAGACAGACGGCACCAAGAGCGCCGCCCCCGTGTCCACGACCCGCACCTCTACATCGTCGGCTGCCGATGTCACCGTGACAGTCACCGACGCACCCGGCGCATGCTTGCTCGCGTTGGTCAGCGACTCCTGTACGACGCGATGCACAGCGCGATCCACCATAGGCGAGAGTTCAGCCTCACCCGAGGCCGAGACAACCAACCGCACATCAAGCCCCGAAGCGGCCGCGCGCGAGACCAGCGAAGGCACGCTCTCGTCGCGCGGGACGACCGGAACTGCAGCGTCCTCCCGCAGTACGCCGATGATCTCGCCCAGCCGATCCGTCGCGACAGCCGCCATCTCCCGCAGCTCGGCAGCCTGCCGGCGCTGCGCCGACGGCAGCGCCGGATCAAGCGAGAGCGCAGCGGCCCGGAGCGCGATCAGGCTCAGCTCGTGACCGACCGAGTCATGCATGTCCTGCGCGATCCGGGACCGTTCCCTGAGCCGTTCCTGATCGATCGCCATCCGGTGCTCACGCTCGATCCGCTCAGCCCGGTCCCACCCGGCCGACACCAGCAGCGCCTGCTGCGCGCGATACCGCCCGATCAACCACGGCAGTACGACGAGCAAGAGCGCGAGCAGCAGCATGATCAGCCAGCTGAGCACCGCCTCGGTCCGCTCGTCGCGACCCACGGTCAGCGCGAGCAGGAGCATCCCGAGCAGCGACCACGCGCACACCAACACAAAGTGCCTGACCAGAGTCTCTCGCCGGCCCGCAAGGTAACTCAGCAGCGCGATCGCCGGAACCAGCGCGATCTGCACGCCGCGAGACGTCCCGAGCGACACCGTCAGGATCACGATCTGCGCCCACGCAACCACCGCCAACGCCAACAGCGGATAGATCCGCCTCAAAAACACGCCGAAGAACAGCACCCCGATACACGCCGCCTGCACCCAGTACGGATCCTGGCGCGCACCGCTCTCCGCGAGCACGAGGGAGCTCAGCACGGCCCAGAGGCCGAGGTCTCCCACGCGTCGCCAGTTCATGTCCCGAACGCTACACAGTCGGCGTCCCGACGCCCTACTGACGAAAGTAAGGTCTTTACACCCCGTTGCCCGAGGCATCGATCAGCTCGAACGGGACGATCGACAGGTTCGGCACCGGCTCGCCGTGCAACTGGGCGAACAACAGGTCGACCGCCCGCCGGCCCATCTCCCGCTGGTTCTGCCGGACATGCAGGTACGGCGGCCCGCCGATCGAGTCCCCCGGCGAGTCGAAACACGCAACCAAAGCCTGCCGATCGAGCGCGCGATCCACCATCCGCGCCAGGTTGTACTCACACGCGATGTACGCCGTCACCGAAGGCTCCCGCTCACGGAACGCCCGGATCACCTCGATGTCCGCCGCCACGCTCTCCGACGTCGTCGAGCCAGGCAACGTACTGCGCAAATCAGTCAACTCGTAAGCCTGCCCGCGATCCCCGAACGCCGACCGGAACCCCTCCAGCCGGTCCTCGATCGACGACGTGTTCACCGGCGGCGGAGACACGAACGCGATGTGCTCATGCCCGCGATCCAGCAGCCGCGACGTCAACGCCCGCGAGGCCGCCACGTTGTCGGTGTGCACCGCCGCGACCGGGATCCCGGACAGATGCCGGTCGACCAGCACCACTGGATACCCGTCCAGCACTTGCCGCAACAGGCTCGCGTTGTAGAAGTCGCCGTACACCGGGAAGACGATCAGCCCGTCCACATCACCCGTCGCGACGAGCGAGTCGACCGCCTTCTCCTCCTCGGCCTGCCGCCCGCGCGTCCGCCGAACGATCAAATTCGCGCCCTGCTCGGCGCACCGCTCCTCGATCGCGAAGAGCAGGTCCAGGCCGTAGACCTCCGCCACATCCGGTACGACGAAAGCGATCGTGCGGGCCACATGCTTCGGACGCGGCAACCGGCCGCGGAGCGGGAACGTGACGCCGGTCAGATCGGGCAGGTGCCGTACGACGAAGGAGCCCTTGCCGCGGATCCGCTCGACCAGCCCGGCCTCGCGCAGTACCTCCAGCGCCCGCTTCGAGGTGATCCGGCTGACGCCGAACTGCGCCGCGAGTTCCATCTCCGACGGCACCCGGTCGCCGGGCCGCAGCGCACCGCGCCGGATCTGCTCCAGCACGTGCGTACTGATCCGCTCGTAGAGCAGGGCCACAGGTGTTTCACCTCATTTGTTGTCCGGTTGGCATATCAAATCATCCCCTGAACTGTCGGACCATCGTGGCAACGTGGTCCAGCATGGATATCAACGGGAAACGAGCAGTCGTTACCGGTGCCGCGGTCGGCATCGGCCGGGCGATCGCGCAACGGCTCGCCGCCGAGGGCGCTGCCGAGGTGGTTGTCGCTGACATCGACGAGTACGGCGGACGGCGCACCTGCGACCTGATCGGCCAACAGGCCAGATTCGTCCGCATCGACATGACCGACGACGACGCGGTCACCGACCTGATGGCATGCCAACCACAGATCCTGGTCAACAACGCCGGCGGCGGACCGGACCTCAAACCCTGCTTCCCAGAGGCCCCGAAGACACGCTGGTCGGCCTCGCTCGACCTCAATCTGCGCGCACCGATGCTGACCACGCAGCTCGCGCTCGAGCCGATGCATAAGCTCGGCGGCGGCGCGATCGTGAACGTCGGATCGACCGGAGGCTTGGGACTCGGGCCGCACTCGTCACCCGAGTACGCCGCCGCCAAGGCAGGACTGATCAAGTTCACCGCGACACTGGCGTCACTCAAGGACAGTCACAGCGTGCGGGTCAATTGCGTCGCGCCCGACTGGGTCGCGACCGAGCGCGGCCGACAAGAGCGCGAGGCACTACCAGAAGACGAACGCGGGCCCGAGCAGGTCTCCCTCGAGACCCTCACCGACACCGTCGTCCGGCTCGTCGAGGACGAGACGCTGGCAGGTCGCGTGATCCTGCTGGGACGCGCAGAAGCGCCATACTTCCTGAACTGAAACCACCGCACGACTCAAGCGGTCCTCACCGCGCTGCGGCGCATCGCTGGCTGACTTAGCCCCTGGTGACTGGCACTATTCCGGACATGACCGCCAGCCGCCCGTCGGTGCCTGCCTTTGCTGTCGCTCCCGTGTTCGCCGTGGCCGGGGTTGTGGCCACCGTACTCACGGCGCTGTCCGGGCGGTACGGGTACCACCGGGACGAGCTCTACTTCCTGGTGGCCGGCCAGAAGCTGTCGTGGGGGTACGTCGACCAGCCGCCGCTCACGCCGCTGATCGCGCGAGTGTCGTCGGAGGTCTTCGGCAACACGCCGATGGGGCTGCGGGTGGTGTCGACGCTGGCCTGCGCCGCCACAGTGGTTGTTGTCGCGTTGCTGGCCAGGGAGTTCGGCAGTGAACGGCGTGGGCAGGTGCTGGCTGCTGTGTGTGCGGCGGTGTCCGGGTTCGTGCTCGGTGTCGGGCATCTGGTGTCGACTGCGACGTACGACCTGCTGGCGTGGATGCTGATCTGCCTGTTCGCTGTGAAGCTGCTGCGGACCGGTGACGGGCGTTGGTGGCTCTGGTTGGGCCTGACCGCCGGCGTCGCTCTGGAGAACAAGTATCTGGTCGTGTTGCCGATCGGTGCGCTGCTCCTGGCGCTGCTGATCGTCGGACCGCGTGGCGTACTGCGCTCTTGGTGGCTGCTGGCGGGTGTGGCGGTTGCTGGGCTTGTGGCGTTGCCGAACGTGGTGTGGCAGTTCCAGCACGACTGGCCGCAGCTAACGGTCGCCGGCGGGATCAGTGAGGACGACGGCACCGAGAACCGCATCATGTTCATTCCGCTGCAGCTGCTGCAGCTCTCGCCGTTCCTGGTACCGGTCTGGGTCGCTGGCTTCATGCGTCTGTGGCGGATGCCGTGGGCCCGGGCCGTTGCCTTGGCGTACCCGCTGCTGTGCGTCGTCGTACTGGCTGTTGGTGGGAAGCCGTACTACGCCTTGCCGCTGCTACTGGTGCTCATCGCCGCAGGGTGCGAGCCGATGCTTCGCTGGCGTCGTACGACGCTTGTCGTTGGCCTGTCGTTGACTGCTGTGACGTCGGCGCTGTTCACGCTGCCGATCCTGCCGGCGTCCGCGGTCGACTTCGTCATACCGGTCAACAAGGAGCAGGGCGAGCAGATCGGGTGGCCTGCTCTCGCCACGTCTGTCGCCGGGGTGTGGAACACCATTCCGGCCGACCAGCGCGACCGCGCCACCATCTTCACCGGCAACTACGGCGAGGCTGGGGCACTGCGTCGCTTCGCTCCGGCGCTACCGACGTACTCGGGTCACATGAGCTTTGCCGACTGGGAGCATCCGGCCGACACACAGAACGGTCCAGTGCTGCTGGTGGAGATGGAGCGGACGCCGTCGTTCGAGACCCACTTCAATCGCTGTAGGCAGGTGGGGACGATCGACAACATCGTCTCCAACGACGAGGACGGTACGGCGCTGGTGCTGTGCGACTCCCCCGCCGAGCCGTGGTCCACCTTGTGGCCGAAGCTCCGCCGCTACTACTGACGGACCTATCGTTTCGCCCATGATGGTCGACATTTGCCCACCCGACCCGCTGGCCACACCACCTCAACGGCGCCCAACCCACCCCGCAGCGATCGACCCGAGCCCGGCGCCAGCCCTCCCGACCTCACCTTGAGAACCCCTCAACCATTCCGAGCGCACCGAAATGGTCGGTGCGTGCTCAAGGTCAGAGCTCGCGAAGGCGACGCCCCAGTCAGGGAGCCGGCCCGCGGCGAGCCACCCAAGCCCATAACTGTTCAGCGGCCCTCAGCCCAAACCGGGAACCACACCACCGCGTGCCCGGAAACCGAACCGCGGCGCCCAGCCCAAGCCGACAACCAAACCACGGCGAGCAACCCCAACCGGGAACCCAACCAGCACGGGCAACCCAAGCCGGCAACCGAACTGCGGCGGGCAACCCACGCCGGCCACTCAACCGCGGCGATCGGCCACCGGAGCCGAGCGAAGCGAAGGCGCAAGGGGGTGCGGGTGGCGAAGCCCCCGCCGCGCGGCAAGCGAAGCGCAGCCGCACAAATAACGAAGGCGAGGCGGTCTGCGCACTCCGCAGACACACCTCGCCCATCGCCTTCGTGGACGATACTGGGATCGAACCAGTGACCTCTTCCGTGTCAGGGAAGCGCGCTACCGCTGCGCCAATCGTCCAAAACCAAGAACCATGCGGGGTTCTCGAGGTGGAGACGGGATTCGAACCCGTGTACACGGCTTTGCAGGCCGTTGCCTCGCCTCTCGGCCACTCCACCACTGAGGCTGTTCGACACTTGAGGACGGTGGCCTGCCGAACCCTCTCCGAGCGGACGACCGGGTTCGAACCGGCGACCTCAACCTTGGCAAGGTTGCGCTCTACCAACTGAGCTACGTCCGCATCGCGACCGGCTTTTTGTTTCCCCCGGCGCGAGAAGAACATTAGCCCATCTCCGCCGGAGTTCAAAAATCGGGGTCCCCCGGACGTCGACGTACGGTCATCAACCGGTCACCTTCGGACTGCCTGACGAGCCCGGATCGCCTGCACACTAAGGTGTTCCGCGGAAGGAGCACCACATGCGTATCTGGCTGAACGGGGCCCTGCAGGACGACCAGGCGACGGTCTCGCCGCTGGATCACGGCCTGACCACCGGCGACGGAGTGTTCGAGACGATCAAGATCGTCCACGGCCGTCCGTTCGCGGTGACGAAGCATCTGGAGCGGCTGGTCCGGTCCGCGGTCGGCCTCGGTCTGCCGGAGCCCGAGGTGGCGCGGATCGAGGAGGGCATCGCGGCGGTGGTGAAGGCCGAGCCGGACATCCCGTTCGGCCGGCTGCGGATCACGTACACCGGCGGTGTCTCGCCGCTGTCGTCCGATCGCGGTACGTCCGGCCCGACGATCGTGGTCGCCGCGCAGGCGATCCAGCGGCCGGCGCCGACGTCGACGATCGTCACCGTGCCGTGGGTCCGCAACGAACGCAGCGCGGTCGCCGGTCTGAAGACGACGTCGTACGCCGAAAACGTCCGCGCGCTCGCCTACGCCAAGGAGCGCGGCGGCAGCGAGGCGATCTTCGCCAACACAGTCGGGAATCTCTGCGAGGGCACGGGTTCGAACATCTTCTGCGTGTACGACGGTGAGCTCGTCACGCCGACCCTGGAGTCCGGCGCACTGGCGGGCGTGACGCGAGCGCTCGTACTCGCGTGGTTCGGTGCAGTCGAGCGGGATGTGCCGATCGAGCGGCTCTACGAGGCCGAGGAGATCTTCCTCACATCGACCACCCGCGACATCCAAGCCATCCACCGCGTCGACGACCACAACCTCCCCGCCCCCGGCAAAATCACCACAGCCGTCGCGGAGGTCTTCAAAACCCGCTCAGCCGAAGACCCAAACCCGTAACAACCGTCAACCACGCAGACGCCAGACGGAGCCGGACGCTGAAGCCTTCGAATCGCCTGGTGACGCACCGCATGGGTGACCTGGCGTCGAGTGTCAGGACTGTGTCATCGACAGTGGCTACCTTGTCGCCGGCAATCGCTTACCGGCGACCATTTCCCCACAGTCGACAACATGACCCTCTTCAAGCGACCGCGACTGAAGCCACCGGCGCCGAGTCATTCCGCAGGAGGCTGGACCGCTGTCTGTGACTGGGGGCATCCGATCCAGCGCCAACTGAATGGCATTCGGGTTGCCGCGTCGTGGCCTGGCGGCACGCCGGTTTGAGGTGTAGTCAGTTCCGCAGCGCGCTTGGCCGGCGGCGTGCTCGGGCTTGCAGCGTGTCGCCGTACTGGCGCATCGCTGCGGGCTTGGGGTGGTTACTCGCCGGAGGCTTTGCGGCGTTCGCGGTAGGCGGCTACATGGAGGCGGTTGCCGCAGGTGCGGGCGTCGCAGTAGCGCTTGGAACGGTTGCGGGACAGGTCGATCAGGGCGTCGTCGCAGTCCGGGGCCTCGCAGCGGCGGAGGCGTTCGCGTTCGCCGGCCGAGATCACCTGGGCGAGCGCGATCCCGCACTCCACCGTGATCCGGCAGGCCAGCGACGCGCCGTCGCGCGAGTAATGGATGTGCCACGGATGGCCGTCATGGTTGGTCAACCGCGGCGTCGTCGTACCGCGCGCGACGATCGCGTTGATCATCGCCGCCGCGGTGGCGTCGGAGTCCGTGGTGAAGACCGGCGAGAACAGCGGCCGCAGATCCCGGACCTCGGCCAGGTCCTTCTCCGTCAGCGTGCCGACCGCGCTGAACTCCCGCTCCTGGACGAACTTCTCCAGCTCTTCGAGCGTGTCCATCGTGTCGACCTGGCTGTTCGGCCCGGGCAGCGTGTTCACCAGCCGGACCAGCGTGCCGAGCGCCTGCTCGGTGTCGTGCGAGAAAGTCACAATCACGTCTCCAACGCGACGGGGTCTCCGTCTTGCAGCAAGAGTAGCCCGGCCCGATTAGATCGTCGCTGAATGATGCGCTATGGTTTCACCCGCAAGGCACCACAAGGCAACATCAGTATCACCAGTACGGGCGATTGGCGCAGTGGTAGCGCGCTTCGTTCACACCGAAGAGGTCACTGGTTCGAACCCAGTATCGCCCACGAAGCCGAGAGGCGAGGTATGTCTGCGGAGAGCGCAGACGGCCTCGCCTTCGTCATTTGTGCGGCTTCGCTCCGCTCGCCGCGCGGCGGGGGCTCAGCCACCCGCCCCCCTTGCGCCTTCGCTTCGCTCGGCTGCTGTGGCTGAGCACGATGGATTGGTTGCCGGCGTGGGCTGGTCGCCACGGTTGTGTGGCCGGCTTGGGCTGAGCGCGCTGGTTTGGTTGCCGGCGTGGGTTGGCCGCGCGGTTTGTTGCCGGGCTTGGGCTGGTCGCCGCGGCTCGGTTGGCTAGGCACGCGGACTCTGTCGTCGCGCGCTGCATCTACAGCCCCGTGATGTCGCCTGCGCGCCACCCGTCACGCCGGCGGGACTTGACCCGATGTCTCTTGCTTGGCGATGCACGAGCCGTGACTGTGCCGGTACGACGCGGGCTGTAGAAGTGCCAGTCTCACGCGGACTCGCAGATGCAGAGTTGAAGCGGCGTATCCACGGCAAATGGTCGACCGGACCAATCGCCGAAGCGCTCGACGAGCCGAAGGCCCCCGAGCGAGACGAGCAGCGGCAGCTCCTGCGGGAAAATGCACCTGATTTCGAGCGGTGCGACGACGAAGTCGGGCTCGGAGTCAGTCGAGAGGTACCACGTCCCGCGGGTGACTTGCGCGGGCGCATCGTAGATCTCAGCGACATCGACGCTGACGTTGCCACGGTCAGGATCCATGAACGACAACGACTCCCGGGTGCGCCGCACGCCATCGGCTTCGGCAAGTAGGCGCACGCTCGGGTTGAATACATCGAAGACGAACCGTGCTCCAGGCGACAGGTGTCTTCGAACCGACCGGAAGCAGCTCACCAGATCCTCAGCCTCATGCAGATGCAGCAAGGAATTGGCTGTGATGAACACGAAGTCGAATGTGCGGCCCAGATCGAAGGCCCGCATGTCGCCCTGCATCCATTCCACCGCTACACCGCGCTCGTTCGCCTTACGCTGAGCCTCAGCCAGCATGTCCGACGAGAAGTCCAGGCCGACGCACGGATGCCCGTCGGACGCGATGGGGACCAGCTTGTCCCCGGTGCCGCACCCGAGTTCCAATACGCTCCCGCCTTGCCGATTGACGTCGGCCCGGTAGAAGTCGACTGCGGGCCCGCCGCCCGGGAACATCAGGTCGTACAGCCTCGCGTGCGAGTAGAACGCTTGACTCATTAAGCGCATCCTCCTTTCCAGCTCATCCGCAGTTGACCGTGTGGCGTGCTGATTCAAGCGAGTGCGCCGCCGACGTGTCTGCCGGTGGCTGCGTAGCAGGATACGAGCCTGGTAATGCCGGTGGTTGCGGTAGCCGCGTGAACACCAGCTCGGATGGCTGGCTGCCGACCGCTCGACCCACGCAGCAAGTGCCTTCAGGCTGAGTTGGAGTGTTTGGGTGAGACGATTGATGGTGGAGCCTGGGCGAGCAGAGTGGGCATTTGCTCGAGAGTGAGGTCGACGAGCTCATGGCAATTTGGTTGGGCGCATTCGCAATCGAATATGGCGGCCGGGCGGCTTCTTTCGGTTGATTGTTTGGCTAGTTGGCGGTTACTGATGCGAATTAAAGACTGTCGCTCGCTGATGGTGCGGGCTGCGGGGCTGGATTTCAGGATTGGGCCGAAGGACTGCTCTACCGCCATGAGGGTTTGCTCGATGGTTTGACCGTCGACCTCGATGACGGTTGCGGTGGTTCCCTCGAGTTGGGTGCGGACCAGGTCCCATCCCCAGACTTGGCCTTTGTGCGCGCCGCCTGGATTCCTGCGTTCCAGTCTTGTGAGTTGTTCCGCTTTGGAGGGCATCAGCCATACTGCGTTCTCGGCAACGCCGGCCATCGTGGGAGTGACGAATGCGCCTTCGACGACAACCGAGGTGTCCGTGGGCAATGACTGGATATCTTCCATGATCATCGGCTTGCGGTCGAAGTCGCCTGGACCGGTTCCCAGGACATGCAGTCCGGCCGCGGCTGCGCGCTTCTCATGGGCGAATGCATAAGCATCTACGCCGTACCAGAGAAATCCATGCTTTCGGGCGAGTAGACGGCTCACCGTGGTCTTGCCCGCCGCCGCGGGACCGCCCACCCAGAAGATGCCCGCGCGCTCGTTAATCATATGAGGAGAGTTTAACGGCGTGTCGGATCGGGGGTGGAGCGTTCGTGGGAGTGGTGAGAGGCTCCCACGAAGGGGGCCTCAGGACAGAGGAGATCGGTCATGAAGCTGACGACGGTTACGAATGTTTCTGTTGACGGGGTGATGCAGGGGCTCGGCGGGGCGGAGGAGGATCGTCGGGGTGGGTTTGAGCGCGGCGGGTGGGCCTTGCCGTTGTTTCGCGGGGAGGCGGAGAGGCTTCTCGGTGAGGTGTATCAGCGTGCCGAAGCGTTTCTGTTCGGGCGGCGGACGTACGAGATCTTTGCCGGCTCTTGGGGCGTGATGGAGGATCCGGGCAGTAGCCCGATCGGAGACGCTTTGAACTCGCGGCCGAAGTACGTCGCATCGGCCACGCTGACCGACCCGGAGTGGGCGGACACGACCGTCCTCGCCGGTGATGTCACGGCCGCCATCCGTGAGCTGAAAGCCAAGCCTGGGGGTGAGTTGCAGGTGCACGGCAGCGGCAAACTGGTGCGTTGGCTGTTCGACAATCAGCTTGTTGACGAGATCGTCCTGCTTACGTATCCCGTGGTGGTCGGCCAGGGCACGCGGCTGTTCTCTGACACGGGTCCGGACGCCGCGCTTGACGTGGTGGAATCGCGGTCCACACCGGAGGGGATCACGATCCAGGTCTACCGGCCCAACGGACGGCCCCAGTATGCAGAGTGAGATCGGTTAGACGAGCCAGGTGCCGTTTTTCATCAGGGTGCGGGTTTTCAGTTCGTTGACTTCGCGCCAGGCTTGGACCTTGGTGGGGGTCAGGCGGAAGTAGGGGTAGGGGTTGCCGGCCTGGCGGGGGTCGAAGCCGGCTTTGGCGGCGAAGGCTTCGGCTTCGGTGGGCGGTAGGTCAGTCGCGTGGATCAGGTCGGCGGTCGCGGTGATGTGGGTGACGTCTCGGGTGGGGCCGAGGGTCAGGTGGAGGGTGGGGTTCTGCGCAAGGTTCTGGGCGGTGGTGTTCGTGGCTGCCGTCGAGATCAGGAGGCTCTCGCCGTCCCAGAGGAACGAGAGGGGCATCAGGTACGGCGTACCGTCCGCGCCAGCCGTAGCCACCCAGGCGTCGACGTCTTGCTCGAGGCGGCGGAGGGTGTCTTGTTTGCGTACCGACAGGGGGCGGGCCGGGTCTGTCACGGTGAACTCCTTCGTCGCGGGTGTCACATGTGCGGGTGATTGTCCGTCAGACCGATGACGGCACGGGGCCGGAGTGTGTGACACGGTGAGAGGACTGTGGTCGAGATGGGTGAGCACGACTGGCTGGCAGCCCGGTTCGAGGAGAACCGGGAACACCTGGGCGCGGTCGCCTACCGGATCCTAGGATCCAGGGCCGAAGCCGAGGATGCGGTCCAGGAAACGTGGATCCGGCTCAGCCGGTCGGACGCCGGCTCGATCGAGAATCTCGGCGGCTGGCTGACCACGGTCGTCGGGCGAATCTGCTTGGACATGCTGCGGTTGCGGCGGGGGCGGCCCGAGCAACCGGTCGGCGACCACTCCCCTGTACTGGCGGATGACGACGTACAGGATCCTGAGCTCGAGGCGGTGCAAGCTGACTCGGTTGGGCTGGCGCTGCTCGTCGTACTGGAGACGTTGACGCCGGCGGAGCGGCTGGCGTTCGTGTTGCACGACATGTTTGCGGTGCCGTTCGATGACATCGCGCCGATCGTGGGCAAGTCGCCGGCGGCGGCGCGGCAGTTGGCGAGCCGGGCGCGGCGGCGGGTTCAAGGTACGCCGGAGCCGCCGGACACGGATGCGAGCCGGCAGAAGGCGATCGTCGCCGCGTTCCTCGCCGCGTCGCGTGGTGGGGACTTCGAGGCGCTGCTCGAGTTGCTCGACCCTGGCGTCGTACTGCGGGCCGACGAAGCGGTCGTGGCTCTCGGCGGCGCGGCCGCGATGGTGAGCGGTTCGGCTGCGGTCGCCGGGAACTTCTCAGGGCGGGCGCAGGCAGCCAAGCTCACCCTGGTCGACGGGCTGGCGGGTCTCGTCTGGTCGCAGCACGGCGAACCGCGCGTGGTCTTCGCGTTCACGATCGTCGACGACCGCATCACCGCGATCGAACTCCTCGGCGACCCGGACTACCTCCGTACGGTCGATCTCACTCCGATCGAAGCCTGAGTTGTTGCCGGAGTACGACGTCCTGCGGGAGCGCCGGCGGCTCGTCGACGGGTGAGACTGGTGTGACGGGTGGGGTGAAAATCACGCTCCGGCGGTCCGGATCGCGACACCCCGGAATCTGGTTTTTGCAGACGGGAAAAGTGCGCTACTGTTCTGCTCTCGCACCGAGCAGGAACACCCCGCCGGAGCGATGCGGACGTAGCTCAGTTGGTAGAGCGCAACCTTGCCAAGGTTGAGGTCGCCGGTTCGAACCCGGTCGTCCGCTCGGAGAGGGTTCGGCAGGCCACCGTCCTCAAGTGTCGAACAGCCTCAGTGGTGGAGTGGCCGAGAGGCGAGGCAACGGCCTGCAAAGCCGTGTACACGGGTTCGAATCCCGTCTCCACCTCGAGAACCCCGCATGGTTCTTGGTTTTGGACGATTGGCGCAGCGGTAGCGCGCTTCCCTGACACGGAAGAGGTCACTGGTTCGATCCCAGTATCGTCCACGAAGGCGATGGGCGAGGTGTGTCTGCGGAGTGCGCAGACCGCCTCGCCTTCGTTATTTGTGCGGCTGCGCTTCGCTTGCCGCGCGGCGGGGGCTTCGCCACCCGCACCCCCTTGCGCCTTCGCTTCGCTCGGCTCCGGTGGCCGGTCGCCGCGGTTGAGTGGCTGGCTGGGGTTGCCCGCTCCAGTTGAGTTGCCGGCTGGGTCGTTCGCCGCGGTTCGGTTCCCGGCGTGGGTTGCCCGTGCTGGCCGGCAGTCCGCTTGGGTTACTCGCCGCGGTTCGGTTGCCGGCTTGGGTTGCCCGTGCTGGTTGGGTTCCCGGTTGGGGTTGCCCGCCGCTGGCCGGCTGTCCGCTTGGGTTGCTCGCCGTGGTTTGATTGTCGGCTTGGGCTGAGCGCCGCGGTTCGGTTTCCGGGCACGCGGTGGTGTGGTTCCCGGTTTGGGCTGAGGGCCGCTGAACAGTTATGGGCTTGGGTGGCTCGCCGCGGGCCGGCTCCCTGCCTGGGGCGTCGCCTTCGCTGAGCTTTGACCTTGAGCACGCACCGACCATTTCGGCGCGGTCAGAATGGTTGAGGGGTGCTCAAGGTGAGGTCAGGAGAGCTGGCCGGGCTTGAGTTGCTCGCCTCTTGTTGGCTGCTGGCTGAGGCCTGGGGAGAACTTGGCGAGGTCCGCGGTCTGTAGCTTCCGGTGCATGACGTGGCTTCCGGTGGGGTTTGTTCATCCTGAGCGTGTGGTGGTGGCTGGTGGGTATCACTTGCGGCCCATTGGCGGGGGCGACGCCGAGTTCGACTATCCGGCTGTGATGGGGTCGCGGGAGCGGTTGTGGTCTATCTACGGCGAGGCCTGGGGGTGGCCGAAGGAATCCATGACGCCGGAGCAGAACCGGGACGACCTGGTACGCCATGCGGTCGAGATCGCCGCGCATGTGTCTTTCAACTACGCGCTGTTCGACGATGCGGAAACCGCCTTGCTCGGCTGTGTCTACATCGACCCGCCCAGGAAGGCCGGTGGTGACGCGGAGATCTCCTGGTGGGTCGTGGACGATCAGGTGGGTAGCGACCTTCAACGTTCCCTGGACGCACTCGTCCCACGGTGGATCGCCGAAGCCTGGCCGTTCGAGCGACCACGCCTCATCGGATACGACATCTCCTGGCAGGACTGGCTCGCCCTCCCCGACCACGCCTAGGCGTAGGCGGTGGAAGCGGGTAGTGGCCCGGGAGTGGGCACAGGGTTCCGGGGCCTGGCACAGGTTATTGCGTGTGTCAGGCCCCGGGTTCTTGTGTCGGCCCCCGGGTAGGGCCGGGGCTTGGGGGCTGGAGGGCTACTCGCGCATCGCTTGCGCCACGACAGCGGCCAGTAGTACGGCGGCGCCTGTGAGGTTGAGGGGGGTTAGGTGTTCGTGGAACGCGAGTACGCCGATTGCTGCGGCCAGGAGCGGCTCGATCAGGGCGATGACGGCTGCGGTGGAAGCGCGGACAGCGCGCAGGCCGGCGTAGAAGAGGGTGTAGGCGAGGGCGGTGGGGACCAGACCGAAGTAGGCGAGGAGGGGCCAGCTGGATGCTGCCGGCAGCACGCCTTCGATGATTGCTAGGGGCAACAAGAGGACGGCGCCGGCGGTGAAGCCGAGGAGGGCGCTGGTGGTGGGGTCGGACTGGTTTCGGTTGAGCAAGGTGGTGAGGGCGTAGCCGGCGGCCGAGAGGAGGGACAAGAGGATGCCGACGACGGAACCGTCGCCCCCGGAGCCGCCGCAAACAAGAAGGGCTAAGCCCAGTACGGCGAGCAGGAGGGCGGCGGTGATGCGTTCGCGGGCGCCCAGGGCGATCAGTAGCGGACCGGCGCCTAGGGCAACGACTGTGGAGATGGCTACGCCGATGTGCGGGATCGCGGCGAAGTAGCCGAGTTGGCAGACGGCGAGGCCGACGCCGCTCAGCAGATGGCGCATCGGGGCAGCGGCAAAGTGCTGGATGATCGGGCTGCGGCCGAGCAGACGGCAGGCCAGCGCCAGCCAGAGAGCTCCGCCAAGCAACCGCCAGAAGGAGACCGCGGTAGATCCGAGACCGCTGTGCGAGAACAGCAGGGCTCCTGTCGGGCCGCCGGTGCCCCAGGCGATGCCGGCGAGGGCGACGTACAGGAGACCGCGCGCCGACGAAGGCGCGAGACGGTGGTGCATCAGACACTCCAGGGGTGTTCGCGAGAAGAGATAGGGGCGTCTGCGAACAGCCCTGAGAAGCCCAGGTCAGAGACCTAGGCGATGAAGCCGTCCGCTAAGCGGCGGCCGGCGGAGTGATGATGCGATACATGTGCAGGACCTTAACCGATGAAGCCGACAGGTCTACATCCGGAGATGCGATCCGCCGTTGAAGTCGAGAACCGTGCCGGTGGCGAACTCGGCTTCCGGCGACGCGAGATACAGAATCGCTGCGGCGACCTCAGATGGGGCGGCGACGCGTTCCAGTGGGCTCTCGAGTCTGCGACGGTCGTAGCCCTCGCCAGTCAGGTGTACGGCGGCCATATCGGTCGTCGTCCAGCCGGGTGCGATGGCCGTGACCGCGATACCTTCCGGACCGAGGGCCCGCGCGAGTGACTGCGTGAACGAGACGATGCCGGCCTTCGAAGCGCCGTACGCGGGCTGGTTCGGCTCACCGCGGAACGCGCCGCGCGACGAAACGTTGATGATCCGCCCGCCGCGGCCCATGTGCTGGACGGCGCACCACGACACGTTCGCCGGACCGACCAGGTTGACCGCGAGGGTGTCGGCCCACGCCTGCTGCCATTCGTCGTACGACGCCTCGCGGATGCGGTGCGGGTGATACACACCGGCGTTGTTCACCAGTACGTCGATCCCGCCGAGCGCGGAGGCGGCGTCGTCGACCATGACCCGGATCGCGTCGGGGTCCGCAAGGTCGGCGTGCGCGAGGACGTGCCCGGAGCCCGGCAACTCCTTCAACACCATCGCAGCCGCTTCGGAAGACGAGCCGTAATGCACCGCCACCCGATCCCCCGCAGCGGCGAACGCATGTGCCACCGCCGCACCGATCCCCCGAGAAGCTCCCGTCACCAGCACCGAACGATCCATACTCTCGATCCTTTCACGACGGAAGAAACCGTGCGCCGGAAGGAGGCGCGACCGTCAGGGGCGTGGGTGGATGTCTCGGCGGTAGGACTTGGTTTGGCGGGCCCAGGCCTTCTTGGCTTCTGCGCGGAGGCGCATGTCGGTCCGGCGCGCCATGAACGCAGCTTCGCGTTGGAGCTTGGTCCAGCTCTCGTAGCGCCGTACGGGCAGGCTGCCATCCTCCAGCGCGGCCTGGACCGCGCAGCCAGGCTCAGTGACGTGAACACAGTCCTTGAACTTGCACTGCTCGGCCAGCGCGGTGATGTCCGGGAACGCCGCGGCCAGTCCCACGCCGGACTCCTGCAGCCCGATCCCCCGCAGCCCAGGCGTGTCGATGACGACTCCACCACTCGGCAGCACGATCAGCTCGCGCCGTACGGACGTATGCCGCCCCTTGCCGTCGTCACGGATCTCCTGCACGTCCAGCAGCTCCGCACCGGCCAGTGCGTTCACCAGCGACGACTTACCCGCACCACTCGCCCCAAGCAACGCCACAGTCGCGTCACCAGCCAGCAACTCCCCTACAGCCTCCAGGCCCTCACCTGTCGTCGCACTGCACACAAGTACGTCGGCACCCGGCGCAGCACGCGCCACGTCGTCAGCAACGGAGTCCGCATCGCCGACCAGGTCCGCCTTCGTCAGTACGACGACCGGCCGCGCACCGCTTTCCCACGCCAGCGCGAGGAACCGCTCGATCCGGCCGATGTTCGGCTCGGGGTGGAGCCCGACCACGATCGCGATCACGTCGACGTTGGCCGCCAGCACCTGCCCCTTCGACGTACCGCTGACTTCTGCGCGCACGATCGCCGTACGACGTGGAGCCACCGACTCGACGGTGATGCGTTCGTCCGGCCAGTACCGCAGTACGACCCAGTCCCCTGTACATGGGCCGGCCTGGGGGTCGCTGGCCATCGCGGCGAGGAGCGCACCGGACCACGTCGCGCGGACCGGACCGTCCTCGGTGAATACCGTCGCCAGGCCCCTGTCGACCCTGGCGACGCGTCCCGGCACACCCGGGAAGTCGTTCAGATACGAAGCCGTGGAGCTGTCGAGTCCCAGGGCCTGGAGTGTTGCTGACATGCGGCGAACCTTTCGGAGGGTCCGGCCGCGAGATTCAGCTCAGCGGACGGACAATGCGGGAGACGTCGGCCCCGTGGGCCTGGTCGAAGCTCATGGCGGGCGCCTCCCTTCTGAGTCCCGTGGTCCTGATCAAGAACCAGCTGATGCCGTCAGCGTAGGTCGTCGGATTCACTTTGCGCACCGGATTTTCCGACCGACGCGGGTTTCCGGACAACGGCCTCCCCATCGGACTCCGCAGACGACTCCGCAGGCGACTCCGCAGCCGATTCCGCAGTCGTGTCGGCAGCGGGCTCGGAGGCGGCCGCCGTGACTCCTTTACGAGTCGGTCGCCCGTCCGACCGTACGACGGCATCCGGCTGCTCGACCGGTGTCATCGGGTGCTCGTGGTGCGGCTCCGACTCGGCCTTCATCACCGGCTCGGCCTCGTCCTCGACAGCAGGCTCGTTAGCAGCCGCGGCAGCCTCCAAAGCTTCGGTCCGCGACTTGTGCGGCCACAGCCGGTCCACCACAGCGTTCAGCGCCGCCCCGATCAGTACGGCGATCGCCGTCATGTACAGCCACATCAGTACGGCGATCGGCGCCGCCAGCGGCCCGTAGATCGACGTACCGCCGACCGTGCTCTGCAGGATCCAGCGCAGCACGAAGCTGCCCAGGATCCAGATCGACAACGCCAGGAACGACCCGGGCAGATCGGACACCCACGGCGTCCGCACCGGTACCGACAAGTGGTAGAGGGTGTTCAGGAAGCCCGCCGACAGGATTGTCACCACGGGCCAGTACAGCTGGTTCAGGAAGTCGAGCCGGTGCGGCAGCAACGCGTCGACCGCGTCCGGACCGGCCAGCACCAGCGGCAGCACGATCACGCCGATCACGAGCGCGGCGCAGTACAGCGAGAAGGACAGCGCGCGGGTCCGGACGATGCCGCGCTTGCCGCCCATCCCGTACATGATCGTGATGGTGTCGACGAACACGTTCAGCGCGCGGCTGCCAGACCACAGGGCGAGGACGAAACCGATCGAGATGACGTCCGGCCGGCCGCCGTTCAGGACGCTGTTCAGGGTCGGCACGATGACGCTCTGGACCGAGTCGGCGGTCAGCGCCTGGGCCGCGAGGTCGACGATCTGCGACTTGATCTCTTCGATCGTCTCGACCTCGAAGTACTTGCTCGCGATGTAACCGAGACTTCCGGCCAGCCCGAAGATCAGCGGCGGCAGCGAGAGGATGGCGAAGAACGCCCCCTCGGCCGCGAGTCCGGTGACACGGTAGCGCAGGCAGACACCGACGGTCTGGGTGAGCAGCTTCCAGGTCGTCGCGGGAATCTTGCGGACCCAACCCAATGAGAGGGAGCTCCCACCGCGGGCTCCTGCCCCTGAACGTGCCATACCGCTTACCGTACTGACATGGCGGACCCATTCGCGGTAACGAACCAGGCTCCCCCACTGCGGGGCGTGAACTTCTTCACGCGGGACGCGGCACTCGGTGACGCTCTGCGTCCGTACGCCGACTTGTCCGGCGATCTGGGACTGGCGAAGATCGGCGAGCTGGCGGGCAGCGAAGAGGCGCTCGCGCACGCCCTTCCCGCGAACCAGCACCCGCCCGTCCTGCGCACCCACGACCGCTACGGCCACCGCATCGACGAGGTCGAGTTCCACCCGTCGTGGCACTGGCTGATGGAGCAGGCCGTCGGCTTCGGACTCCAGGCCGCGCCCTGGACCAGCGACCGACCGGCACCGCACCTCACCCGCGCGGCCGGCTTCTACGTCTGGTCCCAGGTCGAGCCCGGCCACGGCTGCCCGATCTCGATGACGTACGCCGCCGTGCCCGCGCTGCGAGCGGATGAACAGCTGGCGAAAGAGTGGGTGCCTCAGCTGGCTTCGACCCTGTACGACGTACGACGGCTGCCCGCGGCGGCGAAGAACGGCGTGCTGGCCGGGATGGGGATGACCGAGAAGCAGGGCGGATCCGACGTACGGGCGAACCTGACCACGGCGACGCCGACGGGTAGTGACGGTGAATATCAGCTGAACGGGCACAAGTGGTTCTGCTCGGCGCCGCAGGTGGATGTGTTCCTGGTACTCGCGCAGGCGCCGGAAGGACTGAGCTGCTTCGTCGTCCCGCGGGTGCTTGCCGATGGCAACCGGAACGCGTTCGCGCTGCAGCGTCTGAAGGACAAGCTCGGCAACCGGTCGAACGCATCCAGCGAGGTCGAGTTCCACAACACGATCGGCTACCGCCTCGGCGAGGAGGGCGCCGGCGTCCGCACCATCATCGATATGGTCGCCGCCACCCGATTGGACTGCGTCCTCGGCTCAGCCGCCCTCCAGCGCCGCGCTCTGGTGGAGGCCGTCTGGCACACCCGCCACCGCTCCGCCTTCGGCGGCCTTCTCGCCGACAAGCCCACGATGCAGAACGTACTGGCGGACCTTGCGCTGGAGAGTGAGGCGGCGACTGCGCTGGGAATGCGGCTCGCGGCTGCCGTCGACTCCGCGGTCCAAGGTGATGCCAAGGCGGCGGCATTTCGGCGGATTGCGCTTCCGTTGGCGAAGTTCTGGGTTTGTAAGCGGACGCCGTTCATGGTGGCTGAGGCGTTGGAGTGTCTTGGCGGGAACGGGTTTGTCGAGGAGTCCGGGATGCCGTTGTTGTTCCGGGAGTCGCCGTTGAACTCGATCTGGGAAGGGTCGGGGAACGTCAACGCGCTCGACGTCCTGCGAGCACTGAGAAGGCCCGAGTCGCTGGAGGCCTGGCTGACGGAGCTGGCCGCGTGCCAGGGTGCCGACCAACGGCTCGATGCCGCGGTCAACGACGTACTGCAAGCGCTTGCTGATATCGAAGGCGCCGAGGCCGGAGCGCGCCGGCTGGCCGCGCGGATGGCCGTGTGCCTCCAGGCATCGCTGCTCATCCGGCACTCGACGCCCGAAGTCGCCGACGCCTTCATCGCGTCCAGGCTGGCGAACGACTGGGGTGGTGTCTTCGGCACACTCCCGAGGACCACGCCGTTCCAGTTGATCCTCGATCGCGCGATAGGGTGAGGCGTCGCGACTGGCGCGCTGAGGTGGAGAACCACCGGGGAGCGAAGAACGCGGGCACCGTGCGCCTGGGTGCCGGCGACCCACTGCAACCGCAGGAGAGACAACGATGACTCAACCCTTCGATGCCGCCGCCGCATCGGCCGCGTACCGCAACGCGCTCGAGGTGATCGGCGCGGTGGAACCCACCATCGCCGGCGCGATCAAGGCCGAACTGGCCGACCAGCGCTCGTCGCTGAAACTGATCGCAAGCGAGAACTACGCCTCCCCCGCCACCTTGCTGACGATGGGCAACTGGCTGTCCGACAAGTACGCCGAGGGCACCATCGGGCACCGCTTTTACGCCGGCTGCCAGAACGTCGACACCGTCGAGCAGACCGCGGCCGACCACGCGAAGGCGCTGTTCGACGCGCCACACGCCTACGTCCAGCCGCACTCCGGCATCGACGCGAACCTGGTCGCCTTCTGGGCGATCCTGGCCCAGCGGATCGAGTCCCCGGCGCTGGCCGAGGCAGGCGCGAAGCACGTCAACGACCTGACCGACGAGGACTGGACCAAGCTCCGCAAGGCGCTCGGCGACCAGAAGATGCTCGGCATGTCGCTGGACGCCGGCGGTCACCTGACCCACGGCTTCCGGCCGAACATCTCCGGCAAGATGTTCAACCAGCACTCCTACGGCACCGACCCGGAGACCGGGCTGCTGGACTACGACAAGGTCGCCGCGACGGCGCGTGAGTTCAAGCCGCTGATCCTGATCGCGGGCTACTCGGCGTACCCGCGCAAGATCAACTTCGCGAAGATGCGCGCGATCGCGGACGAGGTCGGCGCGACTCTGATGGTCGACATGGCCCACTTCGCCGGCCTGGTCGCGGGCAAGGTCTTCACCGGCGACTTCGACCCGATCCCGCACGCGCACGTCACCACGACCACCACGCACAAGTCGCTCCGCGGCCCGCGCGGCGGCATGGTGCTGTGCCAGCCCGAGTACGCCGATTCCGTCGACCGCGGCTGCCCGATGGTCCTCGGTGGTCCGCTCAGCCAGACGATGGCGGCAAAGGCGGTCGCGCTGGCCGAGGCGCGGCAGCCGTCGTTCCAGGAGTACGCGCAGGCGGTCGCGGACAACGCGGTCTCGCTGGCCGAGGGCCTGATGAAGCGCGGCGTCAAGCTCGTCACGGATGGCACCGAGAACCACCTGGTGCTGCTGGACGTGTCGTCGTACGGGATCACCGGGCGGCAGGCCGAGTCGGCGTTGCTCGACGCGGGCATCGTGACGAACCGGAACGCCGTACCGCGGGACCCGAACGGCGCCTGGTACACCTCCGGGGTCCGGATCGGTACGCCGGCGCTGACCACGCGCGGCTTCGGGGCGGACGAGTTCGACCGGGTGGCCGAGCTGATCGTCGACGTACTGTCCTCGACCACGCCGACGACGACGTCCGCCGGTGCTCCGTCGAAGGCGAAGTACGTGCTCGCTGACGGCGTCGCCGACAAGACCAAGGCGGCGTCGGCCGAGCTGCTCGACAAGCACCCGCTCTACCCGGGCCTCGAGCTCAGCTGACCGTGTGCGGAGCGCCCGCTCCAGGGCGCTCCGCAACTATCACGAACGCGTGATAGTTGCGATAGCCTGCAGCCATGACTGATCCCACAGTCGAAGAGATCAGCCAGTTCGTCGAGCGGTTCGCCGGGGTGCTGGCGAACAGTGGGGTGCCGACGATGTCCGCGCGGGTGATGGGCCGGATGCTGGTCAGTCCGACCGGCACGTTGACCTCGGCCGAGCTGGCCGAGTCGCTGCGCATCAGCCAGCCGGCCGTGTCGGGCGCCGTACGGCAACTGCTGCAGGTCGGATTCATCTCGCGGGAGCGGATCCCGGGATCGCGCAAGGATCACTACCGGATCCGCGACGACGTGTTCGCCGCGATCCTCGAACGGCGCAACAGCGCGCTGGACGAGTGGGAGTCGACCAGCCGATCGGGCGTCGAGCTGTTCGGCGCCGACTCCCCCGTCGGCTGCCGGCTGGCCGAGGCGGCGGACTTCTTCGCCTTCATCCACAAAGACCTCGATCAGCTGATCAAGAGCTGGCGGGCGGAACACGGGCGGCCGTAGTGGATCGCGCTACGTCCGGGAACTTGGCGAGGAGGTCTTCGACGCGTTCCGACCGACCCTGGCGGCGGTGGGCCTCCCATTCCTCGGGTGACATCACGCCGTCGATCAGCTCGAGCGCCTCCGCGAGCTCCTCGTCCCGATGCGGGTTCGGCATCTCGAGGCGTTGCCCCATCGCCTCCTCCGCACCGAACAGGTGGGCAGCGCCGGCCGGATCGCCGCGCCGGAGGAGAATGTTCATCACGGTGTTCGCGAACGCCATGGTCAGGCTCGGGCTGCCGAGCGCCACGACCGTATCGACCAGACCGCCGGCCAGCTCGCTCGCCTCATCGAGGCGATTCGCGACTGCGAGCAGGTAGGCCAGGTTCTGGCCTTGCACCGCCGCCTCGTGAACGTCGCCGATGTCGTCGAGGATCGACAACGACTCCCTCATCAGTACCTCGGCGCGATCGAGTCGGCCCAGTTGCTCCTGCACACCGCCGAGGTGGCCCAGGACCCTTGCGAGTCCGCCCCTGTCGTCGAGTTTCCGCTGCAGGTCGAGAGCTTCCCGCAGCGTGTCGCATGCGGCTTCGGCGTCTCCAGCCCGGGCCTGAGCCGAGCCCAATAGGCTCAGCGCGAGAGCCACTCCGGGGCGGTCGTTCAGCGTCGTCGCCATCGCGAGGCTTCTGGTGGCCACTTCGTGCGCGCGTTCGATCTCGCCTTGCAGCAGAAGCAGATTCCCCAACCCCCGCAGGCAAGCGGCGAGGTCTCCTGACGGTACGTCGCCGGCCCGCTCGACGACCTGTTCGTACCAGCGCCGCCCCTCCGCGACGTACCCGCCCAGCACCCACATCCAGCTGAGGGCGGCGCACAGCCGGAGGCCGGTGGCAAGATCACCGGCGGCATCGTCCGGTTCTTCCAGCGGCATAGCCCAGGCGAGTGCGGCACGGAAGTTGCCCAGCTCGGCCGTGGCCAGCTCGAGACTTGTCCAGAGCGCGGACTCCCGCATCTCTCGCAGCTTCTCCGCGAGATCCGCGTAGTAGCCGGCGTGCGCGCGATGAGAGGCTTCCGCCTCGCCGGCCGCTCGTAGCTCGTCGTCGGCGTACCGGCCGATCGTCTGCAGCAGCGAAACCCTCGGTCCTCCGTCCGGACCTTCGGCGATCGTGACCAGGTTGGCATCATGAAGTTCCGCGATCACCTCGAGCGGGTCGCCTTGTTGCGAGGGTGCGAAGGCGACGGCGGCGACGGCATCGAGGTCGGCACCGGCGGAGAAGACTGCCAGCCGTCGAAAGACGCCGCGCTGCGCCGGGCTGAGCAGACGATACGACCACGCGATGGTCTCGCGGAGCGTCCGCTGCCGCTCGGGCGTCACGTTGCTCCGGGAGACGAGGTCGAGGGCTTGATCGATGCGATCGAGCAGCGCCTTGGTGCTCAGCACCTTGGCCCGAGTCGCACACAGCTCGATGGCGAGCGGCAGTCCGTCCAGACGGCGGCAGATCGCCACCACATCGGCGACGTTGCCTGCCGTGAGACTGAACCCGGGTCGCACGGCACGCGCGCGTTCGACGAAGAGCTGCACAGCTCCGGAGCTCTCGGCCGCGGACAAGGTCACGTCGTCCGGCAACGCCAGCGGCTGCACCGGGTACTGACGCTCGGCAGCCAGCCCGAGCGGCCGTCGCGACGTCGTGATGATGCCGACGCCCGGTGCCGCTTCGAGAATGCGGGCAACGACCGTGTCCGCGCCCTCGAGCTGCTCCAGATTGTCCAGCACAAGCAGCAGCGAGCGGCGCGCCAGATGGGCGAGCAGCCGCTCCGGCCGGCGCTCCCTCGGAGGGAGGTCGAGCACTTCGGCGATCGACGTCCACATCACCGGTTCGGTGACTACTGCCGTGAGGGGTACGAAGTACACGCCGTTGCCGAACCGGGAGGACAACCACTCGGCCGCCGAGCAGGCCAGCCGGGTCTTGCCGGCCCCACCGGGCCCGGTGAGTGTCACCAGGCGGACGTCCGGCGCACGGAAGATCTCCGTCAGTCGCGCATGGTCGTCGTCCCGGCCGATCAGGGGCGTCGCCGGCGCGGGCAGGCTGGTCGCCGTACCGACGGTGCGTAGTGGCGGGAAGTCCTCGCGCAGGCCCGCGACGGTCAACTGGTACAGGTGTTCCGGCTCGGGGATGTCCTTCAGGTGGTGTACGCCGAGATCACGCAGCGACGTGCCATCGGGCAACGCTCCGCGGACCAGGTCGCCGGTCACGGCCGAGATCACCACCTGGCCGCCGTGTGCGGAGGCGGCGATCCGTGCCGCCCGGTGCACATCCATGCCCCAATAGTCTCCATCCAGCACCGCGGGCGTACCTGCGTGGATGCCCATGCGCACGCGCAGCCGTTCACCTTCCGGCCAGTCATGGTCGTCGAGTCGCCGCTGTGCCGCTGCGGCCGCCTCGATCGCCTCGTGGGCCGTACGGAAGACGACGAAGAAGCTGTCCCCCTCGGTCGACATCTCCGTACCGCCGGTGGCCGCCCACACACTCCGCAAGATGCGGCGGTGGTCCTCCAGCACGTCGACATAACGGTGCCCCAGGCGGGTCAGGAGCACTGTCGACCCCTCGATGTCCGAGAACAACATCGAGACCGTCCCCATCGGCACACCACTCATCGACCTCACCCCCACGCCCCAGCAGTATCGCACCGAGCACCCTTCGACTCCCTAGACTGCTGAGGGATGAACCTGCATGATGCGAAGGCTCTGACCGGACCGGAGTGGCTGCAAAGTGCTGCTCGGATCGCTTGGGAAACCCGCATCATGCGCCGCCGGGTGCCGATCTACAAGGCGACGATCTGGGCCCTGCAACAGCTCAACAATCTGAGCCGGGGTCCTGATCGACCGTCGATGAAGGTCACCAACTGGGAGCGGATGGGGCCGGGCGGCAAGACCTTCTGGATGCCGAAGCTCGAGACGATGACTGGCCGGACCGACGACCCGATCACTTCTGCGCGGGAGCTGCGCACCCGGACGACGTTCGCGTCGCGGCTCGCCCGGGTGATCTCGGCCGATGAATGGCCGCAGATCATCGCGGAGTACCAAAGCCGAAAGCAGGGCAATCCGCCCCGGTTCCACTACATCAGTCACCGGCCGTTGAATCTGGCCTCGCACGAGTTGATGGACAAGGCCTGGGCCAGTGGCGAGCTCCCCACCCCGGAGTACCGGCGCTGGAAAGAAGAGGTGAAACTCAACGACGCTCCCGGCCTCTACAGCGAGTTCTACACGCACGGCGGATCGCGCACCATTCCCGGCGGTGAGACCAATCCGGCCTACCGGCTCGCCCGTCTCCTGTACGACGTCGCTTGGCGGGACAAAGCGTCGATGGGGAACGAGGTCCGCGTTCTCCGCAAGGCCCGGGTCCTGCGGGCTCAGCAAGTCGTCAAGTTCCTCAGGGCCGAGGTGTCCCAGGTCTTCAAGGGCGCCGGGACCGAACGACCGGCCGCACCGAAACCGGGAGACGTCCTCACCCCGGAAGTCATTGCCGCCGTGTACGACTTCACCAACCCACCCGAGCTTCGCAGTGCGGCCGCCCGTGGCGAGACCACACCGGACCGCGTCCACGCGAACGCCGTCGACCTCGCCACCACGGTCGCCCGTGCACTCCCTCCGCCCAGAGTCAAACGTGACCCGGAGGCAGCGCCCCCACCGGCAGCCCGCCCACCAAAGCATCCGCCGCGGAACGACCTGTCACGCTGATTCCCCCGACTGCAGTTGGGATCCTGGAGGGTTTTGCTCCATATAAGCAAGAACCCCTCCACCAATCGCCGCAAAACCCTCCATGGTCACCGGCTCAGCGCTTGGGTGGCCTCCGGCCGTACGCGCGCGGCCGACCAGATCATCAGGGCGGCGAACGCTGAGCCGAGCACGGCGCAGGCCAGCGGGATGCTGGTCAGGCTGATGAAGGCACCGAAGGCGGTCATCGCGACCGGCATCAACGCTTCGTCGGAGAGGTTGACGATGCTAGAGGTCCGGCCAAGGTACGACGGTTCGATCGTCTGCTGGAACGCGGCGGACAGCTGGGCGGAGGCCAGGCCGGCGGTGAATCCGATCATCGCCATGGCCAGGAACACGATGGTGCGTGGGACGACGCCGATCATCACGCAGCCGGCTGCCTGGATGATGAGCGCGAGCAGACCAGCCCTGGCCAGATTCCCTGGCTTCCAGCGCATGGCGAGGATCGCGCCGGCCGCGGCGCTGATGCCCGAGCAGGCCTGGAACCAACCAAGCGCCCCCGGACCCCAACCGGCCGAGTGAGTGCGCTGGACCAGCCCGACGGCGAGCACCGGACCGACGCAGAGGTTCAGGCCGAAGAACGCGATGACCAGGGTGCGTGCCCGCCCGTCCCGCCGCAGGTAGCCGAACCCGTCCCGCAGGTCGGCGCGGATCGACGTACCAGTTGAGGCGGCTCGTGGGAGACGTGGTCTGACCAGATACGCGAGGGCGAGCGCGATGACGGCGAAGGAGGCGGCGTCGACGAGCATGACCGTGGCCAGACCACCATGTGCCACCAGCAGAGCACCGAGCGGCGCACCGACGAAGACGGCCAATCGGTTGGCGAGTTGTGAACCGGCCGCGAGCTTGACCAGGTCGTCGGACCTGACCATCCGGCGCGGCAGCGTCCCGGAGGCGGGCGCGTAGATCGCGTCGACCGCACCGAAGACGACGGCGACCGTGAGCAGCAACGGCAGCGAGACGCCCCACAGCCCGACGACTGCGGCAGCAGCGGCAAGGACGACGATGCGGCCGAGGTTGGCCAGGATCATCGTCCGGCGTGCGTCGAAGCGATCCGCGAGCGCACCGCCGTACAGAAGGATCAGCGCCTTGGGCAGCGCGCCGATACCCATCACCAAGCCGACGCCGGCCGGGGTGGTCACCTGCGCCGCGCTCCACGCCAACCCGATGTACCAGGCCATGTCGCCGATCTGCGAGACGGCAGACGAGAAGACCCAGCCGTGCACCCGCCGATCCCGCCGCAGCGGCGGGAACTCCACGACGGTAGTCATGGCCGAGCCGGTACGGCGTGGGCGAAGACGAAGACCGTACGCGCGTCGTCGCCATCCGACGGGTTGTCGACGTACTCCTGGATGAGTTCCCCCATCCGGGTACCGAGTTCCTCGAGTCGCTCCGGTGTCAATGTGACCCAACTCTCGGTCGAGAACGCGGCCCGCAGCCAGGGCTCGCCGTACTCCCGCCGGCGATCGAACCACTGGCGCACCTTGGCCTCGTGATGCGCCAGGTTCGCCTCCTCGGCCGTCGCCGCGACGAGCTCGCCGGCCGGGTCCCCCTCGGCATCCGCGATCGACCACGAGTACGACGCCTTCGCCGCTCGCCACCACCGTTCGCGCCGGTTCTTGGCCAGCTCGGGAGCCTCCTCGATGACGCCCGCAGCGGCGAGCACCTTCAAGTGATGACTGACATTTCCGACCAGCTCGCCGGTCGCCTCGGCCAGCCGGGAGGCGGTCGCGGGGCCGTCGACACCGAGCAGGTCGATCAGCCGGCGCCGGAGCGGATGGTGGATCGCGGCGATGACGGAGGCATCGGCCGAGCGGCGGTTCGCGGGTGTCATGACGGTCACTCTAGATTCCACAAGAGTTCTTGCACAAGAGTTCTTGTGGAACAGATTTCACGCCTGGAACAATCCACACCAGACTGATCGAGATAGCCACATCGTGAGACCTAGTCTCGAAATGTGGTATTGGGAGTTGATTTGTCAGGCGTTGACGCTGACGCTTATGGACATGCTCGCTGCCCGCTCCACCCACCTGGTAGGTCGCATTCATGTCGACCTCGGGCGGATGCGCAGCGCCATCTGTTGTCCTTCGATGTTCTGACAGCCACCCCGCCGGGCCAATGACGGCCCCCTGATCACCCCCGATCACCGCTGGGTGCGCACCGCGGAACGCATCGAACCGACGACGCTTCGAGGCCGCCTCCCGCGGACGCACCTGTCACGAGGACAAGGACACGTTCCGGATGACTGGCGTCACGTCTGCTCCCCGCAAGCCCGCCCGCCCCCGCAAGGGCAAGGGCGAAGGTCAGTGGGCGCTCGGCTACCGCGAGCCGCTGAACAAGAACGAGGAGAACAAGAAGAACGACGACGGCCTCAACGTCCGCGCCCGGATCGAGAACATCTACGCGCACCGCGGCTTCGACTCGATCGACCCGGCCGACCTCCGCGGCCGCTTCCGCTGGTGGGGTCTGTACACCCAGCGCAAGCCCGGGATCGACGGCGGCAAGACCGCGACGCTGGAGCCGGAGGAGCTGGACGACCGCTACTTCATGCTGCGGGTCCGGATCGAGGGTGGACAGCTCAGCACCGAGCAGCTGCGGGTGATCGCCGAGGTCTCGGAGAAGTACGCGCGGGACACCGCCGACATCACCGACCGGCAGAACATCCAGCTGCACTGGATCCGGGTCGAGGACGTCCCCGCCATCTGGCAGAAGCTGGAGGCGGTCGGTCTCTACACCACCGAGGCCTGCGGCGACGTGCCGCGCGTCGTCATCGCCAGCCCGGTCGCCGGGATCGCGGCGGACGAGATCATCGACGGCACGCCGGCGATCAACGACATCGTCGAGAAGTACATCGGCAGCGACGAGTTCTCCAACCTGCCGCGGAAGTTCAAGACCGCGATCACCGGTCACCCGTCGCACGACGTCGTACCGGAAGTGAACGACATCGCGTTCGTCGGTGTGGTCCACCCCGAGCACGGCCCGGGCTTCGACCTCTGGGTCGGCGGTGGACTGTCGACGAACCCGATGCTCGCGCAGCGGCTGGGCGTGTGGGTTCCGCTCGAAGAGGTGCACGAGGCGTGGTGGGGCGTCACCAGCATCTTCCGCGACTACGGCTACCGCCGGCTGCGGACCCGGGCCCGGATCAAGTTCCTGGTCGCGGACTGGGGTGTCGAGAGGTTCCGCGAGGTGCTGGAGGAGAAGTACCTCAAGCGGAAGCTGATCGACGGGCCGGCTCCCGAGGTTCCCGCCGTACAGGGTGACCACGTCGGGGTGCACAAGCAGAAGGACGGCAAGTACTACGTCGGCGTCGCGCCGGTGGTCGGCCGGGTTTCCGGTACGACGCTGGCCAAGGTCGCCGACGTGGTCGCGGCGCACGGTTCGGACCGGATCCGGACCACGGCCCAGCAGAAGCTGATCGTTCTCGACATCGAGGAGTCGAAGGTCGACTCGCTGATCGCCGCGCTCGACGCGCTCGGGTTCAAGGCGAAGCCGTCGGCCTGGCGGCGGAACACGATGGCCTGCACCGGGATCGAGTTCTGCAAGCTGGCGATCGTCGAGACCAAGGCCAAGGCAGCACAGTTGATCGATGAACTCGAGGAGCGGATCCCCGACCTCGACGTACCGATCACCGTGAACGTGAACGGCTGCCCGAACTCCTGCGCCCGCATCCAGGTCGCCGACATTGGCCTGAAGGGCCAGCTGGTGATGGATGCCGACGGCAAGCAGGTGCCGGGCTACCAGGTACACCTCGGCGGTGGCCTCGGCCTGGACGCCGGCTTCGGCCGGAAGCTCCGCGGCCACAAGGTCACCGCGGACGGTCTCACCGACTACGTGGAACGCGTCACCCAGAACTACCTGAAGGAGCGCAACGAGGGCGAGCGCTTCGCCCAGTGGGTCACCCGTGCTGATGAGGAGGCTTTGCAATGAGCGAGAGAGCAGCACCTCTTTACTGCCCGTACTGCGGGGACGAGGACCTCCGTCCGTCGGAGGAAGGGCACGGCGCCTGGGAGTGCCGGCCGTGTGCACGGGTGTTCCAGCTGAAGATGATCGGGTTGCGGGTGACGGTGGAATGAGTACGGATCTGAAGACGCTGGCCGAAGAGGCCAACGAACGACTAGCCGACGCCTCGGCGCAGGAAGTGCTGGCGTGGGCGCGGGAGACCTTCGGTGACGAACTGGTGGTGACCGCCTCGATGGCAGACGGGGCCCTCCCCCACCTCGCGGCCGAGGCGGCCCCCGGGGTCGACGTCCTGTTCCTCGACACCGGCTACCACTTCGCCGAAACGATCGGCACCCGCGACGCGGTCGCCGCGACGCTGCCGATCAACCTGATCAACGCCCTCCCGAAGCAGACCGTCGAAGAGCAGAACGCCGAGTACGGCGAGAAGCTCTACGAGCGCGACCCGAACAAGTGCTGCGCCCTCCGCAAGGTCGAGCCGCTGAACCGGTACCTGTCCGGCTACAAGGCCTGGGTGACCGGCGTACGGCGGGAAGAGGCGCCGACCCGGGCCAACACGCAGGTCGTCGAGTACGACGAGAAGCGCGACATGGTGAAGCTCAACCCGATCGCGCCGTGGACCCAGGAAGACCTGGACGGCTACATCGCCGAAAACGGCGTACTGGTGAACCTGCTCCAGTACGACGGCTATCCGTCCATCGGCTGCGAGCCGTGCACCCAGCGCGTCGCCCCCGGCGAGGACCCGCGCAGCGGCCGCTGGGCCGGCACCGGCAAGGTCGAATGCGGGCTCCACACATGACCGCCACGATCGACACGCCAACAGCAACCATCGCCGCCCCGGAGGCACCCCTGAGCACCGCGACCGTCACCGAACTCGACGCCCTCGAGAGCGAGTCGATCTTCGTCTTCCGCGAGGTGGCGGCGGAGTTCGAGCGGCCGGTGATCCTGTTCTCCGGCGGCAAGGACTCGATCGTCATGCTGCACCTGGCCCGGAAGGCGTTCGCGCCGGCCGGGGTCCCGTTCGCGCTGCTGCATGTGGACACCGGGCACAACTTCCCGGAGGTCCTCGAGTACCGCGACGCGACCGTGAACGCGCTCGGCCTGCGGCTCGAGGTCGCGAGCGTCGAGGACTACATCGCCGACGGCCGGCTGCGCGAGCGGTCGGACGGCACCCGGAACCCGCTGCAGACAATTCCGTTGCTGGACGCAATCAACGGGCACCGGTTCGACGCCGTCTTCGGCGGCGGCCGCCGGGACGAGGAGCGGGCCCGGGCGAAGGAGCGGATCTTCAGCCTGCGTGACGAGTTCGGCCAGTGGGACCCGCGCAACCAGCGGCCGGAGCTGTGGTCGCTCTACAACGGCAAGCACCGGCCGGGTGAGCACGTGCGGGTGTTCCCGCTGTCCAACTGGACCGAGCTGGACGTGTGGAACTACATCGAGCGCGAGCAGATCCCGCTGCCGGGCATCTACTACGCGCACGAGCGGGACGTGTTCGAGCGCGACGGCATGTTGCTTGCCGTCGGCCCCTACTCCCAGCCCCGCGACGGCGAAACCGTCACCAAGCGGGTCGTCCGCTACCGCACCGTCGGCGACATGTCCTGCACCGGCGCGGTCGCCTCGACCGCGTCCTCCGCGGCCGAGGTCGTCGTCGAGGTCGCAGCCAGCGAGCTGACCGAACGCGGCGCGACCCGCGCCGACGACCGGGTCAGTGAAGCAGCCATGGAAGACCGCAAGCGGGAGGGGTACTTCTGATGAGCACGCTCCTGCGACTCGCCACCGCTGGTTCGGTGGACGACGGGAAGTCGACCCTGGTCGGGCGGCTGCTGCACGACTGCAAGGCGATCCTCGCCGACCAGATCGCGCACGTGAAGACGGTCTCCGAAGCCCGCGGCGGCGAGTTCGACTTCGCGCTGCTCACCGACGGCCTGCGGGCCGAACGCGAGCAGGGCATCACGATCGACGTCGCCTACCGGTACTTCGCGACCGACAAGCGCTCGTTCATCCTGGCCGACTGCCCTGGGCACGTGCAGTACACCCGCAACACCGTGACCGGCGCGTCCACCGCGGACGTGGTGATCATCCTGGTCGACGCCCGGCACGGCGTACTCGAGCAGACCCGGCGGCACCTCGCCGTGGCCGGTCTGCTCCGCGTCCCGCACGTCGTACTCGCGGTCAACAAGATCGACCTGGTCGGGTACGACGAGGCCGTCTTCACCGGCATCGCCAAGGACGTCGCGCAACTCGCCGACCAGCTCGGCATCGCCGACGTCCACGCGATCCCGGTCTCCGCGCTCGTCGGCGACAACGTGGTGGAACGCTCCACCGCGACCTCCTGGTATGACGGGCCGACCCTGCTGGAGTACCTGGAGAACGCGAACGGGCGGATCGACAACTCGGACGAGCCGCTGCGCTTCCCGGTCCAGTACGTGCTCCGCCCGCAGACCGACGACGAGTACCGCGACTACCGCGGCTACACCGGAACCGTTGCCTCCGGCACCGTCTCGGTCGGCGACCCGGTGATCGTGCTGCCGGCCGGCCGCCGTACGTCGATCGCCGGCATCGACAAACCCGTCGTCACCGCCACCGCGACCGCGGTCGCCGAACGGCCGTCCGCGGTCGCCGGCGAGGCCGTCACGGTCCGGCTCGCCGACGACATCGACGTGGCCCGCGGCTCGGTGATCGTCGCGGCCGACGCCTCCCCCGGCACCCGCCGGGAACTGTCCGCCACCGTGTGCTGGCTGTCGGACCGCCCGCTGACCGTGGGCGCCCGGCTGCTGATCAAGCACACCACGACCACCGCTCAAGCGATCGTCACCAAGATCAACGGGGCGCTGGACCTCGAAACGCTCGGAGTCATCGACGCCACCGGGCTCGACCTCAACGACATCGGCAAGGTGCAGCTCAAGGTCGCCGCACCGCTGGCCGCCGATCCGTACTCCAGCAACGCCATCACCGGATCGTTCCTGCTGATCGACGCCCACGACGGGTGGACGCTCGCGGCCGGCATGATCGACGACGAAGAAGGGGAACTGCTGTGACTGCTCCAGCGCTCGTGATCCTCGCCCACGGCAGCCGCGATCCGCGTTCGGCCGCCACCGTCCACGCTCTCGTCAAGTGCCTGCGCGACATGCGTGACGACCTGCGGATCGAAGCCTCCTTCCTCGACCACTGCCCGCCCACGCCGTACCAGGTGATCGGCAAGCTCGCCGCCGAAGGGGTGGAGGAAGTCGTCGTCCTGCCGCTGCTGCTGTCGTCGGCGTACCACGCCAAGATCGACGTCCCGGCCGTCGTCGACGAGGCCCGCAGCCGGTTCCCCGACCTGCGGATCATCGCTTCCGACGTGCTCGGGTACGACGAGTCGCTGCTCGACGTCCTGGATCGCCGGATGCGGGCCGAGCTCAAGGACGGCCGCGTGCGGGAACTCGACGCGCTCGTACTCGCGTGCGCCGGATCGAGCGACTCGCAGGCCAACGCCAGCGTGACCCGGCTGGCGCGGCTGTGGGGTCAGCGGCACAAGCTGCCGGTGACCACGGCATTCACCTGCGCGGCGTCGCCTTCGCCGGCTGAAGCTGTGCTGCAGTGGCGGCTCGAGGGTCGGCGGCACGTAGCCGTCGGTTCGCTGTTCCTGGCGCCGGGCGTACTGCCCGACCGGGCGGAGACGACCGCGCGGCGCGCCGGTGCCGTGGCGGTGTCACGGCCGCTGGGTGTGAGCGCCGAGGTCGCACGCCTGGTGCTCCTACGGTACGGCGTAGCCGGCCTGGACCTGCTCACTCTGGCCCCGGCAGCCCGCCCGACCGTCGTACGGCCTCAGCTGGTCCGGACGGCTTAGTCCGCGGACCTCCGTCACTCACGAACCCCGGCGGCCCTGGCTGGGCCGAGCGTGCCGCGCCCCACGAACGGCCGTGGGAGGCGGGTTGGTGAGTGCCACAGGTCCGAAGCGCGAGGGATCGATGAAGGAGGCGTCGGTAAACGGCGCCTCCTTTGTCGTGATCTGGGCCAACAGCTCGCCAAGCCCGGCACAGTGCTTGAAGCCGTGGCCGCTGTCGCCGCCGGCAATCAGCAGCCGGTCCTCGCACCGGCCAACCAGGAACTGGCCGTCCGGTGAGTCGGTGACCATGCACGGGATCACCTTCACCGGCTGCGGATCCAACTCCGGGAACGCGTGGCTGATCGCATCGGCCAGCGCGCCGAAATCGTCCTGCGGGTGGATGTAGCGATCAAGGTTGTCCGGGTCGAAGCCTGCTGCCTGGACAGCACCGTCGAGGCCGACCTTCACCAGGAAGTCGTCGCCGGACCCATGGCCCCACAACCCGCGGCCGTCCGCGAACTCCCAGATGAACGCCGGGAACCGCTCCAGCCGGAACGCGACGGACTCCGGATCCTTGGGCTCGAACCAGAACATCGGCGTACGCCTGGGCGTGAGCGGCAGCTCCGGCACCAGCTTCCCCAGCCAGGCGCCTGCGCAGACGACGACTTGGCCGGCCGTGAAGTCGACGGTCGGCGTACGGACGATCAACCCATCCGTGCCGAACTGGATGCCGGTCACCATCGTGTGCGGAAAGACCCTGGCACCGAGCCGTTCCGCCTCCGCGACGTGGGCGCGGACGGTCGGCTCGGCGTAACAGATCCCCGCGGCCGGATCCCATACGGCCACGTCGCTCTCCGCGAGACCGTACTGCGGGTATCGGTTTCGCAACTCGTGGTGGCTCAGCTCGGCGACCTTCGCGCCGGCCTCGGTCGCGGCGCGCAGGGAGCCCTCGACAGGGCGACTGCTCGACGTACCGACGTTGAGTGAGCCGGTCTGGCGGACGTAGGTGTCCCCGGTCTGCTCCCCCAGTTCGGTCCACAGCTCGAGCGACTTCTGCGCGATCGGGGTGAGCCCCGGATGCTCCATGCACGCGACCCGGAACAGCCGGGTGCTGCCGTGTGACGACCCGAACTCGTGCCCGATCGCCTGCCGCTCGATCCCGATGACGTTGACCCCTCGTGCCGCGAGGCGCCACAGCGCCGCCGAGCCGAAGGCGCCCAGTCCCACGACCACAACCTCAGCGCTGTCCATGGGCCAAGCCTTACCGGCTCACCTCTTTCGCACCAGTTGAACCGGGTTGCCGTCGGGGTCGGTGATCCAGGGGTCGATCCGCTTGATATCGTGATATCTTGCTAGCCATGGCGAAGGAAGCGACGAAGAACATCCTGTTGCGGCTCGACCCGGTGCTCGCCGAGCGGCTGCAGACAGTGGCGTCGGTCGAGGGCCGGTCGGTGTCCGACGTCGCGCGCGAGGCGATCGCTTCGCTGGTGGATCAGCGCCGCAGCGACAGCCGATTCAGCCGCCTGCTCGAGCAGAACCTGGCGCGTCACGAGGAGTCCCTCAACCGCCTCCGCGGAGACGACTGATGCGCTACCTCGACGAGTACGACGTACTCGCGGTGGCGGCCCGGGTCCTGCACTGCGACTCGGACACCGCCGTACGCCGGACGAATCTCGACGCCGTCCACGAGGTGCTGACCGACGTACGACGTACTCGCGGGCTGGCGGATGGGGTCGCCGTGCTGTTGTCGGGGCTGGTCCGGGCGCGGCCGTTCGATGGGGCGAACCGGGTGGTCGCGGTTGCCGTCGTACTGCAGTTTGCCGCGTTGAACCACGCCGAACTGCGGCTCGAGCCGGTCGACGAGCTGGACTCACTGCTGGATCGACTTGCCGAGGCTGCGCCGGACGAGGTGGTCGCGTTCGTGCGCGATCGGCTGGAGACGGTTTTCGGGGTTTCGAGGAGGGACGAGGACATGTTCGAGAAGTTCAGCGACGGGGCGCGGCGGGTGATCGTGCTCGCGCAGGAAGAGGCTCACGGGTTCCAGCACAACTTCATCGGGACCGAGCATCTGCTGCTGGGGCTGATCGAGGAGGGTCACGGCGCCGCGGCGAAAGTGCTGACCGAGAGCGGCTCGAGCAGTCCCTGGCGCCCGGCCGGGATGGGGATCTCGGCGCCGGCGGTCCGTGAGCTGGTGGTGGAGATCATCGGTCGCGGTGCTCAGGACTCCGGCGGTGGAACGGTGCCTTTCACGCCCCGAGCGAAGGCCACGCTGGAGTACGCCGCCACCGAGGCTCGCGCGCTGGGCGACGATCAACTCGACACCGAACACCTGCTGCTCGGCATCCTTCGCGACGGCGAAGGCGTCGGCGCCCAGATCCTGGTCAAACTCGGCGGCGACCTCGAGGACATTCGCCACAAGGTGATCGGCTGGCGCGAGCACAAACAACGCGTCGAACAAGCCGTCACCGGCTTCCTCACCGAAGAGGCCGCCACCACCTGGCCCACCTTCGGCCGCCGCCACCACCTCCTCGCCGAACTCAACGCCGTACTCGACGAAAACGAACACCTCCACGAAGAAGTAACCCGCCTCCGCACCCTCCTCCGCCACCACAACATCAACCCCGACGGCTGACCCCTCGCTCCCGCTGATCCGCTCCCGCACCAACCGCTAACGCGCTGGTCGGCATTGATCGACGTCACCGATCCCGAGGTCGCTAGCGACGGGCCAGCACGGTGTCGGTCAGCAAGGCGTTGAACTTCGCCGGCTCCTCGAACGGCATCAGGTGAGCCGACTGCTCGAACCAGTGCAGCTCCTTGACTGGTGCCTCGATCACGTCGAAGTACTCCACCGCGAGCTCGGCGGGCGTGTTCTGGTCGTGGCGCCCAACGACGATGTAGACCGGGATGTCGAACGTACGCGCTGTGCGATCGAGGTCGGCCGCGAGGATATCCGGCAGCAGGCAGCCGAACGAGAACTCCTGCGCGAGCGTCGAGAGGTCGCCGAAGTACTCGTGACGAAGCTCCTGCACAACGCGGTTGAACAGCGCCGCAGTGTCCCCGTTGACCGTGCCGCCGAATCGATCGAGCCAGGCCCGTTGAACGACGAGATCGGCGAACGTCAATCCACCCGACGGGGTGTACCGATCCTCGATCGCCCGCAGCGCGCTGATCGCCTCGCTGTTCTGGCGTTCGATCGCCCTCCGCAGGGTGAACGCGTACGACGCCTGCTCGTTGCGCATCCCGGCGACGAGCTGACCCACGCCGACGAACGCGTGCAACTTAGCCGGCCGCTCGCTGGCGAGCATCGCGCCGACCAGGCTGCCCCACGAGTGCCCGAGGAGGAAGACCTTGTCCTGGGCGAAGCGTTCGGTCAGCCAATCGATCAACTCGCCTGCGTCGGCGATGAACTGGCGCAGCGTCATCGACTCGGCCGGAATGTCGGAGGCATACGACCTCCCGGCGCCGCGCTGATCCCAATGCGCCACAAGGAAGTGCTGCTCCAAGTCCGCGTTGTACGCCGTGAACAGCGGCATCTCGGCGAACCCCGGACCGCCGTGCAGGATGAGCAGCAACGGATTGCCGGCGTCGGCGCCTCGTATCAAGACCTCTTGTGCAAGTCCGCCGAGCAGCACTCGCTGCCGGAGTTCCACGCGTTCCTTCACGGCGTGCCACACTACCCGCCGCACTCATCATCGGGATGCCGACTGAACTTTTGTGGTTCTCCTGCTTGATGTGTGGGTGGTTGAGCGCGTTTGGAGTGGCGCACGCCGTTCTCTGTCTAGGTTCCTGAGCTGTCTAGGAACAGGAACCTGGTGAACAGGAGAACGGCGTGCGTGGCGGCAGTTTATGGCGTGCGGTTTTGGGGGTCGACAAGACGATCATCGAGGACGTCTGGTTCGACGAGGACCAGTTGGTCCTGGTGGTCGATCACGACACCGGTCGGTTGCTGTGGGCCAAGGCCGGGCGCTCCAAGGACACCATGCGCGCCTTCTTCGCCGTCCTCTGCCCTGACCGCAGCCGGCAACTGACGCACGTGTCGTGCGACGGCGCCACCTGGATCACCACCGTCGTGGCAGAGCGTGCCCCGCAGGCCGTCTTGTGCGCCGACCCGTTCCACGTCGTGGCCTGGGCCACCGACGCCCTGGACACCGTCCGCCGCGAAGTCTGGAACATCGCCCGCCGCGCCCAAGGCGGATCACGCCGAGAAGACAAAGGACGATCCCGGCCCGTCAACATCGCCCAAGGCGACGCACGCGCACTCAAACGAGCCCGCTACATGCTCTGGAAGAACCCCGAGAACCTCACCAGCCACCAACGCACCAAACTCGCCTGGATCGCCAAGACCCACCCCTACCTGCACCGCGCCTACCTGCTCAAGGAAGGCCTCAGAACAGTCTTCAAACTCCCCGCCCCCGACGCCACACACGCCCTGCAACGGTGGCTGCAGTGGGCAGCCCGCTCCCGCATCCCCGAATACATCCAGCTCGCCCGCCGCATCCGCGATCACCTGCCCGCCATCCACGCCAGCCTCGACCACGGCCTGTCCAACGCCCTGATCGAATCCACCAACACCAAATCCGGCTCATCACCCGCATCGCCTACGGCTTCGCCAACCCCACCAACCTCATCGCCCTAGCACTACTCACCCTCGGCGGCCACCGCCCACCCCTCCCCGGACGCCCATAGCCCACACATCACGCAGAAGAGCCACTTTTGTTGCCTAAAGCAACACGGACTGATTGTCCACAGGCGTGGCTGGTTGTGGATAACGTCGTACGTCGAAATCCCTTGAAAATAAGGGGAATCGGGTTTGAAAACTGTCGGTGGGCATGCCTATCGTTGACGGCATGGAACTCTTGGGCGGGCGACCGGTGTGGTCGATGAGCGGCAGCGAACTGCTGTCGGGTATCGACACGCTGGACGCCGAGATCGCCCGCCTGCAGACCGACCGGCTGCACATGGTCGCCCAGGTCGACGAGATCGGGTACGCCGAAGAGCTCGGTGCCCGTGACACGGTCCAGCTGCTGCAGTTCCGGTACCGGATGAACGGCTACGACGCCCGCCGCGACGTCCGGCTGGCCCGGGCGTTGCCGAGGTACCACGGGGTCTCCGCAGCCCTCGCCGAACACGACACTCCTCGTGGCGACGACAGCCCCGGCGACGACAGCCCCGGCGACGACGACGGCCTGCAGACCGACAGGGATGTGGAAACCGACAGCGACCTCACAGCCGCCGGGGCCGACGGTGAAGGCGGCATGACCAGGAGCATCCACTGGATCCTGCGCCCGGCCCAAGCCGAGGCGATCGTGTCGACCCTGGAACGGTTCGCCTCCCGGATCTCGGTCGAGGACCGCGACGTCATCGAGCAGGAACTGGTGGGCCTGGCCGCGCACCTATCCCCGCAGGAACTGCGCAAGGCCGCGACGGAGTCGTGTGAGCTGATCGACGCCGACGGCCCCGAACCGGACGAGGCCAAGGCCTCCGAGCGCGAGTCGTTGAAGCTGTCGAAGGCCGATCATGGCGTGAAGTTCAACGGCTTCCTGGCCAACGACAACGCCGAACTGCTGCGTTCGTTGGTCGACGCCGGCGCCAAGCCCCGTAAGACCGTGACGGGTGAGTTCGACCCGCGGCCGCGGGACAAGCGCCAGGCCGACGCCCTATCCGCGGCGTTGTCCATCGCCGCAGCCGCATCCGACACCGGCTTCCCCACCCGCCCCGGCACGACCCCGCCGACAAGCACCACCGCCGAACCCGCCGCCGCATCCACCACCAACGACGCGTCGAGCAGCACTGCGTCCACCAGCGACGGCGAGTCCATCGAGGACACGCTCTTCGACACCGGCTGCGCAGACTCAACCAGCACCGCCGCCACAAACCCCATAGCCGCCGACACCACCGGCACCGGTGAGACCGGCGCACACCCCGCCGCCACCCCCGGGACAACCGGCGCCGCCAGCGGCGGTTGGGTCCCGGGGTTCGGTGCCAAGGCGAACATCACCGTCACCATCGACTACAACGACCTCAAGAACATCACCACGAACGCGACCGGACAACTCGTCTACGGCGACAACCTGTCCGCCGCCGCCATCCGCCGCCTGGCCTGCGACGCCAACATCATCCCCCTCATCCTCGGGTCCAACTCCGAACCACTAGACGTGGGCCGCTCCGAACGCCTGGTCAACCGGGCCATGCGCCGCGCCCTGAACGCCCGCGACAAAGGCTGCGTCGTCTGCGGCGCCCCGCCCATCTACTGCGACGCCCACCACCTCACCCACTGGATCGACGGCGGCGTGACCGCAGTCTCCAATCTGGTCTTGTTGTGCCGCCGGCACCACGTCGACCTGCACCACGGCCACTGGACCATCCAGATCATCGACGGCCTCGTCCACGTCGCCCGCCCCACCTGGGCAGACCCCCAACCCCGCCACAAACCGAAACCCGGCACATATCAACACCGCCTGCCCACCCCGGCCAGGCGGAGCAATCCCGACCCTCTGCTCGAGACCGGGCGGCCGTCACCCCGTGCCGAGACCTCACGTGCCGGTGACGTGACAATGAAAGCCACGACGTCCGTTGCAGCTGCTCAAGGGGCCAGCACCCGCGACAGCGCCGCCCGGAGCATTCGCGAGGCTGTCGAGCTGAGCCTGCGCACAGCCGTTCATATCGACCCCTGGGGCGAGCCGACCGACCCGAGGGACAGCGAGCAGCCCTCCCGCAACACAAAGGAATCCCGGTCCCGATGGCACGCTGATGACGAGGCACTCCAGGAAGCCGCCAGATTCGCCGTCTGGGGCGACACCTCGCCCAGCGACCTGAACCAGACCGACGAGCGCGACGCATCCCCGCACGCAACCGACCCCGACCGACGACACGACACCACTCTCCGCGCGGATACCGAAACGACCAGACTCGTATCGCATACCAAGCACTAGCCGCGCCGAACCAAACGCCCCGCCCGACTCGACCGGCATCACCTGCCTGACGACGCGCGCTGATGTTCCGGTCCTCCGGACAGCCCAGTACCCATGGGGACACTGCCCTGCGGCCTGGGAAAGCATGTGCTGTCCGAAAGCGGTTCTGTAAGGCTTCGAGGGTGATGGACGTGACAGATGTGGAGATCTCCTCGGCCAACTCCTCCAAGTCAAGACGCTGGGCGCCAGCCGTCGCGACGAGAACTACGCGCTCACCAGAGCCTTCTACCTCTCCGCAGGCTTCCTGCCGCTCGAGGAGCTCAAGACACTCTGGCCAGGCAATCCATGCTTGCTGATGGTGATGCCACTCGCCTGACACGGCGCCATCGGTGAGCGGATCCGGTCGGTGTCGTTGTTCCCGGGATCGAGCCACGCCTCCCAGCTGTCCGGTGTGACGGTCATCGGCATGCGTTCGTGGATGTGGCCGGCGCGGTTTGTCGGTGGCCGCTGGTAGATCTGGTCTTCGCCGTCCAGCGGGCCGAAGGAGGCTGTGATGCAGAAGCGACCGCGCGTGGTGGTCAGTGTGGGAGCCAGTGCCGACGGGAAGGTCGCTCTCACCCGAGACGCGCTCTTGATGCACCAGCCCAGTTCGGATCTGTGGGGATCGATGACGCCGCGTGCCGCCGATCCGGTGCGGATCGACATCCTCGAGGTGCTCAGAGAGCAGTACGGCTGCAATGCCATCCTGGAGGGCAGCGGCAGCTTGGTGAGCGAGGACGCGATTCCGGAGGAGCTGCCCACGTACGACGGTGACACCACCGGTCTCTACCGGCACTTCCTTCCACCGGAGATCACCGGACTTCCGTCGCCGCCGCACATGTGGTTCACCGTCGTCGACAGCCGCGGACGAGTGCGCTGGACCGAGAAACATCAGGACTGGGACGTGCTGGTCCTGGTGGCGCGGTCGACTCCGGCCGATTACCTCGGCTATCTCCGCCGGGAACGCATCTGCTATCTCGTCGTCGGTGAAGAGCGCGTCGACCTGGCGCGGGGGATCGTCGCGATGGGCACCGAGCTCGGCGTCAGTTGCGTCCTATCGACTGCGGGCGGCGGCCTCAACGGTGCGTTGTTGCGGGCAGGTCTGATCGACGAACTGCACCTGACGCTGGCGCCTGCTCTCATCGGCGGGCTCGGCACGCCGTCGGTCATGGATGGGCCACCGCTTGCTGTAGGCGAGCCTCCGACCCGATTGCAGTTGCTCTCGGTGCACGCTGATACCGGCGGCTCCGTTCGCCTGCACTACGCCGTGACCGAAAGCTGACCTCTCCTGCGACAGCTTGACCAATGATCACCGGAACTTGGCTGGCTGTTCAGTCCTTGATGCCGGATTGGGTTACGCCTTGGATCAGGTAGCGCTGGAGGAAGGCGAAGATGAGGACGAGGGGGAGGATGGAGACCGCTACGGCCATGAAGAGTTCGTGGATGTTGATGGTTTGGGCGGTGACGAAGGTGGACATCGCGACCTGAACGGTCCAGGACGAGGAGTCCTGGCCGATGACCAGGGGCCAGAGGAAGCTGTTCCAGTTGGCGATGAAGGTAATCGCGGCCAGGGCGGCGAAGAACGGCAACGAGTTGGGTACGACGATGCGCCAGAAGACGCCGAAGTAGCCGGCGCCGTCGACGCGGGCAGCCTCCTCCAATTCGCGGGGGAAGTTCAAGAAGTACTGGCGGAACAGGAATGCCGCGAAGCCGCTGAACAACGTCGGGATGATCAGCCCGCGCAAGGACGAGACCCAGCCCAGCGACGAGACGACGATGAAGCTGGGGATGAAGGTGACCGCGGCCGGGATCATCAGCGTGGCGACGATCGCGTAGAAGATCTTGTCCGCGTGCCGGTACGGGATGCGGGCCAGCCCGTAGCCGGCCATTGATGCCAAGAGCAACTGTCCCGCGGTGCCGAGGACGCCGACCACGGCGGAGTTGTATAGCGCGCGCGCCATCGGCACTTGGGCGTCATTGAAGAGCTCGCTGATGTTGCCCCACTGCAAATGCCGCGGGAACAGCGTCCACGAGGGTGCGGTGATGTCGGCCTCGGTGGACAAGGCGTTGCGCAGGATCAGGTAGAACGGCACCAGGAACAGCACCACCGCGATGAACAGCGCGATCCAGCGCAACCCCACCGCGACCCGTCCGAGCGGAGTCCGCGAGTACCCGATCGGTTGAGGTGCACCTGTGACGGACATCAGTCACCCGCCTTCCCGAATCCGAGGATCCTGCTCTGCAGCAGGGTGACGATCATGATGATCACCGCCAGGATCAGCGCGCCGGCCGACCCGTGCCCGAGGTCCTGGATCGTCCCGAGGGAGATCCCGTACAGATACACCAGCGGCGGCCGGGCGAAGTTCACATTGCCGAGGAGGTTGTAGAACTCGTCGAATGCCTGATACGCCGCGATCAGGTTCAGGATCAGTACGGCGACCGACGTCGTACGCAGCTGTGGAAGCGTGATGTAGCGGAACGTCTGCCACCCCGGCGAAGCGCCGTCGACGTACGCCGCCTCGTACAGCGTCGGCGAGATCCGCTGCAGTCCGGCGATGAACAGGATCATGTAGAACCCGAGCTGCAACCACAGGCGCACCGTCACGATCGGGATCCAGAACCAGGGCGGGTCGACGGTCGACAACCAGGCGATCCCGTCGATGCCGAACCAGCCGAGGATCGTGTTCGCCAGCCCGAACCGTACGCCGTTGAAGATCGACAGCCGCCAGATCAGCGACGCCACGACGTACGAGCAGGCGGTCGGCAGGAAGAACACCGACCGGAAGAACGCCCGCGCCACCTTGACCTGGTTCACCAGCAGCGCCAGCGCCAGCGACAACGCGAACGTCAGCGGCACGATGAACAGCGCGAAGATCGTGAACGTGCCCAGGCTGGACAGGAAGTTGTGGTCGGTCAGCATGTCGACGTAGTTCTGGAAGCCGACGAACTTCGAGGGCGTGACCGTGTTGTAGGCCTCGAAGAAGCTGAGGACCAGGCTCCAGATGATCGGCAGGTAGGAGAAGATCAGCAGACCGAGCACGAACGGCCCGACGAACACCCAGAACATCCGGGTGTTGCCGGTAATGCCGCGCGTGCGCGTCCGCGACGCTGCCCGCCGGCTCCCCCGCCGCTCACCAGTTGCGGCGGGGTCGGCGATCTTACTGCTCATCCGAACAGCCGGGTCAGTTCGGTGTTGACGGTCTTCTCGGCCTTGCTGATCTCGGCAGCGGGGTCGGCCCCCTTCCGGATGATGTTGGTGAGCATGTCGCCGAACGCCGTACCCATCTTCGGCGTCCAGGCCGGGTTGTCGGTATGGCCGTAGTCCTGGTTGAGCTTGACCGTCTCGGCCGCGACCCCGCTCTGCAGCTTGGACGCCTTGGCGGCCAGGCTCTTCCGCGGCGGGATGTGGAAGCCGTAGCTGAGCGACCAGTCCTCCTGGAAGTCCGCCTTGTCGATCCACAGCCACTTGACGTACTTCTTCGCGGCCTCGATGTTCGGGCTCTTGGCGGAGACGAACTGGGTCCAGCCGCCGGAGTACACCGCCGGTTTGCCCTCCGCGTCCAGCTTCGGGAACGGGATCACGCCGATGTCGTCGCCGAGCACCTTCTGCATGCCCGGCACCGCCCACATGCCGATCCACTGCATCGCGACCAGGCCCTGGGTGATCGCACCCGGATCCCACCAGTCCGTCGGCGCGCCGAGCAGCACGCTCTTGCTCGCGTACAGCTCGTGCAGCTTCGAGAACGCCTGTGCCGCACGAGCCCCGGTGAACCCAGGCTTATGGTCGTCGGTCAGGTAGGAGCCACCGGACGACCACAGCGCCGGACCGCCCATCGCGAGGCCGCCGTCGTTGCCGACGAAGATGCCCTTCACCTTGTTCGTGGTGAGTTCCTTCGCCGCCGCGATCAGGTCGTCGACGGTCTCCGGCGGCTTGATTCCGGCCTGGTCCAGCAGGCTCTTCTTGTAGTAGATGACCTGCGGGTCGACGATCATCCGGACGCCGTAGATCTTGCCGTCGATGGTGTTGGTGGCCAGGTCGCCCGGCTGGAAGTCGTCCTTGACGTCGGCCATGATGTCGTCGAGCGGGACCACCTGGCCGCTCTTCACCATGCCGATGTTGAGCTGGCTCTCGAAGACGTCCGGTCCCTTGTTGGACAGCAGGCCGGACGAGAGCTTGCTGCCGTAGTCACCCGGCGTCCACTGCACGGTGACGTTCGCGTCGGTGTAGGCCTTGGCGTATCTGAGCGCCGCTTCCTTGGTCCCGGCTTCGCCGTACTGGTGGTACCACTGCGCGAGGTTCACCTTCGCGCCGCTGCCGCCGCCACCGCTCGACGGTCGGCCGGTATTGCCGCCACAGGCGGCGGTGAGTGCGGCGAGCGCCGCCAGGCCACCCGTCCGCTTGAGCAGATCACGTCGGGTCAGGCCGGCGTTCGGAACATGTGCAGGCATGGCAACCACCTTCCCGAGGAACCATCTCCTCCAGGTCAATCGTTGGAGAAGTGCCTAGCACAATCGCTCAAAAGCGAGCGGCGCGCAAGAGTGAACGCGTCGTTATCTGTTGGATTTTGAGAAGGCTGCTCGGGTACTGCGCGCTGCCCCTCAGCCGAAGGTTTCGCCGACCTCCGCCTTCCGGACCAGCAGGGCCGGCGGCTCGAAGCGGTGCCCGTACGACGCCGCCAGTTCCCGCGCCCGTACGACGAACTCCGGTAACCCATAGGCATTGACGTACTGCAGAGCGCCACCATGCAGTGGCGGGAAGCCGATGCCGAACATGGAGCCGATGTTGGCGTCGGCGACGGAGCGTAGTACTCCTTCCTCCACGCACTTGATCGTCTCGAGCGACATCGCGAACGTCATCCGCTCCCTCACGTCGGCGACCGGGATCTCGGTCCGCGGGCCGAACTCCTTCCACAGGCCCGGCCAGAGATACTTCGCACCGACCTCCGGGTACTCGTAGAAACCCGCGCCGGCGGCCTTGCCCCGCCGGTCGAACTCGTTGACGAGCCGGTCGGTCACGGCCATCCCGGGGTGGTCGTCGAACGCGCCCGCGTTGTCGCCGGCGGCGCGAGCCGCGTCGCGGATCTTCTGCGGCAGCGTCAGGGTGACCTCGTCGAGCATCGCCAGCGGTGGCGCCGGGAAGCCCGCGGCAGTCGCGGCCCGCTCGATCGTCACCGGGTCGATGCCCTCGGCAACCATCGCGGCACCCTCCATCACCAGGGTGCCGAACACGCGGGAGGTGAAGAACCCACGGCTGTCGTTGACCACGATCGGGGTCTTCCGGATCTGCCGGACGATGTCGTACGCCTTGGCGATGGTGCGATCCGAAGTCTTCTCCCCCACGATCAGCTCGACCAGCTGCATCCGGTCCACCGGCGAGAAGAAGTGCATGCCGAGGAAGTCGTCGGGCCGGTCGATGCCGTCGGCAAGCGACGTGATGGGCAGCGTCGAGGTGTTCGAGCACAGCAACGCGTCCGGCTCGACCACGCCGGCGACCTCGGCGAAGACCTTCTGCTTGAGCTCCTCGCTCTCGAACACCGCCTCGATGACGAGGTCACAGCCGGCCAGGTCGTTCGGGTCCGCGGTCGGCGTGATCCGGCTGAGGAACTCCGCCACCTGATCCGCCGTCATCCGGCCCTTCTGCACCTGCTTCGCCAGCAGCTTCTCCGAGTATTCCTTCCCGCGAGCGGCCGCCTCCAGCGAAACGTCCTTGAGTACCACCTCGATGCCCACCTTCGCGCACACATAGGCGATTCCCGCGCCCATCATGCCCGCGCCGAGCACCCCGACCTTGCGGGCCTGATACTTGGGTACGCCGCTCGGCCGGGAAGCGCCGGCGTTGATCGCCTGCAGATCGAAGAAGAACGCCTGGATCATGTTCTTCGCGATCTGCCCGGTCGCCAGCGAGACGAAGTAGCGCGATTCGATCCGCGACGCAGTGGCGAAGTCGACCTGGCTGCCCTCGACCGCGGCGCTCATGATCGCCCGCGGCGCCGGGTACGGCGCGCCCTTCAGCTGCTTGCGCAGGTTCGCCGGGAAGGCGGGCAGGAACGCGGCCAGCTTCGGCGACGACGGCGTACCGCCGGGGATCTTGTAGCCGTCGCGATCCCACGGCTGCTTGGCATCACCGTCGTACGACGCGATCCACCGATGAGCCGCATCGAGCAAGTCTCCAGCAGGGACTACCTCGTCGACGATCCCCACCGAAAGGGCGTGCAACGGCTTCATCCGCTGACCCTGGAGCAGGACCTTCATCAGGGCGTCCTGCAGGCCGAGCATCCGGACCGTGCGGGTGACGCCACCACCGCCCGGCAGCAGGCCGAGGGTCACCTCGGGGACGCCGAGCTCGATCCGGTTGTCGTCGGCAACGATGCGGTGATGACAGGCGAGCGCGATCTCGAGCCCGCCGCCGAGCGCGCTACCGTTGATCGCGGCAACCACCGGGACGCCGAGGGTCTCGAGAATCCTCAGCTGACGCTTGACTTCCTCGACCGTCTCGAACACCTCGGCGGCGTCCGACGGCTGGATCCGCGACAGCAGCTGCAGGTTGCCGCCGGCAAAGAACGTCGGCTTGGCGCTGGTGATGACAACGCCCTTGAGATCGTCCTTCTCCGCCTGCAGCCGCTCGACCGCGGCACCCATTGCGGCGAGGTAGGCGTCGTTCATCGTGTTCGCCGAGGCCGACGGGTCGTCCATCGTCAGCGTGACGACACCTTCGACGTTCTTCCAGTCGATCATGCTGCAAGCCTCTCGATGATCGTCGCGACGCCCATCCCGCCGCCGACGCACAGGGTCGCCAGTCCGTACCGGAGTTCACGCCGCTCCAGTTCGTCCAGCAGGGTTCCGATCAGTATGGCGCCGGTGGCACCGAGCGGGTGACCGAGGGCGATCGCGCCGCCGTTCACGTTCACCTTCTCGTGCGGTACTCCGAGGTCCTTCATGAAGTGCAGCACCGCCGCCGCGAACGCCTCGTTCATCTCGAAGAGATCGATGTCGCTCACCGACAGCCCGGCCTTGGCCAGCGCTTTGCGGGCGGCCGGCGCGGGGCCGGTCAGCATGATGGTCGGATCCGCGCCGCTGACGCCGGTCGCGACCACCCGGCCGCGCGGCGCCTGACCAAGCGCCGCGCCGGCCCTCTCGTTGCCGACGGCAACCAGAGCCGCACCGTCCACGATGCCGGACGAGTTTCCCGCATGGTGAACGTGGTTGATCCGCTCGACGGTCAGATAGCGTTCCAGCGCGACCGAGTCGAAGCCGCCGTGCTCGCCGATCGCCGCGAACGACGGCTGCAGCCCGGCGAGTGTCTCGACCGTCGTCCCCGGCCTCACCAGCTGGTCGTGGTCGAGGATCTGCAGGCCGTTGCGGTCGACAACGGGGACCACCGAGCGGGCGAAGTACCCGTTGGCCCAGGCCTTGGCTGCCCGGGCGTGTGACTCGGCGGCGTACGCGTCGACGTCCGTACGGGAGAAGCCGTCGATGGTCGAGATCAGGTCCGCGCTGATGCCCTGTGGGATGAAGTTGGTCTGCAGCGCGGTCTCCGGGTCCATCGCCCAGGCGCCGCCGTCGGACGCCATCGGCACCCGTGACATCGACTCGACCCCGCCCGCGAGGATGAAGTCCTCCCAGCCGGATCGGACTCGTTGAGCCGCTTGATTCACCGCCTCCAGCCCGGACGCGCAGAAGCGGTTGAGCTGGACTCCCCCGGTCGTCTCCGGGTAGCCGGCCGCGAGCACCGCCGTCCGGGCGATGTCCATGCCCTGGTCGCCGATCGGGCTGACGACGCCCAGTACCACGTCGTCGATCGCGACCGGGTCGAGGTCAGGGTGCCGAGCACGCAGCTCGTGCAGGAGGCCGGTGATGAGCTGGATCGGCTTGACCTCGTACAGCGCGCCGGTCGGTTTGCCCTTGCCACGCGGCGTACGCATCGCGTCGTACAGGAAGGCTTCGCTGGTCATAGGCTTGATTGTGACAGTTGTGGTGTCACGGTAGTCAAGGTGGGCTCGTTATGATCTCGGCCATGTCGGAACTGGCGGGGGAAGCGACACTGACGGTCGACGAGTTGTCGGCGCGGGTCGGGATGACGGTGCGAACGTTGCGGTTCTACGCGGGCCGGGGGCTGATTCCGCCGCCGATCCGGCGTGGACGAGTCGGGTACTACGGTCCGGAGCACATCGCGCGGCTGGATCTGGTCCGGGAGCTGCAGGCGCACGGATTCACGCTGTCGGCGATCGAGGGGTACCTGGATCGGATCCCGGTCGACGCGACCCCACAGGACATCGCGCTGCACCGGACCCTGCTGACGCCCTGGATGCGTGACCTTCCGGAGACGCTCGACCGGTCCACGCTCGTACGACGTACCGGCCGGGAGCTGAGCGACGACGACATCGAGATGCTGGTCGCGCTCGGAGTGGTCGAGCCCACGCCGGACGAGGACGTCTTCCAGGTCGCGACGGCGCATCTCAGCCTCGGTGTGGAGCTGCTCGACCTGGACCTTCCGGTGGAGGCAGTGCTCGATGCCGGTCGGATCTTCACCGAGCACGGGCGGGCCATCGCGGAGGAGCTGACCGAGGTCTTCCGTACCAAGGTCTGGCCGCATTACCGCGACTCCGGTGGCCCGCCCGAACACATCCAGCAGCTCGTCGAGCGCTTCAAGCCAGTCACCATCCAGGGCTTGGTGCTCGCCTACGAACGAGCCGTCGGCGAGACCCAGCGCGACACCATCCGCCGTACCGGCACCAAGCCACCTCGCCGCTGACCGTCCCGGACGAACAGGAACACGGCGACCCCGGCGAACACCGCGAAGCTCGCCGCCACCACGAAGGTCCGGTCGAGGGCGTTGGCATAAGCCCGGTGCAGATCGTCACTGTCCAGCCCGCTGCGGAAGACCTGTCCGAGTACGGCGACTCCGAGCGCGTACCCGAGCTGACGGAACGTGTTGACGGCACCGGCCGCCATCCCAGCACGCGGGCCAGGAACCGCGGCCATCGCGGCTGCGGACAGCGGTCCGAGGACCAGCCCCGCACCCACACCGACGAGGAACAGCCCAGGAAGCAACGCCGCCCACCCGGATCCGGCGTCGATCACGGTCTGAGCGAGCACACCGGCCGCGATGAACAGCATCCCCGACCCGATCAGCAACCGCGCCGACGTCCTGTGCATCACCCGGCCGACCACGATCGACAGTACGAACGTCGTCAGGCTCACCGGCAGGAACACGAGGCCGGCCTCGATCGGGCTCAAGCCGAGGACCGACTGCAGCCAAAGCGTCTGGTAAATCCAGTACGCCCAGGCCGCCGCCGGCAGCAGCGCCGCCGTGACCAGCAGCGTCGGGAAAGCAGCAGTGCGGAACAGCGAGAGATCGAGCATCGCGTTCGGCCGGCGCTCGACGAAGACGAACACGGCCAACGCGGCAGCGGCCACAACGAACAGCCAGCTGGATTCGTTGATCAGCGCGTAGACGAGAGCCGCCGAGCCGACAGTGAAGCTCGCCATGCCGGCCAGATCGAGGCGGCGTGGCTGCGGGTCACGCGACTCGGGTACGGCGAGAGCCGTGAGTACCAGAGCAACGGCAGTGACCGGCAGGTTCACGAAGAAGATCCATCGCCAGCCGAAGCTGTCGGTCAGCAAGCCGCCGAGCAGCGGCCCGGCCGCCGAAGCAGCACCATTGACTGCGGCCCAGACGCCGAAGGCGATGCCTCGGTCGCGACCCTCATACGAGCTGGTGATCAGTGCGAGCGTCGTGGCGAACATCGCCGCAGCCGCCAGTCCCTGAAGACCTCGCGCTGCGATCAGCAGCCCGACGTTCGGCGACAGACCACAGACCAGCGAGGCGACCGCGAAGACCACGAGTCCGCCCAGGTAGACAGCACGCCGACCGAGACGGTCCGCGATCGAGCCTGCGGTGAGTACCAGCGAAGCCAGCACGAGCGCGTAGAGGCTGAGTACCCATTGCAGGTCCGCGAGCGAGGCGTTCAGCCCGCGGGCCATGTCGGGCAGGGCGACGGTCACGATCGTCACGTCGACCAGCAGCATGAAGGTTCCAGCGCATATCGCTACAAGCGGCAACCACTTGCGCATTGTCATGATCCTTTCCGGTTGGGTGAAACCCCCTCACAGGTGTGACACCCCGGATCGGATCGATGTGACCGGCGGTCAGCCGAGCACGGTCAGGTCCAGCCGGCCAAGCCGCGACGGGTCGGCCATCACGTTGATTTCGACGATCTTGCTCTGTACGACGGTGAATCCCATGACCGAGACCGGCCGCCCGTCGACGGTCACCACCACACCCGCGGCACCGTTCACCAAGGCCGGCCGGACGATCGCGCCACGCCGCTGCCCGAACATGACTGCTCGGCCGGCGACGGCAGCCGCCCCGTGGACAGTCACCACAGACGCAGCACCTTCGTCGGAGCGCAGTACGACGTCGGGATCCAGGACAGCGATGAGACCGTTGAGTTCGCCTTCATGCGCCGCGGCGAAGAAGGCCTCTACCACTTCCTGCTGCCCGCTCACATCGGGATCGGCGACCTCGGTGCCCTGCACCCGGCGCCGCGCCCGGCTCGCGAGTTGCCGTGCCGCGGCCGGCGTACGGCCCACCGTGGGAGCGATCTCATCAAACGGCAGATCGAACATGTCGTGCAGTACGAACGCCACCCGCTCAGCCGGAGCGAGGGTCTCGAGCACCACCTGAAGCGCGAGCCCGACCGCATCGGCCAGCAGCGCCGCGTCCTCGGGAGTGACACCGTCCGGATGGCTGATCACCGGGTCTGGCACATGCACGCCCATGAACTCCTCCCGCCTGCTCTTCCGCGCGCGCAGTACGTTCAGGCACACCCGGACGACGATCGTGGTCAGCCACGCGTCGATGCTGTCGATCCCGTCCGCACCCGCCCGGCTGGCCCGCAGCCAGGCTTCCTGTACGGCGTCATCCGCCTCGGCAAGCGAACCGAGCATCCGGTACGCCACCGCCCGCAGGCGGATCCGGTTCCGCTCGAAATCCTCCGCCAGCCAGTCCGGCTCAGTCATCGGTCACATTCCTCCGCGCGACATGTCATTGGGATGACACGTCACATCAGTGTGATGTGACAACGGTTCAAGCCCGGCCGTGGCTGGTGCGGGAGCGGCGGGCCCCAGCGATGCTACGGCTCGTCGATGTCTTCGTCGCGAGCCGCCCTCTGGCCCAACTCGTGACGTAACCGGCGCCGGTAGATCGCCAGCCTGAGGTCAATGACTCGGGCCTTGCCGTCCGATTGCCGGCGTCCCACGTCGAGTTCCTCGACCATGGCCAGAGCGGCTGCCAGTTCATCAGGTGGCCACGAATCCAGGGGCTCTGAGCGCGCGAGACGATCCAAAAACTTTGACGTCATCGCCGCGGCCTCCCAGGCACGTAGAATCGGCGCCGGGGTCTGGGGCACGCCCACACTATCGCCCGAAGCAGCGATGCACCAGACGAAACGATCACCCGCGCCGAGGACGCTCGTGCAGTCAGGCGCGACCGTGGCTGGTCCGGGAACGACGGGCCAGGGAGTCGACGCCGACCGCCAGCAGCAACACCACGCCGGTGACGAGGAACCGGTACGACGAGTCGAGGCTCCCCCCATTACGCAAAGAAACCCCCGGCCCATGCCTGGACCGCGGGCTAGCGAGTGACCCGAAAGTCGGTGAGACCGGTTGGTTGCTCCTCCGCCTCGTCGACCCGTTCGACTCGGGCATAAGGCGGACCATGCCGAGCCCACTCGACCATCCGTCGTACGTCGTCCTCGGAGCCCTCGAAGAGCGCCTCGACGGTTCCGTCCGGCCGGTTCCGCACCCAGCCACCGACACCGGCTTTCTGAGCCTGTCGCCGGCAGCTGTCCCGGAAGAACACGCCTTGGACGAGTCCGTGTACTACTACGCGGCGGCAGATCCTACTCATTCGGGACGCGGAGGTAGGTGAGGCCTCTGAGGTCCAGGTAGGTGTCGGTGGGCGTGGTCACCACCCGGAGCAGCACGGCGTCGCAGCCTGGGCAGCGCGCTACCAGGCCGGGTGCGTCCACGTAGAGGTGGGTGTCGGCGAACGGGCCGGTTTGGGCGCAGCCGGCACAGCGGGCGATGGCAGCGGTGATGTCGACCGTGAAGAGCTCGCTCAAGGCGCCGGCGGCCGCGTTTCCGTCGAGGTGAGTGGTCATCGAGGGCCTCCTGTCGGGCCGAAGCGTTCAGTTCTTACCGTGGCCGGATCGTGGCCTGCGGCAACCAATAGGTCGGCGACGGCTTCCACGAACGGGGTCGGGCCGCAGACGTACGTCGTCGGCGACACCGAAGGCTCGAAGGCGACGTGATCCAGCAGTTCCGCGTCGACCCGGCCCACCTGCTCCTCCGGTGCCGGCGCCTCCCGGGTGTAGCGCAGCCGTACGCCGACGTTGTCCGCCATCGCCAGCTTCTTCAACTCATCCGCGTAGATCACCGACGCAGGACGCCGTACGGAATAGAGCAATCGGACCGGAGCCGTGCTGGCTGCGGCCGAGTGAGCGCGCAGCATCGCCATCAGCGGCACGACACCCGAGCCGCCGCCGATCAGCTGGACAGGCCCAGGCTGTTCGGGCTTCCACACGAACCATCCACCGACCGGCCCACGGATCTCCAGCGGGTCGCCGACGTTCAGCACCTCGACCAAGTACGGCGAAACCTCGCCGTCCGGCACTTGCTCGACGGTCAGCTCGATGGTGTCACCGGTCCAGGCCGACGCGATCGAGTACGAGCGCGACGCCCGATACCCGTCCGGCGCGGTCAGCCGCACATCCAGGTGTTGCCCGGCCACGTGACCGGGCCACTCCGGGACCTGCAGGACCAATGTCCGCGCGGTCGACGTCTCACGCCGTACGTCGACAACCGTCGCCACCTGCCAGGTCAGTCGCCGGCGTATCGCTGTTCTCTCCATGGATCTCCGTACTCGTGGTAGCCGGCGGTCTCCCAGAAGCCGAGGTCTTCGGTATCGGACAGCACGAGGCCGCGGACCCACTTGGCGCTCTTCCAGAAGTACAGGTGCGGCACGAGCAGCCGGGCCGGGCCGCCGTGCTCCGGGTCGAGCGGCTCACCGTCGTACTCGTACGCAATCCAGGCCTGCCCGTCAAGCAGGTCGTCCAGCGGCAGGTTCGTCGTGTAGCCGCCGTAGCTGTGCGCGAGCGCGAAATCGGCGCCCGTCTCGACATCAGCGAGCACGGTGTCGAGCGAGACGCCCTTCCAGCTCGTCTCGAGCTTCGACCACCTGGTCACGCAGTGGATGTCTTTGGTGATCTCCTCGGCCGGCAGCGCGAGCAGAGCGGCCCAGTCCCACTTGCGCACCTCACCGGTCTCGGTGGTGACCGTGAACTCCCAGTGCTCGGTCCGGATGTGCGGAGTCGGCCCTGCCGACAGCACCGGGAAGTCGTGGGTCAGATACTGCCCCGGGGGCAGGTTCGTCCCTTCCCGGCGGCGCCCGGCGAACCCCGGCGACACAATCCCCATCGCGGCCCTCCCCTAGCTGATGCCTGAGGGAAGTCAATCACGCCGCGGTCAGATTCCGAGGGTTCGGCCGATGATTTCCTTCATGATTTCGGTGGTGCCGCCGTAGATGGTCTGGATGCGGGTGTCGAGGTAGGCCTTGGCGATCGGGTACTCGGTCATGAAGCCGTAGCCGCCGTACAGCTGGAGGCAGCGGTCGACGACCTTCTTCTGCAGCTCGGTGGTCCACCACTTCGCCATCGCGGCCTCGGCGACGGTCAGCGTGCCGGCGTTCAGCTCCTGGATGCAGCGGTCGACGAAGACCCGGGCGATGGTGGTCTCGGTGGCGAGCTCGGCGAGGACGAAGCGGCTGTTCTGGAAGGAGCCGATCGGGCGGCCGAACGCCGTACGGTCCTTCACGTACTCCAGCGTCGACGCGAGCAGGTTCTCGCAGGCCGCGGCTGCGACGACCGCGATGGCGAGGCGTTCCTGCGGCAGCTTCTCCATCAGGTAGCCGAAGCCTTTGCCCTCCTCGCCGAGGAGGTTCTCCGCCGGGACCAACACGTTGTCGAAGAACAGTTCGGCGGTGTCCTGCGCCTTGAGACCGATCTTGTCCAGATTGCGGCCGCGCTCGAAGCCGGGCATGCCCCGCTCGACGACGAGCAGCGAGATGCCCTGCGCGCCGGCCGCTGGATCCGTCTTCGCGACGACGATGACGAGATCGGCGAGGATGCCGTTGGAGATGAACGTCTTCTGACCGTTCAGCACGTAGTGGTCGCCGTCGCGGCGGGCCGTGGTCTGGATGCCCTGCAGGTCACTGCCCGCGCCGGGCTCGGTCATCGCGATCGCGGTGATCGTCTCGCCAGAGCAGAACCCGGGCAGCCAGCGTGCCTTCTGCTCGTCGTTCGCATAGGCGAGCAGGTACGCCGAGTTGATGTCGGTGTGGATGCCGAACCCGACCCCACTCGCGCGGGCCCGGGTCAGCTCCTCGGTCACCACCGCGTTGAACCGGAAGTCGCGGACACCACCACCGCCGTACTCCTCCGGCATCATGAACCCGAGCAGCCCGGCCCGGCCGGCCGCGGTCCACACCTCCCGCGGGACGATGCCGGCCTCCTCCCAGCTGTCGTGGTGCGGCACGATCTCCTTGTCGCAGAACGCCCGCACGGTCTCCCGGAAGGCGTCGTGATCGGCCTCGAAGAGCTGACGTTCCACGGTGGTTCTCCTAATCCTGTACGGCGGCCGCGGTCGCGAGCAGCTCGTCGATGCCAGTGATCCCCCAGTCGGCGAGGGCCTCGCGGGTGTGCTGCCCGGCCCGGGCCGGAGGTCGTTCGAGGCTCGTCGGCGTTCTGCTGAAGCGTGGCGCGGGTGCGGCCTGCCGGACGCCCTGATGCTCCACAAAGGTGCCACGGGCAACGAGATGCGGATGGTCGGCGGCCAGCGGGAGAACCGGCGCGACGCAGGCGTCCGAGCCGTCGAACACCTCCGCCCACTCGGCCTGGGTGCGCTGCAGGAACGTCTCGGCAAGCACCTTGCGGAGCTCCGGCCAGGTGGCCGGGTCGTTGCGATCCGGGCCGGTGATGCCGAGCTTGGTGATGAGCTCGTCGTAGAACGGCTGCTCCAGCGCGCCGACCGCGACGTGCTTGCCGTCCGCGGTCTCGTACACGTCGTAGAACGGCGCGCCGGTGTCGAGCAGGTTGGTCCCGCGCTCCTGCCGCCAGGTCCCGGCGGCCAGTGCGCCGAGCAACATCGTGGTGAGGTGCGCCGAGCCATCCACGATCGCGGCATCGACGACCTGGCCCTGCCCGCTCTGCCGTGCTTCGTGCAACGCGGCCAGTACGCCGATCACGAGGTAGAGCGAACCGCCGGCGAAGTCCCCCAGCAGGTTGGCCGGAATCTGCGGTGGTCCACCCGCGCGGCCGATCAGATGCAAGGCACCCGAGAGCGCGATGTAGTCGATGTCGTGCCCGGCGCTCTGCGCGAGCGGACCGTCCTGGCCCCAGCCGGTCATCCGCCCATAGACGAGCTTCGGGTTGATCGCGTGGCAGTCCTCCGGGCCAAGCCCCAGCCGTTCCGTGACGCCCGGCCGGAAGCCTTCGACGAGTACGTCGGCTTGTGCGACCAAGCGTCGTACGACGTCGATCGCCTGGGGGTTCTTCAGGTCCAGGGCGACGCTGCGACGGCCGCGGTTGACCAGGTCGAGCTCGGGCGGGCCGAGCGACAGCCCGCCGCCCGGGCGGTCGATCCGCAGTACGTCCGCGCCGAGCTCGGCGAGCATCATGCAGGCGAACGGCGCCGGCCCGAGCCCGGCAAGCTCGACGACCTTCACCCCCTGAAGTGGGCCCATGCCGCTATTGTGACAGTTCTACTGTCACAGTCGTCAAGTCATCCTGCGTACGGCGGCACGGTTCGGACATAGGTCTTCATGCCAGGTACTCGCCGAAGGTGATGCGACCGTACGGCGTCCCGTCGACGACCGCGGCCCCGTCCCTGAAGGCCCGGAAGATCTTGCCCGGGACGCGGACCGGCACCACCGGGCGCCGTGACCCCCGCGCAGCTCTCCAGGCGCGGGCGAGTTCCGGCACCGGCAGGATCTCCGGCCCACCGATATCAGCCGCCCGGCCGATCACCGGCTCGCCGACGAGCTCGGTCAAGCGTACGGCGACATCCTCGACCGCGATCGGCTGCAGCTTGGCCGCCGGTGCGAAGAGAGCCGGCAGCTTCACGCTGAAGATCCGGTCGAGCAGGGTGTGGAACTGCGTGGCCCGCAGGATCGTGTACGACGCCCGGGACTCGACCAGCCGCTCGGCCGCGAGCTTGTGGCGGTAGTACGCCAGTGGGATCCGGTCGATGCCGGCGATCGACATGTACAGGACGTGCGTCGTCGCCGGCGCGGCGTCGAGGAGGTTGCGGGTCTGCTGAACGTCTTTGCGTCCCTGCGCGGTCGCGAGGTGGACGATCTGGTCGACGCCGTCGACGGCCGCCTGGAGGCCGGTCCCGGTGGTCAGGTCGCCGGTGACGAGGCCTGGTCCGGTCCGGCGACTGAGCACCCGGACCGTGTGACCGGCGGCGCGAAGGTGTTCGACGGTGGGCCGGCCGAGGGCGCCGGTGCCGCCGGTGACAAGGAGGCCGGTCATTGGGCCTCCCGGCCTGGACTGAGGAGCGGAGGGAGCGAAGCGACTGGAGCGACGAGGGAAGGCCGGGAGTTCCAGCCCAATGACCCGCCGCGCCGGAGGCGTGGCATCAGTACTGTCATCTTGGTGTCCTTTCGGTTCACCAAGGAAGATCGGGTAGCCCTCCGATTCGTGACAGCTGTCCGGCCGCGAAGCCGAGTTTGTCCGGATTCATCACGAACCGGAGGTCGGTCACACCGCCGTCGCCGCCGTCGCCGCCGTCGCCGAAGTCGACGAAGCCGACGGCCTCGATGCCGCGGGGGCTGACGGCAAGGAAGGTGGGCTGCCCGTTCGCCTCGCCGAATGCGACCTCGATCCCGGCGCCGAACTTCTGCAAGGCGCCGACCAGATAGCGCGCGACCCGCTGACGGCCGGTGATGGCGTTCCGCGCCGCGAACACCTTGCCGCCGCCGTCGGCCCGCGTCACCACGTCCTCGGCGAGCAATGTCTCCAGCTCACCGATCTCCCCCAGCCGGGCGGCCGCGATGAACCGCTCGACCAGCCGGCGCCACTCGGCCCGGTCGACCCGGCGCTCGCGCTGCGGCTCAGCTGCGATCCGCTTGGCCGCGCGAGAGGCGAGTTGCCGGGCATTGGCCTCGGACGTGCCGATCAGCTCGGCCACTTCGCGATGGCTGTAGGCGAAGGCCTCCCGCAGTACGTACGCCGCTCGCTCGGCCGGAGTGAGCCGTTCGAGCACGACCAGCAACGCCATCGACACCGAGTCGCGCTCGGCGGCCACGTCCAGCGGGCCGAGCTCCTCGAAGCGTCCACCAGTGAGCACTGGCTCCGGCAACCACTCCCCGACGTACGTCTCCCGCCGAACCCGGGCCGAGGTGAGCTGCCTGATCGACAGATTGGTGACGATCTTCGCCAGGTATGCATCGGCGTCCTTCACCGTGTCCCGGTCAACAGCCTGCCAGCGCAGCCACGCCTCCTGGACAATCTCCTCGGCGTCGGCCGCCGTACCCATCATCCGATAGGCGATCCCGAACAGCCGCCCGCGCAGGCGCTCGACGTCATCCACCGCATCAGTCTGTCAGGAAGGTCTCCGCGGCCTTCTGGATGTTGGTGTAGAACTCGGTCCAGCCGGCTTCGTCGAGGGCGCCGTGGTCGGCCCCGCCTTGGCCGTCGATGAGTTCGCGGACTATGTCGGCGTGGCCGGCGTGGTGGGCGGTCTCGTCGACGACACGGACGAGCAATGCGCCGAAGGTCGTACTGCGGCCGCCCTCTGGCCAGTGTGGGACCTCGGCGGGCGTGTCGAGTGGGAGCTCGGCGATGCTGCGGTCGCTGTGGGCGCAGGCCTGCTTGTAGAGATCGGTGATGTACTCGGTCGACTCGGATGGCAGCGCCCACATGTCGGCGCCTCCCCAGACGGAGCCGTCCTCCTCCCAGGGCAGCAGCTTCTCCGGTGGCCGGCCGACGCTCGTGCCGAGGTAGACGTACTCGATCCCGACCAGGTGCTTGACCAGGCCGAGCAGGTTCGTCCCGGATGGCACCAGTGGGCGGCGCCGGTCGTACTCGGAGATCCCTTCCAGCTTCGCCAGCAGCAACGCACGCGTCCGCTGGAGGTAGTTCTGCAGCTCAACCGCGATCGGATCCGTCATGCCGAGGAGAGTAGTGGGACCCTCAGACAGTTTTCGGTGCGCCCGGTGGGATGAAGGGTGAAGCCGTCGGGCCGTGCTCGATCAGCTTCATCAGGGCGGCGGTGTCGACGTACTCGTCGATCGCGTCGGCGAGGCGGTCGAGGCGGGATTCGCGCAGCGCGGCGAACGAGACCGTGCCATCGGGCGCCGGCTTGCCGGTCAATTCGGCGACCTCGGTCAGGAACGCGTGACGTCGCGCGTCGTCGTCCAGCAGCCCATGCCAGATCGTTCCCCAGGTATTCCCGACCCGGCACCCACCCGGGAACTCCGCGGCCTCGCCCACCACGGTCGCCACTCCGTGATGGATTTCGTACGCCGTCCGCGCCGGCCGTGCGAGCACCTTCTCAGCAGCAAAAACCGTTGCGACGGGCAACAACCCGAGTCCTGTGTGTTCGCCACCGCCTTCGACTCCGTGCGGATCCGAGATCGCACCGCCCAGCAACTGATAACCGCCGCAGATCCCCAGCACCGGCCGACCCGCTGCAACCCGGCCCGCCACAGCCTCGGCAAGGCCCATCGACCGCAGCCACTCCAGATCGGACACGGTCGCTCGCGACCCCGGAAGCACGAGGAGATCGGCGTCGCGGACCTCAGCCGGGCTGGTCGTGAAGAAGACACTGTTGGTCGGCTCGACCGCGAGCGCGTCGAGGTCGGTGAAGTTGCTGATCCGCGGGAACCGGACCACCGCGATCGACAACACCTCCGCGCTGCCGGACGTCCGTCGTACCGGAACATCGAGGGCGTCCTCGGAGTCGAGCCAGAGCTCGGGCAGCCAGGGCAGCACGCCGTACGTCGGGCGGCCGGTTGCCGACGTCAGCATGTCGATGCCCGGCTGGAGCAGGGACGCGTCGCCGCGGAACTTGTTCACCAGGAACCCGCTGATCAGCGCCTGGTCCGCGGCATCCAGCAGCGCCACCGTCCCGAACATCGATGCGAACACTCCCCCGCGATCGATGTCGCCGACCACGACCACCGGCGCCTGGATGTGCTGCGCGAGCCCCATGTTGACGTAGTCGGACTGCCGGAGGTTGATCTCCGTCGGACTGCCCGCGCCCTCGCTGATCACCACGTCGTACCTGGACGCCAGATCGTCGTACGCCGCGAACGCCGCCTTGGCCAGCTCGGCACGCTCGGTCAGGAAGCCGCGGGCGGTGAGCTCACCCCACGGCTCCCCCATCAGTACGACGTGACTGCGGCGGTCGCTGCCGGGTTTGAGCAGCACCGGATTCATGGCGGCCTCCGGCTCGGCGCCGGCCGCAACAGCCTGGATCCACTGCGCGCGGCCGATCTCCGCGCCGTCCGCACAGACCATCGAGTTGTTCGACATGTTCTGCGCCTTGTACGGCGCGACGCGCACACCCTGGCGTGCCAGCCACCGGCACAGCCCGGTCACCACGGTCGTCTTGCCCGCGTCGGACGTCGTACCAGCAATCAGCAGTGAACCCACGCGCGTTACCTTAATGCGCGCATCACCAGCGCCAGGTAGAGCCGGTAGCGACCGTGCGGGTTGTCCAGCTCGAATCCGAGGACCTCTACGGCGTGCTCCAACCGGTAAGCGACCGTGCTGTGATGCCGGTACACCAGCGCGGCCGCCTTCCGCACCGAGTCGGTGAAGCAGTACGCACGGAGGATCGCGAGCAGGTCGTCACCGCCAGGCTCAGCGGCGATGCGGTCGAGGGCGGCGACATCCGGCGAGGTCGCGATGTCCTCCGGCCGCAGCCGCTCGGCGAGAACGAGCAGGCCACCGAGCTCGTCGGCTCGCACGACCGGCTCCTCGGGTGAGGCGAGCCGCAACGCTGTGCAGGCATCGCGCCACGACTCCGCCGCCCGGATGGCAGGCACCACGGGACCAACGCCCGTACGCACGTCCGGGTCCACATCGGCTCGGCCCGGCCACAAACTCACCGTGTGATCACCAATCGGCGCCGATAGCTGACGGGTGACCGGCGTACCTCTGGAGACCGCGACTTGGAGTGGCGCGCTTGGTGCGATGCCGAGCAGGTGCAGGGCGCGGGAGCGTTCGGCGATGCCCGCGGTGGCGGACACGACCAGCTCGACCAGGGCGGGATCACCGACTGCGGGAAGCTTGCTGACAGTGCGGTCAAGCAGGACCGCTCCGGTCAGCGCGAACCGTTCCAGCACGATCTCGTCCAGTGACAGTGGTTCTGCGTCCCGAGCCAGCCAGAAGACGGCGTCGCCGTACTCGCGGATCTGCGCCGCCGCGGGCGGTCCGGCGACGTCGATGGCGCCGGACGGCTCGGCCCGGAGGACCAGGCCGCGACCGGCCGCCTCGATCCCCACCGGACACTCGGCCAGCGCCGCCGTACTCTTCAGCAAGGTGTTGAGATCGGCCCGGTCCGTCATCAGCGCGTCGAAGAAGCCGATCACGCGCACGGCACTCTCCGCATCGGCATCCAGCGCCGACAACCGCAGTAACAGGCCCTTCATAAACCGAGGCTACCGGCCCCACGCGCTGAAAGAGTCCTCCGCCAGGCGGCGGAATCAACACCACGGATACCCGCCGGATGGCGGCTGTGGCGTGACATGGTGGAAACGCATGCTCGACTCACCCTCGAGCAAGGAGACAGCGCGATGACGGACTACCCGATCGACCCCGAACTCCAGCCCTGGCTGGCGATGCTGCCGGAAATCGACCTGGCCGACATCGTCGCCAGTCGGACGCAGTCCGACGAGCTGATCGGCCACCTGCCGCCGGTCGAGGTACCGGACGGCATCGCGATCCGCGAGGTGTCGATCCCGGGGCGCGACGGTGCCCCCGCCATCCGCGCGCGGATGTATGCACCGACCGACGCGAGCGACTCGCCGCGGCCCGGGTACGTGCAGATCCACGGCGGTGGCTTCGTGCTGGGTGATATCGACATGTTCGAGCAGGCTCCGGTCGACATCGCCGCGGCCTGTGGAGCGGTGGTCGTCGCCCCGGACTACCGGCTCGCTCCGGAGCACCCGTTCCCGGCCGGGCTCGAAGACTGCTACGCCACCCTGGAGTGGCTCGCCGCGCATGCCGACGAGCTCGGCGTCGACCGCGACCGGATCGCCGTCGGTGGCGAGAGCGCCGGTGGCGGTCTCGCGGCCGCCGTCGCACTACTCGCCCGGGACCGCCAAGGACCCGCGCTCTGCTTCCAAATGCTCGACATTCCCGAGCTCGACGATCGCCTCGACACCGACTCGATGACGAACTTCGTCGACACCCCACTGTGGAACCGTCCCGCCGCCGTACTCAGCTGGAAGTACTACCTGTCCGGCGACCCCGAGAAGCTCGGGCTGCAGTACGCCGCTCCGTCGCGGGCGGAGGATCTCACCGGTCTGCCGCCCGCGTACGTGGCGACCTGCGAGTTCGACCCGCTCCGCGACGAAGGGCTGATCTACGCGCAGCGCCTGCTCGCGGCGGGCGTCAGCACAGAGGTGCACCACTACCCGGGGACATTCCACGGCTGCTCCATGGTCAGGGGTGCGGCCGTCACCCAGCGGATGGAGGCCGACAAGTTGGCCGCCCTCCGCCGGGCGCTCAGCTAATCCCTACTCCGGAGACTGCCGCTCCCCCTGTTCGGCCTCCGGCCGGACCGGGGTGATGCGGCGGCCCTGGACGTCGGTGCTCGGCAGCCGTGGCGTCGGCCCCTGGAACCTGGTCGCACCCGCGCTTTCGCGCGCGGACAGCGGTTTGGCGATGTTCTCCAGCGACTTCCCCTCAGCGTCCACCCCGAAGATCCAGGCGATGACACCACCGATCAGCATGACCGCGGCGCCGATGATGTAACCGACCGTCAGCGGACCGCGGGCCGGATGGTCGCCCTCGCCGATCAGCGACGCGAACAGGAACGGCGCGATGACGCCACCGGTGAGCTGCGAGATCGCGAAGAAGAACGAGATCGCCTGACCACGCAGCTCGATCGGGAAGATCTCACTCACGGTCAGGTACGCCGATGACGCACCGGCTGAGGCGAAGAAGAACACCACGCACCACAGCCCGGTCAGCGACGCCGCGTTCAGCGCGCCGGAGTTGAACAGCAGCGCAGTGATGAACAGTACGACCGCCGAAACCGAGTAGGTACCGAGGATCATCTTGCGCCGGCCGATGGTGTCGAAGAAGTGGCCGAGCAGCAGCGGACCGGCCAGGTTGCCGATCGCGAACGGGAAGAAGTAGAGCGCGATGCTGGAGTCGTTCAGGCCGAAGTACGCCTTCAGCACCAGGGCGTAGGTGAAGAAGATCGCGTTGTAGAGGAACGCCTGGGTGACCATCATCGAGAAGCCGAGGAAGGACCGGCTGCGGTAGTCGCGCAGCATCACCCGGGCGATCTCGCGGTACGTCACCGGCGGGTAGTCGATCACGGCGATCGCCTCGTCCTCGCGGACGGCGCGCAGCTCACCGCCCTGCCGCCGTACCGTTTCCTCGATCTCGTCGACGGTCCGCTCGGCCCGCTCGACCTGGCCGTGGGTCATCAGCCAGCGCGGGCTCTCCGGGATGTGCCGGCGCAGGTAGATGATCATCAGGCCCATCACCGGACCGATCAGGAAGCACAGCCGCCAGCCCCACTCGATCGGGATGATGTTCTCGTTCAGGAACACCAGGCCGACCGCGGAGCCGATCAGCGCGCCGGCCCAGTAGGTGCCGTTCACGCCGATGTCGACCCGGCCGCGGTACCGCGACGGGATCAGCTCGTCGATGGCGGAGTTGATGGCGGCGTACTCACCGCCGATGCCCATCCCGGCGACGAACCGGCAGAGCGCGATCGACCAGAAGTCCCAGGCCAGGCCGGCCGCACCCGACGCGATCAGGTAGACCAGCAGCGTGATGATGAACAGGCTGCGCCGGCCCCACTTGTCGGTCAGCCGGCCGAAGACCAGCGCACCGACCACCTCACCGGCCAAGTAGATCGAGGCGAGCAGCCCGACCTCGGCCGTGCTCAGGCCCAGGGTTTGTGTCTCCTTGAGGACGTTGCCGACCAGGGAGACCAGCTGGATCTCCAGTCCGTCAAGGATCCAGGAGACGCCGAGCCCGACGACGATCATCCAGTGGAACCGCGTCCACGGCAGCCGGTCCATCCGGGCCGGCACGAGACTAGGTATCGCCCGTCCTTCTTCCAACGCGTGTTCTGTGCTCATGCCGCTCCTCCCGGCCTGTGTTCCGGATGTGCCCGGAAAGACACACCATCTCGGCCCGTACCCCGGGAGTAACGAACTCCAAACCCAATGTCACACGATTGCCAGCTCCGTGGTGACACGATTGCCAGCTCCGTGGTGACAGCAGCCCGAGGCCGCAGGCCAGTCCAGATGAATCAGCGCGTCGACGTCCTGTGGGGACCAGGAGTGGTCCTAGTCGTGCCTGATCACCAGTGCGTACTTCACGACGACGCCAGGTCGAGGACTTGGGCCGTGGGCAGTTTCGCGAGGTCAGCGCCGTCGACGACGAGCTTGGACGCACGGACACCGCTGCCGATGACGACCAGGGCGGCCCGTACCACCGCCTCGTCCACCAGCACGGGCCAGTCCGCGGGCAGCCCGATCGGCGTGATCCCGCCGTACTCCATCCCCGTCGAGCTCACCGCGTCGTCTTGCGCGGCGAACGAGATCTTCCGGACGCCGAGATGCTTGCGGATCACCCCGTTCACGTCCGCCCGATCGGTCGCTAGCACCATCACAGCCGCGTACGTCGACTCACCGGCCCGCTTGCCGTGCACGATCACGCAGTTGGCCGACGCCGCCATCGGTACGTCGTACTCCGCGCAAAAGGCGGCTGTGTCGGCCAGCCCGGGGTCGATCGCCGCCGCATACGCCTCGAGCGATCCGAGGCCGTCGCGAACCGGCGCTGCCAGCAACTCCGGCACCTCCGCGGCCGGCTGCCAGTCGAGCTTGCCCAGCATTGGAGCGGTCATTCGCCGGCTCGCTTGACGAGGTCGGCGTACTCGGGGTGTTCCTCGAGGTATTCCTGGTAGAACGGGCAGGCCGGTTTGACCCGCAGCCCGAGGGCCCGGGCGTCGTCGAGCGACTTCTCCGCGATCGTGCCCGCCACGCCGCCACCGCGGTACTCCGGCAGCGTCTCGGCATGCAAGAAGGCGATCACGCCGGGATACAGCTTGTAATCGACGAAGCCCATCAGGTTGCCGTCGCCGTCGAGCGCCTCGTACCGGCTCCGCTCGCGGGAGTCCACCACGCTGATCTCGTTCTCCATGCTCGTCACTCTAGCCAGCCCCACTGACAGCCCGCCGGTGCGCCGATCCGGCTTGGTCGTGGACACGGGGTAGCATCGCGGGCTGAAATGGGTGTGCACGGGTGGCGGGGTTGGGCGACTGGGTTCGACAACAGGGTTGGATGACAGGTGACGGTGGCGGGTGGTGACGGCGGACCGACCGCTCTCCGGATCATGCTCGGCGGACAGCTGCGGCGGATGCGGGAGTCGGCCGGGATCAGCCGTGCCGATGCCGGGTGGCAGATCCGCGCCTCGGAGTCCAAGGTCAGCCGGATGGAACTCGGCCGGGTCGGGTTCAAGGAGCGCGACGTCAGCGACCTGCTCGAGCTCTACGGCCTGGAGGACGGCGAGGAACGCGCCCGGCTGATGGAGCTCGCGCGGGCCGCCAACAACCCCGGCTGGTGGTCCCGGTACGGCGACGTGATGCCGACCTGGTTCAACAACTACGTCGGCCTGGAGGTCGCGGCGACGCTGATCCGGACGTACGAGGTGATGTTCGTCCCGGGCCTGCTGCAGACCCAGGAGTACGCGCGGGCCGTCGTACAGCTGGGCAAGTCGTATCTACCGGCCGAGGAGATCGAGCAACGGGTCCAGCTGCGGGTGACGCGGCAGCAGATCCTGACCCGGTCGTCGCATCCGGCCCGGCTCTGGGTGGTGATCGACGAGTCGGTACTGCGTCGTCCGGTCGGCGGCGACGACATCCTGCGCAAGCAGATCGAGCACCTGATGATGTGGGCCCAGGAGCCGAACGTCACGCTGCAGATCATGCCGTTCAGCAGCGTCGGTTACCCGGGCGCGGGCGGTGCGTTCAGCATCCTGCGGTTCCCGGACGGCGACCTGCCGGACATCGTCTACATCGAGCACGCCGCCAGTGCGCTGTACCTCGACAAGCTGGAAGAGGTCGACGAGTACGTCGCGATCATGGAGGGGCTCACGATCGCGGCCGCACCCGTCTCCCAGACCGAGGGCCTCCTGAAGGAAGCCCTCGCTCGCATGGATTGACGCTCAGGCGACCTTGAGGTCGACCTTGATGTTGCCGCGGGTGGCGTTCGAGTACGGGCAGACCTCGTGTGCCTTGGCCACCAGCTCCTCGGCGGCCGCGCGGTCGTCGATGCCCGGCAGGCTCACCTCGAGCACGACCTCCAGGCCGTAGCCGGCGCCACCGTTGATCGGGCCGATGCCGACCTGGGCGGTGACCGTCGAGCCGTCGGAGTCCTGGCGGGCCTTACGGGCAACCAGCTTCAGCGCGCTGTGGAAGCAGGCCGCGTAGCCGGCCGCGAACAGCTGCTCCGGGTTGGTGCCGTTGCCGCTGCCACCCATTTCCGCCGACGGCACGACGAGCACGTCGAGCTTGCCGTCGTCGGTGGCCACCTTGCCGTCACGACCACCGTGGGCAGTGGCGCGGGCGGTGTACAGAACCTTCTCTACTGCGATCGTCATAACAGTCTTCTCCAGAATCAGCGGGTGGGGTCGAGCACGAGCTTGCCGACGGTACGGCGGGCTCGCATGTCTTCATGGGCGGTCGCCACCTCGGAGAGGGCGTACTCGCCACCGACGATCGGGCGCAGCTTGCCCGACGCGGTCAGGTCGAACAGCTCGGCCAGCGGGTCGCCGAGCAGAGTGGGATTGGCGAAGCAGTCGGCCAGCCAGAACCCGGCGATCGTCTTCGAGCCCTTCATCAACCGGGTCGGGTCGATCGCCGCGGCGGACTGACGCGAGGCCGCGCCGAACGTCACCAGCCGGCCGAACCGGGCCAGCGCCGCGAACGACTCGTCGAACGTCGGTCCACCGACCATCTCCAGCACGATGTCGACGGGCTTGCCGCCGTTCGCCTCCAGGATGCGGTCCTTCAGGCCCTCCGGCTCGCCGTCGATCGCCGCGTCCGCGCCGAGCTCGAGCACCTGCTTGCGCTTCTCTTCGCTGGACGCGGTCGCGATCACCCGGCCGGCACCCCACAGCTTCGCCAGCTGTACGGCGAGGGACCCGACACCACCGGCACCGGCGTGCACGAGCACGGACTCACCAGGCTGGAGATGCGTCGACGTCTTCAACAGGTGCCAGGCCGTCGTGCCCTGCAACACCAGCGCGAGCGCGTCACCGTCGCTGACACCCTCAGGGACGTCGAACGCGTACGGCGCATGCGCCACCGCCTTCTCGGCGTACCCACCGGATCCGACCAGGGCCACCACGCGCCGACCGTCCTCGGTCCGCCCGACCACCTCACCGCCCGGGACCAACGGGAGCTCGGTCTTGGAGAGGTACGAGTTCTCGACCTGGTGCGTGTCCGCGTAGTTGATGCCGGCGCGATCGACGGTGATCAGGACCTGTCCCGCACCGGCGACCGGGTCCGCGACGTCGCTGATCTTGAGGACCTCTGGCCCGCCGAACTCAGTGATCTGAATGGCTCGCATACACCGTACTATACACTGTACGTTATGGATGTCGAAGGGAGCTGCGTCACATGGCCAGGACACCGCGGAACACGTTGAGCCCGGAGCTGATCGTGCGGACCGCGCTCGAGTTGATGGAGGCGAAGGGCGCCGACGCGTTCAGCCTGCGCGGTGTGGCGGCCGAGCTCGGTGTCGGGCCGATGGCGCTCTACACCTACTTCCGCAGCAAGGACGACCTGTACGACGCTGTGCGCAACCATCTGATGGCGCTGCTGCCCGCCGTACCGTCGAACGCGCCATGGCCCGACCAGGTACGCGCGGTCTGCCGGTCCCTGCGGCTGCTGATGCTGCAGCACCCTTGCCTTGCGCAACTACTCGCGAGTCGGCCGTTGAGTGGGCACGAGACCGCCCGCGTCGCCGAAGGCCTGCTCGGCGTACTGCGGAACGCCGGGTTCGATCCGGAGACGGCGGCGCGGACGCATACCACCCTGTTCACTTACGTGCTGGGGGCAACGTCGTGGGAGATCCAGATGGCGGCCGAGCGCCGTGATCCGGAGGCCTGGCGGCGACTCCGGATGACGATGGAGTCACTGTCGGCCCGGGAGTTCCCGACCGTGGTGGAGCTCGCGCCGGAGCTGGCCCGGACGACAGGCGGTGACGAGCAGTTCGACTACGGGTTGGATCTACTGCTGGCCGGCCTGCAGGTCAGAACACCATCGTGACGATGGCGACGATGCCGATGCAGACGATCAGTCCGCGCAACGCGATCGGCGGCAGCTTGCGGCCGTAGCGCGCGCCGAGGAAACCGCCGATGGTCGAGCCGACCGCGATCAGCCCGGCAGCCAGCCAGTTCACGTCGGCGACCACGATGAACAGCACCGCGGAGATCGTGTTCACGACCGTGGCCAGGACGTTCTTCAATCCGTTCATCCGCTGCAGGTTCGAGTCCAGGCCGAGGCCAAGGATCGCCATCAGCAGCACGCCTTGGGCGGCGCCGAAGTACCCGCCATAGATGCCAGTGGCAAACACCGCGGGCAGCACCCACCACGCGCCGCGGTGATGGTGCGACGGCACGCTGATCCAGCGCGACAACCAGGGCTGGAACGCGACCAGCACACACCCGAGCAGGATCAGCACCGGTACGACGGCATGGAACGCGGAGTCGGGCAGGGTCAGCAGCAGCACTGCCCCGACGACACCGCCGAGCAACGACGCCGGGACCAGCCGGACCATCCGGCCGCGCTGTCCTTCCAGTTCACGGCGATAGCCGATCGCGCCGGCCGCCGTACCAGGTGACAGGCCGATGGTGTTGCTGACGTTGGCGATCACCGGAGGGATGCCGATGGCAAGCAACGCGGGGAACGTCAGCAGGGTGCCCGAACCCACCACAGCGTTGATCGTGCCCGCGCCGATCCCTGCCGCCAGAACGAACAGCGCCTCGAACCATGTCATCGCTGCCAGACTTTACGCACCTGACCCACAGGCCCGCTCATCCGTCCGTCCGTTGAACAGGCAAAGAGCCTCCCCCGAAGGGAAGGCTCTTTGTGTTCTCAGCGTTCCAGCGGCGGTTCGGCCGACGGTGGTGCGACCGGGGGCTCCGGGGTCTGGGTGACCGCGGGCGGCGTCTGCTGCTGGCTGCGCGTGCTGACCGCGGCGTTCTGCGCCGCGGCGATCGCCTCCGCGACGGCGTTGTCGGCCTCGGCCACGGCGGCGTCCGGCGCGGCCGCGCTCTCGACCTCCGGCACCTGGCCGTTGCCGAAGTCCGGCGCCTGCCACGTGCCCTCGGCCTTGGCCGGGATGCCGGCCACCTGGCCGACGGCACTGCCAAGACCCTTGAGCGCGTCGCCGATCTCGCTCGGCACGATCCACAGCTTGTTCGCGTCGCCCTGAGCGATCGACGGCAGCATCTGCAGGTACTGGTATGCGAGCAGGCCCTGGTCCGGCTTGCCGGCATGGATCGCGTTGAAGACCGTGGTGATGGCCTGCGCCTCACCCTGCGCCTTCAGGATCCGCGCCTCCCGCTCGGCCTGCGCGCGCAGGATCCGGGACTCCTTGTCACCTTGCGCGGTGAGGATCGCGGACTGCTTCTGACCTTCGGCCGACAGTACGGCGGACTGCCGCATACCTTCGGCGGTCAGGATCGCGGCACGCTTGTCGCGGTCGGCGCGCATCTGCTTCTCCATCGAGTCCTGGATCGACGGCGGCGGGTCGATCGAGCGCAACTCCACCCGGTTCACCCGGATGCCCCACTTGCCGGTCGCCTCGTCCAGCACGTAGCGGAGCTTCTCGTTGATCTCCTCACGGCTGGTCAGCGTCTGCTCCAGGTCCATGCCACCGATGATGTTCCGCAGCGTCGTCATGGTCAGCTGCTCGATCGCCTGGATGTAGTTCGAGATCTCGTACGTCGCCCGGACCGGGTCGTTCACCTGGAAGTAGATGACCGAGTCGATCGACACCATCAGGTTGTCCTCGGTGATGACGCCCTGCGGCGGGAACGCGACCACCTGCTCGCGCATGTCGATGGTGTAGCGGACCTTGTCGACGAACGGGGTGAGCAGGTTCAGGCCCGGCTGCAGGCCGGTCTTGAACTTGCCGAACCGCTCGACGATCCCGACGGTCTGCTGCTGCACCACCCGGACGGACTTGATCAGTGTGACGATCACCAGTAAGGCGACCAGTGCCAGCACTACGAGGAACCCGGTCACGTGACCCTCCACTCGAATGAACCCTCAGGACGGACAGTCTTTCCTATCGACGGTCCACCCGACGTACCGGTTCCCGGCGCGTCGGCTACCTGATCGAGCAGGTACTTCCGCCGTCCCTCAATTCGACAGTACTGCGGCCGTTGCCCAACCCAACCGGAGGTCAGCTCTGGGGTGGATCGGTGGGCTTCGGCTCGGGGGCGTTGAGCTCGTGATGGAGTGGGTCGCTGACCGGATAGACGACCGCGGTGGCGCCGTCGATGGACATCACCTCGACGCGGGTCCCCGGCGCGATCGTCGACACCTCGTCGTACGGGCGGGCGGTCCAGAGCTCGCCGCCGAGACGGATCGAACCGCCACCGTCGGGGTGGATCTCCTTGACCACCGTGCCGGTGCGGCCGATGACGTGCGCGGAGCCGGTTTTCAGCTCGCCGCCGTGGTGGATCTTGCGGACGATCATCGGGCGGATCGCGGCCAGCATCGCGGCCGCGGTCACCAGGCCCACCACGATCTGCAGCCACAACAGGCCTGGGAAGACGGCCGCCACCCCAGCGGCCGTGAGCGCACCGGCGGCCAGCATCAGCAGGGTGAAGTCAAGCGATGCCAACTCGGCCAGACCGAGGACGGCGGCGATCGTCAGCCACGCCGCCCACATATTGTCCCGCAGCCAATCCATCATCTGCCAAGCCTATCCACGTTCGGGCCTCCAAGCAGATGTTTGGACGCGCCCCGCGGTGCGATGGATCCCTGGCTCAGAGGGCGCGGGCGGTGTACCTGCCGTCTTCGTGGTTCAGCGAGAGGGCCAGATCGAAGGTGTCGCTCAAGGTCTGGGCGGTGAGGGCCTGCTCGATCGGGCCGGCCGAGACGATGCGGCCCTGCTTCAGCAGCAGCGCGTGGGTGAAGCCCGGCGGGATCTCCTCGACGTGGTGGGTGACGAGGACCATCGCGGGCGAACCGACGGCGGTCGCGATCGCGCTGAGGGACCGGACGAGGTGCTCGCGGCCAGTCAGGTCGAGGCCGGCGGCCGGCTCGTCCATCAACATCAGCTCGGGGTCGGTCATCAGAGCGCGGGCGATCTGCACCCGCTTCCGCTCCCCCTCGGACAAGGTGCCGAAGGTGCGATCACTGAGGTGCGCGATGCCGAGCTCGGCCAGCAACTCCTTGGCCCGCTGGTGATCGAGTTCGTCGTACTCCTCACGCCATCGACCGAGTACGGCGTACGACGCGGAGACCACGACGTCGGACACCCGCTCGCCCCGCGGCAACCGGTCGGCGAGTGCTGCACTGGTGAGCCCGATCCGCGGCCGGAGCTCGAAGACGTCGATCGCGCCGAGCACTTCGCCGAGAAGTCCGGCGACGCCGCCGGTCGGGTGGATTTGCGCGGCCAGGATCTGCAGCAGTGTGGTCTTGCCGGCACCGTTCGGCCCGATCACCACCCAGCGGTCGGCCTCGTCGATGGTCCAGTCGATGTCGTCCAGCAGCCGCGCCTCACCCCGGACGACCGACACCCCGGCCAGCTCCACCACAGCAGTCATGCCCCAAAACCTACGGGGTCACTCTCCGCGGGTCGCCTTCGGGTGGTGAGAGACTTGCGGGCGTGTTGACCACCTCCGCCTCCGTCCGGTTCACGGTCTGGACGAACGCGATGCTGACAGGCGCCTGCGACCCCGACACCGCCGCACACAAGATCCTCGGCGACGACGTCGGTCACCATGTCGCGGGCCTGGCCGCGCATCCGGCGCCGGCGACATTGCCGGTGGCGCTGAACCTGCTGCGCGCGGCCGGCGCGACGCAGGCACACCTCGCGCTGCCGATCCCCGGCGATCCGATCGGGCTCGCTGGGCCACCGACCTTCAACGAGGCCGCCTTGGAGTCAGGCGAGGCCGTCGTACTGACCGGTGCAGAACTGGGGCTCGTTCCGGCGTACGTCGGTCCGGCCGTTCAATGGACGGTGATGTCGGCGGCGAGTCCGCTGCCGGCCGACTTCGGTGAGGCCGATCGTGGATTGCGGCTGGCGTTGATCGAAGCGGCCGAATCGCTGGCCGCGCTCGACGTCGCACGGTGGAAGCCGGAGGTCGCGGACGCGCTGATCGACATCCGCCGGATCGGCAGCGGCCGGAACGACGACCTTGCCCCCGGCTACCAACCGCGGGCGGTCAAGACGGCCGCCACCGCCCGGCGCTTGCTCGCGATCGCCGACGCCGCACTCGAGGACGACGGCGCCGCGGTCACCGGTGCCGAAGCCGACGCCCGTCGCCGTACTCTCGTCGACCTCGCCGCGGCCGCCCGTCGCGCCCTGGTCGCGGCATGTGGACCGCCTGTCCGCGACTGACCCGGCTTGGGTAGCGTTCGTCCTGCCATGACAGGACAGGGTGAGGTTGAGATGTCGTCGGCTGATCGGCCGACGCTGCTGGTGACATTGACGGGTACCGACCGGCCGGGGCTGACGTCCGCGGTGCTCTCGACGCTCGCCACCCGCGGGCTCGAAGTGATCGACGCCGAACAGGTGGTCCTGCGGGGTCGACTGGTGCTGGGCGTGCTGGTGTCCCAGCCGCGCGATCACAAGAACCTCAAAGAGGAACTGAAGGCGCTCGAGACCGTCCTCGACGTCGAGATCTCGGTCAAGAAGGGCATCGGCGACAACGAGCCCCGGCGCAAGGGCCGCAGCCAGGTGACCGTTCTCGGTCATCCGCTCCCGGCCGCCGGTCTGGCCGCGATCGCCGGCCGGATCGCCGACACCGGCGCGAACATCGACCGGATCAGCCGGATGGCGCGCTATCCGGTCACCGCGATCGAGATCGCTGTCTCCGGTGCCGATCCCGAGGCGTTGCGGACCGTCCTTGCGCTGGAGGGTGTGCGGCAGGGTCTCGACGTCGCCGTACAGGCAGGTGGTCTGTATCGGCGGGCCAAGCGGTTGATCGTGATGGACGTCGACTCGACGCTGATCCAGGGCGAGGTCATCGAGATGCTCGCCGGGCACGCTGGCCGGCTCGAGGAGGTCGCCGCCGTGACCGAGCAGGCGATGCGCGGTGAGATCGACTTCGCCGAGTCGTTGCGGAACCGGGTGGCCGCGCTCGAGGGTCTGCCGGCGACCGCGTTGGGCGAGGTGTACGACGCGATCCAGCTTGCGCCCGGCGCTCGTACGCTCGTACGGACTTTGAAGCGGCTCGGGTACCAGTTCGCCATCGTCAGCGGCGGCTTCAGCCAGATCACCGACAAGCTCGCCGCTGAACTCGGCATCGACTACGCCGCCGCGAACGAGCTGGAGATCGTCGACGGCAAGCTCACCGGCCGGGTCGTCGGCGAGATCGTCGACCGGGCCGGGAAAGCGACGGCGCTGCGGCGGTTCGCCGGGCAGTCCGGTACGCCGCTGTCCCAGACGGTCGCGATCGGGGACGGCGCCAACGACCTCGACATGCTCGCCGCGGCGGGCCTCGGCGTCGCCTTCAACGCCAAACCCGTCGTCCGCGCGGCCGCCGACACCCACTTGAGCGTCCCCTACCTGGACACGATCCTCTACCTCCTCGGCATCAGCCGCGAAGAGGTAGAAGCCGCCGACGCCGAGACCCCCACCTGACCCTGCAGCGCTGATCCGGAGGGTGACGAGGTGTTGACACTTTGGCATGAGAGCGCTCCCATGGACTCACCAATCCCTGGAGGTCGACATGCGTTTCCGCCCCCTTGTCACCGCATTGCTTGCTCCGATACTGGTTGTCGTGCCACTTGCTGCGCAGGCCGGCGTGCCGACGCCTCCGGCCGGCTGGACCGCCGTCTGGAGCGATGACTTCGACGGGCCCAGCGGCACGCTGCCGTCGAGTGCCAACTGGATCATCGACACCGGGCACGGGTACCCCGGCGGGCCCACCAACTGGGGCACCGGCGAGATCCAGAACTACACGAACAGCACCAGCAACCTCGCGCTCGACGGCACCGGCAACCTCCGCATCACGCCCCGGCGTGATGCGGCCGGCAACTGGACATCGGCCCGGATCGAGACCCAGCGGAGCAATTTCAAGCCACCGGCCGGCGGCGTACTCGCGATCGAGAGCCGGATCCAGATGCCCAATGTCACCGGCGACGCCGCCCTCGGCTACTGGCCGGCGTTCTGGGCGCTCGGAGCGCCGTACCGCGGCAACTACTGGAACTGGCCGGGCATCGGCGAGTTCGACATCATGGAGAACGTCAACGGGATCAACTCCGTCTGGGGCGTGCTGCACTGCGGCGTGAACCCCGGCGGCCCGTGCAACGAGACCACCGGCCTCGGCGCCAGCCGCGCGTGCCCAGGCTTGACCTGTCAGGCCGGCTTCCACACCTACCGGTTCGAGTGGGACACCAGCGTGTCGCCGAACCAACTCAGGTGGTACGTCGACGGCCAGCAGTTCCACTCCATCAGCCAGGGCCAACTGCCCGCCGACACATGGTCGAACATGACCTCACACGCCGGATACTTCATCCTGCTCAACCTCGCCATCGGCGGAGCCTTCCCGGATGCCCTGAATGGCCCGACCCCGCGCGCCTCGACCGCGCCGAACGTACCGATGATCGTCGACTACGTCGCAGTCACCTCAAAGGGCGGCGGTACGACGCCTCCCCCGCCCACCGGCAGCGCCTACGGCACTCTGCAGGCTGAGTCGTACGGCCAGCAGTCCGGCATGGGCGTCGAGACCACCACCGACACCGGCGGCGGCCAGAACCTCATGCAGATCAGCAACGGCGACTGGGCCCTCTACCGCGGCATCGACTTCGGCGGTACGGCGGCAACCCAGTTCGCCGCCCGCGTCGCGTCCGGTGCCGCCGGCGGAGTAAGCGGTCTGGTCGAAGTACGCCTGGACAGCCGCAGCAACGCCGCGATCGGCAGCTTCGCCATCGCCAACACCGGCGGCTGGCAGTCCTGGCGCACCGTGCCCGCCAACATCACCTCGGTCACCGGCGTCCACGACGTCTACCTGACCTTCACCAGCGGCCAGCCCGCCGACTACGTCAACCTGAACTGGTTCACCTTCGGACACTGACCGATTGCGGGCCCGCCCGGAGCCAGCACTTATCCTTCGCGTATGTCTCAACAGCAGGCCGGGCCGGGAGCTCTGTTCGCCATCGGCGGCGCCGAGGACAAGCTGAAGAAGCGGACGGTGCTGCAGGAGTTCGTCGAGGCCGCGGGTGGGTCGAAGGCGCGGATCGTGGTCGTCCCGACCGCGTCCTCGCTCGGCCCGGACGTCGTCGACGTGTACCACGCCCTGTTCGCCGCTCTCGGCGCCGAGAGCGTTGTCGGCGTCCGCCCGGAGAACCGGGAGGACGCCGACGACCCGGCCTTCCTCGAGCCGCTGAACGACGCCACCGGCATCTTCATGACCGGCGGCAACCAGCTCAAGCTGGCCGGAGTCGTCACTGGTACGGCGTTCGGCCGCGCAGTGACGGCTGCCCACGCGCGAGGAGCGGCCGTCGGCGGTACGTCGGCCGGCGCGAGCATCCTGGCCGAGCACATGATCGCGTTCGGCCGGTCCGGCGCGACCCCGCGGCAGCGGATGAGCCAGCTGTCCAACGGCCTCGGCCTGTTCCAGGGCGCGATCGTCGACCAGCACTTCGCCCAGCGGAACCGCTACGGCCGCCTGCTGTCGCTGGTCGCCCAGTCCCCCGGACTCCTCGGCATCGGCGTCGACGAGGACACCGCGGCAGTCGTCCGCGGCACCCACCTCGAGGTCGTCGGCCGCGGCGCCGTGACGATCTTCGACGGCAGCCGGATCACCTCCAACGCCCACTACGCCAAGCGATCCGAGCCGATCCTTGCGTCGGGCGTCGTACTGCACGTGCTGCCTGCGACCGCGACCTTCGACCTGCGGGACCGCGTCCTGCTGTCATACGGACCGCAGCCGCCGGCTGAGGAGATCGCCGTACTGGAGGCCGCTGAGGCGGACCTGCGCAAGCTGGCCAAGGAGATCGCGGCGGAGGGGGTATCTCCCAGGTACTACGAGCAGCACAAGAAGCGGGCGGGACGGCGTACGACGAAACGTCCCGCGGCCGCCGGGGAGTCCAGACCGGAGGCGACCGAGCCGATCACGGCCGGCGCCGAACTCGACACCCCCGACCGCACGCAATCAGACAGTGGAAGCGAATGACCACCGACATCACTGGCACCCCCGCCCCTGACCTCAAGATCATCGAGACCCGCGTTTACCGCGGTCCGAACGTATGGAGCTACGACCCCGCCATCCACCTCGTCGTCGATCTCGGTTCGCTGGAGAACTTCCCGTCGACCGCCATCCCCGGCTTCACCGAGAAGCTGCTCGAACACCTGCCCCGGCTCGACCAGCACCACTGCTCGCGCGGCCGTAAGGGCGGCTTCATCGAGCGGCTGCACGAAGGCACCTGGCTCGGCCACATCTCCGAGCACGTCGCGCTGCAACTCCAGCACGAGGCCGGCCACGACATGCGTCGCGGCAAGACCCGCCAGGTCAAGGGCGTGCCGGGCCGCTACAACATCACTTACGCGTACGCCGATGAGGCGGTAGGGCTGGCCGCTGGTGAGCTCGCGGTCCGGTTCGTCAACCATCTTGTGCAGCCGGATCCGGCATTCGACTTCACCACCGAGCTGGAGAAGTTCATCAAGCAGGCCGAGCGTACGGCGTTCGGCCCGTCGACCCAGGCGATCGTCGACGAGGCCGTGTCACGCGACATCCCGTGGATCCGGCTGAACAAGGCGAGCCTGGTCCAGCTCGGGCAGGGCGTGCACGCGAAGCGGATCCGGGCCACGATGACGTCGGAGACCGGGTCGATCTCGGTCGACATCGCCAGCGACAAGGACCTGACCACCCGGCTGCTCGCGTCCGCCGGCCTGCCGGTGCCGCGGTCGGAGTCGGTACGCACGGTCGACGAAGCGGTCACGATCGCGAACAAGATCGGCTACCCGGTGGTGTGCAAGCCGCTCGACGGCAATCACGGCCGGGGTGTCTGCCTGAACCTGCAGGACGCGGCCGCCGTACGGGAAGCCTTCCCGATCGCGGCCGAGCAGTCCCGCCGCGGGTTCGTGATCGTGGAGAACTTCGTCACCGGCAAGGACTACCGCTGCCTGATCATCAACGGCCGGATGGAGGCGATCGCCGAACGCGTCCCGGCGCACGTGGTCGGCGACGGTGTCCACACGGTGGCCGAGCTGGTCGACATCACCAACGCCGACCCGCGCCGCGGGGTCGGGCACGAGAAGATCCTGACCCGGATCACGATCAACAACGCCGCCCGCGAGCTGGTCCGCAGCCAGGGCTTCGAGCTGGACGACGTACCGCCGGAAGACGTGATGGTGAAGCTCACCCTTACCGGCAACATGTCCACCGGCGGGATCTCGATCGACCGGACCTTCGAGGCGCACCCGGAGAACGTCGAGATCGCCGAGGAGGCGGCCCGGATGATCGGGCTCGACATCGCCGGAATCGACTTCATCTGCCCCGACATCACCCAGCCGGTGCGCGAGACCGGCGGCGCGATCTGCGAGGTGAACGCGGCACCGGGGTTCCGGATGCACACCAACCCGACGATCGGCGAGCCGCAGTACATCGCCAAGCCGGTCGTCGACATGCTGTTCCCGCCGGGCGCGACCAGCCGGATCCCGATCGTCGCGGTCACCGGTACGAACGGCAAGACCACCACCTCGCGGATGATCAGCCATGTTTTCAAGGGCATGGGCCGCAAGGTCGGGATGACCTCGACCGACGGCATCGTGATCGACGAGCGGCTGGTGATCCGCCAGGACGCGTCCGGGCCGAAGTCCGCCCGGATGGTTCTGCAGAACCCGCGGGTCGACTTCGCCGTGTTCGAGGTGGCGCGGGGCGGGATCCTGCGCGAAGGTCTCGGCTACGAGCGCAACGACATCGCCGTCGTACTGAACATCCAGCCTGACCACCTCGGCATGCGTGGCATCGACACGCTCGAGCAGCTCGCCGACGTCAAGGCGGTGCTGGTCGAGGCCGTGCCGCGGACCGGGTACGCCGTACTGAACGCGGACGACCCGTTGGTGCGGAAGATGCGGCGGAAGTGCTCCGGCCAGGTGGTGTGGTTCAGCATGGCCGAGCCGGGTAGCGAGGTGCGCGAGTACATCGAGGGGCATTGCCGCCGGGGTGGACGGGCCGTCGTTCTGGAGCGGTCCGAGCTGGGCGACATGATCGTGGTCAAGCATGGCCGCCGGTCGATGCAGCTGGCCTGGACACACTTGCTGCCGGCAACGTTCGGTGGGCGAGCGATGATGAACGTGCAGAACGCGATGGCCGCGGCCGCTGCCGCCTTCGCCGCCGGTGCGCCGTTGCACGACATCCGTCAGGGCCTGCGCACGTTCAGTACGTCGTACTACCTCTCCCCCGGGCGGTTGAACGAGATCGACGTCGACGGCCGGACGGTGATCGTCGACTACTGCCACAACGCGCCCGCGATGCGGATGCTCGGCGACTTCGTCGACCGGCTCGGCGAGAGCCTGAGCGCGTCGTCCGAGCTCGGCCGGCCGTCCCGGATCGGCGTGGTCGCGACGGCCGGTGACCGCCGTGACGACGACATCCGCGAACTGGGTGAGGTCGCGGCCCAGCACTTCGACGTCGTGATCGCGCGCGAGGACGCCCGGCTACGCGGTCGCAAGGCAGGCGAGTCCGCGGCCCTGGTAGCCGCAGGTGTCCGGGCTGCGATGGAGAAGGGCGCTCGGTGCCGCCAGGTCGACACCGTGCTGGACGAACTGGACGCGATCCGGAACGCCCTGTCCCGGTCCAACCCCGGCGATCTCGTCGTACTGTGCGTCGACCAGCATCAGTCGGTCCTCGCCGAACTCGAGTCCGTCTCGCATCTCGCCCAGGCCGGCGCCCGCTCCGGCGACGAAGGCGGCGACCCCGACTTCGTCCAGCCCGACGAGGAGACGCTCGACGACTGACCGTCGTACATTCGAGCTGTGGGAGGCGATGACCGCGTCCGTACAGCCGAGGTGATCGCAGCGCTGTCCTTGGCGACGGATCTCGGGGTCGGGCTGCCGTTCGAGCACGGGCTGCAGAGCACGTTGGTCGCTCTGCGGCTGGCTGAGCGGCTTGACGTCGACTCCGGTACGGCGTCGGACGCGTACTACGGGTGCCTGTTGTTCTACATCGGCTGCACTGCCGATGCGGATCTCAGCGCCGAGCTGTTCGCCGAGGGCGCGCTGTTCTCGCACTTCAACCCGGTGGCGTTCGGATCGCCACTGCAGATCGTCACCGGGATCATGCACGCGCTGGCGGATCCAGACGCCGGTCTGGCGAGCAACACGCTGCGGATCGCCGGCCGACTGCCGCGGGCTATTCGGGGACATCAGGCGCACATCACCGCGCTCTGTGAAGTGGCGGTGATGCTGACCGACCGGCTGGGCCTACCTGCGTCGGTGCGCGACCTGTTCCGGTCCCTCATCGAGCGGTGGGACGGCAAGGGTCAGCCCGACGGGTTGCGGGGTGAAGACATCCCGCTCCCGCTGCGCATCATGCACGTCGCCCGCGACGCTATCTTCCAACAGTTGGTGGGCGGTACGTCGTACGCCGCTGGAGTGACCCGGGAACGCGCCGGGCATGCGTTCGACCCGCGGATCGCCCACCTGCTGGCCGACGAGGCCGAGGACATCCTGGCCTTCGACGACGACACGTCCGCATGGTCCGAGGTGCTCGACCGCGAACCTGGTGGCAGACCGGCCTTGGCGGGGACGGCGATCGATGACGCGCTGGCGGCGATCGCCGACTTCTCCGACCTGATTTCGCCGTACTTGGTGGGGCATTCGTCCGGGGTCGCCGAGCTGGCGGCCTCGGCCGGCCGGCTGTACGGCTTGTCCGAAGCCGCGGTGGTGGCGTTGCGGAGGGCTGCGCTGGTTCATGACGTGGGACGGGTCGGCGTATCGACGGGCATCTGGCAGAAGTCGGCACGGTTGACCGAGCACGAACGCGAGCAAGTCCGCCTGCACGCGTACCACTCGGAGCGAGTCCTGTGCAGGTCGCCGTTCCTCGCGGCCATCGCGCCGGTCGCGACGGCCCACCATGAGCGGCTCGATGGCTCCGGCTACCACCGGGGTACGACGGCAGCCGCGTTGACGCCCCCGGCCCGGCTACTCGCCGCCGCGGACGCCTATCACGCGATGACCGAGCCGCGCCCGTACCGCGAGGCGCTGACGCCCACACAAGCTGCTGACGTACTTGGAGCGGAGGCTCGTGCGGGGCGGCTCGATGCGGCGAGTGCCGATGCGGTGCTGGCCGCGGCCGGGCATCAGGTCCGCCGTCTCGACCGGCCGGCCGGACTGACCGATCGCGAGATCGAGGTCGTCGCATTGCTCGCGCGTGGCCTGCCGACCAAGCAGATCGCGCGAACGCTTGGGATCTCGGTCAAGACCGCCGATCGCCACCTGCAGAACGCCTACCCCAAGATCGGGGTGTCCAGCCGGGCCGCCGCCGCGCTTTTCGCCATGGAGCACGGGCTGATCCGATGGGGAGAATTCCCGATCGCGGGGTCTCACGGCCGCTCGTAGCGTCGTTGCCGAAGGTGCATTTCGGCAAGGAGGCGGCAATGAACACCACACGAATCGCATCGAGCGGCGTCAGTTCGTCGGCGTTGATCAGGCCGGCGGGCTGGGCCGGCGTCGTCGGGCCGGTTCTCTTCACCGCGGCCTTTCTGGCCCAGGAAGCCTTTCGCCGGGACGAGTACGACCCGTTCTCGGAACCGGTGAGCGCCCTGGAAGCCGGGCCCAACGGCTGGATCCAGCAGGCGAACTTCGTGGTCTTCGGGTTGCTCACGATCCTGTGCGGGATCGGGCTTCACCGGGGCCTGCAACCCACGAAGCGAGGCATCGCCGGTCCGGCACTGCTGTTCCTGAGCGGGATCGCTCTCGTCTGCGCCGGCGTGGTCTTCCCGCTGCGTGAGGACGCCGCGGGAGCGACCTATGACCCGGGTGGGCACGTCGTCGGAGGTTTCGTGTTCTTCAACAGCAGCGCGATCGCGCTCGTCGTCCTGTCCCGGCGGATAGCGCATGATCAGCGCTGGCGCGACCTCTCGACGTACGCCCTCATCGCGGGCGTGGTGGCGATGGCCTCCGCCGTCGTGATGGGCACGCTGGTGATTCCGGACGATGCCCCGCTCCACGATTGGGCCGGTGTGGCTCAGCGAGCGGTCATCCTGCTGGTGCTGTTCCCCTGTCGCGTCATTCTGTCCGCCCGGCTGCTGAAAATCGGAACTCGGGCCGGATGAAGGTCGTTGGACGGTCCGTGAAGATGAAGTTGCTGACGGCAATGCTGGCCGTTGTGTTGTTTTCCGCCTGCGGATCCACCGAGCAGCCTGCTACCCGGACCAGTGAAGAGCACTACCACCCAACCCCGACACCCACTGCGAAGTGACCACCCGACGACAGTTCTTCGGACTCGCCGGAGCGGCCGCCGCGGGTGCGGCCGTCTCCGCCGGTGCTGTGGTTGCCCTGGACAAGGATCAGCCGAAGCCGACCGTTGCCAGGGTCATCGATCCGTACGGCGATCATCAGCCTGGGATTTCCTCGCCTGCGCCGAAGCATGCCGAGTTGGTTGCTTTCACGTTGCGGAAGGACGCTGACAAGGCTGCGCTCGGGCGGTTGATGCGGTTATGGAGCAGCGACATTGTTGCTCTCGGCTCCGGTCGTCCCGCGCCCGGCGACACCGCCCCAGAACTGGCGATCGCCAACGTCGCCCTCACCACCACCGTCGGCTTCGGCCCGCGCGTCTTCACGCTGACCGGGAACAAGCCCGGCGGCCTCGACGACCTCCCGGTGATGAAGCACGACCGGCTCGACCCCGCCTGGTCCGGCGGCGATCTGCTGGTCATGGTCGGCCCAGACGACGCGGTCAGCGTCGTACACGCCGTACGACGACTAGTGGCCGACGCGAAGTCCTTTGCGACCCCGCTCTGGCGCCAGACTGGGTTCTGGAACGGCACCGGCTCCGACGGGCAACCAGTCACCGGGCGGAACCTCTTCGGCCAAGTGGACGGCACCGGCAACCCGGCCGTCGGTACGCCGGAGTTCGAGAGCACGGTCTGGTCGTCCGACGGTCCGGACTGGTTCCGCGGCGGTACGACACTCGTCGTACGGCGAATCCGGATGAACCTCGACACGTGGGACGAGCTCACCCGGTCCGAGCAGGAGCGTGCGGTCGGCCGGAAGCTGTCCAACGGCGCCCCACTGACGGGCGCGGCCGAACACGACGAACTCGACCTGGAAGCGCAGGACTCCGACGGGCGCCCGGTGATCGCCGAGAACGCCCACGCCCGGCTGTCACACCCGACCGAGAACGACGGGCGCCGGATCTTCCGCAAGGGCCTCAACTACGTCCATGACAGCGGCGCCGCCCGCGAGTCCGGCCTGATCTTCCTCAGCCACCAGGCCGACGTAGCCGGCCAATTCCTGCCACTCCTGATGCGCCTGGACGCGGCCGACGCCCTGAACGAGTGGACCACCACCATCGGCTCCGCCGTCTTCGCCCTCCCACCCGGCTTCCAAGCGGGCGGCTGGCTCGGGGAGAAACTTCTCGGCTGACCTGTCACCCTGCCACGCTGCAACTGCGCGACGGCGGCGCCGGCTAGGTAACCGGGTCCCGCCGCGGGAGGAGCCGGCGCTGCGGCTCCTCCCGGTCGATCCAGTCGAGATCGTCCGACAGTACGGCGTCGTTCGAGCGGTCGGCGTACGGATCGGGCGGCGGCGGTGGCGGCGGCAGGGCGCGGAGCTTGAGCGCGACCATCGGAATCGCCAGCAGTACGGCGAGCACCAGCCACGGCCAGTACTCCCGCAGGACCGGCTCGAACGACTGGAAGAACGCAGCGGTCGCGGCGTCGCCGACCTTGTCGATCGGCTGGCCGGAAGCCCGCGCAAGAGTCCGGACCGCCTCGACGATGCCGAAAGCAACCAGATAGATCCCTGCCAGCGGCAACCAGTAGTACGCCGACCGCCAGCCACGTTTCCAACAGGCGAGGTAAAGAAGAAGCGCCAGGCCGGCGCCGACGAGCAGGCCGTTCAGTTGCCACAGCCAACGCCAGTCCTCGAGTTGGTTGGCCGGGCGCAACGCGTACCAGGCGACCGGCACGGCCAGCGCGAAGGCGGCGACGACCGAACTTCGGGTGCCCAGAGCACCGAACAGACCGCCGACAGCGCTTGCTGCCAGCAACGTGATCAGCAAGTCCCTGTCGCTGAAGGCATTTCCGCTCAGCCACCACATGCCCACGGCAACGACCAGCACCAGCGGCACCGTGATCCGGATCCGCTGCACCAGCAGACCCGCCAGCACTCCCCCGGCGAAGCCGCCGAGCACGAGCAGGTCCAGCCGAGGCGGGACGAACAGCGTCGTACCGTCCGGGAGTCCCTTCAGATAGGTGACGGAGAATCCCGCCACGAACCAGGCGACGACCGCGGACGGTACCGACCACAGGTAGCGCATGACACCTCGATCCAGCCCTCAGCGGGCGGCCGAGGGTTAGTGCTGAGCTCGTTCGACCTTGGCCTTCAAGGTCTCCGGTGTGTCGACGGTAGCTCCCTCGGCCCGCAACCAGGCGTCAAGACTCGCCCGATCCTGCAGAGACATGACCGCGACCACGTCTCCGGGCTTAGCCTCCGCGACCAGCGCCTGCGCCGCCGCGAGCTCGGTCGGGTGCGCCGGTACGTCGTCCACGCCGACCGACGCGGCACCCTCCCGGAACACCGCCTCGAGTTCCTCCGGGGGCCGGCCGCGCAAGTATTCGGTCTTGTGGCCGATCATCACCCGGTCGGCTGCCCGCGCACCGATCGCGCCGAGTGCCGAGACCATCTCGTCGGCCCGGTCGCCCGGTGAGCCCATGGCCAGCAGCAACCGTCCGCCCGGCTCCCGGACGCCGTTCATGATCTCGATCAGCGCTTCCAGCCCCGCCTCGTTGTGGGCGAGGTCGATCACCACGGTGAAGTCGCGCAGCGAGTACATGTTCATCCGGCCGGGGTTGTTCTCGTTCGGTATGAACGTGGTCAGCCCCTCGACCACCGCCGCCCGCGGCAACCCGAGCCCGAGCGCCGCAGACACTGCGGCCAGCGAGTTCTCGACGTTGTAGTGCGACAGACCTGACAGAGTCATTGGTACGTCGACGACCTTCACCAGCGGTTCCGGGTCACTGGCCTGGTCGAGGACGGTGATGAAGCCGTCCAGCACGGTCGTCGCGCGACCGCCTTCGTCGAGCACGGTCCGGATCGACGGCGAGTCGGGATCGCGGGAGAACACCCAGCACTTCGCGGGCGACCCGAGCCGCATCGCGAACGTCCGCGGGTCATCGCCGTTCACGACGCACCACCCACGCGGCCGGGTGATCTGCGTGATCACCGCCTTCACCTCGGCCAACTGGTCGATCGTGTCGATCCCGCCGAGGCCGAGGTGGTCCGCGGTGACGTTCGTGACGACCGACACGTCGTTCGACGCCACGCCGACGCCGCGCCGGAGGATGCCGCCGCGGGCGGTTTCGGTCACCGCGAGCTGGATGCCCGGCTGAGACAGCACCTGCCCGGCGCCGCTCGGTCCGGAGAAGTCGCCGTACTTGACCAGCTTGCCGTCGAAGTAGACGCCGTCCGTGCTGGACCAGCCGACGTGCAGACCGGCCGCGCGACCGATGTGCGCGATCATCCGCGAGGTCGTGGTCTTGCCGTTCGTCCCGGTCACCGCGACCACCGGCACCTTGGGCCGCAGGGTCGGCGGCGGGTTCCCGGCCGGCTCGTTGCGGACCCGGTCCCCGACCGTCGCGACCAGCTCGGGCAGGTCCTCGGAGCCGAAGGCGTCGAGCACCTCCACGATCGCCGCTCCGAGTGCCCGCGCCCGGCCTTCATGCGCCCACGGGAACGCCACAACCAGCCGGTGTACGTCGGACTCCGGCCGCACGCGGACCCCGATTCGACCGATGCCGGCCTCGCGGGCGATCCGTCGTACGACGTGACCCGCGACGCGGATCGCGAACCGCTGCCGGAAGCCCGAGCCGATCCGTCCGGGACGCGTCGCGCCGAGACCGAGAGCCTGCGCGTACGCCTTCGCGGCGGGTGCCGGGGCGTCGACCAGTGCCGAGACGTCGAGCGTCAGCTTGACGGCGGCACGACTGAAGTAGAGGTTGGCACCGTCCAGGACGCGGAGCTCAACCAGAGATGTGGCCAACCCCTACGCTCCCATCGCGTGATAGCCGCCGTCGACGTGCACGATCTCGCCGGTGGTCGCGGGGAAGAAGTCACTGAGCAGGCCGACGATGGTCCGGCCGGTCGGCTCGAGGTCGGACGGGTCCCAGCCCAGCGGCGCCCGGTCCAGCCAGGGCTCCTCGAACTTCTCGAAGCCCGGGATCGCCTTCGCGGCAAGCGTCTTCAGCGGACCGGCCGAGACCAGGTTGCAGCGGATGCCCTGGGCGCCGAGGTCGCGGGCCAGGTACCGGTTCGTTGACTCGAGCGCGGCCTTCGCCACCCCCATCCAGTCGTACCCGGGCCAGGCGACGGTCGCGTCGAACGTCAGCCCGACCACGCTGCCGCCACGGCTCATCAACGGCGCGCAGGTGACAGCCAGCGCCTTCAGCGAGTACGCCGACACATGGACGGCCTGCGCCACGTCGTCCCACGGGCCCTCGAGGAACTTGCCACCCAGGATGGTCTCCGGGTTGCCATACGCGATCGAGTGCACGACCCCGTCGAGACCGTCCACATGCTCGCGTACGGCGTCCGGCAGCGCCGCGAGGTGGTCGGCATTCGTGACGTCCAGCTCCAGGACAGGCGGCTCGACCGGCAGGCGTTTGGCGATCCGTTTGGTGATGCTCAGCGCGCGGCCGAAGTTCGAGATCAGCACGGTGGCGCCCTGTTCCTGCGCCACCTTGGCCGTGGCGAAGCCGATCGAGGAGTCCAGCGTGACTCCGGCGACCAGGATCCGCTTGCCGTCGAGGATGCCCACGGGCGTCCCTTTCTAGGTAAGTGGGGTTGTTTGTTTCAGTTGCCCATGCCGATGCCGCCGTCGACCGGGATCACCGCGCCGGTGATGTACCCGGCCTCCTCCGACGACAGCCAGCGGACCGCGTTCGCGATCTCCTCGGTCAGCCCGAACCGGCCGAGCGGGATCTGGCTCAGGTACTGCTTCTGGGTCTCCTCCGGCAGCACCGCGGTCATGTCGGTCTCGACGAAACCGGGCGCGACCACATTCGCGGTGATGCCGCGGCTTCCCAGCTCGCGGGCCATCGACCGGGCCATGCCGATCAGGCCGGACTTGCTGGCCGCGTAGTTCACCTGACCGGGTGAGCCGAGCATGCCGACGACGGACGAGATGAACACGATCCGGCCCTTGCGCAGCCGGAGCATGCCCTTCGCCGCCCGCTTGGCGACCCGGAACGAGCCGGTCAGGTTCGTGTCGATGACCGCCGACCAGTCGTCGTCGGACATCCGGAGCAGCAGCGTGTCGCGGGTGATGCCGGCGTTCGCCACCAGCACCTCGACCGGGCCGTTCTCGTTCTGGATGGTGTCGAACGCCGCGTCGACCTGCTCCTGGTCGGTGATGTCGCACTTCACCGCGAGGAAGCCGTCCGGCGGAGGGCTGCTGTTGTAGGTGACGGCGACCTTGTCACCGGCCTCCCGGAACGCGGTCGCGATCGCCAGCCCGATCCCCCGGTTGCCTCCGGTCACCAACACCGACCTGCTCACAAGCCCTCCTCACACGACACCAGTCGGACGAACGCTATCGCCCGTCACCCGCAACTCCGGACGCCGGGGTCAACTCCCCCAGCCGTTTGATGGGTTCACCCACCAACTTGTGGGTTCCCTCCCGAAATACGGGCGGGGAACCCACCACTTGGTGGGTGAACCCGTCAAATCGTGCGGGTGGTCAGGAGTCTTCGAGGCGGAAGCCGACCTTCATGCCGACCTGGTAGTGGTCGATCTGGTTGTCGACGAGGTGCCCGCGGATCTCGGTCACCTCGAACCAGTCGAGGTGCCGCAGCGTCTCCCCGGCCCGGGTGAGGCCGTTGGTGATCGCCTGGTTCAGGCCTTCCTTCGACGTACCCACGATCTCGGTCACGCGATAGGTGCGGTCGGTCATCTGACGTTCCTTCCATCCTGGCTGCGCCCGGGCGACTGACGCGGCGTACCGTTGGTCCTGGTGAGGAGGATAGATGTCGAGACGCCACGAGCGGGGCGGCGAAACCGTCATTTCGGTGACGAGTGCGCAGCCCAGCCGGTCGGAGGAGCTGGACAGCCGGATCGCGCGCTACGCGTGGATGATGTCGATCCGGATCGTCTGCTTCGTGCTCGCCGTACTGACGCCGTCGCCCTGGCGCTGGATGTTCATCGTCGCGGCCGTGTTCCTCCCGTACATCGCGGTCGTCCTGGCCAACGCGCAGCGGACCCGCGGGCTGGCCGATGCCGACCCGTTCGTCGCTCCGCAACGGCCCGCACTGGACGCTCCGCACGACGTGATCAAGCCGTCCGATCCGGACCGGAAGATCGACACCGAAAAGTGATCTGCGTCGGGACTGGAAAGTCGGGCGGTGTTCATGTCAGAATCTCCCGCGTGCTCTGAAGTTCATCGGTGAAATTCAGGGACTTGATGCGGCGTCGGACGGCTCCCCCCGTGGCTGTCCGACGTCGCTTCATTTTGCCCACGCTTTTGATTATTGAGTTATCAGGAAACGACCGGGGCGGTGGGGTGTGGCCAGGAATTGAAGGAGCGCTAGATGACCGAGCAAGAGCTTCCGTCCGTCTGCTCCGCCAGGGGTTGCGGCACGCCGGCCACGTGGGCGCTGCTGTGGAACAACCCGAAGATCCACACGCCCGACCGGCGCAAGACCTGGCTGGCCTGTGACGAACACAAGGACAGCCTGTCGGACTTCCTGGCCCGCAGGTCATTCCTGCGTGAGGTCGAGCCTTTCTCCGGATGAAAGCCTGAAAAACCGCATTTCCGGATTGGGCCGGTATGGCGTTCAGCCGCCGATCGCGGACATAGGCCGGGTCGGCTGCAAGAAGCTCGGGTCGTTGATGCCGTGGCCCGGGAGTTTCTTCCACATCGCCCGCCGCCACCGGTCGGCCAGTTCCTCGTCACTCGCGCCGTCACGCAACGGCGTCCGCAGGTCCGACTCGGTCCGGGCGAACAGGCAGTCGCGGACCTGGCCGTCAGCGGTCAGCCGGACGCGGTCGCAGTCACCGCAGAACGGGCGGGTGACCGACGCGATGATGCCGACCGTCTGCGGGCCGCCGTGGACAGTGAACGACTCGGCCGGCGCGCTTCCCCGGGTCGCCGCGTCCGTCGGCTCCAGGCCGAACCGGTCGGCGAGCTGCTCGAGGATCTCGTCGGCGGTGACCATCGTGGCGCGGTTCCAGCCGTGCTGGGCGTCCAACGGCATCTGCTCGATGAAGCGCAGCTCGTAGCCGCGCTCCAAGCAGAACTCCAGCAGCTCAGGCGCCTGCTGGTCGTTCACGCCACGCATCAGTACGGCATTGACCTTGACCGGCGTCAGACCTGCCGTCTGGGCGGCTTCGAGACCGGCGATGACGTCCTTGATCCGGTCGCGCCGGGCCAGCTGCTGGAAAGTGTCAGGGCGAATGGTGTCGAGGCTGACATTGACCCGGTCTAGACCGGCATCCTTCAAGGCCTGTGCTTGCCGGGCGAGGCCGATCCCGTTCGTGGTCAGCGACACCTGCGGCCGCGGCGCGAGCTCCGTCGTACGGGCGACGATGCCGACCAGACCGCGGCGGAGCAGCGGCTCGCCGCCGGTGAAGCGGATCTCGTGCACGCCCAGCTGCCGTACGGCGATGGAGACCAGGCGGACGATTTCGTCGTCGGTGAGCAACTCCGGCTTGGACAGCCAGTCCAGGCCCTCCTCCGGCATGCAGTAGCTGCAGCGCAGGTTGCAACGGTCTGTGAGCGATACCCGCAGATCCGTGGCGACACGGCCGTAGCTGTCCGCCAGGCCCAGCTGAGTAGTCGTATCGATGGCTGTCACGGCTCCAGCCTACGTGCCGGGGACGGACAGTTTCAGGGGATGGCTTAAGTTCGAGATGTGGGTCGCCTGATGAATGTCCGCTGGATTGCCACCGCGCTGGCGGTCCTGGTGCTCGCCGCAGTCTGTGTTCAGCTCGGCCGCTGGCAGCTGCACCGGCTCGACGAGCGGAAAGCGCGTAACGAAGTCACCCGCACCAACCTGGCCGCTCCCCCGGCGCCGATCGACCAGATCGTCGGGCCGCAGGGCGTGGTCGGCGACCAGCACGCCTGGCGTACGGCGGTCGTGTCGGGCCGGTACGACGCCTCAAAGCAGGTCGTCATGCGGTATCGCAACGTGAACGACAGCCCCGGCTTCGAGATCGTCACGCCGCTGGTCCTCGCGGACGGCAAGGCGGTGCTGGTGGATCGCGGTTTCCTGGCCCGGCAGGGTGGTGAGCTCGCCCCCGGCCACATCCCCGCCGTACCGACTGGTGAGGTGACGATCACCGGCCGGCTGCAGCGCAGCGAGCGCGGCGGGCACACCAACGGTGGTACGCCGGACGACGGCACCGCGCGGCTGATCAACGGGCCGGACTTCGCCAAGGTGCTCGGGCTGAACCTGTACGACGGCTACCTCACCATCGACAAACAGGAGCCGGCGAACGACCCGGCGTTCGGCGGGTTCCCGGGACCGGAGATCGACGACGGGCCACACTTCTTCTACGCGCTGCAGTGGTTCTTCTTCGCCCTGTTGGCCCTCGGCGGGTTGGTCTACTTCTCCAGACAGGAAGTTCGCGGTGACAACAGCTCACGAGCCGGATCCCCCGAAGCCCCCAAAGCCGAAGCGCGTGCCGGAGCGGCGGATTGAGGACTATGCGCTGATCGGCGACCTGCAGACCGCGGCGCTGGTCTCGAAGGACGGATCGATCGACTGGTTGTGCTTCCCGCGGTTCGACTCGCCGGCCTGCTTCGCCGCACTGCTCGGCACCGACGACAACGGTCATTGGCGGATCAGCCCGCGCGACGGCGATGCGACGAGCAGCCGGCACTACCGCGGCGACACGCTCGTCCTGGAGACCGAGTGGTCCACCGACAGCGGCTCGGTCCGGGTGATCGACTTCATGCCGCCCCGCGACGCGGCGCCGGACGTCGTACGGATCGTGGTCGGCATCAGCGGCACAGTGTCGATGCGGTCCGAGCTGCGGCTGCGGTTCGACTACGGCCAGGTGGTCCCGTGGGTGCGCCGGGTCGACGGCCAGGTGGTCGCGATCGCCGGTCCGGACGCGGTGTCGCTGCGCTCCGACGTCCACCAGTACGGGCGCGACTTCGCGACGTACGCCGATTTCGAGATCTCCGCCGGTGACCAGGCCTGGTTCGTGCTCACCTGGCATCCGTCCCACCACCCGGTGCCGAAGGCGACCGACGCGATCGCGTCGCTGGAGCCGACCGAGTCGTACTGGACCGAGTGGATCGGCCGCAGCAAAGGCGTCGACGGGTTCACCGAGGAGGTCACCCGGTCGCTGCTCACGCTGAAGGCGCTGACCTACGCGCCGTCCGGCGGCATCGTCGCGGCGCCGACGACGTCCTTGCCGGAGGCCCTCGGTGGTGAGCGCAACTGGGACTACCGGTACTGCTGGCTGCGCGACGCAACGATGACCCTGGAGGCGATGCTCCGGTTCGGGTACAGCGAGGAGGCGCAGGCCTGGCGGGACTGGCTGCTCCGCGCCATCGCCGGTTCCCCGGAGGACCTCCAGATCATGTACGGCGTAACTGGCGAACGACGGCTGACGGAGTTCGCGGCGGACTGGCTGCCCGGGTTCGGATCCTCGGCACCCGTGCGGATCGGGAACGCGGCCGCTGAGCAGCTGCAGATCGACGTGTTCGGCGAGGTGATGGACGTACTCGCGCTCGCCCGCGAATCCCAGATCGGGCCGAGCGACGACGCCTGGTCGATGCAGCGCGGGCTGATACGGCGCCTGGCCGAGGTGTGGAAAGAGCCGGACGAAGGCATCTGGGAGGTCCGAGGCGGCCGGCAGCACTTCACCCACTCGAAGGTGATGGCGTGGGTCGCGTTCGACCGGGCGGCGCGAGCCGTCGAGCGATTCGGCATGAGCGGACCGGCGAAGCAGTGGCGCGCGACGGCCGACGAGATCCACCGGGAGGTCTGCACGAAGGCGTTCGACGCCGACCGGAACACCTTCACCCAAGCCTACGGCAGCAAGGCGCTGGATGCCGCCGTCCTGCTGATCCCGCAGGTCGGCTTCCTGCCACCTGACGACCCGCGCATCGTCGGTACGGTCGACGCCGTACAGAAGGAACTGGCGCGTGACGGCTTCGTCCGCCGCTACCACCCCGCGCACGTCGACGACGGTCTGGCCGACGAGGAGGGTACGTTCCTGATCTGCTCGTTCTGGCTGGCCGACGCGCTCGCGATGATCGGCCGGGTCGGCGAGGCGCGTGCGCTCTACGACAAGCTTGTTGCCCTGCGCAACGATGTTGGGTTGTTGGCCGAGGAGTACGACCCGGGGTCCGGCCGGATGCTGGGCAATTTCCCGCAGGCCTTCTCGCATCTCGGTCTGGTCAACACGGCCTGGCATTTGGCCAGCTCCGAGACGCCATTGCGTCGGTCGGCGTACTAGTTCTTTGCCGTCGGCCACCACCTGGACAGCGCGCGCATCGGGCGTGCGAGATCCGGTCCGGTGAGGCAGGATGGTGCCCGTGGACCTCGGACTGCGCGATCGCACCTACATCGTCACCGGCGCGAGCGCCGGCCTCGGCTTCGCCACCGCGAAGGCCCTTGCCGGCGAAGGCGCCCGGCTGGTGATCTCCAGCCGGAACGAGGAGTCGATCAGCCGCGCCGCAGCCGAGCTCGGCGAGAACGTGGTCGGCATTCCGGTCGACAACGCGGACCCGGAGAGCGCCGAGCGGTTGGCCGCGACGGCGATCGCCAAGTGGGGCGCACTGCACGGCGCGTTGGTCAGCGTCGGCGGCCCGCGGCCGGGTTCCGCCCTTGACACGGACGAAGAGGACTGGCGGAACGCCTTCGACAGCGTCTTCCTCGGCGGCCTGCGGATCGCGCGATCCGTCGCCCGCGCCGGCTCGGAGGGTACGTCGATCGCGTTCGTACTGTCGTCGTCGGTCAAGTCACCGATCAGCGGACTGGCCATCTCCAACGGCCTGCGGCCAGGCCTCGCGATGGTCGCCAAGACCCTCGCCGACGAGCTCGGCCCGAACGGCATCCGGGTCAACGGCCTGATGCCAGGCCGCATCGCCACCGACCGCCTCAAGGAACTCGACGCCAAGGGCGGCGACCCCGAGGCCGCACGCCGTGCCTCGGAGAAGACCATCCCGCTGCGCCGGTACGGCGACCCCGACGAGTTCGGCCGGGTCGCCGCCTTCATCCTCTCCCCCGCCGCCTCCTACATCACCGGCGCCATCATCCCCATCGACGGCGGGGCACTGCGGACCTTCTGACCGAGGCCATGCCTGGGTGGGGGTTGTGCGTTGTGGTTTGGGGTTGCGAGGTGCGGGAGGTGTACCGAAGAACGGGTAGTAGTTGGTGTGGTGGGGGTGTGGGCGGGGTGGTTTATGCGGGGATACGGGTGAGATTGGTGGGGTGGCGGCGACTACTACCCGTTGGTCGGTACACCTGCCGTTGGTCGGTAGACGTGGCAGCGCGAACATCGTGCGCCATGCCAGAGGGGCTCAGTTGGTGCCCAGTTCAGCAGGCGCCGGTAGGTGAGACCATCGGTCCCGGTATCCGGACCAGACCGGCCAACCGTCGGGGTCTTGTACCCCCGCTGGGGCCGGAGACAGGAAATATCAGGTCCCCCATCACCTGTCTCAGGTCCCCACGGTTGACTGGTTGCTGGCGCTGCTAGCCCCACTGGCCGGGGACGTAGGTGCCGGCGGGTTGCTGGGTGATGATGTTGAGGCGGTTCCAGGTGTTCATGATGGCGATCGTGCTGATGAGAGCGCCGAGTTGTTCCTCGTCGTAGTGCTTGGCGGCGTTGGCCCAGACGTCGTCGCTGACGCCGGGTGCGGCGTCGGCGATCCGGGTGCCCTCCTCGGCCAGCGCGAGCGCGGCGCGTTCGGGCTCGGTGAAGACCATCGCCTCGCGCCAGGTCACGACCAGATTGAGGCGTACGGCGCTCTCCCCGCGCTCGATCGCGTCTTTGGTGTGCATGTCGACGCAGACCGCGCAGCCGTTGATCTGGCTGATCCGCAATGCCATCAACTCGAGTGTCTCGATCGGTACCCCGGCCGTCCTCGACACGAGGCTCGCCGCGTTGACGTGCTTGATGAACTTCGCCGCAACGGGGTTGGTGAACAGATCCAAACGGGCGTCCATAGTGGTGTTTCTCCTTAGCAGGATGAATTTTCCAGCACCACTACGACGAGACAGCCCGGCATGGTGTGAGTCCGGCACGGTGTGAGTCCGGAGAAGGGTCAGTCCGGCGCGATCCGGTTGCCCTGCTCGTCCCAGTGCTCGGCAACCTTCTTGCTCGGCTGAACGCGGGGCGGCTCTCCCGGCATCTTCGGGTAGTCGGGTGGGAAGCTCAGCTCTCCGCCAGGGAGTTCCTCCCACAGGCGCAGCAGCGCGTCGAGCGGGTACGCCGTCTCGTCCATGTCCGCCCAGGGATCACCGTCGGCGAGGTAGTCCGGAACCGTGTGCAGGTTGAAGGCACGCGGGTCTTCGACCTCGGCAAGCCGGTCCCAGGTCATCGGCGTACTGACCGGCGCACCGGGCCGCGGTCGCAGCGACCAGGCGCCCGCGACGGTGCGGTCGCGGAGGTTCTGGTTGAAGTCCAGGAAGATCGAAGCCTCGCCGCGTTCCTCCTTCCACCAGGCCGTCGTCACACCGTCGTCGCGACGCTCGAGCTCGCGGCCGAGGCCGATCGCGGCGTGCCGGACCTGGTCGAAGGTCCACTCCGGCCGGATCCGCACGTAGATGTGGATGCCCCGGTTGCCACTGGTCTTCGGATAGCCCCGAAGGCCAAGCTCCTCGAGAAGTTCACGCACGACGCCGGCCACCCTCCGGGCATCGGCGAAGGTCGCGCCGGGCTGTGGATCGAGATCGAGGCGCAGCTCGTCGGGGTGGTCGAGATCGCTGCTGCGCACGGCCCACGGGTGGAAGGTCAGCGTGCCCATCTGGGCCGCCCACACCGCGGCGGCAGGTTCAGTCAGGCACAGCTCGTCGATCGGGCGGTCGTTCGGCGTCAGTACGCGGCAGGTCTGGAGCCAATCGGGAGCACCCTTGGGGAGACGCTTCGAGTAGAAGCCGTCCCCGGTCTGACGACCGCTCGCGTCCACTGACAGGGTCATTCCCTCGCGCCACCCACCGGGCCAGCGTTCCAACGCGACCGGACGGTCGCCCGAGGCTCGCATGAACGCGGGAGCCGCACCGATGAAGTACTCGCAGACCTGCAGCTTGGTGACCTCCGGAGCCCAGTCGGTCGCCTCGTAGACCACCCGTTCGGGGCTGGAGACCCGGACCTCGCGGTCTCCCACGGTGAGCATCACCGCTGTGCTCTTCGCCATGTCGCGACCGTATCGCCCCACGCCGGCCAAATGCCCGGGCGCGCGGGAATTTCGCCGGGACGAAGCGGAAAAGCAAGTTTTCCCGAACTCTGGCCACGCCCGGTGACCGAGCGGTAACGTTCCTGCACCTCGTTCCTGGGGCGTGAGGCCTCCGGGACACCTTTGAAGGAGCGCGAGGATGAACAGATCCGCCCTGTTCGCCGCTGCCACCGCAGTGGCGACCGCAACCGCCCTAGGTCTGACCAGCGCCACCACAGCCACCGGTGCACCGACGGCAGACCCCGTCCCCACACCATCAGCGGCCATCGCCCGGGCCAAAGCAGCCGTCACCGGCAACCTCGGCGTACTGCGGGCCACCACCGCCGACGCGTTCGTCGTACGGGATGTCATCGTCGACTCTGACGGCTCCAGCCACGTCCGAATGGACCGGACCATCGGCGGGCTCAAGGTGCTCGGCGGCGATGTCGTTGTCCACCAGGCCAAGGACGGCAGTTGGAAGGGCGCCAGCCTGACGCTCAGCCGCACTGCGGACGTCAGCCGTACGCCGAAGATCAGCATCGCCGCCGCCACCTCGAAGGCACTGACCCGCGGTCTGAAGGCCGAGGGCAAGCCCACGCTGGTGATTGAGGCCCGCAAGGGCGCGCCACGCCTCGCCTACCTGGTCACCACGGTTGGCACCCAGGCAGACGGTACGCCGAGCAACATCACGACCACCGTGGACGCGCTGACCGGTGCCAAGCTCGTCAGTGAGCAGCACATCGAGACGGCGACCGGCGATGGTCAGAGCCTCTACAGCGGGACGGTGCCGATCGACAGCACGCCGGCCACCGGTGGCTTCACGCTGACCGACCCGGTCCGCGGCAACGGCTACACCGCCGACGCGAATAACAAGACCGACTCCGTCTGGTGCCAACTGTTCGGCATCGGCTGCCCGGTGCCGACCCGGTTCACCGACGCGGACAACCACTGGGGCAACGGCCTGAACACCAACCGGGCCACCGCCGCCGTCGACGCGCACTACGGCGCCGCGACCACGTTCGACTACTACAAGAACACCCACGGCCGGAACGGCATCTTCAACGACGGCAAGGGCGTCCCGAGCCGCGTGCACTACGGCACCAACTACGTGAACGCCTTCTGGGACGGCAAGCAGATGACGTACGGCGACGGCGACAACGTCGTCGCGGGTCCGCTGGTGTCGATCGACGTGGCCGGCCACGAGATGTCCCACGGCGTCACCTCGGCAACCGCGAACCTCACCTACTCCGGTGAGTCCGGCGGCCTGAACGAGGCGACCAGCGACATCTTCGGCACCATGGTCGAGTTCTACTCGAACAAGGCCGCCGACCCGGGTGACTACTACATCGGCGAGGAGATCATGAAGGACCGCCCGGCGCTGCGGTACATGGACAAGCCGAGCAAGGACGGCAACTCCCCCGACTGCTACTCCTCCGGCATCGGCAACCTGGACGTGCACTACTCCTCCGGCGTGGCGAACCACTTCGTCTACCTCGCCTCCGAGGGCAGCGGCGCCAAGGTGATCGGCGGACTGCAGCACAACTCGCCGACCTGCAACGGCTCGACCATCACCGGCATCGGCAACGCCAAGGTCGGCAAGATCTGGTACCGCGCCCTGACCACCTACATGACGACCAGTACGACGTACGCCCAGGCCCGGACCGCGACCCTGAACGCGGCCACCGACCTGTACGGCGCCAACAGCACCGAACGCGCCACTGTCGCCGCGGCGTGGTCCGCGGTGAGCGTCAACTGACCGATTGAGCGTTCACCGGTCCTGTCCCACTGGGGCGGACAGGACCGGTGAACAAACGCTTTGTCCATTGCTCATCGCGTGAGGCGGACCTACCGTCGCAGCATGGGAGGGGAACCCCGGGGTAGGTCCAGCCTGCATAACGCGCGGCCGCTGTTACTGGTGGTCGACGCGGATCCCGAGCAGCTGGAACGGAGTGAGACAGAGCTCGAGCGCGCGTTCGGCGTCGATTTCAGAGTCCGCGGCGAGCTGACCGCCGCCGAGGCGTCGGAGTGCCTACAGCGCGCGTACGAGCTTGAGCAGCGGGTAGCAGTCGTGCTGGTCGATCACGGCCTGGACGACGAGGCTCGGGCCGGCATCTTCGAGCGGTCGCGGACGCTGCATCCCGACGCGCGGCGGGCGTTGCTGATCGAGTGGGGATCGTGGGCGGACCGTTCAACGGCGTCGGCGATCCTGTCCGCGATGGCGATCGGCGACATCAACTACTACGTGCTGAAGCCGTGGATCGAGCGCGACGAGCTCTTCCACCGGACGGTCGCGGAATTTGTCCAGGAGTGGTCCCGCTACGAGGTCGCCAACCTGCGTGAGGTCGTCGTCATCGCCTCCGACCATTCCGTGCGGGGCCAGGCGGTCCGCAGTCTGCTGGCCCGCAACGGGATCCCGAGCGCCTTCCGGGCTTGCGGTTCGGAGCTGGCGAACGCCGTCCTGCGGTGGATCGACGAACCGGATCCCGGTGAGGGTGTGCTGATGTGGATGCCGGCCGTCGGCGGCGCCGTACTGCATGATCCGACCGATGCCGAGATCGCCGAGGCGTGGGGGGTGCCGACGACGCTGGCCGACGGCGAGGACTCGTTCGACGTACTCGTGATCGGGGCCGGGCCGGGTGGGTTGGCCGCGGCTGTGTATGCCTCGTCGGAGGGGTTGCGCACGCTGGTGGTGGAGCGGGAGTCGATCGGCGGGCAGGCGGGGACGAGTTCGCTGATCCGGAACTACCTGGGCTTCTCGCGCGGGATCCGTGGGTCGGAATTGGCGCAGCGCGGGTATCAGCAGGCGTGGGTGTTCGGGGCGCATTTCGTGCTGATGCGGTCGATCGATTCGCTGGAGAAGCGGGGCGACCACTTCCGCGCGGTCATCGGTGACGTCGGCGAGGTGACGGCGCGGGCGGTCGTGCTGGCGACCGGGGTGTCGTACCGGCGGCTGAATGTCCCGTCGCTGGAGAAGCTGATGGGGGCCGGGGTGTACTACGGCGCGAACGTGTCGGAAGCCCATGGTTTGAAGGGCCTTGACGCTTGTGTCGTCGGTGGTGGGAACTCGGCCGGGCAGGCGGTGCTGCACCTGGCTCGCTATTGCCGGCAGGTCAGCTTGGTGATCCGGGGCAACGACCTGACGGCAAGCATGTCGAAGTACCTGATCGACACCATCGACGCGACGTCGAACATCACGGTGCGCGCCAATAGCGAGGTCGTCGACGGCGGAGGCGACGGGCGGCTCCAGCGGGTGACCTTGCGCGACCGGTTGACCGGCGCCGAGGAGTCGCTGGCGGTCGACGGATTGTTCGTGATGATCGGCGCGGTGCCTGGCACCGACTGGCTGCCGGACAAGGTGGGCCGGGACGGTCATGGCTTTGTGCTGACTGGATCGGATGCGGCGGCCGATCCGCAGTGGAGCGAGTCGCGGCCACCGCAGCCTTATGAGACGACGTTGCCGGGACTTTTCGCCATTGGCGACGTACGGTGCGGGTCGGTCAAGCGGGTCGCTTCGGCGGTCGGCGAGGGCTCCGTGGTGGTGTCTCAGATCCACACGCATCTGAAGGTTGTCGCAGATGCCTGAACGGCGGTTCGTCTACACCCCGGCGATGGTTGTCCTGACCGCGCTGGCTCTGCTCGTGCCGTTGGCGGGGCTGATTTTGCTGTTGCGGGACGAGCAGTTGGACGTGCATTGGGAGCATCACCCGGCGCACTTCTGGCTGGTGTTGGCGACCGCCGCGCTGAGCGCCGTACTGGCGTATCTGACGGGTGCGGCGGCGTTGCGGCGGGGTGATCCGCGGGTGTTGCTGGTGTCGCTGGCGTTCCTGTCCGCCGCGGGGTTTCTCGGGCTGCATGCGTTGGCGACACCGAAGGTCTTGCTCGACACACCGAATGCCGGATTCACTCTGGCGACGCCGGTCGGCGTTGCGCTGGCTTCGGTGTTCGCGTTCTTGTCCAGCTTGAACCTGTCCGGCGCGCGGGCCGTCAGTGCGGTCCGCTGGGGGCGGTGGCTTCGCGCTGGGTTGTTGACGCTGATGGTGTTGTGGGCAGTCGCCTCGGTACTGCGACTGCCTCCGCTGCACGCCACCGCCGTACCGGAGGATGCTGATGGCATCCTCAGTGCGCTCGCGGTGCCGGCGATCGTGCTCTATGCGGTCGCCGCGGGGCGATACCTCCGCACTTGGTGGGAACGGCCGTCGCTGATGCTGCTGTCGATGATCGCCGCATTCGTGCTGCTCGCCGAGGCGATGGTCGCGCTGGTGTTCGCGCGGAACTGGGCGCTGTCGTGGTGGGAGTGGCACGTGCTGATGCTGACCGCCTTCGGCCTGGTGGTGGCCGGCGTACGGATCCAGTGGTACGAGGAGCGGTTCGCCGACCTCTACCTCGAGGACACGGTGTCGGGACAGCGCGAGTTGAGCGTGCTGTTCGCCGATCTGCAGGGGTTCACGACGTTCTCGGAGAAGCACGAAGCGGGTGAAGTCACGGCGATGCTCAACACGTACTTCCAGGTCGTCGTACCTCCAGTCGTACGACGTCATGGCGGCGACGTGGACCGGATCATCGGCGACGCGTTGATGGTCACCTTCAACAAGCGCGGCGACCAGCCGGACCACGCGGCGCGGGCGGCTGCCGCGGGACTCGCCCTGCAGGAGGCAGCGACCTCCGTACAGGCAGCTCACCCCAACTGGCCGCGGTTCCGGGTCGGCATCAACAGCGGCATCGCGTCGGTCAGCCTGCTCGGCACCGAAGGCGGCCGCACCCACACCGTCATCGGCGACACGGTCAACGTCGCCTCCCGCATCGAAGGCAAGGCGCCGGCGGGCGGTGTCGCCATCACGCCGGCGACGAGGGATCTCCTCCCTGACGCGGTCACCGAGTCCCTGGGGCTACTGGAACTCAAGGGCAAGGCCGAGCCGCTCGAGGTCTATCGTCTGGTCTCGCTCAAGCACTCTTAGGAGCGCGCGGGGCGCGGAGGCCGAGGGCCCGCCGGCCGGTCTGGACGAGGTGCTCCTTCAGGTCTTCCTCATCGATCACGACCAGCAACTTGCCGGCCGCACCGACGATGCCGGACAGAACGACAGCGGCGCTGATGATCCCCGCCGGGCCGGGACTGACGTCGGCGAGCAGCTTGACCTGGCGATCGACCAGCTCGCCGAGATCATGCTGGGAGCGCAGCATGTCGATCACTCCGGTGTCGGCGGCCAGCACCGACATCAGGTCCCGGTTCCGCACGGCGAGGTCGACGTATCCGCTGAGCATGTACTCGGCGCGGGCAGACACCGAGCGCTGCGCCTCAGCTTCCTCGACGATGGTCCGGATCCGCTCCAGCAACGGCGCGAGTACGGCGTTCAGCAGGTCCTCGCGGGTGCGGAAGTGGTGATAGACGGCCGCCTTCGTCACCCCGACCTCGTCGGCGATCATCTGCAGTGACGTGCCCGCGAAGCTGTGCTGCGTGAACAGCCGCACGGCGACGTCGATGAAGCGCTGCCGGCTGTCGGGCGCCTTGCTGACCTCGGTGACCACGGTTCCTCCTCATCCCCAGAGTCCCGACAGCCTAGCTTGCCGATCGGCTAGTCCGCAACTTTACGACCGACTAGGACATGACTTTACGAACGGCAAGCAGAAACCTTTACGATCGACTAGTCAACAGCTAGCCGATCGGCTAGTCTCCTTCTCATCCAGGACGGAGCGCCCCGACGTCCGATCCCCGCTGAAGGAGCACATCTGATGGCTACGTTCCTGTTCCGGCTCGGCCGGTTCTGCTACCGGCACCGCTGGCAAGTGACCAGCGTCTGGGCGCTCGTCCTCGTTCTCACCGGCGTCGGCGCGGCCACGCTGTCCGGGACGATGTCGAACACGTTCAGCGTGCCCGGCACCGAATCCCAGCAGGCGATCAACCAACTCGCCGAGCGCTTCCCGCAGGCGCATGTCGGCGGGGCCACCGCGCGAGTGGTCTTCGTCGCCCCGTCCGGCACCAAGCTCGCCCAGACGGTCAACAAGACAGCTGTGGAACAGGTCGTCGCCAAGATGACCACGGCACCAGAGGTCGGCAGCGTCACCGATCCCTTCAAGTCCGGCGCCATCTCGGCCGACGGCCGGTACGCGATCGCGAACGTCACCTACAAGGTGCAGGGCACCGAGCTGACCGACGCCGACCGCGAAGCGCTGGCACAAACCTTCGAGACCGGCCGAGCCGCCGGCTTGACCGTTGAAGCCAGCGGCGACGCGCTGCCGGCCAGTGAGGCCGCCGGGGCGTCCGAAGGCATCGGGGTCCTGATCGCCGCGGTCGTGCTCGTGATCACCTTCGGCTCACTGATCGCGGCCGGACTGCCGTTGCTCACGGCAATCGTCGGAGTCGGCGTCGGTATCGCCGGTGTGACCACGCTGTCCGGCTTCGTCGACATCAACGCGAACAGCCTGATCCTCGCGCTCATGCTGGGCCTGGCCGTCGGCATCGACTACGCGTTGTTCATCGTCTCCAGATTCCGGCACGAACTGCAGGCAGGCAGCGACGGCCGTACGGCGGCCGGCCGCGCAGTCGGCACTGCCGGATCCGCAGTCGTGTTCGCCGGGCTCACCGTCATCATCGCGCTGGCCGGGCTGTCTGTCGTCGGTATCCCCGTCCTGGCCTCGATGGGCCTGGCTGCCGCCGGCACGGTCGCTGTCGCCGTACTGATCGCGATCACGCTCATCCCGGCGCTGCTCGGGTTCACCGGACGGCGGCTCGCGCGCGGAGGTCGTCGTACCAGTGAGAAGGGATCGATGGGTGAGCGGTGGGCGAAGTTCGTCACCCGGCGACGGGTGCCGGTCTTGATCGTGGCGCTGCTCGGCCTCGGCGCGATCGCGCTGCCGGCGACCCAACTGCGGCTCGGCCTGCCGGACGACGGCATGGCCTCGACCACTACGACGCAACGCAAGGCCTATGACCTGATCAGCAAGGGATTCGGGCCCGGCCTCAACGGTCCGCTGACGGTCGTGGTCAGCGGCTCCAACCGCACCGAGACCACCGCGGCGGCCACCCACACCGCCGCCACCATCAAGGCACTGCCGGACGTCACCGCTGTCACCCCGGCTGTCCTCAGCCCGGACGGCACCACCGCCCTGCTGAACGTCATCCCGTCCAGCGCCCCGACCGACCAGAAGACGACTGACCTGGTCAAGGTCATCCGCGCCCACAAGCAGACCCTGTACGACGAAACCGGGGCGCGGGTCTCGGTCACCGGGCAGACCGCGGTGAACATCGACGTCTCCGACACGATCGGCGGAGCGCTGCTGCCGTACCTGGCCATCATCGTCGGCCTGGCGATCGTGCTGCTGATGATCGTCTTCCGCTCGGTGCTGGTGCCGCTGAAGGCCACGCTCGGCTTCTTGCTCAGCACTGCCGCCACCTTCGGCGCTGTCGTCGCGGTGTTCCAGTGGGGCTGGCTGAGCAACCTGCTCGGGGTCAGTGAGACCGGGCCGATCATGAGCCTGCTGCCCGTCCTACTGGTCGGCATTTTGTTCGGGCTCGCGATGGACTACCAGGTCTTCCTGGTCACCCGGATGCGTGAGGACTACACCCACGGCGCCGGTGCTCAGGAGGCAGTCGTCACCGGCGTACGCCACGGTGCCCGGGTGGTCTCGGCCGCCGCGGTCATCATGATCAGCGTCTTCGGCGGCTTCATCCTGTCCGACGACGTGTTGGTGAAGTCCATCGGCTTCGCGCTGGCGTTCGGCGTACTCATCGACGCGTTCGTCATCCGGATGACCATCGTCCCGGCCGTCATGTCCCTGCTCGGCAACGCCGCCTGGTGGCTGCCGCGCTGGCTGGGCCGCATCCTCCCCCGCGTCGACGTCGAAGGCGAAGCCCTCGGCGAGACAACGCCTGCCGCGGACCGCACCCCCGAGCCAGTCCACTGAGAAGGGCGGCTCCTGGTTGTCCGCTCGGGTGGCTGTCTGAAGGATCACCCCTGCCTTTCGGGGACGTATCTGGTGTTCATGTGTTGGACCTTGGCGCGGCATGGTCCGGGTGTGAGAATCCGGCTCATGTCTGCCCTGAATCGATCACGGCGCCGCCTGGGCGCCCTCGTGATCAGCTCCAGTCTCGTGCTGGCCGGCGCCGCCGTGGCCATCGCCGCGCCCGCCGACGCCGCCTCGTCCGACGTGCTCATCACCGAGGTGTACGGCGGCGGCGGGAACTCCGGAGCGCCGTACACCAACGACTTCATCGAGCTGACCAACAACAGCGCGGCCGCGGTCGACGTGAGTGGCTGGTCCGTCCAGTACGCCTCGGCGACCGGCGGCAGCTGGCAGGTCACCAAGCTCAGCGGCAGCATCGCCCCGGGAGCTGTCTACCTCGTCCAGGAGGGCGCCGGCGCCGGGGCCGGACAGCCGATGCCCACGCCGGACGTCACGGGCACCATCCTGATGTCCGCGACCGCCGGCAAAGTTGCCCTGGTCACCAACCAGACAGCGCTGGCCTGTGGGACGACCTGCCACGCCGCCGACGGCGTCAAGGACTACGTCGGCTACGGCGCGACCGCGAACGACTCCGAGACCAGCCCGGCTCCTGGGCTCTCGAACACCACCTCCGCCACCCGGAAGGTCCCGACGACGGACACCGACAACAACAGCGCTGACTTCGCGGCGGCCAACCCGTCGCCGGGCACGCTGACCTCCACGCCGCCGGAGCCGGACCCGGTGGGCGCGAAGATCCACGACATCCAGGGCGCCGCGCACCTGTCGCCGCTGAACGGCAAGCTCGTCGGCAACGTCACCGGCGTGGTCACCGTCAAGAGCAGCAACGGGTTCTGGTTCCAGGACCCGCAGCCGGACGACAACCCGGCCACCAGCGAGGGCCTGTTCGTCTTTACCAGCTCCGCGCCGACCGTGGCCGTCGGTGACGCCGTGACGGTCCAAGGCACCGTGGCCGAGTTCCGCCCGGGTGGCTCCGGCGGCACGGACAACCTGACCACTACCGAGCTCACCAACCCGAAGATCACCGTGACCGGCACCGCGTCGGTGCCGGCGCCGACGATCGTCGGCCCGGGTGGCCGCGTCCCGCCGTCGACCGTGATCGACGACGACTCCTCCGGCAATGTGGAGACCACCAGCACGGCGTTCGACCCTGCCAACGACGGCCTGGACTTCTGGGAGTCGCTGGAAGGCATGTGGCTGGGCATCGACCAGCCGGAAGTCACCGGTCCCACCAGCTCGTTCCGTGAGCTGTCCGTCGTACCGGCTGGATCGTCGGTACGCACGGTCCGCGGCGGGATCCTGCTGCAGAAGACCGACAGCAACCCCGAGCGGGTCCTGCTGGACGACGTACTGACGCCGATCCCGGACGCGAAGACCGGCGACAAGCTGGCCGGTGTTGTGACCGGCGTACTGGACTACTCCTTCGGCAACTTCAAGCTGCTGCCGACGCAGACGCCGACCGTGATCGACGGCGGGGTGAAGCGCGAGACGACGCAGAAGTCCTCGCCGTTGCAGGTGTCGGTGGCGACGTTCAACGTGGAGAACCTGGACCCGTCCGACGGTGACGCCAAGTTCGACGGGCTGGCGCAGGCGGTGGTCAAGAACCTCGCGTCGCCGGACATCCTCGGGCTCGAGGAGGTGCAGGACAACGACGGCGCCACGAACTCGGCGACGACGTCCGCCGAGCTGACGCTGAACATGCTGCGGGACGCCATCTTGAAGGCCGGCGGACCGGAGTACGCCTGGCGGCAGATCGACCCGGTCGACGACCAGGAGGGCGGCGAGCCGGGTGGCAACATCCGGGTCGCGTTCATGTACCGGACGGACCGGCCGGTCCAGTTCGTCGACCGGCCGGGTGGCGGGTCGACGGTCGCCACGACGATCGTCACCGACCGGTTCGGCAGGCCGCACCTGAGCGCCTCGCCCGGCCGGGTCGACCCGGCCAACCCGGCGTGGGCAGCGACACGAGTACCGCTCGCCGGTGAGTTCAAGTGGCACGGGCAGAGCCTGTTCGTGGTGGTCAACCACTTCAGCTCCAAGGGCGGCGACGACCCGCTCTGGGGCCGGTGGCAGCCGCCGGTGCAGGTGACCGCGGCCAAGCGGCACCAGCAGGCTCAGGCAGTGCGGGGCTTCGTGGACCAGATCCTGGCGAAGGACTCCGGCGCCAATGTCGTCGTACTGGGTGATCTGAACGACTTCGACTGGTCCGAGACGGCCGACATCCTGGTCGGGGCGGGGAAGACGGCGCTGATCGACATGCCGCGGACGCTGCCGCTGCCGGAGCGCTACAGCTACGTGTTCGAGGGCAACAGCCAGATCCTGGACCAGATCCTGATCTCGCAGAACCTGAAGCCGGCTTCGTCGTACGACGTGGTGCACATGAACGCGGAGTTCCCGGACCAGATCAGCGACCACGATCCCCAGGTGGTCCGGATCACGCCGTACCCGTCCTGGGTGGGCTGATTTCGGGAGTCTTACGTCGGTCGCCCGGGCGGGGTTTTCCTTGCCCGGGCGCCGATACTGGTCTCGTGACTGATGACACCAAGCAGTACGCCGTGACCAAGTCCGAGGCGGAGTGGAAGGCGCAGCTGTCCCCCGCCGAATTCCAGGTACTGCGCAAAGCCGGCACCGAGCGGCCGTTCACCGGGGAGTACACCGACACCAAGACGGTCGGGGTTTACCGGTGCCGGGCCTGTGACGCGGAGCTGTTCCGCAGCGAGTCCAAGTTCGACTCCCACTGCGGCTGGCCGTCCTTCTTCGCCCCGCTGGCCGAGGACCGCGTCGAGTACATCGAGGACAGCACCCTCGGCATGAAGCGCGTTGAGGTCCGCTGCGCCAACTGCGGCTCCCACCTGGGCCACGTCTTCGAAGGCGAGGGCTACCCCACCCCCACCGACCTCCGCTACTGCATCAACAGCATCAGCCTCACCCTGTCGCCAGCCTGACCCAGCTCTGGGCTGGTGGGGAACTAGACTCTGCCAGCGCTGGGCAGCATGGGCTGGAAGGAATTGTGTGGCTGACGACACTCGGGTTCTTGAGGTACTTGGTGCGGATGAGGCCTGGGAGGTGCCGGACAGCTGGGTGGCTGGGATTCGTCGACAGCTGCGCGCCTGGGCCGACGACCCGGGCACACTGCGGCCGCCGCGGGCAGCTGCCTTTCCGGAGTTCGTCGCGGGTACGCCGGCCGCAGTGTGGTTCACGCATCAGGTCGCACCGCTGCTGACCGGCTGGATCCCCGCGTTGCACGGGGACTACGCCCACATCGGCGCCGAGCTGACCCGGGACTTCCACCGGCCGTCGGTCCGCTTCGGCGGCGCCGGACACCTGGTCTGGCTCGCGGCCACCGACTGGCCCCTGCAGGTGGTGTCGGGCGCGCGGAGCTTCGGCGAACCCGGCCGCCGGCAGGCACTGCAGCTGTCCCGCGACGTCGTGAGCCTGTTCGTCGACGCACCGCCGATGGCAGCCCGCGCCCGGGCCCTGACCAGCGCGTTCGACCGGGTGCTGGCCGACCGCGAGACCGCCCGCATGCACGCCACCGCCGGCTACGACACGATCGTCCAGTACTGGAGTACGGACGGACTTCGCGACGACGAGCGCGCCGTACTCCCGGAGCTGGCCGGCTCCACCTCGGCCCTGCGCTACTCGCTCAACACGCTGCGGAACACCCACGCCAAGCTGTTGCTGGCGAACTCGGACGACGACGCCGGCGACTTCGCGCTCCTGCTCGCCCGGCTGGTCCTGTCCTCCGGCCTCCGTCACCTCCCGCCCACGGCCGCCCAGATCCTGGGCAGCGCCACCTTGGACGTCGAGAAGGCCCTCGCCGACATCACCAGCACCTTCGCCCCCCACACCTGGCTGGCCGCCAACACCGAGTGGCTGGCCCGCGCCGTACGCCACGACCAGCGGGTGCTCGCGCGGTCCTGGGCGGCTGCCGCCACCCGGGTGTCGGTCCACCTGTCCGGCGTACTCGCGGATGGGCCATGGCCGGAGGTGCAGGTCCCGGACCTGGGCGCCCTTTTCCGCCTGCTCGACCGTGACCGCCTGCAGGTGGTCGACGCCGGTCGCCCGGAGGAGCCGGCAAAGTCGCTCTCGGTGGCCTGGGACTCCATCCAGGACGCCGCTCCCACCCCCGGCGAGCACGCTGCGCAGGATTCGCTGGACAACGGCGACAACCCGCTCGCCGAGCTCGACGCGCTGGTCGGGCTGGAGTCGGTCAAGGAGTCGGTACGCCGGATGGTGGCCGAGATCAAGACCAACCTGCGCCGCAAGGAGCTCGGCCTGCCGAGTCACGAGCGCGCCCGGCACATGGTGTTCGTCGGCAAGCCCGGTACGGCGAAGACCACGATCGCCCGGCTGCTCAGCCGGGTCTACAAGCAGCTGGGCGTGCTGGAGAAGGGCCACGTGGTCGAGGTCGACCGGTCCGACCTGGTCGGTCCGAGCGTCGGCACCACCGCACCGATGACCGCGGCCAAGTTCCGCGAGGCGCTCGGCGGGGTGCTGTTCGTCGATGAGGCCTACACCCTGGTGCCGGAGAACAGCCCGGGCGACTTCGGCCTCGAAGCGGTCGCGACCATCCTGAAGATGATGGAGGACCATCGCGACGACTGCGTCGTGATCGTCGCGGGGTACCACCGGGAGATGCAGCGGTTCATGGAGTCCAACACTGGTTTGGCCTCGCGCTTCCCCAAGCTGCTGTCGTTCAGCGAGTACGACACCGACCAGCTCGTCGCCATCTTCGAACTGCAGGCCCGGCAGCGCGGCATGATCTACACCGACGCCGTGCTCGACGTGGTCCGCCGGATCATCCCGCCGGCTCCCCGCGGCCACAACTTCGGCAACGGCCGCTTCATCCGGAACGTGCTCGAGGAAGCCATCTCCAACCAGGCGACCCGGCTCGCCGAGCGCGACCCGGACAGCCTGACCGAGCGCGACCTGAGCGAGCTCCTCCCGGTGGACGTCAAGGCGCCGACCTCGATGCGCGCCGAGGACTACCTCCTCCAGAAGCCGGGAACCTAGACCGGGGTGGCCAGGGCCACCGGGTTGTGGTCCGGGTCGGAGATGTAGGCCTGGCGTTCGCCCCAGGGCATAGTGGCGGGTTCCTGCAGGATCGTGTAGCCGGCGGCGCGGAAGGTCTCGACGGCGGCTTCCACGTCGTCGACGTACACGAAGAGTTCGAAGCGGGGCGCCGTACCGACGGTGATGCCGAGTTGGGCCTCGGGCCAGTTCGAGTCGGACACGCCCAGGGAGGACTCGCCGCGCTCGAGGCCGACGTAGTGCGGCTCGCCCTCGAGCGGGAACTGGTACGTCGGTTGGTAGCCGAGCAGCGCGTAGAACTCGACGGACCGCCGTACGTCGCCGACGTAGAGCACCGGGAAGGCTTTGCGGTGCCCAGAGCTAGACACGGGCGCTCAGGCCAGGTTGGCGACCAGCTCGCCGAGCTCGGTCCGCTTGCCCGTGTAGAACGGGACTTCCTCACGCACGTGCCGCCGTGCGGTGGACGCCCGCAGGTCGCGCATCAGGTCGACCATCCGGTGCAGCTCGTCGGCCTCGAACGCCAGCATCCACTCGTAGTCGCCGAGCGCGAACGACGCCACCGTGTTCGCCCGCACATCCGGGTATCCACGCGCCATCTTGCCGTGCTCGGCCAGCATGAACCGGCGGTCCTCGTCCGGCAGCAGGTACCACTCGTACGAGCGCACGAACGGGTACACGCAGACGTACGCGCGCGGCTCCTCGTCGGCCAGGAACGCCGGGATGTGGCTCTTGTTGAACTCGGCCGGCCGGTGCAGCGCCAGCTGCGACCAGATCGGCGCCAGGTGCCGCCCGAGCCGGGAGCGGCGCAGCGCGTGGTACGCCTTCTGCAGCGCGTCCGACGTCGGCGCGTGCCACCAGATCATGAAGTCGGCGTCCGCCCGGAATCCTTCGACGTCGTAAATTCCGCGGATCACCACATCGTCGGCGGCCAGCTTCGCGACCAGATCGGACAGCTCGGCGGTCAGCTCGTCCCGGTCCGCGTCGCCCAGCGGCGTGTCCACCTTGAAGACCGACCACATGGTGTAGCGGATCACATTGTTCAGCTCACGCGCCTTCGGCTTCTCCGTCACGAACCCATTGTCTCCAATGTCGCTAAATGAGCCCGCACCCGGGTGGCTGCCTTGGTGCCTGAAGCGACGCACGCAGCGATGCCCACGCCCCTGTACGCCGCTCCGCACACCGCCAGACCTGGCTCCGCCGCCACAGCCGCCTCGACGCGGTCCACACGCTCCAGATGCCCTACGGCGTATTGCGGTAGCCCGCCACCCCACCTGGTCACCAGAGCCCCCACCACAGGCGCCTGAAGCCCAATAGCGCGCTGCAGGTCCGCAGTGGCCAGCGCCACCAGCTCCTCGTCGGACCGCTGGAGCACGTACTCCTCCCCCAGCCGTCCGACCGAGGCACGCAGTACGGCGAGCTCTCCCCCGGCGTCAGCCGACCACTGCCACTTGGCGTGGGAGTACGTCGACGCCTTAATCGTCCGGTCCTCCACCGACGGCACGAGGAACCCGGACCCGGTGGCTGCGGCCGGCCAGTCCTGCTTGCGGACAGCCAGCGTCACGATCGCCATACTCGCGTACTCGATCGTCGCCAGCTCGGTCGAGGCCGCCGGCACCAACTCGGCCAGCATCCGGGCCGCAGGCGACGCCGGTACGGCGACGATCACCGCATCCGCCGTCAGCAACGTCGGAGCCGGCACTGGCCCGGCCTCCAGCGCATAACCGTCAGCCGTCCGCGTGATCCGCCGTACGGCGAGCTGCCGCCGGATCTCGACGCCACGAGCGGTCAGGTCCTTCTCCAGCGCCTCGATCAGCCGGTTGACGCCACCGACGATCCCGGCGAACACCGGCTGGCCCGCCCGCTTCTGACCCGCCTCCCGCAGTTCGGCGGTCGCCGCGAGCAGGCTGGGCGCCGTACGCAGCTTGGCGTAGAGCTCGGGCACTGCGGCGGCCAGCGAGATCTCCTCGGCCCGGCCGGCGTACACACCACCCAGCAGCGGGTCGATCAGCTTGTCCGTCACCGCCGACCCCATGCGCTCGGCAACAAACCGGCCGATCGCGACATCTTCGGTCAACGCAGGCGCGGGCAACTCGGCCTCGTGGGCGACCTGCTGAGCGGCCGCCTCCCCAAGCACGTCAGCGGCCGCGGCAGCATCGACCGGAACGCCCATCACCGTCGGCGGGATCGCCCGGATCCGGTCGCCGATCCACAGCCCGGCCGAGGTCGTTGCCGGGTGCACCAGCTCGTCGCCGAGCCCGACCGCCCTGATCAGCTCGACCGCCTCCGGCCGCCGGGCCAGCACAGACTCCGCGCCCAGATCCACCGGCACGCCCTCGAGCTCGTCACCCGCGAGCTTGCCGCCGAGCCGCGGCGAGCCCTCCAGCACGGTGATCTGCGGCGGATTCGGCCCGGTTGCCAGCGCGTGCGCGGCCGCCAGCCCGCTGATCCCGCCACCGACCACAACCACCCGGCTCAAGCGTCCTCCAGCTTCAACTCGTACCTCGTCCCCGGTCCCAGGTCGGTTTTCGACTTGCCGAACGGCCGGAAGCCGGCCCGCGTCAGGACTGCCTGCGACGCGGGGTTCCGGTCCGATGCCCCCGCCCACAGCCTGGTCAGCCCGTACTCCGACGCAGCGAGCTGGATGAGCGCGCGCACCGCGGCGGTAGCGAGTCCCCTGCCCGCGGCCTTCTCCGCCATCCGGTAGCCGAGCTCCGCCGAGCCGTTCTCGATGTCGACGAGATTCACCCGCCCGACCACATCGCCGGTGTCGTCCACCAGCACGTGAAACCGGCAGATTCCCGCCTCCTGCTCGGCCAGCAGCGCCTCGTGCCGAACCGCGAACTCCTGGAAGAACGCGTCGCCACGATCCTGGATCGACGCCGCGAAATACGCCCGGTTCTCGAGCTCGAACGCCAGTACGGCGTCGGCGTGCGCCGCGCTGAGCGGCTCCAGCGTCACCCCGTGATCAGGCAGGTACACGGGCCGACTTCTCCTGGACGTACCGGGCGATGCGGTGCAGCACCTCGGGGTCGGCATCCGGCGGCACCCCGTGGCCGAGGTTGAAGATGTGGCCCGGCGCCGCCTGACCCTCGGCGAGAATCCGGTCGATCTCGGGCTCCAGAGCGTCCCATCCGGCGAACAGCAGGGCCGGATCCAGGTTGCCCTGCACCGGCTTCGGACCCGATCCGGCCGCCGCGATCCGCCGTACGGCCTCGTCCAGCGGCACTCGCCAGTCGACGCCGACAACGTCCGCACCGGCTTCGCTCATCAGACCGAGCAGCTCGCCCGTGTTCACGCCGAAGTGCAACCGCGGTACGCCGTACGACGCCAGCGCCTCGAACACCTTCGCCGAGTGCGGCTGGACGAACTCCGCGTAGTCCCGCGCCGACAACCCGCCCGCCCAGGAGTCGAACAGCTGGATCGCGGACGCGCCCGCCTCGATCTGCACCGCCAGATACGCGATCGCGGAGTCGGCCAACCGGTCCGCCAGCGCGTGCCACAGCGCGGGGTTGCCGTGCATCAGCGCCTTCGTCTTCGCGTGATCCTTGCTCGGCCCGCCCTCGACCAGGTACGACGCCACCGTGAACGGCGCACCGGCGAAACCGATCAGCGGGGTGCCGTCGAGCTCCGACACCAACTGCTTGACGGAGTCCGTGGTGTACGCCACGTCCGCGGGAGTCACCGGGCGGACCGCGTCCAGGCCGGCCGCGTCCCGGATCGGCTCCGCGACCACCGGGCCCACCCCCGGCTTGATCTCGATGTCGAAGCCGACCGCCTTCAGCGGCAGCACGATGTCGGAGTAGAAGACGGCCGCGTCGACGCCGTAACGGCGTACCGGCTGCAGCGTTATCTCCACAACGAGGTCGGGCCGCATACAGGACTCCAGCATCGTGATCCCCTCGCGCACCTTGCGGTACTCCGGCAGTGCGCGCCCGGCCTGCCGCATGAACCACACCGGCGTATGCGGACCGGGCTCACCCCTGGCGGCCAGCAGGAAGGCGGAACGGTCGAGCGCACTGGGCTGGGTCACACAGCGATGATCCCACGCTCGTTCGCACCCGTTGCGGGGTGGTCGCGCGCGGTTACCGGCGCGTCGAGGCCAGCGTCTGTGAGTAATCAGTCGTAGGCTGCGGAGCATGGGTGCCCGCAAGCAGGTCGACGCGCCACCCGCCGAGTTCGCCGAGGCATTGACGCAACTGCGTGATGCCCGGTTCCGGCCCGAGGTCTTCGTCGAGGAGATGCCCGCGCCGCAGCGGATCGCTCCGCACGCGGCCGCGGTCAGCGCTGACGTGACGGTCGACGGCGACGACATCGCCACCGGCCGGCTGGTCGTCCTCTACGATCCGGCCGGGAACGACGCCTGGCAGTCGACCTTCCGCTGTGTCGCGTACGTGCGTGCCGCCGTCGAGCCGGAGATGGTGACCGACGCGCTGCTCGGCGGCGTGGGCTGGACCTGGCTGATGGAGGCTTTGGCCGACCGGGATGCCGAGTTCCTGGCCCCTAGCGGTACCGTCACCAGAGTGGTTTCGGAAAGCTTCGGCGGCATGGCCGACGACGAAGCGACGGCGGAGATCGAGATCCGCGCGTCCTGGAGCCCGGTGCCCGGACCTGGAGGCTTGGTGGATGTGACGCGGCACGCTGAGGCGTGGGGTGAGGTGCTCTGCACGGCGGCCGGCCTGCCGCCGGTGCCGCCGGGGGTGGTGGCGATGCCGACCCGGCGTGGACAGCGGGGCCGATGACTCCAGCCGAGACTCAGCAGCCGCAGCCCGTCCCGGACGACCCGACCGCGCACCTGCCCCTCCTCGAACTCCGCGACGGCCTCTCCGAGGTCGTCGATACTGATTCCGCGCTCACCGACGTGGTCGAGGCGTTCCGCTCCGGCTCCGGTCCGGTGGCCGTCGACGCCGAGCGGGCGTCCGGTTATCGGTACTCGCACCGCGCGTATCTCGTCCAGTTGCGCCGGGAGGGCGCCGGCTCCGCGCTGGTCGACCCGATCCCGTTCGGCGACCTGTCCGCGCTCGGTGACGCGATCGTCGACGCCGAGTGGATCATCCACGCGGCCAACCAGGACCTGGCCTGCCTGGCCGAGGTCGGGATGGTGCCGCGGAAGGTGTTCGACACCGAGCTGGCCGGCCGCCTGCTCGGCTACCCGAAGGTCGGTCTCGCCTCGCTGGTGAGCGAGGTTCTGGGCTATCGGATGCGCAAGGAGCACTCAGCGGCCGACTGGTCCACCCGGCCGCTGCCGGGGCCGTGGCTGATCTACGCCGCGCTCGACGTCGAGATGCTGATCGAATTGCGCGACGCGATCGAGGCCGAGCTGCGCCGCGAGGGCAAGTGGGAGTGGGCGGAGCAGGAGTTCGCCGCGATCCTGGCCGCGCCGCCGCGAGAGCCGAAGCCGGACCCATGGCGTCGTACGTCGGGAATGCACCGGGTGCGCAACCGTCGCAGTCTGGCCGTCGTACGGGCGTTGTGGGAGGCGCGGGACCAGATCGCGGAGTCCGCGGACATCTCCCCCGGCCGGATCCTGCCGGATGCGGCGATCGTCGAGGCCGCGGCGGCGATGCCGGCCGACCGGGAGACGCTGCAGCGGCTGACCGCCTTCAAGGGGCGGGGCGCGCACAGGCACATGCGGACGTGGTGGGAAGCGATCGATCATGCCCGCCGGCTCCCCGAATCCGAGCTCCCCAAGCAGGGTCCCCGGTACGACGGTCCGCCGCCGGCTCGGGCCTGGGCCGATCGGGACCCGGACGCTGCGGCTCGTCTGTCCGCGGCCCGGTCCGCTGTCGGCGAGATCGCCGAGGCGCATCGACTCCCGACCGAGAACCTGATGGCGCCGGACACCATCCGCCGACTGGCGTGGTCCCCGCCAAGCGATCCGACGCTCGAAGTGGTCAGCACCTTCCTGCGTGACCACGGCGCCCGCGAGTGGCAGATCGGCCTCACAGCCGAAGTCCTCACGGACGCCATGGCAGCAGAAGCCCCGGCGAAACCGCTCGACTAACCCGGCAGCTGGGCCTCGATTGCGGCGACTACCTCGTCCGACTCGGGCTCGGTGCGGGGGCGGAAGCGGGCGGCGACCGTGCCCTCCGGGCTGATCAGGAATTTCTCGAAGTTCCACTGGATGTCGCCGGCCTCGCCCGCGGCGTCCGGCGTCAGGGTGAGTTCGGCGTACAGCGGGTGGCGGTTGTCGCCGTTGACCTCGAGCTTGTCGAGCATCGGGAACGTCACGCCGTACGTCGTCGAGCAGAAGGTCGAGATCTCCTCCGACGTGCCCGGCTCCTGGCCGCCGAACTGGTTGCACGGGGCACCGAGCACGGTGAAGCCGCGGGAGGCGTACTGCTTCTGCAGGTTCTCGAGTCCCTCGTACTGCGGCGTGAGACCGCACTTCGAGGCGACGTTGACGATCAGGACGGCCTTGCCCTTGTACTCACCGAGCGAGGTGGGAGCGCCGGTAAGGGTGGTCAGCGGGATGTCGTACAGGCTCATGCGGCTCCTTGGGAGGTAGGAAGCTGACGGGAGAGGAACTCGACAGTACGCCGCCACGCCAGCTCGGAAGCTTCGGCGTGGTGGAAGGCAGGCATCGGGTTGTCGAACGCGTGACCGGCCCCGGGATAGCGGTGGATCTCGGCATCACCCAGAGCACCGACAATGTCATCGACCGGCAGATAGGCATCGTCGTCACCGAAGTGATGCAGGCTCGCCGAGGTGACGTTCGGGGCGAGCTCGAGCAATTGCGGCAGCGCGGAGCCGTAGTAGCTCACCAGCACATCAGGCGGCGACTCCGCGGCCACGTTGAATCCGAGCCCACCACCGAAGCAGAAGCCGATCACACCGGTGCCGGCGTCACGGCTGCGCAGATAGTCCAGCGCGGCGACCGAGTCCGAGACAGCCAGATCCCAGTCGACCCGGCTCGCGAGCGCGATCGCCTTCTCCAGTACGTCGGGCGCGGACTCGTCCAGCTCGGCTTCGTCCAGCCGCCAGTAGATCTCCGGCGCGATCACGTAGTACCCGAGCGCGGCGAGATCCGCCGCGCGCTGCTTGATGTAGCCGGAGACCCCGAAGATCTCCTGGAGCAGCAGCAACCCGGGCACATCACCGTCGGCGGGTCCCCACTCGTGGACTGGCATCAATCCTGAACCGGTATCGATCTCCAGAGTCACACGGTGAAGCCTACTGGTCGGCTAGAACCTCTTCCCGTGCAGGCGCCGGCGCCGGGGTAGGCGCGGGCATCCAGAGCTTGCATTCGTCGATCGCGGCGACGAGCAGGTTGTACAGCCTGTCGTCGGGGTCCGGCACGCAGGCCTGCGAGATCCCTTCCACCGCGCAGGACACGGCGCGTGGTGCCGTCCGGCGGGCGAAGTCGGGCGTACCCCGGTGTGCCCTGGAGGTGAAGGACCGCGCCCACTTGGTCGCGGCCGGGACCGCGTCGAGGGCCGCTTGCGACTCGGGCTCGAGGTCGTCCAGTGGACGCCCGTCGAGGATCGCCAGCTGCCTCTCCCCCACCAGCAGCGCTACGGCGAGGATGTACTGCCGCTCCTGCGACACGACCGGCAGCGCGTGCTGGATGCACCGGGCCGCCACCCGCGCTACGACGTGTGGGTCGTCTGGGGTCAGGCCGATCACCGAAGGGATCAGCGGAGCCAGCCGAGCGCGGCCGGCGTCCGTCGTACAGTCGTTGACGTCACGCGCAACGCCCGCGAGCAACGGGTGCGTGCAGGCCGGGTGGTCCGACCATGGCTCACCTGCGAGGTAGGAGGCGAACTCCATGAAGCAGGCGCCTTTGCGTGGGTTGCGGTGCTTGCCCCGGCTCAGGACCGGTACGGCGAGATCGAGATTGTTCATTGCACGCTCCAGGTACGTACCTGACACCAGCATGCGCCGATTCGCCCCCGGACGCCACGGGTAACTGCCTCCGTAAGCACCTGGTTGTGGTTTGTGAGCACCCGGTTGTGTTTTGTGAGCAGCCGCACAGGGCGGGGTGGTTGGGCAGTTCTGTTACCGGCGGGTAGCATCTGGGTAGCTTTCCCGACCCCAGAGGAGGGCCCTCGTGCCCCGTGAGATCCGCGATGTCGTGTTCGTCGACGGCGTTCGCACCCCGTTCGGCAAGGCCAAGGGCCAGTACGCCGAGACGCGCGCCGACGACCTGGTGATCAAGTGCATCCGGGAACTGCTCCGGCGGAACCCCCAGCTCCCGCCGGCCCGGGTGGACGAGGTCGCGATCGCGGCCACCACCCAGATCGGCGATCAGGGCCTGACCATCGGCCGGACCGCGGCTCTGCTGGCCGGCCTGCCGAACACCACCCCCGGCTACGCCATCGACCGGATGTGCGCCGGCGCCATGACCGCCGTCACCACCACCGCCGCGGGCATCGCCTTCGGGGCGTACGACGTGGTCGTGGCCGGCGGCGTCGAGCACATGGGCCGGCACCCGATGGGCGAAGGCGTCGACCCGAACCCGCGGATCATCTCCGAGAAGCTCGTCGACACCTCTGCCCTGGTGATGGGGTCGACCGCGGAGAACCTGCACGACCGCTTCCCGAACATCACCAAGCAGCGCGCGGACGTCTTCGCCGCGGCCTCCCAGGAGAAGGCGGCCAAGGCCTACGCCAACGACCTGATCCAGCCGGACCTCGTCCCGATCGCGACCCGGTCGGCCGAGCAGGGCTGGGGCTACGCGAGCACCGACGAGCCGATGCGCCCGGGCACCACGGTCGAGGACCTGGCCGGCCTGAAGACGCCGTTCCGCCCGCACGGCCGGGTCACCGCGGGCAACTCGGCTGGCATCAACGACGGCGCGACCGCGTGCGTACTCGCGTCCGCCGAAGCCGCCGAGGAACTCGGCCTGACCCCGAAGATGAAGCTGGTCTCGTACGGCTTCGCCGGCGTCGAGCCCGAGGTGATGGGCGTCGGCCCGGTCCCGGCGACCGAGAAGGCGCTCAAGCTGGCCGGGCTGACGATCGACGACATCCAGGCGTTCGAGGTGAACGAGGCGTTCGCGGTCCAGGTACTCGCGTTCCTGGAGCACTACGGCATCGCCGACGACGACCCGCGGGTCAACCCGTACGGCGGCGCGATCGCCTACGGCCACCCGCTGGCGTCGTCCGGCGTCCGGCTGATGAACCAGCTGGCCAAGCAGTTCGAGCAGCGCCCGGAGGTCCGGTACGGCCTGACCACGATGTGCGTCGGCCTCGGCATGGGCGGCACCGTGATCTGGGAGAACCCCAACTGGGAGGGTCAGGCAGCATGAGCTTGCAGGAACTGATTGACGCCGCCGTCGCGATCGAGACCGACGAGGTCGTCACGCAGGCGCACTCCCGGGACGTTGTGCTGCCGGGCAAAGCGGGGCTGATGGCGCTGATCACGCTCGACAACGGGCATGACCACACCAAGCCGAACACCTTCGGGCCGGAGGGCCTGGCGTCGCTGAACACCGCGATCGACGCCGCGCTGGCGCGTGACGAGGTCGTGGCCATCGGCGTCACCGGCAAGCCGTTCATCCTGGCCGCGGGTGCCGATCTGACCGGCGTACCGAAGCTGACCGATCGGGAGCAGGCGCTCAACCTCGGCCGGATCGGGCATGGCGTGATGCGCAAGCTCGTCGACGGCGGGAAGCCTTCGTTCGCCTTCGTCAACGGCGTGGCGCTCGGCGGCGGGCTCGAGGTCGCGCTGCACGCCACCTACCGCACCGTCTCGGCCGCGGCCGGCATGCTCGCGACGCCCGAGGTCTTCCTCGGCCTGATCCCCGGCTGGGGCGGCAACTTCCTGCTGCCGAACCTGATCGGTGCCGACAAGGCGGTCAAGGTCGTCGTCGAGAACGCCCTGAACCAGAACAAGATGCTGACCGGGCCGGAGGCGGTGCAGTTCGGCATCGGCGACGTACTGCTGGACTCGGCCGACTTCCTGGAGCAGTCGCTGCTGTGGGCGAGCAAGGTGCTCACTGGTTCGGTTGTCGTCGAGCGGGCGGAGATCGACCGCGGTGAGGCATGGGACGCGGCTGTTGCTCGAGGCAAGGGCTTTGCCGACCTCAAGGTGAGTGGTGCGGCACCGGCGCCGTACCGGGCGCTCGACCTGATCGCGGCCGCCAAGGACAACGACCGCGACCGTGGTTTTGCGGCCGAGGACGAGGCGCTCGCCGATCTGATCATGAGCGAGGAGCTGCGCAGCGGTCTGTACGCGTTCGACCTGGTCAACAAGCGGGCCAAGCGGCCGGCCGGTGCGCCGGACAAGTCGCTCGCCCGCCCGGTCAGCAAGGTCGGTGTCGTCGGTGCCGGCCTGATGGCAGGTCAGCTCGCGCTTTTGTTCGTACGGCGGCTCGAGGTGCCCGTCGTACTCACGGATCTCGACCAGGAGCGGGTGGACCGCGGGGTCGGGTACGTGCACGGCGAGATCGACAAGCTGCTCGCGAAGGGCCGGCTGCGCTCCGACAAGGCGAACCAGCTGAAGGCGCTGGTGACGGGCTCGGTCGACCGGTCGGTCTTTGCCGACGCGGACTTCGTCATCGAGGCGGTGTTCGAGGAACTGCAGCTGAAGAAGACGATCTTCGCCGACCTGGAGAAGATCATCCGGCCGGACGCGATCCTCGCGACCAACACCTCGTCGTTGTCGGTGACCGAGATGGCCGCGGAGCTGGAGCACCCGGAGCGGGTGGTCGGGTTCCACTTCTTCAACCCGGTCGCCGTACTGCCGCTGCTGGAGATCATCCGGGCGGACCAGACCGACGACGCGTCGCTGGCCACCGCGTTCGCGGTCGGCAAGACGCTGAAGAAGTCGTGCGTGCTGGTCAAGGACGCGCCGGCGTTCGTGGTGAACCGGCTGCTGACCCGCTTCCTGGGTGAGGTCAGCGCGGCGGTCGACGAGGGCACGCCGATCCCTGCCGCCGACAAGGCGCTGTCTGCGTTGGGTCTGCCGATGCCGCCGTTCGTGCTGCTGCAGCTGGTCGGCCTGCCGGTCGCGCTGCATGTGGCGGAGACGATGAACCGGGCCTACCCGGACCGGTTCGCGGTGTCGCCGAACCTCGCCAAGGTCGTTGCCGCAGGCAAGAGCTCGTTCTACCTGTGGCCGGAGGGCAAGCCGGTGGTGGACCCGGAGGTCGAGGCCCTGGTCACGGTCGGCGACAAGCCGTCCTCGCCGGACGAACTCCGGACCCGGGTGCTGACCGCCCTCGCCGAGGAAATCCACATCATGCTCGACGAGGGCGTCGTAGCGGAGGCCCAAGACATCGACCTCTGCCTCCTCCTCGGCGCCGGCTGGCCCTTCCACCTCGGCGGCATCACGCCGTACCTGGACCGGTCAGGCATCTCGGAGAAGGTCAACGGCTCGCGCTTCCTCCCCAAGGGCGTCGCCAGCCTCGCCTAGAACCGCTGGGGGTCGGTGCGGCGCCGGAAGCCCGCTCCGGCCCCCAGCAGCTTTTACACCTCCGAGAGCGGCGTGTGATCGCGCCTCCTCTGGACCGCCAGGGTGATGCCGAGTGCGGCCGCGCCGAAGGCGATCCCGCCCAGTGCTCCGAGCGCGACCGAGGTCGCGTCCAGCGCACTCCCCTGGGTTGACACTGTCGGTGCCGGCTGGTCCCCGTACCCGGGATAGCCGGACCCTTCGTCCGGCCAGTCGTACGGAACCAGCGGACTGCTCTGAGATCCTCGATCGGGATCCACTGGGACGGCTGACGCTTCCGGAGCGGCTACTGCGGCGAACGCGAGTACGGCGAACGCTGCGGCAACGTGGTGACTTCTGTGCTCGGACATTTCTCCTCCAGTCCATCGCTTGATGTCTCCGTTGTCGCGCGGACCGGTATCGCGCCGCCCAGGCCCGGTATCACGGCGGTATCGCGGCCATTGACGCCGTCGTACGACGGGTCGACAGTCGAGGGATGGGTATCGGTGTTCTCGGGCCCATCGCGATCGAGGGGGATCAGAAGACTCTCGGACGACGTGACCGGGTCGTAGTCGCAGCGCTGGCAGTACACCCTGGGGACGTCGTCAGCGCTGAGCAGCTTGCTGACGTGTTGTGGGGCGAGCGGCTGCCACCGTCCTGGCCGAAGGTGGTGCAGGGCTGCGTGATGCGGCTCCGGAAGGTCCTCGGCGCGCATGCGATCGAGACATTGCCCCTCGGGTACCGGCTCGCCGTACCGCTCGACGAGATCGATGCCCAGCGATTCGATCGCGCCGTGGTGCGTGCTCGCGACCTGCTGGCGGCCGGGCAACCCGAGCGATCGGCTGTGGTTCTCGCGGATGCGCTCACGTTGTGGCGCGGCCTACCGCTGACCGAGCTGGACGGCTGGGACACGGCTCGGATCGAGGCGTCGCGACTGACGGAACTACGGCACACCGCCGACGAGTTGTACGTCGAGTCGGCGTTGCGATCGGGTCAGTTCGACACTGTGCTCGCCACGGCGCAGGCCCTGGTGACCGAAGCCCCGCTGCGGGAACGTCGCTGGGTCCTGCTGGCCACGGCGCAGTACCAGGCCGGCCGTCAGGGCGAGGCGCTGCGAACAATCCACCGGCTGCGAACCGTGCTGAACCGCGACCTCGCCCTCGATCCCAACGCCGATGTCGATGCACTGGAGCAGGCGATCCTCCGCCAGGACCCGTCCTTGGTCGCAGCCAGCGCATTGCCGGAACCGAGCCCGATCTGCCCGTACCCGGGCCTGCAGCCGTACGACGTCGACGACGCCGACAGCTTCTTCGGCCGCGACTCCGACATCGCGGCGTGCCTGCGCAAACTGACCGACAACTCGGTGCTGGCCGTGGCCGGCCCGTCCGGCTGCGGCAAGTCCTCGCTGGTCCGGGCGGGCGTGGCGGCCGCGTTGCGCCGGGACGGCAAGCGCGTCGTCGTGATGACCCCGGGTCCGCATCCGTCCGCCTCGTTGGCGGCTGCGATGACCGGTACGACGGCGCCGGCGCTGCTCGTGGACCAGTTCGAGGAGGCATTCTCGCTCTGCCACGATGCCAACGAGCGAGAAGCATTCCTGACCGCTCTCAGCGCGCATGAAGGGCCGCTGATCATGTCGATCCGCGCCGATCGGCTGACTGACGTCTCCACCAGTCCGGCCTTCGCGCGGATCGTCGAACGCGGGCTCTACTTGCTGTCCGGCATGACACCGGACAATCTACGGGCAGCGATCGAGGAGCCCGCCCGCCGGGCATCGCTGGTCGTCGAGCCTGGGTTGGTCGACCTCCTCGTCAACGAGGTCGCCGACCAGCCGGGCGCGCTACCGCTGATGTCGCACGCTCTGCGCGAGACCTGGCAGCGCCGCGAGGGCCGCACGCTCACGGTCTCCGGCTACAACGCGTCCGGTGGCATTCGCGGCGCCGTCGCCCAGACCGCCGAAGAGGTGCACGAACGGATCTCACCGGAGCAACGAGCGGTCTTGCGCGACCTGTTCCTGCGGCTGGTCGCCCCGGGCCAGGAGGGTGAGCCGGTCCGCAGCCGCGTTCCACGCCGGCTCGTGGTGACTCGTGCGGACGACGACACGATGATCGACCTGCTGGTGGCCTCGAGGCTGATTACCAGCGACGCCGGTGTCGTCGAGCTTGCGCACGAATCCCTGGTCCGCGCCTGGCCACGATTGCGCGGCTGGCTTGACGAGGACCTGGAGGGCCGGCGCATCCTGCACCACCTGGTCGCCGCGGCAGACTCCTGGAACAACCTCGGCCGTCCAGAAAGCGAGCTCTACCGCGGCGTCCGCCTCGCCAAAGCCCTGGACTGGCAGGAACGTACGACGCCCACGCTGACCCCCGTCGAGGAAGACTTCCTTGCCTCAAGCAAGCGATTGTCCGAGGCAGAACTGCGCGCTGCCGAAACCCGGGCTCGCCAGCAACTGAAGGTCAACCGCCGCCTCCGCACCGCCCTTGCCACCGGCGCCTTCCTCCTGGTCGGCGCACTGATCGCCGGCCTGGTCGCCGTCCGCCAAGCCGACCGAGCCGAACAAGCCGCCACCAGGGAACTGGCTCGGCAGGTCGGCGCCCGAGCCCTGCTGACCGAGGACATCAGCCAGTCGATCCTGCTCGCGGCGCAGGGTGTGCACCTGGACGACTCCGCCGAGACCCGGGCCAACCTCGTGGCCGCGATGAACAAACAGCCGCTGCTGGTCGGGTCCGCGTCCGCCCCTCTGGGTCTGATCGAGTTCCTCGAGGTCTCGCCCGACGGCACCCGAATCGTCTCCGGCGACAACAACGTGACGATCCACTTGCAGGACGCGCGGTCAGGCAAGGTACTGCACTCGTACAGCTTTGGTCCCGTCGCGGCGGACCAGGACACCTTCACCAAAGCGAAGTTCAGTCCGGACGGCCGCCTGGTCGCGGCCCTCGCCGCGAATCCTGACCAGCAACTCGATCCCCGCTGGCCACTCATGCTGTTGAGCGCCGACACCTTGGAGCCCGTGACGCCGCAGCCGGCGCTTCCGCCGATGGACGAACTGCGCTTCGACAGCGTCGCCTTCAGTGCAAACGGTCGCTACCTTGCCGCCGGCGTCTTTGGCGCGGACTACGAGTCCACCGCCTACGGTCTGGTCTGGGACGTCCACGACCTTGGCAGGCCACCACGCAAGCTGCGGATGACCAATGCCAGCCAGAGCGTCGTCCTCAGCCCGGACGGCCGCACGATCTACGGCCAGTGGCCGCTCACCGCCTACGACGTCGCCAGCGGCAAGCTGTTGTGGCAACGGAAAGATCTCCTAGGTGGGCCCTACTTCGACACATCCGTCGGCCCTCCCATCGCGGCCCTCACCAGGAGCGGAGACCTGCTGGCGTTTCAGCACCCTGGCCCGGAGCCGAGCGAGCGGACGACGACAACGCTGGTGGACGCGCGTACGGGCGACACAGTCAAGGAGTTGAGTAGTCAGACCGATCCACCTCTTGACATGGCCTTCTCCGGCGACGGCAAGCTCCTGGCTACGGCGCAGTCCGGCGGAGAGGTCGTCATCTGGGATGTTGCCGACCGGGTCCCACGTCTTCGTCTCAAGACAACCGAAGCGTCGTGGGCCGTTGCTTTCAGCCCGGACGCGCGGAAGCTCTACAGCGGCGGGGACGACGGCATCCTGCGGATCTACGATCTCAGCGGTCAGCGGCCCTATCTTCGCTCGACGCAAACCGCTCCCGCAGGCCAGTACCTGCATGTCCTCGCCTCCGACAACGGACAGAAAACCGCCTACTTGTGGCGACACGGCAAGACCTCCTGGCTGAGGATCGCCGACGCCGCCACCGGCAGCATGACGACACCCACCCGTCTCGGCATCGACCTGCAGTCGGCAGCACGGACGCCGGCGGCGTGGCACCCGAGTGGCCAGGAGTTGGCGGTCCACGATCTCCAGACCATCCAGACCATCGACGCGGCGACCGGCAAGGTTCGCAGCGAACGCCGCGCCGGCGACGTGACCACGGTTGCTTATGTCGACGACGGCAAGCACATCGCCGTCGGCTGGAAGGAAGGCGTCTACTACTTCGATCCGGATCTTTCAACCGCCAGGTTGATATCAGGCTTCTTTACGGACTGCTGCGTTGCTACGTCGAAGGACGGTGCGACGATGGCGCTCTTCCAGAACCACGACGGCGTATCCCGGCAGAACTGGCGAATCGTCCACGCAGCCACTGGCACGGACATCCGGAGTGGAGGCCTTCCCGTTCGCATCAACTCCACCGCCTACTCGCCCGATGGCCGGCTGATCGCAGGCACAGGAGCCGACGGTGCGGTGCTTACCATCGACACCCAATCGGGCACAGTCAAGCGAGCAGCGGCGAGCGGACACACCGAGGCGGGCATCAGCATCCGCTTCTCCCCTGACGGCAGACGCATGGTGTCAGGTGCCGCGGACGGCACCGTCAGCCTCTGGGATGCCGGCACCCTCGACCTCCTGGGCACCGTCACTGTAGACAGGGCTGTCGCAGTTCGCCCGGCCTTCACCGGCGGCAGCGACATCGTCACGATCGCGGCGTACGACGGCAAGACCTACCAATGGGACACACGCATCGACCGGACTCTCGCGTATGCCTGCGCGATGGCGGGTCGCAACCTGACCGCCGGCGAGTGGACCCAAGCGTTCGGCGATCGGCCGTACGAGAAGACTTGTCCCTAGCCCTTGTACTTCTTGACCGCGGTGACCAACTGGGCAGCCGTCTTCCCGGTGTGCTTCTTGAGGATGGTGGCGTACGCCGTCTGGCTGGTGCTGTGTTGGGCCAGGTCGGTGTAGAGCGCGGCTACGCCCCTCTCCCCCAGCTTCGAGACCAAGTAGGCCGTGATCCACCAGCTCTGGCCGTAGGAGCGGTCGCCGGCCTCGTCGAATTGCTGACGGCCTGGGAGGACCTTCATCGACGCGAGGTACTTCGTCCGGACGGTCTTGCGGTAGGGGTCGACCGTCCACTGCGGGTCATCCTCGATCGACGCGCAGCGCACGTACTCGGCGATTCCCTCTTCCAGCCACAGCGGTGTGCGCGTGCCGATCGGCAGCGTTGCCACGTGGGTCATCTCGTGCACGAGCAGGTCCTGGTCGAGGTCCTTGCGCACCGCCGGGTTCACCACGATCCGGCTGCTCACCGGCGGTCCCGCATGCGGCTTCCACGGCTCGCCGTCGTACAGGCTGACTGCCTTCGCGGCGATGGTCCAGCCCGCGCCGTTGCCGGAGGTCCACAGGATCGACAGCACCTGCGGTTCGGACATCGCGACCACCATCACGGCGCCGTTCCAGGGCCGGGGCCAATGCCGCCGTACGCCGTCCACCGCGCCCTGAGACGCCGCACCGATCTTCTTGCCGAGCGCGAGCTCGCCCTGGTCAACCACGACGACGACCTTGCCGCGCCGGACCACCGCGATCTCCTGGTAGTCCCACGGCTGCCGGTGCCCGTCCGGGCTCAGGACCTCGTCGAACGCGCCGTCCTCGACCAGGACCCACGCCGTACCGCGCCGGACGAACGTGTACGCGAGGTCGGTCTGCACCGGCTTCCTGTCCAGCCCGGTCAGCTGGTACCGCATCATCACCCGGGTCGAGAAGGTGGTCGGCCCGTACTTCGCCGCCAGCGTCGGCGTCGGCCGCTCATCGGCGGCGAAGTACTTCAGGTTCGCGAACTCGAACTTCCGCAGGTTCGTGAACAGCAACCGCTGCCGCGCCGCCAGCTTCGGCTGCTTCGGATCCACCGCGGCCAGGAACCCCTTGAGATCACCCTTCAGTACGGCGGTCGACCGCTTCGCCAGGAGTACGTCGACCTGACGCTTCCGGGCCACCTTCTGCGGAGTGGTGAGCTGCCCCGGCGTCGCTGTCGCCTCGACCGCCACCGCGCTGCTGCCCGGCGCCGACCCGCCCTGCTGCAGGCGGACGACGACCAGGCCCGCGGACCCCGCCAGCGCCAGCGCGGCGAGTCCTGCGAGCAGGCGCCTCGGGTGATTCATCCCTGTCCTTCCGGTGGTCGGCTGACGGATCCTACCGCCAGCCGAGTCCGGAGAGAGTCAATCACGCCCGGGTGGCTTCGCCGGTCCGTTCCTCCACGCCGACGCGGCTCCGGCGGTACCCGTAGACGGCGTACACGAGGAAGCCGAGGGCCATCCAGATGATGAACCGCAGCCAGGTTTCCATCGACAGGTTCAGCATCAGGTAGAGGCAGATCAGCGCGGCCACGATCGGGATGACCGGGTTGCCCGGCACCCGGAACGACCGCTGGATGTCCGGCCGGCTGCGGCGCAGCAGCGGCACCGCGATCGAGACCAGGGTGAACGCGGCCAGCGTGCCGATGTTCACCATCTCCTCGAGCTTGCCGATCGGGGTGACCCCGGCGACGATCGCCACCACGACGCCGATGGCGATGGTCAGCCGGTACGGCGTACCCCACTTGGGGTGGGTCTTGCCGAGCTCGCGCGGCATCAGGTGGTCGCGGCTCATCGCGAACACCACCCGGGCGGCGCCGATCATCAGCGTCAGCACCACCGTGGTCAGACCGGCCACCGCGCCCGCCGAGATCAGCGTGGCGAAACTCGGCTTGCCGACCGAGCGGAACGCCTCGGCCAGGGCCGCCTCGCTGTTGATGTCGGTGTACTTGATCATGCCGGTGATGACGATGCAGACCAGCACGTAGAGGACTGTGCAGATCGCCAGCGAGCCGATGATGCCGCGGGGCAGGTCGCGCTGCGGGTTCTTGGCCTCTTCGGCCGTGGTCGCGACCACGTCGAACCCGATGAAGGCGAAGAACACCAGCGAGGCGCCGGAGACCAGGCCCATCACGCCGAACGTCGACGGCGTGAACCCGAACAACGCCTGGAACAGCGGCGTGGTCCACTCGACGTGCGCGTCCGGGGTCGGCACGCTCGGCGGGATGAACGGCGACAGGTTCGAGCCCTTGATGTAGAACAGGCCGGCGACGATCACGAACAGCACCACGAACAGCTTGATCGCGACCAGCACCAGGTTGACCCGCATCGACTCCTTGATCCCGATCGTCGCCAAGGTCGCCAGTACGACGACCAGCAGCATCGCGAGCACGTTGACATTGCTGTCCGGCCCGATCGACGACGGCCAGCCCAACCCGATCTGATCCAGGAACAAGGCGGCGTACGTCGACCAGCCCTGGGCCACGACGCTTGAACCGAGCATCAGCTCGAGCAGCAGGTCCCAGCCGATGATCCAGGCGAAGATCTCGCCCAGCGAGAAGTAGGAGAACGTGTACGCCGACCCCGACACCGGCACGGTGGAGGAGAACTCCGCGTAGCACAACGCGGCCAGCGCACAGCAGAACGCGGCGAGGACGAAGGACAGTGCGATCCCGGGACCGGCGAAGGTCTTCGCCGCCCGGCCGGTCAGCGTGAAGATACCGGCACCGATGATGACGCCGATCCCGAACACCGTCAGGTCGACGGCGGAGAGACGTTTCTTGAGCTGGTACTCCGGCTCGTCGGTGTCCGCGATCGATTGCTCGATCGTCTTCTTCCGCAACAGACTCATCGCACGCCTCCCTGGGAATGGACGGAACAACATCCGAGCGTGCCCCTCTGACAGGCCGAAAGCAAACCGCCACTCAGCGTTGTGGCGTGTACCCCTGCAGTGCCATCCACAGCGTCGCCTCGGTGAGGCCACTGCGCGTGAGCAGGATCCGGTCCCGGGCCGCCTGGTCGATGCCGTGCGCACCCATGTCCTCGTACAGATCCTCGACCTGCTTCAGGCCGATGCGCTTGACCAGGAAGCGCACTGCGAGCCAGCTGACGCCGTACACGTCGACGTTGTTCTGGTAGAAGCCCGCATCATTCGGGAGGGACGTCAACGCAGGCAGAGCCTCGTCGATCACCTCCTGCTCCCACGTGGCGATCTCGCCCGGGCCGCTGATCGCCTCGATCCCCCGCCACGACACGTACTCCGCCGCGCCCTCGGCCAGCCACAGCGGTTCGTAACCGCCGAGGTCGGCGGTCGCCACATGAGTGATCTCGTGCGACAGGAGAATCTCGTCGACCCGGTCCCGCTCGTTCGGATTGACCACGATGTAGGCACCGGCCACCGTGCCGTCCGCGGTGTCCTGACCGGGCAGCGAGGAGAACGTCGAACCCGCACTCGCCGCCGACTCGATGTCCTCGTCGGCGAATCGGGCATCCCGTACGTCGGTCTCGTCGAGCGCGATGATCAGCACCGACCCGGTCCAATGCCGGGGCCAGTACTTCGCTACCTCCGTCAGCGCCTCGACCGCTTCGGCCCTGATCGCGCGGCCGCGCTGAGTGTCGCCCTTCTCGACGACCACCATCACCCGCGACGAGCGGAGCACCTCGATCCGGCCGAGGTCCCAGGCTTCCTGATGCGCGCCCGGCCCGAGACCCGAGTCGAGATCGTCGTCATCGGTCAGCACCCAGCGGCCGTTCCGGTTGATGAAGACGTAGCCGAGCTCGGTGGTGACCGGCGTGAAGTCGACCTTCGGGATCTGGTACCGCATCAGTACCCGGACCAGGTACGCCGACTTGCCGTGCGTACGGACCACTGCCTGATCGAAGCGCTCCTCGGCCTGGCTGTACCCGAGTTCCGTGAAGCCGATCTCGACCAGGTTCGCGAACAGCACCTTCTGCTCCGCGCGCAGCGGCTTGTCGGCCGGGTCGATGTCGCGCAGGAACAGTGCCTCGTCGACGGTCTGCACGGCCTTGGCCCGGCGCAGCAGGATCATGTCGATCGCGACCCGGCGGGCGGCGACCGCGGCGGCGGTCTTCGACGGCTTGGCGCTCTGGTTCGGGGCGGGGGGCGTCAGCGTCGCGCTGGGCCTGGCCCGGGCATCCCGTTCCCGCTCTTCAACGGTGTAGACCACGCCGCCGGACACCAGCAACACGGCCAGCAGCAACCCCAGCCAGCGCCGGGGCCGATGCGGCGGAGCGCTAGGCGCGGTCACACTCACGTCGGGTCAATCCTCCGAGTACCCGTCAATCGCAGCCCGGCTACCTTACTCGTTCCGGCTGATTCCGCCACTACGGCTTCGAACGCCTTTTATGCGGCAGCAGCCTTGAGCGCCTGGAAGAGACCCGCCTCGGTCATGCCGACGTGCTCCTGCATGATCCGGTCCCGCTCCGCCTGGGTCGAGCCGAGCGCTGCCATCTCTTGGTACAAGGTGCCCACTTCGGTACCGCCGAAGCGCTCGAACAGGTAGTCGACGGCCAGCCAGGACAGCGGGTACGAGCTGTCCGAGTGCGCGAAGAACACCGCGTCGGCCGGCAGGCTCTTCGCCTTCGCCAGGTACTTCGTCCTGACCTCCTGCCGGTACTTCCCCAGCGCCAGGTCGACCGCACCGTCCATCGGCAGGAATTCGACGTACGTCGCCGCACCTTCGACCAGCCAGCGGGGCGCATAGGGACCGTACGGCGCGGTCGCGACGTGGGTGAACTCGTGGGCCAGGGTGCGGGCGTCGACCTTGTTCCGGTTGCGCGGGTTGACCACGACGTACGAGTCGGCCCGCTGCCCCGCGCCGACGACCTCACCGGGCAGCGTCCGGTAGACCCAGGTCGCCATCGCGATCGCGTCCTCGGCGTTCTTCGGCGTGGTGTAGTCAGCGCCGCGGACGAGTTTGTCGTCGAGCGCGATCACGACGCCGGCGCCGGACCAGCCGCCTGGCCAGCTCTTGGTCACCGCCGTCACCGCGCTGCTGGCCTTGCCGACCAGGCTGTTCGCGAGCTGGTCCTGACCCTTCTCGACCACGACGAGTACGCGCGGCGCCCGCTTGACCAGAACCGTGCCGGTGTCCCACGCCTCCTGATGCGAGCCGCGCGGCAGCCGCTTGTCCAGGTCGGAGTCCGACACCAGCATCCAGCCGCCGGCGGGTTTCTCGATGAAGGTGTAGCCGAGCATCGCCCGAACCGGGACGGCGTCGATGCCGCGGATCTGGTACGTCATCGCGATGGCGACGAGGTACGTCGACGGGCCGTACTTCTGCGTGACGGCGTCGTCGTACTGCTGGGCCAGCTGCTCGTAGCCGAGCTTGGCGAAGCCGAACTGGCGGAGGTTCGTGAACAGCGTGCGCTGCCGGGCGACGAGGCTCTTGTTACCGGGATCGACGTCAGCGAGGAAGGCTGTCTGGTTGTCCTGGACCACGGCCTGCGCGCGCTTCTTGAGCACCTGGTCCACCGCCGCGGACCGGGCGGCGATGTCGATGTCCGGCGTACTCGGAAGACTTTGGGCGGTGTCGGATCCGCGGCCGCTCGAACGGTGCAGGGCGAGGCCGCCGGTGACCGCGACGGCTACCAGCACCAGCGAGAACAACAATGGCCAAATCCGCGTGCGCCGACGGCCTGACGCGTGACGCCCCCCTGTCATCTGGACCCAGCTCAGGCGCCCGGCCGGCTCGGCTCGCCGATCGCCTCACCCTGGTGCTGCGCGATCATCTCGGTGATGTCCCGGGCCACTTCCTGCCCGGTCAGCCCGATCTCCTGCAGTACGGCGGGACGCTTGGCGTGCTCGAGGAAGACCTGCGGGATGCCGAAGTCGCGGACCGGCGTCTTGACCCCGGCGTCACGCAGCGCCTGCGCGACCATCGAGCCGCAACCACCGGCCCGGCCGTTGTCCTCGATGGTGACGACGAACTTGAACTTGGTGGCGAGCTCGACCAGCTTCGGGTCCACCGGCTTGACCCAGCGCGGGTCGACCACGGTCACCCCGAAGCCCTGCGCCTCCAGCCGCTGCGCGACGTCCATCGCGGTGACCGCCATCGACCCGATGCCGACCAGCAGGACGTCGGTGCCGGACCGCTTGAGTACGTCGGCCTCGCCGACCCGGTCGATCGCGTCGATGTCCGGGAACACCTCGCCCTTCGCATACCGCAGTACGGTCGGGGCGTCGGCGACGTCGACCGCCTCGTTCAGCAGCTCCTCCAGGCGCTTGCCGTCGCGCGGCGCGGCCAGCCGGAGACCGGGGACGACCTGCAGGATCGACATGTCCCACATGCCGTTGTGGCTCGGGCCGTCATCACCAGTGACACCCGCGCGGTCGAGGACGAACGTGACTCCGCATTTGTGTAGCGCGACGTCGAGCAGCAACTGGTCGAACGCGCGGTTGAGGAACGTCGCGTAGAGGCCGACCACCGGATGCAGGCCTCCCATCGCGAGACCGGCGGCGCTGGTCACCGCATGCTGCTCGGCGATGCCGACGTCGAAGATCCGGTCCGGGAACTCCTGCGCGAACGGCGCGAGGCCGGTCGGGTGCAGCATCGCCGCGGTGATCGCGACCACGTCCGGGCGGCGGTGACCGATCCGGATCAGCTCGTCGGCGAACACGTCGGTCCAGCCGCGCGGCTTGTTGACCGGGCGGATCTGGTGGAAGTTGTCCTCTTCGTCCTGCTCGGCCGCCGGGTAGCCGAAGCCCTTCTGGGTCACCGCGTGCACGATCACCGGGCCGCCGAACGACTTGGCGTTGCGGAGCGCGTCCTCCATCGCCTGCCGGTCGTGGCCGTCGACTGGGCCGACGTACTTGAGGCCGAGGTCCTCGAACATGCCCTGCGGGGCGAGCATGTCCTTCAGGCCCTTCTTCACCCCGTGCAGCACCTCGTAGGCCGGTGGGCCGACGTACGGCGTGCGGCCGAGGTTCTTCTTGATCAGGTCGAGGATCTTCTCGTACCGCGGGTTGGTGCGCAGGCTGGTCAGATGCGTGGCCAGGCCGCCGACGGTCGGGCTGTAGGAGCGGCCGTTGTCGTTGACGATGATGACGAGCTTGAGGTCCTTGGCGGCGGCGATGTTGTTCAGCGCCTCCCAGGCCATGCCGCCGGTCAGGCCGCCGTCGCCGATCAGCGCGACGACATGCCGGTCCTCTTTGCGCAGCCGGTAGGCCTTGGCCAGGCCGTCGGCGTACGAGAGGGCGGTCGAGGCGTGGCTGTTCTCGACCAGGTCGTGCTCGGACTCGGACTGGCTCGGGTACCCGGACAGGCCGCCCTGCTGACGGAGCGTGTCGAACTTGGGCGCCCGGCCGGTGAGCAGCTTGTGCACATACGTCTGGTGACCGGTGTCGAAGACGAGCCGGTCACGGGGCGAGTCGAACACCCGGTGCATCGCCAGGGTGATCTCGACCATCCCCAGGTTCGGCCCCAGGTGGCCGCCGGTCCGCGACACGGTGTCGACCAGCACATCCCGGATCTCGGCCGCGAGATCGGTGAGCTGCTGACCGGTCAGCTTCTTGAGGTCCGCCGGCCCTCCGACCGTCTCCAGCACGCGCATCGAGCTCCTCCCGCGGGTCGTCCTCGAATGCTTGAGTCTATGTTCCCCCGGCGTACTTTCCGAACCTGGCAACTGCGCCTGGGGATATCTCACACTCCAAGACGCTCACTCCGCGTGATTTGTTCACCGTCGCCCTAGAGTGAACGGCATGGAGCCAGACCGGGGCCGGTGGGGTGGGGATAGTGTCAGCATGGTCCGCACGCTCTTCCGCAAGTACGACGGACGGCCGCACCGGCTGCTGGAGTCCGTCAAGCTCGGGGAGGACGAATACGGACTCTGGGTCGGCTCCGCCCCCGGCCAGCGCGGCCAGCGCGCCGACGGCAGCTGGGTCTCCATCGACCACCACCGGGTCCGCCTGTACCCGCGCGGCCAGTGGTGGAGCGCCCTCTTCAACGACGAGCCGCACCCGACCCGCATCTATTGCGACGTCACCATGCCGGCCGAGTTCGGGGTCGACAGCGTCACCACCGTCGACCTCGACCTCGACATCCGCCTGATGCGCGACGGAACCGTCCGCGTCATGGACGAGGACGAGTTCCTCCACCACCAGGTCGAGTACGGCTACCCCCCACAGGTCGTCGCCACCGCCCAGGCCACCTGCCTCTGGCTCACCGACCACATCACCACCACCGAGCCGTTCACCACGGCCTACAAGCCCTACCTGGACCAGATCCGCTCGCTCTCCGCAGCAACCTGACTCCTGCGCGGGATAGGTTTCGGGTTATGCGTGATGTCAGGGTGGTGTACCGGAAGTACGACGAGAAGTTGCACTGGCATCAGTGGATGCGGCTGCTGGGCGAGGACCAGTACGGTGTCTGGCTCGGTGCGCCGGCGAACTCGGTGTCGCAGCGGGGGTCGGAGCCGGAGGTCACCCACTCGCAGGCGCATGTACAGCTGTTTCCGCGGGACAAATGGTTCACAGCGATCTTCAACGACGAGCCGCGGCAGACCGAGATCTACTGCGACATCACCACGCCGGTGGAGTTCGGCGAGGACGTCTTCACCATGATCGACCTCGACCTGGACGTGGTGAAACGCCGTGACGGCACGATCTACATCGACGACGAGGACGAGTTCGCCGACCACCAGGTGAAGTACGGCTACCCCGCCGACGTGATCGAATCCGCGCGGACCACCTGCGACTGGCTGGCCACCGCCGTCGCCACCGAAGAGCCCTTTCTGACGGCCTACAAGACTCACCTGGACAAGATCCGATGATCAGACTCGACATGACGATCTCCCTGGACGGCTACGTCGCCGGGCCGCAGGACGACGCGGAGAACCCGCTCGGGCTCGGAGGGTTCCGTCTGTTCAACTGGCTCGACCGGCGCCACGAGCCGGGGCCGAGCGGTCTGATGTACGACGAGCTGATGGCGACCCGAGCTGTCATCGCCGGGCGGCGTACGTACGAGCTCGCTGGGCATTGGCAGGGCGACCACCACGACGGCGTACCAATCTTCATCCTCACGCACGAGGTCCCGGATGAGCCGCCGCCCGGGAGCGTCCGCTTCGTCACCGACGTGGTCGAGTGCGCCGCGCAGGCCCGTGCGGCGGCGGGCGACGGCGACGTGATGGTGCATGGGGCAGGTGCCGCGCAGGCGTTGCTGCAGGCTGGGGAGCTCGACGAGCTGGAGCTGCACGTCGTCCCTGTGCTCCTCGGGCAGGGGCGGCGGCTGTTCGATCACCTGCCGGCGGAGCGGGTCGAGCTGGAGCTCGTCCGGCAGCTGGCGACCGGCGACGAGGTGGATCCGCCGCAACAGGTGCTGCACCTGCGCTATCGCTTACGGAGCGCGGTGGATGCTCAGGGTGCCACCCTTCAGGAGTAGGGCTCCGGGGAGCGGCCCACGTTGGCCGGCGAACATGTCGGCTACCGGGGTGACGGTCAGGTAAAGGTTTTGGCCGGCTGGTACGTCGACCGCGATCGCCGGGAGCTCGATCGTACGGCGGGCGCCCTTCACCACCCGCTCCTCGCGCAGCGGCATGGTGTTGTTCTGGACCACCTTTGCTGTCAGTGCGTTCCTGCCGACGCTCAGGGCGAAGAAGGCACCCGAGTCCGGCACCATGGTGTAGACCTTGGCATCGATGCGCGGTGTGCCCGCGATGGTGATCGGGCCCTTGGCGATCTTCAGGTTGATGGGTAGGCCGGCGCCGGTCGGGGTCAGGATCTTGCCGAGCCGGTAGCGCTGGTTCGGCTGGAGGCTCTGTTGCGTCAGGCAACGACCTCCGGCGGTGGCGAGGTGGTAGCCGCCGGCGAAGTCGTCCTTGGCGCCGAGCAGCCTCGATGCCATGAACCGCAGCTCCAGGCCGGCGAAGTTCGAGCTGCCGAGCGCGATCGAGCACGGATCACCAGCGGTCGCGAAACCGGGCGGCAGCACGCTCGGCAGCGTGTGGCCGCCGTTGTACCCGACGAAGACCGATCGCTTGCGAGCCTGAGATGTCAGCGCGTGATCGAAGTTCGCCAGCCCCTGGTTGAGGTTGAAGAGGTTGTCCGAGATGCCTTGACCGAACAGCACCGGGATGTCGAGCTTGCGTCCCTGACTCACATGCCAGGCCGGACCGTTGTGAGCGAAGAAGGCATCCAGCGCCCGCCCGGCCTTCCCCATCGGCCACGCGCCGGTAGCGATCAGCGCGACGAACGCCGCCGACACCGCCGGCGGGAGGTTCTTTCCACCACCGGCGTACAGCAACGACAGCCACATCGTCCGAGCCGCCTCGTCCGGAGCCAGGCTCTGCTTGAGGTCCCACCAAGTGACTTCGGGAGCGAGCGCATCGAACCGGGTCCGGCCGCTGTCCCGCAGCTCGGTGAACGCCCCGGCGAATTGGTATCCACCCCCGTACGATCCGCCGATCGCGCCGATCAGCGGGTCACGCGGTCGTTGCTTCGTCACCCAATCGAGCCCGGCGACGAGGTCGACGAGCTTGATCACGTCGCGGCCCTCGTAGTCCGGGTTCATCACGTGCGCAACACCGGTGCTCTCGCCGAAACTGCGCTGATCGAAGCTCAGTACGCCGAAGCCGGCATCGAGCCAGGGCTTGAACGCGGCCGGATCCTTCGTCCGGCTGCCACCCCAGCCGTGGCTGTGGAAGATCAGCGGCACGGTGTGAGTAGCCGATGCGCCAGCGGGTTTGAACAACGAGTAGCAGATCCGGACCGGCGTCGTCGTACCAGGCTCGGGCACCGAGGCGACACAACCATCGGTGGCGGCGTACGCCGGCGTGGCGGCGACCAGGGAGGAGGCCAGCAAAGCGAGGAGGCACACCAGTGAGACCACACGACGACGCATCAGTCACTCCCAGCGATCGACAGATCCCGCTCCGCACACGCTAAACGACGGCGGCCGCGCAGGCCAGATCCCGGCGGCTGCCCAAGATCTGCGCTGTCGGCGAACCGCGCGTACAAACCGGTCCGGCACTGCGAAACTATGCGCGTGCATATCGCGATCGAGATCGTGGCCCTCGTCGCCGTGGTCGCGGCTGGAGCCGCATTCGCCGGGCGATTCGGGCTCCCGGCTCCCCTCTTGCTCGTCGTGGTCGGGATCGCCGCGTCGTACCTGCCCTTCGTCCCCCGGGTCGAGCTCGAACCCGAAGTCGTGCTGGTCGGCTTCCTGCCACCGCTGCTCTATTCGGCGGCGATCAAAACCAGCCTGGTCGACTTCACCAGACATCGCCGATCCATCGGCCTCCTCTCGGTCGCCCTGGTCGTGTTCACCGCGGCCGGCGTCGGCCTGGTCGCCTACTGGCTGCTCGGTGTGATGGCCGAGGCTCAGGGCCATGAGCCACTCCCGCTGTGGGCGGCCTTTGCCATCGGAGCTGTCGTCGCGCCTCCCGACGCCGTCGCCGCCACCGCGGTCGCCAAGCGGGTAGGACTCCCCCGCCGCCTGGTCACGATCCTCGAGGGCGAGAGCCTGATGAACGACGCGACCGCCCTGGTGTGCCTGCGGACGGCCATCGCCGCCGCGGCGGTCGCACCCACGGTGCTGCATGTTGGCCTGGATTTCCTTCGTGCGGCGGGTGGGGGTGTCGCCGTCGGCTTGATCGTGGCCATCGTGCTGGCCAAGATCCGGCGCCGGTTCACCGACCCCGTCCTCGACACCACGCTCAGCCTGACCGCGCCGTTCATCGCCTACATCGCGGCGGAGAACCACTACGTCCACGCCTCCGGTGTGCTGTCCGTCGTCGTCGCCGGCCTGCTGCTCGGCCACAAGGCGCCGGTCATCCAGTCGGCGAAGTCGCGGATCTCGGAGCGGACCAACTGGCGCACGTTCCAGTTCCTGCTGGAGAACGCGGTCTTCCTGCTGATCGGTTTGCAGACCCGGTGGATCCTCGACGACCTCGCGGAGAGCCCGCTGCCGGGCTGGCTGATCGCGCTGGCCACGGTCGCGGTCTTCGTGGCCGTCATCCTCCTCCGGCCGATCTGGATCATCCCGAGTACGTTCTTGTCGCGACGGATCCTGGGGCAGTCACGACCAGGGCCAGTGTCCTGGCAGGGCCTTGTCGTGGTCTCGTGGGCGGGTATGCGCGGCGTGGTGACGCTGGCGGCCGTCTTCACGCTGCCCGAGGACACGCCACATCGCGAAGTACTGGTCTTCATCGCCCTGACCGTCACCGCGGGCACCCTGCTGGTTCAGGGCTCGACCCTCCCCTGGCTGGTACGACGTCTGCGCTTGCCCGGCCCGGATCCGGCGGAGGACGCGTTGCAGGCGGCCGCCGTACTGCAGGGAGCACATCGGGCGGCGGAGGAGCGGCTGGCGGAGATCCTGACGCCGAACGACCCGCCGGATGTGGTGGCGCTGCTGCGGCAGCGCGGCGACTCACGAGCTCAGGCTGCGTGGGAGCGGCTCGGCCGGCCCGAGACCGAGTACGAGACGCCGAGCGAGGCCTATCGCCGGTTGCGGATGGAGATGCTGTCGGCCGAGCGTGCGCACATCCTGAAGATCCGGGACGACGGTCTGGTCGCCGACGAGGTGCTGCAACGCGCGCAGTACACCCTCGACATCGAGGAGTCCATGCTGGACCGGGCCGAAGCCGACGACGTCGGTGGTCAGAACGAGGACCTGCGGATACCGCCACCACCGGGTGGGGCGTGCAAGCACCTGGAGGACGCCCCGCTCGTGCGGATACCGAACACACCGGAAGGTTGTGAAGAGTGCCTGGCCGAGGGCGGCACCTGGGTGCACCTGCGTCTCTGCCTGGGCTGCGGGCACGTCGGCTGCTGTGACTCGTCGGTGATGAAGCACGCCAGCAAGCACTACGACTCCACCCACCACCCGGTGATGCGGAGCTTCGAGCCGGGCGAGAACTGGCGCTGGTGCTTCGAGGACGAGAAGCTGGGCTGAATCATGTCTGACTGCTTGTTCTGCTCGATCATCGCCGGGTCCACGCCGGCGCACGTCGTACTGGAAACGCCTGAGGTGGTCGGGTTTCTCGACGTACGGCCGGTGTTCAAGGGACACACGCTGCTGGTGCCCCGGGAGCATGTGGCGACGCTGGTGGAGCTGCCGGACGAGTTGATGGTCCCGCTGTTCGGAGCAGCGCGGTCGCTGGCGGCCGCGGTGCGTACGGCGCTTGACGCGCAGGGCTCGTTCGTCGCGGTCAACAACGTGGTGTCGCAGTCCGTCCCCCATTTGCACATTCACGTCGTACCGCGAACGAAGGGGGACGGACTGCGAGGCTTCTTCTGGCCACGGACGAAGTACGCCGACGACGCCGAGGCGGCCGAATACGCCGGGAAGCTACGCGCCGCGCTGGGTTAGGGGCGGGCGGTCTCCCACTCCACCGTGTTGTCTGCGGGAGCTGCCAAAGTGCGGGCCGCGACCGGCGGGTTGTCGTAGGTCAGGTTGAGACCGGGCTTGCGGTCCTCGATGGTGAAGGACGCGCGGGTGAAGACCTCGGCGTCCTTCGTCTGCACCGAGCGTACGGTCCGGAAGTCGGCTTGGAGCGACTCCTTGGTGATGGTCGTGTTCACGTAGCCCCGCAGGTTGTTCTGGAAGCGCAGGTGCGGATTCCAGGCGAACCACGGGTGCGAGCCGGTCGCCGAGTCGGCACCGTCACCGCCGGACGTGATCGACGAGCACACCAGCTCCGACCCCACCGTCGTCGACGTCGGGTCGTCGTAGTCCAGCTTCAGGTCCGACGCCCAGTGCGCGTGCACGTCACCCGTGAGTACGACGGGATTCCGTACGCGCGCGTCGACCCAACCCCGGGTGATCCGGTCGCGGGAGGCGACGTACCCGTCCCAGGCGTCCATCGACGTCGCCTTCAGCGGGCCCGAATTGTTGTCGCGCTGGGCGAAGAACACCTGCTGGCCGATGATGTCCCAGCGTGCCTCCGAGCGGCGGAACCCGTCGATCAGCCACTTCTCCTGCCGCTCACCGGTGAGGGACCGCTTCGGGTCGACCGCCGCCGGGCAGTCCTTGTAGCCGTCGCCGCAGCCCTGGTCGTCGCGGTACTGCCGGGTGTCGAGCATGTGGAAGGTTGCCAGCTCGCCCCACTTCACCCGCCGGAACAGCTGCATGTCGATCCCGCGCGGCTTCGACGACGCGCGCAGCGGCATGTTCTCGTAGTACGCCTGGAATGCGGCCGCCCGGCGGGCGAGGAAGCCGTCCTCGGGCTTCTCCGGCGTCTCGTTCGCCCAGTTGTTGTCGACCTCGTGGTCGTCCCAGACCACCAGCCACGGCGCCACCGCGTGCGCCGCCTGCAGATCCGGGTCGGTCTTGTACTGCGCGTGCCGCTGCCGGTACGACGCCAGGTCGGTGGTCTCGGGCCCGTCGTGATCGCGGACGTTCCCGCCCGGAGCGACGTACGCGCCCTTGGTGTACTCGTACTGGTAGTCGCCCAGGTGGAGCACGAGGTCGGGGTGGTCCTGAGCCAGCCGCCGGTACGCCGTGAACCAGCCGTGCTCGAACTGGGAGCACGAGACGAACGACATGGCCAGCTCTCGTGGTGTGGTGCCACGGGCTGGAGCGGTCAGGGTCCGGCCGGTGCGGGAGACGTAGCCCTCGGCGCGGAAGCGGTAGTAGTACTCGCGGCCGGGCTGCAGACCCTGCACGGTGACGTGGATCGCGTGTGCATGCTCCGGGCGGGCGACGGCCACACCGGCCTTCACCACGTGGTGGAAGCGCTCATCGGTCGCCACCTGCCACTGGACGGCGTACGCGCGATTCGGCATGCCGCCGAGGCCGTTCGCGGCGACCGGGTCGACGGCGAGGCGGGTCCACAGCACGAACCCATCCGGCCACGGGTCGCCGCTGGCGATGCCGAGGGTGAACGGGTCCTGCCGAACCGGCGTCGCGGCGGTATTGGTCGAGTCGCTGAGGCCGGCGACAACCGCAGTGGAAGCCAGGCCAGCTTTCAGGACGGATCTACGGGAGGTCTCCATGCGCTGACCGTCCCCGTCAATAATGTGCGGATGCTGACGGCCGGATGGCCACTGGATGACATGAATATCAGTCGAAGATGCGATCCAACCGCTTCTCCAAGCGGGCCAGGGCCTTCTCGGCCGCCACGCGAACCGTGAGATCGGGGTCGTCAGCCACCGCCTGGAGAGCTTCGGCATGCTCGGCTTCGCCTGCTGCACCCAGGGCTCGGGCCGCGGTGGCACGAACTCTGGGGAGCTCGTGCCCGAGGTCGGGGACCAGCGCGTCTGCGAGTTGGCCGAGCTCGCGCTGGGCGGTGACGCGGGCAACGTGTTCACGCACTCGCCAGGCCGGGTCGCCGGCGGCCGTCATCAGAGCGTCGACCGCGTCGTCACGCCAGACATAGAGGAAGGTCCGGGCAGCCCAGACCCGTGCCCAGTAGAAGTTGACCGGGTCGAGTTTCGCCCACCCACCGGCCGTCGGCCCCGTCAGCCACTTCAGCCTGTCCAACTCGGTGGTGAACGCCTCCTTCGCCGTCACGTCCCCCGTCAGCACGGCGATGGCAAAGTCGATCACCGCGTCCTCACCGTGCTTGGCGCAGGATCCGAGGACGATCTCGCGCGGATGCTCCCGCTCCCCCGACTCCTTGTACTTGGCCATGCCTTCAGTAAAGCCTGGACCACCGACACAATACGATCCGCGGATGGCTGTCTTGGACCGTTCGTCGGATGAGTACAGGCTCGTCGCCGGGCTGATCGAGTCGGCGTACCGCCAGGTCGGCGCGACCGAGTCCGGGCACTGGAACGGAGACATCGGCCTGCTGTCCGGCTTGACGCGCAGCCGATCCGACGTCGACGGCACCATCCACCTGCACCAGCAGGCGGGTGATCGGTGCACTGATGCGGACGCAGGCTCCGCGGTGGTACGGCCTCGCCGCCCGCGACGCGGCGTACAACGTGGTCTACGAGGCCCTGCGACAAGCGAGCGACAACGAATCGTCACGAACGGGCGAGCTGCTCGACGCCGCGCTGCCACCCGCGACACGCAGTCTCGACGACGCGCTGGCCTGGCGGCGAACCTACGAGATCACCGAAGCCGTCCTGGCCGACAACGGTATGGCGCACGTGTACTCCACCGAGGCGCCGGACAGGCTCCGGGGCGGCCGGACGCCTCGCACGACGGCAGGGGCCGAGGCCGCGCGTGGGTTGGTCGACGGTCTTGCTGCCGCGAGCACGCAAAGCCGCGGCGAGGTGTTCGACTCGTTGCTCAATCACCCCAAATCTCGACGGTGGGACCTCGCGTTTGCCATGGTGGCTCGCGAACACGGCCCCGCGCTGATGGCGAAACTCGCGAGCGAGCCGCACCTGTTCACGGAGGTGTCCAAGCGGGCGGACATCGAGTGGGGCCGACTGGACTCGGGTTGGCCGAGGCCCGGCTTCGAGGACGCGCCGGACTTCGGTTATGCCGTCGGTCGCGACACGGCGAGGCTGCTGAGCAGATCGGCGTCGTACCTGGCCGGGCAGGAGGCGCGCACCGTCAGCCGGGAGCTGACTCCGCAGAAGGTCTTCGGCGGTCAGGCGCCCTTCACCTCCGTGCAGGCGCCTCCGTCCCCACCTGACGTCTCCACCGCGCCCGGACAGTCACCGGGAACCGAGCGGCACAAGCCTCAGGAAAAGTAGAAGGCGCCGTCCGGGCTGGACGGCGCCTTCTCTAGGGCGTCTTGTCAGCTCGCGATCAGCGAGCGGAGCACGTACTGCAGGATGCCGCCGTTGCGGTAGTAGTCGGCCTCACCTGGGGTGTCGATCCGGACCACCGCGTCGAACTCCTTGACCGATCCGTCGGTGGCCGTCACCGTCACGTGGACGGTCCGCGGGATGGTGCCGTCGTTCAGCGCGGTCACACCGGTGATGTCGAAGGTCTCCTCGCCGGTCAGCCCGAGCGACTCGGCGTTCTCACCCTCCGGGTACTGCAGGGGCAGCACACCCATACCGATCAGGTTCGACCGGTGGATCCGCTCGAAGGACTCGGTGATGACCGCCTTCGCCCCGAGCAGCGCCGTACCCTTGGCGGCCCAGTCACGCGACGAACCCGAGCCGTACTCCTTGCCGGCCAGGATCACCAGCGGCGTACCGGTCTCGGCGTACGCCTGCGCGGCGTCGTAGATGGTGGTGACCGGTGCGTCGTCCTTGGTGAAGTCGCGGGTGAAACCGCCCTCGGTGCCGGGGGCGATCTGGTTGCGCAGCCGGATGTTCGCGAAGGTGCCGCGGATCATCACCTCGTGGTTGCCGCGGCGCGACCCGTACGAGTTGAAGTCCTTGCGCTCCACGCCGTGCTCGGCCAGGTACTTGCCGGCCGGGCTGTCGGCCTTGATCGAACCGGCCGGGGAGATGTGGTCGGTGGTGACCGAGTCGCCCAGCTTGGCCAGCACGCGGGCCCCGGCGATGTCGGTGACCGGCGCCGGCTCCTTCGCCATCCCGTCGAAGTACGGAGGCTTACGCACGTACGTCGAGTCGGCGTCCCAGGCGAAGGTCTTGCCCTCCGGGGTCGGCAGCGACTGCCACCGCTCGTCGCCGGCGAACACGTCGGCGTAGTCCTTGGTGAACATCTCCTTGTTGATCGAGGAGGCGATCACCTTCTCGACCTCGTCCGCGGCCGGCCAGATGTCCTTCAGGAACACGTCGTTCCCGTCGGTGTCCTTGCCCAGGGCATCGGTCTCGAAGTCGAAGTCCATCGTCCCGGCCAGCGCGTAGGCGATCACCAGCGGCGGGCTCGCCAGGTAATTCATCTTGACGTCCGGGTTGATCCGGCCCTCGAAGTTCCGGTTGCCGGAGAGCACCGACACGACGGCCAGGTCGGCCTCCTGCACTCCGGCCGAGACCGCCTCCGGCAGCGGGCCGGAGTTGCCGATGCAGGTGGTGCAGCCGTAGCCGACGAGGTGGAACCCGAGCTTCTCCAGGTACGGCGTGACGCCGGCCTTCTCGTAGTAGTCGGTGACCACCTTCGAGCCCGGCGCGAGCGACGTCTTCACCCAGGGCTTGCTCGACAGGCCCTTGTCGACGGCGTTCTTCGCCAGCAGCGCGGCGGCCAGCATCACCGACGGGTTCGAGGTGTTGGTGCAGGAGGTGATGCTCGCGATCACCACGTGGCCGTGGTCGAGCTCGATCTCCTGACCGTCCAGGCTGATCTTGGTCTTCTTCGACGGCCGGCCGTTGCCGCTGCCGTGCGGCACGTGCGGCTCGTCGTCGACGTTGCCGTGACCGTTGGGCGCGTCGCTGGCCGGGAAGCTACCGAGCTCCGACGGGTCGACCTCCAGCTCCTCGGTCGCGTAGTCGACCAGCGCACCGCGGAAGCCTTCCTTGGCCTCGCTCAGCGCGACCCTGTCCTGCGGCCGCTTCGGGCCGGCGATCGACGGGACGACCGTCGACAGATCAAGCTCCAGGTACTCCGAGAAGCGCGGCTCGACGTCCGGGTTGTGCCAGAGGCCCTGCTCCTTCGCGTACGCCTCGACCAGGGCGACCTCGTCGTCCGAGCGGCCGGTCAGCCGCAGGTACTCCAGCGTGACGTCGTCGATCGGGAAGATCGCACAGGTCGAGCCGAACTCCGGGCTCATGTTGCCGATGGTGGCCCGGTTCGCCAGCGGCACCGCCGCGACGCCGTCGCCGTAGAACTCGACGAACTTCCCGACCACGCCGTGCTTGCGCAGCATCTGGGTGATGGTCAGTACGACGTCGGTCGCGGTGGCGCCGGCCGGGACGGAACCGGTCAGCTTGAAGCCGACCACCTTCGGGATCAGCATCGACACCGGCTGGCCGAGCATGGCTGCCTCGGCCTCGATCCCGCCGACACCCCAGCCGAGCACGCCGAGACCGTTCACCATCGTGGTGTGCGAGTCGGTGCCGACACAGGTGTCCGGGTAGGCCTGGCCGTTGCGGACCATCACCGTACGGGCGAGGTGCTCGATGTTGACCTGGTGGACGATGCCGGTGCCGGGCGGGACGACCTTGAACTCGTCGAACGCGGTCTGGCCCCAGCGAAGGAACTGGTAGCGCTCGCGGTTGCGCTCGTACTCCAGCTCGACGTTGCGCTCGAAGGCGTCCTGCCGCCCGAACACGTCGATGATGACGGAGTGGTCGATGACCAGCTCGGCCGGCGCCAGCGGGTTGATCTTGGTCGGATCGCCGCCCAGCTCACCGACCGCCTCGCGCATGGTGGCCAGGTCGACGACACACGGCACGCCGGTGAAGTCCTGCATGATCACCCGGGCCGGGGTGAACTGGATCTCGGTGTCGGGCGCGGCGTTCTGGTCCCAGTTGCCGAGCTTGCTGATGTGCTCGGCGGTGATGTTCGCGCCGTCCTCGGTGCGCAGCAGGTTCTCCAGCAGCACCTTGAGCGAGTACGGCAGCGTGTCCGCGCCCTCGATACCCGCCAACCTGAAGATCTCGTACGACTGTCCGTTGACCTCGAGTGCCCCCTTGGCACCGAAGCTGTCGACGCTGGCCATCAGCCTGCTCCTCTATCCGGTCCTGTTCGCTGTGCCCATCCTGCCGAGCCCACCGCCCGGCCGCGAGGTCAGGTTCCCCTAACCCGCCCCAAACTCTCTCGACATCAAGATACACGACATCGAGCCACCTCAGCACCCCAACTCCGAACCTGTGGACAACTCCCCAGCCACCCGGCCAAGTCGGAACAGCGCTGGAGATATTCCGACTTACGAGGTCTAAGCCGGAATTTCTCGCTCGGTGTTCCGAGTTGGCGAGCGAAGCTGCTCAGGAGACCTGTGGGAGGACTTCGGCGGCGATCAGGTCGAGGTGGTTGAGGTCTTGGAGGTCCATGATTTGGACGTATTGGCGGGTGGAGCCGATGGTGGCGAATTGGCCTAGGCGGTCGACGACCTCGGCGGGGGTGCCGGCGATGGAGTTTTGCTTGAGGTCTTCGACGTCGCGGCCGATGGCGGCGGCGCGTTGCTTGACCTCGGCGTCGTCCTTGCCGACCACGACGGTGTGGGCGGTGGACAGGGCCAGCGTCTTCGGGTCGCGGCCGATCGCGTCGCAGGCTGCCTGGACGCGCTTGAAGAGGGTTTCGGTCACCTCGACCGAGCGGAAGCCGGCGTTGAACTCGGCCGCGTGCTTCGCCGCCAGCTCCGGCGTCCGCTTCTTGCCCGCACCACCGACGATGATCGGCGGATGCGGCTGCTGGACCGGCTTTGGCAGGGCCGGCGAGTCGCTGATCTGGTAGTGCTCGCCGTCGAAGTTGTACTTCTCCCCCACCGGCGTGTCCCACAGCCCGGTGATCAGCTCGAGCTGCTCGGTCAGCAGGTCGAACCGCCCCGGCGTGTCCGGGAACTCCAGCCCGTACGCCTTGTGCTCCGCCTCGAACCAGCCCGCACCCAGCCCGAGCTCCGCCCGGCCGCCGCTCATCTGGTCCACCTGGGCGACGCTGATCGCGAGTACGCCGGGATTGCGGAACGTCGCCGAGCTCACCAGCGTCCCGAGCTTGATCCGCTTGGTCTCGCGGGCCAGGCCGGCCAGGGTGATCCAGGAGTCGGTCGGGCCGGGGAGGCCGTCGTTCGGGCCCATGACGAGGTAGTGGTCCGACCGGAAGAACGCGTCGAAGCCGTTCTCCTCGGTCTTCCGGGCGACGGCGAGCAGGTCGTCGTACGAGGCACCTTGCTGGGGTTCGGTGAAGATCCTGAGAAGCATGCGGCCCACGCTATCTCGCGGTGGTGTACAGCCTCTCCAGGTACGACGGTTGCCACTCAGGACCGCGACCGTTCAGCCGCCGCACCAGCCCATGTACGTCGAGACGCGGCTCCACCGGGTTGTCCCACCAGTCGGGGACCTGGTCGTACCACCGGTCGATCCGCAGGGTCCGCCCGGCTGCGTCGACGCGCGCGAACAGCCAACCGCCCTGCTCACTCTCCGCCTCGGTCAGCCAGAGATCGCCCAGCAGCCCACTCACCTTGTCCGCGGCGAACTCCGGGTCGTCCACCTCGGGCGGCTCGAGATCGAACCGGTACGACGGAGCGGCCGGGTCGAGCACCTGCACCTGGATGGTGAACCCGGACGGCACAATCGCAGTCCGCGCCCGGCACCACGCATGCAGCGCCTTGAACGCCTCCGACTCCTGCGGCCGAGGCCGAGGCCGCTCCACCTCAGCCCGCATGGCCTCCTCGATAGACCCCGGCACCGGCTCGATCCGAGGCCCATCGGCCCCCACCAACCCCAAGCCAGGAATAGACATCCCCGACGAACTGGCAGGCACCACAAGCCGCACGGGACCCGCGCCGTCGAACTCGGTTGACGCAGCACCGTCAGGCCGATCGGACGGCTCGGCCCGCAACACCGGGATCGAAGTCGTCGGCGCCTCGTCAACCCAAGCCAGCTCCTCGCGACCACCTTCGGCTGGCGTGTACCGCTCATCGAGCCAGTCGGCGTCCTCCGCGTCGTACTGCGCGTGGGCAGCAGCCTCGGCCCGCGGCTCGGCACCGGCCGATTGCCGGGTGTCCGTTGCGGGATGCTGAGCGTCGGGAGAGGTGTGCCCAGCTGCCGGAGTCGAGATATCGGGGCCCGGTTCGGCTTCTGGTGTCCACTCGTCGTCCACGACGGGGATCACGCCGGTCGGAATCTCGTCGTCGTCGAGCACCTGCGCAGCCTCGGGACCGGTCCCCGCGTCGGACGGGCGCTCCGGCTGGCTGAGCCATTCCTCGTACTCCAGCTCGGCAGTCAGCCTCGGATCCTCGCCGAGCGTCGCCTCCGGCTCGGGTTCCGCGACGGACTCGTGCTCCGTTTGGACCATCGGGTCGGGGCGGGGCATGGGGTCCGGTTGCGGGGAAGGTTCCGGCTCAGGCCAGGGGGTTGGCTCGGGCTCCGGGAGCGGGATTGGTTCAGGCTCCGGTTGAGGCGTCGGCTCCGGAGTTGGTTCCGGTGTGGGCTCTGGTTCGGGCCAGGGCCCAGGGTCGGGCTCAGGCTGAGGCCGGGCAGGGTCTGGGTGAGGTCGAGGCGTGGGCCCGGGCTGCGGGTACGGCGTGGGGCCCGGCCTGGGCTCTGGCTGGGGAGCGGGTCCGGGCTGGGGGTACGGCGTGGGGTCCGGCCGGGGCTCTGGCTGCGGGTACGGCGTGGGGTCTGGGCCGGGCTCGGGCCCGGGCTGGGGCCAGGGGGCCGGACGAGGCTCGGGCTGGGGCCACGGCTCGGGGCGCGGTTGAGGCTGCGGCCAGGGCTCGGGCTCAGGGTGAGGCTCAACCTGAGCTTTAGCCGCCGGAGCATCGTGCGGACCGGCGGGCGATGCCTCATCCGAACCATCAGCCGGCACCACCGCGATCTCCGCCGTCACATCGTCATCAGCCTCGACCTGCGCCCCGGCCGGCTCACGAGGTGTCGCTGCAGGCTCGACGGTGTAGTCGGCAGGCGCGGTGTAGTCGGCGGGCTCGGTGCGAGCGACCCCGGGCTCGGGGTGGTGAGCTGCGGGCTCGTCTGGATGCCCGGAGTCGTCCGCCGGGGTCACGGGCGCGAACGGCGATGGGCCAGTGAAGGAGGCAGGCTCCTCTTCCGCGGGTACGACGGCTATCTCGGCGGTAGGGGCGTCGTCGTCTTCGGGTGGTGCGGGATGTTCGGCCAGGTAGGAGGCGGCATCTTCTACCCATTCGCCATTGATCCAGGCGCCCCCGACGACCTCGCGAGCCTCGGGTTCGCGGACGGGTTCGTGGACCGCCTCGGGTGCGGAGGTGTCGTCTTCGGCGAAGGGGTTGTATTCGCTGGTGGCGTCCTCGTCGGACCACGCCGGGCGGTCGGCGGTTTCCTCTTCCTCGACCGCGGCAGGCTGATAGGCGGCAGACGGTGCGTCGGCGAAGAGGCTTTCGTAGAAGTCATCGCCCTCGTGCACCCCTCCGCCGACCCGCGGCGGCTCCGACGACGGCAGGCCATCGCCGTACGGCGGCGGAACGGGCAGGCTCTCCCCGTACGACGGCTGGACCGGCTGGACCGGCAGGCCGTCGCCACCAGAAAGACCCCCCGGAAGGTAGGTCCCCGGCGGTGGACCACCCTCGGAGCCCGTCGGCGCCTGAGGCTCGTCGGCGACCTCGTCGCGCTTGCGGCGTCTGAGCCAGCCCTGTTTCTTGTCGACGACGCCGTACTCGTCGCCCCGCGCCGCCGGGCGATACAGCGTCTGCTCGTACGACGTGACCACAGGCGCAGGCACAGGCGGAGGTGCGGCCGGCTCGTCGATGGGCTGGCCGGTGAACGGGCTGATGCCGGGCGGGACGACGAAGGATTCCTCTTCCTCGTCCGCCGGCGGGCCTGCGGGGGTTCCGATCACGACATCCTCAACGACCGAGACCTCGGCCGTGTCAGGGTCTTCGGCAAAATTTGCCGCAGCCGCAATGAAATCCTGCGCCGCGGCCACCCCGGCGGGCAGATCGGGCTGCACCGGCGACCGCGGATCGATCCCGAACCGGTCGAAGAACTCCCCCAGCGCCTCCGCCGTGATCCCGCCCGACGCAGCCGTCCTGATCAGAGACACCCCGCAGGACTGCAGCTCGTCCAGCCCACCGAGGTAGTCGGCCCATTCGGCCACCCACTCGATCATCTCCGCCGCGGCTTCGGCGTCCGACGTGATCCACTGCCCGATCGGCGCGAATCCGTCGTCCAGCGGCTGCCAGGGGTCGCCCGGGTACGACGCCCGTGCCCACGTGCCGTTGAAGGCGCCGTACACGAAACCGAGCTCGCCCGCGGCGATGAGCGCCCGGACCTCCGGCTGGCCGATCCAGTCCGGCGAGCCGGCGAGCAGGTCCGCCCCCGCTGTCCGGCTGTGCTGCGTGTGGAACCCGTACAGCACCGCCCGGCCGTCGTCGAGCCGGATCATCCGCAGGATCGACCCGGTCTCGTCCTGGTGGTAGTACCCGTCGGCGTCGGCGTACCACCGCCGGTCGAAGCCGGTGGCATGGGCGACCGCGGCGAGTGCGCTCCAGCGGGCGCGCAACTCCTCCGGGTCGTCCAGGTCAACCAGCGGCATCAGGTCTCCAGCGCATTTGGAATCCGAGCCAGAACGCTACCCGAGGCCTCCGGTAGCCACCAGTTCACTGTCCACAGGCTCGAGAATGGCCACGCACTCGATGTGGTGGGTCATCCCGAACAGATCGAAAGCCCGCAGCGACGCGATCCCGTAGCCGAGCCGGCCGAACGTCTTCAGGTCCCGCGCCAGCGCCGCCGGGTCACACGCCACATAGGCGACTCGCCGCGGTGTCAGCGCCGCAATCCGCCGTACGACGTCCTTCCCAGCACCCGTGCGCGGCGGATCCAGCACCACCAGATCCACGTGCTCCAGCCCCTGCCCAGCAGCCAGGTTCAGCACCCGGTCCACGTCACCGGTCTCCAGCGTCACGTCCGGCAGGTCGTGCAGATTCCGCCGCGCGTTGCGTACGGCGTCCTTGTCGCCCTCCACAGCCAGTACGGCGCACCCCACCTCAGCCAGGAACGCCGCAAACAAGCCCACACCGGAGTACAAGTCCAGCGCGGTCTCCCCCGCCGCAGGCTCCAGCCCATGCAGTACTGCATCCACCAGCATCGACGGAGCAGCCGGGTGCACCTGCCAGAACCCACCAGCCTCCACCCGGAACCGCCGACCCCGCACGACCTCCACCACGCGCCCAGCAGGGTCCTCATCCGTCAGAACGGCGGTCTTGCCCTCTGACGACACCACAGTCTGCACCGACGACACACCAGGCCACCGCTTGTCCAGCACGTGCGGCGTAGCCGGGTGCGCGATCAGACATCGGTCAACCGGGATCAGCTCGTGGGAGCGGTGAGCGAACATCCCAGGCCGGCCGTCGACCACGTTGTAGCGCATCCGCGTGCGCCACCCCAGACCGTCGTCACCGGGCGACTCCATCACCACGGTCCGCTCGATCCCACCGATCCGCCGGAGCGTGTCCGACACCACGGTCGCCTTCAGCCGCCGCTGCTCGACGATGTTGGCGTGCTGGAAGTCGCAGCCGCCGCAGAGCCCTGGTCCGGCGTACGGGCAGGGCGGTTCGATCCGCTGCGGTGACGGTGTCAGCACCTGGACAGCGTCGGCCCGCAGGTACTTCGCGTTCTGTTCGGTGACGCGAGCGTGCACCAGTTCACCCGGCAACGCATGCCGGACGAAGACCACCTGACCCTCATGCCGGGCCACACAGTGTCCCCCGTGTGCTACTGGTCCAACTTCCAGCTCAACAACTGTCCCGACGATGTCGTCGCCTGTCACCGATCTCCTGACGCCTTGCGGGCACCACGCCGTACCTGGCCTGCCACCCGCTCCTCACGGTCCTGCCGCTCCTCCGCCACCTGCGACGAGATCAGCTGGTACGGAACGGACGTAACCATGACACCAGGTGTGAACAAGAGCCGCCCCTTGAGCCGCAGCGCGCTCTGGTTGTGCAGGATGTGCTCCCACCAGTGACCGACGACGTACTCCGGGATGTAAACCATCACCACGTCCCGCGGCGACTGCCGCCGGATGTCCCGCACATACTGCAGGATCGGCCGGGTGATCTCCCGGTACGGCGAGGCCAGCCGCTTGAGCGGGACCGGGATGTTCCGGCTGTCCCACTCGGCCTGGAGCGCCTCCGACTCGTCCCGGTCGACGTCCACCGTGACCGCCTCGAGCGTGTACGGCCGGGCCGCCTTGGCGAAGGCCAGCGCCCGCAGCGTCGGCTTGTGCAGCTTGGACACCAGCACGATCGAGTGCACCCGCGACGGCAGCATCAGCGTCTCGTCGCCTTCGGCCGCCATCTGCTTGCCGACCGTGTCGTAGTGCCGCCGGATGCCCTTCATCAGCATGAACAGCACTGCCATCGCGATGATCGCGATATACGCGCCGAGCAGGAACTTGGTGATCAGCACGATCACCAGCACCACTCCGGTCAGGCTCAGGCCGATCGTGTTGATCACCCGGGACCGCTTCATCTGGGCCCGTTTGGCTGGGTCCTGCTCGGTCTTCAGCAGCCGGGTCCAGTGCCGGACCATCCCGGTCTGGCTGACCGTGAAGGAGACGAACACACCGACGATGTAGAGCTGGATCAGCCGGGTGACTTCGGCGTCGAAGGCAACGATCAGGACGATCGCGAACAGGGCCAGGATGATGATGCCGTTGCTGAACGCGAGCCGGTCGCCGCGGGTGTGCAACTGGCGCGGCAGGAAGCCGTCGCGGGCCAGGATCGAGCCGAGCACCGGGAAGCCGTTGAAGGCGGTGTTCGCGGCCAGCACCAGAATGACGCCGGTCGCGGCCGCGACCAGGTAGAAGCCGGGTGAGAAGTGGTCGAAGATGCCCTTGGCCAGCTGACCGATGACCGGATCCTGGTGGAACCCCTCCCCGACCGGCACACCGTCACGCAGCAGTTGCGTGGCCGGATCTTCGGCGAACCGGACCTTCATCACGTTGGCCAGCGCCACCACGCTCACGACCATCAGGATCGAGATGCTGCCGAGCAGTGCCAACGTGGTCGCGGCGTTCTTGCTCTTCGGCTTCTTGAACGCCGGTACGCCGTTGCTGATCGCCTCGACACCGGTCAGTGCCGCACAGCCGGACGAGAACGCCCGCAGGATCAGGAACCCCATCGCCAGCCCGCTCGCACCGTGCGCGAACTGGTTCTCGGCAGCGATGCCCAGGTTCGCGCTGGACGCGTCCGGCAGGTGACCGAACACCATCCGCCCGAAGCCCCAGGCGGCCATCCCCAGAATCGTGATCATGAAGATGTACGTCGGAATCGCGAACGCCGCGCCGGATTCGCGGACCCCGCGCAGGTTCATCGTTGTGAGGAACAACACCGCGATGACCGCAGCGGTCGCCTGGTGCCCTTCCAGCGCCGGTATGGCGGAGGCGGCGTACTGGGCGGCGGACGAGATCGACACCGCGACGGTGAGCACGTAGTCGACCAGCAGCGCGCTGGCCACGGTCAGACCCGCGGTCGGGCCGAGGTTGACGGTGGCAACCTCGTAGTCACCGCCGCCGGACGGGTACGCGTGCACGTTCTGCCGGTAGGACAGCACCACCACGACCAGCACGAAGGCGACGGCCAGTGAGATCTTCCAGGAGATCGTGAGCGCGGCCAGGCCGGCGATCGACAGGGTCAGGAAGATCTCGTCCGGTGCGTAAGCGACCGACGACAGCGCGTCGCTGGCGAACACCGGGAGGGCGATTCGCTTCGGCAGCAGCGTCTCGCCGAGTTGGGTGCTGCGCAGTTTGCGGCCGAGCAGCAGCCGTTTGCCGATATCGCCTAGAGCGGGAGTCACACCGGTGATGTTAGAGGCAGGCCTGGGTCGGTGTAGCGTCTGACCTGCCTAGACCGAGCCATCGGCCCCTGACGGGGCAAGGAGTGATCAGCGAGTGCACGTCGTCATCATGGGCTGCGGCCGCGTCGGGTCGACGCTCGCGAGGACCCTCGAGAAGCGGGGCCACACGGTCGCGATCATCGACCAGTCCGCCGACTCGTTCCGCCGGCTGAGCCCGAACTACACCGGGCGGACCATCACCGGCATGGGTTTCGATCGGGAGATCCTGATCGAGGCCGGCATCGAGGAGGCCGAGGCGTTCGCCGCCGTCTCCAACGGTGACAACTCGAACATCCTCGCGGCCCGGGTGGCCCGGGAGACGTTCGGCGTCGGCAACGTGGTGGCCCGGATCTACGACCCCGGCCGCGCCGAGGTCTACCAGCGGCTCGGCATCCCCACCGTCGGCACCGTGCGCTGGACCGTCGACCAGATGATGCGCCGGCTGCTGCCCGAAGGCTCCGAGCCGGAGTGGCGCGACCCGTCCGGGACCGTCCGGCTGGCCGAGGTGCACGTCCACTCCGACTGGGTCGGCCGGGCCGCGTTCGACATCGAGAAGGCCACCGGTGCGCGGGTCGCGTTCCTGACCCGGCTCGGCGAAGGACTGCTGCCCCGGGCCGACACGGTCATCCAGGAGGGCGACCTGGTCCACGTCGTGATGCTGGAGAAGGACGTCGCCGCGATCGAGTCCCAACTCGGCCACAAGCCTGAGGAGCTGTGATGCGGGTAGCCATCGCCGGGGCCGGCAACGTCGGCCGTTCGATCGCCGCCGAGCTGCTGGAGAACGGGCACGAGGTGCTGCTGATCGACCGCGATCCGCGCGCGATCAAGGCCGAGTCGGTGCCGCGGGCGGAGTGGCTGCTGGCCGACGCCTGCGAGCTGTCCTCGCTGGAGGAGGCCGCGTTGCAGCGTTGCCAGGTCGCGATCGCCAGTACTGGCGACGACAAGGTCAACCTGGTCGTCTCGCTGCTGGCCAAGACCGAGTTCGGCGTTCCGCGGACCGTTGCCCGCGTCAACCATCCGCGCAACGAATGGATGTTCAACGAGGCCTGGGGCGTGGACGTCTCCGTCTCGACGCCGCGGATCATGTCCGCGCTGGTCGAGGAGGCGGTGTCGGTCGGCGACCTGGTCCGGCTGTTCACCTTCCGTCAGGGCGACGCGAACCTGGTCGAGCTGACCCTGCCCGAGGACTCCCCGATGATCGGGATGCGGGTCGGCGACGTCGACTGGCCGCTGGACACCGCGCTGGTGGTGATCCTGCGCGAGGGCCGCGTGCTGCGGCCCGACCCGGAGGGCACGCTCGAGCTCGGCGACGAACTGCTCTTCGTCGCCGCGGACGAGACCGAGGAGAGCCTTGAAGCCATGCTCTCCCCGGGGCACCACCACAAGGTGGAGTGACGACCTACTTCTTGTTGCCGCGGAGCAAGTGGGTCACGTGGTCACGCGCCTCGTCCCACTTCTCCGCCGGCAGCGATCCCCGCAGTACGGCGTATGCGAGCCAGAGCGCGAGCGCGTACAGCGGAAGGCCCATCCCGATCTTCGCGATACCGAGGGCGTTCAGCATGTCGGCGAAGTACAGCGGCACCTGGACGAGCAGCCGGAACGCGAAGAGCCCCGCGAACACCAGCGTCGCCCGGGTGAATCCCCTGAGCATCGCCGGGTCCTTGCGCCACGCCGTCCCGGTCTGCGTGATCACGCCGTACAGGACGCCGAACAGCGGCCAGCGGATCAGCACGGTCAGGAAGTACAGCACGAAGTAGCCGAGGTTCGTGAAGAAGCCGGGCAGGTAGACGTCCTTGGCGTCGCCGGTGCGGTTGGCGACCCAGGCGGAAATGAGGACGCCGACGAAACCGCCGGCGACGTTCCGCAAAGGCTGCTTGCGTAGCAGCCGCAGTACGGCGACCGCCGCGCCACAGGCGATCGCGACGATCAGCGCGAGCCGCAGGTTGTGGTCGCTGGCCGCGTAGACGATCAGGAACGCGATCCACGGCAGGCCGATGTCGAGCAGCGCGCCCCAACCGCCGAGCGCGTGGAAGAAGTCCTTGTCCGTCGTCGCCGGGCGCTCGGGCTTCTTCTTTTCCTCGTCACCGGTGAGAACCGACTCCGCGGCCTCCACCTCGGGCCGCAGCATCTCCACGAGCTGCTCGTCCAGGTGCTCGTCGAGTTGCTTGCGCAGACCGTGCTCGGCCTGCTCGTCGTCCTGAACAGAAGGGTCGCGCCGCGGCTCAGCCATGCGCGGCCGTCGGGCGGAGTTCGTAGCGCGGGTTGAACATCACCCGGTCGCCGTCCACGACACCGATCCGCCCGGAGGCGATCAGTTCGGAGCCGGGGTGGATCCCGGCGATCTTGCGCCGGCCGAGCCAGATCAGCTTGACCGTTCCGGTGCCGTCGTACAACTCACCCTCCAGGGCGGGTACGCCGCCGCGCGGACTGAATGTGATGGTGCGTAGCGTGCCGTACAGCGTGACCATTTCACGGTCGTGGCAGCCGGTGATGGACCGCGCGCCGCAGTCCTGCGCGAAGTCCTGCAGGACCTCGGCGTCTTGCTGGTCGCGGTCGCCGGCCAGCCCGCGGAAGGCGCGCCGTAACAGGCCCGCGGGTTTGTCACTACCCATGGCTTCGAGTGTAGTCCGTCACGCCTGGTCTTCGGCAGCGAGCTGAGCGTTCGGCGGCAGCCGCAGCGGCAGCGACTCACGCGGCGCCATCGGCTCGTCACCGCGGACCACGATGACCTTCCGCAGCGTCTCCTCCATCGGCAGCGCCGCCTCCGGCTCGACGGCGGCCCGGCCGAGCACAGTGGCCCGGAGCAGCCAGCGGGGGCCGTCCACGCCGATCACGCGGGAGGTCTGGCTGAAGATCTGGCCGTCCGGACCTTCGACCGGTACGACGAGCACCAGCTCGACGCCGAAAGGTCCGTCGGTCTCGGTCGCCGTCCCGCCCATCCGGCTGGCCTCGGCAGCGATCTCGCGCCGTACCTCGTCCCAGATGCCACTCTTCTTGGGCGCGGCGAACGCGCGCAGCTCGAGCGCGGCCTCCTGCTCCTCCAGCACCAGCAGGATCGCCTGCACCTGGCCCGACTGCTCGTCGACCTGCAGCTGCAACTGCATGCCCGGCAGACCGGTCACCACCAGGGCACCGAGGTCGATGCGGTCCTCCGCCTCCAGGTCCTTGGCGTCCACCTCGCTGGAGTCGAACGGGCCTTCAGCGCGCGGCTCCGGCGTACCAGCTTCGGCTTCGACGGCCTCGGTCACGGTCGCCTCGGTCGTGTCGAGGTCCTCGTTCTTGGCCTTGCGGCGGAAGATCACTGCTCTTGCCCTCTTCTGTTCAATTCGCACAGCCCGGTTCGGTTCACACAGCCGCCCGAAGGCCGACACAGTCTCGCGCATCCGTCAGGTCAACGGGTCCACTGGTCAGCGTGTCGCGCATGTGCTCAGCGTGTCACACCACCAAAGCCGCCGGTCGAGCCGTACCCCCCGTCACCGCGGGCCGAACCCGGCAGCGTCGTCACCTCAACGAACCGGGCCTTCTCCACCCGCTGGATCACCAGCTGCGCTATCCGGTCGCCACGCTTGAGGGTCACCTCGGCGTGCGGGTCCAGGTTGATCAGGCAGACCTTGATCTCACCCCGGTACCCGGCGTCAACAGTGCCCGGCGCGTTCACGATCGACACCCCATGCTTGGCCGCCAGCCCGGAACGGGGATGCACGAAAGCGGCGAACCCATCCTGCAGCGCGATCGCGATCCCGGTGCCGACGAGGCCGCGCTCCCCCGGCTTCAGGGTGATGTCACTGGCCGCCACCAGATCCGCGCCGGCATCGCCGGGATGCGCGTACGACGGCATGGGCAGGTCGGGGTCGAGTCGCTGGATCAGAACCTCGGTCACGAGAGGCGACCCTACCGACGCGCTCCGACAGTGCGCGTGCCAGGCTGGTCCTGTGGGTGCTTACCGCGAACGTCTGAGCGTGCCGGTGTCCTGGTGGATCATCGCCGCCGCCGCTGTCGTCACGCTCTTTGTCATCACCGCCGTACCTGCGGGCACCCTCGCCGGAACCCTGGTCGCCGGCGTCGCCCTCGTGCTGCTGCTCACCTTCTTCATCCAGTACGGCGGTGCGCGGGTCGAGGTGGACGCGGAGCGGTTCCGGGCCGGCCGAGCGTTGATCGAACGCGCGTACCTCGGCGAGGTCGAAGCGCTGACCGGCGACGACGCGCGGCACGCGTTCGGGCGGGACTGCGACCCGAAGGCGTACCTGCTGTTGCGGAGCTACGTGCGTGGCGCGGTGCGGGTCGAGATCACCGACCCACGCGACCCGGCGCCGTACTGGGTGATCGCCACGCGGGCGCCGGAGCGGTTGGCAGCGGCGCTGAGCGGGAACAGCGTGGCAAGATCCTGACTATCGGGGAGAGCCGTTAGGAGGCTGCTGTGGTCGGAGCGAAGATCGGCTGGAAACTCGTGGTGGCCGCGTTCACGCTCGTCGTGGGCCTGGTCGCGAACAAGGCCGTGAGTACGGCGTGGAAGCTCGGTTCGGGCGGGAAGCCGCCGAAGAACGGCGAGGGCGGCTACACGGAAGTGGTCACTTGGGCTGTCGCGAGCGGAGCGGCCGCGGCCGCGGCCAAACTCTTCGCCGAGCGGCGGGCGGCGGCGTACTGGTTCAAGTCGACCGGCTACGCACCCCCCGGCTACGAGCAGGACGACGTACGCGGCGGTCTGGTCAAGAGCATCGGCAAAGACGAGGACTGACCCCAAAGCGGCAACAGCGGGACCGCCTCCGTACTGGAGGCGGTCCCGCTGTTGTTTCAGCCGAAGGAGGGCGCTGGTGTCAGGCTGCGCAGTCGCGGCAGATCAGCTGCCCGTTCTTCGTTTCCGCGAGCTGACTGCGGTGGTGAACCAGGAAGCAGCTCGAACAGGTGAACTCGTCGGCCTGGCGCGGGAGCACCCGCACCGCCAGCTCTTCGTGGCTCAGGTCGGCACCGGGCAGCTCGAAGCTCTCGGCCGCCTCGGCTTCGTCCTCGTCGACCTTGCCGGAGTTCTTGTCGTGACGGCGAGTCTTCAGCTCCTCGATCGACTCTTCGGAAGCGTCCTCGTCTGTCTTGCGCGGGGCGTCGTAATCAGTCGCCATGGTGTTTCCCTGCCCTCTTCGTACCCGTGGTGTTGCCTGCTGAGCCCTTGAACGGGTAGAGCGGCCGAGAAATTCCGTCTGCGGAATCTTTCGTCCCCCGAAACCCTTGACAGCCAGGCCGGGACCGGCAACTACCGTTCCCGAGGACGGGATTGTGCCCTATGAAGGGCCCTTCGCGCGCGCCCGGGTCCACCTTTCGGCGAACGTGTCGCCCCAAATGTCAGGACCGAACAGCAGAATGCTCGTTAATGTGCGATCCTGCGCACTAACGAGCATCCAGCGACAGTTACGCGCGCAGCGGGTCCGCCGCGGCGATCAGATCGTGGAACGGCCCGAACAGCGCCGGGCTGGCCGCGATCGACATTTCCGGCGAGACGACGGCTCCGTTCAGCCCGCCGATCGTGGCTCCGGCCTCGGCCGCGATGAGTGCGCCCGCGCCGTAGTCCCATGGATTCAGTCCGCGTTCGTAGACCGCGTCCAGCCGGCCGCAGGCGACGTAGCAGAGGTCGAGCGCGCCGACACCGATCCGGCGGATGTCGCGAACCTTGGTGATCAGCTGCTGGACGACCTCGGCCTGGACTTGCCGCCGGTCGGCGTCGTACCCGAATCCGGTTCCGACCAGAGCGGTGCTCAGCTCGGTACAGCCCGACACCTGGATGGGCTTGCCGTCGAGGAAGGCGCCGCCGCCCTTGGTCGCGGTGAACACCTCACCCTTGGGTGCGTCGACGACCACTCCGGCGACCGTCTCCCCGTCGTACTCGACCGCGATCGAGACGGCGTACGCCGGGATGTCGTAGAGGTAGTTGACGGTGCCGTCGATCGGGTCGACCACCCAGCGGACGCCGCTGGTGCCGATCACGTCGTCGCCCTCCTCGCCGAGGAACGAGTCGTCCGGGCGGGCCTGCAGGACTCGAGCCCGGATGAGCTCCTCGGACTCCCGGTCGACCGCGGTGACGACGTCGGTGACGGTGCTCTTGGTGTCGGCGACCGTGATCGTGCCGCGGCGGCGCTCGACGATCAGCCTCGCTGCCTCCTCCGCCACCTCCACGGCCAGCTTGAGCAGGTCTTGCGGGTCGGTCATACGGCTTCCTTAGAGGTAGGACGGCGAAGCGGTGGGCAGCAGTCGTGGCGGCAGTCGTCCCAGGCCGGGCCGAGCTTGCCGACGCACGGCCGGGCCGGCTGCTCGCCCCGCTCGGCGGCGGCACGCTCGACGACCAGGTCGCGCAGCATGGTGACGAACGGCCGGTCGGTACCCGGTGTCGCGGCGCGGGCCATCGGCAGCCGCAGCTTCTCGGCGGTCCGGGCGGCCTCGGTGTCGAGGTCGTAGATGACCTCCATGTGGTCACTGACGAACCCGATCGGTACGACGGCCACGCCCGGCACACCGTCGGCCGCGAGCGCCTCGAGGTGGTCGTTCACGTCCGGCTCCAGCCACGGCACCTGCGGCGGGCCCGAGCGCGAGCAGTAGACGAGGTCGGTCCGCCGGGTCTGCCCGGTACGACGCTCGAGCTCCGCGTTGATCTCGGCCGCGACGTCCAGGTGCCAGTCGACGTACCCGTTCCCGTCCGGGCCGCTGGTGTCGTTCATCGCGGTCGGGATGGAGTGCGTCACGTACGCGATCGCCGACCCGTCCGGCAGCTTGCTCAGCGCCGCGGCGGTCGACTCCACGAACGAGCCGACGAATCCGGGGTGGTTGGCGTAGTGCCGTAGCTTGTCGACCCGCGGCGCGTTCGGGACCTGCTTCGCCGCGTCCTCGAGGTTCTCGCGGTACTGCCGGCAACCCGAGTACGACGGGTAGGCCGCGGTCACGATCACCACCGCCCGGCGGACCCCGTCGTCGGCCATCTGCCGCATCGTGTCGGTCAGGTACGGCGCCCAGTTCCGGTTGCCCCAGTAGATCGGCAGGTCCAGCCCGATCTCGTCGAACGACTCCCGCAGGGCCGTCAGCAGCTCCCGGTTCTGGTCGTTGATCGGGCTCTTGCCGCCGAACGCGTAGTAGTGCTCGCCGACCTCCTTCAGCCGCTCGTCCGGGATCCCGCGCCCGCGCGTCACGTTCTGCAGGAACGGCAACACGTCATCCGGCTTCTCGGGCCCCCCGAAGGACAGCAACAGCACCGCGTCGTACGGCGAAGCATCCACAGGCATGCTCCAAGTTTCGCAGTTGGGGCCAGAGCCCGGACGGCCAGGCCATCACAATCGCGCGCGGGCGGCCCGGCTGAGCGCAGGCCGGAGCCCGCGCCGGTAATTGAGATGGCCTGGCGGTCCGGACCGGTTAGGGTGTCCCCGGTCCCATGCTCAAGCCCTATGCCCATCTCATGCGCCGTCCCGGTGCCAGTGCGTTCTTCACCGCCGGGATCCTCGGGCGTATGCCGATCTCGATGGTCGGCCTCGGCATCGTCATCCTGATCGCGCGGGAGAGCGGGTCCTACGGCCTGGCCGGTGCGGTCTCCGGTGTCGCCGTCATCGCGGGTGCGCTCACTGGGCCGATCCAGGGCCGCCTGGTCGACCGGTTCGGCCAGCGGCTGCTGATCATCATCGGCTCGGTCGCCTGCACCGTCGCGCTCGCCGCTCTGCTGGTTGCTGTCCGTGCCGACACCGCCACCTGGGTGCTCTACCTGCTCTCGTTCGTTGCCGGTGGCACCCGTCCGCAGGTCGGCTCGTTCGTCCGCGCCCGCTGGACCCACCTGCTCGGCCGCGGCCGCGCCCTGCAGACCGCGTTCGCCCTGGAAGCCGTCGGCGACGAGGTCGTCTTCATCGTCGGCCCGGTCGTGGTCACCCTGCTCGCTACCCAGGTGAGCCCGTACGCCGCTCTCGCCGCAGCGGGACTGCTCGGCCTGGCCGGCGGCCTCTGGCTCGCCGTACTGCGTGCATCCGACCCGCCGGGCCGGGGGAAGTCCACCGGCGCCGAGCAGGCACCGCTCCCCTGGCTCTCGATTCTCCTGCTCAGCCTGATCGGCCTCGGGCTCGGCGCGACGCTGGGCGGCGCTGAAGTCATCACCGTCGCGTTCACGACCTTGAAGGGCCAGGCCAGCATGTCCGGCGTCGTACTGGCTGTCTGGGCATTTGGAAGCCTGCTCGCGGGTCTCTGGTACGGCTCGGTGCACTGGCGCGCGCCGGTCGAACGCCGCCTCCTGATCGGCACGATCCTGCTCGCCATCACGCTCGCCCCACTCCCCTGGGTCGACAGCGTGCTGCTCCTGGGCGTGGTCCTGTTCTGCTGCGGCATGACCATCGCCCCGACCATGGTCGCCGTCACGGCGTGCGTCGAGGAGTGGGTCCCGCCGGAACGCCTAACCGAAGCGATCACCTGGACCGTCACCGGCATCCTCCTCGGCGTTGCCCCCGGCAATGCGGCCGCCGGCCACGCGGTCGACGTGTGGGGCCCGTCCGACGCCTACTGGGTCCCGTTCGCCATCGGCATCGCCTGCGCACTCGTCGCCGCCGTCTCCACCACCTTCGCCCGCCCGAAGACCCGGTTCGCGCACAACTAGGCTTGTATCTCCCCTGAGGGGAGGTGTGAGGGTACAGGTATGGATCTTTCGATCGGTGAGCTGGCGCGGCGGGCCCGGCTGTCGGTGAAGACCGTGCGGTACTACTCCGACCAGGGCCTGCTGCCGTCTCGTCGTACCGCTGCCGGTCATCGCCGGTACGACGGGACGGCCGTCGCGCGGCTCGACCTGATCCGGACATTGCGTGCCCTCGGCATCGATCTGCCCACGGTACGCAGGGTGCTGGATCAGGAACGCTCGCTCGCCGACGTCGCGACCGCGCACGCCGAGGCACTCGCGGTGCAGATCCGGACCCTGCGGCTGCGGCACGCCGTACTGACCGTGGCCGCCCGACGCCATTCCCCGGAGGAACTCGAACTCATGAACACCCTGATCGCGGACTTCCTCAGCTCGACGCTCGGCGACGACCCCAACTTCGCCGCCATGCGCCAGAACCTGACTCCCGTCCTGCCCGACGACGCCGACGCCGTACAGGTGGGAGCCTGGCTGGAGCTGGCGGCGCTGGTGCAGGACGAAGACTTCCGGGCAGCCGTACGACGGTTGGCCGCCGGCTACCGCAGGATCGCCGGCGACGCACTCTGGCACGACCCGGAGCTCCGCGACCGGCTCAGCAGCCTCCGCGACGAGGCCGACCCGCGCTGGCACCGGTATCTGGAGCTGCTCGCCGTCATCAACGGCTGGGCCGCGCCGTCACGGATGGCGGGGTAGCGGCGCGTTCCACCCGCGGCGGATGGCCAGCAGCCGGATGGTGAAGCAGATCAGTGCGGCAACGATCGGCACCCAGAGGGCGTTGTACTCGAGCGCGGCGGCGACCACGACGATGCCGGCGCCGAGGAAGGCGGGGGTGGCGTAAATCTCGGAGCGCAGTACGACGGGGACGCGGCCGCTGAGGATGTCGCGGATGACCCCGCCGCCGATACCGGAGATCATGCCGAGCAGGGCGGCCGAGAACGGCGATAGGCCGGCGTTGATCGCTTTCAGCGCGCCGGTGACGCAGAACAGTGCGAGACCGGCCGCGTCGAAGATGTTCACCAGCCGCTCGACCCGGCCGATGCCGGGATGCAGGAAGAACGTGAGCAGCCCGGCGGCGATCGGCACGACCAGATACCGCCAGTCCTGCAGAGCGGTCGGTGGGGTCACGCCGATCAGCACGTCCCGGATGAACCCGCCGCCGAGCCCGGTGACGAGCGCCAGCACCTGGATCCCGAAGACATCCAGCTTCTTCCGTACGCCGACCAGCGCCCCGGTGATCCCGAACACGAAGATCCCGACCAGGTCGAGCACATGCAGAGCAGTCACAGCCGCACGCTAAACCACGCGCGCGAGGCGGTCGGCCCGTTCTATGGTCTGTGGACATGAGCGAGCGGAGCGAGGACGCCGGATGAGTACAGCGCCTGACGTCGACTACAGCGCGACCTCCCTGCGGCCCGCGTGGAGTTCCCTCCCACTCGCAATCCGTGAGGCGGTGGCCGAAGCGTTGGGCGCCGAGGTCGCCGAGGCCGGCTCTCCCGTCAGCTCAGGCTTCACCGGCGGCTTCGCAGCTCCGCTACAGCTGGCCGACGGCCGCCGCGTCTTCATGAAGGCCTCCGCCGACACGCTGCACTCCTACCGCGCCTACCAACGCGAAGCCGAGGTGGTCCCGCAGCTCCCGGCGGCGATCAAGGTGCCCACGATCATCGCGACGGCTCACGCCGTCGACGACGGTGGGAGTGGGGGCTCGGCGGCGCCCGCTTCCTCCTCCGCGCTGTCCGCCGGAGGCGGGCGGCGGTGGTTTGCGGTGCTGTCGGAGTGGGTTCCGGGGCGAATGCCCGGTCGCCCGTGGACCCGCGAGGACTTTGAGCGGGTTAGCAGGACGTGTGAGCAGATCGCGCAGGTGATGGAGCCAAGCCCGCTCGGTGGATTGAAGTCGTTTCTCAGTGACCTCAATGACACCGACGCGCCGTTGCAGACGCCCGCTCGCATTCTGGCCGGCGAGGCACCACTGCCGACCGGCCTCCAACCATGGGTGCCCAAGATCCTGCCCGAGCTTGTCGCCCTGGTGGAGCTGGCGCCGGAAGCCTTTGCCGGAGACACCGCAACGCACGGCGACCTCCGGCCCGACAACCTGCTGATCGACGGCGACGGCACCTGCTGGACCGTCGACTGGAACTGGCTGGCGCTTGGACCGCGGTGGATGGACTGGCTCGGCCTGCTCCCGGTCGCGCAGCACCACGGCATCGACACCGCCGCCGCGATCCGGACCAGCCCGCTGGCGGCCGGCGTACCGGCGGATCATCTCGACTGCTACATCGCGGCGGTGGCGGCGTACATGATGAGGAATGCGGACGCGCCGCCGCCGTTCGGGTGTACGCCGGCGTTGCGTGAGCATCAGCGGTACTACGCCTGGACGTTCCTCGAGTGGCTCGCCGTACGGCGTGGGTGGCTACCGTAAAGGTATGAGTAAAGGTCCGACCACGAGGTTCAAGGTCGAGGTGCTCGACGGCGACCGGACGTCCCGGCGGGAGGACGTCGTCGTCACCGAGGAGCCGCTCGAGCTCCGGCTGGAGTGGCCCGGCCGTCCGCCCGAGCCGCTGGTGGTGACGATGCGGACCCCCGGGTCCGACTTCGAGCTCGCCGCCGGCTTCTGCCTCGGCGAAGGTTTCGCAACCCGGCCGGACGCGATCAAGACCGTTGCCTACTGCACCGACGTGAAGCTGACCCGGGAGCAGCAGTTCAACACGGTCACGGTCACCTTCGACGGCCCGCCCGACCGCGAATCACCCCAGCGGTACGGCGTGACGTCGGCAGCCTGCGGCGTCTGCGGCCAGCAGAGCCTCGACGAGCTGGCCGAGCGCGACTACGCCCCCGTCGACCCGGTGCAAACAACTGTCGACGTCGTACGGCGCCTCCCGGAGCAACTCCGCGAAGGTCAGCCGATGTTCGCGCGTACGGGCGGTCTGCACGCCGCAGGCCTGTTCACGGCAGATGGCCGGAAGGTCGTCGTGAAGGAAGACGTGGGACGGCACAACGCGGTCGACAAGGTGGTCGGCTGGACGCTCCTCAATCAGCACAGCCGCAAAGGCCTCGTCCTGGTCGTCAGCGGCCGCGCCGGCTACGAGATCATCCAGAAGGCGGTCGCAGCCGGCGTCGGCATGATCGTCGCCGTCGGCGCACCCTCCAGCCTCGCGGTCGAACTGGCCCGCCGTTTCGACATCACCGTCGCCGGCTTCACCCGCGGCGACCGCTGTGTGGTCTACAGCTGCCCCGAGCGGATCATCCGCGCATAGGTCGCACGCCGTACGGGTACCGAGTCGTCGCCGCTAACCAGGAGGCGAACGACAATGGACCTTCAGCTGATTGGTCCGACCGAAAAATTCCCACCGGCGACGCTGGTCGACCCACCTACACGTGGCTACATTCACCTCGGGGCAGCCGTCGAGCCGCCCTCCGGGCGAGCGCCGTTCGCGCGCAGCAGCGAGCAGAAGGCGCAACTGCTGGAACGGTTGAAGTCCATGGCACAGGACCTCGCCGACTCTGATGACGTGGAGAAGGTCACCGTGTATGACGCGGTTCTCATGCCACCGCCGGCGGGCTACGCCAGACGACACGGGGTGCACCACGCCCGGTACGACGTCGTGGTGCTGATCGAAACGACCTCACCCGAGCTGATCGGACAGGTACAGGAGACCGAGCTGTACCGGGTCCTGCACGACGCGCTGGTGGCAGCCGCCAAGGACGTGCATGTGATGGCCGCCCGCTGCACCAGATCGCTCGGGGACGTGGACAAATCCCGGCCTGGCCTGTTCCTGTTCAACTACTTCGTCGCCGAGGACGCCGACCTCGCAGTGGACCTGTGGGAGCACCTGTCCGGCTGGTTCGTGAAACAGAGCGGGCTGGACAACTCCACTCTGCTGGTACCGATCGACAAGTCCGATTACGTGTTCGTCAATCACGCGCGGTGGGACTACGGCATCCCGCGGCTCATGCTCCACCAGGTGGCGAAGCCGAGCTTCCGCAGCTACGTCCTGACCAACCTGCTGGTCAATCGGACCGGGGCGATGCCGGTGTTCTACCACCTGGCATGAACGTCAACTCTCCAGCTTGATAAAGGTCGCCCGCGGCACGTACTCGTAGCGGTCCGGCATGCAGGTCAGGATGATGATCTGCCCGTGGTCGCCGGCCCGCCCGAGCAACGCACCCATGTCCCGCAGCCGGGCCTTGTCCGACCAGCCGAGAGCGTCGTCGAAGATCACCGGCACACTGCCCTCGCCCGTGCTGACCAGGTGACTGATCGCGAGCCGCGTGATGATCGCAAGCTGCTCCTGGGCACCCGTCGACAACGCGTCCACCCGCAGCCGCACGCCGTCCAGCTCGCGTTCCGCGACGGCAAGGTCGTCGTCCAGCCACACCCGGAACGACGGCCCGTACACACTCCGCCCGAGCGCCTCGATCCGGCTCTGCAACGGCTCCGAGTACTTCGTCTGTGCCTCGGCCCGATGCCGGCTCAGCGTCTCGTGCACCCGCCGCGCCGCCTCCGCCCGCCGACGCAGGCTCTCATGTTCCGAACGTACGGCGGCCAACTCCAGCTCAGCCACATCGCGCCGCGTGGCCAACCCGTCCCGCCCCGACTGCTCCAACCGCCCCTCGGTCGTCCGCAGCGCATCCCGCAACGTGTCCCGCTCACCCTGCAACCGCGTCGCGACCGCCAACGCATCGGCAAGCGCCCCGGCAACCTGATCGGCGCCAGCCGCATCGACCTGCTCCTGTACGGCGGTCAGCTCCTCCAGCACCGCCTCAGCCTCTGCCTTCGCCTCGATCTCAGCGGCAGACACCGCCTCATCGTCCAGAGCAGCCCGAGCAGCATCCAACGCCTCGACCGCAGCCGCCAGCCGCTCCCCCGCCAGCTCCGATCGCGCCCGCGCGTTCTGCGCCTCCGACCGATCCTCGTCCGCGGCCTTCCGCGCCTGCGCCGCCGCGAATTCCGCGTCACTCAGCAACCGCTCCACCGACGCCAGCTCAGCCCGCGCTTCCTCGAGTGCGCGTTGCGCGCCGGCAAGATCGTCCGGCTCGCCCACCGGCAGCTCGAAGCCCTCGAAGAGCGTGTCGTGCGGCGACGCGAATTCCTCGAACAACGACATCTGACCCGGCACGCCCTCGACCGCGGGTTGCTGGTTCGGCACCTCCGCGGGCTCCTCCGGCCCCAGTCGCGCGGTCAGCACGGCGATCCGCTCCCCCAGATCACCACCAGCCGTCAGCGACCGCTCAGTCCGACGAGCCTCCTGCAGCTCAGCCGACGCAGTATCAGCCTTCCGGAGCAACTCCCGAGCCGCCGCCAGGTCCTTCACCCCGGCCTTCTTCAGCAGGTCCTTCTCCCGCCGCACAGCCTCGTCCACGCGCGACCGCAGCGTCGCCGCCTCGCCACCCGCGCGCACCGTGACCTCAACCTGCCCGGGCACGCCGATCACCAGCTCACCGGAGACCAGCAGCTCAGCCGATTCGTCGAAGCCCAACTCACTTGGCAGCGGGTCCACGCCTGTCCCCGACAACTCCACCGGCTCGGCGCCCAACCGTCGTACCGAAACCTCCGGAACTCCGGCCGCCAGCGCGGCGCGCGCCTCGACGACCTTGGCCCGGGCGTCTTCCAGCGCGGACACGAGCGCGTCGTCGACCTTGATCCGGTCGAGGATCGTGCCGGCCGCGGCGATCCGCGCGCGTACGTCGACCAACTCCGCCTGCTGCCCAAGCAACCGGTCGAGCTCAGCCCGGTCCACCAACTCCGAGACCCGCCGCTCGGCCTCCTGGACGTCCGTACGGCGTGCGTCCTTGAGCTCGACCACCTCCGCCAGCGCTGCCTCTGCCGCGTGCACTGTTTCCGCAGCGGTCTTGGCGACCGTCTCGGCATCAGTACGACGCTTGGCCAGCTCAGCGTCCGTCTTGGCGAACCGCTCGACCTCGTCAAGCAGCCGCTCCCGCTCCACCCGGGTCCGCGTGTGGTTCACCAACCGGGCCTGCGCGGTCTCGGCCCGGTGGCGTACGGCGTCGCGCCGCAGCAGGATCTCGTCGGTCGCCTTCTTGCGTTCGCGCAGCTCCTCGACCGACTTGAGGTGGTCGGTCAAACGGCTATCGACATCGGAGAGGTCGAGCGCGAGCCGCTCGGCGCGGCGGATGTCCTGCTGGACCTCCTCCATCGCCTTCATTGCCTGGGCCGCGGTCAGTTCGGCGGCGGCGACCGCCTTCTCGGACCTCGCGAAGTCGCCGGTTGCGCGACCGCCGCGTGTCCAGTAGCGCAGGTACTCATGCTCGACCGCCGTCACGAGCGGCATCGACGCACCGTCGACCGGCGTACCGGACTCCGCGGTCACCGCGGTGATCAGCGGCTCGGCGTCCGCCGGGGTCGGCAGCACCAGCGACTGGCCCTGGCTGACCATCAGGGTCTGCCACAAGACCGGGTCGACGTGCTCATGGAAGAGGCGCTCGGCTTCGTTGTGCGCCTCGCGACCGGTCCACGACTGCCGCCGGCCGTCGGGCTCGACGATGGTCAGCTCGGTCGAACGGTTCTTCAGCCAGCGCTTGGTGTAGGTGAGCTCGCGACCGCCGAGGGTCAGCTCGACCGTGACCTCAGGCCCGACGTCCTGACCGACCGGCTGGATCTCCCGGATCTGGGTCGACTTGGAGTCGTCGGGCAGCTTGAAGATCAGCCCGAACGCCTCGACCAGGCTGGACTTGCCGACCTCGTTGTCGCCGACCACGACGGTGGTGCCGAGCGCGGGCAGCCGAACGGAACGGTCCTTGACGCCGCGAAAATTACGAAGCGTCAGACAGTGCAGTCTCAACGCAACCTCATCCCGCGTCCCGGGCCAATCGATGCATCAACGACAGCGCCACACCGGCACTCTCGTCGCCGGCGGCCAGCGCCTGCCGCAGCTCCTCCATCGCCGCCCGGGCGGGACCGCTCAACTGCAAAGCGTCCAGATCTGCGGCGTCCGGCGCCGGCCGCACGGTCCAGAACTTGGTCCACCGCTCGACGCACGCGAACACTTCGCCCTGCGCGTCGATGATCGCGTCGAGCCGGCTCAGCAGCGGAAGCGGCAGCGATCCGTCCCCGGCGAGCCGGACGTACGTGCGTTCCTTGTCCGGCAGCTCGGCGAACCAGTCCTCGAGCGCCTGGATCGACTCCTCGTCGAACAACTCGACCCGATGGTCGACCATGTGCCACGCACCGACCCGAATTGCCTCCACCACGATCTCGTCAGCGCCCAGCGTCACCGCGAGCACATTGCCCGGATCGGTCTCCTCGGGCGTAGTCACTTCCTGCGTCCCGGAGAACCAGATCCGATCGGTCACCCGCGTGGTCGAGTGCCGGTCGCCGAGACCGACGTACTGCAACCGGCCATCCGCGACCGCCGCCTCCAGCGCGGCCTGATCGATCGTCGGTACGTCGGACATGCCGCCGGACAAGCTGGTCAGTTGCCCGTGCGCCAGCAGGATCCTGGTCTTGCCGGGCTTCAGCTCGGCGTACCCGGGCGCGGCCGGATCCGACAACGGCCGGCGGGACCGCCACGGCGCGCCGACGATCTCGACGCCCGGCACGATCTCCAGCGGCTTGGTGTCGGTCAGGACGGTGACGTGCTCCGGCGCGTGCGCCTGCCACTGGGCCGACGTCCACAGCGAGCCGGGCTCGAGGGCGTCGTGGTTGCCGGGCAGCAGCACCACCGGGACCGGGATCCGCTTCAGCGCTTCACAAGCACGCAAGATCGTCTGCCGCTCGACCTGGTTGTGCTCGAAGACGTCTCCGGTGACGACCACGAACGCCGCTCCGGTGCTCACCGCGACCTCGCCGATCCGCGCGACAGCATCCAGCCGGGCCTGACCCCACCGGGCCTGACCGTCCGGCCCCAGGAACCGGCGCATCATCCCCAGCTGCCAGTCCGAGCTGTGCAGAAACGTGATCGACTCTTCCATCGCGGGCAGAACGCTAACCTGCGGCACCGACAACCGCCCACTCAACACACCCCGAACCCCCACACCGCCCACACTCCGGACACTCCTTGGAACTCACATGGCAGGATCGGCTGCGTGCTGGAGACCGAGAGGTTGACAATGCGTCGATTCACGGCTGACGACGTCGAACTCCTGGTGGGGCTCGACTCGGATCCGGAGGTGATGCGATTCCTGACCGGGCAGCCGACGCCGCGGGAGGAGATCGAGAACGTCGTCTTACCCGGCATCTTGAAGGTGTACGCCGCCCATCCGCGGCTCGGGACTTTCGCGGCCCACCAGAAATCGGACGGCGCGTTCATCGGGTGGTTCGGCCTACAGCCGACCGCGGACGCGAAGACTGTCGACGTCGGTTACCGGCTCAACCGGACGGCCTGGGGCAAGGGGTATGCGACCGAGGGGACTCGAGCGCTCATCGACAAGGCCTTCGGCGAAGGTATGGAGCGAGTCGTCGCCGACACGATGGCGGTCAACCATCGGTCTCGCGCGGTGATGCGGCGGGCCGGGTTGCGGTTCGTGCGGGTCTACCACGAGCACTTCGACGACCCGCTGCCGGGCACCGAGTTCGGTGAGGTCGAGTACGCGATCGATCGCCGTACCTGGGAGGCTGGGCGACGTGCCTGACGATCAGCAGCCGTACGCCGTACTGGACATCGACGCGACCTTGTCCGACACCAGCCAGCGGATCCACTTCATCGAGAAGCGGCCGAAGGACTGGGACTCGTTCTTCGCGCATGCCAAGGAGGACGCCGTACTGGAGGAAGGGCTGGCGGTCGCGACGACGCTGGCGGCCGACCACGTGATCGTCTACCTGACCGGGCGGCCCGAGCGGCTGCGGCGGGACACACTGAGGTGGCTGAAGGACAACGGCTTCCCCGACGGCAAGGTCTACATGCGTGGCGACACCGACCGCCGCCCGTCGGTGACGATGAAGCTCGGCCGGCTGAAACGTCTCGCCGAGGAGCGCCGCGTGGCCGTCCTGGTCGACGACGACGTCAAGGTGTGCGCGGCCGCCGAGAAGGCCGGCTACCCGGTGCTGAGGGCCGACTGGGGACTCGACGCCGAGACCCAGCCGACCCTCTTCGAGGCCCAGGAAGAAGAGGGCCGGACCTGAGCTATTTGCTCAAGCCCACACCGAGCACGTTCGGGTACGGCGGGTACGACGGCAGGTAGAAGTTCTGCACCTTCGATCCGTGCAGGAACGCGTTCCGGGCGTAGATCAGCGGTACGACGGGAGCGTCGGCCAGGATCTGCTTGTCCAGCGCACCCCACGCGGCAGCGGACTTCGCCTTGTCCGGCTCCGCGGTTGCGGCGTTGATCGCGGCGTCGACCGCCGGGTTCGAGTACCGGGAGATGTTGTAGCCACCGTTGCCGATCTCGGACGACGCGAACAGCGGCTGGATGTTGCCGATCGCGCTGGAGAAGTCCGGCAGCCAGCTCGACACGGTCAGGTCGAAGTCGGCTTTGTTGCCCGTGATCAGGTCCGTCAGCGGCTGAGCGTCCAGCGGCTTGATCTGCACCGTGATGCCGGCCCGCTTCAGGCCCTGCTGAATCGCCTGCGCGACGTCCATACCGGTGTCGGTGTCGGCGACCATGAGCAGCTTGAGGTTGCTGACGCCGGCCGCCGCCAGCAGCTGCTTCGCCTTCTCCGGGTCTCCGGCCGGCGGCGCGTCGTACAGGTTGAACTTGCTGTAGCCGTCGATGCCCGGCGTGATCAGCGTGGAGGCAATCTCGCCGCCGTACTCCGGACCGCCCTCGGCAACCTGGACGGCCTGCTTGTCGACGGCGTACTCGATCGCCTTGCGTACGGCGGGGTTCGCCAGCGCTGGGCGCTTGGTGTTCAGCGCCAGGTAGAGCAACGCACCGGACGGCGAGGTCGCGACGCGTGACTTGACCGCGGGGTTGCCGTTCACTGTCGGGATCAGCGCGGCCGGCAGCGAGACTCCGGTGGCGGCGGCGAACTTGTCGTCGCCGGCGTCCGCGATCAGCCGCTGGTTGACCACATCGGCCTGCAGGCCCATGTCGATGACAATCGAGTCCGGCAGACCGGTCCGCGCCTCGTCGGTCGACTTGTCCCAGTTCGGGTTGCGCTCCAGCTCGAGCTTCGAGCCCGGCGAGTACGACTTCACCTGGTAGGGGCCGCTCGCGACCGGGTCCTCGCCGTAGTGCGCCGGGTCCTTGTCGGCCGCCTTCGGCACCGGCGAGAACGCCGGCATGCTGACGATCCACGGCCAGTCGCCGAACGACTTGTTCAGCTTGAAGATGATCGTGCTGTCGTCCGGGGTCTCGATCGACGCCAGCTGGGCGCCCTTGTAGGGGCCGGCGTACTTGTCGCCGCCGACCAGCAGCGACTTGTGGTAGCCGAGTCCGCCGGACAACTCCGGCGCGAAGGACCGCTCGACGCCGTACTTGATGTCGGCGGCAACGATCGGCGTACCGTCGGCGTACTTGAGACCCGGCTTGAGCTTGTAGGTCCAGGTCTTGCCGTCGGCACTGACCTGGCCGGTGTCGGTGGCCAGGTCGGGCACCAGTTCGGCGGCCTTGTCCGGCGAAGTCTTCCACGACGTCAGGCCGCGCAGCACCAGGTGGATCGTGCTGGTGCCGAGGTTCTGGCTCTTGGCCGGGTCGAGGCTGATCTCCTTGGAGGTGCTCAGGATGTGGAAGGTGCCGCCCGCCTCGGCGGCACCCGTCGTACTGCCACCGGAGGTGGATTGGTTATTGGCGTTGCAGGCGGCAACCGCCAACGCCAGCGCGGCCGCAACGGCGACCGCACTTGTGGTGCGCTTCATCGGTGTCCTTTCAGATTTCTGGCAAGTAGCAGGCGGCCTTGTGTTCGTTGCTTCCGGCAACTGCTTCGAGCACCAACCGTTTCGTCGAGCAGATGTCCTCGGCCTTGTAACATCGGGTCCGGAACGGGCAGCCGGACGGCGGCGAGATCGGTGTCGGGACATCACCGGTCAGCACGATCCGATCCCGTACGGCGCCCGGCTCGGGCACCGGCACCGCCGACAGCAACGCCCGCGTGTACGGATGGGCCGGATGGTCGTAAACCTCGGCGGCCGGCCCTTCCTCGACGATCGTGCCGAGGTACATCACCGCGATCCGGCTGGCTACCTGCCGTACGACGGCCAGGTCGTGAGCGACGAGCACATACGACAGACCGAGTTCGTCGCGGAGGTCGGCGAGCAGGTTCAGCACCTGCGCCTGGATCGAGACATCGAGTGCCGACACCGGTTCGTCGCAGACCAGGAGCTCCGGCTGCACCGACAGAGCGCGGGCGATGCCGATCCGCTGTCGCTGACCACCGGAGAACTCGTGCGGATAGCGATCGAGGTGTTCCGCCGACAAACCGACCTGCTCGAGCAGCTCGACCAGTTGGATCTTGGTCGGCCGGATCCCCTGCGCGCGGAACGGGGTGGTGAGGATCGTGCCGACCGACTGCCGCGGGTTCAGCGACGCCTGCGGATCCTGGAACACCATCTGGACCTTGCGCCGGACCGGCCGCAGCTTCCGGCCGCTGACCTTGGTGACGTCGACGCCACCGATCTCGACCCGGCCGGCAGTGGGATCCAGCAACCGCGTCGCGACCCGCGCGAGCGTCGACTTGCCCGAGCCCGACTCCCCCACCAGTCCGACGGTTTCGCCCTTGCGGACAACGAAGCTCACGTCGTCCACGGCCTTCACTGCCTGGGCCTGACGCCAAGGCACGCCGCCGCGGAGACCGAAGTACTTCTTGATGTTCTCGAGGTGCAGCAACTCGTCAGGCATCGGACGGCCTCCGCCCCAGGTGGCAAGCCGCTTCGTGATCGCCTTCACCCGGGCGCGGCGTCAGCTCGGGGCGTTCGGTGATGCAGCGTTCGCCGACGCGCTCGGTATAGGCGCAGCGCGGCTGGAACGGGCAGCCGGTGCTGATCGACCCAGGCGACGGCGGACTGCCGGGGATCGTCGTCAGCCGCGGCTTCGGCGGTACGTCGACCCGCGGCATCGCACCGAGGAGTCCCAGGCTGTACGGATGCGCCGCGCGATGGAACAGGTCCCGAACCGTGCCTCGTTCGGCCGCCCGTCCGGCGTACATGACGAGGACGTCGTCGGCGACCTCGGCGACCACTCCGAGATCGTGCGAGATGAGGACGAGCGCCGTACCGAACTCCTCCTGGACGTCCTCCAGCAGTCGCATGATCTGTGCCTGCACGGTGACGTCGAGCGCGGTGGTGGGCTCGTCCGCGATCAGCACCTTCGGGTTGTTCACCAACGCCATGGCGATGACGACCCGCTGCCGCATTCCGCCGGAGAACTCGTGCGGGTAGCTGTTCGCCCGGCGCGCGGCATCCGGGATGCCGACCAGGTCGAGCATCCGGACCGCTTGGCGCTGCGCTTCCTTCTTCGAGGCGTCCCGTGACTTGCCATGGTGCAGGCGGTACGCCTCGGCGACCTGCCAGCCGACGCTGTAGTACGGGTTCAGCGCGGAGAGCGCGTCCTGGAAGACGAGCGCGATGTCGTTGCCGCGCACCTTGCGGAGTTCGTCGCTCGGCAGGCCGACGAGATCGCGCCCGTCCAGCAGCACCTCGCCGGTCACATCGGCATTGCCCGGCAGCAGGCCCATCACCGCGGCCGAGCTCACGCTCTTACCCGAGCCGGACTCGCCGACGATGGCGAGCGTCTCGCCGGCCGCGACGGCGAAGTCGATGCCGTCCACCGCCGGGACCAGCCCGCCGTCGGTCCGGAAGGTGACGTGGAGGTCGTGGACTTCCAGGACCGGCCTAGCCATGACTCACCCTCGGGTCGAGCACTCCATGCACGATGTCCACCAAAAGATTCGCGAGGATGATCAGGAAGGCCGAGAAGAGCGTCGTACCGACGACGACTGCGACGTCCAACTGAGCGACCGCGCTGATCAGCAGGTCGCCCAGCCCCTGCATGCTGAACACCTTCTCGGTCAGGATCGCGCCACCGAGCAGACCACCGAGGTCGAGCCCGAACAGCGTCACGATCGGCACCAGCGCACCCCGCAGGCCATGCGTCAGGACCACGCGCGCCTCACCGGCACCCTTCGCCCGGGCCGTCGTGATGTGGTCGAGGTTCAGCTCTTCCATCATCTGCGCACGCGTCAGCCTGATGTACGACGCCGCCTGCAGAACGGCCAGCACGAGCCACGGGGTGACCAGGTGCCAGGCCCAGTCGACCGGGCTGTCGGTGAGCGGGATGTAGCCGCTGACCGGGACCATGTTGAGCCAGAACCCGAAGACGAGGATCGCCAGCAGACCGATCAGGAACGACGGCGACGCGACTCCGACCAGCGCGAACCCGACGCTGAGCCGATCGAGCGGCCGGCCACGGTTGAGCGCGGCAACGACACCGAGCGACACCCCGATGATCAACCACAGCACCGCCGCTCCGAGCGCGATCGACGCCGTGATCGGCAGTCGCTCGAGGATGAGCGTGGTCACCGGGCGCGCCAGCGGGAACGAGTAGCCGAAGCAGGGCGCGTTGCAGTGCACGGCCGCGGTGCCGTCGCCGAACGTGCGGCCGGCGAAGATGCCTTTGAGGAAGTTCAGGTACTGCTGGATCGTGCTCTGATCCAGCTGCATGAAATGCCGGGCCTGCTCGAGCCGGTCCGGCGTACACGGTTTACCGCAGGCGAGATTCGCCGGGTCGGCGGGGATCGCATAGAAGATCAGGTAGACGGCGAAGCTCAGCGCGAGCATCACCAGTACGGCCGCGGCAAGACGTCGTACCACGAACCAGGCAAGGTCGGGCATCTCAGTTCGCCCTCCGCAACCGCACGTCGAACGCGTCGCGGACACTGTCGCCGAGCAACGTGAACCCGAGTACGGCGAGGAACAGCGCAGCGCCCGGGAAAACCAGGAACCACGGATCGGCGCCGGTGTAGACCCAGGCGATCGAGTCGGAGATCGAACGTCCGAGGCTCGGCGTCGGCGGCGGTACGCCAACCCCGAGGAACGACAGCGCGGCCTCAGCGCCGATGTAGCCGGGCACGGCCATCGTCGCGACGACGAGCACCGGGCCGAGCAGATTCGGCAGCAGCTCGCGGGTGACGACGTGCCAGCCGGAGGAGCCGACGCTGCGGGCCGCCTCGACGAACTCGCGGGCGACCAGCGAGCGCGCCTGGTTACGGATCAGCCGGGCCAGACCGGCCCAGCCGAAGACGCTGAGCACCAGGATCAGCAGCAGCCAGCGCGGGAACCCGCCCGGGACAATGATGCCGAGGGCAATCATGAAGACGAGCTGCGGGAAACCGAAGAGGAAGTCCACCAGCCGCGAGACGACGGCGTCGTACCAGCCACCGAAGTACGCCGCGCTGATGCCGACCAAGGTGCCGACCACTGTGGTGATGAGGGTCACGACGACCGCGATGAACAGCGACGTCCGGAGGCCGAGCACCACGATCGAGAACAAGTCCCGCCCGGTCAGCGGCTCCACGCCGAACCAGTGGTCGCCGCTGACTCCACCGATCGCACCTTTGGGTGCGTTGCCGCGGGCGGGATCGAGGAGGTCGATGTGGTACGTGTACGCGTCCTGGCCGGCCAGCTTGACCAGCAGCGGCGCCGCGGCCGCGACGACGATCAGCCCGACAACCAGGGCGACACCGGCCCGCGCACTCCGATCCCGCCGTACCCGGCGCAACGCCAGCCGGGTGGGCGAAACGGCCCCGGCGACCGAGGAACTCACAAGCACTCCTCACGATGGAAACATCCAGCCGGCAAACGCTAGGCCGCTTCCACCCGCCACTCCGACCACATCCCAAATCTTGAGAAAGCCGACTCAAGAACTTCACATTGAGCTACGCCTAGGCGAGGCTGATCCACGGCGGAACCGCACCTCCTGGCTGGCTGCCCTCGGTTTCCGGCTGGCCGACGTACGGATGCCGACGAGCATCTGGTTCGGGTCCGGCGACGACCGAGCCCGGAAGTACGCCTACCGCGAACTGCTGCATGGCTTGGCGGCTTTCAGAGCGGCAGCTGATACCGGCTCACCCACGTCGAGGGGCCGTGCCGGTCTGCGACGTCGCCTTGGTGCTGGAAGCCTCGGGACTCGTAGTAGGTCCTGAGTCGCCGGTTGGTGCTGACGCAGTCGAGGCGGAGATAGGCGCAGCCGAGGGCTTGGCTAGTCGCGGTGGCCCAGTCGTGGAGCGACGCGCCGAGACCGGCGGCCGAGCGTCTGACCGCCAGTTGGTGCACGTAGCCGGCGTGGGCCTCAAGGCCGGACCAGGGGGCGTCGTCCCAGTCCAGCGTGATGGTGCCGGCGACGACACCGTCGAGACGGGCCAGCCACGTATCGCCACGGTCGATCGCGGGTGCGATCCACTCCGGCTTGAACCGCTCGGGCCATTGCTCGATACCAGACGCCCGCAGCCAGGCCGCCGCCTCATCCAGTACGGCAAGTACATCGTCGACCTCGATCGCGGGCTAGATGGTCAGCACCTTCCCTTGCCAGTTCATAGCGGTCAGTGTGGTGACTCGGGTTGTGGTTGTCGACGGCAACCGGATCGCCGTACGGGACAACCTGTTTCATCCTCAAGGTGGTGGACAGCCGGCGCGGATCGAGGGTGGATCGGCGCGGGTGAGGTCCGGCCGGTGCGTGTTGAGGACCGGCTGGTGTATCTGGACGGCTCGACTGGCGAGTTGAGTGAAGGCGACATCGTCCGCGCGCGGGTGGACGCAGAGCTTCGGCTGTTGCATGCGGCTCTGCACACCGCCGGGCATGTGGTGGACGGGGTGGCTCGGGCCGAGGGGTGGTCGTGGGCCGGGAACAACCACTTCCCAGGGCAGGCCCGGATCGAATTCACCGCACCCGATCCCGTTGAGCTGACCGGCGCCGCCGAGCGGATCCAAGCGGGTGTTGATGCGGCGATAGCAGCAGACCTGGCTGTGACAGCGGTCGAGAGTGACGGGCATGGGACGGCGCATCAGCGGTGGCAACAGCCTGGAGATCTGGCGACTCCGCCTCCCACCCAACACCTCGGTCGAAGGCGTCCCCCACGCCCCCGGCACCAACGAACATCTCCTGGTCGCCGCCGGGCGCCTGACAGCCGGCCCAACCAACGACCCGCGCGAACTCGCCGCCGGCGACCTCCTGGCTTTCGCCGGCGACGCCCCCCACACCTACCGCACCACCAAGACGGCCGCCGACGTCACCGTCGTCATCGCCTCCCCTGTCCAAACCTGAAACTCAGTGGAGCCCGACGGCCACGCACCCGGACACTGAGATGATGATTCAGGACACAGCACAGGCGGCAGACGTCGCGCGCCGGCTAGTGATGGAGCAATTCCCCAGCGCGCTCGCAGCGTGGCTTGGTGGGAGTGTGGTGCGCGGGGACGCGTCGGCGACCTCGGACCTCGACATCACCGTGCTGCTCGACGGACTGCCGGCACCGATGCGGCGGTCAATCGAGTACGGCGGGTGGCCGGTGGAGCTGTTCGTTCACACAGAGGCGTCACTGGCGCACTTCTGCGAGAAGGACCGGCAGCGTCGACAGCCCACCATGATGCGACTGGTCGGCGAGACAGTCATCCTCACCGACACCGACGGCTCCGGCGCACGACTGCAGCAGGCTTGCCTCGCAGAGGTCGAGGCCGGCCCGTCCGCACTCACCACGGCTGAGCTCGACCTGCTCCGCTACACGATCACCTGCCTCCTCGACGACCTCGCCGATGCGTCGACCGACGACGTACGCACCGCAATCGCATCCGTCCTCTGGCAAGACGCGGCCCGCCTACTACTCACCGGCGTACGGCGCTGGTACGGCACCGGCAAGGGCCTCCTCCGCGAGCTCTCCGCCTACGACGCAATCCACGCCACCAACCATGCCCACGACCTACCCGCCGGCGTCCGGGCAGCAAGCGCTGGAGACAGCAGCACCTTGATCGAGCACACCGAGCAGATCCTGAACCTTCACGGCGGCCGCCTCTTCGCCGGCTTCGAACTCGCCGCCGAACCTGTCTGACGGCGCAGCCGTTGCTCGAGGAGACCGACCAGATCCCGGACCCACACGGCGCCACCTCTTCGCCGGCTTCAGCCTGACCGCCGATCCCGCCGGAGCCGGCCGCTGGTCAGCACCCACGAGCCGACAATGAACACACGAACGCGCGCCCACCCCGCCGGTCGCCCCGAGGACTGAAGGCCCACGCCGTGATCTGGGCGAATTGCTCTGGCCGCGCTGTCCGGGGCGGGACCAGCGCGTCGCTTCGTGTGCAACATCGCGTACGCAAGCTTTCGACATGTGCACCCCGATCGGATTCTCGTGGCGGCTCGGCCGGAGCAGTGGGGCGGGATCTCAGGTGGGGTCGGGCGTTCGTTGTGGCGTGGGGATGCGATGCGTCCCGGTGGGGTCGACGTGGAAGACGAAGCCGTGGGGTGTGGTCCATTCGAGGGTTTTGGGGTCGAGGCGGCGTACCTTCCAGCGGCCATGGGTTTTGAGCCGGTGGTGGTACCGGGTGAGGGGTACGAGGTTGGTGGTACCGGTCTGCTCGGTCGGGTCGAGCGGATCGTAGGGCTGGATGTGGTCCAGGTCGGTGGTGTTGGTGGTCTCCGCGGTGCCGTAGGGGAACTGTTCGGCGGGGTGGATCAGCTTGACCCGTTCCCGGATCCGGTCGGGGATCTCGTAGGCGTCGACGCTGGCGGGCTCGTTGAGGTCGATGACCGGCTTGACCACGTACGGCCCGTGGCCGACGAGTTCGGCGAGCTGGCTGGCCAGGTGCGGGCCGAGTTCCTCGACGCGCAGGACGCCGGTGCCGGTGGCGAGGGTGTGGTCGGTGAGGTGCACATAGATCTCGGTCTTCCCCGGCTGCAGTCGTCCACCACCCGCGCGACGACCCGTGCGACTGCTGGGGCCGCGGGTGCTTGAGGGCACAGCGGTCCCGTCAGTGGGCGTGGGTGTGCCGCGACAGGGCACAGCGGTTCCGTCAGAGGGCATGGGTGTCCCGCCGGAGAGTCTGGGTGTCTCGCCGGAGGGCATGACGGTTCGGCCGGACGGCACAGGTGTCCTGCCCGAGGGCATGGGTGTTGCGCCGGAGGGCATGGGTGTTGCGCCGGAGGGCAGGTGTTTCCCGCTGGGGGGCGTAGGGGTGCTGTTCGTGGTGGCGGCGTTTCCGTGGTGGTGTCTGGTGGTGTGAGCCGCAGGCGGGGTGGTGTGGGCGTCGTGCTTGATCTGGGCGAGCCGGGCCTGGAGGGCTCGCCATGCGGCCGGGTCCATCGGCTGTCCGGTGTCGTTGTCGGTGTGTGAGCTGTCCTGGTCCCTGGGTTCGGGGATGGGGCTGGGGGTGTCAAGGGGGTCGGGCAGGTCGGTTTGGCTGGGGTGGGGTGCATCGCGGTCGGCCTCGTCGTCCGGGCCGGGCTCGCTGTACTCGCTGGCCCAGTCATTGAGCAGGGCATCGTCGTCGCTGGACCTGGGCCTCTCGGCCGGCTCCGGGGAAAGGCGCACTCCTGAACCGTCACTCGGGGTGGAGGCCGCCTGGTGCCTGCTCGGGTCGATGCTCGGGGCAACACTGGATCCGTGGGGACCGCCGCCGGAGTCGCAGGAGTTGGTTGCCGGAGGCACCGGGCTGGGTCCGCCGGCGCCGTGGGTGCGGTCGGTCGTCGCCGCAGAGTCGCTGCCCGCGGCAACCCCGGATTTGGCCGAGTTGTTGTCCGGAGTGGTGGGGTCGGCGTCGCGGTCGGCGTCGCCGTCTTCCGCACTGGCGTCGTCGGGGTCGGCGGTGGATTGGGCGTGGTGGTGTTGGGCTTGGAGGAGGAGTTCTTCGGTGTAGCGGGGGTCGGCGACGATGCCGACGGCTTCGGCGCGGCGGGCGTTCAGGCCGCGGGTGTCGCCGAAGACCTTCAGGGCCTCGGCGATGCCGGCGATGGTGGCGTCGTAGCGCTTCGCGTTGCCGGTGGAGGTGCGGATGTAGATGGTGGTGGTGCCGTGGTCGTTGCCGCGGGCGACGAAGACGCCGCGTTCACGGGCCTTCTCCTCCGCGTCGGCGCGTGCGGCTGCGGCGTCGGCGTGGTACCGGGCGGCGGTGATGATCTTGTTCAGCCGGTACGGGGTGAGGGTGTCGACGATGCTGGCGACGCGCCGGTCGACGTAGCGGGCGGCGTCTTCGGACAGTTTCAGGCAGGCGACAGCGATCTGCCGGGCCTTCCACGGGGTCGCCTCACCGGCTTGCACCTTGGCCCAGGTGAAGGGGAACCGGTGCCGCAGTGCGAGGGCCTCGCCGATCAGCCGTGTCGCGACGCCGGTGGACACCCCGACCACCACGGCGAACTCGGCGGGGGCGAACTCGGCGATCTCGGGGCAGCCGTCGCCGCCGAGCACGATCGCGCGTTCGCGGCCGCCGGACGACTTGCGGCCGGGGCGGGTCGGGCAGTTGTCGGGGTGGAAGCGGTCGGCGTAGATCTGGGCGTGTTCGAGGAGCCGCGCGTCGACCCGGTTGGCCGCGGCGCGGTGGTCGGCGGCGGACTCGAGCAGGTCGGCCGTCGACAGCGAGGTCAGATCTCCTTCGAACATGTGTTCGATCTTACCTGTCCAATTGGCCGCCTGCCAAGTAGCTAAACCGCCAGAATCCCTTATCCACAAGGGAAAACATCACACTGAAAGACCCTGAGAAAACGGATATGCCGCACCGCGCGCTACTCCGCGTCGACGAGTTGCCAGTCGCGTCGCTTCGGGAGGAACCGGACCGCGCTCACCGCGACCACCACACCGAAGAGGAAGCCGGGGATCGTCCAGCGCCAGCCGGTGAAGGGCGACTCGGCTTCTGTGGATGCTGCTTGCGTGGTCTCGGGGGCCGGGGTCTGCGGGAGCTGGCTGGTGGGGCCGCTTGGAGCTACCTCGCCGGAGAGGAGGCCTAGCGAATCGAGCAGCTTGAGTAGGCGGACGGGGTCGGCGGCCCGATGCCAGGTGGGCTCGGGTGTTGGGGAGCCGGGCGTGATTTCGCTGGTGGCGATCCAGGGGCCGCCGGGCGCGTCCGGGTAGATGAAGTCGAGCCGCCACGGCGTCATGTCGTGGATCAGCCAGGTGGCGCGGACGAACCTGCCGACGTCGTGCCGCTCACTGCCGAGTCTGTCGAGCGACTCGATCCCGGTCAGCTTCTGCAGATCGGCGTACCGCTGATCCTCGTAGCCGACGGCAACCAACTTGGGCGGCGCGCTGAGCAGCACGCTGGTCGGACCACCCGCTCCGGCCGGCAGCGCGCCGACGCAACCAACGGCAAGTACAGCAACCAGGAGCCCAACGATGCGGCGGTACATGGCAACCCCTCCCTCGAGACCTACCCCAGATACACCGCCGAGGGTCAGAAGGTTCCGCGGGCCAACCGGACCGCACGGTCCTTGTCGGTGATGCCTTCGAGCCGGAACGTCACGCCGTTGCGGACCCAGACCAGCGTCGGGCCGGCGATCCGCACGCGGCGTTCAGCGCCGGAAGGATCTTCCAGGACGAGCTCGTGCGGGGTGTCGAACCAGTAGCCGCTGACCTCCTGGATGTACTCCAGGCTCGAGTAGTACTTCTTCACGTACAGCGGCGACACCTCGGCCCGGAACTGCTCCAGCCGCACCCCGTCCCAGCCGATCGCCACAAACGCCATAGATGCCTCGACACCACTGGGCGCACCCAGCTCAGCAGGCAGAGCCGGCTTGAACCCAGCAGTCCGCTCTGCATCCTCCAACGACAGCTGACCAGTCACAGCCGGTGGTCCGGCCGCGGCACTGGTCGGTGCGCTCGTGACCGGTTGCGCCCGTACTCCCCCGATGTCCAGCCACTCCGCCACAGCCGCCCGTACCGGCGGCGTCAGCGCAGCACCGGAAAGCAGCACCAGGAAGCCAGCCACGAAGGCCCGCCACCTGTCTCGCAGCCGACGACGCACAGGTACGCCGGCCACCCGCGACAGCACTGCAGCAGTCAGACCCTCCTCCACGGGAGGTACGACGGCAGAACGGCCGAGAGCCCGTAGCTCGTCGTCCAAGCTCATCGCTGCACCTCCTTGTCGGGCAGTGAGTCCCGTAGACGTCCCAGAGCGCGGTGCAGCCGCGACTTAACCGTCCCACGCGGCCAGCCGAGCACCACGGCCGTCTCCTGCTCATCCAGATCCAACAGGTAGCGACACGTCACCACCAAGCGGAAACTCTCCGGGAGCGCCCGCACAGCCGCCAAGAGCTCGCGACGCCGCTCCAGCGACACTGCCTCCTCAGCCGGATCCAGTACGACGTCCAGCGGCGCGGCCAGCTCTTCCCGGCGCGAGCGGCGACTGCGGGACCGGATAGCGTTCCGCGTCTCGTTCGCCACGATCCGCAATAACCACGGCCGGAACGCGGCTCCCGCCCGGAAGCTCCCGAGCGCCCGATAAGCCTTCACAAACGATTCCTGTACGACGTCGTCCGCGTCAGCCCCGGCCCCGAGGAACACCGCCGTACGCTTCGCCACCGAGGCATGCCGCACCACCAGCTCGCCGTACGCGGCGGACTCCCCACCCCGCACCCGAGCCAGAATCTCCGCCTCGTCGATCTGACTGATCGCGCCGCCTCCCAGTCAACTTCCAACTATTGTGACTACACCGTGCGCGGTCGGTGGGTTCCCGTGTATAAGGTCGGGATCGTGCCCGAAGTCGATGCGTCCTTCCTCGCCCTTCCCCGTCACGAGCTCGCCGAGGCCGCCCTGCAGCGGGCCAAGGACCTCGGTGCCTCGTTCGCCGAGTTCCGGCTGGAGCGAATCCGGTCGGAGTCCATCGCCTTACGCGACAGCCTGCTGGAGAGTGCCACGGACGACGAGGACCTCGGCCTCGCGGTCCGGGTCATCCACAACGGCACCTGGGGCTTCGCCGCCGGGGTCGCGCTGACGAAGGACGAGGCGGTCCAGGTCGCCGAGCAGGCCGTCAACATGGCTCAGGTGTCACGGCCGATCAATGCCGAGACGATCGAGCTCGCCGACGAGCCCGTGTACGACGACGTCACCTGGATCTCGTCGTACGAGATCGACCCCTTCAGCCTCCCGCGCGCCGAGAAGGTCGCCCTGCTGACCGACTACAGCGACCGCCTGCTCAAGGCCGAGGGTGTGGCGCACGTGAGCGTGCATGTCGCCTCGGTCCACGAGTGCAAGTACTACGCCAACTCCGCCGGCACCAGCTTCACCCAGCAGCGCGTCCGGATCGGCCCGGACATCACGGCGTACGCCGTCGACGCCGAGACCGGCCGGTTCGACTCGATGTCCAGCAACGTGCCGCCGGCCGGCCGCGGCTGGGAGTACATGACCGGCACCGGCTGGAACTGGGACGAGGAGCTCGCCCAGATCCCCGGCTGGCTCGCCGAGAAGATGGCCGCGCCGAGCGTCGAGGCCGGGGTGTACGACGTGGTGATCGACCCGACCAACCTCTGGCTCACCATCCACGAGTCGATCGGCCACGCGACCGAGCTCGACCGCGCGCTCGGCTACGAGGCCAACTACGCCGGCACCAGCTTCGCCACCACCGACAAGCTCGGCACGCTGAAGTACGGCTCGCCCGTCATGCACGTCACCGGCGACCGCACCGCCGAGCACGGCCTGTCCACCGTCGGGTACGACGACGAGGGTGTCGCCGGCCAGCAGTGGGACCTGGTCAAGGACGGCATCCTGGTCGGCTACCAGGTCGACCGCCGGATGGCCAAGGTGAACGAGGACCTGCTCGGTACGCCGCGCTCCAACGGCTGCGCGTACGCCGACTCGTCGGGCCACATCCCGATCCAGCGGATGGCCAACGTGTCGTTGCAGCCGGCCCCCAACGGTCCGTCCACCGAAGAGCTGATCGGCCGGGTCAAGAACGGCATCTACATCGTCGGCGACAAGTCCTGGTCGATCGACATGCAGCGGTACAACTTCCAGTTCACCGGGCAGCGGTTCTACAAGATCACCGACGGCAAGCTCGACGGCCAGGTCCGCGATGTCGCGTACCAGGCGACCACAACCGACTTCTGGGGCTCGATGGAGGCGGTCGGCGGCCCGCAGACGTACCTGCTGGGCGGCGCGCTCAACTGCGGCAAGGCCCAGCCGGCCCAGTCCGGCGCGGTCAGCCACGGCTGCCCGTCCGCCCTCTTCCGCAACGTCCGCATCCTCAACACCACGCAGGAGGCCGGCCGGTGACGACCGCCATTCAGCTCACCCCGCAGGACACGATCGAGCGCGGGCTGGAACTGGCCTCGGCCGAAGGTGCTGACGGCTGCGTCGTCATCGTCGCCGAGACCTCCAGCGCGAACCTCCGCTGGGCCAACAACACCCTCACCACCAACGGCGCGATGCGCGGCTCCAGTGTCACCGTGATCGCCACGGTCGGAGCCGGCGAGGGTACGGCGGCCGGCATAGTCGGCAGGTCGTCCGTCACCGACGCCTCCCTCAGCGAGATCGTCTCCGCCGCCGTCGCGACCGCCCGCTCGTCGAGCCCGGCCGAAGACGCCCGGCCGCTCGTCGACGGCACGGCCGGAGCGGGCTGGGACGAGGAGCCGGACGAAACCTCCGTCAGCGTCTACGAGAAGTTCGCCCCCGCGCTCGGCGAGACACTCAAGCGAGCCGGCCACGAGAACCGCTGGCTCTACGGCTTCGCCGACCACGAGATCACCACGGTGTACGTCGGTTCGTCCGCCGGACTGCGGCTCCGTCAGGCGCTGCCACGCGGCTTCGTCACCGCGACCGGCAAGTCCGGCGACCTGAGCCAATCGGCCTGGGTGGGTGCGGCGACCCGCGACTTCACTGACATCGACGCCCTCGCGATCGACGCGGAGCTGACCCGGCGACTCGGCTGGGCCACCCGGACCGTTGCCGTCGACCCCGGTCGGCACGCCACAGTGCTACCACCCGCAGCTGTTGCGGACCTGACGACGTACCTCTTCTGGAACCTGGACGGGCGGGATGCGTTCGAGGGACGCAGCGTCTTCTCGAAGAAGTCGGGCGGGACGCGCATCGGTGACACGCTGTCGGAGCAGCCGGTCAACCTCCGGTCGGATCCGCACCTGCCCGGGCTGGAGACGTTTCCGTTCGCGGTGGCGCGCTCGTCGGGCCGGTCGTCCAGCGTGTTCGACAACGGGCTCACGCTGACCGCGACGGACTGGATCCGCGGCGGCAAGCTCGAGGCGTTGATGACGAGCCGGCACACCGCCGAGCTGATCGGCGTACCGGAGGCGACGCCCGACATCGAGAACTATGTGCTGTCCGTGGACGGCGCGAGCGGCAGCACCGACGACCTCGTCGCCGGGCTCGAGCACGGCTTGCTGCTCACCTGCCTGTGGTACATCCGGATGGTCGATCCGCAGACGCTGCTGCTGACCGGTCTGACCCGTGACGGCGTCTACCTGGTCGAGAACGGCGAGGTGACCGGTGCCGTGAACAACTTCCGCTTCAACGAGAGCCCGGTCGACCTGCTCGGCCGGTTCACCGCGGCCGGTGCGACCGTCCCGTCGTTCTCCCGCGAGTGGGGCGACTACTTCTCCCGTACGGCGACCCCGCCACTGCTCATCCCCGACTTCAACATGTCGAGCGTCAGTCAAGCCAGCTAGCACAGCAGAACGCCCCCGCATCGGCGGGGGCGTTCTGCGCTGTACGACGATCAGACGGTCGGGTAACCCGGCTCGGCCGGACCGGCACCCGGCTGGCCGAAGCGCTCCGCGGCCTTCGGGTCGGGACCGTAGTTGTTGTCACCGGCGGTGCCCTCCTGGGCGGCGAGCACGATGTACCAGATCCAGCCGATGCAAGGAACGAGGCTGATCAGGATCCACCAGCCGCTGCGGTTCGTGTCGTGCATGCGGCGGATGCCGACGCCGATCGTCGGCAGCAGCACGGCCAGGCTGTAGATCGTGCTCAGCCAGCCGCTGCTCGACGCGCCGCCGAAGTCCGTGCCGATGATCCGGTCGATGATGCTCAGGATGATCGAGATGATCGTGCTGAACAGCGCGAACATCCAGAACTCCTTGCGCCGTGCCCGCCCGTCGAACACGGTGTACTTCTTGAGGACGTCGAGGTACCACTGCATTGGGATTTCTCCGATGGTCGAAAGGTGAGACGCGGACAGAGCCTGTCGGAACCGGTCGGGTTCGTCAATGCAACTTTTCGGTTTGGTGACGACATCGCAACCTGGCACGCCGAAGCTAGAGTGAACTTCACCTACTCGGAACGCGCCAGCGTGACCCGCCACATCCGGCGGGGCTCCGGACCTTCGTCGTACGGCGTCGCGTCGTCGAGCCGCCACCGGTCGGACAAGTCGTGGATCAGGGCTTCGTCGAAGAACCGGCCGACGAACCCGTCCTTGCGGGCCAGCCCGTCGTCCAGCTCCTGCCAGTGGGCGGCACAGCCGTCGTCCGATGACCAGACGGCGTACACGAAGAGCCCGCCGGGCCGGAGCACGCGGCGGATCTCGGCGACCAGGGAGCGCAGCTCGGCGCGCGAGAATGCCATGTTCAGCAACAGGTTCGCGAAGACCGCGTTGACCGTGGCGTCGGCCGGCGGCAGCGGATCCCGTACGTCGTGCAGCGCGGCCGTCAGGCGGTCGTCGAGGCCCTCGCGCTGCGCGTCCAGCCGCAGTTGGTCGAGTGCGGTCTCGATGATGTCGGTGGCGTGCACACTGAATCCCTGCCTGGCCAGGAACAGCGCGTCGCGGCCCTGCCCCGCGCCGAGCTCCAGCACGTCATCGATGCCCGCGGCACCGAATACCCCGGCCGCCCATTGGGCCGCCACGGACGGTTCGGTGCCGTGCAGGTGCGGGTGCTGCTCGTACGCGGTCTGCCAGCGTTCCTGCTGAGCCCTTGCGAGCTCCACATGCCCAGTACTCATGTTGCTCCCCGTGTTCGTCACGCCGGCCTGGACGACCGGCAGACCGCAGCAGCCTACGCGACAATTTGAGTAGACGTACTCACGCGGGCACCCGTTCCGGCTCGGGATAGTTGATTCGAACCCGAGGAGGAGCGATGCCCACCGCCACCGTGACCTGCCCAACGTGCAACACCACGCTGCAACTCACCGTGGAAGCAATGCCTCCGGTCTACCCGGCGCCTCCACCTCGCGGTTTCCCAACACCCCCGGTCTACCAGCCACCGCCGCCGCCCCCGATCTATCAGCCGCCGGTGCCCCAGCCTGTCGCAGCCCGCGCCACTCCCCCACGTACGCCGGTGTTCTCCGCCCAGCGCCCGCTGCCGCCACCACCGCAACCGGTCAAGCAGGTCAAACAAACGACCCACCACCGTCGCCTGAGCCCGCAGGCCACTCTGCTGAGCCTCGGCGTACTGCTTCTTCTCGCCGCCGGCGTCACCTTCCTCGCCGTGACCTGGGACAGCCTCCCTGTCCCCGTCCAGGCAGGCATCATCGGCACCCTCGCCGCGCTCGCCTTCGCCGGCTCGATCCCCGCGTCCCGCGGCAAGCTCGCCGGCACCGCCGAAGCCCTTGCCATCCTGGGTTGCGGTCTCCTCACAGTTGACCTGTACGGCGCCCGCGCCCTCGGCCTCGTCGATCCGAACGCAATCGACGGCCTCACCTACAGCGCGATCGTCTTCGGATCCGTTGCCTTGGTCAACCTCCTGATGACCCGCCTGGCCCCGAAGGTCGTCACGTACGGCGTCACCACGGTCATCGCCGGTCAGTTGCCGCTGCCGCTCGTCCTGATCGACCGGACCAGCGTGCCGGTCCTGCTGCTCGCCCTGCTGGCGCAGGTCGTCGCCACTGTCTTCCTGTCTTCCAAGGGCACCGCGATCGTACGGCGTACCGGCATCATCACCTCGACGGTCGTGTTCTGCGGCATCCTCGTCGCAGGTGTGGCGCGCGTGTTCGCCGGTCTGCTGACGAAGTACTCCTTCGACTACCGCGACCTCACCGGCGACGTGTTCACTGACGCGGTACTCAGGTCAGTCGTCTTCACCGCAGCAGTCGTTTGCTTCGCTGCCCTGGTCGGCATCGTGCTGCTGCGGAAGGTGTCCGTCTCCCGCGGCGTCGGCGAGGCGGTCTGCGCGATCGCGGCTGGCCTCGCGGTCGCGACCTGCCTCCCGCAACTCCCCGGCCCCGGCCGCTGGCTGACCACGGGCGTCGCCACGGCCCTCGCGATCACCGAGATCCTGCTGCGCTTCCGCCGTACGGCGGCGATCCTGCATGCCGCCGCCATCACTGTTGCCTCGGTCAACCTTTTGGTCTGCGTGGCGCTGGAGGATGCCCGGCAACTCGGCTTCATGGCCGCGATCCTCGCCGTCCTCGCGATCTTCGCCGCGCTCCGCAAGGCCGTCCACGAGGTCCCGGCCGCCGCGGTCGCCGGCATGAGCGCACAGGTCGCCATCGTCGTCTTCACCCTGGACGACTTCATCAGCCTCTGGGCCGGCGCCATCAGCATCGCCCTCGTCGGCGCCTGCTGCATCGGGCTGGCGTGCCGGTACGTCGGTGCGCCGCTCGAGCGCATCCTGATCGGGTCGGCGGCGAGCGCCGTACTGCTGGCCGAGATCGTCGCCCTGATGGTGTCCGCGGACACCGGCACCGGGGTCGTCCTCACCATCGCTGCCGCACCACTGGTTGCCTACGGCATGATGCCTGACCGCCGGCCCGCGCTGCTGCTGGCCGGGTTGTTCCTGATCATCGCGAACACCGCCTTCGTGCTGGCGGCCGGCGGTACGGCGATCGAGTGGTACACGGTGCCGCCCGCGGTCGTGATGATCGCCATCGGCGTGCTGGCCTGGCGAGACCAATCGAGCTGGGTCTTCCTCGGGCCCGGTCTGCTGATCGGCCTGGTGCCGTCCACGTTGATTGCCGATGGCAACGACAGCTGGATCCGGGTGACCTTCGTGGTGGCCGCGGCCTTGGCGGTCGTCGTACTCGGCGCTCAGCTCGGGCTGCAGGCACCGTTCGTGGTGGGCGCCGCCGTACTGGCCAAGGTCGGCATCTGGCAGTTCCTCGAGGTCGCCCCGCTGATCCCGCGCTGGATCACGCTGGGTGCTGCTGGCGCCGTCCTGCTGGCGGTCGGGGCGACGTACGAGCGGCGGCTCTCCCAGGCCAAACAAGCGGCGCGCTGGTTGTCGGCACTCCGGTGAAGTTTCCCCGGTGGCCCGCTGGTCCGCATACTTGGTTCGAGGAGTACGACGCGACTCGGGGGCCGGATGACCAACCGCAGCGACAGGCAGACAGCCGACGTGCTGGTGCTTGCCAATATGCTCGAGAAGCTGCGCACGCATGAAGGTCTCACCGTCGCCCGTCTGCACGCCGGCCGGTCCGGGATCGCGGAGCCGCTGATGGAGCTCGCCGCGACCCGCCGGTTCGCGAGCGTGCACGAGCTCGACGTCGCCACCGCGGCCTTCGACCTGGTCGTGAACTGCGTCCGCGACGACCTGCACGGCACCCAGCAGATCGTCGCCGACGCGATCCTCGCCCTCGGCCTGCACGCCGATACGCACGCCCGCTTCGGCGTCGACGACCGGGTCATCCGCTCCCTCTACAGCACCTCCCTCGGCCGCCGACGGGAAGCGCTGCTCAACCACTGGCACCGGTTGCACGAGGCCGTCGGTCACCAGCCGACCGAGGCCCCGAGCGACCGGGCCCTCCGCGGTACGACGGAACCCGCCGTACTGCGGGAGCTCGCCAACCAGCTCGTCCGCCGCGAGATCTACTCGGTCGGCTCGAAGACCGTCGTGATGCTCGACGCGGCGCCCGCAGCCGCCACCCAGCCCGCCGCGCCGCCGGCCGGCCGGGTCGTGGTGGTCGGCGGTGCGGTGATGGACGCGACGTGGCGGATCAAGAACCTGCCGGCGCCGGAGACGTCGAGTGAGGCCTACGGCTTCGACCTGTCACCCGGCGGCAAGGCGCTGACGCAGGCGGTCGCGACCGCGCGGCTCGGGCTGCAGACGTCACTGATCGCCGCGGTCACCGACGACCGGTTCGGCGAGGAGATCATGCAGTACCTCGAGGACGAGGGCGTGGACACGTCCCTGGTCAAGCGGGTGCGCGGCCGCCGTACGCCGTTCACGGGAGTCTTCGAGAAGGAGCTGGGCGACAGCATCGCGGTCAACTGGCGGAACCAGAGCGACGTACATCTGGCGCCGGAGGACATGGACGAGCGGCGCGATCAGCTGGTCGACTGCGACGCGTTGCTGGTGACCTTCGAGGTGCCGCGGGAGACGATGCAGCGCACGCTCGCACTCGCGCCCCGCGGTGTGGACAACCGGCCGATCGTGGTCGTCACACCAGGTCAGCCGTACGTCGACGAGCGCATCTCGCGGGACGCCTTCCCCCGGATCGACTACCTGGTGGCGCACCCGTGGGAGCTGAGGAATTTCACGTCCCAGGGCCAGATGCCGTTCGATCCCGACCCGGTCGCGCGGAACCTGCTCGCGTTCGGGGTGGAGTCGCTCTGCATGCTGGTCAACGGCGGCTGCACGGTCTATTCAGGCCCCGCCCACGAGGTCATCAGCGTTCCGACCATCCCCTCGATCTACAAGGAGTCGGCGACCTCCCGCGACGCCTTCTGCGCGGCGCTGGCGGCCAAGCTGATCGACAACGGCGGGAAGTTCTCCGGTCAGGTCGCGCTGTGGGCGGCGGCCGCCATGTCCTGCGCGACCGCCGACTTCCCACTCACCAACTCGATGCCGGACCGCAAGCGCATCGACGCATTGCTGGCCCGCTCGCCGTTCACCGTCAACGGCGGAGGCGGCGTCGGCTAGCCGCCGGCACCGGCTCTGTTTCACCCTTGACACGGCAGCAGAAGATCAGCGAGTCCAGCAACTTGGCTCGGCTCTGCTCGAAGCGGCCGCCGGGATTGGCCTTGCGGAGCTCACTCAGATTCGCGCCGCCGAAGCGGGTGCGCAGTTGGCGCGGGCTGGCGTAGACGCTGTCGACGTACAGGTAGGGACGCGCCTCGATCGACATCCATTCCTGCCAGTTGGCAGCCCGGTAGCTGGATCCGGTGAAGCCGAGATTCGGATCGACGGCGGTGGTGAGCAGTTGCACGCCCGGGACCTCGCGCCGGACCACCTGCCGGACTTTCGCCAGGAGATAGGAGATCGCATTCACGGGGGCGACGTCGAAGGAATACACCCGGGACACGTCCCAGACCGCCTGCATCGGTACGTCGAACTGGGTCTGCAGTTGCCGTCCGACCTTCATCCATTCCAGCGGCGAAACGCTGCACAACGTCACCGGCAGCAGGTTCACCGGGTCCACCAGGGCGAAGTTCAGCGAGCCGGCCCGGGCGCTGCGCAGGTAATGCAGATTGCTGAAGATCTGGTCCGCGTCACTGCTCGGAACCCGCACGAAACGCAGGTCGGTGAGATCGAATTTGTCTTTCGGAATGAGACTTTCGATATCGCGTTGATCGCGCCGTAACCGGGCCGCGTTGCGATTCAGTTCGGCGATCACCTGAGTCCGGCTTACTGTTCCGTTGGGCCGCGCCAGCCGGGGTAAGTGAAGCAAGGTCCGGACGCTCAGCGCGCGACTCGGAACGCCGTGCCTGCGCACGGCGTCGGTCAGCAGGTCGGCGAAGCCCGGTGCATGCATTCGGCAATCATCGAGCGAAAGCCGAGGCGCTTGAGGTGGCACTGGGGACCTCGGAGCTACTGGGACTGGAGGCGGTGGGACGACCGCGGAAGCCACCGGACCGGTGGGCGTGATTACCACCCGAGAATGCTAGCGGACAGTTGCCGCGACCTCGCAACTTCCCAAGCAGACGAGTTTTGGCGGCGTGTTGCCACCCTTCCTGCCAGTTGGCAAGCGCAGGTTTGCCAACTGGCGGCGAACGGTACGCCAAAAGCTACCGGCGTATCGCCGGCCGTTGCCAAATCCTCACCTCCCGGTCGGGGCAATGCGCCAAAATCATGTCCGGACAAAGAAGACAGTGCCAAATTTTCTGGATTGACAACCGATTGTCGCGGCGTTCACTGAAAGCGTAACCACCACCGCCGATCAGCCGCCTCACTCTAACCCAGCAGCGGCAAAAGACAAGTAGCCCAAGGGAAGTGAACCGAAGGAAAAGAGGACACGCCATGCCTCCCAACGAATTCGTCGCGACAATCGTCGTCCTGGCCAGCGCGATACTCCTGATCTCCTTCTGGAAACAGATTCTGTTCATTCTGCTCTTCGGAGTGGTCATGGTCTTCTGCTTCGGCCTCTACAACGTCGCAACCGCCATGGGCCGCTGACGTCCCATCGCACGACGCCCCGCCCGGGACTGTCCCGGGCGGGTATTTTTCGTAGGCTCGCAGACGTGAGTGACTCCGCCGCGGATCTCAGCCTGACCGAGGTGCTCCCATTACTGGAGCAGCGCAAACTCTCCGCGCGCGAACTCGTCGAGGATTGCCTGCGCCGGATCGACCTCGCCGAGGCCGCGATTCGGGCCTTCGTCACCCGCACTCCCGGACTTGCACTCGCCGCCGCGCAGCGCGCCGACGAGGCCCGGGCGAAAGGTGAGCCGTGTGGACCACTGGCCGGCGTACCGGTCGCGGTCAAGGATCTCTTCCTCACCAAAGGAGTGCTCACCACCGCAGGAAGCCAGGTCCTCGCCACCTACGTCCCGGCCGAGGACGCCGCCGTCTGGGAGCGTCTCGCTGCCGCCGGAGCGGGCCTGCTCGGCAAGACCACCACGCACGAGTTCGCCTACGGTACGGCGTCCGCGCCGACAGCCAACCCTTGGGACGTACGCCGTACTCCCGGTGGATCGTCGGGCGGATCCGCAGCCGCGCTGGCCGCACGCATGGCGCCGATCGCGACCGGGACCGACACCGGTGGTTCGCTGCGCATCCCGGCCGCGGCCTGCGGGGTAAGCACTCTTCGCAGCGCCCACGGCCGCATCTCCCGGTACGGCGTGATCCCGCTGAGCCCTTCGTTCGACGTCGCCGGGCCGATGGCACGCCGGATGCTCGACATCTCCATCCTGATGCGAGTGCTGGCCGGACGTGACCCCCGTGACCAGGCGACGCGTGACGAGCCATGTCCGTCGTACCCACTCGAACCGCCGCGCGATCTCGCCGGGGTCCGCATCGGCCTGCCGATCGATATGTCCTGGAAGCACGTGGACGAGCGAATCGCGGTCGTCTGCCGGGAGGCGCTCGGACTACTGGTCGCGCGGGGCGCGCAACTGGTCGAGATCGACACCCCGCCGAACGCGAAGGTGGTCCTGGAGAAGTCCACCGGCGTCTTCGACACCATCAACGAGACCGAGGCGCACCAGATCCACGACCCGCTGGTCCCGCACAGCCACCTCTACACGCCGCAGGTGCGCGAACGCGTCCGCAAAGGCGAACAAATCAGCAAGCAGCGGTACGACGAAGCCCTCCGCCTCCGGCAGCTCTGGACGCAGGACTGGCGCAGCATCCTCACCACGCACCGCCTGGACGCGATCGCCCACCCGACAATCGATGCGGCCCCTCCGCTCATCGATCCCGCCGGACCGCCGAAAGGACCACGGATCCGGCTCTCGGTCCCCTGGTCGATCGCCGACTTCCCAGCGCTCAGTGTGCCCGCCGGGTTCGACGAGCGCGGCCTACCGGTGGGCCTGTCGCTGGCAGGACTCCCCGAACGCGAAGCGGAGCTCCTCGGCCTCGCCATCCTGATCGACGAGGAACTGCAACTCTGGCGACACGGCCCGCCTGTCTAAGGCCTGTGCAGTGGGTTCGGGATGCGGCCGGTGGCCGGAATCGGCGGGCGGGTGTCGAGGTCGGCGTACCCGAGCGTCAGGCGGTAGCCGTTGAGGGGGTAGCGGGCGAAGGTTTCGTCGAGGAGGCCGGTCGCGGCCAGGCGGTCGGCGTACTCGGGATGTTGGTCGGTATAGAGCACGACCTCGCCGCGGACCATGTCCCAGAACTCTTTTCCGGAGAGCAGACCGGCATCAGCCAGTAGATCGGACAGTGGGTTGAGGACGCCGAGCAGCAGGGCGTCGACCAGGTACTGGCGGAGGATGTGCCAGGGCTTGCGGGGTAGCACGCGGTCGTGCGAGTCGGGTTCGATGCCGCGGGCAACGACCGGATCGGTGGAGACGTTGATGTCGTCGACCAGGTCCTTGATCACGAGCCGCGCCGGCAGCCCTTCGGGTCCGCAAATCACCGCCAGGTTCTCGCCGTGCGGATTGACGGTGATGCCGTAGTGGTGCATCAGATGGAGCAGCGGCTTGAGCAGGACGGACAGCAGCTGCGCCACCCACGCCCGAGCGTCCGCACCGGACTTCGCGATCAAGGCTTCGACGAGCGGTCCGCTCGGAGTGACATGCAGTACGGCGGCCAGCGGCCAAGCGGACTCGTTGGGCTGCAGCCGGGGGTCGAGCGGATCACGCCAGATGCAGCCGAGCGTCTCCGTCCACTGGTACGGGATGCCAGCTGCGGACAGTTGCGGGTGGCGGACAGTCACAGACGCGACCTCACCGAGCAGCTCGGTGCACCTGAGGACTTCGTCGCGTTGCCAGAGGCCACGCAACCACTGGGTGATCATCGGCGCCGCCAGCGTGCAGTGCGTCGGGATGCCGCGGTACACCGAGGTGTTGAGGATCTTCAGCGGCAGCTTCACCTGGTACCGCTGCGGCTGCGAGATGTTCACCATCGTCCGGATCGACTGCGTCGGCAGGTACTCGTCCGGGCCCTCTCCGAGTACGACGATCTCGCCGCTAGCCAGCTCACGCGCCCACTGCGTCCGTACGACGTGGTCCAGCTGCCACGGGTGACATGGCAGCCACACGTAGTCGTCTAGTTCAGCCTTGAAGGCGTCATGCCCCAACTCACGTGCGACCACAGCATGCTCAGACAGGTCCGGCGTACCCCGGAACTCCGCCAGCCCACGTCGTACGGCGAGCCACACCAACCGCAACGGAGTACGAGCCTCTGGGGCATAGCGCGCACTGTCTTCCGCCGAGAAGCCCAGTCGCCCCTTGTTGGCCACCAGCAACGGATGGCCGGTCAGATGACCCTCCAACCGGCTGTGGTGCAGGTCCAACAGCTCGGACTGGTCAACAGCAGTAGTAGCCATCCGTACGTCGGCAGCCAGCGTGCTGGAGAGTTCTGCGACGTACCCGGCCACCGTGGACCCGTCGATCCCCAGTACGACGGCCGCGTCGACGAGGAACTGCACTGGGTCGGTAGCGATCTCACTCTCGTCGTTGCCCAAGATGCCGGCGGTGGTACGACGTACTGAGTCAGGAGCGACCCGCCAGCTGCCGAACGCGCCGCGGGTGGCGGAGAAGGTGTACGAGACGTGGCCGAGGTCCAGGCGGTTGTCGACTGGCTGCAGCAGGTTCTCCGTGCAGAACTGGGAGATCAGCTTCGCCAGCAGCTCTGACGAACAGCGGGTCCAGACAGTCATGCGGGAATGCTGAAGCTGGTGAAGGCAGTGGACTTGGGCAACCGGAACACCTCACGTCCAGCGACGGCGTTGAGGATCGTTGCGTTCCGGATCGCCCCGATGCCGAGGTCAGGCGCCGCGACGCCGTGGCTGTGCAGATCCGCGTTGGACACGAACAGCCGACCGGCCAGTGCGTCGTCCGTCTCGACACTGTGGTCTCTGTTGATCACCCAGCGCCCTGCGGCGTCACGCCGTACTGAGTCTTCCAGCGAGGTCATGAAAGGCAGTCGACGGTTGCGGTAGCCGGTCGCGGCCACGACCGCCTCTGTCACGTGCTGGAAGGTTTTGCCGCTGTCGGTGTGCTGCAGCGTCATCTCGATGCCGTCTGCTCGAGTAACAGCCGACACCACGGCCACGCCACACTGCAGCTCGACCGGTGCGATCGGCACGGCGCTGAAATCCCGCTGGTAGAGCACGTCGTGGATGTCGTCGAGTGTGTCCGACGAGATGCCCTTGTAGTGCCGCCACTGCTCCTTGACCAGCTTGTCGCGCGTCGACTCGTCCAGCGTGTGGAAGTAGTCGACGTACGACGGTGTCGTCATCTCGAGCACCAGCTTCGAGTAGTCCAGCGGTGCGAAGGACGGCGTACGGGTCAGCCAGGACACTGCGGGTCCGCCGGCTGCGTTGGCCCGCAGCAGGTCTAGCGCGCACTCAGCACCGGACTGACCCGAGCCCACAACTGTCACTCGGCCCGTCTGGAGCAGGTCGTCGCGACGGAACAGGTAGTCGGCAGAGTGCAGGAAGCGCTCCTCGGGGAGTCCGGCGAGCGCTGCGGGCACAGACGGCTCGGTGCCGACGCCGACCACCAGATGCCTCGCTTCAAACGTCTCGATGGAGTCACCGCGCTCCACGGTCAGTGTGAAGGCGTCGTCTTGCCACGACACGTCCCGGACGTGGTGACCGAAGTGCAAGGAGTCCAGCTGCGCCGCGCACCACCGCAGATAGGCCTCGTACTCGCGTCGGGTCGGGTGGAACTTCTCCCGGACGTAGAACTGGTAGAGCCGGTCGTTGTCGCGCAGATAGGACAGGAAAGACAGCGGGTGGGCCGGCTCGACCAGGCTGACCAGGTCGGCGAGGAACGACACCTGCAGCATCGCGTCGTCGAACATCAGCCCGCGGTGCCAGGTGAACTCCGGGCGGCTGTCCAGCACCGCCAGGCGCACGTCGTCCACCCCGTCGGCCAGTGCGGCGAGCCCGAGGTTGAAGGGCCCGCAGCCGATCGCGATCACGTCATACATGTCATGCCTCCCTATTGCTGCATGGTCCTGGTGCGGACCATCAGTAGTGCTGTCTTCTCGGGTAGCTGTAGCTCCCCTTGCTGGACGAACCCGGCCGCAGCGAACGCACGGACGGACGGCGTGTTGTCGATGTCGGGCTCGGCCACGACGCGCTCACACTGTGGATCGGCTCGCAGCAACGCGTCAGCCAGTGCACGGAGCAGCTGGCGGCCCAGGCCTCGGCCGACGCGGGTGACGTCGCCGATGGCGACATGGACTCCCCAGTCGTGGTCGTGGCTGGCGTAGTACTCGGCCAGCCGGTCGTGCCGGACCCGGTAGACCTCTACGTACCCGAAGTCTTGGGAGTCGACTGCGGCGACACATGGGATCGAGTGCTCACCCGCGGACTGTGTGCTGAGCTCCTGCGCCCAGCGCTCCACCGGCCAGTCCTGCTGCCACCACCGCTGGATGTGCGGCTGTGCCATCCACAGCGCGATCCTGGCGGCATCCGCAGGTACGGCGGGGCGGAGGTCGAAGCCGTTGTCGAGATGCAGCATCGGCGCGACCTCACACCTCACTTGTCACCTAGCCGTAGGGGGTTGGGGATGTCTAGGTAGACGGACTGCGCGTCCAGGGGTGCCACGACCTCGTCGATGCCCTTCAGCCGCGTGAGCATGTTCGCCTTACAGGGCAGGGTCTCCGCGTCCAGCCAGCGTCTCGGCAGTCTGTCGCCGTCAGGGCCTGCGGCCTTCAGTAGCGGCAGCGCCAGCGTCAGCCGGTCGCGCACCACTGCGAGCAGCTCATCCTCATCTGCCACACCATCCGCTGCCAGACAGCCCACAACAGCGAGCGCCTGGTTGTGCAGCAGGTAGTAGGTCAGCCGGTCGTCCACAATCGCGTCCTCGACCACAGCCAGTGTGGAGTCCCGCAGACCAGTCACAGCCAGCAGTCCACGCAGGTACGACGAGGCGAGGTAGTAGCCCTGGTTGTCGCGGTAGGCACCACCCTTGATCCGCCCAGCGCCGTCCATCCGCACCAGCGTGTTCTGCTGATGCGCCTCCAGCCCGATCCCCGTCTCGGCGTACAGGTGCAGCATCGGCACCAGCACGTTGTCGATGTACGACGCCACCCACGCGGCCGGGTCCTCAGCGGCGTACTCACTCAGACGGCTGACCCCACCGGGCCGCGGTGCGACCAGTCCGGCGACGCACCCGTAGCTGTCGACGTCAGCCGGCACCTCCCGCACGGCGACGTCCAGGCCGGTGAGCGCCGGTCCACCCTCGTCCAGGGCCACCCAGGCCGGGTCTCGGACGATGGTGAAGCGCGGGTGCGCGGTCGCCGTACCGGCGTTGTACGCCGCGTCCAGCAACCTGTTGATCTCCAGACCGCGCCGCAGCTCGGTCGGAGTGGACTCACGCTTGGAGTTGGTGATGCGCAGCCCGAGGGACAGCTTGAGCATCACCGGCAGGTCCGGGTGGTAGACGGTCCGCAGGCTGGAGGTCGGGTACCACTGGGCTCCCTGCGGACCGAGCGCTTTCACACGGCCCGCTTCGACCAGCTTGGCCACTCGCGGCCGCTGCAGGACCGCCTGAGCCTGCCATGGGTGCGCAGGGATCAGCACTCGCCCAGCCGACGGAGTGATGCCGGCCAGCGCGCCCATCAGCTGCAAAGCGTCCAGTCCCTGCAGCGAGGGCGCGCCGGCCACCTGGTCCGACGACACCAGCTCGGCATCGGCTTCGAACCAGTGCACTGCGAAGCGGCCGCCGAGCTCCGGCGAGTACGCCGCCAGCTCGTCACCGCTCAGCCCATCCCGGCTCTTCGGCGCCGGATGGTTCAGATGACCGAACAGCAGCGCCTGCTCAACCTCCAGAAAGCGACCAGGGCCGCGGTCACCCTGGTCCGCCACGAAACGCGCCACGTTCCGGACCGACTCCGCCGTACGCGCGGCGAGATCGTCGACCTCACCCGGGTCCGCACCCTTGGACAGCAGCCTGACCAGTCCCTCCGGAGCCGGCGGCGTGCCGTCCACCAGTACGTCGGTGAACTGATGCAGGCCGGTCCGCGACGCATGCTCGACCCAAACCGTCACGGTCGACTCATCGGCTTTGAATGTCAGCGGCCCAACCGCGACCGGGATCGCTGTCTCTCTGGTGTAGCACCGCAGGATCGCATTGAGGTGTGCAGCAACCGCTATCGATGTCACGCCGCTCCTTCGCCACTCTCCGCCCGGACGTCGAGACCGGTGGCCACGACCTGATCGAGGAGGTCCTCGATGTCCGACGCGGTGGCGTTCGGGTTCAGCAGCGTCAGCTTCAACGCGACCGCCGCCGGACGGCCGCCGCGGGCCGGCAGCTTGGTCCGGCCGATCAGCACCCGCCCGGACGTCAGCAACCGGCGCCGGACCTCTCCCTGGAGACCGTCCACCTCGGCCGCCTCCAGGCCCTGCCCGGCGACCCGGAACAACACCGTGGTCAGGGTCACCGGCGCCAGCAACTCGAGGTTGCTATCGGCAACGACCCGGGCCGCGGCGGCGTGCGCGAGCTCGTGGCAGGTGTCGAGCATCTTGCCCAGTCCGGCGCGTCCGTATGCCCTCAAAGTGGTGGCGACTTTGACCGCGTCAGGGCGGCGGGTGGTCTGCAGGCTGCGGCCGAGCAACCCGTCGAGACCGGAGTCGATGTCGTCGGCCGGGTTCAGGTAGTCCACCGAACGCCCGAACGAGGCGAACCGGTTCCGGTCCGCCACCAGCAGCACGCTGGTCGCGGCCGGCTGCCAGCCGATCTTGTGCAGATCCAGCGTCACCGAGTCGGCATGCGGCAGCTCGGCGAGCAGCGGCGCGAGCTGGTCGGAGAACAACGCACCGAACCCGTACGCCGCGTCCACATGCATCCAGGCGCCGTACTGCCGGGCCAAGGCCGCGATCTCCGCGATCGGGTCGATCGAGCCGTAGTCCGTCGTACCGGCGGTGGCGACGACCGCGACCGGCGTACGGCCAGGCTTGGCGAGCTCGTCCTCGAGTACGTCGGTCCGCATCCGGAAGTCCTCGTCACTCGCGATCGTAATCGCCGCCTGCTCCCCGAGCCCGAGGGCGGCACAGGCTCGCTGGACGGAGAAATGCGCCAACTCGGAGCAGAACACCACTGGCTGATCGAGCCCCTGCAGCCCATTCCGTCGTACGTCGACACCTGCCGCGGCGGCGGCGCTGTCGCGGGCGATCAGGACGGCGAGCAGGTTGGAGATCGAGCCGCCGGGCGTGAGTACGCCGTCAGCCTCGGGACCGAAGCCGCCCAGCCCGGCCAGCGCCTTGACCACCCACTGCTCGATCGCGAGCGTCGCCGGGCCGGAGTCGTACGTGTCCATCGAGGCATTGCTCGCCGACGCCAGCGCATCCGCATCCACCGCAACCTGCAACACCGGCGGCTGCAGATGAGCCGCCGCGTGCGGATGACTCAGATCAATCCCGCTCTCCGCCAGCAACCCCGCAATCAAATCAAGCGCCGCCGACTCCCCCACCCCGGTCGCCGGAACCCGCGCCTCCCCCAGCACCTGCTGCGCCCGCAGCAACACCTCACCCGGCGACCCGTGCGGCAACGGTCCACGGGCACGATCCGACACAGTCGAGGCCAGCGGCCACGGCGAATCGGAGGGGCTGCGCACGGGCGAAGGCAGCGCGGTCAGACGCGCGAACTGCGGCATCCAGATCTCCCGGGAAGTTGTCGAGTAAGGCAACCCTTACTAAGGCAGCCCTAACTTTTGTCCCGGCTCACACACGGTGTCAACTCCACCACCCCCGACGTGGCGAGACTCACTGATCGTTCAGGTCCTGTTCAGTACGGCGGTCGCACGCTGAGGTCGAGGGAAGGGACCGCGATCATGTTCGCTTGGATCGGTAAGACTGCCGCGCTCACAGCGCTGGCTTTGATCACCGCCGTCATGCCGGCATCCGCCGAGGCGCACCGGCAGTGCCCGTTGCCCGTCTTCGGACCGGGCAGTCAGTACCACCCGCAGTTCAAGCCGTCGCACTTCACGGCCAACGTGACCAACCCGTGGTTCCCACTGAAGCCCGGGCGCACGCTGGTCTCCACCGGCGTAAAGGACGGCCAGAAGGCGCTCGACCTCTTCGTCACCACGTCACGGACCAAGGTGGTTGCCGGTGTCCGCACCCGGGTGGTCGAGGACCGCCTATACCTGAACAACGTCCTGCGCGAACGCACCAGCGACTACTACGCCCAGGACCGCTGCGGCAACGTCTGGTACTTCGGCGAAGACACCGCCGAGCTGGACAGCCACGGCCGGGTCATCAGCACCGAAGGCTCCTTCCACGCCGGCATCGACGGAGCCCAGCCCGGAGTATTCATGCAGGCCCACCCCCAACTCGGCCGCAAATTCCGCCAGGAGTGGTACGCCGGCCAAGCCGAAGACGTCTTCTGGACAATCGACCGCAACGCCAAGATCACCGTCCCCTACGGCACTTTCCACCACGCCCTACGCACCCTCGAGACCACCGCGCTGGAACCCGAGGTCGTCGACACCAAGTACTACGTCAAAGGCATCGGCCAAGTAGCCGAACTCTCCCTCCAAGGCCCCCACGAAGCTTTACGCCTAGTGGAAATCATCTTCTAGCTCACTCGGCTGGCACCAGTGTGGGCCGACGGTCCAGCCGAGCAGCCGTCGGCCGCCGGATCCGATGCGTCCGGAGCCGTCGAACCGACCGCCCTCGATGACCGCCTCCAGACCGTCGACGGCTGGCGCGAAGCGCGGCCCGAGAACAGCCGCACGATCGCGGAGCCGTGCCATCGACTCGCGCTGCGTGGCCGGTTCGCAGAAGCTCAGGAAGAAGATCGCCTGCCGCCAGGCGTAAGCCGCGTTCTTGATCGCCTGCAAACCGCTCACCCAGGTCGGCGCAGGCTGCGAAAGGCGACGCACCAGCCAGGCGAAGGAGCGGTCCGCGAGCTCGCCACCGGCATCGCGAGCCCAGTCGGTCAGGTCCAGCGCATCGACCAGCACTGCAAGATTGTGGCTGGTGAGGATCTGGCTCTGTTCCAGTACTACGCCGTTGCTCGCCACGTAACTGCTGTCGCCCCCGGTCCGGGCCTCCTGAGACCGCTGCACGCACAACGCGGTGAAGTCCTCGGCGGTGGACTTCCGCCAGCGCTTCCGGGCCTTCTCGGCGGCGGGCCATTCGCCGGGAAGGTTGTAGTACCGCCCGTACAGAGTGCCGCTCAGCGTGCGGCTGGCGACTGTCGCGGCATTCCGCCACTTCGTCGTGAACGTCCCCATGAAGATGTCCGCGGCAACCTCTTCGACCAGAGGCAGCCGGAGACCCGCCTGCGAAGTGAGCGCGCTCAGCTCCCGCAGCAGCGGGTTCGGAAGGATCGCCTGTGGAAACGCACCGAGGGCGAGGACGGTCGTCTCTCGGAGCGTCTGATCCGCAGCCCGGGCCACCTGCTCGCGTTCTGCCCGGAACGGCGCGATCGCGGCGATCCACGGCAACTCGTCGAACCGAACCTGGTGCTCGAGGTTGAGCAGCAGCAGGCTGCGGCGCCGCCGGAACGCGCCGTACGTCCGCGCGTACGCCGATGCCAAGGCATTGTCGTCGATGTTCGCGGCGAGCAACTGGGACGTTATCTGGGGCAGGACCTGGGCGAGCACTTCGCCGGACCCGATCACGCCGCGATCCACCAACTCACCGACCGGCGCCTCCAGAGCGCGCGCTGCTTTTGCGAGCAAGTGCGGCGGCATCGGACTCCCAGGGGACGCAACCGATGCTTCCTCCTCGGTGACGTCCGCCGCGATGGGGTCGAGCGACGGCAGTCCACCGTCATCGGGATACCGGTCCATCCGAGCGCTCAGCACCCGGGCGAGCGCGGCGTACGTCGGGCGGACGGCGACAGCTGCCTGAGTGGCCCGCAACGCGGCGCGGGTCTCAGATCCCGGCGCACCGTGCGCGGTGATCGTGTTGGCCAGCACCCGTCTGATCCAGCCGACCTCCCGGCCGGTCAGCGCCGCACTGTCCTCCGGGCAGCGCTCGAGGGCAGACCGGAGCCGGGCGAAGTTGCTCTTCGGGTGCCGATGGGCGTCTGCGTAGCGATTGTTCTCGGCCGCCGCCCGGTAGTCAGCAAGCCACTGCCGGCGTCGCTCGGTCCAGTCCTCCGGCCACATCCGGCAAGGCCATCCACCCACAACCCCGGCAGAACCAGCCAGCTCCGGCAGATCGTCCTCGACGGTCTCGCACCACAGCTCGACGAGCCTGTCGTACAACGGGTTCCAGACCCGCAAGGTCTCCAGCATCGCGGCGATCGCCGGCCTGACGGTTGCCTGGCGCAACGAGTCTCGGATCTCGCCGACCGGCTGGAGCCGGACCACCGCACCGGACGGCACCGACGCGGCCTCGAAGCGCGGGGTGAACCGCAGCCGGTGCATCAACGGGCGCAGCTCGGCGACCAGGTCGAGAGCCGCCGCGTCGCGACCGTGCTCGAGTAGCCACGCGACGACCAGCAACGCCCCTTCCTCGGGTACGTCGATCCGGTACCGACCGGTGCGCAGCGCATCGAGGAGTTCGGCCAGCCCTTCGTCGCCGAGGTACCAGAGGTTGAGGCGCTCACGCTCCGAGGTTCCCGGCGCATCGCCAGGAACTGCGCGAAGTCGCGCGAGCTCGTCGTCACCCAGCGCGGACTCGGCCAGGAATCGTCCGGTCGCGAACCCACCGTGCGCAACCTCCAGGGTCACCCAGGCCGGGGTGTTCGCCACCGGCGTCCGCGAACCGATCGTGAGGCGTCCGGTCGCGACCCCGTCGAGCACAGCACGCCACATCTCGGCCCGGCCGACGGCCCGGCGGCGTACGCCGGCATCATCGGCGGCGAGCGCGCGCTCGAGGGCACGCTGCAACTGCCCCACCGCGTAGGCGGGAGAAGCCGTCACCTCTGCGTCATCCGGCACAGGACTCCCCGTTCTCTCGACCAGACTTGGAGGCGAGGATCGAACTCGCGCCCTCCCGGTTGAGAGCCGGGTGCTCCACCTCTGAGCTACTCCAAGCGACATGGAGGCAGGACTCGAACCTGCGCCCTCCCGGTAAGCAGCCGGGCGATCTACCCCTGATCTACTCCATGAAGTGCGCCACAGCCTAGCCATGTTGCGTAGCGGCGGGCGACCCGTTTCCAGCCACCTGTGGACAACCGGCCCTTCCCGCAGAGGGTCCCGTGCTGCGTGCTCTCAGGCGATCGCGGCGACGTCGCCGTCGTCGAAGTAGATCGCCTGATGAAGGCGACCACCGAGTGCGGACACGTAGCGGAGCAGGACTTCCTGCCCTGAGATCTTCCCTTGCTCGATCTGGGAGATCCGGCCCTTGGTGACGCCCATCCGCTCCGCGACCTGGGCCTGGGTGAGTCCACGGCTGCGCCGGATCTCGGCCAGCCGGTGACCTTGGACCTTGGCAAGCAGTTCCTGCTTCCCGGCCTCGACGCTTTCCTCACCGCCGGCCCGCGCGACCTCGCGATCGCGGATGTCTCGCCAACGCACATAGCCGCTCATCGGGGACCGTAGGGTTCGCGCGTGAGAACGAAGGTGGCGAGATTCAGGTGGGTGATGGCGCGCCCGTCCCGCACCACCCGTAACTTCTCGCCGGCGAAGTAGCCGTCGCGGCCTTGGTAGAGGTCGGGGGCTACGGGTGAGAAGCGCGACGTCAGGCCGCTTGTGAGCTGCAGGATGCCGCTGGAGACCGACATGGTGAGTGGGGTGTTGCCCCAGTACCAGTGGCCTAGGAGTTCCGAGCCTTGGTCAAGGGTTGGTTCCGGGACCCACTCCTGGGGGAGGACTGGCTCGTGGGCGACCAGGGTGCGGAGCAGGTCGGGTGGCAGGGAGGCGACCTTGCCGTACGTCGCGTTGCCCAGGGTTACGGCGCCGATTCGTCGTACTCGGTCGACGAAGAGGCCGGCGAGGAAGCCGGGCATGGAGCCTGTGTGGCCGATCAGGAGGTGGGGGTCGGCGGCGATCAGTCTGAGGCCGAGGCCGTACGACGCGGTGAGGCCTTCGCGTGGGTCGGAAGCCGACGGCGACGCCATCTCCTCGACGCTCTCGCGGCTCAGGATTTCGGGCGCCGGGTCAATCCAGAACATGGCGTACTTGGCCAGATCCTCGATCGTGCTCCACAGCTGACCGGCCGGAGCCATCGCACCCGAGTCGTACGCGGGCTCCTCCACCAGCTGACCGCTGAAGGGATGCACCGAGAAACCCTGCGCCGCCGCACCGGAAGCGAAGTACGTCGTACGGCGCATCTCCAACGGCTGGAGGATCCGCTCCTGGACCAACTCAAGCCAGGACGAGCCGCGCAGCCGGGCGACGACCTCGCCGAGCAACCCGTAGCCGAGGTTCGAGTAGTGATGCCGGCGATCGGCTGGGCCGGCCGCCTGCGACTCGTCCATCGCCGCCGTCAGCTGGTCGAACGTGACGCCCGGATTGCGTTCCCACCAAGGACCTTCGGGCTCGGCGTTCATACCGCCCGAGTGCGCGAGCAGGTGCCGGATCGTCCGGTCCCCGAACGCGATCCCGGGCAGATGCTTGCCCACAGCATCGTTCAGCGAGAGCAACCCGTCATCTCGGCACTGCATCACCAAGAGCGCGGTCATCGTCTTGGTGATCGACCCGATCCGGTACTGCACGTCCGCCCCCGGCGCACCACCGGTGGCGGTGGCGAACTGCCCCCGCGACCCGTTCCACACCAGCGAACCGTCCCGGACCACCCCGGCGTTGACCGAAGGCAGCTTCCACTCACTCTGAGCCGCCGCCACCTCGGCGTACAAGGCGGCGGCGGTGTCAGGACGAACAGAGGTCACTCAAAGGCCTCCGGGGCGGGGCAGGAGCAGATGAGGTTGCGGTCGCCGTAGGCGCCGTCGATGCGGCGGACCGGGGGCCAGTACTTCGAGGTCCGATCGACCGAGCGCGGGAACGCGGCCTCCTCGCGGGTGTAGGCGTGCTCCCACTTGTCGTTGATCACCGACTCGGCGGTGTGCGGCGCGTTAACCAGCGGGTTGTCGCCGGCCGGCCACTCCCCCGCCGCGACCCGGTCGATCTCGTGCCGGATCGCGATCATCGCGTCGCAGAACCGGTCGAGTTCACCGAGGTCCTCGGATTCCGTCGGCTCGACCATCAGCGTGCCGGCCACCGGGAACGACATCGTCGGCGCGTGGAAGCCGTAGTCGATCAGCCGCTTCGCGACGTCGTCGACGGTGATGCCGGTCTCCTTCGTCATCGGCCGCAGATCCAGGATGCACTCGTGCGCGACCAGGCCGTTCTCACCCGTGTAGAGCACCGGGAAAGCGCCCTCGAGCCGGTTCGCCACGTAGTTGGCCGTGAGTACGGCGGCCTTCGTCGCGTCGGTCAGGCCCTTGGCGCCCATCATCCGGATGTACGCCCACGAGATCGCCAGCACACCGGCGGACCCGAACGGCGCCGCGCTGATCGGGCCGACGCCGGACTCCGGACCGGCCTGGTCCAGCAGCGGGTGGTTCGGGAGGTACGGCGCCAAGTGCTCGGCGACCGCCACCGGGCCGACGCCCGGGCCACCACCACCGTGCGGGATGCAGAACGTTTTGTGCAGGTTCAGGTGGCTGACGTCGCCGCCGAACTCGCCCGGCTTCGCCAGACCGAGCAGCGCGTTCAGGTTCGCGCCGTCGACGTACACCTGACCGCCGTGGTCGTGGACGATCCGGCAGACCTCGGTGACGCTCTCCTCGTACACACCGTGCGTCGAGGGATACGTGATCATGATGGCGGCAAGGTTCGCCGCGTGCTCACCAGCCTTCGCCCGCAGGTCGTCCAGGTCGATCGTGCCGTCGTCGTTGCCCTTGACAACAACAACCTTCATGCCGGCCATCACCGCGGAGGCGGCGTTGGTGCCGTGCGCACTCGCCGGGATCAGGCAGACGTTGCGGTCTTCGTTGCCCTGGGCCCGGTGGTAGCCGCGGATCGCGAGCAGACCGGCGAGCTCGCCCTGGGAGCCCGCGTTCGGCTGGATCGACACCTTCGCGTAGCCGGTCACCTCGGCCAGCCAGCGCTCAAGCTGCCCGATCAGCTTCACGTAACCGGCCGCGTCCTCGATCGGCGCGAACGGGTGCAGGTCAGCGAACTCCGGCCAGGTGACCGGCTCCATCTCGGTGGTCGCGTTCAGCTTCATCGTGCAGGAGCCGAGCGGGATCATGCCGCGGTCGAGCGCGTAGTCGTAGTCGGACAGCTTGCGCAGGTAGCGCAGCATCGCCGTCTCGGACCGATGCGTGTTGAACACCGGGTGCGTGAGGTATTCCGTCGTACGGCGAACGGCCTCGGGCAAAGCGGTCGTGTCGAGCGAACCGTCGTACCGGACTCCGAAGGCGTCGCAGACCGCACGCAGCGCGTGGCTGTCGGTCTTCTCGTCGCAGGAGATACCGACGTGGTCGGAGTCGACGAGGCGCAGCCAGACGCCGTTCTGCCGGGCGGAGTCGACCACGTCGGCAGCACGACCCGGCACGCGGGCGAGCACGGTGTCGAAGAAGTTGTCGTGGACAACCTCCACGCCGCCCTCACGCAGCGAAGCGGCGAGCTTGCCGGCGGAGGAATGCACCCGCTCGGCGATCGCCTTCAAGCCGTCCGGCCCGTGGTAGACGGCGTACATCGACGCCACCACAGCCAGCAGGACCTGCGCCGTACAGATGTTGGACGTCGCCTTCTCGCGACGGATGTGCTGCTCGCGCGTCTGCAGCGCGAGCCGGTACGCCGGTGCGCCGTCGGCGTCGACGGATACGCCGACGAGGCGACCAGGCAACGATCGCTCGAGACCGGCGCGGACGGACATGAAGCCGGCGTGGGGGCCGCCGTAGAACAGCGGTACGCCGAAGCGCTGGGAGGAGCCGATGACGATGTCGGCGCCGGCCTCACCCGGTGCCTCGAGCAACGTCAGCGCGAGCAGATCGGAGGCGACGGCAACGAGCGTGTCCCGCTCGTGCGCGGCGGCGATCAGCGGCTCGAGGTCGCGGACGACGCCGCCGGAGCCCGGGTACTGCACCAGGAAACCGAAGAAGTCGCCTTCGGGCAGACCATCGGTGGTGTCGGCGACGACGACCTCGATGCCGAGCGCCTCGGCCCTGGTCTGGACCACTGCGATGGTCTGGGCGAAGCAATCCGCGTCGACCAGGAACCGGTCCGACTTGCTCTTCTTGTTGGAGCGGTGCGCGAGCGTCATCGCCTCGGCGGCCGCAGTGCCTTCGTCGAGCAACGACGCGTTGGCGGTCGGCAGGCCGGTCAGATCGGAGACGGCGGTCTGGAAGTTCAGCAGCGCCTCGAGCCGGCCCTGGGAGATCTCCGGCTGGTACGGGGTGTACGCGGTGTACCAGGCCGGGTTCTCGACCAGGCGGCGGACGATCACCGACGGGGTGAAGGTGCCGTAGTAGCCCTGGCCGATCATCGTGGTGGCGACGCTGTTACGCGCGGCGAGCTGGCGAAGCTCGGTCAGCGCATCCACCTCGGACGCCGGCTCAGGCAGCCGGAGCGCCTCGGCAGACCGGATCGAGGCCGGTACGGCGGCATCGACCAGTGCGTCGACATCGTCGTACCCGAGGGCTTGCACCATCCGCGCGACCTCGTCGGGACGCGGCCCGATGTGGCGGTCGGCGAACGTGGCGGAGAGTTGTTCGGTCATCAAGAGGCTCCGTTGCTGACTGTGCTGCGGTCGCCTCCCCCTCTGTCACGCGGCACGCGCTCCAGAGTTGCCTGTGGCACTCGGTCCATGGGCCTGAGAGGTTCCGGGGAGGAATTGCCCCTTCGGCGCCCGCCTCGACGGGTCTCTCCCGAGTGCTGTCAACAGCTACCGCCGAGGCTATCAGGAATCTCCGAACAGTTCGGGCACCAGCCGCCGTACGACCGGCCGCGCGGCCTCGACGTCGGCCTGGGTCGCGGACGTCATCGGCCAGCGAACCCGCGTGCCGACGTCAGCCCAGCCACCGACCGCAGCCAGGAACTTGTCCAGCGCAGGGTTGGAGAGCCCCGCCTTCTGCAGCGGCGCGATGTGCTGCCCGAAGAATTCCCCGATCCGCCGCTCCACCTCCAGGTCCCGAGCCCACCGGACGGAACCATTGGGCGACAACGCCGCCACATTGGAGTAGCTGCCGTGTGCACCGAGTAGCGACATACTCGCCAGAAAGTGCCCGGGCACGAAGATCGACAGCCCTGACTTGGTTGCCTCGTCGAACCACCTCTTGTCCCCGCCGGCGGTCTTCAGCCCGATCAGCTCCGGTACGACGCGCGCCAGCTCGGCAAGCAACTGAGGGCCGACCTGCGTCTTCGCGTGCGGTGGGTTGTAGAGCACGAGCGGCACGCCGTCAGACGCGTCCGCCGTACGCCGCAGGAAGTCGAGCACCTCGCGATCGTTCAGTGGCAACCAGTCCGGCACGATCACCTGGATCGCACCCGGCTGGAACTCGGCGGCACGCCGTACTCTCGCCAACTGGACCTGCGCCGAGGGATGGCTGGCACCGATCTGGAACGGCTTGCCGGCCCCCGCGAGCACCTCGTTCACCCGATCGAACTCGTCTTCGGACAGCGTCTGAAACTCTCCCGCCGTGCCATGCGCGTACAGGCCGTCCAAGCGACTGGAGCTCAGCACTGCCGCCTGTGCATCGAGGCGGCTGTAGTCGATGGAGTCGTCGGCGTTCAGCGGTAACAACAAAGTCGCCCACACACCGCGCAGGGTTTCGGCGGTGAGTGGGCGCACTGTGTCGTGAGTGGGTCAGCCGGTCATGCGGGCACGGCGGCGGGCGGCCAGTTCGTCGTTGGCGTGGGTGTCGGACTCGCCGTCGGCGCGCTCCTGGGGGAGCTCGGACAGGGAGCCTTCGACCTCGCGCCAGACACCGCCGAGTGCGATGCCGAACACACCCTGGCCACCGGCCAGCAGGTCGATCACCTCGTCCGGCGAGGTGCACATGTAGACCGAGGCACCGTCGCTCATCAGCGTGATCTGGGTCAGGTCGTCGATGCCGCGCTTGCTCAGGTGGGCGATCGCGGTCCGGATCTGCTGCAGCGAGATCCCGGCGTCCAGCAGCCGCTTGATCACTTTCAGCAACAGGACGTCACGGAAACCGTACAACCGCTGCGTACCGGAGCCGGTCGCCGGCCGGACAGACGGCGAGACCAGGCCGGTGCGGGCCCAGTAGTCGAGCTGGCGGTAGGTGATCCCGGCCGCGGCGCACGCCGTCGGACCGCGGAAACCGACATCCTCCGGCATCGGCCGCAGGTCGTCGTCGAAGAGAAGACCCTGTACGCCGGCGGTAGCGGCCGCCTCGGCGTGTGCTTCGGACGTCGACTGCGCCGTCAGATCCGTGTCGCCGGTGCGTGTCACGCCTGAGCCTCCCTGGGTACCGACTGGAACGGGTCACATCCGTGGAGTGACAACACCCCACAACTCCTTCAAGGTAAGCCGCCGACCAGGGAGGGTCAACGATCACAGCCCTGGTCCGAGAGCGTGTCGCAATCCCGACCTCAATTGTTACCTGCCGTGCCTTGTACCAGCCCGTTCAAATCTGGCACCCGCCCGGCTGGTCCCGGTCAGCTCTTGTCGAAGTCTTCTGGCGTCACCTGGTCGAGAAACTCGCGGAAGCGCTCGACCTCCTCTTCCTCCTCCACCTCGTCGGCGCCGGTGTCCTCACTGTCCGGGACCGGAATGCCGGCCTCGGCCAGAATCTCCTCGGTGCAGAACACCGGGGTGCCGGTGCGCAGCGCGAGGGCGATCGAGTCCGACGGCCGCGCCGAGATCTCGGTCTTGTCGTCGAACACCAGGATCGCCTCGAACACACCGTCGGTCAGGTTCACGATCCGGACCTGGCTGAGTGTGTGCCCGAGCACCCGGATGGTCTCCGCGAACAGGTCGTGGGTCAGCGGCCTCGGTGGTTCCATGCCCTGCTGGGCGAAAGCGATCGCACTCGCCTCGGCCGCGCCGATCCAGATCGGCAGATACCGCTCGCCCCCGACCTCCCGGAGCAGCACGATCGGCTGACTCGAGGGCATCTCAACCCGGACTCCGACCACGTCGACTTCGCGCACCCCTTCAGCCTACTCCGCGGGCCAGGCCCGGGCAGGCCCACGGGTGCGCCGATGCCCTCAACGCGGCAGCCGGGACCGGACCAGCGCCGCGTGCAGACGTACGGCGAGGGCCGCGAGCTCCTCGGTGCGGTCGGTCCGCCGGGGCCCGGTGACCTGCTCGATCAGGCCCACTTCGCGGTCGGCCGCCGTACGGAAGGAACGCAGGTGGCGGGGCTCGATGCCGAATCGGGCCAGCTCGCCGGCCAGCTTGGCGATCACGATCGCGTCGCCGTCGTAGTGGTTGCCGCGGGCCACGACCAGGCCGTGACTCTCCACCTGGTCGAGCAGTTCCGCGGCGATGCCGGCGGCAACACGCAACTCGTCGCGGGTCAGTTTGAGCTCGGTGCCGGTGGCACCGAAGTCGTCGGCCACCGGCAGCCCGGCCGGCTCGGGGATGGTGGCCGGTGCGACCGGCGGACCACCGGCAGTCGGCCGGAGTCCGCGGTCCATCGCACCGAGGTGTTCCTTGATCACTTTCAGCGGCAGGTACTGGTCGCGTTGCGCGGTCAGTACGTACCGCAACCGCTCGACGTCAGCGGCGCTGAACTTGCGGTAGCCGGAAGCCGTCCGGGCCGGCGTCACCAGTCCCTCGGCCTCGAGGAACCGGATCTTGGAGATGGTGACATCGGCGAACTCGGCCTGCAGCAGCTGCAGCACCTCGCCGATGCCGCGGCCTTCGACGGACGGCTCAGCGCTGGCCACTGGCGTAGTACACCAGCCGGTACTTGCCGATCTGGACCTCGTCGCCGTTGCGCAGCACGACCTCGTCGATCCGGTCCCGGTTCACGTAGGTCCCGTTCAGGCTGCCGACGTCGCGGACCTTGACGCCGCCGCCGTACTCCCGGCGGAACTCCGCGTGCCGGCGGGACACCGTCACGTCGTCCAGGAAGATGTCGCTGTCCGGGTGCCGGCCGGCGGTGACCACGTCGGTGTCGAGCAGGAAGCGGCTGCCCGCGTTCGGCCCGCGCTGGACGATCAGCAGCGCGGCCCCGGCCGGGAGCTCGCTGACCGCGGCCTCGTCGGCCGGTGACAGCGGCTCGCCGGTCTCGATCCGCTCGGTCTCGGGCTCGGCGCCGATCGGGGTGAGCATCGCGGTGTCGGTGACACCCGGGGTCGCAGGGGTCGCCGCCGGGCGGTCCGCGCCAGGAAGCATCGCTCCGCACTGCGAGCAGAACCTGCTGCCCTCGGAGTTCTCGTGCCCGCACTGGTTGCAGAACGGCATGCTGTGATCCTCCCGATCGCCGGCGGTCCGGCGACGTTTTACTAGACCCCGTATGAACAAGTGTGGACTTCGATCTGCGGACCTCAACCCTCGACCAGCAGTTGAGGTCCGGCCAACCTATCAGTTCTGGTCGAGTTGCCCCTGGTAGGTCTCCGCATCCATCAGTGCATTGACCTCGTCGGCGTCCTCGACGTCGATGTCGAGCAGCCAGCCCTCGCCGTACGGGTCGCTGTTGACCAGGTCCGGCTGGTCGGCGAGCGCCTCGTTGACGGCGGTCACGGTGCCGTTCACCGGGGCGAACAGGTCGCTGACGCTCTTGGTCGACTCCAGCTCACCACAGGCGTCGCCGGCCCGCACGGTGCTGCCGACGTCGGGCAACTGCACGTACACGATGTCGCCGAGTGCGTCCTGCGCGAAGTCGGTGATACCGACCCGCACCGGTCCCTCGCCGTCGGCCTTCACCCACTCGTGCTCGGCCGTGTACTTCAGGTCTTCGGGGTACACCTTTGTTCCTCTTTCACTCAAGTACAGCTACTTGGTCGGGCTGGGCGCCGGGCGAGCGTAGCGATGCTCCTCCGGGGCGTGCAAGGCGGTGATCTGGACGGAGTCCTGCTCGTTCACCTCGGCCGTTCCACCCACCTGCGGACCGGTCACCTCACTGACCAGACCGCCCGGGAAGTTGGCCGCCTCGGCCAGGTTGTGCGACTCCCCGATCGCCTCGATCACGTACGGCGAGGTGACCTTCTGGCCGTCGATCCGGATCCCGGGGGCGTCGTCGACGAAGTCGGTGCTGGCGACCACCCGGACCGAGCCGTTGATCTGGATCGCCTCGGCGCCGGCGTCGCGCAGTTCCTCGATCGCGTCCAGCAGGTTGCTCGACGTCATCTTGCCCTCGGGGTCGTTCAGCGTGATCCGGACCCCGGGACCCGTCGCGGGCAGCGTGCCGGCCAGGATGCCGAGCACCCGGACCTGCGCCTCGGCCTGCTCGCGGGCGGTCTGCGCCTTGTCCGCGCTGGAGGACAGTGAGTTCTTCCGCTCCTCCAGTTCGGCGATCTCGCTCTCCAGCCGGCGGGTGTTCTGGCCGAGGCCGTCGAGGATCGCGATCAGGTCCTCACGGCGGGCGTTCTGGTAGCCGTCGTCGGCCCGGTTCACCCGGACCTGGACGACCGCCATGCAGGCGACGAGCGCCAGTACGACGGCCACGATCGCCTGGCCGCGGGACGGCTTGAACCCGGCCCGGAGCCGCCGCAGCGCCAGGTTCGGCGTCCGCTTCTTCTTCGGCTTCGGCATCGGGGTCGGCGTCACCGGCTCCGGCGGCGACGGCGTCGCCGGCTCGGGTGGATCGGGGGTGGTATCGCTCATATCAGGCCCTGAAGATGTGCCGGCGGATCGCGGCCATGTTGGTGAAGATGCGGATGCCCAGTACGACGACCACACCGGTGGACAGCTGGGAGCCGACGCCGAGCTGGTCGCCCAGGTAGACGATCAGCGCGGCGATCAGCACGTTGGACACGAAGGACACGACGAACACCTTGTCGTCGAAGATCCCGTCCAGGAACGCACGCAACGCCCCGAACACGGCGTCGAGGGCCGCCACCACCGCGATCGGCAGGTACGGCTGGGCCCACTCCGGTACGTCGGGCGCGACCAGCAGGCCGATCACGACACCGATCACCAGGCCGAGCACGGCGATCATCTGGGACTCACCTTCGCGTAGCGCAACGCGATGGTCGCATCGGCCGGCACCAGCAAGGATTCCTCCGTCGTGATCGTCATCCGGACATCGAAGTTGCTGACCAGGTACTGCATCCACTGACCGCCCGAGCTCTGCGCGAACCGGGCCGGCATGGTGGCGTTGTCCCCGATCGCGAGCACCGTGTACGGCGGGGTGAGCGAGCTGTAGTCGACCGTGATCGCGCTGCCCGCGCTGCGGATCGCGGTCAGCGAGGTGAGCCGATGACCGTTCACCGAGATCGCCTCGGCGCCGGCGGTCCACAGGCCGTTGACCAGCTGCTGCAGGTCGACGTCAAGCAGGCGCCCTTCCTTGTCGGCGTCCTTGGCATCGTCGACGACCGCCTTCATCCCAGGCCCGGTCACCGAGATCGCGCCGGTTTGCAGCTCCAGGTCGTCCAGCTTCTGCTGCAGCGCTGCGCCGGAGCTGGTGTTGCTCAGCCCGCTGGCCTGCAAGCCCCGCACCTCGTCGGCGAGATGCGACTGCTGGGTGCGCAGGCCGTTCAGCCGGGTGTCGGCCTGGTTGATCCGGGTGATCAGCTCTTTGCGCTGCTTCTCCGCCTCCGGCGCGCTGCGGTAGTTCTGCGACGCGGCGATGGCGAAAAGGAACCCGAGTACGACGCACGCCACCACGAGCATCACCCGATGCCGGGAACGCAGCGGCTTGCCGTCCTGCTTCGGGCGCGTCCGGGCCGCGACGGCGTACCCCTCGTCGAGCGGGTGCGCCATCAGGTTGTTCAGCAACGACATGGACGCGTCGACGCGGCGCGGCTTCGGTGGAGCTTGCTGGGTCACGGCTTACCCGGCCGGGTCGTTGATCGGTTTCACCGTCTGCACGAGGTGACGCAACTGAGCGAAGTACAAGGCGCCGGCCCAGTAGTACAGCCCGGTCCCCCAGATCGCGAACGCCCAGCCGAACACGCGGGCGAGCAGATTGAGGGTGCTGTCGCCGTCGCCGAGCAGGAGCAGCGGGAACGCGTACAGCAGGCAGAACGTGGCCGACTTGCCGAGGAAGTGCACCGGCAGGGCGTTGAAGCCGCGGCGGTGCAGCGCCGGCAGGGTGAAGGTGAGCAGCAGGTCGCGCAATGGCAGCGCGATCGCCAGCCACCAGGGGATGATGTCGCGCAGCGCCAGGCCGATCACGGTGGCGAAGATGTAGAGCCGGTCCGCGACCGGGTCGAGCATCTGGCCGAGCCGGGTGGTCTGGTTCATCCGCCGGGCGATTTGGCCGTCGGCCCAGTCGGTGAAGCCGGAGATGGCGAGCACCAGCAGCGCCCAGCCGTCCTCCTTCGGCCCGAGGACCAGCCACAGGAACAGCGGCACCCCCAGCAACCGGAGGAAGCTGAGCGCGTTCGGGATCGTCAGTACCCGGTCGGACACTTCCAAATCCGGCACGCGACCCCTCCCTCTCTCACCCTGACACCCGGTCGTAACTCTACTTGTCCCCATCGACAGGTTTACGCCCGGCCACACCGGGGCAGCCCTGCCTTGCCCCTGATACCTGAACGCGTCCCCGAAGTTCCCGCTACGCCCGCTATGAACCGGTGACCCTATCGATACCAGAGGGTGATGGTTAGCTTGATCCAACAGGCTGAACGGGAGGGGTCCTGGTGAAGTTCCTGGTGCTGATCTATGGCAACCCGGAGTCCCGGGCGGTGTGGGACTCGCTGTCCGACGAACAGAAGCGGGAAGGGATGGCCGGGTACGCCGCGCTGCACGAGGCGCTCGCGGCTCGTGGCGAACTGGTCGCGTCGGAGTCGCTGGGCGACCCGGCCGCCACCAAGCAGGTCCTGGTCCGCGACGGCCAGGCGATGACCACGGACGGTCCGTTCGCCGAGGTGAAGGAGCAGTTGGCCGGGTTCTACCTACTCGACTGCGACAGCATGGACCGAGCCGTCGAGATCGTCGCGCAGATCCCGGAGGCGCCGTTCAGCATCGTCGAGGTGCGGCCGGTCCGCGATCTCTCCGCGCTGATGTGATGATCGACGATTTGTTGCGCGAGCAGGCGCCGGTGGTGCTGAGCGCGCTGGTGCGCCGGTACGGCGACTTCGACGCGTGCGAGGACGCCGTACAGGAGGCTCTGCTGGCGGCGTCGGTGCAGTGGCCGGCCGACGGCGTACCGGAGAATCCGCGCAGCTGGCTGATCACGGTCGCGTCGCGGCGACGGATCGAAGTACTGCGGAGTGAGGCGGCGCGGCAACGGCGGGAAGAGGCGGTCGCTTTTGAGCCTTTGGCTGAGCCGGCGTCCTCCGTAGACGACTCGCTGACGTTGCTGATGCTGTGCTGTCATCCGTCGCTGACGCCGCAGTCGCAGGTCGCGCTGACGCTGCGCGCGGTCGGTGGGTTGACCACTCAGGAGATCGCCCGGGCGTTTCTGGTGCCGGAGGCAACGATCGGGCAGCGGATCAGCCGGGCGAAGGCGAAGCTGCGGGATGCGCGGTTCGAGCTGCCGCCGGCCGCGGAGCAGCCGTCACGACTGGCGGCGGTGCTACATGTGCTGTATCTGATCTTCAACGAGGGCTACACCGCCTCGTCCGGGCCGTCGCTGCATCGGGTCGAGCTGAGCGCGGAGGCGATCCGGTTGACGCGGCAGCTGCGGGAGCAGTTGCCGGCCGAAGGTGAGATCGCCGGGCTGCTGGCATTGATGCTGCTGACGGACGCGCGACGGCCGGCGCGGACCACGGCCTCCGGCGCGCTGGTGCCGTTGCCGGAACAGGACCGGTCGTTGTGGGACTCGGCGGCGATTGCCGAGGGCACCGAATTGATCACGGCAACGTTGCGCACGGCACCGATCGGGGCGTATCAGCTGCAGGCCGCGATCGCCGCCGTACACGGTCAGGCCCGAAAGGCTGAGGACACCGACTGGCGCGAGATCCTGATGCTCTACGAACTCCTCGAGTCCACCGCACCCGGCCCGATGGTCACTCTCAACCGCATCGTCGCCGTCGCCATGGTCCACGGGCCGGCCGCCGGGCTGGCTCAGCTCGACGACATCGACCCCGCTCTCACCGAGCACCACCGGCTGGCCGCCGTACGAGCCCATCTCCTCGAACTCGCCGGCGACCATGCTGCCGCCCGGACCGCCTACCAGCAGGCGGCACGCCTCACTCAGAGCCTGCCGGAGCAGCGCTACCTTCAGTCCCGGGCTGACTCGCTTTAGGTCTACCCCAACTCAGCTGGGCGACGATCGTCAGCTCCAGTACGCCGTCCCGCGCGTACGGCGTGAGGACTTCGTGGACCGCGGTGTCGAACTCGGCGGCCTCTTCGGCGGACATCAGATCCCGTGCGAGGGTCGAGGTCGAGTGCATCCACTCGATGTAGTCGGCCACGGTCTTCTGCTGGGTGACTGGGGCGGTCATCTTTTGGTCGGTCAGGTCGAGGAGGCCGCGGTCGCGGATGGCGTCCACGATGTCGAAGGTCGGGTCGTAGCCGGGGTTGCGGGTGTGCTTCTTGATGACCGGCAGCAGCTCGTCGCCCCACGGGACGTCGACCGGGCCGTGCTCGACGATCGCGAGCTGTGCGTTCTGGGTCAGGTGCGGGACAATCCGGTTGAAGGTCTCCTCCCAGGGCATCCAATGGATGCTGGCTCCGGCGGTGACGAGCGCGTAGGGTCCGTTCAGGTCAGCGGTTTCGATGCTGCTGACATGCCAGTGGAGGTTGGCTCGATCGCCTCCAGGTCGGCGGCGGCCGACGTCGACCATCGCCTGGGACATGTCGATGGCGTCCACGCGGTCGACTCTGGGTGCGAGCGGCCGGGCGATCGCTCCCTCGCCGGCGCCGATGTCCAGCACGTTGCGCGGCTCGTCGACGACCAGTGCTTCCAGATGGTCGAACACCTCGTCCGGGTACGGCGGCCGATGCTGGTAAGCCTCCGCGACCGCGTCGTACTGAAAGGTCGTCCTGAGCTCTGTCATGTGTTCCCCCAGACGGTTGCGTGCTCGGCGAAGTAGCCAGGGTCGCTGTGGACCGGGATAACGCAGAACAGGTGGCCGCCTGGCGCTTCGAGGGTGTGGCAGCCCTGCCAGCTCGAGACCTCGACCGCGCCGAGGCCGACAAGTCGTGCGACTTCGGCCGCGACGTCGTCGGTCTCGATGTCCAGGTGGTAGCGCGGCGCGTCGTCGATCGACTGGATCGCCGTCACGTAGCCGGGGATCGCGTCCTCCAGCACGGTGAACTGCGGCTCCCCCGGCGGCGTCGACGTCTTCACTCCGAGCGCACTCGCCCAGAACCCGGTCGCCTGTGCTGTCTCGTCCCGTCGTACGTCGATCAGGAACGTCGAGACCCGACTCCTGTGCATCCACCAAACCTAACCGCCGAGCCCTTGGGTGTGAGGGCCGGTCTTCCCCGGCGGCCTGGCGGCTGCGGGCTGCTCGCCGGCTACCGGTGCTGCGGTCTGGTCGCCTTGCTTGCCGATGGCCCCCTGAGCGGGAGGCGACGCTCCATCCGTCATCAGCTCTGCCAGCTTGGGATCGACCTCGGCACTGCCGACGGTGGCACCGGTTGATGCCTCCGTCCCCGCTTCCGCCTGAGCCTTCGCCCTGGCGTTGGCCTTGGCGGTGACCTTGCCGGCGAGCCCGCGGACCGAGGCTGCGACGGCTGAGTCCCGCGTGCCGGCTCCTGGGTTGCCGTCGCGGACGGCGCGGTTGAAGGCGGATCGGAAGTCCCACTGCGCCAGTTCGCGCAGATCAAACGTGGTCAGGCTGCTGCTCCCCGGAAGCCTGCGAACAATCTCCTGGAAGCGACTGTCGGGCGGGCGCTGGAGGAGAGAGTCGGCATGGATGCCGTAGTGGACAGCAGTCGTCGGGCCGAGCTCTTGCTGCTGCCTGACCTCATCGATGAGATCTCGCACCGCTTGCGCCAAGTCGTCGTCGCGGCCGACGTACGGGTCCGGATCCGGCATCCGAAGTCCGAGCACGCTGGAATCGCTCAGCTGCCACAGCTCGCTGCTGTTCGACTGTGCCCAGGCACGGCCAAGTCCCGTATCGAAATCGGTGTCGGCTTTGGCCAGCATGTCCGGGCGCTGGGCACGCGCACCGGCCAGCCGGATCGCCTGGGATCCCACGTCTTCGGTCGCTGCCATCACCCCGGCCGGTTCCCCTTGCCCACGCAGGGCCGCGGTGATCTGCCCGAGATCCTCGCGCCGCAGGACCAGCGCATCCGTCGGGGTGCTGAAGCTTCTGCCGACGCCTGCCGGCCCGTGCACCTCCGCCGGATCATCGGCCACGACCACTGTTTCGTTCCAGCGGACGGCACGACCATCGGGCAACCGCTCGAGACGATTGGATTCGCGGATGAGGAACTCCACCGTATCGACGACCGACCGGACCCAGGCGTACTCCTTCGCGTCAGGTCTGAGCTGTTCGCTGGCCATTGGCCGACCCTAGCCATCGAGAGGGCGACTGCGGATCAGCGGAAGTCGCGGGATTTGGTGGGGGCGGTCAGGGGGAGGCGTTCGAGGCGTTCGGCGGTGAGGTTGGTGACTTCGCCGGAACGCTCGACCCGGCCGCGGATGATGAGGGCACCGGCGGTGCGGGCGACGGTGGCGTGGCGGTGCCAGCAGCCGACGGAGATGACGATGTTGGCCATACCGGTCTCATCCTCGAGGTTCATGAAGGTGACACCGGAGGCGGTGGCCGGGCGCTGGCGATGGGTGACCACACCCGCCACCCGCACCTTCGCTCCAGGCTCGGCCTCGCGGAGCTGCGCGGCGGACAGGATGCCGTCGGCACGGAGGCGGTCGCGGACCCGCTGGATCGGATGGCTGGTGGTGGTGATCGAGGTCGACCACAGGTCGGCCATGTCGGCTTCGATGTCGGTCATCCCGGGCAGGGTGGGTGGTGGCCCGGCCGCGGTGATGCCGGCCAGCTGACCTGGCCGTTCCTCGGCGGCCCGGCCGGCTTCCCACAGCGCCTGCCTCCGCTCGAGGCCGAAGCAGTCGAAGGCTCCCGCGGTGGCGAGCGCCTCCACCTGGGCCGCGGTGATCCCGGTACGGCGGACGAGGTCGGCCATCTCGGTGTACGGGCCACCGCGATCGCGCTCCTCGATGATCAGCTTCGCGCCCTTCTCACCGATCGTGCGGACCTCCGACAATCCGAGCCGGACCGCGAACGCGCCGTCGCGCCGGTGCCGGGTGGTATCGAACGGCGCCTTCGGGTCGAACGGACCGACCAATGGTTGTGGGTCGACCAGGCAGTCGGGCGTTCCGGTCGGTCCGTCGAGTTCCTGGCCGTCGACCAGGACCTCGAGGGTCGCGTCGACGCCGGAGAGGTGCAGGTCGGGCCGCCGTACCTCGACACCGTGGCGGCGGGCGTCGGCGACCAGCGACTGTGGCGAGTAGAAGCCCATCGGCTGGGCGCGGAGAAGAGCGGCCAGGAAGGCGGCCGGGTAGTGCAGCCGGAGCCACGTGCTGGAGTAGACGAGCAGGGCGAAGCTGATCGAGTGCGACTCGGCGAACCCGAAGTTCGCGAAGGCTTCGATCTTGTCGTAGATCTCGTCGGCCAGCTCCCCGGTGATGCCGTTGCGGGCCATCCCGTCGTACAGCTTCTCCTTCAGGGACGAGATCTTCTCGATCCCGCGTTTGGAACCCATCGCCCGCCGCAGCAGATCCGCCTCGTCGCCGTCGATCTCCCCGACCGCCATCGCCATCTGCATCAGCTGCTCCTGGAACAGCGGCACCCCCATGGTCCGCTCCAGCACCGGCCGCAGCTTCGGGTGCAGGTAGGTGATCGGCTCCTCACCGGTCCGGCGCCGGATGTACGGATGGACCGCACCGCCCTGGATCGGGCCGGGCCGGATCAGCGCGATCTCGGTGACCAGGTCGTAGAACTTGCGGGGCTTGAGCCGTGGCAGGGTCGCCATCTGCGCGCGGGACTCGACCTGGAACACCCCGACCGAGTCCGCGCGGCACAGCTGGTCGTAGACCCCGGCCTCTTCCTTCGGGATCGTGTGCAGCGACCACTCCTCGCCGAGGTGGTCGCGGACCAGTTCGATGCAGTACTGCAGGGCGGCCAGCATCCCCAGCCCGAGCAGGTCGAACTTCACCAGCCCCATCCAGGCGCAGTCGTCCTTGTCCCACTGCAGGACCGTGCGGTTCTCCTTGCGCGCATGCTCGATCGGCACCACCTCCCCGACCGGCCGCTCGGTCAGCACCATGCCGCCGGAGTGGATGCCGAGATGCCGCGGGAACTTCAGCAACTCGGTCGCCATCGTCACCACGCGCGGTGGGATGTCGTGCTCGGTCGAGGTGATCTCCGGACTCCATCCGTCCACCTGTTTCGACCACGCGTCCTGCTGGCCGACCGAATACCCCAGCGCCTTGGCCATGTCCCGGACGGCGGACTTCGGCCGGTAGCTGATCACGTTCGCCACCTGGGCGGCGTTGCGGCGCCCGTACTTGCCGTAGACGTACTGGATCACTTCCTCCCGGCGATCCGAGTCGAAGTCGACGTCGATGTCCGGCTCCTCCGTCCGGGTCGAGGCGAGGAACCGCTCGAACGGCAGGTTGTACAGGATGCTGTCGACCGCGGTGATGCCGAGCGCGTAGCAGACCGCGGAGTTCGCCGCCGATCCCCTGCCCTGGCAGAGGATCCCGTGGTCATGGGCGAACCGGACGATGTCCTCGACGATCAGGAAGTAGCCCGGGAACCCCTTGTCGTCGATCACCTCCAGCTCGCGCTCCAACCGCTCGTACGCATCCGGCCGCTCCGCCCGCGTGCCGTAGCGCTTCGCGGCACCCTGGAAGGTCAGCTGCCGCAGCCACGACATCGGCGTCTCCCCCTCCGGCACATCCCGCAGCGGCAACTTCGGCTTCGCCCGGCGCAGGTCGAACGCGATCTGGTCCGCGATCGTCACCGATCGCGCCACCGCCCCCGGGAACCGGCTGAACCGCTCGGCCATCTCCGCTCCCGACCGGAGGAACGCCGCACCCGCCGGAGGCAGCCAGCCGTCCATCGAATCCAGATCCCGCCGGGCCCGCACGGCGGCCAGCGCCGCGGCCAGCTTGTGCTCGCTCGGCACGGTGTAGTGAACGTTGTTCGTCGCCACCACGGCCAGACCTCGCTCGTCGGCCAACTCCGCCAGCGCCCGGTTGCGGGTCGAATCGGTCGGCAGCGCGTGATCGATCAGCTCCACCACCACCCGGTCCTTCCCGAACAGATGCGTCAGCCGATCCAGCTCCCGCCCGGCCGCGGCCGCGCCATCGGTCTCCAACGCCTGGCGCACCAGGCCTTTGCGGCATCCGGTCAGGATCAGCCAGTGGTCACGACCGACCTTGGCCAGCTCCTCCAGGTCGTACATCGGCCGGCCCTTCTCCCCACCGGCGAGCTGCCCCTCGGTGATTGCGCCCGCCAACTGGTGGTACCCCTCCTGGCCCTCGGCCAGCACCAGCAGGTGACCGCCCTCCGGATCCGCGACGCCGTTCTGCGGGCCGGTCAGCCCCAATGACAGCTCCGCACCGAAGACAGTGGGCAGCCCGTACGCCGATGCGGCCTCGGCGAACCGGGCAGCGCCGTAGAAGCCGTCGTGATCGGTCAGCGCCAGCGCGTGCAGCCCCAGCTCGACCGCGGTCTCCACCAGCGCCTCCGGCTGCGACGCGCCGTCCAGGAACGAGTAGTTGGAGTGCACGTGCAACTCGGCATACGGAACGACGTCTGTGGCCGGACGCTGTTTCGGACGGTGCGGCACGTAGGGCCCGCGATGCTGCGACCAGGCTGGACTGTCGCCACCATCTGCCGTCACCGGACGGCCGCCGTGACTGTCTGGCCGTGACCGGTCCGACAGCTTGCGCTCCAGCTCCGACCACTTGATCGGCGGATTGTTGTAGCCCATCACACACACCTCCCGTCGATGACAAGACTAGAACAAATGTTCGAAGAAGCGGTAATCTGAAAACATGCTTGGGCGGTTCACGGTGCGACTGGCCGACGACGGATCGGACAGATTCGGCGTCTGGGACGGCGCGGTCAACGGGTGGCGGGCAATCGGGATCGACGACGAGACGGAGGCGCACCGGATAGCCAGCGATCTCGACGTCCAGTACGACGCTCACGGTCCACGCCCGGCCGACGCTGTACGGCGGGTGGAGCCGGCCCAGCCGGTGCAGCAGGCCCAGTGGCAGGACGGCGAACTCGACGTCTGGATCCGCGACAACGGCCAATGGCTCGGCCGCGTCCGCGACGAGAACGGCCGCGTCACCTGGATCCCCGGCACCGACCTCCGCCCGCTCTGAGAGCCGCTCAGTCATAGGTCGCTTCGGCGTGCCAAGTCGCCTGGCGGAGGGTGAAGAGCCAGGCGCGGGTGTCGGTGGTGACGAACTGGAAGCGAGCCTGACGGGATTCGGCACTGGCATCCCACCAGCGCTCGTCGGCCAGCCACGGACCGGCCCAGGCGGTGATGTCGACCCGCGACCCCGACCCCACCCGGAAGGCGGCAGGGGCTCCGGAGAGGACACCGCGGGCACTGACAGAGACCTGAGTGCCGTCCTCGGCGAAGACCTGCGCGGGCAGCGGCGAAGGAAAGATGGTGGACGGCGTGAGCGCGGCGCCGATCGACCCCGGCCACGGCTGGTCCGCCGGACGGGCCGGCACCGGGCGGTCGCCCCACGGGACCAGGGTCTGACGTTCCGCTGGTCCCCGGCCGCCGCCGACCACCACCGACGCGACAGCACCATGGCCGAGCATGCTCTGGACCCGGGACAACGCTCGGTGAATCCGCTCGTCGGGTCCACCACCCCAGAGACCGTCCACATGCGCACCGACCGGGTCGACCTGATCAGGGACGAGCCGGAGCCGTACGACGGCAGACGTCAGCTCGCTGGTCGCCGTACCGCTCCCCTGCAGTTGCCAGCGCACCCGGTCCACCACGTCGGCCGGAGTGAACCAGCGTGGGTGCAGCCACTCGCGCTCATGGATCCGGCCGGACTCGGTGCCGACTTCGACCCGGAGCGTCGTACACACCACGCCGAGCTCGGTCAGCCGGGCGATCAGTTCGTCGGCGACCGCGCGGACCGCGAAGGCGACTTGGTCGACCCGGTCCACGGCCGGCTCGAAGTCGAGCGTGCGGGTCAGTTCGGGCGGGATCTCCCGGGCCACCACCGGACGGTCGTCGTACCCACGGGCCAGCCGGTGGGCGAAGGCGCCGTCGGGGCCGAAGCGGGTCAGCACCTCGGTGCGCGGCAGCTGGGCGAACGCGCCGAGCGTCCGGAGCCCGAGCCGGCGGAGCAGGTCGGTGAGCGCGGGCCGCTCGAGGGTGTCGATGCTGAACGGCGCAAGGAACTCCGGGGACTCCCCCGGCGGCACCACCAGGATCCGCGTCCGCGCCGAACTCGACCGAGCCGCCTGCTCGGCGGCGAACGGGCCGTCGGCGATTCCCACCCTGCTCCCCGGCACGTCGAACGTCTCGAGCCGGTCGAGCAGCTTCTCCGCCGCCGCGGACTCAGTGCCGTAGAACCGGGTCGGGCCGCGCGCCTTCAACGCACACATGCCCGGGCGGATCACCTGGATGCCCGGGGTGAGCGCCTCCAGGCAGCCGATCACCGGATCGAACGCGCGCGCGTCGACGACCGGGTCGTACTTCAGTACGACGAGCTCCGGGCATCGCGACTGCGCATCCCGCGCGCGCAATCCTCGCCGTACGCCAACGGCCCGGGCAGCGGCCGAAACCGCGAAGACCTTGCCCTTCTCCAGTACGGCGATCGGCTCGTCCGGGGAATGGCCGGCCGCCACCGCGGCCGCCGTCACCGGCCAGTCCGGCACCCAGACCACCATCGTCCGGGTGAGCATCAGCCCACCGCCTCTTCCTGCCACTCCCCGATCGAGTGGACGGGCTCGACCGAGCGGATGGCGCCGTCCGGCCCCGGCAGCCAGAGGTGGTGCCGACGCGGACGTACGGCGGCTCTACGGCCAGTCACGACGACAGTCGCCTGTCTGGCGGTGAGCAGGCCTTCACCGACACCCAGACCGGTCCAGACACTGCTCTCCACTTCCAGCCGGGCCTCACTACCCGGCCAGGAGCCGACCGCGATCAGCACTGCTCCACGCGTCCGCAGGCGGGCCGCCAGCCGGGACGCCTCCCCCGGCGTCACCTCACCCGGCGGACGGACGACCACCACGGTCAAGGCGTCGACCAGCGCGGCGACGACGCTGAGCCAGTCGTGCCCCGGATCCGGCACCAGGACCAGGCGGTCGAGGTCGACTCCGAGCCCACGGGCCGACTCCGCGCCGAACGACGGCAGCCCGACCACTCCGCACCAGGCACCTTCCGCGGACGGACCGGCCATCAACGCCGTCACCAACGCGGTCGATCCGCGCACCGAGTACGCCGAACCGCCGCGCAGCCCGGCCCCGGACAGCAACTCGGAGACGGCCGGCAACGTCGGCAACTCCCGGTCCGCCTTCGCCGTATCCAGCGCCTGCTGCACCCGCGAAACCTCGGGCGCCTTCTGTTCCTTGGCCCGGGCGAGCAGCATCCGCGCCTGATCCAGCGCGGTAACCTGCGATCCAGGCCGCGCTCGACCGACTGCCGAAGTCCCCGTCACCCTCCCATGTTCGAACACATGTTCGATCCATGTCAATTGCATAGGGTGGGGTTCATGCCGAGGACTATTGCCACCAAGACCAAGGTCGAGCTGGACGGGTTGCTGGAGTTCGTCCGGCCGCGTCATCACATGCTGTTGATCACCACCAGGGCGGACGGTACGCCGCAGGCGTCGCCGGTGTCGGGTGGGGTCGACGAGGCCGGCCGCATCGTCATCTCGTCGTACCCGGAGCGGGCCAAGAGCACCAACGTGCAGCGGGATCCACGGACCAGTGTCGTGGTGCTGTCGGACGACTGGAACGGCCCGTGGGTGCAGGTGGACGGCAGCGGCGAGGTGATCGAGCTGCCGGACGCAGTGGAGCCCCTGGTGGAGTACTACCGGTCGATCTCCGGAGAGCACCCGGACTGGGACGAGTACCGGGAGGCCATGCGAAACCAGGGCAAGTGCCTCATCCGGATCACGCCCCAGCGCTGGGGCCCACTGGCAACGGGCGGCTTCCCCGCCCGGCTGGCCGACTGAGTGCGCCCTGAATGCGCCCTGAATGCGCCCCTGAATGCGCACAGTCCTGGTAATAAACGCACACCCGGACGACGAGGTCTTCGCCACCGGTGCAGCCACCGCCGTCCTGAGCGACGCCGGATGGCACGTCGTACTTCGTGTTGCCACACAAGGGGTCGGCGACGCAGCGGACAAGCTCCAAGCGTCGTGCGACCTCTTGGGCATCGACGAGTGGGACTGGCTGAGTACAAAGGACCGCTGGGTCGACGACGGCGGCCGTAGCGGACCGCAGACTCTAGCGAGTGCGGACCCCAGTGAGGTCGCAGCCGCGGTACAGACGGCGATCAGCGAAGTCTCACCGCAGCTGGTGCTCACGGTCGGGAGAGACGGCCTCACCGGGCACCCGGACCACATAGCCATCTCGCAAGCCGTGCAACAGCAGCCGATTCACGCGTTGGGAGCACGGCTGCGAGCCCAGGACGTGCAAGCCGGCTACCAGCTACTCCACCAATTGCTCCCCGGCGAGCAGGTGGGCTCAGGCCTCGTCACTGGTTGCACCGACGACCTGCAAGAGATCACCGGTGCACCAGAGACACGACGTCGACAGGCACTGGACCAGTACTACAACGGCCTTGGTACGACTGACATAGCCGAGCTGGTAACGACGTACGGCAGACGCGGCGACTCCCTGCTGCTGAGAGCGGTCTTCGACGCGAGCGGGTGGCACACCGACCGGTTCGAGGTGCTCAGTTCTTCTGGTAGCGGCGTTCCATCGTTTCCGTGATGCGCTGCATCGCGCCTTCGAGGTGTTCGCGCAGTGCTGCTTCGGCGCCGGCCTCGTCGTGCGCGATGCAGGCGTCGAGGATGGCCTGGTGCTCACGCCGGGTCTGCTCGATCCGTGCCTTGGTCTGGCGGGACCCGAACCGGTAGCGCTCGCTGTTCTGCCAGACCGGTTCGATCGCGCGCGGCAGCCAGCGTGAGCCGCCGGCCCGGTAGATGGCGAAGTGGAACTCGGTGTGCGCCTGCCGGGAGGCGATGTTGTCGCCCACCTTCGACAGCCGGACGTGCTCGGCGAGCGCGGTCTTGGCCAGGGCTGCATCCGGCTCGGCGAACCGCGTCGCAGCCGCGCGTACGGCGAGGGACTCCAGCGCCAGCCGGGTCTGGTGCGTGTCCTTGAGGTCCTCCATCGACAGCTCGCGGACCCAGGCGCCCTTGTGCGGCACGATTTCGACCAGTCCGAGCGCCTGCATCCGGCGCAGCCCTTCGCGGATCGGCATCTGGCTCATGTCCAGCCGCTTGGCGAGTTCCTCCAGCCGGAGCGCTGTACCACTTGGAAGCTCACCGGACAGGATGAGTTCGTGCAGCTCGGCAGCAGCTTCCTCGGCGAGCGTACGACGGCCTGTCGGCCCCCCAGGCGTAAGCTCAAGTCGTCGGGTCATCGGTTGCGGGCTGCCTCTCTCCTCCACTGCAGAACTCTGGGAGGTAACCGTAGCGGCCATCCGGGACATCTGGGGCAATCGACAACAGATTGCTTACAGAAGGCCGATTGGTCTAGCCCGTTAAGCCTGAAAGAGGCAGTCAGGGCAGCGTGCTCAGGTCCAGTAGCTGGCGGCGGTCGAGTGCTTCGCCAGCCCGCTCGGCCTGCACCAACTCGACGTCCGGACGCACTTGCACCGACGCGGTGTCCGCCAGTGCCTGAGAGACCGCACCGGGCTCGAGAGTGGTGCGCTGCAGGTTCACCGGCAGCACCCGAAGGTCCCGCCCGATCAGCTGATGCAGATCGAGCGTGGTGAACTCACCAGCCGAATAGCCCAGTACGGCGATCCGTCCGCCCGGCGTGACGTGTCCAAGCACCCCACCGGTCACCGGGCCGCCCACAGTGTCGATCGCCGCGTCGCACCACGACAGCTCACGTCCGACCTGCCCGAGCTCGTCCACCCGCACGATCCGGTCGACCAGCCCGGCTACCGCGTCTACTGGCTCACCGGCCCGCGCAAGCCCGATCACACGAGAGGCCTCGGCCGACCGTGCCACCGCTGCACACAGCCGCCCGACCAGTCCGGTGATACCAGTCACCACTACCGTCTCGCCCTTCAGCACCCCGGCAACCCGTCGTACTGCCGTATGGGCGGTCAGTGCGGGCTGCAGCAGCGCCACTGCGGCAGCAGGCTCCAGCGACGGCGGCAGACGATGTACGGCGGCATCCGGTACGACGGCGTACCGCCCCCACAGGCCAGGTCGGGTCACCCCCACGCCCTCGCCACGGACCACTACCGGTGTCCCGGCCTCCAGCACTGACGAGCTGACCACCACGCCGGCGCCTTCTGAGCCAGGCACGAACGGCTGCGTCGGCTGCTTACCACCGAGCACACTGCGGTCCTGCTGCGTCACCGCGGCCACCCGCATCTCGACCAGCGTCTCGCCGGCCGAGGCGACCAGCTCGACTTCCTCAGCCTTCAACTGCTCCCCAGGCCCGTAGCTATGCAGCACCGTGCCCTTCATAAACTCTCCCCGTTCGCAAAGATTTGATATCTGATCACACTGAGGTCCGGACGAACACCGCGTCTCACCGTGCGACGACCTCCTTCGCCAGCGGACGGGTCAGCTCCTCAGCGGCAACGGCCCGCGCAGCCGACACCGCCGAGCTGCCCATCGGGAACGGCCAGTCACTCCCGGCCAGTACCCGATCCGCGCCAAAGGTCGCCGACACCAGCTCGAGTACTGCGGCATCGTGCACCAGATCGTCGACGTAGAACCGTCGCAAGGCGGCTGCCACCGGCAGCGAGAGCGGCGAGATCCCCGGCCGTGCCGTGTCGATCCCCCGCTGCCACCGTCCGGCCAGAGCCGCTGTCACACCACCCCCATGGCACAAGCAGAACCGGATCCCCGGGAACCGCCCGGGCACATCCGCGAAGACCAGTGACGCCGCGGCGAGCCCGGTCTCGTACGGATTCCCCAGGAGGTTCGTCAAGTAGAACGACTCAAGCCGCTCGTCGTCACTGTGGCCGGGGTGAATCAAAGTGAACGCCTCCACGGCGTCCAGCACCTGCCACACCGGCTCCAGCCCCGAGTACGACGGCGTACCGATGGCGAAGCCACTGAAGACGCCCTCGCCTGCCAGCGACGCTGCCACAGCGGGTGCAGCCGGATCCAGCAGCGGCAACTGACCAAGCACCCGCAACCGCGGCGTGGCCAGCTCGCGAAGCCCCTGGTTGACCAACTCGGCCCACTCGACGCCTAGGTCGTAGCGGAACAGCCCAGGTGGCACAGAGACCACAGCACCATCCAGCTGCTGCTCATCGATCCACTGCAGCAAGGCGGCCGGGTCCGCCAGCTTCCCCAGCGGCAGCCGCTCCTTGCCGACCACCAGCGACCCGTGGTCGATCGACAGGCCGAACTCACCGCGGTGCGCGGCAGAGAGCACCGTCGGCGGTATCAGGTGTGTGTGGACGTCCCAGCCGGCCATGTCAGCGGGCGTCCTCGTCGTTGTCGTAGAACGACGGCCGCTCCGGGTAGTGCGGCCCGTCGTACACCTCGAGCAGGACGGAGGTCTCCTCGGCCAGCGTGGGGCCGTGCACGTGGCCCTTGGGGTTCCAGTAGAAGCTGCCCTTGGTCAGCGTCGTACCGGTCGGCAGGTACACGTACCGGCCGGACAGGCAGAACATGAACTGGTTCGACGCGTGCTTGTGCTCCGACGGGATCCCCGACCCCTTCTCGAACCGCACCAGCGCTATCGACGCCTCTGTCTCCGGATCACGCCAGAGCATTTTGTGGGACAGACCGGCCAGCGACTTGTCCACCCACTCCAGGTCTTCCGTCTGCACCAACAGCTCACGCAGTGGCCCGTCAAAAGAGGTCATGGCACCTCCCGGCCGGTGACGCCCCTATACAGCTCAGCAGCGACACCAGCTCGCAGCGGAGCCACAGCAGCGATGTGCCCGTCCGGCCGAACCAGTACGACGCTCTCCGGCGGTACGCCGTACCTGTTCGTCGCGATGCTTCCCGGATCGAACAGAGCACGGTCCCGCAGACCGGAGTCGTGCGGAGCGTCCCACCGCGAGATGGCGTAGTGCTTCAACGCAGGCGAGTCATTCACCGGCACCTCCGGACGCCGCCGTACGTCGGTGAAGTACAGCGCGACAAAAGAACCCCGGCACAGGTCATGAATCGTCACGCGACCACCAGGCCCCTGCAGCGCAAGGTCCGGAGCACGGTCACCAGCCCGTACGGCGGGTGGCTCGGCCGTGGTGGCCACCATCGACCAGTCCCCCTCGCCGGTCACGTCCAGCCGCACACCGAGCAGCGTCCGCGTGTACGCCGTCGCCCAGTCACTACCCGAGGCAGTCACGGCACCACGCTGGTGCGACATGTACTTGCGGGCCGCTTCGGCCATCTCGCCCGACCCGTTGACCGCTACCGGCCGCTGCTCCTGCTCATAGCCGTCCAGCAGCGACGCGTCGGCCCAGCCACGCAGTACCCAGGCCAGCCGCCACGGCAGGTTCGACGCGTCCAGAGCACCCGTGTTGAGGCCGAGCGCCCACATCGGCGTGATCAGGTGAGCCGCATCGCCCATCAGGAACACCTTGCGGTCGACCGCCCACTGCTCCGCGACCCGGTGGTGCACGTTGTAGACCACTGAGCCGAGCAGCTCGATCCGGTCCACCTCACCGATGAACTGCTTCACCTTCACCAGCAGGTCCTCGTCGCCCGGCGGCTCCGCACCCGGGCCGAGGGGGAACAGGAACCGCCAGTTGTCCGGCTGCCGGATCAGCACCATCCACTCGGACCGGTCCGCGAAGTACGCGAGGTACGGGTAGTCACGCGCGTTACTGACGTCCAGGTCGACCACGACGTCGATCAGCATGTACCGCTCGGGCAGGGTCTCCCCCACCACGTTCACCCCGAGTGCGTCGCGGATCTTGCTCCGGCCGCCGTCACACGCGAGCAGATGCGACGCCTCCAGCTCACGCGGACCGTCCGGAGTGTCCAGCTGCAGCACGACGCGATCGTCACGCACCTCGAACGACGTCAACCGGTGCCGGGTGAGTACCGGCTGCGGAAGCGCGGCGGCGAGGATTGGTTCCATCTTCTGCTGCGGCAGGTTGATCACGAACGGGAACTGCGTGTCGTTGACCAGCTCGGCCAGCTGCACCGAGGCCCGCGGGGTGTTGGTGGCCCGGTCGATGTCACCGATCTCGTCGATCCGCAGCGCCGCCGCCAGGATCTCCTCGACGCACCCGTACCGGTTCCAGATCTCCAGCGTCCGGCTGAGCGTCGTACCGGCCTTGGTGTCCGAGGACAGTACGGCGTCCTCCTCGAGCAGCACGAACGGTACGCCGTAGTGCGCCAGCCCGAGCGCCGTCGTCAGACCGATCGGACCGGCACCCACCACCGCAACGGGCAGCTGATCAGCAGTCACTCATCACTCCAGAAAGTCCGTCAGCCGGGCGAAGGCGCGCTCACGGGTCAGTACCGACCCCGTCATCGCCGCCGCGTCGGACAGCAGGAACAGTAATGGGCCTACCACGTCCTCGGGGTCGCCGACTCCTATGGTGTCCTGCCAGAACGCCCGGTCCGCACCGACGTTCGCACTGCGGAACTGCTCGGTGTCGAGGACCCCCGGCGCGACCACGTTCACCCGGACCCGGTGCTCGGCCACCTCGGCCGCCAGCGACTTCGCGAAGGCGATCAACGCGGCTTTGCTCGACGCGTACGCCGCCGCACCCGGATAGCCGGTCACAGCCATACCGGAGGTGAACACCACCACCGATCCCCGACGACGCGACACCATGTGCGGTACGACGGCCTGGCACGCCCACACCACGCCGTCGAGGTTCACCTGCAGCGTCCGGCTCCACTCGGCCGGGTCCATCTCCACCACGGCCGACCGCGGCTGCACGGCCGCCCCCGCGACCAGTCCGTCGATTCGCCCGAAGCGCGACAGCACAGAAGCGACAGCCGACTCCACCGCCGCCCGGTCCGCCACGTCCACCTCGACGTACTCGACAGCCGGTTCCAGCGGCTTCACGACGTCGAAGACCACCGCCGTACCACCTGAAGCCGTGACAGCCCGAGCCAGCGCCGCACCGATGCCCTGCGCACCGCCTGTGATCAGCACGACCTCACCGGTCGCGTCGAAGCTCACCTTCATGACGTCTCCTTCTGTTTCGACGTCATCGTCTCGGTGATCCGCTGCACCGCACCAGCGAGGTGGTTGCGCAACGCCTGCTCGGCCGCGTCCGGGTCGCGCGCCACACACGCGTCCAGGATGGCCTGGTGCTCCGCCCGGTTCCGCTCGATCAGAAAAGCAGTAGGCCGGCTCCCGAACCTGTACCGCTCGCTGTTCTGCCACACCGGTTCGATCGCCCTGGCCAGCCACTGGGACCCACCAGCCCGGTAGATGGCGAAGTGGAAGTCCGCATGCGCCTGCCGGGCGCCGACGTAATCCTCAGCCCGGGACAGCCTCAGGTGATCGGCCAGCGCGGCCGCTGCCTTCTCGAGGTCCTCCTCGCTGAAGCGCTCCGCCGCAGCCCGTACGGCGAGGGACTCCAGCGCCAGCCGAGTCTCATGCGTGTCACGCAAGTCCTCCAGCGAGAGCTCACGGACCCACGCGCCGCGGTGCGGGATGATGTCGACCAGACCGAGCGCCTCCAGCCGGCGGAGCCCTTCCCGGACCGGCATCTGGCTCATCTCCAGCCGACTCGCCAGCTCCACCAGCCGCAACGGCGTACCACTCGGAAGCTCGCCCGACAGGATCAGCTGGTGCAGCTCCGCCGCGGCATGCTCCGCCAACGTACGACGTCCACCCCGGCCCCCGCCCGGCAGCAACTCCATCGAACCGCTCACGTCAGACCCACTCGACGCCACGCATCGAATCACCCCCGGTCATGAGATCACCGCGATCGCGTTGATCTCGATCAGATAGTCAGGGTGCGCGAGCTTGCTGACCTCGACCATGGTCGAGGCCGGCAGCGGCTCCGTGAAGTACTGCGCCCGGATCTCGTGGATCTTGGCGAAGTCCTCCATGTTGCGCACGTACACATCCACCCGGCAGACGTCCGCGAGCGTGCCGCCCGCCGCGACGACCGCCGAGCGCACGTTCTCGCACACCTGCCGGGTCTGCTCCCGGATGTCGCCGACGCCGGCGATGCTGCCGTCCGGACGGCGCGCGGTCATCCCGGAGACGAACACCAACCGCCCACTCGCCTCCACCGTGGTCGCCTGCGAGAAGACTCCGTTCGGAGTGTGCAGAGCGGTCGTCGAAACCTGTGTCTTGGCCATCAGTTCAGCGCCCCTCCCGCCGGCACGACAGCGCCGACAGCCCGTGCCGCCGCGAGCAGCCCGTCCAGCCCCGACCTCTCGATCAGTACGCCGTGAAGCCGCTGCTGCGTGGCTCGCTCCGCCTCGATCTCCCCTGGCAGGTACAGCCGGTCCACGCCGGGTGCAGTCGCACTCTCGCGAACCCGCGCGGCCAGCCCGGACGCCCGGCGCCGGAAGTTCTCGACGCCCCCGAGCAGCTCCGGATCGATCGCCAGGAACAGATGCGCGCAGTCGTTCGGCTGGTCCGGCTCCCGGTACAGCGGCCGCACCTGGTCTCCCCAGCCACCACCACTCAGTACGCCGGTCAGTACGTCGATCATCAGCGCCAACCCGAAGCCCTTGTGACCGGCGGCCGGCAGCAGCATCCCGACGACGGCCTCCTCCGGATCGGTGGTCGGCGTACCGGTCGGGTCGGTGGCCCAGGTGTCCGGGATCGGCCGCCCGGCCGACGCCGCCAGCCGGATCTTGCCCAGGGCAACGGCCGAGAGCGCCATGTCCAGCACGATCTCGACCCCGGCCGAGGTCGGTACCGCGATCGCCAGCGGATTGTTGCCGACGATCCGTTCGGCCCCGCCCGGCGCCGGCATCAGCGGGGTGGTGTTCGACATCGCGACGCCGATACAGCCGGCCTGCCCGGCCTGCATGGCCCACCGGCTGGCCGCACCGAAGTGGTGGGCGTTGCGGACCGACACCAGGCCGATGCCGTACCGGCCGGCCCGCTCGATCGCGTGCCCCATCGCCTGCGGGCTGGACAGCTGGCCCATCCCGCCGCGCGCGTCCACGACCACCGCCGCGCCGGCGTCGTACAGGATGTCGAGCTCGCGTTCCCTGGTCACGCCGCCGGCGTTGAGGCGTTCGACGTACATCGGGACGAGCATGACGCCGTGCGAGCTGACGCCGCGCAGGTCCGCCTCGACCAGCGCGCTCGCGATCCGGGCCGAGTCGGACGGGTCGAAGCCGAGCGCGCTGAAGACGGCCGTTACGGTGGCTTCCAGCCAGGCAGGCCGTACCAGCACCCGGCGGTCGGCATCGGAGGCTTGTGCAGTCACCGCGTCTCCTGGGCCCAAGGCAGCAAGAGGTGCTCGAGCAGGACGAGGCCGTAGAACAAGACGATGCTCATGATGCTGAGCAGCGTGATCGCGGCGAACGCCAGGGAGGTGTCTGCACTCGCGCCGGACTGCTGGATCACATAGCCAAGCCCCTGGGTGGCGCCGACGAACTCGGCGATCACCGAACCGATCACGGCCAGCGAGATCGCCACCTTGAGACCGGTGAAGATCTGCGGCATCGCGTAGCGCAGCCGGAGCTTGAAGAACTCCTGGATCCGGCTCGCGTTCAGGGACCGGAGCAGCTCGACCAGCTCGACCGGCGTCGACTTCATCCCCTGCGCGGTCGAGATCACGATCGGGAAGAAGCAGACCAGCAGCACCATGACGACCTTCGGCCACTGACCGAAACCCATCCAGACCACCAGCAGCGGTGCGATCGCGATCTTCGGGATCGCGTTCACCATCAGCAGCAGCGGGTAGACCAGCCGCTCCAGGATCACTGAGCGGACGATCAGCACCGCGATCGGGACTCCGAGCACGATCGCGAGCAAGAAACCTTCGACCGTCTCGATCATCGACGTACCCGTCTCCTTGAGCAGGTACGCCGGTTGGTCGAGGAAGGTGCTGACGACGTCTTGCGGACCGGGCAGCAGGTACGAGTCGATGCCGAAGACAACAGTCGCCAGCCACCACAGCGCGATCGCGCCGATCAGGCCGACAACCGGCAGCAGCACCGCCGCGACCGGCGAAGTGGTCAGCCAGGACCGCTTGGTGTCCGTCATGGGCGCACCTCGTCGACCGGCCTGGCCTCCTTCTCGGCGAGGAGGCCGTGCAGCAAACCGCTGATCTCGGCGACCTCGGTCAGGTGTGCGTTCCGGCCGAGACTGCGCGGCCGCGGGATGTCGATGTCGACCACCTCGCGCACCCGGCCGGGCCGCGGGGTCAGCACGACCACCCGGTCCGCCAGTACGACGGCTTCCTCGATCGAATGCGTGACGAACACGATCGTGGTGGACAGCTCCATCTTGATCCGCTGCAGTTCCCCGGACAGCTCGGTCCGGGTGAGCGCGTCGAGCGCGGAGAACGGCTCGTCCATCAGCATCACCTGCGGGTCACGGATCAGCGACCGGCACAACGACACCCGCTGCTGCATCCCGCCGGACAGCTCATGCGGGAGCCGGCCCTCGAACCCCTTCAGGCCGACCAGCTCCAGCAGCTCGTGGGCACGGTCGCGGTACGCGGCCCGGCCCTTGTCTCCCTCGATCTCGACCGGCAGCATCACGTTGGACAGCACCGACCGCCACGGCAGCAGGGCCGGCCGCTGGAACATGAACGACACGTCCCGGCGCGGCCGGGTGACGGGCTCGTCCGCCACCCGGACCTCGCCGTACGTCGGTGGGAGCAGTCCCGCGATCAGCCGGAGCAGGGTGGACTTGCCACACCCGGACCGGCCGATCAGCGTGACGAACTCACCCGGCCGGACGTGCAGGTCGATCTCCTCGAGGGCCGTGACCTGGCCCTCGCGTCCGTCGAAGACCTGACCCACACCGTCCAGCCGGATCATCGGTGCGGCTCAGCCCTTCGGTGCGAGGTCGATGGTGACCACGTCGGCGGGCTTGATCGTCCCGGCCGGCTCGATCGCACCGGCCTGGTCGAGCGTGGTCAGGATCTTCTGCACCCGGGTCGGGTCGACCGCGCCGAGCGGCTCGTTGAAGCCGTCCGGCTTCACGTACGGCTTCATCAGCTCGAGTTCCTTGGTGGCCACGCCGACGTCGGTCTGCGGGACGTACTTCTTCAGGATCTCCGCCGCGGCGGCCGGGTCGTCGATGGTGTCCTGCAGGCCCTTGAGCAGCGCGCCGGTGAACTTCTTCACCTGGTCCGGGTGGTCCTTGGCCAGGTCGGAGCGGGTGATGATCGCGTTGCCGTAGAGATCCGGCAGCTTGTCGCCGTACGGGAGGACGACGGCCTTCTTCTTCGCCGCCTTCTCCACCAGCGGTATGCCGACCACGAACTGGCCGATGCCCTGGACCTTGCCCGCGGCCAGCAGGTTCGGCAGGCCGGCCGGCGGCGACGGGATGAACTGGGTCTTGTCCGCCGGGATGCCGGCCGCCTTGGCGTAGACCGGGAACATCACCGTGTTGGTCGAACCCGGCTGGTCACCGATCCGCTTGCCGATCAGGTCCTCGGGCTTGGTGATGCCGTAGCCCTCGAGCGAGACGATCGCGGCCAGCGAGCGCTGGTGGATCATGCCGACCGTGGTGACCGGCAGCTTCTGCTTGCCCAAGGTGATGGCGAAGGCGGTGAAGTCGCCGATGCCGTAGTCGGCCTGGCCGCCGGCGACCAGCTTCATCACGTCCACGGTGCCGGAGCCCGGGCTGATGGTGACGTCGAATCCGGCGTCCTTGAAATAGCCCTTCTCCAGGGCGACATAGGCGTAGGCCTCACGGCCGAAGGTATTGAACGAAGTCAGGTAGCTGACCTTCTGCAGGCCCTGGCTGTCTTTGTCGCCCGAGCCCTCGTTGTCGCTGCTGTTGTTACACGCACTGACCAGGGCGAGCCCCAGGACCGCCATCAGGGCGACGGCGGAACGCCTCAACCTCATATCGACCTCTCTCCTCCGATATTTGATCAAACATCAAATATGGAAGGGTGGTCAATCGGCCCTCCGGGGACTTCACAGCGACTTTACGTCCGCCGTGCCGGGTCCCCGCAGAACCCGCTTGCCACCCGTCCTGGAGCCGTTCCCCATACCTGTCCGCAGCCGGACGGGCATCCCGCCCCGACCACAGACCGTACCTGCCCGGACAGCAGATCGCGACGCCCGCCCGGCTCCGAACCCCTCACTACCCCGACAAATTTGTGTAAACCCTCAGTACTGAGTGATCCACCCCACGTGTCTGAATCAAACGCAAGGGTTAACCCGCTTCCCTCTGGGGAGGGAGGTGGCCCGAGGTGGCTGTTTGACACGATGTGAGGGTGCTGAACCGGGCGTCGACGTACCTGCGATGGGTCTACCTGTTGCTGGGTGCTGCCCTGGTGCTGGCGTTCGTCCTGGTGGACAGTGCGCTCGGCGCGCTCGCGCAGGAGCTGAAGCTGCCGAACGTTGTGACCGGCATCATTGTCGCGATCCTGGTGGCCGGCCCGCCGCTCGCGGTCGGCCTCCTGCCCGCGGTCCGCGAGGTGGAGGGCATCGCGGTCGAGTCGCTGCTCGGCGTGCGGTTCGAGGAGCGCCCCCTGGGTCCGGCCCGGACGTGGCCGCAACGCCGTCGTACGACGATCTGGTTCTGCCTGCACCTGGTCGCCGGTGGCGTCGTCGGGGTTCTCACCACGATGGTGTTCGGCGTCGGCGCGGTGTTGCTGGCGGCACCGTTCCGCGCCACCGGCCGGCACGAGGTGGTGCCGGGCGTGTCGTACGAGATCACCGGTCGCTGGACCGACGTGTGGATGCCCGCGGCCGCGCTCGCCGGGATCGTCGGGCTGTTCCTGCTCTCCTCCGCGACCGGCGCGCTGCTCGCCTACCTGGCGCCACGCGTGCTCGGCCCGACCCCGGCGGAGCGGATCGAGCTGCTCGAGCGCCGTACGGCGACGCTTGCCGAACGCAACCGTTTGGCCCGGGAGCTGCACGACAGCGTCGGGCACACGCTCAGCCTCGTCACTATCCAGGCGGCCGCGGCGCGCCGGGTGCTGGCGACCGATCCGGAGTTCGCGGAGACGGCTCTGGCCGCGATGGAGACGTCCGCCCGGGCTGCGCTCGAGGATCTCGACCACGTGCTTGGCCTGTTGCGCGATGACGGCCGCTCCGGGACGTCCCCGCAGGCGACGCTTGGCGACCTGGACCGGCTCGTCGACACAACCCGGGCCGGTGGCATCACGGTCGACGTACGGAAGGCCGGCGAGCTGGATCGGCTGCCCGCGGCGGTCTCGCGGGAGGCTTACCGGATCGTCCAGGAAGGTCTCACCAACGCGATCCGGCACGCGGGCCGCCCGGCCGGTGAGCTGGCGGTCGACCTGTCGATCCGCCTCGACGGCGCCGGCCTGCGCCTCGAACTGACCAACCCGGTCACCGGTGGAACGGACACCGCGGGCGGCGGACGCGGTCTGGCCGGCATCCGTGAAAGGGTCGCCGTACTGCGCGGCACTGTGGATGCCGGCCTGGATGGCACCGCATGGCGGCTCGCAGTGACCTTGCCGATCGCCGTGACGACGAAGGGATGAGATGAAGCTGTCAGTGGTCGTTGTCGACGATGAGCCGCTGATCCGGAGTGGGCTGCGCGCAATCATCAACGCCGAGGACGACCTGACTGTGGTCGGCGAGGCCGGTGACGGTGCGGAGGTGCTGCCGATCGTCCGTCGTACCCGGCCAGACGTCGTACTGATGGATGTCCGGATGCCCTCGGTCGATGGGATCCAGGCGACCCGGCTGCTGCTGGAGAACCTCGACCCGGCGCCGCGCGTGCTGGTCGTGACGACGTTCGAGAACGACGACTACGTGTACGACGCTCTGCGCGCCGGCGCGTCCGGTTTCCTGCTGAAGCGGACGCCGCCGGACGACATCATCGCGGCCATCCGCACGGTGGCCGGGAGCGAGTCGCTGCTGTTCCCGGAGGCGATCCGGGCGCTGGCGCTGGCTCACGCACCGACGTTCAAGCCGACTGGGCTCGACGAGTACCAGCTGACCGAACGAGAGCAGGAGGTCCTGCGGCTGATGGCTCGGGGGTTGTCGAACGCGGAGATCGCGACGGAGCTGATTCTCGGGCTGCAGACGGTCAAGACCCACGTCGCGAACGTGCTCGGCAAGCTGAATGCCCGGGACCGCACCCAGGCGGTGATCCGGGCGTACGAGTCAGGATTCGTGCCGCTGCACTAGGGCGATACGCCCTCAGCCTCGCCGAGGGTCTCCTCGGCGAGGTCGCAGGCATTGTGCACAGGGTCGACGGCCTGCGCCTGGACGGCGACGCGCTGGAGGAGCAGGCGGAAGGCCGAGCGCTCGGTGTCCTCGAGGCTGCCCAGGACCTCGTCCTCGGCGGCAGTCAGCCGGCGCTCGATGTCGCACAGGGCCTCTCGGCTCTGCTCGGTCGGCACGATCAGCCGGGCTCGCCGGTCGGCCGGATCCGCCTGCCGCTGAACCAGGCCGGCCTTCTCCAGGTCGTCCAGCAGGTAGGTCATCACGGTCCGGTCGACATCGAGTTGCGCGGCCAGGTCGAGCTGCCGCCGCGGACCCTCGGCCGTCACCGTCGCGAGCACCTGATATCCCCGCGGTCCGCCCGGTACGTCGGCCAGCGCGGCGGCCGCGGCTTTGGCGTAGCGGCGGAACACGACACCCAGCGCCCAGCCCAGGTCGGACTCGACCGGGGCGCCACTCGGCTCGAGCCCGCGGATGCGCCGCGTCTCGACGTCAGGCGGACTACTGGTCATGTCCCCCATGGTACGTGGTGTACGCCACTCGAAATACGATCTGACTTGAATATGTTCTGCTTCACAGATTATCTTCGTGACAGCTGAACCCCTCACGTGATGGAGACAACGAACATGACCACCCTGCTACGCGTCGACGCCAGCATCCGGGTCGAAGGATCGGTGAGCCGCGCCCTGGCGGACAGTGCCGAGGCAGCCTGGAAGGCGGAACACCCGGACGGCGTCGTGGTCCGGCGAGACCTCGGCCGCAACCCACTGCCGTCGACGGCCTGGCCGGCTCTCGCCGGCGCGCGCCTCGGCCGCGAATCCGGCTCTGACGTCGAGCGGGCCCAGCTCACCGAGGCGACCGCTCTGTTCGAGGAGTTGCTCGCCGAGCTGAAGAACGCCGACGCGATCCTGCTCGCCGTCCCGCTGTACAACTACGGCATCGCCCAGAACCTGAAGACCTGGATCGACCTGCTGATGCTGGACCGATCGTTCGTCACGGGCGCCAGCCCGGTCGCCGGCCGACCGGCCATCTTCGCCCTGGCCCGCGGCGGCGGTTACAGCGAGGGCACCCCGAAGCACGGCTGGGACCACGCCACGCCGTACCTGGAGCGCATCTTCGGTGACGTCTTCGGCATGAAGATCCACGCCGCCGTCGCCGAGCTCACCCTCGCCCCGGTCACCCCCGGCATGGAGGGGCTCATCGACGCTTCCAAGGTGTCCGAGTCCGAGGCCCACGTCGTCGCTGAGAAGCACGGCACCGTCGTCGCCCGAGAGCTCACCGCCAAGGCTGCCTGACCAGGCTCAACAGTGGTGCCGAGCTCGAGCCGGCATCACTCCCGCCGGTTTACTGGGGCGCACGCCAGGTGGAGAGCGTGACCGACAGCGTGACGATCGCAGGTTCCGGCAGTACGGCGATCTGGTGCGCCAGCTCGCGGTGATTCAGATGACGCGCGCTCGGCGTCATCATCACCAACTGCTCGACCGCGGTCCGGTCGAGCCGCATCGTCTCCTCGACGACCTCACTACCGGTCTGGACGAACTCGCCGGACAACGACTCCTGCAGCCGGCGCTCCTTCTGCTCATCGACCTTGACCAGCCCGAGTACGTCGACCAGTTGCGCCAGGTGCTGCTGATTCGGCGTCACCACGATCAGCGAACCGCCGGGCGCGAGTACGCGGGCCATCTCGGCGGCATTGCGCGGGGCGAAGACGTTCAGCATCAACTGCGCCGAATCGTCCAGCAACGGCAGCTCTCGCCACGCGTCGCAGACCACGGATCCGATGCGTGGGTCCACCTTGGCTGCCCGGCGAGCGGCGTACCGGGAAACATCCAGGGCGATTCCGCGGCGGCCGGCCGCGGTCCCGAGGACGCCGGCCAGGTAGTACCCGGTGCCGGCTCCGACTTCGACGACGACGTCGTCTTCCCGGAGGCCCGCGGCGGCGAGGATCAAGGCGTCGCGGATCGGCGCATAGTGGCCGCCGCCGAGGAAGACGGTCCGGGCGCCGATCATGGCGGCCGAGTCGCCGTCGATCCCAGTGGATGCCGAGGGCAACAGGTTGAGGTAGCCCTGCTTGGCCAGGTCGTAGGAGTGGCCGCTCGCGCACTTCGCCGTACGGTCGATCAGGGTGAGACCGCGCCGGCACGCGGGGCAGCGAAGTACGGCGACCAGGTCGGCATCCACCCGGCCCAGTCTCCCAGAGCGCGTCAGCCGTTGATGTCGCGGCTGGTGATGCGGGCCCAGGCGGCGGCGTAGAAGACGGCCAGGTACCCGGCTTGCAGCAACAGGTTGCGCCCGATCGCATCCCAGTACGGCGGATCGCGCATCAGGTCGGCGAACGACAACCAGCCGTACATCAGCAGCCAGGGGTGGATCACGTCGATCTGCGGGATCGCGCTGAGGATCCCGAGGACGACGAAGGTGCCGAAGGTGGCCGCCATCGCTGCCAACGGGGTCGAGGTCAGCGACGAGACGAACAGCCCGATGCCGGCCAGCCCGAGCAGCGAGGCCGCGATCAGCACGGCGATACCGAGTGCGCGGAGCAGGCCGTCGCCCAGCGAGACCGTCGTACCGGAGAGCAGCAGGACGTCGCCGACCGGGAACAGGACGAAGCCGACGATCAGGCCGGAGATCCAGATCGTCATCGTCGCGGCCAGGCAGAACAGAGCGAGCGAGACCATCTTCGCGGCCAGCAGACGAGAGCGGCCGGCCGGAGCGGTCAGCAGATTGCGGAACGTGCCAAGGCTGGCCTCACCGGCAAGCGACTCCCCCGACATGACCGTGACGGCGGTCGGCAGGAAGAACGGCAGCGACAGGGCCAGGCTGGCCACAATCAAAAAGAACCCGTTCCCGGCCACCTGCCCGAGGAACCCTTCCGCGTCCCCGCCGCCGCCGGCGAACCTGATTGCGCTGCCGATCAGAATCGGCACCGCCGCGAGCACACCGAGCAGTGCCCAACTCCGCGCCCGCCCGAAGACGAGATGCAACTCGGACCGGAACAGCGCCAAGGGATATCGCTTGGTCCTCAGCCTCGGTCCCACCGTGACTGCTTCACTGGGCGACATCGAAGCCCTCCCCGGTGAGGGCCACGAAGGCTTCTTCGAGGCTGGGGCGTTCCAGGCCGAAGCCGTGGATGCGGACGTCGGCGGCGACCAGGGCGGCGGCGAACTTCTCGATGGGGAGCTCGCCGGCGTCGCCCTCGACCGTCTCTGCTGTGGTCTTCAGGTCGGTGACTCCCAGGCTCTTCAGGGTTTCGGCGGCTTGACCGAGATCCGGCGTACGGACGACCAGGCGTGGGCGGAGCTCGGCGCGGAGGTCGGCGACCGTGGACTGGCGGACCAGGCGGCCAAGGCTCATCACGGCGGCGTGTGTGCAGACCTGCTCGACCTCGGCCAGCAGATGGGTCGAAGTGAAGATGGTGGTGCCGTCGGCCGCGAGTTCGCGGAGGAGGTGACGGACTTCGCGGGTGCCCTGCGGGTCGAGGCCGTTGGTCGGCTCGTCGAGGACGAGCAACTCGCGTCGCTGCATCAGGGCGACCGCGATCGCCAGCCGCTGCCGCATGCCGAGCGAGTACGCGCGTACCTTCTTACGCGCGGCGTTGGACAAGCCAACCCGCTCGAGCGCCTCGCCCGCCCGGGCCTTCCGGGTACGCGGGTCGGCCGTCCGGTCGGCCGCGTCGAACCTGAGCAGGTTCGCCTGGCCGGACCAGAACGGGTAGAACGCCGGCCCTTCGACCAGAGCCCCGACTCGCGGCAGCACCCGCAGCTGGGCCTTCGGCATCGACTCCCCCAGCAGCTCGACCGATCCCGCGGTCGGCGCGATCAGCCCAAGCAGCATCCGGATGGTCGTGGTCTTCCCGGACCCGTTCGGCCCGAGGAACCCGAACACACTCCCCGCCGGCACCTCCAGGTCGATCGCATTCACGGCCACCTGCCCGCCGCGAAACCGCTTGGTCAAACCATGAGTGACGACGGGAGGTTCCGACAGAGTGCTCACCTCAGCGAGGTGCCTTGGGTGCGGCGGCAACCAGCGTGTCCGGGGTGACCAGGCCGACCAGGACCCGGCCGTCGTCGGTGATCAGAGCGCTGACCATCTTGCTGGTGATGATCTTGCCCTTGCCCCAGGATCCCTGGACCGTACGAGCGTTCGCCAGGAGCTGGTCGAGCGGCCCGTTGCCGGTGGCCTTGACACCCTTGAGCGCGACCACGGTCGCCCAGCCCTCACCGATCAACGTCGGACGGTCACCACTCGGCTTGACCGGCTTCTCTGGCTTCAGGGTCTTGGGTGGCTGCGCAGGCGTCTTGCGCGCCGGCACCTTCTCTTCGGTCACCTTCACGCCCTTCGGCGGAGTGAACGCGAACGTGCTCGCCGCCGGTACGCCGAACGACACCGAGGAGAAGCCGACCTGGATCGCCGGGTCGTTCCCGGTGCGTGGCATGACCGTCACCTCGAGCGGGACCCACGTCTTCGAGTCGACCGCGAGGGTCACGGAGCCGACGGTCGTCTGGTCCGTCTTCGGCACCAGCCGCAGCTTGTAGGCGTCCCGGCCGGCGACCTCCTCGGTCCCGCTCACCTCGACCTTGGTGGTCGGGTCGATCGCGTCCAGGAACTGCTTCGCCACCGCCTGCGGGTCGTACGACTCGGGCTTGGCGGCCTCGGGCTGGCTCTGATGGGCGGGCAGCGTCAGCTTGACCGCCTCGCGGTCGGAGGAGCTGTAGGCCCACGCGGTCTTGCCGTCGGTGGTCCAGACCCGCTCGGCCATCTGGTCGAGCACGGAGACCCGGGCCTTGTCCGGGGCGGCGAACGCGACGCGCGCGGTGTGCTCGCCGCTGAGCAGGTCCGTGATCTGGTTACCGCCGCCCTCGCCGCCCTGCAGACCTGGGATCACGGGCAGGCCGAGATCGGCGGAGGACCGCACGGTCCCGCTCAGGCCGTCGACCTTCGCGGTCTGAACCTTGGCCAGCAGCTCCTGCGCGGTGATGTCGGGCAGGTTCGGCGTGGCGTCGGCCACCATTGGCCCGAGCCCCCCGATACCTGCCACCACTGCGACTGCCGTGACCGGAACCAACCACCGTCGACCGCGCTGCGCTACTCCCATGTGACAAGGTTCGCACCGGTCCAGGCCCGAACCAAGTCTTCTCAGGGTCGGTTCACCCAAAAGAGTGACCCGCCGTACGACGAGAGTCGTACGGCGGGCCTCCGTGGTACCGACTGGGGTCGCTCGTCAGCGGCTCTGCAGGGCGTCCAAGGCGACGGTCATCGCCGCCGCGACACGGAAGTCGAGGCGCTGGTCCTGGACGGTGATCCGGTAGCGGTCACGGACCGAGATCTTGCGCTCCACCGACAGTACCGGCTGGGAGGTTTCGTGGTCGGTGAAGTCGAAGTGGAAGATGAACGGCAGCGGGATCTCGCCGACGAACGGGACGAACTCCCAGACCCGGCGGACGATCGCGATCGTCGCGTTCCGCTCGGTGCCGGCCGCGTGCAGGTGGCCGCTCGACAGGAGCCAGCTGGACCGCAGCAGGCTCTTGCCGAACTCCTTCTTGAACCAGCCGATCGGCTGCGCGTTCGCGTCGAACACGTCGTACCCGGAGCCGAGGTCGATCGCCTTGCGGGCCTTGAACGAGAACACCGGCTGCGACTTGGTGTCGTCGGTGTAGAAGGTGACCTGCTCCTTGAACGCCATCCGCTTCTGCTGCGCGAACGCCAGCAGCGCGCCGTCGGAGCCGTCCGGGTTGGTGGCGATCAGTTCGTACTTGTTCGCCATGAGGGTGACCCGCTGCTTCATCGAGAACGCGGGCACGTACATGGGCGCTGGGCCTTCTGGTGGAACGGTCATGCGGCCGAGTCTGTCACCCCGACCAGGCCACTCCACACGCAAGTGCGCCCGCCCGTAGCCCTCGTGCCAGTCCGTCAGCCAACTCCGACTGCTCCACTACCTGTACGACGAGTTCCCCGACCCCCTGCAGCGCCAGGTCCCGGGCAACCTCCACACCGAGCTCTACCGCTTCCACCGGCGTACGCGCGGGCCGCCAGAGCACCCCGAAGTCTGCGACCGGCTTCTCAGACCCCAGGTGTACGACGAGTGCGTCCGCTAGCTCCAGGTGCTCTGCTGCGTCGCCGCCGACAACAACTCGCACACTCTGCTTGCCGACAGCTTGAGCCTTTCCAGCCTGTGCTGCGTCGTCCTCGATCGACGTGGTGCCTCGCTGACCCCACTGGTCGTAGTGAACGGCCCACGCGAGTGGTCGCCTCGCAGCCCAGCCTGATCGGACCAGCTCAGGTGCAGGTGCGAACTCCTCCACATGCCCGACGCAGAGGTAGCCGACGAGCTCTATGTGAGCCGGCAGGTCCAGTACCGCCGCGACTTCGCCCGGTTCGAAGAAGGAGACCCAGCCGACGCCGAGCCCTTCGGCGCGTGCGGCAAGCCAAAGGTTCTGGATGGCGATGGCCGCCGAGAACCAGGTGGTCCGTGGATCGGCGTGACGGCCCAGCACGTGCCTTCCGCCGCGGCCGGGGTCGCAGGTCACCGCGATGTTCAGTGGAGTGTCGAGGATGGCCTCGATCTTCAGCCCGTCGAACGCCTGCCGCCGATCCGGCGGCAGCGACGCGGCGAAAGCGTCCCGCTGCGCAGTGGCGAGGTCATGCACCTTCCGCCGCGTGGCGATGTCGCGGATCAGCAGGAAATCCCACGGCTGGCTGAGCCCCACACTCGGTGCACGGTGTGCGGACTCCAGCACCCTCATCAGCAGGTCGTCGTCGATCGGCCGGTCGATGAACCCCCTGCGCACGTCACGCCGCTCGGCGAGCACCCGGTGCACTACCTCCCGCTCTCCCGCTGTGTAAGCCGGTGCAGGCAGCCGACCGACGGCCGCGGTTGCATTCGGCGAGCGGCGCTTCGGCACCAGCAGATCAGCACCCGCCACGAGGACAGCTGCCTCCGCAACGCTTGGAGTGCCGGCCAGCAGCTCGACCTGCTCACTCGGAGTCGGCGCGGGCAGGCGGGACAACTCCGCAGCGGGCACAGTGTGGAGTTCGGCGCCTAAAGCGGCCGCCAGCCGTTGCAAGCCCGGCTCAGCCTCACGGCCTTCCACCGTGACCACCACGCGCACGACTCCCCCGCCCGCCTCGGCCACCACGTCGTTCACCAAGTCGCGCAGTTCCCGGTACGACGTGCCGCCGCGCAGCCCGACACCGACGACCAGATTCACTTCTCCAGCCCCGCATGGACGCGCGCCGCGGCGACGAAGCGGGCTGGGACATCCGGACTCGCCGTCCAGTGCAGATGCAGGTACGACGCATGCACACGCGGCTGAGCGATTCCTTCGACTCCACCCGGGAGGTGCCACGCCGGATTCACCTCAGCGGCGACGTCGACCGTCGTACGGTGGAACTCGTGGCCGCGGACGCGGCGGCCTTCGTCGAAGAACGCGGTCGTGGTCGCGGCGATCGCCGTACGGTAGCCCAGCGTCAGGCGGCTGGTCATCCGGGCCGTGGCGGGGAGTACGCCGGTCATCGGGTGGCCGTCGAGTTCGCGGCAGAGGTACAGCAGGCCGGCGCATTCGGCGATGACGGGAAGACCTGCCGCCACCTCGGTCGCCACCTGACGGCGGAGCTCGACGTTCGCGGACAACGCCTCGGCGTGCAGTTCGGGGAAGCCGCCGCCGAGGTAGAGCGCCGAGGTTGCTTCCGGCAATGGATCGTGCAGGGGGTCGAAGGCAACGACATCGGCGCCGGCGGCAACGAGCAGCTCGGCCGTCTCGGTGTAGCGGAATGAGAAGACCGGGCCGCCGGCAACGGCAATCACGGGACGCCCTTCCTCGGCGGGCACCACTTCGGCGGCGGGATCCCAGGCCTCGGCATCCAGCGGGGGCGCCGTCCGGGCGGCGGCAACGAAGGCTTCCAGGTCGACACCCTGGCGGACGAGTTCGGCGGCCGCTTCGACCGCAGCTGAGGCTTGTTCTCGCTGTTCGTCAGCCGGCACCAGACCTAGGTGCCGGCTGGGCACGCTGAGCCGCGTGTCCCGCCGCAGTACGCCGAGGACCGGTACGCCGGTCGGCGCGACACCGGCTCGCACCTCGGCCTCGTGGCGGTCCGAGCCGACCTTGTTCAGGATCACCCCGACGATCCGGACCTCGGTGTCGAAGGCAACGAAGCCGTTGACCACGGCACCGACACTGCGACCGGCCGCAGAGGCGTCGACGACCAAGACGACGGGTGCCTTCAGCAACTTGGCGACATGCGCGGTGGAGGCGAAGCCTTCGGTGCCGAGGGCGCCGTCGTACAGGCCCATCACGCCTTCGATCACGGCCAGGTCCGCGCCTACTAAGCCGTGCGCGAACAGCGGCGCGACGCGTTCTTCGCCTTGCAGCATAGGGTCGAGGTTTCGCCCGGGCCGACCGGTCGCGACGGCGTGGAAGCCAGGGTCGATGTAGTCGGGGCCGACCTTGAAGCCCGCGACCGTGTGCCCGGCTTGCCGGAGCGCCGCCATCAGACCGACGGCGACAGTTGTCTTCCCGGCTCCCGAGGCGGGGGCGGCGATCACCAGGCGCGGGATCACCACTCGATGCCTTTCTGGCCCTTCTGGCCGGCGTCCATCGGGTGCTTGACCTTCGTCATCTCGGTGACCAGGTCGGCCGCGTCGAGCAGGCGCTGATCGGCGTTGCGGCCGGTGATGACGACGTACTGGTGACCTGGCCGATTCGTCAGTGTCTCGACTACCTCGTCGACGTCGACCCAGCCCCACTTCATCGGGTACGTGAATTCGTCCAGCACATACAGGTCGTGTGTCTCGGCCTGGATCCGGCGCTGGATCTCGCGCCAGCCCTCGAGCGCGTCGGCGGCGTGGTCCTCCTCGGTGCCGGCCTTACGCGACCAGCTCCAGCCCTCGCCCATCTTGTGCCACTCGACCGGGCCGCCCTGACCTGTTGCCTCATGCAACTGCCCCAGGGCCTTGAAGGCGCTCTCCTCGCCGACCTTCCATTTCGCGCTTTTGACGAACTGGAAGACGCCGATGTTCCAGCCTTGGTTCCAGCCGCGCAGCGCCATCCCGAAGGCGGCCGTCGACTTCCCCTTCATCTCACCGGTGTGCACCATCAGCAACGGCCGGTTCCGCCGCTGCCGGGTGGTCAGTCCGTCCTGCGGGACGACGCTCGGCTGCCCCTTCGGCATCAGGCCGCCCTCCGCTCGGTGACGGTCCGGATGAGGTTGCCAGCGGCAACTTCACCGAGATCGAGGTACTCCGCCGACATCGCAGCGGCGAGCTCCGCGGCCAGCCCCAGCCGGACTCCGCGGCGCGGTTCGCAGTCGACCACGACGGTGGCGATCCCTTGCTGGGCAAGCCATCCGGCCGCCTGCTTGGCGCGGGCGAACGCATTGTCCCCGTGGGTCGCGCGCCCGTCGGTGACGAGGACGAGGAGCGGCCGTCTCCGCGGGTCGCGGATCGCGGCGATCCGCAGTACTTCTGCTGTTTGGAGGAGACCCTCAGCGAGCGGGGTTCGACCACCGGTGGGGAGCGACTCGAGACGTCGTACGGCGGTCTCGACGCTGCCGGTAGGTGGCAACGCGACCGTCGCGTCAGCGCCGGCGAAGGTGACGAGGCCGACGGTGTCGCGGCGCTGGTACGCGTCGAGGAGGAGCGAGACGATGGCCGTCTTCACCTCACCCATCCGCTTCTTGGTGCCCATCGAGCCGGACGCGTCGACGCAGAACAGGACGAGGTTGCCTTCACGGCCTTCACGTACGGCGAGCCGCACGTCGGACGTTCGTACGGCGAGACCCGGGCCCGAGCGACCTCGGCTGTGCTGATGAGGCGCGGCAGCCTTAAGAGTCGCCAGCAGGTGCGGGCGGCCCGAGCGCCCTGCGCGGGGACGGTCGCCGACGACCCGGCCGACATCGGTGATCGCTCGTGAGCGGCGGCCGGCGACGCCGGCACCGGCGGACTGGACGCTCAGCAGACGGGCCTTGTAGGGCTCGGAACTGCCGACGACCTCACCTTCGGGCACCGGGCGCTTGTTCGCCGACGCGTCGGGGCCGGCGGGGTCAGATTCGGCGCCGTCGGCGGGATCGGTCGAGCTGCCTGCGTCGGGACCGGCCGGATCGGCGCCATCCGGCTCATCGCCACCAGAATCGGGACTGCCCCCACCCGGTCCATCTGGGTCGTCATCGGGGTCCGGTGGAGGCGTGCTGTTGTTGATCGCCTCTTCGAGTTGCTCGTCGTCGAGGCCGGGCGCGTCGAACGGGTTGCGCCGACGGCGGTGTGGGAGGGCGAGCTTCGCGGCCGCGCGTACGTCGTCCACCTCGACGACCGTGCGACCGGACCAGGCCGCGTGCGCGACCGCCGTACGAGCGGTTACCAGGTCGGCGCGCATGCCGTCGACGTCGAAGGACGCGCAGATCTCGGCGATCTGGCGGAGCGCGGCGTCGGTGAGGATGACCTGAGACAGCAGGTCGCGCGCCTTCACGATGCGCTCGGCCAGCTCGCGCTGCGCACCGTCGTACCGGCTGATGAAGCTCGAAGGGTCGGCCTCGTAGGCCAGGCGGGCGCGCATCACCTCGACGCGTACGGCGGGATCGCGGCTGGCGACGACGTCGACGGTGAGGCCGAAGCGGTCGAGCAACTGCGGCCGGAGCTCGCCCTCCTCCGGGTTCATGGTGCCGACGAGGACGAACCGGGCCGGGTGGGTGACGGAGACGCCGTCACGCTCGACGGTCGCGCGGCCCATCGCGGCGGCGTCGAGCAGGACGTCGACCAGGTGATCGTGCAGCAGGTTGACCTCGTCGACGTACAACAGGCCACGATGCGCGGCAGCCAGCAGACCTGGTTCGTACGCCGTGATGCCCTCGGCGAGGGCCTTTTCCAGGTGCAGTGAGCCAAGCACGCGGTCTTCGGTCGCACCCACCGGCAGCTCGACCAGCCGGGCGGGGCGGAGGGCACGCTCCCCGTGATGTGAGCCGTCGGGACAGGTCGGCTCAGGGTCGTCGGGGTCGCAGGAGAAGCGGCACCCGGCTACGACGTCCACCGGCGGGAGGATCTCGGTCAGCGCCCGGACGGCGGTGGACTTAGCGGTGCCCTTCTCGCCGCGGATCAGGACGCCGCCGATGGCGGGTGAGATGGCGGACAGGATCAGCGCCAGTTGGAGATCTTCCATGCCGACCACGGCGGTGAACGGGAAGCTCTGAACTGCAGGCCGCATCGGCGGGGTCCCTTCGTCGAGCGGGTGTCCACGCCCGCTACGGCTGGTACGCCGTACCCACGGTGCTCGCAGGCCGACGGACGACTGCAGATGTCCTGGCTTCCGGGCCGTAACAACTCCAGCTGGCCCGGTCACAGTGGCGGGACCGCCCCGGACTCACACCGGGTTCCTCCACAACCGTCCGCCCGATAATTGCACACCTCGCCCCCGCCTTCAGCGACCAGGTTCACACCACCCACCCCGCCACCTGTGAACGCAGGGTGGCCGGCAACACGCGCCGAGGCGATGAGGGTGTGTATGACGGGTCTGCCGTTGGGGCGGTTGAGGGTGTTGACTGGGCTCCTATGGGGGGTCTTCGGGCCGATCATCGATTTGCTGGGCGGGATGCCGAGCGGCGGCTGCTTGGCGATGTTGTGCGGGGTCCCGTGGGCGGGGTGCCGGGTGCGGTGGTCATTCATGGTGAGGCGGGCATCGGCAAGACCCGGCTGGCGCGTGAGGTCTGCGCGGATCCGCGGGTGAACGCACTCTGGGCCTCATGTGTGCACTTCGGTGGTGCTTCGGTTCCGTTCGCGCCGATCACCGGGATCCTGCAGGACTGGCTGGCCCGGGCCGATGCCGACGAGAGGGCCGAGATCCTCGCCGGGACAGACGGACTGGCCACCTTACTGCCCTCGCTCGGCAGCCTCAGCGGCGATGCGACTGGTGCGGGCGATACGACTCGGTTGCCGGTGCTGGTTGATCTGGTGGTGAACCGGATTGCGGTGCGGCGGCCGACAGTGGTGGTTGTCGATGACCTGCAGTGGGCCGATGTCGCGTCCCTCGATGTCTTGTCGTACCTGATTGCCGGATTCCGGGACCAGCCACTGGTACTGATCGCGACGTGCCGGACCGAGGAACGACCTGAGGGGCATCCGCTGCACGGCTGGCTGGCAGATATGCGGCGGATGCCGTTGTTCAGCGAAATCACGTTGAATCCGTTGGATTTCGATGCGGTCAGTTGCCAGATCGAAGGGCTGCTCGGCAAACCACCTGACATCGAGCTCGTCAGCGAGGTGCTGGCCAGGTCGGACGGCAGCCCCTACTTGATCGAACTGATGGTCCGCGACCTCACGGGCACGGAGCATGCGCTCCCCATGACTGTCCCGGCCGCACTCCGCGAGGCCCTGCTCGCGGCCTGGCACAGCCTGTCCGAACAGGCCCGCCTGGTCACCAGAATCCTCGCCGTCGGCGGCCGCCCGACATCCTCCGCCGTACTGACTGAGGTCGCGTCCGCGGTCGGACTCGAGGGGGCCGTGATCGTCCCATGCCTGTCAGAGGCTCAGAACCGCGGCGTTGTCACCAGAGCAGGTGGCGACATCTGGTGGTTCCGTCACCCGCTACTGGCCGAGGTCCTGTACGACGGCCTGCCACCAGCCCAGGCGGCGGAGCTACACGCCGACTACATCCGCGTACTCGACGCGCCCGGCGTGACCGACGCGCCGGCCGCCGACCTGGCGGTCCACCACGAGAAGGCCGGGAACATCGACGCGACCTACCGCTGGTCGCTCGTCGCCGCGGACCAGGCGGCGGGTCTGCGGGCTCCGGCCGAGGAAGCAATCCAGCTCCGCCGAGCTTGTGCTCTCTGGGAGACGGTGTCACCGGCTGTCCGCGGAACGCGAGAGGAGAGGATAGACCTGCTGCGACGGACGGCGGCAGTCGGTCTCAGGGCCGGCTGGCCCGACATGGTGATGACGCTCCTCACGCAGGCGCTGAGTCTGGTCGACAGGCAGCAGGAACCGCTGCTGGCCTGCGATCTGCTCGTCACGAGGGCGGACTCCCGCTGGCAATTGACGTCGCCGGGCATTGCTGACGTCGCCGAGATCCTCGAGGCGATCGCGCTGACCGAGGATTTCCCCGATGCTGCGGAGCGCGCCGTCGCGTTCGCCGAGCTTGCTGAGCTCGAGTCGCTGCACGGCCTGCCGGAGGACTCGGTCCACGCTGAGGAGGCCGTCCGGATTGCACGCAGGTCCGGCTCGAAGCAGGCCCTCGGGCGAGCTCTCGGAGCACGCGCGGCCGTATCGGACTATCCGGCGCCCCTGGCTTCGCTCGCCGACGTGGAATTGTCGGAGCAGTTGGCGCGGTCGTGTGGAGATGTGGACACCGCCACGAACGCCGCCATCTGGCGCTTCAACGCCCTCCACGCGCTCGGCCGGCGAGCCGACGCCGTGGACGTCACCCACGCGGCTTACGACGACGCCGTCACCGCCGGCGCGGGCGCCTGGGCCTACTTCCTCGCCTTCCAGACCGCCAGTGAGCTGATCGACCTCGGCCGCTGGGAGGAGTGCCGCGCGATACTGCGGTCGGCGTTGGCCGCACGCTGCACCGGCATCCCAGGAGCAGGTGTCAGGCTGACCGCAAGCCTGCTGGCCGTGAGGTCCGGACGGACGGAGGAGGCACGGCAGCACTTCGACCGGGCGTTGGAATTGATCTCCCACGACTTCAACCCGCTTCGTCCAGTCGTGACCGGCGCGGGCATCGAGCTGCTGATCGCCGAAGGCAGAGCCGCGGACGCCATGACCTGGGCCCGCCCACGTCTGCTCGTTCCGGATCATCCTGAGGCGGAAGACGATGGGGTGCTCCCGGTCTACGCCCGGGCAGCGGCCGAGACCGCCGGTTCCGCTCGGGACAGGGGTGATGAGGGCGTCGCGTCCGCGACAGTGGAAACGGTCGAGAAAGTCATCGGCGAATGGCCATGGGAGCCTTTCGTCCACGCCTTGGGTGGCATGGACGTGCAAGCCATGAATCGGTCGCGCCTCGCGGCCGAGCTCGCCCGCTGCCGGAATGCTCCCGATCAAACCTCGCACTGGCACCGCGCCGTCGAAGCCTGCGGTGTCGCTGGAAATCGCTGGGACCAGGCGGTTGCCCAGTGGCGCTGCGCTGAGGCAGGCCTGACCGGCGGCTGGACCCCGTCGAAAGCGCGCGATCTCCTGCGTAAGGCGCATCACTGCGCGGTCGAACTCGGTGCGCGGCCCTTGCAGAACGATGTGGAATCGCTGGCCCGGCGGGCGAAGATCGATCTCCGTACGCCAATTCCGGTCGCTCCGGTGGCCGACGACCCTCGGCTGGCGGCACTCACCGACCGCGAGCGGGAGGTGCTGGCTTTCCTGGTGGCGGGCCGGTCCAACGGTGAGATCGCGAAGGAGCTCTTCATCAGTGACAAGACGGTCAGCGTCCATGTCTCGAACATCCTTCGGAAGACCGGCACCACGAGCCGGGTGGCGGCCGCCGCCCTGGCCGAACGGCGGCTGCTTCCGGATCAGTGAGCGCCGAGTGGATGGCGACGCCGATAGGCCCAGAGAGCTGCCATGGTGATGCCGGCCCCACCGAGGGCGGCTGCTCCTGCTTGCAGTCCTTCGGCGACGTTGTCGTCGACCTGGACCGTCGGACCCGGGTCGTGGACGACCACGACACCCGGCCCAACGGACCCGTCCGGAGGAGGTTCTTTCGCCGAGGCCGAGTCGGACACGGCCATGACGACCCCACAGGTCAGGATGGGCAAGGCCACGAGTGTACAAATGTGCTTCATGATTCCTCCTCACGGCGGGGATCGCCGTCTGCATCCACCGTGCGTCGAGGTCCGCGACCACCACATGAGGCGCTCCCCCTCAGATTCGCGGCGTACCCCCTTAGATGGCGGGCTTCAGCGGAGGCGTTTGGCGAGGGCGGTGGCGGCGGAGTCGTCGTTGACCTCGCGGATGCCGATGATCGGGGTCACAGTGACGAAACCGGACGACAGGAGGACTTCGTCGGAGTCGGCGACTGGGTTGGCGGCGGGTGGTTCGAGTTCGATCATGGGTTCGCCGGTCGGGGCGGTGGTGCCGACGATGCGGGAGCGTTTGATCGGGGCCAGCGAGGCGTGGCGGACGCCGGCCAATTGATCGAGTGGGCGGTCTGGGACGTTGATGGTCAGGACTGTTCCGGTCGGCTCCGGCACGATCCAGGTGAGGGCTTCGCCGGCGACCGTGGCGGCGGTGCCCCAATAAGAAGGGTCCTCGGAGTCGATGCTGACGGCAACGGCCGAGGTGCCTTGGCCGGCTGCGGTGAGGGCCGCGGCGACGGTGCCGGAGTGGAAGATCGGTACGCCGACGTTGTGGCCGCGGTTGATGCCGGAGACGACCAGGTCGGGCGCTGCCCCGAACGCCCCGACGGACGCCAGCGTCACCGCGAGGGCCGGCGTACCGTCGATGCCTGTGTAGGTGATCCCGCCGAAATCCTCGGTCGCAGTCCGGATCGGGCGGCCGACCATCCCGGCCCGCGCGGAGCCGACGCCGCTCTGATCGTCCAGCGGTGCGACGACCAGGACGTCGTACCCGAGCTCGGCGATCGCCGGTGCGAGCGCCCGGATCCCCGGAGCCTGGTAGCCGTCGTCGTTGGTGATCAGGACTCTCAGCTGCTCGGGCGCCATGTTGCTACCCAATCAGCCGCGGTCCTCGATGTCACCCTCCGTCTCAAGCACAGCGTTCCGTAGCGTCTCAAGTGCTTCGTCGGAAGGCGCAGACCACAGGCCGCGTTGCGCCGCTTCAAGCAGTCGCTCGGCGATCCCGTGGCGTGCCCACGGGTTGGACTTGCGGAAGAACTCCGCCATCTCCGGATCGGCGACGTACTCCGTGGTGAGCGTCTCGTACATCCAGTCGTCGACCACACCCGCGGTCGCGTCGTACCCGAAGAGGTAGTCGACCGTCGCCGCCATCTCGAAGGCGCCCTTGTACCCGTGCCGCCGCATCGCCGCCATCCAGCGCGGGTTCACCACCCGGGCCCGGAAGACCCGCTTGGTCTCCTCCTCGAGCGTCCGCGTCTTGACCTGCGCCGGCACGGCGGAATCCCCGACGTACGCCTTGGGGTTCGAACCGGTCAGGTGGCGGACCATCGCGATCATGCCGCCGTGGTACTGGAAGTAGTCGTCGGAGTCCATGATGTCGTGCTCCCGGGTATCCGCGTTCTTCGCCGCCACCTGGATCCGGGCGTACGCGCGTTCCATCGACCCGCGCGCCTCGGCTCCGTCGAGGTCCTTGCCGTACGCGTAGCCACCCCAGACCGCGTACACCTCGGCCAGCTCCGCGTCCGTCCGCCAGTTGCGCGCGTCCACCAGCGGCAGCAGCCCGGCGCCGTACGAGCCGGGCTTGGAGCCGAAGATCCGGGCCGTCGACGACCGGGCGTCGTTGCCTGCCGCAACATCAGCCTGAACGTGTTCGCGCAGATAGTTGCCAGGTTCATCCAACGCGGCGACCGTACGCACGGCCTCGTCAAGCAGGGCCACCACATGCGGGAAGGCGTCCCGGAAGAAGCCCGAGATCCGCACGGTCACGTCGATCCGCGGCCGGCCGAGTTCCTCGACCGACACCACCTCGAACCCGGTCACCCGGCGGGACGCCTCGTCCCATACCGGGCGGCAGCCGAGCAGCCACAACACCTCGGCCAGGTCGTCGCCCTGGGTACGCATCGCCGACGTACCCCACACTGTCAGCCCAACCGACCGCGGCCACTCCCCTGTCTCGGCCTTGTGGCGAGCCAACAGCGAGTCGGCGAGGGCGACACCGACATCCCAGGCGTTGCGGCTCGGGATCGCCTTCGGGTCGACGGCGTAGAAGTTCCGGCCGGTCGGCAGCACGTTCACCAGACCGCGGGTCGGTGAACCCGACGGCCCAGCCTCGACGAAGCGGCCGTCCAACGCGCGCAGTACGTTCGTCAGCTCGTCGCCGGTCCGCGCGAGCCGCGGCACGACTTCAAGCGCGGCGAAGCTCAGCGACGCCTCGACCCCAGCGGATGACCGCCCGAGCACCTCAGCCACCACGACCGGGACCTTCGCCGCGTCCCAGCTCAGCGTCTCCATCCCGACGACGAGCTTCCGCGCGACCGCCTCGAGCAGGTCGACGCCATCGGCAGCGGTCACCGCCGGCAAATCCGCCAACGTCGCCAGGTCCTTCAGATCCCCCACGTGACCTGCCAGCAAGGCCGCCTCGTCGACACCGAACGTCTCCCCCAGCGCGGTCCGCAGCCCAGGGATCGAATACGAACCGCCCCACAGCTGACGAGCCCGCAGTACGGCGAGCACCAGGTTGATGCGGGCTTCGCCGGCCGGCACACCACCGAGGATGTGCAGACCGTCGCGGATCTGCACGTCCTTGATCTCGCACAGGTAGCCGTCGAGATGCAGCACGAACTCGTCGAAGGCCTCGTCCTCAGGCTTCTCGGACGTGTGCAGATCGTGATGCAGTTGCGCGGCCTGGATCAGCGTCCAGATCTGCGCCCGCAGCGTCGGCACCTTGTCCGGGTCCAGCGCCTGCACGGTCGCGTACTCGTCGAGCAGATACTCCAGCTTGGCCATGTCGCCATACGTCTCAGCTCTGGCCATCGGCGGCACCAGGTGGTCGACGACAGTCGCGTGCGCCCGCCGCTTGGCCTGCGTACCTTCACCGGGGTCGTTGACGATGAACGGGTAGACCATCGGCAGGTTCCCGAGTACGGCGTCCGGCGCACAGTCAGCCGCCATCCCGATGCCCTTACCTGGCAGCCATTCAAGCGTCCCATGCTTCCCCAGATGTACGACGGCGTGCGCCCCGAAACCACCATCTGACGGCGCAGCCTCCAGCCAGCGATACGCGGTCAGGTAGTGATGCGACGGCGCCATGTCCGGGTCGTGATAGATCGCCACCGGGTTCTCCCCGAACCCGCGCGGCGGCTGGATCATCAGTACGACGTTCCCGAACCGCAGCGCGGCCAGCGCGATCGCCGGCTCGTCTCCGGATGTGTCGACGTACAGCTCACCCGGCGCCTCACCCCACGCCCCGGTCATTGCCTCGCGCAACGATTCCGGGACCCGCCCGAACCATTGCGAATAAACCGACAGCGGGACCTTCGCGACCGCGTTCGCCAACTGCTCGTCGGTCAGCCAGTCGACATCGTGACCACCAGCCGCGATCAGCCGGTGGATCAACCCGTCGGCACCATCCGGCCCCTGCAACTCGCTGAGATCCAGACCGCCGAGGTCGTAGCCGGCTTCCTGCAACTGACCGAGCAGAACCACCGCCGAGGCCGGCGTATCCAGGCCGACCGCGTTCCCGATCCGCGCATGCTTAGTCGGGTACGACGACAACACGAGCGCCAGCCGCTTGTCCGCAGCGGGCACGTGGCGGAGACGGGCATGCGCGACCGCGATCCCGGCCAGCCGCGCGCATCGCTCCGGGTCCGGCGCATACCGGGCCAAGCCGTCCGCGTCGTACGACTTGAAGGAGAACGGGATCGTGATCAGCCGCCCGTCGAACTCGGGGATCGCCACCTGGGTCGCAGCATCGAGTGGGCTGATCGCGGCGTCGCTGGCCAGCCACTGCTCGCGAGTCGAGGTCAGGGCGAGTCCCTGGATCAACGGGATGTCGAGCGACGCAAGCGCACCGGCGTCCCACGCGTCGTCCGAACCGCCCGCGCTCGCTTGAGCCGCCACGGTGCCGCCGGCCGCGAGCAGAGTGGTGACCAGAACGTCGCACTTGCGGAGCAGGTCGAAGAGGCCGGCGTTCTCGGCCGAGGTCGGATCGAGTCCGCGCAGTGTCCCGCAGTACACCGGAAGCGGCTGCGCACCCGCCTCGGAGACCGCGGCGGCCAGCGCGTCGACGAACGCGGTGTTCCCGGAGATCTCGTGCGCGCGGTAATAGACGATCCCGACCACCGGCCGCTCGTCCTGCTGGAAGTCACCGCGTACGCCGTACGCCGGGAGCGCACGCGGCGGGTCAAAGGCGTCCCCGGTCAGCAGCAGGGTGTCCCGCAGGAAGCCGGCGAGGTTGCGCAGGTTCTCCGAGCCGCCTTCGCGCAGGTAGGCGAGCGCCTCGGTCACCGCGCCGGCGGGCACGGTCGACAGGGACATGAGCTCGGCATCGGGCGCGGCCTCGCCGCTGACCACCACGGCCGGCTTGCCCGAGGCGAGGACGGCATCGAGGCCCTCTTCCCAGGCGCGGCGACCGCCGAGCAGGCGGACCACGACGACCTCGGCGTCATCGAGTAGTGGCGTGAGGTCGGCGAGGTCGAGCCGGGCGGGGTTGGCGACCTTCCAGCCCGCGTCGGCCTCGGCGGCGGCGAGCAGATCGGTGTCGGCGGTGGAGAGCAGCAGGAGGTTCGCGCGGCTCTGCTTGACGGTGAACTCGCTGCGCTCGTCCACAGGCGACCGTCCTTCCTCGGGGTGTCCACGCCCCGTCCGGAGGTTCGACGGCGGCAGTTCCTGACTCCCCGCTCGGTGGCGGGTCACAGTGGCGGGACCGCCCCGGACTTTCACCGGGTTCCTGCTGATGCCGTCGGTTGACCCAGCGACTCTATCCGACCGCCGCGTCTGCCCGCGGAGCCGTCACCTGTGCATGGCGTAGTGGGCGGCGAGGAGGTCGGTGCCCCAGTCGTTGCGGAGGTCGCGCCAGACGGAGTGGATGTGGTTGGCGTTGTCCTGGGTGTTGTCGTACTCGGCGAGGAACGTGGGTCCGGCGATGGAGTAGTAGTGCGGATGGCCCTCGCCGGGCTGGGTCTGGCCGGCCCAGGCGAAGGTGAGGCGCTCGATGCCCTGATCGGTGATGTCCTGCCAGGTCTGCAACCCGATCGGGCCGGCCGCGCGTCCGACGTACTGGCCGATGAGGAGGCTGAGGAGTTGCCGCTGGTCCGCGTTCATGTCGCCGTACGGGAGGCCCCGGTGGAGACGGGACGGATCGGCGACCGGGTCGTGCCGGGTGAGTATGTCGTCCGGCGCCTCGTCCGATACGACGGCTATCTCCAGCTGACCGGGTTCGAGCGCGTGCAGCAGTTGGAAGCCGAGGTCCTGCTCGGCGGCGAGGAAGCGGCGGCCGGCGTTCGGGCCGGTGCGGACCTCAGCCGGGTTCGAGCCGAAGAACTGCGGGGTGAACGAGATGGCGCCGTCGACGAGCGTGACGTGCAGCGCGAGGTGGTGGCCGTTGAGCCGCCAGGCCCAGGGCTCGTCCCCGGCCGGGTCGCCGAGCACACGGAAGTAGTAGCGATCGCCGACCGTCGACCCCTCCCATCCACCGGTCTCCGCGACCTGCAGAGGATCCTTGAGACCACGGACGATGATCTCGGCCACCATCACCCCGCGGAAATCGGCCAGGCCGCGCTCGCTGTAGACGAGTTCGAGCAGGCGCACCGCCAGGGCCTCCTGCGCCGCGGACAACTCGTGCAGCGGCAGACCGGGAACAGCGCCGGGCAGGTAGGTCCAGACCTGGTGATCGGGTGTGTCGAAGGGCGCCGAGATCTTCTTGAGTTGCTCCGGCGTCAGTGCGGCCAGCAGGTCCTGAGTTGCCGCGCGGATCTGGTCCACCACCATGCGATCGCTCCCGTCGGGTTGCCCTCTTCTCAGGACCCTACCCGCCGCTCGCTTTCAACGCTCAGGCTTTCGCGGTGGCGGCCACGCGGGCGTACGGCCAAAAACGGGCTGGCAGAATCCCTACAACCAGGCCGATCGCTCGCGTTCGGTCGGCTCGTACGGCGTCCACTGTTCGAACGGCCGGTCGAGCTTGTACCGGAAATCCGGCTGCCGCAGCAGGACCCGGGTCTCCGCGTTGTCCGGGTTCCGCAGCGTCTCGAAGAAGCGGACCGACCAGTGGAACCAGCGCATGCAGAACAGCCGCATGGTCAGGCCGTGTGACACCAGTAACACGTTGCGCGGCGCATCGGGCGTCTCGAAGTCGCGATGCATCGTCTCCAGGAAGGTCGAGACCCGGTCATAGACGTCGGATCCGGACTCGCCGTGGGTGAAGCGATAGAAGAAGTGGCCGTACGAGTCGCGCAGTACCTTCTGCCGCTCGATGTCCTCGGTGTCCTGGTAGTTCGCCCAGTCCTGTTCGCGCAGCCGCGGTTCCTCCCGGGGTACGCCGATCAGATCGTCCAGGCCGAGCGAGTCGAGTGTCTGGTGGGCCCGCAGGTACGGCGAGACGTACACGCGGACCGGCTCATTCTCGAACAGCTCCCGGAGCCGCTTGCCCGCCGCTGCCGCCTGCTCGTGTCCGTGTGGGGTGAGTGGGATCGCGTGGTCGGGGACGCGCTCGAAGATCGTCTTGTCCAGGTTCGCCTCGGACTCGGCGTGACGGATCAGGGCGATCCGCAACGGTCGCCGGCTCAGATCCATCGTCACCTCTTCCGGGTTGCCACAGCCAGGATCGCGGCGATTCCGGCGGCTGCCAGCCCGACGCGCCGGGCCAAGGCGGCAGTACGCCGTACGTCGGCGACCGTCGGGGTGGGTCCGTCGCCGAGGGTGCCGCGGTCTTCCCGGTAGTCGCCGTACGAGTTGGTGCCGCCGAGCTGAAGGTCGAGCGCGCCGGCGAACGCGGCCTCGACCGGGCCGGCGTTGGGGCTGGGATGCTTGGGCGCGTCGCGCTTCCAGACGCTGATGGCTTCCCGCGGACGCCCCGCCACCAGCCCGGTCAGCAGCGCGCAGACTCGGGCGGGCAGCAGGTTCAGTACGTCGTCCAGCCGGGCGGAGGCCCAGCCGAAGTTGAGGTACTTCGCGGACTTGTAGCCGACCATCGCGTCGAGGGTGTTGGCGGCGCGGTAGCCGAGCAACCCCGGTACACCAAGTACGCCGCCCCAGAGCAGCGGTGCGACGCAGGCGTCGGAGGTGTTCTCGGCGAGCGACTCCACTGTCGCGCGGGCGAGGTCGTCGGCTTCCAGATTGGTCGCGTCCCGCGCGCAGAGGTGGCTCAGGCGTTCACGGGCCTCCGGAATGTCCTTCTCCTCGAGCAGCCCGGCCATCGCCTCGGCCTCGCGGTCCAGGCTGCGAGCGCCGAGCACGGTCCAGGTCGCGGCCGCGGTGACCAGGGTGTGCGCGACGGGGTGATTCCTGGTCAGGCGCTCGGCCGCCAGCCCGGCGACTGTCGCCGTACCGACAAGGGTTGCGGTGTACGACGCTCCGGCCGCGCGCGTGTCGTCGTACCAGCGAGCCTCGACGCGTGATGCGACCTGGCCGAAGCCTGCGACCGGGTGGAACCGGCGCGGATCGCCGAGAACGCGGTCGGCGGCGAAGCCGAGGAGGAGACCCAAAGCTCTGGACACCCTGGGAAGTCTGCCAGTCGGGCGTGTGGAAGGGTGAGCGGCATGGGAATCGCGGATTTGCTCCGGGAGGTCGACGGGAGCGGCGAGTTCGGGGTGTGCTTGGGGCGGCTGGACGGCGTACCGGTGTTCGAGCATGACGCCGAGCGGACGCACTACTCCGCTAGCACGATGAAGTTGCCGGTGGCGATGGCGATGATGCGCAAGGTCGAGGCCGGTGAGCTCGCGCTCGATCAGCCGGTGACCGTGCACAACGACTTCACGTCGGCTGCCGGTGGGCGATTCGGGGTGAATCCGGCCGAAGACGAGGCGCCGGCGACGTGGAAGCAGATGGGTCAGCAAGTTTCGCTGGGTTGGCTCGCGACCGAGATGATCACGCGGTCGAGCAATCTCGCGACCGATCTGGTGCTCGAGCTGGTCGGTGTCGAGGCGGCTGATGCGGAGCTGGGTGGTGGGCCTAGCGCGATCCGGCGTGGCATCGACGACGCGGCGGCGCAGCGGGCCGGGATCAGCAACGAGATGAGCCCGGCCGGGCTGGCGCGCGTACTGGTTGCTGTCGGCAATCAGAAGGATGCCTCCGGCGACTATCTGCGGGACCTGCTGGCCGGCAACCAGTGGAACGGCGAGATCCCGGCAATGCTGCCGGAGGGGACTCGCGTGGAGCACAAGAACGGCTGGGACACCCGGATCCGGCACGACGGCGGCATCATCCGGCCATCAGACGCATCTCCGTTCGTACTCGCGGTCTGTACGACGTCCGACCTACCGGACGCGGAGGCGCAGAAGCTGATCGCCTCGATCGCCCTGGAAGCCTGGAACCACCGGCACGACCTGGAGGCGATCCGATGAAGATCACCACGCATCTGGTGTCTTCGCCGCTGCACACACCGTTCGTGACCGCCTTGCGTACGGCGACGCATGCCGAGTCGTTGCTGGTCGAGATCAGCGACGGCTCGGTCAGCGGTTGGGGCGAGTCGCCGCAGGTCTGGAAGGTGACTGGCGAATCGCTGGCCGGCGGGCAGGCGTGCGTCGAGGGACCGATCAGCGCGGCGCTGAACGGGCTCGGCCCGGACGACCTGACCGAGGCGTTGCGCCGAGTCCAGAACGCTGCCGCCGGCAACTACGGCGCCAAGGCCGCTGTCGACGTTGCGCTGCACGACCTTGCCGCGCGTCGTCGCGGCCAGACGCTGCACGGGTTCCTCGGCTCGACAGTCGACACCGTGCCGACCGATGTGACGCTGTCCGCCGGTGACGCCGACGCGTTGGCGGCTGCTGGCCGCGAGCGGGTCGCCGACGGGTTCGACGTACTGAAGGTGAAGGTCGGCACCGGTGATGCGGCCGCGGATGTCGAGCGAGTCCGGCGGATCCGGTCCGCGATCGGGCCTGGTACTCGGCTGCGCCTTGATGCGAACCAGGGCTGGACGCGCCGCGACGCGGTGGCCGCGATCCGGGCACTGGAGGACTGCGACATCGAGCTGGTCGAGCAGCCGGTGCCGGCGGCCGATCTCGAGGGGATGGCGTGGATCACCGATCGCGTCAGTACGCCGATCCTCGCCGACGAGTCCGTGTACGACGTACGGGATCTGGTGGCGGTGATCCGGCATGGTGCCGCTGACATGGTGAACGTGAAGCTGGCCAAGTGCGGCGGTCTCGCGACGGCCCGGACGCTGCTCGAGCTCGCGCGGGAGCACGGAGTGGGAACGATCGTCGGGTCGATGATGGAGTGCCAGGTCGGCGTGGGTGCCGCGGCTGCGCTGGTATCGGCGTACCCGACCTCGGCGGTGAACGATCTCGACGCCGCGTGGTGGCTGGCGGAGTCGCCGGTGACCGGCGGGATCCGGTACGACGGCTCGCTGATCCACCTGCCTCCGGCTCCTGGGCTCGGCGTGACAGGCTTGTCGGCATGAAGCTTGTGGCAGCCAAAGTCCCGGTCAGCACGGTGTGGACCTCACCGGACGCGCCGCGGGACATCGACGCTCCGGCGATCGCCGAGCAACCTGACGTGGCGGCGTGGGCGAAGGCGATGGACACCGAGACCCGCCTCGGTCTGCATGGGCGGACGCTGACCCAGTTGCTGTTCGCGGAGCCCGTGCTGGTGCGGTCGGAGCGGGACGGGTGGTCGGAGATCGTCGCGCCGTGGCAACCGTCGTCGCAGGATGCGCTGGGGTATCCGGGGTGGGTGCCGTCCAGTCACCTCGGTGAGCTGCCGGGAAGTGCTTCCGCGCCGGTGGCGATCGCCGTACCTACTGCGTCGCTTCTCGCTGAGCCTGGTGCTGGGGCGGCGGTGGCGGAGTTGTCGTTCGGTACCGTGCTGGCGTCGGTTGAGCACGTCGACGGTTACACGCGAGTGGCGACGCCGGATGGTGGGTCCGGGTGGCTTTCTGAAGACGTACTGCGTTCTGTGGAGCAGCCGTCTGGTGCCGAAGACCGGCTCCGGCTGGGGGCGCTGTTCCTGGGGCTGGAGTACCTCTGGGGTGGGACTTCGGCGTACGGGCTGGACTGCTCAGGTCTCATCCACACGGTCAGCCGGGTGCTGGGCGTGAGGATCCCCCGTGATGCCCACGACCAGGCGGACATGCTGGAGAACATCCCCGTCGACGAGGCCCAGCCCGGCGACCTCTACTTCTTCGCGCGCCCCGACAAGCCCATCCACCACGTCGGCTTCGTCTCCCCCGAGGGCATGCTCCACGCCTCCGAAACCGGCAAGAAGCTGGAAGACGCCGCCCTCACGGACGACCGCCGCTCGACCTTGGTCACCGCCGCCCGCCTCTGAACACCATGCGTCGCCCCGAACCGTGGGGTCCGGGGCGACGTGATGTTCAGGTCAGGACTTCTTGGCGTCTGACTGCTCGGGCTCGCGGATGGCGTCGAGCTCGGCCTTGGTCTTGGGGTCGAGGTCCGGGGTGGGGTTGTCCACCGGGACGGACTCGTCCAACTCGCCGCCGCCGGCGGAGTCCGGCTTCGGCATGTCGCGGGACTTGCGGAGGCTCGCGATCGTGGTGATGCCGAGGGTGATGATGATGAAGCCGAGGGAGACCCAGATCGGGATCTCCGGAGCCCACTCGATGTGGTGACCGCCGTTGATGAACGGCAACTCGTTCTCGTGCATCGCGTGCAGGATCAGCTTCACGCCGATGAACGCCAGTACGACGGACAGCCCGATCGACAGGTACACCAGCCGCTTCAGCAGGTCGCCGAGCAGGAAGTACAGCTGCCGCAGACCCATCAGCGCGAACACGTTCGCGGTGAAGACCAGGAACGGCTCCTGGGTCAGACCATAAATCGCCGGGATCGAGTCCAGCGCGAACAGCAGGTCGGTGGTGCCGAGCGCGATGATGACGATCGCCATCGGGGTGACCAGGCGCTTGCCGTTCTTGAGGATGGTGAGCTTGACGCCGTTGTACTCGTCGGTGGCGTTCAGCCGCTTCTTGGCGAACCGGATGACCGCGTTCTCCTTGTAGTCCTCATCGTCGTTCTCACCCTGCATGGCAAGGTGGACCGCGGTGTAGACCAGGAACGCGCCGAACAGGTAAAAGATCCAGGAAAAGTTGTTGATCGCGGCCGCGCCGACGGCGATGAAGATGCCGCGGAAGACCAGCGCCAGGATGATGCCGACCAGCAGCGCTGTCTGCTGATACTTCCTCGGCACCCCGAACCTGGACATGATGATCAGGAAGATGAACAGGTTGTCGACGCTGAGGCTGTATTCGGTCAGCCAGCCGGCGAAGAACTCTCCTGCGTACTGGCCGCCGGAGAACACCCAGACCCCGAGGCCGAAGACCACCGCCAGACCGACGTAGAACGCGATCGCGGTCGCTGACTCGCGGGTGGTCGGCTCGTGCGGGCGCCGTCCGATGATGAAGACGTCGAAAGCGAGCAGCGCCAGCAGCACGCCGACGGTGATGTACCAAACGTAGTCAGCAACGTGCACAGGAAACCTCCGGAGCGCAGAACGAAACAGGACTCCGAAGGTCTCTTCCGCCTGGCTCTCTTACAGAGAAGAGCCTGGCCGGCGGCACCGGGCGCAGGGACAGGGCCCTATGACCGTGATGACGGCACCACCGCGAAGGAATACTCCCCTTCCGTACCCCATTCTGGCGGGTCGGTGTCCAAGACGCCAAATCCGGAGCGCCGAATCCACTTGTCGGGATGATCACAAGCCCGTCAGGGAATAGTCGCGCTGTGTGATCAGTTGGTACTGACCGGACGTTTGCTCTTCGGCAGTTTGGCCACGATCGTCTCGTACGACGTGTCGATCAGCTCCAGGAGCTCGTCGTCCGGCACGGCCCCGCCGAGGCGGACGGTGTTCCATCCCGACCGCCCGATGTAGGCCGACTTGCTGACGTCCCCGGGGTAGGTGCCGACCAGTTCGTCGGCTTCCTCCCGGTTGGCTCCGCACTTGATCCCGACCGACTCGCCACCGCCGAGGAACGCGAAGATCTTGTCCCCGACCTTCGCGACCACGTCCCCTTCCCACGGCTCGTCCTGCCACGCCCCGGGTTTCGCCAGGCAGTGCTCCAGCACGTCCGCCCCGGTCAGCCTCGCCATCTCACCCTCCGTGGCTCACGGCCTCGACGTTGTTGCCGTCGGGATCGCGGACGAAGACGGCGTAGTAGCCGGGGTGGTACTCGGGCCACTCCCGTGGCTCGTGCAGGATCTCTACTCCCAGCTCTTGGGCAGCGGCGTACACAGCGTCCACCGTGGCGCGGTCAGCGGCGGTGAAAGCAACGTGGATCTCCCGCTGCGGCCCGCCTGTCGTCGTCTTCCCGAGCCAGAACTTCGGGAAGCCGTCCGGGCCGGCCAGGCCGAGGGTGTCACCGAAGTCCATCGCCACCTTGATGCCGAGCGGCGCCAGTAACGTTTCGTAGAAGCTCCGGCTCGCGGGCAGGTCGTCGCATTGCACCGAGAGGTGATCGAGCATCCCCTGGCTCCTTCTACTTGGCGCCGGCGGCGGTCATCTGGCGGAGTTCCTTCTTCAGCTCGGAGATCTCGTCGCGGTAGCGCGCGGCGACCTCGAACTGGAGCTCGGCGGCCGCGTTGTGCATCTGGTCGGTGAGCTGCTGAATGAGGTCGGCCAGGTCCGACGACGGCAGGCCGCCGGCCAGTTCCTTCGCCTTCTCGCCGGCCTTCGCCTTGCCGCCGCCTGGGACCGGAGCCTTGCCACGCGACTGCGTCCGGCCGGAGCCGAGCAGCTCGGCGGTGTCGGCGTCCTCGCGGGCGAGCATGTCGGTGATGTCGGCGATCTTCTTCCGCAGCGGCTGTGGGTCGACCCCGTTCGCCACGTTGTACGCGATCTGCTTCGCCCGGCGCCGGTTCGTCTCGTCGATCGCCTGCTCCATCGACGGGGTGATCTTGTCGGCGTACATGAACACCTGGCCGGACACGTTCCGGGCCGCGCGGCCGATGGTCTGGATCAGCGACCGGCCCGACCGCAGGAAGCCTTCCTTGTCCGCGTCCAGGATCGCGACCAGCGACACCTCCGGCAGGTCGAGGCCTTCCCGCAACAGGTTGATGCCGACGAGTACGTCGTACTCGCCCATGCGCAGCTCGCGGAGGAGCTCGACCCGGCGGAGGGTGTCCACCTCGCTGTGCAGGTACCTGGTCCGGATGCCCATCTCCAGCAGGTAGTCGGTCAGGTCCTCGGACATCTTCTTGGTCAGCGTGGTGACCAGGACCCGCTCGTCCCGCTCGACCCGGATCCGGATCTCGTGGATCAGGTCGTCGATCTGGCCCTTGGTCGGCTTCACGATGACCTCGGGGTCGACCAGGCCGGTCGGCCGGATCAGCTGCTCCACGAAGCCGTCCGACTTGTCCTGCTCGTACTGGCCCGGGGTCGCGGACAGGTAGACGGTCTGGCCGATCCGCTCCAGGAACTCCTCCCAGCGCAGCGGCCGGTTGTCCATCGCCGACGGCAGCCGGAAGCCGTGCTCGACCAGGGTCCGCTTGCGGGACATGTCGCCCTCGTACATCCCGCCGATCTGCGGCACGGTGACATGCGACTCGTCGATGACCAGCACGAAGTCCTCTGGGAAGTAGTCCAGCAGGCAGTGCGGCGCCGACCCCGGCTCGCGGCCGTCGGTGTGCCGCGAGTAGTTCTCGATGCCGGAGCACGTCCCGATCTGGCGCATCATCTCGATGTCGTACGTCGTCCGCATCCGCAACCGCTGCGCTTCCAGCAACTGACCGTTGCGCTCGAGCTCGGCCAGCCGCTCGGCCAGCTCGGCCTCGATCGACTGGATCGCCCGCTCCATCCGCTCCGGCGCGGTCACGTAGTGCGTGGCGGCGCCGATGTAGACCTCGTCCTCCTCGCTCAGCACCTCGCCGGTCAGCGGGTGCAGCGTCATCACCCGCTCGATCTCGTCGCCGAAGAACTCCACCCGGACGGCAAGCTCCTGGTACACCGGGAACACCTCGAGGGTGTCGCCCCGGACCCGGAAGGTGCCGCGGGTGCCGGCCAGGTCGTTCCGCGCGTACTGCACTCCGACCAGCTTGCGGAGCAGGCCGTCGCGGTCCATCTCGGTGCCGACCTTCACGTGGATCATGCGGTTCAGGTACTCATCGGCGGAGCCCAGACCGTAGATGCAGGAGACGGTCGCGACCACGATCACGTCGCGGCGGGTCAGCAGCGACCAGGTCGCCGAGTGCCGCAGCCGCTCGACCTCCTCGTTGATCGAGGAGTCCTTCTCGATGTAGGTGTCCGTCTGCGGGACATACGCCTCGGGCTGGTAGTAGTCGTAGTACGAGACGAAGTACTCGACGGCGTTCGCCGGGAAGAACTGGCGCAGCTCGTTCGCGAACTGGGCGGCGAGCGTCTTGTTCGGCTGGAGGATCAGCATCGGGCGCTGGATCCGCTCGGCCAGCCAGGCGATGGTGGCCGTCTTGCCGGTGCCCGTCGCACCGAGCAGCACGACGTCCTGCTCGCCGGCGTTGATCCGCCGCTCGAGGTCGGCGATCGCGGCCGGCTGGTCACCGGCCGGCTCGAAGTCGGACACGACCTTGAGCGGCGCGACCATACGCTGAAGATCCGAGACCTGTCTCATGCCCTACACGGTACGTCGGCCCGCCGACAGTTTCCGAAAAACGGGAAAAGCAACCGCCTCGCTACGCTCGGCGGGCTGAGGTGGGAGCCGCCCCGCCTTGTCGGGAGCGCCGACGCGGGGCGGTGGGTCAGGGGCTACGTGATCACAGGCTGTCGACGACCGACTTCTTCATCGGTGCGGCGTCCGCCTCGGCCTTCGGCGCGTAGTCGACCCGGGTCCGGAAGTCCAAGGCGGTGACCACCTTGTCCTTCCGCCGGTACGCCTCCACCCAGCCCTGGACCTTGACCTCGAGGCCGTTCTTGTCCTTCGTGGTGGAGGTATAGCTGATCGCGACGCACTCCTCCAGGACGTCCTTGGGGCACGGGAGATTCCGTACGCTGCCGAGCTTGGCGATCTCGTTCTCCGTCTCGCCCTCGACGATCGCGACCAGGTACGCCTGCGCCGTCACGTTCTCCTTCTGCCGGACCCAGAAGAACGCCCGCGCCTCACCGTTCGGCGCGTACGTCACCAGTTCCTTGCCGCGCTTCTCCGCCTCCAGCACACTCCAGCCCTGCACCGGTACGACGGACACGCCGTACCCGACCTGGACTGCATTAGCCGGCGGGGTGTACGACGTGGTCGGCGTACTCGCGGTCGGCGTCGGACTCGGCGACGGAGTGGGAGTCTGGCCTCCGGTGTCGTCGCCACCACCCGACAGCAGGACGAGCGCGACCGCGACCAGGGCAACCACAACCAGGCCGGCGCCGATCGGGAGCAGGATCGGCGGGATCCGCGGCTTCTTCTTCTGCGGCGGCGGCCGGCGCAGCGACGGCGGCCCAACGTTGTCGCCCCACGGCGAGCTCGTCTCCTGCGCCGGACCGTCGCTGCCGCTGTTGGTCCACGGGGAGGGCGGAGGTGGTACTTCGAGGTTCCACGGGGACGGCGGCAGCTCCGGTTCGGCCGGAGCCGCCGCGTCCTCGTCCTGGTCCTTGTTGACCCAGGGGTTGCCGCTGGAACCCTTGTCGCGCTTACCAGTCACTGACTCTTGACCACCGACTGCAGCATCGAGGTGGTCGCCGTCTGCACGGCGGCCGCCTTGTCCTGACGCCCGTACACCCGGATCATCGTGATCACGCCGTCCTCGCGCTCGATCACGCCGACGAACCCGATCACCGGCAGGCTCCCGTTCTGCGTGGTCGCCACGCCGGAGTAGCTCTGGGTGGTGACGACCTTGACCGGCGTGTTGTCGTCCTCGCCCGGCTTGGTCACCTTCTCGTCGTTCGTCTTGACCGACGACAGGCCCTTGGTCTCCAGCTTCAGCAGCTCGGGCAGCAGGGTCGAGGTGTTCTCGCCCTCCTCGGCCTTCCACGCGTTCACCATGAAGTACGCCTCGCCCTGCTTGAGCAGGTAGACGCCGGTGAACTTCTCCAGGCTCTTGCGGACGTACCCAGGCGCAGGCTTCACGTAGACGCCCTGGGCGACCTCGATGCCCTCGTCGACGTTGGTCGGCTCGGTGCTCTGGCTGTTGGTCGGGGTCGGGGTCGGGCTCGGATCGGCCTTCTTGTCGTCGCCGCCGAAGATCAGCGCCAGGACGATGCCGATCACCACGACGATGGCGAGTCCGCCGCCAGCCAGGAGCACGATCTTGTTGCCGCCCTTGCCGCGCGGCGACTGACCGCCGTACTGGCCCCACTGCTGCTGACCGCCGTACTGCTGTTGCTGGCCCGGGTACCCCTGCTGCTGCGGGTAGCCCGGCTGCTGCTGACCCGGGTACTGCTGCTGGCCTGGGTACTGCGGCTGCTGCGGCTGCTGCTGGCCTGGGTAGGGCGGCTGACCTCCCTGGTACGGCGGCTGGCCGTAGCCCGGAGGCGCCTGCGGCGGACGCTGCTGCCCGTACCCCGGCGGAGCCTGAGGCGGCTGCTGGCCATACCCCGGCTGGCCTTGCGGCGGCTGGCCTTGCGGCGGCTGCTGGCCGTAGCCCGGCTGGCCGCCGTACGGCTGCTGCGGCGCCTGGCCACCCTGTCCTGATCCGTAGGGCGGTTGCTGGTTGCTCATGCCTGCGTCTCCCCGGTCGTCGCGTCGTAGCCAGTGGCAGCAGCCGGTACCGCCGTACCTCTGGCGGACTTCGGCACGGATCGCACCGAGTTGCCACAGGCGGAGCAGAAGTCGGAGTGCGGCAGCAGCGGCATCTCGCAGCGCGAGCAGAAGGCCTGGTCACCGGACGCGTGGTTCGAACCGCCTCGCGCGGCCGCTTCCAGGGCTGCCTCGAGGAGACCCTTGTGCAGCACCGTGCGGACCCGGATGATCAGCGCGCCGAGCAGTAGCAGACCCCAGACCACGCCGAGGATCGAGCCGATGGTCGAGCCGTGCCCGCCGACGAACCCGAGCAGGTAGACACCGCCCTGGAACAGCGCGTTCACCGCCATCGCCTGGATCAGACCGGCCACCCAGCGTGGGGTGAACCCGTCGTAGCCCTCGCCCAGCCCGGAGAACTCCGCACCCGCGAGTCCGGTCGCCGAGCCGTAGACCAGCGGCTTGATGAACCCGTGCAGCACGACCACCGAGATCCAGGTGCCGACGCTGCTGCCCGGACCGGCGAAGCCGCCGCTGATCCAGCCCCAGAACAGCACCAGGGTCTCGAAGCACGCGTAGCCGACACCGGCCACCACGCCGAAGGTGAAGCCGTCCATCAGGTCGTCGTACCGCGGCCGCGAGGCCAGGATGAGCGGGCCGACCTGCCGGATCAGCTCCGACACCACCGGCACGAGCAGGAGCAGGAGCAGCAGGTCCCGGCCGGCCGGGCTGCCGTCGTTGCCGCCGAAGGTGCTCGTCGACAGCTGGATCTTGTCCGACCACAGCCAGGTGAACACCGCGGCCAGTACGCCGGTCAGCACGAAGGCCGCGGCGACCACCGGGATCGGCTCGTCCTCCCAGAGGTTCACGTCGTACAGGTAGAGGATGTAGACGATCGGGATGGAGAAGGCGGCCACCATGATCGCCACCGGCAACGCGCCGAGGGCCGCCGTCACGACGGTCAGCAGCAGCGCGATCCCCAGGGCGACCTTGTACGTGTAGGGCTGCCTACCCGAGCCCTGCGGCATGATCGTCGAGACCAGCCGGAACGACGCCACCGGCTCATCCGGCCTGGCGGCGTACGCCTTCTTCCGCTCGGCGTCCCCGGAGCGCACGTCGTTGCCACAGTGGTGGCAGAAGTGCGACACCTCGGGGACGTCTGAGTTGCAGCGCGGACAGACCACGCCATCCTCCCAACCTCGGACGTCCTGGCCGGCGCGGGGCGCGCCGGCCGGGGTGGCGACCCAGTCACCTGGGCCGGACCGGGACAGATTCTCGTACAGCCCGCCCGGGATTCATCATTTACCGCGCAGGGGTCACCTTTTCGTGTCCTGACCGTGCCCTGCACGCTTCTGGAGCGTGGCCCATATCTCGTCCACGCGGCGATCCAGGTCTGCCAGCGAGCCGGAGTTGTCCACCACCAGCCCTGCCACCGCGAGCCGATCCTCCCGCGACGCCTGGCTCGCGATCCGCTGTTTCGCTTCCGCCTCAGTCATCCCGCGCTGCGCGGTGAGCCGCTCGAGCTGTACGTCAACCGGCACATCGACCACCAGTACGACGTCGAACCGGTCCGCCTGACCGGTCTCGACCAGCAGCGGGATGTCGTGCACCACGACCGCGTCGGCCGGTGCCGCCGCCTCGAGCTCGGTCGCCCGGGCCCGGACCCGCGGGTGAATGATCGCCTCCAGCTTCCGCCGGGCAGCCTCGTCGCCGAACACGATCCGGCCGACCGCCGGCCGGTCCAGCTCCCCGTCAGGCGTCAGTACGTCGTCCCCGAACGCCTTCACCACCTCGGCAAGCCCGTCGGTCCCCGCCGCGACGACCTCCCGCGCCAGTACGTCGGAGTCGATCACCAGCGCACCCCGCGCCGCCAACCGCGCCGACACCGCACTCTTCCCGGACCCAATCCCCCCGGTCAGTCCCACTCTCAGCACCCCAGCACCCTACCCACCCCACCCCAGCCCGGCTCCGCCGGTCAGCGAGCGGATCTGGGGAGCGCTACGCGGCGAACGACCGGCTCCTGGTGACCTTGTGCACACCCGGCACGAGAGCCACATTTGGTGGGTTCACCTACCAAATGGGGGGTTTGCCCACCGGATGCGGGCGGTGAACCCACAAGGTGGTGGGTGAACCCACCAAATGGCTCGGCGCGGGGCGAGGGGGGCCGGACGTGCGAGACCCCCGCATCCAGTACGGGGATGCGGGGGTCTCGAGCGTTACGGAACAGCTCAGCCCTGGCCGGTCAGCTTCTCGCGGAGAGCCTGCAGCGCCTCGTCGGAAGCGAGCGCGCCCTCGACGGGAGCGTCGTCCTTCGGAGCCGCGGCCGAGGAGTACGTCGACGCCTCGCCGGCCTCGACGTCCGCCGTCTTGGCGTCCTCGATCTGCTTCTTGTGGGCCTCCCAGCGCGCGTGGGCCTCGGCGTACTGCCGCTCCCACTCCTCACGCTGCTTGTCGAAGCCCTCGAGCCACTCGCCGGTCTCCGGGTCGAAGCCCTCGGGGTAGACGTAGTTGCCCTGCTCGTCGTACGTCGCGGCCATGCCGTACAGCGTCGGGTCGAAGTCGTCCGAGACCGGGTCGACACCCTCGTTGGCCTGCTTCAGCGACAGCGAGATCCGGCGCCGCTCCAGGTCGATGTCGATGATCTTGACCATGACGTCGTCGTTGACCTGGACGACCTGCTCCGGGATCTCGACGTGCCGCTCGGCCAGCTCGGAGATGTGCACCAGACCCTCGATGCCCTCCTCCACCCGGACGAACGCACCGAACGGAACCAGCTTGGTGACCTTGCCGGGCACGATCTGACCCATCTGGTGGGTCCGGGCGAACTGCTGCCACGGGTCTTCCTGGGTCGCCTTCAGCGACAGCGAGACTCGCTCGCGGTCCATGTCGACGTCCAGCACCTCGACGGTGACCTCCTGGCCGACCTCGACCACCTCGGTCGGGTGGTCGATGTGCTTCCAGGACAGCTCCGACACGTGCACCAGACCGTCGACGCCGCCGAGGTCCACGAACGCACCGAAGTTGACGATCGAGGAGACGACACCCTTGCGGATCTGGCCCTTCTGCAGCTGGGTGAGGAAGTTCATCCGCACCTCGGACTGCGTCTGCTCCAGCCACGCCCGGCGGGACAGGACCACGTTGTTGCGGTTCTTGTCCAGCTCGATGATCTTGGCCTCGATCTCCTGGCCGACGTACGGCTGGAGGTCGCGGACCCGGCGCATCTCGACGAGCGAGGCCGGCAGGAAGCCGCGGAGGCCGATGTCGAGGATGAGACCACCCTTGACGACCTCGATGACGGTGCCGGTGACGACGCCGTCCTCTTCCTTGATCTTCTCGATGGTGCCCCAGGCCTTCTCGTACTGGGCGCGCTTCTTCGAGAGGATCAGACGGCCTTCCTTGTCCTCCTTCTGGAGAACGAGGGCCTCGACGTGGTCGCCGACGTTGACGACCTCGTTCGGGTCGACGTCGTGCTTGATCGACAGCTCGCGGGAGGGGATGACGCCTTCGGTCTTGTAGCCGATGTCGAGCAGGACCTCGTCCCGGTCGACCTTGACGATGGTGCCCTCGACGATGTCGCCGTCGTTGAAGTACTTGATGGTCTGATCGATCGCCGCGAGGAAGTCTTCCTCCGACCCGATGTCATTGACCGCTACCTGCGGGGTGTTGCGCACTGCGGGGTCGAGAGGTGCCTCGATGCTGGCCGTCATGTGGTGGGTTGCTCCGTGGACTGGTGGTGTCGTGCGGTCGCGTCATGAACCGTTGGATCGCACCAAACCGCTGGATTGCCTGAAGAGGACAGATTCACCACCGACTGCTGCGAGCACGAGCCTGCTCCGTCCGAGGTCGCGCGGGCCCATAGCGCATCTCACAGGATACGGGTATCGACGAAGGCAGAGCAACCCGGGGCACCCGGCCCTACCGGCTGCCCGCCGAGTGCTTTCCCGACGTGCCATCTGATCTCAATGTACGACGTCCAGCTTGGGTCGTCCTGCTGCGAGGGTCCCGGTGTCCGCCATTCGAGAGACCACCGAGTGCGCCTCCGCCGCGACCTCGTGCTCGGTCCACCTCGCGGCCAAGTCCAGCAGTGCCCACAGATCCGCCGCCCGCCCGAGTTCCACCAGCGGCTCCCCGAGGTCCAGCCCACTCCCCCGTACGACGCTCAGCACGGCGCCGGCGAGCACCGGATCCTGGCAGAACCGGAAAAGGTTTCCCAGGTCCGAGTACGGCGACCCGGCATGGGCGAACTCCCAGTCGATCAGCCCGGTGATCCGCGCGGTCGCCGGGTCCACCAGCAAGTTCTTCGGATTGAAGTCGCTGTGCACCAGGCAGACCCGGTCGGTGCCTCCCGCCAGGTCGTCCTCGGCGCTCGCGATCACCTCGAGGAGGCTCCCCGCTTGTCCCGGACCGAACCCGAGATCCGGGATCAGGCTCTCGAAGAAGTCTCCCAGCTCACCGAGCCCGAACGGCTCGATCGTCAGCTCGCTGCCGCGGAACATCCCGGACGTGAGAAACGGCATCCCGCTCAGCCGCACCAACAGCTCACCGAGCTGCGCCCCGACCTTCCGTCGCTCGTCCTCCCCCGCGGTGTCCAAGAACACCTGCAGATTGATCCCGGGCAGCCGCTCGGTCAGCAAGTACGGCGGATCCTCCACCGACCCGTCGCGCTTCAGATCTAGAATCCGTGGCACCGGCAACAGCCCATGCACCAACCGCAGCAACGCCGCATCCACCGCGGCCCGCTCCGGATCCTTCACATACATCTTCAGTACGGCGTCCTCGCCGCCGGCGCTGACCGCATACGTCTGACCGCCGTACCCGCCGCTCAAGGGGACCGCACTGGCGAAATCGCTCATCCGTAGAGTGTGCGCCATGACAGGGCCGGTGCGGGTGGAGCTGACCGAAGCTCAGTCGTCACGAGCCAGCCGGACTTACTGGGATTCGGCAGCCGGCGAGTACCTCGCGGAGCATGGTGAGTTTCTCGGGGACGACCGGTTCATCTGGTGCCCTGAGGGTGTCGACGAGGAGCACGCCCAGCTGCTCGGGCCGGTCCGAGGTAGACGCGTCCTCGAGGTCGGGTGTGGCGCGGCGCAATGCGCGCGCTGGCTGACCAAGCAGGGCGCGAACGTGGTTGCCTTTGACATCTCGGTCGAGCAGCTCCGGCTCGCACGACAGCTCGATGCCCGGACCGGCACCTCCGTTCGGACCGTCGCGGCGGATGCGACAGCGTTGCCGTACAAGAACGCCACCTTCGACATCGTCTGCTCGGCGTTCGGCGCGCTGCCGTTCGTGGCCGACGCCGGGGTCGCTCTCGGCGAGATCGGCCGGACATTGAAGCCGGGCGGGCTGCTCGTCTTCTCGGTGACGCACCCGATCCGCTGGGCCCTGCCGGACGACCCGACCCCGGCCGGCCTGCGGATCACGCACTCGTACTTCGACCGGACGCCGTACGTCGAAGTGGACGACGCCGGTACGCCGGTCTACGTCGAGCACCACCGCACCACCGGCGACTGGATCCGCGAACTCACCAGCGCCGGCTTCGTCATCGACGACCTGCTCGAGCCGGAGTGGCCGGCCGGACACGACCTCGTCTGGGGCGGGTGGGGACCCGCCCGCGGCCGCCTAGTCCCCGGCACCGCCATCTGGTCTGCGCACAAGGCTTGACCGCACCGCGACGAACGCGAGCAGGAGCAGGCCGAGGATCAGCGAGACCAGCGGAATCCAGAAGCCGATCAGGTTCAGCTGCGCCGCCTTCGACTGGTAGCCGCCCTCGGCGACGCCGTTCACGGTCGCGCCCTTGACGTTCTTGGTCACGGTCGCGTCGTCGTACTCGATGGTGACCTGAGTCGCCGTCAGCTTGTCCTCGCCGTCGTACGCGATGGTGGCGAGCTGCTGTTCCTTGCCCTTGATGATGGCGCCGGTGACCGGCTCGACCCACAGCGTCCGGGTGTTCTTGTAGGTGCGCTGCACCTCGACCGAGTCACGGCCGGGCTCGTTGATCACGCTGCCCGGCACGATCAGCGGCTTCGCCAGCGGCACGTCCTGCTTGGGCACCTCCTGCTCGAACACGTACACCTTGAGCCCTTGCAGCGTGGCCTCTTCCTTGAACTGGATCGGGAACGCCTTGCGCAGGGTGGTGTCCCAGAAGTCGTAGGTCTTCTTCTCGGTGCCGAACGGGAACTTCAGCACCAGACCCTCGTGTCCCTTGAAGAGCGGGCTGGTCTGATCGGGCTTGAGCCGGTCCGCCTTCTCCAGCGTGGTGGCGATGTACTCGCCGCTGTTGTCGTCGCCGGACGGATTCCAGCGCACCGCCTCGCCGGTGTGTGCGTCGAGTACGACGCGTTCCTGTACGAAGCTCAGCGGCAGTTCGGCGGTCAGCGTCGAGTCCTTGGGGAACTGGTAGTTCTTCGAGTCGTCGGTCACCACCGCGGTGTCGAACACGACGACCTTGCGATTCAGCGCCTTGCTGATCTTCTCTGCCGCCACCACATCGCCGCGGACGGTCCGGCGTGCTTCGAGCTCGACGCCGCCCTTCTCCTTCAGCTCCGCGATGCTGAAGATGGTGGCGTCCTTGCCGGTCGACACCGTGTGCGCTTTCTGGTCCGCGGGCGCCACCGCCAGCGCCGGATACGCGTAGAACCTGGCCAGCGCCGCGACAGCGACGAAGAACACCCCGAGCCCGATCACGAGCACGCGACTACGAGTCCCCACAACATCCCCTCCCGGTCTGTCCGCGGGACGCTACCAGCGGGTAGCCACCTTGAACAGACGAGGAGAACAACAAATTCGCGCTGGCATATAGTCGCGCCACATGAGGGGGAACTCAGGACTGCCAGCGACACCGGATTCATCGGTGCTCCGGGCGGTCGTGGTGGCGATCGCTGTCGTCCAGTCGACCGTTCTCGGGCTGCTCGCGCGGCGTGGTTCGTGGCTCAGCGACGACCTCGACTTCCTGGTCCAGGGCGCTCGCGGGTTCGCGCCGGCGGAGCTGCTGACGCCGGTGAACGACCACATCGCGCCAGGTCTGCGCTTCGTGTACGCCGGGTTCGTCTGGATCGCGCCGTTCAATCACGACGCCACGGTCGCGTGGCGGATGCTGATGCAGGCCGCGGCCATCACACTGATGGGACTGTTGCTCCTCCGCCTGCTCGGCTCGAACTGGTGGGTGGTCGCCGGCACGCTGTTCTACGCGATCACGCCGCTGAGCATGCCGTCGTTCATGTCGCTGTCGAGCGGCGTGAACAACCTGTGCGCGCACGTCTTCGGCCTGCTGTTGCTGCACGCAACCATCGACTGGTACGACGGCCGCCGTCGCCGAGCAGTTGCCTACGGCCCACTCTCGCTGCTCATCTCCTTGGCCTGCTGGGAGAAGTCGGCTTTGATCGTGGTGACGGTCGTTGCACTGGCTCTCTATCTGCGAGATCGGCCGATCCGCTATTGGATCCAGTACTTCGTTGCCTTGGCTGTCGGTGTAGTTGTCTTCGGCATCCTCTACTTCGTGTACGGCAACCCGTCGCAGGGTCACCTGCCTGGACCTCGTCAGCTGTTCACGGCCCTGGCTCGCGGCTTCGCCGTACCAATCGGTGCGCTCGTGGGTGGGCCGTGGCGGTGGCAGAACTTCACCATCATGGGCACGGCGGCGGCACCGGCCGCGGCGGTCATCCTCGGCGGTCTCGTGTTTGCGCTGATCATTGCGATCGCGTGGCGGCGGGAGCGGCGGGCCTTGCTGCTGTGGGGTTCGGTCCTGGTCTATGTCGTGGTGACGGTCGTCCTGGTGGCGTACGGGCGATTCACGTTGTTCGGTGATCTCTTCACCTCGCATTACCACTATTGGTCCGATCTCTCGGTGCCGTTGACGTTGGCCGTCGTACTGTCGCTTCGCACGGTGCGGATGCGATGGGCCGTCGTACCGATGGCAGCGCTGTGCTGTCTGGTGGCCGTGTCGGATGCCGGGTTTGCCCGGACTTGGGCGAAGAACCCGGCCAAGGAGTACTTCGCGACGGTCACCGCTGAGCTCGAGCAAGCCGGGCCGAACGTCAATCTGTGGGACACGGCGATGCCGCAGCCGATCGTGAACGCGCTGACGAACGACCTCAGACTCTCGCCGGTACTGCGGATGGCGCACATCCCGTTCCGGTTGCAGGAACCGGGCAGCGAGCCGTTGATGGTCGACGAGCAAGGACACCTCCGGCCGGCTCAACTGGCGGTGTGGTCGCGCGGCGAGCCGCCGTCCAGGACCAACCCGTTCTGCAATCTGCTCCTGCATGGGACCGAGCCATTGACGGCGCGGCTCAAGTCGACCCAGCCGGAGGTGGCGACCGCGAACTGGTTCGTCAAGGCCGCGTACTTCTCCAACCGGCAGAACCGGGTGTCGATCGAGTTGGCCGATGACGACGGGAACGTCGCCGCGCTGCCGGCGGCCGACTGGCCCGCTGGAGTCGGCAGCATGTACTTCGGCCCGTCGCAGCGGATCAAAGCCACCCAGCTTCGGCTACGCTCCTCCGATCCCGCGACGAACCTGTGCGTGGAGAACTTCGACATCGGACTGCCAAGGGTGAACGGATGACACGGACGAGATTCCCGGCGCTCGACGGGTTGCGGGCGATCGGCGCGCTCGCCGTGCTGACGACGCATGCCGGGTTTCACAGCGGCGCCTCGTTGAACGGCCCTTTCGCCGGCGTGCTGTCCAGGCTCGACGTCGGCGTGGCGATCTTCTTCGCGATCTCCGGCTTCCTGCTGTACCGGCCCCATGTGGTCGCGTGGTTCGACGGCACCCTGCCTCCACTGACGTTGCCGTACCTGCGCAACCGTGCGCTGCGGATCCTGCCGGCGTTGTGGGTCGCCGTACTGCTGGCTGTGCTGTTGGTCCCGCACAAGGCTGAGGTGAGCTGGGCGACCTACCTGCAACACGCGACCCTTACCCAGATCTACTTCGGTGGGCTGGCTGCGGACGGGCTCACGCAGCTGTGGAGTCTGGCGACGGAGGTCGCGTTCTACCTGCTGCTGCCGTTCCTGGCGAAGCTTCTCACCGGCTATGACCGTCCGACTCGTCGCAGCGTGCGCTGGCGGCTCGCCGTACTGGGTGCGTTCACTCTGCTCGGGCCGGTGTGGATGGCAGGTGTCAACGCGACCGGGCACCCACAGGCGGGGCTCTGGCTTCCTGGGTACGTCGGCTGGTTCGCGGTCGGCATGGGGTTCGCGCTGTGGCAGGTGGCTCGCAGCAGCGGCCGGCTCGGGCCGTCCGCGCTCGACACCCTGACCAAGGTCCCCGCCACGGTGTGGGGTGTCGCCGTCGCGCTGCTGCTCATCGCGGCGAGCCCAGTGGCAGGCCCGTACAACCTGACTGCGGCCTCACCGGGCCAGGCGTTCGTCAAGAGCCTCCTGTACACCGGCATCGCCGCCTGCGTGCTCTTCCCGGCCCTGACTCCGACAGCCCGGATCACCAGAGTGCTCGGCGGCCGAGTCGCCCACGTCGCCGGCGACATCTCGTACGGCGTCTTCGCGTACCACCTGATCGTGTTGAGCCTGGTCGAGCGGATTGCCGGGTACGAGGTATTCACAGGGCAGTTCGCGCTGCTGTTCTTCCCGACGCTGGCGCTGTCAGGCGCTGTCGCCGCGGCGAGCTACTACGGGATGGAGCGGCCGATCATGCGGCTAGGCCGACGCGACCGGGACTACGACGTCTCGCCGGCCGACCGTGACAAGAGGGCCAGCGCACAGCCGAACAAGATCGATGCCTGGACCACTCCGGAAGTCAGCCCGGCTCCCCCGTCCGGCCAGGGCTGAACCACCGCGATCAGCGTTCCCACCGTCACCACCGCGGCAAGTACGGCTAGCAGCACGCGCGTCGACAGGAACCAAGCGCACACCGCAGCGACAGCCACTGCGGCAAAGCCGATCCAGCCGGACATGAACGTCCCTGCCGCCAGGCCGAGGCCCAACGCAACCCACGGCCCGACGCTGCGCCCTTCACGCAGGCGGTGCCTGGAGTGCCGCGACCTACGCCGGAAGAACACCGCTGCTGCGATCACGACCAGCAGACCGAGCAGTCCAACGAGCAGCCCGGCACGGTACATGCGGTCAGGCATGAAGCGCGCGGTGACCACCTGCTCCGGTCCAACCGGCAGTATCCAGCCCTGCTGCCAGCCATCGACGCGAATCGGCGTCAGCTTGCGCCCGCTGCTGTCGTACGCCTCCCAGCCCTCGTTGTAGTTCTGGGCGACAGTCAGGACCGACCGCTCGTCGGCAGCGGGCACCTCGACAGACAGCTCGGCTGGATTTGGCCGCCAGACGTCGACACCTTGCACTGGCGTCTGGGAGACGTTGCCGTAGCCCGCCTTGGTGAAGGTCGCTTCAACCGGTACGAACGCACCTGTGGACAGGACATCCAGGTTGTGGCGCCCGGCCTGCAGCGGCACGTTCTCACAGGTCGTGTAGGTGACCGGACGCCGCTGCAGCAGGTCCCCAATCGTCGCCTTCAGCTGTGTGTCAGCCGGTACGCCGTCAACGCGCACGCCCGGGCCATAGCCGCAGTACGCGCCCGTCTCGCTGTCCGGGTCGAGGGCCTTGCGCAGGTCGTCAGCACCGAGCACCCGCACCTCGGCGATACCAACCGGCGCTGTCTGCGCGTAGCCGGTCGCGGAGTCGAAGTCGACCAGCGGCTTGATGCCGGTGAAGGTCAGCTCGATCGTCCGTGCCTTCCGCACACCGAACCGGACATAGCCCTCAGCATCGACCATGCGACGGACTGGAGTGCCGCCGTCGAAGCTCAGAGCGACCTCGGCCGGCTGGGACGCGGCCAGGTACGGATCGGTGAGGAACTGCAGCCCGCTGAGCTTCCGTGCCTCGGGCAACTTCAGGGTCAGGGTTGGATGCAGATCGCTGGAACTCGCGACCCACCCGGTGCCCTGATCACGGTCGACCGCTGCGCCGGGCCGACCCTCCGGTGCGGTGATGGCGCGGGACGAGGCCGACGCCGTGATGGCACCGGGCACTGTCAGCATGCCTTCAAGCGCCGCACCGTCCTTGGGTAGCGCGGTCCCCTGCAGCTGGTACGACGCGGCCTGCGGCAGCTCCACACTTCGCAGGAGGCCGGTTGGCTCTTCGGAGTCCTTGGCGAAGACTTGCCTGCAGAGCGGACGGGTGCCGGCGTGCAGGCAGGCAGAGCGGCCGACCTGCTGGTTCCTGAACACCAGAGCACTTGGCTGACGATCCTCCGACGGCACCAGTAGCCGGCTGACCGGTCGCAGGCCGGGCAGAGTGATCTCCGCGATCGAGACACCGTTCGGGTTCTTGCCGTCCGTCACCCCGACGCTCAGCCGCAGCCGCTGCGTCTTTCCGGGTGGGGTCGGGATGTTCTGCGGATCGTTCGTACCCGCGACCACGCTGGTCAGCGAGCCTGCGTCCGTCTCCACCTGCAACGTGCGCACTGGCTCGGTGGTCGGCGCTGCCAGCGAGAACTGGACCTTCAGGCCGTCCACAGTCCGCGGCGACGCGAAGGTCAGCTCCAGCCATTCGCCACTGCTGCGTCCGAAGGTTCCCGAGATCCAGCGACTCGACGGATCGCCATCTACAGCTGCTGCCGGCCCGTTGCCAGGCCCGGTCCGCAGGGTGGCGTTCGCGTCCGAGGCCGACGACGACGCCCGTACGTCGACAACGCCGCCACTCCAGGTCCGCGTCGTACTGGACCCGTCGACGTCGTACCCGAGGGTGCGGCGGCCTTGACGTCCGGCTTCGGTTGCGGTCAGCACGGGCGAGTAGTTCTCGGCTGGGCGGCCGACCGACACCTCGCGGCGTTGCGTGCCGTCCGTCTGGATCAGCGGCAGTCCAGTGAGTCGCCCTGCGACGTCAGAGCTGGTCACGGCCTCGCGGTCGCCGCCAAGGGCGGTCAGAGCGGCCGGCACGTCTTCAGCCGCGCCCCGGACTTCCATGAGCTTCGACTGCGGGATCAGCCGGCCCGCGCTCGTGTCGCCGACGTCGTAGATCTCCACGCTCGGATAGGGCAAGCGGGTGTGGCCGTCGAGGGTGACTCCCGGCTGCTCGATGGTGCTGCCGGTGCTCGGGCCGAAGTACGCGACTCGCTCGATACCTGACTCGGCCAGGCTCTCGTGGACTGCCAGAGTCGGAGTCACCTGTGCGTCGTACCGGAGGTCGTTGCGTACGACGACGTACCTGACTCCGGCACGGCTGAGTGCCTGCTGCAGAGTGCTGTCGCCGACGCCAGAGCCGAGGCGCCGCTCCACCTCGTCGAGCCACCGCGTCGTCCCAGCAGACCCCAGCGGTACGGCGTCCCGCACGGCCATCGGGCGCTTCAGGAGCGCCTGGAACGGCTCGTCCTTGGTGGAGCCCCAGGTGAAGTCAGCAAATGACGCAGCGGGTACGACGAGGACGCTGCCGCTGGTCGTCTGGCTGTCGAGCCAGGCCGCGGCTTCCAGCCAGTGCGAGGGGATGGCGTCGTACCCCTCATGCCTCGGCAGCTGACCGAAGATGGCCGGCGTTGCGACGGACACGACCAGGCAAGCAGCAAGGACGGGCACTACCCGGTGATGTAGCCCTCGGACTGTCGACCACACCCTAAGTCGGCTCAGTGCGTGGGCTGCGGCCAAGACCAGCGGTAGCCGTACGACGAGCTCGAACTTGTGGGTGTTGCGGAGCGCCGCAAGCGGTCCGTCGAGCAAGTCCTGCAGCTGCGGAGCCAGGGGTGAGCCGGCGGAACCTGCATGGCCGAGTGTCACCAGCAGCAGGCCAACGACTAGTGAGAGTCGCAGGAAGCCGCGGTGCTTCAGTGAGCCCATTGCCAAGCCTGCAAGGCCCAGCAGTGCGACCACGGCGGTGGTGAGGATCAGCATCGGCTGAGTCACATACAGCCAGCCGGCAGGCCAACTTGGCCCGTTGCCTCCGGAGAGGAAGTTCAGCCACTGCGACGTACCGCGGAACGACTCGAACACACTGGCCGAGCCGGTCGTGACCGCCGCATCCTCGATCCAATCAAGGAACGGCGGACTGTAGCGGCCGAGCAGCATGAGCGGGACGAGCCACCAGACCGACACAGCGGCCACACACCCGAGCCAGCCGACGGCCACCTTGAGAGTGGACCTGTCCAGCCGTCGGGTGATCAGCCAGAGCGCGGGCAGCACCAACGTCGCACCTGTCGCGACTGCGTTGACTCCACCGACCAGTGCGAAGGCGACTGCGGACCAGCCGACTCGCCACCAGCCTGAACGGGCGCGTGGTGTCACCAACGGCAACAGCACCCAAGGAGCCATCGCCATCGGCCACACCTCGATCGAGGTGATGGACACCTCGCCCAGCATGCGTGGGCTCAGTGCGTAGAGCAGCGCGGCGGCGAAGCGGGTCCAGGGCACTCCTAGGTCGAGGGCATTGCACAGCTTCCACACACCGAGGAAGGCGACGCAGAGCACGACCGACCACCACAGTCGTTGCGTCACCCAGTCCGGCACCGACAGGCTGTCCAGCAGCCAGTGGAACGGACCCATTGGCAGCAGGTAGCCGTACGCCTGGTTCTGCAGCTGGCCGAAGGCTCCCTGCGGGTCCCACAGGTGCATAGCGCGGGCGAGGAAGCCACCGGGCCCTGCGGTGAGGTCGAGCTTGGTGTCCGGCACGATCTTGCCGGGCGCCTGGTGGAAGCACAGGGCAATCAGGATGAGGCAGCCCAGCACGAGTCTTGCTCGCCAGACCACCTGCTCGGAACTTCCCGCCTTCAGTCTCCTCATCGGCGCCGCAGCACCAGGACGAGGTTCCAGGTCACGACCTCACGCAGGCCGGGCACGGCGAGTACGCCGTACGCCCAGCGCGGGTGATATCTCGGTACGGCGGCCACGAGATCCGCCTGCGTGCACTGACGAGCCCAGCGCAGCCCGCCGGCGACCGTGATCGGGAAGAGCGACTCGCCGAACCGATTCTTCGGCGGATGCGCTTGCCGTCGTTCGTAGCGGCGAGCGGCCCGGTGTCCGCCGAGGTAGTGCCAGGGCGCCGTCTCGTGGCCGCCGTGCGGTCCCCACCAGCCGGTGTACGACAGGAACACCGTGCCGCCTGGCCGGGTGACGCGGACCATCTCGTCGGCCATCAGCCAGGGGTCGGGCACGTGCTCCAACACGTTCGACGAGAGGCAGATGTCGACTGTGCTGTCAGCGACCGGAAGCGCCATACCGCTGCCGAGGACAGTGCCGGGTGCGGGTTCACCGCGACCACTCAGCTCACCCAGGTCGGAGTCGATCGCGTAGTACGTCGCACCGGCCTGCCGGAACGCGTCCGCGAAGTACCCCGGTCCACCACCGACGTCCAGCATCAGCTTGCCGTTGAGATCGACGTACTGCCTGAGGTGGCCGACCGAGTCCGCGGCCAGCGTGCCGTAGAAGCGATCAGGGTCGGTCTGCTCGACGCCGAACGCCCGGAACAGCCGGACGGCACGGCCGAAGTCGGCCGTCCACTCCGGGTGCGTTGTGGGGTTCGTCATCACTGGCACAGGCGGGACATTAACGGATCTCGTGAGGTCTGGCGGACATCGTTACTCCTTGGTAACGTCCCCGCCCATTACCTCGGGGGAGGTTACCGGAGGGGTGGGGCCATCAGTGCGTGCTCAGACCGTGCTGCTGTTGAACTGGCGGGACACGACAAACCCTGAGGGTGGGGGTTCGGAGCGGTACGTGGAGGAGGTAGCGAAAGGCCTTGCGGCATTGGGCTGGTCGGTGACCGTGCTGTGCGCGGCCTACCCAGGCAGTCCGCGCGAGTCGCGTCGTGACGACGTGCGATACATCTACCGCGGCACCAAGGTCACGGTGTACCTGCGTGGCCTACTGCACACGCTGCTGCAGCGACCGGACCACGTGGTGGACGTGCAGAACGGCCTCCCATTCTTTACCCGGCTCGTACGTCGTACTGGCGTCATCGTACTGGTGCATCACGTGCACCAAGAGCAGTGGCAGGTGGTGTACCCGGGCTGGCGCGGCCGGCTGGGCTGGTGGCTCGAGTCACGCGTCGCACCGCGCCTGTATGACGACTGCGCTTACGTGACGGTGTCGTCCGCCTCACGGGACGAGCTGACCGGACTGGGTGTCACTGACATCGAAGTGATCCACAACGGCACCGACCCGGCACCGCCACGGCAAACCCCGCAGGCGCCGGTCCCGACATTGGTGTGCGTGGGCAGGATCGTGCCGCACAAGCAGATCGAGCACGCCGTCGACGCGATCGCAGAGGCCCGCAAGGTGCTGCCGCACGCGCGACTGGTCGTTGTCGGATCAGGCTGGTGGGAGGACTCACTCCGCGCGTACGTCGAGGAACGCGGACTGCTGGATGCAGTGGAGTTTCGCGGGCATGTCAGTGAGGACGACAAGCACGCGGCGTACGACGAGGCGTGGGTGCTGGCCCTGCCCAGCCTGAAGGAGGGCTGGGGGCTTGTCGTCGGTGAGGCCGCGGGTCACGGCGTACCCACTGTGGCCTATCGGAGTGCAGGTGGTCCGACGGAGTCCGTGCGCGACGGGGTGTCCGGTGTGCTTGTGGACAGTCCTGGTGACTTCACCGCGGCGATCATCGAGCTGCTGCAGGACGGAGAGCTCCGGCAGCGGTTGTCCGACGGGGCAGCCGCCAGTGCGGGCACTTTCACCTGGTGTGCGACCGCACTGGCTTTCGATCGGCTGCTGACTACTTCACGCCGTACCCGACCACCGGAACATCAGCCTGTCCCTGGGTCTGTCCCTGCGGCGGCTTCGGGTCGTCCCGCACCGATTGAACGACCCCGACAACCGTGGTCGTAGCCACCGCCAGCCCAGCGAGTACTGCGATGGCCGCACCGATCAGTGATCCCATGAAGCGTGTCCCCTCCCGGATAAGTGAACCGAAGAGTAACAACCGCTCAGCGACTCCGCCAGACCGTGGAACGCCGCATCACCGCACCGACGATCGCGGCCGCCAGAGTCGCCCCCGCGAGCGCCCACGCGGCCAGTACGGCGATCGTCCGCCAGAGCGGATTGCGCTGCGGCACAGGAGTTCCCGCGAGCCGGTACACGCTCACGGTCGGACCGGAGAACTCCTCCGTGAGCCCGGGCATCAGGTCACGCGGCGACGGGCCACCGGCTGGGCGATCGACGACCAGCCAGCCGACGCCCTGCTGAAGCAGCGCCGTGGTCGGGTCGCCGCCACCGCGCAGCCCGGCACGGAGGGCGGACGCGACAGCCGCGGCTCGCGGGTCCTCACCGGCCAGACGATGCCCGTCCACGATCAACTCGTCAGGCACAACCGAGGACTGCGCGAAGTAGCGCGGCATCGGATCCAGCACCGGCCGCCGGCCGTTCCACGGCGGCGCACGGTACGACTCGAACGGCCAGGGAATGAAGGAGCCGGCCAACACTCGCCGCGCCTGCTCCCAGTCATCCGGATAGTGCGACACCTTCAGCCCAGGCCCACCGGACAGTGCAGGCAGAGCCGCAAGAGGCAGCAGTACGGCGGTCGCGCCGACCACTCGATGGAGTCGCACATGCCGAAGCAGAGCGACGACGGCGACGCCGAAGCCCAGTGACTCGAGCAGCGCCAACGGAGCGAGGTAGCGCTGGCCGTCGCGGAACAGTCCGGCGCCTGGAACGTGCGCGACGACCTGCGCGAACGCACCCGGCGCCACGACACCGACGAGGCCCAGCAACACGGCAACAACGGCTGCCACGACGAGAGCGCCAACCAGGCGGTCGCGCCGCCACCAGATGACCACACCGGCCAGAGACATCAGCAGCATGAGAAACGCGATGATCAGCGGCAGCAGATCGCCTCTGTTGCCTGGCACAACGTCCGCGTTCCAGACACCGCCCAAGGTGAGCAGAGTCGGCAGCACTCCCCCATAGCGTTCATCACGAGCCGCGAACGCAGTCACCGACGCGGGGTCGACCGTCGCGACCCCGCCGTGCACCAGGCCGGCCACCAGCCATGGCAAGTTCAGCAGCACTGCTCCGCCGAGCGGGACCAACCCCCGTCGCTCCCCCGGCCACAGGAGGATGAGCGCGGCGACGAGAAGGCCGGTGATCCCGCCCGAGGCGGTCAGCGCACAACCGGCTGACGCGAGGAGGAACCCAGGCCACCCCACACCGGACCTGCGCAGCCGGATCGCTGACCGCACCAGCCACGGCAGAGCGGCGTACCCGAGCAGGAGCGCCCAGGCGCCGAGGCGGAGGCGTTCGGCGACGAACGGGTTCCACAGATATAGGGTCGCCGCTGCGGCGCCGGGCAGCGCGCCACCGAGACGCAGCTCACGCCACAGCGCGGTCAAGCCGAGCCCGGACAGCAGTGGGACGGTGATCAGGACGACTTTATTGAGCAACTGGCCGCCGAGGACCTCGTCCAGGAGCGCGACGATCACATCCGACGGGACCGCTCGGGGCATGGCGGTTGTGAGACCGAACAGGTCTAGTCGTACGGTGAGGTCCGGCACGAACACCATGTCGTAGCCGACGACGTACCCCGGAGCGAGCAGCGGAGCAGTGATCAACAGGGTGAGCAGGACAGGCCACAGCCAGGGCAGGACGCGCACGGCACGTTCTGACATGACCACCTCCCACCCGGTCCCCGCATCTCGAGGCAGTAGAGCATGAGTTCACACACCACGCCTGAGCAAGAGCCCAGAGCACCTCGGTTGGCGTTCCTTCGCAGCGCCACCGTCGTCGCCGTCGGCATGGCCATCATGAATGCGGCCGCCTACGGTTTCACCCTGGTTGGCGTCCACCGGCTCGTGCCGGAGCAGTTCGGCGCCATCACCGCACTGCTCGGCATCCTGCTGATCGGCAACGTCGCATCCCTCGGGCTGCAGGCGGCCGGCGCCCGCCGTATCGCCACGCACAGCGGAGCGGGCGCGTCCGAGCTGGCCGACGCCATGCTCAAGGCAGGTCGCCGGGCCGCTCTCGGCCTCGCTGCCATCACCCTGCTGGCCACGCCGCTGCTCGTATGGCTGCTGCACATCGACTCCGTCATCGCCGTACTCCTGATCGCGCCGACGCTCGGCTGTCTCACGGTGATGGGCTCACAGCTCGGCGTCCTTCAAGGTGGTCAGCACTGGACCGAGCTGGCCGGCATCTACACCGCCGTCGGCGCCGGGCGTCTGGTGCTGGGCGGCGGTGCGCTGCTGATCCACCCGTCGCTCACCTCGGCTATGACCGGCATCGCGCTGGGTGCCGCCGTACCACCCTTGCTGGGCGCTTTCCTGCTGCGTGGTTCCACTGGAGCGACGGCAGCGCAGGTCAAGGAAGTACTGCGTGAGACGGTGCACGGGACGCACACGCTGCTCGCGTTCTTCGCCATCGCCAACGCGGACGTGCTGTTCGCCCGCGCACTGCTCGATCAACGGCACAGCGGGTACTACGCCGCCGGTCTGATCGTGACGAAGGCCTGTCTGTTCCTGCCGCAGTTCGTCATCGTGATCGTGTTCCCGTCGCTGGCCAGCTCTCCCGGCGACACCGTGCGCCTCCGCCGGGCCATCCAGGCCGTCGCCGGGCTGGGCGTGTGCACCGTGCTCGGCACGCTGCTGCTGCCCGACCTGGTCCTCGCGGTGGTCGGTGGCAAGGAGGACTACGCGCCACTCGGTCCGTACACCTGGCTGTTCGCGATCTCCGGCTCGGCGTACGCCGTACTGCAACTCGTTGTCTATGCCGCGATCGCGCAGCAGGAGAAACGCGCCGCGCTGCTGATCTGGATCGGCCTGATCGCGCTCGCTGTCGGCGCGGGGATCGTGCTCGGCACCGACATCGCCACCGGTATGGCCGGCGTGAAGACGCTGGTCGCGATGACCAGCACTTGCGCCATCCTGCTGTCGATCGGCCTGGCGACAGGACTGCACCGCCAGGCCGACAACAGCTAGCTCACCAGAGGCTGGACTTGGCGAAGCGGCGGGCGATCGAGTTCGCCACCACCAGCAGCACGAGGCCGACGACCGACCGGAACAGCCCGATCGCGGTCGCGTAGCTGAACTGGGGTATCTGTGCCTCCAGACCCACCTTGTAGACGTAGGTGTCGATCACCTCGGAGGCGTGCAGGTTGAGGTTGTTCTGCATCAACAGGACCTTCTCGAAGCCGACCGAGAGGATCGAGCCCATGTTGAGGATGAGCAACACGACGGCGACCGGGCGGATCGCGGGCAGGTCGATGTGCCAGACTCGCCGCAGCCTCGAGGCGCCGTCGACCACGGCGGCCTCGTGGAGCTCGGGATCCACGCTGGTCAGCGCGGCGAGGTAGATGATCGCGCTGAACCCCATCGTCTGCCAGGCACCGGACCACACATACAGGTGCCGGAAGCTCCCCGGGTTGCCGAGCAGGTCGAACGTCGGCAACCCGAGCAGATCGGTCAGCCGGGTCACCACACCGGTCGTCGGATCGACCAGTACGACGATGATGCCGACGACCACCACTGTCGAGATGAAGTGCGGCGCATAGGTGATGAGCTGCACCCAGCGGCTGAACCAGCGCCGGCGGACCATGTTGAGCGCCAGCGCCAGGATGATCGGCAGCGGGAACGTCGCCACCAGCTCATAGACGTGCAGCACCACGGTGTTCTTGATCAGGCGCCAGAACAGGTAGGAGTCGGTGAAGCGCTCGAAGTGCTTGAGGCCGACCCACGGGCTGCCCCAGATGCCGTCGACGACGTTGAAGTCCTTGAAGGCGATGATCACGCCGTACATCGGCCAATAGGCGAAGATCGCCAGCCAGAGCAGCGGAAGCGCGAGCATCGCGTACATCTGCCAATGCCTGCGCAGCTTGGCCTTCAGACCGGGTCCGCTCTTGCGAGCCGGCGTCCGCGTGGCGGCAGGCGTCGTCGTACTCGATGACGGTGAGCTCAGTGTCGTCATCGCGTCACCCCTTCAGCGAACCGATCATCGCGCCCTTGACGAAGTGCTTCTGGACGAAGGGATAGATGAGCAACGGCGGGATCGCGGCGATCACGATCAGCGAGAACTTCAGCTGTTGCTGGAGTTCCTTGCGGCGCAGCAGTTCGGCGGCGTCCTGGATACCCGAGGCGTCGATCTTGTTCTGGATCAGGATCTGCCGCAGCATCAGCTGGAGCGGGAACAGGTGCTCGTTGGTCAGATAGATGAGGCCGTTGAACCACGAGTTCCACTGGCCGACGGCGTAGAAGAGCAGGTTCACTGCGATGATCGGCTTGCTGAGTGGCAACACGACCCGCCAGAAGAATCCGAAGTCGCTGCAGCCGTCCATCGTCGCGGCCTCGTGCAGTTCCTCGGGGATGCTGACCTGGAAGTACGTGCGGGTGATGATCACGTTCCACACCGCGAGCGCGCCCGGCACGATCATCGCCCACCGGGTGTTGAGCATGTGGAGCTGCTCGACCACCAGGTACGTCGGGATCAGGCCGCCGTTGAACATCATCGTGAAGACGAACAGCGCCATGATGAGGCCCTTGCCCGGCAGGCCCTTGCGGGACAGCGGGAACCCGGCCAGCAGCGTCAGCGCGGTGGCGAGCAGCGCGCCACCGATCGCGTACACCACCGAGTTCCCGAAGCCTGTCAGGATCGACCGGTAGTCGAAGATCGCCTTGTAGGCATCGAGGCTGAAGCCGACCGGCCACAGCCAGACCTCGCCGGAGACGACGTTGCTCGGGTCACTCAGGGACGCGCTCAGCACATACACCAGCGGATACAGGACGGCGAAGGCGAAGAGCGCCAGCGCCGCGGAGACGCAGATCGTGACGATCTTGTCCTGGCGCGTGTCCTGGACAGCGACGGCCGCCGCCCCGATCCGGCGGTCGTCGGGTGCCATCTGGTCAGCCGTCATTTGCCGAAGGCCTCATAGCCGGACTGCTGGATCTCCAGGTACGACTTCAGGCCGATCTGGTCGATCCGGTTCAGGTAGTCCTTCCACTGGCCGTCGTCGTTCGGGTCGTACTGCCCGGTGACGAACTTCGCGAAGGATGCGCCGACCTCGGTGGTGAGGTTCGTGGCCAGCTCGGCTTCCTGGGCGGCCTGATCCTGGGTCAACGTGACCGGGGGGAACGTGGCGTCCTGCGGCTGCTTGTACGGGAACTGCCTTTGCTGCGTCTGTTCGTACAGCGGCGCTTCGAACGTGAGGTCGCTCGGGTTCACTCGCTCGCCCAGCCGGAAGTCCAGCGAGCGGTACATCGTGCCGTACTGTTCGGCACCGTTCCAGCCGGGATGCTGGTCGTTGACCGGTGCCGTGCCGAAGGCGTAGACGGCCTGCTTGCCGTTGATGCCCTTCTGTCCCGTCTTGGCGTACTGGAAGCCAGGCCCGCCATAGCAGCGCAGGATCGACTCGAGCTCCATCTGCGCGTCCGCCCACTGCATCAGCAGCTCAGGCCTCGCACACTTCTTGGTGATCACGAGCGTGCCGACCTCGACGCCGATGCCGTAGTAGTCCCACGCCGTGAACCGGACGCCGTTCGGGCCCTGCAGCGGCTCCAGCAGTTCGTACTGACGCCAGCGCGCGTTCGGGTCCTTCTGGTCGATCTCCACGAATCCGCCCCAGGATCCGGACCGGGCGCCGCCGAGGAGCGGGTTCGGCTTCGCGTTGCCGAGCCGGGCGATCTGGTCACCGGCCGCGGTGAAGATGTCCTTGTTGAGCAAGCCCTCCTTGTAGAGGCCGTTGACGTACTTGAGCCCCTCGCGCCACTCGTCCTTGATGTAGGCCGCCGCGACCTTGCCGTCCTCGACGGCGAGGTATGGCTCCGGCGGGCTGTAGAGGAACGCGTTCATGAAGAAGGTCGTGATCGGCTCGTCCTTGTATCCGGCGAACGGCACGGTCCGGCCGTTGCCACCGGGATCCGCCTTCTTGAACGCCCGCAGCAACTCGGCGAACTCGTCCGTGGTCTTCGGCATCGCGAGTCCGACCTTCTTGATCCACTCGCTGTTGATCCAGCCCTTGGACTCGAACCCGCGGCAGTGGAAGCAGTCGTTGAAGTCGGGGAAGGCGTAGATCTTCTTGTCCGGCGACTGGCTCAGCTTGCGCGCGTCCGGGTAATCCTGCATGGCCTGCACCAGGTTCGGCGCGTAGCCGTCGATCAGCCCGTCGATCGACTGGAACAGTCCCTGCTGCCCGTACAGGTACAGCTGCGACCTGGTGAACTCCACGTTCATGAACGCGTCCGGGATGTCGCCGGCCGCGATCATCGCGTTGACCTTGGTCATCATGTCGTCGCCGCCGGCGACCTGCTTGTACTCGATGTGGATGCCGGTGCGCTGCTCGAGCCACTTGCTGAAAGTGTTGGTCTGCCAGTCCCCGACGCCGATGTCCTGCGGGACCACGATCGTGAAGCTCACCTTCTCGGTCGTGATCGGCTTGACCTCGCGGGCGACCGGGCCCTTGTAGCCGTCCGGGTAGAGCACGCCCGGGCTCTTCGGGCCGAGGGTGGCTTTGGGTCCGGTGGGCGTCGACGCCTTCGCCGACGCATCGTCGCCGGAGCCGCTGCAGCCGGCCAGCACCCCGCTGCCGGCCGCCGCCACGGTGGCGCCGACAGTGCCTCTGAGCAGTGATCGACGGCTCAGTCCGGCGCTTGCATTGACATCGTTGTTCCGCACGGTTCCTCCAGGGCGGGGGCACGAATCCGATAGGATCTATGCAATTTCAACCTGCAATTGCAGAGGAGGATGACATACGAAAGGTCGGAACGGAAGGGAAACAAGCACGCTAACGTTCTGTCACGTGACACTCGGTGGCCAAGCGTTCCGGCCTAACCGGTAAGAAACTGACAACGTTATCGGGGCGTCGCATAGGGTTCACGTCATGGCGACCCCGAAGTTCATCCTGGAGCTGCGCGAGAAGATCGGGCACGACCTGCTGTTCCTGAGCGGCATCACCGGCGTCGTCCTGGACAACGACCAGCGGGTTCTGCTGGTACGACGCGCCGACGACGGACACTGGTCGCTGGTCCCCGGCATCCTGGAGCCCGGCGAGCAGCCCGCGGTCGCCCTGCTCCGGGAGATCCAGGAGGAGACCGCGGTGAAGGCCGTGGTCGAGCGCCTGGTCAGCGTCGAGACGCTACCGCCGTCGAGCTACCCCAACGGCGACCAGGTCCAGTACCTCGATCTCACCTTCCGCTGCCGCTACGTCTCCGGCGAAGCCCGCGTGAACGACGACGAATCCCTCGAAGTCGCGTGGTTCCCGCTGGACAGCCTGCCCACGTTGACCGCGCGCGAGCAGGCGTCCATCATCAACGCCCTCTTCCCCGATCAGCTGCCGAGGTTCATCCGGGACTAGGTCGTGTCTGGTGATGGATTACCAGACAGGGCCTCAGTGGGCGGCTTCGTGCCAGGTGCGGCCGACGCCGACGGACACATCGAGCGGGACGGTCATCTCGACCGCGTGGCCCATGTCGCGGCGGACCAGCGTCTCCAGCGGTTCGCGTTCGCCCGGGGCGATCTCGAAGACGAGTTCGTCGTGCACCTGCAGCAGCATCCTGGACTTCAGGCCGGACTCGCGCAGTGACGCCTCGACCTTGAGCATCGCCATCTTGATGACGTCGGCGGCCGAGCCCTGGATCGGCGCGTTCAGCGCCATCCGCTCGGCCATTTCGCGGCGCTGCCGGTTGTCGCTGGTCAGGTCCGGCAGGTAGCGGCGCCGGCCCAGGATCGTCTCGGTGTACCCGCTCTTGCCCGCGTCGAGAACGATGCTGCGCAGGTAGTCGCGCACGCCGCCGAACCGCTCGAAGTACTCGTCCATCAGGCCGCGCGCCTCGTCCACGCCGATCTTCAGCTGCTGACTCAGCCCGTACGCCGACAGGCCGTACGCCAGGCCGTAGTTCATCGCCTTGATCTTGGCCCGCTGCTCCTGCGTCACCTCGGCAGGCTCCACCGAGAACACCCGGGACGCGGTCACCGAGTGGAAGTCCATGCCCGAGTTGAACGCGGAGATCAGTCCCTCGTCCGCCGACACGTGCGCCATGATCCGCATCTCGATCTGGCTGTAGTCGGCCGACATCAGCGACTCGTTGCCCTCGCCAACGATGAACGCCTGCCGGATCCGGCGGCCCTCTTCGGTCCGGATCGGGATGTTCTGCAGGTTCGGGTCGGTCGAGCTGAGCCGCCCGGTCGCCGCGATGGTCTGGTTGAAGGTGGTGTGGATCCGGCCGTCCTTCGGGCTGATCGTCTTCAGCAGCCCCTCGACCGTCTGCCGCAGCCGGGTCGCGTCCCGATGCGCCAGCAGGTAGGCCAGGAACGGGTGCTCGGTCTTCTCGAACAATGCCTGCAGCGAATCCGCGTCGGTGGTGTACCCGGTCTTGGTCCGCTTCGTCTTCGGCATCTGCAGCTCGTCGAACAGCACCACCTGCAGCTGCTTGGGCGACCCGAGGTTGATCTCCTTCCCGATCACCTCGTACGCCGCCGTCGCCGCTTCCCGCACACCGGTCGCGAACCGCTCCTCCAGCTCCTCCAGGTACGGCCGGTCGACCGCGATGCCGTCCCGCTCCATCCCGGCGATCACGTCGATCAACGGCAGCTCGACGTCGGCGAGCAATGCCGTACCGGCCTGCTTCTCCAACTCGGCGTCGAGCGTGTCGGCGAGGTCGGCGATCGCGCGGGCGCGCAGCATCGTCGCGTCCGCGGCCGGACCACCCTCGACGTCGTCGAAGCTGAGCTGGCCGTTCTCGGCTTCCTCGTTGCGCAGCTCACGCTTCAGATACCGCACGGTCAGATCGGCCAAGTCGTACGAGCGCTGATCCGGGCGGGCCAGATACGCACTCAGCTGGGTGTCCGAGCTCAGCCCGGCCAGTGTCCAGCCACGCTCCAGGAAGCCGAGCAGCGGGCCCTTCGCGTCATGCAATGCCTTTGGCTGCTGGGGATCCGCGAGCCAGGCCTGCCAGGCCGCGTCGTCGTCGGCCGTGAGTACGGTCGGGTCGAACCAGGCCGCGGCACCGGAGGCGTTCGCCAGCGCCAGCCCGGTGATCTCTCCCGTGCCGCGACCCCAGCTGCCCTGGACCGCGACGCCGACGCGCTCGCCGCTGCTGACATGCTCCTTGATCCACGCGGCCACCTCGCCCGGCTTCAGCTGCACGCCGTCCAGCTCGAACCCGTGGTCGACGGTCGCGTCGACCTCTTCGTGCTCGGCGACCAGCCGCTCGCGCAGCACCCGGAACTCGAGGCTGTCGAACAGTGTGTGCACCTTCTCCCGGTCCCACGGCGTCCGCACCAGATCGTCCACCGTGACATCGAGCGTCAGGTCCCGGACCAGTTCGTTGATCTGCCGGTTCCGGATCACGTCGGCCAGGTGCTCGCGCAGCGACTCGCCGGCCTTGCCCTTGATCTCGTTGACCCGGTCGACCACATCGTTCAGCGAGCCGAACTGGTTCAGCCACTTCGCCGCCGTCTTCGGCCCGACCCCGGGCACGCCCGGCAGGTTGTCACTCGACTCCCCCACCAGCGCCGCGAGATCCGGGTAGAGCCGCGGGGTGACGCCGTACTTCTCCTCGACCGCGGCCGGGTCCATCCGGGCGATCTCGGACACGCCACGCTTCGGGTACAGCACCGTGACGTCGTCACTGACCAGCTGGAACGCGTCCCGGTCGCCGCTGCTGATCAGGACCTCGAAGCCCTGCTCGGAGGCCTGGGTGGCGAGCGTGGCGATGACGTCGTCGGCCTCCCAGCCGTCGATCTCGGTGGTCGGGATCCGGAGCGCCTCCAGCACCTCCTTGACCAGCGAGACCTGCCCCTTGAACTCGTCCGGCGACTTCGACCGGCCCGCCTTGTACTCCGCGTACTGCTCGGAGCGGAAGGTCTTGCGGGACACGTCGAACGCGACGCAGACATGGGTGGGCTGCTCGTCGCGGAGCATGTTGATCAGCATCGAGGTGAACCCGTACACCGCGTTCGTGTGCTGCCCGGTGGTGGTGGAGAAGTTCTCCACCGGCAGCGCGTAGAACGCCCGGTACGCCAGCGAGTGCCCGTCCAGCAGCAGGATCCGCGGCCGGCCGGCACCGGGCTGCGCGGGGTCCTTGGTCATCGTCGAGGTGTTGGTTTCTGGAGCCACGTACCGACTCTAGTGGTTCCCACCGACAGTTCTGTCACAGCCGCTGACGTACTCTGCCGTGTGTGACAGATCAGAGCACCGACGGTATGGATCTTGGGCCGGGCATGGGCATGGAGGGCACCTTGCTCAGCGTGATGGGCATCGTGGTCAAGGAGGCCGCGCCGGAGCGGATCGTCGCGACCATGCCGGTCAAGGGCAACACCCAGCCGTACGGACTGCTGCACGGCGGCGCGTCCTGCGTCCTGGCCGAGAGCCTCGGCTCGATCGGCTCCGCCCTGCACGCGGCCCCCTACGGGAAGGTCGCGGTCGGTGTCGACATCAACGCCACCCACCACCGCGCCGTCCGCGACGGCCTCGTCACCGGCGTCGCCACCCCGATCTACCTCGGCCGTACCACGACGTCGTACGAAGTAGTCATCACCGACGACCGGGACAAGCGGGTGTGTACGGCGCGGATCACCTGTCAGCTGATTCAGGCTCCGCCGGGTAGCTGACGTCCGCGGCGTCGGTGGGATCCACCGGCAGCGGCCGCTGCAGCTGGGCGCGGCGGGCGATCACCGACCGTCGCGACGACAGCAGGGCCAGCAGGTTCGGCGCGTGCTCGGCGGCGAGCCGGCGACGGACAGTGTGCGTGGTCGCGAACCGCAGTACGCCGGCCTGCCCGAGACCGAGGCGGGCCAGGAACCTGTTCGCCTCGCGGGCGATCGCTGGTGCGACGGCGGCCAGGTGTGCACAGTTCTCGTGCTCGGCCCAGGCGGCCGCCTCCGCGATCAGCGCCTTGCCCAGTCCGTGCCGGCGGGCGTTGTCACTGACGTGCAGGTATTCCACTGTCACGGTGAAGTCGTCGTGCAGCGGACTGATCGCCGTACGGCGCAGATACGCCATACCGTGGACGGCTCCGTCCATGACGCCGACCAGCAGCCGGCCGAACGGGTCGTCGAGATGTTTGCCGACAGCAACCTCGACGGCAGGCGTCGTCGGGGCCGCAGGCAACCGTTGCGGGTGGCCGGAAGCGGTGGTCATCTCCCGCCATAACGCCACCAAGGCGCCGGCATCACCCCGCTGGGCATCCCTCACCTCAATGGCTGACGCCACAGCGACCTCCTGGTCTGGTCCACCCCCGAGGTGAACGGGACGGACGGATACGCTCGTCCTCGCGCAACAGTAGGCCCTCGCGGGTCACTTGCAAAGCTGCGCCGCCCGGGCTGATCGGAGACAGGTTTGTTCATCGGAATCGGCACTGTCGTGAACGTCGCGACGGTGCTCGTCGGTTCGGTACTCGGCGTACTCATCGGCCATCGGCTGAGTCACCGCACCCGCGATCTGGTCACCGACGCGCTGGGGCTGGTCACGCTCCTGATCGCGATCAGCTCGGCACTGACGGTGGGCGACAAGGCACTCAGCGACGCCGTCGGCGACAGCGCGCCGATCCTGATCGTGCTCGGCGCGATGCTGATCGGCGGGATCACCGGCTCGCTGCTGCGGATCGAGCAGCGACTGGAGGATTTCGGCGGCTGGATTCAGCGCAGGTTCGACCGGGGTGAGGGACAAGGCACGTTCGTCGAGGGCTTCGTGTCCGCGTCGATGGTGTTCTGCGTCGGCCCGCTGACGTTCCTGGGCGCGCTGTCGGACGGTCTCGGACGCGGCGCGGATCAGCTGCTGCTCAAGGCAGTGCTGGACGGCTTCGCCTCGATCGCCTTCGCCGCGTCCTTCGGCTGGGGCGTGGCGGCCTCGGCGCTCGTCGTACTGGTTGTGCAGGGTCTGATGACCGCTGTCGGTGCGGTGCTGGGCGACGTACTCCCGGAGGCGCATGTGACCGCGCTGGGAGCGACTGGTGGCGTGATGCTGATCGGCGTCGCGTTGCGGCTGCTGAAGCTGAAGCAGGTCGCTGTGGCCGATCTGCTGCCGGCGCTGATCGTTGCGCCGCTGCTCGTCCAGTTGCTTGTCGTCATCCGTGGCTGAGCCCCCTGGCGTGACGCCAGGGGGCTCAGGGCAACTACTGCGTCAGTCCTCGCCGAGGTAGGCCTTGCGGACGTCCTCGTTGACCAGCAGGTCGCGGCCGGTGCCGGACAGCACGATCTTGCCGACCTCCAGCACATAGCCGTAGTCGGCCCGCTTCAGCGCCGCCTGCGCGTTCTGCTCCACCAGCAGGATCGTGGTGCCCTGCCGCTGCAGCTCGGTCACCGTCGACATGATGCGCTGCATCATGATCGGCGACAGACCCATCGACGGCTCGTCCAGCATCATCAGCTTCGGCCGGCTCATCATCGCCCGGCCCATCGCCAGCATCTGCTGCTCACCGCCGGAGAACGTCCCGGCCGGCTGCTTGCGCCGCTCCCCCAGGATCGGGAACAGGTCGTAGGCCGCGTTCAGATCGGTGCGGATCCCGCCCTGATCCTTGCGGGCGAACGCCCCGAGCAGCAGGTTCTCCTCGACCGAGAGCTTGGCGAAGATCCGCCGGCCCTCCGGCGAGTGCGACAGCCCCCGCGCGACGATGTCGTGCGCCGGCATCGTGTCGATCCGCTCACCCTGGAACCAGACCTCACCCGACGACGGCCGGAGCAGCCCGGAGATCGTCCGCAGCGTGGTGGTCTTACCGGCGCCGTTGGTGCCGATCAGCGACACGACCTGACCCTGGTCCACGCTGAAGCTGATCTTCTTCACCGCGAGGATTTTGCCGTAGGCAACTTCCAGGTCGCGGACCTCGAGCATCGCGGTCATGGGGCCTCCTCACCCTCTACGGAGTCCTGCGGCCGGTCGTCCTCGTCGACGTCCTCGTCGCCGGTGCCGATGTAGGCCTCGATCACCCGCGGGTCGGACTGCACCTCGGCCGGCGTGCCCTCGATCAGGGCCTCGCCGCGGACCAGGCAGAGCACCCGGTCGCAGAGGTTGAAGATGAACCGCATGTCGTGCTCGATCACCACCACCGACAGGCCAGAGTCCCGGATCTTGAAGATCAGGTCACTGCACTGGCGGGTCTCCTGCGGGTTCATACCGGCCGTCGGCTCGTCCAGCAGGATGAGCTTCGGGTCGGTGGCCAGCGCGCGGGCGATCTCCAGCCGCCGCTGGTCGCCGTACGGCATGTTCCGGGCCAGGTGCTCCCCGGACTTCCCGAGGCCGACGAACTCGAGCAGCTCCTGCGCCCGGGCCCGGGTGGCGGCCTCTTCGCGACGGTACTTCGGTCCGCGCAGGACCGACGTGAGCGCGCCGGAACTGGTCCGGCAGTAGCGCCCGACCATGACATTCTCCAGCGCGGTCATGTTGGCGAACAGCCGGATGTTCTGGAACGTCCGCGCCATTCCCGCGCGTACGACGGCCCGCGGTTTCGGCGCCAATGGCGTCAGTCCGGTGAGCGGCTGCACCGGAACCGCCTCCGCCGACTCGCGCTGCTGGCGCTCGGGCGACTTCGCTTTCCTCGGCGCACCGGCGAACCGGACTTGGCCGCTGGTCGGCTTGTACAGGCCGGTGAGGCAGTTGAAGAACGTCGTCTTGCCGGCTCCGTTCGGGCCGATCAGGCCGACGATCTCGCCTTCCCGGACGGTCAGGTTGACGTTGTTGACCGCCAGCAGACCACCGAACCGCATGGTCACGCCGGAAGCCTCCAGCACCGGTTGTCCGATCTCCGGTGCCGTGCGCCTCGTCTCAGTGACGGTCATTTCGCCTCCTCGACGACGAGCTGTTCCTCAGCTTCGAGGTGCTCGGCCTCAACCGCTTCGGCCAGCGCCTCGTCCTCCTCATGGAACTCCAGCAGCCGGCGCCGGTTGGCGACGAGGCCCTCCGGCCTGAACCGCATCATCAGCACCAGCAGCAGACCGAACAGCAGCAGCCGGTACTCCGAGAAGAACCGCAGCTTTTCCGGCAGCAGCTTCAGGATCGTTGCTCCCAGCAACACACCGGCGATGGTGCCCATACCGCCGAGCACGATCGCGGCGAGCAGGAACGCCGACTCCAGGAAGATGTACTGGTCCGGGCTGACCGCGCCGTCCTGGTGCGCCTTGACCGTACCGGCCAGGCCGGCCAGGAAGGCACCGACCGCGAACGCGAGCAGCTTCAGCCCGAACACGTTCACGCCCATCGCCTCGGCTGCCTTCTCGTCCTCCCGGATCGCCACCCAGCCACGGCCGATCCGGCTGTTGTTCAGCCGGGAGAAGACCAGGATGACGCCGCCAATCAGGATCAGCAGCAGGAAGTAGTAGTTCGAGAATCGGCCCAGGTCGATCCCGGCGACATTGTGCTCGTCGCCGAAGTTGAAGCCGAACAGCTCCAGGTCCGGAATACCGGGGATACCGTTCGGCCCGTTGGTCAGGTTCGGCCCGTTGTTGCCGTCCAGGTTGAACATCGAGAACCGGAAGATCTCACCGAAGCCCAGCGTCACGATGGCCAGGTAGTCACCCGAGACCCGCAGCGTCGGCGAACCGATGATGAGGCCCGCCAGCGCCGCCACACAGGCACCGACCAAGACGACCACCAGGAACGGCGGCTTCCACCCGATGGTGGCGAACGCCGAGTTCGACAGTGTCGCCGCCACGTAGGCGCCGGACCCGAGGAACGCGATGTACCCGAGGTCCAGCAGGCCGGCTAGGCCGACCACGATGTTCAGGCCCATCGCGGTGGCGCTGAACACCAGCACCTGGGTCGCGATGGACATGTTCGCGTCCGACCCGCCCTGGGTGAACGGGAACAGGAACGCCACCACGAACGCCGACAGCGTCAGCACCTTCTTGTTGCGCTGGGCAGCATGCCCGACCCAGGTCATCGAGCCAGTCCGGAACAGCCCGGCGACGACGGCCGCGATGAACACCAGGCAGAGCACGAACGACCAGGCGTCCTGCAGCCCGAGCGCGAACGCCGCCACGAACAGCGCGGCCGCCATCAGGACCGCGATCGAGAGGATCTCGAACCAGCCCGGAAGTCTCGCCTCGCTCATGTCCCGCAGTTGCCGCAACGGCAGCATCCGGGACGAGACCAGGATCAGCGCGGCCCCGACCAGCGAGATGTATCCGCCGGGGTTCACATTGATCAGGCCGTCGGACTCGGTCGCGATCGCGACCAGGACGAGCACCATGTAGAGCGTCAGCCAGATGCCCAGCGCCCGCAGGCCGAGCGTGGCATCGAGCCACCCGCCGAGCTTGGTCAGCGGACCCTTCTCGGCGAGCAGCAGGACCAGTGCCAGTAGGGCGACGATGATCGTCAGGATCTGCAGGCTGCCCGGGTACAAGTTGATCGACAGATCGCCCAGGATCGTTCCGTCGTAGCTCCACGACAGGAAGGACCCGGCGATGACCAGCACCACACCGGCGAGGCCGAGCGGCCACGCCAACGGCTTGGCCGTCTGAACCTCGGTCTCCGGAGCCTCCGGAGTTGTCGTCACGTCGCTCATGCCCGGTCCACCACCCTTGCGCCGAGCAGGCCCTGCGGCCTGAAGACCAGTACCAGAATCAGGATCACGAACGCCCAGACGTCCTTCCAGGTACTACCACCGAACGCACCCGGAATGTACTGCGTGGCCATCGCCTCGACGACACCGAGCACCAGACCACCGACGACGGCGCCCCAGATGTTGCCGATACCACCGAGGACGGCGGCCGTGAACGCCTTCAGACCGGCCAGGAAGCCCATCCTGAAGTCGATGTTGTTGTTCTGCAGGCCCTGCGACACACCCGCGATGGCCGCCAGTACGGCGCCCAGCGCGAACGCGACCACGATGATCCGGTCCACGTTGATACCCATCAGCCGGGCGGTGTCCGGGTCCTGCGAGACCGCCTGCATACCGCGGCCGAGCCGGGTCCGGTTGATGAAGTACCAGAGCAGGATCGCGCACAGCGCCAGCGCGGCGACGGTGAAGATCGCCGAGCGCTGGATGGTCACACCACCGGCCTCCAGCGCAGCGCCGCTGACGACGTCGATCTGCGGGAACGGGATCCGCTGCTTGGCGCTCGGCCACTCGATGTCGGTGATGATCGACTTGAAGATCACCCAGCCCAGCTCCGCCCCGACGGCCGAAATGGCAGCCGCCTCGGCGATCGCCGCGAACTTGACCTGGTAGCGCGCATTACGCCGTACGGCGAAACCGGCCAGCCAGCCCGCCGCCGTACCGACGAGGGCTCCGAGCACGATCACACCCGGCACCAGCAGCGGCGTCAGGTCACGCTCGACCAGCCGGACCACGGCCCACAGCGCGACCGCACCGACCGCGGCACCGATCAGCGGGGCGCGGTCGTACCACTTCGTCGTCGGGCTGTTCAGCTCGGTCTTCGCCAGCCTCGCGCCGAGGAAGTAGCCGAGGGCAAGGGCCAAGGCGGCGAAGACCACCACGGTCCACTGCGGCTGGTCGTAAAACAAACGAACGAATTCCTGCAGGAACACGGAAATACCGATCGCCGTGATCAGCGGTGCCAGGCGTGGCGCGTTCCGCAGGGGACGGTACGCGACACGTTCCATCAGCACCGCCGTGCCGACCGACGCGACGATGGCGCCGACGATCATGATCGGCAGGATCCACACGCCGGTCTGACCGTCGAAGAACAACAAGTACGTCGTCAGTGCGCCGAACGCACCGATCATGAACACCTCGCCATGGGCGAAGTTGATGAGCTGCACGATGCCGTACACCACGGTGTAACCGACCGCGATCAGGGCGTACAGCGAACCCAGGGTCAGCCCGTTCACGAGCTGCTGGAGGAACTGGTCCATGTCGACCTCCTAACTCCCTTGTTTAGAACATGCCACGGGGGTGGGAGGATCAGCTCCCACCCCCGAGGTCATGAGGTCGACTCCGTCAGGTCTTCGGGAGTTCCTTGGAAAGGACAGTGGCCCACTTGCCACCGTCGACCTTGTAGACGGTCAGCACCCGGGACGTGGTGTCGCCGTACTGGTCGAACGCGACCTTGCCGGTCACGCCGTCGAAGGAGACCTGCTGCAGGGCGTCCACGGTGGCCTTACGGGCCGACTCGACGTCCGAGGCGTCCTTCAGCGAGACCTTCAGCGCGTTGATGATCGCGTTGGCCGCGTCGTAGGAGTAACCGCCGTACGCCGCGTACGGGTCCTTGTACCCGGCCGCGTTGTAGTCCGCGATGAACTTCTTCGCCGACGCGAGGGTGTCGACCGGAGCGCCGACCGAGGTGGCCAGGTCGCCGTTGGCGGTCTTACCGGCCAGGGAGATGTACTTCGGGTCGAAGATGCCGTCGCCGCCCATCAGCGGGATGTTCAGGCCGCCGGCCTTCATCTGCTGCGAGAGCGGACCCGCGTTCGGGTACTCACCGCCGTAGTAGACGGCCTGCGGGGCGGCCGGCTTGATCGCCGAGATGACCGCCTGGTAGTTCGAGTCGTCCGGGTTGATCGTCTGCTGAGCGACGACCTGACCGCCGAGCTTCTTGAACTCCTCGGTGAAGGTGCCGACCAGGCCCTGGCCGTACGCCTTCTTGTCGTGAATGGTGGCGACCTTGGTGATCTTCGCGGTCTCGTACAGGTAGCGAGCAGCGAAGGGGCCCTGGACCGCGTCGGTGGTGCAGGTCCGGAAGTAGGTGGCGTACGGCCGCTTCGGCTCGGTCTGCCACTTGGCGCCCTGGGTCAGGCCCGGGCCGGTGTTGGCCGGCGAGACCTGGACGATGTTCTTCGGCGCGAGCACCGGCTGGACCTGCTGGCTGACGCTGGTGTTCAGCGTGCCGACGACACCGATGACGTCCTTGTCGCCGGCCAGCGCGGTGGCGGCGTTCTTACCCGGCTCGGTCTTGGCCTCGTCGTCCTTCGGCACGACCTCGAGCTTCCAGCCCGGGATCGCGTTGGAGTCGTTCGCCTGCTTCACGGCGAGCTCGACCGAGTGCTGGATACCCAGACCCAGCGCGGAGAGGTCTCCCGACAGAGGCGCGATCACGCCGATCTTGGCGGTCTTGGTCGAACCACCGGAGCTCCCCCCGGAGTCATCGCCGCTGCGTGAACCGCAGGCAGTCAGGGCCAACGACGCAACGATCAGCGACGCGCCGACCCGTACTACGGAACGCTGGTGCACTGTTCCTCCCATGTCTGGATAGTCCGGGCAGATCGCCGGACTCCCGCGTTTGCCGCGAGCACCGGCAGGTTAGACCCGTGAATGGTTCCAAGCGAACCGCGCACAGCCTGCGTTGCGATGTCGTTACCCCGGTAAGCATCGTCCGTTGATCTGGTTACTGTCTTGCCGCCGTTTCGGTGACAGAGCGTCAGGCTTGCGCATGTTTACGTGATGGGTACGAGTCGCAAATCCGCCATATCAGGCACGGTGTGTCACCAGCAACGCGTTCGAGGTAACGATCCGTGCCCGTTCGGGCCGACATCGCGGCCCTGGCGTCAGGAATCTCCGGCCTCGGAGACCACCAGCTCGGCCACCTGACGCATCGAGACCCGCTTGTCCATCGCGGTCTTCTGGATCCAGCGGAACGAGTCCGGCTCGGACAGCCCGAACTTCGTCTGCAGGATCGACTTGGCCCGGTCCACCAGCTTGCGCGTCTCCAGCCGGTCGGCCAGGTCGGCGACCTCGCGCTCGAGCTCGGCCAGTTCGACGTACCGGGAGGCGGCGATCTCGATCGCGGGCAGCAGGTCGGCCTTGGAGAACGGCTTCACCAGGTACGCCATCGCGCCGGCGTCGCGGGCCCGCTCGACCAGCTCCCGCTGCGAGAACGCGGTCAGCATCAGCACCGGTGCGATCCGATCGCCGGCGATCTTCTCCGCCGCGCTCAGCCCGTCCAGCTTCGGCATCTTGACGTCGAGGATCACCAAGTCGGGCCGATGCTCGGTCGCCAGCCGGATGGCCTCTTCCCCATCCCCCGCCTGCCCGACGACGTCGTACCCCTCCTCCGCCAGCATCTCGGCCAGATCCATCCGAATCAAAGCCTCATCCTCAGCGATCACCACACGCTTAGCAGTCACACCCGACACTGTATCGACCCCCGCTCACGACTTAGGACCCACGAAGGCATCCAGCGCCGCAACGGCCTCCTTCCGGCTGACCGCAATGTGGTCCAGGCGGGGTTGCCGCCAAGCAATGCCCAGAAGATCCAACGCAGCCGTCAGTATGTTCCGAATGTCCCCGGACTGGTTAGAGAACATGTAACGCACGTAGTAGTACCGCTTGCCATCAGGCTTGCTCGCCCAGTTCACGAACCGGCACCCATCAGAGTGAAACAGTCCCCGCAGCAACTGTTCGGGGTACTTGGCAACAATCTCCAACTGCCAGTCCACCAACTCGATCTTCCGCAGATGCTTCCGCCCGGCGCCGTGCTGGGGGAACACACAGGGCCAATGCTTCCACCGCGCCTCGATCCGTACCGAGCCGGAGCCACTGCGCAGACATGGGCTCGCATTCGGCTTCACTCGCCGGATCGTTTCGGCGATCTCCTGGTTCAGCTCGGGGTATCGCTGATCGTTAGCGATCTGCAGCGTGAATACGCCCCTCCGCGCGCGGGCAATCGATCCGTCGCCCAGGTACCACCCCAGCAGCAATGCGTACGCCGCCTCGTCCAGCTCAGCCCCATCGCATTGAGGACACGATGTCGCGGGATACCCGCTGCCGACCCGGATCAGTCCGTCGCGCTGATACCGCCGCCGCCAGGTCCGAATCGTTCGCAGGGCAACACCGTGGATCTCGGCGTTGACCCGATCAGGCACGCCCTCGTCGGACATCCGCAACGCGGACTCGACCGTCTCTCGCGATCGGAAGTGACCCATGCCACGAGGATGTCGCCGAGCACCGACAATTTTGCTGATCGACCGGTTCCATGGGCTAGGATCTTGACCACATGCCCTGGTAATCCAATCCGGCAGAGATGATGGTCTCAAACACCATACAGTGTGGGTTCGAGTCCCACCCAGGGCACAAATTCGGCTGACAGATCTGTCGGTGGCGGCTGCAAACCTCGTGTCATGTACGACGAGCGGACGCGGCAGCTGGCGTTGGCTGCGGTGGCGGGTGGGGAGAGTCTCAACGCTGTCAGCAAGTGGCTTGGTGTGAGTCGGTCGACGCTTCGTGAGTGGCGGGATCGGCCGCCGGCTGTGACGAACCCGTCCGGCTGTCCGCGGTGTTCGGACGGGCAGTTGCCGCATGAGGCGTATGCGTTGTTGCTGGGGCTCTATCTGGGCGACGGGTGCCTGTCGCGGTTGAAGAAAGACGTGTACTCGTTGCGGATTGCCTGTGATCAGGGCTATCCACGTCTCGTCGACGAGGCTGCGCAGGTGATCGCCGCCGTACATCCGACGAGGCCTGTCCATCGGGTCCAGGCAGTTGGGTACATCTCGGTCGTCTCGTACTGGAAGCACTGGCCTTGCTTGTTCCCGCAGCATGGGAATGGGCCGAAGCATCGGCGGCAGATCGAGCTGGCGCCTTGGCAGGTGGAGATTGTTGCCGGATGCCCCGAAATGTTGCTGAGGGGGTTGTTCAACTCCGATGGCTGCCGGGTGGCGAATTGGGCGACTCGGGTGGTCGGCGGGACGGTGAAGCGGTACGAGTATCCGCGGTACATGTTCTCCAACGAGTCCGGCGACATCATGCGGATCTGTCAGTGGGCGCTTGATCTGGTCGGTGTCCCGTGGCGGATGCCGCGGCGGAACGCGCTGTCGGTTGCGCGGCGGGAGGCGGTCGCGCGGCTCGATGAGTTCATCGGGCCGAAGGGTTGAGGTGCTGAGCGGCCAGGGTGGCTAGGGGCTCGGAGTGGGTGAGGTAGTCGTGAGGGTTGTAGAGGGCCGCGCCGTCCTCGGTGCCTGGGCCGTGGAGGGCGTTGGTTAGTTCGGCTCGGAGGATGTGGGCTTCCGGTGATGGGTCGGACTCTAGGGCGGCTAGGGCCTGGCGGGCGGTGGGGCGGTAGTTGGGGATGAAGTGGGTGTCTTTCGGCAGTACGACGTGCTCGGGGTGGGCGTCGCGGAATTCGACGTGCTGGAAGGTGGCGGCGGTGAAGTCGAGGTCGCGGAGGGGCGCGGGAGTGGGGCGGTCGGGCAGTGGGCGGCAGTCGAAGAGCACGTCGCGGAGAGGGCCGGCGAAGGTGGAGTTGCGGAGATCGCATTGTTCGAACTGGACGCCGTCCAGGCGCGCGGCGGAGAAGTCGCAGCCGTCGAAGAGCGCACCGATGAGTACGGCGCCGCGGAGGTCGGCTCCGGCGAATGACACCTGCCGCCACTCGTTTCGCCGCTTCTTGTGCCAACTGCCGAGAACCGCGCCGCGCAGAGACGCCCCGGCGAACGAGCAGTCCGACACCTGCGTGTCCCAGATCCGCAGATCCTCCAGTACGGCGTCCGCAAAGGAACATTCCGAGATCCGGCAACCGGTCCACCGCGCCCCGACGACCCGAACCCCATGCTGATCGAGCCCTCGCAACTTGGCCTTCTTCAGCTCCTCAAGCCCACGCACCCCGCTAGCCTGCCAGCAGAGAGGAGCACACCATGTTCACCGGATCGCACGTGATCATCTACAGCACCGACGCCGAGGCCGACCGGGCGTTCATCCGGGACGTGCTCGGCTTCCCGCACGTCGACGCCGGCGCGGGCTGGCTCATCTTCCGGCTGCCTCCGGCCGAGATCGCCGTACATCCAACCGACGACAACCCACACCACGAGTTCTACCTGATGTGCGAGGACCTGGAAGCCCTGCTCGCCAAGCTCGACAGTCCCCAGCAGATCACCGAAGCCCGCTGGGGCCGCCTCGCGTCAATACCCTTGCCCAGCGGCGCCGGCCTCCCGGTCTACCAGCCGCTGCACCCAGTCGCCTACAACCTCCCCGACTGAACTACGGGTTGGGCGTGCGGTACGCCGGGGCGATGCCTTCGATGGCGTCGCCCATGCGGTGGACTCGGAGGGCGTTGGTGGAGCCGGGGATGCTGGGTGGGGAGCCGGCCACGATGACGACGATGTCGCCCTTGTTGAGTTTGCCGAGTTCGAGCAGGCGCTGGTCGACCTGGCGGACCATTTCGTCGGTGTGGTCGACGGTGGGGACGATGTGGGTCTCGATGCCCCAGACGACGCTCAGCCAGGAGCTGACGGACGGGACGGGCGTGAAGGCGAGCACCGGGATCTCGGTGCGGTAGCGGGCCAGCCGCAGCGCGGTGTCGCCGCTCTGGGTGAAGGCGACCAGGAACTTGGCATCCAGCCGCTCCGCCACGTCGGCGGCGGCCCGGGCGATCACGCCGCCCTTGGTCCGCGGCTCCCACTCGATCTCCTTGAGCCGGCTCAGGCCGTGGTCCTCGGTCGACTCCACGATCCGCGACATCGTCTTCACGGTCTCGATCGGGAACCGGCCGACGCTGGTCTCGCCGGACAGCATCACCGCGTCGGCACCGTCCAGTACGGCGTTCGCGACGTCGGACGCCTCGGCCCGGGTCGGCCGCGGGGCGGAGATCATCGACTCCAGCATCTGGGTCGCGACGATCACCGGCTTCGCGTTCAGCCGGGCCTGGTCGATGATCAGCTTCTGCACCAGCGGGACCTCCTCCAGCGGGAGCTCCACGCCGAGGTCACCACGGGCGACCATGAACCCGTCGAAGGCCTCGATGATCTCGTCCAGGTTGGCGACCGCCTGCGGCTTCTCGATCTTGGCGATCACCGGGACCCGCAGGCCCTCCTCGTCCATGATCTTGTGCACCAGCTGGATGTCGGCCGCGTCCCGGACGAACGACAGCGCGATCATGTCGGCCGGCAGGTGCAGCGCCCAGCGCAGGTCCTCGGCGTCCTTCTCCGACAGCGCCGGCACGCTGACCGAGACGCCGGGCAGGTTGATGCCCTTGTGGTTCGACACCGGCCCGCCGACGGTGACCCGGCAGACCACGTCGGTCTCGGTCACCTCCTCGGCGACCAGCGCGATCCGGCCGTCGTCGATGAGCAGCTGGTCGCCCGGGTTCACGTCGCCCGGCAGGCCGTCGTACGTCGTACCGCAGATGGTGACGTCGCCCGGGACCTCGCGGGTGGTGATGGTGAACCGCTCGCCGTAGGTCAGCGTGACCTTGCCTTCGGCGAACTCCGCCAGCCGGATCTTCGGGCCCTGCAGGTCGACCAGGATGCCGACGTTCTGCCCGGTCTCCGCGGCGGCGGTACGGATCCGCTGGTAGATGCGCTCATGCTCCGCATGGGCTCCGTGGCTCAGGTTGAGCCTTGCGACGTCCATACCTGCTTGGACGAGTTCCAGGATGCGCTCGGGGGCGGCCGTAGCCGGGCCAAGCGTACAAACGATCTTTGCGCGACGCACGTCACAAAACCCTACTCCTACAAGACCACCTGTCCGCTGGTCCGCCCCCATTACTGGACGGTTAACAACAAAGGTCAATCAGGGACGGCGGCTGATTCGTCAAGAAGGTAAGGGGGTGTAGGCGCCGACCGTGATGTCGCCGGTGAGTTCGGCAGTGACGGTCTGCAGGCCGATCGGCTGGCCCTTCGAGTAGGTGATCAGGGTGACCTCGCCCGGCCGCCTCAAGGTGTACCCGAGGGCGAACGCGTACGCCGCTCCCCCGGTGGTGCTGTTCGTGTACGTCGTGACCGGCAGCCCGTTCACCACCTTGTGCTCCGGTCCAACCTGGCGATGCAGGTGGCCGGACAGCAGCAGGGTCGCGCAGCCCCGCGTCGCTGTGTCCGCGAACGACGACGGGTCGTGGACGACGAACGTGGAGATCCGTTTGTCCGACGGCTGGTCGCAGGCGACGTTCGCCAGCCGCTCGGACTGTTCGGCGATCGTCTCGTCGCCCGGCTGGTCCGCGCTGCCGAGCCCGGTCTTGGTCGGGTCGCTGTCGCCGAGGAAGCGGATGCCCTCTACCTCGACCGGCTTGCTGTCCAGCACGGTGAAACCGTTCTTGCGCATCGCGTCCTCGATGTGCCCGCCGGCGTCGTGGTTGCCGGCCACCGCGACGACCTTCAGGTCCCTGAAGTGCTGGCGCAGCGAGTGGATGCTGAACACCTCCCAGGACTGCCCGGACGAGGAGTCGTCGCCGGCGTCGATCAGCACCTTCGCGCCGGCCACCTTCGCCACCTCGGCCGCAAACGGGTCCATACCAATGTTGTCGTGCCGGTCCGACACCAGCAGCGCGACAGTCTCGTCCTCGGTCGCCTGGTGGATCCGGCCGCCGACCTGGCTGACCCGTTCCTTCAGTTTGCCGTAGAACTCGGTGGATCGCTCGTACGTCTCGACCGCCGTACGGATGACACCGACGCCGCCGGTGGTGGAGAACCCGGCCGCGACCTCGACCCCTGTGAGGCGTTCGTCGAAGGACAACTCGGGCAACAGTTCGGCCAGCGGGCGCCACTCGGTCGGTGGCACCTCGGCCGGACGCATCTGGCCTGGACCAAAGATCGACGCGATGGTGATCAGCATCGCCACCAGTACGACGATCGCCCGGTGCTCCACGCGGCGTTCGTGGGTATGCACGTAGTGGACCAGTTCCCGGCGGCGGCGCGGACCGAGCATCGTCCAGATGGTCGCGACGACGACGGCGACCAGCAGACCGGAACCGGCGCCGGCGACCGCGTTGTCGACGGCCATCTCCTGGACGACCTGCTGGATCCGGGCGATCTCACCGTCGGGCTGGGAGGCGATCAGGGCGTCGCGGTTGAGCAGCTCGGTGAGGTTGTTGGCGTCGGTCTCCTGGACGTCTACGTTGACGCCGATGCCGAACGCGGTGTCGGTGGCGATCCGCAGGCGCGGGAGTACGGCGCCGAGGTCGAGCGTGGCGTGGCCGTCGAACGTGGGTGAGACGGTGGCGGCGTGCGCGCCGATGGTGACTCGTTCGGAGTCGTTGGCGAAACCGAGCACGCCGACGAAGACCGACGTGACCAGCCAGAGCAGGCCGAGAGCGGCCCACGGCGTGATCGCGCGGAGCCGAGCTCTGGTGACCAGGCGGCGGCTAGCCATGGGTCAACCGTATTGGCCCAGGCAAGAGATTGCATCCCGGGCCGCAGGCAACGGTTTGTTGCCTACGGCCCGGTTCATCGCGTACCGGATCAGACCGCCAGCGGACGGGCGGTCGGCGGGATGGGTGTGGGCAGCGTCGACGAACCCGTGAGCAGGGTGTCGACGCCGTTGGCGCAGGAGCGGCCTTCGGCGATGGCCCAGACGATCAGGGACTGGCCCCGGCCGGCGTCACCACAGGCGAAGACCCCGGGCACGGACGTCTGGTAGGACTTGTCCCGCTTGACGTTGCCGCGCTCGTCGAGCTCGACCCCCAGCTGCTCGAGGAAGCCCTCGCGCTCCGGGCCGAGGAAGCCCATCGCCAGCAGCACGAGCTGCGCCGGGATGGTCCGCTCGGTACCCTCGATCGGGACGAAGCGCCCCTCCTTGAACTCCACCTCGACCAGGTTCAGCCCAGAAACGTTGCCGGCGGCATCGGACTCGAAGTTGACGGTCGAGACCGAGTAGACCCGCTCGCCGCCCTCCTCGTGCGCCGAGGCGACCCGGTAGATCATCGGGTACGTCGGCCACGGCTGCCCGGCCGGACGGTCGTCGCCCGGACGCGGCATGATCTCCAGCTGGGTGACCGACCGGGCGCCCTGCCGGTGCGCCGTACCCAGGCAGTCCGCGCCGGTGTCGCCACCACCGATGATCACCACGTCCTTGCCGGTGGCAACGATCTGGTCCGCGACCGTCTCCCCCAGCGCGACCCGGTTGGACTGCGGCAGGTATTCCATCGCCTGGTGGATACCGCCGTACTCGCGGCCTGGTACCGGCAGATCGCGGGCCGCGGTGGCGCCGGTCGCGATGACGACGGCGTCGTACCGCTGCTTGAGCTGGGTCCCGGTCACGTCCACGCCGACGTTGACGCCGGAGCGGAAGACCGTGCCCTCCTCCTTCATCTGCTGGATCCGCCGGTCGACCTGCAGCTTCTCCATCTTGAACTCGGGGATGCCGTAGCGGAGCAGTCCGCCCGGCGCGTCCGCCCGCTCGTAGACCGCGACGGTGTGACCCGCGCGAGTCAGCTGCTGCGCGGCCGCGAGACCGGCCGGGCCGGAGCCGACGACGGCGATCGTCTTGCCGGTCAGCCACTCCGGCGGCTGCGGCTTGACGTCACCGGACTCCCAGGCCTTGTCGATGATCGAGACCTCGACGTTCTTGATCGTCACCGGCTCCTGGTTGATGCCGAGCACGCAAGCCGGCTCACACGGCGCCGGGCAGAGCCGGCCGGTGAACTCCGGGAAGTTGTTGGTCGCGTGCAGCCGCTCGATCGCGCCGGACCAGTCGTCCCGCCAGACCAGGTCGTTCCACTCCGGGATCAGGTTGCCCAGCGGGCAGCCGGAGTGGCAGAACGGGATGCCGCAGTCCATGCAGCGCCCGGCCTGCTTGGTGATGATCGGCAGCAGTGCCTTGCCGGGCCCACCGGGGTAGACCTCTTTCCAGTCCTTCACCCGCTCGTCGACCGGACGACGCTCGGCGACTTCGCGCGGGGTGGTCAGGAATCCCTTCGGGTCAGCCATCAGATGGCCTCCATCATCGCTCGCGTGGTGGCGTCCTCGTCCAGCCCGTCGCGCTCGGCGGCCGCCTTGGCCGCCAGCACCCGGGCGTAGTCGCGGGGCATCACCGTGGTGAACCTGGCCGCCGCGGCAGGCCAGTCGGCGAGCAGCTTGGCCGCCCGTTCCGAACCGGTCTCCTCGTGGTGCCTGCGGACCAGGTCGTGCAGCAGTTCGGACTCGTCCTCGGTGACCGGGTGCAGATCCACCAGCTCCGGGTTCACCAAGGCGTGGTCCAGGTCGAGCACGTGGGCCACGCCGCCCGACATGCCCGCCGCGAAGTTCCGGCCGACGGCGCCGAGGACGACGACGCGCCCACCGGTCATGTACTCGCAGGCGTGGTCGCCGACCGACTCGACGACCGCGGTGGCCCCGGAGTTCCGGACACAGAACCGTTGCCCGGCGCCACCACTGATGAACAGCTCGCCCGACGTCGCGCCGTACGCGATGACATTGCCGGCGATGATCTGGTCGGCCGCGTCGAACCGGGCCCGCCGGTCCGGACGGATGACCACCCGGCCGCCGGACAGGCCCTTGCCGACGTAGTCGTTGGCGTCGCCCTCGAGGCGCAGCGTGACACCACGCGGGACGAAGGCGGCGAACGAGTTGCCGGCCGACCCGGTGAAGGTCAGGTCGATGGTGCCGTCGGCCAGGCCGGCCGCGCGGTACCGCTTGGTGATCTCGTGGCCGAGCATCGTGCCGACGGTCCGGTTCACGTTCCGGATCTCCAGCTGCGCCCGCACCGGCTCACCGGTCTCCAGCGCCGGCTGGCAGATCCGGATCAGCTCGTTGTCGAGCGCCTTGTCCAGGCCGTGGTCCTGCTCGACGACCTGGTGCAGGGACGCGCCCTCGGGCAGCGCCGGCACGTGCAGGATCGGCGACAGGTCGAGGCCGTCGGCCTTCCAGTGGTCGACCGCGCGCTGGATGTCCAGCACCTCGGCGTGCCCGATCGCCTCGTCGAGGGACCGGAAGCCCAGCTCGGCCAGGTACTCGCGGACTTCCTCGGCGATGAACTCGAAGAAGTTCACCACGAACTCGGGCTTGCCGGAGAACCGCTCGCGCAGTACCGGGTTCTGCGTCGCGACACCCACTGGGCAGGTGTCGAGGTGGCAGACCCGCATCATGATGCAGCCGGACACCACCAGCGGCGCGGTGGCGAAGCCGTACTCCTCCGCGCCGAGCAGCGCCGCCACAACGACGTCCCGCCCGGTCTTCAACTGCCCGTCGGTCTGTACGACGATCCGGTCGCGCAGTCCGTTGAGCAGCAGCGTCTGCTGGGTCTCGGCCAGGCCGAGCTCCCAAGGACCACCGGCGTGCTTCAGCGACGTCAGCGGAGCCGCACCGGTACCGCCGTCGTGACCGGAGATCAGTACGACGTCCGCGTGCGCCTTGCTGACACCCGCGGCGATGGTGCCGACGCCGACCTCGGACACCAGCTTCACGTGGATGCGGGCCGCGGGGTTGGCGTTCTTGAGGTCGTGGATCAGCTGAGCCAGGTCCTCGATCGAGTAGATGTCGTGGTGCGGCGGCGGCGAGATCAGGCCGACACCCGGGGTCGAGTGCCGGGTGCTGGCCACCCAGGGGTAGACCTTGTTGCCGGGCAGCTGACCGCCCTCGCCGGGCTTCGCGCCCTGCGCCATCTTGATCTGGATGTCGTCGGAGTTGGTCAGGTACTCCGCCGTGACACCGAACCGTCCGGACGCCACCTGCTTGATCGAGCTGCGCCGGGCCGGGTCGTGCAGGCGGTCGGAGTCCTCGCCGCCTTCACCGGTGTTGGACTTGCCGCCGAGCTGGTTCATCGCGATCGCCAGCGTGGTGTGCGCCTCGGCGCTGATCGAGCCGTAGCTCATCGCGCCGGTGGAGAACCGCTTGACGATCTCGCTGACCGGCTCGACCTCGTCGACGGAGATCGGCTCGCGGTCGGACTTGAAGCCGAACAGACCGCGCAGCGTCATCAGCCGCTCGGACTGCTCGTCCACGCGCGCGGTGTACTGCTTGAAGATGTCGTAGCGACCGGTCCGGGTGCTGTGCTGCAGCCGGAACACCGTCTCCGGGTCGAACAGGTGCGGCTCACCCTCACGCCGCCACTGGTACTCGCCGCCGATCTCCAGCTTGCGGTGCGCCGGCGAGATGCCGTCCGCGGGGTACGCGCGCAGGTGCCGGCGGCGGACCTCCTCGGCGATGACGTCCAGCCCGACTCCGCCGAGCTTGGACGACGTACCGGTGAAGTAGGTGTCGACCAGCTCCTGCGCCAGACCGTTGGCCTCGAAGATCTGGGCACCCGTGTACGACGCGACCGTCGACACGCCCATCTTCGACATCACCTTGAGGACGCCCTTGCCGAGCGACTTCACCACATTGCGGATCGCCTTCTCGGCGTCGATCCCGGGCAGATAGGTGCCCTGGCGGACGAGGTCCTCGACGGACTCGAGCGCGAGGTACGGGTTGATCGCTGCGGCGCCGTACCCCATCAGCAGGGCGACGTGGTGGACCTCGCGGACGTCACCGGCCTCGACGACCAGACCGACCTGCGTACGGGTCTTCTCCCTCACCAGGTGGTGATGAACCGCGGCGGTCAGCAGCAGCGACGGGATCGGCGCGCTGTCGGCGTTGGAGTGCCGGTCGGACAGCACCAGGATGCGGGCGCCGTCCTGAATCGCCGCGTCGGCCTCGGCACAGATCTCCTCGAGCCGCGCCTTCAGCGCCTCGCCGCCGCCCTCGACGTCGTACACGCCGCGCAGCACCGTGGTCGCCAGGCCCGGCATGTCGCCGTCCAGGTTGATGTGGCGGAGCTTGGCGAGCTCGTCGTTGGTGATGACCGGGAACGGCAGCACCACCTGACGGCAGGACGCCGGGCTCGGGTTGAGCAGGTTCGACTCCGGGCCGAGGGACGAGGACAGCGAGGTGACGAGCTCCTCGCGGATCGCGTCCAGCGGCGGGTTGGTGACCTGTGCGAACAGCTGCGCGAAGTAGTCGAACAGCAGCCGCGGCCGCTCACTCAGTACGGCGATCGGAGTGTCGGTGCCCATCGACCCGATCGGCTCGGCCCCGGTCTTGGCCATCGGGGTGAGGATGACCCGCAGCTCCTCCTCGGTGTACCCGAACACCTGCTGGCGACGGGTCACCGACGCGTGGCTGTGGACGACGTGCTCACGCTCGTGCAGGTCCTCGAACCGGATCAGCCCGGCGTGCAGCCATTCGTCGTACGGGTTCTCGTTCGCGAGGGCGTTCTTCACCTCGGAGTCGGTGATGATGCGGTGCGCCTCGACGTCGACCAGGAAGATCCGGCCCGGCTCGAGCCGGCCCTTCTCGGTCACCGTGGCCGGGTCGATGTCGAGTACGCCGGCCTCGGACGCCAGTACGACGAGACCGTCCTCGGTCACCCAGTACCGCGACGGCCGCAGGCCGTTGCGGTCCAGCACCGCGCCGACCTTGGTGCCGTCGGAGAAGACGACCGACGCCGGGCCGTCCCACGGCTCCATCAGGGTCGAGTGGAACTCGTAGAACGCACGCCGCTGCGGGTCCATCGTGGTGGCGTTCTCCCACGCCTCCGGGATCATCATCAGCATCGCGTGCGGCAGCGACCGGCCGCCGAGGTGCAGCAGCTCGAGCACCTCGTCGAACGAGGCCGAGTCCGACGCGCTCGGCGTACAGATCGGGTAGAGCTGCTCGAGGTCGCCCGGGATCAGGTCGCTGGCCAGCAGCGCCTCGCGCGCGCGCATCCAGTTGCGGTTGCCCTGGACGGTGTTGATCTCACCGTTGTGGGCGATGTACCGGTACGGGTGGGCCAGCGGCCAGGACGGGAATGTGTTGGTGGAGAACCGCGAGTGCACGATCCCGATCGCCGAAGCGAGATCGGAGTCGGTCAGCTCGGGGAAGAACTTGTCCAGCTGGTCGGTGGTCAGCATCCCCTTGTAGGTGATGGTCCGGCCGGACAGCGACGGGAAGTAGGTCTCGGTCTCCTTCTCGGCGCGCTTGCGCAGCCGGAAGACCATCCGCTCCAGCGCCAGACCGAGCACGCGGCCGGCCGTCGCGGTGACGAACAGCTGCTTGAACGTCGGCATCACCGAGCGTGCGGTGGCGCCGAGCAGGTCCGGCGTGGTCGGCACGTCGCGCCAGCCGAGTACGTCGAGGTTCTCTTCGGCGGCCAGCTCCTCGATCCGGTCGATCGCCTTGGCGGCGTCGTCCGGGTCGGCCGGCAGGAAGGCGATACCGGTGGCGTAGCTGCGCTGCACCGGCAGCTCGAAGTCGCACACCCTGCGGTAGTAGGCGTCCGGGATCTGGATCAGGATGCCGGCACCGTCGCCGGAGTCCGGTTCGGCGCCGGAAGCGCCGCGGTGCTCGAGGTTGCGCAGGGCGGTCAAAGCCTTCGCCACGATGTCGTGGCTGGGTTCACCGGTCAGGGTCGCGACGAAAGCGACACCACAAGCGTCGTGCTCGTGCCGTCCGTCGTACAGACCCTCGCTCGGCCTCTGCCCAAGTGAGAAGGGGGGGCGACCATACATTCAGGAGCTCCCGTCGTCCTACGGTCAACAACTGGCCGCGGGACAACATTGGCCCAAGCCGGGAGTCCCGAGACTACCTCATGGAGCCCGACAGATGGACTCCCATTCCACCCTCACAACGCCGTACTCACCCTCAGTAAGCAAGCGCTCACTACTTGCCCCTCCATCTTCCCAGCCAACTCGCTTCTCAACCACACAATGCACCTGAAGTTCACCTACCGAGACTGATACAACCGTCGCTGTGACTTGGCAGCCCGCCGCCGACTGGCGCCCGCTCCTCGCCGGAACCGGGCAATCCAACGGTGGCGTCTGGCTCACACCTTCGCGGGAGGTCGTCAAACGCCTCGTGCCTGGCGTGCAGGACCACCGTCACCACGGCTACTGGGAGCGACAGGCCCTGATCGCCGAATCGGGGATCGATCGCTCCACCCCGGGGCTGCGGTCACCGGCCTGTCTGGGGGTGGAGCGGGATGCCGGTGGGATTACCTTGCGGATGGCCTACGTACCGGCCGCTGGGTGGTCTCCGCTGGCGCTGGCTGCGGCTCTGGGGCGGTTTGCGAGCGCTGGGGTGGAGGAGCCTGCGTGGGGCGCTCGCGACGTACTGCGTGACCGTCTGGCGACTGTTGAGCGACGGGGCGGCTGGTCGGCTCTTGAGGGTGCCGGACTACCTCGGAAGCTGGTCGCGGCAGTTGATTCGCTGTGGGTACGACGCTCTGCGGCGCTGGACGTGCTCGACGCGCTCCCCCGGGTGCCAGTGCATGGGGACGCCCATCCGGTGAACCTGCTCGGCCGCGACGGGGACGACGTACTGGCGATTGACTGGGAGCAGTTCGGTCTTGGGCCGGCCGGGTTCGACCTCGCCTACCTGCTGCTGGCCGTCGACACCCCACTGGACGAGTTGTTGGAGGCTCACGACGGTGACACAGCCGTCGTACGCCGTGGGGCTGTGCTGGTGGCGGCGTACACAGCTGTGTCACGTGCCGCGTGGGCTTTGAGTCAGCCGGATCCCGGCGATCACGTCGAGCGGTTGGCGTTGATGGCAGCGGTGGCCGAAGAGGCCGTCGACGCTGCGTCCAGTGAACCGGGGCGCTGGTAAACCTGCGCGGATGCGATGGGAACCTGAGGAGGACTGGACCCTGTTGGCCGCCGGCATCGGCACCCGGCATGCGGGCGTGTGGCGGACGCCGGATCGGCTCGTGGTCAAACGGCTGATACCCGGCGACGAGCGGCCGAGCCGGTATGCGTACTGGCGTCGCCAGGCCGAGGTTGCGGAGTCTGGCCTGCTCGAGCGGACCACGGGTCTGCGCGCACCGCAATGCCTGAAGGTCGAGAGCGATCCGGAGGGCATCACGCTGTGGATCGAAGCCGTCGATCCGGGACCGGTCGCGACCGACGAGGCGGCCGCCGCGCTCGGCCGGTTCGGGTTGAATCGCGTGCAGCCCGCGAGTTGGTTCGCACGCCGGATCCTGTGGGACCGGCTGGCTGACGACGCGCCGCACGGCGGTTGGGCGCCCTGCGCCACCGCCGACGTTCTGCCGGCCGATGTACGGCGTTCTTGCCACGTCCTGTGGACCCGGCGGAGAGAGGTGATGGCGGAGCTCGATCGACTTCCGCAGCAGGTCATCCACGGAGACATCCACCTGCCGAACCTGCTCCGGCGCGACGGCGACGACGTGATCGCGGTGGACTGGGACCAGTTCGGTATCGGACCACTCGGCTTCGACCTGGGCTACCTCCTGCAGTCCACGCACGCCCCGGCCACCGAACTCGTCGCCGCCTACCAAGCAGGCAGCTCGGCCACCTGGCCGGCAGACCAGGTCCGGCGCGGCGCCATACTGACCGCCGCCGTCACCCTGGTCGCCCGCGCAGCCTGGTCCCTGACCCAACCCGACCCCGGCGAACACATCGAGCGCCTGATCAGGTCGGCAGCAATCGCGGAGGAAGCCGCGGCCTTGGTGACGGCCGGCTAAAGCTCAGGTCGCGAGCGGAGCCAGGCCCGGTGAAAGGCCGAGTAGCTGGGGTAGCGGGTGGTGGTTGCCTCTTGGAGTACGGCGTACTGCGCGTCCGTGCCGCGGAAGGCCGAGCGGTCGAGGGTGGTGTCGGACAGGAAGACGAGGGCGGTCCGCGCCATCACGTATGCGGTGGTGCGGGTGTCGATCGGTGCGCCGAGTGAGAACTCCTCCGGCGCCATGAAGCGGCTGGCACCGAACATCCGCCCCATGTCGTTCCGGAACGGCCCGTGGTGGTAGCTGTCCAGGTCGATCACCGTCAGGCGGCTCTCGGTGAAGTCGTAGAGGAGGGTGCCGTCGTAGAAGTCGCCTTCGACCCAGCCTGCCTCGTCCAGTCGGGCGTGGAGGTCGTAGAGCGCATCCAGCGCGGCACAGATCTCCGGCGTCGTCAGCGCACGGAAACGTTGGTGAGGGCTGGACGGGTCGTCGCGGTTGGTGCCGAGGTGCTCACCGTCGCGCCAGTCGTAGACGAGCACCGGACCGCCCGGTGACTCGATCTCGGCGTGGAGCGTGGGCAGCAGCGGGTGTACGACGGAGCGGGCGAGTTGAGCCGCGTTGCGCAGGAGGGCGACGCGGCCGTCGAAGTCCAGGTACGGCGCGGTGTCAGCAGAATCGCCTACGGTTTTGACGAAGTACCGGTGGGTGGCGGTCTGGACGCCGTACGAGACGTTGCCGGAGTCCTGGGTGTCGGAGCCGAAGCGGGCGAAGATGGTGCCGAGGTGGTCGAGGTAGGTGGGCGGCTGGACATCGATCTCGCCGGGGAACATCTGGCCGACCCTAGTCACGCCCCGACCGCCGAGCGACCGAGTTTCGGGAGAAACCATGGCACTGGCTGATTTTCCTAGGTATCCGCTGCTGTTCGGGCCGAGTCCGGTGCATCCTCTCGACCGCCTCAGCGCACATCTCGGTGGGGCGAAGATCTGGGCGAAGCGGGAGGACTGCAACTCCGGGCTCGCGTACGGCGGGAACAAGACGCGGAAGCTGGAGTACCTGATCCCGGACGCGCTCGCCCAGGGCGCCGACACTCTGGTGTCGATCGGTGGGTACCAGTCCAACCACACCCGCCAGGTGGCCGCGGTCGCGGCGAAGGTGGGCCTGAAGGCGGTGCTGGTCCAGGAGAACTGGGTCGACTGGCCCGATGCCCTCAACGACCGCGTCGGCAACATCATGCTCAGCCGCATCCTGGGCGCAGAGGTCCGCCTCGGCCCGGCCGGCTTCGGGATCGGGTTCAAGGACAGCTGGAAACAGGCTCTGGCCGATGTCGAGGCCAGAGGTGGTACGCCGTACGCGATTCCGGCCGGGGCGTCGGATCACCGGCTCGGCGGCCTCGGATTCGCGAACTGGGCCTACGAGGTCGAGCAGCAGGAGCGCGAGCTCGGCGTCTTCTTCGACACCATCGTCGTCTGCGCAGTGACCGGGTCGACCCAGGCCGGAATGATCGCGGGGTTCGCCGGCCAGCAGCGGCCGCGGCGGGTGATCGGTATCGACGCGAGCGCGAAGCTGAAGGAGACCACCGACCAGGTGGAGCGGATCGCCCGTGCGACCGCCAAACTGATCGACCTCGGCCGCGATCTCCGCGACGACGAGATCACGGTGCTCGAAGGCTGGGCCGGCGACCTGTACGGCGTACCGGTGCAGTCGACCATGGACGCGATCCTACTCAGCGGACAGCTCGAGGGGATGATCATCGACACCGTCTACGAGGGCAAGTCGATGGCCGGCCTGATCGACCTGATCCGCACCAGCGAGATCCCCAAGGACTCCAACGTCCTCTACGCCCACCTCGGCGGTCAGCCCGCCCTGAACGCCTACAGCGGGCTCTTCACCCACACTCAGCCGATGCCCGGGCCTACCAGCGTGCCGACGAAGTAGGTGAGGGCGGCGGCCAGGCCGCCGAGCAGGAGCTGGCGGAGGCCGGAGTACCACCAGGAGCGGGTGGTGACGCGCGAGACGACGGCACCGCAGATGAACAGCGCGGTCAGCGACATGATCAGAGCTGGTACGACGGTTGCCGCGCCGAGCAGGTACGGAAGCACCGGGATGAACGCGCCAACCGCGAAGCAGATGAACGACGACATGGCCGCGACCAAGGGCTTCGGCAAGTCGTGTGGGTCGATCCCGAGTTCCTCGCGGACGTGTTCCTCCAGCGCCTGCTCGGGGTCGGTGTGGAACTGCTTCGCGACCTTGCTGGCCAGGTCCGGGTCGAGGCCCTTGGCGCGGTAGGTCTCGGCGAGCTCGATCTCCTCGTCGACCGGGTGCCGCTGGATCTCGGCCCGCTCGATCTCGATCTCGGCCCGGGCGAGCTCGCGCTGCGACGCGACCGAGGTGTACTCCCCCGCCGCCATCGAGAACGCGCCCGCGGCCAGCCCGGCCAAACCGGCCAGCACGATGAACTTCGACCCGGACTCGGTGCCGCCGTCCATCCCGGCGATCAGCGCGAAGTTCGACACCAGGCCGTCCATCGCGCCGAACACGGCCGGCCGCAGCCACCCGCCGTTCACATCACGGTGGGTGTGGTCCCCGTGGTGCTCCTCAGTCACTGGACCCTGACGACGAGGAGTCGGACGAGGAGGACGAATCGTTCGAACTGCTCGCGTCGACCTTGGTGTCGGTGTCGGTCACGAACTCGGACCGACTGCTGTCCGCCTCAGGCGGCCCGGCCAGAGAATCGCCGGTCGGCTCACCCGCTGCCGGCCCCGTCGCGATGTCCTCCTGGCCGGGGTGCCTCTTGGCGCTGTAGAAGAAGAAGGCGATCGCCAGAACGAACAGGATCAGCGCCGTCCACACGTTCAGCCGCAGCCCCAGGAAGTGGTTGACGGTGTCGATCCGCATGTTCTCGATCCAGGCCCGGCCCGCCGTGTAGCCGGCGACGTACAAGGCGAATGCCCGACCGTGACCCAGCTTGAACCGGCGGTCGACCAGGATCACCAGCGCGATCACGCCCAGGTTCCAGATCGCCTCGTACAGGAACGTCGGGTGGAAGGTCGCGAAGTCCGCGTAGCCTTCCGGCCGGTGCTCCAGGGCGATCTCGAGACCCCACGGCCTGGTCGTCGGCTTGCCGAACAGCTCCTGGTTGAAGTAGTTCCCGAACCGCCCGAGGATCTGGGCCAGCGCGATTCCCGGCGCCATCGCGTCCGCGACCGCCAGGAACGGCACCTTGGCCCGGCGGCAGCCGATGTAGGCGCCGAGCGCACCGAACCCGACGGCACCCCAGATGCCCAGCCCGCCGTGCCAGATCTTCAGCGCGTCGATCGGGTGCCGGCCCTCGCCGAAGTACAGCTCCGCGTCCGTGATCACGTGATAGATGCGGGCGCCGACCAGCCCGAACGGGATGGCCCAGAACATGATGTCGGCCAGCACGGTCGGCGAACCGCCGCGGGCGACCCAGCGCCGGCGGCCGAGCCAGTAGCCGACGAAGATGCCGGCCAGGATGCACAGCGCGTACGCGCGGATCGGCAGGCCGAGGACATGCCAGACACCCTGGCTGGGACTGGGAATGAACGCCGGCACGACCACGGCGGGGATCAGACTAGACATGGCAAGCAGGAACGCTACATCAGTTGGCCGCGACCGCGGCGTCCACAGCCTGCTGCAATCCCTCGGGCGAGAGCTGCTCGGCGTCCAGCGCCTTGTCGTTGATGTACACGGTCGGCGTACCGGTCACGCCGCGGTCGTCGGCGGCCTTGGCGACCGAGTCGATCCAGCCGCCGTACTGGTTGTTCTGGACGGCCTGGGTGAACTTGGCGTCGTCCATACCCAGCTGCTTGCCGAGCTCGATCAGCTGATCCGTGGTCCAGGACTTGCTGAAGTCGCCGTACATCTCGTCGGCGTAGCTGAGAGCCTTGCCGTTCGCGGCCGCGGCGGCGAACGCGTTGGCCAGCCGCGGCGAGGCGTCCGGGTTCACGAAGGCGAGCGGCCAGTAGGTCAGGGTGGCGGTGCCGTCCTGGACCAGCTTGTCGATGGTCGCGCCGGTCTGCTCCTCGAACTCCGCGCAGTGCGGGCAGCGGAAGTCCAGGTACAGGTCGATGTGCGCCTTGGCGCCTTCCTTGCCGATGGTGACGCCCTTGCCGGCCGTGCCCGGCCCTTCGATGACGGTGGGTTCGGGCCGGCCGTTCGAGCTCACCTCGACCTTGGAGTGGCCACGCCAGTACTGCACCCCGACGCCGGCGCCGAGTGCCAGGACCAGGACGAGCACCACGATGATCCCGGGCGAGATCCGCCGCTTGTTCTGCGGCAGCAGCGGATTCACGGGGGCTTTGGTGTTACTCACGACGCGGTGGCTCCTGTCGGGGTGTGCGAATCGGTCTCGAGGGCGAACTTACTCAGCGGGTTCAACCACAGCCAGGCTGCCAGCGCCAGCAGGCCGAGGTCCCGGAGGATCTCCTGCAGGTACTTCGTCTGGCCGGGGGCGACCTGGCCGCCACCGCCGAAGCAGCCGCAATCGATCGCCAGACCGCGGGCCCAGGCCGAAGCCACCGCGGCGATGAACACCACCATGAAAACACCCGCGGCCACCGCCGCGGCGCGGACACCGAAGCCGACGAGCAACAGCAATCCGATCGCGATCTCCAGGAACGGCAGCCCCCAGCCGACCGGTTCCACCAGCGCCGACGGCAGCAGTTCGTACGCGCGGACGGCCTGAGCCGCCGTCTCCGGATCGGTCACCTTCAGCGCTCCGGCCACCAGCATCACGCCGCCCAGGACCAGCCGTGCTCCCAGCGAGACCCATCCGAACCAGGGTCGAACCTTCACTGGTTGTCCTCCACCAGCTTCCCGAAGTCATGCGCCAGGTCGCCGATGGCGGCGTTCGACAACCAGAGCACGTTCGCCTTGTCGCTCTTGCCGAAGCCGAGCACCTGCGCACCGTGGCCGACCTCGTAGCCGCCGGACGGCAGCTTCTTCATGCCTTCCACCGGTACGCCGACGGCCTGCGCGACGTTCTTGATCTGCGGCAGCGATCCGGTCAGCCCGACGAACGACGGGTCGAACCGGTCCAGGTACTTACGAATCACCGGCCCGGTGTCGCGGGCGGGATCGGTCGTGATGAACAGCATCTGGATCTGGTCGCGGGTCGGCTGGTCCAGCTTGGTGAGCGCGGACGCCACATCGGCCATCACAGTCGGGCACACGTCCGGGCAGTTGGTGTAGCCGAAGAACACCAGCGTGACCGGCTTCTTCGTCGACGTGACGAGATTGAACTCGTTACCGTTCGTGTCGGTCAGTGACACCGCGGGCATCGCGTAGGGCCGGTCCAGCGTGGCCCCGCGCAACCCGTTCGGGTCCTGGGTGGTACGGATGATCGCACCACCGGGGTTGTCCGCTTGTTCCTTGTCCTTGCCGCTGCAGCCCGCGAGGGCGAGCAGAGCCACCGCGGCGAGCAGGATGGCCGCGTTCCTGGTTCGACTCACGGCGTGTCTAACGCCCGGCGGCGGCGCTGGGTTCCCGGCGGACACCTTCGGCCAGCTCCTCAGTGAGCGCGCGTACGGCGGCTGGGCCATCGGCTGCGGCCTTGACCAGCGCCGATCCCACGATCACCGCGTCCGCGTATGCCGCGATCGCAGCCGCCTGGTCACCGTTCGAAACGCCGAGGCCGACGCCGACCGGAATGCCGGTGACGGCCTTGGTCCGCTCGACCAGCGGCGGCGCCAGATCCGACGGCGTCTCCCGCGCACCCGTGACACCCATCACAGCGGTCGCGTAGACGAAGCCGCGGCAGGCCGCCGTGGTCAGCTTGATCCGTTCGTCGGTGGACGATGGCGAGACCAGGAACACCTTGTCCAGCTCGTTCTTGTCCGCCGCGGCGATCCACTCCGCGCCCTCGTCCGGGATCAGGTCGGGCGTGATCAGCCCGGCTCCCCCGACGCCGGCGAAGTCCGCCGCGAACCGGTCCACGCCGTACCGCTCGATCGGGTTCCAGTAGGTCATCACCAGCACCGGGACATCGGAGTACGAGGCAACTTTCTCGACCGTGCTGAGCACGTCCCGGGTGCGCAGGCCGGCGGCCCGGGCGATCTCGGTGGCGCGCTGGATGGTCGGCCCGTCCATCACCGGGTCGCTGTACGGCAGGCCGATCTCGATCACGTCGACGCCGCCGTCGATCATCGCCTTGATGCCGTCGATGCCGCCGTCGTACGACGGATAACCGGCCGGCAGGTACCCGACCAGTGCACCACGTCCGTCGGCGTTCGCCTTCCTGATCGCGGCGCCGGCCTTGCCCAGGGCAACGAGTTCACTCACGGCCGGCCGCCTCTCCGTCGATCAAGCCGAACCAGGAGACAGCCGTGTCCATGTCCTTGTCGCCGCGACCGGACAGGTTGATCAGAATCGTTGCCTCCGGCCCCAATTCCTTGGCGATGTCGAGCGCACCGGCGACCGCGTGCGCCGACTCGATCGCCGGGATGATGCCCTCGGTCCGGGACAGCAGCCGGAAGGCCTCCATCGCCTCGGCGTCCGTGATCGGCCGGTACGACGCCCGCCCGGTCTCGGCGAGCCACGCGTGCTCAGGCCCGACACCTGGGTAGTCCAGCCCGGCCGAGATGGAGTGCGACTCCATGGTCTGCCCGTCCTCGTCCTGCAACAGGAACGACCGCGCACCATGCAGTACGCCGACCTGGCCCGCAGTGATCGTGGCCGCGTGCCGGCCTGTCTCGAACCCGTCACCACCCGGCTCGATGCCGTACAGCTTCACGTCCGTGTCCGGGATGAACGCGGCGAACAACCCGATCGCGTTCGAACCGCCGCCGACGGAAGCGACCGCGGCGTCCGGGAGCTTGCCGAGCAGCTCGAGCGACTGCTCCCGGGCCTCGTCGCCGATGCCGCGGACGAAGTCGCGCACCATCGCCGGGAACGGGTGCGATCCGGCCGCCGTACCGAGGATGTAGTGGGTCTTGTCGACGCTGGCGACCCAGTCGCGCAGCGCCTCGTTGATCGCGTCCTTCAGCGTCCGGCTGCCGGTCTTGACCGAGATCACCTCGGCGCCGAGCAGCTTCATCCGGGCCACGTTCAGCGCTTGCCGCTCGGTGTCGACCTCGCCCATGTAGACCACGCACTCGAGGTCCAGGTAGGCGCAGGCGGTCGCGGTGGCGACGCCGTGCTGGCCGGCGCCGGTCTCCGCGATCACCCGGGTCTTGCCCATCCGCTTGGTCAGCAGCGCCTGGCCGATCGCGTTCCGGATCTTGTGCGCGCCGGTGTGGTTCAGGTCCTCGCGCTTCAGCAGGATCCGGGCACCAGCCACGTCGGACAACCGGGTCGCGTCGTACAGCAGGCTCGGGGCGCCGATGTACTCGCGCAGCATCCGCTCGAACTCGTCCGTGAACTCCTTGTCGGCCATGGCTTCCTGCCAGGCCTTGGTGAGCTCGTCGAGCGGCGCGATCAGCGCCTCCGGCATGAACCTGCCGCCGAAACGGCCGAAGTGCCCGAGCTGGTCGGGCAGCACAGTACTCATCCGACAAACCTTCCAAAGAAAACACCGGCCCAGAGGCGCGGGGAGGGTCGTGCACCTGCCCCACGCCGTTTGGACCGGCGCGAGGAGAGGTCTAGTGCCGCTGCTGGATGGCGGGGTGCGATCCGGCGGCGACGAGGTCGGCGACCGAGGCGCGGGGATCGCGGCCGGTCACCAGGGTTTCACCGACGAGGACGACATCGGCCCCGGCGCGCGCGAACTCGATTACATCATGCGGGCCGCGGACACCCGACTCCGCCACCCGGACCAGGTTCGACGGGATGCTCGGCGCCACCCGGGCGAAGGTGTCCCGGTCGACCTCGAGGGTCTTCAGGTTCCGGTTGTTCACGCCGATCAGCTGAGCTCCGGCGTCCACCGCACGCCGGGTCTCCTCCTCGTCGTGCACCTCGACCAGCGGGCACAGCCCGATCGAGTGGGCCCGCTCGATCAGCGAGACCAGCGCCTCCTGCTCCAGCGCCGCGGCGATCAGCAGCACCATGTCGGCGCCGGCCGCGCGGGCCTCCCAGAGCTGGTACGACGAGACGATGAAGTCCTTGCGCAGCACCGGTACGTCGACCCGGCCGCGCACCGCACGCAGGTCGTCCAGGCTGCCGTTGAACCGGCGCTGCTCGGTCAGCACCGAGATCGCCGCCGCGCCACCCTCTTCGTACTCCCCGGCCAGCGCGGCCGGGTCGGTGATCTCGGCCAGCTCGCCCTTCGACGGGCTGGACCGCTTCACCTCGGCGATGATCGCGATCCCGTCGCCACGGAACACCGGCATCGGGTCCTTGGCGTCGGGCTTGCGTTGCGCCTCCAGTTTCAGGTCGTCCAGGCTGACCCGCGCCTGGCGCTCCGCGAGGTCCTCCCGGACCCCGGCGAGGATGTCGTCAAGCACAGTCATGTCGGTCCGCCCCCTCAGTGGTGCTGGCCGTCGGCCGGAACCCCGAAGCCCAGCAGTTGCATCACCTTGCCGGTCAGCGCGCCGAGGGCGGCGATCGCGACCGAGATCCAGAACAGCAGCCAGTTCGGCCCCAGCACCATCGCGATGGCGCCGAGCGTGAACGCGACCAGCACGATGGCCACGGCGGTCCAGGCCGCCGGGCTGTTGCCATGCAGGTCGTGAGCCTCCTCGCTCACCTGCGTCACCGGTTGATCCGCCGTCGTATTGTCCATGGTTGGCGCCACTCCTCGTTGTCGTCCTGTCCTATTGTGGCGGTAGCCCGCCGCGATCAGAGAGTCGGGTCCTCTCCCGCGTCGATCGCCTTCCATTGATCGGCTGGTGTGGCGGCCGGATCACGCTCGTACCGAGCGGTCGGACGACGCCAGCGATGCGCTGTCAGCAAGGCGATCAGCCCCGCTCCGGCCAGTGCCACGCCCCCGGCCAGCGCGAGCCAGGGCGCCGGTCCGGTCCCCAGTACGACGCGATCCGTCACGGCCTGGCTCAACTCCGGCCGGATCCGGCTCAGCTCAGTCGCGTCAGGCCGGACCTGCAGTGCGACGCCGATCGCGGCGGCACCCATCAGGAGCACCAAGGCCCCCAGCACGCGACGAAGCGCCGTACCGGCGAGTTTGGTGACGACTACTGCGACCACTGAGGCCAGAGCGAGGGTCACCGGGGCTTTGGTGACTGTGTAGCCGCTGAAGTCGACGTGCGGCCGGCCGCTGCCCGGGTCGGCCGAGGACCACGTCAGATACCCGGACAGGGCGAGCAGGGCCAGCGCTACAACGGCGAGCAGGTCAACGAGTCGCTGCGGCCTCATCAGACCTCGCTGAACGTTCCAGCGACTGCGATCGCGTTCAGTACGGCGGCCGCCTTCGTCCGGCACTCGGCGTCCTCGGCCGCCGGATCCGAGTCGGCGACGATGCCCGCACCGGCTTGGACGTACGCCGTCGTACCGCGCAGGACGGCGGTCCGGATAGCGATCGCGGTGTCGGCGTCGCCGGCGAAGTCCAGGTAGCCGACGACTCCGCCGTACACGCCGCGACGGGTGACCTCGAGCTTGTCGATGATCTCCATCGCCCGCGGCTTCGGCGCACCGGACAGCGTGCCAGCCGGGAAGGCCGCGGTGAGCGCGTCGAAGGCCGTCTTGCCTGCCGCGAGCCGGCCGGTGACGGTCGACTCCAGGTGCATGACGTGGCTGTAGCGCCGTACGTCCATGAAGTCGACCACTTCGACCGTGCCGGGCGCGCAGACCCGGCCGACGTCGTTGCGACCGAGATCGACCAGCATCAGGTGCTCTGCGCGCTCCTTGGCGTCGGCGCGCAGCTCCTCCTCCAGCGCATGGTCCTCTTCCGGGGTGGCGCCGCGGCGGCGGGTGCCGGCGATCGGGTGCAGGATCACCTTGTTGTCGGTGACCTTGACCAGCGCCTCGGGGCTGGAGCCGACGATGTCGAATCCGTCCAGGCGGACCAGGTACATGTACGGGCTCGGGTTCGACCGGCGCAGCACACGGTAGATGTCGAGCGCGGTCGCCGTCGTCTGGAGCTCGAACCGCTGCGATACGACGATCTGGAACGCCTCGCCGGCGCGGATCTCCTCCTTGGCGTGCTCGACCGCCTCCCGGTACTCCGCGCTCGACCGCTGCCGGTGCGGCTCGGGCTCCGCCGTCCGGTTCGCCCGTACGACGTACGACGGGGTCGGCTGAGCCAGGTCCGCCTCCATTGCGTCGAGTCGCCGTACGGCGTCGGCGTACGCCTCGTCGACGCGCTCGTCGGAGTCGTCCCAGTTCACCGCGTTCGCGATCAGCCAGATCTCGCCGGTCTCGTGGTCGAGCGCGGCCAAGTCGGTGGCGAACAGGAACGTCAGCTCGGGCAGGCCGAGGTCGTCGGTCGTTGTGTCCGGCAAGCGTTCCAGCCGGCGCACGGCGTCGTACCCGAGGAAGCCGACCATCCCGCCGGTGAGCGGCGGCAGGTCCGGCAGGCGGGGCGTGTGCAGGATCTCGAGGGTCTCGCGCAGCGCCCGCAGCGGGTCGCCGTGATCCGGCAGGCCGACCGGCGGGTTACCGAGCCAGACAGCCTGGCCGTCGCGTTCGGTCAAGGTTGCGGCGGAGCGGACGCCGATGAAGGAGTAACGGGACCAGACGCCGCCGTTCTCGGCCGACTCGAGCAGGAAGGTGCCTTCGCGCTCGGCCGCGAGCTTGCCGTAGACACCGATCGGCGTCTCGGCATCCGCCAGCAGCCGCCGCGTCACCGGGATCACCCGACGGTCCTTCGCGTACTCGCGGAAGGTCTCCAGGCTGGGGCTGTTCAGGATGGTCTCCTGGGTCGTCTGGGTCACGGCTTGACCTCGATCTCGCCGTGCTCGAAGCAGCTGCGGGTGCCGGTGTGGCAGGCCGGGCCCTCCTGGTCGACCAGGACGAGCAGGGTGTCGGCGTCGCAGTCGACCAGGATCTGCTTGACGTGCTGACGATGGCCGCTGGTCTCGCCCTTGACCCAATAGGCCTGCCGGCTGCGGGACCAGAAGGTGCTCCGCTTGGTCTCCGCGGTACGGCGTACCGCCTCGGCGTTCATCCAGCCCACCATCAGGACCTCACGCGTGTCGTACTGCTGCACCACTGCTGGGATCAGCCCGGCCGCGTCGAAGGTCAGCTCGTCGATACTCACCGTCCCATTGTCGCCGATGCCCGGCCGCCTTCTGACCACGGTCCGGAACTGCGAGGATGGCCCGCATGACGCGGATCGAGGACCTGCTGCGCGAACATCCGGTGATCGACGGGCACAACGACCTGCCGATCGCTTTCTACGAGCTGTGCAATTACGACCTGGACGCACACGACCTGAGCGGACCGGTCCCACAGTTGCACACCGACCTGCCGAGGCTCCGCGCCGGTCACGTAGGCGCCCAGTTCTGGTCCCTGTGGGTGCCTCAGGACGATCAGGCCGTACGGCGTACGTTCGAGCAGCTCGACTTCGTCCACCGGCTGGTCTCGCGCTTTCCGTCCGACCTGCGGCTCGCGTCGTCGGCGGACGATCTAGAGGCGGCGATCAAGGCGGGCCGGATCGCGTCGCTGACGGGTATGGAGGGCGGCCACTCGATCGGTGAGTCGCTCGGCGTACTGCGGATGATGCGTTCGCTGGGTGTGCGCTACATGACGCTGACGCACAACCACAATGTGCCGTGGGCGGACTCGGCGACCGACGAGCCGGTGCTGGGTGGGCTGAACGACTTCGGCGAAGAGGTCGTCCGGGAGATGAACCGCATCGGCATGCTCGTCGACCTGTCGCACGTCTCGGCGGACACCATGCGGGACGCGCTGCGCGTGTCCAGCGCGCCGGTGATCTTCAGCCACTCGTCTGCCCGGGCGATCTGCGACGTACCGCGCAACGCCCCGGACGACGTCCTCGAGACCCTCGCCGCCAACGACGGCGTCTGCATGGTCACCTTCGTCCCGTACTTCACCTCCCAGGCGTACGTCGACTGGGCGGCCGGCGCTCGGGAGGCGGCGCCCGAGCTCAATCCGCTGGACCCGAAGGATCAGGTGAAGCTTGCCGAGACGTACGACGTACCGAAGCCAACTGTGACGCTGGAGGACGTGGTGGAGCACGTCGACCACGTCCGGGGCATCGCTGGAGTCGACCACATCGGGATCGGCGGCGACTACGACGGCTGCCCGGAGTTCCCGGTCGGGCTGGACGACGTGGCGTCGTACCCGGCCCTGTTCCAGGCACTGGCCGACCGCGGCTGGAACGACCAGGAGCTGGCGAAACTTGCCAGCGGCAACATCCTGCGCGTGCTCCGGGCCGCGGACGACGTGGCTGTCTAGGCGTCTCGGTACAGGTCGCGGGTCTCCGGGAGTGGCTCGAAACCGGCCGCCTTGTAGGTGGCGACGGCGCCGACGTTGAAGCTCGGGGTGCAGACGACCGCGCTCGACGACCCCAGCTGTTGTAGTTCGGCCGCGGCAGCGACCGTGATCGCCTGGCCGTAGCCGTTGCCTCGGTGTGCCCGGTGTACGCCCATCGGCTCCAGGAGTCCAGGCTTGCCCGGACCGGCCGACCACACCGTCACCGCCGCGACCGCGTTGCCCTCGGCGTCGTACCCGACCAGACACCGCGCGTCGGCGTACGGCACCCCCGCCGCCATGGCGTGCCACCGCTCGTCGGTGAACGTCGACCCGTCGAAGGACGCCCGCTGTACGGCGGTCCGCACGGGCGCCCGCTCCGGCCTGACCACCTCGATCCGCAGACCCGGGTCCTCCACCGGCTCCGCGAGGTCACGCCGCAGTGGCGTCCACGGATCGTCCGTGTGCCAGCCGTCCTTGGACAGCAGGTCCTTGATCAGCGCCCCGGCCGGCGCCTCGACGTACACCTTCCCTTCGATCAGTACGCCGCGTTCCGGCTCCGACACGTCCTCGACCAGCTGCCGCGCCAACTCCTCATCGCGTACGGCGCCCGGCGCGATCGCGAGCCGGAGCAGATCAGGCTCGTCCAGCAGCCCGGCGGCGAGAATCTGCACGTCCCGGCTCCACGTCCTGGTGGCCGCCGCCGTCTGCTCCACCCCAAACCGCCAGAACCACCCCAGATCCCCCGGATGCAGCTGAACGGGCGCCCCGTCGTACTGCCACTCCCGCAGCACCCCCACAACGTCGCCCAGCCCATCCACTCCCGGCTTCCCCAACTCAATCGCCATACCCCCGATCACACACCACCCCACCGACACTCCGCACCCGACTTTCCGATGCGCGACCTTGAGCACCCACCGACCATTTCGCGGCCCCGCGCATGGTTGCCCCGTGCTCAAGGTCGAGACGAACCCGCCGAGGCTCCGACCTTCGGCACCCACCGACCACTTCCGCGCCGGATTTGTGGTTGAGGGGTGCTCAAGGTCGAGGAGGCACGACAGAGGGTTGGGAGTTGTCCACAGGCGCGTGGTCGGGGGCAGGCGGGGACGGGGTCTGTCACGGCAAGCTAAGTGGATGGATCGACTCGCGTACGACGTTCGCGGACGGCTGCACTCAGCCGTCCAGACTCCGCAACGCCGGCAGGTCCTGCTCGCGCTGGGGCTGGATGACGCCGATCTCCGGCGGCTGTTGCGGAAGCGTCAGCTGCAGCACCACCACGGGCACTACCTCGACGGACACATTGCCGAGGAGTTGGCGCGGATCGCCTGTGCGCAGGCCGCATACCCCGGCTCCGTGGTAAGTCACTTCAGTGCCGCTCAGCTGACCGGGCTTCGCACCTGGTCCGACAGCAAGCGTCCGTCCACGCCGCCGGTCGATGCGGTATGGCTGACCCGACGTCCGGATGCCAAGCGGAATCAGCGTCGCCAGGACATCGTCGTACGCCGTGCAGGCCTGGCGGCAGCGGATCTCTCCCGGCACCAGTGGTTGCCGCTCACGAGCCCCGCGCGAACGGTGGTCGACCTCGCCCGGGCGCTGCCGCTTCGCGAGGCGATTGTGACGGTCGACCACGCCTTACGGACTGGCATGTCGCTCGCCGAACTTGAGGCCGTACTCTTACGGCAGCACCGTTGGACCGGGATCCGTCGGGCCCGAATCGCGATCGATTTCGGCGATCCGAGGTCAGAGTCAGCGCTGGAGTCGATCGCGCGCACGATCTTTGCCGACGCGGGACTGCCCGCGCCGGTCCTTCAGGCTCAGTTCTGGGACGGTGCCCGCTGGATGCTCGAGCGCGTCGACTTCTGGTGGCCACAGTTCCGAACCGTCGCCGAGGCCGACGGACTTGCGAAGTACGACGCCGATAGCCCTGAGGAGCGTCGGCTGCTGATCCGCCGCAGCCACCGCCGTGACCAGCGACTCAGCGATCGGGCCGTCGAGCTCGTTCACTTCGGCTGGGAAGACGCGCTCGATCCTCGCTCAGATCTACCCGCCCGCCTCCGCGAAGCCTTCCACCGAGGCACCTCCCGCCCCGGCGACGGACCGACCTGGCGGGCCCCTGACCCCCACGCCCCCGCTCTCTGGCTCCCCGCCGCCTGATCCGCGCGAGCCCGTGCCACCCACGTGGTCGGCGCCCCGCGGGGCTTCGCGTCGACCTTGAGCACCCACCAACCATTTCGCGGCCCTGCGAATGGTTGACCCGTGCTCAAGGTCGAGACGAACGCGCCGAGGCTCCGACCTTGGGCACCCACCGACCACCTCCGCGGCGGATCTGTGGTTGGTGGGTGCTCAAGGTCGCCCTGGTCGTCGGGTACGGCGGATGCCGCGGGGGCGGGTGGTGGAGGGGTGGGGGGTTTGGGGATTTTGCGAGCGGGCACGAGGCGGGCTCAGTGATGTCTAGTGCTTGGAGTAGTTGTGCTTACCCTGACTGAGAACGCGACTCTGGTGATCAAGAGCATTACGGGGGTTGAGGGCGCGCCGGAGGGGGCCGGGGTGCGGATCTCGCAGGAGGATCCGGCGAACCCGGCCCTGGCGGTGACGACGACCGAGGCGCCAGTGCCTGGTGATCAAGTGGTCGAGGAGGCCGGCGCGCGGGTGTTCCTCGAGCAGAATGCCGCGAACGCGCTGGACGACAAGATCCTGGACGCCGCAGTCGACGACAAGGGCGGCGTCGAGTTCCTGCTGGTGCCCCAGCCGGGCGCCGGGCGGGAGAACGGTGCCGCCCCGACCGCCTGAGTAAGTCGCGTAACGGCCGGGACCTGCCCCTTTCCGCGGTCCCGGCCGTTACGTATGCCCTAAAGCTCGCTGCGCTGCGCGATCCAGCTGTCGTGCAGCCGGGTGTAGACGCCGCCGGCGCCGACGAGCTCGTCGTGCGGACCGCGTTCGACGATTTCGCCGTTGTCGAAGACCAGCACCTCGTCGGCAGCCTCGGCGGTCGACAACCGGTGCGCGATGGTGACCGACGTACGCCCCGCCATCAGCCGCTCCAGGGCCGCGTTGACGCGGACCTCGGTGCCGGGGTCGACCGCGGACGTCGCCTCGTCCAGCACCAGCAGGTCGGGGTCGGCGATGTTCGCGCGTACGAGCGCCACCAGTTGCCGCTCACCGGCCGACAACGACTCACCGCGCTGACCGACCGGCGAGTCCAGCCCGTCCGGCAGCGACTCCAGCCAGTCCGTCAGCCCGAGCGACTCGAACGCCTCCAGGAGCTGGGCGTCCGTTACCTCGGGACGCCCGAAGCGCACGTTCTCCGCCAGCGACGCGTCAAAGAGATACCCGTCCTGCGGCACCATCACCACTCGCTCCCGCAGCGAAACGAACGAGATCTCCCGCGCGTCCACCCCATCCAGCAGCACGGCGCCGGACGTCGGATCCATCAGCCGGGTCAGCAGCTTCGCGAACGTAGTCTTCCCCGACCCGGTCTCCCCCACCACCGCGACGCGCCGATGCGGCTCCAGTCGTACGTCGACATCCCGCAGTACCAGATCCCCTTCGGGATAAGCGAAATCGACGTCGGAGAACTCGACCGAGATCGGCCCACGCGCCTGCACCACACCCGACTCCCCGGGGTCCACGACGTCGGCCGGCGTCGCGATCACGCCCAGCACCCGCCGCCAACCGGCGAAGGCGCTCTGCGCATCCGTCAGCACCTGCGTCGCGATCTGCACCGGATCGGAGAACAGCGCGACCAGGAACATGAACGCCAGGATCTCCCCCAGCGTCGCCTGCTTGTCCACTCCCAGCAGTACGCCGGCCGTCAGCACCCCGGCGTTGGCCAGACCGGCCGCCAGACCACCGATCGAGAAAGTGATTCCGGTGATCGCCTGCGCCCGGGTCGCCGTACGGCGGTAGTCCTCGATGGAGCCGTCGATGCGCTGCTGCGTCCGCTGCTCGATCGCGTACGCCCGCACCACCTGCGCGCCGACAACCGGCTCCGCGATCGCGGACAGCATCTCGCCGACCTTCGCGCGGACGACGCCGTACGCCGCGGACATCAACCGCTGCAGGTACTTGAGGCTGGCGAACAGCGGCACGAAGCAGATCAGCACGACCAGCGCGAGCTGCCAGGAGTAGAAGAACATCACCACGGTCGCGAGCAGCATCTGCCCGATGCTGACCAGGAAGATGAACCCGCCGAACTGCAGGAACTGCGACACCGTGTCCACGTCCGACGTCACCCGGCTGACCAGCGCACCACGCCGCTCGGTGCTCTGCGTCAGCACCGGCAGGTCGTGCACATGCCGGAACGCCTTGATCCGCATCGTCGCCAGCCCGCGCTCGGAGTTGATCGCGAGCCGCACGGTCGTCAGGTACGACGCCCCGGCGGTGACCAGCACGCCCGCCGCGCAGACCACACACATCCACGCGACGTACGACATGTCCGGGCCACCCGCGCCGGTCAGGCCCTTGTCGATGGTCTGCTGCACAGCGATCGGTACGACGATCCGCCCAGCCGTCATGGTCAGCGCGAGCAGCGCGGTGATCCACCAGCCCTGCGCCAGCTCCGGCGACACCCGCAGGCCCTGCCGCAGTGTCGCGAGACCACCCGCGTCATCGCCGTGATCAAGCCGGGTTGCTTCTGCCGCGCTCACGCGGAAGCTCCTTCCGCATCCAAGTCATCTATCTCGGCGGCCAACTCCGCCTCTTCCTGCCGCCGGGCCGCGTCCTTCTCGTAAGCGTCGACCAGATCCCGGTAGGCGGCCGACTTCTGCTGCAGCTCCAGATGCGTGCCCTGCGCCGTGATCCGGCCCTCGTCCAGGAACAGCACCTCGTCAGCGAGCGAGATCGTCGCCTTCCGGTAGGCGATGACCAGCACGGTCGTCGCGGCCTGAGAGTCCCGTACGGCGGAACGCAGCCCGGCCAGGATCCGCGCCTCGACCTGCGGGTCCACCGCGCTGGTCGCGTCGTCCAGGATCAACAGCCGTGGTCGCCGTACCAGGGCCCGCGCCAGCGCGATTCGTTGCCGCTGGCCACCGGACAGCGTCGTACCGCGCTCGCCCACCTTGGTGTCGAGACCGTCCGGCAGGGACTTCACGAAGCCGTCGCCCTGGGCGATCCGCAAGGCGTCCCAGACGTCCTCGTCGCCGTAGTCGCCGCCGAGCGTGATGTTGCCCCGGATCGTGTCGTCGAACAGGAACGCGGTCTGCGCCACCAGGGCGACCGATCCGGCCAGCTCGTCCCGGGCCAGGGACCGCAGGTCGACGCCGTCGACCTTGACCGCACCTTCCTCGGGATCGACCAGCCGGGTGAGCAGCGTCGTCATCGTCGACTTCCCGGCGCCGGTCGGACCGACCATCGCGACCGTCCGGCCCGGCTCGACGGTGAAGTCGACCCCGGTCAGCACGTCCCGATTGGGCAGGTACCCGAACCGCACGCCCGACACCTCGAGCCGGGCGGCCTCGGTCGACGTCAGCCGCTGGTCGCCGTACTCCATGCCACCCTCGGCGGTCAGGACCCGCTGCACGCGATCCCAGCCGACGACCGAGCGCGGCAACTCACCGAGCACCCACCCCAGCGCCCGGATCGGGAAGCCGATCAGCGTGAACAGGAACGCCACCTGTACGACGTCGCCCGCATCGGCAGCGCCCGACCGGACCCGGCCGACACCGACCAGCAGCACGGCGAGCACCCCGAGCCTGGGCAGACCGTCGATCACCGGGTCGAACATGCCGCGCGCCTTGTTGACCGCGATGTTCGCGTCCCGGAGCGCGTACGTCGGGGTCCGGAAGCGCTCGGTCTCGGCAGCCTCGCGGCCCAGCGTCTTCACCACGAGCGCGCCGTCGAAAGACTCGTGCGCGACCTCGGAGACATCCGCGCGCAACTGCTGCGCCCGGGTCGCGAGCGGCTGCAGGTAGCGCTGGAAGATCACGTTCGCCACGAACACCAGTGGGAACACCAGACAACCGACCACCGCGAGCCAGACATCGGCCGCGAACATCGCGGCGGTCGCGAACCCCAGCATCGCGATCACGCCGATGGCCATCGGCAGCGGAGCGATCACGAACCAGATCGACTCCACGTCCGCGTTGGCGTTCGACAACAACATGCCCGTCGGGTGCTGGTGGTGCCACTCGAGCGGAAGCTTCAGGTACTGCCGGGTGACGCGGCGCCGGTACGTCGCCTGCAGCCGGAACTGCATGATGCCGGCTCCGATGCGTCGCCCGACCACCCCGATCGCGCGCAGGACGGCGATGCCGAGGAAGAGCGAGATCAGCGAGGCGACCGCGCCGAAGGTGGTGTCACCCCGCTCCAGCGCCGGCCGGATGACGTGGTCGGTCGCCCAGCCCAGCGCCCACCCGTCGGCCACCGTCATCGCGCCGTACACCATGCTCGCCAGCACGGACAGGGCGAAGACCCACGGCTCCTCCCAGACCGCGACGCGCAGCACGGCGAACCCTCGCCGAGTGACGCTGCCCTTGTCTGGGACTTTCGGCATGGGCAAGACGCTCTCCAGGACAGTCAGGTGCATAAACCGGGCACAGGCATGACAACGATTGACATTCTGCCACTCACCACCGACAACCTACGATCGACTTATGACCGACTACAGCCGGGTGGAACGTCTTGCTCTGTGTGACCTCTTCGACCGGCTCGGGCCGGATCAGCCGACGCTCTGCGACGGGTGGTCGACGTACGACCTGGCCGTCCATCTGTATGTGCGGGAGGCCGATCCGATGGCCGGCCCGGGCATCATGATCCCGTCGCTGTCAGACACCACCGAGCGGCGGATGGCGAAGGCGAAGGCGCAGTACAGCTTCGCCGAGGTCGTCGACAGGGTGCGCAACGGTCCGCCGACGCTCTCGATCTACTCGTTCCCGAAGTTCGGTCACCAGCTCAACACGACCGAGTACTTCGTCCATCACGAGGACGTCCGGCGCGCTCAGCCGTCGTACGACGTCCGCGCGCTGCCGGCGGAGCAGCAGGCCGGGCTTTGGAAGGCGGTCCGGCTGGCTGCCAAGTCGATGACGCGGAAGGCGCCGAGCGGTCTGGTCCTGCGGTTGCCGGACGGCAGGACGTCGGTCGCGAAGAAGCCGACCGAGCTGGGTTCGGTGACGGTGACCGGTGAGCCGTCGGAGCTGGTGCTGTTCTGCTTCGGCCGGCAGCAGGTGGCCGACGTACAGCTGGATGGGGACGCGGAGACGGTCTCGCGGCTCCGCTCGGCATCATTTGGGGTCTGAACTCTTCTTCCGCGCTCGCCGGACCAGACTGCTGACCACAGTCGTGAGCATCACCAACACGATCGCTGCGACCACGCCCTGCCAGGGCTCGTCGAAGAGCACGTAGCCGAGCAGGCCGATCGCCATGTAGACCGCGGCCCAGAGCGACGACGCGGTGAGGTCCACGAGCGCGAACCGCTCCCAGCGGTAGCCGGCAAGCCCGGCCGCGAGCAGCACCGGCACCCGTCCACCCGGGATCAACCGGGACGTCAGCAACACGCCGATCTCGTGCTCGGCCAACCGGTCCCGCAGCGCGTCCAGCGACGCGTTGTCGCGCAGCCAGCCGACCCGTTTCGCCAGCCGCTCACCGCCGAACCGGCATCCGGCGTACACGATCAGGTCTCCGACATACGCACCGCCCGCCCCCGCGATCAGCACCCCGACGAGCCCGATCGGATTCCAGTGCGTTGCCAGTACGGCGCCCGCCGACACCGCAGCGCCGGTCGGCAGCACGGGAAGGACCGCGCCGAGCAAGACAGCCCCGGCCAGGGCGAAGAGGTACCAAACATCGAAGCGGGTGTCACCGCTCATCCGCGTCCTCGCTTCGCTCCGGGCGCGGATGAGGCACGAGCACGCTGTACTTGACTTGTGAACTCGCTTCGCTCGTTCACGCAGACACCACCTCGGTCGACTCGCCTGGCACCAGGATCTCCACCTTCACCCCGGGATCCACCTCGGTCATCGCGGTCTTGAACCTGTCCCCGGGTGGCAGGAACAGCTCCGGCTTGAGCCAGTCGCATCCGATCGGCCAGAACGTCCCGAAATGTATCGGTATCGCGACCCTGGCGCCGACCCGGTGAACAGCTTCGGCCGCGCTGACCGGATTCAGGTGCCCAGCGCCCAGCGTCGGGCCCCAACCGCCGACCGGCACCAACGCCAGGTCGACCGGGCCGGCTTCCGCGGCCAGTCCGTCGTACAGGTCGGTGTCGCCGGCGAACCACACGCTCGGCGCGCCCTCGACCCGGTAGCCGACGGCCGGTCCGGTGAACGACGACCACGGCAGCCGCCGGCCGTCGTGATGAGCCGTCACCGCCGTGATCTCGAGCGCGCCGATCCGAACCTGGTTGCCGGGAGCAACCTCGATACAGCGGTCCGACAGCGCGGCGCCGTACTCCTGATCGATCAGCCGTGCCGCACCTCGCGGCACGACCAGAGCGGCGCCGGGAGCGATCAGCCGCAGTGACGTGAGGTGCAGGTGGTCGGCATGCATGTGCGAGACGAGTACGGCGTCGCACTCGGCGGCTGCGGGTAGTGGAGCCGGTCCCCGGCGCCGGCGCAGGTGCGCGATCCGGGAGGTCAGGACGGGATCGGTGAGCAACCGCGTGCCGTTCTCCTCGATGGTGGTGGTGGCGTGCCCCCACCAGGTGATCCGCACGCTGTCATGCCTCCACGCTCGTCGGACTCTCGGCCGGCTCACGCAACTCCTTGCGGTGGCCGAGCTGTTCCAGCCAGCCGATCAGCAACGCGTGGACCGCGTCGGAGCCTACGGGAGGCTCTTTCACCACCCAACGGCTCGGGTGCACCAGCACCGCCTCGGTCTGCCAGCCGCCGATGCCGCCGTGGCACCCGACCAGCTCCTCGAACGCGGCCACCTCGTGCGTGTAGTCGTCCAGCCGGCTGATCACCACGACGTCCCCGTTGTGCGGCATCTCCGCCTGCCGCAGCATCGACGCGGCCGCGAACGGCCCGTACGGCGTCAGCGGGTCCTCACCCTCGATCCGGCCGGTCTTGAGCACGTGGACTCCGGCCCTGCCGATCGCTACCGGCCCCTCGGCCAGCGAGTCGACCACGACGAACCCGATCCCAGGATGGGTCGCCAGTCCTGGGATCAGCTTCGGGTGCAACAGCTCGATCTCCTCCAGCGGCACCCGGCCTGGGGTGGTGGCGAGATAGATGAGCGCGAGGTTCCCCGAGGACGTGACGACCATCTGCTCGTCGGCGGCGACCTCCGGCTCGCAGTCCTTCGGGCCGAGCTCCACCTCGCCGTGAAGCACGCGGGCGTGCAGCGCCTTCCGGGTGACCGACCCGGCCACGCTGCGACGCAGGCTGAGCTCGGTCAGGAAAGCATTCACCGGACCCCAGCCCTCGGTCTTGCCGACCGCGGCCACCGGCTCCTTGGCGGTGTCGACCAGGTCGTCGACCACCTCGGTGAGCGTCCGCCCGTACCGCTGCAGGAAGGTCGACCCTTGGCTCTGACCGTGATCCGACAGTACGACGATCTCGTACGAATGCGGCAGGATGTCGATGATCCGGTGCAGCGCACCGAGCACCCGGTCGAGGCCTTCCAGGGTCTGCAACGACTCGGCGCGGGTCGGGCCGGCGTGGTGCGCGACCTCGTCGTAGTCGACGAAGTCGCAGTAGATGACCGGCGTCCCCTTCACCAGTTCGTCAGTGATCAGCGAGACGTTCAGATCGCGGAGCAGGACGTTGCTGATCGCCCGGAGGAAGATGTACCCGCCACCGCGCTTGACCCGCGGGACCAGGTGACGGACCCGCTGGCGACGGGCCTGGTGCAGTTCCTTCACCATTTCCGCCACGCACAGCACCAGACCGCGGGCGGCACCCTGGGGACTGGAGAAGAACCGGACGTATCCGCGGCTGCGGTTGCTCGGCAGCGAGGCTCGGCTGAACACCAGCTCGGAGCGCTGCGCGTCCCCCGACCAGTTGTTGCTGATGCTGACGCCACCGTCGGCCAGCAGGCCGCGTCCGGTCGACATCCGGTCCTCGATCTCGGCGGCGTCCCGGCCCCGGTTCGTCACCATCACCCGGGCGGTTTCCTTCTCATACCACCGGAACGCCGGGATCTGCCGCGAGCCGCCGTGCAGGATGCCGGCCTGGCTGGCCGGAGTCGTCGACGGTACGCCCGTGTGCCAGCCGACCATCGAGTGCTTGCCATCCCGGATCCAGCCGCCCAGGTTCGGCAGGTTGCCGGCCAGCACCATCCAGTTCAGCAGCGGCTCGGAGAGGCCGTCGATCTGGATGATCAGCATCCCGGTCTTCGGCGCCGGCTTGATTTTGCGGGCCCGGCGGTGCACGACTCGCATGACTTCGGCGACGTACGCGTCGTCGCTGCCGGCGTACGCGATCCAACCGACGACCGCGCTCACCGACGACATCACGATCGAGACCAGCAGCGGCGCCTCGACGCCGTGCAGGTTCACGCCGGGGTCGACGGTGATGCCGAGATAGACCACGCCGAACTGCGACAGCAGCCCGCCGACCAGGACGCCGACCGAGCCGATCAGGATCGCGATCCCGGCCAGGAACCAGCGCATCAGCAGGCCGAACACCGCCAGCAGGACGACCAGCCGCAGAATCGGCAGCCGGCCGTCGCTGCTGATCTGCGGCAGCGTCCAGAACGTGATGATCAGCGAGATGAGCGATGCCAGGCCGCCGTACAGCATCGCCTGCAGGCCGCGGCCGGTACGGCGCAGGTCGAGCCAGACCGGCCGCCGTCGCCGCCGGTCCCCGGACACCTGTTCTGGTGGTTTCGCCATCTCCTGGATCGTGCTCCCCGTCCGTGCCTGTCGCGCTGGTGCTGTACCGAGCGTACGAGGCATGGTCCAGTCAACAGGCTCCACGCCACGCACGAAGCGGGAGGATCCCGGGTCAACCCTGAACCGTCACTGAAGCTCCAGGTAGTCCACCTCGGCGTACAGCTCACCCTTCGTCAGGCGGATGGTGTTCCAGCCGGCGTTCACAGTGACCGAGACGGAACTCTGCTGCCAGTTGTCCCAGCCGGTGACCGGGTAAGTGACGCTGCCTTGACTGTTGCCGTTGACAACAAGCCCGTGGCTGGCCGGGGCGCCTGAGCCATTCGCGTATCCGACATGCAGCGTGTAACCGCCTGCAACTGCGCGAACACGGTGTTCTCCACCCAGGAGTCGGCGTAGTCGATGTAGGCGACCACCTTTCCGTCCGAGGCGCCGGCCGCGTTCGACCGTACGACGCAGTGGTTGAGCGTGCCGCGCTCCGCCTCGTACCGGACCCGGCTGCCTCGGACCACCGGGTAGTCGTTGGCCCAGCCGACATCCGCGACGTACAGGTGACGCGAGCCGTTCACCCACCCGTGGACGAACACCTTGTCGCCCACGAAGTTCGCACCACCGGGCCCGCAGATGCGGTTGTCGAAGCTTTGGGTTGTCATCAGAGGCCGGAAAGCGGTCGTCCATGGCCCGCTGAGACTCGGCGCGGTCGCGTACGACGTCAGGTAGTTGCAGTCGGTGTATCCGCCGCCAGAGAAGAACAGCACGAACTGACTCCCGCGCTGGACGAGATCCGGCGCCTCGATGACTCCGCTCGACGTGAGTAGCGCGCTGTTGCCGCCGACCAGCGTGGTGCCGTTGTTCGCCGTACGCGTGAGCCAGAGGGTCGACGGCTGGCCGATCGCGTTGCCGTCGTTCTTCCAGACCAGGTAGCGGGTGCCGTCGTTCGCCACGAAGGTGTTCGCGCCGATCGCGCCGCCGAGGTCGAGCGGGCAGATCAGCGGCTGGCTCCCGACCGGGGTGAACGGCCCGAGCGGTGAGGTCGCCGTGGCGACGCCGATACATTGCCGGCCGGACGACGTGTGCCAGGCGGTGTAGGTGAGGGTGTAGGAGCCGTCCGGGTTCGGGTAGACGTCCGGCGCCCAGGTGCGGCCGGGCTGTGCCCAGCCGGCCGACGGCCCGCCAGGCATCGCGTCACCACGAATCGTCCACGGCCCGTTCGCACTCGCCGCCGTCGCGACCGGGACATGCCCGCGACCGTTGTTCGTCGAGTACGCGTACCACGTCCCGTTCTGCTGAAACACATCCGGATCCGGAAAGTCCTCCCCGATGATCTCGCCCGGGAACACCGCCGCAGTGGCGACTGCGTGCACCGGCGGTGACAGAAGTGCGGAAAGACCGAGCACTACGAGGAGAGCTGTCAGAAGTCGTCGCAGTGGGGACTCCTCAGGTGGGGCGGATACCTGGGGACCGAACTTTTCCATCGATTCACCTTAATGACCAGAGCTCGGCAAACTCCCGCCTTTTGCGTGATCACTGGACCCGGGACGCTTCGGGGTGGAGACTCCCGCTAGTTGGTTTCCGCCTGGGTTGAGGGGAGTTCTCGTGAGGTATTTACCGAGAGTGTCGGGGCGCGGGGTGATCGCCGGGGTGGCTGTGCTCGCGGCGGCGTTCGGCGGAGTGATGAATCAGTCGGGTACGGCGCCCACCGCCGTACAGGCAACACCTCTGCAGACGCAGCTGGACACGCTGCTCAACGACAGCCGGTACGTCGGCTCACAGGTCGCGCTCGTAGTCCGCGACGCGACGACCGGCGAGACGTTGTACGACCGGAATGGCGGCCAGCGGATGCTGCCCGCCTCCAACACCAAGCTCTTCTCCTCGACCGCCGCGATGCACGTCCTCGGCCCGTCGTACCGCTTCCACACCGACGTCCTCGCGACCGGTCCGGTCTACAGCGGCCAGTTGCTCGGAGACCTTTATCTGAAGGGTTACGGCGACCCGACCGCGCTCGAGTCCGACTACTCCGGACTGGCCAAGCAGCTCGCCCAATCCGGCGTACGTCGGATTGTCGGCAATCTGATCGCAGACGATACGTACTTCGACCACGTCCGCCTCGGCGACAGCTGGGCCTGGGACGACGAGCCGTTCTACTACTCGGCCCAGATCGCCGCCCTCACCCTCGCGCCGAACACCGACTACGACTCCGGTACGGCGATCGTCGAAAGCCTCCCGGGCGCGTCGGTCGGAGCACCGGTCAAGCTGAGCCTGGTCCCGGCGAACGACGTACTCAAGCTCGTCAGTACGGCGACCACCGGCGCAGCCGGCTCCGCCAACACCTTGAGCATCGAGCGCGACCACGGCACGAACATCGTCCGGGTCACCGGCTCGGTCCCGCTCGGTGCGACGGTCGGCCAGGAATGGGTGACGGTGTGGGAGCCGGAGCTCTACGCGGCCGACGTCTTCAAGCGCGCACTCGCCGCCCAGGGCATCAAGGTCTCCGGCCAGATTCGCAACGCGGGTTCCCCCGCGACAGCTCGCCTGCTCGCGCGGGACGAGTCGATGACGGTTGGCGAACTGATGAACCCGTTCCTCAAGCTGTCCAACAACATGCACGCCGAGCACCTCGTGAAAGCGATGGGCGCGGTCGCAGAGGCCGAGGGCAGCTGGTCCGCCGGGCTCGACGTCGTCACCGACTACGCGAAGAGCGTCGGTGTCGACACCAGCGCACTGCGCTTGTCCGACGGCTCCGGCCTGTCCCGCAAGGTGAACGTGACCGCCGACAGCATCACCGACCTACTGATCGCCGTACAGAAGGAACCGTGGTGGCAGCAGTGGTACGACGCTCTCCCCATCGCCGGCAATCCAGACCGCTTCACCGGCGGCACCTTGCGCAGCCGGATGCGCAACACCCCCGCTGCCAACAATCTGCACGGCAAGACCGGCTCGCTGACCGGCGTGACGTCGCTGTCCGGCTACGTCACCGCGGCGGACGGCCGCAAGTTGGTGTTCTCGATGATCAGCAACAACTACCTGGTCAGCCCTCGCTCCATCGAGGACGCGGTCGGCGTCACGCTGGCCTCGTCTCCCGGCCAAGCCGCGACCACGCTGCAGCGGAACACCCAGGTCGAAGACGCGTGTGACCTCGAGTGGGACAAGGCCTGTTAATGCGTTAGACAGTGCGGCGGTCGTTCACCACGATGTGTGAATGACCGCCGTACTTCCGGACTCCTACACCGTCCGCCCACCGGCCAAGGAGGACGCCGAGGCGGTCTTCGCGCTCGCCGCCGCCTACAACACCGGAGTGGTCGGCTTCGCCGACTTCACCCTCGACGACATGATCAACGCGCTCACCGAGCCGAGCTTCGAGCCGTCGACCGACGGCTGGCTCGTCTGGCGCCTGGAGCTGCTGTGACGTTCACCGTTCGCCCGATGAGCGTGGACGACGCTCCGCTGATCGCCGACCGGAGCGCCGCCTACACGACCGCACTGCTCGGCTTCCCGAAGCACAGCCCCGAGGACGTCGCGAACTACCTGCGGGACCCCGGTTTCAACCCCGCCACCGACGGCTGGATCGTCACCGACCCCGCCGGCGAGTTCCTAGGCTCCGCCACCGCCGCCGCGAACAGCGACGGTTCGCGCGTCAACCTCGAGGTCCTCACCGAGGTCCCCACAGTGGCCAACTCACTGCTGGACCACGCGATCCAGCGCGCCACGGGAATAGGCCGGCACGCCCATCAATCAGAGGTCGTCCTGAGCCTCGGCGTGATCAGGCAAGACCAGTTCATGTCCGGCATCGCCGCCGCGCACGGCTTCACCATCGCCACCTCGGTCCACCGCATGCGGATCAACTTCACCGGCCCCATCGAACCACCGGCAGTCCCCGCAGGCGCCGTCGTCAAGCAAGGAGCCTTCGACGATGCCACCCGCCGCGCCGCCCACGCCGTACTGGTAGAAGCCTTCGCAACCCAGCCCGGCGCCGATCCTCGCCCGTACGACGAATGGGCCGCCTCGCGCGAATCCCGCTCGACCTTCGACTGGTCCCAGCTCACCACCGTCGAACTCGACGGTCGCCCCGTAGCCGTTGCCGAATGCAACGACAACTTCCGCACCACCGACAACTGCGGCTACATCGGCCGCCTGGCCGTCATCCCAGCAGCCCGCGGCAAAGGCCTGGCCAAGTTCCTCCTCCACCACACCTTCGCCACCGACGCCACCGCCGGCCGCTCCGGCACCATCCTCCACGTAGACACCAGCAACCCCACCCCCGCTCTAGCCCTCTACACCGCCGTAGGCATGCGCCCAGACCTGACCAGCGACATCTACCGCCGCCCTCTCCCCCTCTAGCCCCTCCTCGATAGCGGCCTATATGACGACTAGCGGCCTATTGAGCGCTATCGATCAAACAACCCGCTATCGAGCCGGCGAATCAACCTCTGTGCCCGGGATGTGGTCGAGTTTGTCCGGATGCCGGGATCCCAGGGCTTGAGCGAGGACTGCGGACACCCTCCGGGGACCTGGAACACCTGGCCAGATGTCCGAGGTCCCGGCAAGGTGTCCGAGGTCCGGCCCGACACAGGAACCAGGGGCCGGCCACACGCTATGTCCTGTGTCAGGCCCCGCGATGGTGTGCCAGCCGTCCCGGCGACACCCATCGGCTGCAGCTAGACCCAACCACCCCCGGCCCCGGGCTACACCTCCCCGCGCGCTCCGCATAGCTGCGTCCTTCCCTGGTCGGGGTGGTGGGGGTCAAGGGTCGAAGATCGCGCAGCGACGCCGACGAAGGAGGCGCCCTTGACACCCGCCACCCCGACTAGCACCATCACGCAGCGAAGCCCGCGGACAATCACCTCCGTCTAAGCGCGAGACAAACCCGCACCCAACAGACAGACGGCACCACCAGCGGACGACGCCCGCCGGGGCGGTCGCGGTCCACCCCGGCGGGCGTCAGTTCAGGACCACCCGTGTGCCGGAGCTGCCGGCATAGACGACGCGGTCGGCGAGTGGGGAACGAAGGTCGAGGTAGACGGCGGTGGGGTCGGTGCCCGGCTTGACGCATTGGCGGTTCGAGGTGGAGTCGGGCGCGACCGAGTACCGGTACGCCGCGATGCGCACACTGCCGGCATCCTGGGACAGGATCCGTACGACGGTCTGCGGCACACAAGCCTCAGCGACATACGGATCGCTCGGCACCTCAACAACAAGCACCGACGACCGCCCCGGATCCACCCGCACCGAAGACACCAATATCTCTCCCCGCAGCACCATCAGCGTCGTACCGTTCCTGAACTGAGCCGGCGGCGGCCCGTCATCCAGATGCCCCGGCGTAGCGGTCGTCGTCACCTGAGGCGCGACCGGCTCCTCGGCTCGCGGACGGTCGATCGACACAACCGCCACCCCAGCGACCGCAACCATCGCGGCCGCAGCCGTCAGCACGTGTCGACGCCGACGACGCGACCGAGCGACAAGCTCGACTTCCGAGAACGGCGGCGCCTCCTCCGGCGTCCGCTCGTCGACGTACTCGACCAGCAGGTCGGTCGGCAGCTCACGCATGATCACGAACCTCTTCCTTGACGGCGAGCAGCGGCGCCAGCGCCTGACGCGCCCGAGCCAGCCGCGATTTCACCGTGCCGGGTGGCAGTTGCAGTTCCTCGGCGATCTGCTCGACCGGCAGATCCATCACGTGATGCAGTACGACGACCGCCCGCTGCGCCGGAGTGATCCGTGCAAGCGCCGCAGCCACGTCCAATGCATCACCGTCCGGCCCGCGGACTACGGCAGGCCGACCGGTCAGCTTGGCCAGCGCACGCCGAGCCACCTGCTGCCGGCGCAACCGGCTGACGAGCGTCCGTACGGCGACCGCCCGCACCCAGGCCTCCGGGTCGTCGTACCGCCGGATCGAGTCCCAGCGGCCGAGCAGCTTCACGTACGCGTCCTGCGCGACCTCCTCGGCGTCCGCGCGCGAGCCCCCGATGGACACCAGTACGCCGATCAACCGCGGCCAGGTCCGCCGGTACAGCGCTGCCATCTCCGCCGCCGGATCATCCTGCACGTCCACACCCCCACCGTCGGTCACACGGCTAACACGCGCCAGCACCCCACCCGGTTCCACCGAATCTCAAGCATCTCAGGGGTTGCCCTTCCGAGATCTGAGAGATTACTCTCGAAACATGTCTCTCACAAATCCGTACGGCGACTTCGAGATCACCGACCCGCAAGCCATGCGGGCGCTGGCTCACCCCGTCCGGCTGGCCGCCCTCAGCTGGTTGCAGAAGAACGGACCGGCGACGGCGACCCAGCTGTCCGAGCACGTCGGGGCCTCGCCGTCGGTGACCAGCTGGCATCTGCGGCATCTGGCCCAGTTCGGGCTGGTGATCGACGAGCAGCCCCCGGGGGCGGACAAGCGGCAGCGCTGGTGGAAGGCGGTGGCGCGGGGGTTCCGGTACGAGATGCCGGACACCCCCGAGGGCGTTGAAGCCGGCCGACTGCTGCGCGCCGAGATGATGAACCAGGCCCTCGAAGCTGCACAGCAGTGGCTCGCCGAGACCGAGCCCGAGCTGGATGCCGAGTGGAGCCGCCTGGCCGGCTCCGCGAACACGCGACTGGTCCTCACCCCCGAAGAGGCCGAGGCGATCGAGGCCGCGATCGAGCAAGTCCTCACGCCGTATGTCCAACGCGGCGAGGAAGGCGCGCCACCGACGGCCCGCGCCGTCCGCTACCTCCGCATCTCTTTGCCTGAAGCAACCAACTGACCAAGTCAATCAATTAACCGAGTTAATCTTGGGGGGAACCACACCGTGAGCACAGTTTCCGCAACCAGCCTCTGGCGGGACCGGCAGTTCCGGACCTTCTGGTCGGCGCAAGGCGTGTCCGAGTTCGGCGACCGGATCACCGAACTCGCGCTGCCGCTGATCGCCGTCACCATGCTCGACGCCTCACCGAGTCAGGTCGGCTTCCTGACCGCCGCCGTCTGGCTGCCGAACATCATCAGCCTGTTCATCGGTTCCTGGGTCGACCAGCGCCGGGACAAACGCCCGCTGATGATCGCCGCCGACCTCGCCCGGACGATCCTGCTGCTCACTCTGCCGGCGGCGTACTGGCTGGACGTCCTCACGCTCGGTCAGCTCTACGCGATCGCGATCCTGGCCGGTACGGCGCACGTCGTCTTCATCACCGCCTACGTGTCGTTCTTCGTCCGGCTGGTCGAGCAGGACCAATACCTCGAGGCCAACAGCAAGCTCTCAGCGACCAGGTCGATCTCGTTCATGGCCGGCCCGAGCATCGGCGGCCTGCTGATCCAATGGCTGACCGCGCCGATCGCGATCGTCGTGGACGCGTTGTCGTTCCTGTTCTCCGCTTTCCAGCTCAGCCGCCTGAAGACCGAGCCCGGCGAGCACGACGAGTCACCCGAGCCGTTCCTCCAAAGAGCCCGCGCCGGGATGCGCTACCTACTGCGCCACCCGTATCTCCGCGGCAGCCTCGGCTGCGCGACGACGGTCAACTTCTTCAACCTGATCAGCATGGCGCTGCTCGTCCTCTTCGCCAGCCGCAACCTCGAACTGTCCGCGGGCACGATCGGTCTCGCCTTCGGCATCGGCGCCTCCGGCAGTCTCCTCGGCGCACTCGCCGCCTCCCCGCTGACTCGGCTCCTCGGCGCCGGGCGGCTGATCGCGATCAGCTCGGTCATCTTCCCCGGCTCGGTCGCGATCGCCGCGTTCGCCGGCGGCCCGACCTGGGCGCGCGCCGCCGCGCTCGCCGGGGCCGAGTTCGTCGCCGGCTTCGCGGTGATGTGCTTCGACGTACCGCTGAACTCACTGCAGGCTGCCGTCACCCACGACCACATGCGCAGCCGGGTCGCGGGTGCGTTCAGCAGCATCAACTACGGCGTCCGCCCGCTCGGTGCGATCGTCGGCGGCTTCCTCGGCACCTGGATCGGCGTCCGCGAAACCCTGCTCATCTCCGCGGTCGGCGGCCTGTTCGCCGTACTGTGGCTGCTGCGCTCCCCCATCATCCACACCCGCGAACTGACCGGCCTCAAGCCACCAGAGCTCTAATCATCGACCTTTGCGACCGTACGCCGGAGCGGGACTTCCTTGATGAAGAGCACGGCCACCAGGCTGACGACAGCACACGCTGCCGCGATCAGGAAGATCCGCCCGGTCGCATCGCCGTACGACTGCCGTACCAGCGCAGCCAACTGCGGCGGCAAGTGACCGACATCCAGCAGACTCGTAGATCCGCCCTCATTCAGCCTCCGAGCCGCCTCAGCACCACCGGGACCAGCGAGCACACCAGCGACGATGAGGTCCTTCACCCGAGCCGCGAGGACCGCGCCAAGCGCCGACACACCAACCGCACCACCCAGGCTGCGGAAGAACGAGACCGTCGCACTCGACGCACCGATCTGCGAAACGTCGACGGTGTTCTGTACGGCGAGCACCAGGTTCTGCATCGTCATCCCCATGCCCAGCCCCATCGCGAGCATGCCGAGACCGACGTACCAGTACGGCGTGGTGTGGTCGATCGTGCCGAGCACCACCAGACCGCCGACCAGAAGGATGCCGCCGGCAACCAGGTACCGCTTCCACTTGCCGAACCGGCTGATCAGCTGCCCGGACCCGACCGACCCGAGGAACGAGCCCAGCATCATCGGAATGGTCAGCAACCCGGCCTCGGTCGGGCTGTACCCGCGAGCCACCTGGAAGTACTGACCAAGGAACAACGCACTGCCGAACAACGCGACCCCGACCGCGAGGCTGGCGACGATCGCCAGCGCGGTGGTCCGCTCCCGAACGACCTTCAACGGAACCAGCGGCTCCGCGGCCCGGTTCTCCACCAGTACGGCGAGAAGACCGAGGACCACGGTGCCACCAACGAACAGCGCCGACTCCCAGGACACCCACGCGAAGTCGTGACCGGCGAAGGTCACCCAGATCAGCGGCAGGCTGGCCGCACCCGCGATCAGAATCGCACCGAGGTAGTCGAGCTTGACCTCACGCTTGAACACCGGCAGATGCAAGTACTTCTGCAGTACGACGAGACTGATGACAGCAAGCGGCACACAGACGTAGAAACACCAGCGCCAGCCGAGCCAAGACGTGTCGACGATGACTCCACCGATCAGCGGACCGCTCACCGTCGCAACCGCCATCACGGCACCCATGTAGCCGGAGTACCGGCCGCGGTCGCGAGGCGGGATCGCCGCACCGATGATCGCCTGGGCGAGCGCCATCAGACCGCCCATCGCCAGGCCCTGCAGAACACGGGCACCGATCAGGAACGGGACGTTGTGGGCCATGCCGGCCAGCGCGGAGCCGACCACGAACAGCGAGATCGCCAGCTGCACCAGCAGCTTCTTGCTGATCAGGTCGGCGAGCTTGCCCCAGATCGGGGTCGACACCGTGGTCGCGAGCAGGCTCGCGGTCAGCACCCAGGTGTACTGCGTCTGGGAGCCTTCGAGGCTGGCGATGATCGTCGGCAGGGCATTGCTGACGATCGTCGAGCTCAGCATCGCGGTGAACAACGCGGCGAGCAGGCCGACCAGGATCTCGAGGATTTCGCGGTGGGTGAGTTCCGGCGCGGCGGGCGTCTGCGGCCGGGTCTCGGTGACAGTCATCGGTCTCCAGAAAGTTGGGGGCGCCTCACGGCCTTGTTGACATCGGTCATGGCGTGCGCGATCCGCTGCATGGTGTCGGCCACCGCGAGCAGCGCGTCGTCATCGAGATCCGACAAGGCGGTACGAAGCTCCTTGGTGTAGGACGCATAAAGGGCCTCCAGCTCGGCCCGGCCCTTGGGCGCCAGGCTGACCAGCCCTACCCGGGCATCCGCCGGATCCGGCCGACGGCTCACCAGTCCGTCGGCCTCCAGCGCGGTCAGCTGCCGGCTCACCACCGACGCGTCGACTCCCAGTTTGGCGGCCAGCTCGCCGCCGCGTTGCTCGCCGTCCCTCAGCAGGACCTTGAGAACGCTGGCGTCAGACCGTCGCAGGCCACTGTTCGGCATCAGCTGCCGGTGCTCGACACAACGCACGGCCCGGATCAGGGAACTGATCCCCTCGAGCACTTCCTGGACCGGCGTATCCCGCTCGACCCCCGGGACAGAGGGATGCTGAGCTAGTTGCATAACCCAACTATATGCGTCATTAGTTGGCTTCTGCAACCATATATCCGGATCGCGAGGATGTGGTGACAATGGGTGACCTTGACCACAACCAGCTATCATCGCCGTAAAGGGGGCTCTGCAACGGGGGCGGTGCTCGATCCGGTCGCCATCTACGACGCACCACTCATGGGCGACATCCCGCCACCGGGGCGGAACCGGATGCTGACCGGCCCCAAGAGTCCGCTGCCGATGGCCGTCGACCCGCTGTCGAGCCCAGCCCGCTCAACGCGGACGTGAGCGTCCTGCGCGCCGGCACCACCCAGACGAAACCGACCACCGGCATGGCGTATGCGGAGGCGGTGGACAAGGTGATCGCCGAGGCGAAGGCCTGCTTCGATCTCGTCCTGATCGACAGCCCTCCCCTGCTCAGCGTGGCGAACGCGGTCGAGCTGGTGAACGATTCCGACGCCGCGATCGTCGTACTCGGGTCCGGTGAGTCGGTTCAGGATCACCTCACCATGCTCGAGCGGCTGGACCAGGTCGAGTCCGGCGTCGCAGGGTACGTCTACCGGCGCGAAGCCGGCGGCCCGAGGTTCGTCCGCCGGCTGCGCGAGCGATCCGCCCCTTCTCCACCGAGCGGCGCCGGCCTCACCGGCCCGGTCGGACCCGTCCCGAGATCCTGTGACGGCGTTACGCTCAGGCCGTCCGACGATCTCTAGCCGATCATCGCTGCGCATCCGGCCGGTACGACGTACTGCTTCTCTCCCGGGATCTACCGGCTGGAGGAACCGCTACGGCCGAAGGAAGGCGACGCGTTCATCGGTCACCGAGGGGCCATTGTCAGTGGATCGAAGGTGCTGACCGGCTGGCGACACGAGGGTCGGGTGTGGTCGACGAAGGGCTTCCTGCCCGGCGCGCCCGGCGTGCATGGCGAGTGCCTGGAGGAGGTGCCGACCTGCGCGTACGCCGAAGATGTCTTCGTCGACAAACGGCGGCTGACCCGGGTCGACTCCCCGGCCGCGGTGGTCAGCGGCAGTGTCTACGCCGACTACCGCACCAACACGATCATGATCGGCGAGGATCCCGGACGCCACTCGGTCGAGCAGGCGGTCGCACCCAGCCTGATCCGGTCGATGACGTCACCGTCGCAAAACCTCGTCCTCGAGCAAGCAGCCAACGAGGCCCAGACCGCAGCAGTCGAAAGCCGGCAGCAGACGCCTCATCGGGTCGGCTCCGGCTGGCGCATCGAGCACAACGAGGTGCGGTTCAACCATGGCGCCGGCCTCGGTCTCGCCGACGATGCCGTGGTCACGGCCAACTTCATCCACCACCAGGGCCAGCTGGGTTTCGGGGCCTGGGGCAACGGCTCGGTTGTCAGTGGCAACGAGATCTCGTTCAACGGTGTGGCCGGCTACTCGCCGGAGTGGGAGGCGGGTGGCAGCAAGAGCTGGCTCACCGACCGTCACAAAGTCACTCACAACTACGTACACGACAACCTGGGGCCGGGGTTGTGGACCGACGGCGGCAACATCCGGACGGAGTACTCATCGAACAAGATCACCGGCAACTGGGGCGCGGGGATCCAGCACGAGCTCAGCTACGACGCCACCATCCGGGACAACGACATCTCCGGCAACGGCCGCCGGCACAAGGGGTGGGCGTGGGAGGCCGGCATCCAGATCCAGTCGTCTGGCGGGATCGGCCTGATCGAGGTCACCGGCAACGTCGTCAGCGGCAACGCCAACGGCATCGCGCTCATCGACAGCGGCAACCGCGCTGACGAGACGCCGGCACCGCACGGACCGCACATGGTCCGCAACGTGTGGGTCCACGACAACCGCGTCGTCATGTCGGAGGGTCAAACCACCGGTGCTGTTCAGGACACCGGAGACCCGGTTGTCTACACCAACCGCTTCGAGAGCAACACCTACTACCTGCAGTCCCGCGACGAGCCGCACTTCTCCTGGAACGACGCCGACCTCACCTGGGCGCAGTGGCAAGACCTCGGCAACGACCGCGAAGGCAGCGTCAGCCCAGGTCGTCGTTGAGGCGGGCGAGCAGGCGGCCGAGGTCGCCGAGATCGGCCGGACTCCAGCGGTCCAGGATGGCGCGGAATTCGGTCTGGCGCTGGGCTCGCATCGCGTCGAAGCGTTCGGCGCCGACCGTGGTGAGGCGGAGCAGCCGGGCGCGGCCGTCGTCCGGGTCGCCGACGCGCTCGATCAGGCCGAGGTTCTCCAGTTGGGTGATGCCGCGGCTGACGGTCGACTTGTCCAGGCCGAGCGCCTGGGCCACATCTGACGCTCGTACGCCGCCACTCGCCGTACCGGGCTCGATCTGGGAGATCAGCGCGTAGCCCGCCGCGTCCATCTCCGGGTGGACCCGGCGCGCGAGCCGCAGCGACGCCGACCGGGACCGCCGGAACAGGGCCGACAGTTGCTGCTCGATGTCGGCGACGAGGCGCTCGCTCTGCTCGGACCGCTCCACCGTCGAGCTCACCGGACCACGATCCCCGCGTCGCGCAGCGCCTTCTTCACGTCCGCGATCCTGAAGTCGCCGAAGTGGAACACGCTCGCGGCCAGGACGGCGTCCGCTCCGGCCTCGACCGCGGGCGGGAAGTGCTCCGGCGCGCCCGCTCCCCCGCTGGCGATCAGCGGTACGTCGACCACCGCGCGGACCGCCCGGATCAGCTCCAGGTCGAAGCCCTGCCGGGTCCCGTCGGCGTCCATCGAGTTCAGCAGAATCTCCCCCGCACCGAGCTCACAACCGCGCTGGGCCCACTCGATCGCGTCCAGCCCGGCCGACTTGCGCCCGCCGTGGGTGGTGACCTCGAACCCGCTCGGCTGGTCCGCGGAGCGTCGTACGTCGAGGGACAGCACCAGGACCTGGTTGCCGAACCGCTGCGCGATCTCGCGAATCACCTCGGGCCGGGCGATCGCGCCGGTGTTGATGCCGACCTTGTCCGCGCCGGCCCGCAGCAGCCGGTCCACGTCCGTCGCCTCGCGGACGCCGCCACCGACAGTGAGCGGGATGAACACCTGCTCAGCGGTCCGCCCAACCACCTCGTACGTCGTCTCGCGGGAGCCCGAGGAGGCGGTGATGTCGAGGAAGGTGAGCTCGTCGGCCCCCTCCGCGTCGTACACCTTGGCCATCTCGACCGGATCTCCGGCATCGCGCAGGTCGGTGAAGTTGACACCCTTGACCACCCGCCCGGCATCGACGTCCAGACAGGGGATCACACGCACGGCAAGAGTCACGCGGTCAGGGTACCTACTCCAGGCCGGCAATCCGTCCAGCCGTCCATCGCGGGCACTTCACGAACAGCTTGCGTCCGGGGAAACACCCGCGATGTCAGCTACTTCCAGGCGCGGCGTTTGGTGCCGGCGGGCTTGATCGGGGCGGTGGATTCCCAGACGCGGCGCCAGCGGGCGGCGTCCGGGCCCGACTGGGACGGCGACGTGCCGGCGGCGACGCGGCGGCGGGCCTCCCACCAGGTGGTGGACTCCTCGTCGAGGAGCGCGGACACCGCGGCCGAGATCTTGGGCGCGAAGTCGCGGGCGCTGTCCCCCTCGGCCGGGCGCAGCGGATCGCCGTACCGGACTGCGACGGTCGGACGACCCGGGATCGGCCAGCCGCGACCGCGCGGCATCGCGGCGAACGAGCCCTTGATGCCGACCGGGATCACCGGCACGCCGTGCTCGACGGCCAGGTACGCCGCGCCCATCCGGAACCGTTCCATCCACCCGTCCGGCGACCGGGTGCCCTCCGGGAAGACGACCACGTTCCAGCCGTCCGCGAGCAGGTCGCCCGGCGTCGAGCTGAGCTTGCCGCCACGACGCTCGATCGGGAACGTGTTGAACACGATCGCCGACGCCGTCGCCCGCCACCAGGTGTCGAAGAAGTAGTCCGCCGCGGCCGCCACCGCCGTCTTCCGGCGCATCGCGTCGGGCAGCGTGCAGAGCACCAGCGGGGTGTCCAGGTGCGACGAGTGGTTCGCCACGATCAGCGCCGGGCCGTTGACCTTGAGCAGCGAGTCCAGCCCGCTCACCTGCGGGTTGACCTCCCACCGCAGTACCGAGTTCAGCGCCCCCTTCTGCAGCACCTCCCGTACGGCGATCGCCGCCGGAGTCCGGGCCCACTTCGTCGGGAAGACCGAGGTCTCCTTCGGGATCACGTACGGCTCGGCCGACCGCGGCACCTGCGGACGCCGGCCCCAGCGCCACCCGCGCGCGACCTGCTTGACGTCGCGCGCGGTGTCGCGGCTGAACTTCACCAGGCTGGTACCCATCAGCGCACGTCCGCGAGCAGGTGCGGCGGGTTGTGCAGATACGTGATCGACGGCGACCGGCCGACCGAGTGGCTGACCATCTCCAGCGCATCCTGCAGCGTCGACGCGGACCGGAAGCCCATCCGCTCGACCGTCTTGCGGTTCGCGCCGACCCAGACGATGTCGCCGCAGTGGTCCAGCGCGTGGGAGATCCAGTACCACATGTAGAACGGGTGCACGCCGTGGTAGGCGTACGACGTCCGGTACAGGTGGATGTACCACGGGTCCTCGGCGTACTGCTTCTCGAACTTCGCCTCGATCGTGGCCGGATCGGTCGACTCCGACAGCACCTCTTCGAAGAAGTCGACGTACGACGGGTGGTGCAGCTGGCTGAACTCGTACGGCACCGGGTGGTAGAGGATGACCGCGCCGTCCTTGCGGACGATGGGGTTCCCCCGGTACGCGTTGAAGTGGTAACCCAGCCCCATGCAGGCGGCCAGGATCGGGTTCATCACCGAGTTCACGTTGTAGGGGCCGAGGTACGGCACGCCGATGATGCCGACGTCGGACTGGCCCTGCACCTCGACCAGGTGCTGGCGGTGCACGACCTCCAGCGTCTTCTCGTGTACCGGCTCGATCGCGCCGGCGTTCACTCCGGTCAGCTCGTAGCTCGCCCGGACGTCGGTGAAGATCTTGTGCCGCAGCTTGGCCGGCGCCGCCGCCAGACCGCGCTTGGTGGCCAGCATCGAGGCCTGGTCCTTGAGCGACCACTCCCACTCGCGCTTCTGCAGGAACTCCAGCGGCCCGCCGAATACGTTGTTGTTCAGCGTCGTCTCGATCTGGAAGACCTTGACGTGCTGGGTCAGCACCTCGCCCATCCGCCAGGCGGAGTGGTGCATCTTCGACGCCTTGTGGTCCATGAACGACCGCGAGTGGATCATCGTGTGGCTGTTGTGGTGGTGCTTCAGCGACTTGTACGACGCCAGCCCGATCGACGTCGACTTGTGGCCGCCGTCCATCGCCACCAGGTTCACGTTCACGTAGACGAGCAGGTCGGACTCGGCCGCCCGCTTGGAGATCTCCACGTCCTCGCCGTGCCGGGTCTGGCCCAGGTGGGTCAGGTTGTCGCGGTCCTCGGCGTCGAAGTTGTAGAGCTTGCCGTCGGGGAAGAACGAGCGGAACACCCGCTCACCGACGATGTCGCGCAACTCGTTCGGGGTGAGCCGGCGGTGCAGCGCGTTCGCCGAGATGATCTCGACGTCGTCGACCCCCGCGTCGGCGGCCATCGTCAGCACCGCCTCGATGATCCGCTGCCGGATGTCCGGCTTCTTCATCGGCGGCAGCGGCAGCGAGATGTCGTCGAACGCGATCGTCAGCCGCATCCCGGCGGTGAGCAGCTCCGGCAGCGGCTCGGAGTCGATCGGGTTCAGCAGCGCGTTCTGGATCGCCTCCTCGACGTCCCGCACCGGCGGCAGCGCCTCCGGCGGGTACACCACCCGGGTGCCGAGCGGGAAGCGCTCCAGCAGGAAGCCCTCACCCGAGTGCACGATCAGCGGCGGGGTCCGGTCGTCCACCTCAAGCACAAAACCTGGCCGAGACATGTCAGAACCTCTCTCGTCGTACGTCGTTCAGCGCCCTCATGAGGCCCTCACATCAAATGCGACCTTGACCGTGCCGAGCCGGCCGGCCGAATGCGCGTGGTCGATCGCCTCGCGCCAGCGGTACAGCGGGTAACGCGCACCGACGATCCCGTCCAGCGGAGCCTTGGCGGCCAGCTCCAGCGCGGTCTCGAAAGCGGGCTGCTCGTTCGGCTCCTGCCGGGCGGACGCGTAGCTGCCGGTCAGCTCCAGCTCCCGGAACCACACCGGCGACAGGTCAGACCCAGCCGCAGGCATCCCGGACAGCACGACCCGGCCGCCGGCCTTGGTCACCCGCAACACAGTGTCGATCGAGTCCTTGCTGCCGACCGCGTCCACGGCGATGTCGACACCGCCGAGCAGGAACTCCTTCGCCATCTCGGGCTTCAGCCGGAAGGCACCGGTCGAGCGTCGTACGCCGCGGAACACCTCGTCCGGAGCGACCACGTCGCTGGCGCCGAAGGCCCGGGCGAGTTCGCGCTGCTTGGCGTGCTTGGCGACGACCGTGATCCGGCCGGCCTGGGTCAGCTCGCGCAGCGCGAGGGTCGCGAACAACCCGACCGCGCCGGCGCCGCTGACCAGGATCGACTGGCCCGGCTGAACCTTCGCCCGAAGCGCGGTGTGCACAGCGCAGGCCAGCGGCTCGGTCAGTACGGCGCGCTCGTCGGACATCCCGTCCGGTACGGCGTACAACTGGCTGCGGTGCGCGACCATCACGTTGCCCCAGCCGCCACCGGTGTCCTGGCAGAACCCGGTCTGCAGACCCGGCGCCACGTGGCCGACGGTGATCCGGTCGCACCGGTTGGTGTTGCCGGAAGCACAGCCCTCGCAGGGCTCGACGCCGCGAGCCGCGCAGGTGAGGACAGAGTCCATCACCACGCGGGTGCCCTTGGGCAGGTCCTCGCAATCGTCGAGCAATTCGCCGACTATCTCGTGACCCGGGACGAACGGCATCGACACCATCGCGGAGAAGTACAGCTTGGTCGAGCCGGTGACCATGCCGAGGTCGGAACCGCAGATGCCGGACAGGATCGGGCGGATCCGCGCCCAGCCCTCGCGCTCGGCCTTCGGCTCGTTGATGGTGACCAGGCGCAGTGGCGCGGCCGGGCCGGTCAGGATGCCGGGGATCCGGCCGCCGACCGCCTTGGCGGCCAGGTACTTGGCCGGCGACCGGTACATCTCGAGAGCGAGCATCATCGGGCGTTCACCCCAGGTAGCTCCAGTCGGGACGAGGTGGACGGGGTCTTCCAGTCGACGATCTGCCAGCGGGCGGCCCGGGCAGCCCGGAACAGCGACACGTCCGGAGAGACCGCGACCGGATTGCCGACGGCCTGCAGCATCGGGAGATCCGAGTGGCTGTCGGCGTAGGCGTAGGACTTGGACAGGTCGATGTTGGTGCCGCGGGCGCGGTGCTTGATCCACGCGGCCCGGGACTCACCGACCAGCGGCGGCCCGGACAGGAACCCGGTGCACCGGCCGCGGTCGTCGACGGCCAGCTCGGCCGCGATGATCTCGTCGAACAGCGGCTCGAGCGGCCGGGTCAGCGGCCGGATCGCGCCGGTGATCAGGATCGTCTTGTGACCGGCCGCGCGGTGCTCGCGAATCCGTCGTACGGCGTCACCACTCAACCGCTCGAGCACGTGCTCGGCGAGCAGTTCGTCGACGATGCGGTTCAGCTGTTCCAGATCGGCGCCTTCGTAGCGGCGGTAGATCGTGCGCAGGAACGTGCCGCGGTCCTTGCGCTCGGCCGAGATCAGCTTCGGCAGTCTCCGCAGCATCGAGCCGATCTCGCCGATGCGCTGGTGGCTGTCCAGCTCGGGCAGCCGCATCCACAGGTAGGTCTCGATCACATTCGAGGACAGCAACGTGCCGTCCATGTCGAACGCCGCGATCACCTCGACGTCCTGCTGAGGCTCGACCTTCTTGAGCTGCCCGGCGGACTCCGCCAGCGCCTTGTTCCGCTTCTTCCGTACGACGTCCAGGCGCCGCAGCGAGTCGGTCACGCTCGGGCAGTGCACTTCCTGCAGGTAGTGCTGCCAGTCGACGACCGCGGTGTCGCACCAGAACTTCTCCCGGTCGTCACCCTCGAGCGCGTTGTGCAGCGCCAGCACGTTGTCGTCGATGAACTGCAGCTCCGCCTGGGCATACTCGGAGTACAGGTCCATGTAGCGGCGGAGGAAGTCGAGCCGGCGCTTCTGCACGTCCAGCTCACGGGCGTACTTCCGGGTCCGCTCGCCGCGAGGGACGGTGGTGATGATCTTGTCGGCGATCTTGTGCGCGCGTTCGCCGTACCGGAGCATGCTCTCGACCGAGTCGCCCCCGGGGAACTTCCACACCGGCAGCCGGACCGCGCCACGCTCGCCCAGGTCGAAGGGGTGCTTGGAGAAGTACGCGCGGACGCCGGCGTACAGCTGCTCGAAGGTCAACGGGTTCCGGGCGCCGGAGCCGATGTGGTAGTACTCCGGCCTGCTCAGCTCCGGCTTGGTCGCCATCACCGCGCAGATCGCGCCGACGACGTGGTCGACCGGGATGATCTCGATGACGGAGTCCGGCGACGCCGGGAACTCCGGCAGCTCGCCGCGGCCGTACGCCAGGATCAGCGGCTCGGCCATCTTGAAGCCCTCGATCCAGCCCGGGTGCGGGGACTGGACGGCGGACTCGATGATGGCGGGCCGGACGATCGAGGTCGGCAGCTTGGCCGAGAACTCCTCGACCACGCGCTCGCCGAGGGCCTTGGTGAAGGTGTAGCAGTCGGTCCAGCCGAGGCTGCGGGCCCGCTCGGTGCCGGTCTCGACCAGCTTCTTCGCGACCCATTCGGTACGGCGGCGCTCGGTGTCGGCCGCGGCGGTCAGGTGACCGGCGCGCCGGTGCAGCTTCTCGGCCTCCTTGCGGAACTTCGCCAGCATCGGCGCCGACCGGGACTGCTCCTCGACCCGGGCCTTCATCGCCATCCCGGCCTCGGCCTCGGTCCGCCAGTCGACGTTGTGGTCGACCGGTGCCTCGGGGATCGCGCCCCGGCGCCGGCCCGCGGTGTAGGCGGTGGAGATGTGCACGTAGTGGACCTCGCGGCCCGTCTCGACGATGCGCTCGAGCAGGCTCTTGGTGCCGAGCACGTTGGTCGTGAACGCCTCGTGGATCGGCGGGTCGAAGCTGACGTCGCCGGCGCAGTGCACGACGATGTCGAGATCCTTCGGCAGCTCCGGTACGTCGGACAGGTCGCCCTCGATCACCTCGATCCGGGCGGCGGTGAGCGCCTCGGCGTCGGCATGGTCGGTGCCCTCGCCGTAGAACGGCTTGAAGATGTCCTTCTTCAGCAGCTGCGCCATCCGGGCGGTGCCGGTCAGCGAGCCCTTCGGCCGGATGATCGCGACCACCGTCGTACCGGGCAGGTCGCCGATGATCCGGTGCAGCAGGGCCTCACCGACGAAGCCGGTGACGCCGGTGACCAGGACCTTCTTGTCCTTGAGCTTGTCGGCCAGACTCACTTGTCGCCTCCACGCGTGAGCTCGAGTGCCTCGGTCAGGGTGAACGCACCGGCGTACAGAGCCTTACCCACGATGACGCCCTCGACGCCTTCGGGGACCAGGGTGCTCAGTGCCCTCAGGTCCTCCAGGCTGGAGACGCCGCCGGAGGCGATGATCGGCTTGTCGGTGCGCGCGCACAGATCGCGGTACAGGTCCAGGTTCGGGCCCTGGAGCATGCCGTCCTTGGTCACGTCGGTGACGACGTACCGCTCGCAGCCGGCCGCTTCCAGCCGCTCGAGCACCTCGTAGAGGTCGCCGCCTTCCTTCGTCCAGCCGCGGGCCGCCAGGGTCCGGCCGCGGACGTCGAGCCCGATCGCGACGCGGTCGCCGTACTGCTGGATGATCCGGTCGCACCACTGGGGGTCCTCGAGCGCGGCGGTGCCGATGTTGACCCGGCGGGCCCCGGTTGCCAGGGCTGCTTCGAGGGAGTCGTCGTCGCGGATGCCGCCGGACAGCTCCACCTGGACGTCGAGCTTGCCGGTGACGTCCGCGAGCAGCTCGCGGTTGGAGCCGCGGCCGAACGCCGCGTCCAGGTCGACCAGGTGGATCCACTCCGCGCCGGCTTCCTGCCAGGCCATCGCCGCGGCCAGCGGATCGCCGTACGACGTCTCGCTCCCGGCCTCCCCCTGCACCAGCCGGACCGCCTGACCATCCGCCACATCGACGGCAGGCAGCAGCACCAGGTTCTCAGACATGGCCACACCCTAGATGGCGTCGCTCCGGGATTCGTAACCCGCTGCCCCGCTGAGTCGTTGAGATCCAATCTGTCTCAGCAATACCACCCAGGCTACTGGTCTCATCCAATTAGGGTGGTCCGGTGGTCACCCTTGAGGAGCTCGAGACGGATCCGCATCCGGCGCTGGCGGCGATCCGGCCGATCGGTTGGGTGGACGCACTGGGCAGCTGGGTGGTCACCAGCCGTGCGCTCGCCCTCGACGTACTGCGGGATCCTTCGACCTTCACCGTCGACGACCCACGTTTCTCCACCGCCCAGGTCGTCGGGCCCTCGATGCTTTCGCTGGATGGTGCCGCTCACAAGGCCCACCGCGATCCATTCGAGTCCCCCTTCGGTCTGGCCGAGACCCGCCGCCGCTTCACCGAGCCCGTCCAGCAAACGGTGGACGACCTACTCGCGGCCATTCGCCCGGGCCAGGCGGACCTCCGGACGGCTCTTGCCGGACCGTTGTCCGTCGCCGTGGTGGCCTACTCCCTGGGCCTGCCGCCTGCCTCGGCCGCCACGGTGCTGGACTGGTACACCGCGATCTCCGACTCGGTGTCGGGTGTGTCCGCCGGGCGCCCAGTCACCCCGGAAGGCGCCGCGGCCTTTGCGGAGCTGCACAAACACGTTGCCTCAGGCATCGACTCTTCGGACTCCCTGGTCGCCGCCGCGGCCCGGGCCGGCCTCGGCGTCGACGACGTGGTGGCGAATGCCGCCGTACTGATGTTCGGCGGCATCGAGACCACCGAGGGGATGATCACCAACGCGCTCTGGCACCTGCTGACCCATCGCGACCAGCTCGACCTCGTCCTCGCCGATCCCTCGCTCCTCCCGAACGCCCTGGAGGAATCCCTCCGCCTCGAGCCCGCAGCCGCAGTCGTCGACCGCTACGCCACCCGCGACGTCGACCTGGCCGGAGTGTCGATCAAGCAAGGTGACATGGTCACCGTCTCGCTGGCCGGCGCCGGTCGCGACCCCGCCGTTTTCGAGCGCCCCGACGACTTCGACGTACGGCGTCCCAACGCGCGCCGGCACCTCGCCTTCGCCAGCGGTCCTCACATCTGCCTGGGAATGCACCTGACCCGCCTGGAGGCCTTCGCGGCGGTGGAAGCGGCCTTGAAACTGCCGGGTCTGCGGCTTTCCCCGGACTCACCACCACCCCGCGGGCTCGTCTTCCGCAAACCGTCCGCGCTCAAGGTGTTGTGGGACGCCTGAGCAGCAGAATCGCGCCGGGGTGGACGGGCATCGGCTTGTCCGGGTCGCGCTCGGCGTCGGCGGCGAAGCGCTCGAAGCCGGGGTCGAGTTCGGATTCGGGCAGGTGCTCGAAGGTCGACAAGGCGCGGAGCTTGATGCGGTCATAGGTTTCGAGGAGCGTCCGCGGTTTCTCGGCGAAGACCCAGACCGGGGTCGCATCCGGCACCAGGCCGGCTCGGCGGGCCAGATTCTGCGTCTCCGGGACGGACAGGTACATCGCGGCATCGACCTCGCGTGCCGACGGAAAGTAGTCGTACCAGAACAGATCCGGCATCACGTCCGCGAACTGGCTGCGCAGGAACGCCACTCCCCCAGGCTTCAGCACCCTGCACACCTCGGTCAGCCCGCGCAGCTGATCCGGGAAGTGATGGAACGACAGGAACATCAGCACCCCGTCAACCGATGCCTCCGGCAACGGGATGTCCTCCGCGCTGCCTTGTAGATAGGTGACCTGCGGGTGTACGGCGTTCTCCTCGGCGACACCGCGCATCCGGTCCGACGGCTCCACGCCGTACACCGGTCCGCCGAACTCGTCGGCCAGGCCAGGCGTGAGCCGGCCGGTGCCGCTGCCCAGGTCAAGGATGCTGAGCGGCCGTTCCGCCGGCAGGTGCTCCGCCAACGCCTGCGTCCACCGTTGAACCTCGGCTGCCGCCATCCGGCGCCCTGCCGCGTAGACAGCGCCCAACCGACCGTTGTAATCCACCATGGTCCACCGACCCTAGCGCCGTACGACGCAGGTGCGCACAATGTCGGCATGAAGAACATCGCGCCCGCGCTCGATCGGGCCACCAGCCTCGCCGAGGTCGGTGAGATCGTCCGGGTCGAGGCCCGGCAACTCACCCTCGCACAGGGCGCGACCTTCGTGCTGCGCGAGCAGGACAAGTGCTTCTACGCCGACGAGGACGCGATCGCGCCGCTGTGGAAGGGCCAGCGATTCCCGATCACGGCCTGCATCAGCGGCTGGGCGATGCTGCACGCCGAGACCGCCGTCGTCCCCGACATCCAACTGGACGAACGCATCCCCCTCGAGGCCTACCTGCCCACCTTCGTCCGCAGCCTCGTGATGGCACCCGTCGGCTCTCCGACCCCCGTCGCCGCGATCGGCGCCTACTGGTCCAGCCGCCACACCGCAACCAAACACGAAATCCGCGCCCTCGAACATCTGGCCACCGCCACCGCGACCGCCATCCACCGCATCGGCCTCACCGACGCCCCCTGGGCCCCCACCTTCACCAAGAACTAGCGCCGCATCCAGCAACCACTCGAGGCTGCCTACCCAGTGGGTGCACCTTGTGCACGGGTCAACCACAACTCGCCACTCCATGTGGTTGATCGGTGCCCAAGGTGGGTCCCGCGACCGAAGACAGGGCGCTGGGTCGGGGACGGCGAACTGGAGGGCGACATGCAGCACGTCCACCGGCGCTTCGGCGTACTCGGCGAACGCAGGCGGCCTGGGCACCCACCCTCACCAAGAACTAGCGCCGCTGTCATCGTGCAGTTCGACAGGACGTGTCCGGCGATCGAGCCGGATACCCGGTGGGCTCAGGCGGGGCGTGACCCGCAGTGGGCATATACGCCCTGTCGATTTGCACCCAAGGCGGTGAGCCGTGCGTGGGTTGTGACCCAGCGCTGGCTTCTTCAGCTGAAGAAGACGTCGTAGGCCAGGCGGAGGATGAGGGCGGAGACTACGCAGAGGAAGATGATGCGGACGAAGCGGCTGCCACGGGCTACGGCGGTGCGGGCGCCGAGGAGGCCGCCGAGCATGTTGGCGGCGCCCATGATCAGGCCGAGGGTCCACAGCGGGGCGCCGTGGACGGCGAAGATGATGATGGCGCCGAGGTTGGTGGCGACGTTGGCGATCTTCGCCTTCGCGCTCGCCTGCAGGAAGTTGTAACCGAGGAAACCGACCAGCGCGAAGATCAGGAACGATCCGGTCCCCGGGCCGACCGCGCCGTCGTAGAAGCCGATCAGTACGCCGACCCCAGCGGCGGCAACGTAGTGGTCGCGGCCGTCGAAGCGCAGCGCCGTCCGGGCGCCGAGCGATGGCTTCATCGCGGTGTAGATCGCGACCTCGATCAGCAGCACCAGCACGATCGGCTTGAACCACGCCATCGGGATCTTCGTCGCCACCAGCGCACCCGCGGCGGATCCGAGCCCGGCCAGAATCGCCAGCGGTACGACGGTTCGTTTGTCGGGCCGCACCTTCACTCCGAAAGTCACCGCGGACGTCGCCGTACCGCACAACGAGGAGACCTTGTTCGTCGACAGGATCTGCGCCGGCGTCGCCCCCGGCAACCCGAGCAGCATCGCCGGCAGCTGGATCAGCCCACCGCCACCGACCACCGCGTCGATCCACCCCGCTGAGAACGCCGCCACCACCAGGAAGACGACCGTCCAGAAAGAAACGTCAGGCACGGCGCCGCCGCGATCGAGAAGAGGTCACGGACCGATGATCCGGTAATGACATTGTTCCACTCAACCCTTACACCGGGGAGTGAGAGACAAACCACTTCGGCGATGCCACAGTGGGCAGATGGCGTCGTCGATCCTGCCACCCGAAGGCGAAACCCTCGCCACCGGCTGGGAACCGGACCTTGCGCCGGCCGACTCACTCATCCGGCAGGCGGTGCTCGCACACGCTTCGTGGGCAACCGATGCCGCCCGGCGAGCAGGCAAGCCGTGGTACGACGGTGACGCGTGGGCCGGCGGCATCCTCGGCGACCGCGGCCCGCTCACCAACTGGGTCGTCGCGAAGCAGCCGGTCGATCCTGCCGAGATCATCCTCGACGCCGCCCGCGAGCTGCCGAACAACGTGCCCTACCTGTTCCTCAGTCCCTGGCCGACCCGCGATCTGCGCGAGCACGGCCTCGGCCTGGCCGGCCATCCGCCGCTCATGATGCGCCTCCCCAGCACGTCAACCACTCCACCGGTCACGGACCTCGAGATCCGCGAGATCACCGACGAGGCCGGCCTCGCGGACGCCGAACGAGTAGTGATCGAGGGCTACCCGTTCCCTGAGCTACAGCCGTTCCAGCCCGGCGCGCTCTACGACCCGACGTTCCTCGGCGGAGGGTCAACGATCTGGGTCGGGTACGACGGCGACGTACCTCTAGCCACTGCGATCGCACACAACGCCGCCAGCCTGACACTCGTCGAAAACGTTGCCGTCATGCCCGCGGCGCGCGGCCGCGGCGGCGGCGCAGCTCTCACCTGGGCCGCCACAACCCACCATCCCGACCAGCCGGCAGCCGTCACAGCCAGCGACGCCGGCCAACCCGTCTACGAACGCCTCGGCTTCCTCCGCTTGGAACGCTGGACGGTGTGGGTCCGGCCCTAGGCGCCGGGGCCGACGAGTTGCTGGTGCGTCTGGTCCAGCTTGTCCCGCGCGGCCTCGTCCGCCGTGAAGTCGGTCAGCCGACGGTCGCCACGCCAGCGTGGCACCAGATGGAAATGCAGATGGAAGACCTCCTGGCCTGCCGCGGCCCCGTTCGCCTGCAGCAGGCTGATCCCGTCAGCGTCGAGCCGGCTGGAGAGTAGCCGCGCGGTCTCCTGCAGCGCCGGCGCCAGCGCTGCCACCGCCTCGGGCGCACCTTCCGCGCCGAGATCGACGACATGCCGCCGCGGCACCACCAAGGTGTGTCCCACCCGAAGCGGCCGGATGTCCAGGAACGCACACGCGTCGTCGTCCTGGTACAGGAACCGGGCCGGCAACCGTCCCGCGACGATGCCACAGAACACGCACGAGTCGTCCACTGTCATCCCCTGACGTGACGCCGGGCCCCACAACAGGGGCCCGGCGATGAGTCAGCCGCGAACGGTGGTGACCAGGTGGTCGACGACCTCGGCCACCGGGATGTCGGCGCGGTCGCCGGAGCGGCGGTCCTTGACCTCGATGGTGCCGTCCGCGAGGCCCTTGCCCACCACGGCGATCGTCGGCACGCCGAGAAGCTCGGCGTCCTTGAACTTCACGCCTGGGGAGACCTTCTCGCGGTCGTCGTAGATCACCGACAGGCCGCGGGCCTCCAGCTCGGCGGCCAGCTCAGCCGCCTTCTCGAACACCTCGGAGTCCTTGCCGGTGGCAACGAGGTGGACGTCGGCCGGGCTGATCTCGCGAGGCCAGATCAGGCCGAGCTCGTCGTGGTTGCCCTCGGCGATGGCGGCCACCGCGCGGGTGACACCGACGCCGTACGAGCCCATCGTGACGGTGACGAGCTTGCCGTTCTGGTCCAGCACCTTGAGGTCGAGCGCGTCGGCGTACTTCCGGCCGAGCTGGAAGATGTGGCCCATCTCGATGCCGCGCGCCGACTCCAGCGGACCGGAACCGTCGGGTGCCTCGTCGCCGTCGCGCACCTCGGCGGCCTGGATCGTGCCGTCGGCGGTGAAGTCGCGACCGTGGACCAGGTTCATCACGTGGAAGCCGGACCTGTCGGCACCCGTCACCCACGCCGAGCCCTCGGCGATCCTGGGGTCGAGCAGGTAGCGGATCCCGGAGGTGTTCTCCGAGCCGAGCACACCGGGACCGATGTAGCCCTTCGCCAGCGAGGGGAACTTCTCGAAGTCCGACTCCTCGAACGCGACGACCTCGGCGGGCTCCACCTGCGCGCCCAGCCGCTTCTCGTCGATCGCCCGGTCACCCGGTACGCCGATGGCCAGCGGCTCGCGGCTGCCGTCGGGGTGCACCAGCATGACGAGCACGTTCTTCAACGTGTCCGCCGCGGTCCACTCGCGGCCGTCCGTACGGGCGTGCTTCGCGTTCATCGCATCCACGAGCGTCTCGATCGTGGGGGTGTCCGGCGTGTCGACCACCTCGGCGGCCGGCACCCCGGACGCGTCGACCGGCGCGGCCTGGGGAACCACCACCGCCTCGACGTTGGCGGCATACCCACCGGCCGAGCGGACGAAGGTGTCCTCACCGTTCTCCGCGATCGCCAGGAACTCCTCCGACCGCGAGCCACCCATCGCACCGGACATCGCCTTGACGATCACGTAGTCGAAGCCGAGCCGGTCGAAGATCTTGATGTACGCCTCGCGGTGCAGCTCGTACGACGCAGCCAGGCCCTCGTCGTCCACGTCGAACGAGTACGAGTCCTTCATCACGAACTCGCGCCCGCGCAGCACCCCGGCCCGCGGCCGCGCCTCGTCGCGGTACTTGTTCTGGATCTGGTAGATCGACAGCGGCAGGTCCTTGTACGACGAGTAGAGCTCCTTCACGACGAGCGTGAACATCTCCTCGTGCGTCGGCCCGAGCAGCATGTCGGCGCCCTTGCGGTCCTTCAGCCGGAAGATGTTCGGCCCGTATTCGGTCCAGCGGCCGGTCGCCTCGTAGGGCTCGCGGGGCAGCAGCGCCGGGAACACCAGCTCCTGCGCGCCGATCGCGTCCATCTCCTCGCGCACGATCCGCTCGACGTTGCGCAGCACCCGCAGGCCCAGCGGCAGCCAGGTGTAGATCCCGGGCGCGGTCCGGCGGATGTACCCGGCGCGGACGAGCAACTTGTGGCTCGGGACCTCCGCGTCCGCCGGGTCCTCGCGAAGGGTGCGGAGGAACAGCGACGACATACGCAGAATCACGGGAGTCTCCAAAACGCCTGAGCAAAGATGGATGAAACAACGGACGTCACAGAGGATATCCGCCCGGCGCCAATGCTCTCGACACGTTATCCACAGCCCCACCGGGACGTCGTGCCACGGAGCATAGCGGAGCCACTACCCAGAGGTAGCCGGCAGCTTCCCGTACGGCGCCGCCGCGGCCTGGGCCGCGTAAACCAACGCTGGTTTCAGCTTCGGCCAGAACGTCGACGAGACGCACGAGTACGCGGGCAGGAAGCCCGCGCACGACCCCGAGGCAGAGCCGATCTCGAAGGTGTACGCCGGTACGCCGCGGGTGCCGTAGAGCCAGTCGTCGGTCGTGCCCGGCGCGAAGTACCCGACGCCGCCGTCGCCCGTCGACACCGGGTACCCGGTGAAGCCGCTCATCTTCTTGCCCAGGGCAACCAAGGCCGCGCGGTCCGGCGCCGCCGTGTTGGTGTAGCCCCAGGGCGCCAGGATGTCGTTGCCGAAACTGTGCAGGCTCAGCATCACCCCGGTCGTGCCCGCGGCCGCCGGCTCGTCCACGCCGCCCTTGGTGTCGCGGAAGATCTTGTCCAGGAATCCTTGCATCGCGACGGTTTCGGGCTCGGACATCGCCTTCGCTCCCGGATAGGTCTCGTCACACGGCCCGCCATGATCGACGTCCCACTGGAACGACGAGTTCCGGTTCAGATCGACCCCGGAGTCGCCGGCGCGGCACCCGCCCGCGCTGTTGTCGACGTTCTTCCGCTGCAGGACCGGACGACTCGGGTTCGACGCGACCACGTCAACGCCGTCCGGGTTCGCGATCGGCACGACCCACAGCTCCCGGGTGTCGAGCAATTCGGTGATCTCCGGGTCCTCGCCGTACGACGAAACGAGCAGGTCGATCCACCGATACGCGATCTCCCCGGTCGCGATCTCCCGCGCGTGCATCTGCGTGTGCAGCACGAACCTGGGCTTCTTCCCGCTGCTGTTCAGTGCACAATCACCTGCCGTCAGCTTGGTGATGCACAACGCCTGGATGTCGTGCCCGCCCTGGCCTCGAGCCTTCTTCCACGAGTCGCCGATGTCGTACAGCTTCACCAACTCCGGATGCTTGGCGGCGACCGCCGCGTTGTGCTGCTCGTGGCCAGCCGTGGTGTGGTAGCCGCCGTAGTACGTCGCTCCGCCAGGTTCCGAGCGGGGCGCGGGCTGATAGACATTGCCGGTCTTCCCCAGTACGACGCCCGCCGCGCGCAGTCGCTCCGCCTCGGCGGGTGTGGCCACGAGTTGTCCGTGGCTCACGTCGTACCCCTGCCGGATCAGGCTCGCGGCTGTGACACCGGCGGGCAGCCGCATCGAGTAGTACGACGGGTCCGACGTACCGGAGGAGAAACCGGTGACAGCCAGAAAGACGATCGCAAAGCTGCACAGGGGGACGACGACTCTTCGCATCTCACGACGTAACCCCATCAGCCGTCACCGTCGGATCACGGTGAGCGCCCAGTATCAGAACAGGATCGTCGCGAAGGTCTCGATCGTCCGGAAGCCGACCCGTTCGTACGCCGCCCGGGCCGGCGTATTGAAGGCGTTCACGTACAACGTCACCACCGGCGTGATCTGCCGGGCCAGCTCGACCACCGCCGCCATTCCCGGCGCCGCCAATCCCTGCCCGCGGAACTCCGGATCCACCCAGACCCCCTGGATCTGGCACACCCCAGAGCCCACCGAGCCGACCTCGGCCTTGAACAGGACCCTGCCGTCCTCGATCCGGGCGAACGCACGCCCGGACCGGATCAGCTCCGCCACCCGCGACCGGTAGAACGTCCCGTCCGGCCCGGTCTGCGGCGGTACGCCGACCTCCTCGGTGTACATGGCCACACAGGCCGGGTAGAGGATTGGCAGCTCGACCGGCTCGACCGCCCGGACCAGCGGGTCGGGAGCGATCGCCGGCGCGTCCTCGATCACCATGAACGGCTGGTCGTCCCGGATCTCGCGGGCCGGACCCCAGTGCGGTTCGAGGATGCTCCAGAGCAGCTCGACGTCACGGGCCGGCCCGAGGATCTGGAAGCAGTTGCGGCCGCGACGCAAGGCGTACGCCGCGAACGCGCGCAGCGCCGCATCGTCCGCGCCCACCGGCACCATGTTGCCGCCCGCATGGCACAGTGCCTCGAGTACGCCCTTCTCGACGTACCCCCAGACCTCGGCACCCCGCCGTGGGTCGAGTCCGGAAGCCTGCACCAGGCTGTCGACGAACACGTTGACGACCGGGTCGCGGGCGATCACCGCACGCGCCGCCGCGAGGTCACGAGGACCGAGAACCCGTACGCCCACGCGCAGAACCTAGCGGATGAAGACCCGTCAGGCTCGCAATGGGTCATGCCCAGGGTCGTGGTTGGCGGCGATCCGACGCAACGGCGAGGTCCAGGCGACGACCGCACCGACGAACCCGAAGACACCCATGACGACCATCGCGGTGCGGATGCCGTAGTGGCTCCCGAGCACGCCACCGGTGATCGAGCCGAGCGTCCACCCGACTCCCCACGACAGCATCCGGCCGGCCGTGTTGACCCGGCCGAGCAACTGCTCCGGCGTCACCTGCTGCCGGTACGAGATCGAGTTGACGATCACCAGGATGTACGCCGAACCCCACAACAGCAGGGCGATCGCGGCCAGCTCCCAGCGCGGCACCAACGCGGTGACGATGCCGAGCACCGCGGAGGTGGGTACGGCGTAGAGCGTGATCGCCGCCGGCGCCAACCGCTTGAGCAGACGCGGCAGCCCGACCGCGGCCACCAGTCCCCCGATCCCCCACGCGCCCCACACGATCCCGAACCGAACCCCGGACGTACCGACGTGAAGGATCCGGTCACACCACACCACCATCAGCCCGACGAACCCACCGCCCGCGAACGACTGCAGCGTGCCGATCATCGTCATCGTGCGTACGCCCGGATGCCGGACCAGGAAGCGAATCCCTTCGGCGATGTCGGCGAGGAGCACCCGCGGCCGCAACGGCGCTTGTCCCGCCCGCGGCTCGGACAGCGCCCGGACGATCGCGCGGACGGCGATCGCGGACGCGACGAAGCTCAACGCATCCAGAGCGAGCAGGTCGGCCGGATTCAGCACCGCCAGCGCGAGGCCGGCGAGCGTCGGGACGAACAACTCGATCAGGCTCGAGGCGGTCCAGACCGCCGAGTTCGCCTGGGCCACCCGCGCGCGGCCGACCAGCACCGGCAGGGCCCCGAAGTTCGCGCCGTCGAAGAACGAATAGACGGCTTGCACCGTGAACGCGACCACGAGCGCATGGACGACAGTCAGTACGCCGAGCAGATGCGCGAGCGGGATCGAGCCGACCACGACCGCGTTGACCAGATCCGCGGACACCATCACCCGGCGCCGATTCCACCGGTCGGAAAGCGCCCCGGCGAACAGCCCGGTGACCAGGTACGGCGCCGCCTCGAGCGCCGTCACCGATGCCGTTAGCAAGGTCGAGCCGCTCAGCCGGTAGACGAGTACTGGCATCGCGACCGCGGTGATCATCGACCCGGTGAACGACAACGTCCGGGCCAGCCAGTACCGGCGGAAGTCGGGATCATCCCGCAACCGTTCAGGCAGCGTCGCCGTCATGTCGTCGTCGTGAGGTCGAGGCGCAGCCACATCAGCTCGACGCCGAGGTCGCGGTCCGGTGTCTCGCTGGGCTCCCCGAAACCGTTCGCACGGTAGAAGCCGATCATCCGTGCACCACCACCGGCTGGCCGTCCGGGTCCACGATCTCGAGCTGGTCGTCGGTCCGGGTCACCTGGTAGCCGTCCAACCGTCGCCGTACCTCTTCCAGGTCCTCCGTCGTGGTCAGATCCAGTCGTACGGCGAACTCGCCCGAAGTGAAGCGGACCGGCGACTCCACGCCCAGGGTCTCCAGGAACCGCTCCCACGCCGCCTGGTCGATCACAGTGAGCTGTGGTGTGACCGACCAGCGCTGGTCGGGTTGTGAGTCGTGCGACTGGTAGCCGTACAGATCCTTGCTGCGCTCGTCGATCCAGATCTTCTGCCCGTCCGGTCCGGTCAGCGAGAGCACGCGTCCGAACGCCTCGTCGAAGACCGTCGCATCGTCGTACCCGGCACTCTCGAGCGTCTCCTTGAGCGCGTCGACGTCCTCCGCCTCGAAGGCGAGGTTGGTCTGCCCGTGCGGCGCTTTGCTGTCGCTCCGCTCGGCGTCGTGCAGCGCGATCATGCCGCTGCCGGCCACCAGTTCCACCCACACGCCCGATTCGGACGTGATCCGGGGACGCAACCCCAGCGTCTCCAGAAACGACCGCATCGCCGCCGTGTCGTCGGTGAACCGTAGCGGCCGGATCACAACCCCGTTCATCCCCGGGCCTCCCCATGCTTGTCCAGGTACTCGGTCAAGGCCTGCTCCACCAATGCGGACAGGCTCGCCGACTCGTCGATCGCCTTGTGCTTGATCCGGCGAATCAGCTCAGGCGGCAGATACACATTGAACTGCGCCTTCTTGCCAGTGAAGTCAGCCATGGCTATATTGCTAGCATCCTAGACAGCTACCAGTCAACTCAGGAGACGACGATGAACCTGCGCTTCGACCACCTCGGTCTGCTCTCCGACACGGCCGCGAAGAACCAGGAGATCGCCGAGTTCTTCGCCGGCGTGCTCGGCCTGGAGATCTCCGGCAACGCCGCCGAGGGCTATGCCGAGGTGAAGGCCGGCGCGATGACGATCGCGCTGCACACCGGCGCGATGGTCGACGACTTCGGCTCGCACGGCGGCACGCTCTTGCAGTTCAGCAGCGACGACGTACGGGCCGACATCGAGGAGATCCGGCGCCGCGGCGGGAACATCGTCCTCGAGCCGGTCGAGACCGACTGGGGTACGACGTCCGCCTACGTCGCCGGACCGCACGGCGTACTGGTGGAGCTCTACAAGTTCACTGCATGACCAGCAGGGCGTCGTCGATCTCCTTGAGCAGCTTGGCTTTCGGGCGGGCGCCGACGACGGACCAGATCACCTCGCCGCGGTGGAACAGCATCAGCGTCGGCAACGCCATCACCCGGTAGCGCGCCGAGATCGACGGGTTCTCGTCGGAGTTCAGCTTCACCACGGTGAGCTGATCGTTGCGTTCGGCCCCGATCTGGGCGAGCACCGGGGCGATCTGGTGGCACGGCGGGCACCACTGCGCCCAGAAGTCCACCAGCACCGGCTTGTCGGAGCGCAGTACCGTCTGGTCGAAGGTCGTCTCGTCGACCGCCTGCAGGTCACTCATGCTTGGTTCGTCCTCCAGCTCTCGGCATCGGTCAGGAGGTCGGTCAGCCGGGCCTTCAGGTCGCTCAGTTCCGCGATCCGCTGATCCACTTCGGCGATCCGGGTGCGATACGCGGTCAGCGACGCCGGGCAGACATCCGCCCGCTCGTTGCCGGCCCGCAGGCACTCGATGAACGGATACGTCTGCTCCGCGGTCAGTCCGAGACTGAGCAACGCCTTCACCTCACGTACGACGACCACGTCATCCTCGTCGTACGCGCGGTACCCGTTGGACTCCCGCCGGGGCTTCAGCAGCCCCTGCGACTCGTAATACCGCACCGCCTTGACCGTCACTCCTGCCTCGGCCGCCACATCGCTGATCCGCATCCCGCCTCCTTCACCCCGACGCTAAACCTTGCCCCCAGGGTCAAGGTCAAGCCAGCATAGTCCGCATGCTCCTCGGCAGCTTCCGTTCGCCAGACCTCGCCCCTCATGGTCGCGTCATCGAGCGAACCGCCGTCCGCGGCGTGCTGTTCCGGGGGCCGGAGTTGCTGCTGCTCGCGTCGCGTCACGGCGACTACAAGTTCCCCGGAGGCGGAGTTGAGCCGGGCGAGTCACACCCCGCGGCGGTGCGCCGGGAGTTCCGGGAGGAGTGCGGGCTGGTCGACGTCAGCGTGGGCCCAGGGCTCGGCTCGACGATCGAGGAGGTGCCGGCGATCGAGCCGGCGTACGACATCTTCCGGATGACCTCGCACTACTTCCGCTGCTCGGGCGGTGCTTCTGGAGGCGTTCGCGAGTTGGAAGCGTACGAGGCTGAGCTGGAGCTGGTGCCGCGGTGGGTGACGGTGGATGAGGCGCTCGCGGCGAATCGAGCTGTGCAGGGCGGTGGAGTCGGAGTGATGCGCTGGCTCGTGCGGGAGACGGCCGTACTCGAGTGGCTGGCCGCTCAGGACACGTAGTCGGTGACCCACTCGCCGAGGATCTTGGCGCTGGCGTCGACGAGGGCGGGCCAGTCGAGGGCGGTTTCATCGGCCGAGTCGGAGACGTGCTTGATGACGCGGACTGGTACGCCGAACTCGCGGCAGGCGTAGACGACGCCGTACGCCTCCATGTCGACCAAATGCGCCCGCTCCGCCAGCCGGGCCCGCACCACCGGGTCGGTGACGAACACATCCCCCGACGCCAGCACGGTCCCGTCACCACCCTCGACCGGCAGCACCTCCTGCGGGTCGATCCCCAGCGCCCGGACCGCGTCCGCGTTGATGTCGTGGTTGATCACCTGCGACGGCAAATACACCCCCGCCATCCCATCCCGCAGCGCCCCCGTCGTGCCGATGTTCAAGACCACCAACCCGGCCGTGTCCCGCCCCGCCAAAGCCCGTGCGGTCGCCACCGCCGCCGCTGTTTTCCCAACGCCCGTAAGGACGACGGGCAGGTCGGCAGGAACGTACCGAGCCTCGGCGCGGATCGCGCTGACGATCAAGTAGCTGGTCACCCGCCGAAGCGTAGTCGGCGGCCAACCCCGCCGTTGAACGATCAGGGCAGGTTCACGTACTTCGCCAGGAATGACCGCGCCGATGGGGTGTCCATCCGGTAAGCGACGTTCGTCGCATAGCAGGGCGTGTCACCGGTGATCGTGGTCGCCGCGAGCACCAGTGTGCCGCCGAGTTCGACGAAGTTCGGGCCTCCCGAGTCGCCGTAACAGGCGCCACCGTTGCCCTGCGGCTCCGTCATGGCCAACCGGACCCAGGTCTTGTTCAACGCATCGAAGTCCACCGGCGCCTTCATCCGGACGCCGCCACCGGGATGCGTCTGCCCACCCGGACCTCTCGCGGCCTCCTGCGTGCCATAGCCGACGACCAGCCAGGATGCAGCATCCAGCGCGCGGCTGCCGAGCCGGTCCAACTGGCCTGCAGCCGGGAGCGTCGCGGGGGTGAAGCTCCAGACGTCGGCTGGATCTGTCGCGCGAGCCGCGAAGTCGATGACGCCGATGTCATGAGCGTCCGCGGATGTACCCGGGAACGCCGCGTCCTGGTGCGTGTCACCTTCGACCGCGTGGTGGTTCGCCACGAAGGCCGCCGCGGTCTGTGCAGGAGTCAGGCCCTGCGCCGCCGCGTCATCCAGGAGCGTCTGCACGTCCTGGTCGAGCGACACGTAGAACGTCGTACCAGCTGGCCAGTCGTCCGTGCAGTGAGCAGCGGTCAGGTAGGTGTCACGGTCAACCATCGTCCCGCTGCACACCCAGTCGAACCGGTCGGGTACGCCATCACCGGTGTTGTCCCACAGCGCCATGAACGCCCCGACCTCGGTCCGCTCAGGCGCCGGCGTCGCGTTGTAAGAGTTGATCGCCGCCGCCGGTGAGACCGACGTGCACACCGCGGCGGTGGTCGCGAGCAGGGCAAGAATCTTGGTCCTCATTGCGCCTCCCCAACCGCCCACCACCTTGGCGAGCGGGCTGCTGGCACCTTATGCCGCCCACCAACCCTTGAGAAGACGTGACCTCACGATCAGAGAGACCCCTTCGGCGCCACCCACTCCACCGGTTGCCCGGTGATCTTCGCGATCCGGTCGTAGTCCTCGTCGTAGTGCAAGACCGTCAGCCCAGCCAGCTCAGCGGTCGCGGCAATGATCAGGTCAGGCAGGCTGAAGTGCCGATGCTGACTCTTTTGCGCGAGCTCGCGATGCACCGCCATCGCACGATCCATCGCCTCGCTGGTCACATCCACCCACCGCTGGCTGTGGAGTGCTCCCCACAAAGTCTCGTACCACTTTGGGTCGGGAGCGTTGTTCAAGTACTCGAGCGCCGCCATCTGACAGGCGGCCAGCCTGCCTTCGACGAGCAGCGATTGGAATCTCCGATAGACGTCGTCGGACCTCGACTGGTACACGTACACCGACGTGTCGGCCAGGTACACGGCGCCTGCCATCATGCGCTGCGGTCCTCCCGAGCACGTTCTGCCAGCCCCTCGAGATCACGGCCGCCGCCGTACCGCCAAGCCTCGTCCGCGCCGGAGAAGTCCATCGGTGCGCTCGCAAAGATTTCGGCGATCTCCCGGCCCCGCCGCCGCACGGCGAGCTCTCGGAGGGCGCCATTGATCGTCTCGACCTTGCTGTCAGTGCCGAGCTCGGCACGAGCGGCCTCCAGCCACTCGTCGTTCACGTCCACGGAGATGCGCGTCATGGCATCGACTTTACACCAGGAAGAACGTCAACGCTGCACCAAAATCAATGCGTGCGTAGCACCAGAATCTCCTGCAATGAGACACCGAGTCGACGTGGGTGCTGGTGCCTCAGCTGACGGTGACGGTGGGTTCGCCGGGTTCGGCAGTCTCGCCCATTTCTTCGGCTATGCGGAGGGCTTCTTCGACCAGGGTTTCCACGATGGCGGACTCAGGGACGGTTTTGATGACCTCGCCCTTGACGAAGATCTGGCCCTTGCCGTTGCCGGAGGCGACGCCGAGGTCGGCTTCGCGGGCCTCGCCGGGGCCGTTCACGACGCAGCCCATGACGGCGACGCGGAGCGGGACCTCCATGCCCTCGAGGCCGGCGGTGACCTGCTCGGCCAGGGTGTAGACGTCGACCTGGGCGCGGCCGCAGGACGGGCAGGAGACGATCTCCAGCTTCCGCTCCCGCAGGTTCAGCGACTGCAGGATCTGCAGGCCGACCTTGACCTCCTCGACCGGCGGTGCGGACAGCGAGACGCGGATCGTGTCGCCGATCCCCTTCGACAGCAGCGCGCCGAACGCGACCGCGGACTTGATCGTGCCCTGGAACGCCGGCCCGGCCTCGGTCACGCCGAGGTGCAGCGGCCAGTCTCCCGCCTCGGACAGGAGCTCGTACGCGCGCACCATCACGACCGGGTCGTTGTGCTTGACCGAAATCTTGAAGTCGTGGAAGTCGTGCTCCTCGAACAGCGACGCCTCCCAGACGGCCGACTCGACCAGCGCCTCGGGCGTCGCCTTGCCGTACTTCTGCAGCAGCCGGGGATCCAGCGAGCCGGCGTTCACACCGATCCGGATCGACGTACCGTGGTCCTTCGCCGCGGCCGCGATCTCCTTCACCTGGTCGTCGAACTTGCGGATGTTGCCCGGGTTCACCCGGACCGCCGCGCAGCCGGCCTCGATCGCGGCGAACACGTACTTCGGCTGGAAGTGGATGTCGGCGATCACCGGGATCTGCGAGTGCCGCGCGATCTCCGGCAGCGCGTCCGCGTCGTCCTGCGACGGGCACGCGACCCGGACGATGTCACAGCCGGCCGCGGTCAGCTCCGCGATCTGCTGCAGCGTGGTGTTGACGTCCGCGGTCAGCGTCGTGGTCATCGACTGCACCGACACCGGCGCGTCCCCGCCGACCAGCACCTTGCCCACCTTGATCTGGCGGGTCTTGCGGCGGGGGGCGAGGGTCGGCGGCGGCAGCGCGGGCATGCCCAGGTTGATGCTCATCTGTCCTTCGAGTTATCCGTTGAAGAGTTTGATCGGGTTCACGATGTCGGCGATGACGAGCAGGACGCCCATCACCACAATGACGCTGGCCGCCACGTACGCGATCGGCAGCAGCTTGGCCACGTCGACGTACCCGGGGTCGGGCCGGTGGAACAGCTTGGCGAAGCCGCGCCGGATGCCCTCCCAGATCGCGCCGGCCATGTGGCCGCCGTCCAGCGGTAGCAGCGGGATGAAGTTGAACAGGGCCAGGAACAGGTTCAGTGAGGCGAGCAGCGAGACCAGGAACGCGATCCGCTGGCCGCCAGTGAGCGACTGGTTCGAGGCGATCTCGCCGGCCACCCGGCTGGCGCCGACGACGCTCATCGGGCTGTCCTCGTCACGGTCGCCGCCGACGATCGACTTGGCCACGCCGACCAGCTTCTCCGGGAAGTTGCCGAGCGCCTTCACCGTCGCGACGGTCAGCTCGCCCATCCGGCTGACGGCGAAGCCGAAGTCCTGCCGCTCCACCTTCATCACCGGCGAGACACCGAGGAACCCGACGGACACGATCTTGTCCGAGCCGGCCTCCTCGGGCACCTGGTTGATGATCGTGTGCGTCTCCAGCGTCTGCTGCTGGCCGTTGCGCTCGACAACGATCGTGGCGGGCTTGTCGGTGTTTGCCCGGATCAGCGGGGTCAGCTGGTCCCAGCTGGTGATCTGGGTGCCGTTGAAGGACACGATCTTGTCACCGACCTGGAACCCGGCGTCCTTCGCCGGCGACACCTTGTCACCCGGCTCGCACTTGCGGTCCGCGGTCGCCTGCGAGGCCGGGATGACGCAGTCGGTGACGGTCGACACAGTCGTCTGCGCGACGTTGGCGCCGTACAGCATGAAGAGGCCTGCGAACAGCAGGAAGGCGATGGCGACGTTGACCAGCGGTCCGGAGGCCATCACGATCAGCTTCTTCCACCACACCTTCTGGTAGAACAGCCGGCCGTTGTCCTCCGGCGCGATCGTCTCGTACTCCGCGGTCCGCGCGTTCTCCACCATCGACTGGATCGGGCCGGTGTTGGCCTTGCGGACCTTGTTCGGGTCCTGGCCCTTGGCCGGCGGCATCATGCCGATGATCCGGACGTATCCACCGGCCGGGATCAGCTTGATGCCGTACTCCGTCTCACCGCGCTTGGTGGACCAGATCGTCCGGCCGAACCCGACGAAGAACTGGGTGACCTTCATCCCGAAGGCCTTCGCCGGCAGCATGTGGCCGAGTTCGTGCAACGCGACCGAGACCAGGATGCCGGCCACGAACAGCACGATGCCGATGAAAGTGAGAAGCGCGGTCATGCCTTCGTGGTCTCCTGTACGCCGGTAAGTTCACGGGCCCGCGCGCGGGCCCAGCTGTCCGCCGCGAGTACGTCGTCGATGGACAGCTCCTCGTACGAGGGTACGTCGTGATCGGTCACCACCCGGGCCACCGTGTCGACGATCGCGAGGAACGGCAGCCTGCCGTCCCGGAACGCCTGGACGCAGACCTCGTTCGCGGCGTTGAACACGGCCGGAGCGGTGCCGCCGCGGGTCCCGGCCTCGCGGGCCAGCTGGACCGACGGGAACGCCTCGTGGTCGAGCGGGAGGAACTGCCAATTGCTCGCCTCGGCCCAGTTCCACGGCGGCGACGCGTCCGGTATCCGGTCGGGCCAGCCAAGACCGAGCGCGATCGGGAGCGTCATCGTCGGCGGCGACACCTGAGCCAGGGTCGACCCGTCGTAGAACTCCACCATCGAGTGCACCGCCTGCTGCGGGTGTACGACGACGTCCACCCGCTCCATCGGGATGCCGAACAGCAGGTGCGCCTCGATCAGCTCCAGGCCCTTGTTCACCAAGGTGGCCGAGTTGATCGTGACGACCGGGCCCATCGCGAAGTTCGGGTGGGCAAGGGCTTGCTCGACCGTGACGTCCTCGAGGGTGTGCCGCGGCCGGCCCAGGAACGGACCGCCACTCGCGGTGAGCAGGAGCTTGCGGACCTCGTCGGCCGAGCCGCCGCGCAGACATTGCGCGATCGCACTGTGCTCGGAGTCGACCGGGACGATCTGACCGGGCTTGACCCTGCGGGTGACCAGCGGGCCGCCGATCACCAGCGACTCCTTGTTGGCCAGAGCCAGGGTGTTGCCGGCATCGAGAGCGGCGAGCGTCGGCCGCAACCCGACCGACCCGTTGATGCCGTTGAGAACCACGTCACACGGCATCGCGGCGATCTCGCTGGACGCGTCCGGGCCGGTGAGGATCTTCGGGATCCGGAACTCGCCCTGCGCGTAGCCCTTCCGCTTCGCCTCGGCGTAGAACGCGAGCTGGAGATCCTGGGCGACCGTGGCCTTCGCGACCGCGACGACCTCGACGCCGTACTCGAGCGCCTGCTCGGCGAGCAGGGCGACGTTGTCGCCGCCGGCCGAGATCGCGAGCACCCGGAACCGGTCACGGTTCCGGCCGATCAGCTCCAGCGCCTGCGTGCCGACAGAGCCGGTCGACCCGAGGATGACGACGGTTCGCGGATTCACGTCGGCCATTGTCCCAGGTGAACACCCATGGTGACGATTCGCAGTACCTTTGGGGGCATGAGTCTGGAGCAGCCGCCGCCCATGCCTCGGGCCTCGGACAACGACCGCGAGCGCGCCGCCGCCGTGGTCCAGGAAGCACACAGTGATGGCCGGCTGGATTTCGAGGAGCTGGACGAGCGTCTGACCCAGATCTACTCGGCCAAGACCCAGTTGGAGCTGCGCAACGCGACGGCCGACCTGGTGCCGGTGCGGTCCGGCAGCAATGCGGCCGAGGTGGTGATCCGGGCCAAGCACAGTGCGCAGAAACGTGAGGGCGCCTGGCAGGTGCCGGAGCGCGTCGTCGCGACGGCCGAGCACTCGTCGCTGCGCCTCGACTTCACCGACGCGGTGGTCCGCTGGCCGGAGATCGAGGTGAGCGCGGATATCCAGCACAGCTCGATCGTGATGATCGTGCCGCCGGGCTGGTCGGTCTCCATCGACGACGTGGAGCTGTCCCACGGCTCGTCCAAGAACAAGACCACCGCTGCCGCCCCCAACGGCGTCCACCTGCGCGTCACCGGCCGCGCCAAGCACAGCTCCTTCGTCGTCCGCCACCCCCGCAAACGCCACTGGTGGTGGCCCTGGTACCGGAAGTAGCACGGGATAGCGTGAGGCCATGACGGCTTCTCTGGATCTGGTGGATGTCGACTCCTTGCTGAGCGAGGAGGAGGTTGATGTCCGGGCGGCGGCTCGGCGGTTCGCGGATGAGCGGTTGCGGCCATCGTTGCCGGAGTGGTTCGAGTCGGCGACGATCCCGGCGCGGGAGCTGGCCAAGGAGCTGGGGGCGCTCGGGTTCCTCGGGATGCATCTCACCGGGTACGGCTGTGCCGGCCTCGGCCCGGTCGCCTACGGGCTCGCCTGTCTGGAGATCGAGGCGGCCGACTCCGGCATGCGTTCGCTGGTGTCGGTGCAGGGATCGCTGGCGATGTACGCGATCTGGAAGTACGGCAGCGAAGAGCAGAAGAACGAGTGGCTCCCGCGGATGTCCGCGGGTGAGGCGATCGGCTGCTTCGGGCTGACCGAGCCGGACTTCGGCTCGAACCCGGCCGGGATGCGCACCAACGCCCGCCGCGACGGCGACGACTGGGTGCTCAACGGCTCGAAGATGTGGATCACCAACGGTTCCGTCGCCGATGTCGCGGTCGTCTGGGCCCGGACCGACGACGGTGTGCGCGGCTTCGTCGTACCGACATCGACGCCTGGCTTCTCGGCGCCGGAGATCACCCGGAAGATGTCGCTGCGTGCGTCGGTCACGTCGGAGCTGGTGCTGGACGACGTACGGCTGCCGGCGTCCGCTCTGCTTCCTTTGGCGCAGGGCCTGTCCGGCCCGCTCGGGTGTCTCAATGAAGCGCGCTTCGGCATCATCTTCGGCGCGATGGGTGCCGCGCGGGACTGCCTGGAGACGGCGATCGCCTACGCCGGTGAGCGCGTGGTGTTCGACAAGCCGCTGTCGGCCTACCAGCTGACCCAGGCGAAGTTCGCCGACATGGCAGTGGAGCTGAACAAGGGCATCCTGCTCGCGGTTCACCTCGGCCGGCTGAAGGAGAAGGGCACGCTCCGGCCCGAGCAGGTCAGCGTCGGCAAACTCAACAACGTCCGCGAGGCCATCGCAATCGCTCGCGAGTGCCGCACGATCCTCGCGGCCAACGGCATCAGCGGCGAGTACCCGATCATGCGCCACGCCAACAACCTCGAGTCCGTCCTCACCTACGAGGGCACCTCCGAGGTCCACCAGCTCGTCATCGGCCAATCCCTCACCGGCCACGCCGCCTTCCGCTGATGCTGGCCGAGCCGCAGCTGGACCGTGCGGCTCTGGTGGAGGCGGTCAGGACGTCGTACGGCGTCTCGCCCGTCAGCCTGCGCTTCATACCCGTCGGCTGGACGTCCGTGAGCTACGAACTACAGACCGACGACACGCGCTACTTCCTCAAGCTCACTGACCAGACGTCTCGTCTGCCCCTGGTGCGCCGCCTCCACGAGCTGGGCTTCCGCGCTCGACTTCCGTACCCGATGGAGACGCTCGACGGCCGCCTCTCAGCCCACACACCAGCAGGCGAGGCCGTGCTCTCCCCCTTCCTCCCCGGTACGACGCCGCCCGGCTGGCCGAGCTGGTCCGACGCCGTACTCGACGAGCTAGGTCGAGCGCTGGCAGACCTGCACGCGACGCCACCGCCAGTGCCGCTCCCACAGGAGCAGTTCGCCTTCGACGTCGTACCGGATCTGCCTCGGGCGGTCCTCACTCGGCTGGAGCAGTTGCAGTACGTCGTACGCCGACTGTCGCAACCGCTCGTCCTGTGCCACACGGACCTGATCGGCGACAACCTGCTCGTCGACGAGGACGGCAGATTGAGTGCGCTGGACTGGGACGACGCCAAGCTCGCGCCACCGGAGAGCGACCTTGCGCTGCTCCTGCATGGCGAGCAACCAGTCGACGACCACGCGCTCCGGCGAGTGCTGTCCGTCTACTCCGGACCGCTCGAGATCGACCGCTTCGCCTTCTTCCTGCTCCGGCGCTACGCGGAGGACTACTCAGCGCGCGTACGCCGCCTCGAACAGGGTGGGCTATCACCCGCCGATCTCGAGGAGGCTCGGGCAGGGATGGTCACCTGGGGATCGGCGCAGTGGTCCCGGCTCGACCGGACGCTGGACCTGGTGCGTGCGTCGCTTGATGCATGAGAAAAGAGCGCCTGGGTACTGTGCGTGAGCAGGGTTACGGAACGTCATCACAGTCAGGAGTCGCTCATGAGGATCGGGGCCGGGATCGCGCTGATCGCGATCGGGGCCATCATCGCGTTCGCCATTCGTGATACGTCGGAGTCGCTGAATCTGACCGCCCTCGGAATCATCATCATGCTGGCCGGCGTGGCCGGGATCTGGGTGTCGTACCAGATCGCCAACCCGCGACGGCGCAGCGAGCACAAGGTGCTCGATCCGTCGGTGGAGAAGCAGTACCGGACCACTCCGCCGGAGCAGGTGGCCACCCGCCCGATCGACGTCACCCCAACCCATCTGCGCGACGAGGAGTGAGCTTCTTCAGCAGGTAGTCGCAAGCGTCGTTGTGAGTACGCACGACGACGCCTGCGGCATCTTGCTCGGTCCAGGTGTCGACGACCTGAGAGCCAGGCCACTGCCGGTAGCCGAGGCGTTCATAGAGGCGGCGTGCGGCGGGGTTGTCCGGTTCGACGGCCAGGCCGATGGCGTTGCGGCCCCAGTCTGTGGCCAGCGCCTCGGCGGCGCGGATGATCGCCGTACCGATGCCTTGGTTCTGGACATAGGCGTGCAGGGCGTTGATCTCGACCGGATCGTCGGCCGCGCGGACTTCGGCGTACTTCGACTGGCGCAGGAGCATGGTGTGACCGACGACCTCGCCGTCGCGATGCGCGAGCAGGAACAGGCCGTCACCGTGTTCCTGGGTCTCCCAGCGGGCGCGGAGGTGATGCTGGGTCACGGGTCCGGCCGTGGCGATCAGCCGGTCGACGTCCGCGCGGGTGGCGGGTTTGATGTCCATCTCCCGACCGTAGCGATCCGCGCCGCATGAGCCGACCGAATTTAAGGGTGACTGAAGGCACGGTCCTAGGGTGGAGGACGAGGGGTGATCACGATGGACAGGAATCGGGAACTGCTGGAGCGGCTGTGGCCGATGGACGGGCAGCTGGCCTTGTCGGCGGAGGCGGAGCACGAGCTGCGGGCCGAGGACTACGTACTGGAGATGCCTCAGTCCGGTGAGCGGATCGTCGGGCGGGACAAGATGCGGGCGATGCAGCAGGAATACCCGAATCCGCCGTCGATCGAGGTCCAGCGCATCACCGGCGCCGGCGACCACTTCGTCCTCGTCGGCCGCTCGGACTACGGCGGCGACATCTACTACGTGGCGAACATCGTCGAGTTCAAGGACGGCCGGATCGCCCGCGAGACCAGGATCTACGGCTCGCCGTTCGATCCACCCGAATGGCGGTCGAAGTACGCCGAGTAGTTGCCTCAAGCAATCTACTTGGCGACCTCGGTGGCGCGGGACTCGCGGACGACGGTGACCCGGATCTGGCCCGGGTACGTGAGCTCCTCCTCGACCTGCTTGGCGATGTCGCGCGCCATCACCTGCGCCGCGATGTCGTCGACCGCATCCGGCAGCACCATCACCCGGATCTCCCGGCCGGCCTGCATCGCGAACACCTTCTCGACCCCGTCGTGGTGCATCGCGATCTCCTCCAGCCGCTCGAGCCGCTGCACGTACGCCTCCAGCGACTCGCGCCGCGCACCCGGCCGGCCACCGCTGACCGCGTCCGCCGCCTGGGTGAGCACCGCCTCGACGGTCCGCACCTCGACCTCGTTGTGGTGCGCCTCGATGCAGTGCACGACGTCGTCGTTCTCGCCCCACTTGCGGGCCAGCTCTGCCCCGACGATCGCGTGGCTGCCCTCGGACTCGTGCGTGAGCGCCTTGCCGATGTCGTGCAGGAACGCGCCGCGCTTGCACAGCTTCGGATCCAACCCGAGCTCGGCCGCCATCATGCCCGCGATGTGCGCCGACTCGACCAGATGCTTGAGCACGTTCTGCCCGTACGACGTCCGGTAGCGCAGCAGGCCCATCGTCCGCGCGAGCTCCGGGTGCAGGTCCGTGATACCGACCTCGGCCATCGCGTCCTCGGCCGCCCGCTCGCACAGCTCGGCGACCTCACCCTTGCTGCGTTCGTAGATCTCCTCGATCCGGCTCGGGTGGATGCGTCCGTCCAGCACCAGCGAATCCAGCGTCAGCCGTGCGGTCTCCCGCCGTACCGGATCGAAGCAGGACAGCAGCACCGCCTCCGGGGTGTCGTCGATGATCAGGTTGACCCCGGTCGTCTGCTCGAACGACCGGATGTTGCGACCCTCCCGGCCGATGATCCGGCCCTTCATGTCGTCGCTTGGCAGATGTACGACGGAGACGACCGACTCGCTGGTCTGCTCCGACGCCAGCCGCTGCACCGCGCCAGTGATGATCTTGCGGGCCTTCGTCTCGCCCTCATCCAGCGCCTGACGCTCGATATCGCGGACGATCGCGTGCGCGTGCCGCTTCGCCTCCGCCTCGATGGCGGCGACCAGCTCGGCCTTGGCCTGCTCGCTGGTCAGATTCGCGACGCCTTCCAGGATCCGGCGGCGCTCGTCCTCCAGGTCGCGGATCTCGGCCTTGCGCCGGTCCAGCTCGGCCAGTTGCGCGGTCAGCTCGGTCTGGCGTTCCTCGATCGCGCGGTGCTGCTCGTCGAGACGCTCCTCCCGCTCGGTCAGCCGGTGCTCGCGACGTTCCATCTCCAGCCGTTGCTCACGCAGGTCGTCGCGGATCGACTGCGCCTCCGACTCGGCTTCCCGCCGTAAGTCGGACGCCCGCTGCTCGGCCTCACGCCGTACCTCCGAGGCCCTGTCCTCCGCGGCCCGGCGGATCTCCTCGGCCCGCTGCTCGGCCGCCTCCGCCCTCACCCGCAGTACGGCGGCTTCCTCCTCGGCCTGGCGACGGACCAGCTCGGCCGCGGACTTGGCATGCGCGGCGACGGTCGCAGCCTCCACCTGTGCCTCGGCGGCCGACGTGTCGACCGCCTTGCGGCGCGACAGGGTGAAAGCGATCCACGCCAGGAGTCCGGTGATGATCACGCCGATCACGACCAGGCCGATGGACGCTGGTGGCGGCGGGGCCGCGAGTACGTGGGAGGCCGTCGCAGCGGCCGTCGGATCGGCCGCCGTTCCGGCAGCCGTTTCGGCAGGGAAGGACACTAGCGGCAGGGACGCGATCGACATCGGCGTCTCCCCTCATCGAGTCGCGCACCGGGCGGGACTTTGGCGTCGGTCGAAGGGATTCGCCACTTGTGCGGTCGGCGGAAGGTGCAGCTGTCCGACGGTACGGCTGACCGCACCACCGGTACCGGCGGTGCATTCATTGCTGCCGTTACGGCTCGCGGTGTCCGGTGTGCCGACCTGCCGGCGCCTGACTCGGCAGTCCCCAGAATTGCCGGTCCCGAGCAATCGGCCACAGCACACTCGCTGTCCGTGCTCGTTGGCCGCCGCCACCGTCGGACCCGCCCATCGCGGTTCCGTCTATCCGACGGCGGTGCGAGTCGCCGTCGTCCGTCCTTCAGCTCGGTCGAGCGTCGTTTCGTGTCTTCTCTCCGGCCGGTCGGCCGGTGATCAACCGGCCCGCCGGTGCTATATCCGCCACCGTCAGGTGGAGTGATCCCTCACTGATTCCGAGGCTAGGCGTGCCCCCCTAGCCGGTCAAGACGGACACTCACACCCCAGCCCACCTATCACTACGCGTTCTCCCCCCACCTATTTCCGTCATCCCGCGACCAAGTCGCGTATCCCCCACACCGCCCTCCTCTCACCTCAACCGGTTCATCCACCAACCCCCAACCGGCCCTGTCCCCAAGAATCACCGGCCGCCGGCACCCCACCCGGCGCCGGGTGGCAAGCCCGCCGCCAGTTACCGCCCGCCGCGCCGGACGCCGTGCGCGCAACCCGGCACTAGATGCCAAGCACGCCACCTGTGCCGACCGCCGCGTCCTTGCTCCGGCTGTGTGCCCGCCCCAGTCGGGCGGCTGCGGGGTGTGCAGCGGTACTGCGGCTGCGGGTGCGGTGGTTACTAGTCGCGTGGACCGGGGAGGCCGCCCTCTGACTCGTTGGAGGGTTCGGGGTCGCCGTCGGTCCGACCAGTGACGGTGCCACCAGTCTGCGTGCCCTCCGGCCGTGATCCAGCCGAACTGCTGGGCTCCGCCGACGGATCAGGCGTCTCACCGCCCACAACTCCCCCGCCACCAGACTCAGGTGCGCGCCCACCCCCAGGCGCAGCCACATTCCCACCCGACCCCCCAGCCTGCCCCGAAGCATCCGGAGCCCCATCCCCAGTCCCCGTCTCCTCCTCCGGCCCTGAACTAGTACTCACAGTCCCCTCAGCCGACGCCTCATCGCCACCAGCCCCCGCACCAGACGCCTCACCGCTCGCCTGCTCCCCGGCTGACTGCTCCTGCGCGGACGTCTCTCCGCTCGCCTGCTCCGCGGCTAACTGCTCAGCGCTCGATTGCTTCTGCGCGGACGTCTCGCCGCTTGGCTGTTCTTCCGATGCCGACCCTGCGGTTGGGTCCTGCCCGGACGGTTCGGTGGATGGGGCTTGTTCGGTGGGTGGCTGGGATGAGGCGCCGGCGCCGGACTGGGAATCTACGTACTTGCCGACCTTCTCCTGGACGGAGTCGACCTTCTCGGCGTATTTCCCGCCGGTCTGCTTGTCGATCAGATCTCCGGCCTTCTCCACGCCGGCCTTGATCTTGTCCGGGTTCTGCTTGACGACATTCCGGAGCCAGTTCTTCGCCTGTTCCTGGAAATCGTTCATTGCACCCTCCGCGGTGTCAGGGGCGGATCGACGAAAAATCCCAGCCTACGGACCGGCCAAAACACCGACCCACTTCGCATGACACACCGTGACCCCCCACCCGTCAACGCCCCTCGCCGTACGACCCCACCGCCAACACCCCGCGCCATACAAACGCTCTCCGCGCCCTCGCCGTACAGCCACACCGCCCACACCCCTCGCCCGACGACCACACGGCCAACACCGCTCGCGGTACGAAACGCTATCCGCGCCCCCTCGCCATACAGCCACGCCGCCAACACCTCTCGCCGTATGGGCACCGCTTTCAACGCCGCTAGCTGCACGACCACACTGCCGGCGCCCTTCGCCGTACGGGCACCGCTTTCAACGCCAGTCGCCGTACTGACACACTGTCGGCGACCTCCCGCATGGACGCGTGTGAGGCGCCCGTCGCAGTACGGACGCGCTGTGAGCGAGCTTCGCCGTACTGCTCGGCGCTGCAGCGAATCGAGGCGAACAGCCGATGCGTGCACCGTGGCGACGGGCCTACCTACCCTCGAGCTGCGCCTTCGCCAGATGCGGTGGTGCGAAGACGAGCCAGCCGTCGAGGAGTGCTTCGCTCAAAACCGGCTCGGAGACCTTGTCGAGTTCGATCAGTACGGCGGCGTAGTTGTCGAAATGCGGGATCGTGAAGAACCCGTCATCCGCCCGTGCAGCAAGTACCGCTTCCTTCTCCGCGAGATCCTCAACGCGGATCGCCAGGATCGGCTCACCCGGCGGGGTTTCGTCACCGAAGCGCCGCAGATCCGCCTTGCTGAACGGCCGTTCCCACGCATAGGCCTTGCCGCCGACCGCCCACGTCCGGTGGCCATGCCGCGTCGTCTCCACCGTCTCCGGCAACGCCCCGACCAACCGCTCCACATCCTCGAACGTCGCCATGCCGATCACGCTACTCGGCCCCCTCACCCGGTGGAACAACGACGCCGCCTCGGGCGGGGACGTGTAGCCCGAGGCGGGGCTGGTCGGATTTAGCCGCAACGTGTGGGGTGTCGCCGCGAGGGCTAGGACAACTCCTTGGGACCTCGGACATGAAATAGATCCTCGCCGTACACCAGATCGAACATGCCGGGACCGGACTCGGGTCCGAGGGGTCAGTCGGGCTCGAGGCCGGAGGAGTCCAGGAGGGGGAGCTCTTCGTGGGTGGCGGACAGTTCTTGCTTGACGATGGTTATGGCCAAACCGCCGGGGTACCCCTTGCGGGCGAGCATGCCGAGCAGCCGGCGCATCGCAACCTCCCGCTCCAGGGACCGCATGGACTTGAGCTTGCGGCGAACCAGGGCTCGAGCGGTTTCCTCCTCCTGCTCCGGATCCAACTCATCCAGCGCGTCGCGGGCCAGCTGATCATCCACTCCCCGGCGGCGCAGCTCCTGAGCCAGCGCACGTTTACCAAGCCCACGCCCACGGTGCCGAGATTCGACCCACGCATTCGCGAACGCCGCGTCATCGATCAGCCCGACCTCGGTAAACCGGTCGAGCACCTCGTCCGCGACCTCGTCGGGGATCTTCCGCTCCGCCAGCAGCCCAGCCAACTCAGCACGGCTCCGAGGCTGCCCCGTCAACTTGTCCAGCAAAATCGTCCGAGCCGCCGAATGCGGATCGGCCGCCTGATCCAGCTCAGGATCCATCGGCTGGTCCGGCCCATCCGCCGTCCGCTTTCTTCCCCGCCGAGACCCACCAAACTCCCGCCGCCGCACCACCCGCCGGCTTCCACCCCCAGCCCCGCCGCCCCCACGCCGGCCCCCACCGCCATCCCCAGCCCGCTGTCCCACATGCCCAGCGTCATCCGCATTCGCATCCCCAGGCGCCATACGCTCGCCGATTTCACCCAACACCCGAGCGTCACCCAGACGCCCAGCGTTAGCCGCACGCCCACCACCCCCAGGCGTCGCAGGCTCCCCTACATCACCCGACACGCCATCCTCACCACGGCGCCCAGCGCCAGCCGCACCCTCACGCTCAGGTGTCCGACGGCCGCCTACCTCACCCAACACGCCAGCGTCAGCCCGACGGTCAGCGCCAGCCGCAAGATGATTCGTGAGCGCAGGCTTCAGGTGCTCGCCTGTCGCATCCCGAGCTTCATCCCCCACCCCATGCTCGACCTGACCAGCTCGATCAACTGTGGCGGGAACGCCGGCTCGGTCGGGTGTGGCGGGAAGCTGTGGCTGGTGTGGCGTGCCGTCAGCCGACCCGTCGTCCGGGTCGGCCCATGGGTCGTAAGGCTTCGCGTCGGACCTACGACCTCGTGACGAACTGGAGGACGGCGCCTCATCGTCAGCGAAGGCCTTCGCTGCCGCCCATCGGTCGGCCGCCTCCGAAGCTCCTCGAGCTCCGCCGGTACGCCCCGCGCCACGAGACTCCCCGCGCTCATCCGGCGCGACGTCCTCTCCGTCTCCCCAAGGATCCGCGGACTGCGCCATCCGCCGGGATCCGCCCGTACGCCCGGCCCCACGAGACTCGGGATGCTCATGCGACGCGACGTCCGCTGCGTCTCCCCACGGATCCGCCTCCTGCGGGTTCCGCTGGGTTCCGCCGGTACGACGGCGACCGGGCTTCGGGTGAGCGTCGGGCGCAGCATCTGCGCCGTCGTTCCAGGGATCTGCGGTTCCGGGGGTTCGACGGATTCTGCCGACACGGTGGTTTGCGCGGCCCGACTGAGATGGATCGTCGCTTGCTTCGTCCCAAGGGTCGTCCGGGTCCGCAGCGCGCCTGATTCCGCCGGCAGTACGGCGAGGTGGACGCGAGGAGGACGCCTCCTCGGGTACGGCCTCGGACGCATCGGGCTGTGGATCGGCGGAGGTCCGTCCGCCGGCCGGTAGGCGACGCGGGTTGGCCGTGGATGGCTGGGAGTTGTCCGTGGTTGACGAGGTGGCGCTTGGCCCTTGGGCCAGTAGGGATCGGGCGAGGGCCAAGCGCTCGTCGTGGGGTAGGGACAGTGCCGCGGGAGCAGCGTCGTCGGCAGGTGAGTGCCGAGGAGCGCTGCTGCCCGCGGCGGGTCGATCAGAAGTCGACATCGACCTCGACCGGCGCGCCGGCGTCGGCGGGCTGGTCCACGGTGGCCCCGATGCCCATCTTCTCCTTGATCTTCTTCTCCAGCTCGTTGGCCAGATCCGGGTTGTCGCGCAGGAAGTTCCGCGCGTTCTCCCGGCCCTGGCCGAGCTGGTCGCTCTCGTAGGTGAACCAGGCGCCGGCCTTGCGGACGAAGCCCTGCTCCACGCCGAGGTCCAGCAGGCTGCCCTCGCGGCTGATGCCCTGACCGTAGATGATGTCGAACTCGGCCTGCTTGAACGGCGGGGCCACCTTGTTCTTCACGACCTTCACCCGGGTCCGGTTGCCGACGAAGTCGGTACCGTCCTTCAGCGACTCGATCCGGCGGACGTCCAGCCGGACCGAGGCGTAGAACTTCAGCGCCCGGCCACCGGTCGTGGTCTCCGGCGAGCCGAACATGACGCCGATCTTCTCGCGCAGCTGGTTGATGAAGATCGCCGTCGTCCCGGTGCCGTTGACCGCGCCGGTCATCTTCCGCAGCGCCTGGCTCATCAGCCGGGCCTGCAGACCGACGTGGCTGTCACCCATCTCGCCCTCGATCTCGGCCCGTGGCACCAGCGCGGCCACCGAGTCGATCACCACGATGTCGATCGCGCCGGAGCGGACCAGCATGTCGGCGATCTCCAGCGCCTGCTCACCGGAGTCGGGCTGCGAGACCAGCAGCGCGTCGGTGTCGACGCCCAGCTTCCGCGCGTACTCCGGGTCGAGCGCGTGCTCGGCGTCGATGAAGGCCGCGATCCCGCCGGCCCGCTGCGCGTTGGCGACCGCGTGCAGCGCGACTGTCGTCTTACCCGAGGACTCTGGGCCGTAGATCTCCACCACCCGGCCGCGGGGCAGGCCGCCGATCCCGAGCGCGACGTCGAGCGCGATCGAGCCGGTCGGGATGACCTCGATCGGAGCCCTGCCCTGCTCGCCCAGCCGCATCACGGCACCCTTGCCACACTGCCGCTCGATCTGCGTCAGCGCGGTCGCCAGCGCCTTCTCCCGATCCGCCGCCGCGCGTTCCGCACTCGCTGCACCAGCCATGTGACTGCCACCTGACCCATCTGCTAATCGGGGCCGCTGTCTCAGCCGCCCGAAGGAATTTCGTTGTCGCCAGAGAAGGTATTGGTCACGTCGGACAGTTTTCGTCGCCACTTCGAATCTGTGGACAACTCGGCCGGTCCGGCGAGACCCATCGGCACCAAAATAGCCCGAACACGTGTTCGAATCCCAACTGACACGCCGAAGCTGCCCCGACAACCATCCTGGCCCGCGCACTCCCTACTCTTGCGGGCGTGGCAGACCGTCCCGACATCCCCGACTCCGCCGTGGTCCTCGCGCTCAGCCGGGTCGAGTTCGGCATCGACTCCGTACTCGACGCGCTCCGCACCCAGGACCCGTTCGGCATCCGCAGCATCCTCGCCGAGTACTCCGCCCAGGAGCAACCCAATCTGGCCGAGAAAGGCCTGATCGTGGCGATCGACCGGCTGCTGAAGATGAAGGTGCCCGGGCACGCGGAGTGGCCGACGCTACCACTGGCCGAGCGCTGCGACTGGTGGGTGGAGCGCCTCGGCGGCTTCGCGGCAGTCGCGGCGGGCCTCCCCCGCATCAGTGGTGCGGCTGCGGACCGGCTGCCGATCAAGGACACCCTCGGCGCATCCGTACAGGCCATGGTGATCGGCGCGGTCTGCCGCGAGTACGGCGTCGAGGCGCATGCCGACCGTACGGCGGTCATCGCACGTGTCCTGACAGCCCGTCCGATCACACCGGACGACGTACTCAAGTACGACGACCCGAGTGTCGCCGGCCAGGAGGTCGCCAAGCATCTGGGGCTGGGTGACGAGGCGGAGGAGGCGGGACTCCGCAAGGGGATCCGGCTGGTGTGGCGGCTGAGCAAGCTGTTCGGCGGGCTGAGTGAGGTGTTCGAGGAGCGCCCACGCGGCAGCATCGGCGCCAGGCTCATCGGCAAGCTCCCGGCTGTCGGTGTGGTCGGCGGGTACTTCGACGAACGCAAGGGCATCCGCAAAGCGGCGTACGCGGCGGCGGACCTCCTCACCACCAGCGCGTTCCGCGTCCGGCCGCTCGCGTGACGGGCTGGGTCCTCTGCCACAGGACTGGGATGATCTCGGCATGACTGGGATCGTCATCGTACGAGCGGACGAGAGCTGGCCGGCGCAGTACGAGAAGACCGCGCATGCGATCAGTGCACTTCTCAAGGACAAGGCACAGCGGATCGATCACATCGGATCGACCTCTGTGCCGAACCTGCCCGCCAAGGACATCCTCGACATCCAGGTGACGGTCGGGACCGAGCCGGAGCTGGACGACGTCGCAGAACTGATGGCCGCAGCGGACTGGGAGCTCCGGCCGCCCAAACGCGACCACCCGGTGCCCGGTCTGCCGACTGACGAGCTGGAGTGGGTCAAGCGCCTGCTGGTAGAGCCCATGTACCGCCGCCGCGTGAACCTGCACGTTCGTGTAGCCGGCCGGGCGAACCAGCGCTACGCACTTCTGTTCCGCGACTACCTGCGCAGCCATCCGGAGACAGCCGCGGCGTACGGCGAGTTCAAGCGCCGGGCGGCGGCGCTGCCCATCGAGTCGGTCGGGGACTACTCCGACCTCAAGGATCCTGTCTGCGACCTCATCTACCTGCCTGCCGAGGAGTGGGCTGCCCGTACGGGCTGGACGCCCTGACCTGCGAGGCAGAAGAACGCACGGTGAGCGGAGGACTACAGCACGGTCGTTGACCCTGCACGACCTAGCCCGGCACGCTGGGGCGGGGGTGCGTCGAGACAGTCCGGCGTGCGGGCGGGCGTCCCTCCAGGGGGCGTGATTCGGGTGGGTGGAGCAGGACGGCTGGCGGCGCTGCCGTGCGGCAAGGTGTCCAAGTGGATCGTGCTGGCACTGTGGATCGTCGCCATAGGGGTGTCCTTCGGGCCCGCCGGCAAGCTGACAGGTGCTCAAGAGAACGACGCGGTGTCCTGGCTGCCGGGAAAGGCCGAGTCCACTGAGGTGCTCAAAGCCAGTGAGCAGTTCTCGTCACCGGACGAGATCCCAGCGGTCCTCGTGTACGAGCGATCGGGCGGCATCACTCCGGCCGACCAACAGGCGGTAGCAGGGCACGTAGCGCAGTACCGGCAATTGCCGGACGTTGACCGCGAGGTGGTCGGACCGATCCCGTCGGACGACGGCAAAGCGCTACAAGTCCTCGTTCCGATCAACGCGGGCACTGGCGGCTGGGAGTTGCTCGGCGACCGGGCAAAGGACATCAGGCGCGTGGCGGCGGAGCGACCGGAGGGGTTGTCGTTCCACATCACTGGGCCCGGTGGCTTCGCCGCCGACTCGCAGGAAGCGTTCTCGGGTATCGACGGCAAGCTCCTGTATTCCGCCGCCGGAGTGGTCATCGTCATCCTCCTGCTGACCTACCGCAGTCCTGTCCTGTGGCTGCTGCCGCTCCTCTCCGCAGGTGTCGCTCTCACCGCGGCACAGGCCGTCGTCTACCTGCTGGCCACCAAAGCGGATCTCACCGTCAACGCCCAGAGCGCAGGCATCCTCACAGTCCTCGTGTTCGGTGCAGGGACGGACTACGCCCTGCTGCTGGTGGCTCGCTATCGAGAGGAACTCAGGCGACACCAGGACAGGCACGAAGCGATGGCCTTCGCACTGCACCGGTCCGGCCCTGCCATCGTCGCCTCCGGCTCGACTGTCGTCGCAGGCATGCTCTGCTTGCTGCTGGCCTCGATGAACTCGACCAGAGGCCTCGGTCCGGTCGCAGCAGTCGGCATCGTCGTCGCACTGCTCGCCATGCTCACCTTGCTGCCCGCTCTGCTCGTCATCTGCGGCCGCTGGGTGTTCTGGCCGCTGCGACCGACGTACGGATCCGCGGACCACACAGAGACGAGCGTGTGGGGCCGCATTGGGCGGCGGATCGCCGTACGACCACGGCTCACCTGGATCACCACCTCAGTCCTGCTGGCCGCCGCGGCGCTCGGAATGCTGAGCCTCAACGCGAACGGGCTGTCCAACGAAGCTTCCTTCACGGGTACGCCTGACTCCGTGGTCGGTGAGAAGGTCTTGGCCGCCCACTTCCCGGCCGGCGCGGGCAATCCCCTCGTCGTGGTGAGCAACGCCGACAAGGCGGCAGAGGTGCGTACGGCGATGCAGTCGACACAAGGCATCTCCGCAGTGGCAGAGCCCCGGATCGGCGGCGGACGGGCATACCTCGAAGGGACCCTCGCGGACGCAGCGGACAGTCAGGCAGCCAAGGACACGGTCGACCGTGTGCGGGAGTCGGTGCGTGCGGTCCAGGGCGCTGACGCGTTGGCAGGCGGTGGAACAGCGATCCTGCTGGACACCCAGCGGGCGTCCGCTCACGACAACAAGGTGATCATTCCCGCGGTGCTCGCAGTGGTACTGGTGATCCTCGCCTTGTTGCTCCGGGCACTGATCGCACCGGTGTTGCTGGTGGCAACGGTCGTACTGTCGTTCGGCGCGGCACTGGGGATCAGTTCGCTGGTCTTCCAGTACGTGCTGGGTTTCGAAGGTGCGGACCCGTCGCTACCGCTGTTCGTCTTCGTCTTCTTGGTTGCCTTGGGCATCGACTACAACATCTTCCTGATGACCCGGGTGCATGAGGAAGCGAAGACGCACGGGACCCGCCGCGGCGCGCTGATCGGCGTCGCAGCGACCGGTGGTGTGATCACCTCGGCGGGCCTGGTGCTGGCCGGGACGTTCGCGGTGCTGGCGACGATGCCGGTGGTGGCGTTCGCGGAGATCGGTATCGCGGTGGCGCTGGGGGTCCTGCTCGACACCATCGTGGTCCGGTCGGTGCTGGTCACCGCGCTCAACCTCGACATCGGCCGGCACCTGTGGTGGCCGAGCAAGCTGGCTCAGAAGCGCGATCCAGAGCCGATCGACGAGGTACAGGAGCCGGAACCGACGCTGACCGGCCGCTGAAGCCGGAAACCTGACTGACCGGCAGCTGAGCTTGTCAGCTGCCGGTCAGCGTTCGCTGGGTGGGAGTTGCAGGTGTGCCCAGACGGCGCGCCAGACAGTCTTGGCGTGTTCGCCGTCGGCCAGGGCCTCGACGACCGTACGGCCGCCGAGTTCCTGGACGACCTGGGTCTCGGCCCAGGTCCGTGCATAGGCGGGACCGAGATGGTGATCCATCCGCGCCCAGAACTCCGTCAGTCTCATGCCTGCCCGTCGTCATCCTTCGGTGGCTGTCCCCAGCCACCCTGTGCTCCACCCTGCTGCCCTGGCTTGCCCTGCGGAGGCTGGCCCTGCGGAGGCTGGCCCTGCGGAGGCTGTGCCTGCGGCGGCTGCTGGCCCCAGCCACCTTGGCCCTGCTGAGGCGGCTGGCCCGGCTGACCTGGCTGGCCCTGGGGCGGACCCCACTGACCCGGCCGGCCCTGCTGTGGCTGAGGTTGTCCAGGGTACTGCGGCTGCCCAGGCTGCCCCTGGTACGGCGGCTGACCCGGCTGCTGCTGGGGCGGCTGGCCCGGGCCTGGCTGACCCGGGTACTGCCCAGGCTGACCGCCGTACTGGCCCGGCTGACCGCCGTACTGCCCTGGCTGACCCGGCTGACCGCCGTACTGGCCAGGGCCGGACTGCGCGTATCCAGGCTGCTGTCCCTGCTGGTACGGCGGCTGACCGCCGTACTGCGGACCCCACTGGCCCGGCTGTGGCTGGCCTGGGTACTGACCGTATTGCCCGTAGCCCTGCTGGGCCTTCGCCTTGCGACCGCGCAGTACGAGGAACACGACCGCGGCGGCGGCCAGCAACAGCAGCACGATGATGAGGATGATCGCCCACATCGGGAAGCTGCTGCCCGCCTCGGAGGTCAGCGACACCTTGCCGAGCTTGTCGAGGCTGTCGTACGTCGCCGTCCGGCCGTCGATCTTGGCACTGTCGTCGTGCTCGAGAATCTTGCCCGGCATGGTGATCTTGAAGTTCACGCTCGGGTTGGTGCTGGACGGGACCTGGCCGAGGTCGTCCGCCTTCACCGACACCTTGATCTGGTCGCCCTCCTTGCGGAAGCCGACGCCGTCACCGCTCGAGCTGCCCATCTTGTCGAACGGGACGCCCTCGAAGGTGCAGTTGGAACCGACGTACCGGTCGTCCTCGTACTGCTTGCAGGTGACCCCGTCGGTGGTGGTCTCCTTGATCCCGCTCTCGATCTGCTGGCGGACCTTGTCGAGCGACTGGCCGCTGGACTCCAGCAGTTGCTTGTCGACGCCGATCTGCATATTCCCCGAGACGGTCTCGTTCGAGTTGACCTTCAGGTCGGCGTCGAGTTTCACGCACCCGGTCAAGGCGACCAGGCACGCCACGACGACGAGCGCTGCACGTACGCGGTTCATCATGCCGACGATCATTCCAGAAGAGGGGGACAACCCGGCCATCGGAGGGAAACTGCCTGATCAGCGAAGGATTTCGAAAATTGTCCGAGGCACCGGGCAAGATGGGCGACGTGAAGAAGACCAGCGCGTTGAGCCGGTTCTCGCCCGCGACCCGGGCGTGGTTCGGCGACGTCTTCGAGGCGGCCACCCCGGCCCAGCTCGAGGCGTGGGACGCCATCACCGCGGGCCGGGATGCGCTGGTGGTCGCCCCAACGGGTTCGGGGAAGACGCTGGCAGCGTTCCTCTGGGCGCTCGACCGGCTGGCCACGACGCCGCCGCCGAGCGATCCGAAGCTGCGCTGCCGGGTGCTGTACGTCTCGCCGCTGAAGGCGCTGGCGGTCGACGTCGAGCGCAACCTGCGCGCGCCACTGATCGGGATCCGCGAGACCGCGCGGCGGCTGGGCGAGGCGCCGGCCGACATCGAGGTCGCGGTCAGGTCGGGCGATACGCCGGCCGGTGAGCGACGGCGGTTCGCCACCCGGCCGTCCGACGTACTGATCACCACACCGGAATCGCTGTTTCTCCTGCTGACTTCGCAGGGCCGCGATTCCTTGCGGGGTGTGGAAACGGTGATCGTCGACGAGGTGCACGCGGTCGCGGGGACGAAGCGCGGTGCGCATCTGGCGCTGACCCTCGAGCGGCTGGATGAGCTGCTGCCGAAGCCGGCCCAGCGGATCGGGCTGTCAGCGACCGTTCGGCCGGTCGAGGAAGTGGCCCGGTTCCTCGGCGGCGAGCGGCCGGTGACCGTCGTACAGCCGAAGTTCACGAAGCAATGGGATCTGCGCGTCGTCGTACCGGTCGAGGACATGGCCGAGCTGGCGAGCACGGAGCTGGAGACATCCGGATCGGCCGCCGGGCCGCCACAGCACGCGTCGATCTGGCCGCATGTCGAGGAGCACGTCTACGAGCTGATCGCGCAGCACAAGTCGACCATCCTGTTCTCGAACTCGCGAAGGCTGGCCGAGCGGCTGACCGCCCGACTGAACGAGATCGCCGCCGAGCGGGCCGAGTTGGAGCTGGCCGATGCGGGTTCGCCAGCTCAGGTGATGGCTCAGTCGGGTGCATCGCTCGCGGCGCCACCGTTGATCGCGCGAGCGCATCATGGCTCGGTCAGCAAGGAGCAACGGGCTCTGATCGAGGCGGATCTGAAGTCAGGCCGGCTGCCGTGCGTGGTCGCGACGAGCAGCCTCGAGCTCGGCATCGACATGGGTGCGGTGGATCTGGTCATCCAGGTCGAGGCGCCGCCATCTGTGGCCAGCGGTCTGCAACGCGTGGGCCGCGCTGGTCACCAGGTCGGAGCGGTGTCACGGGGCGTACTGTTCCCCAAGTTCCGTGGCGATCTGATCGACACTGCCGTGGTCGTGCAGCGGATGCGCGACGGGCTGATCGAGAGCCTGCACATCCCAACCAATCCACTCGACGTCCTGGCTCAGCAGATCGTCTCGATCGCCGCCCTCGACACGGTCGATGTGGACGAGCTCTTCGCTTTGGTACGACGTTGTGCGCCGTTCGCGACGCTGCCACGGTCGGCGTATGACGGCGTACTGGACATGCTGTCCGGGCGGTATCCGTCGGACGAGTTCGCCGAGCTGAGGCCGCGGATCGTGTTCGACCGGGTGAGTGGCGAGATCTCGGGTCGCCCGGGGGCGCAGCGGCTGGCGGTGACCAGTGGCGGGACGATCCCGGATCGAGGGTTGTTCGGGGTCTTCCTGGTCGGCGAATCGACCAACCATCGGGTCGGCGAGCTCGACGAGGAGATGGTGTACGAGTCGCGGGTCGGCGACGTTTTCACGCTGGGCGCGTCGAGCTGGCGGATCGAGGACATCACGCACGACCGGGTTCTGGTCTCCCCCGCTCCCGGCCAGCCGGGGCGCCTGCCGTTCTGGAAGGGCGACGCTGTTGGGCGGCCGGCCGAGCTCGGTGCGGCGACCGGTGCGTTCGTCCGGAAGATGGCATCGCTCCCTGCGGCCAAGGCGATCGAGCGAGCGCGGGACGCCGGACTGGATGAGTACGCGGCGAACAACCTGGTGTCGTATCTGGCCGAGCAGCGCGACGCGACCAGCCGAGTCCCCGATGACGTGACGGTGGTGGTCGAGCGGTTCCGCGACGAGCTCGGCGACTGGCGGGTCTGCGTCCATTCGCCGTACGGCGGTCAGGTGCATGGGCCATGGGCGTTGGCGATCGCGGCACGACTGCGCGAGCGGTACGGCATGGATGCGCAGTCGGTCTCGGGCGATGACGGGATCGTGCTGCGGCTGCCGGAGACCGACGAGGCGCCACCCGGTGCGGAGCTGGTGCTGTTCGATCCGGCCGAGATCGAGGATCTGGTCACCGCCGAGGTCGGCGGGTCGGCGTTGTTCTCGGCGCGGTTCCGGGAATGTGCGGCGCGGGCGTTGCTCCTCCCCCGGCGGAATCCGGGCAAGCGATCGCCGTTGTGGCAGCAACGTCAACGGTCGGCGCAGCTGCTGAGTGTGGCGAGCAAGTACGGCTCGTTCCCGATCGTGCTCGAGACCCTGCGCGAAGTGCTGCAGGACGTGTACGACCTGCCTGCGTTGAAGGATCTGCTGACCGGGATCAGCGAGCGCCGGATCTCGGTCGTCGAGGTGGAGACGCCGGAGGCCTCGCCCTTCGCGAAGTCGCTGCTGTTCGGGTACATCGGCGCGTTCATGTACGAGGGTGACACGCCACTTGCGGAGAAGCGCGCGGCCGCGCTGGCGCTCGATCAAAGCCTGCTCGCCGAGCTGCTCGGGCGGACCGAGCTGCGCGAACTGCTCGACGCGGAGGTCGTGCTGCGTACCGAGGCGGAGCTGCAACGCCTCGCCGAGGATCGCCGCGCACGCGATGCCGAAGGGTTGTTCGACGTGCTGCGGATGATCGGCCCACAATCGTTGGCCGAGGCATCGCAGCGTTGTGTGGACGGCGCGGATGCGGAGTCCTGGCTGACAGAGCTGGCGGCCGCGCGCCGGGTCGTGCGCGTGCGTATCGCGGGTGAGCATCGGTGGGCTGTGGTCGAGGACGTGGCCCGTCTGCGCGACGCTCTCGGCGTACCGCTCCCACCTGGAATCGCGGAGGCACATGCCGAGCCTGTCGCCGACCCACTCGGGGATCTGGTGTCGCGGTACGCGCGGACGCACGGCCCGTTCCGGGCGATCGATCTGGCCACGCATCTCGGCATCGGCGTTGCTGTCGTCACCGACGCGCTGCGGCGCTTGAGCGCAGCCGGACGCGTCGTCGAGGGCGAGTTCCTGCCTGGCGGGATCGCCATGGAATGGTGCGACAGCGAGGTCCTGCGGCTGCTCCGGCGCCGGTCCCTGGCCGCGTTGCGCAAGGAGGTCGAGCCGGTCGATCCATCGGCGCTCGCACGGTTCCTCCCTGCCTGGCAGGGAATCACGAGCAGCCGCGGCCGCGGGTACGACGTACTTCTCGGTGCGGTCGAGCAATTGGCGGGGTGTGCGGTACCGGCATCGGCATTGGAGTCGATCGTCTTGCCGGCGCGGGTGCCGGGCTACGAGCCGTCGATGCTGGACGAGCTGACCGCGACCGGTGAGGTGGTGTGGTCAGGTGCCGGCTCGCTCCCGGGGACCGATGGTTGGGTGTCGCTGCATCTCGCGGACAACTGCGATCTGACGTTGCCGGATCCGGATCCCGCGTTCGAGATCGGCGATACGCATCAGGCAGTGCTGGATGCACTCTCGGGCGGTGGCGCGTTCTTCTTCCGCCAGCTGAGTGATGTCGTAGGTGCGGCTGCGGGCGTTGTGGAGGACGACGCCCTGGTCGGCGTGTTGTGGGATCTCGTCTGGGCAGGCCATCTGACGAACGACACGCTGGCACCGGTCCGCTCACTCGTCGGCGGCGGCCGCGGCAGTCATCGAACCCGGCGTACGACGCCACGCGCACGGCCAGGGCGACCATTGCGGCCAGGGCGACCAGCGATGCCGTCGCGCAGTGGCCCGCCAACGGCCGGCGGGCGGTGGTCGTTGCTTCCGGCCCGTAATCCGGATGCGACGCGTCGCGCGCATGCGGCGGCGGAGACATTGCTCGATCGGTACGGCATCGTCACGCGCGGGGCCGTGATGACCGAGCGGACTCCGGGTGGGTTCGCGGCGGTGTACAAGGTGCTGAGCGCCTTTGAGGAGTCGGGGCGGTGCCGGCGCGGGTACTTCGTGGCCGGCCTTGGGGCGGCGCAGTTCGCATTGCCGGGCGCGGTTGACCGGCTCCGCGCCATGGCAGAGCTGCCCAGCTCTGCCGCCAGTGCTCCCGGTCGTGGCCGTCGGAATGAGGAGTCCGCTCCGCGTGCCGTCGTACTGGCGGCTTCCGATCCAGCGAACCCGTACGGTGCGGCCTTGCCGTGGCCTGAGCGGGAGACCGCCGGCGGGCACAGGCCTGGCCGGAAAGCTGGGGCCTTGGTCGTGCTTGTCGATGGCCGGTTGATCGTTTATGTCGAGCGAGGGGGGCGGACGGTGCTGAGCTTCACCGAGGATCCTGACTTGCTGCAGCCGGCTGTGGATGCGCTCGCGTTGTCGATCAGAGACGGTCAGCTCGGCAAACTGAGTGTGGAGACGGCGGACGGAGAGCAGGTGCGGCACACGGCGTTCGGCGACGCGTTGGCCAAAGCCGGCTTCCATGCGACGCCGCGAGGTTTGCGGCTGCGAGCATGAGTGTGGCGATAGGTATCGGTTGAGAGGCGTGGGCCATGCCTGAAGGCGACACCGTCTGGCGGGCGTGCAAGCGGCTGGACCAGGCGCTCGGCGGGCAGGAGCTGATCCGGACGGACTTTCGCGTGCCCACGCTGGCGACGACCGATCTGAGCGGCCGGACGATGCTCGAGGTAGTTGCGCGTGGCAAGCATCTGCTGATGCGCATGTCCGGCGGCGTCACGCTGCACAGCCATTTCCGGATGGACGGGAGCTGGCACCTGTACAAACGCGGCGAGCGCTGGCGAGGTGGACCTGGCCATCAGATCCGCGCGGTGCTCGAAACGTCCTCGTGGACGGCCGTTGGTTATCGGCTGCCCGTGCTGGAGCTCGTCGCGACCGACGCCGAGCAGAGCGTCGTCGGGCATCTCGGGCCTGATCTGCTGTCGCCGTCGTTCGACCGCGCGCAGGCGATCGCGAACCTCGAGGCCGATCCGGAACGGACCATCAGCGAAGCTCTACTGGATCAGCGGAATCTCGCCGGAATCGGGAACTTCTACCGCACGGAGGTCTGCTTCCTGCTCGGTCTGCATCCAACCCGACCGGTGGCATCGGTCGACGTGGCCGCGGCGGTCGACCTCAGCCGGCGGCTGATGAAGGCCAATCTTCGCAACGGCACCCAAGTCAGCACCGGCGTGGACCGGCCGGGTCAACGGTCCTGGGTCTTCGAACGCGCCGGCAAACCGTGCCGTCGCTGCGGTACGACGATTCTGAGCGCATCGATCGGCGAGCCGCCACGGGACCGGATCAGCTACTGGTGCCCCGGCTGCCAACCCGAGACCTGACCTGTGGACAACCGCGGTGCCGGGGCGGAACACGGATATCTTCTCTGACGTATCGAACATGTGTTCGAAGAAAGAGGAGAGGCTCATGTGTTACCAGTGCGGCGGCATGCCCGCAGAGCAGTACTCGCGGCAACTCTTGGACAACATCCGCACCTACGGCTGGACCCTGCAGTACGTCGAGGGGGACGGGGAGCGGAATCCGGCGTGCGGATACACCCTCGGTCTGAGCCTGCGCGGGCACCCCGAGTTCATCGTGTTCGATCCGGACCCGGCATGGGCCTATCTCGGCGTCAAGCCGCTGGCCTGGGCGGTGATGGCCGGGGCAGTCTTCGACGAGGGAGACGATCTGACAGCCTTCTTTCCGCCGCCGGAGCGAGCCGAGCTGCTCCGGTTCCCCGACACCGCGGTGCACCTTTACACGGCGAACAGCATGTTCCGCCGCCCTGGCGATGGACCGATCCCTGCCTTGCAGCTGGTCTGGTCCAGTAGCGTGGGCTTCGCCGATTCCGGCCTGATGTCTGACTGGCACGACCGATGAGCCGCTGCCTTCGTCATCCGGCGGCGCTCAGCCGACAGGTCGTGGCGCCGCGCCAGCGAGCGCTCGGGCGCCACCGCGACCGTAGCGACCTCAGTCGTCGCGGGTCAGGCTGCGGACGCGACGACCTCGGGCTCGATGGTCGGGTGCGCCAGGACCAGGGCCTCTTCACGAGCCAAATCCTCGCTGACCTCGGCGAAGACCGTCGACAGCGGCACGTCGAGCGCCATGCAGATCGCCGCCAGCAGCTCGCTGGAGGCTTCCTTCTGGCCTCGCTCGACCTCGGACAGGTAGCCCAGACTCACCCGGGCATCGGCGGATACCTCGCGGAGGGTGCGCCCCTGGCGCAGCCGCTTACGCCGCAGGACGTCGCCCAGCAGGCCACGAACCAGCACCATGAGGTTTCTCCCTTCCGCCTGTCCGGTCGTCTCTACTCGCACGGTAGCTCGACCGTAGGAACCAACGGTACCCGTTGCTGGGTCACTACTCCTCGCAATGTCCACCTTCGGTGCGCCGTGCCAGTCTGCCTTACCTGTTCCCATGCTGGTCTCAACACACCGGTCAGTCGACTTCTTCCGCCACCAAAGCGGCTGCAAGCTCCAGCACCGCCTGCACGCTCCCCCTGCGGATCGCTCCACGATCACCGCTTAGCTCTAGCTTGCGCACCTGGACCGCGTCAGGTCCAGCGGCTGCGACATATACAGTGCCGGCCGCCACCCCTGCCTGGGGGTCCGGGCCGGCCACACCGGTCGTAGCAAGCCCGTAGGTGGCGTTCAGACGCTCCCGCACGCCCGTAGCCAGCGCCGCGGCTGTGTCGGGGTGGACTGGTCCGACGGCGGCCAGGAGGTCCTCAGGCACGCCGGCAAGCTGAGCCTTCAGGTCAGTGGCGTAGACCACTACTCCACCTCGGTAGACGGCCGACACCCCCGGCACGTCGGTCAGCGCTGCCCCGACCAGCCCGCCGGTGAGCGACTCAGCCGTCGCCAGTGTCTCGCCTCGAGCCTTCAGCAGATCCACCAGGCGATACAAGACGCCATCGAGTGCCTCACCAGAGCCGGACGCCGCCGTCATGGCAGCGGGCGTTTGGCAGCGGCGCGGAGGCGGAGCGCGCGACCGACGTAGTCCAGACCGGTGACGATCGTCACGATGACGGCGGCGCCCATGAACGCGATGGCGGTCCAGTGCAGGACCGCGAACGACTGCCACGGAAGGAGATAGAGACCCAATGCGATCGCCTGCAGCACCGTCTTCAGCTTGCCGCCGCGGCTGGCCGGCATCACCCCGTGCCGGATCACCCAGAACCGCAGCGCGGTCACACCCCACTCACGGACCATCACCACCACGGTCACCCACCACGGCAGCTCGCCGAGGAGGGACAGCCCGATGAACGCGGCACCGGTGAGCGCCTTGTCGGCGATAGGGTCGGCGATCTTGCCGAAGTTCGTGACCAGGTTCCATCGCCGGGCGATGTCGCCATCGAACCGGTCGGTGACGATCGCCACGACGAACGCGGCGGTCGCGAGCAGCCGGTTGCCGTCGTCGGCACCGCCGTCGCGGAGCAGCAACCAGACGAACAGCGGGACCAAGATCAGCCGCAGGACCGTGAGCGCGTTCGCCACGTTCCACGCGCTGGGCGCGTGCAGTGAACCGGCGGCCGCGCGCGGCACCGGGTTCGTCGGCGGGTTGGTCACGCGGTCAGGTTAGCTGCCGGAAGGCCGTCCCGGGTGCTCACGAGTGCCGCGAACTCGGCGATCAGGTCGACACCATCGCTTCCGACCACCTTCGCGGACACCAGGTCGCCCACGCGGATCCCGTCCGGAAGGCCGGTCACCGTAGTGGATCCGTCCACCTCCGGCCCTTGATGAGCGGCCCGCCCTTCGCCGCTGCGTCCTTCGGAGGCGGCGGTGTCGTCGGTGTCGTCGAGGGATTCGACGAGGATCTCGACCAGTTCGCCGATACGCGCTTCGGCGCGGGCGGAGGTCAGGTCTTCGGCGAGGCGGGTCACCCGGTCGAGTCGCGCCGCGATGGCGTCCTCGTCGAGCTTGCCGTCGTACGTCTCCGCTTCGGTGCCGTCCTCGTCCGAATAGCCGAACACCCCGATCGCGTCCAGACCGGCGCGAGAAAGGAAGTCGCAGAGAATGTCCACGTCCTCCTCGGTCTCACCCGGGAAGCCGACGATCACGTTGCTGCGGATCCCCGCCGTGGGCGCCGCCGCGCGGACCTGCGCGATGAGCTCCAGGAACCGTTCCGAGTCGCCGAACCGGCGCATGCGGCGCAGGAGCGGTCCGGACGCGTGCTGGAACGAGAGGTCGAAGTACGGGACCACGCCAGGCGTCGACGCCATCGCGGTGATCAGGGTTGGGCGCATCTCGGCGGGCTGCAGGTACGACACCCGGACGCGGGTGATACCTGGCACCGCCGCGATCTCGCCGACCAGTGTCTCGAGCAGGCGCAGATCGCCGAGGTCCTTGCCGTACGAGGTGGAGTTCTCGGAGACCAAGAAGAGCTCGCGTACGCCGTTCTCCGCCAGCCAGTGCGCCTCTCCGAGCACCTCGGTCGGGCGCCGGGAGACGAACGCGCCACGGAACATCGGGATCGCGCAGAACGCACACCGCCGGTCGCAGCCCGACGCCAGCTTCAACGGAGCCATCGGTCCCCCGTCGAGCCGCCGCCGCACCACCCGCGGTCCACTCGCCGGCGCCGAAGCAAGATCAGGCGCCTCGATCTTCAGCTCAGCCCCCGCAGGTGTTCCGCTCGTCGCCACATCCGCGAGCGTCCCGTTCGTCGACGTACCCGCCGGTGTTCCGGTCGTCGGCGTACCGGCGGATGGTCCGCTCGTCGGCGCGGCGGCGGGTGTGTGGATCCCGGTCGCCGGGGTTGCGGTGGAGGGCGTCGTGGTCAGGGTCTGGTCAGGCGTGCTGGGGGTGGGGCGGCCCTTGAGTTGGTGGGGGATGTGGTCGCCGTGGCCGGGGATGGCTATGCCGCTGGTGGTGGGGCGGTCGGCGGGGGCCAGTGGGAGGAGCTTGCGGCGGTCGCGAGGCACGTGGGGCTGGTGCTTGGTGCCGGAGAGGATCGAGCGAAGGCGGTCCGAGATGTCGGCGTAGTCGTCGAAGCTGAGGACCGCGTCCGTCTCGGGGAGGGCTTCGGCGAGTTGTTCGCCGTACCGCTCGGCGAGGCAGCCGACTGCTACGACGGCCTGGGTCCGGCCGGATTCCTTGTAGTCGGAAGCGGCGAGCAGGGTGTCGACCGAGTCCTTCTTGGCGGCTTCGACGAATCCGCAGGTGTTCACCACCACGGTGTCCGCATCGGCGGCGTCCTCGACCAGCCGGAACCCACCGGCTTCGAGCCGGCCGGCGAGTTCCTCGGAGTCGACATCGTTGCGGGCACAGCCCAGCGTGACCAGGGCGACGGTGGTGGGTCTCGTAGTCATCCCCACGAGTATGACGCGCCACCTCCTCCCCCACCTAACTCACCAACCCTTCTCACAGCCCCTCCAGACCCACCCGGCCTCATCTCACGACAGCTGGTGGGAGGCGCGTGCGGGATTACTTGGGTTTGGTGAGGGTGCCGTTGGGGTGGGCTATGAAGCGGTAGAGCTTGGTGGATTGGCGTTTGTTGTTGATGGTGATGGTGAGGTTGGCGGGGATGCCGACGGAGATGCGGATGTCGCCGGTGGCGGTGACGGTTTGGGTGGAGCCGGGGCCGAGGAGTCCCTGGAAGAGGCGTTTGCCCTTCTTGTCCCGGAGGGTGACGTAGGAGCCGTCGTCCTTGGCAGTGAGAGTGAGCTTGGTCTTGGTGGGGACGACGGGCTTGACCGGCTTCACCGGCTTGGGCGTGGTGGGTTTGGGCGTCGGGGCCGGAGTGGTGACGGCCGGGGTCGGAGTGGACTTCGCTCCGGCGTTCGCCTCGATGTCGCTCGGGAGGGTGAAGAGGCGGACCATGCCCCAGCCCATCAGGCCGACCAGGATGGCGCCGACGACGACGGCCCAGCGTGGGCGGGCCGGGTGCAGGGTCGGGCCCTTGGCGGCGGCTCGTTCGTCGCGGCGGGCCTTCTCCTCCTCGACCGCGTGCTCCGCGTCGAAGCTGGCCAGCAGCGGCGCCGGGTCGGCCTTCACCACGCGGGCGATCGCGCGGATGTGACCACGGGCGTAGAAATTCCCGCCGCAGCGGGAGAAGTCGTCGGCCTCCATGGCGACGAGCAAGCCCGTTCTGATCCGGGTCGCGGCGCTCAGCTGCTCGATCGTCATGTCGGCCCGTTCGCGGGCCGCCGTGAGCTCGCTGCCGATGCTCACGTCCCCACCGTCCTCTCCATCGCCCGACATTCCCCGGGCCGTCGACTCGAAATCGCCGACAACCCTCACCGCCGACATCCAGTCAACGGCCTTGGTGCGACGGGGTCACGGCAGTGTCAGAGTTGTTCCCTGACCGGACACCTGGCATCCGCCAGCATGTGCAGTGCCTGTACCACTTCCCCGTTCGACGGCCGAGCCGTCAACCCGAACGGTACCGCGAGCGAGGACCCGGTCAACCGCCGGTTCGCATCGGTTGTCTTGCGACTCGCACTCGGCATCGCGCCCAGGATCGGCCCGGGATCCAGCAAATGGACGGCAATCCGGCCGTCGTCCAGCAGATGCCGGCGCTTCAGCACCGTCACCTCGTCGATGTCTTCCCAGCGGGTACCGATCCATTCGTTGTGGATCCGCAACCGGATGCCCACCTCGTCGGCGACCAGCATGTCCCCGACCGTCAATGCCCGCGCGCAGATGAGAGCCAGTACGGCGAATGCGGCCGCCGCGATCCAGCGCAGTACGCCGGTTGGGCTGGTCGATGCGGACGCGGCGAAGCCCACCGCGACCAGCGCGGCGCCGAGGGCGAGCCCGCCGTGCACCTTCTGGGAGGCACGAACGGTGAACGGCACCCGCTCGGAGTCGAGGTCGTAGCGATCTTGCCGGGGCAACGCACTGGCAGCAGTCACCGTCACACCCCTTCCCAACCGAACGTCCCGCAAGCACCGGCCCGGAGCCGGAGCCGCCCGGCGGCGACCACCCGGAAGGCGGCGAGCTGCCGAGGGGCGGAGATCAGCTGCAGTGCGCCGACAAGGCATCTGCCGGCGGCGGGCTGCCCTGGGCTGACGAAGAGGCTGCTGGCGGAAAGTTGCTGGGACAGGGTGGGGCGGTGGTGGTCGGCGGCAGGGTGCTGGGGCGCGCGAGGGCGGCGTTGCGGGGCGGCCGAGGGTCCGCTGTGCGGGAGCCGAGGGGCCGGGGGTCCGCTGTGTGAGGGCCGAGGGGAGACGAGCGAGCACCCGCCGCGTGGGAGCCGAGGGGCCGAGCACGCGCCGCCTGGGAGCCGTGATGCGGCAACCGTCGTGGAGGCGGGGACGGAGTGTGAGTGCGGGGTGTTGGCGGGGGGCATGGTCACTCTCCTCGGAGGGTGGTGACGAAGTCCTCTAGGTCGTCTGGTTTCACCAGTACGTCGCGGGCCTTGGAGCCCTCGCTTGGTCCGACCACACCCCGGCTCTCCAGGATGTCCATCAGCCGGCCGGCCTTGGCGAAACCGACGCGGAGTTTACGCTGCAGCATCGACGTGGAGCCGAACTGCGTCGAAACGATCAGCTCGGCCGCCTGGATCACCAGGTCGAGGTCGTCGCCGATCTCGTCGTCCAGGTCCTTGCTCGGCCCGGCCACGGCGGTGACGTCCTCGCGGTACGTCGGCTCCAGCTGCGTCTTGCAGTGCTCGACCACACCGCGGATCTCGGACTCGGTGACCCACGCGCCCTGGATACGCATCGGCTTGCTCGCGCCCATCGGCAGGAACAGGCCGTCACCCTGACCGACCAGCTTCTCCGCACCAGGCTGGTCCAGGATGACCCGGCTGTCGGCCAGCGACGACGTCGCGAACGCCAGCCGCGACGGCACGTTCGCCTTGATCAGACCGGTCACCACGTCCACCGACGGTCGCTGGGTCGCAAGCACCAGGTGGATACCGGCCGCACGGGCCAGCTGCGTGATGCGGACGATGGAGTCCTCGACGTCGCGCGGCGCAACCATCATCAGGTCGGCCAGCTCGTCGACGATGACCAGCAGATACGGGTACGGCGACAGCACCCGCTCCGAACCGGGTGGCGGCTTCACCTTGCCGCCGCGGACCGCCTTGTTGAAGTCGTCGACGTGACGGAACCCGAACGCGGCCAGGTCGTCGTACCGCATGTCCATCTCGCGGACGACCCACTGGAGTGCCTCGGCGGCCTTCTTGGCGTTCGTGATGATCGGGGTGATCAGGTGCGGGATGCCCTCGTAGTTGTTCAGCTCGACCCGCTTGGGGTCGACCAGGATCATCCGCACCTCGTCCGGCGTGGCCCGCATCAGGATCGAGGTGATCAGCGAGTTCACGAACGACGACTTACCCGAGCCGGTGGCGCCCGCCACCAGCAGGTGCGGCATCTTCGCCATGTTCGCGACCACGAAGCCGCCCTCGACGTCCTTGCCGAGCCCGGCCACCATCGGGTGGTGGTCGTTGCGGGCCGTCGCCGACCGGATCACGTCGCCGAGGCTGACGATCTCCTTGTCGGTGTTCGGGATCTCGATGCCGATCGCGGACTTGCCCGGGATCGGCGACAGGATCCGTACGTCGGCGGATGCGACCGCGTAAGCGATGTTCTTCGACAGTGCGGTGACCTTCTCGACCTTCACCGCCGAGCCGAGCTCGACCTCGTACCGGGTGACTGTCGGGCCACGGGTGTAGCCGGTGACCTGCGCGTCGATGCCGAACTGCTCGAACACCTCCGTGAGCCGGTCGACAACGCCGTCTGACGCCTTGGTCCGGGCCTTGTGCACGGAGCCCGGCTTGAGCATCTGGCCGTCGGGCAGCGTGTAGGTGATGTCACCGGACAGGCTGAGCTGCTCGACTCGCTGCGGGATCGGCGTATGCGGAGGTGGCTCGGGCGCCGGGTCGGACTTGCTGGGACCGCCGCCGGCACCGGCCGCGATGCCGAGCGCTGGAGCGCCGGCTCCAGCGGCCGCATCCGCGTCGACGTCGTATGCGTCCTCATCAGCTGGCGTGGCCTTGGACTTGCGGCCGCGCTTGGTGAGCTCACGTCCCTCGAGCACGGGCGAGTCGTACGGCTTGATCGTGGGCTCGCCGTCCTCGTCCACCGCGGCAGCCTTCGCCCGGCGCTCCTTGCGGGTCAGCCGCACGGTGTCGTCCGTCGGCGCCGCCACGACCGACGGAGCATCGGCGGGGAGCGCAGTACGTCCCATCAGTACGTCGAAAGCCGCGCGGAACCGGAGCGGAATCGCGTAGACCGGCGTACCGGTGATGACGAGCGCGCCAAAGATCGCTAGGAGCACGAGCAGCGGTGCGGCGACGTACTGCGTGAGCAGGTCGGACAGGAGCGACGAGACGACGTAGCCGATCGCGCCGCCGGCGTCCTGCAGCGGGGCATCAGCCGGGTTGCTGGGACGTGGCAGGCCATTGGCGATGTGAACCAGGCCGAGTACGCCGAGGGACACCGCCGTCCAGCCGATCACCTGGCGACCGGCCGGGCCGTTGCGGTCCGGGTGGCGCAGGGTGCGTACGGCGATGAACAGCAGCATCAGCGGGACGGCCCAGCCGAGCATGCCGACACTGCCGCCGACGACGACGCGGATGCCGTGGCCGACGGCGCCCGGGAGGTCCCACCAGATTGCGGCGGCCACTACGACCGCCAGGCCGATCAGGAAGAGGCCGGCGCCATCACGGCGGTGCTCCGGGTCGAGGTCGCGGGCGCCGTTGCCGATGCCGCGGACCATGCTGCCGAGCAGGTGGGCGATGCCGATCCAGACCTTCACCACACCGCGGCCGAGAGCGAGCATGGCGGCCGCGAACGGGCCCGGTCCGCTGTTTTTGGGCGTGCTGGTCCGCGCGGCGGTGCTACCACCGCGCTTCGCGCTCTGCCCACGCTTCTGGGCGCCTGACGGACGGGAGCGTCCACCAGCAGCCGACCGGGCCGTACTCGGCCGGTTGGCTGCCGACTTCTGCGCCCGCGCCGGGGAAGACGTGCGGGTCGCCATGTTTAGCAGGCTACCCCGATTACCTCTCGAGTCACACGTGTCACACGCCGATCACGCCGCCCCATCCATATCGTCACGAGGCCGTAGCGTTTACGGCGTAGCCGTCGCCGTGGGTGAACGAGTCCCAGAGGACGTGAGTGAACGCGCTGAGGAAACGGCGGCGGGATGGGCGAGCGTGAAGGGCACCGCCGCAGCCTAGGAGACCCGAAGGTCGCCATAGGCAACAATCAGGCGCCGGTGGTGCCGTCCAGTTGTTCGCGGAGGAGGTCGGCGTGGCCGCAGTGGCGCGCGTACTCGCCGATCAGGTGGATGTAGATCATTCGCAGCGTCGACTCGGTGCCGTTGAAGGTGAAGCGGTCGTCGAGCGAGCGCCCGGCCGCGGCCTCGTCGGACAGCTTCCACTCCTCGATCAGACCGTCGTACGCCGCTTGGGCGTCAGCAGCATCGATCAGCTCGAAGTCGGCGTCCTTACCCAGCTCCAAGGGAAACACCGGGTCGGCCGGATCGTCCAAGAAGTGGATCCGGAACCAGATCCGCTCGACCTTGGTCAGATGCCGGATCAACCCGAGCAGCGAGAGGTTCGACGGCGGCGACGGACGCTCGGCCAACTGCGAGGCCGTCAAACCCGCGCATTTGAAGAGCAAAGTCGTGCGATAGAAGTTCAGGTATCCCTGCAGCAGCTCGCGTTCGGGCGCGGTCAACGAGCCATCCGGTCGTTCCACAGAGGGGGCGGTCCAATCCAACGTCATGCCGCCATCCAACACTACGGATTCACCGGTGGCGCCCAGCCCGGTCGCGGGATCAGGCAGAACGGATGCCCGGCCGGATCCTCGTAGACAGTGTCGGCAAGCCGCCGCGCCCCGAGAGCCAGCACCGCGCGCGAGGCCGCCTCGAGATCATCGACCATGACGTCGAAGTGCATCTGCTGCGGCCGGGCGGGATCCGGCCACTGCGGGCGCTGGTGATCCAAAGCCCGCTGAAAGGCCAGGCCCGACGTACGGTCGTTGTCGGCAACAACAACCCAGTCGTCACTCTGGTACGTGATGGGCTTGCCGAGCAGCGCCGAGTAGAACTCCGCCAGCTCCAGCGGTTCCGGGCAGTCGATCGCGAGATGGTGCAGCCGTCCGATCATGGCAACAGTGTGCGCCGTCTCATGATGTGTTCAGCTATCCCGAATTGTGAGATAGGTGCTGGCGTAAGACGTGGCCCGTTGGTTACCGTCTTCGGCAGGTCATGAGTGCCAGCGTCAAGCCCCGGCTCGCTGGCCGGCAACCCTCCTCCGCGGCGGGGTGCCCCGGGTGAAGACCAGGCCGTGCGGATACGCCGTTCGGCAAGTGCGGACTTCCTGGGAGCGCAGCAGCATGTCGATCCTCTCCATCCTCGAGCCGGCCAGTACGACGACTCCGCGGCCTACGGTCACGCGGCTCGCCACCGGCACCATCCCCGCCACGGTCGGGTCGGACCTGCTGGTCCCGCTGGCCGACGGCCGGGTGACGGACTACGCGAACTTCGACCACGGCGCCAGCGCGCCGTGCCTGGAGTCGGTGCGGGCCAGCGTGGAGGCGGCGCTGCCGTCGTACGCGTCGGTTCACCGTGGCAACGGGTACGCCTCGCGGATCACCACGCAGTGGTACGAGCGGGCACGCAACGAGGTGCACACGTTCGTCGGCGCCCGGGAGGACGACCAGGTGATCTTCACCCGGCAGACCACCGACGCCCTCAACCTGCTCGCGCACGGCGTGCCCGCGGACGCGACAGTGATCGTGTTCGAGTCCGAGCACCACGCTGCGCTGCTGCCCTGGCCAGCCGAGCGGACCATCAGACTCGCCGCGCCGACGTCAACCGCCAGCGCCGTAGCCAACGTCGCCGATGCACTGCGCAACGCGCCCGAGGGTCCGAGGCTTGTCGTGGTGACCGGCGCGTCCAACGTCACCGGCGAGATCTTCCCGATCGCCGAGATCGCCGCGGTCGCGAAGGCCCACGGCGCCCGCATCTGCCTCGACGCCGCGCAGCTCGCACCGCACCGCCCGGTCGACATCGCCGAGCTCGAGGTCGACTGGGTAGTACTGTCCGGCCACAAGCTCTACGCGCCGTACGGCACCGGTGCCTTGATCGGTCGCGCGGACTGGCTGGACGCTGCCGACCCCTACCTGTACGGCGGTGGCGCGACGACCGCCGTCACCAGCGAGGGCGTGACCTGGGCGACCGGCCCGGCTCGCCATGAGGGCGGCTCCCCCAACGTCATCGGCGCAATCGCCCTGGCCTCGGCCTGTGCCGCGATCAGCAAGAACCGGGACGCGATCGAGCAGCATGAGCGCAGCCTGCTGGCCCGCCTCCGCACCGGACTCGCCCAGCTCCCCGGCGTCACGACGTACTCGATCTTCGGCGAGGATGCGGACCGGGTCGGCACGGTGTGCTTCACCGTCAAAGGGCTGAGCTCGACGCTGGTGTCGGCGGCGCTGAGCGCCGAGTACGGGATCGGTGTGCGGGACGGCAAGTTCTGTGCGCATCCCCTGGTCGGTCACCTGCTGGCCGACTCCCCCGAGCACGGCACCGCCGTACGGGCGAGCCTCGGCCTCGGTACGACGCGTGAGCACGTCGACCGCCTCGTGAACGCCGTACGGACGCTGGCGAGCAGCGGACCGCGGTCGGAGTACGAGGACACCGCGCACGGCTGTCAGCCCACCGACGATCCGCGGGACCTCAAGGCCCCGCGGATCTGGTAGACGCGCAGCCCTCCTACCGCTCAGGAGGCAGAAGACCTACATGGTGAGCGGCGAACGCCAGTAGGTCCGCCCATTCCGACGCGACCATCGCGGCGGGTTTCCCGAAGCCGTGACCGGTGTTGACCTCGATCCGGGTCAAGACAGGTTCGGACGAGGACTGGGCATGCTGCAACGCGGCGATGAACTTGTGACTGTGCAGCGGCACCACCCGGTCGTCGTGGTCACCGGTGACCACCAGAGTCGCCGGGTACGACGTCCCGTCCCGCAGCCGGTGCAGTGGCGAGTAAGCCAGCAGATCATCGAACTGCTCAGGATCATCCGGATGCCCGAAGTCAGAGGCCCACGCGGCACCGACCGTGAACCGGTGGAACCTGAGCATGTCCATCACTCCGACACCCGGCAGCGCGACGGCGAACAGGTCCGGGCGCTGCGTCATGACCGCGCCAACGAGCAGACCGCCGTTGCTGCGGCCATGGATCGCCAGCTGCGACGGCGTGGTCACCCCGGTGTCGTGCAGGTGCGAGGCGACGGCGATGAAGTCGTCGAAGACGTTCTGCTTGTCCTTGAGGCGTCCTGCATCGTGCCAGTCGCTGCCGTACTCACCGCCGCCGCGCAGGTTGGCGATCACCAGCACGCCCCCGGCCGCCAGCCACGCCGGCCAGCCCGGCTTGTAGTCGGCCAGGATCGGGATGCGGAAGCCGCCGTACCCGTAGAGCAGGGTCGGCCGCGGCGAGGAGAAGTCCAGGTCGGAGCGGCTGATCAGGAAGTAGGGCACGGGCCCTGTACGACGCTCGACCCGGACGGAAGGTGACGTGAAGCCGCCGGAGCCACGGACCAGCTCAGGCAGCGCACGCACCATGCCGTCGGTGACGACGTACGAGAGGGTCGGATCGGTAGTGGTCGACAGTCCGACGAAGATCTCGTCGTACTCCGGCGAGGCGTTGAGTGCCACCACTCCCCCGCCCGGAGCCTCTACGACGTACGCACCGGACCCGTCCAGCTCGTACAGGGTGAGCACCGGCTGCGCGTCTTCCAGCGACAGCGTGACCAGACCGGACACCGTACCGCGGACTGCCTGCAGGGTGCCGGAGCCCTCTGGGATCAGGTCGGTGAAAGTGCCGTCCAGCGACGCGAGCACCACGCGACCACGGGACGCGTTGCGGTCGGTCCGCAGCACCAACTGGTCGCCGGACATGCGTACGAACGCGATCTCGTCCTCGAGCGAGTCCACAACCTTCACAGGCTCGCCGAAGCCGTCAGAGGTGATCGGGAAGACCCACAACCGAGTGGCAGGGTCAGTGCCTTCGGTGATGTGTACGACGAGATACCGGTCGTCGTCGGACACCTCGGGCGTGATGAAGATGCGATCGTTGTCCGGGAAGCTGAGGACCAGCTCGTCGTCGGACTGCGCCGTACCGACCTTGTGCAGCATCAGCCGCCCACCGGTCAGCGTCTTCGTCTCGGTGCCCTCACTGCGACCGCTCGCCGGGTAGTGCAGGTACAGGTACGCCGAGCTGTCCGGCAGCCAGGTGGCCTCGCAGAACTTGGCCTCCGTCACCAGGTCGTCGACAGAGCTGCCGGTGGCGATGTCGAGCAGCCGGAACGTCGTCCAGTCGCTGCCGCTCTCGTTGATGCCATAGGCGAAGTACTTGCCGTCCGGGCTGACCGTGAAGGTGCCCAGCGAGTCGGTGCCGTCGGCGGAGAGCTGGTTGGGGTCGATGAGCACGCGACCGGCGGAGAGCAGTTCATCCAGCGACTCGGCGACGTACACCACGTCCTGTGCCTGGGTGCCGTCGTTGCGGCCGACGAAGTACCAGCCGGCCTTCTTCACCGGTACGCCGGCCCGCGGGCGAGCCAGGATCGCGGACATGGTGGTCTGGAACCATTCCCGCTCCGGGTACCCGGACAGCTCCGCCTCGGTGAACTCGTTCTGCCTGCGAACCCAGTCCTTGGTGTCGGGTGCGTCAGGGTCTTCCAGCCAGCGGTAGGGATCGGCGATCTGGTGCCCATGCAGCGTCTCGACCACATCGTCGCGGCGGCTCTCCGGATAGGTCATGCGGACAAACCTAACTGGCAAGTGCAACCTTCAACAGGAGCTCGTAGGTCGGCCTGGGATCGACGTCGTCGTGGCGTGCGATCCGGTGCAGGATCAGCCCTTCGGAGGCGGCCGAGAGCGCCCGGGCGGCCTCGCGAGGGTTGGGCGCCCCGAGCTCGGCCAGCGCCGCGGTGGCGGTGTTCTCGAGCGCCTCGCGGCCGCGCGACAGCGCCTCCCGGATGACCGGATCGTGGCTGCCCTCCAGGAACAGGACCAGCCGCGCGGTCGTGCGGACCCGGTTGATCCGGGTGATGTAGTCGAACAGGCCGCACATGGTGTCGACGAACTCCTCGGCGGTGGCCGGCTTGAACGCGGCCCCGATCGCCTGGTTCTCACTCTCGGCGATCCAGTCGACGACACCGGACATGAGGGCCGCCCGGGTGCGGAAGTAGTTCGAGGTCGAGCCTTTGGGCAGGCCGGCCTTCTGATCAACGCGGGCATGGGTCAGGGCTCGCAACCCCTCGGTGCCGAGTAGTTCGATGGCGGCCTCCAGAGCGCGAGTACGCGTCGGCGTCATGCGGTCACTATAAACCTAGTGACAGGGAACTACGTTCGTAGTACCGTCGAAGGATGCTTCCCACACTCGATGGGGTGACCCACACCTTCGTCGACCTGCCTGGACTACGGATGCATGTGACCGAAGCCGGCAGCGGCGAGCCTGTCCTGATGCTCCACGGTTTTCCCCAGCACTGGTGGGAGTGGCGTGACGTCATTCCCGCGGTCGCCGAGCACTACCGTGTGATCTGCCCCGACCTGCGCGGCGCCGGCTGGACCGACGCGCCGCCGGACGGCTACACGAGCGGCCAGCTCGTCGCCGACGTGCTCGCCTTGCTGGCTGCGCTCAAGGTCGACCGAGTACACCTGCTGACGCACGACTGGTCGGGAATCGTCGCCTACCTGCTCTGCCTTCAGCATCCGGAGCGCGTCATCGACCAGGTGTCGATCGCGATCCCGCCGCCGTACATCGACTTCGACGCGAGGATGATGCGCAGCATCCTGCGCCATGCCTGGTTCAACCTGATCAACCCGGTGCCTGGCATCGGCCCGTGGGCGCTGCGAGGACGGCTGACGCCGTACCTGCTGCGTGAGTTCTCGACCGGCATGACCGACGCGGATGTCGAGATCTTCGCCGAGCGGATGCGCGAACCGGCCCGCGCCAAGGCTGGGTCGGCGCTCTACCGGCATTTCATCCAGCCCGTGGGGATGCGGATGCTCCGCGGCAAGTACAAGGACCAGCGGCTCACCACGCCGACGCTCGTGCTCGTCGGCGCCGATGATCCGAACGTGCGGGCCGAGTTCCTGCACGGTTATCAGCCGTACGTCGATGACCTGCGCGTCGAGACGATCGACGGGGCGTCCCACTTCGTCGTCGACGACCAACCGGGAGCTGTCGCCAAGCGCGCCCTGGAGTTCTTCCAGCGATAGCGTCGTACTCACCGGGCCCCGGTGGGCGGCATCCCGCACAGGCGCCGGGACCCGGTGAGCGACGGACCCGAGTGCTCCACCAGGGAGCACTCAGTGGGCCGGATTGATGTCCTTGGACCAGAGAACGGTGCCGTAGAGGTTGCGCAGTGACGCCGTGAACACGCCCGACCGTGGGTCGATCGCAACATGACCGAAGAACTGGTTGCCGCCGCTCGGCGGCTGGTTGGCGAAGTCGGCCGCCTTCACGAACTCGACCTTCGGCCCGAACGTCGGGTCCAGCGAGTTCGGCCCGAACGTGCCCGCGTTGATCGGCCCGGCGACGAGCTCCCAGAACGGGTCGAAGTCGGTGAAGGCCGCGCGCGACGGGTCGTAGTGGTGCGCGGCGCAGTAGTGCACGTCGGCGGTGAGCCAGATCGTGTTCCGCACCTTGCGCTTCTTGAACTGGCTGAGCACCCAGGCGATCTCGTGCTCGCGTCCACCCGGCGAACCGCCGACGCCGTTCGCGACCGCCTCGATCAGCGGACCGTCCGGCACCAGCAGCCCGAGCGGCATGTCGCTGGCGATCACCTTCCAGGTCGCCTTCGACGCGGCGACCTCGCGGACCAGCCAAGCAGCCTGCTCGGCGCCGAGCATGTCGACCGGTCCGGCAGTGTCCGGCGTCGGGTTGGCACCGCGATACGTCCGCATGTCCAGGCAGAACACGTCGAGCAGCGGCCCGTAGCTCACCTTCCGGTAGATCCGGCCCTTTCCAGCCGAGTGCTCCATCGGCAGGTACTCCAGGAACGCCTTCCGCGCGCGGGCCGCGAGTACGTCGACCCGCTTCTCCGTGTACCGGTCGTCGGTCAGGATCTCGCCCGGGTACCAGTTGTTCACCGTCTCGTGGTCGTCCCACTGGCTGATCAGCGGCACCTCGGCGTACAGCGCGCGGACGTTGTCGTCGAGCAGGTTGTACTTGTACCGGCCGCGGTACTCGGCCAGCGTCTCGGCGACCTTCGACACCTCCTCGGTCACCACGTTCTTCCACACGGTGCCGTCGGCAACTTTCACCTCGGCCTGGATCGGGCCGTCGGCGTAGATGTTGTCGCCGGAGTGCAGGAAGAAGTCGGGCCGGCTCTGATGCATCGCCTTGTACGCCGCCATGCCGCCGAGCTCCGGGTTGATCCCCCAGCCCTGCCCGGCGGTGTCGCCGGTCCAGACGAAGGACACGCCGCGGGTGCGTCCCGGCGTACTGAAGGAACCTTCGAGGGACTCGCCGCAGCGGCCGTCGGCGTCCTCGAACGCGATCCGGTAGTCGTAGTGCTGGCCCGGACGCAGGCCCTTCAGCGGCAGCTGGGCGGTGAAGTCCTCGTCGGGCCCGGTGATCGGGCCGCGCAACCGGATCGCCCGGTCGAACCGGCCGTGGCTGGTCAGGTCGACGACCAGCCGGGCGCGGCGGTCCGTCCGCGACCACACGACGGCCGAGTTCGAGGTGACGTCACCCGTGGCGATGCCGGACGGCAGAGTGGGCCGGTCGCGGCGGACGAGGTTGGGCGTCGCGGCGGCGACAGCTGGCACGGCCAGGGACGCGCCGGCGACGGTGGATGCGGCCAAGAGCTGGCGGCGGCTCAAGTTCATGACCCGAAGGTGCTCCGCCACGATGACGGCCAGGTGACGGTCGGGCGAACTGGGCACCAAATCACCCGCTGGACATCAGCTTGCGTGTCGCAGCCGCGCGTGGTTCCGTTGAAGGAGTTAAGCCACCTTCTCGTGGCGCTGCCCCGGACCCGGTAGCGCATCGACCGATGCACTCCCGGACTGGGGCGTTGTCATGTCACAGCTTGTCGCGGACGATCACAATCCGCAGGGGCCGCAGCAGCGGTACACGAACCTCTATACCGACCTCGCCCGGACCGTGCGTGAGCTCGGACTGCTCCGGCGACGACGCGGGTACTACTGGATCCGCATCGGCTTGGTGATAGCAGCTTTCGCCGGAGTCTGGGTCGGTGTCGGCCTGCTCGGCAACTCCTGGCTGCAACTGCTGATGGCCGGAGCGCTGGCCCTGGTCCTCACCCAGGTCGCGTTCCTCAGCCACGACGGCGCGCACCGGCAGATCTTCGACTCCGCGGCCTGGAACGACTGGACCGCGCGCCTGCTGGGCGGTGGATTGATCGGCATGAGTTCCAGCTGGTGGCGTTCGAAGCACAGCCGCCACCACCAGGCTCCGAACCAGCTGGATCATGACCCGGACATCGGCGCCGGAGTCTTGGCCTTCACACCCGCGGACGTCGAGGAACGCACCGGCCTGCGCGGCTGGCTGACTCGTCGTCAGGGCTGGTTGTTCTTCCCGCTGCTCACGCTGGAGGGCCTGAGCCTGTACGTCGCGAGCCTGCGCCATCTGCTCCGCCGGTCGGCGACGAGGGTCGAACGGATCGAGGCCGCGATCATCCTGACCCGGCTCGGCGGCTACCTCACCGTGCTGCTCCTGCTCCTGCCGATCGGCAAGGCCGGCGCATTCCTCGGCTTGCAGCTGGCCTTGTTCGGGGTCTGCCTCGGCGGCTCGTTCGCTCCCAACCACAAGGGCATGCCGCTGGTGCCGAAGACGATGAAGCTCGACTTCCTGCGTCGCCAGGTGCTGATGTCGCGCAACATCCGTGGCGGCGTGATGGTGGACTTCGCGATGGGCGGCCTCAACTACCAGATCGAGCATCACCTGTTCCCGAGCATGCCCCGGCCGACGCTACGAAAGGTCCAGCCGATCGTGCGCGAGTACTGCGAACTGCACGGCGTGAAGTACACCGAGGTCGGCCTGTTCACGTCGTACCAGATCGTCATCGGCTACCTGAACAACGTCGGGCTCCGGGCCCGCGACCCGTTCGAGTGCCCGCTCGTCGCGCAGTTCCGGGGCTAGCACTTTGCCAAGGCGACCTCGCCGGTCCATCTCACCGCACGCCCGACGTCATGCCAGGGCCTGATGATGAAGTGGTGAGCGCCCAACAGCGGTACGCCAGCCTCTACACGGATCTGCTCCGGACGGTGCGCGAACTCGGCTTGATGCGGCGCCGCCAGGGCTACTACTTCACACGGTTCAGCCTGGTTCTCGCCGCCTTGCTGGCGATCGCCGCGGGCATGATCCTGCTCGGCGACTCCTGGTATCAGCTTCTCCTGGCCGCCGCGTTGGCACTCGTCCTCGTCCAGGTCGCGTTCCTCAGTCACGACAGCGCCCACCAGCAAGTCTTCGACTCACCTGTCCGGAACGACTGGACGGCACGCATCCTGGCGGGCGCGATCGCCGGCATGAGTGTCAGTTGGTGGCGGAACAAGCACTCCAGGCACCACGCGGCGCCGAACCAGGTGGACAAGGATCCCGACGTACAGCTCGATGCGATCGCCTTCACCCCCGGCGCGGTCGCGAAGCGCGGGAGGCTGGGTCAGTGGATCGCCGCGCGGCAGGGCTGGCTCTTCTTCCCGCTCCTCACGCTCGAGGGGATCGGCCTGCATTCGTCGAGCGTGCGGCACCTGCTGCGCCGCGACGCGAGCCGACTGGAACGGGTCGAGGCGGCGGTCGTGGTGTCGAGGATCAGCGGCTACGTCGCCGCGCTGTATGTACTACTCCCAGTCGGTAAGGCCAGCGCCTTCCTCGGCCTGCAGCTCGCGGTGTTCGGCCTCTGCCTCGGTGCCGCGTTCGCGCCGAATCACAAGGGCATGCCGCTCGTCCCGGCCGGCATGAAGCTGGACTTCCTGCGTCGCCAGGTCCTGATGTCGCGCAACATCCGTGGCGGTGTCCTGACCGACTTCGCCCTGGGCGGCCTGAACTACCAGATCGAGCATCACCTGTTCCCGAGCATGCCCCGGCCGACGCTACGAAAGGTCCAGCCGATCGTGCGCGAGTACTGCGAACTGCACGGCGTGAACTACACCGAGGTCGGACTGTTCACGTCGTACCGGATCGTCGTCGACTACCTGAACAACGTCGGGCTCAGAGCGCGGGATCCGTTCGATTGCCCGCTCGCCGCGCAACTGCGGAGCATCAGCCCCCCGGTGGGATCTCGCCTGAGCCCCGAATCGTCAGCTTGACCGGCACGCGGACGGTTCGACCGGGGCGGTGTGGCTCTGGCAACCGCTCGGTCATGAGCTGGATCGCCGTACGCGCCATGACGTCCGCGGACTGCGCCACCGCGGTCAGCCCCGGGCTGAGCAGATCCCCGAGCGCCAGGTCGTCGAACGACACCAGCGCGACCCGGTCCCGCCGGCCGGCCAGGCCACGCAGGACCTCGGCCGTCGTCATGTTGTTTGCCGACAGCAACGCAGTGGCCGGCTCCGGACGATCCAGTACGGCGGACAGCGTGATGCCGATGCCCTCGGTCGTCGGCTCGGACAGGTGGACCAGGTCCTCGTCCACCTCGATCCGGTGCCGGGCCATCGCAGCCCGGTAGGCGACGACGCGTTCGCGGGCGGTGAAGATCCGCTCGTCGTCACCCAGGTACGCGATCCGCCGGTGGCCCTGCCGGACCAGGTGGTCGATCGCCTGGTCGATACCGCCGGCGTTGTCCGCGAGTACGGCGTCGGCCTCGATCCCGTGCGCCGGCCGGTCGATCGTAACCACGGCCATCCCGGCGTCGACGTGCGGCGCGAGGTAGTCCTGGGTCTCACCGATCGGCGCCATGATCAGCGCGTCCGGCCGGCGGGCGACGAACTCGAGGCAGACGTCGCGTTCGCGCTCCGGGTCTTCGTCGGTGAGGCCGATCATCACCACCGAGCCCGACGAGCGAGCCCACAGCTCGACCGCCCGGCCCAGTGAGGCGAAGAACGGGTCGCCGATGTCGCGGATGACCACCGCGATCGTCCCGGTCCGGCCCCGGCGCAGCATCCGGGCGGACTCGTTCGGCGTGTAGTTCAGTTCCTTGATCGCGGCCTGGACCTTGGCGGTCAGCTCCGGGCTGACGTTGGGCTCCTCGTTGACCACCCGGGAGACCGTCTTCAGCGCGACACCGGCCCGGGCCGCGACCTCCTTCATCGTGGGTCGGCGCTGCCCGGCACCATTCACCGTCGTACTCATGCCCGACCCACCCCTCTCAGCTTTCGGCTCAGCTTTCGACGACGACCGGGATGATCATCGGGCGGCGGCGGTGGGTGTCACTGACCCACTTGCCGACCACCCGGCGGATCACCTGCTGCAGCTGGTACATGTCGTCCACCCCGGTGCCGATGGCCTTGGCGATCTCCGCCTCGATCTTCGGTTTCAGGTCGTCGAAGACAGTGTCGTCCTCGGCGAACCCGCGAGCGTGGATTTCCGGTCCTGCCGTCAGTTTGCCGGTCACGGAGTCCATCACGGCGATGACCGAGATGAAACCCTCGTCACCGAGGATCCGGCGGTCCTTCAGCGAGGTCTCGGTGATGTCGCCGACGGTCGACCCGTCGACGAAGACGTACCCGCAGTCGACCTTGCCGCTGACCACGGCCTTGCGGTCGATCAGGTCGACCACCACACCGTCCTCGACGACGACCACGTTCTGCCGTGGGACGCCGGTCTGGACGGCCAGGTCCGCGTTCGCGTGCAGGTGCCGGATCTCGCCGTGTACTGGCATCACGTTGCGCGGCTTGACGATGTTGTAGCAGTACAGCAGCTCGCCGGCGCTGGCGTGGCCGGAGACGTGCACCAGCGCGTTGCCCTTGTGGATGACGTTCGCGCCGTGCCGGGTCAGCCCGTTGATCACCCGGTAGACCGAGTTCTCGTTGCCGGGGATCAACGACGACGCGAGTACGACGGTGTCGCCCGGCTGGAGCTGGACCACGTTGTGGTCGTTGGCCGCGATCCGGGACAGCGCCGACATCGGCTCGCCCTGGGAACCGGTCGAGACCAGCACGACCTGCTCCGGCGGGTAGTTGTCCAGCTCGCGCATGTCGATCAGCGTGTCGCCGGGCACGGTGAGGAAGCCGAGATCACGGGCCACGCCCATGTTGCGGACCATCGACCGGCCGACGTACGCGACCTTGCGGCGATGCTTGACCGCCGCGTCCATCACCTGCTGGACCCGGTGCACGTGCGAGGCGAAACAGGCGACGATGATGCGCTGGTTCTTCGCGTTGGTGAAGACCCGGTCCAGCACCGGCGCGATGTCGCGCTCGTGGGTGGTGAAGCCGGGCACCTCGGAGTTGGTGGAGTCGACGCAGAACAGGTCCACGCCCTCCTCGCCGAGCCGGGCGAACGCGCGCAGGTCGGTGATCCGGTTGTCCAGCGGCAACTGGTCCATCTTGAAGTCGCCGGTGTGCAGCACCAGGCCGGCCGGCGTACGAATGGCAACCGCGAGCGCGTCCGGGATGGAGTGGTTGACGGCGATGAACTCGCAGGCGAACGGGCCGATCTGGAGAGACTCGCCCTCGACGACGGTCTGCTGCGGCACGTTGCGGTGCCGGTGCTCCTTCAGCTTGCCCTCGAGCAGCGCGAGCGTGAGCTGGGACCCGATGACCGGGATGTCCCCCCGTTCGCGCAGCAGGTAGGGCAGGCCGCCGATGTGGTCCTCGTGGCCGTGCGTGAGTACGACGGCGACAATGTCGTGCAGCCGGTCCCGGATCGGCTGGAAGTCCGGCAGGATCAGGTCCACGCCGGGCTGGTTCTCGTCCGGGAACAGGACGCCGCAGTCGACGACGAGCAGCTTGCCGTCGTACTCGAACACCGTCATATTGCGGCCGACCTCGCCGAGGCCGCCGAGCGGGATCACCCGCAAAGCGCCCGGGGCCAGTGGTCCGGGCGCGTCGAGATCTGGATGGGGATGGCTCATGCAATCAGTCCTGCCGTCTTGAGGTCGGTGGTGAGCCAGTCCACTTGCTCGGCGGTCGCCTCAACCAACGGCGACCGGAGTGTCGCGTGCTCGATGACGCCGGCCAGCTTGAGCGCGGCCTTCACCATGATGGCGCCCTGGGTCCTGGTCATGATCGCTTCGACGGCGGGCACCATCCGTCGGTCGATCTCCTGTGCGGTGGCGAGGTCGCCGGCCACCACGGCGTCGATCAGCTGCCGGTACGGCTCACTCGCGACGTGCGCGACGACGCTGGCGATCCCGACCGCGCCGATCGCGAGCATCGCGAGGTTCAGCTCGTCGGCACCGCAGTAGTAGAACAGATCGGTGTTCGCCAGCACCTTGGTGGTCCCGGCGAGGTCGCCCTTGGCGTCCTTCACCGCGACGATCCGCGGGTGCTCGGCCAGGCCGATCAGCGTCTCGGTCTTGATCTCCACCCCGGCCCGGCCGGGGATGTCGTACAGCACGTTCGGCAGGCCGGTGGCGTCCGCGACCGCGGTGAAGTGCGCGCGCAGACCGTCCTGCGGAGGCTTGTTGTAGTACGGCGTGACGACCAGCAGCCCATCCGCACCGGCGGCCTCGGCCTGCTTCGCACACTCGACGGTGTGCGCGGTGTCGTTGGTGCCGACGCCGGCGATCACCTTGGCGCGGTCGCCGATCGCCTCCAGCACCGCCTTGACCAGCTGGACCTTCTCCTGGTCCGAGGTGGTCGGGGCCTCACCGGTCGTCCCGTTGATGATGAGTGCGTCGTTGCCACGGTCGACCAGGTAGGTGGCCACCTTCTGCGCAGCATGGAGATCGAGCGAGCCGTCAGGCCGGAACGGGGTGATCATCGCCGTCGTCAGGCGGCCGAAAGGCAGCGCCCGAGAGGCAGATTCTGCTGCTGAGGACATGGGGCTCAGGTTACCGCTCCGAAGCCTCGGAGAAATGAGTAGGCCTGGTGGCTGTCCGCTCGGGGGTCCGGGCAGCCACCAGGCTCACTCGTCCTATCGGGCTGGCCCCCGGACTCGTTACAGCTTCCGGCAAAAAAGTCCGGAAAAAATTCTGTGAATACTCTTCGTCGATGATCATCGCTCACTGTAGTCAAATCCGACCCAAGCTGTCTAGACCAACCGGCATCTCGAGCGCGCCGGCTTACCTCTCGGCCAGCCAGACCGAGGTTGCGGTGAAGAGGTGCTCGACGATGCCCAGGCCGCCGGGAAGCAGTACGACGCCCGCGGCCAGCAGGAGCGGCGCGATCAGCAGGTGCTCGACCCAGCCGCCGGTGCGGAAGCGGAGCAGCCGCGGCAGGCGGATCTCGAACCAGGTCTCGCCACGGATCGGCAGCGGCCAGAGCCAGGGACAGCCTGAGCGGGTCAGGCTGTCGCCGAGACAGTGCACGAACATGCCGAGTGCGACGGACAATCCGATCCAGCCGCCGATTTCGCTCAGACCCGCTTGTACGGCGTCGGCGGCCGTCGTACCGGGGAGCGCCGTACCGGAGACGGACCAGGCGGCGGCGCCGAGGACCGCGACGAGCAGCCAGTCGCCGAGGACGTCGGCTGCTAGGACGAAGCCGGCGACGGCGACCGCTAGTACTGCCCATTTGCCGCGGTCGCCTGCGGTGGCGGCGAGCATTCCGAGCGCTATGGCAGCGGCGAGGGTGTGGGTCGCGTGGCGGTGCTTGCCGGTGCCTTCTTCGTCGCGCGGGCCCTTGGTGGCGTTGTAGAGGACGCCGGAGAACGCGCGTACCGCTGTGGAAACGATGCGAGTCAAAGGCCCGAGCAGGCGTGACGCGCGAGCGCCCGGGTGATCCAGGTCCGGCACCAGCGCGTAGCCGGCGGTCGCCGCGGCGAACGGAACCACCTCCGCCACCGAATGCAACCCGATCATCGGCGCCACCACCAACCCGGCACACCACCCCGACAAAGCATGCGACCGCCCCATCATCGTGTGCCCCACTCCCTCCAGCGACGGACCCACATCCTCCCAACCGAACCTCTCGTCCCTCTGCCGCCACGCGGGTGCTTCGCCACCCCATGCGTCACACCGGCCGAGACTCGGCTTTGCATAATCATGCAAAGCAGTGCATACTTTTCCTGTGTCTAAGGTGCTTACGTCATTGCCTGTTGGTGAGCGGGTCGGGATCGCGTTCTCGGGCGGTCTCGATACGTCGGTTGCGGTTGCGTGGATGCGGGACAAGGGAGCGATCCCCTGCACCTACACCGCGGACCTCGGTCAGTACGACGAGCCCGACATCGCCTCCGTCCCGGGTCGCGCGACGGCGTACGGCGCCGAGATCACCCGCCTGGTGGATTGCCGCGAGGCGCTGGTCGAGGAAGGGCTGGCCGCGCTGGCTTGTGGCGCGTTCCACATCCGCTCGGGCGGACGCACGTACTTCAACACCACCCCGATCGGGCGGGCCGTCACCGGCACGCTGCTGGTCCGGGCGATGCTGGAGGACCAGGTCGGGATCTGGGGTGACGGGTCGACCTTCAAGGGCAACGACATCGAGCGGTTCTACCGGTACGGCCTGCTGGCGAACCCGCAGCTGCGGATCTACAAGCCGTGGCTGGACGCGCAGTTCGTGCACGAGCTCGGTGGCCGGAAGGAAATGTCCGAGTGGCTGGTCGCGCACGGCCTGCCGTACCGGGACAGCACCGAGAAGGCGTACTCGACCGACGCCAACATCTGGGGTGCCACCCACGAGGCGAAGACGCTGGAGCACCTCGACACCGGGATCGAGACCGTCGACCCGATCATGGGCGTGAAGCACTGGGACCCGAACGTGGAGATCCCGGCCGAGGACGTCACCATCGGGTTCGAGCAGGGCCGGCCGGTGACGATCAACGGCAAGGAGTTCGGCTCCGCGGTCGACCTGGTGCTGGAGGCGAACGCGATCGGCGGCCGGCACGGCCTGGGCATGTCGGACCAGATCGAGAACCGGGTGATCGAGGCCAAGAGCCGGGGCATCTACGAGGCTCCGGGCATGGCGCTGCTGCACTCGGCGTACGAGCGGCTGGTGAACGCGATCCACAACGAGGACACGCTGGCGAACTACCACAACGAGGGACGGCGGCTCGGGCGGCTGATGTACGAAGGCCGCTGGCTCGACCCGCAGTCGCTGATGCTGCGGGAGTCCTTGCAGCGGTGGGTCGGTACGGCGGTGACCGGTGAAGTCACGCTGCGGCTACGGCGGGGCGAGGACTACTCGATCCTCGACACCACCGGCCCGGCGCTCAGCTACCACCCGGACAAGCTGTCGATGGAGCGGATCGAGGACTCCGCGTTCGGCCCGGTCGACCGGATCGGCCAGCTGACCATGCGGAACCTGGACATCGCCGACTCCCGCGCGAAGCTCGAGCAGTACGCCGGCCTCGGCATGTTCGGCAGCACCAACCCCGCCCTCGCCTCCTCCACCGACCTCATCGGCCCCATGCCCACCGGCGGCGCCGAAGCCATCGCCTCCCGCGGCGAAGCCACCAAGCAAGACGAACTCCTGGACCGAGCCGCAATGGAAGCCGGCACCGACTGATCCACCAGCCCGCAAACAGCCAACCTCATCAGGTGGAGGTTGGCTGTTTGCTTCAGGCATCGAAGTCGAGGGTGACTTTGGGGGTTGTTGGGTGGGATTGGCAGGTCAGGACGTAGCCCGCGCGGATTTCGTCGGGTTCCAGGGCCCAGTTGGTGTCCATCCGGACTGAGCCTTCGATGACCTTGGCGCGGCAGGTGCCGCAGACGCCGCCCTTGCAGGCGAAGGGGGCGTCCGAGCGTACGGCGAGAGTCGCGTCGAGGACGGCCTTGGAGTGTTCGGCCAGGGCGAAGGTCGACCGGCGGCCGTCGAGGATGACTGTGACCTCGGCGGCGTCCTCGTCGACGGCGACCGATTCGACCGGCGCGGCCGGGGCCTCGTCGCCGACGTGGAACAGCTCGGCGTGGACGTGCTCGCGCGGCACCCCGCGGCCCAGCAGCAACTCCTGCGCTCCGACGACCATCGCGTACGGACCGCACAGGAACCACTCGTCGACCGTCTCGATCGGCAGGATCGTCGCGAACATCCGGCCCAGCCGCTCGGCGTCGATCCGCCCGCTGAACAGCTCCACCTCGGTCGACTCCCGCGACAGCACATGCACCAGGTGGAGTCGCTCGGCGTACACATCCTTCAAATCGGCCAGCTCGTCGGCGAACATCACCGACCCGGCCGTCCGGTTGCCGTAGAGCAACGTGACGCGGCTCTCCGGTTCCGTTGCAAGGATGGTTGCCACCAGCGACAGCACCGGCGTGATTCCACTGCCGGCGGCGACGAAGGCGTAATGCTTCGCGTTCGCCGGATCGAACGTCGTACCGAAGCGGCCGAGCGGTGTCATCACCTCGAGCACGTCACCGGGCTTCAGCTCATGCGCCGCGTACGCCGAGAACTCGCCGCCCGGGATCCGCTTCACCCCGATCCGCAGTACGCCCGATCCTTCGCGCGAGCAGATCGAGTAGCTGCGCCGGACGTCTTCGCCGGTACGACGAATGGTCAGGTGCTGACCGGCACTGAACTCGTAGTCGGCAGCCAACTCCGGCGGCACCTCGAAGGTGATCGCCACCGAGTCGTCCGTGATCGCCTCGACAGCCGCAACCTTCAACGGATGAAAGACCGCCCGCCGCCGGGCCACAGTCGTCGTCATCACAACGCCTTGAAGTGATCGAAGGGCTCACGGCACGCATTGCACCGCCACAGCGACTTGCACGACGTGGATCCGAAGCGACTCAGCTCAGTCGTGTCCGGCGAACCACACAACGGGCACCGAACAGTCAGGCTCAAGAAGACAGCACCCCGTCCGGTCGGCGGAGCGATCCCGTACTCGACCAGCTTCGCCTTACCCGACTCACTCATCCAGTCCGTCGTCCACGCAGGCGACAACACCGTCTCGACCCTGCCGTCGACACCCAGACTGTTCAGCGTCAGCTCAACCTCGTGCCGGATCACGTCCATCGCCGGACAGCCGGAGTACGTCGGTGTGATCGTCACGACGACCTCGTCACCCTCATGACGGACCCCCCGCAGTACGCCGAGGTCCGCGATCGTCAGCACCGGCACCTCCGGGTCCGCGACCTCGCCCACGGCCTCGAGGATGGCTGTGTCCGTCACCATGTCGCCCCCGGATGCGAACGCGCCACATGCTGCAGCTCCGCGAGCAGATACCCCAGGTGCTCCGTGTGCCGACCAGTGCGACCACCACTGTGCTGGTACGACGCGACAGGCCGGCTGCAGGTGGATTCGTCGATCACAGCCATCACCCGGCGCTCCCACTCGGCCTGCAGCGTCGACGGGTCCACGGCGACCGCAAGACGTCGTACGAGATCATCCGACTCGAACATCTCCGCGGTGTAAGGCCAGAGCGCGTCAAGACCCGCCTGCATCCGGCGATGGCTCTCCTCGGTGCCGTCGCCGAGCCGCAGTACCCACTGGGTCGCGTGGTCGACGTGATACGCGACCTCCTTGACCGCCTTCCCCGCGACACCGGCCAGCATCTCGTCAGCGCAGCCACGCAGCTCTTCGTAGAGCAGATGCTGGTACGTCGCGAAGTACAGCAGCCGGGCCATGGCGTGCGCGAAGTCGCCGTTCGGGAGTTCGCACAGCTGGAGGTTGAGGAAGTCGCGCTCGTCCCGGAAGTAGGCGAGGTCGTCCTCGGACCGGTCCGCGCCTTCGACCTGACCGGCGTACTGCAACAGTGATCGTGCCTGGCCGAGCTGGTCGAGTCCGATGTTGCCGAGGGCAACGTCCTCCTCGAGCTGCGGAGCGGCGGCGATCCACTCGGCGGTGCGCTGCGCCGCGATCAACGCGTCGTCGCCGAGCCGGAGCGTGTAGACAAACAGATCGTTCACAGGTGCTCGACGCCTTCCGGGACCTGGTAGAAGGTCGGGTGACGGTAGACCTTGTCGCCGGCCGGGTCGAAGAACTCGTCCTTCTCGTCCGGCGAAGACGCGGTGATGTCGGCGGCGCGCACGACCCAGATCGACACGCCCTCCTGCCGGCGGGTGTAGACGTCGCGCGCGTTGCGCAACGCCATCGTCGCGTCCGGCGCGTGCAGGCTGCCCACGTGCGTGTGCGACAACCCGCGGCGCGAGCGGACGAACACCTCCCACAGTGGCTCGATCATGCCGCGCTCCCCTCACGCCGCGAAGCTTGCTTGCCGGCATACGCAGCTGCGGCCTCGCGGACCCACGCACCGTCCTCATGCGCCTTCACCCGATGCGCGAGCCGCTGCTGGTTACACGGACCGTTGCCCTTCACCACGTCGTACAGCTCGGTGTAGTCCGGCTCGGTGAAGCGGTAGTGCCCGGTCTCCTCGTCGTACGACAGACCCTCGTCCGGGACCTTCAAGCCGAGTACGTCGGCCTGTGGGACGGTCATGTCGACGAAGCGCTGGCGGAGTTCGTCGTTGCTGTGCCGCTTGATCCCCCACGCCATCGACTGCTCCGAGTGCGTGGACGCGGAGTCTGGCGGCCCGAACATCATCAGCGAAGGCCACCACCAACGATCCAGCGCGTCCTGCGCCATCGCCTTCTGCGCCGGAGTGCCGTTGCACAATGTGTGCAGGATCTCGAACCCCTGCCGCTGGTGGAACGACTCCTCCTTGCAGACCCGGACCATCGCCCGCGCGTACGGTCCGTAGGAGCAGCGGCAGAGCGGGACCTGGTTGACGATCGCGGCGCCGTCGACGAGCCAGCCGATCGCGCCGATGTCGGCCCAGGTCAGCGTCGGGTAGTTGAAGATGCTGGAGTACTTCTGCCTGCCGCTGTGCAGCAGGTCGAGCAGGTCGGCCCGATCCACCCCGAGCGTCTCGGCGGCGGCGTACAGGTAGAGGCCGTGGCCGGCCTCGTCCTGCACCTTGGCCATCAGGATCGCCTTGCGGCGCAGCGACGGCGCGCGGCTGATCCAGTTGCCCTCCGGCTGCATGCCGATGATCTCGGAATGCGCGTGCTGCGCGATCTGCCGGATCAGGGTCTTGCGGTACCCCTCCGGCATCGCGTCCCGCGGCTCGATCCGGCCGTCGGCGTCGATGGTCGCCTGGAAGCTGTCCATGCCGGCCAGCATAGCCGAGATGTGACACTTTCTCGCCAGATCAACGAGAAGTGTCACAAAGTCGGACGGGGTGGTGCTAGGTCCACCGTTCGAAGTGGTGTCAGCGCGGTGGGTTGCGGGCAGCTCACCCGGGAGGATTTCGAGTAACAGTTCATGACTTACACAGTTTCTCGAAAGGGGTGGATGACGCCATGTCCCCAACGAATACAGTCCCGCAGGCTCTCCCGGCCGTCGATCACCGCGGGCCGGTCACCGCCCGCGAGCGTGCACTCGCGCCCGACTTGATCCGCGGCGCGATGCTGCTGCTGATCGGCCTGGCCAACAGCGCCAACTTCGCCTTCGCCGGCCAGCCCGGCGTGGACGGTACGCCGCACGGCTTCGAACGCATCCTCAACTTCGTCAAGCTCACCTTCGTGGATGCGCGGGCGTACCCGGTATTCGCGGTGATGTTCGGCTACGGCCTGGTCCAGCTCGCCCGGCGGCAGCGATCGGCCGGGGCGACGCCGAGCGCCGTACGGAAGGTGCTGCTGAAGCGGAACAGTTGGCTGATCGCCTTCGGCGCGGTGCACGGGACGCTGCTGTACTTCGGCGACTTCCTCGGCGCCTACGGCATCGTCGGCATCATCTGCACGCTGCTGCTGCTCAACCGCGGCGACAAGTTCCACCGGATCGTCATCGGCATCTGGATCCTTGAAGTCCTGATGGTGCTGTACGCCGGCTTTCAGTCCGTCGTCGCCGTACTGAACAGCCGTGGTCCGGCTCAGCCGCTCACGAACAGCCCGAACCCGTCGTTGGCCGCTTCGTCGTACGGCGCGAGTCTGGTCGACCGGCTGCACGAGTACCCGCTGCACACCGCCACCGTGATCCCCTTCCTCATGGTCGTCTGGCTCGGCATCTGGGCCGCCCGCAAGCAGATCCTGGAGAATCCGGCCGCGCACCGCGGCCTGCTCAAGGGAATCGCCTGGGTCTGCATGAGCATCACGATCCTTGGTGGTCTTCCGCTCGCGCTCGTCGGCGCCGGCTGGCTGCACGTCGACGCGGCCGCGGTCGATTCGCTGAGCTACCTCTCCCACCTCAGCGGGATGTTCGGCGGGCCCGGCTACATCGCTCTGTTCGGCCTGCTGGTCGCGCGGTTGACCCGGCAGACGTTGCCGGTCCGGGCGATCTCGGCGCTCGGTCAGCGGTCGCTGTCGGGGTACCTGTTCCAGTCGGTTTGCTGGATGGCGCTGCTGGCGCCCTTCACCCTCGACCTTCGTTTCGGGAGTACGGCGTACACCGCGGCGCTGATCGCGATCGGCGTCTGGGTCACCTCGGTGGCCGGCGCCTACGCGATGGCCAAGCGCTCCTACCGCGGCCCAGCCGAGACGCTGCTCCGCCGCCTCGTCTACTGACCTTGAGCACCCATCAACCACTTTCCGTACCCGGATTCTGGTTGGTGGGTGCTCAAGGTCGTCTCCCGGCGGCGGGCGGGGGCGGAGGGTTTGGGAGGATGGTGCACGTGAGCGACTTCGGCGTACCGGAACCTGCCAACCTCTCCGAGCTGTCCGGCTCGGGCGAAGCCCCGGTGGCGGAGACGAGTGTGCGGCTGGCGCTTCCCGCCGAGGCGAACGAGATCGGCGAGATCCAGGTCGCCGCCTGGCGGAACGCGTACGCCGGTCTACTGCCGGCCGATGTACTCGCGGATCTGAACCCAGCCCAGTTCGCCGCCCAATGGCGGGCCGCGCTGCTCGCGCCGGGCGAGGCCCGCAACCGGGTGATGGTCGCCCTGGCCGAGCGGACGCTGGTCGGCTTCGCCGCGATCACGCCGTCGGACGATCCGGACGCCGATCCGCGGCGGGACGCGCTGATCGCCGAGCTCGCGATCAAGCCGGAGGCGACCCGCGCCGGCCACGGCTCACGACTGCTGAACGCGGTCGTCGACACTGCCCGCGCCGACGGCTTCGGCCGCGTCACCGTCTGGGTCAACTCGACCGACGACGTCCTCCGCGCCTTCTACACCGAAGCCGGCTGGGCCCCCGACGGCGCCCACCGCGAACTCGACCTCTACGGCGACGAATCAGTCCGCATCAAACAAATCCGCCTCCACACCGACCCCGGCGCCAGCTGATCCCGACGGCCCTCAGGCCAGACAGAACTCGTTGCCCTCGGGATCGTGCATGACGAGGTGGTCGTCGTGGTCGATGGCGATGGTTGCGCCGAGGGTGGTCAGGCGGTCGGCTTCTTTTTCGATCGCCGTACGGCGGTCGGCGCCGGTGAGGCCGGGGGCGACTTTGATGTCGAGGTGGACGCGGTTCTTGAGCTGCTTCGATTCGGGGACCTGGAGGAAGAAGATGTCCGGGCGGCTGCCGCGTTCCTTGTCGACCAGGGTGCGGCCGAGATTTCGCTGATCGACCGGGATGTTGTTGGCATCGGCCCATTCGTCCCAGGTCGCGAAGCCGTCGGGCACGCCGGTTGGGAAGTCGTAGCCGCCGAGTGCCGCCATCCAGAACCGCGCCACCCGGTCCGGATCCGCGCAATCGAAGACGATGTGAAGGTCAAACGCGGGCATCGAAGGTCCTCTGGCCGGCTCGGTACAGATCACGTAGAAGGCAGATCTCGGCGCCGTGATGGATCGCCTCGCGGTTGATGTGGACTATCAGCCCGAGCATCGAGTCCTTCGCGAACATATTGCCCTTCGGCCCGAGCGGCTGCTGCAACTCCTCAGCACTGAGGCCCCGGATCCCCGCGCGCCATCGCCCGTACCAGTGTTCGAGGAACGCGAGCCCGTCGGCCGCCGTACCGGGCAACTCCGCCGGGATGTGCCGCGGATCGAACATGTCGGCATCGTCGCGCCCATCGCCAAAGAACGTGTTCACCCTGGTGGCGAAGCAGCCGACCCCGACATGCACCAGCCGCCAGGCGATGGTCGTCAGCGGCGGCGGGTCCGGCGTCGGATCCTCGTGGTCGACCACGAACCGCCCATCCTCATCCGGCCGCACCGACCACGCACCGTCGGCTGGCTCCCAGAAGTACTCGTCGTCCGTCATCCCTTGCAACCGCGGCCACAAATGAAAGTCCCAGTAGAACTCCAGTTGCCCGATCACCAAGTCACCGCAGTCAGTCATCCAACACTCCCCAGCTCCGTCGACATGAGAGCACTCTGACACCCCTAGCGGACAGAGTCAGTCCGCTATCCCGCTGGATTACTGGGGCGGCTCAGCGGCACTGGACCGAAGCGCCTAGCAGATGGTGGATTGGCGACGGGCCGGGGGTGGTGCTCGACGGCTTAGGACTGGCATGACAGATTGTCACGGTCCGATCACGCATGGCCATCCCGTGGAGTCTGCATGAAGTACCTAACCCTGGCCGTCGGCCTAGGGCTATCCGCCGCTGCTGTTCTCGTCGTACCGGGCTCCGGTGCGACCGCCTCGGTCGAACAGGCGACTGTGGTCGACCGGGCTCATCCGGTCGCCAGCCGGTACCTGAAGCAGAAACCGGTGTGGAAGAAGTGCGGCGACGAGGAACTCCGGACGTACTGCGCCAAGATCACCGCACCGCGCGACTGGGCCAACCAGTACTCGGGCAATGACATCGAGATCGCGGTCAGCAAGGTCGCGCCGAAGAAGGGCAAGCCGAGCCGGGTCGTGTTCGGCAACCCCGGCGGACCAGGTGGAGCCGGGCTCGGCATGGCGCCGTACCTGGCCAGCCAGGCACCGCTCGCCAAAGACCACCTGGCCGTCGGCTTCGACCCGCGCGGCACCGGTGACAGCAGCAACGTCAGCTGCCAGGGCGCACCGCAGTACACGATGGACGCGCGCGACCGCGACCCGTGGAGCCTCAACCTGATCCAGGCGGCCTCCCAGCTCAGCCAGCCGTACTGCGACCGGCAGTCCCGCGGCCTGCTCCCCTACGTGAACACCGCACAGACCGTGCAGGACATGGACCTGATCCGCCAGCTTCTCGGCTTCGACAAGATCGACTTCGTCGGCTACTCCGGCGGCACCTGGATGGGCGCGTACTACCAGACGTACTTCCCCGAGCACGTCGGCCGGTTCGTGCTCGACTCCAACACCGACTTCACCCGGCCGTGGCTCGACACCTTCACCGCGCAGCCGCAGGGGTTCGAGCGCCGGTTCCGCGAGGACTTCGCGCCCTGGGCGGCCAAGTACGACGCCAAGCTCAAGCTCGGGCAGTCACCCGGCGCAGTCATCCGGACCTACAACCGGCTCCGGACGGCGCTGAAAAAGCAGCCGGCGGTCGAGGAGTTCCTGGACGGCGCGGTGAAGATCAGCTACGACCAGAACACCCTGGACGAGATCGTCACCGGGGATATGTATACAAAAGAGGACTTCTATTCGCTGGCGATCGACCTGGCATTTCTGCGCGACCTTTCCGTGGCCCAGACAAAGGGCGGTCCGCGGGCCGCACAACGCAAGGTCGACGCACTGCCGCTGGCCCGCCAGCAGGAGCTGGTACGACGTGCGTCCCGCGACACGATCGGCCTCAGCCCACTCGGCCGTACTGTCGGCGACGACGCCGAGGGCGCGACGTTCACCGCGGTGACGTGCAACGACACCCCCTGGCCGCAAGGCCGCGAGTACGGCGATCAACTGGCCGCCCGGCTCGGTCCGCACTACCCGTTGCTCGGCTGGGGCATGAACGAGAACCCGTGCTTCTACTGGAACCGCCCGGAGCTGAACATGCCGCAGCCGACTGGCAAAGGGCTGCCCACAACGCTGATGGTGCAGTCGGTCCACGACCCCGCGACCAACTACTCGCTCGCCGCGGACGCCCACAGCCGGTACGCCGGATCGCGACTGCTCACCATCACCAAAGAAGGTGACCACGGCATCTACGGCGGCGTGAACAAGTGCGCGGACAAGATCATCAACACGTTCCTCACCACCGGCAAGGCACCGGCCAAGGACGCCGCCTGCGTCGGCGAAGGCATCCCGGCGCCGTCGATGCCACCGCCGGGCGCCGAGTACGCCGAAGCCGGCCAGCCCGGGTACGCCGATGCCGCGCCACTGCGCCGGATCGCGGGATTCACCAAGGCGGTCTCCGGCTATTTGCAGTAATTTCGAGCCGAACCAGCGCTTGACCAGGCAAAGGCGGGCGGGAAAAGCGGTGAATTCGGCCGCCTTTTCCTTACACACGGAAAGGCCCCGATTACCGTCCGCCCGGACTTTCGTTGTCAGGACAAATTTGTCAGGGCGATGTCAGGGTTGCGTCCCTGTGCGACAGAGCGTGATAACGGCAACCTTGTGTCAGCGCGGAGGAGCCAGACGTCGACCGGGAGGGCTCGACGAATGGCGGAAGCGCCAACGGGGCTTCGGCCGGCTGTGAGGTGGGGGGACTGCCTGGGGGGTCAGACAGAGGACACAGTCGGCCGGGTCTCGTATCCGCGCCCGCAGATCCCTCGCGGGGTACCGTCGATCCCCCAGGTCGTGGTGCTCCGCGAGGCTCCATCCGATCAGCAGCCCTGGTGGACTGCTGATCGGTTGCTCTATGTGGAGAGCCTGCCGGTGCGGTCGGGTTGGTCGGCACTCGGAGGCGGGTAGCCATCGGCTACCGCGGCCAGTGGTGCGGCGCGGCCGGCGGACCAGGCGGCGCGGAAGGCGCGGTGGTCAAGCGACTGTTCGACAGCCTGCCGAGTAGCCGTGTGGTCCGGCTTCTCCACCTCCGGCACCGGTGCGCCGATGACCTCGCGGACAGCATCCGCCGCACCAAGCAGGAAAGCGGCGTACTCGCCTCTCCCCCGCTGTTGGGCGACGGTCGCCAGCTCTTCCAGCACACTCGCGGAGCGCCAGCGGTCACCCAGGTCCCGGTGCTCGGCAAGGCTTTCGTCCAGCAGATGTACGGCGCGCTCGGTCAAACCCCGGCGTCGCTCGACGATGCCGAGCTGGTTCAGCGACCAGGCGACACCCTCGCGGTACCCGAGCCGCTGCGACAGCGCCAGGCTCTCCTGCAGCAGGTCCTCGGCCTCCACCAGCTCACCGCTGTACTGCGCGATGGTCCCCAGGCTGATCAGCGCCCACGCGATGCCTTCACCATCGCCGAGCTCCTTGAAGCTGTCCCGCGCCTGGCGGCAGCGCCGGGCACCAAGCTCCAGATCACCACGCAGCCAAGCGACGAACCCGAGGTGGTTGTGCGCCCACGCCATCCCCGACCGATCCCCGAGACTCTCGTACAGGTCGAAGCTCTGGCAGTGCAGGTCCTCCGCGCTCTCGTAGTCGCCACGTTCGCGGGCGACTCCACCCAGCCGTTGCAGCACGAGCGCCGTACCGGCTGCGTCGTCCAAGTCCCTGTACTGCGCCAGTGCGCGCTGCAGGCGCTCAGTCGCTGCGTCGTACTCGCACTGGAGGAAGGCGAGCATTCCGGCACCCAGGCTCGCCTTTGCGTACGCAGGAGCCAGTCCGGCCATGTCTGAGCCCGGCACCGAGTCCGCGAGCGTCAGTGCACGCTCCAGCCACTGGCTGCCCTCAGCGTAGTGGCCGCGCAGGTAGCAGAACAGCCAGAGCCCGCCCGCCAGACGCAGTGCCTCGCTGACCGATCGGGTGCGAAGTGACCAGGCCATGGCCGCCCGGAGGTTGTCCAGCTCGCGGTCCAGTCGTTCGAGCCACTCCCCCTGGTCTGCACCGCGCAGATGGCTCTCGGCCTCCTCGACCAGGCTGATGTAGAAGTGCGCGTGCCTCCGGGCCGCTTCGTCCGCCATGCCGGCGGCGGCCAGCCGATCGGAGGCGAACTCACGGATCACCGCGAGCATGTAGTAGCGAGCGACTCCGCTGCGCCGGATCACCCGGATCAGCGACTTGTCCGCCAGCCGGCCAGTCAGGTCCAGCGCTTCAGCCCGCTCCAGCGGACCAGGTGAATCCTGCCCGGACATGACTGTCGCGGCAGCGCTCAGCGTCCAGCCTCCGACGAACACGGACAGCTGCGCGAACACCTCCCGCTCCGCCGGTGTCAGTAGGTCATGACTCCACTCGATCGCGCCGTACATGGACTGCTGCCGCGGCGACGCCGTACGTGAGCCGCCGGAGAGGATGCCGAACGACGTCTCCAGCTCGCTCGCCAGCTCCTCGATCGTCATCACGTTCGTACGCGCGGCAGCCAGCTCGATGGCGAGCGGCATGCCCTCCAGTCGCCGGACCACCCTGGCGACGTGATCGATCTGGCCGGTGGGGTCGTAGCCGCGTGCCGTGGCCCGCTCGACGAACAACTGCACCGCCGCCGACGACTCGAGCTGATCCTCGTCGTACGGCAGAGCCAGCGCCGGTACGACGTACACGCTCTCGCCCGGCACCCGCAGGAGCTCGCGGCTGGAGGCGAGGATCGACAGGTTCGGGCAGTACTCCAGGAGTGCATTGCAGACCTGACCGACGGTCGCGACTACGTGCGAGCAGTTGTCGATGACGAGGAGGACATGGCGGCGTCCGATCCGCTCGGCGATGTCCTCCACGAGCCGCGAGTTTTCGGCTGAGTGCAGACCGACTGAGGCCGCGATGGCAGGAGTCACCGCAGCCGGGTCCGCGATGGTGGCGAGCGGCACCCAGCAGAGGCCGTCGTCGAAGCGGTCCGAGAGCGCAGCAGCGAGTGCGATGGTCAGGCGAGTCTTACCCACTCCGCCCGGACCGGTGAGGGTCAGCAGGCGGGTGAGGTGCTCGCCAAGCAAGCGTTTGGTGGCGGCGAGTTCGGTGGCGCGACCGATGACTTCGTTCGTCGGTACGGGCGCCTGGCGCATCGGCGGCCGGGCGGCTTCGGTGTCACGCCGAGCGGTTGCGGTGAGCTTCGCCCGGTCCGGACCGCTCAGCCGCAGGGCGTCGGCGAGCAGGCGAAGGGTGTGTGCTCTGGGCGCGCGTCGGCGACCCCGCTCCAACGCCGCGATCGCGTCGACACTCAGACCGGCCAGCTCGGCCAACGCCTCCTGCGACAGCCCGGCCTCACGCCGGTGCCTGCGCAACAGGCCACCGAATCCCGTCCCCTGCATGTCGTCCGAGCCGCGGCGAGACCCGTCTGATGGCACAGGACGGCTCCACCCAGTCTCCGACCTCCGCGTGGCGGTCACCACGCATGTCTTGAAAGTATCCCGTTTTCACACCGCGTTGTCAGTTACATCGGCCCGGCTTGTCCGGCAACTGGGCGGTAGCCAAGACGTAGCTAAGACGCCGCGTCGCGCTGCGCGATGGCCTTGCGCATGGTGCTGCGGGCCCGTTTGCGGTCGCCGGCGGCGTCGTACGCGGTGGATAGCCGGAACCAGACGCGCCAGTCGTCCGGGCTGGCTTCGGCCTCGGCCTTGTACTTGAGGAAGGCCTCGTCCGCCGCGGCGCGGTCGATCCGGCCGGACGGGCGGCGCGGCAGATCGTCCACCGGCAGACCGCCCGCCGCCTCGAGTTCACGAGCCAGCGCCTCGGTCTGACGGCCGAACTGCAACTCCCGCCAGACCAGGTACGCGCCGACCACAGGAATGACCAGTACGGCGATGCCGAGCCCGATCGCGACCGGGTCGCCGGTGCCGATCAGCAAGACCCCGCGCCAGCCGAGCAGGGCGGCGTACGCGACGAAGACGACCGCGATCACGATCGCCGCCCGCTTAGCACTCATTTCAGTCGAGGTCCATGAAGTGCTCGAGGCCGACGGTCAGGCCGGGCGTGCCGCTGATCCGCCGTACGCCCAGAAGCACGCCGGCCATGAAGGAGACCCGGGCCATCGAGTCGTGGCGGATGGTCAGCGTCTCGCCGGTGTCGCCGAACAGGACCTCCTGGTGCGCGATCAGGCCGCGCAGGCGCACGCCGTGCACCCGGATCCCCTCGACGTCCGCGCCACGGGCGCCGTCCAGTGACGTCGTGGTCGCGTCCGGGATCGGCCCCGACCCGGCCTCCGCGCGGGCTGCGGCGATGAGCTCGGCGGTACGACGCGCCGTACCGGACGGAGCGTCGACCTTGTCCGGGTGGTGCAGCTCGATGATCTCGACCGACTCGTAGTAGCGCGCGGCCTTCGCAGCGAACTGCATCATCAGTACGGCGCCGATGGAGAAGTTGGGCGCGATCAGGACACCAGTGCTGGGGCTGGCTTCGAGCCACGTCCGGAGGGTCGAGAGGCGAGACTCGTCGAACCCGGTGGTGCCGACGACCGCGTGGATGCCCTGCTCGATGCACCACTCCAGGTTGTCCATCACGACCTCGGGTCGGGTGAAGTCGACCACCACCTGAGCGCCGGCCTTGGTCAGCTCCTCCAGCTCGTCGGCTTGGTCCAGCCGCGCGACCAGCTCGCAGTCGTCGGCCTCCTCCACCGCGAGGCACGTCTGAGCGCCCATCTTGCCCTTGGCCCCCAGCACACCGACCTTGATCATCCGCACCCTTTCAGCTCGAGCTCCTCGGCCCAAGCCTCTCAGACGGTGGCGGCCGGTGTGTACGAGGCTTGGGCGTCCTCGGCGAAGTGGCAGGACACGGTCTGGCCGGAAGGGATCAACCGCAGCTGTGGCTCCTCCTTGCTGCAGCGTGCCTCGGCCCGCAGGCAGCGGGTGTGGAAGCGGCAGCCGGACGGCGGCATCACCGGGGACGGCGGGTCACCGGCGAGCACGATGCGCTTGCGCCCTTGCCGGGCCAGTCCGGGCTCAGCGGACAGCAGGGCCTGCGTGTAGGGATGCGCCGGTACGTCGTACACCTGCTGATGCTCGCCGAGTTCGGCGACCCGGCCGAGGTACATCACGGCGACCCGGTCCGAGACGTGCCGGACCACGGACAGGTCGTGGGCGACGAAGATGATGCTGAGGCGGAGCTCGCGCTGCAGCCGCATCAGCAAGTTCACCACCTGCGCCTGCACCGAGAGGTCGAGCGCGGACACCGGCTCGTCGCACAGCAGCACGTCCGGGTTGAGTGCGATCGCCCGCGCGATTCCGATCCGCTGCCGCTGACCGCCCGAGAACTGATGTGGGAACTTCGTCTCGTCCTCCGGCCGCAGCCCGACCAGCTCGAGCAGCTCCCGGACCCGCTTGCGGATATCCGTCTGGCGAGACACGTCCGGGTGGACCTCGAGCGGCTCGGCGACGATCTCGCCGACCCGCATCCGCGGATTCAGGCTGGAGTACGGGTCCTGGAACACGACCTGCACGTTCCGGCGCCAGCGACGCAGTTCGCGACCTCTGAGCCGGCTGACGTCCACACCGCCGTACGAGATCTGGCCGGAGGTCGGCTTCTCCAGGGCGGCGAGCAGGCGGACCAGCGTGGATTTCCCGCAGCCGGACTCGCCGACGATGCCGAGCGACTCGCCCTTCCGCAGCGTCAGGTCGACACCGTCGACCGCGCGGACCAGTGTCTTGGTGCCGAAGCTCAGCGCCGGGCTGATGTCGTAGTGCTTCACCACATCAGTTGCCACCAGCAACTCGTTCACACTGCCTCCTTCGCCGGGATCGTCGTACGGCGGATGCACGCCGCGTCACGGCCAGGAGCGACCGTCAACAGCGGTGGGACGTCGGTCGCACAGTCGTCGATCGCGATCGGGCATCTCGTCCGGAACGCGCAGCCGGACGGGATCGACCTGAGCGACGGCGGAGTGCCGGGGATCGTCGGCAGCTCCTGACCCTTCAGGTCGGCCGACGGCATCGAGCCGAGAAGACCTTCTGTATAAGGGTGAACGGGACGCTCGAGGGCTTCCGCGGTCGAGGCCCTCTCGACGACGTGACCGGCGTACATCACCACCACGTTGTCGGCGACATCCGACACCACGCCGAGGTCGTGCGTGATCAGGACGACGCCCATCTCCCGCTCGGCCTGCAGCTCCGCGATCAGTTCGAGGATCTGCGCCTGCACGGTGACATCGAGCGCAGTCGTCGGCTCGTCCGCGATCAGTACGTCGGGATCGAGTGCGAGCGCCATCGCCAGCATCACCCGCTGCCGCATCCCGCCGGAGAACTCGTGCGGGTAGTCGCGAACCCGCTTCGCCGCGGCCGGGATCCGGACCTGGTCGAGCATCTCGGTAGCCCGCTTGAAGGCGTCCTTCTTCGACATCCCGCGATGCACCCGGTAGCACTCGGCGATCTGGGTGCCGACCGACTGGACCGGGTTCAGCGCCGACAGCGAGTCCTGGAACACCATGGTGATCCGGTCGCCGACGATCCTGCGCCGCTCCTTCACGGTCATCCCGATCAGGTCCGCGCCGCGGTACTCCGCCGTACCGGAGACGATCCGCCCCGGCGGCATCTCCAGGATCCCGGTCAGCGCCTGAGTCGACACACTCTTGCCCGACCCCGACTCCCCCAGGATCGCCAGCGTTTCGCCGGCCCGGACCTGCCACGACACTCCATCGACGGCCCGCACCCGGCCGCGCGGCGTATCGAACTCGACGGTCAGGTCGTCGACCTTGAGCAACACTTCGTCAATACTCATCGGAGCAACTTCGGGTCGAGGGCGTCGCGGATCGAGTCGCCGATGATCATGAACGAGATCGTCATCGTCGAGATGAACAGCGCCGGCCAGATGAACAGATGCGGAGTGTCCCGGTACGACGCCGCAACGCCGAACTGCGAGCCCCACGAGATCGCCGGCGGCTGCAGCCCGACGCCGAGGAAGGTCAGCGCCGCTTCCAGGCCGACCATCCCGCCGATGCCGAGGGTGGTCATCGCCAGCAGCGGCGCCATCGCGTTCGGAAACACGTGTTTGCGCAGGATCCGCAGCGGCGGCACGCCGATCGAGCGGGCCGCCAGCACGTACTCGCGGTTGCGGACCGAGAACACCGTGGCCCGCATCAACCGCATCCCGCCCGGCCAGCCGATCAGCAGGATGACGCCGACGATGATCCAGATACTGCGGTCCTGGACCGAGTTCAGGATCACGATCAGGACGACGATGCCGGGGATGGCGAACAGCACGTCCGCCGTACGGGAGATCAGCCCGTCGACGAACCCCGGGAAGTAGCCCGCGAGCAGGCCGAACGACCCGGCCAGCAGGAAGACGCCGAAGCTGGCGCAGATACTCACCAGCACCGACGGACGAGCGCCGTACACGACGTTCGCGAAGTAGTCGCAGCCCTGGATGTCGTAGCCGAAAAGGTGCCCAGGGCTACGACCTTGCCGGCTCTTGGTCAGCTCGCAGAACCGCGGATCGACCGAGGTGAAGAGCTTCGGCACCGCCGCCATCAGGAAGAACAGCAGCAACAGCAGGCTGCAGACGACGAACTGCGGTTTGCGGAGCAGCGCCCGCAGCAGTTCCCGGTTCGACAGCGTGCGCCCGTCGCCGAGTTCCTGCGCCTCAGCGCCGACGACTGCTTGGATGTCAGACATTGCGCACCCTCGGATCCAGTACGCCGTACAGGAGATCGACCAGCAGGTTGATCACGATGAACGAGATGAAGGCCAGCGTCGACAGCAGCACCACGACCCCGCCCTCCTTGAACTTGATCGCCTGGAACATGAACTGACCGAGCCCGGGCAGGTTGAAGATGCTCTCGGTGATGATCGCCCCGCCGAACATGCCGGCCAGGTCGATCCCGATGAACGTGACCACCGGGAGCAGCGCGTTCGGCAGGATGTGCCGCCACAGCACCCGCTGCTCCCCCAGTCCCTTGGCCCGCGCGGTCTTCACGAAGTCGGCGTTCACCGTCTCCACGATCGACGTCCGCATCAGCCGGGCCAGCCCGGCGAACCCGAGTACGCCGATGACGAGCGCGGGCAGCAGGTAGGACCGCGGGAACCCTTCGAGTACGCCGGACACCGGGAACCACTTCAGCTCGACGCCGAACAGGTACTGCGCTGCGAAGTACGCCACCAGCCCCGGCACTGCCAGCAGCACCAAGGTTGCCAGCAGCAACGACTTGTCGATCCAGCCGTTCCGCTTGAAGCCGGCGTAGATGCCGAAGAACAGGCCGAGGGTCCACTGGAACGCGTTCGCCAGCAGGGTCAGCTTGAGCGTCACCGGGATCCGCAGCCGGAGCTGATCGGCGATGTCCGCGCCGGCGAACGTCGTACCGAAGTGGCCGGTCAGGATGTCCTTCATGCTCAGCAGGTACTGGACGATGAAGGGATCGTCGAGGTGGAACTGAGCCCGCTTGGCCGCCATCACCGCGGCCGGAATCGGCTTGTCACCGGCCAGCTCCCGCAGGGGGTCTCCAGGCATCGCGAACACGAGCGCGAAGACCCCCAACGTGACGATCACCCCGATCGGGATCGCCGCCAGAGCCCGGCGAAGAACGAACCGGATCACTTGAAGGTGGCGTAGAGGGCCGAGACGCCGGTGTACTTCGACACCCGCGGCTCGATCTTGTTCGAGTGCAGGTAGGCGTTCGACTTGGTGTACAGGGGGATCAGCGGCATGTCCTCGAGGGCGATGTCCTCGGCCTGCTGGTAGATCGCGATCGCCTTCTCCGGGTCCGGCTCCGCGTCGCCCTTGGCCAGCACCGCGTCGAGGGCGGGGTTGTTGTACCCGGAGAAGTTCGCGTCACCGTTGGACTTGAACATCGGGGTCAGGTAGTCCTCGATCGAGGGGTAGTCGTGGCCCCAGCCGCTGAACCGCAGCCCGTCCAGCTTGCGGTTGTCGGCCAGGTCGGTGATCTCCGAGCCCTGCTTGCCGGTGTACTTCACGTCCAGGCCGAGGTTCTGCCGGAGCATGTTGCCGATCGCCTCGGCGAAGATCTGGCCGGTCGCCGACGTGGTGTTGTAGTTGATGTTCACCGAGCCGGAGAAGCCGCCAGCCTCCTGCAGCAGTTGCTTGGCCTTGGTCGGGTCGAAATCGCAGTACTTGCAGGCATCGGCGCGGTAGCCGGCCATGTCCGGCGCGACCAGGCCCTTGGCCGGCTCGGCCAGGCCGACCAGGTCGGCGAAAGCCTTCCGGTCGATCGCCATCGAGAACGCGTGCCGCAGCTTGGGGTTCTTGTACCGGGCGTCCCAGGCCGGGATGACCAGGTAGTTCGCGCCGGAGCTGACACTGGTCACCCACTGGTCGGGTGCGTCGGTCTTGAAGCTCTTCACCTTCGTGGACGGCACGTCGACGAAGTCCACGTTGCCGGCGAGGAACTCGTTGTACGCCGTGTCCGCGTTCGGGATGAAGCGGTAGGTGATGGAGTCGGCCTCCGGCGGGTTCGGGCCCTTGTAGCCGTCCCACTTGGCCAGCTTGATGTCGTCACCGGCGTTCCAGTCGGCGGCCAGCTTGTACGGGCCGTTGCCGATCGGCTTGCGCTTGTAGGCGTCCGGGTTCTTCCGCACCTCCTCCGGCAGCGGCGCCAGGCCGAGGTACTGCAGGGTCAGGCCGAACTGCGAGAACGGCACCTTCAGCTTGACCGTGAAGGTCAGGTCGTCGACCTGCTTCAGGCCGCTCAGTGCCTTCACCGAGGTCGGCTTCGGGGTGGCTCCGTCCGGGGTCGGCGGGTTCATCGCGTCGTACCCCTCGATCTTGGAGAAGAAGCCGTTGTTCTTCCACGCGTTCGAGCCCTCGGCGGTCATGTTCCAGCTGTCCACGTAGTCCTTGGCGGTCAGCGGCTGGCCGTTCTGGAACGTGTTGCCCGGCTTCAGCTTGATCGTCCAGGTCTGGCTGGTCTTGTCCGGGGTGACCGAGTCGGCCATCACGTTCAGCAGCTTTCCGGTGTTCGGATCGGTGGTCACCAGCGGGGCGAACATCGCCATCGCGACCTGAATCCCGGGGCTGCCGTTCTCGTTCAGCGGGTTGATGTACTCCAGCGGGTCAGCGGCGATCGCGATGATCTCGCTCTTCGCACCACCGGAACCACTGTCAGCGGACTTCCCGTCACCACAGGAGGCAAGCACCAGCGCCAAGCCGAGTGCCACCCCCACAACCCCACTCAGACGTCGCACGGTCGAACCAACTTCCTCGGCGGAGGGCCGCTAGGCGGGCGGATCAACCGACATAGTTCCTGGCCAAAAGTGCTCATGTCAACGTTGTCACCCGCAAAGCGGCGGCGTGTAACTGATGCGTTACTTCCACGAGACCTCAGATGACCTGACGCACCACCGCCAAGACATGCAGACCTCAACCACCTAACCTCCCCAAGTCATCAGACGTCATGGCAGACTTACGCCAGCTCCCATGTGCGCACAAACGCGCAATCAGCCGCACACTCAGAGTGCGCAACTGACTATGTTGAGTGGTCGCAACCACGCACGTCTGATCCACGCACCAAGACCTACCTGTACAACGCGGTCGGGCAATGCGTCACAACGACCGACCAGGCCACCGGCTCTTTGGACAGCACCCAGACGTCGTACACCTACGGCAACGACGTGCACGGCTCGGTCACCCAACTGCTGGACGAGAACGGCGGGATCAAGGCCAGCTACGGCTACGACGCCTACGGCCGCCAAGACACCAAAGACGGCGACACCGCGGGGCTCACCACCGGCGACACCAACGACCTCAAGCCATTCAACCCCTACCGGTACGCCGGCAAACGGCTCGACTCCGGCACCGCCGGCACCGGCTGCGACGCCCAGATGCTCGACATGGGCTCCCGCCGCTTCGGCCTCGACACTGCAGCTGCACGTACTTCGTGTAACAACGGAACGACAGAAACCAGCCCTCGCCCTCGATGCCGTAGAACGGTTCACCTGCTGTTGCTTGCGGGCCGCAAGGGTCGACACCTGCTCTGGTCCATGGCCTGGGGGGCCGCAGTGAGGAGTGATGTGCTGATTGAGACGAGCGATCGTTGGTTGTTGCCGCTGAGCGGCAGAACGGTCAATCAGTGCTGCATTGACTATGCGGTTACGTTGCGATGCGAGGGCGGGATCGAGATTCGGATAGAGGCACCATTCGTCTTCCGCAGTCGACAGACGGGCGAGAAACTGCACTTGCCTGCAGAGGATCCAGTTCGTATGGCACCCGTGCTAGGTGTTGCTCGGGCTGTCGTGGTGGATGCAGCCGCGTTCGAGGATGGCCATCTCGAGGTGGCGTTCAGCAACGGCAGCATCTCTGTTGCTGCAACCGAAGACCTTGAGCCGTGCGAGGCCGTGGGCACCGACGGACTCCGGGTGGTCTCCGTGCCCGGGGGTGAACTCGCCGTCTGGAAGCCCACCGAGTCCTGAACCTTGATCTGTGACCGCCCCGCGGTGATGGTTGTCGACGTCGGAGGATGTGATCCAACCTTGCTCGGGCAGTTTGGGGTGGAAGTGCGAGTTCCATGACATTCGACTTCGAGCTTGCGTGCGGTGACCGGGTCGGACTGCCGGTCGGGGTGCTGCGCCGAGTACATGGCGGTCGTGTCGAACTCGAGCGGGATGGGCTGGCTCGGTCCGTTGTCGTCGACGACCTCGGCGATTCGGACCAACTCGTAGGCACGTCATTTACCGACTGGATGTGTGCACGGATCAGCAGGGTCATCCATTCTCAGCGGCACCTCGACGCCCTCGACTCTGCGTATCGACGGGCATGTAGACAGGCTCGACCTTCGGGGCCGTTACGATCCCGGCGGGTTGTACCGCGTTCGACTCTTCGCAGTCGGTGACGACGCTTGCCTTATTGAGACTGAGCTCGGGCTCTGCAAAGTACGGCGCGGGAGCGGCGTTCGCTGGACGGTCGTTCTTGACGACCTCACGGCTACAGTGCTCGAGGTTCAACGCGACGAAGTCGTCGTTTCCTCAGAGTCATCGTTGACTCGATTCTCCCTGTCGGATGGAAGGTTCCTGGGGAGCGAGCCGCATGACCTCTTATGAGACAGCCCTCGACCGGTGCTGATCAGTGGGGTGGGATGTTTTGGTTTAGGTGGAAGAGGTTGTTGGGGTCGTACTTGCGCTTGAGGTCCTGCAGGCGGTCGTACGTCGCGGGGCCGTAGGCGGAGCGGATTCGGTCGGGGCCTTCGTCGCCTAGGAAGTTGATGTAGGCGCCGATCTGGTGGGGTTCGATGGCTCGCCAGGAGTTGCGGAACCATTCGCGTTGGTGCTCGAAGCCTTCCGCGCCGAGGGTCGCGCCGACGAAGTTGAAGGTGTGGCCGTCCGCCCGGCCGCCGAACGCCGTACGGTCTGCGGGCACCCTGGAGATCGCGCCGCCGAGATGGAAGATCGGGTACGACGTGAACGGGCCGTCGATCGCCAGGCCACGCTCGACCGCGATGTCGATCACCTCGTCGGTCAGCTCGGCGACGTCACACGCGCGCATGTAGTACCAGCGGCCGTGCGGGAAGCTGAGGTCGAGCATGGACTGCAGCGTCACGAACGGCCGCTCCGTGCAGAGGTCCAGCAGCGGCGGCGCAAAAGCCTTCAGCGGTGCGATCACTCGCTCGCCGTCCTCACATGTACCCGCGTAGCTCGCGACCACCATGACCACCCGGCGACCGTGCAGCTCGGAGGGGATCGTCGGCAGAGCGGGCAGCCACCGGTGGATGACCGCGGTGGTCAGCTCGTCCGGTACGTCGGTGATCCAGTCGCGGTAGAAGCGCATCAGCTCGGGCGACTGCTCGATCGGCCACGCCACCGGACCGGCGTAGACAATCGGCCCGACCGGGTGCAACTGGAACTCGAACTCGGTCACGATGCCGAAGTTCCCACCGCCGCCCCGGATGCCCCAGAACAGGTCGGCGTTGGAGTCCTCACTCGCCGTCAGCAGCTCGCCCTCCGCGGTCACCACGTCTGCTGAGAGCAGGTTGTCGATGGTCAGCCCGTACTTGCGCATCAGCCACCCGATCCCGCCGCCCAGCGTCAGCCCCGCGAGGCCGGTGTGCGTGACGATCCCGGCCGGAGTGGCGAGGCCGAACGCCTGGGTCTCGCGGTCGAGCTCCCCCAGCAGGACACCCGCCTGCGCTCGGGCAGTACGCCGTACCGGATCAACCCGGATGCCCTTCAGCGGCGCCATGTCCAGCAGGATGCCGCCGTCACAGGTCGAGTGCCCCGGGAAGCTGTGACCTCCGCCGCGGACCGCGACGGGCAAGCCAGTACGGCGGGCAAAGGTGAGCGCGGACCGGATATCGGCGACCCCGGTGCACCGGGCAATCAGCGCCGGCCGGCGGTCGATCGACCCGTTCCACACTTTCCGGAGCTCGTCGTACGACGGCTCACCCGGATGGACCAGCGGCCCACGGAAATCCGCCGTCAGCTCGTCGAGTGCATGCGTGTCCCAGGTGATCGTGCTCATCCCCGGCTCCCCTGCCCCTACCCCCAGGTCCTCCCTCTCGCCAGTCTGCGCCTGCTCACGAGGGCTGTCGAGGTGCTCAGAGAGCGAAGGCTGAAGAGTCCTCGTCGAAGGGGCCCATGACGGTGAGGGCGGGGGTGCCGGCGTAGAGGTCGGCGGCCAGGTGGGTGACGTCGTCGAGGGTGACGGCGTCGATGCGGTGCAGGATCTCGTCGACGGTCGGGAGTTCGCCGTAGACGAGTTCGGCCTTGGCGATCCGGGTCATCTTGGCGCCGGTGTCTTCCAGGCCCATCACGACCGAGCCGCGCATCTGGCCCTTGCCGCGGAGCAGTTCGTCCGGCGTGATGTTGCCGCTGGCAATCGACTCCAGCTCGGCCCGGACCACGTCGAGGACCTCGCCGGCCTTCTTCGGCAGGCAGCCCGCGTACACGCCGACCATGCCGGAGTCCGCGTACGCCGATCCGAAGCTGAACACCGAGTACGCCAGACCGCGCTTCTCCCGGACCTCCTGGAACAGCCGCGACGACATGCCGCCGCCGACGATCCCGTGCAGTACGCCGGCGACGTACCGGCGCTCGTCGTTCCGCACCAGCCCGGGCATCCCGAGCACCAGATGTGCCTGCTCGACATCCCGGTGGTACACACGCACTCCGCCGTACGTCGGAATCGCCCGCGCGGAGCCACGTCGTACGGCGGCGGGCTCGGCCTCGCTGTTTACCCAGTGGCGCTCGAAGGCCTTGCGGACCAGGCGGACGACGTCGGTGTGGTCGACGTTGCCGGCGACCGAGACGACGATGTTGGCCGGCTTGTAGCGGCGCCGGTACCAGCCCACGACCTGCTGGCGGGTCAGCCCGGCGACGGATTCCGGCGTACCGGTGATGGAACGGCCGAGCGGGGACTTGCCCCAGAGCTGCTCGGCGAAGAGGTCGTGGATGTGGTCCGACGTCTCGTCGGCGTGCATCGCGATCTCCTCGTCGATGACGTCGCGCTCACTCTCGACATCCGCGCTGGTCAGCGTGGCGGAGGTGATCATGTCGCAGATGACGTCGACCGCGAGCGGCAGGTCGGAGTCGAGCACCCGCGCGTAGTAGCAGGTGTATTCCTTGCCGGTGAAGGCGTTCATCTCGCCGCCGACCGCGTCGATCGCGGCGGAGATCTCCAGCGCGTCGCGGCGCTCGGTGCCCTTGAACAGCAGGTGCTCGAGGAAGTGCGTCGCGCCGGCCAGCTGCTCCGGTTCGTCCCGGGAGCCAACGCCGACCCAGACGCCGAAAGTGACCGAGCGAAAGCCCGGCACAGACTGGGAGAGCACGCGGAGCCCGGAGGGCAGGACGGTCCGTTTCACCGGACCGCCCGCCTCCGGGCTCAGCAGTGTGCTCGTGATCGCTCGGGTCACTCGGCGGACTCGGCCTCGACCTTCTTCTCGTCAGCCTTGTCGTCCTCGACCACCGGGATCAGCGACAGCTTGCCCCGGTCGTCGATCTCGGCGATCTCGACCTGCAGCTTCTGGCCGACCGCGAGCACGTCCTCGACCGCCTCGACCCGCTTGCCGCCGGCCAGGCCGCGCAGCTTGCTGATGTGCAGCAGGCCGTCCTTGCCCGGCAGCAGGCTGATGAACGCACCGAAGTTGGTCGTCTTCACGACCGTACCCAGGTAGCGCTCGCCCTTCTCCGGCATGGTCGGGTTCGCGATCGCGTTGATCGCGGCCCGGGCCGCCTCGGCCGACGGGCCGTCGGTCGCGCCGATGTACACGGTGCCGTCGTCCTCGATCGAGATGTCGGCGCCGGTGTCCTCGGTGATCTGGTTGATCATCTTGCCCTTCGGGCCGATGACCTCGCCGATCTTGTCGACCGGGACCTTCACCGAGATGACCCGCGGCGCGAACTCGCTCATCTCACCCGGCGCGTCGATGGCCTTGGCCATCACGTCCAGGATGGTCAGCCGCGCGTCCTTGGCCTGCTTCAGGGCCGCACCCAGCACGCTGGCCGGGATGCCGTCCAGCTTGGTGTCCAGCTGCAGGGCGGTGACGAAGTCCTTCGTGCCGGCGACCTTGAAGTCCATGTCGCCGAACGCGTCCTCCGCGCCCAGGATGTCGGTCAGCGCGACGTACTGCGTCTCGCCGTCGACGTCACCCGAGATCAGGCCCATCGCGATACCGGCGACCGGGGCCTTCAGCGGCACACCGGCGGACAGCAGCGACAGCGTCGAGGCGCAGACCGAACCCATCGAGGTGGAGCCGTTCGAGCCGAGCGCCTCGGACACCTGACGCAGCGCGTACGGGAAGTCCTCACGGGACGGCAGCACCGGCACCAGAGCCCGCTCGGCCAGCGCGCCGTGACCGATCTCGCGGCGCTTCGGCGAACCCACCCGGCCGGTCTCACCGGTCGAGTACGGCGGGAAGTTGTAGTTGTGCATGTAGCGCTTGCGCGTCTCCGGCGACAGCGTGTCCAGCTGCTGCTCCATCCGGAGCATATTCAGCGTGGTGACACCCATGATCTGGGTCTCGCCGCGCTCGAACAGCGCCGAGCCGTGCACCCGCGGCAGCACCCGCACCTGCGCCTTGAGCGGCCGGATGTCGGCCAGCCCGCGGCCGTCGATGCGGACCTTCTCCTTGAGCACCCGCTGCCGGACCAGCTTCTTGGTCAGCGACCGGAACGCCGCGGACAGCTCCTTCTCGCGGCCCTCGAAGTCGGCGGCCAGCTTGTCCACCACCGCGGCCTTGACCGCGTCGGTGGCGTCCTCACGCTCGTGCTTGCCGGCGATCGTCAGCGCCTGGCTGAGCTCCTCGCTGGCAGCGGCCTCGACCGCGGCGAACGCGTCGTCCTGGTAGTCCGGGAAGACCGGGAACTCGGCGGTCGGCTTCGCGGCCCGCGCGGCCAGGTCGGCCTGCGCCTCGACCAGGGTCTTGATGAACGCCTTGGAGGCCTCGAGGCCCTCGGCGACGATCTCCTCGGTCGGCGCCTGAACGCCGGCGGCGACCTTGTCGAAGGTGCTCGGAGTGGACTCGGCCTCGACCATCATGATCGCGACGTCACCGGTCTCGGTCACCCGGCCGGCCACCACCATATCGAAGACGGCGTCCTCGAGCTCGGTGTGGGTCGGGAACGCCACCCACTGGCCGTCGATCAGCGCGACGCGGACGCCGCCGATCGGGCCGGAGAACGGCAGGCCGGCCAGCTGGGTCGACATCGACGCCGCGTTGATGGCGAGTACGTCGTACAGCTTGTCCGGGTTCAGCGCCAGGACGGTGATGACGACCTGGATCTCGTTGCGCAGGCCGGACACGAATGACGGCCGTAGCGGGCGGTCGATCAGCCGGCAGGTCAGGATGGCCTCCTCGGACGGGCGGCCCTCCCGGCGGAAGAACGAGCCCGGGATGCGGCCGGCGGCGTACATCCGCTCCTCGACGTCCACCGTCAACGGGAAGAAGTCGAACTGGTCCTTGGGCTTCTTGCTGGCCGTGGTGGCCGACAGCACCATCGTGTCGCCGTCGAGGTACGCGGCAGCCGAACCGGCGGCCTGCTGGGCCAGGCGGCCCGTCTCGAAGCGGATGGTGCGGGTGCCGAAGCTGCCGTTGTCGATGACGGCTTCAGCGAATTCGGTGCCCTCCATGGGCGTACCGGTGGATCCCGACACGGGATACCCCTCTCTCACAGTGTGGCGACTGCGAGGCGCGAGCTTCCGGGGTGCCGGTCTTCGATCGAGGCCCGCGGGTGTGTTGACACCCGAAAGCCACTACCGAGGACCGGTCGTCCTCCCGCCACGCGCTTCGCGTCGCCTCGTTCGTCTTGCGTGCTTCTGCTTTATTCAGTTGTGTCCGCGCCTGAGCGCGAATACGCCAGGAGCGGCCACCCGGACTCGGGGGCCGCTCCTCGCGACGTCATCGGCGAAGGCCGAGCCGCTCGATCAGGGACCGGTAGCGGTTGATGTCCTTCTTCGCCAGGTAGTTCAGCAGCCGGCGGCGCTGACCGACGAGCAGCAGCAGGCCACGACGGCTGTGGTGGTCGTGCTTGTGCTCCTTCAGGTGCTCGGTCAGATCGGCGATCCGGTGCGTCAGCAGCGCGACCTGGACCTCGGGAGACCCGGTGTCACCTTCGGTCAGGGCGTACTCACCGATGATCTTCTTCTTTGTTGCGGCATCAACAGATGACACGGAGTTCCTCTCGATTTCCGTTGCGCGGCGCACCGGGGCATTCTTCACCCGAGCACTCTCTGTCCGCGGCCGTTCAGACGGCAGCAGCCAGAGTATCAGTCCGTGGACGCGTCACCCTAATTAGTGCTGCCTAGCGGGATGTCGCTTCAGTGCCAGCGGCGTCCAGGTGCGTGCATCGCAAGGCGGAGGACGAGCCTCGATGCGGGGTTCATCGTGGCTCGTCCTCCGCCGCCGCGAGGTGCGTGCCTGGGCGTTGCTGGTGCGAAGCGAGATTCCGCTAGGGAGCACCAGTAAGGATGCGCCGCGCGCCGTCGACATCGGCTTTCATCTGGACCAGCAGGTCGTCGATGGAGTCGAACCGGATCTGGCTGCCGCGCAGCCGGGCGACGAAGTCCACCGCGATCCGAGCGCCGTACAGCTCCAGGTCGTCGCGATCCAGCACGTACGTCTCCACCCGGCGGTCCACCCCGTCGAAGGTGGGGTTGCTGCCCACGCTGATCGCGGCCGGCAGCGGTTCGTCGTACGACGGACCGTCCGGAGCCGGCTCGAGCACGGTGAGCCAGCCCGCGTAGACACCGTCGAGCGGGATTGCGGCCGACGGGTCGGCGGGGATGTTCGCGGTCGGGAACCCGAGCTCGCGACCGCGCTTGTCGCCCTCGACGACGACTCCGGTGACCCGCAGCGGGCGGCCGAGCGCCTCCGCGGCCGCCTCGACGTCGCCTTCGGCGATGCGCTCGCGGATGTACGTCGACGACCACGGTTGCGCGTCGCCGGCCAGGCTCAGGCCCTCGACCTGGAAACCGGCCTGCGCACCGGCGGCGACAAGCGTGTCGACGTGCCCGGCGGCCTTGTGCCCGAAGCGGAAGTTCTCGCCGACCACGACCGCCTTGGCGTGCAGCGTGCCGAGCAGGACCCGGTCGATGAACTCCTCCGGCGACCAGCTCGCCACGTCCCTGTCGAACGGCAGGATCAGTACGGCGTCAGCGCCGTGGCGGCCGAGCAGCTCCGCCCGCCCTTCGGGTTCGCTGAGCATCGCGGGCGCCCGGTCCGGACGCAGTACCACCATCGGGTGGGGGTCGAAGGTGAGCGCGACCACCGGCAGGCCACCCAGCTCGGCCGCCCGCGCCTTGGCGTGCGCGAGCACCTCCTGGTGCCCCCGGTGCACGCCGTCGAAGTTGCCGATGGTGACGACCGACGGGCCGAAACCCGGCTTCACCTCGGCCAAACCGTGCCAGACAAGCATGACAGCAGGATTCCATGTCACCCGCAGATTCTGCGCGGCAGGTCGGTGATCACCCCTTGTAATCGTGGCGTCACTCAACTTAGGGTGTGTCGGCACTGACGTTTTCGGGGAGGGCGCAGATGAAGATCCGTCGAGTGGTCGCCGCCGCCGCGGCGCTGTTGCTCCTCTCCGGTACGGCGTTGACGGCCGCGGCTCCCGCGTCGGCGTCGTACGAGCCACCGCTGTTCAAGAACTACGTCGCGCTCGGGGACTCCTACACCTCGGCGCCGCTGGTGCCGCTGCCGGATCTGTTGTCGCTGGGATGTGTGCGGTCGACCGGCAACTACCCGAAGATGCTCGCTGCGATGCTCCGGACCTACCAGTTCACCGACGTGAGCTGCGGCGGCGCGGACACCACGAACATGACGCAACCGCAGAGCACGGTCCTCGGTACGGCGCCGCCGCAGTTCAACGCGCTGCGGCCGGACACGGATCTGGTCACGCTCGGGATCGGCGGCAACGACTTCGGCGTGTTCGGCGACATCATCGGCACCTGCCCGGGGCTGCGGGCGTCGGACCCGACCGGTGCGCCGTGCAAGGCGCACTTCACGGTCGACGGCAAGGACACGCTGCTCGCCAAGATCACCCAGACGCAGGTCCGGATCAAGGCCGTTGTCCAGGGCATCAAAGATCGGTCGCCGCAGGCAACGATCCTGCTGATCGGCTATCCGAAGATCGCCCCGGAGCACGGCACCTGCCCGGCGATCCTGCCGTTCGCGGATGGCGACTACGCCTACCTGTACTCGATCGAGCAGGCGCTGAACAGCGCTGTTTCGACCGCCGCCGCGTCGACGGGTGCGACGTACGTGGACACCTTCGGGCCGTCGACCGGGCACGACGCCTGCGCACCGGAGGGGCAGGCGTGGATCCAGGGCAAGGACATCAACCTGCTGCGGGCGCTGAACTATCACCCGCGCTACGAAGGCCAGGCCGGCGTCGCGTCGCTCACCTACAAGACCCTGGTGGGCGACCCGGCCGTGGTGACGGCGGCCGAGCAGTCCACGTGGGTATCCCAGGCCCGCGCCCTGGCCAAGCAAGCAGCAGCCTCACCCCAGGCCGTCGAGGCCTCCCTGAACCGCCTACGGACCAGCGCGCAACGCTGACCCTTTCCAACCCGTACGGCGGACGCCGGGCCGAGCCAACCTCACGCGTGGTTCGGCCCGGTGGCTTTCAGCAGCTCCGTCAGCGCCTGGCCCAAGGGCAGGTTGACCCGATGGGCCGCGTACGGGTCGCCGCGGGTGACGCCCTGGTTGATGATCAGGACGTTCTTGCCGGCTTTGGCGGCGTGGCGGACGAAGCGGAAGCCGGACATCACCGTCAGGGACGAACCGAGGACGAGGACCGTGGCCGCGTCGTCGATCAGGCGATAGCAGCGTTCGACCCTCGGCTTGGGGACGTTCTCGCCGAAGAAGACGACGTCGGGTTTGAGCACTCCGCCGCAGTTCGTGCAGTCGACCATCTGGAAGCCGCTGACCGCCTGCTCGGGCAGTTCCGCGTCACCGTCCGGATTGATCCGGGTCACCTCGGCCTCGAACTCCGGGTTCGCGACGCGGAGACGACGATCGAGCGCTTCGCGGGCCGTCGTCGTACCGCACTGGAGGCAGATCACCCGGTCGAGGTTGCCGTGCAGCTCGATCACGTCCCGGGCGCCGGCGGCTTGATGCAGGCCGTCGACGTTCTGGGTGATGACGCCGGTGAGGTAGCCGCGGGCCTGCAGTGCGGCGACCGCTCGGTGGCCGTCGTTCGGCTGGGCCCGGGCGATGGTCCGCCAGCCGAGGTGGCTTCGGGCCCAGTACCGCTGCCGACCCGACTCGCTGGCGACGAAATCGCCGTACGTCATCGGCGTGTGCGGTCGAAGGCTGCCCGACTCACCGCGGTAATCCGGAATCCCGGACTCGGTCGAGATGCCGGCCCCACTCAGTACGACGACCTTGCCATCGGCCACCACGTCCGCCAGCGGCGCGACATCCGCCGTGCCCGGCTCCAACGCCAACACGTCAGGGCCTGGAACCCACTGCAATGTCGGACGCGAACGCACCACCCCAGCGTAGCCAGGCTCAGCCGGAGCGCGGCAGGTTGAGCGTGGCGATGAGGTCTTCGTGGAGCTCGAACCAGGCTTTGTGGCAGGAGTCGACGTTGGTTTGGTCGACCCAGGCGGGGTTGCCGGCGCGGGCGTGCGCGAGGGCGGTCGCGAAGCGGGAGTGGTAGCCGTGGAAGCGGTCGAGGAGCTCGGAGAGGCGCTCTGAGAGTGGGTGCAGGTGCTCGGCGAGGTCTGCCAGCTCGTCGAGGACGTGTTCGTCCCAGCTGGGGTCGGTGTGATCGTTGAAGGCCAGCGGGTCGTCGGCAGTCGGTCTCAGCTGCCACTGGGTGCACGCGGTCTGCAGTCGGCCGTTGAGTGGCAGGAACGTCCGATAGATCTCCTGGACGGTCTCAATGCCACCGATCGTCTCGAGCTCGGCCGCCAGGACGCGCTCGTTCTGTGCGCGGCCGGAGTCCGTGAGGGACCATCCGCCGATGCCGGCGAACTCGCTCCACGAAATCCAGCCGAAGGCCTGGTGGTCGAGCAGCAGCTCTGTCGTGTCAGCGGGATCGAGCGCGAATCGCCGAGCCACCGCGTCGTCGCCTGCCACACCGAGAAGCCGTACGGCGTGCAGCGTCAGCAACTCGGGCGTGGACGTCATGCGTCCGTCCCTGGTGTGCTGCTGCGCGCAGCCAGCCGGTCGAGTCGCTGCTGACACGCCTGCGGAGAGTTGAGCCCGAGCGCCCGGGCCATCTCGGCCCAGGTCAGCCCGAGACCGCGGGCGGTGAACATCAGTCCGGTTTCGAGCTGCTCGAGCTCGGCCCGCGCCGCCGCCAGCAGCCGCAACCCTGCCACCGCCAGGTCCTTGTCAGGAGCCGCGCCGCTGGACCGCCAGAGGACGAACTGGATCAGATCGACGGCCGACGGCGGCATCGCCCCTCGCTGCCAGGGACGCCGCGCGAGCTGGTCGGCTCCACGGTCGAGGAGCAGCGCGCGGGCCTCGTGCTCGCGTCGAGCCTGCGCCTGGTCGTCGGGCCCGTCGAGATAGTTGCTTTGCACCCCAGAACCCTGGATCATTCAACACAATGTTGTCAACATCGTGTTGAAAGGATGCTCGTTGATCGTCAGCCTCTCCGACGCCACTCCGCAGCAGGCCGGCGGGAAGGCCGCCGTACTCGGTCAGCTCATCCGCGCTGGATTCCCAGTTCCACCGGGCTTCGTCGTACCTGTCGACGTGTACCGGGCGGTGACGAGCGGCTTGAGCCTTCGCGGGCTTGGGCCGGACGACGTACGTCGGTTGATCGCCTCGCAGCCCTTGCCGTCGGGCCTGCTGGACGAGCTGGCGGATGCTATGACGCAGATCGGCGAGAACATGGTCGCCGTACGCTCGTCAGGGTCGAACGAGGACACGGCGGTCGCATCGGCCGCCGGACTGCACGACTCCTTCCTGGGCGTCACCGGAGCGGCAGCAGTCGCCGAACGGCTGCCGGCCGTCTGGGCGTCGATGTGGACACCCCGTGCGGTCGCGTACCGCACGCCCAGCGACGCATCACCCGAGATGGCCGTGATCGTCCAGCGCCACATCAACGCCGACGTCGCCGGAGTGCTCTTCACCGGTGAGCCCAGGACCGTGATCGAGGCCTCCTGGGGGCTGGGCGAATCCGTCGTCCGCGGGTTGGTAACGCCCGACAACTTCACCGTGACCCGGCACGACGTGCTCGAACGCCGTACCGGGGACAAACAGACACGCATCGACGGGACTGTCACCTCCCAAGTACGAGCGGACGACCGCGGACGGCTGTGCCTCGACGATCGGCAGCTCCTGCGACTGGCGCAGCTCGGCCACGAGGTCGCGGAGAGCTTGGGTGGCCCGCAGGACATCGAGTTCGCTGTTGAGAACGATCAGGTCTGGCTGCTCCAGGCCCGCCCGATCACCGCTTCTCTGCCAACCGCAGCCCACACCGGCACCTCAGCCAGCCTGCGCGGGACCGCCGCGAGCCTGCGCGGGACTGCCGCGAGCCTGCGCGGGGCCGCGGGGAGTCTGCGCGGGACCGCCGGAAGCCCGGGCGTCGCAGAAGGCGCGGCCCGGGTGGTCCGCGGGCCCGAGGACTTCAACCGGATCGGGCCAGGCGACATCCTCGTCTGCCGGTTCACCGACCCGGCCTGGACACCGCTGTTCGGCGTCGTCGCCGGAGTGGTCACCGAGACCGGTGGCCTGCTCTCCCACGCCGCGATCGTGGCCCGCGAGCACCGCATCCCCGCTGTACTCGGGGTCCCCAACGCGATGACCACGCTTCACGACGGCCAGGCCGTAACCCTCGACGGCAACACCGGCACCGTCCAGGCGATCAGCTGACCCGGGGTGGGCCGGCTTTGAGGCGGCGTTCGGCAGCGGGGCGGACGGTGGCGGGGTCCATCGAGGACCAGTCGGCATCGATCCACCAGGTGGCGCCGGCATCGGCCCAAGGGCGGACTGTGTCGGCGGCTGCCGGGTCGTCAGCGGCGGTCGTGCCTTCGGCAACAACGTCGTACCCGTCCATGGTCAGGCCGTTGGCGGCGCGCTCCTGCCGGATCCAGGCGACACCCTCGGCCAGCAGCTCGGGCGTCCACTCCCCCGGCTGTTCACCAATCGGTGCGTAGTTCGGCAGCCAGCCGTCCTGCAGCGCGGCCCGGCGCATGGACTTCGGCCGTGGCCACGCGCCGACGACCCAGGTCGGGATCCGCGGCTGCTGAACCGGTGGCGGCGGCGCGGGCGGCATGAGTTCGGCGACTTTCTTCGATCGGTAGTGCCTGCCGGCGAACTCGAACGGCTGATCGCGCCACAACTGCTGCAGCATCGCCAGCGACTCGTCCATCAACTCGGCCCGCACCTTGCGTCCCGGGTCGTCCTCGAACAACCAGAACCGCTCCTCGCCCGCGACCCCGAGCCCCACTGCCAGCGTCACCCGGCCGTTGCTCAGGTTGTCCACCGTCGAGGTCTGCCCCGCGACGTCCCACGGTTTCCGCCGCGGCAACGGCGTCAGCATCGTGCCGAGCCGGATCCGCTCGGTCGTCATCGCCGCCGCGGCCAGCATCGCCCAGGCGTCGATCCCCCAGATCGACTCCCACACGAAGAACCCGTCCCACCCGTGCTCCTCGGCCATCGCCGCCAGCTCCGCGGCCGCCCGGGCATCGCCATACGCCATCACAAATCCGTATTTCATGAATCGACCGTAGGACGGCCCACCGACAATCTCGGGGCGGCCGGGGTGCCGTGGGAGAATCGGCGGGTGCAGATCGGGATGCTTGGGTCATTCGAAGTTCGTACGGCCGACGGCATCGTGGCCGACGTGCCGGGCGCCCGGCTGCGCGCACTGCTGATCGCCCTGGCCCTCGAACCAGGCCGCATCGTCTCGAAGGCGACGCTGATCGACTGGATCTGGGGTGAGAACCCGCCGGCCGACGCGGCGAATGCCCTGCAGCGCTTGGCTTCCCGGCTGCGGAAGGCGCTGCCCGGAGGGTTGATCGAGGGTCTGACGGGCGGCTACCGGCTGACGGTGAGCACCGACGACGTCGACGCACTGCGCTTCGAGCGCCTGCTCGCGAAGGCCCGCCAGGAGGAGGGGTCCGGGCGGCTCCGGCTGTTGCGCGAAGCTCTCGGGTTGTGGCGCGGCGCGGCGATGCAGGACGTCGGGTTGGAGGACAGCGAAGCGTTCGACTCGGCGGTGACGCGGCTCGAAGGGCTGCGCCTGACGGCGATGGAGGATCGGTTCGAGGCAGAGGTCAGCCTTGGCCACAGCGCGGACGTGGTCGCCGAACTGAACGACGCGGTGACCGCGCATCCGCTGCGTGAGCCGCTGGTGGCCGCGCTGATGCGAGCCCTGGTGGCAGCGGGCCGCGGCTCCGAAGCCCTGCTCGTCTACGAGCGCACGAGAGAGGCCCTGGCCGACGCGCTGGGTGTCGACCCCTCGCCGGAGTTGTCGGCCCTGCACGTCGCGCTGCTGCGAGGCGAGTTGGGGCAGCGGGACGAGAACCGGAAGACCAACGTGCGTGCCGAGCTCACGAGTTTCGTCGGCCGGGACGCTGATGTCGCCGTGGTCCGCGAGCTGATCGCGGAGCATCGGCTGACCACCCTGGTCGGGCCGGGCGGCTCGGGCAAGACCAGGCTGGCCACGGAAACCGCGCGTACGCTCCTCGGCGACCTGCCGGACGGGGTGTGGTTGGTGGAGCTCGCCGCCATCGGCGCCGACGGTGATGTCGCACAGGCAACGCTCACCGGGCTCGGGCTGCGGGATGCGCTGCTCGGGGCGGGACCGAGCGCTGACCTGACGGACGGGCTCGTTGCCGCGATCCGCGAGCGGGAGGCGCTACTGATCCTCGACAACTGTGAGCACGTGATCGAGGCCGCGGCGAAGTTCGCCGATCGAGTGCTCGGAGAGTGCCGGCGGCTGCGGATCCTGGCAACGAGTCGGGAACCGCTCGGCATCACCGGTGAGGCATTGTGGCTGGTCGAGCCGCTGGCCCTGCCGGCGGACGCCAGCCCCGACGAGATCGCATCGTCTCCAGCCGTCCGGTTGCTGCGGGACCGGGCGGGTGCGGTGCGCAGGGATCTCGGGTCCGGGGACCTGACCTTGTCGACGATGGCCCGCGTGTGCCGGGCGCTGGACGGGATGCCACTGGCGATCGAACTGGCCGCGGCCAGGTTGCGCACGATGTCCATCGATCAACTGGCCAACCGGCTCGATGACCGGTTCCGCCTACTGACCAGCGGAAGCCGTACGGCGTTACCGCGGCACAAGACGCTGCGCGCGATGGTCGACTGGAGCTGGGAGTTGCTCAGCGACGCCGAGCGGACAGTGCTGCGCAGGCTGTCGGTGTTCTCGGGCGGGGCCAGCCTGGAGGCGGCCGAGCGGATCTGCGTCGATGCCGAGGTCCAGCCGGACGACGTACTCGAATTGCTCACCTCACTGGCCGAGAAGTCGCTGCTGGTTGCCGAGGGCAATGATGCTCCGCGCTACCGGATGCTCGGCACGATCAAGGAGTACGCCGCCCAGCGGCTGGCGGAGGCGGGTGAGTCGGAGCAGGCCCGCCAAGCGCATCTCGCCTACTTCACCGATCTCGCCGAGACGGCGGAACCGCATCTTCGCCGCGCCGAGCAACTGGAATGGCTCGCCGTCCTCGAGGCCGACCGTGACAACATCGGCGCCGCGATGCGCGGGGCGATCGCTGCCGGTGAGGCGCAGGCTGCGATGCGGCTTGCGGCAGGCGCCGGCTGGTACTGGTGGCTCGGCGGGCGCCGATCCGAAGGCATCGAGCTTATGATCGCGGCCACCAACATCCCCGGCGAGGTGACCGACGACGTCCGCGCGATGACGTACGCGCTGGTGGTGCTCTTCGTGACGTCTGGGCACGGCGGGGAACACCAGGGCGTGGATTGGATCCACAAGGCGTATCAGTTCAACCAGCAAAGTGAGCACCGCAACCCGTTGCTGGATTTGGTCACCCCGCTGGAACGCATGCTGGACGCTCCGGAGGCCGTCGTACCCGCGTTCGAGGCGTTGCTGGACAGCGAAGACCCCTGGGTGCGCGCCCTGGCGCGGTGGCAGGCCGGCAAGATGCGGCTCATGCTCGGCCAGGGCGTCCGCGAGGCAGAGGCCAAGATGGAGCAGGCGCTCGCCGAGTTCCGGGCGCTCGGCGAGCGGTTCGGGATTTCGATCGCCCTGTCCGAGCTGGCGGAGCAGCTCGCCAAGCGCGGCGAATTCGCCGGTGCGTGCGATCTCTATGATCAGGCGGTCGCGGTCATCACAGAGGTCGGTGCCACCGAGGATGTCATCCGGTGCCGGACCCGCCAGGCCCTGATCTATTGGCTGAACGGCGATCAGAACGCTAGCGCCGCCGCCATCGCCGAGGCCGAGCATTGTGCCGAAGAGGTCACCTGGCCCTATGCGCTGGTCGAGCTGGCGCAAGCCAAGGTGGCACTCGCACGGTGGGGCGGCAAGGCCGAAGAGGCCCGCCACCAACTCGACGTCGCGACCACGCTGCTCGGCGACGAGGCCGAGTTGCCACATGTCCGCGCGATACTTCGCGACATACTCGGCTATCTTGCGGACGATCTCAGTGACGCCCGTGCCCATCGCGTTGCGGCCTGGCAGGCTGCGTCCGAGGCGGGACAGGCTCTCCTGATCGCCCAGATCATCGTCGGCGTCGCGGACTTGGCGGTTCGCCTCGACCAGTACGAACAAGCGGCTCGGCTGCTCGCCGCCAGCGTCGCCGTACGTGGACAAATGGATCGATCCTTGCCGGATGCGGCCAGGATCGAGCAGGCGGCACGGCATCACCTCGGCGAAGAACGGTTCGCCGAGGTGACGCAGGAGGGTGAACAGACGAGCTGGGCTCAGCTGGTCGAAGCCACGCTCGCTTCCTGAATGCTGATGTCGCCGGAGCCCTTGATATCGGCGGGTCCGGAGATGTGGCGGATGGCGACCTCACCGGCGGAGACGTTCGCGTCCAGGGACTCGATCCGATCCAGCTCGACCCGGCCCGATGCCAGGTGCAGCTCGCACTCGCCGTATGAACCGTCAGCGCGGACATCCGAGTGCGCGAGGTACGCGACCAGGCTGGAGCCGGTGGGCAGGTCGATCGTGATGGCGACCGAACCGTGCTTGGCGCCGGCGACGGTCGTCTTGACCGATAGCTGCCCGCCGGCGAAGGCGACCTTGGTCTTGCTGGCCACCTTGACGTCCGACCGGCTCGCCGCGTTGACGGGCTCGACCAGCACCACGGTGTCGGTCCGGTCGCTCGCGATGAGCCGGACCCGAGCGCCGGCGACCTGCACGGTGGCCGCGATCGGCCCTGGCGTTGCGAACGTAGGCATGACAACTCCCCCTTCGATCTGTTGGTCAGGCCCGCTTCTTGAAGGTCGAGAGCGACCACACATAGCCGACCACGGCGATCCCGACGCACCAGACGACGGCCTGGATCGCGCTGCTCGTGGACGTGTCACCGGGCAGCAGCAGCCCGCGCAAGGTTTCGATGATCGGAGTGAAGGGCTGGTACTGCGCGAATTGCCGTACACCGGCCGCCATCGTGTCGGCCGGCACGATCGCACTGCTCAGGAACGGCAGCATGATCAGCGGTACGCAGGCCATCCCCGCCGATTCCGGAGTCTTCGCGAACAGTCCCAGGGCGACCGTGATCCAGGCGGTCGCGAGACTGACCAGCACCAGGAGACCGATCGCACCGAGCCATTCGGGGAAACTCGCCGTCGGCCGGAATCCCGCCGCGAACGCCACCGCGATGATGGCCGCGATCGCGATCAGGGTGCGGAGGACGGTCTCGGCGACATGGGCGTTCAGGACGGCACTGCGGGAGATGTCCATCACCTTGAACCGGTTGATGATCCCCTTCGTCATGTCGGAGTTCACCGCCGTCGCGGTCGCGCTCAACCCGTAGCAGATCGCCATGATGATCATGCCCGGCGTCGCGTAGTCGATGTACTTGACGCCGACATCGAACGCGCCACCGATCACGAAGACGAACATCAGCAGCAGCACGATCGGGAACAGGACCGCGTTGAACACGGTGATCGGGTTCCGGACCGTGTGCTTGAAGTTGCGACGCAGCATCGTCGTCGAGTCGCTCATTATGCTTCCACCTTCGTGCTGGTACGGCCGGTCAGGGCAAGGAAGACGTCATCGAGGTCCGGGGTGTGCACCGAGAACTCGTCGACGTCAATCGAATGGGCATCGAGCTGGTCCAGCAAGGAGCGCACCGATTTCGCCCCACCATCGCTGGGAACGTGCAGGATCAGGTCGTCCTCGGCGTCCCGCGTGGCGTCGGGCAGGACCCGCAACGCGGCATCGAACTCGGCGACCTCGGTGAAGCGGAACCGGACATGACTGCCGGGGATCTGCCGCTTGAGCTCTGCGGGAGTGCCCTCGGCGACCAGCTTCCCCTGGTCGAGCACCGCGATCTTGTCCGCGAGCCGGTCGGCTTCGTCCAGGTACTGCGTGGTCAGGAAGATGGTGGTGCCCTCGGCCACCAGTTGGCGGATGATGTCCCACATCGTGCGGCGGCTGCGCGGGTCCAATCCCGTCGTCGGCTCGTCCAGGAAGATGATCTTGGGCTTGCCGACCAGGGTCATCGCCAGGTCCAGCTTGCGGCGCATACCACCGGAGTACGTCGTCGACAGCTTCTGCGCCGACTCCGTCAGGTCGAACTGCTCCAGCAAGTCCCCGATGATCCGCCTGCTCTGGCCGGAGTCCAGGCCCTTGAGGTCTGCCATCAACTGGAGGTTCTCCTGGCCGGTCAGCAGCTCGTCCACCGCGGCGAACTGGCCGGTGACGCCGATCGCCGCGCGTACGGCCTTGGTCTCGGTCGCCACATCGTGGCCGGCGACGCGGATCGTGCCGGCGTCGGCCTTCATCAACGTGGTCAGCACGTTGACCGTCGTCGTCTTGCCCGCACCGTTCGGTCCGAGCAGCGAGAAGACCGTGCCCGCGGCGACCTCGAGATCGAGGCCGTCGAGGACGACCTTGTCCTTGTATGCCTTCCGCAGCCCGGAAGCCGTGATCGCTGAACTAGTCATGCGATGAGCTTCGGCGCCCGCCCCGCCACCCACCTGACACGCCGCTGACACGGCGGCTGACATGCTGACAGACGTCAGCTGACGAACACAGCGGTGGGTTTCGCGACCGGGCCGTGGGGCTCGTAGAGGGCCAGGAAGGTGCCGGTCGGGTCGAACATCGCGGTCTGCCCAGCCGCCAGTTTGAGGCCGGACAGTGGGCGGCCGGTCCGGATGGCCGCGGCTTGGTCGGCGTCGGCGTCGTACCGCGGGAAGGTGTCCGCGGCGACCTCGGCGATCGGGAGCCAGGCGAAGTCCGACGCCAGCGACTCCAAGCTGTGCGCGACCGACAGGTCGAAGGCGCCGACGCGCGTACGGCGAAGTGCGGTGAGGTGACCGCCCACGCCCAGTTCAGCGCCCAGGTCGCGAGCCAGCGCACGGATGTACGTCCCGCTGGAGCAGTCGACCGACACGTCGACGTCGATCCAGTCGGCCGACGACCGTACGTCGAGGATGTCGTACCGCGAGACCGTCACCGCGCGGGCCTTCAGCGCGACCTCCTCGCCGGCCCGGACGCGTTCGTACGCGCGCCGTCCGTCGACCTTGATCGCGGACACCTTAGACGGCACCTGCGAGATCTCGCCCCGGAAACCCGCCACCGAGGCCTCGATGGCCTCGGCGGTGACACCCTCGACCGGCGCCGTGGACACGACCGATCCTTCGGCGTCGTCCGTGGTCGTCGTCGCGCCGAGCCGGATCGTCGCGTCGTACGACTTGTCGGCGAGCTGGAGGTGGCCCAGCAGCCGGGTCGCGCGATTGAGCCCTACCACCAGGACCCCCGTGGCCATCGGGTCGAGGGTGCCGGCGTGGCCGACCTTGCGGGTGCCGGCCAGCCGGCGGATCCGGGCCACGACGGTGTGCGAGGTCATCCCCGCCGGCTTGTCGACGACCACGATGCCGTCGGACGACGAGGTGAAGTCGGTACCGGTCACTCGGCCGGCTCGTCCTCGTCGTCGGGCTTGTGCTTGTACGGGTCCGCGTCACCGGCCGGCTTGGCGCCCGCAGCGGCCTTGGCCACCTCGGCGTCGGCCGTCCGGGCCTTGGCCAGCAGGTCCTCGATGTGACCGGCGCTCTCCGGTACGGCGTCCAGGAAGAACGCCACGCTCGGCGAATGCCGGAGGCCGAGTGCCTTGCCGACCTCGCTACGGATCAGCCCGCGGGCCGACTCGAGCGCGGCCGCCGTCGAGGCGCGTGCCTGCTCGTCGCCGTACACCGTGTAGAAGACGCTGGCCTCGCGCAGGTCGCCGGTCAGCCGGGCGTCGGTCACGGTGACGAAGCCGAGCCGCGGGTCCTTCACCCGGCGCTCGAGCAATTCGGCCACGAGTACCTGGATCCGGTCGGCCAACTGCTTCGCCCTTGCTTCACCCATCAGGGCTCACTCCCTCATTCATGAGTAACGTCCGGAGAGACGACGCGCCTCTCCGGACGTTACTCCGGTGCCCGGAAGCTCCGGGCACCGACTGCTGTCAGTTCCGCGGCTTCTCGCGCAGCTCGAACGCCTCGACGACGTCACCGATCTTGATGTCGTTGTAGCCCTGGATCGTCAGACCGCACTCGAAGCCCTCGCGGACCTCGGACGCGTCGTCCTTGAACCTCTTCAGCGACGACAGCTCGGTGTTGTCGACCACCACCGCGCCGTCCCGGATCAACCGGACCTTGGCGTTGCGGCGGAGCAGGCCACTGGTCACCCAGCAACCGGCGATGTTGCCCACCTTCGAGGAGCGGAAGATCTCCCGGATCTCCGCCTGGCCCAGAGTGGCCTCCTCGTAGATCGGCTTGAGCATGCCCTTCAGGGCGGCCTCGATGTCGTCGATCGCCGAGTAGATGACCGAGTAGTACCGGACATCCACGCCTTCGCGCTCGGCCAGGTCCCCGGCCTTGCCGGCCGGCCGCACGTTGAAGCCGATGATGACGGCGTTCGACGCGATGGCCAGGTTGACGTCGTTCTCGTTGATCGCACCCACACCGCGGTCGATGACGCGGAGGTTGACCTCGTCGCCGACCTCGATCCGGACCAGCGCGTCTTCCAGCGCCTCGACCGAACCGGACACGTCGCCCTTGAGGATGAGCAGCAGCTCCTGGGTCTCGCCCTTCTCCATCGAGGCCATGAAGTCCTCGAGGGTCCGGCGCGCCCGCCGCTTGGCGTTGGCCGCCGCACGAGCGCGGGCTTCCCGCTTCTCCGCGATCTGCCGCGCCATCCGGTCGTCGTCGACGACCAGGAACTTGTCACCCGCACCTGGTACGGCGGTCAGACCGAGGACCAGCACCGGACGCGACGGGGTCGCCTCGTCCACCGGGTCGCCGTGCTCGTCGAGCATGGCCCGGACCCGGCCGTACGCCGGACCGGCCACCATCGAGTCGCCGACCCGCAGCGTGCCGCGCTGCACCAGCACGGTCGCCACCGGGCCACGGCCCTTGTCCAGGTTGGCCTCGATCGCGATGCCCTGGGCCGGCATGTTCGGGTTGGCCCGCAGGTCCAGCGCCGCGTCCGCGGTCAGGACCACGCTTTCGAGCAGCCCGTCGATGTTGATCCGGGACTTCGCCGAGACGTCGACGAACATGGTGTCGCCGCCGTACTCCTCGGGCACCAGGCCGTACTCGGTCAGCTGACCGCGCACCTTGGATGGGTCCGCGCTCGGTACGTCGATCTTGTTCACCGCGACCACGATCGGGACGTTCGCCGCCCGGGCGTGGTTCAGCGCCTCGATCGTCTGCGGCATCACGCCGTCGTCGGCCGCGACCACCAGGATGACGATGTCGGTGGCCTGCGCACCACGGGCACGCATGGCGGTGAACGCCTCGTGACCCGGGGTGTCGACGAAGGTGATGGCCCGCTGCTCGCCGTCGACCTCGGTGGTCACCTGGTACGCACCGATGTGCTGGGTGATGCCACCGGCCTCCTTGGCGACCACGTTCGCCGACCGGACCGCGTCCAGCAGCTTCGTCTTACCGTGGTCGACGTGACCCATCACGGTCACCACCGGCGGCCGCTTGACCAGATCGTCGTCGTCGCCCTCGTCGGAGCCGAAGTCGATGTCGAACGACTGCAGCAGTTCGCGGTCCTCGTCCTCCGGGGACACGATCTGGACGTCGTACTCCAGCTCCGTGCCGAGCAGCTGCAGGGTCTCCTCGTTGACCGACTGGGTCGCGGTCACCATCTCACCGAGGTGGAACAGCACCTGCACCAGCGACGCGGGGTCGGCGCCGACCTTCTCGGCGAAGTCCGTCAGGGACGCGCCACGGGCCAGCTTCACGACCTCGCCGTTGCCGTGCCGGACCCGCACACCGCCGACGGTCGGAGCCTGCATGTTGTCGAATTCCTGGCGCTTCGCCCGCTTCGACTTGCGGCCACGGCGAGCCGGACCACCCGGACGCCCGAAGGCACCCTGAGTGCCACCCCGGCCGCGGTTGCCCGGACCCGGACGGCCACCGCCGCCACCGGGCGGGCCGCTCGGGCCGCCGCCGCCACCCGGACGGAAGCCGCCACCGCCGCCACCGCCACCGGCGCGCGCACCGGCGCCCGGTCCACCCGGACCGCCGCCGGGACGGCCGCGGCCACCGCCGCCACCACCCCCGCCGCCGCCAGGACCGGACGGACGACCAGTGAACGTACCGGCCGAGGACTTCGGCATCATCGCCGGGTTGGGCCGCGGCGCACCGGGCACACCCGACGGACGCGGACGGTCGCTACCGCGGCCGTCGCCACTGCGGGACTGCGGCGGACGCGGAGGCATCCCCGCCGGGCTGGCGCCCTGCGGGCCACCCTGACCGCCGCCCTGGCCCGGGCGAGAGCCACCGCGCTGCATGCCCTGGGTCGAGCTGAACGGGTTGTTCCCCGGACGCGGCGCACCCGGACGCGGCGCACCACCCTGCCCGCCCGGACGCGGCGCACCACTCGGACGCGGTGCACCCGGACGCGGCGCACCACCCGGACGCGGGGTCGCACCCTGCCCGCCGGGACGAGGGCCGGAGCCCTGGCCACCCGGACGCGGCGCCGGACGGGCCGGCGACTCAGCGGCAGGACGCTGCTGAGACGGAGCGGCCGGAGTGGCCGGCTGAGCCGGAGTCCGGTCGGCAGCCGGCGCCTCGGGCGCGGCCTTGGCAGCCGGAGCCTCGAACGACGGCGTGGCCGCGGGGGCCTCGGCCGGAGCGGCCGGTGCGGTCTCTTGACGCGGACCTGGCTTCGGGCCAGGCCGCGGACCCGGCTTGACCGGGGACGGTGTCGCCTTCACTGGTGCCGGTGCTGCCTTCTCCTGAACCGTGGGCTCGGCGGCCACCGGAGCCGGGGTCGCCTCAGCGGCCGGAGCGGGGCGCTCGGCCGGGGCCGCGGGCGCGGCCTTCTTGGCCGGCTCGGCAGGCGCGACCGGAGCGGTCGCCTGCGGCGCGGCAGACGTGCTGGCGGCGGCCTTCTTGGCCGCGCGCTTCTTCGGCGGGTTCTTCTCGAACTCTTCCGCCAACCTGCGGACTACTGGTGCCTCGATCGTCGAGGATGCCGATCGGACGAATTCGCCCATGTCGTTCAGTCTGGTCAGAACGACCTTGCTGGTAACTCCGAGCTCCTTCGCGAGCTCGTAGACCCGGACCTTTGCCACTACTCTCCCTCTGGTCCGAGCCTGGGCGCGGACCGTTAGTTGACGTACGTGCTCATCGCATTGCACTCATCGGTAGACACTCATCGAGTGGTCATGAGTCGATGACCCGCCTTCATGTCGTCGCGACGGTCCCGCTAGACCGCTGCGGGCGGCCGGGTGGCCGCCTTGGTTACTTCAGTTGCATTGCCATTCTTGTTGCACTGCCCGACATAATCCCGCACGGCCGACGCGTCCAGCGGCCCGGGGACCCGGAAGGCCCGCGGGAACGCCTTGCGCCGTACGGCGAGGTCGAAACACTCGGCCACCGGGTGCAGATGCGCCCCGCGGCCAGGCGCCCGATGAGCGGGATCCGGGAGGACAAGCCCTCCGGAAACCGTCATCCGCAGCAGGTCAGCCGGACCGGACCGCTTCCGGCACCCGATGCAGGTGCGCTCCCTGGGCTTCCCAGGGCGCGCTTCCACCGTCACTGTCACGTGATCCTTTGGGTGTGGTTGCGACTCAGTCGACCGACCGAGAGATCAGTCTACCTTCTTGCCATCAGCAGTCACATCGGTATCCGGCCGGATGTCGATCCGCCAGCCCGTCAGCCGGGCCGCGAGGCGGGCGTTCTGCCCTTCCTTGCCGATCGCCAGCGACAGCTGGTAGTCCGGTACGACGACCCGTGCGGCGCGCGCGGCGGCGTCGACGACTTCCACCGATGTAACCTGCGCCGGCGACAGCGCATTCCCGACGAAGGTGGCCGGGTCGTCGCTGTGGTCGATGATGTCGATCTTCTCGCCGTGCAACTCGTGCATGATGTTGCGCACCCGCTGGCCCATCGGCCCGATGCAGGCACCCTTGCCGTTCACCGACGGGTTCAGCGTCCGTACGGCGATCTTGGTCCGGTGGCCGGCCTCCCGGGCGATCGCGGTGATCTCGACGGTGCCGTCGGCGATCTCGGGCACCTCGAGGGCGAACAGCTTCTTGACCAGGTTCGGGTGGGTCCGGCTGACCGTGATCTGCGGGCCCTTGAAGCCCTTCCGGACGCCGACCACGTAGACCCGCAGCCGGGAGCCGTGCTCGTACTTCTCCCCCGGCACCTGCTCCGGGGCCGGCAGCACGGCCTCGATCTTGCCCAGGTCGACCATCACCGAGCGCGGGTCGCGGCCCTGCTGGATGACGCCGGAGACGATGTCGCCCTCCTTGCCGGAGAACTCGCCGTACCGGACCTCGTCCTCGGCGTCGCGCAGCCGCTGCAGGATGATCTGCTTGGCCGTGGTGGCCGCGATCCGGCCGAAGTCGTGCGGGGTGTCGTCGTACTCGCGGGCGAGCGTGCCGTCCTCGTTGAACTCGCGCGCGTACACGGTGACGTGCCCGGTCTTGCGGTCCAGCTCGGCGCGGGCGTGCTGCTGGGCGCCCTCGGTCCGGTGGTAGGCCACGAGCAGCGCCTGCTCGATCGCCTCGACGACCACGTCGAGGGAGATGTCCTTCTCCCGCTCCAGCGACCGCAGCACGGCCATGTCGATGTCCATCTCAGTTCTCCTCCACCGTGCCGTCAGCGGCCGGTCCTTCGTCGTTGCCGGCAGCCCGGTTGAATTCGATCTGGACCTTGGCCTTGGCCACGTCGGCGTACGCGACCGTCTGCGGCTTGCCGTCCACGTCCAGCTCGGCCGCCTCCTCGGAGGCGGACTTGATCCGGCCGGTCACCTTCCCGCCCGCGGTCAGGGTGACCGCGACCAGCCGGCTGACGTTGCGGCGCCAGTGCCGGGGCAGGGTGAGCGGCCGGTCGACGCCCGGGCTGGAGACCTCCAGCGTGTAGGCGCCGTCACCCATGATGTCGTCGGCATCGAGTGCCTTGGAGATGGCCCGGGTGACCTCGGCGACGTCGTCCAGGCTGATGCCGCCGTCCCGGTCGACCAGGACGCGCAGCAATCGTCGGCGGCCGGCCGGTGCGATGTCCGCGGCCTCCAGGTCGCAGCCGAACTGCTCGACGATCGGCCGCAGGAAGTTCTCGAGGCTCGTGGTGTCCGTGTGGTCAGTCCTTCGGCTCACAGGTTGACCTGCCTCTCTCTCCAGTTGTGCACCCGTTCCACCGCCCGGCAGTCCGACCGAGGGCAGTAGCCCACCATATCCGGCCCACGACCTTGCCCATGTCACCGCCTCGTCCCAGGCCAGTCACCGGCTCGTCACCGGACCGGTCACCCCGCTCTCACTTGTCTCCCGGGTATCGTTCCGCCGTGCCGAACGAACCCCTCCGCCTGTCGCGCCGTATAGCCCTGCTGACCGCGGGGGCGGTCGCGCTGGCCGGTTGCGACGACCACCCGAACAGTTCTGGTACGCCGGGCTCCTCCAACGCCACGGCGGGTCAGCCGGCCGAGGAGACGCCCAGCACGGACCCGGTGATCGTCGCGGCACTGAGCTCAGCGGCCACCCTGGTGACTCAATTGTCCCTCCGCTACACCAGCACCGGTCAGAAGTTCCCGGCCCTGCGGACCCAGCTCGCGGCCGGGCTGAAGTACCACGCCAGCCACCTGGCCAAGCTCAAGGAGACCGCCGGTGTGACACCGGCCGCCGGCGGCAAGCTGCCTGCCCTTCCGGCAACCTCGGCCGCCGCGCTGGCCGACCTGGCGAAGCGGGAGAAGGCAGCGGCGACCGCGCACGCCGCCGCGGCAGCGAAGGTGTCCGGTCCGGCCGCCCGCCTGCTCGCGATGATCGCCGCGTCCGAAACCCAGCTGGCCACGACGCTCACCCCGAAGAAGAAAGCAGCCGCCCAATGAGCCAGGTCGAAGCACTGCAGGCCGCGCTCGCCGGTGAGCACGCGGCGATGTACGGCGTCGGGGTCGCCGGCGGCAAGCTCCGCGGCGCCCGCTTCAGCGCGGCCACGAACCTCTACGACCAGCACCGCCGGAGCCGGGACCGCCTGAGCAACCTCCTGGTCGCCGCCGGCGAGACCCCGGTCGCGGCCGAAGCGGCGTACGACCTCCCCCAGGCGGTCACGAACGCGGCGACCGCCACCGCTCTCATCCTGCTGATCGAGAAGCGGATCGCTCCCGTGTACGGCGATCTCGTCGAGGCGGCCGAGGACACGGCGATCCGGACCTTCGCGATCGACAGCCTGCTGGCCGCGTCGAGCGCTCAGCTGGCCTGGGGCGGCGCTCCGGCCGCGTTCCCCGGCGACGCCTGAGCGTAGTCATTCGATCACAATAGTGATCGACAACGAATGACTTTCTGTCCAGTTATGGCCGTGACACTAAATCGTCGCGTATTCCCCTTTACTCGCTGCGTTACCTTCCCTATATTTTTCGGTCACGGAGACTGGGGGGTCGCCGGGTTTTCAGGTCCGACGTTGGTGGCGTCGTGACGGGCTCGATTCAGAGCTGATCTAAGCGTCTGTTCCGTGCGTTCAATTCCGCTGTCATTTCAACTTCTTCAGCCGTGCCGTGTCATCACACGGGCGCGGCTTCGGAGGGTGGCGAAGCATGCGTACATTCGATCTGAGCACCGGCACCGACCAGTACGTGAAAGACCTGCGGGTGGTCCGCTGGGAGCAATACGGGCTGGAGCGCGACCTGCCGTTCCAGGCGATGTGGTACAGCGTTCCGCCGGGCTCGGAAAGCCCGGTGGACCAGCATCCTGAGCTGGAACTGTCCGTCGTCGTGGCGGGCACGGCGCACGTCGTGGTCGGCGGCAACGAGTACGAAGTCCACCAGGGCAACGCGTTTCTGCTCAGCAGCACCGAGGCACACGTCGTACAGAACCGTTCGACCGATCTGGAACTGACGGTCTTCAGCGCTTACTGGATGCCCAGCGATGGGTGAGCCGATCACGGTCTTCACGTTTCCGCAGCCGACCGTCAATGGACCGCTGCACGTCGGTCATCTGTCCGGCCCCTACCTCGCGGCCGACATCGCGGCGAGGGCCGCGCGCGCCCGCGGCGAACGCGTCGTCGTCACCACCGGTCTCGACGTACACCAGAACTACGTGCTGACCCGGGCCGAGAACGAAGGCGTCGAGGCCGGCGTGATGACGGCGGATTTCCGCGCGGACATCAAGGACACGTATGAGCTGGCCCGCATCGGCTATGACCGGTTCACCGATCCGCTCGAGGACGAGCACGCGCCGATCATCCGGCAGCTGATGAATCACCTGGTCACCTCCGGCGCGACGCCGTTGCGCGAGGTCACTCTGCACGCCTGCACCGACTGCGGCCGGACTCTGCACGAGTCGTATCTCAGCGGCTTCTGCGGCGAGTGCAAAGCGCCCGCGGCCGGTGGTGCCTGCGAGCAGTGCGGCGGTTTCACGCACGTCGAGAACATGATCGATCCGGTCTGCGGTCGTTGCGGTGGCGAGCCTCGTCCGTTCGCGGCGACAGTGCCCGTACTGCGGATGGAGGACCACCGTGAGGCGCTCGTCTCGATGTGGTTGCGGGCGGACCTCCCACTCGCCGTGCGGGAGCTGATCGACCGCAACCTCACAGCCGGTTTGCCGGAGATCGCGCTCGCCTATCCGACCAACTGGGGGATCGAGGGCGACGGCCCGTTGACCGGCCTGCGGATCGGCCCGTACACGGAGGTCGCGCTCGCCGATCTGTACGGCATCGCGCGGGCGGTCGACCCCGGGGCCGGCGACGTCGCCGGCTACCTGGCCGCGCTCGCTCGGGTAGACCACTTGTGGCACTTTCTCGGTCTCGACAACGCATTCTGGTATGCCCTGTACTGGCGCGCCGTCTGGGCCGCCGCCGGTGTCGCCCGGCTGCCGCTGTCCGGGCTGGTGGTGAACGAGTTCTACACCTTCGACGGAGCGAAGTTCTCGACCAGCCGGAAACACGGCATCGGTGCGACGGAATTACTGCGCGCCGAAGATCCGTCAATCGTTCGCTTGTTTCTGGCCTGGGATCGGCCCGACCGCTACCGCAGTGATTTCACCTTGAATTCTTTCCGGGCCTTCGCGGACCGGATCGAACCATTGCTGGCCGGTGTTCAGCGCGTTTCCGAAGCACTTGATCCGGCCTTGGCGGCGATCGAGCGTGCCCGCGGTGAGAGCGCGCTCCGGCCGGAGGGATTCGACCCGCCGCTGGCGGTTCGCAGCCTGCTCACCCTGCTGGCCGGCGGCGTCCAGGACACCGGCTCGCTCCGCGCCGCGCTGACCGGGACAGACCGATGAGAATCTGCGTCATCGGTGCCGGTATCGCCGGGGCGCTGCTGGCCTGGCGACTCAGCGAACACGTCGAGGTAGACCTGGTGAAGGGCCTGCCCGGCACCGACGCGACCGACGCGACCGCCGCGTCGGGCGGTGGAGTGCGGGGGTTCGAGACGCACCCGGTCCAGCGGCGGCTCGCGATCGACAGCCTGAGCGAGCTGTTCGAGAGCTTCCGCGACGAGGCCGGCTACACCGAAACCGGCTGTACCTACCTGTTGCCGTCGTACGCCGGTATCGAGGCAGCTGTCGCCGAGGTCGAAGGCGCTCAGATCCTCGACGGCGCCGAACTGCGCCGGCAGGGCTGGCACGGCCTGCCCGACGGCACAGTCGGCGTCTACGAGCAGCGGGCCGGCTTCATCAACCCGGATCAGCTCCGCAAGGCAGTGATCCGGCAACTGCCCAGTGTGCTCGACGGACCCGTATTGCGGCTTGTCCCGCACCCCGACGGCTCGGTGAGCTGCCACCTCCCCGGCGCCAGTCACCGGTACGACGCAGTCGTCGTGGCCGCGGGGGCGTGGACACCCGGCTTCCTTTCCGGCAACGCCCTCCCGGCCGAGCCCTACCGGACCAAGGCGATCCAGGTCGCCATCTACAAGGTGGACGGCGCTCTGCCGACCATGTTCGTCGATGAGACCAGCGACCTGTACGGGCGCCCGACGGCCGACGGCAGGTTGCTCCTCGGCGTGGACACGCACAACTGGTCCGTACCACCGGGCAGCAGCACGCCGATCCCGGACCTGGCCGCGAGGGCCGTCCGGATCGCCGGTGAGCGGCTGCCACACCTCAAGCTGTCGGCGCCCGACCTGATGGTCAACAACGCCGACTGTTACGCCGATCCGCCGGTACTGACGCTCTGGTCCGTACTCGGCAGCTCACATCGGCTCTTCACCTTCACCGGTGGGTCCGGCGGCAGCGTGAAAACCGCGCTGGCCGCCAGCCGGGCCGCGGCGAGCGACCTGCTCGCCACAGGTGAAACCACTTCGCGGACGGAGAACAGGCGCATGACGATCACCCAACCAGGCAAGCAAGTGCCCCGATATCACACCATCGGCATCGGGGCCGGGCCCTCCAACCTGTCGCTGGCGGCCCTCTACCAGAACGTCACCACTGAGCGGCTCGCGCTCTTCGACGCCCGCCCGGGCAGCGGCTGGCACACTCCGCTGCTCTACCCGGGTGTGCGGATGCAGACCGGCTGGATGAAGGACCTGGTGTCGCTGGTCGATCCCCGACACGAGCTGACCTTCCTGAACTACCTGGTCACCTCCGGACGCCTCTATGCGCTGATGAACTCCCAGTTCGACTCACTCCCCCGGATCGAGTACGAGCGCTACCTGGCCTGGGCCACTGACCGGCTCGGCGTGGTGAACTTCGGCACCCGGGTGGACGCGATCTCGATCACGGACGACGGTTTCGAGATCAGCATCGACGGCGAGCCGGCCGCGGTCTCGGAACACCTCGTCCTCGGACTCGGCACCCGTCCGGTCCAGCCGTCGTACATCCGGGAGCTGCCGGCCGCGCGGGCCTTCATCGCCGACGCTCTCGCGGACCGGCTGCCGACGCTGGACACCAGCGCGCCGGTCGCGGTCGTCGGCGGCGGCCAGACCGGTCTCGAAACCGTGCTCCGGCTGCTTGGCTCCGGTTTCACCGACATCCGCTGGATCGGCCGGAACCAGTGGTTCCGCAGCATCGACGACTCGCCGATGGCCAACGAGTTCTATCGGCCGTCGCACATCGAATACCTGCAGGGCCTCAGCCGCGGCACCCGCCGGGAGATGATCGACGACCACCGCTACAGCGGCGACGCGATCACCCCGGGCGGCCTGCGTGCCCTGTACCAGGCCAACTACGACGGTTTCCTGAACCTAGGCCGCTTCCCGATCACCTTGCTGCCGGGTCGCGACGTCACCTCGTCCGAGCTCCTTGCCGACGGCACCATCCGGCTCCGGTGTACGACGCCCGCCGCGCCGGAGGAGCACGACGTACGCCAGGTCGTCGTGGCGGCCGGCCGGGAGCACGTGGAGGCACCGTTCGACGACGACCTGCGGGAGCGGATCGAGTTCGACGACGACGGTGGGCTGCTGGTCGAGCCGGACTACTCGGTGCGCTGGAAGGGCATGAACGGGCACAAGATCTACTCGTTCAACGCGAGCCGGTACAGCCACGGCCTGACCAACGCCGGTCTGACGCAACTGCCGGTCCGGGCCGCGATCGTGCTCAACTCGATGTTCGACCGGGAGATCTACTCGATCTCCGATGAGCTGTGCGCGGTGCAGTGGTGAGCGCGCCGGCTCCGGAGCCGCTCGTACCCGACGTCGATGGGGTGTGGTTCCAGCTTGAGGCTGAGGGGCCGGCGCCGTACGGGCAGTATCACCGCGAGGACGATCTGGTCTGGGCCGAGTTCTACGCCGGCGGCACGTTGCGCAGCGGCCGGCTGGTCGGGCGGGTGCAGCCCGACGGTTCGTTCGACGCGGCGTACTGCCTGATCGACGCGGCCGGTGACCTGATCATCGGCGAGTGCCACAGCGTCCCCGAGTTCGATGCTCAGGGCAACATCCGGATCACCGACCACTTCCGCCGCAGCGACGGCACCACCGGGGTGAGCCACATCCGGCAGATCCCCGCACCCGTGAGGGAGGCCCGATGAAACCCCATCTGCTGGTGGTCGCCACCGGCATGCGGCTGTTCCGCGAGTACATCCTGCGATCGATCGCGCCGCAGTACCGGATCCACATGTTCCTGCACAGCGAACCGACCTGGGAGAAGGAGTACATCGAGGACTGGACCGTCCTGGAGAGCACCCTCGACGCCGACGCCCTGGTCGCCGCCGCACACGAGCTGCACGACCGGCAGTCGATCGACGGCGTGCTGTGCTGGGACGAGGCCCGGATCCTGCAGACCGCTCACGTCGCCGAAGCGCTCGGCCTGCCGGGCGGCGACGTCGCGATGGTGAATCGCTGCCGCGACAAACACCTCACCCGTACGGCGCTCGCCGAGCACGGCGTACCGCAGCCGAAATCGGTGCTCGCGAACACCGTCGACGAAGCCCTTGCCGTGGACGTCGGCTACCCGCGCATCCTCAAGCCACGTGCGCTGGCCGCGAGCCTCGGCGTGGTGAAGGTGAACTCGCCCGAGGAGCTGCGGGCGAACTGGGACTTCGCGCACGACACGACCGTCCCCGAAGCGCCGCACTACGACGTGAAGGTGCTGGTCGAGGAGTTTGCCGACGGCTACGAGATCAGCATCGACGCCGCCGTCTTCCAGGGGCAGGTGACGCCGTTCTGCCTGGCCCGCAAGGAGATCGGCTACCCGCCGTACGCCGAAGAGGTCGGTCACTTCGTCGACGCACACGACCCGTTGCTCTCCGACGAGCAGCTGCTGCAGGTGCTTGTCGACGCGCACAAGGCGATCGCGTTCACCGACGGCGTCACCCACACCGAGATCATGATCACGGCCGACGGCCCGAAGGTGATCGAGATCAATGCCCGGATCGGCGGCGATCTGATCCCGTACCTCGGGCTGAAGGCGACCGGCGTCGACCCTGGGCTCGCAGCGGCCGCTGTTGCGTGCGGACGTGCCCCTTCGTTGGTGCCCGACCGAACCCTGGTTGGCGGCGTTCGCTTCTTCTACGTGGACGAAAACGACACGGTGCTGGATGAGGTCAGCTTCGACGCGGAAGGTCTGCCCGATTCCATCGACCAACTGGTGCCGCTGATGGAGGCAGGCCAGACGACCAGCCCGCCTCCGGACGGCACCCTGTGGGGCCGGATCGCCTACGCGACCGCGGTCGCCGGGTCGATCGCCGACTGCCGGGCCGGTCTCGACGCCGCGGAGAAGGCGCTGCGCTGGTCGGGCGAGGTCAAGGCGAAGGCACCTGAGGAGGCGGCAGGATGACGTCCGCCACCGACGAGAGCACCGGCATCTGGGCCACCATCCGGGAGGCTCCCGTACCGGTGAAGGCGCTGCTGGTCGGGGTCTTCGTGAACAAGCTCGGCTGGTTCCTGCAGGTCTTCCTGGTGCTGTTCCTCACCACCTCCAAGGGCTTCACGCCGGTTGAGGCCGGTACGGCGCTCGGCGTGTACGGCGGCGGCTCGGTGATCGGGCTGATCATCGGCGGATCGCTGTCGGACAAGCTCGGGCCGCGGGCCGCGGTGATGATCAGCATGTTCGGGATGGCCGGCTTCGTGCTGGCGATCGCGTACGTCCCGAGCTACCCGGCCGTCGTGGTCGTGGTCGCGCTGGCCGGCGCAGTCGGGCAGTTCTACCGGCCGGCGTCGGCCGCGCTGCTGACCGAGCTGACGCCGAAGAACCGCCAGGTGATGATCTTCGCGGTCTACCGACTAGCGATGAACCTGGGAACCACAGCGGCACCCCTGATCGGCGCGGCCCTGGTTGCGGTGTCGTGGAACCTGCTGTTCATCGGCGAGGCGGTCGCCGCACTGGCTTACGCGGCTGTGGCGATCGTTGCCCTCCCCAAGCGAGCTCCCCAAACGGTCCAGGACACGGCTGCGGATGAGCCCGCAGCGGGTGGCGGGTATGTCGCCGTACTGAGGGACTACAAGTACGTGTTGTTCCTGCTGTGCATGCTCATCAACGCGGCGATCTACATGCAGTACCTGGCCGTGCTGCCGCTGCACATGAAGTCGGAAGGGCTGTCGACGTGGTGGTTCAGTGCGGTGGTAGCGCTGAACGGGTTCATCGTCATCACCTGCGAGTTGCTGGTGACGAAGGTGGTCCAGAACTGGCCGGCCCGCTTCGTCGCGATGACCGGGTTCGTCCTGCTCGGCGGCGGGCTGGCGTTCTACGCGCTGCCGGGCGGGCTGGCGATCTTCGTGATCGGCACGCTGCTGTGGACCTTGGCCGAGATCATCGGCGGGCCGACCATGTTCGCCTATCCGGGGATGGCCGCACCGAAGCCGTTGCTCGGCCGGTACGTCGGGTCCTCGCATGCCATGTTCGGGCTCGGTTCCGCGCTCGGCCCCTTCCTCGGGGTGTGGGTGTGGAACTCGTCCGGCACGCGGGTCTGGCTCTGGTGCGGTCTGGCCGGTGCGATCGGCGTCGTACTCGCGTCCGTCGGCATGCGGCCGACAGCGGAAACCACCGAGCTGGCACCGGCCGCAGTGCCGAGCGAGAGCTCCTAGGAGGATGCTATGAGCAACTACACGATCATCGTGGATCCGTTGTCCACGGGACAGGAATACCCGGCCGCGTTTCGCGAGGCCGGGCGGCTGCCGGTCGCCGTACTGAGTGCGGCCGAACCACCACCGGCGTACACGACCAGCTGGCATCCAGACGACTTCGAGCACGTGCACTACTTCACTGGCGACGTACGGGCGCTCGCCGACGAACTGCGGCAGTACGAGCCGGAGTACCTGGTTCCAGGCGCCGAGAGCGGGGTCGAGCTGTGCGACCAGCTGATCGAGATCCTGGTGCCCGGAACCGGCAACGTGCCCGGGCTCGCGTCCGCGCGGCGGGACAAATGGGAGATGGCGCAGGCACTCACGGCCGCGGGTGTGCCGCGGTTGCGGCAGTTCCTGACCGCGGATCCGGCCGAGGCGGAGAAGTGGCTGAAGGAGAACGACCTGCTCGGCAAGCGGCTGGTGATCAAGCCGCCGAAGAGCGCCGCCGGTGACGAGGTGTACGTCGTCTTCGAGGACGGCGACTGGCGGGAGCGGTTCGACCGGGTGCTCGGGCGGACCAACAAGATGGGCCTGACCAACGACGCCGTACTGATCCAGGAGTACGCCGAAGGGACGGAGTACCTGGTCGACACGTACAGCGTCGACGGGAAGCACGCGCTGGTCGACGTCTGCCGATACACGAAGGTCGGCCGGGGCGACAAGATCGGCATCTACCGGCGGATCGACTTCCTGGCCGAGGACGACCCCGAGGTGCAGGCGTTGTGGCCGTACACCCGGCAGGTGCTCGACGCCGTCGGCATCCGGGTCGGCTGCGGACACGTCGAAGTGATGATGACGGCCGACGGCCCGCGGCTGATCGAGGTCGCGGCCCGGCCCGCCGGCGGCGGTCACCAGATGGTCAGCGAGCTGGCGACCGGTGACAACCACATCAAACGGACCGTGGCGCACCGCGTTCGCGGCGAGGTCCGGGACGGGTTCGACCTGGTCCAGCACCTGCGCGGCATCTTCGTCATCGCGCCGCGCGAGGGCTACTTCCGCAACCGCGAGGTCTTCGCCGACATCGAGTCACTGAAGTCGTTCCACTGGATGAAGATCCTGTACGACGAGGACGCCGTCGTACCCGAGACGGTCGACCTGTTCACCTGCCTCGCCTGGGTCATCCTGATCCACAGCGACGCCCAGGTGCTGGACGAGGACTACAAGCGAGTGCTGGACATGGAGGCCGGCATCGTCATCGACGCCCCCTGACACAATTGGCGGATGGCCAAGCCACCATGCCCATGTGGGCTCGGAGCACCGTACGGCGACTGCTGCGGCAAGCTGCACCAAGGGCTCGCCGCAGCAGCCACCGCCGAACAACTCATGCGGTCGCGCTACTCGGCCTTTGTCGTGGGCGACGCGGCGTACCTGCTCCGCACCTGGCACTCCGCGACCCGCCCGGCCGAACTTCAGTTGGACAACAACATCCGCTGGACGGGTCTCGAAGTCCTGCACACCACCGGCGGCAGCCCTTTCCACACCGAGGGCACCGTTGAGTTCCAGGCTTACTACCAGGGCGGCTCTCTCCACGAGAACAGCCTGTTCACCCGGGAGAACGGCGCCTGGGTGTACGTCGAAGCTGTCATCGACGGCGGCGCTGCGTCGGTTTAGCGCCTTCGGCGCTGCGTCGGTTTAGCGCCTTCGGCGCCAGGGGCCGGTGATGGCGTAGGTGATGCCGGGGTTGTAGACGTTGAAGAACATCGTCCGGCCGTCGGCGGAGAAGCCGGCGCCGGCCAGTTCGCCGAACTCGGGGCCCTCCGGGGTGCCGATGTTCACCCGGTTGCGGGCGAACTTGAACACCTCGCCGTCCTCCGTCGTCCCGAGGATGTGCTGCTCGCCGAGACCGTCCTCGCACATCATCAGCCCGCCGTACGGCGACATCGTGATGTTGTCGGGCGCATCGAACTCCGGGTCGTCCGAGCCGGGCTTCGGCCGAGTGAAGATCACCTCGAGGCGCAGGGTGTGCTTGCGCGGGTCGTACCGCCAGACCTGCCCGTCGTGGTCCACCTTCGGGCCGAGCTCGGTCCGGGCGAACGACGAGACGAAGTACACGCAGCGGTCCCGAGTACCCCACCAGCAGCCCTCGAGCTTGTAGCCGCCGGTGATCGGCTTGCTGTAGTCCTGCGCCCGTACCGACACCGAGGTCGCCAGCGGGTCCGGCACCTTGACCCACTGCACGCCGTGGAACTCTGTCCCGGCCTCCTGTACGACGGACAGGTCCGGCAGATCCGGGATGTGCATGGCCTGCAGCTCTCCACCCGCCCGAAGCGTTCCCCAGCCACCGCGCGGACGGTTCGGGAGGAACCGGTAGAAGCCGCCGAGCGGCGCGACGAACGCGTCCTCGGTCTCGTACACGATCCCGGTCGCCGGATCGATCGCGACCGCCTCGTGCTGGAACCGGCCCATCGCCTTCAGCGGGGTCGGGTCGACGTTGCGGCGGTCGTCGTACGGGTCGACCTCGAAGATGAAGCCGTGGTCCTTGGTGTAGCCGCTGTCGCCGGCCTTGAGTTCTGTCTCCTCACAGGTCAGCCAGGTCCGCCACGGGGTGATACCGCCGGAGCAGTTGATCGCCGAGCCACCGAGGCTGACGAACTCCTTGGTGGTGCCGTTGTGCCGGTCCACCACGAGCGTGCTGGTCCCACCCGCGGCGCCCGGGTCGTACGTGCGCTCGGGCGGCGCGACGACCTTGATCTTGGCGGTCGGGCTGCACTCGTGGTTGCGGACCAGCCGGGCGCCGCCGTCGCGGTCCGGGAAGGTGCCCATGCCGTCGAACCGGCTCGGCGTCGGCAGTCCGTCCGGCCGGACCGTGCCCTCGCGGGACAGGATTTTGTAGCTGAACCCGTGCGGCAGGTCGAGCATGCCGTTCGGGTCCTCGATCAGCGGCCCGTACCCGAGCTTCGGACCGGAGGTGCCGAGCGCGGGTTGTGCGGTGTAGAGCGCTTCGACGGACCCCGCGACACTGACCGCAACACCGGCCGCGGCGGCTCGGGCGACGAACTGACGTCTGGACAGGTTGGATTCGACAGTCACGGGCGGCTCCTGTTCGAGAACAAGCAGTGGTCGCCAGTGAACGTACGGTAAACAACTCCCTAACGGCAAGAGAATGCGTGTCAGGAAGTCACAACGAGCGCACCCAGTTCGAGAGCAGGGCGGCGCCGGCGTCGCCGGACTTCTCCGGGTGGAACTGGGTCGCCGAGAGGGGTCCGTTCTCGACCGCCGCGACGAAGCGATCGCCGCCGTACGTCGTCCAGGTCACCTGCGGAGCGACCGACTCCCGGGCGTCGGTGAGCTGCCAGTCGCGGACGCCGTACGAGTGGACGAAGTAGAACCGCTCCTTCTCGAGGCCGTCGAACAGCGTGGTGCCGGACGGGACTTCGACCGTGTTCCAGCCCATGTGCGGGACCGGCTCGCCGTTGTGCGGCTCGAGGCGCTCGACGGTACCGGGCCACTGGTCACAACCCTCGGTCTCGACACCGTGTTCGATGCCGCGCGCGAACAGGATCTGCATGCCCACGCAGATGCCCAACACCGGCCGGCTGCCGGTCAACCGACGATCGACCAGTACGTCGCCGCGCACTTTCCGAAGGCCCGTCATGCACGCCTCAAAGGCACCGACGCCGGGGACCAGCAGTCCGTCGGCGTTCAGCGCCTCGTCGAAGTCCGACGTCACCGTGACGTCGGCGCCGACACGCTGCAGCGCCCGCTCGCCGGACCGGATGTTGCCGGATCCGTAGTCGAGCAGGACGACCTTCTTGCTCACAAGGCGCCCTTCGTGGACGGGATGCCTGGCTGCCGCGGGTCGAGCTCCGCGGCGGCCCGGAGCGCGCGGGCGAAGGCCTTGAACTGGGCCTCGACGATGTGGTGCGGGTCGCGACCGGACAGCACCCGGATGTGGATGCAGATCGCGGCGTTGAACGCGAGCGTTTCGAACACGTGCTGGGTCAGCGAACCGGCGTAGTCGCCGCCGATGATCGCGTGGACCTGGCCGTCCGGCTCGCCGGTGTGGACGCAGTACGGCCGGCCGGACAGGTCGACCGTGCAGTGTACGAGCGCCTCGTCCAGCGGGACCGTCGCGTCGCCGAACCGCCGGATGCCGCGCTTGTCGCCGAGAGCTTCCTTCAGCGCCTGGCCGATGCCGATCGCGGTGTCCTCGACGGTGTGGTGGGCGTCGATCTCGAGGTCGCCGACCGTGTTCACGTGCAGATCCAGCAGTGCGTGCTTGGCCAGCGCGTTGAGCATGTGGTCGTAGAAGCCAACGCCGGTGGAGATGTCGGCGCGGCCCTCGCCGTCGATGTTCAGCTCGACCAGGACCTTCGACTCGCTGGTCTCCCGGTCGATCCGTGCCGTGCGCGTCATGTCAGCCTTCCCACGTCTGTCTTGAGGACGCGCTCCAGTGAAGCGCGGAATGCGGCCATCTCGGCGCTGGTGCCGATGGAGACCCGCAGCCAGCCGTCCGGCCCGGTCTCGCGGATGAGGACGCCGTCGTCCAGGAGCGACTGCCAAACCGCGTGCCGGTCGGCGAAGGTGCCGAACAGGACGAAGTTCGCGTCCGAGTCGACCGCGCGCAAACCCTGCGAGCGCAGCCAATCGACCGTCTCGTCCCGCTCGACCCGAAGCTGCTCGACCCGGCTGAGCAACTCGTCGGAGTGCCTCAGCGCAGCCCGCGCGGTCGCCTGCGTGATCGCGGACAGGTGGTACGGCAGCCGCACGATCCGCAGCGCGTCCACCAACTCCTTGCTCGCGGCAAGGTATCCGACCCGGCCGCCCGCCATCGCGAACGCCTTCGACATCGTCCGCGCCACCGCCAGATTCGGGTACGACGGCAACAACGTGACCGCACTCGGAGTCCCGGTACGGCGGAATTCGGCGTACGCCTCGTCGACGACCAGGACGGCCCCGATCGCCGCGGTCCGGGCGGCGAGCGCCTCGACCACCTGGATCGGCAGCGCGGTGCCGGTCGGGTTGTTCGGCGAGGCGAGCAGGACGACCGACGGCCGATGCCGGGAGATCGCAGCGAGCGCCTTGCTCTCGTCGAGGGTGAAGTCCTCGGCCCGGCGACCGGTGACCCAGGCCGTGTTCGTGTCGCGGGCGTACTCCGGGTACATCGAATACGTCGGGGCGAAGGACAACGCCGTACGGCCTGGTCCGCCGAAGGCCTGCAGGATGTGCAGCATGACCTCGTTGGAGCCGTTCGCCGCCCAGACCTGCTCGGCGACGAGCTGCGCGCCGGACTCACGGCCCAGGTAGGCGGCCAGGTCCGCGCGGAGGTCGAGGAACTCGCGGTCCGGGTAGCGGTTCATCCCCCGGGCCGCCACGGTGACCGCCGCGGCGATGTCCGCGACGGTCTCCTCGCTCGGCGGATACGGGTTCTCGTTGACGTTGAGCAGGACAGGTACGTCGAGCTGCGGGGCGCCGTACGGCTCGAAGCTCTTGAGCTCCTCGCGGATCGGCAGCCCGTCGAAGCGACTCATGCGTCACCCTCCGGGAAGCGCACGGACACGGCGGCGCCGTGGGCGGGCAGGTCCTCGGCGTGCGCCAGCGTGACCACGTGTCCGGCGACCTGCTGGAGAGCGTCGCGGGAGTAGTTCACGACGTGCATCGCCTTCAGGAAGCTCCGGACGGACAGCCCTGACGAGTGACAGGCGCAGCCCGCGGTCGGGAGGACGTGGTTGGATCCGGCGCAGTAGTCGCCGAGCGACACCGGCGACCAGCCGCCGACGAAGATCGCGCCGGCGTTGTTGATCAGCCCGGCCCGCTCCTCCGCGTCCGCGGTCTGGATCTCCAGGTGCTCGGCGGCGTACGCGTCCACCACCGCGGTCCCCTGGTCGAGATCGTCCACGAGTACGACGGCCGACTGCTGACCACTCAGTGCTTCCGTGATCCGGTCGGCGTGCTTGGTCTTCGCGACCTGACGCGGCAGCTCGGCCTCAACTGCTGCGGCGAGAGTCTCGCTGGGTGTGACCAGGACGCCGGCCGCCATCGGGTCGTGCTCGGCCTGGCTGATCAGGTCGGCGGCGACGTGCGCGGCGTCCGCGGTGTCGTCGGCGAGGATGGCGATCTCGGTCGGCCCGGCCTCGGAGTCGATGCCGACCTCACCCAGCAGGAACCGCTTGGCCGCGACCACGTAGATGTTGCCCGGCCCGGTGATCAGGTTGACCTTGCGGCAGCCTGTGACACCAGCACCGAAGCCGTACGCGAACCCGGCGATCGCCTGCGCGCCGCCCATCGCGTACACCTCCTCGATCCCGAGCAGCGCACACACCGCCAGCACCGTCGGGTGCGGCAGACCGCCGAACTCCTTCTGCGGCGGCGACGCGAGAGCCAGCGACGGGACACCCGCCACCTGCGCCGGTACGACGTTCATCAGCACGCTGGACGCCAACGGGGCACGGCCGCCTGGGACATACAGGCCGACGCGCTGGACCGGGACGAAGCGTTGCGTGACCCGGCCGCCGGGCGCGGGCTCGGAGGCGACGTCAGCGGTCAGCTCGTCCTGGCTGACCTCGCGGACCCGGCGGATCGACTCCTCGAACGCACTGCGGAGCTCGGGCTCGAGCTCCTCGAGCGCGGTCTTCAGCGCCTCGGCCGGGACCCGGAGGTCCTCGACGCGCACATGGTCGAACTTCTCGCCGTACTCCCTGATCGCCTCGAGTCCACGATGGCGGACGTCCAGGCAGATCGGTCGGACGACGTCGAGAGCCTTCTCGACGTCGAACACGGCTCGGGGGACGAGGGCGTTCACTTCGGCTTGGAGGTCGGACACCTCTCCGGCCGCCACTCGGCCCCGCAGGTCGACGCGGCGAATCATGGGCTCAGTCTAGTGGTGACGACCCGTGGGCCTCGCCCCCATATCCACCTGCTGGCAGTTACCAGGCGTAATGAGGTAGCGGAGGCACTAGGCTCGGCAGCATGGACTCCCGCCTGCCGCTGCTCACTGTCGACACGGTGATCTTCCCCGGGCTGGTGCTCCCCATTCCGGTAACCGATGTCCAGGGCCGGGCGGTGATCCGCGATCTGGTCGAGAACGGCGGTGAGCTCGTCTGCGGCGCCCTCGCCGTCCGGGACGGATACGAGCTGGGTGAGCGGGTGTTCCGGTCGCTGTACGGCACCGGCTGCGCCGCGACGATCTCCGAGATCACGCTGGACGCGGACGACGACGGACCGGTCGAGATCACGCTCACCGGCAACCGGCGGTTCAAGGTGGCGGAGCTGGACGGCAGCGGTGACTACCTGGTCGCCGACGTCGAGTGGCTGGTCGAGAGCCTCGGCGACGATCCCTTGGGTACGGCGACCATCGCCGTCGACAAGTTCCGTCGCTACGCCGCCGCGGTGACGGAGATCAGCCGGCCGGGACTGCACATCGGCGATCTCCCCGACGACCCCAGCACACTCTCGTACCTGATGTCGGCCGCGATGACGCTGATCACCCCCGACCGGCAAAAACTCCTCGAGGCCACCGACACCACCACCCGCCTGGCCCAGCTCGTCGGCCTCCTCGACACCGAACTCGCCGCAATCGCCGCCCTCCCCTCCCTCCCCCACACCGACGTCAACTGGTCAGCCATGTCCCCGAACTGACGACGCTACCGATTTGAATCCCAGGTCGGTATGCTTTTGGTATGAGTAAGCAGATCACTGTGCGGCTGCCGGATGAGCTGGTCGACTTCATGGACCAGCTCGTGGCTGCTGACAAGGCGTCGAGCCGGGCCTCCGTGGTGGCTCGGGCGATGGAGCGTGAGCGGCGCCGGGAGCTGGCTGCCCGCGATCTCGCCATCCTGACCGAGCACGGCGATTACCCCGACCTGGAGGGGCTCGCCCCTGCGGCCGCCGGGACCGTGCTCAGCGACCTCGACTGAGGCGCCGTACGACGTCATGCGCCCGCTGCACATCGCACGTCTGGACAAGCCCCGCCCGGTCGTCGTACTCACTCGTGAGCTGATCCGCCCGCGCCTCACCAATGTGACGGTCGCGCCGATCACCAGCACCATCCGCGGCCTGTCCACCGAGGTCCTGGTCGGCCCGGCCAACGGCCTCGATCACCCCAGCGCGATCTCCTGCGACAACATCCAGACCATCCCGAAGATCCAGCTCGGCCGCCTGATCGGCTACCTCCACCCCGACCAGGAACCCGCCCTGGCCGAGGCCATCAGTCTCGCTTTCGACCTGGAGATCTAGCCCAGCTTCGAGACGTCCCGTACGGCGCCCTTGTCGGCGCTGGTGGCCATCGCGGCGTACGCACGCAGTGCCTGGGACACCTTGCGGTCGCGAGACCGAGGCGCGTAGACGCCGTTCAGCGCGGCGCGGCGGGTCGCCAGCTCCTCCTCGGACACCAGCAGCTCAATGGAGCGACCCGGGATGTCGATGCGGATCTGATCCCCGTCCTGCACCAAGGCGATCGTGCCGCCCGAGGCCGCTTCCGGTGACGCGTGGCCGATCGACAGACCCGACGTACCGCCGGAGAAGCGGCCGTCGGTGACCAGCGCGCAGACCTTGCCCAGGCCGCGGCCCTTCAGGAACGACGTCGGGTAGAGCATCTCCTGCATGCCCGGACCGCCCTTGGGGCCTTCGTACCGGATCACGACCACATCGCCCGGCTGGATCTGCTTGGCCAGGATCTTCTCGACCGCTTCCTCCTGCGACTCACACACGACCGCAGGACCCTGGAAGGTCCAGATCGACTCGTCCACCCCGGCCGTCTTCACCACGCAGCCGTCGACGGCCAGGTTGCCCTTCAGCACCGCGAGCCCGCCGTCCTTGGAGTACGCGTGCTCCAGATCCCGGATGCAGCCGCCGGCCGCGTCGGTGTCCAGCGTTTCCCACCGCTCCGACTGTGAGAACGCCGTCGCCGACCGCTTGCAGCCCGGCGCCGCATGCCACAGCTCAACGGCCTCCGGCGACGGCGAGCCACCACGCAGGTCCCACGTCTTCAGCCACTCGTCGATCGAGTCGCTGTGCACGGTGTGGATGTTCTCGTTCAGCAACCCGGCCCGGTGCAGCTCACCGAGGATCGCGGGGATGCCGCCGGCCCGGTGCACGTCCTCCATGTAGTAGGTCCCGCCCGGCGCCACGTTCGGCGCGACCTTCGCCAGGCACGGCACCTGCCGCGACACCGCGTTGATGTCGTCGAGGTCGAAGCCGACCTCCGCCTCCTGGGCCGCCGCCAGCAGGTGCAGGATCGTGTTCGTCGACCCGCCCATCGCGATGTCCAGCGCCATCGCGTTCCCGAAAGCCTCCTTGGAAGCGATGGCCCGCGGTAACACGGTGGCGTCGTCCTGGTCGTAGTACCGCTTCGTGATCTGTACGACGGTCTCGCCGGCCTTCTCGTACAGCGCCCACCGGGCGGTGTGGGTGGCCAGCACCGAGCCGTTGCCCGGCAGCGACAGCCCGATCGCCTCGGTCAGGCAGTTCATCGAGTTCGCGGTGAACATGCCCGAACACGAGCCACAGGTCGGGCAGGCGTTCTCCTCGATCCGCAGGATGTCCGCGTCGGAGACGTTCTCGTTGACCGCCTCGGACATCGCGTCGATCAGGTCCAGCTTGCGCACGGTGCCGTCGACCAGCGTCGCCCGGCCGGCCTCCATCGGGCCGCCGGAGACGAACACGGTCGGGATGTTCAGCCGGAGCGCGGCCATCAGCATGCCCGGGGTGATCTTGTCGCAGTTGGAGATGCACACCAGCGCGTCCGCACAGTGCGCCTCGACCATGTACTCGACCGAGTCCGCGATCAGGTCGCGCGACGGCAGGCTGTAGAGCATTCCGCCGTGGCCCATCGCGATCCCGTCGTCGACGGCGATCGTGTTGAACTCGCGGGCGATCCCGCCGGCCTGCTTGATCGCGTCGGAGACGATCCGGCCGACCGGGGCGAGGTGGGTGTGGCCGGGGACGAACTCGGTGAAGCTGTTCGCCACCGCGATGATCGGCTTGCCGAAGTCCTCCCGGGCTACCCCGGAGGCCTGCATGAGCGCGCGGGCGCCCGCCATGTTGCGGCCGTGGGTGACGGTACGGGACCTCAGAGCAGGCACGACGACATCTCCTCGCTGTGTCAGGACAACTCAGACGATGGTGCCACGCCCGTCCAGATGGCGGTACGCGGGTCCCGCATTCCGGAGGAAGTGAAACTGTCCGAGGGCGGATCTAGCCTGGCTTCATGCACACCCGGCAGGTGCATCGAGCCTTGCGGCCGTACGTCGCCGACCTCATCGGTTACGCGTACGCCGGTGAGCCGCCTGCCCTCCATCGCGGTCTGCCCTCGCAACACCTGACCCTCGTCATCGCGCTCGACGAACCGATCGGCATCGCCTGGCCCGGCTCACCGGTGAACAAGTTCGACACCGTCGTCGGCGGCCTGCACTCGACCGCCGTCCATATCGGCGAATCGCCCAACCGCTCTGGCGTCCAACTCGCGCTCACTCCGGCCGGCGCCCGCGCGCTCCTCGGCCTGCCACCAGGTGAGCTCGCCTCGATGGTCGTCAACCTGGACGATGTCCTCGGCCGACCGGCTCGCCTGCTGACCGATCAGCTGCGCGAGTCACCGACCTGGGAGCAACGCTTCGACATCGTCGAGCAGCTGCTGCTCGAGCACTGGGCCGATGCACCCGCCCCGGAGACGCGTGCCGAGCTCAGCTGGGCCTGGCGGCGACTCCGCGAGACGTCCGGCGGGATCGGCGTACAGGATCTTGCGGCTGAAGTCGGATGGAGCCGGCGGCATCTGACCGAGCGGTTCACCGCGGAGTACGGGCTGGCGCCAAAGGTGGCGGCGCGGGTGATGCGGTTCGAGCAAGCGGTCTGGCGGCTGAAGGCGGAACCCAAGACCAGGCTGGCGGACCTGTCGGCCGAGCTCGGGTACGCCGATCAGGCGCATCTCACCCGCGAGTGGAACGCGATCGCCGGGTGCTCGCCCCGGCAGTGGCTCGCCGAAGAGCTCCCAAACGTTCAAGACCTGACGTACGACGCTGCCGCAGAGTCGGAGGTATGAACACGACAACCGAGAAGGACATCGTCGTCGGCGTCTGGCCGGGGCTGATCTACCGCGACGGGCAAGCTGCTCTGAAGTTCCTGACCGAGGGCCTCGGCTTCACGCTGGTCGCCTCGTATGCCGGCGCCGCGGAGGGCTCGATCGCGCATGCCGAGTTGGCCTGGCCGTTCGGCGGCGGGATCATGATGGGCTCGGTGGACGCGAAGTCCGAACCCGACGAGTTCACCGCGCTCGCCGACCGGGTCCAGTCGGTCTATCTCGTCCACGACGACCCGGACCCGCTGCTCGCCCGGGCGATCGCAGCCGGCGCGGCCGTCGTACGGGGCCTGCGGGACGAGGACTACGGTTCCCGCGGATTCACCGTGAAGGATCCGGAAGGAAATTTTTGGAGCGTCGGCACGTATCGAGGCGAAATCACCAAGTAGGCAAGGGGTTTATCCACAACCCGCCTGCGAAGTCCGGGCCTCGGCGTCTCGCACTCCGTAGAATCGCCGGGTGACCGAGACATCCGCCACCCTGCACGAGTCCACGAGTGAGGCGCTCGAGGTGCTGCGCCGGGTGTTCGGGTACGACGCCTTTCGCGGTGAGCAGGCCGAGATCATCGACACCGTCGTCGGCGGCGGGGACGCGCTCGTGCTGATGCCGACCGGCGGCGGGAAGTCGCTGTGCTACCAGATCCCGTCGCTGGTGCGATCCGGCGTGGGCGTGGTGATCTCGCCGCTGATCGCGCTGATGCAGGACCAGGTGGACGCGTTGCAGGCGCTCGGCGTACGGGCGGGATTCCTCAACTCCACGCAGGACTACGAGCAGCGGCGTGACGTCGAGCGCGCGTTCCTGGCCGGCGAGCTGGATCTGCTGTATCTCGCGCCGGAGCGGCTCCGGGTCGAGGCGACTGTGCGGTTGCTGGACCAGGGCAAGATCGCGCTGTTCGCGATCGACGAGGCGCACTGTGTGTCCCAGTGGGGCCACGACTTCCGGCCCGACTACCTGATGCTCTCGGAGTTGCACGAGCGCTGGCCCGACGTACCGCGGATCGCGCTCACCGCGACCGCGACCGAGGCGACCCACCGCGAGATCGCGACCCGGCTGAACCTGACCGACGCGAAACACTTCGTGGCCAGCTTCGACCGGCCCAACATCCAGTACCGGATCGTGCCGAAGGACAACCCGCAGCGGCAGTTGCTCGACCTGTTGCGTACCGAGCATGCGGGCGACGCCGGGATCGTCTACTGCCTGTCCCGCAACAGCGTCGAGAAGACCGCGGCCTTCCTGACCCAGAACGGGATCGAGGCGTTGCCGTACCACGCCGGTCTGGACAGCCGGACCCGGGCGGCCAACCAGGCCAGGTTCCTGCGGGAGGACGGCCTGGTCGTGGTCGCGACGATCGCGTTCGGGATGGGCATCGACAAGCCGGACGTTCGATTCGTCGCGCACCTCGATCTGCCCAAGTCGGTCGAGGGCTACTACCAGGAGACCGGCCGCGCGGGCCGCGACGGACTGCCGTCGACCGCGTGGCTCGCGTATGGACTCCAGGACGTCGTACAGCAGCGGAAGATGATCGACACGTCCGAGGGGGATCTCGCGCATCGGCGCCGGCTCAGCGCGCATCTCGACGCGATGCTCGCCCTCTGTGAGACGGTGCAGTGCCGCCGGTCGCAGTTGCTTGCGTACTTCGGTCAGCACGGCGACTCGTGCGCGAACTGCGACACGTGCCTGACGCCGCCGGAGTCGTGGGACGGCACGATCGCGGCGCAGAAGCTGCTGTCGACGGTCTATCGGCTGCAGCACGAGCGCAACCAGAAGTTCGGCGCCGGTCAGCTGATCGACATCCTGCTGGGGAAGGAGACCGAGAAGGTCAAGCAGTTCCGGCACGAGCAGCTGACCGTCTTCGGGATCGGCGCCGAGCTCAAGGACACCGAGTGGCGCGGCGTCATCCGCCAGCTCCTCGCGCAACGCCTCCTCGCGGTCGAGGGCGACTACGGCACGCTCGTCCTCACCGAGGAGTCCGCGGAGGTGCTCGGCCGCCGGCGCGACGTGATGATGCGCCGCGAACCCGAGCGCGTACGTACTTCCAGATCCTCTGGCGGTTCGGCCAAGAAGGCCGCCGCCGACTTGCCCCCCGAGGCCGCACCGGTCTTCGAGCGGCTACGGGCCTGGCGGGCCGGAATCGCCAAGGAGCAAGGCGTTCCGGCGTACGTCATCTTCCACGACGCGACCCTGCGGCAGATCGCCACCGAACTCCCCAGCACCCTCGCCGAGCTAGGCACCATCAGCGGCGTCGGCGAAAACAAGCTAGCCAAGTACGGCGAAGGCGTACTGGCGGCGCTGGACGAAGACGAGCAGTAGGGCGATGTCGAATCCAGCCACGCCCCTTCGACGGGAAGGCACAAGGCGCGGAACTGCCGCGCTGCCGGACTGAAGGAGCAGGCCCATGTCTTCATCGGTGTTGTTGATGTCGATGTCCCTCGACGGCTACATCGCGGGTCCGAACGACGTACCGGGTAACCCGGGCGGCGACGGCTTCATGCGGCTGCACAAGTGGTACGAGCGCCCGGACGGGGAGTTCGGCCGTCCGGAAGGACCGGCCGGCGACATCTGGGACGAGCTCAACGCGACTGGCGCGGTGCTGGTCGGACGGCGGACCGCGGAGCAGGTCGACTACTACGGGGGCGACCACCACGGCGTACCTCTCTTCGTGTTCAGTCACGACCCGGCGCCGGCTGCGGCGGCGAAGTACCCGTCGGTGACATTCGTGACCGATATCGGGAGCGCAATGGCGCAGGCGAAGGCGGCGGCCGGTGATCGCGACGTGCTGGTCCATGGGGCGTACACGGCCCAGAGGGCCCTCGAGGCGGGTGTGCTGGACGAGCTGCAGATCGACCAGGTTCCGGTCCTGTTCGGGCGCGGACGACAGTTGTTCGACGTCTTGCCGGCGCAGATCGAGCTGGACATCGTGCGGGTCATCGACACCCCGCTCGCCACGCACCTGCGCTACCGCGTCCGCCGCTGATCGCTCAGCTGACCAGTGGTTGTAGGGCGTTGGCGAGGTCGGTCATCGCGGTGTCGATCTGCTTGTTGCCGTTGGCAAAGAGTAGGGCGATGGAGAGGCGCTTCTCCGGGATGACCACCAGGAGGCTCATGTAGTCGGGCATTTCGCCGCGGTGGCCGACGGCTGGGCCGATGCCGAAGCGTTGGGTGAACTGCATCGTGCCCAGGCCGTATTCGCCGTCGCCCTTGGTCATTTGGCCGACCAGGTCCGCGGGGATGACGCGGCCGCCGTACAGCTCGTAGCCCCATCGGGCGACCGTCGGTGCATCGGCCGCGAGGCCGGCGTTGGCGGCGGACAGGCTGGCGATGGCCCGGCATGGCAGGTAGCCGTCGTCTTTGGGTCCGCAGACCGGATTCTTGTCACCGGCGACGGGAGGCTCCGGCTTCTCGCCGTCCTGGAAGGCCGCCCGCTCCAGCCCGGCCGGCGTTGCCAGGTCACGCCGAAGGACCGTGGCCAGCGGTTGCCCGGTCGCTTTCTCGATCACCATGCCGAGCAGCACGTAACTGGGGTTGCTGTAGTTGTAGGTGCCTGGCTGGCCGACGCTGGCGGTGTCGTAGGACAGGGCCTGCTCGGGCGTCCAGTGCTTGCCCGGCGCCGCTTTGATCACCTTGTCCATCCGGCCGTAGTCGTCGGGCAGATAGTTCGGTACGCCGGACAGCATCGCCAGGTGCTGGCGCACGGTCGCGTTGTTCGCGGTCAGCTTGTTCTTCAGGTACGACGCGATCGGCGCGTCCAGGTCGATCTTCTGGTCCTTGGCCAGCAGCATCACCTCAGCGGCGACGAAGGTCTTGGTGATGCTGGCGACGCCCAGGCTCGTCGTCGGGGTGAGCGCCGTACCGAGCGCATCCTTGCCCGCGGCACCGGACCAGGTCCACTTGTCGGTGACGACCGCCGCGCTCACTCCGCGCGAGGCCGCCTCGTCGTCCGGGTTGGCGGCGTACCGGCTGACGATCTTGGCCAGCACGTCCTGCAGGGCCTGCGCCTTAGCTGGATCCAGCGGCGTGGTCGCGGCCTCCGCGAACGGCAGCCCCGGCGCACTGGTCGCCGGGACCGCCGCCTTGTCGCCGCCGTCGCCCCCGCAACCGGCCAGCACAAACACCAGGACCGCGATCACCCCAGGCCTCTTCATCCCCTGATGGTGCCACGCACCGGATCACGCCTGCGTGAGGTACAGCCGGTTGCCGTCCTGGTCGCGGAGGCTGAACATCGGCGGGACGTCCGGCCAGCGCAGGAGTTCGTCGGTGTCGACCCCGGCTGCGAGGAAGTGCTTGTGTGCTGCCTCGGCGTCGGGCGTGGCGAGCCGGATGCCGGTGTCGACGCCGGCCGGATTGTCCTCCGAGGCCGGCACCAGCGCGAGGCTGACGTCGGCGCCGGGAGGCGCGACGACGATCCAGCGACCGCCGAACTGCGGGAGCGGCGCGTCCATCAACAGCTCGAAGCCGAGCGTCTCGGTGTAGAACTGGACCGCACGGTCTTGGTCAGTCACCGGCACGCCGATGGTCAGAACACCCGTGATGTGGTTCATCTCTGTATCTCCTTCGGAGGTGAAAGGTGCTTTCACTCAGGAGGTAGAGACAGCCGCGCCGATTTCGACATCCCCATCGAAGAATTTCCTGACATGCAGAACCCGGACGGCTGTGCTGCCGTCCGGGTCCCGTCGAAATCTGCTGGTTACTTGGCGACTACTCGCAGCGTGAAGTCTGCTTCGCCGTCGCCGGTGGAGCGGGCGACGAAGCCGGCCGAGCGCAGCGCTGCAGCGTCCTTGTTGTCGCTGATTTCCTTGCTCAGCGACTCGGCCGCGGCGAAGTCGAAGTAGCCGATCGTGACCGCGCCCTTGATGTCGGGCAGGGTCTGCTTGAAGGTGTCGGAGTCGGCGAGGCTGCCGCCCTTCAGCACCTTCTCCGCGTACTCCTCGGTGGTCGCGACGACGAGCGTGTCGTCGTCCTTCGCCTGCCGAACCGGGATATTGCCGGCCTTCTCACGCAGCAGCGTGACCAGCTTCTCCACCACCGGCTCGGCCTTGGCCGGGTCGGTCTCCAGCCGCGCGGCGATCTGCGGCCCGTTGTCGGCGTCCTTGTCGATGGCAACGGCCAGGTTCTTGCCGAGCAGGGTCTTCAGGTCGTCGGGCAGCGACAGACCGGTCTCCTGCTCGATCTCCTCGGTCAGCTGCTTCACGTTGCCGTTGGAAGACTTCTCCAGCTGCTTCCACATCGTGTCGACCAGGCTCTCGCCACCGGAGACCGCAAGCGCGGCGGCAGTGGTCTCGGGCAGCTTGCCGATGATGTCGCCGGCGTCGGCGGAGTTCACCTTGACGCTCTGGTCGCCGTGGGCGATGCCCTTCAGTTCGACGTACGACGAGTCGAACCGCAGCGCGGCCGCCATACTCGCGTCCGAGATTCCGGCCAGCTCGTCGGAGCCGACCTTGCCCGAGATCGCGGCGACGCCCTTCATGTCGGCCCAGACCGAGACGAAGCCCTGCTCGCCGAGCTTCTTCATGTCCGCGCTGAACTTCTCGTTCTGCTCGAGCGAGTTGTCCTTGGCGGCGGCGACGGCCGAGTCGACGGTGGCCTGGGTGTCGGAGAGCAGCACGTAGCCGTTGCTGAACGCCTTACCGGGCTTCTTCTCTTCCTTCGCGAAGAGCTTGTCGATGCCCGCGCTGGCCTTGTCCTCGTTCTTGACCTGGATGGCGATGATCGCCTTCGGCTCGTCGTCGCCGTTCGCGGCCGGCAGCGCGGCGACGCCGGCCCGTTCGCCGAGCCAGGGCTTGATGTCCTTGTCGTAGTCCACATCGGCGAGGTCGTCACCGGCGTACTTCTTGATCGACTCGAACAGCTTCTGCCGCAGGTCGTCGTTCTCGCCGGTCAGGCTGAGGTTCTCCTTCACCGAAGGGAACTTCATCAGGAACCGGATCGCGGCCACCTTCTGGCCGGCCGACGGGTTCAGGTCGACGCGCGCGTACGCGACCGCGTTACCGGGCAGCACCGCGGCCGGCTGCTTCCCCCCGTTGAGCTTGCCGTAGGCAAAGATTCCGCCGCCCGCGGCGACCAGCGCCACAACCAGCGCGGCGATGATCGGGATCAGCTTGCCGCGCTTCTTCTTACCGGGCTCCTGCCACTGCTGGCCGAACCCAGGCCCCTGCGGCGGCTGCCCACCGAAGCTCATCTGCTCGTACGACGCCTGCCCACCAGGCTGCCCGTACGGCTGACCCTGCTGCCCGTACGACGGCTGTCCACCAGGCTGGCCGTACGACGGCTGTCCCGGCTGACCGGACGGCTGTCCCGGCTGCTGCCCATACGACCCCGGCCGCTGCTGCGGCTGCCCATACTGCGGCTGTCCCTGCGGCCGGCCGTACTGCTGCTGACCGGGCTGGCCGTACGGCTGCTGTCCCGGCTGGCCCTGCTGCGGCGGTCCCTGAGGTGCGGGGCGCTGCGGCTGGCCCTGCTGCGGGTAGTTCTGGGGTGCTCCTGTCCGACCTGGTCCTTGCGGAGCACCGCCGTACGGGCTCTGGCCTTGTGGCGGACCGCCGTACGGATTCTGCTGAGGCCCGGGGCCGTAGGGGTTCTGCTGCGGACCGCCGCCGGCGCCGGGCTGGCGCGGGTTGGGCGGGTTGGTGTGGTCGGACATATGCTCCCTCGCTTGACTGGCGGCCTCACCCGCCAGCCTGGACAGGCTAATGCACCTGAGGCGAGGACTCTGACGCACCAGGTTGCGATGTGGTTGCAACCGGTTCGGCGCGCCAGGTGGTGGCGGCGATGACTGCTGCCGCGAGCGCGGCACCCACCAGCCAGGCAGCGATCGGTAACCAAGTGTGAAGCTCCAGCGGGGCCGCGACGAGGTCACCTGGCTTGGCGGCTTCCAGCCGTGGCTGCAGCGGGTCGTGCCCGAGCAGCATGCCGACACCCCAGGCAACGCCCGAGCCCAGGCAGGAGCCCAGGGCAACAATCGCGACCGACCACGGGCCGTAGTTCCGCAGCCACCAGAACAGCGCACCGCCCAGCACCAGCGCGGCGAGGAACCCGATCGCGGTGAACGTGCCGTCCGGCCCGAACACGCGAGTCATCTGCTCCTCCCCCAGCGCCCCGCCGTTCTCGTCGACGGTGTATTGCGCGAGCGGGGAGAACTGCTGCCACGCCCACCCGGCCACCACTCCGGCGACCAGGAACACGCCCACGGTCACCGCGATGGCCTTGGCCCACGGCATGGCCGGCTCCGGCGGTGGCGGCGCACCGAACGGCACTCCGGCCGGTGGGGGCAGGTACGGCGACTGAGCAGACTGGTGTTGCGTCACCTCGACAGTGTGCCGCACCGGACCCACAACCACCTCAACTGGCCAGGCAAGAAGGCCCGAGGAGGGCTTTGAGGTCCGCCATCAGCGCCGAGGTCGGCGTCACCCGGAACCGGTCGCCGATCCGCATCACCGTGGTCTTCTGCCGCGCCTGCAGCCGCAGCTGGACCTCCGTCATGCCCGGGTGCGACTGCAACACGTCACGCAGCGCGTCGACCACCGGCGGCGTACATCGGTTCACCGCCATGGTGATCACGACCGGCCCACTCGGGCCCTCGGTCAGGTCCGGCACGACGACCTCGTCGCCGCTCAGCTCGATCCGGTCCTCGCGCTTCCGCACCCGGCCCTTCATCAGGATGATCGCGTCGTTGCTGAGCAGGTGCGCGTGCAGCTGGTACGCCGAGGAGAACATCATCACCTCGATCGAACCTTCCAGGTCCTCGATGGTGACGATCGCGTAGATGTCGCCGCGCTTGTTCACCTTCCGCTGGACCGCCGTGACCAGACCACCGATGGTCACCCGGCTGCCGTCCGGCCGGTCCTCGTCGGCGAGCAGCTGACCGATCGTGCAGTCCGTCCCGTTGGTGAGCACATGCTCGACGCCGAACAGCGGGTGGTCGGAGACGTACAGACCCAGCATGTCGCGCTCGTGCGCGAGCTTGGTCGCCTTGTCCCACTCCTCGATCTCGGGGACGGTGACGGTGAGCCGGCTGTTGCCCTCGCCCTCGTCCGCCTCGTCGTCGCCCATCGAGAACAGGTCGAACTGGCCGTGCGCCTCGTTCCGCTTCAGGTCGATCGCCTCGTCGACCGCCTGCTCGTGCACCGCGACGACCGCGCGCCGGGCGTGGCCCATCGAGTCGAACGAACCGGCCTTGGCCAGCGACTCGATCACCCGCTTGTTGCAGACCGGCAGCGGCACCTTGTCGATGAAGTCGACGAAGTCGGTGAACCGGCCCTTCTCCTCCCGGGCCGCGACGATCTCGGCCACCACGTTCACGCCGACGTTGCGGATCGCGGACAGGCCGAAGCGGATGTCGGTGCCGACCGGGGTGAAATTCGAGTCCGACTCGTTCACGTCCGGCGGCAGCACCTTGATGCCCATCCGGCGGCACTCGTTCAGGTAGATGGCCATCTTGTCCTTGTCGTCCTTCACGGACGTCAGGACGGCGGCCATGTACTCCGCCGGGAAGTTCGCCTTCAGGTACGCCGTCCAGTACGAGACCAGCCCGTACGCCGCCGAGTGCGCCTTGTTGAACGCGTAGTCGGAGAACGGGACCAGCACGTCCCAGAGCGCCTTGATCGACGCCGCGGAGAAGCCGTTCGACAGCATGCCGGCCTCGAAGCCGACGTACTCGGCGTCGAGCACTTCCTTCTTCTTCTTGCCCATCGCCTTGCGGAGCAGATCCGCCTTGCCGAGGCTGTAGCCGGCCAGCTCCTGGGCGATCTTCAGCACCTGCTCCTGATAGACGATCAGCCCGTACGTCGGTCCGAGGATCGGCTCCAGCGCCTGCTCAAGCTCCGGGTGCAGGTACGTGACCTCCTGCTGGCCGTTCTTCCGGAGCGCGTAGTTCGTATGCGAGTTCGCGCCCATCGGGCCGGGCCGGTAGAGCGCGCCGACCGCGGAGATGTCCTCGAAGCCGTCCGGCTTCATCAGCCGCAGCAGCGCCCGCATCGGGCCGCCGTCGAACTGGAACACGCCGAGCGTGTCACCGCGGGCGAGCAGCTCGTACGTCGGCCCGTCGTCCAGCGACTTGGCCAGTTCGTCCAGGTCCAGCTTGATGCCGCGGCTGGCCTCGACGTTCTTGACCGCGTCGTCCATGATCGTCAGGTTGCGCAGGCCCAGGAAGTCCATCTTGACCAGGCCGAGCGTCTCGCAGCTCGGGTAGTCGAACTGGGTGATGACCTGGCCGTCCTGCTCGCGGCGCATGATCGGGATCAGGTCGATCAGCGGCTCGCTGGACATGATCACGCCGGCCGCGTGCACACCCCACTGGCGCTTCAGGTTCTCCAGGCCGCGGGCGGTGTCGACGATCTTGCGGACGTCCTGGTCGGACTCGTACAGCTGGCGGAACTCGTTCGCCTCGGAGTACCGCTTGTGCTGCGGGTCGAAGATGCCGGACAGCGGGATGTCCTTGCCCATCACCGTCGGCGGCATCGCCTTGGTGATCCGGTCGCCCATCGCGAACGGGTAGTCCAGCACCCGGCCGGCGTCCTTGATCGCCTGCTTGGCCTTGATGGTGCCGTAGGTGACGATCATCGCGACCCGGTCGTCGCCGTACTTCTCGGTGACGTAGCGGATCACCTCGGGGCGGCGGCGGTCGTCGAAGTCGACGTCGAAGTCGGGCATCGACATACGTTCCGGGTTCAGGAAGCGCTCGAAGATCAGGCCGTGCTGGAGCGGATCCAGGTCGGTGATCCGCATCGCGTACGCGCACATCGAGCCGGCGCCGGAACCACGGCCCGGGCCGACCCGGATGCCGTTCTTCTTGGCCCAGTTGATGAAGTCGGCGACGACCAGGAAGTAGCCGGCGTAGCCCTTCGAGACGATGACCTCGATCTCGTACTCGGCCTGCTTGCGGACGTCGTCCGGGATGCCGGCCGGGTAGCGGACATGCAGGCCGGTCTCGACCTCGGAGACGAACCAGGACTCCTCGTTGTGACCCTCCGGGCAGGGGAACCGGGGCATGAACCGGCCCTCGCCCTCGGTGAAGCTGACGTCGCACTGCTCGGCGATCAGCAGCGTGTTGTCACACGCCTCCGGCAGCTCCCGCCACACCTCCCGCATCTCGGCCGCGGTCTTGACGTAGAACTCGTTCGCGTCGAACTTGAACCGGTTCGGGTCGGACAGCGTCGAGCCGGACTGGACGCACAGCAGCGCGGCGTGCGCAGTCGCGTCCTCGGGCTTGGTGTAGTGCAGGTCGTTGGTCGCGACCAGCGGCAGGTCGAGCTCGCGGGCCAGCTTGAGCAGGTCCTTCTGGATGTCGCGCTCGATGCCGAGGCCGTGGTCCATCAGCTCGCAGTAGAAGTTCTCCTTGCCGAAGATGTCGCGGAACTCCGCGGCTGCCTCGACGGCCTCCTTGTACTGCCCGAGCCGGAGCCGGGTCTGCACCTCGCCGGACGGGCAGCCGGTGGTCGCGATCAGGCCCTGGCCGTAGGTGTTCAGCAGCTCGCGGTCCATCCGCGGCTTGAAGTAGTAGCCCTCGAGACTGGCCAGCGAGGACATCCGGAACAGGTTGTGCATGCCGGAGGTGTTCTTCGCCAGCAGCGTCATGTGCGTGTAGGCACCGCTACCGGAGACGTCGTCGCGGCCGGAGTTCGCGTCGCCCCACTTGACCCGCTTGCGCTCGCTGCGGTGCGTGTGTGGGGTCAGGTACGCCTCGACGCCGATGATCGGCTTGACGTCGTACTTCTTCGCCGTCTTCCAGAACTCGTACGCACCGAACACGTAGCCGTGGTCGGTGGTCGCGATCGCCGGCATGCCCATCTCCTGGGCGGTTTTGAACAACTCGTCGATCCGCGCGGCGCCGTCCAGCATGGAGTACTCGGTGTGCACATGTAGATGCACAAAACTGTCGCTGGACGCCATGTCTACGCAGACCTCCCAGGGCGTGAGTGAGGGTGACCCCAGCAGCCTAATCGCGACGTCAGACACTTTCCGCATCGCCTCTCCGACGAGCCCCCCAACCCGCCCGCTATCCGGTCACCCTCTCCGCCTCACCGCAGACCGGGGAGTTCTGCTGATCAATTCGCGTGCGCTGCGCTCCCCAAATCCGAGAGCGTGGGAAGGAGCGAGCAGGTGGGGCCGCACGGGGTGGGCTGTCCCCGCCAACCGCGGATCTGCAGGACCCGGGCAACCTGGGCCGCCGCCGCGCAGGGATCGCCGACCAGCTGGTACCCGAACCGGAGCGTCGGCTTCGCTGTCATCAAGGCGGCATTGTCGCGGCCCATGTCACGCCAGCGCGAGACGGCGTCCTCGTGTCCGGCGCGGCCGTCGAGCTCGACGATCAAGCCGTAGTCCTCATACTCGGCGTCTCGGTACACCGTCCCGCGGCCGTTCGCAGCACGAACCTGCCGTACGGCGGTGGGCAGACCGTGGGCCCGTTCTACCTTGCGTAGGTAAATCAGCTCCAGGAACGACTCGGCACCCTCCGCGGCGTCCTTCAGTACCTCCACGAAAGCTGCGCGCCGAGGAAGTCGCTGCAATCGATCCAACTCGGCGAGCAGGCGTTGCGGCGTCGTACGACGCTGGCGACAGGCATCGAGCACCAACGCGATGGCGTCATCCGGCCGGGTCCGTCGACTTGCGACCGTCAGTACGGCGACCTCGAGCCGGACGATCGGCGGCTCGCGCGAGCCGACGACCCTGCCGTCCAGATCACGACATCGGGTGAGCACGATGCCGGCCTGGCTGCGCACGCGTCGTTCATGCGGAATATCCAGCCAGATCACCTGATCGCCCCACGCCCCGTCGAGCCCATAACGGCGCAGCGCCGTTTCGCCACCCACGGCCGCCTCCGGTCCATATGCCAACCAGGCAGCCCACACGCGCGTCGCCCACGGCAGGGGGCCGCTGAAGTCGACGTACACCCGGCGATAGACACGCTGAATCAGCCCATTTCGGCACCGCACCGCGAGCGTCCGGTCGGACACGCCGTACGTATTCGCCTGGCCGCGGCTGAACGCCCCCAACTGCAGCCGCCGCACTTCCTCGAACCCCAGTTCATTCCATCCCACACCAACAACATGCCCCCCTCTCGTCCCCACCTCCCCACCAACCTCACCTCTGTGGACAATCCCCACCACCCCAGTCGCCCAGTTGAGCCGACTGGGGAGTCCTACTGGTCGTTCCGGGTGTGCAGCGCTCCCCAAACCAGAAAGGGCGGCGGCGGGGCGGGGTACCGCCGGGCCCCGCCGGCCGGCGGCAGGTGGACGGCGGGGCCGGCGCTCCATCCTCGCCGGCCGGAGGGAGCGGTGAGGATGGAGCGGCAGACCTGGCGCGGAGCAGGGGTAACTCGACACGCCAGGTCCGCCGGGCTACGCACCGTCTGGCAGGAGGGTCCAGACGGCACTGTTCGAGGGGGGCGTCTGCATCAGCGGTCCCTCAGGTCTCGCGCTACGTCGCGCACCATCAGGATCGCGATCAGACCGGTGACGATCATCAGGATCCACATGCTCGTGATCACGCCTCGACCTCCAGGAGGGTCCAGACGGCACTGTTCGGGGGAAGTTTTTCGCCGGCCTCGGGGTCGCTGGCGAGGAGCAGCGGGCCGTCGACCGGGTTCACCACCGGCTTGGGCGAGCAGTTGACGACGCAGGCGAAGCCGTCGCCGCGGGTGAACGCGAGAACGCCGGGCTCCGTCGGCAGCCAGCGGAAGTCGCCTGAGCCAGAGCCAGCCGCGAGCGCCGGGATGCGGTGCCGCAGCGCGAGCGCCTCGCGGTACAGGTGCAGCATCGAGCTGCCGTCGTCGCGCATCCGGTCCACCGCGTGCTCGGCGAACCACCCCGGCTGCGGCAACCACGTCGTACCGGCGGATCCGTCCGGTGAGAAGCCGAAGACGTCGTGCTCCGCGGTCCACGGCAGCGGGACCCGGCAGCCGTCGCGGCCTCGTCGTACGCCGCCGGTGCGGTGGAACATCGGGTCGGTCAGCACGTGCTCAGGCAGGTCGGTGACCTCTGGCAGCCCCAGCTCCTCGCCTTGATACAGGTACGACGATCCCGGCAGAGCCAGCATCAGCAGCGCGGCCGCCCGGGCCCGGGCCACGCCGAGTTCGAGATCGCCGGGTCCGGCGCCTGGTGCCCCTCCGGCATACCGGGTGACGGAACGCGGCATGTCGTGGTTGTTCAGCACCCAGGCGACGGAAGATCCGGACCCGGCGATCGTCTGGAGCCCCCGGTCGATCACGTCGTACAGCGACAGGTCGTCCCACTCGGCGCGGAGGAATTCGAAGTAGAAGGTCTGGTGGAGCTCGTCCGGACGCTGGTACTGCGCGAGCTGCTGGGTGTCCAGCAGGCCCACCTCGCCGACGAGGACCCGCTCCCGGCCGGTCCGCTGCGTGTACTCCTCCGCGATAGCTCGCCAGCTGCGCCACACATCGTGCACCTCGGGTTGGTTCCAGGCGTGGGGGTTGACCGGGTCGCCGGTGAGCTCGTCCAGGTCGGCGTGCTCGTGGTCCGGCAGGCCGTCGGCCTTGTGCAGCCCGTGCGCGACATCGATCCGGACGCCGTCGACGCCCCGGTCGAACCAGAACCGCAGTACTTCTTCGAAGGACGACACCACCTCCGGGTGGCGCCAGTTGAAGTCAGGCTGCTCCGCGGCGAAGGTGTGCAGGTACCACTGACCGTCGTCGACCTGCTGCCACGCGGAGCCACCGAAGATCGACCGCCAGTTGTTCGGCGGCTCTGAACCATTGCCTTCGGCAAAGTGAAACCGCTCCCGCTCCGGACTGCCCGGACCGGCCGCGAGAGCCTCTGCAAACCACGGGTGTTCGATCGAGCAGTGATTCGGTACGACGTCCACGAGCACCCGGAGGTCGAGCCGGTGAGCATCCCGGATCAGCCGGTCGAACGCGTCGAGGGTCCCGTACTCCGGGTGGACACCGCGGTAGTCGGCGACGTCGTACCCGTGATCGTGCTGGGGCGAGGGGTAGAACGGGTTGAGCCAGAGGCCGTCGACGCCGAGGCTGCGCAGGTACGCGAGCCGGCCCCGGACGCCGTCGAGGTCGCCCACCCCGTCGCCGTTGGAGTCGGCGAAGCTGCGGACGTAGACCTGGTAGATCACCGCGGTTCGCCACCAGTCGCGCGCGCCGCCCAGCGGCAGCGGCGGGATGGGGGATTCGCCAGACATGGAACCTCGGCAACGTGTGAGGGGGACAACGTTGTCAGCAAGGATCCCGGCGATAGGGACCAAAGACATCGGTACACCTACGGATTTGGCTACGTAGGTAGCCGACCTGGTCAGCGTGGTTCGGGGTGCTCGGCGATCCAGCGAGCGATTTGCGTCCGGGAGTTGAAGGACAGCTTGCTCAGGATGTGCTCGACGTGGGTCTCCGCGGTGCGCTGGGAGATCACCAGGCGGGCGGCGATCTCGCGGTTGCTGAGACCCTCGCCGATCAGGCCTGCGATCTCACGCTCGCGCCGGGTCAGCCGCCCGGCCAGGCCGGGCTTGGTGGTGACCTCGCGCTCCTCCCCCAGCGCCAGTCCGACCGCCTGCTCGAACGCGTACGCCGCACCCTGCGCGAAGGCGGCATCGAACGCCGCGTCGCCGACCGCCGCCCGGATCCGCTGCTCGGTCATGGTGTCGAACTGGCTGTACGGCGTGGTCTCGTCAACGTGCGCACCGCTCGACCGCCAGACCGCCCGCGACGCCCCCATCAGCCGGGCCGCACGCTCGTCCGGCGCCGCCGACCCGGCACACCAGGACAGCGCCTGCACGCAGAAGCCGATCCCGGTACGGTCGTTCAGCGGCAGCCACAATCGGATCGCCTCCCGGAAGGCGCTGGTGGCTTCCTCGAACTGGTCGTGATCCCGCCAATGGACGATGCCGACGCTCCAAAGCGCGTACGCCTTGGACGACTCCGCACCACGGGACGAGGCCAGCTCGTAGGCCTGCCGGCTGAAGTCCTCCACCCGCGGGTCCGCCAGGAAGAACGTTGCCGCCGACAACAGAATCAGCATGTCGAACTCACCGAGCGGATCCCCCACCGCGCGGAAGCCGGCCAGACCGCGCTCCAGCAGCCCGATCGCGCCGGCCAGATCGCCCTGATAGATCAGCGCGTGACCCGACACCTCTGCGATCCGCGCCCGCAGCCGGTCGTCGTCGTACCGCTCGGCCAGTTCCTCACATTCGGCCAGCAGCCGGGTCAGCTCCTCGGCCTCGCCCAGAAACATCGCCAGATAGCTGCCCGCCCACAGTCCGAGGGCCCGGGTCGGTGTCTGCTCCGGCGCCGCGTCGATCGCGCGGCTGAGATAGCGGTGGCCCTCGCGCAGGAACCCAGCGAACCAGAAATTCCAGATCGGCGCCGCGATCTCCAGGGCGGCCGCCCCCTCGCCCGGCTCGCTCAGGCAGAAGTCAAGCGCGGCCCGGAGGTTGTCGTGCTCGCGACGCAGCCGGAGGTACCAATCGGACTGCCGCGGACTGAAGCTGTCCTCCGCCCACCGCGCGGCCAGGCTCCGGTAGTAGTCGCGATGCCGGAGCCGGAACTCTCTGGTCCGGCCGGCCTCCGCGAGCCGCATTCCGCCGTACTCGGAGATGGTGGAGAGCATGTCGTACCAGGCGACGGTGTGGGTCGTGCCCATCGTGCGGGTGATGATCGACTTGTTGACCAGGCCGGCGACGAGGTCGAGCACGTGATCGCGCGGGATACCGTCGACGTCGCTCGAGCAGACCTCCTCCGCGCTCTCCAGGTCGAAGCCGCCGGCGAAGACGGACAGCCGCTCCCACAGCATCCGCTCGGCCGGCGAGCACAGGTCGTAGCTCCAGCCGACGGCCGCGTCCAGCGCCTGCTGCCTGGCCGGTCCGGCCGGGCGCCCACTGGCGAGCAGCCGGAAGCGGTCCTCGAGGCGGTCCAGGATCTGCGACAGCGTCAGCGTCCGCATCCAGACGGCCGCGAGCTCGAGTGCCAGCGGTACGCCGTCCAGTCGGCGGCACACCTCGGTCACCTCCTGCCGGTTGGCCGCGTCGATCTCGAACTCGGGCAGCACCGAGCGGACGCGATCAGCAAACAGAACCAGGGACTCGTACTGATCAGCATCGGCACTCGGCGCCTCCGCCGGAGGTGTCGACAACGGAGGCACCGACAGAACCTGCTCGCCTTCCACTCCGAGCACATGCCGGCTGGTGGCGAGAATCCGCAGCTGTGGTGCCGCAGCCAGCAGCTTGCTCGCCAGTACGGCGCACGCCTCGGCCAGCTGCTCGCAGTTGTCGAGCACCAGCAGCAGATGCTTGTCCTCAAGGTAGTCCGCGAGGTCGGCCGTCGGGTTGGCCGAGATCTGGCTCAGCTCGAGCGCCCCGGCCAGTGTGTGCGGGAGCAGGCCGGGGTCTTGGAGTGCAGCCAGTTCCACGAACCACACGCCGTCGGCGAACGTACGTCGTACGTCGGCGGCCATCCGCAGCGCCAGCCGGGTCTTGCCGACACCGCCGGGGCCGGTCAGCGTCAGCAGACGGCTGCTCGACAGCAACCGCCGCGTGTCCGCCAACTCACGGCGTCGCCCGACAAAACTCGTCAGCTCAGCCGGGAGCCGCCCCCTACCCGCAGTGGGCCTTCCATCGCCCATTGGCTCAGCCTAGGGCGGATTACCGTGCTTGGGACCGGCTCGACGCGCACACTGAGGGAATGATGCGCATCGCAGTCGTTGCGGTGTCAGTAATACTTCTCCTGCTGGCTGTGGTGTGGGGGTACCAGCGGCAGCTGATCTACCTGCCGGATACGTCCGCGGCGCGAGTCGGTGGCAACGACGTTGTGCTGCAGACGAGCGACGGCCTGCTGCTGGATGCCTCGCTGGTGCCGGCGCGGCAGCCTGACCGTGGCATCGCCGTACTGGTCGCCAATGGCAACGGCGGCAACCGGGCCGGACGGGCTCCGCTCGCGCAGGCACTGGCTGCTGAAGGCATGACGGTGTTGCTGTTCGACTACCGCGGCTATGGCGGCAACGAGGGCAGTCCGACTGAGCGAGGGCTTGCCCGGGACGTGCGGGCGGCTCAGCGGTATCTGGTCGAGAAGGCCGGCCTACCTCCGGAGCGGATCATCTACTTCGGTGAGAGCCTCGGGGGCGCGGTGGTGACTGCGTTGGCGACTGAGGCGGCGCCGGGAGGGCTGGTACTGCGGTCGCCGTTCGTCGACCTGGCGTCGGTCGGGCGGGAGCACTATCCGTTCCTGCCGGTCCGGCTGCTGCTCCGCGACAAGTTCCCGCTGGCCGAGCAACTGGCCGGGGTGAAGGTGCCGGTCGTGGTGGTCTACGGCAGCGCCGACTCGATCGTTCCGCCGTCGCAGAGCCGGTCTGTGGCTCAGGCCGCTCCGACGTTGAAGGATCTGGTCGAGATCGCGGGCGCCGACCACAACGACGCCTCGCTGGTCCACGGCCCTTCAGTGATCGCGGCCGTGGTCAGGCTCGCTGACCAGCTCTAGATCAGTTCGCGGTGGTCCCCGTCGATGACGAGAGCCTGACCGTCGCGCATGGGGAGATACGGTACGCCGGTCCGGTCGTAGAGCTCGGCCACCTTCGCGAGGAGCTCCGTCTCGGGGTGACCGGGTGAGTCGAGGTGCGGGACGATCGCGTGGTCGAGGAGGCCGAGGCCGTCCCAGATGAGCTCGCCGTCGACCGCGTCGGCGTCGTCGCACAACTCGAGGCCGCGCAGGCTGGGCGTGAGGACGCACGGTCCGGCGCTGTAGCCGGCGTACACGAGCTGACCGTCGCGGACCAGCTCCGGCAGGACCTTGTCGGCCCCACTCCGCGCCATCGCTGCCCGCAGCACGAACACGTTGCCGCCGCGCACCCACACGCCGTCGTACTCGAGGAACCGCGCCCGGAGGTCGGTCTCGTCCCGGAGGTCGAGCTCTTCTGGGTGCAGGCCGAGTTCGGTGAGCCAGGTGATCTCGTCGGCGACCTTCTCCCGTCGTACGGCGGGGTCCTCGGTGTCGATCGAGTTGCAGATGACCGCGACCCGGCCGCCCGGCGGGAGGAGCGCGACGAGGCGCTCCGGGTGGTCGCCGAGGCGGAAGGAGGAGAGGTACAGCTTCATTGCGCGTCGACCAGGAGGTCGAGGGCGTGGTCGAGGTCATCCGGGTACTCCGAGGTGAACTCGACGTACTCACCGGTGCCGGGGTGGTCGAAGCCGAGGCGCATCGCGTGCAGCCATTGCCGGCTCAGCTGTAGCCGCTCCGCGAGCACCGGGTCGGCGCCGTACGTGAGATCGCCGCAGCACGGGTGCCCGATCGCGGACATGTGGACGCGGATCTGGTGGGTGCGGCCGGTCTCGAGGGTGATCTCGAGCAGGGTCGCGTACCGGAACGCCTCGAGCGTCTCGTAGTGGGTCACGCTCGGCTTGCCGCCCGCGACGACGCCGAACTTGTAGTCGTGATGCGGGTGCCGGTCGATCGGGGCGTCGACGGTGCCGGTGAACGGGTCGGGATGGCCCTGGACCAGCGCGTGGTAGATCTTGCGGACGGTCCGCTCCTTGAAGGCGCGCTTCAGGACGGTGTAGGCGTACTCCGTCTTGGCGACGACCATCAGGCCGGATGTGCCGACGTCGAGCCGATGCACGATGCCCTTGCGCTCGGCGGCGCCGCTGGTCGAGATATTGAACCCGGCGCCGGCCAAGTGGCCGATCACGGTCGGACCGGTCCAGCCGGGTGACGGGTGCGCGGCGACGCCGACCGGTTTGTCGACCACGATGATCTCGTCGTCGCCGTACACGATCCGGAGGTTTTCCACCGTCTCCGGTACGACGGTCACTTCGGCGGGCGGAGGTGGTAGCTCGACGTCGAGCAGGACGCCGGCGGCGACGCGGGCGGACTTCGGCGCCGGTACGCCGTCGACCTGGACCAGACCGGACTCGATAAGCTCGGCGGCCTTGGTCCGGGAGACGCCGAACAGCCGGGACAGCGCCGCGTCGAGGCGCTCGCCGGCGAGGCCGTCGGGCACCATCACCGTCCGGGCACTCACTTCCGGATCTCCCGGGTGCCGTCGAGCTTGATCCCGCGCAGGGTCTGGATCACCAGCAGGATGGCGGCCGAGGTGACGGCCATGTCCGCGACGTTGAAGATCGCCCAATGCGGCGTCTGCAGGAAGTCGACCACGTGCCCGTGGAACGGCGACGGCTCGCGGAAGATCCGGTCGATGATGTTGCCGACCGCGCCGCCGAACAGGAACCCGAACGCCACCGCCCAACCCACCGACCCGAGCCGCCGGGACAGGTAGATGACGCCGACCGCGACGATGATCTGGACCGCGCTGATCACCGGCGTGTACCCGGTGCCTAGGCTGAAGGCCGCGCCGGAGTTCCGGATCAGGTTGAACTTCAGGAACGTCCCGATCACATTGACCGGCTCACCCGGCGTCAGATGCTCCAACGCCAGCGCCTTGGTCAGCTGATCCAGGAACAGGATCAGCAGGCCAACCCCACCGAACAGCACCATCCATTTCCAGGATCGTGCCTTCGGCGTGACGGCGTCAGGTTCGGGAGCATCAGGCTCCGGAGACGACGGAGAACCGGCCGACTCGACGTCGGCCGGTTCCGGTGACTCTGCGTCCCCCACCTGATGGGACGAGGCGGGGTCGCTCAGCGGCGTTCTTCGCGTTCTTTGCATGACACGCACAGTGTCGCACGCGGGAACGCCTGCAACCGACCCTTGCCGATCGCGTTGCCGCAGCTCTCGCAGATACCGTAGGTGCCGTCCTCGATCCGGGCCAGCGCGCGCTCGATCTGGTCGACCATGTCCCGGGCGTTGTTCGCCAGCGACATTTCGTGGTCCCGCTCCAGCGTGGTGGAGCCGACGTCGGCCTGGTCGTTGCCGGCGCCGTCACCGCCGTCCCGGAGCAGTCCGACGATCTCCTGCTCGGCGTCGCGGATCTCCTTCTGCAGGTGCACCACGTCGGCCTCCAGCTCACCGCGCAGTTCGGCCAGCTCGGCCGCCGTCCACGGGGTCTCGCCGGCCTTCACCGTGAGGGTCTCTGCCTTGTGCGGGGCGGACTTGGCCGGCGCCGTCGCCGGTGTCCTGTTCTCGTTCGTCTTCATGGCCACCCTCTTCGTCGGAGCTTTCTTGGCAGGGGTCTTCGCCGTCGTTCTCTTGGCCGCGGTTTTGGCCGGCGTCTTCTTCGCCGCCGTCTGCTGCGCGGAAGTCTTCTTGGCCGGCGTGGTCTTCGCCGGCGTCTTACGGGCCGCAGTTTTCTTCTTGACCGTCTCGCTGGACTTCGCGGCACTCTTCTTGGCCGTGGCGGAGCGTTGGGGGGCGGACTTCTTGGGAGCCGATGTAGCCATGGTCAGCTACCCCCTGCCTTCGTCGGAGACTGAAGCGGACTGGGCGCATGACACTAGGCCACGTACTCACCTCGTGCCAGTGCGACGCGCAGACCGTGGACATACGGTAGTCGGTTCTTCAAGCCCACTCGATGTTCCGCGCGTCACAGGGGTATTTCGGCACCCGTCTGCCTTAGCCGGGGCAAACGTTCGAGCCCCGGCCTGATATCGCTCTCCTCCCCCTTCACGTCGACCAGATTCTCCCGCCCCGGCTCTGGCCTGACCACTGATTAACGATTCGTAGTCACCCGGTACGACGTCGTACACTGAGGGCTGCGATCCGCAAGGCAGTGATGGGGCCATCACCCCGGAGCCGCCGGAAGAACGGTCCTGTAGCGACCTATTAGAACCGGCAGCGACGCGTAAAGGAAGTGGGTGATCCACACTCAGGATCACCAAGGAGGGTGGTACCGCGCGGCACCGGCCAACGCCGGCGCTTCGTCCCTCGTCCAGCACGCATCAGGCTCGACGAAGGACGACGCAACGATGGCCGCAAATCCCGGCACCCCCTGGCGGCAGGTTCCCGCGCAAGTTGACTTCCCCGCGCTCGAGCGCGACATCCTCGCGCACTGGGACGCCCACGACACCTTCACCAAGAGCCTCGAACAGTCCGCCGGCGGCGAGCCGTGGACCTTCTCCGAGGGCCCGCCGACCGCGAACGGCATGCCCGGCACGCACCACATCGAGGCACGCGTCTTCAAGGACGTCTTCCCGCGCTACCGGACCATGAAGGGCTTCTGGGTCGAGCGGAAGGCCGGCTGGGACTGCCACGGCCTGCCGGTCGAGGTCGCGGTGGAGAAGGAACTCGGCTTCAACGGCAAGACCGACATCGAGGCCTACGGCATCGCCGAGTTCAACGCCAAGTGCCGCGAGTCGGTGCTGCGGCACGTGGACGCATTCAACGAGCTGACCGTCCGGATGGGCTACTGGGTCGACCTGGAGCACCCGTACCGGACGATGGACCCGGAGTACGTGCAGTCCGTGTGGTGGTCGCTCAAGCAGATCCACGACAAGGGCCTCCTGGTCGAGGACTACCGCATCACGCCGTACTGCCCCCGCTGTGGCACCGGTCTGTCGGACCACGAGCTGGCCCAGGGCTACGAGACCGTCGTCGACCCCTCGGTGTACGTGCGCCTCCCGCTCACGTCGGGCCCGCTGGCCGGCAAGGCGTCACTACTGGTCTGGACCACCACGCCGTGGACGCTGGTCTCCAACACAGCTGTCGCCGTGCACCCCGACGTCGAGTACGTCGTAGCCACTGACGGCACGGAGTCGCTCGTGGTGGCTAAGCCGCTGCTGAGCACGCTGGGCGAGGGCTGGACCGTCACCGGCGAGTACACCGGCCGTGAGATGGAGCGCTGGACGTACCAGCGCCCGTTCGAGCTGGTGGAGTTCCCGGAGCCGGCGCACTACGTCGTACTCGCGGAGTACGTCACCACCGAGGACGGGACCGGTCTGGTGCACCAGTCGCCCGCGTTCGGTGCGGACGACCTCGCGGTGTGCCGTGAGTACGGTCTGCCGGTCGTGAACCCGGTCGAGTCGGACGGGCACTTCGCCGCCGACGTGCCGCTCGTCGGCGGGCAGTTCTTCAAGAAGGCGGACGAGGACCTGGTCAAGGACCTGCAGGAGCGTGGAGTGCTCTTCCGGCACGTGCCGTACGAGCACCCGTACCCGCACTGCTGGCGCTGCCACACCCCGGTCATGTACTACGCCCTCCCCTCCTGGTACATCCGTACGACGCAGGTGAAGGACGCCCTGCTGCGGGAGAACGAGAAGACCAACTGGTACCCGGAGTCGGTGAAGTGGGGCCGGTACGGCGACTGGCTCCGGAACAACATCGACTGGGCCGTCTCCCGGTCCCGCTACTGGGGTACGCCGCTGCCGATCTGGCGGTGCGAGGACGACCACCAGGTGTGTGTCGGCTCGCTGGCCGAGCTGGGTGAGCTGGCCGGGCGCGACCTGAGCGCCACCGACCCGCACCGGCCGTACGTCGACGACATCACCTTCGACTGCCCTACCTGTGGCGCCGAGGCGCGACGGGTGCCGGAGGTGATCGACGCCTGGTACGACTCGGGTGCGATGCCGTTCGCACAGTGGGGCTACCCCTGGGCCGAGGGGTCGCAGGAAAAGTTCGAGCAGGCGTACCCGGCCGACTTCATCTCCGAGGCGATCGACCAGACCCGCGGCTGGTTCTACACGCTGATGGCGGTCGGCACGCTGGTCTTCGACGAGTCGTCGTACCGCAACGTCGTCTGCCTCGGGCACATCCTGGCCGAGGACGGCCGGAAGATGTCCAAGCACCTGGGCAACATCCTGGAGCCGATCCCGCTGATGGACGACCACAGCGCGGACGCGGTGCGCTGGTTCATGGCCGCCTCCGGGTCGCCGTGGAAGGCGCGCGGCATCGGGCCGAACGTGCTCAACGAGATCGTCCGGAAGGTGCTGCTCACCTACTGGAACAGTGTCGCCTTCCACGCGCTCTACGCGCGGCTGGCCGACTGGTCGCCGTCCGACGCGCCGCCTGTGGCGGAGCGGTCGGTGCTGGACCGGTGGCTGGTCAGCGAGACGCACCGGCTCGTCCGGGACACCGACGAGGCCTACGCGGCGTATGACACGCAGAAGCTCGGTCTGCTGATCAACTCGTTCGTCGACGTCCTCTCGAACTGGTACGTACGGCGCTCGCGCCGGCGCTTCTGGTCCGGGGACGCCGGCGCGCTGGCGACACTGCACGAGACGCTCGACGTGCTCACCCGGGTGATGGCGCCGCTGACGCCGTTCGTGACCGAGCGGGTCTGGCAGGAGGTCTTCCGCCCGGTCACGCCCGGTCTGCCGGAGTCGGTGCACCTGGCGCAGTTCCCGTCGTACGACGAGACGCTCATCGACGACGTACTCGCGCAGCACGTGTCGATGGCCCGCCGGGTCGTGGAGCTCGGCCGGTCGGCGCGGGCGGAGGCCAAGGTACGGACGCGCCAGCCGCTGTCCCGGGCACTGGTCGGGTCGGCCGCGATCGCAGACCTGTCGCCGGAGCTGCTGCAGGAGATCGCGGACGAGCTGAACGTCGGCTCGGTCGAGCCGCTGTCCTCGGCGGGCGCCGACCTGGTCGAGTTCTCTGCCAAGGGCAACTTCCGCGAGCTCGGCAAGCGGTTCGCCAAGCAGACGCCGGTGGTCGCGGCCGCGATCGCCGCTGCCGACGCCGCCGCGCTGGCCGCTGCCCTGAAGGAGTCCGGTACGGCGACTGTCGTGGTCGACGGCGAGGACGTCCAGGTGAGCGAGTCCGAGGTGCTGCTGTCGGAGCGGCCACGCGAGGGCTGGTCAGTGGTCAACGAGCAGGGCGAGACCGTTGCCCTCGACCTCGAAGTCACCCCGGAGCTCAAGCAGGCCGGCCTGGCCCGCGAGGTGGTCCGGACGTTGCAGGAGGCCCGTAAGAACGCCGGCCTCGAGGTGTCCGACCGGATCAAGGTCTGGCTGACGTCCACGGACGCCGACCTGTCCGATGCCCTCGGCAAGCATGCCGACGAGATCGCCCGCGAGGTCCTCGCCGTCGAGCTCAGCCAGGCGGTCCCGTCGGAGTCCGCCGACGTTGCCACCGGCACCGAAGAGGACCTGCAGCTGACCTACTGGCTGACCAAGGCCTAACGCGGCGGCCGCGCCGCTCTGGCCCGCAGAGCCGGAGCGGCGCCGAGGAGGTTGATCGCGTCGACCAGCAGCAACCGCGCCGCCTCGACGCGATCGACCCCCAAAGCCTGACGAAGTTCTGACTCCAGCGCAGCCCGATGCCTCCGCGCAGCCGCGATCACCCCGTTCCCCCGCTCCGTCAGTACGACGATCCGCGCCCGAGCGTCGGCGGGATCGGGGGCTCGGGCAACGTACTGGCGCTTCTCCAGATCGACCACCGACTTGGATGCGGCCTGCTGCGTCACCTTCATCCGCTCGGCCAACGCGCTGATCGTCAACGGCCCGCCAACCAGATGCTGAAAGACCACACCGTCTGCGAACCGGGTGTCGGTGAACCCATCCGCGACCAGCCGGCGCTGCACCTCGTCAGCCAGGGCCCACCCGGTGAACAGGCTGGCCAGCGACAGGTCAGCATCCACCGGGTCGAAGTCCATACCACCGAACTATACAACCGAGGTTGTGCATAAGCTAACCTACAACCATGGTTGTGCAAAAAGAGTTTGTCCAAAGAGCCCACCGCATCGTCTGGTGCACAGTGGCAACGGTCGGCCCGGACAACCGGCCCCGAACCCGGATCCTCCATCCCCTCTGGGAACTGGCCGGCGAAACCGGCAACCCGGAGGCGGGCGGACTGGTCGGGTGGATCGTGACCCGGGCGACGCCGGTGAAGGTGCGGCATGTTGCCTACAGCCCGTATCTGAGCTGTAGCTACTGGGAACCCGGCCAGGACGTGGCGGTGGCGGACTGCCGCGCCGATTGGGTCGGCGATGTGGCGACCCGGCAACGAGTGTGGGAGCTGTATCGAGCCGCTCCGGCACCGCTCGGATATGACTTCTGGAGCGTGTTCCCCGCTGGTCCCGCGGGGGAATCACCTTCGCTGCTGCGGCTGACGCCGTACCGTCTGCGGCTGACCGACGTCGAAACCCTCAGCGGAAGAAGAGGACCGTTGACCTGGCCTGACTCCGTGTCACCAGGACGGGACGGTGGGTCAAAAGAGCCCGGACATGACGAAGAGGCGGTGCCGCCGGAAAGCACCGCCTCTTGTCCCGAGGTTTTAGACGCCGTGGCCGTGGGCCTGGGCGCGAGCCTCCGGGCGGAAGCCGTTGCGCGGGCTGAGCGTGTCGTCGCCGTTGCCCAGCGCCTTGAGCTGCTCGGTGAAGTAGGTCTTCAGCCGGCTGCGGTACTCGCGCTCGTAGGCGTGCAGGTCGTCGATCGTGCGCTCCAGCTGGCCCTTCTGCTTCTCCAGCGTGCCCAGCATCTGGGCGCGGCGCTCGGCGATCTCGCCGTCCAGCTTCTCGGCGCGGGCACGGGCCTCGCCGGTCATCCGGTCGGCCTTGCCGCGCGCCTCGTTCTCCAGCCGCTCGGCCTTGGCGCGGGCCTCGCCGATGATCTTGTCGGCGGTGTCCTTCGCCTCCTGGACCAGGTCGTCGGAGTGCTTGGTCGCCATCTCCAGCAGCCGCACCGCGGAGCTGGAGGCGTCGCCGACGGTTCCAGCCGCCGCAGCAGCCCCCGCGGCCGCTACAGGCGCGACAACAGGTGGCTTCTCCTCCGGCTTCTCGACCACGACCGGGGGCTTGGGCTGCTGCACGACGGGCGGCAGCGCGGCGGTCTGGTCGACCGGCCGGTCCTGCCCCGCACCCGCGCGCTGAGCCGCCGCGAGCTTGGCCCGCAGCTCCTCGTTCTCGGCGAGAAGTCGCTCGAGCTCGGCTTCGACCTCGTCGAGGAAGGAGTCGACCTCAGTGACGTCGTAGCCCTCCCGCAATCGGACGGGCGTGAACTGCTTCGAGCGGACGTCATCCGGCGTCAGCGGCATCTTTCACCTCGTTTGTCTGTGTCTTGGCGGAGTCCCCGCGGCCTTCACCATCGGCGACTCAGTAGATCACGTTATCGCTTCGTTGTCTTATGACGGAATCCGGGCGGGCGATAACGGTCCACCTACCCCGTTTTTGTCGAGACTGTACCTACCCTGTCGCCGGCGTTCGTACCCTCCGACTTCGGGCTGCCCGAACTGGTTCCCACTGGGTCACAGCGAGTTCAGCGCGGTCGAGTTGATCGACATCGCCAGCGAGACGATGACGAACAGCATCAGCATGGACAGGTCGATCCGGATCCCGCCGGCCCCGATCGGGGGCAGGATCCGCCGCAGCGGCCGCAGGAACGGATCGGTGATCGAGTAGATCAGCTCGAAGAACAGCAGCAACGGCCCCTTCGGGTGCCACTGCGGCGCGAACATGACGATCAGACTGAGCACGAACCGCGCCACCAGCGCCAGGAAGAAGGCGAGCAGCACCCAGCTGAGAACCGTGAGGACGAGCGCTAGAGCAACCATGTCGTCAATGAGTGTAGAAGACCGGCGGAAACGGTGCGCGGGTCAGCTCTGGTTGTAGAACCCATCCGCGGCGATCTTCTCCTTCTCCTCGGCCGCCACCGTCACGTTCGGCGGGCAGACCAGGAACACCTTGGTGGTGATCCGCTCGATCGAGCCACGGCAGCAGAAGATCAGCCCGGCGGCGAAGTCAACCAGCCGCTTGGCGTCGGCGTGGTCCATCTCGGTCAGGTTCATGATGACGGGCGTACCGTCGCGGAAGTGCTCACCGATGACTCGCGCCTCGTTGTAGCTGCGCGGGTGCACGGTGGTGATGCGGGCCAACTCGGTAACCTCCGGGGACGGTGCGACACCACGTCGATCTGGGAACTTGCTGACCGTGCCGCCGGTCTCCTCGCGGCCGTGAGAATGGGACTCGGCCCGGGTCTCGCGGCTCTCCCGACCGGCGGGCGCCGGCTCGGCCTCCGCGGACTCCCCGTCGGCGGCTTCGTCGTCGTATTCGTCGTAGTCGTCGAACTCGTCGTCGTACCGCGCGTTGTAGCGCTCCCCGTCCTCGACCAAGCCGAGGTACACACCCATCTTGCGCAGCGCGCCGCTCATGGCCCTCCAGCCTCTCGATCCGGTTCGACGACAACGGTGAGCAGGAAGTGAAAACCTGCTCGATGTCGACACTAACCGAGCGGAGTGCGCGTACCGAGTAAGGCGCGCCCGAGCCGGACGTGTGTCGCCCCATGCCGGATCGCGGCGTCCAGATCGCCGGTCATCCCGGCCGAGATCCAGTCCGCCTTCGGATGTTCGGAGCGTAACCAGGAGGCTACTACCCGCAGTGCGTCGAACGCCTCATCGGGGTCCGATCCCAGCGGCGCCACCGCCATCACCCCACCGAGCTCCAGCCCGTCCGCTGCGGCCACCTCACCGGCCAGATCCAGTACGGCGTCCGGCTCGACTCCCCCGCGGCTGAACCCGGTCGCGGCGTCAGCCGATCCGTACGACGCCAGGCTCACCTGCAGCAGGCACCGGACAGTCCGCTCTTCGGCGACCGCGGCCTTCGACAGCGCGGCGACCAGTGAAGACCTATCCACCGAGTGCACGACCGACGCGTGCCGAACGACCGAGCGAGCCTTCTTCGACTGCAGCTGCCCGACGAAGTGCCAGGTGACATCCGGGCACTCCGGCGCCTTCGCCTTGAGCTCCTGCTCCCGGTTCTCGCCGACGTCCTGGACGCCGAGGGCCGCCAGAGCCCGTACGTCGCTGACTGGGAAGGTTTTGGTGATCGCGACAAGAGTCACCTCGTCCGACGACCTGCCGGCCGCCTCACAGGCCTTCTCGATCCGCTCCCGCACCAGCCGCAGATTCCCCCGCAGCTCGTCCTCACGCCCGCTCATCGCGTCGGGAGCTTCACGAGGCCGGCCAGGCGTCCACTGACCGGGCCCTCGCGCCGGTAGGAGTACAGATTCTCCGACTCGATCGTGCAGCTGGTCGCGTCGATCAGCTCGACGTCCAGCTCGGCCAGTTGCGCCTTGACCCCCGCAGCCACGTCGATCGACGGCGTACCCCAACTCGTCTCCGCGTACGACGCCGGCACCCGCTCGGCCACCTCGGCCCGCATCTCGGCCGGCACCTCGTAGCAGTTGCCACACGCGTACGGCCCGAGGACGGCGGTGATCCGCGACGCGCCGAGCTCGCGCATCGCTTCGACGGTCGCCGGTACGACGCCGACGTACATCCCCTTGCGTCCGGAATGGGCCGCTCCGATCACGCCGTCACCGGCAAGCAATACGGGCAGGCAATCCGCGGCGCGCACGGCCAGCACCACATCGGACCTGGTGGTGACGAGCGCATCCGCCGTCGGCATCGGGCTCAACGGCAGCTCGTCATCAGGCTGTACGACGTACACGTCCCGGCCATGCACCTGGCTGACCCGGACAATCCCCTCCGGCCGCACCCCGAACGCATCCGCGACCAGCCGGAAGTTCTCCGCGATCAACTCCGGGTCCTCACCCGATCCGCCGAGGTTCAGTTCGCCGTACGGCGCTTGGCTCGCACCGCCGAAGCGGTCAGTGAAGGCGAAGCGAACGTCGCGGAGAACCTCGTCATACCCGAACACATCCAGAGCCTACCGGCCCGGATGCGCCTTACTTCAGGAAGTCCGGGATGTCGAGGTCCTCTTCCGGCTCGGGCTTGCGGGCCGGACGGGTCGGGGTGGGCTGGGACGAGTTGGTGCTCGCGTTCGACGACGTGCTGGGGCCGTTGGTCGGCCACGAGTGCTGGGTGGTCGGCGCGGTCGGCGAAGCCGGGGTGTGCGGCGCCTGGTGCGGCGACTGCTGGCCCGACTGCACGGTACGCACCGGGTCGCCGGGCTGCGGGCGCGCGGAGTTCGTCGTACCGACGCCGGGACGGCCCTCGTTCTGGGTCGGGACCGGGACGGTGTCGTCGGTGGGCGCCGGCGGGTTCGCGAACTGACCGGACTGGCCCGACTGGCCCGACGACGCAGCCTGCCCGTTGGACGAGCCACCAGAAGCGGTGGGAGCCGACGGCTCAGCCGCGGGAGCCTGACCGTTGGAGGCCGGCGGTTGGCTGGCGGGCGGCTGACTCGCAGGCGGCTGAGCAGCAGCCGGAGGCGTCGTCTGTGCGGGTGGAGTCGTCGTACTCGACTGCATCGGGGCCGAGTATCCGGAGGGCTCCGGCCGGGAAGTCTGTGGCCGGGCCGAGTCCATGCCCTGCGTCCGGCGCTTCGGCATCCCGCCGTCGAATCCGGCCGCGATCACGGTGACCCGCACCTCGTCGCCGAGGGCGTCGTCGATCACCGCGCCGAAGATGATGTTCGCGTCCGAGTGCGCCGACTCCGAGACCAGCTGGGCCGCCTCGTTGATCTCGAACAGGCCCAGGTCGGAGCCGCCCGCGATCGACAGCAGCACGCCGTGCGCTCCCTCGATACTTGCCTCGAGCAACGGAGAGGAGATGGCCGCCTCGGCCGCCGCGACCGCGCGGTCCTCGCCGCGGGACGAGCCGATGCCCATCAGCGCCGAGCCGGCGTTCGACATGACCGCCTTGACGTCGGCGAAGTCCACGTTGATCAGGCCCGGCGTGGTGATCAGATCGGTGATGCCGGAGACACCCTGCAGCAGCACCTGGTCGGCCTGCTTGAACGCGTCCAGCACGGACACGGCCCGGTCGGAGATGGTCAGCAGCCGGTCGTTCGGGATGACGATCAGCGTGTCCACCTCCTCGCGGAGGGTGGCGATGCCGTCTTCTGCCTGGGTCGCGCGCCGCTTTCCCTCGAACGAGAACGGCCGCGTGACGACGCCTATGGTCAGGGCGCCGAGCGAACGGGCGATCCGGGCCACCACCGGCGCGCCGCCGGTCCCGGTACCACCACCCTCGCCGGCGGTGACGAAGACCATGTCGGCGCCCTTCAGCGCCTCCTCGATCTCCTCGGCGTGGTCCTCGGCGGCCTTCTGCCCGATCGCCGGGTTGGCGCCGGCGCCGAGGCCCCGGGTCTCCTCCCGGCCGATGTCGAGCTTGACGTCCGCGTCGCTCATCAACAGCGCCTGCGCGTCGGTGTTGATGGCGATGAACTCAACGCCCTTCAGACCGTGCTCGATCATCCGGTTGACGGCGTTCACGCCGCCTCCGCCGATGCCGACGACCTTGATGAGTGCCAGGTAGTTCTGCGGTGCCGCCACGTCCGCGCCTCTCGCCTCGTTCTGTTCCCGTTGTGGCCGGTTGGCCCCTGTTCCAGCGAAAAGTTCCAGCGAAAAGACTGAACCTCAAGTGGATGCTTAGACTTATGTCAACTTTAGATTACGCCGCACGGTACGGGACCGATTCGGGCAATGTCCACGCGCCTCGCCGCGCAGTCCCGGGATGTGACCAGTCACCGCTTTTCCCCTTTGGTGACAGGGAGATCGGGCGCCGAGACGTCGTACACCTTCGCCTTGCGCTTCATCAGCACGCTGAGTACCTCTGCCTTGCGCTCACTGTCATCGGAACTACCCCAAACGACCTTCACCCCGGAGCCGAGGTTGAGGGTGATCGAATCCGGTGAAGCGGCCGAGATCGACCCGACCTGAGCCCGCAGCGTGTCCGGCAGAGCGGCCGAAACCGTCACCACCGAACGGATCGTCACATCCCGCCGGGTTCCGGTCACCCGGGCCTCCGGCAGCGACGCCGGACGGGCCGTCACGGTCCGGAAGGCCGTCCCGGTCGCGTCGACCAGGTCGAACCGGCTGCCATCGGTGACGACCACCACCGGCACCCGTTCGGTGACCACGATCACGACCTTGTGCGGCCAGGCGCGGGTCACCTGCGCGTCGGCCACCGCCGGGATGCCACGCACCCGGTCCGCGATCGCGGTCAGGTCGACCTTCGCCAGCGGCTTCCCGATCGGAGCGTCGGCGACGTTCTCGATCGTTGCCACCGGCACCGTGTCCGCACCACTCACCCGGACGCCGTCGACCGCGAGTACGGCGGAGAAGTAGAACAACCACACGACCAGGCCGCCGAACACCAATACGGCGCCACCGATCGCCCACGGCAGCCAGCTGCGCCAGCGCACCAGCCGTTGCCGGCGCGCGAACCGCTGCTGTGCCCGAGCCAGATCAACGCTCTGGCTCATGCCAATGACCCCACCCTTTTACTCCACCACAGGAGTCAGTTCAGCAGCCGCAGACTCGCGGGCGACGGCCCGTTCGGCCAGCAAATCAACGACTTCCGGGCCGATCAGCGTCACGTCGCCGGCGCCCAGCGTGACCACCAGGTCGCCCGGCTCGGCCAGACTCGCGACCAGCTGCGGTACGGCGGACCACGACGGCTCGAACCGAACCTGCTCCGGCTTCAGCGGCACGTGGTTCGCGATCAGCGCGCCGGTGACACCGGGCTCGGGGTCCTCCCGCGCGGCGAAGACGTCCATCACGACGACCTCGTCGGCCAGCGCGAGCGCGTCCGAGAACTGGGTCGCGAAGATCCTGGTCCGGCTGAACAGGTGCGGCTGGAAGCACGCGATCACGCGCCCCTCCCCCGCCACCTGACGAGCCGCGGTCAGGTCGACGGCGAGCTCGGTCGGGTGGTGCGCGTACGAGTCGAAGACCCGCACACCGTCTTCCAGGCCCTTGAACTCGAACCGCCGCCCGGTCCCGGTGAACGACGCCAGCCCTTCGGCCAGGTCCGCCGCGGAGAACCCGAGCCCCAGCCCGACTGTCAGCGCGGCCGACGCGTTCAGAGCGTTGTGCTTGCCCGCCTGCTGCAACTGGACCACCGGCAGCTTCCGCCCGCGGTACACCGGTGCGAACGACTGCGTCGCGCCCGTCGCCGTGATCTCGGTGACGCGCATGTCGGCGTCGCTCGATTCGCCGTACGTGCGTACGTCGATACCACGCGCGCGAGCGAAGTCGGCCAGCTTGCGCGCACCGGCGTCGTCGTAGCAGATCGCCATGAAACCGCCCGGGATCACCCGGTCGCAGAACTGCTCGAAGGCGAGCCGGTAGCTGGCCTCGTCGCCGTAGTTGTCCAGGTGGTCCGGCTCGACCGATGTGACGATCGACACCTCAGGCGCGTAGGTCAGGAACGACTTGTCCGACTCGTCCGCCTCGGCGACGAAGAGGTCGCCGTTCCCGTCGTGGGCGTTCGACCCCGACTCGTTCAGGTTGCCGCCGATCGCGTACGACGGATCGGCCGCGCAGTGCTGCAGCGCGACGGTCAGCATCGAGGTGGTGGTCGTCTTGCCATGCGTACCGGCCACGGCCAGCGTCCGGCGGCCGACCATCACCGAGGCGAGCGCCGCGGCGCGCGGCAGGATCGGGATCCCGGCGGCCTGGGCCGCGACCACCTCGGGGTTGGTCTCGCGGATCGCCGTGGACACGACGACCGTGTCCGCCTCGGCGACGTGTTCGGCAGCGTGACCGACCCAGCAGGTGGCGCCGAGCGCACGGAGCGCGGAGAGCACTTTGCCGTCCTTGGCGTCGGAACCGGACACCTCGATGCCGCGGGACGCCATGATCCGGGCGATCCCGGACATCCCGGCGCCGCCGATACCGACGAAGTGCACTCTGCCCAGCTTCTCCGCGGGCAGGGTCGTGTCAGGAGCGGAGACGATCACGAAGCAGACCCCACCACATCCAGGATGATCCGCGCCAATCGTTCGTCGGCATCGGTACGGATCAGGCCCTTCGCAGCTGTGGACATGGCTGTCAGACGCGCGGGATCGAGCAGAAGTTGCGGCACATTCGCGCGAACCCAGTCCGGCGTCACCGTGGAGTTGTCCACCAGCAGCCCGCCGCCCGCATCGACCACGGGCTTGGCGTTCAAAGCTTGCTCACCGTTACCGATCGGCAGCGGAACGTAGATCGCCGGCAGCCCCACTCCGGAGACCTCGGTCACAGTGTTCGCACCAGAACGGCAAACGACCAGGTCTGCCGCCGCGTAGGCGAGGTCCATCCGGTCGACGTACTGGAGCACGACATACGGGTACCCACCTGTCTGCGGCACCTCGAGCGTGTTCTTCGGCCCGATCACGTGCAGGACCTGGATCCCGGCCGCCTGCAGCTCGGCCGCAGCGCCCGCGACAGCCTCGTTCAGCCGCTGCGCACCCTGGGATCCACCGGTCACGAACAGCGTCGGCGCGTCCGGGTCCAGCCCGAAGAACTGCCGCGCCTCGGCCCGCAACGCGGCCCGGTCCAGCGTCGAAATGGCCCGCCGGATCGGCAGACCGACGTACGACGCATTCGGCAGATCCGTGCCAGGGAACGACGTGATGACGTTCTTCGTGCAGTAGCGAGCCGCGAACTTGTTCGCGATCCCCGGTACGGCGTTGCCCTCGTGGACGACGATCGGCGTCTTCCGCCGCCAGGCGGCGACGTATGCGGGGGTGGAGACGTACCCACCGAAGCCAACCAGGACGTCCGCCTTGGCCTCGTCCAGCGCGCGCCGGGCGGCGTTCACCGAGGCGAGCATCTTGCCCGGTACGGCGAGCAGCGCCGGCGTCGGTTTACGCGGCAGCGGCACCGGCGGGATCAGCTCGAGCCGGTAGCCGGCCTCCGGGATCACCCGGGTCTCCAGGCCGCGCTCGGTGCCGAGAGCGAGGATCTCGACGGTCGGATCGATCCGGCGCAGCGCGTCGGCGGTGGCGATCAGGGGTGAGGTGTGGCCGGCGCTACCGCCACCGGCCAGGACGATGCTGGGCACAGCGTTCAACGCTCCTGCGTTCTATCGGTCGGGCGTACGCCGCGACGGCAGCCACCCGAATCGCGGCCGCCTGATCTCCTTCAAGGCAGCCTGCGCGCCGGGTTCGGCCTTCGCAAAGGACAGCAGCATGCCGATCGCGATCAGCGTCGGCAGCAGTGCGGAACCACCGTACGACAAAAGCGGGAGCGGAATGCCGACGATCGGTAGCAGTCCGATCACGGCGCCGAGGTTGACCAGCGTCTGGGCCATGATCCAGATGGTGATTCCGGCCGCGGCGTAGCGGACGAACGGCTCGGTGTTCCGGGTCGCGATCCGCACTCCGGCATAGGCCAGAGTGAGGAACAGGGCGAGGACGGTGAGCGACCCGACCAGGCCGAGCTCCTCGCCGATCACGGAGAAGATGAAGTCGGTGTGCGCCTCCGGCAGGTTGCCCCACTTCTGCCGGCTGTTGCCGATCCCGACGCCCCACCAGCCGCCGGTCGACAGCGCGTAGAACGAGTGGTACGCCTGCCAGCCGACCCCGGACGGGTCGGTGAACGGATCCATGAACGACGAGACGCGGTCCATCCGGTGCTTCGCCGTGATGACGAAGTACGACGCGATCGTGCCGACCACCAGGATGGTCGCGACGAACAGCCGGGTCGGTGCGCCGACGATCCAGATCATGCCGATCATCACAGCCATCAGCACCAGCGCCGTACCGAGGTCGCGCTGACCGACGATCAGCGCGATCACCAGTCCGCACACCGGGACCATCGGGATCAGCAGATGCTTCCACTGGGTGAGCAGTTTCTCCTTGCGGGCATAGAGATCCGCGCACCACATCACCAGCGCCAGCTTGGCGAACTCACTCGGCTGGATCTGCAGCGGCCCGCCGAGGTTCAGCCAGTTGGTGTTGCCGTTCACACCGACACCGAGGCCGGGGATATAGGTCAGCACGAGCAGGAACATCGACCCGAGCAGGGCGACGTACGCGAGCATGCGGAAGTGCCGCGGCGTCATCCGGGAGGCGACGTACGCCATCGGCAGGCCGACGCCGACCCAGATCACCTGCCGGGTGAAGATCGTGTAGCTGTTCCCGTTGGCGCGCAGCGACAGCACGCTGGAGGCCGACAGCACCATCAGCAGGCCGAGGATCAGCAGCAGGCTGGTCGCACCGAGCAGGATGTGGTACGACGTCAGCGGCCGGTCGAGCACGTCGCGGATGGCAGCCACCCACGGCCGCTCCGAGGTGTTCTGGTCCTGCTTCTGATCCGGCTGGTCAGCGATCGACGTCACTCGATCACCTCCGGATCAGCTGTCGCCCAGCTGGTGCACGGCTTCGGCGAAGGCGTCCCCACGGGCTCCGTAGTTGGCGAACATGTCCCAGGATGCGCAGCCAGGCGCGAGCAGCACGGTGTCTCCCACCTGTGCCAGCTTCGCCGCCTCCCCCACCACGATCTCCATGGCTCCAGTGTCCGTTGCCTCGATAGTGATCGTCGGGACATCCGGTGCGTGTCGGGCAAGAGCTTCGGCGATCACCAGCTTGTCCTGCCCGAGCAGTACGACGCCGCGCAGCCGATCGCGAGCCGCGACCACCAGCTCGTCGAACGTCGCGCCCTTGGCCTGACCGCCGGCGATCCACACCACGTGCTCGTAGGCCAGCAGCGACGCCTGTGCCGCATGCGGGTTGGTCGCCTTCGAGTCGTCGACATAGTTGACCCCGGCAACATCCGCGACGTGTGCGATCCGGTGCTTGTCCGGCCGGAAGCCGCGCAGCCCGTCCCGCACTGCCGACGCCGGTACGCCGAACGCCCGGGCCAGCGCGGCCGCGGCCAAGGCATTCGCCACGTTGTGCGGTGCGGCCGGGGTGATGTCGTCGAGGGTCGCCAGCTCGAGCGCCGACGACGCGCGCTGTTCGATGAACGCCCGGTCCACCAGGAGTTCGTCGACCAGGCCGACCATCGAGCGGTCCGGCGTACCGAGGGTGAAGCCGATCGCGCGGCAACCCTCGATCACGTCCGCGTCCATCACCAACTGCTCGGTCGCCGGGTCGGCCACGTTGTAGACACAGGCGACCTGGCAGTTCTCGTAGATCTTGCCCTTGTCGGCGGCATAGGCGTCGAGCGAGCCGTGCCAGTCGACGTGGTCCGGCGCGATGTTCAGTACGGCGGCCGAATGCGCCGACATCGAGTGGGTGAAATGCAGCTGGTAACTCGACAGCTCCACCGCGATCACGTCGTACGGCTCGGGATCCATGACGGCTTCCAGCAACGGGAGACCGACGTTGCCCGCGGCAACGACTCGGTGGCCGGCGGCGGTCAGGATCGCGGTCAGCATCTGCACTGTGGTGGTCTTGCCGTTGGTCCCGGTGACGCACAGCCAGGGCGCGGCGTTCGCCGGGTCCCGCAGCCGCCACGCCAGCTCGATCTCGCTCCAGATCGGCACGTTCCGCTCGGCTGCCTGCTTGAGGAGCGGCGCGTACGGCGGGACGCCGGGAGAGGTAACGACGACGTCGACCTCCTTGGGCAGCTCCGCCGTACTGCCCGGGCCGAGCGTGATGGTGGCGCCGAGGGTCCCGAGGATCTGCGCCTTCTCCTGCAGCGCTTCGTTGTCCCGGTCGTCCAGGACGATCACATGCTCGGCACCCGCCTGCAGCAACGAGTCGGCGCACGCGTAGCCCGCCGTACCGAACCCGAGTACGACGAAGCGGGTCGTCGCCCAGCCGTCGTCGGTGCGAGTCTCGAGGCTCATCCGCCGGTCACCCATTCCGCGTAGAAGACGCCGAGGCCGATCACCACGCATAGGCCCTGGATGATCCAGAAGCGGATCACCACGTTCACCTGTTCCCAGCCGAGCATCTCGAAGTGGTGATGTAGTGGCGCCATCCGGAACAGCCGTTTGCCCTTGGTGATCTTGAACCATCCGACCTGCAGGATGACGGACGCGGTGATGATGACGAACAGCCCGCCGAGCAGGAGCACCAGCAGCTCGGTCCGGGTCATCACCGCCATCCCGGACAGTGCCCCACCGAGCGACAGCGAACCGGTGTCACCCATGAAGATCTTGGCCGGCGACGCGTTCCACCACAGGAACCCGAACAGCGCCCCGGTCAGTGAAGCCGCTACGACGGCGAGGTCATGTGGATCTCGTACTTCGTAACACTTCGCGCCCGGCGCGGTCGCGCAGCTCTGGCCGAACTGCCAGATGCAGATCAGCGTGTAGGCGCCGAAAACCATCATCGACGCGCCGGTGGCCAGGCCGTCCAGGCCGTCGGCGAGGTTGACACCGTTCGACATACCGGCGATCAGCAGCAGGATCCAGATCACCACGAGTACGCCGGCCAGGTGCAGCCAGCTGATGTCGCGGATGAAGGAGATGAACGGCGAGGCCGGCCGCTGGCCGCGCTCGTCGGGGAACTGCAACGCGAGTACAGCGAAGGTGACCGCGATGAGCGTCTGGCCGGCCAGTTTCGCCTTGCTGCGCAGGCCGAGGCTGCGCTGCCGGAAGATCTTGATGAAGTCGTCCAGGAACCCGACGGCGCCCATCCCGGCGAACAGGAACAGCACCAGCAGCGCCGACGCGGTCGGCTCGGTCATGGTGAACAGCTTGGCGGCGAAGTAGCCGACGATGGTGGCAGCGATGAAGACGGTGCCGCCCATCGTCGGGGTACCGCGCTTGGTGTGGTGCGAGGTGGGCCCGTCGTCGCGGATCTCCTGGCCGTAGCCGCGTTTGGCCAGCAGGGTGATCGCCCAGCGGGTGCCGATCAGGGTCAGCACCATCGAGACGGCACCGCCGAACAGGATCGAGATCACTGCACGTCCTCCAGCAGCGCTTCGGCCAGGCTGCGCAATTTCGCCAGTTTCGAGGATTTGACCAGTACGACGTCACCCGCGCGCAACTCGCCGCGCAGGAACTCGTGCGCCTCCGCGAGCGTGTCGACGTAGGCGGATTCGTTGCCCCAGGAGCCTTCCAGCGAGGCGCCGAGATGGATCGGCTTCGCACCCTCCCCGACCACCAGCAGCCGGTTGACGTCGAGCCGGACCACGAGCCGGCCGATCGCGTCGTGCTCCTCGGCCGAGGTGTCGCCGAGCTCGCGCATCTCGCCGAGCACGGCCCAGGTACGCGCGCCCCGGGCCCGGCCGATCGCGACCAGCGACTTCAGCGCCGCGCGCGTCGACTCCGGGTTGGCGTTGAACGCGTCGTTGATGATCGTCACGCCGTCCGCTCGCTCGGTGACTTCCATCCGCGCGGCCGAGACCCTGGTCGCCGCGTTCAGGCCGTTGGCGATCTGCTCCGGTGTCAGGCCGACCGCTTTCGCGACCGTCGCAGCGGCGAGGGCATTGGACACGTAGTGCTCACCGACGAACTGCAGCTGGACGTGCTCGCTGAAGTCCCCGATGTGCAGGGTGAAGGCAGGCCGCCCTTCGGCGTCGAGCTTGACGCCGGCCGCGCGTACGTCGGCCTCCGGCGCCTCCCCGAAGGTGAGTACCTGCTCCGGCGTCCGGCTCCGCATCGCGGCGACCCGGTGATCATCGGCATTCAGTACGGCGATCCCACCGGGGACGACGGCCTCGATCATTTCGCCCTTGGCCACCGCGATGTTGTCCTGCGTGCCGAACTCGCCGATGTGCGAGGTGCCGACGTTCAGCACCAACCCGACCTTCGGTGGAGTGATGCCGCAGAGGTAGGTGATGTCGCCCCTGTGCCGGGCGCCCATCTCGGCGACCAGGTACTTCGTCTCCGGCGTCGCTTGCAGCGCGGTGAGCGGGTGCCCGATCTCGTTGTTGAAAGAGCCTTCGGGCGAAACGGTTTCGCCGTACGGGCGGATGAGCTGGGCGATCAGGTCCTTCGTGCTGGTCTTGCCGGACGAGCCGGTCAGTCCGATCACGGTCAGGTCCGGCAGCCGGCTGACGATCAACCTGGCCAGCGCACCGAGCGCGGCCTGCGTGTCGTCGACGACGATGCAGGGGCTGCCCTCGATCGGCCGGGTGGTCAGCGATGCCGTCAGGCCCTGCTGGCTCGCGGCGCCGACGTAGTCGTGCCCGTCGACGTTCTCACCGGGCAGGGCGACGAACAGTCCACCCGGTCCGGCGGTTCGCGAGTCGATCACCACGGCGCCGTCGACGACAGCGGCCGGGTCGACCCCGACCAGCTCGCCGTGGACGGCTTCGGCAATCTCGCCGCAACTGACAGGGATCACCGCTCTGCCTCCAGCAACTCACGCACGGTTTCGCGATCGTCGAACGGGTGGATCACACCGCCGACGTCCTGACCTGTCTCATGCCCTTTGCCCAGTACGACGACCGTGTCGCCCGGCCCGGCCAGCTCGATCGCGGTCGCGATGGCCTGCCGGCGGTCGCCGATCTCGTGCAGTTCGCCGGCCGGCACTGCCCGCCTGGCGCCTTCGAGCGCGGCGGCCCGGATCGCGGCCGGGTCCTCACTGCGCGGGTTGTCGTCGGTGATGATGACGACGTCCGCCGTACGAGCCGCTGCCGCGCCCATCGCGGGCCGCTTGCCGGCGTCGCGGTCGCCTCCGCAGCCGACCACGGCGTACAGGCGGCCCTTCGTCGCACCGCGCGCTGCCTGCAGCGCGAGCTCGACGGCGTCGGGCGTGTGCGCGTAGTCGACGATCACCGCCAGGCCGTCCTCCCGGGTGAACGTCTCCATCCGGCCGGGTACGTTCGCCGTACGCAGTCCGGTCGCGATCTTGTCGGCCGGCACGTCGAGCTGCCGCAACATCGCGGTCGCGAGCAGTGCGTTGGCCACGTTGAAGTCACCGGGCAGCGCGATCTCGACGGTCAGCGTCTCCCCCGGCCCCTGGATGTCGAGGACGGTCGCACCGTGCTCGGATTGATGCCGGTTCGTCACCGTCCAGTCGGCCTCGCCCTTGGTCGACACAGTCACCAGCGGTACGACGGTCTGCGCGGCAAGCCGGCGGCCGTACTCGTCGTCGATGGTCACCACAGCGACATCACACCGCTCCGGGGTGAACAACGAGGCCTTCGCCGCGAAGTACTCCTCAAACGTGTGATGGAAGTCCAGGTGGTCCTGTGTGAGGTTGGTGAACCCCGCCACTGAGAAGCGCGCGCCATCCACGCGTCCCAGGGCCAGTGCGTGGCTCGACACCTCCATCGCGCACCACCCGACGGCCCGCTCGCGCATTACTGCGAACAACGCATGCAGGTCCGTGGCCTCCGGAGTGGTCCGGACGCTCTTCACTACTTCGTCGCCGATGCGCGTCTGTACCGTCCCGATCAGAGCGGCCGGGCCAAGCTGCTGCAGTACGGCGTCCAGCAGGAAGCAGGTGGTGGTTTTGCCGTTGGTGCCGGTCACACCGAGCAACCGCAGCTCACTGGTCGGCTCACCGTAGATCCGGGATGCGACCGCACCGAGCACGTCACGTGGCTTGTCGACCACCAGCACGGGCAGACCGGTCGCCCGGGCCCGCTCTTCACCAGTGTGATCGGTCAGTACGGCGACCGCACCGGCCTCCTTCGCCTTGGCGACGAACGCAGCGCCGTGCGTGACCGCGCCGGGCAGAGCGGCGTACAGGTCACCGGGAAGGACCGAGCGCGAGTCGAGCGATACACCGGTGACGTCTGGACCGGCTGCCGGGATCTGTGCGTGCGCAACGCGTGCGAGGTCGCTCAGGCTGACCGGCACGATGTGCCGAGGCCTGATCGCTGCGACGGCTCCGCCTGCGGCAGTAGGGGTGGACACGGGCCCTGAGGCTACCGCTCCTGCCCGTGTGACTCCTACCTGACCCTGGGTCACCACGTCAGCGGTACGACGGGCTGCTTCGCACCTGTCGGCGGAACGACGTACTTCTGCAGTGCGTAGCTCATCACGTCGCGGAACACCGGGCCTCCCTGTCCACCACCGCTGCGCCCATTGGTCGGGTTCTGGAGTACGACGTACGTAACGAAGCGCGGGTTGTCGGCAGGAGCAAATCCGGCAAAAGAAGTGGCCCACTTGCGGTAGCAGCCGCAGGCCGAGTCGACTTCCTGCGCCGTACCGGTCTTGCCGGCCACCAGGTAGCCGTCGATCGCGGCCTGCGGCGCCGTACCGCCCTTGCCGGTGACGGCCTCCATCATCGTCGCCACCTCCTTGGCGGCGGTCTCACTCACCACCCGGCGGGAGGGAGCCGACGGGTTCGGGATGGTGTTGCCGTTCGCGTCGACGTAGTTCTTGACCAGCTTGGGCGGCACGTAGACACCACCGTTCGCGACGGCGTTGACGGCGGCGGTCATCTGGACAGCGTTCACGGCCAGCCCCTGGCCGAAGGCGACGTTCGAACGGGTCAGTTCGCTCCACTCGTCACCCTGCTGCAGCTTGCCGCGGCTCTCACCGGGGAAGTTCAGCCCGGTCGGCTCGCCGAACCCGAAGTCGTGCAGGTACTTCACGAACTGCGGGATCTGCATCTGCTGGGCGGCCATGATCGTGCCGACGTTCGACGACTTGGCGATCACGCCGGCGATGGTCAGGTCGAGCGTGCCGTGGTCGAAGTGGTCCTTGATCGTCCGGCCCTGCACGCGGATGCTGCCGGGCACCTTGAGCTTGGTGTTCAGGTCGATCAGCCCGGCGTCGGCCAGCGCGGCCATGGTGACGACCTTCTGCACACTGCCCGGCTCGTAGATCTGCTCGAGCGCCGGGTTGCTGAGCTGGCTCGACTTGACCGGCTTGTTCGGGTCGAACGTCGGGTAGTTCGCCATCGCCAGGATCTCGCCGGACTTCACGTCCGCGGTGACGACCGTTCCCGAGGTGGCCTTGTACTGCTTCACCGCCTGCTCGATCCGCCGCTCCGCGAACCACTGCAGGTCCGCGTCCAAAGTGAGCTGCGCGGTGACGCCGGGCTTCGGCTCCTCGACCGTGTGGTTCGCGTTCGGGATCTTGTTGCCCTTGGTGTCGACCTCGTACATCGCCTTGCCGTCCTGGCCGGACAGCTTGCCGTTCATCCCGTACTCGAGCCCGGACAGACCCTTGCCGTCGGCACCGACCACGCCGATCACGTTCGCCGCGACGGTGCCGTACGGGTGTGAGCGGACCGGGTCGTCCTCGGTGTAGATGCCGGCCAGCAGCGGCTGCTTCTCGTCGTCGGGCAGACTCTGGTTCTGCTTGCTGATGTCGGCGTTCTTCGCCTTCAGTTCGGCCTCGATGTCGTTCCAGGTCTGCGGGCTGACCTGGCGCGCGAGGTACGCGAACCGGCCCTTCCCGGTCATCGCGGTGACGAGCTTGTCGTACGTCGTGGTGGTCAGCTTCGGCGCGAGAATGTTCGCGAGCTGAGTCGCGACCTTGGCCGTCTGGGTCGGGTCCGCGGTGATCGCCACCGCGTCCTCGGACACCGACAGCGGTACGCCGTTCCGGTCCAGGATCGAGCCGCGCGACGCGTGCAGCACGAACGGCTTCGTGTTCTCCCGGGTCGCCGCCAGCGCGTAGCTGTCCGGGTCGACCCCCTGCAGCAACACGAGCCGCCCGGCGAACAACGACAGTACGAACGCCATCACCCCGAACGTCACCCGCAGCCGAAGCGCCGGCCGCCCCAACTTCAGCGTCCGCGGCGGCTTGCGCTTCTTAGCCTGCGGAGGCCGCCGCTTCTGCGGCGGCCGCTTCCGAGGCAGACTCTTCTCAGCTGCGACCTTCTTTGCGGGAGCCTTCTTCGCCGGCGCCTTCTTCGTTGCGGTCTTCTTGGCAGCAACCTTCTTTGCGGGTGCCGGGCGAGCGCCACCTGCAGCAGGCCGCTTCCTGGGCTGACTGGAGGCCGCCTTCTTCACCGGACGCTGCTGCTCCGCGGCGCGCTGCTCCTGCTCTTCGCGGGCTAGGCGGAGGAGGCGGTCGCGGGTGGATTCCGGACGTTGTGGGGCGTTGCGGTTGCTGTCTGTAGTGGAGGACGGACGGGACGGAGCCTTGCGGGGTGGCGTGCCCCGGCTCTGGTCACCACCACGCTTGCGTGGCGGTTCGTTGCCCCGTCGGTCGGTCATCCGTACCTATCCCCCGGTGGTCGTGCGTGGCTTGTTCGTAGCTGGAGGCTTGTTGCCTGTCGCCGTACCGGTGCGTGCGGTCGTGCCGGTGGCCGGCGGCTTCGTGGTCGCGGCCGGCGGCTTCACCGTGGTCGCCGGCGGCTTCACCGTCGTCACGGGTGGCTTGACCGTCGTGGTCGGCGGCTTGACCGTGGCGACCGGCGGCTTGGTCGCCGCACCGGTGGGCGTGCCGGGGCCGAACATCGTCGCGCCGGTCCCGGACTTACCCTCCTCGGGCACACCCAGCACCTGCCCGTCGGACAGCCGCAGGAAGACCGGGTTCGGGTTCGGCACCATGCCCATCCGCAGCGCCCGGTCCGCCAGGTTCTGCGGCGACTCCAGCGTCCGCACCTGCTTCTCCAGGCCTTCCTGCTGGTCGCGCAGCTGGCTGGCCTGGTTGCTCAGCTTGGTGATCTGGAAGGTCCCGCTCTGCAGCTCCGTGTTGAGCAGCAGCAAGCCGACCAGGCCGGCCGCCAGCAGCGACACCACGAAGATGACGAACGGCATCCGCGGCGGCCGGAACGGCGCGCCGTAGACGACCCGCAGCTTCGGCTGCGGCTTCGCCGGCGCCGGTGTGACCCGCGCCTTCGACGGGCTGAAGACAGTACTCATCAGGCCACCAGTCCCTTCGTCCGGACCCGCTCGGCTGCCCGCACGCGAGCGGAGGCAGCCCGCGGGTTCGCCGCGGTCTCCTCCTCGGTCGGCCGCTCGGCGCCTCTGGTCAGCAGCCGCAGGTAAGGCTCATGGCCGGCCGGAATCACCGGCAGGTCGTCCGGTACGTCGGTCTTGGTACCTGCCGCGAGGGTCTGCTTGGTGATCCGGTCCTCCAGCGAGTGGTAGCTCATCACGACGATCCGCCCGTGCAGCGCCAGCGCCTCGATCGCCGCGGGCAGCGCACGCCGCAGTACGTCGAGCTCGCCGTTCACCTCGATCCGCAGCGCCTGGAACGTCCGCTTGGCCGGGTGTCCCCCGGTCCGGCGGGCAGCCTGCGGGATCGCGTTGCGGACCAGCTCGGACAGCCGCGCGCTGGTGGTGAACGGCTCGATCTCACGCTCGCGCACGATCCGGTCCGCGATCCGCCGGGCGAACTTCTCCTCGCCGTACTGGTAGAGGATGCGGGCCAGGTCGGCGGCGCTGTAGGTGTTCACGATGTCGGCCGCGGTGGTCGGCCCGGTGCTGTCCATCCGCATGTCCAGCGGCGCGTCCTGCGCGTACGCGAACCCGCGCTCGGCCTCGTCCAGCTGCATCGAGGACACGCCGAGGTCGAAGAGGATGCCGTCGATCTCCGGGACGTCGAGATCGTCCAGCACGCGCGGCAGTTCGTCGTACACAGCGTGCACGAGCGTGATCCGTTCCTGGTACGGCGTGAGTCGCTCACCGGCGAGGCGCAGCGCCTCGGGGTCGCGGTCGAGCCCGATCAGCCGGGCCTCGGGGAACTGGCGCAGGAACGCCTCGGAGTGACCACCGAGGCCAAGAGTGGCGTCGACGAGGACGGCGCCGGGGTGCGCGAGCGCGGGAGCCAGCAGCGCGACCACGCGCTCCAGCATCACCGGCACATGCCGCTCCGCAGCGTTCATCCTCGACCCTTCCGTCGCCGCGGGAGCGACCCTGCCCCCGCAGGTCTTGTGTGGTGTTCGTCCTGCCTTTCCGCGCCGGCGTCGTGATCCCGGCGCCGTACTGCTGCGCTGTTCTCCCGGGCGGCTCAACGGATGCGGCACCGTCCGGTCAGATCGCGGGTACGCCTTCCGGGGAAGTACCTCGGGTGTCTTGGCGCCGGGGAAGTGGCGTCAACACGTTGAGGTCGGAAGTCGGACCCGTGATCTCACCGGACGGTCGGTTCGTTCTCGGTCCTGCTCGCCCACTCTTCAGCTAGAAGATCCCTGGCAGTACTTCCTCGGAGAGGTCGGCGAATGCCTGCTCCTGCTCCGCGGAGTACCTGTTCCAGTTCTCCGTGTTCCAGATCTCCACCCTGTTCATCGCCCCGATGACGACACAGTCGCGATCCAGTCCCGCGTAATCGCGCAGCATCGGCGGGATGGTGACCCGGCCCTGCTTGTCCGGCACCTCGTTCGAGGCTCCGGCGAACAGCATCCGCAGGTAGTCCCGCGCACCCTTGTTGGTGATCGGCGCCTGCTTCAACTGCTCGGTCAGCTGGACGAACTCACGCTCGGGCCACACAGACAGCGACCGCTCCTGTCCACGCGTGATCACCAGGCCGTCAGCCAGTTCGTCCCGGAACTTCGCCGGCAGGAACAGCCGTCCCTTGTCGTCGAGCTTGGGGAAGTGAGTTCCGAGGAACACGCTCCACCTCCCCGTTGCGGTCTCTCCGACTCAGGCGAGCTGTTTCCACCATTTCAGTTCCACTGCGCTCCACCTTACTCCACTTTCCCCCACCGTCAACCAACTTCCGCCCCATTCGCCCCACGTGGCGCCTGAATCCGCCCCCGGCCCACCGCGTGTCGCTGCCGTCTCAACTGCGCAGATCCCCGCCTGAGCGCTCCACTTCGCTCCCCCACCCCCTCCACCGGCGCTTCCTCCACTTCGCTCCACCCGCCCTCCCCGCCGGCCGGCACCCACCTTGAGCACCGGTCGACCACTTCGCGGCCCGGAACTTGGTTGGTGGGTGCTCAAGGTCGTGCTGACGGGACGGAACGGCGAACCTTCCGGCGGGCGGCGTCGTCGTACGCGCGGCGCTTTGTTTTGCCCGCCCGTACGCTTGGAGGGACGACTTTCCGATCCCCGCCCGGTGAGGGCCCCACATGAACGAAACCGCAGGTAACGAAAACCCCGCTGCTCTAGGCCAGGCCCCTACAGCGGGTGAGAATGTGTCGGCCGTCAACGATTGGGGAGGACACAGGGTGAGCACCACCGCGACCAGCTCGGCGTTGTCAGGGGCCGGGGACTTCGACGAACTGTCGGAGGTGGCCGGCCGGGTCCGGCGGGCCATGGAACAGGTCATCGAGGGCAAGCCCGACGTGGTCGAGGTCGCCATCACGGTCCTGCTGGCCGAGGGCCACCTGCTGATCGAGGACGTGCCCGGCGTCGGCAAGACGATGCTGGCCAAGGCGCTGGCCAAGTCGATCGACTGCACCGTGCGCCGGATCCAGTTCACGCCGGACCTGCTGCCGTCGGACATCACCGGCGTCTCGGTCTTCAACCAGGAGATCCGCGACTTCGAGTTCAAGCCCGGCGCGGTGTTCGCGAACATCGTGGTCGGCGACGAGATCAACCGCGCGTCGCCGAAGACCCAGGCCGCGCTGCTGGAGTCGATGGAGGAACGCCAGGTCACCGTCGACACCACGACGTACCAGCTCGAGGCGCCGTTCATGGTCATCGCGACCCAGAACCCGATCGAGATGGAGGGCACCTACCCGCTCCCCGAGGCGCAGCGCGACCGGTTCATGGCCCGCGTCTCGATGGGCTACCCGGAGCCCGCCGCCGAGTTGCGGATGCTCGACGGGCACGCCGCCGACGACCCCCTGCAGAACCTGCAGCCCGTCACCGACGGCCAGCAGATCCTCCGGCTGGTGAAGACAGTGCAGTCCGTGCACGTGTCGGAGTCGGTCAAGGAGTACGCCGTTTCGCTCGTCGGCGCCACGCGACGGTCGCAGGAGCTCCGCCTGGGCGCGAGCCCGCGGTCGACCCTGCACCTGATTCGCGCGGCCCGCGCGGCGGCGGCGCTGGACTCCCGGGAGTTCGTCCTGCCGGACGACATCCAGGAGCTCGCCGTACCGGTGCTGGCACACCGGGTACTTCCTGCGGCTGAGGCGCATCTCGGTGGGCGCGGTGCAGCCGACATCATCTCCGGGCTGGTGGCCACTGTGGCACTGCCCCGCATGCGTCGGGACTGAGACATGCGGCAGGCACTGCGCGGGCTGACGACCAGAGGGCGGGCCTTCGTCGCTGCTGGGATCACCGCCTCTCTGTGCGCGCTCCTGCTCGGGCAGAAGGATCTGCTCCGCGTCGGCATCCTCCTGGTGGCTCTGCCGGTCGTAGCGGCTCTGGTGGTCGGGCGGACGCGGCTGCGGCTCCAGGTGCGGCGCAGTCTGGCTCCGGACCAGGTCCCGGTCGGTACTCAGGCGACCGTAGAGCTTGCCCTGAGCAACCAGGGCCGGATGCCAGCGGGGCTGTTGCTGCTCGAGGACCGTATTCCTTATGTGCTGGGGCATCGGCCGCGCTTCGTGGTCGACCGGGTGAGCCCGAACTGGCGTCGTACCGTCAGCTATCCGGTCAAGAGCGACGTACGCGGGCTGTTCCAGGTCGGGCCGTTGATGCTGACCGTGGCTGATCCGTTCGGGTTGGTGGAGACCAGCCGGACTTTTACTCGGAGCCAGCACCTGCTGGTGACGCCGCGGGTCTACAGGCTGCCGGAGATCCGGCTGGGCGCGGACCGCGCCGGCTCGGGCGAGAACCGGCCGCGGGCGATCGCGTCCGCCGGCGAGGAGGACGCGACCGTTCGCGAGTACCGCGATGGTGACGACCTCCGCCGGGTGCACTGGCGCTCGACGGCACGCCGGGGCGAGCTGATGGTGCGGCGGGAGGAGCAGCCCTGGCAGAGCCGCTGCGCGATGTTCCTGGACGCTCGTACGATCTCGCACCACGGCCATGGGCCGTCGTCCAGCCTGGAGTGGGCGGTCAGCGCGGCTGCGTCGATCGGAATCGACCGGATCCGGCGCGGCTACGTCACCACCCTGCTGGGCGGCCCGACCACGTTGTCGGCGATCAGCCACCGTACGTCGGCCGCCGTACATCAGCCGCTCACCACTCAGCAGCTGCTGACCGAGTGCGCGACTGTAGAAGAGCACAAGTACGCCGAAATCGCTCCGCTGCTGACAGTCGACCGGCACGCGCAGGAGCCAAGCCTGGTGATCGCCATCGTCGGCGCGCTGGGCACCGACGACATCACCTCGCTGAACCGCTGGCGGACCAGCCAGGCGATCGGTGTCGCGCTGCTGCTCGACGCGGCCAGCTGGGCGGTCGGCGCGGAGGCGACCGAGAAGGCGGCACGGCTGACCACCGCTGCGGACGCTACCGAGAACGAACTACGCCGAAACGGCTGGCGAGTCGCCAGAGTCCGGCGCGGTGATCACCTCCCCACAGTGTGGTCCGGCCTTGGACTGCGGAGCGGAAGGATCGCATGACGGGTCACGCCAGGATCTCTCTCGCGGCCTGGGGAGCGACCGTGCTTGGGTCGCTCGTGCTGACTCCGGTGTTCTCCGGGCCGTTCCTGTTCATCAGTGCGTTCCTGTGCGCCGCGGTCACCGGGACCGGCGTATTGCTGCAGAACCTGCGCACCCCGCGGATCGTTCAGCCGTTCGTCCAGCTGATCGTGCTGGTCGAGCTGATCTCGTTCTTCTTCCTGCGGGACACGCTGAAGTTCGGCCTCATCCCGGTGAAGGCGACCGCGCTGGAGTTCAACCAGCAGATGGTCAACGCGATGGATTCGATCAATCGGTTCAGCGCGCCACTGCCACCGGACTCGCATCTGACCTTGTTCGCCGCGTCGGTGATCGCCGCGACCGGCCTGCTGATCCACGTGATCGCCGTACAGCTGAAGCAGGCCGCTTGGTCCGGGTTGCTGCTGCTGGTCATGTACACCGTGCCGGCCGCGACAGTGCACGGCGGGCTGCCGGCGCTGCTTTTCGTTCCGCCGGCGCTTGGATACATCATCCTGCTGTCGGCCGAGGGCCGGAGCAGGCTCAGCCGCTGGGGCCGCCGCATCTCCGGTGTGTCGCACCTCGACGCGACCGAGCCGGTGGAGGCCTCCGCGCTCGGTCAGGCCGGCCGCCGGATCGGCTTGAGCGTCGTCGCGCTCGCCCTACTGTTGCCGACGTTGCTGCCGGCGCTGCCGGAAGGTGTCATCGGCAACGGCCTCGCGGGCAGCGGACCCGGCAGCGGCATCGGCGCGTCCATCTCGTCGACCGACCCGATGCTCGACATGGGCAAGAACCTGAAACGCGGCGACAACGTGGTCGCGCTGACCTACAAGGGCGGCCCGGCCGGCGGCAGCTACCTGCGCCTCACCGCGCTCGACCTCTTCGACGGCAACACCTGGCGGATCGCGCCACGGGCGGAAGGCCGCAAGATCAGCGGCGACCTGGCCCCACCACCCGGATTCAACGGCGACCTGAGCAAGGTGCCGCAGAGCAAGATGGAGATCGACGTCAGCCGGAGCTTCCGGTCCCAGTTCGTCCCGGCGCCGTACCCGCTGCGCTCGATCTCCCTGAAGCGCGATTGGCGGTACGACGCCGGCGCGCTCGACGTGGTGTCGTCGAACGGCCAGGTGGTCGGCGGCAAGAAGTACAGCCTGACGTCGTACGACGTGCAGCCGACGCCCAGCCAGCTGCACAACGCCGCCGGCTCCAGCGAACCGGACCAGTACACCAGCCGCGTTCCGCGCCGGACTCCGGAGGCGATCAAGCAGCTGACCAACCAGGTCACGGCCGATGCCAAGGGCAACAAGTTCGAGGCGGCCGTGCTGATTCAGAACTGGTTCCGCAGCTCGGGTGAGTTCACCTACAGCACCGAGACCGCCCGCGGCAGCGGGATGGCGGCGTTGGAGGACTTCCTGCTGAACAACAAGACCGGGTACTGCGAGCAGTTCGCCACCGGGATGGCGCTGATGGCCCGCATCCTCGGCATCCCGTCCCGAGTCGGCATCGGGTTCCTGCCCGGTCAGTCCGGCAAGGACGGCGAGTACACGGTCCGGATGCACGACATGCACGCGTGGCCGGAGCTGTACTTCCAGGGCGTCGGCTGGGTCCGCTTCGAGCCGACCCCGGCCGCCCGCGTGGCCAGCACGCCGAACTGGACCGTCCCCTCGACCCCGGACCCGACCAACACGACGACGGCGCCGAGCACCGCGCCGACTACGCCGGGCCAGGGCGAGGACCCGGGCATCGAGAAGCCGAACACCGACCGCAACACGCCGGAGAACAGCGGCGTCGCGATCGTTGACGGCGGCAACTGGTTCACCAACGGTGGCGGCAAGACGATCGGCCTGGTCCTCGGGGTTCTGCTGCTGATCTGCATCCCCTGGCTGATCCGGTCGCTGACCCGCCGTCGCCGCTTCGCCCGTCCGCCGAGCCGGGTCGCCGCCGAAGGGCTGTGGGCGGAGATCCGCGATACGTCGCGCGACCTCGGGCTGGACTGGTCCGATATCTCGACCCCACGCCAGGCCGGTGACTGGCTGCTGACGAAGCTGCCCGCGGAGACGCATCCCGCGGCGCTCCGGCTGGCGCGCGGCATCGAGAAGCTCCGGTACGCCGGGGCCGGGGATCTGACCATCGACCTGCGCGCCGACGCCGCCGCCGTACGCAAGTCACTGTGGACCCGGGCCCCTCAACTCCGCCGCTGGCGAGCCCGCCTGCTGCCACCGTCGTGGCGCTGGTACCTCAACCGCGGCAGCACCGAAGCCTCAGACCTCCTGGACGAGTTCGACCTCCTCCTAGCCCGCCTGAGAGCCCTACTCCTCCGCCGCCGCCCCGCCAACTAGCACGCCGACCACCCGGCCGCCCCCACAGGCGGCCGGGCCACTCCCAGTGCCCCCACGCCGACCGAGCTGGCCGCATGGGTACGTGTGTGAGGGCGGGGAGAGAAACAAGGAACCACACCCGCCCCGCCAGGGTGCGAGTGTGGTTCGCTGGACGGTCGCGCGTCAGGCGCGCCGTACCGTCAGAGGTCTTCGTCCCGTCGGCGGCGCCAGCGGTCTTCCATCCGCTCCATGAAGCTGCCGGACGAGTCGTGCTTGGTCCGGTGCCGCTTGGTCGGCGGTGGCGGCGGCGGAATGTCGTCGGAATCCCCGGCGTTGCTGATCCGCTTCATGCTCAGCGCTGCGATGTAGAGACAGGCCACCATCATCACGAAGCCGATGACTCCGATGATGGTGTTGGGGATGATCGCGCCGGCCATCAGGACAACGATGCCCAGCACAAATCCAACGCCGGCAAGCACTGCCCGGCGCTTGTAGTACAAGCGCACATTGGTCCCTCGCATGGCGGAGACGAACTTGGGGTCTTCCGCAGCAAGGGCACGTTCGAGCTGCTCGAACTGGCGCTGCTCTTCTTCCGAGAGGGGCACCGTCGATCCCTCCATGATGAGCGCGATCTCGATAGGCCGTCTCCAGTCTAGGCCGACCATGCCCCACACGAAACCCTGACCGCCTGTCCAGCGCGTCACGGTCCGGCAACTGCCCCGATTCTCGCCGCTCAAACCAGGCAAACCAGCGTGTCGCCCGCGCGCCCAGCCCTCACCAACCACCTCTGGGTCTTGTCCAACCACCCTCGGCCGACATCCTCAACCACCCAGGTCGCGCGTCACCAGCTCGTCACCCTGCGTCGCCCAGGCTCACCCCTTATCCACGCGCCGTCGAGTGGGCCGCGGTGTGACCGACGCCACGCCGTACGGACAAACGTCAGCGGGTGGCGAGGATGTGGAGCTGGGTGGCGATGGCGCGGAAGGCGGGGTGCTGGCTGGCAGCGCGCTCGAGTTCGGCCAGCGACTCGGCCGCACCAGGCTCGGAGTCGACGAAGGCCGACGGCACCAGGTCGGCGAACGTACGTACGCCGTGCACGGTGTGGACCATGAAGCCGGCATCGGCCAGCTGCGCCCGGATGCCGGACTCGTCGAACCGCCGCGGCATCGGATCCGACGCACCCCAGCGCCCGTCCGGGTCCTGCAAGGCGACCCGCGCATCGTTCAGGTGACCGGCCAGCGCCCGCGCCAGGACGACCGCGTTGCGCTGGGCAACAAGCAGGCTCAGTACGCCGCCCTCACGCAGTACCGAACCCATCGCGTGCAACGCCTGCACCGGATCGTCGACGACCTCGAGCACCCCATGGCACAGTACGGCGTCCGCACTCGACTCCCCCGCGAGACCGGGAAGCTCGGCGGCATCGCCCTGCACACCGCGAACCAACTCGCTCACACCCTCGTCACGCGCCCGCCGCTCCAGCGACGCCAGCGCGTCCGGACTCGGGTCGACGACGGTCACCCGGTGCCCCTCCACCGCCAGCGGTACGGCGAACCCACCGGTGCCGCCGCCGAGGTCGACGATGTCCAACCCGGCTCCGGGATCGATCCGCGCCCGCGCCGCCAACGCGACCCGCAGAGCCTCGGCCACCAGCGCCGTCCGCACGGACCGCCGCCGCCGATCGACCATCGTCATAACCCTCTCCTAGCAACCCCGATGCACCAGCCCCACCTGCGCCACACCCTACTTCCCCGGCCATACCGGATTCCGTAAGAGGGTGTTAAGCCCCGGAGCTTGTGCACAGAAGGCCGGTCGCGCGATCGTCTGAAGAAAGGGGAGAAACACCGACCAGGGAGGGAACCCCATGACCATCCACAGCAAATCCTTCGACGAGCCCGATGAGCGCCGTACGCCGGACAAGACGAGCGTCGACGTGGTCAAGCTGCCGGGCGCCAGCGTCGCCCGGATCACCTTCCAGCCCGGCTGGCGCTGGTCGGAGTGCATCCGCCCCGTCGTCGGCGGCGACTCCTGCCAGGTCCGGCACATCGGCACCATCCTCACCGGCGAGATGGAGGTCGTCCACGACGACGGCTCCAAGGCGCGGGTGGTCCCGGGCGTCGCCTACATCATCGAGCCGGGCCACGATGCCTGGGTCGTCGGAGACGAGCCGGTAGTCAGCCTGGAATTCGAGTCCCACGCAGCCGAGATCTACGCCAAGGGCTAGGAGCTCGCGCTCGCGTACGACCGCAACCCGCGCCGCCACAGCATCCGGACCAGCGTGACCGCGACCACCGACAGCGCGATCCCGCCGGCGACCGGCGTCCAGCCGAGGTCGCCCGCGAGCGCCTGCACTGGGTACGTCGTCGCGAATGCCACCGGGAATGCGAACGTCAGGAACGCCCGCACCGGCACCGGGAAGAACACCAGCGGATACCGGCCCGCTTCGACCAGGTTGAGGTAGATGAACCCGATCGGGTTCACCGACTGCAGCCAGAACGCGAGGAACGACATCGCACTCCACACAGTGGAAAGCAGCGCCAGCCCGCAGACCGCGAGTACGAAAGCCTGCAGAAGCTGCGGCACATTCGGGCTGGCACCCGACTGCACGAGGCCGATCACCAGTACGGCGATGCCGCTGGCGACGTTGCTGAGCTCCGCGACGTTGATCCACCGCAGCGTCAGGTAGAGCTGGCTCGACACCGGCCGCAGCAGCACGCCGTCCAACTCGCCCTCGGCGATGTACTCCGTCATCCGCTGCAAGTTGGGCGCGACGAAGGCCGCCATCAGGCCGGTGATGATCTGGTACGCCCCGACGAGCGTGATCACCTCCGCTCGCGACCAGCCGTGCACCTCCTGGGTGAAGCCGAACAGCAGCAGGATCGGCACGATGCCGAGCCCGAGCTGGACCAGGCCCACGAGCAACGTGGTGGCGAAGTGCGCGCGGTAATGCGTCTCGCGGACCACCGCCTGCAAGAGAAACCGCCGCCACAGCCGGAGGTGGCGCCACTGCTTGTGCAGCCAGTTCCGGTCGAGCGGCTGCCGATTGTCGGCGTACGTACGGATCTCACTCATGCGCCCACCGCCGAGTACGCCCGGATCCCGACCGCCCAGACGAGACGCGCGAGGATCCCGAACACGAACACGTACGCCGCCTGAATCCCCAAGCCCACCAGGAGTTCCTGGCCCGACAAGCCGCCGGCGACGATCTCTACCGGGAACGACACCGTGTACCTGAACGGCTGATTGTCGACGAAGCCGCGCGACCAGTCCGGCATCAGCGCGAGCGGCACGACCGCACCGGACAGGACACTCGCGATGAGCACCCGGGCCTGCGCCAGCGCGGTGACATCGTCCATCCAGAACGCGAGCGATGCGATCAGGATGTCGATGGTGAACACCAGGATCGCCCCGAGCACGAGGCTGACCGCGAACACCGCCCAGCGGTCCGGGCCGGCCGGGAGGTTCATCGAGTCGCGGAAGATCCACCACAGCACGCCGATCATCGGCACCAGCGCGAACAGCTTCAGGAACTTCTCCGCCACGTTGTTGGCGACGAAGGTCAGCAGCAGCGACGCCGGACGTACCATCCAGCTGGAGAGTTTGCCGAGCCTGATGTCGTTGGCCAGGAAGCCCGTCAACCACGACGACGTCGCCATCGTGACGAAGCTGAGCACCACGAAGTAGCTGGTGACGTACCGATCGTCGATCGGGAGTTGCGCGCCGTTCGCGATCGCGGTCCGCCAGATGAGCAGCGAGATGATCGGCACGCAGATGTTGGCCGCCATGAAGATGATCCACGCACCGCGATAGATGGACTGCTGGACGATCTGCGCCGCGGTCATCCGGCGCAGCACCCGGAGGTTACGCACGACTGTGTCCATCACGCGTCCCCCAACGTACTGCGGCGCTGGAAGAGGTCGCGCATGATCTCTTCGATGTCGGCATCCGCCACGTCGAGGTCGACCAGCGGACCGATCCGCGTCAGCTGCTCGAGCACGTCGCCGGCCCGCTCGCGGTCCACCTCGAGCTTGATCGTCTGATCGGCGCTGTCGACCGCGGTCACGCCCTCGAGCTTGGCGAGGCGACCGCCGTCGACGTTCGTCGCGTACGTCGCCCGTACGAGCTTGCGTGGGCGAGCCGTGTGCACGAGCTGTTCCAGGCTTCCGTCGTACTGCAGGCGCCCGTGATCGATGATCATGACGCGCGAGCAGAGCGCCTCGATGTCGTCCATGTCGTGACTGGTGACGAGGATCGTGGTGCCGCGGAGCCTGTTGACCTCGGCAAGGAACGTCCGTACGCGCGCCTTCGCGACCACGTCGAGGCCGATCGTCGGCTCGTCGAGGAACAGGATCTCCGGACCGTGGACGAGCGCCGCCATCAGCTCGAGTTTCATCCGCTCGCCGAGGGAGACCTTGCGCACCTGGACGTTCAGCAGGTCCTGGACCTCGAGCAGCTCGGCGAGCTCGGCGACGTTGCTTTCGAACTCCTTCGTCGTGAGGCCGTACATCTCCTTGTGCAGCAGGAGACTTTCCATCGCGGGGACGTCCCACCAGAGCATCGTCTTCTGCCCCATCACGAGCGCGATGCGCCGCAGATAGTCGTGTTTGCGATCCGACGGGGTGAAGCCGAGGACCTCCAGCTCGCCGGACGTGACGTACAGGAGGCCGGAGAGCATCTTCAGCGTGGTGGTCTTGCCGGCGCCGTTCGGGCCGAGCAGGCCGACGACCTCGCCGCGATTGATGGTGAAGCTGATCTTGTCGACCGCGAGCCGGGTCTCGTAGGTACGCCGTACGAGGCTCCTGATCGCGCCGCCGAGACCGGCTTGCTGCTTGTGGAAGGTGTAGCTCTTGCTGAGGTCGTTCGCCGCGATCACCGGCGGCTGAAGGTCAATGAATGCGTGCGTCACGGATGAGCACCGCTTTCGAGAGTCGGTTGTAAATCGGACCGGGCAGCGTCAGCGCAGAGCGCAATCTCCTCTGGTCCTTCCGACATACGGCTGCCAACAGAAACGCTAAGCCACCCCGAAAACCGCTGTCCACCAGGTTTCCCGCTCGGTTGCCGACCGGCTGGCACACCAACGCGAGACCTGACACACCAACACGGGGCCTGACACACCAACGCGAGGGCTGGCACAGGCAATAGCCTGTGCCGACCCACAAGTTCCTGTGCCAGGCGGGCTCAGGAGGTGGTGCGGGCGACGACGTAGAGGCGTTGGGTGGTTTCTTGTCTGGCGGGGATGGGGCCGCGGAGGTACCACTCGATGTCGACGAGGCCGGCTGCCTCGACGACTCCGACAACGAAGGCGGGGTCGTGCAGCACGAAGTCGAGGTTGACTTCGTGGCCGAAGAGCTCGTCGCGGTGACGGACTTCGGTCCCGGCGTGCAGGGCGAGGACGAGCCAGCCGCCGGGATCGAGCGGGCGCACCAGCGCCGCGACCGCGTTGGGAAGCTCGGCGGCCGCTAGGTGAATCAGGGAGTACCACCCTAGGACCGCGGCCCACCCGGAGCTCGTGAGCGGTCGGCCCAGCCGCCGAAGGTCCCCGACCTCGAAGTTCCCGTCAGGGAAGCGCCGCCGCGCCTCGGCCACCATCTCGGGAGAGAGGTCGATCCCGGTGGCGTCAGCGCCGCCGGCGGCCAGGTAAGCGGTGACGTGTCCGGGACCTGAGCCGACCTCCACCACCGGCCGTCCGCCGGCGTGAGCGAGCACCCGATCCAGCAGCCAGGTCTCGAACGGCAGCCCGTCCAGCTCGTCCAGCAGCTGATCGGCGTACGCCGTGGCGACAGCGTCGTACGCCGAACGCACCCGAGCGTCACGCGCATCCGGCCCGTCGGCAATCACCACGTCCCGGTCGACCGTCTCGGCGGCGACCGGCGCGGCCTGCTCCGGCACCGGCCCGAGGAGGTGGATCCAGCGCCGGTCATGCTGACCGGGGCGACGTTCGAGCTCGCGCACCAGTGGCTCAGGCCGCGCCGCCATCTTGCGCAGGCAAGCCTCGACGTCGCCACGATCGGCGAACGCATGCAGTCGCTCGGCGCGGGTCCGCAGCTCACCGGGCGACTGTGCGCCCCGAAGGAGGAGGACAGTCAGAAGCGCCCGCTCGTCAGGCTCGAGCCCGAGCCGCTCATCAAGGGTCTGGTGGTACTTCAGCGTCCGCTGGCCCGCGCCGGCCCACACGGTCCGCACCAACTCCCGCTCCTTGAGCGACCGCGCGATCCGCTCCACCGTCCCCTGGTCGTACTCGACCACGGGCTCCCGATTACTCGTCTGATTGCAGGCAGTCCGCAGCGCGTTGGCAGTCAACGGGTACGACGCCGGCACCGTCGTCTGCTTCTCCAGCAGACTCCCCAGCACCCGCTGATCCTCGGCGTCGAGAACAGGAAGATCGCTCACAAGAAGACCCTAAAGCCCAACCCGACCAAGCTAGCCGGGTTGGTAGGTTTCGGGTCGATCAGTTCGATGGGTTCGAAGCCGGCGCCGTTGCATCTCTCCGACTCATCCGCCATCCGATCGAAGTTTCCCGCGCCAGTCGAGTGGACCGGGTGGAGTGCTGGTTCAGCTGGCTTGCATCCAGGGTTGGGAGAGGACTGATTGGGGGTCGGTGGTGGCGGTGAGGACCGGGGTGGTGGAGAGCCGGAGACTGGCTTCGACCTGGGTGTAGAAGGTTTCGACGGCGCGGATGAGGTCGTCGGCTTCGCGCGTGCTGACGGCGCGTTCGAGGCCGGCTTCGGCGGCGGCGCGCTGGGCGGCGCCGGCGGCGAAGAAGGTGGCCCATTCACCGAACTCGGGAGCGACCTCGGCGAGCAGGACCCAGGCGTTGCGCTGCACCCGGCGGCGCGGGCCCGAGCGAACCGGGCGAGCCCGAACGGCGAGGACCGCCGCCGCGACCCGGAGGGCTGCGATGTGAGCGCTCGAGTAACGGATCAGGTGATCGCTCGTCTCCACGGCTTCCGCGAGCGCGGCCCGCGCCCGGGAGAGCTCCCGGCTGGCCGCTCCGGCAGCCGCCGGCGACACCGGTGAAACTGTCATCGGTCCATCACCCTTTCCAGTTGCCAGCGACCGGAGTCCGGGTCGTGCGCGAGATCGAACAGCTCGCGCCGCCCCTGCCGGCCGCACCCCGCCTCCACCCGGTACACCGCGCGTCGTGGGCCCCAATCCGCATCCAGTACGCCGACCGCCGCGGGACTACCGCCGACAGCCGCGGCGTCCACGCCGACTGGAGCAACGGCGGTGCTCAGGCCGCGGCCGATGGTGCCGCGTTCCCACCAGGCGGCGGTTTCGGTCCAGTGGGCCTGGACGGAGCAGACACGCCAGAGGCGTCCGCGCCACAGGAACTGGGCCGGGGTGTCGACGCCGTTCTCGACGTCCGTGCGTACCTCGACGGCCTCGTCGAACTCCCACATGCTCCATCGCCTCCTGTGTACGAACTGCCCCTGATCGACGGCCCGGTCGGCGGTCCGGCGGGTGGACACGAGGTGGGGGTCGAGTTCCACCTCGGTGCCCGGCCCGCCGGAACCACCGGTTTCCGATGCGGCCGCAACTCCACACCGGAGCCGTCCAGCTGTCCGGATCACCCCTGGCCGGCCTCCCGACGAAGCCGGGCCGGAGGTAATCGAACATCTGTTCGAACACTCGAAGACTATCGCCGCCGGGTGGGAATCGTCAACGGGCCGTAAGCCCGGCGCGTCCCCACGTACGCCATCCGCCGCCCACACTGGTGTCAGGACAAGACCGGCGTGCGTCGTACAGGCGGAAGGGGAAGCGATGCGGAAGCGTTGGCGGGCGGCACTGATCGCCGCGGCGGCTGGTGCCGTCGTGGTCCTGGCGGTCGCGTTGCCGCTCTTCCAGCCGTGGCGGCTCTTCACCGACAAAGTCGTCGACGAAGCGCTACCCAGCGCCGTTCCGATCTCCACGAATTCATCGTCGACGACGCCACCGACAATTTCCGGAGCCCCGTCAAGTCACCGGCCAACGGCCCCGGAAATCCTCCTCACCGGGAAGCTGATCACGCACGAACACGAGACCTCCGGCACAGTCGCCGTACTGCGACTCCCGGACGGCTCCCGCATCCTCCGCCTGGAGAACCTCGACACCTCCGACGGCCCCGACCTCAAGGTCTGGCTCAGCGACGCCCCGGTGATCGTCGGCAAGAACGGCTGGCATGTGTTCGACGACGGTCGATACCGCAGCCTGGGAGGCCTGAAAGGCAATCACGGCAGCCAGAACTACCCGATCCCCAAAGAAGTGCGCCTCGACGACTTCCAAAGCGTCGCGATCTGGTGCGACCGCTTCAACGTGTCCTTCGGGGCAGCTGAGCTCAAATCCACGTGACACGCCGCATAAGCTGCCGAGGGTGAGCAATCATCATCCCAACGTGCAACGGGTGGCCGACGCGCTCCAGGCGGCCGGGTCCACCGGTGAGATCGTGATCCTGGACGACGCGGTCCCGACTGCGGCGGCCGCGGCCGCCGAGCTGGGCTGCGAGGTCGGCGCGATCGCGAACAGCCTGATCTTCGACGGCGACGGCGCCCCGGTACTGATCCTGACCTCCGGCGCCCACCGGGTCGACACCGCCAAGGTCGCCGCCGAGCTCGGCATCAGCAAGCTGCGCCGCGCCACCCCGGAGTTCGTCAAGGAGCACACCGGCCAGTCGATCGGCGGCGTCGCCCCGGTCGGCCACCCGCACCCGGTCCCGACGTACGTCGACACCGCCCTCGAGCAGTACGACGTCATCTGGGCAGCCGCCGGCATCCCCCACTCGGTCTTCCCCACCACCTACGCCGAACTCCTCAAACTCACCAACGGCACCCCGACCACCGTCAACTGATCAGCTCACCGACAGCAACAAGTACGACGAAGCCGTCCAGCACCAGGCTGGACGGCTTCGTCGGTCGCAGGCAGTTCTAGAAGGCCGGTTCTAGAAGGCCGGCTTCAGGTCTACGTCGGCTGCTCGGACGTAGGCCATGCGGTGGCCGAACCAGATCTGGTAGTAGCGGTCCGTGCCGAGGACCTGGACGTGGTCGGCCGGGGGTTCGGTGGCGAAGGTGACGGCTCGGTAGTAGTCCGTCTCGATCGACGCGTCACCCACCGGGTACGCCTGGCCGTCGCCGATCGTGTACTGCAGCGGCGTGACGGTCTGGTACGGGATACCCGCCGGGTACGCCGACTGCTCCGGGTACGCACGCCCATACACCGGCGCCGACGTCTTGTCCGCCTTGAGCTTCACCACCAGACCCGGCTTGGCGAAGGCATCCGGTGCCGACGCCGGGCTCTTGAACCACGCCAGCGCTCCGAGGTACCAGACCCCGACCCAATCCCCTTGCACGTCCGCTACGACGTACTGCGAACCAGCCGCAGCTCGTGCACCGATGTCAGAGACCACAGTGGTGCTGTCGGTGCCGTCCGGGTGCAGGCCGAGGTCCTTGACCAGCGGAGCGGCGTCGTCAGGCGCCTGACGCAGGTAGACGAAGTTGGTGCCCTGGGGGGTGCAGGTGGTGCCGGCACCGGTGCAGTTGGTGATGACCTGGACGTTGTCGCTGAAGCCCGGCTTGATCGTCACGATCGAGCCCTTACGCACCGGGAAGACCGAGTGGCCGTAGATCGGTGCACCGAGCAGGTCGAAGTAGTGCTCCCAGTCCCAGTACGGTCCCGGGTCCCAGTGCATGCCGCGGACCGTGCTCGGGATGGTGCCCGGTACCTGGTCGTGGCCGATGATGTGGGCCCGGTCGAGCGGGATGTCGTTCTTGGCGGCCAGGTAGCGCACCAGCTTGGCCGAGTTGCGGTAGAGCGACTCGGTGTACCAGGTCGCACCAGTCGCGGCGAAGCCCTCGTGCTCGATGCCGATGCTGTGCATGTTCACGTACCAGTTGCCGGCGTGCCAGGCGACGTCGTTGGCCTTGACGTGCTGCCAGATGTGCCCGTCGGACGAGCGCATGGTGTACTGCCAGCTCACGTACGTCGGGTCCTGCACCAGGTTGAGCACACCCGGCCAGGTGCCCTCGGTGTCGTGAATGATGATGTAGTCGATCTTGCCGGTCTTCGGCCGGTTCGCCAGGTCGTGGTTGCCGTAGTCACCGGCACCGAACTCCTCGTACGGCGCCGGCAGCCACTCACACCCCAGGGTCGGCGGGCACTCCACACCAGAGCTCGAAGCCTTGACGCCGGCCGGCAGCGCCAGCTTCGAGACCTGCGTCTTGTCCGGCGTGACGGCGACGGCCGGCATCACAACCTGCTGCCCGGTGTTCGTCGTACGGGCGGCACCCTGCGCCATGATCGAGTAAACGTCGTCGGCGAACTCCGCTGCGCCCACGCGGTCCGAAGCCTCCGCGTACGACGCCACTGCGCCGTACCAGGATGCGGGAGACGTCTCGGCACCAGCAGGAAGGCCAAGCGACCTCTGGTACGACGCCAGCAGTGCGGCACCACCGGCGATGTTCGCAGTGGGGTCATTGCGCAGGGCAACAGGATCGAGCCCGGTCAGGTCGGACGCCTTGTACAGCGTGCGCAGCGACGAGGCTTTGGCGATCTTGCGCTCACCGGACAGGTCGACCACCGTGGTGGGGTCGACAGCAGTGAGGTGCATCGGGCCGTAGCCGCCGTCCGTGCTGGACGCACCTTGATGGTCGTCCCAGCGGCTTTCGGCGTACGACACAGCCAGCAGCACGGACTCCGGTACGCCGTACTTCGCGGCAGCATCGCTGAAAGCCGATGCGACCGTGGCGGACGGCCCAGGGGTCGCCGCGACGGCAGGTGGGCCTCCGGACGACACGCCGGATACGGCCATGGGCAGCGCTACCGCCGCCAGTGCGGCGAGAATCTTCGGACGACGACGCATGTTGTTCTCCTGAACCCGACGAGGCGGATGCCGGTCACCAAGACTGGCATCACTCTGGGTCGAGTCGGCGCACATGTCAACGGCTAACCAAAACTCGCCATCATCGGTTCAATACTGACAGCAGCTGGGAACTGAGGAGCAGGACGATGGAAGCGTTGCCGTTGGCGTTCACAACGGGCTGGGCGAGTGGCATCAACGCGTACGCCTGCGTGCTGATCCTGGGCCTGCTCGGCCGGTTCGCCGGTGCCGACGACGTACCCACCGCGTTGACCAGCAACGGCGTGTTGATCGCCGCTGGTGTCCTGTTCGCGTTCGAGTTCGTCGCCGACAAGATCCCGTACGTCGACTCCGCCTGGGACGCGATCTCGACCGTCATCCGGCCGACCGTCGGCGCGATCGTCGCCGCCCTGCTGTCCGGCGAGGCGAGCACGCTGAACCAGGCCGTGATCGCGACCATCGGTGGCGTCGTCGCGCTGCTTTCACACGCGGTCAAGTCCAGCCTCCGGCTGGCGATCAACACCTCCCCCGAGCCGGTCACCAACATCGCCGCCTCGTCCGGTGAGGACATCGCGGTCGCCGGCGTGGTGTCGCTGGCCGCGTTCCACCCGGAGGTCGCGCTCATCATCGCCGCGGTCCTGCTGCTGCTCGGCCTGATCGGGGTGTACGTCGCCTTCCGGTTCATCCGGCGCGGCTACCAGCGGTTCAAGGCGTGGCGGGAGAAACGGACCGGCCCTGCGACCGGGAGCAGTGCCGTCTGATGGCTCGCGTAGTTGTCGTCGGGGCCGGTCTCGCCGGTCTCGCCAGTGCCGTCCGGCTGGCCAAGCTCGGCCACCAGGTCACCATCTGCGAACGCGACGGGCGCCTGGGCGGCGTGCTGGGCCGCGTGGAGGCAGACGGGTTCAGCTGGGACGCAGGAGCAGCAAGTACGACGCTGCCGGCCGCGCTGCGCGACCTGTTCCGGAAGAGCGGTCGCCCGATCGAGAGCCTGGTCCAGCTCGAGCCGGTGACCGAACCACGCCGGCACATGTTCGGAGACGGCTCGGTGCTCGACCTGCCCATTTCCGACCGCGGTGCGCAACTCGAAGCCTGGACAGACCTCGCCAGCGACACAGTGGCCAAGCAATGGACCGATCTGGTCGATGCCTACGGCGAGACGTGGCAGGTACTGCGCAAGACGTCGCTGGAGCCGCCGCTGCAGGACAAGCTGCCGTTGAGCGCCATACGAGCGCTCAAGCCCTGGCAGTCGCTGGAGCGGGTAGCCCAGCGCCAGCTGGACGACGAGCGCGCTCGCGCCGTACTGCGGTACTTCGCAGCGCAGGGCGGCTCGGAAGCCAAGCTCACACCCGGGTACGTCGGCGTCTGGTCATACCTGGAGCGCACCTTCGGCCGCTGGACCATAGAGGGCGGGTTCGGCGTACTCGCGGACGCGTTGGCGCAGCGGGCGAGCGAGCGGAAGGTCGATGTGCGCACTGGTGCCGAGGTGGTCGCTGTCACCACAACGCAGGGCGCTGTGACGGGTGTACGGCTGGCTGATGGGGCTGAGCTCCCAGCGGACATCGTGGTGAGCGACATCGACCCGCGTGACCTCTTCGGGCAGCTGGTGGACGACCCGGCAGCCAAGAAGGTGCGCAAGCGAGCGCTGTCGACACACCAGGCCCAAGCGGCGTACGTCGTACATCTGGGGCTGCGGGAGCCAGTGCCGGTGCTGCCGTTCGAGACTGTCCTGCACGGTACGCCGACAGTCGTCGTACGGACGGGTGGTCAGGCACCGGCTGGGCACCAGGCGTGGTCGGTGCTCGTGCACGGCTACCCGACGGACGACGTACTGGACCTGCTGGTGGCGCGTGGGCTGCACGTCCGCGACAAGGTCGTGTCGCGGCAGACCTCACAGTCCTGGTGGGCCGGGGTCGCGTGGGAGGGCTATCGCACGGCCCGGCGCCGGGCGGCCAACGTCTCGCCGGTGAAGGGCCTGTACTGCGTCGGTGCGGGCGCTCACCCGGGTTCCGGCGTACCTGCCACCACGCTGGGCGCCGCAATAGTGGCGGATGCCATCGGGAAAGCCTGAGACCCGCTGGGGTCCAGGTTGCCGTCCCACGTAGGATTGATCGTTCATGTGTTCCATGTCGGGATAGGTGCCCGGCAGTAGAGAGGACCTCGGTGGATCAATCCCCCAAATCGGCCGATCACGAGAATGTCGAGCGGGCTGAGCTGGCGGCCGAGCAGCAACACATCGACCGGGTCTACGACCGGGTCGCGGAGGCTGCCCGGTCGGCGTCCCGGATCGCGGTCGAAGGGCACCAACGCGGGCAGGCGCAGAACGTCGGCCGGGTCCGTGAGGAGGAGCAGACCGGTCTGTACGAGCGGGACGTGCTGGTGTTCGCCGCCGCCCGCCGGATCGCCGAGCTGGACGCCGAGCACGAGGGCCTGGTCTTCGGCCGGCTCGACTCCGACCACGGCGACGACACGGAGGCCGCGGCGAGCGCAGCCGACCTGGAGAAGCTGTACGTCGGCCGGATCGGTGTCCGGGACGCGGAGTACGAACCGCTGGTGATCGACTGGCGTGCCCCGGCCGCTGAGCCTTTCTACCGCGCCACCTCCACCGACCGGCTGAACGTCGTACGGCGGCGGGTGCTGCGGAACAAGGGACCGCGGATCGTCGGGCTCGAGGACGACCTGCTCGCGCCGGAGCGGGCACCCGAGGACCTCCCGGTGATGGGTGAGGGCGCGCTGATGGCGTCCCTGTCGCGGGCACGCGGTCACACGATGCGGGACATCGTCGCCACCATCCAGGCCGAGCAGGACAAGGCGATCCGGGCGCCGGCCCGCGGTGTCACCGTCATCGGCGGTGGACCCGGCACTGGCAAGACAGTGGTCGCGCTGCACCGCGCGGCGTACCTGCTCTACAGCGACCGCCGGCGGTTCGAGCGCGGCGGCGTACTGGTCGTCGGGCCGTCCGCTGCCTTCATGGCCTACATCGAGCGCGTCCTGCCGAGCCTTGGCGAGAACACCGTGTCGCTGAAGGCGGTCGGCGAGCTGGTGGACGGCGTCAAGGCCACCGCGGTCGACGAAGCCGACGTAGCCGCGATCAAGGGCTCACTGCGGATGCGCGGCGTACTGTCGCGTGCTGCCCGCGACCGCGTGCCCACCGCCCCCAGCACTTTGCGGATCTTCGTCGGCGGCGCCACCGTCGAGCTGGACGCCAACCAGCTGGACAACGTACGACGGAACGCGCTGCGGCGGACGGCACGCAACAGAGCGGCTGCCGAAGCCCGCAAGGGTCTGGTCGCTGCGCTGTGGCAGCGGTTCCCCGACGACCTGCGCAACGGCGTCTACGGAGACCGTGAAGCCTTCGGCGACCAGGTGACCGAGACACCTGCGTTCAGGACATTCTTCAGCCAGTGGTGGCCGGTGCTGACCCCAGAGTCCGTACTGCGCTGGCTCGGTGACCCACGCCGGTTGCAGCGGTGGGCCCGCAACGACCTGACTCCGACAGAGATTGATGCGCTCGCCAACGCGATCCGCAGTACAGACGAGTTCACCATTGCAGACGTAGCCCTGCTGGACGAGCTGAGCACGTTGCTGGGACGCGCACCGGTCGCGGAGACCAAGGACGAAGAGTTCGACTGGCTGGAGGGCCTGTCGGACGGGGTCAACGAAGTGCTCACCACATCTGAGCGCCGGGCCCGGGCTGTGGCTGCCAGAGAGGCCGAGGAGCCGGAGGAGTACGCGCACGTCCTGGTGGACGAGGCGCAGGACCTCTCCCCCATGCAGTGGCGGATGGTGACTCGGCGCGGCCCGCAGGCGAGCTGGACGATCGTCGGCGACCCCGCGCAGAGCTCGTGGCCCGACCCGGACGAGGCCCGTGCGGCGATGGACTCGATGCTGTCGCACCTGCAGCGGCACTCGTTCCGGCTGTCGACCAACTACCGGAACTCGGCCGAGATCTACCAGTTCGCCGGAGAGGTGATCCGCCGGACTCTGCCCGACGCCGATCTGCCCGACGCAGTACGTCGTACTGGCGTGGAACCGGAGCACCGAGTCTTCGACGACGGCAAGGTCTCCGAAGCCGCCGGTGACGCGGCCGCGGAGCTGCTCCAGCTGGTCGAGGGCACGGTCGGCGTGATCGTGCCGCCGAAGCTACGGCCCGGGATCGACGCGGTCCTCGGCGAGCTCGGCGACCCCCGCGTGGTCGCGGTCAGCCCCCTGGAGTCGAAGGGTCTCGAGTACGACGCTGTCGTCGTGGTCGAGCCGGACCGCATCGTCAGCGATACCCTCGGCGGCGTACGAGCCCTGTACGTCGTCCTGACCCGGGCAACTCAGCGACTGGTCACCGTCAACAGCACCACCCACTGGCTGCCTTAAAAGTATGTAGAGCCGCTAGCCGCGAGGGACGACGAACGAGATCAGGTCGGCGTCGTCCGGGCCGAGGTCGGACCAGCGGCAGCTCAGGTGGAGGACGGCGAGGCCGGAGGTCGGGTATTTCTGGCTGAGTTCGACCCGCTCCGGGCTGGTGCCGTCGAGGGCGAGCTCGTCGGCGAGCCACGGTACGCCGGGGCCGTGGCCGACCAGGATCACAGTGCGGGCCTCGGTCGGCGCCTCGTGGATGACGTCGAGGAGCTCATCGGCGTCGGCGTTGTAGATGCGCCGGTCGTACCAGACGTCGGTCGCGGCCGCCCCGGCCTCGGCGGCGAACCGCCAGGTCTCGCGGGTGCGCTGCGACGGTGAGCACAGGACCAGGTCCGCGTCGATGCCCTGGGCAACGAGATAGCGGCCGGCCGCGGCGGCGTCGGCCCGGCCGCGGTCGGCGAGCGGGCGCTCGAAGTCGGGCATCGACTCGTCCTGCACCGCCTTCGAGTGCCGGAGCAGGACGAGCGTACGGTCGATCAAAAGGTCCGACGGATCAGCCACCGAGTCAGGATACGACGGCGGACCGGGTCACGGGACGACGGCAGACCGGGTCACTGGACGACGGCCGACTGGGTCAGGAGACGACGGCCGACTGGAGGTTGAGGTAGACCTGACGGGTCGCGGTGGACCTGTTCAGGGTGATGAAGTGGATGCCCGGCGCGCCGCCCGCCAGCAGGCGCTCGCACAGCTCGGTCGCGATCTCGATGCCGACCGCCCGGACCGCGCCGGGGTCGTCCTCGACCGCGAGCAGCCGGTCGGTGACCGCGGCCGGCAGCGCCATCCCGGTCAGCTCCGCCATCCGCTGGATCTGCTTGATGTTGGTGACCGGCATGATGCCCGGCAGCACCGGGATGTCGCAGCCCAGCTGGCCCGCCCGCTCGACCAGCCGGAAGTAGTCGTCCGCGCCGAAGAACATCTGGGTGATCGCGTAGTCCGCACCGGCGGCCGCCTTGGCGGCGAGCACCTGCGCATCGGCCTCCAGCGACGCCGCCTCCGGATGCTTGTCCGGGAACGCCGCGACCCCGACGCAGAAGTCGCCGAGCGAGCGGATCAGCTCGACCAGCTCGACCGCGTGGTTGAGCCCGTCGGGGTGCGCGACCCACGGCTGGTTCGGGCCCCCCGGCGGGTCGCCGCGCAGCGCCAGCATGTTCCGTACGCCCGCTCCGGCGTACGCACCGATCACCGAGCGCAACTCGTCCCGCGAGTGCGCGACACAGGTGAGGTGGCCGAGCGGTGTGAGCGAGGTGTCCTGCGCCACCCGCTCGGTGACCCGGATCGTGCCGTCCCGGGTGGTGCCGCCGGCGCCGTACGTGATCGAGACGAAGGTGGGCCGGAGCTGCTCGATCTCGCGGATCGATCGCCACAGCACCTCCTCGGCCTCCGGCGTCTTCGGTGGGAAGAATTCGAACGAGAAGGAGCGGCCACCGGTCGCCAGCAGATCGCGGATCGTGGGCGTACCGCCGGAAAGCGTCGAAGGAAGACCGTGGGCCATGGCGATAGGTTACCCGGGCCGTCGGTGCACGCGCGCCCACCGGTTACGCTCCGAGGCGTGTATGGCGACGTGGACATCCCGGCCGAGGTACAGCGGGCGCTGACCGGCTTCCTGGATCTGCAGCAACAGCGACTCGAGGCGATCGGGCCGGAGCTGGCCGAGCAGGTGCAGGCCGCGCGGGACGCGACCAGCGGCGGCAAGCGACTGCGGCCTTCCTTCTGCTATTGGGGTTTCCGGGCCGCCGGCGGTGATCCGGCACAGCCGATCCTGAAGGCCGCGGCCAGCCTGGAGATGCTGCACGTCAGCGCGCTGGTACACGACGACGTGATGGATTCCTCCGACGTACGACGGGGTGCACCGGCCGCGCATCGGCGCTTCGAGGCCCTGCAGCGAGCCCGGTCGCAGACTTCCGGGGTCGGCGGCGATGCGGAGCGCTTCGGCATCGGAGCGGCCATCCTGCTCGGCGATCTGTGCCTGATCTGGGCAGACGAGATGCTGCACACGTCGGGCTTCGACGCTGCCGCGCTGGCCCGCGCGGCAAGGTTCTTCGACGCCGTACGAGTCGAGGTGACGGCCGGGCAGTACTTGGACCTGGTCGCCCAGGCCAGCGGCGAGTCGGACATGGATCAGGCCTTGCGGGTCCTGCGGTACAAGTCGGCGACGTACACGGTCGAGCGGCCACTGCACGTCGGGGCGGCGCTGGGTGGTGGGGATCAGCGTCTGATCGAGGCGTTGTCGGCGTACGGACTGCCTTTGGGTGAGGCGTTCCAGTTGCGCGACGACCTGCTCGGGGTGTTCGGCGACCCGGCGCTGACCGGGAAGCCGGCGGGTGACGATCTGCGTGAAGGCAAGCGGACGGTGCTGATCGCGTACGCCGTCGACCACGCATCGGAGGTGCAGCTGGCCGAGTTCGACCGGCTGTTCGGGCGGCCCGATCTGGATGACGACGAGATCCAGTTGTTGCGCGAGATCCTGCAGGACTCACGCGCCGTACAGGCCTGCGAGGACCTGATCACCGACCGCACCGAGGACGCCCTGGCCGCCCTCGACCGCGCTCCCCTGGCTGATGGCACGGCCCGCAAGGCTCTGGCGGATCTGGCGATCGCGGCGACGTCTCGCCAGCTCTAAGGCGACGTCATCAGGTTGATCAGCCGGAGCAGCTCAGCCGTCGGCGCCAGATCGCCGAGGATGATCACCTTCAGTACGGCGCGATCCTCGTCGTACACGGTCTCGACCCGGAGCCGGCCGACGCCGCTCTGATTGAGCGAACCGATCACGTGCGTGCTGATCCGGTCCGCGCCGGCCCGGTCGATCGCGTCGATGTGCACGATGCTCGACGCCTCCACGTTCCGGGCCGTCTCGTCCACCTCGAGCGCGGCCGCGCTGGTGCCGGTGAATGCCTCCAGGTCCTCGCGGGCGATCCGGTACTGCTTGCCGATCCGGACCGCCTTCAGCCGGCCGTCGCGCACGTAGTTCCGGATCGTGCGGACATGCAGACCGAGCCGGTTCGCCACCTGCTCGACCGAGTACAGCTCCTGAGGCATGCCACCTAGACTACGTGCGATTCCTTAGAATTCCCTATAAATCGCCAGATAGGGATATTTAAGGTAGTTTTGGTGCATGAACGTTGAAGGGGTGCGGGTGTACGTGAGTGACGCCCGCGTGCAGGACGACGGCGATGCCGTGCAGCTCATCGCGGACGCGCACTACGGGCACCAGGCCGAGTGGGTCGCGGTCGACGCCGAGCAGCTGGGGGACGATTTCTTCGAGCTGCGGACCGGGCGCGCGGGTGCGATCGCGCAGAAGTTTGTCAACTACCGGATGGGGCTGGCCGTGGTGGGTGACATCGCGGAGAAGCTGGCGGGCAGCAAGCCGCTGCGCGACTGGGTACGGGAGAGTAACCGGGGACGGTCGCTGTGGTTCGTCACCGACCTGGACGCGCTGGCCGAGCGGCTACAGGACCGGCAGTGAGCTGAGCAGGTCCGGCGTATCGGCCTCGCTGCGTTCACGGATGAGGACGCGGAGCTGGCCGGAGTTGGTGGTGTCCTCGGCGAGGATCTGCAGCGCCACGTCGACGGTGTCGTGGTCGTGATCGAGCAGGTGGTGCAGCCCTTCCCAGAGGACGATTTCGGGCTCACCGGTGGAGCGGTCGCTCAGCGAGTCGGCCAGCGCGTCCCAGTTGCGCCCGAACCAGCGCGGCAGGTCGAAGGCGGTCGCACACAGGTCCAGGAAGCCGGTCTTGTCGTGGATCTCTGTGGTGTCGAGCAGAACGAAGTCCCAGCCGGCGTCGGCGACATCACGTCGTACGTCGTCCGGAGTCAGGTCCGACTGCCAGCGGTAGACGCCGGGGCGCAGGCCCTCGGTCAGCAGCGTGGGCAGGTCAGTCATCCGTCGCACCCCCGTCCGCCGCGATCCGGCGGAACGACTTGTAGTGATCGTCAGTGTAGTAACGCTCGCCATTCTTGCCGGTCACGATCCGCCGGGCGCCGCGATTGCTCTCGCCCGGCGTCTTCACGGTGTACTCGTGGTAGTACCCGCGGTCCTGCTTCGGCAGGATCTTCTCGAAGTTGCCGAACACCACACCGTCCCGGCTGTACGGGAACGGACCACCCTGATCGATCAGCTTCAGCGTCTGCTGCGCCTCACTCGGCAGGTCAGCCACCGCCACGATCGTGAGGCCGCTCTCCGGATCAGTACTGTTCGGCTTGGCCGCGCTGCATCCGAACAGCGAGGCCGCCAGCGTGATCACCAGCATCGCGATCACGACTGCTGCGATGATCCGCGCGGCCTTCGGGTTGTTGATCACCCAGCACCCCGCAGCCGCCTACTGAACTCAGCCGCTGCGGCCGCCGGGTCATCCGCCTCAGTGATAGCCCGTACGACGACCACGCGGGTGGCTCCGGCTTCGACGACCTGGTCCAGCCGCTCGAGGTCGATGCCACCGATGGCGAACCACGGCTTCGACTGCGGCCGGCTGGCGGCGTACGAGACGAGCTCGAGGCCCGCAGCCTGGCGGCCCGGCTTGGTGGGCGTCTCCCAGGTCGGACCGACGCAGAAGTAGTCGGAGCCCTGCTCTGTGACTGCTGCGTTCACCTGGCTGAACGTGTGCGTGGAGCGGCCGATGATCGGCATTGGGCCGGTGATAGCCCGTGCTGCGTGCACTGGCAGGTCCCGCTGGCCCAGGTGCAGTACGTCGGCTCCCGCGACGAACGCGATGTCCGCACGGTCGTTGACCGCCAGCAGCTTGCCGTGCCGCTTGCAGGCGTCCGCGAACACCTCCAGCGCCGCCAGCTCGTCCGCGGCCTCCATCTCCTTCTGCCGCAGCTGCACGATGTCCACGCCACCGCCCAGAGCAGCATCCAGCAACTGCTCGAGGTCGCCCTGCTTCTCCCTTGCATCAGTGCATAGATACAGACGGGCGTCTTCCAGCTGCTCGGTGTGCTCAGTCACACCGCCAAGCCTGCCATGCTTCGCTGGACGTAGGCTGACGGCATGCCTGAGCACACGTCCGATGTGGTGGTGGTCGGCGCCGGGCTGATCGGTCTTTCGATTGCCTGGCGGCTGGCTGCAGACGGTATCCAGGTGACGGTATGCGACCCGACCCCTGGCACCCAGACCTCCGCGGTCGCAGCCGGCATGCTCGCCCCGGTCACTGAGGTCGAGTACGGCGAAGACGACCTGCTCGCCCTCAACCTCGCCAGTGTCGCCGCGTGGCCCTCCTTCGCAGCAGAGCTGGAGGAACTCACCGGAGTGCCCGCCGGCCTCCACCAGACCGGGACGCTGTCAGTCGCGTACGACGTCGACGACGCGGCCGCCCTCCGTCGCCTCGCCGACTACCAGCGCCGTCTCGGCTTGGAAGTCGAGGTGCTGTCCGGTCGCGACGCCCGCAAACGCGAACCGCTCCTCGCCACAGGCGTCTCCGGAGGTGTCTGGGTTCCCGGCGACCACTCCGTCGACAACAGGCAGGCAGTGACCGCACTCCTCCGCGCTGTGGAGCTGTCCAAGGTCACCCTGATCCGCCAGCGCGTCTCCCGCATCCTCACCTCCGGTACGACGGCTGTCGGCGTACAACTGGAGAACGGGGACACGGTGCGGGCTGCGCACGTAGTTGGTGCAGCAGGGCCGTGGTCTGGGCAGTTGGAGGGCGTGCCGCAGGAGCTGCGGCCGCCTGTGCGTCCTGTGAAGGGTGAGGTGCTTCGGCTGCGTGTGCCCGAGGCTTACCGGCCGGCGTTGCAGCACACGGTGCGGGCGACTGCGCGAGGCTTCTCCGTCTACCTCGTACCACGGCCGGGTGGTGAGCTTGTCGTGGGCGCCACCAGCTCGGAGCTCGGCTACGACACCAGAGTGCTTGCAGGTGGCGTGTTCACGCTGTTGCGGGACGCGCGGACCGTACTGCCGATTACCGACGAGCTGGAGCTGGTCGAGTCGATCGCCGGGTTGCGGCCGGCCACGCCGGACAACGCGCCGATCCTCGGACCGTCCGGGCTCGAAGGGTTGCTTTGGGCAACTGGTCACTATCGCAACGGCGTGCTGCTCACACCGATCACCGCGCGGATCATCGCCGACACCATCCGGACCGGCGTCGTACCGGAGCTCGGAGTTCCCTTCCTGGGCAGCAGGTTCGCCCATTCCACTCTGTAGTACATCGGTTGCCGTCAGCAATCAATGCTTGTGAACTACATGCCTGTAGTTCAGCCTTAAATTGTAAACATTGAGTTACAGGCGTAACAAGCACCCCATAAGCCCCTGTTGTCACATCCGTATCTGCACTTACGGTCAAAAGACGTTCACACGGGGAGATGAATCGATGGATGACGCCTGCACCTCCAGTCGACGCCGGACCGTAGTACGGGTTCTGACCGGACTCGCCGTACCGGTTCTGACCGCCGCCGTCATCACGGCCGGCTCGCCTGGCTTCGGCCAGTACAAGGTGAAGAACGGCGACACGCTGAGCCGGATCGCGACCCAGTACGGCACCACCGTGCGGAATCTGGTCGCGCTGAACAACCTGCCCGGCAACGGCAACACGATCTATGCCGGCGAGACGCTGAAGGTCCCAGGCGGCAAGCAGACGACCAAGCGCTCCCAGCTCGGCCGGGTTACCTACATCGTCAAAAAGGGCGACACGATCTCCAAGATCGCCAAGCGCTTCAAGTGCTCACAGGCGAACCTGCTGGCGGCGAACGGGCTCCGTGCCACCGACCATATCTACGCCGGCAAGCCGCTGCAGGTGCCGGTCAAGCTCCACCCGAAGCCCAAGCCGAAGCCGAAGGCGCCGGCCAAGAAGAACAACAGCTTCGCCGGCCGCACCTACCCCGACCACGTCGTCGCCAAGGCGGACCAGAACCGCGCGATCCTGAAGAGCCGCAAGCTGCCTACCCGTGCACAAATGCGCAACCTCATCATCGCCACCTCCAAGCATTACGGCGTCGACCCGGAGCTGGCCCTCGCGGTGAGCTGGCAGGAGTCCGGCTGGAAGCAGCGGGTGGTCTCCCCCGCCAACGCGGTCGGTGCGATGCAGGTGATCCCGTCGACCGGCCGGTTCGCCTCCAGCGTCGTCGGACGCGATCTGGATCTGCTGAAGCCACGGGACAACGTCACCGCCGGTGTGGTGCTGCTGGACCGGCTCACCAGCGCCGCCGAGCTCCAGACCGCTGTAGCGGGCTACTACCAGGGCCTGGGCGGTGTGAAGCGCAACGGGATGTACCCGGACACCAAGCTCTACGTGAAGAACATACTGCGGATCAAGGCGCAGCTGGAGCGTGGCTGGAGCCCGCTCAAGTGAGCAGGCCTCACCGACTGCGGTGAGCCTGGCGCGGTCGCACTGAGCCCTTATCTACACTCTCAGTGCAGGACGGCTTCGAGAGGCGGCTCACCGCAAGTGACGGACGACGTGGACACGCAGGTCAGCGACCGCCTCGTCGGGCGAGTGCTCGACGGACGGTACCGCGTGGGCGCACGCGTCGCCAAGGGCGGCATGGCCACTGTCTACAAGGCCCTCGACATGCGGCTGGACCGCGTCGTCGCACTCAAGGTGATGCACGACGGGCTCGGCGACGACGCCCAGTTCGCCCGCCGGTTCGTGGCCGAGGCCCGGGCCGCCGCGCGGCTCTCGCACCCGAACGTGGTGGCCGTCTTCGACCAGGGCGACGACAACGGCACGCTGTTCCTGGCGATGGAGTACGTGCCCGGCCGCACGCTGCGGGACGTGATCCGGCAGCAGGCGCCGCTCTCCCCCGCCCGGGCGCTGGATCTGCTGGCGCCGATCCTGTCCGCGCTCTCCGCGGCCCACGACGCTGGCATCGTCCACCGCGACATCAAGCCGGAGAACGTGCTCATCTCCGACAACGGCGCGGTGAAGGTCGCGGACTTCGGTCTGGCCCGGGCGGTCAGTGCGACCGGCAACACCGCGACCCAGGGTCTGCTGATGGGCACGGTGTCCTACCTGGCGCCTGAGCTGGTCACCGACGGCAGTGCGGACGCCCGGTCGGACGTGTACTCGTCCGGCATCCTCCTGTACGAGATGCTGACCGGGAACAAGCCACACTCCGGTGACACCCCGATCCAGGTCGCCTACGCACACGTGCATGCCGACGTACCGGCGCCGTCGCTGGAGCAGCCGACGATCCCGCCGTACGTCGATGCACTCGTGCAGCGCGCGACCGCTCGGGACCGGGACCTGCGGCCGGCGGATGCGCGGGTGCTGAGCCGGCAGGTCCACCGGGTGCGCAGTGCGCTCGAGGAGGGGCTGCCGGACGACCCGGAGCTCACTGGCGACTTGACCGTTCCGATCCAGCAGATCCGCCAGGACAGCGGGTACGACGACGGCTATACGCGCGGTGACCCGGAAGACGCCGTGCTGCGTCACGACACGATCGTCGTACCGGTGGAACACGGGCGCCCGACCGGTGCACCGGCGACGCGGGTGCAGGCGCCACCCCAGCGTAGGGGCCGCGGGCTGGTCGCGCTGATCCTCGTCCTGGCTGCTGCCATCGGCGTCGGTACGGCGGCCTGGTACTACGGCATCCACCGCTACACCACCACGCCGAGCCTGGTGAAGATGGTGCCGGCGGACGCAACGGCGGAGGCTGAGAAGGCCGGGCTGCGGACCAACCTGGCCAACCAGGACTTCTCCGAGGACGTGCCGAAGGGGCAGGTCATGGCGACCGACCCTTCTGCGGGAGACCGGATCCGGAAGAACGGTGAGATCAATCTGACCGTTTCCAAGGGCCCTGAGCGCTATCGGGTGCCGCAACTGGCCGGTCTGGAACTCGAGGCCGCCAAGCGGGCGCTGGACTCGATCAAGCTGATCACCGGCCAGATCAACGAGCAGTACAGCGAGACCGTGCCGGCTGGGCGGGTGATCGCGTTCAGCCCGAAGTTCGACGCAGTTGTGAAGCCCGGTACGGCGGTCAACTTCGCCGTCAGCAAGGGAAAGAAGCCGATCGCGGTCCCGGACGTGACCGGCAAGACCTACCGCCAGGCACGCGAGGCCCTGCGTAATCTCGGCTTCGTGGTCGGCCGCACGGACCAGTACGACGAGAAGATCGCCGAGGGCAAGGTGATCAGCCAGACCCCCAACACCGGCACGTTGTTCGCCAAGGACAAGGTGCAGCTGGTGGTGTCGAAGGGCCCGGCGCTGCGTGAGGTCCCGAACGTGAAACGCAAGACCCTCGACGAGGCCCAGCAGATCCTCACCGAAGCAGGCTTCAAGGTGCGGGTCGAGAAGGCGCCGTTCAACCTCGGCCTCAACATCGTCGCGGCCCAGAACCCGGGGTCCGGCAAGATGGCCCAGCCCGGCACCACGGTCGTCGTCACCGTGCTCTGATTTTGTCCGCAGGACAAGGCTTCTGGTTAGCTGTGCCGCGTGAATCACCCGCGCCTTGCCGTCGTTGCCCTGCTCGCGGTCGCGGCGGCATGGGGATCCACGTTCTTCCTGACCAAGGACCTGCTCACCAGGATGGATGTCGCCGACTACCTGGCGTTGCGATTCCTGATCGCCTCGGTCGCGCTCGTCCTGGTCCACCCGCCGGCCATCGCCCGGCTGAGCCGGCTCGACCGCGGCCGGGCCGTTGCCCTCGGCATCACCTACGGCATCGCCCAGCTCCTGCAGACCGAAGGCCTGCGGCACACCGCCGCGAGCGTTTCCGGCTTCGTCACCGGCATGTACGTCGTCTTCACGCCACTGCTGGCCGCGGTCATCCTCCGGCACAAGATCGGCCGCTGGGCCTGGGTGGCTGTGATCCTCGCCACCGTCGGCCTCGGCGTACTCTCCCTGCGCGGCGTCAGCATGGGTCCGGGAGAACTTCTCACCCTCGCCTCGGCGGGCCTGTACGCGTTGCACATCATCGGCCTCGGCGCCTGGTCGACCTCGGCCAACGCGTTCGGCCTCTCGTCGTTGCAGATGATCACCATCACGGCGGTCTGCGCGATCGGCGCGATCCCCGGCGGCTTCTCGATACCGGGCACCGGCGGCGACTGGGTCAGCGTTTTCTACATGGCACTGGTCTCGGGCGCGCTCGCCCTGATCGTGCAGACCTGGGCACAGGCGCATCTCACCCCGACCCGGGCGGCGATCGCGATGACGATGGAGCCGGTGTTCGCGTCGGCGTTCGCCGTACTGTTCGGCTCCGAGAGCGTGACGTGGCGGATGCTGGTGGGTGGGGCGCTGGTGCTGTCCGCGATGTATCTGGTCGAACTGGCGCCGCGGCGTAAGTTCGAGGCCGAGGTCCAGCACCTCGCACAGTAGGAGGGTCGGCAGATGCGGGACGACAGCGCACGGCGGGTCCGGCGGTTCCCGGCCGTCGTGATCGCCGTCCTGCTGGCGGTTCTGGCGGCCGGTACGGCGAACAACCTGGCCCGCAACCCGCAGCCGCTGCTCGTTGCCCCCGGCAATGTCTCACGCGGGGACGACCTGGCCGGGCAAGCGGTCCTGGACCTCGACGCGTTGACTCTCCCGAACGGCGCGACGCTGGCCGGCCCGGACGGCCCGTGGCGATTCGTCTGGCCGCGCGACGCGTCCTTCGTCGCTGCGGCGCGCTGCTCTCTCGGTCAATTCGACGAAGCCGGCCGCGTGCTGGATTTCCTCAACAAAATAAGGCCTTCCAGCGGTCGATGGGAAGCACGCTATTCGTCCGACGGTTTGCTGGTTCGGGACGGACGCGAGCCGCAGCTGGACGGATCCGGATGGGTGCTCTGGGCAACCTGGTTCTGCCATGCGGGGAGCAGATACTGGGAAATGGTCCGCGAATCCGCCGACCAGATCGTTGCCGAACTCGGGCCCAACGGTCTCCCGGCACGATCACCCGACTATTGGGAACGGCCGGAACGTGTGGTGACGTTGGGCACCATCGCTCCCCTGCTGACCGGTCTGCGAGCTGCCGTCGCGATCGCTCATGACCTCGATCGTCCGGCCGAGGCCGCACGATGGCAGGACGCGCTGAACAAGTTGTCCTCAGCAACGGATCGGTCGTTCGGCCCGGACTTTCCGCGGACGCCGGCGCGTGCGGTGAGCTTCCTCGAACCAGGGCTCGAGCCGATCGGCCTGGGTGGCGGCGCCGATGCGATCGTCACGGTTCTCGGCCCGCCCTTTGCTCCGCCCCGCGACGACGTCGACCACGCGATCGACAACGCTCGCGCCGCCCTGACCCAGCCGAACGGCGGTGTCACCCCCGGCGAGGACTGGCGCACCGACGGCGTCTCCTGGACCCCACAAACCGCCCTCTTCGCCCTCAGCGCCGCCGCCCGCGGCGACCGCGCCACCGCCTCCAGCCTCCTCACCTGGCTGAACCACTACCGCACCAGCACCGGCGCCCTCCCCGAAAAGGTCAACCGCGACCTCCAACCCGCCGGCGAAGCCCCCCTCGCCTGGACCTCAGCCCTGGTCATCCTCACCCACGCCGCCCTCCAAACCCCCCTCCCCATCCCCTGACCCGACCTCCCGCCGAGTGAAGCCACCGTGCGAGCCTCAGCGGATGTGGAGTGGCCGGAGTGGGTCAGCAGATCTCCATGGACTCGTTGCTTGGGGCATCGGGTCGGGTCGTGCTGGTTTTGGCTGAGTAGAAGAAGGCCGTTGAGGCGATGTCGTCCTGGAGCGGGAGGTAGCGGCCGCCCGAGCGCCAGCCGAGGGCTTGTACGTCGACTCGCAGCTTCTCGCGGAAGCGGATCGGGTCGGGCAGGTGGAAGCGGTACATGCCGAACCGCTGCTGGCTCGCATACAAACCGTCCGGCCGGATCACCTGCGGCATGCCGAGGTACGGCGTACTGAACTCGGTGTAGCCGTCGCCCGGGACATCGAAGTTCCAGGCGCCGCCGAAGTAGTCCTCGGTACCGGTGCCGCAGATGGTCGGGAACTCGTCGTCGCCGTCGACGTAGAACTTCACCTCACCCTCGCCCCACCAACCGCTGCTGTTGACGCCCCACGCGACGTACGTGCCGACGTAATGGCCCGGGCCCTCCACGCCGTCGAGCAGGGTGTGCACGGTTTTGGCCTGTAGCGGGTTGCTCCGCCGCCACTGCGCATGCAGGTAGGCCGACTGCTCCGGTACGGCGCCCAGCCAGTAGTCGACCTGGAAGTACACGATCACCGGTTCGTCGTGCGTGTTCTCGAGCGTCAGCTTGGCCTGTGACTGGAACGGCATCTCCCAGTAGCTGTTGAAGCCGCCGTTCGGGTTCACCGCGACCGGGAGCGAGTTGACCTGCGCGAACTTGCCCCAGCCGGAGCAGAAGAAGTCGCCGACCGGCGTCTCGATCGCGGGCGCCTCGTCGCCGTCCCAGTACGAGCGCAGCACGAGCCGGCGCCAGTGGTCGACATGCGTGGTGAGCCAGATGTGGGTGATGCAGCCGGATCCGGCGATGTCCGCGAGTACGGCGGTCTCCCCGGCGCCGATCTCGATCGACGGCGACACCTTCCAGCCTTGGCCGAGGTCCCGGGCCGCGTTCGCCCCGGTCCCCTCGGTCCGCCGGCCGCCCTGACCGGGCTCGCCGGTCGGGTTCTCCGCACTGATGGAGCGCGTCTCGACATCGAGGATCGCACTGATTCCGCACAACTTCCCAAGAGTCATACCCGCGACCCTAGGTCTCCCCTGGTCGACAAGAAATCGATTGCCCGCCACCTGGACTCTAATATGCCTCTTTGGTTATATTGACGGCGTGGACAGTCGACGTGGGACGGTTTTCGGGACCGAGGACGACGAGCAGCGGCGCCGCTACGGCATGACCGACGACCCCTCTGGCGCGCCGAACGGCCGGATTCTGCGCAACGAAGCGCCGTACGTGCTCGAGTACGAGTGGGCCGGCGAGATCCTGACCTGGGAAATCACCAGTACGGCGGAAGGCAGCCGGCTCGTCTTCACCAACGTACTCACCGACCCCGACGCCGCCGGACCTGCAGCCGCAGGCTGGGAAGCCGGCCTGGAGGTCGTCGAGGCCCAACTCGCCGGCCAGCCGATCACCTGGAACCCCCTGGACCGAGCCGAAGAACTTGCTACCCGTGGCAGCTAGCAGGCGCGGACTTTGGCTTCTTGGCCGGTGAAGGAGACGCAGGCCCACGGGCGGCCTTGGGCGGGGTTGGCGCGGACGATCAGCGGGAAGGCGTCGGCGCCGCGGACTTCGGATGTGCCTCTGGAACCGACTGCACCGCCTCGGGCTTCGGCGGCGGCTTTGACGTCCTGGACGGTGACGGCACTGCGGGCGTCATGCGCGGCCGCGTTCTTGGCATCGGTGGCGACAGCGAGGGCGAAGTCGATCTCCGGCGGCGTCGCCCAGGTGGTCGAGCTGACCGGGAAGACCACGCCGAACATCAACAGGCCGACCGCGGTGATGATCTGACGGAACCGGCGGCTCTGGTCAGCGGCGAGCAGCGCGGCGCAGCACAACGCAAGAAGCAGGGTGATCCCACGCACAACCCAGTGCCGATCAAGCCGGCTGTCGACCGCCAGCGCGGAGACCACCGCAACCACGACGCAGACAAGGGCACCGAGCAGCGCCCGCATCCGGGGAGACACAGATTGCATGCCGCAGACGATAGACGCAGAGACGCAATCCGCTGTTGGGCGCGCGCGGGATTGCGCTATTGTCCGCAACCATGTTCGGCGTACGAGGCAGGACGGCCCATCTGGCGTGGTACCGGACCGATGAGGCGGCGGCCGAGGTCGCCTTCCTGCACGGCTTCTCCGACTCTGCGCAGTGCTGGGAACCACTGCTCGGCGCGATGCCCGGGATTCGGGCGCTCGCGATCGATGCGCGCGGGCACGGCGAGTCCGGGCTTCCAGAGGAACCTCTCCGCTACACCGCGCAGCGCGACGATGCCGCCCTCGTGCTGTCGAGCCAGCCCCGTGACGGCGGGGTGGTCGTGGTCGGCCACTCGATGGGCGCGATGTCGGCCGCCTACCTGGCCGCGTCGAGGCCCGACCTGGTCCGTGCGGTGGTGCTGGAGGACCCGCCGACTGGAGCTCCGACTGGCGACCAACAGGACCGATCCTGGTCCCAACCGGGTTGGCTCGAGGATCTCCGGGCACTCGATCTGCCGTCACGGATGGCAGCGGGCCGATCCGAGGACCCCGGCTGGCCCGACGACGAGCTCGAGCCCTGGGCCGTGTCGAAGGCGCAACTCGACCCACATCTGTTCGATCTGCCGTTTCAGGACGCGGCCCCGCTGACCGACCTGCTGGCAGAGATAACGTGCCCGGTACTGCTGATCCATGGCGACACCGAACGCGGCTCGCTGATCTCCGCCGAGTACGCGGAGCGCTGCGCCCAAGCGGCGGCCGGCGAGTTCCGCGCCGTACACATCGCCGGCGCGGGCCATTCGGTCCGCCGAGACAACCGCCCGCAGTACATCGCGGAACTCACCACGTTCCTCTGAGCGTCTGTCAGCACGCGTGGGTCGGTCCCAGTACAACTAGAACGGGAGTTTGGGTTGGGGTGGGGCGTGGGTGGGGTCTACGCCGTCGAAGAGGCTGCTGACTGATTCGCCGCCGTGGATGCGCTTGATGGCTTCGGCGAAGAGGGTGGAGACGGAGCTGACCTGGAGTTCGGGGAAGCCGGGCGGGCGTGGGACTGTGTCGGTGCTGATGACCTCGGTGACGGACGGGTGTGAGCGGAGTCGCTCGACGGCTCGGCCGGCGAACAGGCCGTGGGTGCAGGCGACGGCGGCTTGCACGCAGCCGCGCTCCTTGAGGCGGTCGAGCAGTTCGATGATCGAGCCGCCGGTGGCGATCTCGTCGTCGAGGATGATCGCTCGTCGGCCGGCCACGTCGCCGACGATGGCGTCGATCACCACGCGGTCGTCGGCCAGCCGCTGCTTGCTGCCGGCCGCGACCGGAAGACCGAGCAGCCGGGCGAACTGCGTCGCGGTCTTCGCGTTGCCGAGGTCGGGGCTGACCACGACCGTGTCGGCGAGATCCTTGCCGCGGAAGTGGTCCGCGAGTACGCCGATCGCGGTCAGATGGTCGACCGGGACGGAGAAGAAGCCGTGCACCTGCGGGGCGTGCAGCGCCATGGTCAGCACCCGGTCGACGCCCGCCGCGACCAGCAGATCCGCGACCAGGCGACCGCCGATCGAGATACGAGAGGCGTCCTTCTTGTCGGAACGGGCGTACGCGTAGTGCGGCATCACCGCGGTGATCTGCTGCGCCGAAGCGCCGCGGGCGGCGTCGATCATCAGCAGCAGCTCCATCAGGTGCTCCTGCGTCGGCGGCACCAGCGGCTGCACGATGTAAACGTCCCGCTGCCGGCAGTTCACCTGCAACTGAACCTGCAGACAGTCGTTGCTGAAACGATGGATCTCGACCGGTGAGAGCGGTACGCCGAGATCGGCGCAAATCTTCTCCGCCAAACCAGTGTGGGCACTCCCGCTGAACACGACGATCTCTCGCACGGCTCTCCCCGAAACACAACGACCCGACAGCTGCACCTTATCTCGCCGGCCTCGGTCCCCTGACGGCGACCGAGGACAGAGACAGGCTCGAAACACGCCGCCCGACTGGTGAGTGGCGGCCGCTTTAGTGAGTCAGGAGTCGGGCAAGGGTTTCGGCTGCGGTGCGGCAGTCGGTGGGTGAGGCGTCGAGGTGGGTTACTACGCGGAGTTGGGTGGCTCCTACGCCGCCGACGAGGACGCCGGCGGCGCGGGCGGCCTCGACGACCTCAGCGACGGACTTGCCGGTGGCCGACAGGTCCGCGACGACGATGTTCGTGTCGACCTGGTCGGGCTTCACTGACCCGGGCGCGGCGTCGGCCAGTACGTCGGCGATCAGCCGGGCGTTGGCGTGGTCTTCGGCCAGGCGCTCGATGTTGTGCTCGAGCGCGTAGAGACCTGCAGCTGCCAGTACGCCGGCCTGCCGCCAGCCCGCGCCGAGACGCTTCCGCCAGACCCGCGCCTCGCGGATCAGCTCAGTCGACCCGACCAGCACCGAACCCACCGGCGCACCCAAGCCCTTCGACAGGCACACGCTCGCGGCCGCCGCGCGGGAAGCGTAGGCGGCGACGGGCCGACCGGTGGCGACCGAGGCGTTCCACAGTCGGGCGCCGTCCAGGTGGAGCGGGAGGCCGCGGGCGTCCAGTTCGTCCGCCAGAGCGTCGTACGACCGCTGGATCGCGCCGCCGCCGAAGTTGTGGGTGTTCTCGACCGAGACGGCCGCCGTCTGCACGAAGTACGGGCCGAGGTCCGGCGCGATCAATGCACGGATCTGCTCCAGGTCGATCTGGCCGGCCGGGGCGCTCCACGTGCGCGATGTGACTCCGCTCGCGGCCGCGTGTGCGCCGAGCTCGGCCCGGGCGATGTGCGCGTTGGCCTCGCAGAGCACCTCGCCGCCAGGAGCCACGAGCGCCCGTACGCCGAGGATATTCGCGAGCGAACCGGTCACGGTGAAGAGCCCGGCCTCGTGCCCGAGCAGGGCCGCGACCCGCTCCTCCAGCGCGTTGACCGTCGGGTCTTCGCCGTACACGTCGTCCCCGACCGGAGCTGACGTCATCGCCGCCAGCATCCCGGCCGACGGCCGCGTGACGGTGTCCGACCTGAGGTCGATCATGCCGCGCCCCGGTTCATGCCGCGCCGTACCCAGATCATGCCTTGGCGCCGCGGAGGCGCTCGGCGACCAGGAAGGCGAGCTCGAGCGACTGGTGCCGGTTGAGCCGCGGGTCGCAGGCGGTCTCGTAGCGGTTGACCAGGTCCTCCGCGACCAGTTCCTCGCCGCCGCCGAGGCACTCGGTGACGTCGTCGCCGGTGAGCTCGATGTGCATGCCGCCCGGCCAGGTCCCGACCTGCTCGTGCGCGTCGAAGAAGCCCTGCACCTCGTGCATGACGTCCTCGAAGTTGCGCGTCTTGTACCCGTTCGGCGTCTCGAAGGTGTTGCCGTGCATCGGGTCGCACACCCACGCGATCGGCGAGCCGTGGTCGCGGACAGCCTCCAGCAGCGGCGGCAGCGCCTCGCGGATCTTGCCCGCGCCCATCCGGGTGATGAAGGTCAGCCGGCCCTCGATGCCCTTCGGGTTGAGCTTGTCGATCAGCGCGCGGATGTACTCCGGGGTCGTGGTCGGCCCGATCTTCACCCCGAGCGGGTTGGTCAGCGATGCGAGGAACTCGACGTGCGCGCCGTCCAGCTGCCGGGTCCGCTCCCCCACCCAGAGCAGGTGGCCGGAGACGTCGTACGGCTGCTCGGTGCGCGAGTCGATCCGGGTCAGGGCGTGCTCGTACTCCAGGATCAGCGCCTCGTGCGACGCGTAGAAGTCGACCGTCCTGAACTCGTCCGAGGTGGCGCCGCAGGCCCGCATGAAGGCGAGCGCGCGCTCGATCTCGGTGGCCAGCTGCTCGTACTCCTGCCCCACCGGCGACGACTTCACGAAGTCGGTGTTCCAGGCGTGCACCTGGTGCAGGTCGGCGTACCCACCGGTGGTGAACGCGCGGGTCAGGTTCAGCGTCGCGGCGGCCGCGTTGTAGACGCCGCGCAGGCGCTGCGGGTCCGGGATCCGCGCCTCGGGAGTGAAGTCCAGCCCGTTCACCGCGTCACCCCGGTACGACGGCAGCGTCACACCGTCGCGCGTCTCCTCGCCGGAGCTCCGCGGCTTCGCGTACTGCCCGGCGATCCGGCCCACCTTCACCACCGGCACACTCGCGGCGTACTGGAGTACGACGGCCATCTGCAGCAGCACCCGCAGCTTCGCCCGGATGTTCTCCGCGGTCACCCCGCCGAACGTCTCGGCGCAGTCGCCGCCCTGCAGGATGAACGCCTCACCGCGCGCGACCGCCCCGATCTTCGCGGTCAGGTCGTCGCACTCACCGGCGAACACCAGCGGCGGCAGCGTCCGCAGCTCGGAGATCACCTGGTCCAGCGCACCGGAATCCGGCCACTCCGGCTGCTGCAGCGGCTTCAGCGCCCGCAACTCCTCCAAGCTCGGCACACCCGGCACTTCCCCCGCACTCAACGTCGCGAATTGCATGGCCCAACTCTAGGCCAGGCCCCCACCCGGCCCCTCCACCGTCTCACCCGCCCGCCCGCCGGGTTGGGGAGTTTCGTACCCCGAAAACGCGCCACAAATCTCCCCAACCCGGCCTGTCCACAGGGCATGAAGAGGGACGGGATCGGGGGGTGGGCTGGTGCATGTTCTGTGGCGACGGATCGGTGGACGGGAGGAATGTGTGGCAGGACGGGGCGAAGAGTTTGTGGACGTGCGCAGGCGGCAGGCGGGCGCGTTCACCAGGACTCAGGCGCTCGCGCATGGGATTACGGACGAGGTCCTGCAACGACGCTGCAGGGCGCGGCAGATACAACGTGTGTACGGCGGCGTGTATGTCGACTTCACCGGGCCGCTGCCGTGGGAGACGAAGGTGTGGGCCGCTTGGCTGGCTTACGGGCCGGAAGCCGCTCTCACCGGTCAAACGGCTTTGCGGTGGTACGGCGTGGATGGCGAGTGGCGATCCGATGTCATCTATCTGGCCGTACCCCATGTGCGCCGCGTCGGGCGTCGTACGGGAATTGCTGTCACACGACATCGGGATCTGCCGGCCCAGCTCCACGGGTTTCGTGAACCGCCGATTGTTCGGCTTGAAGTCGCGCTACTGATGAGCGCGAGCTCGGCTGTGGACGTCTCACGGCGGGCTGCCGTCGTACTCGACGCCTGCCGCCAACGCCGTACTACTCCCGAACGTCTGCTCACCGAACTCGACTCGCTCACCAACTTGCCCGCGCGCCGGGAGCTTCGGCGGATCCTGCTGGACGCGGCGGACGGCGTGCAGTCGTTCCTCGAACAGGTCTACGTCCGGCGAGTCGAGCGCCGGCACGGCCTGCCGTCCGCCAGTCGCCAGGTCCGGGTCGAGTCAGGCCAACGGCACGTCATCTACCGGGACAACGAATACCTGCCTTACGGACTCGTCGTCGAACTCGACGGGCGGGCCGGCCACTCCGACTCGTTGTCGCAATGGCGCGACATGAGTCGTGACAACGCGGCCGCACTCGGCGGCAAACTGACTCTGCGGTTCGGCTACCAACTGGTCAGCCAGCCATGTGTGGCCGCAGCACAGGTGGCTGCTGCCCTGCGTCTCCGAGGCTGGTCCGGCCACCCCCACGCCTGCTCCGCCACATGTGCGGTCGCTGTCTAGCCAGGCTTGGGGAGATTCCTGCCGTGTTATAGCCCCCAGGATTCTCCCCGACCGGGCGGAATCAGGTGATCGAGCTGAGGTCGGGCGGTACGTCGACGGCGTGCTCACGTAACACCGACAGCGGAATGGTGTCGAGGGTGCGGGCGTGGGTGGACGCGAGTACGACGGGGGCCGGGGCGCCGTCGTGGTAGGCCTGGAGCCAGCGGATGGCGACGACGCACCAGCGATCGCCTGGCTTCAGGCCGGGGAACTGGAGCTCCGGGCGGGGGGTGACGAGGTCGTTGCCGACTGACTGCTGGTGGGTCAGGAACTCCGCGGTCATCACCGCGCAGACCGTGTGGCTGCCGAGGTCCTCCGGGCCGCTTGTGCAGCAGCCGTCGCGGTAGAAGCCGGTGACCGGGTCGGTGCCGCACTCCTCCAGCGGTTCGCCGAGCACGTTCAGGTCGCTGTCCATGCGGACATCCTCACCCGGCCGCACCGGGAAAAGACTCAGCTCGCCTTGGTGTCGCCCAGGCGGAGGTGCTCGTCGACGGACTCGCCGGCCTTGATCAGCTCCTTGGCCTTGTCGGCGTACATGTCGACGTACTCCTGGCCGGACAGCTCCATCAGCGCGTACATGATCTCGTCGGTGACGGACCGCAGCACGAACCGGTCCCGCTCCATGCCCTCGTAGCGGGAGAAGTCCAGCGGCTTGCCGAAGGCGACGCCCGGGCGGATCAGCCGCGGCAGCCGGCGGCCCTTCTCGCGGTGCCACCAGTTCGGCCAGAGCGTGCCCGGCGGCTGCAGCTTCTCGGTGTCGATCATCGCGACCGGGATGACCGGGACGCCGGCCACGATCGCCATCCGGGCGACGCCGGTCTTGCCCTTGTAGAGCCGGCCGTCGGGCGAGCGGGTGCCCTCGGGGTAGATCCCGAACAGCTCGCCCTTCTTCAGGATGTCCAGGCCGGTGTTGAGCGCGGCCAGCGAGGCGCGGCCGCCGGACCGGTCGATCGGGATCTGGCCGACGGACCGGAAGAACGTGGCGATCAGCTTCCCCTTCAGGCCGGGCGCGGTGAAGTACTCCGACTTGGCCGGGAAGACGATCTGCCGCGGTACGGCGACCGGCAGGAAGATCGAGTCGCAGAACGCGAGGTGGTTGCTGACCAGCAGCGCCGGCCCGGTGTCGGGGATGTGCTCCAGCCCGCTGACCTTGGGACGGAAGAGCAGCTTCACCAACGGTCCGACGAAGAACCGTCTGAGGAACAGATACAGCATCGTCTTGCCTCCGTCACTCGTCGGCCACGTCCGACCCTTGTCAGCACCCACTCACCAGGCACCAGTGTCCGCCGGTTGCGGCGGTAACGACAGCTCTGGCGCCCACCGTCGGCAGGACACTACGTTCCAGCTTCCCCCTCAGGCAATGTCACCGCCAGGAATGCGGGTGTTGCTCATCGTGTTGTCACCTGGATGCAGACTGGATGAAGCCCAGATGCGACCATTGGTGCCTGTCTTTGGTGAGGATCCGATCGGCGAGGAGTCGACCGTGCCAGTGCAAGGCCATGCGGAGGAGTTCCGCAGTCCCGGGACCGGGGAGAACGCCGCCGTCGGGGTCTTGCTGAGCCACGGCTTCACCGGTTCGCCGAAGTCGATGCGCCCGTTCGGCGAGCATCTGGCCGCCGAGGGGTACGGCGTCGCCGTACCGCGGTTGCCCGGGCACGGGACCAGCTGGCAGGAGATGAACAAGACCACCTGGCCGGAGTGGTACGCCGTACTGGACAACGAGCTGGAGCGGTTGCGCAAGGAGCACGACAAGGTGTTCGTCGCCGGGCTGTCGATGGGCGGCTGCCTGACGCTGCGGCTGGCCGAGGAGCACGGGACGGACATTTCCGGTCTGGTCCTGATCAATCCGTCGGTGCGGACCGACGACAAGCGGTCGGTGCTGCTGCCGGTGCTGTCACGGGTGGTGCCGTCGTTCCCGGGCATCTCGAACGACATCAAGAAGCCTGGTGTCGACGAGGGCGCGTACGACCGGATGCCGCTGAAGGCGCTGTTCTCGCTGTCGCAGCTGTGGAAGGTCACCCGGGAGGATCTGGCGAAGGTGACGCAGCCGGTGCTGTTGTTCCGCAGTACTGTCGATCACGTGGTGGAGCCGAGCTCGGGGCTGACCGTACTGGCCTCGATCTCGTCCCGCGACGTTACCGAGACCCTGCTCGAGGACAGCTATCACGTGGCAACTCTGGACAACGACGCACCGCGCATCTTCGCGGACTCCGCAGCCTTCATCCGACGGGTCGCGGCCGATGCGTGACAACGGACTCACCGCCGCGGCCTATACGTCGCTCGGCGGCATCGACCCGCTCGTCGCCGAACCAGTCCTCACCGCCCTCGCCGACGCCGGCATCGCGGCGTACTGCAAGAAGCCAGAGGACGAGGCCGTCGAGGCGGTCGCCGAGGCCGAGGCGGAGACGTCGGCCGAGCAAACGGGTGACGAGCCCACCGAGAGTTCACCCGAGGCGACCCCGGCCGAGCAGGCGGCGAAGCCCGAGACCGCGCCGGCCAAGGCAGAAGCGCGGGCTCGGATCGCGACCGGGTTCGAAGAGATCTTTGTGGACAGCGACGCCGTGGAGCGTGCTCGGCCGGTGATCGATCGGAGTACCGAGGATGCCGAGTGGCAGTCGTTGGTCGAGCAGTTCAACGCTCCGTCGGCGCCCGGCCACGACGGCGGCGACACCCCGGTGCCGCGGTGGCCGGTCAGTGAGGACGTCGACGACAAGTACGAACCGCTGATCGACGTACCGGCCGGGCTGATCATCGACGACACGGACGATGAGGAAGAGCCGGAGAAGCCGCCGAAGAAGCGTGCCGACGACCCACACGACCACTTCGTGCCGCCGGAACCACCGCGCGGCCCCCGGCTGGACTGGATCAGCCGGATCGCCTGGCTCGGACTGATCGGCGGCCCGCTGCTGCTGATCGCCGCAGCCGTCCTCGACTTCGGCACTGGCCGGATCACCACCATCGCCGTGGCCGGCTTCATTGGCGGCTTCCTCACCCTCGTCATCCGGATGAAGGACCGCCTTCCCCCGGAAGACACGCCAGACGACGGCGCGGTGGTATAGCGTTCGGATCGTCGGACAATCCGACGAACGCCGAGGGAGGTAGTCCGTGCAGGTCACCGAGACCGTCGAGATCACCGGCCATCTGATGGACTCCGGGCTGCTGTCCCGTGTCCTGGACGACATCCGCGGGTACGGCGGCGAGTACACGCTGGACAAGTTCGACCTCGGCTACGACAAGGACGACCCGTCGACCGTCCGGATGACAGTGGGTGCGGAGGACGAGGAATCGCTGCAGCGGCTGCTGATGCGGATCCAGACCAAGGGCGCGAACCTGGTCGACCCCGGTACGCCGGAGATCACCGAGGTGTCCCAGGACGGCGTGTTCCCGGACGGGTTCTACTCGACCACGAACCTCCCGACGAGTGTCCGCCTCGGCGGCCGCTGGGTCGCCGTACAGAATCCGGAGATGGACTGCGGCCTGCTGGTCGAGGGCGAGACCGTGCGGACGATCCCGATGTCCGACGTGAAGATCGGGATGCGGATCATCACCAGCGCGCAGGGCGTGAAGGTCACGCCGCCGATCGTCGCGCACACCGAGGAGTCCTTCGGCTTCATGGAGTCGGAGGTGTCGAGCGAGAAGCCGCAGCGGGTGCTGGTCAAACAGGTCGCGGACGGCATGCGCGAGGCGAAGGCGAACGGGCTGAAGGTGCTCTGGGTCGGCGGCCCGGGCATCGTCCACACCGGCGCCGCGCCGGCCATGGTCGCGCTGGTCGAGGCCGGTTTCGTCGACGTCCTCTTCGCCGGCAACGCCCTGGCCACCCACGACATCGAGTCGTCCCTTTACGGTACGTCGCTGGGCGTCGACCTGGCCCGCGGTCGCGGAGTCGAGCACGGGCACGAGCACCACATCCGGGCGATCAACACGATCCGCAAGGCCGGGTCGATCGCGGCGGCGGTGGAGCAGGGCGTGCTCACCTCGGGGGTGATGCACTCGCTGGTCAAGAACGGGAAGACGTTCGTGCTGGTGGGTTCGGTCCGCGACGACGGGCCGCTGCCTGACGTCTATACCGACGTACTCGAAGGCCAGCGGGCGATGCGGGCGGAGCTGACCGGTGTCGGCTACTGCCTGATGGCGGCGACCATGCTGCACTCGGTTGCCACCGGCAACATCCTGCCGTCCTCGATCCCGCTGACCTGTGTCGACATCAACCCTGCCACGGTGACCAAGCTGGCCGACCGCGGTTCGTCCCAGGCCCGCGGAATCGTCACCGACGTCGGGCTCTTCATCGAGCACCTGGCCCGCGAACTCTCCCCGTCGTACGCGGAAACCAAGTAGCTACTCGTTCATCTGGGCGAGCTGGATCAGGTTGCCGCAAGTGTCGTCCAGTACGGCGGTGGTCACCGGGCCCATCGCCGTCGGCGCCTGGGTGAAGCGCACGCCGAGCTCGGTCAGGCGCTCGTACTCCTTCGCCACATCGTCGACGGCGAACGAGGTGAACGGGATGCCGTCGCGAACGAGCGCCTCCTTGAACGGCTTGACGGCGGGGTGCTCGCTGGGCTCGAGGACCAACTCGACGCCGTCCGGCTCGTCGGGCGAGACGACGGTCAGCCAACTGGCCTCGCCGAGCGGGATGTCGTTCTTCTTCTGGAAGCCGAGCACCTCGGTGTAGAAGCGCAGCGCCTTGGCCTGGTCGTCGACCATGACGCTGGTCAGGTTGATTCTCATTCGGATTCCCTCCCGGATCGTGGTTTGAGCCACCGCTCGACGATGGGCTCGAGCGGTGCGGTGTTGAGGTGATGGAACTTGTACCGGCCCTCGCGCCGCGTCTCGACCAGCCCGACGTCCTCGAGTACGTCGAGATGCTGCGAGATCGCCTGGCGCGAGGACGCGAGCTGGTACTTCATCGCCAGCCGCGCGCAGATCTCGAACAACGTCTGCCCGTCCCGCTCGGTCAACTCGTCCAGAATCTTCCGCCGGGTCGGGTCGGCGAGCGCCTTGAACACATCACCACCCACACCTCGACAATAGGCAAGTGGACACTTGCATGTCAATCCGGACTGTGCCGCTTGTTACAGCCTTTCCGGCGCTGGGCGGTGTTGGATGTGGCTATGACGGAACTCGTGCATCTGGTCGCGGACAACGGCGTGGCGACCATCACCCTCGACTCGCCGCACAACAAGAACGCGCTCTCGCAGCAGCTCACCGGTGAACTGCTGTCGCGGCTGGAAAGCGCGGGCGCGGATGACGCCGTACGGGTGATCGTGATCCGGTCGGCGCTGGATGTGTTCTGCTCGGGCGCCGACCTGTCCGAGGCGACGACCGTCGGGATGGGTGTCGGGGCGCAGCGGATGGTCGACGTCCAGCGCGCGATCGTCGCCAATCCCAAGCCCGTCGTCGCCCGTGTCGCCGGGCCGGTGCGCGCCGGCGGGATCGGGATCGTCGCGGCGGCCGACATCAGCATCGCGGCGGCGGATTCCACCTTCGCGCTCACCGAGGTGCGGCTGGGTCTGGCGGCGGCGACCATCTCGCTGACGGTCCTCCCCCGGCTCACCGACCGGGCCGCGGCCTACACCTTCCTCACCGGCAACGGGTTCGACGGGTTGGAGGCGGCGCGCCTTGGCCTGATCACCCTCGCCGTCCCCGGCTACGACCTCGACAACGCGGTCGACACCGTCCTCGAGTCGCTGCTGAAGGGCGTTCCCCAGGGCCTGCGCGAAACCAAGAAGCTCCTCAACCGGGAGCTCCTCGCTGATATCGATGCCCGAGGCAAGGACCTGGCCGAGCTGTCGGCCGGCCTCTTCGGCTCCCCCGCCGCGCAGGAAGCCATGCTCGCGTTCCTCAACCGCCGCAAGGGGTAATTCGTTTGCCGGTCCGCGGACCCGCTGGTGGACTGGCGGCATGATCACCGATGGACAGCGGGCACAGTTCCGGGAGCAGGGGTACGTCGTCGTCCCCGGCGTACTGACGGATGAGCAGATCGCGGCGGGACGTCGTACTGTCGCGGAGCTGCTGGAACACGAACCAGCACCCGGCGTCGGGTTCCACTTTCTCTGGCCGCGGTTCGACGGCTCGCATCCGCTGCTCGAGCTGTATCGCGCCGCGGGCATCGGAGAGCTGGCCGGGCAGCTTGTCCTTGGCGACCTTGAGGAACCGGACTTCGCCCAGGTCGCGACGACGATCCCGCCGTGGTCGCATCGCCCCGGTGGACCGCATGTCGACGGGATCACGCCGATGGCTCCGGACGGTCGGCCAGGAACGTTCACCGTGCTCGCCGGGCTGTGGTTGACCAGCCAGGACGAACTCGACCACGGCAACCTCTACGTCTGGCCCGGCACTCATCTCCGCCTCGGCGCCTACCTCGCAGAGCACGGCGCCGACGCCCTCGCCCGCGTCGACGAGATGAACCCCGGGCCCTACCCGAAGGTCGATCTCGGCTCCTCTGTCCAGGTCACCGGTCCGGCCGGCAGCGTGCTCTTCGCGCACTACCTCCTCGGCCACAACATGGGCGGCCACACCGGCACCGAGCGCCGCGAAACCCTTTACTACCGCCTCCACGCCAACGGCCACCGGGACCGCTGGCGTGAGGTGGTCACCAACCCCTTGCTGGAGTTCAGGAACTGAGCTCGATCAGCATCGGGAGATGGTCCGAGGCGGCGGCCAGGTCTTCTTTGGTGGCTGTGATGGCGAGGATACGGCCCGCGAGGCCGGGTGAGAGGTGGGCGCCGTCGATGCGCTTGTGGGGGTTGGCGGAGCTGAAGGTGAAGCCGGCGTCGGCGCCGAGGTCGGTGAGGCCTTCCTCGGCGAGCCGCTTCCAGATCGGACCGTCGGGTTCTTCGTTGAGGTCCCCGACCAGGAGGTACGGCGTACCGAAGGAACGGCAGCCCCGGAGGACTTGCTCGAGCTCATGCTGACGACCGCGGATGTGCAGGCCGAGGTGACAGACGACCAAGGCCAGCTCGAACGATCCCAGCGTGACGCGCCCGCCGACCGCACCGCCCGGGAGCTGAGTCGCGATCAGCCGCAGCCGGCGCCGCAGGAACGGACGCCAGATCCGCCGCTGCAACGGGTTCATGATCTCGATGCCCTCGGCAACGAGAATCGCGTTCCGGGCGGACGCGGCGACGTAGTGCATCCCGAAAGTCGAAGCCATCGCACGCCGCTTCCGCTGCGTCCCCCACCAGGTCGGCGCCTCCTGCACCAACATCACGTCCGGCGCACACGCCCGTACGACCCGAGCCAGCGCCGCCCGGTCATCACCCCACCGGTGCACGTTGTACGACAGCACCCGGAGGGTCGGACTCATAGGTCGTGGTTCTCAGCGTGCATCGGGTCCGGCGACGCCGTACGCATGCCCGTACGACGGCTGGCCGACTTGCGGGCGGCTCGTTGCTCGAGGCGGTTGGTCCGGTTGCGGGCAGCTGCGGTCTTGGCCGTGACCGCGGTCGTCTTGACCCGGACGCGACGCAACCACGTCGCCTCCTCCCGGGCCAGATCGGCAGCACCGACGAGACCAGCTTCCGGACCCAGTACGGCGCGAACGATCCGCGCCTCGGGCCGGAAACCGCGACCGGTCAACGTCCGCTTGAAGGCCTCCCGCGCCGGCGCCAGCAACAGCTCGCCGGCGTCCGACACACCGCCACCGATGACGAAGGTGCCGGGGTCGAGCGCAGCGGCCAGATTGGCGAGACCGATGCCTAGCCAGCGACCGACGTCCTCGAGCAGCTCGACCGCGACCGGATCGCCGTCCTTCGCCAGCTCCGTCACCATCGGCCCATTGATCTTGCGCGGATCACCACCCGCCGCGCGCAGCAGGTTGTGCGCCACCGGCGAACCGGACAGCGCCAGCTCCCGCGCCTCCCGGGTCAGCGCGTTGCCCGAGGCGTACTGCTCCCAGCATCCACGGTTGCCGCACTCGCAGCGATGCCCGCCAGGCACGACCTGCATGTGCCCGAACTCGCCCGCGATGCCGAACTTCCCGCGCTGCAACGCGCCGTCGTTGAGGATCGCCCCGCCGATGCCGGTCCCGAGCGTCACACAGACAAGATGGCTCTCGCCCTGCCCGCCGCCGAAGCGCCACTCCGACCACGCGGCCGCGTTCGCGTCGTTCTCGACCACGACCGGCAGGCCGAGCCGGCGCTCGACCGCGTCCCGCAGCGGCTCGTGCCGCCAGGCGAGGTGCGGAGCGAACAGCACCGACGACCGCGTCCCGTCGACGAACCCGGCTGCACCGATGCCGACGGCAATCACGTCGTGCCGGGACTCCAGGTCGCGGACCGTCTCCGCGATCGCGTCCTCGGTCTCCTTCGGGTCCTTCGTCGGCGTGTCCCGGCGCAACCGGTCCAGGATGTTGCCCTCCGGGTCGACCACCCCGGCGGCGACCTTGGTCCCGCCGATGTCGATCCCGATCGTCAAAGCCTGCGTCAGAGCCACTGCACGACCCTCCTCGCCGTACCCCCAGCCCCCGCCGGACTACATCCAGTATCCCGCTTGGCCGGACCGACTGCGGGAAGGCGCCTCACTGAGGCTGCCCCGCGGCGGGGCGGCGGGCCAGGTCGGCGGCGCCGATGATGCCGGCGTCGTTGCCCAGCTCGGCCAGGCCGAAGGTGGGGTGCGGCCGGTTCGCCTTGGCCGGGAGGTTCTTCTCGAACGCGACCTGGGCCGACTTCACCAGCAGGTCCTTCGCCGCGCTCACCCCTCCGCCGATCACGATCGTGCTCGGGTCGAACAGCGTCGCGATACTCGCCAGGCCTTCGCCCAGCCAGCGCCCGAGGTCGTCCAGCAGCTCGACCGCGCATGGGTCGCCGGCAGCGGCCGCCTGGGTGATCATCGGCCCGGTCAGCTCGGCCGGGTCCGTGATCCCGCACACACCCAGCATCTGCGCGGCCGCGAGCGAGCCGGACTCCGCGAGCGCGCGCCCTTCCCGCACCAGCGCCGTACCGGACGCGTACTGCTCCCAGCACCCGCGCGCCCCACAACCACACCGATGCCCGCCAGGTACGACGCGCATGTGCCCGATCTCCGCCGCGACACCATGGGCACCACGCAGCAACTCGCCGCCGATCACGATCCCGCCGCCGATTCCGGTGCCGACCGTGACGCAGACCATGTGCTCGACGTCCTTCGCCGCACCGAAGGCGAACTCACCCCAGGCCGCTGCGTTGGCGTCGTTCTCCACCACGACCGGGATCTTCAGCGTCTCCGCCACCCGGGCGCCGAGCGGCTCGTCCCGCCAAGCCAGGTTCGGCGCGAACAGCACCGTCGATCGGTCCGACGAGACGAACCCGGCGGCGCCGATCCCGACTGCCTCCACGTCGTGCCCGGCGATCAGCTCGGCCGCCGCGTCGCAGATCGCCGCCGCGGTCTGGTCGACCGAGTCGGCCGGGGTGTCGCGATGCGTCCGGGCGCCGATCGCACCGTCCAGGCCGACGACGCCGGCCGCGATCTTGGTCCCGCCGACATCGATGCCGATGGTCAGTCCCATGGTTCGGGGTCCTCACTCACGTCGATCCGGTCCACCCGGGACCGGCTCGGCTGTTCCTCCGCCTGGTCGGAACGCGACGCTGCGTCCTCCCGCGCCTGCCGGGCAGCCTCCGCGGCCGCCTCCAGCAACGATCTCACCGATCCGAGCACGTGTGCCGCCGCCGTCGACAGCTGCTCGATCGTCTCCGGGCTGGTGTTGCGCACCTTGTGGATCAGCTGACACACCGGACACCACTGACAGTCCGGTCCCAGCTTGTGTTCATGCTCCGGTACGGCGTCCTCGGACTCGCCGGGCGGCGTCGTACCTCTGGTGGTGTCGGCGGCGTGCTGGAGGACGGCGAACAGCTTGGCGGCCTCCTCGGCGACGGAACCGACTGGCTCCTTGCTCACCGACCAGCCTCCCCCGCCGCCTCGTACTGCTGCCGCAGCTGCTCGTGGTACTCAGCCGTCAGCCCCTGCGCAAGCTCCTGCGCCGACTCCAACGGCCCACTCCCACTCGGTACGTCGGGGACGACAGGACGAGCCAGATCACGCGGCGCGAACCGCACCTGCAGCCGCCCGTCATCCAACCGCGCACCGGCGACCACTCCACGCGCCAGAGCAGCCGGCAGCGGCAGCACCCGTCGATACGACCCGACCGTGATGATCAGCTCGTCACCGTGTCGCGCCAGCTCCAGCTCATCAGCAGATGCCAGCGGCAACGGCATCGTCAGCGTGTACGTGCGGCCATCGGTGTCGATGTGCCGATCCACCCACAGCGACGTCTCGTCCGTCGCCCGCGCGAAGGGGTCGTCCCCTCCATACATCTCCACCGCGAACGCGGCCAGCTCCTCCACGCCCACCGGCTCACAGACGCGGTACGGCGACTCCCAGATCGGCAGCGGGCGGAACGAGTCCGCGACCTCCTCGAGGATCCCGCGCTGCGCAGCGACCCACTGGCGCCGCCACGTGTCAGCACCCGCCGCTGGGAACACCCGGTTCGCCACTACGCCGTCCACGCGGTAGCCGTACAGCGACAGCCGCGTCAGCGACCGCCGCGCCTCGGCCACGACAACGGCCTCAGGCGTCAGCACCAGCCGCACCGACGCGTCCGGCCCGGCCAGCAACGTGCGGATGTCCGACAGGTCGCTCTGCAGCCGCCGGAGCGCGTCGAAAACAGTGTCGTCAGGCATCGGGATGCTCGACCCGCGGCTGAGGAACGGCCGGAACGTCCGCATCACCTTGCGCTCGGCGTTGAAGATGCGATCCATGTACCAGTTGAGCGCCTCGGGCAGCGCGAGCAGCCGCAGCGTCTCCGCGGTCGGCGCGCAGTCCACCACGATCACGTCCCAGCGCCCGGACCGGACATGGTCGCGTACTTCGAGCAGCGCGAGTACTTCCTCAGCGCCCGGCAGCACGGTCAGCTCCTCGGCCTCGATCGGGTCGACCCCGACCATGTGCAGCACCGACCGCAGGTACGACTGGATGTCACCCCAGGACCGCTCGAACCGGCGCTGCGCGTCGATCTGCTGGACGAACAGCAGGTCGTCGATCTCCGTCGGCTCACCGCCCACCTCGGAGTCGAACGCGTCCGACAGCGAATGCGCGGCGTCCGTCGACAGCACCAGCGTGCGCAGGCCGCGCAGCGCGGCGAGCGTGGCGGTGCCCGCGGCGGAGGTCGTCTTCCCTACGCCGCCCTTACCTGTGTAAAGCAGAACCCGAGTCACTGGCTCAGGGACTCGACGCGCTTCTTGAGCCCCTTCAGGGCCGTTTCGATGATGACCTTCTCCGCTTTGCGCTTGAGCATCCCGATCATCGGGATCGCCACGTCCACGGCCAGCCGGTACGTCACCTCAGTCCCCTCCGCACCCAGGTCACGCAAGACATAGGCGCCGTCCATCCCCTTCACCATCTTGGCCTCGACCAGCGTCCAGGTCACCTCGTTGCGGGACCAGACGTAGTCCAGCGTGTACTGGTCCGAGATCGCGCCGGCGTCGACCTTGAACCGGACCTGCTTCGGCCGGCCCGCCTCGTCGGTGGACAGCACCTCGGTCTCCCGCATCGAGTCGGCCCACTCCGGGTACGCCGCGAAGTCCGCGATCACCGCCATGATCTCTTTGGGGGTCGCGTTCACCACGATGGTCGAGGTGGTCTGTTCCGCCATCGATTCACCTCTTAGCTGCCGGGACGGGTCGTGCCGGACCGTGAGGTCCTCACCGGAGACTATCGCGGGATGGGATCCGGTACGGCGCTCGCCCGCGGCGCGGCCCGCCTCGACCTCGTCCTTGAACCGCCACAGGTGGTCCCGGTACTGCGCGACATAGCTCTCCTTCAGCCTGGCGAGCGCCCGGCCGCGAACCGGTTTGGTCGGGTCCACTCGCAAATACCAGTGCACGACCACTCCATCGCGGACCTGCTCGAGCCACCATTCCGCCGTACCGACGGCCGCGCCGGTGACGGCCCAGCGGACGCCCTCGAGACCGCGGCGCTCGGACGGCGTCAGTGTCAGGTCGGGCCACCACTCGCGCCACAGGGTGTCCGAACCGAGTCGCTCAGCGACGTAGGCTGGATCCGCGACGACCAGGTCGTCGCAGCTGATGTCGAGCGTGGGCATGACTAGTTCCTTGGGTCACATAAACCTGGCTACTTCCGGGTAGGTGACTGTAGCGTGCGCCGGAAGTCGACAATTCGGGACCGACTGAGGAGACGCGGATGCGTGAGTACACCGTTCCTGCCGTGACAGAGCCCGCCACCGGGAGTCTGAGCGACCCTGTCTGGGCGAACGCGTCCTCTCATCCTGACACTGCCGTGTTCAGCCGCCGCGCAACCGGCGGCTGGCTCGACGTCTCCGCGGCCGAGTTCGCCCGCCAGGTGACCGGGGTCGCGAAGGGCCTGATCGCGGCCGGTGTGAAGCACGGCGACCGGGTCGCCCTGCTCAGCGCGACCCGGTACGAGTGGACCCTGATCGACTACGCGATCTGGAGCATTGGCGCGGTCACCGTGCCGATCTACGAGACGTCGTCGGCGTCGCAGGTGCAGTGGATTCTGACCGACTCCGAAGCGGTCGTCGCGATCGTCGAGAACGCCGCTCACGGCGCCGTGGTCGAGGCGGCCCGGAACGAGGCCCCGTCGCTGCAGGAGGTCTGGCAGATCGAGGCTGGTGCGGTCGAGGAGCTGACCGTGCTCGGCCAGCAGGTGACCGACGCCGAGTTCGACAAGCGCCGTACGGCGGTAGTCCCGAACGACGTGGCGACCCTGATCTACACCTCCGGTACGACTGGCCGGCCCAAGGGCTGCCGGATCTCCCACGCGAACTTCATCGACGAACTCGGCCCGGCGGTGAAGATCCTGGACGAACTGTTCGACACCACCGGCGCGAGCACGCTGCTGTTCCTGCCACTCGCGCACGTGTTCGCCCGGATCATCCAGGTCGGCTGTGTGATGAAGATGGTCAAGGTCGGCCACAGCGCCGACGTGAAGAACCTGGTCGCCGACCTCGGCGAGTTCAAGCCGACGTTCATCCTGAGCGTGCCGCGGGTGTTCGAGAAGGTGTTCAACTCCGCCAGCCAGAAGGCGCACTCGGAGGGCAAGGGCAAGATCTTCGACGCCGCCGCCGAGACCGCGATCGCGTACTCGCAGGCTTTGGACAAGGGCGGCCCCGGCTGGGGCCTGAAGGCGAAGCACGCCGTGTTCGACCGCCTGGTCTACGCCAAGCTGCGCGCCGTCCTCGGCGGCAAGGTGCAGTACGCCGTCTCCGGCGGCGCCCCGCTCGGCGACCGGCTCGGCCACTTCTTCCGCGGCATCGGCGTACCGGTGCTGGAGGGCTACGGCCTGACCGAGACCACCGCCGCGGTCGCGGTGAACCTGCCCGGCGACATCCGCATCGGCACCGTGGGCCGGCCGCTTCCTGGTGTGACGGTCGGTGTCGCGGACGACGGCGAGCTGCTGTTCAAGGGCGGCCAGGTGATGCAGGGCTACTGGAAGAACGACGAGGCCACCGCGGCGGCGATCGACGCCGACGGCTGGTTCCACACCGGCGACCTGGGCGAGTTCGACGTCGACGGGTTCATCAAGATCACCGGCCGGAAGAAGGAGATCCTGGTGACGGCCGGCGGCAAGAACGTCGCCCCGACCGTGCTGGAGGACCAGATCCGGCTGCACCCGCTGGTCAGCCAGTGCATGGTAGTCGGCGACGGCAAGCCCTTCATCGCCGCCCTCGTCACCATCGACCCGGAGACGATCGTCCCGTGGGCCACGCAGCGCGACAAGCCCACCGACGTCGCGTCCCTGGTCGACGACCCGGACCTGATCGCCGAGGTCCAGAAGGCCGTCGACGAGGCCAACGCGAGCGTCTCCAAGGCCGAGGGCATCAAGAAGTTCTCCATCCTCCCCACCGACTGGACCCAGGAGAACGGCGAACTCTCGCTGAAGCTCTCCCTGCGCCGCCACGTCGTGATGAAGAACCACGAGGCCGACGTCGAGGCCCTCTACGCGAAGTGAGCACCAGACCAGCGGGTGCGGAGGTCTAGCCCGGCCCGGGGTTCTGGTTTAGCCTCGGCTCAGGCAGGCACCGCGGGGGTGCCGGCCGGTACGCCGGTACCCGGGGGGGTTCGGTCACAGGACTGAAGGGTCTGCTGCGGCACTTTGCCGTCGGCCCGACGTCCCACGTCTGCCTCCTTCGGTGACGGCGTCATCCGCCATCACAGGAGGCCCGCGCATGAGGTCACCGATCCATCGACGTACCACCCGACGCACCGCCATAGCCGGCTTGTCCGCCGGTCTGCTGGTCGCCACACTGCCCGCGCTGAACGCGGTGGCGGCCGACCCGGCCCCCACCCCGCCGAACGGCGGGACCTGGACCGCGAAACCGCTGACAGTCGCCAGTACGGTCAACGGCGCGAAGTCGCCCAGCGGTCAGCTCGCCAAGAGCGACCCGGCGCTCGTCAACAGCACCTCGGCCAAGCAGGTCCGGGTCGTCGTCAAACTCGACTACGACTCGCTGGCCGCGTACCGCGGCGGACTCAAGGGACTGCCCGGCACCAGCCCACAGGTGACCGGCAAGCGCCTCGACCCGAAGAGCGCGAACGCGACCAAGTACCTCAAGCACGTGACGGCGATGGAAGACAAGTTCCTTGCCGCGCTGCGGGACAAGGTCCCCAGCGCGACCGCCGGCCAGAAGCTGCGCACCGTGTACGGCGGTGTCGCACTGAGCGTGCAGGCGAACAAAGCACGCGACCTGCTGAAGCTGCCCGGTGTGGCCGCCGTCCAGCAGGACAACCCGCAGCAGCTGCTCACCGACTCCAGCGGCGCCTTCATCGGTGCCCCGACGATTTACAACCAGCTCGGTGGTTCCGCCAACTCGGGCAAGGGCGTGATCGTTGGCGTCCTGGACACCGGCGCGTGGGCGGAGCACCCGTCCTTCGCCGACCCGGGCGGACTGCCCGCACCACCGCCGACCGCGGACGGCACGCCGCGCGAATGCGACTTCGGTGACAACCCGCTGACGCCGGCGAACGACCCGTTCAACTGCCAGAACAAGCTGATCGGCGGCCGGGCGTTCCTCGACACCTACAACGCGGTCATCGGCGGCGAGGTCTACCCCGACTCGGCGCGTGACTCGAACGGTCACGGCACGCACACTGCCTCGACCTCGGCGGGCGGAGCGGTCGCTCACGCCAACCCGCTGGGCATCGACCGTGGTGCGATCCTCGGTATCGCCCCGGCGGCGGCTGTGTCGGTGTACAAGGTCTGCGGCGCCCAAGGGTGCTTCCCGAGCGACTCTGTCGCCGCAGTCGCACGAGCGATCCTCGACGGCGTCCGGGTGATCAACTTCTCGATCTCCGGCGGCAGCGACCCCTACAGCGACCCGGTCGAGCTCGCCTTCCTGGACGCCTACGCGGCCGGCGTGTTCGTCTCCGCCTCGGCTGGCAATTCCGGTCCGGGCGCGAACACCACCGATCACCGCGGCCCCTGGGTCACCACGGTCGCGGCCTCGACGCAGAGCCGTACCTTCCGCTCGACGGTCAGCCTGTCCGGTGACGGCGCGACCGCGACGGTCTCGGGCGCGTCGATCACGACGGGCCTCGGTACGCCGGCACCGGTCGTGCTCGCGTCCGCTCCGCCGTACAACGACGCGCTGTGCACCACGCCTGCTCCGCCGGGAATCTTCACCGGCAAGATCGTTGCCTGCGAGCGGGGCCCGGGCCGCGTGCTCAAGGGCTTCAACGTCAAGCAGGGCGGAGCCGTCGGCATGCTCCTGTACAACTCCGTGCCGTTCGACGTGTTCACCGACAACCACTGGCTGCCGACCGTGGCCCTCGAGAAGCCCGACGCCGACACCCTGCTGGCGTTCCTCGCGGCTCACCCGGCCAGCACCACCGCGTCGTTCACGCAGGGCACCAAGACCACCTGGCAGGGCGACGTGATGACGTATTTCTCGTCGCGTGGACCCGGTGGTGACTTCCTCAAGCCCGATGTCACCGCGCCCGGCCTGCACATCATGGCCGGAGCCACGCCGACACCGGAGTCCCCGGCCGAGGGTCCGCCCGGGAACCTCTACCAGGTGATCGCCGGCACCTCGATGTCGTCTCCGCACGTGGCCGGCTCCGCCGCACTCGTCCTCGCCCTGCACCCGTCGTGGACGCCGGGCCAGGTCAAGTCCGCGCTGGAGACGACGGGCAAGACAACGGTCAAGAAGCCGGACAGGGTCACCCAGGCCGACCCGTTCGACTACGGCGGCGGCCGCATCGATCTCACCAAGGCCGGTGACCCCGGTCTGACCCTGGACGAGACCGCGGCGAACTACGCGGCCTCGGCCGCCGATCCGCTGAGCCGGATCGACCTCAACCTGCCGTCGGTGAACGCACCGACCATGCCGGGCCTGATCACGGCCACGCGGACTGTCAAGAACGTCACCAACCAGACGCTCAGCTTCACCACCGGCGGTACGACCGTCAACGGGGCGAACATCACCGTGCTGCCGGGAGCGTTCTCGGTCAAGCCCGGCCAGACGCAGAAGCTGACGATCGCGATCACGGCACCCGACCTGCCCGACGGCCAGTACTTCGGCCAGGTCAACCTCAAGCAGGTCGGCGGCGGCAGCCGGGCCCTGCATCTGCCGGTGGCGTTCTTCCGCCAGGAGGGCATCGTGCCGGTCGACCAGACCTGTACGCCGTCCACCATCGCGCGCAACACCGGCCAGTCGATCTGCACCGTCAAGGTACAGAACAACAGCCTGCAGACCACGGATGTGACCGCGGTCAGCACGCTGAGCTCGCAACTGCGGCTCAACAGCGTCACGGGTGCGACCCAGGTCAGCAACCAGGTCGCGACCAAGACCGCGACGCTGGCCGGGCGCCAGCCCGACAAGCCGGTCATCGCGCCGGGTGACACGCCGGCGGGTTACATCCCGCTGGACGCGTTCGGCGTAGCGCCCACCCCGATCGGGGACGAACAGGCACTGAACTTCAACGTGCCGTCATTCCAGTACGCCGGGCAGACCTACAACCGGATCGGTGTGACCTCCGACGGATACTCGGTCGTCGGCGGCACGAGCTCGAATGACGACATCCAGTTCATCCCGCAGAACCTGCCCGATCCGGCCCGTCCGAACAACGTGCTCGCGTCCTTCTGGACCGACCTGGACGGCACCGGTGCACCAGGTATCTTCGCGACCACTCTGACCGATGGCGTGTCCACCTGGATCGTCATCGAGTGGCGGGTGAACCTGTTCGGCACGACCAGCACGAAGGTGTTCCAGCAGTGGATCGGCGTCAACGGCACCGAGGACATCACCTACGCCTACGATCCGGGCAACCTTCCCGGTGACCCGGGCCCGGCCTACGGCCTGACTGTCGGTGCGGAGAACTTCGAGGGCTCGGCCGGCAGCCAGATCGCCGGTCCGCCCACCCAGGACTACCGCATCACGAGTACGCCGGGAGCCCCCGGCGGTTCGATGACGTACTCGATGAACATCAGGGGTGTGCAGCTCGGCACCGGAACGGTCACGACCGAGGTCTCGACGCCACTCGTCAAGGGCATCACGATCGAGGTCGACAAGATCATCGTCAACTGACCTGATCGGCACCGATCACTCCGGGCCGGATCCCGTCGGATCCGGCCCGGAGCCCGAGTGCCCGACGTCCCCGGCGTCTTCGCCTGGCCGCACCTCGTGGATGCCTCCGTCGGCTGAGAGGCTTGGCGGTCCAGAATGCTGGGGTGAACAAGGTTCCGAAGGTTGCAGCGCCCAGCGTGCGTCATATCCGGCGCTGGCCGGCTTCGCTGGCGGTCGTCGCAGTACTGGTGCTGCAACTGATCGTGCCGACCGAGATCGCAGCCTTGCCGCGGTGGATCATGCCCGCACTCGGTACGGCGTTGCTGCTGCCGCTGGTGTGGACGAACCCCTTCAAGCTGCAGCGGGACGAGCCGTGGCTGCGGTGGGTCGAACTGGTGCTGCTCGCCGTCCTGGTGCTCGTCAACGCGCTCTACCTGACCGGTCTGATTTTCTACCTCGGCTCAGGTGAAGCGAACGACGGGATGATCCTGGTCAAGGCCGCGCTGCTGATCTGGGTGACGAACGTGGTCGCGTTCGCGGTCTGGTACTGGGAGGTCGACCGCGGCGGCCCGTTCGCCCGGGCGCCCGAGCACGAGCGCGAGGTGGAGCGAGCGGATCTACTCTTCCCGCAGATGACGGTCGACCTACCCGGCTGGGAACGCTGGCTCCCCGGCTTCACCGACTACCTCTTCGTCGCCTTCACCGCAGCCACCGCCTTCAGCCCCACCGACACCATGCCCCTCACCGCCCGGGTCAAGGCCCTCATGACCATCCAGTCAGCAATCTCATTGCTGACAATCGCCGTCGTCGCCGCCCGAGCCGTCAACGTCCTCTGAGTGCCCTTCGGCGGTCGTGCCTAGGGCAAAATCACTATCGACATGGATGTAATGGGCGTGAGAGTGTTATGCCCATGTACAGCAGCAAGTCGGCGGGGCTCGCGTTCGCGGTGTTCTCCGCGGTGACGTTCGGTGGTTCCGGGCCGTTCGCGAAGGCGCTGATCGGGGCTGGTTTCTCCCCCGAACAGGCCGCCTGGCTGCGGATCCTCGGTGCCGCCGCGCTGCTCATTCCGCTCGTACTGATCTTCCGCGGTGCTGCCGGACTGCGTGCCGCGCGGGCGTCCTGGCGGGCGCTGGTGCTCTACGGGCTGACCGGGATCGCCGGCTGCCAGACGCTCTTCTTCATCGCGGCCAGCCGGCTGCCGGTGGGTGTCGCGTTGATGCTGGAGTTCTCCGGACCGGTGCTGGTGGTCGTGTGGCTGAAGTTCGGCCAGAAGATCGCCGTACCGCGGTCGGCCGCGATCGGCGTCGGGATCGCGCTCGTCGGTCTCGCGACCGTGGTGGAGATCTGGTCCGGTCTCAAGCTCGACCTGGTCGGCCTGATCGCGGGTCTCGGCGCGGCCGCGTGCCAGGCGACGTACTTCATCTTGATCGACAAACTGACCGGTGCCGCGGATCCGCTGGTGATGACCGCTGCCGGGAGCGTGGTCGGCGCGGTGGCGCTGACGTTCATCTCCGCGCCGTGGGGCATCCCCTGGCACGCACTTGTCGACACCATCGCGATCGGCGACCGGTCCGCGCCGGGCTGGGTGCTGGCCGGCTGGCTGATTGTCGTCAGTACGGTTGTCGCCTACCTCGCCGGCGCCGCCGCCGTGCAGCGGCTGTCGGCCGCGGTCGGTGGAGCCGTCGCGTACGTCGAGGTCGTTGCCGCCAGCATCTTCGCCTGGGTCCTCCTGAACGAGACCCTCCGCACCAACCAGATCATCGGCGGCGCCATCGTCCTCCTCGGCGCCTTCGTAGCCCAGTCGTCAGTCGGCAAAGTCTCTCCATCGGAGATCCCCGACTCCGACACCTCGAACCCCCGCACCACAGACCTCGACCCCGCCGGCGTCTGAGCCCGAACCCCATGCCGCCGGCCGAGGCCGAGGTCGTCGTACTAGATGAGGGTGTCGACGAGCTCGCGGGGCAGGCCGTGGGTTTCGTGCAGGTAGGTGTAATCGGTGTCGTCGAGGGTTTTGTGGAAGCGTTCGTGGCTGAGGACTTTGCGGCCGCGGTCGAGGAGGTTGCTGAACCGGATCTCCTCGTCGATCAGGATCCGGCGCACCAGCGTGACGAGCTCGCCCTGGTGGAAGTGGTTCAGGGTGTGCTCGAACAGTTCCATCGGCAGGTCGGACAGCGTGCGGCTGTCGTCGTCGCGCCACAGGATTGTCAGCACTCGGCGGATCAGCCGGCGCAGCACGTAGCCGCGGCCGGTGTTCGACGGGTGCACGCCGTCGCCGACGATCACGATGCTGGAGCGCAGGTGGTCGATCACGATCCGCTGGGACTGCTCGTCCAGCCGCCACATCGACGGAATGATCCGCATCCACGGCTCGAACAGCGACGTCTCGTACACCGAGTCCTTGCCCTCGAGCAGCATGGTGAGTCGCTCGAGGCCGAGGCCGGTGTCGATGTTCTGCTGCTGCAGCGGTTCGAGCGACCCGTCGTCGAGCCGGCGGTAGCGCATCATCACGTGGTTCCACACCTCGACCCAGCGCTTGTCGGTGCTCGGCGTACCCTCCGGGTCGCCGTCGCCGGTCCAGACGAAGATCTCCGAGTCCGGGCCGCACGGACCGGTCGGGCCGTTCGACCACCAGTTGTCCTCGGTGGTCAGCTCGATCGGCACGCCCAGCTCCTGCCACGTCCGCAGCGACTCCTGATCCAGCGGCACCTGGTCCCCGCCGCCGTACACGGTCACGTAGAGCCGCCCGGGATCGATGCCGAAGCCGTCGCGGATCAGCTCGAAGCCCCAGCGCAGTGTCTGGCTGCTGCCGTAGTCGCCGAGCGACCACGAGCCGAGCATCTCGAACACGGTCAGGTGGGTCGAATCCCCCACCTCGTCGAGGTCGGTGGTTCGCAGACATCGCTGGATGCCCACGAGCCTGCGGCCCAGCGGATGGGGTTCTCCTTCCAGGTACGGCGTGAGCGGATGCATGCCGGAGGTCGTGAAGAGCACCGGATCACCGAGCCGCGGGATGAGCGTGGAACCTGTGGTCGGAACGTGCTCACGGTCGAGGAAGAAGTCGATGAAGGTCCTGCTGATGTTCATGGTTCTGGTCCTGTCTTTCAGATGACCGGAACCAGACCACCGGGATCGGAAACAACAAAACCGGCGAACCGTTTCCGGTCGCCGGTGGAGGTTTCGAAGATGTCAGGCCGCGGCAGCCGGAGAGCGATGAGCTCGTACGGCTGCGGTAAGTCGGGACATCTGATGCATGTCGGCCAGCGTACACGAACAGCTACGCCCCCTGTCCAGCCTGTTCCCAGCCAGCCGCTCAGACGTCGAGGAGTTCGCGGAGTACGGCGCCGGCATGGGACCACGTCCAGTTTTGCTCGACCCAGGCCCGGCCCGCCTCGCCCAGCTCCCGGGCGCGCGCGGGGTTTGTCAGCAATCCGGCGATCCGAACGCCGACAGCCACCGGGTTGTACGGGTCGACCAGGTAGCCGGTCTCGCCGTGCCGGACCGTGTCCTCAGCTCCACCGGAGTCGCCGACCACAACCGGCTTGCCCACCGCCGCCGCCTCGAGCGTGACGATCCCGAGTGCCTCCGGCTCGAGCCCGAAGCGCCGTGTCCGGCACGGCATCGCGAAAACGTCGGCCGCGTCGACGTACGGCGGAATGTCCGCCCACGGCACCGGACCGGTGAACACCACCGACGACCGGACCCCAACCGCGGAAGCCAACCCTTCCAGCCGCTCACGATCCGGCCCGCCGCCAACCAGCAGCAGCATCGCCGACGGCACCGCCGCCAGCACGCGAGGCCAAGCACGGATCAGCGTGTCCTGCCCCTTCCGCGGCACCAGCCGAGACACGCAGGCGACGACCGGAACGCCTTCCAGTCCCAGGCCTTTACGGACCTGTTCTCCCCCACACCCCGGGTGGAAGCGCAGATTGTCGACACCCGGAGCCAGCCGCCGCATCCGTCGTACGGCGGCCGGCGACAACGCCGGCGCGATCTGCTCCGCGCACCACGACGACACCGTCGTCATCGTGTCAGCCGCGTCGCCGATCCGCCGCAGCGCCTGCCGGGCACCGGGCACACCCGCCCACCACGTCTCGTGTCCATGCGTCATCGCGACGATCCGCCGCGCCCCCGCGCGCCGCAACGCCGGCCCCATCAGCCCGAGCGGCGCGGCCGCCCCGAACAGCACCCGATCCGCGTCGTGCTCCCGCATCAGCCGTACGGCGTGCTTCGTCACCCGCGGCGTCGGCAGCAAGACCGTCGTACGCTCACGAACCACCCGGAACGGCAGCTCGGAGTCGTACGACGTGTCGCCGGGTGACGACGACGTCAGTACGACGACATCCGGCAACTCGTCGCACAGCGAACGTACGAACGTCTCGATCCCGCCCTGCCGCGGCGGGAAGTCGTTGGTGACGACGAGAACGGTCATCGCTGCGCCAACGGCGGCACCGTCGTCCCATGCCCTGCCGCCCACGCCCGGCCCATCGCTATCCGCTCCGGCGCGGTCGGGTGGCTGGCGAACATCCAGTACCGCCAGCGCCGCGGGTTCAGGCCGGAGATGTTCGTCACGGCCAGATCGTGCTGCATGGCAACAAAGTCTTGCGGATCGTTCGTCAGCCGGAGCGAGTGGTAGTCGGCCCGGGCCTCGATCCGCCGGCTGACCAGGTTTTGCACCGGCGACGCCAGCGTCGAACCCAAAGCGATCAGTGCCAGCAGCAACGCGGTCCGGCGCGGATCCGACATCCGTGCCCCAAGCAACAACCTCAGCAACACCACGCCAAGTGCTGCACCGAGCACACCGATCAGCGTGCCGTGCAGTACGTCGTCCTCAGCCGCATGACCGAGTTCGTGCGCGACGACCAGCCGGACCTGCGCGGGCGGCGCATCCTTGAGCAATGTGTCGTAAACGACCAGCCGCCGCGTCGAACCGAAGCCGGAAACGTATGCATTCAAGGCAGTTGTGCGCTTCGACGCATCCGCCACGAGCACATCCTTGACCGGTACGCCGTCGTTCGCGGCGAGCTTCATGAAATCATTGCGCTGCGCACCCGCAGGCATCGAGGTGAACGAGTTGAATCGCGGCTCCACCAGCACCGGGTACGCGAACGACACCCCGAGCACGAGCAACGCAGCAGCGATTGCCGCCGGCAACCACCACCAGGTCCGCCAGCGTTTCGCCAACCCGATAAGAACAACGGCGATCACCGCGAGCGCAAGGGACATCAGCAACCAGTTGACGGCACGGTCGCGAGTCCACAACCCCCAGCCCTGCACCGACAGCCCGTACTTCCGGCTGACCCGCTCCGCCATGATGTCCGTCAGCAGCGTGACGACGCTGGTCAGCAGCCCGAGACCAGCCACCAGCACCGGTACAGCGACATACCACCGACGGATGCGGATCTCGTCGTACAGACGGCGGCCGAGCGCACTGAGGCCAATCACAAGCGGGACCAGCACAGACAACACCCAGGAGGTCGTTGACCACGGCAACAGCTCGTGCCGGAACGCGTTCTGCCGGGCGATCTCCGCGGCCGAGAAGTCCAGCGCCGCATCAGGCTTGGGCAGATCGATCAGATGCCACGGTGTGGTGGTGACGATGACCACGACCACGGCCGCGGCAAGGACGAGCCCAGTCAGACGCGGCGCGACCGCCTCAGACACCGGCAAGCCTCTTGAGGTACTTCTGCCACTCGACGACGAACTCCTGCTCGGTCATGCCGAGCACCGTCCTGAACGCATCGGCCAATCCGGTCGGACTCTTCGACAGATGCACGGTCCGGTAGAACTTCACCAACTTGCTCTGCCCCTCCCGCTCGCTGATCAGCCGGCACGCGAGCCACGCCGACTCGTAGGCCTGGGGCAGCTCCGTCGACGAGGCAGCGAACGCTTCCGGAGTCGGCAGCGTGGACGGCACCTTGCCGGCCCGGATCGCCTTGAACAGCTCCTTCGCCGCCGACTCGTCCTGCACAGGTACGGCGGTGAACGCGACGTAGTCGGCGAATCCCTCGGCCAGCCACAACGGTACCGGCGAGGCGGTAGCGGTCGACGCGACGTGCGTCGTCTCGTGCGTCAGCACGATCCGGCGGCCCTGCCTGCCGAGCTCGTCGAACAGCTTCGGATTGGCCACGATCCGCACCGGCGCACCGGCCTGCGGGGTATCCAGCTCGGCCATCGTGACGGCGGCGATCTGGGTGTAGGTGTTCGGCTGCGCGCCGAGGACGTACTCCATCTGGGCCTGCGTGGCGGGCAGGTAGACGACCACCTTCCGCCGCCAGTTGTCGCCCCAGACGTCACTGACCGAGTCGACGGCACGGTCGGTCACGCTGACATAGCTCTCCGCGTCGGCTTCACCATCGAGGCTGATCACCAGGCTGTGATCGCCCTTGGCCACATCGATCGCGCCGAGCATCCAGATCGGCCGGCGCTGACCGGCCACGAAGCGCTCGGAGAACGAGGCCGCGTACGTCGTACCGTCGCGGGTGACGAACGTGACCGGAATCGTCTCGCGGGCGGGCTTCGCGTCGTACCCCTTGAGTTGCCAGGAGACCTCGACCTGGGCGAGCCAGGATGCGGTGCCGCCGAGCTCGGTCTGGCGGTCCGGGGTGAGCGCGGCGGGGTCGTCGCTGACGTAGCGGAGCTGGAACGTGGCGAGCGGGAGCTTGCCGAGATTGGCGAAGATCGTACGAGCGCTCACCCGGAAGGCGGAGGCCTTCGGGTCGATGGTGGCGAGGAAGCCGGACCGGCTATCGTCGTCGACCGCGGTCGCCATCTTCTGCAGCACCGCCTCGCCGGCAGCAGCACGCCGTACTCCCTCGGCGGCCTCATCTGGGGTGGTGGAGGTCTGCGGGGTCTGCCCAGTGATCACCGGAGCGTTCGGGTCGGCCGGGGCGTCCGCGATCTGACGGAGACCGGCGTACGCTGCGCCGGCGACCAGGCAGACGGCCAAGCCCAGGGCGACCTTCCGCACGATCGGGCCGAACGGTGGAAGGCTAGGGCTCCCAGGCGGCGGCTCCGGCTTGTCTTCGGTGGGTGGAACCACCGGGAGCGGCACTGTGTCGCCCTGTTCGTCGATCACCTCGGCCCCTCGCTGCTCACCTGCCCCAGTCAGGCGGGACACTACGTGCCTCCTCCGACAGTAGAGCACCTGGATGGTGAAACGACTCGGCTCCGGGGGACGTCCCCCGGAGCCGTTGAGTATGTCAAGGGTGAGGCTCAGCCCGGACGGACGGCGCCGTTGTACGGCATCAGGTCGATCGGGTCGGTCTTCACCGGCTTGCCCGGGCGGCTCGCGTGCACGATCCGGCCGTTGCCGATGTACATGGCAACGTGGCTGGTGGGCGAGTAGTAGAAGACCAGATCACCCGGCATCAACTGACTCTTGCTGACCGGGCGGCCTTCGCTCTGCTGCGCCTTCGAGGAGTGCGGCAGCGAGACGCCCGCCTTGCCCCAGGCGTACATCATCAGGCCGGAGCAGTCGAAGGAGTCAGGACCGTCGGCGCCCCACACGTAGGGATCGCCGAGCTGGGCCATCGCCACCTGGACCGCGATCCCGGCGCGGCCGCTGACCGGAACCGGCAGGTCCATCCGGTCGCCGTCACGGCTCGGGCGCGAGTCCCGGGCCTCCTCGGCTTCCTTCTCGTTCTCCGCCTGGATCCGGGCCCGCTCCGCGTCGCTGAGCTTGTCGAGCACCTTCTCGGCGGCGTCCAGGTTGGTCTGGATCTGCTGCTTCAGTGCGTTCTGCTTGGCCTGCACGCTCTGCAGCGCGGCCAGCTCGGTCTGCTCGCTGGCCTGCAGGTCGGTGAGCTTGCCCTGGGCATCCTGGTACCGGCGGAGCGCCGAGTTCTGCTGACCGGCGAAGGCCTGCGCGGTCGAGGCCTGGCTGAGGAACTGGTCGGGGTTCGACGAGAGCAGTAACTGGGCCGTCGTCGTCATCCCGGAAGTCTGGTACCCGGCGACCGCGAGGGATCCGATCTGCCGCTTCACCGCGTCCACCTGGGTCTGCTGCTTGGCGATACCGGCCTGCAACGCCTTCACCCGGGCGCTGGCGGCGCTGATCTGCCCGCGCAGGTCGTTGGCCGACTCACCGGCCTCCTCGGCCTTGTGCTGCAGGGCGGCGACCTGCGCCTTCGCCTGCTCCAGGGTGGGCTTCGGATCCGCGTCCGCGCCGGTCTGGATGAAGAACACGCCCGCAGCGACTGCGGTGCTGGTGATGGCGGCGAGGGCGATTCCCTTGGTGCGGTTGATGCGTCCGGTGGACACAGCCCGGTCGGTCCCTTCCTCTGCTCGCGCCGTCCCCATCGACCGTTCCGGCCACAGCTGAATCAACCGCTGCGGGCCTGGCGGGTCGCCCTTCGGCTTGTGCTGCCCGGCCGGTCTGATCAACCGGCACCCTGAGGCAACGAGAGGTAACAGTAGTGACCGTTTCGTGACCAGTGCAATTCGCCCCTCCGGTTTGATCCAAACTTAACGTCGGATCTCTCCTCCCCAACGGCCGTTTCGCCTGTCCTGTCAGGGATCCGGCAGCACCGTTCATCTCGACACTACTGACCCCGCGACCAGGGGCTATCGCCCTGTGTGAGGATATGGTCGCTCCTTCGGTGAACCAGCGGGGGATGTGACGTGACTGACATCGGCGAAAAGTACGGGCGCTCCGGCAACAACCCGGGCTGGCTCGGCGATCCGCGCGAACCCGAACTGCATGCCGCGGTGGAGGAACTCGACGACGCGCGATTCTCAGCCGGTCCGCTCCGACAGGTCCTCGGCACCTGGCTCGATGCTGTTGACAGCGTGCACCAGGCGCAGTGGTGGGACAAGGCCGGACTCGGCCAGGGCGTCCAGTGCAGCCTTTTCGTCGTCGTCGATCCGGAGCGTGCCGGAACGCTCCGCAGAGAAGCCGAGCACCACGGTGACCACGCAGTCCTGGCAACCCGGACCCTTCATCACACAAGCGTCGCAGTCGATCAGCACAACGTCCTCCAAAGTGGGGAAGCACCCGGACTTGCATCCGGCTGAGAAGGACGCTAGAGACCCCCGCCGACAATTTCCGTACGACGCCACCCCGAGCCCTGCGCGTGACGTCGTACGGAACGGTTCAGGAGCGGGCGATCCGGCTGATCAGGCTGGTCGCCGACAGCGAGCGGGCGCCGAGGGTGATGATGCTCTCGGCAACTTCGCGGTCGGTGGAGACGACGACGATCGGGCGGCCGGGCGGTTCGGCGCGGACCAGTTGCCGGATCACCTCATCGGCGATCACTCCGGGCGGGCTGAAGCGCACCCGGACCCCGCGCGGCGGATTCAGTTGCACCGGGCCCGAAAGCTCCGCGCCGTCGAAGACGACCGTGACCTCGATCCGGCGCTGCGCGACCAAGGCGCCCAGCGCCGTCACCAGCCGCTGTCGTTGGGAGTGCAGCGGCGAATTCGGCCAGGCGGTCTTGGTCACGTTGTAGCCGTCGATGATCAGATGCACCTGCGGCAGGGACAACAGTTCGTCGAACAACGCCGGGTCGTCGTCGGGCGCCGTACGCCCGTGTGGTGCGGCTTCCGGCTCGGTCCCCGCGACGGTGTCGGCCGGCCGGAGGTCTCCCCCGGGCGGCAGCGCCAGCTCACGACGGAGCCCGCTCGCTGCCTCGAGCACCGTGTCCAGCAGCAGCCTGGTGCGGGTCGAGGCGAGCTCGCGTTCCTGTCCCGCCGTCCGGCGAGCGGCGTGTTCGATCGCTTCGAGTTCGGTGATGCGGGCCCGGAGTTTGCGCAGCTCACGGTCCACTTCGTTACGCGCCGCCTCGACCCGCTCATCGGCGGTCGCGGCCTCGATAGTGCGTTGTTCGAGCTCGCTCTGCAGGCCGCTGATTCGCTGCCGGGCGTCGTTGAGCTTTCGCCGGAGCGTGACGTTCTCGGCCTTGAGTTCGTTGACCTGTTCGCGGAGCCGTTCGCGGACCTGACGGGTCTCGGTCCGGGCCTGATCGAGCTGGTCGGAGAGCCTGCTGACGGCTTCCTCGTCGGCGCGCGGCGTCTCGACCGGGACCTGGGCGGCCGCGGCGACGTGCTCCTCCCAGTTGTCCGGGCGCAGCAGGTAGGCCAGGGCCGCGACCTCGACCGGATCCGCGGTGGGCACCGGCACGCCTTCGGCGACGGCGTCCCCGAGCGCCGGGTGCTCACGCCGTACCTGGAACGCCGCCATCCGGCGGAAGTGTTCGTCGGTCTCCAGGATCGGCCCGAGCACGGACGCCGAGAGCTTCGCGCGTTTGGCCGGTGCGAAACTGGCGAACCGCCGCAACGGCGGCGGGATGTCGGTCGCGGACAGCTGGCCGAGAGCCTGCGCGGCGAGGGTGAGAACCCGTTGCCGGACCGGTTCGGGCAAAGTCGTAGCGGCGGAGCTCGCGGCGGTGCCTGCCTCAGTCACCGGTCCGCAGTCCGGCCGGAACGACGGTCTGGCATGGAGCGCTCGGCCAGTGACGCAGACCACAGCAAGCGGGCTGATGGCCCGGATTCGCGGTAGTCGCCTGTGTACGCATACAGAGAGACTAGTCGACCGGGCTGCGTGTCAGCGCAGGAATTGTCGGTGGGGCCTTTTAGCGTCGTTGCCATGACCAGCCCGGCTCCGGATCTGCTGACGCCGATTCGCGGCGTCCAGCCGAGTTTCGACGACCTCGGTACGCCGCTGCGCGACGTCACGTTCTGCGTCGTCGACCTGGAGACGACCGGCAAGCCGCCGGGTGAGGGCGGCATCACCGAGATCGGCGCGGTGAAGGTGCGCGCCGGTGAGGTGATCGGCGAGTTCCAGACCTTGGTCAACCCGTCCGATCCGATCCCGCCGTTCATCGCCGTGCTGACCGGCATCACGAACCTGATGGTTGCCTCGTCACCCCGGATCGAGTCGGTGCTGCCGGCCTTCCTGGAGTTCGCCCAGGGGTGCGTGATGGTGGCGCACAACGCGCCGTTCGACATGGGATTCCTGAAGCACGACAGCTTGGTGCACGGGTATGACTGGCCCGACTTCGCGGTCGTCGACACCGCTCTGCTGGCTCGCCGGGTGATCACTCCGGACGAGGCGCCGAACTGCAAGCTCGGCACGCTGGCCAAGGTGTTCCGCGCCACCACGACGCCGAACCACCGGGCCTTGTCGGACGCTCGTGCGACAGTCGACGTACTGCATGGGCTGTTCGAACGCGTCGGATCGCTCGGTGTGCAGACGCTGGAGGATCTGCAGACGTTCTCGTCCCGGGTCGCGCCGGCCGTGCGGGCGAAGCGGCACCTGGCCGAAACGTTGCCCCATGCACCGGGTGTGTATCTGTTCACCGACGACCGCGGCGAGGTGCTGTACGTCGGCAAGTCGAAGGACCTCCGCAATCGGGTCCGGTCGTACTTCACCGCCTCCGAGACCCGGACCCGGATCGGCGAGATGATCGGGATCGCGACCGGGGTGCGCGGGATCGAGTGCGGGACGTCGCTGGAGGCCGAGGTCCGCGAGCTGCGGCTGATCGCGGAGCACAAGCCGCGGTACAACCGGCGGTCGAAGTTCCCGGAGCGGCAACACTGGCTGAAGGTCACCGTCGAGCCATTTCCTCGGTTGTCGCTGGTCAAACAGGTGCGCGACGACGACGCCGGCTATCTCGGGCCGTTCAGCTCGCGGAAAACCGCCGAGCGGGCGATGGCGGCGCTGCACGAGGCGTTCCCGATCCGCCAGTGCACGGCGCGGATGTCGCGCCATCCACAGCTGTCGCCGTGTGTACTGGCCGAGATGGGCCGCTGCGTGGCGCCGTGCGACGGCCGGATCTCGATGGATTCGTACGGCGAATTCGTCACCGCGCTGCGGACGGCGCTGACGGTCGACCCGACTCCGGTGGTCGAGGCGCTGGACCGGCGGATCGACCTGTTGTCGGCGGACGAGCGGTTCGAGGACGCCGCCGTACAGCGGGACCGGTTGAGTGCCTTCGTGCGGAGCTCGGCGCGGATGCAACGGATGGCGTCGGTGACCGGGTGCGCGGAGATCTGCGCGGCGCGACGGACAGAGGACGGCGGCTGGGAGCTGCATGTGATCCGGCGCGGGCGGCTCGCGGCGGCGGGGATCAGCCCGCGCGGGACGGATCCGCGGAAGTACCTGGACATGCTGCGCGCCTCGGCCGAAACCGTGCTGCCCGGGATCGGCCCGGTCGCTTCCGCTTCGCCGGAGGAGATCGAGCTGGTCCTGCGCTGGCTCGACCAGCCCGGCATCCGCCTGGTCGAAATGGACGGCACCTGGACCTGCCCGGTCAGCGGAGCCGGCCGCCACATCAACCGCCTGGACAACGCCCACTCCGACGACCACCACCACCCCACCGAACGCCGCCGCCGACTCCGCCCATTAGGCCCAGCCCGCATCGGCTAGCTTCCGATGTTGCGTTGTGACCTGACCGGGCCCGGCTGACGGAACGGGCCGCATTATGCTTCAGCGGGTTGGGGGTGTGATTCGAGGAGAGGACGGAATGGTCACCGCGATCGTGTTCATCAAGGCCGACGTCGCACGGATCCCGGAGGTCGCCGAGCAGGTGGCGGCGATCGAAGGTGTCAGCGAGGTGTACTCCGTGACCGGCGGGCTCGACCTGATCGCGATGGTCCGGGTCGCCCACCACGACGACCTGGCCACCGTCATCCCCGACCACGTGAACCGGGTGCCCGGCGTACTGAGCACCGAGACGCACATCGCCTTCCGGACGTACTCGACGCACGACCTGGAGGCGGCCTTCAGCCTGGGTCAGGAGGACGGGGTCTGAGCGTGTCTGACGGCTGGAAACCACGGTCTTGCTGACACGAGCTGAAGTTACGGTGAGCGCATGAGCAATCCTCCCGCGGGCTGGTATCCGGACCCCACCGGCCAGCCGAACACCATCCGCTGGTGGAACGGGAAGCAATGGACCAACCGCACCGAAAAGGAACTCCCCGAAGAATCCCCCACGACAGACACAGCCGCCGCGGCAGCCTCGGAACAACAGTCCTGGTCGTTCCAACTCGAGGACCACTCGGCCCGGTCTGACCAACAGCCCGCCGACTCCTGGACTCAGGACGCAGGCGCGGCAGCGGGTTCGCAGCTTCAGGCGAACCAGCCCGCGGACGGCCCGGCTCAAGGCATCAGCACAGCGGCGGCTTCACAGCAACAGCCGCGGGCTCTCCAGGCTGTCGACGAATCGGCTCGCGGCACCGTCGTCGCGGCCGCTTCACAGCAACAGCCTCGGGCGATCCAGCCCGCCGACGACTCGGCCCACGGTGCCGGAGCGCCGGCGGACGGTGGAGCGGAGACTGCCGGGGACGGACTGACGCCGTTCGAGCGGGCGCGGGCCACGTGGGGTGCGCCGCCCATCGCACCGGCGCCTCCGGAACACTGGAGCCAGCGGCCGCCCCTGGAGGAGTTGCTCGACGAAGCAGCCGCCGAAGCCGCAGAACAAACCGCTGCGGCTTCCGCGGGTGCTGGAGGTGCTGCAGGTGACGCGGCTGCAGGTTGGTGGACGATAGGCACGCAGTCCACCGAAGAGCAGACATCGGAGGCGCAATCCGCCGGTACGCCGAACGGTGAACAAACGCAGGGCGATCAGGGCTGGGGCACCCAAGCGGACGAAGAACCCACACTCGTCCAACCGGCCTGGGGTGCGCAGCCAGATCCCGAGCAGACCGGCAGCAAGATCGCCGAAGCCCAACAGCGGTGGGGCGTGCCAGCAGCCACCACGCAGGCTCAGTCAGCCTGGGACGTAGAGCCGGACCAGGGCCAGACGCCCATCCCGGAGTCGACCAGTACGCCGTCCGCCGACGACCAGAGCCCGGCAGTCGCACAACCCCTCACCAAAGTGGCCAAGGCCCAACAACGCTGGGGCATCATGCCGGTGGACACACAGCCCACCACGGCGCAGCACGAAGACTCGGATACACAGCAGCCCAGCAACCAAGCTCACCAAGGCTTGGGCATCGAGCAGGCAGCCCAAGCGCAGCAGAGCTGGGGCGTGCAGGCTGACGAGGGCCAGGCACAACACCAGCAGACAGCTGGCGGCCAGAGCCATGCCAGTCCTGAGGGCTGGGGCGTCGAGCAGAACAGCAACCAACCAGACCAGGTCGCTCAGCATGGCTGGGGCGTCCAGACCGACGGCGGGCAACCTCAAGGTCAGCAGCCCGCGGACGCCGAAGGTGATCCGGGCTGGGGTCCTAAGCAACCAGACCAGGCCCAGCAAGGCTGGGGCGCCGACCAGGCAGCCCAAGCTCAGGGCTGGGGCGTACAAGCCGAAGGCGGCCAGGCTCAAGGGCAGCAGACCGGAGTCGCGCACGCCGAAGGCGGTCGGGGCTCGGGCGTGCAGCAGGCCAGCGACGAGGCAGACCACGCTCAGCAGGGCTGGGGCGTGCAGCACGGCGGCGACCAAGCAGGTCAGATCCAGCAGGGGTGGGGCGTACAAGCCGACGAACAGCAGGCTCACGGACAGCAGGCCGGAGGCGCGCGCGCCGAAGGTGGTCAGGGCTGGGGCGTGCAGGCCGGTGGCGGGCAGGGTCAAGGACAGCCGGCCGGGGACGCACAGCCTGACGACGGTCAGGGGTGGGGTGGACAGGTCTGGGGTGTGCAGGCTGGCGAGCAGGTGGGCCAGGGGCAGCAGGGTTGGGGTGTGCAGGCTGACGGTGGGCGGACTCAAGAGCAGCAGGCCGGGGACGCTGAGGGTGGTCAGGGGTGGGGTGGGCAGGTTTGGGGTGTTCGGCAACCAGACCAAGCCGAGCAAGGCGGCGACCAGGCAGGTGGGGCTCAGCAGGGCTGGGGTGGGCAGGCCGATGAGCAGGAAGGCCAGGCTCAGCAGGGTTGGGGTGTGCAAGCCGGCGAGCAGGTAGGTCAGGCACAGCAAGGGTGGGGCGGGCAGGGTCAGGGGCAGCCGGGTGCGGATGGGCAGGGGGGTAGTAATCCATGGCAGGGGGTGGCTGTGCAGCAGGGGGCTGCTGGTGGCTGGGGTGGTGGTGGGCAGCAGCAAGGTGGGGGGCAGCAAGCTGCGGCCAGTGGTTGGGGTGGTGGGGGTCAGGCGAGTGGTGGGGTTGAGCGTGGAGGGTCGCAGGGGTGGGCCGGTGCTGACTTGCGCGGTGCTGGTGCTGACTCGCGTGGGGGGAAGGGCAAGAGCAAGAAGGGGAAGGCTTCTGGTGGTGAGGGGTCGGGGGCTCGGACGCCGTTGATAGTTGGTGGGGCGGTTGGCGTGGTGGCGCTGATCGTGTTGGCGGTGGTTCTGATTGTCGGGCCTTGGGACGACAAGAAGGCGGGGCCTGACAGCGGGCCGACCACGCAGCCGACCGGGACCCAGCCGACCAGCGAGAGCACCACGAAGGCTGGGCAGTCGAAGAATCCGAAGTTGCACGAGGGCAACCGGATCTCGTCCGCCGCGATCTCGTTCCCGCGGCGGAACCCGCCGTGGTCGGATCGCCTGCGCCTGGTCCAGCAGCTGCACAACTCCAGCGGCCAGTACGTCCTGCTGCAGGAGAACTTCGACGGCCGCAACGACTGGTACGCCGACATCTTCGTCGGCGCGCTCGGCACCGACTCCGGGTTCAACGGCGATCCGAAGGCGACCGCGCAGTCGCTCTCGATCAAATTGCGCAGTTCGATGTACGGCGACATCCCGGTGACGTTCAAGAACGTGAGCAACGGCGCGGTGAAGCGATCGGACAAGTCGGGCTGGTACTTCCAGCAGACCGTGACCGCCAACTCGCCGAAGTTGACCGCCCGAGTGCTTACCCTGACTGTGGCCGTCTTCGACCTCGGTGACGGTACTGCCGTCGCGTACATCAGTGACATCCCGACCAACCGGCCGGATCTGAGGACGGCCGAGAGTCAGGCCTACAAGGGAATCAACGTTGGCTGAGAACCAGGACCAGACCCCGCAGCGCCCACCGGCCCGGCACAGTGCGCCACCGCACCAGCCGCAGCCGGGCTTCGGCGACCGCCCGCAGGGGTACCAACCCGGATCGGACCCGCTCGCGCAGTCCACCCCGGCCCCGCCGCCGCCACCGGTGCCGTCGCCGCCTTCGCAGGGCGCCGACCCGCTCGCCGGTACGCCGCAGGCACCGCCGGTGCCGAGCAACTGGTCCGAAGCAGGCCCGCCGGCAGCCTCCGACCGCCGTGACCAAGGCCTCAGCTCTCAGCCGCCGGCGGACTACCGGCCGGCCGACTCCAGCAATGACGGGTCCGACGCGCTGTTCGGGCAGTCACCCGCACCGGCACCGCCGCCTCCCCCGCCGCCGACGCGACCCACCGGTGGCGCCAGTACGCCGTACCAGGGGCAGCAGCAGGCGGGTCCGCAGCACCGGGCCCCACAGCCGCCGGACCAGCCGTACTACGCCCAGGCACAGCAGCAGCCGCGGAGCCAGCCCAGTCAGCAGCAGCAAGCCGGGCAGCAGCACCAACCGCAGCAGCCTCCGCGCGCCCAGCACGCGGCCCCACCCCCGCAGCAGCCGCAGACCGGTCAAGCACGCCCAGCCACCGGCTACTCCGGCCCGCCACAGGCAAACCAAGGCCAGTACGGCGCCCAGCAACAGCAGTACGGCGCACCCCAAGCCGGTCAGCAGTACACAGGCCAGCCGCAGCGCACAGGCCAGCCGAAGCACCCCGGTCAGCCGCAGCACTCCGGTCAGCCGACGTACGCCCAGCAACAGCCCCAGCCGCCGTATAGCCAAAACCAATACAGCCAAGCCCAACACGGCCAAGCCCAGCAGCCTCAGCACAGCCAGCAAAGCGGGCACAGCAAGGGCAAGAGCACCGGCAACAGCTCGCTCGAGACCGCGCGAAGGGCGCGCCTCATCGGCGCCCTGGTCCTCGTAGTCGCCGCCCTCGCCACCACCGGCCTGAGCGTCGGCTGGATCTGGACCAAGGCCGACGCCGTCGCCCCGGTCACTCTGCCGACCGGCAACCAGAAGCCGATGAAGACGGTCAGCCCGTCGGTGCGGCCGAAGGAGGTGCCCGGCAAGCTGGTCGGCACCCAGATCGTTGCCGGCAACAACGACACCATGCCGATCATGGGCTCGGCCTGGAGCGAGACGGGTGAGCGCACCGGCCTGTGGAGCGCAGCCGCGATCTGGCTGACGGTGCACAAGAACTACGACGGCAAGAAGAACCACGACTGGGGCAACTACGTCGCCTTCGGCCAGCTGCCGCCGGAGATCCCGTACACCGGCAAGGCAGGGCTGCGGGAGGCCGCGGCGAAGATCGGTGAGTACACGGTCACTCAGCTCTATTCGAAGTCAGCCAAGGTCTCCAACGTCGCGCACAAGAACATCACGGTGGACGGGCACCCAGGACACGAGATCACCGCGCGAGTCGCGGTGACCGACGCGCCCGGGCTCGAGACGTTCTCCACGGTGATGTTCGCGGTGATCGACCGTGGCGACGGCACTGCGGCCGTCGCGATCGGCGACATCGCCGGCTCGACCCCCACCTGGCAGAACGTCTGGCGCAGCAAGGTCGCCGGCATCAAGATCAACAGCTAGCAGCAGAGGGCCGGCGGGCCAACCGCCGGCCCCTCAAGCTGAAGCACACGCCGAGATCCACCGGTCCAGCACGTCCTTCGCCGCACCCGAATCGATCGCCTCCGCCGCCCGGTCCATCCCGATCCGGATCCGGCTGGTGACAGGCTCGTCAACCGGCGTGTACGCCGCCAGCGCCGCACCCGCGTTCAGCAGTACGACGTCCCGCACCGCACCCGGCTCACCATCGAGCAACGCCCGGACGACCTTCGCGTTGTACGACGCGTCGGCCCCCCTCAGCGCATCCGCCGACACCGGCTCGATCCCGAGCTCACGCGGATCCACCGTGAACGGCCCCTCCACCGAACCACCGCCGACTGTCCACACCTGCGACGTCGTACGCGTCGTCAACTCGTCCAACCCGTCGTCACCGTGGAAGACCAGCGCGTCGATCCCACGCCGGGCGAGCACACCAGCCATCAGCCCGGCGATCCGCCCATCACCGACACCGACCGCCTGCGCCGACGGGTCGCCCGGATTCGCCAACGGGCCAAGGAAGTTGAACGTGGTCGGCACACCGAGCTCACGCCGCGGTACGGCGGCATGCCGGAGCGCCGGGTGGAACGCCGGAGCGAAGCAGAACGTGATCCCGACCCGCTCCCCCACCTCGGCCACCTGCGCCGCGCTGAGATCGAGCCGGATCCCGAGCTCTTCCAGTACGTCAGCCGCGCCGCACGCCGAGGAGGCCGCGCGGTTGCCGTGCTTGAGCACCTTCGCACCCGCACCGGCCGCGACGATCGCCGACATCGTGCTGATGTTCACCGTGTGGGCTTGGTCACCGCCGGTGCCGACGACGTCCAGCGTCCGGCCGGAGACCGAGATCCGGGTGGCGAAGTCGCGCATCGTCTTGACCAGGCCCTCGACCTCGGTCACCGTCTCGCCCTTGGAGCGCAGCGCGATCACGAACCCGGCGAGCTGCGCCGGGGACGCCGCGCCGGACAGGATCTGCTCCATCGCCCACGCGGTGGCGGGCGCGTCCAGATCCTGGTGCCGGAGCAGCGGGTTGAGCACCTGCGGCCAGGAGTAGCTCATGGCTCAGACGGGGAGGTTGGCCAGCCGCTGCCGGAGCAGGTCGGCGGTGACCTCGGCGATCCGCACCGGGTCGATCGGGTGCGAAACCGCGGCCTCGGCGCGGGACCAGGTCGCCAGCCAGGCGTCCTGCGGACGACCGGTGATCACCAGCACCGGCGGGCACTGGAAGACCTCGTCCTTCAGCTGCCGCGCGATTCCCATCCCGCCGGCCGGCACCGCCTCGCCGTCCAGGATGGCCAGGTCGATACCGCCCTTGTCCATGGTCTTGATCACGGCCGGCTCGGTCGCGCACTCGACGTACTCGAGCTCGGGCAGATCGGCGGCGGGCCGCTTGCCCAGGGCCAGCCGGACGGACTCCCGCGTCGTACGGTCGTCGCTGTAGACCAGCACCTTCAGCGGACGCTCTGAACTCATCGATCCATCCCAAGTTCTGTGTGATGTGGACAACCGGAATGCTACCGGGGGGCCTGTCCGGTCCGGCGAGCCTGTTCCTCCAACCGGTCCAGCCGGCGGTCCTCGCGACGAGCTTCGCGTTGTGACTCGCGAACCCACTGGACGAAAAGTACGCCGAAGAACACCAGCCCGATGATGTCGCCCGACCCCCACAACAGCCCGCCGGCGATGTACTGGTCGCGCAACGGCGACGGCGGCCAGGACCGGCCGAAGCTGGTGTACCAGTCCTCCGCGATCAGCTTGTTCGCCGACATGATGGTGATGCCGAGGAAGGCGTGGAACGGCAGCGTGAGAAACGTCAGGATCAGCCGGAACGGGTAGATCACCCGGCCGGGCACCGGGTCGAGGCCGAGCAGCGGCCAGAAGAACAGCGAGCCGACCAGAATGAAGTGCAGATGCAGCAGGTCGTGGAGCATTGCGCTCCGCAGCGTCGCCTCGTACCAGCCACTGAAGTAGAGCGCCCACGGGCTCAATACGAACAGCGTGAACCCGATCAGCGGGAAGCACATCACCTTCGCGAACCGTGAATGCAACACGGAGAGCAACCACTTCCGCGGCCGGGCGGGCAGGGTGCGCAGCGCCAGCGTCACCGGGGCGCCGAGCGCCATCATCAACGGCGTCAGCATCGACAGGATCATGTGCTGGGCCATGTGCACGCTGAGCAGCACGGTGTCGTAGGTGCCGAGCGCCGACTGGGTGGCAATCACCGCACTGCCCAGCCCCAGTCCGACGAACGCGAAAGTCCGGCCCCGCGACCATTTGTCACCCCGCGCGCGGAGCCGATGGACGCCGTACAGATAGAGGCCTGCCAGTACGGCGATCACGCCGAGTAACACCGGTTCGAAGGTCCAGCCGGTCAGCAACCGCAGCGGAGTGAACGGCGCGATCTGGTCGCCGGGCCCGGCGTGGAGGGGAAGCACGCTTCCACAGTAGAAACCACTACTTGACGACATGCATGGGGGTGGTCGTGGCAGATGAGACGGGGACCGACATAATGACCGCGTGGCCACTGCAACCGCGCTCCCAGCGTCTCGTGAACACGGACACCACGACCGTCCCAGCATGGTCAGTGTCGGCACGATCGTCTGGCTTTCGAGCGAACTGATGTTCTTCGCCGCCCTCTTCGCGGCGTACTTCACGATCAGGTCGGTGACGACCGCCGCCGCCGCGCAGGGGACGGCCTCGCTGTGGGAGACCTCCACGGCGATGCTGGACGTGCCGTTCGCGTCGGTCAACACGTTCGTCCTGGTCGCGTCGTCGTTCACCTGCCAGGCCGGCGTCTTCGCCGCCGAGCACGGCAAGGTGGGCCGGACCGGCTCGCTGGCGAACCCCCGCAACTGGGGTATGCGTGAGTGGTTCTGCCTCACGTACCTGATGGGCGCGGTCTTCATCGCCGGTCAGGTGACCGAGTACGCGAACCTGATCCACGAGGGCATCACGATCTCGTCGTCGCCGTACGGCTCGGTCTTCTTCCTGACCACCGGGTTCCACGGTCTGCACGTGACCGGTGGCCTCATCGCTTTCGTGTTCGTCCTGGCCAGGACGTACATGGCCCGTAAGTTCACCCACGAACAGGCCGTCTCGGCGATCGTCGTGTCGTACTACTGGCACTTCGTCGACGTGGTCTGGATCGCCCTGTTCGCGACCATCTACCTGCTCCAATGAGTGAGAAGAGACTTAGCTTGTCACCGGCGCGCTTTCTCTCCGCGCGACGACGGCACCGGTCCGCCGGCCTCGTCGTGCTCCTGTTCGGCCTCCTGGCAGTGGGCTCGGCGTACGCCGCGTTCGCCCCTGACAACGCGGTGGCGGACAACTCGGCCCAGTCCCAGCAGATCGAGGAGGGCAAGAAGCTCTTCGCGGTCGGTTGCTCGAGCTGCCACGGCCTGAACGCCGAGGGCGGCGGCAACGGCGAGGGGAAGATGGCCGGCCCGTCGCTGATCGGGGTCGGCGCGGCCGCGGTCGACTTCCAGGTCGGCACCGGCCGGATGCCAGCGATGCAGACCGGCGCGCAGGTCCCGCGCAAGACTCCCGCCTACACCCAGGCCGAGATCGAGGCCCTGGCGGCGTACGTCGCCTCCCTCGCCCCCGGCCCGGCGGTCCCGGCGCAGGAGTCGTACGACATCAGCAAGGCCACCGACGAGCAGGTCACCCGCGGTGGCGAGCTCTTCCGGACGAACTGCACGGCGTGCCACAACTTTGCCGGTCGCGGCGGCGCGCTGCCGAACGGCAAGTACGCCCCGTCGCTGATGAACGTCGACCCGAAGCACATCTACGAGGCGATGCTCACCGGTCCGCAGCAGATGCCGGTCTTCTCCGACCAGGTGATGCAGCCGGAGGACAAGCGCGACATCATCGCCTACCTGCACGCGCTGCAGGAGCAGAAGGATCCGGGCGGCTTCGGCCTCGGCCGGCTCGGCCCGGTCTCCGAGGGTCTGTGGGGCTGGCTGGTCGGTATCGGCGTGCTGGTCTGTGTAGCGGTGTGGATCGGCGCCAAGGGCGTCAAGGCCAAGGGAGCGAAGGCCAGTGAGTGACGAGAAGCTTCCCGTCGTCAAGGCGGACGAAGGACACGGCGCGGTCGAGGTAGCCGAGCCGATCGCCGATCCGGGCATCGAGCCCCACGAGTACCGGATCACGGATATCGACCCGAAGGCGGCCGACCGGGTCGAGCGCCAGGTGTCGGCGATGTTCACGCTGGCCGGCGTTCTCGCGCTCGGTTCGTGTGTGGCGTACTTCGCCATCCCGCGCGACTCCGTCTTCGAGTTCGGCCCGCTGTCCGGCAACGCCAACAACATGGCGATCGGCCTGTGCATCGGCCTCGCGCTGTTCCTGATCGGCGCCGGCGCGATCCAGTGGGCGAAGAAGCTGATGGTCGACGAGGAGATCTCCGAGGACCGGCACCCGGCGCACTCCTCGCCGGAGCAGATCCAGGACATCACCGAGGCCTTCAAGCAGGGCGCGGCGGAGTCGGGCTTCGGCCGCCGTACGCTGATCCGCCGCGGTCTCTTCACCGGACTCGGCCTGCTCGGTCTGCCGGCCGTCGTACTGCTGCGTGACCTCGGTCCGCTGCCGGGCCGGACGCTCTACCACACGATCTGGGCCAAGGGGATCCGCGTCGTCAACGACGTCACGGCCCGCCCGATCAAGCCGGCGGACATGATCGTCGGCCAGCTGGTCAACGCGATTCCGGCCAACCTGCCTCCGCTCCAGGAGGAGAGCGCGGTCGAGTACCAGAACGCCCGGGCGAAGGCCGCGGTGATCGTGGTCCGGATCAGGCCCACCGAGATCCGCACCAAGCCGGGCCGGGAGAACTGGGGTATCGACGGCATCCTGTGCTACTCCAAGATCTGCACGCACGTCGGCTGCCCGATCTCGCTGTACGAGCAGACCACCCACCACGTGCTCTGCCCGTGCCACCAGTCGACCTTCGACCTGGCCGACAGCGCCAAAGTCGTCTTCGGCCCTGCCGCCCGGCCGTTGCCTCAGCTACCGTTGGCGGTGGACAGCGAGGGCTACCTGGTCGCCCAGAGCGACTTCACCGAGCCGGTCGGCCCGAGCTTCTTCGAACGAGGGTGACAGCACGTGTCTGACAAAGAATTCCCCGCCCCGGTCAAGTATCTCGACGACCGTCTCGGGATCGGCAAGATCGGCCGGAAGAACCTGCGCAAGGTGTTCCCGGACCACTGGTCCTTCATGCTGGGTGAGATCGCGCTCTACAGCTTCATCATCCTGCTGCTCACCGGCACCTTCCTGACCTTCTGGTTCAAGCCGTCGATGGCCGAGGTCGAGTACCAGGGCTCGTACAGCCTGCTCAAGGGCCTGCACATGTCCGAGGCATACGCCTCGACGCTGGACATCTCGTTCGACGTCCGCGGCGGTCTGCTGATGCGGCAGATCCACCACTGGGCGGCGGTGCTGTTCATCGCGGCGATGATGGTGCACCTGCTCCGCATCTTCTTCACCGGCGCGTTCCGCAAGCCGCGTGAGCTGAACTGGGTGATTGGTTTCACGATGCTGTTCCTCGGCATCATCGAGGGCTTCATCGGTTACGGCCTGCCCGACGACCTGCTGTCCGGTACCGGTCTGCGGATCACCCAGGGCATGATCCAGGCGTCGCCGGTGATCGGCACGTACATGAACTTCTTCATCTTCGGCGGCGAGTTCCCCGGCGATGACATGGTGCCCAGATTCTTCATCGTGCACGTGCTGCTGATACCAGGGATCATCCTGTTGCTGGTATCAGTCCACCTGTTCCTGGTCGTGTACCACAAGCACACGCAGTACGCAGGCCCCGGCCGGACCAACAACAACGTGGTCGGCTACCCGCTGTGGCCGGTTTACACGGCCAAGGCCGGCGGCTTCTTCTTCGTCGTCTTCGGCATCACCGCTCTGATGGGCGCACTGATGCAGATCAACCCGGTCTGGCTCTACGGCCCGTACAACCCCGCGGAAGTGACGGCCGGCTCGCAGCCGGACTGGTACATGGGCTGGCTGGAAGGCTCGGTCCGAATAATGCCGGGCTTCGAGTCCCATTTCTGGGGCATCACGCTGAGCTGGAACCTGATCATCCCGGCCCTGCTGATACCTCCTGCCTTCGTCACCCTGGTCGCGCTCTATCCGTTCATCGAAGCGTGGATCACCGGTGACAAGCGCGAGCACCACCTGCTGGACCGGCCGCGCAACATGCCGACCCGGACCGGTATCGGCGTCGCGTTCATGACGTTCTACGGTCTGCTCTGGATCGGCGGTGGTAACGACCTGATCGCCACCCACTTCGGTGTCTCGCTGAACAACGTGACCTGGTTCCTCCGGTTCGCGGTGTTCCTCGGCCCGGTACTGGCGTTCTGGGTCACCAGGCGCATCGCGATCTCGCTGCAGCGGGCCGACAACGACCGGCTGCTGCACGGGCTGGAGACCGGCGTCATCGTCCGCTCCCCCGAGGGTGCGTACTCCGAGAAGCACACCCCGGTCGGCGGATACGAGGCCTACACGCTCACCGCCCGGGACCGGCTGCTGCCGCTGGACATCGGCCCGGAGACCGACGACAACGGCGTCCGCGCCCCGCGCCGGGCCCTCAACAAGCTCCGTGCCAAGCTGTCCGGCTTCTACTTCGCCGACGCGGTGCAGAAGCCAACCCGGGAGGAGCTCGAGGAGGCACAGGCTCACGGTCACGACGCGGATGAGATCCACGAACTGACCGAGACCGAAACCTACCGCGAGGTCACCAGCGACAGGTCCTGAACCAAGCACCACCCGAAAGGCCCCGCCACGGCGGGGCCTTTCGCTTTGCCCGTCAGTCGATCGCTGCGGACACTGCGGTCAGGTAGTCGCTGACAACCGCGCGCTCCGGCCGGTGAAGCGTCTCAGTGACGGCGATCAGACGCTCGAGCAACGGGCCGAAGAACTCCCAGCCGAGCTCGACGGCGGCATCCGACACCTGCAGACGCGCACTCCGCCCGTCTGAACGGCTTCTGAGCCGCTCAACATGCCCTGCAGCTTCGAGCCGGTGGATGACCGCCGTCGTCGCCTGAGACGTCATCCCAAGCTGCTGAGCGAGCCAACTCGGCGTCGCCTCCACCCCAGCCCGCTCCGCATCCAGCAACCGGATGAGCGCCCGTACGTCGGTCGCGTGCATACCGGTCGTACGGGCGAACTCCCCCGCCACCAGCTCCAGCCGCAACGCAACCTCCCGCAACTGATGCACGAGCCCCAACGCCGCGGCACGCGCCGGATCCGCCGGCATCACTCCTTCACGCATACTCCGCAGTTTACCTCACTCAGTGAGCTATTCTCAGCACCATGACCTTCCAAGACGCGTACGACGCTCTGCTCGACCGCTGGGGTGTCCCGGTGGAGCAGCTGGACATCGCCGGCACGCACGTGAACGCATGCGGTCGGCTCGACGCGCCCCCGCTGGTCCTCCTCGCCGGTCACGGCGCGACCTCGCCGGTGTGGTTCACCGTGGCGCCGAAGCTCGCCGACCGATACCGCGTCTACGCCCTGGACCTCCCCGGCGATGCTGGACGCAGCACGGCCGCCCCGCCGCGCGGCGTTGACGACCTCATCACCTGGCTCACCGCCGTGCTGGACGGCCTGAAGATCACCCAGACCACACTCTGCGGCCACTCGTACGGCGCCTGGATCGCCCTCACCTACAGCCTCGCGCACCCCGAGCGCGTCGGTCGCCTCGCCCTCATCGACCCCACAGACTGCTTCACCGGCTTGAGGGTCAGCTACATAGCCCGAGCGCTCCCGATGCTGCTGCGGCCCAGCCAGCGACGCTACGAGTCATTCCTCCGCTGGGAGACCGAGGGCCTGCCGCTGGACGCCGATTGGGTTCGGCTCGCCGGGCTGGGCACACTCGAGCCCACCGCGAAGCCGGTCCGCCCCAAGCGGCCAAACCTCGAAGGACTGCAGGCCGACCTGCTCGTGGTCATGGCAGGCAAGAGCAAAGCACACGACCCCGGCACACTGGCCGAACGCGCCAGTGCAGCCGGGGCCAGCGTCGTACGTCTAGAGGCTGCGACCCATCACTCGCTGCCCGCCGCTCACGGCGACGAGCTCAGTGAGATCTTTCAGGAGAGAGCCGAGCCGGCCTTGTAGGTGGACCAGCTGGTGTTCCAGTCGGTCCAGCCGTTGCCGGGCTCCATTTTGCGGGTGGTGCCGGTGACGACGACGGGGTCGCCGCGCAGGGTCTGGCTGAAGTACCACTGGGCGTCCTTCAGGCTCATGCCGACGCAGCCGTGGCTGACGTTGGCACTGCCCTGGCTGCCGGCCGACCACGGCGCGCCGTGGATGAACTCGCCCGAGCTGGTCACCCGCTGGGCCCACTTCACGTCGTGGATGTCGTAGTACTCCGGGTCCCCCGGCTTGATGCCGACGGTCCGCGCGTCCATCCGCTTGGTGACGAACTTTTCCATGATCACCTTCACGCCGCTGCGGGTGGTGAAGCCGTCCTTGCCAGCGGTGATCGGGATGGTCCGGGCCAGCTTGCCGCCGATGAAGACGTACATCGTGTGCTTCTTGACGTCGACCTTGGTGACGACGGACTTGCCGATGGAGAAGGAGATCTGCCGGCTGGCCACGCCCCAGGTGCTCCTGCCGGCGTTGACACCAAGGGTGTCGATGTTCACGGTCACCTTGGTGCCGGCCGGCCAGTAGTTCATCGGCCGGTAGTTCACCTGCATGCTGTTCACCCAGTGCCAGCTGCCGACGACCGGGACCGAGGTCTTCACCGAGAGCCGCTTCTCCACCGCCGCGCGGTCCGTGACCGGGTTGTTCCAGTAGATCTGGATCGGCATCGCGACCCCGACGGTCTCGCCGTTCAGCGGGGCGACCGAGGCCTTCAGCCGCTTGGTCGCCTTGAGCGTCTTGAAGGTCGAGCTGATCGGCACGCTGGCGCCGTCGGTGCCCTCCGCACTACCGCTCACGGTGTACGACGCGCCGGGCTTGAGCTGCGGCAGCGACGTCCACTGAGTCTTCTCGGTGTTGAAGCTGCCGGCGACCTTGTCGCCGTCGTCGTCCTTGAGTACGACGTCCTTCAGCTTCCCGGCCGTGGTCGTCACAGTCACCGGCTGGTCCGGCTTGACCGCGCTCGCACCCTTCGCGGGCACGATCGCGACATTCGCAGCCCCCGGATTCTGCGATGGGCTGGCCGAGCTACCTGGGGTCGTCGAAGCACCTGGGGTCCCACTGCTCTGCGTCGTACCCGAACCGGAGGATCCCCCGGCCTCGGTGTCGCTGCACGCCGTTCCGGCCAGCAGCATGACGCAGATCCCCGCCACGGCAAGGCCGTGCTTCCTTACCGAAACGCTCACCATTCCCCAGTTCTCCCCTGTCCAGTCAATCGCCGCCAGGGTAACCCGCCGTACCGACAGTCCTGCGCAGCACACGTCACCGGAGTGGTCCGGACCACATCGGCCCGTTCTCCGGTGGCATTCCTAAGACGCACGAAAGCGCCATCCGGTTGGCTCCCGGATGGCGCTTTGTACGACGCTCAACTAGTGAGCGTGGTCACCCCGGTAGTACTCGAAGATGAATCCCGACAGCGTGACGATGCCGATGCCGCAGCCGGCGATGAACAGCCACCAGCCGAAGACCAGGCCGAGTACGGCGACCGCCAGCGTCAGCGCGCACCACAGCGGCCACCAGGAGTACGGCGGGAAGAAGCCCAGCTCGCCGGCTCCTTCCGGGATCTCCGCCTCCTTGCGGTCCTCCGGCCGCGGGTCCATCCGGCGCGCCGTGATGCTCAGGTAGAACGCCACCAGCAGCGACAGGAAGAACGTCATGACCAGCGCGGTGGTGCCGGTCGGGTCCTCCGACATCAGCCAGTAGATCGGCGTGACGACCAGCACGAACACGCTCAGGATCCCGAAGACCCAGGCTTCGACCTTCACGCCTTGTCCTTCCCTTCGGTCTCGGTACCGGCGGCGAGGTTGCGCTCGAGGTTCTCCACCCGGCCGTCGTCCTCACCGGCATCCAGCAGGTTGTCCTCCGACGCGCGGTTGGCCGGATACTCGGCCAGGGCCAGATCCGCGTGGTGCAGATCGAACGCCGGGCTCTCGGACCGGATCCGCGGCAGCCGCTCGAAGTTGTGCCGCGGCGGCGGCGAACTGGTCGCCCACTCCAGCGACCGGCCCCAGCCCCACGGATCGTCCACGCCCACCAGCGGCGACTTGCGCGACTTGTAGACGTTGTAGAAGAACGGCAGCATCGACACGCCGAGGATGAAGGCACCGATGCTGGACACCTCGTTCAGCGTGGTGAAGCCCTCGTTCGGACCGTACGACGCGTAGCGCCGCGGCATCCCCTCGACACCCAGCCAGTGCTGCACCAGGAACGTGGTGTGGAAGCCGATGAACAGCAGCCAGAAGTGCAACTTGCCGAGCCGCTCGTCGAGCATCCGGCCGGTCATCTTCGGCCACCAGAAGTAGAAGCCCGCGAACATGGCGAACACGACCGTGCCGAACACGACGTAGTGGAAGTGCGCCACCACGAAGTACGAGTCGGACAGCTGGTAGTCCAGCGCCGGCGAGGCCAGGATGATGCCGGTCAGACCGCCGAAGAGGAAGGTAGTCAGGAAGCCCACCGACCACAGCATCGGGGTGTCGAACGACACCGAGCCGCCCCACATGGTGCCGATCCAGTTGAAGAACTTCACCCCGGTCGGGACCGCGATCAGGAACGTCATGAAGGAGAAGAACGGCAGGTTCACCGCGCCGGTGACGAACATGTGGTGCGCCCACACCGCTACCGACAGTACGGCGATACCCAGCGTCGCGCTGACCAGGCCGATGTAGCCGAAGACCGGCTTGCGGCTGAACACCGGCAGGATCTCGGTGATGATGCCGAAGAACGGCAGCGCGATGATGTAGACCTCGGGATGCCCGAAGAACCAGAACAGGTGCTGCCACAGCAACGGCCCGCCGTTCGCGGCATCGAAGACGTGAGCCCCCAAGGCTCGATCCGCCTCCAGCATCAGCAGCGCGCCGGCCAGGATCGGGAACGCGATCAGTACCAGGATCGACGTGACCAGGATGTTCCAGGTGAAGATCGGCATCCGGAACATCGTCATACCCGGCGCACGCATGGTGATGATCGTGGTGACGAAGTTGACCGCACCGAGGATGGTGCCCAGACCCGCCATCCACAGACCCATGATCCACAGGTCACCGCCGACACCCGGCGAGCGGACCGCGTTGGACAGCGGGGCGTAGGCGAACCACCCGAAGTCGGCCGCACCGCCCGGGGTGAAGAACCCGCTGACGGTGATCAGACCACCGAACAGGAACAGCCAGAAGCTGAACATGTTCAGCCGCGGGAACGCGACGTCAGGAGCGCCGATCTGAACCGGCATGATCACGTTCGCGAAGCCGACGAACAGCGGCGTCGCGAACAGCAGCAGCATGATCGTGCCGTGCATCGTGAAGAGCTGGTTGTAGACCTCTTCGTTCACGATCTGCAGGCCCGGCCGGGCCAGCTCGGCGCGGATCAGCAGCGCCATCACGCCGCCGATCAGGAAGAACGCGAACGAGGTGATCAGGTACAGGTGGCCGATCAGCTTGTGGTCGGTGGTGGTCAGCCACTTGACCGCGATGGCGCCCTTCGACCGCCGCCGGGGCAGTGCGGTAGTAGTCGCACCGATAGCGCCGGTGCGTTCGGCGAAGTCCGTCACTTCTCGCCCTCCTGCTCCCCGTGGCCGGGAATGGTGGTTGCATCCTGGCCACCGGTAGCGGCGCCGGTCTGGCCCTTGGCGGCCAGCTCCCGCAGGTGTGCGTCGTACTCCGCGCGGGTGACCACCTTGACGGTGAACACCATCCGGCTGTGGTAGAGACCGCACAGCTCGGCGCACTTGCCGGCGAAGGTGCCGGTCTTGGTCGGGGTGAGCTCGAACTTGTTGGTCCGGCCCGGGATGACGTCGAGCTTGAAGTAGAACGACGGCACCCAGAAGCTGTGGATCACGTCCGGCGAGGTCAGGTCGAAGTGGACCGACTCGTTCACCGGCAGCCACAGCTGAGCGGGCTTGTCCAGCGTGCCGGTCTCCCAGACGCCTTCCTGCCCGTCGACGGTGTCCTTGTAGTTGAAGGTCCACTGCCACTGCTGGCCCACCACGTTGACGGTGTGCTGCGGGCTGCTGGACATCGCGGTGACCTGGTTGCCGTGCTCGACGGTGTAGAAGAACAGCACGCCGATGATGGCGAACGGTGCCAGCGTGTAGAGCACCTCGAGCGGCAGGTTGTACCGCACCTGCTTCGGGGCCTCATCGCTGCGCTTGCGGTACCGCACGACGACGTACAGGATCAAGGCCCAGACCATCACGCCGACGATCAGGGCGGCGATCCAGGCGCCGATCCACAGACTTCGGACGGCCTCGGTCCGGTCCGATGCGCCCTCGGGGAGACCGAGTCGTTTCCACTGCTCAGTGGTCGCCGACGAACAACCGGTCAGCAGCAGGGTGCCGAGCACCACTCCCGTACCGACCAGCAGGCGTCGTTTCGCCGGACGTGTGGCGCGGGCGGGACCTGCCGCGCGCTCATCCACTCCGGGCGTGCCGTTCGAACCCACGGGGCGCCTTTCCCTTCCCAAGTGAGACTGACGACCAAACACTACTGGACACCCATCCGGCATCTGCGCATAGGTAGGGCTTAGCGTTTCCCGTGTGAGCGAGCGTGCGTATCTGGATGCCGCGTCGGCCGAGCCGTTGCATCCGGCGGCGCGGGAAATGTTGCTCTCGGCAGTCGATTCCGGGTGGGCTGATCCGGTTCGGTTACACCACGAGGGACGGACCGCACGGCTGTTGCTGGACAACGCCCGGGCAGTACTCGCGGACGCCGTCGGAGTGCGGCCGGACGAGCTCTACCTGACCACCTCTGGTACGACGGCCATCCACGCCGGACTCACTGCTCTCACGGCCGCCCGGAAGCGCATCGGTACGACGATCGTCCACGGCGCGGTCGAGCATTCCGCTGTGTTGCATACGGCAGCCGAGGCGGGCGTAGAGGTTGGTGTGGACACCCTTGGCCGCGTCGACTTGGACGCGTTCACCGCAGCAGTGCAGAAGCCCGGTGTCGCCGTAGCGGCGTTGCAGTCCGCCAATCATGAGGTCGGGACGCGGCAGCCGATCGAGGCCGCGGCTGAGGCGTGCGGCGACGTACCGCTGTTCGTCGACGCGGCCGCTTCCATCGGGCACGACGCCGTACCGGCTGGATGGTCGGCACTGGCGGCGAGTGCGCATAAGTGGGGTGGGCCGGCCGGGGTCGGCGTGCTCGCAGTACGCAAAGGGACGCGGATCGCGCCGGCCTGGCCGATGGACGAGCGGGAGGACGGCCTCTCCCCCGGGTTCCCGGACGTCCCCAACATCCTGGCCGCCGCTGCCGCCTTGCAGGCCAGGCAGTCCGAGGCCGACGAGCTGAACAGGCAGCACCGGGTCTGGATCGACGAACTCCGCCACCGGGTCGCCGCGGACATCCCGGACGTCGAGGTGGTTGGTGACCCGGACGATCGGCTGCCGCACATCCTCACCTTCTCCTGTCTCTACGTGGACGGCGAGGCGCTGGTCACCGCGCTCGACGCAGAAGGCTTCTCGGTCTCGAGCGGCTCCGCCTGTACGTCGAGCACCCTCCGGCCATCACATGTCCTGGCAGCCATGGGCGTACTCACCCACGGCAACGTCCGCGTCTCTCTCGGCCGCACGACGACGTACGACGACATCGACCGCTTCGCGGCGGTTTTGCCCGGGATCGTGCAACGAATCCGCGCGGAGGTCGGCCTGTGAACAACACCGACCTGGACTGCCTCGGCCTGCTCTGCCCACTCCCCGTGATCAAGTTGGCAAAACTATTGCCGACAATCGACATCGGCGACACGATCACCGTCCTCGCCGACGACCCGGCCGCGGCCACCGACATCCCCGCCTGGTGCCGCCTCCGCAGCCAGGAACTCGTCACCGCCGACGCACCACGCTTCGTCGTACGGCGCCTGAGCTAAAACCTCTCGCGATGTCGCCGGATCCGTTGGCACACTGCGGGCCGTGACCAACTTCTCGTACAAGCCGACCCTGACGGGTGAGCTCGTCGTCCTGCGCCCGGTGGACGAGGGCGACTACGACGCTTTGAAAGCCGCCATGGACGACCCGGACGTGATCAGGTTCACCGGCAGCCGCGGGGAGATCGGTGACGAGCAGGCCCGGCAGTGGTACCGGACCCGCAACGACCAGACCGACCGGCTCGACATGGCGATGGCCGGCTTCGTCGTCGAGGGCCGGCTCCGCGACGAGCTCTACTGGGACGGCGAGTGGGTCGACTCGATCGTCATGTCGGTCCTGGCACCAGAGTGGAAGGCACGCAGCTAGCCCAGTGCGTCGGCCAGTTCGGCGTACGTCGGTGCAAGCTTGCGGACAATCGACGCAGCCACCTGCGGCGAGCCTGCAGTCAGCTCGTACTGCAGACTGCCGACCATCCGCGCCTGGCTGTCGAGGATCTCGGCCGCACCGCGCAGGCCGATCCGGTTCATCGCCACAGCTCCATCCGCCAAACGCCGGGCACCGACCCGGACCGCGAAGTGAGTCATCAGACCGCGGATGCCTGGATCCATGCCCTGCTCCAGCAGGTCGGCGAAGCGTTCCAGCGCTGCCTCGTTCCCGACCGTTCCGGGCGCGACCTCGACGTCATCACGGAGTGAAGCCCACGCTGCGGCCGCGGGCACGGACGCTCGCAGCGCATCGTCCGCGCCGATCCCCTGAACCCGCCGGAAACCGGAGCGCATCCCATAGCTGTGACGCTTGTAACCAATGGAGTCGGCCCGCCAAGCGGCAACGAAGGCTTCGAGTGGGAGCGTGGCATAGGGAAAGCCCTGGGGGTCATGCATCAGCACCCGCTCGGAGTCGACGTCGAGCACGACCAGGAAGTGATCGGCCTCGATCGGATCCCCGGCGCCGGGATGATGGAGCAGCAGGCCCATCTCCACCGGCCCGACCAGCACCGGGCCCTCCTTCACGGCCGCACGCAGCAGCTTCAGCGCTTCGTCGGCCGACGAGGCGCCTTGATGGGCGCAGGTCCACCCCAAGAGGTCGATCGCGGCATCCAGACCGAGGTCCGGATCCCAGCCATACGGATCGAACAGCGGCACCCGGCCCGAGATCAGCTGGACGCCGAACGGCGATCCGGTGAGCACTTCGATCACCGCGGGAGGCGGGGCGTGATCGCCCAGCACCATGGCGAGGCTGTTGCTGTAGCAATACGGTCCGGAGCCGAGATACGCGAACATGCCCTCGACGATCGACGCTGACCCAGGGGCAAGGTCAAGCTATGTTCGACCTCGTGATCGACGCTGAGCGCATCGCCGTGCTGACCGGGGCCGGGATCTCCACCGCGTCCGGGATTCCGGACTTCCGTGGGCCGCAGGGGTTGTGGACGAAGAATCCGGCGGCGCAGGCGATGTTCGACATCGACGAGTACGTCGCCTCACGCGCCGTACGGGTGGAAGCCTGGAAGCACCGGCTGGCCGCGCCGGCCTGGACCGCGGAGCCGAACCCGGGCCATTTCGCCCTCGTCGACCTCGAACGCGCAGGCCGCCTGACCGGCCTGATCACCCAGAACGTCGACGGCCTGCACCAGAAGGCCGGCTCCTCCCCGTCGCTCGTCCACGAGCTCCACGGCACCGTCTGGTACGTCGACTGCCTCGACTGCGGCCGGCGGATCCCGATGGGCGACGTACTCCCCCGCCTCGAGGCCGGCGACGACGACCCGGCCTGCGAGGTCTGCGGCGGAATCCTCAAGTCCGCCACCGTCTCCTTCGGCCAGTCCCTCGACCAACACGTCCTCGACGCAGCAGTCGCCGCCACCCAGTCGGCCGACCTCTTCCTGGCCATCGGCACCTCACTCCAGGTCTATCCAGCCGCCGGCCTCTGCGACTTGGCTCTGAATTTCGGCAAGCCGCTGGTCATCCTCAACGCCGAACCCACCCCGTACGACGACGAAGCCACCACAGTCCTCCACACCCCCATAGAAACCACCCTTCCCGGTCTGCTGAGTTGATCGACTGTGGAGGGTTTTGGCGTGATCCGGGGAAGTTTTTCTTGCGGATACGGGTAAAAACCCTCCCAGCATCCCGGCCCAGCCCCCGGCAGTGACCTTTCCGTGACCTTTGAGGTCTCCTCAGGGTGAAAGGGGGCGGCTAGCGTCCCCGGGAGGATCAACGGGAGGGGACCGTGATGCGCGGGTTCAGGCGATTGATGGCGGGGTTCACCGCGGGTGCGGTGGTCGTGCTCGGGCTTGGTACGGCGGCACCGGCGCCGGCCCAGCCAGCGGCCGATCGGGTGATCACGCTGGCGGGGTCGTTGCAGAGTGAGCTGGGATGCGCGGGCGACTGGGATCCCGCGTGTCCACAAAGCAGTCTGGGCGCGGCGGCGCCGTACACGAAGATCTTCGACGTCCCCGCGGGCGCCTACGAGTACAAGGTCACGGTCAACGGCAGCTGGGACGAGAACTACGGTGCCGGTGGTGTGCTGAACGGCCCAAACATCCCGCTGCGGATCGAGGGCCCGGCCAAGATCGAGTTCGCGTACGACGACACCAGTCACGAAGTCAGCGTTCGCCCAGTCGACCTGGCGGGCGACACCGTCACCACCGCCGACAAAGCACTGTCGTCGCCGAGCCTCCGGCAGGACCTCACGAAGGAGCGGTTCTACTTCGTGATGGCGGACCGGTTCGCCAACGGCAACAAGGCCAACGACGCCGGCGGGCTGACCGGCGACCGGCTCAGCACCGGCCTGGACCCGACCGACAAGGGCTTCTACCACGGTGGCGACCTGGCCGGCGTGATCCAGAAGCTCGACTACATCAAGTCCCTCGGTACGACGTCCATCTGGCTGACCCCGTCGTTCAAGAACCGGCCGGTCCAAGGCGAGGGCGCCAATGTGAGCGCCGGGTATCACGGCTACTGGATCACCGACTTCACCCAGATCGACCCGCACCTGGGCACGAACGCGGACATGAAGCAGCTGATCAGCCTCGCCCACGGCAAGGGGATGAAGGTCTTCTTCGACATCATCACCAACCACACCGCGGACGTGATCGCCTACCAGTCCACCAACTACGGCTACATCCCGAAGTCGACCTCGCCGTACAAAGATGCGTCCGGCAACGTGTTCGACGACAAGGCTTATGCCGGCGGCGACACGTTCCCGCCGCTCGACAAGGATGTGAGCTTCCCGAACATCCCGGTCTTCCGCACCCCGGCCGACGAGACCGTCAAGGTGCCGGCCTGGCTGAACGACCCGACGCTGTACCACAACCGCGGCGACTCCACCTTCGCCGGCGAATCGGCGGAGTACGGCGACTTCGTCGGCCTCGACGACCTGTTCACCGAGCAGCCGAAGGTCCGCGACGGGATGATCGACGTCTACAAGACGTGGGCGGAGTTCGGGATCGACGGATTCCGGATCGACACGGTCAAGCACGTCAATCTGGAGTTCTGGCAGAAGTTCTCGCCCGCGATCCTGGCCGCTGCCAAAAGCTCTGGCTCGAAGGACTTCTTCATGTTCGGCGAGGTCTTCGACGCCGATCCGAAGTTCATGTCGACGTACACCACCCAGGGCGCGCTGCAGGCGACGCTCGACTTCGGTTTCCAGCAGAACGCGGTCGCCTTCGCCAAGGGCGACCCGAGCACCAAGCTGGGCGACTTCTACGCAAACGACGACTACTACACCGACGGCGACTCGAACGCCTACCAACTGCCGACCTTCCTCGGCAACCACGACATGGGCCGGGTCGGGACGTTCCTCAAGCAGGCGGGCGCGTCCGGTCAGGAACTGCTGGCCCGCGACAAGCTGGCGCACTCGCTGATGTTCCTGACCCGCGGCCAGCCGGTCATCTACTACGGCGACGAGCAGGGCTTCACCGGGGCCGGTGGTGACAAGGACGCCCGGCAGGACATGTTCGCCACGCAAACGACGGACTACAAGGACGACGAGCTCGTCGACGGCACCGGTACGTCGACCATCGGCAGCCAGGACCGGTACGACGTCAACGCGCCGATGTACAAGCACATCGCGGCGCTGCAGAAGCTCCGGGCGCAGTACCCGGCGCTGGCCGACGGTCGTCAGATCCACCGCTACTCGTCGAACTCCGGCGGTCTGTATGTGTTCAGCCGGCTCGGCAGCGACAACGTCGAGTACCTGGTGATTGCCAACAATGCGACAACCGCGAAGTCGGCAACCATTCCGACGTACCTGGGTAGCAGCTCCTTCAAGCCCGTCTACGGCGGGAAGAGTCTGTTGCACACCGACCGCGAGGGCCGGACTGTCGTGCAGCAGGCGCCGCTGTCTGTCACGGTCTACCAGGCGACGCAGAAGCTGCCCGCACGTACCAAGGCACCGGCTGTCTACATGAGCTCGCCGGAGCTCGGCGCGACCGTCGGCGGCCGGGCGGAGATCGCTGCCGCCGTTCCGGAGAACACTCCGGTCACCGTGACCTTCGGCTACCGCCCTGTGGGTACGACGGACTGGAAGCGCCTCGGCTCTGATGACAACGCGCCGTACCGGGTCTTCCACGACGTCTCCAGCCTGCCGAAGGGGACGCTGCTCGAGTACCGCGCCGTACTGAAGGATGCGTCCGGCAACTACTCGGTGTCCGGTTCGTACGGCGTCGTCGGCGACGCTCCGGCGCCTGGCGGCGGTGGCGGCGGCACCGGCCCAGTGGTGCAGCCGGCGAACGTCAGTGTGCCCGGCGACCACAACGACGAGATGGGCTGCTCGGGCGACTGGCAGCCGGACTGTGCCCAGGCCCAGCTGACCCTGGACCCGAAGGACAAGGTGTGGAAGGGCACCTACACCATCCCGGCCGGTGAGCACGCCTACAAGGCAGCGATCAACAAGACGTGGGACGAGAACTACGGTGCCGGCGGCAACCAGAACGGCGCCAACATCTCCTACACGGCTCCAGGCACGCCGGTCACCTTCTACTACGAGCACGGCCGGCACTACGTGACGTCGACCGCCGAAGGCCGGCCCATCATCACAGTGCCCGGCACCTTCCAGTCAGAGCTCGGCTGTCCGGCCGACTGGGACCCGGCCTGCATGCGACCCTGGTTGACGGACCAGGACGGCGACGGCACCTACACCTGGTCGACGAGCGAGATCGGAGCGGGCAGCTATGAGGCCAAGGTCGCGCACAACCTGTCCTGGGACGAGAGCTACCCGGCCAGCAACGTTCCGATCACTGTCCCCGGCGACGGGCTCGTCGTCACCTTCTCCTATGTCCTCGCGACGCACGTGCTGACGGTGACGACGTCCAGGCCGGGCGCTCAGCCGGACCTGTCTCAGGCCAAGGCCTACTGGCTCGCCAAGGACCTGCTCGCCGTACCGGCGGTTTCGCATCCGGAACGGTCACGTTGGCGGCTGCACTGGTCGTACGACGGCTCGCTCAAGGTCGACGCGGACGACATCGGCGGAGAGTCCGCCGGACTGCGCTACGACCCTGCTGGGATACCTGACCCTGTCCTCGCCAAGTTCCCAGCATTGAAGGGCTACACGGCACTCAGACTCAACAAGGCCAACGCCGGCAAGATCCTGACCGGACAGCTCGGCCTGGCCCAGTACGACGACGCCGGCCGCCTGCTCGACGCAACCGGCGTACAGATCCCGGGCGTCCTTGACGACCTGTACGGCGCGTCGGCGTCGAACCGGGCATACGGCGTGACGTGGCAGGGCGGAGCACCTCGCTTCACGCTGTGGGCGCCGACTGCACAAAAGGTCAATCTGCTTGTCGGATTGCAGACAATCCCCATGCAGCGCAACGACGACGGCTCGTGGTTCGTGAACGGGCCACGGTCGTGGAAGAACGCGGCCTACCGCTATCAGGTGACCGTGTTCGCGCCGTCGACCGGCAAGGTCGAGACCAGCGTCGTCACCGATCCGTACTCGGTCGCGCTCACGACGGACTCGACGTACTCGGTCGCGGTGGACCTGAACGATCCGGCCGGCAAACCCGCGCTGTGGTCGAGCACGCCCTCACCGAAGCTGGCCCGGGCCGTGGATACGACCATCTACGAGCTGCACGTCCGCGACTTCTCGATCAACGACAGCACAGTTCCGCCCGCGCACCGTGGCACGTATCTCGCCTTCGCCGATGAGGGCAACGGAAGCAAGCACCTGCGCGCGCTGGCCGCCGCCGGACTCAACACGATCCACCTATTGCCGACATTCGACATTGCGTCAATCCCCGAGACCGGTCAGCAGTCGCCGGCCTGCGATCTCAAGTCGTTCGCCCCGGACTCCGAACAGCAGCAAGCCTGCGTGACTGCGGTCGCGGCGAAGGACGGGTTCAACTGGGGTTACGACCCCTACCACTGGCTCGCGCCCGAGGGTTCGTACGCGACCCAACGCGACGGTCTCGCCCGGGTCGCCGAGTTCCGCACGATGGTCGGCGGCCTGCACAAGTCGGGCCTGCGCGTCGTACTCGATCAGGTTTACAACCACACCCCCGCAGCCGGTCAGGCGCCGACGTCCGTACTGGACAAGGTCGTGCCCGGCTACTACCAGCGGCTGAACGCGACCGGCAAGGTCGAGACCTCGACCTGCTGCAGCAACGTCGCCACCGAGCACGCGATGGCCGAGAAGATCATGGTCGACAGCACCGTCAGCTGGGCACGCAACTACCGCGTCGACGGGTTCCGCTTCGACCTGATGGGCCACCACAGCAAGGCCAACATGCTCAAGGTCCGGGCCGCGCTCGACCAGCTGACCCTCGCCAAGGACGGCGTGGACGGCAAGAAGATCTACCTGTACGGCGAGGGCTGGAACTTCGGCGAGGTCGCAAACGACGCGCTGTTCGTCCAGGCCCGGCAGGGCAATCTGGGCGGTACTGGGATCGGCACGTTCTCCGACCGGCTCCGCGACGGCGTCCGCGGCGGCGGCCCGTTCGACGACAATCCGCGGATCCAGGGCTTCGGCTCCGGCGCGGCGTCCGACCCGAACGGCGACGCGATCAACGGTACGCCCGCTGAACGGGCCAAGCGTCTTGCCCATGACACGGACCTCGTTCAGTTGGGGCTGGCGGCGAACCTGCGCGGCTTCTCGTTCCGCTCGGCTGAGACCGAGGCCGTCGTACGCGGCGATGGGGTCGACTACAACGGCACCCCCGCCGGGTACGCCGATCAGCCGGACGAAGTGATCACGTACGTCGATGCCCACGACAACGAAACGTTGTGGGACTCGTTGACCTACAAGCTTCCTGACACGCTGCCGATGCCGGACCGGGTCCGGATGAACACGTTGTCCCTGGCAACGACCGCGCTCGCGCAGACTCCGTCGTTCTGGCACGCCGGCGCGGACCTGTTGCGCAGCAAGTCGCTGGACCGGAACTCCTACGACTCCGGTGACTGGTTCAACACCCTGGACTGGACCGGCGCCGACAACGGCTTCGGCCACGGCCTGCCACCCAAGACGGACAACGAAGCCAAGTGGCAGTACATGAAGCCGCTGCTGGCCAATGCAGCCCTGAAGCCGACCGCGACCGATGTGGCGACCGCTTCCGCGGCGGCTCAGGACCTGCTGAAGCTGCGCTTCTCGACGCCGCTGTTCCGGCTGGGCTCGGCCGACCTGATCAACGCGAAGCTCACCTTCCCGTTGAGCGGCACGGCCGCCGCCCAACCCGGCGTCGTCGTCATGCGCATCGACGACACCGTTGGCCCCGACGTCGACCCAGCTCTCAAGGGACTCCTCGTCGTCTTCAACACCACCGGATCGACGGTCACCGAGACTGTGCCGGGGTTGGCCGGCCAATCGCTGGCCCTCTCGCCCGTTCAGGCGAACGGCTCCGACCCGGTCGTCAAACAAACCACCTGGACCGCTTCAACCGGCACGATCGCGGTGCCGCCGCGGACGGTCGCCGTACTGGTGCAGAAGTAGTCAGCTCCGGAGACCGGCCAGCAATTGGTCGGTCTCTGGTTCGTTCGTGCGTTTGCCGGTGTAGGACAACGTCAGCTGCGTCGACAGGTCGGGGCGGCCTCGTGTGTTGGTGCTGGCCCCAATGCCGCACAAGCCAAGATTGAGGCCGTCCCCGATGTCCAGCCCTTCAGAGCGGCGGAGTCTGAGAGGTACCAGCGCGGCGATCCCCGCCGCAAGGGAGGGAATCATGAACCACACGTACGCAGCCCTAGCGGCCTCCGCACTCTCGATGGGCGGCATCGTCCTCGCCGCGCCGGCAGCGTCGGCCATGCTCAGGACTCCGGGGCCTGGAGTCACCCCTTCGGCGGTCACATCCCAGTCGCCCGGATGGCCGGACGAAGGCTCCGGCTACCCCGGATCCGAGAAAAGGTCGCCGGAGTACAACTACCCGGAGTACAAGCTGGACCCGCCGGCTGCTTCCAATTTGCAGCCGGCCCGCACCTCGGTTTGGGACAACTCGATCGGGGCCGTCGAAGCGGGCGCTTCCGCGCTCGGTGGTGCGGGCGTCGCCCTCGGCGGGCTGTGGCTGGTCCGCCGTCGGAGCGCACTGGCCAGGTAAGCCCACTGGGCCGTATCTGCGTGCCCCCGCGCAGATACGGCCGGCGTCATTGGCCGGTGCCCTGGGTGGAGCGCAGGTAGACAAGGGTGGCCAGTACCCGGCGGTGCGCCTGGGCATTCTCGGTGATGCCGAGCTTGCCAAGGGTTTGGGTGACATGGGCCTCGACTGTGCGGGTGGTGATGTGCAGCCGGGTCGCGATCGCGGTGTTGGACAGACCTTCGGCGACCAGCCCGAGGACTTCTCGTTCCCGATCGGTGAGCTGGTCGAGAGGGTTCTTGGCGCGGCGTCGTCCGATCAGCCGAGCGACGATGGTGGGGTCGATGACGGTCTCCCCGTCTGCGATACGGCGTAGTGCGTCGACCAGGTTCGCCCCGTCGAAGAGCCGTTCCTTGAGCAGGTAACCGGCCCGCTCCGGGTGATCGGAAATCAGGCGCAGGGCGTAGCTCGGCTCGATGTACTGAGACAGCACCAGCACACCGACGTCCGGGGACTCGGCCCGGATGCGCTGCGCCGCGGCCAGGCCCTCGTCGGTGTGGGTAGGCGGCATCCGAATGTCAGCGATGACCGCGTCGGGTCTGTGCTGTCGCACAAGTCCGAGCAGCTGTTCAGCGTCCACAGCCTCACCGACGACCTCGAGACCGGCCTCGCCGAGCAGGTGAACGATTCCCTGCCGCGTGAGCAGGTTGTCGTCAGCCACGACGATTCGCATAAAGCCTCCCCCTTCAGTCCGAGCCCCGTCCGCAGGGAATCTTGGCGCGCAGACGGCCGGCTTGACTGTCCATACTGCCGCCGATGGCGCCTACCCTGTCCGCGAGATGCTCCGGAAACTCGCCGACCGCCCCACGCACGTCTACGACGAGCCAGTTCCCGGCACAGGTGACAGCAACAGAGAGACTACTGCTCGCCGCCTCGACCATTCCCGCAACTACGAGGTAGACCGCCCTTTCCACCGCGGCGGGCAGACGTTCGGGCGGAACAGTCGTGAGCTCGACCGGGTACGTGGCCTCCTCGGCCAGCGACCAGAGGGCAGATTCGAGCCCTGCCTCGTCGAGGATGGCTGGGAAGATGCCGTTGGCGAGCTCACGCAATTCAGCCAGGGCAGTCTGTGCCTCGGCCAGCGCTGTGTCGATCGCCGCAGCGAGATCTGGGCTGGTTGTGGCGGTGCGAGCAAGGCGTAGCTCGTACGTGCAGGCCAGCAGGCGCTGTTGGGCTCCGTCGTGCAGGTCACGTTCCAGGTGCCGGCGGGTCGCGTCGGCAGCCTCGACGATGCGCGTACGGGACGAGCGCAGGTCTTCCATCTGAGCGTGTACCTCGGCTGCGAGGCGCTCGTTGTCGATCGCCAGCCGTGCCGCCGATCCGATCTGCTCCGCGAGTTCTGCGGCGTCGTACCCGCCTGGATCGTGTTCGACGAGCGCGACCGGCTGACCATGACGCACCACAGAGGTCACTGCCCGTCCGCCGCCGGACTGCGGCATGAGCGGCTGTCCGCCGGCGTCGACATAGTGCCGCGAGCCCGGCATCCAATAGAACACCCGGACGCTCGCGTCCCCGAGAGTGCGGGCAAGTGCTGTTTGCAGCGAACCGGGCGGTGGCGCGGCGCCGAGGTCGTCGGCCAGACGCGCGACTGCGGAGCGCCGGTGGCGTGCACGCAACACCGCCCAGCCCAAACCGATGGCCAGACAGGACAACGCGGTCGCTTGTGCGGCATAGATGGAACGGAACTCGACCTTGGTTGGGTCCTCGATGGGATCACGCAGTACGGCGGTCGCGTACGCGGCCTGGCCAGCGACTGCGACCGCAGCCGGTATCACTACGAGCCACGAAGCAGCACGGGCCGCGCGGCCGCTATGAGCCAACCACCATCCGGCGATTCCCAGGGTCACGGCACCGGCAGCGAGCAAGAATCGGAGCCAGAATTCGTCGATGTCGCGCGCCAAGGCCGGGTACGGATGGACCAGGAAAGCGTTGGCGGTGCAGTTGTTCCAGCAGTAAGGATCGAGAAACGGATCACGGATGCCGGCGCGCACGACGCTCAGGCCGACCGCGATCGACCAGCCGAAACTGATCGCCAGCCGGCTCCACGTGCTCGCTCCACGCCCGGACGGGTACGCCACGACGAGGTGTACCAAGGCCGGCAGCATGAGCGGCGCCACCACCATGCCCAAACTTCGAGCGAGCTGCGGGCCGCCTGACCAGCCGATCCACGTCGGCGCCAGCCAGCCCAGTCCCGCAACCACACTGAGCTGTCCGGCGGCGCCAACCGTCCGATCCCACACCGCAAAAGTGCCCACCGCGACCAGTCCCAGCCCGGCCACAAGGGTCGCCGCCGCAAAGCCGCCAGACAAGTCGGCGTAGCTGGTGACCAATTGATCGGTAGTGCTCATCGCGCCGATCGCGGCTGCAGCGGCCGCTGCGCCGAGAACTGGCAGCAGCCACCGAATCATGAAGGCACCAGATGGCCTGCACACGAATTGATTGTGCCAGCGACAGCCTGCGGACAACCTGTGGCTGGCCACGATGACGAGCCCGCGGTCCGGTGAGACGATCCACAGGTGAGCAACACGGTGCTCGTCGTTGATGATCACCCCGATTTCCGGGCCGCCGCATCGGCGCTGCTGGCGGCCGAGGGCTTCGAGGTCGTCGGCGTAGCGGCGAGCGGGCAGGAGGCCGTCGTGGTGATCTCTGCCCTGCAACCGGATGTGGTGCTGCTCGACATCAGGTTGCCCGACCTGGACGGGTTCGCCGTGGCGGCGCAGATCGCCGAGCTGGCGGATCCACCGGCAGTCGTTCTCGTCTCCAGCCGCGGCGCCGGTACCTATGGGCCGCGCCTGGGACGCGCCGCCGCAGTGGGATTCATGGCCAAGAGTGAGCTGAGCGGTGCCGCCCTACGCCGCCTTCTGGACGGCAGCCCACGTGCGCCGGCGTGAGATCGTCATCGGGTTGGCTGGCGGTACGTTCGGCGTACTCAGTGAGCACGCCGCGATTGTGCGGGGCCAACCAGGGGTCTGGCTGCCCGATCTGGCAGTTGGTCTGGTGTTCCTCGGCGCGGGACTGCTGGTCAGGCGGACGGCCGCAGTCGACACAGCGTCACCCGCAACGGGAACAGCAACACTGTTAGGCGCAGTGGCCGTCACCTGGTTCGCAGGCAATATTGCTTGGCCAGCACTGTATTGGCATCGCGGCCCGCTGCTGCATCTACTGCTGGCCTATCCAGGTTGGCGAGTCAGTAGTCGGCTGGGCCGGCTCCTGATTTCCCTCGCCTACGTCGCTGCCGTCGTCCCACCGATCTGGGGTAGCGACGCGGTAGCGATCGCACTGTCCATCGTTTTCGTCGCAGGGGTGACTGTCCAACACCGCCCAGGCACGGGTACCGCGCATGGGGCCCGCCGAGCAGCAGTCTGGGCTGCAGGGGCTCTCGGGGCTGTGCTGATCGCCGGGGCCGCGGCCCGAATGACCGTGACGGCCGGTGCTGCCGTGCTGCCTGCTCTCTGGGCATACCAGGTGGTGCTTTGTGCCGTCGCGGTAGGCGTCGCCGCAGGTCTGCGGCGGTCGCGTCCGGCGAAGGTTGCCGACCTCGTTGTCGAACTCGGTGAGACCAGGTCGGGCACACTGAGGGACGCGTTGGCGCACGCACTCGGCGATCCGACCCTGCAGGTCGGCTTCTGGCTGGCCGAACGGCATCAGTACGTCGACCCGGCGGGCAGTCCGGTCGCCGTACAGCCACTCGGTGGGGGCCAGGCGGCCACGTTCGTCACGCGGAACGACGGTCCGTTCGCCGTCCTCGTGCACGACGCCGCCATACTCACGGACCCTGCATTGGCAAAGGCGGTCGCAGACACGACCCGGCTCACAGCGTCGCATGTCGTACTGCAGGCTGAGGTGCGCGTGCGACTGGCCGAGCTGGCCGCATCCCGTCGACGGCTCCTGGTCGCCGGGGATGACGAACGGCAGCGCATCGAGCAGCGCCTCCGTGACGGCGCCCACGGACGGCTGGTGCGGACCATGGCAACGCTGCGCTCCGCAGCTGCTGATACCGAAGCGCCCGAGGCGCTCGGTCGGGCGTACGGCCACCTCGATGGCACCCTCGCCGACCTCCAGGAACTGGCGCGAGGCCTTCATCCTCGTGAGCTCGCCAACGGCTTGGGCGACGCGCTCGCCGCCTTGGTGGAACGCAATCCGACGCCAGTGCGGCTCACCACGACGAACCGGCGGTATCCGCCCGAGGTCGAGGTCACGGCGTACTACGTCTGCGCGGAGGCACTCGCCAATGTGGCCAAGTACGCGGCTACCTCGCAGGTGACGGTCGAGGTGGCGCAGCGAAACGATCGGCTCTGCGTGACGATCGCCGACGACGGCCCAGGTGGCGCAGACCTGGTCCGTGGGAGTGGACTCATCGGGCTGACCGACCGCGTCGAGACGCTCGGCGGCACGTTGACGGTGCACTCGCCGCCGGGCGCAGGCACCCGGCTCGTCGCCGAACTCCCCCTGGACACCGAGCAACGAATCTCGTCTGCCGACTTCGGGAGGAAACAATGAGTAGGACCCTGCACTCCGTTTGGTGGCTGACGATTCTCGTCATCGGCTCGGTCGTTCTGTCGGCCTGCACCAGTGGCTCGGCGGGGAACAAGGCCGGCGGTGACCCGGGACCGGTAACCCTCCGCATCGGTACAGCCGACTATGTCGGCCGGCCGTCGGCCAATGCCATCCAGGAGTTCGCTCACCAGGCCAAGGTGCTGTCCGGTGGTCGGCTCATCATCGAGCCGGTCTGGCAAGCGGCCGGCGTCGGCGTGAGCAACTGGGACCAAACCGTCGCTCGGATGGTCGGAGACAGGCGACTCGATCTCGGCATGATCCCGGCCAGGGCCTGGGACACGGAGGCCGTGACCAGTCTGCGCGCCCTGCACGCGCCGTTCCTCGTCACGTCTGACGCGCTGGCCGACCAAATCGTCATCGCCGACCTGGCCGGCGAGATGATGGCAGGCCTGGACAAAGCGGGAGTCACGGGCCTCGCACTTCTGCCCGAGAGCCTGCGGCATCCGTTCGGCTTCAGGGGCCGTGCCCTGAGATCGCCGAGCGACTACGCCGGCAAGAACTTCAGGACGCCACGATCGGAGCTCGGCTATGCGACATTTCGCGCCCTCGGCGCGATGCCGGAGGATCTGAACGGCGAGGAGGGCGAGGAGTCCGTCAAGGCCGGAACGCTGGTGGGCACCGAGACCGCATTCGTACTGCGCCAGTCTCTGCAGGAACCCGCCGTCGCCGTAGGCAATGTCACGTTCAACACGAAGGTGGATTCGCTCGTCATCAACTCCAAGGTGCTGGAGGAGCTGCCGTCGGCAGACAGGACGATACTGCGCGACGCCGCCGCAGCCACCCTGCGCTGGGTGCTGGGCCATCGGACGCCCGAAGCCGAGGCTGCGAAGGCGTTCTGCAACGAGGGTGGCACGATTGTCGCGGCGAGCGACGCCGACCTCCGTGCGCTGAGGCGCGCCGTGCAACCGGTGTACGACGAACTGGAACGGGACGCCGCGACGAAACGCCTGCTCGACCGGATCGGCGAACTCAAGCGGACCGTGCGGGTTCCTGCACAAGGGATCGCCATGCCGTGCCGACCCGATGCCCACCCCACCCCGCCGGCCGCGAGCGGTGACCCGAGCGTCCTCAACGGCACCTACCGGTTCGAGCTCACGAAGGATGAACTGCGTGCCTTCGGCGTGACCGACCCGCATGATCTGTTGCTCAACGAGGGTGTCTACACGTGGAGACTGAAGGATGGGCGCTATGTACTCGACCAGAAGGCCCCTCAGGAGACTGACCACCAGGAGGGCAGGTACACCATGGCCGGCAACCGTGTCACTTTCCAGCTGCCCTGGGTCAACAACCTGGAACTGACGTTCGCCTGGCGCATCTCGGGGCGGAACCTCACTTTCCAGTTCGACGGTAAGACGGACCCGCCCCTGAAGGCGGTGTTCACAGCCCACCCCTGGACAAGGATCGCCTGATTGAACGCTCCAACGCCGCGAAGTGAACTGACCGAGTTTCCTGTCGGCTCCAGCGGATAATGTGCGGGGCATGAGCAGCCTTCCACGGAGTACACCAGAAGCCCAGGGACTGTCCGGTACGGCGCTCGATGCCTTCCTCGCCGCGCTGGATGCGTCCGAGCAGGAGATCCAGACCGTCATGCTGCTGCGGCACGGTCACGTCGTACTCGAGGAGGAATGGTCGCCGTACCGGCTGGCCGATCCACACCTGTTGTTCTCGGTGTCGAAGAGCTTCACCTCGACCGGCGTCGGGCTGGCGATCGACGCCGGCCTGCTGTCCCTCGACGACCCGGTGATCTCGTTCTTCGATGCAGACGAGCTGCCGGAGACGATCAGCGACAACCTGGCCGCGATGACAGTGCGGCACCTGCTGACCATGACGACCGGGCACGCCAAGGACACGGTCGAGTCGCTCAGCCGGGACCGCCGGATGGTCAAGATCTTCCTCGGCCTCGACGTCGAGCACGAGCCGGGCACGGTGTTCGTCTACAACTCCGGCGCGACGTACATGCTCTCCGCGATCCTGCAGCGGCTGACCGGTGAGAAGCTGCTCGACTGGCTGCGACCACGGCTGTTCGAACCGCTCGGCATCACCGAGGCGATCTGGCAGGTGTCGAGCGAAGGCATCACCGTGGGCGGCTGGGGGCTGAGCATCAACACCGAGTCGCTCGCACGCTTCGGGCAGCTGTTGCTGCAGCGCGGTGTGTGGGAGGGCAAGCAGCTGGTCCCGGCAGAGTGGTTCGAGGCGGCGACGTCCCGGCAGGTCCCGAACGACACCGAGGAGAATGCGGACTGGCACCAGGGGTACGGCTTCCAGTTCTGGCGTGGGCGGCACAACACCTACCGCGGCGACGGCGCCTTCGGCCAGTTCTGCCTGATCTTCCCCGAGTACGACGCCGCGCTCATCATCACCAGCGCGACGCTCGACATGCAGGCCGTCCTGAACACCGTTTGGGACCACCTGCTGCCGGTCCTTGAAGGCAAGGAGGTCTCGCCGGTTGCTCGGCCCGCGTCGCTGGAGCTTCCCCCGCCGACCGGCGCAACGCCTGTGGGTGGCGACGGGCGTACGTACCGGTTCGCGGCGAACGACACCGGGATGGTCGCGATCCGGCTGGATCCGGACGGGACCGGGACGTTCACCTTCGCCCACGTCGTGACGGGTAGCGCTGAAGAGTACGAGGTCGTCATCTCGGCCGGCGACTGGCAGGAGCACCGGAGTGAAGATGGGCGCCTTCTGACCAGCGCCTACGCGGATGGTGACGCCTTCGTGGCGACGATCCGGTTCGTCGAGACCCCGTTCGTCGCGAACCTCGCCTGCCGGCCGGACGGCGACCGGATGACCGTCGACGTCACCCTGAACGTCTCCTTCGGACCGACGAAGTTCACCCTCGTTTCGGAGTGACCGGCGTCACAGTCACAAACCTGAGGCGGCGCGTGTCCTCCGGGTTGTAACACACAGACGACGGAGGAACAGAAATGAAGGTCTTGGTAGCAGGTGCAACAGGCGGAATCGGCCAGTCGCTGGTACCGCAGCTGATGGCGGCCGGTCACGAGGTGACCGGCATGATCCGGTCGGAGTCGAGTGCGGCCGCCCTCCGGGCCCAGGGTGCGAACGTCGTACTCGCGGACGGCCTGGACGGCGCAGCGGTCAAGGAAGCGGTGGCGTCGGTGCGGCCGGAGGTCGTCGTCCACCAGATGACGGCGCTGCGGGGCAGCATCGACTTCAAGAAGTTCGACGAGAGCTTCGCGCTGACAAACCGGCTCCGCACCGAAGGCACGGATCACCTGCTCGCGGCCTCCCAAGCTGCCGGCGTACGACGGTTCGTCGTCCAGTCGTACGCCGGCTGGAACATCAAACCCGGTCCGACCCCGCTCGGCGCCGAGGCGGATGGGCTCAACCCGAACCCGCTCCCGGGGATGCGGGAGACGCTGGCCGCGATGAAGCACCTCGAGTCGGTGGTCACGAACGCCGACGGGATCGAGGGCGTGGTCCTGCGCTACGCGAGCTTCTACGGCCCGACCGCCGATCTCGGCAAGGGCGGCTCGGTGGTCGAGCTGATCAAGAAGCGCAGGATGCCGATCGTCGGCGCCGGCTCCGGCGTCTGGTCCTTCATCCACTACGACGACGCGGCCGCCGTGACCGTCAAGGCGATCGAGGGCGACGCCACCGGCATCTACAACATCGCCGACGACGACCCGGCTCCGATCTCGGTCTGGCTCCCCGAGCTGGCCAGCATCCTCGGCGCCAAGCGGCCCTTCAAGGTCCCGACCTGGGTCGGCAAGCTCGCAGTGGGCGATGTAGGCGTCGCCGCCTTCACCACCTGGCGCGGCGTCGACAACTCGCTGGCGAAGAAGACCTTCAACTGGCAACCCGGCTACTCGTCCTGGCGGGAGGGTTTCCGCAAGGGTCTGTAGCTCAGTCCCGCGACTGACCACGCCCAGCGCGGTCAGTCGCGGCGGGCGAAGCTCAGCGTTTCGCCGCGGGCGCCGCCCATCCAGAGGTCCTGGCAGGCCGCGGCCATCTCGTCCAGATTGTCGACAATCGCACCGAAGACATTCCCCGGCACCCAGCCCTGGTCGCCGTTGATCAGCAGGTTGTTCCGCCCGTAGAACACAGCCAGGTCGACAATCGCCCCCGTCGTCCCGGTGCCGGCCGAGTTCTCGTACCCGTACGCCGGATTGCCGAGATCATCGGAGTCGAACGAGAACCAGCACAGATCCCCCGGGATCGGCGTGACCGTCGTGTTCTCCTTCCCCGGATCGGCCGGGGCGAACGCCGGCAGCAGCGTGTAGATCTCGTTCCGCGCGTACTTCCCGTGAAAGACCGGCGCGGACAACGGCAGCGCGTCCCACACCGCCGCGCACGTCCGCGGCGCCACGTCGTCGAGCAACTTCGCGACACAACTCACGCCACGCTTGTCCAGGCTGACGGTGATGTACCTGCTCATCGTGCCTCCAAGGTCGGTGTTCGCGAATGCCAATCAGTGGCCGCTTGGTACGCCTGCCCGACGCGCAACGTGAGCGCGTCGGCATGCCGCGGTCCGACAATCTGCATGCCCACCGGCAGACCGTCGGACGTCAACCCGCACGGCACACTCAGCGCCGGCTGCTGGGTGAGATTGAACGGATACGTGTACGGCGTCCAACTCGTCCAATCCGGCGACGCCCACCCATCCGGCACGTCCTGCCCGATGGGGAACGCCGTGATCGGCAGCGTCGGCGTAACGAGTACGTCGTACGACTGATGAAAGCGTCCCATCAGCAGCCCGAGTTCCATCCGGACCTGGGTGGCGTCGAGGAAGTCGGAGGCCGAGTACGACGACCCGAGCTCGGCAACTCGGCGCAGTCCCGGATCAACACGATCGTCGACCGTGTACGCCGACAGCACCTTCGCCGCGCCGGACCACCAGAGCACGTTGAACGCGTCGACCGGATCTGAGAAGCCGGGATCGACCTCGGTCACCTCGGCCCCGGCATCCGCGAGTACGTCGACGGCGGCGCGCACCAGCGCTTCGACTTCCGGTTGATTGTCAACAAAACCAAGATCAGACGAGTAGGCAATCCGCAGACCGGCCACACCGTCATCGATCCCGCTCAGGAAAGATGTGGCCGGCGTCGGCATCGCGGACCAGTCGCGCACGTCGAACCCGGTGACGATATCGAGCAGCGCCGCCGTGTCCCGGACCGTCCGCGTCATCGGCCCGGCGTGCGACAACGTGCCGAACGCACTCGGCGGATACAACGCGATCAGCCCGTACGTCGGTTTGAGTGCGACCGTCCCCGTGAACGCCGCCGGGATCCGCACCGACCCACCACCGTCGGTGCCGATCGACCACGCGCCCATGCCGAGACCGACCGCAGTCGCCGAACCGCCACTGGAACCACCGGAGGTCTTCGACGGATCCCACGGGTTGCCGGTCGCGCCGTACCGATGGGAGTCGGTGACGCCCTTCCAGGAGTACTCCGGGGTCGTCGTCTTGCCGAGGATGACGGCGCCGGTCTCCTTGAGCCGGGCGACGCACGGCGCGTCCTCGTCCCACGGACCGTGCTCGTCGATCATCGTGCTGCCGCGCATCGTCGGCCAGCCCCTGGTCCAGAGCGCGTCCTTGATCGAGGTCGGCACACCGTCGCCGGCCCCCAGTGGCTCCCCGGCATGCCACCGGGCCTCCGACTCCTTCGCGGCAGCGAGCGCACCTTCCGCGTCCACCAGCACGAAGGCGTTCACCTGCTCGTCGTACCGCTCGATCGCGTCCAATGCGTCCTGGGTTGCTTCCACCGGCGAGATCGCGCCGGTCCGGTACCCCTCGAGCAGGTCGGTCGCCTGTGCCTTGGACGTCATCTGTCTCCTGTCGGGATGTAGCCGAGCTTCTTGTCCACCACGTTCAGCAGGGGCTCACCGGCGAGCCAGCGCTGCAGATTGTCGACGAACTGCTGGGCGAGCGCGTCCCGCCAACCGAGTACGTCGCCGGACATGTGCGCGGTGATCGTCGCACCGGGCGCATCCCACAGCGGATGCTCCGGCGGCAGCGGCTCACGATCGAAGACATCCAGCGTCGCCGCGATGTGCTGATCCTGGAGAGCCTTGAGCAGTGCGGTTTCGTCGACAATCGGACCGCGAGCAATGTTGACCAGCTGCGCCCCCGGCTTCATCGCAACCAGCACCTTGCCGTCGACCAATCCCTTGGTGGCCGCGGTCAACGGCGCCGCGAGCACCAGATGGTCAACATCCCCGACCACGTCCGCAAGATTGCCACTAGCAACCACCTCCCCGAAGTCCGGATCCGCGGACCGGGCCACCCGCCCGGCGCCGCGCACCTGCAGACCTGCCGCCCGCAGCAATCGCGCGATCTCCCGCCCAATAGCCCCAGTGCCGACAACCAGCGCCGTCGCCCCGAGCACTGACCGCGTCTCCCGATGCCGCCACTCACGCCGCCGCTGCAACTCGAAACTGTGCCGACTGTCCTTGGCGTGCGCGATCACCGCGCCAAGCACATACTCCGCAATCGGCCGGTCGAACACCCCATGCGCATTCGTCACAACAACGTCCGAATCCCGCAACGCATCGAACAACAGCGTGTCCACGCCCGCCGCGGTCACATGAATCCACTCCACCGACCCCGCATCGGCCCAAACATCCCGAACCGCGGTCGAGAAGAAGTCCCACAACATCAACCCCCGAGCGCCCCGAACCGCCTCCCGCAACCCCTCGGCATCACAAAACCGAAAGTCGACGCGAGGATCCGAGGTGCTGAGGGCTTCGAGGCCGGGTGGGCGGTCGGTGGCTCGCTCGCAGAGCACCGCGATGATGGGGAGCTCGGAGGAGGGAGGCACGCCTTGAGGCTAGGAACCGACCCGTAGGATTGTCAACAATCTCTTGTGATCGATCGACGCCTGGCCGCACACTGAGCTGCATGACGCTGCGCCCTCCCACCCACGAGCTGCTTCCCGTGGAACCACCACTCCTCCAGACCGGCATCGGGGTCGTCGCGCCGTACGACTTCGCCCTGGACCGGGAGCTGTGGCGCTGGGTCCCCGACGACGTCACCCTGCATCTGACCAGGACGCCGTACGCGCCCCTCGCGGCAACCCTCGAGATGGCGGTCCACATCTCCGATCCGGCCCTCATCGCTCAGGCCGCGGTCGACGTACTGCCGGTCGCGCCACTCGCGGTCGCCTACGCCTGCACCTCAGGCAGCTTCGTCGGCGGCCTGTCCGGCGAGGCCGCGCTCGTCGACGCGATGGTCGCAGCCGGCGCACCCGCCGCGGTCACAACCAGCGGCGCCCTGCTCCTCGCCCTGCGACACCTCGGCATCAGCCGCATCGCAACCGTCACGCCGTACACCGACGATCTCACCGCCGGACTCAGCACATTCCTCGGCGAGGCGGATGTGGAGGTCGTCGCTACCGCGGGACTCGGCCTGATCGCTCAGATCTGGACAGTCCCGTACGAGGCGACGGTCGAGCTCGTGCGCACTGTCGACAATCCGAATGCCGACGCGATCTTCATCAGCTGCACCAACCTCCCGACGTACGACGTCATCGCCCATCTCGAGGCGACTATCGGCAAACCAGTCCTCACCGCCAACCAGGTCACGATGTGGTCCGCCCTAGCTCTAGCCGGCCGAAAAGCCATCGGCCAAGGCCAACGGTTGCTCGCATGAGGATGTCCGAGCTGCCCGATGCGTTGGATCAGGCAGTTGAAGCGGATGAGTTTGTCGGCCGGCTGCAGCGAGTCCGGGCCGCGATGGGCGAGCGGGGTTTCGGTGCGTTGATTGTCAACGATCCGGCAAACCTCTTTTACCTGACTGGATACAACGCCTGGTCGTTCTATACCCCGCAGTGCCTGGTCGTCCCGGCCGACGGCGAACCACACCTGTTCGCGCGCGCCATGGATGCGGCCGGAGCGGCGTACACCTGCAATCTCCGCGCGGAACAGATCCACGGCTACCCCGAGGATCTGGTTCATCAGCCCGACGTCCACCCATACGACTGGATCGCGGCACGAGCTCGCGAGCTGATCCCGGCCGGCGCCGACGTCGGCGTCGAAGCCGATGCGCACTTCTTCTCCGCCCGCGCGTACCTTGCCCTGGGCAACGGTCTGCCCGGCCACCGGCTGGTCGACTCGGCCGAGCTGGTGAACTGGGTCCGGCTGGTCAAGTCACCGCACGAGCTGCGGCAGCTCCGGATCGCCGGCTCGATCGCCGAGCACGCGATGCGGATCGCCCTCGACCAGCTCCGCCCCGGCCGCCGGCAGTGCGACCTGGTCGCCGAGATCCTCGCCGCACAAGCGATCGGAACCCCTGAACACGGCGGCGACTACCCGGCGATCGTGCCGATGCTGCCCACCGGTGAAGCGGCAGGTACGCCGCACCTCACCTGGACCGACCGCCCGTTCGTAGCCGGCGAGGCGACCACGATCGAGGTCGCCGGCGTCTTCGGGCGGTACCACGCTCCCCTCGCTCGGACGGTGATGCTCGGCGATCCACCCCAGCGGCTCAGCGACACCGCCAAGGTAGTTGCCGAAGGCATGCAAGCCACATTGTCGACAATCAGACCGGGCGTCACGGGAAGCGCCGTACACGCTGCCTTCACCGAGGTGATCGCGGCACACGGGCTGGTGAAGGAATCGCGGATCGGGTACTCGATCGGCATCGGCTACCCGCCCGACTGGGGCGAACGCACGGTCAGCCTGCGCGCAACCGAAACGACCGTGCTCCAAGCGGGCATGGCGTTCCACGTGATCCTCGGCATGTGGATGGACGGCTGGGGCTACGAGTTGTCCGAGCCGGTAGTGGTCAGGTCGACCGGCGTCGAACAACTCACCGACCTGCCGCACGAACTCACGATCAGGAGGTAGATCCTTGAAGGCTCTCCCGTACGCCGAACGCGTCGCCGGACTGGTCGGCTCGGTGATCGACTCGAGTACGTCGCTGTTGCACAAGCAGACGCACGACATCGTGCGCTTCGCGATGGGCTCACCGGCAGCCGAGGCGGTGCCCGCGCGGATCCTGGCCGAGATCGCCGCCGAGCAACTCAGCCTCGCCGACGCGTACGACTACGCGGCCACCGAGGGCGATCCCCCGTTGCACGCGGCGCTCTTGGAAATGCTGCGCGGAACGAGCGACGAGACCACCGCGGAACGGCTCACCATCACCGCGGGCGGCATGCAGGGGCTCGATCTGTTCTGCAAGCTCTTCGTCGACCCCGGCGACCTCGTCGTGGTCGAGTCACCGACGTACACGAACGGCAGTGCGACCGCTCTCTCGTACGGCGCGGAACTGCTGGAGGTCGCGGTCGATGACGACGGCATGATTGTCGACAATCTGCCTCGCCTACTTGAGGGACGTCGCCCGAAGGCGATCTATACCATCCCGACCTTCCAGAACCCGTCCGGCGCGACGCTGTCGCTGGAGCGGCGGCACCGGTTGCTCGAGCTCGCGCGATCGTGGGGCTCGATGGTGATCGACGACGATCCGTACGGGCTGCTGCGGTTCGACGGAGACCCGCTGCCGACGTTGCGCGAACTCGGCGCCGGCGATCCGCTGGTGTTCGCCGTACGGACGTTCTCCAAGATCGTCGCGCCCGGCCTGCGCGTCGGATGGGTCGACACGGATCCGGAACTGCAACCGCTTCTGATCAACGCCAAACAGGCGATGGACACCTGCACCAACCTGCCCGCCCAGCGTCTGCTCGCCGGATTCCTGACCGGCGGACACCTCGAAGATCATCTCGTCACCCAGCGGGCCCAGTACAAACGACGCAAGGAGGCGATGCACGCGGCACTGCGAGAGCACTTCGGCGACATCGCCCGGTGGACCGATCCGCAGGGCGGCTTCTTCCTCTGGGTCACCCTCGAGAACGGCGTGAACACCGCCGAGCTCTTCGAAGTCGCGCTCGCGGAAGGCGTGGCGTTCATCCCCGGTACGGCGTTCTCGCCCACTGGCCGGTTCGACGATGCACTCCGGCTGTGCTTCGCCTCCACCCCGCCGGAACGGATCCACGACGGCGTCGCCAGATTACGCCGGGCAGTCGACAAGGTGAGCTAGTTGCCGATAGCAACGACATGCAGGTGAGAGAATTCGTTTACGCCGTTGTTACACAGCACGTCCGCGGCCGAAACCAACGCGTCCTGAACTGAATGGGACCCGCTGACAGGGCGGGGCGCCCCTAGGGTTCCGCTGCCGGCGACGGCAGGACTGGTCCGAGAGGGGAGGCGGCGCCGTTGCGACGGTGTCGTTCCACGGCGGGACAAAAGCCCGGGAGGCCTTAGCTGGCCCCGGGCTGCCGTGTGCATTCCGGGCCGATCCGATGGAGGCCGGAATGTCAGCCACTCCCGAAACACTGACGCACGCCGGGGAACCAAGCGCGGAGGATCTGGGCGGCTTCGGCTACGCCCAGCAACTCTCGCGCCGAGTCGGCAGCTACGCCTCGTTCGCTGCCGGCTTCTCGTTCGTGTCCATCCTCACCACTGTGTTCCAGCTGTTCGGCCTCGGCTTCGGCTTCGGCGGAACGGCCTTCTTCTGGACCTGGCCCGCCGTACTCGCGGGCCAGTTGATGGTCGCGTTGTGCTTCGCCGAACTGGCCGCGCGCTACCCGTTGTCCGGTGCGATCTACCAGTGGGCCCGGCGTCTCGGTGGCGCTGTCGTCGGCTGGTTCGCGGGCTGGACCATGGTGATCGCGCAGATCATCACGCTGGCGACCGCCGCGATCGCCTTGCAGGTGGTGCTCCCGGCAGTCTGGTCCGGCTTCCAGCTGGTCGGGACCGACTCCAGTCTGGCTTCCAAGGACGGCGCCGCGAACGCCGTCGTACTGGGTTGTCTGCTGCTCGCGGCTACCACCTTGCTCAATGCCACCAGCGTCCGGATCGCGGCTGTTGTGAACTCGGTCGGGGTGACGTGCGAGCTGATTGGCGTCGTTCTGATCGTCATATTGTTGACAAGCCGAGCCGAGCGCGGTCCGGCGGTGGTGCTGCACACGACGAACCTCGACAGTTCGACCGGGTACGTCGTACCGCTGCTGATCTCTGCGTTGATGGCGGCGTACGTGCTGGTCGGGTTCGACAGTGCAGGTGAGTTGTCGGAGGAGACGCACAAGCCTCGCGCGACCACGCCGCGGACGATTCTGCGCGCAGTGATCGCGTCCGGGATCGGCGGTGCGTTCCTGATCATCGCCGCGTTGATGGCCGCTCCGTCGTTGACCGACGGCGATCTCGCCACGCAAGGACTGCCGTACGTCCTGACCAGCCGGCTCGGTACGACCGCCGGCAAGCTTCTCCTGCTCGACGTCGCGCTCGCGGTCTGTGTCTGCACGTTGGCAATCCAGACGGCCGCGGCCCGGATGATCTTCTCGATGGCACGCGACAACGTCCTGCCGGCGTCGGCCCAGCTGCGCCAGGTGTCGCGTCGTACCGGCACTCCGGTGACGGCGACCATCGTCCCCGGCGTACTCGCGGCCGTCTGCCTGGTGGTGAACGTGGGCAACGCGGGGCTCTTCCTCGGCCTGGCAAGTGTCTGCATCATGCTGCTGTACATCGCCTATCTGATGGTCACTACTCCCATGCTTGTACGGCGGTTGACCGGCAACGGCCTGGCCGAGGGAGTGGACGAGAACGGCAAGCCACTATTCTCGCTCGGGCGCTTCGGCGTGGTCGTGAACGTGATCGCGGTCGCCTACGGACTCACGATGGCGATCAACCTCGGCTGGCCGCGCGCCGATGTCTACGATCCGGCGGGTGACGGTTGGTACCTGCACTACCTCCCGCTGATCACGGTCGCGATCGTCGCCCTCGGCGGTCTGATCGCCTACCGCGCTCAGCGCAGCGCGTACCACGCGTCGATCGGACTCGTCGTGCCGGTTGCTGCCGCGGCAGCAGTCGAAGGAGCCGGCGCATGAACTACGACATTCCCGGCGCCGCCGTCCGGTCCGTGCCGGTTCGCGCTGGACGCAGCATTACTCTGACGGCTCTGGGCGACGGAGCGAACGCGTCGGTGCTGATCATCGGCGCGGATCGCCTCGATCGCCTCAACATCCCGGACACGCTGAAGTCGCAGATGACCGCTCGGATCCGGGCCGGCCTGGTCCTGATGTCGGACCGTGGTCTAGCCCTGGCGACGGTCGTCGCATCCACTCTTGACTGGCACGACTGCCTCACCGGACTCATCCCCGACCGACTGCTGCTGGTCGAACTCGCCAAGCACGGATTCAGTACGGCGGACCTGCACGGCTGCATCAACTTCTTCTCGAAGGTCGCCATCAGCGACGACTCCCGCGCATCGTTGACAATCGTCCCCAACCACGCCCAAGCCGGCGACGCTGTCACTCTCCGGGCAGAACAAGACCTGCTGGTGTTCATCTCGACCGCACCCCACCCGCTGTCGAACCATCCGGCGAGCCCAGGCGTCGCGCTGTCAGATCATCCGGCGGCCGCGGGCGGCGCGCTGTCCCACCAACCGGCGGCCGCGGGCGTCGCCGTACGTATAAAGCCTGCGGACGAGCCCGACGAGCTCGAGCTGCGGGAGGAAGCGGTGCGGGCGCTCGAGTTGACCCGGGGGCTGATGGCATGAGTCTCACCGAAACAGCCGTCACCCTCGACAGCATCGTGGAGCCTGGTGACGGCGCACTGATCCCTGTCCCGGCGGGCGGCAGATTGCGGATTGTCGACCTGCACGGCAACCAGGCCGTGGACACCTTGTTCTACGACGCGCACGACATCGACAACCGGTACTCGGCCTTCGACACCATCCGCGCACAGCGAGCCGTCTACCTGACCACCGGATCACGCCTGTTGTCGGCGAAGCTCGACGAACTCGCGGTCATCACCGGCGACACCTGCGGCCGGCACGACACCGTCGGCGGCGCGTGCTCGCAGGAGAGCAACGTCATCCGGTACGGCGAATTCACCCGCCACCAGCACGCGTGCCGGCAAACCTTCCTCTACTACGGAGCCAAGGCCGGCATCGGGCAACGGCAACTCACCCACAACGTCAACTTCTTCATGAACGTACCGGTCACCCCGGCCGGCGACCTGAAGTTCGACGACGGTCTGTCCGCACCCGGCCGGTACGTCGAAATCACCGCGAGCCGCGACATCCTCGTCCTGATCAGCAACTGTCCACAACTGAACAATCCTTGCAACGGCTGGAATCCGACACCGGTGCAACTGCTGGGCTGGTGGTGAGGTTGTCGACAATCAGGTTGATTGAGGGCGGCACCCAAACCACCGTGCAGGACCTGGCCGGACGCCCCGGGTTGTGGGATGTCGGCGTACCACCGTCAGGCGCCGCCGACGAGCTCAGCTTCGCCCTGGTGAACGCCGCGGTCGGCAATCCGGAGAGTGCGGCCGGTCTGGAGTGCGTGCTCACCGGGCCGGTGCTGACCTGCGACGAGGACCGGCTGATCTGCATCGGCGGCGCGGCGAACAATGCGACGATCGACAATCTGCCGGTGCGGCCCGGGATGGTCGTCCGCCTCCCGGCCGGAGCTGTCCTGGACGTCGGCCCGCTCGCCGGACCAGGGATGCGCGGGTACGTCGCCTTTGAAGGCGGACTGGATGTTCCGCGCGTGCTCGGCAGCCGGTCGACGTTCGTACTGGGCGGCTTCGGCGGTCACGACGGCAAACCGCTCGCCGCAGGCGACTGGCTTCCGCTCGGCCGGCGGGAGAATCTGCTCAGTCCGCTGTCGGTCGACCTGCCCGCGATGTCGGATTGTTGGCAATTGCGCGTGATCCCCGGCCCACACGGCGCCCCGGAACACCTGACCGCCGAAGGCGTCGAGGCGTTCTTCGCAAACAGTTGGATTGTCGACCATCGCTCCGATCGCACCGGGATCAGGCTCGTCGGACCCGTCCCCGGCTGGGCCCGGACCGACGGCGGTGAAGCCGGTCTGCATCCGTCCAACGTGCACGACTCGGCCTACCCGGTCGGCGGCATCATGCTGTCCGGCGACACCCCGGTCATTGTCGGCAAGGACGGCCCTTCGCTCGGCGGCTTCGTCGTACCCGCGGTCGTCATCGAGGCGGACCGATGGATGCTAGGGCAGCTCCGGCCCGGCGACTCGGTCCAGTTGGCGCCGGTGACGCTCGAGGTCGCGGAGGACGCGATCCGCGGACGGCGTCGATGGCTGGCAGACCTCCGCCAGGAGCCGCCGACCGTTGCACCGGAGGTAAGTCGTCCAGACCGTCCCAAAGCCTTGCACCAATCGGCCGGCGCCGAGGCGGCTCCGCCGTACACAGCCGGACGGCAGACGGCTCCGCCGTACGCCGGTAAACGGCAGACGACTCCGCCGTACACGATCAGGTGTGCGGGTGAACGGCACCTGCTGGTTGAGGCCGGACCGGCTGAGCTCGATCTGACTGTCCGGGTCTGGATTCACCTGCTGGCACAGGCGTTGCGCGACGACCGACCAGACGGTGTCGTCGAGATCGTCGAGGGTGTGCGGTCGCTCCTGGTGGCGGTCGACTCGACGCGCCTGGGCCTGATCGCACTCGCTGAGCGTCTCGCCTTCCTGGCCGCCGGGTTGGCGGATCCATCCGAGGTCGTACTGCCGGCGCGCGAGGTCACCCTGCCGATCGCGTTCGACCACCCCGAGGCTCATGAGGCGATGCGGCGGTACGCGACGTCGGTCCGCCCCGATGCGCCCTGGTGTCCCGACAACGTCGAGTTCATCCGCCGTGTCAACGATCTGCACGACCGCGACGAGGTCTTCGAGATCATGCAGGCGGCGACATACCTGGTGGTCGGGTTAGGCGACGTCTACCTCGGCGCGCCGGTCGCCGTACCGATCGATCCGCGGCACCGGCTCGTGACGACGAAGTACAACCCAGCGCGGACCTGGACACCTCAGAACGCGGTCGGCATCGGCGGCATCTATCTCTGCGTGTACGGCATGGAAGGCCCAGGTGGGTACCAGTTGGTCGGGCGGACCGTGCCGGTCTGGCGGCTCTCCCGGAACGACGAGCAACCCTGGCTGCTGCGGCAGTTCGACCTGATCCGATTCACTCCGGTGAGCACGGAGCAACTCGCGCACGAGCGGGCCGAGATCGCCGCCGGCCGGGCGGACCTCCAGGTCACGCCCGCGACGTTCTCGATCGCCGACGTACGCCGGATCGAGCAGGAGGCACCTGTGGACATTGCGACAATCCGCGCGAAACGACGTGCGGCCTTCGAGGCCGAACGGGCGAGGTGGGGCGCATGAACGAGTGGATCACCAGAGTCGATCCGATCGAGCCCGCCGCCGGACCGCTGCACGGACTGACGATGGCTCTGAAGGACAACATCGACCTTGCCGGAGTACCGACGACGGCCGGCGATCCACGGACGACGGACCCGGCGGAGCGCAACGCCTTCGTGGTCGACCAGCTGATCGCGGCCGGCGCCGTACCGCTCGGGAAGACGAATCTGGATCAGTACGCGACCGGCTTGGTCGGCACGCGTTCGCCGTACGGCGCCTGTCATTCGGTCTTCTCCCCCAACCACGTATCGGGTGGTTCGAGCTCGGGCAGTGCGGTCGCGGTGGCAAGCGGGCAGGTCGACTTCGCGCTCGGCACGGACACCGCGGGGAGCGGACGAGTGCCGGCCGCCTTCAACAAGCTCGTCGGGATCAAGCCGAGTCGCGGCCTCGTCTCCGCACGTGGCGTCGTACCGGCGTGCCGCTCACTCGACTGCGTGACCGTGATGGCCCGGACTGTCGCCACGGCCCGCCGGGTATTCGACGTGATGGTCGCGTACGACGCCGACGACGCCTGGTCGCGGCGGGCATCTGACCTGCCGCGGCATCGTCCGGGTCGTACGCCGGGCGCGGCGGCGGTCATCGGCGTACCGGATCTGGCGCTCGACCTCGATCCGCTGCACGAGCAGGCGTGGCAGGAGACTCTCGACCAGGCTCACCGGCTCGGCGAGGTCGTGAAGGTGGATGTGCGGCCGCTGCTCGAGGCCGCTGAATTGCTGTATTCCGGGCCATGGCTGGCCGAGCGCTGGCTGGCTTTCGGGGACAAGCTGGACGACGACCCCGCGGTGGATCCGATCGTGCGGTCAATCGTCCGAGGTGGCGCTGCTTTGACCGCTGCGGAGGCCTTCGCAGGCTTCGATCGGCTTGCGACGCTCGCCCGCGCCAGTGAGGGTTTGTGGACGGAACTCGACGCCCTGCTGCTGCCGGTGACACCCGGCCATCCCACGTTGGCGGAGGTTGTCGCCGACCCGATTGGGGTGAACAGCCGGCTCGGACGCTTCACGAACATGGTCAACCTGCTCGACCTCTGCGCGGTCGCGTTCCCGGGTCCGGATCGTGCCGATGGGCTGCCGTTCGGAGTGCAGTTGCTGGCGCCGGCCGGTCACGACGACGTCATCATCGACCTGGCCGCGGTGTGGTGCGGTGAGCCCGTCTCCGATGGTGAGGTGCTGCTCGCGGTCGCGGGTGCGCATCTGACTGGCCAGCCGCTCAACGACGAGCTCGTACGACGGGGTGCGCGGCTCGCCTTCGAGGCGCGGACGGCTTCGTCGTACCGGATGTATCTGGTCGACGGACCTCGTCCCGGCCTGACTCGGACCCTGTCGGCCTCGGAGCCAGGGCCGGGGATCGAGGTCGAGGTCTGGAGTCTGCCGGCCGCGGAACTCGGTGGGTTCGCGGCGACCGTCGAACCACCGTTGGCGATCGGCCCACTCGACCTGTCGGACGGCCGGCGCATCCTCGGTTTCGTGTGCACCGCCGACGGTGCCGATCCGGCACGCGACATCACGTCGTACGGCGGCTGGCGTGCGTACCTGGCCGGGAGGTCCACCTAGGCTGGCTGTCATGACTCTCACGCCCGCCGAACAGAGCGTCCTCGACCGCATCGACGAAGACCTGCTGGTGCGGGTCACTTCGGAGTTGCTGCAGGCAACCGGCCAGAACCCGCCCGGCGAGGAGGCCGCGACCGTCGCGGTCCTCGCCGCGGCGGGGCGGGAGCTCGGGCTTGACGTTGCTCTGTCCGCGGTCGAGCCCGATCGCGACAACGTGAGCATCACACTTGCCGGTGGCAACGATCCGGGACTGCTGATCCTCGGCCATACGGACGTCGTACCGATCGGTGACGGGTGGACGACGGATCCGTTCGGCGGTGTGGTGCAGGACGGCCGGATCTATGGGCGCGGTGCGTCGGACATGAAGGGCGGTCTCGCGGCGGCGCTGGTTGCGCTGGCTGCCTTGCGCGGTACCGGGTTGAGCGGGGCGGTCGAGCTCGCGGCGGTCGTGGACGAGGAGGAAACCGGGAAGGGTATTCGCGCTTACGTCGCTGATTCGCCTGGCAGGTTTGCTGGCTGTCTCACCGCCGAGCCGACCGATCTGCAGACCATCATCGCGGCGCGCGGTGACTCGTATCTGCGGGTCGCCGTCCACGGCCGCGCCTGCCACGCAGGCAACCCAGCCGACGGAGCGAACGCCATCTACGGCGCCGCCGCCGTGGTGGCCGAGATCGAACGCCTGCATGCCGAACTCGCCGCCACGCCACATCCGCTGCTCGGCCCCGCGACCTGGAGCGTCGGCCAAATCAACGGCGGTACAGGCGGCTCCATCGTCCCGGCCGAATGCGTCGTCGTTGCCGACCGCCGTCTCCTGCCCGGCGAGTCTCCTGCCGACGTACTCGACGATCTTCGCTCCCGTGTCGCGGGGTTAAAGCTGGAGGATCGCGGGCTGACCGTCGACCTCGACATGCCGATGGAGATGCCCGCCTTCTCGACACCGGCCGATGCTGAGCTTGTCCGAGTTGTTGAAGCGGCGCGGGTCGACGCCGGCGGCCCGGACGTACCGCTGAGTGGCTGGACTGCCGCCTGCGACGGTGGCTACGTCGCCCGGGACCTCGACGTACCGGTTGTCGTGCTGGGCCCCGGCTCAGTCACCACCCAAGCCCACCGGGCCGACGAGTCCGTCTCCATCGCCGAACTGACGACCGCCGCGCGCGCGTACGCCCTGACCGCTCTGCGCCTACTCGGCTAACTGCCCGGGTGCCTATGTCTTGCGGCCAGGTGCCTGTGTGGTGCTGCCGGGTGCTTGTGTGGTGCTGCCGGGAAAGAAGTCGGCGCCCTGCACGTACTCCATCCGCCGGGTGAACTCGGGATCGGCGAGACGCGCCATCATCTCGTCCTCGGTGAGCTCCTCGATCCTGGTCTGAATCCAGTACAGATTCCCGTACGGATCGCGCACCCGCCCCACCTTGTCACCGAAGAACAGATGCGTCACCTCGGTCACCGACGTACCGCCAGCCGCCACCGCCTGTGCATGCACGGCCTCCGCGTCATCGACGTACAACCGAAGAAACGCGGGCGTAGCCGGCCACTCCGGCTTGGCGTCGAACATCATCACGACGGCGTTCCCGATCCGCATCTCCGCATGCCCGATCCGCCCGTCATCACCGGTCAGCCGACTGAGCTCCACAGCCCCAAACGCCCGCCCCAGCCAATCCATCAGCCCCGCCGTGTCCTGCCCGATGATCCACGGCGTCACCGTCGTATAACCCTCAGGAATCCCCATCACACTCCCCTTCCATTCCCCCTCACCGTAAAACCAATTCCGGCCACCCTCTGTCCTCTACTCCCCCGCCTTCACCGCAGTTTCATTGCCCTCAGCAACCACCCCACAATCCCCCGCACTGCAACGGATCCCACCATCCACAACCCCAGTCCTTGTCATGTCGCAGGACATCGGTGACGGTTCTGTATCGGGACATCGGTGACGTTGCGGGGGTGTTGGTGGTGACACTTCGGTGAGTCGGCGGGGTCGGTGATGCCTGGGGCCGGTCGACTGCGTGGGTGTCGAGGAGCGAGCTTGTTGATCCTCGTGTCCGTCTCGCGATCATGCAGTGGCCGTCTGATGCGCTTCGTGGGGCGGTGACGATGTTCTGTGCCGAGCACGGTCTCTCGTGCAAGACGTTCTAGGAGATCGGGCGACGCAGTCTCGTCGACGGTCCTGCGGCGGCGTTGGCGCCGAGGTCGCGGCGGCCGAAGTCGAGCCCGTCGAGGCTGGCTGATGTGGTCAGGCGGCAGGCGGTCGGGGTCCGTGCGGCGCTCGAGCAGTCCGGGCTGGGCTGCGGCCCGGTCAGCGTGCACGACAAGATGCGGGCGATGGGTCTGGAGGTGGTGCCTTCGGTCGCGTCGCTGGCCAGGATCTTCCGCGAGGCCGGCGTGGCGCGGCTGGAGCCGAGGCGGAAGCCGAGGGCGGCGTGGCGCCGGTTGGTGTATCCGGCGCCGAACGCCTGCTGGCAGCTCGACGCCACCGAGTGCGTGCTGAGCCGGGGGCGTAGGTGCGTGATCTTCCAGCTCATCGACGACCACTCCCGCTGCGCGGTCGCCTCCTACGTCGCGTGGGGCGAGACCGCCGAGGCGGCGATTGTCGTCTTCGACCAGGCCGTGGCCGCTCATGGCGTGCGCCAACGGCTGCTGTCGGACAACGGGTCCGCGCTGAACCCGTCGCGCCGTGGACTCCTGGGCCAGCTCGTTGTCCACGTGATGGCCCTGGGGGCCGAGCCGATCACCGGCAAGCCCTACAAGCCGACCACCCAGGGCAAGGCCGAACGCTTCCACCAGACCCTGTTCCGCTACCTCGGCGAGCAGCCGCTGGCCGCCGATCTGACCGAGCTGCAGGCCCAGGTCGATGCCTTCGACCACCTCTACAACACCCAGCGGCCCCACCAGGGCCTACCCGGCCGCGTCACCCCCCTGACCGGCTGGGAGGCCACCGCGAAGGCCGAGGCTCCCCGCCCCACCCGTGAGCAGATCGCCCGCCCCCGCACCCATCACCCCCGCACCCATCGACCCAGGTCCGCACCGGTTCTACCTGAACAAGGTCCAGTACCTGACCGGCGCCCAGTACAGCTTCCAGCAGGCCCTCGTCATCACCGACGCCGACAAGATCACCGTCACCAACCCCGAAGGCGAGATCCTCATCGAGCGCACCCGACCCGCACCCGGCATCACCTACGTCGGCAACGCCAGGCCACCCGGACCACACACCGACAACCCACGAACGTCACCAAAGCCCTGACACATCAACCGTCACCGATGTCCTGACACAAACTGTCACCGAAGTCTTGAGAGACATCACACACAACACTCCAAGGATTTGGCTCAATCGAACACCTGTTCTAATATAGATGCATGACGGGCCTTTCGACCATCCAGCCCGGCGGCGGCCACCCGGTCCCCGCCGACACGGTCGCGCCCACCTCGTCTGCGGCCGCCCTGTCTGGCTCCAGCCATGCGATCTGCTGCGCACATTGCACGGCCTGGCCGCCTGGGCCGCCCGACTACATTCCCGACGACCTGCCCGACCCGATCGACCACGATCTTTCCGTCGACCCGGAATCCGTCCCCGAGCCGGACGATTGGGATGTCGAGCTGGACGCGCCGGTGGCCGCGACCCGATCCTCGCGCGTCGATGACCTGGACTGGCAGGAATGGCACGGCGTGGAACAGGACGAGGCCGACCGCGCCCTGCTCGCCCTGGACGCCCCCGCCTGGCTGTCCTTGCCGCCCGGCGGCGCGTTGGCGGCCGCGCTGGAAGACAGCCGCCCGCGAGCCATGTCGCCGATCGCGTTGATCGAGTTGATGAAGGCCACCACCCGGATGGTCGCCTGGGCCGAATCGATCAAGGCCGAGGCGATGGCGTCGTTCTATCGGCACCGCCGAGCCGAACACACCGAGTCCCCGCGTCCCACCCAGCTCGACACCCGGGGCCGCCCGATCGACCCCGACCGCTCCTGGCACGCCGAGCTCGCCCTCGCCCTCGGCCTGTCCCCCACCACCGTCGCCCGCCACGTCACCACCGCGCTGCGCCTCACCAGCACCCTGCGCGCCACCCACACCGGGCTGAAATGCGGCACGCTCACCTGGGGCAAGGCCCTGGCCATCTCCGAGGCCACCAGCCAGCTATCCGATGAGGCCGCCCAGGCCGTCGAGGCCCACGTGCTGAAACGCGCCCCGCAGCAGACCCACCGCAACCTGCTCGAGTCCCTGCGCCGCCAGGTCGCCAAACACACCACCCGCCAGGACGCCGCTGACCACCGCGCCGCCGTCGCCGACCGCACCTGCAAGATCGTCCCGCTGCCCAACGGCATGGCCGGGCTGTGGATCGTCCACACCGCCGACAAGATCCAGCAGATCTGGGTCACCATCCAAGCCATCGCAGCCCTCGCCAAACGCGGCACCCCCACCGGCACCCCCACCGGCACCCCGACCAACGACGCCCCGACCGACGACGCTGCCAGCAACGAGTCTGCAACAAGCGCCGCCACGAACGCGCCCGCCGCGGGCGAACCTGCCGCCAACACGAACACCACTGGCAGCCCCACCACCGGCGACACCACCACTGGTTCGCCCACCGGCGACAACCCCACCCGCGGTGACACCGACGGCACCACAGGAAACGGCTCCACGAACAGCAGCTCCGCCAACAACCCGGCCACCTCCAAGGCCTCCACGACCACGGGCCGCACCAGCGACCCCGCCACCTACAACTCCGCCACCGACAAGCCGGCCATCGTGCATCCCACCACCACGAATGCCACGGACCTGCACGCGACGGCACCTGCAGAGTGCAGACCTACCTCCACGCGACCGGCGCCCACGGCCGCCAGGCCCGAGCCGCCGATGACCAGCACCAACACCGCCTCCGCCGATCCGAGCGACGGCGCGATGAACCACGCCCCCACGGCACTCCAACACGACGACTCCACCGCGAGTCCGGCAAAGGGCACCAGCACCGCCGAAGAACCGTGGGCGGACGCCAGTGCAGAACAGATGGAGCACAATCACGCCACGAACCCAACAGACACGCGCATAGCCGCACCCCGCCACACCGACGCCGCCGCGGAGTCGGTCAAGGACACCCGGACCGCGGGACAACCGCGCGCCGACGCCACCGCCGAACCGGCAACGCACGGCCGGTCTACGGAACCGGTGACGCACGGCCGGTCTGCGGAAGCGGAGAAGGACGCCCGGACCGCCGAGCAGCGGCGCGCCGACGTGGCTGCGGATCTGTTCGAGCACATACTGCGCAACGGACTGGACTGGCTCGGCCGACGCCTACCCGACCAGCACCGCCGCCGGCCCCACATCGAAGTCGTTGTGCCCGCTTCGACCCTCCTCGGCGTCGATGACGACCCTGCCGAGTTGACCGGCTACGGCCCCATTCCCGCCGAGATGGCCCGCCGCATCGCCACCGACGGCACCTGGCGACGGCTGCTGACCGACCCGCTCAACGGCATCGTGCTGGAAGCCTCCACCACCCGCCACGACCCCGGCACCCTCGTCACCGAAACCCTCCTCGCCCGCCACCCCGTCTGCGCCTGGCCCGGCTGCAACCGCACCTCCCGCGACTGCGACCGCGACCACACCACCCCCTTCACCCAAACCGGCACCACCACCCTCACCGGCCTCGCCCCATACTGCGAATACCACCACGTCATCAAAGACACCCCCACCTGGGGCTGGACCACCACCAGCCACCCCGACGGCTCCATCACCCTCACCACACCCACCGGCCACCGCCACACCACCGTCCCACCCGCCCGCGGACCCGTCACCACCCACAACCATCACACCGGCACCCATCCCGTCGACGGCTTCGACACCCACGACTCCAGCACGCGTGGCACCGTCGGCCACGCGAACCCCGCCGGCGTCAGCGGGCCTGGTGCGCACAACCGAAGCGCCAGCCACCCCACGACCACGCCGCCGCGTATACGAACCGACGACCCCCCACCCTTCTAAATGCGACTGACAGCATGAGTCGCCAACGACGAAGCTCCTCGAGCTCAGACAGACCGCGCGTCTCCAAGCCCAAAGCGCTGCGGCGCTGAGGCAAGCTCCAGGCCCAAGGCGCTGCGGCTCCGAGGCGAGCTCCGGCTCCGGGCGGTGAAGCGGCCAGGAGTCGATCTCCCCTGCAGATCCCAGACGTCTCCTGCGGTACCAGCTCACGAATACAAGGCGATGCGCGTCAGCCGGTCAGCACAGCTACCAGCGACCCAGAACGGCATCTATGGCGCAGACCAGCATGAGCGGCCAGATGACTGGGATTGGTGGCCTCGGCGGCCAGCCGCTGCAACGTGGAGAGTCAGGAGTGTCGCCGCCGCGCAGACGGTCGTAGTCGTCGTCGATGTCGGCGCACCAGCCACTGGCGAACGAGCGGTGGACGGCGATTGATCGCCCCACGGGTACCCCGCGCGAGGCATCCGCCCGGCAGAGGTCGCGGCCGCGTTGTTAGTCCTGCACGATCTCGAGCGCCCGGCACGGGAAATTCAGCACGGCGCAACTCAGACCGGGCAGAGAAGGCCAGACTCCGCGAGGCCCGTTCGGGACTGGCCGATGCGGCAGGGGGTGCTGATGCGGGAGGGGGTGCTGACCCATACCGCCCGGCACACGACGCACCCATCGTAGATCCTGGGGCGCGTCGACTTCGGCGTCGCTGCTATCGGGTTGGAGCTCAAACGCGCGTCCGAACGGCGCGCCCGGCTGGAACGACTCGTGCCCGACGGTTGCCCTAGACAACAAAGTTCGGGAGCCGGTGCAACGTCCCTTCGGATCAGTTTGCGCGTACGACGGACGCCGTACTGCTGGAGGTGGTCGACGGAACTTGTGGAGCGGTTGTGACTCCGGGTGGTGGGCTGCAGGGGCTCGTCGACCGGGTGGCGGCGGTGGGCGGTCGGTTGGACATCAGGAGCCCCGTCGGCGGCGGGACCCGGATCGAAGCGGAACTGCCATGCACGTCGTGATCGCGGACGACGGCCGCGAGGCACCGACCTGACAGGCCGGAGGGTGAGCATCTGGATCACCGGTGGTGATTGTTGACATTCGGATGCCACCTACTCATACCGATGAAGGTCTGCAGACGGCGGTTGTGTGCGGTGCATGGTTCGGTGGGCGTTCTGCTGCTGTCTCAGTGGAGGCATGCCGGGCGGGCGCGCTCGACCTGGTCCGCGGTGGGGGTGCTGGGCTGGGGTATCTGCTGAAGGACCGGGTTCTGAGATCGACGACTTCGTGGAGGCGCTCCGGCGAATGGCGCGGGGGGTCAAGTGCTGGACCCGGACGTGGTCGCCGCACTCATGACTGGTGGGCCCGACCCGCTCGGTGAGTTGACCGAGCGCGAGCAGGGGGGCGATGACAACCGCCGAGTCCTCGCAGTCCTCCCCTATCTCAGGTCTCAATTGCCCTCGCGTCCTAACGCTTAGGCGTTAGTATTGTCGACAATCTACCTATTTCGTGGGGGTCGGACAGGAGGTCGGATGGTCACGGTAGGGCTGTTGTATCCCGGGCACAGCGCGGAGGACGACTACCCGGCGCTCGAGGCGCGGCTGGACGGGGCGATCAAGCTGCCGGTGGTGATCACCTCGGTCGGCGAGGACGCGCACCGGGTGGACGCCTTGCTCGACCTCGGCCGGGCCGAACGCCTCGCCGAAGGCGCGACGGAACTCCGCGCCGCCGAGCCGGACGCGGTGATGTGGGCCTGTACTTCGGGCAGCTTCGTCTTCGGCCCCGAGGGCGCTCGCAACCAGGCCGCTGGTGTCGCGCGAGCGCTCGGCGTGCCGGCGTCGTCCACGTCGATCGCATTCGTCGACGCCTGCCGGGCTCTCGACGTACGGCGAGTTGCGGTGGCGGCGTCGTACCCGGAAGACGTGGCCAAGCACTTCGTCGAATTCTTGACCGCAGGCGGGGTCGAGGTGGTCGCGATGGGCAGCCACGGGATCATCACCGCGGCCGAGGTCGGCACGCTCGAACCAGACCGGGTGATCGCGATGGTGCAGGCCGCGGACCACCCGGACGCCGAGGCGATTCTGGTCCCGGACACCGCCATGCACACCCTGGAGATTGTCGACGATCTCGAGGCGGCCGTCGGCAAGCCGGTGCTGACCGCGAACCAGGTGACGGTGTGGAAAGGCCTCCAATTGGTCGGCCCGGTACCGTCACTGCCAGGATTAGGAAAGTTGTTCGCCACAACGGGGAACGCCTCCACCCAGGGGGCAGGAACATGAGGGGGCAAGGGTGACCAGTTTCATCGAGCCGCTGGCCCAGGAGTCGACGCCGAGCATCGTCGCCGACAAGCTGCGCCAGGCCATCGCGCACGGGGAGCTCAAGCCGGGCGCTCAACTCGGCGAGGCCGAGCTGGCGCGCAAGTTCGGCGTCAGCCGCGGGCCGCTCCGCGAGGGGATGCAGCGGCTGACCCAGGAAGGGCTACTGGTCTCGATCCGCAACCGCGGGCTGTTCGTCATCGACATGACGCCCGACGAAATCCGCGACATGTACCTGGCCCGTGAGGCGATCGAACGCGCCGCCGCGCGGAAGATCGTCGCCGGCGACTACGAGGCGGCCGGCGACGAACTGCTCGCGATCGTCGACAAGATGGCCGCCGCCGAGGGCGACCCGGCCGCGGTCGGCGAGATCGACATCGCCTTCCACGAGCGACTGGTCGAACTCGCGCACAGCCCACGGCTGTCCCGGATGCACAAAACCTTCATCACCGAAACCCGCATGTGCATCCACGCCCTCGAGGAGACCTACTCCGCCTCCGAGGTGAGAGTCGGCGAGCACCGCACGCTGGCCCAAGCGATCCGCGCCGGCGACCACCTCCACGTCGACGACCTCCTCATGGCTCACATGGACGACGCCGTCACCCGCCTCGTCAACCGCTAGCTACGGCATCGCGATGCCGATGTACTTGGTTTCGAGGAATTCGTCGATGCCTACCGTGCCGCCTTCGCGGCCGAGGCCGGATTGTTTGACGCCGCCGAAGGGGGCGGCGGGGTTGGAGACGATGCCCTGGTTGAGGCCGACCATGCCGGTCTCGATCGACTCGGCGACGCGGAGGGCGCGGCGCAGGTCGTTGGTGAAGACGTAGGCGACCAGGCCGTACTCCGTGTCGTTGGCCGCGGCAACCACCTCGTCCTCGGTGTCGAACGGGGTGAGCGGCGCGACCGGCCCGAAGATCTCCTGATCCGCCATCGCGGCGTCCCGCGGTACGCCGGACAGCACGGTCGGCGGGTAGAAGTACCCGTTGCCTGAGGCAACCTCTCCCCCGGTCAGTACGGTCGCGCCCCGGCCGACGGCGTCTGCGACGAGCGAGCGCACCTTCTCCAGTCCGGCTTCGTCGATCAGCGGCCCGACGTTGACACCCGGCTCGGTCCCCCGGCCGACCGTCAGCGCCGACATCTTCGCCGCCAGCCGCCGGCCGAACTCGTCGATCACCGACGAGTGCACGAACATCCGGTTGGCCGCCGTACAGGCCTCGCCCATGTTGCGCATCTTGGCCGCGATCGCTCCGGCGACCGCCTCGTCCAGGTCCGCGTCCTCGAAGACGATGAACGGCGCGTTGCCGCCGAGCTCGAGCGAGGTCCGCAGTACCTTCTCCGCGCACTGCTCGAGCAGGATCCGCCCGACCCGGGTCGAACCGGTGAACGACAGCTTGCGGGCCAGACCCGAGCGGATCAGAGGCTCCATCACGCCGCCCGCGTCCATCGCGGTGACGCAGTTGACCGCGCCCGCTGGTACGCCGGCCTCCGCGAGGATGTCCATCAGCGCGAGCATCGACAACGGCGTCTGGTGCGCGGGTTTGATCACACTCGTGCAGCCGGCCGCGATCGCCGGGCCGAGCTTGCGGGTGCCCATCGCCATCGGGAAGTTCCACGGGGTGATCAGCAGGCACGGACCCACCGGCTGCCGCGTGATCAGGAACCGCGCGTTGCCGGCCGGCGCGGTCTGGTACCCGCCGTCGATCCGGACCGCCTCCGCCGCGAAGTGCCGGAAGAACTCGGCGGCGTACGTGATCTCGCCGCGCGCCTCGGCCAGCGGTTTGCCCATCTCCAGCGTCATCAGCAGCGCGAGGTCGTCGATCCGCTCGAGCAGCAGTTCGTAGGCCTTGGTGAGCATGTCCGCGCGCTCGCGCGGCGACGTCTTCGCGAACGCCGGCTGCGCGGCCACCGCGGCGTCGAGCGCCGCCCGGCCGTCCTCGGGTGAGGCGTCCGCGACCGAGCACAGCGTCTCTCCGGTCGATGGATCCAGTACGTCGAACGTCCGGCCGCCGGCGGCGTCGACCCAGCGGCCGTCGACGTACAGGCGCTTCTCGACCGCGGCGATCACCTTCTTCTCCGCGGCGGTCAGGTCGCTGACGGTGGATTCAGACATTGGCGGCCTCCGGATCCTGAGATACGCTGATTGTCAACAATCTAACAGTTGACGATCGGAAGTGGGGAACCGTGGCTGAGCTCTCGCAGATCCTGAAACAGGCGACCGGAGTCGTCGCCGCCCGCGGCCAGGGCGTACTGCTGTACGACGAGGACGACCGCAGGTACCTCGACTTCACCGCCGGGATCGGTGTGACCTCAACCGGGCACTGTCACCCGCGCGTGGTCGCGGCCGCGCAGGAACAGGTCGGCAAGATCATCCACGCGCAGTACACGACGGTGATGCACCGGCCGCTACTCGACCTGGTCGACCGCCTCGGTGAGGTCCTCCCCCAGCAGCTGGACCGGATGTTCTTCGCGAACTCCGGCAGCGAGGCAATCGAGGCGGCGCTCCGGCTCAGCCGGCAGGCGACCGGGCGGCCGAACGTGATCGTGTTCCACGGCGGTTTCCACGGTCGCACTGTGGCGGCTGGGTCGATGACGACCTCGGGTACGAAGTTCCGGTCCGGGTTCAGCCCGTTGATGGCCGGCGTCTACGTCTCGCCGTTCCCTGACCCCGGTCACTTCGGCTGGCCGGTCGAGGAGGCGACGGACTTCGCGCTGAAGCAGCTGGACTACGTGTTGCAGACCTTGAGCTCGCCGGCCGACACCGCGGCGTTCTTCGTCGAGCCCGTCCTTGGCGAAGGCGGATACGTGCCCGCGAACCAGCGGTTCTTCGCCGGCCTGCGGGAACGCGCCGATGCGCACGGCATCCTTCTTGTTGTCGACGAAGTGCAGACCGGCTTCGGGCGGACCGGCAAGTTCTGGGGCGGCGACCACTTCGGCTCGCGCCCGGACATCCTGGTGACGGCGAAGGGCCTCGCCTCCGGGTTCCCGCTGTCCGGGATCGCTGCGTCATCCGCGCTGATGGAGAAGGCATGGCCTGGTTCACAGGGCGGGACGTACGGCGCCAACGCGGTGGCTTGCGCGGCTGCGCTCGCGACGCTCGACGTGATCCGCGACGAGGGCCTGGTGCAGAACTCGGCCGACCGCGGCGCACAGCTCAAGCAGGCGATGCAACTGGTGGCGGACAAGCACGAGCAGATCACCGACGTGCGCGGGCTCGGGCTGATGATCGGCAACGAGTTCCGCGACGCCGACGGCAAACCCGACCCGGTGACGGCGGCCGCCGTACAGCAGGAGGCGGCTCGGCGCGGACTGCTTCTGCTGACCTGCGGAGCCTGGGGCCAGGTGGTCCGCTTCATCCCGGCCCTCGTGGTGACACCGGACGAGATCGACGAGGCCGCAGGCATCTGGTCCGACGCAGTCACAGCCGTCACCGGCTGATCCGGGGGACCGAGGGCGCGAACTAGGCCTTGACTCTCACACCGTGGCAGACCGTAGACCGGGCGACATGACTGAGACAGCCACGGAAATCGCTGGGCGGATTCGGAGCGGTGAGGTTTCGTCGCGTGAGGTGACCGAGCGGATGCTCGCGCGGATCGCGGCTGATACGACGGTGAACGCGGTGGTCGAGACCCGGGCAGAGTTCGCGCTCGAGGCAGCGGCCAGGGCGGATGAGGCGATTGCGGCGGGCAGTGAGGTCGGCCCGCTGCACGGCGTGCCGATGACGATCAAGGACTGCTTCAACGTCGCGGGGCTGCACACCACCTGGGGCAATCCCGCGTTCGCGGAGTACGTCGCGGACTGGGACGCGACGGTGGTGGAACGCCTCAGCCGGGCCGGCGCGATCATTGTCGGCAAGAGCAATGTCCACACCATGCTTGGCGACTTCGGCCAGACAACCAACGAGATCTACGGCCGGACGAACAATCCCGCCGACCTCACCCGTACGCCGGGCGGCTCGAGCGGCGGTGGTGCGGCGGCATTGGCCGCGGGACTGACCTACCTCGAGTACGGGTCGGACCTGGTCGGATCGATCAGACTGCCGGCGGCGTACTGCGGGGTCTACGGGCTCAAACCCACGGCTGGGCTGGTTCCGCAGCGCGGCTTCCAGATGCCAGGTCCGGTCGAGCCGCCGGACGAGTTCCCACAGTTGTCGACAATCGGACCGCTTGCGCGATCAGCGGCCGATCTGCGTACGACGCTCCGCGTCACGGGCGGACCGGAAGCGCCGTACTCATGGGAACTTCAGCCGTCTCGCCACCACCGCCTCGCAGACTTCCGCGTCGGTGTGGTGATCGATCATCCGGACGCGCCGGTGTCGGCTGAGGTGGGTGCGGCGTTGTCGGACACAGTCGATCGCCTGGGCCGGAGCGGGGCGAAGATCGTCGAAGGCTGGCCCGATGGCGTCGATCCGTCGGAGCAGGCTGAGGCGTTCGGCTTCCAGGTCGGGCTGTTCTTCGCACTGCACGGCGAGTCGGCGGACTTCGCCAGTCTCTCGGCGGTGGTCGAGCACGAACGCCGGCGGATGGCGCTGCGTGTGATGTGGCAGCGGTACTTCGAGGACGTCGACGTGCTCCTGTGCCCGGCCAGCTTCACGACCGCGTTCCCGCATGACGACCGGCCATTCGAGCAGCGCACGATCAAGACGTCGTACGGCGAGCAGCGGTATGACGCCCAGGTGTTCTGGATCGCGCATGCGTCATTGATCGGGCTGCCCGCGGTCAGCATGCCGATCGGACGGACACCGGACGATCTTCCCGTCGGCGCTCAGGTGATCGGACCATGGCACGAGGACGACACTCCGATCACGTTCGCGGAACTCCTCGCCGATTGAGTGTTGACTACCAAGCGGGAGGAGGCCTGGATTGTTCGCGATCGGGGAATTTGCCAGACACGGGCGGGTGTCGATCCGCATGTTGCGGCATTACGACGCGATCGGGCTGCTGCGGCCGGCCCGGGTCGACCCGGTGACCGGTTATCGCAGCTACGACGCCGGTCAGTTCGCCGACCTCAACCGCATCGTCGCGCTGAAGGATCTCGGCTTCTCCCTCGAGCAGGTACGGACGATGATCGCGGACGAGGTCAGTCCGGCTGAGCTGCGCGCATTGTTGACAATGCGACGCGCGGAACTGGAATCCACCGTCGCCGAAAGCTATGCCCGGCTCGCGCAGGTCGAGTCGCGGTTGCGCGGCATCGAAAGTGCGCTGCCGACAGCCGATGTGGTGGTCAAAGATCTGCCGGCGATACGCCTGGTGGGGCTGACCACCACGGCCGCGAGTTTCACGCCCGAGGACATTGGCCCGGTCGTCCAGCCACTGTGCGCAGAGCTCGGCCGCCGACTGCCCGATGCAGCGGTCCAACCAGCCGGACGACTGACCTGTCTGTACGAGCGATCACGCCACACCGAAGACGAAGTCGTCGTACGGGCGACGGTTCCGGCATCGGTCGATGCCGAGGGCAACCTCAATGGGCTCGAAGTGGTGGACCTGCCGGCGGTCCGTGCGGCGACGTTGGTACACCGCGGGCCGATCGACCAGGTGCTCCCGGCATGGCAGGCGCTGGCTCGCTGGATTGACGACAATGGTCATCAGTCCAGCGAGCCGGCGCGCGAGCTCTACCTGGATTGCCCGGAGGACCCGGCCAGTTGGGTCACCGAACTACAGGAGCCAATCGGCCCTTAGGCCTTTGCGGGTTCCAAGGCGACTGGTGGCAGGGCCTCGTCTGTGCCAGGGGTGGCGGTGCCGTTGAGTGGGCAGCGGGTGGTTTCGGGGACCTTGATGAGTGCGATCGCTCCGATCACGCAGGCGGCCATCATGTAGTACGCCGGCGTCAGCACGTCGCCGGTTTTGGCGGTGATCCAGTCGTTGACCGCAGGCGCCGTACCGCCGAAGAGGGAGGTCGACACGTTGTAGGCGATCGCGAAACCGGCGTACCGGACATGGGTCGGGAACATCGCCGGGAAGGTGGCCGAGATCGTCGCCAGCTGCGGTACGTAGAACAGGCCCAGTACGGCGAAGCCGACGACTGCGCCGAACATGTTGGTGCCCATCAGCAGGAACATCGGGACGCCGGCGACGAACAGGCCCGCGAGCGAGAACCACCACAGCGGTTTGCGGCCGACCCGGTCCGAGGCGCGGCCGGCGAACGGCAGGAACACCATCATTGTCAACATTCCGATGATCGGCACGATCAGCGATTCGTCCGAGCTGAGCCCGATCTCGCTTTCCAGGTACGTCGGCATGTAGGTGAGCAGCGTGTAGTTGACCACGTTCAGCGCGACGACCAGGCCACCGAGGCGCAGGATCGGCTGCCAGTAACCGGCCAGCAGGTCCTTGAACTGCGTCTTGGTCTCTTCCTCCTTCTCGCCCTTCTCCTCCAGCTCACGGAAGACCGGCGTGTCCTCGAGGCGTGAGCGCAAGTAGACGCCGACCAGGCCGAGCGGCGCGGCGACCAGGAACGGCAGTCGCCAACCCCACGAGTGCATCTGCTCGTCGCCGAGCACGAGCGAGAAGCCGAGCATCAGCAGCGCGCCGATGGAGAAGCCGGCCAGCGTGCCGAACTCCAGGAAGCTGCCGAGGAACCCGCGCCGGCGGCTGGGGGCGTACTCGGCCATGAACGTTGCGGCACCGCCGTACTCACCACCGGTCGAGAAGCCCTGGATCATCCGGAGCAGTACCAGGAGGATCGGCGCCCACAGCCCGATCGCGCTGTACGTCGGGACGAGTCCGACGCAAAGGGTGGCACCGGACATCATCAGGATGGTGATCGCCAGTACGTGCTTGCGGCCGAGGCGGTCGCCGAGCGGGCCCCAGACCAGACCGCCGAGCGGCCGGACCAGGAACGAGACGGCGAAGGTCATCAAGGCGAGCAGGGTCGCGCTCTCGGTGTCGCCGGGGAAGATCGCGGCCGAGATGTACGTGACGCCGTACGCGTAGATGCCGTAGTCGAACCACTCGGTCGCGTTGCCGATGGCGGACGCGGCGATCGCCTTCTTCAGCACTCCGGGCGGCGGTTCGGTCTCGACGGTCGGCTGCACAGGCGGTTGCTTCCCGACCGGCGGCTGGGTATCGGCGTCCACGGCGTCCTCCCTCGTCACACGGCCTCACACGTGTGCCCACTCACGCCATCGGCACACCTTGTAGCCGGGTCGTAGTTTTGTTGACAATCCGAAGGTTAACCATGTGCATTCGTGAACAGCAAGCTCTAACTCAGAGGGGTTTGTGGTGAGGGTCAGGCAGGTTCGGCCAGGGAGGCCAGGCCGGCGGTGAGGACGGTGAGGGCGAATTCGACGCGGTCGTCGTGGTTTGCGCCTGAGGTCAGGGCGCCGGCCAGGGCCACGGTGAGTGGGAAGCGGTCGGCTGGGAGACCCTCGAAGAAGGCGCGCATCTCGGCGACGTAGCCCTCGATCTCCTCCGGGGTCCACTGCGCCCCGCCTTGCACGCTCTCCTCGAAGGCGACCGCGGTGACGTACAGCATGATCAGGTCGACGGCCCACGCGGCCGCCTGGTCCGGCACCTTGCCCGCCTTGAGGATCGCCAGCACTCGCTCGGTGCTGAGGATCGCCTGCTCCCCGAGCGGCACCTGCCCGATCGCGGCCCGCGCCACGCCGGGGTACGCACGCATCACCCGCAGGACCTCGCGCATGGCGTCCTTCAACTGCTCCTGCCAGCGCGCCGGGTCCGCCACCTCCGGCAGTTTCATGTCCTGCGCCGCGCGGTCGATCAGCAACTGGTCGAGCTCCCGCTTGTTCGCGACGTGCGCGTACAGCGACGCGGGGCCGGTGCCGAGCACCTGCGCGATCTTGCGCATCGACACAGCCTCGTAGCCCTGCTCGAGCAGGACCCGCATCGCCGCATCGACGATCCGGTCCCGGGTCAGCGGCTCGCGGGCGGGACGCACGGGCTTCGGCGGGCTGATCGGCTGCCAGGGCGACTGACTCATGCCCCCACTGTAGCGAACACCGTACTTGACAGGAACATCGTTCGTGCGTAGAACAGTGTTCGTCAACGAACACTGTTCGCCAAGAGCCTCGCCTGACAGGAGCCAACGATGAGCACCTCGACCGCCACTCCACCAACAACACCGTCCAGCTCCAGCCCGTCGCCGTACCGGTGGCGTTGGCTTGTGTTGGCGACGGTGTTGCTCGCCGAGATCATGGATCTTGTCGACGCGACGATTGTCAACATTGCGGCGCCTTCGATCCGCGCCGAGCTGGGTGGATCGGAGTCAGCGATGCAGTGGATGCTGGCTGGTTACACGCTGGCGTTCGCGATCGGGCTGATCAGCTTCGGCCGGCTCGGCGACCTGGCCGGGCGGCGCCGGCTGTTCGTGATCGGAGCGCTCGGGTTCACCGTCGCCTCCGCGGTGTGCGGGTTCGCCACCTCGCCTGAGCTGCTGATCGGCAGCCGGGTTGCGCAGGGTCTGCTCGGTGCGGTGATGATCCCGCAGGGGTTCGCGATCCTGAAGGCTGTCTTCCCGGCCGATGAGATCGGCAAGGCGTTCGCGATGTTCGGTCCGGTGATGGGGTTGTCGGCAGTCGCCGGTCCGATCATCGCGGGCGTACTGATCGATGCGAACTGGTTCGACGCCGGCTGGCGGATGATCTTCTTCATCAACGTGCCGCTCGGCGCGCTCGCACTGTTTGCCGCGCTGCGATTCATGCCTGAGGTGAAGACTCCAGGCGCGTCCCGGCTCGACACGGCCGGCGTGTTCCTGGTCAGCCTCGCGTCCGGTCTGCTCATCTACCCGCTGGTCCAGGGGCGGGAGCTCGGCTGGCCGTTGTGGACAATCCTGATGTTGATCGCTTCGGTCCCGGTGTTCGCCCTGTTCGGCTGGCGGGAGCGCCGGTCAGGCAATCCGGTGATCGACCCGTCGCTGTTCCGCAGTCGCGGGTACGTCGCCGGCCTCGGCGTGATCAGCACGTTCTTCCTGGCGATGTCCGGCTTCATGCTGGTGTTCAACCTGTTCACCCAGCTCGGACTGCACTACAGCCCGTTGAAGGCCGGCCTTGCAATGGTGCCGTTCTCACTCGGCATCGCGATCGGCGCGCCGCTGTCCGGTGGGTTGCTCGCGCCGAGGCTCGGCCGGAAGGCGCTGCAGCTCGGCATCGCGGTGATGACGGTCGCGATGGGCGGGGTGTGGTTCACGCTGCACACGTACGGCGATGCGACGACGATCTGGAAGCTGGTCCCGGCGACGCTGGCGACCGGGATCGGTGCCGGCCTGGTGTTCGCGCCGCTGTTCGACATCATCCTGGCGTCGATCGACGACCGGGCGGCGGGCTCCGCGTCCGGCGTACTGACCGCGATGCAGCAGTTCGGCGGCGCGATCGGGGTCGCGGTGATCGGCACGATCTTCTTCCAGCTGCTACCGGAGCACGCCTTCCTCGGCGCCACCAAGACCGCGGTGCTGGTCGCGATCGGGCTGTTCGTGGTGAGCCTCGCAGTCACCTGGCTGCTCCCGAAGCGAGCCCGCGAGGGAGCTACGGCGCACTGACCGGTGGGCACGCGAAAGCCCCGCTCCTCCGAGCAAAGGGGGGAGCGGGGCTTTCGGGTAGGTCAGTTGAACGAGTCGCCGCAGGCGCAGGAGCCGGTGGCGTTCGGGTTGTCGATGGTGAAGCCCTGCTTCTCGATGGTGTCGACGAAGTCGATCGAGGCGCCCTTCAGGTACGGCGCGCTCATCCGGTCGGTCACCACGTTGACGCCGTCGAAGTCGGCCACCACGTCGCCGTCGAGCTGACGCTCGTCGAAGAACAGCTGGTACCGCAGTCCGGAGCAACCACCCGGCTGTACGGCGACCCGCAGCGCGAGGTCGTCGCGACCTTCTTGCTCGAGCAGCGCCTTCACCTTGGCGGCGGCCCCGTCGGTGAGGATCACACCCGTGGCGACGGCCTGCTCGGTCTGCGCTTCAGTCATTCCTGACTCCAGTCATCTCGTGAGCGCGAGGCTGCCAGGTGGGCACGCAGCCGCGCGCGGAAAGTCCGCTGTCATTCCGGACCAACAACCGCCGATCCGGAACCATTCCCATGGTCGCACACCAATTTCCAGGATCAACAATCTGCGCAGCGATGTGACCTATCGGGCCCAGGTCCGCGCGACACGCTCCGCAACCGCGGCCAGCGAGCCGTGCGGGTCGGCGAAAGCCTGTTCCTCACCGACCGCATCCACCAGCGAGTACGCCGACTCGACCCCCATGGTGCGCATCTCCCGCGCCCCGATGAGCACCTTTCCGGCCAGTACGACGCACGGCCGCATCGCGTCGTTCGCCACCTTCGCGACGCCGGCGATCACCTTCCCGTCCCGGGACTGGAAGTCGAACGCACCCTCGCCGCTCAGCACCAGATCCACCCGGGACGCCTTCTCCTTCAGCCCGGTCAGCTCCGCGACCAGGTCGATTCCGGACACGCGTTCGGCACCGAGCAGCAACAGTGCGTAACCGAGCCCGCCCGCCGCGCCCGCGCCCTTCTGGTCCGCCGTCTTGCGGTCCGCCAGCTCGGCGAAGTGCGTCAGCCACGCGTCGACCTCAGGCTTCCGGTCGTCGGCGATCCCCTTCTGCGTGCCGAACACGTTGGTCGCGCCACGCAGCCCGATCATCGGGTTCTCCACGTCACTCGCCGCGACGAACTCGATACCGGCCATTGCTGTCCGGGCCGCCTCGAGATCGACCGCGGTCAGCCCTGCGAGCCCGGCCGCGCCGGCGTCCAAACGACCGCCGGCAGCCGTCGCACCGAGAGCGGCCAGCATCCCAGCACCCGCGTCGTTGGTCCCGGAGCCGCCGAGGCCCAGGATGATCCGCTTCGCCCCGGCGTCGACCGCGGCCGCGATCAGCTGCCCCACGCCATACGTCGTCGCGTCCTCCGGGCGGCGCTGTTTCGGCTCGACCAGGTGCAGCCCGCACGCTTGCGCGGTTTCGACGTACGCCGTTTCGCCCGCGAGCAGCACGGTCGCCGGGACGTCATCCCCCAACGGGCCGCGGACGGTCACCGACAGCAGCGTCCCGTCGACCACAGCCGACAGTACGTCGATGAACCCGGGCCCGCCGTCGGCCATGGGCGCCACCAGCACCTCGGCCTGCGGATCCCGCCGCCGCCAGCCTTCCTCGATGGCCGCGGCCGCCTCGACGGCCGTCAGCGTGCCCGCGAACTTGTCCGGCGCAATCAGCACTCGCATGCCGACATCCTCTCCTACGGCCTCCGCCTGTGCTTGGCTGGCCGCATGCCGAAAACGATCATCGTGGGTTACCGCGTCAGCGACCTCGACCGATCGCGCGAGTTCTATCGCGCCCTGGGGTACGACGAAATCGGCACGGTCCCCTTCGACGACGGGTCCCAGCTGGTCGTGCTCAAATTTCCGGAGGAGGAGGCGGCGTCGATCGAACTGGTTCACCGGCCCGCCGACGGCCCGGTCGAGGTCGGCGGCTTCGATCATCTCGCGATCACGGTGGACGATTTGGCGGAGACGGTCGAGAGGCTGACCGCGGCCGGTCTGGAACCGGGGCCACTGCAGCTCCTCGACGGCGAGGACGGTCTCAAGATCTCGTGGCTCACCGACCCGGACGGCTACCGCATCGAGCTGGTCCAATGGCCGGCCGGACACACCGACGGCCTCACCGCCGCCGACTTCGCCCAGCCTGACAACCCGTCGGCCTGAGTACGGTCGGTCGATGCAGTGGCCTACCACCGCCGTCGAGGCGATCGCTGTGCAGGAGGAGTTGCGCCACCGGGTCGACCCCACCGATGCCGGGAGCAGTCCGCAGTACGTCGCCGGACTTGACGTCACGTACGACGGGGATCGGCTGGCTGCAGCTGTCGTCGTACTGGATTGGCAGACGCTCGGCGAGGTGGATCGTTCCGTGGTGCTTGGGAAGACCGCGTTTCCTTATGTGCCTGGGTTGTTCGCCTTTCGGGAGGTGCCGGCGTTGCTTGAGGCGTTGGAGCGGTTGAGTACGACGCCGGATCTGCTGGTGTGTGATGGGCAGGGGCTGGCGCATCCGCGGCGGTTCGGGTTGGCGTGTCATCTCGGTGTGCTGACTGGGGTTCCGGCTATTGGTGCGGCGAAGACGGCCTTCGTTGGGACGCATCGGGAGCCTGGCGTCGCTCGAGGCGAGACGGCTGAGCTGCTCCTCGATGGTGAGGTTGTTGGTGCGGTCCTGCGGACGCAGCACGGGGTGAAGCCGGTCTATGTCTCGATCGGTCATCGCGTCAGCCTGCCGACGGCGATTGCGCACGTACTGCACCTGACGCCCCGCTACCGCCTTCCCGAAACAACCCGCGCTGCAGACCACCTCAGTAGAAAGGCTTTGGCCGATGAATGATGTCTCGCCCCGCGTCCCGGGTTACACCAGGCATGAGTACGGCGATCGGATCGGGGCGACGGCCAAGTTGCGGGTGGGTGCCACCGCGGCGGTGCTGGATGGGGATCGCTTGTTGCTGACCAGGAGGAGCGACAACGGCGAGTGGTGCTTTCCCGGTGGCGGGATCGACCCGGGCGAGCGGCCGGCGGAGACGGCTGAGCGGGAGGTTTTCGAGGAGACCGGGCTGTCGGTGCGAGTGACGGGTCTGCTTGGCGTCTACTCGGATCCGGATGTGGTCGTGGCGTATCCCGACGGCAACCGGGTGCAGATTCTCGGCATTCTGTTCCGCGCGGAGGCGGTGGACGGAAGTGCGGGCTGCTCGGCCGAGGTGAGTGAGGTCGGCTGGTTCACGGCGGAAGAGGCGAGCCGGCTGACGGTGATCGCGAACCACCGGCGCCTCTTGCCGTCAGCCTTCGGGGATGCCACGCCGTACTTCGATCGTCCGTCAACCTAGGGGCTCAGTGGTGAATGGGGCCGGGGGCTTCGGTGAGACGGATGCCGGCGCCGCCCCAGCGCAGGGCGATGATCTCGGCGGCGATGCTCACCGCGGTCTCCTCCGGCGTACGCGCGCCCAGGTCCAAACCGATCGGGCTGGACAGACGGGTGAGCTCGGCCTCGGTCAGACCCGCTTCGCGAAGGCGCTTCAGCCGGTCGTCGTGCGTACGACGCGAGCCCATCGCGCCGACGTACGCCACCTCGGGCAGCCGCAGCGCGACCTCCAGCAGCGGTACGTCGAACTTCGGGTCATGGGTGAGCACGCAGATCACGGTCCGCCCGTCGATCCGGCCCGCCGCCACCTCCGCGGCGAGATATCGATGCGGCCAGTCCACGACCACCTCATCGGCGTACGGGAAACGGGACGCGGTCGCGAACACGCCGCGCGCGTCGCACACCGTCACCCGATAGCCAAGGAACGAGCCCAGACGAGCAACCGCCGCGGCGAAGTCGATCGCACCGAAAACCAGCAGCCGCGGCACCGGCGCGTACGACGACACGAACACCCGCATCCCCTCACCCCGCCGCTGTCCCTCCGGGCCGTACTCCAGCGTCTCGGTACGACCGTTCGCCAGCAGTCCACGCGCATCATCGGCCACCGCGTCGTCGGCTCGCTCAGAGCCAAGGCCTCCACCCGTCGGCTGCCCGTCCGGCCGCACGATCAACCGGCGACCGACCCGCGTCGGATCAGGGTGTGCGACCACAGTTGCGACCGCCACCGGCCGACCTGCCGCGATGTCGGCAGCGACCTCAGAAAGCTGCGGGTAGGACCTTTGATCTATCCGTTCCACAAAGACGTCGATGATGCCGCCACACGTCAGCCCGACGGCGAAGGCGGACTCGTCGCTCACGCCGTACCGCTGCAGGATCGGCTCCCCGGACTCGAGGATCTCCTCCCCCAGTTGGTAGACCGCGCCTTCGACACAGCCGCCCGACAGGCTGCCGACTGCCTCGCCACCAGGCCCGACCAGCATCACCGCACCCGGTGGCCGCGGCGCTGACTCGAACGTCGCCACCACGGTGCCCACGGCAACCGACTCGCCGGCGCTCCACCACTGCATCAACTTGTCGAGCACGTCACGCATCGGCCACCACCTCTAGAAGGTCCGCAAAGCTGGCCAGGCTGTGCCCCGCGACCAAGGTGCAGGATCTGGCGCGGGAAGTCCCAGTCGTAGAGGGCTTGGGTCGCGTCGATGCCTTCGTAGCACTGCAGCCGGATCAGCTGGAGGTCGAGCGCTTCGGCGATCGCCGCGGCCAGCGAGGTCTTGCCGGTGCCGGGCTCGCCCTCCAGCAGCAGCGGCCGGCGCAGCGCCAGCGCGAGATAGCCGACCGTGGCCAAGCCGTCGTCGGCGAGATACCCGGTTCCGCGCAGACGCTCGGCCAGCGCCGCCGCGGAGCCCACGGCGTTCATCTGCCCAGCATCACCCCGCCCAGGCACGCTGCCAAGCCTCAGCCGAGTCGGTGTCCCGGGGGTAGGTCTTCACGTGTGTCGACGTCCGCACCGTCGGCCAGGTCGGAGCACTCGATCTCAACAGCGCGGTGCTGCTTCAGATAGGCACGAGCCCCCTCGTCACCCGCAGCCGACGCGATCACCCCGTCCCAGTGCTCCCGCCCAAGCAACACCGGATGCCCAGGCTTCCCGTAGTAGACCGCTCGCACCAGTGCCTGCTCGCCCGCCTGAGCAGACACCCGCCGTACGACGTCCGCGGTAAGCCCAGGCACATCAACAGGCGCCACGAGAACGGAGCCGAGTTCGTCTCCACCCAGCTGAACCTGCCTCAGACCAGCGCGCAGCGAGGCACCCATGCCCTTCTGCCAGTCGCCTGCGACGACCACCTCGACTGGTTCGGCTGTCAGGGCGGCTGCCACCTGGTCGGCCTCGGCGCCTATGACGACCAACACTGGAGAGCATCCAGCGGTGGTGAGCAGGCGGGCGGTGCGGACTACCCAGGGGATGCCGTCGGGGTCGTGCACGAGCGCCTTGGGCCCGCCCATCCGCCGGCCGGCCCCGGCTGCCAGCACCAGTGCCGCGATCTTCACCTGATTGTCGCGGGAAAGCTCCGCCCTCCAGGGCGAGAGGATCCGCGACTGCCTCCCTTTGGAGATCGTGGATTGTCGGTCCCGACTGATTGGATAAATTCCATGTCCCGATATCGGTTGTACCCGACTCCCGCGCAGCAGCCTGCGCTACTGGAGCACTGCGGGCACGCCCGGTACATGTGGAACCTAGCACTTGAGCAGTGGTCGATGTGGACCCGCGACAAAGGCGCGACCCCAGGCTTTGCTGAGCAGTGCCGGCAGCTGACCAAGGCGCGAGCCGCGTTCGGGTGGCTGCGGGCCGGGTCGCACACCGTGCAGCAGCAGGCGCTGCGGGACTTCGACCAGGCCATCAAGAACTTCTACGCAGGCACCCACCGGCGGCCGACATGGCGCAGAGCCGGGGTGCACGAGGGCTTCCGCATCGTCGGTAGCCAGGCGTCCCGGATCGTCAAGCTGAACCGAAAATGGGCCAAGGTCAACGTGCCGAAAGTCGGCTGGGTCCGGTTCCGGCTGACCTGTCCCATACCCGCGGCGAAGTCGTACCGCATCACGCGGGACCGCGTGGGGCGCTGGCATCTCGCGTTCGCCGTCGTCCCGGAGTCGATCCCCGCGCCCGGTACGGGTGAGCTCGTCGGCGTGGACCGCGGCGTTACCGTGTCGGCGGCCCTGTCCACGGGTGAGCTGCTGGCGTGCCCCGGTCTGTCGGACCGTGAGCAGGTGCGGCTGAAGCGCCTGCAGCGCCGCCTGGCCAGGTGCCGCCGCGGCTCGAACCGGCGTCACGCGGTACAGGCTGCGCTCGCCAAGCTGCTGGCCCGTGGCGCCGATCGTCGTAAGGACTGGGTGGAGAAGACAAGCACCGACCTGGCGCGCCGGTTCGACCTCATCCGCGTGGAAGACCTGCGCATCGCTCAGATGACCAAGCGCCCCGAACCCAAGCCCAACCCCGAACGACCGGGCAGCTATCTGCCGAACCGGCGTCGCGCCAAGGCTGCACTCAATCGGGGCATCCTGGCCAATGGCTGGGGGCAACTGGTTGGCCGCCTGGAGCACAAGGCGGCGGGTCGGGTCGAGAGAATCAAACCTGCGTACACGTCGCAGACCTGTAGCGTCTGCGGGCATCGCGCACCGGAGAACCGCAAGAGCCAAGCGGTCTTCCGATGCGTCGCCTGCGGACACCAGGCCAACGCCGACGTGAACGCAGCAATGAACATCGCGGCCGGACAGGCCGTCAGCGCACGCCGAGAGACGCCACCACGGGTCTCACCGAAGCGTGAACCCCAACTCGCTACCTCCGCGTAGTAGTTGGAATCCCCCTTTCTTCACGGGCGGGAGGATGTCAAAGTCTGGGCAGTGACGTGGAACACGCAGGACGGGGGCTACCGCGTGGCACGATGTTGACGTGACGACTACTGCGGACGGCCCGAAGGCGCTTCCCCTGCTGTTCCTCGGCCAGAACACCGATCCTCACTCGGAGCGAGGTGTCGAGTGCCCGGGTGCGCTGCCGCCTGCCTCCGACCCGGACCTGGTCGAGCGGGCGCTGAAGGCGAAGGCTGCGCTCGGTGACCAGGTGTTCGTGCTGGGGCACCACTACCAGCGCGACGAGGTGATCCAGTTCGCCGACGTCACCGGTGACTCGTTCAAGCTGGCCCGTGACGCCGCGGCCCGGCCGGACGCGCCGTACATCGTGTTCTGTGGTGTGCACTTCATGGCCGAGTCCGCCGACATCCTGACCAACGACCAGCAGACGGTCATCCTGCCCGACCTCGCGGCCGGCTGCTCGATGGCGGACATGGCCCGGATCCAGCAGGTCGAGGCGGCCTGGGACGCGCTCGCCGATGCCGGAGTGGCCGACGTGACCGTGCCCGTCACGTACATGAACTCCAGCGCCGACATCAAGGCGTTCTGCGGCCGCAACGGCGGCGCGGTCTGTACGTCGAGCAACGCCGACACAGCGCTCGAGTGGGCCTTCCAGCAGGGCGAGAAGGTGCTCTTCCTGCCCGACCAGCACCTCGGCCGGAACACCGCCGTACTGAAGATGGGCCTGAGCCTGGACGACTGCGTGGTGTACGACCCGCACAAGCCGGGCGGTGGGCTCACCCGCGAGCAGCTCGCCGCGGCGAAGATGATCCTGTGGCGCGGGCACTGCTCGGTGCACGGCCGCTTCACCGCTGCGTCGGTGGACGACGTACGCGCGCGCATCCCCGGCGTCAACGTGATCGTCCACCCCGAGTGCCAGTACGACGTCGTCACCAAAGCGGACCTGGTCGGCTCGACGGAGTACATCATCAACACGCTCGAGAAAGCCGAGCCTGGTACGTCGTGGGCCGTCGGCACCGAGCTGAACCTGGTCCAGCGGCTGGCCAAGCAGCACACCGACAAGAACATCGTCTTCCTCGACAAGACGGTCTGCTACTGCGCCACGATGAACCGCATCGACCTGCCGCACTTCGTCTGGGCGCTGGAGAACCTGGTGGCCGGCCACGTCGTCAACCCGATCACAGTCGACGCCGACACCCAGCACTACGCCAAGTTGGCCCTCGACCGGATGCTCGCACTGCCCGGCAAGACGGCCCGTGACTGAGTGGATCCTGCGTCCTGCCGAGCCAGGAGATGTCGAGGTCATCGCGGAGCTGCGGGCGAGGGTGATGCGGCCGGATCTGGAACGGCTGGGGCGGTTCGACGAGCATCGGGTCCGGCAGCGGTTCCGGGACTCGTTCGTGCCGCAGTACATGTCGGTGATTGTGGCCGACGGCACCTTTGCGGGCTCCGTCGCGCTGCGTCCGGCCGAGGACGGACACTGGCTGGAGCACTTCTTCATCGACCCGGAGCTTCAGGGCCGAGGGCTCGGAACGGCTGTCCTGCGAACGCTGCTGGAGCAAACCGATGCCGAAGGCATCCTCGTCCGGCTGAACGTCCTTCAGGGCAGCGCTGCCCAGCGCCTGTACGAGCGCGTCGGCTTCACCGTGGAGTCGCAAGACCCCGTCGATGTGTTCATGGTGAGAAAGCCGAGCTAGCGAGAGACGCGGGCTGAGGCGTACCAGGCGGCGAGGATGTCGGGGAGCCGGTCCGGTCCCCAGCGGTCGACCGGGGTGATGCGGCCGCGGAGGGACGCCAGGCCTTTGGCGAGTTCGCCGACGACGTCACCACGCCAGGAGACGGCGATGCCTTCGTCTGGGCCGACGATGACGGATGGACCGCCGCGGTCGAGGCACACGACCGGACAGCCGGAGGCAAGGGCTTCGGTGACGGCCCAGCCGGCCGCCTCGCGCATCGCGGGCGCCAGCAGAGCGTCGGCTCGGAACATCGCCGCGAGTACGTCCTCCCGCGGCAGTTGGCCCATGAACTCGACCCGATCACGGACGCCGAGACTCTCGGCGAGGCGTTCGGCGCGGCGCCAGTCGGGGCCGTCGCCGATAATCCGCAGCTCCCAGTTGGCCGCCTCCGGTCGGGCCAGCGCGCTGATCGCGAGCAGCACACCTTTCCACGGGATCAGCCGGCCGACGAACAGCGCGGTTTTGATGCCGGGGGCACCGAACGGTTCGTACGGCCCGGACGCGGTGAACCGGCTGATCGCGACATTCGGCTGAACCGCGATCTCCTTCGCGTACGGGCGGAACACCTCAGCCTCGTCGTTGTTCTGGGCAACCACCAGATCGGCGCTCTGGGCAAGCTTCCGGCCGGTGACGCGTCGCCGGAAGCCGGTGTACGCACGTCGTACCAGCTCCGCCACCAGACCCCGCGGGCCGAGCCAGTGCGCCATCGACAGCGGAGCCGTCGTCGATCCGCCGATCGGGCCCCAGATCACCTTGGCCGACGACTCCTCCACCACCCCCGCCGACATCCAGTCGACCGCGAACGTCAGGTGATGGATCACGTCGAAGGACTGCTCTGCCTGCAGGCGTCGTGCCGTACGGCGAGCCAGCCCCTGCCAGAGCGGGTAGTACCAGTACACGTCCGACGGCCGGCGACGCAGCCGCAGCAGCCACTTCGGCAGCTCCAGTGGTACGACGGTCAGCGACGGCACCGGGCGGATCGCCAGCTCCTCGGCGATCTCGTGCGCGAACTTGCCGCGCGTCAGCAGCCACACGTCGTGGTCCCGCGCGGCCGCCTTCGCCCAGGCCCAGCCCGCGCCCGGCTCCGAACCGCCCGTCGGCCGGCAGGCGTAAGCGCTGAGCAGGACCTTCGGCCGGTTCGACATCAGCTCATCCCCTCCAGGCCATTGGGCGGATCGACATCAATTCATCCCCTCCAGCAGCCTCCGGAGATCCGTGCTCGAGGTGGAGGCCGTGTACGGGAAATAGTGCACGCTGGCACCGACCTCCCCCAACAGCCTTTCCAGTCTGGTCCCCTTCTCGGTGCCTTTCCAGTCGTCGCCTTTGAACAGCACGTCGTACCGGAGCTGCTTCCACATCTCGAACTTGTCGCTGGACCAGTCGCTGACCACCTCGTCGACCAGACCGAGGGCCCGGACGACCTCCATCCGCTCGTCGTGCGGGACCACCGGCGGGCGACCCTTGATCCGGGCAACGACATCGTCCTCGACGACGCCGGCGATCAGGTGGTCGCAGTGGTCCCGGGCCCGGCGCAGGATGTTCAGGTGCCCGATGTGGAACATGTCGTACACACCGGGTGCATACCCGACCACTCCCATCAGCCGCGCGCCCCACTCAAAGGTTGCAGCGCCGCCATCTCCCGGTACCACTTGGCGATCGCCGCGGCCAGGAACACCAGGTTCGCCGCGAGCAGAGCGCCGTACAGTACGGCGAACACCGACGGCCAGGCGAAGGTCAGGAAGACCAGGCAGAGCACGCCGTAGTCGGTCGGTGCGATCAGCAACGACTTGACCACGGAATCCCCACGCTCATTGGGTTTCTGGGCACCGCCGTGGCGCCGGCGCAGCTGGTCGATCAGGATCAGGCCGAAGAACATCACCGCCGACACGCATACGTAGGCCAGCGGCACGAGCAGCACCAACTCGTTGCTGAAGGCATCGAAGCGGTAGAACGAGATCAGTACAGCGCTGTGCAGCAGCACGATCTTGACCGAGTCGATCATGTGGTCCAGCCACTCACCGAGCGGCGAGCCGCCACCGCGCAGCCGGGCCAGCTGCCCGTCGGCCGAATCGAGGCCGTATCCCAAGACCAGCAGCAGCGTGACGACCACCGCCAAGACAAACGACGGCCGAACAAGTGCGATCAGCGCGATCCCGACCACGGAGCAGAAGCCGGAGGCGAGGCTGACCTGATTCGGGGTCCGCCGCGCAAGGAAGGCGCCGGCGGCAAACACGCGGCCCATCGGCCGATTGACAAAGCGTGAGTACGCCGGTGTCCCGGCAGACGGCTTCTGCGCCCGGGCCAGCTCCGCGACGACGTCGCCCAGCGAGCAGCCGTTCATGCGACCGAGCTACGTGACTGCCGCTGGTCGATGGCGGCGCGCAGGATCGGGCTGCGGGAACCACGGCCGGGCGGCACGACACTGACCAGCTCCGCCGGGAGCTCGTCGAGTTCGTCCACGCCGAGCACGCCGTCGGTGCCACTGGCAGCGAACACGATCTGCACCCCGAGTACGCCGGTCAGCCAGGCCGGCTGTACGTCGTCCACCACGACGACCTCGTCGACACAGCGGAGGTGCTCGATGATCTGGGCCCGCTCGACCAACGGCACGAACGGCCGCGCACCCCAGGCCTCCACCGCCCATTCGTCGCTCAGCACGCCGACGACCAGCCGGTCACAGTTCTGCCGGGCGCGCCCGAGCACGTCGAGATGCCCGACGTGGAAAAGGTCGAAAACGCCGGCCAGAAATCCATTACCCATGCGCATGCCGGGCGATCGCATCGGTATAGATCCTCTCCGTGGCCGCGAGGTCTCGCTCCGGGGTGAAGCGGTCGAGGTAGACCTGTCGGGCTCGCTCGCCGAAGGTTACCGAAGTCACGGGATCAGTCACCAACCCGAGGGCCTTTCGCAGCCCTTCCGCGTCGCCGGGCTCAGCCAGCGCACCGGTTTCGCCGTCGTCCACCAGCTCCGCCAGCGCACCCAACCGCGACGCGACCACGGGCACACCGTGCGCGAAGGCCTCCACTACCACGAGACCGAACGTCTCATACGAACGCGCCGGTACGACGGCGGCACGCGCGGACCGGAGCACATCCATGCAGTCGGACCACGGAAGCTGACCCAGCACCTTCACGGACGGATCCCGCCGGGCCCGCGCCTCGGCCTCGCCGCGGAGTGGACCGTCGCCGACCACGACCAACTGCCCGAACGACGAGTCCCACGCCTCGAGCAGGTCCGCGAACCCCTTGTCCTCCACCAACCGCCCGAGGAACACCACGGCCTCGCCCGGCCCGTTCCGCACCGCGCCCGCGTGCGGGACGGCATGCGGCTTGACCACGATCCGGTCGGGATCGAACCCACCGGTGGCATAGCGCTCGCGGACGAACTCTGACGGCGCAACAAACGTGGTGACGTACCGCTCCCAGGTGTGCAGCGTGTTGTGGACGCCGATGCTGGTTGCCAGCGGCAGCGTCTGCACCCGCGACTCCCGATAGCAGCCGTGCCTCACGCCGGACCAGGGAAGCCTGCCGACACAGGATTCGCACGGGTGGCCGTCGCGCTGCAGTACGGCGTTGGCGCACATCAGCCGGAAGTTGTGCAGCGTCGCCACGATCGGCAGTCCGAGCCGGGCCGTCGCCCGCAGCACCGACGGGCTGAACAGCGGGAACGTGTTGTGCACATGGACGACGTCGGGTCGTTGCTCCTGCAATAGCTGCGTTAAATCGCGTTCGGCCGAAAATGACCACACGGAGCGAAACGGTAACAGTGCGCGATCTTTGCGGCTCATTGCGGCGATGTCGTCGCTGTTCCGGACGTAGAAGTCGACTTGATGTCCTGAGTTACGCAATAAATCAACCGTTTGTGCGACAACGGTGTTCTCGCCGCTGGGTTGACCCGTCCGGTAACGGTTGTGCAGCATGGCGACCCGCATGGCACTACCTTAAGTCTCGCGGTGGTTACACCTGGTTTCGGGCGGCACCTGAGGCCGCCATATCCGGAGGGTGATGTTGAGGAAGTTGTGGTTCGCGGCGGCGGGCGTCGCGGCACTGGCTGTCGTCGCGGTCGCGGTTCCGGTCATCGCCCACCAGAAGAACGCGACAACCGCGGCCAAGTCACGCGCCGCCGGCGAGCAGACGAGCGTGCAGCCGTCGCAGACCCCGTCCAAGGCGCCATCCACTCCCCCGGCGGCCGTTTCGTCGAAGCCACCCAGCATTGTCACGCCAACCAAGAAGCCCACGAAGAAGCCGTCGACCAGCACCGACCACGTCACCGTGAGCGTCGCCGGTCCGGCCTTTGCCGGGTCATGCCACGGCGTGGTGATCAAACCCGGCCAGAACCCGCAGTCGTTGGTCAACGCCAAGCCCGCCGGTACGACGTTCTGCTTCGCGGCCGGCCTGCACCGGATCAGCCAGACCATCCGGCCGAAGGCGAACACCACCCTCGCCAGTGCGACCCACGCCGTACTCACGGGTTCGGTACCGCTGACGGGGTGGTCGAAGTCCGGCGCTACCTGGGTGGCGCGGGGTGCGCTACCGGCGGCGTACGGGATGAGTGGGCAGTGTGAGGACAACAAGGCGAACATCTGTCACCTTCGCGAGCAGGTCTTCGTCGACGGCGATCATCTGACCCGGGTCGCGAGCCTGGCCGCGGTCAAGGCCGGCACCTTCTACGCCGACTACGGCGCGAACGCGATCTACCTCGGCAGCAACCCGGCCGGGCACGCGGTGGAGATGTCGAAGACGGCGACCGCGATCGAATCCGGTGCGACCGGTGTGGTCGTCCGGGGGCTCACCATCGAGCACTTCGCCAGCGCGCCGCAGGCCGGGGCGCTCGTCGCCGGACCGGACTGGAGGATCACCGCGAACGACGTCCGCTGGAACCACGCCGTCGGCGTGATGCTGGTGAAGGCGAACAACACGCGCGTCGACCGGAACCTGATCCGCAACAACGGTCAGCTCGGGCTCGGCCAGTACAACTCGGCCGCGGCGACGGTGACCCGCAACGTGATCAGCTCCAACAACACCGACGGCTTCTGGATCGCCGACTGGGAGTCCGGCGGCATCAAGTCGACCAGGTCCTCGGGCACGGTCAGCGGCAACCTGATCAAGAACAACCTGGGCATCGGGATGTGGGCCGATGTCGCCGACGACGGCCGGACGATCAGCGCCAACAAGATCACCGGCAACGCGGCCGACGGCATCCGCTACGAGATCAGCCGCAACGGCGTCATCGAGAACAACACGATCACCGGCAACGGCTTCGGCACCGGCCGCGGCTCCGGTACGTCGCTGTGGGACGGCGGCGGCATCAACGTCAACACCTCGTCGAACGTGACGGTCCGGAACAATGTTGTGTCGGGCAACGTCAACGGCGTGACGATCCAGTCCCGCACTCGCGGCAGCGGGCCGTGGGGCACCTACCTGCTGCGCAACATCAAGGTCACCGGCAACACCATCAAGATGACGGGTGGCAGCCAGAGCACCGGGATGGTGCAGAACTCAGGCGCCAAGGTGCCGGCCGGGCAGGTCGTTTTCAGCGGCAACCGCTACCTGCTGGACGGGCTGGCGGCTCAGCGATTCGCCCGCTTCGGCACGAAGCTGACCGCGGCCGGCTGGCGCCAGGCCGGGCTGGACACCGCCGGCAGCTTCGACGCAGATTGAAACTTGTGGCATAAAGCAACAAACTTTTCGTGTTGCTGTGACTACCTGACGTAGTAGTCTGCTGCCGAACGCCGCGCCTTGGGGGGTGCGCCAGGTCAGTACTTGTGCCCTCCTGGAGGCTCCGCAGTGAAGGCAATGAAGACGCCCAGCACACTCGTCGCGATCGTTGCGGCAGGCACCATCGCCGTCGCCGTGCTGACCAGCACGGCCAACGGGTCGCCCGCCGACGACCCCGATGACATCCTGCCCGGCATCCTTCCGCTCGACTCGCCGGCCACACCACGTCCGACCGCTACGCCGACGACGACGCCCCAGCCTGGGACTTTCACCGCCGGCCCGTCCCTCGCCCCGGCGTGCACCGGCGTCGCGATCAAGCCGGGCCAGGAGGCCGCCGACATCGTCGACGCCTACCCGAACGGTACGACGTTCTGCTTCACGGCCGGCCTGCACCGGATCACCCGCACCATCCACCCCAAGGCGGACCAGGTGCTGGCCAGCGATCAGGACGCCGTACTGACCGGATCGGTGCCGCTGACGAAGTGGACCGCGTCCGACGGCGCGTGGGTGACCACGGGTGTGCTGCCGGCCGCGTACGGGCGGAGCGGGCAGTGCGAGGACAACGTCGCGGACATCTGCTATCTGCGTGAGCAGGTGTTTGTCGACGGCAAGCATCTGACCCGGGTCGCCGCCCGCGACAAGGTTGCTCCGGGCACCTTCTACGCCGACTACGGCGCGAACGCCGTCTACCTCGGCGACAACCCGGCCGGCAAGTCGGTGGAGATGTCGAAGACGGATGTCGCGATCCGGTCGTCCGCGACCGGCGTCACCGTGCGCGGGCTCACGGTCGAGCACTTCGCCACCCCGCCGCAGGGCGGTGCGGTCGTCCTCGGGCTGAACTGGAAGGTGTCCGCCAACGACATCCGCTGGAACCATGCGGTCGGGGCGATGCTGGTCAACGCGGACGGCGCCGTACTGGAGAAGAACCTGATCCAGTACAACGGCCAGCTCGGCGTCGGGCAGTACAGCACGCTGAACGGAACGATCAGCGGCAACCAGGTGAGCAACAACAACACCGACGGGTTCTGGATCGCGGACTGGGAGTCCGGCGGGATCAAGACCACCTGGTCCAACGGCGGCTCGGTCAGCGGCAACCTGATCAAGGACAACCGCGGCGTCGGCCTGTGGAGCGACGCGTACGACGACGGGCGGACGTTCAGCGACAATCAGATCGTCGACAATGCGGCGGACGGGATCCGGTACGAGATCGGGCGCAACGGCGTGATCGAGAACAACGTGATCACCGGCAACGGTCTCGGCACCGGCCGCGGCTCCGGTACGTCGCTGTGGGACGGCGGCGGCATCAACGTCAACACGTCGTCGAACGTGCAGGTCCGGAACAACGTGGTCGCGAACAACGTGAACGGCATCTCGATCCAGTCCCGCACCCGCGGCTCCGGCCCCTGGGGCAAGAACGTGCTCCGCGACATCGTTGTCTCCAGCAACCAGGTGACCATGAAGGGCGGCACCAGCGCGACCGGCATGGTGCAGAACTCCGGCGCCGTCATCCCGGCCGGCGAGGTCACCTTGAACGGCAACACCTACATCCTCGACAGCCTGACCACCAACCGGTTCCAGAAGACCGGTCAGTGGTACACGGCCCGCCAGTGGCGCTCCACCGGCCAGGACACGAACAGCAGCTTCAGGACCGGCTGAGCAACTCGCCGACCTGCGCGACCAGCAACTCGCGGAACACCGTCGAGTCGCGCAGGTCCGGCGTGAAGATCGAGTCCACCGAGAGGAGGGCGTCGACCACGGCGGCGGGTGTCGAAGCTCCTGCGACGGCGGTCTTCAGACGGTCCGCCTGCGGGTCGTCGAGGGGGTCGGTCCTGCGAACGTAGGTCATCCAGGCGGCTACGGCCAAGGAGATGACCTGAGGTTCCGCACCGGCGGCCAGACGGTCGCGGACTGTGCCGAGCATGCGGACCGGCAGCTTGACCGAGCCGTCCATCGCCACCTGCGTCGTACGGTGCTTGAGGGCCGGATTGGCGAAGCGCTCCAGGACGGTCGCGCCGTACTCCTGAAGGTCCAGCCCGTCGGGTGGCGTCAGGGTCGGTACGACGTCCTCCGTCATCAGCCGGCGTGCCAGCGTGGCGAGCTCGTCGTCGCGCACTGCCTCGGCGATGGTCTCGTAGCCGCGGAGCGCACCCAGGTAGGCGAGCATCGAGTGAGTGGCGTTGAGCATCCGCAGCTTGGCCTGCTCCCACGGCGCGACGTCGTGGGTGAGGACGGCGCCGCCGAGTTCCCACGCCGGGCGGTCGCCGGCGAAGTCGTCCTCGATCACCCACTGCAGGAACGGTTCCGCGACCACGACGGCCTCGTCCCGGACGCCGAGCAGCCGAGCGGCCTCGTCGCGGTCCGCATCGGTCGTCGCCGGAACGATCCGGTCCACCATGCTGGCCGGGAACCGAGTCGCCTCGAAGACGTCCGGCACCTTGCCCAGGGCATCGAAGTACTCCGCCACCAGCTTGCGCAGGAAGGGGCCGTTGGCAACCAGGTTGTCGCAGGACACGATCGTCAGCGGCTCGACCCGGCGGGCGAGACCCGCCGCGAGCTGACCGACCACCGTCCGCGGCGGCCGGCCGGTCAGGTCGGCCTGGATCTCCGGGTCGTTCAGATCAAGCCCGGCGCCGGTGGCACGGTAGCCCTTCTCCGTCACCGTCAGGGTCACCACGGACACCCCCGGATCCGCGATCCGCGCGACGACCGCCTCCGGGTCTTCGGGTGCCGTGAGTACTTCGCGGATGCTCCCGATCACCTGGATGGACGGATCCCCTAGTCCGCGCTCGAGAACGCCGTACAGGCCGTCTTGGGGCGCGAGCTGGTCGCGGACCGTTGCCGAACGCTGGCTCACTCCGGTGATCCCCCACCGCGTGTCACCGCTCGCCACTGCCGCCCGCTCGGTGACGACGGCTTGATGTGCGCGGTGGAACGCGCCAAGCCCGAGGTGTACGACGCCGACCGACAGCTGGCGCGGATCGACGGCGGGGGCGACGGGGAGATGGGTGAGACTCAGCCTGGTCAAGTTGATCTCTTTCGTTCGGACGGTCGTGCTCTTTCATTCGGACGGTCGTGCTCTTTCATTCGGACGGTCGTGAGGGCGTGGTGCGGGACCCGTGGAGTCGCGGACGATCAGCTCGCCGTGCAGCGTGCCGCCGGTGGCAGTGTCGGCCTCCGGGTCGTCGAGGACGGCGAGCAGCAGCTCCACCGCGATCCGGCCGGCCTCCTGCTTCGGCAGCCGGACTGTGGTCAGAGCGGGTCTGGCCATCCGGGACATGGCGATGTCGTCGACGCCGACGACGCTGATGTCGCCGGGCACTGAGATCCCCCGTGCGTGCAGCCTGGCCAGCAGGCCGATCGCGACCAGGTCGTTGTAGGTGACCACCGCGGTGGCGCCGGTCGCGACGGCCTGGTCCGCCGCTGCCATGCCACCCTCGTAGGTCGGCGCGAAACTGCCGACCCGGGCCAGCTCGGCGCCGTGATCGTGGAGAGCGTTGCTGAGGCCGATACTGCGGTGCTGCGTCGACCACGAGGTGACTGGCCCGCCGACCCAGCCGATCCGGCGATGGCCGAGCGCCACCAGATGCGCGACCGCCTGTTGCATTCCCTCTTCGTTGTCGTAGGTGACTCCGGGAACGCCTTCGGCCGTGCGGTTCACCAGTACGACGTTTGTGTCCTGGGCGATCGCGGACAAATCGCTGTCACTCGCCCGGGGCGAGCAGAGGATCAATCCGTCGACTTGCTTGGACAAGGCGCGTACCAGGCCGACCTCTGCACTTGCGTCCTCGTCGGTGTCCGCGACGAAGACCGCCACGTCGTACCGGCGGGCACGAGCCTGGACGCCCTTGGCGACGCCGGCGAAGAACGGGTTGGCGAGATCGGGCACGACCAGGCCGATGTTGCCGGTCCGGCCGGTGATCAGTCCGCGGGCGGCGCGGTTCGGCTGGTAGCCGAGCTGCTCGACGGCGGCCGCGACCCGGGCCCGCGTGGCCGCGTTGACCATCTCCGGCATCGACAGCGCCCGGGAGACGGTGGACGGCGACACGCCCGCCAGTCGCGCGACGTCACGGATCGTCGCGGGCATCGGTCCACCTCCGATCGGTCAGCGCCCTTGAGTCTGCAATCGATTGCAGTCGGATGTCAAGGTCTTGTCCACAGACGACGGCGCCCTGTCGTGATCGCCTTGTGGACAAGGGGTTGTGTGCTCCGCGACCGACTGCAATCCTTTTCAGAACTTGTTGCATCCGACCCTATCCCGGAGGACTCATGCCGAAGGCCCTGCAGCCGCATCCGGACCGTGCCCTGCCCGCCGGCGAGGCGCGTGACGTCGCCCGGCGGATCCACGCGTCCACCAAGGACCTGCCGCTGCTCTGCCTGCACGGGCACGTCGACATCTCGCTGTTCGCGACCGACGCCCCGTTCGGCAACCCGGCCGAGCTGCTGGTGATCCCGGACCACTACGTCACCCGGATGCTGATCTCCCAGGGCATCTCCCCCGAGCGCCTCGGCCTCCCCCGCCGCGACGGCAAGCCCGGTGCCGACCCGCGCGAGATCTGGCGCGAGTTCTGCGCGAACTGGCACCTCTTCCGCGCGACCCCCTCGCGCTACTGGCTCGAGCACGAGTTCGCCGAGGTGCTCGGCGTCACCACGCACCCGTCGGCCGAGACCGCGGACGAGCTGTACGACCAGATCTCGGCCCGGATCGCCGAGCCCGACTTCCGGCCGCGGGCGCTCCTCGATCGGTTCAACATCGAGCTCATCTCAACCACCGACGCGGCGACCGACGACCTGGCACAGCATGCGAAGGTGGCGGCGGATCTGCCCGGCCGGGTGATTCCGACGTTCCGCCCGGACGCCGTCGTACATCTGGATCGGCCGGACTGGGCTGAGCTCGTCCAGCAGCTCGGCGCGCTGGCCGACGTAGACACCTCGACGTACGACGGTTATCTGCAGGCGCTGAGGCAGCGTCGCCAGGCGTTCGTGGAGGCAGGTGCGCGGGCGACCGACCATGGTCATCTGAGTGCGGCGGCGATTCCGCTGACGGATGCGGAGGCTTCGCGGATCTACGCTGACGCGCTGAAGGGGGGCGTGTCGGCGGGGGATGCTGAGCTTTTCGCCGGGCACATGCTGTACCAGTCGGCGGTGATGTCGTCCGAGGACGGGCTGGTGATGCAGTTGCATCCCGGCGTACTGCGGGATCACGACCCCGCGATCCACGCGACGTACGGGCCGGACAAGGGGCACGACATCCCGGTGGCGGCCGAGTTCACCCGCTCGCTGCAGCCGCTGCTCGAGCGGTTCGGGCATGCTGGCGGCTTCCGGCTGGTGTTGTTCACGGTCGACGAGACGGTGTACTCGCGCGAGCTCGCGCCGCTGGCCGGCGTCTACTCCGCGGTCCGGCTCGGCGCGCCGTGGTGGTTCCTCGACAGCCCGGACGGCATGCGCCGCTTCCGCGAACTCGTCACCGAAACCGCCGGCTTCTACAACACCTCCGGCTTCGTCGACGACACCCGCGCCTACCTCTCCATCCCCGCCCGCCACGACCTCGCCCGCCGAATCGACGCCGGCTACCTGGCCAACCTCGTAGTCCAGCACCGCCTGGACGAAGACGACGCCTTCGAAGTAGCCCAAGCCCTAGCCCACACCCAAGCCCGCAACACCTACCTCACCTGACCCCGCCCCCTGCAGCAACACAACCCGACCCAGCTCCCGCGGCGGTGTCGGGCTGCTGGCTGGACTCGATAGCGGGTTATGTGATGGTTGGCGGCTTACTTGCCGCTATCGGTGAAACAACCCGCTATCGAGCCGGCGAATCCGCCGGTTGCCCGGGATGTGGCCGGATTCGTCCGGATGCCGGGATCGGCCGGGCCTGGCACAAGAAGCCGGGACCCGACACAGGTTATTTCCTGTGTCCGCCCACCAGTACTTGTGTCAGCCCACCAGCACCTGTCCCAACCCCAGGCGACCCCACCCCAACCCCGCCAGCACACCAACCACCCGGAGCTAAAACCATCCACCCCGGCCCCGGGCTACAGCTCCCCGCGGGCTTCGCATAGCTGCGTCCTTCCTGGTCGGGGTGGTGGGAGTCAAGGGTCGAAGATCGCGCAGCGACGCCGACGAAGGAGGCGCCCTTGACGCCCGCCACCCCGACCAGCACCATCACGCAGCGGAGCCCGCGGCAAATCACCTCCGTCCAAACGCGAGACAAACCCGCACCACAACAACAAACAGCACCACGCACCAGTCACCCTCAGAGGCCGATAGGCTCCTCCGGATCTGTTTCGGAGAAGGGCTGTGGATGAGGCGTCATGCTGTCGCGGCAGGTGGTTCCGCGCTGCTGTTGTTGCTGGCCGGGTGCAGTGGAAACTCAGGCGCACCGTCGCCGGCAGCGCCGACTGTGACAGTGCCGACCGCTCCCCCGGCCGCCGCCGCGGCAAGCCTCGGCCCGACCGGACCCAGTACGGCGAAGCCCTGCCACGGCGTCGCAATCCCGTTAGGAGCCGACCCGCAAAAGCTGATCGACGCACACCCGGCCGGAACCACGTTCTGCTTCGCCAAAGGAACACACCGGATCAGCAAACCGATCCACCCGCGCGACGGCGACACGTTGGGTGGTGGCGAGGGCGTCGTACTCACGGGATCCGTACAGCTGACCGGATGGCAACACGACGGCGACCACTGGGTGGTGCGTGGGGTGCTGCCAACGTCGTACGAGCTGAAGTCGCAGTGGAAGTGTGAGGACGACAACACCAAGCCATGCCGCCTAGGTGAGCAAGTGTTTGTCGATGGCAAGCATCTGAACCGGGTGATGAGCCGAGACCAACTCAAGCCGGGCACGTTCTTCGGTGACTACCAGGCCAACGCCGTGTACGTCGCCGACGACCCAACTCACAGCAGCGTCGAGATGTCCAAGACGACCACCGCGATCGACAAGACTGCCAACAACGTCACCGTCACAGGCCTCACCATCGAGCACTTCGCCAGCAAGCCGCAGGCCGGCGCGGTCCAAGTCGGCCCCGGATGGAAAGTGACAGCGAACGAGGTCCGCTGGAACCACGCGGTCGGCATCATGGTGATCCAGGGCGACAGAGCCGAGCTCAGCCGGAACACGGTCGCCGACAACGGACAACTGGGCATCGGGCAGTACCGCTCGGAAGGCGTCCGCATCACCCAGAACCTGGTCACCCGGAACAACACCGACGGGTTCTGGATCGCCGACTGGGAGGCCGGCGGGATCAAGTCGACCCGGTCCTCGGGTGAGGTGTCTGGCAACGACATCGTGGCGAACCGCGGGGTCGGGATGTGGAGCGACATCGCCGAGCACGGGCGTCGGATTGCCGGCAATCGGATCCGGGACAACGCGGCGGACGGGATCCGGTACGAGATCAGCTACCAGGCGGTGATCGAGCAGAACGTTGTCGAGAGCAACGGGTTCGGCACCGGCCGGAACTCGGGCGGGAGCCTGTGGGACGGCGGCGGCATCAACGTGAACACGTCGTCCCAGGTGGAGGTCCGGGGCAATCTGGTGAAGGACAACCGCAACGGCATCTCGATCCAGTCCCGCACTCGCGGCCAGGGTCCGCGTGGTCTCTACGTGCTGGCCGACGTCGTGGTCGAGGGCAACCTGGTCGTGATGGACGACTCGACCGCGAGTACGGGCGTCGTCGAGAACGAGCGATCACCCACACGCGACGGCGCCGTCATCTTCCGCCGGAACAGCTACCAGCTCGGCGAAGGCGGCAACGCCGAGGACAGGTTCGCCTTCAAAGGCAAGACCCTCAGCTGGAACCAGTGGCAACAGGCCGGCTTCGACCAGGACTCGATCAAGAGCTGAGGGCTTTGGCCCTATGTCGTATTCGGTCGGCATCACAGACCGCGGCCGCGACCAGTAGATGCAGCGTCATCGAACTGAGGTCGGACAGACCGCTCTCGTTCAGCGACGCCGCCGTGACGTACCCGAGGAGCAGCGCACCACACGCTCGCACGTACGGCGTCGGCGCGCGCAGCACCGCGATCCACGCGACGATCAGCGCGATGGCGACGATCGTGACAGCGGCCAGCCCGGTCTCCCAGTAGAGGCCGAGCCAGCTGTTGTCGATCGCCATCACGTCGATGTCGCCCTCACCGCGCCGCAGCAACACCCGTTTGTTGCCGAGGCCGTGGCCGATGATCGCCGTCTGCAGCGACACCTTCTCGTCGATCACCGCGTGCCAACTGGTGGTCCGGCCGCTCAGTGAGCTGATCTGCTGAGTCCCTTGGCCGCGCAACAGCCACGTATGCAGCGAGCCGATCGTCAGGAAGGCGAGGCCTATCAAGGCCGGTACAGCAAGACTGAAGAACCGTCCGAACCAGGTCTTCCGGGTCAGGATCAGCGCGAGCACCAACCCGAAGGCGATCGCGGCCGCCGACGTCCGGGTCCGGCTGGCCGCGATCAGTACGACGCCCAGCCCGACCAGCCCGGCGGCCGGCAGCAGTGCCAGCTTCCTGCAGAGGAACCCAATCAGCGCCAGCCCGAGCAGGATCGCCCCGACCTCACCCACGCGCGGCGGCAGCATCGGGATGATGACACCCTGAAGCCGGTACCCGGCGCCGAGCGAGCGGAGCGGGCGCCAGGCCTGACTCGGCGCATACGCCAGGCTCGCGACGACTGTTGACGCAAGCAACAGATGAGCCCAGAGGTGCGCCCGGATCAGCCGCTCCGGAACCTGCACCAGCGGTCGCCAGAGCAGGAAGATCAGCAACAACCCGATCAGGAACCGGGCCAGCCGCATCAACGGCCCAAGCGGCTCGGCGAGCAGGAACGCGGTCGCGGTCGCGAACATCACGTACAGCAGGTACAGCGTGCTCGCCGGCGTGGCCCGGGTCCGGAAGCCCGGCTTGGTCGCAGCCATCGCGACCAGGAAGATCGCCCCCAGCAGCAGGCCCTTCGCCAGGCTGTTCGTCGACCCGGTGCTCCCCTGCGGCGCGGCGACCCGCGACGACCAAGGCTGGACGCCGAGCACGAACAGGCACCACAACATCAGCCAGAACCAGGCAGGCTTCTCGCTCTCCTGCTCAACGGTCCCGGGCACCGGCGGCGCCAAAGCGGTCATGGCGTCAGCGGATCGGTGGTGCGGCCGACTCGGCGGCCTTGAAGTTCAGCGGGATGCCCAGCGTCTCGTCCTGCGGCGAGGCCCCGATCAGTACGACGCCCACCACCGGCGCACCGGCGTACTGCAGCGCGGCCGTGAGCCGGGCGACGTCCATCTCCTTGTCATGGCCAACCTGCACCACGAGCACCGAAGCATCCACGGCGGCCGCCAGCGGCGTGATCCCCATCCGCCCGACCGCACCCGGGCCATGGATGACCACGGAGTACCCAGGCGGCAGGTCCGCCACGATCCCGGGCACCAGCGACGGCCCGACCGCGGTCGCCGTCTCCTCGTGGTTCAGCCCCGGCGGCAGCACGTACAGGTCCGCGACGGTCCCCGGACGGAACAGCTTGCGGGCCCGGATCGCCCGGGTCGCGGCAGGCTCGTTCACGAGGTCGGTCAGGCCCTCGTGACCCGTCACGTGCGGCAGGACCGGCGTACCTTCCACATCGGCAAGGATCAGCAGGGTCTCGCGGCCGTCGCGGGCGTTCGCCTCAGCCATCGCCAGCGCGATACCGGCCGAGTTCGGCGTCGGTGAGGCGGATACGACGAGCAGCGTGCCCGGAGCGCCCGAGCCGAAGGCCCGCGGGTTGAGCTCCCGCCGCGCCAGCGCACCGCTCGCCTCGGTCCCGAGCGAGGTGATCTCGTACTGCGGCAACTCCGGCGCCGTCCGGTGCCAGAACCGGCGGCGGTTCCCCTCCGAGGCGGTGATGACCGGCGAGCTCGCCGCCCGCGCCGCCTGATCGCGAGTCAGGATGTACGGCGTCAAGTGCGACCGAAGCAGGGCCAGACCGAACCCGAGCACCAGGCCGAGGATTCCGCCGACAAGGATGTCGCGGGCAACCATCGGCGACGAGCTGGCGGTGTCGGTGGTGGCCGGGGTGACCAGCTCGCTTCCGGCACCGACGGCGGTCAGGGCCTTGCGCATCGCGGCGGCATCGTCGGCCGCCTGCCGCGCCTCGGTCGCCAGGCCGACCCGCTGGTCGCGCAGCGCGGCCGCGGTCTGCGAGTCGCCGCGATCGACCGCCTCGTTGATCTGGCTGATCAGGCTGCGCGACTGCTGAGTGGCGGTCTTCGACCGGTCCTGCGCCTGGCCCGCGAGCGTGGTGAGCAGGCCTTTGGCCTCGTCGTTGCGCTGGTCCAAGTAGATGGTCGCGATCGCGTTCGCCCGTCGTACGGCCTCTGAAGCGGTCGGGCCGTCGGTGGTGACGAGGTACGCGTTGTCGGTGACCGCCTTGACCCGGGTCACCGCGGCGAGCTTCTGCACGGTGTCGTCGTTGGTCGGCATGCCGAGCGACTTGGCGACCTCGCGCAGCAGCGTCGGGCTGGCCATCACCCGGGCCTGGGTCTCGGCCGGCAGGTCCATGCCGAGCGGGCCGGTCTTGTCCGAGCTGGTGTCGAGCTTGCCGACCAGGGCCGGCGGCACGGCCGGGCCGATGACGAGCTGGCTGGATGCGGTCCACCGTTCGGTCTGGACGAGGGCGTAGACGGCGGCGCCGAAGAGGCCGAGCAAGATGCAGCCGATGATCAGCCACTTCTGCCGTAGCAGTGACTGCGCGGTCTCCCGCCAGACCACGGTCCCCGGTTCCATGCCACTCCTCTGCTCACCCGCCGGCGACTCGTTCCTCCGGCCAGCGACTCAGGATATAGGCATCCGCGGCGGACACCACCCTCAGTGTCCACAGGTGTACGGATTGCACAACGGATTGGGAACGGAACTGGCGAGCCGTGCTCCCGCTGTGGCCTAATCTCCTCTTCGGGGGAGCTTCGTCTCTTAACGCACCTAGTCCGGCGCACCGCGCCACCTGAGGGGACTACCGCACGATGAAGAAGAAGTGGCTGCTCACCGGAGTCGTGGGCGCCCTCATCGCAGGATCACTCGTTTTCACCCTCGCGCCGTCGGCGCAGAGCAACGAGGCCTCGCTGTCGGCACTGAACAGCCCGACCTGGCAGACCAATGCGAGCGTCCAGGGCATCGCCGTCGCGGCCGGCAAGGCGTACGTCGGCGGCCGGTTCACCAGCGTCCGCCCGCCGGGCGCCGCAGCCGGCACCAACGAGACCGCGCAGGCCTACCTCGCCGCGTTCGACGCGAAAACCGGTGACCTGGTCACCTCGTTCAAGCCGGTCCTCAACGGCCAGGTGTACGCCGTAGCCGCCTCCGAGGACGGCAAGCGGATCTTCATCGGCGGTGACTTCACCACGGTCGACGGCGTGACCCGCAACCGGATCGCCGCCTTCGACACCGCCACCGGCGCGCTCGTCAGCACCTGGAAGCCCTCGGTCTCGTACCGGGTCAAGTCCATCGCGGTGTACGGCGACACCGTCTACTTCGGCGGCTCGTTCGGCCTGGTCAACAACGTCGACCGGCCGAGGCTGGCGGCCGTCAAGGCGGACACCGGCGCACTGCTGTCCTGGGCTCCTGCCACCGATGGCGACGTGTATGCAGTGAACGTCGCGGACGACGGCTCGAAGGTGTACGCCGGCGGACAGTTCAGTACGGTCAACGGCACCGCGCAGAACACCGCCACCAGCCTCGACCCGACCACTGGCGCGGTGCTCCCGTTCCCCGGCGCGTCCGCCGTACCGGCGCCGACGGCGACCTGCACCACCCGGGTCAAGACGATCGAGACCAGCGGCGACACCGTGTACTTCGGCAACGGCGGTGACGGCACCGGCTGCTTCGACGGCACCTGGGCGGTCGACGTCAAGACCAACGAACTGAAGTGGAAGAACCAGTGCCTGGGGGCTACCGAGGCGCTCAAGGTCGTCAACGGCTGGCTCTACAAGGGCTCGCACGCCCACGACTGCGCCAACAACGGCGCGGGCGGTTTCCCGCAGGGCTTCGACTACCGCTACCTGCTGGTCGAGAACATTGCCGACGGCAAGCTCGGCCCGTGGTTCCCGAACACCAACGCCGGACCGCCCACCTCGGTCGGCCCGCTCGCGTTCGCGACCAGCGGCGACGACCTCTGGGTCGGCGGCGACTTCACCCAGACGAACGGCGTCGGCCAGCAGGGCCTGACCCGGTTCACCAACGCGACCCCGGGCGCCGCCCCGGCCAAGCCGGCCAAGCTGACGCCGTACAGCGTCGAGCCGGGTGTCGTGCAGATCAACTTCCCGACGGTGGTCGACAACGACGACAGCACGCTGACCTACCGGCTGCTGAAGGGCTTCAGCAACACCACGATCGCGACCTGGACAGTCAAGTCGACGCCGTGGGACAAGCCCTGGATCCATTACACCGACACCGACGTGACACCGGGTGAGTCGACCAACTACCGGGTCGAGGTGACCGACGGCAACACGACGGTCCGCGGCAACTACTCCGACGCGATCACCGTCGCCAGTACCAAGTCGACGGCGTACGACAAGATCGTCAACTCCGACGGCCCGCAGGCCTACTGGCGACTCGGCGAGGCGGCCGGTACGACGACGTCCGTCGACAGCTCGGGCCAGAGCAACAACGGCGCCTTCACCGGGGTGACGCTGGGCAGCGCCGGTGCGATCACCGGCAACACCTCGATGACGATCAGCACGACCACCGGCCGGATGGCGGGCGAGAAGGGTTACAGCTTCCCGCAGCAGTTCACCGTCGAGGCGTGGGTCAAGCAGAGCGGCACCGGTCGCGGCGGCCGGATCATCGGGTTCGGCAACAACAAGACCGGGAGCAGCACCAACGGTGGCGACCGGCAGCTGTTCATGCGCAGCACCGGCGCGATCGTGTTCGGCATCAACGACGGCAGCCAGCGCACTCTCACCAGCGCGACCGGCAAGAACGACGGCAAGTGGCACCACGTCGTCGGCACCTACGACAACGGCGCGATGAAGCTGTACGTCGACGGTGCGCTGTCCGGGAGCGCGAGCATCGGCCAGGCCTCGCTGTACTACGGCTGGTGGAAGGTCGGGTACGACAACAACAGCGGCTGGTCCGGCGGCGCGGCGACCCAGACCGGGATGGGCATCGACGAGGCGGCGGTCTACCCGTACGCACTCAGCGCGGCCCGGATCCAGGCCCACTACGCGGCCAGGTCCTGACATAGTTCCTGACCGCGCAGGGTTAGCTTTCTACAGCACAAAGTCATAACGCGGGTGGGGGTCGTCTACCGGGCGACCCCCACCCGCGCTACATTTCGGGGCTGGTGCGTGTAAGGCGACGTATCCACCACTCTGCCGCCCAAAGTCCGAAGGACCTTGATGAAGAAGCTAGTTCTGGCCATCGTCACCGGCGCGGCTGTGGTCGCCGCGGCGCTGATCCCGTCCGGGCCGCCGTCGGAGGCGGCCAGCCCCGGGTTCGCGTCCGCCGTGTCGTCGGTCCGGCAGACGTCGTGGCAGACCAACAACAGCGTGAACGCCCTGGCGATCGCGGGCGACACCGTCTACGCCGGGGGCCTGTTCACCAGGATCCGGCAGCCCGGCAAGCCGGCCGGTCAAGGAGAGTCGGTCCGCACCTACATCGCCGCGTTCAACCGCAAGACCGGTGCACCGACGTCGTTCGCGCCGAAGCTGAACGGCCCGGTCTACAGCATCGCCACCAGCCCGGACGGCAAGTGGGTGGTGATCGGCGGTGACTTCACCACCGTCAACGGCCTGAGCCGGCACAAGCTCGCGATGTTCAACGTGGCGACCGGCAAGATCGTGATCGGCTGGGACCCGAAGTTCAGCGCCCGGGTCAAGGCACTGGCCATCTACGGCAACAGTGTGTACGTCGGCGGCGCCTTCGGCCGGGTCGACGGCACAACCCGCAACCGGCTCGCCGCGGTGAGCGTGAGCCAGGGTGTCCTGCAGGCGTGGAACCCGAACGCGGACGACGACGTGTACGCGGTCGACGTGTCCGACAACGGCCAGCGGGTGTTCGTCGGCGGGCCGTTCGAGAAGATCAACGGCAAGGACCACTACTCGCTCGCGATGGTGAACACCACGACCGGTGCGGCGTACTCGATGCCGGCCGCGGCGGCGATCCCGGAGCCGAGCCCGACCTGCACCACCCGGGTCAAGGACATCGACACGCTCGGGAACAAGGTGTTCGTCTCCAACGGCGGCGACGGCTACGGCTGCTACGACGGCGTCCTGGCCGCCGATGCGACGACCGGCAAGCTGCTGTGGCAGAACAACTGCCTGGGCGCGACCGAGGCGATCAAGGCGATCGGCAACTGGGTCTACAAGGGCTCGCACGCACACGACTGCAGCGACAGCGGCGCCTTCGGCGACGACACCGGCACGCACTACCTGCTGGTCGAGAACGCGGCCAACGGCAACCTCGGGCCGTGGTTCCCGAACACCGACGCCAACCCGAACAGCACCACCCAGGTCGGTCCGCTGGCGATGGCCGGCACCAGCACCGACCTGTGGGTCGGCGGTGACTTCCTGCACGTCAACGGCAAGGTCCAGCAGGGCCTGACCCGCTTCACCAACGCCCCGGGCGGCGCGGCACCGGCCGCACCGAAGGCTCCGAAGGTGACAAGTACGGCGCTCAACAAGGCGACGGTCAAGTTCACCGACACGTACGACCTGGACAACCTGACCCTGACCTACAACGTCTTCCGGGGATCGACGAACATCGGGTCCTACAAGTACACGTCGTACTACTGGGAGCCGCGCAAGACGTACACCGTGACCGACACAGGTGTGAAGAGCGGCCAGACGGTCAGCTACCACATCGAGGTCAACGACGGCCGCAGCATCGTCAAGGGCCCGGCGGTGAGCGTTAAGGTGAGGTAACTGCAGTCTGGGGCGCCGGAGGGGTCCGGCGGCTGTAAGGGGGGAACATGCGAAGAGTTGTTGCAGTCATCGCGGCTGCCGGTGCGGCGCTGAGCGTCGTACCGGCAACGCCTGCGACCAGCACTGGGGCGTCGCTGACCGCGGTCGCCAACCCGGTCTGGCAGACCGATGCGAGCGTGCTCGGGCTGGCCGTTGCCAAGGGCAAGGCGTACGTCGGTGGCAGGTTCACGCGGGTCCGTCCACCCGGTGCGGCGGCCGGCACGAATCAGACGGTCCGGACCAATCTGGCCCGGTTCAACCAGAGCACGGGCGCGCTCGACACCACGTTCAACCACACGCTGAACGGTGTCGTCTGGTCGATCGTTGCCTCGGCGGACGGCTCCCGGGTGTACATCGGGGGTGACTTCACCCGCGTCGACGGGCAGGTTCGCAACCGGATCGCCGCGTTCGACACGGCGACCGGTGCACTGGTCGCCAACATCAAGCCGAGCGTGTCGTACCGGGTCAAGGCCCTCGCGATCGGCGGCAGCAACCTGTACTTCGGCGGCTCGTTCGGGCTCGTCAACGGCGTCACCCGGAACCGGGCGGCCGCGATCAGCACGACCGACGGCAGCCTGCGGGCCTGGAACCCGAACGCCGACGCGGATGTGTACGCGATCGACGCGGCCGACGACAACTCGAAGGTCTACCTCGGCGGAACCTTCGCCAAGATCGGCGGAGTCAGCCGCTGGGCCGTTGCCAGCGTCAACAACTCGACCGGCGCGTTGCTGCCGTTCAGCGCGGCGTCCGCCATACCGACGCCGGCCAGCGGCTGCACCTCGCGGGTCAAGGACATCGAGACCGCCGGGACGCGGGTGTACTTCTCCAACGCCGGGGACGGCCGCGGGTGCTTCGACGGGACCTGGGCGGCGGACGTTGCCACCGGCAACCTGGTGTGGAAGAACACCTGCCTGGGCGCGACCGAGGCGATCACCTACGTGAACGGCTGGCTGTTCAAGGGCTCGCATGCACACAGCTGCCCGGGCGCGTTCCCGGACGGTACCGGCGGGCACTTCCTGCTGCTGCAGAACCCGGCCAACGGGTCCCTCGGTCCGTGGTTCCCGAACACCAACGCGGGACCGCCCACCGAAGTCGGGCCGCTCGTGTCGGCGACCGGTGGCACCGACCTGTGGGTCGGCGGCGACTTCACCACGGTCAACGGCGTCGGTCAGCAGGGCCTGGCCCGGTTCACCAACCTCGGCTCGGGCGCCGCACCACTCGGCCCGGCGCTGCCGACCTTGGCCAGTACGACGGCACGCCAGGTGAAGGCGACCGTGCAGACGTCACTCGACAAGGACGACATCAAGCTGACCTACCGCCTGCTCCGCGGCTCGACCAACACGGTCGTCGCCACCACCACGGCGAACTCCACCTTCTGGAGCCGCCCGAACGTCACCCTCACCGACACCAACGCCCCGTCCGGTACGACGCAGTCGTACCGCATCGAGGTGTACGACGGCCACAACACCGTCCGCGGCGGCTACTCCAGCGTCACTGTTCGCTGACCGTACGGCGATGGGCCGCGATGGCTCGGGTCGCCTCGTTCCACCACAGCAGCAAGGTGCAGAACGAGGCGCCGGCCAGGCCCCACGCGGCGCCACGAGGGCCCCAGAGGGCGGCGCCGCCGATGCCGCAGGTGATCAGGATGACCGACGAGATCAGGCGGGTCCGGAGGCCCCGGGTAGCGGCGGTGAGGGCTCTCATGATGGCGAAGGCGCCGGCGTTGGAGGCGCCGAAGGCCTGCAGCAGGATGACCGGGATCAGGACGCTGTGCGCCGGCGTCCAGACGCCCGGGCCGAGCAGCTCGCGACCGACGACTGACGGCAGCAGCAGGAAGACCGCTCCCCAAGCCAGCGCGCCCGCGCCGACCCCGAACGAGATCGCCAGGCCGACGAGCCACAGCCGCCGGTAGGAGTGCTTCAAGGCCCGGGCTGCCTCCGGGACCGAGATCATCCGGATGCCCTGGTTGAGCACGTTCACCGGGCCGAGCAGGACCTGCGCGCCCCGGATGCCGGCGGTCGCCGCGAGACCGGCGGCGGCCGTGATGCCGAGCATGTAGACCTGGATCGTGCCGGAGACCGCGAGCATCTCCCCCACGTACTTCGGACTGAGATCCCGATGGGTCTTCAACCATTCGCGAATCAGCTGCCGACGCGGCGAGACGCCCGCCTGGAATCGCCCGCCCATGGCCGCGATGACCGCGCCAAGCCCCCACCCAAAGGTCAGCGTGACCGCGGACGCCGAGCCGGTGAGATACAACCCGCCGAAGATCGCGAGCATTGCCAGCAACCAGATCAAGTCGTTCACAAAGGCTCGACGCCCTTCACCGACGACGAAGAACGCCCACCGCCACGCGTCCTGCAGCAACAGACCCGGCATCGTCACCGCGAACGCGATCAGCACGCCCCTCGATGGCACGCCCGGGAACGCCGCGATCACCAGGCCGACGATGAGACCGACGAACCCGGCCAGCAGCGCGGTCGCCGTACTGGCTCGGACGGCTCGCTCCCAGGCGGCTGAGCGTGGACCGGAGTGGCGTACGGCGAGCGGCTCGGTGGCTACGGCTCGGGAGATGTTGAGCGCGATCGTGTAGCCGCCGAACGCGAGGGCGTACACACCGAAGTCGGCAACCGTGCTGGAGCGTGCGACGACCACGCCGACGGCGAGGTTGCTAAGGCTGGACAGCGCCTGATCGGCCAGCCCCCAGCCCGCCCGGCCGGCCGGTCCGGCCAATCGCCGGAGCTTCGGCCGCCGGGGGAACTTCACGACAGCACTCTAGATTGGCCTAGGTGGATTGCGGAGGATGCCGATAACGAAGCGCGGGATACCGAGCAGGTAGCGGCGCCAGAGGCGGCGGGGCTCCTTGTAGAGGCGGTAGCTCCACTCGAGGCCGGCGCGCTGCATCCACAGCGGTGCCCGCTCCAGCCGGCCGGTGTGGAAGTCGAATGCGGCGCCGACACCGATCAGGATCGCGGCGTCCAGCCGGTCCCGGTGCTCGTCCATCCAGCGCTCCTGCTTCGGCGCACCGAGGCCGACCCAGATGATGTCCGCCTTGGAGGAGTTCATGTCGGCCACCACCGCGGCGTCCTCGGCCTCGGTCATCGGCCGGTACGGCGGGCAGTGCGCGCCGACGACCTTCAACGCGGGATGGCGGTCCTGGAAGGTGTCGCGCAGCTCCTCGGCGACCCCCTCGGCGCCGCCGTAGAAGTACTGCGTCCAGCCGCGGTCGGCGGCCTCGGCCATCACCCGCTCGAGCAGATCCGGACCGGCGACCCGCGCCATCCGGTCGAACCCGGCCTTGTGACCAGCCCACACCAACGGCATCCCGTCCGGCACGGTCAGCCCGGACGTGTTGTAGACCTCGGTCAGCCGCTCGTCCGCCCGGGCGTGCAGCAGCGCGTTCATGTCGGTCACACAGACCAGACGCCGCTCGCCGCGGTCGATCCAGCGCGCGAACGTCTCGACCGTGTCGTCCAGATTGGTCACGCTGACGTGGATGCCCAGTACGTCGACCCGGTCAGAGGTGCTGGTGGCCAGCTGCATGTTGGTCATCCGTCAGTCCTCGCCGGTCAGCGCGGCCAGGTCCGCGTCGACCATGATCCGGACCAGCTCGGGCACGTGGACCTGGGCTTTCCAGCCGAGCTCGGTGTTGGCTTTGGACGCGTCGCCGATGAGCGAGTCGACCTCAGTCGGCCGCTCGTACCGCGCGTCGTGATCGACGTACTTCTCCCAATCCATCCCGGCATGGTCGAACGCCAGCGAGACGAAGTCCTTGACCGAGTACGACGTCCCGGTCGCGATCACGTAATCCGCCGGGGTGTCATGCTGCAGCATCCGCCACATGCCCTCGACGTACTCCGGCGCGTAACCCCAGTCGCGGCAGGCGTCCAGGTTCCCCAGGTACAGCCGGTCCTGCAGGCCGAGCTTGATCGCGGCGACCGCGCGGGTGATCTTCCGCGTCACGAACGTCTCGCCGCGGCGCGGGCTCTCGTGGTTGAACAGGATCCCGTTCACCGCGAACATGTCGTACGCCTCGCGATAGTTCCGGGTCATCCAGTAGCCGTAGAGCTTCGCCGCACCGTACGGCGATCGCGGGTAGAACGGGGTCTCCTCGTTCTGCGGCGGTGGCGTCGCGCCGTACATCTCCGAAGAGCTGGCCTGGTAGAACCTGCAGTCCAGCCCGATCATCCTGATTGCCTCGAGCAACCGCGTCGTACCCATCCCGGTGGTGTCGCCGGTGTACTCCGGCTCATCGAAGGACACCCGCACATGGCTTTGCGCGGCCAGGTGATAGACCTCGGCCGGCTGGATCGACGCCAGCAGCGTGACCAGTCGGGATCCGTCGGTCAGGTCGCCGTAGTGCAGGAACAACCGCTTGTCCGGCTCGTGCGGATCCTCGTACAGATGGTCGATCCGCTTCGTGTTGAACGTGCTGGCCCGGCGGATGAGGCCGTGCACCTCGTAGCCTTTGGCCAGCAGGAGTTCGGCCAGGTACGAACCGTCCTGGCCGGTGATTCCGGTGACGAACGCCTTCTTCATGTGGCCTGCTCCAAATACCAGGCGTACGTGGCGGCGACACCGTCTTCGAGGGAAACGGACGGCTTCCACCCCAGCGCGGTCAGCCGGCTCACGTCGAGCAGCTTGCGCGGGGTGCCGTCCGGCCTGGACAAATCGTTGCTGATGGCACCTTCATACCCGACGACGCGCGCGACCAGCTCGGCCAGCTCGCGGATCGTCACGTCCTCACCGACCCCGATGTTGATCGGCTCCGGCTCGTCGTAGTGCTCGAGCAGATGCAGACACGCGTCGGCCAGGTCGTCCACATGCAGGAACTCACGCCGCGGCGTACCGCTCCCCCACAACACCACCTCATCGGCCCCGGAGACCTTTGCGTCGTGGAACCGCCGGATCAGCGCGGGCAAGACATGCGACGAAGTCAGGTCGAAGTTGTCGTTAGGCCCGTACAAGTTGGTCGGCATCGCCGAGATCCAGCGCAGCCCGTACTGACGCCGTACCGCCTGGACCTGCATGATCCCGGCGATCTTCGCGATCGCGTACGCGTCGTTGGTCGGCTCCAGCTCGCCGGTCAGCAGGCTCGACTCGCGGATCGGCTGCTCGGCGTACTTCGGGTAGATGCACGACGACCCGAGGAACAGCAGCCGCGGCGTCCGGACCTCCAGCGCGGCATCCATCAGGTTCACCTGGATGCGCAGGTTGTCGCTGAGGAACTCGGTCGGGTGATCCCGGTTGGCGAGGATGCCGCCGACCCGCGCGGCCGCGTCGATCACCACGGCCGGGCGATGCTCGGCGAGGAACGCGAAAGTCGCTGACCGGTCGCGCAAGTCCAGCTCGGCCGACGAGGCCCCGATCAGCTGAGTGAAGCCGACCGCCTCCAACCGTCTCCAGATGGCCGAGCCGACCAGCCCGCGGTGGCCCGCGACGTAGACCGGTGCTTTCAGGTCCATCAGTAGGCTCCAGCACCGTAGAACACCGCACGCGCGGTCTTCCAGAGGATCAGCAGATCCAGCGTCATCGACCAGTTGTCGACGTACCGAAGATCCAGCCGGACGGACTCGTCCCAGGACAGGTCGCTGCGGCCGCTCACCTGCCACAGCCCGGTGATGCCTGGCTTGACCAGCATTCGCCGGGAGTCGTCGGCGGCGTACAGGGCGACCTCTTCGGACAGCGGCGGCCGCGGGCCGACCAGGGACATATCGCCGCGCAGCACGTTGAACAGCTGCGGCAGCTCGTCGAGGGAGAAGCGCCGGATCCAGCGGCCGAGCGGCGTCATCCGCGGGTCGTCGCGCATCTTGAAGATGACGCCGTTGCCGTCGCTCAGCGCGTACAGATCACCGAGTCGCTGCTCGGCATCGGCGTACATGCTGCGGAACTTCAGCATGGTGAACTCGACACCGCCCCGGCCGACCCGGCGCTGGCGGAACAGCACGGGCCCGGGGCTCGACACTGCCACTGCCACCGCGAGACCGATCAGCAGCGGGGCGAGCAGGACGATCATGCCGAGCGCGAGGACACGGTCGAAGACGGCCTTGATCAGGTGCGGGCCGCCGCTGACGGAGGGCCGCTCCAAGTGCAGCAGGGACAGGCCGGCGACCGGGCGGACGGAGATCCGCGGTCCGGCGACCTCGATGATGCCGGGCGACACGATCAGCTCGATACCGCGCTGCTCCAGCGCCCAGGACAGCCGCCGCAGCGACTGCCCGGCCAGCTCGGGGTCGGTGGCGATCGCAACGACCTCGACGGCGTGCCGATCGGCCGCGGCCAGAATGTCCGGCTGATCCAGCTCTTCGGGCTGAATTGGCCCATTCGACCGGTCGTCCCCGCGCGGCCGGCAGGTGGCCACGACCCGGTATCCGTCCGTCGGCCGGCTCTCCAGGTGCTCACACAGCGTCGCGGCCGGGCCTCGATGCCCGACCACGAGAACCCGATGCATGCAGCGGCCGCGGACCCGATGCCGGTGCAGGTCCTTCCGCAGCGCATACCGCAGTACGAGCGCCGATCCGACCATCACCGGGATCGCCAGTACGACGAAGCCGCGCGCGATCTCGGTCTTGGTCACGTACGACGCCATCGCGACCGCGGCGGTGAGGCCGACACCGGACCTCAGCAGCGACCGGAACTCGTCCGGACCGGAGCCGAAGTACCTCGAGTCGTAACCCCTCGACAGCGAGACCGCGCAGATCCAGGCCAGCGGGAGCACACTGCTGACAATCAGGTAGCCGCTGCCGACGTTGTAGCCGAACCGGGTCAGCAGGGCGATGGAGACTCCGAGCATGGCGGCCAGCAGATCGCCGCCGACGGCGGCCCAGCGATAGACCCCGACCCAGCGCGGCTCGGTCGACCGCGACGAACGCGGGACGATCGCAGGCACCTCATGCGGCACCACCCAGAGCGGCCGGCGGCCGTCGACCGTATCCGGCGCCTCTGCTCCGCTCACACCAGCCCCTCGTCTCGCGCTGCGACCACGTGAGCACGGAACGTGCCCGCCGCAGTGTGCAGTCTGCCTGTCTTCACTGTCAAACGGGGATCGCCACGCCTGCGTCACGCGGTGGGAACGGCGAATTCACCGCCGGGCCCCACATCCCCAGAGTTCACTCGCTTGTTGGCGACAAGAAACCGCAGATTACTACGGGCAAGGGGGCGTCACGGCCGGCAACTGGAATGGTTGCCGAGATGTTGCGAGAGAACGGCCACCGGGTTGCCCGGCAGCCGTCCAGTCACCTCTTTCAGACGGGTGACTTCTCGGTGCGGATCACGGTCTCCTGGAGGAAGTTGAGCAGCCGCCGGCCGACCACCTGGGAGGAGAACTCGGTCCTGGCCCGGACTCTTGCTGCGGCTGCCATCGCCGCAAGCTGGGTGACGTCCTCCATGAGTTCGATCAAGACGCCGGCCGCCGCGTCCGGGTCGTCCAACGGCCAGAACTGTCCGTCCACTCCGGGACGCACGATCTCGGGCACTCCTCCGACCGCTCCAGCGAGGACCGGCAGTCCGGCGGCCATCGCCTCGAGCAGCGCGATCGGGAGGTTCTCCATCATCGAGGTATGGCAGTAGAGGCGGTGCCCCGCCATCAATGAGAGCGGGTCGGCCTGATAGCCCAGGAACCGGACCTGCTCGACCAGTCCGAGGTCACGGACCCGGGCCTGCAGCAGGCGCCGGTCCGGCCCGCTCCCGATGACGGACAGCGAGTACCTGTGCCCACGGCGCGCGGCGATGCTCAGGACCTCGAGCAGGTAGCCCTGGTTCTTGCGCGGTTCCAGCGCCCCCACCGTGATCAGATCGGCGGTGCCGCCGGTCGGTTCGGCCGCTGGTGCGGTCACAGGGTTCGGGACCACGGCGGTCGGCACGTGCTTGATCGCCGGGATCCGGTCCTCCAGCGCGGACCGCGCGAACTCGGAGACATAGACGATGCCGTCGAGCTTGGGAAGAACGATCTCCTCGAAGGAGCGGATCGAGCGGTACAGGCCGCCGTCCCCGGGGATCTCACCCTTCCCGGCCCATTCGTCGGCCTGCGACACATTGAGGTGCGCCACCATCACCACCGGCTGAGTGGTGCGGACCCGCAACGCGACGCCGGCAGAAATCGGGCACTGCGTGTAGATCACCGCGTCCGGACGGCTCTTCAGGTGCCTGTGCAACGCACTCTCGAGGTAGTGAGCGTGCCAGTGCTGGTGCCACCACACTCCGGCGGGCCGGTTGAACCGGCGGATGCCGACGCGGGCCGCGAACATCGGCCGGACGAACGGCGACCGGGCGGAGAACGGGCTCACGATGCTGACCGGCTCGGAAGCCGACCGCAGGTACTCGTCGACGGTGCGCACATGGCTCTGCAGCCCCGACGTCCCGTGTGGCTTCATCAATGTCGCGATGACGATCTCGGTCATGCCCCTACCTCCACAGCGAAGTGCTTGTGCTGAGCCCTCTGCACCTGGGTCCACCAGCTCAACCGCGTCGTGCTCATGCCGGTGCTCCGGTGCTGTCGATCTCGGTGGAGTCGCTGATCGCCTCGGTCGCCGCCCGGCGTTCCCGTTGCGCCATCACCAGCTGCCTCCACCAGATCCCGGCGCCGAGGATCGACGCGGCAGCCGTGCCCCAGACGGCGCCGCGGGCAGCCCAGGCGAGCGCCCCCAAGCCACCCAGGAACACAAACAGCAGAGTCACGGTCAGCTGGCACCGCATGGTCTTGTCGGCTCGGCCGAGGGCGCGCAGGCCCGCGGACGGACCGACATGCAGGCAGCCAGCCGCGGCGCTCACGATCACGCCAAGCACGAGCACCTGCGCGTCTGGCCAGACGCTGCCGAGGACGAGGTCGCCAATGCCGAGTGGGAGGAACACCAGGATCACCACGCCCCAGGCGAGCGCCATCGCGGACAGACCGCCGCTCAGTCCGGCGCACAGCCGCCATAGCGCCCGTCCACCACGTTCCAGCGCGCGGGCCGCTTCCGGTACGGCGACCTGCCCGATTCCCATCAGCAATGCGGCCACTGGTCCGATCAACATCTCCGCACCACGGATTGCACCGGCAGCGGCCAGTCCCCCGGTCGCCGCGACGATCAGGGTCCGGATCTGACCACCGGCACCGAGTACGACGTTCTCGACCAGGAATCGCGGCCCGAGGTCACTGTGCAGGCGCAACCAACCGATGGCACCCGCGGGTCGCGGCACCACCCCGGCCTGCCAGATCCCAAAAAGCCCCGCGATCGCTGCCGTACCGCCAAAGGTGAGCAGTGCCCGGGTGATGCCGAAGTCGAGGTACTGCCCGGCGAACAGGACGGCGATCATCAGCACCGTCCAGACACTGTCGTTCACAAAAGTCTTGGCCCCCTTGCCGGCCGCGAAGAAAGCTGATCGCCAGCTGTCCTGAAGCGTCAGACCGGGAAGAACAATGCCGAGGGCAACGAAGGCGGAGCCGGCCTCGGATCCGGCCGGCTGCGCCTTCAGCACGAACCCGACCAGCACGCAGATGGCTCCACCTGCCACTCCGATCAGGACGGCGACACCACTCGACGCTGCCACCGCACGGCGCCGGCTGTCCTCTTCCGCTGCGCTGTACCGAACCATCAGCGCATCGGTCGACAGTGCACGCGAGCAGTTGAGCACGATGGAGTAGGCCAGGAGTGCCACCCCGAGCGCACCCAGCCCGGTCGCCCCCAGCAACCGCGCGACGAACACGCCGAGCAAGAAGTTGCCCAGACTCGACACAGCCTGGTCGGCGATGCCCCAGCCAAGCCTCCCGGCGGTCTGACGCTTGCGCGCACGGGCGTGCAACCCGGTCACGGGACCCTCGAGGGTTCGAACAGTACAGCGGTCAGCTCGGCAAATTGTTCGCCCAGCCAAGCCCTGTTCGCCGCCTCCCGCTCGGTCAACGTGCGGATGATCCGATCCCGTTCCGTCGCCAACGCGGCAACCTGGCGCTCCAGCAGTTCGACGTCCAGATCGCGGATGTTCTGGACCCAGTCGCCGACTCCCATCTGGTTCATCAGCTCGACGTGCTTGCGCCCGTACCCGATCGCGACCGTGGGTTTGCCGAGCATCAGCGCCACCAGCACGGTGTGGAACCGGGTGCCGACGACTGAATCGACCGTACCGAGTTGCGCCATCAGCTCGTCGACCGTCGAGAACGGCTCGAACACCACCGGCAGCTCGCCTGGACCCGACCGGCGCGACCGCGCATCGGCGAGAATCTCCAGCGCGACGGGTTCATCGTTGGCGTCGCCGATGAGCAGCCGGACCTTGTGGCCCGCACCGGTCAACGAGCGGACGAACTGCGTCATCTTCTCGGTGTACTCGGCGAGAATCCGGTCGGCCCGGTGCCTGTCGGTCGGTGTGCCGCGGTACGCCATCACGCCCACCCCTACGACCCCGGTCGGACCCGGTCCGACGGGCGGAGTGGGAAGTGCGAACACGAGGTCCGGATAGACCTGGTCACCTTCATGTGCCATGCCCATCCGGCGAGCGGCGTCGAGTGATTGTTCGTCCCGGAACGACCGGTAGTACGCAAGACGGGCGGCCGTCGCGAGCATTCGGCCGGTCAGCCGCTGCCGGACGACGGTGGCGCCGACACTGACCAAGGCGACCTTCGTACCGAAGAGCTTCCCGGCCGCGGACAGCAGTAGCAGCGAGTACGGAAATTCCCACGGCCGCTGCGGGAGGTCCGACTCGAGGAGTCCCATCCCGGGCACGATCACGACGTCGTGCCGGCGCACCCAGGCGGCGGTCCGACCGGCGTCGACCAGCGCACCGAGGCCGATCCGCGCCATTGTCAGCCCGGCGTGCAGCAGCCGTGACCTCGAGCGCTTCGATGTGCGCAGCCAGCTCAGCCGGGTTGCCGGCAGGCCGAACCGCGCGGCCACGCGCTCAGGTTCAGAAAACAGCCCGTCGAGGACGGCGTCGGGTCGTTCCGCCTTCAGATATTGAAGAATGGCCTCCAGGCTTGCGTCGTTGCCGACGTTGCCCGAGCCGAAGCGCCCGAACAACCCGACCCGAACCTGGTCGTCGGTCCTGACCGGTCCGCTGGGGCGGGAAAGGAATCGGGCCACGTCAGCTCCCCTCCTGCCCGGCCACCATGGCCCGCACTGAAAGAACGGCGACCTCGCCGAAGCTCGCCGGCGCCGCCGGACCGGACCGTCCCGGCAGTCGCCGGGAGGCCCGGCTCGCGATCCAGCTGGCGATGTGGCGGTAGCACTCGCGGCGCTCCACGGGGGTGAGCGGTGCACGCCGAACCGCCGCGAACCAGCTCCAGACGTACTCGGCCACCAGCCGCGCGGCCGGATTCCGGCGCCGGTCGGCACGCTTGGGGTCGAGGTTCGCGCACGCAGTGTTGATGCTCGCGAGCGAGAGCCGCCGGGGGTGGTGCCGACGGAAGTAGAGCCACTCGGGGACCTGCAGGAACGGACCGAGCAACGCCAACTGGGCGGTGAACGTGTAGTCCGCGTGGTAAAAGCTGCCGTGCGGCTCGACGTTGCGCAGCGCCTCCGACCGGATGACGCCGTAGAAGTCGTCGGCGCGCAGCGCGCCGGGCAGGTCCCCGTCGAGGAGCATGCTCCGGAGCCGCTCGGGCGCGTGCGACGAGTCCGTCCTGAGCGGGTACTCCATCGCCTGGATAACGGTGCCGTCATCGTCGATCGCAGCGGTCCAGCAGTGTGCCAGCACCGCTTCCGGATGCTCGTCCAGCAGGGCGATGCACCGGCTGACCAGGTCGCGGGCGTACAGGTCGTCTGCCGAGACCCACTTGAAGAGCTCTCCGCGGCTCTGCCGGAACACGAAGTCGTGGTTCGGGGCGGCGCCGATGTTCCGCGGCTGCCGGAAGAACCGGATCCGCGAGTCGCGGGCCTGGTAGTCGCGGCAGATATCGTCGGTGGCATCCGTCGAAGCGTTGCTGGAGATGACCAACTCGAAATCCTGGTAGGTCTGACCGAGGACGGCATCGAGGGACTGGGCCAGGTAGTCCTCGCCGTTGTATACCGGCAGACCGATGCTGAGCCTGGGCTTGCCTGAAGGGTCACTGGTCATGTCGGACTCCCCACTGGGTCGACTGCGGTAGGACGGGCGGTCCGGTGCACCGGACCGAGGAATCGCGGAGAATTCGCGAATACGACGACCGGTACGGCGAGCAGGCCGCCGCCGACCACGTCGGTGAACCAATGCATGGTCAACACCAGGAGTGACAGCCCCATCGTCAGCTCGGCCACCACGATCAGCCACCACACCCACCGCGGCGGTTTCTCCCACAGCACGAGTGCCGCGCCGCCAAGCACGACGAGCAGGATGACCATGTGGCCGGACGGATAGGACCCGCTGAGCATGCCGACGTGGCCGTGCGGATCCGGCCGCTGCAGGATCGCCTTGCTGACCTGGGTGATCAGTACGGCGACCACCGCGAGCACCGCGACGTACACGACCGGACGCCGGCTCTTCCTACGGATCGCAGCGATGATCCCGGCCACCGCGAGCAGACCGAGCGCGAACGGTGGAGCGAGCCCGTCGGTCACTGGGCCCAAGATCACCTGCCACGGGTTGCCCCATACATCGTTGGGCCGGAAGACTTGACGCAGCCGGTCGTCCAGGCCCTGAGTCAGACCGGTCGCGACGATGGCGGCCAGCGCCAGAAAAGCCACCGTGCTGGCCACCGCCAGCAGGTGCGCCTTCGTGAACCTCTCGGTTGCCATTGCCACCTCTCAGAGGAATCCGCTGGAGACCCGTCGGACGTGACCACCGGTGCGAACACGCTGTGCCGCGCACTGCCATCCGCTCACACTGCGTTCCTCTGCACAGCGGGGAGATCCTGGAGCTTCCACAGAGTGAGCCGGCTGGGGTCGACGTCGCCGCCGTCCGGCAACGACTCGACCGGCTCGGGAAAGTTGAAAGGTGGGAGCCTGAAGTTCAATCGCCGCCAGTGCCCGCCGGTGAACTGGTTCCGGTTGCGGTCGACCTCTGGATAGCTACTGAGCAGCAGCCAGGTAGCGCCGCTGGCACGGAAGTTCTCCAGGATCAGGGCGGCGTCCTCGAACGAGACGTGCACAAGGCAGTCCCGGCACAAGATCACGTCGGCCCGCGGCAACGTGTCGCGAGTGAGGTCAGCGACGTCGAAGTTCCGGTGAGCGTCGCCGAATTGCCTCTGATTCTCAGAGATCACACTCGGCACGATGTCCACGCCGTAGTACTCCCGCACCGGGAGCTCCACGTGCCGCATCCAGTTCCAGTCGCCGCACGGCGCATCGAGCAACGAGTCTGCCCCGAGACGCCGCAGAAGCTCAGGCAGCGTTTCGCGCACGTCGGCGGTGGCGCGCAGGTCCGATCCGGTACCGGATCCCGACTCCGCACTGCCCCATGCGCCAGACTCGTAGACCTGCGTGAACACGGCCGCCCGTGACGTCACCCGCCAGCGCAGGCGGTGGAGCTGTCCCAGCCGAGCCATCGGGCCGCGCAAACGCCCGAGCACACTCCGCAGGCGCCACGGACGGCGGAAGATCGATGATATCGGTGTGCTCATCGTGATTTCCTTCCTAAATGAACCGGCGGAAGACCGGCTTGACGGGACGTCCGCCGATGAACTCATTCACGTCCGAGGCGTCGAGGGCCTTGCGGTACATCGTGCAGGCCTGTGCCACGACCTCGACGGTTCGGTCGATGTCTGCATCAGTGAGCGCGCTACTCACCACGAACGACGGGCCGATGACCCCGCCGAGGATCAGCTCGCGGAGGAAGAGCGTGCGGTACGGCTGGGACGGCGCGAAGTTCTCGTCCAGGGTCGCGAAGACCATGTTGCTGGGCCTGCCGCGGACGACGACGTGGTCCTCGACACCGGCAGCGGCAGCGACGTCGCGGACGCCGGCGGCGAGCCGCTCGCCCAGCTGATGCAGCCGGTCCGTGATGCCTTCTTCCTCGTAGATGTCCATCACCGCGATCGCCGCGGCGAGAGCGTGGGTCTCGGCACCATGCGTGGTGGAGAGCAGGAACACTCGCTCGCGGCTGTCCCGGAGTCCGCCGCGCTCCATCAGGTCGCGACGACCGGCCAGCGCCGAGACGGCGAAGCCGTTGCCGAGTGCCTTGCCGAAGGTCGAGAGGTCCGGCGTCACGCCGTACAGGCCCTGGGCGCCGGATGCGGACAAGCGGAAGCCGGTGATCATCTCGTCGAAGATCAGCAGCGCGCCGTACCGGTGCGCCAGGTCGCGGAGGCCTTCGAGGTAGCCCTCCGGTGGGTCGTACTGCGTCGCGGCCTCGAGGATCAGGCAGGCCACCTCGCCGTTGTAGCGGCAGAGCATCTCCTCCGTCGCGGCCAGGTCGCCGTACGGGAAGCCGACCGTCAGGTCGCCGATCTCGGCCGGGATGCCGGCATCCATCGGCGTACGGGCGATGAACCAGTCGTCGATGGAGAAGAACGCGTGGTCGGAGCAGATCGCCACCAGCGGGCGGCCGGTGACGGCGCGGGCCAGTTTCACGGCGGCGGTGGTCGCGTCCGAGCCGTTCTTGGCGAACTTCACCATCTCCGCGGTCGGCACCGACTCCAGGAACCGCTCGGCGGCCTCGAGCTCGACGATGCTCGGGCGGACGAAGTTGCTGCCGCGGTCGAGCTCACGCCGTACGGCCTCGATGACCTTGGGATGGGCGTGGCCGAGGCTGACCGCTCGGAGGCCCGAACCGTACTCGATGTACTCGTTGCCGTCGACATCCCAGACGTGCGCACCGAGGCCGTGCGAGATGACCGGCGCCATCTCGGCCGGGTACTGGTCCTCGCCTTTGGCGTAGGTGTGCGCGCCGCCCGGGACGACGTGGTGCAGCCGCTTGTTGGCATCGACGGAGTTGGCGAACGATTTGGTCATGAGAGCCTCGCAGCGGTCAGGGCGAGTGCCTGAGAAAGGGATGGTGCGGCCTTGTCCCGGTCGGACATCAGACTGACCGGCAGCGGCCACGGGATGCCGAGATCGGGGTCGTCGAACCGGATCGAGACGTCCTCGGACGGGTCGTGCGCGCGGTCGATCCGGTACGACACGTCGGCCGGATCGGTCAGCGCCTGGAAGCCGTGCGCACAGCCGGCCGGTACGTAGACCGTCACCTGGTTGTCGCCGGTGAGGTCGAAATACTCACGGTTCCGGTACGTCGGTGAGTCCGGCCGGAGGTCGACGACGACGTCGAACACCGCGCCGTACGAGCATCGCACCAGCTTCGCCTCGCCCGCACCGGACCGGACATGCATGCCGCGGACGACGCCCTGCCGGGAGCGGGAGATGCTGTCCTGGACGAACGCGTCCGGATCCAACCCCGCGCGCGCCACGATGTCACGGTCGAAGGTGCGGCTGAAGAAGCCGCGCTCGTCGACGTGCGGCGACGGCCGGAAGAGCAGCGCCCCGGCGATCCGTGGTACCTGGATGACCTCCATGGTCAGCCTCCCAGCTCGTGCGGCTCGGGCAGCGGGACGAGGTACGTCGCACCCCAGCCGCCACCGGCCTCGAGTTGCGAGATCACCTCGTCGGCGATGTCCCAGGTCAGCACCAGTACGACGTCCGGCTTCGCGGCCCGGAGTTCCTCGATCGGGCGGATCGGGACCATGCAGGCACCAGGGATGCGGCGACCGTGCTTGCCGGGCGCCATGTCCACCGTGAACGGGAGCAGGTCCGTACCGACCTTGCTGAGGTCCAGGAGCACCGGCGCCTTCGACGGAGCGCCGTACCCGAGCACCTTCCGGCCGGCGACCTTGTGACGGGTGAGCTCGTCGTGCAGCGCGCCGGCCGCATGCCAGGCAGCCTCTTGCAGGCTGGCCAGCTGGACCTCGTCGGCGATCCCCGCGGCGTCCTCGTCCTCGAGTACGACGTCGACCGAGGCGTCCGGCCGGGCGTCAGCGGTGTGCCGCAGCATCACCATCAGGCTGCCGCCGAACATCTGGACCTGCTTCACCGACTCGACGGTCAGGCCGTGCAGCGCGGCGACGTTCTGCAGCGCCCGCAGCGAGACGTAGGCCCAGTGGCCGTGCCGGATGGTGTCGAACTGGTTGCCGATGAACAACGGCAGCAGGTGGTGGAACTCCATCACCAGCAGGCCGCCAGGGGCGAGCCGTTCCGCCCGCAGCTTCAGCATCTCACCGTACTGGGCCTCGTGCACGATGCCGTGTACGTCGATCACCAGGTCGGCCTTCTCGCCGTCACCGGCCAGCCGGGACCCGGCCGCGTACAAGTGCTCGAGCCAGGAACCACCGTGGTGGCTGGCGAACTCGAAGGCCACACTGCCGTTCAGCTCCGGGTAGTCGCGCAGGATCTCCTTCACGGAGGTCTCCGCGTGCGCGATGCTCGTCGCGGACTCGACCGCCAGCGGCTCCTCGGGCAACTGCGCCTCGACCGGGCCGAGCTGGACCAGCGTGCAGTCGCGGCACAGCCACAACTCCAGCGGCCAGCGCGGGTCGGGACCCGGGGTGTCAGCCGGCGGGAAGTAGTCGGCACAGGGCTGCGCACCGATATCCACCACGGGTACGACGTTCTCCCCCGCGCACCCACGACACTTGAAACTCACTGCATCCCCCTCGAGGCTCACCATGTCAACGTCGCTTTGGCCGTGGTGAACGCCTCGGCGTACGGCGCCCGGCACTCCATCCCGCGCAACCGGGCCAGCCCGGCGAAGACCTCTTCGTCGAACCAGTCGTGCGGGACCTGGGACGGGTACGCCTTGTGCAGCCGGGTGATCTTGTCCCGCAGCTGCGCCTCGGTCAGGCCGACGTACAGCCACGGCCGGCTGATGTCGCCGTCCCACTTGGGGATCTCGTAGTGCAGCACCAGGTGGTTCCGCCACACGGTCGGCGCCAGCTTGGCGATCAGACGGTGGTCCTGGTGCGCGTCGGTGCGGCTCGGTGCCAGCACCAGGTCAGGCGTCCGGCTCCCCCGCGCCGTTGCCTCGAGCAACTCTTTGGTCTCGTTCCAGAACGACGGCAGCCGGCCGTCCGGGAGCTCGGCGGACGTGATCGTCACCGCGCACCCGGGCAGGAACAGCTCGGCGCCGCGCCGGGCCTCCTCGAGCCGCTCCGGCGACCCGGTCGCGATGACGAACTCGGCAGTCAGCTCCGGCACCGACTCGGCCAGCTTCAGCAGCGTGCCGCCGCAACCGATCTCGATGTCGTCCGGATGCGCGCCCAGGGCAACCAAATGCACCGGACGGTTCTGCAGACCGAGCTGGAACGGCAGCATCAGATCGCCACCACCATGGGGCTGTCGTCGCCCACATCGTCGGACGGCAACGCCTTGTCGAACACCTGGCCCACCTGCTCACGGGCCTCGTGGCTCCACAGGGCCCACGGCTTCTTGCCGGACCGGTACAGCTCCTCGAGCTGGCTGCGCTCCTTGAGGGTGTCCATCGGCGCCCAGAACCCGTGGTGCGGGATCGCCTCGAGCCTGCGCATCGCGGCCAGCCGCGGGAACGCGTCGCCGACCAGATCCTCGTCCTCGTGCAGGACGTCGAAGATCTCCTTCTTGATCACGAAGTAGCCGCCGTTGATCCACACGTTCAGGTCGGCGGCCGACCGCAACCCGCTGACCCGGGCGTCGGTGCCGAACTCGACCACGTGGAAGGACGCCTGCGGCGGCACCGCGAGCAGGCTGGCGGTGATGTCACTGGTCATCACGTGGTCGACGATCTTGTCCATCGGCGCATCGGTCAGTACGTCGCCGTAGTTGGCCAGGAACGCGTCGTCGTCCTCCAGGTACGGCCGGACCCGCCGGAGCCGCTCACCGATCGAGGTGTCGATCCCGGTGTCGACGAAGGTGATCTTCCACTCGCTGATGTCGGAGTCGAGCAGCTCGATCCGCTGCCCGCCCTTGGTCATCACGAAGTCGTTCGAGACGGTCTCGTCGTACCGCAGGAAGTACTCCTTGACCGCGGATCCACCGTATCCGAGGCACAGGATGAACTCGGTGTGGCCGAAGTGCGCGTAGTACCGCATCACGTGCCACAGGACCGGCCGGTCGCCGATCGTCATCATCGGTTTCGGTGCGGAGTCCACGCCGCTGCGCATCCGCAGCCCGAACCCCCCACAGAAGATCACGACCTTCATCTGACTTCCCTTCCCCCCAAAACCTTCAGATCACTTCGAGGCGCGGGATGGGTACGACGAACTTCGCGCCCCACTCCCGTGCGTAGCCGAGCTGGTGCACGATCTCCTCGCGCAGGTTCCACGGCAGGATCACGATGTAGTCCGGGCGCACCTCGGCGAGGTGCTCCGGCGCGTGGATCGGGATGTGCGTGCCGGGCAGGAACATCCCGTGCTTGTGCGGGCTGCGGTCGACCGTGAACGGCAGCAGGTCCTCGCGGATGCCGCAGTGGTTCAACAGCGTGTTGCCCTTGCCCGGTGCGCCGTACCCGGCGACCGACTTGCCCTCGCGCTGCGCCTGGATCAAGAACTCGAGCAGCTCGGACTTGATCGTGAAGACCTCGCCGGCGAAGCCGAGGTGGCCCTCGACCGTGTGCAGGCCGGCGTCCTGCTCGTCCTGCAGGACCTTGACGACGAGCTCCGACGGCTCCCCCGCGGTCTCGACCGGGGTCGAGAACACCCGCAGGGAGCCACCGTGGCTGGCCAGTTCCTGGACGTCGACCACCTTCAGGCCCGCCTTCTGCAGCGCGAGCGCGGCGGTCTTGAGCGTCAGGTACTGGTAGTGCTCGTGGTAGATCGTGTCGTACTGACGCCGCTCGATCAGCCGGAGCAGGTGCGGGAACTCCAGCGACACCAGGCCGTCGTCCTTGACCAGCGCGCGCAGGCCCTTGGCGAAGTCGACGATGTCGGGCACGTGCGCGAACACGTTGTTGCCGACGACAAGGTCCGCCTGGCCGTGCCGCGACGCCGCGTCCTTGCCGGTCTCCTCGCCGAGGAAGTAGCTCTCGGTCCGGATGCCCTTCTCGTTGGCGATCTCGGCGATGTTGCCGGCCGGCTCGATGCCTAGCACCGGGATGCCGAGGGCAACGGCGTGCTGCAGCAGGTAGCCGTCGTTGCTGGCCGCCTCGACGATGAGACTCCCGGCGCCGAGGTCGAGGCGCTCCTGCATGTCGACCACGAACCGGCGGGCGTGCTCCACCCAGCTGGTCGAGTACGACGAGAAGTACAGGTAGTCGCTGAACACGTCGTCGGCCGCGACGTACGCCGGCAGCTGGACCAGCAGGCAGTTGTCGCAGATCCGGACGTTCAGCGGGTAGAAGGTCTCACCGCTGTCGAGCTGGTCGGCCCGCAGGTAGCTCTCGCACGGCGGCGACATGCCCAGGTCGACGAACGTCCGCGTCAGCGTCTCGCCACACAGGCGGCAGGCGACGGATTCCCCCATCAGTGCTTCTCCTCGAAAAGTGCGTCCCCGGGACCCGGGAACTGGTCTTCGGTCTGGCGGCGCAGCTGGTCGTCGACCAGGCCCGCCGCGAGCAGCTGCTCGATCCGGCGCAGCCGGACGAACTGCGCGGAGTTGAAGTCGTCCAGCGTCAGGCCGTGCCGCTCGTACGCGGCGGCGAGCTCGTCGACGCCCTTCCGCACCGTCCACTCCAGGGTCAGGTCGGGGAAGGTCTCGTTGAGCTTGCTGAAGTCGACCTTGTAGTTGCGCAGATCCGGGCCGGCGCCGTCGGCGATCGACAGGGTCGAGCCGGGTACGGCGTCCTTGACCATCTCGGCGATGTCGCGGACCTGGACCACGTCCTCGGACCGGCCGACGTTGAACGCCTCGTCGTGGATCACCTCACGTGGCGACTCGAGCACCTTCAGGAACGTCCGGCTGATGTCCTCGATGTGCACCAGCGGCCGCCACGGGGTGCCGTCGCTCTCCAGCCGGACCTGGCCGGTCGTCATCGCGATCGCGGTCAGATTGTTGACCACGATGTCCAGCCGGAGCCGGGTGGAAGCACCGTACGCGGTGGCGTTACGCAGGTAGGTCGGGCTGAAATTGTCGTCGGCGAGCTTGGACAGCTCCTTCTCCGCCAGCGCCTTGGTCTCGCCGTACGGCGTGACCGGGAACATGTCGGCGTCTTCACCGACCGCTTCGGAGCCGGCGGCGCCGTACAGGCTGCAGGAGGAGGCGAACAGGAACCGCTCGACACCGGCGTCCTTGGCCGCCTGGGCGACCCGGAGCGTGCCGTCGAGATTGACCGAGTACGTCGCGTCCTTGTTCAGGTGGCCGAGTGGGTCGTTCGACAGCGCGGCCAGGCAGACGACGGCGTCGTACCCCTCCAGCTCCGCCGGCCCGACGTCGCGCATGTCCCGCGGCCGCCGGCTCCCGATCGGATCCGGCCCACCAAGCAGGTCACACCCCTCGTACAGCCCGGTGTCCAGCCCGTCGACCTGATGCCCCGCATCGCGCAGGAACGGCACCATGACCGCCCCGATGTACCCGCGATCCCCGGTGACCAGAACCCTCATCCGCCCACTCCCCAACCCTCGGCTCTGTCGTTTCGCTACAACAGATCACCGAGCCGGCGCCCTGATACATGCAGAACGGATACAGCTCTCCCGATGAAGTGAAAGGTGCAGATCGACAGGGCGTATACGCCCACTACCGGCGACCGCGCGCCTGAGCACACCGCGAATCCGGCTCGATTGCTGGATACATCCTGTCGAACTGCACCAGATGCCGGCGCACGAGCTCCACGGCAGCACCCGGATCCGGTCACCCGAGGGCGGGTCGTAGAGGGCTTCCATGAGCACTCCGGTGTCTGGGGTGTCCAACACGTTCCGTGAGCCGGGATACTTTCCGGATTTTCGCGGCGCGTGTATCAGCGGGCCGATGTCGCTGCTCTCATGAACGCTGCCGCACGCGGGACATCCCTGCGTCATGAGCCTGTGGGGGGCGTTATGAAGGTTGCCGTATTCGGCTTGGGCTACGTGGGGTCGGTGACGGCCGCGTGCCTCGCCGCCAACGGCCACGACGTCTGGGGGGTCGATGTCGACACAGCGAAGGTCGATCCGATCACTCAGGGACACAGCCCGGTGGTCGAACCCGGCCTGGACGAACTGGTCGCCGCCGGTGTCGCCGCCGGCAAGTTGCACGCGACCACCGATCCGCGACTCGCTCTGGACCGCGCGGACGTCTCCCTGATCTGTGTGGGGACACCGTCGACCGCCAGTGGCAGTACCGATCTCACCTACATCCGCCGGGCCGTCCGCGACATCGCGGAGGCGGCGGGCGTCGTTGTACCGCCGGACTCGGGCTTCCACAGCATCGTGGTCCGCAGCACGGTCCCACCGGGGACCGTCGACGGCGTCGTCGAGCACGTCCTGGCCGAGGTACCGGCCACGGACGGTTTCACCTTCGGTACGGCGATGTGCCCGGAGTTCCTGCGGGAGGGGTCCGGCCTGGCCGACTTCTACGACCCGCCGTTCGTCGTGGTCGGCACGCGGAACGCGAAGGTCGGTACCGCTCTGACCGATCTCTTCGGGTTCCTGGGTACCGAGGTCCAGGTGGTCGACGTCCGTACGGCGGAAGCGCTCAAGTACGCCTGCAACGCGTTCCACGCCACGAAAGTGTCGTTCGCGAACGAGATGGGGCGGATCTTTCGCTACTACGGGGTCGACTCCCGTGAGGTCATGCGGCTGTTCGTCCAGGACACCAGCCTCAACATTTCGCCGTACTACCTGCGGCCGGGCTTCGCATTCGGCGGCTCGTGCCTGCCGAAGGACCTGCGCTCGGTGCTCCACCTCGCCCGGGTCAACAACACCGACCTGCCGCTCCTGGCCGGCACGCTCGCGACCAACGAGCTGACCGTCCGCGACGTGGTCGACCGGGTGGTGGCCGGGCCGGGTCGCGAGGTCGCCCTGCTGGGCCTGAGCTTCAAGCACGCGACCGACGACCTGCGCGAGAGCCCGAGTGTCGAGCTGGCCGAGCGGCTGATCGGCAAGGGCTACCACCTGCGCATCTACGACGCGATCGTGAACCCGAGCCGCCTGGTCGGCGCGAACCTGCGGCACGTCAAGTCCAAGCTGCCGCACCTGCAGCGGGTGCTGACCGACGACCCGGCCGAGGCGCTTCGTGGTGCCGACGTGGCGCTGGTCTCGGCCACCGACACCGCCGCGATCGGTGCCCTGCTCGGCAACCCGCCGGCCCGCACCATCGACCTCAGCGGCCGGCTGGGTGCGAACGTCGAGGCGCTGCCCGGATACGAAGGAGTCGGCTGGTGAGCGCTCCGCGCGTTCTGATCATCATCCAGAATCTCTGGGTGCCGTTCGACCGCCGGGTCTGGCTGGAGTGCCAGGCCCTGGTGGCGTCCGGGTACGACGTGACCGTCGTGTGCCCGAAGGGCCCGGGCGATCCGTCGTACCAGGTCATCGACGGAGTGACGGTGCATCAGTACAAGGCCTATGCGCCTGGCGGCAGCAAGATCAGCTTCATCGCGGAGTACGCGTACTCGTTCCTGATGACGCTGCGGCTGGTGCTGCGGGCCCGCAAGGCCGGCACGTTCGACGTCCTGCAGGCCTGCAACCCGCCGGACATCTTCTGGCCGATCGCGATGCTGCTGCGCCGGCTCGACCGGACCAGGTTCGTGTTCGACCACCACGACCTGTGCCCGGAGCTGTTCCAGTCCCGGTTCGGCGGTACGACGAGCCTGCCGTACAAGGGACTGCGGTTCCTGGAGCGGATGACGCATCGCAAGGCCGATCACGTCATCTCGACGAACGATTCCTACCGGCGGATCGCGATCACCCGCAGTGGGAAGGCGAACCACGATGTGACCGTGGTTCGCACCGGGCCCGACCCGGAACGGTTGCGCCGCGGCGGAGCGGACGAGTCGCTCCGCCGCGGGCACCGCTATCTGGTCACCTACATCGGCGTGATGGGACCGCAGGACGGGGTCGACATCGTGGTCCGCGCGGCGGATCACATTGTCAACAATCTCGGCCGCACCGACATCGCGTTCACGCTGATGGGTGGCGGTGACTCCTTCGACGAGGTGGTCGCGCTGCGGGACGAGCTGGGTCTCGGCGACCACGTCGAGTTCACCGGCCGGGTGCCCGACGAGACGGTCCGGGCAGTGATGTCGACCGCCGATCTCGGGCTGTCGCCGGATCCGAAGAATCCGCTCAACGACGTCTCCACGATGAACAAGACGATGGAGTACATGGCCTTCGAGCTCCCGGTCGTCGCCTTCGACCTGATCGAGACCAAGGTGTCGGCCGAGGATGCCGCCGTGTACGTGGAGCCCAACGACGTGGCGCTGTACGGGCAGGCGATCGTCGACCTGCTCGACGACGAGGTCAAGCGCCGCCGGATGGCACGGCTGGGGCGCGAACGGGTCGAGCAGGTGCTCGCCTGGAAACACCAGCAGAAGGCCTACCTCGGGGTGTACGACGGATTGACCGGTCACGTCAGCGAAGTCAGCCACATCACCCGGGCCACGGGGTCCTGACATGTGCGGAATCGCCGGCTGCTACCAGCAGCGTGACGGTCTCGCCCTCGCCGAGACGATGAGCGACCGGATCGCACACCGCGGTCCGGACGCCGACCATGTCCACCGGTTCGAGGACGGCGAGGTTCGGGCCTACCTGGCCCACCGCCGGCTGTCGATCATCGACCTGTCGGCAGGTGCGGACCAGCCGTTCACCAAGCGCGGTCTGACGATCTGCTACAACGGCGAGCTCTACAACTACAAGGAACTGCGCGCCGAGCTCTCCCGGTCGGGCGTCACCTTCCGGACCAGCTCTGACACCGAGGTGGTGCTGGAAGCATGGCGTCGCTGGGGTCCGGCCGCGCTGACGCGGTTCCGCGGCATGTTCGCGTTCGCGATGCTGGACGAGGACAGCGGCAGCATGTTCCTGGCCCGTGATCCGCTCGGCATCAAGCCGCTGTACTTCCTCCGCCGGCAGGGCGGCGTGATCTTCGCATCCGAGCTGAAGGCGCTCGTCGCCGCGGTCGGCCCGGAGCTGCGCACCGATCCCGGCGCGCTGATCGCGTCGATGCTCTACTACTGGCTGCCCGAACAGCGCTGCGCGATCGAAGGCGTGGAGAAGCTGCCGCCAGGTTCGTGGGCAGAGTTCCGTCCGGATGGCAGCAGCCGGCACGAGACGTACTGGCGTGTCACCGACGTCGCGACCGAAGCCGCCGCCGGGCCGCGGGCCGACCTGCGCGCGGTGATCGAGGAATCGGTCGCCGCCCACCTGGTCGCCGACGTACCGGTGTCGACCTTCCTCAGCGGCGGTCTCGACTCCAGCCTGGTCACCGTGCTCGCCAAGCGGCTCGATCCTGGCATCGACTCGTACACGATCACCTTCCGGGCGCAGGACCAGAAGCTCGAGGCGATGCCGGACGACGCGATCTACGCGCGCAAGGTGGCGCAGCAGTTCGGCATCGACCTGCACGAGATCGAGATCGCGCCGGACGTGGTCGAACTGCTGCCGCGGATCGTCGACATCCTGGACGAGCCGATCGGCGACCCGGCCGCGATCAACACCCTGCTGATGTGCGACACGGCCCGCGACGCCGGGGTCAAGGTGCTGCTGTCCGGCATGGGCGCCGACGAGCTGTTCGGTGGTTACCGCAAACACCTCGCGTGTGTGATGGGAGCGCAGTACCAAAGGCTTCCTGGCGCCTTGCGGAACGGTCTGGTCGGTCCCGCCGTACGACGGCTGCCGGTCACCGTCGCGGGGCGCGGACTGCGCTACGCGCGCTGGGCGAAGCGGTTCGAGACCTTTGCGAACCTGCCCGAGGAGACCGCGTTCCGGCGCAGCTACACGATGTACGACGGCGACCAGTTGGCCGGCCTGCTGAGCCCGGACCTGGAGCCGTACGTCGGGAAGCTGATCGCCGAGCACAGCGACATCTACCACGACACCACGCTCGACGATCACGTCAACCGGATGTGCCTGGCGGACGCGCGGATGTTCCTGCCCGGGCTGAACCTCGCCTACACCGACCGGTCCAGCATGGCCGCGTCGACCGAGGTCCGGACACCGTTCGTGGACCCGATCGTGGCGCGGGCAGCCTTCTCGATCCCCGGCAGCGAGAAGATCCACCGGCGGCAGGGGAAGCTCGCGCTCAAGCAGGCGGCCGAGGCCTGGCTGCCGAAGGAGATCATCTACCGGCCGAAGGCGTCGTTCAGCGCGCCGCTGCGGGCGTGGGTCCGGAACGACCTGCGCGAACTCGTGGACGACGTACTGCTGCGGGGCGAGCTGGTCGGCAGCGGCTTCCTGCGGCAGGAGTCGGTGCAGCGGCTGGTCGACGACGAGCGGGCCGGGCGCGAGGACTACTCGAAGCAGATCTGGCAGTTGCTGACGCTGGAGACCTGGACCCGGCACATGCGGTCCTTGGGCGTGACGACCACTTCTTTGTGAAGACTCTTCTCTCTCTGAAGGACTGGCATGAAACAGGTTGCACAGAACTACAAGTCCGGCGAGCTCAGTGTGCTCGACGTGCCGCCACCGGGATGCGCGCCCGGTGGGGTGCTGGTGCGCTCCCTCTACTCGCTCATCTCCACCGGCACCGAGTTGATGAAGGTCGGCGAGGCGCGACTGTCGCTGATCGGCAAGGCGAAGGCCCGGCCGGACCAGGTGAAGAAGGTGCTGGACTCGGTGGTTCAGCAGGGTGCCGTCAACACCTACAAGAAGGTGATGAACAAGCTCGACTCGTACACGCCGCTGGGTTACTCGCTGTGCGGTGTCGTGGTCGAGGTGGGCGCCGGGGCCGAGGAGTTCAGTGTCGGGCAGCTGGTCGCTGCCGCGGGCAACGAGTTCGCGCTGCACGCGGAGTACAACTGGATCCCGATCAACCTGTGTGTTCCGGTGCCGGACGGCGTACCGGCGGAGCAGGCGGCGTTCTCGACTGTTGGTGCCATCGCGATGCAGGGTGTGCGGCAGGCGGAGGTGCAGCTCGGCGAGACCGCGGTGGTGATCGGGCTCGGTCTGGTCGGGCAACTCGTCGTACGGCTGCTGGTTGCGGCCGGGGTACGGGTGTTCGGCATCGACACGGTCGAGGATCGGTGCCGGATGGCGGAGAAGGCGGGCGCGTTGCACTGCTCGTCGGCCGATGAGGCCGGGATCGCGGTGCTGGAGCGGTCGTTGCTGGAGGCATCGAACGGGCTCGGAGCCGACCACATCCTGCTCGCCGCCGGCGGTCATTCCAACGGTCCGGTCGAGACGGCCGCGCGGCTCGCTCGCGACCGCGCCCGGGTCGTCGACATCGGCAAGACCAGGCTCGACCTGCCCTGGAACGCGTACTACGACAAGGAGCTGGACGTCCGCTTCTCCCGCTCCTACGGGCCGGGCCGGTACGACGACCGCTACGAGCTGGAGGGTATCGACTACCCGGCCGGCTACGTCCGCTGGACCGAACGCCGCAACCTCGAATGCTTCATCGACCTGATCGCCCGCGAACAGATCGACGTGGGCTCGTTGATCGCCCACACCTTCCCGATCGCCGACGCCACCGACGTCTACCAACAGCTCTCCTCGGGCGTCCTCCCCGGAGTCGGCTTCCTCTTCGAGTACCCGGACGTGCCGCGGGAAGAGAAGGTGCAGCCGGCTCCACGGGTTGAGCGGACCGCGAAGGCAACAGCTGGTGCGGCAAGGCTTGGGTTCATCGGGGCGGGGAACTATGCCTCGAGCATGCTTCTGCCGCACCTGCAGAAGAACGAGGGCGCCGTACTGGCGCATGTGGCGACCAACAAGTCGTTGTCGGCTGCCAATGCACAACGACGGTTCGGGTTCGAGAACATCTCGACCGACGCCAACGCCGTACTCACGGACGAGTCTCTGGACGCTGTGTTCGTGGTGACTCGGCACAGCACGCACGCCGAGCTCGCCTGCCGGGCGCTGGAGTCCGGGAAGGCGGTGTTCGTCGAGAAGCCGCTGGCGCTCACCGACGAGGATCTCGACCGGATCGTCGCCACCGCGGATGCCACCGGCAACAACCGGCTGATGGTCGGGTTCAACCGGCGGTTCGCGCCGCTGCTGACCGATCTGCGCGACCGCTTCGGCAATCCTGGCGGCGGGTCCTCGGCGCGGTACCTGGTGAACGCGGGCCGGCTGGATCCGTCCAGCTGGTACCTCGACCAGGACAAGGAAGGCAGCCGGTTCGCCGGCGAGGGTGGCCACTTCATCGACACCTTGAGCTGGTGGCTCGACAGCCCGCCCACCGAGGTGTACGCCGTACCTGGCCCGGACGCCGGTGACGTGATCATCAGCCTCCGGTTCGCCAACGGCTCGGTCGGCACGATCAGCTACGTCGGCGGCGGCAACGCGCGGTTCCCGAAGGAGACGCTCGACATCACCGGTGGCGGCCGCAACGGCCGGCTGGACAACTTCCAGCAGGCCTCGGTGTGGACCGGCCGGCGCCCGTCGACGCGGAAGGCCCGCAGTATCGACAAGGGCCAGCGGGTCGAGCTCGAGCGGTTCGTCGCGGCGGTGAAGTCCGGCGGCCCGATGCCGATCGCGTTCGACTCCCTGATCGCCACCACCCGCGCGACCATCGCCGTGGATCGGAGCCTCGCCACCGGCAAACCGGAGAAGGTGTGAGCCGCCAGCCCCTCGGGTGGTACGTCCGTCGCCTGCGGCGGATGTCCCCCACCGAGCTGGTCCTGCGCACCGGCGACCACGTACGACGTACTGCCTGGGCCTACCAGCAGGTCAAGCCCGGCGAGGACGGCCCGGCACCGTCGACCAGGCGTGGCGAGCTGACCTTCAGCACGATCCTGCCGCCGCACACCGCGGACGCCGTACCGGAGGAAGCGCGGAAGGCGGTCATCACGACGGCCGACGCGATCCTGGCCGGGAAGCTCGAGGTGCTCGGCGTCGAGCGGACCGATCTGCGGTCGCCGGACTGGTTTCGCGACCCGGTCACCGGCCGGCGTTCCGACCCGGCGCAGTACACGTTCCGGCTGAACCATCGCAACGAGGAGCTGGTCGGGAACATCAAGCAGGTCTGGGAGTTGTCCCGGCACCACCACCTGACCCAGCTGGCCGCGGCCTGGTACGTGACCCATGACGACGCGTACGCCGATCGGGTCGCGGACCACCTGAACGACTGGTGGCGGTCCAACCCGTTCCTGTCCGGAGTGCACTGGGCCAGCGGGATCGAGATCGGCATCCGGCTGATCAGCTGGACCTGGATCCGGCGGCTGCTGAACGACTGGCCCGAGATCATCGAACTCTTCGAGCACAACGAGCTCGCGCTGCGGCAGATCTACTGGCACCAGCGCTACCTGGCCGCCTTTCGCAGCCACGGTTCGTCGGCCAACAACCACGTGATCGCCGAGGCGGCCGGCCAACTCGTGGGGGCCTGCGCGTTCCCGTGGTTCAGCCAGAGCTCGAGATGGCGCGCCGACGCGGCCGCACTCCTCGAGAAGGAACTGGACGCGAACACCTTCCCCTCCGGCGTCAACCGCGAACTGGCGACCGACTATCACCGCTTCGTCTCCGAGCTCGGCCTGTACGCCGCTGTCGAAGCGGACAACGCCGGTCATCCGTTGAGCGAGCAGACCTGGTCGCTGCTGACCCGGACGGTCGATCATGCGGCGGCGATAGTCGACGAGACGCTGCGACCGCCTCGCCAAGGCGACGACGACGAAGGCATGGTGCTCGTCCTCGATCCGCCGAATGTCCACAGCTGGGCCGGATTCCTGTCGCTCGGCGCGGCAGTCGTCGGTCCAGCGTCGTGGTGGCCGCCCACTCCGCCGACAACTACCGCCGTACTGGCCGGGTCGCTGATCAACGGCACTCAGCCTGAACGTCCGGCAGAGCGGCCTTCGCACTTCGCCGACGCGGGGATCACGGTCCTGCGGAGCCATGACAGCGGGCCGGAGATCTGGTGCCGGGCGGATGCCGGACCACACGGATTCCTTTCGATCGCAGCGCATGCGCATTGCGACGCGCTCTCCCTTGAGGTCCGCGTCGGCGGCGTCGACATCCTCGCCGACCCGGGCACGTACTGCTATCACGGCGAAGAGGAGTGGCGGAACTACTTCCGCTCGACCATCGGCCACAACACGCTCGAGGTCGCCGGTGCCGAGCAGTCCGTCTGGGGCGGCCCGTTCCTGTGGCTGCGCGGCGCGACCGGCCACGTAAGGCGCTATGCCGTCGACGGTGACACCCAGACCTGGGAAGCCGAACACGATGGCTACCAAACCGGCGACGCACCAGTCACTCACCGGCGGACCGCCGTACTCGATCACGGCGTACTGCGGGTGGAGGACCAGCTCGACGCCACTGCCGCCGTACGCCTGGCTTGGCATCTCGGCCCCGACGTCGCCGTCGACCTGGACGGCACGACCGGTCGCCTCAAGTGGCCGAACGGTACGGCGATCGTCGAACTACCAACCGGGTTGACCTGGACCACGCACCGGGGAGGCGACGGTCCGCTGCTGGGCTGGTACTCCCCGCGTTTCGGCCACAAGGTGCCGATCACGACGCTGGTAGGCATTGGCACGCTCGAACCCGGCTCCCCCGCGGTCAGCACGTTCAGATTCCGGTCCTGACCGGAGCCCGGCTGTATCACCCACCGGTCAAGGCCCTCTATTACTCCGAACCATTAGTGCCGAACTGGAGGGGTCCTGTGAGCGCACAGCAGCTCGACGTCAAGAAGGCTTGGCGAGCCGTCCGGCGGGACAGCCTCCTGATCGCTGCGATCGCGGCGATCGGCCTGGTCAGCGGGATGGCCTACGCGTACTGGCAACCGCCGATGCACACGGCCACGTCGATGGTGGTGCTGCCACCGCCGTCGTCGGCCGAACCGGACAAGGCGACCGGCACGCAGAGTATCGAGACGCAGGTCTTCATCGCCGAGAGCGGCCCCGTGCTCAGGAGCGCCGGGCAGAACCTCTCCCCCGCGCTGGGCACCGAGGAGGTCCGCAGCCGGGTCAAGGTCACCGCGGTCACCGACGACGTCATCAGGATCGACGCCAAGGGCACCACCCCGGCGCAGGCGATGCGGCTGGCCAACGCCGTCTCGGAGGTCTACCTGGTCTTCGTCACCACCGCTCAGAAGCTTCCCGGCGACCTCGGCAGGAAGGTCGGCGCCAGGGTGCTGGAGCCGGCCACCACCGCGCGCGGCGGCAACATGTTCATCCACCTCGGGATCTACGGCGGGCTCGGAGCGCTGCTGGCTGCCATCGCGGCCGCGATCGGCGTGCTGGCCAGGGCTCGCGGCGACCGCCGGCTGCGACTGCGGGACGAGGTCGCCGATGCCGTCGGGATCCCGGTGCTGGCGTCGGTGTCGTCGTACCAGGCGGACGACCCGTCCGACTGGGCTCAGTTGCTCCAGCGCTATGCGCCGACCGCTGTGGACGCGTGGAGCCTGCGCAAGACGCTGCACAACCTGAACCTGGACGTGAAGGGCGGCTCGCCGCGATCGTTGACCGTCCTCTCGTTCAGCGACGACGAGAAGGCCCTTCCGCTCGGTCCGCAGCTCGCCGCATTCGCCTCGTCGATCGGAATCTCCACCTCGATCGTGGTCGACAACCACTCCGATCGCCCGCTCGGATCGGCCGCCCTGGACATCCATCTGGTCGTCGTCGACAAGGACGCGCCTCGCCTCGACGGCGCCACCCGGACGACCAGCACGATCGTCGCCCTGTCGGCCGGCGTGGTGACCGCGGAAGAGCTGGCCCGGCTCGCGGTCGCCGCCGCCGCGGACGACCGCACCATCGACGGCCTGGTCGTCACCGATCCCGATCCGTCCGACCGCACCATCGGCCGGGTCTCGCAGTCGCAGCGGCGCTCCAGCTCGCGCCTGCCCACGCTACTCACCGGCACAGCGAGGCGGACCCGATGAGCAACCAACCGTATTCCGAACCGATGGGCGACGCGAAGACCTGGCTCGACGATGACGACGACCTGTTCGCCGACGAGCCGTCGCCGGCGTACCCGCCGGACAGCCTCGTTACCTTCCGGTTCCTGCGCGACGCAATCCGGCGACACCTGCGGATCTGGCTGGTACTCGCGATCGCTGGACTGACCCTCGGCCTGGCATCGATCGTCCTGCTGCCGACGGCGCACACGTCGTCAGCCCGGCTGCTGATCACCACCCGCGAAGGTGAGGACCCGACCAAGGCGATGGAGACCGAGGTGAGCCTTGCGACCACCCGTACCGTCGCAGAGCGGGCGATCAAGCTGCTGAAGCTGCCGGACACACCGGACGCCCTGCTCGAGAGGTACACCGCGACCCCGCTGACCGACCGCGTGCTGGAGATCCAGGCGAGCGCCAAGACGACTGACGAGGCCAACAAGCTGGCTACGACGGTGGCGCAGACCTATCTAGTCTTCCGCAAGGAGCAGATCGCGCTGCAGGTGGCCCCCTTGGTGCGGGACTACAACGCCGCGGTGGACGATGTGAGCGTCGCTGAACAAGCAGTCCGTGCCGCCGGGGACAATCCGGACGATCCGAAGCACCCCAACAGTCCGGAGATGAAGAAGCTCAACGCCGACCGGGACAAGATGTTGTACCTCCGGCAGCAACGGCTGGACCTGGACACGTCGGCATCGAAGATGAACAGCAGCCGGATCCTCGATCAGCCGGCGCCGGTCCTGGTCTCCGCCAAGCGGACGCTGGTGATCGCGGCCGGCACCGGGATGATCGCCGGGCTCTTCCTCGGCCTCGGGTTCGTCATCGTCCGGGCCTTGATCTCAGACCGGCTGTGGAAGCGGCAGGACATCGCCCACACGCTGAACGCGCGGGTCCGGCTCAGCACCGGGCGGCCGCCACGCTGGCAGTGGCTGCCGTTCCTGCGACGGCTGCGCCAGCACGAGCAGCACCATCCAGAGATCGAATTGATGGTGCGGCACCTGGATCAGCGCATCGTCTGGGCCAAGCGGCCGACGCCCGCACTGGTCGTTGTCAGCGTCGACGACGTCCGGACCTGCGCGATCGCGGTCGCCTCGCTGGCCTACTTACTGGCCGAGGACGGCAAAAACGTCCTGGCCGTCGACCTGACCGAGACAGGCATCCTGGCTGCGAAGCTCGGCGTGCGGGAGCTCGGCACCCGGGACTCGCGGTTCAGCGAGCCCGGGCGCCGGATCACTGTGCACCTGCCGAACCCGGAGGCCGGTCCGGCCGAGGGTGCCTACCTGCGGCTGCGGGAGAACAACCGCGCGGGTGGCACTGGTGACGTCGCCCTCGACGCCGCCTGGGACGTCGCGGACGTCGTACTGTCGCTGGCCACGCTGTCGCCGGCGCTCGGTGCCGACCACCTCGGCACCTGGGCTGCCCGGGCTGCTGTCGTGGTCACCGCCGGACGGTCGACGACCACCAAGGTCCGGGCCACCGGCGACATGGTTCGACTGGCGGGCCTCGAGATCGACACGGCCGTCGTACTGAACGCGGACCGGACCGACGAGGGCGTCGGCGTCACCGAGGCGGAAGCCTCGTCCCGCACCCTCGACGTGGAGATGTTCGGCCGATGAGTGGTGTTCAGGTGCTCAGGCGGATCAACGACCGGCCCGGCCGGCGCGTTGTGTCGCCTGAGCGCCGGCGCCGCCGGCGGGTGCAGCTGGTCTGGGGCTGTCTGCTGCTGAACGTTCTGACGTTCTTCCCCGAGGCGCCGCACATCATCCCGATCCCAGGGCCCATCGGAAAGCTGATCGCCCAAGGCTCGCTCCTGGTCGCCGCCGTGCTGGTGCTGACGGTGAACCGGCCGACCAGGATCCGGCCTTCTGTGTTCATCTTCCTCGCCACGCTGCTGGCGACCGAGGCACTGGCGTCGAGCCTGCGGGCCGAGTTCCTGTTCGGTGCGCTGTACCGGTCCGGGCGGCTGTTCCTGTTCGTCATGGTGCTGTGGTTGCTGACGCCGTGGTGGACCAGGCGCGATCTGCTCCTGGTCCGGACCCACCTGATGTTCCTGTGGATCGTGCTCGGTTCCGTCGTTCTCGGACTGTTCGCCGCACCCGGGCTCGCCCTGACCGAGGACCGGCTGTACGGCATCTTGTGGCCGATCCCGCCAACGCAGGTCGGTCACTACGCGGCGGTGGCGATCGGTCTGACGACGGTGCTGTGGATGGCCGGGCTGCTCCCAAAGGGAGTGGCGCTCATCAGTGTCGTCGGGGCCATACCCGTCCTGCTGCTGACCCATACCCGGACGGCGTTGGTCGCGATGCTGATCGGCGTCCTGATCGCCGGCATGAGCCTGTTCACCGCACGCCGCCGGGTCCGCAAGACGTTCGCGTTCGGCCTGGTCTTCTTCTCCGTCGGCGCACTCGCCGCCGGATCGGTGGTGAGCACCTGGCTGGCCCGCGGTCAGGACACGACCGAGGTCACCGAGTTGACCGGCCGGACCCGGGTCTGGGACGCGATCCTGGCCCAGCCGCGCTCGACCTGGGAGACGCTGTTCGGTTTCGGCCTGTCGAACAAATCCTTCAACGGCCTGCCCATCGACAGCAACTGGCTCGGCACATACCACGACGTCGGTCTGATCGGCATGGCGATCAACATCGCGATGGTGCTGTTCGTGCTGATCGTCGCCCTGTTCTTCCAGCCGCAAGGTCCACGCCGGGCCCTGGCACTGTTCCTGGTCGCCTACTGCGTGGTCGCGTCGTTCACCGAGAGCGGGCTGAGCGAGGCCTCGCCGTACCTGCTCGAACTGACCCTGGCCGCGTCGCTGGTGTACTCGCGCGCTCCCCGGGAAGGAATCCGATGAAGATCTTGCTGGTGCACAACCGATACCGGTCCACCGCGCCGAGCGGCGAGAACCGGGTCGTCGACCAGGAAGGCGAGGCGCTGGCGGCGCTCGGCCACGAGGTCGAGACGTTCGAGCGGCACAGCGACGAGATCGAGGACTGGCCGGCCTGGAAGAAGGCCACCCTGCCGGCCCGGGTGGTCTGGAACCCCGCCGCCAAACGGGATCTCGTCGCGACCCTCGAGCGGTTCCGTCCGGACGTCGTCCATGTGCACAACACCTTCCCGGTGCTGAGCCCGTCGGTGCTGTACGCGTGCCGCGACGCGGGTGTGCCGGTCGTGATCACGCTGCACAACTACAAGCTGCTCTGCGCCAGCGGTGACTTCTTCCGCGACGGCAACCTGTGTCACGACTGCGCCGGAGGTAACCCGACGTCAGGTGTGATCCACCGCTGCTACCGCGGTTCCACGCTGGCCACCGCGACGACCGTGCTGAACACCCGGACCCACCGGCGGAGCTGGCGCAACCTGGTGTCGGCGTACATCTTCGTCTCCGAGTCACAGCGCAGCCTGCTGGCCGGGATGCGGTTCGACCCGGACCGCAGCTTCGTCCGCTACAACTACGTCCCGTACGACGGCCCGATCGGGGGCCAGAGGCAACGACAGGTGACGTACGTCGGCCGGCTGGACGCGGCCAAGGGCGCACCACTGCTGATGAGGGGCTGGGACGCTTACCGCGCGATCGCGGGCGACGACGCGCTCAAGCTGGTCATCGCCGGCGGTGGTCCGTTGGAGGACGAGGTGACCGCCTGGGCGGCCGAGCGGCCGTCCGTCGAGCTCCGCGGGCTGATGAGCAAGCAGGAGGTCTTCGACCTGATCGGCCGGTCCCGCGCGGTCGTTCTGCCGTCGGAGTGGCAGGAGACGTTCGGGCTGGTCGTGGTCGAGGCGATGGCGGTCGGGGTGCCGCTGCTCGCCGCCGCCCACGGTTCGTTCCCGGAGCTCGTAACCGACGGCGTCGACGGAGCGTTGTTCGATCCGGGCCGGCCGGACGCGCTGGCCAAGCTGCTGCTTGACGTCGACGCGTCCCCCGCCAAGTACGACGAGCTCGGCCGCAACGCCCGTACGACGTACGAGAAGAAGCACGACCCCCACCGCAATCTCGAGCAGCTGCTCGACATCTACCGGTTCGCCGCCCGCCAATCGGTCGTCAGCTAGCCGAGACCACTGCCCCCCAGAAGGAAGTGCCATGGAACAACGCGATCCGTCCCCACCGGCCAAAGGTCGGGGATCCGCGTGGTATCGCGGCCGGCGTGCGTTCGTCGCCGCCGGTGCGATCGTGCTCGCCGGCGTCCTTGCCGTGCTCACTTACGTCGTGACAGCCGACGGGCAACCGGTGTCGGAGCCACAGACCAGCACGAGTCCGACGCCCACGTCGGTGGCAGTCCAGGCGCCGACCGCTCCGCCGGCCAAGATCTGCGGTAACACCACGGCTCTGGCCGGACCGGCGACCGCTCCGGCTGGTGCGGTTACCGTCAGCCCCGCACAGAACCTGCGGGACCTCACCGCCAAGAGCCCGGCCGGCACGACCTTCTGGCTGACCTCCGGCACGCACAAACTCGGCGGCGGGGAGTACGTACAGGTGATCCCCAAGCGGGGCAACACCTACCTCGGCGCTCCCGGCGCGGTGCTCGATGGTGCGCACAGCAACCGCTACGCCTTCACCGGCTACTCCGCCGGCGTCACCATCAAGGGCCTGACGATCCAGAACTTCGGCCGCCCGCGCGGCACCAATGACGAGGGCGTGGTGAACCACAACGCCTCCCCCGAGTGGACCATCGAGGCCAACACCATCCGGGACAACTCCGGCGCCGGCCTGATGGTCGGAACCAAGAACGTTGTCCGCGGCAACTGCCTGCAGGACAACGGCCAGTACGGGTTCAGCGCCTACAACCCGGGCAGGGTGTCGAGTGTGGTGATCGAACGCAACGAGATCACCGGCAACAACACCGACGACTGGGAGACCATCCGGCCCGGCTGCGGCTGCACGGGTGGCGGAAAGTTCTGGGCGGTGTCCGGGGCGGTGGTCCGCGGCAACTGGATCCACGACAACCATGGCGCCGGGATGTGGGCCGACACCAACAACACCGCGTTCGCCATCGAGGGCAACTACATCTCGGGCAACTCCGCCGAGGGCATCGTCTACGAGATCAGCTACAACGCCTCCATCCGGGGCAACACCTTCGTCCGCAACGGACTCGGCAAAGGCCCGAAGAACGACGGCTTTCCGACGGGGGCGGTCTACATCTCGGAGTCCGGCAGCGACAAGCGGGTGCCCGGGACATTCAACCGGACCTTCGAGATCAGCGACAACGCCTTCACCGACAACTGGGCCGGCGTGATCCTGTGGGAGAACGCCGACCGGTTCGCCGGCTCCCCGGCCAACACCAGCTCGGGCTCCGGCACGCTGGTGAACCCGAGTGTGGTCACCATCGAGACCTGCAACCGCGACAACATCAAGAGTCAGCCCTACCTGAGCGACTGCCGGTGGAAGACGCAGAACGTGCAGGTCCACGACAACGTGTTCAGCCTCGACCCGAACAAGATCGGCAAGACCTGTGCGACCCGGAGCGGCTGCGGCTTCAACGGGATCTTCGCCAACTGGGGCACGTACCCGGACTGGTCGCCGTACACGGAGCGGAAGGTGCAGGACGCGATCACCTTCAAGCAGAACAACAAGTTCTTCGACAACACCTACCGCGGGCCGTGGAACTTCATCGTGCACGAGCAGGGCAGCAGCGTGAACTGGCCGTCCTGGCAGGGTGCGCCGTACGACCAGGACCGTGACAGTGTGATCAAGGTGCAAGGGCGCTGAGTGCGATGATCGGGCCTCCTGAGCGTGCCGGCGGGGAGCAGATCGCACTGCTCCGCTCGGTCGGCTACGCCGCGTTCGGGCGGCACGAACGGAATCTCGACGTGCTCGACGTGGTCTTCGACAGCCTGGTCGACGCGCCGGACAGCGCCCGGGACGTACGGCGGCTGCGGTTCGCCGGCCACGGAGTCACGCTGGATGTCGACGTCCACGGGCAGGACAAACTGACGATCGAGCTGCGGGTCTCCCCCGCCGGTCCGGTGATGGTCGAGTCCCGCGGCGCCGACGACCCATTGGCGGCCAGGCTGGTGAGCTTCCTGCTCAGGTGGCCGGGCACGACACAACGGCCGGTCCGAACCGCGTGGATCATGCTCTGATCCATGCGCCGGACCGGCCGGTTGCCTGCTGCCTCAGGAGGCAAGCAGCAGTCTGAGCTTCTCCAGGCAGCGACCCCGGATCGGGCCGATACTGCCGATCGGGATGCCGATGGTCGCGGAGATCTCGGCGTACGGCGCGGGCGGATCGGCCATCAGCATGCCCATCAGCTGCTGCCACCGATCCGGCAGGCTCTCGAGCGCACGCCGTACGTCGACCGCCCGCTCGTCGGCGAGCATCTCGGCGTCCAGCTCCGGCTGCTCACCCGCCACGTCCTCGAAGGCGGTGGACTCGTAGGTGAGCAGCACACGCTTGCGGAAGGCAAGCACCCGCAGGCATTCCCGCCGGGTGGTGGTGACCAGCCAGGCACCGACCCGCTCGGGGTCGACCCGGTGGATGTGCTCGAGCAACCGCAACCAGACCATCTGGGAGACGTCGGCGGCGTCGCTGTCGGAGAGCCGGAAGCTCCGGGTGACGGCCCAGACGAGCCGTGCGTAGTGATCGACCAGCCGGCTCCAGGCCCCCGGGTCACCGGCGGCTGCCTGGATGACGAGGTTCGCGGCCTCGGAGCGAACCGGCCCAATTTCGTCTGGCACAGTGTCGTCAGCGCTCGTTGGAGCACTGAGTTGCTGCAACATATCGATTCCCCCCTCGGGAATACACCACTGGTTGTGAACAGGCAGAAAGGAAAGTGGTGTGTGTCAGTAAGCGCCGTCACGGCCGAGCACGGCGCGCGCGGTCTTCCACAAAATGAGCAGGTCGAGTGCGATCGACCAGTTGTCCGCGTAGCGCAGGTCGAGCCGCATCGACTCTTCCCAGGTCAGGTCGCTGCGACCGCTGACCTGCCAGAGGCCGGTCAGTCCGGGCTTCACGAGCATCCGCCGCGCGTCGTCGATGGCGTACCGCGCCACCTCCGCCGGCAGTGGTGGCCGCGGCCCGACCAGTGACATGTCCCCCCGGAGCACGTTCACCAGTTGTGGCAGCTCGTCGATCGAGAAACGCCGCAAGTACTTGCCGACCCGGGTCACCCGCGGATCGTCGCGGAGCTTGAACAGCACTCCGTTGCCTTCGTTCAGCGCGTGCAGTTCCGCCTTGCGTGCCTCGGCGTCGGCCACCATCGTGCGGAACTTCAGCATCTGGAACAGTTCCCCGCCACGGCCCACCCGGGTCTGCCGGAACAGCACCGGACCCCGGCTGCTGACCTTCACCAGCAGCGCGGCGATGAGCAGGATCGGCGAGACACCGAGCAGCAGCAGGCAACCGACCACCCGGTCGAAGATGCTCTTCAGCAGGTGTGGTCCGCCGCTGACCGACGGCCGCTCCAGGTGCAGGAGCGACAGGCCGGCGACCGGGCGGATCGAGATCCGTGGGCCGGCCACCTCGACGATGCCCGGCGACACGATCAGGTCGACGCCGCGCTGTTCGAGCGCCCAGGACAGCTTGCGCAGCGAGTGCCCGGCCAGTTCCGGATCGGTGGCCACCGCGACGACGTCGACGTCGTACTGGTCGACCGCGGCCAGGATGTCCATCTCGGTCCGGCCCAGCCGTTCCGGCTCGGGCTCCTCGAAGGAGTCCCCGCGCGGCAGGCAGTTCGCCACCACGACGTAGCCGTCGGCCGGCCGCTCCTCCAGGTGCCGCCGCAGCGTGGTCACCTGGTCGTTGCGTCCGACAACGAGTACCCGGCGCATGCACCGCCCGGCGAACCGCCGCCAGGAGATGCTGCGGTGCAGCAACCAGCGGGCGACCATCGCCGCCAGGCAGGTCATCGGCACCGCGAGTACGACGAAACCACGGGCGACTTCCAGCTTGACCGCGTACGACGTGATCGCGACCAGCGCGGTCAACGCCACCGCGGCCCGGATGATCGAACGGAATTCCTCCGGCCCGGTCCCGAAGTACCGGGTCTCATAGCCCCGCTCCAGCGCCACACAGGCCAGCCAAGCGACTGGCAGGACGGCACCGAGCAGGATGTAGCCGACGTTGATCTGGGCGCCGAACCGGGCCACGAGAGCCAGGGTCCCACCGACGAGCGCGGCGAGGACGTCGGCGGCGAGCGCTGCCCACCGGTACTTCGACACCCACCGCGCCTCGGTGAACCGGGCCGAACGCGGCACGATCGCCGGGACTTCGTCCGGTACCACCCAGACCGGCCGACGACGTTCTCCAGACGGCGCCGGCCGAAGATCAGCCGAATCGGCTACCTCTTCGGACATGACGAATTCAGTCACGCACTGTCACCCCCCACAGGTGAAAAGCGACGCCCGTGACCAACCCACTCCCCGTCACGGACCTCGGTGAACGCCGCCCCCACAACGGCGTGATCCAGAGAGTACCAAGGGAATGCCGCCTGCAACAGCACTGGGCGGGAGTGTTTACCGCCGGGCAACCGGATTGCCAGACAAAGAACCCCAGGGCCTGATTTCAGGCCCCGGGGTTCTCGAAACGGCTACGGCAGGTGATCAGCCGGCGATCAGCCCGTCGCCGCTGATCAGCTCGCGCATCTCGGCCAGGGTGCTGTCGCCCGGCGGCAGGATCGCGTCGGAGTCGTGCAGCTCGTCGTCCGGCACCTTCTGGCCGGACCGGACGAAGGTGAGCAGCGCGTCGAACGACGTACGGAAGCCGTCCTCGTCGCCGGCCGAGACAGCCTTCTCCAGCTCGGTGTCGACCGCGTTGAGCTGGTCGAGCTGCTCGTCGGCCAGTCGCCACTGGCCCTCACCCATGATGCGAACGATCATCGAACGTCTCCGTCCTGAGGTCGCACCGGCTCCGCGGCCGGCTGCTGAACTGGCTGGGCGGGTTGCTGGGCGGGGGTCGTGTTGTCGCCGGACAGCTCCTTCGGCGCGCTGCCGCCGGACAGCTGGGCCTTCATCGCGGCCAGCTCGTTCTCCACGTCGGAGCCGGACGACATCCGCTCCAGCTCCAGGGTGATGCTGTCCTTGCTGGTGCCGGTGGCGTCGTCGAGCGCGCCGGAGGCGAGCAGCTCGTCGATCGCGCCTGCCCGGGCCTGCATCTGCTGGGTCTTGTCCTCGGCCCGCTGGACCGCCAGGCCGACGTCGCTCATCTCCTCGGAGATGCCGGAGAAGGCCTCGTTGATCCGGGTCTGCGCCTCGGCCGCGGTGTACGTCGCCTTGATCGTCTCCTTGCGGGTCCGGAACGACTCGACCTTGGCCTGCAGCCGCTGGGAGGCCAGCGTCAGCTTCTCCTCCTCACCCTGCAGCTGGGCGTGCTGGGTCTGCAGGTCCTCGATCTGGCCCTGCAGCGCGGACTTGCGGGTCAGGGCTTCCCGGGCCAGGTCCTCACGGCCCATCGAGAGCGCCTTCTGGGCCTGGTCCTGCAGCTTCTGCGACTGGGACTGCAGCTGTGACGCCTGCAGTTCGACCCGCTTCCGGCTGGTAGCCACGTCGGCCACGCCCCGCCGCACCTTCTGCAGCAGTTCGAGCTGCTTCTGGTACGAGTAGTCAAGGGTTTCGCGAGGATCCTCGGCCTTGTCCAGCGCGGAGTTCGCCTTGGCCTTGAAGATCGTCGAGACCCGCTTGAAGATGCTCATCGATATCAGTACCCCTTCTGTGCCGGCGTCGACCCGGCGTGCGTGCCAACCACCCTATGTCCCTGCAGGTCACCACACCATCAGGACCGGCCCGGATAAAGTGGTCTCCAAGTCCGGGGACCACCCCGAGGCGCGACCCTGCCCTGCCGAATGAGGTTCAGACCCCGTGTTCCGTCGTACCAAGTCTGAGACAGCTACCACCGTACCCGCCGAACCCCAGGCGAAGCCGGGCGGGAAGGGACGCCCCACGCCGACCCGCAAGGAGGCGGAGGCGGCCCGCAAGGCCACTTTCAAGCAGCCGCGCAACCGCAAGGAGGCGGCGGCGGTCCGCCGGGAGAAGGTCCGGATCGAGCGGGCCAAGATGCAGGACGCGATGCGCACAGGCGACGACCGGTACCTGCCGGCCGCGGAGAAGGGCCCGGTCCGGCGGTTCGCCCGGGACTATGTGGACGCCCGCTGGTCGGTGATGGAGTTCGCGCTGCCGGTCCTGCTGGTGGTGTCCCTGGTCGGCGTGGTCTTCTCGGCCCAGTTCCTCTGGCTGGCCGGCGCGGTCAACCTGCTCTTCCTGGTGATGATCCTGGCGATCGCGGCCGACTGGTTCCTGCTGACCTGGGGGCTGAAGCGGGCCGCGGCCCGGAAGTTCCCGAACGACCCGCTCAAGGGGCTCGGGTTCTACGCGGTCCGGCGGACGATGCAGATGCGCCGCTGGCGCATGCCCAAGCCGATGGTGAAACGCGGCGAGAAGCCGAGCTGAGCGCAGGCAGTAGGGTCGGGGTATGGACTTCCGCTATCTCGGCAACAGTGGTTTGAAGGTCAGCGAGATCTCGTACGGGAACTGGCTCACGCACGGATCCCAGGTGGAGAACGATCAGGCCAAGGCGTGTGTGCGGGCGGCGCTGGACGCCGGCATCACCACGTTCGACACCGCCGACGTCTACGCCAACACCAAGGCCGAATCGGTCCTCGGCGAGGCTCTGGAGGGTGAGCGGCGCGAGTCGCTGGAGATCCTCACCAAGGTCTACTGGCCGACCGGCCCGGGCGGACCGAACGACGTCGGCCTGTCCCGCAAGCACATCCACGAGTCGATCAACGGTTCGCTGCGGCGGCTGAAGACCGACTACGTGGACGTCTACCAGGCGCACCGGTACGACACCGAGACGCCGCTGGAAGAGACGATGGAGGCCTTCGCCGACGTCGTCCGGGCCGGCAAGGCGCTCTACATCGGCGTGTCGGAGTGGACCGCGGAGCAGTTGCAGGAGGGCCACCGGCTGGCCCGCGAGCTGCGCATCCCGTTCGTCTCGAACCAGCCGCAATACAGCATGCTCTGGCGGGTGATCGAGGCCGAGGTGGTGCCGGCATCGGAGGAGCTCGGCATCGGCCAGGTGGTGTTCTCGCCGATCGCGCAGGGTGTGCTGACGGGCAAGTACCTGCCGGGCCAGCAGCCGCCGGAGGGCTCCCGCGCGACCGACGCGAACGGGTCGAACTTCGTCAAGCGGTTCCTCACCGACGACGTACTGAACCGGGTGCAGGAGCTGAAGCCGATCGCGGACGAGGCAGGCCTCTCGCTGGCCCAGCTCGCCGTCGCGTGGGTGCTGCAGAACCCGAACGTCTCCTCGGCCATCATCGGCGCCTCCCGGCCCGAGCAGGTGGTCGAGAACGTGAAGGCGGCTGGTGTCAAGCTCGAGGAAGGTCTGCTGAAGCAGATCGACGAGGTGCTGGGCAGCGTGGTCGAGCGCGACCCGGCCAAGACCGAGCAGAACGCTCCGCAGACCCGGCCGGGCTCATGAGCTGGAGCTGGCGGTTCGAGACCGCTTCCGGTGCGCTGGTCGACCCAGGTGAGGTCGGCGGCGCCGAGTTCTCCGCCCAGGGTGACGCGGAGAGCTGGCTGGGCGAGAGCTGGCGCGACCTGGCCGACCGCGGCGTCGGCCAGGTGTACCTGCTCGAGGACGGCCGCGAGGTCTACGGCCCGATGAGCCTCGCCGCCCAGGAGTAAAGCAGCCTGTCGCTTGGAGCCCGTACGACGCCGTGCGGGCTCCGAGGCCGTGTCTGATGGTCCCGCGCAGTAGGCGGGGGACCATCAGACACGGCCTTTGTATGTAGGCTGCCGTTGAACCACTCCTGTGTCGCAGGGAAGCCGGTCCAAGTCCGGCGCTGACCCGCAACCGTAGGCCACCTCAGGTGGCGAGCCGGAACACTGTGACGCAGGCAGACAGGCTCAACTACCCGCCGTGGTCCGCGGGTGGAGCCCCACCCTGCCAAAGCAGGCGGGACTTCCTCTACCGGGCCGTGGCCCGATCGAGGACATGAGATGACTGCACACCGGACCGTACGACTGGTCCTCAGCCTGCTGGCGGGTCTCCTGCTGGCGGGGACCGTCGCCACCACTGCTCAAGCCGAGGACGGCTATCGCTTCTGGGGCTACTACCAATTCACTGGAGGCCAGTGGGCCTTCTCGCAGAAGGGCGCCGACGCCGTCGTACCGGCCGACGGGGCGGTGGAAGGCTGGCGGTACGCCGTCGGTGGCGCCAAGCCCCGGGTGCCACGTGCTGCGGGCGACTTCCAGGCGATCTGCGGCAGCACCCCGGCCGAGACAGGCAAGAAGCGGGTGGCCCTGGTCATCGACCCGGGTACGACGGCCGACGCCTTGTCCGGTGAGACACCCGGGCCGGCCACCGGCACCTGCGTGGTGACGGACGAGAAGGCGACCGGTGCGAAGATCCTGGCGGCTGTCGGGCCGGTCCGGATCGAGAAGGGCCTGACCTGCGGCATCGACGGCTACCCGGCCAAGGGCTGCGGTGACCCGGTGAAGAACATCAAGGTCCCGGCCACGGACGAGCCGGTGACGCTGCAGATCAAGCCGGCTGTCGGATCCAGCGCCCGGCCTTCCCCAGCCGCTTCTTCCTCGTCTGAGGATGACGGCGGTGCGCCGTGGACCGGCATCATCATCGCCGCCGTGGTCGTCGTCGTACTGGCTGGTGGCGGTCTCGCGTTGAGCCGCCGGCGGTCGAGTCAGTAAGTGCGTACCGTCCATCACCTGACGCTCCCCCGGGGTCTGCACCCGGGGGCGTGGTGGCTGTGGGCGCTCTGCATGGCGGTGGCTGCCAGCAGGACCCGCAACCCGGTGCTGCTCGTACTGATCCTCGCGGTGACCGGCTTCGTCGTGTCTGCTCGTCGTAGCGATGCACCCTGGGCGCACAGCTATGCCGCGTTCCTCAAACTCGGTCTGGTGGTCATCGGCGTTCGGGTGGTGCTGCAGGCGTTGCTGTCCACCCGCTCGCAGGGGACCACGGTGCTGTTCACCCTGCCCCAGATCCCCTTGCCTGACTGGGCAAACGGGGTCAAGCTCGGCGGCGAGGTCACCGCCGAGGCACTGGTCACCGCCCTGTACGACGGTGGCCAGCTGGCAGTCATGCTGTGCTGCATCGGCGCGGCCAACGCCCTGGCCAGCCCACGCCGTCTGCTCAAGTCGTTGCCTGGGGCCCTTTACGAGATGGGCGTGGCCTGTGTGGTGGCGCTGACGTTCGCGCCACAGCTGGTGACCGATGCCCGCCGTATCCGCGCCGCCCGCCGCCTCCGCGGCCGCACCCGAGGCTCCTTCCGTACGACGGCCATGCCGGTGCTGGAAGGTGCACTCGACAGATCGGTCGAGCTGGCCGCCGCGATGGACTCCCGCGGCTACGGCCGTACGGCGCAAGTCCCACGCCGGCAACGCCGTATCACCGGAGTGTGCGTACTGCTGGGCTTGCTGGGCATCCTGCTCGGTGTCTACGCGTTGCTGACCGATGCCATGGCATTCCCCTTGGCGGCGGCCACTCTTGCTGTCGGACTACTACTCGCAGTCGGTGCGATGGGTGTCGGCCGCCAGCGGGTGACCCGCACTCGCTACCGCCCGGATCCGTGGGCGCTACCGGAGTGGCTGGTCGTGGGCGCGGGTGCTGTAGCTGCCGGGGCCATGATCACCGCAGCGGTGCGTGGAGTCGACGGACTCGTTCTGGCCGGGCCCCTCGTCGTACCGCCGGTCCCTGTGCTGCCGGTGATCGGCATCCTTGTTGGGCTCGCTCCTGCGGCTGCTGCGCCGCCGCTAGCTCCGCGACGTGAGTTGGTGGTCGCATGATCGAGTTCGATCGGGTGACGGTCACGTACGACGGCGCTGCTGAGCCTGCGCTGCGGGATGTGAGCTTCACCGTGCCTGAGGGCGAGCTGGCGCTGGTGATCGGCCGGACCGGGTCTGGCAAGTCGACGTTGCTGCGCGCGATCAACGGGCTGGTGCCGCACTTCACCGGCGGGACGCTCGCCGGACGTGTGCTCGTGAACGGACGGGACACCAGGGAGTATCGGCCGCGCGATCTGGCGGATGTGGTCGGCATGGTCGGGCAGGACCCGATGGCCGGCTTCGTCACCGACACTGTCGAGGACGAACTCGCCTACAGCATGGAGTCCCTCGGCGTTGCGCCAGACGTGATGCGGCGGCGGGTCGAGGAGACGCTGGATCTGCTGGGGCTGGCCGACGTACGGGACCGGGCGCTGACCTCACTGTCTGGCGGGCAGCGGCAGCGGACCGCTATCGGCGCGGCCCTCACCTCACACCCCGCTGTGCTGGTGCTGGATGAGCCCACGTCCGCGCTGGACCCGCAGGCCGCCGAGGAGGTGCTGGCCGCGCTGCAGCGGCTCGTGCACGACCTGGGCGTCACCGTGGTGATGGCTGAGCACCGGCTCGAGAGAGTCATTCAGTACGCCGACCGCGTGGTCGAAGTACCAGGCGGCTCGGCTGCTGTGTCTACAGGGCTTCCGGCCGAGCAGATGGTGACTGCACCGGTCGCCCCGCCGGTCGTGGAGCTGGGACGCCTTGCAGGGTGGTCTCCCCTCCCTCTGTCCGTGCGAGACGCACGACGCGCGGCTGTGGCGTTGCGGAGCCGTTTGCATGAGTCGGCGCCGTTGAGACCTGCTGTGGTTGCGGGCGCCGAGCTGGCGCGGTGCAAGGACCTGGTCGTTGGCTACGGCAACATCACTGCCTTGCGCGGCGTGTCACTGAGCATCAACGCCGGCGAGGTCGTCGCACTGATGGGCCGCAACGGCGCCGGCAAGTCCACGCTGCTCAACGCCCTGGTCGGAGTCGTCCCTGTTAGGTCCGGTACGGCGGAAGCCGCCGGTGCCGATCCACGTCGTACGAAGCCGTCCAAGCTGGTCAAGGCGGTTGGACTGGTCCCGCAGGAGCCTGCTGACCTGCTGTACGCCGCCACGGTCGCCGAGGAGTGCGCCGGGGCAGACTCCGACTTCCGCGTCCCCGCGGGCAGTTGCCGAGCGCTACTGAGGCGGCTGGCTCCGGACATCGACGAGCGGATGCATCCGCGAGACCTGTCTGAGGGACAACGGCTGTGCTTGGCGCTGGCCGTCGTACTGTGTGGTGCTCCCCCGCTGTTGTTGCTGGACGAGCCCACACGCGGGCTGGACTACGGCGCCAAGCGCAGGCTGGTGGCCATCCTGCGGGAGCTGGCCGCGGCTGGTCATGCCGTGGTGCTGTCGACGCATGACGTGGAGATGGTGGCCGAGGTCGCGACTCGGGTGCTGGTGCTGGCCGAGGGCGAGCTGGTGAGTGACGGGGAGACGGCGACGGTCATTGCCGGGTCTCCCGCCTTTGCGCCGCAGGTGGCGAAGATCCTTGCTCCGTTGCCGTTCCTGACCGTCGGCGAGGTCGCGACCGCGCTGGAACGTGCGTCGTGAACCTGGTCCGGCTGAAGCCACGCAGCACCGCTGCACTGGTCGTCGCCTCGCTTGTCGGGGTACTGGCCTTCGGGTGGCCGTTGCTCTGGCAGACGAAGCAGGTGGGCGAGTCGGCCATCGGGCACACTACCGATGCCCCGTGGCTGTTCGTGCTGTTGCTGCCGCTGCTGGTGGCCGTCGTACTCGCGGAACTGTCCGAGGCGGGCATCGACGCGAAGGTGATCTCGCTGCTCGGCATGCTGGCTGCTGTCGGGGCTGCGTTGCGTGCGCTCGGCCCTGGTACTGCTGGGCTGGAGCCTGGGTTCTTCCTGCTTGTGCTGGCCGGTCGGGCGTTTGGAGCCGGGTTCGGGTTCGTGCTGGGCGCTGTGTCGTTGCTGGGTGGGGCGATGATCAGTGGCGGCGTCGGGCCGTGGATGCCGTTCCAGATGTTCGCCTGCGCGTGGGTGGGGTGTCTGGCTGGTCTGCTACCGCGGGTGGGTGGCCGGCTCGAGCTCCTGCTGCTGGCGGCGTACTCGCTCGTGTCCGGGGTGCTGTACGGCGTGGTGATGAACCTGTGGTTCTGGCCGTACGCGACGTTCGGCAGCGACTTCTCGTTCATCCCGGGCGATTCGCTGGCTGCCAACCTGCACAGGTACTTCCTGTTCGTGGTGGCGACCTCACTCGGCTGGGACATCCCCCGCGGAGTGCTCTGCGCCGTGCTGGTCCTGGTGCTTGGCCGGCCGGTGCTGACCGCTTTCCGTCGTACTGCGCGGAAGGCGGCGTTCGACGTACCGGTGGAGTTCCGGAGGGCTGATGGCTGAGCAGCGCACGTTGATCCTGGGTGGGGCGCGATCGGGGAAGTCGATCGCGGCGGAGCGGTTGCTGGCCGGGGAGCCTGAGGTGTTGTACGTCGCTACTGGTGGCGACGACTCCGGCAACGCAGAGTGGGCGTCGCGGATCGCGCTGCACCAGGCGCGACGGCCGGAGTCGTGGGGCCTGGCCGAGACCATCGACCTCGTGCCGCTGCTCGACTCGCCTGGGCCGCCGCTGCTGATCGACTGCCTGACGTTGTGGCTCTCGCGCACGATGGATTCGCTGGACGTGTGGGCCGATCTCAGTCGCGCCGGGCTGGTCGAGGAGCGCATCGCCTTGCTGGCGGAGGCGTGGTCACGGACCTCGCGGCTGGTAGTTGCCGTGAGCAATGACATCGGCTCGGGGGTGGTCCCTGCCGACGCCGGGACGCGGCTGTTCCGCGATCTGATGGGCCGGCTCAACACCGCCATCTCGCTTCGGTCCGACACCGTTTTGTGGACCGTCGCCGGCCGCACTCTCCCGCTGACATGAACGGCCTGCGCCTGGCGTTGGGCACACTCACGGTGCTGCCGGCCGGGATGCCGTCCCGGGTCGATCGGGTCGTCGGCGGGCGGGCGATGCTGCTTGCGCCAGTTGTGGGGCTGCTGATTGGTGCGATCTCGGCCGGCGTGGTGGCCGTCGTCCACGTTTTCAGGCCGGAGGCGCCGCTGCTGGCCGCGGTGCTCGGCGTACTGGCGCTCGTCGTACTGTCCGGGGCGTTGCATCTGGATGGGCTGGCCGACTTCGCGGACGCACTAAGCAGCCGGCGGGATCGCGAGACGATGCTGCGGATCATGAAGCAGAGCGACATCGGCCCGTTCGGCGTCGTCGCGATTGTCGCCGTACTGCTGCTCGACGTCGTCGCCCTCACTGCCTGCGTCCAGTCGGACTTCGGCTGGCAGGCGGTGCTGATCGCGACCACAGCCAGCCGCCTGTCCCTGACCTGGTCCTGCCGTACGACGATCCCGCCAGCCCGGCCCGACGGCCTCGGCGCACTCGTCGCCTCCACCGTCCGCCCCTCCACCGCCACCCTTACGACTATCGCCGTACTGGCGTCAGCCCTCGCCCTCACCTGGCTCGCCTCCCCAGGGGCCGGCGCCACGACCGTCCGGCTTTCCGGGGCTGCGGTCGCCGTACTGGCGGCTGTAGCGGTCAGCGTGTTCGTCACGCGCCGGGCTCGTGCCGCCCTAGGCGGCGTCACCGGCGACATCCTCGGCGCGACCGTCGAACTCGCGCTCGCCGCTGCCCTCCTCGCGCTCGCCCTCGTCGTGTGATGGTGAGCTTTCCGGAAACAATTCGTCACTGGGCGCACATTTGTTTCCGATGATGCGGGGTCGGGCAGGCTGCGCGGGCGCGCCCGCGCAGCGGTGTGTGCCTGGTGCATTACTGTCACCGATGACGTTCAGGACGGTGAGGTTGGATGATGATGTTCAGGGTTGATCAGCGGTGTGGGGCGGCGAAGGCCTCGCGATCCGTTATGTTTATGTAATGAACGCAACCCGCCCCGCACCTGGGTCGCAGGCTTCGCTGCGCGAAGCCAACCGTGAGCGCGTTCTGGGGGTCGTCCGGCAGCACGGCCCGTTGACCCAGGTCGAGATCGCCGCCGCGTCCGGCCTGTCCGCCGCGACCGTGTCGAACATGGTCCGCGAGCTCGACCAGGCCGGCATGGTCGGCCTGTCCCGCAGTATCCGCAACGGCCGCCGCGCGGTGCTGGTCTCGCTGGCCTCCGGCGGCGGACTGCTCGCCGGGGTCGCGTTCGGCGAGCGTGACGTCCGGGTCGCGATCGCGAACGAGTCCCGCGAGATCCTCGCCCAGCAACTGATGCCGCTGCAAGCGGATCATGTCGCCGACGACGGGATGGAACGCGCCGCCCGGCTGCTCGCCGACCTGGCCGAGACGGTCAGTTCCGGCGTCGAGGACATCGCCGCGATCGGCTTCGGCCTGCCCGCGCCGGTCGACTCGGTCAGCGGCGAGGCCGGCTCCGACGCGGTCCTGCCCGGCTGGCGCGGCGTCAACGTCGCCGACGCCATGGCCGGCCACCTCCGCGCCCCGGTCGCGCTCGACAACACCGCCAACCTGGCCGCGCTCGGCGAGCTCCGCAACGGAGCCCTGCGCGGTGTCCGGCACGGCTGCTACCTGAAGTTCTCGTACGGCGTCGGCGCCGGCATCGTGCTGGACGGCGAGGTCTTCCGCGGCTCAGCCGGTACGGCGGGCGAGATCGGACACGTCACCATCGACGAGAACGGCCCGATCTGCCGCTGCGGGAACCGCGGCTGCCTGGACACGTTCGTCGGCTCCCGGGCGCTGATCAGCAGCCTGGCCGCGTCGCACGGCCCGCTCCGGCTGAAGGACATCGTCACCCGGGCCCGCCAGGACGACCTGGGCTGCCGCCGGGTGATCGAGGACGCCGGCCGACGGGTCGGCGTCGCGGTGGCCGGCCTGGTGAACCTGCTCAACCCCGAGGTGATCGTGGTCGGCGGCCTGATGGCGGAAGCCGGCGACCTGATCATGACTCCACTCCGCGAGGCCCTGGACCGCTGCGCGATCCCGAGTGCCGCCGCCACGGTCGAACTCCGCTCGGCCGAACTGGGCGACGACGCGGACATCATCGGCGCTCTGCACCTCGCCTCGGTCCTCAGCCACTCGAAGGCTCTCAGCACCGCCCAGGCTTTGTAACGCCAATATGTCTATTTCTTGAATTCAAGTCTTGACGTCAAGGCTGCGGCGGGTTTGACTTCGGGGCAGGCCTACTCGGGCCCTGTTTCGTCAAGGAGCCGCCACATGTCCGTCTCTCCATCCCGTCTCGTCGGTCTCGGCCTCGCCGTCTCGGCCCTCGCGCTCAGCCTGGTTGCCTGCGGGTCGGACGAACCCGCGGCCGGTGGCGGCGGAAAGAAGATCGCTCTCCTGCTGCCCGAGTCGAAGACGACCCGCTACGAGGCCCTCGACCGCCCGCTGTTCACCGAAGCCCTCAAGGCCGCCTGCGCGGACTGCGAGCTGATCTACAGCAACGCCGACCAGGACGCCGCGAAGCAGCAACAGCAGGCCGAGGCGGCCCTGACCCAGGGCGCGAACGTGCTCGTGCTCGACCCCGTCGACGGCAAGGCGGCCGCCGCCGTAGTGGCCTCCGCCAAGGGCCAGAACGTGCCCGTGGTCGCGTACGACCGGTTCATCGAGAGCGCCGACTACTACGTCTCCTTCGAGAACGAGGCGGTCGGCAAGCTCCAGGCGCAGACCCTGGTCGACACGCTGAAGGCAGCCGGCAAGACCTCGGGCAACCTGGCCATGATCAACGGCTCGCCGACCGACCCGAACGCGGCCGACTTCAAGAAGGGCGCGCACAGCGTGCTGGACAGCAGCGGCTTCAAGGTCGCCGCCGAGTTCGACACCCCGGACTGGAGCCCGGACAAGGCCCAGGCCTGGATGGAGGGCCAGCTCAGCGCGATCAAGAACGGTCTGGTCGGGGTGTACGCCGCCAACGACGGAACCGCGGGTGGTGCGATCGCAGCGCTCAAGGGTGGTGGCGTCACGCCGCTGCCGCCGGTCACCGGGCAGGACTCCGAGCTGGCCGCGATCCAGCGGATCGTCTCCGGCGACCAGGCGATGACGATCTACAAGGCCGTCAAGCCGCAGGCCGAGGCCGCCGCGAAGGGTGCCGTCGCGCTGGCGAACGGGGGCAAACCCGAGTCCACCACCGACAAGAACGGCGTACCGTCGACCATCCTCGACCCGGTCGCGGTCACCAAGGCGAACATCAAGGACACCGTGGTGAAGGACAACATCTACAAGGTGACCGACATCTGCACCGCGTCGTTCGCCACCTCCTGCACCGCAGCCGGCCTCAGCTGACCCTATCGAGACTGGCCTATCGCCAGGATCATGGCCTGAACGCAACGCCCTGGAGGCTGATCGAGTGACTGTCACCCCCGCCCCGGCCGGCACCCGCACGGTGCTGGCTCTGAGGGGCATCTCCAAGCGCTTCGGCGCGGTGCAGGCCCTGAAGAACATCGAGCTCGACGTCCGGGCCGGCGAGGTGCTGGCCCTGGTCGGCGACAACGGCGCCGGCAAGTCGACGCTGGTGAAGACGATCGCCGGCGTCTACACCGCCGACGACGGAACGATGGAGTTCGACGGGCAGGACGTGCGGGTCGGCAGCCCGGCCGAGGCGCAACAGCTCGGCATCGCCACCGTGTTCCAGGACCTGGCGCTGTGCGACAACCTCGACGTGGTCGCGAACCTCTACCTCGGCCGCGAGCTGCGAAAGGGCCGGGCCCTGGACGAGGTGGAGATGGAGCGGTCCTCCTGGGCGCTGCTGCGCCAGCTGTCGGCGAAGATCCCGTCGGTCCGGATCCCGGTGGCCAGCCTGTCCGGCGGCCAGCGGCAGACCGTCGCGATCGCCCGCAGCCTGCTCGGCGACCCCAAGGTCGTGATGCTGGACGAACCGACCGCGGCCCTCGGCGTGGCTCAGACCGCCGAAGTCCTCAACCTGGTCGAGCGGCTCCGCGAGCGCGGCCTCGCGGTGATCCTGATCAGCCACAACATGGCCGACGTGATGGCGGTCGCGGACCGGGTCGCCGTACTGCGGCTCGGCCGGAACAACGGCGTCTTCGTGGTCAGCGACACCAAGACGCAGGACATCATCGCCGCCATCACCGGCGCGACGGACAACGCGGTGTCCGAGCGCGCAGCGCGCCGGACCCGTGAGGACGGGACCGCATCATGACGCTGCACGGATCCGAGATCCGCCCGCAGGACGCCCCAGGCCCGGCCGGGACCGGGACCGGGAACGGGAACGGCGCGGCCGCCGAGTTGCCGGCCGATCTGCAGGACGAGCGGCTGATCGCCAGTCACGGCCTCAGCGGTGCGGTCTCCGCGTTCACCGCCCGGCTCCGCTCCGGCGACCTCGGCTCGGTCCCGGTGGTGGTCGGCCTGATCATCATCTGGGCGGTCTTCCAGATCGCGAACAGCTCGTTCCTGTCCAGCCGCAACCTGGTCAACCTCACCCTGCAGACCACCTCGGTCGGGGTGATTGCCATCGGCATCGTTCTGGTCCTGCTGCTCGGCGAGATCGACCTGTCGGTCGGTTCGGTCAGCGGGCTGTCGGCCGCCGTACTCGGAGTGACGTTCGTCAACCAGGGCTGGCCGCTCGTGCTGTCGCTGCTGGCCGGGGTTGCGCTCGGGCTGGTGATCGGCTTGTTCTACGGCGCGCTGTACACCCGGTTCGGCGTACCGAGTTTCGTGATCACACTGGCCGGTCTGCTCGGTTTCCTCGGTCTCCAACTGCTGGTGCTCGGGAAGGAGGGTTCGCTGAACCTGCCCTTCGACTCCGCGCTCGTCGGGTTCGCCACCCGTAGCTTCCTCTCCCCCGCGCTGGCCTACGGGCTGGTCGCGGCTGTCGTCGCGGTGTACGTGCTGACCCGGCTGCGCGGTCGAGCCGCCCGCGCCGCAGCCGGGCTGTCGGCCGCCCCCACCTCGATGATCGCGATCAAGGGCGCCGCGCTCGCCGTCGTCCTGCTCATCCCGGTGATCATCCTGAACGGCGACCGCGGGGTGTCGTCGATGTTCCTGCTCTTCGTCGGGCTGGTGGTGGCCACCGATCTCGCCGTACGACGGACGCGGTGGGGCCGCTCGGTCGTCGCGGTCGGTGGCAACGTCGAGGCTGCGCGGCGCGCCGGTATCAACGTGCGGATGATCTACCTGTCGGTGTTCGCGGCCTGCTCCACCTTTGCCGCGGTCGGCGGTCTGCTGGCCGCCGCCCGGCTGGTCGCGGTGAACCAGAGCAGCGGCGGCGCCGACGTCAACCTGAATGCGATCGCCGCCGCGGTGATCGGTGGCACCAGCCTGTTCGGCGGCCGCGGTTCGGTGTACTCCGCTCTCCTCGGGGCGCTGGTGATCATGTCGATCTCGAACGGTCTCGCGTTGCTGAGCCTCGACTCCAGCGTCCGCTATATGGTGACCGCCGGCGTGCTGCTGATCGCCGTCACCATCGACTCACTGAGCCGCCGCAGCCGGCAAGCGCACGGCCGCGCCTGAGCGGGTGGGCTCTCGCTTGCCTGTGACCAGGCGGGAGCCCACCGTTCCACCGTTCTTTTGGCAGGATGAGCCGCATGACGTCCAGGAAGCCGATCAAGGTCGCACCGACCCGTGAGGACCATTCGGTCACCACGCTGGAGCTGTTCTTCGACCTGGTGTTCGTGTTCGCGCTGACCCAGATCACCGCGCTGATGGCGCATGACCTCAACTGGCACGGCGTGCTGCGCGGGGTGCTGCTGACCGGGGTGCTCTGGTGGAGCTGGATCGGCTTCTCCTGGCTGTGCAATCTCGTCAAGGCCGACGAGGGCTCGATCCGCGGCGTCGTACTGCTGGCGATGGCCGCGATGTTCCTGATCGCGCTCGCCATTCCCGAGGCGTTCCACGATCTGCCCGGTGGTCTGCCCGGCCCGGTCGTCATCGCCTGCGCGTACTTCCTCTTCCGCGCCTTGCATCTCGTCATGTTCTGGCTGATCGCCGACGGCGACGCGGTGCTTCGCCGTACGCTGCTGCGGTTCGCGCCGTCCATGCTCGGCGGTACGGCGCTCCTCCTGGTCGCCTCGCAGTACCACGGGACGACGCAGACGGTGCTGTGGGCGGCCGCGCTGGCCGCCGACTACGGCGGCACGTACCTGATCGACGCGCGGGGCTGGCGGTTCCGGTCGGCCGCGCACTTCGCCGAGCGGCACGGGCTGATTGTCATCATCGCGCTGGGCGAGTCGATCGTGGCGATCGGCGTCGGTGTAACCGACCTGCCGATCTCCTGGCCGATCATCATCGCGTCCATGCTGGGCCTGGCCGTCTCGGCCGCGCTGTGGTGGATCTACTTCGACGCCACCGTCCTGTACGGCGAACACGCGCTGGCCGCCGAGCCCAACGAGACCCGGCCAAAGCTGGCCCGGGACGCCTACACGTTCCTGCACTTCCCGATGGTCACCGGCATCGTGCTGCTCGCGCTGGGCCTCAAGAAGGTGCTCGAGTACGTCGGCGACACCGAGCATCACCACCTCGACGACCCGCTGAAGGGTGTCGGCCTCTACGCGCTGTTCGGCGGCGTGATCATCTATCTGCTCGGCCATGTCGGCTTCAAGTGGCGGACGATGCACCGGCTCGGGGTCTCCCGGCTGATCACGGCTGGTCTGGCGCTGATCGCCGTACCGCTGCTGGGCAAGGTGCCGGCGTTGGGGCAGCTCGGCGTACTGACCGCGTTGCTGGCCGGGCTGGTCGGCTTCGAGGCGGTCCGGTTCGCGCAGGAGCGGGACGAGTTGAAGCACGGCGAACAGCACGCATGAGAAAGGGCTCCCCGCGGGAAGCGGGGAGCCCCTGTTGTTCAGCTCAGGCCGAGGCGGCGGTCAGGTCGACCTTTGGCTCGGCGAAGTGGCAGGCGGCCACATGGCCCGCGGTCGACAGCGGCTTGGGCTCGAGCGGCGGCTCCTGCGTGGCGCAGATGTCCTCCGCCTTCCAGCAGCGGGTCCGGAACCGGCATCCGCTCGGCGGGTCGATCGGCGAGGGTACGTCGCCGACCAGCCGGATCCGCTCCTTCGGCGGCACGCCCCGGATGGTGCCCAGGTCGGGTGCGGCCGACAGCAGCGCCTGCGTGTACGGGTGCTGCGGAGCGCCGTAGATCTGGTCCCGCGGGCCCTGCTCGACGATCTTGCCCAGGTACATCACCGCGACCTCGTCACAGAAGTGGCGAACCACGCCGAGGTCGTGGGCGATGAAGACGAAGGCGATGCCGAGGTCGCGGCGCAGGTCCTCCAGCAGGTTCATCACCTGGGCCTGGATGGACACGTCCAGCGCGGACACCGGCTCGTCGGCGATGATCACCTCCGGCTCCACCGCGAGCGCCCGGGCGATGCCGATGCGCTGCCGCTGGCCGCCGGAGAACTCGTTCGGGTACCGGTTGTGGTGCTCGGGGTTCAGGCCGACCCGCTCCAGCAGCTCCTGGACCCGGTCGAGCTCCTTGCCCTTCTTGACCAGGTTGTGCACCCGCAACGGCGTACTGATGATGTTGCTGACCGTCTGCCGCGGGTTCAGCGAGCTGTAGGGGTCCTGGAAGACGATCTGCAGCTGTCGGCGGAACGGACGGAGTTCCCGCTCCTTCAGCTTCGCGATGTCCTTGCCCTTGAACAGGATCTGGCCGGCCGTCGGGGTCAGCAGCCGGGTGATCATCCGGCCGGTGGTCGACTTGCCGCAGCCGGACTCGCCGACCAGGCCCAGGCTGGCGCCGGCCGACAGGTCGAAACTCACCCCGTCGACGGCCTGGACGACCTTCTTGGTCCGGCCCAGTCCGGCGGCTTCCTTGATCGGGAAGTGCATCTTCAGGTCGCGGACCTGCAGCAGCGGGGTCCCCGCTTGAGCCGCCGGTACGGCGTCGACCATGCGCACGTTGTCGCTCATCTCTCTCCTCAGCCCCTGTCAGCCCAGTCTCGGCGCGACCTCGGCCTCGTAGATCGAGGCCTTGTCGTGCAGGTGACAACGGGACGTGTGGGCGCCGGCACCGTCGACCGGCAGCAGCTCCGGCAGTTCGGTCGTGCAGCGTTCGCCCTTCACCCGCTCCTTGTACGGGCAGCGGGGGTTGAAGGAGCAGCCGCTGGGCAGACTCAGCAGGCTCGGCGGCAGGCCCTTGATCGGCTGGAGCCGCTCGTTCGCAGCCGACACGGTCGGGATGGACTCGAGCAGACCCCAGGTATACGGCATCCGCGGCCGGGCCAGCACGTCCTCGGCGGTGCCGTACTCGACGCAGCGACCGGCGTACATGACCAGGACGTCGTCGGCCATCTCGGCCACCACGCCCAGGTCGTGGGTGATCAGCACGATCGCCGAGCCGAATTCCTTCTGCAGGTTGTTCAGCAGGTCCAGGATCTGCGCCTGGACGGTCACGTCGAGCGCGGTGGTCGGCTCGTCGGCGATCACCAGCTTCGGGTCGTTGACCAGGCCCATCGCGATCATCGCGCGCTGCCGCATACCGCCGGAGAACTCGTGCGGATACTGCTTGAAGCGGCGGATCGGGTTCGGGATGCCGACCAGGTCGAGCATCTCCAGGGCCCGCTTCTTGGCCACGTCCTTGGACACCTTGTGGTGCACCCGGTACGCCTCGGTGATCTGGTTGCCGACGGTGTACAGCGGGTGCAGCGACGACTGCGGGTCCTGGAAGACCATCGCGACGGCGTCGCCGCGGACCTTCATCAGCTCGTTCTCCGGCAGGCCGACGATCTCGTCGCCGCCGAGCCGGATCGAGCCGGTGATCTTGGTCCGCTTCCGGTCGTGCAAGCCCATCACGGCCATGCTGGAGACCGACTTGCCGGAGCCGGACTCGCCGACGATCGCCAGCGTCCGGCCGAGCGGGACCGAGTAGCTCAGCCCGTTCACCGCGCTGACCACTCCGTCGGCGGTCGGGAACTTCACGGTCAGGTCCTCGACCACCAGGTACGGCGTCTCGCCGCTGGGGTTCAGGGTGCCCTGCCGCTTCTCGCGGGTGGCGATCGAGGGACCGCGCTTGGCGGCGGCGTCGGGCGCCGGCTCGCCTGCTGCCGTTCCGACCATGGTGTCCTTCCGGTCCTCAGGGGCGGGTGTGCTCACGAAAGCCTCACCCGCGGATCGATCAGGCTGTACATCACGTCTACCAGGAAATTCATCGCCACGAGCACGACGGACGCGATCAGCACGGTACCCATGATCACCGGCAGGTCGTACGTCTCCAAGCTCTGCAGCACCAGGTTACCCAGGCCGGGCAGGTCGAAGATCCGCTCGGTGAAGATGGCGCCGGACAGGCTGGCGGCGATGTCCAGGCCGAAGATCGTGATCACCGGGATCAGGCCGGAGCGCAGCGCATGCTTGTAGGTCACCGACCGGTCCGACAGGCCCTTGGCCCGGGCCGTCCGGATGTAGTCCTCGCTGAGCGTCTCCACCATCGAGCCGCGCGAATATCGCGCGTACTGCGTGCAGTTGTAGATCCCGATCACCAGCCACGGGGTTATCAGCCCGGCGAACCACTTGCCGGGATTCTCCGAGATCGGTGTGTAACTGCCGCGGGGCAGGATCGGGTACAGAATCGTCAGGTACAGCGAGATCATCAGCGCGACGATGTAGTACGGCACCGAGCTCATGATCAGGGTGCTGCTCATCAGCGCCCGGTCGCCCAGCGTCCCGCGTCGCTTCGCGGCCATCGAGCCCACGAAGACACCGATGGTGAGGACCAGGACGGCGTAGCCTGCGACCAGTGACACGGTCACCGGTAGCCGGGTTTTCAGCATCTCCGTGACCGGCCGGTCGCTCTTGAAGGAGAAGCCCAGGCAGGGCACGGTGCACTCCTGCTTGACGCCGGACGTCTCGAAGGTCCGTCCGACGAAGATGCCCGCCGTGTACTCGGCGAACTGCTGCACTTTCGGCCGGTCGAGATGCAAGTTCGCCTTGATCTCGTTGTAGCGCTCCATGGTGCAGTTGCGCTCACCACAAATTGCCGCGGCCGGATCCGTCGGCGCGACGAAGAACAGCGCGAAGGTCGCGATCAGCGTGACCAGCACGACACTGAGCGCGCTGACCAGGCGGCGCGCCACGAAGTAGAGCACGAGGTTTCTCCTCACCGATGAGGGTGGTGGGCGGGGCGCCCCCCCGCCCCCACCCCCGCCTACAGAACAAAAAAGAAACCTCCGCCAACCCCACAACGCGGCTTCAGGTACAACAAGGGGAAAAAGGGCATGCCCAGGGGGGAC
>NZ_SLWR01000001.1:1148410-1298168 GCF_004345665.1 Kribbella antiqua
TTTGCCCAAACCAGCCCTACCTCAACTAATTTGCCCGCCCTCCCCGGGGGCCCCGCCATAATTTAGACCTTTTTTTTTACCAACACTTTTTTGGGGGGGGGCCGGCCCCCCCCCCGCCCACCACCCCTGCCTTCAGATCAACTCAGATCCGTCAGCGAACCGATCACGGCTGCTTCAGGTACAACGAGGTGAACTCGGGCATGCCCTGGGTCACGTCGTTGACCGCGTGGCCGATGTTCTTCCCGACCGGGAAGGCGCTGGCCGAGTAGTACAGCGGAATCGCCGGCAGGTAGTCCTGCAGGATCTTCTTGTCGACCTTCGACCATTCCTTCAGCTGCTGGTCCGGGCTCATGTCCGCGACCTTGTCGATCTCCGCGTCCAGCGACTTGTCCTGCAGCTGGCCGATGCTGTTGCCCAGCGCGATCGCGTCGGACTTGAACAGGACCGGGAACCAGCTGGTGCCGGACGGCCAGTCGGAGCACCAGCCCGCCGGGGTCTTGCCGATGTTGACCGGAGCGTTCTGGTCACCGGTCAGCGTCCGGATCTTGGCCTTCGGCACACCGGTCGCCTTGACCTTGAAGCCGGCCGCGGTGAAGACCTGGGTCCGCAGCTGGTTGACCTGCTGCGCGATCGGGTCGTCGTTGGAGTAGTACCAGCTGAGCTCGAAGTTCGACTTGCCCAGCTTGGCCAGCTCCGACTTGACCTCGGCCGCGACGGCCGGGTCCTCCGCACCCTTACCGGTGCCGACCAGGCCCGGCAGTTCGTACTTCTCGTAGCCCGGGACGGCCGGCGGCAGGATCGTCGAGGCCGGGATCGAGCTGTCCGGAGCCTGGCCGGAGACCTTGCGCCAGGAGTCGAACGGGTAGGCCTTGGCGATCAGCTTGCGGACCTCGAAGGGGATCTTCCGGGTGTCCAGCGGCCAGGTGATCGTGCACGGCGCGAAGCCCTTCACGATCTGGCTCTGGTCCTTGACCTCCGGGTAAAGGCTGACGTCCAGGTTGCTGTAGTTCAGCGCGTTGGCGTCCGGGCCGGAGCTGGCCAGGACCTGCCGCTGCACCTTCAGGGTGTCCTGGGCGAACTTGAAGTCGAAGGCGTCCGGGTACTGGTAGCGCACCGGGTCGGTGTTCGGGTCCCAGTTCGGGTTCTTCGTCAGCTTGAGCTCCGAACCCGGGGTGTACGACGCGACCTGGTACGGGCCGGTCGTCATCGGCTTCTGCTCGTAATTCTTCTTGGTGTCCTTCGCCTGCGGGATCGGCGTGAACATCGGGAACGCCGCGTAGAACGGAAGGTCGTTGAACTTCTTCGCCAGGTGAATCACCAGCGTCGAGTCGTCCGGCGTCTCGACCCCGGCGTAGTTCGCGCCGTTCGGGCCGTACGGGCCCTTGTAGGTCTCGCCGTCCTTGAAGAACTGGATCTGGTACGTCGGTCCGGCGTCGTACAGGTCGTGCGCGAAGGAGCGCTTGATCGCGTACGCGTAGTCGACCGCCTTCACCGGCGTGCCGTCCATGTACTTGATGTTCTTCTTGAGCTTGAACGTCCAGGTCAAGCCGTCCGCGGACGGTGTACCGAGGTCTTCGGCCAGGTCCGGAACCAGGATCGGCTTGAGCGTCTTCGGGTCCAGCTTGTACTGGGTCAGCGCCCGGTACATCAGCTTGCCGATCTGGTTACCGTCGACGTAGTAGATGTTGGTCGGGTCGAAGGTGTCCGGCGTGACGTCGGACAGCACGGTGATGGTGCCGCCCTTCTTCGCGCCCTCCAGCTCCGCCGCCGGGCCCTTCGCGGTTGCGTCGGTGGCCTTCTCCTGCGCGCCGCCCGCACCAGCGGTATTGGTGCCGCTACCGCTGTTCGACGACGGGCTGCCGCAGGCCACGGCGGCCAGCATGACCGTCGCCGCTACCGCGGTGATCCGTTTCCACTGCATTGTCGTGTATCTCCTTTTCTGCCGCTCGGGGCAACGCCGGCTTACCGGCGGGTCTTGGGGTCGAAGGCGTCTCGTACCGAGTCGCCCAGGAGGGCCAATGCCAGGACCAGGGCAGTGATCCCCAGCACCGGAAGCCACAGGTAGATGGGATCCGCCTTGAACCAGTTGGTCGCGTTCGAGATCGTCTGGCCCCAGGACGGGACCGGCTCGATCAGGCCGACGCCCAGGAAGGACAGTCCCGCTTCGGCGGTCACATAGGCCGGTAGTGCCAGCGAGGCCGAGATCACGATCGGCGCGACCAGGTTCGGCAGCAGTTCCTTGAACAGCACCTGCCGCGTCGGCACCCCGATCGCCTTGGCGGCCAGCACGAATTCACGTTCGCGCAGGGACAGCACCTCGCCCCGGATGATCCGGGCCAGGCCGGCCCAGCCGAAGAACGAGAGCACGAAGATCAGCACGTAGAACCGGGTCGAGGCCTGCTGGTCCGGGCTGAGGTTGAAGGAGCCGCCCCGGAGCTGCTCGACGATCGGAACCATCGCGATCGCGAACAGCAGGTACGGCAGGCTGAGGACGAAGTCGACCACCCAGGAGATGACCCGGTCGACCCAGCCGCCGAGGAAGCCGGCCAGCAGGCCCATCACGACCCCGACCACAGTGCCGAACAGGGTGGCGACGAACGCGACGATCAGCGACGGCCGCGCGCCGTACACCCAGCGGGCGAAGTTGTCCCGGCCGGTCTTCGGCTCGACGCCGAACCAGTGCGAGGCGGTCGGCCCGCTGACCGGGAACCCGTACGCGTCCACCAGGTCCGGGTGGAAGGTGCGGATATCGGACCCCTCGATCTTGGTCAGCACGCCCGCGAAGATCGCGATCAGAATGAAGAACAGCACGATGCAGGCGCACACCACGGCGACCTTGTCCTTGCGGAGCCGGTCCATCGCGATCCTGGTCGGCGACTTGCCGTGGGCGATCGTCCCCGCACGTGCCGGTTCCGCCGACGCCGGGTGTTCCTCGACGCCGACCGCGGCATCCGGTTGACCAATTGTCATTCGCGCTCCGTCAGCTCTGTCAGCCAGATTCGGTTCGTGTGGTCCGGCCACGATCGGGTAGATCGGGCCGGGCCTATTGCTGGGGTGGAGGGCTCGGGTCAAATTCCCCTTGACACCGCGATCCCCCATCAACCGCGCGCTAGCCTGCCTGACACTGTGACACCAAACCAGCGGTGCCCGGCACCAGTGCACAAATCGTTACCGGAACGGGTACCAGACCGGAACATTTGCCCCCAGTCATCACTGAATGCGATCAATCCTTCGCAAAACGCGTCGGCACAGCACCGTCAGTGGCCTTTTTGTGCCAACTTATGACACAGGGTGAGTAAGTGTCACGAATCGCGACCGTTACACTTCGTAGCGCATTCAGGCCAGGCCCAGCAATTTCTGCTGGTGCTTCAGCTCGTACCGGATGTAGTCGATCGGTGGGGAATCGCCGAGCGCCGTGGCCAGGATCCGCCGGGCTTCGTCCGGCTTTCCGGTCGCCGCGGCAAGCCGGGCCCGGCCGATCGCGTTGGCGGACGCGCCGGACGCGTCCGGACGCCGTCCGAGGATCTCGGCCGCGTGCTCCAGGAGCCGTTCGGCGTTGTCCAGCTGACGGGTGAGGATCAGCAGCTGGGCCTCGATGTTGTCGACGTGCGCGATGCCGAGCTCGTCACCGATCCGCTCGACGATCTCCCGGGCCTCGCCGAGGATCGCGGTCAGCTCGGGCACGTGCGAGGCGCCCAGATCGATGTCGGCCAGCAACGTCTCGGCCAGCAGCACCGACCGGATGGCCCGAATCCGGGTGCCGGCCGCACCCAGCGCGCGCGCCTCCCTGCGGCGCGCCTGGCTTTCCCGGATCCGGCCGAGGAAGATCAGCGCCCCGCCGATCACGTCCAGGGCCCTGGGCCGGGACTCCTCGTTGCCGGGGTTCGCATCGACCAGTGCGAGCATCTCCTCGCCGAGCCGCAGCTGCTGCTCGTAGTCGCCGGCCGCGCCCGCGGCGAACCCGGCCTGGTTGAGCGCCGAGATGCGCTGCGGCAACGAACCGGAGCGCCTCGCCGAATCGAGGCATCGGTCCGCTTGCACCGCCAGGTCCTCCGCCGCGGCTCCGCCCTGGGCCATCGCCCCGAACAGACAGCGGTTCAGCTCTGCCTCGAGTTCCACCTCGCCGGCCCGTACGGCGGCTTCGATGGCCGCTCGGAGGACGGATTCGCGGACCTCCCGCTCGTCGCGAACCGTCAGGTATCCGTTGAAGCGCACCGCCAGCATGCCGGCCAGGCGCGGGTTGCGCCGGACTGCCAGCTCGACGGCCCCGCGAACCACTGGCGCCTCCACATCGAGCCACGCCGCGCCTTCGGCGGCCGAGGCCGCGGCCACCGGCAGGTCGATGCCGCCGCCACTGTCGAGCTCCATGGTCGGGGGCATTTGGCCGATCTCCTCGTCGGCGATCGTCACCAGGCGCAGGACTGTGTCCAGGTAGCGGTGCTCGACGTCGGCTGTCTCGCTCTGGCCTGACAACTCAGCGGCGCGGGACCGGACCAGGCCGTGGAGGCCGTAGCGGGGTGGATGCAGTCGGCGTTGCTGGACCAGGCCCAGCGAGACGAGGCCCTCGAAGACGTGTGCGGCGGTCGACTCGTCGGTGTCGAGCAGCGGCGCCGAGACCCAGGCGCCGAACTCGTCGGCGCCGACCAGCGCCAGCCGGGCGAAGAGCTGTCGGGCGTCAGGTGAGGCGACGCTGAGGCTCAGGTCGAGACTCGCCCGTACGGCGCGATCGCCGGCCACCAGGTAGTCGAGCCGCCGTGACTCGTCGGCCAGCGTCCTGACCACATCGCCGACGTCCTCGCGGATCAGCGCCAGCCGGGCACCGACGATGCGCAACGCCAGCGGCAGCCCAGCACAGTGTGGGACGACCTCCGTCACCTTGTCTGCGCCCAGGCCCGAGAGCGCGCCCAGCAACTCCGCACTCGTCTCATCGGGCAACGGCCGAAGCTCGCGATGTACGGCGTCCTCGAGCCCCAGAAGCGGCTGCCGCGACGTCACGATGACTCCACAGCCGCCGCCGGCCGGTAGCAGCGGCCGGAGCTGTCCAGCGTCCAGAGCGTCGTCGAACACCAGCAGCACGTTCTTGTCCGCCAGGCGGCTCCGCAGCATCGCCGACCGCGCCTCCACGGACTCTGGGAGCTCCGACCCGTCGACACCGAGCGACCGCAGCAGCTGCCCGAGAACTGTCCGGGCCGCCAGCCCCTGCCCGTTGACGTCCTGCAGCCTGGCGAACAGCTGCCCGTCCGGGTACTTGCCGGCCAACTGATGCGCCAGCCGCACAGCCGCCGCCGACTTCCCCGTCCCGGCAGCGCCGTACAGACAGACAACTGCCGGCACACCGGGCGGCCGCACCTTGGTGAGCAGTTCCTCGGCCAGCTCGACCAGTACGTCGTCCCGTCCGACCAGGACGCTCACATCCGCCGGGAGCTCACGGGGCACCGGCGTCTCGGCTACGACGTCAAGAGAAGGGTCCTGCCGCAGGATCGCAACCTGGAGCTCGCGCACCTCAGCACCCGGCTCGACGCCAAGCTCCTCGTCGAGATGCCGGACCAGCTCGGCGTACGCCGTAAGTGCGTCCGCCTGGCGCCCGGACCGGTACAGGGCGAGCATCGAGGCGGCCGCGAACGTCTCCCGTGCCGGCTGTGCAGCGGTCAACCGGGCCAGGTCGGGCAGTAGGTCCAGATGGTGGCCAAGCGCCAGCTCGGTGGATACCCGCAGCTCCTCGGCCGCCCAGCGCGACTCCTCGAGCCCGGCGCACAACCGGCGTCGTACGTCCTCGGTCGTGACGTCCGCCAGGGCCGGGCCGCGCCACAGCGCCAGTGCGTCCGTGAGGAGCTTGGAGCGGTGCTCCAGGTCGTCCGTACGACGGGCCTGCGCGACGAGAGCGGTGAACTCCTCGATGTCGGTCCGCCCGAGTACGGCGTACCCCTCTGAACCGCTGGTGAGTCGTACATCCGGCGCGAGCACCGAGCGCAGCCGGGAGACATAGACCTGCAGAGCCCGCTTTGGGTTGTCCGGCATCGCCTCGGGCCACAGCAGGTCGACGAGGCGTTCGGCGGGCACCGCCTTACCCGGCTCCAGCAACAACACCGCGAGCAGCAGCCGCTCCTGCCGGCGCCGCAGCCCCACCGGCTTGCCGCCCGACCAGATCTGCACGGGACCCAGCAGCCGGAACTCCACGCACCGCAGCTTAGTGGTAGGCGCTGGGTAACAGGTCTCGTCCACGATCTGGTCTCCGCCCAACCTGAGCTGAGGAGTGCCGATGATCCGGACGTGGGACTGGGGTTAAGGCTGTGCTGGGCGGCGTCTGCCGCCCAGTCTTCAGCTTTCCCTGACGTGCACGGTGACGAACGGCGGCTTCACGACGTCGAACAGCTCCTGGCGGCCACGGATGTCGACAGCCACCTGCTCGCCTTCCTTCACGGTCGCGTCGAGCAGAGCCAGCGCGATGCCCTTCTTCAGCGTCGGCGAGAAGGTCCCGGAGGTGACCTCGCCGAGCGCCGTGCCGGACTGGTCCAGCACGGTCATGTGCGGCCGCGGAATGCCCCGGCCGGCAGCTCGCAGACCGCGCAGGATCCGGGCCGGGCCGCGCTCCTTCTCTGCCCGCAGCGCCTCGTCACCCCAGAAGTGCTCCTTCTTCCAGCCCACAGCCCAGCCGGACCGCGCCTGCACCGGCGTGATGTCCGGAGAGATGTCCTGACCATGCAGCGGGTACCCCATCTCGGTCCGCAGCGTGTCCCGTGCCCCCAGCCCGGCCGGGACGATCCCGTACGACGCTCCGGCCTCCAGCAACGCGTCGAACACCGCCACCGCGGCCTGGTTCGGTACGACGAGCTCGTACCCCCGCTCGCCGGTGTAGCCGGTGCGGCAGACCACTACCGGCGTACCGGCGAACTCGGCTGTGGCGAAGGCCATGTAGTCGTGCCCGGTCGGCAGGCCGATCGCTGCCACCACGTCGTCGCTGTTGGTGCCCTGGACCGCGAGAATCGCGTAGTCGTCGTGGGTGTTCGTCACCACCACGCCGTCGGGCGCCTGGGCCTGGAGCAGCCGGACCACCTCGGCCGTGTTGGCCGCGTTCGGGATCAGGAAGACGTCGTCGTCGGCGTGCAGGTAGGCGATCAAGTCGTCGACCACTCCCCCGCGCTCGTTGCAGCACAGCGTGTACTGCGCCTGGCCCGGGCCGATCTTGCCGAGGTCGTTGGTCAGGCAGGAGTTGACGTACGCCGCCGCGCCCGGACCCTTGACGGTCGCCTTGCCGAGGTGGCTGACGTCGAAGACGCCGACCGACGTCCGTACGGCGGTGTGCTCGGCGACGACGCCGCCGTACTCCAGGGGCATCTCCCAGCCGCCGAACTCGGCGAACTTGGCGCCAAGGGCGACGTGGCGCTCGTGCAGTGGCGACTTCTTCAGAACAGGCGACTCGGTCATGGAGCGGAACTTACCCGACGCGTAGCATGCGGAGGCAGCATTCACGTACTGTCACGACCGGCCGTGTGCCCTGCCGGTCAAGGAGGACTGAGGTTTTCGTGAGCACCATCACCCTGAGCAAGTCCGATGCGGCCGGTGTCAGGACCGACGCCGTGGTCATCGGCGTGGTCAAACTCGGCGGCGGCGTCACCCTGCCGGCCGGCACCGAGTCGCTGAACGCCGCGTACGGCGGGAAGCTGGTGGAGGTGCTGTCCGGCCTCGGCGCCACCGGGAAGACCGGTGAGGTGACCAAGGTGCCCGGGCCGAAGCCGGGCAAGTCGGCCAACCTGATCGCGGTCGGTCTCGGTGCGGCGCCCGACGGTGCGCTGAAGACCGAGGACCTGCGCACCGCGGCGGGCACCGGCGTCCGCGCCGCCAAGACCACGCAGTCGGTCGCCTTCGCGCTGCCGACTCCGGACGCCGAGTGCATCCGGGCGATCGCCGAGGGCGCCCTGCTCGGCCGCTACTCGTTCACGGCGTACAAGTCCTCCTCGGACGGCTCCACTGACGCGCCCGGCGACCTGGCGGTGCTGACCGACCTGGCCCGGACCAAGGAGGCCAAGGCCGCGCTCGAGCGGGCCGAGGTGACCGCCGACGCGGTGCGCCAGGTGCGGGACTGGGTGAACACGCCCCCGTCGGACCTGAACCCGGCCGACTTCGCCGCGCACGCGCTCAAGCTCGGCAAGGAGTACGGCGTCAAGGTCGAGGTGCTGGACGAGAAGGCCCTGACCAAGGGCGGGTACGGCGGCATCCTCGGCGTCGGGCAGGGGTCGTCGAACCCGCCGCGGCTGATCCGGATCAGCTACGCACCGAAGAAGCCGGTCACCCACCTGGCGTTCGTCGGCAAGGGCATCACCTTCGACTCCGGCGGTCTGTCGCTCAAGACTGCCAGCGGGATGATCAGCATGAAGGCCGACATGGCCGGCGCCGCCGCGGTGATCGGCGCGACCGTCGCCATCGCCCGGCTCGGCCTGCCGGTCCAGGTGACGACGTACGCCGCGATGGCCGAGAACATGCCGTCCGGCTCCGCGGCCCGCCCGTCCGACGTACTGACCATGTACGGCGGGAAGACGGTCGAGGTGCTGAACACGGACGCCGAGGGCCGGCTCGTCCTGGGTGACGCGCTGGTCCGGGCGTCGGAGGACCAGCCGGACCTGATCGTCGACGTGGCGACGCTGACCGGAGCGTGTGTCGTTGCCCTGGGCACCAAGGTGGCCGGCGCGTTCGCGAACACCGACACGGCCCGGGACCGGGTGGTCGACGCCGCCATCGCCGCGGGTGAGGCGATGTGGCCGCTGCCGATTCCGGCCGAAATGCTGGAGAAACTGCGCTCGCACTCGAAGGTCGCGGACCTGGCCAACATCACCGGTGAACCGTGGGGCGGCGCTCTGGCCGCGGCCGCGTTCCTCGGCGACTTCGTTGCTGACGGCATCGATTGGGTCCACCTCGACGTGGCCGGCCCGGCCTTCAACGAAGGCGGAGCCAGCGGCTACACCCCGGCCGGCGGTACCGGTTACGCCGTACGCACCCTGGTGGAGCTGGCCGCCTCAGCGAGCTGAGTAGCGAATCTCCAGCATCGTGCAGCCGCTGGTCGTGAGGTACGGACCGTGCGGCATGCCCGGCGGCCGGCACGCGTAGTCGCCGGGGCCGAACGTCTGCCCGAGGGTGAGATCGGTCAGCTCGCCCTCGAGCAGGTAGACCTCTTCGACGTACTCGTGCCGGATGACGTCGGGCGCTGTCGTGCCGGGCGCCCAGCGGGCGAGCCGGGTCAGCAGCGTGCCGTCGCCGGGATCCTGGCTCAGGATCTTTTCGGCGATCCCATCGCCGACCTCGGCCCACGGCAGACCTTCTGTGCCGATGAACTCTCTCTGCTGCTTCATGTTGTCAGTCCCACGCCGGCGCGAGTTGTTCGACATTGTAGACAATCCGACTGCTGACACCACGCGGATCCGTGAGCTCAACCCGCCACGCGTCGGCGAACTGGTCGACGCCTGGAATCATCGGGATCGTGCCGCTGAGGAGCACCGTGCCGGGGACGAGGCGCTCACCGAGTTGGGTGAGCCAGTACGACGGCGGCAGGAGCTGCGCGAGGGTGCCGTCCTGGATCAGCTGCTCGGTCTCGCCGTGCTGGACCCATGCCTTCAGCGTGAACTGGTCCAGCTCGTGCTCGATCTCGCTGAGCGGCCAGGCGACGTCGCCCAGCAGGTCCGGCGCGGATTGCTTGCTCCAGGCAACACCATGCACCTCGAGCGCGCGGTCGGTGTGATCGCACGCCGCGGTCAGCAACAAGTCGTCTGCGCCGACGACGAGCGCCCACTCCGCCTCACCCGACGTCTTGGCGTGCGCCACCTGGACGACCTCGGGCCGCCCGACGAGTGATGCGGACAGCGGGTAGAGCGTCGGGATCCGCTGCGGAGCCGCTACGCCGAGCTCGGCCAGCTCGTCCACGTGATGCTGCACCTGCTCGGTGTCGCGGCCTGCGTAGCCCGCGTTCAAGGCGTAGCGGACCGCGACCTCTCGCTCACTGCCGTCGGGAAGGGTGAAGCGCAGGGTCTGGGTCATCGGTGGGATTCCTCCGGATTTGTTCGAGTCAGCGCTTGCGTGAACACGTCGTATACAACGAGTATGGAGCATCCCCCCAAGGAGGTCCACCCCGATGTCCACGAATCCACCCGAACGCCGAGGGCTCTACAAGGCCTTCGCCGCCAGCCTGTCCGGCACGTCGCTGGAGTGGTACGACTTCGCCGTTTACAGCTCCGCGGCCGCGCTCGTCTTCGGCGATCTGTTCTTCCCCGGCAGCGATCCACTGACCGGCACGCTGCAGGCCTTCGCGACGTACGCCGTCGGGTACGTCGCCCGGCCCCTCGGCGGTATCTTCTTCGGCCGGCTCGGTGACGTGATCGGCCGCAAGCGCGTCCTGGTCGCCACGCTGCTGCTGATCGGTGTGGCCACGTTCTTCATCGGTCTCCTGCCCACGCACGCGTCCGCCGGTGCGCTCGCGCCGACGCTGCTGGTCGCACTCCGCTTCGCGCAGGGAGTCGGTGTTGGTGGCGAGTGGGGTGGAGCCGTGCTGCTGAGCAGTGAGTTCAGCAAGGAGGGTGAGCGAGGCTTCTGGGCTTCAGCCGCGCAGGTCGGGCCGCCCCTGGGCACGCTCATGGCGAACGGCGTACTGGCCGTGCTCGCCGGTGCGTTGTCCGAGGACGCGTTCCTGAGCTGGGGCTGGCGGGTCGCCTTCCTGCTGTCCGCCGTACTCGTGGCGTTCGGTCTGCTGATCCGGACGAAGCTCGAGGAGACGCCGGTGTTCCGGGAGCTGGAAGCGCGCGGCGATCGGCCGACGGCGCCGGTGTCGGAGGTGCTGCGGACGCAGACCCGGCCGCTGATCGCGGCGATCCTGGCTCGGGTCGGGCCGGATGTGCTGTACGCGATGTTCGCGGTGTTCGTGCTGACGTACGCGACCAAGGAGCTGGACATGAGCCGCGGCCAGGCGGTGACCGCCGTACTGGTCGGGTCTGCGTTCCAGGTCGGGCTGATTCCCTTGTCCGGTTGGCTTTCCGATCGGTACGGGCGCCGTACGGTCTATGCCATCGGTGCGGTCGGGGGCGCGGTGTGGAGCGTGGTGTTCTTCGCGATGGCGTCGTCGTTCGCGACCGTGTTGCCGGGCGTGATCATCGGGCTGGTGTTCCACTCGCTGATGTACGGGCCGCAGGCGGCGTTCGTGTCCGAGCAGTTCACCGCGCGGCTGCGGTACACCGGGTCGTCGCTGGCCTACACCTTCGCTGGGGTGATCGGTGGTGCGCTGGCTCCGTTGGCGTTCACGTACTTCCTGGCGAAGGCCGGGACGGGTTATGTGATCGCGGCGTACATCGTGGTGGCGTGCTCGATCACCTTGGTGGGCTTGCGACTTGGCCGCGCCGTTCGTGATGAGGCTCTTGCGGTCAGCCCTGCATGAGCAGCGAGCCGGTGGAGTCGAGGTGGCTGAGGATCGCTTTCTCGGCCACCTCCGGCCGTCCCGAACCGAGACCGTCGACGATGGCCTGGTGCTCGTCGAGGACCTCTTGCCGCCGGGTCGCGCTGCGCTGCAGAGCCACGACACCGAGGAGCACGTGCTTGGCCCGCAGGTTGTCGTACAGCCGGCCGAGCACCGAGTTGCCGGCCGCCTCGACCAGGAGCGCGTGGAACTGGCTGTCCAGCTCGATGAATTCCTTCGCGTCGCCCTTGTCGACAATCGACCGCTGCTGCTCCAGTACGGCGGACATCGCCTCGACCGGAGCATCGCCGGCGGCGAGAGAGGTGGTCGCGGCCCAGCACTCGATCACGCCGCGGGCCTGCATCATCTCCGCGATCTCCCGCCCCGGCACCGGCGCGACGAACGCACCCCGATGCGGCACCAACTGGACCAGGTCCTCCGCGGCGAGCATCAGCAGCGCCTCGCGGACCGGCGTCCGGGAGATCCCGACCTCGTTCGCGACCGCCTGCTCGTTGATGAACGTGCCCGACACCGCGGGATCGCTGAGTACAGTCCCCCGCAGGTATTGGTAGGCGCGATCCCGGCCGGAGTCCCCACTCAATCGCATACCTTATGTATACATCTTGGAGGCTGTGATGACACTTCTGCGAGTCGCCGCCGCGCAGCTCAGCGCCGGTCCTTCCCCTGACGCCAACCTTGCCGCCGCCGTGGACGCCGTACGACGTGCGGCCGAGGGCGGAGCCGAGTTGGTCGCGCTGCCCGAGGCAACGCTGGCTTGCTTCGGCAGCGACCTCCGCGCCGTGGCCGAACCGCTCGACGGGCCGTTCGCAACCGGGCTGCGCAAGGTCGCCGCGGATCTCGGCGTCGTCGTCATCGCTGGGCTGTTCGAGCCGGCTGACGATGGGCGGGTCCACAACACGTTGCTGGCGACCGGGCCGGGCGTCGAAGCGTCGTACCGGAAGATCCATCTGTACGACGCCTTCGGCTCGCGCGAATCGGATCTGGTTGCTCCCGGCAACGAGCTGGTCAGCTTCGGCTTCGGTGGGGTGACCGTCGGCTTGGCGACCTGTTACGACCTGCGGTTCGCCGATCAGTTCACGTCGCTGGGACGGCTCGGCGCGGAACTGGTCGTCGTACCGGCGTCATGGGGTGCCGGCCCCGGGAAGGAGGAGCAGTGGGATCTGCTGACGCGCGCACGGGCCGCGGACGCGCAGGCCTGGCTGCTGGCGTGCGACCAGGCCTATGTGCCGCCGGTCGGCACCGATCCGCTCGGCATCGGCCGGAGCAGCCTCACCACTCCCCTGGGCCAGACCCACACCAGGCTGTCGGCGCTGCCCGAGATCCTGCACGGCACGATCGACACCGAGCTCGTTGCCGCTGTCCGCGCCCGGGTGCCCATCCTTTAGATCACGCAGCCTCTAAGGCTCTTAGGCGAGGCCGTTCTTCTTCAGGCGGGCGTTGTACTCGCGCATGCGTGGCGGGTAGCCGACCACGGCGGCGTCGTACGAGGGGATGCCCAGGTTATTCGCGAACTTGTGCGCCCACGCGACCGAGGGGACGCGGCGGCGGGTCCATTCGCCGTCGATGGCGACCAGCAGCAGCGTGTAGTCCGTGACCGCTGTCTTCGGCTCGACGAACCCCTCGACGCCCTGGCGGGTCTGGGCGAACTCCCGCAGGTGCGCCTGGTCAGGAGTGTCCGACCGGCGCATCGTGCCCGGCTTCTGCCGGCTACCGAACCACTTCATGGAAGTAAGTGTCCCCTATGCGGGCAACTCCCGGCAGAAAGCGCTGATAACGAACGAGGCCGGGCCGAGGGGCCGCGTCCAACCGGCCCGGGGGCTTGCATCGCGCGGTGGCGGTGAAAAGATGACGCCGGGCCGGCACTCCGCGATCCGGAGCCGCCTACCGATCACTGTCCACGGAGGAACCTGTGACTGATACGACGTACGACCTGGTGATTCTTGGCGGCGGCAGCGGTGGATACGCCGCCGCGCTGCGAGCCGCGACCCTCGGCCTGTCCGTCGCCCTGGTGGAGAAGGACAAGGTCGGCGGGACCTGCCTGCACCGCGGCTGCATCCCGACCAAAGCGCTGCTGCACGCCGCCGAGGTGGCCGACTCGGCCCGCGAGGGTGAGCAGTTCGGCGTCCGTACGACGCTCGAGGGCGTCGACATGGGCGGGGTGAACAAGTACAAGGACGGCGTCGTCGACCGGCTGTTCAAAGGTCTGCAGGGCCAGCTCAAGGCACGCGGCATCACCGTGATCGAGGGCGAGGGCCGCCTCAGCTCTCCGACCACAGTGGACGTCGGCGGTACGTCGTACACCGGCAAGAACGTCATCCTTGCCTCCGGCTCGTACTCGCGGTCGCTGCCCGGGCTGGAGCTCGACGGGCACCGGGTGATCGCCAGCGAGCATGCGCTGACCCTGGACCGGGTGCCGGAGTCGGCCGTGGTTCTGGGCGGTGGCGTGATCGGCGTGGAGTTCGCCAGCGCGTGGACGTCGTTCGGCACCAAGGTGACCATCGTCGAGGCGCTGCCCCGGCTGGTGCCGTCCGAGGACGCGGACTGCAGCAAGACGCTGGAGCGGGCGTTCCGGAAGCGGAAGATCGCCTTCAAGACCGGTACGCCGTTCGAATCGGTCACTGCGACCGATTCCGGCGTGCGCGTCACTGTCGCCGGTGGTGAGGTGATCGAGGCCGAGGTGCTGCTGGTCGCGGTCGGCCGCGGCCCGAACACGACCGGTCTGGGCTACGAGGAGGTCGGGGTCGCACTCGACCGCGGGTTCGTCACCGTCGACTCGACGCTGCAGACCAGCGTGCCGGGGGTGTACGCCGTCGGCGACATCGTGCCGGGGCTGCAGCTCGCACACCGCGGGTTCCAGCAGGGCATCTTCGTCGCCGAACACCTCGCGGGTCTCAACCCGACCCCGATCGACGAGGCCGGGATCCCGCGGGTCACCTACTCCGAGCCGGAGGTCGCGTCCGTCGGTCTCACCGAGGAGCAGGCGCGGGCGAAGTACGGCGAGGTCGAGGTGTTGAATTACAACCTCGGCGGCAATGGGAAGAGCCAGATCTTGAAGACGGCCGGCTTCGTCAAGCTGGTCCGGGCCAAGGACGGCGCGGTGGTCGGGCTGCACATGGTCGGGTCGCGCGTCGGCGAGCTGATCGGCGAGGCGCAACTGATCTACAACTGGGAGGCGTACCCGGCCGACGTGGCGCCGCTGGTCCACGCCCACCCCACCCAGAACGAAGCCCTCGGCGAAGCCCACCTGGCCCTCGCCGGCAAGCCCTTGCACTTCCACGACTGAGACTGCCGGACCCACGGTGGTGGGTCCGAGTAAGTTTGAGCCGTCGGAGCGCTGTGACCCGCGTCCCGCTCGTTCCGGCGGCACCGTAGGCTGACACTCGACCGATCAGACGAAGGAGCAACGACCGTCATGCCGACCTCTGTATCCCTGCCGGCCCTCGGGGAGAGCGTCACCGAAGGAACCGTCACCCGCTGGCTCAAGCAGGTCGGTGACACGGTTGCCGTCGACGAGCCCCTGCTGGAGGTCTCGACCGACAAGGTCGACACCGAGATCCCATCGCCGGTCGCCGGCACCCTGCTGGAGATCAAGGCCGCCGAGGACGAAACCGTAGAGGTAGGCGCCGAACTGGCCGTCATCGGCGACGCCGGCGAATCCTCCGGCTCCGCCCCCGCCCAGGAAGCCCCCGCCGAACAGGCTCCCGCCGCCGAGGCCGCCCCAGCCCAGGAAGCACCTGCCCCGGCAGCCGCTGCTGAGACCCCCACCACTGCTCCGGCGCCTTCAGAACCTTCTCCGGCCGCCGCGGCCTCAGCCCCCGCAACCTCTCCGGCCGCATCCGAGCCGGCCCCAGCCGCGGACCAGGCTCAGGCTCCTTCCGACTCCTCTCCGGCCGCATCGGCACCTGCCGGCGGTGCATCTGGTACGCCGGTCACCCTCCCGGCTCTGGGCGAGAGCGTCACCGAGGGAACCGTCACCCGCTGGCTGAAGCAGGTAGGGGACGACGTAGCAGTAGACGAGCCTCTCCTCGAGGTCTCCACCGACAAGGTAGACACCGAGATCCCCTCCCCCGTCGCCGGCAAGCTCCTCGAAATCAAGGTCGCCGAAGACGAAACCGTCGAGGTAGGCGCCGAACTAGCCATCGTCGGCTCCGGCGACGCAGCCCCCGCTGCCTCCACCCCCGCCCCTTCCGCAGCCCCAGCTGAAGCACCCGCCGAGACCCCGGCGCCAGCCGCTCAGGCCCCGGCACCCGCCTCAGCTCCGGCGCAGGCCCCGGCCGCCGCCCCCGCACCGGCTGCAGCGCCAGCACCGGCAGCAGCTCCGGCGCCGGCCGCCGCGCCCGCCGCCTCGGCCGCTGCCCCAGCCCCCTCCACTCCGGCTCAGGCACCTTCCACTTCTTCTCCGGCCGCCGCGGCCCCAGCCCCCGCGACCTCTCCGGCCGCATCGGCACCCACCCAGGCTCCATCACCCAATGGCGCCTCCTCCGAGGGCCCGAACTACGTCACCCCGCTCGTCCGGAAGCTGGCCGCCGAGCACCAGGTCGACCTCAACGCCGTACAGGGAACCGGTGTAGGCGGCCGCATCCGCAAGCAGGACGTCATCGCCGCCGCCGAGGCCCAGAAGGCCGCCGCAGCAGCACCCGCGCAGGCCCCGGCAGCTGCCGCTCCCGCCGCGAAGGCCGCGACGATCAGCCCGCTGCGCGGCACCACCGAGAAGATGAGCCGGATCCGCAAGGCGATCGCGACCCACATGGTCAACTCGCTGAAGGTCTCGGCCCAGCTGACCACCGTGGTCGAGGTCGACGTCACCGAGATCGCCAAGCTGCGGAACGCGAAGAAGGCCGAGTTCGAGGCCCGCGAGGGCGTCAAGCTGTCCTTCCTGCCGTTCTTCGCGCAGGCCGCGGTCGACGCGCTGAAGCAGTACCCGAAGCTGAACGCGTCGATCGACGAGGAGGCCGGCGAGATCACGTACCACGCCGCCGAGCACCTCGGTATCGCCGTGGACGTGGAGAAGGGCCTGATGGTCCCGGTCGTGCACAACGCCGGCGACCTGAACATCGCCGGCCTGGCGAAGAAGATCGCCGACCTGGCCGAGCGAACCCGCACCAACAAGGTCCTCCCGGACGAGATGGCGGGCGGCACCTTCACCATCACCAACACCGGCAGCCGCGGGGCCCTGTTCGACACGCCGATCCTGAACCAGCCGCAGGTCGGCATGCTCGGCACCGGCGCGGTCGTGAAGCGCCCGGTCGTCATCACCCACCCCGAGCTCGGCGAGACGATCGCGATCCGGCAGATGGTCTACCTCGCGCTCACCTACGACCACCGCCTGGTCGACGGCGCCGACGCGGCCCGCTACCTGACGGCCGTCAAGCAGCGTCTGGAAGAAGCCCAGTTCGACGTCTGAGCCTGAGCTGATCCTGGTGTTCTGCCCCGTCCGGATCTCCGGCGGGGCAGAACTCTTTGTCGAGGTCCTTCGCGGGCACTGGCGGGATCGTCGTACGACCAAACCTTCTGTCAAGGAGTAGCTGGATGAAGTACGTGCTGGCCGGTGCCTCCGGCTTCCTCGGTACGGCGCTCGCGCGAGACCTCGAGGCGGACGGTCATGAGGTCCTGCGGCTGGTCCGTCGTGGGCCGACCCAGCCCGGCGAACTCCGCTGGGACCCGGCGCGTGGCGAACTCGACCTGTCCGCGCTCGGCGATCCTGACGTACTGGTCAACCTGGCCGGCGCTAACATCGGCCGCCCGTGGACCCCGTCGTACAAGAAGGTGCTCCGCGAAAGCCGCGTCAGTACGACGGCCACACTGGCGGCCGCGGCTGCGCAACTTGAGCGACGGCCGGTGCTGATCACGCAGAGCGGCATCGGCGGCTACGGGCTGGACTGCGGCGATCGCATCCTCACCGAGGACTCCGAACTCGGCGACGGCTTCCTCGCCGACGTCGTCCGCCTCTGGGAAGGCGCACTCGAACCGGCCCGCGCCGCCGGCTGCCGCGTCGCGTCCCTCCGCACCGGCGTCGTCTTGGCCCGCAAGGCCCCGGCCTTCCAGCTGCTGTCTCTCCCGTTCCGCCTCGGCGTCGGCGGGCGCTTTGGCTCTGGCACGCAGTACTTCCCTGTCGTCTCCCTCACCGACTGGCTCCGCGCCGTCCGCTTCGTCGCCGAAAACGACACCCTCAGCGGCCCGGTCAACGTCACCCTCCCCAACCCAGTCACCAACGCCGAGTTCGCCAAGCACCTCGCCACCGCCCTCCACCGCCCAGCCCTCATCCCCGTCCCCGCCTTCCTCATGAGGGCAGTCCTCGGCGAATTCGCCTGGGAACTCCTAGGCAGCAACCGAGCCCTCCCCACCCGCCTCCAATCCGCCAACTTCACCTTCCACCACCCCACCGCCCCCACAGCCCTAGCCGCCGCCCTCACCTGACCCCGGCCACCCCGACACCGCCAACACAGGCCGCCCGGGAGAGCCGTCGAGTTGCCCGCGCATCCCACAGCACCGTCAACTCAGCAGCCTCGCATCGCCGAGTCGTGGATTTTCGTCGATCGCCTCAACACCAATCCACGACTCGACGATCACCACGACGCACGACAGCGTGCTTGAGGGCTCGCACTGCCGGACCCCTCGGTACCGGCGTCGACGACGGCTGCTCAGGCTGAGGTGATGGTGGTGATGCGCCAGCTTGGGGTGGAGGGCGTGGTGCTCAGGGTGATGAGTCGGGTGGTGGCGGTGCCCGGCGGAAGTGGAGTTCGGTTGCCGTTGCGGTCGACTACCTCACCGCCGACGAGGTGATCGACTGTGCGAAGCGTGATGCTGCTCGCAGTGCGGCGCTCGATGGTCGTCGTCTCGATGCGAATCCGGAGGCCGTGCACCCGGACCTGTTGCCGGCGGTACGCCGCGACGAGCTCACGGTCCGCGGACCACGGCGCGCTCCCGGGCACGTAGATCCTGTCGAGCACACCGACATCGAGCGTCCAAAAAGCCTGTGCCCGTTGAGCATCCAGTGCCTGCAAAGTCCGCACCCACTCCTCCACCCCAGCCGAACCTTCCCCACCCGGAGTCCCCACGCCCGCGCTCGGCGTTCCCACTCCTGGCCCCCCGGTTGTTCCCGCGCCCGGCGTACGCGTGGTCGGAGCTTCGGCGGTCGGGCTGTGAGTGCTGAGGTTCTGGGCGGTCGGGTCAGCGGTCTCCGTGCGAGCTGGTGTCGCACCGGTGGATTGGTCGACGGCGGCCGCTTGGTTCACTGGGTCGTCGAGGGCACCGACCGCCACCAGGCCAACCACCAGCACAATCACCGCCGCAGCTCCGGCCGCAACCAGTACGCCGTACGCGGGGTGCCCGAACCTCCGCCCCCACCCACCTACCCGCGCCGAACCCCCAGCCCGCCCCGACTCTCGCCGCGACATGCCCCACCCATCCCTCCGCGACGAAATCCCCAGGCCCAACGACCCTCGCCGCGACAGTCTCCACCACCTGCTCGCCCCCGACGACGACCCCACGTCCGCCGACCCTCGCCGCGACAAGCTCCACCATCTGCTCGTCCCCGACGATGGCCCCGGGTCTGCCGGCTCTCGCTGGAACAGGGTCCGCCCTCCCGGCCGCGTGGATGAGCCGGGGTCTGTCGGCTCTCGCCACGACAGGCCCCACCCTTGGGCTTGCGACGATGATCCGGAGCCCGCTGGCTCTTGCTGCGATGGGCCTTGCCCGCTGGTCTGCGACGGCGACCCCGGGTGGGCTAGCTCCCGCTGCGTTGTGCTCCACCCGCTTGTCCGCGATGAAGACGACGCCCGGGCCTGCCTTCGTCGGGACAGCTTCCACATGAGGCTGCCCCGGCGACTCCGTCGGCGTCTGGAGCTCGGTTGGCCCCAGACCATGCGATCGCTTGCGGCTGCCCAGCCGCTGCGGGCGGGCTCGGCGGACGGCGGCGGGGAGTCCGATTGAGGTGGGGCGGTGCTCGATGCGGTCGCGACGAGTGTCGGGGTGGAGTCGAGCACATGAAGCTGCGCCTCCGGCTCCTGGCCGGTCGGGCGCGGGTCGGCGCCGAAGTCGATGGTGACTTCGCCTGACGAGTCGATGGTGATTTCGGGTCGCGAGGCGGGAGTGGCCGCTGGCGAGGTGGGGGTGGTGGCTGGCGAGGTGGGAGTGGTGGCTGGCGGGCTGAAGGATGTGGGCCTGGGGGTGAGGCGATCCAGTGGGTTGATGGGAGGCGTGGATGTACGGCGGGTGAGTTTGGCGCGGAGGGATTGGCGGCGCGGCTTGGGCTTGGTGGGCTTGCGGATCGGTTTCGGTGGGGGTGGAGGCGACAGGGTGTTTGCTTGCGGAGTTTCTGCGGGTGCCGGGTCCTTCGGGGCGGGGGCGAGCGGGCCGCGGGAGCGTTGTTGTGGATCGTCGGTGGTCGGCCTGGGCTTGGCGCGCGGACGAGTCGGCGGCGTACCTACGCCACCGGCGGCTGACCCCACCGCCCCAGATACGCCATCAGCTGGGTCGACCAACCCGGATGCCTCGTCGGCTGAACCAAGCGGCCCGGACGTGGCGTCGGCTGCGGCCGGAGCAGAAGCTGTGTCAGCGGTTCCAGCAGACTCCGGCGCGGCGTCGGTTGTAGCCGACCCCGGTGCGGCGTCGGTTGTAGCTGAGCCAGCGGCGGCACCGGTCGTAGCCGAGCCAGCAGCGGCACCGGACGTAACCGAGCCAGCAGCGGCACCGGACGTAACCGAGCCAGCAGCGGCACCGGACGTAACCGAGCCAGCAGCGGCACCGGACGAGCCAGCGGCGGCACCGGACGTAACCGAGCCAGCAGCGGCACCGGACGAGCCAGCGGCGGCACCGGACGTAACCGAGCCTGGGGCGGCGTCGGTCGTAGCCGAGTCTGGGGCGGCGTCGGCTGTGGCAGAGGGTGTGGCGGTGTCGGCTGAGGTGGGGCTGGATGTATTGGTCGGCGGGTCTTTTGTGAAGGCGAGGTTGATTGGGGTGGGGTCGGCGAGGGTCAGGAGGTGGCGGGATAGGCCTTTGGTGGTGGTGAACACGTCCGGGGCGAAGACGGAGGGATGGCCGCCGGATTGGTGGGCGAGGGTGCCGAGCGAGGTCAGGTCGTCGGCGGGGGTTGCGGATTGGTTGTAGAGGGCGGTGTCGGTCAGGACCGGGCGGCCGTCGGCGTCGAACATGACGTTGTCGGGGGTGACGCGGCCGTGGGTCAGGCCGCTGCGGTGGAGGTAGTCGAGGGCGTCCGCGAGAGGGCTCAGCAGGGTGACGAGCTCGCCGGGGGTGAGGGGGCCGCGGCGGTCTAGGAGGCCGCTGAGGGTTCCGGCGATGATGTGCTGGCTGAACAGGAGCCATTCGGTTCCGCTCTCGCGGATCTCGAGGAGGCGGGCGAGGTGGGGATGGTCGATGCGTTGCAGGACGGTGAGGTTTTCACGGAGCTCCTCGGTCAGTGGAATCGCGGCGGTGGGGACGCGTTTGAGCACGGCGTTGCGGCCGGAAGCGCGATTCCGGACCAGCCAGACGGTGCCGGCCGATCCGGACCCGAGCCTCCGGCGCAGGCTGTAGCCGGCGATGTCTTCGAGTGCCATGCCTTAAAGGTGCACGAATCGCCGCCTGCCCCGCGGAAGTTATCCACAGCCCCGGCGGTGCGACGGTCTGCGGATGACGTCGTACGGCAGCCTGTGGATGGCGGCGTACGGCGGGAAACGTGGCGGCATAGACTCGAGGGTGTGAGGGCTATCAGGTATGTGGAGGCCGGGTTCGGTGCCGGCGCGGTGGATTACGAGGCCGCGTGGGCCGAGCAGCGGCGCCTGCACGCGGAAGTTGCCGAGGGCACCGGTTCGGACACGGTCATCCTGCTCGAGCATCCGCCGGTGTACACGGCGGGCAAGCGGACCGAGCCGCATGAGCGGCCGCTGGACGGGACGCCGGTGGTCGACGTCGACCGCGGCGGGAAGATCACCTGGCACGGCCCGGGGCAACTCGTCGGGTATCCGATCGTCAAGCTGGCCTCACATGTGTACGTCGTGGACTACGTCCGGCGGCTGGAGGAGGCGCTGATCTCGGTCTGTGCCGAGCTCGGGGTGAAGACCGGGCGGGTCAAGGGGCGCAGCGGCGTCTGGGTGGCGGCGGATGACCGCGGCCGGGAGCGGAAGATCGCGGCGATCGGGATCCGGGTGGCGCAGGGCGTGACCATGCACGGGTTCGCGCTGAACTGCGACAACGACCTGGCCTGGTTCGACCGGATCGTGCCGTGCGGGATCTCCGACGCGGACGTGACCACGCTGTCGCGCGAACTCGGCCGGGATGTGGCGGTGACAGAGGTGCTCGAGCCGGTACGGCGGCACCTCGATCGGCTGCTGGCTTGGGAAGAGTACGAGCGGTCGCCAGACATCGGGCACGAGGAGTCGCCGACGGCTATCACCTATGGACTGACTGTCTGAGGTCCGCCGTTGTCGATGCAGGCAGGAAGCGTTTGCCCTTTGGGGTGTTGCGAAGTGTCTGCGGGGTGTGTGGCGGAAACGTCGCTACCTTGGTGGTGTGTCCAAGTTTCTAGGGTTCTTGCTCGGGGTAGCCGTCGCGCTGGCCGGGCCGGCCGTGTTCGGTGTGATGGCGGCGCCGGGCGGCATCGAGCTGAATGCGAAGGGGATGGCGCTTGCCTACGGCATCGGCGCGCTGATCTTCTGGACCGTGGTGTCGTACTTCTCCGGCGCCGGCGCGCTCGGTGCCTTTGTGGCCTTCGGCACCCTCATCTACTGCTGGCACTGGATCCCGAACCGGACGACGAACTTCCTGAACGACGTCCCCGGCGTGACCACCGGGATGATCGACGGGTCGAAGCAGTACACGCTGAACGGCGTCGTACCGATTCTGACCGTGATCTCCCTGGTCTATGCGATCCAGTTGATCGTGCGGAGTGTGCAGACCCGGCGGCGGGAGCGCACGGAGGCGGAGCGGCTGCAGCGCGAGCAGGAGGCGGCGCAGGCGCAGCAGGAGGCGGATGCCGCGGCCCTGTACCCGGTTGCCGGTAGCACCTATCCGGCGAGTGGCCAGTACGGCGGTTCGTTCGGGAACAGCAGCCGGTACGACGATCTGTTCGACGACGAGGAGCCGACACCGATGCCGCCGCGGAGTCAGGCGGACGAGCAGACGGCGATGTTCCCGACGTCCGGGCCGGACCAGACCGCGCAGTTCCCGGCCGCGGGTGACGATGCCGAGGGCAACGATGAGACAGTCTTGGTGCCGAGCGATCGCGATGAGACCACCCAGGTGCCCGTTGCCGACGAGCCGGAGGAGGAGCAGACAGTCGTAGCACCCGCTCCGGCTTCCGCACCCGTGGCGGAGGATGCGGGTCAGCCGCAGTCTCAGGAGCCCAAGGCAGCTCAGCAAGAGAAGCCGGACGGTGGGGCCGCCACACCGCAGGCGTCGGTCGCCGCGCCGGCGGACCCCAAGCCGCAGGTCACCCCAGCGGCCGCGGGTGCAACCGCAGCGGGGGTAGCAGCCGCCGCCGGTGGAGTAGCCGCCGAGACGATGCACCAGGTTGCGCCGGAGCCTCACCCGGCGGAGCAGGTCGCAGCGGAACCACAGTCGCAACCAGACCAGCAGGTCACGCCGCAGGCGGAGCCCGAGCACACTCAGCCCGTCGCGACGCAGCCGCAACCCACGCAGCAGGTCACGCCGGAGCAGGTGGAGGCGGAGCAGGTGCAGGCGGAGCCCGAGCAGGCGCAGCCCGAGGTGAAGGAGTCGCCGAGTGCGGAGGGCGCGCAAGGCGTGAGCGAGCAGGCGGCGCAGGGTGAGGTGAAGCCGTCTTTAACAGCTGAGCCGGAGCCGACGGTTCCGGTGTCTGAGGTGATGGAGCCGGCCAAGGTGAGCCAGCCGGTGTCTGAGGTGATGGAGCCGACTGCGGTGAGCCAGCCGGCGACAGTCATGCGGGAGCAGATGGGGCAGCAGTATCGGGAGCGGATGGAGGACCCTGAGGACACCGGGGAGCTCTACCTCAGTGCGTTCGAGACGCAGCCGATGCCCCGCCCCGCCGGAGCGTAGATCCCGACAACGAAAAGCCCGCGCCACCGGAGCGTAACGACGAAAAGCCCGGCCGGAGCCTGTCCAACAGGCACCCGGCCGGGCTTTCCCCTGAACATGATCACGCCACATGCATGCGGTGGGTCTCTCGCCGAGCGTGCTCGGTGAAGGCTTCGTCGTACGCCGCGGTCGCCATCTGAAGCACGTCAGGCGCCATCTGGGCGCGGGGCGATTCGGTGCTCCACGCCAGCAGCAGGCGGCGGTGGATGGGGTCGCCGGCCAGGGTGCGGGTGGTGACGTCGGTGGAGAGCATCCGGTACGACGTCGGTGAGATCAGCGCGACGCCCTGACCGCTCGTCACGAAGCCCATCAGCACCGAGGTGTCCACCGAGTGGTGCTCCACCTTCGGCTGGAACCCGGCCTGCTCGCACGCCGACCGGAAGAGCACGTGGAACCCGCTGTCGTCCGGCGGTTCCCCGATCCACTCCTCCCCCGACAACGCGGACAGCTCGATCTCGCCGCGGACTCGGGTCGCCACCGCCAATGGGTGGTCCGACGCCATCACGACGTACGCCGACTCCCGCTCGACCACGGTGCATGCTTCGACCCCGCTGGGCAGCCGCAGCTCGAACCCGGGGAACTCCCGCAACAGCGCGAAGTCGAGCCGCCCGCTCTCCAGCTGCTGCAACAGCACGCTGGTGGACCACTCGACCTCGATGCTCACCTGCTCGATCTCGCCGTGCTCGCGCAACCGCGAAGCGATCCCCGACATCGGCGCGGTCGGGAACCCGCCGAGCCGTACGGCGCTCGACTCGACCGCCGTCATAGCGGACACGGTTGCGGACAGGTGGTCCACGTCGACCAGGATCGCCCGGGCCCGGTCGACGGCGTACCGGCCGAGAGCTGTCGGGGTGACGCCGGTGCGGGAGCGCTCGAACAGCTCACCGCCGAACGCCGACTCGATCCGCTTGAGCTGCGCGGTCAGGCTGGGCTGGCTCACCTTCAGCCAGCGGGCCGCCCGTCCGACGGAACCCGCCTCAGCCACCAAGACGACCACCCGCAAGTGGCGCAGCTCGACGTTCATGCCCTGAGACCGTAGTCGAGGTCGAGGCGCAGCACACAGTTATCAACCATTGCGGTTTCGTCACAGCCCCCGCAATTCTTGTAACGCTGACCAGGGCCTCAACGATAGGTCATGCCCGCAGTGCCTCGCGATAGCTGAGCCGCCGCCCGGTCTGCAGCAGCGTCCGCTCGTAGAGCCGGGCTCCGAGCCGGATGATCAGCACGGTTGCGGCGAGCAGGATCGCGATCGCCAGCAGCGGCTGCCAGACCGGCACCTTCTCGGTCAGCATCCGCCCCGGCATCGCCATCGACGACGCGATCGGTACGAACGAGGCCACCGTCTTGGCCGACGACCCCGCGAACACCGAGAAGAAGAACGGGATCATCAGGATCATCTGCCCCGGCAGCGTGGTCGACCCGAGGTCCTCCTGCCGCGTCGCCAGCGAACCCGCGACCGCCCACAGCCCGGCCAGCGCGACGAACCCGAGCACGAAGAAGACCACGAACCACCCGGCCACCGGCGCGATCACGGAAAGGATGGCGAGCTGATCGGTCGCGGCCAGCCCGACCATCGAGGCACCCGCGATCACCACGATCTGCCCCAGCGCCAGCGCGGTGTTGCCGAGCACCTTCCCCCACAGCAGCGACCGGATCGGCACCGCGGCGGCGAGGATCTCGACGACCCGGCTCTCTTTCTCCTGTACGACGCTCTGCGCGATCATCATGCCGAAGCCGAGCGCGGTCATGTAGAACACCAGCGCCAGCCCGATGTTGACGAAGTCGGCGACGATGTCGGGCAACGGCCCCGGCTTCAGCAGCTCCAGCTTCACCGATGTCCCGGCATGCAGCTCCGACGGCGACAGACCGGCCCGCGCCGCGTTCGTCTCCATCCCGAGGGTCGCCGCGGCCTCCCGTAATGCTCCCTCGAGCCCGGAATCGACCCGGTCCTTGCCGAGTACGACGTACCCGTCGTCCCCCGGCAGCAGAGCCGCCTTCACCTCTCCCTCGGCCACGAGAGCCGACGCCGATGCCCGGTCCGCCGTACGGACGGCCTCGAAACCGTCATCGTGACGCGCTTGCTGGACGATCTTCGCGCCGGCGTCGTCCACCACCGCGATCTTGTCCGGGCCTCCGCTACCCGCCAGGAGCGCCGGCACGATCACCGCCACCAGGACGAGGAGCAGCATCACCGCGGTCGAGCCGATGAACGTCTTGTCCCGCAGCTTGGTGCTGATCTCGCGCTCGGCGATCAGCACCCACGGACGATCCAGGGTCCGGTCGTTCATCGGGTCGCCTCCCGGAAGACGTCGCTCAGCGCCACCCGCTCCGGCCCGAACTCGAGCACCCGCCCGCGCCCAACGGCCTGCTCCAAGACGCTTTGCTCCACGGCAGCGTCCTCGACGTCGAAGAGCGCCGTACCGCCGGCCACGTCGCGCACCCGGATCCCCTCGACATCACGCAACCAGCCCGCGTCGCCGTCCACCACCAGCCGGTACGTCATCGTCGGCCCGGCGGCAAGTTCCGCAACGGGGCCTGCGGCAACCACTTTTCCTCTGGACAGTACGACGAGGTCGTCGCAGAGCCGCTCGACCAAGTCCAGCTGGTGGCTCGAGAACAGCACCGGCACCTCCGGTGTCACCTCTTCACGCAGCAGGTCCACCATCGCGTCGACGGCCAGCGGGTCGAGACCGCTGAACGGCTCGTCCAGTACGAGCGCGCTCGGCTCGTGCACCAGCGCCGCCGCGATCTGTACCCGCTGCTGGTTTCCGAGCGACAGCGTCTCCAGTACGTCGGTCGCACGCTCAGCGAGGCCGAGTCGCTCGAGCAGCTTGTCCGTCCGCTCGGCCGCTCTCAGCGGTTCCAGCCCGTGCAGCCTGCCGAAAAACACCAGCTGGTCGCGGATCTTCATCTTCGGGTACAGCCCGCGCTCCTCCGGCATATAGCCGAAGTCCCGCCGTACGTCCTGAGTCAGCGGCCGGTCGTTCCAGCACACCTCACCCGCGGTCGCCGCCAGCACGCCGAGGATGATCCGCATCGCGGTCGTCTTCCCGGCCCCGTTGGCCCCGACGAACCCGGTCATCCGCCCCGGCACGACGTCGAAACTCACGTCGTCCAGCGCCAGCTGTTCCCCGAACCGCCGAGTCAGCCCAGCCACGCTCAGCATCCGTCACCGTTCCTCTACTACGTCAGCCCCCGCTGGACGCCCGCCCAGCCACTCCACCCGGGAGTGGTTCAAACCTAGTGATCCCCGCCCCAGCCGCACGTCGGTCCCACGGGTGATCACCGCCGTCATCCGCACGACGGACTGACCACCGCCGCGATCGACTGGGGAGTCTGACCTGTCGATTCAGGTGGGTAGGGCTCCCCAAACCCGCGGGGGCGTGGGCGTGGGGCCGCCAGGCGGGCCAGAGGCGGGCGGGGTGGGGCGGGGCGGGGTCAGGCGGAGGTGTCGTCGCCGGGGGTGACCAGGCCGCATTCGTAGGCGAAGACGACGGCTTGGACGCGGTCGCGGAGGCCCAGCTTGAGGAGGACGCGGGAGACGTGGGTCTTGACCGTGGCCTCGCCGACGTGGAGCTGGTTGGCGATCTCGGTGTTGGTCAGGCCGCGGGCGATCAGGCCGAGGACCTCGCGCTCGCGGTCGGTGAGCTCGGCCAGCAGGTCGGGGCGGTAGACGCGTTCGCCGCCGCCGGTGAAGCGCTTGATGACGCGGCGGGTCACCTCGGGCGCGAGCAGCGCGTGGCCGGAGTGGACCACCTGAATGGCGTCGACCAGGTCCTCTGGTGCGGTGTTCTTCAGCAGGAAGCCGCTCGCGCCCGCGCCGAGCGACTCGAACAGGTAGTCGTCACGGTCGAACGTGGTCAGGATGACGACCTTGCCGGCGTCCGCGGCGACGATCCGCTGGGTCGCGGTGATCCCGTCCATGCCGGGCATCTGGACATCCATCAGTACGACGTCCGGCCGCAGCGCCTCGGCGAGTTCGATCGCCTTCTCACCGTCCGAGGCCTCGCCGACCACCTCGATGTCGGGCTCGACCGACAGGATCATCCGGAAGCCGGCACGCACGAGATCCTGATCGTCCACCAACAGGACCCGCATCGGCTCACTCATTGGCGTCCTCGCTTCGCTCCGGGCGCCAATGAGGCACAAGTCACACTGTGTTTGATGGTGAACTCGCTTCGCTCCTTCACGGTTTCTCCTTCACCAGCGGGCGGTTCTGGGGGTCGAGCGGGATCCGGACGCGAACGCGGAAGCCACCGACCGGGCGGGGCCCGATCTCGCTCTCGCCGCCGAGCAGGCCGACCCTCTCACGGATCCCGACATGCCCGAGCCGGCTCCCGACCGGCGCGTGCTTCGGCCGGCCGTCGTCGAGTACCTCGAGCTCGACGGAATCGCCGAGGTAGCGCAGGGTGATGTGAGCGCTGCGAGCCGTCGAATGGCGTCGTACGTTCGTCAGAGCTTCCTGGGCGATCCGGTAGACCGACACCGAGACGGTCTCCGGCAGCTGGACCGGCTGGCCGATCTGGTGGAAGCCCACCGACAGGCCTTCACCGTTCACGTCCGCGATCAGCGCGGGCAGCCGGTCTGCGCCGGCCTGTGGCGCCTTTGGGTCCGGAGCGGCGACGTCGAGGTCGGGATCCGCCGCGCGGAGCATGCCGAGCAGCTGGCGCATCTCGTTCACGGCGGTCCGGCTGGAGTTCTCGATGACGGCCAGTGCACTCTTGGCGGCCTCCGGGTCGGTCTCCATCACCCGGCGGGCGCCGCCGGCCTGGACGCCGATGCTGCTGATGTGGTGCGCGACGACGTCGTGGAGCTCACGCGAGATCCGCAGCCGCTCGTCGATCACCGCGCGGTGGGCGTTCGCCTGCTGCTGCGCGGCCAACTCGACCGCCTGCTGCTCCAGCTCGTGCTTCTGCCGCGCGATCCCCCAGGCCGTCCGGCCCCAGAAATAGGCACCGAAGAAATAGAGCACGTTCAGCGCGAGCGCCAGTACGACGCCTGAGACGTATGGCGACAGGAGGCCGTCGTTCAGCCCTTTGTACTGGTCGTTCGCCACGGCGCGGACGAAGCCGATCACCAGCCAGCTGAACATCGCGACGAAGACCACACTGACGGCCGCCTTCATCAGCCGCCGGTCCCGCGCCCAGGCGACCGCGGCGTAGATCGCCATGAACTGCGACGCCTGGATGACCAGGTTGCCGGCGAACGCGAAGCTTGCCCGCTCCCCGGTGACGATGAACAGCACCGAGTTGACCAGCAGCACCGGGATCGGCCAGCGGCGCCGGAAACAGAGCGGCAGCGCGACCGCCGCGCTCAGCACGTACGGCTCGATCCCACCGATGCCGAGGTCGACCCGGTCCGGGGCGACGCCGCGGGCCAGCTCGGTCGCGAACACTCCGGCCACGGCCATCCCCAGCCCGAGCAGGACGTCATTCCGGCGCTGCCGCGCGGTCGGCCCCGGCCGCACCCAGCCCCGCACAGTGGTCCCCGTCGCGGGCGGGGTGCCAGGTTCGGCGTCGGCGGACGCCGTACCCAGTTCGACCTTGGACATGTCTCAGGAGCCTACGGGCTGATAGGCCCTGTCGGTGGAACGCGTAGGCTGGGGGGCGTGACGATCGCCCCAGAAGGACGGAAACTACTCAGGCTCGAGGTGCGCAACGCGGAGACCCCGATCGAGCGCAAACCCGAGTGGATCAAGACCCGGGCGAAGATGGGCCCGGAATACACGAAGCTGCAGCAGCTGGTGAAATCCGAGCAGCTGCACACGGTGTGTCAGGAAGCCGGCTGCCCGAACATCTTCGAATGCTGGGAAGACCGCGAGGCGACCTTTCTGATCGGCGGCGACCAGTGCACCCGGCGCTGCGACTTCTGCCAGATCGACACCGGCAAGCCGGAGGCGCTGGACCGTGACGAGCCGCGCCGCGTGGCCGAGTCGGTCCGGACTATGGGCCTGCGGTACGCGACCGTCACCGGAGTGGCCCGCGACGACCTCGAGGATGGCGGCGCCTGGCTGTACGCCGAGACGATCCGGCAGATCCACGAGCTCAACCCCGGCACCGGGGTGGAAATGCTGGCGCCCGACTTCAACGCCGTACCGGAGCAGCTGGCCGAGGTGTTCTCGTCCCGGCCCGAGGTGTTCGCGCACAACGTCGAGACGGTGCCGCGGATCTTCCGCCGGATCCGGCCCGGCTTCCGCTACGACCGGTCCCTGAACGTGATCACCCAGGCCCGCGACTACGGCCTGGTCACCAAGTCGAACCTGATCCTCGGCATGGGCGAGACCCGCGACGAGGTCAGCCAGGCGCTCCGCGACCTGCACGGCGCCGGCTGCGAGATCATCACCATCACCCAGTACTTGCGCCCGTCGGTCCGGCACCACCCGGTCGAGCGCTGGGTGAAGCCGGAAGAGTTCGTCGAACTGAAGGACGAGGCCGAGGAGATCGGTTTCGCCGGTGTCATGTCCGGGCCACTCGTGCGTTCGTCGTACCGGGCCGGTCGGCTGTACCGTCAGGCTGTGGAGTCGCGCACCGCGACTCAGGTGAGTTGAGAACAACAGGACATAGGTGAGATGGCCAAGAACGACGCGCCCGCGGAGAAGACCAGTAGGCTCAAGCAGATCAGGTCGGCGTACCAGCTGACCAAGAAGTCCGACCCCACGGTCGGGCTGGTGCTCGCCGGGATCTTCCTCGGCTTCGTCGCCGTGTCCGCTCTGGGCGGCTGGCTGATCGGGCCGCTGCTGGTCTGGATTCCGCTGGGTGTCGCGGCCGGGTTCCTGGTCGCCACGATCGTCTTCGGCCGCAAGGTGGAGAAGGCGGCGTACAGCCAGATCGAGGGGCAGGCCGGCGCGGCCGCGTCCGCGCTGCAGACGCTGCGCCGCGGCTGGAACGTGACGCCCGCGGTCGCGGTCACCAAGAACGCCGACATCGTGCACCGGGTCGTCGGCCGGCCGGGCATCGTGCTGGTCGGCGAGGGACAGCCGAGCCGGGTGAAGAACCTGCTGGCCGCCGAGGGCAAGAAGCACACCCGGGTGGCTGGTGGCGCCCCGGTGATCCAGATCGTCGCCGGTCAGGGCGAGGGCGAGATCGACATCCGCAAGCTGACCAAGCACGTGATGAAGCTGCCGGCCACGCTGCAGCCGTCCGAGATCACCGACCTGCTGCAGCGGCTGAAGGCGCTGGACGCCGTCCGGCCGCAGGTGCCGATGCCGAAGGGCCCGGTCCCGACCAGCCTCAAGGGCGCCCGTCAGGCCATGAAGGGCCGCTGAGCGTTCTCTCTGAGTGAAACGTCGGTAACCCGGCGCTGGCTCGGCAGTTGATCTGTTCGTGACGTGGCACGAGTGTGCCCTCGTGTCGCGCGGTGGGGCGGAGTCGCGGCCTTAAGGTGCGACCAGGACGGATCGAGGACACGAGGTTGACGACGATGACGGATCTTCTGCCGGCGCGGGTGCACCAGCCGGTGGCCAAGGCGTGGCCGACGCTGGCCCGCCCGCGCTCCAGCCCGGTCCGCCGGGCCGGCGCCGCGGCTGCGATCCGTCTGATCGCCAGGGACTTGCCGGCCACGATCCACTTGGACAGAAACCGGTCGTACGGCCTCGGCGGCCCGGCCATGCGCGTGCACCGGACGTCAGCCTTCCTGGACCGGCTCGGGCACGACGCCGGCTCCGGATTCGGCGAGGCGTATCTGGCCGGCGACTGGGATCCCGAGCCGGGGACGGACCTGGCCGACCTGCTGGTCCCCTTCGCCGAGCGGTTCAGCAACGACGAGACCCGGCACCTGCTGCCCAAGTGGGCCCAATCGCTGCGCTGGCTGGTGACTCGCTCACAGCCGGGCGACCAGGAGAACGACCGGGCCGGCGCCCGCGAGAACGTCAGCCGGCACTACGACCTGAGCAACGCGATGTTCTCCGAGTTCCTCGACCCCACGCTGACGTACTCGGCGGCGTACTTCGGCGGCGACCCCACCGCTGATCTGGCCACAGCGTCGTACGACGAACTGAACCAGGCGCAGCTGAACAAGCTGGACGCGATCCTCGATGCGGCCGGGGTCGTCTCGGGGTCACGGGTGCTCGACATCGGCTGCGGCTGGGCGAGTCTGGCGATCCGCGCGGCGCAGCGCGGTGCGTGGGTCACGGCCATCACGATCGCATCGCAGCAGGCGTTGCTGGCTCAGCGTCGTACGGCCGAGGCTGGGGTGAGTGACCGGGTCCAGGTGGCGCTGCGGGACTACCGGGATCAGATCGGCGAGTTCGACGCCGTACTGAGTGTGGAGATGATCGAGGCGGTCGGCGAGAAGTACTGGCCGGTCTACTTCGACGCGATCGAGCGGCGGCTCGCGCCGGGCGGGGTCGCGGTGGTGCAGGCGATCGTGATGCCGCACGAGCGGATGCTGGCGACCCGGAACACCTTCACCTGGGTGCAGAAGTACATCTTTCCCGGCGGCCTGATCCCGTCGATCAAGGTGATCGAGGACGTCACCGCCGAACACACCGGCCTGCGCACCGAGGTCCTCCGGCACCTCGGCCCGGACTACGCGCGCACGCTGCGGATCTGGCGCAACCGCTTCATCGAGCAGTGGCCCGCCATCGCCGACCTCGGCTTCGACGACACCTTCCGCCGCATGTGGGAGTTCTACCTCGCCTACTCCGAAGCCGGCTTCCGCACCCACTACCTGGACGACGTCCAACTCCGCCTCACCAAACGCTGACTCCAGTACGGCGTCAGCGGCGTACGACTACGGTGTTGGCGGCTCGGTCGTGGAGGCCCCGGCGGTCGCGGTCGTAGATAACGGCGGGGATGACCAGGCACAGGAGGAGCGCGCGAATGGTGCCGCTGAGCAGGCCGACCTGGGCGGCGTAGCCGGAGGTCGCTCCGGGGCGGAGCGTCATCACGCGGAGGCCGCAGAGGCGGTGGCCGATCGTCGCGCCGGCGAGACCGGTCAGGATGGCGGTGATCGCGAAGAAGGTGACCAACTGGGCGGTGTTGTAGTCATTGCCGCCGGCCCACATGGGCTTCGAGGTGACCGCGGACGCGACCAGCCCGGCGATCAGCCAGTCGACGAACAGCGCCAGGATGCGGCGGCCCCAGCCGGCGACCGATCCCGGACCGTCCTCGGGCAGTCCCAGCCGGTTGCCCGGGAACCGGAATTCTTCGGAGGGCCCTGTGCCGGGCTTTGCCGATGATGCCATGTTGGCTAGCCTACGGAAGCGGGCATGCCCGGCTCACAGCGGATCACAGCCGCTGAGATCTCAGGGCGTGACCGGCGTACACCAGTGGGTCAGCGCGGACACGCTGGGCGTAACATCCGCGAAACATCAGGGTCACGACCGAGTAATCGGCGGGCTCTACGTTCAGAACAATCTCTGAGCCACCCTAGGAGTACGTATGTTTTCCAGCGCGGAGGAGCTGCTCGCCTACGTCAAGGACGAAGGCATCGAAATCATCGATGTCCGGTTCTCTGACCTTCCGGGCATCATGCAGCACTTCACCGTCCCGGTGTCGTCGTTCGGTCCCGAGGTCTTCGAAGAAGGCCTGATGTTCGACGGTTCGTCGGTGCGCGGCTTCCAGCAGATCCACGAATCGGACATGAAGCTGCTGCCCGACCCGACCACCGCCTTCCTCGACACGTTCCGCGGGACGAAGACGCTGGCGATCAACTTCTTCGTGCACGACCCGCTCACCGGCGAGGCATACAGCCGCGACCCGCGCAACATCGCCCGGAAGGCTCAGGAGTACCTGAAGTCGACCGGTATCGCGGACACCGCGTTTTTCGCCCCGGAGGCCGAGTTCTACGTCTTCGACGACGTCCGGTTCGAGACCAAGCAGAACTCCGGCTACTACTCGATCGACTCCGTCGCCGGCGCCTGGAACACCGGCCGGGTCGAGGACGGCGGCAACCGCGGCTACAAGGTCCGCTACAAGGGTGGCTATTTCCCGGTCGCGCCGACCGACCACTTCGGCGACCTGCGTGACCAGATCACGCTGAACCTCGAGGCGGCCGGCCTGCTCGTCGAGCGCGCCCACCACGAGGTCGGTACGGCGGGTCAGGCGGAGATCAACTTCCGCTTCGACGAGCTGCTGAAGACGGCCGACAACCTGCAGAAGTTCAAGTACATCGTCAAGAACACCGCCTGGGCGGCCGGCAAGACCGCGACCTTCATGCCGAAGCCGATCTTCGGTGACAACGGCTCCGGTATGCACTGCCACCAGTCGCTGTTCTCGAACGGCGACGCGCTGTTCTACGACGAGGCCGGCTACGGCGGCCTGTCCGACGTCGCCCGCTGGTACATCGGCGGTCTGCTCAAGCACGCCCCGTCGCTGCTGGCCTTCACCAACCCGACGGTGAACTCCTACCACCGCCTGGTCCCGGGCTTCGAGGCGCCGGTCAACCTGGTCTACTCGCAGCGCAACCGGTCCGCCTGCATCCGGATCCCGATCACCGGGTCGAACCCGAAGGCGAAGCGGATCGAGTTCCGCTGCCCCGACCCGTCGGCGAACCCGTACCTGGCCTTCTCGGCCCAGCTGCTGGCCGGCCTGGACGGTATCCGGAACAAGATCGAGCCGGCCGACCCGGTCGACAAGGACCTCTACGAGCTGCCGCCGGAGGAGCACGCGGGCATCGCCCAGGTGCCGACCTCGCTGCCGGCCGTGATCGACTCCCTCGAGGCCGACCACGCCTTCCTGCTCGAGGGTGACGTCTTCACCGAGGACCTGATCGAGACCTGGATCGACCTCAAGCGCGAGCAGGAAATCGCCCCGATCCAGCTCCGCCCCCACCCGCACGAGTTCGAGCTCTACTACGACGTGTGAGCCGCGTAGCCCGCTGACACGCGGGTAGTGGCCGAAAACGGCGGCTGACCTGGGAAAACGTCCTTCCGACGTCTCTCATGGTTTGCCGCCGTTTTCCGGTGGTCTGTGTACCGGGTGTGTACTGCCCCAGCCCCTGACTTGAAGGCATTCCCTCCCGCGTTCGTCGTACCTGCTACGGACGGCCCTGCACGATCCTGGTTCGACGCCAGCATCGCCTACGCCCTCGAGCAAGCTCCCGGTGGCGGGGGGATTCGACGGACGAAGCTGCCCGAGATGCTGATCATCGAGGTGCTGCGCCTCTACCTGTCAACCGCGCCCGGGGCTGACCGGGGCTGGCTCGCGGCCGTGCGTGACCCGGTACTCGCCCCCGCGATGAAGGCTATCCACGGGCACCCTGGACGCAGGTGGACCGTCGAGGACCTCGCCAGGGAAACGGCGGTCTCGCGGTCATCGCTCGACGCTCGCTTCCGCGAGGTCCTTGGCCTATCGCCGATCCGCTACGTCAACGAGTGGCGCATGCGCGTCGCTCAGGACCTGCTCGCCACCACCGAAATGACGGTCGCCGCGATCGCGAGGCGCATCGAGTACGAGTCCGAGGAAGCGTTCAGCCGAGCGTTCAAGCAGGCCACTGCACAATCGCCCAGTGTTTGGCGGACAAGACGATCGGCTAGCCGGCCGTCCGTGTCCAGCTAGCCGCGGCTAGACGGTGCCAGCCCGATTGCCGCGCTATGGACACGCCGCGCGAACGGGCGGATGGTGATTGATGGGGTTTGGGCTGGGGCACCTAGGCCGGGGGACACGCCCTCGGTCTCATAGCACCAGGGGGTTCTGATGAAATTCAGTCGCGTTCGCCTGCTCGCCGCAGGGGTGGTACTCGTGGGGTCCGCTGTTCTCGTACCAGGGGCCTTCGCATCGGCCCCGTCCGGGTTCACCGCGACCACGCTCGTGACGGCAGACCTCGATCAGACGGTCAAGATCAACAGCGATCGGGTCAAGCTGCAGACCAAGGAGCCGACCGATGTCCGCGTCCAGCGGATCGTCATCGCGGCCGGCGGCTCAAGCGGCTGGCACCATCATCCGGGTGTGGTGATCATCGCCATCGACTCGGGTTCATTGACGTTCTGGGACTCCGAGTGCAACGCCACGACGTACGGGCCGGGACTTCCGAATGGCTCAGTGCTAACCGAAAGCGGCGACGAGCCGGGGCAGGTCACGAGCGTCAACGGGGGGACGTCCTACACGACCTTCATTGCGCCGAGCGCGGATCCGCCGGTCTTCCGGATCGAGGACAACCCGCCGCCGTGCGCGACCCGTGTGGGCTGAGTCGATCCCTACCGAAGCGCGGGGGATATCCGCGTCAAAGCGAGGTTGGAAACGTTTCACCAGGCTCTAGAGGACGTATCGTCGTCGCCCTAGACAACGATGCCGATGCCTCAGTATCCGGCTGACGAGACAGCAGATGTCGAGTAAATCAGGTGGATTACAGTGCTTTGAAAGAGCGCGTCCGCCTGGAGGGTTCACATCATGAGTCTCGAGTTTCTTTGGTATGTCCCGAATCAGGTCGATCCCGGCCATCGCGGCGATGACGCCGTTGACGGGCACAACAGCTTGGAGCGGCTCACGGAGCTGGCTCGGCTGACCGAGGACCATGGGTGGGGCGGGGCGTTGATCGGGACCGGGTGGGGGCGGCCGGACACGTTCACGGTGGCGACGGCGTTGGCCGCGCGTACGACGACCTTCCAGCCGCTGATCGCGATCCGGCCCGGCTACTGGCGGCCCGCGCACTTCGCGTCGGCGGCGAGCACGCTCGACCAGCTGACCAATGGCCGGGTGCTGATCAACATCGTGTCCGGGCAGGACAACCTGGCGGCGTACGGCGACAGCGAGGGCGACCAGCCGCAGCGCTACGCCCGCACCAAGGAGTTTCTTCAGCTGGTACGGCGATTGTGGACCGACGAGGAGGTGACGTTCGCCGGCGAGTACTTCTCGGTCACGGGGTCGACCGTCGCGACGCGGCCCGTCGTACGGGAAGGCCGGCCGCACCCGCGGTTGTACTTCGGCGGCGCATCCGACGCTGCACAACGCGTCGCGGCCACGGAAGCCGACGTACAGCTGTTCTGGGGTGAGCCGCTGGACGGGATCGCCGAGCGGATCAGCAAGCTGCGTGAGCTGGAGAACGAGCTCGGCCGCGAGCACCCGCGGCTCGAATTCGGGCTGCGGATCACCACGCTCGTCCGCGACACGACCGAGGAGGCGTGGGCCGACGCGGAGGCGAAGGTCGCGAAGATGGCGGAGGCGCAAGGCTCGAAAGATCGCCGCTGGTTCAAGGCCGTCGGTCAGCAGCGCCTGCTGGACCTGGCCGAACGCGGCGAGGTGCTCGACGACAACCTGTACACCGCTCCAGGCAAGTACGGCGGCGGCGGCGCCGGTACGACATGGCTCGTCGGCTCGGCCGAAGACGTGGCAAAGTCACTCCGCAAGTACCACGACCTCGGCATCACCCACTTCGTTCTGTCGGATACGCCGTACCGCGAAGAGATCGTCCGAATCGGCGACCAGCTCCTCCCCCTCCTGAGCACGACCGGCTAGTTGCCCATAGCATCAATCTCTACGGTGCTATCAGCCTTTGCCGGGCAGCAGCCGGCTATTGATGGATTGTGGATAAGTTGGCAGGAAGTTGCCAATCTCGGAATCCCTTACAGATAAGGGCTTTTCGGCTCGAAAACTGTCGGCGGGTGTGTCTATCGTCTTCTGCATGGAACTGCTGGATGAGCGACCGGTCTGGTCGATGAGCGGCGCCGAGATGCTGACCGCTCTCGACGCGCTGCAGGCTGAACTCACCCGCATCCAGGTCCGCCGGCTCGAGCTGCTCGCCGGGCTCGACGCGAACGGACATGCCAAGGACATCGGCGCCCGCGACACGGTCCACCTGCTGTCGATGCGCCACCGCCTCGACCCTGTCGACGCACGACGAGACCTTCGCCTCGCAACAGCACCGCAACCGGCTAACCCAGCCCCACCACGCCGAGCACCCGGGCCGGCCCTCAACCGTGCCCACCACACGATCCTGCCCGCCAAACCTGTTCGCTTTCCTCAGCCCTTCACCTCAATGAGAGGAGGCGGCGCGAGTTCCCCTCGGCCATCTGCGGTTCCGGCACCCAGCACGTCAGCAACTGGCTTCGACGCCTGGCGAAACTGTCAGGCTCGCCCAGCCCACCCGGGCCAGCGAGCCTCCGTGCCGGTGGCCCTTTGCGCTGATGAGATGAAGCCGGCGCGTTCCCTTGACGCCCGGATTCCGTCTGTGATCAATTGATCACCGAGTGCCAAGGGGACTCAGTGAGGCACGTGAGGGAGTTCTTGCATGGTCGAATATCTGCCGCGCTCCGCCTGGAACGCGCGGCCGCCGAACGGTGGGCCGGGAAGCCTCACCGTTTCGAGGGTCGAAGGCGCGGTGATCCACTGGCCCGGCACCGGGTCGACGAGTGTCATCCACTCCTACGCCGCGGTCGCGTCGGCGCTGCGCGGGTGGCAGAACTACCACATGGACGAGCGCGGCTGGTCGGACATCGCGTACCAGGTCGCGGTTGACCAGGCCGGCCGGGCTTGGACGCTGCGCGGCCTGCGCACCCAGTCCGGCGCCAACGGCAACAACGACCTGAACGAGCGGTACGGCGCGATCCTGCTGGTGCTTGTCACCGGCGAGCAGCCGACCGCCGCGATGAAGGCGACCACCCGCGCGGTGATCGCCGATTTCCGGAAGATCTTTCCCCGAGGTACGGCGATCCGCCCGCACAGCGCGGTCCGTCCCGCCGGAACCGACTGCCCAGGCGACGCCGCCCGGGCCGCTATCGCGCGCGGTGACTTCACCCCCCGCGCACCCGAGGAGGACTACATGTCAACACCCGAAGCCAAAGCGCAGCTGGACCGGATCGAGAAGCTGCTGGCCGCCCTGGCCACCGCCGAAGCCGGGCGCTACAGCGACCTGGCTCGCCGCGTCGACGGCCTCACCGACCAGGAGGCGGGCCGGTACCAGTACTACGCCGGCAAGTTCCAGGCCATCCTCGCCGAACTAGCCGACGACCCAGCCAGCCCAGTCACTGCAGAACCACCCCAGTAAGCAACCCTTCAGCGCCCTGCGGCCCTCAACACTCGCAGGGCGTTGAGGGTGAGCATCTCGTTCGGACCGCTGCGCCCCCAGTCGACGACCTCCGCCATCCGGCTACTGCCCGGCGGATTCCACCACTGCGCCCCCGCATGCCACCGCCCGTCCGGCTGCCGCCGCCGCTCCAACTCGTCCAGCGCATCATCCGCCCGCTCATCCGGCAACAACCCGAGCCGCGACAACACCAGCAGCGCTTGCAGAATGTCGTAGTGCCAGTACGGCGGATAACTCGGCCGCAGCCACCTTCCATTGATCACCTCACCGGTCGACAGGCTGCGGAACACCCCGTGCTCCAGGAACAACTCACCAGCCCGTACGGCGGCATCCCGCGCCGCAGCGTCTCCGGTCGCCCGCGAGTACTCGTGCAGCCCCCACGCCGCCGCGTGTGTCTCGTGGAACGACGACCGCTTGCCGGACGCCTTCCGGTCGCAGTTCCAGCCCCCGTCCGGCCACTGCCAGTCCAGCAGACCTTCCGCCAGCTGTTGCACGCGTCGATCGTGTGTCATGCCCAGCCGGCTACAGGCCGCGAGCGTGTTCCCTTCGATCGAGCCACACCGCCGTACGAGCCCATCGACGACCGCTACGCCGTACCGCAGAGATCGCATCAACTCCTGCAGGTCGTACTCCGCGGCCTCCACCGCGCGTGGCTCTCCCGCGGGCACCTCCAGCTCTGCCAGCGACACGATCCGCCAGTGAGCGCCAGTCCACTTCTTGTACGCGCGTTTGTCCGCGCACGCGTCGGTGAGCAGCGCCTGCATCTTCGGCCCGCGCAGTACATCTTCTGCTGGTTGCTCCCCCAGCAGGTCGCGGCGGGTCATCCCACGGATAGCCGGCTCCTCGGACTGCAGTAACCACTCGACCGCCTTGTCCATCCGCTCATTCTCTGTCGGTGGCTGCTGGTTGGGTAAGTGGGTGGATATCGAAGAGTTGTCGGAGCGGTTGGAGAAGATCTCGGTCCGGTATGGCGAACTGCTCGACTTCGAGCGGGACGCCGACTGGTTTCTGCTCAAGTTGCAGGAGGAGCTGGGTGAGCTGACCCAGGCCTACCTGCAGCACACCGGCCGCGCCCGCACCAAGGGGCAAACCGCCGAGCAGATCCGCGACACCCTTCACCAGGAGTTCGCCGACGTCTTCTGCCAGCTGCTCCTGCTCGCCCGCCAGCACAACGTCGATCTGCCGGGAGAGATCGAGCGCAAGTGGCTCGTCCGCGAGGTCTAGTCGGTTTTCGGCCGTACGGCGAACATCACCGCGAGCACGAAGCCAGGGATCACCAGCACCCAGGTGGAGCTGAGGCCGAGTAGGACAGGGGCCAGGCAGACCAGCAACAGGTCGAAGCCGCGGATGGGCTGGGAGAAGAGACCTGGTGGGATTGCGCCCATCGGCGAGGCGACCAGAGGCCCGGCGTACGACGGTGGGCGGGCAGACGCCTGGCGTACGGCGCCGGACAGCATGCCCGCGGCAACGGCGAAGGCTGCCGCACCATCACCGAGCGCGGGCAAAGCAGCCAGGACCCACAGCGCGGCGAACAGTCCCGGTACGACGGCCATGACCACGCGGAGCTCCCGCAGATCCATGCCGAGCGCCCGGACGAGGCCAGTCGAGCGGCACACGGACCGCAGCCCATCCATGAGCGGGCGTACGGCGAAGAACCCGGCGAACCCGGCAACGGCGGGAACCAGAGCGTGAAAGCCAGTACCGGCGACGGCGTACGGGACGACGAGCAGCGCGAAGCCGATCACGAGGCGACGCGGCCAGCGCAGGATCCGGAGGAACTCCCGATGGACGATGGCCGCGCCCTGGGAGCCACGGCCTCGCCGCGTCGTCCGCCGGCCGACCAACCGCCAGTGCCGCGCGGAGACGACGTCCGCGAGCATGCTGATGTCCAGACTGCTAGCCGCACCGGCTAGCCCGGCGAGAAGCTCCCCACCGGCGATCACGCTCGTACGACTCAGTTTGCTGAGCGTCCGCGCGGTGACAATCACCAACGCGAGGACAACGACGAGGCAAGCCAATCCCACGATCAGGAGACGCGTCTGCTCAGGCGTCAGGCCCGACTCTGGCCCCGAGAACTGGATGATGACAGCAGTCGCGGTCTGGACCTCCGAGTCAGGTCCTGACCGCGTCGCCAGCCACAGCGCCGGGACAGCGGCGGCGATCAGCAGCAGATCAGCGACGCGCAGCGTCCACTTGGTGCGCACCAAGGATTGCTGAGCCCAAACAGTCACACACGCAGCACACACGAGCAGCGCGCTGAGCACCACGGCCGCCTCGCCGACCACGCCCCATGGCGCGCCGAGCAACGCCCAAGCGATCACCGAAGCCAGCGAACCAACGACCGCCACCGTCGCCATCACAGACCAGTACGCCGGTCGCAGCAGAGCGGCCCGACTGACCGGAGTAGCGAGCAGCCAAAAGCCAGCGGCGCGTGATGCGGACACCGGCCCGACGCTCAGCAGTATCCGCAACGTCGTTGCCAGTAGCAACGGCATCAGGATCAACGGGATCCAGTACGCCAGCTCCATGCATGACCACGACGTACACCGGTTCGACGTCTCGTTGAGCTGCCGCAGTACGTTGCCGCCCGTCGCCCCGGCCATGGCGAGGGTGAAGACGACCAGGTAGACGTCTTCGAACATCTGCCAGAACGAGCGATCCGCCCGGCGCCGCCGGGTTGTGCGCATCCAGCGCCGCAGCCCGCGCGCCGACGGAATCGCCCCGAAATCAGCCGGATCGAAGACGACCGGCCCGTCCGCGGCGCTCATGGCAGCGGGGTGAGGGTGACGATGGAATCGGCGACGACTTCGACCAGGGCCGGATCGTGGCTGGCGAAGAGGATCGAGGTGCCGGACTTCTTCTCCTCGAGCAGCCGATCCGACAGCCACTGGACGCCGCCGGTGTCGAGCCGGGCCTCCGGCTCGTCCAGAACCAGGAGCTTCCTCGGCCGGACCAGCGCCGTCGCCAAGGCGAGGCGACGGCGCTGACCCGAGGACAGCGATCCCGGTAGTTGATCAGCCGCCGCGAGCAGGCCGATGTCGTCCAGCAACGTGTCCACGAGGTCTTCCGGCGTCGGGTTGCCGTGTGCGCGGGCGAGCAGGTCGAGGTGCTCGGCCGCGGTCAGGTCCGGGAAGAAGTCGAGGTCGTCGAGCAGCGTGGCGACATCGCGTCGTACCGCATCGGCGCGTTCGTCGATCGGCAGGCCGTCGAGCAGGATCTGCCCGGCCGCCGGATCCGCCGAGCCGACGATGCATTTGAGTACGGTCGTCTTGCCGGCGCCGTTCGGCCCGACCAGCGCGATCGCCTGGCCGGCCGGCAGGCTGAACGTGAGGCCTTCGATCACCGGGCGATCGCCGTACTTGTGCTGCAGGCCTTTGACGGCCAGCCGCGCGGCAGCTGTGCTCAATTCTTGGGGCTCACTTCTTCCGAACCAGAGTCAGACCGTCGCCGATGCCGAGCATGACCACGTCGACCCGGTCGTCCTTCGCGATGTGCGCGTTGAACTCCCTGCGGTCCGCCGGTCCATCGGAATTGACCACGCGACCGCCGGCCAGCGTGTTGTCGAACAGAATCAGCCCGTTCGGCCGGATGAGCTCCACCAGCCGCTCGAAGTAGTCGATGTACCCGGGCTTGTCCGCGTCCACGAAGGCCAGGTCGAACGAGCCGTCCAGCGCGGCCGCCAGCTCGTGCCCGTCGCCGATCCGGAGCTCGATGCGGGACGACACGCCCGCCCGCTCCCAGTACTTCCGGCCGATCGACGTCCACTCCTCGCTCGCGTCGAGGCAGATCAGCTGCCCGTCCTCCGGCAGCCCGCGCGAGATCGCCAGCGCCGAGAACCCGGTGAAGGTGCCGATCTCGACCGCCCGGCGGGCCGAGATCAGCCGGGTCAGCGTGGTCAGCAGCGCCGCCTGGTCCGCGGTGGTCAGCATCCCGGCCGCGTCGCCCAGCTGCTGGGTCTCCGCGACCAGGTCGGCGGCAATGTCGTCCAGCGGCATCCCGTGCGCGACCATGTAGTCATGCAGTTGCTCGGTCACCTGTACTTGATGTCCCATCGAATCCCGCCCTCTGTGTATTAGACCGGTCGCCTGTAGTCTCTATGGGCCGTCAAAACGTCGTACACCGACCCCACCGAGGAGCACCCCGTATGCGCATCGCCGTCGCCGGATCGATCGCGACCGACATCCTGATGACGTTCCCGGGACGGTTCAAGGACCAGTTCCTCGAGGAACAAATGCACAAGGTCTCCTTGTCCTTCCTGGTCGACGAGCTGGTCGTCCACCGTGGCGGCGTCGGCGCGAACATCTGCTACGGAATGGCCCAGCTCGGCAAGCCGTCGATCCTGGTCGGCTCGGTCGGTGCCGACTTCGCCGAGTACGGCGCCGCGCTGGCCGCGGCCGGTGTCGACGTGTCTCACGTCCGTATCTGCGAGAACGTACACACCGCCCGGTTCACCTGTACGACGGACCTCGACGCCAACCAGATCGCGTCCTTCTACGCCGGCGCGATGGCCGAGGCGCGCGAGCTCGACCTGGGCGCGATCCACGCCGCGACCGGCGGGATCGACTTGGTGCTGATCGGCGCCGACGACCCCGAGGGCATGCTCAAGCACACCGAGCTGGCCAAGGCGGCCGGCATCGCGGTGGCCGCGGACCCGTCGCAGCAGATGGCCCGGATGGGCGGCGACGACATCCGCACGCTGATCGACGGAGCGACGTACCTGTTCAGCAACGAGTACGAAGCCGGCCTGATGGTGCAGAAGACCGGCTGGAGCCATGGCGAGATCCTGGAGCGGGTCGGCGTCCGGGTCACCACGCACGGCGGCGACGGTGTGGTGATCGAGAACGCCAGCGGCATCCTGGCCAAGATCCCAGCCGTCCCGGCGGCGAAGGTGGTCGACCCGACCGGTGGCGGCGACGCCTTCCGGGCCGGCTACCTGAGCGGCCGCGCCGCGGGCCTCGACCACGAAGCCGCCGCGCAGATCGGCTGCACCCTGGCCACCACGGTCCTCGAGACGGTCGGCACCCAGGAATACACCCTCGACCACGCCACCTTCCTGGAGCGCCTCGCCACCGCGTACGGCGCTCCGGCGGCGGCTACCGCCAAGCAGGCCCTCGACCTGGGCTAACCAAGACGAGCCAGCGCGCCCGTCTGAGCCAGCAGGGCGAACCGGTCGGGGCACCCCCAGTGCTCGACAATCCGGCCGTCGACGACGCGCGCCATCTCGAACAAGGCGATGTCGATCGGGGCGTTGCTGGGTGGGCCGAAGAAGCTACCCGTGGCCGTGCCCTTGGCACGGCCACGCGCCCACACCAGGTCGCCGACGACGACCGAATCCTCCAGCGTGTACACGATGTCCGGCATGAGCTGGTGCACCTGGCGGATCGCCGCCTTCACCTGCTCCCGCGCCTGCGCGCCCGTACCCGCCAGACCGAACTGGTGCTCGATCAGGTCCGGCGCACACACCTCGTCGACGATGTCGGCGTTCCCGGTCGCGAACCCCTCGTGCAGGATCCGCTCCAGCGCTGCCAGCGGTGTCATGATGCCCCCTTGATTACATTAGTCGTGCACTCGATGCAGTGTCACTGCACTCAACACACTGATAGTGTGATCACATGCCCGAGGCTGTCAAGACCTATCGCCAGGTCCAGGCGGAGGAGACGCGGATCCGGATCGCGCAGGCGGCACGCCGGCTGTTCGCCGATCAGGGGTACGGCGCCACGAGTATCGACGCGATCGCGAAGGCCGCCGGCGTCGCGACCCGGACGGTGTACTCCGCCTTCGGCACCAAGCGGGAGATCCTGTCGCTGATCTGCGACCTCTGGCTGCGCGAGGCGAACGCGATCGAAAGCGCCCAGCGGGTGTTCGCCATCGAGGACCCCATCGAGCGGCTCCGCGGCGCCGCCGGCTGGCTGACGAACCTGTACGCCGCCGGCTTCGACGTCGTACTGATCTTCGATGCGGCCACCGACGAGAGCGCCGAGACCAGGGCACTGCTGCGGTCGAAGCTGGCCGGGCGCAACGAAGTGATGGACGCGATGATCGCCTCCCTCGAGGCAGAGCTCAAGATCCCGCTGAAGCAGGCGCAGGCCGTCTATCGCGCGCTCGCCGCGCCCGGCGTCTACCAGGAACTCGTCGACGAATCAGGCTGGACGCCCGAGGAGTTCGAGCGGTTCGTCGCCGACTCGCTGCAGCGCCAGCTCCTCTGAATCACCTGGCCCAGAGGCCGCGGACATGGCCGATGTGGCGACGCATCAGCTGCTCGGCGCCCTCGGCATCACGGGCTGCGACCAACTCCATAAGGTCGCGGTGCTCGGCGGCCGACTGAACCAGTCGGCCGCTCTCCACCAGCGGCGTCAGCCCGAGCAGTCGCGTCTGTGACCGGAGGTCCGACACCACGTCGACCAGCTTCTGGTTGCCGGAGTAGGCCAGCAGGGTGACATGGAAAACCCGGTCCGCCTCGATGTAGGCGATCAGGTCACCGGCCTCGGCCGCGACCACGATGTCCTCGGCCAGCGCCCGCAGCCTCGGAAAGTCCTCGGCGGGAATCACCGGTACGACGTCGCGGATCGTCGGCGGCTCGATCAGCTGCCGCAGCGACGCCAGGTTGTCCAGATCGTCGTCGGACATCTCCGTGACCCGGAAGCCCTTGTTCCGCAGCGAGATCACCAGGCCCTCGCGGACCAGGTCCAGCATCGCCTCCCGCACCGGCGTCGCGGACACGCCGAACCGCGCGCCCAGCATCGGCGCCGAGTACACCTCCCCCGGCACCAGCTCGCCGGAGATCACCGCCGCCCGGAGCGCGTTCGCCACGCTGTCGCGCAGGTTCTCCCGCTGCTTCAGCCGCCGCACACTCGGCAACGGCCCGGCAGAATCGGCCGACATCCGCTCACCTCCCTCGCCGCATCGGCCCCATTGTGAGGCACGCACCTGGCAACAAACCGGTCAACTCGCCCGGACGCCGCCACCCACGGACCGCACCAGCTCCGTCAGCCGGCTGAACACCCGCTCCGACCCGAGCCCGTCGTGCTCGTACTCGTTCGTCACCCACGCCTGCACATTCCCCACCCGCGACGCCGTGTCCAGTTGCAGCCCGGAGTCGACGTACATGTCGTCGTAGTAGACAGCCGCGGCCACCGGTACGTCGTTGGCCGCCAGCCGCTCCACGTCGTACAGCTTCGACCACTCCGAGCGAGCGGCGAGTACGTCGACCGCAGCCTGGAACGGGCGCAGTACCCGGATCTCCTCGAACATCCAGGGGTACATCATCTCCCCCGTGAACAGCAGCGGCCGCGCGTCCTCAGCGAACTCCGGATGCCGCGCCCGCTCCGCCTCGGCCGCCCAGCCCGAGACGCCGGAGCTGGACGGGTAGATGCTCTCCTGCAAGGCCGCGAACAAGGGCCCGTGCGCGTACGACGACCGCTCCATCACCTGAGTCAGGAAAGTGTCCGACAGTTCGCCCCCGTCGAACGCCTCGTCGATCAGCCAGTGCATCCGCTCGTACCCGGGCTTCATCCCGAAGTCGATCCCGAGCGACTGCAACCGCCGTACGGTCAGACGATCACCGTCAGGCAGCCGTACGTCGTCCGCCGCCAACCGATCGGCAATGGCGCCGATCCGCTCCACGTTGTGCGGGTAGCGCCGGTAGAACTCGCGGTTCTTCGCGGCCACCCGGGGATAGGTACGGCGATACACCTCCGCAGCGTCGGGCGTGATCGACGGCAGTCCGCCGGTCACGTAGCACGCGGTCAAGCCTTCTGGCGCTTGCGACAGATATGTCATCGTGAGGAAGCCGCCATAGCTCTGGCCGAGCGTCGACCACTTGCCGCCGCCGAAGACCGTCGTACGCAAGTATTCGGCGTCGCGCACGATCGAGTCTCCACGGAAGCAGGCCAGATAGTCCGCGCCTTCCTCGGCTGTCGTGAACGAGGCCATCCGCCGGCCGGAAATCGGCGTACTGCGTCCTGTCCCACGCTGGTCGAGCAGGATCACCCGGTAGGTCTTCAGCGCCTGCCCGATCCAGCCCGACGGCTCGACCGGCCGCGGGCCCTTGCCACCCGGCCCGCCCTGAAGGAAGAGCAGACACGGGAGGTCCTCGTCCTGCCGGACCGGGTCGATCAGCTCCCGGGCGAATACGGTGATCGTCTCGCCTGGGTTCGACCAGTCCAGCGGGACCTCGACGGTGTGCTCGCGGACGTGCATGCCCGGAATCGTGTAGCTGATCATGAGGCCTCCCTGGCTCGGCCCAGGGATCGACGCCGCCGATCCCATTCCGGGTTGATCCGCGGTACGGCGGCCAGCAGCGTCTTCGTGTACTCGTCCTGGGGATCGCTAAAGATTTGATCACGCGACCCGAGCTCCACGATCTTCCCCTTGTTCATCACCGCGACCCGCTGCGAGATCTGCCGTACGACGGCCAGGTCGTGCGCGATGAAGATGTAGCTGAACCCGCTCTCCCGCTGCAGCCGCATCAGCAGCTTCAGCACCTGGGCCTGGATCGACACGTCCAGCGCGGACACCGCTTCGTCGCAGATCACCAGCTTCGGGTTCACCGCGAGCGCCCGGGCGATTCCGATCCGCTGTGCCTGACCGCCGGAGAACTGCGCCGGGTAGCGCTGGCAGTGGTCCGGGTTCAGCCCGACGCGCTCCATCAGCTCCTGCGCGAAGGCGCGACGACCACCTTTAGGCGCGATGCCCTGGTACGTCAGCGGCGCGGTCACGATCCGCTCGATTGTGTATCGCGGGTTCAGCGACGAGAACGGATCCTGGAACACCACCTGCACGTTGTTCCGGAACCGGGCCAGATCCTTCCCCGTCGCCCGGGTCACGTCCTGCCCGTCGAATTCGACCGTCCCGCTCGTCGGCTCCAGCAACCGCGCCGCGATCCGCGCCGTGGTCGACTTCCCGCTGCCCGACTCCCCCACGATCGCAAGGGTTTCGCCCAGCTCGACCTCGAAGCTCACGTTGTCGACCGCGGTGAACGTCGCCTTCGGCGCCAGCACCCCTTCACCTCGGGTGACGAACTGCTTGGTCACCCCGTTGATTGTCAGCAAACTCATGACGCCACCTCGTCGTCGATTCGCGGTACGGCGTCCAGCAACGTCCGGGTGTAGTCGTGGTGCGGATCCGAGAACACCTGCTCCGCCGTCCCGTACTCCACCGGGTCGCCCGCACACATCACCAGCACCCGCTTGGCGATCGAGCTGATCACCGCCAGGTCGTGGGTGATGAAGATCATCCCGGTCCCGGTCGTCGACTGCAGCTCGGCCATCAGCTCCAGGATCTGTGCCTGGACGGTGACGTCGAGCGCGGTCGTCGGCTCGTCGGCGATCAGCAGCGACGGCGAACAGCACAACGCCATCGCGATCATGATTCGTTGCCGCTGGCCACCACTGAACTGGTGCGGATAGTGGTCGATCCGCCGGCCGGCGTCCGGGATGTGCACCCGCTCCAGCGCCTCGATCGCCACCTTCCGGGCGTCCCGCCGCGAGCCGCCGCGATGCGCCCGGTACATCTCCTCGATCTGCAGACCCACGGTGTAGTAGGGGTTCAGCGACGACAACGGATCCTGGAACACCATCGAGATCGCGTTGCCCCGGATCGACTGCAACTCCCGCTCCGACCGCCCGAGCAACTCCTTGCCCTCGAGCCGGATGCTCCCGGACGTCTCCGCACCACGCGGCAACAACCCCAGTACGGCGAGCGCCGTCATCGACTTGCCGGACCCGGACTCGCCCACGATGCCGAGCGTGTCGTCCCGGCCGACGGTGAACGACACGTTCTTCACCACGTCCACCGGACCACGTCCGGTCGGCAACGTGACCGTCAGGTCCTCCACTACGAACAAGTCAGCTGTCATGAGGAGGTCACTCTCACGCGAGGGTCCAAGGTCGTGTAGACGAGGTCGACCACGACGTTGCCGATGACAACGAAGAACGCGGCCAGCAGGGTGACCGCCATGATCACCGGCTGGTCGTTCTTCGCGATCGAGTCGGCCGCCATCTTGCCGATCCCGTTCAGCCCGAACACGGTCTCGGTGATCAGCGCACCGCCGAGCAGCCCGGCGAAGTCCATCCCGAAGATCGTGGTGATCGGCGTGAGCGCCGGCCGCAGCGCGTGCCGCCGGAGTACGAGCGATCGGCTCAGTCCCTTGGCGCGCGCCGTACGGAAGTAGTTCTCCTGGAGCGTGTCGATCACGTTGGCCCGGGTGAGGCGCGCGTACAGACAGGCGTAGCCGACGGCCAGCACGGTCCACGGCATGATGTACGACTCGAACCACAGCAACGGGTTGTCCGCGAACGCCGGTGCCGACGGGAACGGCAGCACCTGCAGCTTCACGACCAGCACGAACTGGAGAACCAGCGCCAGCACGTAGTTCGGCACACTCACTCCGCCGAGCGCGAGGGCCATCGCCGTACGGTCCCACCAGGTGCCCTGTTTGATCGCGCTGATCAGACCGCCGATCACACCGGCCAGCAGCCACAGTACGGCGGCTCCGACAGCAACCGTGATGCTGACCGGGAGGCGGGCGGTGATCATGCTCCAGACCGACTCGTTGGTCTGGAAGCTGTAGCCGAGACAGGGCGCCGAGCAGTGCACGGAGCCGTAGTCCCGGCCGGCGAAGATGCCCTGGAGGAACTCCCAGAACTGGGTCAGGATCGGCTGGTTCAACCCGAGCACGTCCCGGATCGAGTCGATCCGCTCCGGCGTACAGGTCTTGCCGCAGATCATCACCGCGGGATCCGGGGACAGCTTGAAGAAGATCAGATAGGTGAACAGGCAGACCGCGAGCAGGATCACCACGACCCCGCCGAGGCGGCCGATGACATAGCGCGTCACGCGGCCTCCCCCTGGTCAACGACCGAGCGGATCTTGTCGCCCAGGACCGTCAGCGACAGGACGGTGAGGAACAGGAACGTGCCGGGGATGACGAAGAACATCGGGTCGACCGAGTACCAGCTCACCGAACTGGAGATCATCTGGCCCCAGGACGCGGTCGGCGGCGAGACCCCGACGCCGAGGAACGACAGGCCGGCCTCGGTACCGATGTAGCCGGGGATCGCCAGCGTCGTCATCACGATGATCGAGCCGCGCAGGTTCGGCAGGATCTCCCGGAACACCACCTGGACGTCCTTCGCCCCCGATGCCCGGGCCGCCTCGACGAACTCGCGGTTGGCCAGCGTCATCGTCTGGCCGCGAATCACCCGGGCCAGGTACGGCCAGCCGAACGCGCTGATCACCACCACCAGCAGGACAGGGCGGTTCCCGGCCGGCAGTGAGGACAGGATCGCGATCATGAAGATCAGCGCGGGGAACGCCATCAGGAAGTCCATCAGCCGCGAGATCACCGTGTCGACCCAGCCGCGATAGAACCCGGCCAGCATGCCGAGCACCACCCCGAGCACGCCGGTCAGCAACGTGGCCGACAAGGAGATCGTGATCGAGACCCGAGCGCCGTACACGATCCGGGCGAAGAGGTCCCGGCCGTTCTGTGGCTCGACGCCGAACCAGTGGTTGCCGCTGATCCCGCCAAGCGAGCCGTGCGGTACGCCGCCTAGGTCGGAGTTGATCGCCGCCGAGTCGAACTGGTACGGCCCCCAGCCGCTGAGCTTGGTGATCAGCGGCGCGGCCACCGCCATCAGGACGACGATCACGATGAACAGCACGCAGGCCAGGGCGCCCTTGTCCTTGGTAATCGTGGTGAGGATCCGCCGGGTCGAGGTCGGGGGACCGCCGGCCGGAGCCGGGGTCCCCACCTCCTCGACCTCGAGCAAAGCCGGAGTTGCGGTCATCGGCTACTTCCCGGCGTCCGCGAGGCCGACCGAGACCAGGTCGATGCCGCCGGAGAACCCGTCGTGCAGGTAGGCGCCGGCGATGTTGCTGCCGACCAGCATCAGCACCTTCTCGTACAGCAGCGGGACGACCGGCGCGAGCGCCATGATCTGCTTGTCCAGCTCGCCGTACGCCTTGTTCGCGGCGGTCACGTCGGTCAGGTTCGCGATCTCGTCGATCTTCGCGTTGACGCCCTTGTCGTTCAGCTGGGACAGGTTCGAGTTGCCCTTCGCGGTGATGTTGCGGCCGTCGAACAGCGGCGGCAGGAAGGTCGCACCGGACGGCCAGTCCGGGCACCAGCCGGTGATCGCCATGTCCTTCTGCTGCGACGGCGTACCGATCACCTCGTAGTACGTCGAGGTGTCGATCGGGTTGATCTTGACGGTGATCTTCAGCGGCTCCAGCGCCTGCTGGATCGCCACCGCCATCGCCTGCATCTTCGGCTGCGTCCGGCTGTCGAGCGTCAGCGTGAAGCCTCCTTGGTAGCCCGCCTCGGTGAGCAGCGCACGGGCCTTGTCGAGGTCGCCCTTGTGGTCGGTGCTCGGGTACAGGTCGTAGTCCACCCGCCCCGCCACCGTCGGCGGCTGGATGCTGGTCGCGATGTCGGCCAGGGTCGAGCCGCCTACCGCGTCGCGGACAGTCTGCTTGTTGACCGCGTACTCGATCGCCTGCCGGACCTTGAGGTCGTTCAGCGGCTTCTTGGTGGTGTTCAGACCCATGTACGTCGTGCAGCCGCCGAGGCCGGACATCGTGCGCTGCTTGAGTTGCGGGGTCTGGATCCGGGCCACCGTGGCCGCCTGGACGGTGCCCGCGATCGCGTCGGCGTCAGTGCCCTGGCCGGCGATCATCCGCTCGTCGATGGTGGCGGGGTCGAGGCCGAAGGTCCACTGGAAGCCGTCCGGCTTTGCCGCACGGACCGCGTCACTCGACTTGTCCCACTTGTCGTTGCGGACCAGCTTCAGCGTGGCGCCCGGCTTGTACTCCGAGATCTTGTACGGACCCGACGCGATCGGCTTGCTGTCGAGCGAGTTGCCGGCGCCCTGGCCCTTCGGCACCGGGACGAAGGTGTTCTGCGCGACCACGCTGCCGAAGTCGGCGTACGGCTTCTTCAGGTGGAACACGATCGTCTTCGCGTCCGGCGTCTCGATTGTCGACAGGTCACCCGACTTGTACGGCCCCTGGTAGCTCGCCGGCGCGGCGATGATCTGCTTCGCGTACGGCGATCCGATGCCGAGCTCCGGGTCCCACGCGCGGGACACGCCCCACTTGACGTCCGCGCTCGTGATCGGCGCGCCGGTCTCGAAGAACAGCTTGTCCTTCAGCGTGAAGGTCCAGGTCTTGCCACCGTCGGACGGCGTACCGGTAGTGGTGGCAAGGTCGGGGACGATCTTGGTGCCCTCGGCGCCGGGCGCGGCGCCCTGCGTGGTCAGGGTCCGGTAGATCAGCCGGTAGAAGTTGTTCACGCCACCGTCGAAGCCCCGGGCGGGGTCGAGGTGACTGAAGGCTGCGTTCGCGAGCACCTGGACGGTACCGCCGTCCGCGGCCGGGCCGCCCGGCCCGGCGGAGGCTTGCGAGCTGCCGGTCGCATTGCCCGAGCACGCGCTGAGCGCCAGCGCCGCGGACGCCGCGAGCCCCACCAGCATTGTCGACTTCTTCATCTGCCTACTTTCAGTTCGCGGCGCGCAGCCATACACGCATGGCCAGGGCCTGACGGTTCCCCCAGAGGAAGTACGGGACGAACGTCGCCGTCACTTCGCTGATGGCGGTCTGGGTCTGTTGATCGGTGATCACGGGATAGAGCTCTTGCGGTGGTACCGGTGCGACCCCGGCGGTGAGCTCGAGAACGACTGCACTGTCCTGCTCACGTGCGATGGCAGTGGCGACCGCGGCAGGCGCCAGCAGCAGGTCGTCGACCGGCGCGGCCACGTCTTGTTGCTCAACGCAATACACAAGCGGGCCCCGGGCAACGGCAATCGAGCCACGCGTCGCGTCTTGGTGGGGGTGCGAACCATGTGCTCTCGGTGCCATCGGCAACGTCAGCCGAAGAGTCTCCCCGGCCACGAACTGCCGTCGGACGACCGCCCAGCCGTCGGTCACTTCAGCGCCATCGATCTCGGCATCCGTGCACCAGCCCGGGATCCGCAGCGCGATGGATTGTTCAGCCGAAGACGCCTTGTCGACGGTGATGGTGACTTCGCCGTCCCACGGGTAGTTGGTCTGCACGGTGACGGCGACTTCACCTGCGTCGATGCGCGCGTCGGCGTACAGGCCGATGTAGATGGTGTCGTCTTTCTGTGCCGCAACGTAGTCCTGGAGTTCCGACATCCAGCGGATGATGTTGGGCGGGCAGCAAGGGCAGCCGAACCAGGAGCGCCGGAGCGGATCGCCGCCTGCCTCGGCGCCGGAGCGCTGCTCGTGATCGGGCCGGCGCTGCAACGGGTTGTCGTAGAAGAACGCCGTACCATCGGCCGAAAGCCCAACGGCGTAAGCGTTGTAGAGCACGGTCTCGAACACATCGAGGTACGACGCCTTGCCCGTCGCGAGGAACATCCGCCAGGCCCACTGCATCGTCGCGATCGCCGCACACGTCTCGGCGTACGCGCGCTCCGACGGCAGCTCGTATCGGTCCCCGATCGCCTCGTCCGAATGCCGGCTCCCCAGCCCGCCGGTCAGATACAGCTTCGTGGCGACCATGTCGTCCCAGAGCCGCTCCAGCGCCTGCAGCAGCGTCGGATCGCCCGTCTCCAGGTGAACATCCGCCGCCCCGGCCGCCAGGTAGGCCATCCGTACGGCGTGGCCGGTGACCGACGCCAGTTCGCGGAACGGCGCGTTGTCCTGGAAGTACTCGGCCGGGAAGATCGTGTGTTTCAGCTTCCCCTGACCGCGCCGGTCGACGAACAGCCGCGCCTGGGTCAGGTAGTCCTCGTTCCCGGTTTCTCGATACAGCTCGACCAGCGCCATCTCGACCTCGGGATGGCCGTCGACGACCTCCTCCCCGTCCTTGCCGAACTTCCGTACGACGAGGTCCGCGAACCGGATGGCGATTGTCAACAATCGACTGTCGTTGAGCCGACGGTTGGCGGCGACCGCAGCCTGGATCAGGTGGCCGAGGTTGTAGAGCTCGTGTCCCCAGCCCAGGTCGGACCACGGCTGCTTGGGCTGGTCCGGGTCCTGGAAGAACGAGTTCAGGTAGCCGTCATCGGCCTGCGCCTGCTCGAGAAGTCCGATGACTTCGTCGAAGAACTCCCGCGCTCCGGCGGGCGCGTCATCCCGGCCGACCTCGTACGCGAGCCCTTCGAGGGTCTTGTAGAGGTCGGTGTCGAGGAACGGATACCTGCCTTGGTACTTGCCGACCGACGGGTCGGTCAGGCGGCGGAGGTTGTCGAGGTTGCCTGCCTTGCGCAGTTCGCTGATCGAATGCGGGATCGTCGCCGCCCGGTTCCGCTGCTGCCAGGACTCCAGCAACCCACCGGTCAGCTCCACCGCTTCCACCGGCGCGACAACTCCCGCGCTCGTCCGGACAGCTCCATTCATCGGACAACTCCAGTGCCGTGTGACATTGCACTGACCCTAGAGTGCCATTGCACTCCTTGCCAAGGGATTACGAACGACGTTTACACGCCGGATACATCTGACGGCGTCGTGGGCGGGGTCACAGCCGCGGGTCGACCGGCTCCGATTCCAGCGCGAGTACGGCAAAGACGCACTCGTGAATCCGCCACAGGGGCTCGCCGCGGGCGGCGCGCTCCAGCGCTTCCAGGCCGAGGGCGTACTCGCGCAGCGCCAGCGACCGTTTGTGGCCGAGGTTTCGGTCGCGGAGCCGGGAGAAGTTGGCCGGCTCGGTGTAGTCCGGGCCGTAGATGAGCCGCAGGTACTCCTGGCCGCGCACCTTCAATCCCGGCTGGGCGAGGCCCTTCGCCGTACGGGTCAGATTCGCGGCAGGCTTCACCACCATGCCCTCTCCCCCGGCAGCGGTGAGTTCCTCCCACCAAGTGACTCCGGCGTCCCAGTTGCCCGCGTCGACGACCAGCCGCCGCGTCACCTTCACCAGGTGCGGGTCGACGGCAACCATCTGGTCCAGCAGCTCGAAGTGCCACATGTGCGGCCGGTCGTGGTACGTCGCGCCCTCCGACGCGAGCACCTGGAACGGCGCCAACTGAACGCCGTCGATCCCAGCCGTCGGCCAGCAGTACCGCCGATAGGCCTCGGTGAACCGCGACGCGTTCGCCGTACGCCGCTGCATCCGCTCCAGTTGATCGCCCAGGTCGAGCCCCGCCGCGACCGCCGCCTCGAGAGCTGCGGTTGCCGCTGGCAACGACGTACGGGCGGCCGCGCCGACGGCGGCGTACTGGTTCCGGAGCAGGTCTTCGGCCTTGGCACTCCACGGTAGGAGTTCCGCGTCGAGGAGGACCCACGAGGTGTCGAGGTCGTCGAAGAGCCCCGAAGCCTTGGCGACGACGCGCAGCCGCTCCAGCAGTTCGTCCGTGAGCGGTCCGTCGAAGAAGGAGCGTCCGGTGCGCGTGTGGATCGCACCGCGGCCCGCCAGGCCGAAGCGCTTCTCGGCGACGTCGTCGTCACGCGTGAGCAGTACGACGGCGCGCGAGCCCATGTGCTTCTCCTCGCACACCAGCTCGGTCACACCTTGCACGCGGTAGGTCTCGAAGGCCTGCAACGGGTGCTCGAGGAGACCGGGTTCCTTCGAGGTGGCGACCGGGCTCATCGTCGGCGGCAGGTAGAGCAGGAAACGCGGGTCGATCGCGAACCGGCTCATCACCTCCAGCGCGGCCCCGGCCTGCTCCGCGCGGACGCTGAGCCGTCCGTGCGTCGAGGTCTCGATCACCCGGCGGCCGGTGACGTCGGTCAGCTCGAGTACATCGGGCTCGCGCGTCGGCGCGGTTGCCACGTGCAACGGTTTGGCCGGGGCGTAGTACTCCTCGGCCGCCTGGACCGAGACGAGCTCACGCTCCGGATAGCGCAGCGCGGTGAGTGAACCGCCGAAGACGCAGCCGGTGTCGAGGCAGATGGTGTTGTTGATCCACTCGGCTTCCGGCGTCGGCGTGTGGCCGTAGACAACCATTGCCCGGCCGCGGTATTCGTTCGCCCACGGGTAGCGAACCGGGAGGCCGAACTCGTCCGTCTCCCCCGTCGTTTCGCCGTACAGGCAGAAGGACCGGACCCGGCCGGAGGCACGGCCGTGCATCTTCTCGACCAGGCCGGCGTGCGAGACGACCAGCTTGCCGCCGTCGAAGACGTAGTGCGAGATCAGGCCGTCGATGAACTTCGCCACGGCTTCGCGGAACTCGGCCGGCTCGTCGGCCAGCTGCTCGAGCGTGGTCTCGAGGCCGTGGCTGACCTTCACGTTGCGGCCGTTGAGTGCCCTGAGCAACTTGTCCTCATGGTTGCCGGGAACACAGTAGGCGTGGCCTCCTGCAACCATCCCCATCACCAAGCGCAGCACCCCAGGCGTATCCGGACCGCGGTCGACCAGATCGCCGACGAACACCGCGCGCCGTGACGGGTGTACGGCGTCGACCGCCCGGCCGGCGCTGTCGCGAGTGAACGAGTAGCCGAGGTTGGTGAGGAGTTCCTCCAGCTCGGCGCGGCAGCCGTGGACGTCGCCGATGATGTCGAACGGGCCGGTCTGGTCGGTGAGGTCGTTGAACAGCTTCGTGCGTTCGATGCTGACGGCATCGATCTCTTCGACACTCGGCAACACATGGACGGTGCGGAAGCCCTCACGCTTGAGGCTGCGCAGGCCGCGTTTGAGCTGCGACCGCTGTCGCGTGATGACCTTGGCGCCGAACTGACGGTCCGGGCGTTGCTCGTTGCGCTCGACACACACCCGCTCGGGCGGATCGAGAACGATTGCCACCGGCAACACGTCGTGCGCCCGCGCCAGCGCGACGAGCTCCTTCCGCGCCTCCGGCTGGACATTCGTTGCGTCGATCACCGTCAGCCGCCCGGCAGCCAACCGCTTGGCCGCGATGAAGTTCAGTACCTCGAACGCGTCCTTCGAGGCTGCCTGGTCATTCTCGTCGTCGGACACCAACCCGCGGCAGAAGTCGCTGGAAATCACCTCCGTGCGTAGGAAGTGCTTCCGCGCAAACGTCGACTTCCCCGACCCACTCGCCCCAACCAGCACAACCAGAGAAAGACCTGGGATTTGGATCGAAGCCATCAGCGCGCCACCTCCCCCACAGCTTCCGCGCGACCGGCGGGGAGAACAAAGAGAGCGAGTTGGGTGGGTGATCCGACTACCGCATCCGATGGACCTACCGGTCTGAACTCCACCGTGTAGCCGTAGTCGCGTGCAACGCCAGTCGCCCACGCCTCGAATTCTGCGCGGGTCCACTCGAAGCGGTGGTCAGGGTGGCGGAAGTTCCTAGCCGGCAGAGACTCGAAGCGCACGTTGTATTCGCTGTTCGGAGTTGTCACCACAACCGCTCCAGGACGAGCAGCTTGGAAGACCGCCTTCGCCAGGGCCGGCAGGCGCGGCGGGTCGACGTGCTCGACGACCTCCATCAGTACGGCGGCGTCCAGCCCGGCCAACCGGTGGTCGGCGTACGTCACCGACGACTGCAAGAAACGCAACCGCTCCCGCTGGCGATCCGGCAGATCGTCGTAGTGCATCCGCCGCTTGGCCGCTATGAGCGCACGCGCCGACACGTCGGTCGCATAGATCTCGCCGATCATCGGATCCTTCAGCAGCTCACCCACCAGCGCGCCCTCACCGCAGCCGAGGTCGACGATCCGCCGCGCCCCGAGTTCCCGCAGTACGGCGGCAACCGTCGTACGGCGCTCGACAGCCAGCGACACCGGGCCTTCGGCGTCGTCCGGCACGTCCTCCGGCTCGGTCAGCCCATCGGCCTCAGCGAGGCGTTCGAGCGCGGAATCGGCGAGATAGCGGCGGTGGGCGAGGTAGCGGTGAGAGATCAGATCCTTCTCCGGATGCGCTCCAAGCCAGCCCTCGCCGGCCCTGACGAGCTTGTCCACCTCGTCGGACCCGACCCAGTAGTGCTTGGCGTCGTCCAGCACCGGGAGCATCACATACAAATGATTGAGTGCATCCGCCAGCCGCAGTACGCCGGTCAGCCGCAGATCGACGTACCGGGAATCACCCCAGGCCGGGATCTCCGGATCGAGCGGCACCGGGCGCGCGTCGACGGTCCAGCCGAGTGGTGTGAACATGCGCTCGGCAAGCTCCGCGCCGCCACTGCACGGAAGTGCGGGAACGTGAATCTCCAGCGGGAGCTGCGACGCCGCCAATGAAGGACGGGCGTCGCAGCGGCCGTGCATCGCCGTACGGAAGAGTTTGCCGAGTGCGACCGCGAGCAGGCTGGAGGCGGCATACGGGCGGTCGTTGACGTACTGCCCGAGGGTGAAGCCTTCCGGTGCTTTGCCGCGACCGGAGCGGACGAGCGCGATCGGGTCGATCTCGAGCAGCACGGCCGCCGTACAACGCTCGTTGGTCGCTTCCGGGTAAAAGACCTGCGCCGTACCACCGGTGATCTCGAGGCTCTGCGGTCGCGCCGGGTTCTTGTGCAACAGGAATCCGAAATCCGTTGCCGGTGCGAGCTGGGCCAGATCGGTGGAAAGCGTCAGGAACACTTCCGTATTCGACCATGCCGCCCTGCCACTCCGGCACTCAATTTGCCCGGAGTCGAGCGAGCAAAGGCTTTCGAAGGTTGAGACACGCTGGCGGACCACTGGCGTGTCGCCCGGTTTGGTTCTAGCTTGTTTTGCAGAAGATGAGTCGCTACAGACCGTCCTTCCCCGCTGACAGTCGGTATTGTCCCCGGTTTGTGGCGAGCGCCCACCCACGCCGACCACGGGGAAAGGACCATGGCAGCTCCCTCAGGCCAACGAAGTACGTCGCACTCCGGCAGACCCTCGGGTCTCGCACCATCGAGGCAACGGTGCGGGGTCCGCCGGTGAAGCCTCAAACATTCGAACTCGTTCGCTACACCGACATTTCCGGGGTCTCCGGAACCGGCATCGTCGCCGAAGGATGTGTGTTCACCGACGGATCGGTCGCACTGCGCTGGCACGGCGCGAACCCGTCCACCGCCGTCTGGCCGGACCTCGAATCCATCCTCGCCGTCCACGGCCACTGCGGCGCCACCGTCGTCCGCTGGCTCGACGTCTCCGAGATGGAGCCGGTCCCCGGCACCGACCTCCTCCCCGGCGAACTGACCCACATCCTCGCCACCGGCCGCCGCACCCACCACAACCACCCACCGGCGGTGGCCACAGCCTGAACTCCGCGCGCCGGCCCGGTCCGAGTCGGGCCGACAGCGGACTACGGCGTGAGCCCGGTCAGGGCGAAGAACTCCTGGCGAGAGCTCGGGTTGTCGCGCAGTACACCCTGCAGCGACGACGTGACGGTTCGCGAGCCGGCCGCGCGTACGCCGCGCATGGACATGCACTGGTGTTCGGCTTCGATGACGACACCGACGCCCTTCGGGGCCAGGCGGTCCTGGAGCCAGTCGGCGACCTGCTTGGTCAGCCGCTCCTGCACCTGGAAGTCACGGGCGAACAACTCGACCACCCGCGCCAGCTTCGACAGCCCGAGGATCCGCTCGCCCGGCAGATACCCGACGTGCGCCACCCCGTGGAACGGCAGCAGGTGGTGCTCGCACAGCGACTGCACCGGGATGTCCTTGGCAAGCACGAGTTCGTCGTACCCCTCGTCGTTCGGGAACGTCGTCAGCTCGAACTCCCGCGGCGTCAGCATCTCGGCGTACGCGTGCGCCACCCGGCGTGGGGTGTCCGCCAGATGCGCGCTGCGTGGATCCCGCCCGAGCGCGACCAGCAGATCGGCGACCGCTCGCTGAGCGGCGGGGAGATCGATCTCCGCGCGTCCGGCGACGATGTGGAGGGGGACGGACTCGAGATCAGCCGAAATCGCCATGCACACTCCCTGATGGATCAACGAACTGCCATCATAGCTCTTTGATCAACCCGAGTTGGCGATAGAATCATCCTGTGGACAGGTCCTGGGACGCACAGGTTCAGGCGGTCGCCGCACTCGAGGAACCGACGCGGCGCCGTCTCTACGAGTACGTCGTCAGCCGGCCGGCGCCGGTCAGCCGGGACGAGGCGGCCGCCGCGCTGGGCATTCCGCGAACGACGGCCGCGTTCCACCTGGACAGGCTGACCGAGGAGCGCTTGCTCGCCACCTGCTTCGAGCGCCGAACCGGCCGAACCGGTCCGGGCGCCGGCCGGCCCGCGAAGCTCTACCACCGCTCGGACCGTGAGATCGAGATCTCCCTTCCCGAGCGTCAGTACGCCGTCGCGAGCCGGCTCTTGGCCGCAGGGATCGCCGACGCGGAGGCATCGGGCGGATCGCCACGCGAGGCGGTGAACCGCCGGGCCCGGGAGTACGGCGAGTCACTCGGCCGGGCGGCGGGCGACGCTCCCCTGACCCAGATCCTCGCCGACCACGGCTTCGAACCCCGCCCGGACAAGGACGGCATCGCGCTCGCCAACTGCCCGTTCCAGCGCATCGCCAAGGAACAGCCACAGTTGGTCTGCGGCATGAACCTGCACCTGCTGGCCGGGCTCGTCAGCACCCTCGAGATCCCGTACGAAGCCCGCCTCGCCCCGACCCCAGGCAACTGCTGCGTCCGCCTCGTGCCGGTCTAAGCTCAGCGGGTGGCGAAGAGCAAGCAGAGCCAGGGCACCCCGGCGACCGTCGCGTTGACCAAGGCGAAGGTCGAGTTCAGCACCCACGCGTACGACCACGACCCGAACGCCAAGTCGTACGGGCTGGAGGCCGCGGAGGCGCTCGGCCTGGCCGTGGAGCAGGTGTTCAAGACGCTGCTGGTCGAGGTCGACGGCAAACTGACCGTCGGCGTCGTACCGGTGGACAAGCAGCTTGATCTGAAGGCGATCGCGGCCGCGGCCGGCGGGAAGAAGGCGGTGATGGCCGACCCGGCCGCCGCCGAACGCACCACCGGGTACGTCGTCGGCGGCATCAGCCCGATCGGCCAGAAGCGCGCCCTGCCCACCGTCGTCGACGCCACCGCGACCGACCACGCCACCGTCTACGTCTCCGGCGGCCGCCGCGGCCTCGACATCGGCCTCTCCCCCGCCGACCTCATCACCATCACCAAAGCCCGTACGGCGCCGATCGCCCGCTGACCAAGCATCACTCCTCGAGTGCCTCGACCGGGATCTCCTCCGCGCCGGTGATGAACGACACCACGTCGCTCATCGACACCTTCTGCGGGTTTACCACCCCGGCCCGACGGCCGAGCCGGTGGACATGGATCCGGTCGGACACCTCGAACACCGCCGGCATGTCATGCGAGATCAGTACGACGGGCAGGCCGCGATTGCTGATCCGCTTGATCAACTCGAGCACATGCGCGGTCTCGCGGACACCGAGCGCCGCGGTCGGCTCGTCCATGATCACGACCTTGCTGCCGAACATCGCTGCCCGGGCCACCGCGACGGCTTGCCGCTGACCACCGGACAGGCTCTCCACCGGCTGGGTGATGTCCTGGATCGTGGCGATGCCCAGCGCGTCCAACTGGTTGCGCGCTTCCTTGCGCATCGCCTTGCGGTCCAGCATCCGGAGCTTGCCGAGCAGACCATCCCGCCGGATCTCCCGGCCGAGGAACAGGTTGGTCGTGATGTCCAGCGCGGGCGCCACGGCCAGCGTCTGGTACACCGTCTCGATGCCGTTGTTCCGGGCGTCGAGCGGCGAATGGAATCGCACCGGCTTCCCGTCCAGCTCGACGGTTCCCGCATCCGGCTGGAGCGCACCGGTGAGCGCCTTGATCAGGCTGGACTTGCCGGCTCCGTTGTCGCCGACAATGGCCAGTACCTCACCTGGATAGAGGTCGAAGTCGGCACCGTTGATCGCAGTGACGTGGCCGTACCGCTTGACCAGGCCGCGAGCGGTGAGCATAGCTGTTCGGGTGCTCATCGGCTCCTCCTCCGGGTGGCCTGGTCGAACGCGACCGCGGCGATCACCAGTACGCCGGTGGCGAGGTTCTGGTAGTTGGAATCGATTCCCATCTGGGTCAGACCACTGCGCAGTACGGCGACGATCAGCGCGCCGACCACCGTGCCGACGACTCCACCACGGCCGCCGAACAGGCTGGTGCCCCCGATGACCACGGCGGTGATGCTGTCCAGGTTGCCGGTCTGGTACGCGTTCGGGTCTGCGGTCGGCGTACGACCCAAAGCCATCCAGGCGGCGAAGCCGTAGATGATGCCCGCGACGGCGTACACGCTGATCAGGGTGCGGTCGATGTGGATACCGGTCAGCCGGGCCGCCTCCGGTTCGTTGCCGACGGCATACACATGCCGGCCCCAGCCGGTCTTCGCGAGTACGAACCAGGTCGCCGCGAACAGCACCGCGGCAACCACCATGCCCAACGTGAACTGGACCCGGCCGAACAGGTAGAGCGACGTACCGAGCCAGGTCAGCAGTCCGTCCGGCACCGGCCAGGTGGTGCCCTTGCTGTAGAGGTTCGTCACCGCTGTCATCACCGCGAGCATGCCCAGGGTGACGATGAACGGTGGCAACTTGATCCGGCTCACCAGGAGACCGGACAGCGTCGCCACCGCGGCGCAGGCGACGATCGAGAGGATCAGCGCGAACGGTCCGGGCAGTTCCCCAGTGACGAGCCGGGTCATCAGCAGCGTGCCGAAGACGGCGATCGCGGCGTTCGCCAGGTCGATACCGCTGGTCAGGATCACCAGGGTCTGACCGAGCGCCAGCGTGCCGACGACGATCGACTGCTGGACGATGAACGAGAAGTTGTCGATGTTCGCGAAGGTGTCCGTCGCCAGCGAGAAGAAGACGATCGCGACGAGCAGGGCGGCGGTCGGGCCGAGCACCGGGTTGCGGGCGAACATCACCCGCAACGCGTCGCCCCGGCCGCCCTCAGCGGTGGTCGTTGCCGTAGCCATCGAAGATCAGCCCCAGCAGTTCTTCGCGCCCCAGGCGGTGTCTTGCGACGCCAGGCCCGCGACAGGCTTGTCGGTGATCAGCGTGGCACCGGTGTCGATGAAGCCCGACGGCTTCTTGCCGGTCTTGGCGTAGTCGAAGACAGCCTTCACGCCGTCCTCGGCCATCTTCTTCGGGAACTGCATCACCGTGCCCACGAACAGGCCGTCCTTCACGTTCTGCACGCCCTGGCAGCCGCCGTCGATCGCGCCGACCAGCACCTTGTCGTTCAGGCCCTTCTCCTTCAGCGCCTGGTACGCACCCCGCGCGGCCGGCTCGTTGATGTTGTAGACCGCGTTGACCTGGCCGCCGACCCGCTGGAGCAGGTTCTCCATCGCCTGCTGGGCCTTGGTCTGGTCGCCTTGGGTGAGCGCACTGCCGATGACGGCGGGCGTCTTCAGCGGCAGCCCCATGCCTTCGAGGAAACCGTTGTGCCGCTGCACACCGACGGTCGCGCTCGGGTCGAGATCCATCATCACCAGCTTCGGCTGGGTGTCGCCGAGCCGCGCCTTCACGTACTGCCCGATCAGCTTGCCGGCCGTCTCGTTGTTCGTCGCGTACGTCGCGGTGACCGCGTCGGCCGGGTCGGTCGCGGTGTCGAGCGCGATCACGATGATGCCCTTGTCCTGCGCCTGCTTGATGGCGCCGAGCACACCGGCCGAGTTGCTCGGGGTGATCAGGATGCCCTTGACGCCTTGCTGGACGAGGTTCTCGATCGCGGTGACCTGGCCCTCGTTGTCACCGTCGAACTTGCCGGCCAGCGCGATCAACTGGCCGCCCTGCGCCTCGGCGGCGGCCTTCGCGGACTCGCGCAGCTTGACGAAGTACGGGTTGGTCTCGGTCTTGGTGACCAGTCCGACCTTGACCGGGCCGGAAGTGTCCGAGCTCGAACCCGGCCCCGACGTCTTCTCGGTCGTACACGCGCTGAGCGCCACCGTGCCGGCGCACACGAGTGCGGTCAGGACGGCGGCGGACCGCCGGATTCCGGTGGGCTTCATCAGAGCACCTCCTGCTGGGGTTCCGGCGACCGGGCGGTCACGCGGTGCAGCACAACCTAGGACCGCTCAGATGAGCAGGGAACCGTTTGCGCAAAAGATTGCGCCGTTGTTTCGGAGCGAGGACGATGCCCGCATGGCCGGTCCGCGTCGAGGTGCACGGCTGGTCGACGTGGCGAAGCTGGCCGAAGTGTCGATCAGCACCGTTTCCCATGTCCTGAACGGCACCCGGTACGTCGCTCCGGAGACCCGGGAGCGGGTCCGGAACGCGCTCGAGGCGCTGGACTACGCCCCGCCCGCGCCGATGGTGTCGAAGCGATCCGGCCGCGCGCTCGGGCTGGCCATCACCGGCGCCTCGAACCCGTACTTCGGCGACCTGATCGCCGGCGTGGAGTCGGAGGCGAGCCGGGCCGGGTTCGCTCTGCTGCTCTGCGATACGCACGACGACACCCAGCTCGAGGCGAGCGCTGTCGCCACGCTGCTCGCCCACAACGTCGAAGCCGTGATCATCGCGCCGACGCCGGGCTGGAAGGAGACGACCCTGCCGGTCTTGCGCAAACACGAGACGCCGTTCGTGCTGGTCGACCGGATGAGCGACGTCCGCGCCGACCAGGTCGGGACCGAGAACGAGTCGGTGGCCGCCGCGCTGGTCGACCATCTGATCGAGATCGGGCACCGCCGCATCGGCATGCTGGCCGGCCTCGCCGGTTTGTCCACCACCGACGAGCGACGGCAGGGCTACCGGCGTGCGCACGAGGCCGCCGGAGTCCCCATCGACGAAGAGCTGGTGGTCGACGCGCATTCGACCGTCGCCGGCGGCCGCGCCGGGGTCCTCTCGCTACTGCACCAGCCGGAGCCGCCAACCGCGATCTTCTGCGGCAACAACGCGATGACCATCGGCGCGTTGCTGGCACTCAAGGAGACCCGGCGGCGGATCCCCGAGGACATCGCGCTGGTGACGTTCGACGACTTCGAATGGGCAAGCGCGATGTCGCCGGCACTCACCGCGGCGGCTCAGCCGTTCCATGCGATGGGCGCCCGAGCGGTCCAGCTCCTGCTGCGCCGATTGGCCGATCCGTTCGCGCCGCGCCGGATCGAGCGACTGCCGGCCGAGATCGAGCATCGCGAGAGCTGCGGCTGCCAAAGGCCTCCCGCATGAGCATCCAGCACCTTGATGAGTCGACCGCCCATGCCCGGGCGGTCGATCTCGTACGGCGTGAACGGCGGTCGCTGCTCGGTATCGCCGGACCTCCCGGCGCCGGCAAGTCGACGTACGCCGAACGACTGGTCCGCGACCTCGTGGCCGAAGGTCATCCGGTGGCACTCGTGCCGATGGACGGTTTCCACCTGGCCCATGCGGCGCTGGATGAGCTCGAGCTCGTGCCGGTGAAGGGTGCACCGCAGACGTTCGACGTCGATGGGTACGTCGCTCTGCTCGAGCGGCTGCGGACGCCGTACGGGCGGACAATCTGGGCACCGCGGTTCGACCGGGGCATCGACGAACCGATCGCCGCCGCGCTGCCGATCGACGACGAGATCCGGCTGGTGGTGACCGAAGGCAACTACTTGCTGCTCGATCAGGGGCCTTGGGCAACGATCCGTGCGTTGCTGGACGAATGCTGGTTCCTCGAGCTCGATCCGTTCGTACGACGGGAACGCCTGACCGAACGGCACGTCCGGCACGGTCGCAGCGCCTCCGAAGCACAGGCGCGGACGACGGGCAGCGACGAGACGAATGCCCGCCTCATCAACTCCACCCGCGCCCGCGCCGACGCCGTACTTCGGCTCTAGCCGGTGACGCTCGGCTTGCCGGTCTCGAGGTGGCCGGTCAGGCGACGCCGGTACGACGTGTCCTCGGCCGTGGTGACCTCGACGTCGTACCAGCCCTGGTTCGTCGGCCACGGCAGCGCGCGCGTCTGCTTGCCACGCAGCTCGACCGGGACCGTCCTGCTGCCGTAGCCGCGCGCCTTCACCTTCAGGGTCAACGGCTTGGCCGACAGGTTCACCAGTTCCAGGATGAGAGCGTCGCCGTGCTGCTGCGCCCGTACGTCGAGACCGGCCGCCGCGCCGTCGGCCGAGCCGGCCAGCTCGGCCCAGAACCGGTTCGGCCCTTGTACGGCGAGCTCGTACGGCCCGGCGACCGCGATCGCCTGCGAGTGCTCCCGCCGTACGTCGACATGCGCGGGCGCCGGCAGTTCACCGCCGTACGGGTAGATCGCGAAGTGCGCTGTCTCGGCACCAGCGTTGCTCAAGGCCAGCATCAACTTGCCTTCAGCAACAAAGCCCGAAACGGACGGCCGGTAAGGCAACGCGCGGGCCGGCCGGTGACCCGGCTCCTGCTGCGGCACGGCCTGGTCAGCCGGCGGAGTCGGCTTCCAGCGCGCGATCGGCGCAGGCACCGGACCGGGCGCGTCCACCGACGGCTGCTTGTACGTGCGATCGAAGTCGAACGCCGAGGTGAGGTCGCCGCACGCGGTCCGCCGCCAGTCGCTGATGTTCGGCTCGCGGACACCCGTCCAGCGCTCGAGGAACCGGATCACCGAGGTGTGGTCGAACACCTGCGAGTTCACGTGCCCACCGACCGACCAGGGCGAGACCACGGTCATCGGTACGCGCGGTCCGAGGCCGATCGGCCGACCCGCGTACCAGTCGTCGCCCTCACCCGAGCTCGGCCGCGGCGCGACCGGCGGCGGGACGTGGTCGAAGTAGCCGTCGTTCTCGTCGAAGTTGATCAACAGCACGGTCTTCGACCAGGTGTCCGGGTCAGAGGCGATCGCGTCGAGCAGGTCGTAGACGAGGTTCGCGCTGCCCACCGGAGTGGACGAGCCGGGGTGCTCGGAGTCGACCGCGGACGGCACCAGCCAGCTGACCTGCGGGAGCTTGCCCGCCTTGATGTCGGCGCGCAGCCGCGGGATCAGCGACTCCGGCTCCGACCGGTACATCGCCTGGTAGAAGAGCTTCTGGTCCTTCGCGGGCTGCTTGGCGACCGCGGCCTCGAGCTCCTTCAGCGCCGACGCCTGCTCGGCCGGCGTCTTCGCGAAGAGCTTGTCGTAGAACTCCTCGGTGGTGCGGTAACCGCCCGGAACGCCGGCCAGGATCCGGTGCCCGAGTTCCTTGAAGGTGGTGAAGTACTCGACCGCGTTGTCGGTGAAGTTGTCCCACTCCTGGTAGATCTGCCAGGAGACCCCGGCCTGCTCCAGCCGTTCCGGGTACGACGTCCAGTCGTAGCCCCGGTGGTCGTAGGAGTAAGCCGCGTTCGTCACCGCGCGTTGCGTCGTACCGGGCTCGTAGCCCGTCGTACCGGACCAGAGGTAGTTGCGGTTCGGGTTGGTCGAGCCGTTGACGGAGCAGTGGTAGGCGTCGCAGATGGTGAAGGTCTCGGCGAGCTCGTACTGCAGCGGGATGTCGCGGCGCTCGTAGTGGGTCATCGTTGCCGCGGTCTTGGCCTGCACCCAGTCGTCGTTCCAGCCGTTGCCCCAGGCTTGGGTGGCGTCGCTGAAGCCGTGCGGCAGGGCGCCGAGGTACTGGATGTCGTCCGGTTGCCGGCCGGCCGCGGCGGCGGCTTCACGGATCGAGAACGGCAGCACCTCTCCCCCACCGGTCTTCGGCTGGTGGAAGATGCTCTTGCCGTTCCGGAGCCGCAGCGGCTGCCGGTCGCCGTACCCACGGACACCGCGGAGCGTCCCGTAGTAGTGGTCGAACGAACGGTTCTCCTGCATCAGCACGATGACGTGCTCGACCGCCCGCAGACCACCACGCCTCACCGGTTGCGCCATCGCCGTGTGCAACGACGGCGGAAGCAGCGACGCCGCCACTCCACCTGCCGCCGAGCCGAGCACCAGACGCCGAGAGATCTCAGTCATGCCCGGGACACTAGGTCGGCCCTGTAGCCACTGCACGGCGAGAAAGTGAACAAGCGGCGGTCGATCGCAAGAGGAGGGCGAGCGCCCAGTCTTGGTCGTTGGCGAGCGGGTCGGCGCGGTACGCCGGTCTGCCGTCGACGCAGCTGGGCAGGAGGAAGGCGCAGGTCGCATCGCCGGCGGGGCTGAAGTCGACCAGGTTGGCCGCGAAGATCGCGTCGGCGGCGCGCTGGTTCTCCTCGGTCTTCAGCTCCTCGGGAAGCTGCCGCAGGGCGATCGCGGTCAGGACGCTCCAGTAGTGCGGGAAGGTGTCGCCCCACTGCCGGTCGATGCCGAACCAGTAACCGTCCCAGTGCCGGATGCCGACGTCGCGAAGCCGGACGTGCGGCTGCGGTCCGCCGAAGGCCCGAAGCCAGCCGAGCGAAGTGCGTAGCGCGGCGAGCACGCGCTCGTCGGGCCTCAGCTCGTAGCCGGTCGCGAGGAGGCTCACCAGCGGCGCGACCATGGACTGCTCGTACTTGACCTCGTGCGCCGGCAGATCGGTGCCGCGGTCAACGAATCGGCGGGTGTGACCGATCAATGCCTCGCGCAACGAATCTGCACGAGCCGCGTCGCCGCGATGCTGCAGCGCTGTCGCGGTCGCGACGACTGCCTCCGGATGCCCGATCGAGAGATGGTCGGCAACCCCGAGGGCATAGCTGGATTCGAGGAGTGTCGCGGCCAGCTCGAGATCGGCGACGTCGCCGTACAACTCGAACTGGTCGACGAAGAAGTGCGCCAGCCACGGGGTGTTGTAGAGCCGGAGGGGCTCGTTGCCGGGCCGGCTGCTGCGGCGGATCGAACCGTCGGCCTGGATCAACCGCTCGCGGGCGAAGCGGGCGAACCCGAGCAGCGCGTCGTCGATCGCCGCTGCGTCGCCCCAGTTCTGCAACCGGGCTTGCTGAAGCAGGACGGCCATGCCCACGCGCTCGGCGCCGTCGGACCAGTCCGCCCAGGCGTTCTCAGTCTGACGCAGGCCGGTGCGGGTGTCGACCGGGAGAAACGCGAATCGTTCCGGCTCGGGCCGCTCGACCGGCCGGTGCTCGTTGAGAATCCGCTCGACGCGGGCCTCGACAAGGTCGCGCGTCGGCGCCAGGTGGGCAACCGCCGTACGACTTCGCCTTCCGTCGCGTTCGAGCTCGACGTACTTGACACCATGAGTTTCTCCGCCGGCGGCGACCATCCGCGTTCCTTCGGCAAGCTCCACGGGTACGGCGGAACCGAGCGGCGCGGTCAGGTCCGGGAACTCTGCCGGTGCGTCGGTTGCGGCGAGGAAGGCTTCGCGGCTGTCGTACCAGCCGAGTTCCCACGTCAGCGTGTAGCTCGCGCCGGGTGCGAGGGTCAGGATCGGCTGGCCGCCGAACGCTTCCGGGTTCCGGGCGTGATCGGTGGGGTGGACGACGATGTGGCCACGGTTGTCCGACGACGTGTGCGTGTTGCGGGACTCGATCGAGTACGCCCACAGGTCGCCCTCGCGCACGATCACCCCGAGCAGCGGCGGGGTCGCCGACATCGGCTCGGCCAGGATCCACGACCACGCTCCGCCGGTGAAGATGTGCGCGTGACAACTCCGCGCCAGCGACGACACAGCCGCGTCGTACACGTCGCGGATCGGCACATTGACCGCGAGGCTGGTCAGCTGGGCCTCGGCTTCGCCGACGTTGGTCCAGGTGTACGACTCGGTGAAGCGCTCACCGGCCACCCGTCGTACGACGGTCAGGTCGAGCTCGGGCCGCGGACGGTGCCGGACGGTCACGCCGTCGTCGCGCCAGTCGATATCGCTCGCCGCCTGCCAACGACCGGCGCCTTCCGGCGTGATCACAAACCCGGTGCCCCAGTAGTGATCGGGTCCATGCCAGGCCGCCGCCGCCTCGTCGAGCAGATAGATCCGCCCGGGATCCGCGGCGTGCTCGAACGAGATCGGCCCACCGTCAGGCCCGAGCAGCACCCGGCCACCCCCGAACTCAAAAGCTCGCCTCACCTGCATGCCCATCCTCGTCGATACGTGTCGTCACCACCCCGGACAATGCGGAGAGCCTAACGTCCGGTACGAGGGTCCAGCGCGGCAAAGGCCCCCAGCCGCCGAAGCGATGGCTGGGGGCCTTTCGTGCGTTGCGGACTAGCCGACGTTCGCGCAGGTCAGGAACGGCTGCACGGTAATCTCGTTCGGTGCGTTGTTGGTCAGCGCAACGGTCCACGAGGTCGCGGTCGAGACACCCTCGACCTCCGCGAGGTCGCTCGGGTAGCTGCCGTTCATGACGACGTTCTTGGCGTCGCTCTTGGCACCCGAGTCCCACTTCAGCCCGCCGGACAAAGCCTTCTTGCCGTCCGGGCAGGTGAGCTCGATCTCGGAGAACCCGGTCGGAACGACCTTGGTCGGTGCATTCACCGAGAGGCCCGCCACGCCGTCCGTACCCGCCGCACCGGCCTCACCCTTCGCCCCGGCGGGGCCTTCCGGACCAGCCGGCCCGGCCGGTCCCTGCGGGCCGCCGACCTTGTTGAGCTTCTCCCGCACGGTAGGGCTGAGCTTGTTCTCGCTCACGATGTTGTCGTTGAGTGCCTTGGTCCACACAGTGTTCTCAGCCGGCGTGCGGAGGATCTTCTCCACCGGGTCCGCGATCTGGGTCTGCCACACGCAACCGGTGCAGCTGAGCGCGGTCGCCGTGGTCGTATCAGCAGCGTCGGCCGACGCACCGAACCCGATCCCGCCCACGGCGAGCCCGGTCGCGATGATGCCGGCAGCAGCAAGCTTTCCCCGACCGGCAACGAGACCGCCGAGCTTGCCGAACGTGCCCTTGTTGTTCACGTATTTCCCCTCCGGAAATGACGCCGGGGGCGCATCCCCCAGGCCGGTCGCGAACGCTAGCAGGGCGCCGTGATTCCTGTATAGATCGGAACTCAGAGGCACCAGCCGGTCACGCTCTGTTCCGGCGCTCCAGCGCCGCATCGCGGAGGTTCTCGAGCACCGACTCGGTCGTTTCCCAGCTCATGCAGGCGTCGGTGATCGACTGGCCGTAGGTGAGCTCGCGCGTCGGGTCCAGGTCCTGGCGGCCCTCGACCAGGAACGACTCCAGCATCACGCCGACGATCGCTGGGTTGCCGGCCGCCACCTGTTGGCCGATCTCCGCGGCGACCACCGGCTGACGGCGGTGATCCTTCCGGCTGTTCCCGTGACTCGCGTCGATGACGGCCCGCTCCGGCAGCGCCGCCTTCCGCAGCTGCTCGGTCGCGCCCGCCACGGACTCCGCGTCGTAGTTCGGTCCGGTGTCGGAGCCACGCAGTACGAGGTGGCAGTCCGGATTGCCCCGGGTGTGCAGGATCGCGGGCGCGCCGTCGTGGTCGATACCGGTGAACACGTGCGGCACCGACGCAGCCTTGATCGCGTCGACCGCCGTACCGATGCTGCCGTCCGGGCGGTTCTTCATCCCGATCGGCATCGACAAACCGGACGACAGCTGGCGGTGCACCTGGCTCTCGACCGTACGCGCGCCGATCGCGCCCCAGCCGACGGTGTCGGCGATGTACTGCGGGGTGATCGGGTCGAGGAACTCACAGCCAACCGGGAGCCCGAGCTCGAGGACCTGCAGCAGCAACTGCCGCGCCGTCCGCAGACCACGGTTGACGTCGCCCGATCCATCCAGGCCGGGGTCGTTGATCAGGCCCTTCCAGCCGAGCGTCGAGCGCGGCTTCTCGAAGTACACCCGCATCACGACGAGGAGACCGTCGGAGAGTCGTTCGGCGACCGGTCGGAGGCGTTCGGCGTACTCCAGGGCCGCCTCGGCGTCATGGACCGAGCACGGCCCGACGACGACCATCAGGCGGTCGTCGACGCCGTTCAGTACGTCGGCCACCGCCTGACGGCCGGCGATCACGCTCTGGACGAGTTCGTCGCCGAGCGGCAGCTCGTCGTGCAACGCCATCGGGGTGATCAGCGGGACGGTCTTCTCGATCCGCCGGTCGACGACCGCGGGCTGACTGGCCTGGTGCTTGAGGGTGTTCACTGCTGGGACCTTTCCGCCGGATGTCCGCGGAAGACCCGAGGCAGCGCCGGCTGGGAACGAGAAAAGGCAAGGACGGATGTCCTTGCCTTCGAGCCGGCTCTGGTGTCTTCGGTGGGCGTCAGCAGGCGGCTGAGTCGCCCGGCACCAAGGCCGGCCACTCAAAAAATCGCCAATAGCTGCGCTTCACGAGGTGAAGCGTAGCACCCGTCCGGAACCGGTGGTGCGGGTGAGGTTTCTGTAACCGTCGTACGGCGTGCGTCGTTGAGGGCTGCAACGGCGCACACGACGATGAGGAGTGCTAGCAGGGTGAGGCAATCACCGAGGACCTTCGAACTGGTGCGTTATCACGACCTCAGTGGTGTCTCCGGCACCGGCGTGGTCGCCGAGGGGTGCGTGTTCAGCGACGGCTCGGTGGCGTTGCGCTGGCGCGGTGACAATCCCGCGACGGCGGTCTGGCCCGACATCGACTCGGTGCTCGCCGTCCACGGTCATCAAGGTGCTACCGAGGTGCGCTGGATCGAGCAGCGGACGACCGACCTGTTCAGTGAGCTGCACCAGGTCCGCCCACCCACGTCGATCGCCGATCCGTCCGCCCTCCCCGGCAGCCACGCCCGTGGCTGGGCGGGCGCGCGCCATCTCCGGTAGAACTCTCCCGTGACGCAGATCTACCTGGTCCGGCATGGGGAGCCGGACTACGAACCGGTCGACACCCGGGGATGGCCCGGGATGGCGGCCGACTCCGCCCCACTGACCGCTGTCGGCGCGAAGCAAGCCCAAGAGCTCGCGGACATCCTCAGCGGCGTCATGGCGACGTACATCGTCAGCTCGCCCTTCACGCGGGCCTTGCAGAGCGCCGCGATCATCGGTCACCGGCTGGCCCTCGGCGTGCGGGTCGACTACGACCTGCGCGACTGGCTGCCGGACCACACCGGGCTCTGGCGCGGCGTGGCCGACGTACGGGCCGCACAGGCGGAGTTCGAGGCCTACGGCGGTGAGTGGCCCAACGGGATCCAACGACCCTGGGAGCCGCTGTCGCGGGTCCGGGAGCGGGCCCGCGCGGCACTCGGCCGGCACACGGCGAGCACGGACGGACCGGTGCTCGCGATCACGCATGCGACGGTGATTCGCGCACTGACCGGCGAGACGGGTACGGCGCACGGATCGCACGAGTACTACCGCTACGATCCAGCGGACGATGTCTGACGGTGGATTGCCCCACAGGAGTGAGCGGAGCGAACTCATCCAACTGCAGAGCCTCGGTGTTGTGGCGCTTGGTGGAGTGATCGGCTCGCTGGCCCGCTACGGGCTTGCTGAGGCGTTCCCGCATGGGTCAGGTCAGTTTCCCTGGGCAACCTTCGCCACGAACGTCCTCGGGTGTTTCCTGATCGGTGTGCTGTTGGCTCGGTTGACCCCGAGGTCGCATCCGTTGCTGCGGCCGTTCCTCGGCACCGGGATCCTCGGCGGGTTCACGACGTTCTCGACGTTTGCCGTCGACACCGAAAAGCTGCTGCACGAGCACGTGATCGTTGCCCTGGTCTACTTCTTCGGCACGCTCGCGGCCGCGTTGCTGGCGGCGACGCTTGGCGAGTGGACTGGTCCGAAGCGATGAGCGTCCTGCTGGTGGCGCTCGGCGCGGCCGTCGGAGCTCCGCTGCGGTTCCTGGTCGACAAGCACATGGTGGATCGTTTGTTGCGCTCGACAAGGTTGAGCTCGCCGTTGCCTTGGGGAACCTTCGCCGTCAACGTCCTCGGCAGCTTCGTGCTCGGGCTCCTGACCGGTGTCACCGATCAGACGGTGACGCTGCTCGTCGGGGTCGGCTTCTGTGGCGCGTTCACGACGTACAGCACCTTCGCCGCCGAGACGACCGCGCTGGCCGCGTCCGGCCGACGCGCGGCCGCTTTGCTGAACGTCGTCCTCAACCTCGGGGTGGGGTTACTCGCCGCCATCGTGGGCGCCGTACTCGCTTAGTGACTCAAGTCACATTCAGTGATCACCTGACCACGCTCACCGCATGACGAACGCTTGATCACGCCCTGCGACAGCCCGCCTTTGGCGCTGAAATGGCACTGCTCGGGCTCCGCCGATAACAAAAGGACCGAAGTTCGAGACAACAAGGGTTGAACTCGGTGGGAGTTGAGCATAGTTTTCACCGAGCGCCCGTCCGCGCTCACGGTGAGTCAAGGAGGTTGCCATGTCGAGAGGGATGCCTCGCCTGCCCCGCCCGCTCATGGATCTGTGGGACTGGCAGTCACAAGCTGCGTGCCGCGATGTCAACCCGGAGCTGTTCTTCTCTCCCGAATCCGAGCGGGGCGTCCGCAAACGCGCGCGCGAGATGGTAGCCAAGTCGCTCTGCGGCACCTGCCCGGTCCAGCCGGAGTGCAGGCAGCACGCGATCTCCGTCGGCGAACCGTACGGCGTCTGGGGCGGCACCACGGAGTCCGAACGGGACAACACCCTCCTGCCCGAGCACCGAAAGTCGGCGTGACACTGCTCCAACCGGCAATCGGATCAAGCAACGATCGGTAAGGCCTGCGAAGTCAGGCCTTACCGTCGTCGGTCTCCGAGGACGTCTCGGAGTCGGTGTCCGGTGCCTTGGGCTTGCCGTCGGACTCGTCGGCCGGCTCAGGCTCCGGGTCGGGCTTGGGCGTCTCGGGTGGCTTCACCGTCGTGCGTGGGTCGCGATAGCGGTCCAGCGAGGCCAGGAAGTCCGGGTCGTCGTCCGGCGCGACCGGGCGCGCGCTCGGCTTCGGCGGCCGTACGACGGACTCCCGGCGCGCGAGCTGCATCCGGTACGTGATCAACCAGACGATCGGCCCGACGAACGGGACGAACACGATCAGGACGATCCACACCAGCTTCGGCAGATGCGGCACGTCCTCGTCGGGCGTCTGGATGCAGGAGAACAGCGCGTAGACGCTGAGCACCAGGCTGATCAGGAACGGCAGAAATCGAACCACGCTCCAACAGTACGGCGCCGGACCGAACGCATCGCCGCACCGGCCCGCAAGGTGGCGAAGCCGTAACCGGATCAGCGGGCGGTGACGGTCAGCCCACGCGCTTTCAGCACCGAGTTCTCCAGCGGCCGGAAGACCAGCAGCTCGATTCCGACGCCGACGACGAAGATCAGCAGGATGCCGGCGAACACCATCGAGATGTCCGACAGCGACATCCCGTTGTGCAAGTACTGGCCGAGTCCTTCACCGAGCTCGGGCGAGGTCGCGATCAGCTCCGCGGCCATCAGCGACCGCCACGAGAACGCCCAGCCCTGCTTGAGCCCGCCGAGAAATCCCGGCAGCGCGGCCGGCAGCAGGATGTACCGGATGCCGCCCAGCCGGCCGGCGCCGAGCGCCTTCCCGACCCGCGGCAGGATCGGCGGCACCTGGTCCAGACCGGACACCAGCCCGTTCGCGATCGACGGTACGGCGCCCAGCAGCACGACCCAGTAGATCGCCCGGTCGTTCAGACCGAACCACAGGATCGCGGCCGGCACCCACGCCACCGACGGCAGGCTCTGCAGACCGGACACCAGTGGCCCGATCCCCCGTCGTACGACGGAGCTGTTCGCGATCGCCAGGCCGAGCGGCACCGCGATCAGCAACGAGATCGCAAACCCGATCACGGCTCGGTGCACCGACACCCAGAACAACTCGAGGATCTCCCCCGACGTGACCAGCTGCCAGACCTGACCCCAGACAGCGGACGGCGCCGGCAACTTGAACTCCGGCCAGAACGCGGCCGCCCAGAGCGCCTGCCACACTGCCACCAGCAGCGCGATCGCGACCACGGGCGGCAGCACCCGGCCGGCGATCCGGCGGGCCCGGGAGCCCTCGGATGCGTTGACCGGAGTGTCGAGCGCGTCGAGGCCTGCCTCCACCGACCCTGCGTCGTACAGGTCGTCCTGCAGGTCAGGCTGCGGCATGACTGCTGATCACCTTCCGCAGCGCGGCGTTGATCTCGTCGACCGCACCCACCTCGGCCGATCCGGACAGGCCGTCGACGTCCCACTGCCGTACGACGCGGCCCGGCCGCGAAGAGAGCAGTACGACGCGCTGCCCGAGCCGGACGGCTTCGCGGACGTCGTGCGTGACGAACAGGATCGCCGTACCGGTCGCACGCCAGATCCGGAGCAGCTCGCCCTGCAGGACGTCCCGGGTGATCGCGTCCAGCGCCGAGAAGGGCTCGTCCATCAGCAGCAGGGACGGCTTGCCCGCGTTCGCGCCGGTGTTGTCATCGGTGGACGCGAGCGCCCGCGCCAGCGCGACCCGCTGCCGCATACCACCGGACAACTCGTGCGGCCGCTTGTCGCCCAGCCCACCGAGCCTGACCAGTTCCAGCAGTTCGGCAGCCTTCGCCCGCCGCTCAGCCTTCGGTACGCCCGCCATCCGCAACGGCAACTCGACGTTGCCGGCAGCTGTCAGCCACGGCATCAGCGCGGCTTCCTGGAACACGACCGCCGGCCGCGACGAGTGCAGCTCGATCCGTCCGGCGGTCGGCTTGTCGAGGCCGGCCACCAGATTCAGCAGCGTCGTCTTCCCGCAACCGGACGCACCGAGCAGGCAGACGAACTCACCTGCCGCGACGTCGAGGTCGACCTGCTCCAGCGCGACGACCGCATTGCGGCCATGCCCGAATGCCTTCCCGACCTGATGGAACTGCACAGGTCGCACCACGGTCTGCTCAACCTCGACTGTCGCGGTCATGGTCTGCCTCCTCGCCTACGGGTTACTTCGTGTCCAGACCGGCGGCATCGACGGTCGGCTTCCCTGCCTTGGTCAGTACGTCGTTCAGCGGGCCGAGGTCGGCGAAACCGGCCACGTTCGGCGCCGTCTTGGCGATGCCCGCGGTGACCTGGTCCTTGGCCAGCTGCGGGAACGTCGACGCGATCGGGTCCGCGGTGATCTGGATGTTGGCGAACGCCCGGTCGATCACGGCCGGCTTCAGCGCCTTGCCGGTCAGCTCCTTCAGCTGCGCGTTCACCTCGGTCTTCGCGGCGGCCTGGTCGGTGTTCGCGAAGTCGATCGCGGCGACCAGGCCGGTCAGCAGCGCCTTCACCGTCTCCGGGTGCTCCTGCAGGAACTGGGTCCGCACGATCAGCACGGTGGTCGGGAACTTGCCGTCCGGCCAGAGGGTCTTCTCGTCGAGCAAGACCTTGGCGCCGGCGTCAAGGACCAGTCGCGACGACCAGGGCTCGGGCAGCCAGGCCGCGTCCACGTCACCCTTCTTGAACGCGTCCAGGGTCTGCGCGTTCTCCAGGTTGGTCACCTTGACCTTGCCGGTCAGATTCTTCTCGGCCAGCCACTTCTTCAGCGAGACATCCTGGGTGTTGCCGAGTTGCGGCGTGACGACGGTCTTGCCGATCAGGTCCTCGGGCTTGGTGATGGTCGGCTTCACCACGAGCTGCGCACCGCCGGAGGTGGCACCGGCGATCAACCGGACGGCCTCACCGTTGGACTTCGCGTAGGCGTTGATCGCAGGACCGGAGCCGATGAACGACGCGTCCAGCGAGCCGCCGAGCAGCGCACCGACGGCCTCGGGGCCGGCATTGAACTTGGTCGGCACCAGCTTGGTGCTGCCGAGCTCCTTCGTGAACAGGCCCTTGTCCAGGCCGACGAGCGCGGCCGCGTGGGTGACGTTCGGGAAGTAGCCGAGCCGCAGCTCGGTGGCCGGGCCCTTGTCGCTCGAGGCGGCCGGCGTGTCGTTGCCCTCCGCCCGCGAGCAGCCGGCAACAGCGGCCACCAGGGACAGCACCGCGGCGGAGGCGGCGAAGAGGCGGCGGGCGGAACGAATTCTGGACATGCTCAGAAAACCTTTGAGGTACGGCGACCCGAGTGCGGCCGCAGGCGGAGGAACAGCAGGAATGTGGTGTGGTGTTCAGACCGTCTCGAGCTCACGCGCGGCCCGGGCATCCGCCCCGCGACCGGTGGTGCGAACGCTGTAGGCGACGACCGCCGCCCAGCCGGCGACCAGAACGCCGTACGCGACGTAGCGCAGGCCTTCGTCGACGCCGATGCCCTTCAGCAGCGTGCGGGCGTTGGTCAGGATCAGCACCAGGCCGACGCCGACGCCGAGCCAGCGAGTCGCCAGCCGCGACACCAGCCAGGCAGCCAGCGGCGCCGCGAGTACGCCGCCGACGAGCAGCGCGCCGACGACACCGAACGGCAGGTTCTCCTTGCCCAGCCCGAACAGGAACCCGATGCTGGCGGCAACCGAGACCACGAACTCAGCCGCGCTCACCGAGCCGACCGTACGACGTGGTTCCAGCTTGCCGCTGCTCAGCAGGCTCGAGGTCGCCACCGGGCCCCAACCGCCACCACCGGTGGCGTCGATGAACCCGGCGACCAGGCCGAGCGGCCCGAGGAACTTGCCAGCCGGCCGGCCCTCCATCACGGCCCGCACCTTGCCGGTGGCGAACCGGACCAGGATGTAGATGCCGAGCAGGAGCAGCAACGCCGCGACCCATACACCGGCCGACTCGGTCGACAGGCTGGACAGGAAGGTCGCGCCGGCGAAAGCGCCGACCCCACCCGGGAGGCCGATCAGCGCGACTACGCGCCAGTCGACGTTGCCGAACCGCCAGTGCGATACGCCGGAGGCGAGCGTGGTGCCGACCTCGGCGAGGTGCACGGAAGCGGACGCGACGGCTGGGGAGATCCCGGTGATGAGCAGGGCCGTGGAGGCGGTGACGCCGTAGGCCATGCCCAGCGTGCCGTCGACGAGTTGGGCGACAGAACCCAGCAAGGCGATCAGGATGAGACGACGCACGGAACTGTTCCTTCGGGCAAGGAGGGAGGTGGACGGACCGAAGTGGTGCGCCGAAGGTCAACAGCCGGAGGAGTTCACGCGCAGCAGGTCGACGTGCCGGCGCCGCGTGAGGGCGTCGCCGGGAGCGTTCGAGGTGACCTGCATGCCTCTATGAAAGCGGACAAAGTCGAGCAAGATGCTCAGGTTTCGCGATGTGAGACATAAATTCGCTCTGTGAGACAACGGCCACTTGTGGTCAGAGTGTTGAAAGCTGGTCACGTAACTGCCTACCGTCCTGAAGCTTGCCGACGAGCCTGAGGAGCCGCCTGATGCCTGCACTGCCGGACGGTTGGACGCCTGGTGGTCCGCTCACTCCCGGAACGCTGAAGACCGAGTACGCCGTACGCCCGCTCGGGACGGACGTCCGGCGGCCGCGGTTCAGCTGGGTCGCCACAGCACCTGGGTACGGCGCGACGCAGACGGCGTACCGGATCCTCGTCGGATCCGAGCCGGGTGCCGGCGATGTGTGGGACTCGGGCAAGGTGCCGTCCTCGCGCAGCTTCGGCATCGAGTACGACGGCCCTGCGCTGGCCCCGCGCACCCGCTACCACTGGACCGTCCAGCTCTGGGACGGCCTGGACCGCGTCGGCGCGGCGGCCGAGCCCGAATGGTTCGAGACCGGACTGTTCGACGAAGGCTTCGGCGCTGCCTGCTGGATCGGTGGTGCGAACCTGCTCCGGAAAGCCTTCACAACCGACGGCACCGTGAAGCACGCCCGGCTGTACGCGAGCGGCCTCGGTTACGCCGACCTCCGGCTGAACGGTCAGCCGGTGAGCGACGCCGTACTCGATCCCGGCTTCACCGACTACGACCACACTGTTCTGTACGTCACCCACGACGTGACCGAACTGGTCCAGAGCGGCGACAACGTCGTCGGCGCCGAGCTGGGCCGCGGGTTCTTCGGCCTCGCCACGCCCAACGTCTGGCGCTGGCACCAGACCCCGTGGACCGCCGAGCCGCGACTGCTCACCCGTCTGGTCATCTCGTACGACGACGGGCGTACGGTCGAAGTGGTGTCGGACGAGTCCTGGCGCGTCACCGCCGGTCCGACCATCTCCGACGACCTCTATACCGGCGAGACGTACGACGCCCGCCGCGCCCTCCCCGGCTGGGACGCCCCCGGCTTCGACGACGCCAGCTGGTCGGCAGCTGCCGAGGTCGACGCACCCAAGGGCACGTTGCAAGCGCAGGCACACGAACCGATCCGGGTCATCGAGACCGTCGAACCCACCGCGATCACCGAGGTGAGGCCCGGCGTCTGGATCGTCGACTTCGGCCGGACCACGGCCGGCTGGACCAAGCTCAGTGTGACGGCCGAGGCCGGCACCAGGATCAGGCTCACCCATGGCGAGACAGTTGCTGATGGCAATGTGGTCGCCGTCAACGAGCATGTCGAGGGCAACCGGATTCAGCGTGACGAATACATTGCCGCTGGCAACGCTGTCGAGGAATGGGAACCGCGCTTTTCCTACAAGGGTTTCCGCTACGTCCAGGTCGAAGGCGTGACCGATCGGCCGGACTTGCTGATGCGGGTGGTGCACTCCGATGTCCGCGACGCCACCCGGTTTGCGACGACGCAATCGTCGTACGAGCAGTTCGATCGGGCGATGCGCCGTACGGTGCTGAACAATCTGCACGGGATCCCCACCGACACACCGTTCATGGAGAAGAACGGGTGGACCGGCGACGCGCAGGTGGGTGGGCCGACGATGCTGGCGATGCTCGACCTGGCCCGGTTCTTCACCAAGTGGCTCGGCGACATCCGCGACAGTCAGGCGGAGTCCGGTCAGCTGCCGGTGATCGTCCCGACCAGTGGATGGGGCTTCACCGACCTCTCCCCCGCGACCGAGTGGCCGACCGTATATCCGTTCCTCCTCCGCGAGATGCATCGCACGTACGGCGACGAGCGGTTGCTGCGGGAGCACTGGGACTCGCTGACCCGCTATCTGGCCTGGGAGCTCGCTCGCGTCGAGGACGGATTGTCGGTCAGCGTCCTCGGCGACTGGCTGCCACCCGGCTACGGCAGCGGCCCGGCGCCGGAGGACCGCCGGCTCACCGGTACGGCGTATCTCTACCGAGCCCTGATCGCGGCCGCTGAGATCGGCGAGATCATCGGGCAGGCCAACGACTGTCAGAAGGCCGCGGCTGAGCTTGCTGATGGGCTGAATCGCACGTTCCTGGATCGGGAGGCCGGGGTGTATCGGTCAGCCGACGATCCTGACTATCGGCAGACCTCGAACGCCGTACCTCTGGCCTTCGGAATCGTGCCCGACGAGTTGGCGCCGCGGGTGGCGGCCAATCTTGCGGCGGATGTGGAGGCTCGCGGTTTCCACCTGAACACCGGTTGTCTCGGCGTCGGTGTACTGCTGCCGGTGCTGACCGCGTACGGGTATGGCGAGGTGGCGACGAAGGTTGCGCTGCAGCGGAGCTACCCGAGTTGGGGGTACTGGTTCGACCAGGGCGCCGACACGATGTGGGAGATGTGGGAGGACGACTCCCGGTCGCGCGACCACTACTTCCAGGGCACAGTCGTGCAGTGGCTGTATGAGAACGTCGCCGGCCTGCGCAATCTGCAGGCGGGCTGGGAGCGGATCCTGGTCCGGCCCGATGCACGTGCTGAGGTGGACTCGGCGACCATCCGGACCGACACGATCCGCGGCCGCGTGTCGGTGAGCTGGAAGCGCGTCGGGCGGGTGCTGTCGCTGGAGGTGCTGGTGCCGGTCGGTACGACGGCCGAGGTCCATGTACCGTCCGCCTCGGCGTCGGACGTCACCGCCGTACCGGCTCCGTTCGCGGGTGAGGCGTCGTACGAGGACGGCTACACCGTCTACACGGTCCCGGCTGGCCAGTGGAACTTCACGAGCCGGTCGGCTTGACCTTCGTGTACAGCAGGTCGCGACAGGTGCGGCCCTCGGCCTGGGCACGGGATTCGAACTTGGTGATCGGTCGCCACTCGGGGCGCGGGGCCCAGCCGTCGTACTGGTTCCTCAGCAGGGGCTCGGCGTCGCAGATCTCGAGCATGCGGTCGGCGTAGCCGGCCCAGTCCGTTGCCAGGTGCAACGTTCCGCCGGGCTGCAGCCGGGAGGCCACCAGTGCGACGAACGGCTGCGTGACGAGCCGGCGCTTGTGGTGCCGCTTCTTCGGCCAAGGGTCGGGGAAGTAGATCCGTACGCCGGCCAGCGTGTCCGGCGCGACGTGGTCGCGGAGGAAGTCGAGCGCGTCGCCCTGCAGCAGGCGGACGTTGTCGAGGTCGTACTTCTCCACCCAGAGCATCAGCTGGCCGAGGCCGGCCGGGTACACCTCGGCGGCCAGGTGGTTCACCTCCGGCGCCGCCACCGCGAGCTGCGCCGTCGCGTCGCCCATCCCGGACCCGATCTCCAGCACGGTCGGCGCCTCCCGGCCGAACCACTCGGCCAGATCGACCGGGCCTGGCGGCAGCTCCTCGAGCTTCCGCCCGAGCGACGGCCAGTGAGTCTCCCACACACGCTTCTGCCCGACCGTCATCCGCACACTGCGCCGGACGTGGCTGAATACCCCCGCCTGCCTGACCTCATCCACTGCGTCCACCAGTTCCACTGACAGGAGTCTATAGAAGGCCGTGTCTGACCTAGTCGTCCCAGAAGAGGTGGGCGACGGTGTTGTGGGCCCGGCGGGTGATGCGGAGGTAGTCGTCGTGGAAGCGGCTCGATTCGCCCGGCGGGTAGCCGCAGATCTGGGCGACGGCCGCGAGGTCGCGCGGGTCCCTCGGCAGCGAGTTCCCGGGGCGGGCGCGGACCAGCATGATGGCGTTGCGGATCCGGGTCGCCAGCTCCCACGCGATCCGCAGGGTGTCCGCGTCCGCCGCCTTGACCAGGTCGGCCTCGACCGCGGCCCGCAGTGCGCCGAGCGTCCGCGTCGTGCGCAGGCCAGGCACTCGATATGCCTCGCGCATCTGCAGCAACTGAACGGTCCACTCGATGTCGGCCAGCCCGCCACGCCCGAGCTTCGTGTGCGTGCTCGGGTCGGCGCCACGCGGCAGGCGCTCGGCGTCCACCCGCGCCTTGATCCGGCGAATCTCCATCACGTCCCGGTCCGATACGCCGTTCGCCGGATACCGCAGCGGGTCGATCAGCTCGCGGAATGCCTGACACAGCCCGGCATCGCCACACAGCGGATCGGCCCGCAACAACGCCTGTGCCTCCCACACCGCGGACCAGCGGGCGTAGTAGGAGGCGTACGACGCCAGCGTCCGAACCAGCGGCCCTTGCCGCCCCTCAGGACGCAGATCGGCGTCGACGGCAACAGCCGGGTCCGCGCCTGGCAACGCGAGCAGCCGCCGCAACTCCGTCGCCGCCTGGGTCGCGAAATCCGTCGCTGCCTTCTCGTCAGCCCCCGGCAGCGGGTCGTGGACGAACATGACATCCGCATCGCTGCCGTAGCCGAGCTCGTGCCCACCGAACCGGCCCATCGCGACGATCGACATCCGGGTGGGCTCGGGCTCACCCTTGGCAACCGCTCGTCGGGCAACCTCGAGAGCAGCTGTGAGTGTCGCCGACGAGATCACCGTGAGCGCCTCGCCGACCTGCTCGACCTCGAGCACCCCGGAGAGATCCGCCGCCGCCACCCGGAACAGCTCGCGCCGACGCGCGGCACGAATCGCAGCCACCGCCGCCTCCGGCTGCTCCTGCCGCCCAGCAGCCGCCGACATCTCGGTCAGCAGCCCTTCCTCACTGCGCGGCACGAGCTCGCGTTCGTCGGCCAGCATCGCGGTCGCTTCGGGTGCTCGCTGCAAGAGGTCAACGGCGTACCGGCCGCTCGCGAGTAGATGAGCGAGTCGCTCGGCCGACGCGCCTTCGTCGCGCAGCTGGCGCAGGTACCACGGCGTCGAGCCGAGCGTGTCCGAGATGGTCCGGAACGCGAGCAGTCCGGCGTCCGGGTCAGGCGACTCCGCGAACCAGCCGAGCATGGCCGGCAGCAGCGCCTTCTGGATCGACGACCGTCGCGACACCCCTTCGGACAAGGCTTCGATGTGCCGGAGCGCGGACGACGGATCGGCGTACCCGAGTGCGGTCAGCCGCTGCTTGGCCGCCTCCGGCGTCAGCCGTACCTCGCCACCCGGGATCCGCGCGACCGCCGCGAGCAGCGGCCGGTAGAACAGCTTCTCGTGCAGCCGCCGTACCTCTAGCGCGTGCTTCTTCCACACCGTGGTCAGGTCCGCGACCGGGTTCCTCGTGAACCCGAGTGACCGCCCGAGCCGCCGGAAATCGACCTCCTCGTTGGGCACGTGGTGCGTACGGCGCAACCGGTACAGCTGGATGCGGTGCTCCATCGACCGCAAGAACCGGTACGCATCGGCCATGACCGCACCATCCGTGCGACCGACATAGCCCGACTTCGTCAATGACTCCAGCGCGACGAGCGTCGTACCGCTGCGGACGGCATCGTCGCTGCGCCCGTGCACAAGTTGCAGCAGCTGTACGGCGAACTCGACGTCCCGCAGGCCGCCAGGGCCGAGCTTGAGCTGGCGATCCATGTCGGCAGCGGGGATGTGGTCGATGACGCGGCGGCGCATCGCCTGGACGTCGTCGACGAACCCGGCCCGGTCAGCCGCCGACCACACCAGCTCCCCGGTCTTCTCGGCGTACTCCTGACCCAGCTTGGCGTCACCCGCGACCGGGCGGGCCTTGAGCAGTGCCTGGAACTCCCACGTCTTGGCCCAGCGCTGGTAATACGCGAGGTGGCTGTCGAGGGTACGGACGAGCGGACCTGACTTGCCCTCGGGGCGCAGGGCTGCGTCTACCGGCCAGAGGGTGCCTTCGGCGGTGTGTGCCGAACAGATCCGCATGGTGGCGGCGGCGAGCTGCGTAGCGGTCTTGAGGGCCGGCGCTTCCGGTTCATCGTCGAGTGGCTCGGCGACGAACAGGACGTCGACATCGCTGACATAGTTGAGTTCCCGGCCACCACACTTGCCCATGGCAATGATCGCGAGCCGGCAGTCGGCGGCGGACGGGTGCGCGGCGAAGTACTCGTTGCGGGCGATCCGCAGCGCGGTCTCGAGCGCTCCCCCGGCAAGATCCGCGAGTACGGCGGCCACCTCGTCGACCAAAAGCCCCTCGGCCAGATCGCGTGCGGCGAGTCTCAACAGCAGACGGCGATACTCGACCCGAAGGGCGTCGACAGGATTGGGCGCGTCGACCACGGTGGCCAGCTTGGCGGCGACGTCCTCGGCCGACGGGCGGACCCCGGCCAGCGACGGATCCGCGAGGTCGTACCAGTGCCTCGGATGTACGCCGAGATGCCGCCCGAGCGCCTCACTCGCACCAAGCACGTAGACGAGCCGGCGCCGGAAGTCGTCGTCAACCTCGAGCGTCCGGGCGAACGCGGCGACGTCGTACTCATGGCGGTGTAAGGCCTCGGCGAGGCCGCACAGCCCACGGAGCGCGAGATCCGGATCCGCGGACTCCGACAGGGTGGTGATGAGCTGTTCGCTCGCCATCAAGGTGTGCGAGTCGAACCCGTCCAGCTGCTCGAGCATCCGCCCGGCCCGCACGGGATCGGCGAAGCCCAGCCGAACCAGTCGCCCCTCCCAAGACGCTCTACGCTCCTCGACCACGCCTGCAGGCTACCCGTAGGCCGGTCGTGCGAACGCCGCAGCCTCGACATCTCGAACGCATCGCGACCACATTGCGGCCAATACACGGTGTCGTGTAGCGAATTCGCTCAGTAGTCGGCATGATGGCTGTTCATGGTCATGATGACGGGGTCGCTCGCTGTTCGGGGCACGGTGGTCTGGTTGACGCCCCAGCAGGGTGGGCGAGTGTCCGGGCCGCCTGAGCCGGACTACGACTACGACTACACAGCCACGGCTTACCTGCCACCACGGACGCCGGACGACGGTCAGGCGGGCATCGCGCTGCGCCGGTTCGCGCCGGGCGCCTGGCGTACACCGGCCGAGGGGATTCTCGTGCCGGCGAAGGGCAATCGCGCTCAGCAAGTGGTTCCGGGCAGCATCGTGGTGATCACCGAAGGAGTCCGGCCGGTCGGCCTGCTGACGCTGGAAGAGGTCCACGCGCTCGCGCCCAACGGCACGCCGGTGCCCGCTGCACCAGAGACGGTCGCCGCCATGTCGGCGCCACCGCCACCGCCGGTGTCAGAGGCGCCGTACAGGCATTCCACCGCCGCGGCGCGCTGGACCACCTCGGAGGACCAGCCGGTCCCAGTCCCCAACGGTTAGAGGACTGGGAGCAGCTTGTTCAGCTCGAATGGGGTGACCTGGCGGCGGTAGTCGGCCCACTCCGCGCGCTTGTTGCGGAGGAAGAAGTCGAAGACGTGCTCGCCGAGGGTTTCGGCGACCAACTCGCTGTCCTCCATCGCGCTGATGGCTTCGGCGAGGCTGCTCGGCAGCGGCTTGATGCCGAGGGCCTTGCGTTCGCGCGACGTCAGCGACCAGACGTCGTCCTCGGCCTCGCGCGGCAGCTCGTAGCCCTCCTCGATGCCCTTCAGTCCGGCGGCCAGCATCAGCGCGAAGGCCAGGTACGGGTTCGCGGCTGAGTCCAGCGAGCGGAACTCGACCCGGCTGGACTGACCCTTGTGCGGCTTGTACATCGGCACCCGGACCAGCGCGGACCGGTTGTTGTGCCCCCAGGAGACGAACGACGGCGCCTCGTCACCGACGGCGAGCCGCTTGTACGAGTTCACCCACTGGTTCGTCACCGCGGTGATCTCGGCCGCGTGCTGCAGCAGGCCGGCGATGAAGGCGCGGCCGGTCTTGGACAGCTGGTACTGCGCGCCGCCCTCGAAGAAGGCGTTCCGGTCGCCTTCGAACAGCGACATGTGGGTGTGCATCCCGGACCCGGGCTGGTCGTCCAGCGGCTTCGGCATGAACGACGCGTAGATGCCCTGGCTGAGCGCGACCTCCTTCACCACCACCCGGAAGGTCATGATGTTGTCCGCGGTGCTGAGCGCGTCGGCGTACCGCAGGTCGATCTCCTGCTGGCCCGGGCCGCCTTCGTGATGGCTGAACTCGACCGAGATACCCATCGACTCCAGCATCGTGATCGCCTCGCGGCGGAAGTCGTTGCCGATGCCCTGCGGGGTGTGGTCGAAGTAGCCGGACGAGTCCACCGGCTCCGGCCGCGTGCCGGGCTGACCGGTCAGCGACTTGAACAGGTAGAACTCGATCTCCGGGTGCGTGTAGAAGGTGAAGCCGAGGTCGGCCGCCTTCGACAGCGTCCGCTTCAGCACGTGCCGTGGGTCGGCGAACGAGGCCGAGCCGTCCGGCATGTTGATGTCGCAGAACATCCGCGCGGTGCCCATCGTCTCGCCCCGCCAGGGCAGGATCTGGAAGGTCGACGGGTCCGGCTTGGCCAGCATGTCCGCCTCGGTGACCCGGGCGAAGCCCTCGATCGCCGAACCGTCGAACCCGATCCCCTCCGCGAACGCGCCCTCCAGCTCGGCCGGCGCGACCGCCACCGACTTGAGGAACCCGAGCACGTCGGTGAACCAGAGCCGCACGAACCGTACGTCGCGCTCCTCGAGCGCGCGCAGTACGAACTCCTGCTGCTTGTCCATCGGCCAGTCCACCTCTCGCTCAGCGTCGGCCCGCCAGGGCCCTCACACAGTCTGCCTCTGCTCTGTTAAGCAGACGTTACGTGCTGGTGCGGACATTGCGCCGATCAGGGCCTACCGTTTCCCGGGTGCAGATGATCTTTCACGCCGCTCTCCTCGTGGCCGCGATCCTCTGTGTCACCGACCTGCTGATCAGCACCGCGCGGTTCGTCCAATCGATCCGCGGCCGCCGGCCCGCCGAGCGGGACGTGCTCGGCCGTCGCTGGCTGCCGATCCCGGAGCTGGGCTTCGGCATGTTCGCGTTCTGCTGCCCCGGGCTGCTCACGCTCGGGCTGACCAACAACGGCGCGCAGCTGCCGACCAAGCAGATCCTGCTCGCCGCTCTGGTCTTCGGGTACGCCGGTGCCGTGCTCTCCCGCGTCGTCCGCACTCCCGGCCCTGGCGGTCGTCGCTTCCGGCTACGCGCCGGCCTGCTGCTGGGCCTCCCGGCCCTCTTCGGCCTGGTCTTCGGCCTGTCGGGCGTCGCCGTCTGACCGTCGCTTCTGGAACCACGGCACGATCCGCTCCAGCGGCGCGAACGCCAGCCAGCACACCACCGTCGGCAGGAAGTGGATCAGCAGGATCGCCGTGTTCGCCGCGTGGAACCCAAGGAAGAACAGCGCCCCGAACAGCTGCCACCGCCCCTTGAGCCACAGGATCACCGGAGACAGGAACTCGGCGGTGATCCCGACCCACTGCATCACATGCAGCATCCAGGGGTAGTGCAGCAACCACTCCCCGACCGGGTGCGGCCGCCGTACGATCGCCCACGTCAGTACGGCGCTCCTCGGCCAGGTCAAGGCCCACCCGGCACTCCGCAGCTTCGCGATCGCCGAGAGGAAGTACGTCGCGATCACGCAGAGCTGCACGCAGCGGATCGCCCACCCCGCCGCCTCCGACCTGGTCTGATCGCCGTACGACGCCTTCCCCACGGTCGGCAGCACCCAGAGCGCGATCACCAACGCGAGGTGGTCGTGATCGACCTTCCCGTCGCTCATTCCGATCAGCACCCACCACGTGAACGCCGGCGCGACGATCCAGCCGGCGATCCGCGGGAAATAGTTGGTCGCGCCGACCAGGCAGGCGACGATCAGGACGCCGTACAACACCGTCGTGTTCGCCACCGACGGCCTTGGTAGATCGAGGAGCCGGGCGAGCAGCAGCGGTTGGTAGAGCCCCGGATGCTCACCCTTGTCCCGGGTGTCGCGGACGAAGGCGTGCATGTCGAGGATGACGAACAGATAGAGGATCGTCCGCAACCACGCGATCCGCGCCATTGCGATCTTGGGGGTGAACCAGTCCACGACGCGGGCGGTCGTGGTCTCGAGGGCGCTCATCGCCGGACCGCCCAGGTGGCGAGGACCTCGGAGGCCGGCGGCCCCTCGACGCGGCCGTGCACGAGTTGGGTGGTGTCGCGGATCAGCTCGAGCTTCACGTACTTCGGCTTGTCCGGGTGCTTCCGCGCCCAGCCGTCCGCGACCTGCTGCAGCAGCGACGGGTCCTTGACGATCTCGCCCGTACGCGCCTCGATCTCGGCCCGCGCGACCCCGGCGCCCTCGATGTTCAGCGGTACGTCGACCGTCGTACCGGCGTCGGTCTGGGCGCTGATCCGGGTGTAGGTGATCGCGGCGTCGTCCGGCACCGACATGGCGTACTGCGACATCGGCCCGAACGGCCAGGCGTCGTCGCTGGCCCGGACCGAACCGTTGATCAGCAGACCGATCCCCACCAGGGCAACCAGCACCCGCACACTCTTGCCGGCCCGTCCCAGCCGGACGTCCCCCTGACTTGTCACGACCGTCATTAGACCAGACCCGGCGCGCCTGTTTCGCGAGCCTCGTCGTAGGGAATTTTCCATAACATGACCGCCCCAGAAAAATACCCACCTGCCCGGATGTCCCGGCGTAACCTGCTGCGCGGCGCTGCCGCCGGCGGCGTACTGCTCGGTGGCATCACCCTCCCGACCACAGCAGCGCACGCCGCCCCCGCGCCGCGCTGCTACACCCGCGCCGAGTGGTCCGCCCGGCCGCCCAAGTCCGCCACGACGGTGATCGGCGCGCCCGACCACATCGTCATCCACCACACCGCGAGCCCGAACGTCACCGACTACTCGCTCGCGGCGGCGTACAAGGTGCAGCACTGGATCCAGGACCTGCACATGGACACCAACGGCTGGATCGACATCGGGAACCAGCTGACGATCAGCCGCGGCGGCTACCTGATGGAAGGCCGCAGCAAGTCGCTGTCGTCGATCAACAACCGGCAGAACGTCATGGGCGCCCAGACCGCCAACCACAACAGCCACACGATCGGCATCGAGCACGAGGGCATCTACACCAGTGCGAACCCAACGACCGCGCTGTTCGACATGTCCGTCCTCACCTGCGCCTGGTTGTGTACGACGTACGGACTCGATCCGCATGCGGCGATCGTCGGGCACCGCGACTACAACGCGACCCAGTGCCCCGGGGATGTCTTCTACGCCCGGCTCCCAGAGCTCCGCGACCGCGTAGCCGAGGTCATGCTGGGCTGATAGGTGATCCGGCGGATCAGAAGCTCGAACGGTCCGCGATAACCCACCCGCCGCATCCGATCGGCCAGCAACACCGTCGCGAGCCAAGTCGCGATCGCCAGCAGCGCGGTCGTGGCCGTGGACAGAGTGCGGGACAGATCGAGCAGGTACGGCGTGAAGACGACGGCCCAGACGACGGACTGGGCCAGATAACAGGTCAGCGAGCGCTGACCGACCGCGGCGATCGCCAGGGTGATCGGACCCTGGCGATCGCCGAGCCGCATCGCGATCAGCACTATCAGAGCGGCGTACCCGAAACCGCCGAAGACGCCTGACGAATCATGCATCGAGCCGATCAGGCTGAGCGTGTGGTCGCTCGGCGGGTCGATCACGCCGCCGATGATCAGCGACACCGGCAGAGCGCCGAGGACCGCGACGGTGATGCCGATGATCGCGGTCGAGACCAGCAGCATGACGTGCTCGGCCGGCCGTTCGAGGATGCGCCGCCGGCCCGCCCACAGACCCATCAGAAACGGTACGACGAACCCGATGGGCCCGAGCAACGCGATGAACGGCTGTACGACGATCCGGTCGCCGAACTGCCCGAGAAAGCTCTGCGGAAGCATCGAGAGATCGGATCGGCCACCACTCCTTCCCGGCCTCGCGCTGACGCCGGACGATCTGCGCGACGCCGTACCCGAACAACACCCCGAACATCGGGAACGCCCGGCCGTCGACGAAGGTCGCGATCACGAACCCGACCGCCCGGTCGACAGCCGATCCGTCGGTCGGGAACCCGCCGAATACTCCTGACCCGTAAACGAAGTAGTGCGAGTTGGCCAAGGCGATGAACAGCAGCATGAAGCCTCTGGCCAGGTCCGGCCCCAGCGCCCGCTCGGCCAATCCGGTGGGCCCACCCTGCGCAGTCATACCGTCCAGTGAATCGGCCGCGTTCCGGGTGCACATCTGCCGAAAGTTACTGAGTGGGTAAACCTTCGTACCTCCCGCGTGAGTAAGGGCCTCTCAACCAGTAATGTGCTCCCGTGCCTCAGCTCCGGCTTGCTCTCGCTCAGCTCAACGTGACCGTTGGCGATATCGACGGGAACAGCGAGAAGATCGTCGCCTGGACCCGGAACGCCGTCGAGCGAGGCGCGCACGTGGTGGCCTTCCCGGAGCTCGCGCTGACCGGTTACCCGGTCGAGGACCTGGCCTTGCGGGCGTCGTTCGTCGACGCGTCCCAGGCCCGGATCCAGGACCTCGCCACCCGGCTGGCCGACGAAGGCCTGGGCGATGTCGTGGTGGTCTGCGGGTACCTCGACCGCGCCGCCGGTTCGGCGATGGGCGTGGACCGGCTCGGCCGCCCGAAGGGCTCGCCGACGAACTCGGCCGCGGTCATCCACCAGGGCCGCGTGGTCACCAGCGCGGTCAAGCACCACCTGCCGAACTACGGCGTCTTCGACGAGTTCCGGCACTTCGTCCCCGGCAACACCCTGCAGGTGATCCGGATCCACGGCGTCGACGTCGCACTGGTGATCTGCGAGGACCTTTGGCAGGACGGCGGCCCGGCCGCCGTGGCTCGGGCCGCGGGTGCCGGACTGCTGCTCGTCGTCAACAGTTCGCCGTACGAGGCCAACAAGGACGACGTCCGCGGTGAGCTGGTCAGTCGCCGCGCCCGCGAAGCCGGCTGCGCGCTCGCCTACGTGAACCTGATCGGCGGCCAGGACGAGCTCGTCTTCGACGGCGACTCGCTGATCGCGGATGCCTCGGGCAAGGTGTTCGCTCGCGCGCCCCAGTTCGAGCAGGGGAGCATGGTGGTCGACCTCGACCTGCCCGAGCCGACTGCTACGCCGTCCGGCACGCACGAGGGCATCGAGATCGTCCACACTGTGCTCCACGACGACGCGCTGGCGCCGTACGAGCCGATGGCCGCCGCCGTCGCGCCGCGGCTCGCCGACGAGGCCGAGATGTACGGCGCGATCGTCACCGGGCTGCGCGACTACGTCCAGAAGAACGGGTTCAAGTCCGTCCTGCTCGGGCTGTCCGGCGGCATCGACTCGTCGCTGGTCGCCGCGATCGCCTGTGACGCGATCGGGGCCGAGCACGTCTTCGGCATCTCCAACCCGAGTGTGTACTCCAGCGACCACTCGCGCGACGACGCCGCCGAGCTCGCCGCGCGGACCGGGCTGAACTACCGGGTGGTGCCGATCCAGCCGATGGTCCAGCCGTTCCTCGACACGCTTGGACTGACCGGTCTGGCCGAGGAGAACCTGCAGGCGCGGGTCCGGGCGGTGATCTGGATGGGCCTGTCGAACGCCGACGGCCACCTGGTGCTTGCCTGCGGCAACAAGTCGGAGCTGTCCGTCGGCTACTCGACCATCTACGGCGACGCGGTCGGCGGATACGCGCCGCTGAAGGACGTGCCGAAGACCCTGGTCTGGCGGCTGGCGAAGTGGCGCAACGAGGACGCGAAGGCGCACGGGAAGCAACCGCCGATCCCGGAGAACTCGATCGCCAAGCCGCCGTCGGCCGAGCTGCGACCGGGGCAGCAGGACACCGACTCGCTGCCGCCGTACGACCTGCTCGACGACATGCTGGACGACTACGTCGAGCAGGACCGTGGCAGTGCGGAGCTGGTCGCGGCCGGCTTCGACACCGAGCTGGTCAGCAAGGTCATCCAGCTGGTCGACAAGGCGGAGTACAAGCGGCGGCAGTACCCGCCGGGCCCGAAGATCACCCACAAGGCCTTCGGCCGGGACCGGCGACTGCCGATCACCAACGCATGGCGTGAGGACGCACGGAAGGCAGCCGAGCACTGAGCGACTCCTGGCGGTACCGCCCAACCACTGACAGCCCGTGGGGGACCTCTGAGGACCCCACGGACCGGACCGGCCTGCCCGGAGACGATGTGAGCGATCACTCAAGCACAGGCGGTGGCGCTTACCCTCCGCAACGGTGGGACGATGAACGCATGGTTGACAACTTCTCGTCGGCCGGTACCCACGGAGATGACGAGGAACTGCCATCGCCGTACGGGACCGGACCGAAGAACCGGACAACCGAGGAGCACCGCCGCTCGGACTACGACAACGACAACTGGCGGGACCGGCCGAACGGCCTGGGTCTCGACCCGTCCCCGTCGCTGCCGAACGCACCGCGGGCATTCGAGCGCGGCCCGGTGCCGCAGCAGCCGTACGTGCCCAAGCCGCCGTACCTGCCGTCCAACCCGCCCCCGCCGCCGGTGCAGCAACCACAGCAGCAGCGGTACAGCTCGTACGGCGACCAGCCGCAGAACGGGACGTACAGCGACCAGCCTCGCGAACAGCGAAACGGTACGTACGGCGAGCAGTCGCGGAACGGGACCTACAGCGAGCAGCCGCGGCGCCAGGAGTACTACGGTGAGTCGTCCCGTGGTGAGCAGCCGCGTGAGGGTCGTGAGCCGCGTGAGCCTCGAGGTGATGAGTACGGGCAGTCGTCGTACCAGGAGCCGAGTCCGTACCGGCCGCAGCCGCCTGCGGGGCAACCGCAGCAGGCGCCACAAGGTCCTCCGCCACCGCAGGGTCGACCGAGTCCGTTCGGCCCGGGTAGTAACGGCGTACCGCCGAACCGGCAGGCCCCGCCACCGCAGCGGCCGCCGGCTCCGCCGCACGCCAGCAACGGCCTGACCCAGCACGCTCCGGCGCCGCACGGGTCGAACGGGACCAGCAACGCCAACTGGAGCGGTCCGGCGCCTACGCAGAACACTCCGCCTCCTGCTGCACCGCCGCAGGGTCCGGCGCCTTCTTCGCAGGCTGGGTCTTCGCAGAGCAGCGCACCTACGCCGCCGTCTGGGCCTGCACCTTCGCCCTCACAGAGCAATGGCGTGAGTTCGCACCAGAATGCACCCACGCCGCCGGCCGCACAGGCGCAGGGCACTGGCCAGCCGCAGCAGAACCGGCCGTCTACTCCCCCGACCCCGCCGAACAGCTACTCCGACGCTCCGACCATCACGGCGTACCTGCCGGAGACGATCGAGGGCAGCAACTACCGGCCGGAGCAGGGACGCGGCTACCTGTCCGACCCGAGCGCCGAGTACGAGAGCAGCCAACCGGAGAGCGAGCCGAAGCCGATCAGCGGACGACGTCGTGCGGCCGTCCAGCAGGACGCTCCGAGCCAGATCGCACAAGACGAGGCAACCGGCGGCCACCGTGCCCGCCGAGCCCAATCGGCTCCGGGTACGCAGCCCGCTGCCAGTACCCAACAAGCTGCAAGCGCCGAACAAGCTCCGAGCACGACGCCTGCTCCGAGCACCCAAGCCACTCCGGCTGCCAAGTCCGCTCCGAGCACCCAGCCCACTGCAAGTGCTCAGGCAACCGCAAGCATTGGGCCTGCCGAGACCGACAGCTCTCCGGTGACGGGTGATGGTGGCTCGGGTCAGGGCGCTGGCGCGGGCTCGGGTCAGAGCAAGCGCCCGCGGCGGTACCGCGTGCACCACCTTCGCGACATGAAGAACCGCGGCGAGAAGTGGGCGATGCTGACGGCGTACGACATGTACACCGCCGAGATCTTCGACCAGGCCGGCATCCCGGTGCTGCTGGTCGGCGACTCCGCCGCGAACAACGTCTTCGGCTACGACACCACGCTGCGTGTCACGGTCGACGAACTCATCCCGCTGGCGCGTGCCGTCGCCGGCGCCGTCGATCGCGCGCTCGTCGTCGCGGACCTGCCGTTCGGGTCGTACCAGGCGTCGCCTGAGCAGGCGTTCCATACCGCCGTACGGTTCATGAAGGAGGCGGGCGTCCACGCGGTCAAGCTGGAGGGCGGCCGGACCGTCGTACCGATGGTGGAGAAGCTGACGCAGTCCGGCATCCCCGTGATGGCGCACATCGGCTTCACGCCGCAGAGCGAGCACAGCATCGGCGGTTACCGGGTGCAGGGTCGTGGCGACCAGGCGGCCGGGCTGATCGACGACGCGGTCGCACTCGCCGAGGCGGGCGCGTTCTCCGTCGTACTGGAGATGGTTCCGGGCGACGTGGCGGCGGAGATCACCAAGCGGGTCACGATCCCGACGATCGGTATCGGCGCCGGCCGCGACACCGACGCGCAGGTCCTGGTCTGGCAGGACATGGCCGGTCTGCGTTCCGGTGCGATGCCACGGTTCGTCAAGCAGTACGCCGACCTCCGCGGCATCCTCACGTCAGCAGCTACCACCTACGCCGCTGACGTGGCCTCGGGCACCTTCCCGTCCGACGAGCACACGTTCTAGATCCAGGGCAGAGCCGAGCGCTCGGTCCAGTACTCGTCGGGTTGCTGGGTGAACTCCACCAGCGGACCCGGCGGGGTGACGGCGTCGAGGTTGCTCTCGAGTTGCTCGGCGGTCGTCGCGCCACTGAGTACGACGTCGGCCCACGGCTGCGCGACCGCTGCTCCGATGGCAAGGGCGTCCGGGGTGATGCCGTGCTGACGGGCGAACTCGTTGAACGGGGTCTCGCCGGCCTTCGCGGTCAAACGGCCGTTGGCGACGGCTTCCTTCACCGCGACGAACCATCCGGCGTCGTGGGCTTCGGCCAGCGCCGCGCCGGCTGACGTCTCGAGAACGTTCCAGGTGGACTGGACTGCTGTGAACGGTCCGTTGAGTTTCAGCGCCTTGCGCAGAGTCTCGGCCTGACGTGGTCCGCTTGTCGACAATCCGACGCGTACGCCGTCATCCGCGAGCTGACGGAGTCGATCCAGCAGCTTGGGGTCGTCGAGCGCCGGGCTGTCTTCGGTGAGGCTGTGCACCAGATAGAAGTCAGGTGGTCCGCCGAGTGCTTTGAGAGTCTCGGGCCATTGCCGTTCGAAGGTGGCGAGCGAGTGGTCCTTCACCTCGTGCGTCTCCGCGTCGTGCCGCCAGTCGGCGACGTACGTGTAACCCCACTTCGATCCGATGGTGAGCTGTTCGCGTCGCTCGGGTGTCAGCCACTCGCCGAGGAAGACTTCGGCAAGACCGTAGGAACGCGCGGCATCGAAGTAGCGAACACCTGCTTGCCAGGCTTGCTCGAGGAGTTCATGCGTTCGCTCGCGAAGGTCCTCGATCGCCCGGCCCGCTGGAAGATCCTCGTCATGCCCGAGGTTGATGTACCCAGGTCGCCCCAACGCCGCCAGGCCTAGACCAATGCTTGCTGCCATGCCTTCGATCGTAGATGTCTCCGGCAACCATTGTGAGACGCGCCGCATTACACGACGTGGGATGGCCTGTGTCGTCTAGCGTTTTGTGGTGTGAGCGAATCTCGTCTGCCACCACCTGGCACCGTCGTGCGGCGTACGACGGCCCGCGTCCTGCCGGTCCGCCCGGACGGCAAGGTGTTGCTGCTGCACGGCTGGGATCCGCTGAAGCCGCAGACGCCGTACTGGTTCACCATCGGTGGTGGCGTCGAAGCCGGCGAGACCGTCGCGGAAGCGGCCAGCCGGGAACTGCGCGAGGAGGTCGGCATTCACCTGCCGGCCGATGCGCTGGGCGCGCCGGTGGCGACCAACACGATCGAGTTCGAGTGGGGCGGGTGCCCGATCATCCAGCACCAGACGTTCTTCGCGGTCGCGGTCGACGGCGTCACGGTGACGTTCGCCAACCAGGAGCAACTCGAACTGGAAACGATCAGCGCGCACGGCTGGTGGTACGGCGACGACCTCGAGGCGACCGGTCAGGCCGCCCACGTCACCATCCCGGGCTTGCTCCGCCAGGCCGCCGACGCGATCACGCTCCGCCGCGCATCCTGAGCCGGGCCGCGCGTCCTGGCTCAGCGCTGGCGGGCCTTCTTCAGGACCTTCTTCGGGATCTTCTTGTCGACGAGGTAATGGCGAAGATCGCACCGCTCCGCGCAGCCGGCATCGGCCAGCCGCTTGAGGACCACCGGGCACTTCTTGCACCTCGGCTTGTCCTTGCAGCACTTCTTCTTCGCGGTCATCGACGGCACGCAGCGAGTGTAGGTGAGGCATACCTAACCGTCTAGCTGACAAGGCAGTCATGGTGTCGCACATCACTGCCGCCGTCCGCTCAGGAACAGTCAGCCGCCCGGGTCACGCGAGCTGCCGGGTGAGCAGTTCGCGTGCCTCGACGAGCGACGGCCCGTACCAGGTCAGATGTCGTCCCGACACACACTTCGCCGGCCGGATGAATGCCTCCGGACCATCATCGGGAGAAAACGCATAAGGCTCGTCCGGCAGTACGACGAGATCGTGATCGGGTAACACGCCGGGGTCGATCCGCGGATAACGCTCACCGGAATCCGCGAGTACGTTGTCGATCCCGATCCGCGACAACACATCACCCGCGAACGTGTCCCGCCCCAATGCCATCCACGGTCGACGCCAGATCGGTATGACCGCCCGCCGGCGCTTCCCGTCGTACGTCGTACTCCACACACGACGCGCTTGCCGAAGCCATCCGGGGATGTCGCCGGTGATCGCGGACAGCAGCCGGTCGAGTGAGTCGAGTGATTCGTTCACTGTCGTCGGCGCGGTGATCCAGACCGCGATTCCGGCCGCCTTCAACGCGTCGAGATCGATCGCACGATTCTCTTCGGCGTTGGCGATCACGACGTCCGGTGCAAGTGTCTTGATGAGATCGACGTCGGGATTCTTGGTGCCGCGAACACGCGTCACGTCGAGGTGTTGAGGATGCGTACACCAGTCCGTCGCACCCACCAGCAAGTGCTCGTGTGTGGCTGCGATGGACTCCGTCAACGAGGGCACGATGCTGACCACACGCGTCACCTCCGAAGGCATCGTCACGACGTCTCCGAGGTCGTCGGAAAGCTCTCTCATCATGCGTCTCCGACGTCGTCGCGCATGCTCTTCGACATGTCGCTCACCTCACCTCGCGCAGGCCGTTGCCGAGGACAACACTGTCCGAAAGCACCGTTCGACACGAACTTTGTGCGCGTGTCGCCAAGAAATTATTGCGGGCGTCCGGCATGCTCTTAGCGCATCGGAATCCCTTCTGCACAAGGATTTTCGGCATTTGCCCGTGCACTCGCCGCCGGGACGCCTTAACTGGAAGACGTTTCGGGTGCTTTACGTAGCCACCAAGTGTTGTCATCATCATGACGACGAGGAATCCACCGTGGTTTTCCTCAGCCGCACCAAGGAGGCAGAGTGCCAGCCAAGAAGGCAGCCGCAGGGAAGGCGACAGCCAAAAAGGCTTCTCCCGCCAAGAAGACTGTCGCGAAGAAGACCAGCGCCGCGAAGACGACGTCCGCGCGCAAGGTCAGCGCAGCGAAGAAGACAGTGACGAAGAAGGTGAGTGCGGCAAAGAAGGCGGTGGCGAAGAAGGCGCCGGCCAAGAAGACCGCCGCCAAGAAGACAACTGCTGCGAGGAAGACCGCCGCCAAGAAGACGACGGCGGCGAAGAAGACGGTCGCGAAGAAGGCGCCCGCCAAGAAGGTGACCGCGGCGAAGAAGACCGTCGCGAAGAAGGCGCCGGCCAAGAAGACCGCGGCCCGTAAGACCGTGGCCAAGAAGGCGACCACCGCGAAGAAGACGGTCGCGAAGAAGGCGCCCGCCAAGAAGACCGCGGCGAAGAAAGCCCCGGCCAAGACGGCCGCGAAGAAGGCGACCACCGCGAAGCGGACCGTGGCCAAGAAGGCACCCGCCCGCAAGGTCGCGGCGAAGAAGGCCCCGGCACGCAAGGCTCCGGCCCGCAAGACCGCGGCCCGGCGGGTCACCCGCTGAACCGGGCGTTCGCCGATCAGCAACGCCGACTGACAAAGGCCGAGGGGCACCACCGATGACGGTGGTGCCCCTCGGTGTGTCCGGGCCGAGTGTGTCCGGGCCGAAGTGCGTCCGGACTGAGTGCGTCCGGACTGAGTGCGTCCGGACTGAGTCGGCTGGGCCGTATCGGCTGGGATGGGGTCGCCGGATCAGTCGTCGTTCCACTTGGGATCGTTGTCCCAGGCCTCGTTGCGTTCCTGGACCTTCTCCAATGCGCGGGCGGCTTCTTCCGGTGAGTTGTACGGACCGAGCCGGTCGCCGGCTTTGTCACCCTGGTAAGGCTCGACCTTGCCGGTCTTGACGTTGTAGTACCACTCGTTGCTGTGATCGTCGCTCATCTGGATGACCGCCTCCCGGGAGTCTTGTCGCAGCTCACTACAATGATCCCACCATGTCGTCTCTCACTCCTGGCATCATTTCGCCGCGCCGCGAAGTCCCCGCGTCCATCCCGCGCCCCGAATACGTGGGCAAGGCAGCCCCGACGCCGTACGACGGTTCCTACGTCACCGCGCCCGACGTCGTCGACCGGATGCGCGTCGCGAGCAAGCTGGCCGCGCAGGCGCTGCAGGCCGTCGGCGCCGCCGCCAAGCCCGGTGTCACCACCGACGAGCTCGACGCGATCGGCCACGAGTACCTGATCGAGCGCGGCGCGTATCCGTCCACGCTCGGCTACCGCGGCTACCCGAAGTCCCTGTGCACGTCGGTCAACGAAGTGATCTGCCACGGCATCCCGGACGACCGGCCGCTCGAGGACGGCGACATCGTCAACGTCGACATCACGGCGTACCTGGACGGAGTGCACGGCGACACCAACGCCACGTTCCTGGTCGGCGACGTCGACGAGGAGAGCCGGCTGCTGGTCGAGCGTACGCAGGAAGCCCTGAACCGCGGCATCAAAGCCGTCCGGCCGGGCCGCCGCGTCAGCATCATCGGCCGCGTCATCGAGTCCTACGCCAAGCGCTTCGGGTACGGCGTCGTCCGCGACTTCACCGGCCACGGCATCGCCACGTCGTTCCACTCCGGCCTGATCATCCCGCACTACGACGACGAACGCTTCGACGACATCATCGAACCAGGCATGACGTTCACCATCGAACCCATGCTCACCCTCGGCAGCTACGACTACGACCTCTGGGACGACGGCTGGACCGCCACCACCAAGGACAAGTCCCGCACCGCCCAGTTCGAACACACCCTCGTAGTCACCGACACCGGCGCCGAAGTCCTCACCCTCCCGTGAGCATCACGCAGTACCAGCATGCTCACCTACCGGGCGTGCTGGCACTGTGCGAATCCGAGGGCTGGCCCACCTTCCCCGCCGACGCCAACCGCGCTCACGCCGTACTCACGGCTCCAGGCGTGACGACTGTCGTAGCGCTCGACGGCGATGAAGTCGTAGGTTTCGCCTACCTTCAAAGCGATGGCCACATCCAGGCGCACCTCTCCCTCATGGCCGTCAGCAAAACCCACCGCCGCAACGGAATCGGCCGAGCCCTACTCGAATACGCCGCACCCCTCACCGGCGCCCAACGCATAGACCTGGTCACCGACACCGCCGAAGGCTTCTACGCCGCATTCCCTCACCACACCTTCGCCGGCTACCGCATCTACCCATAGCCGCTTCACAACACTGCCAACCAGACGGCCCTTTGCGACCCCTCTCGCACCGCCGCGACCAACGACGCACGGGGACCGCAGAACCGTGTGCATGAGCAGGTCTTCCAAGGAACGGGCTGAGGGCAACGGACGGGCGGTGGTGCCCCTACCCCGCTCGTGCCGGCCCGGAGCTCCACACGACCAGGCACACGCTGCTGGAGCGGGTTCCGCAAGCTACCGAGCCGGGTCAACGGCGCGGCACAACATCAGCTTTGCTCGACCACTGAGCCGCAACTGAGCCCTCCCTCGGCACCGCACCCCGACATCAGCCATCCCTCCGCACCACGGCCCCCGACACCACCTTTCGCTGAACCACCGAGCCGCAACGTCAACAGTTGCTCGGCGACCGGGATGGACATCGGCTGTTGCTCGGCAGACCGGGATGGACATCGGCTGTTGCTCGGCGACCGGGATGGACATCGGCTGTTGCTCGGCGACCGGAATGGACATCGGCTGTTGCTGGGCGGGTGTGGTGGCTCAGCGGAGTTCAGTTGTTGAGCAGCGTTGCGGCTTCAGGGCCCGCGTCCCGCCCGCTGAGGTAGGGAAGGGTGGTGTCGGCCCACGGATCGGTGTGCGTCGCTTGGCCGACAGCAACACCTCCTCCGGGCACGGTTGACTCGCTGGGAGCATCAGTTGTCAGGCCTGTGCCCCAGACGGCGAAGCGAGCTGCTTCCTCGAGATCGCCGGCATCGGCTTGCCACCGGGACCTCTGGCGCGGCGATTGCTCGGCAGACACGGGATCACCCCATACGTCGAACTGGGCCTCGCCACCCGGGCTCGTCTCGCCCGCACCGCTCACACCCGCAGCTCGGCCAGACCCAGCCAACGGGCAACGTTCGGCTGCGTGGTCCCGCGGCGAGGCGGCGCCGGCCTGGGGGCGGACAAGATCCGGGGCATCGGGTCGGGCTGTTGAGTTGTCGTCGCCCGGCTGAGGACAGACCAGACCGACGGCGCCGGTTCCGGCTGTGGCTGTGGCTGTGGCTGTGGCTGTGTCCGATCGTGTGGAACTGCGTCCAGGTGCTCGCGACCGCGTCGCAGCATCCACCGGCCGCGCCGCATCACCCACCACCGGCGCGGCACCATCCACCGACGCCGAGGCATCATCCATCGGCCGCGTGGCATCATCCACCGACGGCTCGGCGCGTCGGTGCAGGCGGTGTTGGTAGGTGCCGAGTTTGGGTTTGTGGCGGGGTGCCGGGTCTGCCCAGGTGGGACGGGTGACCTGGACGGCGCCGTCGACGATGGTGATGGTCCAGTGGCCGTGGTGAAGGTCGACGTGATGGCGGCGGCATAACAAGACCAGGTTGTCGACCCGGGTTTCGCCGCCGTCGATCCAGTGGGTCAGGTGGTGGGCATCGCAGTAGATCGGCGGTGCACCGCAGACGACGCAGCCTTTGTCGCGGGCGTTCAGGGCGCGGCGCATGGCCCGGTTGACCAGGCGTTCGGAGCGGCCCACGTCCAAGGGTTCGGAGTTGGAGCCCAGCACGAGCGGGATGATGTTCGCGTCACAGGCAAGGCGGCGGACGGCGCCCGCGGAGAGGTTGTCGCCGTACACCAGTTGACCGGTCGCGTTCGCGGTGACGTTCTTGAGGTCGTTGAAGTCGATGGTGACGGTGATGTTCGCCTTCGCACCGAGCCCAGGCACCCAACTACCTGTGGCGCCGGTTGCCGCGGGGGTGTCGGCGGGGTGCGCGTTGGTCTCACCGGTGCCGGTGGTGTCGGCGGCTGTAGGGTTTGTGGCGGCGGTACTGGATGAGTCTGTGCAGTCGGTGCCGAAGAGCGTGTCCTCGATGGACTCGCCGTCGCTGGTGGACGCGCTGCTGCTCGACGCGTCGTTGGTGGTGGACGCGGCGGCGGGTTCGGCGGTGGTGCTTGTCGGCGGGGTCGTGCCGGGGCGGGTGGGGAAGCCGGTGTCGGACGCGGCTGCGGCGATGGACAACGCCGCGGATAGGGCGTCGGCCTGGCGCTTGTCCCGCGGCCGCGGGTCGAACTCGCCGGTCACGGTCTTGCGGGGTTTGGCGCCGAGGTCGACCAAGGAGCGGAGCAGTTCGGCGTTGTCGTTGGCCAGGAAGCCGTTGAACTTCACGCCATGGTCGGCCCTCGATAGTTTCAGCGACTCGCGCTCGAAGGCCTTGGCCTCGTCCGGTTCGGGGCCGTCGGCGTCGATCAGTTCACACGACTCGGTGGCGGCCTTGCGCAGCTCGTGCGGGGACAGGTGCGCGGCCAGGCCCACTAGTTCCTGCTCGATGACGTCGCGGTCCTCGACCGGGATGCGGGAGGCGAACCGTTCCAGGGTGGACACGATCGCCTCGGCCTGCGCCGGGCGCAGGATCCAGGCAGTGCTCCTGGTCATGCCGCCCTCCACACCCTCACCATCCCCGTCGGCGGTGTCGGCAGTCGAGGGGGCCGCGGCGGCCTGCAGGCCGCCGTCGTCGCCGGGGCCGTCGTCGCCGGGGCTGTCGTCGCCGGTGCTGTCGTCGCCACCAGGAGTGTCGTGTTCGGCGAGGGCTGCGGAGACCCCGTGGTACCTCGGCAACGCCCGGGCCAGCCGGACGTCGCGGCGGGCGTCGTAGCCGTTCATCCGGTACCGGAACTCCAGCAGCTGGACCGTGTCACGGGCACCGAGCTCTTCGGCGTACCCGATCTCGTCGACCTGGGCGACCATGTGCAGCCGGTCGGTCTGCAGGCGGGCGATCTCGGCATCCAGCGTGTCGATACCCGACAGCAGTTCGCTGCCGCTCATCGACCACACCGGTCGCCCGCCCAAGAGGTTCATGCCGTCAACGATAGGCATGCCCACCGACAGTTTTCAAACCCGATTCCCCTTATTTTCAAGGGATTTCGACGCACGATGTTATCCACAAGCGGCAACCCTGTGGACAGACCGGCTACGGCCAAGGCACGAAGTTATAGGATTCGTAGAGACGGAGAGCAGATTGGTTGCCCTCGGCAACGCGAAGGGCCGCGCGGCCGTCGGTGCGGGTCAGGGAATCGGCGAGCAGGGCGCTGGCTGCGCCACGGCGACGCCACAGCTGGGAGGTGAAGAGCTCGATGATGAACGGACCGTCAGGGGTGTCGGGCCAGGGCGCCCGGTGCACGACCAGGATTGCACCGATCAGCTCGTCGGCTGCGAGTGCAAGCCGACTGGCCTCGAGGTCGAGGTCGCCGTACTCCCCCGCGAAACTGATCCTGATGTCCTCGATCGCCTCCGCGAGGCTCGGCCATGCGACGCCTGGTTCGTACGCCGCGAAGTACAGTCGGCCGAGCGCGACCGTGTCCTCCGGGGTCGGAGAGCGCAGTACGACGCCCGCCGGCGGCTGGACCTGCTCGACCAGCGCGAAGCGGCGGACCAAGGTGAGCATCACCGGACCACAGTCGACGAGCTGACGGCGCAATAGAGGGGCGGCGGCGCACCGGTGGGCATCAGAGGTTGAGTGCTGAGGTAACGACTTCGTGGCCGAAGCTGACGGTTTGGGCGGCGTCGGCGGCGGTGAAGGTGACGGATTGGCCGGCGCGGTGGTCAATGGCGCGGGTGCAGAGGTCGGCGTACGCCGGGAAGACGGCGACGGCGTGCTCGCCGGCGGCGGTCTTGGAGATGATGTTGCCGGTGGCAAGCAGTGCGTGCAGGCGGGGAATGCCGAGGACGAACCAGGGGACGGTCCAGCCCTCCAGCTCCTGATCGCCCGGCAACGACGCGACGTACTCTTCGAGGCGGTCGAGCTGCGGCTGCCAGCACGACGTGAGGTTGGCGCGGGTGTGGTCGACCAGTGCTTGGTGATCGTCGAGCACCACGAGATCGGGCGTCGCGCGTACGGCGATCGACTGTCGCGCGAGCTCCGACCACAGCACCGGCGTCACCGGACCCACCACCGCGGGATCCTTGAATTCTCCGTCGATCGTGTAGACGGCCGGCTGACGATGATCCGGCGGCGCGGCGAGAGCGGCCAGAGTCAGGTACGTGACGTCGAAGTACGGGCGCTCCGGCAACTTCGCATGCACCGGCGAGACCACCGCGGGATCCGTCACCGGCGACGAGACGACCACCACGCCGTCGATGTCGCTACGCCCCGATCGGTAGTCGCCGAGCGGGATGGAGCCTGTCAGGTACAGACCAACCACCAGCCCCGGCAGCTCCGAATCGACCGCCGCCAGGTAGGCCGAAGTGATCGGCGAAACCTCATCCGGCAGCGGCGTGCTCATCGGTTCGAGGACTCGCGGATGAAGTCGGCGAGATCTGAGGACTGCTGCACCCGCGACTCTTCGTGGATGTACATCATGTGGCCGGCGGGGTAGTAGCGGGTTTCGATGTTGGGGACGAGGTCGGCGGGGATGGGGAGGCGGGCGAGGGTGTGTTCGGTGGCGAAGTACGGCGTTGCGCCGTCGTAGTGCCCGGATGCGACGTGCACCTTGAGGTGGGGGTTGACGCGCATCGCCTCGGCCAGCTTGTCCGCGACGGTGATCTGTTGGCCCTCGAACTCCTTGAACGACCAGTCCTTCGCGGCGTCCATGTTGAGGATCTCGTACGGCAGATCGTTCTTGTACTCGAGCTCCACCCGCACGTAGTGGTTCAGCGCCGCCGTGTACGGCCCGATTATCGCGCTGAACGACGGGTCCTTGCGCGGCGTCTCACCCGCGTAGTCCGCGTCCCAGCCGGTGAAGCGACCGTCCAGCCGGCCGACCACCTGCCGCCGCGACCGCAGCAGCTCGGCGAAGAACCGCATGTGCTCGATCCGCAGGTTCACCCGGTCGATGTAGTCCTCTGACAGCCCGGTCAGCGCCGCCAGCCGGTTGACCACCTCGGCCCGGTAGTCGTCCGCGATCCTGTTGCCCTGGGCAAGCGCATTCGGGTACCGCCCGGCCGCGAACCGTTCCGCGTCCGCGAGCACCTCCTCGAGGGACCGGTCCGGGATCAACCCGTGGTAGTGCGCGATGGCGGCGTACGACGGCAGGAACAGCGTGTACGGCAAGTCGTTGCCCGGCGTGAAGTCGAGCGTCCCGAACTCCAGCACCGCCGAGATCAGCACCACCCCGTTCAGGTACATGCCGTACCGCTCCTGCAGGTGCGCGGCCAGCCCGGCGGCGCGCGTCGTACCGTACGACTCACCCGCCAGGAACTTCGGCGACATCCAGCGTCCGTTGCGCGACGTCCACAGCCGGATCACCTCACCGACGGACTCCAGGTCGCGGGTGAACCCGTGGTACTCCCCGGGCTTCTCGCCCTCGACCGCACGCGAGTACCCCGTCGAGACTGGATCGATGAAGACGAGGTCGCTGTGCTGCAGCAGCGTCTCCGCGTTGTCCACCAGCCCGTACGGCGGGGGCGCCAGCTCACCGGCGTCACCGGAGACAACCCGGCGTGGACCCAGCAGACCGAGGTGCAGCCAGATGCTCGAAGACCCCGGCCCGCCGTTGAACGCGAACGTCACCGGACGGTCGGCCGCGTCGGCGTCATCCAGCGTGTAGGCGGTCAGGAACACCTCCGCCTTCGGCTGGTGCCCGTCGAACTTGCCGTCGGTCAGCACCTCCTGCCGCAGCACGATCCGGCCGGTGGTCGCGGTGTACTTCAGCTTCCGCCGCCCGATCGTCAGCACGTGCTGCGTCGTGATCAGATCGTCGACCGGCGCGTGATCCGGCTTCCCGGCCGTCGTACCACGCGGCTCTTCGTCCGTGACCGCGGTCTTCTTCTGGGGTTCACGCTCAGCCGTCGCCATGCGAAGACCTTAAGTCAGCTGGTGACACCGAGGTCCCAGTGGGTGATCGAGGGCCGGTTGACCTGTACAGCACGGCGGTCCGGTGCGAAGGTGGGCAGAGGGAGGGGTCCCCATGACCGTCATGTTGCGGGTGGATTGGCCAGAACTGACTGCTGAGCAGTACGAGGCTCTGCGGAAGGTCGTCGACTGGGAGGGCGACACGCCGGCGGGCGCTCTCTACCACGTCGTCTCGTTCGATGAGAGCGGGGCGCACATGGCGGAAGTCTGGGCGTCCGCGGAAGACATCCAGCAATACACCGATGAGCGGCTGATGCCCGGCGTGCAGCAGGTCGGTGTCGCAGGCCAGCCTGAGATCAGTATCTCGCCGGTGCACAACGTCTTCGCGCCCGGCTACGAATAGGCGGCGGTTGCGCGGGCGGCCGCGATAATCTCCGGGTATGCCGTCGATTCTGCACATCGCGTCTGCTGACGCGTGGGAAGCCGCCAAGAAGGCGGGCAGCTACCGGTGGTCGACCCGCGGGAAGTCACTCGACGACGGGGCAACGTTCATCCACGCGTCCCGGCCCGAACAGGTCAGCCTGGTCGCGAACGTGGTGTACGCCGACGCGACCGAGCCACTCTGCCTGCTGGTGATCGACACCGAGCGGCTGGTGTCGGCCGTCTGCTACGAGGAGGCGGACGGGCAGACGTTCCCGCACATCTACGGACCGCTGAACCTCGACGCGGTGGTCGACGTACGGCCCTACGAGCGCGGCAGCGACGGTCGCTGGCCGGTTGTGACTCCGCAGGCCCTATCCTGAGGAGTGGAACGGGTCGGTCGGGCGATCGCGTCGCCTCCCAGCGAGGCGCCGAGGAAAGTCCGGACTCCACAGGGCAGCGTGGTGGGTAACACCCACCCGGGGCAACCCGCGGGACAGTGCCACAGAAAGCAGACCGCCAGCGGCTCTGGTGAACCCCGTGGTTCATCGGAGTGCGGGTGAGGGTGAAAGGGTGGTGTAAGAGACCACCAGCTCCGCAGGTGACTGCGGAGGCTAGGTAAACCCCACGTGGAGCAAGGCCAAGAAGGGCGATGGGCAACCGTCGTCCGCGCGAGCGTTCGAGGGCTGCCCGCCCGAGCTCGCGGGTAGGCCGCTGGAGGTGCCCGGCAACGAGCACCGTAGATGGATGATCGCACTCGACAGAATCCGGCTTACATGACCGGCCCGTTCCCACCACGTCGGTCCCGCCTACCGGTTTCGGCGCCGATGAGTGGCAGGCTTGGAGTATGGCGCGCAGAGGGGTACGACGGGTGCGCACGGGGATCGTGATCCTGGTGCTGATCGCGGTGCTGGCTGGCAGCGGATACGTGGGCTGGGTGATGGTCCAGCGGTCCGAGCCGGTCGCGTTGCCGGAGCCGACCGGGGCGTTCCAGGTCGGCCGTCGTATGTTCGAGTGGACCGACACAGCACGCAAGGATCCGTACGGCGAAGGACAGCGGAAGCTGTCGGTCTGGGTCTGGTACCCGGTCGCCAAGGGGACGACCGGGCGGCGGGTCGAGTATGCGCCAGGACTATGGGCCGGGCTCCATCTGAAGTCGCCGGTGTCGGTGTTCCAGGGTCCGTTCGACACCTTGCGGGACCACGCGCTCGACAAGGCCGCCGTCGCGCCCGGGCGGTTCCCAGTCGTCGTGCTGATGCCAGGCATGGGCCTGTCGGCCCCGATGTACGCCAGCCTCGCGGAGGACCTCGCAAGCCACGGCTACTTGGTCGCGGGCGTGACGCCGACACACAGCGCCAACCTCACGGTGCTGAACGGGCAGACGATCAAGGGCAGCGACGACGCCAACCCGAAGGACCTCGACAAGAGCGCGGACAAGCTGATCGGGACGTGGGCAGCCGACGCGCGGTACGTCGGCGCGACCGTCGCCAAGCTGTTCCCGAGCAACACCCAGACCGCGTTCGGTACGTCGTACGTCGGTCACTCGTTCGGCGGCGCGACGGCGCTGGAGGCGTGCCGACTCGACCAGCGCTGCGCGGCCGCGGTGGACCTGGACGGCCGTCAGTACGGCGCGGTCGTGTCGAAGGGCGTACGGGCGCCGATGCTGCTACTCGGCGCCGACGACTCCTGCATCACCGGCACCTGCGGACCCGACGCCCGCGGCGACGACGACCGCGAAGCAGCCTTGTCGTTGCTGAAGGCAAGCAGCGGTACGGCGTGGTGCGCGACGATCCCCGGCACCCGGCACTTCAACTTCACCGACTACGGCGCCTACTACCTGGCGTATCCGCTGCGGAAGTACCTACCGCTCGGCAGCGTCGGCCCGCGTCATGCGCTGACTGTCCAGAACGGCTACGTCACAGCCTTCCTCGCCCACGCTCTCTACCGCGAACCAGCCCCCGGCGCTCCCACCTGCAAGTCCTGAAGGTCGAGTTCATAGGTCTGGCTGAGGACGTCTTCGCCGAACGTGTCGTGCGGCTCCTCGCCGGTCAGTTTGAAACCACGGCTGAGATAGATGTGCCGGGCCGCGACCAGCGGGGTGTTGGTCCAGAGCACCATCCGCTTGTAGCCCGCCGTACGGGCGAAATCGAGGCAGGTGTCGACCAGTTGGGCGCCGAGGCCGTGACCGCGGGCGGCCGGGGTGAGCAGGAGCAGGCGGAGTTTGGCGGTCGCCTCGTCCGGCCCGCGGACGCAGAAGATACAGCCGACGCGTACCCCGTCCACCTCGGCTATCCATGCCGCCTCGCGGTCGTCGTCGCGGTCGGTCGCGTAGTCCGCGACGATCTGCGCGACGAGCGTCTCGAACGGCAGCCCCCAGCCGTACTCGGCGGCATACACCTCGCCGTGCGCCTGCACCACCCAGCCGAGATCCCCCGGCTCGCCCAGCTTCCTGATCATCAAGCCACCCAATCTACTGACACGACTGTTTCAGTAAGCGATACTAACCCCGTGCCGACGACGAAGCCAACCCCGTCCGCGCGGGAGCAGGAACTGCTCGAGCGCGCCTACGCGTACTCACTCACCCACGGGCTGGCCGACCTGTCGCTGCGACCGCTCGCCGCCGCGATCGGCTCGAGCCCGCGGGTGCTGCTGTTCCTCTTCGGCAGCAAGGACGGCCTGATCCGCGCGCTACTGGCCCGCGCCCGCGTGGACGAACTTGAGCTCCTGCGACAGCTCGACACCCAGTACGACGAACCACCGGGGCTGCCTGTGGTCGCACGGGAGCTGTGGACCTGGCTGGCGGCGCCCGAGCGGCGGCCGCTGATGAAGTTCTGGGTCGAGGCGTACGGGCGTTCGCTCGTCGCACCGGAAGGCCCGTGGGCGGAGTACGGGCGCTCGACCGTGGACGACTGGCTGGAACTGCTCAAGGCGAGTCAGCCCGATCCCGGCACGGCCGAGGCACAGGCACGTCGTACCGGCGTCTTGGCGATGCTGCGCGGGGCTCTGCTCGACCTACTGGCGACCGGCGACCTCGACCGCACGACGAAAGCGATCGAGGACTACCTACGAGACTAGTTCGAAGGCCACGCTGCGCTGGGCGATGTCGGCTTCGACCAGCTTGACGCGGACCGATTGGCCGAGTGGGAGCGGCGTCGGTGCGGTGACGCGACCTTCGATGGCGAGCGTGGAGAGGGCGACGATACCGCGGGTCTTCTCGCGCTCGTCGACATCGGTGATGACGCCGTCGAAGAGTGCACCGATCTCGTCGGCGACGAGACCCGCCTCGACCATGCTGACGATCGACCGCTCGTAGGCGTGAGCGCGGCGGTCGGCCTCGTCCATCGTCTTCGGGATCTCGTCCATCGACTGGCGGACCCACCCCGGCACCTCGGCGCCGGCGGACAACGCGACGCAGATCTCCAGCGTCCAGCGATCCACCAGCCGCCGCAGCGGTGCGGTCACATGCGCGTACTCCGCCTTCATCGCCGCATGCTCAGGCTGCTCCGGCACAACGCCGGCGAACGCCGTATAGCCGGCCCCGCGGAACAGCACCGTGCAGGCCGCCAGCATCGCCGCATGCGCCGGCACCTTCGGATCCAGCCCATGGATGAATTCGGCGTACGACGTGTTGGCCGGCCAGGTCAGGCCGAGTGCTTTGGCGGTGTTCTCCAGCTTGCGGCGCAGGTCGTCGTGCGACTCCGGCAGGGTGCGCAGGATGCCGATCTTGCCGTTCATCATGAGCTGTGCGGCCGCCATGCCGGTGAGCAGCGAGATCTGCGCGTTCCAGCCCTCGACCGGCAGCGGAGCGCGGAACTCCAGGCCCCAGCCGTGGTTGGAGGTGACGACCTCCTGGTCGGGGATCGGGAGGTTGACGCCGCCGCGTTCGAGCTCGCGCTGCTCGCGGAGCTTGCCGACCTCGCGAAGGAGTTGCAGCGACTCCGGGGCGATGCCGGCGTCGAGGTCCTTCTGGACACCGGCGTAGTTCAGCTTGGCCCGCGACTTGACCAGAGCACGTTGACAGACGACGTCCGTACCCTCACCACTGGAGTCGACCGCGATCGTCCACAGCAGCGCTGGGCTGACCTGGTCGGGCAGGAGCGACGCCGCGCCCTCGGACAGCTCCGGCGGGTGCAGCGGGGTGCGCTTGTCCGGGGCGTAGAGAGTCTCGCCGCGGCGGCGCGCCTCGACGTCGATCGGGTCGCCCGGCTGGACGAACGCGGCGACGTCGGCGATCGCGTAGTGGACCGTGAACCCGGTGCCGTTGCGCTCGATGTGGAGGGCCTGGTCCAGGTCCATCGAATCCGGTGGATCGATGGTGACGAAGTCGAGGTCGGTCCGGTCGAGCTCGGGCAGCCGCGGGTTCTTCGCCGCCTTGATCGCTGCGGCGACCACCTCGGCCGGAAACTCCGCCGGTACGTCGAGCTCGCGCCGGATCGCCTGCAACGACGCCCGGAACACCTCAGGCACTTCCTCCGCGAAGTGCACCCTCTGCAAAGGCACGTAGGCTCTCCGTCCTCGTCAGCACACACCCCGTCGTGCGTTGGCCTCAGACTAGCGAGGGTTGCACGTTGAAGGACTTCATCGACGCGAGGCCGTCGGCGTACCAGTGGATCTCGGTCAGGGTTGCCGGGCGGAGTTCCATCCGGAAGAGCGACGACATCGGGGCCTGGAGGACCGAGCGGACCATGAGCTTGATCGGGGTCACGTGGGTGACCACGACGACAGTCTTGCCCGGGTAGCGGGCCAGGATGCCGTCGCGGGCCGAGCGGACGCGACGGGCGCAGGTGTCGAACGACTCCCCGCCAGGCGGCGCGACCGCGGTCGACTCGAGCCAGGCGTTCAGGGCGTCCGGCCACTTCTGCTGAATCTCGGCGAACGTGTGCCCGTCCCAGTCCCCGAACGCGACCTCGATCCACGACTTGTCGACCACCGGCTCGAGTCCGAGCTTGGCGCCGACCACCTCGGCCGTCTGCCGCGTCCGCAGCATCGGCGACGTCACCAGCGCGTCGACACCGCCGATGCGGGAGAGGTACTCCGCCGCGGCCTGAGCCTGCGCCCGGCCGGTGGCGCTGAGCGCCGGGTCGTCCCCGCCGGAGCCAGAGAACCGCTTCTCGACCGTGTGCGGCGTCTCGCCGTGCCTGAGGAAGATCAACTGCGTCGGCGGCTCCGCCTGCGGACCCCAGCCCTGCAACGCCTTCGCCAGATCAGACGGCTCCTTGGCGACTGCCGGAGCCGGCCCGGCCGCTGTTGGCTGCAACGGAATCGGCACACCGTCCAGCGCCATGTTCGCCAGCGCGTCGGCGGCAGCGTTCTGCGCCCGCGGCACCCAGGTCCACTCGGTCCCGAACGGCGCGAGGCCCTGCGCCTTGATCGCCAGCGGCTGCAGGTCCGGGTGCTTGATCTTCCACCGTCCGGCCATCTGCTCGATCACCAGCTTGGAGTCCATCCGAACCTCGATCGAGGCGTTCGGCGCGTACTCCGCGGCCAACTCCAGTCCGGCGATCAGACCGGAGTACTCGGCGACGTTGTTGGTCGCGATACCCAGCGTCTTGCCGTCCTGCGCGATGACCTCACCGGTCGCCGGGTCGCGGACCAGAGCGCCGTACGCCGCTGGTCCCGGATTCCCACGCGAACCGCCATCAGCTTCAACGATGACGTGATCGGTCATACCGCGCTCTCCGCCGTACGAACCAGGATCCGCCCGCACTCCTCACAGCGCAGTACGACGTCTGGTGCGGCGGCCTTGAACCGGGTCAGATCGGACGGCGCGAGCTCCATCCGGCAGCCCATGCAGCGCTTGCCGACGAGCGGCGCGGCGCCGATCCCGCCGTTGCGCTCGCGGAGTTTCTCGTACTGCGTGACGAGTGCATCCGGAAGCTCGGCGGCCACCGTGGCGCGCTTGTCGCCGATCTCCGCGCGCTGCTCGTCGAACTCCTTGAGCGCGGCGTCGCGGATCGTCTCCAGCTCGGACTGCCGCCCGGCGAACGCCTCGGCCCGGGCCCGCAGGTCGGCCTGGACCGCCTCGGCGGCCTCCAGCTTCTCCATCACCTCGAGCTCGGCGTCCTCCAGATCGGCGATCCGCCGGTCCAGCGAGCCGATCTCGTGCTGCAGGTTCTCCAGGTCCTTCGGCGAGGTGACCTGACCGGAGTCGAGCCGCTGCTGGTTCCGGGCCTTGCGCTGCCGGACCTGCTCGACGTCGCTGTCGGCCTTCTTCTGCTCCCGCTGCAGATCGCTCACCTCGGTGTCGGCGGTGACGAGGTCGCGGTCCACCACCGACTTCTCCGCGGCCAGGTCGGCCAGGGCCTGGTGCTCGGGCAGCGATTTGCGCTTGTGCGCGACCTGATCCAGCTGCAGGTCGAGATCCTGCAGGTCCAGCAACCGGCGTTGGACGGCGGGCTCGGCGTTCAGGGTCGGCTCCTTAGATCGGTTCAGTTGTCAGGTACCGCGGACGTCAGAGCCGCAGATTCCACGCGTCCGTGCGGAGCGTCGAGACGTGAGTGTCCACGGTACTGCCTTGCTCTGCCAACCCTTTGACGAGGAGCCGCTCGGCGTCCCGCAACCACGGCCATTCGCTGGCCCAGTGGGCAACGTCGACCAGCGCGGGCCCCTCGTCGTACGCCCGAGCCTCGGTGGCGGGATGGTGCCGGAGGTCGGCGGTGACGTAGGCGTCGACGCCGGCGGCCCGGACCCGGTCGAACTCGGAGTCGCCCGCTCCCCCGACGACGGCGACCGTCTCGATCATCCGCGACGGATCTCCAGACACCCGTACGCCGTGCTCCGTCGACGGCAGGTTCTCGGCGACTCGTCTGGCGAAGTCCTTCAACGGCTCAGGAGCCGTGAGCGTGCCGATGCGGCCGCCGCCGAGCTCAGGGTTCGACACCAACGGTTTTAGCGGCCGCGTGTCCTGAAGTCCGACAGCGGCGGCGAGTGCGTCGCTCACTCCGGGGTTGGCGTTGTCGGCATTGGTGTGGCAGACGTGCAACGCCGTACCGCTGCGAATCAGGTCGTGCACGACTCGGCCCTTGGGCGTGGTCGCCGCGACGCTGTTCACGCCGCGAAGCAGCAACGGGTGGTGCGTCACCAGCAGGTCGTACTCACCGCTGATTGCTTCATCGACGACTGCCCGCATCGGGTCCACCGCGAACAGAATGCGTCGTACCGGCTGGTCCGGGTCACCCGTGACCAGGCCGACCGCATCCCACGACTCGGCCCACGCCGGGTCGTACAACCGGTCGAGTACGGCAATCACGTCTGCGAGCGTCGGAGTCACAGACGTCAACTTACACAGCTTGGATCCGTGGATCCTGCCAGCCGCGAGCAGGTGCTCGGCGGAGTGCAGCGCAAGGCGGAGGGCGAGGCTCGGAGTGGGGTTCTCCGTGCCTCGTCCTCCAACGCGGCGATGTGCCCGCCGAGTGCCGCGCAGCGCGGCAGGATCCACGGATGCAAGCTGCGGATTGTGGCGGGGGCAGCCGCCCGGTGCCCCCGCCACAATCGTGTCCCGCCGGTGGGTGGCGCGGTGTGGCCGCCCCGCCTCCTCCGCCACCCACATCCGGCGGTACGTCTCGGCCACAGTCACACAATCAACCGTCCCCAGAACGGTTGACGCACGCCGTGTCCGAAACGGGTCCGAGGTCGTGTCTGATGGTCCAGCGCCGTAGCGAGCAGGTGCTCGGTGCGGTGCATCGGCGTGCGCCAGTGCGGCGAGGTGCCGTGCCGAGTGCCGCGCAGTAGGCGGGGGACCATCAGACACGGCCTAAATGAGCCAGGCCGTCGTGGCGCTGGGCAGCTTCTCGCCCTCGAGCGGACTGCTCGACAGCACGACCGCGGCGTCGGGCAACTCGACCGGAGCCGCGCCGAAGTTGGTGATCGACTGCCATCCACCGGGCCTGATGAAGTGCAGCACCGAATCCTCGCTGTCGACCCAGGTCAGCGAGTTGCTCGCCTGCAGACCACGTCGTACGGCGAGGGCCCGGCGGTACAGGCTCAGCGTCGACGCCGGGTCGCCCTCCTGCGCCTCGACGGAGTACGCACCGAACCACTTCGGCTGGACCAGATGCGAACCGCCCGAGCCGAAGCCGAAGGACAGCCCACCGATGGTCCACGGAATCGGAACCCGGCAGCCGTCGCGGCCCTTCTCCGCACCCTTCGACCGGAAGTACGCCGGGTCCTGCAGGTTCGCCGCCGGCAGTTCACCGACCTCCTGCAACCCGAGCTCCTCACCTTGGTACAGGTACGCCGATCCCGGCAGCGCCAGCATCAGGAGCGTCGCGGCCCGCGCCCGGCGCAATCCGAGCTCGACGTCGACCGTCGGCTCAGTCCCGTTGCTCAGCAGCCACGCCTTACCGTCCTGCCACAGCCCGGACGGGTCCTTCGGCAGCCCGTACCGGGTCGCATGCCGTACGACGTCGTGGTTGGAGAACACCCAGGTCGAGGACGACCCGTTCTGCTCCGCCAGCGCAAGGTTGTCCTCGATCACCTGGCGGAACTTCTCGTACTCGAAGTCCGCCTGCAGAAGGTCGAAGTTGAACGCCTGCCCAAGCCCTTCCGCACTCGCATACCGCGCCCGCCGCTCGGCCGGCACGAACGCCTCCGCGACCGCCGACCGCGGCGGGTCGTAGTCGTTCAGCACCGTCCGCCACTCGCGATAGATCTCGTGTACGCCGTCCTGGTCCCAGAGCGGGTGTTTGCCGTACGACTCGGACTGCCGCGGCAGCGTCGTCTTGGACGGGAACGGCTCCGACAGGTCCTTCACCAGCGCGTGCGCCACGTCCACCCGGAAGCCGTCGACACCACGGTCCGACCAGAACCGCAGGGTCTGCAGGAAGTCGGCCCGGACCTCCGGGTGCTCCCAGTTCAGGTCGGGCTGCTCGGCCGCGAACATGTGCAGGTACCACTGCCCGTCCTCGACCTGCGCCCAGGCCGAGCCGCCGAACACCGAATCCCAGTCCGACGGCGGCTGCTCGCCTTCGCCGTCGCCCTCGCGGAAGATGTACCGGTCCCGGGCGGCTGAACCCTTGTCGGCCGCCAGCGCCTCCTGGAACCACTCGTGCCGGTTGGACGTGTGGTTCGGCACGATGTCGACGATGAGCTTGATGTTCTCACCGTGCAGCGCCTCGACCAGCTGGTCGAAGTCGTCCAGGGTGCCGAGCCGCGGATCCACGTCGCGGTAGTCGTCGACGTCGTACCCGCCGTCGGCCAGCGCGGACGGGTAGAACGGGCTCAGCCAGACCGCGTCGATGCCGAGCTCGGCCAGGTACGGGACGCGGCTGATGATGCCCTGCAGGTCACCGATGCCGTCGCCGTTGGAGTCCGCGAAGCTGCGCGGGTAGATCTGGTAGACGACGGCCTGTCGCCACCAGTCCGGGTCGGTCGTCGGCGTGCTGGTCATGTGAGCCTCACTCAGGGTCGGCAGGGGCGGGTCCAGATGTCCGGGCTGTTGCGGCGACATTGCCCGCTCGTTTATATAGACTCTAAATTTAGATTCCGCAGTATTCTGCGCACGGCTTCCCGGACAGGTCAAGGGGGATATTTCTCATGGCGAGACCATCGGCGACCCCGCCGACCGCGACACCGCCGATGCTGCGCCGCGTCAACGCGGGCAAGCTGCTCGGCGTGCTCGCGAAGGGCGGAGTGATGACAGGCACCGGCCTGATCGAGGCGACCGGCCTGACGCGCGCGACCGTGCACGCGGTCTGCAACGACCTGATCTCGATGGGCTGGGTGGTCGAGCACGACCCCGGCCGGGACGACAGCTCGGTGGGCCGGCCGTCCCGGCGGTTCGAGTACAACCACCGCGCCGGGTACGTGCTCGGGATCGACATCGGCGCGGCCAAGACGACCGTGCTGCTCGCCGACCTGCGCGGCGAGACTGTCGCCAAGGCCGGTCGCTCGGTGTACGACGTCAAGACGGCCGCCGAGCGCACGGAGATCGTCCACGAGACCGTCGTGGAGGCGCTGGCGGCGGCCGACCTGACCGACGGCCGGATCCTCGCGGCCGGAGTCGGTGTGGCGGCGCCGGTCGATCGCGACGGGAACATCCTGGTGGACGACGAGTTCTGGCGACGCTTCGACGCCGGGCTGGCCGACCGCCTGACCGAGTTGCACGGCTGGCCGGTGCTGCTCGAGAACGACGCCAACCTGGCCGCCCTCGGGGAGCACTGGCGCGGTGAAGGCCGGAACGTCGGCGACCTCGCCGTACTGCTGGCGGGTGAGCGGTTCGGCTCCGGGCTGATGGACTCCGGGCGACTCCTGCACGGCAGCCGTGGTGGAGCCGGCGAGATGGTCTTCCTCAAGCTGGTCGAAGGCGTCGGCGACACCCACGGCATCGCCCGCATCGCCCGCGAACAAGGGGCTGCGGCCGTCGCCGATCCATCCGTCGAGACCGTACTGCGGGAGCTGGCCGGCGACCGGCCGGTCACCGCGGAGCAGGCGTTCGCGGCCGCGGCCAAGGGCGATGAAGTTGCCCTCGGCATCCTTCAGCAGGTGGCCGACCGTACCGCCCGGGTCGTCGCGACTCTCGGGATCCTGTTCAATCCCGAGCTCGTCGTCCTGGGCGGTGCGGTCGCCGAAGCCGCGGCCGCGCTGCTACCCGATATCGAGAAGCAGCTCGCCGGCTTCACCAGCACCCCGCCCCGCGTCGCCGTCTCCCCGCTCGGCGACGCCATCGTGTCGGTCGGCGCCGTACGCCACGCCCTCAACTACGTCGAACAACACGCCCTCGATCTGGAACTCGGCCCCAGGAGGACCTGATCCGAGAGTGCGGTAACTGCCCGAGCTGGTCATGGCGTCGCGCTGCGGGCGGCCCCGCTCGCGGTGCGGGCGGTCCAGGCGAGCGCGAGTGCGGTCAGGAATGCGCCGGGCGGGTACGCGGCGATCAGGACAGAGACGATCGCGGCCAGCGCTAGTACGACGCACGCGGGTCGGGCGATGGTCCGTCGACGCCAGCCGGCGATGGCCATGGCGAGCAAGCCGACGCCGCAGAAGACCACCTTGGGCAGCCAGAATGCGGTGAGGTAACCGCTCGTCGCGTCCTGGAACTGGTCGCCCTGCGCGTCGGTGAGCAGGCCCGAGACGTGACCCATGAACGGGCCGAACGTCCAGGCACTGGTGGCGACAAACGCGCAGCCGGCGCCGGCGACGTACAAGGCCCACCTGGGCAGCCGCTCGCCCAAGGACGGCAAAGTCAGGGCGAGTGCGACGAAGCTCAGCGCGGTGATGATCCCGGACACCTGTACGAGCGGGTGTGTCGCGCCTTCCCGCGCGTCGATGTCCGGCATGAAGATGACGCTGGAGATGTAGGCGGCGGTGCTGATCGCGCCGACAAGCCCGGCCGCGACGGCTGCGGTCCGCGTACTGTCGATCGTGGTCTGTTTGGTGAGCGTGGACATGGTCCCCTCCTGGTGTTCGAACTGACCCGATCAGCATCGGATCGCCCGCTCACCACCACAGCGCCCACAAGACCGAACCTCCCCTTCCGCCACCAGGCTTGATCTTCTGACCCGTTCCCCCGTACGGCGGAACCGGCGTACCGCCACGCGACGGACCCGCCGGCACCGCCTCCGGCCTTACCCTGCTGACAGGGCGGGAGGAGCAAGCACCACGACGGGGAGGGCGGGGATGGTCCCGACACCACGAGCCGAGCAACCACCGCAGTCCGACCTGCCCCCGCTCTCCCCCACCCTGGCGCCTGGGCCGACAACACTGCAGCCTTCCGGAGCCGACGAGCCCGCGCCTGCAGTTCACTCCGCCGATGCGGTGTCGGTGCCGGGGTCTGGAGTCGTGGTGGAGTGGGTGATCGATCTGCTGATGGGGCTGGCGCTGACGGTGCTGGCGGTCGGGAGTGTGATGGTGCCCGATCCGCTGGATGCGCGGCAGTATCCGCCGCCGGACCTCAGGCTGGCCGGGCTCGCCGTACTGGCCAGTCTTCCGCTGGTGTTGCGGCGGCGGTTTCCGGCGACGGTGCTCGTCGTCTCGCTCGGCGCCTGGCTGACGATCTGGCTGCTCGGCTGGGCCCAGGGCGTCGTACCGGCTTGCACGCTCTTCGCGCTCTACGCGGCGGCCGCCTACCAACCACTGCGCCGGGCGTTGATCAGCCTTGGCTTGATGCTTGCCGGCGTGACAGTTGCGGTGCGGCTCGATTCGCCCGAGTACTCGTCCTGGCCGCTTGACCTCGTGTCGCTGGTCGGGTTCAGCCTCGTCTGGGGGGTGGTCTGTCGGTACGGCGAATCCGGCAGCGGCAGCAGGCCGCCGTACGACGGGCTCTGGAAGCCGAGCGCACTCGGGCGGCGATGGCGGAGCGAGCCGTGTTCGCCGAGCGGCTGCGGATCGCGCGTGAACTGCATGACGTCGTGTCCCACACCTTGTCGGTGATCGCCGTGCAGTCCGGCGTCGCCCGCCACCTGCTCGGACCCGATGACAGGGCTGTCGCCCCCGCGCTGACCACGATCGAGGAAGCAAGCCGGACCGCACTCGACGACCTCCGCCGGATGCTCGGCATCCTGCGCGCCGGTCCCGCGGATCAGGCCTCTCTCGTCCCTAGCCCCGGACTCGACGAGCTCGAACTGCTCGCGTCGACTCACCGCGTCGCCCACGGCCCAGTGAAGCTCGACCTCGACGTGGGCGAACTGCCGGAAAGCGTGCGGATGACTGTCTTTCGCATCGTCCAGGAAGGACTGACCAACATCCGCAAACGCGCACCGGGAGCCTCGGCTCAGATCGCCGTACGAGCGTCGAGCAGCGAACTCGTCGTACAAGTGGACAACTCCGCACCTCGGGATCAGGGTTCGCCGAGCGGAGGTGGGTTCGGGCTGACGGGGATGCGGGAGCGGGTGGGGCTGTTCGACGGACGGCTGGCGGCCGGGCCATCGGCCAACGGTGGTACTCGTGCGGGCAGGCTTTGTTGCCTTGCTCAACGCCTCGGACGGGATCGAGGTGGTCGGCGAGGCCGGCCAAGGTGAAGAAGGCGTTAGGTTGACCAAGGCAACCAAACCCGACGTCGTGATGATGGATGTGCGGATGCCGGTCCTGAACGGAATCGAGGCCACCCGCAGGATCACCAACGATCCGTCGTGCGCGGGGACGCGCGTCGTCGTGCTGACCACTTTCGGGCTGGACGAGTACGTGTTCGGCGCTCTGCGTGCGGGCGCGACCGGGTTCCTGCTCAAGGACACGCCGCCTGAGCAGCTGCTGCAGGCGATCCGGGTAGCCGCGGACGGCGAGGCGTTGCTGTCCCCTTCGATCACCCGGCGCCTGATCGAGGCGTTCCCCCAGTCGCCGGAAGCACCTCGCCGTGCCGCACTCGATCTCACCGAACGCGAGACCGACGTACTGCGGCTCGTCGCGCGCGGCCTGTCGAACGCCGACATCGCCCGGCAGCTGCAGATCGGCCCGGCAACGGTGAAGACCTACGTGAGCAGACTCCTCACCAAGCTGGACGTCGGCACCCGCGTGCACCTCGTCATCGCGGCCTACGAATCCGGCCTGGCGGGTTAGCGGGTTAGCTACTCAGCGGGTCAGTGCCCGCGCCACGGCCTCGAGGACGATCACGTTGCGACCGGAGGTTGTGGCGGACGCGATGCCGGCGGGGACGAGCGCCTGGTCCTCGGGGATGCCTGTGCAGAGGACGAAGGCATCGCTTCGACTCTGGAGAAGATGGTCGAGTGCATCGCGCATCCACGGCGTGCGTACGGCGTCCTGGACGGCGATGAGGAGCGGCCTGTCGGCTGCGGCGGCTGCGGCCTGGGCGATCGCGTCGCCCGACTGCGAACCCCCGCCGCCCAGGCGGTGTTCGCCGCGGAGGACGACGCCATCCGACGCTGGGGCGACGCGACTGAAGACCTCGGGGAGCCCAGAGAAATAAGGGTTCCAGGCCGGGTGCACGCCCTGGGTCAGGTCGATGACGTACGGTGCCGGGCCGAGAGCCGGGATCGTTTGATTGCCGACAATCCGCGCGGCGACGTCACGGATCGGGGCGCCGTCGAGGCCGGGGTTCCGCGTCCGGGACGCGAGGGTGGCGGCGAGGGTCCGGACCCGTTCGGCGGCATCCGCCAGCCGGCCGGCGTCGAGCGTACCGTTGCTGACGGCATCGACCACGCGCGCGGTGAGGGTGCGTGGGTCCGCGCCGCCGATCGCGATCATGGCAAGGTCGGCACCGGCCCGGATCGAGGCGACCGCGGCGTCCTCGATGGACCGGGTCTTGGTGATCGCCTGCATCTCCAGCGCGTCGGTGGTGATCACGCCTTGGAAGCCGAGTTCCTCGCGCAGCAAGCCGGTGAGGATCCGATGCGAGAGGGTGGCCGGCTGGTCGTCGTACGCGGAGAAGATGATGTGTGCGCTCATGACGACGTCGGCGCCGGCCGCGATGGTCGCCTGGAACGGCGCGAGTTCGACCGCGCTGACCTCGTCGATCGAGCGGTCGACGCGGGGCAGGTCGAGGTGCGAGTCGACGGAGACGTCGCCGTGGCCCGGGAAGTGTTTCGGGCAGGCGGCGATCCCGGCCTCGTGGACGCCCTCGACGAAGGCGACGCCGTGCCGCGACACCACGTCGGCGGTGGTGCCGAACGAGCGGGTGGAGATGATCGGGTTCGCCGGGTTGCTGTTCACGTCGACGGACGGCGCGAGCATCAGGTCGATCCCGAGCGACGCGAGCGTGGCCGCGGCGTCCCGGGCGGACGCCCGGGTCAGGTCGACGTCGTCGAGGTCGCCCAGCGACCGCGGCGAGGCCAGCGGCCACGGGTTCGCCGGGGCAAGATGACTGAACTCGCCGCCCTCATGGTCGATCGCGATGATCAAATCCGGCCGCTCCGCCCGCAGCGTCGCAGTCAACGCCGCCACCTGATCGGAGTCCGCGACGTTCCGGGTAAACAAGATCACCGCCCCAAGCCCCGCCCCAACCGCTCGCCGCAGCTCATCGGTGGCAACAGTCCCCTCAAACCCAACAACCAACGCGCCACCCGCATCCCGCACCAACTCATCACTCATGCCCCACACCCTCTCCCGCCCAAGCCCCCACCGCCACCCGAATCCGAACCTCAATCGCTCACCAACCCCACCCGCCCCGGGCCTCCAACGCCCACCAACCTCCCCCCCCCCGCCTCCGTCGCTCACCAACCACACCCGACCCGGGCGTCCGGCACTCACCAACCTCGGCCGGCGTGCCCTCGCCACGCTCAGCCGACGGCGCCGGGCCGGCCTTCGCCGCAGTTCGTGAGTGCCGGACGTCCGCCTCCGCACCTAGGCCGGGCGCGGCGTGGCGGCGGTCGTGGGGGGCTCAGGCGGGCGGGACAGAGCTGTCACGGAGTGCTAATTATTAGCTTTGGGGAGGGCTTTCAGGGCGATCGTTGTCAAGGGCCGGGTCGGCAACTTTTCCGCCTGCGCCTGCGGGTTCGTCGCGGAATCGTGAGACTGACCTCTCGCTGTCCGGGCCAGTTACGGATAACGTTGTCTCCCGACCTGACCACTCTCGACGGAGCCCGACGCCGTGACCGTACAGATCGCCCACGTCTCCTCGCCCGAGTTGTTCGCCGGCAGCGACGACGATCCCCGCCAGCTTCTGCGGGTGGAACTGACCCGTTCCACCGGCGACGGCGCCCTGTCCGTGCGCGTCGCCGGCGACGGTGTCTCCGGTACGGCGGACCTGCCGCCAGGTGACGGGCCGATCCGCGTCGAGGTCCCACTCGACATCGCTTCGGCGCTCCGGACGCAGTACGGCGCTGAGGTCGAAGCGACCGTCACAGTGCAGGCGGACGGCGTCGACGCCGCGTCGGACAGCGGGACGGTAGTGATCGCCGAGCCGGGCTGGACGATGGTGATGGTGTCGCACTTCCACTACGACCCGGTCTGGTGGAACACCCAGGCGGCGTACACGACCAGCTGGGACCTGCAGGGCCCGGACGGCACCACCCGGCCGGTCTACACGCACAACGCGTTCAGCCTGGTCGACGCGCATCTCAAGCTCGCGCTGCGCGATCCGGCGTACTGCTTCGTGCTCGCCGAGCTGGACTACCTCAAGCCGTACTTCGACACCTTCCCCGAGAACCGGGCGGTCCTGCGCCGGCTGATCGCGGAGGGCCGGGTCGAGATCATCGGCGGCACCTACAACGAGCCGAACACGAACCTGACCGGCGCGGAGACGACGATCCGCAACATCGTGTACGGCATCGGCTACCAGCGCGACATCCTCGGCGGCGACCCGCAGAACGCGTGGCAGCTGGACGTATTCGGGCACGACCCGCAGTTCCCCGGGTATCTCGCCAAGGCCGGGCTGACCGGGTCAGCGTGGGCGCGTGGGCCGTTCCACCAGTGGGGGCCGCTGCGGCAGGCCTGGGGCGACCCGAAGTCGGGCACTGCCGCGGTGATGCAGTTCCACAGTGAGTTCGAGTGGATCAGCCCGAGCGGGGACGGCGTACTGACGCACTACATGCCGGACCACTACGGCCCGGGCTGGGAGCTCCAGCACGCACCAAGTGTCGAGGCTGCTGGCGATACGGCGTACAACCTCTTCGTTATCTTGAAGACGGTTGCGGCGACTCGCAACGCGCTGTTGCCGGTCGGCGGGGACTATGCGCCTCCCAACAACTGGATCACTGCGGTGCACCACGACTGGAACGCCCGCTACGCGTGGCCGAAGTTCGTCTGCGGTACGACGAAGCACTTCATGGACCGGGTACGCGCGGAGCTCGCCGAGACCGGCCGGCGGCCGTCGCCGCAGTCGCGGGACATGAACCCGATCTACACCGGCAAGGACGTGTCGTACATCGACACCAAGCAGGCCCAGCGCGCGGCCGAGGTCGCGGCGGTCGACGCGGAAAAGCTCGGGACGTACGCCGACCTGCTCGGCCTCGGGCGCTTCGCGGAGGCCTCGCTGGACAAGGTCTGGCGGCAGCTCGCCTACGGCGCTCACCACGACGCCATCACCGGGTCGGAGTCGGACCAGGTCTACATCGACCTCGTCACCGGGTGGCGCGAGGCGCACGACCTGGCGGATGCCGCGCGTACGGCGTCTTTGGAAGCCTTCGCGGCGCAGATCGATACATCGGCGTTCGGGGCGCAGGCGGTCGTCGTCACCAACACGCTGTCGTTCACGCGGACGGATCTGGTCACCGTGCAGGTGCCGGCCGGATCTTGGCGGATTGTCGACGATGCTGGTGTCGACGTTCCGTCGGTGGTCGAGGGCGACAAGCTCACGTTCCTGGCGGATTCCGTGCCTTCGCTTGGCTGGCGGACGTACCAGCTGGCCTCCGGTACGGGCTCCTCGGGTACGGCGGGGTCGTGGGGTGCGGCGTCGGATACCCCCGTGGTGGAGAACGAGTTCTTCAGCGTGACGGTGGATCCGTCGCGTGGTGGCGGCGTCAGCTCGATTGTCGACAATCGGACCGGCCGGCAGGTGCTCAAGGGACTGGGCAACGAACTGCGGGTCTACGAGGAGTACCCGGACCATCCACGCTTCGGCGAAGGTCCGTGGCACTTGACCCCGTCGGGTCCGGTGGTTGGCTCTGGTGGGGCGCCGGCGAAGGTGTTCACCCAGGCCGGACCGCTCGGCAGCCGGGTGGTCAGCCGCGGCGAGGTCGACGGGATCTCGTACGAGGCCGTCGTCACCCTGTACAACGGGCTCGACCGGGTCGAGTTCGCGACCCGCATCCTGGACCACGCGCAGTCCGATCGTTTGGTGCGGGTAAAGTTCCCTGCCGATGTCCCGGGCGCGCTACCGCTGAGCGAGGTCGCCGGCGCCGTCGTCGGCCGCGGCTTCGGACTCATCGACGTCGACAGCGCCCAGGCCCCCTGGACCCTCGACAACCCCGCCAACACCTGGTTCGGGCTAGGCACCACTGCCCGAGTCGAACTGACCGATGCCGCCGGCAACCACATCGGCACCCGCCCGATCGCGGTCGCCGAAATCGTCGTACCTGATGACTCCGAGCCCGCCGAGGTTCGTGAGCTGGTAGTCGCCTTGGCCCGCGTCGGCGTCACCGCAACCACGTCCTTGGCCAGCGGCTCCCGCTACGGCTCCCTCCAGGTCGACTCCAACCTCCCCGACCTCCGCATCCTGATCGGCACAGCAGCTTCGCTGCTCGAGGGTGACGGTGTGGAGAGCAGCCCCGCCCAGCACAGCGCCGGCGCTGCCGAAAGCGGGCAGGAGGCGGGCGCGCTGAGCCCAACCGACTCCGACATCGCCGGAGGCGGCGAGCTTCCAGCCGCCGGCGCCGGGACGGCGGCAGCCTCCGCCGCCGAAGGCGGCGCGGTGTTTGTGCCGGCTCGGACTGCGTTGGCTGAGGTTTGGCAGCCGAACGCCGATGTGCGGGACGTGCGGGCAATCCCGGCCCTGGTCCTGCCCACCCGGGCCGCGGTTGACGCCGCGGTGGCGGAGCTCGCGGAGGCAAGGATCACCGCGACCGTTGCCGGCGACGGGGTGATTGAGGAGTTCGAGGATCGCACTGTGGCGCTGCTGACCTACGGACTTCCTGGGTTTGCAGTGGATGCATCCGGTGCTCTGCATGCTTCGTTGATGCGGTCGTGCAGTGGGTGGCCGTCGGGGATTTGGATTGATCCGCCGCGGCGGTCGGCGCCGGATGGGTCGGCGTTCCAGTTGCAGCATTGGACGCATGAGTTCCGGTACGCGCTGGCGAGCGGCGAAGGCGACTGGCGGAAGTTGCAGCTGCCGAGCCGGGGGCAGGAGTTCTCGTCACCGTTGCTGGCGGCAACTACCACCGCACATGACGGAACCTTGCCGGCGACGCACTCGCTGCTCCAGGTCAGCCCGGAACGCGACGTACTGGTCTCGGCGCTCAAGCCGGCCGGCAACCCGATCGCCCACGGGTCGGGTGTCCCGGCCGACCCGCGGGAAGGCGTCACGATCCGGTTGATCGAGGCATCAGGTCTCGGGGCGACGGCAACGGTCAGCTCCGCACTCCCGATCACCGGCGCTCACCACGCCGACCTGCTCGAAAACCCCGGCGCACCGATCGAGGTTGCCGACGGCAACTTCACGGTGGACCTGCCGGGCTCGGCCGTCGACACCTTCGTCCTGACTGTCGACGGTGCCGCCAAGGCCAACCCCGCCGTACTCGGACAAGCTGGTGAGCTGGCGCAGCCGTCGTACGCGCGTTACTGGCTGCACAATCGTGGTCCGGCGCAGATGGGCTTCCTGCCGGTCAGCATGTCGGTCTCCCCCACCGTCGCGCGGACGGCCGGCAAGCCGTTCGAGATCTCGATGGTGATCGCGAACCAGTACGCCGACAGTCCGGCCGAAGGATTGTTGACAATCGAACTCCCGGACGGGTGGACAACTGATCAATCCGATCGTTCACTGCGGCTCGAGCCGGGCGGGTACGTTCGGCACCTCGCGAACGTGAGTCCTCCGGAGAACTGCGAACCCGGCCAGTACTTCGTCGCCGCCCGTGTGCTGACGAGGACTGACGAGCTTGCGGGTGGTGCCGGCGTCACAGCGGTCGAGGATGTCGTCACGGTGTTCGTCGGCGAGAGTCCCGAGCTGACCGCCGCGCTCGGTTTCGGCATGCCGCCGACCGAGCCACCGGACCACGGCGCCGGTGCGGTCGAGGGTGAGCCGGGGCGTCCGACCGGTCTGACGGTGACCCCGTCGACCCAGGACCTGCGATTGTCACCTGGTACGGCGGAGACGCTCGAGCTGGAGTTCGCGAACAACACGTCGTCGGAGATTCGCGCCGAGTTGCAACTGGCGTCGCCGTACGGCACGTGGTCGTGGTTGCCCGAGCCGGTGCGACTGGTCGTCGTACCGCCGAAGTCGTCCGTCACAGTCGCCGTGCCGGTCGAGGCACCGGCGGACGCCACGCCGGCGCACGCCTGGGTGCTGCCGAAGGTCATGTGGTTCGGCCGAGCGCAGTACGCCCCCACCGTCCGCCTGGAGATCCAGTGACGGCCCCCACCGCCGTGGCCCACTCCCACGAGCACGCCCACGGTCACGGGCACGCGGTTGGGCGGGCGCCCGTCGCGCCGGCGGACGTCATGGCGTATCTGGACGGGGAGCCGCTGGGGCGGGAGTTGTTGGATGAGCGGCTGGAGCGGCTGAGGGATGGGGATGCGGCCTGTGTGCTGCCCCGGGCGGATAGTCGGGAGGGGCGCCAGCTGAGGCGGTGGGTTGCTCAGGTTGTGATCACCGAGCAACTCTGCGTCAACGAGCTGCGGCGCCGTGGGGATGCAGCTCCCGAGACGCCGGCTGAGCCCATCGATGTGTCTACGGCGATCGCGGTTGGGTCTATTACCGCGGCTGCGCTGGCTGGTTCGGATGCTGTACGGCGGGTGGCCGGGATCGTGAGTGCGGAGGTGCGGATCCCGGCGGAGCAGTTGGCGTACGCGGCCGACGTACTCGGAGAGGAGCCACCGGCTGATCCCGCCGTACCGGTGGCCGGGTGGCATCGCGAGCTGTTGCAGAGCGCACGGCTGGAGGCGTTCGCGCGCTGGCTGAATGCGGCGATGCACGAGCGGGTCCAGCTGGTCCGCGGGCTCGAGCACCCGGGCGACAGCAATCAACCTGACAACCTGCATCGGCACTGACGGGGGACTATATGACCGAACAGGCAGCGACGGTACTCGGCATCGACATCGGCGGCACCAAGATGGCCGCCGCTCTCGTATCCGCCGACGGCCGCATCCTGACCGGGGACCGGATCATGACTCCGCCGGGCGACGCGGACGAGGTGTTCGCCGCGCTGGCCGAGCTGATCGAGCGGGTCCGCGGCGACGCCACGCCGCTGGCGGTCGGGATCGGTTCGGCCGGCCCGCTGGACCAGCGGCACGGGCTGGTGTCGCCGGTGAACATCACCGGCTGGCGGAACTTCCCACTTGTCGACCGGGTACGCGCGCTCGTCGGCGACGTACCGGTGACGCTCGGTGTGGACGGGCACTGCTTCGCGCTCGGCGAGTTCTGGACCGGTGCCGGGCGGGACGTCGGCACGCTGCTCGGCATCGTCGTGTCGACCGGTGTCGGCGGCGGATTGGTTGTCGACGGCAAGGCGGTGATCGGCCAGTCGGGAAACGCCGCGCACATCGGTCACGTCGTGGTCGACCTGGACGGTGAGGCGTGCGCGTGCGGGTCGTTCGGATGCGTCGAGGCGTACGCGAGCGGGCCGCGGATGGTTGCCCGGGCCAAGCGTCGCGGCTGGCGGACCGCCGAGGACGTGGATGCCGCCGTACTCGCGGCCGACGCGGCCGACGGTGACGAGCTCGCGCTGGCGGCCTTCGACGACGGTGCGCAGGCGCTTGCCGCAGGCATCGTCGCGACCGCGGTCACCGTCGACCTCACCACCGTGGTCATCGGCGGCGGGGTGGCGAAGGCAGGGTCGATCTTGTTCGATCCTGTGCAGGCATGGGTGAAACGCCTTGCTCAGCTGCCTTTCGTCACCGATCTCACCGTGGAGCCCGCCCAGCTCGACAATGCCGGCCTGCTCGGCGCCGCGCACCAGGCCTGGTCCGCCGTCGCCTGACCGCCGGTCGGCCGCCACCCGAGCGCCGTAGGTCGTTCGTTGATCATTTGACGGTCGCTGCACACTTCTCCGCGCACAGAGAAGGGTCTCGTGCGCACCTTTGCGCAGTTTTTACGAAATTGCGGAAAAGTCTGTAACGACCGTGCCGTCCCACGCGATGCAACGGATGGATGGGGTGGGGGCACGCCGTCCACGGTCGGTCGAGGGGGGCCTGGGTCCGGCCGGAACGTGTGAGCGGTGGGGAGGAGACTCCCCACCGCCCGCGCGTAAGACAGGTGAGGTAGGCAACGTCCGCCAGCGTTGCCCACGGCAACGCTCGACCCGAGGATCGGTCCTGGATGGACGTCGCGGTATTCCTGCTCTTCGCCCTCTTCTTCGGCGGTGCGGCGGCTGCGACCTGGCACCTGCTCTTGAACGTCGCCGCCTCGTGCGGCGTCGCCGTCCTGCACGGCTGGCTGCGCGGACGAACTCTCGCCGGTTCGGCACCCGCCGCGGTCGTCGCAGGTGCGGCCTCAACAGCCTGCCTACCGGAGCCCTCATCAGGTTCCGGTAGGCAGGCCGATGACTACTCCTTGCTCATCGGCGTGACCAGTGCCTCATCACTGTTCCGCCGATCGGCTCGGAGCGCGATCGATCCTCAGGAGGGATGAGGATCCGTCGAGGGTTCTGCACCGTGGACGGTGGGCCGGTGACTGCGGGAGGGCTGCCACCGACACAACCCCCGTCCACGGTGCAGAACCGACGTACCTAAGGCTTGAGCCACTCCGGCTCGGGCAGCCGGGCGCGGTCGAGGCGGCCGTTGTCGTCCAGCGGGAGTTCCTCGATCGGGATCAGGTCGGCCGGCACCAGGTAGATCGGCAACTCCTTGCCCAGGTCAAGCATCAGGCGAGCCAGTACGGCGGGGTCGCTGTCCTCCAGTACGACGTACCCGAGCAGGCAGGTGTCACCGGCCGGATCAGCGCACGCGATCACCACGGCGTCGACAACACCGGGCTGATCCGCCAGCACGTGTTCGGTCTCCCCCGGCTCGACCCGGTGGCCGCGGATCTTCACCTGGTCGTCGGCGCGGCCGAGGTACTCCAGCGTGCCGTCAACGCGCCACCGGCCGAGGTCACGACTGCGGTAGAGCCGTCCGCCCGGATGTCCCGGATCCGGCACGAACATCCGCTCGGTCTCGTCCGGTCGTCCGATGTAGCCCTGGGCAACGGCCGCGCCGCCGAGGTGGATCTCCCCGACCGCGCCGACCGGCACCGGCCGCAACGCTTGATCGAGCAGCCGTACGACGACCCCGTCGACCGGACGCCCGATCGACGGCCGGTCCTCGGCCGGGTCCACCTCGTGGATCGTGGTCACGATCGAGGCCTCGACGGGACCGTATTCGTTGAACAGCCGGCACTCCGGATGCGCCGCCAGGAAGTCACGCACCTTGTGCGTCAGCACCATCGCCTCGCCGCCCGCGACGATCTCGCGCAATGCCGGCAGTTCGGGCAGCCGGCGCATCGTCGCGAGCAGCGCGGTCAGCGGGCTGAACGCCATGAACAGCCGCTCGACCCGGTGATCACGTAGCGCCGCGATCACCGCGTCCGGGTCGTACCGGTCGTCCTCGCCGATCAGCACCAGCGCCGCACCCGACGCGAGCGTGGTGAACATCTCCTGCACATGCACGTCGAACCCGAACGATGTCCACTGCAACGTCCGCAGCGAACTCCGGGTCTGCAGGTAGTGCCGAACCAGGTTCACCGGTCCGCGATGCGGAACCAGGACGCCCTTCGGGTTCCCGGTCGAACCGGACGTGTAGATGCAGAAGGCAACATCATCGGCCGCCGCCCGGACCGGCGGCGCCTGCCGCGCCCGCGCATCCCCGTCCCCCGCCGCGACCGGGACGAGCCGCAGCCCGAGCCGATCTGCCAGCGCGGCGTCGTCCCCAACCAGCGCGACCGCGTTCGAGTCCTCGACCATGAATCCCCACCGCGACTCCGGCACACCGGGATCCAGTGGCAGGTACGCCGCTCCGGACTTCAAAACGGCGAGCACGGCAACAACCAGTTCGGTGCCCCGGGCAACTCGTACGGCGACCAGCTGTCCAGGCTTGATGCCGAGGTCAACGAGTTGCCAGGCGACCGCGTTGGAGCGCCGATCGAGTTCGGCGTACGTCAGCTCACGATCGCCCTGGACCAGAGCGATCGCATCAGGGGTACGAGCGACCTGCTGCTCGAAGAGCGTGTGCAGTCCGCTGAGCTCGCCGGCGACCACCGCGTTCCGCCGTACTCGGCCTATCGGGCCGGTGGGGTCGACCTCACCCTCGAGTTCGCGCAGCGTCTCCAGGTCGGACTCGATGGGGAGCATGAGGTCGGGCAGGCGTAGGTGCGGCTGGGTCGTGGCGCGACGCAGTACCGCTTCCAGGTAGGCCAGGAGCCGCTCGATCGTGCTCTGCTCGAACAGGCCGGAGCGGTAGTCCGCCGTACAGGTGATGCCGGCGCCGTGGTGGGTGAGGCGGAGCCGCAGATCCAGCGACTCCGGCAACTCCTGCTCGCCGTCCTCGAACTCCACGAGCACCTGGAAGAGCGGGTCGCGCTCCAGTACGGCGAGGTCGGTGCCAGCGTGGTCGAACGCGCCGGTGGTGATGTCGCGGACCCGGTGAGCGAGCTCGCCGAGGTCGGGTTCGCCGGACAGGTCGAGGCGGAGCGGGAGGGGTCGCTGGGTCGCGGTCGAGGTGTCACCCTGCGGGCGGATCAGCGCGGAGCCGATCGTCACGTCGTCCTGCGCCGCGAACCGGCCCAGGACCGTGCCGATGGCCGCGAGCATCGTCATCAGTGGGCTGAGCTTGCGCTCCCGGCTGTACACGAAGACCGCGTCGCCGAGCTCGGCGTCGAACTCTTGCTTGATCGAGGCAACTTCGTCGGTGGCCGCGGGGCGAGCGTGATCCGCGGGCAGTACCAAGGGCTCGGCTCCGGCCAGCGTCAGATCCCAGTACTCGAAGTCCCGGCGGCGCTGCTCACGCTCCTCGTCAACCGGCGCTTCTGGTTGTGGCGCTTCGTGCTCCTCTTCCGCGGCGGCGGTTTCGTTGAGGAGGGCAAGCTGTTCGCGCATCAGCTTGGTGACGCCGTCGACCAACTGGCCTGCCACCCGGAGCTGCTGCGACATCAGCGCGGCCATTCCGGTGCCGGGAAGCTCGGCCACGCTGGTCGCGGCGGCGGCTTCGTCAACCTTCGCAGCCAATTCGGCCAGGCCGGAGCCCAGCACAGCCAAGGCCGACCGCGCGTCCCGAGCCTCTTCTTCGACGGCAACTTCTTCGGTGCTCTCGGCAACCGGTGCCGAAACCTCAACCACAGCAGGCTCTTCAGGCGCTTCGATGCTCTCGGCAACCTCCTCGGCTTCCGCCTTCGGCGTCTGGACGGCGACCGCGGTTGCCAGCTTGTGCGGCGTGGTGTGGGTGGCGAACAGGTCGTCCGGAGTGAGTTCGACGGTGAACCGGGCGTTGATCTGCTCGATCACCGGTGCCATCGACGCCGGTGTCGCGCCGAGCTCGGCGAACGTGTGATCGACGGTCAGGTCGTACGGATCGAGGTGCAGTTCCTCGCAGGTCAGGTCCAGCACCGCGTCGAGCGACTCGCGGTACCGCTCCGCCGACACCTCGTCACCCGACAGCACGCCGGCCTGCGCGAGGTAGTCCGCGTCCACCTGATGCGTCTCGGCCGGCAGCGCGAACGGCGACCGCTCGGCGACCTCTTCGGGTTCGATCTCGACCGTTTCCGGCTCGGCCGGCGGATCCAGCGGGATCCTCTTCACCGCCGCACTCGACGGCTCGAACGCCGCCGCCTGCGCCCGGGCCGCCCGCTCGAAGGCATTCGCCTGAACCCGGGCCGTTGCCGGACGAGACGCCGTACCCACGGCGGAAGGGTCGATCGGGTGGTGCACCCGACGGAACGGGTACGTCGGCAGCGGCACCCGGCCGCCGTCGGCGTACACCTTCGACCACGCGATTTCCGTGCCCTGCTCGAACAACTCCGCAAGGCCGTTCATCGTCGCGAGCACCGGGTCCTGCCCGAGTCGCTGCGCCGGGATCCAGGTGCTGTTCGGGGCGATCCGCCGACCCGCCGGACTCAGTACGGCGTCCGGCCCCAACTCGAGGAATCGTCGGCACCCCGCGGCCGTGACTGCCTCAACCGCGTCGCCGAACAACACGGGCTGCCGCAACTGACCGACCAGGTAGTCGCCGTCCAGCACGGTCCCGGACTCGAGCAGCTCGCCCGACCAGCTCGACACCATCGGCGTCCGCAGCGGCTTCAGCGTGATCTGCGAAACGATCGCCGCGAAGTCCGCCAGTATTGGATCGACCAACGAGCTGTGGAACGCGCGATCCACATCCAACCGCTGCCACGCGACCTGCAGCTGGTCCAGCTGTGCGGCCAACTGCCCGACGATCACCTCGGACGATCCAGTCAGCACGAACGACTGCGGACCGTTGCCTGCGGCAATCTCCACACCCGGTGTCTGCGCCAGTTCCCGCACCCGGTCGGCATCCGCTCGTACGGCGACCATCGCACCAGGCACGGTGCCGCGCTGCATGAGCTCGCCGCGCTTGGCCGTCAGCCGTACGCCGTCTGCCAGCGACAACGCTCCAGCGACGCACAGAGCGGCGTACTCCCCCACGCTGTGGCCGACCACCAGCGCGGGCTGCACGCCGAACGACTGCCACAGTCGCGCCAGCGCCAGCTCGAACGCGAACAGCGCCGGCTGCGCGGTCTCCGTCGGCCAGACGCCTTCCGACGAACCAGCCGGGGTCAGCAGCAGCTCATTGAGGCTCCCGCCGAACTCCTCGGCGTAGACGCGGTCGCACTCGTCCAGCACCTGCCGGAACACCGGGAAGCGCGCGGCAAGGCCCGCGGCCATTCCACGACGTGCAGCGCCTTGTCCAGTGAAGGCATAGCCGAGTGGCCCGGGTCCGCCGCGTGGTACTTCGGTGGCCTGGGCGGAGCCGAGCGCGTCGACCAGCTCGGCCTCCGACGAACCGGCGACGGCGATCCGGTGACGATGCGCGGGCCGGCCGAGCGCCGCCGTACCGGCGAGGTCGATCAACCGGTGGCCGGTGCCGTGGTCGAGGTCGGTGCGGAACAGTTCGACCAGGTCGGCGAGCGCGTCCGGGTCGGGTGCGGAGAGCGGCAGGACGACCGGGCCGTCGTCGCCGCGGCGGATCTGGCGCGGCGCCTCTTCGAGGATGACGTGCGCATTGGTGCCGCCGGCATCGAGTGCGCTGACGCCGGCGCGCAACGTCGTACCAGCTTCCCATTCGCGTACGTCGGAGCCGATGACAAAGGGGCTGTCGGCAAGCTTCAGGGCCGAGTTCGGCTTGGTGTAGTTGATCGTCGGGACGAGCGTCCGGTGCTGGAGCATCAGGATGGTCTTGATCAGACCGGCCATGCCGGCGGCGCTGTCGAGGTGGCCGATGTTGGGCTTGACCGAGCCGATCGTGCAGAAGCCGACCTTGTCTGTGTGCCGGCGCAGGGCCGTCGTCAGCGCCTTCACTTCGGCCGAATCCGCGGCGGCACTGCCGATCGCGTTGGCCTCGATGTAGCTGAGCGAGTCCGCGGCGAACCCGGCGCGCTCGAGCGCCCGCTCGATCAGGTCGACCTGATTGCCCGCGGGCGCGTCCTCGTTGCTCACTGCCGAGCCGCGGATCACGGCGTACACGGTGTCCCCGTCGGCGACGGCCTGGTCGAGCCGCTTCAGCAGTACGGCGGCGACGCCGTTCCCGCCGACCGTGCCGTCGGCTTCGGCGTCGAACGCGCGTACCTTGCCACTCGGCGACAGAATCGACTCCGGCGCCGGCCGATAACCCGTTGCCTGAGGCACCTGTACGGCGGCCGCTCCGGCGAGCGCGAGATCGGCATCACCGGACCTGATCGCCTGGCAGGCGAGGTGGACCGCGACGAGCGAGGACGACCACGCGGACTGGACGCCGATCGCGGGCCCGCTGAGGCCGAGACGGTAGGCGACGCGGGTGGCGATGGAGTCGCGCGGCTGGGCCTGCTGGGCGTAGAGGTTCATGCCGGAGCCGGCGAACACACCGACACGGCTGGCGGTGCCGGCGTAGCCGCCGTGCTCGAGCGCCTGCTGGCAGACCTCGAGGAACAGCCGCTGCGCGGGGTCCATGAGCTCGGCCTCACGGTCGCTAAGGCCGAAGTACTTCGCGTCGAACGACTCCACGTGATCAAGCGCACCGCTGACTGCAATCTGGTCGTCGTCCAGATGCCCGCCGGCCTGACTCACCTCGTCGGGGGTGAACCGCCGGATACTCTCGACGCCACCAACGAGGTTGTCCCAGAACTGCTCCAGCGTCTCAGCCCCAGGGAACCGCCCAGCCAACCCGACCACAGCGACAGGCTCAACGGTCTTGGCCTTGCCCCGCTGCTTACCCGGAGCCGTCTTCGACTCAGCCGCCTGCACAACCGCCGGCTCAGCCGCCTGCACAACCGCGGGCTCAGCCGCCTGCGCGACTGCCGGCTCAGGCTCGCCGGCCGAGGCGACCTTGGCAGCCGGCACAACCTCACCACTAGCAACCTCGGCCTGGACCCGCTCGGCGGAGGGGGCTTCGGCAAACTCGGCTTCGGCGGCCTCGGTTTCGGCAGGCTCGGCGGACTCAGGCTGCGCAAGCTCGGGTTCGGCGGGCTCGGGTTCTGCGGGCTCGGGGTGAGCGGGTGCAGCCTCAGGAACCACCGCAAGCTCAACCACCGCCCCCGGCCGAGCCTCACCAACCGGCTCACCTTCCGCACCCGATCCGCCCGCAGCCATCAACTCAGGCTCAGCCCGTCCGTCCGCAGTCGGTTCCTGCGCCTCCGCATCAGCTGCAGCCTCCGAGTCGGCACTCAGCTCGCCATCCGCAGCCACGCCGACCGCAGCAGCCATCCCAGCCTCGCCAACCACCTCCTGCTCGGCTCCGGCAACCGCAGCCTCGCGCTCGACATCCGCGATCGACTCAGCTTCCGCGACCAGCTCGACCCCAGCCTCGGCACCCACGCCGGTCTTCGCGCCGGCCTCCGGTCCGACGCTCGCGTCCGGCATAGGTTCCGCGACCAGCTCGGTCTCAGACGCACCAGACTCAGGCTGCGCTTCGGCCTGCGGCTCGGCTTCCCCAGGCGCGTCGGCATCAGCCGCCAACTCGGCGTCCTCGCCATCCGCGATCAGGTCGGGCTCGGCACCCGCAACAACCTCTACGTCAGCCTCAGGCTCAGATGCGCCGGTCTTGCCAGCATCACCAAGCGCCTCGGCATCGGCAGCCATCCCGGTGTCAGCGGCCAGCTGTCCATGCGCCGTCAGATCTGGCTCGTCGACCGTTTCTGAGCCGGACTCAGCAACCGCGGCAACCTCGGTTTCAGACTCGGGCTCGACTTCGGCGCCAGGCTCAACTTCGGCAAGCGGCTCGGATTCCTGCTCTGGCTCGACAACCAGAGCAGCCTCGGTGCCAGATTCGGATTCGTCTTCCGCGACCGGCTCAGCTTCCGCGACGAGCTCGGCCTCAGACTCGGCACCCGCACCAGCCTCCACGCCAGCCTCAGCCTGCGCATCGGCCTGCGGCCCAGCTTCCCCAAGCCCTTCGGCATCCCCGGCCGACGGGTGTTCCTCGGTCAGGTCGGGCTCGTCGACCGCCTCAGGTTCGGGCACAGCAACCGCAGCAGCCTCTGCGCCAGCCTCCGGTTCGACATCAGCGTCAAGCGAAGCCTCCGCAACGACGTCGGACTCACGCTCGCGCTCGGCAACTGCACCTGTCTCCGGCTCGACTTCCGCCTTCGGCACAGCCTCCGCAGCGAGTTCGGACTCAGACTCAGCTTCGGGGTTCGGGTCGGCGTCCGCGGGCAGCTCGACCTCGGCAGTTGGCTCGGACGCGACTTCGCCGTCCTGCTCAAGTTCTGCGCGGGAGTCTTCCTCCGCGCTCGGCTCAACGGCCGACTCAGACTCCGCTTCGCCAGCCGACTCAGGCTCCGCAAGCGACTCAGCCTCGGCGGCTGCCGCGGACACCGTTTCGCCAGCCGGCTCAAGGTCCGCCGGCGGCTCAGACTCGGCGGCTGGTTCGGGCTGTGGCTCCACCACCGCGGCGGCCGCTTCCGCGGACTCCGGCGTCGCGCCTTCAAGGTCGGCGACCTGCGCCTCAGCGGCAGGCCCGGACACGATATCGCCGGTTGGTACGACGTCAGCCCGAGACTCCTCGTCGCCAGTCGCCTCGCCGTGCACTGCGCCAATAGGTTCGGCCTGCACGTCGGCAGTCGGCTCGGCCTGCACGTCGGCAATCGCCTCGGGGTGGGCTGCGTCGGTTGGCTCGGCGTTTGCTTCGGCGAGCGACTCAGCCGCGGCCGCCGGCTGGTCACCTAGTCCTGCACCCTCGGCATCATCATCGGCAGGCTCAGGTGCCAGCTCAGGCTCAGTGGATGACTCAGGCTCGCTGGCCGAATCGGCCTCGGGGTCGGGGTCGGTGACGAGTTCGGGCTGAGGGGGCTCCTCGGTGGCGGCGGTTGACGCTGGCGCCTGGCCAATGAAGCCTTCTGCGTTGCCGATGGTCACGGGCTTGGGTCGGCCGACCACTGCAGGCTCGACGACAGCGCCAGCCCTGGCCTCAGCAGTCACCGCAGGTCCTGAGGGAGCCTCGGCCCCGACGGTCGACTCTGGCTCTCCCTCAGCAACCTCGACAGCCTCGGCGACGTCCTCGGGCGCCGACTCCGTGTCGGCGACCACCCCGGACTCAGCAATCGCGTCAGGGTCCACCTCGGCAGTCGCCGAAGGTTCTGCATGCGGCTCGGAGCCGGGAGACGACTCGGGCTCTTGCTCGCCTACCTCTGCAGCGTTAGCGATATGGTCGGGCTCGGCGGTCTCAAGGCCGGCTGCAGCAGGCGAGGCAGGTTCTGCGGGCGGCTCGACCTCGGTTGCCTCGGGCTGCGCTTCCCCCTGCGAGTCGGTTTCGGCGGCCGGCTGGGCAGTTGCTTCAGCGGCCTCCGCGCCGACGACCGGCTTACGCTCGATGGTCGGCTCGGGCTCATCGAGCGGCTCGGCGTTGGCGGTGGGTTCGGGGTCTTCGAGTGGCTCCGGCTTGGCGGTCGGGTCGGGGTTTGCCGGAGGGTCGAGTCGGGCGAGGCGGGTGGGGGTTAGGGCGGGGAGTTGGGTGGTGGCGTCGGGGTCGTCGGGTGTGGGCTGCGCGGAGCCGGTCTCGGCCGGGTGCGGCTCGGGGCCGGCGAGCTCGTCGGTGGGTTTGCGGGAGAACGCCGAGCTGTCGAAGTAGGCGTCTTCGGGCTGAGCTGGCGCAAAGTCCGCGAGTACGCCGGACTCGGCGACGCCCGGCTGCTGCACGACCTCGGGATCTGCCGTGCCTGCCTGCTCAGCATCGGGAGCGAGGGCGTCGGGGGCGAGCGGGTCCGACGTCGGGGGTGGGGTTTGGCGGTTGGCGCCAAGCGTTGGGCGTTCGGGTGGGGTGGGGATGGATTGCTGGAGGGTGCGTTGCCAGGCGAGGCGGACGACGGGAAGCTCGGCGGTGCGTTCGGCTGGGTCGTCTTCGGGCGAGACGACGGCAGGGCCGGCACCCCGTTCGGCGGAGATCAGCGTGTCGGCGGGGTCGTCGTACGGGCCCTCGCCGGCTGGGCCGGAGTACGAGCTGGCGCCGGCTGGTTCGACGTACGGGTGGGGAGGTGTCTCCAGGGTGCCGTCGATCCAGCGTTGTTTGAGGAGCGGGCGGAGGATCTTGCCGCCGGGGGTGGTCGGGAAGTCGCGGCGCGGCACGCCGACGACCTCCGCGTCGAGGCCGAGGCGGCCGCGGACGAGGCTGCGGATCGCCTGGTCCATCCCCGGGATCGACTCCGGCGTGAGTGCGTAGAACACGACCAGCCGATCGGTCCCCGTCTCCGGATCGGCGACGCCGCATGCCGCGACCAGGCCGTGCTCGGCGCCGACGACTGTCGATGCGACCGTCTCGATGTCGTGGGCGTAGTACAGCTTCCCGGACATGATGATGCGTTCGCTGTCCCGGCCGGTGATGACCACCTGTCCGCCGGTGATGAAGCCTTGATCGCCGGTCGCGAGCCACTTGCGGGCCGGCCAGTTGCCGATCGGGAACGCGGCCCGGTCGGCCTCCAGGTTGCCCAGATAGCCAGGCGTCACCCGCGCGGACGCGATCTGCAGCTGTCCGATTCGCCCTTCGGGCAGTACGGCGCCGTTCGGAGCAACGATCCGTACGGTCGTCCCCGGCGCCGGCGCACCCACCGACACCAGGCTCAGCACGCCCGGCGCCTCAGCGCGCGCCTTGCCCGGCCGGGCGACCGCGACCTTGCCGGTCGTGGTCCGCTGGTCGACCCACTCGATGACGCCGGTCGGTGGGATGCGGACGCGGTGCACGTTCGGCGTGAGCCCTGGCCGCGCGAACGTGATCCCGGTGACGGTCTCGGTCATCCCCCACGCCGCGACGAAGGTCTCCGGTACGACGCCGAAGCGGTTCGTCACGCGCAGGAACTCCGACATGACCGGCACGGTGATCTGCTCGCCGCCGCTGACCAGACTGCGCAACGCCGACAGGTCCCAATGCCGGTCCGGCTCGCCCGCGATCGCCTGCGTGGCGAGGCGGTAGCCGAAGTTCGGCGACCAGGAGTGGTTCACCCGGTGCTGGTCCATCAGGTCGAGCCAGCGCAGCGGGTTCGCGAGCACCCAGCCGGTGTTGACGTGGATGTTCGTGCAGCCCGTGAACACAGGCAGCAGGTGATACAGCAAGAACGCGCCGCTCTGGTCCAGCGGCAGCCAGTTCAGCGTCGTCTGCCCCGGCCGGACCGGCAGCATCGCCGGCGTACCGGCGGCGAACTCCACCAGGCCGCGATGCGTTAGCTGCACGATCTTCGGCGTACCAGTGGTCCCCGACGACATCATCAGTACGGCGACGTCGTCAGCGGCCGGCCGGTGGAACTCCGAGGTCGGCTCGTGACCGGCCAATGCGTCCGGATCGAGGACAGGCAGGCCGAGGTCGTTCGGGAGGTCGGATGGCCGGCCGATCAGCACGGTCCAGCCGAGCAGGTCGGTCACCTTGCGGAGCCGCTCGCGGCCGGCCTCGGTGCGGTCGCCGTCGGGGCTCGGCGCCATCAGCAGCGGGCGGATGCCGCCCAGCGTGCAGGCCCAGAAGGAGGCGAAGAAACCGACCGGTTCGGTGCAGTGCACGACCGCGGGGTCGCCCGCGCGTACGCCGTTCGCGCGCAGGCCGGCCAGGATCCGCGCGGCGAGCTCGAGCAGGGTCGGGAAGTCGAGCCGGGTCTCGCGGCCGTCCGGGCCGATCTCGACCACGCCGGCGCCGCCGAAGTCACGGGCGGCCCGCAGCAACGCGCTCGGCAGGTCTCGCGGGTACCCGGCCGGAATCATCAGGGCCGGTCCGGTACTGATCGCCGGCCGGTCCACGCCGCTCCTCACCACTCCGGTCCCACCACCACGGACAGCTTGCCGGAGTGCGTCCGTACGACGTCATGCGGCCAGGCCAGCACAATGGCGGCGCCAGCCGGTTGGCGACGACCCACGGACACGCGCCTCCCCAACTGGACGGAGCCGGGCTCAGGGCACACCCGCCTCGCTCTCACCGACGACAAGCCCCGTTGTGCCTGCCGGACCGATGCCGTCACCGGGTGGACCCGGTGCGTCATCGCGCCGACCGACAGCCGTGAACCCTACCAGCCACAACCTGCCCTGGAGGAGTCAGTTCTCAACAGCCGAAGGTTAAGAATTCGCGCAGCCGCCGGTACCGGGGACAACGAACGTCGCCGGTACCGGATACGCCGTCTCCCGCACTGTCCGATCACCGGACCGGCCCCTCTCCTCGGCGCCACCACCCGCGACCTAGGAGGTTTTTCGCGTGATTCTGGGAGGGACCAACGGCCACCACAGCCGGGGGTCCGGGGTCTTGGGGTGGTGCGACCTCAGAAGACACGACGAGCGAGATCCGCGCGCTTTCTGCGCGCGGCCTCGCTCAAGTCGCTCGTGGGTGAAGAGGGGATCGAACCCCCGACATCTTCCTTGTAAGGGAAGCGCTCTACCGCTGAGCTATTCACCCTGAGTGCCGACCGCGAAGTCTACCCGAGGTCGGGAGCCAGACTTGCCAGGGCCTCGGCGTAGTCGTCTGGGTTGCGGGCTTCGGGGATTGGGTTGAGGACTGACCAGCGGATGGTGCCGGTTCGGTCGATGACGAAGGTGCCGCGGAGGGCGCAGCCGCGGTTGGGGTCGAAGACGCCGTACGACGAGGCGATCGCGCCGTGTGGCCAGAAGTCGGTGAGCAGGCCGAACTCCAGTTTCTGCGCGTCGGCGTACGCCCGGAGCGTGAACATCGGGTCGCACGAGATGGCCAGGAATTCGGCCCGCTCGAGCAGGTCCGGCCGGTCACGCAGCGCAGTCAGCTCGCTCGTGCACACCCCGCTGAAGGCATACGGATAGAACACCAGTACGACGTCGCGCCGGCCGCGGAAGTCCGTCAGCCGGACGGTTTCGCCGTACTGGTTCCGGGCGGTGAAGTCGGGTGCCCGGCTGCCCGCGGCCGGGGTCACCGGGACCTCAGCCTCGCCGGCCCGACTTCGGCACCACCAGCTTGGTGGCCGACCAGTCGTCGGTCACGGTCAGGCTGCTCGTCGTGGCGAGACCGGCCGTCGGGGCGGCCTCGGCGATCTCGCTGGCGTCGACGTACCCGTCCCGGCCGACCTTGGGGGTCAGCAGCCACACCACGCCGCCGGCCTTCAGATCGGTCAGGATGTCGAAGAAGGCATCGACCAGGTCGCCGTCGTCGTCGCGGAACCAGAGCAGGACGACGTCCACCACCTCGTCGGTGTCCTCGTCGACGAACTCCTCCCCGGTGATCGCCCGGATCGCGTCCCGCAGGGTGTCGTCGCAGTCGTCGTCGTAGCCGATCTCCTGCACGATCCAGCCGGCCTCCAGGCCGAGCCTGGAAGCAATGTTCGGCACACCGCTCTTGCCGTCCGCGTGGTCCGCGGTCGCGCTCACGTGTCCTCCTCCGTGGTCCCCGCTTGCCCGGGGGTAGGCATCAGTAGCGATAGTCCATCGTGACGTACCGCGTCGCGCAAGTATGCACGAGGGTTCCGTGACGTGTCCGGTATCCGCGTGCCGGGTACCGTCCGTGTCCGCTCAGATCACGCGCGGACGACCGGAATCGGGCGCCTGTGGAAGGCGAAGTAGAACGCATTCCGAACAGGTGACAGGATTGCGGGGAAGAGCAACCAGAGAGAACGGCAGGACACCGTGGCTTCCGGACACGAACCACCAGCCATCATCACCGAGGGGATGCCCACCCAGCTCCCCGACATCGACCCCGACGAGACACGTGAGTGGGTCGAATCGCTCGACGCCGTACTGGACGAACGCGGCAAGGCGCGGGCGCGCTACCTGATGCTCAAGTTGATCGAACGGGCCCGGGAGCGACAGGTCGGCGTGCCGGCCCTGCGCAGCACCGACTACATCAACTCGATCCCGCCCGAGCGCGAGCCGTGGTTCCCCGGCGACGAGCACATCGAGCGCCGGATCCGGGCCTTCATCCGCTGGAACGCCGCGGTGATGGTGAGCAAGGCCAACCGCAAGGGCCTGGAGGTCGGCGGTCACATCGCCACCTACCAGTCCGCGGCCAGCCTGTACGAGGTCGGTTTCAACCACTTCTTCCGCGGCAAGGACCACCCCGGTGGCGGTGACCAGGTCTTCATCCAGGGCCACGCCTCCCCCGGGATGTACGCGCGGGCCTTCCTCGAGGGCCGGCTGTCCGCAGACCAGCTGGACGGCTTCCGCCAGGAGGTCTCCCGCGGCGCCCACCAGGGCCTGTCGTCGTACCCGCACCCGCGGCTGATGCCGGACTTCTGGGAGTTCCCGACCGTCTCGATGGGTCTGGCCGCGCTGAACTCGATCTACCAGGCGCGCTTCAACCGGTACCTGCACAACCGCGGCGTCAAGGACACCAGCCAGCAGCACGTCTGGGCGTTCCTCGGCGACGGTGAGATGGGTGAGCCGGAGTCGCTCGGCGCGATCGGCCTGGCCGCCCGCGAGGAGCTCGACAACCTCACCTTCGTGATCAACTGCAACCTGCAGCAGCTGGACGGCCCGGTCCGTGGCAACGGCAAGGTGATCCAGGAGCTGGAGGCGTTCTTCCGCGGCGCCGGCTGGAACGTGATCAAGGTGATCTGGGGCCGGGAGTGGGACAACCTGCTGGCGCAGGACCACGACGGCGTCCTGGTGAACAAGATGAACACCACGCCGGACGGCCAGTTCCAGACGTACTCCGTCGAGACCGGCGAGTACATCCGGAACAACTTCTTCGGTGGTGACCAGCGGCTGCAGGCGATGGTCCGCGACCTGTCCGACGAGGACCTGCGCAAGCTGCCCCGCGGCGGGCACGACTACCGCAAGGTGTACGCGGCGTTCAAGAACGCGACCGAGCACGTCGGCCAGCCGACGGTGATCCTGGCCCAGACCATCAAGGGCTGGACGATCGAGGCGCTGGAGGGCCGCAACGCGACCCACCAGATGAAGAAGCTGACCTCGGACGACCTGAAGGCGTTCCGCGACCGGCTCTACCTGCCGATCGAGGACAAGGACCTCGAGGACGCGTACAACCCGCCGTACTTCCACCCCGGCACCGACTCGCCGGAGTACCAGTACATGATGGAGCGGCGCAAGCAGCTCGGCGGTTCGCTGCCGGAGCGGCGGGTGGCGCCCAAGACGACGCTGAAGCTGCCTGGTGACGACGTCTACAAGCCGCTCAGCAAGGGCAGCGACAAGACGCCGGTGGCGACCACGATGGCGCTGGTGCGGCTGTTCCGGGACCTGATGAAGGACCCGGAGATCGGCGCCCGGATCGTCCCGATCGCCCCGGACGAGTACCGCACCTTCGGCATGGACTCGATGTTCCCGACGGCCAAGATCTACTCGCCGCACGGGCAGAACTACGAGGCGGTCGACCGCAACCTGCTGCTGTCGTACAAGGAGTCCCAGCAGGGTCAGCTGCTGCACGAGGGCATCAGCGAGGCCGGTGCGATGGGCTCGATGATCGCGGCCGGTACGGCGTACGCGACGCACGGCGAGCCGATGATCCCGTTCTACATCTTCTACTCGATGTTCGGGTTCCAGCGGACCGGTGACTCGCTCTGGGCGTTCGGCGACCAGCTCGGCCGGGGCTTCCTGATCGGCGCGACCGCGGGACGTACGACGCTGACCGGTGAAGGCCTGCAGCACGCCGACGGCCACTCGCCGCTGCTCGCCTCGACCAACCCGGCCGCGGTGCACTACGACCCCGGCTTCGCGTACGAAGTCGCGTACATCGTCAAGGACGGCCTGCGCCGGATGTACGGCTACGGTCTGGACCAGGACAAGCCGTACGGCGAGGACGTCTTCTACTACCTCACCGTCTACAACGAGCCGGTCCCACAGCCGGCTGAGCCCGAGAACCTCGATGTCGCGGGCCTGCTGAAGGGCATCTACCGCTTCAGCGAGACCGAGACGGCCGAGGGTGACGACGTGCCGCGGGTGCAGCTGCTCGCGTCCGGTGTCGCGCTGCCGTGGGTCCGCAAGGCCCAGCAGATCCTGGCCGAGGAGTACTCGGTGGCCGCGGACGTGTGGTCGGTGACGTCGTGGAACGAGCTGCGCCGGGACGCGATCGCGGCCGAGGAGCACAACCTGCTGCACCCGGACGAGCCGGAGCAGGTGCCGTTCGTGACCGAGCAGCTGAAGGACACCAAGGGCCCGGTCGTTGCTGTCAGCGACTTCATGCGCGCGGTGCAGGACCAGATCTCCCGCTGGGTGCCGAACGACTACACCTCGCTCGGGACCGACGGCTGGGGTCTGGCCGACACCCGGGCCGCGGCCCGGCGGCACTTCCACGTGGACGCCGAGTCGGTCGTCGTCGCCACCCTGGAGATCCTGGCCAAGCGCGGCGACGTGAAGCCGGAGGTCGCCGCCGAGGCAGCCCGCAAGTACCGCATCGACGACCCGACCGCGGTCGCGGGTGTAAAGCAGGAAGGCGCCGGAGCCTAGAAGGGCAACACAGCGGGCCCCCACCGGGTGCACTCCGGCGGGGGCCCGCTGCTTTGTTCTGGTCCGGTCGAGCCTGGTGTCCTCGACCGAACCCGTTTGCGGGACCGGCCGGTCCATCCGCTGGCGACAGTGGGCGGATGGACCGCGAGCTGTATCGGCAGGGGACCACAACACCTTCAACACGCCTGGGAGGCGACGCGAAGCAGGTCGATGTGGCGCCGCTGCACCAGAATCAACTCGCCGGTCATGACTCAATGTCAACAAGATCAGTAGACATTCGTCAACCGGCCCGGACCGCGTCTCACCCACCGATACGACAAACCTCGTAGATCTCCCGCACGCAGATTGCGTATTCCGTCCGACGCGGCGACCAGGCCCCGGTCCCTACCGTCAGAGACATGTCTGGCGCAAGTGTTGCTCTTCTCGCGGGGACGGTGTCCACCATCCTCTTCGCGTCGAGCGCCCTGCCGATGTTGTTCAAGGCGCTCCGGACCCGGGATCTCAGGTCGTACAGCCCGGCGAACCTGGTGCTCGCGAACGTCGGCAACGCCGTCCATTGCATCTACGTGGTGCACCTGCCGCCCGGGCCGATCTGGGCCCTGCACGGTTTCTACGTCGTGTCGTCCGCGCTGATGCTGTTGTGGTGGCTGCGCTACCGCACCGGCCCGCGCGTGGTCGCCGTACGAACAGCGTCGTTACAGGACGAGCGGAGGCTCGCATGACCACCGAAAGTATCGAGACTGTCATCATCGGTGCCGGTCAGGCCGGACTGGCCACCGGGTACCACCTGCGCAAGCGGGGCAGGCCGTTCGTGATCCTGGACGGCAGCCCGCGGGTGGGCGACCAGTGGCGAGCGCAGTGGGACACGCTGCGGCTCTACACACCGTCCAAGTACGACGGACTGCCGGGGCTGCCGTTCCCCGGTAAGCCCTGGGACTACCCGACCAAGGACGAGGTCGCCGACTACCTGGCGTCGTACGCCGAACGCTTCCAGCTGCCGGTGCGGAACAGCACCCGGGTCGACACGCTCGAGGCACAGAACGGCCGATACGTCGTAACGACGGCCGCCGGGACGATCCACGCCGACAACGTGGTGGTTGCCACCGGCACCTTCGGCAGGACGCCGTACCTGCCGGACTTCGCGGTCGATCTCGACCCGGCGATCCGCCAACTGCACTCGAGTGAGTACCGGCGGCCCGAGCAGCTGAAGGACGGCCCGGTCCTGGTCGTCGGCGGGTCGCACTCGGGCACGGACATCGCCTACGAGGTCGCGACCAGCCACCCGACGATCCTGTGCGGACGCGACCCCGGCCAGATCCCGGTGCGGCTGGACAGCCCCGGCGCCCATGTCTTCTTCCCCATCTTCCTGTTCGTCGGCAAGCACGTGGTGACCCGGCGGACGCCGATCGGGCGGAAGGCTCAGGAGGAGATTCGCTTCCACGGCGGACCGATGCTCCGGGTCAAGCGGGAGGACCTGCTCGCGCGAGGGGTAGAGCGGGTCCCCCACCGGGTCACCGGTGTCCGCGACGGGCGGCCGGTGCTCGGCGACGACCGGGTGCTGGACGTGGCGAACGTGGTGTGGGCAACCGGCTTCCAGCAGGCGTTCGACTGGATCCGGCTGCCGGTGATCGGCGCCGACGGCTGGCCGGAGGAGCTGCGCGGCGTCGTCACGGGCGCACCGGGTCTGTTCTTCTGCGGCCTGTCCTTCCAGTTCGCCTTCAGTTCGATGGTGCTGCCCGGCGTCGGACGCGATGCGGCGTACGTCGCCAAGCGGATCGCGGCCCGGTCGTCGAACCGGAGTCTTGCCGCCGCGTGATCCACCGCGCATGCTCGCTGATAAGGGGGCATGCGATGGGGATTGTCGACGATCTGGAGCGCGCCCGCCGGGCGTACGAGCAGCGCGACTGGGCGGTCGCCTACGACCAGCTCACCGCAGCGGACGGTGAGCCGGAGACGGCCGCCCTTGGCCCGGGCGACCTGATGGCCCTCGGCACCGCCGCGTACCTGATCGGCGACCACGACGCCTGCATCCGCGCACTGCAACGCGGGTATCGCCTGCAGATCGACGACGGCAACGTCCTGGGCGCGATCCGGTTCGCCTTCTGGCTCGCGATGGTGCACAACCTCCGCGGAGAAGGGGCGGTCGGCAACGGCTGGGCCGCGCGTGCCCTGCGGTTGCTGGCGGATCAACCCGACGACGTGGTCGAGCGTGGCTACCTCCGCATCCTCGAGTTCTACCAGCGTCTTGGGCAGGGCGACTTCGCCGGGGCGCTGCGCATCGGAACCGAGATCACCGAGGTCGCACGCCGCTTCGGCGATCCTGACCTGTTGGCACAAGGCCTGGTCTGCCAAGGCCGGCTGCTGATGTACTCCGGCCGTGTCCCGGAGGGCCTGGCCCTGCTGGACGAGGCGATGGTCGGCGTCGCGGCGGGCGAGGTGTCGCCGATCATCGCGGGCAACGCGTATTGCGCGATGATCGAAGGCTGCCAGGAGGTGCTGGACTTCGCCCGCGCATCCAGCTGGACGACAGCACTGACGCGGTGGTGTGAGAGTCAGCCGGCTTTGGTGCCGTACACCGGACAGTGCGCCGTACACCGGGGTCAGATCCTGCGGCTGCATGGTGCCTACGCCGACGCGCTGGAGGAGTTCAACGACGCGCGCCGTCGCTATGCGGCGTCGGGTGCACAGGCCGCCGCCGGGCTGGCGTTGAGCGAGTGCGGCGATGTGCTGCGGATCCGTGGCGACTATCTGGCGGCCGAGACGTCGTACGACGAGGCGGCCGGATTCGGGTACGAGCCTCAGCCGGGACGTTCGCTGCTGATGCTCGCCCGTGGGCGGGTGCCGGCTGCTGTCGCGACGGTACGACGGCTGCTGGCGGAGACCCGGGACCCGGTGCACCGGTCGCGCCTGCTCGGGGCAGCGGTCGAGGTGCTGCTCGCTGGCGAGTATGTCGATGAGGCCGAGACGACTGCCGCGGAGTTGGCCGGGATCGCCGCCGACTTCGGGTGTGTGGGACTGCGTGCGTCGGCGGCCTACTGCTCAGCCCTGGCCGCGCTGGAGAGCGGCGACGCGGATCGCGCGTTGCCGCAGGCCAGGGCAGCAACGCAGCTGTGGGCTGGGCTTCAGGCGCCGTACGAAATCGCACGCTCGAAGGTGCTGGTCGGGCGATCGTTCCGCCTGCTCGGCGACGAGGACTCGGCCGTCGGCGAGTTGACGTCGGCTTACCGGATGTTCAGTGACCTCGGCGCGACACCGGCTCGGCAGGACGTGGAGAAGTTGCTGCATCGGGAGACGGCCGGTGGTCTGACCGGGCGCGAGCTCGAGGTCTTGCGTTTGGTTGCTGCAGGCAACAGTAATACGGAGATCGCGCAGCGGTTGGTACTCAGTGACAAGACTGTTGCCCGGCACCTCACCAACATCTTCACCAAGCTCGAGGTTCCCTCGCGGACCGCGGCGGCGGCGTACGCTCGCGATCACGACCTGCTCTGAAACGCTCTCCGGAGGGAGCCGGTTCACTCTCAGGGGTGAGGTTTCCGGCGGCTCGGAGCTGGATGCTCGAAGGCGTGACCGAACAACCTGTACCGCGCTGGGCCTACCGCCTTGCCCACATGATCCCTCTGCTGACGCTGCCGTCCGGGCTGTGGCGACTCGGGCTGGTGGGCGGCTCCTCGATGGGCATGCTCGTCGACGGGCAGCCGGCGTACCTCATCGGGACCGGCCAGAAGGTGTACGTGGTGAGCCTGTCGATCTTCTCGGAGCTCGTCGCCCTCACCGCCTTCGGCCTGGTCAAGCGCTGGGGTGAGGTGGTCCCCCGCTGGATCCCGGTCATCGGCGGCCGTCGCGTCGCGCCGTACGCCGCCGTCATCCCGGCCGTCGCCGGCGCGCTCGGCCTGATCGCGATCTGGACCTTCGGCTTCCGCGACGTCTTCACCGACCACTTCATCCCGTTCTCCACCACCGCCTGGAAAACCCTGATGATCGCCTGCTACGCCCCACTCCAGCTCTGGGGCCCAGCTCTCCTGCTCCTGACCTGGGCCTACTACCGCCGCCGAGTCACCGCGCCCGCGGTCGCGGCTTCAGTACGGTAGCGGGCAGCGCCGGAGCCGGCAGTGGGTCGCCGTCGTACCCCGGAACCATGCGGAACCGATCGTTGCCGGCGGTGGCGATCGCGGATTGCCAGGACTCGCGGGCGGTGACGATTTCTTCGTGGGAGCGGCCGATGAAGTTCCACCACATCACGAGCTGTTCCTCGAAGGGTTCGCCGCCGAGCAGGAGGAAGCGGACACCGTTGTCTGAGGCAACCAAGTCGATCGAGTCCCGGGCGGTGCCGAGGTAGGCCATCTCGCCGAAGCCAGGCGACAGTTCGCCGACGGTGAGCGAGCCCTCGACGATCAGTACGGCGTACTCGTTCGACGGCGTGAGCGGCAACGTGAGTGTGCGGCCGGGGTCGATGGTGATGTCGGCGCCGACGAGCGGGGTGTACGCCGGGGCGGGTGACGTGATGCCCGCGACGCTGCCGATCATCACCGTGGCGTGGGCGCCGTCGAAGTCGAGGGTCGGCAGGTCGGCGTACGCGTTGAAGGCCGGCGGGACCGTCGTACGCACGGCATCGGGAAGAGCGACCCACAGCTGGGCGCCATGCAGCGTCGGTGGCGCGGTCGGGGTCGACACCTCGGAGTGCGCGATGCCGTTGCCGGCGGTCATGATGTTGAGCTCACCCGGCCGTACGAGCGCGTGCGACCCGACGCTGTCCCGGTGTTCGATCTCGCCCTCGAACAACCAGCTCACCGTCTGCAGACTCGTGTGCGGATGCGGCGGCACCTGCATCCCCCGCTCTCCCGGTACGTCGTACGAGTCGACCCGACGACTGAGGTCGTCCGGCCCGTAGTGATCCACGAAGCACCAGGCCCCGACCATCCGCCGATTCTTGTTCGGCAACAACCGCCGTACCTTGGTCGTCCGCCCCAGCACGACCTCGCGCGGCTCGAGGAACTCGAACACCGGCCCACCCCCGGCACCCGAGCACACAACCTCAGCAGGATCCTTCTCGAGGTCACTCATCCACGTCCTCGCTTCGCTCCGGGCGCGGATGAGGCACAAGCACGCTGTGTTTTCTGATGAACTCGCTTCGCTCGCTCATGATGCCCACTCCAGTAGCTTGTCCTGGTCCCAGGTGTTGATGACGCGGTCCGGGGTGACGCCGCAGTCTTCGGCGCGTTCACAGCCGTAGACCTGCCAGTCGAGTTGGCCGGGGGCGTGGGCGTCGGTGTCGATGGAGAAGACGCAGTCCATTTCGACCGCCAGAGACAGCAGGCGTTTCGGTGGGTCGAGGCGTTCCGGGCGGGAGTTGATCTCGACCGCCGTACCGAATTGGCGGCAGGCCTCGAACACCACCTCGGGGTCGAAGTCGGACTCCGGCCGGGTACCGCGGCCGCCGGTGATCAGGCGGCCGGTGCAGTGGCCGAGGACGTCGACGTGCGGGTTCGCGATCGCGCGGACCATCCGCTCGGTCATCGGCTCGGCGGCCATCCGCAGCTTGGAGTGCACGCTGGCGACGACGATGTCGAGCCGGGCCAGGATCTCGGTGTCGCAGTCCAGCGAGCCGTCCTCGAGGATGTCGACCTCGATGCCGTTCAGGATGGTGAACCCGTCCAGCTCGTCCGCCAGCTTCTTGTTGAGCTCGGCAACAACCTGGAGCTGCTGCAGTCGCCGCTCGCGGGACAGCCCTTGCGCGACGGTGAGCCGGCCGGAGTGGTCGGTCAGCGCGATGTACTTGTGGCCGAGGCGGTGCGCCGTACGGGCCATCTCTTCGATCGGGCTGCCGCCGTCGGACCAGTCCGAGTGCAGGTGCAGATCCGCCTGCAACTCGGCGCGCATCGCTTTACCGGCGGTGGTCAGAGCCCCAGCCGCCTCCTCCAGTTTGACCAGGTACGACGGGGTGGCGCCGTCCATGGCCTCCAGGATCACGGCCTCGGTCTTCGGGCCGATGCCCGGCAGCTCGGTCAGCGTCCCGGCCCTCCGCCGGGCCCGTACTTCGGCTGCGGGGAGTGCCGCGATCGTGTCGGCCGCCCGCCGGTACGCCTTCACCCGGTGCGTCGGCTGCTGGTCCCGCTCCAGGTAATACCCGATCGCCCGCAGCGCCGCCACAGCCTCCGCCACACCCGCCTTGTCCGTCATGCCCCCATCTTCCGCCATTTGGTGGGTTCACCCGTCAAATGGTGGGGCGGGCTCAAGGAGTGATTGCAACACCTTTCGGTTGAAGGGGTGTTGTGATGGGTGCTCGTGGTGGTCGTCCTCGGTTGCCGGTGGAGTTGGAGTACGGGTTCTGGAGGGCGGTGCGTGCGGGGCTGGGTGTTGAGGAGGCTGCGGCGGCGGCCGGCGTGTCGCACACGAAAGGCCTGGAGTGGTTCGGTGATCGTGGCGGGGTGATGCCATCGGTGACGGCGGGGCAGCGGAGGCGGTGTTTGAGCTTCGCCGAGCGTGAGGAGATCGCGCTGCTCAAGGCGGCGGACAAGGGTGTGCGGGAGATCGCGCGGTGCCTGGGGCGGGATCCGGGCACGATCAGCCGCGAGTTGAATCGGGTGCCGCATACCAACGATCACCGTCGTCGGGTCTATCGGGCATCCACGGCCCAGGAGGATGCCGATGGGAAGGCGCGCCGGCCGAAGGAGGCGAAGCTGGCGACGAACTTGGCGCTGCGGCGTGAGGTCCAGG
>NZ_SLWR01000002.1 GCF_004345665.1 Kribbella antiqua
TCGCCAATCCAAGGACGGCAGCCACGGTAAGAGCCAGGCATCAGGTGATCGGGATCCAACCACCGCACGAAGCGGCAGCACCACCCTCACACTGACGCCACGGTAGCCAGCTGGCTCAAGCAGTAAGGCGGTTGCGGACAGTGGGGTCCAGTCAAGCAGACTGTGACCATGGTGTCCGACGGCAGTCCCGAGCTCGTGCTGAAACGGCGGCCGTTCGGATCCTGGCTGCTCGGACCTGCCGACCAGAGCCCCCAGCGGCTGCGGTATCGGCTGCACCTCCTGATGACGGGGTCCTCGGTCATCACGAACTTCGGCGGCGCGGTCGTAGTCTACGTGCTGACGATGTATGTGCTGCCGGGTCCGGCGCACAGCGGTCGCCTCAAGCTGGTCGACTGGGTCGTCATTCCGTCGTACTTCGTGATCGCGGTGGCGGTGGGCTGCGTGTGGAGCAACCGACTCACGCGGCGCGTTACTCGGTGGGTGGACGAGGAACGGCCGGCCACCCGGAAGGAACAGATCGCGACTCTGCAGCTCCCGCTGCGGCTCACCTTGATCGAGGTAGCGCTCTGGCTCCTGGCGGTTGTCTTCTTCAGTTCGCTGGTGTTGTGGCTGCAGCCGGAGAACCTGCTCCGGGTCGCGGTGACGATGTTCGACGGCATGATCGTCACTTGCTCGGTGTCCTATCTGCTGACCGAGTTCGCGCTCCGGCCGGTCGCCGCGCGGGCGCTGGCCGATTCGGCGCCGCCGCGTCGGTTGCTGGCGGCAGGGCTCAAGGCGCGCACTCTGTTCTTCTGGGCGGTGGGTTCCGGGGTGCCGATCGCCGGGTTGATGCTGGCCGCCGTACTCGCGCTGATCGAGCAGAATGTATCGCCGACCCGGCTGTCGGCGATGATCCTTGCCCTCGGCCTCGTTGCGTTGCTGAACGGGTGGCTGCTCACGATGTTGTCCGCGAAGTCGGTGGTCGCGCCGGTACGATCGGTGCGCAATGCGCTGACGCTGATCGGCGACGGGCAGCTGAACGTCCGGATCCCGGTGTTCGACGGCACTGAGCTGGGGTCGTTGCAGGCCGGGTTCAACCGGATGGCCGACGGCCTGCGGGAGCGGGAGCGGATCCGGGATGTATTCGGACGGTACGTCGGTCCGGAGGTTGTGCACGAGGCGCTGAACAGTGATCGACTCGGCGGGGAGGAACGGTTCGCCGCCGTACTGTTCGTCGACCTGGTCGGGTCGACCGAGCTCGCGGCGGAGCGGCCGCCGGTCGAGGTCGTTCAGTTGCTGAATCGATTCTTCACGATCGTGGTCGACGAGGTGGACCGGCAGGGTGGGTTCGTGAACAAGTTCGCGGGTGACGCCGCGCTGGCGATCTTCGGCGCACCGGCCGAGCTGCCGGACGCAGCCGGAAGCGCCCTGCGGGCCGGACGCGCGCTGGCCCGGCGCCTCGCCGACGAGTTGCCCGAGGCAACCGCCGGCATCGGCGTCACCGCCGGCGTCGTGGTCGCCGGCACTGTCGGCGACGTACGCCGCCACGAGTACACCGTCATCGGCGACCCCGTCAACGAAGCCGCCCGCCTCTCCGAACTAGCCAAAACCCTCCCCAGCCACCTGATCGCCTCCATGACCGCCGTCTCCGAATCAGCGCCCACCGAAGCCACCCACTGGCACCCCGGCGACCAACTAACCGTCCGAGGCCGCCCCCACCCCACCCACCTCGCCCTACCCCACTGACCTTGTGCACGCACCAACCGTCACGTGCGCCGCGAATTGGTTGGAGGCTTCTCAAGGTGCCGACTGCCTCGACTCGATGAGTTGGTGGAGATGAGCGGCGCCGTGGAGCATGGCGTTGGTGCGGTGGTCGTGGGCGGCTCGGCGTTCGGCTAAGGCGGCGCGGAGGGCCTCGGTGCTGCCGGTACGGCGGAGTCCTACGAGCACTGGCTTGATTTGCTCGAAGTAGTAGCGGCCCTCGCGCAGCATATGGATGATCCGGGCATCACGCACCTGCTCCGGACCGTAGCGCCGGTACTTCGTCCCCGGCTCGCGCGTCGGCGCCAGGAGCCCCGCGGCTTCCCACACCCGGAGAGCCGACGTACGCACGCCCAACCGATGCGCAAGCTCACCCACCAGCAGCGAAGGACCCGACGCCGGTGCGTCGTCGAGGAACTCGGCTGCGGCTGCACCAAGCGCCTCACTCGCGGCGTCCGTGGCCAGCCGCTGCTCATGGAGCTCGGCGTGCGTGGCGTCCACGAGCCGATACGCCAATGCCTCATCACCAGCGTGCACGGCTCGCATGATCTCGGTCGCGACCTCAGCACCGAACCCCGGCTGCAGCGCGCGATAGGCGAGCAGAGCCGACAGATGCTCCTCGCCGTACTGGCGATACCCGCTCTCAGTCCGCGGCGCCGGCGGCACGATCCCGGCCGCCTCGTAGTTCCGCACGAGTTGCGTCGAGATCCCGGCCCGCCGAGCCAGATCTACCGGCCGCAGCCCCACGCCGCACCTCCTCCCGAACTCGGCCGATCACCGACCGCCGGCAACATCGACGGTCGAACCCGTCATGTACGACGCGCCGTCGGAAACCAGGAAGGCGATCAGGGCCGCGACCTCCTCGGGCTTGCCCGGGCGACCCAGCGGCGGGGTCGCGCCGAGGCGATCCAGGCGGCCGCTCTCGTGGATCTCGGTCTCGATCAGCCCGGGACGAACGCCGAGCACGCGGACACCCTCTTTCGCCACCTCGTTCGCCAGGCCGGTGGTGAGCGCGTCGACCGCCGCCTTGCTCGCCGCATAGTCGACGTACTCGTTCGCCGATCCCAAGACCGCCGCGCGCGAGGACACGTTGATCAGCACCCCGCCGGATCCGCCGTACGCCGTGGACATGCGCCGTACGGCGGCACCCGCGACCAGGAAGGCGCTGATCGAGTTGATCCGGAACACGCGCTCGAGCCGCGCGGCGTCGTACTCGGCCACCCGGCCGGCCGGCGACACCACGCCGGCATTGTTGATCACGGCACCGATCGGCCCGAGTTCGGCCGTCACCGTGTCGAACAGCCGCTCGATCTGATCCGCTTCGGCGACGTCGGCGTTGACTGCGATCGCCCGCCGGCCGAGTTCCTCACACGCCTTCACAACCCGCCGCGCGTCATCCACGCGGACCCGGTAGTTCACCCCGACGTCCCATCCGCCGGCCGCCAACGCGACCGCCGCCGCGGCCCCGATCCCGCGGCCGCCACCCGTGATCAGGGCAACACGTCGTACGCCAATCTCAGTCATGCCCCAACCCTGCCACGTCGTGGCCTCAGGGCGACGGGATGGTCAGCTGCAGCTGCGTCTCGGTGTCGCTGAACCCGAGTGACCGGTAGATCCGGATCGCGAGGTACTCCGGATCCGCGACCATCACCAGCGTGTGCGCGCCACCTGCGGTCAGCCCGTACGTCGACGCGTGGTGCACCAACGTGGTCGCGATACCACGGTTCCGGTCGTCCGGATGCGTCTCGACAGTCTGGAACCGGGCCAGTCCGCGGCCGTCGAACATCAGCCCGAGCGCCGCCTGCAGCCGGTCACCGCCGAACGCACCGAACCACTTGCCATGCCCGGCGTCCACGAGCCTCCGCTTCGACATCACCTTGCGCCGATGGAAGTCCTCGTACGCCGCGTCCACCGTCATCGTCGCGGTCGCCAGGCCTAACGCGGTCAACTGCTCCCAGTCGTCGTCACTGCTCAGGAACCGGTACGTCGACTCCGTGTTCGGCCGGCTCGGCGGAACCACCGCGCCGGTCGTCATCACCACATCGCGCCCGATCTCGAAGCCGGCCGCGGCCAGTTCGTCCTCGGCACCGACCACACCGTCGACGCTGTCGATGCCTATGGCAACGTGTTTCGCGTCCGGGAACTCCTTGCGGAACAGCTCCGAGCGCGCCTGGGCGTCACCAGGCCCGAACGGCGTACGGAAGAGCAGGAAGTTCCCCCACCAGAACGCCGGGTTGTCCGGCGTGCGCACCACGACGTACTCACCCGTGTCGTGGACCTCGCTGCCCGACAGCTCCTGCAACATCAGGTCGGTCCGGAACCCCAAGCTCGTGATCTCCACCCGCCCATCGTCCTGCGACCGTCAACCGGATTCCGCCTCCACTCAGATCATCGTCAAGCCGCCACCCAGCCTTGACATGCAGCCATTTGGCTGCCTATGGTCTTTATGCAGCCAAGCGGCTGCCTAACCTGATCGGAAGGCGTATGGACGACGAGGTGTTCCGCGCATTGGCCGACCCGAGTCGCCGGCAGCTGCTCGACATGCTGAACGCGAACAACGGCCAGACCCTGCGCGAGCTCTGCGGCGGCCTCGACATGGCCCGGCAGTCGGTGAGCAAGCACCTCACCGTCCTGGAGACCGCCAACCTCGTCACCACGGCGTGGCGCGGCCGGGAGAAGCTGCACTACCTCAATGCCGAGCCGATCAACGCCATCGCCGACCGCTGGATCCACCAGTACGACCGACGCCGGGTCCAGCTGTTCGCCGACCTCAAAACGGTTCTGGAGGCCGAAACCATGAGCAACGACTTCGTCTACACCAGCTATATCAAAACCACGCCCGAGCGGCTGTGGCAGGCACTGACCGACCCGAAGTTCACCCAGGAGTACTGGGGCGTCCAGCTGGAGACCGACTGGAAGGTCGGCTCAGAAATCGTCTGGCGGTACGGCGGTGCCACGATGGCCGGTCCTGGTCAGGTCGTCCTGGAGTACGACCCGTACCGGCGGCTCGCCTACACCTGGCACCACATCACGCCGGAGTTCGCCCAGGTCACGGAGATGAGCGACGAGGTCTTCGAGAAGGCCAGCGCCGAACCGTTGTCCAAGGCGAGCTTCGACCTCGAGCCAGTCGGCGACCAGGTCAAGCTGACCGTCATCCACGGCGGCTTCGAGCCCAGCAGCGAGATCCACGCGTCGATCAGCGAAGGCTGGGTCCAGCTCATCTCCGACCTCAAGTCCTTCGTCGAATCCAGCCCCGAACTCGCCGGCGCCAAGTAGTCAGGGCCGCCGGTGGATGAGCAGGGGAAGAACTGCTCCGGCCCCGGCCTCGAGGAGTTTGGCGGCGCCGACGGTGATCGGCCATTGCGACGAACTCGCATCCACGACCAGCAGCACCGAACGGCCACCGATGGCCTGCGCCGTCGCACCATCCACCTGTAGACCATCACGCCAGACCTTCGCCTCCTCCGCCGATGACAGATCGTCGGTGAAGCCGGTGGCATCGACGGTGAGCTCGGCGCGCTCCAGCCGACCCACCGTCGCCACGTGCTCCGCGATCGCTGTCGTCAACCGCCCGTACCCCGCAGCCGGCAGCGGTACGACGACCTCCGGCCGGCTCGACCAAGAGTTCCGCCACTTCGACAGCGCCGCCACACAGCCGGCCTTCAACGCTTCGAGAGCATCCGGATCGGGCGCGTCGGCGGTGAACACACCACGCAGCACCTCACGCCACTCCGGCGCATCGGCATAAACGATGGTCCGCCCTGGCTCGGGCATCAGGTTCGCCGGGATCTTGCCCCGCGCTCCGAACGCACCGCCCGGCCACATCTTCCGTGGCTCGAGGATGTGGACCTCACCGCGCAGCAACCGGATGATCGCCTGTACCGTCTCCGCTTCCGGCTTCTCCTGCAGGGGATCCGGCAGCTTGCCGAGGCATACCGAGCAGCGTCCGCACGGCTCGGCCGAGGGGTCGTCCAGCGACTCCTGGAGCAGTTGCATCAGGCAACGGTCGCCGCGGGTGTACGCACGCATGATGTCGGCCTCACGCCGTCGTACGGCGACGATCCCGTCGTAATGCGCGGCGTCGAAGGTCCAGTCCGCGCCGGTCCGCACCCAGCCCTTTTCGACCCGCTCAACCACACCATCGACCGCCAACTGCTTCAGCATCAGCTCGACCCGCGTCCGGCGCAGCCCGGTCTCCGCCTCCAACGACGGAACCGATGCCGGCTGATCCGGCCCGTAGCTCTCCAGCCCACGCAGCAACCGATTCACGTTCTCCGGGATCGGAATCGTCGCCGTCGCGAAGTAGTCCCACACACCCGCATCCGCGTCCGACGGCAGTAGCGCGACCATCGCATGATCGATCCCACGCCCGGCACGGCCGACCTGCTGGTAGTACGACACCGGCGACGGCGGCGAGCCGACGTGCACGACAAACCCAAGGTCTGGCTTGTCGTATCCCATCCCCAACGCCGACGTCGCGATCAACGCCTTCAGCCGGTTGTCACGCAGCGCGTCCTCGAGGCTCTCCCGCTCCCCCGCCTCCAACTGACCCGTGTACGCCGCGACTGGCACATCCCGGCCGTGAACCTCCTGGATCGCCGCGGCCAGCCGCTGCGCGTCGGACACAGTCAGCGTGTAGACGATGCCCGACCCAGGCAACTTCGGCAGATGATCGATGACCCAAGCGAACCGATCCAGCGGCGACAACGCATCGACAACCGCAAGCTGCAGACTCGACCGGGCCAGCGGACCCCGCAGTACCAGCGTCGACTCCCCGAGCTGATGCGCGACATCCTCCGTCACTCGCGCGTTCGCCGTCGCCGTGGTCGCGAGCACCGGCGTCTTCGGGTTGAGCTGCTGCAGTACGTCGGACACCCGCCGATAGTCCGGCCTGAAGTCGTGGCCCCAGTCCGACACCGCGTGCGCCTCGTCGATCACCAGCAGACCGATCTGCCCAGCCAGACCATCGAGCACTCGCCGCCCGAAACCGGGGTTGGCCAACCGCTCGGGCGACACCAGCAGTACGTCGATCGCCCCGGAACGAAGGTCATGTTCGATGCTCGACCAGGCGTCGATGTTGGTCGAGTTCAGCGTCGCGGCCCGCAGACCGGCGCGGCCGGCAGCAGCGACCTGGTCGCGCATCAACGACAACAGCGGAGACACCACCAGGGTCGGGCCGGCGTTCTCCGCGCGCCGGATCGCAGTCGCCGCCCAGTACACAGCCGACTTGCCCCAGCCGGTCGCTTGCACGACGAGCACGCGCGCGTTGGGTTCGCACAGCGCGGCGACCGCGGTCTCCTGGTCGTCGCGCAACCGCGCGCTGTCGCCCGCTATCGCGCGGATCACGCCGCTCGCGATCTCGGCCCGCGTGTCGGTCAGGGCGATGGTGTTCTCAGCCATGCCAAGCACCCTAGACGCCCGCTCCCCCAGTTCGCTCGGCCCGACGGACGTCCTGTGGATAAGTCAGGCGCACTTGCCCGGGTGACAAGGCTCGCCACCGGCCGTGACAAGGCGCTGCGGACCCGGGCCTTTGGCGGCCAGAGCGTCGTACGGGTTGGCGAGGGCGCAACGGTCGAGCGAGAGGCAGCCGCAACCGACGCAGTCCTTGAAGTCGTCGCGGAGCTGCTCCAGATGCAGGATGCGCTTGTCGAGCTCGGCCTGCCAGCACTCGGAGATGCGTTCCCAGTCCTGGCGGGTCGGGGTGCGGTTGTCCGGCAGCAGCGCGAGGATCGCCGCGACCTCGGCGAGTGGGACGCCGACCCGCTGGGCGATCCGGATGAGTGCGACCCGGCGCAGGGTGTCCCGCTTGTACCGTCGCTGGTTGCCTGCCGTACGGCGGCTGACGATCAGGTTCTGCCGCTCGTAGAAATGCAAGGCCGAGATCGCCACGCCGCTGCGCTCCGACAACTGCCCGACCGTCAACTCACCCGGCTCGATGTCCACAGATCGAGGCTAGCCGACAAGATCAGGCCGTCACGAGGCGACGTCCGATGCTCGCGGACATCAGCGCGGCCGCCGCGCACAAGCCGCCGGCCAGGTACCAGGCGAGGTTGTAGCTGCCCTGTACGTCGCGGATCGCGCCGGCTCCGGTCGCGGCCAGCGCGGCGCCGATCTGGTGCGACGCGAAGACCCAGCCGAAGACGATCGGCCCGTCGACACCGAACCACTCGCGGCACAATGCCACCGTCGGCGGCACCGTCGCAACCCAGTCCAGCCCGTAGAAGATGATGAACACCCAGATGCTCGGCTGAGCCGTCGGACCGAGCAGAGACGGCAGCACCAGCAGCGAAAGTCCGCGCAGCGAGTAGTACGCGATCAACAGGTACCGCGGATCCCACCGGTCCGTCAGCCAGCCGGACACGATCGTGCCGCCCACGTCGAACACGCCCACCAACGCCAGCAACGACGCAGCGGTCGTCGCCGGCATGCCGTGGTCGTGCGCAGCCGTGACGAAGTGGGTGCCGATGAGCCCGTTGGTGGACGCACCACAGATCGCAAAGCCACCCGCGAGCATCCAGAACGCGGGCCGACGCATGGCGGTCCGCAACGCAGTCAGAGCGCGCAGTGCGCTGCTCCCAGTCGCGTCGACGCGCTGCCCGACTGTGCTGCCCTCCGGAGCGCCGTACGCCGTCAGTCCGACATCGCTCGGGTAGTCGCGCAAAAAGAGCAACACCAGCGGTACGACGGCCAGCGCGGTGCCGGCCGCAACGAGAGCAGGGACGCGCCAGCCGTAGGCGCTGGCCAGGGAGGCGATGAGCGGCAGGAAGATGAGCTGACCGGTCGCACCCGCAGCAGTCAGGATGCCGGTGACCAGTCCGCGCCGCTCGACGAACCAGCGGCCGGTGATCGTCGCGACGAACGTCATCGACATCGATCCGGTGCCGACGCCGACCAGCAGACCCCAGCAGAGCAGTAGCTGCCAGGACGCGGTCATGAAGACGGTGAGCCCGCTGCCGAGCGCGATCAGCACCAGCGCCCCGCTGACCACCCGGCGCAGGCCGAGCCGATCCATCAGCGCGGCGGCGAACGGCGAGATCAGCCCGAACAGCAGGAGGTTGATCGACACCGAAGCCGAGATCGTCGCGTGCGACCACCCGAACTCGTCGTGCAACGGATCCAGCAGCACACCGGGCACCGAGCGGAACCCGGCCGCACCGATCAACGTCACGAACCCGACCGCCGCGACCGCCCAGGCCAGGTGCACGCGGGCCGTCTTCTTCTCCACAATCTGCGTCACCCGCCAAGTTTGACGGTTCGACACGGGTCAAACTACTGGCCAAAATGCCAACATGTGTAAAGATGTGGCCATGCCAACTCCGCCGTCTCACGTTGTGGCTGTTCTGGCCCTCGAACCGGTCGTCGGGTTCGACCTGACCATCCCGCCGACCGTGTTCGGAGCGGCGACCCGCGCCGACGGGACAAAGCTGTACGACGTACGGATCTGCGGGCTGGAGCTGGGCGCGCCGGTGCGGGCCAGCGCTGGGTTCAGCCTCATCCCGGACTACGGACCGGAGGCGCTGGCCGAGGCGGACACGGTGATCATTCCGGGCACCTACATCCCGCAGCCGCGGCACGAGGGCTCGCTGCCTGACGACCTGGCGAAGGCGCTGGACACCATCCGGCCGGGCACCCGGATCGCGTCGATCTGCACCGGCGCGTTCGTGCTCGCCGCGGCCGGGCTGCTCGACGGGCGGCCGGCCACCACGCATTGGCAGCGGGCGCAGATGTTCCGCGACCTCTATCCGCAGGTGAAGCTCGACGAAGAACTCCTCTTCATCGACGACGGCGACATCGTCACGTCCGCCGGGCTCGCCGCGGGCGTCGACCTCTGCCTGCATCTGATCCGCCGCGACTTCGGCAGTGAAGTCGCCAACCGCGCCGCCCGGCATTGCGTCGTACCGCCGTGGCGTGATGGTGGGCAGTCACAGTTCATCGAGCGCGTCGTACCGGACGAAGGCAGCGAGGGCACCGCGCCGACGCGCGCGTGGGCGCTGGCACGGCTCGACGAGGAGCTCAGCCTGCCTGCGATGGCCGAGTACGCACGGATGAGCGTGCGCACCTTCAGTCGTCGCTTCAAGGCCGAGACCGGTCAGTCGCCAGGCACGTGGCTGCTGCAGCAACGCGTGCGGCACGCGTGCCACCTGCTGGAGACGACAGACCTGTCCGTCGACCGCGTCGCCGAATCGGCCGGACTCGGCACCGCTGCTTCCCTGCGTCATCACCTCCGTTCCGAACTCGGGGTCTCTCCCCTCGCCTACCGCAAAACCTTCCGCACCGGTTAGAGCTCGACCAGCTCGTGCGGGCGGTTGTTCATCGACTCCACGCCGTCCTCGGTGACCACGACGATGTCCTCGATCCGTGCACCCCACCGCCCTGGTTGGTAGAGGCCCGGCTCGACGCTGAACGCCATCCCTGGTTCGAGAATCAGCCCGTTCCCACTGACAATGTACGGGTCTTCGTGCACGTCGAGCCCGATCCCATGACCGGTCCTGTGGATAAACAGCTCGCCGAGCCCGGCCGCCTCGATCACCGACCGCGCCGCCGCATCGATCGACTCCGCCGAGACTCCCGGCCGGACCGCATCCACCGCCGCCTGCTGCGCCTCCCGCAGTACGGCGTACGTCGCGGCGACATCCGCATCGCGCGGCGCACCGACGGCGTAGGTCCGGGTCGAGTCGGAGTTGTAGCCCTCGGCAACCGGTCCGCCGATGTCGACGACCACCACGTCACCGGCCTCGATCACCCGGTCCGACACAGAGTGATGCGGGCTCGCACTGTTCAGCCCGCTGCCGACGATGATGAAGTCGGCCGCGGCGTGGCCCTCCTCGACGATCGCGGCGGCGATGTCCGCGCCGACCTCCGCTTCGGTCCGGCCCGGGCGCAACCACTCGCCGACCCGCGCGTGCACCCGGTCGATCGCCGCGCCTGCCTTCCGCAACGCCTCGATCTCCGCCGCGTCCTTGCGCATCCGCAGCTCACGCACGATCGGCCCGGCCAGCTGCTGCTCAGCCTTCGGCAACGCCTCCCGCAACGCCAGCACATGCAACGCAGGCGTGAAGTCACTCACCGCCACGCGATCCGATCCCCGCAGCCGATCCGCGGCAACGGCGTACGGGTCGTCGCCATCGACCCACGTCACCACCTCGACGCCGAGCTGCTCCAGTGGTACGTCGGCGAAACCGGGCGCCTCCAGCTTCGGTACGACGAGCGCCGGCGGCCCCTCCGCCGGGATCACGAGCGTGGTGAGCCGCTCGAACGAGCCGCCCGCCTGACCGAGCAGATAGCGCAGATCTGACCCCGGCGCGATCAACAGACCGGTGCCGGCCGCGGCTTCCCGGGCGCGCTCCAACCGGGCACGCAGTACGGCGGAATCGGGTACGGGACCGTGTGGCGTTCGACTCGACATGAGCCGACGATAACCCGTGATCAGAAACTGTCGGCGGGGCTTGCTACAACTTCTGCCGAGACCTGATCCCAGGGCGAAAGGCGACGATCATGGCACTCCACTATGTGTCCCACGGCGAGGGCGTACCCGTGCTTGCGCTGCACGGCTGGACTCCGGACCACCGGTTGATGTCCGGCTGTCTGGAGCCGGTGTTCGCCGACCTGCCGGGATACCGGCGGCTCTACCCAGACCTGCCCGGGATGGGACAGACCCCAGCTGGCTCGATCGACAGCTCCGACGGGATCATGGCGGAGGTACGCGCGTTCATCGACGAGCAGATCGGCGACGAACCATTCGTCCTGATCGGCGAGTCGTACGGCGGCTACCTCGCGCGCGGCCTCGTCGCCGAGCGCCCCGAGCAGATCCTCGGGCTCAGCCTGATCTGCCCGGTCGGCACGATCCTGGACAACGCGCAGCGGAACGTGCCCGAGCACGTCGTACTGCGGTCGGAGCCGGGCGTGGTCGAGTCGCTGGCCGAGGGCGAGGACTTCACCGACATCGCGGTCGTCCAGACCGCCGCGGCGTTGAAGGCGTATCGCTCCGACGTCGCGCCAGGCCTCGATGCCGCCGACCTCGAGGCGCTGGAACGGATCCGCAAGAACTGGACGCTCTCCATCGCGCCGGAGAGCGGTCCTGCCTACCAGCGACCATCGCTGATCGTCTGCGGCAGGCAGGACTCGGTCACCGGCTTCGAGGACCAGTACGTGCTGCTCCCCCACTACCCACGCGCGACCTTCGCGGTTCTCGACGTCGCCGGCCACAACCTCCAGCTCGAACAGCCCGGCCTGTTCGCCACGCTGACTCGCGAGTGGTTGCAACGAGTCTCGGAGGAGGCCGGCTAGCTCACGGCGCCTCGAGACTTCCGTCCGGCTTGCGGACCTGGGCGACCCAGCGCTCGAACAGGTGGTACGTCGGCGGGAACTTGGCCGCCGCCTGCTCGTCGAGGTCGACACCCCAGCCCGGTTCGTCACTCGGATACAAGTGGCCATCGGCAACAACCGGCGTACCCGGGAAGACCTCGTGCGTCGCGTCGTTGTACTCGTGCGACTCCTGGTATCCGAAGGCCGGCGTGGAGACGTCGAGCGCGAGGTTGGCCGCGACGCCGACGGGCGTGATGTCGCCGGGCGAATGGAACGCCGTCCGGACGCCGGTCAATTCGGCCATCGCGACGAGCTTGCGCGTTGGTGTCAGGCCACCGACCGCTGACGTGTGGAGCCGGAGCAGGTCGACTCCACCGTCGCGGATCAACCGGGCCGCGTCGGTGACCGAGCCGATCTGCTCGCCGACCGCGAGCGGCATCGGCGACGCCGCGCGTACCTCGGGCAGGCGGTGGTAGAGCTCGGGCGCGATCACGTCCTCGAGGAAGGCGAGGTGATAGGGCTCGAGTGAGCGGGCGAGCACGATGGCCTGCTTCGGCGTCAGCCTGCTGTGCACGTCGTGCATCAGGTTGATGTCGTCGCCGAGCCGCTCGCGTGCGGCCGCGAACAGCCGGGGGACCTCGCGCAGGTACTCCTCTGGCTCCCAGCCGTCCCGATGCGGTGAGCGAGGGTATCCGCCGAGCGTGCCGGGTGCGCCGTACGTCCCGGGACCCTTGCCGCCGACCTGCAGCCGAATGTTGCGGTAGCCGGCAGCACGTAGCTGCTCGGCTTGGTCGAGGGTGACGTCTATGCTCGGCCCGGCGGCGTGCGTGTACACCTCGACACCGGCCCGGCTGCGACCACCGATCAGCTCGTAAACCGGCATCCCCGCGCGCTTGCCGGCGATGTCCCACAGCGCTTGGTCCAACCCGGACAGCGCGTTGTTGAGCACCGGTCCACCACGCCAGTACGACGAATAGTGCACGAGCCGGGTGATGTCCTCGATGTCCGCCGGGTGCCGTCCGATCGCCAAGGGTGCGACGTGCTCGGTCACCGCGGCGGCCACTGCGGCGAACCGCTGGGTGAACGTTGCACAGCCCAGCCCGTACAGCCCGTCGTCGGAGGTGTCGACCCGGACGACGACGAGCGGGATCCCCTCCGGTGCGGTGACGATCGGCCGAACCCTGGTGATCCGCAGCTTGTCCCGCCCTGTCCACGGTGGAAGAGCTTCCGGCAATCCGCCGGCGGGATCGAGCAGGTGATGTGAGTCGTGCTCGGTCACACGGTCTCCTCTGGTGATGTGAGCGGCACCGCCCCGGTAGCTCCAGACAGCCGCGAACGAGGCGGAATCGTCGAGCTGTTCAAAGCCTAGACTCCGCGGTCCCCAACGATCGGCCCTGCCCATGCGGGCTACCTGCGGGTAATGTCGGGGCATGGCGAGTGCAAAGCGGCCGGCCGGGTGGGGGTTGCTTGTCGCGTTGGTCCAAGGGCGGACGCGGATCGCCGACGAACGTCTCGAGGCGGCCGTCCGCGGCCAAGTCGTCCTGGTGACCGGGGCGTCGTACGGGATCGGGGAGGCGACCGCTCGGCGGTTGGCGCGGGCGGGCGCGGTTGTGTTGCTCGTCGCGCGTACAGCGGAGCAGCTCGAGCTGGTGGCGGATGAGATCCGCGGCTCTGGTGGGCAGGCGTTCACCTATCCCGCGAATCTGGCCGACCCGGCGGCGGTCGAGGAGCTGGTGCAGACCGTCCTGGCTGAGCACGGGCGCGTGGATGCGCTGGTGAGCAACGCCGGCAAGTCGATCCGGCGGTCGGTCGCGGACTCGTACCAACGGTTCCACGACATCGAGCGGACGAACGCGATCAACTACCTCGGCCCGGCCAAGCTCGTGCTCGAACTGCTGCCGTCGATGCGCGAACGCGGCTCCGGCCACATCGTCAACGTGTCGACGGCTGGGGTCCGCACGCCGCCGCTGGCGCGCTGGTCGGCGTACCTCGCGTCGAAGAGCGCGTTCGACGTCTGGCTGCGGTGTGTCGCGCAGGAGATCCGGGGCGATGGGGTGACCACGTCGACGGTCTACATGGGCCTCGTCCACACCCGGATGAGCGCGCCGACCGCGCTGCTGAACAAGATGCCCGGGCTCACGCCGGAGCAGGCCGCCGATCAGGTCTGTACGGCGGTCGCCGTACGCCCGCACAACATCACTCCACCCCTAGTCCGCCCAGCCGACGCCTTCGGCAACTTGTTCCGAGTCCCCACCGACCGCCTCTTCGAGCTCTACTTCCGGCTCAGTAGCAGGACCTCGAAGCGGCGGCGCGACAAGCAGGAGGAGCGGGGAGAGCAATGAGGACGATGCGACCGATTGGGCCGATGCGGCCGCCGGAGTGGCTGGTGCAGGGGGCGACGGAGGTTGGTGGGGTGTCGGTCGCACTCATCAAGTCGGGCGTCTGGAAGTCGGTGCGGCCGTCGCAGCTGGTTGCGATCGAGCGGGCGTTGCGGCAGTGGGGTCAGTCGATGGCGGCGCTCGGCGTGATTGCCGCGATCCGGTATCCCGATCGGCCTGCGGTGATCGACGAGCAAGGCAGCCTCACGTACGCCGAACTGGATCGCCGCTGTGAGCGGATCGCGGCCGGCCTGCACGCCCAGTACGGCATCGTTGCCGGGAGCAAGGTCGCCGTACTGTGCCGGAACCACCGCGGCTTCCTGGAAGCAACCCTGTCGGCATGTCGCCTCGGTGCCGACGTGTTGTTCGTCAACACCGAGTTCGCTCCGCCGCAGATCGAAGCCGTCCTCGAGCGGCATCGGCCCGATCTCCTGATTCACGACGCGGAATTCGCGCCCGAAACAACCGTCTCCACGGTGGTCGCCTGGCGGGACGACGCTCAGCCAGCGGGGTTGGAAAGTCTCGCGCATTCCGATGCGCCTGAGCCGCCGAAGCCGGACTCACCCGGGCGCATCACCATCCTGACCTCCGGAACGACCGGCACACCAAAGGCGGCGCCACGCGCACCGACCGCGTCCGGCCTCGCCGGGCTGACCGCGAGTGCACTCAACCGGATCGGCCTGAGGTCGGGTGAGCCGATGATCATCTGCCCGCCGCTGTTCCACGGTCTCGGTCTGCTCACGTCGATGCTCGCGCTCTTCCTCGGCTCGCCGATGGTGCTCGCCCGCAAGTACGACGCCGCCGCCGTACTCGCCTCCGTCGAACAGACCCGCGCCGGCGCGATCGTCGCCGTACCGGTGATGTTGCGGCGGATACTCGACCTCGGCGCCGCTGAGATCGCGCAGCATGACTTGCGGTCTCTGCGGGCCGTGCTCTCCGGGGCGTCGACGCTGGGCGCGCCGTTGGCCGAGCGGTTCATTGCGCAGTTCGGGCCGATCCTGTGCGACGGATATGGATCCAGCGAGGTCGGGATCGCCACGATCGCGACGTCCGCCGATCTACTCGCCGCACCAGGGACGGTCGGGCGGCCGTGCCTCGGGAGCTCCATCCGGATCCTCGACGACGAAGACAAGCCCGTGCCGACTGGTGTGACCGGGCGGATCTTCGCCGGCGGCGGGCTGGTGTTCGGCGGGTACTCCGATGGGTCAAGCAAGACGGTCGTCGACGGGCGGATGAGCACTGGCGATCTCGGACATCTCGACCGCGCCGGCCGGTTGTTCGTCGACGGACGCGAGGACGACATGATCGTGTCCGGCGGCGAGAACGTCTACCCAGTCGAGGTCGAGACCTGCCTGGCGACTCACCCGGCCGTCGCCGAGGCCGTGGTCGTCGGCGTGCCGGATGACGAATTCGGCCAGCGGTTGGTGGCGTACATCGTACTGCGCGAGGCTGCGACGGAGGACGAGCTGATCGAGCATGTGCGCGCGAATCTGGCGCGATACAAGACGCCGCGGCAGATCGTCGTATTGGACGAGTTCCCGCGCAACGCGACCGGGAAGGTACTGCGAAGCAAGCTCACTCCGCCCTGATCTCGAAGAAGGCGAAGTCGGCTGGCAGGCGGCCGGCGTAGGAGTCCACGGCGGCCAAGCCGGTGAAGGCGCCGGTGAATCGGAGCGCACTGCCGTAGTCGTCGGACAGCACCGACGCATCGAGGGTCGCGCCGATGTCCTGCCAGGATTCGCCGTCGGTCGAGATCGCGAACTGGAGGCGGTGACCGTCGAGGGTTCCGCGCAGGAGCAGCGGCCCGTCGACCTCGATGGCGGTGACGTCTTCGGTGTAGCGGCCGTCGTCGGACTTCGCCAGTACGACGCGCGGACCTTCCTCGGAGCCGGTGACGCCGAGGAAGAAGTGCGTCGTGGTGTCGTACCAGAAGACGATCCCCGCTTGCTGACCCGAGTACGACGGCTTGCACTCGACCGAGGCGGTCACGACCACCCGAGTACTGGTCAGCCGCTGAGCCACCAAACTCAACCCGAACCGCGACCACAAACTCTGCCTTCCCCTCAACCGCAGCCACCCAGGCCGCTCCTCCAAACTCACCCAATCCCCACTCATCGGCTGCCGCAGAGAATTCCAGTCGGATGACAGCTCCGGACTCTCGAACTCATCCCGCGCGACAGGCGCGGCGGGCAGTGCGGCGAGAGCCGCCGGCTCGGCCGCGGTGGGTAGAGCGGCGAGAGCCGCCGGCTCGGCCGCGGTGGGTGGAGCGATGAGTGGCGCCGGGTGGGCGGCGGCGTCTGCCGGTGTGGGAGGCGGCGAAGCGGACGGCGGGACGGGCACTTCCTCGGCCGGCCAGTGGCCGCCGTGGTGGAGGCGGAGCCAGCCGTCGTCGGTCCAACGGACCTGTTGGAGGCAGGTTTCGCGGCCGAGGATGGAGCGGCGTTCGCCGTGGGCGAGGACGGGGCGGCTGGCGAGGTGGACGAGGTACCACTCGCCGGTCGGAGTCTGGACGAGCTCACCGTGCCCGGCCTTCTGCAGAGTCAGGCCCGGGTTGTCGCGGGACGTCAACAGCGACCCCGAAGGATCCAGCTCGTACGGTCCGTCGATGGTCCGCGACCGCGCCATCAGGATGCCGTGGTTCCAGCCAGTGCCGCCCTCGGCGAGCATCAGGTAGTACCACCCATCGCGGCGATAGAGATTCGGCCCCTCGACCAACTCGTCGTGCGTCAGGATCCGCCGCTGCTCCCCCACCAGGCACCCGCGCAAGAGATCGACCTCCTGCAGCACGATCCCGCCGAACGGGTGATGACCCGGCCGAGCGTCCCACGTCATGTTGACCAGCCAACTGCGCCCGTCGTCGTCATGAAACAGCGACGGATCGAACCCGCCCCCACCCAGGTACGCCGGCTCCGACCACGGCCCGGTCATCGACGACGCGTGAACCAGGAAGATGTCGAGGTCCTTGAACGGCCCGCCCGTCGTGTAGACCACGGCGTACACCAGCCAGAACCGCCCGTCGTGATAGCTCAGCGACGGCGCCCACACTCCCCCGGAGTTCGGCACTCCCCGCAATGGCAGCGCCGCCGGCGACGTCAGCGCGTGACCGATCGGCGTCCAGTCCCGCAGGTTGCGGGAGTGGTGCAGCCGGATCCCCGGATACCACTCGAACGTGCTGTTCGCGATGTAGTAGTCCTCCCCGACCCGCAGGATCGACGGATCCGGGTGGAACCCGGGCAGGATCGGGTTCCGGACAGTTGAGTTGCTCATTTCACCGGGTTTCGTCGAGGCTAAGGCGGAGGAGGTGGGGCACGTGGTGGACGCGGTCCGGTCTGGTCCGACGATGGCTGTCGTCGCGCGGATGGCCGGTGTGTCGGTCCCGACGGTCAGCAAGGTCGTGAACGGGCGTGAGGGCGTCGCGACGGCGACCCGCGACCGGGTGACCGCTGCGCTCAAGCAGGTCGGCTACCTGCGCGAGCCGAGCACCCCCGCCGACCAGCGCGGCTCCGGCCGGCTCGTGGACGTCGTCATGCACGGCCTGCGCAGCACCTACGCGTCGAACGTCCTCGGCGGCATCGAGGCCGCCGCGCGCGAAATCGGCCTCGACGTCGTGGTCGCCGCTTCCGATGCCGAACTCGGAAGCCGTGAGTCGCCGGCGGGCGGCTGGCTCGACCACCTGATCGATCGCGGCACGGGCGGCGTACTGCTCGTATTGGTCGAGACCACCAGCGCGCAACACGAGTGGCTCACCCACTTCGGCATCCCGTGTGTGATCGTCGACCCGATCACCACCCCACCACCCGGCGTACCGACTGTTGCCGCCAGCAACGAGAAGGGCGCGTACGACGTCACCCGGCATCTGCTGGACCTCGGTCACGAGCGCATCGCGCACATCGGCGGCAGTCCGCCGAAGCTCTGCTCCAAGGCTCGTTTGAGCGGCTATCGGACCGCGCTCAACGAGGCCGGGATCGAGCTCCGATCGGACTACGTGCTCGACGGCAACTTCCACGAGCCCGAGGCGATCACGGCGATGCACCAGCTCCTGGACCTGCCCGAACCGCCCACCGCCGTATTCGCCGCCTCCGACCTGATGGCGGTCGGTGCGTGCCGTGCCATCCGCGCCCGCGGCCTCGAGGTCGGCCGCGACATCAGCGTCGCCGGCTTCGACGACGTGGACGAAGCGCGGGTGACCTACCCAGCGCTCACCACCGTCCGCCAACCACTCATCGACATGGGCCGCGTGGGGCTCGACCTCCTCGCCCGTCGCATGCGCGGCGAAGAGATCACCGGTCACACCGAACTGCCCACCGAGCTCGTCATCCGCGAGTCGACCGTGCGCCGGCACTAGCGACCCGTGAACAGTACGACGGTGCTGCGCGGCGGCACGTCGATCGCACGGCGCAACGGGACCCTGGCGCCGGTCCGCAGGTCGGAACCCAGGCCGGTGCCGGTCGGTCGCCAGGTGAACGTCCGGTCCTTACTGGTGTTCATCGCGATCTGGTACCCGGCGTACTCGAGGACATAGAAAGGCGCCCGCCCGACCTCGATCTTCTCGATCCCAACCGTCGTGCCACCGAGCGCCGGGTCCATGTCTGATGGGACCGGCGCCAGGTACAACGTCTGACCGGCGTACACCTGATGCAGTTCAGGCCCCGGCTGCTTCCAGCCGCCGGCCGGCACGCTCGACGCCTGGCCGCTGTCGTTGATCGCGAAGTCCCAGCACACCCAGTCCTGGATCGTGTAGATGTTCGCCGGGTCCTTGGGGAAAACCGACTTCTCGCGAATCGTCCCCGACCGCTCCGACTGCGGCGTCACCAGATGCACGCGCGCAAAGTCATTCACCGCCTGCTTGGCGCGCCAGTACAGCGACGCGTAGAAGATCTCCTCACCGCGCTTGATCGCGACCGCACCGGCCTCCTCGTCGGTGAAGACGAAGTCCGGCCGATCCCATGCCCCAGGCAACCGTTCGGGTGACGCGGGCAACTGTTCGAACACGGGCAGATCGCGCGCGATGAAGTGGAACGCGTTCAACCCGACCCGGCGACTCGTGTTGGAAATCAGCAGATCGAGCTGCGGCGCCAATTGGCCGTCGGCAACCATCTGCTGCGCCCAGCCCACGATGCGCGGATCCTTCAGTACGGCGGCAGCCTCGAGCGGATGCCCATCCCACGCCGTGCGCTGCGCGTAGACCATGTCACCTGGATAGTGCTCGTTGCGCCAGCCGATCATCTGCTCCAGACGCATCGCGCGCTTGCCGTCCTCGTCCTCGGCCGGATGCCGGAACCAGCCCCTGGTGTGGACGATCTTCAGGATCTGATCACGCATCGGCGGATCGTCGGTACCACCCGGGCCGCCGACCACCGACTCGTACATCGCGATCAGCCAGTCCGTCACTTCGCCGTACGTGCCGACATAGCCGAGCTCGCGGGTCAGTCCCTTCGCGGAGACCACGTGGTAGTCGTGCCCGAGCGTCCACGTTTTGGTGCCGTCGGCGAGCTCGGGTCCGCGCCACGGCTCGAGGCCCACACTCTCGTAGAGCCAGCTCCGCGCGCGCTCTTCCGGCCACGCGTCCGCTGGCGACAGCAGCGCCAGACCGCGGTTGGCCTGATAGACACCGATCGAGGTGATCTGCGCCTGGTTGCTGTAGTGCCGCTGATGCTGTCGCCAGTACTCACGGCTCGCGAGCAACATCTCCCGGTACGCCGACCTCCGCGGAACCGGATCGGGTTGCACAGGAGCCGGGGCGACCACTGCGATGTCGTCGAACCACACGACCTCACCGTTCGCCACCGACATCCGGAACTCGAACTCGACCGCACCATCCGGTACGTCGATCGTCGTCTCGAGCTTGACCCAGCCGTCGGAACCCGTCGGCCGGAAGACGCGGTGATCGCCACCGACGAAGACATTCTGCGCGGTCCAGAACAACAGGTTCATATGCGCCGACGTCACGGTCGATGCGGCCTTCGCCCAGCAGGAGAAGGTCAGTTGCCCAGGGCCCGTTTTGGTGCGACTGGCCGGTTGCACGACGATGCTGCCGCCGGCGTTGGCGGTGAGCTTCAGCGACGCAGCGCCGGAGTGTGCGACCGTCAGGTCTTTGAGGGCCGTGCCCTTGTTGGCCCACCCCGGGACGGTCCAGCCCGCTGGCGTCGTACCGCCGACCTCGAAGCCGGGGTTCATCACATCGGTTCCCCCGGAGCTGACGTTCTTGTCGAGCTCCGGCTGGATGTCGTCCCACAGCGTCATCAAGGCGAGTCCGACTCGGCCGAATCCCTGCCACTGCTGGTCGGAGTCGGTCAGCACCTTGCTGTCCGCCTTCCACGCCAGATAGCGGCCGTCAATCGCCTGACAGACCTTCGACAACGCGAGCGGGTTCTTGTACGCCGGACTGTCGGCCCAGTGGTAGCCCTCGGCCAGGGTGATGTAGCCCCACGCGTCCAGGCTCGCCGGGTTGACGGCGTACAGGAGAGCGTTCTGGTCGTCGAGAACGCGCCGGCGGATCCGCGCGATCATCTCGTCGTCGGTGCTCTGCCGAGTCCCGGGCGGCGCGGCCTGACCGAACACGTCACCCGCCGGCGGGTCGAAGTACGGCGTGGTGTGGGTGTAGATGCGGTACAGACCGCGCGACGGCGTGGTCATCGGGCGGTAGAAGCTGTCCTGGTTGCCGTAGGCATAGATCCGGCCCATCGCGCGGATCTCCAGCTCCAGCGACTGACGTCCTTGGGTGACGAACTCGGGCAGCGGCAGAGTGTGCAGGAAGAACCGCTCGGCCAGCCGCGGATGCTGGCTCATCTGATCCGCCTGGTCGATCACCGACTGGTCGAACCAGCCCAGCACCTTGCCGTCGATGAAGAACTGCAGCCGCCACTCGTGATCGGCGTCGGCGAACTCGCTGCCGAACAGCTTCACCGACACGTACGTCGTACCGACCGGGGCCACGGCCACCGTGAATCGAACGGTCCCGCCCCACCAGTCGGCCGGATCCCGCGGATTGAGTACGCGCGCGGCTTGGCCTAGACCACCGCGGATCACGTCCGACAACTCGGCGCTGACCGCATGGGCCTGCTCCGACTCGGGGACGCCGAACTCGACCACATCCAGTACGGCGGATGCCGCCGAACTGGACTGGGCGGTCGTCCAGGTGAACCCACTGGCCACCGCCGTCGCCGCTCCTGCCTTGAGCAAACTTCTCCTGCCGATCGTCATCAGGAAACTCCTCAACGTCTCAGACCGAACATGGGGGATAACGTTTGCCTGGCGGCGAAACTAGGGCGCGGTTTTCCGGTCCGTCAAGGCGCCGTAAGCCTTGGAAAGTTTCGGTCCGCGACTTCGGCAACAGTCTGGAATCAGGGTCTTGTCAACGCCGATTCGCCCTTGTACGTTGCGGGAAAGCGTTTGCCTGTTCATCCCCCGTTCGTTTCCCGAAGGAGGCCATCGTGGCGGCCAGTCCGAGCACCACGGCCCCCGGCCCAGAGCCCTCTGTTCGTGCTCCAGAGCCTGTCGCCGAGCGACATCCGCAACCCGCACGCGCCAAGCAACGCCGGACCCGCAATCGGGCCGGGAAGCGGCCGCAGGTCGCGTTGCTGATCCTGGCGGTGCCGGCGGTCGCGTTCTTCGTGGTGTTCGCCTACCTCCCGATGGCCGGCCTGGTGGTGGCCTTCAAGGACTTCGACGTCAACCTCGGCATCTTCGGCAGCCCATGGTCAGGGCTGGCGAACTTCCGGTACTTCTTCAGCTCCGGCGACGCGCCGCGCATCCTGGTCAACACGTTGTTCCTGAACGTGCTGTTTCTCGGCGCCACGCTGCTGGCCGGCATCACGCTGGCGGTGATGCTGAACGAGGTCCGGCACAAGCTGTTCAAGCGGACCGTGCAGTCGGTGATCTTCTTCCCGTACTTCGTCTCGCCGATCGTGATCAGCATCATCCTGCAGGTCCTGCTGGCCGGCGTCGGCGGTTCCGGCGGCGCGGCGAACGACCTGCTCAAGGTGTTCAGCCTGCCCGAGGTGAGCTGGTACACCGAGCCCGGTCCGTGGCCGTGGATCCTCACCATCGTGAAGGTCTGGCAGCTCGGCGGCTACCTCAGCATCATCTTCCTGGCCGCCATCACCTCCATCCCCGAAGAGGTCTACGAGGCGGGGATGATGGACGGCGCCTCCCGGGCTCAGATGGCGCTGCGCATCACCGTTCCGCTGCTGCGCCCGACGGCCGCCGTACTGCTGGTGCTCGGCATCGGCCGGATCTTCTACGGCGACTTCGGCACCATCTACGCGATCGTCGGCGACAACGGCACGCTCTTCCCGACCACCGATGTCATCGACACCTACGTGTTCCGGTCGCTGCGGCAGCTCGGCGACTTCGGCACCACCGCCGCGATCGGCCTGTTCCAGTCCGTCGTCGGCTTCGTCCTCGTCGTCGCCGCCGTACTGGTGCAGCGCCGCTACGCGAAGGAGACGAGTGTCTTATGAGGCGCCGAGTTGAGCCGTTCACTGTTGTCAGTGTTGTCGGCGTCACGTTGTTCGCGGTCGCGTGCCTGATCCCGTTCTGGATGATCCTGGCCGGGTCGTTGACGTCCGAGTCCAAGCTCTCCATCAGCGGCTACAGCTTCTTCCCCAAGCCGTTCTCGCTCGACGCGTACGAGACGATCTTCACCGGGCCGGCCGTGCTCAGCGCCTATCGCACCAGCGCGTTCATCACCATCGTCGGTACGGCGATCTCGCTGGCCGCGACGTCCGGGATCGCCTGGGTGATCGCTCGCCGGCTGCCGTACATCAGCAAGCCGCTGGCGATCTTCACCTACATCCCGATGCTCTTCACCGGCGGACTCGTCCCGCTCTATCTCCTCGTCACGCAGTACCTCAAACTGCAGAACAACCTGTTCGCGGTGATCCTGCCGTTGCTGGTGGCACCATTCCTGGTCTTCATCCAGGTCAGCTTCTTCCGGCAGCTGCCCGAGGAGATCCTCGAGTCGGCCCGGGTCGACGGCGCGAGCGAGTTGCGGATCTTCTTCCAGATCGGGCTGCCGTTGTCCAAGCCGATCCTGGCCGTCATCGGGCTGTTCTACGCCGTCACGTACTGGAACGAGTGGTTCCACGCGTTGCTGTTCATCTCCGAGCCGGACAAGTACCCGCTGCAGCTGTTGCTGCAGAACCTGATCTCCAGCGTCACCAACGCGGCGACCCTGCCGCAGTCCACCGCGCAGGCCGCGCCGGTCTACCAGATCCGCCTCGCGCTGACCGCCGTCACCATCGGCCCGATCCTGCTCGCGTACCCGTTCGCGCAGCGCTACTTCGTCAAAGGCCTCACCCTCGGCGCCACCAAAGGCTGACCGAGCCCACCTCAAGCAGGAGCACTCTCATGTCACACTCCATCTCCCGTCGCGCCATATCCAGACGAACGCTGCTGGCCGCGAGTGGCGGCGTATCGCTCGCGACCCTCCTCGGCCTGTCCGCCTGCAGCAACGGCAGTACTGGTTCCTCCGGCGGCACCGCCGCGAAGAACCTCAAGCTCCTGCTTCCCGGCGCCGTACCCGACGGCTGGGACGCCGTACTGACCGCGGTGAACAAGAAGCTGCAGGACGACCTCGGGTTCACGATCAGTCCGCAGTTCATCAACTGGAACAACTACGGCAACCAGGCGCTGCTGAAGTTCACCGCCGGCGAGAACTTCGACACCGCGCTGCAGGCCCGCTGGCTGAACATGTCGCAGCTGGCCGGCAGCGGCTCGCTGGTCGACGTCGGCCCGCTGATCGACAAGTACCCGAACCTCAAGAAGACGCTGAACCCGAAACTGCTCGAGCTGAACAAGTGGAGCGGCAAGCTCTGGGGCATCCCACAGGTCAACAGCGCCGGCCGGATCCACCACTTCGCCATCCGGCAGGACCTGGCCGAGAAGTACGGCATCAGCGAGATCAGCGACTACGCCACCCTCGAGAAGTTCTGGTACGACGTCAAGCAGCGCGACGCCAAGATCGTCCCGATCGCGCTCAGCCAGAACCAGTCGAACCTCACCTGTGTCCCCGGACCGGTCGCGATGTTCAATGCGCACGCCTGGGAGAACCCGTCGCGCATCGGTCAGAGCTTCAGCGGCAACTCCATGCCGTTCTTCCTGGCCGCTGACGCCAAGACCAGCGGCAGCTCGTCGCCGATCCCGTTCTGGGACGAGCCCGGCGTCGTCGACGCATTGCGGACAATCCGCAAGTACTACCAGGACGGCATCATCAACCGCGACGCGCTGAACGCCGACGCGGCGACGACCAAGGGCCTGTTCACCAACGGCCAGACCGCCAGCGCGTGGGCGACAACCGATGGATTGTCGACAACCACATTGTTGCCGGGTCTGCTGAAGGCGGTGCCGTCGGCCAAGATGGCGAACGTCGTACCGCTCAAGGGCGGCAAGGCGACGAAGCCGAACCAGACCTTCCAGTCCGACAACTTCACCGTGCTGAACGCCAAGGGCGCGAGCAACGAGAACGCGATGAAGCTGGAGGACTGGCTGTCGATCAAGGAGAACCACGACCTGATCTCGTACGGCATCGAGGGCAAGGACTGGAAGCCGGTCGGCGACGACAAGTTCCAGCAGCTGAGCACCTACGCGTTCCCCGGGTTCGCACTGTGCTGGCGTACGTCGCTCGAGCGCCGCTCGGCTGCCATGACCGAGACCGAGGCCGACTGGTTCACCTGGGCACAGGACTACGAGAACTTCACCGTCGACACCTTCGCCGGCTTCATCCCCGACGTCACCCCGGTGAAGCGCGAGGACGCTCAGATCTCACAGGCCTTCACGCAGTACGGCAACCCGCTGTTCTTCGGCGCCGTCGACGTCGACTCCGGTCTCGACAAGCTCAAGAAGGCGGTCTCGTCGGCCGGGCTGGACAAGGTCCAGGCCGAGATGGAGAAGCAGGCCAACGCGTATCTCGCGGAGAATCGTTGACAATCCTGCAATCGTTCAATCTCGCGGAGGTGACGCTCGGACCCGGCCTGCTCTCGGACAAGGCCGGGCGGATGCTGGACCATCTCCGCGCGTACGACGCGGATCGCCTGCTCCGGGCGTTCCGGGAGAACGCGGGACTGCCGACTCCTTCGGTGCCGAGACCCGGTGGCTGGGAGGACCCAACTGGCGAGGCGAATGGGAACCTGCGCGGGCATTACACCGGACACTTCCTTTCCGCGCTCGCGCAGGCGTTCGCCGGCACGCGCGATCCGGCGTACGCCACGAAGCTGCGGTATCTCGTCGACGGGCTGGCTTCATGCCAGGAGGCTTCGGGGTACCTCGCGGCCTATCCGGAGAAGCAGTTCGTGCAGCTCGAGACGATGACCACAGCCGACTACACGGTCGTCTGGGCGCCGTACTACACCGCGCACAAACTGCTGAAAGGGCTGCTCGACACCTACCTCAGCATCGGCGACCTCCGAGCACTGGAACTCGCGGAGGGCATGTGCCGGTGGATGTTCGAACGCCTCCGACGGCTGCCTGCGGAGGTCCTCCAGCGGATGTGGTCATTGCATGGCAGCGGCGAGTACGGCGGCTTGGCCGAGACGCTGTGTGATCTGTACGGCGTAACGCGGGACCCGGACTGGGTGTCGTTCGGCCGGCTGCTCGATCTCGACGTACTGATCGATGCGTGTGCTGCCGGGCGGGACGTGCTGGACGGCGTACATGCCAATCAGCACATCCCGATTTTCACCGGGATGGTGCGTCTCTTCGAGGTGACGGGTGAGGTGCGGTATCTGCGGGCGGCGGTGAACTTCTGGGACCAGGTGGTTCCTGGGCGGATGTACAGCATCGGCGGAACCAGCTCGCTCGAGTTCTGGGGAGCAGCGGGGTCAATCGCTGGGACGCTGAGCGAGACGAACGCTGAGACCTGCTGCACGCACAACTTGCTCAAGCTGAGCCGGTTGCTGTTCTTGCATCTCGGCGATCCGAAGTACCTGCATTACTACGAGCGTGCGCTCTACAACCAGATCCTTGGCTCCAAGCAGGACGTCGTCTCCGCGGATCGACCGCTGACGACGTACTTCATCGGTCTGCTGCCTGGGTCTGTGCGGAACTATCTACCGAAGGACGGCGCGACGTGCTGCGAGGGCACCGGCCTGGAGAGCGCGACGAAGTATCAGGATTCCATCTACTTCCACGGCGCTGACGACCTCTACGTCAACCTGTACTGCGCCTCGTCGGTGCAGTGGGGCGGGGTGAGGGTTACCCAAACTACGAACTTCCCTTATGAGCAGGGCACGACGCTGACTGTCGAAGGCGGCGGCTCCTTCACACTGCATCTGCGTGTGCCGCCGTGGACCTCGATGCGGGCAGAGGTCAACGGTCAGCCTCTCGAGGTCGACTCTGGCGGATACCTGGCGATCTCCCGCGACTGGATGTCCGGAGACACTGTGCGGATTCATCTGCCGTTCTCCCTCCGCAGCGAGCCGACGCCCGACGATCCCACCTTGGCGTCGGTCTTCTACGGCCCCATCCACCTCGTTGCCCTCGACAACCGCCGTGACTACCTCCGGGCGGACCTCAGCATCTTCCGACCCATCCCCGGCAACCCCCTGCACTTCGACGCCAACGGCACCGAATTCGCCCCGTTCTTCGAGGGAACCACGCAGGCGTTCCACTCCTACATCAGGGTGCGGTAGCCGCTGAGCTTCTGCCGTCTGGCGGCCGCGGTGTCGTTCCATCCGGCGATGGTGATTCCGCGGGCTCCGCCGACGGCCAAGTTGCTTTAGCTGCAGGTGTTTCGCGTGAACCTGGTCGCGTGAAGTCGTCGGCCCTGGACGATCAGAGCCCAACCACAGACCGAGTACACCGCCTGGGGACCTGGCACACGTAAATAACCTGTCCCACGTCCCCAGTTGGTGTCCGCGGCATCGCGAGCAAACCCAGATTCCCGCCATCCGGACGAACCGGACCACATCCTGGGCGATTCGCCGCTGGAGCCGGCGCCTGCCCCCGAGGCTTCGCCGAATCGTGGAAATGTGCTCCCGACACGCGCGGAATCGTTCCAAAATCCACGACTCGATGAGCCCTCCGCGACGGTTCCGCTATCCGGCGCCAACCCACCAACCGTCCGCTCTCAGGACTCGACGCACCCTCAACCGATAGCGGGTTATGTGATCGATAGCCCTCTGATAACCGCCAGCGGTCAAATAGCCCGCTATCGGGCATGGCCCGGCCGGTGCCGGAAAGTCGGCGTCGGCAACGGCATCCGCCTCCCGCTCACCACAACCACCCCGCCCAGGCCGACCTCCCCCGCAACCAGCTCCCATCACCGGATCCACCTCGGGCCGCGACCAGCTTCAGGCTGGAACCACCTCCACGCACCGGAACCACCCCAACGCACCGGACCTACCTCCACGCACCAGAACCACCCCCGGCATGCGACCACTCAGGTGTGCTGCTCCGGACCAGCACACTCCCGCAGCCCGGACCGCGCCCCCACATCACCTCGTCCCTCCCGAAGCCGACCCGCCGACCCCACCCGCACCAGCGGGAGCCGCCCCGTCATCACCTCCATCGCCGGAGCCCTTCCCCTGGCATCACCTCGCACTACCGGGACCTTGCATCGGCATCGGCTGGGCTCGTTGCGGCCGCTGACCGCACCAACGCCGGCGCCGGCTCCGTTGTATTGGGGTTAGTGGGTGGAAAGCCACGTTTTTAGGAGGTCGATGAAGAGGTGGGGGTGTTGTTGGTGGAGGTAGTGGGTGGTGCCGGGCCAGACGGTGATGGTGGAGCCGGGGGGCCACGGGATGGAGCGGGCGAAGGTGGCGGCGTGTTCGGTGGAGTAGAGGCTCAGGCAGGGTTGGTGGATGGTGGGGAGGAATGCTCTGGTCGCCGGCCGTGCGCCGATGCTGCCGTGGGCTAGGTACATCGACTCGTAGAGGTCGGCGAGTACGGCGCCTGGTGTGCGGGCCATCTGAGCTCGGGCCTGCTGATGGAGGGGGCTGTTTTCGAGGCCGGCGAAAGCGCGGTCCACGAAGTCGACGCCGGCCGCGGTGCCGCGGGTGCGGAGGTCGGCCAGTACGGCGGGAGCTCCGGCCATCTCGGCGTCGTCGGCGCCGTACGCCGGGTCGATCACGACGAGCGCTTGGACCAGCGACGGATGCTGTACGGCGAGCCGCGCGACAACCTGGCCACCCATGGAGTGGCCGATAGCAACGACCGGTTCATCGAGCTGTCCGGCGAGATCGCCGACCAGCCGATCGATGGTCAAGCCTGATTCCTCCGCCCGTTCACCGTGCCCGGGAAGGTCGGGCGCCAGCACCTCCGCCTGCGGGGCGAGTAGGGCGGTGATCGGGTCCCAGGAGTGGTGGTTGGCTCCCCAGCCGTGGGCCAGGAGGAGTTTCATGTTAGGCGTCCAGCGGCTTGGTGAGGTTTCGGAATCTTGTCATTCGGTGGAGGACGCCTTGTTCGTCGCCGAAGGATACGGCGAGGGTTTCGGCGCCGGCGTCGGCTAGTTCGAAGGCTTGCCTGAGGGTGGAGTCCAGCTCGGGCTCTCCCCCGGACCAATTGAGCCGCGTGCCTACCTTTACGGGTCGAGAGCTAAGGGACCGCAGTCGGGTGACCGCCGCGGCGAAGGCTGGGCCGTCGAGGCCCAGGCCTTGCCATTCGTCGCCGAAGCGCGCCGCACGCCTGAGTGCGGGAGTCGTCGTGCCGCCGATCATGATCGGGAGGGGCGCGCGGAGTTTGGGCTCGAAGACACCGCCGCGGTCCTCGCCTGCGAAGAGGCCGCGGATGATGTCGAGACCTTCGTCCGTCCGCCGGCCCCGCTCCTCGAACGACGCGCCCACGGCGGCGAACTCGGTCGCGTCCCATCCCGCACCGACCCCGAGGATGACGCGCTCGCCCGACAGCCGATGCAGCGTCGCCGCCTGCTTGGCGACGGCAAAAGGACTGCGCATCGGCAACACCAGCACGGAGGTACCGAGCCGGATCCGCGTCGTGCGAGCCGCGAGGAACCCGATCGTCACCAGTGGCTCGTACACACCGCCGTACGTCGGGCCGAACTCTCCCGGCGGCAGCAGATGATCAGGCAACCACGCCGTACCGTAGCCAAGGTCCTCCGCAGCCACGGCCAGTTCGACCAGCCGTTCGGGCGGCATCGTCGCTGATTCGTCGGGCAGCACCACCTGAAGCTCAACCATGCGCTCGACGCTATCCCCTCACCGGCGCGCCCTCACCGGACCGGTCGAATCGCGGATGACCAGCGACGGCGTCGCGACCGACGTAGGCACCTCGCGTACGCCGGCCAGCAGCCGAGCAAGCGCGTCGAACGACCGCGCCCCCAGGTCGTGAAAGTCCTGCCGCACAGTCGTCAGCGCCGGCCGAAGCATCTCGACGTACGGCTGATCGTCGAACCCGGCCACCGAGATGTCCTCCGGCACCCGCACGCCGCAGTCCAGCAGAGCCCGCAGCACACCCGCCGCGATGTCGTCGCTGCCGCACAGTACGGCGGTGACGTCGCGCCGTTTGGCGATCTGCTTGCCCCAGTCGTACCCGCTGCGTGGCTCCCAGGTCGCATGCATGACGTCGGGGATCTTCGCGCCGGCCGACTTCAGCGCCGCCCGCCAGCCCTCGGTCCGCCCGGAGTGCTTCCCCATCGTCGGACCGGCGACGTGATGCACAGTCTTGTGCCCCAAACTCAGCAGGTACGACGTGACTTCGCGACCACCGGCCCGCTCGTCGATCAACGCGTACGCACGCGGTCCGGTACGACGGGATCCGCCGCCGGCAACCACGGTCGGCACGGTCGACGGCATCGCCTCGATCGCGGCAAGGCCGGCCCGGTCGAACTCCAGCACGATCACTCCCGCGACCGGCTGCACCAGCACTTGGTCGATCGTCGCGGTCACGGCGTCCGGCTCGGCCGAGTCGATCACCGTGATGCCGACGTCCATCGACGCCGTGCGGGCCCCGTGGGCGATGCCTTCGAGGGTGTTCGCGTAGCCGTAGCTCGCCGTACTGCCGGAGATCACCGAAACCAGGGAGCGCCGGCCGGACACGAGCATGCGCGCGGCACCATTCGGCCGGTAGCCGATCTTGTCGATCGCGCGGCGGACTCGCTGCTCCACCTCCGCGCTGACTGGCTTCGAGCCCGTGAGCACCCGCGACACCGTCGGCACGGAGACGCCCGCGATCCGCGCCACATCACCGAGGACGGGCGCGCGCTTGGTCCGCGAAGTCGTTGCCATACAGGGATGATAGCGATTTCCTGCCAAGACACCAGGTGCCCTTCCACAGCGGTCGATGATAACGTTTTCCCCACCCGAAGACGTGTGAGGCGGTGTCACGACATGAGTGTTCCGGTCTTTCAGTGGGGCAACGACGCTCTGCGCCTGCACATCGCCCATGGCGATCAGCTACCACCACGCCTGCTGGCGTTGACCCTTCCCGACGATCCGGAGCCGGATATCGGCGCCTGCCTGCGGTCTGCGCTGCCCGTGATCGAGATCGCGTTGGCCGGCAGTGGACGCCACGGCACGTCCGGCAAACGGCACATCGACGGACTCGCGGCCCAACGACTCCGCCTGGTCACATGGCAGCAGTACGTCGAGGACGACGTACACCGGCTGCGGCTCGATCTCACCGATCCGGACAACGGCCTCGACGTCAAAGTCCACTACGCTCTGGCCGGCCCGACACTCCACACTTGGGCGGAGATCAGCACCACGCAGCCCGTTGTACTGGACTATGTGTCCAGCCTGACGCTCTCCGGGCTCGGGCAAGGGCTGCGATGGGAAGACGAGCTGGCTCTGTGGCACGCGGCGAATCCGTGGAGCGGTGAGTTCCGCTGGCGTCGCGCAACGCTCGCCGAGCTCGGGCTGTACGACGTCGGCATGGTCGACTACGACCAGACCGGGTCGAAGAACCGCATCGCCATGACGAGCACCGGCAGCTGGTCAACGTCAGAGCGGCTGCCGATGGGCATCCTCGAGGACTTGCGGACCGGCCGGATGCTCGCTTGGCAGATCGAACACAACGGAGCCTGGCACTACGAGCTCGGCGACCGCTACGGCGCGGTGTATCTGACGGCATCCGGTCCGACCGCTGCCGAACATCAGTGGTCCCAGCGACTCGAACCTGGCGAGACCTTCCGCACCGTCCCTGCTGCGATTGCGCTGGGCAGCAATATCGAGCAGATCGCCGCTGCGTTCACCGCGCACCGCCGGCGGATCCGGCGACCGCAACGCGACAATCCGATTGTCTACAACGACTTCCTCAACGGCTTGATGGCTGACCCGACCACCGAACGCGAGCTGCCGCTGATCGAAGCCGCGGCGGACCTCGGCGCGGAGATCTTCTGTATCGATGCCGGCTGGTACGACGACGAGCGCGGCGGCTGGTGGGACGCGGTCGGCGAATGGCGGCCGTCAGTCAACCGGTTCCCCGACGGCGGACTGGCGGCGGTGATCGACCGAATCCGAAAGGCGGGGATGCGTCCGGGGCTCTGGCTGGAGCCTGAGGTAGTCGGCGTACGAAGTCCGGTCGCGCGGTCGCTGCCGGATGAGGCCTTCTTCCAGCGAGACGGCCAGCGACTGACCGAGTGGGGTCGTCATCAGCTCGACCTGCGTCATCCGGCGGCGAAGGCACATGTGGATGCTGTCGTGGACCGGCTGATGGCGGAGTTCGACCTGGCGTATCTGAAGCTGGACTACAACATCGACATTGGCCCAGGCACCGACGTCAGGGGAAGCGTGGGCGCCGGGCTGCTCGAACACAACCGTGCGTACCTCGCGTGGGTCGGCGAACTGATGGATCGCTACCCGACTCTCACCATCGAGGGCTGTTCGGCCGGCGGCAGCCGGACCGACGGCGCGTCCGGAGCTGTGTTCTCGATCCAGTCGCTCACCGATCAGCAGAACTTCCGCCTGATGCCTCCGATCTCCGCCGCCTCTCCCTTGGCGATCAGCCCCGAACAGGCCGGCGTCTGGTCGTCAGTCGACGGCTCGATGAGCAACGAGGATCTCGCCTTCTCTCTCATCACGAGCCTGTTGTTTCGCGTCCACCTCGCCGGTCGCATCGACACCCTCACCCCAGCCCAACGGACGATCGTCCGCGACGGCCTCACGACCTACCACGAGCTCCGGTCAACGATCGGCACAGGTACGACGTTCTGGCCGCTCGGCCTCCCCGGCTGGCGCGACGACTGGATCGCGGTCGGCCGGCGTACGACGGACGAGTTGTTGCTTGCGGTCTGGCGGCGCGGGGGCGATGCGAAGATCACCATCCCGTTGCCTGAGGCACGCGATGCCGAAGTGGTCTACCCGCGCTGGGGTGGCGAACTTCTCACCGTGCTGCCCGGTGCTCTCGAGATCGCCCTGCCGCCCAACTCGGCCCGGCTACTCCGGCTGAAGTGAGCGGGGTGGATGCCCGATGTAGGTCGGGATCACGCCCCGAGGGATCGGCCCCTTGATGCGCCGGCCTTCCAGCTGCTGCTCACGAGCATGCGCGAGCAGTCCGACCGAGCGGGACACGATGAAGAATCCACGCGCCAGCTCTGCCGGTAGGCCGAGCTCGGCGTAAATGGTTGCCGTCGCACCATCGACATTCATCGGGATCGGTTTGGAGCCCTCGGCAAGCACCGTCTCCAGTGCCAGCGCGACCTCCAGGTGCCGCCCCTCAACGGTGCCGTCGGCAACGGCGTCCTCGACCGCCTTGATCAACGGATCACGCCGAGGATCGCGCGGATGCCACCGATGACCGAACCCAGGGATATACGCCTGCCGAGCCTTGTACGACGCAACCAGCTCACGCGCGGCGGCCTCCGGCGACGTTCCCAAGTCAACCGTCGCTCGCAGCTCGTACAGCATCTCCAGACATTGTTGCCCAGCGCCACCATGCACATCGCCCAGCAGGTTGACCCCGGTCGCGATCGCGTTGTTCAACGCGAGCCCGCACGACGCCGCCATCCGGGTCGCCGCGATCGAGGGCGCCTGCGGACCGTGGTCGACCCCTGCGACCAGCGTCTGCTCGAGCAGCGAGGCCTGCCGAGCCGTCGGGAGTTCACCACGAACCATCAGCCAGATCATCTGCGGGAAGCTGACCGCCCCGATCAGCTCTTCGATCGCATACCCGTGGAACCGGATCACTCCCGGCCCGATGTCGGAGATCCCAGTGGCCCACCAATCAGCGGTCTCGGTCATATCGCGCCTTCCTCGTGCAGGGTGGCGATCTCTGCTGGGGTGTAGCCGAGCTCGGTAAGGAGTTCGTCGGTGTGTTCGCCCAGGCAGGGCGGCCGCCGGGACGGGCCGACCGCGCGGCCGTCGACGTGCACGCTGCTCCCGAGGACGCGGAGTTCGCGATCCCGGCCGTCGGGCATCGCCACGTCGTGCAGCAAGCCCCGCTCGGTCAACTGGTCGAGCGACAGCGCCTGCTCGACGGTCAGGACAGGTGCGACCGGTACGCCGCTGTCCGCGAGCAACCCGTCCCAGTGCGCGGCCGTCTCCTGCTCGAGCGTCTTCTCCAGTTCGGCCTTGAGTTCGAGCCGGTGCTGCTTGCGTGCCTCGCGGGTGGCGAACCGCTCGTCGGTCAGCAACTCCGGGCGATCAAGCCGGCGACACAGTTCGACGTACTGTTCCTGCTTGTTCGCCGCGATGTTGAGCGCGCCGTCCGCCGTACGGAAAGTCCCGGATGGCGCCGACGTGGCGTTTTCGTTGCCCATGGCACGCGGTTTGCGGTCGGCGACGAGGTAGTCAGAAACGACCCAGCCCATCGCCGCGACCGCCGTCTCCAGCATCGACACGTCGAGGAAGCTGCCGACGCCCGTACGAGCGCGTTTCACCAGCGCGGCCGAGATCGCGAACGCCGCCGCATAGCCACCGAGCGTGTCGGCAATCGGAAAGCCGGTCCGGGTCGGCGCGGTCTCCGGCGTCCCGGTCACGCTCATGATCCCGGACAGCCCCTGGATGATCTGGTCGTACGCCGGTCGCCCGCGCATCGGCCCGGTCTGCCCGAACCCGGACACCGCGCAGTAGACCAACCCAGGATTCAGCGACTGCAACAAGGAGACCGGGAAGCCGAGCCGTTCGAGCACCCCTGGCCGGAAGTTCTCCAGCAGCACATCGGCCTCGCGGACCAGCCGTTCGAAGATCTCCCGGCCACGCGGATGCTTGAGATCGAGAGTGATCGAGCGCTTCGCCGAGTTCTGCGCGAGGAACGAAATACCGAGGCCGTCCGCGGACAACGATGGATCGGCACCGAGGTTGCGGGCTAGGTCGCCGGTGCGCGGCACCTCGACCTTGATCACGTCGGCGCCCATCAAGGCCAGTTGATAGCCGGCGAACGGACCCGCGAGGACGTTGGTGAGGTCCAGCACTCGGACCCCACTCAGCAGATCGGCGTCAGGCTGCACTGAAGCCGCTCCAGCCAGTCGCGGAGATGGTCTCCGCACAGCGCCGTACGGCGTTCACATACGACGGCATGCGTTCGTCGTTGAAGCGAGGGCTGGGACCGCCGACCCCGATCGCGGCGACCACTCGCCCGTCGGAACGTCGTACCGGAGCCGCAACACCGGAGGCTCCCAACTCCCGCTCGCCGTGGCTGACCGCGTAACCACGGCCGGCCGCCTCGGTGACGGCGGCGCGCAGTGTCTTGGCATAGCCGTCGGGTCGCGGCGCGTCGATGGCGACCTCCTCGATCAGAGACGGATCGGCCTCGAGTACGGGCGGATCGGTCAGCAGCACCTTCGATGCGGCACCACCCCAGAGCGGCAAGGACGAGCCGACCGCGATCGTGTGCCGTACGCTCGACGAACCCTGCGCCTGGGCGAGGCAGACCCGCGTCCGGCCGACGCGGATGTAGAGGTTCGCCGTCTCGCCGCTGTCGGCGGCGAGCTTGCCCATCGCGGCGCGGACCGCCGGCGGGATCTCCATGCTCGCGCTGCTCAGCCGCGACCAGCGCAGGAAGCCCGGGCCGATCGCGTACCTGCCGGGCCCACTCGCCGCGACCAGTCCGCGCTGCTCGAGCGTCGTGACCAGGCGCAGCACGGTCGTCTTCGGCAGGCCGCTCGCATGCGTCAGCGCGGCCAGCGTCCAGGCCGGGTGCTCGTCGTCGAACCGCTCGAGCAGGTCCAGCGCCCGGTGCACACTCCGCACCCCGTCACTCATCCGGTTCCTCTCCACGAAGCCGATGGATCCGACGATAACCCGGCGTACCATAGAACGGAATCTCTGAACCGTCTGGTGGAATGCACCGGCTGACCCTCGGCGAGGGCAACTGAGCGGAGCTCGGCCACTCATCAAGCTCCGCGAGCGCCCCCAGGTCGCCGTCGGCTGAGCGGGAATTGGTCGGGTCGCATGTGGTTGATGAGTGGCGAAGGTCCGCTCTGGGAACGCAGGATGGGAGAGTGGAGCCCGTGAAGATCCTGGTCGGTTATGTGCCAACTCCCGAGGGTGAGGCCGCGCTGACCGCGGCTGCCGCCGAGGCCGAGCTGCGTGGGGCGTCCGTGCTGCTGCTCAACACCAGCCGCGGCGACGCCTACATCGACGCCCGCTACGCCAACGAGGAGGAGCTCGCCGCGGCCCAGGCCAGGCTTCGCGACCGCGGCGTCGAGGTGAACATCCAGCAGGCCGTCGGCACCGGCGACGTCGCCGGCGAACTCCTCAAGGCAGCCGCCGCCGAAGACGTCACCCTCATCGTCCTCGGCCTCCGCCGCCGCAGCCCCGTCGGCAAACTCATCCTCGGCAGCACCGCCCAGCGCGTCCTGCTGGAGTCTCCCGTTCCGGTCCTCGCCGTCAAGGCGCCTTCCCGGCACGAGTGAGGTGCGGACGCCCAAGCCATCACAATCGGCGCCGTCCGGGGACGGCGCGCCTGAGGCGAGGTGGCGCGGAGCGGGTTTGATGGCCTGGCGGTCCGCTAAACCCAGGTGAGTGGTTGGGCGTCGCCGCCTAAACTGGTCTGGTTATGCCTGATGCCCGGACCGAGTCGTCGAGTCCCACCCCAGCCCCCGGTCCCGTCCAGGACCCCGCCGCGCGCAGCCGCCGGCCTCGCCGCCGCGGCAGGAAGCCGTCGTCGGGAGCCGTGCAAGTGGCGACGGACGACCCTACCCTCGCCGAGCTGTTGCCTCGGCTTGAAGGGTTGATGGGGTCCGACCGGGAGCAGATCGGCCGGCGGCTGGAGCGGGTTCGTAGTACCAAGGAAGAGCGGAAGCGGGCTCAGGCGCTGCAGAGCGTGCTCGGCGCGGTCGAGCAGGCTGAGCGACGGGTGGAGTTGCGGCGGCTCGCCGTACCGGAGATCACGTATCCGGAAGAGTTGCCGGTCAGCCAACTGAAGGACGAGATCGCGGCCGCGATCCGGGATCACCAGGTGGTTGTGGTCGCGGGCGAGACGGGATCCGGGAAGACGACGCAGATTCCGAAGATCTGTCTCGAGCTGGGCCGCGGAGTCCAGGGCATGATCGGGCACACGCAGCCGCGGCGGCTGGCGGCCCGGACGGTCGCGGAGCGGATCGCGGAAGAGCTCGGGACCGAGCTCGGCGACACCATCGGCTTCGCGGTGCGCTTCACCGACAAGGTGAGCGAACGCTCGCTGGTGAAGCTGATGACCGACGGCATCCTGCTGAACGAGCTGCAGCGCGACCGCGACCTGACCCGGTACGACACGCTCATCATCGACGAGGCGCACGAGCGCAGCCTCAACATCGACTTCATCCTCGGCTACCTCAAGCGCCTGCTCCCCCGCCGCCCCGACCTCAAGGTGATCATCACCTCGGCGACCATCGACCCAGAGCGCTTCGCCGAGCACTTCGCGGACGCCGAGGGCACTCCGGCGCCCATCGTCGAGGTCTCCGGCCGGACCTATCCGGTCGAGGTGCGGTACCGCCCGATCAACGACCCCGACGACCCGAGCACGATCGACCGGGACCAGACCCAGGCGATCCTGGACGCCGTCGACGAGCTCGAGTACGAGGCGTCCGGCGACGTACTGGTGTTCCTCAGCGGCGAGCGCGAGATCCGCGACACCGCGGACGCACTCAACGACAAGTACGCCGCACAGCGCGGCCGGCCCGGCGCCGTCGAAGTACTGCCGCTCTACGCCCGCCTGTCAAACGCCGAGCAACACCGCGTCTTCCAACCACACGGGGGCCGCCGGATCGTCCTCGCCACCAACGTCGCCGAAACCTCGCTGACCGTCCCCGGCATCAAGTACGTCATCGACCCCGGTACGGCGCGGATCTCGCGCTACAGCCATCGCACCAAGGTCCAGCACCTCCCGATCGAGCCGGTCTCGCAGGCGAGCGCGAACCAGCGCAAGGGCCGCTGCGGCCGGACCAGCGACGGCATCTGCATCCGGCTGTACTCCGAGGAGCACTTCGAGAGCCGGCCGGAGTTCACCGACCCCGAGATCCTGCGCACCAATCTCGCCTCCGTCATCCTGCAGATGACCGCGATCGGCCTCGGCGACATCGCCGCATTCCCGTTCATCGACGAGCCGGACAAGCGCAGTATCACCGACGGCCTGCAGCTCCTCACCGAGCTCGGTGCCATCGAGAAGGCCGGCCGTCTGACCCCGGTCGGCCGCCAACTCGCCCAGATTCCGCTGGATCCGCGGCTGGCCCGGATGATCGTCGAGGCGGACAAGCACGGCTGTGTCCGCGAGGTGATGGTGATCGCCGCCGCGCTGTCCATTCAGGACCCGCGCGAGCGCCCGACCGACGCCGAGGCCCAGGCACAGCAGGCGCACGCCCGCTTCCGCGACCCGAACAGCGACTTCCTCGGCTACCTCAACCTCTGGAACTACCTGAAGAAGCAGCAGAAGGAGCTGTCCGGCAACCAGTTCCGCCGGATGTGCCGCAGCGAGTACCTGAACTATCTCCGCGTCCGCGAGTGGCAGGACATCTTCGCCCAGCTCCGCCAGGTCGCGTCGCAGATCGGCGTCACCCTCAACAGCGGCGAGCCGGCCGATCCGCAGACCGTGCACGTCTCGCTGATGTCCGGACTGCTGAGCCATCTCGGCATGAAGGACCCGGCCAACCAGCACCAGTACCTCGGTGCCCGCGGCACCAAGTTCGCCATCTTCCCCGGCTCCGGCCTGTTCAAGAAGCCGCCGCAGTTCGTGATGGCCGCCGAGCTCGTCGAAACCTCCCGGCTCTGGGCGCGCGTCAACGCCAAGATCGAGCCGGAGTGGGCCGAGGACCTCGCCCAGCACCTGATCAAACGCACGTACTCCGAACCGCACTGGGAACGCAAGGCCGGCGCGGTGATGGCCTACGAGAAGGTCACCCTGTACGGCGTACCGATCGTTGCCCGGCGCAAGGTCAACTACGGCAAGGTCGATCCCGAGGTCTCGCGCGAACTCTTCATCCGGCACGCGCTGGTCGAGGGCGACTGGGACACCCACCACAAGTTCTTCCACGAGAACCGCAAGCTGATCGAGGAAGTCGAGGAGCTGGAGGAACGCACCCGGCGCCGCGACCTGCTGGTCGACGACGAGACGCTGTTCGCCTTCTACGACGAACGGATCGGCGCGGAGGTCGTCACCGGTCGCCACTTCGACACCTGGTGGAAGACAGCACGCCAGCGTGACCACGACCTGCTCGACTTCGAGCGGTCGCTGGTGGTCCGCGAAGGTGCGGAGGTCAAGGAAGAGGAGTTCCCGCTCACCTGGAAACAGAACGGGATGACCTTCGACCTGACCTATGCCTTCGAGCCCGGCACCGACGCCGACGGCGTGACCGTGCACATCCCGCTGCTGGTGCTGAACCAGGTCAGCGCGGACGGTTTCGAGTGGAGCGTGCCCGGCTTCCGCGAGGACCTCGTCACCACCCTGATCAAGTCGTTGCCGAAAGCAACCAGGCGCAACATCGTGCCGGCCCCGGACCACGCCCGGCAGGTCCTCCCCCGGCTCGACCCGGCCTCCGGTCCGCTGACCGACGCGTTGGCCCGTGAGCTGCGCAACCTCCGCGACGTGCTGATCGAGCCGTCGGACTGGGACTGGACCCGCGTCCCGGAGCACCTGCGGATGACGTTCCGCGTGATCGACGACAAGGGCAAGACCGTGGCCGAGGGCAAGGATCTCGCCGCGTTGAAGCAGCGGCTCAAGCCGAAGACCACGGCCGCGATCTCCCAGGTGGCGTCGAAGGCGGTGAGTGGCCTGGAACGATCCGGCCTCACCGACTGGACGTTCGGCGACCTCCCGCGCAGCTTCTCCGAGCACCGCAACGGCCTCACCGTCGCGGGTTACCCGGCGCTCGTCGACGAAGGCAAGACCGTCGCGATCCGGCTCCAGGAGACCGAACGCGATCAGGCGGCCGCGATGTGGAACGGCACCCGCCGGCTCCTGCTGCTCACCATGCCGTCGGTGATCGACGTGGTCCAGCGGAACCTGACCAATCAGCAGAAGATGACGCTGATGGCAGGCCCGCACCGCAACGTCGGCGAACTGCTCGACGACGCGATCGCCGCGGCCGTCGACCAACTGATGGCTGCGGCGCATGGCCCGGCCTGGAACCTGACCGCCTTCTCCGTACTCCGGGACGCCGTACGCTCGGAGCTCGCGGACACGGTCCTGACGATCCTCCGGCAGGTCGAGCAGGTGCTGACTCACGCGCGTACGGTCGACAAGCAGATCTCCCGGGCATCCAGCCCGGCGCTGCTCGCCGCGTTGTCCGACGTCCGCGGCCAACTCGAGGGGCTGGTCCACCGCGGCTTCATCACCGAGACCGGTGCGCAGCGTCTACCGGATCTGGTCCGCTACCTGCGCGGGATCGAGCAGCGGCTGGACAAGATCGGCGCCAACGCGATGCGGGACCGTTCCGGGATGGCGATCATCCAGACGCTCGACGACGAGTACCGCGCCCGGCTGAACGCCGTACCGACGGGCAAATACCCCAGCCCCGAGCTCCTCGAAGTCCGCTGGATGCTCGAGGAACTCCGGATCAGCCTCTTCGCCCAAACCCTCGGCACGCCGTACCCGGTCTCGGAAAAACGCATCCGCAAAGCACTACAGCAGGCCTGACTCGTCGGGGGACGAACGCGCGTTGGGAGCCGCGGCGGAACTCGCGGGGGAGACAACAGCTGCCAGCCACGACCCCGGTACGACGAAAATCGCCACTTCCCCTTCTCGGGAAGCGGCGACTGGGTCTGAAAATGCGGCGCCCGCCCTGGGGCGGGCGCCGCTGCGTTCTACTCCAGGCAGATCCTGAAGGGGTGGCCCGCTGGGTCGGCGTAGATCCGCCAGCCACGGGCGTTCTCGGCGGGTGGTGGGTCCAGGGGGTCGAGCGGTTCGGCGCCGAGGGCGGTCACACTCGCGTGACCGCTGGCAAGGTCCTCGACGATCAGGTCGAGATGGAGATCCTGCGCTTCGATGCCGGGCCAGGTGGCCGGCATGTAGTCCTCGGAGCGGCGGAAGGCCAGCGTCGAGAAGCCGAGCGACGAGCCGGGGCCGGTCAGGCTCCGCCAGTCGTCATCGCCGTTCTCGTCGATCTCCAGCCCCAGCAGCCCCGAGTAGAACTGGGCGAGCTCGAGTGGGTCCGGGCAATCCAGCACCACCGAGCCGAGCCGCCCGGCAGTACTGCCCGGCTGCTCTGCCACCTGCGTCATCTATCCTCCAACTTCGGTTTCATCCACCTGCCCCTGTCGGGGGCAGGCACGGCCAGGCCCATCCCGGTCAGAAGGCCCGGCCGCCTACGATGACAGGTCCGCCCGACAGTTCGCATCTTTCGACACGCCTTGTTGACCGGTCAGCTCGTCGCGGACGGTGATCGGCGGCATTGTGTACCAGTAAAATTATCAGTCAGTAGTAGCAGACCTGCGGCGTTCGCTGAGCTTCCGGATCTTGGCGCGCGTACCGCAGTCCTCCATCGAGCACCAGCGGCGCGACCCGTTGCGGCTCTTGTCGAGGAACAGCCAACCGCAGCCGCCCTCGTCGATCGGGCACGCGCGCAACTGCCGCAGATCGACCGTCCGCAGCAACTCGACCGCAGCCGTCACCAGCCGATCCGGGATCATCGACGCCGGCGAGGTACCGACCACAAGCTCGGCGACGGCACCGCCGGGCACCAGCACCGAGCGAGCCGCGGCTGCCGACCATCGGAGCGTCAGAAGCTCAAGCGCAGCAGGAGATTCGCCACTTCGGCTCAGTACGGCGTAGACGGCTTCGCGAATCTCCACGGTCGCATGCAGCGCCTGCTCGGCCGTGCCCGGCGCACTGCTCCACGCCGCAGTCACAGCGGCCACCTCAGCGTCGTTGAGTAACCCCGTACGCCGGGTCCACGCCAGCAGCTCCGCGGGGACCGGAATGTAGTCGAGCTCGTCGTCCACGCCGCCGGCCACGCGCGGCGACACCGTGTTCACCAGCTCGAGTGCGGGATGCCCGCCGACGATGCGGAATACCTCATTGCGGTCCTCGGTCATACGTGAGATGCTACCACCATAAGCTTCTTTACTGGAATCGCAGGTGACGTCATGTTTCTCACGTCCCGCAAACCCCACGCCGCGCTGGTCACGCTCGGCGTCGGCACGTTCTCCTACGTGACCGTCGAAGTCCTGCCGATCGGCCTGCTGACCGTGATCGCCGCCGACCTGCATCGCTCCCGCTCCGATATCGGTCTCCTCGTCACGGGGTACGCCGTGATCGTCGTACTGGCGGCAATCCCGCTGGCCCGGCTGACGCTCGGGCTCCCCCGCCAGCTCGTCCTCGGCGCCACACTGGGCCTGATGGCCGTCGGAGCCGCCGTCTCCGCGCTGGCACCGACGTACGAGGTGCTGCTGGTCGGCCGACTGCTCACGGCGCTGTCCCACGCGCTCTTCTGGTCGATCATCTTCCCGATCGCGACCGGGTTGTTCCCGCCGGCGGTCCGTGGCCGAGTGGTCGCGAGACTCTCGATCGGCTCCGCGCTCGGTCCGGTGATCGGCATACCGCTCGGCACTTGGCTCGGCGAGTGGGCCGGGTGGCGTGTGCCGTTCGCCCTCATGGCCGTGGTCGGAGGCGCGACGTGTCTTGGCGTAGCGAGGCTGCTGCCGCGCGTCGACGTACGGGAGGTCGCGGCTGACCGTGGCATCGCTCCTTCCGTTCGCCGGTACGCCGTACTCGTCGCCAGCACGGCCCTCGGGGTGGCTGGCTTCCTGACCTTCAACACCTACGTGACGCCCTTCCTGCTGGATGTCAGCGGCTTCACGTCCGATGCGCTCGGTCCGATCCTTCTGGCCAGCGGAGTGGGCGGCCTGACGGGGACTCTGCTCATTGGCCGGTTGCTGGACCGGGACCCGTGGTCCGCTGTCGTCCTGCCGCTGTCGGTGATCTGTTTCGCGCTCTTCGGCCTCTATGCGGTCGGACACCAGCCGGTGGCCGCAGTGCTGCTCGTTGCCCTCGCTGGGATGGCCTTCAGCGGGCTGGCGGTCGCCGTACTGAGCAGAACGCTGCAGGTGGCACCCGGTAGCACGGACCTCGCGTCGGCGGGCACCAACTCCGCGTTCAACGTGGGGATCGCCGCAGGTGCGTTCATCGGTGGTGGACTGCTCGACAACACCGGCGTGCGGAGTGTGGCGCTGGTCGGCGGCCTGCTGGCGGTGGTGGCTCTGATGGCGATGACGGCCGACGAGCCGGTGCTGGCTCGTCGCCGCCCGGAGGTGGAAGAGTGCGGGGATGGCTGTCTTTGTGAAGAGGCGGCATGACGCGCCGCGCGGGTTCTTCGAGGTGGAGGCCGCGGGGCTGCGCTGGCTCGCCGTACCGGGTGGAGTGCCAGTCGCAGAGCCCGTCGACGTCTCCCCCAGCCACCTGAGTACGACGCGGCTGGAAGCTGCTGCACCGACTGGAGCCGCCGCCGAGGAGTTCGGGCGGCGGCTGGCGGTGACTCACGACGCCGGTGCCCGGCACTTCGGCGTACCGCCGGACGGGTGGGACGTCGACGGCTACATCGGCGATGCCGCCCTGCCACACGCTCTGGACCCGGTCAAGTCGTGGGGCGAGTTCTACGCGAACCTGCGGCTCCAGCCGTACCTGCGGGCCGCCTACAACCAGGGCACGCTCGACAGCCACCAACTGCAGGTGTTCGAGAAGGTGTGCGTCCGCCTGGAGGCCGGAGCGTACGACGACCCGTCGGAGCCGCCGAGCCGCATCCACGGTGACCTCTGGTCCGGCAACGTCATGTGGTGTCCGGAGGGCGTACACCTGATCGATCCAGCGGCGCACGGTGGCCACCGTGAGACAGACCTCGCCATGCTCGGCCTCTTCGGCCTACCCGAGTTGGACCGGGTCCTGCGCGCGTACGACGAGGCGCATCCGCTGGCTGCCGAGTGGCGCCACCGGGTGGGGCTGCACCGCCTGCATCCGCTGCTGGTCCACGTCGTGCTGTTCGGCGGCGGCTACGTGGCACAGGCGCTGGCTGCGGCTCGCAGCTACAGCTAGCTCTGGAGGACGCGGTCGAGGAGCCAGGCGGTGGTCTCGTCGAGGTCCTGCTCGGCGACGGTCAGGTGAGTCGGCTCCGCGTCCGGGGCGTCCCGGACCTCGAGACGGTAGACGTACCGGTCGGGTTGCGGGCGGCCCGAGCCGAGGCGGCCGGGGTCGAGTGCGGTCAGCGCGGCCTCGAGGCGGTCGCTGTCGGGTTCGGCGGTGGTGTCGAGCTCGCCGTGGGCCATCAGGCCGGCGAAACCGCCGCTGCGCGTCACTGTGACGATCAACCGATCCTCCTGCTGGGGCGTCGTACGGCCACCATTGCGTGCTGTGCAACGAATGTCCAGAGCCGCGCGACACGCCGGAAAATTCGATCAGCTTCGAGCGATCATCACCCGGCGTACCGGTCGATCTGCCCGGCTCGGCGGTGTCCACGACCGAGCCGCGGCGAGCGCCGTACAGACGAACGAGCAGGTCGGCGCGGGATTTCGGTTGCCCAGGGCCTGGCCGGGGATGCCCCGGCCAGTCCGGTCATTCGAGTTTCGGGCCGGACACGGAGCGTGGCAGGCGGCGACTATTAGCGACACGTGTTCGTGGTCACCCCTAGCGCGAGGCCGCAGATCGGCTACAGTTATCGCGTTGCACTTTTGGACTCCCACTGACTTTCGCTGTGCTGCATGGCCGGTTCTGTCTTCTGGGGCCTTTCGGCGACACGTGGCTCATGAGGTGTGGGTCGCGGTTTGTTACAAGCCATCAAGGAGATAGACACAAATGGCTGTCGGTACTGTCAAGTGGTTCAACGCTGACAAGGGCTTCGGCTTCATCACCCCGGACGACGGTGGCGCGGACGTGTTCGCCCACTACTCGGCCATCCAGACCTCGGGCTTCCGTTCGCTGGACGAGAACCAGCGCGTCGAGTTCGAGATCACCCAGGGCCAGAAGGGCCTGCAGGCGGAGAACATCCGCCCGATCTGATCTCATCAGGTCACCCTTCTCGAAACTGAATCGAAGGAGCCGCACACCGGCAACGGTGTGCGGCTCTTTCGCTGTCTGGGTACCTGAGGCGTAGCCGGGAGGTGGAGGATGACAGACAGTGAGCGGTACAGCCGTCCGCAGGAAGACGCGGGTGAACGGCTCGACCGGCACTGGAACGAGCTGCTCCAGGAGCTGCGGCTGGCGCAGACCGGGACCCAGATCCTGTTCGCCTTCCTGCTGAGCATCGCCTTCCAGGCCAAGTTCCAGGACGCGGACACCTTCACCCACGACGTGTACGCCGGAACCCTGGTGGCCTCCGCACTCGCGGTCGGCCTGTTCCTGGCGCCGGTCTCGTTCCACCGGGTCGTCTACCAGCACAAGCTCCGCGACCGGATGCTGCCCATCGCCGGCAAGATGGCCTCCGCCGGCCTGGTCTTCCTGGTCGTCGCGATGGCCGGCGGTGTCCTGCTGGCGGTGGACGTCGTACTCTCCCGCGCTGTCGCCATCATCGTCACAGCGGTAGTCGCGGTCTGGTTCACGGTCTTCTGGTACGTGATCCCGGCCTGGGTCCGCGCTAACGCCAACGGGGGATGACGTCGGCCGCCACGTTCTCGAGCACGTCCTCGGAGCCGGCGTACACGCCCTCGGCTCGCGGCCAGTGCGTGATCACGTCGGTAAAGCCGAGCTCGGCGGCCCGGCCGACCACGTCCTCGAACGCCTCGGCGCTGCTCAGGCAGTAGTGGACCGAGTCGACCGACAGATAGCGGTCGAAGGGGCGGTCCTCGACGACATCGTCCAGCCGGCGACTCAGCTCGGCGACGGATCCGAGCCACGACTCGTAGTCGTCCGACTCGCCACCCGTCGTCAGCCAGCCCGCGCCGTACTTGGTTGCCAGCTTCAATGAGCGCGGTCCGTTCGCGGCCATGATGAACGGCACCCGCGGCTGCTGCACGCAGCCCGGCAGCGTCCGGCCGTTGCGCGTCTCGAAGTACTCCCCCTTGAAGTCCACGTGATCCGTCGTCAGCAGTTCGTCCAGCAGTACGACGAACTCCGCGAACCGGTCCACCTTCTGCCGCGGGCTCAGCGCCTCGCCGCCCTGGATCGTCGCGTCGATGCTGCCGCCCGAGCCGACGCCGCAGAGGAACCGTCCGTTCGACACGTCGTCGATCGCCAGGATGTCGCGGGTCAGGGCGAGTGGGTGCCGGAAGTTCGGCGAGGTCACGAAGGTGCCGAGCTTGATCGTCGACGTGACCAGCGCGGCCGCGGTCAGCGTCGGCGTCGTGCCGAACCACGGTGCATCCTGCAGACCACTCCAGGTCAGGTGGTCGTACGTCCACGCATGGTCGAACCCGAGCTCCTCGGCCCGCCGCCATCGCGGCGCGGCCTCCGGCCAGCGGTACTCGGGAAGGATCGTGATGCCGAAGCGCATGGCCGCACCCTAACGTGACCCAAACCACGATTGTTGCGTTTCGGCACAAACTTCGGCACGGTCGTACGGCAGTTCCCCCGACCAAACCGAAACGGAGGCGCGCCGAAGCGAGGCGTGATTCATCTGTGGCCATCGATATCGACAGCCCGAGCACGAACCCCGACCACGCACAACATCCAGCAATCGCAGCACCCCCACCACCCGGCAGCCGAAGTCGCGGTTCCGGACTCGACCGCGTCGTCTTCGGCGTCACCGCGGTCATCGCCCTGGCCTTCGTCGCCTGGGGCTTCGCCGACGCCACCGGTCTTGGTACGGCGTCCACCTCGGCCCTCGGCTGGGTCGAGCAGAACACCGGCTGGCTCTTCGTCCTGCTGGCCTCCGGCTTCGTCGTCTACGTGATCTGGCTGGCGGCCGGCCGGTACGGGCGGATCCCGCTCGGCGCCGACGACGAGGAGCCCGAGTTCAAGACCGTGTCCTGGGTGGCGATGATGTTCAGCGCCGGCATGGGCATCGGCCTGATGTTCTACGGCGTGAGCGAACCGCTCGCGCACTTCACCAGCCCACCGCCCGGAACCGTCCAGGCCAACTCGTCCGCGGCCCTCGAGACCGCGATGGCGACCACCCTGTTCCACTGGACCCTGCACCCGTGGGCGATCTACGCCGTCGTCGGCATCGCGATTGCCTACGGCACCTTCCGGCGCGGCCGCTCGCAGTTGATCAGCTCCGCCTTCGCGCCGCTGCTCGGTCGTCGTACCGAAGGACCGATCGGCAAGCTGATCGACGGCCTCGCGATCTTCGCGACCCTGTTCGGCTCGGCTGCCTCGCTCGGACTGGGCGCGTTGCAGATCGGCTCCGGCGTACAGATCCTCGGCTGGCTGGACAAGACCGGCAACGGGTTGCTGGTCGGCGTCATCGCCGTACTGACCGTCGCGTTTGTCGCGTCGGCAGTGTCCGGTGTTGCCAAGGGCATCCAATGGCTGTCCAACATCAACATGGTTCTGGCCGTCGTACTCGCGGTGTTCGTCTTCGTCGTCGGACCGACCGTACTGATCCTCAACCTGGTGCCGACCGCGATCGGCGACTACTTCCGCGACCTGGCCGAGATGGCCGCCCGGACCGAGGCGAGCGGCGGCGACGCGATGGCCAAGTGGCTGTCCGGCTGGACCGTCTTCTACTGGGCCTGGTGGATCTCCTGGACGCCGTTCGTCGGGATGTTCATCGCGCGGATCAGCCGCGGGCGGACCATCCGCCAGTTCGTCACCGGCGTACTGCTGGTGCCGTCGCTCGTGAGCCTGGTGTGGTTCTGCGTCTTCGGCGGTGCGGCGATCAACCTGCAACGCAACGGCGTCGACATCGCCGGGCAGTCGACCACGGAGGGCCAGCTCTTCGGCATGCTCGACCACATCCCGCTGTCGTCGGTGACCACGATCCTGGTCGTCGTACTGGTCGCGATCTTCTTCGTGTCCGGCGCGGACGCGGCGTCGATCGTGATGGGGACGCTGTCGGAGCGTGGTGCGATCGAGCCCCGGACGCCGGTGGTGATCTTCTGGGGCGTGCTGACCGGAGGCGTCGCGGCAGTGATGCTGCTCGTCGGCGGTGGCGGTGCCGAGGCGTTGCAAGGGTTGCAGAACCTGACCATCGTCGCCGCGCTGCCGTTCGCGCTGGTGATGGTCGGGCTGGCGGTCGCGCTGGCGAAGGACCTGCGCACGGATCCGCTGATGCTGCGGCACGCGATCGGCTCGGAGGCGGTCGAGGCTGCGGTGATCGAAGGAGTCAGCAACCACGGCGACGACTTCTCCCTGGTCGTTGCGGGGAACGGGCACGACGCCGGGACCGACGTACCGGACTCACCGCAGGAGCGCGGGGAGGTGCCACCGCCCAAACTCGAGCTCTGATCGGACTAGGAATAAATTGAGGGTTCAACTACATTGGAAGAAGCAAGACTTCCGAGAGGTGGAACCCATGTCCGAGCAGATGCCGGTGCTGTACCTGAGCCATGGCGCACCGCCGCTGGCCGACGACCGTCTGTGGACGGCCGAGCTGGCGGCGGTGTCCGCCGGGATGAAGCGACCGACCGCGATCCTGATCGTGTCGGCGCACTGGGAGGCCGCGCCGCTCACCCTCGGCGCGACCGAGACCGTGCCGCTGCTCTACGACTTCTGGGGCTTCCCGGAGCGCTACTACCAGGTGACGTATGACGCCCCCGGCGCACCCGAGCTGGCTTCACAGGTGCGGAAGTTGCTGCACTCCCCCGCCACTCCGGTGTACGACGACCCGTCCCGCGGACTGGATCACGGCGCCTACGTGCCGCTGAAGGAGATGTACCCGGACGCGGACACTCCGGTGCTTCAGGTGTCGATGCCGACGCTGGACCCGGCCGAGCTGTTCCGCATCGGTCAGAAGCTGGCGCCGCTGCGTGAGCAGGGCGTGCTGATCGTCGGCAGCGGATTCACCACCCACAACCTGCGCGAGATGAACCTCGGCGCCGCCGCCGACGCGCCCGCCCCGGCCTGGTCGATCGAGTTCGACGAGTGGACGAAGCGGATGCTCGAGGCCCAGGACGTCGACTCCCTGATCGACTTCCTCCACAAGGCCCCCGCCGCCAACATCGCCCACCCTCGCACCGAACACTTCGCCCCGTTGTTCGTCACGCTGGGCGCCTCCGAGGACAACCTCCGCTCAGCTGACACCGTCGTGGACGGCTTCTGGTACGGCCTGTCGAAACGCTCCTGGAAGATCGGCTGACGCTCTCGACACCAGTCAGTTTGTCCACAGCCTGACTGCGCGTCCCATCCGGCGCTCGCGACGCTCCGTATGATTCTGCTGACGAGAGGAGGCAGGGATGGCAGCCACTGCACCGGAGCATCCGTTCGATCCGTTGATTGATCTCGACGGACTGTGGACCGTTGAGCTGGCACACCGCTACCTGCCCATCGACGGCATGCCGCCGACGCGGTACGAGGCCGCGGCGGGAAGGCTGAGGATGAGTCCACGCGAGGGCAGCGCGAACAGTTGGGCAACCGCCACGCTCATCGCCGTGTTGCACCCCCACGCACATGCGGCAGGGCACGCGGTCTATTCGGCGTTGAATGTCCGCACCGGGCTCAGTGGATGGATCGAGCCCGACCTGGTGATTCTGCACCGGCATGTACGGCAGCAGACCTGGATCGAGGCCGAACAGGTCCTGTGCCCGATCGGAATCAGCTCTCCGTCCTCCTATCACCGGGACCGCATCGACAAGCCGGAGATCTGCGCCGGCGTGGGAATCCCGTACTACATGCATGTCGAGATTCGGACCGATGATGTGCTGATCGAACTTCTCCGCCTCGCAGAGGGCAAGTACGTCCGGCATGCACACGCCCTCGCCGGCCAGACGCTCGAGACGACCGAGCCGTTCGCATTCTCGTTCGACCCAGCCGAGCTCCTCGAACCTCGCTGAGCCGAGTCACCGCTCCGGCGTGCGGAAGGTCGCAAGCGCGCTGGTGCCGATGCTGCCCAGCCAGACGTGGCCGTCGCGCTCGCGGACTCCGGTGGGCATGTGGAAGTTCGGGTGGTGGCCGCGTAGATCGTGGATCAGCGTGCCGTTGTCGTCGTACGCCTGGATCTCGATGACGTCGGCCGCCTTCGGCTTGAGTGCCTCGGGCAGGCGCCAGACGATCGTGCGGAGGAACGGCTGCTTCGGCAGCAGGAAGTCCAGCAACGCGTTGCGCGGTGAGCCGATCGTCACCCAGATCAGCCCGTCGGAGCCGCGGGCGATGTTGTCCGGCAGGCCGGGGATCTCGGCTACCAGTTCCGGCTCGGCGCCGTCGGTGGTGAGGTCGAGTTTGTAGAGGCCGTACGTCGCGGACTCGGCCCAGAAGAGAGTACGACGGTCGCCGCTCAGCGCCACGCCGTTCGGGAACGCGCGGCCCGTGGCCAGGCGGGTCAGTTCCCCGTCCGGCGTCAGGCGATAAACACTCCCGGTCGCCGAGTGCTCGAGCAGGTCCGCCATCCACTCGTCGACACCGAAGCGCGTGGACGAGTCGGTGAAGTAGATCGTCCCGTCCGGGGTCACGTCCGCGTTGTTGCAGAACCGCATCGGCCGGCCGTCGACCTCAGAGAGCAACGTCGCGATCCGTCCGGCCTTGTCCAGCGTCAACAGGCCGCGGTTCGCGTCACAGATCAGCACCTTCCCGTCCGGCAACCACTCCAGCCCGAGCGGCCGCCCGCCGGTGTCGGCGAGCGTCGTGATCGTCCTTCCGTCCGCACTCACGCGGAGAATCCGCCCGTCGACGAGCCCGGTCAGCACACTCCCGTCGTCATCGATGAGCGCGTCCTCGGGCCCCTTCCCCGGCAACGCGACCGTCTCGACCTCGATGCTGTTCGGCTGCCGGCTCGGCGGCGCGGCAGGCGGCGTCCACCGCACCGGCGCAATCCTCGACTTCATGCCGCCGACCCTAGCGCGCACCCCCTTGTCGTGTAACCGCCCGTGCGTGCGGCATCACTCACCCGGCCTTACCGCCCCGAATGCAGCAGCCACCGGTGGGAACAGCGCCCGCACATCGCCGCCCGCTACCCACACCCCGATCACGAACGCCGCGGTTGCTTCCAGCAACCGCGCTCGCGCCAGGCCACCGGCCACCACCGGCTCACACCCGAGGTCCTTCACCAGTACGGCGACCTGCGACATGGCGCCGGGATCGTCGCCACAGATCGGCACGCCCATTGGCGCACCCTCGAACTCGTGTGGCGCGCCGCGCCAGACTGCGTCAGGCGCAAGGTTGAACGCCTTCACCACGTGCGCCTGTGGCACCGCCCGGCTGATGCTCTCGGCCATCACGGGCTCGTCCAGGCTGAAGTCCTGCTGGTTCACCGAGTTCGTGCAGTCGATCAGCGTCCGGCCGGGTGGAACGTCGATCGCCGTCAGCGTGTCCACAGCCACCTCCGCCGGCACCGCGAGGAGCAGCACCTCGCCGTACGTCGTTGCCTCCTGCAACGTTCCGGCCGTCGCGCCGATGCGCTGGGCGAGGTCGCCGGCCCGGTTTGGATCGCGGCCGCCGATCATCACGTCGTACCCACGTCTCGCCCACTGCCCGCCCAGGGACTCGGCCATCAAACCGTTGCCCAGGATTCCGATTCGCATGTGCTGCTCCTTTCGCTTGCCGGAGACAGTAGGCGGTTCGTTGGGCACCTTCCGGTGTGTAACGGGCCGGGCACAATGGACGGATGGAGCCGAGGTTCTTCTCAGACTGCCAGGCCCGGATCGCCGTCGAGCTGATCAGCGGGCGCTGGCCGATGGTCGTGCTGTACGCGCTGGCCGACGGCCCGGCACGACCAGGTGAGCTGCGCAAGCAGATCGGCGGTATCAGCCAGAAGGTCCTCACCGAAACCCTCCGCCGCCTCGAGTACAACGGCTTGGTGGAGCGCCGCCGCTACGCCGAGGCGCCACCACGCGTCGAATACTCACTCACGACCCCAGGCCGCGACCTCCTGATCCCCATCAACGCCCTGGGCGACTGGGCAGCCGAACACGCCAACACAGTCCTCGACGCCCAGCACTCCCCCAACACCTCCACCGCCTAACCCCAGCCGGCAGGCCCGACTCCGGCCGGTATTCCTGGCTGCTCCGCCGGTTCTTGTCCGGGGAGCGCCACCCACCTGTTTCGGCAGGCCAGACTCCCCAAACCGCTCAGACGCCCCCGGGCCTGTGCAGATCGACAGGACGTATGCCCCCACTGACCAGGTGACGGCCGGTCGCGTGAGCGTAGGTCCGGCTGCCAAACGCAGACACCTCCTGTCCAAATGTCCCCTGGTGGCGATCTACTTCGATCAGCCGGGGTAGATGCCGGGCATGGGGGGTGGACCTGGGCGGTAGTTCGGGACGTCGCCGTTGGTGGCGCCTAGGAGGCGGCGGGTCAGGGCGTCTCGGGAGGAGAGGAGTTCGGTGACTGCGGTTTGCAGGTGGTCCGCGGCTGGGGGTGCTCCCGATTCGGCGGCCAGCAGGACGGTTCGTCGTACCAGCTCCTTCATGAAGGAGGCTGTCGTGCCTTCGGTTTGGGTAACGACGTCGTCGACGACTTCGGGCGGCAGGGACAGGCCGGGGCCGTAGAGGTCCAGCAGGCGGGCGCGGCCGGGAGCGTCTGGGAGGGGGATCTCCACAGCGAGGTCGACGCGGCCGGGGCGTTGCATGAGGGCCGGCTCGAGGATGTCGGCGCGGTTGGTGGTCAGCAGGAACGCGACATCGGCGTCCTCTGCGAGACCGTCCATCTCGTTCAGCACCTGGAACAGCAGCGGGTGCTCCATGCCGCGCGAGAAGTCCCGTGCCTCCGCCACTAGGTCGCAGTCCTCCAGTACGACGAGCGCCGGCTGCAGCATCCGGGCCAGCGCACAAGCCTGCGAGATGAAGCCGATACTCGTCCCCGCCAGCAGTACGACGGTGAACTCCGGCAGCCGCGACAGCAGATACCGCACGGTGTGCGTCTTCCCAGTCCCAGGCGGCCCATAGAGCAGCACACCGCGGCGCAAATGCTGGCCGGCCTCCAGCAACGTCTCCCGGTGCTCGGCGATCCCGATCACCTCACGCTCGACCCGCTCCAGCACACCGTCCGGCAGTACGACGTCCTCGCGCGTCACCCCGGGCCGAGGATGCAACCGGAACGGCCCGACGCCGGGCCCGAAGTCATGCCCCTCGAACGACACCACCTTCCGCCGGAACACGTTGTGCTCCCGGATCAGCTCCGGCAGTGCCCCGAGGAACCGATCGGCTCCGCCGACAGCGAGCACCTCGAGCTCGACCGCCCCCCGCCCGTACTGCGGATTGGCGGCACGCAGCAGAGCGACGTACCGCTCACTGCCCTGGACGCCGAGGTAGAACCCGAACGCGACGCACTCCATCTCCTCGTCGACGTCGACCTGCAGCCGCTGGTAGTCGACCGCGCCGATGCCGAACCCGCCGTACTGCGCCATCTCGAGCAGCTCGCCGAGCGAGTGGTGACCTCGGTTTGACCCCATCACACCGATCACGTCGTACTCGTCGAACCACGCCTCGATCGCGAGCTGCACATTCGGCAAGTCGTACGCCGGAAAGCTCGCCGCGACCACTGGCACTTGCTCAGGATCGACACCGAGATGATCACGCAGCCGGTCGCGCAGGTTCTCCCGAGGCGCTCCTTGCTTGTGCTGCTGCATTCGCTCCAGGAATCCGGTGAACAGCCGGGCGAACTCGTCGATCTCTTCCGGCTCGGACATAGCTACCCCCTGCTTGGCCCGTGACCGCTCCGCAGCGGCTGGTACGCCCCAGCATGGCGGACTCAGGTGTCAGGCAGCGGCACGGCTGGAAAGTTGCGGGCTCCGCTGTTCGGATACCGGGCTGATCCGGAGGGTCCTCCGCAACGCCGGATAGGATCGTCCTCATGACAGATTCCGAGTCCACCGACCGTCCGTACGCCGCCTTCCCGGTACGGATCGGCCTGCAGATCCAGCCCCAGCACGCCCAGTACGCCGACATCCGGCGGACCGTCGCCGCGGCCGAAGAGATCGGCGTCGACGTGGCGTTCAACTGGGATCACTTCTATCCCCTGTCCGGTGAGCCGGAGGGCCTGCACTTCGAGTGCTGGACAATGCTCGCCGCCTGGGCCGAGGCGACCGAGCGGATCGAGTTCGGCGCCCTGGTCACCTGTAACTCCTACCGCAACCCCGACCTGCTCGCCGACATGGCGCGCACGGTCGACCACATCAGCGACGGCCGGCTGATCTTCGGCATCGGCTCGGGCTGGTTCGAGAAGGACTACGACGAGTACGGCTACGAATTCGGTACGGCGGGCGGCCGCCTCGACGCCCTCGGCGAGGCACTGCCGCGGATCGAGCGGCGCTGGGCGAAGCTCAACCCGCAGCCGACGCGGGACATCCCGGTGCTGATCGGTGGCGGCGGCGAGAAGAAGACGCTGAAGCTCGTCGCGCAGCACGCCAACATCTGGCACGGCTTCGGCGACGCGGAGACGATCGCGCACAAGCACGCCGTACTGGACGAGCACTGCAAGACGATCGGCCGCGACCCGGGCGAGATCGAGCGCTCGGTGGGCGTCGGCGACAAGAAGCCCGAGGAGGTCGGCAAGAAGCTGCTCGACGTCGGCACCCGGCTGTTCACGGTGCACTCCTCCGGCCCGAACTACGACCTGGGCCTGCTCCGCGAGTGGGTCGCCTGGCGGGACGAGATCAACAACAAGTAGTCGTCCAGGTGGTGCCGGACCGCCCGGCACCACCTGATCACCGTGGACCGTGGCCCGATAGGATTTCGGGCATGTCTACGTTGCCTGCGAACGGTTCGGTGCGGCCCATCACCCGGTGGGGTGAAGATGTCATGCACCGGCTCAACCAGCCTGTCACGGACTTCGGTGACGAGTTGCAGACGCTGGTCGCCGACATGGTCGCGACGATGATCGCGGCCGAAGGTGTCGGTCTGGCGGCGAACCAGGTCGGCGTGGATCTGCAGGTGTTCGTGTTCGACTGCCCGGACGCCGACGGCAACCACGTCCAGGGCGTCGTCTGCAACCCGGTGATCCACCTGCCCGAGGGCAAGGACCGCCGCCTCGACGAGGGCGACGAAGGCTGCCTGTCGTTGCCGGGCGCCTTCACCAAGTGCGTCCGCCCCGACTTCGCCCGGGTCACCGGCGTCGACCAGCACGGCGAGCCGGTCTCCTACGAAGGGACCGGTCTGCTCGCCCGCTGCCTCCAGCACGAGACCGACCACACCCAGGGCACCGTCTTCGGCGACCGCCTCTCCCGCAAGTACCGCAAGCGCCTCTTCGCCGAGGCCGAGGAGTTCGCCCCCGAATACCCGGCCGATTGGCCCGTCTCCCCCATGGCCGTCCACGAAGGCCACCACGAGGAATCCCAGGCCACCTGACCTACCAGCGAGCTTTGTCCAGGTCGGCGAGGATCGCGTCGACCGACTGCTCCGGGGTCTGACCGGTCGTGTCGAGCCAGAGGCCGCGGCGCGGGGTGTTGTCGACGTACACCTGAAAGGCCCGAACGGCATCGGTGAGACTGTCGGACGAGCCTTGCCAGTCGCGGTAGGAGTTGCTGCCGCCGCGGGCCAGCTCGCGTTCGACGACCGACTCGACGGACGGCGTCAGCATGACCAGATGCGGCTCGACGTCATGCAGCTTCCCGAACCACTGATCGACGTAATGCTCGAAGATGTTGTCGCTGCAGACGAAGTCGAACCCGGCGTCGGCGTAGTGCTGGGCGATCAGAGCCGAGGCCTCGTAGCGGAGCTCCAGTTGGCGCAGAGCCTCAGGCGACGGGTCGGGTGTGATGTGGTCGGCTCCGGCTACGACGCCGCGATAAAACACATCACCGTCCAGAGTCGCGGCCGGCGGTCCAAGGCGCGCGGCCAACAACGGCGCAACTGTCGATTTCCCCGCCGCCTGCATCCCGGTGACCAGCACTACCTTCGGCATGCGCCCATCGAATCACTCGCGTCCACTGGTTTTCGCGCCCCACGCGTCGACTGTGAGGGAGTAGATCGTGGCTTCGAATTCGATGCCGTCTTCTTCGAGCATGGCGGTGTGGTCGAAGGTCATGCCCAGGCGGCGCATGACGGCGATGCTGCGTGCGTTCGGGGTGTCGGTGACGGCGATGATGCGCGGGAGGTTCAGGTTGGTGAAGCCGTGCTCGAGCCAGGAGGCCGCAGCCTCGGTCGCGTAGCCGTGGCCCCAGTACCCGCGGGCCAGCCGCCAGCCGATCTCGAGGTCATCCGGGTACCACTGCTCGCGCGACAATCCCCCGGCGCCGAGGAACGCTCCGTCCGAACGTCGCTCGATCGCGAGGAAGCCGTAGCCGTCGGCTTCGTACTTGGCGTTGATGGCTGCCGCGATCTGGTCGGACTGCTCTCGGTTGAGCGGCTCTCCGAGAAACTCCGTCACCTCTGGGTCCGCGTTGAGTGCGGCCCAGGGCGCCAGGTCCTCTTCGCGAAACGGCCGCAGGACCAGGCGCTCCGTCGTACGCATGACTCCCCCTAGGTTCGCGTCGCGTAGAAGGCGACTGCTGCCGAGGATGCCACGTTGAGGGAGTCGACGCCGCCCGCCATCGGGATGCGCACGGTGAGGTCTGCCTTTTCGAGCACGTGCGGCTTGAGCCCGTGCCCTTCGGTGCCGAAGATCACCGCGAGTCGCTCGTCCTGCCGCGCGACCAGCTCGTCCAGCGTGATCGAGTCCTCCGTGAGCGCGAACGCGGCCGCCGTGAAACCCCGATCCTGGAGGACTTGCAGATCACCAGGCCACGACGCCAGCCGAGTCCACGGCACCTGGAAGACCGTGCCCATCGACACCTTGATCGATCGCCGGTACAGCGGATCCGCGCACGTCGGCGTCACCAGCACGAGGCCCACGCCCATCGCCGCAGCTGCTCTGAATCCGGCACCGACGTTGGTGTGATCCACGATGTCGTCGAAGATCGCGATCCGTCTCGTCGTGTCGGTCAGCAGCTCGGCGAGCGGTTGCGCCTTCTGACGTTTGTACGACGCCAGCGCGCCGCGGTGCACGTGGAACCCGGTGACCTGCTCCGCGAGGTCCTCCGACACGACGTACACCGGAGTTTCGGGCCATTGCGCGAGTACATCGGCCAGCGACTCCAGCCACCGCGGCGCGAGCAGGAACGACCGCGGCTCGTATCCGGCGTCCGCCGCCCGGCGGATCACTTTGTCGCCCTCGGCAATGAACAGCCCGTGCTCCTCCTCCAGAAGCCGTCTTAGGTTGACCTCGCGCAGTTGGACGTAGTCGGCGAGCCGCTCGTCGCCGGGATCGTCCAGCGGGACGAGCGTCATCGGGCCTGCGCGGCCACGTCGACGACGTTGCCGATGACAACGATCGCGGGCGCGCCGACGCCGGCTTCCTGCATCGCGGCGGCGATTCCGGCCAGGTCGGAGCTCACCATCCGCTGACCGGGAAGGGTGCCGTCGGCAATCGCCGCGGCCGGCGTTTCAGCCACGCGACCACCCGCGATCAGGCGCTCGGTGATCGCGGGCAGGTTCTCGACCGCCATCAGCAGTACGAGCGTCCCGTTGAGCTGCGCCAGGGCGTCCCAATTGATCAGCGAGTCCGGATGCGACGGCGGGATGTGGCCGGACACGACGGTGAACTCGTGCGTGACACCCCGATGCGTGACCGGGATCCCGTTGACCGCCGGCACCGAGATCGAACTGCTGATGCCGGGCACCACCGTCCACGGAACGCCTGCCTCCGCACAGGCCAGCGCCTCCTCGAAGCCGCGGCCGAACACGTACGGGTCACCGCCCTTCAGCCGGACGACGACCTTCCCCTCCCGGCCGCGCTCGACCAGGATCCGGTTGATCTCCTCCTGCTGAGCCGCCCGGCCGCGCGGCAACTTGGCCGCGTCGATCAGCTCGACGTCCGGGTGCAGCTCATCGAGCAGCGGCTGCGGTGCGAGCCGGTCCGCGACGACCACATCGGCTTCAGCCAGCAGCCGACGGCCGCGAACCGTGATCAGGTCGGGATCACCCGGACCTCCGCCGACCAGGTAGACACCCGGATGCTTGTCGAGCGAGTCCCGCGCGCCGAGCTCGCCGGTGCGCAGACCCTCCAGGATCGCGTCCCGGACCGCTGCCGACCGCCGGTGATCGCCCGCGCCCAGGACGCCGATGGTGACGTGATCGTGCTGACCCGACGCCGGCGTCCACGCAGTGGCGCGGGCGCGATCGTCGGACCGGACGCAGAAGATCCGGCGCTCCTCCGCCTCGGCCGACACCTGTTCGTTGACCTCGGTGTCGTCCGTGGCGACGACGACATACCAGGCGCCGTCGAGGTCGCCGTTCTGATAACCGCGTTCGATCCAGTGCAGGGACGGGTTGGAGAGCAGGCCCTCGATGGTCGGGGTGATGGACGGTGAGATCAGGTCGATCTCGGCGCCGGACTCGATCAGCCGCGGCAGCCGTCGCTGGGCGACACCACCGCCGCCGACGACCACGACGCGGCGTCCGTCGAGCACCAGGCCGGACAGGTACTGACTGGTCACGAGCTGATCCCGGCCGACTCGAAGGTGGCCATCTCGCCGAGGGCGCGGACGGCGCAGGTGAGGATCGGATACGCGAGTACGGCGCCTGTGCCTTCGCCGAGGCGGAGGTCGAGGTCGACGAGCGGCTGGAGGCCGAGCGCCTTCAGGGCGACCGCGTGGCCCGGCTCGGCCGAGCGGTGTCCGGCGACGCAATAGTCGACCACCGCTGGGTGGAACGCCTGGGCCGCGAGCGCGGCGGCTCCTGCGATGACGCCGTCCAGGATCACGGGGACCTTGTTGGCGGCGGCGCCGAGGATGTAGCCGGCGAGGGCGGCGTGTTCCAGGCCGCCGTACGCGCTTAACGCCCCGAGCGGATCTGAAGCCTGGTGTAGCTTGAGCGCTCCTGCGACGACTGCTGTCTTGTGAGCGAGGGTGGCGTCGTCGATGCCGGTGCCGCGGCCGGTGACCGCCTCGGCCGTCGTACCGGTGAAGGTGGCGATGAGGGCCGCGGACGCGGTCGTGTTGGCGATGCCCATGTCGCCGGTGAGGAGGCAGCGGTAGCCGTCCTTGACGAGCTGATCCGCCAGGTCGAAGCCGACCTTGATCGCTTGGAGCACCTCGTCCTCGGTCAGCGCCGCTTCGGTCGAGAGGTCGCGAGTGCCAGGTCGGACCTTGGCGTGGACGATGTCCAGTTGGTCGACCGGGGTGGCGACGCCGACGTCGACGACCCGTACGTCGACGTTGTTGTTCTTGGCGAACGCGTTGACCGCGGCGCCGCCGGCGGCGAAGTTGGCCAGCATCGCGGCGGTGACTTCCTGCGGCCACGGCGACACGCTCTGCGCGTGGACGCCGTGGTCGGCCGCGAAGACGGTCACCACCGCGGGCGCCGGTACGGCAGGCGGGCAACTGCCGGTCATCCCCGCGACACGGACGGACAGCTCCTCCAGGACACCGAGGGAACCGGTCGGTTTCGTCAACGCGAGCTGGCGCTCCGCGGCGGCTCGCATCGCCGTCTCGTCCGCCGGGCCGATCCGGGCCAGGTAGTCCTCCACCGCACGTCCTCCACTCGTCCACGGCCGTCTGAACACGGCCCGCTCCGATCTTCGCATCCCTGCGGCCGTGCCCAGGGACGTGCCCGTGTGATGTGGACAGTAATGTCGGAATCACCACACCTCGCGAGATCCCGGAGGATCACAGATGTCGCTCGATCGCCCCGTCGCCCCGGACCCGTACGAGTTGCTGCCGAAGGCCGGCTCCTTCACCGTCACCAGTACCGACCTCGCTCAGGGTGAACCGCTGTCCGACGACCACGCGTTCGCCGGCGGGAACACCTCGCCGCAGCTGAGCTGGTCCGGATTCCCCGAAGAGACCAAGGGCTTCGTGGTCACCTGCTTCGACCCGGACGCGCCGATCCCCTCGGGCTTCTGGCACTGGGTCCTGGTCAACCTGCCCGCGACCGTCACCTCCCTGCCGACCGGCGCCGGCACCACCGAACGCCTCGACAACGGCGCGTTCCACGTCCGCAACGACTTCGGCACCAAGTCGTACGGCGGCGCCGCCCCACCCCCGGGCGACCAGGTCCACCGCTACTACTTCGTCGTACACGCCATCGACATCGAGGCCCTCGACGTAGACGACGAAGCCAGCCCCGCCGTCGTCGGCTTCAACCTCGCCTTTCACACCCTGGCCCGAGCCATCATCACCCCGACGTACCAAATCCCGGCGTAGTTCCCCACGGGCCGCTACGCCCACCCTTGGTGCGCGTGCTGTTGCCGTCGCCCGCGACGGCATGCCGGGCGCGCTTGCGCCGTTCGCCGCTGTAGCCGGCAGGCAACATTGCGCCACGGAAATGGGTTGCAGCCGAAAATCGTGACGCAGATGCTTCCGCCATGAAGATGCACGCCAACCAGTTGACGGTGTCACCTGAGACGGTGCGCAGGTTGGTCGAGCAGCAGTTTCCTGAGTGGCGGAGCCTGCCAGTCACGAGCGTCGACGACCTTGAATGGGAGCGAGGAAAGGCGTGGGCTTTCGCTCAAGCGATGGGCTTGGTCTGGTACTACGTCAAAAGCAACGCGGCCATGAGCCGGATGGGTCGCCGATCCTTGGAACGTATCCTGGCGGACAATTCGCTCGCGTGACTTGAAGCAACCGCCGCTCAGGTCGAAGCCAAGCGTTTCTTTTCGGTGGTGACGTCGAAGTCGGCGATGGGCCATTGGGGGTCGAGGGACCTGAGGGTCTCGAGGAGGATGGTGGTGACGGCCCAGTTGCGGTACCACTTGCGGTCGCTGGGGATGACGTACCAGGGCGCCTCGGGGCCGTTGCAGCGTTCGAGGGCCGCGTGGTAGGCCTCGACGTACGCCGGCCAGAGTTCACGCTCGTCGACGTCGCCCGGGTTGTACTTCCAGTGTTTCGTCGGGTCGTCGAGGCGCGCCTCGAGTCGGGTCTTCTGCTCCTCGGGTGAGATGTGCAGGAAGTACTTCAGCAGCGTGACGCCGTTCGCGGCGAGTTCGGCCTCGAAGTCGTTGATCTGTTCGTAGCGCCGGTTCCAGACCGGTGGCGCTACCAGGTTGCGGACCCGTGCGATCAGCACGTCCTCGTAGTGCGACCGGTCGAAGATCCCGATCATGCCCGGCCCGGGTAGCGCCTGCCGGATCCGCCACAGGAACCCGCGGCGCTTCTCGGCCGGCGTCGGCGCCTTGAACGACGTGATCCGCAACCCCTGCGGATCCATCAGCCCGGCGCCATGCCGGATCACGCCGCCCTTGCCGGACGTGTCCATCCCCTGCAGGACCAGCAGCACGCTGCGCTGACCGCCCTTGCGCCCCTCGGCGAACAGGCGCTCCTGCCAGTCCGACACCTCGGCGCCCAGCTCTTCCAGCGCGACCTTTCCCTCTTCCTTGGTCCCGCTGAAGCCAGGCGTTGCGCGCGTGTCGTACTTGGTCAGGTCGACCGGACCCGACGGCACCCGCAGCTGCCCGAGCAGCCCCTCGCTTTTCTTCTGCTTCGCCATCCGCCCATCCTGCCGCATGAACGGCCCCGATCAGCGCTTTGCCTCGCGCCGCCGGTGCAGGACGAGTTCGATCACCAGTACGGCGACCAGGCTGACGGGCAGCGCGATCACGCTCCAGACCAGGCCCTCCAACCCAGCGAAACCGCAGTCGCCCTTGCAGTCCGTCGCCTTGTAGTGGGCGGCTCCGAGACGGTTGGCGACGTACAGCAGAACGAGGGTTCCACAAAGGTAGATGACAGCGCGCGTCAGCCATGGGCCGCCTCTGCGCATGCTCGACACCATTCCAGCCAAGCACGCCTGCGCGGTCACGCAATGCCTGTTATCCGACCGGTGGGCTGTTGTAACAGGCCTAGACGTTCATGCCGGTGTTGGCGAGGGCGATCAGGCGGGAGATCGCGCGCAGGTACTTCTTGCGGTAGCCGCCCTTGAGCATGTCCGGGGAGAACATCTTGTCGAGCGGGATGCCGCCGGCCAACAGCGGCAGGTCGCGGTCGTACATGCGGTCGGCGAGTACGACCAGGCGGAGGGCGACGTTCTCGTCGGTGAGTTCGCGGATCTCGGTGATCGCGACCGCCTCGACGCCGTCGAGCAGAGCGCCGTACTTGCTCGGGTGCAGTTCGGCGAGGTGCCGGTGCAGGTCGACGAAGTGGTCGCAGGACGCGCCGGGGCGGTCGGCGGCGACCTTCTCGACCCGCTCCTCCGGCCAGGGCTCGGGCGCGACGGGCAGGCCGCGATGCCGGTAGTCCGGTCCGTCGATACGCCGTACGTCGAAGTGCGCGGCGAGCGCCTGGATCTCGCGGAGGAAGTCGATCGCCTGGAACCTGCCCTCACCGAGCTTGTCCGGCAGCGTGTTCGAGGTCGCGGCGAGCTCGACGCCGGCCGCGACCAGCTGACCGAGCAGGCGGGAGATCAGCATCGTGTCGCCCGGGTCGTCGAGCTCGAACTCGTCGACGCAGATCAGCCGGTACGACGACAGCGCGTCGACCGCGGCGCGGAGGCCCAGGGCGCCGACGAGGTTGGTGAGTTCGACGAAGGTGCAGTACATCTTCGGGCCGGCCGACTCGTGCCACAGGGACGCGAGCAGGTGGGTCTTCCCGACGCCGAAGCCGCCGTCGAGATAGACGCCGGGCTTGCCGGGAGGCGGGGTGCGGCCGCGCAGGCGGGACCAGAGCGTCGGGGCTTGGCGTGGCTTGGCGAGTTGCTGGGCTCTTTCGCTGAGGAAGTCCAGCGCTTGAGCTTGCGACGGCTCGTCGGGATCCGGGCGGTAGGTGGAGAACCGGACGTCGGCGAAGCGTGGCGGAGGTACGCACTCGGAAAGCAGCCGATCCGAACTCACCTCCGGCCACCGCTCACTCAGCCGAATCACCATGCGCCCAACCCTAAGCGCGCGTACCGCCGGCTTCGCCGGGAAACCTCGGGAAACTTGGGCAGCCGCTTGACGTGACCTTGACCACTTTCTTACTTTCAGTTAGGAAGTTGAGTGTGAGGCCGTGAGGTGCAGCGACGAGGAGTCGGTTATGGGCGAACGGCGAGACGCCGGGACTTTTACGCGGCGGACGGTACTGAAGGGCGCAGTGTGGCTTCGCCTACGCCGAGCTGATCGGCGACCCACCAGCTCTGGCGTCTGAAACCGCTCCCGACGGCAAGACTGTCTACGTCGATCCGGACGGATTCGGCTTCGCCGTAGGCTCCGAGGTATGAGAAGCGACTGGCTACGGCCCCTCGGATCCACCGGTCTGACCGTGTCCGCCGTCTGCGCCGGCGGCAGCGGCATCGCAGGCATGCCCGCGGTCTTCGGGTACGACGTCACCCGGCAGGAGGCGGTCGACCTCGTCCTGCGGGTGTTCGACAGCCCGATCAAGTGGATCGACACTTCCAACGGGTACGGCGACGGCGAGAGCGAACTGCGGATCGGCCAGGCTCTGCGCGAGTACGGCGGACTCCCCGACGGCTTCCTGGTCGCGACGAAAGTGGATGCGCGCGGCAAGGACTACTCGAGTGCACGGGTCCGCGCCAGCGTTGCCGAAAGCAAGGAGCGACTGGGGCTCGACGATCTGCCACTCGTCTACCTGCACGACCCGGAGTTCCACGACTTCGACACGATGCGTGATGCCGTCGACACGCTGATGCAACTACGCGCCGACGGTGAGATCGGCCATGTCGGTCTTGCCGGGGGCAACACTTCCGAGCTGGCGCGCTACCTCGACCTCGGCGGTTTCGAGGTCCTGCTGGTGCACAACCGCTGGAGCCTGGTCGACCACTCGGCCGGCGATCTGATCAGCCGCGCGGTCGCCGACGGCATTGCTGTCGTCAACGCCGCCATCTACGGCGGAGGCATCCTGGCCAACCCGCTGGGTTCGACGAAATACGCGTACCGCGAGGCTGAGGCCGCCGTACTCGAGGCTGTCAGCGAGATGGACAAGGCGTGCCGGGACCACGGGATCGACCTGGCCACGGCTGCGCTGCGGCACTCGGTCGACAATCCTGACATCGCCGGCACGGTCGTCGGGATCAGCAAACCGGCCCGCGTCGACGCCCTGGTCGCTGCCGTGGAAGCGGACCTCCCTGACGACCTCCTTAACCGGTTAGGTAGCCTCCTGCCGGAGCGCCAGTACTGGGTCGAGGGCTGACCCACTCGATGAAGGAGACACCTTGACCAACGGCTTCCCACCCGGGTTCACCTGGGGCGCGGCGACGGCGTCGTACCAGGTGGAGGGAGCGGTCTCCGAGGACGGCCGCGGTCCGAGCATCTGGGACACGTTCGCGCACACCCCCGGCCGGATTGTCGACGGCACCACCGGGGATGTCGCCGATGACCATTACCACCTGTTCGCCGAGGACATCCGGCTGCTGGCCGACCTCGGCCTGAAGGCGTACCGGTTCTCGATCGCGTGGCCGCGGATCGTCCCGACCGGTTCGGGTGCTGCGAATCCCGCCGGCCTCGACTTCTACCGGCGGCTGGCCGAGACGTGCCTGGAGTACGGCGTGACGCCGTACGCGACGCTGTATCACTGGGACCTGCCGCAGCCGCTCGAGGACGGCGGCGGCTGGCTGGTGCGGGACACGGCCGAGCGGTTCCGGGATTATGCGGCGATCACGCATTCGGGGTTGTCGGACGTGATCACCCATTGGATCACGCTCAATGAACCGTGGTGTTCGACGTTCCTCGGCTATGGGAACGGCGAGCACGCGCCCGGCCGTCCGTCGGGCGCCGACGCGCTGAAGGCGGCGCATCATCTCCTGCTTGGACACGGTCTGGCCTTGGAGGCAATTCGGTCGCCGGAGGGCTCGTACGGCATCGCTTTGAACCCGGCGCCGATCCATGCCGCTTCCGACTCTGAGGCGGATCGCGATGCCGCCCGCCGGATCGACGGGCTGCGGAACCGGCTGTTCCTGGAGCCGTTGCTGGTCGGGCAGTACCCGGCCGACGTACTCGAGGACACCGGAATGGCGTCGTGGTTCGCCGACTTCGCGGATGACTTGGCGGCGATCTCGGCGCCGCTGGACTTCATGGGTGTGAACTACTACTGCCCGACGACGGTTGCGGCACCTGATGGGCCGATCTCTTCGCCTGGTACGCCGAGCACTCAGCCGGGGAGCGAGAATGTCGTTGCCGTTGACACCGGTCTGCCGAAGACGCAGATGGGCTGGCCGATCGAGGCCAAGGGGCTGCGCGACATCCTGGTGACGATCAACAAGCTCGCGCCCGAGTTGCCGTTGTACGTGACGGAGAACGGGGCGGCGTACCCGGATGAGCTTGTTGACGGCGCAGTCGCGGACGTTGAGCGGCAGGCGTACCTGGAGCAGCACATCTCCGTTTGCCGCGAACTGGTCTCAGAGGGTCTTCCGCTGAAGGGCTACTTCGCCTGGTCGCTGATGGACAACTTCGAATGGGCCTTCGGCTTCAGCCGGCGCTTCGGTCTCGTGTACGTCGACTACGAGACACAGCAGCGCACGGTCAAGGACAGCGGCCGCTGGCTACAGCGCTTCCTGTCTGCATGACGTGACTGGCCTCTCGCTGGGGCGGTGGGAGGCCAGCCACTCTTAGATCGTGAGTGCGCGGCTGGACTTTTGGTGCGGGGTCAGCTGGCTGTGCAGGACCAGCGATGCAGCGCCGAGGGCGGCGGCGCTGGGGCCCAGCTTCGACAGCTCGACACGGGTCGGGTGCATCGCGCGTACGAACGACAACCGGTTGAGCTCGCTCGACGCGATCCGGACATAGATATCGCCGGCCTCGCTGAAGCCGGGGCCGGCGAGGATGATCTGATCCAGGTCCAGCAGGTTGGTGATCGACAGCAGCGCCTTCGCCAGGTACGTCGCCGACTCCTCGATCAGCTTGACGCAGCGCGGATCACCGGCCGCCGCCAGCCGGGCGATCTTCGCAAAGTCCGAGCGTACGGCGGTCCGCCGGCCGCGCAGGGCGAGTTCGTTCACCAGCGTCGGGTCTTCCTCGGCGCGTTTCACCACCCGCGCCGGGGCAGCCAGGCTCTCCAGGCAGCCGCGGCCACCGCACCAGCAGCTCGGGCCGTTGACGTCCAGGACCATGTGGCCGATCTCGCCGACGTTCGACGACGAGCCGCGGTACACATCGCCGTTCGTCACCAGGCCGAGGCCGAACCCGGCCGCCATGTAGACAGTCGCGAAGTCGTTCGCGGACGGGATGCGCCCGGCCCAGAACTCGCCGATCGCGGCACAGGTCGAGTCGTTCTCGACCACGATCGGATGGTCGATTGCCGCACGCAGTGTGTCCCGGACGGCGAACGGCTCCCAGGCGTACCGCGACGAGTTGCCCCGCAGCAGCCGCATCCCTCCCCCGCCCTGCCGACCGGCCAGCGCGACTCCGACACCGACCAGCGTCGACGGCTCGATGTTCGCCTTGACGATCAGGCCTTCGAGCTCGTCCGTGATGCGCTTGATCGCGGTCGCCGGCGTATCCCGGCCGATGCCGCGCGACGACAGCTGGTCGATCACGCGCCCACTCATGTCGGTGACGACGTACGTCGTACTGGGCGTGTCGATCGAGATGCCGACGGCATGCCGGGCTCGGGGGTTGAACTGCAGCAGGGTGGCGCGCTTGCCGCCGGTGGGGTCGCCCAGGCCGGTCTCGATGATGAGGCCGTCGGCGAGCAGCTGCTTCACGACGCGCGAGATCGACGCCCCGGTCAGCCCTGACCGGTCGGCCAGGTCGACCCGGGTGACGGTACCGCTGGACCGGATCAGGTCGAGGATCGCACTGTGCGTCTCCTGCGCGGTCGCGCCCTTCAAGATCTTCGCCACGTCACCATCCCTCCCTGACCACCTCTCTTGCGAACTTTAATACACAAGGTAAGGAAGTGGGGATTCTTGACCTCAACCATTGTTGAGCCCCTAGGTTCGCTGGTCATGAGAGCGATCAGGCTGCACGAGTTCGGCCCGGCAGAGAATCTGCGCTACGAGGAGGTACCGGATCCTGTCCCGGCGCCGGGACAGGTACTGATTCGGGTCCAGGCGGCAGGAGTCCATCTGGTCGACACCACGCTGCGCGCCGGCGCCGCCGGTGGACCGTTCGCACTGCCCGAATTGCCCACCATTCCCGGCCGCGAGGTCGCCGGACGCGTGGAGTCCGTCGGACCTTCCGTGGACGCGGCATGGATCGGCAAGCGGGTCGTCGTACACCTCGGGATGGTCCCCGGCGGGTACGCCGAACTCGCCGTCGCAAAGGTGGAGTCGCTGTACGAGCTTCCTTCTCAGGTCGACGCCGCTCAAGCCGTGGCGGCGATCGGCACCGGTCGTACGACGGCCGGGATCCTCTCCCAAGCCGGGCTGACCGCGGACGACGTCGCACTCGTGACTGCTGCGGCCGGCGGGATAGGCAGCTATCTCATCCAGTCAGCACGCAACGTGGGCGCGACTGTGATCGGCTTGGCGGGCGGCGCCGAGAAGGTGCAGCTGGTCCGCGAGCTTGGTGCGCAGTACGCCGTCGACTACAAAGACCCGGACTGGGCGGCCGCGCTGAAGGCAGACCTGGGTGAGCGCGCCATCACCGTTCTCTTCGACGGCGTCGGCGGGGTGGCCGGTCAGCAGGCGTTCGACCTGCTCGGCATCGGCGGCCGAGTCCTGATGTTCGGCTGGTCCGGCGGCGGCCCGATCCAGCTCACCACCGACGACCTGATGAGCCGCGGCCTCACCGCCACCTGGGCCATCGGCCCGAAGATGCTGCCCAAGCTCCGCCAATTCGAAGCCACCGCCCTCGAAGAAACCTTCGCCGGCCGTTGGAACGCCCAAACCACGCCCTTCCCGCTATCAGACGCCGCCCGCGCCCACCACGCCTCGAATCCCGCACCACCACAGGCAAGGTCGTCCTCATCCCCTGACCCAGCCCGGGCGCTACGGGGTGCGAGGGGCGTACATGATGATGGCGACGCCGACGAGGCAGATGGTGGCGCCGAGGAGGTCCCAGCGGTCGGGGCGGAAGTGGTCGACGAGCATCCCCCAAGCGAGGGAGCCGGCGACGAAGACACCGCCGTACGCGGCGAGGATCCGGCCGAAGTTCGGGTCGGGCTGGAAGGTCGCCACGAACCCGTAGGCGCCGAGCGCGATCACTCCGCCGGCGATCCACCACAGCCCGCGCTGCTCGCGCCACCCCTGCCACACCAGCCAAGCGCCCCCGATCTCCGCCACCGCGGCCAGTACGAACAACACCACCGACCGGAGAACTGTCACGAGCGCTCGCCCGACTCGGCGAGGACGGTGAAGGGCAGGGGGCAGTCACGGTCGCCGGCGCAGGTTTCCAGGTCGTCGCAGCCGGCGGCGATGCCTGCGCGCAGGGTTTCGGCGATGACGGTGAGGTCGTCGATCTTGGCTTCCACGGCGACCAGCTTCTCGCGGGCGCGGGCCTGGAGACCTGCTCCCTCGCCGCGACCGTGCCGATGCCGGGCGGTGTCGAGCAGGTCGGAGATCTCGGTGAGCGTGAATCCGAGCCGTTGCGCCGCCTTGATCACCCGGATCGTGGTGACAGCCTCCTCCGGATAGACGCGATGCCCGCCGAGCGTCCGTGTCGGCTCATCCAGCAGTCCGCGCCGTTCGTAGTACCGGAGCGTCTCCAGGTTCACGCCCGCCGCAGCCGCGACCTGCCCCGCTCGCAAGCTCTCAGTCACGGCTGGACTTCTCAAGTGCGCGCGCGGTCAACGCATCCAGTACGGCGGTCTGCGCAGGCGGTACGGAGATCCGCAGCCGGACGCGACCGCTGTCCGCCGGAGCCAGGTCGACGCGGAAGAACGAGCAGCACTTGGTCTCTCGCCTCGTCAGGTCGGCGGCGGTCGACTGCGCGTCGGCGTACAGGATCAGGTCGGCTGTCGTCGGGTCGAGGCGGGTGACGCTCTCCAGTTGCTCGGCGAAGAGCGTGTCGAACTCGGCCACACGTAGGGGTAGCTCCGCGGTGGGCAGTGCGCAGGCCTCGGGGGCCCAGTTCGTCGTACTCATGGTTCGACGGTAAACCCGTACCTAGGTACGGGATGCAAGGTCAGGGCTGGTCGGTCCAGGTGAGGACGTAGGAGACGGCACCGAAGCGGATGTGGTCGCCGGGGCGGACGCGGACCGGCGTGGTGATGCGCTGGCCGTTGAGTTGCGTGCCGTTCATCGAACCCAGGTCGCGGAGCATCCAGCCGTCGCCGACGTGGCGGAGCTCGGCGTGACAGCGCGAGACGGAGATGTCGGCCAGGCGGAGCGTCGCGCCGGGGCCGCGGCCGATCCGCACCGTCGGCGAGCCGGCCTTCGGGAGCGCGAGACCGGGCCGCGGGACCGGGGTCGCACGTGGAGTCAGAGTGAGGCGTGGGATGCGGGCGATGAGGTCGCGCAGCCAGGTGATGGCGCGAGGTTCGTCGCGCGGCAGGTCGCGGGTGGCGGCGGCCAGTTCGGCGCGGCTCTGGGCGCGGAGGACGAAGTTCATCCGGCGAATGAAGGTGTCGTGCGACAGCCGCCCCGAACCGGCCCCGTCCCGCAGAATCGCCAGCGCCCGATCGCGCTCCGCATCCGACGGACGCGCCCCCTCCACCGGCACCGATGTCATCCCCGCATTGTCAGCGCCACCCAGGTCCACTGTCCACCACCCTCAACCCACCCCGCTTTGTTCCCGGCTCACCCTGCTTGTTCTGGGAGGGTTTCTCCCGGATAGCGCCAGAAACCCTCCCTGGTTGTGCTCAAAAGCCTCCAGGAACCGGGCAGGGGGTGCGGGCGTGGGGTTCTGGTGGGGGGCGGGTGGGTGGGTGAGAATGGCGGGATGCGACTGCCGATTGTGCCGCCGGTCAAGCCCATGTTGGCCAAGCCGGTGAAGGAGATACCGCGTGGCGCGTTGAGTTATGAGCCGAAGTGGGACGGGTTCCGGTCGATCATCTTCCGGGATGGGGACGAGGTGGAGATCGGGAGCCGGAACGAGAAGCCGATGACGCGGTACTTTCCGGAGCTGGTCGAGGCGGTGAAGGCGAATCTGCCGGAGCGGTGTGCGATCGACGGCGAGATCATCGTGATCGGCGAGTCGGGCGACCGGCTCGATTTCGAGATGCTGCAGCAGCGGATTCACCCGGCCGCGAGCCGGGTCAACATGCTCTCGGAGAAGACGCCCGCCCGCTTCGTCGCGTTCGACCTGCTGGCGCTCGGCGATGACGACTACACCGAGCGTCGATTCTCGGAACGTCGTACGGCGCTCCTCGCGGCCCTCGAGAACGCGAAGTCGCCGGTGCACGTCACGCCGGCGACGACCGACCACGCCACGGCGCAACAGTGGTTCGAGCAGTTCGAGGGCGCCGGTCTGGACGGGCTGATCGCGAAGCCGCTCGACGGCATCTACCAGCCTGACAAGCGCGTCATGTTCAAGGTGAAGCCGGAGCGCACTGCCGACTGCGTCGTCGCCGGGTACCGCGTGCACAAGAGCGGGCCGGACCGGATCGGCTCGCTGCTCCTCGGGCTCTACAACGAGGACGGGACACTGGCCAGCGTCGGCGTGATCGGCGCCTTCCCGCTCGAGCGGCGCAAGGAACTCTTCGAGGAGATGCAACCGCTGGTCACGACGTTCGACGACCACCCGTGGGCGTGGGCGCGGCAGGAAGAAGGCACGCGTACGCCGCGCAACGCGGAAGGCAGCCGCTGGCAAGCCGGCAAGGACTTGTCGTTCGTGCCGCTGCGGCCGGAGCTCGTGGTCGAGGTCCGCTACGACCACATGGAAGGCGTTCGCTTCCGCCACACGGCGCAGTTCGTCCGCTGGCGCCCCGACCGTACGCCGGAATCCTGCACCTATGAGCAGCTCGAGGAGCCGGTGAAGTTCGACCTGGCCGACGTACTTACGAGCGCCACCAGTTGATGGATTTCCGCGCACCGGTCTACCGGCTCTACCTGCGCTCACTCCGTCGCCAGCTCGCCGACGGCGTGGGTGGCGTCGGCGGACAACATCCGGCGGCGCGACTCGGCCGAGGTCGACTACCTGATGCAGCTCACCGAGACCGTGATCGCCGATCACGTACGGCGTAACGACCGGTGGCGGCTGCACGTCGCGGGACAGCTGGATCTGTTGCCTGATTCAACGGCTCGCGCGCTGAAGGAGGCGGTCGAGGAGACCCGCGACCGAACTGACGCCGGTGACCTGACCATCGCGATCGGGTACAGCGGACGCGGCGAGGTCGTCGACGCGGTGCGCGGACTGCTGGACGAGGCAGCTGTGTCCGGCCGGTCGCTGTCCGATGTCGCGGAAGGGCTGGACGAGGACGCGATCAGGCGGCACCTCTACCTGCCCGATCTTCCCGATCCGGAGCTGGTGATCCGGACCAGCGGAGAACTCCGGATGTCCGACTTCCTGCTCTGGCAGACGACCCGGTCCGACATCGACTTCTGCGACCTCTACTGGCCCGCGTTCCGGCAGATCGACCTGATGCGGGCGCTGCGGACGTACGGGCGCCGCCAACTGAATCGATCCAGTTGAGCGCGGCGGACGGTTGCCTTCCACCGTGGGCAACAAGTCGGAAGGTGTCCGCCGCGGAGGGCGGTCTTTCGGCCCGCGGAGGGGCATCATGGAGGCATACCGACTGGTAGAGCCGGAGGTGTGCGAGATGTACGACGTCGTACTGCTCGTCGAGCAGGAGCTGTCCGAGCCGGACGCGAACCGCGTTGTCGAACTGCACCAGGACATGCCCGAGCCAGTGAAGTACCACGTGCTCGTGCCGTGCCACAACGCCGAGGCCGGCGTGGAGGCGTCTATCAGCGCGCTGGGGACCGCAGATCTGTACGGGCCGGGGCTGGCGACGCAACGGCAGGACCTGGCGGAGGCGCAGAAGGCGATCGACACCGAGGCGAAGGGCTGCACCGGGCGGAGCGTGCAGCGGCTGCGGGATCTCGGCCAGGAGGCCGACGGCGGTATCTCGCACGACCGGCCGATCGACGCGCTGATCGCGACCGTGGACAAGGTGAATGGGCAGGAGGTCATCATCCTGACCCGGCCACACGTGGTGGCCGAGTTCTTCCACCTCGACTGGACCAACTCAGCCCGACGGCATCTCGGTGTGCCGGTCCTGCACCTGCTGGAACACGACACGCAGAAGGCAGCTAGCTCTTAGGGGTGCCACGGCCGTGGTTGAAGCAAGCCGCCCGGATGCGGGCCGGCGGCCGGTGTCGGGCGGGCCGCCCAGGGTCAGTGTGGGAGGAGGGCGGCGTACGTCGTACCGGCGGTTAGGGCTGCGATGAGGAGGGCGAGGGTGGTTCGCAGGGTTCGGTCGCCGGATTGGCCGTAGTGGCGGCCGTCTTCGGAGTGGTAGGCGAATTTGAAGCCTGCGTAGCCGGCGGCCAGGACCATTGCCAGTTTGATCATCGTGCGCGCCTCCTCGCCGAGCTCAGACACCGGCCGCGGTGCCGGATTCGGTGAACTGGGTGTGGTAGAGGTCGGCGTACTCGCCGCCCTGGGCGAGGAGCTGCTCATGGGTGCCGCGTTCCACGATGTTGCCGTGGTCAACGACCAGGATGAGGTCGGCGTTGCGGACCGTCGAGAGCCGGTGCGCGATCACCAGCGACGTACGACCCTCGAGCGCCGTGTCCAGCGCTCGCTGTACGGCGACCTCCGACTCGGAGTCCAGATGCGCGGTGGCTTCGTCCAGTACGACGATCCTCGGTGCCTTCAGCAACAACCGGGCGATGGCCAACCGCTGGCGCTCTCCCCCGGACAGCCGGTGGCCACGATCGCCGACCACGGTGTCGAGTCCGTCTGGCAAACCAGACACCAGCTCCCAGATCTGCGCGGACTTCAGCGCGTCGATCATCTCGTCCTCGGTCGCGTCCGGCTTCGCGTAGACCAGGTTCGCCCGGATGGTGTCGTGGAACATGTGAGCGTCCTGCGTGACATACCCGATTGCATCATGCAACGACCGCAGCGTGACGTCCCGAACGTCCTGCCCACCAACCCGCACCGCTCCCCCAGTCACGTCGTACAGGCGGGCGACGAGGTTGGTGATCGTGGTCTTGCCGGCGCCGGATGGTCCGACCAACGCGACCATCTGCCCAGGCCGTACGACGAAGCTGACGTCCTCGAGCACCTGCGCGGAGACCCGCTTGTCCAGCACTGCAACGGATTCCAGGCTCGCCAGCGACACCTGATCCGCGGTCGGGTAGGAGAACGCGACGTGGTCGAACTCGACACTCGCCGCGTCCGCCGGCACGTCAGGAGCGTCCGGCGCGTCCTTGATCATCGGCTCCAGGTCGAGCACCTCGAAGACGCGCTCGAACGACACCAGCGCGGTCATCACATCGACCCGCACGTTGGAGAGCGCGGTCAGCGGGCCGTAGAGCCGCCCGAGCAGCGCGACCAGAGCGAGCAGCGTCCCGACTGTCAGCGTCTGACGGACCGCGAGATTGCCGCCCACGCCGTACACCAGAGCTGTCGCGAGCGCCGCGACCAGAGTCAGCGCGGTGAAGAACACGCGGCCGAGCATCGCGATCCGGATGCCCAGGTCGCGGACGCGGCCGGCGCGCTCGCCGAAGTCGCGGTTCTCGATCGAGGGTGTACCGAACAGCGTGACCAGCAGCGCTCCGCCGACGCTGAACCGCTCGGTCATCGACGTCGACATCTCGGCGTTGAGGTTCATCTGCTCCCGCGTCATCGCGGCCAGCCGACGGCCCAGAACCCGGGCCGGGATCAGGAAGATCGGCAACATCAGGATCGCCACCACGGTCAGCTGCCAGCTCAGCACCAGCATCGCGCCGACCACGAGGATCAGGCTGATGATGTTCGAGACCACGCCCGACAGCGTGGAGGTGAACGCCTGCTGGGCGCCGATCACGTCGTTGTTCAGCCGGGAGACCAGCGCACCCGTCTGGGTCCGGGTAAAGAACGCGACCGGCATCCGCTGGACGTGCGAGAACACCTTGGTGCGCAGGTCGAAGATCAGTCCCTCACCGATGCGCGCCGAGAACCAGCGCTGCATCAGACCGAGCACGGCCTCGACCACCGCGAGCAGCGCGACGACCAGGGCCAGCGCGGTCACCAGCCCCGCGTTCCCCTTGGTGATGCCGTCGTCGACGATCTTCTTGAACAGCAGCGGCGACGCGATCACCAGGAACGCCGAGACGATCACGAGTAGCAGGAACAGCGTGATGTGCCAACGGTAGGGCTTGGCGAACCGCGCGATCCGCGGCAGCGTCCCCTTTGCGAGCTTCTTCCCGAGGACTGACTCGTCCTGGCGTCGCCAGCCGGCCGCACCCATGCCGGGGCGCATCATCATTCCTGACATCCGGTCACCTCCCCAAGCCTTGTGGACCTTCACAACAGTTCACGTCACCGCAATCTTCCCGCACGGCACGGACAGCTTTCCTGCAACCGGTGGTTGCGCATACCGGCATCGTGCCCTACAGTCATAGCAACCAAAGGTTGCGAAAGGGAACGGTGACTGTGATGACTCGGAGCATCGAGCGGGAGATTCGGGTGGAGGCCTCGCCGGAGGTCGTCTACGGGGTGGTCAGCTCGCCCGAGCACATGCGTGAGTGGTGGCCGGACGACGCCGATCTCGACGCCGCGCCCGGCGCGACCGGGACGGTCACCTTCCGGCGCCAGGACGGGACGAAGGTCGTGCCGCTGACGGTGGTCGAGGCCGACCCGCCGCGACGGTTCTCCTTCCGCTGGGCGTACGACGACGAGCCCGCCACCCCGGAGAACTCGCTGCTGGTCACCTTCGACCTGATCCCGGTCGACGGCGGCACGCTGCTGCGCTTCGCCGAGACCGGGTACGACGAGGCCGCGAAGCCCGACGAGATGCTCGAGGACCACACCACCGGCTGGGACTACTTCCTCCCCCGGCTCACGCCGTACGTCGAGCGGTTGGTGCACAGGCCGTGATCGACGACGAGCTCTGGTCGGCGATCGGTGACCCGACCCGGCGGCGGATGCTCGATCTGCTGCTGGCGGGCGCCGGTGGTACGGCGACCAGCCTGAGCGACCAACTGCCTGTCACCCGGCAGGCGGTCGCGAAACACCTCGGCGTGCTCGACCGGGCCGGGCTGGTGCACTCCGCGCCGGCCGGACGCGAACGCCGATACACCGTGGACGAGGCGCAGCTCGAGCGCGCGATCGCCCAGATGACCGACGTCAGCGAGAGCTGGGACCGGCGACTCCAGCGCATCAAGCGCATCGCCGAAACGATCCAGCGCACCCGAGACAACCGAGACACCTGAGAAGAAAGGCAACTCCCATGGTCGACATCCTGCACCGCATCGGCATCAAGGCGTCCCCCGAGGACGTCACCAGAGCACTCACCACGATCCCCGGCCTGGCGGGCTGGTGGACCGACGACACGCAAGGCGACGAGTCGGTCGGCGGCGTGATCCGGTTCCACTTCCCCGTCGCCGGCGGTGGGTTCGGCATGAAGGTACTGGACCTCGAGCCGGGCAAGCTGGTCCGCTGGGAGGTCGTCGACGGCCCCGAGGAGTGGATCGGCACGCACGTCAGCTTCGAGCTGAGCACGGCCGACGAGTACACGATCGTCCTGTTCAAGCACGAGGGCTGGAAGGAGCCGGTCGAGTTCATGTATCACTGCAGCACCAAGTGGGGCTCGTACCTGCTGAGCCTGAAGAAGTACGTCGAGACCGGTCAGGGCGACCCCGCTCCGCGCGACCTGCAGATCAGCAACTGGCACTAGGGCAGGTTGGCCAGGAGCTCCTTCAACCGGCGCTCCTGGGCTTCCCGCTCAGCCTTGAGCTGGTCGTCGTACGAGCGATCCGCGGCACCGAGGAGCAAGGCCTTGGTCTCGCGGATCGCGCCGGGGAGCGGGCCGAGCAGAGCGTCAGAGAGATCCTTCACAGTTCCGGCCAGCTCCTCGGCCGGTACGACGATGTTCGCCAGACCGAGCTCCTTCGCCTCGGCCGCCTCGACCCAGCGCGAGGTCGCGCAGATCTCGAGGGCGCGGGAGTAGCCGACCAGCTGGACCAGCGGCTGGGTGCCGCCGAGGTCCGGAACGAGGCCGAGAGCGGGCTCGCGCATGCTGAAACGAGCATCCGGAGTGACGACGCGAAGATCGCAGGCCAGGGCCAGCTGGAAGCCGGCGCCGACCGCGTGTCCCTGGACCGCGGCGATGCTCACGATCTCCGGACGCCGCAACCAGGAGAACCCGGCCTGGAACTCGGCGATGAGCTCGTACACCTCGGCGGTCGGCTTCGCCCCGAGGGAGAGCAGCGGCTCCTCGCCGAGCTCGTTCTCGCCCATGATGAGCCGCCGGTCCAGTCCTGCCGAGAACGACGGCCCCTCCCCCGACACCACGACCACGCGGACCTCGGGCGGCAGCGCCGTACCGAACTCCGCCAAGGCCAGCCACATCGCCGGCGTCTGCGCGTTGCGCACCTCAGGCCGGTCCAGCACAACCCGAGCGACCGGCCCATCCACCGTCAACCGCAGTCCCAGATCCGTCATGGCACGGAACATTACTGCGGAGTAGGTCAGGCTAGCGAGACCAGGTCGGCGTAGTCGTTGGTCCAGAGGTCCTCGACGCCGTCGGGGAGGAGGAGAACTCGCTCGGGTTCGAGGGCCTCGACGGCTCCCTCGTCGTGGGTGACCAGCACGATCGCACCGGCGTACGAGCGGATCGCGTTCAGCACCTCGGCCCGGGACGCGGGATCCAGGTTGTTGGTCGGCTCGTCGAGCAGCAGCACGTTCGCCGCCGACACGACCAACGTCGCCAGTGCGAGCCGTGTCTTCTCACCACCGGACAGCACCCGCGCCGGCTTGTCGGCGTCGTCACCGGTGAACAAGAAGGAGCCGAGTACGCTCCGGGCCTGCGTCTCGTTCAGATCCGGTGCGGCGGACTTCATGTTCTCCAGCACGGTCCGGTTCACGTCGAGCGTCTCGTGCTCCTGCGCGTAGTACCCGAGCTTGAGCCCGTGCCCGTCGATCACCTCACCGGTGTCCGACTTCTCGATCCCGGACAGCACCCTCAGCAGCGTCGTCTTCCCAGCGCCATTCAGCCCCAGTACGACGACTCGCGAGCCCCGGTCGATCGCCAGGTCGACGTCCGTGAAGATCTCCAGAGATCCGTACGACTTCGACAGCTCGCGCGCCATCAACGGCGTCTTGCCACACGGCGCCGGGGTCGGGAACGCGATCTTGGCCACGCGGTCCGAAGCGCGCTCGTCCTCGAGCGAGGCCATCAGCTTCTCGGCCCGCTTCAGCATCTGCTGCGCCGCGGTCGCCTTGGTCGCCTTGGCGCGCATCTTGTTCGCCTGGTCGACCAGCTGCGACGCCTTCTTCTCCGCGTTCGCCCGCTCCCGCTTGCGCCGCCGCTCGTCGGTCTCGCGCTGGCTGAGGTAGGCCTTCCAGCCGACGTTGTAGATGTCGATCTCGGCCCGGTTCGCGTCCAGGTGGAAGACCCGGGTGACGGTCTCCTCGAGCAGGTTCACGTCGTGGCTGATCATGATCACGCCACCGCTGTACGCCTTCAGGAAGTCGCGCAACCAGACGATCGAGTCGGCGTCGAGGTGGTTGGTCGGCTCGTCCAGCAGCAGCGTCTCCGCCTGCGCGAACAGGATCCGGGCCAGCTCGACGCGGCGACGCTGACCACCGGACAGCGTGCTCAGCGGCTGCCCGAGAACCCGGTCCGGCAGCCCGAGGTTCGCCGCGATCCGGGCCGCCTCCGACTCGGCCGCGTAGCCCCCGGCCGCGTGCAGGTCTGCCTCGGCCCGCTCGTACCGCCGCATGCCCTTCGCGCGCGTCTTCTCGTCCGCGCTGGCCATCGACTTCTCCGCGCTCCGCAGCCGCCGTACGACTTCATCCAGACCGCGGGCGGACAGGATCCGGTCCCGCGCCAGTACGTCGAGATCGCCGGTGCGCGGGTCCTGCGGCAGATAGCCGATCTCGCCGGACGAACTCACCGAACCGCTGGCCGGGAGTCCTTCACCGGCGAGGATCTTGGTCAGCGTGGTCTTCCCGGCGCCGTTCCGCCCGACCAGGCCGACCTTGTCCCCCGCCCCGACCCGAAACGAAGCAGGCGCCAGCAACTGCCGGGCACCAACGCGGACCTCGAGATTGGAGACAGTGATCATCGCGGTGGCAGGTGTCCTCGAGGTTGTGGGTCAGGTCCGTGGCGGGTGGATCCGTGACGCGCTCGCAGCAGAGCGTCACAACAGGCCTATCCCCACCCAGCGGTCTAGTCTAAGGGCTGTGAAATTCAACCCGGATGCGGACCTGGACACCAGTGGTGTCGAGGATACCCGTGGGAGTGGCGGAGGGGGCGGGCTGCCCGGCGGGATGATCCCGGTTGGGGGTGGGATCGGGGGCATCATTCTGCTGGTCGTGATTGTGCTGCTGACCGGTGGTCTGCCTGGTGGTGGCGGCAGTGAGGAGCCGACGGTGCAGAACACCGGGGCCGGCAACCTGGGGTCGTGCAAGAAGGGGACGGACCTGCAGAGCAACGCGGATTGCCGGTTCGTGTTCTATCAGAACTCGATCGAAGGGTTCTGGGCCGCGGAGTTGCCGCGGCGGGGAAAGAAGTACACGCGGGCGCCGATGCGCGTCTTCGACGGCTCGGTCAGCACCGGGTGTGGACCGGCGACCAGCGCGGTTGGGCCGTTCTACTGTCCGCCGGACAAGCGGGTGTACCTGGACCTCGGGTTCTTCCAGACGCTCCAGACCGAGCTCGGGGCGAAGGGCGGCAACTTCGCCGAGGCGTACGTCGTCGCGCACGAGTACGGGCACCACATCCAGAACCTCTACGGCTACCTCGGCCGGATCAAGAGTCGCAACGGTCCGACCTCCGACGCGGTCCGGTCGGAGCTGCAGGCGGACTGCCTGGCCGGGATCTGGACCAACCACGCCACCACTGTGCCGGACAAGGACGGCGACACCTTCATCAGCGGTCTCACCGAGGACGACATCAGCCGCGGCCTCGACGCCGCAGCGGCTGTCGGCGACGACCGGATCCAGGAGAAGACCCAGGGCCAGGTCACCCCGGAGAGCTTCAGCCACGGCACCGCCGAGCAACGCATGCGCTGGTTCAAGACCGGCATGGACTCCGGCGACATGACCGCCTGCGACACCTGGTCCGCCGACTCCCTCTAGGTTGCCCACTGACGTGGAGGGTTGCCCCCTGAGTTTCTGAGGGGGCAACCCGGGGGCAACCCTCCAACTCGGGGGTTAACCACTGAGTTGGAGGGTTGTGCCCGTACGACGAAAACCGCCCGTGCCCGGTGGATCCGGAGAACGGGCGGTTTGCGAAAGCCGTCAGGCGACGCGGATCGGGCGGTGGTAGCCCGGGAGGAGCTCGTCGACCAGGGCATCGGTCTCGGACTCGGCGCCGCGAGGGCCGCCGTGCTTGGTCAGAGCGGCGTACATCTGGGTCGCCACGTTGGTGACGTCCGCCGTGGTCCCGAAGTGCGAGGCCAGTCGCAGCGTGGCTCGCCACAGCTCCTCAGAGGCCGGCGAGAAGCTCAGGCCGGTCTGAAGAGCGGTCCGGGCAAGGTTGCCGTCGTTGTGCTCGAGCGACGCCTCCGCCAGCTTCAAAGCGGCGTCGACCACGGCTTCGACCATCCGGCGCTCGATGCCGGACGCGGCCAGCCAGGAGTAGCGCCCGGCGGGCAGGTTCGTCCAAGCCGGGCCGTGGACCAGACTCAGCGCCGTCGACAGCGGGCGACGCGGGTCGTCCATCATCGAGGCCTGCTTGGCCAGCGTGCGGAACACGTCCCAGTCGACCCGCACGATGCTGCGGTTCAGCATCCAGCGACCGGACTCGTCGGAGTACATCGCGTCCACCCCGACCCAGCGGCGGGTGTGCTCCAGCGCGGCGTTGCGCAGTTCCTCGCTGATGCCGCGCGGCCAGATCGCGCCGGCCAGTACGTTCGGGTGGACGCCGTAGTCCTGGCTGGCCAGAAACGCGACGATCTCGGTCGCCAGCGTGATCCGGCCGTCCTCGATCGTGCCGCGGGCGTCGACCTCGACCGGCCCGAGCAGGTCGACCTCGACCGGCGCCGGCTGGCTGAGATCCGTGGTGGAGAACTCGTACGCCGGCATGTTCTGCTCCGCCCGGCGCTTGTCCAGTGCGTCGGTCTCGGCCGCTTCGAACAGCGCGACAAGATCCGCGAACTGGGCCGGATTGATGCTGTGGGCATCGACCTCGAGCCCGAGCAGCCGGCAGACCGCCTGGTTCTTCTCGTCCACGACGAACCGCCACGGCGAGCTGATCACGTCGCCGACCACAACCACGGCGATGCTGCGCTTGCTGTCCGCGGCGAGCCGGTTCAGCTGGTCCTGCTCCTCCGGCGACGGCGGCGCGGACACGAAGATGATCTCCGCACCCCACAGCGCCGCGTCTGGCTGAGCCATCCGCGCCTCGGCGACCGAGCCCAGGTTGCGCCGGCCGCAGGCCTGTACCTGAGCCTCGGTACGACGGCTGACCTCGGCGATCGCGTCGTCGAGCCGCACCCAGTAGCTCAGCCGGCTCGGCGCCAGCGACGAGAGGTCGTCACCGAAGCCGACCATGCTCACGTGCGCACCCTCGGACCACAGGTTGGTGGCGAGCTCGACCGCGAGCGAACCGACAACGTCACGCGAGGCGTTGTTGACGCCGCCGAAGCTGACGATGCCGTTCGCCGTGTCCAGGTCGACCAGCACGGTCGCACCGTCGGCGTTCCGCCCGATGGTCACCAGCGTCGGGTACGGCGCCGGTGCGGCGACGTCACCACTTGGCGCGTACGCCCGGCGGAGCGTCCACCGGCTGCCGTCGGCGATCCCCTGCCAAGGAGCAGGCGGCGCGGGCTGTGCGCCGTACGGGTCGAGCACGAGCGTCAGCGCGCGATCCGTCACCAGCGCGGCGACGACCTTCGGCATCGGCCTGCCCGCTTCGGTCATGTCCGCACCGAGCTGCCGCAGTGCATTGTCGACGAACTGGGCCGTCGGGATGTCGGACGCCAGCCGCAGACCGATCTCGGTCTGCCGGTGCCCGGCCGCCTTCGGGCCGGGACCCTGCGCCCATCCGCGACGCCGCTTCAGCGCCAGCGCTAGACCGGCCGCGAGCAGCGTGGCCCCGAAGCCGTAGATCCCTGCCTGAGTCGCATCGAAGCCGCTGTCCTCGGCAACCGGAACCACCTCGGGCACCTGCGTCCCGCCGGCAGCCGGGTCGCCCTTCTCGGACTCCGTCGCGCCTGGACCGTGTGGAGCGACCGAGATCTCCGGGTTGCCCGGCTTCACGTTCTTGGCGTTGGGGTCGTTGATCGCGCTGCCGATCCGGATCGGCGACCCGGCCTCGGTGCCCTGCTTCTCGAACCAGCGGCTCGGAGCGGGCGGAGTCTCGGTGGTCGTGTTGGTGCCGGGCTTCACGACCGTGGTCTTCTTGCCGGCCGGGGTGTTCGTGCTCGGCTTGACCGTCCGCGTCGTCGTGGTGGTGTGGTCGATCTTGACGCGCACCGTGTGCACACCCGGGCCCTTGGCGTCGGCGGGCAGCCGCACCTGCCAGCCCGGCATGATCAGATCAGGGTTGGTGAGGCGGCGACCGTCGGGCTGCAGCTTGTTCTTGTTGAGCTCGTAAATCTCCTTGTAGCGCCGGCCCTCCCCCAGGTACCGCTCGGCGATGTCCCAGAGACAGTCGTAGTTCCGGCCCTGCGGTGGGCGGACTTCGGTGTACTTGACGACCTGGCCCTTGTCGTCGCTGTTTGTCCGTACGCCAGTGTGCGTGTGGTTGCCGCTCAGCACAGTGCTGCGAGCCTCGGTCTGACGGAACGACGTACCAGCGCCCTGGTCGCCGCCCTGGGTCGCGGTGATCGCGGTCGGAACCGCGGCGCTCGTGGTGACCGCGCTGGCGACCGGCAGACTGACACTGGCCGCGCCGGCAATCAGTACGACGCTCGAGATCAGCCGCCGGGCCAGAGTCTGCGAGCCACCGCCCAGCGGGATGCGTGGTGACAAGCCATGGCCGCGGATCTCCGCGGCCGCCTCGGCGATCAGGCAGATGACGAAGTGCAGCCAGGCGACCCAGATGAAGAACGTGATGATGCCGAGCACCGTCTCGATGCCCAGCTGGTCGAACAGTACGTCGCGGCTCGGCAGCTCGTCCGGCCACGGCGTACCGAAGAACCGGAGCAGCACGTACGGCACGCCGCCGACGATCGCCAGGATCGCGAGCAGCGCGACGAAGCCTTTCAGCCGATCCGCTCCCGGGCTCGCGGACCGCTGCTGCGGCAGCCGCGCCGACCGCACGGGCTCATTCGTCCGTACCATCATTTTTCCTCCACCCCATCAGCCACCGATTGCCTGCACTTCCTGCACAGGCAGCCGCTGCACCGCATGTACGTCCGCGTCGCCGATCTTCACCCAGCCGTTCGCCTGGCCGACCCAGTACGCGACCTCCCAGGTGATGGTCAGCTTGACCGTGTACATGCCGTCCGGCTGGTTCGCACTGGACCGTTTGTAGATGTGCTTGCAGTTGCTCATCTGGTTGAACGGGTCTTTGGTCTCGTCGTAGCTGTCGTCGTCATCGACCGGTGTCAGGCCCATCAGGCAGGTGAACTGACCGGTGCCGTCGCCGGGATCGACCTTCAGCTTGGTCACCAGGCCACGCATGGTCAGGTTCTGCGTGCCGTCGTAGGAGCCGGCCAGCAGCTCGTCCGGCCGGTTGATGTCGTTCCGGAGGATGTAGGAGCTCTCCCTGGTCAGCGAGAAGTACGCCGGGATGTTCACCCGCGGCGTGTACGTCGGCTTCACCTGCAGCGCGGGATCCGGGTATGCCGTGTGGAACGGCCACCAGAACACGTCCATGTACCCGCGGTCCGGGCATTGCTCTCTGTCGTTCGGACCGACCGGGACGATCATCCGCTCCAGGTGCACGTGCGGGCCACCGTTGGTGTAGTCGAGGTCGTAGCCCTCGATGGTGATCCGGAGTCTCCACTCCTTGCCGTCCGGCGGTGCCGGCAGCGTGATCCCGTCCGGGATCGGGAAGTCGCGGCACGGAATGAACGGCTTGCCGTCGAGCCGCTGGCGCCACGTCTTCGGCGGCGCATCGCCACGCAGGTAGGACTTGCCGGAACTGCAGTAGGCACCGAAGCCGACCGAGTTCACGTACATGCTGCAGACATGGGCGCCGGCGTGAATCGTGTCCGCGCTCGCCGTCTGCGCAGGAACGGACATCAACAGGGCGAGTACGGTGCCCAGGGCAATCAGCCCACGCCCCACTCGGTTGCGCATCCTCACTCCCCAGACTCGTCCTAGGCGGCACATTAGCTTCGCCCTGGGGCATCATGCCCGTTGGTTTGTGTCTCGTCACCTATTCGGAACCTCGATCCTGTTCCGATCTAGGCCGGATAGTGCACGGCCCCGCAATTGATCCCGCTCGACGGCGCCACCCGGTACGGCAACCAGCCGAGGCCGGTCTGCACCATGTCGATCGCCTGCGGCGTGCCCTTCGGCGCGACCAGGGTCCAGCGCTTCGCCTTGGGGTCCCAGTACTGCGTGGTCTGCGAGCGGCAGGTCTTCACCCGGATGATTCCGTCGGGCTGGTTCGACACGCCCAGCACGACCACACTGCCCGGCGGGCGCATCACCCAGCCGTTGCGGTTGGCATCGACGATGACCTCGCTGACGTCGGCGTAGAAGAACGCCGGGAACTGCTTCTTCAGCACGGTGTCGTCCTTCGTCACCAGTGCCTTGAAGTACAAGGGGTAGCTGCGCACGAGCCCTTGGACGGCGGGATTGCCGCCGAAGTTCCCTGGTACGACGATGACTTGCGCCTTACCGGGAGCAGTCGTCGTGGCCGGCTTCGGCGACCCCGCCGTCGTCGGCTTCGTCGTCGTACCGGTGGTTGGCGTGCTGGACGTCGTACTGGAGTCGCCGCCGACGGGGACCGGGCGGCCGCCGTCGTTGGTGTCACCACCGCAGCCGGCCAGGAACAGGACGCCGGCCAGCGCGGCTGCGGAGAGGATTCGCACGGGTGAGTTCCTTAGCTCGTCGGCGGACTGGTCGGTTTCGTACTCGGACCTGGTGGCTCCGGTGGCTCGGACGACCCGGGTGGCGACGTCGGCGGCGTGACGTTCGGGCGGCAGGACGCCGGTATCGGCCACGGCAATGTCCAGACCGGGCTCGGTACTCCGATGGTCCAGCTCGGGCAGGGGAGGTCGACCGTCGGCGGCACCGCCGTGTCGGTGACCGGCACGCCAGGCCCACCACCGCTGGTCTGTACGGCGATCGGCGGGATGGTCGGGCTGTCGTCGGCCTTCTTCACGCCCTGTTCGGCGTGCGCCTGACCGGTGCCGCTCGCCTTCAGGCTTTGCTTGCCGATCATGGCGAGGAACGTCGTCTTGTTGTCGATGACCACCTGGATGTCGACCAGCTCGTCGGTGAGCTTGGTCGGCCCGCACGACGTGACCGCCTTGTCGTTCGAGGAGACCTGGGCGCAGAAGGCAGCGATCGCCGTCGCCGCCTTGGCCGTGTCGATCTTCGCCGCGGACGTGTTCAGCTGGATACTCGCGGCGCCGACGCGGGCCGCTTCCTGGGCATACCCGACCGCGCGGGACCGGGCGCCGAGCTGGCGGCCGCCGTCGATCACCAGACCGGCCAGGGTGAAGATCATCACCGCCAGGATCGCCACCGCCGGGCTCAGCGCACCGCGGCCCAACGGCAGCCGATGGTTGCCTGGGGCATCGATCCGGAAGAACTCGACGATCCGGGAGCTGCCGTCACGAGCCATCGCGGATCCCCCGGTACGGGTCGAGCGACGAGCTGAAGCGCTTGGTGATCGTGGTGTCGCCACCCAGGCCGAGCAGGCCGAGATCGCGGTAGTCGATGGTGCAGGTGACTTCGACCGACAGCGGCGAACCGGCTTCGAAGGCGGTGGTGATGCTGCCGGACGCGGTGGACTGGCAGGACTTGACCGCCTGGGCCATCGTGCGGCTGACGGCTTCGTCGACGCGCCCCTGGGCTTCGTTGAGCGAGCGGGCCTGGCTGGCGGAGCGCGCACCGTCGCGGGCCGCGCTCTCGAGTAGCGACGACGTCTGGAAGTAGCGGCCGCAGGCGAGCAGGAACATGAACAGCATCAGGAGAATCGGCGCCAGCACCGCCATCTCCAACGCCATCGTTCCGCGCTCTGTGCGTGCCCTCATTTGTCGTCGGCCTCGAACTGCTCGATCGGTCCTGTGGCAGAGCGCTCCACGTGCAGCTTCACGCCTGGTACGAGCGAGACCGTGTCACCGCTGACGGTGAAGGACACCATGCCCTCGGGACTGTTGTACGACGGCGAGTCGACCTTTGCGTTCTGCAACGTCGTACCGCCCAACTGCTCCGCGTACGCCTGGATGTCCGCGCGGACCGTCTCCCCCACTGCTGTCGTGTAGACCGGCGGCTGCACCAGCCGCAGCCGGGAAACCCCCTCCTGGGCAGCGTTCAGCGCCACCGACCGCCCGTACAGCCACAGGGCGGTCTGGATCGACAGGAAGACCAGCGCCAGAATCGATGGCGCGAGGATCGCCAGCTCCAGGGCGGTGGCGCCTCGCTCAGACCAGCGCGGGCGGCGGTGGCGGGCGCGGTAACGGGGGCGGCGGAACGGCACGAGGGCTCAGCCGTTCTCGATTTCGCCGGTGCGCTTGTCGATGACGCGGCGGACGACCAGGCCGATCGCGAGGGCGGCGGCGACCAGGATGGCCGAGATGATGGCCCACTCGAGTGCGGAAGCGCCGAGTTCGGTCTTGCCCTGCCGGGCCCGAGCGCGCTGGGCGTGCGCCCGTGCCACCGCGTAGCCGGCCATCGCCCGCCAGAACTGCAGTTCCGAGTTCATCCGTGTTGCCTTCCCAGTCGTGAGCTCGAGTCGAGCGTCAGTATGCCTTGTACGACGGACCATCCGGCCCGACGGATCCGTTACTAGTTCCCGAGAATCGCCACAGCCGCGGGGAAGGCGAGGAACAGGAAGAACGCGGCGATCATGACGAGCTGCGCGACCAGCATCGACTGGGACCGCTCACCCGCCTTGCCCTCCACGTCCGCGAGCTCCTTGCGCCGCAGCGACGCCGCACGCGCCAGCAGCGAGGCCCGGATCTTCGCGCCCTCGTCACCGGCCAGGGCCAGCGCCGACGCCAGGTCCCGCAGCTCCTCGACCCCGAGTTCCTCGCCCAGCCGGGCCATCGCGTCCCACGGGGTGATGCCGATCAGTCGCGCGTTCGCCAGCGCCTGCCTGATTCGCGCCATCGCCCAGTGCTCGCCGATCGTCGAGGCCGTCATCAGCGCCTCGGGCAGACCGCGGCCGCCGGCCAGGTTCATCGCGACCAGGTCGAGGAAGCTGCCGACCACGTGCCGGAAGTCGCGCCGCCGCGCCTCGGCCTCGGACCGCAACGCCAGGTCGGGCAGGAAGAACGCGAACGCCATCGCGGCCAGCGTCACGATCGCCGGCGCCGCGCCCGGCGCATTCAACCCGAGCATCGCGAACAGGAACAGCACGAACGGGATGAAGATCATTGCCCCGAGCGCGAAGAACACCTTGGTGGCCAGCATCGCCGCGAACGGCTGGTTCATGACCGCGAGGTCGCGGCGCAGCCGCCCGAACGCCCAGCCCCGCGCGTTCGCCTCCATTTCGAGCCGCCGGCCGAGCGACTCGCGCGCGCGATCCATTCCGCCGAGCACCCGCTCGCCGGCCGCACTCGCGGTCGCCGCACTGGTGTACCCGGTCCGGCCGGCGTCGATCCGCGCGATCGTGGACAGCACGTTCGCCCGCGGCTTCACGAACATCCTGACCAGGATGTACACGCCGAGGCCGACCAGGGCGCCGGTGACGAAAGCCCACGTCATCGGTTGACCACCTCCATCCGATCGTCGCCGGCTCGCTTGGCCCGGTGGTCGCCGCCGCCGACCAGGAACCGCTCCGGCACCTCGATCTTGGCCAGCTTCCGCAGCCACATCAGGCCGAGCGCGTAGAGCACGATCACGATGAACAACACGAACTGCCCGATGAAGGTCTTGTACGGCGCCATGTAGACCGGGTTGAACAGCACGAGTCCCGCCGCCATGATCAGCGTCACCGCGACGACCACCTGCACGCTTCGCCGGGTCGACCGTCGCTCCGCCGCCACTTTCCGCCGTACGTCGAGTTCCTCGCGGGCGGAGTCGGCCAGGGCGCTCAGCACTTCGCGCAGACCGGGACCGCGGAGCCGGGCGTTCAGCACCAGGGCGGCGACGATCAGGTCGGCGGACGGGTCGTTGAGGTCGTCGGCGAAGCGCATCAGTGCCGACGGCAACGGTTCACGGATCCGCAGCCGGTCGACCAGCAGGTTCAGCCCGGGCTTGATCGCCGGAGCCGCGTTCACGGCGGTGGCCGGGATCGCCTGCTCGAGGCCGACAGCGCCGGCGATGGTGTCGCGCAGCGCCTCGGTCCAGGTGGCCAGCGCGTCCAGGCGTTCGATCGCCCGGCGTTCCTCGCCCGTACCGCCGAAGAAGCGGTCGGCGAGCGCCGCGAGCAGACCGAGCGCAACCGCCAGCACCAGCCAGCGCGTCACCACCAGTACGACGAGTCCCACGCCGATGCCGGCACCGAGCCGGATCAGGTTCTTGCGGCTGTCGCCACTACGGTGGAACAGCGACGGCGTCGCCTCGCGCGGCTCGGTGCCACGAATCGCGATGATCAGCAGCAGGATCGCGCCACCGACGACCGCTCCGCACAGCAGTGACAGCAGGGTCCGGTCGCTCATCGCTGCCTCACCTCACGCCCAGGTTCCGTGCACGAGTGGCTGGTAACCGTAGTGCTCGAGCTCGTCCATGCAGGAGATCGGTGCGTGCGCGGCGGCGCGGCCGTCCGCTCCGGGTGCGAAGACCTCGCCGGACAGCACGCGGCCGTCCCAGCCGGTCACCTCGCGGATGCTCTCGACGTACCGGCTCAGACCGCCGCCCTGCTGGTACTCGTTGTGCTTGCGGACGAAGACAACGAAGTCGAGCGCGCCTGCGATCAGCATCTGGGTGGCATCCATCGGCAGCCGTTCGGTGGCCTGGATCGCGTAGGTGCTGATCCGGTTGAACACCTCCATCGAGCTGTTCGAGTGGATCGTCGACAGCGAGCCGTCGTTGCCCTGGCTCATCGCGTTCAGCATCGTGACGATCTCGTCGCCGAGCACCTCACCGACGATCACCCGGCTCGGGTTCATGCGCAGCGAACGCCGGACCAGGTCGGCCATGCTGACCTCGCCGACGCCCTCGGAGTTCGGCAGCCGTTCCTCGAACGCGACCACGTTCGGGTGCAGGTCCTTGAACTCGCCGAGGCCGAGCTCGAGCGAGCGCTCGACGGTGATCAGGCGCTCGTGCGGCGGGATCTCGTTGGCCAGCGCGCGCAGCAGCGTGGTCTTCCCGGAGTTCGTCGCGCCCGCGATCATGATGTTCTTCCGGGCTGCGACGGCCGCCCGCAGGAACGAGCCGACGTCGTCCGACATGGTGCCGTTGACAACCAAGTCGCGGAGGAACACCCGGCCGAGCCGGGCTCGCCGGATCGACACCGCCGGCCGCGCGGTGACGCCCATCACGGCGGACAACCGGGACCCGTCCGGCAGCCGGAGGTCCAGCTGCGGGTTGGCCGAGTCGAACGGCCGGCTGGTCAGTCCGGCGTGTGCCGCCAGCACCTGGATCAGCTCGACCAGCTCGTCGTCGGACTCCGCGACCGGACCCGGCGTCTCCTCGCGGCCGTCGCCGTACTGGACGAAGACCTGGTCGTAGCCGTTGATGTCGATGTTCTCGACCTCAGGGTCGTCGATCAGCGGCTGCAGCCGGCCGACACCGAACAGCGCCGAGTGGATCGCGCCGGCGATCTGCGCGTCGTCGTCGGGGGTCGGCGGCGTGCGGCCCTCGGCCAGCTCGTAGCGGGCGTGGTCCTCGAGCACCTGGACGATCAGGGAGCGCGCGTACTCGCGTTCGTCCTCGGCGCTCATCGGCGGTACGCCGTTCACCTGGTCGCGGCGGCGCTGCTCGTTCAGCCGCTCCGCGACCTGCACCCGCAGCTTTCGAACCAGCTCTTGATCAGCACTCACTGGCCCCACTCCTCATGCTGCGGGAACGCGGCCTGGGCCATGTCGAACTCGTGCTGCTCCGGTGTCGCGACGAGGGCGGCCATCTCCCCGACGATGTCGGTCGCGGACCGGATCAGCTGGGTCTTGTCCAGCCGCCCCTGACCGCGTCCGTCGAAGAACGCCGCACCGGCAGGGTCGAACGCGAGATGCCACCGGTGCCGCACCGTCACGGACATCGCGTCCAGGACAGACCACACCTGCTTGACCCCGTCACGACGACGAGGATCCGCCACCACGACCACACCGAGCTGTGCGTCGACGTGGTGCACCAGGGACGACAGCCGCTCCCGCAGATGCGCCACCGACGACCCAGTCGCCGTACAGACGAGCACGATAAGGCGAGCGGACTGTACGACGGGCAGCTGTGGAGAGGAGGCGCCGATGCGGCCGCAGTCAGCCAGTACGTCGCCATGCTGCATCTGGTTGAACGAGATGCCCAGCGGATGCCACAGGCCGCCCATACCGCCGACCTGCTCAGGTGAGCGGACGCCGAGCATCACATCGAGCCCACCGTCGAGCTGCTGGCTGTGCGCGAGGATCACCTCGTCGCCGAGGCCCTTGCGGCTGGCGGCGGCCAGGCTGACCAGACCACGGTCGGAGTTCAGTGGAGCGCCGCCGGGTCCGGTCATCCGGATGGCTACGTCGCTGCCGGCCGGGTCGCACTCGGCCAGCAGCACCTGCCGCGGCCAGAGCGCGCCGAAGACGAGACTGGCGGTCGTCACCCCGGGCGAGCCCTTCGCGCTCGCCAAAGCCACCAGTGCCATCAATTGTCTCCGTTGCGGGAGACCTCGGTGGTGGTCGACGGCGAGAGCTTCACCAGCACCAGCGTCTTGGCCGCGGCGGCCGCGGCGACGGAGGTCAGCTTCTCGGTGGGGACGAGCACGGTTACGTTGAGGGTGCTGTTCGCATTCGTCTTGTCGTCCGTGAGGGCGCCCGAGGTGCTGGTCACCTCGGCGGCCTTGACCAGCGTCTGCGGCGTCGCGGAGTCCTGGTTCGCGGTGGGGACGCGGATCACGGCAACGATGTCGCCGGGCAGGACGCCGTCCGACGGCGCCCGGCCGTTCTCCAGGCTCACGCCGACCAGTGCGCCACCCGACGGGATGAGCGGTTCCGTGCCCTTGGTGAAGTTGTCCGGCGTGACGAACTGGTCCTTGTAGAGCCAGGACGTCGTGTAGTGGTCGATGTACTGCTCCGCTTCCGACCACGGGATCAGACCACCGGTGGCGCCGGCGAGGTCACCACGCGACAGGTCCTTGCGCTCCAGCTTGTGGCCGGGCGGCAAGCTGTCGGCGGAGATCGCGACGTAGTCCTGGCGGTCGCCGCTCTGCAAAGCGATCAGAGCGGACCCGGCAGCGCCGAGCAGGATCAGGATGACCGCGAGCGCGGCCAAGGCGGGGCGGCGCTCCCGGCTGCTGGGGAGGCGGTTGGTACCACCTGCCGCCGATCTGCCCGCTCCGCGGGTGCCTGAGGAGGGGGTACGCGTGGAGGACGAGAGACTCACCCGCATACCGTAATGGCACGCAGGTACCAACTGGGTGCGCAGGTCGGAGGCCGTTACCGGCTCGCTACCCGCTGCCGCTCCGTTGAGGTCAGCAGTTCCGTGAAAGCACCCGGTCCGCCGTACAACTGGTCTAGATAGATATAGAGGCCTTGCAGTGCGTGCCCGAGCTCTCGCTGCCAACCGTCGGCGGACTCCAGCTCAGCCGCGAGCACCCTGCCTTCAGCCAACGTGACCGAAGCATTCACCGGCTGCACCAGCCGCTCGCCCTCCTCGTCCGGCGGGACGGCCTTACCGCGAATCCGTCGTACGGCGTCCGCGAGGGCCGACTGCTCGGTGGTGGGCAGCACCCGGTCGAATCCGTAGCCGCCATGGAGTTGGTCGAGGTAGTCACAAAGCGCCAGGAAGAGTTCGACTCCGTCGTACTCCTGCGTGGTCGTGGCGATGTGCCGTAACTGGGCCACCATGCTTCTTGCCTCGGGGACACTCCAGGACGACGAACCCAGCCGGTCATTCATGCCACGATCGTAGGAGCATCAGTGGGCGTAAATCGTTAACTCTTCGGGTGAGCCGAGTAGCTGGCGAGTAACCGAAAGTTTGCTAACGTCCGGACAGCACGCCTTGGTGACATCTGGTGAGCGCCAAGGCACCGACGGGGAGGCGGTGAGAGTTTGACGACTCCCGCGATCTCGGCCCGAGATCCGGTGCCACGCGCCAGATCGGCGCTCGCGTTGGCGCTCGGTGTGCTTGCCCCCGAAGCGATAGCGCTCAGCGATGGTGGAGTCCGGCTGCGGGACTCCCGGGACCTGGTGGCCCGGGAATCCCTGCAGAGGGTCGAGGAGCGGCTGGCACGGCGTGCTGCTGCCGCTCAGGTCGCCGACGAGCGACTCGTCGCGGAGGCCGTCGCGCTGCTGGGCGCCGAGCTCGACCTTTCCCGCGGCGGCGCGTCCCCGGTTGATGGTGCGACCCGGGCGCTCGACGACCTGCTCGACCTACCGGACCTTTCGGACTCGATGCGGACCGAGGCGCAGGCGATGCTGCGCACCGTCTTGGAAGGCAACCGGCTGACGACCGAGTCGGCCGTAGAGCGCCTCGTGTCGGAGCGGGCGAGAGAGCGCCGCGAGGCCCGGCCTCCGCTGGTCGCCGAGACGGTCGGTGCCGCGTACTCCATTGCCAGGCAGGCGGAGGCCACATTCCGGCCGCAGATGGCTCCGGCGACGCCACGCGGGCGCGGTCGCCATCGCCGTACGGTCGGCACGCGGCATCGCCGGGTCGGCATGCGCGACTTCACCGGTTCCGGTCTCGACCGCCCGGGACGCAGCCCCAGGCTCGGAGACCTCACGCCGGCCGACGCGGAGGTCACCGCTCTCAACGCACTGCTGCAGGTCCAGCCCCCAGGTGTCACGGAGCCGACACGTCTCATCGGCCGGCCACAGCTCGGTGTGGTCACCACGGTCCGAGGTCCGCAGCACTTCCGCGTCGAGATCGGGGAACCGCGGCGCGGTCACGCCGCCCAGGCAGGGATGCGCGCAGGCACTCTGGCCGATCCGCACGTCCTGCGCCTCTCCCCCAACCTCAGCATCGACCAATTGCCTCGCGTGTGGGCGAACCAGTGCAGCCGCGTCCTGCAGGACGTCGAAGCGCAGGCGACGGCACCGACCAGCCTGCTCGGACGTTTCCGGACCGCACTGGGCAGCCGGCAGGCGAACCGTGACCGCGCGGCTCAGGCGCAGTACGACGAGTTCCGCCAGCTCATCCGGGAATGGCGGGAGACCCGGCAGGGACGGGGCACCCGGGAGGTCGGCTTCGTCGAGCTGGACCTGGCGAACCTGGCCGCGTCCATCGGCCGGAGCGGTCAGCCGATGCCGGCCCTCCCCTGGGTCGGCGAGCAGGTCGTCGCGCCCGAACCCACGCCACCACAGCCGCCCACGGCGTTGGCACAGCTGCGCGAACAGGTGCTGCAGCAGATGGCCGGTCTCGAGCGGGCGGCGGCGGACCAGACCGAACGCGCCGAGACCCGGGCCAACAGTGGGGAAGCCGCCACCGAGGCCGCGGAGGCGGCGGTCGAGGACGCGATCAAGCGGGAGGGCCGCAATGACGACGCGGCCTCCGAGCAGGGCCGCAAGATTCGGGACGCCGCGGCCAAAACGGCTGCTCTGGCGCAGCGGCACAAAACGATCGCCACCGAATGCGCCGCGGCAGCACAACGAGCAGTCGAGGCACGCGACGCCTACCAGGCAGTGCTGACCCATCTGGACGCGCTCGAGGCCAACGGGCAGCAGCCAGGCCCTGAACTTGCTGCGCTGGTGCGGACCGCCAGCGACCGGGTCGACTTCTACGAGTCCGCGGTCGTCGCCACGCTGCCGTCCGAGGACATCTACCCCACAGCAACCACGTCAGGCCGGATGCCACACCTGACCAAGCTGTGTAGAGACCTCAACACTGCCCTGAAAGCGGAGCAGAACCCGCACCGCTACACACCTGAGCTGCTCCACCGCGAGCTCCGGGCTGAGACTCGCCGGCTGCTGTCGCCGGACGGCGTCGTACTGACCGTCGGGAACGATCCGACGGCTGATGTGAGCCAGCTGACGCAGTTCGAGCTCAAGCTCCAGCCTGGCGAGCTCCGCGAGGTCCTCGACCACCCGACCGCGTTCGACGAGGGTCAGCTCGGCACGCTGGTGCAGGGCGGTTACAACGTCGCGACCACCGCGACCGACACCATCAACTACAGCGGCGGCTTCAACCTGAAGACCGCGATGTGGCTGGTCCCGGGCGCGGTCCCGCTGCAGGCCGCAGCACAGGTCATAGCTCCTGGTCTCGAGTTCGCGATCGGCCGTAGTCACAACGTCACCAGCGGCGCGACCGAGTTCGGGCAGGCCGGCGCCGTCGAGGTGCTCAACGGCGAGACGCTGCGGTTCCGCTCCGAGACACCGCGCTGGGGCTGGCGGATGCGCACCTCGGCCGTCGGACCCTGGTCGCGCACCCACGTCGTCGCGAGCGGCGACCCGCAGGACGCGGACATCCTCGACCTGGGCATCGGCCACTCGTACACCGTCCCGCCGCCCACCGAGACGGTCAGCCTGGCGGACCTCGGGCTGGGCCACGAACGCCTGACCCAGCTGCCCGATCATGTCGCGTCCCGGGTCGACGGGCTGACCGAGATGGCCGACGAGGCCGTCGCCAAACTGCGGCAGCGACTCGGCTCACTCGACCGGGTCGGTCACGACGACCTGCGCAGCCTGCTGATCGAGGACGGGATGGCCCGCCTCGAGGACACCACCAGACCGGGTGGCGTCGGGCGGATCATCACCAACGGCGGCCGGGCCGTCGCCTACGCCCAGCTGGAGTCGGTCCCGGTCTTCGAGACCTTCGAGCTGCTCAGTGACAGCTCGCCCGAGCACAAGGTCGAGCGGCTGCGGGTCGGTTTCTCCGGCGCGTCCGGTGGCCAGACGTTCGCCGCGTCCGGCTCGTTCGCAGCCGGCCTCGGCACTCCGAATCCGCTGATGCCCGACCTGGGTACGACGAGCTGGGACTTCGGCCCGAGCATCAAGGGCGGCCGCACCACCGGCCGCGAGGACGGGATCAGCACCGCCGACCTGGCGATCCATCCGAGCGTCCAGCGGATGCATCCGACCGTCGGCGTGCGGGTCCGGATAGAGCACAAACTCACCGTCCACCGGCTCGACACCGAGGGCTCGTTCACCGTCGACGGCGCTGGCGACGCCGTCCTGCGGGTGCCGGAGAACGACTTCTTCCAGTACGGCGGCCCGGTGCCGCGGGACGCGCTCGTCCTCGGCGAGGACAACCTGCCCAAGCGCGGCCTGGACGGCCGGATCCTGCTCCGCGGCGACCCGCAGCCGACCGAGGAGAACATCTCGCCTCCGGTCTGGTGGGGCAACGCGCGCGGGCAGTTGCGCGGCGCCGGCCCGGCCCTGGTCGAGAACTTCGTCGGCGCTGACCCGGCCCTGAAGAAGTTCGCCGAGCGCCTCGTGGCACAGGGCTTGATCCCGCCGCTGGACTTCGACGCCGAGGGCCGGCCGGTGATCCGGGAACAGGCCCTCAGGGATCTGGCGGGCCAGGATGATGCGCTGGTCGCGAGCCAGCTGGAGAACTTCCAGCGGGTCTGCCAGCAGATCTCCAAGCACCGGCTCGAGACCGGCTACGACGTCGCCGCGCAGAGCGGCATCGTGTTCGAGCTGACCAAGCATCGAACCGGTCTGCCGCCAGAGGTGCACAGCTACCGCGTCCAGCTCGAACAGGACTACAAGAAGGCGAAGCTGCTCGGCCTGAGCACCGGGAAGAACGTCGTCAACCTCGACATCGGCTCGAACACCAGCGGCCGGTCCGGTGGCCGGTCGAAGAGCCTGCCGTGGTCGGCCAAGTTCGGGTTCGGCAACTCACCGGACCAGGGCCAGGCCGGAAGTACGCCGTCGATCGGCCCGAGCTATGGCCGCGCCTCGCTCGGCCGGCTCATCAGCTGGGCCACCGGCGGCACCGTCAACCGGGTCTCGCTCACCGAGAGCACGGCGAAGGTCGCGGTGTTCGAGGTACCGCACACGATCACGATCTCCGAGATCACCCGCGACGGCGATGTCGAGCTCGTCCGCCAGAGCGGCCAGGCCCGGATCGCCTGGGACAGCGAGCTGTGCAACCGTGGCCGGCAGCCGTCGCTGTCGGTGGGCGGCCGGGTCGATCCGGCCTTGTTGCAGTCGGCAACCTTCCAGCACGTCGACGTCGGCGACCCGGTGAGCCGGCTGGTCGCCGAAGTGCCCGAGCTCGCCCGTGGCGACAGCGCGGCGCTGCATCACGTCAGCGCGTTCCTCGGCGTACGCAATCTGACCGCACGGCCGGAGCTGCTCACCTCCGAGTACCGCACCAGCCTGATTGTCACCCCGGCGCCGTCCGATCCGCTGCAGGCGATCGCGCAGCGCGGTCTCACCCCACGCCAGGCGACGCTGAGCATCACCTCGCGGGTCGAGAACCTCAAGTACGTCGGTAGTGGTCACCCGATCAACGGCGACATCAACCTGACCCTGGGCAGCACCAGCAGCACGGTGGGCGTCTCCACCGGCAACACAGCCGGGATCGGCGGCGGCAGCGGGTCGGTCGCGGCCGACGGAAGCGGGATGACTGGCTCGGTCGGCGTCAACCGCTCCGGTGCCAGGTCAAGCTCCAGCACCCGTACGAACGTCAACGGTGTCGAGCGGCTGGCCATCCGGGACGGCCAGCACTACCAGTTCTGGGGCGACCTGATCCTCGAGGCGGAGATCCGCTCCGCCGGCGTCGAGCCGCGCAAGATCCCGCTGGAGAACGGCGCGGTCATGCTGACCATGCCGGAGCGGGACGCCTTGCAGCTGTACGGCCAGCGCAAGCTCGACCTGCCGCTGGAGAAGGTCTCCGACGCCGTCGAACGCGTCCTGGACGGCAACCTCAGCCTGCCGCGCCGGACCACCACCGCACTGATCCGGCGCTACCAGGGCGAGAAGGCCGGCGTCACCGAAGGTCTCGCCGCGACGCACACCAACGAACGCCTCGCGGACAAGCTCCGCCGCCTGGCGAATCTGCCGGAGGCGCCGGACCAGACGTTCGACGAGCTCGTCGCCGACGCCGAGGACGTCGTACGGCAACGTCGTGAGGTCCAGCTGCCCGAGCACTATGACGTCACGATGGGTGCGGGCCTGATCGACCGCGACTCGCTGCAGGACCTCGACGGCAACGACACCGACCTGCTGCGGGAGGTCTGCGCCGCCATCGAAGGGCACGCGCCGGGCGCCCTCGACGACGCCGTACTCGCGACGGCTCTGCGTGGCGATCTCGCCGGGGATCGCTGGCGTGGGCACATCGACGACATGCTCGACCCGCTGGGCTTCGAGAAGGAGTACCCGGTCGGTACGTCGGACTCGCCGCGCAACCTCAAGGTGCGGATCAAGGTCGTGTTCGACGGCCCGGTCACCGTCGACGAGCCGCTGGACGACAACGAGAACGAGAATGCGTTCAACATCGTCCAGGACTACGACTACTACGAGGAATCCGGCAGCGTCACCGGCACCACGTCGCACGGCGTCGAGGCCGGCGGCACGATGACCGACGGCCAGGTCGGTTCCGCCGGACTGAACACCGACGTCAGTACGTCGACCACCGCGACCACCAGCAAGCAGAACACCCGGATGAGCCGGGGGCTGTGGCTCAAGACCAAGCGGGTGGAGCGTGGCTACCGGGTGGTCGTCGAGGTCGAGGAAGCGCCGTCGGCCGGCGGCGCCACCAAGGGCAGACTGGTCCAGGCCGCAGACCTCCACCGCACGCCGGCACCGCCCACCCGGCGCGAGTCGACCGGCCAGATGACCCTGCTGGTCCCGGCGTCGGTGATCAACTCGACGCCGCCGAAGATCTATCCCGAGGTCACCGACCACCGGGCGTTCACCCTGCCGTCGAACTACTTCGTCGAGGGCACGCTGTCCTACCAGCGAGGCGACGAGCCGGAGAACAAGCTGTTCCAGGCGGTCTACAGCCGGCTCAGTCAGCGCGACATGCTGAACGCGGCCGGCGTCCAGCTGCACGAGACGACGCTGAAGAACATGCTGCGCCCGGCCGTCCGGAAGGCCGCGTTCGAGCAGATCGTCAGCCCAGCCGGGTACGACCTGACCCCGCTGCCCGTGCCGGGGCACGCTTCGCGTGCCGTCGCGGTCAACGTCCGCGCCGAGGTTTCGGGCCTGGAGCTGATCTCCGACCCGGACGACGACAGCACCGTCCAGCTGGGCGAGATCGATCGCGAGCAACGCGTCACGCAGCTCACCGCCAAGAGCAACAAGCTGCTGCCGACCAGCCAGAACCTCGGCGGAACCGATCCGGTCACCGGCATCAAGGCCGGCGTCGCCACCGGTGAGCAGGTGTCCGAGAAGGACACCAGCACGGCCGGCAACCGTAACGAGACCAGCAAGATGGAGTCCGGAAACGTCGTCACGGTCAAGGTGACCGTCGACTACCACCTCGACTTCGAGCGGCTCAAGCTCGATCGGCGCGGCCGGCCGAAGGCGGACCAGCGGGACACCATCCGCAAAGCCGCCACCGGCGAGGCGTACATCACCATGTTCCGGCACGAGTACGACGCGATGCGCGCCCGGATGGAGGCCGGAGTCGCACCGATGCGCGGCTGGGATCCGTCCAAGGGACCCAAACCGCCCAGGCTACGGACCGTGCGGGTCGCCGCCGACGAGGTGGTTGCCGGCGACAACGGCCAACCGGAGCATCACCCGTACCGTCCGATGGTCGAGGCGCTGGCGCAGGCCCGCCGCGAGGGCGTCATCGTCCGGCTCACCCTGCGCGCACAGGACGGCAGCAAGCAGGTGTACGACGCTTCGCCGGACGGAACGATGACAGGCCGGAACCGCGACGACGACGGGTTCGCCGCCGCCTTCGCGACGCTGCACCCCCGGCTCTCACTGCTGGCCGAAGGCCGGGTCGACCTGCGGCAGCTGTACCTGTCGGGAGCTCACAACGGGCGGCTCAGCGGAGCGGTCGTGGAAGCCCTGCAGCAGCAAGGGATCCCGGCCGCGGTGCTGGCCGAGCTCGACCACACCGTGAAGCGGAAGTCGCCGGAGGAAGAGGAAGCGGAGGTCGACGGTGCCGAGCAGCGGCGGCTGGCCCGCACCGCCGCCGGCAAGTCCGGCAGTGGCTTCTCGATCCACGGTTGAACAAGTCACGGTCGTGTGATGATCGCCACCGCAAAAGTTAACTCTTCAGGTGAGAAACGTGGCGAGCCAGTAACCAGTTGTTTGCTACCTTCCCGTACAGGAAAAGCCTGGTCACAGATCGTGACACCAGAGGGCTTGACGGGGAGGAGATACGGGTTTGACGACTCCCGCCATCTCCACCAGCGATCCACGCTTGCGCGCGCGGGCCGCGATCGGCCTCGCGCTCGGCATGATCGCCCCGGACGCGCTCGCGCTCAGTGACGGCCGGATCCTGCTGGCGAACTCCCGCGAGCAGCTCGACCAGGACGTCGTACGCCGGCTGGAGGAGAGGCTGGCGCGGCGGAGGGCCACCGACGAGGAGCTCGTCGTCGAGGCCGTCGCCCTGCTCGGTGCGGAGCTCGATCGAGGTGACTCCCCGGTCGACAGTGCGACGCAGGCGCTCGACACTCTGCTCGACGTGCCGGAGCTGTCCGACTCGATGCGGGCCGAAACCCAGCGGATGCTCCGGACGGTTCTGGAAGGCAACCAGCTCACCACCGAAACGTCCGTACGGCGACTGGCGGCCGAGCGCGCGGAGGAGCGGACCGAGGGCAGGACACCAGCGACCGAGCTGGTCGAGGCCGCGTTGTCCATCGGCCGCCAGGCGGAGACCGTGGCCCGGGCCCAGGCAGTCCCTGCGCCCGCACGTGCTCGGCGTCAGGTCGGGGGCCGGCACCGCAGGGGTAACGGCCAAGCCGGCTTGGCCGGCCGGCTCCAGTACGCGTTCGGCAGCCGCCACGAAGGTCGCAGCCGTCAAGTCGAGGCGCAGTACGACGAGTTCCGTGAGCTGAGCCGTGAATGGCAGCAGACGCGGCAGGGACAGGGCGCCAGGGAGATCGGCTTCGTCGAGCTGGATCTGGCCACTCTCGCTGAGAACATTCGCCGCAGCGGCCAGCCGATGCCGGTCCTGCCCTGGCTCGGCCGGCAGGTCGTCACGCCCGAGCTGCCGCCACAGACGCCGTACTCCGACCTGCGGGAGCAGATCCGCCGTCAGATCGCCGCGCTCGAGCGGGGAGCCGCCGACCAGACCACTCGCGCCGATACCCGGACCAACAGCGCAGCCAACGCCACTCAGGACGCTGCTGATGACCTGCGCGACGCCGACGAGCAGGAGCGCTTCAAGGACTCCGCCGCGCCTGAGCGGGCCCGCACGCTGCGCGTCCACGCCGCCAACAAGCTCGCGATGGCAGGGCGGCACACTGCGATCGCTGCGGCTTGCACTACGGCGGCGCAGCGCGCAGACGACGCTCGCGAGGCTTACCAGTCGCTGTTGACCGAGCTGGACGCGCTGGAGGCCAGTGGCCTCGCGCCTAGCCGGGAGTTCGCCGTACTGACGCAGTCGGCCAGAGAGCGGGTCGATGCGTACAAGACAGCTGTGGACGCAGCGCTGCCGTCGGAGGACGTGCGGCACAACCCGCTGCCGTCGGGACGGCTGCCACACCTGACTGAACTCTGCGAAGACCTCAACATCGCGCTGAAGAAGGAGGAGAACCCCTACGAGTTCACTCCGGACTTCCTGCATCGCACCCTCCGCGCGGAGCTCCGGCGGACGATGTCGCCGGGCGGGTTCGTGCTGACGATCGGGAACGACCCGTCGGCGAACGTCGACGAGCTGACGCAATTCGAGTTCAGTCTCGATGTGGGCGAGCTGCACGAGGTTCTCGACAGCCCGGTCAAGTTCGACGAGGGTCAGCTCGGCCAGGTGGTGCAGGGCGGGTACAACATCGCGACGACGGCGACGGACACGCTCGGCCTCAGCGGCGGCGGCAACCTCAAGACCGCGATGGCGGCGTTTCCCGACTCGAGCAAGCTCAAGGCTCTCTCCCACCTCGTCAACCCCGGCGTCGAGTTCGCGGTCGGGCGCAGTCACAGTGTCAACGGCGGCGCGACGGAGTTCGCCCAGACCGGCGCGGTCGAAGCGCTCCGCGGCGAGATCCTCCGGTACCGGTCGACGCGGCCGCGGTGGCGCTGGCGGATGCGGACGTCCGCGACCGGCCCGTGGTCCGAGACCAAGGTCGTCGCCCTGGGCGCGCCGCACGACGCGAGCACCCTCGACCTCGGCTACAGCCACAGCTACACCGTCGGCCCGCCGGCCGAGACTGTCAGCCTGGCCGACCTCGGCCTGATCGACGAGCGCAGTACCGACCTCCCCGAGCACATGGCCTCCCGGGTCGACGGGCTCGGCGATCTCGCTGATCAAGCGGTCGCGGGCCTGACGCAACGACTCGGCTCACTCGATCGGGTCGGCCACGACCAGCTCCGCGGTCTGATCGTCGAGGACGGGATGATCCGGCTGGACGAGTCGACCCGTCCGGGCGGCATCGGCCGGCTCATCACCAACGGCGGCCGCGCCGTCGCCTACGCCCAGCTGGAGTCGTTCCCGGTCTACGAAACGTTCGAACTGCTCAGCGACAGCTCTCCCGAGCACAAGCTGGAGTTGTGGCGCGTCGGTTACACCACCGCCTCCGGCGGCCAGACGTTCGCCACCTCCAACTCGGTCGCGGGCACCCTCAGCTACCCCGGTACGGCCCTGTCCGACGTCGGTACGTCGAGCTGGGACGTCGGTCCGGGAATCAGAGCCGGACGTAACACCGGCCGCGAGGACGGGATGGCCGCGGCCGACCAGGGCAGCCGCTGGAGCACCATGCGGCTGGCGCCCACGCTCGGCGTCAAGATGCGGATGGTGCACAAGCTCACCGTCCACCAGCTCGACGGTGACGACTCCTTCACGGTCGAGGGCAAAGGCGACGCGTTCCTGCGGATGCTGGAGCGGGACGCCTTCCGCTACGGCTGCCCGGTGCCGGCCGAGGCCCTCGTTCGGAAGGCCGACGGCAAGCCGCACCGCACGTCCGACGGCGAGCTGCTGCTGCGGAGCGACCCGCAGCCGACCCTGGAGAAAATCGGCCTGCCCGTCTGGATGGGCAACGGCACGGGCCAGCTGCGCGGTGCGGGACCGGCGCTGATCCGGGACTTCAAGGGCGCCGACAAAGCGCTGCGCAAGCTGCTCGTCCACCTCGCCGACCACGAGCTGATCCCGCCGATCGACCCCGAGACCGGCCGGCTACTGATGCACGAGTGGATCCGGGAGCGGCCCGGCCAGGATGATGCCCTGGTCGCCAGCCAGCTGGAGAACTACCAACGGGTCTGCCAGCAGGTCACCAAGCACCGGCTCGAGAGCGGGTACGACGCCGCAGCGCAGAGCGGGCTGCTGTTCAAGCTCACCAAGCACCGCACCGTCGAGCTTGCCGGGAACCGCCCCGGGATCGCGTCCGAGGCGCACACCTACCGGATCAAGGTCGACCAGCACCTCGACCAGGTGAAGCCGCCGCGGGTCACCAGCAGCGACATGGTCGTCAACGTCGACATCGGCTCGAACTCGTTCGGCCGGTCCGGCGGGCGGTCCAAGAGCCTGCCGTGGTCGACCAGGTTCGGGTTCAGCAACAGCCCCGGTGCGGGTCAGTCGGGCTCGACGCCGGACCTCGGCGCCAGCTACGGCCGCTCCTCGCTCGGCCGGTTCTTCAACTGGGCCACCGGCAGCTCGCTCTGGCGGATGTCGCTGTCGGAAAGCACCTCAGAGGTCGCCGAGTTCGAGATCCCGCACACGATCACCGTCACCGAGGTCACCGAGGCCGGCGACTCCGCCCCGATCGCGGTCGAGCACGGCAGCGCGAAGGTCGGCATCGAGAAGGAGTTCTGCGACCTGGGCGAGCAGCCGTCGCTGTCGATCGCCGGCCGGGTCGATCCGGAGTTGTTGCAGACGGCAACATTCCAGCACCTCGATCCCGGCGATCCGGTGAGCCGTCTGGTCGCCGAGGTGCCGGAGCTCGCTCGCGGCGACAGCTCGGCGCTGCATCACCTCAGCGCGTTCCTCGGCGTACGGAACCTCGTCACCCGGCCGGAGCTGCTCACCTCGGAGTACCGCACCAACGCGATCGTCAGTCCGGCGCCGTCCGACCCGCTGCAGGCGATCGCGCAGCGCGGTCTGGCCCCGCGACAGTCCGCCCTGAGCGTCTCCACCCGGGTCGAGAACCTCAAATACATCGGCAGCGCTCACCCGATCCTTGCCGACCTCAACATCGCCATCGGCAGCTCGAGCAGCACCTCAGGCGTCTCCACCGGCAACACGGCGGGCATCGACGGCGGCACCGGCGTCGCCGAGGCCGACGGCAGCTCGTTCAGTGGATCGGCCGGCGTGAGCCGCTCCGGCAGCAGGTCCGCCGCGAGTACCGAGACCAACATGGGTGCGGTCGAGCGGACGTTGATGCGGGACGGGCAGCACTACCAGTTCTGGGGCGACCTCGTGTTCGAGGCGGAGCTTCGGGCCAGTGGTGCCGAGCCGCGCAAGATCCCGCTGGAGAACGGCTCGATCGTCCTCACCCTGCCGGAGCGGGATGCATTGCGCTCGTACGGGCAGGAAAAGCTCGACCTGCCGCTGGCGAAGGTGTCCGATGCCGTCGAACGCCTCCTGGACGGGAATCTCAGCCTTCCCCGGCGTACGACGACCGCGCTGATCCGGCGCTATCAGGTCGAGAAGGCACTCGTCACCGAAGGCCTCGCGGCGACGCACACCGACGAGCGGCTCGCTGACTACCTGCGTGGTCTGGCGGATCTGCAGAAGGCCCCGAACGAGTCCTTCGACGAGGTCGTCCGCGCCGCCGAAGAGGTGACCCGGCAGCGCGTCGAGGTCGGGCTGCCGCGGCACTACGACACCACCATGGGTGCGGCCGTCATCGACCGTACGTGGTTGCAGGACCTCGACGGCAACGACACCGACATGCTGCGCGAAGTCCGGACCGCCATCGAGCAGCACTCCCCCGGCGCTCTGGACGACGCCGTACTCGATCAGGCCCTGCGCGGTGATCTCGCCGGGGCGCATTGGCGCGGTCACATGGAGGACATGCTCGACCCCAGTGGCTTCGTCCGGGAGTACCCGGTCGGCACGTCCCGCAATCTCAAGGTGCGGATCCGGGTCGTGTACGACGGCCCGGTCACGACCGAAGGCGGGACTCCGAGCGAGACCGAGAACGCCTACAACTTCGTGCAGATGTGGAAGTTCCGCGAGCAGAGCCGCAGCGCGACCGCCACCAGGTCGTACGGCGTCCAGGCCGGTGCGGCGGCCACGGAAACCGCGGGCGCGTCCGCCGGGCTGAACACGAACGTCAGTACGTCGACCACCGCGACCACCAGCGAGCAGAACACCCGGATCAACGAGGCGTTCTGGCTCAACACCCGACGGGTCGAGCGGGACTACCGGGTGATCGTCGAGATCGAGGAGGCACCGAGCGCGACCCGGGGCAAGGCGGCCCAGACCGTCGGCCGGCTGCGGTCGGCGCCGAAGCCGACGCGGCGCGAGTCGAACGGGCGGATGTCGATGCTCGTCCCGCGGTCGGTGATCAACGCGAGACCGCAGGAACTTCCTGGGGAGACCGACCACCGGGCGATCACGCTGCCCGCCAACTACATCGTGGAGGGCACCCAGCCGTACCTGACCGGCCAGCAGCCGGTCAACAACCTCTTCAACGCCGTCTACAGCCGCCTCAGCCGGCGCGACATGCTGACAGCGGCAGGGGTGCAGCTGCACCGGACCCAGCTGGAGAACATCCTCGGCGGCTCGACCCGTGCGACGGCGTTCGCGGAGATGGCCGGATCGGGTCATGAGCTGGTTCCGCTGGCGGTCCCTGGGCACTCCTCGCGAACCGTCGCGGTCCGCGTCCGCGCCGAGGTCTCCGGCCTCGAACTGATCTCGGACCCGGACGACGAGAGCACCGTCCAGATGGGCGAGAACACCCGCGAACTGCGGGCCACCATGCTGACCAGCAAGAGCAACCGGCTGCTCCCCACCAGCAACAGCGTCGGCGGCACCGACCCGGCGACCGGCATCAAGGCCGGCATGTCCACCGGCGAGCAGGTCACCGAGAAGGACACCGGCACGGTCGGGGCACGGCACGAGACCGGTGGCTACGAATCCGGTCAGGTGGTCACGGTCAAGGTGAACGTCGACTACCACCTCGACGTCGAGCGACGCGCAGTCGACCGGCGCGGCCGGCCCAAAGTCGAGCGCAGCGACACCGTGCACCGCGCCGCCACCGGCGAGGCGTATCTGACCATGTTCCGGCACGAGTACGACGCGATGCTCGCCCGGATGGAGGCCGGAGTGCCCCCGCTGCGCGACTGGGACCACACGAAGGCGCCCAAGCCTGCGAAGGTCCGGACCGTCAAGGTGAACGGCGTCCAGGACGACCAGCACCCGTACCGGCCGCTCGTCGAGGCACTGGCCCAGGCGCGCCACGACGGGGTCGAGGTGCGGCTCACCCTGCGCGGGCAGGACGGCAGCAAGCAGGTGTACATCGCCATCCCCGACGGCACCATGACCTGCCCCGGCAACGAGGGATTCGCCAAGGCCTTCGCAACCCTGCACCCGCGACTCGCCCTGCTGGCGGAGGGCCGGGTTGACCTACAGCAGCTCTACGACTCCGGCGTACGCAACGGCCGCTTCAGCGGCGCCGTCGTCGAAGCCCTCCAGCAACAGGGAATCCCAGCCGCCGTCCTGACCCACGCCGACTCCACCCTGAAGCACGCCACGGCCCAGCCCGAGTCCGACGGCGCCAAAGACCAGCGCGGTACCGCCGCCGGCATGTCCTCGGCTGGGATAGTTATTCAATGAACGAGGAGCCGTACGACCCGCCTTACGCGATTGCGCGGACTCGGGATGAGGTGTTGCTGTATTTGGAGCTCACGCCTTGCCCGGACTGCGGGACCGTCGAGACCTCGTGGGAGGACGGGCTCGCGCACGTTGAGGGATCGCTGGTGATCAGTTACGCCGGCGAGTGCCCGGGGTGTGGGGCTTCGCGGGAGTATCTGTTCGGGTTGCCGGAGCGGGAGACGCCGGGGCCGTTTCCGAACTTCGGGGGGCCTGAGGCGTCCGAATTGCTCGATGCCGGGCAGTGGCTGGCGGTGGCTGATCGGGCGGCCGGATCGGTGGGGGTGGATGACCGGTCCGAGGCGGCGCGGGCGGTGATGTCGGTGGCGCGGGCGGCGGTGGAGGAGGTCGTGAAGTTCATCCCGCCAGGCGCGGACGTCGTACCGGACGATGCCTTCTGGACCGGCGAGGGGCGTGCGACGCTGGACGCCGAACCGGGTAGGTTCCGGTTGGAGCGACTGCTCGTCGTCCGTGACAGCTATCGGGATACAGGAGCGAATTGATGCTGACCGCGAGGACTCTGGCCGAGGCGCAGACCTACCTGAGCCTGCTGGCCGCGGCAGATGACGCCCCGGACGCGGCCCGGCCCGGTCCGCCGGAGACGTCGCTGACCGAGGGCGAGGAAGCCTGGACGGTCCACTCCGAGCTCAGCGACCTCGCCGTACCGTATGCGTCCGAGCACGCGGCCCGGACTCTCGGCGTCATCTTCGGTCTCGGCGTCTCGCAGCTGGTCGACGCCGGGCAATGGATCCTGATCGCCGGCACCTATGCCCGGCGGGCGCTCGACGCGGACCTCGCCTACACCGGCGAGCCCGGCCAGGATCGGAGGACGGTCGAGCTGAACTGGCAGTTCGCGGCGGAGGCGGTCGGCGAGGCGATCAAGTTCCTGCCCGAGGACGCGGACCGGCTGCCGGACGACGCGTTCTGGTCGGATCTCGGCGTCCAGCTCCAGCGCGAGCAGCCGCAGCGCATCACCCGCGCACAACTCACCGACGACCACGAGTACTACACCGGCACCCTGGAGGACTTCCGCCTCCTCTACGGCGAATCTTCCTGAGTCACCGCGATCCGGATCGCGCGAGCATCGGCGCCGGCCTGCTCCAAAACCTTCTGCTTCGGATCCGGTACGCCGAGAAACGGCGGCCGCACAAGCCCGAGCAGATCCTTCAGCCGCGGATCCTCCAGCACCGTGTCGACGGCGCGACGGTCTCCCCCACAGACGAGCGCATCCAGCCGTGCCGGCGCCAGAATCCGTACGGCGACCTCGGTCGCAGCCGCGAAAGCCTCACGCGCCTGGTTGTCACGACGCCGCGCGTACCGCTGCTGCGACCAGCCGCCGGCCTTGGTCGTCCCCTGCACATGGCGAGAGCCGACCTTGGAGTCCGTGAGTTTCGCGCCTACGAACACGCCGGCACCGTAGCCGCCGCGACGTACCAGGAGGACGCCTAGGCGATGCTCAGCCAGGACGTGCTTGATGACGCCTTCCGGGGTCAGGTCAGTCAGCGGCGCGAACGGTATATCGACCACAGCCGTCGACCCGTCTTCGGCTGATGCGGTGAGCGTCGTCGGCGTGACGTCGTACTCGACCGAGCCATGGCGTTCGGCGAAGCCGGTCAGCCATTTGTCCAGCCGTTCCGGCGCTACCGAGACGACGCGTCTCACACGTTGAAGCCGAGAGCCCGCAGCTGGTCGCGGCCGTCGTCGGTGATCTTTTCCGGGCCCCACGGCGGCATCCAGACCCAGTTGATCCGGAAGTCGTTGACCAGGCCGTCCAGGGCCATCCGGGTCTGATCCTCGATCACGTCGGTCAGCGGGCAGGCCGCGGACGTCAGCGTCATGTCGATGATCGCCGTGCTGGTGTCGTCGACGGTGATGCCGTAGATCAGGCCCAGGTCGACCACGTTGATGCCGAGCTCGGGGTCGACGACGTCCTTCAGCGCCTCGGTCACATCCTCGACGTCAGCGGGAGTCGAGCCCGCCGCCAGGTCGACCTCGGGCAGCTCGATCTTCTCGTCGGTCTGGTCAGCCATTGCTCACTCCTCCTGTACGCGCGAGAGCCTGGGCGGTCGCGTCCCGCCAGGCCGACCAGCCCAGCAGCGCACACTTCACCCGGGCCGGGAACTGCGCGACGCCGGCAAACGCGACGCCGTCCTCCAGAACCTCTTCGTCCGGTTCGACATTCCCCCGGCCCTGCATCAGCTCGAGGAACTTCTCGTACGTCGCCATGCCTTCGGCGACCGGCTTGCCGATCACCAGATCCGTCATCACCGAGGTCGCGGCCTGACTGATCGAGCAGCCGACGCTCTCGTGCGTCACACCGGTGACGGTGTCGCCGTCGAGCTCGACCCGGAGCGTGACCTCGTCCCCGCAGGACGGGTTCACGTGGTGCACCTCCACGTCGTACGGCTCCGCGAGACCCGCGTGGTGCGGGCTGCGGTAGTGGTCCAGGATGATCTCCTGGTACAGCGAGTCAAGCTGCATGAGACGTCAGGCCACCTTGAAGAAAGAACGGACGAAGCCGAGACCGTCGACCAGCGCCTCGACCTCCTCCGGCGTCGTGTAGAGGTAGAAGGACGCCCGCGTCGAGGACTGTACGCCGAACCGCTCGTGCACCGGCCGCGCACAGTGATGCCCGGCGCGGACAGCGATCCCGCGGGTGTCCAGCACGGTCGCCACGTCGTGCGGGTGTACGCCATCCAGCTCGAAGCTGATCGCGCCGCCATGGTCAGCCGCCTCGGTCGGGCCGAGAATCGTCAACCCTGGAACGGTTTTCAGGCCCTCGAGCGCGTACTCGACGATCGCGTGCTCGTGCGCGGCGATCTTGTCCATCCCGATCCCGGACAGGTAGTCCACGGCCGCACCGAGCCCGACCGCTTGCGCGATCGGCGGCGTACCGGCTTCGAACCTGGCCGGCGGAGCGGCGTACGTCGAACCGGTCATCCGGACGACCTCGATCATCTCGCCGCCACCGAGGAACGGCGGCAGCTCGGCGAGCAGCTCGTACCGGCCCCAGAGCACACCGATGCCTGTCGGGCCGACCACCTTGTGGCCGGTGAACGCGAGCAGGTCCGCACCCAGCGTTGACACGTCGACCGGGAACTGCGGCACCGCCTGCGACGCGTCGACGACGACAGTCGCGCCGACCGCGTGGGCCTTGGCGGCGATGTCGGTGATCGGGTTGATCGTGCCGAGCGCGTTCGAGACCCAGGTCAGCGAGACGATCTTGGTGTTCTCGGTGATCAGCTCGTCGATGTTGCTCAGGTCGAGCCGGCCCTCTTCGGTCACGCCGAACCACTTCAGCTCCGCGCCGGTCCGCTCACAAGCCAGCTGCCACGGGACGATGTTGCTGTGGTGCTCCATCTCGGAGATCACCACGACATCGCCCGGCTTCAGCGACGCACCGAGCGTGTGCGCGGCGAGGTTGAGCGCCTCGGAGGCGTTCTTGGTGAAGACGATCTCGTCGCGACTCGGAGCACCGATGAAGGCGGCGACCTTGTCCCGGCCGCCCTCGTACGCCGCGGTCGCCTCGGCACCGAGCTGGTGCATGGCCCGGGCGACGTTCGCGTTGTGCTTCAGGTAGTGGTCCTCGAGCGCCTGGACCACGTGGCGCGGCTTCTGCGAGGAGTTGGCCGAGTCCAGGTAGACCAGCGGGAACCCGTTCGCGAGCTCGCGAGACAGGATGGGAAAGTCCGCCCGGACCGATTGCAGGTCCAGCGGACTGCTGAATGTGGTCCGGGCGTTGGTCACTTCGCGCCTGCCTTCAGGAACCGCTCGTAGCCGTTCGCCTCGAGCTCTTCGGCCAGCTCCGGTCCGCCCTCTTCGGCGACCCGGCCGTCCACGAACACGTGCACGAAGTCCGGCTTGATGTAGCGCAGGATCCGCGTGTAGTGGGTGATCAGCAGCACACCCTTGTCGCCCTGCGACGCGAACCGGTTGACGCCGGTCGACACGACCTTCAGCGCGTCGATGTCGAGGCCGGAGTCGGTCTCGTCGAGGATCGCGATCTTCGGCTTCAGCAGCTCCAGCTGGACGATCTCGTGCCGCTTCTTCTCACCACCGGAGAAGCCCTCGTTGACGTTGCGCTGGGCGAACTCGGGGTCCATCTCCAGGTCGGCCAGGGCGGTGTTCACGTCCTTGACCCAGGTGCGCAGCTTCGGCGCCTCGCCGTCGATCGCGGTCTTCGCCGTCCGGAGGAAGTTCGCCACCGACACGCCCGGCACCTCGACCGGGTACTGCATCGCCAGGAACAGGCCGGCCCTGGCGCGCTCGTCGACGGTCATGTCCAGCACGTCCTCGCCGTCGAGCGTGACGGTGCCACTGGTGATGTTGTACTTCGGGTGGCCGGCGATCGAGTACGCCAGCGTGGACTTGCCGGAACCGTTCGGGCCCATGATCGCGTGCGTCTGGCCACCGCTGATGGTCAGGTTGACGCCGCGCAGGATCTGCTTCGGGCCGTTCTCGGTGTCGACCGACACGTGCAGGTCGCGGATCTCGAGTGTCGCCATGAGGTTTCTTCTATCTCCGTCTGGTTTACAGGGATGCCTGGTTGAGAGGGTTCTTCACATCGACGAGTACGTCGTCGCCGTCCAGCCGGACCGGGTAGACCGGCACCGGGTCGTACGCGGGCAAGCTGGTCGGCTCGCCGGTGCGGAGGTCGAAGCGGGACCCGTGCAGCCAGCACTCGATCTCGCACTCGCCGACGTCACCCTCGGACAGCTGGATCTGCGCGTGCGAGCACTCGTCCCGCACCGCGAAGAACTGTCCCTCGCTCTTCACGACCGCGACCTCGACGCCGCCGACCTCGACCGGGACGACTCCTTCGTCCGGTACGTCGGTGACGGCGCAGGCGCGCTCGAACGTGTCGCTCACTGGCCGATGACCGCCTTGGCGGACGCGCTCAACTCCGCGGCCCGCGCGAGCTTCTCTTCGATCACCTCGTGCAGGTGCTCGGCCACCTCGGGCACGCCGATCTTGCCGATGATGTCGTTGAAGAAGCCGGACACCACCAGCCGCCGGGCCGCGTCCTCGGGGATGCCGCGGGCCTGCAGGTAGAACAGCTGCTCGTCGTCGAAGCGGCCGGTCGCGGACGCGTGACCGGCGCCCTCGATCTCGCCGGTCTCGATCTCCAGGTTCGGCACCGAGTCGGCGCGAGCGCCATCGGTCAGGACCAGGTTGCGGTTCAGTTCGAAGGTGTCGGTGCCTTCGGCCGCGGCCCGGATCAGCACATCGCCGATCCACACCGAGCGCGCGTTGTCGCCGGCCAGCGCACCCTTGTAGAGCACGTTGCTCTTGCAGTGCGTCGCCTCGTGGTCGACGAACAGCCGGTTCTCGTGGTGCTGGCCCGACTCGGCGAAGTAGACGCCGAGCAGTTCCGCATCGCCGCCAGGCCCGGCGTACCGGACGTTCGTGGCGATCCGGACGACCTTGCCGCCGAGCGTGACGACGACGTGGTGGAGCTTGGCGTCGCGGCCGACCAGCGCGTCATGCTGCGCGAGGTGGATCGACTCATGGTCGGCCTGCTGGATGCTGACCACCCGCAGCTCAGCGCCGTCGCCGGCGACGATCTCGACGTTGCTGCCGAGCTCACCGGCGCCGGTGTGGTCGATGATCACGGTGGCGCGGCTGTGCCGGCCGGCGTCGACGATCAGGTGGCTGAAGCCGCGGGCACCGAGGCTCGCGACATTCACGTGCACGGGCTCGATCAGCTCGGCCTCGACCGGGATCCGCACCGCCAGCGCCTCGGCCGCGTGGTTCCAGGCGACGGCCGCCGACCGGTCCTGCGGCTTGCCGACCTTCAGCGAGTCGGCCGCGACGGTCTCGAACACGACTCCGTCCGGGCCGGACGCGTCGATCTTCGGGGTCTCGGTGCCGGCCTCGTCGGCGAACAGCGCCTTGAGGGCCTTGACCGGGGTGAAGCGCCACTCCTCCTCGCGCCCGTTCGGCACCGCGAAGTCGGCCACGTCGTACGACGTCGGCCGCTCATTCCGGGCCTGGAGCGGGACCGGCGAACCCGGCCCGTGGGAGTGCGCCCGATTGCCGGTGGCAACCAGGGTTTCGCTCGCGGTCATCAGCCGACGGCCCCTTCCATCTGCAGCTCGATCAGTCGGTTCAGTTCCAGCGCGTACTCCATCGGGAGCTCGCGGGCGATCGGCTCGATGAAGCCGCGGACGATCATCGCCATCGCCTCGTCCTCGGCCATGCCCCGGCTCATCAGGTAGAAGAGCTGGTCGTCGCTGACCTTGGACACGGTCGCCTCGTGTCCCATCGCCACGTCGTCCTCGCGGACGTCGACGTACGGGTAGGTGTCGGAGCGGCTGATGGTGTCGACCAGCAGCGCGTCACAGCGCACCGTGGACTTGCTGTGGTGCGACCCCGGCGCCACCTCGACCAGACCCCGATACGACGTCCGGCCGCCACCGCGGGCGACGGACTTCGACACGATCGAGCTGGAGGTGTACGGCGCGTTGTGCACCATCTTGGAGCCGGCGTCCTGGTGCTGGCCCTCGCCGGCGAACGCGACCGACAGGGTCTCGCCCTTGGCGTGCTCGCCCATCAGGTAGACGGCCGGGTACTTCATCGTCACCTTGGAACCGATGTTGCCGTCGATCCACTCCATCGTCGCGCCGGCCTCGCAGGTGGCGCGCTTGGTGACCAGGTTGTAGACGTTGTTCGACCAGTTCTGGATCGTCGTGTAGCGGCAGCGGGCGCCCTTCTTCACGATGATCTCGACCACCGCTGAGTGCAGCGAGTCGGACTTGTAGATCGGCGCCGTACAACCCTCGACGTAGTGCACGTAGGCGTCCTCGTCGACGATGATCAGGGTCCGCTCGAACTGGCCCATGTTCTCGGTGTTGATCCGGAAGTACGCCTGCAGCGGGATGTCCACCTTGACGCCCTTGGGGACGTAGATGAACGAGCCGCCGGACCAGACCGCGGTGTTCAGCGAGGCGAACTTGTTGTCGCCGACCGGGATGACGGAGCCGAAGTACTCCTTGAAGAGCTCCGGGTGCTCCTTCAGGCCGGTGTCGGTGTCCAGGAAGATGACGCCCTGGGCCTCCAGGTCCTCGCGGATCTGGTGGTAGACGACCTCGGACTCGTACTGCGCCGCGACACCGGCGACCAGGCGCTGCTTCTCCGCCTCCGGGATGCCCAGCTTGTCGTAGGTGTTCTTGATGTCCGGCGGCAGCTCCTCCCAGGAGGTGGCCTGCTTCTCGGTGGACCGGACGAAGTACTTGATGTTGTCGAAGTCGATCCCGGACAGGTCCGCGCCCCACGACGGCATCGGCTTGCGGTCGAAGAGCTTCAGGCCCTTCAGCCGCAGGTCCAGCATCCACTCCGGCTCGTTCTTGAGGGTGGAGATTCCTCGCACCACGTCCTCACTCAGGCCGCGCTGAGCAACCGCGCCGGCGGCGTCGGAGTCGGCCCAGCCGTACTGGTAGTTGCCGAGGCCTTCCAGTTCGGGGTGAGCGGTTTGCGTCATCGTGCAGTCCTCGCAGATTCGCCGTCGGATACAGGGGCAGTAACCGGCTGGGGGCCGGGGATGTGCGTCGTACAGACACCGTCGCCGTGGGCGATGGTGGCCAGCCGCTGAACGTGCTTACCGAGGAGTCGCGCGAACACCTCGGTCTCCGCCTCGCACAGCTGGGGGAACTGCTCGGCCACGTGTGCGACCGGGCAGTGGTGCTGGCACAGCTGGGCGCCGTGCGCTGCCTGGGCCGTGGACGCGGCATAGCCGTCCGCGGTCAGGGCCTGGGCGAGCGCATCGGCCTTGTTGCTCTCGGGAGCGGCGTCGACCAGCTCCCGGTACCGCTGTTCCACCTCGGCGACGCGGCGGCGGGCGAACTCCGCGACCGCCTCCTCACCGCCGGCTTCGGCGATGAACCGCATCGCTGTGGCCGCCAGGTCGTCGTACGCCTGGTGGAACGCGTGCCGGCCGGTGTCGGTCAGCACGAAGACCTTCGCGGGGCGGCCGCGGCCACGTGGGCCGTAGACGCGCTCCTCACGGGCCTCGACCAGGCCCTCGTCGAGCAGGTGGTCGAGGTGCCGGCGGACCGCCGCCGGGGTCAGCTCCAAGCGCTCCGCGAGCACCGCGGCGCTGGACGGACCGTTGGTCAGGATCGAGCGGGCAACCCGGTCCCGAGTGGACTCGTCCCGCGTCACGGCAGCGCCCGCGGGCGCCGGTCCGTTCGTCGCAGGAGTTTTCACAACATCAGTGTCGCGTAATTCACCGGGGCCTTCAAATAAGGGTCCCCTAACCGGTTCGCGCGGTCACGCGGGGCGTGGGAGCCCTTCGTGACCAGCGTCACGCCGCCTGACCCCGGGGAAGAACGGGTAAGCCCGGTCCTAGACTTCTTCCGTGCCAGTCGCGGTGGAGATCGACAACCTCGTCGTGCGGTACGGCGAGAAGGCCGCGGTCGACGGTCTCAGTCTCACCGTAGCCGCCGGCACGGTGACGTCCGTGCTCGGCCCCAACGGTGCCGGCAAGACCACCACCGTGGAGAGCTGTGAGGGCTTCCGGCGACCCGACTCGGGCCGTGTCCGGGTGCTCGGGCTGGACCCGATCGCCGACCACGACGAGCTGATGCCGCGGATCGGCGTGATGCTCCAGGAGGGCGGCGCCTGGTCCGGCGTCCGCGCGATCGAGATGCTCCGGTACGTCGCCACCCTGCACACGCACCCCCTCGACATCCCGGCTCTGGTCGAGCGACTCGACCTCGGCAGCTGCGGCCGGACGCCGTACCGGCGGTTGTCGGGTGGTCAGAAGCAGCGGCTTTCGTTCGCGCTGGCAATCATCGGGCGGCCGGAGATCGCATTCCTGGACGAGCCGACGACCGGGCTCGACCCGCATGGCCGGCGCGAGATCTGGCAGTTGATCCGGGACCTGCGCGACGACGGCGTGACCGTCGTACTGACGACTCATGCGATGGACGAGGCGGAGCAGCTGTCCGATCAGGTCCACGTGGTGTCCGCGGGCAAGGTGATCGCCTCCGGCACCCCGGACTCCCTGACCGAGCATCACACGAAGTCGCTCGAGGACGTCTTCCTCGAGCTCACGGCACCGAAGCGGGAGGCCCGGTGAGCACCTATGCTCCACGGCCCGGGAGCGCGCCGTGGACCCGCAAGGTGCTGGCTCACTCGCGGATGGAGTTCCGGCTCCTCATCCGCAACGGCGAACAACTGCTCCTGGCCCTGGTCATCCCGCTCGGCCTCCTGCTGCTCCTGGGCGGCACCGGCCTGGGCAGCCGGCTTCCGCTCGGCGACGGTCCGGCCATCGATCAGGCCGTACCGCGGGTGCTCGCGCTCGCGATCCTCTCGTCCTCTTTCACGTCACTGGCGATCGCGACCGGTTTCGAGCGCCGCTACGGCGTGATCAAGCGGCTCGGCGCCTCTCCCCTGTCCCGGACCGGGCTGCTGGCCGGGAAGATCGGGGCGGTGCTGGTGGTCCAGGTCATCCAGCTCGCCGTACTGATCGGGACCGGGTTCGCCCTCGGCTGGAACCCGGCCGGTGGCGTCGACGCTGTCGTCGGCGTGGTGCTGGTGGTTCTGTGCGGTACGGCGGCCTTCGCCTCGCTCGGGCTGCTGATGGCCGGAGTACTGCGGGCTGAAGCAACACTCGCCGCAGCGAACCTGCTCTATCTGCTGCTGTTGGTGGGAGGCGCGGTCCTCACACCGGTCGACGAATACCCGGCCGGCATGCAAGGCGTCGTACGCGTGCTGCCGAGTGCCGCGCTGGCCAACGGACTCGCCAACTCGACCATCGAAGGCGTCATCCCCTGGGCCGCAGCGCTGTCACTGGCACTCTGGGCGGCGGTACTGGGCTACCTGGTCTCCCGAACGTTCCGATGGGACTGAGCTTTAGAGTGTCCCGGTGATGAGCACGGAGACCCCGCCCCAAGAGACTGAGCCAGTCACCGGATTCTGGCGACTGGTGCCCGAGCCGAGCCTGGACGTCGTACGGCGCTGGGGCTGGGCTTCGGTGGTGGCGAACATCGGCATCGTGGTGACCGGCGGACTGGTCCGGCTGACCGGCTCCGGCCTCGGCTGCCCGACCTGGCCCTCGTGCACGGACGAGTCGTACGTGCCGCACGCCGCGCTCGGTATCCACGGCGCGATCGAGTTCGGCAACCGGATGCTCGGGTTCGTGGTCGCGGTGATCGCGATCGGCACCTGGCTGATGGTGATGCGGTACCGGCCGGTGCGCAAGGACCTGCGCCGGCTCGCGACAGCGGCCGCACTCGGTGTCCCGCTGCAGGCGGTGATCGGCGGCATCAGCGTGCTGACCGGCCTGAACCCGTGGATCGTGTCGGCCCACTTCCTGGTGTCGCCGGTGATCATCACGCTGACCGTGTCGATGATGCGGCGCTCCCGGACCAGCCCCTACCCGCACACTCCCCCGGTGGTCCGCGCACTCGCGACCGCCTCTGTCGCTGCGGTCTGGCTGGCTGTCTTCCTCGGCACGTTGGTGACCGGAGCCGGGCCGCACTCGGGTGATCCCGACACCGGACGGAACGGGTTCGACGAGGAGCTGATCAGTCAGCTGCACGCGGACGTGGTGTTCGCGCTGCTGGGCATCTCGATCGCGCTGGTGATCGCGACCCGGGTCACGGCGACCTCACGGACCCTGCGGAAGCTGGCCGCGTGGTTGCTGGCGATGGAACTGCTCCAGGGTGCCGTCGGCTTCACGCAGTACTTTACCGGCCTGCCATGGGGCCTGGTGCTGATCCACATGTTCTTCGCCGCAGTGCTGATCGCCTTGGTCACAGCGGTGTACGGCGAACGCGGCACACCAGCGACCTAGATGGAGACCCGAGGCGCCCAGTCCGGTGAGTAGACCAGACGCCCCGGGTCGCTCTCGTCAGTACCTGACTCTGGACACGGAGCCCGGACCGAAGATCGGCCCGGCGACGTACACGACGCCGCTCTTGCTCACGCCGACACCACCCGGCAGGTGGAGTAGGCCCTTCGCGAGCTCACGCCGGTACCCGCCGCGCTGATGGCCGCCGCGGTACTGCACGAAGACGGCTCCCTCGGTCGCACCGTTCAGCTCGAACTGGAGCCAGCTCGCCTTGGCCAGCTCGACCACGTAGATCTTGTTGCCGGGCCCGGCTCCCAAGTCCACGATCGACGTCCAGCCGTCCGAGTACCGCTGGCAGGCGCCCGTGTACGGGTGCGCCGGGTCACATACGGCGTTGACAGAGCCCGGCTTGATGCGCCAGATCTCCGCCGTACCTGGCGTCGCGGGGAAACCGCGGAGCTCACCGACGTAGTAGTAGCCGTCCGACCCCACGGTCACGGAAGTGGCCACAGCCTCGGCCAGGATCGGTGTGCCGGCCGGTGGCAACGGGTTGCCTTCCGGATCTTTCGCCGGCAGTCCGGACGGAACCTTGACCACGCGCGGCTTGAGCCGCGCGACCGTCTTGATCTTCCCGTTCGGCCAGACCCTCAGCAGGTCGTTGCCCGCAGCATCGGACACGAGAACCGTGTGGTCGTTCAGCGCGGCCAGCCCGAACGGGTTGCTCTCCCCAGGCGGACCGTCCGTGTTGTCCGGGTCCGGGTCTGTCGCCTGGTAGGCCGCGATGTCTGCCACCGGCACCGCAGCCTTGCCGGGCCGCAGCCGGAACAGCGTCGCTCCACCCGGCGGAGCGTCCCCTTCCGGTCCGCCACCGCCGGTGAGTGCGTAGGTCACACCCCACTTACTGGTGTCGATCGCCGGTGGGAAGCCGCCCGGAACCTGGCCGAGCTTGGTGATGTTCTTGTTCAGACCGTCGGCTGACGCCGAGTACACCGAGCCGTCGGTCACGCTGTAGATGACTTTGCCGCCGTACGTCGCGACGCCGCGTGGACCGTCCAGACCGGTGACGACCGGCTTGAGGCTGCTGTGCCCCGCGTCGGCCGGCCCAGCGACCAGCGCGGACCCGGCGAGCGCCAGCGCTGCGACCGCGGCGATACGTGTTCGTGCCCCCATGAAACCCCCTGCGTTCTATGTCTCCCCAGGCGTGGAATCCCCCTCCACAGACCGCCTTATCGCAACATCAGATCACGATCAGGTCAACGGCAGGACTCCACGCACTTGATCGAATACGACGCGCGAACGTCGTACTGCAACCCACAGTGCCTAGCTCTGCACCCAGAGTGCACCTAACCGATGCCAAAGGCAACAGTCAGTGCAGCAGCGGGTCGATGGCCGCGGCGATGAAGAGCAGCGCCAGGTAGATGTTGGAGAAGTGGAACAGGCGCATCGGGCGCAGCGCGGCACCTTCGGCGCCGGTGTGGGCCCGGAGCAACAATGCGCGGGCCTCGCGGAGGAAGACGACGCCGAGCGCGATCGCGGCCAGCGGGTAGACGAAGCCGGTGTCAGCGACCGGCCAGAGCGCGATCGAGGTGGCCACCATGACCACGGAGTACGCCATGATCTGGCGCGCGGTGGCGACCGGGGTGGCGACGACCGGCAGCATCGGTACGTCGACCGACGCGTAGTCCTCGCGGTAGCGCATCGCCAGCGTCCAGGTGTGCGGCGGCGTCCAGAAGAAGACGACCAGGAACAGCACGACCGGCGTCCAGGCCAGCTCGTTGGTGACCGCGGTCCAGCCGATCAGGGTCGGGAAACAACCCGCGATTCCGCCCCAGACGATGTTCTGCACGGTACGGCGCTTGAGCACCATCGTGTAGCCGAACACGTAGAAGGCATTCGCGGCCAGTGCGAGCAGCGAGGACAGCCAGTTGACGAAGAAGCCGAGCTCGAGTGTCGCCAGGACCCCGAGCACGACGCCGAAGATGGTCGCCGACCGCGGGCTGACCGCGTGCCGCGGCAGCGGGCGGCGGCGGGTCCGGCGCATCTGCTCGTCGATGTCGCGGTCGAGCACGCAGTTGATCGTGTTCGCGCTGCCGGCGGCGAAGATGCCGCCGACCAGGGTGGCGGCGACCACGCCGAGGCCGGGCACTCCACCGGCGGCCAGGAACATCACCGGCACGGTGGTGATCAGCAGCAGCTCGATGATGCGTGGCTTGGTCAGACCGACGTACGCCTTGACCACATCGCGCACCGTCGGGCTCAGAACAGCTGGGTCGGCCGGCAGCGGCGGCGCTGCCGGGTACGACGTCGTCGCGGCTGGACGCGGGTCGACGGCCGTCACGAACACCTCGAAAACAGTGGGTTGACGCCGGGGACCGGCGCTGACGATTCGACAGTCTACGACGCCCCGTAGGAGGGTCTCGCCACCCCCCTGGGTGAGCCGTCCGTGTGATGTGCGAGACGTCGGGAACAAGAGGTGTGTGGTCCGGGTTTCGAGTCTATGGAAGGCGCCGGACACGCGGGCGAGTAGGCTCGCTCACGGTGATGCGCGGGGCCGCGATCGCGACCGGCCGGTAGGTCCGGAGCGATCCCTCGACGCCTACCAGATGTTGTTTTCGCAGCCATCGAGAGGAGCGCCGCCGGCGTGACGGAGAAGACCAGCCCCAAGCTTGAATGGACCGAGGCCGACCGGCGCGCAGTCGACACGGTGCGGGTCCTCGCGATGGACGCGGTGGAGAAGGTCGGGAACGGCCATCCTGGTACGGCGATGAGCCTGGCGCCGGCGGCGTACCTGCTCTTCCAGAAGGTGATGAAGCACAACCCGGCGGACCCGCACTGGCCGGCCCGCGACCGGTTCGTGCTGTCGGCCGGTCACTCCAGCCTCACTCTGTACATCCAGCTCTACCTGGCCGGCTTCGGCCTCGAGCTGGACGACCTCAAGTCCCTGCGCACCTGGGGCAGCAAGACCCCGGGCCACCCGGAGTACTCGCACACCCCGGGTGTCGAGACCACCACCGGCCCGCTCGGCCAGGGCGTCGGCAACGCCGTCGGCATGGCGATGGCGGCCCGCCGCGAGCGTGGCCTGTTCGAGCCCGAGGCCGCCGCCGGTGAGGGCGTGTTCGACCACCACATCTACGCGATCGCCTCCGACGGCGACCTGGAGGAGGGCGTCTCGTCCGAGGCCTCCTCGCTGGCCGCCCACCAGAAGCTCGGCAACCTCACGCTGATCTACGACGACAACAAGATCTCCATCGAGGACGACACCAACATCGCGTTCTCCGAGGACGTCGCGGCCCGCTACGCGGCGTACGGCTGGCACGTCCAGGACGTCGACTGGACCAACGGCGGCACCGGCTACGAGGAGAACGTCCAGGCCCTGTACGACGCCCTCGAGGCGGCCAACGCGGTCACCGACAAGCCCAGCTTCATCCGGCTGCGCACGATCATCGGCTGGCCGGCGCCGACCAAGCAGAACACCGGCAAGATCCACGGCTCCGCGATCGGCGCCGACGAGGTGGCGGCGACCAAGAAGGTCCTCGGCTTCGACCCGGAGAAGGACTTCGAGGTCGCCGACGAGATCATCGAGCACACCCGCAAGGCGCTGGAGCGCGGCAAGGCGCTGCAGGAGGAGTGGAACGTCAAGTACGGCGCCTGGCGGACGGCCGCACCCGAGCGCGCCGCGCTGTTCGACCGGCTGCAGACGCGTGAGCTGCCGGCCGGCTGGAAGGACGCGCTGCCGAGCTGGGACGCCGACGCCAAGGGTGTCGCCACCCGGGCCGCCTCCGGCGAGGTGCTGACCAAGCTGGCGCCCGAGCTGCCCGAGCTGTGGGGCGGTTCGGCCGACCTCGCGGGCTCGAACAACACCACCCCGAAGGGCGAGCCGTCGTTCATCCCGGCCGAGCACGCCACCAAGGAGTTCCAGGGCAACGAGTACGGCCGCGTCCTGCACTTCGGCATCCGCGAGCACGGCATGGGCTCGGTCCTCAACGGCATCGCCCTGCACGGCGGCACCCGCCCGTACGGCGGCACGTTCCTCGTCTTCAGCGACTACATGCGCCCCTCGGTCCGGCTGGCCGCGCTGATGAAGCTGCCGGTGACCTATGTGTGGACGCACGACTCGATCGGTCTCGGCGAGGACGGCCCGACGCACCAGCCGATCGAGCATCTGGCGGCGCTGCGGGCCATTCCGGGCCTGGACGTCGTACGGCCTGGTGACGCGAACGAGACCGCGGCCGCGTGGGCGGCGATCCTCGAGAACACCGACCGCCCGGCCGGTCTGGCGCTGACCCGGCAGAACGTACCGACCTTCCCGCGCGGCACCGACGGCTTCGCGACCACGGAGAACGTGAAGAAGGGCGGCTACACGCTGCTCGACACCGACGGCACGCCGGACGTGATCCTGATCGGCACCGGCTCCGAGCTGCAGCTGGCCGTCGAGGCCCGTAACACCCTGGCCGGCGAGGGCATCAACGCCCGGGTCGTGTCGATGGTGTCCCGCGAGTGGTTCGACGAGCAGGACGACGCGTACCGCAACTCGGTCATCCCGGCGAACGTCCGGGCCCGGGTCTCGGTCGAGGCCGGTGTCGGCCAGGGCTGGCGCGAGGTGGTCGGTGACGCCGGCCGGATCGTCAGCCTGGAGCACTTCGGCGCCTCGGCCGACTACAAGGTCCTGTACAAGGAGTTCGGCATCACCGCCGAAGCCGTCGTCCAGGCCGCCAAGGACAGCATCGCCGCGGCCGCCGAGCTCGGTGGCGCGGGCGTCCCGGCCGAACGGCACGCGGCCGGACCGATCGGCCCGGCTGACTGAAACACCCACAACAGAACATTCGGAAGGCTTCGGACATGAACGATCGCTTGAAAGCACTCGCCGACGCGGGTGTCTCCATCTGGCTCGACGACCTCTCCCGGGAGCGGCTGACCAGCGGCAGCCTGGCGACGCTGATCCACGACTCGTACGTCAGCGGCGTGACCACCAACCCGACGATCTTCGCCAAGGCCATCGCCGACGCCGACGCGTACGCCGAGCAGGTGGCCCGGCTCGCGGCCGAAGGGGTCTCCACCGACGAGGCCATCCGGGTGATCACCACCGACGACGTCCGTTCCGCCGCGGACCTGTTCAAGCCGGTGTACGACGACTCCGAGTCGGTCGACGGCCGGGTCTCGATCGAGGTCGAGCCCGGCCTGGCCCGGGACACCGAGAAGACGATCGCCCAGGCCAAGGAGCTGTGGGAGACCGTCGGCCGGGAGAACGTGTTCGTGAAGATCCCGGCCACCATGGAAGGCCTGCCGGCAATCACCGCGACCCTTGCCGCGGGCATCAGTGTGAACGTGACGCTGATCTTCTCGCTGGACCGCTACAAGGCCGTCGTGGACGCGTTCCTGACCGGCCTGGAGCAGGCGATCGAGAACGGTCACGACGTCAGCAAGCTGGGCAGCGTCGCCTCGTTCTTCGTCAGCCGGGTGGACACCGAGGTCGACAAGCGACTCGATGCCATCGGCACCGATGAGGCCAAGGCCCTGAAGGGCAAGGCCGCCATCGCCAACGCGCGGCTCGCGTTCCAGGCGTACGAGGAGATCTTCTCCTCCGACCGCTGGCGCGAGATCGAGACGGCCGGCGCGAAGCCGCAGCGCCCGCTCTGGGCCTCCACCGGCGTCAAGGACCCGGCCTACCCGCCGACCCTGTACGTCGACAACCTGGTCACCCGGGGCGTGGTCAACACGATGCCGGAGGCAACCATCAAGGCGGCCGCCGAGCACAGCGAGGTCACCGGCGACACGGTCCGCGGCGACTACGCCGCCGACCGCAAGGTGATCGACGACCTGGAGAAGCTGGGCATCTCGTACGACGAGGTCGTGCAGGTGCTGGAGGACGAGGGCGTGGCCAAGTTCGACGCGTCCTGGTCGGAGCTGCAGGACACCGTCACCGCCGCGCTGAAGGGTGCCGCCAAGTGACTGTCACCGCTTACGGCGAAGGCTGGCGCGAGGTCGTCGACCGGCTCGTCAGCGAGAAGATCGCCTCCCGGATCGCCGCCAAGGACGCCACCACCTGGGGTCCGGAAGCCGAGGCCGAGTCGTCGATCCGGCTCAGCTGGGTCGACCTGTACGAATCGTCGCGGCCGTTGCTGGCCGAGATCGAGGCATTGCAGGCCGACTTGCGGTCCGAGGGCCTGGACCGGATCGTGCTGTCCGGCATGGGCGGTTCCTCACTGGCTCCCGAGGTGATCACCCGGACCGCCGGGGTCGACCTCGTCGTACTGGACTCCACCGACCCGAGCGTGGTTTCCCGGGCGCTGGACGGTGACCTGCAGAAGACGGTCATCGTGGTGTCCAGCAAGTCCGGCGGCACGGTCGAGACCGACAGCCACCGGCGGGCGTTCATCAAGGCGTTCACCGACGCGGGCATCGACCCGGCTGGGCGCATCGTCGTGGTGACGGACCCGGGCTCGCCGTTCGAGAAGCTGGCGGCGGACGAGGGTTACCGGAAGACGTTCCTGGCCGACCCGCACGTCGGCGGCCGCTACAGCGCACTGACAGCCTTCGGTCTCGTCCCGTCGGCGCTTGCCGGCGCGGATGTGGCCGAGCTGCTGGACCAGGCCGCCGAGGTGGCGCCGACACTGCAGGCCGACGACCCGTCGAACCCTGCGCTCATCCTCGGCGCTGTCATCGCAGCCAGCCCGGGCCGCGACAAGGTCGTCATCGCCTCTGGTGGCTCGTCGATCGTCGGCTTCCCAGACTGGGCCGAGCAGCTCATCGCCGAGAGCACCGGCAAGAACGGCACCGGTGTCCTGCCGGTAGCGGTGGAGAGCCTCGAGGCGCCGGAGCTGCACAGCGGTGCGGGCGACCTGGTCCACGCATTGCTCGCGGCAGACACCAGCGCCGCCAGCGTTGCCTCCGGCACCCCGACCGTCGTGACGACCGGCTCTCTCGGTGCGCAGTTCCTGCTGTGGGAGATGGCGACAGCGGTGGCCGGATACCTGCTCGGGATCAACCCGTTCGACCAGCCGGACGTGGAGAGCGCGAAGAAGGCCGCTCGCGGTCTGCTCGACGCGCAGCCCGAGCCGGAGGCGGCAGCGTTCACCGACGGGGCTGTCGAGGTGCGTGGATCGGAAGGTCTGCTGGACGGCGTGGACTCGCTCAAGGGCGCGGTCGACGTACTGCTGGGCAAGCTCGACGAGCTCGGATACCTCTCGGTCCAGGCGTACCTGGACTCCGAGCGGGACGCTTCGCTCGCGGCCATTCGTCCCGCGATCGCGAAGCAGACTGGGCGGCCGGTGACCTTCGGCTGGGGTCCGCGGTTCCTGCACTCCACCGGTCAGTACCACAAGGGTGGTCACCCGGAGGGCGTGTTCCTGCAGATCACCGCGGCGCATCCGACGGACGTGGAGATCCCCGACCGTCCGTTCACGTTCGGCACGCTGATCTCGGCCCAGGCGGCCGGCGACGCGAATGTTCTCGCCGAGCGCGGCCGGCCGGTACTGCGACTCCACCTCACTGACCCGGCGGCCGGCGTACAACAACTCAAGTCCCTGTTCGAATAGTCCTGTTCGACAACCTGATCTCGGAGGAAAGCGGCTGATGACCGCTGAGCTCGACGAATCACCGGCCGGCCCGGTGAACCCGCTGCGGGATCCGCAGGACCGGCGGCTGCCGCGGATCGCCGGGCCGTGCAGCCTGGTGATCTTCGGCGTCACCGGTGACCTGGCCCGCAAGAAGCTGATGCCGGCGGTCTACGACCTGGCGAACCGGGGGCTGCTGCCGCCCGGATTCGCCCTCGTCGGGTTCGCCCGGCGTGACTACACCAACCAGGACTTCGCCCAGATCGTGCACGACTCGGTCAAGGAGCACGCGCGGACGCCGTTCCGCGAGGAGGTCTGGCAGCAGTTGGCCGAGGGCTTCCGGTTCGTGCCGGGCGACCTGACCGACGACGACGCGTTCAAGCGGCTGCGGGAGACCGTGGACGAGCTGGACGTCAACCGCGGTACCGGCGGCAACCACGCGTTCTACCTGTCCATCCCGCCCGGCCTGTTCCCGCAGGTAGTGCAGCAGCTGTCCGAGCACGGGCTCACCGACGAGGTGCCCGGCTCGTGGCGGCGGGTGGTGATCGAGAAGCCGTTCGGCCACGACCTGCAGAGCGCCCGGGAGCTGAACCAGGTGGTCGAGTCGGTCTTCCCGGCTGAGGCGGTGTTCCGGATCGACCACTACCTGGGCAAGGAGACCGTGCAGAACATGCTGGCGCTGCGGTTCGCCAACGCCATGTTCGAGCCGGTCTGGAACAGCCACTACGTCGACCACGTCCAGATCACCATGGCCGAGGACATCGGCATCGGCGGCCGGGCCGGGTACTACGACGGCATCGGCGCGGCCCGCGACGTGATCCAGAACCACCTGCTCCAGCTGCTCGCGCTGGTCGCGATGGAGGAGCCGGTCAGCTTCGACGCCTGGTCGCTGCGGCAGGAGAAGAAGAAAGTCCTGAACGCGGTCAAGCTGCCCGACCGCCTCGACCTGCACACCGCCCGCGGTCAGTACGAGGCCGGCTGGGCCGGTGGCTCGAAGGTCAAGGGCTACCTGCAGGAGGACGGCATTCCTCAGCACTCCGCGACCGAGACCTTCGCGGCGCTGCGCGTCGACGTCGACACGCGCCGCTGGGCGGGTGTGCCGTTCTACCTGCGCACCGGCAAGCGGCTCGGCCGCCGGGTGACCGAGGTCGCGGTGATGTTCAAGCGGGCGCCGCACCTGCCGTTCACCAAGACCGAGACCGAGGAACTCGGCCAGAACGCGCTCGTACTGCGGATCCAGCCGGACGAGGGCATCACCATGCGGTTCGGCGCCAAGGTACCGGGCACCGCGATGGAGATCCGCGACGTCAACATGGACTTCCAGTACGGCGGCTCGTTCACCGAGTCGTCTCCGGAGGCGTACGAGCGGCTGATCCTCGACGTACTGCTGGGTGATCCGCCACTGTTCCCGCAGCACACCGAGGTGGAGCTGGGCTGGAAGATCCTCGACCCGGTGATCGAGTACTGGGCCAAGCACGGCAAGCCGGAGCAGTACGCGTCCGGCGGCTGGGGCCCGGACTCCGCGCACGAGATGCTCGCCCGCGACGGACGCGCCTGGAGGCGGCCATGATCATCGACCTCACCGACACGACGTCGAGCGAGATCGCCTCGGCGCTGCTCCGGGCCCGCCGGAACGCGGGCTCGCCGGCCATGGGCATGGTCGGCACCATCGTGGTGGTCGTCGACGAGGCGTCCCACCACGACGCGATGAAGGCCGCGAACGAGGCCGGTCGCGAGCACCCGTCACGAGTCCTGGTCGCAATTCTGCGGCCGGGCCGGGGTGCGCCGGGCCTGGATGCCGAAGTCCGCGTGGGCGAAGGCATTCCGGGTGAGGCGGTGCTGCTGCGCCTCCACGGCGAGCTGGCCAAGGTGCCGGAATCCGTCATCACTCCCCTGCTGCTGCCCGACTCCCCCGTCATCGTGTGGTGGCCAGGCGGCGGGCCGAAGGTACCCGCGGACGACCCGCTCGGCCGCTTGGGTCGTCGCCGGGTCACGGATGCAGCTGCGACCCGTCGGGCATCGGTGGACTTCACGGCCCGAGCCGAGGGCTACGAGCCTGGCGACACGGACTTCGCTTGGACCAGGCTGACGCCGTGGCGTGCGCTGCTGGCGGCTGCTCTGGATCAGTACCCGACGAAGGTGACCGGCGCCGAAATCACGTCGGCCAAGGGCAATCCGAGTGCCGATCTGCTGGCGGCCTGGTTGCAGCACCGGCTGGGCGTCGCGGTGGAGCAGAAGACCTCGCGTGGCCCTGGCATCACGGCGGCACGCCTGTTCACGCCGTCCGGGCCGATCGCGCTGACGCGTCCCGATGGTGCGGTGGCGACCTTCAGCATTCCGGGTGCGCCGGACCGGCCGGTGGCCTTGAAGCGCCGTACGACGTCGGAGCTGCTGAGTGAGGAATTGCGGCGGCTCGACCCGGACGACGTGTACGCGCAAACGCTCGCGTGCATGGTCGAGCGGGAGAGCATGCCGGCCGACGCGAAGAAGGTCAGCGCGGTGAACCGGCACTCGGTGCAGACCGCGGTTTCCAAGGCCGCCGAGCGTACGGCGAGTGTCGAGGGCAAGGCAGCATCACCCGAGCTGTCGGCCACGGTCACCAAGAAGACGACCGCTGCGAAGTCGACCGCCAAGAAGACGGCTGCTGAGAAGACGACTGCGCGGAAGTCGCCGGCGCGGAAGTCCGCGGTCAAGAAGACCGCTGCGAAGAAGAGTGCGGGTAAGAGGGTGGCGGGGCGGTCATGACCGCCCCGGAGGTCCTGGTCAACCGCGACGCCGAGGGCCTGGCCCACGCCGTCGCGGCCCGCCTCATCACGCGGCTGGTCGACGTCCAGAGCAGCGGCAAGGTCGCTCAGGTCGTGCTGACCGGTGGACGCGTCGCGTCGGTCGTCTACCGGGCGGTGGCAGAGTCGCCTGCCCGGAGTGCGATCGACTGGCAGCGGGTCGAGTTCTGGTGGGGCGACGAGCGGTTCCTGCCTGACGGCGACCCGGACCGCAACGAGACCCAGGCCCGCGAAGCCTTGCTCGACCACGTGGATGTGGACCCCGCCCGAGTGCACCCCATGCCGGCTGACACCGGTCAAGGCGCTGAGGCGGCCGCGACGGCGTACGCGGCGGAGCTTTCAAAGGCGCTGAGTGCGGGCGACCGGGACGGCGTACCGACGTTCGACGTACTGCTGCTTGGTGTCGGGCCGGACGGTCATGTCGCGTCGCTCTTCCCGGAGCACCCGGGGCTGCACTCCGAGGACGTCGCCGCGATCGCGGTCCACGGCTCCCCCAAGCCGCCGCCGACCCGGATCTCGCTGACCTTCCCGGCGCTGAACCGTGCCCACGAGGTCTGGTTCGTCGTCTCCGGCGACGACAAGGCGAAGGCCGTCCGCCTGGCCCTCGCCGACACCGGCCGCCTGCAGATCCCAGCAGCCGGCGTCAAAGGCCTCAACCGAACCCTCTGGCTCCTCGACGAATCCTCCGCCCAGGAAATCCCCAGCTCCATCCGCGCCCCGCGCACCTAGGCCGAGTGCCGTCGGCAAGCGCTTGTCGGCGACACTCTGCTCACACTCGAGCCTCTCCGCCCGCCGCTGCACGCTAGTCGCGGTTCGGCGTACGCCGAACTGTTCAGCTGCGAGGATCACAGGTATGAGTTTTCGCGAGCTGCATAGCGGGTTCTTCGTCATGCCGAATGCGTGGGATGCCGGGAGTGCGGTGGTGCTGGCCGATGCGGGCTTCGAGGCGATTGCGACGACCAGTGCGGGGATCGCGTTCTCGCTGGGCAAGGGTGATCACACGTTGCCGGATGGTGCGCCGGCGTTGTCGCGGGACGACATGTTCGCGCGGGTTCGTGAGATCACGGCGGCGACCGCCGTACCGGTGAACGGGGACCTCGAGGACGGGTACGGCGCCTCACCGGAGGCTGTCGCCGAGACGATCACGTTGTCGCGCGAGGCCGGGCTCGCCGGCGGGAACATCGAGGACTTCAACGGCCGCGAGCTGTACGACGTCGAGCTCGCGGTCGAGCGCATCGTCGCCGCCCGCGAGGCAGCCGGGCCCGACTACGTCCTGACCGCGCGTACGGACGGCCAGTTGCTCAAGGCACCGACCAGCTTGGCCGACTCGATCGCCCGCGCGAACCGCTTCCGCGAAGCCGGTGCCGACTGTCTCTACGTCCCCGGCGTGAACGACCTCGACTCCATCCGCACTCTGGTCCGCGAGATCAACGGCCCGCTCAACGTCGTACTGGGCCTGGGCACGTCAACCCTCACCGTCGGCGACCTGCAGGCAACCGGCGCTACCCGAGTCAGCCTCGGCGGCAGCATCGCCCGAGCCGCTCTAGGCCTGGTACGACGTGCCGCGCAGGAGCTACTCACCAAGGGCACCATCGACTTCGCTGCCCGCCAAATCCCCCAAGCCGAGCTCAATCAGCTCTTCGCACGCCACCCGGCCGGATAGTCTCCAGTCGTGCGTCGAAGCCTGGGTGGGCTGGCGATCGTCCATGGGATCGTCGGTCTCGTCACCTGTTTGAGCCTCATCGTCTTCTACATCGTCGAAGGACCCTTCGGCGCGATCAATGACGTCGGCAACGCCGTGCTGGGAGTACTGAGCGCCGGTCTCGCGTGGATGTCGTGGCGCTCCGGCGCGCGGTGTCCGGCCGCCTTCGTCGGAATCGCTGCTGTCGGAGCCGCGATCACTGTCGTGGGCTCCTACCTCGTCCTGAGCGACGCCACCGGGTTCTTTCTCGCGGGGCTGGTGTCGAGCGTCGGGTTCGCCTTGATCGGAGTCTGGCTGATCGCGGTCAACCACTGGAGCGCCGCCGACTCCCCAGGACCACGGCGCCTGCGCACAGCCGGCCTGGTCGCGGGGGCCGTGATGGCGCTCGGCTTCATCAACGCGCCCGGCATCGCCATGGGCCTCGACGGCATGGACACGGCTCCCGCCTGGACCTTCCTCGGCGGCTTCAGCTGGGCCGGCACCTACCTGCTCTTCCCAATCTGGAGCCTCCGGCTCGCCCGCGCTCTACCACGACGGCAGGGGTAGCAACCCGACGAGCGGGACCACGGCCGCAGTCAGCAGCAGTTTCAGCGGCAGTACGACGAAGCCGGCGCCGACGCTGGTCAGCATGGCCGCGCCCCAGTTGTGCGTCCTGCGGCGCCGACCGATCAGGTGCGACAAGAAGATCGTCAGCGCAACGATCAGCGGCGGTCCGACCGCGACGGCGAAGACCGGGACGGGCCCTAGCGTCACCTCGGAGTTCGGCAGGCCGGTCACCGCGACGACGGCGGCCGCGAAGGCAAGGCTGAGGTCCACGAAGGGGAAGAGTGCCCGCGGAGTATCGGCAACGCTGTCCGCGATGTCGCGAAACTGGAAGCACGCGACGAGCAGGAGAACGGACATCACGATCAGCTCGACCCGGATCGCACCACCGATCGATGGAACTCCCTTCTCGTGGCCTTTGAAATAGCCGATGACGGGTACGGTCACGATGGCGAGGAAGATCCAGGCAGTGACCAAGAAGCCGACGACTTCTCTTGGCCTGCGCGCCCAGCGCGATCTCGTCTCTATGTCGCTGCCGTAAGTGGCGCGGTTCATCCAGGCGATCACGCCCTTTCGCCTCGCTATCCGCGCCTGCTCCGCCCTGAACTCAGGAGTCATCTGAGCGACCGCGAACAGGTACGCCAGGATGAGCGAACCGCCGAGACCTACCAAGGCCCAGCTCACATCGCTGCGCAGGATGCCGAGCAGCATGACGGTGTACAGCAGGATCTGCGCGTAGATCGCCAGGTACGCGAGGAATGGGATTCCTGCTTCGGCCAGCGATCGCCAGGACATGCCGAGGATGCGGCCGAAGACGATCCAGAACAGGCCAAGCAGCAGGAACTGCGTGGTGATCGCCACCGGCAGAACGGAACGGACTTCCTCCATCCCGAGGTCCTTCACGGCTTCCCAGAGGGTGCGGGTCTGCTCGTCGCCGTAGAACGCGTACGCGCACACCAGCAGCACGAAGGTGATCAGCGTGTTGACCTTGCCGGACTCACGCCAGAACTTGTTCTCGACATGCCGTTGGACGAAGTTGATCATCGACGACACCCAGCTGACCACTGGGATGACGGCGAGCAGCCAGACCCACCCGGGCACGTCGGACAGATCGATCGGTAGGTCGATGTCCCCCAGCCCCACACCTCATTTTAGGAAGACGGACCCTGCGCAGTCTTGCCCGATCGCGCAAAGTCGCGTCGGCTTCGGGAACGCCAACAGCCCGGACCACGTGGTGGTCCGGGCTGCTGACGTCGTCGTCAGAAGATGACTTCGCCGCGGGCGCGGCGGGCGCGGAGCTTTTCGAGGGCCTCTTCGAGGATCTCCTGAGCTTCCTGCTCGCTGCGCCGTTCCTTCACGTACGCCAGATGCGTCTTGTACGGCTCGATCTTCGGCGGCGGAGGCGGGTTGTTCACATCGGTGCTGGTCGGCAGACCGCACCGTGGACAGTCCCACGCCTCCGGAATCGCCGCCTCGACCGCGAACACCGTCGCGGTCTCGTGCCCGTTGGCACAGAAGAACACGATGCGCTGCCGGGGCGCGGTGTCGCCGCGCTCCGCCTCGCCCATCGGGCCGGCACCGACCCGGCTGCCACGAATAGCACTGCCACCACCAGCCACGGGATCTGCTCCCCTCTCAGCCGAGCTTGTACAGCAGGCCGAGCGCGACGATGGCGGCGAACCAGATCAGACCGACACCGATCGTGATCCGGTCCAGGTTCCGCTCGGCGACCGACGAGCCGCCCAGGCTGGACGACACACCGCCACCGAACAGGTCCGACAGACCGCCACCGCGGCCTTTGTGCAACAGCACGAGCAGCGTGAGGATGAGGCTGCAGACGATCACGACGATCGAGAAAGCGAGAATCACGAGGAGTAGCCTAACTGAAGGTCCAGGTAACGGCAGATGCCGGCGAACTCGTCCACCTGAAGGCTCGCACCTCCGACCAGGCAGCCGTCGACATCCGGTTGGGCCATGATGCCACCTGCGCTGCTCATCTTCACCGACCCCCCGTAAAGAATCCGTACCGAGTCGGCGACCGAGGGTGAAATCGTTTCCTCCAGCCGGCTCCGGATCGCCGCGCAGACCTCCTGCGCGTCCTCGGGGGTGGCGACCTCGCCGGTGCCGATCGCCCAGACCGGCTCGTACGCGATCACGACCTTGCGGATGTCGTCCTGCTTCAGCCCGGCCAGCGCGCCGTCCACCTGGGCCAGTGTGTACTCCACGTGCTCGCCGGCCTTGCGGATGTCGAGACCCTCGCCGACGCAGACGATCGGGACCAGCCCGGCCGCCAGCGCCTTGGTCGCCTTAGCGTTGACCAGCGCGTCGCCCTCGTCGTGGTACTGCCGGCGCTCGGAGTGACCCGCCAGCACGTAGCTGCAGCCGAGCTTGGTCAGCATCGCGGCCGAGATCTCACCGGTGTAGGCGCCCGAGTCGTGCACCGACACGTCCTGAGCGCCGTACTTGATCTTCATCCGGTCGCCGTCGACGAGCGTCTGCACACTGCGGATGTCGGTGAACGGCGGCAGCACCGCCACCTCGACCCGCTCGAAGTCGTGCTTCTTGTCCTGCAGCGTCCACGACAGCTTCTGCAGCAGGTGCACCGCCTCGACGTGGTTGAGGTTCATCTTCCAGTTGCCCGCCATCAACGGCGTACGGGCGCTGTCAGTCATCGGATTCAGTCCTCTTCGAGTACGGCGAGACCCGGGAGCTCCTTGCCCTCCAGGTATTCGAGCGACGCCCCACCGCCGGTGGAGATGTGACCGAACGCCTCGTCGGCGAAGCCTAGCTGGCGCACCGCCGCGGCCGAGTCACCGCCACCGACCACGCTGAGGCCGTCAACCTCGGTCAACGCCTGCGCGACCGCCTTGGTTCCGCCCGCGAACGCCTCCATCTCGAAGACACCCATCGGACCGTTCCAGAACACCGTCTTGGCACCGGCGACCTCGGCGGCGAACGCCTTGCCGGACTCCGGGCCGATGTCGAGGCCGAGCTGGTCGGCCGGGATCGAGTCCGCGGCGACGACCGTGGCCGGCGAATCGGCCTTGAACTCGGGCGCGACCACGATGTCGGTCGGCAGCACGATCTCGACGCCCTTGGACTTCGCGGTCTCCAGGTAGCCCTTGACCGTGTCCAGCTGGTCTTCCTCGAGCAGGCTCTTGCCGACCTCGTGGCCCTGCGCCTTGAGGAAGGTGAACACCATGCCGCCGCCGATCAGCAGCTTGTCGGCCTTGGCGATCAGGTTGTCGATCACCGCGAGCTTGTCCGACACCTTCGCGCCGCCGAGCACGACGACGTACGGGCGCTCGGGGCTCTCGGTCAGCTTCTTCAGTACGTCGACCTCGGCGAGCACCAGGCCGCCGGCGGCGTGCGGGAGCTTGCGGGCGACGTCGTACACGCTCGCCTGCTTGCGGTGCACCACGCCGAAGCCGTCGCTGACGAAGACGTCCGCGAGCGCAGCCAATTCGTCGGCCAGCGCACCCCGCTCGGCCTCGTCCTTGCTCTCCTCCCGCGCGTCGTACCGCACGTTCTCCAGCAGCAGGACCTCACCCTCGTCCAGCTCCTGTACGGCGGACTGCGCGGAGTCACCGGTGACGTCGCCGGCGAAATGCACCGTGATGCCCTCGGGCTGCAGCAGCTCGCCGAGCCGCTTGGCGACCGGGGCCAGCGTGAACTCCGGGTTCGGCTTGCCCTTGGGGCGGCCGAGGTGCGCGGTCACGATCACCTTCGCACCGGCCTTGGCCAGCTTCACCAGCGTCGGCAGGCTGGCGCGGATGCGGCCGTCGTCGCCGATTGTCTCGTCCTTGATCGGCACGTTCAGGTCGGAGCGGACCAGGACCCGCAGGCCGGCCACGTCCCCGAGGTCTTCGATGGTCTTCACAGTTTCAGCGGTCCTTCAGGCTCAGGGAATGAGCCTGCGTCCGGAGCCGACACCAGGCCGTCCGGACGCAGGCTGCGGATGTGAAGGTGTCAGAGCGAAGCGCCGACGTGGTTGACCAGGTCGACCAGGCGGTTGGAGTAGCCCCACTCGTTGTCGTACCAGCCGACGACCTTGACCTGGTTGCCGAGCACCTTGGTCAGGCCCGCGTCGAAGATGCAGGAGGCCGGGTCGGTGACGATGTCGGTGGAGACGATCTCGTCCTCGGTGTACTTCAGGTAGCCCTTCAGAGCACCCTCGGCGGCGGCCTTGACGGCGGCGTTGACCTCCTCGACCGAGGTCTCGCGGCCGACGTTCACGGTCAGGTCGGTGGCCGAGCCGGTCGGGGTCGGAACGCGCAGGGCGTAGCCGTCCAGCTTGCCCTTCAGCTCCGGCAGCACCAGGCCGATCGCCTTCGCCGCACCGGTCGAGGTCGGCACGATGTTCAGGGCGGCGGCGCGGGCGCGGCGCAGGTCCTTGTGCGGGCCGTCCTGCAGGTTCTGGTCCTGGGTGTACGCGTGGATCGTGGTCATCAGACCCTGCTCGATCGTGAACGCGTCGTGGATCGCCTTCGCCATCGGGGCCAGGCAGTTGGTGGTGCAGGACGCGTTCGAGATCACCGTGTGCTTCTCGGCGTCGTACAGCTCGTGATTCACGCCCATCACGATGGTCAGGTCCTCGTTCTTCGCCGGGGCGGAGATGATGACCTTCTTGGCGCCGTTGTCGGCGTGCGTCTTCGCCTTGGTGGCGTCGGTGAAGAAGCCGGTCGACTCGATCACCACGTCGGCGCCGACATCCGCCCACTTCAGGTTCGCGGGGTCGCGCTCGGCGAACGCCTTGATGCTGTGCCCGGCGACGGTGATGTCGTCCTCGGTGGCGGAGACCTCGCCCGGGAAGCGGCCCAGGATCGAGTCGTACTTCAGCAGGTGAGCGAGGGTCTGATTGTCGGTCAAGTCATTGACGGCGACGACCTCGATGTCGGCACCGGACGCCTGCACGGCGCGGAAGAAGTTACGGCCGATCCGGCCGAAGCCGTTGATACCTACGCGTACGGTCACGGGACTGCGTCTCCTCAAAAATAGCTGTCGAGCACTGCCGCTACAGCCCGAAGACTAGCCCAAGAGCCCACCTGATCAACTGGTAGCGTCCAGATGAGACCAGCGGCTGGCCGGCCACGGATTCAGACCAGACCACTTGCTGGTACGACGACGGCGGATTCCGGAAAGTCTCTCCGGAAACCGCCGTCGCGTTCGATCAGGCGACCACGTTCACCGCCGCCCAGGCCTTGTCGACCGCGGCCCGCTCGGCGCTGCTCGCGCCGTACAGGTCGGTGGCGGCTTGGAGGGTTGCGGTGCGCGCGCCGTGGTAGTCGGTGCGCGACGTCATGTACGTCGTCAGCGCCCGGTACCAGATCTTCTCGGCCTTGCTGATCCCGATGCCGGTGACGGTGATGCCGCCGACGGTCGGGCTGTTGTACGCGACGCCGTTGATGGTCTTGGCGCCGCTGCCCTCGGACAGCAGGTAGAAGAAGTGGTTGCCGACGCCGGACGAGTAGTGCACGTTCAGCCGGCCGACGCTCTTCGACCAAGAGTCCGCGCTGGCCCCGTCCAGCGACGGCTTGTCCAGCCGGCGGATGTAGTTGGTGGCCGGGTCGTAGTCGGCGTAGATCTCCTCGCCGAGCACGTAGTCAGGGGTGTCGGAACCGTTCGCGGCGTACCACTCGACCGCCGTACCGAAGATGTCCGAGGTCGACTCGTTCAGGCCGCCGGACTCGCCGCTGTAGCGCAGGCCGGCCGAGCGGCTGGTGACGCCGTGGCTCATCTCGTGACCGGCGATATCCAGCTCCACCAGCGGGCCGATGCCCTGGCTCGGGTCGCCGTCGCCGTACCGCATGCAGAAGCAGGAGTCGTTCCAGGACGCGTTCACGTAGGCGCCGTCGTGGACATACGACTTCGCGCCGTTGCCGTCGTTGGCGATGCCGTTCCGGCCGTGGACGTTCTTGTAGTAATCCCAGGTCTTGGCAATGCCGTAGTGCGCGTCCACACCGGCGGTCTGCGGGTTGGCGTTGCTGCCGGTCCCCCACACGTTGTCGGCGTCGGAGAACAGCGTGCCGGCGTTGTACGTCGCGTTGCCGCCGCGGACCGGGTCGACCATCGTCCAACTGGTGCCGGACTTGGTGGTGTCGAGGCCGACCGTGCCGACGTACAGACCGCTGCCACTGCCGAGGTCGTCGGCGACCGTGCTCCAGCTGTCGAGCACCTTGCCGGTCTGCGCGTCGACGTACGTCTCGGTGCCGGTCGGCTCACCGTTGGCCTTGCGGCCTTCACTGACGACCTTGTAGGCCAGCTTGGACTGTCCGGCGTTGGTGACGAAGACGACGAGCTGCTGCTTGGCGGTCTTCTGCTTGGCCGCGGCTCGGGCGGCGCCGGCAGTCACTGCGGGCTTGGTCGACAGGCTGAGCTTGCCGACACCACCAGACGACGACCGGGCCTTGCCGGCCTTGTCCTGGTGTACGACGACATCGCCGCCGACAACCGGAAGACCCTGGTACGTGCGGTCGAACCGGACGTGGCTGCTGCCGTCGCCGTCAACGACGATGTCGCGGACGACCAGGTCGCCGCCGTCACCGACACCGAGCTGCGCGGCATTGGCCCGCGCAGCGGCGATCGGCGACACGGCATCTGGCTGGGCGGCTTGCACGTTGACGGTGGTGGAAACGACGGCCACGGCGGCGATCGCCGCTGCGGCCAGACCTGCGCGATGAATGCGCTTCATGCGAACTCCCTTGGGCGGAAGACGCGTACAGGCGGGACATCCCGTACACGTTTGGGCAGGCACACCCTCCGCAAACATCGCCGCCTTGGGAACCGATCGACCCCGGAAACCCCCGAAATACCGGGAAATCCTTCAGCCACCCACCCCACCCCCGCAGCCGCCCTCCCCCGCACCACCGGCTCCACCCAACTCGCCAGACCGGCGCCGCCACACTCTCGTCACCAGCAGCGGCCCAATTTGATGGGCTGCCCGCTGAGCTGGTGGGTCGCCCGCAGAGCTGGTGAGTTGCCCACTGAGCTGATGGGTTGCCCGCAGAGCTAGTGGGTTGCCCGCAGAGCTAGTGGGTTGCCCACTGAGCTGGTTGGTTGCCCCCTCGACTTCTGGCCAGGCAGCCCACCATGTCAGCGGGCAACCCCCGTCCTGGTGTCCGCATCGTGGACTTCCAATGCGGCGGCGCAACGGCGGGCTTCGGGGTGCCCGGGCTGGTTCGGGCTGCCGGGGCGTGGTTTTGGGTGCCCGGGGCTGGCCGATGGCGGGTTATGTGGTGGCTGACGGCTTGTTTGACGCTAGTGGTGAAACAACCCGCTATCGGCCGGGCGAATGGGGTGGGTTGCCCGGGATGTGGCCCGGTTTTGTCCGGATGGCGGGATCCTAGGCCGGGGGCTGGGTGGTCGGCTGGGGCTGGACCAGGAAACTGGGACCTGGGACCTGGGACCTGCAATAACGTGTTTCAGCTCCCGGTTTGGTGTCCCAGGTTCCGGCTGCCGCCGGTGATCTGCCCGGATATCGGACCACCCGTTGCCTGAGGCAACCGAATCGGCGGGGGTCTGGGGTGGGGGCGAGAGTGTTGTCGTGGGGTGCAAGTTTCCGGTGTCGAGGCCGCGCCGGACCCTGCCGGGTGCCGGGACACGGACATCGGCTCGGCAGCGCGGTGAAACACCCGCCTGTCTTGGTGATGAACTTGCGCCGACGGCCGAGCTGCTCCACCGGACCCCGGCCGTCTGGTGGCTCCAACCACCCCACCAAGGCCAAGCGCAAGCGGCCCTGGCATTCATCCAGGGCCGCTGCTCCTGTACTCGACTCTCAGCGCGCGACGGTTCGAGCCGTACCGCGGCCGGTGGTCGCGCCACCGACCCGCTCCTTCGCGCCGTCCACACTGCCTGCCTGTTGCGGTGGACTGCCGGCCGGAGGACGTCCGTCATCGAGGATCCCAGCGAGGAGGGCGGTGTCCACGCTCGCGCCCTTCACGAGCGCGTCCTCGGCCGCCTTCTTCGTAGCCGCCTCATCGGCCTCAACCCGAGCCGCAAAGCCCTTCTGCCTGTCGACGAACTCGACGCGTGACCGGGCCCCGCGGCCTCGCTGTTCATCCAACGTGTCCTTTTCCTCTTTCGCGGTACCCATCAGATCCCGTAGGCCTGAGCTGTACCGCGGGTGTTCAGCGCGGCGCCGCGGTGCTCCTTCGCGCCGTCGATCTGAGTGCCTGCCTCGGCCGAAACAGCGCCGCCAGCCGGCGGCCGGCCATGGTGCAGGAGCCGGTGAGCGAACTCGGCGTCGGCGACTGGGCCGATACCCACCATTCCCTTGGCGGCGTCCCACCGACTGGGCGGCGCAGCCTGGTACCCGTCGTCCGGCCAATTCGGTGTCGCCGGCTCCGCGGCGACCATGTTGACCTCTCTCTTCGACGCTTCTTCGATCTGCTGCTGTTGTTCCCGGAGCTTCGCCAGCGCCTCCTGTTGCCGCCTGGTGTTCTCCTCGTTCTGCAGCCGCACGATCTCCAACTGTCGCTTCGCTAGCTCTTCCTCGTTCGCATCGCCCATTGGTCTCCCAATCGTTGGTGTGATGGAAGCCCCCGTGGGGGCATCCAACCAACGCGGCAAGCCGGGTTTGAGAGGCGTTGGATAACGATCTGGTCAGGCTGGGTCGAGCATGTCTGGGGTGAGGTTGGCTTCGGTGTTGGGGATGCCGAGTTCGGCGGCTCGCTTGTCGGCCATGGCGAGGAGGCGGCGGATGCGGCCGGCGACGGCGTCCTTGGTGAGGGCCGGTTCGTGCAGCTGGCCGAGCTCTTCGAGGCTCGCCTGCTTGTGCTCCAGCCGCAGCTTGCCCGCCACCTGCAGGTGGTCCGGTACGTCGTCTCCGAGGATCTCCAGCGCCCGCTCGACCCTTGCACCGGCGGCGACCGCGGCCCGCGCAGAGCGGCGCAGGTTCGCATCGTCGAAGTTGGCCAGCCGGTTCGCGGTCGCGCGTACTTCGCGGCGCATCCGCCGCTCTTCCCACGCGAGCACCGACTCGTGCGCACCGAGCCGGGTCAGCAACGCACCGATCGCGTCACCATCGCGGATGACCACGCGATCCACGTTGCGCACCTCGCGCGCCTTCGACCCGATCCCGAGCCGCCGGGCAGCACCCACCAGCGCGAGGGCGGCTTCCGGACCCGGGCACGTCACCTCGAGCGACGACGAGCGACCCGGCTCCGTCAGCGACCCGTGCGCGAGGAACGCTCCACGCCACGCCGCCACCGCATCACACGAGGCACCGGACACGACCGCCGGCGGCAGACCCCGGACCGGCCGGCCCCGGTTGTCCACCAGCCCGGTCTGCCGGGCCAGCGCGTCACCATCACGTACGACGCGGACGACGTACTTGGTCTGCTTACGGATACCGGACGGGGAGATCACCACCACGTCCGACGGGTGCCCGAAGATCTCGGCGATGTCCTTGCGCAGCCTGCGCGCCGCGGCGCCGCTGTCCAGCTCGGCCTCGACGACGATCCGGCCGGACACGAGATGCAGACCGCCGGCGAACCGGAGTACGGACGACACCTCGGCCTTGCGGCAACAGGGTTTCGTGACCTGAATGCTGGTCAACTCGGACTTCACCTGTGCTGTCATCGCCATGAAGGCATCCTCCCACCGCTGTCAAAGACCCTCCGCCTCCGGTCCGTTCCGATCAACCGTCCGCGCCAGGGCGCGGACAAGCAGAAGGACGAGGGAGAGCCGCACCCCCTCCAACTGAGACCACCCACCGCGTGTTACGTCCCGTTTGGTGGGTTCACCCATCCGAGTGGGGGTTCACCCACCGGATGCGGTGGGGGAACCCAGCAGCTGGTGGGTGAACCCATCAAATGGGGGCTGCGGATCAGGTGTCGGTCTGCAGGGTGGCGCAGCCCCACATGACGTACCCGCCGGTGCCGCCCGCGGCGTTCGGGAGGTACAGCCAGTAGCTGTTGGTCACGCCGCACGCGGTGTGGCTGCCGCCGGTCTGGCCGGTGCAGTACGCCGTCTGCGACGTGCCCTTCTTGAACGTGCCGAGCTTGGAGGTGTTCACGGTCTTGCCGTAGTAGATCGGCGTGTCCTGCTTGGCGACCGAGTAGCACGAGGCCGTCGTCGCATCCGCGACGGTGGTCGAGGCAAATGCCGTACCGCCCGTGGCCAGCACGGGGACAACGGCGAGCGAAGCCATTGCGGACATGGCTTTGCGCATAAGCGTTCTCTCCTTGAGGGAGTTGGGATTTACCTTGCGACCGCAGTAAATCAAACGCTCGGTTCAGCCGAAGATCTCGCGGAAGACCTTGGCCAGTTTGTCCGGGGCGTGGTGCAGCTGCCGGACGTCGTCGGCGATGTCGGCGATCACCAGGTCGGCGCCGAGAGATTGCGCCGTACGACGTAATGACGCAGGGTCGGGCACATGGCCTTGGTCGGCGAGCACCACGTCGATGCGCAGGTCAGGAGCGTGAGCGCCCAGCACCTCGAGGTGGGTCTCCGGTGAGAACCCGTCCGTCTCGCCCTTCTGCTCCCCCAGGTTCAGCGTCAGCACGCGCTGCGCACTGGTCTGCTCCAGCCCGCGGCACAGCGCCGGGACCAGCAGGTTCGGGATCACCGACGTGAACCATGAACCAGGACCGACGACGACCCAGTCGGCCTCCGCGATGGCCACCAGGGCTTCGGGGCAAGCCGGCGGGTCGGCCGGATCGAGCGCCACGTCGACGACATAGCCTTCGGTCGTCGCGACCTCGGCCTGGCCGCGGATCTCGGTGATCGCCTCCGGATGGTCAGGATCCAGGCCGAGCACGCGAGCCGTGATGTCCAGCGGTACGGCGGACATCGGCAGCACCCGGCCCTGCGCACCGAGCAACCGCGCCACCCAGTCCAGCCCGTCGACGGCCTCGCCCAACAGCTCCCACAACGCCACGATCAGCAGATTGCCGACCGCGTGATCATGCAACGCACCATCACTGCGGAACCGATGCTGCAGTACGTCGGCCCACGTCCGGCCCCACTCGTCGTCGCGGCACAACGCGGCCAGCGCCATCCGCAGATCTCCCGGCGGCAGCACCCCCAGCTCACGCCGAAGCCGACCCGACGAACCACCGTTGTCGGCGACCGTGACGACCGCGGTCAGCTGATCGGTGACGTGACGGAGTGCGGACAGAGAGGCTGCCAATCCATGCCCCCCGCCCAGTGCGACGACCCTGGGCGCTGAGCGGGGGTCGGGTCGCCCCCCAGATGACGCGCCGGAGCCCCCCGGTCCGTGCTCTCCGCGGGCAGGGCTGTCCCAGGGGCTCTGGCTCACTCCCGCCCCAGATCCCGGTGTACGACCAAGGTCGGTGACCCCTTCTCGCGCAGCCTCCGGGCGATCTCCTCGGCCATCGCGACGCTGCGGTGCTTACCCCCGGTGCAGCCGATCGCGACGGTGACGAAGCGCTTGCCCTCGTTCAGGTAGCCGGTCCGGAGTGTGTCCAGCACGTCCACGTAGTTCTGCAGGAACTGCTGGGCCAGCGGATGGCCGAGCACGAAGTCTGACACAGGGCGGTCCTGCCCGGTCATCGGACGCAGGTCGGGCTGCCAGTACGGGTTCGGGATGAACCGCATGTCGGCGACCACATCCGCGTCCACCGGGATGCCGTACTTGAATCCGAACGACACCACGGTCGCCCGCAGCTCCGCGTTCTCCTCGTCGCCGAAGGCGTTCACGATCTTCGCGGCGAGCTGGTGGATGTTCATGTTCGAGGTGTCGATGACCAGATCGGCACCGGCCCGGATGTCGCCGAGCAGCTCACGCTCGCGCTGGATGCCGGTCAGCAGCCGGCCCTCGCCCTGCAGCGGGTGTGGCCGGCGGACACTCTCCTGCCGCCGCACGATCACGTCGTCCGACGCCTCCAGGAACAGCGTCAGCGGCCGGTATCCCTTCAGCCGCAGGTCGTGCACGGCCGAGCTCAGCTCGTCGAAGAACATGCCGGTCCGCACGTCGACGACGACCGCGAGCCGTGGTGCCGCGCCGGTGCCGACGAGCTGCTCGACGATGGTGGTGAGGAACATCGGCGGCAGGTTGTCCACCACGAACCAGCCGAGGTCCTCCAGCACGTCCGCGACCGAGCTCCGCCCCGCGCCGGACATGCCCGACACGATGATGAGGTTGCCGCCCGACTCGTCCATCAGTTCTCAGTTCTCCCTGGATCCCCGTCAGGCGTCCCGGCCGGTGCCGGGACGTCCTCGTCCAGTATCTCGCCGGTGGCCATGTTGACCGCGGGCGCCTTGCCGGTTTCCGCCTTCGTTGCGGCAGCGTTCACCGCGAGTACGACGGACTCCGCCGTACGACGGCCGAATCCGGGCAGGCCGGCCACCTCGTCGATAGTGGCCTGACGCAACTTCTTCAGCGAGCCGAAATGCCTGAGCAGAGTCTTGCGGCGGACCTCACCGAGGCCCGGGACCTCGTCCAGAACGCTTTCCACCATCGACTTGGAGCGGCGGTTGCGGTGGTGGGTGATGGCGAATCGGTGGGCCTCGTCGCGCAACCGCTGCAGCAGGTAGAGGCCTTCCGACGTACGGGAGAAGATGACCGGGTCCTCCTCGTCCGGAAGCCAGACCTCCTCGAGGCGCTTGGCCAGGCCGCACACCGGGATGTCGCCGAGGCCGAGCTCGTCCAGCGCTTGCCGCGCGGCCGCCACTTGCGGCGGACCGCCGTCGACCACGACCAGGCCTGGCGCATACGAGAACTTCTTCGCGCGGCCGGTTTCCGGATCGATCAGACTGGCCGCCGGGTCCTCGTCGTCCTGCATGGTCGCGCGCTCGTCGAGGAGCCTCTTGAACCGCCGGGTCAGCACCTCGGCGATCGAGGCGACGTCGTTCTGCCCGTCGACGCCCTTGATCACGAACCGCCGGTATTCGCTCTTGCGCGGCAGGCCGTCCTCGAACACCACCATCGAGGCGACCACTTCGGTGCCCTGGAGGTTCGAGACGTCGTAGCACTCCAGCCGCAGCGGCGCCTCGGGCAGGTCGAGCGCGGCCTGGATCTCCTCCAGCGCCAGGTTGCGGGTGGTCAGATCGCTGGCCCGCTTGGTCTTGTGCATGGTGAGCGTCTGCAGCGCGTTCCGCTCGACGGTCTCCATCAGCGACTTCTTGTCGCCGCGCTGCGGAACCCGGATGAAGACCTTCGAACCCCGCAGCTCGGACAGCCACTCGGTCAGCGCGTTGGTGTCCTCCGGCTCGGTCGGCACCAGGATCTCGCGCGGGATCGCGTCGCCGGAGTCACCGGCGTACGTCTGCTGGATGAACCGCGAGACCAGGTCGCCGGTGGTCGCCGTACCGTCCGCCTTGTCGGCGATCCAGCCGCGCTCACCGCGGATCCGGCCGCCGCGGACGTAGAAGATCTGGACCGCGACCTCGAGCGGATCCTCGCTCAGCGCGATCACGTCGGTGTCGGTGCCGTCGCCGAGGACGACCGCATTCTTGGCCAGGGCCTTCTCCAGCGCGGCCAGGTCGTCCCGGATCTTCGCGGCCCGCTCGTACTCCAGCTCCGCCGCGGCGGCCCGCATCTCCTTCTCAAGCCGCCGGACGTATGTCGCGGTCTGGCCGGACAGGAACGCCGCGAAATCCTCGACGATCTTGCGGTGCTCCTCCTGGCTCACCTGGCCGGTGCAGGGCGCGGCGCACTTGCCGATGTAGCCGAGCAGGCAGGGCCGGCCGATCTGACGGTGCCGGTTGAAGACGCCTTTGCTGCAGGACCGCATCGGGAAAACGCGCAGCAGCAGGTCGACGGTCTCGCGGATCGCCCAGGCGTGACTGTAGGGGCCGAAGTACCGGATGCCCTTCTTTTTCTGGCCTCTCCCGACCATCACTCGCGGATACTCCTCGTTGAGGGTGATCGCGAGCCAGGGATAGGACTTGTCGTCGCGGTACTTCACGTTGAAGCGAGGGTCGTACTCCTTGATCCAGGAGTACTCCAGCTGCAGCGACTCGACCTCGGTGCGGACCACCGTCCACTCGACCTTGGCCGCCGTCGTCACCATCGCCTGGGTGCGCGGGTGCAGGTTCACCAGATCCTGGAAGTACGACGACAACCGGGCCCGCAGGTTCTTCGCCTTGCCGACGTAAATCACCCGCCCGGCGGCATCGCTGAAGCGATAGACACCAGGCGAGTCCGGGATCGACCCCGGAGCGGGACGGTAGGAGGACGGATCAGCCACGGAAACCACCCTAGTTCGCCGCGCCGACAAACCAGGAATTCCGCAAAAGTTTCTATTGCAGCTTCAATGACAGACTTGAAGGCATGAATCTCGGCGACATTGATCGGACCATCCGGCAGTACGACGGAGTGCGCGTACTCGAAGCACAGGAGGACCTGTTCTACCTCTACGACCCGGACGAGGACCTGCCACCGGAGCGGCAGCAGCCGTTCGCCACCATCGTCACCGGCGACCACTACGAGAAGGTGTCGCGGCTGGACGAGCCGGATGCGTGGCGGCTCAACCTCGGTCTGACGAAAGCGACGTACACCTCCTTGTTCGGCCCGGTGCCGACCGAGCGGGACGCGGACTGGGTGCTGGACTCCGGCCACGACTACGCCGTACGCGACGAACTGATGCCACACCCGTTCTACGCCTCGCAGCACTGGGTCGGCATCGTGTGCCCGTCGGACCTCGGTCGCCTCGAGCCTCTGCTGGCTGAGGCGTACGGCTTCGCCGTCCGCAAATACGTCAAGCACAAAGCACGGCACAGTGTCACTTAGGAGAAGGGGCTGAAGTTTGCGGTCGTGTTGCGGGTTACCTCATAAGGCCCGTTTGACCCCTGATTGGGATGAGTCAGGTCCGTAGCGTGTGACTCAGGGTAGATGTGCAGGACCTTTGCGTGAGGCAACCAGGCCTTGCGCTGACTCGAGGGAGATCCGCCCATGTCCCCAAAGATCACCAGACCGCGGGCCGTGCTGGGAGCGATCGCGGCATCCGCGCTCGCCGTCTCCGGCATCGTCGCCACCGCGGCCGGAAGCAATGCCGCACCGGAGCCGGGTGTCAGCATCCGCGGCGCCGGCAGCTCGACCGCGATCCCCGGTAGCTACATCGTCGTACTGGCCGGCCAGCGTTCGCAGGTCCAGACCCGGGCCACGAACCAGAGCCTGGCCAGCACATACGACGTGAAGGTGCGCGACCAGTACGACGCCTCGATCAAGGGCTTCTCGGCGAACATGAGCGAGGATCAGGCGAAGAAGCTGGCCGGTGACTCGCGGGTCGCATACATCCAGCAGAACCAGAAGATCACGGTCAGCCAGGACGACCCGCCGTGGGGCCTGGACCGCAGCGACCAGCGTGACCTACCGCTGGACAAGAAGTTCGAAGCGTCGACGACCGCCGAGAACGTGAACGTCTATGTGATCGACACCGGCATCTACGCCGCGCACAAGGACTTCGGCGGCCGGGCCTCGGTCGGCACCGACACCGTCGGCGACGGCCAGAACGGCGTCGACTGCATGGGCCACGGCAGCCACGTGGCCGGCACCATCGCCGGTACGACGTACGGGCTGGCCAAGGGCGCGAAGATCTTCGGCGTCCGGGTGCTCGACTGCAAGGGCTCCGGCTCGTCCGAGTCCGTCATCGCCGGCATCGATTGGGTCACCAAGAACGCGAAGAAGCCGGCCGTCGCGAACATGAGTCTCGGCGGTGTCGCCGACGACGCTCTGGACGCCGCGGTGAAGGCGTCGGTCGACTCCGGCGTCACCTACGCCGTTGCCGCTGGCAACGAAAGCTCGGACGCCTGCGCCAGCTCGCCGGCCCGGGAGCCGTCCGCGATCACCGTCGGCGCGACCGACGACCAGGACCAGAAGGCGACATTCTCGAACTGGGGCAAGTGCGTCGACCTGTTCGCTCCCGGCGTGGACGTGCTCTCGGTCGGCATCACCGACCCGGAGTCGACCGCCAAGATGAGCGGTACGTCGATGGCGACGCCGCACGTGGCCGGCGGGATCGCGCTCTACCTGGCCGACCACCCGGACGCCAAGCCGGCCGATGTGACGACCGCGCTGGTCGGCGCGGCCACCGCGGACAAGCTGGGCGACCCGGGCGCCGGCTCACCCAACAAGCTGCTGTACGTCGGCAAGGTCGACCCCACGCAGCGCTGAAGTAACAAGTCGAAGGACCCGGCCGCCCCGATGGCCGGGTCCTTCCCCCTATGGCCGCGGCTACGCTGATTGAACGATGTTGCTGCCCTGTACGGCGACCTTCACGGCCGGCAGAGCCGTCTGGGCCGGACCGCTGACCGGGCTGCCGTCGGTGATGCTGAAGTGGCTGTTGTGGAACGGGCAGACGATCTGACCGCCTTCCACCGAGCCGATCGGGTTGCCCTGGTGGGTGCAGACGGCCGAGAAGCCCTTGTACTGCCCCGCCGTCGGCTGGGTCACCACGACCTTGGCGTCGGTGAACACCTTCCCGCCGCCGACCGGAACGTCCGAGGTCGGGCCGAGCACCGTGCCGCCACCGGAGGTCGCGGAAGGCGTCGTACTGGTGCCGGTCGTCGGCGTGGTGCTTGCCGGGGCCGAGCTGGTTCCGGTGGTGCCGGTCGAACTCGAGCTGCCCGCGTCGTCACTGCCGCCGCAGGCGGCGAGCAGCGGCGCGCTCGCGCCGGCCAGGGCTACCATCGCCGCACAACGCAGAACGGACCGCCGGTCGCGCAGGGCGTCGACCTCCGGAGTGGACTGTGGTGCGGTGGTGTCGCTCATGAATCTGGACCTCCAGGAGCTGCATGAGTGTTGTGTGGTGTCCGCCCGGCGAACCGGGCGCACACCGACTCAAACGACGAGATCGCCCGAACGGTTCAGCGTTGCACCAGATTTCTTGGATTGAACCGCGATTTGAGGCTTTTCTGGGCGTTTGCTGGGTGTCAGCTGGTAGTCCGGGTCACTGTTTCGACCACCCGGGCGGCCAGATCCAGGAGCGCGCGGCGTGTCTCGGCCTGGAGTTCCTCACTGTGCAGCGGCCAGGCCTGGGCGATGTGGGCGTCGTACGGCAGGACGACCGGTTCCAGACCTCGCTGCCGGAAGGCCTGGACCAGCCAGGTGGCCGAACCCGGGTCGACGTTCTCCACCATCGTGATGACGATGACGCCGCGGGTGAGCAGGACGTCCTGCCCTTCCGGTGGTAGCTGGTCGAGCTCCTGCAGGCAGTAGTTCGCCATCTGCTGCGCCGACGGCACCACCAGCACCGCGGCGTGCGCGGACGTGGCCATCTCGCTGCCGACCTCGTCGAACATGCTGCCGGGGCAGTCGACCAAGGCCAGGCCGACGTCACGTGCTCCCTGGGTCTGCGCCTCGGCCAGAGTGGTTCGTACGGCGTCCGCCGTACCCTCGCTGCGGACCAGGGTGACACCCTCCAGCGGCCCGGCGCCGAGGGACATCTCCAGCCGCCTGGACAGCTCGGCGCCACCGGGGTCGCAGTCGACCGCGACGACCCGGTCGGAGCGCTGCGTGGCGAGCATGGTGCTCAGCAGTGCGGTGACTGTCGACGTACCGGCTTCGGTGACCGGGCTCAGCACGCCGACGCGTCGCATGATCGCGATCGGGCGGCGGATGGTCGCGATGTTGTCCACGTCGCGCTGCATCCGGCCGGACGCCCCGACCAGGTACGCCGCCTCGGACGCGAACCGGCGGAACCGGCGGAAGACCGAGTCCCCTTGGTCGTCCGGCATCGGCGTACCGATCTGGTCGGACTGCGGCGTGGGCGCCGGTCCCCAGCCACCGTCGACCGGAGGAGCTTCCTGGTAGGGCGGCGGAGGCTGCTCGTAGACCTGCCCAGGGTGCTGCTGGTGCGGCGGTGGGTAGGACTGGTCCGGGTACTGCGGCTGCGGTGGTTCCGGGTACTGAGGCTGGTACTGGGGTTCCGGGTACGGCGGCGGCTGGTACTGCGGCTGCTGCTCGTACGGCGGGTACGGCTGATACGGCGGCGGGTATTGCTCGTACGGCGCCGGCTGGTACGGCGCTACCTGGCCAGGCGGAGGCGACGGGTAGGCAGGCGGCGGCGGAAACTGCGGCTGCTGCTCATAGGCCGGTGGCGGTGGAGGCGGCACGTACTGCGGGTCATACGGCCCTGGCTGGTACGGCGGCGGTGGCGGCGGAGGCGGGTACCCCTGCTGCGGGTACTGCTCCTGCGCATAAGGCTGGTACTGCGGGTACTGCTGCTGGGGATACTCCGGCTGGTACGGCGGTGGAGGCGGACCCTGCGGCGGATACCCGGGCTGCTGATACTCCGCCGGCTGCTGCTGGTATCCCGGCCCCTGCGGCGGAGCTACCGGCTGCTCAGGAGCAGGCGGCACGGCAGGACCCGCTTCGGTGGGCGAGTCCTCCGGGTCAGCCGGTTGTTGGGCTGGTGCCTGCTCCGCCGCCATCCGGCGCAGCATGTCACCCTGCCAGTCAGATTCAGTCATTCCATCCGGTCAGAATGCGTTCAGCAGGTCGGTGTAGACGCCGAACACTCCCAGCGCCAGGGGAACGGTCACGAGGATCGCCCCGACCTCAAGATAGTCGAGCAGCTGAGTGAGCCGAGCCTTGACATGCTCCGCCGGTGCGAAACTGAGACCGAACACGCAGAACATCGCCACCAGCACCAGCAGGCCGAGTGCGATGAACGCGCCGCCCTGTCCGTTCGCCGCCGCGATCAGCACACACCCCGACACCACCGCGAACGCCGCCGCGAACAGTACGGCGACCTCGCTCACCAGCGGGTACAACCGCGACCGGGACGCGAGCAAGAACGCCAGCACCAACGCGAGCGCGATCGCCCACGCACTCCCCTGCCGCAGCAGCATGATCCCGGCCACCGCGGACGACACCGCGATCGGCACAGTAGCCAGCGCCAGACCCAGGTGCGCCGCGTTCAACGCACTCCGCACATCGCCGCGCATGATCTCCTGACCAGAGGCCCGGCGATCATCCAGACCGGACAGCCCGGACAACGCCAGCGCCATCCGCGGCAGCAAGCCGAGCAACAGCACCGCCAGCAACGCCGCGAGCGCACCGACGCGGTCGGCAGCCAGTCCACTGCCCACACCGATCATCCACACCGCGACGAAGAGGATCGACGTCGCACTCGCGACCACTCCACCACCGGCGACTCCGGCCGCGGCGAAGAACAACGGACCGAACGCCAGGCACAACGCGCCGACCGTGATCACGAGCCCGAGCTCCCAGCCCGCGTCCAGTGCCCAGAATCCGACGGTCAGCGCCAGTACGAGCGTCGCGACCGAGACCAACGGGATCGCGACCACCTTGTTGCCGGTGCGGCCGAGTGCGATGCCGATGAAGGCGCAGATCGCCGCGAGCACCAGCAGGATCACACCGGTCAGCGCGTTCGGCGCGGCCACCAGCAGCGAGATCGCACCCGCGATGAGCGAGAACACCAGCCCGGCGCCGGCCAGGATCCGCCGGTGCGAAGGCTTGAACGTCGTACCGCGGCGTTTGAGGTCCTCGACCGCTTCCTCGGTCACGTCGTACACGGTCGGAGGCGGCGGCAGCTCGCCCTCGGACGCCAGCCGCAGTACGGCGCCGTCGATGATCTGCGCCGACGCGAGCGTCCCCTCCGGCGGCACCAGTTGTCCGGCCGCGGTGGTCAGGAAGCGCCGCTGCGGCGTCTGCTGCAGTGGTTCGTCCAGCATCCGCAGCAGATCCGGGAGCAGTACGCCGAGCGGTTCGTCGGCGGGCAGCACGGCATCCAGCCGCTTCCGCTGCCCGATCACTGTGACCCGGCTGTAGGTGCTCATCCACGTCCTCGCTTCGCTCCGGGCGCGGATGAGACACGACACGCCCTGTCCTTGATGGTGAACTCGCTCCGCTCGTCCACGCCGCGCGTACTCCTGTTCTGGTCGTTCGTCATCGCCGGCCCGCCGGAGCAGCGCCGGCCGGAACGAGCTTCTTCATCAGCGCCGCGTACTTCTGCCAGTCCCGCGGGTTGCGCCCGTCGCCGATCGGGTACCAGATCGCGGGCGCGTGCGCGGGCCCGATCGCCAGGGCCCGGCTGATCCCCTCGACCTTCACCATCTCGTCGACGCTGGACGCCCGGACCGCCTCGTTCCCGGCAGCCATGCCGATCGGGCACGCCATCCCGACGAACCGCGGCTGGTACGTGCCGTCAGCTGCGCCGTACGCGCCCATCACCATCGCCGAGACCAGCTCGAAGTGGTCGGCGATCTCGTCGATCCACTCGCCGATCTTGTTCGCGTCCGGGAAGTCCATCGTCGGCTGGGCCACCGCCAGCGTCACCGTCTCGTCCAGCCCGGACGAAGTACGGCGCGCCTCCAGAGTGCCGACGGCCGGCTTGAACTCCGCACCCGGCTGCCCGGCCAGGACCAGCCAGGTGGGGTCCGGCGCCCGGTCACGGCAGTACTCGGTCATGGCTTCCGGACTCCACGGCTGCGTCACCGGCTCCGACGTCGACCAGCCGGCCGGGCCACTGCCGGTGGCAGCCGTGAACAGCCGCTCCGCGGTCCGCCCGAGCACCAGGCTCTCGACCGGCTTGTGCCGGACCCGCACGGTGAACTGCAGCTGGCCGAACGGCTCCTCCTGTACGACGTAGTCCGGGTGCAGGTCCGAGTTCGGCTCCCCCGGCTTGGCGGTGGACCGGGGCAGGAACTGCTCGCCGTTCCACTTCAGCCGGACGCCGTTCAGGCCGTCGAAGTACTCGCCGTCCTCGCCGGTGACGACCCACCGCGCGTTGAAACCGTTGAACAGCGTCGACCGGACCGGAAAGGTCAGCTTCGAGGTCTTCGGCGTGACCAGCTGCACGTCGAGCCCGGCCACCTTGGCCGAGGTCAACGCGTCGCTGAGCCACGCGGACATGCCGATCACCGGGCGATCCTGCATCACGACGGCGACCTTTTCGGTGATCAGGTCGACGCCAGGGCTGAAGATCAGGTCGTTCGGCATCTCAGTCGGTTCCCTCGCTCTTGGCCGTGGCTTGGGCTGTCTCGACACCGTCCGACGTCCACACCTTCCCGCCGAGCCGGTCGATCAGCGTGTGTGCGTACCGCTCCGCGAGCTCGCGGGCACCGTCCTGCGTGGTGGCGCGGATCTCCACCCACCACGCCGGTGTGTCCACCGAGCCGACCGCTTCGCCGAGCATCCGCTCGACCTCACCCGGCACCTGGATCAGCAGCGGCAGCTCGATCGAAACCAGCGGGTGGTCGTCGTCATCGCACAGTTGTACGACGGCGCCGCCACTCACGGCACGGACACCGAGCTCCTCCCCCGCGGCGGCAAGGCCCGCCAGCAGGTCGTCACTCGATGGGCGCCCGTCCACGAGTGCCACCAGGTCGTAGGTCATGTCGTTCCTCCGCTGCTCTGGGCGACGGTGCCCTCAGTGCTCTGGGTGACGGTGGCGGCCTCAGCCGGGTCGGCCAGTGCCGTCTGGACCAGCTGTGGTCCGTCGCCCCGTCGTACGAACAATCCGCGACCGGGCGGGTAGTCGCCCGGGTACGCGCCGGTGAAGAGCTGCCCCTCGCTGCGGTCACCGGACAGCACCAGACCGGCCGCTCCGGACTCGAGAACCGCGGACATGAACGGCTCGTACATCTGCCGCGACGCACCCGAGGCACGCCGGGTGACGATGAAGTGCAGCTTGATGTCCCGCCCGGCGCCGATGTACGGCAGGAACGGGTCCATCGGCGACTGCCCACCCGACGTCAGCAGGTCGTAGTCATCAGCCAGTACGACGATCCGCGGCCCACCCTGGCCGGCTTCGGGAATCGCGCCGGTGTCGTCGGGCATCCGCTTCGCCAGCTCCTGCGAGACCCCGGCGGCCAGCCCACTGGCGACCCGGCCGGTCGGCGCGTAACCACCGACGTACGACTCGGGTACGAACTCGCGCAGTCCGCGCCGGGGGTCCATCACCGCGAACACGAGCTGGTCGGACTTGTGCCGCTCGATCAGCTGCTGAACGATCAGCCGGACGATGTTGGTCTTGCCGGAGCCGCTGTCGCCGAACACCACCAGGTTGCTGTCCCGGCCGGCCAGGTCCAGGTAGACCGGCGCCAGCGCCCGCTCGTCCACACCGATCGGCAGGACGGCCGGCTGCCGGACCTCGTCGGCCACCTGAGCTCGCGGCAGCTGCAGCGGCAGGATCCGGATCTGCGGCGCGCTCGGTCCTTGCCAGGTCGACCGTACGGACACGGCCTGGCCTTCGAGCACCTCGGACAGGTTCTCGTCGGACAGGACGCCGTCCACCCGCGGCAGCGCGAACTGGGCGAACAGCTTGCTCCCCGGCACTACCATCCGGCCCGGACCTGCCTTGCGCAGGACCTCCTGCAGGCGCCGGTCGATGTTCGAGTCCGTCGGGTCGTTCAGCCGCAGCTCGAGCATCGTGCCGAACATCGCCTGGTTCTGCATCCGGACGTCGTTCCAGCGCATCATCGACGCCACCACATGGACGCCGTAGCTGCTGCCGCGCTGGAGGACGTCGGTGATCGGCTCGTCCAGCTCGTCGAAGGTGGTCTTGATCGCGCCGAAGTTGTCGATCACCAGCACGACGTCGGCCGACGGAAGCTCCGGGATCCGGCCGGCCGCGTGGTCCTGCCGGAGCGCCTCCATGGTGTCGATCGCATGGTTGCGGAACACCCGCTCGCGCTGGTCGATCATCGCCCGGATCTCCTCGACCGTGCGCCGGATCCGCTCCCGGTCGGTGCGCAGCGCGACGCCGCCGACATGAGGCAGTTCCGCCAGCGCCTGCATGCCACCACCAGCGAGGTCGAGCGCGTAGATCGCGACCTCCTGTGGCGTGTGGGTGTGGGCGAGCGAGGTGACCAGCGTCCGCAGTGCCGTCGTCTTGCCGGACTGCGGACCGCCCACGATCGCGGCGTGCCCACCGGCCCGGGTCAGGTCCAGCCGGAAGATGTCCTGGCGCTGGTTGCTCGGGTCGTCGATCACACCGACCGGCGGCCGCATCTGCGGCGTCGGCGCCGACAGCTGCAGACCACGGCCGTCAACGAAGTCGACGCGACCGGCCAGACCGTCCAGCGTGCAGGCGGTCGGCAGCGGCGGCAGCCAGATCTTCAGTACCGGCTTGGCCGCCCGGCGCACCTGGTCGACGAACACGTTCAGCACCGTCGGCCCCGTCGTACGCTCGGTCGCCTTGACTTCGTCCGGCTCCTGCTGAGCCTGCAGCTCCGCCTCGGTCGGCTGGTACGGCGGCAGCTCGTGCGGACGTACCTCCGCCCCTTCGTCCTCGACGACGTCGTCCGTCGGCGGGACGTAAGGCCCGGACACGTACGCCGCCTTGAACCGCTGATAGACGCTGGTGTCGACCTTGAGGTACCCGAAGCCGGGCAACGGCGGCAGGTGAAACGCGTCGGTCGTGTCCAGCACCGTGCGGCTCTCGTCCTCGGAGAACGTCCGCAGACCCAGCCGGTAGGACAGGTAGGTGTCCAGACCGCGCAGCGCACCGGACTCGATCCGCTGGCTGGACAGCAGCAGATGGACACCGATCGACCGGCCGATCCGGCCGATCGACAGGAACAGGTCGATGAAGTCCGGCCGCTCGGTCAGCAGCTCGCCGAACTCGTCGATGATCACGAACAGGTGCGGCAGCGGCGGGAGCTCCGGATTCTGCTCGCGCTGCAACCGGTAGTCGGTGATGTTGGCCTTGTTGCCGGCGTCCTTCAGCGCCTGCTGGCGGCGCTCGACCTCGCCTTCCAGGCTCTTGTACGCGCGCTCGATCAGGCTCGCGTCGTCGCGCAGGTTCGTGATGATGCCGGCCACGTGCGGCACACCCTCGAACGGCGCGAACGACGCACCACCCTTGAAGTCGACCAGCACGAACGCCAGGTCCTCAGGCGTGTGCGTGGCCAGCAGCGCCATCACCATCGTCCGCAGGACCTCGGACTTACCGGAACCGGTCGCGCCGATGCACAGACCGTGCGGGCCCATACCGAGCTGGGCCGATTCCTTCAGGTCGACGAGCACGACGTCGCCGTGGTCGTCGACGCCGAGCGGGACCCGGAGGAACGCACGATCGGGACGCCGCTGCCACAGGTGCCGGAAGTCGAGCTGGGCCGGATCGGTGATACCGATCAGCCCCATGAAGTCGACGTTGTCGCGCTGCGCGTCCTCGTCCAGCGACTCCGCGGACAGCCGCAGCGGCGCGAGCTCCCGGGCGATGCCTTCGGCGACCGCGGCGTCCATCCGGTCGACCTGGCCGCTGGCTGCCATCGGGTACTGGCCGCGGAGATCCTCGACACGGACGTCGTCGCCGTACACGGTGATCCGCATGGTCACCGAGCTCGGCTCCTGCACGCGGTCGGCGACCAGGTGCAGCACGGTGACGCCGAGTTCCCCCGGTACGAGTGAGTCGTCTGCCTGTGGGCGGACCTCGGCGGCGACGTCGCCGTACGTGTCGTGGAGGACGAGCAGGCGCTGGGTCAGCCGACGGCGGTCCTCGAAGTCCACCGAGCCGCGGCGTGACTCGGTCGCCCACTGGACACGCTCGGCCAGATCGTCCGCGAGCAGCTGCGACAGCTCCTCTGGGGTCTCCGCGATCCGGCGGAACGGAGTCGGGCCCTGCTTGCGCTCGGGGTCCTGAACGTGCGGCAGCCAGTTCATCCATTGCCAGTCCGGCATCGCGGCCCGCGGGAAGCACGCTGCCAGCTCGACATCCTCCGGCGCGTGGAACACCGCCGTCTGCACCAGGAGCGACCGAGCCACCCGTACGACGCCCTCGCGGTCGCCGACGATGCTGACGTTGCCGACGTGGTCCAGCGAGACGGTCAGCGGCATGTCCGGGATCAGCGTGAATCGCCGTACCAGGGCATTCGCCTCGGCCATCATGAACTGGTCCGGCGGCTCCATCGCGGAACCGGACTGGCCCACCACGGCCGGGACCACCGGCACCCGGCCGCTACCGCAGCGCGGCTGCAGGAAGTCGCTGTCGGTACGACGGCGCTCCCACAGCCGTGAGACATCGCCCACACAGTCCAGCAGCGCGTCCGGTGGCGGGTTCAGCTCGAGCGCCTCACTGCGGGCCTTGCGTTCCTGGACCGAGAAGTCGTCCCGCATCCGCTCGAGGTAGTCCAGGTAGCGGGTGCGCTGGTTCTTGCGATCCTTGCCACCCTTGCCGCGGGACGCGAGCATGCCGCCGACCGAGCCGACCAGGGTGAGCCCCAGCAGCCCGACGCCGACCATCACCATCGGGCCGGAGCGGCCCATCGTCATCATCGCGACGGAGCCGAGGCTGCCGACCATCGGCAACAGCATCTGCATCGCCCCGCCGCCGCTTGCGCCACCACCACCGCCGCCGAGCGTCGGTGCGGGCTCGATCACGCGCTGCTGCTGCACCCCGGGGGCAGGTGTGCGCCGCGCCGGGCGGTGCACGATCCGGCTTGCCACTAAGGTTTTCCTCCGCTGACCAGCCCGCGGATCCGCGGGGGACTTGTGTTTCGTACAGACGGACGTGCTGCACACTTTAGTGGTGGCGGAGGTCAAGGAATGACAGGCACCAGCGATTCGAACGTGGTCGAAATGATTGCGGATCTCGCTCCGATATGGTTGCCCGGCTGCGTTGTGGACGCCGGGCAGCGAACGGTCGAGGTCGGCTGGGGACGCGGCGCGTTGCAGATGTCGGCCGTGGTCGGCGTCGGCGAGATCGTCGAACGTTGCCTTCAGCTACCAAAGCAACTGTGGCCGGAGCAGATCGAGGCCTGGCTGCGCGCGGTCGTCGCCGAAGGCGAGCTCGCCACCGAGGAACACCGGTTCGGCGACGTCGCCGAACGCCAGCGTGCATTGCTCGTCCAGCGCGGCTGGTCGGCGCGCACGGCCGGTCCGGTCGCCGATGCCCTGCTGCCGTTCGGTGATCACTTCGAGGTGGTCGTGTTCATCAAGACCGGCGACGAGTTGCGCCGGCTGACCGTCGTACGGCGATCGATGCACGGGCTCGGGGATCCGGACGTGCCGTCGCCGGTGCAGCTCACGCTCGACGAGATCGCGGACCTGGTACCGCAGGAGCTGGACGGTTTCTCGGTGCTCAGCCGGGACGGCGATCCGCTGGTGTCGATGGCGATGGTCGACCGGGAGAACTTATTGCCCCAGGCATCTATTGGTGCGGGCGTGCTGATCGGCGTACCGCGGTTGAGCACTGTCGCCTACTGCCCCGCCGACGCCGGGCAGGCGCGCGCCGACGCGCTGGCTCAATGGGTCGCCGAGAGCTACCGCGGCGCATCCGACCAGTGCTCACCCGACCTGTACTGGCTGCAGGGCGACCTTCTGGTGCAGGTCCCTGTGACGCTGGCTACGCCGCCCAGCGCCGTACTGCCCGCTGCCCTCAAGCCGCAGCCTCGGCGGACCTGGCTGCGGCATCTGTTCGGGCGGTGACTATTTGCTGGGTGAAGGACTGACCGGTCCTGAGGTCGTTGCCGTCGGCGTCGGCTGCTGGTTCTGCTTCTCCTTGGCCATCGAGGTCTTGAAGTAGGAGTAGCCGGCGCAGCCCGCGCAGGCGATCGCGCCGATCATCATGCTGGCGAAGACCCTGCCGGTCTGCTCGTTCAGCGTGTTCTTCGCCCGCTCGGCGCCGAACAGCCACGCCTCCCGAAGCCGCCGGCGGCGAACCGCCACCGACTCGATCACCTGCGTCCCGTAGTTACCCGACATCAGGCAGCACCCAATCGCGCCATCGGTCGGCGTGCGGGGCGTCCACCGTCGTGCCGGCAGGGAATTCGTGCACACCCTGGCCCGGACGGTAGGCCGCGACCAGCAGATCCAGATCGTGGCAGAGCAGCATCGGCACATCCGGGCGCGCCTCGACCAGCCGGTCGAAAATCAGCCGCGCCTCCTGCAGTTGCGCAGCCTCGTCGCGGCCGAGCCAGATGTCGATCTCGATCGGATAGGTGTCGAACGCTTGCGCGGTCTCGGGGGTCGGGTCCGGCTCGACGTTGTCGTTCGGCTGGATCACGTAGCCCAGTACGCCGTCCACGGTCCGGGCCGGCCCACGCAGGCCGTGCTCGTCCGGCCCGGCTCCGGTGGTGTCCGGGATCGGCTCCAACTCGAGCAGCTCCCGGAGCAGCTTCGCCTCGTCCGCGGCCGCCGCGCCCGACTGCAGGAAGATGTTCTCCTGCGTGGACATCAGTTCTCCTTCGCGTAGAGCTTGTAGGTCACCATGCGGCCGTCGCCGAGGATCACGTGCGTCGTCGCGGCGACCGTGTCGCCGAACCTCTGCAGGCCGGCGAACGCCTCGGCAACGTTCTCCTCGGTGAGGCCGACCTTCCGGCCGTCGAGGACCACCTCGCCGTCGGGCGGGACCTGCTTGGCCGCCTTCTTGACGTTCCGCTTGACCGCACCCACCTCGCCGCTGTCCAGCGCCTTGAACTCGGTGATCAGACCCTCGTCGGCCGGGTTCTTGCGAACCATACATTCCGGATTCTTCAGGCGTTGCTTGGTGTGATCCTCCGGGCGACCGTCGACGCGCCAGCCCTCTTGCTCGAGGCGATCGGCCATCGCCCGCTCCTTGGCCTGGAAGGAACCGTCCGGGTCGTGCACACCAGGCGCGAACTGATCCTCGAGCGCCTTGTGATGGAACGCCGGATCAAACCCCTGCTTGGTGCTCACACCGAACTTGTCGTCCCCTGGGCGCCAATCCTGCCCGCCGGCAGGACTCGCCGCCGGCTGCTCGCCGTGGTCCGGCTGATGCTCAGCCGACCCGTACGACTGCGACTCATGCGGGGCCGCCCCATAAGCCTCCGGCTGCCCATACGGCCCTTGCCCCGGCTGCTGGTAAGGCTGCTGGTGCGGCGACTGCCCCGGGTGCTGATGCTGCGGCCCATACGGCGGCTGACCGGGCTGCTGGTGTGGCGGCCCATACGGCGGCCGCCCCGGCTGCTGGTACGGCTGCTGATGCGGCGGACCATACGGCGGCTGACCCGGCTGCTGGTACGGCGACTCAGGCCACGGCTGATGCGGCGGCTGCTGACCGGGGTACGGCGGCTGCTCCGACTGCCTGTTCCCCGGTCCATACGGAGGCTGCCCCGGCTGGTGCGGCGGCTGGCCCGGCTGCTGATGCGGCGGACCATACGGCGGTTGACCGGGTTGCTGATGCGGCGGACCGTACGGCGGCTGCCCCGGCTGCTGATGCGGCGGACCATACGGCGGCTGCCCCGGCTGCTGGTGCGGCGGACCGTACGGCGGCTGGCCGGGCTGCTGATGCGGCGGACCGTACGGAGGCTGCCCCGGCTGCTGGTGCGGCGGACCGTATGGCGGCTGGCCGGGCTGCTGGTAGGGCGGCTCCGGCTGGTGATGCGGCTGGCCCGGGCCGAACGGCTGGTTCGGTGCAGGCGGCTGCTGCCCCGGGTGCTGATGCGGCGGACCATACGGAGGCTGCCCCGGCTGGTGCGGCGCGTTCGACTGTCCCGGCCCGTACGGCTGATGCGGCTGACCTGGACCGAACGGCGGGTTGGGTGCAGGCGGCTGCCGACCCGGCCCGAACGGCTGCTGGGGAGGCTCGTGGCGGTAGCCAGGCGGCGGCCCGTAGTCCACCTCCGGCTGACCGGGACCATGCTGCTGCCCCGGGCCGAACGGCTGCTGCTCTGGCCGCTGGTACGCCGGGCGAGGCGCCTGCGGCTGACCCGGACCGAACGACTGCTGCGGCTGCCCTGGCGGCGGCGCCGACGGCTGGTCGGCCTGTCGGTAACCCGGCGGAGGCCCGTAGTCCGGCTGCTGGTGGGGTGCCTGCGCCGGCTGCCCTGGCGCGGTCGGCCGGTGCGAGTCCTCCGGCACCCCCGACGGGGTCGACGTGTCAGGCACATCTGGGGTCTCAGGTACGTGCCCACCTGGCAGCTGGCCGCCGGGCAGCGAGTCGTCGACGACGTGGATGACGACGTACGGCTCCTGTCCTCCCCGGCGTTCGAACGGGACGCCGTCACTGATGCCGACGATCCTGCCACTGAAGTCGCGCGGCAACGCGTACTCGCCCTCGTGTACCTCGTCGGTAATGGCCCGGTCGTGCATGACCTTGCCCATCGGGAGGCCTTGCGGAGAGCGGATCTCCACCACGACACCGAACTTGGCCCCGCCTTGGTGCGCGAAGTCCGCGGCCCGCTCCGGGTTCATCGTCGTCGACGTGTAGCCCGGGTTCTCGAACCGGTCGCCGCCGAAGGCCTCCTGCACCCAGCGCCGGAAGTCGGCTTCGGTCCGGACGTGCTGAGGTGCGGCGAGACCGCGCAGCAGCGTGCGTGGCTCGCTGGCCCTCGGCGCCCGCCGGATCAGATCGTCCACCCGGTCCATCCACTCCATCAGGTGCGGAGTCTGGTTCCGGATCGCCTGGATCCCCTGCCCGGGATTGCGCAGCATCCTGTTGACGAGGTTGGACGTCGACCCGCCGAACTGACTGAGGTCGTCGATGTCCCGACGGCTCCATCCCGCCGCGGCCTCCCGGATCTCGGCCAGGAACCGAGCCTCCGCCTCGGGCGACGCAGCCCGGCGTACCCGGTCCGGCGGGTCGAAGCCGTGATCAGCCGGCGTACGCGGCGCATCAGGCGAACGCGGTGCGTCCGGCTCTCGCAGACTGTCGAGGAACTTATTCCCCGGCGACCTCGCGTCACCAGCGTCCGGCGTGTGGGTCTCCGGCGTCGCTGGCGCGTGCGGGTCCGGGAGGTGGGGTTCCGAAGCGCGGGCCGCGGGTGGGTGCAGCTCTGTCAGGTGATCCCACTTGCTGCGACCGGTTCCATCCGCCCGCGGGGTCTCCGGCTGGCCCTGGTTTTCCGGTGCCCGCGGGTCGTTCTGCGGCGCGTTCGGATCGTTCTCGGGTGCGTTCGGATCGTTCTCGGGTGCGTTCGGATCGTTCTGCGGTGCCCGGGGGTCGTTCTCCGGGCCGTTCGGGTCGCGCAGTCGGGTTGACGGCTCGTCGATGCCGTCGAGTCGGTCGCGGATGCTCTGGCCCGGGTCGTACGGATCGTGCGGGCGCGACGGCGTGTCCGGCGTACCAAGAGCATCGCTGATCGACCGGTCCGGTACGTCGTTTCCGGCGTGCCGAGGCAGCGGCTGCTGAGCCGTCAACTGCGAAGCCGGCGGTGTGTTCGGGGTCCGCGGTACGCCGTCCCACTTGCCGCCGGGCTCACGGGTGGCGAACTTGATGTCCGTGATGTCGCCGGGGTACGGGTTCTTCGGGTACGCCCCTGTGTGACCCTCCGGGAACGCCTCCACGACCTTTCCACCCGGCGGCTGCCCGTCCAGGAACTTCACGTGGCCGAACTCGTCCACAAACGCGTTGAAGACGTGCCCACCGCCCGGGATCCCCGGCATCGGCGACTTCCACCGGACGAAGATGTTGGCGTGCGTACCCGGCGGCCGGCCGGTCAGCGCGTCGTACACCCGGCGATAAGCGGCGTTGGTGAAGTCAGCCGGGTTGTGCGGCCCGTTGGGGGCCGTCATCTTGTGCTCCGGCTTGAAGTCCTTCAGGTCCATCCATTCGAGCGTGCTTTCAGGGCCCTCCCCCGTGCCCATCCGGTTGCCGGCCGCCAGCCGCGGCGTGTCGCCGTTCAGGATGTCCGCGGCCTTGCGCGCGACGTCCGGGCAGTTCATCCGGTATTGCGGACTGAGGTGGTAGTCCGGGTTCAGCTTGCCGGACCACTCCTCCGGGTTCCGGTACGGCGGATCGCCGACCGAATCGTGCAGGTCACCGGCACGCACATCGCGCGGGTCTGCCGGGATGTGCTGGTGCGGGTCGACCAGTTCGCGCGGCTTGCCCGGCTCGGGCCGCAGGTGGCCCGGCTTCATCGCGTCGAGGTCGACCTGCCGTCGCTGCGGGTCGTCCCACTTCGGGTCGTTCGCGGCGTCGAGCGGTGTGTTCGGGTCACGCGGTGGACGCGGATGCGACGGCAGATCGTAGGGCTCATACTTCGTCGCCCGCGGGCCGAACTCCTCCCCGGGCATGTGCCCTGGATTCGGGTCGTGGGCCACCGGCCGGGTCGGGTCGTAGCCCGGCCGGAGCCACGGCGGGGTGTTCGGATCGTTCGAGCGGTCGTGCCACGGCGGGGTGGAGTCCGCCGAGCTCTTCGCGTGCGCGCCGACCCGGTCGGGGTCGCGGTAGTCCGGCGACTCCCAGCCCTCGTGGTCACGCCGGCCGGTCGGGTACAGCGGGTCGCTGCCGCGCGTGCGCGGAGCCTGCGGTTCCGGCGTACGCGGCGCGTTCGGCTGGTTCGGCGCGTCCGGCCGACCCGGGCTGTTCGGAGTATTCGGCGCGTTGGGCGTCCCGGCATGCCCCGGTACGCCGGCATGCATCGGCATCACGGGCGCGACCGCAGGATCAACGTTCCGCGCCGCCGCCGGCTCCGGCGTGCGCGGAGTCCCCTCCGGCACACGCGTCTCCGGCGCAATGGGCGTACGCGCGCTCTCCGGAGTACCCGGCGTCTCAGGCGTCCGCGGCGTCTCCGGCGCATGCGGCGTCTCCGGAGTACGCGCGGTCTCCGGCGTGTGCGGCGTCTCCGGTGTGTGCGGGGTCTCCGGCGTGTGCGGCGACTCCGGTGTGTGCGGGGTCTCGGGAGTGCGCGCGCTCTCCGGTGTGTGCGGCGAGTCTGGCGTGTGCGGCGTCTCCGGGGTGCGCGCGGTCTCCGGTGTACGTGCGGTCTCCGGCGTGTGCGACGTCTCGGGAGTGCGGGTGGTGTTCGGGGTGGTCTGCGCGTCCGGCGTCCGGGTGCCCGGTGTGGTCGGCGAGTCCGGCGTACGCGCGCTCGGAGTCGTCGCTGCATCCGGCGTGCGGGTGCTCGGCGTGCTCGCGTCGGGCGTGCGGGTGCCTGGCGTGGACGGCGCGTCCGGTGTGCGGGTTGCCGATGGTGTCGTCGTGGTGTCGGGAGTGCGCGTGCCCGGCGTCGTCGTGGTCGGGTCCGCGTGTGAGACCGGTGACGTCGTCGCCGGATCCGCATGAGTCACAGGCGACGTCGTCGTACCGGGATCCGCATGTGAGACCGGTGACGTCGTACCTGGATCCGCGTGGGACACGGGCGCAGACGGCGAGTCCACTGTCGGCGTGTGGGTGGCGGCAGGTGCGCTCACGTCCGGCGTGTCCACCGACGGGGTGTCGACGGATGGAGTGTTGACCGACGGGCTGTCGACCGAGACGTGAGGAGCGTCGACCGAGGCGTGCGCGTCGGGGAGGTTCGGCGTGTCCACCGACGGTACGTCGACCTTCGGCAGGCCCTGCATCTTGAAGGTGTCGCCGACGATCGGGATCTTCGACAATCCCTCGACCACACTGCCGACCTTCGGGATCTTCGTCACCGCGCCAAGGGCACCGTCATGCATGGCGACCCGCAGCCCTTGCAGCTTCTCGGCCACCCCGGCGACCCTCGCCACCGTCGCACTCATCGCGCCGAACCGGCCGGCCATCGCGGCGCCCCTGAGCGCACCGGCGGATCCGCCCGAGGCCACGGTCGCGACCACATTGGTGAGCGCGATGCCCAGTGCCTTACCCGGGTTCTTCGCCCACTCGTCCCAGGCGACGAAACCCTTCACCACCTGGGTGCCCATGTTGACACCCGTCTCGCCCCAGTCCTTGACCCACTGCGGCCGGGTGTCCAGGCCGGTGAGCTTGTCGAATCCCCACCAGGCAAGCTGATACGGAGCCGTCACTATCTGCCCGACAAAGGTGCCCAGCCCCACCCAGGCTTGCCCCGCGTCCTGCCACGTGGGCACGTCCCACTTGAAGACATCCTTCATCAGGTCGCGGAAACCGGGGATCTCGCCCAGCAGGGGCAGTACCGGGATCAGCGTCAGAACGCTCTCGAGCGTCTCGCCGACGACGGTGAGGACCCCGCCGACGAAGTTCACCGGGAACTCGAGACAGTCCTGCCACCACGGCTTGTCCCGTTCCTCCTCGGTACCCCACGCGGGCGGCGGCGGATCGCCCTCTTGCTCCTTCTGCGGCGGCGGCTGCTCACCTTCGCGGACACCGGTCTTCGGATCCCAGGGCTTACCGCCGTGCAGCTTGACGATGTCGTTGGCGGTGTTGATGCAGAGCTGCGGGAGCTCCTCCGTCATGATCCGGCTGACGTCTTTCACCATCCGGTTGTTCCAGTCGATCATGTACTGATCGTTCTGCCACTCCGGATTGCCGTTCTTCTTGCGATGCCACTCGTAGGCCTGGTCCCGGATCTTGGTCAGGCTGGAGATCTTGCCGCCCAGCTCGCTGGCCAGGTTGCTGAGGTACCGGGTCATCGCCGGCAGGCTCGGACCGAACTCGGTGAGGTTCGTCTGGACCTTCTTCGTCGAGTTGACCAGCACCTCCCGCTCGGGTGCGTGGTACACCGAGTTCAGCCCCTGGAACGTGTTGTGCACGTTGTTGCCCAGGTCGACGTACCCCTGCCCGAGGCCGCTCAGATCGGGAACGTTCTGGAGACCCTGGTACACCTTGGTCAGTTCCGCGATCGGGATGCCTTCAGGTTGGATCATGTCAGTTCAGTCCTCGGCTCACACGGGGTTCAACGATTGCTGCTGGTACGGCGGATGGACGCCGTCACGACTGCGGTCGCGCCGCCACCATCGCCTGCTCGAGCGTCTGCTCACTCGGCGCAAAGGAACTGATGCCGTGCTCGGCCACCAGGAAGATCAGGTTCGCGTACCCGGGCGGAACGAAGACCAAATACTCCGCCGCCTGGTACGCCGCCCAGTCCGCCAGCTCCTCCGGGGTCGCACCCAGCTCCGGGCTCGGCGCCTCGGCGGTCAGCCACTCGGCGAGCCGCACGCGGCCCGCATGGGCCACATCGTCCGGCACCGCCGCCGGCTCCTGCTGCTCGCTCATACCGCCCTGTTCCTTCCACCCGGCGGAGTGGAGCCCGGCGGCTGCGGTATCTCACCGCGCCCCGCGGCCCGCTGCGCGTTCAGGGCCATCTCTTCCTGCCCGTTCATGTAAGCCATCACCGCGTTCTGAGCGCCGGTCAGCGAAGCCCCGACCTGTTTCGCGGCCGCTTCCAGCGTCGGCGACCAGTGCTGGGCGTACTCACCGACTGCCGCCGCGACGACCGTGAACACGTCGTAGTTCAGGCCGTTCATGATGGCTTCCAGCTTCGCGCCGTACGCCTTCGTCAACGGGTCGAATTGCGCCGCCGCGGTCTGCGTGTCCGTCAAGACCTTGCTGACGCCCTCGACATCGATGTCCCAGTCCACTGTCGCTCCTCGGGTCTGCGGGCCGGCCCAGTCAGCCCATGCCGTCGACGGCGGACTGCGCCTTCTTCAGCGTCGCGGCGGCGGTCGCGTCGTTCTGGGCCAGGGTTTCCTTCAGTGACGCGATCACCGACAGGGTCGAGTCGGCCGCCTTGTTGAAGCGGTCCTCCACGGCGCGGTAGCTCTCGGTCACGCCGCTGGCCGACGCGTCCGACAGCGCCGCCTGCACGTTCTGCCGGTGCGTCGCGATCAGGCTCTGGATCTGCCCGGAGAGGCTGTTGATGGTCGACTGCACCTCGCCGGAGGCGGCGGTGTCGTAGCTGTTGCGGTTTGCCATCGTCTGTTCCTCTCTCAGCGCTTGCCGAACTTGGCGCCGTCGAAGTCGGCCGCGCCCTGGTTCTTCTTCGCGGTGTCGGCCATCTCGCTGTCACCGCTCCGGAAGGCCGAGTCCATCCCGGACTGGCCCTGGTTGATCGCCGCGAGCCCGGCGTTCAGGTCGCCGGCGATGCCGTCCACGTTGGCCTTGAAGGCGTCGAACATCTGCTTGCCGGCACCGTTCATCTTGCCTTCCAGCGGTTGGGCCGCGGCGACCAGCTGCTTCACCAGGCCACCGAGGTCCTGAGTTCCGGAGGTGGTCTTCTTGGCCAATTGGCTCAGGGTGTCCTGGCCCATGTCCCAGCGTCCGGTCACGTTCTCTCCTTCGAAGTTTGGTCACGCCGCACCGGCCACGATAGTCGCGACGACGGGTCATCAATGGCGCCGCCGCAGACCTTTCGACCAGGATCGAAAGGTGCCTGCAACACACCTGGAAAGTTCGTTGCCGAAGACAACTATCGGTGTGTGAGCAGGCAACAACAAACCGCGTCAGTTCGCCGCGCGGCGAGCTGACGCGGTCTCGGGCAGGCAGGCGAGCTGTCGCGGGTTGTCCGCGGCGCCTAGCTCGCCGCGCGCTTTCTGGTGGTCGCCGCCTTCTTGGCGGCTGTCTTCTTCGCGGGCGCCGCCTTCTTCACGGGCGCTGCCTTCACGGGCGCTGCCTTCTTGGCCGCGGTCTTCTTCGCCGGGGCCTTCTTGGCGACACCCTTCACCGCGGCTGCCTGCCCCGCCGCTGCTTGTTTCTTCGCGCTGGGCTTGGCGGCCCGGCCGTGCAGGATCTCGGCGAGGAACTCGCCGGTGTACGACGCCGGGTTCGCCGCCACCTCCTCCGGGGTGCCCTCGGCAACGAGTGTGCCGCCGCGGCGACCGCCGTCGGGGCCGAGGTCGATGATCCAGTCGGCGGTCTTGATCACGTCGAGGTTGTGCTCGATCACCAGCACCGAGTTGCCCTTGTCGACCAGACCGCCGAGCACGCCCAGCAGCTTGCGGATGTCCTCGAAGTGCAGACCTGTGGTCGGCTCGTCCAGCACGTACACCGTCCGGCCGGTCGAGCGCCGCTGCAGCTCGGACGCCAGCTTCACCCGCTGCGCCTCACCGCCGGACAGCGTCGGCGCCGGCTGCCCGAGCCGGACGTATCCGAGGCCGACCTCGACCAGCGTCTTCAGGTGCCGCGAGATCGCCGGGATCGCGGCGAAGAACTCGGACGCCTCCTCGATCGGCATGTCCAGGATGTCCGCGACCGTCTTGCTCTTGTAGTGCACCTCGAGCGTCTCCCGGTTGTACCGGGCGCCGTGGCACACCTCACACGGCACGTACACGTCCGGCAGGAAGTTCATCTCGATCTTCAGCGTGCCGTCACCCGAGCAGGCCTCGCACCGGCCGCCCTTGACGTTGAACGAGAACCGGCCCTGCTGGTACCCGCGGACCTTCGCCTCCGGCGTCTCCGCGAACAGCTTCCGGATGTGGTCCCAGACGCCGGTGTAGGTCGCCGGGTTCGACCGGGGCGTGCGCCCGATCGGCGACTGGTCGACGTGGATGACCTTGTCGACCAGCTCCATCCCGGAGATCTTGGTGTGCCGGCCGGGGACCGCACGGGCCCCGTAGATCTGCCGCGCCAGCGACGTGTAGAGGATGTCGTTGACCAGCGTCGACTTGCCCGAGCCGGACACGCCGGTGACCGCGACGAACACGCCGAGCGGGACCGTCACGTCGATGTCCTGCAGGTTGTGCTCGCGGGCGCCGTACACCTTCAGCTCGCGGCCTTCGGTGAGCGGGCGCCGGACCGCCGGGATCGGGATCTCCTTGCGGCCGGATATGTACGCGCCGGTGATCGAGTCCGGGTGGTTGCGCAAGTCCTCGACAGTGCCGGAGACGACCACCTGGCCGCCGTGCTCACCTGCGCCCGGACCGATGTCGACCACCCAGTCGGCGTGGTCGATGGTGTCCTCGTCGTGCTCGACGACGATCAGCGTGTTGCCCAGCTCCTTGAGCCGGAGCAGAGTCTCGATCAGCCGCCGGTTGTCCCGCTGGTGCAGACCGATCGACGGCTCGTCCAGCACATAAAGTACGCCGACCAGCCCGGACCCGATCTGGGTCGCCAGCCGGATCCGCTGCGCCTCGCCGCCGGACAGCGAACCCGCCGGCCGGCTCAGCGCCAGGTAGTCCAGGCCGACGTCGAGCAGGAACCGCAGCCGCTCGCCGATCTCCTTGATCACCCGCTCGGCGATCTGCTTCTCCCGCGGCGTCAGGTCCATCTGCTGGAGGAACCCGTGCACCTCGTCGATCGACATCGCGCTGATCTCGGCGATGTTCTTGCCGCCGAGGGTGACCGCCAGCGAGATCGGCTTCAGCCGGGCACCGTTGCAGGCCAGGCACGGCACCTCGCGCATGTACTCCTCGAAGCGCTCCCGGCTGGTGTCGCTCGACGCCTCCGCGTGCCGCCGCTCGACGTACGGGATGACGCCTTCGAAGGTGGTGTAGTACGAGCGCTCGCGGCCGTACCGGTTCTGGTAGGAGACGTGCACCTGCCGGTCGTGCCCGGTGAGCAGCGACTTCTTCGCCTTCGCCGGCAGCTCACCGAACGGCGTGCTGGTCTTGATCTTCAGGTCCTTGGCCAGCGCCGCGAGCAGCCGCTCGAAGTACTGCGAGACGTTCTGCCCGGACCACGGCTGGATGGCGCCCTCGTCGAGCGACTTCGACGGGTCCGGCACCAGCAGCTCCGGGTCGACCTCCATCCGGGTGCCGAGACCGCTGCACACCGGGCAGGCGCCGTACGGCGAGTTGAACGAGAACGACCGTGGCTCCAGCTCGTCGATCGCGAGCGGGTGGTCGTTCGGGCAGGCGAGCTTCTCGGAGAACCGGCGCTCGCGATGCGGATCGTTCTCCGGCAGGTCGACGAAGTCGAGCACCACCAGACCGCCGGCCAGGCCGAGCGCGGTCTCGATCGAGTCGGTCAGCCGCTGCTTGGCCGAGCCCTTCACCGCGAGCCGGTCGACGATCACGTCGATGCTGTGCTTCTTCTGCTTGTCCAGCTTCGGCGGCTCGGTCAGCTGGACCGTCTCGCCGTCCACCCGCGCCCGGGAGAAGCCCTGGCCGCTCAACTGGCGGAACAGGTCGACGTACTCACCCTTGCGGCCACGGACGACCGGCGCGAGCACCTGGAACCTGATGCCCTCCTCCAGCTCGAGCACGCGGTCGACGATCTGCTGTGGAGTCTGCCGCGCGATCGGCTCGCCGCACTCCGGGCAGTGCGGACGGCCGGCCCGGGCGAACAGCAGCCGGAGGTAGTCGTACACCTCGGTGATCGTGCCGACGGTGGAGCGCGGGTTCCGCGAGGTGGACTTCTGGTCGATCGAGACGGCCGGTGACAGGCCCTCGATGAAGTCGACGTCCGGCTTGTCCATCTGGCCGAGGAACTGGCGCGCGTACGCCGACAGCGACTCGACGTAGCGCCGCTGGCCTTCGGCGAAGATGGTGTCGAAGGCCAGGCTGGACTTTCCGGACCCGGACAGTCCGGTGAAGACGATCATGGCGTCCCGCGGCAGGTCGACCGAGACGTCCTTCAGGTTGTGCTCACGCGCTCCGCGCACGATCAGACGGTCAGACACAAGCTCACTCTCAGCCGTTCTCGAGGGGTTCCAGGGCCATGCCCGGTCATGCTAACGAGGCCCACCGACAAAAACTTCCAGCGCCGGATCAAGCGGCCGTTTCGAAAGTATATTCGATCCTCGCGGGTGGTTCGCGCAACCCGGCTGAGAGTGAAAGGATCGGCCGGAGGACCGCGACGTCTCGGGAGGACGCATGTCGGAGTACCACGGCAACGTGAAGGTCGGCGGACCCGTGCAGACGCACGAGCTGGCCGAGTTGATGATCACCAAGGTCGCCGTCGGGCCGATGGACAACAACGCGTACCTGCTGCGCTGCCGCCGGACCGACGAGCAGGTGCTGATCGACGCCGCCAACGACGCCCACACCCTGCTGAACCTGATCGGCGACGCCGGCCTCGCCCGCGTCATCACCACCCACCGGCACCAGGACCACTGGCAGGCCCTCGCCGAGGTGGTCGCCCGGACGAACGCGACCACGGTCGCCGGCCGGTACGACGCGGACCACATCCCCGTCCCGACCGACGAGCTCGTCGACGACGACGCCGGCATCCCGGTCGGGCGATCCACCCTCCGCGTCATCCACCTGGTCGGCCACACGCCCGGCTCGATCGCCCTCCTGTACGACGACCCGGCCGGCGCCCCGCACCTCTTCACCGGCGACTCGCTGTTCCCGGGTGGCGTGGGCAACACCCAGGGCGACGCCGAGCGGTTCACCTCGCTCATCAACGATGTCGAGACCAAGCTCTTCGCCAAGCTCCCCGACGAGACCTGGGTCTACCCAGGCCACGGCGCCGACACCACCCTCGGCGACGAACGCCCCAGCCTCCCGGAGTGGCGAGAACGCGGCTGGTAGCGGTCAGAAGATCAGCCCGTGCCGCTCGACGAGTGGCATCGTGCCAATCCCTCCGAGGCGGCCCGCTACAGACCTGACCGCGCTTCGGCGATCTGTTCGCTGATCTTCGCGGCACCGGCCGAGGCGGCCAGCTCGGCCGCCTCGTCAGCAAGGTTGCCGGCCATGTGGGCGGCGATGCCGAGGTGACGGAGGGCATAGGACAGAGTCAGATCGGCGGCGGTCTTCGTCGCCAGCTCGCGGGAGGTCGTGAGCGCCGACAATGCTGGCTCGGTGTCGTCCCGGACGACCTGGTGGAAGCAGCCGTCAGCGCTTCAACGTCACCGTTGAAGATCGCCCGCCCGAACAACTCCCCCGCCAGCCCACCCGCTCGTCCACGCGCCGGCGCCTAGCGGTCGGTTAGTTCGGCGGGGAAGGCTACGACGTCGACCAGGGCGCCGTTGCGGATCGCAGTGACCTCCGTACGGCGGCCGATCGCGTCCTCGAAGAGCTGGCGCTGGAGCGACTGCGCGTCGCGGAGCGGTACGCCGTCCACCGCAAGTACGAGGTCGCCCTCGCGGAGACCAGCCTGGGCGGCAGGGCTGCCGGAGATCACCTCGACGACCCGCAGGGCGTTGCGCTGGTCGAACCGCTCGGCAAGCTGTGGGCGCAGTGGCGCCGGCTTCGTCACCAGGCCGAGGTACGCACGCCGTACCCGGCCGTCGTGCAGCAGCGCGTAGATGATCCGCCGGGTGGTCGAATTCATCGGTACGGCGAGGCCGAGGCCGATGCCGGCCACGGCGGTGTTGATGCCGATCACCCGGCCGTTGCCATCGGCAAGCGCTCCACCGGAGTTGCCCGGATTCAGCGCGGCGTCGGTCTGGATCACGTCCTCGATCACGCGGGTCGCGTTCCCGGTCCGCACCGGCAGCGACCGCCCGAGCGCACTCACCACGCCGGCGGTCACACTCCCGGCCAGCCCGAGCGGGTTGCCGACAGCAACCACCAGATTGCCCACCTTCAGCTGATCGGCATCGCCGTACTCCGGTGGATCCGGGATCTCCCGATCAGTCCGCAGTACGGCGAGGTCGGACAGCCGGTCGACGCCGACCACCTGCGCCTGCGCCGCGGTCCCGTCCGCGAATTCCGCCGTCGCCGACTCACCGCCGCCGACCACGTGTGCGTTCGTGAGCAGGTGCCCGTCCCCGGTCAGCACCACGGCCGACCCCGACGAGTCACCTCGCCGGCTCGCGATCCGCAGGCTGGCGACCCGCGGGATCAAGTGCTCCGCCACTCCCGAGACCACCCGGGAGTAGGCATCCATTACGTCGTCCCCAGCAGTCTCTTCAGCCATCTCCGCCTCCCGATTACAGCATTACACCGCAATCAACCAGCGTGTGATCTGGCCCACAAACTGACCGACCGGTTGAAAACTGGCCGATCGGTCAGGAAGCTGGGGTGACATGGCAGTCACCACCCCCGCCCGGGAGCGGACCAGGCTCGAGATCGTCCGCCAGGCGATGCGCCTGTTCCAGGCCAAGGGCTACAACGCGGTGTCGCTGCAGGACATCGCGTCCGCGGCCGGCTGCTCGAAGGCGACGGTGCTGTACCACTTCAACGGCAAGCCCGCTGTCCTGGCCGCCGTACTCGAACCGGCCGCCGCCGACCTGGCCGAACTGATCAAGACGGCCCGGACGCTGTCGAGAGCCGAGGCGCAGGAGTTCGCGATTCAGCACTTCACCGACCTCGCCGTGGTGCACCGCGGCGTCGTCGACGTGATTCAGGACGTCATCCCGGTGATCGACGAGATGCCCGAGATCGCCGGCCTGGTCGCCGACGGCATGCAGATGACCAGGTACATGGCCGGATCCGACGATCCGCTCGAGCAGGACCTGGCCCAGTTCGCCGTCAACGGCCTGCTCGGCGCCTGCCGGCGCCCGGACGGACGCACCGACGAGGAACTCCGAAGACTCTGCGAGCACGCCCTGCGGCGACTCATCAGACCCGCCTGACCTCAGGCGCACCGGCTCGCCTTGCCCACCAAGGCGACCGCTCTCCCCTGCCCGCAACCCGGAACGGGCGCACTTCCCGATGGCCAATCTGCTGTACCGGCTCGGCCGGTTCTCCTACCAGCGCCGGCGGCTCGTCGCCGCCGTCTGGGCGGCTCTGCTCGTCCTGCTGGGCGTCGGCGCACTGACGCTCGGCGGCAAGACGACGAACACCTTCTCCATCCCCGGCACCGAGTCGCAGCGCGCGCTCGACGCCCTGAAGCAGGAGCTGCCGGCCGCCAGCGGCGCTTCGTCGACCGTGGTCGTGAAGGCACCCGACGGCAAGACGCTCACCGATCCGGCCGTGAAGGCCGCCGTCGGCGCGACCGTCGCCAAGGTCGCGAAGGTGCCCGAGGTGATCGCGGCGGTCGACCCGTTCACCAGCAAGGCGATCAGCCAGGACGGCACCACCGGCCTGATCAGCGTCCAGTTCGACAAGCCCGCCGACCAGCTCTCGAAGGAGAGCACCGAGGCGTACGACGGCCTCAGCAAGCTCAGCTCCGGTGACCTCCGGGTCGTGCCAGGTGGTGACGTCGTCGGCGGCGTACCCGAAGTCGGGGCAACCGAGGTGCTCGGGGTGGCGGTCGCGGCCGTCGTACTGGTCATCACCTTCGGTTCGCTCGTCGCTGCCGGAATGACCTTGCTCACCGCTCTGCTCGGCGTACTGGCTGGAATGGCCGGTCTGTTCCTCGTCACGGCGGTCACGGACGTCTCTTCGACCGCGCCGATCCTGGCCTTGATGCTGGGGCTCGCCGTCGGTATCGACTACTCGTTGTTCATCAGCTCGCGGCACCGCAGTCAGCTTGCCGAGGGCATGGATCCGGAGGAGTCGGTCGCGCGGGCCACGGCGACGGCGGGCTCGGCGGTCCTGTTCGCGGGGGCGACCGTCGTGATCGCCCTGGCTGGGCTGAGTGTGGTCGGCGTACCGTTCCTCACCGCGATGGGCTTCGCCGCCGCGGCTACGGTGCTGACCGCCGTACTGGTTGCGCTGACCTTGCTGCCGGCTCTGCTCGGGTTCGTCGGGAAGCGGGTACTGCCGCGGAAGCTGCGGAAGACCGCGGTAGCTGCGCCGACCGAGGGGTTCGGGTTCCGGTGGGGTCGGCTGGTGACTCGCTTCCGGGTTCCGATTGTTGCTCTCGGCATCATTGGGCTGGGGGTCCTGTCGATTCCGACCAAGGACATGCAGCTCGCGCTTCCGGATGGTGCTTCGGCGGCGGCCGGAACCAACAAGCGGGTCGCCTACGACCTCACCGCGGCCGCATTCGGTCCTGGCGCCAACGGTCCGCTCGTTGTGGTTGTGAAGAGCAACAACGCGGCCACGTCCGGCGCTGTTGCCGAGCAGATACTGGCGAAGACGCAGGGATTGAAGGATGTCGTCGCGGCGCAGCCCGCGGGTGCGAGCTCGGACGGCTCCACGCGGTTGCTGCAGGTGATTCCGTCCAGCGGCCCGGCGAGCGAGGAGACCGCGGACCTGGTCAAGAATCTGCGGGCCGCCATTCACCCGCTGGCGAACGGTGATACGTCGATCTCGGTGACCGGGAACACGGCCGTCGGGGTGGATGTGTCGAACAAGCTGTCCGACGCGTTGCCGATCTACTTGCTGGTCGTGATCGGGTTGTCGTTCCTGCTGTTGCTGCTGGCGTTCCGGTCGTTGCTGGTACCGCTGAAGGCGACGCTCGGGTTCGTGCTCACCATCGGCGCGACGTTCGGGATCACGGTCGCGGTGTTCCAGCTGGGCTGGGGTGCCTCGCTGCTCGGGGTGGACTCACCCGGCCCGCTGGTCAGCTTCCTGCCGATCATCATGATGGGCGTGCTGTTCGGGCTGGCGATGGACTATGAGGTGTTCATCGTCTCCCGGGTGCGCGAGGAGTTCGTGCACGGCAAGCACGCCACCGAGGCGACCATCGAAGGCCTGGGCCACGGCGCCCGGGTCGTCACCGCGGCCGCGCTCATCATGGCGTCGGTGTTCGCCGGCTTCATCATGGTCCACGACCCGATCATCAAGGCGATCGGCTTCGGCCTCACCATCGGCGTCCTGATCGACGCCTTCGTCGTCCGGATGACCCTGGTCCCCGCCGTCCTCAGCCTCCTAGGCGACCGAGCCTGGTGGTTCCCGAAGTGGCTGGACCGCATCACCCCGAAGGTGGACATCGAGGGCGAAACCCTCCGCGTCGAAAAGCCCGCCGAGAAGGAACTCGTCAGCATCGACTGACAACCCGAGGGGCATCGGTGTCAAAGCCGATGCCCCTCACTGCATCAGACTCGACGCATCACCAACTCGGTATGGTGCATAGGTCTCTGCATCGATGGCCACTCGGCCTGCCAGAACCGAACTGGGGATTACGTAGATGCTGCCGGCAGCGCAACCGCGCAAGCTGAACCACGCCATCGCCAACGCCGATGCCGCACATCGGAGCATCTCCGGCCGCATCGGCTGGTTGAACCTATCCTCCGGTGTCTCCGGTCGTTCCCGCTTCTTCAGATGTGTGCAGTCCAGACCGAGCCGGGCGGCATGTCCCTTGACCCGAACCCGGTTCTCGCCGTTGTCGATGACACCGAGACCGTCAAGCACCTCCGCCCAGCAAGTCGAACCGAGCAACACTCGGCGCAGCTGACCGTCCGACCACCGACGTTGGCCAGTGAAGTGCGTCGTGTCCAGCTCGAGACGTGCCGCATGGCGCTTGATCGTCCGGATCACGCCGGCAGACGTACCCTTCAATCCCAACGCGCGAGCGACAGCACTCCACGACGGGTTGTCCGCCACTGCTTGACGGAGTTGGTCATCGTTCCAGGTTCGCCTATCCCCCAGGGTCTTCATGGAGATAAACGTAAAGAGGGGCACCGACAAAATCGGTGCCCCTCTTTCGGTCGGGCTGCCGAGATTTGAACTCGGGATCTCCTGTCCCCCAGACAGGCGCCTTACCTGGCTAGGCCACAGCCCGAAAACCACTGCTACGAGACCAGCCGGAGTAAACCTTACCTCATCCGAACCAGTGCTCTGACCAGGGTCCCGTCAGCGTTTCTGCTTCTTTTGGCGGGCTCTGATTTGGACGTGGACGGGGCTGCCGACGAAGCCGAAGTCCTCTCGCAACCGGCGCTCGATGAAGCGTTGGTACGACGGTTCGATCTGGCCGGAGGTGAAGATCGCGAAGGTGGGGGGCATCGTCGTCGCCTGGGTGCCGAAGAGGATCTTCGGCTGCTTGCCGGAGCGGACCGGGTGCGGGTGGGCCGCGACCAGGCGGCCGAGGAAGGCGTTCAGCTGGCCGGTCGGGACGCGGGTCTGCCAGCCCTCCAGCGCCGCCTCGATGGCCGGGACCATCTTCTCCATGTGCCGGCCGGTCAGCGCGCTGATGTTGACCCGCGGCGCCCAGCGGAACTGGACCAGGTCGCGGTCGATCTCGCGCTCCAGGTAGTAGCGCCGGTCCTCGTCGACCAGGTCCCACTTGTTGTAGGCGATGACCAGCGCCTTGCCGGCTTCCTCGACCGCGTTCATGATCCGGATGTCCTGCTCGGTCATCGGCTCAGACGCGTCCACCACGACCACGACGACCTCGGCCCGCTCAATCGCGGCGTTCGTCCGCAGCGAGGCGTAGTACTCGTGCCCGGAGGCGTTCTTCACCTTCCGCCGGATGCCGGCCGTGTCGATGAACCGCCAGGTCTGGCCGCCGAGGGTGATCAGCTCGTCGACCGGGTCGACCGTCGTACCGGCGACGTCGCTGACGACGACGCGGTCCTCCTTGGCGACCTTGTTCAGCAGGGAGGACTTGCCCACGTTCGGCTTGCCGACGATCGCCACCCGGCGCGGTCCCCCGGACTCCGGGTCGCGCTCCGGCGGAGCCTCGGGCAGCGCCGCCAGTACGGCGTCCAGCATGTCGCCCGTACCGCGGCCGTGCATGGCCGACACCGGGAACGGCTCGCCGATGCCGAGGCTCCACAGGTTCATCGCCTCGGATTCGACCCGCTGGTCGTCGACCTTGTTCGCCGCGAGTACGACGGGCTTGCCGGACTTCCGCAGCACCCGGACGACGGCCTCGTCGGCATCGGTGATCCCGATCGTCGCGTCCACCACGAACAGCACCGCGTCGGCCGCGTTGATGGCGACCTCGGCCTGGGCGGCGACCAGCGCGGCCATGCCGACCGCGTCGGGGTCCCAGCCGCCGGTGTCGACGACGGTGAAGCCCCGGCCGGCCCAGTTGGCGTCGTACGAGACGCGGTCGCGGGTGACGCCAGGGGTGTCCTCGACGACGGCCTCGCGGCGGCCGATGATGCGGTTCACCAGTGTGGACTTGCCCACGTTCGGCCGCCCCACGATCGCGAGCACGGGCAGCGGTCCCGTGTCCTCACGCTCGTGCGTGGGCTCGGCAAAGTCGTAGCCGGTGGGCAGGTCACTCATCAGGATCCTTCTTGTCTGGCACGCCCGGAAGTGGGTGGCCGGTGGCTTCGACGGCCGCCCTGACATGGGCTCGCAGCACGTCGCCGATCTGGTCGGCAACCGCCCGTACGTCGGAATGCCTCCTGGGAAAGGGTACGCGGTCCACCGTGAAGGGCTTGCCATAGACCACATCGATCCGGCTCCCGGCGGGCGGGAACCCCTCGATGTCACCGTCCGGCAGCCGCGTCCCAAGCAGCGCCACCGGCAGGATCGGCGCCCCGGTCACCACGGCGAGATAGGCCACGCCGGTCCGCACGTGCCGGAAATCACCCGGCCCTCGCGTCCCCTCCGGATAGATGTTCAGCACCCGGCCGTCCCGCAGCACCTGGATGGACTGCCGTACGGCGCGGACGTCGTACGTCGACCGGTCGACCGGGATCTGGCCGAACAGCCGGAGCAGCCGGCCCTGCAGACCTCCGAACGCCTCGATCTTGCCGAGCTGGTGCAGCATCCGGGGCGCGATCGCCCCCAGCAACGGACCGTCGAGCAAGCTCAGGTGGTTCGGCGCCATCAGCACCGGACCGGTCCGCGGAAACCGCTCTTCGTGGTGCACGCTCAGCCGGTACTTCCGGTGGAAATACGGCTTGGCGAGCCTGCGGGCCGGTAGCGCAAGCCGATAAGGCAACCGGGGCAGGTCGTCGGTCCGGGGCAGCTCCAGGTGCCCGGTCAGTTCCGCGGTCATGACTCCCGGTCGCGGGGTGGAGCGGCCTCAGCCTCCTTCGCGAGGCGGGAGATCACGTCGATGACCTCCTCCAGGGACAGATGGGTCGAGTCGATCGTGACCGCGCCGTCCGAGGCGACCTGGAACTGGGAGACGGTGGCGTCGTCGGCGTCGCGGCGGACGATCTGGTCGCGGAGCTGCTCGGCGGTCACCGCGCCGGCCGCCAGCTCGGCGCCGCGGCGGGCCAGCCGGGCCTCCTGGTCGGCGGTCAGCAGCACCTTCAGCTCGGCGTCGGTCGCGACCACGGTGGCGATGTCGCGGCCCTCGACCACGATCCCGCCGGTCGGCTGGGCGTCGTCGATGATCGCGCGCTGCCGCTGGATCAGCTCCGCGCGCACGTCCAGGTTGGTGGCGATCTTGCTGACGCTCTCGCTGATCCGCGGCTCACGGATCGCGGCCGTCACGTCGACACCGTCGGCGATCACATACTGCCGCGTCGGGTCGGTGCTGATGTCCAGCGTCAGCTCACGGGCACGGTCGGCCACCGCCGCCGTGTCGTCCAGGTCGAGGCCGCGCTCGAGCGCCGACCAGGTCACGGCGCGGTAGGTCGCGCCGGTGTCCAGAAATCGCAGCCCCAGCCTGGTGGCCACCCCACGGGCCGTGCTCGACTTACCAGAGCCGCTCGGGCCGTCCACAGCGATGATCATGCCCAGAGGTTACCTGTGCGCGGGGACAATTCCGGCACCAGCTCCGAACACCGTACGACGACCAGCGATGAACGACGGGTGACGTCGTACGGCGACTAGCGGTGGACCACCCAGCCACGCTGAGTCAGCACCTCGACCAACTGGTCCACAGAGCCCGGCTTGACCGCCAGCTCGACCTCACCGACCGGACGCCCGGGGCTGTGGTCGATCCGCAGGTCTTCGACGTTCGCACCCGACTCGGCGGCATCCGCGAACAGCCGCGCCAGCTGGCCGGGACGGTCGGGGATGGTGACCAGGACGCTGACCAGGTCGATGTGCGGCGCACCGTGCTTGCCCGGCACCCGGACCGCGCCGGACACACCCTGGCCGAGGATCGAGGTCAGCTCGTCGGCCGCCTCTTCCTTGCCCAGGGCAACGAGTACCCGGTCGAGCTCGCCGCGGATCTGCTCAAGCAACCCGGTCAGTGCGGTCGAGTTCGCCGACACGATCTGGGTCCACAACGCCGGGTCGCCGGCCGCGATCCGGGTGACGTCGCGAACGCCCTGCCCGGACAGCTGCAGGTGCGAATCCGGCGCATCAGCCAGCGTCCCCGCGGCGAGCGCCGACATCAGGTGCGGCAGGTGGGACACCCGCGCGACCGCGAGGTCGTGGTCCTCGACGGACAGCTCGACCGTCCGTGCTCCAGCCGCCTCGGCCAACCGCCGTACGAGCTCGACCGCTACTGGTGAGCTGGTCTCGTGCGGGGTGATCGCCCAGGTCGCGCCGTCGAACAGGTCTGCCCGCCCGGCGAGCGGACCGTTGCGTTCGGAGCCCGCCATCGGGTGACTGCCGACGTACCGGCTGAGGTCGCCAGTGAGCCGGCGCGCATCGGCCAGCGGCTTGGACTTCACGCTCGCGGCGTCGGTGACGATCGCGTCGGTCTGCTCGAGCTGCTCGGCGACCACCGCACCGACGTGATCCGGCGGTACGGCGACTACGACCAACTGCGGCTCGATCTGGACCAGCCGGGAGCCGGCGCCGATCCGTTCCGCCATCAGCGCGTAGTCGGGATTGGCGTCGACCAGCTCGACCACCACACCCAGCCGGGCCAGCGCCAGGCCGATCGACGTACCGATCAGTCCGGTCCCGACGATCCGCACCGGACCACGCAGTTCGCTCACTGGGCGCCTGTCAGGTCCGGACGGAGGGCGACCGCGCCGTGCAGGTAGACGTGCTGGATCTTCTCCCGGGATCGCGCCGACTCCGCGTGCACCATCAGCCGGACCACCCGCGGCAGCGCGTGCGGCACGTCGATCTCCTGCATGCACATCAGCGGTACGTCGGTCAGCCCGATCTGCCGCCCGGCCACGGCGGGAAACTCCGAGTGCAGGTCCGGCGTGACGGTGAACAGGATGCTGATCAGGTCATCCCGGTCCAGATCGTTCGCCTCCAGGACCGCCTTCACCAGCTCGGCGGAGCGAGCGAGCAGGTGCTCGCGCTCGTCCACCTCGAGCTGGGTGGCACCCCGGATCGCCCGTACCGCCACGTGCCTGCCTCCTTAGTTGTCTACTCCAACCCTAGGGCAGGGTAACCACAGGGCGGACAGCCGTCTCGGATTGTGCCTCGGCGGCGTCGACCGCCTGCTCCAGCAGCAGCGCGATCGTCATCGGACCGACACCACCCGGGACCGGGGTGATCAAACTCGCGACCGATGCCGCCTCGTCGAAGTGGACGTCGCCGACGTTGCCTTCGTTGTACCCGGCATCGACCACCACCGCGCCCGGCTTCAGCCAGTCGCCGCGGACGAAGTTCGCCTTGCCGACCGCGGCCACCACGATGTCAGCGGTCCGGACGATCTCGGGCAGGTTCACGGTCCGCGAGTGGGTGTAGGTGACGGTGGCGTTCGATGCCAGCAGCAACATCCCGGCCGGCTTGCCGAGGATCGGGCTGCGGCCGATGACAACCGCGTGCGCCCCCGCGATCGGTACGTCGTACGCCTCCAGCAGCCGGAGGATCCCGCCCGGCGTGCAGGACCGGAAGCCGGGCTCCCCGAACGCCATCGCCGCGAACGCGTGCATGGTCACCCCGTCGACGTCCTTCGCCGGGTCGATCGCCTCGAAGGCCGCCCGCTCGTCGATGTGGCCCGGCACCGGGTGCTGCAGCAGGATCCCGTGCACCTCGGGGTCGTTCGAGAGCTTGTGAAGCTCGGCGACCAGTTCGCCGGTCGTCGTTTCGGCGGGCAGTACGACGCTCCGCGATCCGATTCCGGCCTTCTTCGAACGGTTCTGCTTCATCCGCACGTACGTCGCCGAGGCCGGATCGTCGCCGACCAGTACGGTCGCCAGACACGGCTGGACCCCGGTCTTCTCCTGTAACGCGGCGGCTCGTTCGGCTGCCTTCGCCACCATCTCGGCGGCCAGGTCGGTCCCGATCATCAACTTGGACATACGCACTCCTCTGGGCATCGAACAAAGTGCCCAGGCGCGCGGCGAAGCCGGATGGCAGACCGTTCCCCGGTGGTACCCCACCTCAACGCCAGTCGCGGTCCACCGACCAGTCTAGAGGAGACCCGCGTGGTCGAGGGCGAGGTACGAGGCGTCGATGCCGGTCATCGCGCCGGGAGTGCGCAGCTCGGTCCGGAATTCGTCGACGGTCAGCTCGACCGGTACACAGTCCTCGAACTCGTCCAGCGCCTGCTTCCCGTCCGGCCGGCAGCCGCGCGCGATCGCGACGTACTTGCGGTAGATCGAGGACGCCGACGACCACTGCCAACCGACCACCTCGAGCGACTCGCAGGTGTAGCCGGTCTCCTCCTCGAGCTCCCGGGCGCCCGCCACCGCCGGGTCCTCCCCCGCCTCCACCAACCCGCCTGGCAGGTTCGTGACGACGCGGTCCGGCCCGGCCCGGAACATCCGGATCGTGACGATCCGGCCTTCCGGCGTGATCGGCAGCACCGTGATCCCGGACGTGATCCCGTCCGCGGACTTCGGGCCGAACACGTCCCACTCGACCTCGCGCCCGTCCGGCAGCCGGTACCGGCGCAGGTTCACCGTCAGGAACCGGTTGAACCCCGGCTCCTCGTCGAGCAGGACCCAGGGTTCGGGGTCCCCCGGCCGAGACGACGCAGCCGCCGCAGAGTCTGCGGCGGCTGAGCCCACTACCGAATCGTTCACAGCGGCCGGTCGTCCTCCGGGTTTTCCGGCGGAGCCACCGGTACGTCGTCGTCCGACGACCGCGCGACCGGGGTGTCCTCGACCGCCTTCGGCTCGGCCTCCTCGGCCGGCGTGGACGGCGTCGTGTCCGGGCTGGACTCGGACAGGATCCGCGCGAGCGTCTCCTCCGAGATCCGCTTGAACTTGCGCACCTGGGTCCGGGTCCGGTCCAGTACGGCGACCTCGATCTGGTCCGGGGTGAGTTCGCGGACCTCGTTGCTGTCGTGCCCGAGCGCGTCCACTGCGAGCCGGAGCGCCCCGGCCAGCGAGATGCCCTCCTGGTAGTGCTCGCCGACGTAGTCCGCGACCTGCTCGGCCGGGCCACCCATCACGGCGTAACCGCGGACGTCCGCGATCGAGCCGTCGTAGGTGAGCCGGTAGATCTGGTCCTCGGCCGTGCTGGCGCCGATCTCGGCGACCAGGATCTCCACCTCGAGCGGCTTCTCACCGCCGGAGGAGAAGATCGCGCCGAGGGTCTGTGCGTACGCGTTGGCGAGCGCCCGGCCGGTGACGTCGCGCCGGTCGTAGGAGTACCCGCGCATGTCGGCCAGCCGGACGCCGGCGATCCGCAGGTTCTCGAACTCGTTGTACCGGCCGACCGCGGCGAACGCCATCCGGTCGTAGATCTCGGCCACCTTGTGCAGCGCGGGCGAGCGGTTCTCCGCGACGAACAGGATGCCGTCGGCGTACTGCAGGGCGATCGCGCTGCGGCCCTTGGAGATGCCCTTCCGGGCGAAGTCGGCCCGGTCCCGCATCAGCTGTTCGGGCGAGACGTAGAACGGAACGCTCATCGAAGGTGTCGTCCTCTATCAGTCGATGGGATCAGGTCAGGGTGGAGGCCGGGCCGTCGGGGCGGTTGTGCCGTTCGGCCCACACGCTGTCGACGATCGCGGCGACCTCGTCCTCGGGCAGCCGCTGGTAGCCGTCCGCGGTGACCACGCCGACCACCGGGAAGATCCGCCGCAGCATGTCCGGCCCGCCGGTCGCCGAGTCGTCGTCGGCCGCGTCGATCAGGGACTGGATCACCACCGTGACGCAGTCGGTCGCGGACAGGTCCTCGCGGTAGAGCTTCTTCAGCGCGCCGCGGGCGAACAGCGAACCCGAGCCGACGCTGTGGAAGTGGGTCTCCTCGTACCGCCCGCCGGTCGGATCGTAGGAGAAGATCCGGCCGCCCTTGATCTCCTCGTCGTAGCCCGCGAACAGCGGCACCACGGCCAGGCCCTGCATCGCCATCGCCAGGTTGCCCCGGATCAGCGCACTCAGCCGGTTGGACTTGCCGTCCAGGCTGAGCGTGGTGCCCTCGAGCTTCTCGTAGTGCTCCAGCTCCACCTGGAACAGCCGGACCATCTCGATCCCGAAGCCGGCCGAGCCGGCGAACGCGACCGCCGAATACTCGTCGGCCGGGAACACTTTCTCGATATCACGCTGGGCGATGATGTTGCCCATCGTGGCCCGCCGGTCGCCGGCCATCACGACGCCACCGGGGAAGGTGGCCGCGACGATCGTCGTACCGTGCGGGACGTCGGCGGAAAAGTCGGCCGACCCCAGGCTGCGCCGTCCCGGCAACAGGTCGGGCGCGTGCCCGGCCAGGAAGTCCATGAACGACGAGCCACCTGGGGTCAGGAAGGCTTCCGGCAACCGGCCGGAGGCATCGAATGTCATCGAGCGGTTCACTCCCCACCCTTTTGCACGAACCCGCGGACGAACTCCTCGGCGTTCTCCTCGAGCACCTCGTCGATCTCGTCCAGGATCGAGTCGACGTCCTCGTCGAGCCGCTCCTTGCGCTCCTGGACGTCCTCGGACGTCTCGACCTGCTCGACCTCTTCCTCGGTCGACGAACGCTTCGGCTGCTTGTGCTGCTGACCGCCGTCCTTCGCCATGACACACACCTCCTAGAACCGCTGGGAGGGCCGCCCAACCGACCCTCAATAGCGACCCTACCCGGCGGCGCCCCCAGTAATGGTGCGAACCAGGTCACTCGCGGTGTCGCACTGGTCCAAAAGTGCTCCGACGTGGGCTTTCGTGCCCCGCAGCGGGTCCAAAGTCGGGATCCGCTGGAGCGACTCCTTGCCGGGCAGATCGAAGATCACCGAGTCCCAGGACGCGGCCGCCACCTGCGGCGCGTACTGCTGCATGCAGCGGCCGCGGAAGTACGCGCGGGTGTCGGTCGGCGGATGTGAAACCGCCATCCGGATCTCCTCGTCGCTGACCAGGCGCTGCATCCGGCCGGACTTGACCAATTTGTAGTAAAGACCCTTGTCCGGGCGCAGGTCGGCGTACTGCAGGTCGATCAGGTGCAGCTTGGGGTCGTCCCACTGGAGGCCGTCGCGGTCACGGTAGGACTGCAGCAGCTTGAGCTTGGCCACCCAGTCGAGCTGGTCGGCCAGTTTCATCGGGTCGGTGGCAAGCTGGTCGAGCACCTGCTCCCAGCGGCGCAACACGTCCTTGGTCTGGCGGTCCGCGTCGTCGCCGTACTTGTCCTCGACGTACTTGCGGGCCTGCTCCAGGTACTCCACTTGCAGCTGGATGGCCGTCAGCTTGCGGCCGTCCTTCAGCGTCATCAGATGTGTACAGGTCGGGTCGTGGCTGATCTCGTGCAGCGCCGTGACCGGCCGGTCCACGCTCAGGTCGTCGGTCAGCCAGCCGTCCTCGATCATCGCCAGTACGAGCGACGTCGTACCGACCTTGAGGTACGTCGAGATCTCGGACAGGTTGGCGTCGCCGATGATGACGTGCAGGCGGCGGTAGCGGTCCGGGTTCGCGTGCGGCTCGTCGCGGGTGTTGATGATCGGGCGTTTCAGCGTCGTCTCCAGGCCGACCTCGACCTCGAAGTAGTCGGCCCGCTGGCTGATCTGGAAGCCGTGCGCGGTGCCGTCCTGGCCGATGCCGACCCGGCCGGCGCCGGTGACCACCTGGCGGCTGACGAAGAACGGGGTCAGGTGCCGCACGATCGACGCGAACGGCGTGGACCGGCGCATCAGATAGTTCTCGTGCGAGCCGTAGGAGGCGCCCTTGTTGTCGGTGTTGTTCTTGTAGAGGTTCAGCGGCGGAGCGCCGGGGATCTGCCGGGCCTGGCGGGCGCCCTCCATGATCACCAGCTCGCCGGCCTTGTCCCAGACCACCACGTCGCGTGGGTTGGTCGTCTCGGGCGCGGAGTACTCCGGGTGGGCGTGGTCGACATACAGCCGGGCGCCGTTGGTCAGGATCACGTTCGCCAGCCCGGTCTCCTCGTCGGTGAGCTGGCTCGAGTCGGCCACCTCCCGGCTCAGATCGAAGCCGCGCGCGTCCCGCAGTGGGTGCTCCTCGTCGAAGTCCCACCGGGTTTTGCGCGCGAGCGGCTGCGTCTGGGCATAGCCGTTCACCACCTGGCTCGAGGTCAGCATCGGGTTCGCCCCGGGCTGACCAGGCACCGAGATGCCGAACTCCGTCTCGGTCCCCATGATCCGCCGAACACTCATGCGAACGAGCCTACGCGGTGAAGCCGACTACCGCTGTTGCTGTGTCCACAGGGTTACGTGTGAAACTGCACTGATGGACGAAATCGTGGCGATCCTGGACGAAGACAACCATGTCATCGGCTCGGCGCCACGGTCGGTGATGCGCCGGGACAACCTGCGGCATGCGGCGACCGGCGTACTCGTCCGGAATCCGGCCGGTGACATCTACGTTCATCGCCGGACGGCGACCAAGGACGTCTTCCCGGCGTGTTACGACTTCTCCGCGGGTGGTGTCATAGCCGCCGGCGAGGACCCGTACGACGCCGTCGTACGGGAGCTGGCCGAGGAGCTCGGGATCAGCGGCGCCGACCTCGTCAAACTGCCCGAAGGCGACTACGCCGACGAGTCCACGAACTATCACGCCTACCTCTACACCTGCGTCTGGGACGGCCCGGTGACGCACCAGCCCGAGGAGGTCTCCTGGGGCGCCTGGATGTCCCCTGCAGAGCTCGTACGGCGCCTCGACGACTGGCCGTTCGTCCCCGACACGACCGCCCTGCTGGGCGCGTACGTCCGGAGCCTCGTCTAGCCCCCGAACGACAACCACCCCCGGACGGGAAGGTCCGGGGGTGGTTGGTTGGCCGGGTGTTACAGGTACTGACCCGTGTTGGTTGCCGTGTCGATGGAGCGGCCCGGCTCGGTGCCCTGCTTGCCGGAGATGAGGGTACGGATGTAGACGATCCGTTCGCCCTTCTTTCCGGAGATCCGGGCCCAGTCGTCCGGGTTCGTGGTGTTCGGCAGGTCCTCGTTCTCCTTGAACTCGTCCACGCACGCCTGCAGCAGGTGCTGCACCCGCAGACCCTTCTGGTTGTCGTCCAGGAAGGCCTTGATCGCCATCTTCTTGGCCCGGTCGACGATGTTCTGGATCATCGCGCCCGAGTTGAAGTCCTTGAAGTACAGGACCTCCTTGTCGCCGTTGGCGTAGGTGACCTCGAGGAACCGGTTCTCGTCGGCCTCGGTGTACATCCGCTCGACGGTCCGCTGGATCATCCCGTTCACGCACTCGCCCTTGTCGCCGCCGAACTCGTTCAGGTCGTCGGCGTGCAGCGGCAGGGTGGTGGTCAGGTACTTCGAGAAGATGTCCCGGGCCGCCTCGGCGTCGGGCCGCTCGATCTTGATCTTCACGTCCAGCCGGCCGGGTCGCAGGATTGCCGGGTCGATCATGTCCTCACGGTTCGAGGCACCGATGACCAGGACGTTCTCCAGACCCTCGACACCGTCGATCTCACTCAGCAGCTGCGGGACGATGGTGTTCTCCACGTCCGACGAGACGCCTGATCCGCGCGTACGGAACAGGGAGTCCATCTCGTCGAAGAACACGATCACCGGCATGCCCTCGGAGGCCTTCTCCCGGGCCCGCTGGAAGACCAGCCGGATGTGCCGCTCGGTCTCACCGACGTACTTGTTCAGCAGCTCCGGACCCTTGATGTTGAGGAAGAAGGATTTCTGCCCCTCCACCCCGGTCTTCTCGGCCACCTTCTTGGCCAGCGAGTTCGCCACCGCCTTGGCGATCAGCGTCTTGCCGCAGCCGGGCGGGCCGTAGAGCAACACGCCCTTCGGTGGCTTGAGCTCGTGCTCGAGGAACAGGTCCTTGTGCAGGTACGGCAGCTCGACAGCGTCCCGGATCTGCTCGATCTGGCCGCTCAGGCCGCCGATCTGGGTGTAGTCGATGTCCGGCACCTCTTCGAGGATCAGCTCCTCGACCTCGGACTTCGGGATCTTCTCGTAGACGTATCCGGACCGCGCCTCCAGCAGCAGCGAGTCACCGGCCCGCAGGGGGATGTCGAGCAGCGGCGACGCGAGCCGCACCACCCGTTCCTCGTCCGCCTGCGCGATCACCAGCGCCCGCTCGCCGTCGGCGAGCAGCTCCTTCAGCATCACCACGTCGCCGACGACCTCGAAGTCGCAGGCCTCGACCACGTTCAGCGCCTCGTTCAGCATCAGTTCCTGGCCGAGCTTGAGCGCGTCCAGGTCAACCGAGGGGCTCGCCGCGACCCGGAGCTTACGGCCCCCGGTGAACACGTCCAGCGTGTCGTCGTCGTTGCGGCCCAGGAAGGTACCGAAACCGGACGGCGGTTGGGCCAGCCGGTCGACTTCCTCCTTCAGGGCGATGATCTTCTCTCGCGCTTCCCGCAGCGTTTCGGCCAGCCGCTCGTTCTGAGCGGTGACACTCGCCAGGGAAGCCTGGGTTTCGGACAGTCTGCTCTCGAGCGACCGGCTGTCAGCCGGGTGCTCCAGCAGCCGACGCCGCAACGCTGCGACCTCGGCCTCCAGGTAACGGACCTGGTTGCGCAGCTCTGCCGCGGTAGGGCTCTCGTCTCCAGCCACGATCATCACCTCACCATGTGGGGCTCGACCCTATGGACCTTACCCAGAAAACCTCGCTGGGCAAGCTGAATCCCATCACGTGTCGGTTGCGGATCATTCGGTTGCTTTGGGCATGTCTTCCGAGGTATCAGCCCGTCGAGGTCCGCTGTAGTCGTCGCCGTAGGCACCAGGGGCCGGACGGCGCTTCTTCCGGGGTGCCTGGACGCCGTGCGCCATCCGCCGCGCGGTCACCAGAAATGCCGTATGGCCCTGCATCCGGTGGCCCGGCCGAACCGCGAGACCCTCGACGTGCCAGTCCCGTACGAGCGACTCCCAGGCCCGCGGCTCGGTGAACTCACCATGGGCCCTCAGCGTCTCCACAACACGGCTCAGCTGGGTCGTGGTGGCGACGTACGCGCAGAACACCCCTCCGGGCGACAGGGCCTCCGCAACAGCGTCCACGCACTCCCAGGGCGCCAGCATGTCCAATACGACGCGGTCGACGTCTCGCTCGTTCAACTTCTCGACAAGGTCGCCGACCTCGAGCCGCCAGGCCGGGTGCTCACCGCCGAAGAAGCCGGTCACGTTCTTCCGCGCAACCTCGGCGAAATCCTCGCGACGCTCGAACGAAATGACCTGGCCGTGGATGCCGACCGCCCGCAGCAGCGCAGTGGTCAGCGCACCCGAACCGGCACCTGCCTCGACCACCTTCGCACCGGGGAAGATGTCGGCCATGGTGACGATCTGCGCGGTGTCCTTCGGGTAGATCACGGCAGCGCCACGCGGCATGGAAACCGAGTAGTCGGCCATCAGGGGTCGGAGCGCCAGGTATTCGACGCCGCCCTTCGACTTGATCACCACCGCGTCCGGACCGTCGATCAGGTCGTCGTGCGCGATCCCGCCCTTGGTGGTGTGGAAGATCTTCCCGCGCTCCAGGAACACCGAGTGCCGGCGGCCCTTGGAGTCCTGCAGGGTGATCCACTCCCCTGCCTGCAACGGGCCGTGGTGGACCCCGGAGAACGCCTGGTCAGGAAAGTCACGCAGCTCAGCCATAAGGCGCTCACCTTAACTTTCCGTCACCCCGATTCCCGAATTCACCGTACGCCGTACGGCAGCCGGTTCAGCGGGAGCGGAAGGCGCGTTCGATATCGGCGGTCGCGAGTACGCCGTACACGGAGCCGCCGGCGTCGAGCACCAGGTACTCCGAGGCGGGGTGCTCGCGGAGGGTGGCCAGGATCTCCTCGCCGGTGTCGTTGACGCCGATGATGTGGCCCGCGCCGATCCGGGTGGAGACCTCGCTGACGCTGGTCCACGGCCGCTGGTTCGGCGCCACCGCGGCCACTGCGGACTCCGACACGAGCGCGTGTGGCTTGCCCTCGCCGTCGATCACCACGACCGCCCCGGCCTGGGATTCTCCAGCCAGCCGGACCGCTTCGGAGATCGGCGTACCGGAGTGAACCGCGATCGCCCGGCGCGACAGCGTGCGGACTTGGAGAGCCGGCAACTTGCGCCGCAGCCGGGCCTGCATCAGCGACGACGTCGATCCCATCCAGAGGAAGAACCCGACCGCCAGCGCGATGATGAAGTCGATCATCGTCGGCTGCCGATCGAACACCTCTTCCAGTACGACGGGAGCCGCCAGCACCGCGATCGCCAGCAGCCGGCCTGCCCAGGCGGCCACGATCGTGCCGGTGTGCATGTTGCCGGTGAGCTTCCACACGATTGCCCGCAGCACCCAACCGCCGTCCAGCGGCAGGCCGGGCAGCAGGTTGGTGACGCCGACGATCAGGTTCGCGATGCCGAGCTCCCACAGAGCGACGTACCCGACGCCCTCGTCGAACGCGCGGGAGCCCAGATAGGCGAGCCCGCCGACGATCAGCGAGGCGATCGGGCCGACCACCGAGACCGCGAATTCCTCGAGTGGTGACTTCCGCTCGCCCTCGATATGCGTGCCGGCCGCGAAGAACCCGAGGTTGATTTCGGTCACCCCGATGCCGAACCGCAAGGCCATCAGCGCGTGGGCCAGCTCGTGCAGCAGGATCGAGACCGTGAACGCGATGACGAACGCGAACGCGGCCGCGTAGCGCCAGCCGCCGAGGTCCGGGAACTGCTGCCCGATGATGGTGGCGAACCCGATCGCGAGCAGCATCGCCACCGGCAGCCAGGTGAACCGCATGGTCAGCCGGATCCCGCGGACACGACCGAGGACCCAGGTACCGGGCGGCGGTGGGCCGGCCGGCTGGGCGGGGCTCTGGGAATCACGCGGTTCTGGCATCGACCCAACGCTACTGGTCGGCCGGTAACAGCGTGCTACACACCCACGTCAAGAGTGGCGGCGTACCCACTCTTCACGTCTCCGGAGACGGTGGCCAGCTGATGTACGCCGTCGTCGTCGCCGAACACGTTGTCGTTCTCCAGCGAGGTCTGCTGCATGTTCTGCGCGCTGCCGTCGTACCCATCGGTGGCGTAGACGGTGTCGCAGACATCCTTCGGCAGAGCGAGCTGGGAGGTACGGCTGATCTTCCCGGCCGCGGTTGCCTCGGACAGGCTCGAGTAGACCTCGAAGTGGATGTGCGGCCAGCGGCCCATGTAGGCGGCCGGGAAGATCGTCGTGAACCTGACCTTGCCAGAGGAGTCCGCCGCCTGAACGCCGCGGAGGTAGTTCTCGTTCGTCACTCCGTCGGAGTACAGCGAGTAGCGGCCCTCGGCGTCGCAGTGCCAGAGATAGACGGCGGCGCCCGCGAGCGGGGTGTCCTTGGCGGCATCCAGGATCGTGAGCTCGACCGTCAGCGGTACGCCGGTGGCGACGCCGGACGCGGATCCGAACGACTTGGTGATGTCGCTACGGACGATCCCGGACTCCGTCAGCACGTTCGGGCCGTTGGAGCCGTCACCCGGATACGGCCCGCCCGTCTCCTGCGGGATCTGGTCGACATCGGTAGATCCCCTGGTTGCGCTCGTCGTCGGGGTGCTGGAGGTCGTGGTGGTCGACGTAGTACCGGTGGTGGTCTCGTCGGTAGCGCAGCCGGCCACCGCGGCCAGGCCGACGCCGGCGAAGAGGCCGAGGAACCTGCGCCGTTGCAGCGTGCCGAGGTCGTACTCCAGGCCCAGGTCGTGTTCGCGCGGTGGTTTCTGCGGAGGGGTCATCAGAGGCTCCTTGCCGGTATCTGTTGGCATAAGCCTGACAACGGGACCCGATGGTTTGCCGAAAGCCTGCTGGGAGTTTCCTGGGAAGGGCGATTGGGTTTTCCACAGGTCCGGGGTGGTGTGCACGCGAAGTGTCGGTGGCCTCGCCTAGTGTTCTGGCATGAGTGTTGCAGTCGAGGTCGACGTCCATGGACATCCGCGCGGGGCGTTGTCGCCGTCCCGGGCCGCGGATTTCATGAGCTGCCCACTCAAGTACCGCTTCCGGGTGATCGACCGGCTGCCGGAGAAACCGTCGGCCGCGGCTGTCCGTGGCACTGTCGTGCACGGCGTGCTGGAGCGGCTGTTCGACCTGCCGCGCGGGCAGCGGACGCTGGAGCATGCGGCAGAAATGCTGGAGCCGCAGTGGCAGCAGGTGCTGGCCGCGGAGCCCGAGGTCGCCGAGCTGTTTGCGGAGGACGCCACCGGCGAGGAGCTGGCGAGCTGGCTGGCCGAGGCGCACCAACTGCTGGGGAAGTACTTCACGCTCGAGGACCCGAACGCCCTGGAGCCCGCCGAGCGGGAGCTGTACGTCGAGACCGAACTGGACTCAGGCCTCGTACTACGCGGATACGTCGACCGCCTCGACGTCGCGCCGACCGGCGAGATCCGGGTGGTCGACTACAAGACGGGGAAGTCGCCGTCGGAGTTCTTCGAGGCCAAGGCGCTGTTCCAGATGAAGTTCTACGCGCTCGTGCTCTGGCGCCTGCGCGGCGTGGTCCCGGCGATGCTCCAACTGGTCTATCTCGGCAACGGCGAGATCGTCCGCTACGTCCCCGACGAGGCCGGCCTGCGCGCCTGCGAACGCAAGGTCTCGGCCCTCTGGATGGCGATCACCCGCGCGCTCGAATCCGGCGACTGGCGCCCGAGCCCAGGCCCACTCTGCGAGTGGTGCGACCACAAAGCCCTCTGCCCCGCCTGGGGCGGCACTCCCCCACCCCTGCCATCCCGGACGGTCGAGGAGGTCGTCGCGGAGTCCGCCGGAGTCGACCTCGTAGGCGTGGACGGCTGAGCGGATACGGTTCGTCGCATGAGTGTGGCGGCGGTGCGGGCTGTTGGACTGTGGAAGACGTACGGCGGCGGGCAGACGCAGGTCGACGCGCTGGCCGAGGTGAACGCCGAGTTCGGCAAGGGCCGCTTCACCGCGATCATGGGCCCGTCCGGGTCAGGTAAGTCGACCCTCCTGCACTGCCTGGCCGGGCTCGACAAGCCAACGGCAGGCCATGTGTACGTCGGCGACGTGGACCTCACGCGGCTCCCGGAGAAACAGCTGACGCAGCTCCGCCGGGACCGGATCGGCTTCGTGTTCCAGGCCTTCAACCTCGTGCCGACCCTCACAGCGCTGGAGAACATCACGCTGCCGCTGGACCTCGCCAGCCGGAAGCCCGACCCGGCCTGGCTCGAGACCGTGATCGAAACCATCGGCCTCCAGGACCGGCTCGGTCACAAACCGTCCGAGCTGTCCGGCGGCCAGCAGCAGCGCGTCGCCTGTGCCCGCGCGCTCGTCTCCCGGCCCGAGGTCGTGTTCGCCGACGAACCCACCGGCAACCTCGACTCCCGCTCCTCTGCTGACGTCCTCTCCTTTCTGCACACCTCCGTCCGCGACTTCGGCCAGAGCATCGTCATGGTCACCCACGACCCGACCGCCGCGTCGTACGCGGACCGCGTTCTGTTCCTCGCCGACGGGCGGATCCAGTCCGAGCTGCTCGACCCGACCGCTGAGACCGTGCTCGACGCGATGAAACAACTCGACCCGGCTGTGGCCGGCTGATGTTCAAGCTCGGCCTCCGGTCCGTCCTCGCGCACCGGCTGCGCTTCGTCCTGTGCACGGTCGCCGTACTGCTCGGCATCGCCTTCGTCAGCGGCGCGATGGTGTTCACCGACACCTTGTCGGCAGCCCTGAAGAAGAACTTCGCCGGCAGTACGGCGGACATCACCGTCACCCCGGTCGACCCGGTCAACGCCACCAACGGACAGCCGCCGACGCTCCCCTTCGAGCTGGCCGACCGTGTTGCCGCCGTACCAGGGGTTGCCAGTGCGGACCCGCAGCTGCTCGTCAGCGACGTACAGATCCTCGGTCCGGACGGCACGCCGACCAACACTCACGGGCTCGCCACGTTCGGGGCGTCGTGGCCTTACAGCGCTCGGACTGCGCCGTTCAAGCTGCTCGAGGGCACACCGCCGTGGGGACCGAACGAGCTCTCACTTGACACCGCGACGGCGGCTCGGGAGGGGTACGCCGTCGGCGACCAGGTCAAGGTGGTCACCGCAACCCGGGCCGTCAGCGCCAAGCTCACCGCGATCACCACCCCAGTCAGTGCCGGAAAGGCCGCCGGCGCGCCGCTGGTCACGTTCGACCCCGCGACCGCCCAACGGGTGCTGCTCGGCAAACCCGGCTGGACCTCCGTCGGAGTCGCTCTGACGGCCGGATCCGACCCCGGTGTCGTCAGCAAGGAGATCGCCAAGGTCGCCGGGAACGACGTCAAAGTCCGCACGGCCGCCGAGGTGTCCGCCGACGGCGAGAACGCGCTCGACGACACATTCGGCGGCTTCAGCACCGTACTCATGCTGTTCGCCGGCGTCGCCCTCTTCGTCGGAACGTTCCTGATCGTCAACACCTTCGCGATGCAGGTCGCCCAGCGGTCCCGCGAGCTCGCGATGCTCCGCGCGATCGGAGCCTCCCGCGGCCAGATCACCGGCACTGTTCTCGCCGAGGCGCTCGTGATCGGCGCGCTCGGTAGCACCCTCGGCCTCCTGGTCGGCATCGCTGTGGCAGCCGGCATCCAGCTCTTCTACCGCAGCCTCGACGTCGCCATCCCCAGCACCGCGCTCCAAGTAACCCCAGCCACGGTCATCGCCTCCTACTTCATCGGCATCGGTATCACCGTCGCCGCGGCCTTCCCGGCGGCTCGTCGCGCCGGCAAGCTCCCACCGATGGCTGCTCTTCGCGACGACGCCACACTGCCTGAACGATCCCTCCTCGCCCGTCTCGTCATCGGCACCTTCATGCTGCTGATGGCCGTGCTGTTCTATCTGATCGCCTTGCAGGCTCGCGGGCTGCCCGGCGCGGTCCTGATGGCGTTCGCCGCCGCGATCACCCTGCTCGGCGTGGTCATGACCAGCCCGCTCATCAGCCGGTACGCCGTACGCGCGTTGATGTGGCCGTTCGGTCGCCAGGCGCCGGTGACTCTGGGGCGCCGCAACGCCGAGCGCAATCCTCGCCGTACGTCGGCCACCGCGTCGGCGCTGATGATCTCGGTCGCGCTGATCAGCGGGCTGATCGTGATCGCCGCCTCGGCGAAAGCATCGGTCGACAAGGGCATCGCCGACGCGATCGGCACCTCCGAACTCGTCGTCAGCTCCGACGGGCCGGCGAGCTTCAGCCCGCAGGTCGCCGACCGGATCACGAAGGTCCCCGGCGTCCAGTCGGTCCACCGGGTCCGCCAGGAGCAAGCCAAGGTCGGCACCACGTCGGTCCAGGTCAGGGGTATCAGCGACGGCACCCTCGACGGCCCGATCACCGCCAAGCTCGACAGCGGCTCCCTGAACGGAGTCCTTCTCCCCCGCAACCTGGCGAAGACACTCGAGCTGTCCGTCGGCAAGACGTTCGACCTGACCACGTCCACCGGCAAACATCGCCTCACCGTCGCCGGCATCCTCACCCCGAACCGCCAGCTCAACGCGATCGTCCTTCCCATGGCGACGTACGACGCGATCGGCGGCCAGGCGACCGATTCACTGCTGTACGTCGACGTCAGCCAAGGAACGACGCAGGTCGCCCAGGCGATCCTCGGCGCGGTGAAGGACTATCCGTCGATCCGGGTCCGCGACCAGCAGGCGTACGCCAAGGAGGCCCGTGGGCCGATCAACGTCGTGTCCGGCGTGATCGGCATGCTGCTCGCGCTGGCGATCCTGATCGCGATCCTGGGCATCGTGAACACGCTGGCCCTCGGCGTGGTCGAACGGACCCGCGAGATCGGCCTGCTCCGGGCGATCGGGATGGACCGGCCGCAGCTGCGCCGGATGCTGCGGGTCGAGTCGATCGCGATCTCGCTGCTCGGCGCGTTGCTCGGACTGGCGATCGGTGTCCTCTTTGCCGCATCCGTGCAGTCCGTGATGGTCGACAACGGGCTGAGTGTTATCGACATCCCGGTGCTTCAGCTGCTGGTCGCCGTACTGGCTGCTGCGGTTGTCGGTGTACTGGCTGCAGTGTGGCCGTCACGTCGCGCGACGCGACTCGATGTGCTCCGAGCGATCGCCACAGAGTAGAGCCCCAGGTAGCCTGCCGGTGTGCCGGGCACTGTGCAGTCCATCGAGAGGGCTGCCGCTGTGCTGCGACTACTCGCCGCGGCACCGGACGGTCTGGGCGTCGCCGACCTCGGAAATGCACTCGGGCTGGCGAAAACGACAGTGCACGGGATCTTGCGGACGCTGCATCAAGTGGGGTTCGTCGAGCAGGACCACAGCGGCGCGCACTACCACCTGAGCGATGCGTTCGGCCGGCTCGGCGAGTCGTACCTCGACCCGAACGAGCTGCGCAGCCGCGCGATCAACTGGGCCGACTCGCTCGCCTCCCGCAGCGGCGAAGTCGTCCGCGTCGGCCGCCTGGTCGAAGGCAAGGTCGTCGTCGTACACCACGTTTTCCGGCCGGACGACAGCGACCAAGACCTCGACGTCGGTACGACGCTTCCGCCGCACGCATGCGCGTTGGGTAAAGCCGTCCTGGCGTTCGACACCAGCGGAGCCGCTCGGCCGCGCAAGCTGGAGGCGTTCACGACCAGAACGATCGTCGACCCCACCCGCCTCGCCGAGGAGTTGGCCTCGGTCCGCGCTCGCGAATGGGCGGCGGAGTTCGAGGAGCACACCGTAGAACTCGCCGGCATCGCCGCCCCGATCCGAGGCCTCGGCGGCCTGGTCGTCGGTGCCGTCGGCCTGACCGGAAGGATCGAGCGCATCTGCGACAGCCGCCTCCGCCATCGCCCCGACCTGGTCAGCATGGTTCGGGCCACCGCCGAGGCCATCGGTCGTGACCTCCGGGAGGACAACTGATGGCCGAGCGATATGTCGCGGCGGTGGACCAGGGGACCAACTCCAGCAGGTGCATCCTGTTCGACCGGCGGGGACGGCTGGTGTCGGTGGCGCAGCGCGAGCATCGGCAGCTGTTTCCGCGGCCGGGCTGGGTGGAGCACGACGCGGAAGAGATCTGGCGGAACGTGACCCGGGTGGTGCCGGCCGCGGTTCGGCAGATCGGCGCGGAGCCGTCGCAGATCGTTGCCATCGGCATCACCAATCAGCGGGAGACCAGTTTGCTCTGGGATCGCGCGACCGGCCGGCCGATCGGCAATGCCGTGGTCTGGCAGGACACCCGGACGGACCGGCTGGTGACCGAACTCGCCGGTGACGAGGGACCCGATCGGTTCCAGGACCTGTGCGGCTTGCCGTTGACGACGTACTTCTCGGCACCGCGACTGCGCTGGATGCTCGACCACACGCCGGGGCTGCGTCAGCGGGCCGAACGCGGCGAGGTCCTGTTCGGGACCATGGAGACCTGGCTGATCTGGAACTTCACCGGCGGCGCGAACGGCGGTCTGCACGTCACTGACGTGACGAACGCGAGCCGCACGATGCTGATGAACATCGAGACCCTCGAGTGGGACGACCAGTTGCTGGAGGCGTTCGACGTACCGCGGGCAGTGCTGCCCGAGATCCGGCCGTCTTCCGGGGTGTTCGCGACCGCGACCGAGGTGCTGCCCGGCGTACGCATCGGCGCCGCGCTCGGCGACCAGCAGGCCGCGCTGTTCGGGCAGACCTGCTTCAGCGCCGGTGAGGCGAAGTGCACGTACGGCACCGGATCGTTCCTGCTGCTGCACACCGGCCAGGAGATCGTTCGCTCGAAGCACGGGATGCTCACCACTGTCGCTTACCAGATCGGCGACGAGCCTGCGTCGTACGCGCTGGAAGGCTCGATGGCGGTGACCGGCTCGCTGGTGCAGTGGTTCCGTGACGGGCTCGGGCTGATCCACACCGCCGCCGAGATCGAGACGCTCGCCCGGACCGTCGAGGACAACGGTGGCGCCTACATCGTGCCGGCGTTCTCCGGCCTGTTCGCCCCGCATTGGCGCAGCGAGGCCCGTGGTGTGATCGCCGGCCTGACTGGCTACATCACCAAAGGCCACTTGGCTCGGGCGGTGCTGGAGGCGACCGGGTTCCAGACGCTCGAGGTGGTCGACGCGATGAATGCCGACTCCGGGATTGCGCTGACCGCATTGAAGGTCGACGGCGGAATGACGGCCAACAATTTGCTGATGCAATTCCTGGCCGATCTCCTCGACGTCCGGGTGGTACGCCCGATGGTCACCGAGACCGTCTCACTCGGTGCGGCGTACGCAGCAGGGCTGGCCGTCGGCTACTGGCCCGACCTTGAAGGACTCCGCAGCAACTGGCACCGCGCCGGCCAATGGCTGCCGCACATGGACCCGGCCCGCCGCGAGACGGAGTACGCCAACTGGAAAGCCGCGGTCCAACGCACCTTCAACTGGATCCGCCCGGACCAGTAATCACCCGATGCCCTGCGGCCCGCGGTCCTTCTTGGCAGTCGGGTGAGCACCCGAGGCAGCTCCGTCCCCACTCACGTGTGCCGTGGACGCGCTCCCGGGGCTCGCCATGCCTTGCCGGTAGTCGAAGATCTGAACCAACTGCACCGTCGGATCCGCGGGCGCCATATCCTCCTCGAGCTCTGCCAGCGCCGACAGGACCCTCTCAGTCGCGCGTCCGCTTACAGACGCCGGACTGTAACCCACGTCCTGCTGCCTCCGCCCCGCAGGCCACTGCAGGCTGGGCACCTGCCTGTCGATCGCCGTACTGAGCTTCTCGCGAGCTTCGCGACCCTTGTCCCCCGGAAGTTCCCGAAGGGGCGAGTTCCTCATCAGCGCGCCGGCAATCTGCCACGACTTCTGATTTCTCGGTGCGAGGTGAACCATCTCCACGAAGGCCACCGAGTCCATCCCGGCCTTCTCGCTCATGCGATCGAGGAAACCGTTGACGACCTGCTCGTTCTCCGTCAGCTTGCGCGGAGGCTGGTCCAGATCACTGGCGGTCCTGTCGTCTACGATCCCCGCGGTCTGCAGCCGGTTGACCAGGCGGCCGAAGTTTTCATTTACCCAGATCCGGTTGACCGTCTCGTGGAACTCCCACACAGGCTGCCTGTCGTCCTCCCGGCTGTATCGCAACCGGCTGCGTGGTGCGTTGTCCCGCAAGGGTGTTTCCGCTCCCTCCGCAACCGTGCTGACCAACCTGAACAGCGCATCGCGCTGCGCGTCGACCGCCGCCCGATCCTGCTCGCCCGAGCTCCGGGCGGTCAGCTCGCCCAGCAGCTCCAAATCGCGCCGCGGCATGGCTATGTGGCGGTTCGGCGTGGAGACAACGCGAGAATTCGACCTGATCGCGGTGAAGACGCTCGCCCGGATGTTGTCGTACCCCGGATCCTCGGCTCCGCTCAACTCCACCACTCGCGAGGCGATCTGCCCGGCCACCCCCAGCAGCCGATCGAGGCGCTCCTGCTGCCGCCGAGCCTTGTCGTCGGCCCGCTGCGCGGGTGTCCGGAGCAGTCGTCGCACCGGTCCGAGTTCTGACATCAGGTCTCCCGATCTCTCCGCATCCGGACTTGCGGCAGCATGCCACCGGCCGGGGTCAGGCAAGCTTTTCGAGGAGGACCGGCCATCACCGGTCCTCCCGCCTACACTGCACCCCATGGGACGACGGCCGACCGTGTACGACGTCGCCGCGCGAGCCGGCGTCTCGACGGCGACGGTGTCGTTCGCCTTCAGCCAGCCGGGCCGGGTGAAGCAGTCGACTCGTGAGCTGGTGCTGGCGACGGCTGCTGCGATTGGGTACGTCCCGAGTGCGAGTGCACGCGGGCTGGCCAAGGGGACCGCTGGGGCGATCGGGCTGTACTCGTTCGACTATCAGCTCGACCCCGGCGAGGCCGATCTACGACACTTCCCGCTGTACGTCGACGTAGTTCAGCGGGGCGTCCAGCTCGAGTGCCGCCGCCGCGGGTACGCGTTGATGCTCGGCGCCGGCCACAAGGACGGCGACCTGCCGGCGGTGATCGACATCGCCGGCCGCGTCGACGGGCTGATCGCATTCGCCGGTTCGGCTCCAAGCGAGGCGATCATCCAGGTGTCGAAGCGGATCCCGGTTGTCGAGCTCGGCAGCGGCATCGCCGGCGACGACGTCCACACTGTCGCGGTCGACAACCGCACCGGCATGACCGAGCTGACCGAACATCTCCTGCAGGTCCACGGTTTCCGCCGCTTCGTCTACCTCGGTCAGAGTCGCCTGCCGGAGTTCAGCTCCCGGTACGACGGTTTCGCGGCCGCACTCACCACGGCCGGCCTGCCCGTTCCGGAGCCGGCGCACAGCCAGCCGGGTGAAGACGCCGGTACGGAGAGCGTCGTACGCGGGTATCTCGACGAACTGCCGGACGTGTTCGTGTGCTCGACCGACCAGGAGGCACTGGTCGCGATCGACACATTGGTTGCCGCGGGCATCGACGTACCGGGGCAGGTCGCGGTCACCGGCTTCGACGGAATACTGGCCGGGCAGTTCGCCACGCCACGGCTGACCACGGTCCGGCAGCCGATGGAGGAGATCGGGCGCAGCGCCGTACGAATCCTGGCCGGCCTACTCGACGGCACCGCCCAGCCCGACCCGGCGCAGCTCCACGCGCCCTTCGTCCTGGGCACCAGCTGCGGCTGCTGAATTTCTTGATTGATCCGATGTTATGCGCTTAACTGCATCAGGTGACGACCACCACGCCCGTCATTGCCGGCTTCTATCCTGACCCGAGCATCTGCCGGGTCGGCGACGACTACTACCTCGCCACCTCGTCCTTCGAGTACTTCCCCGGCGTACCGCTGTTCCACAGCCGCGACCTGATCCACTGGGAGCAGCTCGGCAACATCCTCGACCGGCCGAGCCAACTGGAGATCGGCATCGGCGCCAGCCGGGGGATCTACGCCCCGACGCTGCGGTTCCACGACGGACGGTTCTGGCTGGTGACGACTAACGTGTCGCAGGCCAAGGGCCAGCTGATCGTGACCGCCGAGGATCCGCGCGGACCATGGACCGACCCGGTCTTCGTGGAAGATGCCGGCGGCATCGATCCCGATCTCGCCTGGGACCTGGACGGCCGCTGCTACCTCACCTGGACGACGTCCGCAGGCATCATGCAAGCGTCGGTTGACCCGGTCGCCGGGATCCTCCTCGAGGAGCCGAGGCGGATGTGGTCGGGCACGGGTCTCCAGTATCCGGAGGCGCCGCATCTGTATCACCGCGAGGGCTGGTGGTACCTGCTGATCGCGGAAGGCGGCACCGAACGCGGCCACAGCGTCTCCATCGCCCGCTCCCGCTCGATCACCGGCCCCTTCGAAGGGGCACCCGGCAACCCGATCTTCTCCCACCGCAGCACCCGCGAGCCGATCCAGAACGTCGGCCACTCCGACCTGGTCGAACTCCCCGACGGCACCTGGGCCGCTGTCTTCCTCGGCGTCCGCGCCCGCGGCGGTACGCCGCTCTTCCACACCAACGGCCGCGAGACCTTCCTGGCCGGGATCACCTGGTCCGACGGCTGGCCGACGTACGACGAATCTCGGTACGACGTAGCGGCCGTCGACCACTCCTTTACGGATGATCTCGCAGGGCTGCACCCACGGTGGATCTCGCCCGATGCGAACCCGTCGGAGCTCGTCAAAGACGGTCAGCTGTTGCCGGGCGGCCTGCTCGCCGTACGCGCCCGGGACGAGGCGTGGTCGTTCAGCGTGACAGTTGCCCCCAGCAACTTCCGGCAGGTGCTCCGGCTGGACGACCGGCACTGGTGCTCGCTCGACCTCTCCCCCGACCGCGTCGTCGCCCGCCTCCGAATCGGCCCACTCGAACAAGAACTCGCCTCTGCCCCGGTCACCGGTCCGGTGACGCTACGAATCACCGCGAAGGAGCCGACCTTCGGCGGCCCCGACGACATCGAACTCGGCTTCATCACTGGAACGACGTACAAAGAGCTGACCCGCTTCGACGGCCGCTACCTCTCCACCGAAGTAGCCGGCGGCTTCACCGGCCGCACCCTCGGCCTGCAATCCCTCGCCGAAGCTACGACCATCCACGAGGTGACTTACACGAGCCGCACATGATCTGCTGAAGGTGCATGACCCGCCGGGGGAAGAACCGGCGATCGTGAGCCCGACGACGTCTGCGGCGTACCTGCGGGCTGGTGAATCCATTGGGCTCGGCGTCGAGGCGGAGCACGCCACCTCCAAGTCGGCACCGTAGCGACGCGCCAGCTCGGCGCGACGCTGACCGGGCACTCCCCCGAGCGTGACGATCTGGGCGGCTAGTACCTCCAAGACCATGGTCCGCGGGTTGCTCGAGGACGATGGTTTGGCTTCGATCTCTTCCAGCCTTCATCCCGCATGGCAACCGGGGCGAGGGCGGTGGGGACCTGCGTGAGGCGGGAGCGCTGCCTGCAGGACGGCCGGCGCGCCCTGCCACCGCAGCCACAGCAGGCGGAGCGTCTTCTCACCGCCCCGCACCGCCGCTTGAGCCCCTCAACGGGCACCATGCTCACCCCGGGCTGACCGTGGATCCACTGATGGCACAGCAACCACCTCTCGCATATCCGTTTCGGCGGGGTCTTGGAGTGTGATGTTTCCCCTTGTGGATAAGGGATTCTGGGTAGATCGGCGACTTGGCAGGCACGATCCGGGTCGCGTAAGATCGAACACATGTTCGAAGGAGATCTGACCTCGCTGTCGACGGCCGACCTACTCGAGTCCGCCGCCGACCACCGCGCCGCGGCCAACCGGGTCGACGCGCGGCTCCTCGAACACGCCCAGCTCTACGCCGACCGCTTCCACCCCGACAAGTGCCCGACCCGCCCCGGACGCACATCCTCCGGCGGCCGCGAACGCGCGATCGTGCTCGGCGGCGACGGCTGCCCGGAGATCGCCGAGTTCGCCCCCGCCGAGTTCGGTGTGGTGGTCGGGGTGTCCACCGGTGTCGCGGCACGGCTGATCGGCGAGGCCCTCGCACTGCGGCACCGGTTCCCGTTCATCTGGGCCAAGGTCCGCTCGGGTGAGGCGACGCCGTGGAAGGCGCGGCAGATCGCCGCCGCCTGCCTGAAACTGTCCGAAGACGCCGCCCGCTACGTCGACCAACGCGTCGCCGGCATCGTGGACACGATCACGCCGTACCGGCTGGACAAGATCATCACCGCGGCCCGGTTCCACGCCGACGCCGCGGCCGCACGGGCGGAGGCCGAACAGAAGGCTCGTGAACGCGGCGTCTTCGTCGCCCGTGGCAGCGACCACGGCACCACCACCATCTACATCCGCACCTCCACCGGCAACGCGAAGCGCTACGACGCCACCATCGACGGCATCGCCGAGGCCCTAAAGGTCTTCGGCGACACCCGCTCCCTCAACGCACGCCGCGCCGAAGCCGTCGGCATCATCGCCGACCCCCGCTACACCGAACAACTCCTCCTCCAAGCCCAAGCCCACCACGCCCAATCCACCGCCCAGCCCGACGACGCCAGTGCGGAAGACGGCGACGCCCACGCCGAGGACGACACCGAGGCCACCCTCGACGCAGGGGACAACGCCGACGCGCCCACCGACACCGAGGATGACGCCGACGCGCCCACCGACACCGAGGATGACGCCAGCGCCTGCATCGGCACCGGCACCGACGTCGACGACGGCGCGATGCCGCAGCCCGCCACCGCCACCGCTCCTTCGGCTGATGCATCCCGCCCTGGGTCTCCGACGACCAACCCCGCAGAGCACGCCACCATGCTCGACGACACCCCCTGCGCCGGCGCATCCAACCCGGTGCCGCCGGCAACCAATCCCGGCGACTCAGACGCCACACCCGGCGGGTTTGGCGTTGCCCCGATCATCGCCCCGAGCAACTACCTCGGCGGACGACTGCGCCCGGCCGCGGATGCCGCCACCGCCGATGAGGAGCGACTGGATGGGTGGGAGACCCACTGGTGTGAGCCCGGCCCGGACGAGGAAGCCGACCGCGACGCACCCCACCCCAGCCAAACCGACCTGCCCGACCCCCTCGACACCCCCAGCCCCATCCCCGAACCCTGGGACAACCCAGACGGATCACACGCCGACGACGACGCCGGAGAGCCGATGGACTCGGCCGCATGGCGCGCGCTCCAGGCCCGGCTGGCCCAGATCAAGCACGACGCCCACGCCACCCCGCGTGCGGCTCACGCTAACAGCGACCGCCCTGGAGCCACCGGCACCATGCACGGCACTCCCATGCCCCCCGACCGGACACGTCTGCCCTCTGGTGGAGCCGTCGTGCCCTCCGGCGGGACACCCAGACTCTCCGACGGAACCTCCAGGCACGCCGACGGCACACCTGCCGCCTCCGGCGGGACACCCGTGCCCTCCGATGGAACCCGCACGCTCTCTGACGGACGCCTGATACCTGCCGACGGGACACCCAAGCGCTCCGGTCTGTCCGACGGGACACCCATGCCCACCGACGGGACATCTATGCCCTCTCGCGGAACACCCATGTCCGCTGACGGGACCGCGATGTCCTCAGGTACCCGTGGCACCGGCGGTCGCGCGGGTGGTGGTCGGTTGCGGCCGGGAAAGACCGAGATCTATGTGCACCTCACCGACCACACCCTCGCCACCGGCACCGGCGTCCTGCGCGTCGAGGAACTCGGCCCGCACCTCGCCGCCCAACTCACCGAACTCATCGGCCACGGACCCTACGTCGTCAAACCCGTCATCGACCTCAACCACCCCATCGCCGTCGACGCCTACGAAATCCCCGACCGCATCCGCGAACGCGTCAAACTCATCCACCCCGCCGAACAATTCCCCTACGGCACCACCGAGACCACCACCACCACCGACCTCGACCACATCCAGCCCTACAACCCCCAAGGCCCAACCGAGCAGACCAGCACCACCAACCTCGCACCGATCACCCGGTTCCACCACCGGCTCAAAACCCACGGCCGCTGGAAAGTACGCCGCCTCGACCCCACAACCCTCGAATGGACCACACCCCACGGCTTCGTCTTCCACGTCGACCCCACCGGGACGCATCGCGTCCCAGCACCCGACTCGACCTGACGACCTCAGCTGTCCGTGATGGGGGCCGCGTGGGCTTCCTCGAAGCCGGCGGCTGCGAGGCGGTCGAGGGTCTTCTCGAGTACGGCGGTGTCCTCGAGTGTCCGGACCTCGGTGATCTTGCCCCACTTCATCCGCAGGAACTGGTGTACGACGTTCTGGTAGCGGGAGCCGTCGACAACGCCGACGTCGACCGTCACGGCGGTGGCGACGCGGGTGTCCCACGGCCAGCCCGCGACGAGGACGTCCTGCACGTCGAAGCGGGTGTTCGGCAACAACCGGAAGCACCGCTCCCACCACCGCCGCAGCGCGTCGTGCGTGTGCCGCTCCCCCGCCAGCGCATGGTCGCCGTAGAAGCGGTAGGTGAACGACGGCGCCATCCCGGCGACCATCGCCTCCCAGTTGCCCTTGCTGATCTCGGCGAACGCCTTCCGCACCTGCGCCGCCACGAACCGGTGGTACATGAGTCCCCTCTCATCAGCAGTCACCACCACCCTAGGGATGGTGAGTTCAATGACGCAACTGACTACGATGGTGACATGCGGAACACCAGCTTCGCCTCGATGCACTGCTCACTCGCTCAGTCCCTGGAGGTCATCGGCGACTGGTGGACACCCCTTGTCCTGCGCGATCTGTACCTGGGCCTCGACCGGTTCGACCAGCTCGTCACCGACCTCGGAATCTCCCGCAACCTGCTCACCGATCGCCTCGGCACGCTGATGAACGGCGGCCTGGTCGCGCGTACGGCGTACCAGGAGAACCCGGTTCGCTACGCCTACAGCCTCACCGAGGCCGGCCGCGAGCTGATCCCCATCCTGCTGGCCCTCACCGCCTGGGGCGACCGCTGGGCCACACCACCAGCCGGCCAACCCCTCCGCTTCACCCACACCACCTGCGGCAAAACCACCACCCCAACCGTCTCCTGCTCAGAATGCGGCGAAGCCCTCACAGCAGCCGACGTCACCCCCACCCCAGGCCCAGGCGGCCGAACCGCCCCGGGAACCGCCCTGATTGCCTCAGTTTTGTGAGTCGCGCCAGGTGATCCATTGGCGGGCGGTGTCGAGGTTGTAGTCGGGGCCGCTGGTGGAGAGGGTGAAGAGGGTGGCGCCGGCGTCTAGCAACTCTGGTCCGGAGAGGCGTGGGTCGCCGCCTACGTGGACGGAGCGTTCGATTTCTAAGGGGTTCCGGCCGAGCTCGGCGCAGTACTGGTCGAGGAGCGCGGTTTTGCGGGCGAAGTCTTCGCCCTCGGCGAAGGTGTTCCAGATGTCGGCGTGGCGGGCGACCACGCGGAGCATCTTCTGCTCGCCGCCGCCGGCGATCAGGATCGGCAGCTTGCGGACCGGCGACGGGTTCAGTACGGCGAGCCGCGCCGAGATCCGCGGCAGCGCAGCGGCCAACTCGGCCACCCGCCGGCCGGCAGACGGGAACTCGTAGCCGTACTCGAGGAACTCCCGCTCCTTGAAGCCTGCGCCGATCCCGAACACGACCCGGCCGCCGCTGATGTGATCGACGGTCCGCGCCATGTCCGCGAGCAGATCGGGGTTGCGGTAGCTGTTGCAGCTCACCAGAACGCCGAGCTCGATCCGCGAAGTCTGCTCGGCCCAGGCACCGAGAATCGACCACCCCTCGAAGTGCTTGCCGTCAGCAACCTTGCCGAGCGGCAAGAAGTGGTCCCAGGTGAAGAGGATGTCCGCCCCGAGCGCCTCGACCTCGGCGGCGGCGCGCCGGATGTCGGCGTACGACGCCCGTTGTGGCGCCAACTGGACGCCGATCCGTACCGGTCTCACCGGGCGAGGATACGCCCCCGGATCAGCTGGATACTCAGTACGACGACCCAGACCCAGAAGAGCGAATACGGGATCAACCAGATCGGGGTGGTCCAGAACGCGCGGCCGGCGACGAAGCCGACAGCCGCGACAATCGCCAGCCAGCCGAGCCACTGCGGCAGAGACCGCGATTCGAGGGTGATCCAGCCGGCCGCGGTCAGAAACCCGGCCAGCGCGACCCAGCTGTTGGCGAAGCCCAGGTTGCCCATATCGAAGGCATAGCGGGCGATCTGCGGATCCACGCCGTCGTCGATCCGGTAGGCCGCGAGCTCCCAGCCCGGGCTCATCAGCAGCGCCACGAAGACGATCCCGAAGACGAGCGCGACGGCCGAACGCCAGGCCGGCCGGTCCTCGACCTCGCGCAGAACAGTCGATACGCCGGCCACGAAGAAGCCAAGCGCCACCACGGCGAGCAACCCCAGGACGGTGCCGATGGCATATAACGTCTCGTTGCGTGCCTCGAGGAAGCGCTGGATTTCTGCCGCCGGTGCGTCGAACTCCGGCTCGGCACCACCGACCTGAACCAGCGCCTGACTGACCGCCACCAGGACCAGGCCGGCCAGGCCCGCGATCCCCGTGGTGACGAACATCTGCCGACTTGTTGCTTCCAGCCCCATAATCACCCCTCCCGTGGCTCACCTCGAGTAAGCCACGGAAGGGCTGCGACAGTCCAGAGGTCAGGCCGGCGACACGATGTCCGGGGCCTCCAAGCGAACCTTGTCGGCGGACTCGTCGTCGGGCTGGTCCTGGGAGTCGCGTTCGGACTGGACCCGGCGCAGGTAGAACGACACCTCGCGCTCGATCGTCGCCTCGTCCCAGCCGAGGATCGGAGCCACCAACCGTGCCGCGGCTTCGGCGGCGCCCACGCCCCGGTCCCAGGCCTCGATCGAGATCCGGGTCCGGCGGGCCAGGATGTCGTCGAGATGCCGGGCACCCTCCGCCTTGGCGCCGTAGACGATCTCGGCCTTCAGGTAGTCCTGTGTGCCCGGCAGTTGCTCGCCGAGCGACGGGTCCTCCTCGACGAGTTCCAGCACCTCTTCGACCAGAGCGCCGTACCGGTTGAGCAGGTGCTCGATCCGGGCGACGTGCAGGCCGGAGCGCTGCGCGATCAGGTGCCGCTGGTTCCACAGCGCGTGGTAGCCGTCGGCGCCGACGAGTGGGATGTTCTTGGTGACGCACTTCGGCACTCGTCCGTCGAGTGCGTTGGCGACGGCGTCGATCGCGTCCTTGGCCATCACCCGGTACGTCGTGTATTTGCCGCCGGCAACCACTACCAGCCCCGGCGCGGCATGTGCGACGACGTGTTCGCGGGACAGCTTGGATGTGCTCTCCGACTCACCGGCGAGCAGCGGCCGCAGTCCGGCGTACACGCCCTCCACGTCCTCCCGGGTGAGCGGCGTGGTCAGGACGGCGTTGACGTGGTCGAGCAGGTACTCGATGTCTTTGCTGGTCGCCGCCGGGTGCGCCTTGTCGAGGTTCCAGTCGGTGTCGGTGGTGCCGATCAGCCAGTGCCGGCCCCACGGGATGATGAACAGCACCGACTTCTCGGTGCGCAGGATCATCCCGCTGCTGGACTGGATCCGGTCCTTCGGCACGACGAGATGGATCCCCTTCGAGGCACGGACGTGATACTGGCCGCGCTCCCCCACCATCGCCTGCGTGTCGTCGGTCCACACGCCCGTCGCGTTCACCACCTGCTTGGCCCGGACCTCGAACTCGCGACCGCTCTCCAGGTCCTTCGCCTGCACCCCGGTCACCCGCTCGCCCTGGCGCAGGAACCCGGTCACCTTCACCCGGTTCGCCACATGAGCGCCGTACGACGCCGCCGTACGAGCGAGCTCCATCGTGTGCCGGGCGTCGTCGACCTGGGCGTCGTAGTACTGCAAGGCGCCGACGAGCGCGGACTTCTTGAGCGATGGGACCAGCCGCATCGCGCCGCGCCGGGTCAGGTGCCGGTGGATCGGCAGCCCGGCGCCGAGGCCCGAGCTGACGGCCATGCCGTCGTACAGCGCAACACCGGCGCCGGCGTAGAACCGCTCCCACCACCGGTGCTGCAATGGGTAGAGGAACGGCACCGGCTTCACCAGATGTGGTGCCAGGCGTTGCAGGAGCAGGCCGCGCTCCTGCAACGCCTCGTGCACCAGACGGAAGTCGAGCATCTCCAGGTAGCGCAGCCCGCCGTGGATCAACTTGCTGGACCGGCTGGAGGTACCGCTCGCGAAGTCGCGGGCCTCCAGCAGTCCGGTGGTCAGGCCCCGGGTCGCGGCGTCGAGTGCCGAGCCTGTGCCGACCACCCCGCCACCGATCACCAGGACGTCCAGTTCCCGCCCGTCGGCCATCGCGTCGATGGCCGCGGCCCTCGTTTGCGGCGACAGAGCCACTACACCCACAGTGCTCAACCCTTCCTTCTACCTACGTGATCAGTCGACGTCGACCCAGTCGAGCGTGCGCTGGACGGCCTTCTGCCAGCCCGCGTACCCCTTGGCCCGCTGGTCGTCGTCCCACTGCGGCTCCCACCGCTTGTCCTCGTTCCAGTTCTGCACGAGTTCGTCCTTGTTCTTCCAGAACCCGACGGCCAGGCCGGCCGCGTACGCCGCCCCGAGTGCGGTCGTCTCCGCGACGACCGGCTTGCTCACCGAGACGCCGAGGATGTCGGCCTGCATCTGCATGCAGAGCTCGTTCGCGGTGACTCCACCGTCCACCTTGAGCACCTCGAGCTTCACGCCGGAGTCCTTCTCCATCGCGTCTGCCACGTCCTTGCTCTGGTAGCAGATCGCTTCCAGTGTTGCGCGGGCCAGGTGAGCGTTGGTGTTGAACCGCGACAGCCCGACGATCGCGCCGCGGGCGTCCGAACGCCAGTACGGCGCGAACAGGCCGGAGAAGGCGGGCACGAAGTACACGCCACCGTTGTCCGCGACCTGCCGGGCCAGCGTCTCGGTCTCACTCGCACCGGAGATGATGCCGAGCTGGTCGCGCAGCCACTGCACCGCGGACCCAGTCACCGCGATCGATCCCTCGAGGGCGTAGACCGGCGCTTCGTCGCCGAACTTGTAGCACATCGTGCTGAGCAGGCCGGCCTTCGAGCGGACCAGCTCTGTGCCGGTGTTCAGCAGCATGAAGTTGCCGGTGCCGTAGGTGTTCTTGGCCTCGCCCGGGTTGAAGCAGACCTGACCGACAGTCGCCGCCTGCTGGTCGCCGAGGTCGCCGGTCAGCGGCACGACCCCGCCGAGCGGGCCGTTGGCCAGCGTCTCGCCGTACTTGTTCGGATCCGACGACGGCCGGATCTCGGGCAGCATCGACCGCGGGATGTTGAAGAACGAGATCAGCTCGTCGTCCCAGTCGAGCGTCTCCAGGTTCATCAGCATGGTCCGGCTGGCATTCGTCACATCGGTGATGTGTACGCCGCCGTCCGTCCCGCCGGTGAGGTTCCACAGCAGCCAGGTGTCGGTGTTGCCGAAGACGGCGTCACCGGCCTCGGCGGCCTCGCGGACCCCGTCGACGTTCTCCAGGATCCACTGCACCTTGCCGGCCGAGAAGTACGTCGCGGGCGGCAGGCCGGCCTTCTGCCGGATCACGTCGCCCTTGCCCTCGCGTTCGAGCGCGGAGGCGATCCGGTCGGTCCGGGTGTCCTGCCAGACGATCGCGTTGTAGTACGGCCGGCCGGTCTTGCGGTTCCACACCACAGCGGTCTCGCGCTGGTTGGTGATGCCGAGCGCCGCCAGGTCGCTCGCCTGCAGTCCCTGCGCGTTCATCGCGGTCCGGATCACCGAGCTGGTGCGTTCCCAGATCTCCACCGGGTTGTGCTCGACCCAGCCGGCCTGCGGCAGGATCTGCTCGTGCTCCAGCTGGTGGATGCCCACCTCGTTGCCGGAATGGTCGAAGATCATGAAGCGGGTGCTCGTGGTGCCCTGGTCGACGGCACCGACGAAGTCAGCCATGGAAAGTCCTCTCCTCACAAACGATGCTCATGCCGCCCTCTCCTCCTCCGGGATCTGGCCGGGCTCTTCCTCGTCCGAGATCGGCAGGTTGCGGCCGACCAGCAGGTCGTACAGGAACGCGCCGACCAGGGCGCCGATGATCGGTGCCACGATCGGCACCCAGAAATAGAGATCCCCGAATTGATCTTTGAAGGCCCCTCCGTACCCGGTGAAGAAGGAGGCCAGCCGCGGGCCGAAGTCACGCGCGGGGTTGATCGCGTACCCCGCGTTGGTACCCCACGCCATTCCGATGCCGACCACCAGGAGGCCGACGACGAACGGCGCGATGTTCGCCGCGGGAGCCGTGTTGCGCAGGTCGGTGATCGCCAGGATGACGAACATCAGGATCGCCGTACCGATGATCTGGTCCCGGAAACCGCCCCACATGTGGACGCCGATATCCGCGCCGTTACCCGGCAGGGTGGAGAACACCCCCTGGCTCTTGACGGTGAGCCCGGGGTCGAACTTGTTCAGTGCCTCGGTGTAGTTCCAGCGAACCACGAGCGCCGCCAGGAACGCTCCGAGGAACTGTGCCACCGAGTACGGCAGCACCTTCTTCCAGCTGAACCCGCGGAACGCCGCCAGCGCGATCGTCACCGCCGGATTCAGATGCGCACCAGTCATCCGGCCCGCGGTGTAGATACCCAGCATCACACCGAGCCCCCACGCCCACGCGATCGAGTCGTGATCCCCGATCCCGCCCGCCACCACCTGGGCGACGACGCCGCAGCCGAACAGGATCAGGATGAACGTACCGGCCAGCTCGGCAGAACATTCCCTCAGTAGGGTTTTCTCCTTGACCGCTTCGGTCTCTGCCATGTCCCCGCTGCCTCCCTTCCCCTCTAGCGAGCCGTGACGACCACGGCTGGCTGGAATCTAAGAGCGTTAGCGGAGCGGCACAACGCCAGTCGTTCGACATTGTCGAACGACGCCCACCGGAGTGGCTGTTGCGACACTCAGTGAGCTCTCACCGCAACGTGCAGCTCCCTCCCGGCCCGGCCACCACGGCCCGCAACCCAGCCTCCCCAGCAGCCACCGGCAGGCTCACATCGAGCGCATCCAGTACGGCGCCGACGTCGCCAGGCCGCGGATACGTCGCGCTGAACTCGACCAGTTCGGCACTCGGCAGCCCAGACGCAGCCGGGTGCCGGCTCGAGCCCCAATCGATCACAAACGGCACAATCCCGTCGTACGGCGGAGGATCCGCCAACGCAAGCCGCCAGCTCAACAACTCGCCGGTTGGTGTCGCCCGGCTCATCGGCAGGACCGCCCCGAGGTCCACGCCGGCTTCCCTGGCCGCGATCACGGCTGCGTCGATGTCGTCCGGCCGGACCGCCCAGGTGACCAGCTTGTCGGCTGTCAGCTCGTCGATCCCGAACCACGCGGGCTGCGTCCCCGGCCGTTCGAGATCGGGCCCGATGATCTCGAGGTACGACGTAGGCCCGAGCCCGACGAGATAGTTCCGGGTCCCCCGGCCCTCATGCCGTCCCCCTTCGACCGGCTGAACCCCGGTGGCAACGGCGAATCGCTCCACGGCGGCAGAAAGGTCGCGAGTAGCGAACACAAGATGGTCCAGCATCGAAGCCATACGCCCAGAGGTACCACGTGGCAGGAACAGGTCATGCCGGCGGCATTTTCGGTGAGCTTTCGTCCGGGGTGGGTTGAGTTGGCCGGTTCGTACGGGCGCTGCGGCCCACTCGGAGATCGTCACGCCGTTGCGCGTGGACGGCTGGGGCGGAACCACACCGGCTGCGGCCCGGCGGTTCGTGTTCCTCTGGGACCCGTCGATTTCCCTGAACAACAAGGACTTCCCGACCTGCGCGAGCTCCGTCGTACGTGCGCAAGGCCCGGCAGCATGCCCAGCCGAATCGCACGTCGGCGGCGGTACGTCGACCAACCTGCAGGGCGAGACCACGCCGGTCTACCTACTCAACACCCGCTATGCCAACGGCGCCTACGGCCTGATCGTCTCCATCCCCGCGGCCGGCGTCGTACTCGACCAAACCCTCGAGAAGGCGGCCGCGCCGTACCGCCACACCTACAAGCTCGCCATGACGAGATCATCCCGCCGACCTCCACCCCACCCGAGCAGCGCACCGGCACCTCCCGCTTCCAACTAACCTTCGGCGCGACCCGCACCATCAACAACCCCGACGGCACCACCAAGACCGTCAGCCTGGTCGAAAGCAGCGCACCACGTCACAAGCCCCTGAACTTCGCCCTGTGGAGCCACTTCACCACCGGCCAGACCGCCCTGCCCTCCACGACCACGAAGATCTCCGGCTGACACCGGACCGCCAGCCCATCACAATGACCGCTCATTCCCGCCTTCCCGGTGGACGCAGGGCCCCGCCGCCCAATCGTGAGGGCCTGGCGGTCCGCACACGGAGGCGGGACCGAGCGATCGTCAGAAACGGTCGTCTCGATCGACCAACCCAAGGTGGATAGCCAACGCCTGCCGCAGAATCATCTGCTGAGATTGGCCGGTGCGGTCAGCTTCGGCTCGCAGCGCCGAGACGAGCACAAGGTCGCTGCGCAGCGCTGTGACGTCGATCCGTATGACGGTTTCGAGGAGCCGGGGAGCGGACGACATCGGCCGCCGACTTCAGCTGGGCTTGGTGTCTGAGCTGGGGGCCGGGGCTACGGGCTTGTCCTGCGGTTGGTTTTCGGGGAAGTGGCAGGCGGCCTGGTGGCCCGGAGCCAACTGCAGCAGCGGTGGCTCGGTGGTGCGGCAGATTTCCTGGGCTTTCCAGCAGCGGGTGTGGAAGCGGCAGGCTGCGGGTGGGTTGATGGGGCTGGGGACGTCGCCCTGGAGGCGGATGCGTTCCTGCTTGGTCTTGCGCTTGGTGTCCGGGACCGGGACGGCCGAGAGCAGCGCCACCGTGTACGGGTGCATCGGCTGCTCGTACAGGCTCTTCCGGTCCGCGAGCTCGACGATCTTGCCGAGGTACATCACCGCGACCCGGTCCGACACATGCCGTACGACGGACAGGTCGTGCGCGATCATCACGTACGTCAGGTCGAACTCGTCCTGCAGGTCCTCCAGCAGGTTGACCACCTGGGCCTGGATCGACACGTCCAGCGCGGACACCGGCTCGTCGGCGACGATCAGCTTCGGGCGGAGGGCGAGCGTACGGGCGATGCCGATGCGCTGCCGCTGACCGCCGGAGAACTCGTGCGGGTAGCGGTTGTAGTGCTCCGGGCTCAGGCCGACCAGCTCGAGCAGCCCCTGCACGGCCTTCTTCACGCCGTGCTCGGTCTTCACGTGCTGCAGCTTGAACGGCGCCCCGACGATCTTGCCGACCGTGTGCCGCGGGTTCAGCGAACCGTACGGGTCCTGGAAGATCATCTGCACGTCGCGACGCAGCGGACGCATCCGGCCCTCGGACAGATGACTGATGTCGCGGCCCTCGAAGATGATCTGGCCGGACGTGGGCTCCAGCAGCCGGGTCAGCAGCCGGCCGGTGGTGGTCTTGCCACACCCCGACTCCCCCACCAGCGACAGGGTCTCGCCGCGGGTGACGGTGAAGTTCAGGCCGTCGACAGCCTGAACCGCACCACTCTGCCGCTGCAGCACGCCCTTGCGGATCGGGAAGTGTTTCGTCAGGCCGGTGACCTTCAGCAACTCCTCACCGAGCCTGGGCTCGGTGGTGCCTGGGACGGCGGTGGGTTCGGTGTTCGCAGTCGTCACGATCGTCGTCCCGTCACAGCTTCGGCTTGATGTCGGTCTCCCAGGCATGCTGACGCTTGGCCGGGGTGAGGTGGCAGGCGACCATGTGGCCGTCGCCGGTGTCCAGCAGCTCGGGACGCTCGGTCTCGCTCGCGCCCTCGTTCATGCGCGCGTAGTTGCACCGCGGGTGGAACGCGCAGCCCGACGGCACGTTGATCAGACTCGGCGGCGTGCCCTTGATCGGGATCAGCCGCTCGAGGCGCTCCTGGTCGATCCTCGGCATCGAGCCAAGCAGTCCCCAGGTGTAGGGATGCTGCGGCCGGTCGAAGATGTCCTCGGCCGAGCTGTACTCGACTGCGCGACCGGCGTACATCACCTGGATGTCGTCGGCCAGCTCCGCGACCACACCGAGGTCGTGGGTGATGATGATGACAGCGGAGTTGAACTCGCGCTGCAGGTCCCGGATCAAGTCCAGGATCTGCGCCTGCACGGTCACGTCGAGCGCGGTCGTCGGCTCGTCCGCGATCAGCAGGTCCGGGTCGCAGGACAGCGCCATCGCGATCATCGCGCGCTGCCGCATACCGCCGGAGAACTGGTGCGGATAGGCATCCACCCGCTTCTCCGGCTGCGGGATGCCGACCCGGTCGAGCATCTCGATCGCGTGTTTACGCGCAACCTGCTTGCTCACGTGGTTGTGGACCCGGTAGGCCTCGATGATCTGGTTTCCGACCGTGTAGTACGGGTGCATCGCCGACAGCGGGTCCTGGAAGATCATCGCCATCCGCTTGCCCCGCAGGGCGCGCACCTCGGCCGGCGAGGCGGAGACGAGTTCCTCACCGTCCAGGTAGATCTCGCCGGAGATCCGCGCGGTGCCGACCTTGTGCAGGCCCATGATCGACAGGCTGGTCACGCTCTTGCCGGAGCCCGACTCACCCACGATGCCGAGCGTCTTGCCGCGCTCGAGGGAGAACGACAGACCGTCCACCGACTTGACCAGACCGTCGTCGGTCGGAAAGTGGACCCGCAGATCCTTTACCTCGAGAAAAGTCACTGCAGCCTCACTCTCGGGTCGACCGCGGCGTACAGCAGATCGACGACCAGGTTCGAGAGCACGATGAACCCGGCGGCCAGCAGCGTCACGCCCATGATCTTCGGCATGTCCTGGTCGGAGATGCCGATTACGGCGTACTTGCCCAGGCCGTTGAGGCTGAACACGTTCTCGGTCAGTACGGCGCCGCCGATGAGCAGGCCGAAGTCCAGACCGAAGATCGTCAGGATCGGCGTCAGCGCCGCCCGCAGGCCGTGCTTGACGACGACGTCACGCTCCACCAGGCCCTTCGCCCGCGCGGTCCGGATGTAGTCCTCGTTCATCGTCTCGAGCATGCCCGCCCGGGTGAGCCGCGCGTATTGCGCCGAGAAGAGGAAGGCCAGCGTGATCCACGGCAGCAGCAAGGCATACGCCCAGCGGGCCGGATTCTGGGTGAACGGCACGTAGGAGCCACCGCCGGGGAAGATGCCCCATCGGTAGCTGAGGAACGACAGCGCCATCAGGCCGGTCCAGAAGATCGGCATCGACACACCGGCCAGCGCCAGCGTCATCGCGGCCCGGTCGAAGAAGGTTCCACGCCGCAGCGCCGACAGGACGCCCACCGCCAAACCGCCGACCAGCCACAGCACCGCCGCGCCGATCGCCAGTGAGAAAGTCACCGGGAAACGGTCGAGCAGGTCGGGCCACACCGGCGTCCGGCTGATGAAGGAGTACCCCAGGCAGGGTGCCGGGCAATGCTCCACGCCGGTGCCCAGGTTGAAGTCCGAGCCGACGACGATGCCCTTCGCCCAGTGCCAGTACTGCACGGTGACCGGGTCGTAGAAGCCCAGTGCATTCGCCACCGCCTTCACGGTCTCCGGGGTGGCGGAACGGCCGACGTACCGGGTGGCGAGCGTCTCCGGCGTCGCACCCGCCAGCCGCGGGAACAGGTAGAAGATGCCGAAGGTGATCACGCTGACGACGAACAGCGTGCCGACAGCGGCGAACAGGCGCCTGATGATGTATGCGATCACGGAACTCTCGGCGTCGGCGGCCCGCCGGGGAGGTTGATCCCCAGCGGGCCACCAGCTGCCTTTACCTTCCTACTTGGTAGCGAAGCCTCACGGCTTGCCGAGCGAGAGGTAGTCGTACATACCGAACTGGTCGTTGACGAACACGTTGGTCAGGTTCTGGCCACGGACCATCAGGGTCTTCGCCCACAGGCCCGGGTAGATGACCGCCTGCTCCATCACCTTCTTGTCGACGTCGACCCAGATCTTCTCGCGCTTCGTCTTGTCCAGCTCCACCGTGCCCGCGTCGAGCAGCTTGTCGACCTCGGGAATCCGGACGCTGGTGTTCGACGAGCCACCGGTCTCCCGGATGACACGCGAGTCGGTGATCTGCGACAGGAAGCCGAAACCGTCGTTCCAGTCCGCGCCCCAGCTGTTCACGACCAGGCCGAGGTTGTGGCTGCGCACGTACGGCGGGTTGCCGGCGTAGGTACCGAAGTAGTCCTTCCGCGGGAAGTTCTTCGGGGTGATCTTGATGCCGATCTTCGCCAGCGACTGCTGGAACGCCTCGACGGTCGCCTTCTCCTTCGGCCGCTCGGTCCGGTAGGACATGTTGGTCTCGAAGCCGTTCGGGTAACCACACTTGGTCAGGGCTTCCTTGGCCTTGGCCACGTCACCCTTGGAGTCCGGCGTCGCCCACAGGTCGAACTTCTCCTGCCCCGGGATGACCGGCGGCATCAGGTTGCTGGCCAGCTCGCCACCGGCGAACGGACCGCCGTACGCCGTCTGGTACGCCGTCTTGTCCATGCCGTACATGACCGCCTTGCGGCACTCGATGTTGTCGAACGGCTTCACCGTCGGGTTGATCGAGATGTACTGGAACCGGCCGAGCGTCGGGTTGTCCGCGCGCGCCTTGAGGTTCGGGTCGGCGAGCACGCGGGCCTGGGTCGCCGGGGTGACACCCACACCGGTGACCGCGACGTCGAGGTCACCGGAGAGGATCCGGTTGTCGATGTCCTCGGCGTTGACGTTCATCGACATCTCGATCCGGTCCGGCAGCGCCTTACGGTTCGGGTCGGTCGCCTGGTCCCACTTCGGGTTCCGGACCAGGTTGTAGCCCTTGGCGTCCGAGTAGGACTCGAACATGTACGGGCCGGAGGAGACGACGTGTTCCTTGTACTTCGCGCCGGTGTCCTTGGCCTTCGGGACCGGAATGGTCTGCGGCGTCATCGCCAGGTAGTCCATACCGGCGAACGGCGTCTTGAGGTGGAACACGATGGTCTGGTCGTCCGGCGTCTCGATCGCCGAACTGGTGTCCATCCCCTTGGACAGGTAGGCGCCCTTCCAGCCCGCCGGCCAGGCGAGCATCGAGTCGAAGTACGCCGGACCGTCCGGGTGCACCTCCTTCGAGGTGGACCGCTCGACCGCGTACTTGACGTCCTTCGACGTGATCGGGGTGCCGTCCTCGAAGACGAGGCCCTTACGCAGCTTGTAGGTCCACGTCTTAGCGTTGTCACTCGGCTCGCCGAGCCCCTCGGCCAGGTCGCCGACCAGCTCGTTGCTGGCGTCACCCGGCGCGACCTTGAACATGGTCAGCGCGCGGCCCCACAGCCGGATCATGTCCCACTGGCTGCCGTAGTAGGTGTCTCCCGGGTCCACCGAGTCCGGGGCACTCTCGTCGGCGAACTTGACCGTGCCGCCCTTCTTGTCCGACGGGTTGAACACCTTGCCCAGGGCGGCGTTGAACTCCGCCTTGGTGGTGCTGCCACTGCCATTGGTGTTGTCCCCGCCACCGCCACATGCGGTCAGCACGAGGGCGAACGCCGCCATCGCGGCGATCCCCATCTTCCTTCTGGCGTTCATCGTTCTCCGCTCCACCCCTTCGTGTCAGGAGTAAGGTCCAGCCGGCGCGTCCGTCGCGCGCTAGCGGGCTCGTGGGTCCAGGGCGTCGCGCAGACCGTCCCCGAACAGGTTGAAGGCCAGCACCGTGACGAAGATCGCCACGCCCGGCCACAGCATGAAGTGCGGCATCGTGTAGAACGCGACCGCGTCCGACAGCATGCCGCCCCAGGTCGCCGTCGGCGGCCGGACACCGACACCCAGGAACGACAGCGCCGCCTCGAACAGGATGTTGGTCGGGATCAGCAGCGTCGCGTACACCAGGATCGGGCCGAGCAGGTTCGGCAGGATCTCGACGAACAGGATGTACCCACGCCGGGCGCCGAGACTGCGGGCGGCGTCGACGTACTCGCGTTCGCGCAGCGACAGGGTCTGGCCGCGGATGATCCGCCCGATGTACGGCCAGTTGAAGAAGCCGATGATGAAGACCAGCAGCGACACCCGCAGCGTGTTGCCCTGCAGCCCGAAGGCGGTGTCCGGCATCACTCCGGCGAGTGCGATCGCGAAGACCAGCAGCGGGAAGGCCAGGAACATGTCCATCAGCCGGCTGATCACCGCGTCCACCCAGCCGCCGAAGAAGCCGGCGATGATGCCCATCGTGGTGCCGATCGCGACCGACAGCAGGGTGGCGAAGAAGGCGATCAGCAGCGAGATCCGGGAGCCGTAGACGACCCGGCTGAAGATGTCCCGGCCGTTCACCGGCTCCAGCCCCAGCAGGTGGTGCCAGCTCATCCCGCCGAAGGTGCCGATCGGGGCGAGCGTGCCGCCCTGGGTGTCGATCAGGTCCTGGTGGAACTCGTTCGGCGGGTCGCCGAGGGCCTTCACGATCAACGGCGCGAAGAGCGCCATCAGGATCAGCAGCACGACCACCACCCCACCGGCCATCGCGATCTTGTCGCGCTTCAGCCGGGTCCAGGAGATCCGCCACAGCGAGCGGCCTTCGATCCGGGCGACGCCTTGCAGGATCGCTTCCGGTTCACCCGGTACGCCCGGCTCGACCTCGAGTGGTGTGGTCACGCGCCGGCTACCCCCTGTCATGTTTGTCGGTCACGAGCCGCAGGGACGTGCGGCTGCCGCCTTAACCTGCCGCCATTACACGCCGGAGTCAAACGCGGAAAGTGCTGCGTTGCCCGATCGTGATCGTCAGGAAATCGTCCCGTATCGTGGACATTCGGCAGTAAACCACGCAGCCGCACCCACCGTCGCGGATACTTCGCGAACCGTTACTGCCATGACATTTTTGTGTCACGGTGGGCAATCTGCCGATTTGGCTACTTCCGGAGTCCGGACAGGTACAGGAACGACAGCTGATTGAGCGCCGGCGCGACGTTCTCCAGGTCCTTGCCGGCCACGACGGTCAGGCGTCCCTGCCAGGTCGGGATCACCGGCACCTCCCGGGCGACCACACTCTGTAGCTGACCGATCAGCTTGTCGCGCTCGAGCCCGTTCTGCTCGGTCGTCTCCTGCTGCAACAGCGCGGACGCGGCGGCCGAGCGGTAGCCGTTCTGGAACACGGCACCGGTCCGGATGAACGGCGCCAGATAGTCGTCCGCGTCCGGATACAACGGGATCCATCCCGCGTGGTACAGGTCGTACGCCCCGGTCTTGGTCAGTTGCTGGTACTGCGGCCACTCCGCGCTCTTCGTCGTCACCTTGAACAGCCCGGACGCGTCCAGCTGCCGCTTCAGCTCGAGCACCTCCGCCTTCGCGCCAACGCCGTACTGGGATGGCGTCCAGCCGACCGTCAGCGGCACCGGTACGGCGATGCCCGCCTGCTTGAGGATCGCCGCGGCCGCGGCCCTGCTCGGCTCCTTGTACTCAGACCGGAAGGCGTCGACTTGCCCGCCGAACCCAGGCGGTACGACGGAGTACAGCGGCGTGACTGTTCCGTCGTACGCCTTCGTGACGATGGCGGGGCGATCGATCAGCTGCGCCACTGCCCGTCGTACGGCGAGTTTGCGGGAGGTCGGCGACTTCATCTGGAAGGCGAAGAAGCGGATCGAGGCGTAATCGCTCTCGACCACCTGGAGCTGATCGGACGCGCGCAGCTTCTCCAGCAGAGCCGGGCCGAGCCCGTGGTACGCCAGGTCGGCCTTCCCGGTCCTCATCGCCTGGTACAGCGCGTTCGGGTCCTTCTTCAGGAGGATCTCGACACCGTCGTTCTGCGCGCCGCGCGGTCCCTTGTACTTGGCGAACCGGGCCAGCGTGATCTCGCTACCCGGCTTGTACGCCGTCAACTGGTAGGGACCACTGCCGATCGCCTTGGTGTTGAGCAGCTTGTTCGCCGGGTAGACCTGCTCGTCCACGATCGACCCGGCGGTCGTGGTCAGCAGGTACGGCAGCCGCGCGTCGGGGGTCTTCAGGTTGAACACCAAGGTCAGGTCGTCCGGCGCACTCAGCGAGGTCAGTGAGGTGAACAGCGACGCCGCACTGTTCTTCAGCCGGAGCATCCGGTCGAAGCTGAACTTCACGTCCGACGAGGTCAGCTCGTGCCCGTTCGGAAACGTGAGCCCGTCCTTCAAGGTGCACGTGTACGTCGTCGGTGAGTCGAACTGGCAGTCGGCCGCGTCCGGGACCGGCGTCGGCTTGCCCGGCATGATCGTCAGCAGAGTCTGGTAAAGGTTCGCCTGCACGGTCCGCGAACCGATGTCGTACGGCCCGGCCGGGTCGAGCGAGCTGATCGTGTCCGTCGTCACAACCCGCAGCAGCGTCGCCTTCGGCGTAGTCGCCCCTTGATGCGGGGCATTGTCGTCCGGCTCACCACACGCAGCCAACGACAACACCAGCGCCGCCGTCACCGCGACCCGACGCCACGTCACGATCACCATCACCCTTCCCCTGCCCACACACCAAGACAACGGACACTAAGGCACCAGGTGACGTTACTTGGTCAACGGAGCAGGTTGCGCAGTGACTCCGGTGTGAGCGGTTCGAGCGAGTCGACCACGAGCCGGCGGGGCGCTTCCGGGATCGTCACCCACTGCGGTACGGCGACCACGTAGGCGCCGGCCGCCGTACCGGCTTCGACACCGGTGTTGGAGTCCTCGATGACGACACATTGAGTGGGATCCACCCCGAGCTGACGGGCCGCGGTCAGGTACGCCTCGGGATGCGGCTTGCCGTTCGTCACCTCGTCCCCGGCGACGATCACCTCGAACGGATCGGCCGGCAGATGGCCCAGCACCGCGTCGATCATCACCCGGTACGACGCCGACACCAGGGCGCAGGGCACCTCTTCCTTCCGCAGCGCCTGCAGCAGGTCGAGCGCACCAGGCCGGAACTCGACATCCTTCTTCAGCCCGCCGACCACCTCAGTGAACATCCGCCTGGCCAGCTCCTCCGCTGTGATCGCACCGGCCGGGATCCGCGCCATCCACACCTTCAGCGCGTCGCTCAGATGACTGCCGACCAACTGGACGCAGTCCTCCATGGTCCAGATCGCGCCGAGCGAGCCGAGCAGCTCGATCTGCACCTCCGCCCAGACCTTCTCCGAATCGACCAACGTCCCGTCCATGTCCCAAAGCACTGCCTCAAGACTCATGACGCGTTGAAGTACTTTGCCTTGGGGTGGTGGACCACCAGAGCGTCGGTGGACTGTTCGGGGTGCAACTGCAGCTCCTCAGATAGGTGAACGCCGATCCGTTCCGGCTCCAACAGCCGCACCAGTTTCTCGCGGTCCTCCAAGTCAGGACATGCCGGGTACCCAAACGAGTACCGCGAGCCCCGCTCGTAGTCGGCTCGCCGACACGTTCCGCTGGACGTGAAACCGGGCGCACCTGGACGCGGGACGACGTAGGCTGGCAGTCCGGTTTCCGGCGATCCCCGCCGGATGGCACAGAAGACGACAGGGGGCCTGCGAGTGGTTGATCTCGCGAACCTGAGGGACCCGGTCGTGATCGCCGCGTTCGAGGGCTGGAACGACGCGGCCGAGGCGGCCACCGGAGCGGTCGACCACCTGATCGACGAGTGGGACGCCGAACTCGTCACCGCGATCGACCCCGAGGACTACTACGACTTCCAGGTGAACCGCCCGCAGGTCGGCTTCGACGACGACGGCGTACGACGGCTCACCTGGCCGACCACGCGGCTCTTCCTGGCCCGGCCTGAGGACACCGGCCGGGACGTGCTGCTGATCCGCGGCATCGAGCCGAACATGCGCTGGCGCGGCTTCTGCCAGGAGCTGCTCGAGGTCGTCGACGAGTCGAACGCACAGCTCGTCGTCGTACTCGGCGCGTTGCTCGCCGACTCCCCACACACCCGGCCGATCCCGGTGTCGGCGACGTCGGCCGACCCCGAGCTGACCGCGTCCTGGAGCCTGGAGCCGTCGACGTACGAGGGCCCGACCGGGATCACCGGCGTCTTCGCCGACCTCTGCGGCACCCTCGGCGTACCGGCGGTGTCGATCTGGTCGGCGATCCCGCACTACATCGCCGGCACCCCCTGCCCGAAGGCGTCACTCGCCCTGCTGAACAAGATCGAGGCGCTGCTCGACCTGCAGATCCCCGAGGGCGAGCTGCCCGAGCTGGCCCGCGCCTGGCAGCGTGGCGCCGACGAGCTCAGCGAGGAAGACCCCGAGGTCGCCGAGTACGTCGCTTCCCTCGAGGAGCAGCGCGACACCGCCGACCTCCCGGAGGCCTCCGGTGACGCGATCGCAGCCGAGTTCGAGCGCTACCTGAAGCGGCGGAACAAGAGCCAGCCCGACTGATCCGGTCGTTACTCTACTCTGGCGTAACATCGCGGAACGTCCTATTGTCATCGGGCGAAAGGACGGCCGTGAGGGAGCGGGGATGCGCAGGTCTGGGGTGGACGAGCGGGGCGGCAGTTCCGTCCCGGCGCTCGCCGTACTGGCCTTGCTCGGTGTGGTCGCGGCCGTCGCGATCTTCGGTGATCGTGAGCCCCCGGTCGACCTGAGCACGCTGTCGAGTTCGTCGACGCAGACGACCATCAGCAGCGCGCCCCTGGACCCACAGCCGTACGCCGTGACGGACGGCGTGGTGGTCCACCCACGGGCTGAGTCCGCGCTGTACACCGCGCCGGACGCGGATGCCTTCGCCAAGATCGCACCGAAGCAGTTCGGGCCGACGTGGCTGCCCGTGGTCCAGCAGACCGACGGCTGGGTTCGGGTGCTGCTGCCTTCCAAGCCGAACCGCTCGACCGCCTGGATGCGCGACGAGGATCTGGACCGGGCCTCGTCGCCGTACCTGATCCGGGTCCACACGGGCTCGCGGACACTCGAGCTGTTCGAGCAGGGCAAGCGCCTGGGTGTGTGGAAGGCGGGTGTGGGTGCGCGGAAGACGCCGACGCCGCCCGGCCGGACCTTCCTGCTCGGCTCGATCATCGACAACAAGCGGTCGGCCTCGCCGATCGTCCTGCCGCTCGGCGCCCACAGCCCCACCCTCGACACCTTCGGCGGCGGCCCCGGCACGGTCGCGATCCACGGCTGGCCCCGGCCGGACGTCTTCGGCGCGGCCATCAGCGCCGGCTGTGTCCGCGTACCCAAGACCGCGCTGGCCCACCTTCAGAAAGTCCCCCTCGGGACACTCGTCCTGATCGACTCCAAGTGAGGATCCCGGAGATGCGACGACAATTCGCACCGACCATCTTGACCGCCGCGGCCGTGACCGGCGTGGTGGCGTTCAGCCTGGTCGCCAGTTCCCCGGTGGGCAACGCGGCCGCTCGGCCGTCTTCGGCGTACGCCGTGAGTGCGGAAGGGCAGGTCCCGGTCGACAAGACGCCGTACGTCGAGTCGCTCGACGGGAAGCGGCGGAGTTCCTCAGCGCTCGAGCTGCCGAAGAACCCGCTGCTGTCAGTACGGGCCGGGACCGTGACGGCCGGGAACGACGCGGCTTCGGTCGAGCTCTTCGATGTGACGGTCGGGCCGGACGTGCTCAGTCAGGTGAAGGTTCCGGCGGAGCTCAAGCAGACCTGTGCCAACCTGCCGGCGCAAGGCGCCGACGACCTGCCGATCCCCGACCTCCCGCTGCCCGACCTCGGACTTCCGCTGCCGACGCCGAGCACGAAGGACCTTCCGGCGAAGAACCTGCCGGAGCTCTGCAACCTGCTGCTCACACCGCCCAGCTCGCTGCTCGGCATCGACGCCGTGAACGTCTGGTGCTCCGGCGACGACGGCGGCGTCGACATCGGCTCGATCACCTTGCTCGGCCAGAAGATCGCCGTACCGACCACCAAGCAAAGCTTCACCATCCCGGCGGCACCGCTGGCCACGATCACCGTCAACGAACAGACCAAGCGAACGGACGGCTCGTTCACGATCACCGGCCTGACGATCAACCTCGGCGGCGGCGCTCAGGTGATCCGGTTGGCCTCGGCGACGTGCGCCAAGCCGGCGGCAAAGCCCACGCCCAAGCCGACGCAGCCTACGACCCCGCCCACCCACGTCGACCAGCCCCCGATAGCTCCCCCGCCGACCCCAGTCAAGACCCACCACCCCGTGACCGGCTAAAGCTCCTGGGCGACCAGCCAGCTAGAGCTTCACGCCGAGCAGCGCGTTGACGGCCTGAGCGACGAGGGCCGGCGCTTCGAGGTCGTCGCCGTTGGTCGAAGCCCAGGTGTCGATCGCGGACAATGCAGCGACGGTGTCGAGGTCGTTTGTGAGAGCAGCGCGTACGGCGTCGACCGCGGCGGCGCCGTCGGGACCCGAACCGCGGGTGATCGCGCCCCGCCAGACATCCAGCCGCTCCTGCGCGTCGAGCAGATCGGACGACGTCCAGAACCAGTCGGTGCGGTAGTGATGGGCGAGCAGCGCGAGCCGAATCGCCATCGGGTCGGAGCCGGCCTGGCGTTCCTTCGAGACCAGCACGAGGTTGCCCTTGGACTTCGACATCTTCTCGCCGTCCAGGCCGACCATCGCCTGGTGCACGTATGCCCGCGCGAACGGGTACTTCCCGGTCGCCACCTGCGCACCGCTGGCGGACATCTCGTGGTGCGGGAAGATCAGGTCGGAACCACCGCCCTGCACGTCGAACGTCATCCCAAGGTGCTCCAGCGCGATCGCCGAGCACTCGACGTGCCAGCCCGGACGGCCGCGGCCCAGCGGTGAGTCCCAGGCGGGTTCACCGGGACGCTCATGCCGCCACAGCAGACTGTCCAGCGGGTCCTGCTTGCCCTCGCGGTCGGGATCTCCACCCCGCTCGGCGAACAACGAGCGCATCGTCTCGCGGTCGTAGTTGGACACGCTACCGAAGGCCGGATCCGCCTTCACCGCGAAGTACAGGTCGCCGTCCACCGAGTAGACCGCCCCGGCGCGCTGCAGGTCCTCGACCGCGCCGGCGACCAGTTCGATCGACTCGACCACGCCGATGTAGTGCTGCGGCGGGATCACCCGCAGCGCGGTCATGTCCTCGCGGAACAGCTGGATCTCCTCCGCGGCCAGGTCCGTCCACTCCACGCCGGTCGCGGCCGCCCGTTCCAGCAGCGGGTCGTCGACGTCGGTGATGTTCTGCGTGTAGAGCACCTCGTGCCCCGCGTCCCGCCACAGCCGGTTGATCAGGTCGAACGTCACGTACGTCGCCGCGTGGCCCATGTGCGTGGCGTCGTACGGCGTGATCCCGCACACGTACATCCGCGCAGGGCCGTCACTGGCCGGCGGCACCTCGACCGGCCCGCCGGAGGCGGTGTCGTAGAGGCGCAACCGCCGCGCCGGACCCGGCACAACCGGGATGTCTGGTTCAGTCCACGCCTGCATATGCGGGAGCTTATGCCAGGCCGGAAATCGCCGGCACGACCCGGTTCCATTCCCCGGTCCCGGCTGCGGACCGGCCACGATTGCGGTATACGACGACCCCCTTGGCCGGTTAGCCTCGCGGCGATGAACGCATCGCAGGGCTTCAGCCCCGAGTTCCAGGCGTACGGCGCCTGGGTCGCCGCTGTCGCGATCCACCAGCAGGACCTGTTCAATGATGCGCTCGGCGACGGTCACCAGCACGCGAACCTCGACAGCCGCACGCTGACTGGCGACCGCGGCGTCCTCAGCGGTGTCACCCTGCTCGGCAGCTTCTCGCACAGCGACCACACTTGGCTGTGGGCCTGGGCGAACCAGCACTTCGGGCCACACGACCCCGCCTCGGCACCGACGCTCGCGATCCGCGACTTCGGCGAACGGCACGGAATCACCGAGTTCACCACCGACTCCCCGGACCTGAGCGGCTTCCCGGAGCCGGCCCAGGCCGCCGCCACCCTGGCGATCACCGCCGGGACGGTCCTGCGCGGCCGCGGCATCTACTCGACCGCCATCAACGACGGCCAGGGCCACGTCTACCTGCAGGTCGCCGACGAACAGTTGCCGCTGGCCCCCTTCGACCCGATCGTCACGCCGCGCCTCTTGCTCACTGCCATCGGCGTCTTTCCCGCCGACCACCGCCAGGTCGTCCGCGGCTACTTCCAGCACTTCGGGATGCAGTACGCCGAAACCGCCGACGCCCTCCGCGGCACCGCCCCGGACGGCAGCACCGTCGTCATCACCCTCGACGACCACAACCGCCTGAGCAACGTCAGTATCGAACCGGCCTAGAACGCGGGCCAGGGAATCGCCGGCCATTCGTCGCTCGGGAAGGGGTGAACCCCTGTCCGCAGCAGCGAAGCGCACCGCTCACGGGTCGCCGTCAGCTCGACAGCCGTGATCAGTTCACACAGCTGCGTCCCGAGCCCACCGGCCAGTTGATCGGCCAGTTTGCGTACGTCGTCCAGGATGTCGTCCGGGATCGGCTCACCAGCCCAACCCCACAACACGGTGCGCAGCTTGTCGTCGGCGTTGAAGGTGACGCCGTGGTCGACTCCGAAGACGCGTCCGTCGCCCGGGTTCAGTACGTGCCCGCCCTTGCGGTCGGCATTGTTGACCACGGCATCGAATACGGCCATCCGCCGTAACGCCGCGTTGTCCGCATGCACCAGCGTGACCGGGTTGTGCCGACCGTCCAGCGCATCGAGTACGCCGACCCAACCGCGCGGCACCCGACCCTGCGGAACGATGTCGACCAGCTCGGTCTCCCCCGGCTCGAGCTCCACCTCGTCGATCCACAACTGCACCATGCCCTCGCCGAGCGGCCCGTCCCGCAGCAGCGTCGGCGGCACGATCGACCACCCGAGCGCCTCCGATACGACGTACGCCGCGTACTCGCGCTGGGCCAACGTGCCGTCGGGGAAGTCCCACAGCGGCCGCTCACCTTGGACCGGCTTGTAGACCACGGTCGCCGTCTCGCCGTCCAGGCTCACCGAACCCTGGAAGGTGCCGTTCGACGCGGCCACCAGCCGGCCGTGCAGCGACAGCTCCCCCTGGGCCAGCAGGTCCAAGTCGATCATTCGGGCACGTGCCTGCGGTAACCGTTGGCGCGCGGGCAGATGTGGCCGTCGGGATCGATCGGCCGGCCGCAGAACGGGCAGCTCGGCCGGCCGGACGCCACCAGCGCGACCGCTCGGCGGGCGAAGGCGCGAGCCTGCTCCTCGCTGATCCGGACGATGAACACCTCGGCGTCCTCGGACTCCATCGCGGCCGTGACCGGGTCGGTCTCCTCCAGTTCGGCCTGCTCGCCCGTGACGACCGAGAACACCTCGATCACCACCCGCTCGGCGTCGGCCTCCCAGGCCAGCGTCATGGTGCCGGCCCGGAACTCCTCCTCGATCGGCTGCTCCAGCGGGTCGGTGTCGTCCAGCCCCACCGGCGCGACGGGATCCCGGTCGAACCGCCGGGCCACCTCGTCCAGCATCACGTCCAGCCGCTCCGCGAGCGCCATCACCTGTTCCTTCTCACAGGCCACCGAGGTCAGCCGGGCACCAGCCCGGGCCTGCAGGAAGAACGTCCGGGCACCGGGCTCACCAACAGTGCCGGCGACGAACCGGTCCGGGTCGTCGTAGGAATGAACAACTCGCGCCATGTAACAGACCCTATTACCGTCCGCCGACGACTGCGTCGGAAGACTGCTTCTTGGGCCGGCCCTTCTTGGCCGGCGGCTTCGGGACCAGTGAGGCGAGCTCGCTGCCGGAGTCGTTCAGCCGGACCAGGAACGGCCGGGTCGCGGTGTAGGTGATGATCGTGGTCGACGCCGTGTCCACCACGATCCGCTGGAACGTGTCCAGGTGCTGCGCCAGCGCATCCGCGACGATCGCCTTGATCACGTCCCCGTGCGACACCGCTACCCAGATCGCGCCGTCGCCATGGCTCTGCGCCAGTGCCGCGTCATGCGCCCGTACGGCGTCAACCGCCCGCTGCTGCATCGCCCGCATCGACTCGCCGTTCGGGAACGTCACGGCCGACGGGTGCTGCTGGACCACTGCCCACAGCGGGTCCTTCGCCAGTGTCGAGATCTTCTGCCCGGTCCAGTCGCCGTACCCGCACTCGGTCAGTCGCCGATCCGTTGCCGGACGCAACCCGTCGTGGTGCTTTGCGATCAGCGCGGCGGTCTGCTTGCAACGCTCCAGCGGCGACGTGACGATCGCGGCGAGCGGCAGCCCGGCCAGCCGCTGTGCCACCGCCTCCGCCTGCTGTACGCCGGTCTCGTCCAGCTTCACCCCGGGCGTACGGCCGGCCAACGTACCGGACGTGTTCGCAGCGCTACGGCCGTGCCTGACCAGAATCACCGTGGGCATGCAGTGCACGTTATCCGGTCAGGCAAACCCCGGTGCATGATGGTCATGTGATCGTGGACTGCGGCGTGTACGCCGAGGGTGAGCGGCAGGATCTGCCCAGGGATCCGGAAACCGTTGCCCAGGCCATCGACGACGACGGCCGCTGCTTCGGCTGGGTCGGCCTGCACGAGCCGTCGGCCGCCGAGATGCGCCGCGTGCAGAAGCTGTTCGACCTGCACGAGCTCGCCGTCGAGGACGCCCTCAAGGCCCACCAGCGACCGAAGGTGGAGCGCTTCGGCAACGCCTTCGTCGTGGTCCTGCGCACCCTTTGGTACGTCGACGAGGGCGACGCCGTGGAAACCGGGCAGCTGAGCGTGTTCATCGGCGACCGGTACGTCGTCACCGTCCGGCACGGCGAAGGCGGGGAACTGGCCACCGCACGCCAGCAACTGGAGGAACGCGCGTCGGTCCTCGGGCACGGGCCGGCCGCCGTACTGTGGGCGATCTGTGACTCGGTCGTGGACGGGTACGAGGACGTTGCCGAGCAGGTCGAGATCGACGTCGACGAGGTGGAGTCATCGGTGTTCTCGCCCGAACGCACCAGCGACGCGGAGCGGATCTACAAGCTCAAGCGCGAGGTGCTCGAGATGCGGCGCGCGGTCGGGCCACTGCGCGAACCGATGGAGCAGTTCGCGCACGGCATGCCGGGGATCAACCCGAAGGCCGGGCCGTTCTTCCGCGACGTCGCCGACCACGTCAGCCGGGTGTCCGAGCAGACCGAGGCCCTCGACGTCCTGCTGAGCTCCGCCCTCGCCGCCCACCTGGCCCGGGTCTCGGTGCAGCAGAACGACGACATGCGGCGGATCTCGGCCTGGGTCGCCATCGCCGCCGTACCGACGATGCTCGCCGGCATCTACGGCATGAACTTCGACAACATGCCCGAGCTCCGCTGGCACTACGGCTACTATGCCGTCCTGCTGCTGATGGCGACCGTCTGCTTCGTCATGTACCGCTTCTTCCGCAAGGTCGGCTGGCTCTAGGTCGCCGTAATCGTGCTCGTCATCAGCAGAATCACCAGCACAATGCCGAGCAGAACGCGATAGAAGGCGAACACCTCGATGGTGTGCTTGGCCACGAACCTCAGCAGCCACGCCACCGACGCGTAGGCGACGACGAAGCTCACCACCGTCCCAACAATCAACTGGACAGCGCCGACATCACCGTTCAAGGCATCTTTCAGCTCGTAGACGCCTGCTCCAACCAGTGCCGGAATGCCGAGCAGGAAGGCGATCCGGGTCGCTGCCACCCGGTCGAGTCCCATCAGCAAGCCCGCCGAGATCGTCGCACCCGAGCGCGAAACACCGGGAATCAGTGCGAGGCACTGCAGCAGGCCCATCACCAGCGCGTCCATCAGCGTGATCCGGGTCAGCGGCCGCGACTTACTGCTCAGCCGCTCTGCCGCGACCATCACGATCGACCAGCCGATCAGCGCCGCCGCCACCCACCACAGGCTGCGCAACGGACCGGAGATGAGGTCCCGAGCCAGGAACCCGACGATCACGATCGGCGTCGAGCCGACGATCACGTACCAGCCCATCCGGTGATCCAGCTCACCGCGATGCTCGGGCTTGATCAGACCGCGCACCCAGGCGACCGCGATCCGCCGGATGTCCTTCCAGAAATACAGGACCACCGCCGCGATGGCGCCGATCTGGATCACCGCGGTGTAGCCGGTGATGGACGGGTCGTCGATCCGCAGTCCGAGCATCTTCGACACGATCGTCAAGTGGCCGGTGCTCGAGACCGGCAGGAACTCGGTGAGCCCCTCGACGATGCCGAGGATGATGGAATCCCAAATCGTCATCAGTGGCCGACCCCGGAGAGTTCGAGGGCTTCGGCGACCGTGCGCAGATCGGCGATCCGCTGGTCGACCGTCGGCGCGAACGGGGTCAGTGCGACCGTTGTCGCCCCGGCCTCGGCGTACGCGGTGAGCTTCTCGGCCATCCGCTCCTTGCCACCGAGCAGCGAGATCGAGTCGATGAACCCCTGCGGTACGGCGGCCATCGCCTCGCGGTGCTTCTTGTCCAGGTACAGGTCCTGGATCTGCTTGGCCTCGTCGGCGTACCCCATCCGGACCGCGAGCGCGTTGTAGAAGTTCTTCTCCCGGCTGCCCATGCCGCCGATGTAGAGGGCGGCGTACCCGCGGATCGGGTCGGCCGCGGCGTTCAGGTCGGCACCGGTCATCACCGGTACGGACGCGACGACGTCGAAGCCGTCGAGTCCCTCTTGACGGGTTTGGCGGCCCGTCGCGATGTGTTTCAACTGCTCTCCCAGATAGGCGGGGTCGTTGAGGATACCGAGCCAGCCGTCGGCGATCTCACCGGCCAGTTCGAGGTTCTTGGGCCCGACCGCGGCCAGGTAGACCGGCACGTGATCGCGGATCGGCCGGATGGACAGCTTGAGCGCCTTGCCCGGGCCGTCGGGCAGCGGCAGCGTGAAGTGCTCGCCCTCGAACGCGACCGTCTCGCGGCGCATCGCGGCGTTGACGATGGCGACGTACTCGCGGGTGCGCGCCAGCGGCTTGTCGAAGCGCACACCATGCCAGCCCTCGGACACCTGCGGCCCGGAGACGCCGAGGCCGAGGCGGAACCGGCCGTTCGACAGCTTGTCCAGCGTCGCCGCGGTCATCGCCGTCATGGCCGGGGTCCGGGCCGGGATCTGGAACACGGCCGAGCCGACGTCGATGGTGGACGTCTGGGCCGCGATCCAGGACAGCAGGGTGGCCGCGTCGGAGCCGTAGGCCTCCGCGGCCCAGGTGACCGAGAAACCGAGCCGCTCGGCCTCCTTCACCAGCCTCAGATGATCCAGATGGTCGTCGCCACCGAAGACGAAGCCGATGTTGAGTCCGAGTCGCATGAATGGCGAGCCTATCGAGCCGTTGTCGGTGGCTCGCAATAGGCTCGGGTTCATGCAGCAGCGCTATCTCGGTCACAGTGGACTGGCGGTGAGCCGGCTCGGCCTCGGCACCATGTCCTGGGGGCGGGACACCGACGAGCACGAGGCGCGCGAGCAGCTCGCCGCGTTCGTCGCGGCAGGCGGGACCTTGATCGACACCGCGGCCGCGTACGGCGACGGCGACAGTGAGCGGCTGATCGGATCGCTGCTCGGCGACGTGGTGGAGCGGGACGACGTGGTGATCGCGACCAAGGCCGGGTTCAGCGTCCGGCGCGGTGAGCGGATCACCGACACCTCCCGCGGCGCTCTGCTCCGCGATCTCGAGGCCTCCCTGCGCCGGCTGAACGTCGATCACATCGACCTCTGGCAGCTGCACACCTGGTCGGACGACGTACCCCTGGAAGAGACGCTGTCAGCGCTCGATCACGCAGTGAACTCCGGCAAGGTCCGGTACGTCGGGGTGTCCAACTACGCCGGGTGGAAGTCCGCCCGGGCTGTGACTTGGCAGCAGGCGTGGCCGGGCCGCGCCGTACCAGTGTCGAACCAGGTGGAGTACTCGCTGCTCGCCCGGGACGCCGAGGCGGATGCCATCCGTGCGGCCGGCGGGTTGGGGATCGGGATCCTGGCGTGGTCGCCGCTTGGGCGCGGTGTGTTGACTGGAAAGTACCGAACCGGGATCCCGGCGGACTCCCGGGCGGCGTCTCAGCATCTGTCCAGATTCGTCGACCCCTATCTCGACGGCCGCGGTTCGGGCATCGTGGAAGCGGTCGCACGAGCCGCCGACGGGCTCGGCTGGACCCCGCTCGAGGTGGCGCTCACCTGGGTCAGGGACCGGCCGGGGGTGTCGGCGGCGATCGTCGGGGCCCGGACGGCGATGCAGCTGAAGTCGGTGCTGGGTGTGGAGGAACTCACGCTGCCGCCCGCGATCGTGGCGGCGCTGGAGGATGTTTCGTGAGGTAAGCAGGAGGTGCAGGTTGGCCGAATACGAGCTACAGCAGTTCGAGGTGTCCAGGACGGAGTCGCGCGGTGCCGTCCGCCGGTTGCTCACCGAGCACGCCGAGTACGGCGGCTGGGAACTGGCCCGGCTCCGCCGCTACCCCGATGGCACCCGCCGGGTCTGGCTCCGCCGCCGCATCATCCGGGTGATGCGGACCCTGTGAGCAAGGCCGTGACCAGTTCGCGGCGGCTGCCGACGCCCACCTTGTCGAACGCCGCTCGCACGTGTTCCTGCACGGTGTGCGGGGACAGGCACAACCGCTCGACGATCTGCCGCGTCGAGTAGCCCTTCAGCAGCAGCTCGGTGACACGCTGCTGCGCCGGGGTCAGCCCATGGAGATCGAGCAGGAACGACCCAAGCTGCGCGGCCGACGCCGACTCGATCACGACTGCGACCTGCTGTGTGGTGGGAAGCATCGAGGCATGCAGCGCGAGCCAGTGACCTCTTGGCGTCCGCACCTTCAGGTGTGGCGCCTTCGGCAGCTCGTGGACACGCTTCAGCTGAGCCGCCGCGGCCATGACTGCAGCCGGTAGTTCTGTCCGGCGCTCTGGATCGAGCTCCGCCATCCAATGCTCTGCCTCCGCACTCACCGACACCACGGCGAGAGCGGCGTCCAGGATGATCACCCCTGGAGCGCCCTCTGGCTGTGACGATCCACCGAGCAGACTCCGTCGGAGACCTTCGGCGAGATGCGGGCCAATGCGTCGTACCAGCTGAATCTCCTGCTCCGTGAAGCCTGTGGAGGCGTCCTCGCGGTGGAGGCAGATGACGCCCCAGCAGCGGCCGTTCGACATCAGCGCGGCGCGGAGTTCGTCGCCGAGGCCGAGCGGCCGCATCACGTCGACATACCGGGCACTGCTCGGCCAGTCCCCCTTCGTGGCGTGGCCGAGCGAGTTCACCGGGTCGGGCTCGGCGGCGAGGGCGGCGAACTTGTTCACGTCGTCCTGACCGAACTCGTTCGCGAGGAACAGCTCGGTGGACCGGCCGAGCGGCTCGTCCGCGCTCACCGAGGTGAACAGGATCGTGGCCGGATCGACCGTGGCGAAGAAGGCGGCGTCGATCGTCATCAGCTTCCTCAGCCGGACCAGCGTCTCGGACCGCAGCGCATCAGCGTCCAGCCCCGCGTAGCACCGCTGGATCAGCACTTCCAGGCGATCCGCCGCCCCCATGATCGTGATGCTACGGCCGATCCGGTACGACGCCCAGTTGGCGGAAGAAGCCGAGTTCGTCGAGGCGTCCCCAGCGTTCGACGACGCGGCCGTCGCGGAGCCGGAAGATGTTGATGCCGGCCAGGCTGACGGTCGTGCCGGTCGGCGGGACCCCCATCACGTCGCCTCGATGCGTACCGCTCGCGGTGAACCGCTCGACGACGATGTCGCCCTCGGCAACCAACTGGTGCAGCTCGCTGTGCCAGTCCGGGAACCCGGCGCGCAGATGGGCGCCGGCGGCCCGCATCCCATCGCGGTCGGGCGTGACCCCGAACGGCGGGTCGTGATTGATGAAGTCCTCGGCAAGGTAGGTGTCGACCGCGCCGAGGTCCCCTTTCGTGAACAGCCCGTCGATCAGGTCCCTGACCACGGCTTTGTTGCTCTCTGTCGCACTCATGCCACCGATGCTGCGAGCTTTTCGCGCTCTCGGGCACCCCAACTACTTGGGGTCTTTCACCCTGGAATATCTCTGAGACAGAGGTATTCTGAAGGAGTGGACACCACCGAAGGGCTGGCGGAGGAGTTGGTGGCCGCGATCGGGCTGGTGCGGCGGCATCTGCGCCGATCGGTCGGGCGGCCGTTCCAGCTGTCGGACTCGCAGGCAGAGCTGATCCGGACCGTGCGCCGCAATCCCGGCATCTCCGTCGCAGAGGCCGCGGCCGAGCTCGGCCTGGTCGCCAACACCGTGTCGACCCTGGTCGGGCAGCTCACCGAGCGCGGGCTCCTGGAGCGAACGCCAGACGAAGCGGACCGGCGCGTCGCCCGGCTCACCTTGACCGAGCCCGCCCGCGAGCAGGTCGAGGCCTGGCGGGACCGTCGTGGCGCACTCGTCACGCGGGCGCTCAATGACCTCGACCGCCCCGAACGTGACGCTTTGCGGGCGGCTTTGCCAGTTCTCGCGGCACTCGCCGACAACTTGAAGGAGTGAGCATGAGCGCGGATCCCACGCCCGAACCGGTCCCGGCCGTGCAGATCGCTGGACTGAGCCACCGATTCGGGGATCACCTGGCCGTCGACGCGCTGGACCTGACGGTCTCCCCCGGCGAGTGCTTCGGCCTGCTCGGCCCGAACGGCGCGGGCAAGACGACTACGCTGCGAGTGCTCAACACCCTCTATCCGCCGCAGTCCGGCACCGTCCAGGTCTTCGGACTGGACGTGCGTACCCAGGCGATGGTGGTACGACGCATGCTCGGCTACGTACCGCAGCAGCTGTCGATCGAGGGCGCGCTGACCGGGCGAGAGAACGTGTCCTGGTTCGCCCGGCTGTTCGACGTACCGCGTCGCGAACGAGCCGCCCGCGTCGCCGAGGTCCTCGAGATCGTCGATCTGACCGACGCCGCCGATCGGCTCGCGTCGACGTACTCCGGAGGCATGGTGCGCCGCCTCGAACTCGCCCAGGCACTGGTGAATCGGCCGGCCTTGCTCGTGCTGGACGAGCCGACGGTCGGCCTCGATCCGGTCGCGCGGGATTCCGTCTGGGCGCGGGTGCAGGACATGCAGGAGCGGTATGGGATGACCGTGCTGCTGACCACGCACTACATGGAAGAGGCGGACCTGTTGTGCGATCAGGTCGCGCTGATGCACCACGGCCGGCTGCGCGCCGTGGGTACGCCGGCTCATCTCAAGGCCGAGCTCGGCCCTCAGGCAAGTCTTGAAGACGTGTTCCGCCACCACACCGGCGAAAGCCTGGAAGGCGAAGCGAAGGGAGGATTGCGGGATGTCCGTGGCACCCGTCGTACCGCGCAGCGGATGGGCTGAGTCCCTCCGGCTGCTCTCGCGGATCGGCACGTTCTGCCTGGTCGAGCTCCAGAAGCTGAGGCACGACCGGACGGAGCTGATCACGCGGGCGATCCAGCCGATCCTGTGGCTGGTCATCTTCGGCGTGACGTTCAGCCGGATCCGGGCGATCCCGACCGGAAACGTGCCGTATCTGGACTATCTCGCGCCCGGCATCATCGCCCAGTCCGCATTGTTCGTCGCGATCTTCTACGGCATCCAGATCATCTGGGAACGCGACGCGGGCATCCTGACCAAGCTCCTCGTCACGCCGAGCCCGCGCTCCGCCTTGGTCGCCGGGAAGGCTTTCGCGGCCGGCGTACGGACGATCTCGCAGGCGATCGTCGTACTCATCGTGGCCGCGCTGCTGGGCGTCAGCATGACCTGGAACCCGTTGAAGCTGCTCGCCGTACTCGCGGTGGTCGTGCTCGGTGCGGCGTTCTTCTCCTGCCTGTCGATGACGATCGCCGGCCTGGTCCTGCGCCGCGACCGGCTGATGGGCATCGGCCAGGCCATCACCATGCCACTGTTCTTCGCGTCCAACGCCCTCTATCCAGTCAGCCTCATGCCCGACTGGCTACGAGTGCTGAGCCACGTCAATCCCCTCACCTACGAGGTCAGCGCGCTACGCGGCCTACTCATCGGCCAACCCACCAACTACTGGCTCGACTTCACAGTCCTCATCGTCGCCGCCGTAGCCGGCATCTGCGCCGCCGCTTCCCTCCTCAGCCGCCTAGCCCGCTAGAGGTCGTGCCGAACCCAGACGTTGGGTTCGACGTAGACCGCATGGTCGTGAGGTACGTCGACATGCACCGGGACAAGCGCCTTGGGGACGATCACGTCTCCGGATTCGTCGAACGGCAGACCCGTCCAGTCCCGCCACTCGGCGAGCGAACCGGCGATCACCATGGATCTGGGTGCGACCTGGACGATCTTGCCGCCGGCCTTCACATGCACCCGCAGCCAGGGGTCTGTCGGCAGGCCGTCGTCCCTTTGCTGCTTGATGTATTCGGTCATTGGCAGGTACGCGTCGGCCTTGCCGTTCGGGCGGACCGGGGCGAACAAGGTCGTGTGGCCTTTCGCCTTCACAGCTTGGCGCATCGCTCTGAGCATGTCGTGGGAAAGGCCCCGGCCGAGGTGGGAGGGCCTGATCAGGATCTCCAGGGCACTGGAGACGTTTGGTTTGCGGCCGTTGCGTAGGTCGGCGAAACCCCAGTGCAGCACGCGGTCCCAGCCGCCGGAGGGCAGCTCGGTGCGGTTCTCGTCGGGGAACACGAACGGGATGCTTCGGCCGTGCGCGACCAACTCGCCGTCCTCGGTCGCGACGAGGCACTGATCGGGAAAGTTGTCCGGCACCTGGCTCATGAACGCGTTGCCGATCGGGTCGTTGTGCATGAAGTCCGGCCACGCGTCGGCGAACTCGTACATCCGCTCCCGGTACTCAGGCCGCTCGGCCAGGGTGGTGATCACGATCTCCGGCATGGACCGCAGTCTGGCACTGCTTGGGTTTGGGTTTCACCAGGATTAGTACGGCGACCAGGGTGGTGAGGAGGCCGGCACCAACCAGGGTGTTTTCGGCTCCGGCGACCGCGATGATCGGGCCGCCGGCCAGCATCCCGGCCGAGCTGCCCGCGTTGACGACGACGCTCTGGCCGGACAACAGCGCTCGCCGCTCAGCTCCGGCGCTCGACCTGGTGATGAGGACGGAGATCGCCGCGATACCCAGTACGACGGTGACGCCGCTGAGTGCGCCCATCGCGGCAATCACCGGTGGTGTCGTCCAGAGGCCCATCGCCGCCCAGCAGACCCCCATGGTCGCCCAGGCAACCGCTGCGAGTGGTACTGGCCTTGTACGCCGTACGACGGCGAGGGAGATCGTCGTGCCTATGACTGAGCCGATGCCGTAGCCGGTCATGCCGGCTGCCAGGTAGAGGCCTGGCTGGTGTCTTTCGGCGCCGATCACGGAGAGGCCGAGGGTGAACGCGAACCAGGTCACGCAGCCGGTGCCGCGAGCTATCCAGCCGTAGAGCACGTCCGGGCGGCCTTTGAGGCTGGCGCGGATCGACGGGGTCGCAGTGGCTTCGGGAGCGCGCTCTGCCTGCACAGTGCAGGCGAGTAGACCTGCTGCGAGGACTGTGGCCGCTTCGACCCACAGGAGGCCGTTGGTGAAGCCTGTTGACACCGCAAGGGCGCCGATGGCTGGGCCGACCATCATGCCGATCCTGCGGAGCCCGTCCTGCCAGGTGAGCAGTAGGACGGCTTTGCCGTCACCCCAGCGGTCTCCGGTGTCGGCTAGGAGCGCTGAGCGGCCTGGATTCGACAGTGCGTCGCCGCAGCCGAGTAGCAGGCCGCTGACGACGAGCAGGGTTGGCGTGAGCGCGTTAAGGCCTGCTGCTGTGGGCACCACGGCCAGTGCGAGGGCAGAGATCGCGGCGACCACTGCAAGCCGCGGACCAGAGTCAACCCATTGCCGAGCCTTGCGAGCCCACCACGGCGACAGCAACACCGGCACTCCAGCAGCACCACCAACCAGGCCGGTCGCAGCCACCGACCCCGTCTCCTGCAAAATCACCAACGGCAACGCAACCTGAGCAACCCGAAACGCCAAGTCCCCAGCAGCACTCCCGGCCAGCAACGCCATCGCCTGGGCCCTCATACCCTTAGTTTTTTGGATTATGAGCCCGACCGGGTAGCCCGCAATGCCTTGGTGGTTGCCATAGGCTGGGGCTATGCCTTCATTACCAGCGGTTGAGGATCTGCGGCTTGTGCAGGCGATCAGCCGGAGTGGCGCGGTCGGCACCGCGGCCCGCGAGCTCCGCATTTCACAGCCGTCAGCCTCCCAGCGCCTCGCCCGCCTAGAACGCATGTGCGGCACCAAGCTGTTCGAGCGCGACACCCGCGGCGCCCGCCCGACCCCGGCCGGCGCCGAACTCATCCGTCGCGCCGACCACATCCTCGCTCACCTCGAGGAGGTGTACGCCGCCACCCGCGAGGCCGCGGCCGGTCACCGCCTCGTCATCGGCACCTTCGCGAGCCTGGCGCCGATCCTGTTCCCGATCCTCGACGCCGACCTCCCCGACCTCGACATCCAGCAGCAGGTCGACCACGGCCACATCCTGGTCGAACGCATCGCCGAGGGCACCATGGACGCCGCGTTCATCGCTATCGCCGACCAGATGACGCTGCCCCGCGGCACCATCGCCCGCCGCGTCGGCCGCGACGACCTCGTCCTCTTCCAACCACCCGGCGCCGACCCACCCGGCCGTGGAAAGCATCCACTCAAGGATCGCCAGATCCCGTTCTCCACCTACGACCGCGGCTTCGAGGAGATCCACGCCCGCCTGGTCTCCCACGGCGCCGTCCCCCGCCAAGGCGTCACCCTCAGCACGACCGTCGCGATGGCCCGCCGCAGTGGGCACCTGGCCCTCGTCCCCCGCAGCGCCCTCGCCACCGAACTCCGCCCCGGCGAAGCCCTCACCCCCGCCCCCTTCCGCTACCGCCTCACCCTCTCCCTCGTCACCACTCCTACCCCGCCGAAGCCCCTGATCCAGCTACTCCCCCACCTCCGAACGACCCTCAACCTGACGTAGGCACTGGCGCTTCGGAGTCCGTCGTACGACGCTCAGAGGTAGAGGTACTAGTTGGCGAGGTGAGACTGATGACGATGCGGCAATGGACGATCGACATCGAGATCGACGAGATGGAAGACGAGCGCACGACACACGCCGAAGCGCGGTTGCGCACCGACGGGGAACAGCTGACCGGCCGGGGTACGGCGTACCGGCACCCGAACGACGTCGAGGTCCCGCAGATCGGCGACGAACTGGCCACCGCCCGCGCCTTGTCCGAACTCGCCCACCGCCTGGTCCTGGCCGCCGCCGAAGACATCGAAGAGGTGACCCACCGCCCCACGCACCTCCGCGGCTGAGGGATCAGGCCTGGTCGAAGAAGCGGTCTAGGACTCGGGAGCCGAATTCGAGGGATGTGGTGGGGACGCGTTCGTCGATGCCGTGGAACATGCCCATGAAGTCGAGGTCCGGCGGCAGCTGCAGCGGCACGAAGCCGAAACAGCGGATGCCGAGCCGGCTCCACGACTTGGCGTCCGTACCGCCCGACATCAGCAGCGGCGCGGTCCGGCTCTGCGGGTCCTCGGCCGCCAGGCACGCCTTCATCGCCTCGACCAGCCCGCCGCTGAACTCGGTCTCGAGCGCGATGTCCTCGATCACCGTCTCCCGCCGTACCTTGTCACCTAGCAGCTCGTCGATGGTGGCGAAGAACTCGTCCTCGTACCCGGGCAGGAATCGCCCGTCGATATGCGCCTCGGCGTCACCCGGGATCACGTTCACCTTGTAGCCGGCGTTCAGCATCGTCGGGTTGGAGGTGTTGCGGATCGTCGCGCCGAACATCCGGCTGAAGCTGCCCAGCTTCAGCAGCGTCTCGCTCATGTCATCCGGGTCGAGCTCGACCTCGAGCACGTCCTCCAGCGTCTTCAGGAACTCCCGCACCGTCGGCGTCACCCGCAGCGGCCACTCGTGCGAACCGATCCGAGTCACCGCTTCGACCAGGTTGGTGACCGCGTTGTCGTTGTTCACCATCGACCCGTGACCCGCCGTACCGCGGGCTTTGAGCCGCATCCAGTTCATGCCCTTCTCGGCCGTCTCGATCAGGTACAGCCGCAGGTCGTCCTTCACCGTGATCGAGAATCCGCCCACCTCACCGATCCCCTCGGTGCAGTCCGCGACCGTGTCCGGGTGGTTCTGCGTCAGCCACACCGCGCCGTACGTCCCACCGGCTTCCTCGTCCGCGGTAAAGACCAGCCGCACCGGCCGACGCGGCTTGACCCCGGCCCGCTGCCGCGCCCGTACGACGGACAGCACCATCGCATCGAAGTCCTTCATGTCGACCGCGCCGCGCCCCCACACGCACCCGTCGAAGATCTCCCCGGCGAACGGGTCGACCTTCCAGTCCTTCGGATCCGCCGGTACGACGTCCAGGTGCCCGTGCACGAGCAGCGGATCCGCCGACTGGTCCTCACCCTCCCAGTGCGCGACCAGCGTCGCCCGGCCCGGCTCCGACTCGTAGATGGTGGATTCGATCCCCACCTCGTCCAGCTTGGCCGCGACGTACTCCGCCGCCACCCGCTCTCCGTTGCTCTTGCCGTTGCCGTAATTCGTGGTGTCGATCCGGATCAGCTCACTGCAGAGCTCCACGACCTCAGCGTCGGCGGCGTACGAACGTTCACTGGTCCCCGGAGAAGTCATAGGCCCCATCCTCCCCCATCCTCGAATGACATCCGATGGCGCCGGGTATGTGACCTGTGTGAAGGGCGACCGGGTGGAAATCGTCGTCGACACGGGCAACGGCGTCGCGACGTACGAGATCGCCGCGACCAGAGCCGGGCGCCGGGTCGAGATCACCACCAGCCGGAACCTGACCGAGGTCGCCGAGGTGACCCGCTCCGGTACGCCGATCCGCACCGCCCGCTTCCTCTCCGCCCGCGTGATCGCCCTGGTCGAACACCCAGCCGGCCAACCGTGACCTGGCCGTCCGACCCGGACGACCTCGTCGCACTGCAGAACGCACTGGCCGACGAGACTCCACCGCCTTGGGCTCCTCCGGAGCGCTCACTCGTCGCTGGGGTCTGGGTCTGCTTTCCGCGCGGGCTGTCGGGGCCGGGTGCGGCCGGGGACCCGGCCTGGGCCGCTGCAGTCGTGCTGTCCGGCCGCCGCGTGATCGAGCGGCGTGTGATGACCGGAGCAGCCTCGGCGCTGTACTCCCCCGGTCTGCTCGCGCTGCGTATCGGTCCGCTCCTCGAGGACGTCGTACGGCGGCTCGACCGCAAGCCCGACGTACTCCTCCTCGACGGCACCGGCCGCGACCATCCCCGCCGAGCCGGGCTGGCCCTGCACCTGGGCGCCGTACTAGACCTACCCACGGTCGGAGTCACACACCGCCCGCTGACCGCTTCCGGCGACTGGCCGGCCGACGTCGCGGGCGCGACCTCGGCGCTGACCATTAACGGTGAGCAGGTCGCGGCCTGGCTCCGGACCCGCCCCGGCACGCGACCGCTCGTCGTACACCCTGGTTGGCGAACCGACCTGACCACGGCCGTGCAGGTTGTGTCGGCTTGCTCGGCAGGCCGTCGTACGCCGGAGCCGCTGAGAGCTGCCCGGGAAGCTGCGCGCCGGGCTAGAGGACCTTGAGGCCGTACATCTCGCCGAGTGGGTCCGCGATGAGTTCGACCCTGGTGCCGTCGGGGTCGCGGAAGTAGATCGACGTGCCACTCTCCTCCAGGTACTCGACGCCGGCCTCGTCCAGGTTCTTCTTCAGCCGCTCCCACTTCTCCGGCTCCACGGAGATCGCCATGTGATGCAGTCCGCCGAGCACCTCGGCGTACGGACCGAGATCGAGACCGGGGAAGTCGAAGAACGCCAGCAGGTTGCCGTTGCCGATGTCGAAGAAGAAGTGGTTCGAGCCCTCGTAGTCCCGGTTCCCGACGATCTCGGTCAGCGGGAACTCGAGCACCTCCTGGTAGAACTTCACGGTCCGCTCGACGTCCGCGCACAGCACCGCCACATGATGCAGCCCGCGCGCCGACGACGTCGTACCTTGCCGGAGGTACGTCGTCCTGATGCGGTCACGCTCGGCCTCGATCGCGTGCAGGTCGATGTCGGTCATAGAGTCCCCCTCAGATCCGGAAGAACAGATTGAGATACCGGTCGGCCACGGCTCGCTCGCCGCGGAGCGTGCCGGAGTTGCTGCGCCCGAACGCGGTCAGCACAAAGCTGCCCGGGTCGAACTCGATCACAGTCTCGCCTTCGCCCGCCTCGTAGGTCATCCCGTCCGGGCCGACCACGACCCGCGTGTCGCCGGCATTCGGACCGCTGGTGATCCGGATGCCGAGGTCGCACGGCTCGTTGACCCTGGTCGTGTACTGCCAGAGCACGAACATGAACGGGACGAGCAGGTCGGCCGCCTCGCCGGTCAGCCCATGCGCCCGCCCGGTCCCCTGCCGGACGTCCGAGGAGTGAACGCCGTAGTCCATCAACTGGAAGGCCGGAAAGAAGAACGACGGCAGCGGCCCCATGTAGAAGTGCGGGACGTTCAGGCCGGTCCAGTCCCAGGATGGTGTCCTTACCCTCGAAGGTCATCGCGTTCCACGCGTTCATCCCACCCTCCTCCCAGGCGACCCTTGAATTTCAAACTACCCCCGGGAACCCGCGACGTCAGCCCACCACGACCCCCCAACGCCCCGATGTGAATTCCACCCATGGTCTTTGCTACTGTTCTCCGGTCAGCACCGCTCAGGCGGTCAGACCACTCGTCCGGGTGGCGGAATAGGCAGACGCGCTAGCTTGAGGTGCTAGTGCCCTTCGCGGGGCGTGGGGGTTCAAGTCCCCCCTCGGACACTGAAACGAATGTTTCATATGAAGGCGACACGAGAGGATCGTGTCGCCTTTGGCGTTTGCGGTGCTGGGGTGGGTCTGTGCTGCTCAGACGTGTTGCCGACAACAACCATCTGGCAGGGTCCTCTACAGCGGGAGGTGTCGGATCTCCGGAGCGCCGAACCCAGTGCAAAGGCGTTCGCGCCGTGTGGGGCGGAACTTCCGCCGACGAGCCGTTCTGACGGGGTGGGGACTGGTCAGCGGTGGGGTGGTCGCACGGCGATCGAGGACCTCGACGGTAGTCAGGTGCGGATGACCTCCAAGGCCTGGCGTGCGATCTGCCACTCTCGTTGGTGGGGAATTCCGACGTGACGTACGACGTCTATCCGGGCGATGTCGCAGTCAGTGCACCTGAAGTCAGCTTCTAGGTCCAGCCGCCAACGAGTGCGATGGTGCGCCTTGAGCGTGCGAGCCGCCGCGCACCTACCGGACTGGTTCGGCGAGGGCGACGGCGTTGCTGAGGTAGACCTTGCCGTTCCAGTCTTCGCAGGTGACGAGTACGAGGCGACCGCTGGTGGTCTGGTCGAAGAGTTCTGTGGCGTGCTTCGCGAGTGATTGTTTGGGGTAGTTCGTCATCGAGGTGACGACGTAGGTGATTCGGCCGGTGCTGGTGATGACGGTGACGAGAGCGCCTGGCCGGAGTTTGTCGAGGTCGTCGAAGGCGCCGCCGCCGGTGTGCACGGTGTGGGCCGTCATGACGGCCGAACCGATCCGGGCTCCGGGCTGGGCGCCGGCTGACCACCAGCCGACGGCGCGTGGGTTCGACGGCGGCGTGAGGATGCCGCCGTCTGCGGCTATCGGTATCACCTGCGCCGATACTGCGATCTGTGGGAGCAGGATTCGTTTCGGACTGCCCTGGCCTGCATTGTCGGATCGGGTAGGCGTAGGGGCCGCGCTCGGTACAACCGGGCTGGTCGTCGGTGACGTCTGGGGTCTTGTCGTCGGGGCGTTTGTCTTTGACGGTTGGGCGGCTTCATCGCCTGCTGGCTGGGCGAAAATCACCCATGCGGCTAGCAACGCGAGCGCGAAGCCGGCCGCAGCGATCACCTGGCCTCGAACTGAGGAGGTCAGGTGATCGCGGTGTACATGCCGGCTTCTACCCATGCGGGATGTTTCCTGTCAGCGCTGGTGCAGTCCGCGGCGACGGCGTACCAGCAGCGAGGCCAGGCCGATCATGATGGCGACGGCCAGCAGGCCGGTGCCGGCGATCGTCCAGCCGCGGTGGGAATCATCCTGCGCAACAGGGCCAGGAAGGCCGGCCTCCACCGCGGTTGGCACGGCTATCGGCGTCGACGGTAGGGCGGTCGGCGTCTCGGACGGCGGTGCGGTTGGCGTGCCCGATGGCGAAGCGGTCGGCGTACCAGTCGGCGGTGTGACCGTAGGCGGCGTGGTTGGCGTGCCAGTCGGCGGAGCGGTTGGGGTGGGAGTCGGCGGCTTGAAGGCGCACTTCACACGCACCCGGACAAGGGCGACGACGTCCCCGTCGGCATTCTGGGCCTGCAGCTCGTACGTGTCGTTGGTGTGAGCGCCGAACGCGACGTTCTCAGACCCGTGCGGGGCGAGATTCACCACGTAGTCGTCGTAGGCATCGCCCGCGTGGAACCCGACCATGTAAATCTGCTCCGTCGCGTTGGGGTTGCTCAGCTTGGCCAAGACCTCGGCGCCGACGTCGTGGCAGCTGACCCGTACGTTGCTGAAGACCGGCGGCCGGACCTTGCTGGTCTGGCTGGTGAGGTCTGTACTACCGGCGACAAGCTGGGCTGACGCCGACGTACTCCCCAACGGGAGCAGACCTGTCACAAGCGTGGCCATCAACAACCCGCCGACGAACGCCTGACGTTTCATCGCGACACCGCAAACCGCATGCAGAAGCATGGCGGCGAGTTCGAACAAACGGGGCGGATCGGTAGACGGAGGTGAACAGAACGAATGCTGTGAAAAGACTTCACGTTGCCCCCCTTAGGACACCTATTTGATGCACCAAGGGGACTCAAAGTTGTCGACCGGGGCGCTTGATTCTGTTAGGCGATGCCGACTGCTTCGAAGGCTGATTCCACGGCCGCGATCTTGCCGGTGCGTTGGGCTGCGGGTAGGGCCCGGAAGAGGCTTCGGGCGCTGGAGACGGCGAAGCGACGGCTGTCGGTGAACTGGGATGTGCGTGATCAGCCGCACCCGGTTTGCGCTGGAATCTGAGGCGAAACTGGACCAAGCCCGACCCGCTACCACCCACATTCCGCGAGTCGGTGCGCCTTCGGGACTTCGTCGACGTTGATGCCGTGGTCCAAAATTGTCGAGTCCCTCAACCGCGCAGACAGTACATACACACCGCCCAGGGCAGCTCGGTTCACTGGCGAGGTTTTAGTCGCTTGGTAGGGATGGCAGTGAGTGGATCTTCCGGCCACGGATGGCGGGGTAGCGCGCTCGCAGGTCGGCTCGGACCTGGGGATAGCCCTGCGTCCAGAAAGAGGCGAGGTCGCTCGTGATCGCGACCGGGCGCCGTGCGGGCGAAAGTAGGTGCAGAACGACTGGGACACGACCGTCCGCGACGGCTGGAGTGGCAGTCCAGCCGAATACCTCCTGCAGCTTCACGGCGAGGACCGGCGGCTCGGCACCGTTGTACGCGAGTCGCACCTCGGAGCCCGATGGGACCCGGAGCCGTTCCGCTGCGAGTTCGCCGAACCGGGTTGCTGCGGGCCATGGCAGCAGTCGCCGGAGCGCCGAAGCCACGTCGATGTGGGCGAGATCGCGCGAGCCTCGCACCGAGGCGAGTTCGGTACCCAGCCATTCGTCGAGATCGGCCAAGAGTGCTTGGTCATCGACCGCAGGCCATGGGTCTCCGAGGTGGGCGTGGCAGAACGCGAGCCGCTCTCGCAAGGCGAGGGCGGCCTCCGACCAGCTCAGTACGGACAGACCGCTGCGCCGGATACCGTCGCGGACGGCCGCTTGGACGAGCAGCCGGTCGGGCTTTGCCAGCGGGACGTCGTTGAGCACGATCGCGCCGAGTGCCTCGACGCGCCGCGTCACGATCCGGCCGTCGTCCCAGCGGATCTGGTCGGTGGTCGAGACGAGGTCGCCCGCGATGTCTCGCGCGGTCTGCTCATCGATCGGCGCCGCGGAACGGATCCTGGCGTCGGCGCGACCGGGTGCCCGGTCAGCGACCGCGATCGCCAGCCATGTCGTGGTCCGCAACGGCGATTGCGGATCCAGCGCAGCACCCGTACCACCAGACATCTGGTACGTCGCCGAGTCGCCCCCCCGGACCCGCGCAATCCGATCCGGATACGCCAGCCCCACCACAACCCCCACCGCAAGATCATCCGGTACTACGCGCGTCCCCCGACCAGTCGGCCCACCAACCGCCGGCCGCACTCCATCTCCACCCAACGGGTCGCCAGTCATCGTGCCTCGGCCGAGACGCTTTGTTTCTTCTCGCCAGCGGGCCGTGGCACCGCGGTCCTCGCCACGGCGGAGGGCTCGCCAGCGGGCCGGTAGATCATCGCCGAAGTCACGGCCGGAGTCGTCCGAGAGCATCGCGACGATCTCGCGTGCCCGGTCGGCGCCGACCCGCGGCGTCCCGTCCAGCAACGCACGAGCCAACCGAGGATGCGCCCCGATCGCCGCCATCCGCCGTCCCCGCTCGGTGATCCGGCCGCCGTCGTCAAGCGCATCGAGGCGGCGCAGCAATTCGGTGGCAGCGGTCATCGCCACCACCGGCGGCGCCTCGAGCAAGGTCAGACCGTCACCAGCAGGCGCACCCCACGCCGCGAGATCGAGGGCGAAGGCCGCCAGATCGGCGATCGCGATCTCCGGCGCCGCATGATCGTCGAGATGCGAGTGGTCGGTGGCAGACCAGCACCGATAGACCCGGCCAGGCGCCTCCCGCCCGGCACGACCCGCTCGCTGGTCCGCCGACGATCTCGAAACCCGGCAAGTAACCAACGCACCGAGGCCACGGGATTGATCGGTCCGCGGCTCCCGGGCAAGACCCGAGTCGACCACGACCCTGACCCCGGGCACAGTCAGCGAACTCTCCGCGACCGACGTCGTGACCACGATCCGACGAGTGCCGGCCGACGCCAACGCGCGGTCCTGTTCAGCCCTTGACTGGCGACCGAACAACGGCAGGACATTCTGACCGGCCAACCGGCGAGTCACACCGTTGATCTCGGCCTCCCCCGGGACGAACACGAGGATGTCGCCGTCGTGCTCGGTCAGTGCACGCTGGACGACGGCCGCGACGTGATCCAGTAGGCGCGGGTCGACCCGCCCACCGGGAAGCAGCGGCACAGGGACCGGTGGTGGGACCCACTCGATCGCCACGTCGAACAGCGCAGCAGACGCCGTGATCACGGGCGCCGGAACGTCCAAGCCCAATGCCTGACTCAGCCTGATCGTGTCCGCCGTGGCCGAGGTCGCGACGATCGCCAGGTCTTCCCGAAGATTCGCCCGGACGTCGACGCAGAACGCGAGCAGTAGATCGGCATCGAGGTGCCGCTCGTGGCACTCGTCGATCACAATCGCGGCGACACCCGGCAACTCCGGGTTCTGCTGCAGACGCCGTACGAGGAGCCCAGTCGTCACCACCTCGACACGGAGTCCCTGACCGCCGCTGCGTTCACCACGCATCGCGTAGCCGATCCGCTGCCCGAGCGGTTCGCCGACCAGCATCGCCAGCCGGACCGCAGCCGCGCGGGTTGCCATCCTTCGCGGCTCGGCGACGATGATCGTGCCCCCGAGCGCGTCGCCCAGCGCAAGCGGCAACAGCGAGGTCTTCCCCGATCCAGGCGGCGCAACCAACACCGCAGTACCGCGCGAACGCACCGCATCGACCGTGGCAGGCAGAACCGCCCGGACAGGCAGATCCGCCCCCGGCACCGACGACTCAGGCAGCAACACGCCTCGACGCTAGCCGACCACCACTACAGAACCCCTCGACAACCCGGTCCACAGGCCCATCAACAGACATGGACCCTGGTCCTCGCCAAAACCGACGGCCCACTCAAGAACCCGATCCAAGCAGGCGCCGACTCAGCTGCCGGCCGCAACGGCGGAGGCCTACCCGGCGTCGGCCTCGGAGACCACCTGCTGCTCCCATAAGCCGTCGACGGACTGCTCCCCGGTTGCCGCGACCGTCTATGGCGCGAGGTGACGATCACGGCGTCCGACATACCTCATGAGAGTTCAGCTCGAGGCGTGTGGCTAAGGTGCGTGTTCCTCCTCGGACACCAACGCTAACCACGCGCGGGGCAGGCTTGATGGAAACATCAGCCACCCGCGTTTGTAGTTGTTGGAGACTTCAAGCCCAAGGCGCCGTACAGATCGGCCAGATCACCTCGATCCGCCTGATCCAGCACTGCCTTCATCGCGCCCAGTTCCTTCACCATCGCGCGATGCCCGCAGCAATCAGCCGTTCGGCCCCCGGATCGCCTGGTCAGTGCTCGCTCCGGTGCGGTCCTCGATCCGGTAGATGGACCCGGTCCATCTCCACGATCAGGCTAGGACGACCACTGACCGCCGTCGATGGCGCAGGGCCCGGGGCACGGATGCACTCGACGTGGTCGATTGGTGCCACCGGCACGGGCCTCGCCGGTGGGTGGATATCCGCGGTCTGGTGCCATGCCATCCAGCTGATGTGCTGAACAGATCGGGACGGTGTGTTCCCGGTGCATCACCGACCGAGAGAGTGTTGCCGTCGAAGGCCGGCGGAGCACTCTGCCGGCCGGGAGCATACGAGTTGCTTGCGAATAGCTTCGGCGACTTCGCGGGTGCCGTCCTGACCTCCGAGGTCAGGGGTTCTCGGTCCGTCACGCAGTACGTCGTCGACCGCCTGGTTGATGTCCGCGGCTGCCTTGGTCTCGCCGAGGAAGTCGAGCATCAACGCCGCCGTGCTGATCTGCCCGACCGGATTGGCGATCCCCCGGCCCGCGATGTCCGGGGCCGATCCGTGCACCGGTTCGAACATCGACGGGTAGGTCCGTTCGGGGTTGAGGTTGGCGCTCGCCGCGACGCCGATCGAGCCGACGCACGCCGCGGCCAGGTCGGACAGGATGTCACCGAAGAGGTTCGACGCAACAATGACGTCGAACTGCTGCGGCCGCGACACCATTGCGGCGGCGAGCGCGTCGATCAACACGCTGCGCAGTTCCACGCCGGGCTGCTGGGCGACTGCCTCGGCCACGACCTCGTCCCAGAACGGCATCGAGTGGATGATGCCGTTGGACTTCGTTGCCGAGGTCAACTTCCCGGACCGCCGGGCGGCCAGCTCCGCCGCGTACGCCGCGACCCGCGCCGTCCCCTTCCTGGTGAACACCGCCTCCTGTACTGCGAGCTCGGCGTCCGTTCCCCGGCCGAACCGGCCGCCAACCTCGGAGTACTCGCCCTCGACGTTCTCGCGCACGATCATCAGATCGGTGCCATCGGGCTCGGCCAGCGGACTGCGCACACCCTTCACGTGCCGCGCCGGCCGCAGATTGACGTACTGCTGGAAACCGCGGCGAATCGGGATCAACAGGCCCCACAGAGTGATGTGGTCCGGAATGTCCGGGGCACCGACGGCCCCGAAGAACACCGCCTCGTGCTGCGCCAGCCGGTCGAGGCCGTCCGTGGGCATCATCGTCCCGTGCGTGCGGTAGTGCTCGGATCCCCACGGATACGGCGTCCAGTCGATGGAGAATCCGTGCCGGGAGCCCGCCGCGTCGACAATGTCCATCGCGGCCGGCACGACCTCGTGGCCGATGCCGTCGCCTGCGATGACGGCTACCGAATAGTGCGTGCTCACCGGACTCCTCCCGTGACGAGCTCGGGCCAGGCCGCCGCCACCCCGGCGTGGCGGATCTCGCCTGCGTCGACGTTGAGACCGGCGGCCAGGAGCTGATCGGCAGCCAGCGCCTCATGGACGCCGCCGGCCAGTCGCCGGATGTAGGGCAACGTCGCGTTCGTCAGCGCGCGCGTGGAGGTTCGCGGTACGGCGCCCGGCATGTTCGCGACGCAGTAGTGGGCGATCCCGTCGACCCGGTACGTCGGTGCGTCGTAGGTCGTCGGCCGGGACGTCTCGAAGCAACCACCCTGGTCGATCGAGACATCGACCAGTACGGCGTCCTGCTTGAGCTTCGCCAGGTGGTTGCGCCGCACGAGCTTGGGGGCGGCGGCCCCGGGCAGCAGGACGGCACCGATCACCACGTCCGCTCCGGCGAGTTCCTCCTCGAGTGCCAGCGGGTTCGACATGACGACGCGTGCGCGGCCGTCGAACAGCTCACTGAGCTGGCGGATACGGCGAGCCGACGCATCCAGGATGGTCACCTCGGCCTGCATCCCGACTGCCACCAAGGCCGCCTGGGTGCCGACCACTCCCCCGCCGACGACAACGACCCGCGCCGGCGGTACGCCCGGCACTCCGCCCATGAGGATGCCCGGACCGCCACTGGGATGTTGCAGTTGGTTGGCCGCCGCCTGTGCTGCCAGCCGACCGGCGACCTCGCTCATCGGTGCCAGGAGAGGTAGCTGGCCATCGGCGTCGCGGACAGTCTCGTAGGCGATGGCGGTGGTCTTCGCCGCCATCAGGGCCGCTGTCAACTCACGATCGGCCGCGAGGTGCAGGTAGGTGAAGACGGTCAGGTCGGGACGCAGGTACTCGTACTCGCGCGCGATCGGCTCCTTCACTTTGACGAGGAGTTCGGCCTCGCCCCACGCGCGTGCAGTGGACACGATCCGGGCTCCGGCGCGGGTGTAGTCCTCGTCGGCGAACCCTGCGCCGAGACCGGCGCTCTTCTCCACGATGACCTCGTGACCATCCGCCACCAGCGCGGCCGTCCCGGCCGGTGTCAGACCGACCCGCCGCTCGGCCGGCTTGATCTCCTTGACGACACTTACTCGCATGATTGACTCACTGCTCCGGACTTGTGGGGGTGATCAGGACTTGTTGACGGCCAGGTACTTCGTCTCGAGGTACTCCTCGATGCCCTCGTGGCCGCCTTCCCGGCCCAGCCCGGAGTGCTTGACGCCGCCGAACGGCGCGGCGACATTCGAGACGATCCCCTGATTGATGCCGACCATGCCGGTCTCGAGCGCGTCGGAGACCCGCAGCGCGCGGTCGAGATTCTCGGTGAAGACATAGGCAGCCAGTCCGAACGGAGTGGCGTTGGCGAGAGCCACGGCCTCCGCCTCAGGGCCGAAGCGCACGATCGGGGCCACCGGGCCGAAGATCTCCTCGTCGAGGATCCGGGCACCAGCCGGCACGTGGTCCAGGACGGTCGGTGGGTAGAAGTGGCCGGGCATCGGAAGCGGGTCGCCGCCGGCGACCAGCTTCGCTCCGCGGACGACCGCGTCAGTGACCAGCTCCGAGCACTTCTTGACCGCGCGATCGTCGATGAGCGGGCCGACCGCGACGCCGGCCTGAGTGCCCGGGCCGACCTCGACTGCGGCCATCGCCCGCTGGAAACGGGCTACGAACTCGTCCGCGATCCCTTCCTGCACGAGGATTCGGTTGGCGGCCACGCACGACTGGCCACCGTTGCGCAGCTTCGCGATCACGGCACCCCTGACCGCGCGCTCGAGGTCAGCGTCGTCGAAGATGATCAGGGGCGCGTTGCCACCTAGTTCCATCGAGGTGCGCACGAGTTGGCTCGCGCTCTGCTCCACGAGCCGCTGGCCGACCGCGGTCGATCCCGTGAACGACACCTTGCGCAGCCGGGCGTCGGCCATCAGCGGCGCGCTGACCGCGCCGGGGTTGGTGGTCGTGATGACGTTCAACACCCCTTCCGGTACGCCTGCGTCCAGCAGGATCTGCGCCATCAGCAGACTGGTCAGCGGTGTCAGGGCGGCCGGCTTGAGTACGACGGTGCACCCGGCCGCCAGCGCCGGAGCGATCTTGCGGGTCCCCATCGCGAGTGGGAAGTTCCACGGGGTGATCAGCAGGCACGGGCCGACAGGCTGCGGTGACGTGATGATGCGTGAGCCGCCGTCCGGACTCGCGGTGTGCCGTCCATCGAGGCGGACGGCCTCCTCGGCGTACCAGCGGACGAAGTCGGCCGCGTAAGCCACCTCTGTGCGGGACTCGTCCAGCGGCTTGCCCATCTCGAGAGTGATGAGCAGGGCGAGGTCCTCTGTCCGTGCCATCAGTGCTTCGTAGGCACGGCGTAGTACCTCACTGCGTTTCCGGGGAGAGGTGGCAGCCCAGGCCGGGGCCGCATCGACGGCTGCGTCGAGCGCGGCCAGGGCGTCTGCCGTGGTGCCGTCGGCGATCTGCAGGAGCTCCGCTCCGGTGGCCGGGTCGTGGACCGGAAAGGCGTCGCCGTGCTCAGCGGATCGCCAGGAGCCGATCAGGAGACCGGTAGGGACTTGCTCGAGTACGTCGGCACGTCGCTGGGCCGGGATGTCGTGAATATCGAGGATCGTCATCGAAGTCTTCCTTGGGTCAGGCGGTGAACTGGTCGAGCGCGACGCGGACGGTCTTGGCGATGAAGGAGACTTCGTCGTCGGTGACGACGAACGGTGGGCAGATGTGCAGGGTGTTGTTGTGGATCACGCGGGTCAGCAGTCCGGCGTCGAGGCAGGCGTCCACAACGGCTTCACCGGGTACGTCGGCCCGCAGTTGCACCCCGGCAAGGAAACCTGTCCCACTCCGCACCTCCGCGACGAGAGGATGGTCAGCCAGCGGCTGGATCGCGTTGTGCAGCACGCCTTCAAGCTCGGCCGATCGCTCGAGCAGGTGCTCCTGCTCGAGGATGTCGATGTTGGCGTGCGCGACAGCGCACGCGGTCGCGTGGCCGGAGTACGTGATGCCGTGCCGAAGGATTGGAGCGTCATCGGAGCTGAAGAACCGCGCCCAGACACGCGGGCTGATCAGAACGCCGCCCAGTGGTGCGTAGCCGGAGGTGATGCCCTTCGCCATCAGCACCATGTCCGGCTCGAGACCGAACCGCTCACAGGCGAACATCGTGCCGGTCCGGCCGAAGCCGGTGATCACCTCGTCGGCGATGAAGAGAATGTCGTGCTGCCGGGCGAGGCGCTGCAGACCTTCGAGGTAGCCGGGTGCCGGTGCGATGACGCCGCCGGTTCCGATCACCGGCTCGGCGACGACCGCCGCGATCCGCTCGGGACCGAGTTCGGCGATCACCGCCTCGGCCCCGGCCAGGTCGTTGGCTGGGATCCGGGCAGTCTCGGGGATCAGTGAGTCGGAGCCGTAGCCCTCTCGGTTGTACTCGAGGCCGGCGATGCTGGTGCCGAAGCCGTGCAGCCCGTGGTAGGCGTTGTTCCGGCTCAGGATGATCCGCTTGTCCGGTCGCCCCTCCAGTTGCCAGTGACGGCGGGCGAGCTTGCAGGCGAGATCGACCGAGTCGGAGCCGCCGCTGGTCCAGAACACCTTGGCGTCCGGGATCGGCCCCAGCGCGGTGACCCGGTCGGCGAGGGTGAGTGCGACGTCGTTCACGAAGCGACCGAACACGTGGTACGTCTCGAGTTTCAGCATCTGCTCGTAGGCCACCCTGGCAACAGCTTCCCGACCGTGGCCGACGTTCGCGTACCACAGACCAGCCGGCGCATCGAGCAACTCTGCTCCGTCCGCCGTGATCACCGTGGCACCGCGCCCTCCGACGATCGTGACCCTCTTCGCCAGGGCGGTCGGCATGTGAGCCTGTGCGTGCCAGAGCGAAGCTCCGGCCAGTGGCGTCGCGCTGGTCATGATCTCTCCATCCCATGTTGCAGACTTTAGGATTGTTGACAATCTGAGGGTAAGGCTAACCCTCGCAGGCGGAACCCATGGAGGTGCTACCTCAGCGGAAGCGGTCCTTGGCCTTGTAATAGGCGCCGGCGAACGGCAGGAACCAGGCGGTTCCGTTGTAGAACGGCACCGGAACCTTGGGGAAGTCGAGGCCGCGGAGCGGGTTGGCCTCAGGGTGTCCGTCCATCACCTCGGCCATCCGCTGGCCCATGTAGGTGGCCATCTGTACGCCGTGGCCGCAGTACCCCATCGAGTAGTAGAGGCCGTCGGCCTCCCCGGCGTGCGGGATCCGGTCGTAGCTGAAGCCGACGTTCCCGCCCCAGACGTAGTCGATCCGTACGTCGGACACCCGGGGAAAGATCGTGGCCAGTTCGCGCTTGAGCACGTCGCCGGACTTCAGGTCCGAGGCCGGGTTCGAGGGAGCGAAGCGAGCCCGGCCGCCGAAGGCGAGGCGGTTGTCCGGGGTGAGCCGAATGTAGTGGCCGATGTTCTTGGAGTCGACCACCAGGCGGCGGTTGGGGATGAGCTCGCGAGCGACGTCGTCGGCAAGCGGCTCGGTGACGATGATGAAGCTTCCGACGTTGATCAGCCGCTTGCGGAACCAGGGCAACGACTTGTCGGTATAGGCGTCGGTGGCGGCCATCACCTGCCGGGCATGGATGGTGCCGTGCATGGTCTCGACCAGGAAGCTGCCGTCGGCCTGGCGGGTGAGACCGGTCGCGGCATTGCGTTCGTGGATCTGGGCGCCGGCGCGCTCGGCGGCGTCGGCAAGACCGTGGACGTACTTGCCGACGTGCAGTCCGGCGCTGAGCGGGTCGAGCAGGGCCCCGTGGTAGTAGTCCGATCCGAGTTCGGCACGCAACTCGCTCTTGCTGAGCAGCGTCGTGGTGTGGCCGAAGTTTTCGGCCAGGTCGCGCTGCTTGGCACGCATTCCGTCGAAGTGCTGTGGCTTGTATGCGACCCCGAGCCGCCCGACGCGGTCGAAATCGCAGTCGATCCGCTCTTCCAGCGTCAATGCCTCGACCACGTCGACGGCCGTCCGGAAGGCGTCGTACAGCTCGCGGGCACGCTCCTGGCCGTAACGCCGCCGTGCCTCGTCGACGCCGATGGTGATGCCCTGCGTGCACATGCTGCCGTTGCGGCCCGAGGCGCCGGAGCCGATCTTGTCCTTCTCGACCAGGACGACGTGCGCACCTTTGCGGGCGGCGTGGTACGCGGTGGACAGGCCGGTGAGACCGCCGCCGATGACCACCACATCGGCGTGGTCCGGCAGCGGCTTCCCGCTTCGGTCCGGTAGCGGCGGTGCGGTGTCGAGCCAGTAAGGGATCTGCTTCATGACAAAGGCTCCTCGTCAGCAGCCGAGCAGGCCGGGCAAGCCGGACAGGTCGGGCAGCTCGTCGTACGGCTGGTAGTCGGTGCTGCCGGGACGGCCGTACCGGTTGATCCAGACCCGGCGCTTCAGGCCGAGATCGCGGGTTGGGATGAGGTCGTATTCCCAGCCTTGGGCGGTGTGGATGACCTGGGCCGGCTCGACGCCCATGGCCTTGAAGGCGTGCTCGAAGGTCTGGCGGTCCGGCTTGTAGGCGCCGGCCTGCTGGGCGGTGATGACGTAGTCGAACTCGACACCGATGTTCTCGACGTTCCGCGCGATCATCTTGTCGTCGGTGTTCGAGATGATGGCGATCTCGTACTTGGTCTTCAGCGCGCGCAGCGCCTCCGGGACCTCAGGCCACGGGCCGAAGGTGGGGACGGCCTCGACCAGGGCGTCGCCGTCAGACGTGCGGTACTCCAGGCCGTGCAGGCGCATCGCGTTGCGCAGGCTGGAGTGCAGGATCTCGTGGTACGGGCGGTAGGCCTCCAGGACTGCCTGGAACCGCATGACGCGGAAGTCGTCGAGGAACTCGTCGACGTCCAGGTTGTCCAGCTCCAGCCGGTCCCCGATGACCTTCAGGGTCGTGGGGCCGAGCTCGAAGTTGATCAGAGTTGCATAGGCGTCGAAGGTGACGATCTCTCGCATGGTGTCCAACCTCATTTCAGACCACCCGTTCGCCGGGGGGCACGATCGCGTCGAGTGCGGCCAGATCGGCCGCGGTGGGGATCCACTCGGCCGCCGCCGCGTTGGCGGTGACCTGTTCGGGGGTCATGGCGCCGCAGATCACGGAGCCGACGGCAGGGAGGGCGGCGAGTCCGCCGACGGCGACCTCGAGGAGGGTCAGGCCGCGCTCCGCGCCGTACGCGGTCAGCGCCTCGACCCGGTCGAGGGCGTCGTCGGTGAGCCAGCCCTGCCGCCAGGTGAGCCGACTGCCCGGTGGTGGTCGCTCGCCTCGCCGGTACTTGCCGGTGAGCAGGCCGTTGGCGAGTGGGTAGTACGGCAGCAGGCCGATACCCGCACGCCGGCAAGCGGGGACGAGTTCGGTCTCCGCGCTGCGGTCGAGCAGGTGGTAGCAGGCCTGCGTGCTGACGAAGGCGTCGGTCAGCTGATCGGCGGGCACGTTGGAGCAGCCGACGGACCGGATCTTGCCTTCGGCAACTAGCTCCTGCAGTACGGCGACGGTCTCGTCGAGCGGGGTGACACCATCGGGTTCGTGGTATTGGTAGAGGTCGATCCACTCGGTGCCGAGCCTGCGCAGCGACTGCTCCAGAGCGTGCCGGATGTACCGGCTCGAACCACGCGGGCCGTACGCATCGTCGTCGTACATCTCCATGCCGAACTTCGTGGCGAGGAAAACGCGATCGCGATCCGCCTTGAGGGCGGCGCCGAGCAGTCGTTCGCCGTCGCCACGTGAACCGCCCCGATCGCCGTACCCGCCGTAGATGTCGGCGGTGTCGAACAAGGTGATGCCGGCGTCCAAGGCGGCGTACACGACCGCCCGAGTGCCGTCCTCGTCGAGGCGGGAGCCGAAGTTGTTGCCGCCGAGGCCGACCACGGAGACGGCCGGCCCGCCGGCACCTAGACGCCGGTATCTCATGACCGGTTCCCGAAACCGATGCAGACGTTCTTGGTCTGGGTGTAGCTCGCCAGGGCGTCCAGGCCCTTCTCCCGGCCCCAACCGCTGTGTTTGTAGCCACCGAACGGCAGCTCCACGCCCGTACCGACGCCGGTGGCGTTGATGTAGACCTGTCCTGCCTTGATTCCTTCGGCGACACTCAGTGCCTTGTCGATGTCGCGGGTCCAGACGTACGACGACAGGCCGTACGGACTGTCGTTCGCGATGGCGACCGCATCCTCGAGATCGTCGAACTCCAGCACGGTCACGACCGGGCCGAAGATCTCCTCGCGGGCGGTGCGGGCTTCGTTGGTCAGACCCGTCAGCACGGTCGGCTGGATGAAGTAGCCATCGGCAAGCTCTGGATCCGCAGGAGCGCCGCCGCCCGCTCGGACCACCGCGCCCTCCTCGCGCGCCAGCTCGAGATAGCCCCGGACCCGGTCTCGCTGCCGCGCCGACACCAGCGGACCCACATCCGGGTCCGACGAGCCCGGACCGAGTCGCAGCGACCCGGCGTGTGCCGCCAGCTTGTCGAGGAACTCCTCGGCACCGCGCTGCACCAGCACCCGGGTACCGGCCGAGCAGGTCTGCCCGGCGTTGCCGAAGGCCGAGCCGGCGACCGCGGACAGCGCGAGATCGAAGTCGGCATCGGCGAACACCACCACGGGCGACTTGCCGCCGAGCTCGACCACCGAAGGCACCACGTTGGCGGCAGCAGCCTGGGCGACCTTGATGCCGGTGGCCACAGATCCGGTGAAGGTGACCTGGTCGATGCCTGGGTGCCCGGCGAGTGCGGCACCGGTATCGCCGTCGCCCGGTACGACGTTGAGCACTCCCGGCGGCAGCCCGCAGTCCAGCGCGATGGCGGCGATCTCCAGCGGTGTCAGCGGCGCCTCGGGCGACGGCTTGAGCACGACCGTGCAGCCCGCGGCGAGTGCCGGGGCACTCCCCCGGGCGGTGTTCTGCAGGGGGTAGTTGAACGGGATGATCTGACCCGACACGCCGATCGGCTCGCGGACCGTGTAATCGAGCAGGCCGGGTCCGAGTGGAATCGTCGTACCACCGAGCTTGTCGGTGATTCCGGCGTAGAACTCGAAGTAACGCGCCGCGGCCTCGACATCGGCCTTCGCCTGCTGCAGCGGCTTGCCGACGTCCAGGCTCTCCAGCCGGGCCAGCCGGTCGCTCTGTTCGCGGATCGCCATCGCGATCCGGTACAGCAGCCGGCCGCGGTCCGCCGTCCGCATCCGTCCCCACTCCGGCGCGGTGAGCGCAGCCCGAGCGGCCGCGACCGCGTGGTCGACATCCGCCGGCCCGGCCAAGGCGACCTCGGCGATCGGGCTGGCGTGGGCCGGGTCGACAACGGTGAAAGTGCGTCCGTCGGCGGCAGGCACCTGCTTGCCGTCGATGACGAGCAGCCGCGGTTCGCCGGTCATGGCCGGATCTCGCCTTCGACCGCGCCGAAGATCACGACCTCGTCGCCCGGGTGCACGGTCCGCATCCGCCGGACCCACAGCACGATGCCGTCCTGCGGTGCGCTGATCTCCTCCAGGGTGTGCCCGTAGTGGTCGACGACCTTGGCGATCGGGTCGCCGCCCTTGCAGGTCTCCCCCGGTTCGGCGTACGCGACGAAGAAACCACCCGACGCCGAGCGGGCGAAGGTCCCGGTCACAGCCGTGTAGCTGTCGCGCAGCCCAGGCTCGCCGTCGACCATGCCGAGCTGGCGCATGATGTTGCGGACGGCAACGACGTGCAGCTCGACGTTCTCCTCGCGGTAGGTGGCGCCGCCGACCTCGATGGTGACGGCGGGCTTGCCCGCCGCGAGAGTGGGGTGGCGCACGGTCCCACCCCACTTACCGCCCTTCCAGATCAGCTCGTGCCCAGCGGCCAGGCCGATCCCGGAGGCGAGGTCCTCGTATCCGGCCTGGACGATGGTGAGCGGGGCGATCTCGCCGAACGTGCCGCCGGTGTGCAGGTCAACCAACGCGTCGATGACGGGAACCACCTGCTCGACGAACGTCGCCGCCAGACGCAGGGAGTACGAACCTTCCGGGTCGCCCGGGAAGATCCGGTTCAGGTTGAGGTGGTCCAGGCCGCTGCTGCGAGCCGCGGCCTCGAACGCGGGGGTGTTCATGCAGGGAATCCCGACCAGCGTGCCGCGCAGGCTCGCGGGGTCGGTCTCGGCGACGACCCGGCGGACGGCTTCTTGCCCGTCGTACTCGTCGCCGTGCACGCCGGCGTCCACGCAGAGCACAGGGCCGGGCTGGGTGCCGTTGACGACGATCAGCGGAATGCCCAGCTCCACGCCGTAAGTGCTGGTGCCGACCGGGATCAGCCCTTCAGCTCGTTCACCGGGGGCACAGGTCAGCGGACCGATGGAATACATGTGTTCGTCCTTTCGATGGTGTGGTCAACGGGCGATTGCGTGCGAGGCTTCGTCGAGGGTCTCCGCGATGATGTCGGCGATCCGGTCGAGGAGCTCGCGATCGCTGACCAACGGGGGTGCGATCTGCAAGAGTGGTGCGGCTCGGTTGTAGACCCGGGCGAGCAGCCCGGCCTCGCGCAGCCGGCGCGGGATGAGGTCGCCCACCAGTGCGTTGCGGGCGGCGTCGCTGAAACCGCCGTCCTCGGCGTCGCCGACGAGCTCGAGTGCGTAGAAGAAGCCGGCACCACGAACGTCGCCCACGACCGGCAGCGGGCCGAGGTCCGCCATCCGTTTGCCCAGGTGGTCCTGCAGGTCGCGGACGTTGTCCAGGACCCGGTCGCGCTCCACGATATGCAGGCTGCGGAGGGCGAGCGCCGCGCTGAGCGGATGCCCGCTGAACGTGTAGCCGTGGTTGAGCACCGCGCCCGGCTGGTTGATCACCTCGGCAACCTGCGCGCCCACCAGGGTCGCGCCCATCGGGGCGTAGCCCGCGGTCAGGCCCTTGGCAACGGTCACGATATCTGGGCGGGCGTCGTACCGGTCGCCACCGAACCACTCCCCCAGCCGGCCGAAGGCGGTGATCACCTCGTCCGCGACCAGCAGGAAGCCGTACCGATCGGCAAGCACCCGCAGGCCCGGCCAGTAGCCGTCCGGCGGAGTGATGCAGCCGCCGCGATTCTGCACCGGCTCGACAATCAGCATCGCGATGGTTTCCGGGCCCTCGGCAACGATCGCCCCTTCGAGCTCTGCCAGCAGATGCCTGGTGAAGACCGCGTCATCGGCGAACTCGGACGGCTGTCCGGCGCGACTGGTATTCGACACGAACACCGTCTCGATCGCAGGCGGCCCGAACGGCTCCGTCAACGCGGGGTCGTCGGTCAGGGACAGCGCACCGATGGTCAGGCCGTGGTAGGCGCCACGCCGGGAGATCGCCTTGGTACGGCGTGGCTCGCCGCGCAGCGTGTGATACTTCCGGGCGATCTTCCACGCGGACTCGACCGCCTCCGCACCGCCGCTGGAGAAGAAGGTGTGCTCGACGTCCATCGGTGCGATCCCGGCCAGCCGCTCGGCCAGTTCGATCGCCGTCGGGTGCGCTGACGCGGACCACAACGGGCTGAAGCACAGCTCCCGCAACTGCTCGGCGGCTGCGGTTGCGAACTCCTCGGCATACGAGTAGCCGAGCTGGCAGCAGTACAAGCCGGACAGTCCGTCGATGTAGCGGTTGCCGTCCGCGTCCTCGACGTACGGACCCTCCCCGCGCCGTACGACGAACAGGTTCTCGCCATCGCGGCCGAGTGAGCCGTTGGCGGTCATGTTGAGCAGCAGGTTCCGCGTCATGCCGCGTCGCCTTCGGACTTGGCCAGACCGGTGGTCGTCTCGACCGACAACAGACCGCTTTGACGCCCGGACCCGAGCCACCGCATCAGCGCCACCAGCACGAGCGCCAGCACGGCGAAGGCAATGAGTACAGCGCTGATCGCGGTCACGGTCGGATCGATGTCGAACGCGAGCGAGTTGAACATCTGGACGGGCAGGGTCACGGTCGTCCCCGACGACAGGAACTGGGCGATGAAGAACTCGTCGAAGCTGGTGATGAACGCGAAGACCGCCGCGGCGACCATGCCTGGCGCGGCGAGCGGGAAAGTGATCCGCCGCGCGATGGTGAGCCGGCTGGCCCCCATACTCGCCGCCGCGTCCTCGAGGCGTTCGTCGATGCCGCGGAACGTCGCGATCAGGATCATCACGGCGATCGGCGAGGCCAGCACGGTGTGGCCGAGGGCGATCGCGATCGGGCTGCCCAGCATCGCGGCGGGTTCGAACAACAGGAACAGTCCGAGCGCGATGACCACCTGCGGGATCAGCAGGGGCGCGAGCACGAGCGCGTAGACGGCCGAGCGGAGGGGCAGCTCACTGCGGGTCAGCGCAGTCGCCGCCGTGATCGCCAGGATCAGTGAGAACACAGTGGTGATGGACGCGACCATCGCGCTCAGCGACAGCGCGGCGGGCCACCCACTGTCCTTGGCGAACACGGCCTGGTACCAGGTCAGGGTCCAGCCCTCCGGGGGGAACGCCCCGAAAGCATCCTTGCCGAACGACGTGACGATGATGACGACGATCGGCAACACGAGGAAGATCACGATCAGGGCCGCACTGATGCCGAGCGCGATCCTTCCGCTCCAGGTACTGCGCAGGCCGATCACGAGGCGCTCCTCTTCTTGGCATTGGCACCGAGTCGCCCGACGAGCTTCAGCAACAACAGCCCGGCGAAGGTGACGAGCAGCAGGACGACGCCTTGTGCTGCCGCACTGTTCCACTGGTTGTTCTTCATGACTTGCTGGTTGATCATCGCGGCGACCATGGTCTGCTTGGGACCACCCATCAGTGCCGGCGTGATGTAGTAGCCGAGCGCAAGGATGAAGCTCAGCAGCGCCGCGCTGGCCAGGCCGGGGGCGATCAGCGGCAGGTAGACCCGGCGGAAGATCACCAGCCGTCCGGCGCCCATGCTGGCGGCCGCGGCGAGCAGCGCCGGTCGACCCCGCGCATCGCGCCGTACAGGACGAGCACGGTGTAGGGAAGCATCACCGAACTGGTGCCGATGATCACGCCGAGCTCGTTGTAGAGCAGCTGGAACGGTGCCCCCGGCACCCAGAGGTCGGTCATCACCTGGTTCACCACACCGTGCTCACCGAGCAGGATGATCCAGCCGTACGTCCGCACCAGGGCACTGATGAAATGCGGGACGACGACCACCAGCATGATCAGTCCCGCCCACAGCGGGCGTAACCGGCATTCCGCGCTGGCCAGCACGAACCCGACCACGAGGCTGATCACCGCCGTCTCAGCCGAGACTCGCAACGTGGTGAGCAGCACGGCCAGGTTCGAGCCCGTGAGTGCGTCCACGTACCAGTGCAGGGTCAATGAGCCGTTCGCGGCCTTGAGGCTGAGGAGCAGCGTGCTGAGGATCGGGAACACGAACAACGCCAGCAGGTAGACGACGATCGGTGTCGCGTTCAGCAACCCGATGCGGGTCCGGCGGGTGCCCAAGAGGCGACGCTGCGGGGCTCGGGGCGCGGCGGCGATGGACGCAGTCATGGCTGACCTACCGCCCTTCGGTGCCGAAGAGGTTGACGTCCTGGGCGTCCGCCTTCACACCGATCCGCTCACCGGCGATCGGAGCCCATCCGGCCGGTGCCTCGATGCGCAGCAGCTTGTCGAGACCGGCGAGACGCAGGCCGACGCGGACGAGCGTGCCGACATATGTGACCGTCTCGACAGTGCCCGTACAGAAACCCTCGTCGGGCGTGCAGGCGCGGAGCCGGCCGGGCTGGATGGCCGCATCCACCGCGGCGCCCCGGGCAAAGGCGTGTGGCCGCGCCCTCAGCACGCCGCCGTGCTCCAGCCTGACCAGGGTGTGCTCGTCGGCGGTCTCCTCCACCTGACCAGGCAGGAAATTCGCCGCACCGAGGAAGTCGGCGACGAACGGTGTCTTCGGCCGCTCGAACAGCTCGCGTGGCGTGTCGAACTGGTCGATCAGCCCGTCGCGCATCACGGCGATCCGGTCGGACAGTACCAGCGCCTCCTCCTGGTCGTGCGTCACGTAGATCACGGTCAGGCCCAGCTCGCGCTGGATCGCCTTGATCTCGACCTGGAGCTGGTCGCGCAGCTTCTTGTCCAGCGCGCCCAGCGGCTCGTCCATCAGGACTACGGGCGGCCGGTACACCAGCGCGCGGCACAGCGCTACCCGCTGCTGCTGACCGCCGGACAACTCGCGCGGATAGCGGCCGCCGTACCCCGTCAGACCGACGATCTCGAGCGTCTCGCCGACCCGCCGGCGGGTGTCGGCCTTCGACACCCCACGCAACTGCAGCGGGAAGGCGATGTTCTCGCCGACGGTCATGTGGGGGAACAGCAGATACTGCTGGAAGACGAAGCCCAGATTCCGCTTCTGCGGCGCGAGCCGGGTCACATCACGGTCGCCGACCGTGATGGTGCCGGAATCCGGCTCCGCGAAGCCGGCGATCATCATCAACGTCGTCGTCTTGCCCGACCCGGACGCGCCGAGGAAGGTGACGAACTCGCCGGCGGCGATCTCCATCGATGCCTCGTCGACGGCGACCACGTCCCCGTAGGTCTTGCGCAACGAGACGACGGACAGCGGCTTGCCGATCCCGGCCTGCGCCGGTGAGCCGGCGCCGGTGACAGGCGACTCGAGAACAGTGCGGATGTCAGACACGAGCCCACTCCAGCCAGCGCTTGTTCACAGCGCCCTCGTTCTTCAGCCACCACTCGGTGTCCAGGTCGAACCCCTGGTCTCGGTACTCCGGCGCGGACGCCAGGTTGGCGCGCACGTCGTCCGGGAGGCTGTCGAACGCCGCCGCGGAGACCGGGTTCGTGGGGTAGATCTTCGCCAGGCCGGCCTGCGTCTCAGGGCGCAGCGAGAAGTCGATCAACTGGTACGCGGCGTCGAGGTTGGCGGCACCCTTGGGGATGGCATATCCCTGGCCCTGCCGGCGTGCGCCGGCGAACTGGTACGCCAACGGAACGCCCTGCTTGATCAGCGCACTGAGACGGCCGTGCCAGCAGGTGCCCAGCACCACTTCCTTGCGGCTGAGCAGCACGCCGGGAAGGTTGCCCGTGTCCCAGTACTTGCGCACGGACCCCTTGATCCGGTCCAGCGACTTGAACGCCCGTTCCACGTCGATCGGGTACAGCTTGTCCATCGGTACGCCGTCAGCGAGCAACGCGAACTCCAACTCGGGCAGGTCCGCGTCCGGGTGTTGCAGCGACCGGCTGCCGGGGAACGCCTTGGTGTCCCAGAAGTCCGGCCAGGAACTCGGCTTCTTGCCGCCGAACTCGTCGGTGCGGTACGCCATCACGCTGGCGTAGTACGCCTTACCGACGGCGTGCTCGGTGACCATGTTGCTCGGGATGTTCGCGGCCTTGAAGCTCTTCAGCCGGTCGAAGTCGAGCTTCTCGATCCCGTCGTCCCGGACGAACTTCAGGAAGTCCATCATCGAGTTGTCGATCACGTCGAACTGCGGTCGGCCCTGCTTGATCTGCGCGAGCATCTGGGCGTACTGGACGTTCACCACCTGGACCTGGATGCCGGTCTCCTTGGTGAATGGCTCGTAGACCCCCTCCTGCAGCGCTTCGCCGTACGCCCCACCGCTGTTGCGCACGGCCAGCGTCTTCGTCGAGGCGGCGGCGCCGTCGGCGCGGCTGGTGCCGGAGCCACAGGCTGTCAGGGCGGGTACGGCGGCCATCGCCGACAACCCTGCGACGCCCTGCAGGAACGACCGACGCCCGATCACGGAATCTTTCATGACAACACCTCAGGTTCTGATGGGGTTTGGAGGGATTCAGCGGTTCGGCCCGGCACTGCGGCCGACGCGATCGCCGCGAGTTCGGTGCCTGGGACAACGGTGAGCCCGCGCATCCCGTAGAAGACGTTTCCGGACGCCGGAGCGTGGACGACATGTTCTCGACCGTCGGCGGGGTCGACGATGCGACCGATGATCTGGCCAACGGTCACGTCGTCGCCGGCGGTGAACTCCGGGTACCAGAGGCCGGTGACGTCGGAGGCGACCTCTCCGGACCACACCCATTCACGGACGGCCGCAGGCTCAGACCCGTCCGATTCCAGGACGCCGAGACGTCGCAGGACCGCCTTCAGGCCGTCCACCAGCCCGCCGATCACGGCCGGGTCGCGCTCGCCGAGCTGGCTGGTCTCGACCAGGATGGCCGGGACGCCTTGGCGGACGGCGGCCGCGTGGCTGTTCCCACCCTCGGCGTTCTGGCCGAAGATGACGTCCTCGATACCGACAGCTCGTGCCATCGCGACAGTCGTCGCATCGACGTCCGCCTCACCGGTGAGACGGACGCCGACGAAGTGCCGGAGGGTCTGGTCGATTCCGCCGGAGTGCAGGTCGAGGTAGGCGTCCGCGCCAGCGATCAGCTGCGCGAAGATCCAGGCGGCCATCCGTTCGGTGGGACTACCCTGTGGGTCGCCGGGGAACACGCGGTTGATGTTCACTCCGTCGATCGAGGAAACGTTGAGGCGTCCCCGGTAGGCGGCCAGCGGGTTCGCGACGATGCAGATGAGCACCTGTCCGCGGACCTCCTCGGCGTCCAGCAGTGCCGCGAGCCGATGGGCGGCATCCACTCCGGTGAACTCACCGCCGTGCACGCCTCCGGTGATCACCACGCGAGGCCCCGGTCGCGCCCCGGCCACCAAGGCAAGCGGTACGTCTACGGTCAGGGTGCCGAGATCCGCGGGCACGATGCCGCGCACCGTGGTGCCCGGCTCGGCCCGCAGCGGGCCGAGGGCCAGCGGCCCCACCTGGTCGGCGTCTTTGGTCGTCGTCATGTCGTCCTCGTTGGTTTCAGGCCGCGGCGCGGTTGACCGTGGAGATGAAGTCGATCGGTTGTGGGCTCGTGCCGGTCAGGGCGAGGTCGGCGGCGATGTCACCCATGGCTGGGGAGAGCTTGAAGCCGTGACCGGAGAATCCGGCGAGCAGTACGACGTTGTCGTCGCCCTGCAGCGGACCGACAAGTGGACGGCTGCTGTCGGTGTAGCCCTCCATGAAGACCGACAGGCGAATCGGGTCTGGGTGCAGGTCGGGGAGATAGCGCCCGAGGAGGTCGGTGAAGATGTCCAGCTCTGCGGGGTCGACGGTGCGTTTCAGCTGATTGGGATCACCCACCGGCTGGTGCAATGCGCTGGACAGGCCGAGCTTGACCGAGACGCCGTCCGGCGATGGAAGGCCATAGCAGTGCGTGGGTGCGGTCCGGATGAACGCCGGCCGCTCCTTACCGTGCCACGCATCGGTGGTGGGTACGTACCAGGCGCTGATCACCCGGCGGATGTCCACTTCCCATGGCAGATCGGGCAGCAGGTCGTTGATCCACGGGCCAACCGTGACCACAGCCGCGTCGAAGCGCTCGCTACCCTCGTCCGTGTGGATCGCGACGCCGTCTCCGAACGGGACGATCTCGCGAACCGGCGTGTAGCGCTCGATCCGCGCGCCGAGTTGTTCGGCCCGCAGCGCCGCCGACTGGACGGTCAGCTCAGGCCGGATGAATCCAGCGTGACGGTCGAGCACCGCCGCGTCGCCGTCCTCGATCCGGAATTGGGGGAAGCGCCGTGCCAACTGTTCCGCGGCGAGAACCTCATGATCGAGCCCGTGCTCGGCGATGGAGTCCAGGACGGTCCGCATCTGCTGGTGCTCCGTCGGCCCCATCAGCAGGCAGCCGGTCAGCCTGCGGAGCTCACGACCACTCTCCTCCTGGAGCCTGTCCCACAAGGCATCCGCGTGCCGCAGCAGCGGAACATAGCGCGAGTCCTCGAAGTGAGCGCTGCGGAAAATTCTGCTCTCCCCGCCGGCGGCACTGCGGTCATGCCCGGGGGCGAAACGGTCGTACCCGACGACCTCGGCTCCACGGGCCGCGAGCCGCCAGGCGGCCTGGCTACCCATCGTTCCGACGCCGACGACGGCGACGCGCTTCTTCGCAGACACGGTTTTCCTCTCGTCGCGCCGGACGTACGACGGGTCCGGCGGGGGGATGCCTTGTTCGGGACGGGCCGTGTGATGACGACTCGTGGGACTCGCACCGCTGAGGATGTTGGCGGTGAGTCTTGCCGTATCCATGCCACATTGTGGTACGATGTGCTGGAATCTGGCACAACATTCGCAGGGCCTCGAGAGCGAGTCAAGGGTGTCGGCCAAGAAAACATCTGACGTAACAGGGGAAATCTGATGGAAATGAAGAGCGTGACCCGATCGCTGCGGATCCTCGAGGCGGTCGCTCAGCACCAACCGGTGACGGTCGGCGAACTGACCAAGCTCTTCGGGCTGCCCAAATCCACTGTGCAGCGCACCCTGATCACCCTCAGCGAGGCCGGCTGGCTGCGGGCCAACCGCAAAGACACCACCCGCTGGGAGATCGGCGTGCGCGTGCTCGCCGTGCGCCCCGCCGCCCTGCAGGGTTCGAGTCTGTTCGCGGCCGCACGGGAGCCGATGATCCGGCTCCGGGACAAGGTGAACGAGACCATCCACCTGTCAGTGCCTGACGCCCTTCAGTGCATGGTCGTCGTCGACCGGGTCGACTGCGACCACGCCGTACGGACGTATCACGAGATCGGCGACACCTCGCCGCTGCACGCCACTGCAACGGGACGGGCCGTCCTCGCCCACCTGCCCGCAGCCGATGTCGACGAGCTCATCGACCGAGGGCTGGACAGCTACAGCGAGTCGACGCTGACAGATCCGTCCGAGCTGCGCACAGAACTCAAGCGGGTGCGGACCAACGGGTACTCCGTGAACCGCAACCAGTACCGCCCGGACGTGTGCGCCATCGCCGCCCCCATCCTGGACACCGACGGCACCCCCCTGGCCGCTGTGGCCATCTCGATGCCCGACTCCCGCTACGACCCGGCCAAGGAGCCCGAACTCGGCCGACTCGTCACCGATACGGCAGCCGAGGTCACCGCCCGCCGCCTGGGCGCGTAGATCGTCGCTGCCGAGACCACGCTGACTCATCACGATGTTGCTGGAGGCAATAATCCGACCCGGCCGGCGACCCCATCGCCCACCATCCCCGTCCGCATCACTACACGACCGCACCGCGACCGCCCAACCCAGCTCTACCGACTAGCCTGCACCCCTTACTGAAGGCAGCGCCACAGCTAGCACGACGCCAGCCGCAGACGTGTGGTTAAGGTGCGTGTTCCTCCTCGGACACGCATGCTGAACCACACGCGGGGTAGGCCTGATGGAAACATCGGCCACCCGCGTTTTGTAGTTGTGGGGGACTTCAAGGCCCAAGGCGCCGTACAGATCGGCCAGGAGCCTCGGCCGGCTACGCCGTCGTCGCGGCCACCGCCCGCAACGGCGTCGTGTTCGAGTGGGACGCCAACGGCGACGGCTATCTGGACACCGATGCTCGCGCGAGCGTCGACAACTACCGTCCCGTGTGGGTGAAGCTCGCTCGATCCGGTACGTCGTTCAGCGCCTCGTACTCCTACGACGGTCAGAACTACATCCCGATCGGCGCGCCGGTAACCCTGACCTCGGCCGCAGCAACGCAGGACGCAGGAATCTTCTCCACCTCGCACGACGTGACCCGGTCGGCAATCAACCAGTTCGACTCGGTCGTGTTCGCCGGCTAGCAATCCGCAACCACTGGTGACCGCAGGCCTTCCACCCCAGGTGGAAGGCCTGCGGGCTGCCGGGGAGGTCTTGTCAGGGAGTGACGAGCCGGTTCTGGTAGGCGAGGACTACGAGCTGGGCTCGGTCCCGGGCACCGAGTTTGGTCATGGCGCGCTGGATGTGGGTGCGGACGGTGAGGACGCTCAGGTGGAGGGCCGCGGCGATCTCGGCGTTCGAGTGACCTTGGGCGGCCAGTTTCATGACTTCGAGTTCGCGGTTGGTCAGGTCGCGAAGGGCGGCGCTGGTCGGGGTCGGCGGAGAGGTGGCGAGAAACTGGGTGATGAGGGCCTTCGTGGCGCCGGCGGACAGCAGACTTTCGCCGGTGGCGGTCAAGCGGATGGCGTCGAGGAGAGCGTCGGTGGTGACGTACTTGCCCAGGAAGCCGCTGGCGCCGGCGCGGAGGGCGCGGGCGACGTGGTCATCGTTCTCGAACGTGGTGAGGACCAGGACGCGGGTGCCGGCGAGGTCGGTGTCGGCGCAGATCGTTTCGGTGGCGGTGAGCCCGTCGGTTCCCGGCATGCGCAAGTCCATCAGTACGACGTCGGGGCGGTGGAGCCGGGTGAGTTCGACGGCCTCGGCGCCGTCGGCTGCCTCGGCGACGACCTCGAGGTCCTCGCAGGAGTCGATGAGGATCCGGAAGGTCCCACGGAGGAGAGCCTGATCATCGGCGAGGAGCACTCGGATCGTCATGACGAAGTCGGGATGGTCGGGAGGCGGAGCGGAGCCGCGTGGGTCTGAAGAGGGAGGGTGGTGACGACCTCGAAGGTCCCGGGGTTCACGTCGTTGACGGTCAGGTGGCCGCCAACGGCTTGGGCGCGTTCCTGCATGCCGGTGAGGCCGAAGCCCACGGTCTTCGACCGCGGCGGGGCGCTCGGGCTTCTGCTGTTACCGATGGTGATCGTGAGTGCTCCGTTCCCGTAGTAGAGGTTGAGCTGGGCGCCGCCGGTCGAGCTGTGCTTGGTGGCGTTTGTGAGAGCCTCTTGAATGATGCGGTAGGCGCTCAGATCGATGCCCGACGGCAGCTCCTGCGGCTCGCCTTCCACTTCGCAGGCGACCTCTAGCCCTGCAGATCTGCAGGAGGTCAGCAGGTCCGGGAGCTTGGCCAGGCCGGGCGTCGGCTCCAGTGATTCGTCGTCCACGCCGCCTGTGCGCAGGACGCCGACGGTGTCCCGCAGGTCGAGCATGGCTTTGGTGGTGGTGGCTTGCAGGTCGGCGAGCATTGCCTTGGTGAGTTGGGGGTTGGTGTCGAGCAGGTGCGCTGCCGTGCCGGCGTGAGCGTGCGCGACGGCCATGTGGTGGGCCATGATGTCGTGAAGATCTCGAGCGATCCGCAGGCGTTCCTCGCTCACCCGCAATCTGGCCTCCTCCTCGCGGGTCCGTTCGGCGTACTCCGCTCGCGCATGGACGGCATCGACGTACGCGCGCCGCAGTCGCGAGCTGCTGCCGAGGGCCAGCGGCAAGAGCAGCCAGAGCGCAGGCCCCAGCGCCCGCAGTGCCACCATCTCGTCGAAGTTGTCGAGGCCGACCGCAGTCGCGACGACAGCAGCGGTCGCGATGCCGCCGAACGTCCAGCTGGTCCGTGGCGTGGTTGTTGCCGCCAGCCAATACAGCGCCACCATCACCGGGGCCAGCAGGAGCGGGGTGAGCAGGTAGCCGAGGCTGCCGGTGACGACTGCGCACAACGTCGTCACAACCACCGCTGTGCGGGCGTGGCCGCGCCCCCTCAAGATAGTCAGGCAGGCGAGCCCGGTCAGCAGCGCAGCGTCCCACACGTTGTCCGGGCGGCTCTCGCCCGGACCCACCAGGGTCAGGCCGAGTACCGCGCCCCCGGCGAGCGCGGTCACGATCACGGCGTCGGTCAGCCAGGGGTTGCGTTCGGCGTACCGCTCAAGATCGACCACGACCATCACCCCGTTCCGAGTCTGGTGCCCTCCACGTCAACAGTAGGCAGGACTTTGCCGAGCCGATGCGGAAGCCACCAGGCGCGCCGTCCGAGCAGCGCCAGGATGGCCGGAACGATCGCCATCCGTACGACGAACGCGTCGAACAGCACCGCAGCGGCCAGGCTGAAGCCGAGCATCTTGACAAAGGAGTCCTGCTCGGTGATGAACCCGCCGAAGACGGCCATCATGATCAGCGCAGCCGCGACCACGACCCGGGAACTCTGCGCCATCCCGGTCTCGATCGCTTGGTGAGCGGCCTGGCCGTGCAAATATGCCTCTCGCATCCGTGAGACCAGGAACACCTCGTAGTCCATCGCAAGCCCGAAGACGACCCCGATCATGAAAATCGGTACGGCGCTCATGATCGGCCCGGTGACCTCCACCCCCAGCAGATCGGCCGCGAACCCCTTCTGGAAGACGAGCACCACCGCCCCGAGCGCGGCGAGTACCGAGAGCAGGAAGCCCAGGGCTGCCTTGATGGGCACCAGGACCGACCTGAACATCACCAGGAGCAGCAAGGCGGCCAGGCTCACCACGGTTGCGAGGTAGGGAACCAAAGCGCGTTGGAGCTTGCCGGACAGGTCGATGTTGATCGCCGTGGTACCGGTCACCTTGAACGTCGCCCCGGTCCCACCCGTGATCTGCGTCCGGGCAGCACGCAGCCGCTGCACCAGGTCCGTGGTGGCCGCATCGGTCGGGCTCGTCGTCGGGACGGCCTCGAAGAGCGCCGTGTCACCCGCCTGGTTGAACTGGGCCGGCGACACCGAGGCGATACCGCGGGCGGCGGCCAACTTGGTGGAGATCGAGGTGGCAGCCGCCTTCGGATCAGGTGAGCCCTTGCCATCGACAACGATCATCAGCGGGCCGTTGAAGCCGGGACCGAACGCCCTGGCCAGTTCGTCGTACGCACGGCGCTGTGTCGTCGAGGCCGGCTTCGCCTCGTCGCCCAGCATCCCCAGCCGGAGTGCCATGGCCGGCACGGCGAGGGAACCAAGCAGGACCACACCGGTGGTGAGCACGGCGATGGGGTGCCGGAGTACGAACTGCGCCCACCGCCTGCCGCCCGTACGCTCGGACACCGGCTTCCCCTGGCGCTGAGCCCGGGAGAGCACCTTGGCGGGCACGAACCCGAGGATCGCCGGTACAAGCGTCAGCGCAGCGAGGACCGCGACCACCACCGCCGCTGCGGCCGCCAACCCCATCTTGGTCAGCATGGGCATCCCGACCACCGTGAGCCCGGCGAGCGCGATCACCACGGTCAGACCCGCGAACGCCACCGCCGAACCCGCCGTACCGACCGCCAGGCCGACGGCCTCGATCGGCGACCGCCCGCGGCTGCGCTCCTCCCGGTACCGGGCGACCACGAACAGGGCGTAGTCGATCCCCACGGCCAGGCCAAGCATCAGCGCCAGCGTGGTGGTCGTCGTCGAGAGGCCGAACACGTCGCTGAGCGCGAGCAGCGAGAGCAAGCTGACCGCAACCCCCAGCAGAGCTGTCAGCAACGGCAGCCCTGCTGCGACCAGGGAACCGAGGGTAGCCACCAGGATCACCGCGGCCAGGGAGATGGCAACAATCTCGGCCACGCCTGCCGGACCACCCGACTCCAGCGCATCGCCTCCCGCGTCGACCGTGAGTCCAGACCGTCTGGCTGCGTCGACCGCCGCCGTGAGCGCAGCGCGACTATCGGCCGTGACCTCGTTGGCGGGCACCTTGTACATGACACTGGCGTACGCCGCCGACCGATTCGTGCTGACCGCATCGGACTTGAACGGATCGGCGACGTACGCCACCTGTCCACCCGTGCCGAGTCGCCGAACAGCCGAACCGATCGCGGACTTGAACGGCTCCGCAGTGACGTTCCCACCGTTGGGCGCCACGAACACGACCGTCGCCCCACCCGCATCCGCGGTCAGGCCGGGGAACCGCTCCTGCATCAGGTCGAACGTCTGCTGCGACTCCGTCCCCGGCATCGAGAAATCGTCGGCGGGCGCCGAGGGTGCCGTCAGACCGGCGAAGACCGCCCCGGCCAAGATCGCCAACCACACAATGAGAACCGGACCTCGGCGCCTGAAGGCGAACCTGCCCAGCCGAGCGAGAAGCGTTGCCACAAGGAGTCTCCCGAACGAAGGAATCGGACGAACCCACGATCCCGGCACCGCCCTGGCCGAGTCGTCCTGCAGGAGACGGCAACCACCTACTGAGTTCGCAGCGGATTCGCCCCGCCGAGTACTGCAACTGCAGTACTCGACTCACTCCGAAGCGGTGATTTCATGGTGGTGTGGGGCACGATCAGGAAGAGGTTCTCGAAGTCGGGAAGGCTTCGAGACGTGGCCGCCGAAGGACCGGATGGATTCTGGTCCTGGTGGCGGTGCTGACCCTTGCCGTTCTCCGTGCCTCGACCGATCGTCCGCCCGATCAGGCGGTGCCGAGTACCACCCCGTCCGAGGCGATCAACGCGATCCCGGACGGGCGGACGGGGACGGCGTGGCCGACGGCGCCGGGCGCATGTGGAGCGGACACGCTGCTGCCTATCGTGTCGAGTGCGCCACCCGCGGAACACACCGGGATCCAGGTGCTGCTCGGCGGAGAGCGGCTGCGACTCGTCGACTTCGACAGCGGCCGCGCGAGGATCTTGCCTGACGCAGTCGTCCATCCGGGCGAGTACGCCGCTGTGCTGGCAGGTGATCCGATCACGGCGTACGCGACAACCGGGTCGTGCAACGAGACGGCTCCCTACGCGATGTTGCGCATCAGCGTCGATCACCGGGTCAGTGTCATCCGCCCACTCGCTCCCACCGAGTGGGCGCTGACCGATGGCAATCAGGTCTGGATCGCCTCCTTCGCCAGTGACATCGACAACCCTTACGGGACGATCATTCCGGTCGCCGGCGGGCAGCGGGTACGGCTTCCGCTCGGGTTCTATGCATCCGCAATCGTGGGCGACACGATCGTCGGGCTGATGCAGCCCGATCCGTCGATCTCACCGACGTGGCTCGCGCTCGTCGATGCACGTACCGGTCGGTTGCAGGTCAAGCTGGACCAACACGTGGCGCCGCTCGCGGCCGGCGCAGGCCAAGTTTTCTGGACCAGCGGCTGTCACGACGACGCGTCGCGGTGCACGCTCCACGGCCGGTTGATCGACGGCGGGGAGACCCGCGGATTCCCACTTCCAGGCCCCGCCTGCTGCGGCGTCGTCAGCCCTGACGGCACGAGGATTGCGTTCCTGATGGAACGAGCATCGCCAGACTCACGTTTCGACGGCCATCCGCTCCCGCCCATGGACCTCGCTATCATGCAGCTCGACACGGGCCGACTGGGCATCGTGCCAGGCATCGAACTGCCCGCCAAGTCGCAACCCGGGCTGGCCTTCGTCGGCCGTGGTGACTGGTTGGTGATAGCGCTTGACGCGGGATCCCATACCCGGCTCCTCGCCTGGCGGCCCGGACTGCGGCAGCCGTACGAGACGAACGCGCTTCCGGGCCTAGTCCATCACCCGCCGACGCTCGTTGTCACCAGCCACTGACCACCTCGTCGTCGTGGTCGCCGCGTGCCCGCGTTCGACGGGGCGGGGGTGCCACGTGGCATGCTGCGTCGGTGGCCCTGTACTTGCACCGTGCCGAGCGTACAGACGTGCTCGCCGACGGCCTGGGTGACTTGCTCGCCGCGCCTCTGGCCGATCCATTCGCCGAGGACCTGGTGGTGGTGCCGGCCAAGGGTGTCGAGCGCTGGCTCTCCCAGCGACTCGCACACCGTTTGGGTGCGGCGGCGGGGCGAGGTGACGGAGTGTGCGCCGGGGTTCGATTTACGACTCCGCGCTCGCTGGTGTCCGCAGTGCTGGGCCTCACAGATGACGACCCCTGGGCCGCGCAGGCTATGGCTTGGCCGCTGCTGGCCGTGCTCGACGATTCTCTCGACGAGGTCTGGTGCGAGCCTGTCGCGCGACACCTCGGCCACTTCGACACCGGAGCCGAGGCCGAGTTGCGCCAGGGACGCAGGTACGCCGTCGCAGCGCGGTTGGCCCGGCTCTTCGCGGCGTACGCCGTACAGCGGCCGGCTCTCCTGGCCGACTGGAGCGAAGGTCGCGACACCGACGGTCGCGGCGACGCCATCGCCGACGACCTGGCCTGGCAGCCCGACCTCTGGCGGCGACTGGTCAGCCGCATCGACGCACAGCCACCGAACACTCGCCACGCCGACACGCTCCGCCGGCTCGGGGATCAGCCAGAGTCCTTCGATCTACCGACACGTCTCTCACTGTTCGGACACACTCGACTGCCGCTCACGGAGATCGAACTGCTCTCCGCCCTGGCCGAGCACCGCGACGTACACCTCTGGCTCCCCCACCCCAGCGGCGCGCTCTGGGAACGGTTGAGCACAGCGGGTGCTGCCACGGGCGACCGGGCCACCGACACGAGCCATCAACAGGCCGACAACCCGTTGCTGGCCACCCTCGGGCGGGACAGTCGCGAGCTGCAGTTGGCCCTTGCTGTGGCGCCGACCGTTGACCGCCACCTGCCGTCACCACCACCGCCCGGCACACTCCTCGGCTGGCTGCAGCACGACCTGCGCGGCAACACGGTCGCCGCTGACGGCCGCCACATCGCCCCCGACGACCGCACCGTGCAGGTACACGCCTGCCACGGCACCGCCCGGCAGGTCGACGTACTGCGCGAGGTGCTGCTCGGGAAGCTTCAGGCAGACCCAACGCTCGAGCCACGCGACATTCTCGTCATGTGCCCCGACATCGAGACCTACGCACCGTTGATCAGCGCCCGCTTCGGCCTCGGAGAGGTCGACAACGACGGCCACCCGGCGCATCGGCTCCGCGTCCAACTGGCTGACCGGTCGCTCACCCAGACGAATCCGCTGCTCGGCGTCGCCGCTCAACTCCTCGACCTCGCCGGCAGCAGGGCAACGGCGAGCCAGGTGCTCGACCTCGCCGAGACCGAACCAGTACGCAGCCGCTTCCGGTTCACCGACGACGACATCGACATCGCCACCGCCTGGGTGCGCGAATCCGGCGTGCGGTGGGGGTTCGACCAGGACCACCGCGGCCCGTTCGGCTTGGCCGGGTACCCGCAGAACACCTGGCGCTTCGGCCTTGATCGAGTACTCGCGGGCGTGACGATGTCGGCCGACGCGCACGCGTGGATCGACACGACATTGCCGCTCGATGATGTGGGCAGCACCCGCATCGAGCTGGCCGGCCGGTTCGCCGAGTACGTCGATCGGTTGCTGGCGGCAACTGATCGGCTCAGCGGCACCAGGCCGCTCGCGGACTGGCTGGACGCGCTCCGCGACGGGATCGACCAGCTTACCCGCGTCGGTCGCGGCGACGGCTGGCAGGTCGGACAGGTGCATCGCGAGTTCGCCGAGATCGCGGCCGCAGCCGGTCCCCTGGCCGCGACCTCGCTGACATTGCCCGACGTCCGGGCCCTGTTGTCGACTCATCTGGCCGGGCGGCCGACCCGCGCGAACTTCCGGACAGGCACGCTGACCGTCTGCACAATGGTGCCGATGCGCTCGGTGCCGCACCGGGTGGTCTGCCTGCTGGGCCTCGACGACGGCGTGTTCCCGCGGTTCGGCCACGCTGACGGAGACGACGTACTGGCCAGGTCACCGGTCACCGGCGAGCGCGACGTCCGCAGCGAAGACCGCCAACTCATGCTCGACGCGATCCTCGCCGCCACCGAATCGCTGGTGATCACCTACACCGGCGCCAACGAGTACTCCGGTCAGCCACGGCCGCCGGCCGTACCGCTGGGTGAGCTCCTCGATGTCCTCGACCGCACCACCGAGTCGGAGGTTCGGCGGGCGGTCGTGATCAAGCATCCGCTCCAGCCCTTCGATCGGAAGAACCTGGAGGCTGGTCGACTTGGTACGCCGGGGCCCTTCACGTTCGATCCGACCGCACTGGTCGCGGCGCGGGCCGCGGCGGGTTCCCGGCCGCCACGCCCGGAGTTCCTCGCCGGGCAGTTGACACTGCCGGCCGATGACGATGTCGCGTTGTCGGATCTCCTGGCGTTCTTCCGTGATCCGGTGAAGGGGTTTTTCCGGGCACTCGACCTGACCCTGCCGTGGGAGGTCGATGGCGTCTCGGACGTGATGCCGGTGGAGATCGACAACCTCGAGAAGTGGTCGGTCGGCGACCGGATGCTCCGCGACATGCTCGCGGGCATCCATCCCGACGCGGCCCTCCAAGCAGAGTGGCGACGGGGCGTTCTCCCACCGGGACGTCTGGGCTGGCGGACCGCGACCGAGATCCGTGAGATCGCCCGAAGTCTCGCGATCAGTGCGTACCCGCATCGACAGGCGAGTCCACAGGCGTTCGATGTGGACGTCGACCTCGGCGCTGGCCGGCGCCTCACCGGGACAGTTCCAGGTGTGTACGCCTACCGGCTCGTCTCGGTGAGCTACTCCCGGCTCGACGCCAAGCAACTCTTGGCTTCCTGGATTCAGCTGCTCGCGCTGTCCGCCGATGACGAGGACCACAACTGGACGGGTCTGGCCATCGGCCGCCCGCGCAGCGGTCGCACCCCCGCGAGTCGGCTGTTCGGGCCGGTCGGGCCGCTTGCCCGCGACCTGCTCGCCGACCTGGTCGCGGTCTACGACGCCGGTCGTCGCGAACCGTTGCCGCTACCGCTGAAGACCTCCTTCGCCTGGTGCCAGGCGCGCCGCACGGACGACGACCCGATGCTCGCTGCCGAGCGTCGGTGGCGCCCCGCGAACTACGACGGCGAGAACTCTGATCCGGCCCACGTCCGCGTCTGGGGATCCAACACCCACCTCAAGGCTCTTCTCGAGCCGACTCGGCCCGGTGAGGAACGGCCGGGCGAACCGACCCGACTCGGCGCCTACGCGAACCGTGTCTGGGAACCGATGCTGCGCTTCGAGCAAGGGGCGCCGTGATGGAACCCTTCAACCTCCTAGGTCCACTGCCGACGGGCACCACTGTGCTGGAGGCGAGCGCCGGCACCGGCAAGACCTATGCCCTCGCCGGGCTGGTCACCCGCTATGTCGCCGAGGGCGCCGCCCGTCTGGACGAGATGCTGCTGATCACCTTCGGCCGGGCCGCCAGCCAGGAGCTTCGTGAACGCGTCCGCTCCCAACTACTGGAAGCCGAGCGCGCTCTTGCGGATCCCGACCGCTGGCGAGACGACCCAGGTCTGCTCGGTCACCTCGTCGACGGCAGCGCTGCCGACGTCGCCGTACGACACAGTCGTCTTCGGGACGCGTTGGCCAACTTCGACGCGGCCACCATCGCGACGACTCACCAGTTCTGCCAGCTCGTACTGCGTTCGCTCGGCGTCGCCGGTGACACCGACGCGGGCGTCACCTTGGTCGACGACCTCGGGGAGCTTGTCGCCGAGGTCGTCGACGATCTTTACCTCAATCGCTTCGGAGGTTCCGCGGAGCAACCGACCATCACCCGCTCGACCGCGCTGGAGCTCGCCCTCAAGATTGTCGGCAACCCGCATACCCGGCTGGTGCCCGAGCAGTACGACGAGTCGTCGCCGGAGGGCGTACGCGTCGAGTTCGCGAAGGCTGTCCTGGCCGAGCTGGAGCGCCGCAAACGCCGCCTCGGCATCCTCGGGTACGACGACCTGCTGACCCGGCTGGCCACCGCGCTGGAGGATCCCCACACCCCGGCCCGCCAGCGGATGCAGCGCCGCTGGTCGGTGGTGATGGTCGACGAGTTCCAGGACACCGATCCGGTGCAGTGGAAGGTGATCGACGCCGCCTTCAACGGTCACAGCACGCTGGTGCTGATCGGCGACCCCAAGCAGGCCATCTATGCCTTCCGCGGCGGCGACATCGCGACGTACCTCGCGGCGGCGGAAACCGCGGGTCAGCGGCGGACTCTCGGTACCAACTGGCGCAGCGACCAGCCGCTGGTCGACTGCCTTCAAGTGGTGCTCGGCGGCGCCCGGCTCGGCCATCCGGACATCGTCGTCCACAAGGTCAGTGCCCATCACCAGGGCAGCCGGCTCACCGGCGCACCATCCGACGCGCCAGTCCGGCTCAGGGTCGCGCGACGGGAGCGATTCGGATCGGCCAGGCGCAAGAGCATTCCCATGGACGACCTGCGCGACCACATCGCCCGTGACCTCGCCGCCGACATCGGTCAACTACTCGCCGCCAACGCGACGTACGACGAACGGCCGCTCCGGGCCGGTGACATCGCAGTGATCGTCGAGGCACACAAGGACGCTCGGGCCTGCCGCGAGGCGTTGGCCAAGGCCGGCATTCCCGCGGTCTACTCGGGCGACCTCGACATCTTCTCGTCGCAGGCCGCCCAGGACTGGCTCTGCCTGCTCGAAGCCTTCGAGCAACCGCACCGGTCCGGCTTGGTCCGGGCTGCCGCGACGACGATGTTCTTCGGGGAGACCGCGGCCACTCTGCACGCCGGCGGGGACGACCTCACCGACCGGATCGGGCAAACCCTGCGCGGGTGGGCCGACCACCTCCGCACCCGGGGTGTGGCCGCGGTGTTCGAAGCCGCCCAGGTGAAGGGGATGGCGCAACGAGTACTTGCCTGGCGGGGCGGCGAACGCGATATGACCGACCTCGCACACCTCGCCGAACTGCTGCACGAGACCGCGCACCGCGAGGGGTTCGGGCTGCCCGCGCTGCTCGACTGGCTGAGAGAAGAGTGCACCGGCAAGGGGCGTACGACGGAGCGAACCCGCCGGCTCGACAGCGACGCCGCGGCGGTGCAGATCATGACGGTGTGGGTGAGCAAGGGCTTGCAGTACCCCGTCGTCTACCTACCGTTCGGGTTCAACCGCCACATCTTCGACGATGACGACCTCCTTCTTTTCCACGAGAACGGCGTACGCAGCCTCGATATCGGCGGCAAGAACCGAGCCGGCTACACCGCCAACGAGAAACTCTGGCGGACCGAGGTCGCCGGAGACGACATCCGGCTCACGTACGTCGCGCTGACCCGCGCCCAGTCGCAGGTCGTGGCCTGGTGGGCGCCGTCCTGGGACGAGGTCAACGGCGGAATCTCCCGCCTGCTGCGCGGTCGCAAGCAGGGCGAACCGGTCGTACCCGACAGCCTGGACAGGGCGTCGTCCGACGACGAGGTGCTGATCTGGCTGCGCCGCTGGCAACAGGCCGGCGGCCCTGTCGTCGAGGAGTCCGTGATCGCCGAGCAGGTCGAGCCCGTGGGCGAGGAGTTGCCCGGCGGGCTCGCAATCGGGACCTTCTCCCGCGAGGTCGACCTCGCCTGGCGCCGTACGTCGTACTCCGGGCTGATCCGGGCGGCCGACCAGCAGGTGGGCGGTGTAGTCAGCGAACAAGAGGAAAGCCAACTCGAGGACGAGTCGGTGGATCCAGTACCGACACCGGAGAACGCGCCGGCCGACGCGCTGCCGTCTCCGATGGACGGACTGCCGGTCGGGGCCACGTTCGGGTCGCTGGTGCACGCAGTGCTCGAGGAGGCCGACCCGCACGCGCCCGATCTGCACGCCGAACTGGCCGCACAGGTCCGCGCCCAGTTGCGGCTCTGGCGCGTCGATGTGACACCCGATGCCCTGGCCACGGCGATGCTGCCGCTGCACAACACGCCGCTCGGTCCGCTCGTTCCTGGGCTGACCCTCGGCGACCTCGGCCGCGCCGACCGGCTCCGCGAACTCGACTTCGAGATCCCATTGGCCGGAGGCGATCACGCGGTGGCCGGCGACGTACGGCTGGCCGAGTTGGCGCCACTGCTACGCACCCATCTGCCGGCCGACGACCCGCTCCTTGCGTACGCCGACCGACTCGAACAACCGTTGCTCGGCCGACAGAGTTTGCGTGGATATCTGTCCGGATCGATCGACGTCGTCTTGCGTGTCCCCCACGGCGACAGCCACCGATTCGTCGTGGTCGACTACAAGACCAACCGACTCGGCGACCCCGAGCAGCCTGCCACGTCGGCGGAATACGGCCCGGATCAACTGAGCGCCGCGATGCTGCACTCCGACTATCCATTGCAGGCGATGCTCTATTCGGTCGTGCTGCACCGATACCTCCGCTGGCGGCTGGCGGCGTACGACCCTGAGGTGCATCTCGGTGGGGTCGTCTATCTCTACCTGCGCGGCATGTGCGGCCCGGAGACGCCTCTCGTTGCCGGGCATCCGGCCGGGGTGTTCAGCTGGCCATTGCCGGCGGCGCTCGTACTGGCCCTGTCCGACCTGCTCGATGGGAGGATGGCGTGACCACGACCGGCGACGAGTTCGACTCGGCCTTGGCGCTCGCCGCTACCGGGATCCTGCGCGATTTCAACCAGGCCGGCGTGATCCTCGCTGCCGACGTACATGTCGCGTCCCGGCTGACGACCATGCTGAACGAAGCCAACGAGTCGGTGGCACTCGCCTGTGCACTGGTAGCGCGGGCCGTCCGGGCCGGATCTATCTGCCTCGACCTCGCAGAGGTACGCAACGAAGTCGGCGACGACGGCGACGAGCTGTCCTGGCCCGTCCTGGACGAGTGGCTCGCGGCACTCGCAGCCAGCCCCCTGCTCGCCGCTCCCTATCCACTGCGCCTCGAGGACGCACGGCTGTACTTCGATCGCTACTGGCGCGAAGAGGAGCAGGTCGAGCTGGACCTTCGCCGCCGCGCCGCTCAGCCGGCGCCAGAAGTCGCCGACGAGGCCGCACTGCTGGCAGGGCTCGACCGGCTCTTCCCAGGTAGCTCGTACGACGAGCAGCGGACCGCTGCACAGACCGCAGCCCGGCAATGGACGACAGTTCTCACCGGTGGCCCTGGCACCGGCAAAACCACCACCGTCGCCGGCCTGCTGGCTCTGCTCGCAGAGCAGGCGGAGATCGCCGGGGAGCGCCGCCCGTGGATCGCGCTGACGGCACCAACCGGCAAGGCCGCGGCCCGGCTCGAAGAAGCGGTACGTCGCGAGCTGTCCGACCGCCTTTCCGAACAGGACACCGAGAGGCTGGGCGACTTCCACGCCCGCACCCTGCACATGCTGCTCGGCAGGCGCCCTGACTCGTCCACCCGGTTCCGCCATGACCGGGAGAACCGGCTGCCGCACGACATCATCGTCGTCGACGAGACCTCGATGGTTTCGCTGACGATGATGGCGCGGTTGCTGGAGGCAGTGCGACCCGAGGCCCGGCTCGTACTGGTTGGCGACCCCGACCAACTCGCCTCCATCGAAGCCGGCGCGGTACTCGCCGACCTCGTCGAGGGGCTGGTCGCCGGCGGGCACATCAAAGAAGCCGAACTGCGCACCTCGCACCGCTTCGGCAGCGAGATCGGTGAGCTGGCTTTGGCCGTGCGTGAAGACCGCCCCGAGGACGTCCTAGCCGTACTACGCAGCAGCGGCGAACGGGTCCACTTCGTCGAGGAGGACGACCCGCGCGAGGCTCTGCGGTCGGCGCTGCTTCCCGACGTACTCGCGATCCGGATCGCCGCCGAAGCCGGCGACCCCGACGCCGCACTGGCCGCACTCGACCGGCACCGCCTACTCTGCGCGCACCGGGAAGGGCCGTGGGGCGTCGATCACTGGAACCGAACCATCGAGCGTTGGATCACCGAAGAAACCGAGGACCCGCTCTGGGACACCTGGTACGTCGGCCGACCGGTTCTGGTGACCGCCAACGACTACGCCTTGGGCGTGTACAACGGCGACGTCGGGGTGACGATCCGCCGTCCCGACGGCTCCCTACGAGTCTGCATCGACAGCTCCCGTGGCCGTCTCGACTTCGCCCCCAGCAGACTCGGCAACATCGAAACGCTGCACGCAATGACCATCCACAAAGCACAGGGAAGCCAGGCCACCGAAGTCACGGTCCTGATGCCAGGCGAAGAGTCCCGACTACTCACCCGCGAACTCTTCTACACAGCAGTCACCCGCGCCCAAGACCGACTGCGCGTCGTCGGGAACGAAACCTCCGTACGTCTGGCCATGGGCCGCAGAGCGCTCCGCGCAACCGGCCTCCGACAACGCCTGACTCTCGAACAGCAGCCGTCAGGTCTGACGCTTCGTGAAGCTCGGCCAAATCGTTACGGTCCGCGCGGCCCGGTGGAGTGAAATCGCGGGTGTTGGGGAAGCGCCGTCAGCGGTTGTTCTGGGCGACCGAGTCGCGGATGACGACTGGGCAGGGTAGCAAGGTCGGGTGGGTTGAGCGGTACCACGACGTGCTGCTGCTCTGGATGAGCCGGGTCAAGGTGGCCACCGCCCAGGCACCCATCTCGTAGTGCGGCAGGGCGACGGTGGTGAGCGCCGGGTGGACACTGGCCGCGATGGGCGCCTGGTCGTCGAAGCCGACGATCGACACGTCGTCGGGAACTCGCAGGCCGAGCTCCTGGGCCGCGCGGTAAGCGCCCATCGCCATCCGGTCGTTGTAACAGAAGATCGCCGTCGGCCGATCGTCTCGGTCGAGCAGCTCGAGGCTGGTCGTGTATCCGCCGCCGGCCTCCGAGACACCCGAGGTGATCAGTCGGTCGTCACGCGGGATACCTGCCTGCTCGAGACCGCGGAGGTACCCGATCAGGCGGCCCTGGGTGGCCGGAACCTCGATGCTCGAGTCCGCGAACGCGATGCGCCGATGCCCTGCCTCGGCCAGCAGGGCAACGAGATCGGCCGCCCCACTGGCCTCGTCCGGGAGCACGGCGGGTACGACGCCTTGCCGGTCCAGGGCTCCTATCAACACCGCCGGCACCGCGCGCAACTCGCGCGGCACCGACACCTCGTGGTGGAAGACCGTGGCGTAGATGATGCCGTCCACCTGACGCTCGATCAGCGCCCGGGCGTCGGCGCGGCGGGCGTCCGCGCCGGCGTCGAGATGCGAGTTGATGATCGCGAGCGTGAGGTTGTGCCGACTCGCTTCCTCCTGCGCGCCCAGGATGATCCGGCCGGCGTGCGGGGTGGTCGCGATCTCCTCGGTGAGCAGCCCGATCATGTCCGACGCGCGGGTCCGCAGCCCGCGGGCGAGCCGGTTCGGGGTGTACCCGAGCTCCCGGGCGACCGATCGCACCCGATCCCGGGTCGCCTCACTCGTTCGCGTGTGCGGAGTCTCGTTGAGTACGTGCGAAACCGTCGTGACGGACACACCCGCGGCGCGCGCGACATCCCGGATGCCCACCTTCGGCGTGACCGCTTCCTCGCCTGCCCCGCTCATCGACCCGGCCTCACTCGTCCCAGAGGCCGTGCTCCGGCCATCGTCGCGGCAGCCGCTCCTCGACCGGTGGCAGCTCGGCATGCGGCGCGTGATCGCCCAACTGGTACCAGTAGGCGACGCTGGAGTAGTCGTTCCCCTGATCGTTGGCGTGTCCGTGCTCGATCGACACCCGCAGGCTCTTCTCGAACCGGACCGGGTCCTCGATGTGCCAGCGGAACATGCTCCACAGCCCGAAGTGCTCCTGCGGGCTCGCACCGAGCGTGATGCCGTGGTAAGGACCGGCGTACTCCCCACTGGGGAATCCCCAGGCGGCACCGAAGTAGTCCTCCGTGCCGGTCCCGTGCAAGGAGGGCGGCCAGACCTCCCCGTCGATGAAGAACATGTCGTCGCCCTCGCCCGGCCAGGTGAACACCTGGTTGGAGGCGTCGAAGTTGTCGATGCTGAGCACGCAGCCAACGTAATGCCCCGTGCCGGTCGCATCGAGGATCACGTAGTTGTCATCTCCGGTCAGGTTCGTCCCCGGCAGATCCCACGGCGCCGGGTTCTCGAGATCGCCTGCGTGACGTACGGCGGTCGTCGGCTTCTCCTGGCGGTAATACGCATGGAACCGCGCGACGTCGTCCGGGATCGGCTGCTCGCTGAGCTCGTAGTCGACGTAATAGAAGAGGTTCTCGATCGGCTGATCGCTCTCGTTGCGGATCTGGATCCTCGCGTGACTGCCGAACGGCATCGGGAAGTAGCTGTTCATCGCGGCCGCGAACGGCCCCTTGGGACCCCGCCGCGGACCGAACACGGCGTTCAGCGGAAGGGAGATGTAGTGCTTCGCGACCGCGTGCCCGACACCGAAGAAGTCGCCGAGCGGCGCTCGTACGCTCGGGTTCTCCTCCCCGTCCCAGAACATCTCGATGACGAGCTTGCGCAGGTACTTCTCCGAGTAGCACCGCGTGGTCAGCCAGATGTGCTCGATGCGTCCCGCCCCGCTGATGTCGGCGATCACGAAGGTCTCGCCCGCGGGCACCACCGCGAAGTCTCGGTTGCCGCCACTGCGGTCCCAGCTCGACTCGCGTCGCGACCGGCCGGACTTCACGTGGGCTAGGCCGCCGAGCGGGCTGTTGGGTGTCCAGAATTCCATATCTTCTCCGGTGGTTGTGTGGTGTCAGCCCTTGACGGCGCCGAGGGTCAGGCCGGCGACGATGTGCCGCTGGAGCGCGAGAGTGAGCAGAATGACGGGGACGGAGTAGACCGCCGAGAGCGCGGTCATTCCGCCCCAGTCGAGGCCGAACTGGGTCTGGAAGTTGGCGATCACGATCGGCGTGGTCTGGGCCCGCACCGACGTGAGCAGCAGTGCGAACAGGAACTCGTTCCAGGACGCCAGGAAGGCGAAGATGGCCGTGACCGCCAAGCCGCCTGAAACGACCGGCAGAACGACGTGCCGGAACGCCTGCAGCCGATCGCTGCCGTCGACCTTGGCGGCTTCTTCCAGCTCGACCGGGACCGCCTCGAAGAAGCTCGACATCAGCCAGATCGACAGCGGCAGCGAGATCGTGGTGTGGGCGATCGCCAAACCGATCGTGGTGTCCGAGATGCCGAGCCGCCGCATCGTCTCGACCAGCGGCGCCCCGACCGCGATCGTCGGCACCATCCGGGTGACCAGCGCCGCGATCACGAAGATGCGCCCGCTCGGCGTTCGGTAGCGGGTGATCGCGTACGCCGCCGGCACGCCGAGGGCGAGTGAGAACGCCGTACTGAGCACTGCGGTTGCGACGCTGTTGATCAGCGCCGGTACGACGCCTTCCTTGCTGAGTGCGGCGACGTAGTTGTCGAGCGTCCACTGCGACGGCAACACCTGGGGCGGTACGGCGATCGCGTCGAGCGGCGTCTTGAACGACGTCAGCAGAAGGTAGACGAACGGGAATCCGTACAGCACCAGTACGGCGGCCAGCGCGCCCCACAGAATGACGCGCGCCGGACGGCGACGGGTCTCGAGGCCGTTCATGCCTGATCACCCCCGGGCCGCCAGATGGCGAAGATCGCGACCGCGGCGACCACGAGCATCCCGATCAGATAGACGGTGCCCATCGCGCTGGCCAGGCCGGGATCGCCGTTGCGCGTCATCGTGCGGTAGATCAGCAGGCTCAGGGTCGTCGTACTGTCCTGTGGCCCGCCGCTGGTCTGGATCAGGATGATGTCGAACGCGCGGGCCGCATCGATGCCGCGAACGATCAGAGCCACGGCGATCACCGGTCGCAGCAGCGGCAGGATGATCCGGAACAGCAGCGTCGGGAACCGCACGCCGTCGATCCGAGCGGCCTCGATGACGTCACCCGGCACGTTCTGCAGTCCCGCGAAGAGGACGAGCGTGATGAACGAAGTCGTCAGCCAGATGTCCGGCAGCGCCACCGAGAACAGTGCGATCTTCGGATTGCTCAGCCAGGCGATCTGGTCCGTGCTGTGCAGCAGTCCGGCCCGGCGCAGCAGCTCGTTGAGGATGCCGAAGTTGTCGATGAGCAGGAATCGCCACAGCAGGCCGGCTACCACCGGGGCGACCATGAGCGGGTACATGAAGACAGTCCGGAACACCGCCGACCGGCTGCCGAGCGCTGCGAAGACCAACGCCACGGCAAGCCCGAAGGTGAATTCGAGCGCGACCACGATGACCGTGTAGACGATCGTCCGCAGCGCCGCGCCCTGGAATGCCGGCGCAGCGAACGCGGTCGCGAAGTTCTCGAAACCCACGAACCTCCGCGGGCCGCCGGCGATCGGCGAGATCTCGTAGAAAGCGTTCGACACGAATCTGAGCAGTGGCCACGCCACGAAGGCGGCAAGGAACAATGCGGCCGGCGCGATCAGTACGAGTGCGAACCGGCGGTCGGTGAGGCGCACGGGAGTGTCCTTCGGAGTCGGTCTACTTGACGATGGCCTGAATCTGACCCTTCGCCTGTTTCAGCAGTGCCGCGTTGTCCGCGCCCTTGGCGACCGCCTTCTGCAGCATCGGCGTCAGCACCGAGGTCACGATCTCCTGCCATTTCGGTGTGGCCGGCCGTGCGATCGTCGCGGGAGACTTCAGCGTCGTGAGGATGGCCGGGTAGTTCTCGTGCCCGGCGACGCCGGCTTGCGATTCGAACGCCGAGATCCGTGCGACCAGGCCCAGCGACGTCTTGATCGAGAGGTTGTTGTGCGCGTAGGCGAAGGCGATGAACTTCTTCGCCTCGGCCTGCTTGCCGGTTGCCTTGGGCACCGAGAGGTACCAGGCGCCCGGTACGCCGGCGATGCCGCCGGGCCCCGCGATCATCGGAGCGACACCGATCTTGCCTTTGACCGCGGCGTTGGCCGGGGTCTGGGTATAGGCATGTCCCCAGAAGCGCATCATCGCGAGCTTCCCCTGGTAGAAGAGGTTCTGCGCGCCGGCCCAGTCGAGCTGCGCCGCGCCGGGCGGCGCCGAAGGCAACAGGCTGGTGTAGAAGTTCAGCGCTGCCAGGTGATCGGCGTCGTCGATGGTGACGTCGCCGCTCTTCGGATCGAGAACCATCGTCTTCTCGCCGGTCTGCGAAACCGTGGCCAGCCACTCGGTCTCGACCGCACCCTTCACATCGGTGCCGTACAGATCGGTCTGGCCGTCGCCGTTCGTGTCGCGGGTGAAGAACTCGGCAACGTCCTTGTACTGCTTCCACGTGGTCGGCGGCACGAGCGCGTACCCGTACTTCGCCTGGAAGGCGGCCTTCTCCTTCGGGTCGCCGAACAGGTCGGTCCGGTAGTAGAGAATCTCGGAGTTCGTCCAGACCGGCATCCCGACGTACGACCCGCCGACCTGTGCCTCGGTCACCAGGCCCGGGAACAGATCGCGCTTCACATCGTCGGTGAAGAGCTCGTCGAGTGGCGACACACCGGCAGAGAAAGCGCTCAGCCAGATGGCGTCGAGCGCCGCGACGTCGAACGACGTCTTGCCCGAGCCGAGCTCGGTCTGGATCCGGTCGTAGAGACCGTCGTACGGCAGTTCGACCAGTTCGACCGTCGTACCGGTCTCCTTCTGGTAAAGATCGGCGATCGGCTGGAGCTCGGCCTTTCCGCCACCCTCCACCAGGACCGTGAGCTTGCCGGCGGCACCTTCCGAACTTCCACCGGCACCGCATCCGGCGACTGCCAGGATCACGCTCGTCGCAACGGCGATGCCGGCCATCGCGGTCCGGAGACGACCGCTCGTGCTGCGAAGCTTCATACTCCGACTCCGTTCCAGGCTTGTGATTAAACGTTTTGGCAAAACGTCTTGGCAGAAGTGTTTGCCCGCCGGGGCCGGTCGTCAACGCCAAACTTCCGCCAAACAGCTGCCAAAACTTTTGGCATCGGCGGCGATCTTGCCGCCGTCTGGCCGCAGTCCTACCTTCGGATCAATTCCGCCCTGCCAAAACCTTTTGGCAATCTCGAGAAGGAGCCGCCATGAACTCCTCCACCCCTCCGGACGCACGCCTGTCGCGCCGGGTCTTCCTGGCCGCCGCGGCCGCCGTGAGCGCCGCGGGCTGCCTCCGACTGCCGAGTACGCCGGCGGCTGCGGCGGTCGCCGCAGACCCGGCGCCGCGACCGCACAACACGCTCCTCGGCGTGCTCTGACCCACCGCAGCTCCCACCACGAAAGAGGAGACGATGCCCTCCACGATCTACGACGTCACCACCTGGACCATCCCCGGCAGCCCATCGACGACCGCCTACACCGACATCGGCGCAGTCGTGAACAGCATCATCGCCGACATCAAGACGAACCAGCCGGCCCAGGCCTCGAAGCCCGGAGCGGTCATCTACATCCCGCCGGGCGACTACTCGCTCAAGACCCGGATCGTCATCGACATCAGCTACCTGCAGCTCAAGGGATCCGGACACGGCTTCACGTCGTCGAGCATCCGCTACAACTCCGGCAACACCTCCGGCTGGCACGAGATCTGGCCGGGCGGCAGCCGGATCCGGGTCGAGAACACCGACGGGAACGCCGAGGCCATCCTGATCAGCCGCAGCGGCGACCCCCGGCTCAGCTCGATCGAACTGCTGGACTTCTGCCTGGACGGCGTCTCGTTCACACCGAACCAGAACAGCTACCTCAACGGCAAGATCGGCATCCGGTCGGCCACCGCCACCGACTCGCTGCGGATCCGGGGCCTGGGGATGGTCTACCTGCAGCGCGGGATCGTGATCACCGACGCCGACGCGCTGCACATCCAAGACAACTTCCTCTGCGAGAACGGCAACTGCATCGAGCTCGTCGGCTCCGGGCAGGCCTGCATGGTCAACGGCAACATGATCGGCGCCGGCTACGTCGGCTTCTCGATCTTCGCCGAGAACCACTTCGGCCTGATCGTCTCCGGGAACAACATCTTCCCCCGGGGCAAGAGCTCGGTGCACCTGAAGAATTGCACCAACAACACGATCAGCGCGAACCGCCTGCACGCCTTCTATCCGGGGATGATCCAGTGCGAAGGCGCCTGCCACAACAACCTGATCGGGTCGAACCACTTCCTCCGGGTCCCCGAATCGTTCCCCGCGATGACCGGCTACAACAACGGGCTCGACGATCTCTTCGGGCTGGTCCAGCTCAACGGCAGCGGCAACACCGTGGTCGGCAACCACTTCTCGTACGACGTCCCGGCCGCGAGCATCACGCCGTCCGGAGCGACCCCGACGATCGTCCTGGTGAAGTCGGGGAACAACAACTACGTCGCCACCAATCACACGGCCGCGAACGTCGCCGTACGCACCGTCGTACTGGACGGATCGACGGTCAACACCAAGGTCCTCGACTGTGGTACCACGGCAGAGTTCCAGGCACTGAGCGGAGCGACGTACGGGTTCCGGGCCACGCCATGATCCGGGTCGCGTCGTTCCTGGCCTGGGTCCTCGCACTCACCTGTATCCCGGCGGTCCCGGCCGCCGTGGCCGGCTCACCCACCGACTATCCGGAGTACCCGTACGCCGCCACCGACTACACCGAACCGTTCCGCGGTCAGTTCCACCTCAGCCCGCAGAACGGATTCATGAACGACATCAACGCTCCGTTGTACTACCGGGGCGTGTACCACCTGTTCTTCCAGCACAATCCCCACGGGCTCGGCTGGGACGCCGCGGTGCACTGGGGACACGCGACGAGCACGGACCTGGTGCATTGGACGCAGCAACCGATCGCCCTCGAACCGGGTGTGCAGAGCGGCAACCTCTGGTCGGGATCGGGCTGGGTCGACGTGAACAACGTGACCGGCCTGAAGGCCGGGTCCGACGACCCGATCCTGTTGTTCACCAACACCGACGGCGTCAGCATCGCGTACTCGACCGACGGGGCGAAGACCTTCCAGCTGTACAACGGCGGCGCGAAGGTGATCACCGATCCGGTCGAGAGCCGCGACCCCAAGGTGCAGTGGGACCCGCAGCACAACCGCTGGGAACTCGTCACGTTCCGGGCCGGGACCGGCGCCGCCTTCTACACCTCGACGAATCTGCTCGACTGGACCTATCGCGGCGCCTACTCGGCCAACTGGTTCGTCGAATGTCCCGACCTCTACCAGCTGCCGGTCGACGGGGACTCCAACGCCCAGAAGTGGGTTCTCCAGGATGCCAGCGGCGAGTACGTCGTCGGCTCACTCGACGCGAACGGCCTGTTCGTTTCGGACTGGGCGACCCCGCAGCGGATGGAATGGGGAGTCTCCGGCGCGGCCTTCCCCCCATCCACCTGGTACGCATCCCAGACCTTCAACCAGCTGCCGAACGGCCGCATCGTCCAACTGGGCTGGCAGCCGAGCAACGCCGGCGTGACCTGGACCGGCAATGCGTCCTTCCCGGTCGAGCTCGCCCTGAAGACCTATCCGGAGGGCATCCGCCTCACCCGCAATCCGGTCAGCGAGATCTCCACCATCCGTACGTCGACGCGGACCTGGGGAACGCGCACGATCACGACGGATCCGGCGACCGATCCACTCAGCGGCATCTCGGCCGACACGTACGAGATCAGCGCACAGTTCGACCTGACCGGCTCAGGAGCGTCGGAGTTCGGATTCCGCCTGCACGCGCGCTCGGACGGATCGAGCGATCGCACTGTCGCGTACACCGTCGTGGCGCAGACCCTGTACGGCGCTTCGATGCCACCGATCTCGAACCGCGTCACGATCAGGCTCCTCGTGGACCGCGGGCAACTGGAGGTCTTCGGCAATGACGGCAAGACCGTCGTGAGCGACAACGTCGCCTTCGACTCCTCTCCCGCGAGCCGCGGGCTTCGCCTCTACGCCGTCGGTGGTGCAGTCACCCTCACCTCGCTCAGCTTCTCCCCCATCGGCTCGACCTGGACGCCCGGTCCTGCGGGCTCGGCTCCCGCCGGCGCCATCGCGTCGACCACGCGCCAGGACCTGTGCGTCGACCGTGATGTTGCCAGCGGCAACGTGCAGCTGTGGTCCTGCCTGGCGAACTCCAACCAGACGTGGAGTCTCGACAGCTTCGGAGAGCTGAAAACAGGAGGCGTCTGCCTGGAGGTGCCGTCCGGCCAGACGGCGAACCTGACCTTGGTGCACGTCGCGGCCTGCTCAGGCGGCGGCAACCAGAAGTGGCGCCAAGGCAACTTCGGCTCACTCGTCAACCAGGCTTCCGGGCGGTGCCTGGACCTGCCCGAGGCCGACTTCACCAACGGCCGCCGGCTGCAGATCTACGACTGCGTCGGAACCCGCAACCAGAGCTGGGTCGGCCCCGGCTACACGACCGCCACCGGAGCACTCACCTGGGGTACGACGTCGTCGTGCGCGGATCGTGATGTCGCGACGAACAAGGTGCAGATCTGGACCTGCACCGGTCTGGCCAACCAGACCTGGACCCTGAACGCCAACGGAACCTTCACATCGGGCGGAACCTGCCTGCAACCCGCGGCGTCGGCGAACGGGGCCGGAGTGACGACAGCGCCGTGCACGGCCGGCAACCCGGGCCAGCAGTGGACCCGCTGGTCGAACGGACAACTGCGAAACGTCGCCGCGGACCGCTGCCTGGACCTCGACTCCGGCAACACCACCAACGGACGCCAGCTCATCATCTGGGACTGCGTCGGCGGCCCGAACCAAACCTGGACAGGCCCGTCCTGACCCACCCGAGACCCCGGGGTGGGCGCCCGGACCGGTGCCCACCCACCTCAATCACATCTCATTGCGCCGCGCCGCGGATGGTCGCCCGCTGCTGGGCTGTCAACGCCAGTCGCATGGTTTCGAAGGTGTGCTCCTGCGGCGCGGCCGAGGTCGTTCGTTCCCGTACGTCGCGAATCAGGTCGGAGTAGTAGGTGGTCTCGACCTGCGAGCAGTCGATGTACTGCGTACGTTGCTGATCGACCAGGAACAGGTGGTCGCCACCGTCGCGGCCCGCGATATCGACGTACTTGCGCAACTCGATGTAGCCGTCGGTGCCGAGGATCATCAGCCGGCCGTCGCCCCACGTCGGCAGGCCGTCCGGCGTGTACCAGTCGACCCGGATGTAGCCCTGGGCGTTGTCACTGCGCAGCAGGATCTCACCGAAATCCTGCAGGCCTGGCTCCTCGGGGTTGGCGAAGTTCCCGACCGTGCTGGTCACGACCTCGGCGGTCCGTGCGCCGGTGAACCAGAGGAACTGGTCGATCTGGTGGGAGGCGAGGTCGGTAAGGATGCCGCCGTACCGGTTCTTGTCGTAGAACCAGTCCGGGCGGCCGGCCCCACCGCCGAGGTGACCGCGGTCCCCGATGCGATGCGGTCCGATCCCGAGAGTCTGCACCACGGTCCCGATCCGGCCCTCGCGGACCAGCTCGCCGGCCTTGATCACGCTCGGCACCTCGAACCGCTCCGAGAACGTCACCGACCAGAACCGCCCGCTCTGGCCGACCGCCTTCTCGATCTCCTCCAGCTGATCGAAACTGACACAGCCGGGCTTGTCGGTCACGACGTCCTTGCCGGCACGCAAGGCCGCGACCGCGATCGGCCCGCGTCGATCCGGTACGGCGGCGGTCACGATCAAGTCGATCCCGTCCCGGCTAACCAGGTCGTCCGGGCGCTCGACCACCGGAACCTCCGGATACAGCTCCCGGACCCGGGTCGCGATCGCGGCGGACGGATCGTCGGTCGCCATCCCGACGAACTCCGCACCGGCCCCGACGAGGCCCGCGATCTGACCGAAGATATGCGCGTGATCAAGCCCGACAGCGGCGAACCTGACAGCCTGGGTGGCAGTCACCCGCACCCCTCCCAACTCGGCAACATCTCGACCACCTCACCCTACGCCGATCCGGCAAACGCTTGCCAACCTCCTGCGAGTCGCTCCTCCAATCAGTGTTGTGGGAAGCAGGCAGCGACGGCCAAGCCATCCACGAAGTCGTTCATGTCGTGGCCGGAATGGCCCTTTACCCACCGGAAGGCGACATCCCCGCGCTTGATCACCAACGCCACCAAGGGTTCCCACAGGTCCCTGTTGGCGACCGGCTTCTTTGCTGAGGTGAGCCAGCCTCGCTCGAGCCAGCCTGTGTGCCACCCGTCGCGGAAGCAGTTGACGACGTAGGTCGAATCCGAGACGACCAGCAACGGACCGTCGTTCGCCCGCACGGCCTCGAGGGCGGCACGGATCTCCATCCGCTGGTTCGTGGAGGCAGCCTCGTGACCGGCGGCATACTCGGTCGTCGACAGCGCCCAGGCCCAGCCTCCAGGTCCAGGGTTGCCTGAGCAGGCACCGTCGGTGAACACCGTGCGCGCGCCGATGGGGACTGGCATGTCGGCCGGACGAGGACGGCGGGCGCGGGCTGGAGGCATCAGAAGCGAAACACTACTCCGCCGGCGCTTCTATGATCGGTAGGTGTCGACTCCGGTGCTCGCCACCAAGCTGTTCCCGCCGACCAGGCGGTCCGAACTGGTTGCGCGCCCACGGCTTGCCGACCGGTTGGACAGCACCCTGAACCGCGGTCATCGGCTCACCCTTGTTTCCGCACCGGCCGGCTTCGGCAAGACTACGCTCCTCAGCGACTGGGCTACGAGCCAGGAGCGGGTTGGATGGCTGTCTCTCGACGAAGGCGACAACGCGCTGCCGCGTTTCTTGGCACACTTCCGGGCAGCGTTGTCCGGCGTCGGTCTCGACATGGATCCGGCGGCGCTGGACGCCTTGGCTGCCGGGTCCACGTCCGTCGTACTGGCAATGGTCGTCAACGAGCTCGTGCGGGCGGGGCGACAACGGCCCGACAGCCAATGGCTGCTCGTGCTCGATGACTACCACGTGATCGAGGCGCCTGAGGTGCACGAGGCCATGACCTTCCTGCTCGACCACGGGCCGGATCAGCTGCACCTACTGGTGGCGACGCGTTCGGATCCACCGCTCCCGCTGTCACGGCTGCGTAGTCGCGGGCAATTGACGGAGGTACGGGCCGCGGACCTGCGCTTCGAACCGGCCGAGGCGCGGGAGTTCCTCAACGAGATGATGGCCCTGCGCCTCACCGAGGGCGACGTACGGGCGCTGGAGGAACGGACCGAGGGCTGGATCGCCGGTCTCCAGTTGGCTGCGCTCTCGCTGCGCGATGCTTCCGATCGCGGGGACGTTGCCGAATTCATCGGAGCCTTCACCGGCAGCAACCGCTTCGTCATCGACTACCTGGTTGACGAGGTCCTTGCCCGCCAGGGTGCGGACGTGCGGGACTTCCTGCTTCGCACCGCGATCCTCGACCGGTTGACCGGTTCATTGTGCGACGCGGTCACCGGCGGGACGGACGGCGGTCAGGTCCTGGCGGACCTGGACCGCCGCAATGTGTTCATGGTCCCGCTGGACGCTGAGCGTTCCTGGTACCGGTACCACCACCTCTTCGGCGATGTCCTTCGCGCTCGTCTGATGGCGGAGAACCCAGAGCAGGTCCCGACGCTGCATCAGGCGGCAAGCGATTGGTTCGCATCGCACCAGCTCGCCGCGGACGCCGTACGACACTCACTCGCCGCAGGTGACTACGACCGCGCGGCCTATCTGATGGAAGAGGCGTTGCCCGAGATGCGCCGTACCCGGCAAGACAGTGTGATGCTGGGCTGGATGCGATCGCTGCCAGAGTCCGTGGTGAAGCGGAGTCCCGTCCTCAGCATCATGGCCGGATGGTCGCTGATGATGGCCGGCGACCTGGACGGGATGGAGCGCCGGCTCGATGACGTCGAGTCGGTCCTGGCTGCCGGCGCTCACGACCAGGCGCTCGCTGCGACGTGGGCTGACACCGAAGACCTGCGCACCGCACCGGCGACCTTGTGGATCTACCGGGCCGCGCTGGCGCAAGGGCGAGGCGACCTCCCGGCCATCGTGCGCCACGCCCGGCGAGCGCTGGAGCTCGCCGGCGCTGACGACCACTTTGTGCGGGGGGCCGCGGGCGGGTTCCTCGGCCTGGCTGGGTGGGCGGCTGGCGACGTCCAGGAAGCCTTGTCTACGTTCTCCGAGGCGGTTCGCAGTCTGCATGCGGCGGGGAACCTGGTCGACGAGCTGGACAGCACGGTAGTGCTCGGCGACATGTGGATCAGCGCGGGGCGCCCCCACCGGGCACGCCGCCTGTACGAGCGGGCCCTCGAGACGGCGACCGGGGCAGGCGAGCCGTACCCGCGGGCCACCGCCGACCTGCACGTAGGACTGGCCGAGCTTGACCGAGAGCTGGACGACCTCGTCAGTGCAGAGGAACACCTCGAGACCGCAAGGGTGCTCGGCGAGCGCGGCTCGATCACCGAGAACCGGCACCGCTGGTACGTCGCCATGGCACATGTGCGCGCCGCAACGGGCGACCACGCCTCCGCCCGGCAGCTGCTCGACCAGGCCGAGTCCCTGTACCGGCCCGGCTCCTACCCCGACCTCCGCCCTCTTGCCGCCATGAAAGCTCGCGTGCACATCGCAGAAGGAGACCTTGCCGCGGCCGAGGAGTGGGCGGACGAGCACGGTGTCACTGCGGCCGATGAGGCGTCGTTCCTGCGCGAGTACGACCACCTCACCCTCGTGCGGCTCCTGCTCGCCGGCCACGACCGCGACTCCGGGGCAGGCGCCGCCGCCGATCCGGCAGCACTGGGCGATGTGCTGGGGCTGCTGGACCGCCTCCACGCCGACGCTGACCGATCGCGCGCCGGGAGTCTGCTGGAGATCGGCATGCTGCGAGCCCTCACTCTTCAGGCGCGCGGTCACCGATCGGGGGCTCTCGCCGAGCTGAACCGAGCACTGGTCCAGGCACCGGAACCGGACGGCTACGTGCGCTTGTTCCTCGACGAAGGCGCTCCGATGCTTGCCCTGCTGCACGGCGCTTTGGGCCCGGAAGGCGGCGAGTACGACGTACTGCGCCAACACGCTCGCCGGCTCCTGGAGGCCGCCCCCAGCGCCCCGGCCGCCGTCCCTCTGGCTGGCCGCGGTTCCCTGGCCGACCCACTCAGCGACCGGGAGCTCGACGTACTGCGACTCCTCGCCAGCGAGCTCACCGGTCCCGAGATCGCCCGCCAGCTCTTCGTCTCCGTGAACACGCTGCGCACCCACACCAAGCGCATCTTCACCAAGCTCGACGTCAACACCCGCGCCGCTGCCGTCCGCCGCGGCCATGAGCTCGGCCTGCTGTAGCGCTCCAACCGGCTGTCACCGGGACGGTCACATCGTCAGTCACCACATGTTGTGACGCCGGCCCACCACATCGCGCCATACGTTCCGGACATACCGCGGCATTCGCCACGGATCCACCGGGACAAGGAGCCGGACATGACCATCACACCGACCACCCTCACCCGGGCCGCCGGCGCCGCCGCGGTCCTCGCTGGACTGATCTTCATCGGTGTCCAGATCAACCACCCACACCTGGACGCCACCTCGATCGGAACGACCGAGGTGGTACTGCGGAACTCCCTGAAGGTGCTGATGGCCGCGCTGACGCTGGCCGGCATCACCGGCATGTACCTGAGCCAGGTCCGCCGGAACGGATTGCTCGGACTCGTCGGCTATCTGGTGCTCGGCGTCGGCTACCTCACCATCATGAGCACCACCTTCGTCGCCGCGTTCGTCCTGCCTGCCATCGCTGAGACCAACCCCGGCTATGTGAACGACGTTGCCTCCGTTGCCACTGGCGGCAAGGCCATCGGTGACATCGGGGCGCTGCAGATCGCCGATCAGGTCCAGGGCATCGGCTACCTGGCCGGCGGCCTCATCTTCGGCATCGCGCTCTACCGGGCACGCGTTCTGACCCGCTGGGCGACCGTGCTTCTCGCTGTCGGTGGCGTCATCTCCGCCGCGCTGACCGTGATGCCGGATGCCTTCTATCGGCTGCTGGCCTTTCCGACCGGCATCGCCATGATCGCACTCGGATACTCGTTGTGGCGCACGGCCCGCACGACACAGCCCGCCGTGGTTCGCACCCCCCGAGTCGCGACGGCAGGCTCCTGACCATGCCGACCGATGCCCCCATGGGTTACGAACTCCGTATCGAGGGACACCTCGACCAACACTGGTCGACCTGGTTCGGCGGCCTCGCCGTCTCACTCGAGGGTGACGGCACCACCACCCTTCGCGGCGTCGTGACGGACCAGTCGGAGCTGCACGGCCTGCTCGCCAAGGTCCGCGACCTCGGCGTCACCCTCATCTCGGTCACGCCCATCGACGCCGCTGCCCAGCAACATCCATAGATCCCACAGTCACCACGCCCTCACTGGCAACCGGGTTCAGACGCTGACAACCAGGCGTGCGGTTCACGGCTTGAGCGGATGTAGAACCCCAGCCGGCAGGGCGCCTCACGCAATCGGGAGCGGAGCGGCGTGCGACCGGAGGATCAGGTGCAGGGAACTGTGGATGGCCAGCCCTCCGAGTGCGCCGAGGGCGCGGAACGTCAGCGCGACGTCCACGATCGTCGGTACGGCGAAGCGCACCCTGAAGCCACCCTCCTGACGCGGCTCGCCGGTCAGCTCGTGCACCGGGAGATCCAACTCGACCCCCGGCACCTGGGCGCCCTCGATGACCAGCGGACCCGTCACGTAACCGGTGTTGACGATCGGGAACTCGATCGTGTGCCAGTCACCGGTGGTCAGGCTCTCCACCCGGCTCCCGGTCCGGGCGACGTTCACCCGTGCCTCCGGATTGATCGTGACCGAGATCGGTGCCGTGGTGTCGACGGGGCCGCAACAGCCGGCCGGTTCGCCGTGAACCATCAGTCCACCTCACATTCGTCGCGCCGGACCCGGTAGCTGGCTTGCGCGGCGTCGTACGCTTCCCGCGCCGCCGATCGCTCGGTCTCGCGGATGAAGCCGGACTTCGCCTGCCACAGCGCGTCGACCGAGTCGTGCAGCCACTGTGCGCTGCGACGCGACGCCCGGATCGGCTGCCCGCCGATCTCGACGAAGATCGGCTGGGTGTGGACACTGCGCAGGATTCGCAGCGCGATCCAGGACGAACGCTCCAGGTCCAGGTCGAACTCGATGGCCTGCTCGTTGCCGTCCGCAAGCAATTCCTGAGATCCGGCCGGTACGCCGTTCACCAGGACCTCGACGAGCACATTGCGGGACCGGCCGATCCGCGAGCGCTCGAGATGCCAGCCGACAGGTGCGTTGTACACCGGGCGGCCCGGCCCTGGTGGCGCAGGTGGCTGTTCGGGCAACCAGGCCGCGATCGTCGCAGTCACCCGGACCGGTCCCGGCGCGTCGACCGCGAGCTCCCGGCCGGTGTCGCCGTCGACGGCGAAGTCGTACACGTGGCTGCGGCCGTCGCCGAAGTACGACGCACCCTCCTTCAGCCCGTCGAGCCACGCCTCCAACGCCTGCTCGCCCTGCGGCGGCTCAGGCAGCCGAACGTACGTGCGCCCGACGCCCGGACCGTCGTCGTAGATGCAGGGATAGTCGGTCTCGCCGAGCATCAGGGTGCGGTAGCCGACGTTCAGCAGGTGGTACCAGATGTTGAGCTCGGCGGCGGGAGCGAACTCGGCACCGCACTGGAAGTCGGCGGCGCCGAGCGGCACATCGACGATGATCTCGTTGGAGCCGATCGACTGGAACCCCGGGATGACGTAGTTCGGCAGCTCCTCCGTGCCGACCGACAGGCCGAGACCGCAGTGCGCGTACCCGACCAGCGCGTTCTGCGCATGGCCCCAGCGCATGACCGGCAGGTTCCACGACGGCCAGTCCTCGATCAGCTGGGTGCCGGGGTAGTCCTGGTCGGTGAGCCCGAGCAGGATGACGTGACCGGAATGGCTGGACGGGAAACCTGACACCTCGAGGTCGTACCGGAGCAGGCTCTGGCTGTCGCGGTCGGTGTCCTGCGGATCCCACGTCATGCCTTGGGCCCGCTGCATGGCGGGGTACTCCAGCTCGGCGCGCGGGCTGATCGACGAGCCGCTGAAGAACTGCTTCTGGTGGTAGTAGCACGGCCCCCAGGTGAGCACGCTGCCCATCCAGAGCCCTTCGCCGCGAACGTGCCGGATCATCGTCTCCGGAGTGACACCCTCGGACGGCACGCTGTAGTGCGAGCAGCCGCCGGCGTGGATGTGCGGGTCACCCGAGTAGTAGCCACGAGCGGCCGGATCGGCCCAGCGATCGAGCTCGATCGTCACCGCCTCGACGTCGGCCGACAGGTCGACCTCGACACGGACCTCGCGATACTCCGGTCCGCGGCGGGCGGAGATCTCGTACTGACCGGCCGGCAGCGTGATCACCTCGCCGGTCGCCCGGTAGACGTGTTCGTGGAAGAACATGTCCGGCGCCAGCCGCATCGCCTTCGACGGGTACGCCCGACGCTGGGAATCCAGGACGGTCAGCGCCGCCACGGTACTGCTGCCGTCGGGCTCCCGGACGTCGAACCGGATGTCGCGGGCGGGCAGACAATCGAAGTCGAATCGAGCGCCGTACTGACGGCTCTCGAAGTTCGTCCGCTGCCAGGCCTTCGCGCCCGAGGACCGGGTCAGGCTCTCCGTCGCCTCCTCCACCGCGAGGAGGAACGACAGCTCGCCGCTGCGGGTGCCGCCATCACGGCTGTACAGGCTGATGACCTTGTACTCGATATCCAGGCCGGACACGTCGGTGGGACCGGCGAGCTTCACCTGCAGCCAACTGCTCTCGATCCGCGGTACGACGGTCAACGTGTCATGCAGCGTAATCCGCGATGCGTGGCTGTGGTGGTCGACCAGCCCGAGCACATGGTTCGACGGCGCGGACAGCTCGCCGAGCAGCCGATGCGGGTTCGCGACCCGGACCAGAAAGCTTCGCCACCCGTGCTGAACCAGTCGGGGCGGCGCGGCACCCGGCGTAGTCGCAGTCAGGCCCTGCTCGTCGATCTGGACGTCGGCAAGGACGTAGGGGCGCAGGAGTTCTTCGACTTTGGCGGACCTGACGGCGTCGGTCTGGGTGTCGTCCGCCAGCTTTGCCAGCTGGCTGGTCAGGTCGTCAGGTAGGGGTTCACCGATGTCACGGAGCTTTTCAACGGCTCGAGTCGCGGATGCCAGTAGTGGCTGGAACACAGGACCTCCTCGTCGTGGACCATCTTCGAGCCTAGTTCCCCCAGCTACGCCTGGCTCCCGGTTTTCGTCGGTGGGGGTCAGGCGGATTTGACTTCGCGGTGGAGCAGCCGCAGGAGACCGAGGGCGAGTGGCAAGAGAACCCAGATCGTCCCGCTGACCGCGAGGTGCGCCCAGTCGCCGCCCTGGAACGTCTGCTGCTCGAAGGCGGGTGCCATGGCAGTGTTGACGTCGAGCCAGGGGGCGGCGCTCTCGAGCGAGCCGACCATCGAGAAGAGCACAGTCCACGCGATCGGGATCACGTAGTACAGCACGATGGCGGCGGCGGTGTTCATCAGCAGCATGCCGAAGGCGAAGCCCTGCACGATGCCGATCAGTTGCACGGCGAAGAAGTCGCGGACGTTGGCGGCTCCGACGTTCCAGCTGCCGGCGCCGTCCATGAACGCCATCCCGGCCAGGTTGCTGAGGGCTGCGACGCCGAGTGCCACGACGACGGCGAGCAGGCCGACCAGGGTGACGGCGACCAGCTTGGCGACGGCGATGCGGATCCGGCTCGGTTCGAGCGTGAAGGTGACCAGGCCGGTGCGCTGGCTCCATTCGGCGGTGACCGCGAGGATGCCGAGCACCGGGAGCAGGATGCTCTGTGGGGTCGCGGTGGCGCCGACGAAGTTCACGAAGGTCAACTGGTCCGGATCGGCGACGAACAGGAACACCACGATGACGGCAACCGTGATGAGGCCGATGGCGGTGAGCAGCCAGAAGCCGGCCCGGGTGTCGACGAGCTTGCGCAGCTCGACTCGCAGCAGACGACTGAAGGGGACAGGTGTCACGCTCGGATCCGGTGAGACCTGGATCGGTGCTTGGTGGGTCGCGGTACTCATGCGGTGACCTTCTCTCGTGCGTCTTCGGCGGTGAGCTGCAGGAACATGTCCTCGAGTCCGGCGCCGTCAGCGCCGCGCAACTCGGTGACGACGACGCCGTGCTGCGCGGTGGCCGTGGCGATCTGCTCGCGGGTGGCGTCTACGACGTACGCGCCGTCCGGGCTGGTCTGATAGGTGTAGCCGGAGACGTCGAGGCAGCGGGCCAAGGCGTCCGGGTCCAGGGCGCGGACCAGTGTGCCCGCAGCGTTCAGCAGTTCTGCCTTGCTGCCGTCGGCAACGATCACACCGCGGCCGATGACGACCAAGTGGTCGGCGATGACCTCGATCTCGTGCAGGAGATGCGAGGACAGCAGGACAGTCCCACCGCGATCGGCGAAGCTCTTGAGCAGCCCGCGCATCCAGTGAATGCCGGCCGGGTCCAGTCCGTTGGCGGGTTCGTCCAGGATCAGCACCTGCGGGTCGCCGAGGAGGGCGTGCGCGATGCCGAGCCGCTGCCGCATGCCCAGGGAGTAGTTGCCGACCCGGCGGTCGCCCTCGTCGCCGGACAGGCCGACGATCTGGAGCATCTCGTCCACCCGTTGGCGGCGAAGGCCCATGACGGTGGCGCCGAGGCGAAGGATCTCGCGCCCGGTCCGGCCGTTATGCTGCGCGGAGGCGTCGAGCAGGACCCCGACGTGCCGGCCCGGGTTCGGGAGTTCGGCGTACGGGACGCCGAGGATGGTGCTGCGACCCGCTGACGGCGGCGTCAGGCCGGTCATCATGCGCATCGTGGTCGACTTGCCTGCCCCGTTGGGGCCGAGGAAGCCGGTGACGGATCCGGGCTGCGCCTGGAAGGACACCCGGTCGACGGATTGGTGTGCGCCGTAGCGCTTACTGAGTTCTTCGACTGTGATCATGAGGTCGAGCCTGGCCCCGTTCGCAGTCCCGGCACATCGGCCGCAGTGCTAGGTCCCGAAACCCCGGGATAGACCTGCATAGCCCACGGTAGGGGGACCGCCGGCCCGCGGCCCCTGCCCTGAAGCAACTGCCTCCCGTACCGTGGGCTAGGTGGACGCCATCCAACCCGCGCCACCACCTCCGCTGAGCCACTGGCAGTCGACGTGGCGCTACCTCTTCGCCATCGTCTCCGGCGCTGGTTTCTGGGTGACGAGCTACTACAACACCTACGCCGGGGAGATCCACGCACTCTGGGCCATCGATCTCCTGCTCGGAGCCGTCGGCGTGGTTCTGATGCGCTGGAGACGCCGTCATCCACTGATCGTGGCCCTGATCGTCAACGTCCTCGGATCCTTTTCCACGGCCGCATCGGGGGCCGTGGTCGTCACCACCGTGTCCCTGGCCACTCGACGGCGGTGGCGCGAGATCGTGCCGGTCGCGGTGGTGGGCTTCGTCGCCTCTGTCGTCTTCTTCGAGACCCACCCCGGTGCCGAGGACTCGTTGCTCTTCTCGCTCTTGTTCACGGTCGTCTTCGTGAGCGCCGTGATCGCCCCCGGCATGTACATCGGCGCCCGCCGCGACCTGCTGGCCACGCTGCGGGAACGAGCGGACCGCGCCGAACGCGAGCAGAGCCTGCGGGTCGGACAGGCGCAGGCCACGGAGCGGGCCCGGATCGCCCGTGAAATGCACGACGCACTGGCACATCGCCTGTCGCTGGTGGCATTGCATGCGGGTGCACTGGAGTACTGCCGGAGTCTCAGCGACGCCGAGGTAGCCAAAGCCGCCGCGATCACCCGGCAGAGCGCCCACCTCGCTCTGCAGGACCTGCACCAGATCCTCGGCGTACTGCGCACACTCGAAACCGACGCACCACCAGAGCGTCCGCAACCGACGCTGGCCGACCTTCCGGCGCTGGTCCTGGAAGCCGTGGGATCAGGTACGAAAGTCCGGTTGCACAACCAGGTCGACAATCTGGCGGAGCCGCCCGACGCGGTCGGACGCGGCGCCTACCGGATGATCCAGGAGAGCCTGACGAATGCTCGCAAACACGCACCGGACACCGCTGTCGACGTCACGCTCAGCGGTCGGCCGGGCGGGCAGCTGATGCTCGAGGTACGGAACCCGCTGCGGCTCGGCTCCGCCGGGGTGAGCGCGACGCCCGGCTCGGGTCTCGGGCTGCTCGGACTGACCGAGCGCGCTGAGCTGATCGGTGGCCGCCTCGAGCACATGAGGTCCGACGGAGACTTCGTGGTCCGCGCCTGGCTGCCGTGGCCGGCATGAACGACGCTGCCGGTACGTCGATCCGGGTCGTGATCATCGACGACGACGCGTTGGTGCGCGCCGCACTCGCGATGATCCTGCGGGACGACGCCGCGATCGAGCTGGCCGGTGAAGCAGACGACGGCCAGGCCGGGCTCGATCTGGTCGCGCGGGTCGGGCCCGACGTCGTACTGATGGATATCCGGATGCCACGCCTGGACGGCCTCGAGGCCCTCGCACGGCTCATGGGTCAACCAGCACCGCCCAAAGTGATCGTGCTGACGACGTTCGACGCCGACGACTATGTGCTGCGGGCGCTCCGCGGTGGAGCCAGCGGGTTCCTCCTCAAACACACCCCGCCCGCGCAGATCGTCGAGGCGGTGCACAAAGTTGCCGCCGGCGACCACATGCTCTCCCCCAGCGTGACCGCCCAACTGATCGCCCAACTGGGTGACGACGAGCCGGAACCCCAGCGGGTCCTCCACGCGCAGTCGCTGACCGGGACCTTGACCGACCGCGAACGCGAAGTGGCCATCGCGGTCGGCGAAGGCAAGATCAACGCGCAGATCGCCGACGAGCTCTACCTGAGCATGGCCACCGTCAAGGCGCACGTCTCGCGCATCATGATGAAGCTGGAAGCCACCAACCGCGTGCAGATCGCGAACCGCGTCCACGACGCAGGCCTGCTCTGAGCTGTACGGTGCCTTCGCCGCGGCTCCTCGCTAGGCCTCAGGTGAATTTCAATCCGTTGAGCATCGTCTCGAACTCGGTGAAGAACGCCGCGACGTCACCGGCGCCTTTCTCCGCCCGTGCCCAGGCGAGCAGCGTCTTCCCGCCGACGTCGATCACCGCGATGCGCAGCGAGAGATCGGGCTGGAGTCCGAAGCACTCCTCTGCCGGGGTGTTGAGCTCCGCACACCCCAAGGCACCGTCGAGGGGGTCTGCGGCGCTGCCGGTCAACACGGTCGCGGGGTGGCCGTCAACGGTTGTCGCCACCTCGTCCGCATACGTCGCCCCGTACGCGGTCAGTCCCCGAAGGTAGGCCAGGTAGTCCTGGGGCGGGGCTACCGGCCTGAGTTGCTTCGGCTTGTACAGGTTGACGGGCAGCACGAATCGGACCTTGTTGTTCTCGGCGAGATTCGAGTCCCAGCTCAGCAGCGTGGCGTTGTCCGGATTCGCCGCGATCTTGAGGTCTTCCGGCAGCGTGACCGTCAGCGCTATCGAGAAGGCCTTGCTCGCATACATCCGTGCACCGACGGTGGTGGTCGGGGGCGGAGTCGTCGGCGAGTCGCCGCTGCAGGCTGAGGACGCGAGTACCAAGAGCGAAGTGGCAAGGATCGCAGCCCTCCGGCGGATTGAAGCGGGTGTGAATGCTGACATCTCGGCCCCCTAGCCAGGGGGAATCTGAACAAGCGATTGCCCGCCCCCTTGTGAATCCGCCCCGCCCTCGACCCTGCGCCCTCGATGCCCACATCGCAAGGTCGGGGCGTCACGCATTTCGCCAGCCCGGTCGGGGCAGTGAGGTGTACCTCGCCTTCGCTGCGTCAGTGAGCGGGTCGTTGGTGGTGGGTGAGGCCCCGGACGCCGCGGACGGGGGCCTCCAGCATGTAGATCGCGGAGCGGATCGCCGAAGAGTGCCACACGTTGCGCCACCTCGACCATTGGCGTCTCCTGTCCACGCAGACGACCTTGGTGTCGACAGCTGCTCCCGGATGACCGAAGTGTGCTGCGACGTTGCCGAGGGTCTGGCTCCAGAATCGGTCCTCCTGGCGATGGCCGCCCATCATCAGGGCCAGTTCGAAGATCGGGTCCGAGGCGCGCATCAGGACCTGCGTCTGTACGACGGTCGCGTCGTCCTGCCGCGATGCGCTGAACGTGATCCAGCCGGCGAACATGTGACCCTGTGGGGTCATCAACGTGAACGACTCCTCGTCGGCGTACAGCACCATCACACCGGTCGACAGCTTGGTGCCGCCGGGCATCCGCATGTTGAGGAGAGCGACGTCGCCAGGTTCGATGCCGGTGAGCGGTGCGTAGAAGTGGTTGCCCGGCGGCCAGAAGTCGCCGAAGTCCTTGCGCCAGGTGGCGATGAGATCGGCCGGCGCGACACGATCGGACGGTAGCCGCACCACGTAGGTCTTCTGCCACATCTTGCCGAACCCCTGGATCGGGCTGGTGAGCTGGCGACCGTCCACGTTGAGGTTCACGGCGCCCTCGGGCACCTGGGAGACCTTCAGCCGCGAGACCTTCTTCGCCCAGTTGGCCGCGTCGCGGGTGGCCGCGGCGGGCATGTCGTCGTTGCTGCCGGCGGGCGTGTCGTCGTTGCTGCCGTTGGTCATGGCGTGCGCTCCTCTATGCCGCGCCGGTCGCGGCCAGCGCATCCTGTTCGGTGTCGTGGATACCGATCGCCTCGTCGAGGCGGGTGAGCTCGAAGATCTGGCGGTAGTGCTCGGACAGGCCGTACGCCAGCAGCCGTTGCGAACGTCGCCTGGCGCGCACCAGCAGGGTGACCAGCAGCCCGATGCCACCGCTGTTCATGTACGACAGTCCGGTGAAGTTGAGGATCACCGCCGTGATGTCGCCGGTGCTCTCGTAGGCGTTCATGAGCACCTCCTCCGACCCTGCCGTGACGTCGCCCTGGATGTCGACGACGCCGGCCGTCCCCTTCCGGCGTACGTCGAAGGTCGCTGTTGCCTCAGCCATCTTTGTCCCCTCCTATGCCTTGTACGGCGCTGTCCTCGTCGTTCTCGATCGCCATGAAGTCGGCCAGCCGGGTGATCTCGAAGATCTTGCGGTAGTGGTCGGTGAGGCCGTACGCCCGGATCGGGATGCGGTGTGCCCGCGCACTGGCGAGCAGGCCGACCACGAGCGCGATGCCGGTCGAATTGATGTAGCCGCTGTTCTCGAAGCTGAGCACCACGGCATCGGGGCGCGTGTTCGTCGCGGCGGTCCAGGCCTCGTCCAGTGCTGACTCGGCCGCGGCGTTGAGATCACCGACCAGTTCGATGACCGCTACGCCGTCGCGCCGGCGTACGTGGGCGACCGCTTCACGTGTCGTCATCGTCGCCTCCTTCCTTCGACTCCGGTTCGAGGTGCATGACGAGCTCGACGGTGTGGCGTTCGCCGTCGCCGGTCTCGCGCGCCTCGTCGACCATGTTCTTGATCAGGAACAGTCCCCAGCCACGAGGCCGCTGCAGTCCTGCGAGCTTCGCCTCCAGGTCGGGCACCTCGGCCTGGCCGGGCGCCAGGCGGGCGCCACCGAGGTCGGCGACCTCGACGCGGATCCGGCCGGGTTCGGCGTACACGCGGACCGTGACCGGACGGTCGGCGCGGTACGAGTTGCCGTGCTCCATCGCGTTCATCGTGGCCTCGGCGACCGCGGTCTCGAGCCGGCGGAGCCGGGCCGGCGCGAGGCCGAGCGGGACGACCGTGGCGGCGACTCGTTCGAGAGCCATCCGCTCGTTGCCCTCGACACTCGGCACCTCGAACTCGACGAGCAGCTTCCCGATGACCTTGCCGTTGGGGCTGTCGCTCTGAGCGGGCTCCCGTTGCAGCACGACCATGGTGATGTCGTCCTCCTGCTCGGCGTCAGGTCCGGTGTGGGCGTGCAGATCCGCGAGTACCAGGTCGATCAGCTCGCCGCCGCCCGGGTAGCGCGCCACCAACTCCTTCAGGCGCGGGAAGCCGAACATCTGTCCCTGTGGATCGTGTGCCTCGACGATGCCGTCGGAATGCAGCAGCAGCGACTCGCCGGGCGCGAGAAGGGTCTCGCGTTCCTCGTACTTCATCCCGGTCATCAGACCCAGCGGCATGCCGCGGGCGCGCAACTCGACCGAGCCCTCGGCAGTCTTGACGTACGGCAGGTCGTGGCCGGCGTTGGCGAACCGGAAGTGACCGGTGGCCGGGTCGAGAACGCCATACAGGCAGGTGACGAACATCTTCGCCGGCATGTCCGGGCAGAGGTGTTCGTTGACCCGCTCGAGTACGGCGCCCGGGTCGATCAGTCGTTGGGCGGAAGCACGCAGCACGCTCCGGGTGGCGGCCATCACCAGCGCGGCCGGTACGCCCTTGTCGGTGACATCGCCGATGACGAAGCCGACTTGGCCGCCGGCCAGTGGGATGACGTCGTAGAAGTCGCCGCCCACCTCGCGGGCCGGTTGGTAGCAGGCCGCGACCTGCCAGCCGGACAATTCGGGAAGCGTCTTGGGCAGGAAGTTCTGCTGGATCAGCCGGGCGACCTCGAGCTCCTGCTCGAAGCGCTGGCGGGTGCGGGCCTCAGCCTGTTGCTGGCGGACCAACTGGCCGACCCGCAGGGCCGGCGCGGCCTGCGCGGCGAGGTTGTCGAGCAGCTTGCGGTCGTCGCTGGAGTACTCCTGCTCAGACCGGCGCGGCCCTAGGTGCAGTACGCCGATCAGCTCGCCCTGGCTCACCAGCGGCACAGCGAGCTTGACGCCCGCGGCCTTGAGCTCTGCCAAGGCGGGCGAGTCAAGCTCTAGCGCCTCCACGTCTACCGCGCCGCTGGCGCTTTGCAGGTAGGCCAGGAGCGGATCGTTGGGTGCGATGTCGACCGGAGTCGCCTCGTCGTCCGGCACCGGATGCGAGCGCTGCTCGGGCACCCGGTGGCCTGCTCCGGCGGCGGTTCGCCTGCGGAGGCGGCGGAAGGTGCTGCTCAATGCGACCATCACAAGCCCTTTCTACTGACCTGTCGTCCGGGAATCGTTACGGTCGTCGGTTCGCAGCCACAGCGACACATGGGTCGGCTGCATGGTGTCGTGTACGACGTTGCGCAGATCGGTGGCCAACGCCTGCAAGTCGAGTTCATGGCGCAGCCGCACGCCGAACGCAGCCAGCGTGCGGGCGGCGTCGTACCTGCGGCGGAAGAAGCGTCGGTCGACGACGGCCTGGATCCGCGAGCGCACGGGGCGGAACAGGGCCGCGACCGCGAGAGTCGACACCGCGACGGCCGGGCCCGAGCCGTGTGTCACCGGACGCAACAGCAGTTGGAGGATGAGCACGCTGCCCAGATATCCGGTGGCCAGCGTGACGGTCAGGGCGCCGTACACGATCGTGCGGTTGATCACCACGTCGACGTCGTAGAGGCGATGGCGCAGGATGCCGATGCCGGTCGCGACGGGCAGACCGAGAATGCTGAGCATGATCGCGGCGTTGGCCACGGCGGGCGTGAGGAGCTCGTAGCCGGCTGTGCCGATGGCGATCGTCGCGGCGGCCAACGCGCCCGCCCAGACCAGCCATTTGATCTGCTGGCGTTGCACATAGCCCGCTCTGCGGAACCGCAGAATCAGCGCCAGCGGCGAGGCGATGAGTACGCCGAGCACCACCAGCGCAGATACACCCTCACCTACCGTCCGGACGACGCTGTCGATCGCGAACGGGTTCGTGAGCCCGGGGAAGTCCTCGAGCGCACCCGGCTTCGTACCCGCCGTCACGAAGGATCCGGTGATTCCGAGCGCAGCGCACCACGCCACCAGACGCCAGCGATGGGAAGGTAGGCGGCCGTCAGGGAACAGCAGGGGCAGGTAGGCCGCCGGCACCAGGACGACCGGAATCCACGAGACCGTCGCATACCCAGCGGCTGCTTCGGCCAGGGAACCGGCGGAACCTGCCTCGACCTGCCCGTACTCGGCATAGCTGCTGGCCACGGCCCCGAGCCCGTTCACCACCGCGGAGGCGAGGAAGATCCAGCCGATCGGATTGTGCGGGTGCCGTCGCGCGATCAGGATCCCGACGGTGCAGAACACCAGCACCATCACAACAATCAGGTCTCCCCACCCCAACCCGATGGTCCCGGCGGCGGCAGTCAGACCGATCGCGATCGCGGTGAACGCCACGGCCACGCCGCCGAGCGTCCAGGCCAGGAGCGCTGCCGTACGGGCGCTCATCGCGGCCTCCGCAGCCACAACGACACGTGGGCCGGCTGCATGGTGTCGCGTACCACGGATTGCAGGTCGTTGCCCAGCGCATCGACATCCAGTTGGTCTCGCAGCCGGGCGCCGAAGGCCGCCAACGTTCGGGTGGCGTCGTACTTGCGCCGGAAGAACCGCCGGTCCACCACGGCCTGGATTCGCGACCGGACCGGCCGGAACAACGCCGCGACCGCGAGCGTCGACACTGCCACGGCCAGGCCGGAGTCCGAGGTCAGCGGGCGCAGCACCAGCTGCAGCAGCAGGACGCTGCCGACGTACGCCGCACCCAAGGACACCGTCAGACCGCCGTAGACGAGCGTCCGATTGACCACGACGTCGATGTCGAACAGCCGGTACCGCAGGATCGCGATCCCGGTCGCGACCGGCACGGTGGCAAGTGCAAAGGAGGGGATCAGTTCTCCGTAAGGCGCGGTCGCCGGTCCGCCCACCGTCTCCAATACGGCCACTGCGCAGAGGGCGACGGCGACGAGCATCCCGGCGTACATGAGCCACTGGATCTGCTGGCGCTCCACCGTCTGCGAGGTGCGGTAGCGGATCACCAACGACAGGATGGAGGCTGCCACTGCGATCAGCAGGGCGACTATTCCCGCCGCCCTCAGCGGAGTCCACAGGTCGATGCCGACGTGGACCCCGAACGGGTTGTCCGCCGCGACGTCCTCCATCGGTCCCGGTGCGAACGCGGTGGTGACGAACAGGGCCAGGAAGCCACCAATGGCGAGCCATGCGACCGGACGCCAGCGCCTGGACGGCAATCGGCCGGTCGGAAAGAGCAGCAGACCGAAGGTTGGCGCCAGCCACACCGGTAGCCAGGCCCAGGTCGAGAACCAACCGATCACCAGGGCGGGCTGGTCCATGCCCCGCCGGGTGAGCTCGTCGGCCGCGTAGCCGGCGGATCCCACCAGCACCGAACTCACTCCGGGCAACAGCAGAATCCAGCCGATCGGATGGCTGGGGCGCTGCGACACGATCAGCGCGCCGACCGAGACGAAGGCCAGGACGAACACCAACCAGCCGGCGGACGTCGGGATCCCGTCGCTGCTGGTGACCTCGTCCACCAAGTCAACCGCCGGGACGCTGACCGCGAGCAGCCAGAGCAGACTGATCGGTACCCACCGCTTCATCGCGAACCCCGCAACCACAGCGTCACCTGGGTGGGCTGCATGGTGTCGCGTACCACGGATTGCAGGTCGTTGCCTAGCGCATCGACATCCAGCTGGTCTCGCAGAAGGGCGCCGAACGCCTGCAGGGTACGGGCGGCGTCGTACCGGCGGCGGAAGAACCGCCGATCCACCAAGAGCTGGATCCGTCGTCGCGCCGGGCGGAACAACGCCGCCACCGCGAGCGTCGACATCGCGACCGCGAGGTCCGACCCCTGGGTCATCGGGTTCAGCACGAGTTGGAGGAGCAGCACGCTCCCGAGGTACGACGCACCCAGCGTCAGGGTCAGCGCGCCGTACACGAGGGTCCGGTTGATGACGACGTCGATGTCGTACAGGTGATGACGCAGGATCGCGACGCCGATGGCCAACGGCAGGCCGACCAGGACCAGCGCGACGAGCGACCACCAGGCGATCAGGGCAGCCACGTTCAGCCACGGTGGGAGATCGTCACCCGCGACCAGGCTAACCACCGCGAGAACGACGAATGGAACGAGCGCCAGCATGCAGACGTAGGCGAACCACGTGACCTGCCGACGCTCGCGACCGCGTGATCGCCGCAGTCGCAGGACCAAGGAGACGCCACCGAGTACGAGTGTGCCGGCCGCGAGGAGTTCGCCGGCGCCGGACAGCCAGGAGAGCGCGCCGCCAACGGGTCCTCCGACGCCGAGCGGGTTGTGGATCGGGCGGTCTGCGGGGATCTCGAGAACGCCGGGCGCGAAAGCGGTCCCGACCACGTTGGCCGCGACAGCACCGATGCCGAGCCCGACGACAGTCCGCCACCGTCGCGACAGCAACCTGCCGGCGGGGAAGACCAAGGTGAGGAACAGGGCTGGGAGATAGAGCCACACGAACAACAACCAACTGGTGAGCCACCCCGCCCACGCCGCGCCGGGGGACGACGCCCGACTGGCGTACACGGTCATGAAGGTGTCGAGCCCGAGGGCAACGGCGGCGACGAGCAGGAGCCATCCGGCGGCATTGGCGGGTTGCCGTGACGCGACCAACGCACCGACGAGCGCGAAGCCGATCCCGATCGCGACCAGCGCGTCGGACGCATTCCCGTGCCGAACCGCCACCAGCACAGGCGTTGCCAAGGCCAGGATCACGAAGAACCCGAAGAGGCTCCAGGCGAGCCACTTGGCGACACGGCCGCTCATCGGTCGGCCTTTCGCAGCCACAGCGTCACGTGGGCCGGCTGCATGGTGTCGCGCACCACGGCCTGGAGATCGGTGCCGAGGGCATCCAGATCCAGCTGCTCTCGCAACCGTGCACCGAACGCCTCCAGAGTCCGGGCCGCGTCGTACCGGCGCCGGAAGAACCGCCGGTCGACCATCGCCTGGATCCGCGACCGCACCGGGCGGAACAGGCCTGCCACCAAAAGTGTCGACACCGCCACCGCGAGGCCGGATCCCTGCGTCACCGGGCTCAGAACCAACTGAAGCAACAAGACACTGCCGACGTACGCCGCACCCAGTGTCACGGACAGAGCGCCGTACACCAGTGTCCGGTTGATGACGACGTCGATGTCGTACAGGCGATACCGCAGGATCGCGACACCGACGGCCCACGGGATGGCCAGAAGCAAAACCGCGAAGGCCAGCTCGGACACCGGGATGCCGCCGACGTGAAGGTCGGTGAATGACAGCGCCGTCGTGACGGGAATGGACCCGATCAGCAGGGCCCCGAGGTAGAACATCCAGGAGATCTGCAGCCGTTCCACTCCTCGCGACCGCCGGAAGCGAACCGCGAGAGCCACCAACCCGAGGATGAGCCCGACACTGAGGGCGGGTGCGGCAACGTCACCGACTCCCGACATGACGGAGCTCGATACCGGGAACGGGTTCGAGACCGGGAAATAGTGCAGCTCACCCGGCGCGAGTACCGTCCCGACGACGTACGCCGCCACGTCGAGCGCCACCGCCCACACGAGCCATCGCCATCTCCGCGACGGCACGTGCCCGGTCGGGAAGAGGACGAACACCAGGAGCGACGTCGCCGCGACGGCCGGCCAGATCACCGCATCGGCGATCAGAGCAGCCCAGGCGCCGCCGGGCAGAGTGCCCGGCGCGTGGAGCAGCGCGTAGGCGCCGTATTCGAGCAATGCCTGCGCGAGGGTGTTCCCGAGACCGGTGGCGAGGAACAGCCAGCCGATCGCGTTGTCTGGTTGCCGTGCGGTGATCACCGCACCGACGGTGGGAAAGCCGAGGATGGCCACGTCGACCACGGCATCCAGCGAGCCGTACGAACCCGCCGGCCGGGCATGTCCGTTGATCACGAAGAGTACGAGCGCGACTGCGGTGAGCACGACGCACAGTCCCCACACCGACCAGGCCAGACGGGCAGCACCCATTCGGACCACCACTGCGCCCCCTCCCCCTGCAGGCATGGAACCTCTGATTCCCCGATGAACGACACGTTCGCAGTCGACCGTGCAAGAATCGTTACGGTTTCGGTGCGCGGTCCGCCGCGCCGCCGGCGCACGGGGCGGGGGTGTGGTGATCGAGGTCAGTCTGTTGGGTCCGCCTCGGGTCGAGCGGGCCGGAATGCTTGTCGGGTTCGACACCCGCAAGGCGGTGGCGCTGCTCGCCCATCTGGCCCTGGCCGACCGGCCGCGCCCGCGGGACGCCCTGGCTGATCTGCTGTGGCCGGACAACGACATCGAGCACGCCCGCGGTGCGCTGCGGCGGACCCTGTCCACGCTGCGCACCGCGATCGGGGCCGAGTCTCTGGAGACCACCCGCGATCACGTCCGCCTGATCAAGGGCCAGGGCCTGTCCGTCGATGTCGACCGCTTCCGGGACCTGGTGACCGAGGGCGACCTGCACACGGCCATCGGCCTGTTCCGCGGCGACTTCCTGGAGGGTTTCGGTCTGCGGGACTCCCCCGGCTTCGAGGATTGGGCGCGTAACCAGGCCGACACTTTGCGCCGCGAACTGACGGGCGCTCTTGCACAACTGGCTGCCGCCTTGGAGGAGGCCGGCGATTATTCGGCCGCCCTTGTGCACGTACGCCGCTGGCTGGCGCTCGACCCCTTGCACGAGCCGGCGCATCGCGCGCTCATCCGGCTGCACGCGCTCACCGGGGATCGGGCCGCGGCGCTGGTCCAATACCGCCAGTGCGTCCGCACTCTCTCCCGCGAGCTGGGGGTTTCGCCGCTCCCCGAGACCACCGAGCTCTACGAGGCCGTCAACACAGGCAAGCTCTTCGTGTCGCCGCCAACTGCGGAGACCGCGGAGACTCCGGCGCAGGAGACCCAGACACCGTTCGTCGGGCGGCACGACGACATCCGTGCCGTCCGCGCGGTCTACGACGCGATCGATCATGACGGCCGGCTGGTCGTGGTCGAGGGCGAGGCCGGCATCGGCAAGACTCGTCTGGTCGAGGAGCTGCTCGTCGACCTCCGCAAGAACGGCGCCGCCGTACTGACCGGCCGGGCGTACGAGGACGAGGCAGCGCTGGCGTACGCGCCACTGGTCGACGCGCTGCGGGCCCGGTTGCGCGAGGACGCCCGCTGGGTCGACGACGTACCGGACCAGACGATCGCCGAGGTGTCCCGGCTCCTGCCAGAAATTGCCGACGCCCGGCCTGAGCCCCAGGCCGAGGGCCCGGGAGCCGAAGCCAGGTTCCTCGCCGCCGTATGGGACACCCTCGCCGCGGCGGTGTCCGGACCCGTCCCCGGCGTGATCCACATCGACAACGCGCACTGGCTCGACGAGGCGTCCTTGGTTCTGCTCAGGTACGGCCTTCGCCGACTCGCGGGCCGGCCGCTGCTCATCACGCTCACCTGGCGAACCCCCGCCGACCACCCGGTCAGCAGCGTCGTCGCGGAGGTTGCGCGAGGTGGTGGCGCCGTCCGCCGGCTCGGACGGCTGGACGTGGACGCGATAGGTGAGCTGCTGGCCGCCGCGCGCCCCTCGATGGACCGCGAACTGTTGCGCAGGTTGTACGACGAGACCGAGGGCGTGCCGCTGCTGGTCGTCGAATACCTCAACGCCCTCACAACCGGTGCCGACGAGAGCTGGCCGGTGCCGACCGGCGTCAACGACCTCCTGCGCGCACGCCTCGACAGGGTCAGCGACACCGGCATGCAGGTACTGGCCGCCGCGGCGGTCCTCGGGAGATCGTTCGACGTCGACACGGTCCGTGCGGTCAGCGGGCGTACTGACGAGGAGACCGTCGCCTCGCTGGAGGAACTGGTACGCCGCGGGCTGATCCGCGAAGGAGCCCTCGACTACGACTTCGTCCACGACCAACTGCGAAGACTCGTGTCCGACGACACCAGCCTTGCCCGGCGCCGACTGCTGCACGCCCGGGCGGCCCGCGCCGTTCACGGCCCGGCAGCAGTCGTTGCCCATCACCTCCAACTCGCCGGCCATGACCAGGAGGCCGCCCAGGCCTACGCTGCCGCCGCCGGCCAAGCCCGCAAGGTCTACGCCAACGCTGAGGCCCTCGAACACCTTCACGCAGCGCTGGCGCTCGGGCACGACAGTCCGTCCACGCTGCACGCCTCGATCGGAGACCTCGAGACGCTCGCCGGAAACTACACCGCCGCCGTGCGCAGCTACGAACTGGCAGCCGCCGACGCACCCGCCGCCGACCTGCCCGGGATCGAACACCGCCTGGGGCGCCTGCGTCACAGGCGCGGGGAATGGGCACTCGCGGAGGCACATTTCCGCGCTGCATTGGAAAACCTGCCGCCCGGACAACCTGCCGAGCAGGCTCGCATCACAGCCGACATGAGCCTCACCCGCCACAACGCCGGTGACGTGGCCGGTGCGACGGAACTCGCCCGCCAGGCACTCGCGTTCGCCACCGATTCAGGTGACCGACGAGCCCTCGGCCAGGCACACAACATGCTCGGCATGCTCGCGACCGCCGACGGCCGCATCGACGACGCCTTCCAGCATCTCAGGACCGGCCGCGACCTCGCTGAGCAGATCGGCGACCTGCCCGGCCGCGTCGCGGCGCTGAACAACCTCGCCCTCGCCCATCGTGCCCACGGAGAACTGGAACCCGCGCTCGAACTCGCCAACACCGCGCTCGCGCTTTGTACCGAGGAGGGCGACCGCCACCGCGAGGCCGCGTTGCACAACAACCTCGCCGACCTGCACCACGCCCTCGGCCACCACGACGAGACGATGCGACACCTGAAGTCAGCGGTGGCGATCTTCGCCGAGGTGGGCGCTCCGCACGGCACGAACATCGACCCCGCCGACGAACCCCGTCCAGAGCTATGGAAACTCGTCCGCTGGTAAACGGTCGAGCGCGCGGTTGACAATGGCGGCCCTCCGGAGGATGGTGAGCGACTTAGGGCGTTTGCGGTGCTGATCTCAGGCTTGTCCGTCGACGACAACAGTGGGAGCCGCCGTTCGGCGGGCTCCTCGCAGGGAGCTCAGCCACACGACGGGACTGCCCATCTACTGGCCTGCCTTGCAAGCTCCGCCGCCCTCGTTGTTCGACGCCTGCGGCCTGAGTGCCGACCGCGGAGCTCATCATCTTGCTGCGCCCCGCCCATGGAGGGAGTGGCGGGGCGCAGGAAGCACACCAAGCTCGCAGCCGCCGTATGACACCGACTCCGCCCGTTATGTGCCGCTAGTCGCGAGTGGATAGGTGGCCCACAGGTGGCCAGCCATGCATGCCCGGCACCCCTCCAGCTGGGCCGCCCCCAAGCGGGCTGGTCACCGTCACTGGCCTCTCGCGCAGGCCGCGCGACCGATCCCGGCGATGAAGCGGGTGGGGTCCAGGCCTGGACCATCTGACGGAGTGCGACCACTGTGAGGTGTGAATACCACCGCTGTACTACCGCACGACTGCACCGCCCGCCCACCTGAGCCAGCAGATGCCGAAGCATTGTTCGACATGCTCGCGGCTTACAACACAGCGTTGATCGGAGTCGCGGACGGCACGGTGGACGAGGTCGCCGACCGCATCGTCGAGCCCGGCTTCGACCGCGGGACCGACGGCTTCCTGGTCCTCGCCGGGGACGGTCTGCCGGTCGGCTACGGGACGACCTTCGGCAGGGGCGACCGTGAAGTCGTCGGAATCCAGGTGTGGTCGCAACAGGCGGCGGTCGCCGACTGGCTGTTCGAGCAGACGATGCATCGTGCCCGCGAGATGGGACGCGAACGCGGCCACGCCGAGATCACCGTCGACACCGAGGTGTACCGAGCCGACGAGTCACTGCGCACGCTGTTGTCCGATCACGATTTCACCGCGAGTACGACGTACCAGCGGATGCGGATCGATCACACCGGCCCGATCGCCACCCCGGAGGCGCCGGCCGGCGTCGTGGTCCGGCGCGGCGCCTTCGACGACGCCACCCGCTGGACTGCTCACCAGATCATCATCGAGTGCCTCCGTGGCCAGGTCGGCTTCGTCGCCCGGCCGCACGACGAGTGGATCGAGGCCCTCGACGGCACCTCCACCTTCGACTGGTCTCTGATCACCCTGCTCGAGATCGACGGGCGGGCGGTCGCGATACGCCTGTGCAGCGAGGAGTACGTCGAGACTGAGAAGTGCGGCCACATCGGCATGCTCGGCGTATTCGAGGAGTTCCGCGGGCGTGGTCTCGCGACGTTCCTGCTACGCGACGCCTTCGCCCGCGACGCGGCTGCCGGCCTCGCCGGCACCAACCTCAACGTCGACACCAACAACCCGACCCAGGCCCTCCGCCTCTACCAGGCGGTCGGAATGAACCCCACCCTCATCTCCGACGGCTGGCGCCGCGTCCTCCCCGTCATCTGAGAGAGCTGGGCCTGCCGCAGGGGCTGCGACAGGCCCAGCGCTCCTACCCGCGGTGAGCGACGACATTCGCGGGGTCGCGGAGCATGGGTCTGGACCTGCCGCGGGAACCGGCAGATCCAGACGTGAGCCTTACCAGCGGTGGGCGACGTCCACCACGATGCGGCTGGTGGAGTCTTGACCGGTGAGGGTGAAGACGCGGAACGGAAGACGGGCACGGACGCCGAGCCCGATCGTGGTCTCACCTTCGAAACTGCCGGCATCCGCGACCTGCCGGAAGGTCCGGTAGCCGCGTACGTTGGTCAGCTCGTTGTGGTTTGCCGGGTTGTAGGTGCTGTGGAAGTCGTCGTCGTACGACGGCACCGCGAGGACGATCTCCAGCTTGGCGCCTCCGCGCAGCGGCACGAGCTCCCCCTGTCCCACCGTGGAAACGTTGTTCACGTACTGCACCCGGAGCCAGGACGGCTTGCCCTTGACGTCGAACACGATGCGATCGAAGCAGGCGTGCCGGCCGGTCCGGACGTTCGTCAGCTGGCCGGCACCACGGATATTGCTTGCCTCGGGCAATGATCCCCAGCCGGTGGGGCACTTGCTGGTGGCGGCTGCCGTGACTACCGCCTTGGACGGGCCGGCCAGCGCCGGCACAGCGATCGCGCCCACCGGGACTGCGGCGACAGCCAGGATCGCGAATGCGGTGCGGATCGGTCGGTGGTTGGGCTTACGGATGGCGTGAATCAACTTCACAATGTCCCCCCTTTGAGACACCTGTTAGATGCCCCCATTGGGTCGGAAGTTGACCTGACGCCGCAGTGATTTCAGGTGCCCGAGCAGGCACCGGCAGCGATCGGTCTCAGGCATGGTTTGTGATCGGCGATCGATCGGTCTCGGGCCGTAGCGCATTCGTACTTTGTACGATAAGCTCCACCTTACTAAGTACTGCCTCTCTGCCGGCGCACTGAGAGCACTCCGCCTCAAGGCCCGCTCCTGCGCATCCAACTCAGCGATCCACGATGCTCTCTGGTTTCACTCTGCAAGACCGCTTGGAGATGGTGGTAGTGGCAACATCCATGACTTATCCGGTGCACGTGGACGCCGCGGTTGATCCGAGATCGTCCAGGTGGCTGTGGCTGGTCAAGTGGGTTCTCGTGATCCCGCATTACGTCGTACTGGTGCCTTTGTGGCTCGGCTTCATGGTCTCCTCTGTCGTCGCGTACTTCGCGATCCTCATCACCGGTCGCTACCCGCGTGCCATCTTCGACTACAACGTCGGCGTGCTCCGGTGGTCCTGGCGGGTCACCTACTACGCCTATGGAGCGCTCGGAACCGACCGGTATCCGCCGTTTACGCTGAAAGACGTCGAGGACTATCCGGCGCACCTGTCGGTCGACTACCCGGCACACCTGTCCCGTGGCCTGGCGCTGGTGAAGTGGTGGCTGCTCGCCATCCCGCACTACATCATTGTCAGCGTCTTCGTCGGCGGCGCAGTGTGGGGCTTCAATCGGTCCGACAGTTGGCAGTGGAGCCTCGGCGGCAGTGGCGGCCTCGTCGGCATCCTCGTGATCGTCGCCGCCGTCATCCTCGCAATCACCGGCGCCTATCCCCGGCCGTTGTACGACATCATTCTCGGGATGAACCGGTGGGCTCTACGGGTCGCGGGCTATGCAGCCCTGATGACCGACGTCTACTCGCCCTTCCGCCTCGACCTCGGCGGCAGCGACCCCGTCCTCGTCGTCCCGCCCAGCTCGGCCGAACGGGCTGACGACGCGCATGAGTGAGTTGAGCCCATGATCCGATCCGCAACACGGATCGCGGCCAAGGCATGACCACTACTCCCCCGCACGTCATCTTCGGCACCGGGGCGATCGGCCTGGCCGCCTTCGAGGCACTCCGCCGCCGCGGCGAGACCGTCCGGCTCGTCAACCGCTCCGGCCACGCCCCGGTGCCCGACGGCGTCGAGGTCTTCGGTGGTGACGCCCTCGATCCAACCTTCACCGCCGCCGTCGCCGAAGGCGCCCGGGTGATCTACCAGACGCTCAACCCGCCGTACCCCGAGTGGAGCGAACAGTTCCCCGTCCTCCAGGCCGGCGTGCTCGCCGCGGCCGAAGCCACCGGCGCGCGCCTGGTCAGCATGGAGAACGTCTACATGTACGGACGCCCCGCCGGCCGCCCGTTCACCGAGGACCGCCCCTACGACGCCCACACCAAGAAGGGGCAGCTCCGTGGGCGGATGGCCCGCGAACTCCTCGCAGCCCACGTGGCCGGACGTGTGCAGGTCGCGATCGGCCGGGCCTCGGACTACTTCGGACCACGCGGCGGCGCGCAATCCAATCTCGGCGACCGCGTCTTCTCCGCCGCCCTGGCCGGAAAGACCGCCACCGTGCTCGGCGACCCCGACCAACCACACACCTACACCTTCATCCCCGACATCGGTGAAGCCCTCGCAGTCCTCGGCGAACACCCTGACGCTCCAGGCCAGGTGTGGCACCTCCCGAACGACCCCGACACCCGCAGCACCCGGCAGCTCGTCGACATCGTCTACCAGCACGCTGGGCAACCCCGTGCCAAACTTCGCGCCATGCCGCCGCTGATGCTGCGCGCGCTCGGCCTGATCAACCCCACCGTGCGGGAACTCGGCGAAATCCAGTACCTGTTCGAGGAGCCGTTCATCGTCGACAGCAGCAAGATCGCGAACAAGCTCGGCGTCCAGCCCACTCCGGTCGACGTAGCCCTGAAGCAAACCCTCACGACGTACCGGCACGGATAACCCCGTCGCCTCATCGGCCGACGAGTGGTTGCTTGGGGCATCGATCTCGCCGGATGCGGTGGTCAGAGGCCGTCGGTCTTGGACTCTTGTCACCATGCCGAACTGGTCGATCTACTTCACTCCAAGCCAGAGTGAACGCCAACTTGGACTCTTCGGTCTCGGCGCCGGCGAACAGGAGAACCCCAAGGGACCAGCCCCGGAGCGCGCCCTCGGCTGTCATGCTCTCGTCTGGATCAGGGAAGGCCGCGGCCACCTTCTGCACGGCCCCGACCGCCAGCTCCACCCAGTCGAGGCCCCGGCGATGCTGTGGCTGTACCCCGGCGTCCTGCACGGCTACCGCCCCGCCACCCGCTGGCGACAGGCCTGGACACTCTTCAGCGGTCCTGCCACGGATGCGCTCACCACGCTGGGCCATCTCGACCCCACCCGGCAAGTACGCCGGTTCGCCGATCCCCGGCCCGTCGACAAAGCCTTCACCCGGCTCCTCCGCGTCGCCCGCGCACAGAACGGCGTACGGAACGGCGTGCAGACCATCGCGGCCCTGTACGACGTCATCGCCGAGGCAGCGCCGCCACCAGACGACGACATAGCAGCCCGGCTCGCCCGACTCGCCTGCGAACCCCTGTCCATCCGGGACTACGCAACAGAGCTCGGACTGACCCTCAGGGAGTTGCGCGACGCCATCAAGCGCACGACCGGCTCCACCCCACAGGAACTGGTCCTGACCACCAGGCTCAACACCGCCAAGGCGCTGCTCGCGGAGGAGGACCTGCCGGTGACGGCGATCGCCCGGGAGGTCGGGTACGACGACCCGGCGTACTTCAGCAGGCTGTTCACCGCCCGGGTCGGACAGTCACCGCGCGCCTTCCGGCGGTTCGGTTCGATGCCGCCCGAGTAGGCGGGCCTAGATGTTGACTGGGTGAATTGACGGTGGTGTTGACTTTTCGTCGGATCCGTCGAATCCTGGAAGGGAGACGAGAGGATCCGGATGAGTCACGTGCGTGTCGGGCTTGTTGTGCCCAGTTCGAATGTCACTGTCGAGACGGAGTTGCCGGCGGTGCTCGGCCGGCATCCGGCGGCGACGTTCTCCTTCCATGGCAGCCGGATGCGGATGGCCAAGGTCTCCCCCGCGCAGCTCGCCGCGATGAACGCGCAGCGGGAGCGGTGTGTGATGGAGCTCGGGGATGCCGATCCGGATGTGCTGCTCTACGCGTGTCTCGTCGCGTTGATGTCTGTCGGTCCTGGTGAGCACCAGCGCGTCGAAGGGTTGATCGCCGAGCAGCTCGCCACGGGCGGGTCCGCGGCGTTGGTCAGGTCAAGTGCCGGCGCGCTGACCGAGGCTCTTCGGGCTATCCCGGCTCAGCGGATCGCGATCGTCACGCCGTACCTCAAGCCACTTGCCGAGAAGGTCGTGGCGTACCTCGAGGCGGAGGGTTTCGAGGTGGTGGATTGGCGCGCGTTGGAGGTCGAGGACAACCGTCAGGTCGGCTGCATCCCCGGCGACCAGGTGATGGCCGCCGCCCGCTCGTTGGAGTTGGCTCGCGCGGATGCTCTGGTGATCTCGGCCTGTGTGCAGATGCCTTCGTTGCCGCTGGTCGAATCCGCCGAGCAGGAGTTCGGACTTCCGGTGCTTTCGGCCGCGACGGCGGGCGCCTACAGCATTCTCAAGGCAGCCGGTCTGCCGATCGATATTCCCGGGGCAGGTTCGCTGCTCCGGCGCGAAGGAGGACTGTCCCGATGAACGACCTCGCCGGACGGCATCTGGCCCGCGGTGTCGACCACGCCGCCTTTCCCACTTTCGATCCGGTCGGGACGGTCCGGTTCTACCGCGATGTTCTCGGCTTCCCGGTCGTGCACTCGATCTGCGCCGCCGGCTGGGGCCCGGACGATCACCCGGACTTCATCCACTTCTTCTTCGACATCGGCAACGACGACCGCCTCGCGTTCTTCTACTACTTCGGGCTGCCGCGGCCGACGTCGGACGGGAAGGGTGATGTCTACGCGCGCTTCGACGACAGTACGCCGGATTGGTTCGTGAGATCGCGTCATCTGGCGATCCATGTGGACTCCGAGGACGCCTTGACCGAGTACCGTCGCCGGCTCGACCTGAGTGAATGGCCGGTCGAGATGCAGATCCAGCACGAAACGATCGAGTCGATCTACACCCACGACCCGAACGGCTACATGGTCGAAATCACCCGGGCACTGCGTCCGGTGACTCCGCAGGAGGATCTGGACGCCAACCTCACCATCGACGCGCTCGTCGACATCGCGCAGCGCGAGGGCCACACGATGGACGACCTGCTGACGCGCAAGGCCGAGCTGATCGTGGAACGTGCTCCGTCGTGGGAGGTGCGCGTATGAGCCGGCTGTACGTACTCGACGTACCGGAGAACACGTCGGTGGCGAAGGTCGCCGGCCAGTCCGACGGCGTCCAGGTGGACAAGCTCGGTCCCTACTTCGTCATCGAGTACGACGGTCCGATCGTCATCGACCGTCGAGCTACCGGCTGTCGTCACGCGGTCTGGTACAGCTGTGTCGCCGGACTGGCCGGGGGCCGGATCGTCCAATGGGACAAGAACGCGCTGCGAGTGGACCCGCGATGACGGCGACACAACTGGGCGCCGGCCGCTACTCGTCCACGATCGAGGGCCCGCACGGTGTCGCGACCAGCGTGCATGAGCTCAATACCAGCGACGACGCCAAGGTCACCGGCGTCCTGCGCGTGCCGCGAGGAGCGACGAGCGTCGTCACGATCATGCATCCGCGGCAGGACGTCACACACCACCCGCTGATTCCGTACCTGCTGACCATGGGGTACGGCGTGTGGACTCAGAGCTCCCGATCACCGAACAACGACCTCAACCTCCTACATGAGCAGGCGATCATCGACTTCGCCGCCGGCCACGTTTTCCTGCGTGACAACGGCTTCGACGTCTATTCGCTCGGCCACTCAGGCGGTGGCACCCTCGCCGCCTTCTACTGCCAGCAGGCCGCTTTACCTCCTGGGCAACGTCTCACCACAACGCCGTCCGGCCGACCGGTTCCGTTGGCCGGCACCGCGATGCCGCTTCCCGACGGGTGCATCTTCCTCGCGCCGCACCCCGGCCAAGGTGCCCTCCTCCAGCGACTGATCGACCCATCGGTGATCGACGAATCCGATCCGCTCTCCATCGACCCCGACCTCGACCCGTTCAACCCCGCCAACGGATTCCGTCCGGCACCCGAGTCGAGCAACTACGACGACGCGTTCGTCACTCGCTACCGAGCCGCGCAAGCGGATCGCGTACGACGCCTGGACACGCAGGCTCGCGAGTACGTTGCGGATGCCCAGCAGGCGAACCGCGCTTTCAAGTCCGGCGGCGATCCGGCCGATCGGCGCCGCGCGATCGCGCCACGCCTGATGACCGTCTTCCGCACCGATGCCGATCTCCGCAACGTCGATCTCTCGCTCGATCGCAACGATCGCCCGTACGGCTCATTGTTCGGCCGGCGCCCCGACCTGACCAACTACGGCCTGGTCGGCTTCGGCCGCCTGTCGACCGCCGAGGCCTGGCTGTCCACCTGGTCGGCCCTGTCCACCAACGCCACCTTCCTCGACTGTGCTCCCGGCGTCACCGTCCCGACGCTGCTGCTGGAGTTCACCGGCGACCAAGCGTCGTACCCGACCGACATCAGCGCGATGACCGCCGCACTGGCCGCCGCGGACCTGACCGTGCAGTCCGTCCCCGGCACCCACTTCGGCGGCCCGATCACGAAGGGGGCCGCGACCGGCACGTCCTTGGCGGCACAGCGGATCGAGAGCTGGCTGAAGGCTCACGTCTGATCGGTGGTCAGGATCTTCTCGAGGTGCTCGACGTCCTGCTTGAGGCGTTCGATCGCCCGGGTCCGCGGGTCCACGCCCGGGTCTGCGTCGTCGGACGAGAGGACGGAGGCGACAGCCAGGTCGGCGATGGTCGTGGCGACCCGGCTGTTCTCCTCGGGCGTGCCGGGATGGTGCCACCAGGCGACCCAGTTGCATTGACCGATAACCGCGAGAGCAGCGATGCGCGGGTCGACCGGGCGGAACTCGCCGGACGCGACACCCGCCTCGATCACGGCGACGATCTCGTTGAGGACGTCGCGACGGCTCTGGTTGTACGGCCCGACGAGCTCCTCGGGGAGGTCTGCCTCGGAGCGGATCAGCAGCTGGAACTTGGCCGGTTCGCTCGCCTGTTGCAGCGCGATGGCGTGGGCGATCTCGCGTAGCTTCTGGGCCGCGCCGAGCTCGCTCTGCGCGCGGATGGCGCGCAGCGCACGCGCCGGTCCTTCGGCGAGCTCGCTGACCAGCTTGGCGAGGATCTCGTCCTTGTTCTTGACGTAGTGATAGAGCGCCGGCCGGGTCAGCCCGGTCGCGTCCGCGATATCCTTCAGGCTCGTCCCGGAGAACCCACGCTCCGCGAAGAGCCGGGTCGCCTCGGCGATGATCTGACTCTCGACGAGATCGCGGCGGGTACTGCTCCGCACCCGCTCGTCGGCATCGGCGGGCTTCTTCGCTGACGTCATGGGCCGACTCTAACCGCCGGCCCTGGCTTGCAGAGCCGCGGCGACGCGGTCGCGGAGCTGTGACTTGTCGATCTTGCCGACGTTCGTCCTCGGCAGATCGTCCAACTGCTCGACCCGCTCGGGCCACTTGAACTTCGCGACTCCCAGCGTTGCCATGTACTGCTGGACAGCCGGAAGGTCCACAGCCGCAGCGGCGACGACGTACGCGCACGACCGCTCTCCCAACCGCGCATCGGGCATCGCGACAACGGCCGCCTGCTGGATGTCCGGGTGCCTGAGCAGCAGCAGTTCGATCTCCTCGGCATTGATCTTCTCGCCACCACGGTTGATCACGTCCTTGATGCGCCCCTCGATCAGCAGCTGCGGCCTACCGTCGTACGTCCCCCAGCGCGCCAGATCACCGGTGCGGTAGAACCCGTCCGACGTGAAGGCGACCGCGTTGCGTTCACCGGCCGCGTAGTACCCGGGGATCGTGTACGGACCGCGGCAGCACAGTTCACCGATCTCGCCGTACGGCGCCTCGGCCTCGGTGCCCGGGACCAGGATGCGCACCTCGTCGTACTCGCTCAGCGGTGTGCCGACGGTCCGCAGCCGTGCCTCGCGGGGATCGTCGAGCCGGCTCATGACGAACAGGCCCTCGCCCATGCCGAACAGCTGCCCCGACCAGATCCCGCGACGCTCGAGCTCGTCGAACAACGTCTCCGGGACCTTCGTACCGGACAGGATGACCTGGCGCAGCGCCGGCAGTTGATCGAGGAAGCCGGGCTGCAGGAGAGCGCCGAAGTGTCCGTGCCCGATCAACGCGGAATCGACGCCGGCGCGGGCCAGCAGTGCTGCCGAGGCCGCGGCGTCTGGCGTGCCGAGCACTAGGGTCGCTCCGCAGCTGTGGGCGGCGTGGATCGCGCAGGTGATGCCGGCGTTGTGGATGACCGGGATGAGGTGACCGACGTTGGTCTCCGACGTCCAGCCGAGCCGACGAGCGTAGGCCGCGGCGTTGTACCAGTACTCCGCGTGCCGGCGTGGGATGAGCTTCGGTACGCCGGTCGTGCCACCCGAAAGCTGCAGAGCCGCCAGATCGTCAGGTCCGACGCCGCGTTGGGCCGCGTCGATCCGGGGCCGGATAGCGTTCTCGCTGAGATCGGCACCGAGCGTTTCGAGCGAGGACGCCGCGGCACCGATGGTGACGAGGTGGCGCAGGGTCGGATGATCTGTGGCGATGTCGTGGGCGAAAGCGACCAGGTCGAACGGCAGACCGGCCTCTACCAGGTGAGCCGTCGCCGAACACTGCCGGCTGATCTCGGCGATCTCGTGCGCCCGATGAGCGGCGAGCGTCGCGACAGGTACCAGAGCGGCCTTGAGGCAGGCGTACCACGCGACCACGGTCTCCAACCGGTTGGTCACCTGGAAGATCACCCGATCGCCCGGCTCGAGCCCGAGATCGAGCAGCCCGGCGCCGATCCGATCGGTCTGCTCGTCGAGTTCGGCGTACGTCAGACTCCCCTGCTCGGCCACCACAGCAATACCGTCCGGATGCCGCTGCGCGACCGCGGTGAACTCCCGGGCGATGGAACGATTCCCCCACAGCCCGGCTTCCCGGTAGCGGTCGGCCAACTCCGGCCGGAACGGCGGCACAAGCTCGTCCGTGATCATGCGGCACCGCCCAGATCGACCAGGTCGACGCGCTCGGTGACTAGAGCGCCGACGGCGAGGTCGGTCGCACTCGGGTCGAGCTGCGCCACGACCAGCATGTCCGTCTCGCGCCGGATCCGCTCCGCCACGTCGAGCATCGTCAACACCGATCCAGTATCTGCGGCAGTCGTCAGCAGTACGCCGGACGCAGCCTCGTCCGCCCCGATCTCCTTCACGAGCGTATCCGCCGCCGATCCCCACGGATCGCTCAAGCTCACGCGCACCGGACGCAGACCAGGGATCTCCGAAGCCCGCACGCGGCGCGACCCGAAGGACTTGCCGAGCGGTTGCCGCAACACCCACTCATTACGGTTGCCGTCATCAACCTCCGACACGTCACACCGCGCGTACTGAGCAAGAGCCGTGCGTACGACGTCCGCCGCCGAGGTAGCGAACCGGTCGACCGAGACCTTCCCCGCCCGGGTCATGTACGAGACGAGGAGTTGCTCCACCGGCAGATCGAGTCGCGTCGGGAACGAGTCCCACCAGCTCATACTCCGCGCCGCCGTCTCCTGAAGATGTTCGACGGCCGGCCGCCGTACCCGCTCGTACTCCGCCAGCGCCTCCTCGAGGTCGCTCGCGTCGGCGATTGCCGCGTCCAGCGCGATGCCGCCTTCCATCGCGAGCTTGGTGCCAGACCCGATCGAGTAGTGCGCGGTGTGGGCCGCGTCGCCGAGGAGAACGACGTTGCCGTCGTGCCAGCGTTCGCAGCTGACTGTGCGGAACCGGAGCCAACGGGTCCGGTTCCCGATCAGCCGATGCCCGTGCAGATGTTCGGCAAAGGCATCGCCGAGATACCCGAGTGCGTCCTCATCACTCGCATCGAACGGCAGCCGCTCGGTGGTCACGTCGAATCCCGCCCGCCGCCACGTCTCCTCGTCGGTCTCGATCAGGAACGTGCTCCGATCACTCGCATAGGGATAGGCATGCGCGACAAAGGTCCCGTACTCGGTCCGCACCGGCGCGAACACCGCCCTGGGCAGCGCGACATCCGCGCCGGCCCACAGATAAAGGCCTTTGTGGACGTCGATCCGAGCGCCAAACACCTCAGCACGGGCATCCCGAGTCCCACTGTTGACGCCATCGGCGGCGATCACGAGCTCGGCGTCGAGCTCGGCCGCGGCGACCCGCGAGTTGTAGCTGAACTCGACTCCGGCATCGGCCGCGTGGCTGCGCAGTACGTCGAGCAACGTGGACCGGCCGATCGCGATCAGGTTGTCCAGCGCCAGACTCACCTGCCGGCCGCCGACCGCCATCGACATCTCGTGCGACCAGGAATTGGCGACGATCGCCGCGAAGGTCTCCGGATCCGCCGCTTCCAGGTTCTGCTGCGTGCGAGTTGCCAGACCGACACCGAAGCCGAAGGTACTCGCGGGCTCCGCCTGCTCGAAGACCCGCACCCGGCTGTGGGGATGCCGGAGCTTGAGGAGCCGGGCGGCGTACAGACCGCCCGGTCCCCCGCCCAGGACGTCCACGGAACGGAGCTTCACTGCGACCCGCCTGCGAGCGCGAACCGGCCGACATCCGACACATGATCGGCGTGTTCCTTCGGCACGACCGCGGAGTAGACAGCCGTCCAGCAACCAGGACAGCAGAGCTGCCGGAACACGATCTCGTCGTCGACATACGTCGCCGGGTCGGACGTGATCTGCGGACCGGCCTCTGTCGACGGGCCCTCGAAGACCGCAAGCGCGAGCTGCGTGCCGGTAGCGAGGTCGGCGAGCTGGTGACCGCAGTGCGCGCAGCCAACCTTGTTGCCCGCGACAACCAGATTGTCGTCCAGCCGTCGCGCGCTCTCCAGAGCGATCCGCGCAGCACCGTTTGTCTCTGGCGCAACGGAACGTCGGCGTCGCTCGTCCCGCAACCGATCACGCAGTACGGCGGTTTCCTCGCCGTCGACCACCCCGTCGTACAGGACTACGCCGTACACCTGAAGCGCGGCCGCTGGTGAGACCTTCTGCTCCCGTACGTCGTCAGCCACGGCAGCCGGGTCGCGATGCAGCGGATCGCCGTACCCGCCGCCGCCCTGCCAGCTCATGTACAGCACTTCACCCGGTGCAAGATAGGACTGCGCGTAACAGTTGCCTAGTTCAACTCCACCGCCGAAGTCCTCCAGCGACTGTGGAACCTTGCCCTGCTTGAGAAGCGCATGTACGTCGGCACCACGCGCGACCGCGTCGAGACCAGTGTTGCCTGGATAACCGCCGGCGAGACCGTTGTTCTGCGAGACCGCCTTACCGGCCGATGCGAGCACCAGACCCGCCGGATTGTTCGATCCGTACAACGTCACCGCGACCGAGGCGCTGACGCCACCACGCTGGCGCCCGGGACCGCCCGAGTCGGGCTCCTCACGCCGCCACAGGGTGAGCAGTGGATAGAGGAACTCCGTCATCTCGACATCGGGGATGCGTCCCATCGGGATGCAGAACAGCCCGCCCGTATCCATGCCGTCCGCCTGCGGCCGGGCACCGAATCCGCCGGCCATCGGCTCCATCATCACGTTGAGGAACGGCATCGGGAACTCGCCACGTTCGTCGAGCCCGGCCACGACCGCCGTGTCCCAGGTACCGCAGCAGGCCGCCTGGACGCTCTTGCCGAGATCCACCGACTGATCGAGCAACTGTGACAGGCACTCCGCGACCAACGTGCCCGTGAGCCAGGCCGGGCCGATCGGACCACGACTGACGGCCGCGGGGAACGTCGCGTTGTTGATCGTCCCTTCCTCCGCCACCAGGTCGAAGCAGCGCATCAGACCGCCCGCCGACCAGGGGATGTCGTGGGCCAGGATCGGCAGCAACGCGAGCATCACGCCGCCACGCATGCCGGCGAAGGTGCAGTTGATGACGCCGCTCTGTGGATCGGTGCCGTGGAAGTCGAAGGTCAGGTGATCCTGTGTCTTCGTCATCGCGACGGTGATCTTGTGGACGCCGCGGTCGCCCTCGTGCGACTGGTCCTGGTACCCGGTCGCGCGCCAGGTTCCGTCGGGCAACGCGGTCAGCTTGCGCCGCAGCCGGCTCTCGGCGTCGGCCATCATCCGCTTCATGACCGCCTTGACCGTGTCCGCGCCGTACTGCTCGATGACATCGACGAGCCGTTTGCGGCCGACCGAGTTCGAGCCGATCTTCGCCCGGAGGTCGAGGTTGACCAGCATCGGCACGCGTGAGCGTCGTACCCAGGCATCGGCGACGTCGTTCTGCAGCTCGAAGTCGCGCACCACCTTGATCGGCGGCGTGGGCAGCGCTTCGGCGAACACGTCCTGCGCCGCTGGGGAGAACGAGCCCAGCCCGACGCCGCCGAGGTCCGGCTCGTGGCAGATCGCACTGGTCCAGGCGAACAGCTTGCCGTCGTGGAAGACCGGCTGGAACACGATCACGTCGCTCTGGTGCAGACCGCCGCCGACCCACGGGTCGTTGCACAGGAACATGTCGCCCTCGCGAATGCCGGGGTTGTCGGCCCGGTGTTGCAGCGTCCAGTAGATCGCGAGGTCGACGGCACCGACGAGCATCGTGTTGTAGAGACCGACCTGCACCTCCTGGCCGACCTCGTCGCAGATCGCGAAGTCGAAGTCGTTCGCGTCGGTGACGATCGGCGAGCCGGACATCCGCTTCAGCGCCTCGCCCATCTCCTCGGTGACCGACCACAGGCGGTGCCGGATCACCTCGTAGGTCAACGGATCGAGGTTGTCGATCTGCTCCTGCGTGACGGTGTGCACCGGCAGGGACGCGGGGAGCGCGGAGGCAAGCACCGCCGGGTCGACGGGACGGCTGGAGAAGTACTCCGAGCCGGGAATCTGCATCGACATGGTCAGGACCTCCGCTGGGTGTCGATCGTCAGGTTTCCGAGGTGGTCGACCACCCCGGTCATCTCCGGCGGTACGACGACAGTCGTGGTGGGCACCTCGATCACGGCGGGTCCGGTGATGACGTGGCCGGCCTTCAGCGCCCGATAGTCGTAGATCGGCGTCTCGACGTACCCGACCCGGGCATCGAGACAGACCTTCCTGGTCGAGTGCAACGCCGCGGACGGATCGGATCCGCCGGCGTCGGCGAGCTTCGGCAACGCGGGCGAGAACGGCAGCACCCCGGTTCCCCGGACGCGGAAGGTGATCGCCTGGATCCCAGCTGCGCTGAAGCCGGTGCCTTCGCCGTACAACTCGGCGTACCGCTTCTCGAACGCTGCGACGGTGTCGGCCATCATGGTCGCGTCGAGGGGCCCTTTCGGGACCTCGACCGACACCTCGGCCAATTGCGCGGTGTAGCGCAGATCCAGCGACCGCACGCACTCGATGCGCTCGAAGCTCAGTCCCTGCCGATCGAGGGCAGACCGTACCTGCTCCTCGAGTACGGCGAAGTTGTCCGCGGCCCGGACCGGATCGAACGGCATCGGCCCGGGATCGGACAACTCCGACGCCAGTACGACGTCCGACGACGCCAGGCCGTAAGCGGAGAACGCCGACGCGACCGGACCCAGCGGTACGACGACCTCCCGCACACCGACCTCGGCGGCGTACGACGCGCAGTACGCCGGGCCGGCACCACCGAACGCGTACAGCACGAACGACCTCGGGTCATGACCGGCCTCGACGACTGTCTTGCGCAACAGGTCGCCGGTCTGGGCGTTCTGGATCGCGTAGATCGCGGCCGCGGCGTCCTCGACGCTGAGGCCGAGCGGACCGGCGATCTTCTCGCGGATCGCCCGCCGCGCCGCCTCGACGTTGAGCGCCTTGCGACCACCCAGGAGCCCGGACTCCGGGAGGATGCCGAGCACCAGGTTGGCATCGGTGTTGGTGGGCTCGGTGCCTCCAGTGTCGTAGCAGGCAGGGCCGGGCACCGACTGGGCGCTGCGTGGCCCGACCTGAAGGTTGCCACCGGCATCGATCCAGGCGATCGCGCCGCCGCCCGAGCCGATCGCGTGCACTTTCAGTGTCGGCACGTTGACGGGATGGTGATTGATGATCGTGGTGCTGGCCCGAACCGGTTCGCCGTCCACGATCAGGCCGACCAGGAACGTCGTACCGCCGACGTCTGTGGTGATGATGTTGCGGTGGGCAAGTTGCCGGCCCAGCGACACGGCACCGACGACACCACCGGTGAGCACCGAGCCGACCGTGCTGATGGCGGTCGACGGCGCCTCGCTCGCGGCGATCGCACCGCCGTTGCTCTGCATCACCAGGAGCGGACCCGCAAGCCCCTGCTCACGCAGCCGGCCTTCGAGGACACCCAGGTACTCGCCCAGTCCAGGACCGATCTGCGAACTCATGATCGTCGTCGCGTTGCGGGCGAACTCGCGGATCCGCGGACTCACCTCCGAGCTCAAGGCGACGAACACACCGGGATCGATCCCATGGATCAGCTCCCGGATCCGCCGCTCGTGCACCGGATTCTTGAACGACCACAACAGCGACACCGCGATCGAGCGGATCCCTTCCGCGAGCAGGCTGTTCACCGCCGTACGCACGGAGTCCTCGTCGAGCGGTACGACGATGTTGCCGTCGCGGTCGATCCGCTCGACCACCTCCAGCGCGTGCCGCTTGGGGATCAGGCCGTGGTTCTTGCTCTGACCGAGCACGTTCTGCAGCTCGTCTGGTGACGACCCGAGATAGCGGCCCTCGACGTTCATGATGAAGATCGAGTCGCGGTGCCCGACCGTCGTGAGGAAACCGACCGGCGGCACGTTGCCCATCACCAGCGCGTTCAGCGACGACGTCGTACCGTGCGCGACGTGGTGCGTCTTGCCGAGCATCTCCGCCACCGGCTCGGCCAGCTGCTCGGCCAGTCCGGCGAGCGCCTCCATGACTCCGCGCGAGTAGTCGTCCGGCGTCGACGGCGCCTTGGCCGCGACAACCGTCCCCGCATCGTCATCCAACACCGCATCCGTGAACGTCCCACCGACATCCACTCCGATGACATAAGCCATGGCGCCCTCTCTTCCGCTGAGAACACCAACGTAGACACATCTGACACCCGCGTCAATACTTTGACACGGCTGTCAGCAGAGCGACCTACGTGTCGTAGAACTGGCCCGGGTTCTGGTACATCCAGGCGATGCCGGCGACGCTCACGGGGGTGTCGAACAGGCGCAGGCTGTCGACGTCGGCGACGGAGTCGTCCGGGTCGTCGCCACCGATGACGATCTGGGTCGGGACCCGGAGGGCGCCGGCCAGGCGATCGAGCCCCAGGCGCCGCCGCCGGTGCTGTTGCCGGTCGAGGTGGTGTTCTGAGCGGTGGAGCCGACCCGGATGCCGACGTACGTCGGATTCATCGAGATGTGGACGGGAGTGAATTTGCCGACCGTGAGAGCCGCCGAACTGGTGACGGACTTGGTGCCGTAGGCAATCGTCACCCAGGTCGCGGTGACTGTGCGGTTGGAGTTGACGACCACTCGGACCCGGCAGTTCCCGGAGGCGTCGTCGATCGCGAGGATCGGCGCCGCACTGCCCGGTGTGGCGTCGAGCCGGACCCAGCCGGTGATCGCCAGCCGGTCGCAGTCGGGCAGGTTGACGGCCCCAGACGCTGCGGCCTCGGTTGCGGTCGACACCAGCGCGCGACCGTACATGCCGTAGGCGTAACCCGCAGACCGAGCGGGGGTCAGATGGCGACCGTAGATGCCCCGATCGGAGGCGTCGTTGTCGAAGGGGTAAATCGCCAGTTGGAGGTCGACTTGCTCTTGCTGGACAACGGTTGCCCAGTACGACGATTCGATCGGGTCGTTCCACCAGCGGAAGTCGTCGACGACGCCATGGAGCGCCTCGTTCTCCTCGAGTACGTTCCGGCCGACGTCAGCGGTGACTTCGCCCGTGTACTCGAGGTTGGTGGTCAGCTCGTTCTCGGACAGCACCGCGACCCCGTCGACGACGATCTTCACCGTCTCGGCTCCGGGGCCAGAGGTCCGGTTGACCACGAGCATGAGGTGATGGGGGGCGCCGTCGCGGATGCTGGTGGTCGTGGCGTACGTCGTACCCGCGATCCGGGCCTCGACGTTCCCGGCCGCCTCCCTGCCGTTAGCTGGGCATCGTACCCACAGGTCGACCAGCGTGGTCAGAGTTCAGCGCAGACACTCGCCGAGGGTGGTGACAGACATCGGATCTGTGGTGCAGTGGAGACATGACGTCGATGGACGGCACTGAATCCCTGCTGAGAGCGACGGCGGTGAGCAAGAGCTTCCCCGGGGTCAAGGCGCTGTCCGACGTGCACCTCGAGCTGCGTCACAACGAGGTGCTGGCCCTGGTCGGTGAGAACGGCGCCGGGAAGTCCACCCTCATGAAGCTGCTGTCCGGCATCTACACCGCCGACGAGGGCGAGTTCTTCCTCAACGGTGAGCGCTTCGAGCCGGCCAGTCCGCGGCACGCGCAGGAGCTGGGCATCAGCATCATCCACCAGGAGTTCAACCTGATGCCCGACCTGACCGTCGCGCAGAACATCTTCATCGGCCGCGAACCCCGCGCCGGCGGCTTCTTCCTCAGCGAGCGCAAGCTCAACGCCCGCGCCGCGGACCTGATCGAGCGCCTGCAACTCCCGCTCGAGCCCTGGTCCCCCGTCGGCGGCCTCACCGTCGCCAAGCAGCAGATGGTCGAGATCGCCAAGGCGCTGTCGTACGACGCCCGCGTGCTGATCATGGACGAACCGACGGCCGCCCTGAACGAGGCCGAGGTCACCACGCTGCACGCTCTGATCCGGCGGTTCAAGAGCGCGGACACCGGCGTCATCTACATCTCGCATCGAATGGACGAACTCAAGAAGATCGCCGATCGGATCACGGTGCTGCGGGACGGCCAGTACGTCGACACCGTCGACACCGCCGCCACCTCCATGAAGGAGGTCATCAGCCTGATGGTCGGGCGCGCGCTGCGGACCGACGCCCAACCCGAGGGAGTGCGGGAGGATCGTGAGGTCCTGCTCTCCGTCGAGGGCCTCTCCACCAAGGCACTCCTCAAGAATGTGAGCTTCGAGCTACGTCAGGGCGAGATCCTCGGCTTCGCCGGCCTGATGGGAGCCGGTCGCACCGAGATGGCACGTGCTGTCGTCGGCGCCGACAAGGCCGACAGCGGGTCCATCAGAGTGCGCGGCCGGCCGGTCAGGATCCAGAGCCCGGCCGATGCCGCGAAGCACCGGATCGGCTACCTGTCGGAGGACCGCAAGCAGTTCGGCCTGATGCTCGAGCAGGACGTGAACGCCAACATCACGGTCAGCTCGCTGAGCGAGCTGTTCTCGTCGTTCGGGTTCATGAAGGACCGGGCCATGCGGGCGAAGTCCCGGCAGTACGTCGACTCGCTGCGGATCAAGACCCCGTCGATCTTGCAGACGGCGAAGTACCTGTCCGGTGGGAATCAGCAGAAGGTCGTGATCGCCAAGTGGCTGCTGAAGAACTGCGACATCCTCATCTTCGACGAGCCGACCCGCGGTATCGACGTCGGTGCCAAAGAGGAGATCTACCGGCTGCTCAACGACCTGGCGGCGCAGGGCAAGTCGATCATCATGATCTCGTCGGAGCTCGAAGAGGTGCTCCGGATGGCGCACCGGATCGTGGTGATGAGCGAGGGCCGCGTCACCGGAACGCTCAGCGCCGCCGAAGCGACGCAGGAGACAGTCATGCACTACGCGACTCTGCGGCCTGACGAGAATCCCGAAGACGCGGCAGAACTCGGACTGGAGCTCGACGATCCAGCCCGCACGGTTGACGGAAGCAGGTAGCCGATGACCACACCCACAGCAACAACAGAGACGCAGCCGGTTGCGGGCGGGGTGTCCCTCAGCCTGCGGGATCGCCTGCAGCAGTTCCTCGCGTTCGCCAGCCTGCTGGTCATCTTCGTCGTCTTCTCGATCGCCAACTCGAACTTCCTCACCTACGGCAACGTGCTGGCGATCCTTTACTCGACCGTGGTGATCGGCACCCTGGCGCTGGGTACGACGTTCGTCATCATCACCGGCGGCATCGACCTGAGCATCGGCACCGGGATGGCCCTGTGCGCGGTGATGTCCGGGGTGATGATCGTCAACCTCGGCGTCCCGCTGGCGCTCGGCGTACTCGGCACGATCCTGTTCGGCGGACTCCTCGGACTGATCAACGGCTTCAACGTCGCGATCCTGAAGATCCCGCCGTTCATCGCGACCCTGGCGATGATGCTGGTCGCCCAGGGGCTGGCGCTGGTGCTCTCGCACAGCACTCCGATCTACTTCAACGACGTACCGGCGTACTCGAAGATCTCTCGCGGCAACCTGATCCCTGACTTCCCGAACGCGGTGATCGTCCTCACCGCGATGGCGGTGATCGCGGCCGTGCTGCTGAACAAGACGATCCTCGGCCGGTACACGTACTCGATCGGCAGCAACGAGGAGGCGACCGGGCTGTCGGGGATCGACGTACGGAAGTGGAAGATCATCGTCTACACCTTCGCGGGCCTGTTCATCGGCCTCGCCGGGGTGATGATCTCGGCCCGGCTGGGATCCGCACAGCCGGCCACCGGGATGGGCTACGAGTTGCAGGCCATCGCGGCCGTCGTGATCGGCGGTACGTCGCTGGCCGGCGGCAAGGGGTCCGTCGTCGGCACCATGATCGGCGCGCTGATCATCTCCGTGCTGAACAACGGCCTGCAGATCATGTCCATCCCGCAGGAATGGCAGAACGTCATCCTCGGCTGCGTCATCCTGGTCGCGGTCTACGCCGACATGATGCGCAAGAAGCAAACCTGACGAATCCGCGAGCATCAACCGGAGATGGGAGCTGGATCGAAATGAACAGAAGGCAGTTCGGGGCGGCACTGGTGGCCGCCACGATGACGCTGGCGGCCGCGGCGTGCGGCGGCGACGAGGACGGTGCCGCCGGTGGCGGCGACCAGAAGTACATCGCGATCGTTTCGAAGGGTTTCCAGCACCAGTTCTGGCAGGCCGTGAAGAAGGGCGCCGAGCAGCAGGCCGCGAAGGAGGGCGCCCGGATCACCTTCGAGGGCCCGGCGACCGAGGCCGACATCGAGGCCCAGGTGACGATGCTGACCAACGCGATCGCCAAGAACCCGGACGCCATCGGCTTCGCCGCGCTGGACAGCAAGGCCGCCGCACCGTTGCTGGAGGACGCGAAGTCGAGGAACATCCCGGTGATCGCGTTCGACTCCGGCGTCGAGGGTGACATCCCGGTCACCACGGCTGCCACCGACAACAAGGCAGCGGCCGCCGAGGCGGCCAAGCACCTGTCCGAACTGCTCGGCGGCAAGGGCAAGGTGGCGCTGGTGGTGCACGACCAGACCAGCAAGACCGGCATCGACCGGCGGGACGGCTTCGTCGAGTGGATGAAGGCGAACGCGCCGGGCATCACCCTGCTACCACCGCAGTACGGCGGTGGCGACCAGGCCAAGTCGGCCGACATCACCAAGTCGATCATCGCGTCGAACCCGGATGTGGCCGGCATCTACGGCGCCAACGAAGGCTCGGCGATCGGCGTCGTCAAGGGCATCGAGGAAGCCGGCAAGAAGGGCATCAAGATCGTCGGCTTCGACTCCGGCAAGGCCCAGATCGACGCCATCAAGGACGGCACGATGGCCGGCGCGATCACCCAGAACCCGGTCGGCATCGGCGAGCAGACCGTCGCCGCGGCGATGAAGGTGATCCGTGGCGAGAGCGTGCCGAAGGTGATCGACACCGGCTTCTTCTGGTACGACAAGACCAACATCGACGACCCCAAGATCGCCGCCGTCCTCTACCAGTGATCGATCTCTACGACACGCGGGGTGGTGGGGCGGTCGTACGGCGGACCAGCAGGCGCGGTTGCACCGGCTCTGGCTGGATCGACGTGCCGCTGATTCGGGCGAGGACCGCCTGAACCACCCGCCGCCCCAGTTCGGCGAAGTCCTGCCGGACGGTCGTCAGCGGCGGTACGTAGTACGGCGCCTCGGGGACGTCGTCGAATCCGACCACGCTGATGTCGTCCGGCACCCGGATCCCGGCTTCGTCGAACGCGCTGAGCAGCCCCAGCGCCATCTGATCGTTGGCGACGAAGACGGCGGTGACTTCCTCTCCCCCACGACGGCGTGCGATGAGCTCGCGACCGGCCAAGTAGCCGGTCGGCGGCCACCAGTCACCGGGCAGTACGGGCGGAACGGGAGCGCCGGCCGACTCGAGCTCGAGCCGCCAGCGGCGTTCCCGGGCATCCGCCTCGAGCGCGTTGGCCGGGCCTCTCACATGATGAACAGTGCGGTGACCGAGGTCGAGCAGGTGCCGCGTGGCGAGCGCGGCGCCTGCCTCCTGGTCGACCCAGACCGCGAGGTCCTGCCCCCCACGCTCCGCCTGTACGGCGATCAGCGGCACCCTCGGACTGACGTCGGGCAACGCACGGACCGCACCCTCATAGGTGCTCAACGCAACGATGGCGTCGACGGACTGCGTCGCCAGCCGCTCGACGGCAACGATCAGGCTGCCGGCGGTGTCGTCGTCGAGCACCGACACGGTCAGGAAGTAGCCGGCCTCGCGGGCCGCGTGTTCCAGACCGAGCAGTGTCTGTGCGGGTCCGTACTGGCTGATGTTGGCGATCGCGAGCCCGATCGTGCGAGATGACCCGGTCACCAGGGCCCGTGCCGCGCTGTTAGGGCGGTAACCGAGCTCGGCGATCGCGTCCAGGACCTTCTTCCGGGTCGCCGCCGCCACGTTCGGTTGCTCGTTGATCACCCTCGACACCGTCTGGTGCGACACGCCGGCACGGGCGGCAACGTCCGACATACCGAGGGACCGGGTCGCCCCGGGAACTGCAGGTCCCGAAACCGTGACGGGGCGATCCATGAGGCTCCTTCGTCAGCGTGATGCGCCGGCGCGGCGCTTGTTGTAGATGTCGAAGGCAACGGCCAGCAGCAGCACCAGGCCCTTCACGACGGACTGCGTCGACTGGTCGACACCCATCAACTGCATTCCGTTGCTCATGACCGCCATGATCAGACCGCCGACCATCGCACCGACCACCGTGCCGACGCCGCCCGCGACGGCCGCGCCGCCGATGAACGCCGCCGCGATGGCGTCTAGCTCGAACATGTTACCGGCGGCAGGCTGGGCACCGTTGGACCGGGACGAGTAGATGACCCCGGCGATGCCGGCCAGGAACCCCATGTTGACGAAGATCCAGAAGTTGACCTTGCGGACCTTCACCCCGGACAGCATCGCGGCGGACAGGTTGCCGCCGATCGCGTACACCTGGCGACCGAAGACGGTGTTCTTCGTCATCAGCCCGTAGGCGATCACGAGGACAGCCAGAATGATCAGTACGATCGGCAGACCGCGGGCATGGGCGAGTTGCCAGGCGAAGTACATGACGACCGCTGCGACCAGCACCACCCGGGTGACGAACAGCGGGAACGACTCCACCGGCTGCTCGTAGCGGATCCGCGCCAGCCGGGTGCGGAACACGCTGACCGCGTACCCGGCGGCGGCGATCGCGGCGATGAGCAGGGTGAAGGCGTCGTACCCCTGCCCGCCGATCAGGCCGTTCAGGAAGCCGCTGGCGACCTTCTGGTACTCGCCCGGGAACGGGGACAGCGAGACGTTGTCCAGCACCTGCAAGGTCAGGCCCCGGAACAGCAACATGCCCGCCAGCGTCACGATGAACGCCGGCATACCGACGTAGGCGACCCAGAAACCATGCCAGGCGCCGACCGCGGTTCCCACTGCCACGGCCGCCACGATGCCGACCCACCAGGGTTGGTCATGCTGGATCACCAGTACGGCGGACACCGCACCGGTCAACGCGACGATCGACCCGACCGACAGGTCGATATGGCCGGCGATGATCAGGATCACCATGCCGATCGCGAGCACCAGGATGTACGAGTACTGGAGCACGATGTTGGTGATGTTGCCCGGGCTGAGCAGGACGCCGTCGGTCAGGGCGGCGAACAACGCCACGATCACCACGAAGGCGATGTAGATGCCGCTCTGCCGCAGGTTGCGCGTGATCAGCGCGAACGGATCGCTGGTGCCGACGTGCAGCGCGGCGGCTGAGGCGCTCTCTGCCGACTCGTTCTGGGCCGCCGCGTTCTGGGCCGATCCGCCGTCCGCCGGCGCATCCTGCGGCCGAGCGGTTGGTTTGGTGCTGGTCATCCGGCGAGCTCCTTCTCCATCGTCATGAGCGCCATGAGGTTTTCCTGAGTTGCCTCGCCGATCGGCAACTCGCCAGTGATCCGGCCGGCCGACAAGGTGTAGATCCGGTCGCAGATTCCCAGCAGTTCCGGGAGTTCGGAGGAGATCACGATGACCGCCTTCCCCTGGGCCACGAGCCGGTTGATGATCGTGTAGATCTCATACTTCGCTCCGACGTCGATACCGCGCGTGGGCTCGTCCAGGATGAGCACGTCCGGATCGGTGAAGAGCCATTTCGACAGCACGACCTTCTGCTGGTTGCCGCCGGACAAGGTGCCGACGGTGTCCAGCACGGTGCGCGTCTTGATGTTCATGTCGCGCCGTCCCTGCTCGGCGACCTTGATCTCCTCGTTGCCGTTGACCCAGCCGGCCCGCGCCAGCTTGCCGAGCGCGGCGGCGGAGACGTTGGCCCGGACGTCGGCGATCAGGTTGAGGCCGTACCGCTTGCGATCCTCGGTGGCGTAGGCGATGCCGTTGTCGATCGCCTCGGCGACGGTGCGCGCCCGGACCTCCTTGCCGTGCATGTACAGGCGGCCGCTGATGTTGCGTCCGTACGAGCGCCCGAAGACACTCATCGCGAGTTCGGTCCGTCCGGCGCCCATCAGCCCGGCGATGCCGACGACCTCACCGGCGCGCACGTTCAGCGCGGCATGGTCGACGACCTTGCGCGGCTGCACCGGATGCCAGACCGACCAGTCCTCGATCCGGAGCACTTCCGGCCCCGGCTCGGAGACCCGGTCGGGGTAGAAGCTGTCGAGGTCGCGTCCCACCATGCCGCGGATGATCCGCTCCTGGGTGACGTCTCCGGAGCTCATGTCGAGCGTCTCGACCGTGTGTCCGTCCCGGATCACCGTGGTGGAGTCGGCGATCGCGGTGATCTCGCTCAGCTTGTGGGAGATCATGATGCAGGTGATCCCGCGGTCCCGCAGCCGCCGGAGCAGGTCGAGCAGGTGTGCCGAGTCGACGTCGTTGAGTGCGGCGGTCGGCTCGTCCAGGATCAGCAACCGGACGTCCTTCGACAACGCCTTCGCGATCTCGACCAGCTGCTGCTTGCCGACACCGAGCTGGATCACCGGGGACACCGGGTTCTCGTCCAGTCCGACGGAGGTCAGCAGCTCGCGGGCCTCGGCGTTGGTCTTGTTCCAGTCGATCAGCCCGCCGCGGCCGCGGCGTTCGTTGCCGAGAAAGATGTTCTCCGCGATCGACAGGTAGGGCACCAGCGCCAGCTCCTGATGGATGATGACGACGCCGACGGCTTCGCTGTCGCGGATGCCGGCGAAGTGGACGGGCTTCCCGTCGAACCAGATCTCGCCGTCGTAACTACCGGTCGGATAGACACCGGACAGCACTTTCATCAGGGTCGACTTGCCGGCACCGTTCTCTCCACAGATCGCGTGGATCTCCCCTCGCTTGACGGCGAGCGTGACGTCCTCGAGAGCTTTGACACCGGGGAAAGTCTTCGTGATACCCCGCATCTCGAGCAGCACGTCGTTCATACATCCTCCTTCGCGATCAGACCGTCCATCAGCTCACGGCCGGGCCCGGCGGTCACTGCCGCCGGGCCCGGCCGGTTGTCACTTCGTCTGACCGGACGCGACCTCGGCGGTCGTGAAGTAGCCGGAGTCGACGAGTTCCTTCTGGATGTCTTCCTTGAAGACGGTCTGGATCGGCAGCAGGTACGCCGGGACGACCTTGACGCCGTTGTCGTACGACTTGGTGTCGTTGGCTTCCGGCTGCTTCTTCTGCAGGAACGCCTCCGCCGCGTTGACGGCCTGCTCGGCCAGCAGCCGGGTGTCCTTGAAGATCGTGGAGCTCTGCACACCGGTGTTGATGAGCTTGACCGACGCGATCTCGGCGTCCTGACCAGTGACCACCGGAATCGGGTTGGCCGCGGTGCCGTAGCCCGCGTTCTGCAACGCGGTGATGATGCCGCGCGAGATGCCGTCGTACGGCGAGAGGACGCCGGCGACCTTGGAGCCGTCGTTGTACGCCGCGGTCAGCACGTCCTCCATCCGCTTCTGCGCCGCCTCCTGCTGCCAGCGCAGGATCGCGACCTGCTCGAGGTTGGTCTGCTTCGACTTGACGACCAGCGAGCCGTTGTCGAGGTACGGCTTCAGGGTGTCCATGGCGCCCTGGAAGAAGAAGTGCGTGTTGTTGTCGTCCAGCGAGCCGGCGAAGACCTCGATGTTGAACGGCCCGGTCTTGGTGCCCTTCGAGCCGTCCTTGTTCTCCAGGCCGAGCCCACGCAGGAGTGCCTTGGCCTGGGCGACGCCGACCTTGTAGTTGTCGAAGCTGACGTAGAAGTCGACGTTCTTGCTGCCGCGGATCAGCCGGTCGTACGCGATCACCGGGATCTTCTGGTCGGCCGCCGTCTGCAGCTGGCTGCTCAGCGCGGTGCCGTCGATCGCGGCGATGATCAGTACGTCGGCGCCCTGGGTGATCATCTGATCCACCTGCTGCGACTGCGTCGGGATGTCGTCGTTCGCGTACTGCAGATCGACCTTGTAGCCCTTCGCCTCGAGCTTCTCCTTCACCGCCTTGCCGTCGGCGATCCAGCGCTCGGACGTCTGGGTCGGCATCGACACGCCGATGGTCAGATCCTTCGGGTCCTGACTGGCGGTGTCCGTGGTCGCGCCCGCTCCTTGCCCGCCGCACGCCGCGACGCCGAGCAGCAGCAGGGCTCCACTCAGAGTGGCCAGAAACCTCTTCTTCACAAGTATCCCCTCACAGGCCCCGATCGGTTGTTAGCGTTCACAGTGTTGGCGTTAACATGCGGACTGGTCAAGACATCAACCAGAGATCCTGGCGTCACATTCTCGTAACGACAGCCCGCCGGATCCTCTCGATGCGCCGGGCGGAAAGCCGTTACCTGGAAGGGATTTTCATCTCGCGGAGGGCTTCCCGGAGAGGTCTGGCAGCCGATCCGGGCGACCATCCTGGGTGGACTGTGGCAGATCCTCACCACCGCTGGACACGTTAACAACTGAAACATACTCACTGGGCCGAACGCGATCGTGCTGTGCCGTTGCCGTTACCCGGCCGATGGAGTGGCCAGTACTGGAAGTTGTCCACTACTGACCTGTCTGGGGGCCGCGGCGGGGTCTCACTCTGGAGCAAAGAAAGCCGCCCCAGGAGGTCACCGCCCATGACCCGTTATTGGAAGTCCCGATTACATCGTCCTTATCCAGGCCCCCGGTCAGCGCGCTTGATCGGCGTCACCGTCGGTCTGGCGCTGGTTGCCGCCGTACTTCAGATTCCCCAGGATTCCGACGCCGTACAGGCCGAGGATGTGGCCGCGGCCGCGGAAGTCCAGCTCGAACGTGCTGACGAGGCAGCGGCTCTTGTCACCGCCCGGATGACAGGCAAGCCGGTGCTGATCACCGGCAAGACCACCGAGACCACTGAGTACCGCGCGCTGCCATCGGGCCGGATCGAGGCGACCGTCGCCGCCGGTCCGGTCCGGATGCGCGACGAGGACGACGAGTGGATCGACGTCGACGTGACGCTGGAACGTCAGACCGACGGTTCGGTCGCTCCCAGAGCCCACCCATACGGGCTCAAGCTTGCTGGTGCCACCACCGGCAAGGGAAACCACGAATTGGTCGCCGTCGGGACAACCGGCGCGCGGTCCAGCCTCGGCTGGTCCGGACCGTTGCCGGCCCCCGAACTCGACGGCAACACCGCCACCTACCGCGAGGTGAAGCCCGGGGTGGACCTCGTCGTCGAGGCGACCCGGACGGGTTACCAACAGCACCTTCTGGTGAAGAACAAGGCGGCTGCTGCCCAGGTCAAGCAGCTCCGGATGCCGTGGAGGACCGACGGCATGACCACCAGGCTCGACGGCAAGGGTGGTCTGTCCGTCCGATCCACAAAGGGCGGGCCGAGTCGCGACGTACCGGCTCCGGTGATGTGGGACTCGACCGTCGACCAGGCCTCCGGTGAGCACACGCGCAGGGCTCCGGTCGGGCTCGGCCTGGCCAAGGACGCCCTGGTCCTGACGCCGGACACCGGCTTCCTCAGCGACCCGAAGACCGTCTACCCGGTGACGATCGACCCGTCGCAGAGCTCGGGTGCGAACTTCGACACGTTCGTCCAGAACACCTATACCAGCGACCAGTCCGCGGCGACCGAGCTCAAGCTCGGCACGTACGACGGCGGCACCAACAAGGCCAGGTCGTATCTGCGGTTCGACAACCAGGAATGGCTGTGGGACAAGCAGATCCAGGCCGCCACGCTGAACCTGTGGGAGAGCCACTCGTACTCCTGTGCGGCGGCGGGCTGGGAGGCGTGGCGCACCGCGGACGTCTCCAACACGGCGCGTTGGACCGTGCAGCCGGCAACCCTGGAGAAGGTCGGTACGTCGACCCAGACGAAGGGCTTCTCGGACTCCTGCGGGGACGGCTGGGTGACGATCCCGGTGACGGCCGCGTTCCAGTACACGGCAACAAACCACGCGACCAAGACGAATATCGGGATCAAGGCCGCCAGCGAGACCGACAGCACTGGCTGGAAGCGATTCGCCTCCCGGGAGGCCGCGGCCAATCCGCCATCGGTGACGATCACCTACCAGACCAAGACCGCCGTGATCGCCCAGGCGACCGCGCCGGAGACTGTCTGCGGAACCGGCGCCACACGTCCGTACATCTCCAGCCGCACGCCTCAGTTGCGGGCGCAGATCAGCGACGGTCTCGGCGCTCCGGTGTACGGAAACTTCGAGTGGCAGCCGATCGGCGGAGCCACCACCGCCGCCACCGAGGGCCCCGGCGCATCCGGCGCCTGGATGGGCACCGCCATCCCCAGCGGCGCTTTCGCCGAGGGCGGCAGCTACGCCTGGCGCGTGCAGGGCACCGACAGTACGACGCCCGGCGCGTGGTCGAACTGGTGTGAATTCACCGTCGACACCATCGCACCCTCAGCCGCACCGACTGTCTCGTCCACGACATACCCGGTCGGCCAGTGGTCAGGTGGAGCCGGTACGGCCGGGACTTTCACCTTCGGCGCCTCGGGTGTCGCCGATGTGGTGGCTTACGAGTACGGCGTCGACACCAACCCGCCGGACGAGGTGATCAACGCCGCCACTCCGGGGGCGACCACCAGCATCAGCATCACCCCGACCGCGGACGGACCGCACACGTTGTGGGTCCGGACCAGGGACCGGGCCGGTAACCGGTCGCCGCTGACGGCGTACGAGTTCGCTGTCGGTGGTGGTGCGGTGATCGCACCGAAGACCGGTGACATCAGCGCTGCCAAGACAGCGATCGTCGGCGTGGGCCGCAGTACCGCCACCGCCGTCACGTACCAGTGGCGTCGCGGTGACACCGACACGTGGGTGACGATCCCGGCTGCCCATGTCCAGGTCGCCGCCGGTGGTGGTGCGGTGACGTGGCCGCTGCCGAGCAGTGGCAACGGACAATTCCCGAAGCTGAACTGGAACCTGGAGGCCACGCTGGCCGCGATCGACGCCCAGTCGATCCCGCGCGACGGTCCGGTCCAGATCCGGGGCAACTTCACCGGTGGCACAGCCGCATCGTCGGGTGCGGTCAAGCTCACCTTCGACCGCAACCTCGCGACCGCGGCCACTGAAGAGATCGGTCCCGGTGAGGTGAACCTGCTGACCGGAAACGTCACCCTGTCCGACACCGATGTCTCGGTGGACTCCTACGGCAGCGATCTGACCGTCAACCGGACCTACAACACCCGTCAGTCGGCCAAGACCGACGACTCGGGCATGTTCGGACCGGGCTGGATCTCCGGTGCGGTCGTGGACGAGGCCCAGACGCCGTACACGTCCCTCGATGTCTTCGGCACCCTGATCCAGGTCGGAACACCCGATGGCGACACCGTCGGCTTCACAGCTCGGGACGGCGTCAACTTCGATCCCGAGGTGGGTCAGGCTTCGCTGAAGCTGACTTACGCGAGTACGACGGACACGTACAAACTCACCGACGAGCAGGGCTCGATCGTGACGTTCGGCCGGGTCACGGGAACGACTGCGGGCCAGTACTACCCGACGGCGACGACGCTGCCAGGCAGCAACCAGATCACGACGTACAACTGGGAGAAGGTGACGATCGGCGGTGTCGAGGTGGTACGGCCGATCCGCATGCTGGCGCCCGTTCCGGATGGTGTCAGTTGCGCGACGATGGCACGTGGCTGCCGGGCGCTGAACTTCACCTATGCCACAACGACGACGGCCACCGGAACCACTGAGGGCGACTACATCGGACGGGTGAAGGAGATCTCCTTCACTGCTTGGGATCCGGACCTTGCGACGCCGGCTCTGCGGACTGTGCCGGTCGCACGGTACAGCTACGACAATGCAGGCCGGCTGCGGTCGACCTGGGACCCACGGCTGGACTCCGGCACCACCCACATCGGAGACACCTACAGCTACCAGGCCGACGGTGTGCTCTCGACGATCAAGTCGGCCGGGCAGGAGCCTTGGCAGCTGACCTACACCACGCTGCCGAACGACCCCGCCATCGGCCGACTGCACAAGGTGTCCCGCTCCGCGCTGGCCGCAGGCACCGCTGTCGAAACCGTTGTCTACAAGGTTCCGGTGTCCGGAGCAGGTGCACCGAACGACCTGTCTCCTGGACAGACCAAGCGGTGGGGCCAGCCTGAGGCTCCGACTGACGCCGCGGCAGTCTTCCCGCCTGACCAGGTGCCCAGTGGCAACCCGGCAACCGGTGCGCTGCCGTCGAGCTACGAGCGGGCAACCGTCACCTACCTGGACGCCAACGGCCGGGAGGTCAACAAGGCGGCACCGGGCGGCAACATCAATGCCACCTGGTACGACGGTTTCAGCAACTCCGTTCGCTCATTGACGGCGGAGAACCGCAATCGGGCCCTGAACCAGTCGCAGTCGGACAACGACGCCGCGGAACAGAGCCTGGCGCAGGCCTACTCCACCGTGAACACCTACTCCCTGGACGGAGAACGGCTCGAGACCACACTGGAGCCTGAGACCGAGGTCCGGCTCAGCACCGGCGCCACCGCAAGGGGCAGGCAACTCACCCGCAACACCTACGACCAGGGCGCGCCCGCGTCAGGCGGTCCGTTCAATCTGGTCACCACCACGGAGACGCAGGTCCGGCTATGGGGTGCGGGCGGTACAGCGGTCGAGACAGATCGCCGGGTCACGACGACGTCGTACAACTGGTCGCTGCGGATGCCGACGGCAACGACCACCGACCCGGGCGGGCTCGGCCAGACCGTGCGTACGACGCTTGACCCTGTCACCGGTCTCGAAACCTCGACGACCCAGGTCGCCGGCGGTACGACGACCAACACCCCGGCCACGCAGAAGACGATCTACTACCGGGCCACCGCCGGATCGGGCTACAGCGAGTGCGATCTGCGGCCGGAGTGGGCGAACCTGGTCTGCCGGCTCCAGCCGGGCGGTCAGGCGGCCAGCGGGCCGGAGCTGCCGGTGAAGGTCCAGACGTACGACATGTTCAACCAGCAACGCCTACTGGTCGAGAAGACCAGCGCCGGCACGCTGCGGACCAGTACGACGAAGTACGACGCGGCCGGCCGGATCGTGGAGGTCTCCACCGTGGCGGCCGCGGGTCTCGGTACGGCGGTTCCGACCCTGCGCACCGTCTACGACCCGCTCAACGGCAACATCGTCAGGTCCCAGTCGGTGGTCGACGGTGTCGTCACGGCCGAGATCGTTCGCGGCTACGACACGCTCGGCCGGATCACGTCGTACAAGGATGCCGATGGCAACGTATCCACCACGACGTACGACCTGCTCGGCCGGGTGGCGACCAGTTCGGACGGCAAGGCCAACCGGACGTACGGCTACGACTACCGCGGTCTGCTCACCTCGGTGACCGACAGCCACACCGGCACCTACACCGGTAGCTACAACGCCGACGGGCACCTCGTCAGCGAGACCTGGCCGAACGGCATCAAGGTCGACACCCGGTACGACGAAGCCGGCGAGGAGGCCGGCATCACCTACACCAAGCCCGGGTGTTCCACAGGTGACTGCACGCTGTTCAGCGAATCGCAGACCGCGACAGCGCACGGCCAGACGGCCAGGCGGGTGTCCACGCTGTCCAGCCAGGTCTACCACCAGGATGCGGCCGGCCGGGTCACGTCGGTGGAGGAGACCAAGGGTGAGAAATGTGTGACCCGGACCTACGGGTTCAGCACTGCCACGGACAGGACGAGTGTCACCGAGTACGGTCCGGCTGCTGACGGCAGTTGCCAGACCACCACTCCGGCAAGCTCGCGGACGTGGACGTACGACACAGCCAACCGGGTGAACACGGCCGGCTACGTGTACGACGCTCTCGGCCGGACCACCACCGTGCCGGACATCGACACCGGCGCACCCGCGGCCGGGAACGTGACGGCGACCTACCACGCGGACGACCTGGTCGACACAGTCACTCAGGGCGGTCGTACGACGGACTACACCATCGATGTCACCGGCGAGCGGATCCGATCCTGGACCGACAACTCGACCGGTGAGGTGGTGACGAACGTCAACCACTACGACGAGGACACGGATTCGCCGGCCTGGACCCAGGAAGGCGAGAGCCGGTTCACCCGGGTCGTCGCCGGCCTGGCCGGAATGACCGCGATCATCGACAGCGACAGCGGCGTACCGGACTGGCAGATCGCAGATCTGTCCGGCGACATCGTGGCCACGGTCCACAGTGGTGACGAAGGGCTGTCCAGCACCAGCGAGTCCGACGAGTACGGCCAGGTCAGCGACCCCGAGGCCGTCGGAAAGCAGCGCTACGGCTGGCTCGGCACGCAACAGCGAGCCGCGGACGCACCGTCCGGGATCGTCCTGATGGGTGTCCGGCTCTACAACCCGACAACCGGGCGCTTCCTGCAGCTCGACCCCGTCTACGGCGCCAGCTGCAACGCGTACGAGTACACCTGCGCCGACCCGGTGGACAAGGTCGACCTGGACGGCAAGTGGCCGTGCTGGAGCAAGAAATGCTTGCTCAAAGCGGCCGCGAAGAAGTGGAAGGCACTCAAGAAGAAGATCAAGAAGAACAAGGTCGTGCGCTGGGTCTGGCGCAAGGTCGTCAAGAACCAGTACGTCAGAGCCTGCGCCAGGGGCGCCGGTCTGGGGATGTTGAGGAAGTCCTTCTGGGCCAAGTTCCACCGGGCCCCGTACAAGATCGGCCGCTGGGGCGCGCAAGGCTGCGCGGTCGGCGTCATCCAGAAGTACGTCTGGAAGAAGGTTCGGCAGTGGAGGCCGAAGTACCCCTTCCCGCATTGGGGCAGTTACGGATAAGCCGCCGCTGATCCGCTGATCCACCGCCCCGGGCGGCCCGCAACTGGGCCGCCCGGGGTCGGGTCAGTAGGGCGGCGAGGCGTCAGGGTTTGGTGATGGTGTAGCGGATTGTGTCGTTGCGGAGTACGTCGCCTGAGACCTTGACGATGCGCAGGGTGTGCTGGCCGTCCTTCAGGCCGGTGGCGGTGAAAGCCTGCCGGGCTGTGACCCGGGCATCGTTGTGGAGGTCCACGCGGCGTACGAGCTTGCCGTCGAGGTAGACATCGGCTTCGCCCTGGTCCGGGGCGAGGGCCGTGTCCCACTCGACGCCGTTGCCGGAGAAGGTGAAGTTGATCGCCGCGCCGTTGGCGGTCGCGTAGTGGACGTCGTCGCGGTAGTCGCCCCGGAACCGGAAGTCGAGCGCCGCGCTGCCGGCCGGCAGAGTGGACAGGTACGCCTTGCTGATCGTAACGGTCGAGCCGTCGACCGTGTAGTCGGTCCCCTTCACCAGGTCCTGGCCGCCCTTCGAGACGCCGGCCAGCTCGCCCGGGTCGCGACCGATCTGGACGCTCACATCGGCCGGAGCGGACTTGTCGAAGGTCGCCTTGTCCGGGGTGAGCAGGCTTTCCTGCCGGACGTTGAGCTTGTCGAGCAGCATGAACTGGCCGGACTTCTTCACGCCACGGATCGTGTGGTTCCCGTTCGGCAGGTCCGAGCTGCTGTAGACGACCTGCTGCGGTTTGTTGTGTCCCTGCGCCGGATCCAGGTACGTACTCACGGTCTGCTTGAACTGACCGTCGATGTAGATGTCCACGTCACCCTGACCACCGTCGGTCTCGGTCACGTAGTCGATCCCGGTGCCGACGAACGAGTACGAGAACGAGTCGCCGTTGGTCTCCGTCCACTGCACGTCGTCCTGGTAGTCGCCGAGACCACGTCCGCCGCTGTAGTTCCACGAGCCGGTGTAGACGATCTGCGAGTTGTTGTTGTTGATCTCGACGGTCCGGGTGCCGACATCAGCGGCTTGCGCGGCCGAATCCGTCACGGCGACGGTCAGGGCCTGCGACACGGCCGGGACCTCGTAGTTGTCGTTGCGCTGCCAGGTTCCGTCGTACGAGACCCGCAGGTCGTCGTCGTTGACGCGGATCGCCGAGTTCTTCTGCGGGGTCACCTTGAACAGCCGGGTGCCGTGGACCGGCACGTTCTGAGCGGTGTAGCCGGAGGTGAACTGGCCGAGGTCCTTGTGTGCCCACAGGTCGCGGACGCGAGCCGCGCCGTCCAGTCCGAGGTCCGCCCAGTTCACCGTCATGTCCGCGTCGGCCTGCCCGAGGTTGAAGAGGGCAACGGTGTACGTGCCGTCACCGTTGAGCGCGAACCAGGTCTGCCGGTTCGTCTTCATCGACAGCGGTTGCGCGGGCCGTCCGGCCTGGTCGACACCGATCGCCTCGCGGTTCGTGAGCAACTCGAGGCCGTACGAGTCGAGCCGGGTCAGGTCGTTGCCGACGTACATCGGAGCGGCCGAGATCGCCCACAGCGTTGCCGCTGTACGACGTTCGTCCTTGGTCAGCCCGTCCATCTGGCCGTTGCCCACATCCAGCGAGTCCAGGTCGTTCCAGCCGCCCGGCCCAGCGTGGCGCCACCAGTCCGCCAGCTTCGGGAACAGCCGGTTGATGTTCGGCCAGGCCGTGAGCGCCTGACCGGGGCAGTAGCACTCCACGTCCCACTCGATCCGCCAGCCGTTGGCGTACTGCTTCCAGTAGTCCGCGTAGTTGATGTCCAGAGCCCACGACAGTTCGAGCCAGATCTTGTGCCGAGCCAGTGCCTGCGACCACGCCTTGACGTCGCCGCGAGCGTCGAGCGAAAGATCGCTGATCCCCGATCCCGGCGTCACGCTGTCGAACTTGAGGAAGTCGACGCCCCAGGCGCCGTACAGATCGGCGATCGAGTCGATGTACTTCTGGGCGCACGGTTTCGAGAAGTCGATCCGGTAGCCGATACCCCAGTAGTCCGCCTTCTGCAGCGGTTGGACGGCGAGGTCGCCGGTCTTGCACTCGGGGGCGCCGTACACCGGAAGGTTGGCGTCGATCAGCGCCTTCGTGATGCCGGGGATGCCGTAGAGCCCGACCTTCTGGCCGTTGGCGTGGATGTGGTCGATCACCGCCTGCAGGCCGTTCGGGTACAGCGTCTTGCTCGGCACCGGCCGGCCGTACTCGTCGTTGCTGCCGTTCCACCCAGCGTCGATGTTGATGTGGTCGTAGCCGTACGGCTGGAGCTTCTGATGCATCGCGTCGGACTGCTCGATCAGCTTGGCCGCCGAGATCCAGCCCGGGCCGTCCCCGCTGTACACCTGCATGCTGTAACTGCTCCAGCCCATGTAGGGCTTGAGCGCCTGCTCCCCCGCCGGTCCGCCGGTAGCACTCGCCGCGGTGGCGATCGCGGCCGGCGCCGGTACGGCGGACGACGGCGCAGCCAAGCCGGCCGGAATCAGCCCGGCGACTGCGAGACCCACAAGCGCGCCTCGTAGAGCCCATCTGGTCATGAGCGGTGACCTCTCTGACGATCTGACCGCCGAGCCCCAAGGTTCCCGGCACGAACCCGAGAACTCGGATCCGATAGGATATTGGAACCTTTACTTAACCCTGTCAAGATATCAGCGAGATCCACCCTGGGCATATCGTCGGCCCTGGACGCGTTCTTGGTGACATGAGTGATTGGAATACGCAGACCATCACCGAGTTCCGGGCGAACGAGGGCCGGGTCGGTGGTCCCTTCGAAGGCGCACCGATGGTCTTGCTGCACCATCGCGGCCGCAAGAGTGGGCGGGAGTACGTCGCCCCGACCATGTACCTCCCACACGACACCGACCCCGATACCATCTACGTCTTCGCATCCAAGGGCGGAGCACCCACCAACCCGGACTGGTACGTCAATCTGACGGCCGCGGGCAAAGCCACCATCGAGCGTGGAACCGAGACGTACGACGTCATCGTCCACGAGCTGACCGGCGCCGAACGCGACCGCGTCTACGCCGAGCAGGCCCGCCGCTACCCGGGTTTCGCCAAGTACGAACGCCAGACCGCCGGCATCCGCACGATCCCGGTCCTCGAGCTTCGGCGCGGCTGATCTAGGCCACGGTCACCGTGCCGCGGATCGGGGTGGCTGAGCCGGTCCACCAGAGGAGGCTGCCGTCGGCGTCGGAGCCGGTGAGGGTCCAGGTGTAGCGGCCCTTGGGGACCAGGCGGCCGGCGGAATCCCTGCCGTTCCACGCGACCCGGGCGGCTCCGACAGTGGTCGCACACGACAACGTCCGCTTCACCGTCGCACCGCTGGTGATCGTGATCTTGCAGGTCGGCAGGGCCTTGCTGATCGCGAACTCCGGCGTCCACTGATCGCTCTTCCCGTCGCCGTTCGGGGTCAACGTGGCGGATCCGAGCGCGTTGCCGAGGTAGCGCGGTCTTGCCGTGAACGCCGCCACCGGCGTCAGCTTGGCGATCCTGTCGAGCCCGGACCAGGCGACGCTCTCGTCGAAGGCGTCGTACGGCGTATCGGTCGGGCCGATCGCCGTCACGGTCGACGTACCGAGTCGCCAGGCCCTGAGGACGCGCGGATCATCGAGCGTCTGCTGGGTGTCGTGGAACAGATAGCCGCTGGTGAGCCGGATCGATCCGGTGTGCTGGCTGGCCCGTTCCACCACCGCCGAGCCGGTCATGATGCGGTACCCGATCTTCGACGTGGCGCAGTTGCCGTAGTTGTCGTTGCCGGTACAGGTGGCCCAGCCGACGATCGAGCCGTTGACGTCCAGCCCGACGACCCGGGGGGTGCCCACGCCCTTCACCTGAACCACGGCGCCGCTGGAGAGATCCTTGCGGTAGATGCGATTCGATGAGTCGGCGTAGACCAGGTAACTACCCCACAGAGCGGCGGGCCGGTCACCTGCGAAAGCTCCCAGGTCTGTGTTCAAGCCGGTACGGACGTCGAAGAGCATCAACCGCAGGTTGTCGTAGGTGTCCCAGCAGATGCCGGGATCACAATTGACGCCGGTGTACAAGCCCTTGACCCACAGGAACCGGGACCCTGACAGCCGGAACGGCAGTGAGTTGAGTCGCTGGACCACCGCCACCTTCGCCTGCCCGTCGAACATCCTGGTCTTCACGCCGTCGTCGGTGATCAGCCATAGATCGCCACCCTTGTCCACATACGCCGTACGGCGGCCGTCGCGGGCGATCCGGCTGTCCCCGACCTCAGCGACGGTCTTCTGCGCAGCAAGGCTGAAGGCAGTGCCCGACTTGGTGAAAGTCCTTCTGCTCAAGGTCAGCCGCGGCGCTTCGCCGACCTGGCCCTGGTTGTCGACGTACGCGACAGTGGACGCACCGATCGCCACGTTCCGCGTCTCCGGGGGCAGCAGGCCCACGGTGGCGATGCGGGTCCGCGGCTGGCCGGACGCGACGACCTGCATCGCGTCGATGCCGGGCGAAGCGCCGTACGTGTCGACGAGGAACCGGCTGCCGTCGCTGGCCACGCTGACCGAGCCGTCGAGCGCACTGCCCGCGCCGATCGTTCCGGCGCGGCACTGGGTCCACATGTCGTCGCACCCGGCCCATCCGGTCGCGGCACCGGCGATGGCCGTCGTGTGGACCCGGAAGTCGTCCACCCGCGACACCGTCGCCGGCCCACCGGTCGTGGAGGAACGGACGACGTAGCTCGACTTGATACCGGGCTCGTCGTAGGCGAGCTGCGCCCAGGTGACCACGGCACCGGCAAGGTCGAAGCCCTGCGCGTAACGGCTCCGGCCGCCGGTCTGGATCACCTGCGGCTGGTCGGGAGCGGCGTACGAGCGGTACTCGAGGGTCAGGGAACCGTCGGATGCCTCGTTCGCAACCACGACGTACCCCGTCTGGTCCGCGGCGGCGAGGGTGTAGGTCCCAATGCCCGGTGCTTGGCCGATGACGCGGCAGCCCGTAGCGTCGGCCGCGACCCGCTGGCCGTCCTCCGACAGCCAACCGAACGACGTGAACGCCGCGCCCTGCGCCGATCGGAACGACGTCGCCGGTTGCGGCGCGTCGTCGCACCGGCGAACGGTCGTGCTGCCGACGGTCAGGTACCTGATCTTCCCGTCCGGGTTGAACGGCGCGTACGCCTTGTCACCCGCGAGGAAGCGGAAATCCGAGGACACCTCGTACGGCGCTCCCCCGGCCGGCTTCAGGTAGGTGAACTTGTAGGCCCCCTCGTACGGCGGCCGTTCCACCGAATACAGCATCCCCGCGGAGGAAGCCCCGAGAATCGTGATCCGCGGCATCAGCGACGGGATCCGGTTGACGCTCACCGTCCCCGCCGGATCCGCGAGCGTCTGCGCCTGCCCTGCCGGTGCGATGACGACCAACCCCACCGCCAACGCCACGACAACCCCCGCAGCCGCCCCCAGCCACCGCCTGCCTCTCCCAGCCATGCCCGCTCCTCACCCCTAGCCCTACCAACCCTGATGCAGACCGCACACCAAAAGTTGCGCAGCCCAGAACCCTAGGGTTCGAGCAGGTCTTTCAACGCGGCCGTCATGGCGGCGACGAGGTCGCGGTTCGGGTCGATGAGCCATTGGAGTTGGAGGCCGTCCCAGACGGCGACCAGGGACTCCGCGATGGAGTAGGGGTCTCGGGGGTTGGAGATGCGGCCCTGCTCCTGGTCTTGGCGGATGTCGTCGGCCAGCGTGGCGATCGTCAGTTCGTACCGACGCCGGAACCACTCGTGCGCCGGGTGATCCGATGCTGACGACTCCGCGGCCATGAGGGCGAGCAGTCTCAGCATTTCGGGCCGGTCGATGTTCCGGCGCACGAACTGCAAGACGGCGTAGGCGACGCCCTCGTTCCTCCGGTCGGTCTGGAACGAGTCGGCGTGGGCGGAATCGGCGCTCTCGAGGACAGCCACCAGGAGGTCGCTCTTGCTCGGGAAGTGATGGACGACGGCGGTCAGACTCAGGTCGAGCTGCTTCGCGATCTCCCGCAGCGACCCACCTCGGTAGCCGCGGGCCGAGAAGACGGAGGCCGCGGAAGCGACGATCTCGGCCTGGCGGCGCGCGCTCTTGGCGTACGGGCCGCGCCGCGGTCGACTCGCTGTCTGATCGCTCATGGTCGCAACCCTATGCGCCCGTCCGCCCGTTGCCGGTGAAATTCGTCCGAACCAAAATATGGCACTTGTACTGTTTTCGCGGTACCGTCCTGGTCACCCACTACCCGACGTACGGCGAGAGGACGGGACCTGGATGTTCACCTCAAACGTTGCGAAGACACTCGTCGGCGGTGTCGCCGTCGCACTACTCCTGGCCGGCTGCGGCCGGTCCGACGCCCCGGCGGCGCAGGCCGCGGCCGGCAATCCGATCGACTCCAACCCCGCGAGCGGCACCATCACGGTGTGGGCGATGGGTACCGAGGGCGAACTTTTGCCCAAGCTGGCCGCCCAGTTCAGCAAGGAGAATCCCGGCGCGAAGGTGCAGGTGACAGCGGTTCCCTGGCAGGACTACGCCAAGAAGGTGCAGACGGCGATCGCCTCTGGAGACACACCTGACGCCACCATGGTGGGTGCGGTCGACCTCGCGGCGTTCGCGTCCACCGGCGGACTGGACAAGGTCCCGTCCGGCCTCGTCGACACCAGCGCCTTCTACCCGGGCGCCGCTCAGAGCACCACGTTCGAGGGAGCGTCGTACGGCGTCCCGTGGTACGTCGAGACGCGCTCGCTCTTCTACCGCAAGGACCTGGCGCAGGCCGCCGGAGTCTCCGCACCCAAGACCTGGGACGAGTACGGCCCGTTCCTCCAGGCCCTGCAGAAGCAAGGAGCCAAGTGGGGGCTTTCGCTGCCCACCGGCGCCACGGGGACGTGGCAGGGCGTCGTGCCGTTCATGTGGCAGGCGGGAGCCGAAATCATGAGTGCGGACGGGAAGAAGTTCACCTTCGACACCCCCGAGGCGCGCAAGGGACTCGAGTTCTACCAGCAGTTCATCACCTCGAAGATCTCCAGCCCGAACGGCCCGGTGAGCCTCGGCGAGATCGAGCCGCAGTTCGTCGCCGGATCCACTGCCGCGCTCATCTCCGGTCCCTGGGAGGAAGGTCTGCTGAAGTCCGCCGGCGGCGCAGCTTTCGTCGACGACAAGGTGGGCATCGCTCCGCTTCCGTCGGGACCGAAGTCCAACGCCAGCTACATCGGCGGCGGCCAGTGGTCGGTGTTCAAGGACGCCAAGAACCGCGACGGCGCCTGGAAGTTCATCCGGTGGATGGCCGGTCCTGAGGTGCAGAAGACCTGGTACTCCCTGTCCGGAGACCTGCCGTCGGTCCAGTCGGCGTGGAACGAAGGAAAGCTGGCGACCGACCCGGCTCTCGGTGTCTTTCGCACCCAGCTCAAGACGGCGCAGCCCGGCCCCACCACGACGACCTGGCGGCAGGTGACGGCGGTGCTGGACGCCGAGTTCGAGAAGGTCGCGAAGGGCGTCTCGTCACCGGAAGCAGCCCTTCAGGAGATCCAGAAGAGGGCGGCTGCGATCGGCACCGGGGAGTAGGCATGACGACTCTTGCTCCCGCCAAAGCCGTACCGACTGCTGGACCGCCGCGAACGGAACCGCCACGGTCTCGGGGCCGCGCCCGGCGGACGTTGATCGCGTGGGCCTTCTGCGCACCCTTCATCGTGCTGTTCGGCACCTTCGGTGTGGAGCCGGTCTTCTCGTCGCTATCGATGAGCGTCACCGACATCACAGCCCGGGACATCAGGACGCCGTTCAGCGTCGACTTCGTCGGCCTGGCGCACTACACCGCGCTCTTCCAGGATCCGACGTTTCTGCGGGCGGCGGTCAACACGCTGTACTTCGTCGTGGTGGGAATCCCGCTGACGATGATCATCGCCCTGACGATCGCCGTCGCACTCAACTCGGGAATCCGGCGCGCGAAGGGACTCTTCCGGGTCGGGTACTTCGCTCCAGTGGTGACCAGCGTTGTGGCGGTCGCGGTGGTGTGGAGGTACCTCTACGAGCCGGACGGCATGATCAACTCAGTCCTGGCCGTCGCGGGGATCCACGGGCCGGACTGGTTGAACGACCCGAACTGGGCCATGCCCGCGCTCATCCTGATGGCGGTCTGGCGTCACTTCGGCATCCCGATGGTGATCTTCCTGGCCGGTCTGCAGTCCATTCCGGCGGACTTGCTCGAGGCGGCCCGCGTTGACGGCGCCACTCGCTGGCAAGCCTTCCGCAGTATCACCTTGCCGCTGCTCAGACCGACGACCCTGGTGGTCGCCGTACTGCTGAGCATCGGTTATCTGCAGTTCTTCGAGGAGCCGTTCGTGATGACGAGTGGTGGCCCGCTGGGCAGCACGACTTCGATCAGCTACTACGCCTACGAGCAGTTTGGCTTCGGCAACTACGGGATGGCCTCCGCCGCGTCGTACGTGCTGGTGGCTGCGATCGCACTGCTCAGCCTCCTGCAATTCCGTATCTTCCGAGCGAAGGCATGACATGAGGCCCGCCCGCGTACTCCTGTACGGCGCTCTGGCGCTAGGACTGCTCGCGACACTTGCGCCGTTCGCGTGGATGTTACTGGGATCGGTCAAGCCGACCGGCGAGATCGTCGCGAATCCCAGCGTCTGGCTGCCCCGCTCTCCGACCATCGGAAACTTCGAGCAGTTGCTGTCGAAGCAGAACTTCGCGCTGTACTTCGTCAACAGCACGGTGGTCGCCGTGACGTGTGTGCTGGGGAATCTGCTCTTCAGTTCGATGGCAGGCTATGCCTTTGCCAAGCTGGAGTTCGCCGGAAAGAAGCTCCTGTTCGGCCTCGTCCTCACGATGCTGATCATCCCCGGCGTCACCACCTTCGTGCCGCTGTTCGTCCTCGTCAGCAACATGGGACTGAGCAACTCCTATCTCGGGTTGATCCTGCCCTTCCTGGTGGCACCGCTCGGTGTGTTCCTCATGCGCCAGTTCATCCGGGACATTCCGGATTCGCTGCTCGAAGCTGCTCGCCTCGACGGCGCCGGCGACGCCCGCATCTTCCTCAGAGTCATCGTCCCGCTCTGCCGGCCCCCGCTGGCGACACTCGCGATCCTGACCTTCCTCGGCCAGTGGAACAACTTCCTCTGGCCATTGGTGATCGCACAGACCGAAGACCACTACACGTTGCCGGTCGCGCTCGCGCTCTTCTCGGTAGGTGCCAACGGCACCAATTACGGTCTGCTGCTCGCCGGTGCCGTCACCGTCGTCACACCGATCGTCCTGCTCTTCCTGGCCCTGCAGAGACAGTTCATCCAGGGCATCGCCAATACCGGCCTGAAATAAGGAGAAACCGAAGATGCTTCGTCCGCAGGACGGACCCACCCGCGAACGACGGTCACTGGCCGGCCTGTGGCGATTCCGGCTCGATGCCGAGGGAGCCGGCCGCACCGAAGGCTGGTGGCGCTCGACCCTCGCGGCCGCCGAGGACATGCCGGTGCCGGCCAGCTACAACGACATCTACCCCGACACGGCAGTCCGGGATCACGTCGGCGATGCCTGGTACCAGACGAGCGTGTGGGTGCCGGATCAGTGGGCAGACCAGCGCGTCGTACTGCGCTTCGATGCCGCAACCCACCGCGCGATCGTCTGGGTCAATGACACGGAGGTTGCCGAGCACGAAGGCGGTTACACCCCCTTCGAAGCAGATGTCACCGAGCACCTCCGACCAGGAGCTGAGAACCGGGTCACGGTCGTGATGAACAACGAACTGAGCTGGTCGACGATCCCGCCGGGCACCATCGAGGAGCGGCCAGATGGCCGGCGGGTGCAGCGCTACTTCCACGATTTCTTCAACTACGCGGGACTGCACCGGCCGGTCTGGCTCTACACCACTCCCCCGGCGTACATCAGCGACATCACCGTGACCACCAGCTTCGACGACACCACCGGCGTGATCGACTATCGGGTGGACAGTACCGGCGACGTCCGCGTGGTGCTGCGCGATGCTTCAGGCTCCGAAGTTGCCTCCGCCGACGGCTCGGCCGGCTTTCTGCGAGTGCCCGATGTACATCCCTGGGCCCCTGGCGACGGGTACCTCTACGAGCTCGAGGCCTCGCTGCTCAACCAGTCCGGGGAAGTCGTCGACAGTTACCGGCAGCCGGTCGGCGTACGCACGGTCGAGGTACGCGGAAAGCAGTTCCTGATCAACGGAACGCCCTTCTATTTCAAGGGATTCGGCAAGCATGAGGACGCGGCGGTCCGCGGCAAGGGGCACGACGACGTACTGATGGTGCATGACTTCGCGCTGCTCGATTGGATCGGCGCGAACTCCTTTCGTACGTCGCACTACCCGCACGCGGAGGACGTTCTCGACTACGCCGACCGGCACGGCGTGGTCGTCATCGGCGAGACGCCGGCCGTCGGCCTCAACCTCAACATCGGCGGCGGAGTCTTCAAGTCCGGCGAACGAGTGCCGACCTTCGCAGCGGACAGGGTCAGCGACGACACCCAGCACAATCATCTCCGGGCGATCCAGGAACTGGTCGCTCGCGACAAGAACCATCCCAGCGTCGTGCTGTGGTGCGTCGCCAACGAACCCGACAACGTCCAGCCAGAAGCGCGTGACTACTTTGCCCCGCTGGTGGCGGAAACCCGCCGCCTCGACCCGACTCGGCCAGTGGCCTACGCCAACGCACTGCTCGCACCGCCGGACCAGTGCGTGATCACCGACCTGTTCGACGTCGTCCTGCTCAACCGCTACTACGGCTGGTACTTCGGTCCCGGCGACCTGCAGACGGCCGAGACCTCCCTGGAGACCGAACTGCGCCAATGGGCCGAGCTGCACGGCAAGCCCATCATCATCACCGAGTACGGCGCGGACACCTATCCCGGCCTCCGTGACATCGTGCCCAGCCCGTGGACCGAGGAGTACCAGACCGAGCTGCTCGACGTGTATCACCGCGTCTTCGACCGGGTCGACGCAGTGGTCGGCGAACAGGTCTGGACCTTCGCCGATTTCGCCACAATGCCAGGCGTTTTCCGCGTCGACGGCAACAAGAAAGGCGTCTTCACTCGCGACCGCCGACCCAAATCCGCTGCCTTCCAGCTCCGCACCCGCTGGCTCGAATGCGAATGATTGCTTCAAGCGGTGAGTGTGGAGAAGTTCGGTAATTGGATGTATCTGGCGGTCTGCTCACGCGGTCTGTCCCAATGAGAGCCCTGAACAGGAGGGGCCCGAACTTGGGGGAAACCCAGCATGGCAGAGACTGATTTCGATGGCCTTCCGGGCCTCGACGGCGCAGTGACCGCGGTAGCGATCATCGATCATGACGGTAACCCGAACCGGGTTGTCGACGACCAGTTCCCGTTCGACGTGACCGTCAAGTGGAGCGTCACGCCGCCGGCCACGGCCGCGCTGCTCGATGGCAAGTGGACCATCAAGGTGTACGCGGAGTCGATGGGGCCCGGTCCCGAGAAGCTGATCGGCACCGCCACCGAGGCCGCCAACGGCGGGCCCGCGTACAGCACGAAGATCACCGTCCCGGTCAGCACGCTGCCGTCCGACGTACCGCCGGACTCGGGCGCCTACAAGCTCCTCGTGGTCATCACGTACCGGAACACGCTCGGCGTGCTGACCGAGATGGCCGCGTTCAGCGAGGGCCCGATGTTCCTGCTCCGCCGTCCCTGAGGACGCGGAGCCTGCAACGCGCGGATGCACGGCACCCGGAGGAGGGGTCGAGTGGGGTGCGTCGGCGCCGCCTGGCGGCGGCATGATCAGGGGGAGATGTCGCCGCCAGGTCACCAGCACAACGGGATGCACAGCGGACCCAACCCGGGAGCCGGAATGGAAGATGACGCCACACCGGTCACAGCGCTGGTGGTCGCCGCCACCGGTGGCGAACAGCAGGCGTGGCGCGAGCTCGTCGGCAGGTACGCACCGTTGCTCGTATCCGTCATCCGGCGGTTCCGGCTGACGCCGAGCGAAACCGAGGACGTCGCGCAGACCGTGTGGCTTCGGCTGGTCGAGCACCTGGGCAGCCTGCAGGAACCGCAGGCCATCGCGGGATGGATCATCACGACCGCACGTCGCGAGTCGATCCGGCACCTGTCCTCCAAACGCCCCAACGACCCGCTGGATCCCGAGCACAAGTCGATCGCGGCCGACAGTGGTGAACCGGAGGAACGCATCTTCCGGGCTGAGCGGCACGAGGTCCTCCTGGCCGGACTGGCCGAGCTGCCGAGCCGCCAGCGAGAGCTGCTGTTGCTGCTGATGGAAGATCCGCAGCCGTCGTACGTCGAGATCAGCCAAAGCACAGGTATTCCGGTCGGCAGCATCGGGCCGACCAGGTCGCGCGCACTCGAACGATTGCGCAGATCGCCGCCGGTCATGGCCTACATGGCGGCGGACCGCCCCGAACCGTCAGGAGGTGATCGGCATGACGCAGCGACGCTGGGATGACGACGAGCGCCTCTTCGACGATCTTTCCGAAGCCGTCCGCGACACCGCACCGTTGGCACGAACGATCGCCGAGCACGCCGCGGGCGCCCTGTCCTGGCAGACGATCGACGAGGACCTGCTGGCAACCCTGACCTTCGACTCCTCGCTCGAGCCGGCTCTCGCGAACCGGGCCGACCCCGATGACACCCGCGTGCTGGTGTTCAGCTCCACGCCGCTGTCGATGGAGCTGGAGGTGATGCACGACCAAGTGGTCGGCCAGATCTTGCCGCCCAGTGCGGGCGAGGTTCGCATCGAAGTCTCCGACGGCGCGGAGTACCGCGTCACCGTCAACGAATCGGGCTTCTTCGAACTGCCGGCGCTGCCCGCCGGTCCGGTTCGACTGCGCTGCGACACGGCGACCGGGCGAGTGGTCACCGACTGGGTGCGGCTGTGATCCGCGCTCAGGCTCCCAATGCCGCTCAAGCTCCCAGTGCGATGAAGGACTGCGCCGCCGTACGGGCCGATCGGCCGACGCCGGCGGATGCCCGGGCCTGGGCGAGCGCCTCGGCAAGATCGTCCCCGGCCCGCAGCCTGCCATGCAGGCCGAGCATCAGCGGCACCGTCGCCGGGTCGTTCACCGGTACGACGCTCGCCACCACCCCGGACGACCCGAGTGCGACCAACGCGCTGACCAGACCGAGCAGCTCGTCCGCACCGCTGGGTCCACCGAGCGCGGAGCTGCAACTCGACAGGACCACTCGGTGCGGCGCCCGTTCCAGCCGTTCGAGGTCGTACACAGTGAGTGGCCCGTCTCCCAGTTCGAGCGCCGAGAACAGCGGGCTGTCGGCGCGGAACCTGCCGTGGGCCGCGACATGCACCAACGACGCCCCGTCCATCGCTTCCAGCACGGCTTCCGCGGTCGCATCGGCATCAGTGAGCACGACCGCGTCCGGGTACAGCTCCGCGAGCCGCCGTACCTCCTCCAAACCGGTCGACAACTGGGGACCACCGATCAGCACCACCCGATCAGTGGCCGGCGGTACGGCGTTCTGTGCGCGCAGCCACGCCGCGGCCGATGGGGCCACCGAGGTCGGGCGGTGCCGTAACGAGGGCAGCAGGCTCCACGGGACCGCGTGTAGCCGGCCCGTCGGTACGACGACCACTGGGCCGTCGTCCAGGTGCTTGACCGCCTCGCCCAGCAGCGCGGTCTCGAGCCGGACTCCGATCTCATCGAGGTCGAGTTCGTGCGTGCCGCGGCCGGCCGCTTCGCGGCGCAGGGCGAACAGCGCGTGGGACAGCCGATGAGTCGCCTGCTGGGTCGGACCGACCGGCTTGAGGTGGACCCGGCCACGCGCCGCCACGATGGCGTACAGCTGGTCGTCGACGTCGGTGAGCTCGACCAGGCTGCGGTCCCCGAGGCGATCGAGCAGGTCTGCGCTGTGGAACCGGTCGGGCCGGCCACCAGCGGCCCCGGGCGTCAGCAGCACCCGACGGCGTACGACGGATTCGAGGCGGCGGCACTCGCGCTGCAGCGGGCCGGATCCGAGCCGCTGGTCGTAGCCGGCCTCCAGCCGATGGGTCAGGCTGCGCAGCGCGGCGAGGTCGGCGACCAGGTCATCGCCCGCCTGCGGCCGGACGGGTGGGATGGCGAGCACGGTGGCACGCCAGCGTTCGCTCCATTCGAGGACTTGGCGGGCGTTGCCGCGCTGGACGGCGTACCGGAGTGCGATCGCGGCGAGCTCGGCACCCTGGGCGGTGGCAAGCACGCGCAGTTCGGTGGCGCCGAGGGTTCGCATGTAGATCTCGATCAGGCTCAGTCCCTGGCGGCAGGCGGCCAGCATCGCGCGCGACCGGCCGTCCCCTCGGTGCAGCGCGGCTTGGGCGAGCCAGCCGGCACCGCGCGCCCGCAGGCCGCGGTTCCGGGCTCCGGCCGCGACCTTCAGGTGATGCCGGGCTTCCGTCGCGTCGGACCGCGCGAGCGCGAGCCAGCCGGTCAGCAGATGCGCCTCGGCCGCGAGGTCCGGGTCGAGGCCGTCGAGTTCGGCGCTGAGCCGTCGTCCGGTGCGCAGGAGACGAGCCGTCCGGTCGCCTCCTGCGTAGCGGGACTGGATCAGCGCAAGCTCCGCGCGTGCCGCCCACCAGGGACGCTGCTGGCGGCGGAACAACTTCATCGCGTCGCGACTTCGGCTCTCGGCCAGGTCCAGAGCGCCGGAGGCGTGCGCCGCCAGTCCGGCGCAATAAAGCAACTCGGCGCGTCGCACCGCCGAGCCACGCTGCTGCTCGATCCGCTCGAGCGCGCTGTTGATCTCCGTGAGTGCGTCACGCGCCAAGCCGGCCGCCAACAGGACCAGGCACTTGTTGGCGAACAGGTCCGGCTCGAGGACGCCGAGCTCGTCGACCAGCCGTTGTGCGTCGTCGAGGAACCGCATCGCCGTCGGCAGGTCACCACGCGCGAATGCTGCGGCACCACGCGCCTGCCGGGTGTCGGCGTACTCGACCTGCTGACCAGATTTCGCGAACAGCTCCTCGCTGCGGGCGTAGTCCTCGTCGGCGCGCTCGATCGCGCCCATCGCGAGCAACACCATCGCGCGGTGCGTCAGCGCCCGGGCCTCCCAGACCAGGTCACCGGTGTCGCTCAGGAACGCGACAGCCTGCTCGGCGTCGGCCAGCGCCTCGGCATAGTGACCGAGCAGCGCTCCCCGCACCCAGGCTCGGCGGATCAGGATGCGCCCGGCCAGCACACCGGTCCGGCCCGGCACGACCGAGTCGAGCGCGGCCAGCCCACGGTTGGTGTGACCTGCCATCACCAGGGCCACGCCGAGAGTCGCCAGGATCTCTGCCTCCCGGTCCGGATCGGCAGCCTTGCGAATGTGCCGGGACGCCGCCTTGAGCTCCGTCACCGCCTCGTGGATGTCACCGAAGTCGCGGAGGACGACGCCCGCCGCGTGGTGGGCCGCCGCCGCCTCGGCGTCCGACGGCGAGTTCGCGAGAACGTCGCGCGCGAGCCTGAGGGCGTCAGCGGGTCGCGAGAGCGCAAGCGCGTGCAGCTCGTCGGCATCCACAGCACAACCTGCCCTCCCCATACCCGGACGTTGTCCGATCGTAATACGCAATCAATCACCGTGGCGGAGGGGACGAAATGACAGCATTCCAACGCTTGAAAGACGCGCTACGCCTCATCCTGGCGGATTCCGAAGGTGACGGGCCACAGCGTTGGCACGGTACGACGGCCGCCTACCCACACAACTGGGAGGAACTGGAGTACGTCGAATACTTTTACCGCCGGGACACCATTCTCGTCCGCACCGGAGACGTCGACCTGGTGCTCTACGCACTGCGGAACGCGCCGCCGGGTGACGAAAGCGGGCCGATCATTCCCGAGGAAGTCGGGATCGATCTGCTACCCGTGATCGACGGTGTCACCGGCCTGGTGTGGCGCTACGGCCGAACCCTCGCGTCGGCGAAGTCGGGGCGGGCGAGGTATGGCGGCAAGGAGGTCGGCCGTGGGTACGGCGAACGACCCGACGATGACGATCCACTGTCGGCACCTAACGTTCTGCGTCGCCTGGACGAGCGAGTCGGCATCGGGACGGCGACTCCGAACCATGCGCTCCCGTTGTGCGGCAACGGGCATCCCTGTCCGGCGACGGAGCCGGCCGAGGTGCCGAGCAAGTCGGTGAGCCCGATGCCGCCGGTGAGCAGCGGGATCTGTTGCGGGAAGCACGGATGGGACGGCGACGGCGTGCTGGTCGGTGTCGTGGACGAGGGCCTGATCGAGGCTGCGCCGCTGATGTGGCCGTGGATGGCCGGCGTGCACGGTGACGCCGAGAACCCCTACGACGCAACGACCGGAGAGATCCGCCCGTATGCCTGCCACGGGACGTTCGTGGCCGGTTGTGTTCGCTGTACGGCGCCGAAGGCCGAGGTCTGCGTCAAGCGGGCAGAGCCCATTTACCTGCACGAGGACGCGGGGATGGCCTACGAGGACGAGATCATCCGGCGGATGAGCGACCTGCTCGACCTGGGCGCGGACGTCATCGTCTGCGAGTTCGACGGCAGCACCCGGCTCCATCTCCCGATGCTCACGTTCGACGCCTTCTACGACAAGCGTTTGCGCAACCTGAACGTCGTCGTGGTCGCACCGGCCGGAAATGACGACACCCGGCTGCCGACCTTCCCGGCGGCGTACTCGTGGGTGATCGGGGTCGGCGCCTTGTCCGCGGACGCCAACAGGCGCGCGTACTTCTCCAACTACGGCGGCTGGGTCGACGTCTACGCTCCCGGCGTGGACTTGGTCAACGCCTTCGCGGTCGGTGACTACACGTGTATCGAAGAGCCCCACGAGCACCGGCACTTCGAGGGAATCGCGAACTGGAGTGGTACGTCGTTCTCGACGCCGCTGGTGGCCGGGATGATCGCGGCACGGATGTCCGCGACGGGTGAAAACGCTCCGCAGGCGGCCCAGGCATTGCTGCGGCTCGCCCGCAGCCAGGCCTTGCCGGGGGTCGGCCCCGTGCTTTTGCCACACCAGGTGTGCGGCACTCCCCGCGAACCGTGCCATGCCGGGTGCGATTGCGCGTGCGGGTGCGCGGTGTTGTCATGACGTATGGCCAGAACGCATCGGATGGAGTGCACGGCCAGCCCTGCTGGTCTGCTGTTCGAGTGTCTTGACGGCTGCGGCCGCCGGATCGTGGTGGACGGGGCAAGCGGAGACCTCACCATCATCGACCACGGCGACCGCGCAGCCCTCCACCAAGCCTCCAACGGCGGAGTCGACCTCCACCCCACCACCATCGACTGACAGCTCACGGCAGGCGGTCAAAAATCTGCTCGTGTTCGGCGCGGATCGGCGCGTAATGTCGGCTGGGACGGGTTTCGTGCCGAGGGGGACCGATCGTGAGCCAGCCTGCTGCCCAGTCCGACTATCCCGACAACATCGACGCCGCCGTGCTGAAGATCGCCGGCGTGGTGGTGCTCGGGGCCATCATGTCGATTCTCGACATCACCGTGGTCAACGTCGCCTTGCCGACCTTCCAGGACGAGTTCGGTACGCCCGAGAGTCCGATCGCCTACTCCCATGTCGCCTGGACGGTCACGGCGTACACGCTCGCGCTCGCGACCGTGATTCCGTTGACCGGCTGGGCGGCCGACCGGTTCGGCACCAAGCGGCTCTATATGACCGCGATCTTCCTGTTCACCGCCGGATCGGCGCTGTGTGCGACCGCGTCGAGCATCGACATGCTGATCGGCTTCCGCGTCCTGCAGGGACTGGGCGGCGGCATGCTGATGCCGCTCGGCATGACCATCATGACCCGGGCCGCGGGACCACACCGGATGGGCCGGCTGATGGCCATCCTCGGCGTACCGATGCTGCTCGGCCCTATCCTGGGACCGATCCTGGGCGGCTGGCTGATCCAGGTGGCGAGCTGGCACTGGATCTTCCTGATCAACGTGCCGCTCGGCGCGATCGCGCTGGTCTACGCCTGGTTCGCGCTGGCCAAGGACAGCCCCGAGCCGTCGGAGTCGTTCGACTTCCTCGGCATGGCGCTGATGTCCCCCGGGCTCGCGCTGTTCCTCTTCGGCATCTCCTCGCTGCCCGCCGAGGGCGGCGACTTCGGCGCGCCGCGCGTGTGGGTCTCGACGCTGATCGGCGTACTACTGATGGCGACCTTCGTCTGGCACTCCTTCCGGCCGCAGCACCCGCTGCTCGACCTCCGGCTGTTCCGCGACCGGAATCTCACCGTGTCGATCGTGACGATGTTCTTGTTCGCCGCCGCGTTCTTCGGTGGGCTCCTGCTGGTGCCGACGTACTTCCAGCAGATCCGCGGTGAGTCGACACTGCACGCGGGTCTTCTGGTCGCGCCCCAAGGACTCGGGGCCATGGTGACCATGCCGATCGCGGGGAGGCTGGTCGACAAGTTCCCGGTGGGACGCATCGCGCCCTTCGGCATCGCGCTGATCGTCGTCGGCATGTTCGGGTTGACCCAGGTCACGGCCACCACGCCGTACCCGTTGCTGATCGGGATGCTGGTCGTGATGGGCTTCGGTATGGGCGCCACGATGATGCCGCTGTTCACCTCGGCCCTGCGGACCCTCTCCGGCGCCCAGGTCGCGCGCGGCTCGACGCTGCTCAACATCAGCCAGCAGATCGCCTCCTCGTGCGGTGTGGCGACGATGTCCGTCATCCTCACCAACCAGCTCAACGACTCACCGATCATCCCCGGCACGCAGAGCATCCCCGGGCTGGGCGACGGACTCCGCGAGACCCAGGCGGCGATCCTGTCCAACACCCGCCCGGAGAACCTTGCCCAGCTCCACATCGACCCGGCCGCCATCGCGCGCGGGCTGGTCGACGCCGCCTCGGCGTTCTCGCACACCTACTGGGTCGCGTGGGCACTGGTCGCGCTGACCTTGGTGCCGGCCCTGATGCTCCCCCGAAAACACGAGACGACACGCCTCGTCGGCAAGGACGTGCCGCCTGCCGTGGTCGACTGACCGTACGGCGTTCATGGCACTGCGATCAGGAGGACTTCTTCGATGACTGCCCTGCGTGTGCTCTTCCTCGGCGGGACCGGTGTGATCAGCTCGGCGTGCTCCTGGCGTGCCATCGAATCGGGGCTCGACCTGACGGTCGTCAACCGTGGCAAGACCTCGACCCGCCCACTCCCGGACGAGGCACGCCAACTCACCGCCGACATCAACGACCCAGTGGCCTTCGCGGCCGTCGCCGCCGAGGACTTCGATGTCGTCGTCGACTGGCTGGCGTTCACGCCGGACCAGGTGCGCGCTCGCACCAATGCGCTGCGCGGACACGTCGGCCAGTACGTGTTCATCAGCTCCGCCTCGGCGTACCAAACACCACCGACCCGCCTGCCGATCACCGAGTCCACCCCATTGCGGAACCCGTTCTGGCAGTACTCGCGGAACAAGATCGCGTGCGAGGACCTCCTCACCCGGCTGTACCGCGACGAGGGCTACCCGGTGACGATCGTGCGGCCGTCCCACACCTACGACCGCACGCTGATCCCGTTCAACGGCGGCTGGACGATCGTCGAGCGGATGCGCCGCGGCCGGCCCATCGTCGTACACGGCGACGGAAGCTCGCTGTGGACCTTGACGCACCATCGCGACTTCGCCCGCGGACTGGTCCCGCTGCTCGGCCACCCGCGCACCCTCGGTGACGCCTTCCAGATCACCTCCGACGACGTCCTCACCTGGGACCAGATCGCGAACGCGCTCGCCGCCGCGGCCGGGACGTCGGCACAGATCGTCCACGTCCCGTCGGACGCCATCGCCGCCGTCAACCCCGCGTGGGGCGACAGCCTCCTCGGCGACAAGACCCATTCCGCGGTCTTCGACAACACCAAGCTCCGGCAGGTGGTCCCGGACTTCGTTGCCACCATCCCGTTCGAAACGGGTGCCCGCGAGATCATCGCCTGGCACGACGAAGACCCGGCCCGGCGCCAGATCGACCACACCATCGACGAGGCAATGGACACCCTCATCGCCCGCTACCCGAGCTGACGCGGTTTGTCGGCGTACCCGGGTAGTGTCCTGGCCTGTGGACGTTGGGGAGCGCATTCAGGAACTTGCCGATCAGATCGTCGTACTGCGTGACGCCTACTACCGGGGTTCGCCGACGGTGGCGGACGCGGAGTACGACGCGATCGAGGACGAGCTGCGGGCACTGATCGATGCCAAGCCGGAGCTGGCGCCCGATCCGAACCCGCTGGACCAGGTGGGTGCGCCCGCGGTGCTGCACGCGCCCGTCCGGCACTCCCGGCCGATGCTGTCACTGGAGAAGGCGACCCGCCCCGAACAGGTCGAGGCCTTCTTCAGCCGCTTTCCCGGCCAGCCGGTGGTCGTCATGCCGAAGCTGGACGGCCTGTCCCTGGCCCTGGTCTACGAGAACGGGCGGCTGGCCCGAGCGGTCACCCGCGGCGACGGGACGACCGGCGACGACGTGACCCCGCTCGTGCGGGCGCTCACCGACGGAGTTCCCGACCGGCTCGACGTACAGGATCGCACCGAGGTCCGCGGTGAGGCGGTCATGTTGCGCTCCACCTTCGCCGCCTACAACGCCGCCCACCCCGACAAGCCGTTGATCAACCCGAGAAACGCCGCCGCCGGCACGCTGCGCGCCAAGGATCCGGCCACCGTCGCCGAGCGACGTCTGCAGTTCCTGGCCTTCGACCTGCTCAGCGACCGAGACGACGCCGACGCCGATCTCGAGCGCGCGCTGCAGACGATGGGATTCACCGTCGCCGGCATGCGGCACTGCAATGACGCCGCGGCGGCGCAGGCGGTGATCTCCACGATCGAGCAGGAACGCAACGAGCTCGACTACGACCTGGATGGCGCCGTGCTGCGGCTGGCCGATCGCAACGCCTTCGCCGCCGCGGGCACGCGCTCCAGCTCGCCGCGCGGCGCGTTGGCGTACAAGTTCGCCGCCGAGGAGAAGACGACCGTGCTGGCCGACGTGGTCTGGGACGTCGGCAAGACCGGCAAGATCGCGCCGGTCGCCTGGCTCGAGCCCGTCTTCGTCGGCGGTACGACGGTCACCCGCGCAACGCTGGCCAACCAGGAAGTGATCCGCGCCCGCGACATCAAGATCGGCGACACGGTCCTGGTACGCCGGGCTGGTGACGTGATCCCGTTCGTCGCGGGCGTCCTCGACGCGTCCAAGCGCACCGGAGCGGAGCGGGACATCGTGCCGCCGAGCGTGTGCCCGTCGTGCGAGCAGCCCCTGACCGAGCAAGGCAACAGCCGCGAACTGTTCTGCACCAACGTCTCCTGCCCCGCCCAGACCGTACGGCGGCTGATCCACTGGGCGTCCCGGGCAGCCGCCGACATCGACGCCATCGGCGGGGTCTGGATCGAACGACTGGCCGACGCCGGGATCCTCGAGAACCCGTCGGACTTCTACCAGCTGACCGCTGAAGAGCTGCTGAAGTTCGACCGCATCGGCGAGGTCTCGGCCGCCCGGATGATCGACTCGATCGACGCGAGCCGCCAGGTCGGCCTCCGCCGTGCTCTGATCGGCCTCGCGATCCCGATGGCGTCCGAAGGCACCGCGGCCAGGCTGTGCCGGGCCGGATTCGCCTCCCTCGAAGAGGTCGCCGACGCAGGCGTCGACGGACTCGTCGCCGTCGACGACATCGGCCAAAAGGTCGCCGCCTCATTGATCGAACACCTCGCCCGGCTACGACCCGAGCTCGAACGACTCCGCGCGGCCGGCGTCTCGCTCGACGTACGCGAGGAAGACCTGCCACCGGTCGTCGCGGCCGGTGCACCGCTGGCCGGGAAGACAGTGGTCGTCACCGGCGCCATCAGCGACCCACGCTCCGGCGAAAAGGTCGCCCGCCCGGCCTTCCAGCGACTCTGTGAGAGGGCCGGCGCGACCATCGCCTCGTCGGTCTCGGCCAGCACCGACCTGCTCATCACCGGCGCCGACGTCGGCGCCGCCAAACTCACCAAGGCCGAAAAACTCGGCGTCACCGTCGTCGACCAATCCGAGATCTGGCAACAACTCCAAGCCGCCGACCTACTCCCCCGCTGACCCCGAGCCCGGCGTTCTGTGGGCCAGGCAGCGCCGGTGCTGCATTGACGCGTGTGATCCAGATCACTACGGTGGGTATACGTATCTCGTTGCGGGGGGTGAAGTAGGCATGCCCGACGATGTAGTCACCGTCAGACTGCGCCTGGCGCAGCTCGTGGCCCAAGCTGAAACAGACGAAGAGTTCCGGCAGCGACTCGCTGACGATCCGGCGGCCGTCCTGGCCGAGAACGACATTCCCGATGGTGCGGTCGACGAGTATTCGCAGGCCATTCAGGGAGTGCGCTCGAGTGCCGAAAGCTTCGAGGCGGCGGACGACGACCCGACCAGCTGCATCCACACGGCCGGGTGCAACGACTTCACCTGCATCGCGACCATCTGCGGACCCACCTGCTTCGTGACGATCAAGATTGACGCACCTGACGCGTGAGGCAACCGACCGCTGGCTTCTGGACGCGGTAGCAAAGGCGGTCGGCGAGCGTACGAATCAGTGGCGGGTGACGCCGGCGGAAGACTCCCTGCACCCGTGGATCTTCGCGCTGCCCGCAGATACCGCGCTTCAGCAACAGGGCTGGAAGCTTCACGTCTCCAGTTATGTGTCGACGGCGGCGGAGACTCTTCGGCGCGTACTTCCTCCGCTCGTCGACGCGGGCGTCGCATTCAAGGTCGTCGGATCCGCGGCCTGGCTCGGCGGACTGAATCGAGGCTCTGCGGGGCTGTCGCAAGTCGGGAAGTTCATCACGGCCTATCCGCGCGACGACTCCTCCGCCGTGGATCTGGCGATCGCTCTGGATCAGGCCACCCGCGGCCTGCGCGGCCCGCGGATACCATCGGATCGTCCGGTGGCTGACGGCGGTGTCGTGTTCTACCGGTACGGCGGCTTCGGCGACCTGTGCATGCAGACCCGCCTCGGTGAAGTCGTACTCGCGGTAGTCGCCCCGGACGGCCGCCTGATCCCGGATCGACGCGGTACGGCGCCCACAGCGCCGTACTGGGTGAGCGACCCGTTTCAGGCCCGCGGCCTTGGCTCGACGTACTCGCTCGGGGCGACAGTCGCGGAACGCTATCGGCCGGTGTCGATACTGGCGCGGTCGCCGGACACCGTTGTCCAGTTGGGACTTGACCTGGTCACACCACGGGTGTGCGTCCTCAAACGCGCTCGGCGACGTCCCGCGGATCACGATGTCGCCGTCGAGGACGGGGGCATCCTGCTCCGTCGCGAGGTCGAGCTTCTGCAGCGCCTGACGGGCCAGGGAGTGACGGCGACCTTGTACGACGTGGTCGAGAGCGGCGATGAATTGATCCTCGTCACCGAGGACCTGGGCGGGGAGACTCTCGACCAGCACGTGCGCAAGCTGATGACCACGGGCTCGCTGCCGTCCACCGCGCGGGTCGTGGAGCTCGCCGTAGCGATTGCCGACGCCCTCGCCGCGATCCACGACCGCGGGCACATCCACGGCGATCTCAAGTCGGCGAATGTCGTGCTCGACTCCGACGGCCGGATCAAGCTCATCGACTTCGAGCTGGCCTATGCCATCGGTTCCGGCGAGCGACCCGCAGGCGCGGGGACGCGCGGCTACGTCTCGCCCGAATGCAGGGGCGGCGCGACCGCATCGGTCTCCGACGACATCTACGCGCTGGGAGCGGTCCTCTATCTGCTGATCACCGGCGCGGAACCGTCGCGCGCGCCGTACATCGAGAACCTGCTGGATCGACCACCCCTGCAGCTCAATCCGGAAGCCAGACGCCCGCTCATCGACGTGATGGCGCGATGTCTCAGCGCCGATCGCTACAGTTCCGCTCGCGACGTACGGCGGGCGTTGCTGGAGGCAACGGCCATGCCCGCCGACCCGCCAGGCGCGGTCACTGGGCGGCTGGTGGAGCCCGAGCGTGCCCTTGAACAGGCGCGCCGAGCAGGCGACCTCCTCTGTGCCGAGGCCGAAACCACCGACGCCGGACTGATCTGGCGCAGCAGGTACTTCGTCGGCAAGGGAATCGTCGGTCGTGACATCAACACCGGCATGGCGGGCACGATCCTCGCGCTGGCCGAGCTGGTCGACGAGTTCGGGGTGGAGACGCACCGGGACGTCCTTCGGGCCGGCGCGCGTACCCTTCAGGCCTTGCCGCCGATTCCGGGCGATCCGGCCTTCGGGCTCTATGTCGGAGACATGGGAGTCGTCGCGGCGCTTCTTCGCGCGGGCCAGGTCTTGCCGGACGACGAACTGGTCCGAGCCGCGGCCCACCGCGCGAGTCAGCACCCGGCCGCACAGCCCGATGACTCCCCCGACCTGTTCCACGGCATCGCCGGCCGCCTCTTGACCGAGCTCCTCCTCTGGGACGAAACTAGCGACGCCACGACCCTCGAGCGGGCCGTCGCGTACGGCGATGCACTCCTCGAGCGGCGCGAAGGCGGTCCCGGTGAGGCCTACTGGCGCATCCCACCCGGGTATGCCGACCTCAGCGGCAAGAGCTACCTCGGCTACGCCCACGGAGCCGCCGGCATCGCCGACGCCCTCCTCGATCTTGCGGAGGTTACGGGAGAGCAGAAGTACGCGCGTACGGCGACCATGGCGATGGCGTGGATCACTCGCCAGGCGGTGTCTTTTCACAGCGGACTCGCCTGGCCGGCGACCGAGGGACAGCGGCCATCCCCACCCTTCTGGTGTCACGGCGCGACCGGCATCGGTCGGCTGTTCCTACACGCTCTGCCCGAGACGGCTGAGAGCCTGCAAGCGATCTGCCGCTCCGTAGCTTCGGCGGCTAGATGGGCCGGGCCGACGCTGTGCCACGGGCTGGCCGGCAACGCCGAGTTCCTCCTGGACGCCGGCCGGGCCCTGGCCGATGACGAACTACTGGTGAAGGCCAACGAGCTGATGTCGCTCGTCGACGCGTATGGGGTCGACGCCGCGGAAGGCAGGGGGTGGATCTCCGAAGCGCCTCGGCAGATCAACCCGGACTACCTGGTTGGCTTCGCCGGCATACCGCTGGTCCTGTTAAGGCTGGCCAGGCCGGACCGCCGCTACCAACTCAGCCGTGCGGGCTTCAGGTACCGGTCGCGGCGGCCCTGACGAGTCAGCCTTGGGCTTGGTGGAAGATGAAGGTGCTTCCGCCGATGAGTTCTCCCTTGGTGGTCAGTTGCTGGATGACGTAGCGCGGTGCCGTCTCGGTCTGCTGGTCGGTGCCGGTTGCCAGCAGGAGGATCTGCTCCCGGCTGTTGGCTCTGATGGTCAGCGGCAGGTCGACGTATTCCGCCGTACGGCCGACGCGGTACTGGCGGGTCAGGTCGAACGTCTTGACCAGTTGATCCCAGGACTTCTCCGGACGCATCTCGTCCACGAGCCAGCGACTCTGCAACCGCTTCAGATCGGCGGCGGAGAACTTGGAGCTGGTCAGCCCGCGCACACCTTCGAGTTTCTGGACACGCTTGCTGAGCGCCTTGGAGAACAACATCGAAAGGCGTACGCCGGGATCGTCGAGCGAGGGCAGCCGCATCAGATGGCGCAGTTTCCGCGTGCTGGTCGCGTAGAAGTAGAACGGAATCGGGCGGAAGACACTCGGCAGCAGGTTGACGACGTGCAGGTTCTTGAGCCCGGCGCGTTTCTCGGCGGTGACCAGTTGGGCGATGTCGAACACCTTGGCCGCGGTGGGGATCGGGTCGGATGGGCTGTCGATGACCACCAGCATGCAGGTGTGGGTGTCCGCTCCGACCGGCGGCGTCCAGTTCCATTCGAGTACGGTCGGTCGCAGCGGCTCGAGCGTCGCGATCGTCTGGGGCGAACCGACGGCCGTCCAGTTGGCGTCGCCGGGACTGTTCGGCCAGGTGGTCCAGAAGTCGGCGGGCAGGTCGGGAAGTCCCGCTGATGCTCCCGCCACCATGATTTTCACGGTCACGTCGGCGGCGGCGACCGGTCCACGGTTGTGCACCTGCACGTAGACCCGGTTCTGGTTGCCGGCCTCGGGACTCTCGTGCACGAGTTTGGTCTCGAAGGTCAGGTAGTTCACCTCGGTGGGCTGCAACTGCCAGTTCGGTGGCGCGTCGGTCTTGATGTCGGCGCATTCCCACCAGTAGCACGCGTCGTCGAGGTCGACGTACCGCGTCGGATCCTTCCAGGCAGCGGTGGCGGTCCCGCTCGGAGCGCGGCCGCTGTCCATGACGTGGTCGCGCACGAACAGGTCGACCAGCGGCTGCGTGGTCAGATCGGTCCGGATCTCCCACAAGCCACGTCCATGCGTTGCCGCGCGCAACAGATTTCCACCCGTACGGCGGCGCAGGTCGTAGATGGCCGTGTTCGGCAACCCCTGCGAGTAGTTCACCCAGCTCGTCCCGCAGTTGGTCGTACGGAACACGCCGATGTCGGTGCCCACGAACCATTCGGTGGTGCTCGCCAGGCTCAGCGCGTACATCGGTACGTCGGGGAGGCCACCGCTGACCGCCGTCCAGGTCGCCGTACCCGAGGCGGGCACAGTGCCGCGCCAGACATGGTTGGCGAGGCCGAACCCGCTGAACGCGACCACGACGGTGTTGTCGTCGCCGGGAAGGCTGTGGACGTCCCAGATCCACTGAGCGGTGGGCAGCGGCGCGGCATGCAGTACGCGCGCCGTCCACGTCCCGCCGGACAGGTCGAGGCGATAGACCTGCCCACTGGTCGTCGCGCAGTAGATGAGCGAGTCGTTCGAGAACGACACCGCCGACACTCTCCCGATGATCCCGGGTAGCCCCACTCCGGAACCGGGCCAGCCGCCGTTGCCCATCGCGTCGTCGATGTTGATCACATTGGTTGCCCACGCCAACCGTTCCGAGTTCGGGCTGATCGCGGCCGGCGGATAGAACAGGCCGTTGCCGTTCAACCCGGTGGAGACCGGGACATAGGTTCCGAACTCACCGCCCGCCGTGCTCAGCCTGGGCGTGTTCGAGAAGAACGAGTGGGTCAGGTTGTTGCCGTTCACCTTGCTGATCACGCAGTAACCGCCGTCGCCGTCCGCGCTGTGATAGTGGACCGCGCTGTTGCGGTACTGCTGGGTGCCGTTGTCCTGCGTGCCGCACTGAACGAGCGCGTCCGACACCGGATGGTTGTCGATCGCCTCGTACTGCATGAGGCACAGGCCCTCGTTGGGCGTGTCGTCCCACGTCGTCCCGCCGTCGGAGCTGAGGAAGAACCCGCCGTCGTTGCCGCTGTAGATCCGCTGGTTCAGCGTTGGGTGGAAGCCGAACGTGTGGCTGTCGGGGTGGATGTCGCCCCCGATGTTGGCGACGCTCCAGGTGTTGGTGACCGTGTTGCGCTGGCACTTGTACAGCTCGACACCGCTGACGTAGACGACGTCGGGAGTGGTCGGATCGACGTTGACGTCGCTGGTGAATGCGCCGAACAGCTGGATGGTCGGGCTGTCGGTGCACAGCTGCCACGTCGTTCCTGCGGCCGAACTCGTTCGGTATACGCCCAGGAAGGTGTCGTCGTTCTTCGCGATCAGCGCGTACTTGTGGGCCGGGCTGCTGGCCGACTGCTTCAAGCTGATGCGGCTCGTGGATGACCCGGTCGGCAGACCGTTGGTCAGCTGCGTGAACGTGGGGTTGGCGGCTAGTGCGTTCGTACTGCGGTAGATGCCGCTACCGAAGAAGGCCGCGTACACAGTGTTTCCCGTGGCGTCACCAGTGTCGACCAGTACGTCGGTACACGCGATGACGGATGCCGAGATCGCCGGAAGACCGCCACCTGACAATGCTGTCCAGGTGACGCCGTCGAGCGTCCGGCACAGCCCACGACTCGTCGCTGCGAAGGCGTGGTTGGCGTCGGCGCGATCGACCGCGATCCGGTAGAAGCTGTGGTTGGCGAGCAGCGCCGTACCGTTGTTCACCCACGTCGTACCGCCGTCGCTGCTGCGCACGACGCCGATACCGAGGTAGACACCGGGGGCGGAGTTCAACGCGAAGGCTGTGCTGTAGAGCTGCACGTTGCCTTCGCCGGTGCCGGCGTAGAGAACCTGCGGGTTGTCGACGCCGATGGCCAGTGCGCCGATGGCGAGCGAGGGCTGGTCGTCGCCGAGGGCTGCCCAGGTTTGACCGCCGTCGTCCGTTCGCCACACGCCGCCGCGGCTGGTGCCGATGTAGATCGTGTCGCCGTTGGTGGGGTGTGGTGCGATCGCGGTCACGCGGCCGCTGATCAGCACGCGAGCGCCGCCGTACGTCTGTCCGTTCGGCACGGCCAGCGGGCCCAACGGGGTCCAGTTGGGCAGCGCCGCATTCACCGGCATGCCGAGCGGACCGGCGTCGACGGCCTCCGGTCCGACGGCGTCCCGCGCTTGCAGGGCTTGCAGCCTCAGCAGCGCGGGGTTCTCCTCCGGTGGCACGGCCGCCACGGCGGCAGCGCCCAACTCCTCGGACTCATCCACGTGCACCGCGGCGAAGTCGAGGGCGAAACGCCCCACCAGTTTCTTGGTGTCCTTCTTCGGCCGCCGGCGAGCGGCGGTTGCTTTCCTGGCTGCTGTCTTCTTCGTTGCGGGGCTCACGACCGTGGTCCCTTCTCAGCCGCGAGCCGACGTACGACGAAGTGCCTTCGCGACAAGAGCCCGCTCGTCAGCGCGACAACCCCCAGTACGGCGACGATCCCCCACTCCGCACTACCACTCCCCCCGTCAGGCTCGAGCCCGAGCTCCTCGATCCAACGCGGGAAGACGGCGGTAACCACCGCCGCCAATCCGAACAACCCAGCAAAGAATGCCTCGACTTTCCACCAGCCACTGCGAACCCGATTCATTTCTCCCCCTTGACGCGGCCGCGAAAAGGCCATCCCTCCCAAAGTGGCCCGCCCAACAGCACACGTCAACGGCTCGTCTGATCCAGCCGACCGCGAGATACGTCGTACCGTGAGACGGGCCTCGTGGTGGCGGGGATGGTGAAATACTGCGGCGGTGTCTTTACTCGAGTTGTCGCCCGACCAGTTGCTCACGACAACCAGGACCGTTCGGAAGCGGTTGGATCTCGAGCGGCCGGTTTCGCGGGAGTTGATTCGCGAGCTGATCGAGATCGCCGTACAGGCGCCGTCAGGAGGTAACGGGCAGACGTGGCACTGGCTGGTGATCACGGATCCGGAGAAGCGGGCCGTCATCGGTGAGTACTACCGGCGCTCGCTCCAGCAGTACTTCGCCGACCGCGACGCCATTGCAGGGACAAGCGCTGATGACGTGCAGGGGAGGGTGCGGAGCAGTTCGGCGTACCTCGGTGAGCACATGGGCGACGTGCCCGCTCTGGTCATCCCGTGCATCGAGGCCGCGAACCTGCCGGAGGGGAATCAGGCCGGGCTGTGGGGTTCGATCCTCCCAGCCGCCTGGAGCTACATGCTGGCCGCACGATCCCGCGGGTTGGGTACGGCGTGGACGACGTTGCACCTCAGATACGAGCGTGAGATCAGCGAACTACTCAAGCTCCCGGACAACCTCCGCCAGGCCGTCCTCATCCCCACCGCGTACTCGATCGGCACAAACTTCAAGCCGGCACCCCGCAAACCGCTCGACGACATCCTTCACTTCGACACCTGGTAATTGCCGATCAGTCTGTGCATCGACGTGTCAGCCGAAGAGGTCGAGGCCGTTGCCGATCACGACGGTGGCGAGGACCAGCAGGAGGACGACGGTGATCGTGTTCAGGTTGGTCAAGAGCCAGGTCTCGAGGATCTTCAGGCTCCGTGCGGACTTCTCCGGTCCGCTGATCGCGACCGCCAGCAGCGGCACGAGAACTGTCAGCGAGGCGGCGGAGACGAACACCGCCGCGGCACCGATCAATGGGGCGGGGCCGAGACCGGATCCTCCGATGTAGCTGCCGGCACTCAGGACGAGCGGAAGGTTCTTCAGGTTCGCGAGGGCAGCGGCGGCTCCAGTCACCACCAGGCCGGGTGCGGAGAGTGTCGCGATGCGATCGACGATTGCCGGCCGTGGCGGAGGTGCGCCAGGGGCCGGGCGCTTACGCCAGTACCGGACGGCAAGAGCTCCGAACAAGATGCCGACGGCCAACTGGAGCAGCGCGGTTCCGTCCCGCGCCGCCTCCTCGTGGTCGTCCGCGACCGCGTCGGTGAGCCAAGCGACGAGTCCGATGGCGATGGTCAGGGCGCCGAGCCACCCGCCGGCGAAGCAGAGTCCCGCTCGCACCGGCCGGCCGGACATCAGTACCAGCACGACGCAGACCATCGGGACCGGGCTCAAGGCAATCGCCATCGCCTGTGGAAGGACCGCACCAACGACGGGCCACATGGTCAGGGACTGTTCGGCGGCCGGGCCGGCGGGACTTGCATGACTTCGAGGATGTTGATCCCGAGCATGTCGAGGTGATTGAGAATGCCGGCCAGCGCCGCCTGGTCGGCGAGGTAGCCGTGCAGGACTGTCTGCGCGGGCTCTGGATCGGCGGTCAGCGAAGGGAACGCGTCGGTCAGATCGCGCGACAAGGCCCCCTGCACCCGGATGACGTAGTGGCCCATGGGACGCCCCTTTCGGCACGACTCTGCTGCCCCCGGCATCGGGAAGCATCACCCTTCCTGGGGGATGGTGACTTGGCTCCCGATCAGCAGGCTGGAAGCTGTGGCCGGGTCGACGCCAACCCACAGAGCAGCTCGGCGGAAGATCCCGAAGCCTTTGCTCCGGGTTGGCCGGCTCCTGCTCGTCGTCGTCGTGGGCTGGTTGCTCCTGCGGCTGCTTCGTGGTGTGGACTGGAGTGAGGTCGGCTACGCGCTCACTCACCTGAGCGTCTGGCAGATCGTGGTGCTGCTGGTCGCCATGCTGATCCGCCGCTCGGTCCTCGCCGCTCCGCTCGCTCTTCTCGTGGCCGGTCTGAGCTACCTGCGAGCGATGGTCAACGATGTCGCAGCAGCCGCCGTCGCCATGATCGCTCCATCCCCTGGTGATGTCGTCCTACGGCTCGCCATGTTGCGGTCCTGGGGCGTCGACACCACGGACGCGGCGTCCGGCTTGACCCTCAGCACGCTGATCTACTACGTGGCGCGGTTGGCTGCACCACTGCTGGGCTTCGCGATCTTCTGGGCTGCACGAGGTTTCTACGCCCCCTTTGCATGGTCCGCACTGCTCTTCGGTGCCGGTGCGGCGGCGCTGCTCGTCGGATTGCTGTACGCCGTACGCGCGGAGCGTACTGCGGCAACGATCGGCCGCCTCCTCGGACGATTGCTCCAGCGGGTGCGACCCGCGAGTCAGGGCCCGGCGAGCTGGGAGCAGAGACTGGTCTCGTTCCAGTCGCACAGTGCGGAGAGGATGCGGCGGCGTGGCTGGCTGGCCGTTCTCAGCCAGCTGTTGTTGGTGTTCGTGGAGGCCGGCGTCCTCGTCCTCTGCCTGGCTTTCGTCGGTGTGGAGCTGGACGGTCCCACGCTCGTCGTCATGGTCTGCAGTTTCATGGTCGTCTATCCGCTGACCGGTCTGCCGCTGATGGGCGCAGGGGTACTGGATGCGACCTATGCGGCCTTCGTATCGGACCACACCGCAGTCGAGGCGACGGATCTCGTGGCTGGGCTGCTCGTGTGGCGGGTCGCCGTACAACTGGTGCCGGTCATCGTCGGCCTGCTGACAGTTGTGTGGTGGCGACGGACAGCCGGGAGCGCGTCGGCATGAAGGGAATAGCGGCGCCCTTGGCCATGGTGATGTTCCTCTGCTTGGCCGATCCGGCCGACGCGGCTGGTCCTCCCGACGATGCCGCCGCGCAGACCTTGGCCATGCGCTACTCCCCTGTCGTCAGGTTGCAGGAGGACTCGTCGAATTGCGCGAACGGCGAGCAGTTCCAGCCCACCGACGTCGAAGCCGTCCTGGGCGATCAGCAGGTGGCGCTCCGCGGGCCCTGGCGACCGCCTGACCTGGTCAAGCCGCAGCCGGAAGGCAAGGACATCAGGCTCGGGTTCCCGGGCCATTTCCTGGACTTCCCCGGCGATCCGCTGCGCCCCGGCTGCACCTATGCCGAATGGTCGGCCCGCATCAACGCGGCGCACCCGGCAACCGTGTACGCCCATGTCGTCCGCGACCCCGCGTTCCCCGGCCAGATCTCGTTGGAGTACTGGTTCTTCTACGTCTTCAACGACTACAACAACACCCACGAAGGCGACTGGGAATCGATCCTGCTCGTCTTCGACGCGGCGACGCCGGCGGCGGCCCTGACCATGGATCCGACCGCCGTGGGATTCAGCCAGCACGGCGGAGCCGAGCGCGCACGATGGGGCGACCCCAAGCTCGAGATCGTCGACGGAACGCGTCCGGTCGTCTATCCGGCCGCGGGTTCGCACGCCAACAAGTACGGTCGGCGGCTCTACCTCGGTCGTGGTTCGGAGGGACTCGGCTGTGACGACACCACCAACCCAGGATCCGAACTCAGACCTCGCGTCGCCTACGTACCGATGACCCGCGCGGACTACGTGCAGCAGTACCCCTGGCTGGCTTTCGAGGGACGGTGGGGCGAGCGGCAGCGGTCCTTCTTCGACGGACCGACCGGGCCGAACATGAAGACCTCCTGGACCGCGCCGATCCAGGACGCCGAGGCGACCTGGCGCGACGACAGCAACACCGTGCCTGCCGGGACTTTGCTGGGCCCGAGCAGCACCAGCGCCTTCTGTGCGGCGGTCGCGACCGGATCGAATCTGGTCCGCGAGACCCTCGACCGGACCTGGCTGCTCGGCCTGCTGCTCGCCGCGCTCGTCGTACTGATCTGGTTCGCGGCCAGCCGGACGCGATGGGGTGGCGCGGATCCGCTACCGGCCCGGAGGCGGCGGGCCTGGGGCCAGGCGGTCGTTGCCGCGCTGCGGTTGTGCCGGCATCGACCGGGCCTGTTCGCAGGCTTCGCCACGGCCTTCGTCGTCCTGAGCCTGGTGACGGTCACGTTGGCCGATCTTCAGGCGGCCAGGCGGGACGCTCCCGTCGACCTCGGCGCTCCGACCGAGACCGCGACCGGGTTCTGGGCGTCTCTGCTTGCCCTGGCGGTTTCGCTCCTGACCATTTCGACGTACGTCGTCCTGCTGGCAGCCGTCACGACGACGCTCGACCAGCTGGACCGCGGCGCCCCAGTGACGGCCACGCTCGCCTTGCGCCAGGTGATGTCGAACTGGAGGCCGCTGACCCGGGCGGCCGTGCAGTACTTCGCTGTGATCGCAGCCCTCACGCTCTTCGTCGCCACCATCCCGTTGGCCGTCTACTACGCGGTCAGCCGTGCGTTCGCCGTACCTGTGGCCGCGGCGGAACACTGCCGAGGAAGTACGGCGCTGCGCCGCAGCCGCATGCTGGTCAGGGGCCGGTGGTGGCGAACCGCCGTACCGCTCGCAATCATCGTCGGGCTGGGCCTGATCGCCGGCCCGGTCGCCGGAATCACCTTGCTCCTCGGCACGGACCTTCCGGCCACCTTGATCAACGTCGTGTCGTCGCTGCTCTTCGCGCTGGCGATGCCGATCGCCTCAGCGGCCGTGGTGTACCTGTACTTCGACCGCGCAGTGTCTTTGCCGGGATCACCTGGATCGGGTGAGATGCCGGACGCCCGCCGAACCTATCCTCGGGATGGCGACGGGAGCGTCGAGCACGACCTGCCATCGGTGCGCTCCGACTCCTGAGCGGAGGAGGTCGAGATGGTCCAGATGCCGGCAGGCCTCACCCGCCAGCTGGCGGGTGCGATCGTGGCAGGTGCGATCCTCGGCGCGATCATCACCGCGCTGATCTTCGTCGTCGTACAGCGCGATGACGGCACAGCAGACGCTTCGCCGGCGGCCGGCCGGGCGGATCCGGGCACGGCGATGTGCGCCGCGATCCCGGTCGCGAACCAGGTCCTGCCATCGATCGTCAAGATTTCGGCGAGCCGCGGCGCCCAGGCCGGCACCGGGTCGGGGCAGATCGTCAGGGCGGGCGGCTACATCCTCACCAACGACCATGTCATCTCGGTCGCCGCGGGCGGCGGCAACGTGTCCGTCCAATACACCGACGGCCACAGCTCCGGCGCCGTCATCGTCGGCCGCGATCCCAGCACCGATCTGGCCGTGCTCAAGGCCTCCGACGCCGCGAAAGACTTTCCGGTGATCGGCCTCGGATCATCGGCCGCACTGCAGGTCGGTCAGCCGGTCGTCGCCCTCGGCGCTCCGCTCGGCCTGGCGAGCACGGTCACCTCCGGCATCGTCAGTGCTCTGGATCGGTACGTGCCGGTGCCAGGCGACGGCGTGACCCACCATCTGATCGGAGCCATCCAGACCGATGCGGCCATCAATCCCGGCAACAGCGGAGGCGCGTTGGTCGACTGCGCGGGTCGACTGGTCGGCGTCAACGCGGCGATCGCCACGGTTCCGAACGCCGCCGGCGTCAGCGGCGGCGGAAGTGTCGGCCTCGGCTTCGCGATCCCGGTCGACCTGGCGAAGCCCATCACCGACGACCTCATTCGAACCGGCCGGCCGGGGCATCCGACCACCGGCCTGCAGGTCCAGGAGATCTCTCCAACCGGACTCTTCGTACTCGCGGTCGACACCGCGGGACCGGCTGCCAAGGCCGGACTGAAGACCGGCGACATCATCACCAAGATCGGCAACGAACCGGCGGTCAGCAGCGAGCAGATCGTGGTTGCGACCCTGACCAAGAAGGTCGGCGACACCCTCGAGGTGACCTACGTACGAGCAGGTACGACAGCCACCACCACCCTCACCCTGGCGGCGCCTTAGCTGCTGGCGGGACCGGCTGCGAGGCGAGCAGGTCGAGGCCGAGGCGGCGGGCGAGGAACCGTGCGGCCAACTGACCTTTGACACTGTTGCCGGCCTCATCCAACCGCGGCCCGAAGGTGCCCAGCGCACCCTTGCCGGGTGAGACCGTCACGATGCCGCCGCCGATCCCGCTCTTGCCCGGCACCCCGACGTCGAGCAACCAGTCACCCGAGGTTTCGTACAGGCCGGCGATCGTCATCACCGCCAGCGTCACCCGGGCGATGTCCGGGTCGACCACCCGTTGCTGAGTCAACGGGCAGATCCCGCCGTCCGCCAGCGTCGCGCCCATCACCGCCAAATCCGTCGCCGCGACGCTCAGACAGCTCTGCCTGGTGTAGAGCCCGGTCGCCTCCTCGGGGTCACCGGCCAGACCGCCCACGCTCTTGAGGAGAGCGGCCAGCGCACGGTTGCGATGGTTCGTGTGCAGCGCCGACGCGAGTACGTCGTCATCCAGCCGGAGCTCACGTCCGGCGAATCGGGACAAACCGTCGACGATGAACTGCCAGCGATCTTCCAGCGAGCTGCCGGGTGTCAGGCTGGTCGTCGCGATCGCACCGGGATTCACCATCGGGTTGGTCCGTCCCGCCTGGGATCGTTCCACCGCCTGCACGGAGTTGAAGGCCAGTCCGGTCGCGTTCACGCCCACCAACGTGCGGACGGCATCGACTCCGACCGCCTGACAGGTCAGAGCGAACACGAACGGTTTCGCGACGCTCATGATCGTGAACGGGCGACGGGAGTCACCTGCCTCGAACAACCGGCCGTCGATCGCCGCAACGCAGATCCCGAAGCACTCCGGATCGACGCTCGCCAACGCGGGGTACACCTCCGACACGGCACCGTCGCCGATGTCGCGAAATCGCTCGTACGCCGCCTGAACCACGTCGGCCACGGCTGTCACCGAAGGCAGACCGCCGGTGGAGACGTACCTGTCTGTCATGTCAGAACGGCCAGACCAGTGGGACGATGACGATTGCCGTGAGCAACCACCAGGCCATCACGACGAGGCCGAGCTTCCAGTAGTCACCGAAGCGGTAGCCCGCCGGGCTCATGATCATCATGTTCGCCGGCGTGGAGATGGGCGTCAGCAGCGACGCCGCACCGGCAACGGCGATGAGCATCAGGACCGGCTTGACCGAGGTCCCGGTCCCCTGCGCCGCGGCCACCGCGATCGGCGCGACGATCAGGACCGTCGCGGTGTTGCTGACCATCTGCCCCAGGGCGGCGGTGAGCACGAAGAGTGCCAGCAGCAACAAATACGGCCGGCCCGGACCGACCGCATCGACGATCAGGTCGGCGATCTTGTCCGCGCCGCCGCTGGCCTGGATCGCGCCCGACAACGGGATCAACGCACCGATCAGTACGACGATCTGCCAGGAGATGGCGCGATAGGCCTGGCGCGGCCCGACCACCTTCGTCAGCACCATCGCCGTCGCCGCGAGCAGACCGGCCATTGCCGGCGGCACCGCACCGGTCGCGAGTAGCACGACCATCGCACCCAGGATGCCGACTGCGACCGATGCCTTCGGCCCCCACGGCACGGCTTGGCGCCGGACGAGCTCCGGAGAGTCCACCAGCAGGACGTCCCGATCCCTGGTGAGCTCGTCGAGGGCCGGCCACGGACCGTGCACGAGGATCGCGTCTCCCTCGGCCAACTGAGTGTGTCTGTTGCCCCGGTCCTTGCCCATCCGCTGGACGGCGATGATGACCAGCTCGCGTCCGCGGTGCATTCCCGGAAACACCGTCTCACCGACGAGTGACGACCTCGGCGGGATCACGACCTCGACCACACCGGCCTCACGGGTCATCAGGTTGTCGACCGGCGTCGGTGCCCTGCTGACCGCGAGCAACGAGTCGGCGGTCAGGCTGCTGACCTGCTCCGGCGGACCGGTCACCACCAGAACGTCACCGACATCGATCGCCGCGTCCTCCCGGGTCCGTCCCCGCCCGTCCTGGACACCGACGACTTCCACTCCCGGGTACGGCGTGAGGTCCAGCTCGCGGACCGCTTGTCCGAGCAAGGGCGAGAGTTCACGCACCCGCAGCCGGTAGAAGCCGTCCGTCAAGGCGTAGTGAACATCGAGCGTACGCGCGTGCACGGACAGATCGGCAGCCGGATGAGCCGGGCGGGCGGCGGGCAGCAGCCTGGGACCGAGGAGCACCGAGATGGCGATGGTGCCGATGACGAGCGGGACCCCGACCACAGCGAAGGAGAAGAACGGGAAGGCGCCCTCGCCGGCCTCACTGGCCGCGTCCGAGACGATGATGTTGACGGGCGTGCCGGTCAGCATCAGCAGGGAGCCGGCGCTGCCCGCGAAGGTCAGCGGCATCAGCATCCTCGACGGCGGTTGCCCGATGCGCATGGCCAGCATCACCACGAGTGGAAGCAGCGCCGCGACCGCTCCGTTCAGGGTGATCAGGGCCGACAGGACAGCACACAAGCCGGTGACGGCGATCAACAGCCGGGCCCGGGTGGTTCCGGCGTAACGGACGATCGTCTGGCCGGCCCAAGCGGTCACCCCGGTCGAATCGACGCCTTCGCTTACCACGAACAGCGTGGCGATGAAGATCACGACCGGGTCGCCGAAGCCCGCGAGTACGGCGGTGAAGCCCAGCACGCCGCTTGCCCACAGAGCCAGCGCGACAAGCACCGCGACGACATCGACGGGCAGCCTGTTCCACACGAACAGTACGACGGCCAGCCCGAGAATGATCAGGCTCAGCGTGCCGTCAGTCATGGCGGCCTAGCCGAGGTGGACCGGTGCGGACGGTCCCCACGGAATCCCGATCAGGTACCACGCGACGTAGAACAGGGTCCAGGCGACCAGGACGATGACGGTGTACGGCAGCATCATCGACACCACGGTGCCGATGCCCGCCTTCTTCCGGTACCGCTGGGAGACCAGCACGATGAACGGCAGGTAGACCATCAACGGGGTGATCACGTTGACCGGACCGTCGCCCACCCGGTACGCCGCGACGACGGTCTGCGGCGCGATGCCGAGCCGGTAGAACAGCGGCACGAAGATCGGCGCCAGGATCGCCCACTTCGGGATCACCCCGGGCATGATCAGGTCGATGACCACGACCAGCAGGATGAAGCCGATCAGCAGTGGCAGGGCACCGATGTCGGCCCGCTCCAGCAGGTCCGCCAGGCCGGTCGCCGCCAGCGTCGACATGTTGGTGTAGTTGAAGTAGGCAATGAACTGCGCGATCAGCAGCATCAGGAAGATCAGTCCGCCCAGCCCGTTGAACGTCTTCACGATCGCGTTGATGACATTCGTACTGCCGGTCAGGGACTTCGCACCCCGGCCGTATCCCAGCCCGGCGGCCAGGAACAGCATCGAGATGATGAACAGCAGACTGCTCATGAACGGCGACGACCCGAAGATCTCGCCGGTGTCGGGGTTGCGCAGCGGTGCGCCCGGGATGAAGGTCAGCGCCGACACGATGGCGACGGCGACCAGCAGGTAGTAGACCGACCACCGGAGCCCGCGGGACTCCAGCGCCGTCTCCTCCTCGCTCGGCTGGTGGTCGAGGGGCGCGTCGGCCGGCGCCTCCGAAGGGTCGTACTTGCCGAGCCTCGGCTCCAGGATGCGCTCGGTGATGACGGTCATCACGATTGCACAGAACAGCGTCGCCGCGATGCTGAAGTAGAAGTTGTGCGTGACGTTGAGGTGTACGTCGGGAGCGACCAGCGCAACCGTCTCGTTCGTGACCTCGGTGATGATGCCGTCGGCCGGGGTGATCAGGATGTTCACGAAAAAGGCCGCACTGACCCCGGCGTACGCCGCCGCGATACCGGCCAGCGGATGGCGGCCGAGCGACACGAAGGCCGCCGCGCCCAGCGGGATGAGGACCAGATAGCCGGCATCCGACGCCACGCTCGAGATGCCGCCGAGCAGGACGATGATGAAGGTGATCGCGCCCTTGGGCGCGACTTTCACCATCTTGCGGATGAGTGCCGCGATCAGGCCTGCTTCCTCCGCGACACCGACCCCGATCATGGCGACCAGGATGACGGCGACCACCCCGAAGTCGTTGAAGTTCTGGACGGCGGTGGTGAACATGAACCGGATTCCGTCGCCGTTCAGCAGGCTCTCGGCGGTGATCGTCTCCTGATGCACCTCGAAGTCGGGCACCGCCGGTGCCGGCGGTGCGTCGTTGCCGGGGACACTGCTGCCCTGGGGGTACTCGGGAGCGACCTCGACCGTCGCCGGTTCGGCGACCTCTGTCGTCACACTCGTACCTGCCCAGGACAGGATCTGGGAGGCGACGATCACGATGACGATGAGGCCCAGGAAGATCAGCGCCGGGTGCGGAACTTTGTTGCCGACTCGCTCGATCCCGTCGAGGACCCGTTGCATTCCGCCGGCCTTGGCGGGTTGGTCGCCAACCGCCTTGGCGTTCATGACGTGGCCGCGAACCGCAGGGCGAACTCGATCAGCAGCTTGGTGCCGAAGCCGGTCGCGCCCTTGTTCCGCCAGGTCCTCGGCGCCGGCAGCTGGGCGGTGCCCGCGATGTCGACGTGGGCCCAGGGCAAGCCGCCGACGAACTCCTCGAGGAACAGGGCGGCGGTGATGGATCCCGCATTGACGCCGCCCATGTTGGTGAGGTCGGCGATCGACGAGTCGAGCTGGGACCGGTAGGACCGGTGCAGCGGAAGCTCCCAGACAGGCTCGTCGACGACCTCACCCGCGCGCTTCAGCTGCTCCACCACAGCCTGGCTGTTCCCCATCACGCCGGCGATCTCGACGCCGAACGTCCGCAGGCAGGCACCGGTCAGCGTCGCGATGTCGACGATCGCATCGACGGGCTCCTCGGTCGCCAGCGCCAGCCCGTCGGCCATGACGAGGCGCCCTTCCGCATCGGTGTTCAGCACCTCGACCGTCGTACCGTTGCGCATTCTCAGTACGTCGCCGAGCTTCATGGCCGAGCCGGACGGCATGTTGTCGGTGCACATCAGATATCCGGTGACGGCCGTCGTACAGCCGAGGTCCTTCAGCGCTGTCATCGAGGCGAGCACCGCGGCGGCGCCGGTCATGTCGTTCTTCATCTGCGCATGCGACTCGTCGCTCGGCTTCAGGCTGATACCGCCGGAGTCGTACATGACGCCCTTGCCGATCAGGGCGATCCGGCCGGTCGGGTCCGCCGGCTCATAACGCAGCCGGATCATCCTGGGCGGCTCCACACTTCCCCGGTTGACGCCGAGCAGTCCGCCGCAGCCCAGCTCGATCAGCTCGTCCTTGCCGAAGACCTCGACCTCCAGGCCGGCCGCCGTACCGACGTCGACCGCGACCTCGGCCATCCGGACAGCAGACAGCGTGGTCGCCGGGCAGTTGGCCAGATCGCGGCCCAGAGAGCACGCCGCGGCGACGATCCGGCCGCGTTCGACGCCGAGTCCGGCAGCTTCGGCGTCCTCGTCGGATGCCACGACCAGAAGGGATTCGAGCGTAGGCCGGTCGGCATCGCGCCCGACGAAGTACCGCCAGCGAGCCAGCAGCACCCCTTCGGTCACGGCCTGGGCGAAGTCGCTCACGGAGACGCCGGCATCCTGGCTCGGGACCTCTACCGCGAGACGCCGGTGCCACGGCACCGCGCGGGCGAACTCCGCCGCCAGATCACGCACAAGCGTCACGTCGGTCTCGCCCGGGGCGCCGGTCCCGATCGCGACCCGCACCGGCCCGTCGGATCGTGGCTGTACGAGCGTCTGCCCACGGCGACCGGTGAAGCCGGCGGACGCCAAGGCAGCCGCGCCGATGCCGAGCTCGTCCGGCGGTTCCGCCTCGGCGGCAACCGGCACGGCCAGCGCATCCGCCTCGTCCTCGGCCTGCTTCAGCGATGCGACACCGACGTGAACCCGCTGCCGGGTCGAAGGAATCGCGTCGAAGTCTGTGGTCGTGTTCACGAAAGCTCCTTCGGCCGGAGCGCACGGGATTCAGCTCTGGAGAGCCTGGACGAGCTCGTCCTCGCGCTCCTTCGTCAGGTTGGTCTGGATGACCGTCGGCCCGAACGGCTTGAGGGCGTCGACCACGCGGTCGACCGTGGCCGACCGGGCGAGCAGGAACACCGCCGCCTTGCCGTCCTGCAGCTGCTGCCCGACCTCTTTGATCAGGTCGTCGTTGATGCCGACGTCGGTGAGCTTGCCGGCGATCGCGCCCGAGGCCGCACCGACGGCCAGGCCGGCGATCGGATTCATGAAGATCAGGCCGATCACCGTGCCCCACAGCGCGCCGCTCGCGGCAGCCGGCCCGGTCAGGCTCATCGTCTGCTGGATGCGGAGCTTGCCCTTGTCGTCCCGGTAGGCGTACGCCGCGTCCTCACGCTGCAACAGCTGCTGTTTCGCCAGCTCTTCGGTCAGCTGGATGACGCGCTCGGCGTCCTCGCGACTGTCCAGACCGAGCACCACCAAATGGGTCATGTCGGATTCCTCCAGGTTTGTCCTCCGATCAGGGTGAGGCGCAGACCGATTCCCTGGATCACCTGTTGCGGGTGAGCTACAGCAGGCCGACGGAACGGGCGACTCGGAGGGCGGCGGAACGCTTCTCGACGCCGAGCTTGCGGTACAGCGAGATCAGGTGCGTCTTGACCGTGTTCTCGGTGATGAACAGTGCCTGGGCGATCTCGGCGTACGAGCTGCCGAGCGCGAGCTGGTCGAGCACATCCGCCTCGCGCGCGGTCAGCCGGATCCGGGCTCCGCTGACGACAGCGTCGAGACGACGCGGCGGCCGGGTGTGCGCGTCCGGCCGGGTCCGGGCCAGCAGCGTCATCCCGCCGGCCTCGCCCCAGGCCGCCTGGTAGCCGGCCAGCTTCTCCAGTGCGACCGCGGCGAACGGATGGGGGTTCGGGCCGTTGACATGCCTGCGCAACAGCTCCAGGAAGGCAGGTTCGCGGCCGGCCGGGATGAGCGCGTGCAGCATGCGCTGCGGCGTGACGCGGTTCAGCGTGTCCACCAAGGCAGCTTCCGCGGCCGGCTCGTCTCCGGCCCGTCCCAGCAGGACGGTTCGGAACGAGGCCGCCGCAACGCCCAGCGGTGAATAGACGTCCGGTCGGTCGAGCACGCCGTCGATCAGCTTCAGGGTGGTCTGAGTGTCCCCGTGGACGATCGACGTCATCGCCCGGATCAGCTCGGCCTCAACTGTGTTGCCGGTCTGCTCGAGCACCTTCACCTGGGTCCCGGCGCCGGACTGGTCCCCGACCAGGATCGCCAGCCGGAACCGCAGCAAGGCCAGGTCCCGGGACAGGTACGACGGCATCGGACCGGCCGAGGCAGGATCGGTGGTGAGCTCGGTCAGTGCCTCGTCCAGACGCCCCACCTCGATCAGGAGGACGGATCGCAACATCGCACGCAGAGCTGCGACCACCGTGTCCGAGCCGGCGACGTCGGTCGCCGCGACGAGCTGGTGGTAGTGCCATGCGGTGTCCAGGTCGAGCTCACTCAGTGCCGCGAACCCCAGCACCACCTGGGCGCGGACGGCATACTCCTGCGGAAGTCCCCGGTCTCCCCCGGCGTCGAGAGCAGCCCGCGCCGATCGGGCTGCGTTCTGGACCTGGCCTCGTACATAGTGCACGACTGCCCGGTGTGCGAGTCCACCGGCGACGAGCCGGTGATGGCCCGCCACCCGCGCCGTGACAAGAGCCTCGTCCAGATGACCGAGCGCCGCGTCCAGTTCACCGGCCCAGGTCTCCGCAGCCGCGAGTTCGATCATCAACCAGGCCAGCCGCTCAGGTCCGAGCACGGCGCGAGGCCGCCCGTAGCCGTCCGTCGGTGCGAGTGCAAGCAAAGACCGTGCCCGCCCGATCGCCGCGTGTACGTCGTACCAGCCGTAGCGGGACTCCCAGAGGCGCAGCAGTACGGCGTCCGCGGTCAGCGCGTCGTCGTCGGGCGTCACCGGATCGGCCTCGGTTGCCTGGTCGTCGGCCGAAGCCGCGTCAAGAACCGCGCCGGCGACGTCCCCGGTGATTCGCCGCCACAGGCCGCGGACGCCGATCAGGTGCGGGTGCTGGTCGACGTAACCGGCCGGGAGTGCCTCGAAGGCGGCCGCGACGAGACCGGACTCACCGGCGGCCAGGATGGCCGGCCCGTGGCCGAGCAGGATTCGTTCGATCACGGCCGCGTCATCGGCCCCCAGGGCGCTGCGCAGCGCGGCCTCGCTGTCACCGCGGTTCTCGTAGTACAGGGCTGAGCGATGCTGCGCGGCGACGACCAGGCGCCGGTCCTCGTCGCTGACCGCGACCCGTCGCCGCAGCAGCTCCACGAGCAGGGGGTGGTATCGATAGAGCGGGTCACCGCCGGGGTCATCGGCGTACGCCGTCACCAGGAGCCCGTTGCCGGCCAGATCCGCGAGGATCGAGCCGGCCTCGGCGTCATCGCTCAGCATGGTGGCCAGGTGGCCGGTCAACGACGTGGCGCCGAAGGTGCTGAGCAGCATCGCCTGGACCCGCTCGTCGAGCGTACTCAACGTTTCACCGAGGAGGAGGTCCAGCACCGGCTGCTGATTGCTCAGGGGCCACACGGCATCACCGGATGCCTGCAGCGTCCGGGCGGCGAGGACCAGCGCGGCGGCCCAGCCGGCCGTCTTCTCCTGGAACAGCGTGATGTCGTCCGCCGTGGCGTGCTGGGCATGCGCCTGCACGAGTGCCGTGGCTTCCGCATCGTTGAACCGCAGATCCCGCGAGCGCAAGGTCAACGCCAGTCCCCTGAGCTCCAGCTCGGACACCGGCAGCGGGAGGTCGTACCGGGTGGCGAGTAGGAGCCGGACCGCCTGAGGCGACTGCTGCAGGACACGCGAGACCTGGGCAACGGTCGAGGCCGGGAGCAGATGAGCGTCATCGACGACGATCGGATCCGGCACCGTCCGTTCGTCGACGCCGTCCACCCGCTCGAGCACCCCGCCGAGCGAGCTGGGTGTCTGGCCAGGCACCCAGATCACCGGCTGCCCGGACCTCCGCCGACGCGCCACCCAGTCCGACAGCAGCACCGTCTTGCCGGTGCCGGCCGGCGCCACCACCATGGTCAGCGATGACCGAACGCCGAGGTCGAGAGCAGAATGGAGCCGCTCACGGGTCACCAGCGTGAGCGGCGGCCGCGGGATCCTCCCGCTGGCCGGACGCCGCAGTTCCTCGTGTGCTCCCTCTGGCGTCGGGGTGGTCACACCGTCGTCCCTCCCCTGGCCGACGCGTTTCTCCCAAATTTAAACGAGACTAACGCGTCCAGGACGGCAGCGGCAGGGTCACTCGCCTGCTTCAATCCTTCGTATGCGAGGGCTTGTGTGCGACCCGGGGCACCTTCGCACCGATCCATACCGCGACGGCGACCAGCGAGCCGATCCCGATCAGCCATCCCCAGAGGCCTTCGGAAACAGGCCCGAGCCGGCCGAGTCCGAAGCCACCCGGATCGTGCTGTTGCTGCAGGCTGACGATGTAGGCGATGACGGCACGCTTGTCCTCGGGCAGCAGCACAGCGTCCGAGAAGACGGGCATCTGCTGTGGGCCGGTGAGCATCGCCTGATACATGTTCCGCGGCGTCGTCCCCATCAGCGACGGCGCATAGCGACCGTTCGGTAGCGCACCACCTCGACCGGAGAAGTTGTGGCACGCGGTGCAGTTCGTCCGGAACAGTTCGCCCCCGCGAACGATCTCCTGCTGCGTCGCCTGACTGACGTCGTACGCCTGCTCCGCAGGTACCGCGGGTCCCGGCGCAAGGGATGCGATGTACGCCGCCAACGCGGCGATCTCCTGCTCCGAGTACACCGGAGGCTTCGGCGGCAGCTGGGCACCGGTCTGCGCGGCCGGCATCCGGCCTGTGCTGACCTGGAAGTCGACCGCGGCCGCGCCGACGCCGATGAGAGACGGTCCGGTCACCCGTCCTTCGCCGTTGGTCCCACCTTCGGCCTGCAGACCGTGGCAGCTGGAGCAGCCGACAGCGAACAGCCGCCTGCCTTCCTCGATCTGCTGCGACTGCGGTCCGTCCGCACCCACTGCGCCGCCCGGTAGCAGTACGGCGTACGCCAGACCGACCGTCAGCAGCGCCGCACCGATCACAAGCGCCTTGGCGGCCCTCCCCCGACGCAACGGCCGTGCATCGCGCATCTCCGCACCTCCCAGCCGGCTGGTGCGGGACAAGCTGGCACGACTACCTGGCGGTTGGGATCCCCCGGTTCGGGCGAGACCGGTTGGCTCAGCGTGCGTCGCGCTTCGCCTGGCGGCGTGCTCCAGCGGCCCGGGACGACGCGTCCTTCTTCAATCCGCCGGTGGTCTTCGTCGCCCGAGCCGCCCTGGTGCTCGCTTCCGGTTTCGTGCCGGCTTCCGGTTTCGGCGCATCGATGGGCCGCGATGGAGCACCGAGCTTCGCCGACCTCGCCGCTTCGATCCGCTCGGTGCGAAGCGCCATCGACGCGCGGTTCGCCGCCACGGCGACTTCCCGGCTCACCCTCGCCAGCGCCGACTCGAACAGCTCCGCCTTGTCGCGATCCCGCTGGTTCTTGGCGTAGGACATCCCCCGGCCACCCGCGGGTTCGACGGCGGCGCTCGCTGCCCGCCGGTAGTTCTTCACGTACTTGGTCCGAGCCCGCCGGATTCGCTGGTGCAGGTCGAGAAGCTCGTCTTCGTCCAGGCCCTTCAGCACGTCCCGTTCGGTCTCAGCCACCAGCACGCGCTCGGGATCCGTCAACGAGTTCAGCAAGCCTTGGTTCATCGCACTCTCCTGCCGCCAAACGCAGCCTACGTCTGCGCCCGAGGCCCGTCGAGACCCACGGTCAGTCCGTGAAGGCGTTGCGCATGGAGACCAGGTTGATGCCTTCGTTCTCGATTGTTTTGCGGATTTCGGGGTCGGTGACGATGGCTTGGTCGGAGAGGCGGTATTCCTCGGCCCAGCGGTAGGTCTCGGTGCCGGGGGCGGTCAGCGCGGCGAGTTCGGGCTCCGCGACGGCGCAGTGGGTGACCAGCAGATGCACGCCTGGCGTCAGGCCGGCGAGGTAGGCGAGCATCCAGGGCTTCTTGGTTGCCGCGTCCCGGTCGCTCAGGATCTCGATCGAGGCGAACCGCCGCGACTCCACCGGCCCGTAGATGTACGGCTTGCCGGCGGCGCTCGCGATCTCGTCGTACGCATCCGGCGCACTCTCGCCCATGTGGACGTCGAGGTAATGAATGTCGAGTCCCTCTGCGGCGAACTTAGCCACCTGGGCGGACAGTTCGCGTACGGCGTCCTGACGGGTGATCGAAGCCCGGGCCTCGGCCACCGTCCGGAAGAACGTTCCGTCTGCACCCACGAGCGAGGGTCCATCAGTCAGCGGCCGCCACCGCAGATAGTCCCATTCGCAGGTCAGCGTCTGATGGACGCCGAGCGGAATCCCCGACGAGCGCGCGAGCGCCGCGGCCTCGGTGAACCACGGACACGCTGCCATGGTGGAAGCCTGCGTCAGGATCCCCTCCTGGTACGCGCGCAGTGTGCCGACGTTGACGGCATGACACATGCCGAAGTCGTCACCTTGAACGATCAGACGAATGTCACCAGCCACGTGCACTCCCGTGATCAGCAAAGGAACGGAAGCCGACCGTACCTCACCTCGATGACGAGATCGTTGCGGCTGTTCAGGCGCGGTCGGCGGAGAGTTCCTCGGCGATGCGGTCGCCGATGACCAGGCAGGCGGTTGCGGCTGGGGACGGGGCGTTGAGGACGTGCAGGGTGCGGCCGTCGCGGAGGAACAGGAAGTCGTCGACGAGCTTGCCCTCGCGAGTTACCGCCTGCGCGCGCACTCCTGCGCCAGAGCGCCGTACGTCCGAGACTTGCAGCTCAGGCAGCATCCGCTGTGCTTCTCGTACGAGCGCCCGGCCGGTGAGCGAGCGCATGATCTCCTTGGCGCCGGTCTTGGCGTACCGCCGGGCGAGACGCCACGAACCGCGGTAGGCGAGTGACTCCCACAGGTCCCGAGCGACGATCTTCCGCCAGGAGTAGCCCTCCCGGGCCAGGGCCGGTACGGCGTTCGGCCCGATGTGGACGGTGCCGTCGATCCCGCGGGTGAGGTGGACGCCGAGGAACGGCAGGTCCGGGTCGGGCACGGGATAGACCAGGCCCTTCACCAGATAGTCGCGCTCGGGGACGATCTCGCTGAACTCGCCGCGGAAGGGCAGGATCCGGACACCGGGTTCGAGGCCCGAGGCCCGCGCAAGCCGGTCGCTGTGCAGGCCGGCGCAGGCGGCGACGCGTTCCGCCTCGATCACGCCCTCCGTCGTGTGTACGCGTACGACGGAGCCCGCGTTCTCGATCGACGTCACCGTCACCCCGGTGCGGATCTCGCCGCCGGCCGCGCGAACGTCATCGGCCAGGGCGGCCGCCACGGGCTTGAAGTCCACTCGTCCGGTGGAGTCGACCGCCAGGGCGCCTTTGACGCGCAGGTGCGGTTCGCGCTCCGCGACCTCGCCGAGGGTCAGCCGTCGTACCGGGACACCGTTCTCGCGGCCGATGCCGAACAGGCGGTCGAGCTGCGGCAACTCGGCTTCCGTCGTCGCAACGACGAGCTTCCCGGGCACGTCCACCGGGATGCCCTTCTCCTCGCAGTACTCCCGCAGCGCCGCTCCCCCGGCCACAGCCAGCCGTGCCTTCAGGGATCCTGGCTTGTAGTACAGCCCGGAGTGGATCACGCCCGAGTTGTGTCCGGTCTGGTGCGCCGCAACCGACGATTCCTTCTCCAGTACGACGACCGGCGTACCGGGATCGAGCCGCTGCAAACTCCTCGCCACGGCCAGACCCACGATGCCACCACCGACCACAACCGCAGATCCCATCGACCTCTCCCTGTACGAAGCTTGTCAAAGAGAGCCGGAACAGTGGCCAGAAATACAGTTACTGTCGGCACATGACCCAACTCGTGGTGGACGCTCCGATCGCCGCCGTCACGGTCTATCCGGACCGTGCGCGGGTCACTCGGCGCGGCAGGATCACCGTACCGGCGGGCGACCAGACGGTGTACGCCGAGCCGCTGCCGCTCGTGTTGCAGGAGGACTCGGTCCGGGTCGCCGGCCGCGGACCGGCCACCGTGCTGGGCGTGGACGTGGCGACGCGGTATCACCCGCAGGCGCCGGACGAGGCCGTGGCCGAGCTGGAGCGGCAACGCCGCGAGGTCGAGGTCGAGGTTGCGGAGCTGACCGACGCCGACGACGTCCAGGCTCAGCTCGACGCGTTCCTGGCCCAGCTTGGCCGGCGAGCGGGCGGTAGCTTCGCACGGACGCTGGCCTCCGGCGCCGGTGACGAGTTGGGCGGGTTCACCGAGTCGCTCGCGGCCCGGCTGTCCGCCGTACGGGCGAAGCGTCGTGAGCTGGCCACGCAGTTGCGTGAAGCCGAGGAACGCCTCGCAGCCGCCGACCGCCGCCTTGCCGCGATCGCGGAGCAACGCCCGCCCGACCGTCGTTCGGCCGCCATCGCGTTGGCGCTGGACTCCGAGGCGGAAGTGGAGATCGAGCTCTCGTACGTCGTCCCCGTCGCCGGCTGGAGGAGCTCGTACGACGTCCGGCTCAAGGGCGACCAGCTCACGCTCAACTGGTACGGCCTCATCACCCAGCACACCGGTGAGGACTGGCCCGAGTGCGACCTCACGCTGTCGACGGCCCGGCCCACGCTGACCGCGAAGGTGCCCGAGCTCGACCCCTGGTACCTGGACCGGTTCCACCCGCCGGTGCCGCTCGCGCCGGCCACCGTCCCGCTGAGTCTCGCCGCCAGCGAGGCCGCGTACGGCGCCGACAGCGCCCGCGCCGAGTTGGCCGCGGCGCCGGCGGCCGCGTTCGCCGACCTTGCTGCGACCGTCGAGCAGGGCGTCACCGCGGCGACCTACACTCCGCCGCGGCCGGTCGCCATACCCGCGGACGGCGCCTCGCACCGCGCGACGATCGCCGCGATCGACCTCGACGCCGAGCTGGACTACATCACGGCGCCGGTCCGCTCGACCGACGTCCACCTGCGGGCGACGGTCGTGAACTCGTCCACCCACACCTTGCCGGCCGGGAAAGCCGCGGTCTTCCACGAGGCGGACTTCGTCGGCTCGGCCGCGCTGCCGCTGTGGGCCCCCGGCGAGGACGTCGAACTCGCCCTCGGCCTGGACGATCGGATCCGTGTCGAGCGCAAGCTGGTACGCCGTACCGCGACCAAGGCCACGCTCGGATCGACGCGCCGCCGCGAGGTCGAATACGAAACCAAGATCGAGAACCACACCCCGCGCAGAGCCAAGGTCACGGTCCTCGACCAGCTGCCGGTAGCGCGCGACCACGAGATCACGGTCAAACCGGTCACTGCCGAGCCGGAGCCGGCCGAGACCACCGACCTCGGCGTCGTCACCTGGAAGCTCGAGCTGGCCGCCGGCGAGGAGATCAAGATCAAGCTCGGCTTCCGCGTCGACACCGGCAAGTCCGTCGAACTGACCGGCTGGCGCGAGTAGCGGCACGCCGTGATCACCGTCGAAGGGCTTCGGAAGACCTACGGGCAGCACGAGGCGGTGCGAGGCATCGACCTGGAGGTGCAGGCCGGAGAGATCTTCGCCTTCCTCGGCCCGAACGGCGCGGGCAAGACGACAACGGTCGAGATTCTCGAGGGGTACCGGCATCCGACCGCGGGAAAGGTCGAGGTGCTCGGGGCCGATCCTGCGCGGGCCGATCGGGCGTGGCGTGCCCGGATCGGGGTGATGCTGCAGAGCTGGCAGGTCGAGCCTGCGCTGACCGTTCGCGAGTCACTGCGGCAGTTCGCGGGCTACTACCCGCGGTCGCTCCCGGTCGAGGACGTCGTACGGCTCGTCGGTCTGGAAGAACAGGGCGATACGCGCGCCGGCCGTCTGTCCGGCGGCCAGCAGCGCCGGCTCGACCTGGGCATTGCGCTGGTCGGTGATCCTGAGCTGCTGTTCCTCGACGAGCCCACGACAGGATTCGATCCGGCCGCGCGACGCGTTGCGTGGCAGATCATTTCCACCCTGCGGGACGCCGGCAAGACAGTGCTCCTCACCACCCACTACCTGGACGAGGCGCAGGCGCTCGCGGACCGGGTCGCGATCCTCGTGGACGGCCGGATCAGGACCGAAGGCCCGCCGGAGTCACTGGTCGCCGGGCATGCGACCCGCATCACCTTCCGCCTCGCCGACAGCGTCGAGCTCCCTGCGCGGTTCGAGCCGACCGCGATGGCCGACGGCCGCGTCGAACTCCACTCTCACGAGCCGCTGCCAGTGGTCTATGCGCTGACCGCCTGGGCGGTGGAGAACGGTGTCGACCTCGCCGACTTGCAGGTACGGCGTCCCAGCCTCGAAGACGTCTACCTCGACCTCACCGCGGGGACCCACGGATGAGGCATCAGTTTCGCTACGACTGGAAGGTGTTCTGGCGCAGCCCGAGCAGCGTCTTCTTCGCGTTCGTGCTGCCGATCATGTTCCTGATCATCTTCGTCACCGTGTTCGGCAACCAGCGGATGGAACTCGCCGACGGAGAGCTGGTGCGGGGATCCACCTACTACCTGCCGGCGATCGTGACGCTGGGGCTGATCCAGTCGACCTTCGCCAACCAGGCCGTTTCGCTGACCGCTTCCCGTGAACGCGGCCTGCTCAAGCGCCTCCGCACCACTCCCCTGCCGACCTCGACCTTCATGGCCGGTCGCCTCATCACGTCCGCGGCCGCGGCGATCCTGCTCGTCGTCGTACTCACGGCGATCGGACGGTTCGTGTACGGCGTCGCCGTACCGACGACCACCATCGCGGCAGGCCTGCTCGCGCTCGTCGTCGGGACCTTCACCTTCTCCGCCCTCGCCTTCGCCGTCTCCACCGCGATCCCCTCCCAGGACGCGGCGGTGCCGATCACGAACGCCGTCACCCTGCCGCTGTACTTCATCTCCGGCGTCTTCATTCCCCAGGAACTCATCCCCTCCGGGGTGCGCGAGGTCGCGCAGGTCTTCCCGGTGAAGCGGCTCTACGACGCGTTCCTGACCGTCTTCGACCCGGCGACCAGTGGCGCCGGGCTCGAGCTCACCGACCTCGGCATCGTCGCCGCCTGGGGGCTCGCGGCAACCACCGTTGCCATCTCGACGTTCCGCTGGGCGCCCCGCACCGCCTGATTGTGAAGGTTCTGTCGCGGAGCCAACCTTCCTGAGACGGCGCCGGTCAGGCGGTCAGTTCGCCGACTGGAAGAGGTGCGGCGACCGTGTTGGTTGCCGGAGCGAGTGGGCAGGTCCACAGCGGGCTGTAGGCGCATGACGGGTTGTAGGCGAAGTTGAAGTCGACGACGAGCCAGCCTTCGCGAAAGTCGCCGCCCAGGTCCGCACCCTTGACCGTGTCCAGCAGATAGCGGCCGCCGCCGTACGTGCCTTTGCCGGCGAGGGTGTCTTTGACCGGCACGAAGACGCCACCGCCGTACGACTCGAGCCACCACACATCCAAGTCGCCGACCGCCGGGAGGTGCAGCACCCCGACCCGGGTGAAGGGAATGACGCCATCCGTTGCCGAAGGCACCTCCCAACGCACCGACTCCACCTCGGTGTCGACGGCAACCTCGAACCTCAACCGCGGCTGATACTCCCCGATCTCAACGCCGCGAAATGCATCCCGTTCCTCGACCGGCACCGGCGACGCAGGATGTGTTGCCAGCAACTCGTCCCGCCCAGCCCGCCACATCGCATGCCCCTCGACCGCGTCGCTTGCCGCGCGTACTTCGCCGTACAGCGCAAACACCCTCCGCCGCCAATCCGCCACGTCCAGAGCTGGTGAAGTCACCCAGTCAGCCTAGTGCGGCCGGGGAATCGGCGTCGGGGATCAGCAGGCGGGGTGCGCCGGACCCATCGGCGGGCACGGACCAGACATCGGGGTCGCCGCTGCTGTCTCGCACTGTGTAGGCGAGTGTGGTGTTGTCGAGCCACGCCGCTTGGTCGTCGATGCTGCGCCGCTCGGCCAGCGCCGTCACCCGCATCGAATCAAGAGCGAGCACGGACAGGCGCCAGCCACGAGTGGGGTCGGCGCCGATGGCCTCCTTGAACGCGATGCGCGTGCCGTCAGGTGACAACGACGGGCACTCGACGTTCTCCTTGAGCGTACGAACGGTTCTCGCGGCGAAGTCGCCCTCGACCAGATACCGCCGGCCGGCCGTCGCCATGGTCGCGTAGAACCGGTTGTCGTCGGCAGTGAAGGTGACGCCCCAGAAGTTCAGATCGGCCGCCTGGTAAGGACGGCCTTGCCGGGTCACCGCGAACTTCTCCAGCGTGGTGACAAGCGCGCCCGTACGGGTGTCGAGGACACCGGTGCGGGTGGAGAAACCACCGTGATTGTAGGAGTCGCCGCCGACGAAGCTGGTCCACGCCACCATGCGGCCGCTGGCCGAGACGCGGGCTCGGTTGGGCAGACCGCGTATGGCGATCGATCGCTTCTCGTGGAGCTCCTGGTCGAGGACGACCAGGTGGTAGGACCACGCCGAGTCGGGACGTATGCAGGCACCGGTACCTGCCGCGGCGTAGACGCGGACGCACTCCAGCGGGGCGGCCGTCCGCGGACCTCCCGGGTCATCTCGCGAAACCGTGGTGAGATGGCGGTTGCTGACCACCAGCAGTCGTGGCCCGGGAGAGAGCGTCACGCGGTCAGACGTGACTGCCTCAGCGGTATCACCGGTGGCCCGGTCAGCGGCCAATCGGATGTAGCCGATGGCAACAGCGGCGAGCACCACGGTGGTGGCGACGACGATCGCGATCCGGGATCTCCAGCTCAACTCTCTACCCCCGCTCGTCGAGCAAGCAGCATGGCTGTGGCGATGATCGCCAGTACGACGCCCGCGGCCGCCGCCCGGCTGGCAGCGGCCGGACCCCATGCCTGCCAAGCGATCCCGAACAAGACCGAGGAAGCCAGGTAGGCCAATGCCTGGCCGGTCTGGATAACAGCGATGCCGGTGGTGCGCAGCTGCTCAGGCAGCAGCGGGCCTGAGAGAGCCATCAGCACGCCGTCGGTAGCGGCGTAGAAGGCGCCGTACAGGCCAACTGTGAGCACGATCAGCAGCCAACCGTCGAGTGGCCCGAACAGCAACAGGTAGACGGCGACGAGCGTGCTGTAGCCGGCCAGCATCACGGGCAGTCGGCCGATTCGGTCGGCCAGAGCGCCTAGCGGAGCGGCAAGCAGCAGGTAGCTGAGGCTGGTGCCGACCGCCAGCAGCGGAAACCAGCCCGCGCTCAGCTCAACCCGGCGCTGCAGCAGCAGGTACACGAAGCCATCGCCGACGGTGGCCAACCCGAGCAAGCAGGCGGCGAGGACGAGGCGACGGACCGGCGCGGCCCGCAGTAGCGATACAGCGCTGCGAGGTGAGACTGGGACAGCCACGGGTTGCGGGTCGCGTCGATCGCGGACGAACAGCACGAGCAGCACCACACCCAGGACAGCGATGCAGAAGCTGGTGACGAACACCGCATCGAAGGACTGCCCGGCGGCGGCGAGCACTGCCAATGCCACCAGCGGGCCGAGGAAGGCGCCAAAGCTGTCCATCGCCCGATGTACGCCGAACGCCCTGCCCAGAGCGTCCGGTGGTGTCGACAGGGTGATCAGCGCGTCCCGGGGCGCCGTACGCAACCCCTTGCCGGTGCGATCGACAGCGATCACGAGACCGACCGCGCCCACCGACCGGCCTGCCGCGAGCAGACCGAGCTTGGCCACGGCCGAGAGCGCATAGCCGATGCCTGCGATCGTCTTGCGGCTGCGTACCCGGTCGGCGACGTACCCGCCGACAATCCGCAGCAACGCGGTGGCGCCGGTGTAGGTCCCGTCGATGACGCCGTACGCCGCCGGGCTCAGTTGGAGGCCGAGGACGAGGTAGAGGGGAAGAACCGCGGTGACCATCTCCGCGGAGACGTCGGTGACCAGGCTGACCGCGCCGAGGGCAAAGACGTTCGCGCTGACCGGCAGCCGGCGGAGGTCGGCAGCTTTGGGCCGGCCGATCGTGGACAAGTACACGACCAGCCATCCTTCGATGCCCGCGCCACGAGCACCACGCACCGTAGGTATGGAGTCGATGAACAGCCGGTTTCGTCAGGACAATCGAGCGGATCTCACCCACCGCACTCACAACGTTCACCTAAGTCATCTGTCGATGGCTCCGAACCGGTCCCTAGGTTCGCGGTGTCCCCCAAAGCCCTCACCTCACAAGGAGCACTTGATGGGCATCCGCCTTAGGACACCAGCGACGGCAGGAGGAGCGGTCGCGCTGACGACCGCTGCCGTCGCACTGTTGCTCACGAACGCCCCGACAGCCAGTGCGGCCGCGACCACGTTCACCGCGGTCGCCGACACCTACGTCCAAGACACCACCCCGTCGACCAACTACGGCACCTCGTCCCAGGTCGTCGTGGACAACTCGCCGGTGCGCCAGTCGTTCCTGAAGTCCACGGTCAGCGGCGTGACCCAGCCGGTGACCAGCGCCAAGCTGCGGATCCACACCGTCAGCGGCAACGGCGGCAGCAACAACGGCGGCACCTTCAAGTCGATGACCAGCACCACGTGGTCCGAGACCGGCACGACCTGGAACAACAAGCCGGCCATCAACGGAGCCACGCTGGGCACCATCGGCTCCGTCACCAAGAGCACCTGGTACGAGATCGACGTGACGTCGGTCGTGACCGGGAACGGAACCTTCAGCTTCGGCGCCACCTCGCCCAGCGCCGACGGTGCCTACTACGACTCCCGCGAGAGCGGCGCAAACGCGCCTCAGCTCGTGATCAACACGTCCACCTCGACGCCTCCGCCGACCACACCGCCGCCGTCGGGTGACCCTGTGCTCGTCGGCGCGGGCGACATCGCGAACTCCGGCTCCGGTGACACCGCCACCGCCGCGCTGCTCGACAACATCCCGGGCACCGTGTTCACGGCGGGCGACAACGCGTACGACAGCGGCACTCTGTCGGAGTACAACACGTACTACGAGCCGACGTGGGGCCGGCACAAGGCGCGGACCAAGCCGGCGCCGGGCAACCACGAATACAACACGTCCGGGGCGACCGGCTACTACAGCTACTTCGGCGCGGCCGCAGGTCCGTCCGGCCGGGGTTACTACTCCTACGACCTGGGCAACTGGCACGTCGTCTCGCTCAACTCCGAGGTCAGCATGTCCGCCGGCTCCGCGCAGGAGCAGTGGCTGCGGGCCGACCTCGCGGCCAGCAGCAAGCCGTGCACGGTTGCCTACTGGCACAAGCCGCTCTTCACCTCGGGCGCCAACCACGCGCCGGAGACCGCGACCAGGCCGCTCTTCCAGGCCCTGTACGACTTCAACGCCGACGTCGTCGTCACCGGCCACAACCACCAGTACGAGCGGTTCGCACCGCAGAACCCGGCCGGCGGACTCGACAACACCCGCGGTATCCGCGAGTTCGTCGCCGGCATGGGTGGTGCCAGCCACTACGGCTTCGGCACCATCCAGCCCAACAGCCAGGCCCGCAACAGCGACACGTACGGCGTACTCAAGCTGACCCTGCACGCCAACAGCTACGACTGGCAATTCGTCCCCGAAGCCGGCAAGACGTACGCCGACAGCGGCACGACCACCTGCCACTGACATAGCCGCTCCCCATCGGCCAACGGCCGATGGGGAGCCGGTGGTCACCCGCCACCCCAGCGCCGCGCGCGCCACCGTCCACGCTGCTCCGACTGGATTACGTGGTCAAGGCTTCGGCTCAGTTGCCGACCCAGAAGTCGATCTCCCGCAGCGATGGGCTGTCGGGTTTGAGGTAGCCGGTTTGCCAGGTGTCGTTGTCGACAAGGCCTTTCCAGCGTTGGGCGGGCGGTTGGAACCTGCGGCGGAAGCGCCAACGGTACTGGTTGTAGACGGCCATGATGTTCGTCGCATAGGCGTCGGCCAGCTCAGGGTTGTCGCGGATGATGAGGAGGTTCTCGTCGTTCGTCGAACTCGCCTTCGGGCCGAGGTTGTGGGATCCCGTCAGCACCACCGGGTGCGGGCCGAGCGGGTCGACCACGATCACCTTGCTGTGCACCATCGCGAACGCCTTGTCCAGCTTCCGCAGCTCTCGCCGGAAGAACTTGGTCGGCTCGTCGACGGCCGCCGGCAGTACGACGCCGTAGTCGGTCTTGTCCCGGTTCTGCTGGGAGAACAGCTCGACCGGGCTCTTCGTCGTACTCGGGTCTTGATTGACGACACCGCGAACGTAGAGCCGGTTGCCCGCATGCCCGGCCCTGGACAGCTCGATGATCGCGTTCAGCAACGTCTCGCGCGGCCCGGGATTGAACATCAGGAACAAGACCGCGCGCTCGGCGCCCATGACGATCTCCCGTGCGTCGGCAAGATCCACCCGGCCGGTCGTGGGCGTGAACCACAAGCGGCCGACCGCATGGTCACGAGACCGGCTGTTGCTGTCGCGCAGAGTCTGGGGCGTCGTGTCGCCCGCGTCACGCAGTAGATCCCATTGCTTGCGGTACTCCCCCGCCATCCCGGCGTCGTCGATCAGCACCGAGTTGTTGGCCTGCGTACACAACCCGGTCTTGGTCCAGTTCTGGCTGCCGGTCCACACCCACCGAGGCTTGTCGTCCTCATCGCACACGACCAGGAACTTGTTGTGACCCAGCGCCCGCGGCGAGAGCATCCGATGGTGCAGCTCGACCTTGCCATCGAGTTCGGCCCGCGCCTCGGCGTTCTGATCCAGCCCCTTCTTCTTCACACTTCCATTCGCCAGTACGACGTGCGCCCGGTCACCGAGCTTGATCAGGCCGGCGATCAGCTGTGGATCGTCCAGCTCGTACAAAACGGCGTACACGTGCTGCTTCCGGGCGGCCGCGGTGTCCAGCAGAGTGAAAAGACGCTCACCGAGCGGACCGGCCAAGTAGTCGCGGAACTTGTCGTCCGGGGTCGCGATGACCTCCGTCAGCCTGGCGTTCTGCAGATCGTGATCGGTCGTACCCAGCCGGCGTGACACCCACTGCGACGCCACGATTCCACGGTTGAAGACGACCTCGATCCCGCCGGTCATCGCATGGCTGAGCGTCACCTCGGGCGTCCACTCGCTGGCCGCCCCAGGGTCGGGCTTCAGGTTCGCCTTGTCCGGGCCGACCATCGCCAGCACCCGGTAGGCCAGCCGGTCGCCGGGGTTCGCCATGTAGTCGGTCCACTGGTACTTCTGGATCGGCCAGTTCGTCGACGCCCGCCGCTCACCGTCTTTGGCCGTGTCGTCCTCGAACCCGACCCACGTACTGACAACCTCTTCCACCCCGTTACGCCGCCGCAGCAGCGCGAACCCCCGGCACCCGGCGATGAACCCCTCCGGCTTCCACGCCACGAAAACATCGTCACCGTTGTGATGAACCCGAACCTTCATGATCCCGCCCCCTTACGCGAAACTATCCCTCCACTACAGAACGTTGCCAAGATCTCGATCGGCATCGAGAGTTTTCCGGGCAAGGTGTCGAGTGCGGCAGCTACCGTTCGACGCGTTCACGACAGCACGTCAAACCACAGCAAGGAGCATTCGATGCGTACTTTGATCGCCACCGCGTTCGTCTCCCTCGACGGCGTCGTCGAGGCACCCGGCGGGGAGCCGGGCTACCGCAACTCGGGCTGGACGTTCAAGGACATCGAGTTCGACGAGGCCGCCTACGAGCTCAAGGGCCGCGAGCAGGACGAGGCAGCGGCCATGATGATGGGCCGCGCCAGCTACGACGCCTTCTCGCCGGTCTGGCCGTCCATGACCGAGGAGTTCCCGCGGTACCGCACGATGCCGAAGTACGTCGTCTCGACCACCCTGAAGGACGAGGAACTGGTCTCCAATTGGGGCGACATCACCATCCTGCGCTCCCTGGACGACGTCGCCGCGCTCAAGGAGACCGACGGCGGGCCGATCATCATCCACGGCAGCGCGACCCTGAACCGCAACCTGTCCGACGCCGGCCTGATCGACCGCTACCACCTGCTCGTCTTCCCGGTCCTGCTCGGCGCCGGCAAGCGACTGTTCAGCGACACCGACAAGGACAAGCAGAAGCTCAACCTCCTCGAGAGCGAGTCCTACCCCAACGGAATCCAGAAACTGGTGTACGACGTCATCCACTGACCGCCTGCGCCCACCCAGCCACGCCGTTCGCTGCGGCGGTTATCCACAGGTTGCAAAGTCGTCCGTTCGGCGCGTCGGAAAGCCCATATGTTTCTGGGCAAAGGAGGTGCTCGATGAGTGCTGGGAATGACGGTCGTGCGAGTGGCCGTGGAGGCCGCCGGCGGCGCGATGACGTGGATGGGAAGCGGCCGCATCCGGTGTTGACACCGTTGACGATGACTCAGGCGGTCCGGCTCGTGCGTCTGGCCGAGGAGGCGGTCGCACAGCGAGGGCTGCCGATGCAGTACGACGGTGAAGGCGCACTGGTGCCGGTCGGAGACGACGGTGTTCCGGTGCGAGACGGCATGTTCGCCGGCCTGGCGAATCTCGCCAGGACAGTCGCCGAGCTACCGCGCCAACGGTGGCGCACGGCGGTGGCGGCGCATTTCGACCAAATGATCGCACTGGACGATCCGCCGTCTGTTCCGGACGATCTGGAGAGCGAGCTCTACCTTCGGTTGGTGTGCGCGTCGACAATCAGAGCTGACTGGGCCGAACGCGTGCCCGAGTTCGTCCCTGGCGTACTCACCGCTCCGGCCACGTACACCGGCCGCGCGGTGGCGATGCATTTCGACATCGACAGCCTCGGCGTGACCTGGGACGAAGCCGCCCGGCTCGGCCTGGCGAACCTACGCCGTCTTCACGACGAGGTTGAGCACGTGCACTACAACGGTGCCGAGGTCACCGTGTTGACCGGCAGCATGTTCACCGCCTCCCGGGCTCTGGTCCTCGACACCGTGCTCCGCGAGTCGATGCGGGTCGAGAATCCTCCGTTTGGCTGCCTCGTCGCAATGCCGGCACGAGACATGCTGCTCGTGCATGTGCTCCGCGACCACACCGTGGTCACCGCCCTGGACATGCTGCTCACACTCGCCACCACACTGTTCAGCAGCCGACCTGGCGCGGTCAGCCCGCACGTGTATTACGTGACCGACCACGAGTGGCACCAGGTGACCGATCACAGCACCGGCGAGGTCCGTGTACAAACCGTCGCCCCGCTCGCCGAAGCCATGCGACGCCTGGGCGTAGACCAAAGCAGCCGGCTGTGATCAGCCCCGCCGACGCACATCGGGCCGCGCCGTGGCCACTGAGGTGAGCCGGTCCGGCAGGATACGGTCGGACGACGTCTGTTTCTGGGAAGGGAGATCGATGGTGGCTGATCCGCTGGGTGACAAGGCTGAGCTTGATCGGTTGATGACTGCCTTTCTCGGGGCGTTCGACAACACCGGGGGCCGTCGGCCGAACGTCGATGTTGTGCGTGAGGTGTTCATTCCGGAAGGAATGATCATCAGTCAGGCCGGGGCCGGGCCCGTGGTCTACGATCTCGACGGGTTCGTCGTACCGCGGGAGAAGATCCTCACCGACGGGACGCTCACAGAGTTCTCCGAATGGGAGGTCGCCGAGCGGACCGAAATCCTGGGCTCGATCGCGCATCGCGTCAGCGACTACCGCAAGTCCGGCGTCAAGGACGGCGAACCCTTCGAAGGCTCCGGCCGCAAACTCACCCAGTTCGTCCGCACACCGGCCGGCTGGCGGATCAGCTCACTGGCGTGGGAGGACAACGAAGCGTCGTAGCGGTCTGTGGGGTGAACAGGTTGACGGAGGAGTCGGCGCGAGGCCGCCGGGTGCTTGTATGCGTGGGTGATCTGGTTAAGGACGTTGTCGTCGAGGCGGTGGAGGCCGGCCATCGCCTCGCTGCCAGGGTCCTGTGCGAACCGGGTGCCGCGTTGACCACTTACGAGAACGGAGCTGCGAGTGAGTGACAGTGCCGAGGAGCGACTCGTTCTGGGTGCGGATGTTTCGCGGGCTCTGGTTGAGGGGCGGGCTGTTGTTGCTTTGGAGTCGACGATTTTCTCGACGCTGGGGTTGCCTGCGCCTGCGAATGGTGAGGCGCTCGAGGCCTGCAAGCAGGCGGTTCTCGAGTACGGCGCTACGCCGGCCGTGACCGCGATACTCGATGGGCGGCCGCATGTCGGGCTTTCGGCGGATGAAGAAAAGCGGGTGCTGCAGGGCACGCGGAAGGTCGCCGAGCGGGACCTGTCGGTGGCTCAGGCGCAAGGATGGGATGTCGGGGTCACCACGGTGTCGGCGTCGGTTGCGCTGGCTCATGCAGCCGGCATCTCGGTGTTCGCGACTGGCGGTATCGGCGGCGTTCATCGTGGGTCCGAAGTCAGCGGTGACATCTCGGCCGACCTCGACGCCATCGCCAACCACCCGGTCATCACCGTGAGCGCCGGAGCCAAGGCGTTCCTCGACCTGCCGCGAACGCTCGAGTACCTCGAGACCGCCGGCGTACCGGTCCTGGGCTGGCAGCACGACTGGTTCCCAGCCTTCTACACCCGGTCAAGTGGCTTGCCAGTCCCCCACCGGGTCGAGGACGAGCGGGTGGTCTGTGACGTTCTTCGCTTCCGGACCCGGCCATCCACGGGCGTCCTCCTCACCGTCCCGATTCCCGTCGACGATGAGATCCCGCAGGAGCGGATCAACGCCGTACTCGCCACGGCCCTGGAATCGAGTGCACGCGCCGGAGTCACCGGCCCCGCGGTCACGCCGTACGTCCTCGCCAGGATCGAGAAGGAAACCGACGGCCACAGCATTCCGGCAAATCTCGCCTTGGCCCGGAACAACGCCGGCGTGGCTGCCCGGGTTGCCGTCGCCCTAACACTCAACTGATCCCCCAGAAGTGAGTGATGTGGGCGGCCGCGCACACGTTGACGTCGAGGATGTACGGCGCCGCGACGCCGCACTGCCCGGCTCCGGTACCAGGATCGATGGGCTGGCCGTGACCCATCCCCGGGATCGACCAGGTCTCGACCACCGGCGTGCCGGCGCTGTCCGAGTAGGTCTTGTGGGTGGCGCCGTTGACGGTCTCGGTGGCGTCCGCGACCTGATCCGCGGAGTGCACGTCGGTCCACTGCTCCATCGACTCCATAAGGTTGCGGTAGGCAACGGTGTAGTCGGCAGTGCCGTGCCAGATCGACACCTTCGGCCACCGACTGGCCGATCGACCATCTGCTTGATCGACAGTGCCTCCCCCGATCCCCGGGCCGTGTCCGCCGACTCGAACCAGTTGAAGCACTTGCTCCCGTTGTTGGCCGACTGCTGCTGCGGCAGTACGAGCGCAAAGCCCGCTCGCTGCGCCATCGCCACCCAGCCGGGCTCGTCGTCGTACGCCGTCGCCGACTGAGCACAACCCGGCCATGTCGTGGCAGGCCACAAACTCACGCCGTCGAATGTCGCTAGTCCGCTGCCGGGGGCGGTGTTGCGCTGGCCTGCGTACCTGTTGACGGAGTGGTTGTCACTGGAGGCTTCGTTGTGGCGGGGCTGGTTGGGCGAGTGCTCGACGGGGATGGTGTCGTCGACGGTGTTGCCCGTGTGGTCGGCGGAGTGCTGCTCTGCGTCGGCTCACTCGGCGACGTCGTGGGGGTCGACGTGGTAGTAGGAGGCGACGACGTGCGCGGCGTCGTTGACTGGGAAGGTTGAGTCGAAGTGGTCCTGGTCGTCCGGGCCTCAGTCGGGCCGGTTGTGGTTCTTGGTGTGGAAGGTTTCACGGCCGTACTCGGGCTGGGTCCAGGGTTGACGTCGGTTGTCGGGGGCAGTCGTGTTTCGTTGCCGTTGAGCAAGATCCCGGCCAGCACAGCCGCTGCCGTCGCGAGTACGGAGATCACTCCGGCCAGCAGCGTCTTGCTCCGCATCCAACTCGGCGCCCCGACAGGGCCGGCGTCGGCCTCGGCGTCCAAAGCCGCCGCAACGGGAACGGGAACGGCCGCGACCGGGCCGGGGTCATGAGCACGCAAAGCGCCCACCGCGATCTCGGCGGCGGACGGTCGATCAGCGGCGTCCTTGGCCAGCATCTGGAGCAGAACGTTCTCGAACGTCCCACCAAGCTCAGGGCGGTCCAGACTCGGAAGTACCGGAGCGGTGTCGACGTGCTGGTAGAGAATCGCCGCCGGATGTTCCGCCTGGAACGGCGGCTCACCGGTGACCAGCTGGTACAGCACGCAACCGAGCGAGTACACATCCGACGCCTTGCCGGCCTGCGCGCCCCTCGCCCGCTCCGGCGCAATGTAAAGCGTGCTGCCGATGAGCTGACCGGTCGCCGTCAGCGTGCTCGTCCCCTCACCGGGCAGGTGAGCGATACCGAAGTCCGCGACCTTGACGGTCCCATCCGCCGCCAGCAGCAGGTTGCCCGGTTTCACATCACGATGTACGACGTCCTCCCGGTGCGCCGCGGCGAGTCCGGCGGCGGCCTGCTCGATGATGTCGATCGCGCGATCTTTCGGCAGCGGTCCGTGCAGGGCGACTTCCTCGGCGACAGTCCGGCCTTCGACCAGTTCCATCACCAGGAAGAAGCCCTCACCGTGGTGACCGAAGTCGTACACAGAGACGACATGCGGATCACTCAACCGGGCGGCGGCTCGCGCCTCGCGATGGAATCGCTCGGCCGCTCTCGGATCCCGGTCGGACGGCAGCAGCAACTTGACCGCGACCGGCCGCCCGAGCTGTTCATCGGTGGCGCGGAACACCTCTCCCATCCCGCCGCGCCCAATCGAGGGACCCAACCTGTATCGCTTCGCAACCAGCACCCTGACACCCGTACCCAGTGTCACCGCGGGCCAACCCGCCTCCCGAAGTCTCACCGGGCCTGAAGGGCATGGGCCGGCAAAAGGGGGGAACCGGATCTCATGGCCAATCTGGATCCGGTCAAGCTGACCCCGGATCAACTGGCACCGATGCTGCGCTGCTGGGCAGCCGGCATGTACGGCGTCGAGGCCGCCGTCGAGATGCTGATCGTGCACGCAGCCTGGCTCGAGCGTGACGATTTCCGTCGGCGTTGTGTCACGGCCGACGATCACGCCTGGGCGCCCGACGGGACCATCTGCTCTATCGCCTCTATCGACTGGGGTGCGGCCATAGAGTTCGAACCCGATCAGCAGTCGTCCGATCACAGTGTGCTGCGAATCGCCTGCTCGATCGCCGACGGGCACAAGCACACCGTCGGACTTGGCGCCGAAATCCGGTATCTGGACGCCGCGGCCGTCGTACTCGTGGTTGAAGCGATCGCCCACGTAGCCGGCTGGCAGGACAAGGGAACGAGTGTCCGGATCACTGGTCGATTCGAAGACGTAGACCGCTGAAAGGTGCCGAAGTCTCCACCCGTTCGGTTAGCGTTCGATCAGGGAGTGGTGGGATGGCGCTGCGCCGGACGCGTTCACCGGGGATCCGCCGGCTGATGGGTCTGCTCGCAGCCGGCCTGCTGGTCGCTGCCGTGACCGGGGTGGTCAAGCTTGGCGAGCCGCACGTGCCGACCCTGAACCTGCTGGTGCTCTACCTGCTCGCCGTGCTGCCCATCGCCGTCTTCTGGGGTACGCCGCTGGCGGTCGTCACGGCCGTGCTGAGCGTCTGGACGTACGCATACCTCTTCGTTGCGCCGCTGCACTCCGTGTTGGTGGCCGACGCCGAGAACGCCATCGGGCTCGGCGTCTTTCTCGTCACCGCGGTGGTCGTGGGCGAGCTCGCATCTCGGCTACGGCGGGCGGCGCTGGTCGCCAAACGCTTGTCGGACGAGCAGTCGGCGCTGCGTCGGGTCGCGACCCAGGTGGCGCGAGGCGTGCCTCCTGCCGTCCTGTTCACTGCCGTGACCGAAGAGGTCGGCCGGCTCTGCGACGCGGATCTTGCCAGGATGGAGCGCTACGAACCGGACGGAATGGTGACCGGCGTCGCCGCGTGGAGCCGCGTCCCCGCCCACTTGGCCGTAGGAGAGCGGTTCGAGCTCGACGGACTGAGCGTCGCCCGTGATGTCCGGGACAGCGGCGGTCTGGTCCGGCTCGAGAGCTTCGCCGGTGCGTCCGGCGCCATCGCCCGGGAAGCGCAGGCGCTCGGGATCCGGTCGTCGATCGGGTGTCCGATCAAGGTCGGCGGACGGCTGTGGGGCGTCATCGCAGCCTCCACGACCAGCGACACCCCGTTCCCGGCCAACACCGAGGCACAGATTGCCGGCTTCACCGAGCTGGTCGCCACCGCGATCGAGAATGCCGAGGCCCGGGCCGAACTGATGGCGTCCCGCGCTCGCGTCGTGGTCACCGCCGACCGTACGCGCCGCCAGATCGAACGGAACCTGCACGATGGCGCCCAGCAACGGCTCGTCTCGCTCGCGATGCGGCTGCAGACGACTCAGGCGAAGGTTCCGTCGGAGCTGGTCGAGCTGAGCTCCGAACTCGATCAGCTCGCCGGCGGACTGACGGATGCGCTCGACGAACTCCGCGAGACCGCGCGCGGCATCCACCCCGCGATCCTCGCCGAGGGCGGCCTCAGCCCAGCCCTCAAAGCACTGGCCCGCCGGTCGGCGATTCCCGTCCAACTGGCCCTCCGCGCCGAGCCGCGGCTGTCCGAACGACTCGAGGTCAGTGCCTACTACTTCGTGTCCGAGGCGTTGACCAACGCGGCCAAGCACTCCCACGCCTCGCTGCTGACCGTGAGTACGAACATCGTCGGCGGCGTACTGCATGTCCAGATCCACGACGACGGACAGGGCGGCGCGGACTTCACCCGAGGCACCGGACTCCTCGGCCTCCGCGACCGCGTCGAAGCCCTCGGCGGCCGCGTAACCCTCGACAGCCCCCGTGGCCTGGGAACGACCCTGATGGCCGAATTCCCCCTCACCGACAGCTGATCGTCAGATGCGGTAGACCTGACCGGTCTCCATCGACTCGACCGAGCGTACGAACGCCTGTCCGACCACGGAACCGTCGACGGTGGGATAGCCGGGGAACGCGTCGGCGTACTTGTCGGCGGACTCGGTCAGGACAGTGGGGCTGACGGCGTTGATGCGATACCGGCCCCACAGCTCTCCGGCGCTGGCGACTACCCATGCTTCGAGCGCGCCATTGACCGCCGTGGCCACACTTCCCGTCCGGATCGGCTCGCGAGCCAGGATGCCGGTGATCACAGTGAACGAACCGCCCTCGCGCGGCTAAACCGTCGCCGACCTCTGGGGAGAGACCTCGTTCACATGACGACTTTCCGGACCATCGAGTCCCACACCGCCGGGAACCCGACCAGAACCGCGAAAGATGGATAAGCGTCGACGTATTGTGCGGCCGCAGATCAATTCGACGTCGCGTTGTGATTCCGGCGCGGAAACGACGGCGTATTCCATTTCCGGCCCCGAGCGCTATCCTTGCATTTACGCAATCCATCGGATATTGGAGGGTGGAACGTGGCGCGGCCCGAATCATCCGAGCGGAAGAGGCCCCCGCGGTGGGGGCCTTTGCGTGGCAGGTCCGGCTGGGCGGCTCGGGTGCATCATGAGGCCGAGCGACTGCGGGCCGACATGAACGCGGCGGTCACCGCGCAGCCGGACGTCCCCAGCGAGCAACTGACAATTGATGATTCGCGGACCAAAAGCATCAACCGTCATCTCGCCGAAGCCGACCAGGTCCTCGAAGAGCACTTCGCGCAGAGCTGGTGGCGCCGGCTCTTCGGGGCCAGCGGCGCCTATCAGGCAGCACTGGCGTCCGTCTACCGGGCCGGTGAGGATCTCATGCTCGTGCAGAGCGACGCTGCCCTGGCTGCTCGGCTCCCCGGTCTTCGCACTGCCGTGCGCTCCTACCTCAGTTCAGACGATCCCCGGCGAGAGATGTACCTGTTCCAGATCGATGCAGCGCTGACCGCGATCGGAGCCGAGCGGTTGGCGGCCGGGGCACAAGACCTCAACGGGCGCTCCGAAATGCCGGAGGCTTGACGTGCCACAGTTCACTGCTGCCGACCGGCAGGCCTTCCGAGCCGCTGCCCGGGCGGTCAACGACGCCCAGCTTTCGGTCCCGTCCAGTGCCCGCAGCTATCGCAACGCGCTGACCGTCGCGATCCTGGTGCTTGCCGTGGCCGCGCTGGTCTTTCCCCTCTTCGCGGCGAAGGCCGACTCGAAGCTGCTGGACCTGCATCCTGCAGTCTCCGGCGGGTCGTCTTCAACGCCCACCCCGGGCGCCGGCTCTTCGGCGACCCCGAACCAGACCGGGTCGGGCACCACGTCGACGTCAAGCGCGGCTTCGACCGCCGGCGCCGCGACCGGGTACGGCGAGATCGCGTCGATCGAGTTGTGGGGCGTGCTGGGCGGCCTGGTGGGGGCGGTGGCCGGATTGCGCAACCTGCGTGGCTCTTCGCAGCCGGTCGGCCTGCAGTTGGCACAGATCGCCTTGAAGATCCCCGCCGGCGCGCTGACCGCCGTCGTCGGCGTCGTTCTGCTCCAGGCTGCGCTCACCCCCACCACGCAGGCGGTGGCGGGCGGCAAGCTGGCCGCCCTCGCCATCATCTTCGGAGCGGCTCAGGAAGCGCTCACCACCTTCGTCGATCGGACCGCCGGCAACCTCCTTGACAAGGGAAAGACGCTCGGAGAGAAGACCACCCAGGCTGCGTGACGGGGCTTGGGGTCATGGGGTTGGCCAGCCGGTGTAGCACTCGGCCAGATAGCGGCTGGCGTGTTCCGAGTCGACCACCGCGGTCAGTTCGGCGAGTTGGCGGCGTACGTCGAAGTCCGAGGCGTCGGGGAGGGCGTGGAGCATCGTCGTCATCCAGTTGGAGAAGTACTGCGCCTTCCACACCCGGTCCAACGCACGTGCGGTGTAGCTGTCGAGCGCGGCCTTGTCGTTCTTGAGTACGGCGCTCTCCAGCACCTCGGCGAGCACGCGGACATCGGCGAGGGCGAGGTTGAGCCCCTTGGCGCCCGTCGGCGGGACCGTGTGGGCGGCGTCGCCGGCCAGCACAAGATTGCCGTACCGCAGCGGCTCGCAGACGTACGAGCGGAAGGGCAGGACCGTCTTGTCGAAGATCCGGCCCTCCTTCAACGTGAAGCCGTCCGCTCCGGCGAGCCGGGCCTGCAACTCGGCCCAGATCCGGTCCTCGGACCAGTCGTCGACCGACTCGTCCGGCGAGCACTGGAAATACATCCGCTGCACCGAATCCGTGCGCTGACTGATCAGCGCGAAGCCGCGCTCCGAGCGGGTGTAGATCAGCTCGGGCGCGCTCGGCGGCGCCTCACACAGGATGCCGAACCACGCGAACGGGTACTGCCGGAAGTAGTCCTTCCGATCGACCACCGTCGACCGGGTCATGCTGTGCGAACCGTCAGCGCCGACCAGGACATCACAGCGGACTTCCTGCCGTACGCCCTCCGCGTCCGTGAACAGCATTCCCGGCCGATCGCTGGTGACATCCACGACTGCCGTCTCGGTGACGCCGTACCGCACATCGCCGCCGTCCCGTTCCCGCGCGGAAGCCAAGTCGATGAACACATCGGTCTGCGGATACAGCCAGACCGAGGCGCCGACCAGTCCCTGGAAGTCGATCCGGTGGCTGACCCCGCCGAACCGGAGGTCGATCCCCTGGTGCTCGTGTCCCTCCCGCAGCACCCGATCGGACACACCCGACTCGACCAGCAACCGGACGCTGTCCCGCTCCAGGATGCCGGCACGGTGCGTCTGCTCGATCTCCTCCCGGCTACGGGTCTCGATCACGATCGAGTCGATGCCGGCCACCTGTAGCAAGTGGGACAACATCAATCCGGCCGGACCGCCGCCGACGATGCCGACCCTGGTCGAGCCGATCATGACTGCTCCAGAGGTACGTCGACAAGCTTCTGCAGCTCGTCGAAAGTGATACCGAACAGCTCGCGTACGACGACCCGCCCCGGCTCGATCAGGAACACCGCGAGATCGGTGTAGACGCGGGACACGCAGGCCACGCCGGTCAACGGATAGGTGCATTCGGCAACGAGCTTCGGCGAGCCGTCCCGGGACAGCAGGTTCATCATCACGAACGTCTGCTTGGCGCCCAGCGCCAGATCCATCGCACCGCCGACGGCCGGGATGTCGTCGGCGCGACCGGTGTGCCAGTTGGCCAGGTCGCCGTTCGCGGCGACCTGGTAGGCGCCGAGGACGCAGACGTCGAGATGACCGCCGCGCATCATCGCGAACGAGTCGGCCTGATGGAAGTACGACGCCCCGGGCAGCTCGGTGACAGGGATCTTTCCGGCGTTCACCAGGTCGGGATCGACCTGATCACCGGCAGCCTCCGGCCCCATGCCGAGCATGCCGTTCTCGGTGTGCAGCATCACGCCGCTGTCCGGCGTCAGGAAGTTGGCGACCCTGGTGGGCAGGCCGATGCCGAGGTTGACGAACGAGCCGGGTTCGATGTCGGCGGCAACGACCTTGGCCAGGGTGTCCCGATCGATACCGTTCATGCCGCCACCGTCCGCGGCACGGCGACGACGCGATCGACGTACAGGCAGGGCGTGATGACGTTCTCGGGATCGATCGCCCCGACCGGTACGACGCTGTCCACCTGCACCACGGTCGTCTTGGCCGCGGCCGCCATGATCGGGCCGAAGTTGCGTGCGGTCTTGCGGTAGACGAGGTTGCCCAGCTGGTCCGCCTGGTACGCCGCCACCAGCGCGACGTCACCGTGGATCGGGTACTCCAGCACGTGGCCGCGGCCGTCGATCATCCGCGTTTCTTTGCCTTCAGCAAGCGGTGTGCCGAAACCGGTCGGAGTGAAGAACGCGCCGATACCGGCCCCGGCCGCGCGGATGCGTTCGGCCAGGTTCCCTTGCGGCACGAGCTCCAGTTCTATGGAACCGGCGCGGTACTTGGCGTCGAAGTGCCAGGAGTCCGATTGCCGCGGGAACGAGCACACCATCTTCCGCACGCGGCCGTCCCGGATCAGCGCGGCCAGACCGCTGTCGCCGTTGCCGGCGTTGTTGCTGACCACGGTCAGCTCCCGCGCACCGCCGTCCAGCAATGCTTCGATCAGTTCGACCGGCTGTCCGGCCGACCCGAACCCGCCGATCAGGACCACCGCCCCATCAGGGACGCCGGCGACGGCCTCCGCCGTACTGGGCATGATGCAAACCATCACACGCTCACATTCTCGAGTACGACGGCGAGCCCTTGGCCGACGCCGATGCAGATCGCCGCCACACCCCACCGCTCACCCGACGCCACGAGAGTCTGTGCCAGCGTCCCCAGAACTCGGGTGCCCGAGGCACCTAACGGATGGCCGATGGCGATCGCACCGCCGTACCGATTCACGATCGCGGGATCGACGTCCCAGGCCTTGATGCACGCCAGGGACTGCGCGGCGAACGCCTCGTTGAGCTCGACCGCGCCGACCTCACCCCAGCCGATGCCGGCCCGCTTCAGCGCCAGGTTGGCTGCCTCGACCGGCGCGAAACCGAAGTACTGCGGCTCGTTGGCGGCAACCCCACGTCCCGCGATTCGCGCCATCGGCTGTAGCCCGGCGGCCGAGCTGCCCAGCAACACCGCGGATGCGCCGTCGTTGAGCGGCGATGCATTGCCAGCCGTCACCGTCCCTCCCGCTTCGCGGAACACCGGCTTCAGACCCGCTAACCGCTCTGCGGTCGTGTCGACCCGGATCGACTCGTCACGGGCGAGGTCGACCCCAGGCACAGGTACGACGAGATCGTCGTAGAACCCGCCGTCCCACGCAGCGGCGGCGTTCCGGTGGGACTGGAGCGCGAACTCGTCCTGCTCCTCGCGGGTGATCCCTTCACGCTCCCGCAGCTGCTCGGTCGCCTCGCCGAGCGACACCGTCCATTCCGCGGGCATCAACGGGTTCACCAGACGCCAACCGAGCGCGGTCGACACCAGCTCCGCGTTGCCGGCCGGGTATGCCTTCTCCGGTTTGGGCAGCACCCAGGGAGCCCTCGACATCGACTCCACTCCCCCGGCGACAATCACGTCCGCCTCACCAAGTGCGATCTGCCGGGAGGCAACGATCGCGGCTTCCAGGCTTGATCCGCAGAGCCGGTTGACGGTCAAAGCAGGCACAGACGTGGGCAGCCCGGCAAGAAGCCCGGCCATCCGGGCGACGTTGCGGTTGTCCTCCCCCGCGCCGTTGGCGTTGCCCAGCACGATCTCGTCCAGACCGAGCTCCGGCCTCCGCTCGACAATCGTGCGGACGACGTGAGCAGCAAGGTCGTCCGGCCGCGTCCCGGCCAGGGCTCCGCCGTACCGGCCGAACGGCGTACGCACGGCGTCGTACAGATAGACCTCGGTGGTCACTGATCCTCCTCGGTCAGTACGGCGTCCGCGACCGCGAAGGCGTGATTGGCCGCCGGCACACCGCAGTAGACGGCGGTCTGCAGGATTACCTCGGCGATCTCTTCGCGGGTCAGCCCATTGCGGAGCGCCGCACGGACATGCAGTTCGAGCTCGGACCAGTGACCGTGTGCGATGAGCGCGGTCAAGGTGATCATGCTGCGTGAACGCCGGTCGAGACCTGGGCGCGTCCAGACCTCGCCCCAGGCATAGCTGGTGATGAACGCCTGGAAGTCGCGGGTCAGCTCGGTCTTCGCCACCTCGGCCCGGTCGACGTGCGCGTCGCCCAGGACCTCACGTCGTACCTTCATGCCCTCGTCATAACTCATCGCGCACCTCTGAAGAATGTCCGGAGCAGGCTGGCTACCGCCCGCGGATCCTCAGCCGCGGGCAGGTGCCCACATCCGGTAAGCAGCACCACAGCCGCACCAGGTACGGCGGCCTGCTCGGCTGTGACGACCGGGTCATGCTCGCCCGCGGCGACAAGCAGCGGCACCTTGGCCTCTCCCATCATCTCCCCAAGGTCGTATCCGGCGAGGGCCTCGCAGGTGTAGGCATATGACGACGCGTCGGCGTCGACCAGCGAGGTGAGCAGAGCGCCGGCGATCTCGGGCCGCCGATCGGTGAACCCCGGCGCGAACCAGCGTTCAGCCGACCCGGCAACCATCACCGCAGTACCCGCCCGCCGCACCAAGTCCGCCCTCTCCTGCCATGCCTGCGCATCGCCGATTTTGGCCGCCGTGGCCAGCCCGGCAACCGCCCCGAACGGCCCCGGGTCGAGCGCGAGTTGCAGAGCCACAGCGCCGCCCACCGAAACACCGGCGTACCAGACGTGGCGATCTCCGGCCGCTTCCAGAGCCAGATCCCGTACGGCAGAAGCCAGCTCGTCGAGTGTGAAAGCGGCCGAGGCCGGTCGGCTTCGGCCGTGTCCGGGCAGATCCCAGCCCACCACCTCGAACTCGTCACCCAGCAAGACCGCGCACTCACCCCACAGCGCTTCGACAGACGTCCCGAGGGACGGACCCACGACCAGCAGATCGCCTTCCTGTCCGGCCAACCGAGTCGCGGCAAGCTCAACCATCAGGAGTGCCTTGGATACGTCAGGAAGACGGTCTCGCCAGGGCCCTGCAGGCGGACGTCGAAGCGCAGGCTCCCGTCCGCCTCCCGTACGGCGACCAGCGTCGTACGGTCGTCTTCGTCCAGCCCCGACAACAGCGGATCGGTGGTCAGGTCGCCAGGGAGGTAGATCCGCGTGAACAGCCGATCGAGCAGCCCGCGGGCGAACACCGTGACCGCGAAGAACGGCGCCGCATGTCCGACCGGCCCCGGCTCCACCGTGCTGAACCAGTAGTGGCCGGTCGGGTCCGTGCTGCTGCGTCCCCAACCTGTGAAGCCTGCGCCATCCCGCCGCACCGAGCCTTCGACCCGAGGCACGACTCCGTGGGCGTCGGCTTGGCGAATCTCCAGCAGCGCATCGGGTACGGCGTTGCCATTGCCGTCGTACACGTACCCGTGCAGCCACACCGAGCCCGGCGTGCCACGTCGTACCAGCTCGCGATCTCCCGGATAGGGCAGCGCGTAGTGGAAGAACGGCCCGACGGTCTGGCCGGGTGTCGCAGCGAGCTCAGGCATCGTCGTCCTCGCGTTCCATCAGCGTGGCGTGGCTACCGGTGAGCACGATGTCCCAGCGATAACCCAGCAGCCACTCGTGCTCCGACAGACTGTGCTCGTACGTCGCCACCAGCCGATCGCGAGCGCGCTGGTCGGTGATCGACTGGAAGATCGGGTCCAGCGCGAACAACGGGTCGCCCGGGAAGTACATCTGGGTGACCATGCGCTGGGTGAAATCCGTGCCGAACAGGGAGAAGTGGATGTGCGCCGGCCGCCAGGCGTTCTGGTGGTTGCGCCACGGGTAAGGCCCCGGCTTGATCGTGGTGAACGAGTACCACCCGTCGTCATCGGTCAGGCATCGTCCCACCCCGGTGAAGTTCGGGTCCACCGGAGCCGGATGCTGATCGCCCTTGTGCACGTACCGACCGGCGGCGTTGGCCTGCCAGATCTCCACCAGCTGCCGTCGTACCGGACGTCCGTCGCCGTCGACCACCCGACCGCGAACCAGAATGCGCTCGCCGATCGGTTCGCCGCCACGCTGGATCGTCAGATCGGACTCCAGTACGCCGACATCAGAGTGACCGAACACCGGCGCCACGAGCTCCGCGCCCTCGGGGTCGGCATGCCGCAGCTCCTTGGTCGGATGCCGCAGCAACGTGCTCCGGTACGGCGGAAAGTCGAGCCGCGGCTGGGCATCGCCCGGTCGCGCGTCCGCGTGGATCTTCTCGATCTCGTCGCTGATGACCTGCTGGGTGGTCACATCGGGGTCGGCTGTCACCCGATCAGGCTACGAGCCGTACCGCCCGACCAGGCCCGTAGACTTCCACTGGACGGAAGGACGTAGATGGCTGGCAGAGTCTCCAAGCCGGGTGCCACCGTGGTGTCGCGCACGGTCGCGCTGCTCAGCGCGTTCGACGAAGCCCACCCGCATCTCACCCTCACCGAGCTGGCCCGCCGCGCCGACCTGCCGCTGTCCACCGCCCACCGGCTGATCGCCGAGCTCACCAGACTCGGCGCCCTGGCCCGGACAGACTCCGGTGAGTACGTCGTCGGCCCGCGCATGTGGGACGTCGGCCTGCTCGCGCCGGTACAGACCGACGTACGCGAGGTGGCTTCGCCGTTCCTGCACGACTTGTACGCCGCCACGCTCGCGACGGTCCACCTCGCCGTACTCGATGGGACGCGCGCGCTCTACATCGACCGCATTTCGGGCAAGCGATCGGTGCCGGTGGTCAGCAAGATCGGGTCCCGGCTGCCGTGGCATGCCACCGGCGTCGGCAAGGTCCTGATGGCACACGCTCCGGAGGACGTCCGCAAACGTGCGCTCTCGTCGCCGCTGCGGCGGATCACGCCGTACACGATCACCCAGCCGTCGCGACTGCAGGACCAACTCGAGCGCATCCTCGTCGACGGATATGCGACCACGGTCGAGGAGATGAGCCTGGGCGCCTGCTCTGTGGCGGTGCCGATTCGCCGGCGCGACGAGGTGGTTGCCGCGCTCGGGATCGTCGTACCGAATCTGAGACGCGACAAGGGCCGGCTGGTCGCCGCGCTCAACGTGGCCGCTCATGGGATCGGGCGCAGCCTAGGCCATCAGACACGGCCTAGGTTGACTCGCCTTCCAGTTCGTCGATGAGAGCCAGGCCCTTGCGGGCCCAGCGGACTTCGGCCGAGGCGTTGTCGATCAGGCCGTCGTACGCGAAGACCTTGTAGCGGACGATCCGGTCGTGCTCCTCCTCGGGGAACTTCTTCAGCCGGTACTGCAGCGTCGGATGGGTGTGATCGATCAGCGACTGCCGAGACTCCTTGAGCAGCTGCAGGTGCCCTGACCAGTACTCGAGGTGCTGCCTCAGTTGCGCCCGGGCCGCGTCGGGATCGGCCCATTCGAGGTACGCCGATTTGAGGTAGGCCGGATCGCGTTGCCGGCGGATCACCAGCGGCTCGTTGATCCACTCCTGGAAGGCCGCCGTGCCCGCGTCGGTGATGCGGTACTCCTTCTTGGTCCCCTTGGGGCCCCACGGCACCGTCTCGCTGTCGACCAGGCCGTCGCGCTCCATCCGGTTGAGTTCCGGGTAGATCTGCGAGTCCGGCGCGTACCAGACGTGCGCGACCGACTGGCTGAAGTGCTTGGACAGGTCGTAGCCCGTCATCGGCCGTGACGTCAGCAGGGCCAGCAGGGCGTACCGCAGCGACATGTTCCGGAGTCTAGCCAATACCTATCCCGATAGGTATTGTGAGCGCACGTCACTACCTATGGAGATAGGGAGTCCCGATGGTGCTCGACATCGCCCAGCAGGCGTCCGTGACCAGCAAGATCTTCGCCTTCCCGCTGAACGCCTGGTACGTCGCCGCGTGGGACCACGAGGTCACCAACAAGGCGCCGCTCGCACGCACGGTCGCGGGTCGGCCGCTGGCGTTGTGGCGTGGGACAGACGGTCGGGTGTCGGCGTTGGCGGATGCCTGCTGGCATCGGCTGGCACCGCTGTCCAAGGGCGCGATCATCGGCGACGAACTCCAGTGCCCGTACCACGGTCTGCGCTACAACCGGGCCGGCCGCTGTACGGCGATGCCGGCTCAGCAGACGATCAACCCGAGCGCGACCGTTCCGTCGTACCCGGTCGTGGAGCGGCATCGCTACATCTGGGTGTGGCTGGGCGATCCCGATCTCGCCGATCCGGGACAGGTGCCGGACATGCACCAGATGGACTCGCCCGAGTGGGCCGGCGACGGCGAGACGATCCATGCCGGCTGCAACTACCAGCTCGTGCTGGACAACCTGATGGATCTCACGCACGAGGAGTTCGTGCATTCGTCGAGCATCGGCCAGGCGGAGCTGTCCGAGGCCGAGTTCGAGGTGACCCACGACGACAAGCACGTGACCGTGAGCCGGTGGATGCTCGGCATTGACCCGCCGCCGTTCTGGCGCAAGAACATGCGGGACAAGTTCCCGGGCTTCAGCGGGAAGGTGGATCGCTGGCAGATCATCCGGTACGAGGCGCCGTCGACGATCTGCATCGACGTCGGCGTCGCGCGCGCCGGCAGCGGCGCGCCCGAGGGCGACCGTTCGCAGGGCGTCAACGGCTATGTGATGAACACGATCACGCCGGAGTCCGACCGCTCGTCGCACTACTTTTGGGCGTTCATGCGAAACTACCGGCTGGACAGTCAGTCGATCACGACGCAACTCCGGCAGGGTGTCCACAACGTGTTCGGTGAGGACGAGGACATGCTGATCGCGCAGCAGAAGGCGATCGACGCCAACCCGGACTACGAGTTCTACAGCCTCAACATCGACGCCGGCGGGATGTGGGTCCGGCGCATCCTGGACCGCATGCTCCAGGCCGAGGGACGCTGACGATGGCCGCCCAGTCGACGCTTGTCTGGCAGACCGGCGAGATCGTCGAGGCGTCGGACGCCGCCGACGGGATCCGCCGCCTGGTCATCCGGCCCGAGCGGCCCGCTGTGGCTCCGCCCGGCAGCCATGTGGATGTCGAAGTGAATGGGCTGCGGCGCTCGTACTCGGTGGTGCGATGTGAGGACGGGCAGTGGACCTTGAGCGTCCGGCTCGCCGCGGACTCCCGAGGTGGTTCGCAAGCCATGCACGCTTTGCGAACCGGCGATCGCCTTCGCATCTCCGACCCGCTCCAGAATTTTCCACTCGGAGTGGGTGCCACGCGTTACGTCCTGCTCGCCGGGGGCATCGGCATCACCGCATTGCTGGCGATGGGTGCGACCCTCAAGCGTCGCGGCGAGGACTACACCTTCGTGTACGTCGGCCGGTCCCGTCCCGCGATGGCCTGGCTGCGCGAGCTCGAAGAAGACCATGGTGACCGCTTGAAAGTCCACGTCGACGACGAAGGAACCGGTCTCGACGTGGGCGCTGTTCTGAACGAGATCGGAGCGGACACCGAGCTGTACATGTGCGGCCCGATCAGGCTGATGGACGCCGTACGACGTGAATGGGTGCGGCGTGCCCTATCGCCGACGAGCCTTCGGTTCGAGACGTTCGGGAACAGTGGCGCATGGGCAGCCGAGGAATTCACGGTCTCGATTCCCGGCGACGGTCGCACGATCACCGTGCCGACGAACCTGTCGATGCTCGAGGCGCTCGAAGAGGCCGGCGTCGAGGTGATGTGGGACTGCCGCAAGGGCGAGTGCGGCCTGTGCGTCGTACGAGTCCACGAGTACGCCGGCCGGATCGACCACCGCGACGTCTTCCTCGGCGAGGCACAGAAAACGTCCCGGATCTGCCTGTGCGTCTCCCGAGTCGCATCGGACGGCGCCACCCACCCGCAACTCGTCATCGACCGTCCCTGACCCATTACGCCGACGGCGGGGGTCCCGCACGAGCACGAGCCAGTCGACGCTCCGCGGACCCCCAACCAACGCCCGGCCAGGCCACCCATTCAGGGGCGAACCCCTGAGTTGGAGGGTTGCCCGCTGAGATTCCGAGGGGGCAACCCTCTATCTGAGGGGTCAACTCCAATGCCGCTCGATGACTGAGAGGGTCGGATGGTCAACCCAATCGCGGGCAACGCCCCAGGATTGCGACCGCCACACTGGCTTCACTCGCAGCCGCTCACGTCCGGTGGTGGCGTCCACTGTGGGGAGATTGCTGCCGGCAACCGATTGCCGGCGACCTGGTGGCCACAGTCGATGGCACACTCCTCACACTCGCCCCGAAACCGCCCGGCCAAGGCGAGCAGGCAGCACAGTGGCTTCACTGTGCGGCGCATTCCGGCTGCTGGTGACTTTGTGCACCGCTTGACCATCGCGCGGCGGCGTGTCGTGGTCGAACCGTGCACAAAGTCGGGCGCTACCCCCTGACCAGGCACCGAAGCGTGTGTCAGGAGAGCCGGGCACGGGATCAGGTGAGGCCGAGTAGGCGGGCCGCGTTTTCCTTGTAAATGGGGAGTTTTGCCTCGTCGCGGACCGGCAGCGAGGCGAACGACTCCAGCCAGCGGTCCGGGGTGATGACCGGGAAGTCCGAGCCGAACAGCACCTTGGTGCGCAGCAGGCTGCTCAGCTGACGCACCAGCTGTTCCGGGAAGTACTTCGGCAACCAGCCGGACAGATCCATGAACACATTGGCCTTGTGCGTCGCGACCGAGATCGCAGCATCCGCCCACGGCACACCCGGATGAGCCATCACGATCCGCAGCTCCGGAAAGTCCGCGGCGACGTCGTCGAGCAGCATTGGATCCGACAACCGCAGCTTGATCCCGCGCCCACCCGGCAGTCCCGCACCGATCCCGGTCTGCCCGGTGTGGAACAGCGCAATCGCACCAAGCTCGCTGATCACCTCGTACAGCGGATAGAAGCGCTCGTCGTTCGGCCGGAACCCCTGCAGACTCGGATGAAACTTCAGCCCCCGTACGCCGTAGTCCTCGATCAGCCGCTCCGCCCGATCGACGGCATCAGGCGAGCGCGGATCGACCGAACCGAACGGAATCAGTACGTCGTTGTGCCGCGCGGCCCCGGCAGCGATCTCCTCACTCGAGATTGCCGGATGCCCGGTCGCGGTGGTCGCGTCGACGGTGAAAACCACCGCCGCCATCCGCCGGGCCCGGTAGTGCTCGGCGATGTCGTCGATGGTCGGCGTCCGCGGCTGTCCTGACTTGAAGTACGCCGCTGAGGCGTCCATCAGCTCCTGGTCGAGCGAGAAGTGCCCATGATCGTCCGCCTCGACATGGGTGTGGAAGTCGATGGCGTCGATCGAGTCCAGGTCGATCGCAGGTTCGTAACGCATCCAGCACCCCTCTACGGCAAGCTATCGGCTCGGCTCTTGGCCGTGAGCAACTGCACCAGCAACTCGTCGCGCTGCTGAGCCAGGCGGACCTGGTCGCGAGTGCCGAGCTCCTCGTCGACGCCGCGCACGAGCAGGTCCGCGAGCTCTGGCGTGAGGGTTGGCTCACCGAGGTCGTCCATGAGCAGTTGGGTCATCGGACCGAGATGCTCCAGGACGTGTGCGAGACCGCCGGCGCCGCCAGAGAGGTGCTGGTTGACCAACGGACCGAGCAATGCCCATCTCAACCCCGGGCCGTGAGCGATGGCCGCGTCGATGTCGGCGACCGTCGCGGCGCCACGCTCCACCAGGGAGTACGCCTCGCGCCAGAGGGCGGCCTGCAGGCGGTTGGCCAGATGGCCCGGGAGTTCGGCACGGAGGCGGACCGGCTTCTTGCCGACGCCCGTGTAGAACGACATCGCCTGGTCGATCAGGTCGGGATCGGTCACCGGCGCGCCGACGACTTCCACCAGCGGAATCAGGTAGACCGGGTTGAACGGGTGCCCGACGATCACGCGCTCCGGATGCTTCGAGCACATCGACGCCAGCCGGCTCGGCGGCAGAGTCGACGTACTGCTCGCAATCACCACACCCTCGGGGACCAGCGCGTCGAGCTCCCAGAGCAGCGCTTCCTTCTGGTGTGGATCTTCCGGCCCGTTCTCTTGCACGAAGCCGGCACCCTCGACCGCCTCCGCCAAGGTCGTTGCCACCGACAACCTTGCTTCCCATCCGGTCAGATCGCCGCCCAGTGCGGTCACGGCTTCCGCGGCTTCCTCCACCTTGCGACCGAGATCTGTCACCGACGGATCGAACACCCTGACGCTCTGCCCACGGCTGAGTAGTTGGACGACCCAGCCCGCGCCGATCACACCCGCACCAACCACCGCGACGCTCATAATCCACGACTCCTCGCGTACTCCACGAAGGCATCCAGCGAATCAGCGTCAGCCAGCACGTCCTTGCTCGCGACCTCATCCAGCGGCCGTCCCTGCAGGATGCGCTTCACCGGCAGCTCGAGCTTCTTCCCGGTCCGGTTCCGCGGGATCGCCCGCACCGCGACCACCGTGTCCGGCACATGCCGAGGCGACAACGCCTCCCGCAAGGCCCGAGCCGCCGTACGCTCGTCGAACTCGGCGCCCTCAGCGAGTACGACGAACAGCAGCAGCTCCCCGTTGCCACCCTGAGGATCCTCCAGATGTACGACGAGTGAGTCGTCGACCTCCGGCAGTTCCTCGAGCACGCGATAGAACTCCGCCGTACCGAGCCGAACTCCACCACGGTTCAACGTGGCATCGGCCCGGCCCGCGATCACACAACTGCCCGACTCGGCGAACCGGATCCAGTCACCATGCCGCCACACCCCCGGCCATCGATCGAAGTACGTCGACCGGTAGCGCTCGCCGGACTTGTCGCCCCAGAAGCCGATCGGCATGGACGGAACCGGCCGGGTGATCACCAACTCCCCCAGCTCACCGACGACCGGATGTCCTTCGTCGTCCCACGCCTGAGCGTCGAATCCGAGACTCGGCCCGGAGATCTCACCGGCGAGCACCGGCTGGATCGGACTGCCCTGCACGATGCCGCTACAGACATCCGTCCCACCAGAGCCGACGTTGAGGAGGACATCGGGCCCGAACTGCTCGTCCACCCACTCGTAGCCTTCAGCCGGCAACGGGCTTCCCGCAGCTCCGATCTGCCGGACGCGGGACAGATCGAACTCCTTCGCCGGCTGGAGACCGGCCTTGCGGGTGGCCATCAGGAAGCCCGGGCTGGCGCCCAGGAAGGTGGTTTCCGTCTCCTCGGCCAGCCGCCATTGGAAGTCGAGGCCGGGGTGCATCGGATTGCCGTCGATCATGACGATGCTCGCGTCCAGCAGCAGGGCGGACACCAGCGCGTTCCACATCATCCAGGCCGTCGTCGAGAACCACAGCAGCCGGTCGCCGGGACCGAGATCCCAGCTGAGGGCGTGGTTCTTGAGGTGTTCGAGGAGGATGCCGCCGTGACTGTGCACGATCGCCTTGGGCTGACCCGTCGTACCTGACGAGAAGAGCACGAACAACGGGTGATCGAATGGGACCGGCTCGAAGTCCATGCCGCTCTCGGCCTCATCGAGGAGGCTGGTCCAGGAGAGAGTGTTGGACAGCCGCTCGGGGCCGTACTCGACCTCGATGGTGTGCCAGAGTGACGGAAGGCCTGCACGGATGGCCTCGACCTCGGCTCGGCGTTCGACCGTCTTGGCGCCGTATACGTAGCCGGAGACCGTCAGCAGTACGGTCGGTTCGAGTTGGCGGAAACGCTCGAGGACGCTGCGGGCGCCGAACTCTGGAGCACAGCTCGCCCAGACCGCGCCCAGGCTGGCGGTGGCGAGGAAGGCGACCAGCGTCTCGGGGATGTTCGGCAGATACGCGACGACGCGGTCGCCACGTCGTACGCCCAACGCTGCAAGGGCATTGCGGGCTCGGGCGACCTGTTGGATGAGCTCCGCGAAGGTCAAGTCGAGCTGGGGGCGAGTCTGGGAGACGCCGATGACGGCCGTGTCCTCGGCGGTCACCCCGCGGAAGTCGAGGAGGTGCCTCGCGTAGTTGATCCGCGCACCTGGGAACCAGCACGCTCCAGGCATCGCGGCATCAGCCAGGACGGCGTCGTACCCGGTGTCACTCCGCACGTTGAAGTGGTCCCAGATGCTCGCCCAGAACTCGTCCGGCTCGTCGACCGACCATCGCCATAGCTCGTCGTAGTTCGCGAAAGTCCTTCCAGTGCCGGCTTCCGCAAGCTGCAGGAACTGCCCGATCCGGGTGATATCCCGCCAATCTGCCGGCGGCGTCCAGAGTGACGTCATTCGCGGGTCACCTTTCCGGCGCGGCCGTTGAGGAAAGCCCCCATCCGTTCCTTGGCGTCATCGCTGCCGGAGGCAACTGATGCCATCAGTGCCTCGAGCAAATAACCTTGGCTCGGGTCGGCCTCCGCGATCCGCGGAAGGGCCTGGAGTACGGCGAAGTTGGTGATCGGTGCGTTGCGCGCGATCCGCTCGGCGAGCTCGAGCGCCTTCGCCAATCCCTCGCCGTCCTCGACGAGGTAATGCGACAAACCGATCGTCTGGCCCTCGGCCGCGTCCACGACCCGCCCGGTCAGCATCATGTCGGCCATTCGATGTACGCCGATCAGCCGTGGAACGCGGACGGATCCGCCTCCCCCGACGAACAGACCGTGCTGTCCCTCAGGCAATGCGTAGAACGCCGACGGCTCGGCGACGCGAAGGTGAGTCGCCGACGCGAGTTCGAGACCGCCGCCGATCACCGCACCCCGCAGCACCGCCACCACCGGCAGCGAGCCCTGCTCGATGCGGGCAAAAGCGCGATGCCACATCCGCGAGTGCTCGAGTCCTTCAAACGTCGTCCGCTCGGTCAGTTCCGTCAGGTCCAGCCCCGCGGAGAAGTGCGCCCCCGCGGAGTCGAGTACGACGGCACGAGCCCAGGCGGGTGGCGTCGAGAAGAAGCGCTCGAGCCCGAGCACGGTCGCATCGTCGAGAGCGTTGCGCTTGGCCTCACGGCAGAGCCGGACGACAACCACCTCGCCATGCCGCTCCACTTGTAAGGAGTCCGGTAGCAGGGTCATGGAGCCTCTCGGTTGAGTTCGTCGCGGAGTCGCGCTCGGAGCACCTTGCCGGTGGCGTTTCGCGGGAGTTCGTCGACCAGGTGGATGTCGCGCGGCAGCTTGAACCGGGCGAGGTTGGCCTCCAGGTGCCGCCGGAGCGCCGGTACGTCGACCGTCACGCCGGGATGCAGCTCGACGAACGCGACGCCGACTTCCCCCCAGCGGTCGTCCGGCGCGGCGACCACAGCCGCGGACCGGACGCCATCGAAATCGACCAGCACGGCCTCCACCTCGGCCGGGGAGATGTTCTCGCCACCGGAGATGATCACGTCCTTCACCCGATCGACGACGTACGACCAACCGTCCGCACCGGTGCGTACGACGTCGCCGGTACGGAACCAGCCATCGTCGTCCCGGGGATGACTCCAGTACCCGGCAAACACATGCGGTCCCCGGATCAGCAGCTCGCGACCGGGACCGCCGTACTCGATCCCGATCGCCTGACCGTCCTCGGCGCGGTGTGCGACATCGGTGAAGAAGTGCGGCACGCCCATCGACGTCCGATGCTCGGCGGCGCCGTCGTGGATGGCCATGTAGACGCCCGGGCTGGCCTCGGTCATGCCGTACCCCTGGAGAATGCGGACACCACGGTTGAGCCATTCCTTGGCCACGCTCTCGTTGATGGTCGAGCCGCCGTAGATGACGTGCCGCAACGACGACAGGTCCGCCTCGGCCCACGCCGGATGCTCGGTCATCAGCTGCAGCATGGTCGGAACGCACGAGAAGCTGGTGATGCTCTCGTCGTCGATCAGCCGCAGGATCGTGCCGGCGTCGAACTTGGTGACGACCTCGACCCGGCCGCCTTTCAGCAGCGTCGGCAGCGTGATCTGACCCAGTCCGACGGCGTGGAAGAGCGGCGCGATGCACAGCGCCCGTTCGGACTCGGTCAGGTCGAAGTGAACCAGCTGGTTGAACGTGTTCCAGGTCAGGTTGCCATGCGTGAGCACCGCGCCCTTGGGCTTTCCGGTCGTTCCCGAGGTGTAGAGGATCAACGCCGGCTCGTCCAGGTGCACATCCGGCTCCTCGGCCAACGACGTACTCAGCTCGATCGAGCTCACCGGCACATGCTCACCAAGCTCCGGTACGACGTGATCCACGCCCGCGCCGGTGATCAGGATCGACGCACCGCAGTCGTCGAGCAGGTACCGGAGCTCGACCGCGGCCAGACGAGTGTTGAGCGGCACGAAGATCGCACCGAGCAGACCGGTGGCGAAGAACGCTTCGAAGGTCGCGATGTCGTTGGCGCCCAACCAGGCGACGCGGTCTCCCCGAGTGATCCCGAGGTCCTGCAGCGCCGAGGCCCACCGGTCGACTCGATCCGCCAACTGCCGGTAGGTGAGTCGTCGACTGCCCTGGGTGAGCGCCTCGGCGTCAGGCGAGATCCGGGCGCGGCGCCGCGGCCACGTCCCGAGTCCTTGGTTACCTTTGCTCACGCTCAGAACCTCAGCACCGGCTTGATCGTCGTACCACCGGTCATGTCCTCGACCGCCTTCTCGATATCGGCGAACGGGTACTCGGTGATCAGCCGCTCCACCGGGAGCCGGCCCTGCGCGACCAGCTCGGCCAGAACCGGGATGAGCCGCTGCGTCTCGCTGTCGCCGAGGGTCAGCCCGACCACCCGCTTACCTCCGAGCATGCCATTGACGTCCAGCGCGACCTCGGTGCCGAAGGGCGGTGCGCCGACGATGACCGCCGTACCTCTCGCTGCCAAGGCGTCGACGCCGGCGCGGAGCACTCCGACGTTGCCGGTGGTCTCGACGAGCCCGGAAGCGCCACCGCCGGTCGCTTCCTGGATCCGGGCGGTCAGGTCGTCCCCTGCCTCGATCACGTGGGTCGCGCCGAGCTCACGGGCAAGGTCGAGGCGGGACGAAACCTTGTCGACGGCAACGATCGTCGTCGCCGGGGTCAGAGCGGCAGCCATGACGGCGGAGAGGCCGACAGCACCGGCACCGAGGACCACCACGGAGTCGCCGGGGCGTGGCTGGAGAACATTCCAGACCGCGCCGACTCCGGTCTGTACGCCGCAGCCAAGCGGCGCGAGCTTCTCCAGGGGCGCGTCGTCGGCGAGCTTGACCACGCTGCGCTCGTCGACCAGCGCGAGTTCCGAGAACGAGGACTGACCGAAGAAGTGGCCGCCGAGCTGGGCGCCGTCCCGCGTGATCGTCGGACTCCCGTCTGCGCGAACGCCTCCCAGGAGATTGAGCGGCAGCCAGGTGGCGCAGTACGCCGGGTGTCCGTCGCGGCAGTTGGCGCAGTCGCCGCACGAGGTGAACGAGAGCAGCACGCGATCGCCCGGCGACACCCGGGTGACCGCGCTGCCGACGGCCTCGACAACGCCGGCACCTTCGTGTCCGAGCACGCCGGGCAGCGGAAACGGCAGACCGCCGGAGGCGACGCCGAGATCGGTGTGACAAAGCCCGGCGGCCGTCATCCGGACCAGCACCTCGTCGGCGCGCGGCTCGTCGAGCTCGATCGAGCTCAGCGTGAACGGGCTGCCGCCGGCCTCGACGACCGCGGCCTTGGTGGTGTAGTTGCTCATGGCTACCTTTTCTCAGTCGAAGCTTCAGTCGAGCGACACGATCACGGACTTCGTGCGGGTGTAGGCGTCGAGCGCCTCCGGGCCGTACTCGCGGCCGTAGCCGGACGCCTTGACGCCGCCGAACGGGACAGCCGGGTCGAGCATCGCCCAGTCGTTGACGAACACGATCCCCGCCTCGAGCCGGGCCGCCACGCGGTGCGCCCGGGCGAGGTTCGAGGTCTGGATCCCCGCGGCCAGCCCGTACGCCGTACTGTTCGCCAGCGCGATCGCTTCGGCCTCGTCGTCGAACGGCTGGACCGTTAGGACCGGGCCGAAGATCTCCTCCTGGACCACGCTGGACTCGTTGGGCAGATCGGCGATCACCGTCGGCTTGTAGTAGAAGCCGCCGTCCAGGTCGAGTCGCTCACCGCCGCACACCACCCGGCCGCCATCCGCCTTCGCCAAAGCCACGAACTCCTCGACCTTCCGCACGTGCCGGTCGGACGCCATCGGACCGATCACCGTCTTGGAATCCCGCGGATCACCGATCGGAACCGTCGGTACGGCGTCGGCCAGGATGCCGACGAACACGTCGTACAGCGGCCTCGCCACCAGGAGACGCGGGCCGGCCATGCAGAACTGGCCGGTGTTGAAAACGAAGCCCTTGATCGCGGCACCGACCGCCTTGTCCACGTCGGCGTCCTCGAAGACGATGTTCGCCGCGTTGCCGCCGAGCTCCATGGTGACCGGGACCAGCGAAGCCGCGGCCGCGCTCGCAGCGAGGCGACCAACCGCGGTGGATCCGGTGAAGGCGATCTTGTCCACGCCAGGGTGCCGGAGCAGTGCGTCTCCTGCGACGGCGCCGCTGCCGGTGACGACGTTGACGACACCATCCGGTACGCCGGCTTCAGCCAGCAACTCGGCCATCCGCAGCGCGGTCAGCGGTGTGTCGTCGGCCGGCTTGTGCACGATCGTGTTGCCGGCGGCGAGGGCGGGCGCGAGCTTGGAGTTCGAGAGGATCAGCGGGAAGTTGAACGGGGTGATCGCGCCGACGACGCCCAGCGGTTCGCGCCGCGTGTAGGCGAACGTCTTCAGCGGGGTCTCCCGGGTGGAACCGTCCAGCGTCTGCGCCAGGGCCGCGTAGTACTCGTACTGCTCGACGGTCGTCATGACGTCCACCGGCAGGCACAGGCCGATCGGCTTGCCGACGTCGAGGCTCTCCAGTTCGGCGAGCTCCTGCGCGTTCTTCCGCAGCAGTTCCGCGACCCGGTTGAGCACCCGGGCCCGCTCCCGGCCGCTCATCCGCGGCCACGGTCCGTCGTCGAACGCCGTACGCGCGGCGGACACCGCACGATCGATGTCGGCCGCGTCGCCGTCGGCCACGGTACCGATCACCGTGCCCGTGGACGGGTCGATCACATCCACGCGTGCGCCCGACTGCGCGGGCGTCCACCGGCCGCCGATGTAGAGCTCGCGCTCGATCTTGTCGATGGTCATGTGCGGTCCTCACTACGCCCGGATAATCATCAGGTTTCCTGTTGTTGATACCCTGATCAGCATCAGGTTTCCTGTCAATACCTGGGGCGTGACTTCCGTTGGAACCTTCACTGCTGTACGCGATCAAGCAGGTCGAGCTCGCCGTCCGCTCACACCTCGACGACATCCTCAAGGGATCGGGCGTCACCGCGGTGCAGTACACGGCGCTCACCGTGCTGCACCGGCGCGACGGACTCACCTCCGCCCAGCTCGCCCGCAACTCCTTCGTGAAGACCCAGTCGATGGCCGACATCGTCACCGCGCTCGAGAAGGCCCGACTGATCAGCCGCCGCCGCGATCCCGCGGACGTCCGCCGCATCCTGATCAGCCTCACCGACCACGGCCGCGATCTCATCGCCCAGTACGACGACCCCGTCCGCAAACTGGAGGCCCGGATGACCGACGGCCTGACCGCCACCCAGATCCGCGACCTCCGCCACTCCCTCAACCACTGCCGCGCCACCCTCAGCGACCACCCACCCCACTGAGCTACCTGTGGTTTGTCGCCGCCCAACCGCCGAGGATCGCTCCTACCAACGTGACGAGCAGGATCGCCACGAGCGCGGCCGCAGCGGCCAGTGCACGGTCGGCCTCGGCGATGGGCAGGGATGGCCAGTCGATCCTCGCAACAAGGTCGTGTTTGCGGTCCACCAGGTAACCCACCCCAGCGATGAGGCCGACAGCGTCCCAGCTGACGGTCCACACGGCGAGGCCTTCCCGTCCGCCCTGCGATGGCGCCAGTCGCCCACTCGTGTAGCCGCCCGCGAACGCACCGATTCCCATCGATAGCACGAGCACAATCCAGGCGCCGACGTACACCCAGCCAATCCCCGACCAGTCGGCAAGCTTGTCCCAGCCGATCAGACTGCCAACAGCAGCGGCTAACGCCAGCAGAAGTACGGCGGTCCCGCCGGCCACCAGCCAGCCGACGAACGCGGCGCCGAGCGACGCACCCGCCAGATCCTCTCGCCACTCGTCACTGACGCCCAACTGTTCACTGGCGGCCAGCTCCGCCGTGTCACTGACGCCGAGATCCGCATCGACACTGGTGCTCTCATCCGCCTCGTAACCGATGCCGTCCTCAGCTGCGACCGGGTCGGGCTCGTCCTCCCGATACTCCTCATCTGCGTCCAGCTCGGAGTCGTCCTGCACGCGGGCCCAGCCCAGCAGCTCGTCCAGTCCGACCTCGACCACTTGGCCGGACTCCCTGTCCCCGTGGACCGCGCCCCATCGACGCACCATGGACACCCTTCCGCTGCACCGCTCCCGGTACCCCGATCCACCCACGTCGATCACTTGACACCGAGGATCGGACGGAGAAATCCTGGCAGCTGCTAAGTGCACTGGTCTGACCAGTGCGCGGTCGCCGATCGGGCTGGAGGATCATGAGTGAGAGTCAGGGGTTCCACGGGCGCATCGGGCTGACACATCTGGATTCCGTGCCGCACTGGGCGCCCGTCCAGGCACCGCCAGCGTCGGCGCCGAACGTCGTCTATGTGGTCCTCGACGATGTCGGATTCGCGGATCTCGGCTGCTTCGGTTCCGAGATCGACACTCCGACCATCGACGGCCTCGCCGCCGAAGGCCTGCGCTACGTCAACTTCCACGCGACACCGTTGTGCTCGCCGACCCGCGCGTCCCTCCTGACCGGACGGAACCACCACTCCGTCGGCATGCGCCTGCTCTCCAACCTCGACACCGGCTACCCGAACGGGCGCGGTCACGTCACGAAGGCCGCGGCGACCTTGGCTGAAATGCTGGTCGACTCCGGCTACAACACGATGTGCGTCGGGAAGTGGCACCTGGCTCCGATGGAGCACACCACCGCATCCGGGCCGTACGACCAGTGGCCGCTCGGGCGGGGCTTCGAGCGGTACTACGGCTTCCTCGAGGCCGAGACCGACTGCTTTTATCCCGAGCTCTACACGGACAATCACGCGATCGAGGCGCCGGGACGGCCGGAGGACGGCTACCACCTGACCACCGACCTGGTCGACCAGGCGATCTCCCTCGTCCGGGCCCAGAGCTCGGTGACGCCGGAGAAGCCGTTCTTCCTCCACCTCGCGTTCGCCGCCGCGCACGCGCCGCATCAGGCTCCGCAGGAGTACCTCGACAAGTACCGCGGCCGGTACGACGAAGGCTGGGACGTCGTACGGGAGACACGGTTCAGGCGACAGAAGGAACTCGGCCTCATCCCGCCCGACACCCGGCTGCCACCGCGCAATGACGGGGTCGTCCCATGGGCGGACCTCACCGATGACGAGCATCGTCTGTTCGCTCGCCTGCAAGAGGCGTACGCCGCGATGCTCGACCACACCGACGCCGAACTGCGACGGTTCGTCGAGGCCTTGGCTGCCTTGGGCCGGCTCGACAACACGATGATCGTGCTCATGTCAGACAACGGCGCGAGCCAGGAGGGCGGCAAGCGCGGATCGCTCAACCCAGCGGCGTTCCAGAACGGCATCGAGCCGGACTTCGCCTGGAACCTGGAGCACCTCGACGAGATCGGCGGCCCACGCGGTCACTCGAACTACCCGTGGGGCTGGGCGCAGGCGGGCAACACACCGTTCCGTCGTTACAAGCAGAACACCCACGAGGGCGGCGTACGGGTGCCACTGATCGTGAGGTACCCCAACGCGATCGCCAACCCCGGCGAGATCCGCTCACAATTCCACCACGTCACCGACATCACGCCGACCGTGCTCGACATCGTCGGTGTGCAGGCGCCCGAGGTCTACCGCGGTGTGCCGCAACTCCCCCTGCACGGCACTCCCCTGACCTACACCTTCGGCGACGCCGCCGCGCCGACCCGTCATCGCACGCAGTACTTCGAGATGTTCGGTCACCGCGCCATCTGGCACGACGGGTGGAAAGCCGTCGCCTTCCATCAGCGTGGCACGCCGTACGAGGACGACCGGTGGGAGCTGTTCGACACCACAACCGACTGGTCGGAGTCCGACGACGTGGCCGAGCGTTACCCGGACAAGCTCGCGGAGCTCCAGCAGCGCTTCTGGGCCGAGGCAGGCAAGTACGACGTACTGCCGCTCGACGACCGCGGCTTCGCCGTACGGGCCAAGGTCGCCAGGCCGGGATCAGTCCGCGCGCGACGCCGATTCGTCTACTACCGCGGCATGCCACACCTGCCGGCCGCTGCCTGCCCGCCGACGATGAACCGCTCGCACCGCATCACCGCGTTCGTCGACCGAGCCGCGTCGGACGGCGACGGAGTGCTGGTGGCTCTCGGCGGCGTCGCCACCGGGTTCGCGTTGTTCGTCAAGGACGGCCAGTTGGTCTTCGACCACAACTACCTAGGCCGGCACACCGTCGTACGCTCGGAATCGCCCATCCCCGTGGGTACGACGGAACTCGCGGTCAACGTCGAGCAGACCGGCGACCGCACCGCATCCGTGCAACTCCTCGTCGGCGCGCAAGAGGTCGCCTCCACCAAGCTCGACGCCGTACTCCCCCACTTCCACGGCTGGGAAGGCCTGGACATCGGCCAGGACGGCGCCTCCCCGGTCTCGCCTGAGTACGACGACACCTTCCCCTATCAAGGCCGCCTCGACCGAGTCGAAATCACCCTCGAAGACGACGACACCCCACTCTTCGAAACCGTCGACTAATTGATGCAGAGGCAGAAGGGGTGGCCGGCTGGGTCGAGGAAGACGCGGAAGGTCGTGCCGGGCTGGTGCTCGTGCTTGGTCGCGCCGAGCTCGAGCACCGCTGCCTCGGCTGCGTCGAGGTCCTCGACCATCACGTCGAGGTGCATCTGCTGTGGCACCCCTTGCCCCGGCCACTCGGGCGCGGTGTAGTTCTCCACCTGCTGGAAGGAGATGCAGTTGTCTTCCGTGCGGATCTCGGCCCAGTTCGACGAGGCCTCCACCTTCCAGTCCAGCAGCGCACCGTAGAACGCCGCGAGTACGCCCGGGTCGGGACAGTCGATCACAAAACTCGGAAACCGTGCGATAGCCATACCCGCACCCTACCCACGATTCCGGACGACCTACGTCCGGATTGTCAGGATCGCGCACATCACGTAGCCGATGGCAATGAACTCGCGGTCCGCGATCGCGGTCACTTGCCAGTTGCGTGGTCCGCCGTCGTCGGCTGCCTTCAGCCACTCTTAAAGCAGCGATCTAGGTGGGAGGAGAGATTCGGCTGATGAGGTGTTGCCAGGCTTGGTCTAGGCCGGCGGCTAGGCAGCCGGCCACAACGGTGTCGGTGCCTAGTTCGGTGGCTTTGATGTCTGGCAGTACGGGCGCCAGGACGCGGACCTGGTCGATGACGGCTTCGAGGAAGCCTGGAGCTTGGCCGATGCCGCCGCCGAGGACGATCAGTTCGGGGTCGACGACCGTGATGACGGTGCAGACGACCTTGGCCACCATCAGGGCCTCTTCGGCGACGACGGCGGCTGCGATCGCGTCCCCGCGTGCCGCGGCCGCGAACACCTTCTCCGCCGTCGACGCACGTCGTACGCCGGCTCGTTTGGCAGCTCGGACGACGGCAGCGGCCGAGGCCGAGGCGTCGAAGTTCCCACGTTTACGGGCATCCCGTACGTCGCTGCCACTCCCCTCGGCGAACGGCAGGTAGCTGATCTCGCCGGCCACGCCGTGAGCGCCGTGCCGGAGCTTGCCGTCGAGCACAAGGCCCATGCCGATGCCGGTGCCGACGGACACGAAGGCGAAGCTGTCCACTTCCTGACCATGACCGTGCACCCGTTCGGCCAACGCAGCCGCGTCCACGTCGTTCTCGATCATCAGCGACGACCCGAATCGCTCCCGCAGGGCGGGCAACACAGCCGGCGAGTCCCAGCCGGACAGGCGCCCGGTCAACGTCAGGGTGTCGCGCTTCGGATCGTAGACGCCGGGGCTTCCAATCACGGTCTGGGTCAGCTGCGACGCCTCGATGCCGGCTTCAGTCAGCAGCTTCGCCGCAAGGTCGGCGAGTTCCTGGACCCGGCCCATCGCGTTCGCAGCCTTCGTACGCACGCTCAGTCGGCTGCGGGTGGTGCCGGCGAGATCCGCGACGGCGCCGCGGAGGAACTCGTGCCCGACATCCAGCGCGAGGACGAACCCAGCTTCTGGGCGTACGCCGTACAGGATCGCGGCCGGGCCGGGGACGCCGGTGCGCTGCCCGGTCGCATGGACCAGCCCGGCGCGCTCGATAGTGCCGAGGGCGGCGAAGACTGTCGGTTTCGACAGACCAGTGAGACTGGCGAGCTCGGTCCGCGACACCGGCCCGGACCGCCGGATGTGGTCCAGCAGGACCTGCTCGTTGATCGCGCGGATCAGCTGTGGGCGGGCCGCTGAGGCTCCTCCGGCGACAACCGTCACGTCGATCTCCCTCCGTCGCGAACTCTTAAAACTGCGGACACATTTGGGCCTTGCGCCGAAACAATTGTTAAGTTAGTTTCCTAACGATTCTATTGGTCGGCACGTGGAGGTGCCAGTCCATGACTCGTACGCCGGTCGTCCTCGGGCTCGACTTCGGCGGGACAAAGATCGCCGTCGCGGTCGGCGACCTGTCCGGCCGCCGCCTGGGCGTCGCGACAGTCGACAGCCTGGCCGAGGCCGGAGCCCAGGCCGCGATGGCCCGCGGCCTGACCGCGGCGCGCGACCTACTCGCGGACGTCGCCCCTGCGCACGAGCTGGTGGGCGTGGGCGCGGCCACCCTCGGCATCCCGTACGACGATCGGGTCGAGCTCGCGCCGACGTTTCCCGGCTGGGACGCGCTCCCCTTCGGGCAGCTGGTCCGGGACGCCTTCCCCGGCGTTCCCGTCCACCTCGGCACCGACGTGAAGGCGGCCGCCGCGGCCGAGCTGCGCTGGGGTGCGCTGGCCGGCTGTGATCCGGGCATCTACCTCAACCTCGGCACCGGCCTCGCCGCGGCGATCGTTGCCGGTGGCACCGTCATCACCGGGGCGCACGGCGCATCCGGCGAGATCGGCTACAACCTGCGCTCCGCGGCGGATGTCGGGATCGGCGCCGACGAGCGCACGATCCTGGAACACATCGTCAGTGGCCAGGCACTCGAGACGACCGGTAGCTCCCGGCTGGGGCGACCGGTCACGGCGGCCGACGTGTTCGCGCTGGCGCGGACCGAGCCGGACGCCGCCGTACTCACCGGCGAGTTCAACCGCGAGCTGGCGATGCATGTGGTCAACCTGGCCATCGCCGTCGACCCGGTCCGGATCGTCGCCGGTGGTGGACTGGCCCGCTCGTGGGACCAGATCGCACCTGAGCTGCGCCGGGCACTCGACGCAGCCGTCCCCTTCCCGCCGGAGCTGACCGTGGCCCGTTTCCCGTCCGACGCGCCGCTGGTGGGGGCGCTCGCCCTCGGCGCCGAGGCGGCGGGGGCCGAGCTCGGCGAAGGCGAAGAGGCATTCGCATGACCAATCAAGGAGTGGCAGCTCCAATCAGCAGTGAAAGGGCAGGGACGATGAGGGGCATCAAACGCACAGCGATCGCCGCGGTGGCGATCGGCCTACTGGCCGCCGGGTGTGGCGGCGGTGACAAGCCGATCGGGAACGCCGCGTCGAGCACTCCCCCGGCATCGACGAGCACCGGCGGCGCGGGCTCGGGCGCCTACAAGAAGGGCGGGACGGTCACGATCGCGAACGTGGGCGGCCAGACCTGGCCGTGCCAGTTCAACCCGTTCAACCCGTCGGTCAACCAGGCATCCAACGGCTTCGTCTACGAGCCGCTGACGTTCGTCAACGTGCTCAAGAACGGCGCCACCACGCCGATGCTCGCGACCGCCTTCACCTGGTCGGCGAACAAGGACTCGATCACCTTCACCATCCGCGACGGGGTGAAGTGGAGCGACGGACAGCCGTTCAGCGCCGACGACGTGGTCTACACGTTCAACCTGATGAAGCAGCAGCCCGCCCTCGACCTGTACTCGCTGTGGACCGGCGCGGGCCTGACCAGCGTCGCCGCCAGCGGCAACAAGGTCACGCTGAAGTTCAAGGCGCCGGCCGAGCCGTACTTCTTCAACTTCGCGAACCAGGTCATGATCGTGCCCAAGCACATCTGGTCGACCGGCGAAGCGGCGAGCAAGCCGGCCACCTGGGCGAACGCCAAGCCGATCGGCACCGGGCCGTTCACCATCGGGTCGTGCTCCGCCAACAACATCGAGTACCTTGCCAACGGCAACTACTGGCAGCCGGGCAAACCGTACCTCGCGAAGGTCGAATACCCGGCGTACCTCGACAACAACCCGGCCAACCTCGACCTGGCCAGCGGCAAGGCCCAGTGGGGTGGTCAGTACATCCCGAACATCGACAAGTTCTACAAGGCGAAGTCCCCGGAGAACAACTACTGGTTCCCGCCGACAGCGAACGTGGCGATCGTCCCGAACCTCGACCCGTCGCACAAGGCGAGCAGTAAGCTCGCCGTCCGGCAGGCGATCGCCTACGCGCTCGACCGCGAGCAGATCTCGAAGATCGGGGAGAGCGGCTACCAGCCGGCCGCGAACCAGACCGGCGTCGTCACGCCGACCTTCGACAAGTACTTCGACAAGGACGCGCTGACAGCCGCCGGCTACGACAAGCCGAACCAGGACAAGGCCAAGCAGCTGCTGCAGAGCGCGGGCTACTCGTCGTCCAACCCGCTCAAACTAAGCGTCATCACAGTGACCGGCTACACCGACTGGGATGCGTCCCTGGCCGTGGTCAAGCAGCAGCTCGCCGCTGTCGGCATCGAGCTGACCGTCCAGGACCTGCAGCAGCAGTCGTTCAACCAGAAGCTCTACACCGGTGACTTCGACCTGGCCTACTACAGCCAGCCCGGCGGACCCACGCCGTACTACGAGCTGCGGCAGCTGCTGTACTCGAAGAACTCCGCGCCGATCGGCAAGCAGGCGAGCAGCAACTACGAGCGGTACCTGAACCCCGAGGTGGACAAGCTGTTCGACCAGTACGCCAGCGCCGACCCGGACACCCAGGTCAAGCTGATCAAGCAGATCTCCGGGTACATGATCAAGGACGTACCGCTCATCCCGACCACCGAGTCGGTCGACTGGTACCAGTACAACACCAAGGACATCGACGGCTGGCCGACCCAGGACAACCCCTACGCCCAACCCGCGCCGTACAACATCCCCGACGTCGGGCAGGTGCTGGCCAACCTGTACTCGAAGTCGGCCCAGAAGTAAGGATCGGTTCGTGAGAGTGAGCGCGAGGAGCTGGTTGTGCGTTACCTGATCCGTCGTCTCGGGTTCTTCGCGCTCACTCTCTGGGCCGCGATGACGCTGAACTTCTTCATCCCGCGGATGATGCCCGGCAGTCCGGAACAGGCGCTGCGGGACCGGTTCAGCAAGGGCGGCAGCGTCGTGACCCCCGAACAGTTGCGGACGGTGCTGGCCGAGTTCGGGTTCGACCCGGGCAAGAACCTCATGTTGCAGTACGTCGAATACCTGAAGTCGATGGTCACCGCGCACTGGGGCGTGTCGATCGGCAGCAGCCTCGGTGTGCCGGTGACCCAGCTGATCGGTGACGCCCTGCCGTGGACTCTCGGCCTGGTCGGTATCTCGACCGTCCTTGCGTTCGCCCTCGGCACGCTGATCGGCACGATCGCCGGCTGGCGGCGCGGTGGGCTGATCGATGGCATCGTGCCACCGGTGTTCATCGTCACCTCGGCGCTGCCGTACTTCTGGGTGGCGCTGCTGCTGATCTCGTTGTTTGCGATCGGCAACAATCCGGTCCTGCCCAACGACTTCAACTACGACCAGGGACTGAGCCCGGGTTTCAACGGCGAGTTCATCGGCAGCGTGATCAAGCACGGCATCCTGCCGGCCGCCACGATCCTGATCACGGCGGTCGGCGGCTGGATCCTGACCATGCGGAACAACATGGTCACCACGCTCGCCGAGGACTACGTCCGGATGGCCCGGGCCAAAGGCATCCCGAACCGGAAGATCATGTTCGGCTACGCCGGCCGGAACGCGTTCCTGCCCAACTTGTCCGGCTTCGCCATGTCCCTCGGTTTCGTCATCTCCGGCACGATCCTGGTCGAGTACGTCTTCAACTATCCCGGCCTGGGTTACATGTTCTACAACGCCACCGTGAGTACTGACTATCCGTTGCTGCAGGCCCTCTTCCTGCTGGTCACGCTGGCCGTGCTGATCTGTGTCCTGCTCTGCGACTTCGCGGTGTTCCTGCTCGACCCGCGAGCCCGGACGAAGGGGTAAAAGATGAGCGCAGTAGTTGCCGGCGCGTCGGCACCCGTCTCGAGTGCGGCGCGCCGCCCGCGAGGAGGGCTGCTCCGGGCCATCCTGGGCAACCGCAAGGCCGTGGCCGGAGCGTCTCTGCTGCTCCTGTTCATCCTGCTCGCCGCGTTCCCGCATCTCTTTGTCCCGTGGCTGCACGGCGATCCCCGCGCGATCGGCGACGTACCGCTGGAGGGGCCGTCGGGTAAGCACTGGCTCGGCACCACGGGCCTCGGTCAGGACGTGTACGCCGAACTCATCTACAGCACCCGGGAATCACTGCTGATCGCCGTCGGCGCGGGCGCCGGCGCGACGATCCTGTCCGTCCTCATCGGCGTCTCGGCCGCGTACCTCGGCGGTCTGGCCGACGACGGGTTGTCGATGCTGACCGACATCTTCCTGGTGCTGCCGACGTTCCCGCTGATCATCGTGCTGGCGACGTACGCCGGTAAGGGCAATCTGACCGTGATCATCATCGTGCTGATCCTGACCGGCTGGTCGTACGGCGCCCGGCAGATGCGCGCGCAGGCGATGTCGTTGCGCAACCGGGACTTCCTCGAATCGGCCCGCGTCCGCGGTGAACGCCGGTCGTACATCATCGTGGTCGAGGTACTGCCGACGATGCTCTCGCTGATCGTCGCGAACTTCCTCGGCGCCGCGCTCTACTCGGTCCTCACCGCGGCCGGCCTGCAGTTCCTCGGGCTCGGCGACCCGAACTCGCTGAGCTGGGGCACGATGCTCTACTGGGCCCAGAACCAAGGTGCCCTGGTCAACGGTCTTCCCGCGTGGGCGCTGTCGCCGGGGCTGGCGGTCGCGCTGCTCGGTGTTTCGTTTGCCCTGCTCAACTATGCGTTCGACGAGATCAGCAACCCCGCGCTGCGGCCGGTTCGGAGGCGACGTGCCAAAGCCAATTCTTGAGGTCCGTGATCTCACCGTCGAGTACGACACCGGTGACCGTCCGGTCGTCGCCGTCGACGCGGTCGATCTCGACGTACATGCCGGTGAGTTCGTCGGTGTGGTCGGCGAGTCGGGCTGCGGCAAGTCGACGCTGCTGTTCGCCATCGCCCAACTGCTGAGCTCACCCGCTGCCATCACCGGTGGCAGCGTGCGGTTCCAAGGTCAGAACCTGGTCGCGATGAGTGAGACGAAGCTGGCCGCGTTGCGCTGGCGGGACTTCTCCGTGGTGATGCAGAGCGCGATGAACGCACTGAACCCGGTGAAGAGCATCGGCGGCCAGTTCAAGGACGCGATCATGGCGCACGACGAACCGGTCACCGACGATCGTCCGGCCGAGGTACTGCGGCTCGTCGGCATCGACCCGATCCATCTCAAGAGCTACCCGCACCAGCTCAGCGGCGGGATGCGGCAGCGCGCCATGATCGCGATGGCCCTGCTGTTCACGCCGGACCTCATCATCATGGACGAGCCGACGTCGGCGCTCGATGTGGTGGCGCAACGGTCGCTGATGGTGCAGATCAAGGACCTGCAGCAGAAGCTCGGCTTCGCGGTCGTCTTCGTCACCCATGACATGTCCCTGGTCAGCCACTTCTCCGACCGGCTCGTGGTGATGTACGCCGGTCAGGTCGTCGAACTCGGCGCCACCCGAGCCGTGTTCGACAATCCGGCCCATCCGTACAGCAAGGGTCTGCTCGACGCGTTCCCGTCGATCCGCGGCCCGAAGGTGCCGCTGACCGGGATTCCGGGGAGCCCGCCGAACCTCGCCCATCCTCCGAGCGGCTGCCGCTTCCATCCCCGCTGCCCAGTGGCCTTCGAAGACTGCCCCAAGATCGAGCCCGAGCTCTACCAGGTCGGCTCCGTCCAGGCCCGCTGCCTACTGCACGCACCCGGCCAGACCCACGCGGCCGACCCCATCCGGGAGGCAACCTCATGACCTCGGTGAACGTCGACCAGCTCAGCTCGACCGACTCGGACTCTGCGCCGCTCCTCGAGACGAAGAAGCTCACTCGTCACTTCCGGGTCGGCCGCGGGCTTTCCCGCAAGATGCTGCACGCGGTCGACGACGTCGATCTCACCATCGGCCGGCAGGAGATTGTCGCTCTGGCGGGAGAAAGCGGCAGCGGCAAGAGCACCATCGCCCGGCTGCTCGCGGGCGTCTACAAGCCGACGGACGGCGAGATCTACTACCAAGGCCAGGCCCTGTCGAGCATGCGCTCGCGCCGAGACCAGCTGGCCTACCGCAGCGACGTACCGATGGTGTTCCAGGATCCGTTCAGCTCCCTCAATCCCGCCTTCCGCGTCTCGCACGGAATCCTGCGCAGCCTCAAACTGCACCGCACCGACCTGACGCGTTCCCAGCGGTACGACGAAGCCGAGCGCGTCGTCGAGGCGGTCGGACTGGCCCCGGCCGGCGAGATCATGCACCGCTACCCCTACGAGCTCAGTGGTGGCCAACGGCAACGGATCGGGTTCGCCCAGGCCTTGGCGCACAAGCCCAAGCTGATCCTGGCCGACGAACCGGTCTCGATGCTCGACGTGTCGATCCGCATCGGCCTGCTCAACCTGATGGCGGAGCTGCGCCGGTCGGAAGGTGTGTCCTTCCTCTACATCACCCACGACATCGCCAGCGCCCGGTACGTCGCCGACCGCCTCGTCATCATGTACGCCGGTCACATCGTCGAGTCCGGCCCGACCGAGTCCGTACTGGCGAATCCCAAGCACCCCTACACCGACCTGCTCCTCGGCGCGGTGCCCGATCCACGAGCTCCGCTCACTGCCGCCGTCGAGGGCGACACCGGCGAACCACCGAAGGTCATCGACCCGACTCCCGGGTGCCGCTTCCGCTGGCGTTGCCCCCTGGTGGTCGACGAGTGCCACCACATCACCCCCACCCGCCGCCGCCTCGGCGACAACCACGACGCAGCCTGTCACGTGGCGCAACCGGACCCCGGCGAAGAGAACCTCGCGGCGAGGTAGGCCATGGCACCCCGGTGCGTCCGGTGGACATCGCTCCGTCCAGCAGGCAGGCTGAAACAGTGACGTCATGACCGGGCCTGCCGGTCGGGTGAGCAAGGCGCACGCAGGAGGTTCGAGGTGAGCTGATCCGTGGCATCACCCCGAGTGCGCCAGATCCTCCTCGAGGTCCTCACCGACCCTCCTGGCCACACGAGCACCGCCGAGCAGGTGCTGGATCGGCTGTGCGCAGCGCTGATCGGCGCAATTCCAATCGACGGTGCAGGCGTGGCGTTGATGACCTCGGCGGGCCACGCAGGTCTGCTGGTCGCCAGCGATGCGCCGGCAGCCGCGCTGGAGAACCTGCAGCAAACCCTCGGCGAAGGCCCCTGTCTGGACGCATCACGAGAGGGCAGGCCGGTCCTGCTGCCAGATCTGGCCCGGACCGGTTCGACATGGTCGCCGGGCTTCGCCGCGTCGGCGGCCGACGCCGGCGTCGCAGCGATCTTCGCGTTTCCGCTCCAGGTGGGCGCGATCCGGCTCGGTGTGCTCGACCTCTACCGCCGCACCACCGGAGCGCTGGACAGCCTCGAGCTCGCCGAGGCGCTCGACTTCGCGTCCGCCGCCACCACCATCCTGCTCGACCTGCAACATGGCGCCCCGCCCGGCGAGTTGCACCCCCTGCTCGCCGAGGTCGCCGACGGGCACCGCGAAATCCATCAAGCCACCGGGATGGTCTCGGTCCAGGCCGCCGTCGGACTGACCGAGGCGTTGCTCCTGATCCGGGCCCACGCCTACGCGACCGAGCGATCACTGTTCGACATCGCCAAGGATGTCGTGCACCGGCGGCTCAACTTCTCCTCCGACGGAGCATGATGAATAGGCAGGGCGATGCGCAGAAGCGACCAACCGGCCGGGAAAGGAACCAGGTCATGACCAGGGAGCAACGCCTCGGGCGAGTCTTTGTCGAGCTCGCCGATACCCTCGTCGACGATTTCGACGTGATCGACCTCCTGCACCTGCTGTGTGAACGGAGCGTCGAACTCCTCGATGCCGATGCCGCGGGGCTGATCCTGGCCGATCAGCGCGGCCGATTGCAGGTGATGGCCTCCACGACCGAGGAAGCCAGACTGCTCGAGTTGTTCGTCCTGCAGAACGACGAAGGGCCCTGTCTGGACTGCTACACCACGGGTCAGCAGGTGGCGAACGTCAACCTCGACGAGTTCAGCCATCGCTGGCCACGGTTCCAGGCTGCTGCCACCGCCGCGGGCTACGCGTCGACCCACGCACTACCGCTCCGGCTGCGCGGACAGGTGATCGGCACCCTCGGTCTCTTCTGCTCCCAGCGCTCTACGCTGAGCGAGGACGACCTCGATCTCGGACAGGCGCTGTGCGACATCGCCACCGTTGCCCTGCTGCACGAGCGCGCGATCCGGTCCAGTGAGCTCCTGGCCGAGCAGCTCCAGAGCGCCCTGAACAGCCGGATCGTGATCGAGCAGGCGAAGGGCGTCCTGGCCGCGAGCGCGGACATCGCCCTCAGCGCCGCCTTCACGCTGATGCGCGATCACGCCCGCCGCAACCACCTGCGCCTCAGCACAATCGCGACAGACATCACCAACGGCACCCTCACCGCCGCCGACCTGGAGTAGGTGACCAGTTATTCGCCGTGATCCGGCACTGGAGTTCGGTCCTGGGGTGGGTACGGCGTGTCCGGGAGGCCGAGGTTTCGCCAGGCGAAGCGCGGGATGCGGGACAGGAAGCCGCGCAGGAAGTGCGAGCTGTGGGCGATCGCCGGCTGATTGTGTACGCCGGTTGAAAACCAGGCCCAGTCGTCGACGATCCGGAACGGCGCGGGTGGGTTCGCCATCAGGTATTCCATCTGGCGCGGGTGGATGACGTCGTACGCGAACTTGGGGTCCTGCGCGGTGACGGAGAACTGCTTGTTGAAGGCCTCGCTCTCGAAGGTGATCCCGCGGCCGCGGTTGGCGACTTGGAGCCACGGCATCCGGATCGGCAGCTGGAAACCGAGGATCGGCTCGCTGTGGTTCTCGACCACGGTCCGGGTCTGGGACCGGCCTTCGCTGTCGGTGTAGGTCTCGGTGCGGGTGGTCTTCCAGTGGTGGGTGAAGGCGACAAACGGCGGACCGTCGCCATCGCGGCCGCGGATCACCTCGCTGGTGCTGTGATCGTGGCCGGACTGCGTCACCGGCGTGGTCTGCAGCAGGCTGTCGTCGACGCCGATCCACTGCCAGTCCGGGTGATGGTAGAAGGTCATACCCCACGGCTTCACCGGCTGGATCCAGTGATCCAGCGGCGTGTCGTCGATCACCGCGGCCACGGTGGCGAGCACTTCCAGCCAGTAGGCGAGAAGCTCGACCTCCTTGCGCGGCGGGTCCAGCATCACCAGCTGATCCCCGTCGATGCTCAGGTTCACACCGGGCCCGCCCGCGGCCATCACGTTCAGCTGCTCACACACCTGCGGGGTCAGCACCGCCGCGGCAAACGCCGGGTCGAGCGCACCGACCTGCCAGCCGGGCCCGAGCTGGGACGGCACCATCACCGCCTCCACGCCGTACCGCGGCTGGGTCTCACCGCCGGTGATCCACAACTCCGGAAGCCGTCGGGACAGCGTGACCATCCCGACCCACCCCGACCAGTGCTCGGAGCTGTACTCGATCACCTGGAACGGCCTGCCGAGGCTGGTCAGGCCGGCGATCTGATCGTCGGGCCGGCGGCGGAAGCCGAGCCCGAACGGCGGGTTGCCGAGCCGCTCCACGGCGTCGAAGGCCGGGCTGTTCACGAAGATCCAGCCGCGGTCCCGCAACGACTTGATGTACTGCTGCCGTCGTACGAGCGCAACGATGCCCCACGTGATCCCAGCCGCGCCCAGCAGGATGACGATCAGTACGGCGATCGCCGCTTCGTCCACGTGCGCCTCCTCGGTCCACAGCTGTTTCCACGCCGGACAATAGACGCACAGAGGGCAAAGCACGTTCCGAAGCACGGAAGGTCCCCGGCCGGCTGCCAGGGACCTTCCGTGGTTCGGCGATCTAGGTCAGCCGTCGTTCTCCGCTGACGGGATGACCGCACCGGGTACGTCGTTCGGTGCCAGGATCTTGGCCTCGCCGGGGTACGGCGTGGTCCAGTCGTGCGCCTGGTACCAGTCGAAGTGGTTCATCTGCGCCGGGTTGGCGAAGTCGGCCTTCGCGTTCGGACCGGTGGTCCGCTGCTGGGCTTTCCATGCCTCCCACTGCGCCGCCATCGCCTGCTGATCCGCGGGCACCGTCGCCTTGGGCGCCGGCGCGGCGTTCGGGTTCTGCGCTGCGGGCACGTCCGCGCCACAGGTCGGAACCGTGCTCAGACCCGCCGTCAGCGAGGTCCGGTTCGGCACCGACTTGAACGGAGTGAAGTCCGGCCGCTGTGTGAACGCCCCGAACATCGGGGTGGCCGCGGTGTCCTTCTGGTTCATCGGCTTGATCCCGAGGATCTGCTCGATCGTGCGGATCATCGTGATCTGGGTGTAGTAGTGGTTGTCCACCACACCGTGCTGGGCGTACGGGCTGATGATCTGGATCGGCGCCCGGTGGCCGTCGACGTGGTCGAGACCGGCCTGGGAGTCGTCCTCGACGACGAAGATCGCCGAGTCCTTCCAGTACTTGCTGTGCGAGATCTCGTCCACGATCTGGCCGGTGGCGAGGTCGTTGTCGGCGACCTGGGCGGCACCGTTCGGCGGGCCACCGGTGTGGTCGTTCGACAGCCAGAACATGTTGAAGTTGGCCGGCCCGAACTTCGCGAAGTCCTTCTTCCAGATCTGGGCCTTGTAGATGTCCGGAACACTGGTGTCGAAGAGCGGGAAGCCGGGCACCGAGACCGCGTTCAGCGACGGGATCGCCGAACCGGTCTTGATCGGGTAGGCGGTGTCCTGCCCGGTGGCGACCATGTTCTTGGTGTCGCAGTACAGGTTCTGCCAGGTCGCACCGGCCGGCTTCTGCTCGAACGACTGGAACTCGCCGTAGTCCTTGACGGTCTTGCCGGCCGCCTGGGCACCGGTCCAGATGAAGCCGCTCTTCTGGTGGCCGAGCGCGTCGTCCTCGGTGTCGTAGCTTCGGGTGTACTCACCAGCGGAGGACTCGGTGTACTCCGGGTTGTCCGCCTGCATCAGCCAGTTGTGACCCTCGGCCGAGTTCGTGCCGATGTCGTAGGTGTTGTCGTACAGCCCGAACTGCTTGGCCATCGCGTGCTGGTTCGGCGTCACGTTCTCGCCGTACTGCGTCAGCGCCGGGTCGCCGTTGCCCTCCGGGATGTCGCCGTACACCTGGTCGTAGGTCCGGTTCTCCTTGACGATCAAGAAGACGTGCTTGATCGTCGACGGGTCACCGAGCCGCAGCGGGACCGGCACCGGCTGCGCGCCCTTGCCGGAGGTCACCTGGGCCGAGCCGGGGGTCCAGCCGTTCTGCTGGAAGACCTGTGCGGTGAGGCCGTGGATCGACTGGTCGTTCGGCAGCGTGAACCGGGTCAGGCTCGACGTCGTGTCGTGGGTGCCGTGCCCGGCGGCGGTCGTGGTCCGACGGGCGTCGACACCGCGGGTGTTCGAGACGACGATCTGATTGCCGACCTGCGCGAGCTCGGCCGGGAAGTAGTCCGTCGGGAGCAGGCCGACGTAGCTGACCGGCTCGAGCGGGTTCTTGTACTTGTAGACCGCGACCGCGTTCGCGCGGCCGAGCGACACCAGCAGGTGGCCGTCGTCGGTGAGCGTGACGCCATCCGGCTCGTATCCGACCGATGCCTCCGGCCACGGCTGGGTGGCGATGGTCTGGACGACCTTGTCGCGCTTGGTGTCGATCACGGACACGTTGTTGGTGGCAACGTTCGTGACGAACAGCGCGCCGTTCTTGGCGTACAGTGCGGTCGGGTGCAGACCGACGTCGATGCTCGCGGGCGCGGCCGCCGGGTTCGACAGGTCGATCACACTGACTGTGCCGGTCGTGGTCGCCGCGGTGACCTGGGAGGCCACCACCTGGGTGCCGTACGAGTTGATCGTCGGGTCACCGGGCTTGGCGGGCCGGCCACCCTCGTTGCTCACGTACAGCTTGTTGCCGACCATGGCCAGGTCGCGCGGCGCGTTGCCGACGGCCCAGCTCTGCTTGATGGTGCCGGTCGCGGTGTCGATGGCGACCACGCGGTTCTGGCCGTTGACCGCGGAGTACACGGTGGAGCTGTCCGGCGAGAAGACGGCTTCGCCGACCAGCGCGTGCTTGGTGCCGTCCGCCGCGATCGTCACGAACGTCGGGTTCGCGAGCGAGCCATCCGGGTTCACCGTGAACCGGCGGTAGCCGTCCGACTGGCCCAGCCACAGCTGCTTGCCGTCCGGCGAGTACGTCGGACCCTCCTGGCCGATGTCGTTGCCCGGGATCTTCAGGTCCGCGGCGGCGTTGTTGCCGACGTACTGCTGGACCTTCCAGTTCTTCAGGTCGACGATCGCCAGGGCCATCCCGCCGTCGGTCACCGAGGCGGCCAGGTGGCTGCCGTCCGGGCTGACCGTCGACGACATGATCTTGCCCTTTTGGAGAACAAGGCGGTCGCCGATCGGCTTGATGTACTGATCGGCGGAGACGACCTGGCCCTTGTCCGTGACCTGACCGACCTGGTCGGTCCCGAACTGGTGGGTCGAGGCGACTGCGGTTCCCGCGATGGCCACGGCGACCGCGGTGGTGCCCGCGGTGACCAGCGTCGTCCGGCGGCCTAACCGCCGGCTGAGGAGGCCTTTGTCCTCACGCCGAAGACGGCGGCGTGTTACCTGCATTGAGTTATCCCTTCGGGGAGGCGGACAGCAGCTCGACGTTGCCGTCGAACTGCCAGAGCGGGTTCGGTGCATCCCCGGTAGGGGTGCGCACCTGGAAGTACCCGTTGACTTCCTTCGGACCGTCGCCGTCGGCGGAATACCTGCCGTCGGCGGAGACGTCGAGCTGGTAGATGGCCGTGCCGGCGGCCGCGACATCGGGCAGATGCCAGGTCACCACGCACCGCCAGTCGTTGCCTGGGCCAACGGTCGCGTCCTGGCCGCCGCCCTTGGTGCACTCCGCCGTCGTGTTCAGCTGGGCCTCGGTGACGTCGGGCCGGTTGAGCTGCTTGGTCTGCAGGCGGTAGAGATGCGCGAACTCGATGGCCAGCGACTGCTGCACCTTCGTCTGCGTGATCCCGGCATCGGAACCGATCGCGGGCGTGACGGCTGCGATGGTGATGCCGAACAGTACGACGAGTGGCAGCAAACCGGCCGTGATCGCACGCCGGCCCGAGCCGTCGCTGGTCGAGTTCGTGAAGTCCCGCCGTACGAAGAGCAGGTAGGCCAGGGTTGTTGCGAGGGCGGCCCACACCAGACTGACCGCAATACCGATGAGCAGCGGGCCGAGCTGGGCCGGGCTGGTGAACAGACCGTTCCAGGCGATGAACGCATAGCCCGGCAGGGCCAGGCGTACGGCGACCGGAAGCGGCAGCTGTTGCGCGAGCTGCATCGCGAGCGCGACGAGCGCGGGCAGCAGCAGACCGATCGGAGACCGCCCCAGTACGACGGACCCGAGCAACCCGATCGCGGCGAGCGCAAGAGTTGGGGCGAGGGCACAGAGCCAGGCGAGCAGGACCTTGCCCGCGGCGTCACCGCCCGTCAGCAGGTGACCGTCCAGGCCGATGAGCGGCTGGTTGCCGACAGCAACGAGACCGCCGACGGCACTGGAGAGGGCCAGACCGGCTACGAGCAGCAGAATGACGGTCAGGCTGGCCAATGCCTTCGATACGAAGATCCGGCGGGGTGACCGGACCGCCACCAGAAGATGGCGCCAGGTGCCGAGCCGGTCTTCGGCAGCGAACACATCGCCCGCGACCAGCGAAGTCAGCAGCGGCAGCGCCCACATTCCGGCGAAGCCGAGCATCACCAGTGCTCCGGCCCACCCCGTGGCGTGCATCCAGCGGCCGAACAGCGTGTCCGCCGGAAGCGAGCTCTGCTGACTCACCACGGCGACGAAGGCCGCGGGCGCGAGCCAGCAGGCCACGACGATCACCCGGATCCGCCATTGCGACACGAGTTTGACCAGCTCGAAGCGATAGCCCCGCGCGACTGAAACCCGCCGGGCGACGGCTGGAGCGACAATGGCGGTCATTGGTTGAGCTCCTGCTGCTCGGTGAGGGCTAGGAACGCGGCTTCGAGTGGCGATACGACCGGGGCGAGCTCTCGCACCGCGATGCCCGCTTGCACGACCCGCACCACGAGTTCGTCGAGCGCGGACACTAGCCCGCGCACCACGAGGAGCTCAGCGGCGATCCCGTCGACGATGTGGATGCCGTCCGTTTCGCCGGCCAGTCGGCGGGTGGTCTCCGGGTCCGAGGTGAGCAGCCGGTAGTCGAGTTCGCCGTTCTCGGCCGCCAGTTTGCTCAATGGGCCGGAGAAGACGACGCGCCCGGTCGCAAGGATCGTGACCTCCGAGCAGAGCGCCTCGACATCGTCCATCCGGTGGCTCGAGAGCACCACGGAGGTTCCGTCGGCCACCAGCCGGTTGAGTACGCCGTACACGTGCTTCTTGCCGGCGGGGTCGAGGCCGTTGGACGGCTCGTCGAGCACCAGCAGCCGGGGCTTGGTAAGCAGCGCGGCGGCGAGGCCGAGGCGCTGCCGCATGCCGAGCGAGAAGCCCCGGACCCGGTCGTCGGCGACATCGGTGAGCCCGACCTGATCGAGCGCATCGCCGATCCCGGTCGTCGGCTCACCGCGAAGGGCGAGCAGCGCGGCGAGATTCTGCCTGGCGGTCAACGAGGGGTAGAGGCCGGGCCCGTCGACGAAACCCGCCACGCCGTCGGGGACGGAGAGCGCGCGTCCGACCGGCGTACCGAGGATCTCGAGGCCACCGCTGTCGGCGACGGCCAGTCCCAGCAACAGGCCGAGCAAGGTCGTCTTTCCGGCGCCGTTCGGCCCGACCAACCCGTGGATCTGCCCGTCCGCCACATCGAGATCGATACCGTCGAGTGCGATCACCTCGCCGAACGACTTGGTGATCCCACGAGCCCGGACTGCGAGCGGTCTGTCCATGGTGCCCTTCTCCGCGGTGCCTGACGGAAAAACATTAGAGACGAATACATATCCAGCCAAGGCTCGGAGTTGAACGTTCTGAGAACGACAGGCAACCGGGCGTGATCGCGGTCTAGCCCGCTCCTACGAGTTCAGCAACTCTGAGGGACCGCGCCCGTCACACCGGATGACGATGGTGACGGCCCGTCGCCAGCAGCGGACCTGTCGTGACATTCGCGTTGGTACGGCGATGCGTTCTTCACGGCCGAGTGATGACGCCATTCACTACGCGGCGCGCGCATGTGGTGGACACGATGTCACCGAGGCGTCTGACGAATCGGGGGGCGGCAATGGAGCAATACGAGCTCTACTGTCTCGCCGACCGGCAGTTCTACGACACCCCGGCGAACCGCGGCATCGAGGACGCGGACTTCGCCCTGTGCTCCCGGCCGGTGCCGGACGGCTGGGAGCACGACGCCGGTGAGATCTGGATGCACTACGCACCCCACAACCCCGGTTTGCCCTTGCAGGGCTGGAAGATCCACGTCTCGTCCTGCCTCGGAGACGCCGAACGCGCGCTCGCCGCGGTGTGGGACTACTGCGTCCCGCGCGGTCTCGCGTTCAAGGTCCTGCGCAGCGAATCCGTCGCGATCATGATGAACTCCAAGGCCGCCTTCCGCGGCTCGAGCGGCAAGCTCGTCACCATCTATCCGCCCGACGAGGACCACCTCGAGCTCATCCTCAAAGAGCTCGGCGAGATCCTCGACGGCGTCAGCGGTCCATACATCCTCAGCGACCTCAGGTACGGCGAAGGCCCACTCTTCGTCCGGTACGGCGCCTTCGCCCCGCAGTACTGCCTGTCGAACACCGGCGAGCGGGTACTCGCGCTCGCGGACTCCGACGGCCGGCTGGTCCCGGATGTGCGCGGTCCGGTCTTCTCGACGCCGGCCTGGGTGCAGCTCCCCTCGTTCCTGGAACCGCACCTGGCCGCGCGCAACGCCGTCACCACCAACGAGCTGGATTACGCGATCGAGAGCGTCATCCAGTTCTCCAACGGCGGCGGGGTCTACCTCGGTCATCACCGCGAAACGAATGAACGCGTTGTCCTCAAGGAAGGACGCCCCTTCGCGGGGCTCGACGAGGCGCGCCGGGACGCAGTCGCCCGCATGCAGCACGAGCGGGACATCCTGGACCGGCTGGCCGGACTGGACGTCGTACCGGAGGTCCGGGACTACTTCGTCCTTGGCGGGCATCACTTCCTGGTGCAGGAGTTCATCGACGCCAGCCCACTTCAGCGCCTGGTGGTCGGGCGCTACCCGCTGACTCGGCCGGAGCCGTCGTCCGATGCGCTCGGCAGCTACACGGACTGGGCGCTCGAGATGCACGCCAAAGTCGAGGCGGCGGTCCGGGCCCTGCACGAGCGCGGCGTCGTCTTCGGCGATCTCCACCCGGACAACATCCTGATCGACGCAACGGACCGGCTCGTCCTGATCGACTTCGAGGTGGCCACGCTCGCCGAGCAGCGAGCCCGGTCGGTCCTGGCGCACCCGGGCTATGTAGCACCCGCCGGCCGCCAGGGCGTCGACGTCGACCTCTACGCATTGGCGTGCCTTTGTCTCGGCCTCTTCGCGCCGCAGACGACGATGCTGTTGCAGCTGTGCCCCGAGAAAGTCCACCATCTCGGTCAGCTGATCACCGAGACGTTCCCGGTGCCCAAGGCAACCATCAGCAAGGCCGTCGGCACCATCGCCGGTGACAAGGCGATGGCGGCGCTGCCGATGCCTGGCCGCGACAGTTGGGAGCAGGTCCGCGCTGCGATCACCCGGGCGATCGTGGCCAGCGCCACGCCGGAGCGCGACGACCGGCTCTTCCCCGGCGACATCGCTCAGTTCCAGCCCGGCGGCGGGACCAGCGTCGCGTACGGCGCGGCCGGCGTACTGTATGCCCTCCACCGGACGGGTGCCGGCAGATTCCCGGAGTACGACGACTGGCTCCGCAAGCACGCCCTCGATCCGGCGACCGGGCCCGGCCTGTACGACGGCTTGCACGGCGTCGCGCACGTCCTCGACCAACTCGGCTACCGGCAGGACGCACTCGACGTACTGGATCGTTGCCTGACCCAGCCGCTCGAGTCACGCGAACTCGGGCTGCACTCCGGCTTGGCCGGCATCGGCCTGAACCTGCAGCACTTCGGGCTGCGGACAGAAGCGACTCAGGTGATCGATCTGGTGGCCGATCGGCTCGGCGGCGTGGACGACGTACCGGAGATCAGTGGTGAAGGGAATCCGCGCGCCGGCTTGATGTTCGGCTCGTCGGGACCCGCGCTGCTCTTCCTGACGGCGTACGAGCGGAGCGGGGACACCGGCCTCCTCGACCTGGCCGAGACGGCGCTGCGGCAGGATCTGCGCCGGTGCGTCCGCGACGAGTACGGGACGCTTCAGGTCAACCAGGGCTGGCGGACCTTGCCCTATCTCGAGGAAGGTTCGGCAGGCATCGCGCTCGTCCTCGACCGCTATCTGCGGCACCGGCCGGACGACGAGCTCGCCGAGGCCTTGGTCGCTCTCCGACGCGTCAACGAGGCCGGGTACTTCGTCCAGTCCGGGCTGTTCATGGGCCGCGCAGGCCTGATCGCCTCGGCCGCGATGCAAGCAGAAGCCTCCGACTCGCTCATTCGTGGACTTGCCTGGCACGCCTTGCCGTACGGCGGTGGACTCGCATTCCCCGGCAACCAGTTGCTCCGTCTCTCGATGGACCTGGCTACCGGCTCGGCCGGCGTACTGCTGGCTCTGGGCGCGGCGCTGCACGACCAGCCCGTCGCCCTTCCGTTCCTCGGCCCGAACCGCGGCGGGTCGTCGTCCGAACCCCTACGAGATGACTGGAAGGAGGTGTAGACCATGGCACTTCTCGACCTTCAAGGGCTCGAGGCTCCCGGCGGCCACGGCGGTGGTGGGGGTGGCGGTAGCACCCTGACCGTTCTCACCTGCGGTTCGCAGCGCCCAAGCAACCTCAGCGTGGTTCTTTGTCACTGACAAGCAGGCCGGTTCACGTCCTGGGCGGGATGATGGGGTCCCGCTCAGGACCCCGGCCGCGGGAAGGAGAGCCTGGGTGCAGAGGCTCGGCATCAGGTATCCCGAGGCCACCCGCCAGCCGGTCGTCGACCGGCTCCACGGCCACGCGGTGGCTGATCCGTACCGCTGGCTGGAGAACGCGGTCGATCCGCAGACCCTGAGCTGGCAGGCGGCACAGGACCGGCTGTGGCTGAACCATGCCGCCGAACTGCCCGGCCGCTACCGGCTCCGGGCCCGGGTCGCGGAGTTCAGCGGGGTCGGCGTGGTGAGCCCGCCGATGTGGCGCGGCGGACGCCAGTTCTACCTGCGCCGGACGGCCCATCAGGACCATCCGATTCTCTACGCCGGCGATCAGGCGCTCATCGATCCGATGCAGCTCGATCCGACCGGCGGAACCACGCTCGATGCCTGGCAACCGTCGCCGGACGGCCGCCGGCTGGCCTTCCAGCTCTCGCGTGGCGGCACCGAGGAATCCATTCTGTATGTCATGGACGCCGACACCGGCCAGGTGCTGGACGGTCCGATCGACCGTTGCCGGTACTCCCCTGTCGCCTGGCTCCCCGACGGGCAGAGCTTCTACTTCGTCCGCTCCCGGCAGGTTCGACTGCATCGAGTGGGTCAAGCCGACGACGTACCGCTGCTGACCGACGAGGCGTCGTACGGGCTGGAAATCAGTGCCGACGGGCGCTGGCTGACGATCTCCGCCGCGCACGGGTCGGCGAACGATCTCTGGCTGGCCGAGGTCTCCGATCACCCGCGGCTGACCGTTGTGCAACAGGGAGTGGACGCACGCAGCGCGGCGATCGTGGGCCGGGACGGGCGTCTGTACGTCGTCACCACCCTGGGGGCGCCGGCGGGAAGGATCTGCATCGGAGATCGGCCCGGCCAGTGGGAAACCCTGATCCCCGAGGATCCCGAGGCGCCGCTGAGCGAGATCGCCTTCCTCGACGGATTGCTCCTGGTGGCACGGACCCGGCACGCGCTCGGCGAGATCGCCGTACACGATCTCCAGACCGGCAAGAAGGTCGGCGAGGTGCCGCTGCCCGGGCTCGGCTCGATCGGGTCGCTGACCGCCCGGCCCGAGGGTGGGCACGAGGCCTGGTTCAGTTACACCGACAGCTTGACTCCGGCAACGGTCTATCGGTACGACGCCCGTACCGGCAAGACCACGGTGTGGGCGAAGCCGCCCGGCACTATCGACGTCCCGAAGGCGACCGCGCGGCAGGTTGTCTACCGCTCGGCCGACGGCACCCCGGTCCGGATGCTCGTCGTCGCCAAGCCGGGCCGGCATGGTCCGCGTCCGACGATCCTCTACGGGTACGGCGGATTCGGGCAACCGCTGACCCCGACGTACTCCTCCTTCACCCTCGCCTGGGTCGAAGCCGGCGGCGTGTTCGTCACCACGAACCTGCGCGGTGGCGGCGAAGAAGGTGAGGACTGGCACCGGGCCGGACGGCTGCACAACAAGCAGAACGTCTTCGACGATTTCATCGCCGCGGCCGAGACGCTGATCGCGGACGGCTGGACGACGCCGGAGCAGCTCGGCATCTGCGGCGAATCCAACGGGGGCCTGCTGGTGGGTGCTGTGCTCACCCAGCGGCCGGAACTGTTCGCCGCGGCCGTCTGCTCGGCGCCGGTGCTGGACATGGTGCGCTACCAGCGCTTCGGTCTCGGCGAGTCATGGGTGCCGGAGTACGGGTCGAGCGACGATCCGAATCAGCTCGCCAGTCTGCTGGCCTACTCGCCGTACCACCAGGTTGCCGAGGGCATCGACTATCCCGCGGTCCTGTTCACCGTCTTCGGCGGTGACACCCGGGTCGATCCGATGCATGCTCGGAAGATGTGCGCCGCGCTTCAGCATGCGACGGCCGGATCGCGGCCGATCCTGCTCCGGCTCGAGCAGGACACTGGACACGGCGTCGCGGCGGTGAGCCGCGGCGTCGGCCTGACGGCGGACATGCTCGCCTTCCTGGGCGCTCACACGGGGTTGACGTGATGACATCCTTCGGCGCTGTCGTTCGGCACGGCCGCGGCTGGCTCCCGCTCATCGGGCTGGCGGCCTTGCTCGACAGCGCCGTCACGCTGGCGTTGCCGACCGTACTCGGCCGATCCGTGGATGCTATTGCTTCTGGCAACGACCTGACCCGCTGGCTCTGGCTGGCCTCGGGGTTGATCATGCTCGGCATCACCTGCGCGCTGGTTGACTCGTTCGCCGGTACGGCGTGTGTCGCGGGGACGACGGCCTGGTTGCGCCACCGGCTGGTTCGGCAAGTCGTTGCGGCAGGCCCCGAAGGGACACGCCGGTTCGACACGGGTGATCTCGTCAGCCGGGTGTCCGGCAGCGCGAGCGATGCCGCCCAGGCTGGTCCGGCCTCGGTGACGGCTGTCGCCGCAGCTCTCCCCCCACTCGGGAGCCTGGTCTTGCTGGCGCTCATCGATCCCTGGCTCGCGGTCGGCTTCCTCGGCGGAGTCGTGCTGGTGATCGCGGTGTTGTGGGTGTTCGCCCGTCGTACGACGGAGATCAGCCTCGCCTATCAGGAGACGCAGGGACGGATCGCCGCTCTGCTGACCGAGGCCCTCGGCGGGATCCGGACGATCGCGGCTGCCGGCACGGCCGACCGGGAGGAACGTCGCGTGCTCGGTCTGCTGCCCGAGCTGCACCGGCACGGACTGCTGACGTGGCGCGTCCTCGCCCGCTCCGGCGCTCAAGCCGCCCTGATCGGGCCGCTCGTCCTGGTCGCCGTACTGGCGATCGGCGGTCTGCAACTCGTCGACGGCCGCATCACCGCGGGCGAGCTGTTCGCTGCCGCACAGTACGCCGTGATCGGAGCCGGACTCGGCAGCCTGACCGGCATCCTCGGCGAACTGGCCCGAGCCCGGGCCGGCATCCACCGCAGCGCCGAGGTCATGGCGGTCGAACCCGTTGCCTACGGCTCCCTCCCGTTGCCGCCCGGGCCTGGCCGGCTCGTGTACGACGACGTCAGTGTGAGCGCGGACGACGTACTCCTGCTCGATCACGTCAACCTCGATCTGCCGGGTGGCGCGACCATCGCTGTGGTCGGGCCAAGCGGTGCTGGGAAGTCGGTGCTGGCCGCGCTGGCTGCTCGGCTGCGTGATCCCGACTCCGGGCTCGTGCTGCTCGACGGCGTACCACTGAAGGCCGTACGGCGAGCTTCGTTGCGCCAGGCTGTCGGCTGTGCTTTTGAGCGGCCCGTGCTGGTCGGCAGGACGGTGAGCGAGTCGATTTCGGCCGGGCAGGTCACACCGGTGCAACTGCTGGCGGCCGCGCGGGCGACGCATGCGCACGACTTCGCCAGCCGACTCCCCCAGGGCTATCACACACCGTTGCCCGAGGCACCGATGTCCGGAGGCGAGGCACAGCGGCTCGGACTGGCCCGGGCGTGGCACGCCGGCCGGCTGCTGGTGCTGGACGACGCCACTTCGAGTCTGGACACGGCCACCGAGAGGCAGATCAGCCGGACTCTGACTGAGGACCGGCACCACCGGACCCGGCTGATCGTGACGCATCGGGCGTCCACGGCGGCGCGGGCTGATCTCGTGGTCTGGCTCGATCGCGGCCGGGTTCGTGCGGTCGGACCGCATCAGCGGTTGTGGCAGGACCCGTCGTACCGGGAGATCTTCGGATGAGGCGCGAACTGGGCTTCGGTGCGGCGGCGCTGCGGCGTCGGTCGACGCTGGAGTTCGCTGCGTGGTCGGTGCCGGAGATCTTGCCTACGGCCGTTTACGGGCTTGCGGTTGCCCACGCGACGGATGCGTTCCTGGCCGGCCGGGCTGGGACGGGCCTTGCCTGGTTGGGTGGTCTCGTCGCGGCCGCTGGTGTCGGTGCGGTCGGTGCTCGGCAGGCTTACCGGCGACTCGGCGAGTTGGTTGAACCGTTCCGCGACGTACTGGTGCGCCGGGTGGTGAATGGTGCGCTGCGCAACAATGCTGCGGGGGCCGTGTCCAGGCTGAACCGGCAGGTCGAGATCGTCCGGGACACCTTTGCGGGACTGATCGTCGTGACCCGGAGCTTTGCCATCACCGTGGTGGGCGTGGTGACTGGTCTGTTGTCGCTCGACCCTGTGATCGCGGCGCTCGTCGTACCGCCGTTCCTGCTCGGTTTCGCTGTCTCGCTGGGGATTCTCGGGGTGGCGGCCGATCGGGTGAAGGCGTCCTTGTTCGCCGATGAGCAGCTCACCACCTCAGCGGGATCGGCTTTCGCCGGGGTTCGCGACATCACCGCGACGGGGGCTGAGGACTTCGCCGCGGAGCTGGTCGGCGAGCCGATCGAGGCGCATGCGGCGGCCGAGCGCGCGCTGGCCAGGGTTGCCGCGCTGCGAACGCTCTGCTTCGCCATCGGTGGTTGGCTGCCATTGCTGATCCTGCTGGCCGCCGGCCCTTGGCTGATCGGCCGGGGTGTCAGCACCGGAACGTTGCTGGGCGGGCTGACCTACGTGTTGCTCGGCCTGCAGCCCACGCTGAGCACCGTGATGTCCGCCCTCGGAGACAGTGGGTTGCGGTACGTCGTCACACTTGGCCGCATCCTTGACAGCAGTGCTGTGGCCGAGACGCCGAAGTCCACGGGATCGCCTCGCGGCCATCAGGTGCGGCTGCACAAGGTGTCGTTCGCCTATGGGCCGCAGGCGGAGCCGGTGCTGCACGATCTGGATCTCGTCGTACCGGAAGGCGATCACCTGACCGTTGTCGGGCCGAGCGGCATCGGCAAGTCGACGCTCGCTGCTCTGATCTGCGGCATGCTCCCGCCAACCGGTGGACGGTTGGTCGTCGGGCGCGTCCCGCCGAGCGAGCTGTCTGCCGCCGAGTTGGCGAAGACGCGCGTACTGATTCCGCAGGAGGCTTACGTCTTCTCCGGCACGGTGCTCGAGAACCTGATGTATCTCGCACCCGCCGCGACAACGAATCAGGTCAACCGGGCGATCGAGGTGGTCGGCGCCGAGGCACTTGTCTCGCGACTGGGCGGTCCGGCCGCAGCGATTCGGCCTTCTCAACTGTCGGCGGGCGAACGGCAGCTGATCGCGCTGGTCCGGTCCTACCTGTCGCCGGCACCGCTCGCCGTACTGGACGAGGCGACCTGCCACCTGGATCCAGAGGCCGAGAGGCAGGCCGAGGAGGCGTTTGCGGCTCGGGGCGGCACGCTCATCGTGGTGGCGCACCGGATCAGTTCGGCGCTGCGGGCCCACCGGATCCTGGTGCTCGACGGCAACCAGGCGATGGTTGCCCGGCACAACACCTTGCTCCGGCAGTCGCCGCTGTACCAGGATCTTCTGGGCCATTGGCAAGCACCGCAACCCGATCAGATCCAGCCGGCCTCCTGAGCCTTCCGGACGGCCTCGATCCGGCTGCGGGCGGAGGTCTTGGTGAGGATGTGCGACAGGTAGTTGCGCACCGTTCCCGGGGTCAGGTTGAGCTTCCGCGCGATCTCCTGCGCCGTCGCCCCCGTGGTCACCAGCCGGAGCACCTCGGCCTCCCGATCGGTGAGCGGATTCTCCGTTGCCCGCAGTGCAGCCACGGCCACGGCCGCATCCATCACCGCCGCGCCTTGGGCAAGCTGCCGCACGGCCTCGGCCAGATCGGCAGGCGACGCATCGGTGGCGATGAACCCGACCCGCGGCGCCAGCCGAACGAGCGCCAGGCTGACCCCATTCAGCAGATCCCGGTCGATCAGGATGAGGATGCCGGGCTCCCGCAGCTGCAGGCACAGCTCTTCGATCCTGATGTCCCCGTCCAGCATCGGATCGAGAACGACGACGTGCGGCCGCGTCCTGGCCACCGCCGGGAGGACGTCGTCGGCCCGTTCGACCTCGGCCAGTACGTCCAGATCAGCTTCTTGTGACAGCACCGCGGCAAGCGCTCCTCGAACCAACGCCCCGTGGTGCCCGAGTACGACTCGGATCACGCTCCTGCCCCCCAGGTATCGCAAGACCTCTTCCGTGACACCCCAGTCACGAAGAGTACCGAGAACCCCAGATCGGTGACGCTAAGTGTGAATGGTCCAGGCCGCATTGTCACGCCCTCGACTCCGCTGCGGCCCCGGGCTGAGTCAGGCGGTGGTTTCGTCCAGGCGGAGGCGGAGGAGGTCTTTGAGGGGCATGGATTCGCCGTCGCGGGCGCCGAGGCCGACGATGAGGGGTGGGTCGGACGGGAGGAGCTGGACACCCAGGAGGCGAGCCTTCAGGGTGGCGGGGACGGCGAGGATGTAGAAGTTGCCGTCGGCGTCCGCACCGAGGGTGCGGTTGCGGCGCAGGTACCAGCCGGTGACGTTGGTCCGGTAGCTCGCCCCGGATCCAGCGACCGTCGCCCGAAGCGGCTGGGGCTCGATGCCGCGGGCCTTCATCTCCTGGACGAACTCCGCCAACAGCTCGCGGGCCTTGGCGGTCTCGCCTGCCTTGCGCTGTTCAAGCGCGGCTGCTTGAGCAGCGGCAGCCTCCCGGCGCTTCTCCCGCCAACTCGGCTCGTTCTCCACCTCTTCACCCTAGTCGCGGCGGTGAAGGATGACGGTCGGTGGGTTGAGTGGACCGGAATCCGGGACGTCGGCCGCGTGCTCGAGGTCCTGCAGGTCGAAGCGGTGACCGTACTGCCTCACCGCGCAGTCAACGCCCCTGACCACTACCGGTCACTCGACCAGCTTTCCTTCGGTGGAGATGTCGTCGCGCATGAGCTTGCGGAACTCCTCCGGGATCGGCGGGATCGCCTCACGCAGCACCTGCCCAGGGCCAGACCATACGAGGTTCACCTGGAGGGACTCGTCGAGGTCGGGGAAGTCCGAGCGATTGTGGCAGCCGCGGGTCTCGCGCCGTTCCAGCGCCGCGTCGAGCGTCGCCCTGGCGGCCAGAGCGGACGACTTCAGGTCGAACGCGTGGGCGAGGTCCTGGAACCCGGCGATGTCAGGGTGTACGCCGATCCGCGTCATCCGATCCTCGATCTCCGCAAGCTCCGACAGCCCGGCCAGCAGTCCGGCTTCGTCGCGGACCACTCCGGCGCGGGCGGTCATCGTGTCGCGGATCGCCCGCTGCAGAGCCCGGACGTTCTCCTGACCGTCGCTCGCAAGCAGGGCGTCGACCTCGGTCCGTGCTTCGGCGACGGCGTCGGCGGACCGGTGTTGCGACTGCCGGTCGATCGAGTACTTCGCTGCCTCCTCGGCCACTATCCGGCCGAACACGAGGAGCTCGATCAGGGAGTTGCCGCCCAGGCGGTTGGCGCCGTGCAAGCCGCTGGCCGCCTCGCCGATCGCGTACAGCCCGTCGACATCGGTCCCGTGATCCTCGGGACGGACCCACACCCCGCCCATCGAATAGTGCGCGGTCGGCGCGATCTCGATCGGCAGCTTGGTGATGTCGAGCATCTGCAGTTCGAGCAGCGTCTGATAGACCCGCGGCAGCCGGCGCATGATCGTCTCCCGGGGCAGGTGGGACACGTCCAGCCAGACACCGCCGTTCGGCGTACCGCGGCCCTCCATGATCTCGGTGTACTCCGCGAGTGCGACCCGGTCCCGCGTGGACAGCTCCATCCGGTCGGCGTCGTACCGGGTCATGAACCGCTCCCCCAGCGCATTGCGCAACTGGCCGCCTTCGCCACGAGCCGCTTCGGAGACCAGGGTTCCGGCGGCGTTCTCGGGCTCGATCAGGCCGGACGGGTGGAACTGGACCATCTCGGGGTCACGGATCCGGCCGCCGGCCAGGACCGCCAGCCGGAACGAGTCGCCGGTGTTCTCATCCCGCCTGGACGACGTACGCCGCCAGATCCGGGTGTGGCCGCCGGCGGCGAGGATGACCGCGTCCGCGTGGATGACGTAGCGCCGCCCGGTGGTGAGGTCGAACCCGTAGGCGCCGAAGACGGCGTTGTCCCGGACCAGGATGCGGGTCACGTAGACGGTGTCCAGGATCGGGACGCCTAGCTGGACCGCCCGGTTGACGAGGGTCCGCTGGATCTCCAGCCCGGTGTAGTCCCCCGCGAAGGCGGTCCGGCGATACGTGTGGGCGCCGAAGAACCGCTGCGAGATCCTGCCGTCGGCCTCGCGGGCGAACGGCATGCCGTAGCGCTCCAGGTCGGCGATGCCCCGGGCCGCTCCCTCCGTGACGATGCGGACCGTGACCGGGTTCGCCAGCAGGTAGCTCTCCTGCAAGGTGTCGGCGGCATGCTGCTGCCAGGTGTCATCCGGATCCATCGTCGCGAGCGCCGCGTTGATCCCGCCCGCCGCGAGCGAAGTGTGCGCGTCGGCGCGGGGACGCTTGCCCAGCACAAGCACCTCGACGCCTTGCTCGGCCAGCTCGATCGCGGCCCGCAGCCCGGCACCCCCGGTCCCGATCACCAGGACGGACGTAGCGATCTGCTGCTCGGTGACACTCATCGACTCTCCTTCGGCAACTGGTCTCACCACAAGGACCACGCAAGCCGCCGATCTGTGACTGTCACGGTCATCACACCACGGGGTGGACTACGGACTTCCAGGGCGCGGTGGCCACGGTACGGCGGCGAAGGTGGAAGCAGCCCCCTCGCTAAGGAGCCCTCCACCATGAGTACGTCGGATTTCCTCCGGGTTCGCCCACGCCTGTTCGGGATCGCCTACCGCATCGTCGGCAACGTCCAGGAGGCCGAAGACGTCGTCCAGGAGGTCTGGCTCCGCTGGCAGCGCACCGACCGGGCCTCGGTCGTCGATCCCGCGGCCTTCCTCGCGACCATCACCTCCCGGCTCGCGATCAACGTCGTACAGTCCGCTCGCCGGCGGCATGAGACGTACGTCGCTTCCTGGCCGCGCGAGGAGAGCACGCCCGGCGGTGTCGATCCGCAGGAACGGGCCGAACAGCAGGAGTCCATCGATCACGTCGTACGGCTGCTGCTCGAACGACTGTCGCCGGCCGAGCGGGCGACGTACGTACTGCGTGAAGGGTTCGAATACCCGTATCTGCGGATCGCGGAGACGCTGCGGATCGGTGCGCCCACCGCGCGGCAGCTGGTGAAACGGGCCCGGGACCGGCTCTCCTCCGATCGCTGCAGTCCGTACAGCCCTGCCGCGCACAGCCGCCTCCTGGGCGCGTTGACCTCAGCCGCACGCGCCGGCGAGTTGACCGGACTCGAGGAGGTTCTCACCGCGGGGCTCGCCGAGGCCAACTGACCAGGCAGGCACCGTTCCGGTCCGCGAGCATCGGCTGTCGTGCACCGGCGGATGGCTCTAACCTCTGGTGAGGTGGTGGAGCCATGACGAGCGAGCTTCGCGGTCGGCGTAAGGAATGCGCACGCCTGGACCAGGTTGTCGCCGAGGTGCGGTCGGGCCGGGGCCAGGTCCTGATCGTTCGTGGTGAGGCAGGGATCGGCAAGACCGCGCTGCTCGACCACCTGGCCTCGCGCGCCGACGGGAGCCGAGTCGCTCGAGCGTCCGGCGTCGAGTCCGAGATGGAGCTCCCGTACGCCGGTCTGCACCAGCTCTGCGCACCGATGCTCGAACTGGCCGAGCGGCTGCCGCCTCCACAGCGACAGGCGCTGGCTGTGGCGTTCGGCATGGAGTTCGGAGGGCCGCCGGACAGGTTCCTGGTGGGCGCCGCCGTGTTGAGCTTGCTGTCGGAGGCCTCCGACAGCAAGCCACTGTTGTGCGTCGTCGACGATGCGCATTGGCTGGACCAGGCCTCGGCGCAGGCGCTGAGCTTCGTCGGCCGGCGTCTGCTCGCGGACCACATCGGGCTGGTGTTCGGCGTCCGGGATCCCGCGACCGCGCCCGAGTGGCGTGGTTTCCCGGAGCTGACCGTCGGCGGCCTGGCGGATGCGGACGCCGGGGCCCTGCTGGAGTCCGTCGTACCTGGGCGGCTGGACGAACCCGTGCGGGATCGGATCGTGGCCGAGACCAGGGGGAATCCGCTCGCTCTGCTGGAGCTCCCGCGCGGCTTGACCGCGGCCGAACTGGCCGGTGGCTTCGAACGGCCGGATGCCCGGCCACTCGCGAGTCAGATCGAGCAGAACTTCGCTCAACGGGTCGGACTGCTGCCACCAGAGACACAACAGCTGCTCCTGACCGCCGCAGCCGAGCCGGTCGGTGACGTCCCGCTGCTGTTCCGCGCTCTTGCGGTCCTTGGCGTCCCGATGAGTGCGGCGGCGAGTGCCCAAGCAGCCGGTCTGATCGAGCTCGGCGCCCGAGTCCGCTTCCGGCACCCGCTGGTGCGATCGGCCGCGTACCGGGCCGCGACCGCGACTGACCGCCGGGCAGCACATCAGGCCCTGGCCGAGGCGATCGACCCGGGCCTCGATCCCGACCGGCGCGCCTGGCACCACGCCCAGGCAGCCGACGGGCCCACTGAGGACGTGGCCGCTGAGCTGGTCGCCTCCGCCGACCGGGCGCAGCGCCGCGGCGGTCTTGCCGCCACGGCGGCGTTTCTCCAGCGAGCGATGGAACTGACCCCTGACCCGGCCACCCGCGCCGGCCGTGCGCTTGCGGCTGCTCAAGCCACCCTTCGCGCCGGTGCCTTCGAGAACGCACTGAAGCTGCTGGTCAGCGCCGACGACGGACCCGTGGACGACCTGCGCCAGGCCACGGTGAACCTTCTCCGCGCGCAGATCACCTTCGCCTCCGGTCACGGCGCGGAAGCCGCTCCACTGCTCCTGGACGCCGCCCGCCGATTCGAGCCGCTCGACCAGGACCTCGCCCGCGACACCTATCTGGATGCCTTCACGGCAGCGATGTTCGCCGGGCGTCTCGCTCCCGGTTCCCCGCAGACCGAAGTAGCGCGAGCCGCGCGCGCAGCGCCCAAGCCTGTGACCCGGCGCAAGCCCGATCTGCTGCTCGAGACCCTGGCGGTCACCTTCACCGACGGGTATCCGGCGGCGATCCCACTGGCCAGGACGGCGCTCGCAGCGTTCGCGGACGAGGCAGATCTGGGTGACCTGCGCTGGCTTTGGCTGGCATCGCGCACCGCCGTCGACCTGTGGGACGACGAACACTGGGACGTGCTCACCGACCGGCATGTGCGGATGGCGCGCGAACTGGGCGATCTCACCGAGCTCCCGCTGGTGCTGAACTCGAGGCTCGTCCTGCACCTGTTCGCCGGAGAGCTCCCGGCGGCCGCCTCGCTGCTCGCCGAGATCCGGACGATCGCCGAAGCGACCGGGATCGGCTTGGCACCGTACGGCGCGGTCGGCGCGGCCGTCCTACGCGGCCACCTGGACGAGGCCACGCCACTGATCGCGACCGGCATGGACGACGTGCTGGCCCGGGGCGAAGGCGGCGGATTGTCCTTCCTGCACTGGGCGAACGCCGTACTGATGAATGGAAACGGCAGATACCAGGAGGCGCTGGTCTCGGCTCAGGCAGCGATCGAGGATCCGAATGACCGCGGCGTCGCCAGCTGGTCCCTGCCCGAGCTGGTCGAGGCGGCGACCCGGACCGGGCAGCCCGAACTGGCGTCCGACGCCTTCGACCGGCTGACCGAGATGACCCGGGCCAGCGGCACGGACTGGGCGCTCGGCCTGCTCGCTCGATCGACAGCGTTGCTGACGACCGCCGGCCAGGCCGAGTCCTGCTATCAGGAGGCCATCGAACGGCTCGGGCGAACGCGCATCCGCCTGGATCTGGCCAGGACTCATCTGCTGTACGGCGAATGGCTCCGCCGGGAGGGACGTCGCCGAGATGCCCGGGCCCAGCTGCGCACAGCGCACGAGCTGCTCGTCGCGGCCGGCGCCGGTGCGTTCGCCGATCGCGCCCGGCGCGAGCTCGCGGCGACCGGCGAAGCTGTCGACGAAGGGGTCAGCGGCGGAACCGACACCTTGACCGCGCAGGAGGCGCACATCGCCGAGCTGGCCGCCGCCGGACTGACCAACGCCGAGATCGGCGCCCAGCTGTTCCTCAGCCGGCACACGATCGAGTGGCACCTGCGCAAGGTCTTCACCAAGCTCGGCATCACCTCGCGCCGCCAACTGCGCACCCGGACCGGCGATCCCGAGCCGGCCGGCTGACAACAAGTTCTGCAAGCAACGCTGCCTCGGTCAGATATTAGCGTATTCCGCTTTAATCAATCGACCTATTCTGGAATATGCCACCAAAACCCGGCTCGTGGCATTTTACCGGATTACCCTGAGTGCTATTGCCGTTCTTTTGCGATAGGCATACGTTGCTGAACAGGGTGTGCGCCGCGGGGGCCAGTTCGCGGTGCCACCGCGAGCAGCAGGGGGAAATCGTATGGCTGACAACGCGCAGCAGTCTCCACAGCCACTGGATCTCACGACCTTGTCGGAGGCCCTGGCAGCAGCAGGTCATCCGTGGGAGATGGCCTACACCTCGATCACCGCGCTGACGGAACAAGAACGGCGTATCCGGCTCGGTGTACCACCACGCCCAGAATTGGAGGAAACCGCCGAGGCCGATGCCTCCGCGGCGATGGCAGCAAAAGCAGAGAATGTCGGTGCGCCGGCCGCGTTCGATGTCCGCAATGTCGGTGGGGTCAGTTACGACTCGCCGGTGAAGGACCAGGGCGGCTGTGGTTCGTGTGTGGCCTTCGGCTCGGCCGCGGCGACCGAAGTCGTCTTCAAGTACTCGCGCCGTACCACGATGCCGCTGGATCTGTCCGAGGCGCAGCTGTTCTACGTGTACGCGCGGTCCGAAGGGCGCAACTGCGGTAACGGCTGGTGGCCCGAGCGCGCGCTCACGCACGCCAAAGCCACCGGGGTCACGTTCGAGGACTACTACCCCTACACCGCGGGCGACCAGGACGGGAACACCAAGATCAACGCCGACTGGCCCAACCGGGTCGCCAAGGTCGTCGACTTCGCCACCATCTCGGGCAACGCACTGCAGATGAAGGCGGACATTTCGACGTACGGCGCGGTGACGGCCTGCTTCAACGTGTACGGCGACTTCTTCAGCTACCGCAGCGGCGTCTACCGGCACGTCACCGGCAACCTGGCCGGCGGCCACTGCGTCGTCCTGATCGGGTACGACGATGCCCAGTCGTGCTGGATCGCCAGGAACAGCTGGGGAGTCGGCTGGGGTGACTCCGGCTACTTCCGGATCGCCTACGGCGAATGCGGCATCGAGTCGTTCCAGACCTGCGCGGTCCGCGGCGTCAACCTGCTGGCCTGGCTGCCGAACCAGCAAGTCGTCGGCCTCTGGTCCAACGAGTACGACGCGAACATCTGGGTGTACGGGAGCCAGCGCGGCTGGCTGCACCTGGACGGCGCGTCACCGGTCACCAACCACGCCATGATGTCCGAGCTCGCCGCCGCCAAGGCCCTCGGCCGCCCGGTCGGCCTGTACGAGGACCAGGGCAACGTCAAGCAGATCTACGCCTGGTAAGGAGCCGACCATGGCAAGCACCAATGGGAAGACCGGCGGCCCGACGATGGCCCCGCCGGCGGAGACCAGCAGCACCGCCACCGACACCGCGGGCGTCACCGCTCCGAGCCAGACCGAGGAACAGTTCGCCTCCGTGATCCAGTCGCTGGACACGGGCTCCGCACCGACGCTCGCCCCACCGACGGCGGGCGAGCTGGCGGCGGCCGGCGAAGCGGCCGCGGCGACCTGGCACACCAACAAGCGGATCGACGCGCTCTGGTCCATCGACCAGCCGCGCAACGCCTTCATTCATGTCGTGGATCTCGGCTGGCGAAAGCTCTACAACGGCCGTGACGGCGCCTTCCAGGCGCTCTGTTCGCTGGCCAGTCAGGCCCGCCAGACCAACCGGATCTGCCACCTCAGAGAAGAAGCCGACGGGATGATCTACGAGATCTATCTCTGGTAGACAGACCTCCCTCCAGACGGCCCGGCGCACGCCGGGCCGTCGCTCGTCCGCCGTCGTCCTTGAGTCAGCCGGCCCGCACGGTGATCCGGCGCTCGTCCAGTGGCTGCGACTCCCATTCCCGGGCCAGCCGCAGTCCCACCGCCCAATCGCCCGTACGATCGGCCCTCAACTCGAACACGTGGTCGGCTCCCCCACCCGGCGCGGTTTCGCCGGCCGACTCGTACCGATCCCCCAGCAACACCAATCCGGCCCCGAGTTCGGACACCGACCAGACGTGACCCGAGGTCACCTCCGGCAGCCGCACCACCACGGTGTCTCCGACCGACACCGCAACGTCGCCCGAGCCGACCTCTACCTCAGCCATTTCCGCCTCAGCTCTCGTGATGCCGCCAGCGTGGCGCGACCTCTTCCCATTCACGGTCGAGGTCCCGGAAGCGATGCCGATCGAACCCGCGCAGGGCGAGCCGGGTCAGCCCGTTGAGCACCGTCCACAAGATCAGCGCCGCCATCATCCCCGCCACGCCACCGACCGCGTCGCTCTCGTCCGGCTGACTCGGCGGCCGCACGATCGCGCCCGAACGATCAAGCCAGATCGTCACTTCATTGCCGCTCTTGGTCCCCAGCGTCACGAGCGCCCAGCCTTCATGCGGTACGCCGTCCGTGCCCGTCCAGCCGACCCTTGCCGACGCCAGACCCTGGCCCGGGACCGCGCCGCTGAAGCTCTCCGCATCCGCCAGCATGCGCGCCGTAGTCTCGGTCAGTTGCGCCCGGCGCTGAGCCGCGGCGTCCAGGCTGGCCTCGCGGGCCGCCGCACCGACGGCGACGGCAGCCGGAATCACCAGTACGGCGATCAGCGCGGCCACCACGAGGGTCGCCGACTCGAACCGGTCCACCCGGCGGCACAACGGATTCCGGCCGAACCCGAGCCGCCGTGTCAGGCGCCGTACGTGCGAAGTCCCGTCCATGGTCACCACCGACTTCATTCTCACTCCGGAGTGCCCCGAGAGCACCAGCCGAAACGCCGAAATAAGAGGTCGCGCCAATAGGTGGCACCGTCGCGAGCGTCGTCCCGCGGATGCTGGGCAAGGCGGAGGAGGGAGGCGGGACGGAGTCCCGTCGACCGACGACAACGCCGCCCAGCGCCCGTGGGGCGGCGCGCAGCAGGTGGCACCTATTGGCGGGACCTCTAACATGTGCCGATGGCGATTCCGCTCGTACTCGACTGCGATCCCGGGCATGACGACGCGATGGCGCTGCTGCTGGCGGTCGCCGATCCGGCGGTCGAACTGCTGGGGGTGACGACGGTCCACGGCAATCAGACGGTCGAGAAGTGCACGCTCAACGCTCGCCGGGTGCTGTCGCTCGCGCGCGTCTCCGAAGTCCCGGTCGCCCGCGGTGCTGATCGCCCGTTGGTCCGCCCGCTGCGGATCGCCGACGACGTGCACGGTGAGACTGGGCTGGACGGCCCGCTGTTCACCGACGAGCCAAGGGTGCCTGAGGCAACAACCAGTGCGCATGAGCTGCTGATCGACGTACTGACGCGACAGCCGGCGACGATCGTGGCCACCGGAGCGTTGACGAACATCGCCCGGCTGCTCGCGGATCGCCCGGACCTGGCCGGCCGGATCGACCAGCTTGTCTGGATGGGTGGATCCACCGAGCGCGGCAACGTGACGCCGTACGCGGAGGCCAACTGCTTCGTCGATCCCGAGGCGGCCGACCAGGTGCTGCAGTCGGGCATCCCGTTCACCATGTGCGGGCTCAACGTCACCCATCAGGCTCTGGTGACAGAGGACGTGCTCAAAGCCTTCGGTCAGATCGGCACGCCGCTGGCACACATCTGCATCGAATGGATGACCTTCTTCGCCTCTACCTATCGCCGGCTCTGGGGATTCACCGCGCCGCCGCTCCACGATCCGGTCGCGGTGGCCCGGGTCATCGACCCGTCGATAGTCGGCTGCGTCGAAGCCAACGTCGTCATCGAAACCGCCGGCGAGTGGACCGCCGGCGCGACCGCGGTCGACCTGCATCACTACACCGGACGCGCACCCAATGCCCGCGTCGCGGTGGAACTCGACCGTACGGCGTTCTGGGCCAAGCTGGTCGACGCGGTGAAACTCATCGGCTAGCGAGCAGCTCCGCGAGATGCATCGCCGGAATGCCGGCCAGGTCGTCGAGCTGCACCCGACACGACATCCCGTCGGCGAGCACGACCGCGTCCGGGTGGGAGCGGACCGCTGGCAGCAGGTGGGTCTCGGCAACCGCGACCGATACCTCGTAATGCCCTTCCTCGACGCCGAAGTTGCCCGCGAGCCCACAACAACCGGGCACGCGGGTAACGCTTGCGCCGGCCGCCTTCAGCAGCGCTTCGTCCGCCTCCCACCCGAGTACGGCGTGATGGTGGCAGTGCGGCTGCGCGACGACCTCGACTCCGGTGAGATCCGGCAGCGGCAGCTCCAGCCGCGTCACCAGCTCCGCGAACGTGAGCACGCCCTCGGCGACGGTTCGCGCCTCTGGCAGGTCGGTCAGCTCCAGCAGGTCCGAGCGCAGCGTCGCAGTGCACGATGGCTCCAGCCCGACAACCGGGACGCCGCTGGCGACGTACGGCGCGAGAGTCCGGGCCGTCCGGGTCATGATCGCGGTCGCCTGGTCGAGTTGGCCTGTGGTCACCCAGGTCAGCCCGCAGCACGCGTGGTCCGAGATGACCCGCACGGTGAGCCCATGCCTCTCCAGGAAGGCAATGGCCGCCTGGCCCGATTGGGTGAAGAAGTGGTCGGTGAAGGAGTCCGCCCAGATCCAGACATCCGGGATCTCCTGACCGAGCTTCGCCGTGGCGGCGGACCGCTTCAACGTCTTCGCGGCGAGCCTCGGGATGGATCGCCGCTGATCCATGCCGACAGTCTTCTTCGCCAGCTTCTCGAGCGGTTTCACCCGCAGGGAGGCGTTCGCCAGCGGCCCATAGGCGAACCGAACCCACTTCGGCAGCTGGCCAAGGAACCGGTGCGACCTCGGCCGCCGCGCGGTCGCACCAGGAGCGTCGTACTTCTGGTAAAGCGCTTCGGATTTGTACGTCGCCATGTCGACGCCGGTCGGGCAGTCGGACGCGCAGCCCTTACATGCAAGGCAAAGATCGAGAGCGTCGTGTACGGCGTCATCGCCCAGCCCGTGCACCACCGAGCCGTCGAGCGCCTCCTGCAGCACCCGGGCCCGGCCACGAGTGCTGTCCTTCTCGTCGCGGGTGGCCAGGTACGACGGGCACATCACGCCGGTGGTTCTGGGAGCAACGCATCGGCCAACGCCGGTGCAGCGGTGGACAGCGGCGCCCAGGTCGCCCTTGTCGTGGATGAGCCGCAGGCCAGGTTTCTTCGGCGCTGTGACCGGCCGGACCGGACCGAGGTCGTCGGTGATCGACGCCGGGTTCACGATGTTGCCCGGGTTCATCAGGTTGTCGGGGTCGCAGATCTGCTTCGCCTTGGTGAACAGCGCGATCGAGTCCGCGTCGTACATCAACGGGAGCAGTTCGGAACGGACTCGGCCGTCTCCGTGCTCGCCGGACAGTGAGCCGCCGTACTCGGCCAGCTTGATGGCGCAGGCGGTCATGAACTCGCGGAACACGCGCGAGCTGGCTGGGTCGCCGTGCTGGAACGGGAAGTCGATGCGGCAGTGGATGCAGCCGTCGCCGAAGTGGCCGTACGGGTACCCGCGCAGGTCGTACGCCACCAGGAGTTCCTCGAAGTCGCGCAGCCACCTGCCGAGCTGCTCCGGCGGAACCGCCGCGTCCTCCCAGCCCGAGTGGGCCGGCGTGGGCAGCGAGCGACCGGCCAGCGCGGCGCCGTCCTCGCGGATACGCCACAGCGCCGCGGCCGCTCGCGGGTCGTCGACGAGCACGCTGTCGAGCGCGCCGCCGGCCACGCGCAACTGCTCGACAAGCTCGGGAGCGTCGACACCAGCCACCTCGACCAGCAGCCAGCCGCCACCCTTAGGAAGGGCCGGGACGGGCTTGCCCTTACCCCGCACGAGGTCGACGATCCGGGCGTCCATCCCCTCGCAGGCGATCAGCCGGCCGGGCGCGGCCGCGAGCAGAGTGGGTACGGCGTCGGCGGCCTCGGCCATGGTCTCGTAGCCGAGCACCACCAGCAGCCGGCCTGGCTCATCCTCCACCAGCCGGACCGTTGCCTCCAGCACCGTTGCCAGCGTCCCTTCGCTGCCGACCAGGAACCTGTCGATCCGGCGCCCGTTCTCCGGCAGCAAATGCTCCAGGCTGTAACCCGAGATCTGCCGCCCGAACCGCCCGAACGTCCGACGCACATGCGCCAGATGATCATCCGCCAACGCCGTCAACCTGGCCGCCGTCCCAGCGCCCGCCGTCGCGTCGCGGCCGAACGTGGCGGTCTCACCGTTGCCGAACAGGACCGTCAGGCCCTCGACATTGTCCGCGGTCCGCCCATACCCCAGCGCCCTCGACCCGCACGCGTTGTTGCCGATCATCCCGCCGATCGTGCACCGCGTGTGAGTCGACGGGTCCGGCCCGAACCGCAGCCCGTACGGCGCCGCCGCCCGCTGCAACTCCGCATGCACCACCCCTGGATCAACCGTCGCCGTCCGGCTATCCGGGTCGATCGAGATCCGCCGCAGCCCACGGGTATCGACCACGATCCCAGGCCCGACCGCGTTGCCGGCGATCGACGTACCCGCGCCGCGCATCGTCACCGGGACACCGAGTTCACGCGACACCTGCTGCACCAACGCCAGCTCATCGGTGTGCCGGGCGCGCACGACCACCTGCGGCACAACGCGATACAAGCTCGCATCGGCGGAGTACAGGGCACGCGCCAGCGTCGAATCGTCCACCCGACTGACGCCGACCCGTCGCAGCGCAGCAGCGACCTCTTCAGCCTGTGTCATCGCCTCCACCCTAACGGCGGATGGCTCTAGCCGCGCTTCCTCGGTGCCGCGGTGCTGCTGCGGACGACGAGAGACGTCTCGACGACGGTCTCCCGCGGTCGCATCTCCTGGCCCTCGACCCGACGTACGGCGGCCTCGACCGCGGACACACCCATGAGGCCGGGATCCTGTCTCACGCTGGTCAGGTCCACGGATGACAACCGTGCGATCAGCGCGTCGTCGAAGCCGGCCACGGACACATCGTCCGGGATCCGGACGCCGTTGCGGATCAGCGTATGGAGAAGGCCGACCGCCGCGTGGTCGTTCGGGGCGACGACAGCGGTCGGCAACTCACGGCGCTCGAGGAGCGTGCGCGCCGCCGCCGCGCCCACTTCCTCGAAGTAGTTGCCTTCGGTGTAGTCGCCTGGCATGGACACGATGTCCCCGGCCAACTCGAGGCGCTTGACAGCACGCTCGTAACCGCGGCGACGGAGGGGACCGGGCGGCATCGAGGCGGGATCGACGTACGTGATCTGCCGGTGTCCCAGCTCGGCGAGATAGTCGACGAGCTCCTCGATCCCTCTGTCGCCGGACGACCGTACGACGTCGTAGAACTGGTTGCGCCGGCCGTACCCCACGTCCACCACCGGAACCAGGCTTCGCTCGGCGACAGCTCTCAAGCCGGTGTGCTTGAGGTCGGAGCCGATGACGATCAGTGCGGCGCAGCGGTGGCCGAGCAGCTCCTCGACCGCCTGGTCGGTGCTCCGGGTCGCCGTCTGCGCGCTGAGCATGACGTCGTACCCACGCTCCGCGGCTGCCGGGTAGATCGCCTCGACGATCTCGGGCTCGGTCGAGTGGGCCGGGGCGAAGATGACACCGAGGTCTTTGCTGCGGGCGCGGCGCAGCGACCGCGCGGCGACATGCGGGCTGAAGCCGAGCTCCCGGGCTGCCTCGCGCACCCGGCGCCGGGTCTCGTCGCTCGCTCCCGGCGCATCCCGCAGTACCAGCGAGACGAGCTGCCGGGAGACGCCGACGTGAGCCGCGAGGTCAGCCATCGTCGGCGGACGGGGCACTGAATCTCCTTCAGCCACTGATGAAGGCTAACCCCTTGTCGATCTCTGCCCGCATGAACGTGGCCGAGTCGCGGGCACGGTCCTCCCAAGCGAACACACACGAGGTCATGATCGTTTCCTCGCGATCAGCGAAGCCCAACTCGCCGAGCGTGGCGAAGAGCAGGTCCCAGTCCACCTCACCCTGTCCGATGTCGAGGTGCTGGTGGACCCGGGCGGTCGATCCCGGTGGATTCACGATGTAGCGCAGGCCGGACGAGGCGCGGTGGTCGAACGAGTCGGCCAGATGGAGGTGAGTCAGCAGCGGGCCGGCGTACTTCATGATCTCGGCCATGTTCCCGCCCATGTGGAAGGTGTGTGGGGCGCAATACAGGAAAGAGACGTACGGCGAGTTGATGCCGCGGATCATGTCGATCGCGACGAGACCGTCCTCGACGAAATCGTCCGGGTGCGGCTCGAGCCGCAGCTGCACGCCCTCGCGCTCGAAGACCGGGAGCAGCTCTTCCATCGACTTCCAGAACATCGCTTCACTCCGGCTCGACTGCTCGGGTCGGCCGTTGAACTCCGAGTTCATGACGCTGCAGTCGAGGTCGACGGTGAGCTGGATCGCGCGCTTCCAATACCGCACTGCCGCTTGCCGATCGTCCTCGTCAGGGCCCGACCAGCGATACAAAGGCAGGTGCGAGGCGATCTGCACGCCGGCCGCGTCGAGCGCCTTCTTGAAGGACTTCACGGTGTCGTCGCCGGCGCGGGCGTGCAGGAAGAACGGGGTGAAGTCCTCGCGGGGGGACAACTCGATGTATTCGTAGCCCAGCTCGGCGACCAGACAAGGCAGCTCGAGCAGAGGCGTCGTACGGAACATGTAGGGGTCGAGCGCAACCTTCATTCGGGTGTCCCTTCGTAGAGCGCCGGCTTGTCGCCAAGCACGACTGCGACGCGTTCGCCGGTTTCGAGAGATCGCACGCCCGCGTCGCAGACCACGGTGGCGGCGTAGCCGTCCCACGCACTCGGACCGATCGGCTGCGACGCCGTGTCAATCCATTCCTGGAATTCGGTGTCGAAGGCGGCGGAGAAGCGCTCCCGCCAATCAGCCAGAGCCGGGCTGGAGGCTGCCAGCGCGGCGGCACCGGACTCCCCCACGACCTCGCCGCGGATGTCGTAGCCGTAGCGGATGTTGACGCTTGTCTCGACATTGACCAGTACGCCGCTCTCGGTCTCAACGACCATCAGCAGTGGATCCCGGAGACCGCCTCCGAGGCTGTTCTGCTTGGCCGGTACGACGCGGATCGCGGTGAACTCCTCACCCAGCAACCAGCGGGTCACATCGAAGTCGTGGACGGCCGTGTCCACGATCGCCATCTCGCTGGTGTAGCTCTCTCCGACCGAAGGATTGCGATGCGCCGAGTAGCAGATCAGCGGAGCTCCCACCTCGCCGGAGTCGATCCTCGCCTTGAGCTCTCGGTAAGAGGCGTCGTACCGGCGCATGAAACCGACCTGAACGAGCCGGCGACCGGCCGCAACCTCGGCGGCGATGATCCGCCGGCACGCCTCGGCCGTCGTCGCCAGCGGCTTCTCGCAGAACACCGGCTTGCCGGCCGCGATCGACGCCAGCACGAACTCTTCGTGCGTCGGTCCCCACGAGGTGACGAGTACGGCGTCCACCCGGCCGGAGCGGATCAGCTCCTGACCGCTGTCGAACACCTCGGCGTCCGGCAGGTCCCCGGCGACCTGCTTGGCCGCGTCGAGGTTGACGTCGGTGACGGCCGTGATCTCGGCCCCCGACAGCACCTGGCTGATCCGGCGGATGTGCTCCGTCCCGATCATCCCGGTGCCGATGACTCCGATGCTCAACGTCATGTCTTCTCCTAGTAGGGCCAGCGACGGACGGGACCGAGTCCACAGCCGGTGTAGTAGCCGGCCGTGCGTGCGCCGATGGGAAGCGGTATGTGTGGTTCGACCGGGTAGAGGTCTTGCTCGATGACGCAGAAGATGTCCCGATCCAGCTGGCCGAGCGCCTCGATCAGCGGCGGCATGTCGGGCTCGCCGTACGGCGGTTCACACATCACCCCGAGCTTCACCGCCTCCGACAGCGGCAGCTTCTCGGCCACCGCCCTCGCCCGTACGGCGGGATCGACCGACTTGAGGTGGACATACGTGATCCGCTCGGGAAAGCGCTGGACCAGCGACAGGTTGTCGCCTTCGCAGTACGCGATGTGGCCCGTGTCCAGGCAGAGGTTGACCAGGTCCGGGTCAGTGTCTTCGAGGAACCGCTCGATGCGCTGCTGGGTGTCGACGTGCGTGTCGACATGCGGGTGGAAGACGAGCTTCACGCCATACGACTCGAAGAGATACCTGGCCAGCTCGTCGGTGCCGGTGACCAGGTTCTTCCATTGCTCCGGGTCGATGTCGGCTTCCTGAGTCGCCTCGCCGGTGTGCATATCCGTGTACTGCTCCGGCAGGTGCACCAGGTACTCGGCGCCGAGCGCGGCCAGCAGCTTGGCCTCCCGACCGAAGGCGTCTTTCGCCTTCTGCAGCGCGGCGGCTCCTTCGTGCAGCCCGGCGAAGACCGTGCCACCGCAGACGGACAGCCCGCGCTTGGCCAACTCGTCCTTCAAGCGCGAAGGGTCCTGCGGCATGAAGCCCTGCGGGCCGAGCTCGGTATGGACGTAGCCCACCGCGGCGATCTCGTCGAGGTAGACGTCCCAGGTCACCTGGTGCGGATCGCTGGCAAACCACACTCCCCAGGAGTCGGGGGCGGTACCGAGACGAAGCTTGGACAGGTCGGTCACAGTTTTCCTTTCTCAGGCGAGGGGCTTGCCTTGGCGGAACCGCTTGACACCTTCGGCGCCTTCGACGACCGCGGCCGTCAGCTCCTCGACGCTGGTGTCCTCGCGGGTGGTGTCGAGAATCTTGCGGCCGTGGTTCATCACGATGTGGCGATCGCACACCTTGTACGCGTGGTGCAGGTTGTGCGTGACCAGGACCGACGAGACGCCTTCGCTCTTGAGCTGGACCAAGTAGTTGAGCAGCGCCTCCGTCGCCCGTACGGCGAGCGCACTGGTCGGCTCGTCGAGGATCAGCAGCGAGCGCTTGAAGTGCACCGCGCGGGCGATGGCCACCGCCTGCGCCTGTCCACCGGACAGCGAACTCACCAACTGCTTGGCGCTCCTGATGCCCTCGATCGCGACGACGCTGTCGAGGATCTCGGTCGTGATCGCGTCCATCGCCCGCAGCTTCAGGAAGCCGAACCGGTTGGTGATCTCGCGGCCGGCGAAGATGTTCCGGGTGATCGACATGGTCGGGACCAGCGCGGAGTCCTGGAAGATCGTCTCGACACCCCGCCGCTCGGTCTCGGGACGGGAGACCCGATTCACCTCCTCGCCGTCCCACACGTAGCGACCGCTGCTCATCGACACGACGCCGGACATGATCTTGACCAGCGTGGACTTGCCGGCGCCGTTGTCGCCGAGGAGACCGACGACTTCGCCCTTGCCGATCTGGAACGACACATCCTTCAGCACCGTGTTCGGGCCGTAGTTCTTCGAGACGCCTTCCAGGCCGAGCAGCGTGCTCATGTCGCCTTGCCTTCCATGAACTTGTTGAAGACCGCGGCGATGACGATCGCGACGCCGAGGAACAGCTGGACGTAGAAGCCCGGAGCGTTGCCCAGGACCAGACCGTTCTCGATCGTCAGGATCAGAGCGCCGCCGACGACCATCCCGGTGACCGAGCCGCGCCCGCCGGTGAGCGAGCAACCACCGACGACGGCGGCCGCGATGGCGAGCAGCGTGTAGCTCTCCGTCGTACCGGGCTGCATCCCGGACGTACGGGCGACGTACAAGGACGAGGCGATGCCGACCATCACGCCGAGGAAGGCGAAGGCCTGCAGCCGCACGGCTTTCGGCTTGATCGAGACGGCGGCCGCTGCGGCCGCGTTACCGCCGACCGCGAATACCTTGTTCCCGGCGCGATGCCGGTGCAGCAGGAACCAGGCCGCGATGCCGACGACCACCAGCCAGACCAGCTGCGAGCGGAAGTAGCCGTAGTTGCCGGCCATCAGATTGACCATGGTGTCGGTACGCACGCCGGGGAAGAACGTCGCCGGGGTGTTTCCGTTGACATAGATGCTGACACCGGTCCAGAAGAACGACATCCCGAGCGTCGCGATGAACGACGGGATCTTCGTGCTGACCACGATCAGTCCGTTGATCACCGCCACCGCGATGCCGACCGCGACGGTGGCGGCGAACGCGACCGGCCAGCCGGCGCTGTTCGCCGTACGGATGAAGACCACGCCGCAGAGCCCGATGGTCGCACCGATGGAGAGGTCGAATTCACCGGCGATCATCAGCACGCCCGCGCCGATGGCGAGGATCGCGAGGACCGGAATGTTCTGTGACAGTACGCCGGACAGGTTGTTGGAGTTGAGGAAGGCGAACCCGGCCGGGTTGACCAGCGAGGTGACGACGAAGCCGATCACGATCGCCAGATAGACACCGCTGATCTCCAGGGCGCCGCGGCCGCGCAGGTAATACAGGTTGTCTTTGAGTCGGTCGACGGTGGTCGCCGGCTGGCTGTCTGCCAGCCGGCGCCGTTCCGGAGCCGGCTCCTCCAACACCACGGGAGGTTCCTTGACGCTCATCGGTTCTCCTACCAGCGGACGCCCTGGAGCGCCTTGTCCTCGAGGTTGGTCACGGTGGACTTGTCGATCAGCGAGTTGCCGCCGGAGTTGACGTTGGCCGGCGAGAGCCCGAAGTCGAGGAAGAGCGCCGCCTCCATCACGGGCTGGAAGCCCTGCACATAGCCCTGCTGGTCGGCGGTGGCGATGATCCGGCCGGACTTGATCCCGGAGATGACCTGCGGCGAGGTGTCGAAGCCGACGATCGGGACCTTGACCCCGGCCGCGTCCTCGGCCTGTACGGCGTTGCGGTGCGGCGTACCGCCGAGCGGGACGATCGCCTTGACGTCCTTGTTGGCGGTGAGCCAGGCCTGCATCTTGTCCAGCGCCGGCGCATCCTCACCAGAGGTGCGCAGGTAGGTGCACTTGACGCCCTTGGCCTTGAGCACCGACTCGACGCCGCCACCGCGCTGGATCGCGTACTGCTGTGACGGTTCCTCGGCCGGGCAGAGCACCTTGTCACCGGCGGAAAGCTCGACACTCTCGACCAGCTTCTGGCCGACCAGCTTGCCGACCTCGACGAAGTCCTGGCCGACGAAGGCCTTCACACAATCCTTCGCCGGTCCGGTCGGCGGGACGTTGTAGGCGAACACCGCGACACCGGCCTTGCTCGCCTCGCAGGCGGCGTTCTCCCACGCCGGGTCGTTGAACGGGATGACCAACGCGGCCGGTTTGCTGGCCGCGCTGGCGTTGATGAGGTCGGTCATCTTGCCGGTCTCGCCGGCCGCGGTCTCGGCCTTCAGGGTGAGCTGCGAGACCTGGGCCGCGTCGTCGGCGCCCTGTTTGATCTGGTTCCAGAACGCGTCCTGGGACGGGTCGTAGTAGGTGATGAACTCGACGTTCCGATTCGTCGCGCGACCGCCGAAGCCGTCCTTGAGCGCTGCCGGGGAAGAGGCGTTCGCCGAGTCGGAGGAGTCGCAGGCGGTCAGTGCTCCCAGCGGCACGATCGCGACGGCAGCCAGCGCCGCCAGGCGCAGCTTGAACGAGGGAATGGACACCTTGGGTGAGCCTTTCTAGGGCGTCCGCCGCCGCAGCCCGGGGTCTGCGGAAGATGGCGATACGAGATGCCCGGCGCCGGCCGCCAGGGCTGTGACTGGTGTCACGGGCTCATGGAACTGGCACGTGCTAGTCGCTGTCAAGATCTCGCATCCCCAGAATCACTAGCACGTGCCAATTCCTTTGTGCGTTCGGTCTTGACGCGGCCACACCCCGGCTCTACGGTCCTGGACCAACGCGAAGTCTGGCACGTGCCAGTCAATCACCCGAGGAGAGCTCGAGCGGAAGGTTTTCGACCATGACCCACGCACCCGGCACGACGGGGGCGCAGCATCCGGCCTTACCCGCCGACAGCCCTGGCCCGCACTCCAGACGTCTGGGACTCATCGCCGTCGTCGCGACGTTCGGCGGTCTGCTCTTCGGCTACGACACCGGCGTCATCAACGGCGCCCTGGCACCGATGAAGGACGACCTCGGACTGACCGCCTTCACCGAAGGTTTCGTGGTCAGCATCCTGATCTTCGGTGCGGCCATCGGCGCACTCGTCGGCGGCCGGCTCTCCGACCGCTACGGCCGGCGGCACAACATCCTGATGCTGGCCGCGATCTTCGCACTGGGCACGATCGGCTGTGTCCTCGCACCGAGCTGGCAAGTACTCGCGCTCTTCCGGTTCATCCTCGGCCTCGCGGTCGGCGGCGCCTCGGCGACCGTCCCGGTGTACCTGGCCGAAGTCTCGCCGTACGAGCGTCGCGGCAGTCTGGTCACGCGCAACGAGGTGATGATCGTGTCCGGGCAGTTCGCCGCGTTCGTGATCAACGCGATCATCTTCCAGCTCTGGGGTGAGCACGACTCGGTCTGGCGGTTCATGCTGCTGGTCGCCGTCGCCCCGGCGATCCTGCTGTTCGTCGGCATGTTGCGGATGCCGGAGAGCCCGCGCTGGCTGTCGTCGCAGGACCGGGAGTCGGAGGCGCTCGCCGTACTCAAGCAGGTGCGTTCACCCGAGCGCGCGGAGGCCGAGATGGCCGAGGTACGGGCGCTGGCCGAAGAAGAGAAGCTGGCTCAGACCGGCGGCTGGGCCGACCTCGCGGTGCCCTGGATTCGGCGGCTGCTGCTGATCGGCATCGGGCTCGGCGTGTTCCAGCAGTTCACCGGGATCAACTCGATCATGTACTACGGGAGCCAGCTCCTCGAGGACGCCGGATTCTCCGCCGAGGCCGCGATCCTCGGGAACACCTTGTTCGGTCTGGCCAGTGTCCTGGGCATCTCGGTCGGCATCCTGGTGATGAACAGAGTCAACCGCCGGACGATGCTGCTGGGTGGCTTCGGGCTCACCACCAGCTTCCACCTGCTTGTCGGGCTTGCCGCCCTGTTGATGCCGGACAACTCCGTCAAACCGCATGCGCTGCTGGTGTTCGCCGTACTGTTCGTGTTCTCGATGCAGGGCACGATCGGGCCGCTCGTCTGGCTGCTGCTCGCGGAGATCTTCCCGCTGAAGATCCGCAGTTTCGCGATGGGTGTGTGCGTCTTCTGCCTCTGGATGGCCAACGCCGGCGTCGCGTTCGGCTTCCCGCCCGTAGTCTCGTCCGTCGGCATCGCACCGACCTTCTTCATCTTCGCCGGCCTCGGTGTGTTCGCCCTCATCTTCATCGCCACGTCGGTCCCGGAGACCCGCGGCGTCACGCTCGAACAGTTCGAAGACACCTTCAAGGCCGCGCACGCGGAGAAAGGCTGACCCCGATGACTGTGCTGGTCGCCGTACCTGACAGCCCCGAGGGCGTGGCCGCCCTGGCCGCCGCCGTCGCCGAAGCCGAGCTCCTCGACACCGACCTCGTCGCCGTTAACCTGGCTCTCAAGCCGCTGGACACCTCCACCATCCCCTCGACTGTCGAACTCACCGTGCTCGAACGCCACGGCAAGTCCGACCGCGATCCCGCCGACGCCGTCCTGGCCGACATCCAGGAACACCGCGCCCAACGCCTGGTCATCGGCGTCAAACGCCGCTCCCCCGTCGGCAAAGCCCTCCTCGGCAGCATCAGCCAACGCCTGTTGCTGGAGTCCCCCATCCCCGTCCTCGCCGTCAAAATCAACGAGGACCGCGACTACTGACGACGTGCCGGGCCGGTGGTGGAACGGAGGATCAGGTCAGGCTCGAGGACCAGTTCACGGTCGGGTACGGCGGTCTCCGTCGTACGGGCGATGATGCGGTCCAGGGCTAGGTGGGCCATGGCATGGGGAATTTGCTGGATGCTGGTGAGGTCGAAGGCGCGGGCGATGGCACTGTCGTCGAAGCCGATGACGGACACGTCGCCGGGGACGTCGAGGCCGTGCTGGGTGAGGACGCTCATGGCGGCCGCGGCGATGTCGTCGTTGAAGGCGACGATGCCGGTGGGCAGCTTGTCCTTCAGCAACTCCCGGGCGGCGAGCTGCCCGTCGAGTTGGTCCTCACCGTCGCAGCGCACGATCCGGATCTCGCCGTCGAGGCCGTGTGACCGCATCGCCTTGACGTAGGCGTCGCGGCGCGAGACTGCCACCAGCCCGGTCCCGCCTTGAAGATGGGTGATCCGGCGATGGCCCAGGTCGACGAGGTGCTGCACGGCCTGGGCCATGCCGTGTTCGTCCGACGTACGCACGATGTCGACGCCCGGGTGGGGGACGTGCCATCCCATCACGACGAGGGGCACACTGCCGGCGAGTAGTGGTTCGGCGACGGGTGGGCCAAGCATGATCAACGCGTCGAAGCGGAAGTCGTGCAAGGACGCCAGCGCCCGCTTCTCGTCCCGGCTGGTGGTGAGGGCGCTCAGGACAAGATCCCACCCGCGCTCTTCCGCCGCGGCGTACAGGCCGTCGATGAGCTCGAGGTGGAACCGGCCGGCCCGTCCGAACAGTACGCCGATGACGTGCGCCTTGAGGCTCGCCAAGGACCGGGCCCGGACGTCCGGGCGGTAGCCGAGCTGCTTCGCGACCGCCAGGATTCGCTCCCGGCTCTGCGGGCTCGCCCCCGGCGCGTCGCGCATCACGATCGAGACCAGGGCCGGGGAGACTCCCGCACGCTTCGCGACGTCCGCGAGGGTGACCCGCCGCCGCGGCCACGGTTGCTCGTCCGCCACGTCCCCGACCACCTCTCTGGCTCCCCACGACCGGCTCACCGTAGCGCACCAGGCCGGTCGAGCAGACCGACTATAGCGCTCCAAGGCTCTCCTGAAAAGACCATCTAGAGCGCTCTAGCACTTGACAGCGAAATCAGTTCTAGAGCGCTCTAAAATGTCGTAACAAAGTATTGACACGAGCGAAACGTGTCGCTTCCCTGGTGACTGGCGCCACTCCGGCGCGGCCTCATGAAGGGAGCGACTCCCGTGTCACTCAAGCCCGCTTTACGCCCTCGATGGGCTCTGGCCACCGTGGCGGTCCTGCTGCTCACGACCGCCTGCAACAGCGGCAAGCCATCCGCCGACAGCAGCAGCTCCAGCGACGGCACACCGGCCGCCGCCGCCAACGCGGCATCCGGCGGTACGGCGATCTTCGTCATCGGCGGCAAGTCGGACGACCCGTTCTGGTCGAAGGTGAAGCGCGGGGTCGACGACGCGGCCAAGGTCGTCCAGGCACAGGGCGGGTCGGTCACCTTCCTCGGTCCGCAGACCTACGACAACCTCGGCCCGGACGCCGCCAAGCTGGTCGACTCCGCCGTCAGCCAGGGCGCGGCCGCGGTGATCGGCCCCGACTGGGTGCCGGAGGCGGAGGACGCGGCGTTCAAACGCGTTGTCCAGAAGGGCATTCCGCTGTTCATCTACAACGCCGGTGGGATCGAGGCCGCGAACAAGCTGGGCGCGCTCAACTACATCGGCAGCGACGAGTACACGGCCGGCAAAGCCGGCGGCGAGTTCTTCGGCAAGCAAGGCGCGAAGAACGTGCTGTGCGTCAACACCGTCCCGGGCGCCTCGAATACCGAGGCCCGCTGCCGCGGTATCGCCGACGGCGTCAAGGCCACCGGCGGTACGTCGAAGCAGCTGCCGATGCCCTCGTCCAACTTCGGCAACCCAACCGCCGTTGCCCAGGGCATCAAGGCGTCACTGCTCAAGGACGACACCATCGACGGCGTCGTCACCATCAGCACCCAGGACGCCGACAGCGCCGCCAGCGGCATCCAGCAGGCCAGTGCCGGCGACAAGGTCAAGCTCGGCACGTTCGACCTCGACGAGTCGCAGCTCAACCGGATCAAGGACGGCAAGCAGCTGTTCGCGATCGACCAGCAGCCCTACATGCAGGGCTACCTGTCGGTGTCCATGGCCCAGGGTTACCTCAAGTACGGGCTGGAGCTGCCGCAGAAGCCGCTGCTGACCGGCCCGGCCGTGATCAGCAAGGACAACATCGACTCGGCGATCGCCGGCGCGAAGGCAGGTGTCCGATGACGACCACCCACGTTGCCGCACCGCCCAAACCACGGGTCGCCGCGCCGTCCGGAATGTCGATCGGTGACCTCGCCCGCCGGCCGGAGACCGGGGCACTCATCGGCACCATCAGCGTCTTCGTCTTCTTCGCGATCTTCGGCGGCGGGCAGTTCCTCTCCGCCGGCGGCGCGGCCAGCTGGCTGAACGTCGCCGCCGAGCTCGGCATCATCGCCATCCCGGTCGGCCTGCTGATGATCGCGGGTGAACTGGATCTGTCCGTCGGCTCGGTCCTGGCGTCGAGTTCGATGACGGTCGCGATCGTGTCGGGCTACTGGGGCGCGCCGGTCATCGTCGGCATCGTCGCCGCACTCCTGCTGGGTCTCGTGGTCGGATTCCTCAACGGCCTGCTGGTCACCCGCACAGGAGTCCCGTCCTTCATCGTCACCCTCGCAACCCTGTTCGGGCTGTCCGGCCTCACGCTCGGTCTGTCCAGGGTCATCACCGGTACGACGAGTGTCGCGCTGGACCCAGGCCCGCAAGCCAAGCAACTGCTGGGCACGCTGGTCGCCGGCAAGTTCGAGGTGGCGATCTTCTGGTGGATCGCCGCGATCGTCGTGATCGGCTGGCTGCTGCACTTCAGCCCGTGGGGCAACTGGGTCTTCGCGGTCGGCGGCGACAAGGAGAGCGCCCGTACGACGGGCATCCCGGTGCAAGGCGTGAAGATCGCGCTATTCACGGCGTCCGCCTTCGGCGCCGCGGTTGTGGGTGTCATCCAGAGCATCCTCTACAACAGCGCCCAGGTTGCGAACGGCCAGTCGTTCGTCTTCAACTCGATCATCGCCGTCGTCATCGGGGGCGTGCTGCTGACCGGCGGCTACGGCTCGGTGGTCGGTGTCGTGCTCGGCACGCTGACGTTCTCGATCGTCAGCCAGGGGATCTACTACACCGGCTGGAACTCCGACTGGGCGGCTCTCATCCTCGGTGTGCTGATCCTGGCCGCCGTACTGATGAACAACACGTTCCGGCGGATGGCGTTGTCCTACGCGCCGCGGATGAAGAAGAAGGGCTGACCATGGTGACACCACTGCTCGAGTTGCGCGACGTCTGCAAGTCGTTCGGCGCCACCGACGTACTGACCGACATCTCACTGCGTGTCCACCCGGGTGAAGTGCTCTGCCTGCTGGGTGACAACGGGGCGGGCAAGTCGACCTTGATCAAGATCCTCTCCGGAGTGCATCAGCCGACGACGGGAAGGATCGAGGCGAACGGTGAGGCGGTCGTCTTCCGCAGCCCGCGCGATGCGAGTACGCACGGCATCGCGACCGTGCACCAATTCGGCGGGACGTTCCCGCTGATGACGATCGGGCGCTCGTTCTTCGTCGGCGCCGAGCCGACCAAGTGGCGTGGTCCGTTCCGGCGGTTCGACCGGAAGTTCGCCGGCGGGATCGCCGTACAGGAGATGCAGAGCCTCGGGATCACCCGGGTCACGGACGGGGACCGGCTGGTGGGCGGTCTGTCCGGTGGTGAGCGGCAGGCGCTGGCAATCGCGCGCGCCGTCTATTTCGGGGCGAAGCTGCTCATCCTCGACGAGCCGACGGCGGCGCTCGGTGTGAAGGAAGCCGCGCATGTACTGCGCATCATCATGCAGGCCCGGCAGAAGGGCATCGCGGTCGTCCTGGTCACCCACCACGTGACGCACGCGATGACGGTCGGCGACCACTTCGCCGTACTGATCCGCGGTGCGCTCGCGGCCGACTTCCGCAAGGGCGAACGGTCGCGGGAGGAGATCACCGACCTGATGGCCGGCGGAGAGGCCATGGCCGAACTCGAAGCCGAGATCGAGTCCTACACCAAGGAAGGTCAGCTGTGAGTCGACTGGGAGTAGCGGTGATCGGGGCCGGGATGGTCGGCCGGGCTCATGCCGCGGGTTATCGGACCGCCCCGCAGCTCTACGACCTGGACCTGCCCGACATTCGCCTGGTGGCGATCGCTGACGCGCATGAACCGTTCGCGGTCGACGGTGCTCGACGCTTTGGGTACGAGCGAGCGGAGACGTCGTGGCAGGCCATCGTGGAAGCGCCGGACATCGACGTCGTTTCCGTTGCCATCGCCAACGTGTTGCACCGGCCCGTGGTCGAGGCGTTGCTTGCCGCCGGCAAACATGTGTTGTGCGAGAAGCCGCTGGCTCCTTCAGTCGATGATGCCAAGGCCATGGTCGCCGCGGCCGAAGCTGCTGACACCCAGTCCGGGGTCGGCTTCTCGTTCCGTCGTACGCCGGGAATCAACGCCATCCGTGAACAACTTGGAGCTATTGGGCCGGTGCGGCATTTCAACGGCCACTACTGGTGCGACTACGCGCAGAACTCCGGCAACCCGATGAGCTGGCGCTACAAGGGCGGAGCGGGTACGGGCGCTCTGGCCGACATCGGCAGTCACCTGATCGACCTGGGCGAGTACCTGTGCGGCCCGATCGCGAGTGTCAGCGGCGCTGTCTTCCAGACCTTCACCACCGAGCGTCCGGTGCCGCTCGGAGCAACCGTCGGACACGCGGCCGGTGCCGTGGGCGACACAGCAGAGCCGGTGGAGAACGAGGACATCGCGACCTTCACGGCCACCTTCGCGAATGGTGCCGTCGGCACCTTCTCGATCAGCCGGGTCGCGCACGGCCTGCCGAACGGGCTCGGCTTTGAGATCTTCGCGGCCGACGGCGCCGCGGCGTTCGACCTGAATCGTCCGGGCGAGTTCAGCTTCGCCGATCACGGTCCCGACGGGAAGACGAACGGCTTCCGGTCGGTGCTGATCGGCCCGCAGCACCCGGGGATCGACAAAGGCATCCCGATGGACTTCCCGTCCGTCGGCCACGGCCAGAACGACCTGTTCGCCTGGCAGGCCCGCGCGTTCCTGGACCAGGTTGCCGGGCTCGCCAAGCTCCCGCTGGTGCCGTCGCTGGCCGACGGTCTGCACAACCTGGAAATCCTCGCGGCCGTCACCCAGTCCGCACTCAACAACGGGCAAGCCGTCTCGCTGATCTGAAAGGAAACGCCACCTATGAAGCTCGGCGCCTACACCGCCTGCCTGCACGACAAGACCCTCGAGGAGGCACTGGAGATCCTCCGCGACCTCGACCTCACCAGCGTCGAGATCAACGCCGGCGGTTTCATCGGTACGCCGCATCTGCCGGTCCCGGAGTTGCTGGCGAACCCCGACGCACGGAAGGAGTACCTCGCGATCTTCGACCAGTACGGCATCGAGCTGACCGCGCTGAACTGCAACGGCAACCCGCTGCACCCCGATCCCGAAGTCACCCACGGCGAGGATCTGAAGCGGACCATCAAGCTGGCCGGCCTGCTCGGTATCAAGACCGTCATCACGATGTCCGGCCTCCCGGCGACCGAGGCCGGCGGCACCCGGCCGTCCTGGACCGTCATCCCCTGGGACAGCGTCTACAAGGAGACGCTGGACTACCAATGGGACGAGGTCGCGGTGCCGTTCTGGACCGAGATCGAGGCATTGGCCGCACAGTACGACGTACGCGTCGCGATCGAGATGCACCCGCACAACCTGGTCTTCAACCCGGCCACCCTGAAACGGCTGGTCGAGCGGACGAACGCGACGCACATCGGGGCCGAAATGGATCCCAGCCACCTGTTCTGGCAGCACATCGATCCGATCCAGGCGGTCGAGGATCTGGGCGAGCTGGTGTTCTTCGCGGCGGCGAAAGACACGCTGATCCACGAGACCGCGGCGATCAACGGCGTCCTGGACGACCGGTTCGAGTGGATCCCGGCTTCGGAGAAGCCGCTCGGTCTCGGTGGGCACTACACGGTCACCCGGTGGCCTGCGGTTCCCGGCTGGTCATTCGTCGCGGTCGGGCGTGGCCACGATGTCGACTTCTGGGCCCGCTTCCTGACCGCATTGCACAAGGTCAACCCGCAACTCCCGGTGAACATCGAACACGAGGACGCGTCGTTCGGGCAGATCGAGGGTCTGAAGTTCGCCGCCGACAACCTGATCGCCGCGGCCGACCAGGCCGGAGTACTCGCATGAAGGTCGCTCTGGATCCGTACATGTTCCGTACGACGCCTCTGCTCGAGCTACCGGCATTGGTCGGCGAGTTGGGCTACGACTACATCGAACTCTCACCTCGCGAAGACTTCACCCCGTTCTTCCTGCACGCCCGCGCCGGCGACGACACCGTCAAGGAATTCAAGAAAGCCCTCGACGCAGCCGGCGTACAAATCGCCTCCCACCTCCCGCTCTACCGCTGGTCCGGACCCGACGAGGAAGAACGCCAAGCCGCGGTCCGCTACTGGAAACGCGCAATCCAGCTCACCGTCGATCTCGACTGCAACATCATGAACTCCGAATTCAACGGCCGACCGGAACAGCCCAGCCGCAGCGAAGCCATGTTCTGGAAGTCCATGGAAGAGCTCTTGCCCGTCTTCGAACGCGAGGGAGTGCACCTCAGGCTGGAGCCCCACCCGGACGACTTCGTCGAAGACGGCCTCGTGGCAGTGGACATGATCCGCGGGATCAACAGTCCACTGATCTCCTTCCTGTACTGCGCCCCACACACCTTCCACATGGGCGGCAACCTGGTCGAAATCATGAAGTACGCCGGCCCGCTGCTGACTCACGTACATCTGGCCGACTCCTTCGACCACCGCGCCTCCTCCGGCCTGCGCTACATCGTCAACCCACCCGGCTCCACCGCCCGCGTCCACCAGCACCTCGACATCGGACAAGGCGAAGTCGACTGGGACCTGCTCTTCGCCACGCTGGCCGAGCTCGGCTTCGCTGATCGCGAGGAGACCGTCATGACCGCCTGCGTCTTCGCGTGGGAGGACCGCGCCCGCGACTCGGCGACGTACATGCGAGAGACCGTCGACAAGTACGTCGCCACCTAGAAGGTCTTGTCGTCGTGGAAGTCTTCGGCCTTGCGGTGGGTGCCGTCGCAGAGCGGTTTGTTGGAGGAGTGGCCGCAGCGGCAGAGGGTTATGCGGTTGCGGGTCTCGAGCGGCTGCCCATCCGCACGGACGACGGGGATGTCGCCGGTGACCCACAACGCGCTGGCCAAGCCGGCTTCCTCCTCCAGCACCGAGATCGCCTGTGGAAGGTCCGGCTCGATCGTGTCTCCGCCGCGGTGGAGGGCGTAGCTGTACGAGCCGGACGGGCAGTGGTCGATCCGGCCCATGATGTTGGACCGGACGTCGCTGTCCGCGGTGTCGGCGAGCATCTCGGCGATCGGCCTGGCGCGGCCGATGCAGAAGGCGGCGTGGATGCACAGCTCGCCGACCCGCTGGGCGGAGATGCCGATGCCGTCGTGGACATGTTGCAGTTCCTCGTACGGGCGTACGTCCGCGGACTCGGTGCCGTCGAACCCGATTACGGCGTGTGTGCCGTCGCAGAACGGTTTCGACTTCGAGTGTCCACAGCGGCAGAGCGCGTAGGTGTCCGCGGTCGGGATGGTCTCGCCGGTCTCCCAGGTCAGTGAGTCGTTGTGCTCTGACACCACCTTGCGTTTGCGTCGTAGCGGGATGCGTCCGATCACGACGTACGGTCCATTCTCGAGTACGACGATTCGGCGGCGCTCGTCGCGGCTCATCGGCGGAGCTCCGGCTCCACGTAGTCGAAGGTCGGGCCGGCTTGCAGCTTCATCAGGGCCTGCGCCTGGGCCTTGAGCGCGTACATCGTGCCGGTCGCCGGGCCGAGCATCTTCGGATTGCCGTTGAGCGCTTGCTCCAGCAGTTGCAGCACCGCGCAGTACGTGTGGTTGAAGTCTTCCTGGGCGTCGCGGACGGGACCGGCATCGTCCAGTCGCGGGTTGGGCGGCATCGGGTAGACGCCGTCGGGGTCGACAGTGATCGCTTCGCCGGTGGGGCCGGATTGCGGGCTGTCACCGCGCTGGAATCGCCTGCCCAGCTTGAGTTCCTGGAACCGGTAGTAATGCGCGACCTCCTCCCGGTCGGGGTGGAAGATGTCCTGGTCGCCGTCCCAGACCTCGCCACGCGCCGTACCTTCGCCCTGCTCGACGATTTCCTCCAGCGCCGCGAGTGCCGAGCCGAGATCCTTCACAGCGGTGAGTCGCCCGCCGCTGTGTCGGAACGGCCCTGCCGTGACTTGACGAGCCGGGTCGCTGGTGAAGACCGCGGACTCGCCGAGCTCGGTACACAGCCGGCGCAGTCCTTCTTCGATCGCGTCGTAGAACTGCGCGATCGTCTCGTAGTCGTCACCCTCGGGCGGCGCACCAGGCGGCGCCGGCTGTTCGAGCCGGAGGAACATCTCCAGCGCCTCCGGCCCGAATGGAACCAGCGACAACTCGAGCTCACCGTGCGGCAGGCGCCGCGGATAGCGCTGCATCATCCGTGGCGTATCCAGCTCAGGCCGCCCGCCGAGGGCATTGAGCAGATTCGCGGCGAGCGCCAGATGGATCATCTCTTCGACGAACACACTGCTCACCACCTGAACGGCCTCAGGATTCCGCTCGGGGTCGAGCGAGTAGAGCGCGCAGAGGTACGGCGGCAACGTCGCGTGCTCCAACTCGATCGCCCACTGCAGGTGCTCGCGCAGACTGTCGAGCGTGTCGATGGGTTTCACTTTGCCGTCTTGGTCCAGTCGTCGAAGTGGAGGTCGCCGAGGGTTGCGTCGCCGTCCGGGACCAGGGCGCCCTCGGTCGGGGAGATGCCGAAGTAGACGGCCTTGGGGTCGGTGACGACCTGGCGGTGGTCGTTGCTGTCGGCAAAGACCTTGCGGAAGAAGTCGTCCATCCGGTAGCGGTCCGGGCCGGCTACCTCGACCTGGCCCTTGAGCGGCGTACCGACGGCGACCCGGCCGACCGCCGCTGCCACGTCGTCGCCGGCCATGGGCTGGAAGAACACATGCGCCAGGTGCACCTCGTTGCCGTCGGTGGCCGCGTCCGCGATCCGCGGGACGAACTCGAAGAACTGAGTCGCGCGCACGATCGAGTACGGAACCGGCCCGGCCTCGATCAGCTTCTCCTGCGCCAGCTTCGCCCGGAAGTACCCGCTCTCGAGCAGCTTGTCGGTGCCGACCACCGACAGGGCCACATGGTGACCAACGCCGGCTTCGGCCTCGGCCGCGAGTACGTTGCGGGTCGAGGTCTCGAAGAAGTCCAGTACGGCGGCGTCCTCCCACACCGGCGCGTTCGACACGTCGACAACCACGGAGGCCCCGGTCAGAACCTCGGCCAATCCCTCGCCGGTCAGCGTGTTCACCCCGGTGTTCGGCGCGGCCGCGATCGCCTCATGACCGTGCTCACCAAGCTTCGCCACCAGTTTCGAACCGATCAGACCTGTACCGCCGATTACCACGATCTTCATCGCACACCTTCCCGTCCGCCGGGGCCTCCACAGCCATCCGGTCACCAGCTAAGACAGGACAGCCCTCCAGCCTGTGACAGGACTACGAGCTGCTGAGGGTGGAGAGGTCGGTCAGGGTGGCGCGGATCACGTCGGCGAAGCGGCGGGTTGCCGGGGCTGGTTTCGGCGGCCGGATCTGGCCTGATAGCGGGTTATGTGACCGCTAGCCCTTTACTTGGGGTTAGCGGTCACATAACCCGCCAGCGGCCCGGGCCACCGGCAGGTGGGCCGGGATGTGGGCGGTTTTGTCCGGATGGCGGGATTCCCGGGCCGGGACCGGGCGATCGGCTGGGCTTGGGACAGGAAATGGGGACCGGCGACCTGCCATAACCTGTTCCAGATCCCGGTTTGGTGTCCGAGGTTCTGGCCGATGCCCGTGATCTGCCCGGATACCGGACCACTCGTTGCCCATGGCAACCGAACCCTCCGACGTGCCCGGATGGTGCACGGTCTGCCGAAGGCGGCCCGCACCGGGCGAACGCCGCCTTCGCCTTCCACATCCTCGAGTCGCTCGCCGCCATCGACGCCGCGTCCGGCCAGAGCGTCTCGATCACCAGCACCTGCGACCGCCCGGCGCCGCTGCCGTGAAGCCATACTTGTCCGTGTGACCAGAGAGCCCCGCTTGGAAGTGGAGTACTGCACGCAGTGCCGGTGGTTGCTGCGGGCAGCGTGGACGGCGCAGGAGTTGCTGACAACGTTCACCACCGACCTCGGTGAGGTCGCGCTCGTTCCGGGAACCGGAGGCGTCTTCGAAGTCCGCCTGGACGGCGAAACCCTCTGGTCCCGGAAAGAACAGAACGGCTTCCCCGAAATCGCCGCCCTCAAGCGCCTGGTCCGCGACCGCATCGACCCAGACCGCGACCTCGGCCACTCCGACCGGCGCTGATCAGACTCCGGCGGAGTCCAGTTCGGCCAACTGGTCTGCGGTCAGGGTGATGTCGAGGGCCGGTACGGCGGCCTCGTAGTACTCGAGCAAACGCGGACCGATGAGTGGGATCACCTTCGGCGAGGCTTGGTGCAGCAGCCAGGCGAGCACGAGCTGGTTCGGTGTCACACCGAGCTCTGCGGCGATCTTGTCGAGCACTGCGAAGCGGGCCTCGGTGTCGGCACCGGCGTACATCTCCATCACCGGGTGGCCTTGCCGCTTCTCCGCGCTGTCGTAGAGGCCTTTGAGCATCGGTGAGTACGCCACCAGCGTGAGGTCGTCGTGTGCACGCAGATAGTCGAGCTGCTCCGGGCCGACGATGGACACGGGATCGACGCCGGGCTTCATCCGCAGGTAGCTGTGCTGCTGCTGAAGCGCGACCGGCGCCGGCCAGTTGTGCTGGGCAGCGAGCTGCCGGATCCGCTCGAGCCGCCAGGTCCGGACGTTCGACCAGCCGATGTACCGCGCCTTGCCGGCTTGCACGATCCCGGCGAGCGCTTCGAGCGTCTCTTCCAGCGGAGTCGCGTAGTCGTCGACGTGGACGTAGTACAAGTCGATGTAGTCGGTCCCTAGCCGGCGCAGACTGTCGTCGATGTCCTGGCGCAGCGTGTCGCCGCCGGCACCTTCGAAGTACGGCGTCATATCAGGCCGGCCGCGGGCCTCATCGGGTTTCGACACCCACGCCGAGCCCTTGGTCGAGAGGAACACCTGATCGCGCTTGCCGGTCCGGGCGAACCACCGCCCGAGCAGCGACTCGCTCTCCCCGCCGACATCCCCCGGCCGCGGCCACCAGGCATAGCAATTCGCGGTGTCGATGAACGATCCGCCCAGCGCGGTGTACCGATCCAGGATCTCGAACGACTCCTCCTCGCCGGTCAGCGTCCCCATCAACATCGCCCCCAGCGCCAACGCACTGACCCGCTCACCGGTCCGCCCCAACTCCACAGTCCTCATACCCCGACCCTAGGCACCACCAAATCAATACGTCCAATGCCGATTTCTCGCGAACTTCATGCACCGCCGGCATCAACTTCAGGCCTGTTCGACGGGTGACTTTGAGAGCACACTGGGGTTCGAGTCGTCGGGGAGGGCGGCTCGGCTGGGGAGGGGACGATGGGGGCGCGGGGAACTGGCGATGTGCATTGGTTGCGGGCGCGGGTCGAGTCCAGGAGCGGGCGGACGGCAAGTCAGCCGGCGCCGCTCGGGACGCCGTGGATTCCGGATTCGCTGACCGGGTTCGATCCGGACGTCGTATCAGCTTTGACGTACGTCGTCATCGACGAACAGGATGCGCCTCCGCCGCGGGGTGCGCTGCTCTTTCTGCTGTCCGGGTGGCCGCGACTGGATGAGTTGGGTCGCGTGCGACATGCCGACCGGCGTCTCGTCCAGGTGGCGGTGCCCTCAGCCACGTGGCAGGAACTGGCCCACGCACGGCGAATTCCGGCGGTCCTGCAAGATCGGCCGCCCAAGATCGGCGACACCTTCGCGATGATGCTGCCCGCGCGTGAGCGCAAATACCTGCTCGATCCGATCGGGCCGATCGCGGACATCACCGCCGACGCACGGAAAGCCGCGAAGGCCGCGTTCTACGGCGCCGTCGCCTCGTCCCTCGACGAAGCACTCGTCGAAAGCGTCGGAGTCACCGAACAGACGGACTCATTGGCCGAGCCCGCCGAATGGCGTGCGTACGTGCGGGAGAGCGCCCGATGACCGCCGGTCCGGTCGAGGCACTGGCCGCCTCGGCCTTCGACGCGTCGAAACCGTTCATCGCGTCGATCGGCACATCAGATCTCGTGTATTTCCTGCTGAACGTCGGAGACGGCGACACCCAGCTGATCCTGCTGCCCGAGACACCCGACGGCCGGCGGCGAGCCGTCGTCGTCGACTGCGCCACCACGAGGAAGCTGCCCGCACTCGTCGCCTCCCTCGGCGAAGCAGGACTACTGCCGGAGCCGCCGCCGGGCCGGCCGCTGTTCGAACTCGTCGTGGCGACGCACCCGCACCAGGACCACATCGGCGGAATGCCCGAATTCCTGGACACCTTCGGCGACCACATCGGCGAGTTCTGGGAACCCGGCTATTTTCACACCGGGTCGTCGTACATCGAGATGATGCGTACGCTCGAGGACCTGGAGAACGCGGGCCACGACATCCGGCATTCCCAGCCCACCAGCGGCTACACCCGCTACCTCGGCACCGTGCAGGTGATGGCGCTGTCACCGGCCATCTCGTTGCGGAATCGCTATGACACCTACGGCATCGAGATCAACAACTCGTCGATCACGATGCGGCTCGAGTTCCCGGCCGGCCGGGTGGTGCAGCGCTTCGAGAACCGGGAATTCGTGAAGCCGGAGACGCGGCGGCTCCTGCTCGGCGCGGATGCCCAAACGGTCTCGTGGGCCCATGTGCTCGCCGACTTCCCCGAACTCAAACCGGAACAGACGCCGGCCGCCGAAGCGCTGCGGATCGCGCTCGGATCCGATCCACTCAAAGCCGACGTCTTCAAAGTGCCGCACCACCTGTCCAAGCACGGCCTGAGCCTCGAACTCGTGGAGCAGATCGCGCCGTCCCTCAGCCTGGTCTCGTCAGTCGCGGGCGGCGGCAAGTTCAACTTCCCGCACACCGTGTCGCAGGACGCCCTGCGCGAGGCCCGGCAAGCGGTCAGCTCAGGCAAGGTCAAGCGGAAGGCCGATCACCAGCTGGGCATCCATTACACCGGCGCCAAGGACACCGCCGGCCAGGAGCTCGGCACCATCGGAGTCGTCATCCCGCCCCAGGGCAAACCAAAGCTCTGGCGCTTCGGAGACCGCCCCCGCGACCTGGTCGACCTCGCAGGCGCCCGCCGCTGGAAACTCTGACCAACTAAACCGGTGCTTCCGCTGTCTAATGAGAGTAGTGGGGGAGGCTGGGTCGGATGGCGGAGAAACCTGAAGGACGGACGCGACGGCTGGCCGCGATCGTTGGCGCGGCCGCGGCGGTCTTCGTTGTGTCGGCTTTGCTGGTCGGCCTCGGGGTCCTGTTCCTCGGCGGTGGACCTGCTTCCGCGCCTGGGCAAGGCGCGCTGCCTCTCCCGGGCGCCAGTACTACGCCGACCCGGGCAAGCACCCCGCCCACGACACCGCCCCGGACAAGCAGCACACCCTCGACGTCGCCCACGCCAACCCGGGCGCCGACGACCACCCGCTCATCCACCCCGGTGACGACCAAGCCCTTCGCTTATCAGCCGCTGTGGCCGTTCGCGTCGGTGACGGCGGCCGAGGAGTGGCAGCGGAAGTACCGAGACGGCGGACAGCAGCCCTGGCACTTGGACGCAGACCAGACCGCCCTCTCGTTCACGACCGGATTCCTCGGCTTCACCGAGCTCGATACCGTCGTTTCCCGCTCGATCAAGGGCGACGACGCGCGGATCTCCGTGGGATCCGGGTCCAGGGTCGCGGCCGTGCTGCACCTGGTCCGGATCGGCCAGGGCACGGACGCGCCCTGGGAGGTCGTCGGCACCAGCGACACGACGCTCACCGTCGAACGTCCCCGGTACGGCGCGAGCGCGACCTCACCGATCACCGTCGGCGGCCGCATCACCGGCGTCGACGAATCCATCCGGATCGACGTTCGGCAACCGTCATCCGAAAGTCCGCTCGGATCCTTCTGCTGCATCCAGGCTGGTGGCGAGCGGCAGCCATGGTCGGCGCAGGTCAGTTTCCGCGGCGCCACCGACCCGGCCTTGACGGTCGTCGCATCGACCGGCGGTCACGTCCAGTCCGTCGAGCGCTTCGCCGTCACCGCGATCCGGGCCGGCAACAGCTGATTCGCTCTGGCGACAGCTGATTCGTGATCTTTGCTTGCCCGAGTTGCGATCGTTGCGGATCTAGCCTGGGTACATGGGTGATGTGGGCCTGCAAGCACTCTTGGACAGTTCGCCGGCGCCGCGGGCACGGATGTCCATCGCCGCCGAGACGGCGCTCGTGTCCGGGCTCGGAGCGATGCTCACGGCAACGTTCTCGATCCTGTTCGGCGTGTCTCTCGCCCTCGGGACGCTGGCCGTCCTGAGCTCCTTCGTCGGCCTGGTCTCGACCCACCGGCCGGACGTGGCCGGCAGCGCGCTCAACGTCTTCGGCCTCATCCTCGGCCTGCTCGCCCTCGCCGTCGTCGGCGTCCGCTATCTCGGCCTCGACACCGCCGTCGGCGACCCGCACATCCCCTGGCTCGCCGACCAGCTGCACTACTGGAACGCCAAACTTCCGCAACCACGGTAGGGGTACATCCGAGAAGCCGGCACCGGCGTTACACATTCTGCAGGTTGCTGCAGAAACCCTTGCCCTGGAAAGAAAATCCCCGCACAGTTACCGCCCGTGAAGGGAATCCGATCCGCCCGTCCCAACCGGCGGCAAATACTCGTGGCCGGCGCCGTCGCCGCAGCGGCCACCACAGTTGGGGGAACACAGCAGGCCTTCGCCAGTGGCTACGGCTCCGGCGATCTGGGCGACTGGCAGTCGCAGGGAAAGGCGATCGCCAGCGACGCCACGATCAGGTCCGTGCGGGACAGCGACGGCGTCTTCATGTTCGGCGACAGCATCGGCGTACAGGACGGCTACTCGTTGGCGGTCCGGCTGGGCGACCGCACCGGTGACTTGCTCGCGGTGAACAACTGGTCCGGCCGGCCGACCGAGCCGGCGGTCGACGCACTCCAGTCATGGGCCACGAACTTCGGCATGCCGCGCCGGATCCTGATGGCCACCGGGACGAACGACATCTTCACTCCGCCGGACTTCGGCCCGCAGGTCGACCGGGTGATGCAGATCGCCGGGCCCACCCGCACGGTCATCTGGGTCAACGTTCAGGTCTCCCGCTGGAGTCAGACCACGGCAACGCAGCTCGCCGACCAGCGCAACGGCGCCTGGATCAACCTGATGCTGGCTGATCGGCAGAAGACCTACCCGAACCTGAAGATCGTTCACTGGGCCGAGTTCCTGGCCGCGATGCCGTCACGCCTGACCATGTACCTACGCGACGGCGTACACACCTCGGTCCCCGACGGCCAGAACGCTCGCAACGAACTCATCGTCCAGGCCCTGGCCGCGGCGAAGGTCTAGGCAGCTCGTTTGAAAGCGGCGTCAAGGTGGCGACGCGCGGCGGTGATCGCCAGCCGCGCGTGCTCCTTGGCGCCGATCGAGGCGACCCGGGTGGCGTGCGGAATCTCCAACGCGTAAGGGATTCCGGGCGGCAGCGCGGCCAGGATGCCGTGCAGGTCGATGCCACCCTCGCCAGGGAACAGGCGCTCGTACCGAGCGGTGTGGATGAGTCCGGCCACGGTGTCCGGCACCTCGCCGGGCGCGTCGCAGACGTGAGCGAAGCGGAACCATTCCGCCGGCAGCTCCCGCAGCTCGGCCACGCTCGACGCGGATCGGGCGAAGTGCAGCAGGTCGACGAGGATGCCCGCGTTCGGCTGGGCGGCACCACGCAGTACGCGCGTCGCTTCGGCAAGGTCGGGCGTCTCGGTCCAGGACGGGAACTCCAGATCGACTGTCAGGCCAAGCGGGGCTGCCATCGCGCACAACTCGGCGAACCGGTCGGTCTTCCGCGTGAATTCGCCATCGGGCAGCTGGGTGATGACGTGCCGCGCCCCCAGCTCGGCACCGGCCTCGAGGAAGCGCAGGTAGTCACGCGGGTTGCCATCCGGTCCGATCCGAGCCAGCTCGACATCCAGTACGTCGACTCCCGTCGCGGCCAGGCGGCTCTTCGTCGTACGCATCAAAGCGGGGTCGGTGGCCAGCGGGTAGTGCGGCTCTTCCGGGGTGACTCGGGTCATGCGGAGGCCGACGTACCGGTAGCCGGCTTCGGCGGCGGCTTCGACCAGTTCCGGTGGCGACAGGCTGAGCGCGGTCAGGTGGGCGAGTGAGTACTCGCGCTCAGGTGCGTGCTCTCGCCGGCTGCGGCGGTGGGCGGCCATGCAGATCGCGGCGCTGCTCGAGGCGCCGTACCCGGCGTACTCGCCGATGCGCTGGACGACTTCGAAGAAGATCCGGCCGCCGATGATCTCGGTGGAGAAGTGCAGGTATTCGCCGTGGGCGTCGCGGTCGTACAGGATCGAGTGCTCGCGCATCGAAGCCAGCAGCTCGGCCGGCAGCGCGAGTCGCGCGTCGAGGTCGTCGTAGTAGTTCTCGGGGATCTTCAGCAGCGGCGCGCCCAGCTCGCGCATCGCCGCCGCCGCAGCCACCGCATCGCCGGTGACGAAGGCGACGTGCTGCGGGCTCTCGACCGATGGTGACCAGTCGCCTCGGCGGAGCGGCGCTGTGTTCAGGTTGATCCGGACGCGATGGTTCGGGTCGGTGGCAGTACGCCGGTGGATCAAGCCGAACGGCGCGGGCAGCTCCGCGATCTGGTCCGACTCCATCCCGAGCACCGAGCGATAGAACAGTACGGCGTGGTCGAAGTCGTCCACGGATTCGGTCAGCGAGACGTGGTCGGTTCCAGTCAGCAGTCCAGCGGCCGGGGCGTCACCAGTCGGGAGGAAGTCGTCGAGCCAGTCCGTCCGGCAGAAGAAGACCGCGGTGCCGTCGGGAGCAGCTACTGAGGTCAGGTCTGCCTCATCGGGCCGGAAGCTGCGGGGCAGGACCGGAGCCAGCAGCCGTTCCGCACGCCGGGCAGAGACCTGCGGATCCGCGCTGTCCACGGCCAGCGCGCAGATCGAGGCAGTCGCCGGATGAACGGCCCGCTCGGGCGCGAAGTTCAGCAGTACTCGCGCACTCCCCTGCTGCCACAACTCCACCGGCTTCGACCGGTGCTGCCCGGTGTGAGCGAAACCCAACGCAGCCAGGGTTTGCGCCACTGCCAGGCCCGACGCCTCGTCGACAGCGAGCTCGGTGAAAGCGTGTCCGGCCAGTGGCGGCGCAGCCGGCGCGGCTTCCTCCAGCGTGAGCAGCGACCGCATCGCGTCCACCGCCGCATGCCGCGGATCTCCCTGCCGGTAGACGTCGTTGAACACCTCCAGCGAAAGCGGCCCGGAGTAGCCGGTCGACAGGACCTGGTCGAGGAAGCCGGCGACGTCGAACACACCCTGCCCGGGGAACAGCCGATGATGCCGGCTCCACTCGACCGCCTCCATGCTCAACCGCGGCGCATCGGCCAACTGGACATGGAAGATCGCCGACCCCGGTACGTCGGGCAGCTCCTCACCACGAGCGAACAGATGGAAGCTGTCGAGGCACAGTCCAAGCGCCGGATGACCCGCCTCCCGAACGATCCGCCACGCATGCTCGGCCGTGTTCACAAACCGTCCCCACGCCATCGCCTCATAAGCGATCCGCAGCCCACGCCGCGCCGCACGCTCAGCCAGCGTCGTCAGCTGCTCAGCCGCGAGTACGTCGTCATCGACAGCGGCCGACTCCGACGAGCAGACCAGCAGCGTGGTGCAGCCGAGTTGCTCCATCAGGTCGAACTTCCGCTCGGCCCGGCGCAGATTCGCCTCGAACGGCTCGGCCGGCACCGCCTCGAAGTCCCGGAACGGCTGGTACAGGTCGATCGACAGCCCGAGGGCCGCGCACTCGTCCCGCACCCGCCGCGGCGACCACGGCGACATGATCAGGTCGTCCTCGAAGACCTCGACACCGGTGAAGCCCGCCGCCGCGGCGGCCGCGAGCTTGTCCTCCAGCGTGCCGGACAGACAGGCCGTGGCAATCACGGGGCGGAGGGTCTGGCGTTCGGCGGTGAGCATCGCACCTCACTAATGAACGAACTGGTTAATTAGTTATACGCTCACCAGCGGGTCCTTGCCAACCGGATCAGCGGCAGAACGGTGCCATTCCCAGCGCGGACCTGATCCCGCCGAGCAGGTGCTGGGTGAAGAACTGGTCGCCTTCCAGCGGTTCGTCCGTCCATGCCTTCACGTCATGGCCGAGTGTCGTCACCCACGCCTTGCCGCCGTCGTAGTACTGACACCAACTGACCGGGTGATGCTTGCCATGACCGGGATGCCCGAGGCTCCCCCGCACACCCCGCGGGAGGGTGGTCTCGTCGACCTCCAGGAGCACCCGGACGCGGGTCGGAAAGGGTACGAGGTTGTACCACTCGTCGCTGAAGTTCCACCGCTGCTGCAATCCGCGGGTGGAGACGTCGCGAGTGTTCACGGTCTCGACGACACCGGGCTGATGGGCGCTGTGGTCGTAGAAGTTCGCGTTCCCCAACAGCCCTTCGTACCAGGGCCAGTTGTACTCGGTGCCGAAGGCGTTGTGTACGCCGATGAACGCGCCGCCGGCCCGGATGTACTGGCGCAGCGCGGTCTGCGCGGGATCGTCGAGCGTGTCGCGCGTGGTGCTGAGGAACATCACCGCGTTGTACGACAGCAGCCGCCCGGCCGACGCGAGCTGCGTGACGTCTTCGGTGTAGTCGACCGCGAAGCCGTTCTCCTGGCCCAGCTCGACGACTGCCTTCACCGCGACGTTGTTGTCGTTCAAGGGCGGGTTGAGGCCAGGGCCGAGCGGTGTTCCCAGGTGTGCGTGCCGCGGTCCCGCCGTACGGGAATAGACCAGGAGGCGGTAGCCGTCGGCCGGATCGAAGTTGCCCCAGTCGTGGTAGCAGCGGGCGTCGGTGCCGCGGCAGACGCCGTAATCGGGGTCGCCGAGATTCTCCGCAACCAGCGGCGGCGACAGGACCAGGCCGACGAGAAGGGTGACGAGAGCGATGCGCATGCTGACTCCCTGATTTCGGTGCGGTCCGTACAGTGGACCGGCAGAACCGAATAGCGGTTCGAAGCTAACCGTTGACCCGAGCTCCGGCAAGACCTAGGGTGCGTCCATCCATCGGTTCCGTCAGTCCGCCTAGCGGACCATTGGAGAGGGTCGCTCATGCTCCGTCGCAGGGAACTCCTCAAGGTCGCCGTCGCCGCACCAGTCCTCGCTCAAGCCACCACTGCAGTCGCCTCAGCCGGAGTCGCGCCCGATCTGCCCGGGCGCGACTTCCCCAAGGTCGGCGGCAACCTCGGCAATCAGAACTACAGCACGCTGCGCGCCATCAATCGCGACACCATCCAGCGGTTGAAGGGCGCGTGGGTCAACAACATCGAGGGCGGCGCGATGGCCGGCAACAGCCAGAGCACCGCCGTCGCCGTGAACGGCGTGCTCTACATCGAGTCCGCACTCGGCAACGTCACCGCGGTCGACGGCCGTACCGGCGAAACGAAGTGGAAGTACCTCCAGACCCGCGGACCGCTCACCCGGCGCGGCGTCGCCGTCGGCGCGGGCAAAGTCTTCACGTGCGCCAACGGCAACTGGCTGATCGCCTTGGACCAGCAGACCGGCCAAGTCGTCTGGGAACGCCAGCACAAGGACTACGGCAACCTCGAGAAGGTCGCGATCGTCTACCACGACGGCCGGCTGCACTGCGGCACGAACGACGGCCCACGCGGCGCGGCCCTCTGCTTCGACGCCGAGACCGGCGATCACCTCTGGCACTTCTGGGGTACGGCGGCGCCCGGTGAACTCGGCGGCGAGACCTGGGAAGGACAGTCCGCACTCACCGGCGGCGCCACCCCCTGGATGCACTGCGCCCTCGATCCGCAACTCGGCTTGGTCTATTGGACTTTCGGCAACGCGAGAGGCAGCCAGTCCTCCCAGGACGGCTCGCAGCGCGGCGGTCAGAATCTGTTCGCCAACTCGATCGTGGCCCTGGACCTGAAGACCGGCGCGTACCGCTGGCACTTCCAGTCGATCCACCACGACATCTGGGACATGGACAACGTGATGGCGCCGGTCCTGGTCGACACCCCGAACCGCAAGCTGGTCGTCTACGGCAGCAAGACCGGCATGTACTACATCCTCGACCGCACCAACGGCTCCGCACCGCTGGGTATCGACGAGCGGCCCGTCCCCCAGGAGCCACGCCAGAAGACCTGGCCGACCCAGCCCTTCCCCCGGCAGGGCGGGTGGACGGAGCAGGTCCCGGTCCGCCAGCCGATGGGTACGGCGATCCCGGGCAACCCGAATCGAGCCGTGCCGAACTTCAAGGTCGGCAAGTTGTACACGCCGCACTGGGACGAGCCCATCCTCACCATCCCTGGACACGGCGGCGGTGCCGACTGGAATCACCAGTCCTACAGTCACCAGACGGGCCTGGTTTACACCGGCTTCGGCTACGTCGCGGCGGCCCACTCACTCACCGAAGCCTCCAACGGCCTGCGCCCACCCGGCGAGTACATGACCGGCGGCATCGTTGCCGTGGACCCCCGGACCAACAAGGTCGCCTGGAAGAAGCGGATGCCGTATTCGCTTGCTCACGGCAACGGCATCCTCACCACCGCGGCCGGCCTGCTCTTCATCGGCCAGCCCGACGGCAACCTGCTCTGCCTCGACGCGCGGGACGGCCGCGAACTCTGGCGCTGGCAGACCGGCGCCGCGGTGAGCAGCAGCCCGATCGCCTACGAGATCGACGGCGAGCAGTACATCGCTGTCTACGCAGGCGGAACCAGCATCCCCTACGGCAACTCCGCGCCCCGCGGCGACCATCTGTGGGCCTTCAAGCTGGACGGCGTACAACCGCCGGCCGCGACACCGTCGGCGCCGGTGATCAGGCGGCCCGTCTCCGGTAGCCCGGTCGAAGGCAGCACGGTGAACAACACCGTCGTACTCGGGCGCATCGCCGGCCAAGCACAGGAGTCCGACGCGGTGAACGCCGTCAGCCCGACACACCTGCGGGTGCCGGCCGGCACCACGGTGACCTTCGTCAACCCGGCCGGCAACACGAAGGTCCATCGAGCCACACAGTTCTTCGAGGGACTCTTCGACGTCGCACTGAAGCCCGGCGAGTCGTTCACCTACACCTTCACCAAGCCCGGCGAGTTCTTCTTCAACGACGGCCGCCCGGCGGGAAAGGTCGAGGTGTATTAGCGCAACGGGTGGTCGAAACCGCGGTCCGTCATCCGCTTCGCCGCTTCGCGGAGATCGGCGACGAAACCTTCGATCTTGTCGTCGGTGAAGCGGACCGTCGGACCGCTCAACGTCAGCGCCGCGAGAATCGCGCCAGACCCACTGGTGACCGGCATCGCCACCGCGGAAGTCCCCGGCTCCCGCTCACCATGGCTGACCGCGTAGCCGTCCTCCGCGGCCTGGACGACCCACTGCCGCAGCGTCTCCACATGTTCCTTTCCGTACGGCGAATTGGCCGCCACCCGCTTCAGCACAGTCTCCGGCACATCGCGCAGCAGGATCTTCGCCGACGCACCACCCCACAGCGGCAACTCGTCGCCGACCCGGACGACGTGCCGCAAGGACTGCGGGCTCTCCTGCTGCGCGATGCAGACCCGATGGATGCCCTTGGCAACATAGAGGTTGACCGTCTCCCGCTGCCGCGCGGCCAGCTCGCGCATCAGCTGCATGATCTCCGGCGGCAGCTCCCACGCCGACTTGGCCAGATGCGCCCAGCGCCACAACGCCGGGCCCGCCGTGTAGCCCTTGGACGTCGCCCACAACAGCCCCATCTGCTCCAGCGTCTGCAACAGCCGCAGGGCCGTCGTCTTCGCCAGGCCGGTCTCCTCGACCACTTCGCGAACGGTCAGCGTACGGCGACCTTCGGCGAGCAGCGACAAGATGTCGAAAGCCCGCTGAACACTGCGCACGCCGGTCTCGCCGGAATTCTCCGAAGGCACAGGCCGACAGTACTCGCGGTCCGCTCTGCGGATCAACCGAACCACGCGACGGACCCTTGCCAGTCGCGCTAATGAACCATACGGTTAGTTAATCGAGGACCGCCTCCCAGAGCGAGTGGAGCGCCATGGATGGAATCTACGCCGCCGGATGCCTGGTCGCGGGCAACTGGCTGACCGAAGGCCCGTCGACGGATCGCACCGGTCCCTACCTCAGACGCACCGTCAGCCGAGCCCGTACGGCGCAGCCCGCCGACATCACGGCAGCGCTCGACCATGCCCGAAGCGAGGCCAAGGTGATCGCCGCACTGGCACCCGCCACCCGGGCCGAGATCCTCGAGCGAGCCGCGGCCCGGGTCACCGAACGCCGTGACGACTTCGCCCGGCTCCTGGCCCTCGAACTCGGCAAACCGCTCAAGGACAGCCGCGGTGAGATGCTCCGCGTGGCCGACACCTTCGCCGTCGCCGCCGCGGAGGCTCGCGCGATCAGCGGCGAGAACCTCCCGGTCGCGGGCTGGGCTCGCGGAGTGGGCAACACCGCCTTCACCTATCGCGCGCCGGCCGGCCCGGTGCTGGCCATCACGCCGTTCAACGCGCCCGCCAACTTGCTCGCTCACAAACTCGCCGCGAGCTTTGCCGCCGGCAACACCACGATCGTCAAGCCTCCCCCGCAAGCGCCGGCCGTCTCGACCGAACTGGTCAAACTCCTGCTCGAGGTCGGCATGCCAGCAGAAGCAGTCCAAGTACTTCATGGAAGCGGCGACGTCGGCGCCGCCCTCTGCGGCGCACCGGAGATCGCCGTCGTCAGCTTCACCGGGAGCGCCAAAGCCGGCGCCGCGGTCGCCCACGCGGCCGGCCCCAAGCGAGCGCTGCTCGAACTCGGCGGCAACGCGGCCACCATCGTCTGCGAGGACGCCGATATCGAGCAGGCCGCAGCGATCTGCGCCCGTACCGGCTACAGCAACTCCGGTCAGAGCTGCATCTCCGTGCAACGCGTCTACGTCCAGCGCGAACGCTTCGACGAGTTCGTCGAGACCTTCACCGGGCAGGTGAAGAGCCTCGTCGTCGGCGACCCGCTCGACGAGAACACCGACGTCGGCTCGATGGTCGACGACGACGCGGCCGAACGGGTCGTGCGCTGGACCGCCGAGTCGGGCGGCACGGTCACCATCGGCGGCACCCGGGACGGCGCCGTCTGCGCGCCCACGGTCGTCGCCGCCCCGGCGCCCGACGCGACGCTGATCAAGGAGGAGGTCTTCGGCGCCTGCGTCGCGGTCCTCCCCTACGACACGTTCGAGAACGTGATCCAGACCTGCAACCAGAGCAGCTACGGCCTCCAGGCCGGCCTGTTCACGTACGACGTACGCCGCGTCCTCACCGCCTGGCGCGCACTGGAGGTCGGCGGGCTGGTCGTCAACGGCTCGTCCAACTTCCGGCTCGACCACGTTCCGTTCGGCGGGGTCAAGGACTCCGGCATCGGCCGCGAGTCGCCCCGCTGGATGATCGAGGACTTCACCGTCACCAAAACCCTGCTGCTACGGGGAATGTCGATTTGGGGAGAACAGTGAGCACAGCCGCCGAAGCACTGGTCGAGCAGCTCGAGGAGCTGGGAGTCGAAGTCGTCTTCGGCACCTGCGGGCACACCAATATCGCCGTACTCGATGCACTTGGGCGGAGCCCTGTCCGGTTCGTCATCGCCCGGCACGAACAGGCTGCGGCTCATGCGGCTGACGGGTACGCGCGGGCGTCGGGCAAGCCGGGTGTGGTCCTGGTGCACGTCGGGCCTGGGCTGACCAATGCGGTCACCGGGGTGATGACCGCGGCGCTGGATTCCGTTCCGCTGGTGGTGATCGCGGGCGACATCCCGTCGTACTATCGCGGACGCCATCCGCATCAGGAGATCAACCTGCACGCCGACGCCGACCAGGCGGCGATCGTCCGGCCGTTCACCAAGCGCGTGTGGGATGTGCAGCATCCGGATGAGCTCGGCCGGGCTGTCGAGCGGGCGTTCTGGACGGCTACCACCGGACGACCTGGTGCGGTCCTGGTGAACGTGCCGATGGATGTGTTCAGCAGGCCGGCGGCGCCGTACCCACGGGCGAGTCACGCGGACCGTCCGGACCTGCCCACCAACACGGCCGAGCGGATCGCGGCAGAGTTGGCGGCAGCAAAGCAGCCCTTGATCTACGTGGGCGGCGGGCTGCGCGAGTCCCGCGAAGAGCTGATCGGGCTGGCCGAACACTTCGACATCCCGATCGCGCATTCGCTGATGGCCAAGGGCACCATTCCCGACAGCCATCCGCTGGTGCTCGGCATGACCGGCTTCTGGGGACTCGAGCTGACCAACGATTACGCCCGTACGGCGGACGTCGTACTCGCGCTGGCGACCCGCTTCGCAGAGACCGACGCCAGCTCGTGGGATCCCCGCTATACCTGGGACTTCACCGACAGCAAGCTGATCCAGATCGACATCGACCCGGACGAACTCGGCCGCAGCTATCCGGTCACGATCGGCGCGGTCGCGGATGTCGGTCTCGCCGTCCGGGCGATCGGGGAAGCGGCCAAGTCACATCCGTCGGCCGAGCGACCCGAGTTGCGCGAGCAGATCAGGCAGACGCGTACGGCGTCCTTCGTGCGTGACTCGAGTGACGCGTTCCCGCTCCGGCCGCAGCGGATCCTGACCGATCTGCGTGCAGCCCTGCCGCCCGACGCCGTACTCGTCACCGACGTCGGCTGGAACAAGAACGGTGTTGCCCAGTGCTACGAACTGCCCGACACCGGCCGCTTCATCACCCCGGGCGGCGCTTCCACGATGGGCTTCGGACCAGCGGCGGCGGTCGGCGTCCAGCTCGCCCAACCTGATCGGACCGTCGTCGCGCTGATCGGCGACGGCGGCATGAGCGCTCAGCTGCCCGCCCTATCGATGGCGGTCGAGCAGGGCGCACCGGTGATCTTCGTCGTGATGAACAACCAGTCGCACGGCACGATCTCCGACCTGCAGACCTCCGCCTTCGGAAAGAGCTACGGCTGCGACTTCGCCGCCACCCCTGACTTCGCCCCGCTGGGCAGAGCGTGCGGTGCGGACGGGTACGACGTCTCTGCTCCGGACGACCTCAGCACCGCATTACATCAGGCTGTCGCCAACCGGCGCCCGGCCGTCATCGACGTACCGATGGTGAACGAACCGGTGCCCACTCCGGGCCACTGGAACATCAAAGACATCTACCAAGGCGACTTCGTCACCTGAAAGGGAACGGCGACTTCGTCGCCGGGAGCGTGATACGGCGAATTCTTCGTCTGATGGGGCGTTCGAGGTATTTCCTCGGGCGACTCGCGCCGCTATAACTAACGTACTAGTTCGTGAATTATTCGCCCAGAGGTGAACCGTGAGACTCACGATCGTCGCTGTCGTCCTGGCAGCTCTGACCGCCTGTGCCCCGCCCGGAGAGAACTCCGGATCCTCCGGCGAGGCCACCGGACCCATCAAGATCGCCAACGTGAACGCCCAGAGCGGCCAGCTCAGCTCGCTCGGCAAGTGGGAGAACAAGGGCGTCAAGCTGGCCGTCGACGAGGCCAACAAGGCCGGCGGAGTGAACGGCCGGCAGCTTCAGCTCGACCTGTTCGACGACCAGGGCGACCCGACGGTCGGCACCAACCTGGCCCGCAAGATCTCCTCCGACGGCTACGTCGCGATGCTCGGCACCGCCGAGAGCGCGGTGACGCTGGCGATGGCGCCGATCCTCAAGGACGCCAAGATCCCGAACATCACCTCGGGACAGTCGCCCAAGCTGGCCGAGCTGAAGAGCCCGTTCCTGTTCCTGAACGCCCCGACCAGCGTCACCTTCGACGAGACCCTGGCCAAGTACCTGGTCGACGAGAAGGGCTACCAGAAGATCGCGCTGATCAGCAACAACGGTGCCTACGGCAGCGGCGAGCACGACGCGTTCTCCAAGTCGCTCAAGGCCCGCAACGTCACGCCGGTCGCCGACGAGGTGGTCACGCCGGAGCAGAAGGACTTCAACTCCAACCTGGCCAAGATCCGGCAGCAGAACCCGGACGTGCTGTTCATCGGCGCCGAGGAGGTCCAGTCCGGGCTGATCGCCAAGCAGGCCCGCGAGCTCGGCCTGAAGGCGATCTTCGCCGGCGGCGCCCCAATGGGTACGGACGTCTACGCCACCACCGCCGGCCTGGCGAACGCGGAGGGCTCGGTCGTCAGCTCGCCGTACCTCAGCAACGAGGCCAGCCCGGCGATCAAGGAGTTCGCCGCGAAGTACAAGGCCGCGTACGGCGAAGATGCCCGGCTGCACGTGGCCAAGGCGTACGACGGAGCCTCGATCCTGATCGAGGCGCTGAAGAAGACCGGCGGAAAGGGCGGCCAGGAACTCGCCGACGCGATCCGCGGTGTCAAGCGCGACGGCTTGCTCGGCCAGTACAACTACGACGAGTTCGGCGTCGGCATCCACGAGACCAAGATCGGCCTGATCAAGCAGGGCCAGGCCGTCCCGGCGACCGCGAGCTGACGTGCAGGTCTTCCTTCAGACCCTGATCGGCGGGATCACGTTCGGGGCGGTGTACGCACTGGTCGCGATGGGCTTCTCGATCGTCTACCGGACGATGGGGCTGGTCAATTTCGCGCACGGCAGCGTGGTGATGATCGGCGCGTACGCCGCCTCGACGTTCTACATGGCCAGCAAGGTCCCGTTCGCGGTCGCCATCGTGGTCGCGATCGTGGTCACCGGCCTGATCGGCCTGATCATCGAGCGCTTCCTGCGGCCGTTGGAGAACAAGGACTTCACGCTGATGCTGATCGGCACGATCGGCTTCGGCGCGGTCCTGGAGGCGCTGGCCATCCTGATCTGGGGCGCGACCGGGCACGCGGTACCGAGCCCGGTGGCCACCGAGCCGTTGAACCTCGGCGGTGTCCGCATTCCGACGTACAGCCTGCTGGTGATCGGGGTCGCGGCGCTGGCCACCACGATGCTGGCCTTCTTCCTGCGCCGGACCAAGCTCGGCGCGGCGATGCAGGCGGTCGCGATGGATCACGAGGCAGCGACCGCGTGCGGCATCCATGTCGGCCGCAGCAACGCGATGGCGTTCGGGATCGGCGCCTGCCTGGCCGCGGTCGCGGGCAGCCTGATCGGGCCGATGCTCTACGTCAATCCGACCATGGGCGGCACGCTCGGCATCAAGGGCTTCGCCGCGGCGATGCTCGGCGGCTTCGGCAGTATGCCGGGCGCGATCGTCGGCGGGATCGCCTTCGGCCTGCTGGATGCCTTTGCCGCCGGCAACTTCCAGGCGTACTCCGAACTGGTCACGTTCGTGGTGTTCGCGCTGGCCGTGATGATCCGGCCGACCGGCATCTTCGGGGAGGCGACGGTGAACCGGGCGTGAGACGACGACTGTTGCTGCTGGCACCGATCGCGGTCGCCGCCTGGCTGCTCCCCTACGGGCTCGGCGGCTACACCATGCACGTGGTCGACGTCGCCGTCATCTTCGCCGTGCTGGCCATCGGCCTCGGCCTGACCATGGGCGTGGCCGGGCAGATCAACCTGGCGCAGGTCGCGTTCTTCGGGATCGGCGCCTACACGGTGGCGATCCTCACCAGCCGGACCGGCCTCGGTTTCTGGCCGGCCGCCGTACTCGCGATCCTGGCGTCGATCGCAGCGGGGCTGCTGGTCGGCATCCCGGCGTTGCGGATGCAGTCGCACTACCTCGGCATCGTCACCCTCGGCCTCGCGCTGGGCTTCATCAACTGGGTCACGAATGCCGGGATCGCCGGACGGGCCGAGGGCATCAGCGACATCCCGGTGCCGCCCTTGTTCGGCATCGACCTGTCCAGCGGCTACCTCTACTACTACCTCGAGCTGGCCGTCTTCGCGCTCGTACTGGTCTTCGCCCTGTTCGTCACCCGCTCACCACTCGGCCGCCGCCTGCGTGCGATGCGCGACGACGACCTCGCCGCCGGTGCGCTCGGCGCCGAGATCCCGCTGCTGCGGATGACTGCGTTCGTACTTTCCGGGCTGTACGGCGGGGTGGCCGGCGTGCTGTATGCCGGATTGATCCGGTTCGTCGCGCCGGAGACCTTCAACATCGGCAACATGTTCCTGCTGCTCGCGATGGTGATCATCGGCGGCCGCGCGAGCATCGTCGGCTGTGTCATCGGCGCACTCGGCCTGGCCTTTGTCCGCGAGGCGCTGCTCGACGTGTCGGCCTTCGCCCAGCTCGGCTACGGCATCGTCGTCGTACTCGTCGTCGTCTTCTTCCCCAAGGGCCTGGCCGGGCTGCCTGCTCAAGTCTTCCGCCGCAAGACCGGCGAGCGTCCCCGCCTCTCCCCCTTTGTCCCGTACGACGAAGTCCCGCCGGCCGACGCGCGGAGTGTGCTCGAGATCGACCAGGTCACCAAGCGGTTCAAGGGACTTGTCGCACTGCAGGACGTCTCGCTGTCGGTGCCCGCCCGCCAGATCCGGGGCATCGTCGGTCCGAACGGCTCGGGGAAGACGACGCTCTTCAATGTGATCAGCGGGTTCTACACGGCCACCGCGGGCCGGGTTCGTCTCGACGGCGCTTCGGTCGGCGGCTTGGCGCCGTACCGGCTGTCGTTGAAGGGCGTCGCGCGTACTTTTCAGAATCTGCGGCTGTTCGAGGACCTGACTGTGCGGGACAACATTCTGGTCGCGCTGGACCGCACTCGGACGTCATGGATCTGGCGCTATCTTGCGCTGCCGTGGGCTGTGTCGCGGTATGAGCGGTCGTTGCGCGGCCGAGCCGATGAGGTGTTGCACCGGTTCGGGTTGACCGAGTTCGCCGATGCCATCCCGCGGTCGTTGCCGTACGGGATCCAGCGGCGGGTCGAGATCGCGCGGGCGATGGCGTCATTGCCGTCGTTGCTGTTGCTCGACGAGCCGGCCGCGGGTCTGAACGGCGACGAGGTCGGCCGGCTCGCGGAGATCGTCCGCTCGATCCGCGACTCCGGTGTCACGGTCGTGGTGATCGAGCACAACATGGGCCTGGTCATGTCCCTGTGCGACCACGTCACCGTGCTGTCCGGCGGACGTGTCATCGCCGACGGTCCACCGGACGAGGTCGCGGTCGATCCGCGCGTGGTCGAGGCCTACCTGGGCGACTCCATGGCAGCGCCCACCGAAAGGGAGGCGGAGCATGAGCACGCTGACCGTTGAAGGCCTCTCGGTCCGGTACGGCGGGGTCCGTGCGGCACAAGACGTCACGTTCACCGTCGAGCCGGGCCAATCCCTCGGCATCATCGGCGCCAACGGTGCCGGCAAAACCTCCACTCTCAAGGCCATCATGGGCCTCGCACCACGCCAGGCCCGCACTATTCGCTTCGGTGACGACGACCTGCTCCGGGCCGCACCACACACGCTGGTCCGGCGTGGCATCGGCTACGTCCCCGAGGGCCGGCACGTCTTCCCCGGACTGCCGGTGGAGAAGAACCTCCTGCTCGGCGCCTACTGCCGCACCTGGAAAAAGACCCCGATCGACGAGGTCTACGACCTGTTCCCCGTCCTGGGCGACATGCGCCACCGGCTGGCCGGGACGCTGTCCGGCGGTCAGCAGCAGATGCTCGCCGTCGGTCGCGCGCTGATGTGCCGGCCGAAGGTGATGCTGCTGGACGAACCGTCGATGGGCCTGTCCCCCATCCTGGTCGCCGAGATCGCCACCGTCCTGAAACGGCTCAACGCCGACGGCCTCGGCATCGTCCTGGTCGAACAGAACGCCAAGCTCACCTTCGAGGTCACCACCACCTGCCTGGTGATGGAGAACGGTGAGATCGCCGCCACCGGCACCTCCCACGACCTCCGCCACGACCCCCAAGTGAGGCGCATCTACCTGGGCCTCTGAGGAGCACCCATGATCCTGCGAGCTCTTACCGCCCTGGCATTACTGACTTCAGGCCTGACACCCACGTCCACACCCCTTGAAGAACCGCCCGCCCCCAACCCTCCCCCGACCGTCATCGGTCCCATCCCGGTCACCTCCTCGCCCGGCGATCCCAGTCACGGTTACCCCTTCATGTCCACCGACCGCGACCTGCGCCGGTACGGTTATCTCGAGGAGGAGTACTTCCTCGACGGCACCGCCAGCAACTACACCACCCCCGACCAGGCCACCGGCGAAGTCATCAGCTCTGGTCACCCCTATCGCACTCGTCTCGTCGTACGACGTCCTGCGTCCACCGCGAAGTCGAACGGCACCGTCGTCGTCGAGTGGTACAACGTCACCAACAACTTCGACGTCGAAGTGATGTGGAACCGCTCCTGGGAGCATCTCGTTGCCTCCGGCTACACCTGGGTCGGAGTCAGCGCCCAGCGCAACGGTGTCAACTCCCCCACCGGACTGCGCGCCTGGAGCCCGAGCCGATACGGCACCCTCGACCTCACCGCGGGCGGAACCGTCACCGACGACTCGCTCAGCTACGACGTCTTCAGCCAGGCCGCGCAAGCCTTGAAGAGCGGCGCTATCGCGCACTGGCGACCGCGGACCGTGATCGCCACCGGCCAGTCGCAATCCGCCGGCCGACTGGCGATCTACGCCAACTCGGTCCATCCGACCGCACCGGTGTACGACGCCATCACGATCATCGACGGTGGCGTCGCCATCCGCCCCGACCTGACCACCAAGATCTTCAAGACCGCATCCGAGTACGACGTGCTCAACGGCCAGGGCAATCGTCGGCAGTCGGACACGCCTATTTTCCGGTTCTGGGAGATCGCGGGCGCGTCGCATTCCGATCGACAGGCGTTCCTGACCAACAGCGCCGTACGACTGCGTGATGCGGGCGTCACTGGTCCACTGCCCGGGCCCAAGGCACCGTGTGTGTCGCCGGCTCGGAGCAATGCGCCGTACCACTACGTCCTCAACGCGATGTTCGACCACGTCGTCCGCTGGGTGCGGCAGGGTGTCGCGCCACCGTCGGCGCCTCAATTGGAGATCACCGACTTCACTACCACTCCGCTGACCCTCGCCAGGGATCAGTATCAGTTGGCTCGCGGTGGCATCCGGCTGGCTGCGGTCGACGTACCCATCGAACGCAATACCGGCTGGAACATCGGCCTGACGCCTGCGACCGACAGTGCGTGCCGGCAGAGCGGCAGCTGGATTCCCTTTGACAGCACGACTTTGAGCGAGCTGTATCCGACGCATCGGGCGTACGTTTCCGCCGTACGCGCGACCACCGCACAGAACCTCCGCGACGGCTTCATCACCGCACGAGACGCCGCCGCGACCATCAAAGCAGCCGAACACGCCCCGATCGGCAGGTGAACCATGTCCCGAATTCTCAAGTTGATCTGTGCTGTCCTCCTGGTGGGCACTGCACTGTACGTTCCCAGCGCTGCGGCGCATACACCCATCCCGTCGCTGTCCGGTCCGCTGCCGGTGACCGGGAAGTCCCATCCATTCAACATGTCGACGGTCGACCTGAAAGCCTACGGTTATGTCGAGGAGGAGTACCTCGTCAGCGGCCGGGCCAATGTCTACGACTACGACGCGTCCGGTCAGGTCGTGGTGGTCCGGGCGGCAGTGCCCTACACCAATCGGATCCTGGTCCGGCGTCCCGCGGACCGCAACGAGTTCAGCGGGACGGTGGTTGCCGACATCAACAACATGACCAACGGCTGGGATCTCGACCGGATGTGGCTGACCTCCCACGACGAGTACCTCCGCCGCGGCGACGCCTACGTCGCTGTCACGAGCGCACCCAATGCCGTCGCGTCGCTGCGGAAGTTCGATCCGGCCAGATACGGCAAGCTGTCCTGGCCCGACCAGCGCGGCTGCGCGGGTACGGCGCTCAACTCCGCCGCGACCACCGAAGGCGGACTGGTCTGGGACATCTTCAGCCAGGTCGGAGCCGCCCTGAAGAGCAACAAGCTGCTGCGAGGCGTCGAGAAGGTCTACGCAACCGGATACTCACAGTCCGGCTCCTACCTGATCCGCTACATCAACGCCATCCACCCACGCGCCAAGGTGTACGACGGTTTCCTCATCGCCGCGGCAGCCGGTGGTCCACGGCCACTCAACAAATGCTCGGCCGCGATCCCGGCCGACGACCCGCGCAACGTCATCCGGCCGACCGCCGTACCGGTGATCAAGATGCAGACGCAGACCGACTTCTACATGGACGGCGGCGCGTCCCGGCGTGACGACTCCGACAAACCGAACGACAAGTACCGGCTCTACGAGGTGCCCGGCTCGGGACACGCCCACTCCTACACCTCGGGCTTCGCACCGTCGCCTGAGGACCTGGCCCGGCTCGGCGTGATCTACAACTACTACAACTGCGACGGCGTCGGTACGACGTTCCCGATGCACTACCTCTACAACGCCGCCCACGTGAACCTCGACCGCTGGGCTCGCAAGAACATCGCCCCACCACGGGCGGACCGGATCCAGGTCGACGCGGCCGGACAAACGGTGCTCGACCAACACGGCAACGCTGTCGGAGGCGTCCGTACGCCGTGGGTCGACCTACCGACCGCCACCTACTACCCGACGAGCACAGGAGCCAACTGCGCTCTCTTCGGCCACATGGCACCGTTCAGCCAGAGCAAGCTGCTGGAGCTCTATCCAAACCACGGCGCCTACAGCCGGGCAGTGATCAGTCAGGTCGACAAGCTCGTCGCCGACCGCTGGCTCACCCGCGCCGACGGCGCCGCAACCATCAACGAGGCGGCGGGAGCTCCGGTGCCTAAGTGACGTCCGCTGCGCCGGCTCCGCGGAGGTAGGCGACTACCATTTCGCCGACCATCTTGCGGAGCCGGGCGCGGTTCTCCGGTGCGGTCATGTCGCGGCCGAACAGCGCGCCGAAAGTGTGGGCGTTGGAGACCCGGAAGAAGCAGAACGAGCTGATGATCATGTGGACGTCGACGGCGTCCGCCTCGGTGACGAAGTCGCCGCTCGCCTTGCCGGCCGCCAGGATGCGCTCGATCAGGTCGAGGACCGGCGTACCGAGGTTGGCGAGCACCGGCGACTTGCTGATGTGCTCGGCCTGGTGGATGTTCTCGATCGCGACCAGCTTGATGAAGTCCCGGTGCGCGTCGTGGTGGTCGAAGGTGAGCTCGGCCAGCGTCCGGATCGCCTCGACCGGAGCGAGGTGGGCGACGTCGACCTTCTGCTCCACCGCCCGGACCTCGGAGTACGCCTTCTCCAGTACGGCGATGAACAGCTGCTCCTTGCTGCTGAAGTAGTAGTAGATCATCCGCTTGGTGGTCCGCATGAGCTCGGCGATCTCGTCGACCCGGGCTCCCGCGTAGCCCTTCCGGGCGAATTCGCGCTGCGCGACCTGCAGGATCTCCGCCTTGGTGCGCTCAGCATCCCGCCGGCGCTCCGTGGTAGTCATGCCCCTCATCATAGGTAGGCCAGCTCTTTCAGCTGCGCAAGCATCCGGCCGTGGTCCGGCGTACGACCGGTGAACAGCCGCAACGCGTGGGCAGCCTGTAGCACAGCCATGCCGCCGCCGTCGAGGGTCCGGCAGCCCAGCGCGCGGGCTTGTTTGAGCAGCTCGGTCTCGAGCGGTCGATAGACGATGTCGGCCACCCACAACCGCGGCCGGAGCCTTGCGACTGGCAGCGGCAGGCCCGGGTTGTGCGCCATGCCTACCGGTGTGGTGTTGACCAGTCCATCGGCGTTCGCCAGGTCCGGCTGATCAGAGCTGTGCGCCCGCGGATCGCCAAGCCGCTCGACCAGCGCTTCGGCGCGGCCCGGCTTGGGGTCGACAATCGTCAGACAGCCGGCGCCCAACCCCAGCAGCGCGTCGGCGACCGCCGCGCCCGCTCCGCCCGCGCCGAGTTGCACGATCCGGTCCATCGGCGCACCCGGCAAGCCCTGGCTGAAGGATGCGGCGAAGCCGGTCCGATCGGTGTTGTGGCCGATCGTCCTGCCGTCGCGGAACAACACGGTGTTGACCGCACCCAACCTGGATGCCTCGTCCGACAGCTCGTCCAGGTGCGGGATGACCGCCTGCTTGCAAGGGTGCGTGATGTTGAGTCCGTCGTACCCGAGGAGCCGTGTCTCTTCGAGCAGCTCGCCCACGTCCCGCTGCAGTACGTCGATGTCGAGCAGGCGGTAGACGTAGCGCAGCCCGAGTTGGGCGGCCTCGGTCTCGTGCAGCGCCGGACTGAGCGACGCCCCGATGCCGGAACCGATCAACCCGATGAGGTAGGACTTCATGGATCAGGTCTCCCTCCAGCAGGGCGGTGCGGGGCTGGCTCCACTGTACTCTTGTAATGTACGAACTGGTACGTTAGTTTCCTCGCCACGGGGTCCAGCCTTCTCCTTGAGGAGTGACCGTGACGACGCAGGGCAAACCACGCAAGGCCGCTGTCGCCGCCTGGATTGGCAGCGCGCTGGAGTACTACGACTTCTTCATCTACGGCACCGCCGCAGCGCTGGTGTTCGGCAAGATCTTCTTCCCCTCCTCCTCGCCGGCCACCGGCACGCTGCTCGCGCTGGCCACCTTCGGCGTCGGGTACCTGGCCCGGCCGGTCGGCGCGTTCGTGCTCGGGCATATCGGCGACAAGTTCGGGCGCAAGCAGGTGCTGGTCGCCACGCTGGTGATGATGGGCGCGTCGACCTTCCTGGTCGGTTGCCTGCCGACGTACGACGACGTCGGCGTACTGGCGCCGATCCTGCTCGTGCTGCTTCGGCTGCTGCAGGGGTTCTCCGTCTCCGGTGAGCAGGCGGGCGCGAACTCGATGACGCTCGAACATGCGCCGCCAGATCGACGCGGCTACTACACGAGCTTCACCCTCAACGGAACACAGGCTGGGCAGATCATCGCAACCGCCGTGTTTCTGCCTATCGCGGCTTTGCCGGAAGAGGACTTGCTGAGCTGGGGCTGGCGGGTGCCGTTCTGGTGCAGCATCGTGGTCGCGGCCGTCGGACTGGTGATCCGGCGGACGCTCGAGGAGACGCCGCATTTCGAGCAGGAGGTCGCTTCCGACTCCGTGGCCAAGCTGCCGCTCGCCGTACTGTTCCAGGACCACTGGCGTGCGGTGGTCCGCGTGATCGCCGCCGCGGTGATCGCCTCGGTGAGCACGATCTTCACCGTCCACGCGCTGTCGTACGCCGTCAACACGATGGACCTGAATCGCAGCGCGATGTTGTGGGTCGGCGTACTCGCGAACGTCGCCGGCGTGATCACGATCCCGCTGTGGGCGACGCTGTCGGACCGGATCGGCCGCAAGCCGGTGTTCATCGGCGGGTCGATCGGGAGCGCAGTGCTGATGTTCGCCTACCTGTGGGCCATCTCGACCGGCTCGTATCCACTGATCTTTGCTCTCGGCATCATCACCTTCGGGGTGGTGTATTGCGCCACCGGCGCGGTCTGGCCGTCGTTCTACGGCGAGATGTTCCCGACGCGGGTGCGGCTGTCCGGGATGGCGATCGGCACCCAGATCGGCTTCGCCATCGGCGGTTTCGCCCCGATGATCGCCACCGCGGTCGCCGGGGCCGGCAAGGGCAGCTGGTTCGGCGTGTCGGTGGTCACCGCGATCTTCTGCCTGATCAACATCGCGGCCGTGGCGACCGCCAAGGAGACCTACAAGGTCCGCACCGAGCACCTGGGCCGACGCGCCGAGGTTCGGGTGTGAGTGATTTCAGCGTCTACGCCATCCGCTTCGCCGAGCGGGACGCCATGCGCGGCGAGCACTTCCACGGGTACGACGCCCGCGTCGGCGAACCGCATCCGACGGCGTACTACGTCTGGTTGGCGACCTCAGCCGAGCACACCGTGCTCATCGACACCGGAATCGCCCCGGCCCGTGCGGACACGATCGCGGGGCTGCGCTACCACGGCTCCCCCGCGTCCGCCCTGGCCGCGCTCGACGTCACCCCGGCCGACATCGATCACGTCGTACTGACGCATCTGCATTACGACCACACCGGTACGGCGCATGAGTTCGGCGATGCTCGCTATGTCTTGCAGCAGGCCGAGCTCGAGTACTGGACCGGGCCGTGGGCCAAGCGGATCGCCCGGGAGCGCTGGCTGGTGGACGAGACCGACCTCGCCCACCTGACCAGCGCGCACCAGCAGGGTCGGGTGCTCCGCGCGGATGGCGACACGACCGTCGTACCCGGACTGAGCGTACATCTGGTCGGCGGCCACACCGCGGGCATGCAGGTGGTCCGAGTCCAGACCGCTCGCGGCAACGTCGTCCTCGCCTCAGACGCTTCGCACTTCTACGAGAACCTCGAGGACGACCGCCCGTTCCCGATCCTGACCAGCATGACCGGCATGTACGGCGCCTTCGACCGCATCAAGGAGCTCGGCGACGACGCCGTACCCGGTCACGATCCCCTGGTCCTGGAGCGCTACCCGCTGCTCACACCGGACATCGCCCAGATCGCCTAGGCGCCTGGATGAAGGCCGAGCCAGCCGGGGCTCGGGGCACCTTGGACCTCGCCGAAGTAGAGCGAGAAGGTCTGCTTCCAGCGTTCGACCTCGGCGCGGTCGGCCATGAACCGCGGGAAGCCGTCGAGGTGTACAGCTGGGAGAATCCGGCCGGCTTGTAGGGCAGGAGCTTCCCCTGCTTCTTCCACCGGGTGAAGTCCTGCAGGGTCTGCAGCTGGACCACGTGCGGGACCAGTGTGCCGGTGGCAAGCTGGTTGTCGACGCGGACGTCGTGGAACTTGCTGTAGTCAACGACCGTGGTCAGCTTCATCTTCGGGAACCTGGTCAGGAACGCCTGCTTGGTGAAATCCTTCTGAGTCGCTGTGTCACCGCCGGCATAGAAGACCAGCTCCCCGCCCTCGGCCAGGGCATCGGCGTACAGCTCCTCGAGCGACTTGGTCTCCTCCCCCACTCGGCTCACCACGGCCGCCTCGCTCCGCTCCGGCACGATCGTGCTACCTCATGACACAAGAGCGGTCGTGCGGTGAGGGCGAAGTGTCAGTCGGCCTGGAGGTCGACCGCGAGGCAATTCGCGACATCAAGCGGAGGAGTCGCGGGCAACTGGACGACGAGGATGCCGTGGGCTTGCTCGAAGGGTACGGGGCCGTAGCCCAGCAGACGGACGGTACGCACGGCGTCACCCGTGAGGCTGCGAATCACGGCGCGCCCGTCGTCCGGCCACGCCATCTGGAAGGCGTACAGGGTGTTGGCGCGGGTGGTGAAGCGGAAGTCGGAACTCGTCCAGCTCACGCGGTCTTCGGTGAAGCCGTCGATGGTCACGCTCGACGGCCCTTCGCCGAACACCCGGAACGGTCTCGTGCCGTAGATGCCTTCGCCGCACACGCTCGTCCAGGCACCGAGGTCGTCGAGGAGTTGCGTGCACTCGGCGTCGAGCGTGCCGTCCGGCAGCTGCGGAATGTTGAGCAGGAGGTTGCCGTTCTTCGACACGATGTCGACCAGCATCTCGATCACGTGGCGGGCGGTCTTGTAGACGTCGCGGACGTTGTAGAACCAGTCCCCGACCGAGGTGTCCGTCTGCCAAGGCGAGGGGTGGATGCCGGGCGTCTGACTCCGCTCGATGTCCATCACACCGACGGCGCTCACCTCCGGCCGACGGTCCTTCTGCTGGTAGACGGCACGGTTCGTGCCGTGGATCCGCGCACTGGTGTTGTACAGCTGGGACACCGCGCGGAGACCCGGTGTGTAGTCGGCCTCACCGAACGGCAGCGGCCCGTCGGAGTACAGCAGATCGGGCTGGTACCGATCGATCATTTCGGTCACGGCCTCGAGCCAGTGACGGTGCCATTCGGGATCGTCGCAGTACCACGGGTCCGGCACCTCGGTGTCTTGCTGGTAGCGGCTGTTGTCGAGGTACAAGTCCCGATTCGCCGGATCGGTTCCGTCGTACGGCACACCGGCGTACGGACCCTGCTTGTCGCTGCCCTTGTTGACCGCCATCCACCCCAGGGCGGCGCCGAGGTGCTCGGTGATTCCGAACGGCAGCCCGCGCTCGGTCGCGGCCGCCTTCCAGAGCGCGAGAATGTCTTTGCCCGGTCCGACCTTCACCGAGTTCCAGCGATTGACGGTCGACTCGTAGTTGAAGAAGTTGTCGTGGTGCACGGCCTGTGCCACGAAGTACCGGGCACCGGCCGCCACAAACCGATCCATCAGGTCATACGGGTCGAACCTTTCGGCCTTCCACAGCTGTACGACGTCCTTGTAGCCGAACTCCGACGGGTGCCCGTACGTCCGCAGGTGGTAACGGTACTGGTCACTGCCCTCCCGGTACATGTTGCGCGCGTACCAATCGCCGTACCGTGGCACCGACTGAGGTCCCCAGTGCGACCAGATGCCGAGCTTTGCATCCCGGAACCAGTCAGGGCATTCGAACGTGGTCAGGGACTCGAAGGTTGCATCGAACGGCACTGATTGCTCCTCGTCAGTGGTGGGAGTGTGGACCGGCCGGGGTCCTCCGGCCGGTCCAGGGTCGACCTACTTGTTGGGCACCTTGTCGTAGGCGGTCTGCTGGATCTCCAGGTAGCGCTTCAGACCGAGACCGTCCAGCCCCTTGACGTAGCTGTCCCAGTCGGTGTCGATGTTCTTCGAGCCGGTGATGAACTGCAGGGAGTTCTGCTGGATGTAGTTCTCGAGGTTGGTCTGCAGAGTCGCGACCTCGTTGGCGAGCGACGGGTCGATCCACACCTTCCAGAACGGGTAGATCTGCGCCTTGTCCTCGTGGCCGGCGTACAGCTTGGTGGCCTCGAACAGCTTGCGTTCGTACCCCGCCTGCGAGTGGATGTCGGTGTCGATGACCTCGGAGTTGCGGTACTTCGCGGTGTTGTTGTACTGCGCCAGCGGACCCCAGCCGCTGTTCCGCGGTTTCGACCCGGGCTTCAGGGGAATCTGTTTGAAGCTCGGCTTCAGCGACTTGTCGAGCGCCACATCGCCGGGACCGGGCTTGGTCCAGGCCTTGCCCTCCATGCCGAACTGTCCGTTGTTCTGTCCCTCGTCGGTGAAGATGTAGTCGAGCATCTTGATCGCCTGGATCTGCTTCTCCGGTGTGGCCTTCGACGTCAGGACGAACGTGGCGCCGGGAATACTCGGGAAGACGTAGCTGGCGTAGTTCGCGCCACTCGGACCGGTCAGCGGCGGTACCGCGTCGTACTGCTTGTCCCGCCCGTCCGCCGAACCGATGGTGACGAAGATACCGGAATGCATGACGGTGCCCGCGCCGAGGATGACCGAGCCGCCGTGGTTGCCCTGCTGCTGCATCGCGTCCGGGTTCTGCGTGAAGGCGCCTTTGTCGATCAGGCCTTCTTTGTAGAGCGAGTTGATGTACCGCAGGCCTTCGCGCCAGCCGTCCTTGTTCGCCTGGACGTCGACCTTGCCGTTGTTGAGAACCAGCGTGGTGTTGTTGCCGCCGCTGTTGTTCTGCCCTTGCGGGTCGTAGATGAAGGCGTCCATGAGGTACGGGATGAGGTTGTCGCGGACGTTCGCGCTGAGCGGGATCTCGTCGGCCTTGCCGTTGCCGTTCGGGTCCTGGGTCTTGAACGCCTGGAGCACCTTCCGCAGGTCCTCGGTGGTCTTCGGCTGCTCGAGGCCCAGCTTCTTCAGCCACGCCGAGTTCATCCACAGCTTGTCCGGGTACGAACAGTGGAAGCAGTCGACCCACTGCGGGATGCCGTAGATCTTGCCGTCCGGCGCGGTCGCCATCGCCTTCCACTCCGGCGTGGAGTCCAGCGCCTTCTTGATGTTCGGCGCGTACTGGTCGATCAGCTGGTTCAGCGGTACGACGACACCCTGATTTCCCAGCTTCAGCAGGTCCGCCGTCGTGAACTGGTCGACCCAGGGGATCAGCAGGTACAGATCGGGATAGTCGCCGCTGGCCAGCGAGATCTGCCGCTTCTCCTTGGCGGGGCCGCCGTCGAACGTCGTGGTCTGCCACTTGACGGTGATGTTGAACTTCTGCTGGATCAGCTTGGTGAAGTCGTTCGTGGCCAGGTTCGTGTCGGCCGACTGCGGCGCGAAGACGTTCAGGGTGACGGCGGGATTTCCGGTGATCGTTGGCAACGGCTTACCCTGCTCGTCGTTCGAGCCGCCACCGGAACAGGCCGCAAGCGCGAATGCCAGGAGACTGATGCCGGCGATCGCGGCACGCCTCCTCTTTCTGAACTGTACAGACATTAGGTCCCTCACAGGGTCGAGGTGATGCGGAAGATCAGCCCTTCACGGCGCCGATCAGGATTCCCTTGGTGAAGTAGCGGGCGACGAACGGATAGATCAGCAGCACCGGCACGCTCGCCACCACGATCAGCGAGTACTTGAGCAGATCGGCCAATTGCTGGCGCTGGATGACCACGGAGGCATCGACCGCCCCACCGCCGGTCGTGTTCAGGATCAAGATGTTGCGCAGCACCAGCTGCAGCGGGAACAGATCCGGGTTCTTGAGGTAGATCAGCGCGTCGAAGTACGAGTTCCACTGCATGATCGCGTACATCAGCGCGACGACCGCGATCATCGGTTTGGCCAGCGGGATCACCACCGACCACAGGAAGCGCAGGTCACCGCAACCGTCCAGCTGGGCCGCCTCGACCAGTTCCTCGGGGATCGCGGTCCGGAAGTAGGTCCGGGCGATGATGACCTGCCAGACCCCGATCGCCTGCGGGATGATGAGCGCCCACCGGGTGTCGAGCAGCCCGGTCGACTGGACCACCAGGTACGTCGGGATCAGGCCGCCGGTGAACAGCATCGTGAACAGGATCAGCGTCATCACGACATTGCGGCCGACGAGCGTACGACGGGACATCGGATACGCGATCGCGACCGTCATCGTGACACTGACGATCGTCCCGACCACCGTGTAGAACAGCGAGTTCAGGTACCCCTGGACGATCTGCGGGTTGGCGAAGACCGCGTGGTACCCGCGCAGCGAGAAGTCCACCGGCCAGAACAGCACCCGCCCGGACGTCACCGCCTCCGGGCTGCTGAACGAGCTGGCCACGATGTACAGCAGCGGCAGCGTGACCACCGCGAAGAACACCGCCAGCAGCAGATACACACAGAACAGGAAGATCCGGTCCGTGCGCGGCTCGCGGATCCGGCGGGCCCGCGCCGCCCGGCGCTCGACCTTCTTGCTCGGCAACGGCCTCGTTTCGGTCTGAGCGCTCATGACCACAGTCCGTTTCCGGTGATCCGCTTGGCGATCGCGTTGACCATCAGCAGCAGCACCAGGTTGATCACCGAGTTGAACAACCCGACCGCTGTCGCACCGCTGAAGTCCGCGTTCAGTAGCCCCGTCTTGTACACGTACGTCGCGATGATCTCGGACTCACTCAGGTTGAGCGGGTTCTGCAGCAGGAACGCCTTCTCGAAGCCGATCGCCATGATGTTGCCGACCGCAAGGACGAGGATGATCACCGCGGTCGGCATGATGCCCGGCAGATCCACATGCCGGATCCGCTGCAACCTGGTGGCACCGTCGAGCTTGGCCGACTCGTGCAGCGCCGGGTCGATGCCGGACAACGCGGCCAGGTAGATCACCGCGGAGTACCCGGTGGTCTGCCAAACGTCCGACCAGACATAGATGTGCCGGAAGTAGTCCGGGGTGCCGAGGAAGTCGATCGCGGGAACGCCGAAGAATCCCAGGCCCTCGTTGACGATGCCGAGCCGCGGCGACAGCACCAGGATCGTCATCGACACGACCACCACGGTGGAGATGAAGTACGGCGCGTACGTCACCATCTGCACGGTCCGCTTGAAGAGTCCGTTGCGGATCTCGTTGAGCGCCAGCGCCAGGATGATCGCGATCGGGAAACTCGCCGCGACGGTGTAGACCGAGAGCACGAAGGTGTTCTTCACCAGGTTCCAGAACACCGGGTTGTGGAAGAACAGGTCGAAGTTCTGCCAGCCCACCCACGGACTTCCCCAGATGCCCTTGACCACGTTGAAACTCTTGAACGCCAGGACCGCGTTCGACATCGGGATGTACTTGAAGACCGCGAACCAGATCAGCGGCACGACCATCAGCAGGTACAGGGTCCAGTGCCGTTGAAGACTACGCCGGAGCCCCTTGATCCCGGGGCGCTCGCGTCGCCGTCGCTTGGGCCGGGCCGGTAGTTCACCGGCCGGTGGCCGGACGGTTGTCAGGGTTGCCATGAGACCTCCTCGTCCAAGCCGGCGATCAACTCGAGCTCACGCGGTGACCGATGCCGGCCGTCAATCTGACCGGCATCCGATCGCCGCCGCGGCGTACGATCCGTTCCTGGTCCCGATTAGCCGTCAGGACCGCCTCGACGCCGTACGGTGTCCAGGCGATGTCGACGACGACCCCGCCGCGAGCTCTGAGGCCGGTCACGCGCCCGCTTGTCCATTCGGCGGGCAGCGCCGGCAGCAGTTCGATCTCGCCGGTATGGCTCTGCAGCAGCATCTCCGCGATCCCCGCTGTCGCCCCGAAGTTGCCGTCGATCTGGAACGGCGGGTGCGCGCAGAACAGATTCGGGTAGACGCCCGCGCCACTGCCCACGTAGTCGGTCGACGTGTCGTTGGCCGGGGTCAGGAAGGCACGCACGAGCCGATGTGCGGCGACCGCGTCGCGCAGCCGGGCCCGCAGGTTGATCTTCCAGGCCAGCGACCAGCCCGTCGCCTCGTCGCCGCGCAGGTCCAGCGTCCGTTCCGCCGCGGCGGCGAGTTTCGGGTTCTTGTCCGGAGTGATCGCGTCGCCAGGATGCAGTCCGATCAGATGAGACATGTGCCGGTGATGCGGATCTTCCTCGGGCAGGTCGGCGGCCCACTCCTGCAGTTGTCCCTGTGCGCCGACCGGCGGGTCGGGCAGTCGCTTGCGGGCCGCGGCGAGCTCCTCGACGAGCGGGTCCACGACATCGAGCAACTCCGCCGCCTGCTCGACTCGGTGGAACAGATCCGAGATGAGCGCCAGGTCCATGGTCGACGACTCGGTGACGGATGCCGGCTGCCCGTCGTGGGCGATGTAGTCGTTCTCCGGGGACGTCGACGGCGCCGTACCGAGACTGCCGTCCGGCATCTCCACGAGCCAGTCGAGGCAGAACTCAGCGGCACCCCGTAGCACTCGCCAGGACTCGCCGAGGAACTCCAGATCGCCGGTGAAGGCGTAGTGGTCCCACAGGTGCCGGACAAGCCAGGCGCCGGCCATCGGCCAGTTCGACCACCGCGGATCGCCCTCGACCGGGTTCGTCCAGCACCACGCGTCGGCATTGTGGTGGGCGGTCCAGCCGCCGCAGCCGTAGCGCTCGCGGGCGGTACTACGTCCCGCCTGGGCGAGTTCGCCGATATAACGAAGCAGCGGTTCGTGGCACTCGGACAGGTTCGTCGTCTCCGCCGGCCAGTAGTTCATCTCGGTGTTGATGTTCACCGTGAAGTTCGAACTCCACGGTGGCCGCAGGATGTCGTTCCAGATTCCCTGCAGATTGGTCGGCAGCCCACCTGGTCGCGAACTCGCGGCCATCAGGTAACGGCCGTAGTTGAAGATCAGCGCAGCCAAGGCAGGGTCCTCGACGTCGACCGCCCGGGCCACCCGCACATCGGTCGGCAGCCCGGACTGCTCCGCCGCCCCGGCCAGCTCGAGCGACGCACGACGGAACAGTCGCCGGTGATCCTGCTGATGATCGGAAACAAGCTGCCCGTATTCGCGATCGAGAGCCGCCAGCACTGTCTGATCCGCCGAGAGCCAGCACTCCTCCGCCGTCCGGGTCGGTGCAGTGAACGGACCGTCGTATCCAGTGGCGGACGAGAGGATCAGCGTGATCTCCGTTGCGCTCTCGACAGTGAGCTCGGAGTCACTCGTCCGGACATCGCCATCGGTGCTGGCGCGTAACGCGATAGCAGCCTCCATGCCGCGATCGGCACCATCGGAGTACCGGATCGGCTCAGGTACGTCGCGATGCGGAGGAGCGACATCGGCGGGAGCCTGCAGGAGCAGTCCGAGCCCGTCGTCGACCGCGTGCGGGCGCGAGTGCAACTGCGATGTCAACTGGCACGTCAGCGCCAGTACAGGCTTCGAAGCGGTCATTCGCTGGACCAGTACGCCGTCCGGCGCGCTGACGAAGACCTCCTGTCGAACCGCCACTCCCCCGATCTCGAACTCCGCGGTGGCGACCGCGGCGTCGAGATCAAGCTCCCGGCGATAGTGCGCGACATCGTCGGCGGCAGGGGTCGTGCCATCGACGCGAATGTCGAGCAGGAGATCACCCAGCGGCAGGTACGCCTGCGAGTAGCCGGAGTGAAAACCACAAGCCAACTCGTGCGCCCGGCGAATGTCACCCGCCCTGAGCGCGTCGCGCACCGCGCGTACGGCGTCGGCACCGGTCGCACCGAGCGGAGCCGACAACGACCGGGCGGTTTCCGGACTGCCCGACCACAACGTCTCGTCGTTCAGTCCGATCCGATCCCTGCCGATACCACCGAAGCACATCGCTCCGATCCGGCCGTTGCCGAGCGGCAACGCCTCCAGCCACGTTTCCGCCGGCCGGTCGTAGACCAGCCGCTGCGTGCCGGCGCGGTCCGAGCTCACCAGGTTGCCCATGCCACCGTCCTCCGTCGAGACGACGAGGTATTAATCCCATGAATTGTCGGGAGCGTAGCGCTAGACGCGACCCTGGTCCATACTGAACGGCATCAAAGCTGGAGAAAGATCCCATCTATTACTCATCGTGAGGGGCCCGCCATGCCACGCATCACCTCGGTTGAGGTCATCGACGTTCGCTTCCCGACCTCGATGACCCAGGACGGGTCCGACGCGATGAACAAGGACGGCGACCACTCGGCGGCGTACGTCGTCCTGCACACGGACGACCCGGAGCTCGCCGGGTACGGCTTCACCTTCACCATCGGGCGCGGCAACGACCTGTGCGTCGCCGCCGCGGTTCAGCGCGCCGAGCCACTTGTGGGCCGGGACGTCGACGCGCTGTGCGGAGACCTCGGCGCGATCTACCGGGAGCTGCAGTCGGACAGCCAGTTGCGCTGGCTCGGCCCGGACAAGGGAGTCATCCATCTGGCCCTGGCTGCTGTGATGAACGCAGTGTGGGATCTCGCGGCCCGACGAGCCGGCGTACCCCTCTGGCGACTGCTGACCGACATGTCACCCGAGCAACTCGTGGCGGCTGCCGATCTGCGGTACCTGACCGACGTACTGACGCCGGAACAGGCTGTCACGCTACTTGCCCGCCAAGAACCGGGCCGCAAGCAACGAATCGAGGACCTCGAGGCATCCGGCTACCCGTGCTACACCACCTCCGCCGGATGGCTCGGGTACTCCGACGCCAAGCTCCGCAGGCTCTGCGAGGAAGCCGTTGCCGCAGGCTACAAACATGTCAAACTCAAGGTCGGCGCCAAGCTGGCCGACGACATCCGGCGCTGTGGCATCGCCCGCGAGGTCCTCGGGCCGGACGGCCACCTGATGATCGACGCGAATCAGGTCTGGGACGTGCCCGAGGCGATCGAATGGGTCAAGGCCCTGGCCGAGTTCGAACCGCTGTGGATCGAGGAACCGACCAGTCCCGACGACATCCTGGGCCACGCCGCGATCCGCAAGGCCGTGGCACCCATCGGTGTCGCCACCGGCGAGCACGGGATGAACCGGGTTCTGTTCAAGCAGATGTTCCAGGCCGGCGCCATCGACTACTGCCAGCTCGACGCAGCCCGCCTCGGCAGCGTCAACGAAGTACTCGCGGTCTACCTTCTCGCCGCCTGGTTCGACGTACCGGTCTGCCCGCACGCGGGTGGCGTCGGTCTGTGCGAACTGGTTCAGCACCTCGCGATCTTCGACTACCTGGCCGTGTCAGGCAGCCTGGAGCGCCGCGTCACCGAGTACGTCGACCACCTGCACGAGCACTTCGTCGACCCCTGCGTGATCCGCAACGGTGCATACGTGCTTCCGAGTGCGCCCGGTTACAGTGCCGAGATGCACAGAGAGTCCTTGGAGAGCTATCGATTCCCGGACGGCGCCTACTGGGCGTCACGCGCGGAAGTGGATCCGCTGACATGACGGCCGGCAGGCCGGCCGAGCTGTCACGCACCCCCGGCATTTCACAGACCGATGTCGTGGTTCAGGGCATCCGGCAGATGATCATCGACGGGCTGCTCCGGCCGGGCGATCGGCTTCCGGTCGAGAAGGACCTCGCCGCGGCGCTCGGGGTCTCCAGGAATCCCCTCCGCGAGGGGGTGCGCGCGCTGTCGATGATGGGAGTTCTCGAGACGCGGCAAGGTGACGGTACCTACGTCACCAAGCTGGATCCTTCGATGCTGCTGGCTCCGATGGGCTTCGTGGTCGATCTGCACCACGGCAGCGGAACACATCACCTGCATGTGGTCCGCCGGATCCTCGAGACGGAGGCCTCCGCCTTGGCAGCCCGGCAGATCGGCGCGGCGGAGCTCGACGCCGCAGCCGAACTGTTGCGCCACAACGAGGCCGAACTGACCCACGCGGAACCCAACCACGAGGCCGTGATCGAGAACGACATCGCCTTCCACCGCATCATCGCGGAGGCCGCCGCCAACCCCGTACTGACCGCGCTGATCGACGCGCTGGGCGGACGGACGATGCGCGATCGGCTGCGCCGATCCATCACCCAGCCCGGCGCCGACGAGACCGCGCACCGCGAACACCTCTCCATCCTCGCCGCCCTCACCAACCGCGACCCCGATCGCGCACGGACCCGGATGGCCGCACACCTGTTCACCGTCGAGGACTACCTGCTCGAACGAAGCACCACGACCCCCACCACGAAATGAGACTTGTGGATGAATGTGCTGCGCTGGAGTGCCGGTGAGCTGACCCTGACCTTCGCTCTCGACGACGGCCCGGTGCGGCTGATCGGCGTACGCGAAGCCTCGCAACCAGACGGCGGTACGCCGGACCCCAGCCAGCCACTGGTCGAGGTCTCCGCCACCGGATACGGACTTTCACCGAGCACCAACCGGCACGTCGACACCATCCTCGGGCAGCAGTTGCGTTATGTCCGTCACGAGGAAACCGGCACGACGTTGCGCATCGTTCAGGAGGAGCCCACCACGGGTCTGCGGGTCACCAGCGTGTTCGAAGCCCTGGCCGGCGTACGCGCCTGGTCCGAGGTCTCGATGAACGGTCCGGGTGCGCTCGAGCTCACCTTCGTGTCGTCTCTGGTCGTCGGCCTCGCGTCGGTCGACGCCGAGCTGTACTCAGCCGCCAACAGCTGGATGGCCGAGAACCGGTGGTCGAAGCGCGTACTCCGGGAGGTGTTGGCCGACATCGTCCGCGATCCGCACCACCACGTCGCCAGGAGCCGGCACGCGGTGACCAACACCGGCTCGTGGTCCAGCGGAGAGCGGCTGCCGGTCGGGGTTCTCGTCGATCGGAGTGCGCCGTACGCCCTCGGTTGGCAGATCGAGCACAACGGGGCGTGGCATTACGAGCTCGGGGAGACCCGGCGCGGCGGCTATCTGCTGCTGAGCGGTCCCACCGACCAGGAGAACCAATGGAGCGTCGAGCTCACTGCCGACAAGCCATTCACGACGGTACCCGTGTCGCTCGTCGCCGGGACCGATCTGGACAGCGTGTTCGCCGCGCTCACCCGTCAACGCCGTGCGATCCGGAACCGGCGCCCAATCGACGACCGGATGCCCGTGGTCTTCAACGACTTCATGAACACCCTGGCAGGTGATCCGACGACCGAGAAGCTCCTGCCACTGATCGATGCGGCCGCGGAGGTCGGCGCGGACTACTTCTGCATCGACGCCGGCTGGTACGCCGACGGCGACTGGTGGAACACCGTCGGAGCCTGGCAACCGTCGACGACCCGCTTCCCGAACGGGCTCACCGAGGTCATCGACCGGATCCACACACACGGCATGGTCCCCGGCCTCTGGCTCGAACCCGAGGTCATCGGCGTCCGCTCACCGATCGCAGCCGAGCTACCCGACGACGCCTTCCTCACCCGCCGTGGCCAACGGGTCGCCGAGTCGGGGCGCTATCTGCTCGATCTCCGCAGTACGGCGGCCCGCAAGCACCTCGACGACACGGTCGACCGGCTGATCGGCGAGTTCGGCATCGGCTTCTTCAAGTTCGACAACAACACGATGACAGGCCCCGGCAGCGACAAGGGTGGTACATCTCTCGGCCATGGACTGCTGGAACACAACCGGGCACTGCTCGATTGGCTCGACAGCCTCCAGACACGTCACCCGGAGCTGCTGATCGAAAACTGTGCCTCGGGCGCAATGCGGATGGACTACGCGATGATGTCCCGCCTCCATCTGCAGTCGACCTCGGACCAGGAACATCCGTTGCTCTACGCACCGATCACCGCGGCCGCCCCCGCCGCCCTGCTGCCCGAACAGGCCGGCCACTGGGCGTACCCGATCACCGGGACCACTCGTGAGGAGTTCACCTTCGCCCTCGTCAACGGCATCCCCGGACGTCTCTACCTCTCCGGCCATCTCAACCGGATGACGCCCGTCGAACTCGACCTCATCCGGTCCGCCTTGACCGCCCATCGCGCCGTACTCGAGGACCTCGACACTCTCGTCCCCGCGTGGCCGCTAGGTCTATCGACATGGACCGACGAGTGGATTGCCCTCGCACTCAACGGTCCTGACGTCTCCTACCTGACGCTCTGGCACCGCGCTCCAGGCCCGTCCAGCATCACGCTCCCGCTTCGGCGGTCGAGCATCGAGCCCCACTTCCCCACCGACCTCACCGACCTCACCGACTGGAGCTACGCCTGGACGGACAATGCTCTCACCATCACCACCAACACTCCCGAACCCTCCGCCCGCGTCCTGCGCCTGACGTCGCCGTCATGAACGCCAGGTGTACTGCGGCTCGTAGCCGAGGAGTTTGCGGGCCTTGTCGATCGACAGCAGCGTCTCGTTCGGGCCGAACGGGCGCTTGACCGGTACGCCCGGGAACACCTCGGCGAGGAGCTCCTCGTTCGGGCGCGACATCACCGTGTCGGCGTTGGCGACGATGAACACGTCGGTGCCGGTGACGTCGTACTCAAGTGCCTTGCGGACCGCCTGGGCGCCGTCGCGGGCGTCGATGTAGCCCCACAGGTTCCACTTGCGCAGCTGAGCGTCGGCGTCGAACGACGGGAACGCCGCGTAGTCCTCGGGGTACATCACGTTGGAGAACCGCAGGCCGATCAGCTTCAGGTCCGGGTGCCACCGGCACAGCTGCCGGGCCAGCTCCTCCTCGAGCGTCTTCACCAGCGAGTAGGTGCTGTTCGGCCGCGGCGGGTAGTCCTCGTCGACCGGCACGTACGGCGGGAACTCGTCGAACGGCAGGCCGAGCACGGTCTCGCTCGACGCCCACACGATGTTCTTGATGCCGGCCCGCAACGCCGCCGAGAACACGTTGTAGGTGGCGGTCATGTTGTTCTCGAACGTCGCCGCGTTCGGCCGCAGCCCGGGCGCGGGAATCGCGGCCAGATGGACGACGGCGTCCACACCGTCGTGCCGGTCGTCGATCCCGGCCAGCGCCTCGTAGGTCTGTCCGAAATCGGTCAGATCGACCCGGCTCGCGACGACGCCGCTGCGCGCCGGCGGAGCCTGGTCCAGCGCGACCACGTCCCAGCCGTTGTCCAGCAGGTGATCCACCACCGCCCGGCCGAGCTTCCCGCTGCTCCCGGTGACCGCTACCCGTGCCATCCGCGCTCCTCCGCCGTCTGAACCCACCCGATAATCCCACGCCCGCCCATCGCCGCTTTGGTGGGTCCACCTATCAACTTGTGGGTTCCCCCACCGGATTCGGGCGGGGAACCCACCATTTGGCAGGTGAACCCATCAAACGCGGGCGGGGCTGGAGGGCTAGGCTCGAGCTGTGAGACTAGCTGGGCGGATGGAGCGGCTCGGGACAGAGTCCGCGTTCGAGGTGCTGGCGAAGGCGAAGGCACTCGAGGCGCGCGGGCGCGAGATCGTGCATCTCGAGATCGGCGAGCCGGACTTCGACACCCCCGAGCATGTCCTCGCCGCCGCGCAACAGGCCCTGGACAAGGGCTACACCCACTACGTCCCGGCGCCAGGCATCCCCGAGCTGCGGACGGCGGTGGCGGACTTCCTCGAGCGCACCGGCAGGCTGCACACCACTCCGGACCGGGTGCTGGTCACGCCCGGCGCCAAGCCGATCATGTTCTTCACGATCATGGCGCTGTGCGAGGAGGGCGACGAGGTCCTCTACCCGGACCCGGGCTTTCCGATGTACGCCTCGATCGCGTCCTTCGCCGGCGCGACCCCGGTGCCGGTACCGCTGCGCGAGGAGAACGGGTTCGTCATCGACCCCGAGGAGCTCGAGTCCCTGATCACCGAGCGGTCGAAGCTGCTCATCCTCAACTCCCCGCACAACCCCTGCGGCAGCGCCTCGACGCCGGAGCAGCTCGAGGCGATCGCTGAGCTTGCCAACCGGCACGATCTCGTCGTACTCACCGACGAGGTCTACTGGGCGCTGCGGTACGACGGCGACCACCACAGCGTGCTCGACGTCGACGGCATGGCCGAGCGGACCATTCTGCTCGACGGCTGGTCCAAGACGTTCGCGATGACCGGCTGGCGCCTCGGCTTCGGTGTCTTCCCGCCGGCGCTGGTCGAGCCGATCACCCGCCTGGTGATCAACTCGGTCTCCTGTACGTCGGCCTTCAGTCAGCACGCTGCGATCGCTGCCCTCGAAGGACCGTGGGACGACGTCGACCGGATGCTCGAGGCCTTCCGCGAACGGCGCGACGTCATCGTGTCCGGCCTGAACGACGTACCAGGCGTGTCCTGCGTCGAACCGGGCGGCGCGTTCTACGCCTTCCCCAACATCACCGAGCTCGGCCTCTCCGCCGCCGACCTCGCCGACCGCCTCCTCGAAGAAGTCGGCGTCGCGTGCCTGCCAGGCACCTCATTCGGCGCGTACGGCGAAGGTCACCTCCGCTTCTCCTACGCCAACTCCGTCGACAACATCCGCCGCGCCCTGTCGGCCTTCGAAAACCTCGCCATCAGCTGACATGCACACACATCGTCTGGACCTCGAGGACGCGTCGATCCGGGACTGGGAGGCGGTTGTCGTCGCGGTCGACGCCGAGCGGGGCATCGTGCTCGACCGGTCCGCCTTCTATCCCGGTGGTGGCGGCCAGCCTCCGGACCAGGGCGTCCTGCTCTGGGGCGGCGTACGCACGCGGATCCTCGGCACGATCAAGGGTGACGACCTCTACCTCGTCCCCCACGAAGACGACCCGGTGCCGCCGCCGGGCACCGCCGTACAGGGTGCCCTCGACGACGAGCGGCGGACCAACCTGATGCGGACCCACTCCGGGCTGCATGTGCTGACCGGCGTCGTCTTCCGCGACTTCGGCGCGCTGGTGACCGGCGGCAACATGGAGCCGCTGACCGCCCGGATGGACTTCGACCTCTCAGAGGTGCCGCCGGACTTCAAGGACCGCGTCGCCGAGGCCGTCAACACGGAGATCCAGACCGACCGCCGGATCACCGTGAGCAACCTGCCGCGCGACGAGGCGTTCGCCATCCCGGACATCATCCGTACGGCGACCAACCTGCTGCCGCCGGACATCGAGGTCGTCCGGATCGTCGACATCGCCGGCCTCGACACCCAGGCGGACGGCGGCACCCATGTCGCCTCCACCGCCCTGATCGGCCGCATGGACGTCGTCAAGATGGAAAGCAAGGGACGCGGCTTCCGCCGCCTCCGCGTCCGCTTCAGCTGAACACGCGCGTCAGCCCCCGCCGCGACCAGCCCCTGCAACCCAACCCACCGCAACCCGAATGCCGGGAGATCCCCCGAAGGCGCCAGGGCCCACGGCGGACAATGGAGAGTTTCTTTCGCCATGAGCCTGTTGCAAAATAGATCTCGGTCTCTCTGTCCACACCAACACGCCGCGACTTTTCTCGCCGATGCGGCGCTCGCGCTCCACTCGGCCTGCGGATTCGGCGTACGTCCCTCGGTCCGTCCCCACCAAGCTCGGACGCTGGGGAATTCTGCAACAGGCTCCATTTCGCGAAAACCCTCCACCGTCGACACCAAAAACCTCCACAGTCAATGCGGCGCGGCTCGGGTGCCGGTGGAGAGGCCGTTGCCGATCAGGTAGTCGTAGCTGTCCCGCAAGGCGAGCATGATGTCGGTGTCGCAGCGGTCCAGCTCGACGATGTGCCACTCCACGGCCGGGTTCGCGGCCAGGACGGCTGGGATGTCCAGGCTGCCTTGGCCTACGGCGACCATCGCGTCCTCGGAGGACTTCGCCGGGCCGTCCTTGACGTGCAGGAAGCGAACCCGCTCGCCCAGGTCGCGCACCACAGCCGCCGGATCGACACCGGCCAACTGGACCCAGTACATGTCGAGCTCCACCAGGACACCTGGGTCCAGCTGGTCCAGCAGGACGTCGTACGCGCGTCTCCCGTCGGCCAGCTGCGTGAACTCGGCCGAGTGGTTGTGGTACGCGATGCGCATACCGCGGCCGCGTGCGTTGGCCGCGGCGATGTTCACTCGCTCGACACCACGGGCGATGCTGTCTTCAGTGGCGAACTCCTCCGGCTCGAGGCTCCACGCAAGTACGGGCGCGCCGAGCTCGCTCTGCTCATCGAGGATCCGCTCCGCCTCCGGCCCCGCGGGGAAAGGTGCGTGAGCACTGCAGAGTCCGAGCCCGAGGTCGTCGAGCATGCGTCGCACCACCGCGGGTTTCAGCCCATGCAGGCCGAACGTCTCGACGGCGAGGTACCCGATCTCGCTGATCTGCCGCAGTACGCCGGGAAAGTCCTCCTCCGCCAGTGCGTAGACCGACCAGAGCTGGACCGCGATCGGACGCTTCATTCGCACCCGTCCGGCAGGGAGAACGTCGTACTGAGCTCCATCGCTCGACCGCTGCTCGCCGACTCGTCGGCCTTGAGCATGATCTCCAGGACATGACGTGCGTGCTCGAGATTCAGCACCGGCTGAGCGCCCGTACGCACGCAGTCGGCAAGATGGTCGACGAGAACCGCCCGGTGCAGCGCCAGCACCGCGTCGCCATCCGGGAGCTCGGGAGTGACCCACCCCGGCGCGTCGACCTGGAAGATCTCCAGCACCGGTCCTTCGCCGCCGAACGGCCGGCCGCTGAGGTTGATGGTTCCTTCCCGGCCGAAGATCTCCAGCTTCGGACCGCGGCCGGCGTTCACGTTGAACGTGCCGTCGACGACCGCGAAGGTGGACGCACCGAAGTCCAGCATCATCAGCACGTTGTCGTCCGCGGTGACGTCGATCGTCTTCCCCTGGAACGGCCCGCCGCGGACTGTCCGGGTGGGCTCGGTGATACCGGCGAAGGCGACCACGCGCTGTGCCGGACCGAGGATCCCGGTGATCTCGTGGATTCCGTAGACGCCCATGTCGAACAACGGCCCGGCGCCCTTCTGGTAGAACCAGCTCGGGTCGGCCGGCCAGGCGCCGGACGCAGGTCCACCGTGCGAGGACCGAACGCGCGCAAACGCAACCTTGCCGATGGCCCCTTCGCGCACCAGCCGACGCGCTTCCGCACGGTCCGGGTAGAGCATGTTGTACGGCGCACAGACCACAGTCAGGCCGCGCTCCTGCGCCAGCTCACAGATCCGGTCCGCATCGTCCATCGTGGTGGCGAGCGGCTTCTCGGTGGCCAGATGCTTGCCCGCCGCAAGAATCCGGAGACACGTCTCACCATGCGCCGGGATCGGCGTCAGATTCAGTACGGCGTCCATCGCAGCCCCGGCCAGCATGGCGTCCAGACTCGTGAACGCCGCCGGGATGCCGAACGTGGTAGCGACTGCCGAGGCCAGCCCAGGTACGACGTCCGCGATCGCGACGACCTCGACCTTGTCCCGGATCGCCTTCAGATTGGGCAGGAATCCCACTGCCCCGCTGGCGATCATCCCGGCTCCGAGCACCCCGAGTCGCAAGCTCATGCCGGCTCCTCCTGCGGCCGGATGCTCCGGCCTTCGCGGACCGATTCGTAGAACGCGATACACGCGGCGAGGTTGTGCCAGGCATCGTCAACGGTAGCCACCGGTTCCACGTCTCCGCTGATGACAGCACCCCAGTGGTCCAGGTCCGCGGCCTGGTCATGCTTCGCCGGCGGCGACACCTCCGCCCACCCGCTCTCCCCATGGACCAGGAGGCGCCCGAGGATGCCGTCCATCCGCAGCGCTCCGGGGCTGCCGACCAAGGTGTAGCTGGACTGGAATCCACCATCCGGAGCTGTCCAGGTGTCCTCCAGCGTCGCCACCGCACCACCGGAGAACGTCACAGTTGCCACGCCGTAGTCCTCGACACCGAGTTGATGCCGGTGGTTGGCCGTCTGCCCGGTGATCGCAACCACCTCCTCACCGAGCAACCATCGCAGTACGTCGATCTGGTAGATCGCATGGTCGATCCAGCCACCGCCAAGCGTGCGGGCCGGATCGGCGAACCACCCCGGATCGGGATCACCCGACCATCGGCTGGGCAGCCCTGCCCAGATCGTCATCGAAGCGCTGGTGAGCCGGCCGTCGGACAGCCATTCGCGGACGAACTGCCAGCCCGGCCCCAGCCGTTGCCGGGACTCGGCCGGGAGGAAGTGCACACCGGAGTCATGCACGGCCGCGACGACCTCCGAGGCATCCTGCAGGCGCAAGGCCAATGGCTTGTTGGCGACGATGTGCTTGCCTGCCTTGGCAGCGGCCAGGCACACCGCGTGGTTCAGCTCCGGGCTGACGAAGCTCATCACCGCGTCGATGCCCGGGTCGTCCACCAGGGTCCGCCAATCCGCTTCGACCCGCGGAACGCCGTACTTGCCGGCCACTTCCGCTGCCCGCGCAGGATCAGCGTCCCAGACGCCGGCCAGCTCGAGCCACTCGCGTGATCCTGCTCCGTCCGCCAAGGGAAGCGCCGAGTACCAATGGTCCACACCGATCAGGGCGACTCGAAGATCCTTCATAGGCGTTCCTCCGATGCTGTCGTGAGCAGGATGTGCGGTGCGGCCCAGCCGACCGCGTTGGCGATCACCCGGCGTACCTCGGCCTGCCGGTACACCGGGTACTGCTGATCGCCGGGGCTGAAGTAGAAGATCCTTCCGGCACCCCGGCGGAAGCAGCAACCGCTGCGGAACACGGCACCGCCGCTGTAGGAGCTGATGAAGACCAGCTCATCCGGTTCCGGCAGATCGCACGGCTCGGCGTACAACTCGTCCGCCGGGATGACGATCGGGTTCGGCACTCCGGCGGTGACGGGATGCCCTGCCTTCACCGTCCAGACTCGCTGTTCGTTGTCGGGCGCCCAGCGGTCGAGGGCACAACTCGTGCCGAGGAGCTCGAGACTGACCTTGGAGTAGAGCGCGGAATGCAGCAACACCAATCCCATCCCGCGCTCTACCCGGGCGATGACCCGATCGGCGACCTCGTCGTCCAGTTGATCGTTGGCGATGTGCGACCACCAGACCAGGACGTCCGTCGACTGGAGTACGTCGTCCGGCAGGCCCTGGCCGGGCTGGTCGAGCGTCGCGGTGCTGACGACGGCATCCGGGGCCAGCTCCCGGATGCCGTCGGCAACAACCTCGTGGATGCCCTCTGGGTACACGCGCTGGACACTCTCGTCCCGCCGCTCGTGCACGTTCTCGTTCCAGACGGTCACCCGCATGGTCACCCCTGGACCGGCTTCAGCCGCAGTACGACGATCTCCGCACCCGGCGTGTACGGCGCAGCCGGCGCGTACGGGTCGGCCTCGGTCGGCCACCCGGTCACCTTCGCCGACCGGTACATCGCCCAGTCCACGCTATAGACCAGCGGAATGATGGGTGTCTGCTCGACCATGACGCCCTGCAAGCCGCGCAACGCCGTCAGGCGCGCGTCGTCCGTGCCCGCGGCCTCGTAGTCGTCCAGCAGCTTCTGCGTCTTCGGATCGTTGAAGCGCTCGACGTTGGCCCTGGCGTTCTGCCCGACCGGTCCGGACTGGCTGTAGTCGAGCCACCCCTGGTAGGCCACGAACGGCGAGGCGCCGGTGTTGGACGATCCCAACGTGAGGTCATAGTGGCCTTGGGCAACACGCTGCGACCAGTCGTCGACGGACACGCCCTTGACGGTGACGCTGATACCGACCGTCTTGAGTTGCTGGGCAATGATCCCCGAGCTGTTCATCCAGTCCTTGTAGCCGGACGGAACGGTGAGCGTCAGCGACAGCGCGCGGCCGTTCTTCTCGTACACGCCGGACTTGTTCAGCTTGAAGCCGTCCTGCTCGAGCAACTGCTTCGCCTTGGCCTTGTCCTCGACGATCTCGAGTCCCTTGTACTTCGGGTCGAGCGCCGAATCGTAGTTGGGCAGCAGCAGGCCGGTGGGCGTCTTCACCGGTGGGTTGAAGGTGTACTGACCGAGATCGCAGATCTGCTGCCGGTTCAGTGCCGCGCTGATCGCTTGCCGGACCGGCAGCTCGCTCAACGGCCAGACCGTGTGGTTCGGGACCAAGGAGACGACGCCGGTCGGTGGATACCAGAAGTGGTTGTCCTTGTTCTTGTTGACGAATTCCTTGTTGCTGCCGGTGGTGAAGAAGTAGTCGGCCCAGTCGAGCTCACCGGAGAGCAACTGAATGCCGGCTGTCTCGAAGCTCAAACCGTGGTAGCGCAGCTCCTGCACCTCGGGTTTGCCCGCCTGCCAGAACTTGTCGTTCTTCGTCAGCACCAGCAGCTGCGGGTTGTAGGACTTGTAGACAAAGGGCCCCGTGCCGACCGGCTTCGGGTCCAGGAACTTGGTCGGATCCGGCACCGCTTCCCACACATGCTTGGAGACGATCGGGGTCAGACCGGCGACGGCGTACAGCTGCGTGTACGCCGGTTTGGCGAACGTCATCACCACGGTGTGCTCGTCGGGGGCCTTGACCTGCTGGAAGTCGATGCCGTTGACGTTCAGGGCGGCGTACTTCTTCAGCAGCGCGAAGGTGAAGACGACATCGGCGCTGGTGAAGGGCTGGCCGTCGGTCCAGGTGACGCCCTCGCGGAGCTTGAAGGTGAGCGTCTTGTCCCCGTCCGCCCACGTCCAGGCCGTCGCGAGCCAGGGATACGTGCTGCCCTCCTTGAGAATGTTGAACTGCACCAGCGGCTCGTAGATCATGTTGACCGCGCTGTAGGCGTTCAGCGCACTGGTGGGCAGGAACGGGTTGAAGTTGGCCGCCGGGCCCCCGCCGGTCCCGGTGATCTCGAGGACTGGCAGCTCACCAGCTTTGGCGGCCGGCGCCTCCTCCGTGCACGCGGCGGCGCCCAGAGCGAGCGCGACGGCGGTCGCAAGACAGGCGATCGTTCTCCATCGTCGGATGTTCATTGCAGGCACTCCTTGCCTGGGTGGTTCAGCGTGCAGGGACGGGCTCGGTGCTTGCGCTGTACAGCCAGCACTTCGTCCAGTGGCCGGGACGCAGCTCGGTTGTGCCGGGCGCCTCGGTGCGGCAGATGTCCATCGCGTGTGGACAGCGGGGATGGAATCGGCAGCCGGCGGGAGGATCGACCAGACTCGGCGGCTCCCCGGCGTCGAGCAGATCCGGACCGGTGCCGGCCCGGTCCGGATCGGGTGCGGACTCGAGCAGCAGCCGCGTGTAGGGATGCGCGGGTTGCTGGACGAGTTCCTCCGACGGTCCGCCCTCGATGACCCGGCCGGCGTACATGACCAGCGTCGTACTGGCGAAATAGCGGGCGGAGGCGATGTCGTGCGTGATGTAGAGCATCGCCAGGTCGAGGGACTTGACCAGCCCGGCGAGCAGGTTGAGGATGCCGAGCCGAATCGACACGTCGAGCATCGAGACCGGCTCGTCGGCCAGCAGCACCTTGGGTTTGGCCGCGAGTGCGCGGGCGATGGCGATCCGCTGCAGCTGACCGCCGGACAGCTCGTGCGGGAACTTCGTCAGGAACTGTTCGGCCGGCGTGAGGTTCACCTGTTCGAGCAGCTCGACGAGGGCGGCCCGGGTCGTCGGGTAACCGTGCACCTTGAGCGGTCGCCGGAGGTGGTAGGCGATGGTGTGAATCGGGTTGAGCGATCCGAACGGGTCCTGGAACACCAACTGAACGCGGCGCACGTGCTCCCGGAAATGCCGGCCGCGAGTTCCCCGCGCGGTCGCGCCGTCGATCTCGATGGTTCCGCTCGTGACCGGGTAGAGGCCGGCCAGCAATCGCGCGATCGTGGACTTGCCGGACCCCGACTCCCCCACCAAGGCGGTGACCTCGCCGGACCGCAGCGTCAGCGTGACGTCGTCGACGGCGTGCACAACCTCCGCGCGGCCGCGCAGCCGCCGGCGGAGCCGATGCACCGGAAAATGCTTGATCAGATCCCGCGCCTCCAGCACCGGCTGATCGGACTGGGTCGTCATCGTCCCTCCCCGTCCTGGTAGAGCAGGCACGCGACCTGGTGATCGGGTGCCTCGGTCGGCAAGTTCGTGGCCGAGAGCAACGGTATGGTCGTCGTACAGGCGGCCATGGCCTGTGTGCAGCGGGGCTGGAAGGCGCAGCCGGCGGATCGGAGGCGGAGGTCCGGCGGTGCGCCGGGGATACCGGTCAGCACGCGGCGTGGTCCATGCAGCAGCGGGAACGAATGCAGCAGGCCATCGCTGTAGGGGTGACGCGGCGCTTCGTACAGCTGCTTCGCCGTACTCGTCTCGATGATGCGGCCGGCGTACATGACGGCGATCCGGTCGGCCACCTCGATCAGCAGCGACAGATCGTGCGTGATGAAGACGACCGCGAACCCGAGCTGCTCCCGCAGGTTCATGATCTTCGTCAGAATCTGGCGTTGTACGACGACGTCCAGCGCCGTCGTCGGCTCGTCCAGCACCAGGATGTCGGGCTCCAGCACCAGCGCCATCGCGATCAGCGCGCGTTGCCGCATCCCGCCGGACAACTCGTGCGGGTAGGCATCGGCGCGGTCCGTCGGCAGGCCGACCATCGTCATGACCTCGGCGATCCGCTTCTGCCGTTGGCCGGGCGTCATCCCCGGCCCGTGGTCGATCAGCGCGTCGCCCAGTTGCTCTCGCAGTCTCAGCACCGGGTTCAGCGAGTTCATGGCGCTCTGGAACACGATCGCCAGCTGCGCCCACCGGAAGGCCCGCAATTCGGCGTCGGACATCTTCAGGACATCGACCGGCCCCGCGCTCGTGGGCCAGTAGCGGATCTCGCCAGCCACGACCTGCCCCGGCGGACGCAGCAGCCGGGTGATCGCGTAGGCCAACGTGGACTTGCCCGAACCCGACTCACCGGCGACGCCGAGCACTTCACCGCGCCGCAACACCAGATCGACGCCGTCGACAGCGTGCACCGCGTTCGGGCCGTCGCCGTAGTCCACCCGCAAGCCGGTCACCTCGAGCAGTACGTCGCCCGCCGCTCCAGCGTCCTGCACGACCTGCTTCGGAGCCGTACGCCGTACCCGCCGGGACTTCCGCGGGTGGAAACCCCGGACGCGCAGGCGAGGGTTCACGTACTCGTCGATGCCGAAGTTGACGAAGGCGAGCGCCGTACCGATCAGGGCAATGCACAGACCGGGCGGGACGAACCACCACCACGCGCCGGACTGCAATGCCTGGTTGTTCTGCGCCCAGTAAAGGATGCCGCCCCACGACCAGGTGGTGACGTCCGACAGGCCCAGGAACGCCAGCCCGGCCTGGGTAAGGATCGCGAAGACGATGGTGAACAGGAAGCTCGACGCGACGATCGCCATCTCGTTCGGCAGGATCTCGAAAAGGAGGATGCGGGCCGGCCGCTCGCCCGTCGCCCGTGCGGCCTCGATGAAGTCGCGTCGCCGGATCGACAGCGTCTGCGCGCGCAGGATCCGCGCACCCCACGACCACCCGGTCAGGCTGATCACGACAGCCACCGTCAGCGAGCCTCTGGTGGGGAGATACCCGGCCAGTACGACCACCAGCGGCAACGCCGGAATCACCAGGAAAACATTGGCGAGCGCGGACAGCAGCTCATCTGTCAAACCGCCGACGTACCCTGCGGTCAGCCCCACAATGAGCGACAACACGGTCGCCATCACGGCCGCGGTCACCCCAACGAGCAACGACACCCTGGTGCCGACCAGCACTTGAGCGAAGATGTCCTGACCAGTCTGGGTGGTGCCGAACCAGTGTGCACCGGACGGCGGCTGGAGTACGTCGTCCGACAACGCGGACGGATCCGTCCGCCACACCATCGGGCCGAAGGCGCCCGCGACGACGAACACGCCGAGGATGGCCAGCCCGGTGATCGTCTTCGCCGACCGCAATCCCGCAAACCACGAGCGTCTGGCCGCCACCGCCTCCGGTCGAGCGGCCGGCTCCGGCGTCGCGCCGGCCACCGCCTGGACGGCCATCTATGCCTCCACCCGGGTCCGCGGATCCAGCCAGACGTAAACCAGATCGGCCAGGAAGTTCGCCAGCAGCACGACGAAGGTGATGATCAGGAAGATGCCCTGCATCAGCGGGAAGTCCTCGTTGATCACGGCCTGGTACAAGGTGTTGCCGATGCCCGGATAGGAGAAGACGATCTCGGTCAGCACCGCCCCACCCACGACGAAGCCCAGGGACATGGTGAAGGTCGCGACCGACGGCAGGATCGCGTTGCGAGCCGCGTAGTTGAGCATCACCCGGCGCGGCGACAGTCCTTTCGCCTCAGCGAGTACGACGTAGTCGTCCGACATCGTCGTCACCATCATGTTCCGCATCGGGATCAGCCAGCCGGCCACCGAGGCGACCACGATCGTCAGCCCCGGCAGTACAGCGTGCTTGAACGCGCTGGACAGGAACGGCCACGAGAAGTCCACCGACAGCCAGGACGAGTAGCCGCCGGCGAGCGGGAACAAGCGCAGCTCGCCGCTGAGCACGAACAGCACGATCAGCCCGAACCAGAAGTACGGGATCGACGAGAAGAACGTGGTGATCGGCAACAAATGGTCCCACCGGGTGCCGCGCCGCCAGCCGGCCACGATCCCCAGCAGCGTGCCGACGGCGAAGCTGACGACCGTCGAGACACCGACCAGGACGATCGTCCAGAGCAGGCTGTCCAGGATCACCGTCGAGACCGGGGTGGGAAAGAAGGTGAACGACAGCCCGAAGTCGCCCTTGGTCAGATCCACCAGGTAGGTGCGGTACTGCGACCACATGGACTCGTCGTTCAGGCCGAACATCGCCGTCAATGCCTCCGTCGCCCGCGGGTCCAGCCGTCCCCGGAAGCGGGACAGCAGCGCCTGCACCGGGTCGCCGGGCATCAACCGAGGGATCAGGAAGTTCAGCGTGAGCGCCGCCCACGCCGTGACGACGTAGAAGGCGAAGCGCCGTGCCAGATAACGCATCCCGACCCTCCTGACCTCGCTATGTTCGGTAGCTTAACAAACTTCCGATCCGCCCGACAAGACTTCGTATGGCGCTATCGGTGAGTGGAAGTGAGGTCGTCGATCGCCTGCAGTTCGGCCGCCTCGGGCCGCCAGCGGGCCGCCTGTACGTTCGCCCGCAGCTGGCCCGGGGTTTTCACGCCGGCGATGACCGAGCTGACCGTGGGCTGGGCGGCCAGCCATCCGATCGCCACCTCCAGCAAGGTCCGGCCGTTCGCCTCGCACCACTTGGTCAGCCTGTCCACCCGATCGAGACGCTCCTCGGTGACGAGGTGACTGCGATCCGCGATCCGAGTGCCATCGGGCAACGGCGTACCGCGTCGTACCTTGCCGGTCAGCATCCCTTCGGCGAGCGGGTAGTACGGCAGCACGCCGACGCCGTAGTGCTCGGCCGCGGGAACGACTTCGGCTTCTGTCTCGCGGGCGAGCAGCGACCAGTTGTTCTGCGCCGAGACGAACGGGGTCAGCCCGTTCTCGCGCGCGACATGGTTGGCCTCCGCCAGCCGCCAGCCCGCGAAGTTCGAGTGGCCGAGGTAGCGAATCTTGCCCTCAGCAACGAGCTCGTTGAGAGCGGCCAGCGTTTCCAGGATCGGCGTCGCCGGATCGGGCATGTGGATCTGGTAAAGATCGATGTAGTCCGTGCGCAGGCGGCGCAATGACGCCTCGACCGCGCGCCGGATGTACGCACGGCCGCCCTTGGCACCGGCGGCCGGCCCGAACCCCAGGTCGACACCCGGGTGCCCGAACTTCGTCGCAATCACGACCTGGTCGCGCCGGCCGGCCAGCACCTCTCCCAGCACGCGTTCGGAGCCGCCGTCCGGGCCGTAGATGTCCGCGGTGTCGAAGAGTGTGACGCCGAGTTCGATCGCGGTGTCCACCACAGCCCGGCTGGCGGCGACGTCCATCCTGCCGCCGAAGTCGAGGCACCCGACGCCGACCACCGAGACGAGCTGACCGGATCGCCCGAGCGCCCGATAGTCCATGATCAGTAGGGGTAGTGCGCTGGACCGGCAGCGACTGTCATCCAGCGGCGTTCGGTGAACTCGTCTAGGTTGGAGTCCCCGCCCGCGCGTCCGCCGAGGCCCGACTGCCCGATTCCACCGAACGGCGCCAGCGCTTCGTCCTGAGGCGTCGCGTCGTTGAGATGCACCATGCCGGCGGACAGGCTCCGGGCGATCGCGAGGCCGCGCGCGAGGTCTGCCGTGAGTACGGAATCGACCAGGCCATAGCCGCTGTCGTTCGCCACTTCCAATGCCTCGGCATCGCTGTCGACCGCGAGTACGGGCGCTATCGGTGCGAAGATCTCCTCGGTCCACAACCGCATCTGCCGGGTCACATCGACCACGACGGCCGGCCGGAAGAACGGCTCGGCAGCGGAGCCGGTGGTCACGACGCGAGCTCCCGCGGCGACCGCCTCGTCGAGCATCTCCTGTGCCCTGGCCTGTTGCCTGGGGTTGATCATGGGCCCGATCCCGACCGTCTCGTCGCGTGGGTCTCCCACGGTGATCGCGTCGGCGCGGGCGGCGAGCCTGGCGACGTACGCGTCGGCTATCTCCCGCTGCACGATGTGCCGGCCAGCGGTGATGCACGTCTGTCCCTGGTAGTGGAAGCTCGACCAGGCCCCGATCATCGTGGCCTGCTCGAGGTCGGCGTCGTCCAGGACGATCAGCGCGTTGTTGCCGCCGAGTTCGAGCGACACCTTCTTCAGCAGCCCGCCGGCGACCGCGGCGATCTCCCGTCCGACCTTGGTCGATCCGGTGAAGTGGATCATCGGGACCGCAGGGTGCTCGACCAGCCGCCGGCCGACCTTCTCCTCCCCCGGCACCACCTGGAAGATCCCGGCCGGGGCTCCCGCGGCGGTGAAGAGTTCCGCGATCGCGAGCCCGCCGCTGATCGGCGTCTCGGGCGATGGTTTTAGTACGACGGCATTACCCAGCGCCAAGGCCGGGGCGATCACTCGCATGCCCAGCACCAGCGGGAAGTTCCACGGCGTCATGACGCCGACCACTCCGACCGGGACGCGATCCGACACCGAGAATCTGCCGGCATGGTTGGACGGAAGCACCTCGCCCACCGGCCGCGACGCCAGGCCGGCGGCTTCGTGCAACTCACTCGTGGCGGCGCCGATCTCGTAGTCCGCCTTCCCGCCGATACAGCCCGTCTCACGGATGAGCAGTTCGCGGAAGAACGGCGCGCGATCAGCCAGCACGGCAGCCACTTGCCGCAGCACGGCCGCGCGTTCGGCGTACGTCCGCTGGGCCCAATCCCGCTGAGCAGCTGCAGCCGATTCGACCGCTTCGTCGACATCGGCCAGATCCGCCAGGCCGGCAGTGTCGAACACCTGATTCGTCGCTTTGTCCCGTACGTCGATGGTCAGGTCGCCGGCCGGCCTGCGGAACTGCCCATCGACGAACAAACTCCTGTGCCACAGCTCGTTCTGCATGGTCTCTCCGGTTAGTTGCTGGGCGCGATGGATCGGATCAGCGCCGCCGCCTTGGCGATACCGTCCGCGTCGTCGTACAGCGGATCGCCCTGCTCGATGCACAGATCCGCGCTGTAGCCGATCTCCACCACGCTGCTGACGAAGTCCTTCCAGAACTCGGCTCCGTGGCCGAAGCCCAAGGTGCGGTGCACCCAGGGACGCTCCGTCCAGTCCGCGCCGGGCACCGGGCTCAGCACCCCCACCTCGGCAAGCCGGTGAGTCCTGAGCTGACTGTCGTTCATGTGCACGCGATGAACGGCCGGGCCGAGATACCGCACCGCGCCCGGTACGTCGATCTGCTGCCAGAACAGGTGGCTCGGATCCACCAGCGCGCCGACGACCGGGCCGATCGCGTCGCGGAGCCGGAGCAGCGTGCTCGGGTTGAAGACGACACTGCCCGGATACAACTCCAGCGCGACCTGTACGTCGTGGTCGGCGCAGAAGGCCCCGGCTCGCTCCCAGTACGGCAGGACGCGTTCGGACCACTGCCAGTCGAGGATCTTCGCGAAGTCGTCGAGCGCCAAGATGGAGATCCAGTTCGGGAACCGGGCCTGCTCGGAGTCGCCAGGGCAGCCGGCGAACTCGGTGACCGTGGGTACGCCGAGCAGAGCCGCGAGCTCGACCGTCTTAGTGAACAGGTTCTGCTGGCGAAGCGCCCGGCCGGCATCGGGATGGAGTGGGTTGCCGTAGCAGCCGAAGGCAGTGATCTCGAGACCGGCCGCCTCGACGCGGTTCAGCAGCTCCTTGCGTTGCCGTCCGTCGGCCAGTAGATCGTCCAGCCGGTATTCGAAGGCGACGTACTCGCCGAAGGTGCCGACTTCCAGGCACTGCACGTTGTGCTGGGCCAGGAAGCTCAGCGCGTCGTCGAGCGCCCAGCCGCGGAGACAGTCCAGGAACACACCGGTCCTCATGGCGACCCTCCCTCTAGTGTTCGGTAGCTTAACAAACTCAACCAGTCGCAGCAACTGCCTCAGGTTGCGTTAACATGAACCGTCACTGCGTGACGAAACGTGCGATGTCAGGAGCCTGCCGTGAACCCAGAGCCGACGCCCCCGAGCCGACTGGACCTGCCGGACAGCTCCCGCGGTGTACTCCGGCGACTCGCGACCCACGGGCCGGCGACCCGGCCTCAGCTGGCCAAGATCCTGGGCCTGTCGCGGCCGACGATGTCGGCGGTGATGCCTGAGTTGATGAGGCTGAATCTGGTCGGCAGCAGTGGCTCGTCGCGCGGTGCCACCGGTCGCAGCGCCGCGCTCTACTCGCTCGCGCCCGGCGCCGGCCATGTTCTGGGAGTGGAGGTCGGCGCGACCCGCGCGAGGGTGGTCGCGCACTCGCTGGACGGAGAGCAGATCGCCGCTCGTGAGGAGCGCGTCTCGGCGCGCCGGCGCAACGTCACCGAAGCGGCGGTCGCCACCACGACCGAGCTCTGCGAGAAGCTGCTCGCCGAGGTTGGCGACGGCCATGGACCGTTGCGCGACGTCGTGGTCGCCGCACCGACCAAGCCATCCTCGAAGCCGTCGACCGCCAACACCAGCGGTCTGCAACCCGATGGCGTGGAGCAGCTTGCCGCCGCTCTCCCCGTCCCGGCCGACGTACCGGTCATCGTGGAGAACAACGTCAACTGCGCCGCCATCGCCGAGCACCGGCTCGGCGCCGCGCAGAACCAGGACACCTTCGTGTATCTCCAGGTGGGCGTGAAGATCGGCCTCGGCATCGTGGTCGACGGGAAGCTGATGCACGGCGCGCATGGCGCCTCCGGCGAGGTGGCGATGATGCCGTTCCCCTGGTCGCCGGACGAGCAGCCGGCCCGCGCCGGTCTCGAGGAGTATCTCGGTTCCGAGGCGCTGATGGCCCGGTGCGCGGACGCCTGGACGGACAGCAGCGGTCCGGTGCCGAAGGATCCGGAGGCTCTGTTCGAAGCCGCGGCCCGCGGGCATTCGACCGCGCGCCGGCTTGTCGATCAACACGCCACCGACATCGGCCGCCTGGCGGTCGGTGTGATGAGTGTTCTCGACCCCGGGCTCGTCGTGCTCGGCGGCGGCGTGGGGCAGAACCAGCTCCTTCTTCCCGGGGTACGACGGGCGACGACGTCGCTCGCGTGGGACACCGAGATCACCGTGGGCGCGCTGGGCGAACACGCGACCGTGCTCGGGGCCGTTCATCTCGCCATCACCCGCGCCCTCGACCGCCTCACCTGACCGTCAGCCGGCGTGGTGGCAGTGTGCCGGCGCCGGGACGTCGAGGGTCGGGTTGCGGTCGAAGAAGCCGGCTGGCTTGAGCGTGAAGCCACACCGTTCGACGGGCATCACCGGCCAGTCCTCCGGCCGCGGGAAATGCGTCGGCCCGAAGGTGTGCCAGACCACGATGTCCGTGCCATCGACGTCCTCGGCGGCCTCGACGTACCGCGGAAGCCCGTCGCCACCGGGATGCTGGTTGACGAAATCACCCGCTGGGTAGCGTTCCGCCGCGTCGTACTGAGTGACCCAAAGGTGGCGGGTGGCGAATCCGGCGCGTTGGAACAGCGTCGAACCTTCGGCGGCGAGTAGCAGTGGCGCGGGCTGGGGATGCAGCACGTACGCGACCGGCTGACCGAGCCTGTTGCTCTGCTGGGGATTGAGGATCCGCCACACCCGGCCGCGGTCTGCGTCGGCCAGCCGGCCGTCCTCAGTTGTCAGCCGGGTGCTCGTCCGGATCAGCGCGTTGCCGTAGGGGTTGCCGGGGCCGATCGGCTGACCGTGGAGGTCAACCTCCTCGACCGCGTTCGTCAGCCCATCGACCATCATGTCCAGCCGCGCGCTGAACAGGTGCTGATGAGCTGGCGCGCCGAGGCCCGGAGCGACCTCGGTGGCGTACGGATAGTCCTTCCCCGGGTAGCTGGAGGTCCAGATGACGCCGGTGAGCTTGACCTCGAACTCGATGGTTCCGTCGAGGTAGAGGTACCAGTAGTAGCCGTAGTCGTAGTTGCCGACGGTGGTGAAGAAGGAGATGACCAGCCGGCGCTGGCGGCGGGTCTGGGACGAACCGTTGAAGATGTCGGTGTGCTTCCAGAGGATGCCGAAGTCTTCCTCGTGAAGGCAGATGGCGTTCCGGATTGTTCGCGGCCGGCCGTGATCGTCGGCGACGACGGCGTCCAGATAGGCGATCTCCCCTAGGCAGTCGCAGCCCAGTTCGAGTGAGTTGGCGAACTTCCCGATCAGGTATTCGCCGTTGTCGAAGTAGGTCTGGAAGTAGCGGGCCGGGCCGGGATCGCCGTACGGGACGACCATCTCGGGGATCGAGGCGCGGTAGATCACCGGTCGGCCGTCGACGCTGATTTGGTGCAGCGACAGACCTTCGCGGGCGTCGAAACCGATCCGCAGCGACCAGTTCTGCCACTCCAGCAGGTGCCCGTCCAGGCGGAAGCTCGGCCCGTCCGGCTGGGTGATCTCGATCGGCCGCAGGCCGGTCCGCTCCGGCCCTTGGTAGACCCCGGACTCAGGCGGAACAGGCAGGTCGGCTTCGTCGATCAGCTGGTACACGCGCCCTTCGATCAGATCGACGTACGCCGCCAATCCGTCGATCGGATGCGCCCACGCGAGATCCGTCGCGGATTCCTGGACAAAGGCGAGCACCCGGACGATCCGCCGGCCCTCCTCGCCCGGGTGGCCGTACCAGCCGGCGGTGAGCGGGCAGACCCGAACCGTGGCCAGGTCGGTGATCCCGCGACGCACGACCGCCTGCTGCCACTGTGGATCCGAGCGGACGATCTCGTCGACCCGGGCGAAGTCTTCGTCGAGGATCGGGACCTGCCCGTCGGCTTTCGGATCCAGCGCTCGATGACGGATCAAGTCGCCCCGGCTGACCGAGACCACCACGTCGGCGAGCTCTCCGGTCGCCACGTCGATCAGGAACGCCCGTACCCTCCGGTCGACCACGTCGTCCTCGAGCACGTCCTGTTTCGGCGGCTCGTCCAGGCCCATGTAGGCGAAGCGGGTGCTGGGGCTCAGCAGACCCGCCTTCTCGAGTACGTCGCGCGCGGCCAGGAACTCGTCGGCCGAGACCGGGTCAAGCGGGTGACTGCTCGCCATTGCTGCTCCTCGGTTGTGCGAGTGCGGGCACCTTGGTGTCGTCCTGGTGGTGGAGGAAGCTATCGATCGCCAGCCCACGGGCCCGCGCGACCTCTCCGGCCAGCAGCTGGGCCGGCAGGATCTCCAGCACCGCGCGGGACATGATTGGGGCCTGAGGCAACGGCATCACGACGAGGCCCTGCTCCGCGTCGACTGGTGCCGACGTCGCGAGTACGGTCGGGATGCCGGCTCGGGCCAGATACTGCGCGAGGGACACCTCGCGACCGTCGCCGATCAGTAGGCAGGCGTTCGCGGGGGTCAGCGGTTCCATCGGGCCGTGGAGGTATTGGTAGGTCTCGTACGTCGCCGTACAGATGCGGGTCGACTCGCGCAGCAGCAGGGCCGCCTCGGCCGCCGTGGCATACGAACCGCCGGCGCCGACCACATCGATCGAAGTGGCGCGGCTGAAGACAGCCGCCGCCTCTGCAGCCTTCGGAGCCAGGACGTCCAGCGTCATCGAGACCAGGTCAGGCAGACCAGTCCAGTCGTCACCTTGGTTGCTCAAGGCATCGGCCAGCAGGCCGCATGCCTGCAGCGTGGTGGTGTACCCGACGGTGTAGACCCGACTGTCCTCCCCCGCGGCCAGGTCCACGACCGCATCCACATGCGTCGACAGGGGTCCGTCCGGCACGTTCGTCAGTCCCAGCCGGACGCCCACCGGCGCGAGATCCGCGGCCTCGATCGTCTCCCGGCTGCGGCCGCCCTCCGAGATGAAGAGGTAGCAATCGGCTGGTCCGTACGGCGCGAGTGCGACGACATCCGACGCGGTCAGGTTCACCGCGCGACGCCCGGCCCGGCCCAGCCGGAAGACCATGGCGTGGCCGGCGTGCGTACTCGCTCCCATCGACACAATGCCGAACGTTCCGTGCCGCCACGCGTCCAGGTCGAGCTCGCGGAGGCGCGCCCGTACGGCGGCGGCCGAACGCTCCAACGCGACGGGCTGACTGGCGACCGCGCGGTAGTAGTCCATAGAGATCCCTTCAGGAATGAGTCGTGTCGTCCGCCAAGGCGAGAGCGCCGAAGACCGGAGCTCGATCGAGGACGTGGACGGCCACGTCCGGATGCCGCCCGCTGAGGGCTTTCAGGAAGGTCTCGTACAGCCGGCGCTGTCCGAGCAGCACGCTGCCGCCCACGACGACTTGACCGGCCGCCACACCGCGGCCGATCAATCGATCGACGAGCTCTGCCAACTGCCGGCCTGCCTCCCGTATCACGAGTCCGGCGAGTGCCGAGCCTTCGTCGGCGGCCTGGAAGATCTCAATCGATCGTTCGCCGAGCCAGGCCGGGGACGTCGAGTCGGTGACAGCCATGGCCAGTTGCGCGCCGTCCGCGACGCCGAAGGAGGCGAGCAGTCGCCGGCTGAGCGGATCGATCGGCTCGCCGCGATCCAGTTGACCGAGTACCGCGCGGGTCGCTTCCCGGACGAGTCCGGCGGACCCACCTTCGTCGCCGAGCACCCAGCCCCAGCCGCCGGCCGTGACGAGTTGGCCGTTGACCCGCGCGACCGCGATCGAACCGGTACCCGCGATCAGGCCGATGCCGTCCCGTCGCGACGCCGCCGGAACCAGCAACTCCGCGTCATTGACCACGAGGACGTCGCCGGTGAAGTAACCGCGCAACGCCGCTGAGAACGCATCGCACTGCTCAGTGCTGTCACAGCCGTGTGCCCCGACCACCAACGGAAGTTTCAGTGCCTCGTCGCCCAGCCAGTCGCGGATCAGGCGATGCAGAGCGACGGCGTTGTGGTCCAGCGAGTGGGTCCGCCAAGACGGCGTACTGACGGTCCATTCCTTGACGACGGTGCCGCCGAGCCCCAGCGCCAGATGGGTCTTGGTCCCTCCGACGTCGATCCCGATGACCTCCCGCGGCCGGGACGAGGCAGCTTCCATCGTTCGATCACCGAACTCTCGCTTGGTTCAGATCCCGCCCCGACCCCTCCGGCGGCAGCGCACTGTGTCTCTAAGTTCGGTAGCTTAACAAACCTCGCGCAACCCCACAACACTCAGACCGCGTCCACATGTGGCCAGTGGCAAGTAGCGGCCGGGGGTATTCGGTGGCCAAAAGTGACTGGGCGCGGAAGACTGCGTGGTCGGTGGGGAACGACTGAGGGAGGAAATCGTGGCTGAGTTGATCGATCGGCTTCGGGGGCGGGTGGCCGGGCCGGTGCTCGGACCGGACGACGACGGGTTCGCGACCGAGGTCGCCGCCTGGAACCGCGCCGCACAGCACAGCCCTGAGGTGGTCGTCGGGCTGACGTCGGAGGCCGATGCGGTCGAGGTGGTCCGGGCCGCGGCGGACACCGGTACGCCGATCAGAGTGCTCGCCACCGGCCATGGTGCTCCCGTGCCAATCACCGACGGCATTCTGGTCACCACGTCCCGGCTGTCCGAAGTGAGCATCGATCCCGACCGCAAGCTCGCGAATATCGGGGCGGGGTGCCAATGGGCCGAGGTGATCGCGGCCGCGGCCGAGCACGGCCTCGCGCCGATCACCGGTGCGTCCGACGTCGTCGGCTGTATCGGATACACCCTCGGCGGCGGTCTCGGCCCGTTGGCCCGGACCTACGGCTTCTCGTCCGACTGGGCGCGCGGCTTCCGGATCGTCACCGCGGCCGGCGAGGCTATCACGGCGAGCGCCGAGGAGAACCCGGATCTCTTCTGGGCCCTCCGCGGCGGCAAGGGCGGTTTCGGCATCGTCACCTCGATGGACTTCGAGCTCGTCGAGCTCACCACCCTGTACGGCGGCTCAGTCTTCTTCGACACCGAGTACGTCGCACCGGCCCTAAGTGCCTGGGCCGAGTGGACCAAGACGGTCCCGGAGACCGCGACGTCGTCCGTCGCACTGCTGCGGCTGCCGCCGCTGGAGGTCATCCCGGAGCCGCTGCGAGGCAAGACGGTCCTCAACGTCCGCTTCGCGTTCGTCGGCGACCCGGTCGAAGGCGAACGTTTGTTCCAGCCGATCCGCGACGCCGGGCCGGCCATCATCGACGCGGTCCGGGAGATGCCCGCGACCGACATCGCGCTGATCCACAACGACCCCAAGGATCCGACTCCTGCCTGGGACCGTGGCCAGCTGCTCGACGACATCGACGCCGACTTCGTCGCGGCGTTCCTCGACGCGGCCGGCCCCGGCCGGCAGGTGCCGATCGTCGCGATCGAGATCAGGCACCTCGGCGGTGCGACCGCTCGCGACGTACCGGAAGGCAGCGCGGTCGGCGGTCGTGGTGGCGCCTACAGCCTGGTGCTGATCGGCGTACCGGATCCGAGCCTGTTCGAGAAGGTACTGCCGGACACCGTCGACAACGTCCTGGGAAGCCTTCGCCGCTGGATCTCGGCCGAGACGACGGTCAACTTCGCGGGCGCCTTCACCGTGCCGGGCTCGTACGAGGCGTCGTGGCCGGCCGAGACGTTCGCCCGTCTCGCCGAGCTGCGGGCGACGTACGACCCGGACCAGCTCTTCCCGTATGGGCCTGCCTAGTCGTCCTTCTCCTTGAGGCGGGCCGCTTCCTCACGGACCTTGGCCTGGGTGTCCCGCTCGAGCTGCAGCCAGCGCGGGTTCTCAGCCTTGATCGCATCGATCGCATCGGTCGTCAGCGGGTCGGTGATGCCGGCCCGCGCAAGGCCGCTGATCGATACGCCGAGCCGGCTCGCGACGACCTGCCGCGGATGAGGTCCGGTACGGCGGAGCTCACGCAGCCACTCGGGCGGATCCGTCTGCAGCGCGTTGAGCTCGTCGCGGGAAACGACCCCCTCCTGAAACTCCGCCGGAGTGGCCTGAAGGAGCACACCCAGCTTCTTCGCCGCTGTAGCGGCCTTCATCGTCTGGGGACTCTTACGCGACGTCATGACGGCAAGGGTATCGAGGCCGATCACGGCCGGTAACCTGGCCTGGTGACCTTCAAGCTCGGGTACGTCCCTGGGGTGACTCCGGCCAAGTGGGTGCGGATGTGGCAGGAGCGGCTGCCTCGGGTGCCGTTGGAGCTGGTTCAGGTGACTGCGGCCGACGCCGCTGGCGTCGTACGGGAGCAGAAGATCGACGCGGTGCTGCTGCGGTTGCCGATCGATCGGACCGGTTTGCACGCCATTCCGTTGTACGAGGAGACGACGGTGGTGGTGGTGCCGAAGGATCATGTGGTGACGGCTGTCGAAGAGGTGACCGTCGAGGATCTGGCCGATGAGTTGATGTGGCACCCGTTGGACGACGTACTCGATTGGGAGCGTCCGCCGGGGCGGTTGATCGAAGAGCGGCCGGCGACTACGGCGGATGCGATCGCGCTCGTTGCCACAGGCACCGGACTTCTCGTCGTACCGCAGTCGCTGGCACGGCTGCATCACCGCAAGGACCTCACCTACCGGCCGCTGCTGGACGCGCCGCAGTCGACGGTCGCGTTGTCGTGGCCGGAGGACGAGACGACCGAGTTGATGGAGCAGTTCATCGGCATCGTTCGTGGGCGGACGGTCAACAGCACCCGCGGTCCCGCGAAGCCGGCGAAGACCGTGACGAAGAAGCCGGTGAAGAAGACCGCCAAACCGGGCAGGCGCCGGGCGCGTTAGGCTCCGGAGCATGCGGATTTCCGTTTCCTCGGACATGGACGAACCCGTCGCGCGCTCGCTCGTCGCCGAGCTGCAAAGTCGCGGCCACGAGGTCGTCACCCACGGAGCGCTGAGCCCAGGTGACAACCCGCAGTGGGCCGTGTGCTCCGAGGCCGCCGCTCGCGACGTTGCCGCCGGGACGACGGATCAGGCGGTCGTGTGCTGCTGGACCGGTACAGGCGCGTCCATCGCCGCGAACAAGGTGCCGGGCGTACGCGCGGCCTTGTGCACGGACGCGTACACAGCAGAAGGCGCCCGTCGCTGGAACGACGCCAACGTACTGGCGCTCAGCCTGCGACTGACCTCCGAGCCGCTGCTCAAGGAGATCCTCGACGCCTGGTTCACCACCGAGGCCAGTGAAGACGAAGAAGACCGCCAGAACGTGGAGCGCGTCAACCGACCAAGTGGTGACTGATCCGCAGCGCGCTAGCCAGGACGGTCAGCACCGGGTTCACTCCGCCGTTGGTCACATGCACGGATGCGTCGACAATCCGCACGTTGTCGTGGCCCCAGATCCGGCCGTAGGGATCGGTCACCGACCGCGCCGGGTCGTCACCCATCCGGCAGCTCCCCGCCTGATGCTGGCCAACGCTCGCCTGCCGCGTGGTCCCGAGACCGTTGAGAGCAGTCCGCGTGGCACCGGCCTCGACCAGCCACTCCCTCGCCTTTGAACTCATGTACTCCTGCGCGCGGGCGTCCTCGGGATGGATTGACCCGCTGATCACCGCGACCGGATTGCCGAAGCGGTCGACGACACCCGGATCGACCCGCACCCGCGACTCCGCCGACGTCACCTCCTGAATGGGCCCGACCACCCGCATCATCCGGCGAGCCTCCTGCTGCATCGCCTGCTTCCCGGCCACGCCCGCGGCCGGGATCAGTCCCGCCGAGGTCAGATAGTCGTACGTCGCCGCCGGCGTCGGGACGAACTCGTTCGCCAGCATCCCGCCGCCCACGATCCCCTCATTGCCGTGCCGGAAGTCGCACGTCGCGATCGAGACACCAGGACCCACCAGGTCGACCACTTCGTCCTCGAACAGCCCGACCGCTCCGGCGTAGACATGCGCCTGCAGATAGCGGCCGACCTGATCCTGGTTGTTCCCAAGCCCGGCCGGTTCACCGTCGTGCGCGCTGTTCAGCAACAGCCGCGGCGTCTCAGTAGCGCCGGCCGCGATCACAACCTCAGCGCACTGCACAGTACGACGCCAGCCGTCCGCGACCAGCGAAACACCAGTAACCCGACCGGTCGAGTCGGTCACCAACCGCTCGGCGGTCGTCTCGGTGACCAGCGTGCAGAGACCAGTGGCCAGGGCGCCCGGCAACGCGGTGTTGTGGGTCCCGGCCTTGGCCTCGACCGGGCAGGCGAACCCAACGCACTGTGCACAGCGCATGCACCCAGACCGACCCTGGTAGTCCACAGAGTTGATGAGCAGCGGTACGTCGAGAGTGCCCCAGCCGAGGCGCTCAGCCGCCGCAGCCAACCGCTCGGCGGTGGCAGTCCGCGGCAGCGGAGGCATCGGGAGCGAGCGCGGCGGGTGCCACGGGTCCACTCCCCCGCCGCTGACTCCGAAGCGCTGCTCGGCCAGGCTGTAGTACGGCTCCAGGTCGTCGTACGTGATCGGCCAGTCCGCGAGCCCGCTGCCGTCGGGGACGCCGTACGTCGTCGCCATGGTGAAGTCGTGTGGCACGAATCGCCAGGCCTGGGCGCCGTACACGCGCGTACCGCCGCCGACGGTGAAGGCGTTGTTGCCCCAGCCGTTGTCGGGCGGCAGGACTCTGCGAGGTTCGTCGTCGATGATCGCGACTCGCGGGCGGCCGTGTGGATCCGGGTCGGTGGGAGCGGGGAGCCCGGACGACGAGCGGGGGTTCCGCAGGTGGTCGCGGGACAGTGACTCGGTCGTCGGGTAGCTGCCGGTCTCCACGACCAGCACGGAGCGGCCAGACTCCGCGAGTACTTGGGCAGCCGCGCCGCCGCCCGCGCCCGAGCCGATCACGACGCAGTCATAGGTGTCAGCGAGCTCTGAGCGAGGTGTGATGGTCAGCGGGGTCTCAAAAGGCTCGGTACGCCTAGGCTCCCAGCCGACCATGGCCCACCCTCGTGAGCTGGCGTAGAACCCTTGCGCGATCAGGCGGACGAGCCAAGCCCCATCCGGGTCGTGGAGGACAGCGTCAGGCCCCAGCTCCAGCGCCCGCGAAACCCGCGGCCGCCAGTCGGGCCGGTCGACGGTCAGCACCTGTTCAAGGAACGCGCCCGCGTCGAAGTCCTCGCCGGGCACGGCAAACTCGGCAACCCGCGCAAGATTCTCACTCAGCACTCAGGCCGAGCCTCTCGGCGGACTCCTCACGCATCTGCACCTTGCGGATCTTACCGGTGACCGTCATCGGGAACGCGTCCACCAGCAGCACATAGCGCGGGATCTTGAAGTGCGCCAACCGGCCCTGGCAGAACTCCTTCACCGCGGCCGCGTCCAGGGGTTCGGCGCCCGCCTTCAGCTTGATCCAGGCGCACAGCTCCTCGCCGTACTTCGCGTCCGGTACGCCGACCACCTGGACGTCCTCGATGTCGGGATGCGCGTACAGGAACTCCTCGATCTCGCGCGGGTAGATGTTCTCGCCGCCGCGGATCACCATGTCCTTGATCCGGCCGACGATCGTGCAGTAGCCGTCCTCCCGCATCACCGCGAGGTCGCCGGTGTGCATCCAGCCGGCCGCGTCGACGGCCTCGGCGGTCTTCTCCGGCTCCTCCCAGTAGCCGAGCATCACCGAATAACCGCGCGTACAAAACTCACCAGGTTCACCACGCGGTACGACTTCGCCGGTGGCGGGGTCGACGATCTTGATCTGGACATGCGGGTGGACCTGCCCGATGGTCGCCGTACGACGTTCGAGGTCGTCGTCGGCGCGGGTCTGGGTCGACACCGGGGACGTCTCGGTCATGCCGTAGGCGATCGACACCTCGGCCATGTGCATGTCGTCGATACAGCGCTTCATCACCTCGACCGGGCACGGCGAGCCGGCCATGATCCCGGTGCGCAGCGTGGACAGATCGAAGTCGGCGAACCCCGGGGCGTTCTGCATCGCGATGAACATGGTCGGTACGCCGTACACGCCGGTGCATCGCTCGTCCTGCACCGCCTGCAGGGTGCGGACCGGGTCGAAGCCCGGCCCCGGGATCACCATCGTGGCGCCGTGCGTGGTGCAGCCGAGGTTGCCCATGACCATGCCGAAGCAGTGGTAGAAGGGCACAGGGATGCACAGCCGGTCCTGATCCGTGAAGTTGATCGTCTCGGTGACGAAGAATCCGTTGTTGAGGATGTTGCGATGGGACAGCGTCGCGCCCTTCGGAAACCCGGTGGTGCCGGACGTGTACTGGATGTTGATCGGGTCGTACGGCGCCAGCGTCGCCATCCGGTCCCGAACCGCATCGGCGGGCAGGTCCGAGCCTTCGCCGATGAGCTCGTCCCAGTCGGAGGTGCCGATGTAGACGACCCGCTCGAGCGACGGGCAGTCGTCACGTACCTCGTCGACCATCGCGCGGTAGTTGCTGACGTTGAACGACTCCGCGCTGATCAGCATCCGCAGCCCCGACTGGTTCACCGCGTAGGAGAACTCGTGGGTTCGGTACGCCGGGTTGACGTTCACCAGGATCGCCCCGGCCTTGGCGGTCGCGTACTGCGCGATCGTCCACTCCGCGCAGTTCGGCGCCCAGATCCCGACCCGGTCGCCCTTCTTCACGCCTGCACCGATCAGGCCGCGCGCGAGCGCGTTCACGTCCCGGTCGAGTTCGGCGTACGTCCACCGCCGGCCGGTACTGAACTCGACCAGCGCCTCGTTGTCACCGTATGCGGCGACGGTCGCCTCGAAGTTGTCCCCAATGGTCTGCTCGATCAGGGGAGGCTCAGTCTCACCCTTCGCGTAGGACTCCATGTCCTCACAGTAAGCGCCCTACAGCCACGGCGGGAGCGGCTCGGCGTTCAGAACATTGGGACGGCCGGCGAGGTACGCCGCCACTTCGGGTAGCGGACCCTGTACTTCGGGAACACTGCCGCGCTTGGCCCGGATGTCCAGGCACAACTCCTCGAGGAACTCCACCGGCAGGTCGTGGAAGCTCACCCCGGTGCCGAGGTCGACCGCGTGGATCATGACCTCCCTGGTCCGCATCCACGGGATCTCGGTCGCCGGGACTTCCCGGCCCTGAGCCGTGCGGACCTGGTTCTCCCACTGAGCCTCGGTCAGGTCTCCTATCGACTGGGCCAGCTTCTGCGCCGACTCCTCGAACCAGGCGACCACCCGATCTGCGGGCAGTTGTGCGCCCGCCTCGATGTCCGCGTTCCGCTGCTCCGGCGAGGTGTACATCGGCGTTTCCTCGCCCGTCTTGGCCCAGTGCACCAGGTTGCCCAGCGCCTCGGCGTTGGCCGCCAGGTGGGCGACGACGTGCTTCCGGGTCCAGCTCGGCAGCAGCGACGGCTCGTCGAGCTCTCCGATCGCCTTGGCGCACAGCGTCGTACCGTCGGCCATCCAGGCGAGCGAGACTTCCAGGGTTCGCATCAGCCGGCCACCACGCGGTTCTCCAGCCGGCCGATCCCCTCGATCTCCGTCACGACCGTCTCGCCGCCGCGCAGGAACACCGGTGGCTTCCGGGCGTTGCCGACGCCGCCTGGGGTGCCGGTCGCGATCAGGTCGCCCGGGTTCAGCCGGACCATCGTGGAGACGTAGCGGAGCAGCTCGACCGGGTCGAAGAGCAGGTCGCCGGTGGTGTCCTTCTGCATCACCTGGTCGTCGACCAGGCAGCGGATGTCGAGCGCCGGCCGCGGTCCGCCGACCTCGTCCGGGGTGACCAGGTAGGGGCCGACCGGGGTGGTGGAGTCCCAGTTCTTGCCCTGCAGCCATTCGCGGGTCCGGAACTGCCAGTCGCGGCAGGTGATGTCGTTGAGCACCGTGAAGCCCGCGATCGCTTCGATCGCCGCGGCCTCGTCGGCCCGCCGTACTTCCTTGCCGATGACAACGGTCAGCTCGGCCTCCCAGTCGAACTGCTCGGTCTCGGCCGGCCGCACGATGTCGTCGCGCGCACCGATGAGCGTGTCGGCGAACTTGGCGAACAGCGTCGGGTACTCGGGCAGGTCGCGACCCATCTCCTGGATGTGGTTGCGGTAGTTCAGCCCGACGCACACCACCTTGCCCGGTCGCGGCACGAGCGGCGCGAACTCCACCTCGGCGACGGCATATTCCTTGCCATCGGCAACTGGCGCCCCAGCGAGTACGGCGCCCACGTCAGGCACCCCGAGATCGACCAGGACCTCACCCTCGCGCCGTACGGCGGTGGTGCGGTCATCGACCCGAATCGTCGCCAGCTTCACCGGCCGACCTCCTCGACAAGGCTGCGGAACAGGTTCAACTTACTGAAGATCGGCGCGTCACTGAACTGGAACAGGTCGAGCGCACCGGAGTCCGAGTCGGACGCAGACGCCTGCGACGACACCGACAACGGCATCCACGACGGTACGACGAACAGGTCGCCACGCTGCACGGACCAGGAGAAATCACCGACCGTGACCCGTCCGGAACCATCGAACACCTGATACACGGAGGACCCGGTCTCCCGGCGCGGCGCAGTCTCCACACCGCTCTCGATCCGGTGGAACTGCACGCGGATGGTCGGAAGCACGTCACCGGCCGTCGTCGGGTTGGTGTAGCGCACGACCGCATGACCACGTTCGACCGTACTCGGGTAACCCTCGCGCTCCAGCTCCAGCTGATCGGTCAGAGCGGCATCGGTATCCACCCAGCGGTAGCACAGCAGTGGACTGCCCTCGACGGGCTTGAACTGCGAGACCGGCACCAGGCCCGGGTGACCCCACAGCCGCTCCGAGCGGGAACGATCCGGCGTCGCGTGCTCCGCCTCGGACAGGTGTTCGCGACCGAAGTCGAAGAACTGCGACTCGACGTCGTACTGGAACGGGATGTCCAGGCCGTCGATCCACGCCATCGGCTGCTGCGCGGAGTTGTGGTGGGCGTGCCAGTTCATGCCGGCTTGCGGCAGGAAGTCGCCGCGGCGCATCGGGACCGGGTCGCGCTCGACGACCGTCCACACGCCCTCGCCCTCGACCACGAAGCGGAAGGCGTTCTGAGTGTGCCGATGCTCGGGTGCGTTCTCGCCGGGCATCAGGTACTGGATCGCGGCCCACAGCGTCGGCGTCGCGTACGGGCGTCCACCGAGGCTCGGGTTGGCCAGCGCGATGGCCCGTCGTTCGCCGCCGCGGCCGACCGGGACGAGGTCCCCGGAACGCGCGGCCAGTTCGACCAGGTTCTTCCAGTCCCAGAGGTGCGGCTGCGCCTTCGAGGTCGGCTGGTGCGGCATCAGGTCGCCGATCCTGGTCCACAGCGGTACCAGCAGCTCCTTCTCGAAGCCGCGGTACAGATCGTCGAGCTCCGGCGTGGCCGGCGGCTGGTCGGGGCTGTCCTCAGCGGTGAGTTTCACAGGCGAGTCCGTCATAGGAGTACCGTGCGTCGTACGACCCGATTTGGAACAGTAGATTCTGTCTTGCAGAACGGCTCACGATGAAGAACCCACCGGCGTACGGCGTGACGAGTGTGGACCACGCGCTGCGTCTCGCGGTGATCCTGCAGGTGGAGGGACCACTCACCGTGTCCGCCGCGGCGTCACGGCTCGGCGTGGCCCGATCCACCGCTCATCGTTTGCTGTCCACGCTCGTGTACCGCGACTTCGCCGTACAAGACGATGACCGCAGCTATCGCGCCGGCCCGGTCCTCGAGGTCGCGGCGAAGGCGCAGTCCGGCATCGGCACCATCCGCGCCGCCGCCCTCGGACCGATGCGGACCCTGGCCGAGACCGTCGACGAAACCGTCAACCTCAGCATCCGGACCGGGCGCACGATCCGGTTCATCGCCTCGGTCGAAGGCACTCAGACTCTCCGAGTCGGCAGCCGCGAAGGCATGGTCCTGCCCGCCCACCACGCCACCGGCGGTCTCGCCATCCTCGCGGCTTTGTCCGACTCGGAGCTCACCTCGCTGTACGACGCCGCGCCTGTGGACGAACGGGTTGACCTGGCCAAGCTCCGGCGCGAGCTGCGAGCGGTACGGCGCAGCGGCATCGCCATCAACCGCGAACGCACCGAACGCGGCCTGATCGCCTTCGGCCACGCGATCACCAACAGCCTCGGCGATACCGTCGCAGCCGTGTCGGTGTCGATGCCGACCGTCCGCTACTCCCCCGCCACCGTCGAACACATCACGCCCGCGTTGACCACCGCCGCGCACGCGATCTCCGCGGCACTATGACCGATTTGTTCAAGACCCTGCGGCGGCACGACTCCTAAGGTCGATGGCATGGAAACCTCACGACACATCAGCACCTACATCGACCGGACGTCCAAGGAGGTCTACGACTTCGCGTCGAACCCGCAGAACCTGCCGCAATGGGCTTCCGGCCTGAGCAACAGCACGGTCGAGATCGTGGACGGGCAATGGGTCACGGACTCCCCGATGGGACGGATCCTGATCGACTTCGCTCCCCCGAACGACTTCGGCATCCTCGACCACGACGTCACCGTCCCGTCGGGCCAGACCTTCCATAACCCGATGCGGGTGATGCCCGACGGCGACGGCGCCGAGGTCGTCTTCACCCTCCGCCGCCAGCCGGACGTGACCGACCCCGACTTCGAACGCGACGCCACCACCATCGCCGGCGACCTCGCCACCCTCAAGACCCTGCTCGAGGGCTAGCGCGCCTACCCCGGAGCTGCGACGACCTCTTCACCGCCCACCGCTTGCCTATCACTTTCTGACCGGTCTTGAGTGTGACGTTTCCCCTTGTGGATAAGGGATTTCAGTTCACGGTCGACTTGCTTCGGCATCCAATCGAACATATGCTCGGATACATGTTCGACGATGACCTGGCTGAGCTCGACACCGCAGACCTGCTGGTCGCCGCGGCGCAGTTCGTCGACGGTCCAAGAACACGCCGCGGTACGGCTCCTCGAGGCCGCGCTCGCCTTCGCCGACCGGCACGCCGTCGTCAACTACGACAGCGGCGAGGTGCTGCCCGGCACCGAACGATTGAAGGTGTACGGCGGCGACGGCTGCCCCGGGGTGGCCGAGTTCGCCCCGGTCGAGTTCGGCGCCGTCACCCGGATGTCCACCGGCGCCGCCGCCTCCTTCATCGGCGAAGCCCTCGCCCTGCGGCACCGCCTCCCCAGGATCTGGGCCGCCGTGCTGGCCGGGAACGCGGTCGCGTGGCGGGCCCGCAAGATCGCCCACGCCTGCCTGTCGCTGTCGCTGGAGGCGGCCGCGATCGTCGACCGCCGCATCGTCGGCATCGTCAACACCGTCACCCCCACCAAACTCGCCACCATCGTGAAGGCCGCCATGTGGGAAGCCGACCCCGACCTGGCCAAAGCCCACGCCGAAGCCGTCGCCAAAGCCCGCCGCGTCTACGTCGGCCCCTCCGACGACCACGGCACCAAGCGGTTCTGGGTCCGCGCCGCCGCCGGCGACGTCATCCGCTTCGACGCCACCATCAACGACATCGCCCGCGCCCTCAAAATCCTCGGCGACCCCGACACCCTGGACCAACGCCGCGCCAAGGCCATCGGCTGGATCGCCGACCCCGCCGCCGCCCACCACCTCCTCCAAGTCGCCCGCTACCTCGCCCGCATCCGCCCCCACATCCCCGAAGACGACCCCGGCCACACTCACACGCCTACCGCCGACCGCCCTGCAAGCAGTACAGAAGCCGCCGCTCCCGATGAGCGGCCTGCGCCGGACGACTGGCCGCCGCCGGAGGACGACACTGTCCTGGACGACGGCGACCACGACGTCGACGGCGCCCACGACCACGACCACGACCACGACGGCGACGACCACGACGGCGGCGACGACGGTGACGACGGGCATGACCGCACCGCGGGGCGCGACTGGACCTCACCGGCTGACGACACCGTCCCGAACGACGGGGTCCGCGGGTACGACGGCGACGACCGCACGGCGGCACGCGACTGGACCAAGCCGGCTGCCGACAGCCCCGCCCACGCCAGCGCCGGCGACGGCGACCCTCACAAGGACGCCAGCCATCCCGACGCCGCCGCAGACCAGACCGACGACGATGGTTGGTACCCGGCGGACGACGGAGCCAACCCGGACAACAGGGGCGTCATGCACGACTGGGCAATGCCCGATGACGATCCGGGCCCGGATGACTGGCACGACCCGGAAGACCAGAGCGCGGCGGCCGGCACCGGTGAATCGGGTGTGCCGGGGGACGAGTTCGCCGACGACGCGTTCACGCGGCGGATGTTGGCCGAGTCACTTCCGGCCAGGCTCGCCGCGATCAAGCAGCAGGCCTACAGCCACGGCCTCGCCGCCGGCACCGGACAACGCCCCAACCGGCACACCCTCTACGTCCACCTCACCGACAAAGCACTTGCCACCCGCAACGGTGTCCTACGGGTCGAAGAACTCGGACCGCTGCTGCTCAACCAACTGAGCGAACTGCTCGGCCACGACCACATCGTGGTCAAGCCCGTCATCGACCTGCGCGAACAGATCAATGTCCACAGCTACGAAATCCCCGACCGGATCCGCGAACGCGTCCGGCTGCGGCACCCGGTGGACATGTTCCCCTACGGCGCCGCCGAAGCGACCACCCGAATGGACCAAGACCACATCACCCCCTACGACCGAACCGGCCCACCAGGCCCACGAGGCCAGACCGACCCCGACAACCTCATACCACTCGGACGACTCCACCACCGCGCAAAAACCTTCGGCGGATGGCAGAGCCGCAGGCTGCCCACCGGCGGCGTCGAATGGATCAGCCCGCACGGCTTCCGCTTCCACGTCGACCACACCGGCACCCACCCGATACCGACGGATCAGCCAGGCTGAGCTTTCACGGTTGAGTGTTCGTCAGAGCCCAGAGGGCGGCAATCAGCGGACGTCGTAGGTCTGCGCGACGGGCGCAGAGGCCGATGGTGAGCGGCTCGAGTGTTGGGCGCGCGGACAGCTCGACCAGTCGGCCAACAGAGGTCGAGGACTCCAGCACGAGGCGTGGCACGATCCCGGTGCCGCAGCCCAGGGCCACAAGCGCAAGGAGTGCTTCATGCCCGTCGGGCTCGGCCGCGATGACCGGCTTCACCCCAGTCCGGCGGAACCACCGGAACGCCGCCTCGCGCACCAGCCCCCGTGCCGGTACGACGAACGGCCCATCCGCCGTGGACACCTCCGTACCGCGAGCGGCGACCAACACCAGATCGGTGACGGCCACGGTACGGGTCACCATCGTTTGCGGCAGACGCTTCGGGATACCCGCGACCGCAGCGTCCACCTCGCCCTCATCAAGCCGGGCCAATGCGGTCGCCGCGTCACCGGTCCTCACGTCCAGCCGGATCTGCGGGTGCGCTGACCGCAGTGGCGCGAGCAAGTCAGGCAGCAGTGCCTGGCAGGCGGTGACCGTGGCGAAGATGCGCAGGTCGCCGGCCAGTTTGGCCGGCTCGCCGGTGCCGGCGTGGTAGTCGTCCCAGAGTTGCAGAGCCTGTTCGGCGTACGACGTGAAGCGCTGACCCTCGGCGGTGAGAACTACGCCGCGCGGACCGCGGTCGAGCAGTCGCGCCCCCGCGCGTGTCTCCAGCCGCTGGATCGTCCGGGTCAGCGTCGCCGGGCTCACGTGACACTCCAGGCTGGTGCGCCCGTAGTTCAGCGTGCGCGCCAGATGCAGGAACAGCTCCAGCTCGCGATGCTCCATGTTTCACCTCCCGCAACGGCCCGATGCAGATGTTGCGCTTGCTGCAACACTAGCGGTCGGCGTTGACTGAAAGGCATGAGCACCTTCACTTCGGAGATCTTCCAGACCGAGACCATGACCGTCCCCGGTGGGACGGAGACGATCCTGCGCGGCGGCCGGGACCTCTTCCCGTTGCTCCCCGACGCGCTGCACGGCGTACGGCGGATCGGCGTACTCGGCTGGGGACCGCAAGGTCGCGCCCAGGCCCAGAACCTGCGTGATTCGCTGGCCGGGACCGAGGTGACGGTGTCCGTCGGCTTGCGGCCGGGCTCGGCCTCGGCCGACGACGCGCGTACGCACGGATTCACCGAGGACAACGGCACCCTCGGCGACTGGCTGGCGGTCGCGGCCGAGTCCGACCTGGTGATCCTGCTCATCGCCGACGCCGCCCTGGCCGCGGAGCACGAGAAGATCTTCGCGGTCCTCAAGCCTGGCGCCACGATCGGCCTGTCGCACGGCTTCCTGCTCGGCCACCTCAAGGCAATCGGCAGCGGCTTCCCTGCCGGCCACCCGGTCATCGCAGTGTGTCCGAAGGGCATGGGCGACTCCGTACGGCGTCTCTACCAGCAAGGGGCGACGGTGAACGGCGCCGGCATCAACGCGAGCATCGCCGTCCACGCGGATCCGGATGGGCACGCGACGGATCGTGCGCTGGCGTGGTCGGTCGGGCTGGGTTCTCCGTACACCTTCGCGACCACCCTGCAGGACGAGTACCGGTCCGACATTGTGGGTGAGCGCGCCATCCTGCTGGGCGCAGTGCACGGACTGGTCGAGGCCCTGTACCGCCAGTTCCGGCTCGACGGAGCTGATCCGGTGACGGCGTACGAGCGTTCGACCGAGTCGATCACCGGGCCGATCGCCCGCACGATCTCCCGGTCCGGCCTGCCCGCTGTCCGGGCCGCGCTGTCCGAGGCGGAGCAGGAGTTGTTCGACCGCGCGTACAGCGTCTCCTACGGACCAGCGCGCGAGATCGTCGCCGAGATCTACGACGAAGTTGCCGAGGGCACCGAACTACGCAGCGTGATCCTCGCGGAGCAGCGGCTCACTTCTCGTCCGATGTCGCGGATCGGCGGCAGCACGATGTGGTCCCACAGCGCCGAGGTGCACACGCGCCGCGGTACGACGCCGGCCGCGATCGACCCACTCACCGCGGGCCTGTTCCTCGCGACCATGATGGCGCAGGTCGACGAATTCGCCGACCGCGGGCACGCCTGGTCGGAGATCGTCAACGAGTCGATCATCGAGGCGGTCGACTCACTTCTCCCGTACATGCACGCCCGCGACGTCGCCTACATGGTCGACAACTGCTCCCGCACGGCTCGCCTCGGCACGCGCCGCTGGGGTCCCCGCTTCCAGGCGGCGTACGAGCAGATCGCCCTGCCGGCCGTCGACACACCCGCGGACCCCACGCTGATCAAGGGCTTCCTGGACAACCCGGCCCACGAAGCCCTCGCGGCCGCAGCCGAACTCCGCCCATCGGTCGACATCTCCGTCGCCTGACACGCGAGGAGGGCGGGCGCCGTCCTTGCGCTTCAGCGGAGTTCGAAGCCCAAGGTCTGGAGGGCTGCACGGAGGTGTTCGCGACCTTTGAGACCGGCCGTGGTGCCGAACCGGGTCGCGACTCGCTCCGTCCAGCCTTCCGGTAGACCCGCAGCGGAGTAGAAGCCGTTGAGCACCTCCTCGTAGGTCTTCAGGTGAGGTGCTTGCGGCTCGAGCTCGTAGCGCTCGTGGTGAAGCACCACCTGCTGCGGGAGCCGCGGCTTCACGGCGGTCTCGTCGTACTTGTCTGGATGACCGACGACGAGACCGAAGACCGCGAACACACACGTGTCGCGCCCGGGCGAGATCGGCCAGCCAGGCCAGCAGCAAGGGCGCCTCGACGATGAACTGCTGGTCACCGGCCAGTTCCGCCAACCGCCGACGACGTTCTTCGTCGCGTACGGCGACCACGCTCCACAGCTGGAGATTGCCCGACGTCGGAGCCGATTGCGCGGCGGCGATCAGAGCCGTCAACGTCTCGTCGGGGACCGGATCGGGCCGGTACGAGCGCACCGACCGGTGGGCCAGCTGGTGCGACAGCACCTCGGTCCACTGCTCCGGAGCGTCGTACGCCTTCGATCCGTAGCGCAACTCGTAGGGGTCTGCCATGTCAGCTCCTCGCTGCGGTGCCGTGGATGCCGTGCTCGTCGATGCAACTCTTCGTCGGTCAAGGACGGGAAGTCCAGAGCGGGCTGACCTGCTCCTCCACCGCGCCGTCCGTGAGCTGGGACGGCGTTACCGCGCGGAAACGCCGGGGGCTTATCGTGCCCGGATGCGTGGTCGGTCGGGATTCGCCTCGCGGTTGGTGCGGACGGCCGCCGCCGGGGAGCAACCGCATGTCGAAACGGACTTGCGGCACGCCATCCTGACCGGGGAGCAGCCGCCGGGGACGGGCATCCCGATCGACGAGGTCGCGGCGTTCTTCGGCGTGAGCGCGATTCCGGTCCGGGAGGCGCTCAAAACACTGCGCGGCGAAGGCCTGGTCGAGCATCGGCCGCATGTCGGGTACAGCGTCGCCAAGCTGACCTACCTCGAGTTCCAGGAGCTGTACGACGTACGCCAGGCGCTCGAGGCCGCCGCGCTGCGGGCAGCCGCGGTGAATGCGACCAGAGCAGACCTGGAGGAGATCGAGGCAGCCCTCGAAGAACAGGGCCAGGCCGGCGACGACCGCGCGTACGCCGCGGCGACCCGCCGGTTCCACTTCGCGTTGATCCGGCCGTCGGGGATGCGGCGGATGATCCGGATGTACGAGTCGGCCTGGAACATCACCGAGCCGGCCCGCCCGATGTCGCGCGTACCCGCGCACGAGCGGACTGCCTTCCACACCGACCACGCGCGGCTGCTCGAGGCGTACGCCGCCCGCGACGCCGACGCCCTGGTTGCGGAGTCCGACCGGCACTATGCACACCTCAAGGAAGCGATCGCGGAGTTCGCCACGGATCCGGAATGCTTCGCTGACCCTGCGTAATCCCGCGTTTCCTATATTTGAACGGAAACCCGGCGTTTACCGGCGACGCCGGCCGGCGAAACGACCGGTTCCTAGCTTCGGTGCACTGGCCGCACGACTCCGCCCGCGGCCCGGCCCGAGGAGCAGACCATGACCGACCCCCGGCTCACCAACGAAGACCTGGCGCCGCTGAAGAAACAAACCTGGGGCAGCTACAACATCTTCGCGTTCTGGATGTCCGACGTGCACAGCGTCGGCGGCTACCTGACCGCCGGCAGCCTGTTCGCCCTCGGCTTGACCAGCTGGCAGGTGTTCGTCTGCCTGATCGCCGGCATCTGCCTGGTGCAGTTCTTCTGCAACCTGGTCGCCAAACCCAGCCAGGTCACGGGCGTTCCGTATCCGGTGATCAGCCGCGTCTCCTTCGGCGTACTCGGCGCCAACATCCCGGCGATCATCCGCGGCCTGATCGCGGTCGCCTGGTATGGCGTGCAGACCTTCCTCGCCGCGGAGTCGCTGAACATCGTGTTCCTCAAGCTCTGGCCCGGGCTCGGCCCCTGGGCGGATGCCGACGTCCACGGCTTCCTCGGGCTGTCGCTGCTCGGCTACGTCAGCTTCGCGATCCTCTGGGTCGCCCAGGCCGCGCTGTTCTGGCGCGGGATGGAGACGATCCGCAAGTTCATCGACCTGGCCGGCCCGGCGGTCTACGTGACCATGCTGGCGCTCTGCATCTACCTGCTGGTCAAATCGGACTTCGCCATCGACCTCAACCTGTCCAACCACACCCTGTCCGGCTGGACCACCGTCGGCACGATGCTCGGCGCGATCGCCCTGGTCGTCTCGTACTTCTCCGGTCCGATGCTCAACTTCGGCGACTTCGCCCGGTACGGCAAGAGCTTCGACAGCGTGAAGAAGGGCAACTTCTGGGGACTGCCGGTCAACTTCGTCTTCTTCTCGCTGCTGACCGTCCTCACCGCCGGCGCCACGGTCCCGGTGTACGGCGAACTCCTCACCGACCCGATCAAGACGGTCGAGCGGATCGACAGCACCTTCGCGATCCTGCTCGGCGCGGCCACCTTCGTCACCGCGACCGTCGGCATCAACATCGTGGCGAACTTCATCTCCCCCGCGTTCGACTTCTCCCACGTCAGCCCGCAGAAGATCAGCTGGCGGATGGGCGGCATGATCGCGGCCGTCGGGTCAGTCATCCTCACCCCGTGGAACTGGTACAACAACGACACCGCGATCCACTACACGCTCGGCATCCTCGGTGCGCTGATCGGCCCGCTGTTCGGGATCCTGATCGCGGACTTCTACCTGATCCGCAAGCAGAAGGTGGTCGTGGACGACCTGTTCACGATGGAGGAGAGCGGCGAGTACTACTACCGCAAGGGCTACAACCCGGTCGCGGTTCAGTCGGTGATCGCCGCCGGTCTCGTCTCGGTCGCCTCGGTGCTGGTGCCGCGCTGGATCGGTACGGCGCTGTGGATCAGCGACTACAGCTGGTTCATCGGCTGCGGCATCGGCTTCGCCGTCTACACGGTGCTGGCGAAACGTGCTGACGTCGGCGCGAGGGTCGCCGTACCGGCAACTGCGGCGGCGTGACCTTCGTGACGGGGATGCGGATCAAGGTCATCAACCCCAACACCACAGCGTCGATGACCGCCATGATCGGCAAGTGCGCCCGGGCCGTTGCCGGTCCGGGCGTGACCGTCGACGCGGTGAATCCCCGGCAAGGACCCGCGGCGATCGAGAGCCACACCGACGACGCCCTCGCCGTACCGGGCCTGCTGGAGGAAGTCGCACGGGGTGAGGCCGAGGGGTACGACGGTTACGTCGTCGCCTGCTTCGGAGACCCCGGCCTGAAGGCGGCCCGCGAGCTGGCCCGCGGCCCGGTCGTCGGCATCGCCGAGGCCGCCATGCGAACGGCGTCGTACCTGGGCCGCGGCTTCAGCGTGGTCACCACAATCGCCCGCACCGTCGGGCACGCCCGCGACCTGACCTTCGCATACGGCGTCGAGCGCCAGTGCCTGGGCATCCATGCCTGCGACATCCCGGTCCTCGACCTCGATACCGACCCGAACGCCTGGACGACCATCCTCCGCACCTGCGAGAAAGCCCTCACCCGCGACCACTCCGACGCCATCGTCCTCGGCTGCGCCGGCATGGCCGACCTCTGCCACGACCTCTCGGCCAACCTAGGCGTCAGCGTCGTAGACGGCGTCGCCGCAGCCACCACCACAGTCGAGACGCTGGTCCGAATGCGCCTGACCACCGGCAAACTCACCGAGTTCGCCCAGCCACCGGCTCGCGGCCTCAGTTGAGCTGATCAAGTGTCTCCCGTAGGCGGCGGCCCGTGCGGGTGAGCTTGAGGCTGGTGGCGTCTGGACTGGATCGGGTGAGCAGGCAGCGGAAGCGGACATCGTTCTTCCACAGCAGCTCGACCACCTCGTCTGGGCTCTCGTCCTGGGCGGGCCACTGGAGTACGGCGTTCTTCTTGTCCCTGAGCAGGCGTTCGCGGATCCGTCGTACCGATCCGGTCAGCACAGTGATCGGTACGACGTACAGGAGGAGCAGGGCGAAGATGACAGCGGTGGCGAGGGCTGAGCGCCAGACCCAGTTCGGCTGGTCCGGCCACCAGGTGATGATTCCGGCCGCGACGAGCCCGTAGCACGTGCCGTAGATCACCGACCAGGTCGCGGCGACACCACTCGACTGATGGACCCCGCGGATCCGGTAGACGACGCTCGTACCGTCGCTCAGCTCGTTCCACGATCGCAACCGCCACCCCGTCCAGTAGCCGACCGCGCAGCCGACCAGAACGAGCGCCGCAGTGATGACCCAGAGCCAGATGCGGTGGTCCTGCCACGTCGGGGCTTGGTCGAACACCCAGAAAGCCAGCTCGACCAGAGCGTAGACGGCCAGCGCGAGGAGCGCGAGCGAAGCGATCACGCGCGCGATCCAGACCCAGCCGGCGAGGACGCGCAACCAGAACCGCTTCCGCGTCGAGAGCTCCTTCTTGGCCTGTTTCGGGAAGTAGCGCCGCAGAAGCCGGTCCAGGGACCGATACACCGCGGCGACCGGGCTCATCGTCTCCGACGGCAGGCTGCCCAGCAGCATGAGTGCCAACGCGAACGCGATGATCGTCCCAGCCACCGCCAGCGAACGGGACTTCCCACCGTCGTCGCCACTGTTCCAGCCGTCGACCGCGAAGGCGACGAGTGGTATCAGAGGTGTCAGCAGTACGACGCTGTGCAGCAACGTCCCGGTCCGCAGCGCGGCGAAGCCGAAGGCGGTCAGCAAGGCGCCGACCCCGATCGCGGTCGCCGGTCCCGACGCCCAGCCGTCGATGCCGCCCAGCAAGGAGAGCGCCAGGAGCAGCGCTCCTCCGGCCAGCGTCAGCACGGCAAGGAATCGGGCGATGGTGGTCCCCGCCGCGAGGCCCAGGATGGTCCAGTACGGCATCAGCATGCCGCCGCGCAGTGTCCGGGTGACGGGCTTGATCGCACCCAGGCCCGAACGGTTGCTGTCGGCAACAGTGACGGCGACGCTGGCCGCGGTCGCCGCCGTACGGATCAGCTGATCGCTGCGTGACTCCTCCTCGAGCGGCTCGCGACCGACCCCGGCGCGATCGAACGCCCGCAACGCCTGCAGGCCGCGGTCCACCTCGTCGGCCGACAGCGGAGCCGAGTCCGCCGGCGGCTTCGTGATCTCGAGCTGTTTCAGCAAGGAACTGTTCTGGATCAGGAAGAGCTCGCCCTTCGAGGACGGGTTCGCACGGTCGATCCGGTCGGCTTTCACCGCCGCCGCGATGGAGGGAAGCTCCTCGACCGCGGCCCGGAGGTGCACCGCCCACGCCGCGAGCGCGGCGAGACTGGGCAGGCTGGCCGGCAGGTCCCGATCCGGCATGTACGCCGATTTCAGTTCGTCCACCGCGACCGCGCGCAGACGTTGAAGCTGCTCGGGCAGCGGCCCTCCGAACAACGTCCCGACCAGCTTCTGGACGAATTCCTCCGCGGTCTCGGCCTCGCCACGCAGCCTGCGCTGGACGCTGCGCCGACGCAGTCGCTCCGGCGACAGGATGACCTGACACAGCATGGTGGCGGCGTCCATCCGGCCCCAGGCCCAGTCGTTCATCCGCCACGATCGCTTGAGGAATCCGCCGAAGCGGTTGAGCGACATCCCACCGACCTTGTCGTCGGCGGTGGTCGACTGCTCGGCAAAATGGTTCTGCGTCTGCAACGAGATCTGCACCAGGTCCACCGGATGCGAGCTGGACGCACCACTCTCGTCGGCGAGCGTCCACGACGCGATGTGCAACCACAGCAGCCGCGTCAGAACCCGCTGCTCGACGTCCTCCCCCTCGATGTCGCCGAACACCTTGCGCCACTGCGTCAGTGCGCCCACCTCGGCGACCGCGTCCGACAACCTGTTCAGTACGTCGAGCGCACTCACGACGGCCTCGACAATGACCCCCACCGCGTTGTTGGCGCGCACACCTGGGGCGCCCGTCGGTATCAGCTTGTAGAGCCGCGCGAATGCCTCGACCTGCGCGGCCCTGCGCACCTCACGCCGTACGTCGAAATTGGACCCGGCACGGTCGCCGCGATCGGGCCGGCCGGCGCGATCGCGGACCCACTCGCGGGTGTCCTCGAAGGTCTCGAACCCGATGACCGCTTCCTCGGCGCTGCGGATCAGCTCAGTGGCCGCGCCATCGTCGTCCCCGGCCACCGCGCGGGCGTAGTGCGCCAGCCGCAGCTTCCAGTAGTCCGTCCCGGGTCGCAGTGTGCTGAGGGTCTCGTCGTCCACCCAAGGACTGTCCATCGCCTCGCGAAGGGCCTGCAGGTCGTCCCTCGCCCTGCTGACCTTCCTCCGGTCGTCGGCGAGCCGGGTACAGGTGTCCGGGTCGGAGCTGATTCCGATCAGGCGATGCAGCAGGTCCATCGCCGCGTCGCCGAGATCGAGCGCCGCGGTGATTCCCCAACGCCAGTATGGCGCCGCTTCGCCGGTGTCTTCGGGGAATTCGGCCGGGACATACGGCAGTTCCGCCCGTTCCTCCGTCCATTGGACCTGTGCTGCCTGGACCGCCGCTGCGATCCGTCGTACCGACCAGTCCGCGGGTGGCTGAACGCGCTGGGCGAGATCACGGGCCGCACGCCTGATGCGCTGGTTGCGGTACTGCGTGAAGACGCAGCGGGCCAGCGTCCGCAGGCCGGTCCGTGATCTCGCCCATGATGTCGAGCCGGGTACCACGGCGGGCCCGTGCCGCCTGGTTGTGTTTCTCGACCTCGTCGACGAAGGTCCGGCTGCCCTGGCTGAGCAGCGCACCGAGGACGCCGCCCATCGCGTCGGTGACGGTCGGCGGCTCGTCGGAGAGATCTGGCGGATCCGGATGGTTCACCGGCGCATGCGGATAGACGAGCAGCATCACGCGCTGAACCAGGTCACCGGCCGGCATCCGGGCGATCGCATCGAGCGCGGCTTGGGTCGGTGTGTTCGCGAGGAGGCCGCCGTCCACGGCGTACCGCGATCGGTCTGGCGGCATCTCCTCGGCCGGCCCCGCGGTCCGCCACGACACGTACTGCCCGAGGTCAGGCCGACGGTCCGGATCGGTCAGATCGATCGGCCGGTCACCGGGTGGGGCCGTCGTACCGGCTCGGCCGCGGGCCGGCACGAAGCAGGGCTCGAACGCCACTGGGAAGCCCGCCGTACACCGGGCGGCCATCGCCAGCGCCGCCGGCACATTCCGGCCCGGTCCGGGAGCGAAGTCGTCGTGCACCCCGACGGCCTCGTCGTCGCGCCTGAAGGTGAAGTGTCCCTGGTGGACCATCTGCGGCAACTGCTGGCCGAGCGAGTCGACCGTCACCGTTCGCGCGCCATTGAGCAGCGTGGTCGTGATGATCAGCTCGATCGGATGCTCAGCGCTGTCGGTCGCATCCCACGGCTTGCACAGCTGCCGCATCGCGTCGTTCAGCTTCGGCAGGAAGTAGTCGTCGCCGCGCAGCAGTGACGCCGGTGATCCCTTGAACGGCCGCTGCAGCAGCGAGTCCATCCGGCCCTGCTCGGCCCACAGGTCCCGCATCAACCCGACGTCCGCGCAGGTGTTGGCCTGGCCCAGCGCCAACGCGGCTCCGTTGATCCCGCCTGCCGACGTACCGGCGATGACGTCGGCGCGAGCCTTGGCATTGACCAGTTCCAGCAGACGACCGTACGGGCCGAGCCCGCGTGTGACCCGGTCGATCTCGCGGACGACCCCGCCCATCCAGACCGCGAGACTGACGCCGCCGTTCAGTACGACAGCGAACCGGATCTCCTCCGGCACGCCCCACTCGTCGCCCGGCACGTTCATGAAAGCCCCCAAGGGCTATCGCGCCCACCCCTGGACCGCCTCTGCCCTTGCGTGGATGGTACGCCGATCATCACGCTCCGTCACCCCCCGAGCCCGCAGGATGAACGGGATCGCGAGGAGCTGGATGCACGCGCTCAGCAGGTACGCCGGCCCGTAGCTCCAGGCGTCGGCGGCCTTGCCCAGCGCCGGCTGGATGACGACACCACCGGCGGATCCGAGCAGGCTGTCCGACGAGAGGACGGTCGCTCGCTGGGCCGACGGAATCAGACTGTTCAGGAGTGCCTGCCGGACCGGAGTGGTCGCCGCGAACAACACGGACCAGATCGCGAGGAGCACCAGAGCCATCCAGAAGTTCGTGATCAGGCCGATCAGCACGAGCACCACCGCGGTGGCGCCAGTCGCGAAGAGGATCACGGAGGTACGACGCCGGAAGACGCCCGCCACCATCGATGCCGTGGCACCACCCACGATCTGAGCACCGGCGACCAGACCGGCGGAGAGTCCCGCGATCGCGTAAGAGTCGGTGCTGCCGTAGAGCTGCAGCAGGTAGGGCTGAGCGGCGTAGAAGCCGTAGATACTCACACCCGCGGCGAAGGGCGACGCGAGCATCAGCCAACGCACCGGCGGGTTGCGCAAGCCATGATCAAGCGAAGCGCGCAGGATTCCGCGCATCTCCCCCAGCACCGACACTCGCGGCTTCGGGGTGAAGCCGATGTCGTGCATCGACCGCCACGCAACCACGAAAGTGACACCGAGCAGTACCGCACGTACGACGTACGGCACACCAAGGTTCGTCCACTGCGCCAGCAGACCGCCACCGATCGTGCCGCCCATCATCGCGATGCCGTTGACGATCTGGCCCTTCGCGAACGCCCCGTCGAGCGAGCCCCGGTACCCGGTCGCGTTCAGCCCGTCGACCAGCCAGGCCTCGGTCGCACCGCTGAAGAACGTGAACCCCAGCCCGAGCAGCGCCGACGCCACCGCCCAAGCCGCGAACGGCGCACCCGTGTGCCACAGCAGCAGATAGAGCAAGGTGGACCCGAACAAGGTGGCGGAGCCGAGCAAGTACGACGTACGCCGTCCAACCGTGTCGGCGACGACACCGGTCGGGACCTCGAACAGCACCATCCCCACGGTGAAGAAAGCGTTCGCCGCGAACGCCTCGCCGATGCTCAGTCCCGCGTCCAGCAGGAACAGGGTGTTGACACCCCAGATCATCGACGAGGCGCTCGTCGACACCGCGACCAGCGTGAGATACGTCCGCAGTACTCGGCTCATCAGGCACCTCCGACCTTTCACCTGCTACGTCGGAGCCGCCATCGCGTTCTCGACAGTAGAGCCCGCCGTGACCGGCGCGCGTTCTTGCAGCGGGGTGCTGATCTGGTGAGACTGAGGCGCTGGACAGCTTGGACGAGGGGGTGGCCCGCGATGGTGACGACGATCGGCATCGTCGGTCCGTCCGACCTGGTCACCTCCACCAGCCGGATCTGCTCGGGTCTGCGCGGTGTGGAGGTGGTCCCGCTGCGGTACCGACGCGAGACCGATACACCGAAAGTGATGGCTGAGGCGCCACCCAGCGTCGATGCGTGGCTCTTCACCGGCGTCGTTCCGTATCAGATCGCCGCCGCCGCCGACCTCCTCGACCGCCCGGCGGCGTACGTCGAATACACCGGCGCTACTTTGATGCGTTCTCTGGTGCAGCTGCTGCGCGAGGGCCGCGACGTGACTTCGATGAGCATCGACGTGCTGGGCGACGCACAGGTCCGGGAGACGCTGGAAGAGGTGGGTCTGCCGACCCGCGATGTCCAGGTGCTGCCTTATCGTCCTGGGCTGAGCTCCGATGACGTGGTTGCCTTCCATCGCGAGGCTCAGGCGACCATCGCGGTGACCTGTCTGCGGTCGGCGTACGAGAAACTGCGGACCGAGCGGACCGCCGTCCGGCTGGCGCCGTCGGTGCATTCGGTGCGTGCGGCGGTGAACGGATTGTTGCTGCGGCACGACGCTTTGCGCAGTGACGATGCGCAGATCGCGCTCGGTCTGGTCGAGATCGCCGCCGAGGGCGAGCAGGCGCTGCGACGCGAGGCCGGCTCGCTCGGCGGCAGCGTCATCCGGTACGACGACAAGCGCTATCTGGTGGTGGCGACACGCGGCCCGCTGGAGCAGGCGACCGCTTCGTTCACCGAGCTCGGCATGCTGACCAGGCTCAAGGAGCGGTTCGGGCCGGTCCGGATCGGATTCGGGATCGGCGGCTCTGGCACCGAGACGGAGGCACTGGCTCGGCGCGCGCTGGGGCGTGCGAAGACGGCCGGGCGTACGGCGGCAGTGGTTTCACTCCGCAACGACATCGACCTCGTGCTGGCCGGAGGCGCCGCACCGCGCGCCCAACAGCGGACGAAGCTTCAACTGCTCGCCCAACGCGCCGGACTGTCCAAGGCGACTCTCGAGAAGCTTCAGGAGATGGTCCACGCCACTCCGGACTCCGGCCTGACCACCCGCAGCGTCGCCGACCACCTGGGCATTCAGCCGCGTACGGCGCGCCGGGTCCTGAACCGCCTCGAACGCGCCGGTCTCGCCGACGCGACCGGCACCCAGATCGGCCCCGGCAGCGGCCGCCCGCTGGTCATCTACCGCGTCCACCTCTGAGTTTTCCACACCCTCTGCATCGACCGATTGACGGTCGATCGGGCCCGCGCGTAATCTGCCGGGTAATTTCAGCCATGACCGTAAAACTGTCATCGATGTCCCGGAGGCCCTTGTGGACAAGCGATTCGCACGGAGGTTGATCGCTCGCCGTACACTTCCGTTCACCTACAACCTCGCGACGAAGGCCGTCGTACGTGGGAGCAACAAGCTGTCCGGTTACGGTGAGATCTACACCGACAACACCGGGGTCTATTGTGAAACGAACTTCGGCGGCAACCTGTATCAGCTCGGGCCGGGCCTCGCGGCGGCGAAGCTGCTGGTGAACAAGCTGGGCGACGGGTGGTACACCGTTCCACAGCTGTCGCCGGTGCGCGGCGCGCCACAGCACCGCGTCTGGGGCCTCGCCGACCGCGACCTCGTCCAACTACCGTTGCCATGAGCAAAGGAATGCCGTGATGGACAAGCTGGCCCGCGACGGTGGGACCCCGGTGCGCACCACTCCCCTGCCGTCGGTGGCCGATGCCTCCGGTCGCCGCTTCGGCGACGAGGAGGTCAAGGCGGTCGAGCGGGTGCTGCGTAGCGGCATGCTCTCCGCCACCTGGGGCACCGAGGTGCCGGGGCTCGAGCAGGAGTTCGCGGAGCTGCTCGGTGCGTCGCATGCGGTCGCGTGCAGTTCCGGGACGGCGGCGCTTCATCTCGCAGTCGCCGCGGTCGACCCGGAGCCGGGTGACGAGATCATCACCACGCCGATCAGCGACATGGGCACGGTGTTCCCGATCCTGATGCAGAACGCCGTACCGGTGTTCGCCGACGTCGACCCGCTCACCGGGAACCTCGACGTCTCCGCTGTCGCAGCTGCAATCACTGAGCGCACCAAGGCTGTGATGGCGGTGCACCTGTTCGGCAAGCCGGCGCCTGTTCTTGAGCTGCGGGAGTTGTGCGACCGGCACGGGATCGTGCTGATCGAGGACTGCGCGCAGGCGTACCTCGCGCCGGTCGGCGACACGTATGTCGGGCGCATCGGGCACATCGGTTGCTTCAGCTTGCAGCAGACGAAGCACATCAGCGCCGGCGACGGTGGGCTCGTCGTCAGCGACGACGCTGGATTGGCCCGACGGATGCGGCTGTTCTCCGACAAGGGATGGCCGCGCGACACGGACGAGCGGACTTATCTCTTCCTTGCGCTCAACTACCGGATGACCGAGCTGGTCGGCGCGGTCACCCGGGCCCAGTTGGCGCGGCTGCGGGGCGTGGTCGACGATCGCCGTACGGCGGCTGCGCGGGCGACGGCCGGGATCGCCGGACTGTCCGGAATCACGACGCCTCCTGACGATGGTGATCATGTGTATTGGCAGTATCCGCTGATTCTCGATCCATCAGTCGCGGGAGAGCTGCATGAGTGGGCGGCTGCGCTGACTGCGGAGGGTGTGCCGGCGAATGGGGGTTATCTGACTAGTCCGTTGTATGCCGCGCCGGCGTTGCGCGAGCGGTCGACGTACGGACAGTCTCGGTTTCCGTTGCAGGACGTCGATTATCCGCCGGGGTTGTGTCCCAACGCCGAGGAGCTGATCGAGCGGCGGCTGCTGGTGCTGCCGTGGAACGAGAACTACACCTCGGCTGATATCGACGACATTGTGGCCGCAGTTCGTAAGGTCCATGCCGCGTTGGCACGGGAGGCGCGATGAACGACGTACCTCTGCTGCTGGATTGCGATGTGCTGGTCGGCCATGACGTGACGACCGGTCGCTGGTCGCATCCTTCGGCGGTGCGCGACGTGATGAAGGCGACCGGCGTCTCCGGCGGGCTCGTGTCGTCGCTGCGGGCGGTGCATTTCGACGTACCGAGTGGGAACGACGAGGCGGACGCTGTTGCCTCGGACAACGGTTGGTCGTGGTGTCCGGTGCTGGATCTTCGGGATCCATTGGGGGCCGAGCGGGAGCTGGAGCGGTTGGCGGGCCGGTCTGGGGTGATCCGGCTGGCGCCGGAGAAGCAGGGCGTGGAGCCGGGGTTTCCCGCTTTCGAGCACGTCGTACGGCTGCTGGTGGAGGCGGGGCTGACCATCTTCGTCGAGGGCGACGTACGCAAGGTGAGTGCACCGTTCCGGGGGCTCGGGGCGCGGGTCGTGTTCCTCGACACGCACTTCTATCATCTGGGCGATTACGTCGTACTGGCTCGTGCGGAGCCGGGGTTCCTGACGTCGACGCGGATGCTGACCGGGCCGGATTCGCTGGAGATCGTCGCGGCCGAGGTCGGTGCCGAGCGCCTGGTCCTCGGCTGCCGGACGCCGTTCCACGAGACCAACGCCGTCGTACGGCGACTCCTCACGTCCAAGCTCACCCCGGACGAGATCGCCCAGGTCGGCAGCCGCAACCTCCTGGAGCTCGCATGATCATCGACGTGCACGCTCATTGGGGTCCCTGGTTCTTCTCCATGGACGTTGGAAGTCTGGCCGTCAACAGCGAGCTGCTCGATCGGTTCGGGATCGACATCCAGCTGGTGTCCGCGATCGAAGCCATCGTGTACGACGCTCCGGCCGGGAACCGCTCACTGGCGTCACAACTCCCGGCCGACCCGCGGTTGCGCGGCATGATCGTGGTCGACCCTCGGCGGCCGGAGGAGGCGCGCGCCGATCTGACTGAGCTGGCTGGCGATACGCGATGGGTCGGCGCGAAGATCCACACCGACTACAGCCGGACCCCGATCGACTCCCCCGCCATGCGAGCCGCGATCGAACTCACCAGCGAGTTCGGCCTGCCCACCCTGGTTCATACCTGGGGCGACAACCTCCTCGACCTCGCCGACGTCGCCGCCGCCGTGCCCGACGCCCGCGTCATCGCCGGCCACATGGGCGCGGCAGGCTGGCCACTCGTCCCCGAGGCCGCCTCCCGCAGCGACCGCATCTGGTTCGAACCCTGCTGGTCAGCCCCCGAAGCCGGCCGCATCCGCTGGATCCTCGACCGCATCGGCCCGTCCCGCCTCATGTTCGGCACCGACGCCACCTTGATCGACCCCTCGATAGCCCTGGCCACCTTCGACGCCGCCAACCTGACCCCCACCGAACACGAAGCCATCATGTGGCAAAACGCCACCAGCCTGTTCAACCTCTGAGACCACTCAGGGCGCGAGGAAGACGACGATGTCGGTTTCCGGGCCGCGGCGCTATCCGATGCGACCGAGTCGCCTTGCTAGCGTGGCGTGGTGACAGGGCGCCGGGAGCAGTTGCGGGAGTTTCTTCGGGCGCGGCGGGCGGCGATTGGACCGGCTGATGTCGGCTTGCCGGATGCCGGGCGGCGCCGTACGCCGGGATTGCGGCGCGAGGAGGTCGCGCTGCTGGCGGGTGTCGGCGTGTCTTGGTACACCTGGCTGGAGCAAGGGCGAGACATCAAAGTCTCGGGCGAGGTGCTCGACGCGATCGGCAAGGCGCTGCGCCTCAACGCACCGGAACGCGCACACCTGTACGTGCTCGCCGGACTCAACCCACCGCTGGACAGGCCGATCCAGTCTGAGGTGACACCCGAGTTGCGGCGGTTGGTCGCCGCGTGGTCGCCGCGGCCGGCGATCCTGCGCGATCGGTACTGGAACCTACTCGCGATCAACGACGCGACCCGCACGGTCTTCGGGTACGACGATGCCGACCGCAACTGCCTGATCTCGTTCTTCACCAACCCCCGGTACCGCGGTATGCACACACACTGGGCCTCAGTCGCACCCGCCGTTGTTGCGGCCTTCCGTGCCGACGCAGCGCACGCTCCCGACGACCCGGAATTTGGTCGCGTGGTGGATGAGCTCACCAAAGCGAGCCCCGAGTTCGCTGAGCTGTGGGCGCAGCACCAGGTCGCCGTACTGGGGCAGGCAGTGAAGGCCGTCAACCACCCGGAAGCCGGTGAGCTGTTCTTCGACATGACGACGCTGACGGTGACCGAGCACCCGCACTGGCACCTCGAGCTCTACACCCCGCGCCCGTAGCCTGGTGGTGCCACACCCAGGTTGACTGCGCACTGGTTGCCACGCGCAACGACCAGCACGCTGGACTCATGACTGACCGATTCAACGGCAAGATCGCGCTCGTCACCGGCGGCTCCAGCGGCATGGGCCTGGCCACTGCCCGGCGGTTGCTGGCCGAGGGTGCTCAGGTGATCATCACCGGACGCGACAAGACCCGGCTCGACGCCGCCACCGAGAGCCTTGGCGGCGGCGTCCTCGCCGTACCCGGCGACACCGCTCAGGTTGGTGACCTCGATGCGCTCACCAGCGCGATCGACCGGCGCTACGGCCGTCTGGACGTCGTGTTCGCAAACGCGGGCGTGGCGGCGTTCCGGCCGGTCGAGGAGACCGACGAGGCCGAGTTCGACCGAGTCGTGGAGGTCAACTTCAAAGGCGTGTTCTTCACCGTCCAGAAGTCGCTCCCGCTGCTGTCCGACGGCGCGGCGATCGTGATCAACGCCTCCTGGACGATCCAGCGCGGCCTGCCCGGCTCCTCCGTGTACGCCGCGACGAAGGCGGCCGTGCACAACCTTGCTCACACCCTCGCCGCGGAGCTCGCACCCCGGCGGATCCGGGTCAACTCCGTCAGCCCCGGCTACATCGAGACGCCGATGTTCCACGGCAACGTGACGCCCGAGGCGCACGCGGCCGTGGTCAGGGCGATCCCGGCCGGCCGGATCGGATCCGCGGACGACGTCGCCGCCGCGGTCGCCTTTCTCGCGTCCGACGAGGCGTCTTACATCAACGGCCAGGACATGATCATCGACGGTGGCCTGGTCACCGCGGGCACCGTCGCCTGAGCTACCCCGGGGGTGGTTCGGCTGCGGTTGCGGCTAGTTCGGGTGGGGTTGCTGCGATGGTGTCGAGTTCGGTGCGGAACTGGGGCAGCATCCAGCGCAGCGGCTGGTCGAGGACGCGGGCAATGGTGGCTTCGTCGACGCTGAGCAGGGCGGCGATCCGGGTCAGGGCGTCTGGCTCGTCGGAGGCGGCGTACAGCAGATGGACGACTTCGTGGCGGTGCGCGTAGACGGCGAGTGCCGCCGCGGCGAGGCCCGGATCGATGGTGGGCAGGCTCGTAGTTTCCCCGTTGACTGTCACGCCATCACAACCTGATAAAGCACCCGTCGGTTACGTGGCTAGACCGGTTCAGTGTGGGAGCCAGCCGACTTTACCGATCAAGTACGTCGCCCCGACCAGCGCGGCGACGTCGATCAGGGTGTGGGCGACGACCAGGGGCATGACGCGACCCCAGCGGCGGTAGAGGTAGCAGAAGATGGCGCCCATGATGACGTTGCCGGCGAAACCACCGAGGCCCTGGTAGAGGTGGTATGAACCACGCAGCAGCGAGCTGGTGATCGTCGTACGGCGAAGTGACCATCCGAGCTGATCGAGCCGCCGGTTCAGGTACCCGAGGACGATGACCTCCTCGAGTACGGCGTTCTGCGCCGCCACCAGGACCAGGACCGGAATCCGCCACCAGTTGTCCGGAAGCTGCGCCGGATCGACGCTCAGGTTCGCACCGGAGGCGTACGCCAGCAGGTAGAACCCGAGCCCGGCACCCCCGATGCAGGCCGCTACCGCAGTCCCCCGCCCAAGATCCCGGAGGCGGTCCCGCAGGTCGAAGCCGATTGTGCGCAGCGACTCGCCGCCGCGAGCCATGAAGTGCGCGACGAGCGCGACCGGCACGAGCGCCGTCACGATCGCGAAGAGCTGCCACGCGAGATCCAGCCAAGGCCGCCCCGGCGCCCGGGACCCCACAATGACCGCCGTCTGACCGCTGATCGGCTTACTCGACGTCAACACCCCGGTAAACGAGATGAGCGCCGCCACCCCGGACGCCCCCAACGAAAGCGCCAGCACCAACCAGATTTCCTTCGTCAGCACCCGCCGCCCAACCACAGCCCCCGCCGCAGCCTCATCCGTCACCATGCACCAACTATCCCCTGCCACTCCACCCGGCCCGGGTGCTAGTGCGGCGGAGCCGTGCTTTCGCGTACGACGAGGCGCGGGGTCAGGGAGACCGCGGCGGGCTCCGGGCGGGTCAAGCGGAGCAGCCCGAGGAGGTGATCGACCGACTCCTGGGCCAGCTGGTCGATCGGGAACGCGACCGTCGTCAGCGGCGGCTCCGCGGACGCGGCGGCGGCGATGTTGTCGATGCCGATGACCGAGAGGTCGTCCGGGACTCGGCGGCCGGTCGCGCCGGCTGCCTGCAGGACGCCGAGGGCGAGGAGGTCGTGGGTCGCGATGATCGCGGTGACCTCTGGATGGTCGGCCAGGAGTTGGGTTGCTGCCCGGACGCCGCCACGCTGCGACTTCTCTGGTGTCGAGACGATCCGCGTCGGGCGGATGGCGATTGAACCCTCCGCCAGCGCCCGCTCGGCGCCGTACAGGCGCATGCGGTGAGCGGGGAACTCCCCGACGACGGCGATCTCCCGATGGCCGAGTTCGCGCAGGTGTTCGCCGGCCAGGTAGCCCGCGCGGGCGTGGTCGAAGGTCACCACCGGGGTTCCGGCCGGGATCTCGGGCTCGGATCCGCACAGGACGAACGGAAGCTCCAGTTGCCGGACCAGGTCGAGGTGGCGGCTGACGTTGCCGTCGTCGAAGAGGATCAGCCCGTCGATGTACCGGCGTTTGAGCGTGACGAGCTGCTGGGTCGCCCGGTCCGGGTCGCCGTCCGTCGTACAGAGGGCGATGCCGTAGCCGTCGACCTCCAGGCAGCGCTCGAGCCGCTCGATCAGCTCGGTGTAGAACGGGTTCGCCAACGTCGGCACGACCAGGCCGATCATCATCGACTGCCCGGTCGCGAGGCCGCGGGCGATCAGGTTCGGCGTGTAGCCGAGTTCGGCGATGGCCTGCTGCACGCGTTCCCGGGTGGCGGGCTTCACCACCGGCCGCTGGTTGATGACGTTGGACACCGTCTGCTTGGTGACGCCCGCCCGCAGCGCAACGTCCTTGATCGTGACCACTCGCGCGGGCGCCCTTCGTCGAGGTCGAGTTGACCGGTCCAATTATCACCTCACCCAGCTGCGTTTGATCGATAAAAACCTCTCGAAACTTTCTTGGCAAGCGCTTGCTATTGACCGGTCCAATCCCGCCCGGCAGGGTGATTGCCGCTTCCCCCGCCCCACCGCCCCAGGGAGAAACCATGACCTTGATGAGTCGTCGCACGGTGCTGGCCGCGGCAGGTGGAGCGGTCGCCGCGGCCCACCTCGCCGAAGGCCCTCCCCCAGCCAACGCCACGAGCACTGACCCCGCTGCCACCGACTCGGCCACCACAGCAGGGTTCCTTCATCCCGGGCTGCTCCACACCACGGAGGACCTCGAGCGCATGCGGTCCTCCGTCGCCTCCGGACAGGCGCCGGTGTACGACGGGTTTCTCGCCCTCGCCGCGCACCCCCGATCGTCGTACGACTATGTCGTCCGAAACACCGGGCACATCACCTCGTGGGGTCGTGGGCCGGCGAACTTCATGGCGGAGGCGGTCAGCGACTCCTGCGCGGCATACCAGAACGCGCTCATGTGGTGTGTCACTGGCGACAAGAAGCACGCCGACAAAGCGCGCGACATCCTCAACGTCTGGTCCGCCAGCCTGCAGGCGATCACCGGCGCGGACGGTCAGCTCGGCTCGGGCCTCCAGGGCTTCAAGTTCGTCAACGCCGCCGAGCTCCTCCGCGAGTACGACGGCTGGGCCGCAGCTGACGTCGACCGTTGCCGAGACTCTTTCCGCAAGGTCTGGTACCGCTCCTTCGCCGGCAACGCGCTATTTGCCAACGGCAACTGGGACGTCGCCGCCCTCCAGGCGATCATCGCGATAGCCGTCTTCTGCGACGACCGCGTGATGTTCGAGGACGCGATCCGGTACGCCGTCGCCGGCGCGGGCAACGGCCGGATCGACCACATCGTCGTCGAGGCCACCGGCCAGGGTCAGGAGAGCGGCCGCAGCCAGGCCTACGCTCAGCTCGCTCTCGGACTGCTCGCCAACGTCGCCGAGGTCGCCTGGAACCAGGGTGTCGACCTCTACGGCCAGCTCGACAACCGAATCCTCAAGGGCTTCGAGTACACCGCCCGCTACAACCTCGGCGACGACGGCGTCCCGTTCGCCACCGACCTCGACCGCACCGGCAAGTACCTCAAGACCACCATTGCCACCGGCAACCGAGGACAGTTCCAGCCGATCTATGAGCTTGCCTACGGCCACTACGTCGGCCGTCGCGGCCTCAAGGCGCCGTACCTCGAACAAGTTGTCTTCCGCAACAACGGCAACCGATTCATCGAAGGCACCAACGACGACCACCCCGGCTTCGGCACCCTGACCCACGCCGGAGCGACACCCAACACAAGAATCGGCACACCCTCCGGCCTGACCGCCCGCAGCGAAGCCGCCGGCGTCGTACTCACCTGGGTGTCGTCCAACGCGACGAGCTACACCATCCAGCGGGCAACGTCCGGCGGCCCGTACACGACCATCGCGACCGGCGTCACCGAGACGACCTACACCGACAGTACGGCGAGACAGGCCGGCCGCACGTACTACTACAAGGTCGAGGACTCGCTCGCGGTCGCCAGCCAGAGATTGCCCTGGGCAAACAAAAACATCAGCACCTCCACAGGAAGAACAGACTTCGACGGCCACACCTTCACGATCGAAGCCGGCGGCACCGACATCGGCGGCACCACCGACAGCTTCCACTTCGCCTACCTCCCGATGTACGGCGACGGCGTCATCACCGCCCGCGTAGCGCACCCGGTCAGTTCGCAGTACGCCACCCTCGGCGTGATGATGCGCCAGACCCTCGACCCGGACTCCGCCCACGCATCCATGCTGATCAAGGGCCTCCCCCTCCACACCTGGAGCGGCGTGTGGACCGTCCGCCCCGCAACCGGCGCGAAGACGACAGCAACAGGCAGCACCACCGTTCCGCCGTCCCAGCAGCAGGCGATCACGGTCAACGCCGGCTTCCCCATCTCCAACCTCGGCACACTGCCGGAATCCGCGACCCCGCTCCAGGCGCCGTACGTCGAGGCAGCCAGCGACGGCTATCGGCTTCGCCGTCCGTACTGGGTCCGCCTCGTCCGCAAGGGCAACACCTTCACCGGCCTGATCTCCCCCGACGGCCACACCTGGACCGAAGTCGGCTCCTCCAAGCTCCGCCTAGGCGCCCCGCTGTACGCCGGCATCGCCGTCTGCTCAGCCCTGGGCGACAAGGAAACAACCACCGCGGCCTTCGACAACGTGACCGCACCAGGCTGGTCCGTACGACGCCCTGACACCACAGTCAGCACTCTCACCGCACGAGCCGACACCAGCGCGATCGAGCTCGCCTGGACCGACCTCGACCACTCCGCCACCTTCACGATCCAGCGCAGTACGACACCCAGCGGCCCCTACAAGACCATCGCCACCGGCGTGACCGGCTTCGGCGTCGAGACCCGCTACCGCGACGCGACCGGCGTACGCGGAACCACGTACCACTACACCGTCGCGAAGACGAACGTCGCCGGCGCCGGCCCGAGCTCCAACCCGGCCAGTGCGATCATGCCCACCCCGCCGGCACCCGAGATCACCAGCGCCAGCACCGCCTTCGCCAACCTGACCAGGCCCTTCCAGTACCGGATCGAGGCCACCAACGACCCGACGACGTTCACCGCAACCGGTCTCCCCCAAGGCCTCATCATCGATCCCCGCACCGGCATAATCGGCGGAAACCCAACAGAACAAGGCACTTTCGCCGTCGACCTCATCGCAGCGACCATAACCAAGCGCCTCACCCTGACCGTCGCCGCACCGCCGCCGGCCCCCTGGGAATACCGCGACCTCGGCGACTACGTGCTGGACGAACGACAGCTGGCCACCTATAGCGCCTTATCGATCCGCACGCCCGGTATCACCAACTACGCCGACGGCAGCTTCACCGTCCGCGGCGCCGGCACCGATCTCAACGTCATCAACCAGGGCATGACGGCCCACTACGTCTCCACGCTCCGGGCCGGCGACCACTCCATCACCGCCCGCATCGCCAGCATCGAATCCGGCCGATCCGGCCTGATCATGACCAAGTCGCTGAACCCCTTCGACCAGATGGCCGGCGTGATCATCACAAGCGACAAGCTCCAATTCGTACGACGCTTGCGCGTGGCAACCACTCTGGTCACGACCGAACTGTCAATCACCGCGAGCTGGCTGAGACTGCGGCGAGTCGGCGAAACCTTCAGCACCGAAACCTCGACCGATGGCCAGACCTGGACCCCACTCGGCGAGCCGGCCGGCATCCCGGGCTTCGGCGATGCGCCATACCACACCGGACTCGCGGTCACGTCCCGCAACCCGTTCGTCCTCAGCACCACCGTCTTCGACCACGTGTCGATCAGCTAAGGAGCCCCTGCCGATGACCGGAGAATTCACCCGACGCCGTCTGCTGCAGGCCGCCGGCGCCACCGTCGCCGCCGGCTACCTCACGTCCCAGACCAGCGCCGCCAGTGCCGACACCGCGGAGACCAAAGTGCCGAGACTGAAGACCTATCCGATCCCCGTGGGCATCGCGCAGGCCACCACCTTCGAGGTGAAGGTGCGTACGGCGCCGGGCCCGTGGCAGCCGGTGTCGGCGTACTCGGTCAATCTCAAGGAGATCAACGCCAAGACCGGCTCCGGGAAGATCCTGAAGTCGTCGATGGTGTACTTCGACTTCGCCGGGCCGGTCGAGGTGATGGTCACCTACACCAAGGGCACCATCAACACCGCGCGGATCCGGCCGCTCGCGGCGGGGATCCAGCCGGCGATCGACGGCAGCACGCTCAAGTTCACCCTGACCGACCCGCGCAAGCTCGTGATCGAGGTGAACGGCGAGATCTTCGACTGCCTGCACCTGCTCACCCGCCCGATCGAGGTCGACGCGCCCGACCCGAACGATCCGGACGTCATCTACTTCGGCCCCGGCGTGCATACGACCGCGACGGGTGAGGTAGTGGTGCCGAGCGGGAAGACGGTCTATCTGGCGGGTGGCGCCGTACTCAAGGCTGGGGTGAACTTCAAGAACGTCGCCGACGCCGCGCTCACCGGCCGCGGCCTGATCTACGGCACCAAGGCCGGCGGCTGCACCATCGTGGACTCGAAGAACATCCGTGTCGACGGCATCTCGATGCTCGACCTGGTCTCCGGTTACGCGATCACGGCCGGCCAGTCGGAGCAGGTGTCCATCACCGACTTCGGCTACTTCAGCGCGGGCCAGTGGGGCGACGGCATCGACATCTTCTCCAGCAGCGAGATCCTGATCGACAACTCGTTCCTGCGCTGCTCCGACGACTGCATCGCCCTCTACACCCACCGCTGGGACTACTACGGCGACACCCGGAACGTCACCATCTCGAACTCCAGCCTGTGGGCGGACGTGGCGCACCCGATCAACGTCGGCACCCACGGCAACACCGCCAACCCCGAGGTACTGGAGAACATCACCATCAGCAACGTCGACATCCTCGACCACCGCGAGCCGCAGAAGTGGTACCAGGGCTGCATCGCGCTGAACCCCGGTGACAGCAACCTGGTCCGCAACGTGCGGATCGAGAACGTCCGGGTGGAGGACTTCCGCTGGGGTGAGTTCATCCACCTGCGCGTCGCGTACAACAAGACGTACAACACCTCGGCCGGCCGGGGCATCGAGGGCGTGTACGTCAAGAACCTCACGTACACGGGCCAGCACGCCGAGACCGCGATGATGCTCGGGTACGACGAGACTCGCGGCATCAAGGACGTCACCTTCCAGAACCTGGTCGTCAACGGCACCGTGATGGCGTCGACGATGCAGAAGCCCCGCTGGTTCACGGTCGCCGACATGGTGCCGATGCACGTCAACGAGCACGTCACGAACCTGCGCTGGCTGGACGCGGCGACCGCGCCGACCGACACCCCGCCTGTCATCACCACCCCGGACACCGCCGGCCTCACCGCCGGCGCCCCGGTCGTGCTCACCCTTACCGCGACCGGCTTCCCGTCGGGTTTCGCCGTACAAGGCCTGCCGGCCGGGCTCGTGGTCGACCAGACCACCGGCGTCGTCACCGGTACCCCGACCGCCCCCGGCACGTCCACCGCCACGGTGAGCGTGACGAACGCCGCGGGCACGACAACGAAGGACCTCATCCTGACTGTGCAGTGACAACCGCCCCACAAGGAGAACAGCAATGAGGGAGTTCAATCGACGTACGTTGCTCAAAGGCACCGCAGGTGCGGCCGCGGCCGCAGCCGGTATCACCATGCTGGACGGGCCGGCGACTGCCGCACCCGCCACCTTCACCCACCCCGGCGCTCTGCACAACTGGGGCGACCTGAACCGGGCGAAGGTCAGAGTTGCCGCCGGCACCGATCCGTGGCTCTCGGGCTACTACAAGCTGATCGCCAACTCGCACGCCCAGTCGGGCTGGGCAGCGAGGCCGCAGGCAACGGTCATCCGCGGCGGCACCGGCGAGAACTACGGCCTGCTCTACAACGACATCGCCGCCGCCTACCAGAACGCCCTGCGCTGGTGGATCACCGGCTCGACCGCGCACGGCGACACCGCGCGCAACATCCTCAACGCGTGGTCGTCCACGCTCACCTCAATCGGCGGTAACGCAGACCGGTTCCTGGCGGCCGGCCTCTACGGATACCAGTTCGCGAACGTGGCCGAGCTGATGCGCGGCTACTCCGGCTTCGACCTGGCCCGGTTCAAGACGATGATGCTGAACGTCTTCTACCCGATGAACAACTCGTTCCTGAACAATCACAACGACGCCTGTATCACCAACTACTGGGCCAACTGGGATCTGTGCAACATGAACTCGATCCTGGCCATCGCGATTCTCTGCGACGATGCGGCGAAGTACGACCAGGCGGTCAACTACTTCAAGACCGGCGCCGGCAACGGCTCGATCAAGCACGCCGTCCCGTTCGTGTACGACTCGGAAGGATTGGCTCAGTGGCAGGAGTCGGGCCGCGACCAGGGCCACACCGTGATGGGCATCGGGCAGATGGGCGCGTTCTGCGAGATGGCCTGGAACCAGGGCGAGGATCTGTACGGCTATGACAACAACCGCTTCATGAAGGCCGCGCAGTACGTCGCCAAGTACAACCTCGGCCAGGACGTCCCGTTCACCAAGTACACCTGGGGCACTGGGCAAAGCTGCGCCTACCAGGAGCACACGGTGATCTCCAGCGCGAGCCGCGGTCAGCTCCGGCCGGTGTGGGAGATCCTGCACTTCCACTACACCCGGCGGAAGTACCTGTCGGTGCCGTACATCTCCCAGATGGCCGCGCAGGTCAGGCCGGAGGGAGGCGGCGGCGACTACGGCTCGACCAGCGGCGGTTTCGACCAGACCGGCTTCGGCACCGTGATGTACGCCAAGTAGGTCACAGCAAGTCAGAGCAAGGCCAGCAAGTGCTCCATCACCTCAGCCGGCTCGTCGTCGAGGCTGAACTGTGACTGGATCTGCAGTCCGTCGGACACGGCGATCAGCAGGGTGGCGATCTTCTCCGGATCCGCGGCCGTGCTGATCGTTCCGGCCGCCTGCCGGGTCCGGATGCTGTCGGCCAGCGACTCGCGCAGCCGCTGGTAACGCTCCACGAAGTACTCGTGCGCACCGTGTTGCGGATCGCCGGCTTCGGCCGAGAACGTCGAGTAGAGCTGGACCAGGCCCGGTACGTCGCGGTTGTGCCGGACGATCTTGACCAGGCCGCCGACGACGTCCTCATCGCCGAGCCGCTCGAGGTCGGCCTCGTCGCGTGCCCGCAGCACCGCCTCGAAGAGCTGCTCCTTGGACCCGAAGTAGTGCAGCAGGCCCGCCTCGCTCAGGCCGACGGCGGCCGCGAGTTCTCGCGTGGACGTCTTGCGGTAGCCGTGCCGGGCGATCACCTCGAGCGCCTTGGTCAGGATCTCCTCCCGCTTGGCTACGCCTTTCGCGTACGGACCTCTGGAAGAAGCAGTCATATTTCAAAACCTAGCACTACTCGGTTTTCGCGCGTAGCATGCAACGCATGAGCCCGACACCCGGTGACTTCGAAGAACTGCTCGGCCGCCTCACGCTCGAGGAGAAGGTCCGGATCCTGACCGGCCAGGACTTCTGGTCCACCCATCCGCTGCCCGGGATCGGGCTGCGGTCGATGGTTCTGTCCGACGGTCCGAGCGGCGTGCGCGGTGCCGTCTGGGACGAGCGCGACCCGTCGCTCAACCTCCCGTCGGCGACCGCGCTCGCGTCGTCCTGGGACGTCGGCATCGCCCATCAGTACGGCGTCGTGTCGGGCCTCGAGGCCCGTCGCAAGGGCGTGGACGTCGTACTCGGGCCGACGATCAACCTGCATCGGTCACCACTCGGCGGGCGGCACTTCGAGGCGTTCAGCGAGGACCCAGTGCTGACGTCGGAGCTCGCCGCCGCCTACGTGTCCGGTGTGCAGGAGCTCGGTGTCGGCGCGACGCCGAAGCACTACATCGCGAACGACTTCGAGACCGAGCGCTTCACCGCCGACGTGGTGGTGAGCGAGCGGGCGCTGCGCGAGCTGTACCTGCTGGCGTTCGAGAAGGCTGTCACCGAGGCCAAGGCATGGCTGGTGATGAGCTCGTACAACTCCATCAACGGCGCCACCGCGTCGGAGAACGAACTGCTCGAGACCCCGCTCAACACCGACTGGGGTTTCGACGGCGTCGTGGTCAGCGACTGGACCGCCGTACGCAGTCTGGAAAGCGCCAAGCACTCCCAGGACCTGGCGATGCCCGGGCCGGTGGGTGCGTGGGGTGACGCGCTGGTCGAGGCGGTGCGCTCCGGGGAGATCAAGGAGGACGCGATCGACCGGAAGGTGCTGCGGATCATCGCGCTCGGCGCCCGCGTCGGTGCGCTCGAAGGTTTCGAAAAGCCGGCATCAGTGCCGGACGTGGACGGCGTCGCTTTCGCTCGTACGGCGGCCGCCGAGGGCTCGGTGCTCGTGCGGAACACCGGCGAGCTGCCGTGGGACGCGTCGGCGTTGTCGCGGGTGGCGATCATCGGGCACAACGCGCAGCACGCGCGCACCCAGGGTGGCGGCAGCGCGACCGTCATCCCGTCCTCGGTTGTCTCCCCGCTCGACGGTTTGCGTACGGCGCTTCCTGGTGTCGACGTGACGTACTCCGTCGGGGCCGTCGTACAGGAAGGCATCGCGGAGCTGCCGCTGGAGTCGATGGTCAACCCATCAACTGGGAAGCACGGCGCGCGGGTGCGATTCCTCGATGCCAACGGGGTCGAGTTGTTCGCGGAGGACCGGTTCTCGAGTGCGCTCGTTTATATCGGTGGTGGGGCGCCGATCGGTCAGACGTCGACCTTCGAGTTCCGTACGACGTATACGCCGTCGGAGAGCGGCACGATCCTGCTCGGCTTCGCGTCCGTCGGTCTGGGGCGGATCTTCGTCGACGGCACGCTGGCGCGCGAGGTCACCGCCGTACCTGAAGGCAAGGATCTCGCCGAGATCATGCTCGCTCCGCCGTCGGTCTCTACGCCGGTCGAGGTCACCGCGGGCCAATCGATCGACGTCCGGGTTGAGCTCGAATTGGAAAAGCACGAGGGTGCGTTCGCCGACGCCATGGCCATCACGGTCGGCGTCGAGCCCGACCGCTCCAACCCCCAGGCGCTGATCGACGAGGCCGTCGCCGCCGCCCGCGCCGCAGAGGTCGCGGTCGTGGTGGTCGGCACCAACTCGAAGGTCGAATCCGAGGGCTACGACCGTACGACGCTGGCGCTTCCAGGTCTGCAGGACGACTTGGTCCGCGCCGTCGCTCTGGTGAATCCGCGGACTGTGGTTGTCGTGAACGCCGGCTCGCCTGTGCTGATGCCGTGGCGCGATGAGGTGGCCGCCGTACTGGTGACGTACTTCGGTGGGCAGGAGTACGGCAACGCGTTGGCCGACGTACTGCTCGGCGTCGTGGAGCCGGGCGGCCGTCTCCCGACCACCTGGGCGCGGGAGGAGTCCGACGTACCGGTCATCGACGTGACCCCGCGCAACGGGATCGTCCGGTACGACGAGGGCATCCACATCGGCTACCGAGCTTGGCTCCGGGCCGGCACCGAGCCCGCCTACGAGTTCGGCCACGGCCTCGGCTACACCACCTGGTCCCTCAGCGACCTTGCCGCGAGTCAATCCGCTGTGTCGGTCAACGTCACCAACACCGGCGAACGGTCCGGCAAGCACGTCATCCAGGTATACGCCGAACGCCCCGAAACCACCGTCGACCGCCCGGTGCGTTGGCTGGCCGGCTTCACCGTCGTACGCCTAGACGCCGGCGAATCCACCGAGGCCACCATCGACCTACAACCCCACACGTTCCAACACTGGGACAACGGCTGGACCACCGAACCCGGCACCTTCACCCTCCACGCCGGCTCCTCAGTCACCAACCTCCCCTTGTCGACAACCATCCAGGTCGACTAACCCCTATCGGTTCGCGGCGGGCCCGCTGCCCGCCCGCCGCGAACTACTCCCGTGCCGGGGCGTCAGAGCTGCAGGCGGGGCGGCGCTGCTCCGGTCGTACGACGGATCGCCCGAGACGAAGGTGTGGTCGAGGGCGCGGCGCCGGGCGTACGACGGATAGCGCGAGACGAAGGTGTGGTCGAGGGCGCGACTCCGGGCGTACGACGGAATGCCCGAGACGAAGGTGTGGTCGAGGGCGCTGCTCCGGGCGTACGACGGAATGCGCGAGCCGAAGGTGTGTGGTCGAGGGCGCGGCTCCGGGCTGCGTGAGGGTGCTAGTCCGGCCGGTGGGTGTCAAGGGCGCCTCCTTCGTCGGCGTCGCTGCGCGATCTTCGACCCTTGACACCCACCACCCGGACCAGGGAAGGACGCAGCTATCCCGGAGCTGCTCACCCGAGTGGTCGCGTGCCGGGGTGGATCCGGGTGGTGCGGCCGTGAAGCGTGCGGACCGGGTCGTTCGGCACCGGAGGTGGCTGTCGGGCCGGGCCCGATAGCGGGTTATGTGACGGCTGACGGTTTATTGGGCGCTATCGATCAAACAACCCGCCATCGAGCCGGCGAATCAGCCCTAGTGCCCGGGATATGGCCGGTTTCGTCCGGATGCCGGGATCGGCCGGACCTGGCACAAGAAGCCGGGGCCCGACACAGGTTATTTCCTGTGTCCGCCCCCCAGTACCTGTGTCAGTCCACCAGCACCTGTCCCAACCCACCCAGGCGACCCCACCCCAACCCGCCAAGCACACAGACCACCCGGAGCTAAAACCATCCACCTCGACCAGCACACTCACGCAGCGAAGCCCGCGGACAATCACCTCCGTCTAAACGCGAGACAAACCCGCACCCAAAAGATCAGGCGGCGGGGAGGTCGTCCAGGCTTGGGAGCGGAGCCTGGCTGAGCGAACGCGCCTCCTCGGGCGGGAGGCCGAACATGCGCAGCAGATCCTCGGCGATCTGGTCTGTGGCGGTGGCGTCGTCGCGGTCCGGGCGGTCGAGGAGGAGCTGACCGAGGGCGAGCAGGGCCCCGCCGGCGATGACGACGGCGAGCTCTGGGTCCTGGGCGGTGAAGCGGCCGGAGTCGATCGCCGCCTGCAGGTCGCGGATCGCGCGCGGCGCCAGACCGCGCCCCGACGTGATCAGCTCGGTCCCGCTGCGGAGCAGCACCCGGCTCAGCTGCGGCGCCTTCCGATGCAGCCGCCCAGTCAGCCGGAAGCTCCGCGCGAACGTCTCGGCCGGGTCGTCAGACGACTCACCAAGCGAATCCAGTACGGCGCCGTGCGCCTCGAGCGCAGCGTCGACAGCGGCCGAGAACAGCTCGTCCTTGGTTTGGAAGTGGTTGTAGAACGAGCCCATCCCGACATCCGCCGCCTTGGTGATCTCCAGTATCGGCACGTTCAGGTTGCCGTCGGCGATGAAGGTCTGAGCTGCATGTACGAGCGCCGCCCGGGTGCGCATCTTGCGCCGCTCCAGGCGGTTCGGCTCTGGCTTGGCGTCGGCTGCCATGGCACGAAACCCTAGCATTCATCGTCAGAGATGACGATCTCGTCAGTCCAATGGAGACCACATGGTCGGCCCAGCCTCACGATCGGCAGCATGGCGGCCTTCCGCTAGCGACGCAGCTGGGCGACGCGGGTGCCGGTGTCGGATTGCCAGTAGAGGACTGAGCGGCCTGCGCGGCGGCGTTCGAGGAGGCCGGCTTCGGTCAGGATGCGTAGGTGGTCCGCGACCGTGGCCAGGGACAGACCGGTGGTCGCGACCAGGGCGGTGGTGCTGATCGGGGTGGCGGCTTCGACCAGGATGCGGGCGCGATTCCGGCCGAGCAGTTGTACCAGCGGCTCGGTCGGCGCCTCGCGGGCGGCGAAGATCCCGGTGACGGGATAGGTCAGGGCAAACAGATCCGGTGGGAACCAGCTGACGTTGACGCGCAGCGTATGGGCCGCGATGAACAGCAGGTCGCGGCCGCGGACGTCCGTCGGCGGGTAGTTCCAGAGATTGATCTGGATGCGGCCGTCGCCGAGCCAGCGGACGTTCGGACCGAGGTCGCGCAGTACACCCGCCCAGCCCTGCGCGCTCAGCCGCGCCGTACGGGACACGATGTCGGCCTGGAGCACCCGGAGCCGTCGCGGCCACTCGGGCTCGACCGTAGCCGCCCACACCCAGCGAAACAGCTCGGCCGCATGCTCGGCCAGCCCGTTCGACTCCAGCAGGATGTCGGGCAACGGCGTCCGTACGACCCTGAGGTCGGCGCGGATGTGCTCGTCGTCCAGGCCGAGGAGATACTCCAGTTCGTCCTCGAGGACCATGTTCGGCTCACGCGGTGGCACGGCGATGAAGTCGGCGATCCAGCTGCGGCCGAAGCCGCTGTCGACGATCGCCGCCCAGATCGGATGAGCGGCGAGCTGCTCCTGGTAAGCGGCGACGTGCGCGTCCTTCCAGGTGCGGTACCAGGGCTCGGTCGGAGCCCTCAGCATCTTCAGCGCGGCTACCGTCTCGGTCAGCTGCGACGTACCGAATCGGGCGTTCGCCAGGGTGTCGGCATCGACGAGGAACTCGGACAAGGTTTCGCCTCCATCCGAAACTGTAGGTGGCCGATCGACCGGAGTCGATCCTCGGTGGCATGACTACTTACCGCCAGCTCTTCGCGAATCAGGAGTTCCGCAGCCTGTGGATCGGCAGCGCACTCGGCACTGCCTCCTCGACGATGACGAGCCTGACACTCGCACTGATGGTCGACGCGGCCACTGGTTCGGCGCTGCTGGCGGCTCTGGTGATGTTCGGTCCGTCGCTGGCTCAGGTATTGGGCGCCTCAACGCTGATGTCGGCGGCCGACACCGCGCGACCGCGGCGCGTCCTGATCATGCTCGCCACGCTGTCGACAGTGGCGGTCGGTGCTCAAGCCGCTCTCGATCTGAACGCCGGGACGCGACTGCTGCTGGCCCTGCTGGTGGCGTATGGCCTGTCGATCGGATCCGGTGTGCGCTGGGGTCTGCTGAACGAGGTGGTCGACAAGGACCAGTTCGTGCTCGGCCGCTCCGCGATGAACCTGTCCGTCGGCGCCATGCAGATCGCCGGCTTCGGTACGGCGGGATTGTTGCTGCAGGCCCTCAGTCCGTCCACGGTGCTGTGGCTGGCGACCGGCGCCTCGGCGCTGGCCATCCCGGCGTTCCGTTTCGGCCTGCGCGACCGCGCTCCCCGGCGGGTCGCCCGTACCGGTTTCGGCGAGACGTGGCGCGGCAACCGCCGCCTGCTCGGCCAGGCCAGCACTCGGCCGTTGCTGCTTGCCCTGTCGATCCCGAACGGCTTGATCGTCGGCTGCGAGGCACTCTTCGTCCCGTACGCCGGATCGGGCGCCGGCTGGCTGTTGGCCGCAGGAGCCGCCGGCATGATGACCGGGGACCTCGTGATCGGTCGTTTCCTCAGCCCCTCGGGTCGCCGGACCGCTGGACGCTGGCTGCGGTACCTCCTCGCCGTACCGTTCCTCGGATTCGCGTTCGAGCTGCCGATCGCCGTACTGGCCGTATTTGTTGCCCTCGGCAGCTTTGGCTATTCGGCGTCGCTCGCACAGCAGGAGGTCCTCGTCGACCTGACTCCGGTGGAGCTGCGGGGGCAAGTCCTCGGCCTGGAATCAGCTCTCCGGATGACAGCATTCGGCGTTTTTGCCATCCTGGCCGGCGCCCTCGCCGATCTGACCGCGGCTGGCCCCGGTATCACCACGTTCGCTGTCGCCTCTCTGCTTGCTTCGCTCGCACTGACGCCTCCGCTTGCCCGGGTCATGTCGATAGGCTCGGCGCGTGGAGATAGTGCGGCTGCGGAACGTCTCGAAACGGTACGGCCGGCGGCGGGAGGTGCTGGCGGACGTTGACCTACAGGTCGCGGCCGGCGAACTGCTGGCACTGGTCGGCGCGAACGGCTCCGGCAAGTCGACTGTGCTGAAACTGATGGTCGGCCTGTCGCGACCAACGTCGGGGACCGTACGGCGGAACGCGCAAGTCGTGAGCTACGTCCCGGACGTCTTCGCCTCGCACGACCGCTTGTCGGCGTCGGCGTACCTCAGGCACATGGGACGGATCCGGGGACTCTCGAGCCACGCGGCCAGGAAACGCTCGGACGAACTGCTCGACAGACTCGCTCTGGCAGGCGGCGCAGACACACCCATGCGCAAGCTGTCCAAGGGCAACGCCCAGAAGGTCGCCCTGGCTCAGGCACTGCTGGAGCCACCACAACTCCTGGTGCTCGACGAGCCATGGGCCGGACTTGACGCGATCGCCCACGGCACGTTGCGCGAGCTCCTGACTGAGACCGCCAACCAGGGTGCAGCTGTCGCCTTCACCGAGCACTCCGACGACACCGTCAAGTCCACCGCCACCCGCGTTTGCGAACTTCGCAACGGGAAGCTCGTTTCGGGCACCACCGCCACTCTGACCGAGATCACCCTGACGTCCGGACCGGATCTCGACTGGTCCCAGCAGCCAGACGTTCTCGAGGTACGACGGAACGATGACGGCGTGACGCTGATCCTGCCGACCGGCAGCCACGACGCCGCGTTGCTCACGGCACTCACCCACGGCTGCTCTGTCACCTCTGTCCGGCGGGTGCAATGACCGCCCTCTATCGGTACCTACTCGTCAGCGTCCTGCTCTCCCAGCGCTATTTACCACCGACCTTGATCTTCCTGGCCTTGATGGCGGTCGGCACCACCTCCGACTCCGGACCTCTGCAGGAGTCCTATGCGTTCTGCGTGCTGGCGATGCTCGTCTGTACCACCTGGCTGACGGTCAGCATCGTCAACCACGAGGACCCGACCCAGCACCAGATCACCCGGGTCATGATCGGCAGCTCTCTGCGTGTCCTCGCCACCACGGTCGCCGTTGTCCTCTCCTGGTGCGTCCCGCTCCTGGTGATCGGACTCGTCTACCCGATCGTCACCGGCAAGCACGTCGTCACCCTCGGCGCGCTCACGATCGGCGGCATCGCCGAATCAGCCGCCGCGATGATCGGCATCGCCATCGGTCTGCTCTGCTCGCGCCTTGTCATCCCGCGCATCGGCATCGCCATGCTCGCTGCAGCCGCCGCCCTCCTCGCCGTACTGCTGGTCCGCTGGATTTCCCCCATCCGTCCGCTGATGAGCATGCTGTCCAACGACAGCACGGCTGTCGTGCCCTTCACACTTCTCACGGCACTGTGCGCTGCGATCCTCTGCGCTGCTGTCATCGCCACTGGAGCTCTCGCCGACCGGAAGGAGTGAGGTCAGGAGGCGGCGACCGACTGGTACTGATTGGGGGCGGCGGAGCCGCGGACGATCAGGGTGGTGGCGAGCTCGACGTGGTGGGAGTCGACCTTCTCGCCGGCGGCGAGTTGGAGTGCGGTGCGAAGAGCTACGGCGCCCATCTCGCGAAGAGGCTGCTTGACCGTCGTCAACGGCGGCGAGGCCAAGCGGGCGGCCTGGGTGTCGTCGAAGCCGACGACGCTGAGGTCTTCTGGCACCCGAAGGCCGCGGGCGCGGGCCGCTTCGAGGACGCCGAGCGCCACCTCGTCGCTGCCGGCGAAGATCGCGGACGGCCGGTCCTGACAGTCGAGCATTGACGCGGCGCCTTCCACGCCGTCGTCGTACAAGAAGTCCCGGAGCCAGATGAACTCCGGCGGTACGTCGGCGCCGACCGACTCCATCGCACTGCGGAAGCCGCTCAGCCGCGCCTGATTGCAGCTCGAGGTCGGCTGACCCCCGACGTACCCGATGCGCCGATGCCCGAGGGACAGCAGGTACTGAGTGGCTGCCATCCCGCCGGCGAAGTTGGTCGAGCCGACACTGGCCACGTCCGGCTGCGGGATGTTGGCCGGGTCGATGACCACGAGGGGCAACCGGGCCCGGGCCAGCGCGGCAAGGTCTGCGTCGGCGAGCTGACTGGTGATGCCGATCGCGGCACGGCGATCGGCGGAGATGAGCTCGCGGATCCAGCGCGCCGCGCGGCCGCTGCTCGACGTCGGCGGGTGCGGCGGATGCGTGGTCAGGACGACGTCCACGCCGGCCGCCTGGCCGGCCTCGACGACGCCCTGGATCACTTCGACCGAGTAGGCGTTCAGGACACCTTGGTAGAACAACTCGATCGTGTCGCGCTGGACCCGGTCCGGGCGGCGGCCGACGTACCCGTGTTTCTGCAGGATCTCCTGCACCCGTGCCCGGGTCACCGGCGAGACGTCGCTGCGGCCGTTGAGCACCTTGGAGACCGTCGCGACGGACACTCCCGCCGTACTCGCGACGCTGGCCAGGGTGACACGGCCCTTCAGTCGTGGCATCTCATCACCCTCCTCCAGCTTCGACGATCTCGACAGGGGTCGTCAGGACGCGATCGTGCCCCACAACCCTCACATCACCGGTGATTCGTACGACGGCGCGACACGGCAGGTCCACCGACGACGTACCGACGAGGACCTCGAAGTCACCAGGCTCGACGATCCGGCGCAGATCCGGACCGGTGTACGCCGTCCGGTCCGCGTGCACCTGGAAGGTGACGTCCTTCGCCGAGCCCGGCTCCAGCGACACCCGGGCGAACCCGGTCAGCTGCTTCAGCGGCCGGGCAACCCGGGCGACCACATCGTGCAGGTAAAGCTGAACGACCTCGTCACCAGCTCGCTCGCCGGTGTTGCGGACCCGCACGGTCGCGGTGAACTGACCGTCGTTCCCGATCTCGGTCGCACTGAGCCGCAACTCGCCGACCTCGAAGGTGGTGTACGACGATCCGTGGCCGAACGGGAACAGCGGCACGACCTCCAGACCGCTGATGCCCGCGCTCTCGACGCTGCCGAGCGCCGGCTGCAAATACGTGCCGGGCTGTCCGCCGACGTGCTTCGGGATCTGCACCGGCAACTTGCCGCTCGGCACGATCCGCCCGCTGAGGACACCGGCGATCGCGGCCGCACCTTCCTGACCGGGCATAAACGCTTGAACCACCCCGGCCCACCGATCCGCGAACTCCCCCAGCGCATAAGGACGACCGGAGACGACAACCACCACAACCGGCGTACCGGTGTCGAGAAGCCGGGTGAGTAGCTCTGCTTGTACGCCGGGCAGCCGCAGATCCTCGGCATCGCAGCCCTCCCCCGACGTGCCGTGGCCGAACAGGCCGGCCAGGTCACCGACGAACGCGACCACCAACTCCGCGTCGCGAGCCGCTGCAACAGCCGCTTCGAAGCCGGACCGGTCGTCGCCGGACACCGCGCAGCCCACCTCGTGCACGAGCTCGACATCCGGGAGTTCGTTGCGCAGGGCATCGAGTGGGCTGCGCACCTCGACCCCCATGCCGCGCTCGGGGTAACGCGGCAGGACGTGGTTGGGGAACGAGTAGCAACCCATCATCGTCTTCGCGTCGGCCGCACAGGGCCCGACCACCGCGATCCGTCGTACGCCCGGATCGAGCGGCAAGGCAGAGCCCGCATCCAGCAGTACGACGGACCGTTCGGCGAGCTGCCGCGCGATCTCACGGTTCTCGGCGGAGTCGAGGTCGACGCTGTCGCGGACCGAACCCTCAGGAGTCCAGTCGGGATCAAGCAGGCCGAGCTTGACCTTCTGCAGCAGCAGACGCCGGGCCGCCCGATCGACCAGGTCCTCGGACACCTCGCCCGATCGCACCTGCTCGACCAGACTCGCGAAGCCGATGGTGTCCGGCAGTTCGACATCGGTGCCGGTGGTCAGCGCAAGCGCGCCCGCATCGGCCGTGTCGACCGCGACGCGATGCATCGACGCGAGGAACGGCACGGCCCAGTAGTCCGAGACAACAGTGCCGGCGAACCCCCAGTCGTCCCGTAGTACATCGGTGAACAACCAGGTGTCGGCACTCGCCGGCAGGCCGTCGATATCGGCGTACGAGCTCATCACCGAGCCGGCATCGGCGGTCGCGATCGCGGTCTCGAACGTCGGCAGGATGAAGTCGAGCAGCTCACGCTTCCCCATCGACACCGGTCCGTGATTGCGGCCGGCCCTGGACGCGGAGTAGCCGGCGAAGTGCTTCAGCGTCGCGAGTACGCCGCCGCTCTGCAACCCCCGCACGTACGCCGATCCGAGCATCGCGACCAGGTACGGATCCTCGCCCATCGTCTCCTCGACGCGACCCCACCGATAGTCACGTACGACGTCCAGCACCGGCGACAGCCCCTGATGCACACCGACCGCGGCCATGTCCCGCCCGATCGCGGCGGCCATCCGCTCGACCAGCCCGGGATCGAAGGTCGCACCCCACGCGATCGACGCCGGGTAGACCGTCGCGCCGTACGTGGTGAAGCCGGTCAGGCACTCCTCGTGGATCAGCGCCGGAACACCGAGCCGCGAACCCTCCAGGACCACGTGATGCTGGCGGATCACCTCGGCGACGCCCTGCTCGACCGTTTGCGGGACGCTGCCCCAGACCCGGGTGAGGTGGCCGAGTCCGTCCCGGCTCGCCTCCTCCAGCGACAGCGATCCGCCGGCGGCGAAGACGTCCTCCATCGGCGCGACGTTGATCGTCTCGTCGGCCGGCAGTTCGGTGTCGGCCATGTCGTTGCCGGCCCAGCGGCTGCCGAGCTGGGCGACCTTCTCCTCCAGCGTCATCGCCTGCAGGAGCAGTTCCACCCGCTTCTCGGCGGACAGTGCGGTGTCCTGCCACGGACGGTCGGGCGAGCTCGCGGTGGTCAAGAAATTCTCCCTTAACATCTACCCTTTGCCGTGACAAAGTATCGAAAAAGTTTCGAGGATTCCGGAGCTGGTCCGCGTCGTCGTCACGATCGGTGGGAAGCCGGTGGATCGCCTGTGACAGCAGGGAATCCGTGACCTCACTGTGACCCCAAAGAGGGCTTAGTTCAAGTCTTGACAGCGATACTCGCGAAATCTACGTTACGAAACATAGTCTTAATCGGCAGGTGCTTCCGCTACCTCGTGGAGCATCCGGCCGGAAGGTTTCGACCTGTCCGGACGGCGGCCCCGCACCTGGCAACCACGTCGCCGTGGAGCGGTCCGCGGCATGGAGTACGGAGATCACTGTGGATCCCATGACGACATCTCGGCGTTCTTTCCTCGGCCTGGTCGGTGGCGGCGCGCTCGCGGCCGGCCTGGCCGCCTGCGGTACCTCTGGCCCGAAGAGCTCCGGCGGTTCCACCGGCGGCGCCGCGGCCGGTAGCGGAACGACGTACTGGTTCCTCACCGGCCAGCCCCAGCAGAGCATCCGGGAGGCTCAGGTCAAGCGGTTCAACGACGCGAACCCGGATACGAAGATCAAGTACACGGAGTTCCAGAACGACGCGTTCAAGCAGAAGATCAAGACCGCGATCGGCGCGGGCCAAGGCCCGACGCTGATCTGGGGCTGGGGCGGCGGCGGCCTGAAGGCGTACGTCGAGGCCGGCCAGGTCGAGGACCTCACCGACTGGCTCACCAACCAGGAAGCCGACCTGAAGAACTCGATCTTCCCGTCCGCCTTCACGGCGGCGACCGTCAACGGCAAGATCTACGCGGTGCCGGGAGAGACCGTGACGCCGATCGTGCTGTTCTACGACAAGCGCGCGTTCGAGAAGATCGGTGCCCAGCCCCCGCAATCCTGGGGTGACATCATGGACCTGGTGCCGAAGTTCAACGAGAAGGGCATCGCGCCGTTCTCGCTCGGCGGCCAGTCGCGCTGGACATCGATGATGTGGCTGGAGTTCCTGTTCGACCGGATCGGCGGCAGTGAGGTCTTCCAGAACATCTTCGACGGCAAGGCGAACGGCTGGTCCGACCCGTCCGCGCTGAAGGCGCTGGAGGAGATGCAGAAGCTGATCAAGGCGAACGGTTTCGTCAAGGGCTTCTCCTCCATCACCGCCGACTCCAACGCCGACCAGGCGCTGCTCTTCACCGGCAAGGCCGCGATGATGCTGCACGGCGCCTGGACCTACGGCAACATGAAGGCGTCCGGTGGCGACTTCGTGACCGGTGGGCACCTCGGCTACATGAACTTCCCGCCGGTCGACGGCGGCAAGGGCGACCCGAGCGACACCGTCGGCAACCCCGGTCAGTACATGTCGATCTCCTCCAAGGCCAGTGACGCGGACAAGGAGACCGCGAAGAAGTTCATCGCCAACAACACTCTCGACGACGCCACGGTGGAGGCCTGGGTGAAGTCCGGCAACATCCCGGTCGTCAAGAGCGCGAAGGACAAACTCTCGTCGATCACCGACAAGAACGACTCCGCGTGGCTGAACTTCGTCTACGACACCGCGGCGAACGCGAAGAACTTCGCCCAGTCCTGGGACCAGGCGCTCCCCCCGACCCAGGCCGAAACCCTGCTGGACAACATCGCCAAGCTGTTCCAGCTGTCGATCTCCCCCCAGCAGTTCGCCGACAGCATGAACGCCGTCATCGGCAAGTGACAGTGCTACTCAGTTCAGGCCGGGAGGCCCCATGACCGTGACCGCACCGCCCGTCGCGCCGACGGCGGCTCGCAAAGGACCGTCCTCTGCCGCCGGGCGGAGCGGTCCGGTCGCCTGGATGGCCGTCCCCGCCCTGGCCATCTTCCTGCTCTTCGGCGTCGTCCCGCTGTTCGGCGTACTGGCGCTGAGCTTCGCGCAGTGGGACGGCCTCGGCGCCATCCACACCGCCGGTTTCTCCAACTGGCGTTCGGTGCTGAGCGATCCCGCACTGCCGCACACGATCTGGGTGACGTTCGAGATCATGATCCTGTCCTGGGCCGTGCAGACCCCGATGAGCCTGCTGATCGGGACGTTCCTGGCCGGCCGGCAGCGGTACCGCGGCTTCCTCGCCGTGCTGTACTTCATCCCCCTGCTGCTCAGCTCGACCGCGATCGCGATCACCTACAAGGCGCTGCTCGACCCGAACTTCGGACTCGGCGCCGGGCTCAAGATCGGCTTCCTCACCCAGGACTGGCTCGGCCGCAGCGACCTCGCCATCGGCGTCCTGATTTTCGTGGTGTCGTGGCAGTTCATCCCGTTCCACTCGCTGATCTACCAAGGCGGCGTACGGCAGATCCCGACCTCGATGTACGAGGCCGCCGCGATCGACGGCGCCGGCCGGGTGCGGCAGTTCTTCAGCATCACCGTGCCGCAGCTGAAGTACACGATCATCACGTCGTCCACCCTGATGGTGGTCGGGTCGCTGACCTTCTTCGACCTGATCTTCGTGCTCACCGCGGGCGGTCCGGGCGACGCGACGCGCGTCCTCGCCCTCGACATGTACAAGCGTGGTTTCCAGGCGAACCTGATGGGCCCGGCGAGCGTGATCGCCGTCCTGCTGGTCCTGCTCGGCCTGGCGCTGGCGCTGATCCTACGACGACTCGGCGGCAGTACGACGGCCAGCCAACTGGAAGGAATGTGACATGGCCGTTGCCACCACCGGAACTCCTACGACGGCCCAGCCCACGCGTAACGGCCCCGTCCGCGCCCACAAACTGCTGCAGCTGAACTGGTTCGGCGGGGCGGCGGGCTGGCTGTGGCTGGTGATCGTGTTGGTGCCGCTGTACTGGATCGTCGTCACCAGCTTCAAGGACCAGACCGCGTACTTCAGCCAGAACCCGTTCGCCCTGCCGGCTGATCCGACCTGGGCGAACTACAAACTGGTCATCGAATCGGACTTCCCGCGGTACTTCCTGAACAGCGTGATCGTCACCGCCGGCACCATCATCCCGGCGGTCGCGATCTCGTTCATGGCGGCGTACGCGATCGTCCGCGGCGCCGGCGGCCGCTTCCTGGCCGGGGTCAACGGGTTGTTCCTGATGGGACTGGCGATCCCGCTGCAGGCGACGATCATCCCGGTCTACCTGCTGATCATCCGGATGCGCCTGTACGACAGCCTGCTCGCGATCATCCTGCCGTCGATCGCGTTCTCCATCCCGCTGTCGGTGCTGGTGCTGACGAACTTCATCCGCGACGTGCCGAAGGAGCTCTTCGAGTCCATGCGCGTCGACGGCGCCAGCGAATGGGGCATGCTGCGCGGCCTCGCGCTCCCGCTGACCAGGCCCGCCCTGGTCACCGTCAGCATCTACAACGGTCTCGCCGTGTGGAACGGCTTCCTGCTTCCGCTGATCCTGACCCAGAGCCCGGACAAGCGCACACTTCCATTGGCCTTGTGGACCTTCCAGGGGCAATACAGCGTCAACGTGCCTGCCGTCCTGGCGTCCGTGATGCTCACAACGCTCCCGATCGTCATCCTGTACGCCGTCAGCCGCAAGCAGCTGCTCAGCGGTCTGACCGCCGGCTTCAGCAAGTAGCCAGCCTCGTCGCGTTGCTTCGGTAGACGTGGCGGGTGCCGTCCTCGAGTACGACCAGGCCGGTCCGGCCTGGTCGGCTCGCGAGCCAGGTAAGGGCATCGGAGCCTTTCGCGAAGGCTGCTGTCGCGTCGATGTCGGCCCAGGTGAGGTTGCTGTGGACAACGGTGACTGAGGCAACGGCTGTGGGGGTCATGCCAGTGCGGGCGTCGGTAATGTGGTTGCCGCGGTGTTTCAGGCCGGAGGTGGCGATGGCGCCGTTGCGGATTGGCACTACTGCGGCGACGGTGTTCAGGTGGTGCGGGTCTTCGATGCCGATGCGCCAAGCGGGTGAGTCTGGCGAGGCGACGTGGCAGGTCATGTCTCCGCCGGCCGAGAGGCAGTAGTCGGTGCCTGCGAGTTTGGCCAGGGCCTGGGCAGCACGTTCGACTGCCCAGCCTTTGACGACACCGCTGGGGTCGAGGGCGCCTGAGCGCCGTACGTTGAAAGCGTCGCCTGATTCGCGTCGTGCCTGCTCGCCGAGATTCAGCACTTCGGCGACCTCGGGTGGACAGTCGGCTACCTGGATTTCGCCGCGGTTGAGGCGGGAGATGTACGAGTCGGGGCGGTAGGTGCTGAAGACTCGGTCGGCATCGCGCAGGATGGCGAGTGCCTTGCTCCACGCCTGGTGTGCTTGGGCGTCGGAGGTGTGGCGGCCGCGGAGGGCGAGGCCGATCGGCATGCCCATGACGTGTTCGACGTACCGCGCGGTGTTCACTTCGCCTGGTCCAGAGCGCTCTGCAGGGAACGGATGTAGCCGTCGCTGGTGACCGTGGCACCGCTGACCATGTCGATCTGGGCACTCTGCGCCTTGGTGGTCTCGTCGATCAGGATCGGCAGCGCGTAGTCGTTGATCTCGACGTCGCGGTGATTCCCGTTCGGGTACTGCAGGACGTTGACCGCGGTGATCTTGCCGTTCTCAATGGTCAGCTGCACCTGGACCGGCCCCCACTGCGTCGACGCGACCTCACCCGTGACCGTCTGCGCGTTTGAGGTCGATGACGGGGCCGGCGTGCTCTCCACCGAACCGCCACTGATCGCAGGAGCCGCGGTCATCCGCCCGGAGGTCGAGGTGCGGTACGCGAACAGCAGCACGACGATCGACACCGTCGCGAGGAACGAGAAGACAATGCGTTTCACAGGCGTCACCACTTGAAGGTCTCGAGGTGGAGTTGGCCGGCCGGGAGGCCGGCGGCGGTGAGGGTTTGCTTCACCAGTTCGGTCCAGTGGTCAGGGCCGCACAGGTAGACGTCGCGGTCGGCGATGTCGGGGATCCAGTACAGGAGGGCCTGCAGGTCGTCGACCGGCCCGACGCCCTGCCCCAGCCACGAGTCCGTACGGCGACGATGGCCGGGCAGCGACAGGACGAACAGCCCTCGCTGATGCACCAGAGCCTGCAGCTCATGGGCGAACAACGGCTGATCGGCGTACCGCTGCACGAGGATCGCATCGCCCGGCGCATAGCTGAGCCCTTCCGCCAGGGCGCGCAACGGCGTGATGCCGACCCCGGCACCGATCAGCGCGATCTTCCGCCGAGACCTCGCCCGTGGGCTGAGCCGCCCGTACGGACCTTCGACGAAGACCCGCGTGCCGGGCCGCACCGACCGAAGAGCCGCGCTGCCGTCACCAACCTCTTGCACGGTGATGCGCAAACCTCGCCCGTCCGGCGCCGCGGATAGCGAGTACGGGTTCGCACGCGTCCAGCCGGGCCGGCCCAGGAACCGCCACGCGAAGAACTGCCCGGGCTCAGCGCGTAGCCGCTCCAGTCGTCGGCCGGCGACGTACAGCGAAAAGACGCCGTCGGTCTCCGGCACGACGGCCGCCACTCGGAGGTCATGTCGTGCGTTACGCAGCAGCGGCAGTCCGATGCGATAGACGAGCACCGTGACGGCTGCCAGTGCCCACGCCGTCCACCAGAACACTGTTCGGCCGGTGGACGACATGAACTCCTGGCCTGTCCAGAGCTGATGTGGGAGCGCCAGGCCGACGCCGAGGTAGGCATACAGATGCAGCAGGTGCCACGACTCGTACCGGATCCGACGCCGCGCCGCTTTGATACTCGTCACGACGCTCAAGCACAGCGCGACTGTCCCGCCAACTGCCAGCAGCATGCCTGGGTAGTCGACGGTGAGATCCCAGAGCGTCGCGGGTGTCCGGCCGATCTCCCCTGCGGCGTATCCCCAGATGATCAGGACGAGATGCGCCAGCATCAGGTTGAACGACGTGAACCCGGTCAGTCGGTGAATCCGCGCCAGCCGATCCTGCCCGAACGCGGCCTCCAGCACCCGCACCCGGGCCATCAACACGACCTGAGCAAGCAACAGTACGGCGCTAGCCAGGCCGGTGAACCGACCGAGTGACGTAAGCCCCGTCGCCCACCCGCCCAGCTCCTGCACACCGCCGTCGACCACCCACCAATAGGTGACCATCAACAGGCTCAGCCAGAGCGCAGCCATCGCGCCGACGCGCACCACACCGTCGACCCGCGCCCGCTGCCCCAGCAGCACCGCGGAAGACGTCTCGATCATCAAAGCTCCTGGGGTACGGCGGAATCACCCCAAGTGTCGAGCCCTCCCCTGAGCCAAACCTCCCGCTTCCCTGGCAGCCGGCTGTGAAACGATCGTTCTACTCGTTAGGTACGGCGTACTCCTCGTCGGTGACGTGGTCGCCCCATTCGGTTTCGGGGGTTTCGTCGGCGACGCCTTCCCAGATGGCGGTGTGGGTCATGAAGTTGTCGGGGGTGGCGCCGTGCCAGTGCCATTCGCCGGGTGGGGTGTAGATGACGTCGCCGGGGCGGATGACGGTGACGTCGCCGCCGCGGGATTGGATCAGGCCGACGCCGTCGGTGACGTGCAGGGTTTGGCCGTTGGCGTGCCGGTGCCAGGCGGTATGGGCGCCGGGCGCGAAGCGGACGGTGTTCACGCGGACGCGGGACGGTTCCGCGCCCCGGATGATCACGTCGAACCAGACGTCACCGGTGAACCACTCGGCCGGGCCTTTGGCACTGGGCGTCCTGGGGAGGATCTCCACAACTATTCCTTGTCTTGAGCAACGATATTGTCCTGGGTGGCCGCCCAGCTGGCGAGCAGCTTCAGGGCGTCGGCGGTCGGGCTGCCCGCGGGGGCGGTGTAGACGACCATCGTCAGCCCCGGATCGGAGGGGAACTCCATCGCCTCGAAGTTGATGTCGAGGTCGCCGACCACCGGGTGGTGCAACTTCTTCCGGCCGGTGCGGTGGAAGCGGACGTTGTGGTCCGCCCATCGCTTCCGGAACGTCTCGCTCTGAGTCGACAGCTCACCGATCAGATCGCTCAACGCCTTGTCGTGCGGGTTCCGGCCCGCCTCGGAGCGCAGCACCGCAGCGATATCGTCCGCGGCGCGCTCCCAGTCGACGAAGAACTCCTTCGCGGCCGGATCGAGAAACACGAACCGGGCCGAGCTGTGCGGCCGCCGAGGATCCGCGAACAGCGGTGCATACAGGGCGCGCGACATCCGGTTCGCCGCCAGTACGTCGAAACGCCCATTCCGGATCCACGCCGGGGCGTCGGTGATCGCGTCCAGGATCTGCTGCAGGGCAGGCCGAATCACCTTGGCCGGCTGACGACGTCGTACGGCGGGACCGGCATCGCGGGCCAACGCGAACAGGTGCGCCAGCTCGGCATCGTCCAGCTGTAGCGCGCGGCCGAGCGCCACGAGGACGCTCTCGGAGGCACCGGAAAGGTTCCCCCGCTCCATCCGCACGTAGTAGTCCACCGAGACACCGGCCAGCAGCGCGACCTCCTCCCGGCGCAGCCCCTTCACCCGGCGGTTGCCGCCGTACACGGGCAGCCCCGCCTGCTCAGGAGTCAGGCGGGCGCGTCGGGAGCTGAGGAACTCCTTGATCTCGGCTCGGTGGTCCATGACATCAACACTACGGACCGTCGCCGGGGCGAGGGAGGCACTGCCATTACCTGGATCAGCAGTGACTCCCGCGCGCACGGAACGTCACCTTCACTGGATGGCATGAGAGCTACATACATGTACAGCGCCGGGGACGTGCGTGTCATCGACGTACCGGACCCGGTGATTCAGCAACCAACGGATGCGCTGGTGCGGGTGGTCAACTCCTGCATCTGCGGTAGCGATCTGCATCCCTTTCACAACCTTCCGGCCACGCCGGGCGGGAAGTCGATGGGCCACGAGTTCATCGGTGTCGTCGAGGACGTCGGCGGCGAGGTCACGACGGTCAAGCGGGGCGACTTCGTCATCGCGCCGTTCGCTTGGTCGGACGGTACGTGTGACTTCTGCCGTGAGGGTCTGCAGACGTCCTGCCGGCACGGTGGATTCTGGAACGCGAACGGCGTCGGCGGCGGTCAGGCCGAGGCGGTACGGGTACCGCTGGCGGACGGCACGCTGGTGAAGGTTCCGGTCAGTGAGGACTCGGCGTTGCTGCCGTCGCTGCTGACTCTTTCCGATGTCTACGGCACTGGTTACCACGCGGCCTTGAAGGGTGGCGTCGCACCTGGCTCTACGGTCACGGTGATCGGCGACGGCGCGGTCGGCCTGCTCGCCGTACTGTCCGCGAAGCAGTTGGGTGCCGAGCGCATCATCCTGATGGGCCGGCACAAGGACCGCACCGATCTCGGTGTCGAATTCGGTGCGACCGACGTCGTCGCCGAGCGCGGCGAGGAAGGTATTGCCAAGGTCCGCGACCTCACCGGCGGCGACGGCACCCACGTCGTACTCGAGGCGGTCGGGCACATGTCCGCGTACGAGCAGGCGATCGGCGTCGTCCGGGCCGGCGGTGTGATCAGCCGCGTCGGCGTTCCGCAGTACGACGAAGCGCCGGTGGGCTTCGCCACCTTCTTCGTGCCCAACATCACCCTCACCGGCGGCGCGGCTCCCGCTCGCGCGTACATCGACCGGCTGCTGCCCGACGTCCTGGATGGAAAGGTTAACCCGGGCAAGGTTTTCGACCGGACGATCGAGCTCGACGGCGTGCCGGACGGGTACCGAGCGATGGACGACCGGGAAGCACTGAAGGTCCTGGTCCGGTCGTGACCACCCCCACCCGGTCCGGGCCGATCCTCGCGATCATTCTGACCAGCTACTTCATGATCCTGCTGGACAACTCGGTGATCTTCACCGGCCTGCCGAGCATCCGGTCCGAGCTGGGGTTGTCGGCAACCGAGTTGTCCTGGGTGCAGGACGCCTACACGCTGGTGTTCGGCGGATTGTTGTTGCTCGGGGCAAGGGCCGGGGACCTGATCGGTCGACGGCGGCTGTTCGTCATCGGGCTGGCGATCTTCACCACCGCGTCGTTCCTGGTCGGCGCCGCACCGACCGGCTGGTGGCTGATCGCGGCCCGCGCGTTGCAGGGCATCGGCGCGGCCGTGGTCGCACCCACCTCATTGTCGTTGCTGACGGCAAACTTCCCGGAAGGACGCGAACGGACCCGCGCGGTCAGCTGGTACGGCGCGACCGCCGGAATCGGGGCGAGTCTCGGCCTGGTCGTCGGTGGCGCGTGTGCCCACTGGATCTCCTGGCGGGCCGGGTTCTTCATCAACCTGCCGGTCGGGCTGGCGCTGGTGCTGGCCGCTCGGCGGTACCTCGGCGAGACGGAACGCCGTACCGGCCGCTTCGACACTGTCGGGGCCTTGACGGCCACGCTTGGTGTCGGGGCGATCGTGTTCGGGATCGTGAATTCGGCCGACGCCGGATGGGGTTCTCTGACGACCGTCGCCGCGCTGGCGGGAGGCGTCGTACTGCTGGTGGTTCTGGTGGCGAACGAGTGGCGGGCGGAGCAGCCGATCATGCCGTTGCGGTTGTTCCGCAGCCGGGAGCGCAGTGGTGCCTATGCGGCGCGGTTGCTGTTCCTCGGTGCGATGATCGGGTTCTTCTACTTCACCACGCAGTATCTGCAGGGCGTGCTCGGCTTCAGTCCGTTGCAGGCGGGGCTGGGGTTCTTCCCGATGACGGTGGTCAACTTCGCCGTGGCGATCGCCGTACCGCGGCTGACCCGCCGGTTCGGCAACGCGATGTTGCTTGCCGCCGGGCTGGCGGTCACGCTGGCCGGTATGGCCTGGCTCAGCCGGCTGCACGCCGGCGACGTGTATCTGAGCAGTGTCGCCCTCCCGATGGTCCTCATCGGGGCCGGCCAAGGTCTAGCGTTCGCCCCGCTCACCGCGGCCGGTATCAGCGGCGTCACCGCCGCGGACGCCGGCGTCGCCTCCGGCCTGGTCAACACCTTCCACCAGTTGGGCAGCGCCCTCGGCCTGGCCCTACTGGTCGCCATCTCCGCGAACGCGACCACTCTCACGACCCACGTCACCACAGCCCTCACTGGTAGCGCCGCGCTCCTGGCCGCGGCGCTGCTTATCACCCTCACTACCCGACCTACGAGGACAGACCATGCCAACCCCCGCACAACAGCTCATCGGCGACTTCGCCCCGAAGCTCGTCTCGCTCACGGACGACGTCCTGTTCGGTGACGTCTGGGCGCGGACCGAACTCTCCCCACGCGACCGCAGCTTGATCACCGTCGCTAGTCTCATCAGCGGCGGGAACACCGAGCAACTCCGCGGCCACCTGGCCCGGGCCAAGGCGAACGGTCTCACCGAGACCGAACTCAAGGAGGTCATCATCCACCTGGCCTTCTACGCCGGCTGGCCCAAGGCGATGTCCGCGATCACCATCGCGAAGCAGATCTTCGAAGGCGCCGAGCAGTGACCGCCTGGACAGCAGACGAACTGCAGCGCATCGGTGACGCGACCCAGCTCCGTGTGTCCTCACTGCGAAAGGACGGCTCCCTCCGTCCGTACGTGACGATCTGGGTGGTCCGGGTCGGCGACGACATCTACATCCGCTCGGCACACGGCGCGGACAACCCGTGGTTCCGCCGCGCCAAGACCAGCGGCAAGGGCCGTATCAAAGCGGGCGGGGTAGAACGCGACGTCACGTTCGCGCCCGCCTCACCCGGCACCCACCAGGCCATCGACACCGCGTACCACACCAAGTACGACCGCTACGGCCGCGCCATCGTCGCCACCGTCGTCGGCGAGAACGCAATGACCACCACCCTCCAGCTCGTCCCCCGCGACTGATCACAGGAGACACCCATCGAGCAGCTCGACGCGTCGCTGGACCGGCTCGGCACCGAGTACGTCGATCTGTACCAGATCCACCGCTTCGACCCCGACGTACCGGTCGAGGAGACGATGGAGGCACTGCACGATGTCGTCAAAGCCGGCAAGGTCAGGTACCTCGGAGCGTCGTCGATGTGGGCGTGGCAGTTCGCGAAGATGCAGCACGCCGCCGACCTGCACGGCTGGACGCGGTTCGTGTCGATGCAGAACCAGTACAGCCTGATGCAGCGGGAGGAAGAGCGTGAGATGTTCGGTCTGCTCGCCGACCAGGGTGTCGGCAGCATCCCGTGGAGCCCGCTCGCCAAGGGCCGCCTCGCGCGTCCTTGGGGCACCCAGACGCAGCGCGCGGACACCGATCCCATCGGGCAGCGCTTCTTCGCCGCGAACGACCAGCCCATCGCCGACGCGGTCCAGCGGGTCGCCGAGGCCCGCGGCATCCCGATGGCCCAGGTCGCCCTCGCCTGGGTCCTGCACAACCCCTGCGTCGCCGCCCCGATCGTCGGCCCGACCAAGCCCCATCACCTGGCCGACGCCGTCGCAGCCCTTGACGTCACCCTCACCCCCGACGAAGTCACCGCCCTCGAAGCCCCCTACACCAACCGCCCACCCACCGGCTTCTGAAGTCCTCAAGACGGCGCTGAACAGTGATTGATTGATCACCATCAGTCATAACTCTGGGCAGATCCGTTAAGTCAATGCCTAAAAGGTCCCGGAAAGGCCTCTCCTGTCGTACTCTCCGGGACCATGCGCAGACGCGAGACGGGCGGTGCCAAGGCCGTTCAATCGGTGGTTCTGTTCTTACTGGTCAGTACTCTGTCGGGCGCGCTGGTCGCCGGACTGGCGTTGCCGTTCGCCGGCCTGGCCGGAGTCACCACCAAGGAGGCGCGCGAGAGCGTCCAGTACCTCCCGCAAGACCTCAAGACGGTGCCGCTGGCCCAGAAGAGCACCATCCTGGCCGCGGACGGCTCGCTCATCGCGACGCTCTACCAGGAGAACCGCACCCCGGTCACGCTGAAGCAGATCAGCCCGATCATGCTCAAGGCGATCGTCGCGATCGAGGACGACCGGTTCTTCGAGCACGGCGCGATCGACGCCAAAGGCACGCTGCGCGCACTGCTCCGCAACCAGTCGAACGGCTCGGTGCAGCAGGGTGGTTCGAGCATCACCCAGCAGTACGTGAAGATGAGCCTGATCGCGAAGGCGCGCACGGTGGAGGAGGTGCGCGCGGCCACCGCGGAGACCTACGAGCGGAAGGTCGCCGAGCTGCGCTACGCGATCGCCGTCGAGAAGCAGTACTCGAAGTGGGAGATCCTGGAGAAGTACCTCAACCTGGCCAACTTCGGCGACGGCGCCCGCGGTATCGAGACGGCCGCACAGCACTACTTCTCCGTGCCCGCGTCGAAACTCAACCTCCCGCAAGCCGCGCTGCTGGCCGGCCTGGTGAAGAACCCGACCGGCTACGACCCGACCAACGACCTGAAGCGGGCCAAGGATCGTCGCGACGTAGTACTGCGGCGGATGCAGGAACTCAACGTCATCACGGCCAAGCAGGCCGCCCAGGCGCTGAAGACCCCGGTCATCGATCCGGCCAAGATCCGCAAGGTGCCGAACGGCTGCGCGAACTCGAAGTACCCGTTCTACTGCGACTACATCGTGGCCAAGCTGAAGGAGAACCCCGCCTTCGGCAAGACCAAGGAGGAGCGGCAGAAGTACATCGAGACGGCCGGCATCGTGGTCCGCACCGCGCTCGACCCGAAGATCCAGGCCGCGGCCGAGCAGTCGATCCGGAAGCACTCCAAGCCGGGCGACTCCGCGGTCGCCGCGATCACCATCGTCGAGCCCGGTACCGGTCTGGTGAAGGCGATGGCCCAGAGCCGTCCGTACGGCAACAACAAGGGGCAGACGTCGTACAACTACAACGTCGAGAAGTCCTACCCCGGTGGTTTCGGCGGTTTCCAGAACGGCTCGACGATGAAGGCGTTCACCATCGCGGCCGCGATCCAGAAGGGCATTCCGCTCACCTACCGGATCAACTCGCCGCAGACCATCAACCTGAGCGGCAAGGACTTCAGCACCTGCACCGGTACGACGTCCGACCCCGATTACAACCCGAGTAACTCAACGAAGACGATCGCGGACCCGTCGATGATCGACGCCGCCCGCGCGTCGACGAACACCTACTTCCTGCAGCTGTCCGAACAGGTCGGCCTCTGCCCGATCGCCACCATCGCCAAGAAGCTCGGCATGTACGACGCCCAGACGATGGACCCGCTGCAGCAGGTCGTGTCGTTCACGCTGGGCTCCGCGGGTCTGATCACCCCGCTGATGCTCTCCAACGCGTACGCGACGTTCGCCGCGCGCGGGATGTACTGCAAGCCGCAGGTGATCACCTCGATCCTGAGCAACCGGAAGAAGCCGATCTCCACCCCCGGCCGCAGTTGCACACAGGCGCTCGCCCCGACCGTGGCCGACGGCGTCAACTACGTCCTGCATCAGGTGATGGAGCCCGGTGGCACCGGCGGCAAGCTGAAGTTCGGCAAGAGCGATCTGGCCGGCAAGACCGGAACGATCCAGAAAAACCAGGCGGTGTGGTTCGCCGGCTACTCGACGAGGCTCGCGGCCGCTTCGGTGGTGGCGGATGCGGATCCCCCGGCCGCGAATCTCATCGGCCAGACGCTCAACGGGAAAGAGATGCACGACGCCTCGGGATCCGGTACGGCGGGACCGATCTGGGAGACGGCGATGCAGCTCGCACTGAAGGGCCTGCCGGCGTCCAAGTTCGTGGCGCCGAGCGACGAGATCATCCGCGGCAAGGTCAAGGACCTGCCGAACTTGAAGGGCCTGACCCCGCCGGACGCCACCGCCAAGCTGCAGCAACTCGGCTTCCAGGTCGAGGTCGCCCCGCAGCCGGTCGACTCGGACGCTCCGGCGGGCACTGTCGCCTACACCAGGCCGCGCCAGGAGGACGGCGCTCCGGAGGGCTCGAAGGTCACGCTCTACCTGTCTAACGGCAGCGCCGCACCGCCTCCGCCACCGGTCACCCCGCCGCCAGGCCCACCCACGGCCCCACCCACCATCTGGGATCCCAACTGCCCGCCCTGGGACCCCAAGTACCCCAACTGCCGCCGCCACGGCTGACTTATCCACAGGCTGGCGTTCGGGCCCCGCGCGGGGGTGGTGATTTTTCCTAGACTCCTGCGTCATGAAGTGTCTGGGGCTCCGCGTCATCATCAGCTGCCTGGTTCTCGGCCTGGCCGCGTGCACGTCGTCGTCCGGCTCGAATCGGCTCGCGTCCGATCGACCGGTTGCGCGTCCGATCGACTTCGATCAGCCGACCACGCCACAGGCGGCGGACAAGGCCTATCCGCCAGGCGATCGGACGTCGCAGGCGCTGCAGGCGGCCGCCGTGCGCGACAAGCGCGTGGTCGCGGCAGGGTTCGACGAGTCGTTCAATCTGAGCCGGCCGCTGTTCCTGAGCAGCGACGACGGTGGCGGCACCTGGGTCCGGCGTGAACTCGACCAGGACTCGGTCGACCGGTCGAGCACGTCCGAGGGAGTGACCGACCTCGCCGCGGGACCGGCGGGTTTCGTTGCCGTCGGCTACGGATATCCTGGCACCGTGCTGTGGCACAGCCCGGACGGTGTGAGCTGGCGGCGCCTGCCGGAGAACGCGAAGGTCTTTCCCGAGACCGACTCCGTGAGTGCGATCACGGCGACCACGAGCGGATTCGCCATGATCGGCAGTAGCAGTCTGGGTCAGGGCCGCCTCGTCTATTGGCAGTCCGCCGACGGTACGACGTGGCGTCGTACCGACGGACCCCCGATCGGGTTGAAGCCGACGGTGGCGGGAGACGTCGGGGCCACCGAGATTGTTGCCCACGGCACCACCGTGGTGATCAGCGGGAATCTGTCCACACCGGCGAACAGCAAGCAGACCGATCGCCTGCAGTACTGGTATTCCACGAACGGTGGCAGGAGTTTTCGTACGGCGGCCATCCGGGGCGAGATCGCCAGCGACTACCGGCTGTACAACAACGCGCTCGCGGCTGCGGACGGGAAGTTCGTGGCGCTCGTGCAGGGCAGTGGGTTCGACGACTCCGGCGATGGTTCGTGGGACGGCGTCGTACTGGAGGGCGGCCCAAATGGCGCCTCATGGCGGGTGGTCGCCAAGCCGTGGGTGCTCGGCTCGGCGTACGAGGAAATCCCCGGCACGCTGGTGAAGGCGGGCAATGATTGGGTTGCCACGGCCATGATGACGTCCGGCACGGTGGACACCACGGTCGCCGTCGGACCGACCTGGAAACAGTTCGCGGACGGCACCGACGTGGACAGCCAGCGCGGCCGCGGGGACCAGGTCGTCACCGATTCGGTTGCTGTTGGCAACGATGCACTCCTGGTCGGCTCGAACAATCGCAGCGGCTCGAACGAGCCGGCGATCTGGCGCTACCGGGAGTCGCGGGTGTCGCCCATCGCGCTGCCGGCCGAGGCGTCCGCCGGCCGCGCCTCGTCGAGTGTGAACACGCTCGTGCGGGCCGGCCGGGAGCTCGTCGCGGTCGGCGATGTCTCGGGCGCTCCGACCGGATGGACCCGCAGTGGATCGACGTGGCCGGCCACGACCCTGCCCGGCCGGAAGAACGGCGTGACCATCTACCAGCGAGACGCCGCCGCGACCGCGGACGGCCGAGTGGTCGCCGTCGGCGAGAAGAGCTTGCCGATCGGGCGTCGAGCCGTGGTCTGGGTCAGGGCGGCCAACGGTCGATGGACAGAGGCCGACTCCCCCATCTTCGGTGTGCAGGCCAAGTCGCCGTACGGCGGACCGAGCGCGGAGGCGATCGCCATCGGTCCATCGGGTTGGGTCGTGGTCGGTCAGCGTCATGACGGCGACGGTCATTTCGACGCCTGGTCGGCGTACTCGAAGGACGGCAAGACCTGGACCGAGGGGGTCGGAGGTCAGGTGCTGCCAGTTGGCGACGATGAGCGGACGCGGCGGACCCGTTCGCGGAACTTGCGCAGCGTGGGCACTGATGAGGCCGAGATGCGGACGGTGCTCGCGGTCGGCTCGCGCTTCGTGGCCGGTGGCGACCGCGGCGACGGGAGTCCGGCCGTCTGGCTGTCGCCGAACGGGAGCGACTGGAAGACCGTGGTGAAGCTGCCACTCGCGAAGGGCATGCATTCGGCCACCCTTCGCTCCTTGGGGCGCATCGGGAACAGCCTCGTCGCGATCGGCGATTACGAGCGGAAGGACGGTGACGCCGAGGGCGGATGGACGAGTTGGACGTCCAAGGACGGTGGCCTCACCTGGACCGCGGCTCCAGCGGCGGTGCCGACCCGCGCGTTCGCGGGAGGCCTGGTCAGCGTTCCGAACGGGCTGATCGCGCTGGGCCACACGGGTGCACGTGACGACATCGACGCGGCGGCTTGGTTCAGCCGCGACGGTCGTACGTGGACGGCCGTCCCGCTGCCGGGCGAGCGGATCAAGGGTCCTGGGCGGCAGGGGCTCAGCTCGGCCGTGCCTGTGGACGGGAAGCTGCTCGCGGTTGCCTTCGACGTTCCGCCGTACGGCGGTGGTTTCTACACGCTCGAGATCGACCTCCCGAAATAACGACTGGCAGCCGTCACTAGGCTGAAGCCAACACCCCCTGGTTTGTGAAAGGACTCCCCTGTGAGCGTCGACGAGCTGATTGCCCAGCGTGACCGTGCCCGGCAGGACTACGAGGCGTTGGTGGCCAAGGGGCTGAAGCTTGATCTGACGCGAGGGAAGCCTTCGCCTCGGCAGCTGGATCTGGCGGACGGGATGCTGGCAGCGGTGGACCGGGCAGTCTCGGCAGACGGGGTCGATCTACGGAACTACGGCGGGCTGGAAGGGCTGCCGGAGTTGCGGGCGATATTTACCGAGGCGTTGCAGGTGCCGGTGGGGCAGTTGCTTGCCGCAGGCAACTCGAGCCTCGAGCTGATGCACGACGCGATCGTCTTCGCTTTGCTCGGCGTACTGCCGGGTGCCGAGCGGCGGTGGGCGGACGAGCCGGAGATCACGTTCCTGTGCCCGGTGCCTGGTTACGACCGGCACTTCGCGATCTGTGAGCGGTACGGGATCAAGATGGTCGCGGTGCCGATGACACCGGACGGTCCGGACATGGACGTCGTCGAGCAACTGGTGGCCGCGGACCCGCAGGTGAAGGGCATCTGGTGTGTGCCCAAGTACAGCAACCCCGACGGCACCGTCTACTCCGACGACACCGTACGGCGCCTGGCCGCGATGGAGACGGCGGCACCGGACTTCCGGATCTTCTGGGACAACGCGTACGCCGTGCATCACCTGACCGACCAGCCGGCCGAGATCGCCGACGTACTCGCGCTGTGCGCCGAGCACGGGCATGCCGACCGGGCGTTCGTGTTCGGCTCCAGCTCGAAGATCACCTACGCCGGCTGCGGTGTCGCCTTCTTCGGCTCCTCCCCCGCCAACATCGAGTGGTGGGTGAGCCACACGTCCAAGCGCAGCATCGGGCCGGACAAGATCAACCAGCTCCGGCATGTGCGGTTCCTCGGGGACGCCGACGGGTTGCGGCAGCACATGCGTAACCTCGCGGACCTGATCCGCCCGAAGTTCGACGCCGTCGACAAGATCCTCACCGCCGAACTCGGTGGCACCGGCCTCGCCACGTGGACAGCGCCGGCCGGCGGCTACTTCATCACCCTCGAGGTACCTGAAGGCTGCGCCCGCGAGGTCGTCGCCAAGGCCAAGGCCGCCGGCATCGCCTTAACACCCGCCGGCGCCAGCCACCCGTACGGCGACGACCCGGCCGACCGCACCATTCGCCTCGCCCCCACCTACCCCGACCTCGCCGAGGTCGAAGCCGCCATCACCGGCGTAGCAACCGTCGTCCGCCTGGTCGCCGCCGAAAAGGCGCTCAGCACCACCTAGATCAGCGGATCAGGCGGCGGGGAGGTCGAAGATCAGGCAGGTGGAGGTCGCGTGGGCCAGTAGCGTGCCGCGCTCGTCCAGGAGGCGGGATTCGGCGACGGCAGTACGACGGCCGCGGTTGATGATGGCGCCTTCGCAGCGGAGCAGGCCGGACGCGACGGTGACCGGCTTGATGAAGCGCGTCATCAGGTCGAGCGACGTGTAGCCGACGCCGGCCGGCAGCGTCGAGTGAACCGTGCAGCCGGCGGCCGTGTCGAGCAGGGTCGCGATGATGCCGCCGTGCACAGTGCCGAGCGGGTTGTAGTGGAACTCCTGCGCCGGCATCAGCACGGCGACCCGGCCTTCCTCGACCTCGAATCCGGTCCCGCCGACCAGCTGCAGGATCGGCGGCGGCGGGATCTCCCCGTCCCGCATCGCCCGCAGCATCTCCAGCCCGGAGGTCGATCCGACCCGCGCCGCCGTCAGCGCCGGATCCGACCACGAGAACGTACGGCTGCGGCTCGCCTGCTGCGTCCCGGTCATGGGGCCTCCCGGCCTGGACTGAGGAGTGGAGGGAGCGAAGCGACCGGAGGGACGAGGGAAGGCCGGGAGTCAAAGCCCCATGACCCGCCGCGCCGGAGGCGTGGCATCAATACAGTCATGGGCCGAGCCTCACATTCCCAGCTGGGTCTGTCAACGAGACCTAGCACTCACTAGGATGCAGTCATGACGGCGACGACGTACGACGCCCTGGACTGGTCGGTGGACAACTGCCCGATCGGCCGGGCGATGGAGATCCTCGGCGAGCGGTGGACCGTGGTGGTGCTGCGCGAGGTGTTCAACGGCATCCGCCGGTTCGACGACATGCGGGTCCGGACCGCGATCCCGCGTCAGGTGCTGTCTAACCGGCTCGCCAAACTGGTCGACCACGGCATCCTGCGCCGGACGCCGTACCGCGAACCCGGATCCCGGCAGCGCGAGGAGTACCGCCTCACCGAGAAGGGCTTCGACCTCTATCCGCTGCTGATCGCCGTCCGCGACTGGGGTGACAAATACCTCGTCGGCGCGGAGGGTTCGCCGCTGAGCATCGCCCATCGGGACTGCGGCGCGGATGTCCACACCGAGATTCGCTGCGCGTCCGGCCACACTCTGACATCGCCTCGCGACGCAGTGCCACGCCCTGGCCCGGGTGCCCGGCGACGCCGTCCGAAACCTTCCTGACAGCCTCCTTGCGCCGCCGCCCAGGCTCGATAAGCTGCGGATTCGGACGGCCTGGGGAGGAAGGTTCCGAGTGAGGCAGTTCAACGCACCAGACGGGTGGCCGGATCCACCGAACGCACGCTGGCGACCACCGAAAAACTGGCAACCGTCGGAATCATGGCCCCCCGCCCCGCCCGGGTGGAGGTTCTGGGTCGACGAGGACGGATACCCCGTCCGCGGACCGATCGGCCGGTACGGCGGACCGAGTGTGCTCAAGCTCGGCGCCGCAGCTGCCGTCCTGCTCGTGCTGATCGGCTTGATCCTGTCCGTCCCGTTCAACGGCGACGACACCGCGAGTACGTCGGCCGACAGACCAGTCGGTACGGCGCCAACGCCCGCGCCCGCGCCAACGGAGACCACCACGTCGGCGAGTCCGACCGAGACGCCTACCGATGAGCCGACGCACAGCACGACGCCGAGGTTGACGCCCACACCGTCGCCGAGTGAGACGCCGTCCACTGCCGCGCCGCCGGCCACCCCAACCGAGACGCCAACAGAGGCAACGAAGACGACGCCATCCGTTGCCGCGGCCATCGCGTACAAGAACTGCGCCGAGGTCCGCGCCGCCGGTAAGGCACCGCTGCACCGCGGCGACCCGGGCTATTCGAGGGACCTCGACCGCAACGGCGACGGCGTGGCCTGCGAACGCGGCAACTCCTGACCATCACCGCGTAGGCCCTCGTTCCACAACTCCTGCGTCTGGATGATCCAGAAGATCGCAAACAACGTGATCAGCGAGCCCTCGATCCACAACACCACGTGGCCCCAGCCGAACAGCGCCCTCCAGGCCCACATCACCAGCGGTACGACGACCATCGCAATGGCGATCGCGGAGTACCTGTTCGCCGGCATCGGCTTCGTGGTCGGCGCCCGGTGGTGCTCGGCCCGGTGCTGTTTGCGGCGGAACTGCTCCGCGTTGAGCAGCACCACTGCGACGATGCAGACGAACATGACCACGGCCGCGGCATAGTGCGCATGACCGTCGAACCCGCCGCGATCGACGAAGAACCACAGGATTCCGCCGCCGAAGATCGCCGCCACGACCGCGAACCCGACCAGATACATCGGGTTCGAGTCCGCCCGCGACAACCGCGCCCTCGTCACGAACACCAGCGTCACCGCCAGGCAAGGACCGCCGACGATGAACAACGCGAGCATGTTGTTGGCAATGTTCGCCGTCGTGTCCCCCAGCACCATCGGCACCGAGCGGCACGAGCCCGGACTTGGCGTCGGGACGAACGCGACCCCCGGCGCGAGAACACCGGCCACGTTGAGCAGGATGTCCTCCGGCTCGGTGTTGCCCTTGAGCACCACCATGCAGACGCCGATGGTGATCAGCGCGCCGACGAAGATCGCCTGGACCGGCGTGTAGTAGTAGGCGCTGATCGAGGTCTGCAGACAATGCGGGTTCGTCTTCGACCACTCGATGACCAGCGCTGCTCCGAGGAGCACAACCATGGCCACCATGGCCATCCGCAGATAGCGGTAGGTCTTGATGGAGTAACCAGCGGGCTCTCCCATGTCGGCAGTATGGCGCCGGTGCGGACCGCACAACAGCAGGTGCGGCCCACTCGTGTCCGGAGTTGCCATCGTCAGAGGCGGATGGATTTCTTGTTCATGAATTCTTCGATGCCGGCCGGGCCGAGTTCGCGGCCGATGCCGGAGCGTTTGATGCCGCCGAAGGGGAGGTCGGCCTGGGAGCCGCCGGCGCGGTTGAGGTAGACCATGCCGGCGTCGATGCGTTCGGCGACTCGGCGGGCGCGAGCCGGGTCGGTGCCCCAGACGCTGGCGCCGAGACCGAACGGCGTGTCGTTGGCCAGCCGGATTGCGTCCTCCTCGGTCTCGGCGCGGAAGACGATCACGACCGGGCCGAAGATCTCTTCGTAGTACGCGTCCATCTCCGGCGTGACGTCCGTGAGTACGGTCGCCTCGAGGTAAGCCCCGGGCTGGATGCGACGACCTCCGGCGCGCAGGGTGGCGCCTTGCTCGACCGCCTTGGCGATCTGCGCCGCGACTTCGTCAGCTGCCGCGATCGAGGCGAGCGGCGGGAGCTTGGTTTCGGGGTCCGCCGGGTCTCCCGGGACGTAGTACTCGGCGACTCGCTTGGTCAGGCGGTCGACGTACTCGTCGTAGATGTCGGCCATCACGATCATCCGTTTGGGCGCATTGCAGGATTGGCCGCAATTCCGCATCCGGGCGGTCGCGGTGGCGCTGACGGTCTCGTCCATGTCCGCGGTGTCGAGGACGATCAGCGGGTCGGACCCACCGAGCTCGAGCACGGTCTTCTTCAGATGCCGGCCGGCTTCCGCGGCGACCGCGATGCCGGCCTGTTCGCTGCCGGTCAACGAGACGCCCTGGATCCGTGGATCGGCCAGGATCGCCGGGATCTGACGGCTCGACGCGAAGGTGTTCACGTACACGTCGTCCGGTACGCCGGCTGCCCGCAGTACTTCCTCGATCGCGCGGGCCGAGCGCGGGCAGATCGACGCGTGCTTGAGCAGGATGGTGTTGCCGAGCACCAGGTTCGGCGCGACGAACCGGGCCACCTGGTAGCACGGGAAGTTCCACGGCATGATCCCGAGCAGCGCACCGATCGGGCTCTTGGTGATGACGGCCTTGCCGCCCTTGATGTCCAGCGGTTCGTCCGCGAGCAACGCCGGCGCCTGCTGGGCGTAGTACCGGAAGATGTCGACCACGATCCCGATCTCGCCGCGGCCTTCGTTGATCCGCTTCCCCATCTCCAGCGTCATGATCGCGGCCAGCTCATCGGCCCGCTCCGCGAAGATGTCCGCCGCCCGCGCCACGATCGCGGCCCGCTCCCCCACCGATCGCGCCCGCCAGGCCGGAAAGCCCTCATGCACCCGTCCGATCGCGGCCCGCACCTCCGCGTCCGTCGAATTCACCACTTCCTCGACCAGCTCGCCGGTCGCCGGGTTCGTCACCACGTACATGCGCGGCCTCCTCGAGATGTCAACTGAAGCACATACTGTATACAGTAGTCTTCCAGTTCGGGACACCCCCAACGGTTGTGGAGTGGATCAAGCCGTACCTGAAGGGCGACGTCTACCGCGTCTCCGCAAAGATCGACGGCAAGGACTGGACGATGTCGCTCCCCAGCGCCCTGGCCACCGCGAACGCGGGCCACAGCACGACGGTCCCCGTCACGCCAAGGCCGGCACCAGCCCCCTCGCCAAGATCACCCTCACCGCAACGTCCGAAAGCGACCCGACCATAAAATCAACGGCCACCTGCATCGCGGTCAAGCGTTAAGAGTTCGTCCACCGTCCATGCATCGCTGACGCCGGGCGCGGAGTGGAGGTACTCCGCGACCCGGTGGGCAGTCCAACCGTGAGCTTCGGTCAGGCCTGCGGCGATCCAGCGGAGGTATGGGAGGGTGGGCGCCCTCGGCTCGAGGTCGGCGATGGTTCCGTGGGTGACGGTGAACATGGGTACGCCGTCTTGTTCGCCCAACCGGGCCACGGTCTCGTAGCGGCCTGGGCCCATCGCGTGGACCGCGTCTACTTCGGGGAGCAGAGCGGCCAGATCGCGGGCGAACTCACCGCCCGGTTCGCGGCGCATCTCCTGCGCGGCCACATCACCCAACTGGTCCGGCGTCACCAGATAGGCCCGGGCGGCCACCCGCCCCGGCGCAGCCGGGTTGTAGAACGCCGACCCACCGCCCCAGACCGTCGAGGCCCCCGCGAACACCAGCCCACCCGGAATCTCGACTCCTACGATCCGCTCGGGATCACGCGGATCGCGGCAGCCGGGGTACACGCGCGCACCGCCGGCTGGGCGGCCACCGGCGAGATAACACCGAAACCGATCGAGGGCGAGGTTGGACCCGTAGGCGACGTACCAGACTTGCTGCATCAATCCCCTCAGTCCGGGAGCGGACGCTCGGCGAAGGCCTGCTCGGCTTCCGCCAGCACAATGCGGGAGGCATCACGGTACCGGCGATCCGCCTCGGCCGGACTGTTCCCCACGGCTGTCAGCCCCAACCGACCCTTCTCGGTCAGGCAGCTGATCATGTGGAACACCACGCCGACCTGCCGCGACTGGTCGAAGTGCAACCCGTGCCGCGCGACGATGTCGAACAGATCCGCGGGCATCAGGCCGGTCAGGAGTTCGGACTCGAGGTGGTCGGTCGCGACCAGATGTTTCTCGTCACCTCCCGGCGTCAGGAAGAGCGCGGTCTGCGGGTCGTACCGCCCGTCGGTCAGGAACTGCAGGGTGAGGAACGGATGCGTCGTCCCGCCCTTGCGCAGGTTCAGTTCGATCGCGTACGGCGTCCAGCCGCCGTCCGCACCGCGAACCACGACGAAGTCGATCGCGAAGCGCCCGAGTGCACCCTCGGTCGCCAACCGGCGCCCAACGGTCGCGGCGTGCTCGGTGATGAGCCGCGCGTACTCCGGCGCCGCCGGGAACACACATCCCAGATAGCTCTGACCACTCGCACCGCCCAGCAGCTGATCGTGGGTGGACAGCAGCTCGACGTCACCACGGGGCATCACCCGGAGCTGCACACTCGGACTCCGCAGTTCGTCGCCGACGATCCGCTCCTCGACGATACCGCCGTTTTCGGCGAACTTGGCCAGGTAGACGTCGAAAGGTGTCTTCCGCGACTCCAGCTCCATCTCCAGCAGGCGCTTCATCACGTCGTCGCGTTCCGTCGGCGAACCGGGTGCGGGCAGTCCTTTCAGCCGGACCACCGCGTTGCCCTCACCCGAGACGCCCTCGTTGAGCTTCACGATCGCGCTGTCCATCGTGGGCCGCTCGGCGCGCATCGCGAGGACCGCGTCGGCGATCTCGTCGAGGCTGCGCAGGTTCTCCGCCCCCAATGGATGCGGTACGCCGAGCTCCGCGAACAGCCGGCGGCACCCGGACTTCGAGCCCAACGGGGCCAGCCTCGGATCGGCGGCGAACATCGGGATGCCGAGACTGATCGCGACATCGCGTTCGAGCTCGGTCGTGTTGTAGGGAATCAGATGCGAGCGCCGCGGGTTCGGAATCAGCGCGGCGATCCGCTGCAGCAGCCGCGGCCGTGCCAGCAGCTTCTCGCTGAGCGAGATCGGAGTGGCGTCGTTGACCGCGATCAGCGACAGCCGGGCGCGCGCATGGCTCGGGATCACCCCGGGCAGCAGAGCCAGGTAGTACTCGACGATCTCGGGCGCGATCGGCATGGACGTCACGTAGATCATCCGCAACCGCGGCTCCCGCAGCAGGATCAGCAGGAACAGGAACCGTTCCTCGTAGGCCTGCATCATCGTGCCGGTGCCGGTGGTCTCGGTCCGGTCCAGCGTGATGGACGGTACGACGATCACCGACTCGTCCTCGTAGTTGAGCCGCACAACGTCCCACACCTCGGCCATCCGCGCTTGCAGCTGGTCGAAGCGACGGTAACGCTCGTCCTCGGTCAGCGCGGACAGGCCCCGACCCGCCTCGCCCGGAGCGGTCCAGAGGCCCCCGGTCATGACGCGACCCGGGAGTTGTCGAGGCCGCGGATGCTGTAGGCGTGAACGGTCCGGGTGAACCCGCGGACCTCGCGCAGACCGGCGTCCTCACCGATAACCACATTGCCGGCGCCACTGTAGACGCGTTCGGTCGCGAGGATCTGCCACGGCTCCGCGTCGGCACACAACCGCGCGGCCAGGTTGGTCACGCTCCCGATCGCCGCGTAGTCGAGGCGGCTGTCGAACCCGATCGTGCCCAATGTCGCGTAGCCCTGGGCGACGCCGATGCCGAGCGCGAGGTCGTGCCCGTGCCGGCCCCACGTCTCGGCCAGTCCTCGAACCCGGGTCCGCATCGCGACGCTCATCCGCAGCGCCCGCAACGGCCCGTCCTCACAGCGCACCGGATCGTTGAAGAACACCATCAGGCCGTCGCCCGTGAACCGCTCCAGCGTTCCCTCGAACCGGAAGATCAGGTCGCCGAGCGCGTGGTGGTACTCCTCCAGCACGCCCATCACCTCTTCCGGTTCGCTCGCCTCCGCGAACGTGGTGAAGCCGCGCAGATCGCAGAAGACCACGACGATCTCGCGCCGGTGACTGGCCAGGAAGGACTCGTCGCCGGAGTCCACGATCAGCTCAGCCAGTTGCGGACTGAGGAACCGCCGCAGCCGGCCCATCCGCTGCAGCTGCGACACCTGGCTCTCGACCCGGGACTCCAGCTCCTGGTTCCACGCGGTCAACTCGGCGGCCTGGCGCTTGATCGTGTCCTGATAGCGCTTGATCCGCGCTAATGACGCCACCCGGGCGAGCAGTTCACTCTGGTTGACCGGCTTCGTGAGGAAGTCATCCGCTCCGGCCTCGAGCGCCTTCACCTTCTGCTCGTCGCCGCTGGCCGTGACCATGACCACTGGCAGGTATGCGGTGTCCACCTGGTCGCGGATCCGCCGGCACACCTCGTACCCGTCGATGCCGGGCATCAGGATGTCGAGCAACACGAGATCGACGTCCTCGGCGCCGATCAGCTCCAGCGCCTGCTCCCCCGACGACGCCGTCAGTACGTCGTACCCGCGTGGAGCGAGGATGGCTTCCAGCAGCCGCACGTTCGGCGGCTGGTCGTCGACGACGAGCACCTTGGTCATACCGCACCTCCAAGACGGAGGAAGTCGCGCACTTGTTGGGGCAAATGACGGACGCTGATCGGCTTCTCGACGTAACCCGTGAAGCCCGAGTCGAACGCGTTCTGCCGGTCGTGGTCCATCGCGAACGCCGTCACCGCCACCACCGGTACGTCGCGAGTCCGCTCACTGGCGCGGATCCGGCGCAACGCCTCAGCACCGTCGATCCCGGGCAGCTGAAGATCCATCAGGATCAGGTCCGGATCCTCCGACGCCGCCAGCCGGACCCCGTCCTCGCCCGACGTCGCCTCGATCACCTCGTAGCCGGAGAACTGCAGGACATCCCTGACCAGCTTGAGATTCTTCGGATTGTCCTCCACCACCAGGATCCGCCCCGGATTCATCGATCCTCCCCCTCGAAGTCTGCTACGGCTCCGACCGCCCGCAGGGCGTGGAGCAGGGCGTCCCGGCTGACCGGTTTGACCAGATAGGCGGCGGCACCGAGCGCGGCACCACGGGCCCGTTCGTCGACAATCGACACGACGATGACGGGGATGTCCCGCGTCCCCGGTTCGGCCTTCAACGCCTGCAGCACCGCCCACCCGTCGATGCCCGGCAACCTGATGTCGAGCAGTACGGCGGCCGGCCGAACCCGACGTACGGCGTCCAGCCCGGTCTGACCGTCGCCGGCGACAGTCACCCGCAACGCCGCGCCGGACAGGTACGCCGTCATCAGCTCGAGCGACGGCCGGTCGTCCTCGATGATCACGACATCTCCGACCGACAAGGCCGGATCCGGCCGCTCGTTCTCCCTGCTGCGCAAGGAGAATCCGAACGTACTGCCGACCCCGACCTCGCTCTCCAGCCACATCCGTCCACCGAGCAGCTCGACGATCCGCCGCGACAACGTCAGCCCGAGCCCGGTGCCTTCCTCCTGCGACGGACCCCGGCCGCCCTGCTGGAACGACTCGAAGATCCGCTCGCGGTCCTCCGTCGGTACGCCGCGGCCGGTGTCGGTGACGGCAATGTGGATGTCGGCACCGGATCGGGTCGCGCGGACGATCACCGAGCCGCCGTCGCCGGTGAACTTCACCGCGTTCGTCATCAGATTGAGGACGACCTGCTTCAGCCGCAGCTCGTCGGCGTACACCTGATCGATTGCCGGGTCGATCTCGACCCGCAGCTCGATGCCGTGTGCGGTGGCGCGTTCGCGCAACATCGCCGCGGTGTTCTCCAGCAGCCGGCTCAGCGGGAAGGTCGAGTACTCCAGTTCCATCCGGCCCGCCTCGACCTTGGACAGATCGAGGATCTCGTTCAGCAGTTCCAGCAGATGCTTGCCCGAGCCGTGGATGTCACGCAGGTACTCCTCCTGCCGTTCGTTGAGCTCCCCGAACATCCGCTCCAGCAGCACTTCGGAGAACCCGAGTACGGCGTTCAGCGGCGTACGCAACTCATGCGACATGCTGGCGAGGAACTCGGACTTGTGCCGGCTCGCGACCTCCAGCTCCGCGCTGCGCTGCTTCAGCTCCCGGAACAACTGCGCGTTCAGCAGCGCGAGTGTCGACTGATCGGCGAACATCTCCAGCAGCGTCAGCGTTTCCGCCGAGAACTCACCCGGCCGCTTGCGACGCACCACCAGCGAGCCGAGGATCTGCCCCTCCCGCAGCAGCGGTACGGCGACCAGCGACCGCCAGCCGGCTTCGTACAGCACAGCCAGGTGTGGATCGAGGTCGACCGTACTGAGGTCGGGCACCGCGAGCGGACGGCCGAGTTTCGCCGCGCGGCCGACCAGCGTCTCGTCGAGGTGGATCCGGGTCGTCCGAAGTCGTTCGATTACGCTCGGATCGGTCTGGTAGACACTGCGGACCAGGAAGCATTGCGTGACGTCGTCGTACTCCATGATCGAGCCGCCGTCGGTCGCCGAGATCCGGACCGCGTGCTTCGCGATCGTCGACAGCACCTTGGTCACGTCGAGGCTGGAGTTGACCGCCTCGCCGACCTCGCGCAGCGCCTCCAGTTCGGTGATCCGGCGCGTCAGCTCGGCGCCACGCGCTTCAAGCTCTTGGACCAGCTTCACGCTGTTCACAGCCATCGCCGCCTGTCCGGCGAACGCGGTGACCAGGTTCTGTTCCCGTTGGTCGAACGGGCTGACCTCGTTGCGCCAAACGGCCAGTGCACCGACGACCTCGTCGTCGATGAGCATCGGGGCACCCATCGTGGTGCGGAATCCCGCCAGCCGCTGGAGGTCCTGCCGGTTGTAGCCCGGATCGGCGAGGACGTCTGGGATCTGCTGCGTCGTGCGGTCGAGCCCGGCCCGCCCGACCATCGTGCCGCGATCCATGGGCAACGGATGCTCGGTGAGGTACCGGATGGCTGCGTCGGGCATCCCGACCGCCTTGATCAGCCGGTAGTAGCCGTCCTCGAACAGGTAGAGCTGAGCGGCCTGCGAACGGCAGAGCCGGCGCGCGCTCTCGACGATGGTGGTGAGCACCTGGTCCGGGTCGCCGGCCGAGCGGCCGACCGCGGAGAGCACTTCGTTGGCCGCGGCGAACTGGTCGGTCAAGGCCGCGAGCTGTCCGCGCAGCCGATCGTGCTCTGCCTTCGATCCGACGCCCCCAGCGAGCGCTCGCCCGCCCATCGCAGCCTCCCCACCCGAGTCCCCCAGGCCGCACCATTCCAGTCTCGCGCCGTTCGTCGCGGTGAGCAATCACCTGCGGTGATCGAACCACCGTTTGAACGCACGGAATGGTTCGAAAGTCACCAACACGGAACAGCAGAGTTCATCTTTCGTCGGTTAATCGTTCAGGCTAGGGTGCGGCCGACGCAGTGCTGGTGTTCCAGACTCCATCCCCCCAACCGCCCACCAGGAGACCACCATGCCAGACATCAACCGCCGCAGGTTCCTGCAGGTCGCCGGTGCGTCCGCCGCCTTCGCCGCGATGGCGAACAGTATCGAGCAGGCCGCCGCGATCCCGGCCTCGCGCCGGTACGGCGACCTCCGCGACGTCGAGCACATCGTCGTACTGATGCAGGAGAACCGCTCGTTCGACCACTACTTCGGCACCCTGAAGGGCGTCCGCGGGTTCGGCGATCCCCGGCCGGTGACGCTGCCCAGCGGCAAGCCGGTGTGGTACCAGAAGGATGCCCTCGGCAAGGAGATCCTGCCGTTCCGGCCGGATGCCGACAACCTCGGGCTGCAGTTCATCCAGGACCTCGCGCACGGCTGGTCCGACGGTCACCTGGCCTTCAACTCGGGTCGGTACGACAAGTGGATCCCGGCCAAGACCGCCACCACGATGGCGTACCTGACCCGCGAGGACATCCCGTTCCACTACGCGCTCGCCGACAAGTTCACGCTGTGCGACGCGTATCACTGCTCGTTCATCGGCTCGACCGACCCGAACCGCTACTACATGTGGACCGGCTACACCGGCAACGACGGCACCGGCGGCGGCCCGGTCCTGGGCAACGACGAGGCCGGCTACGGCTGGACGACGTACCCGGAACGGCTGGAGCAGGCCGGGGTGTCGTGGAAGATCTACCAGGACATCGGCGACGGCCTGGACGCGGCCGGCAGCTGGGGCTGGATCAACGACGCGTACCGCGGCAACTACGGCGACAACTCGTTGCTCTACTTCAACAACTACCGCAACGCCGAGCCCGGGAATCCCCTGTACGACAAGGCCCGCACCGGCACCAACGCCAAGGCCGGCGAGAACCTGTTCGCGCAGCTGACCGCGGACGTGCAGCAGAACCGGCTGCCGAAGATCTCCTGGATCGCGGCGCCCGAGGCGTTCACCGAGCACCCGAACTGGCCGGCCAACTACGGCGCCTGGTACATCTCCCAGGTCCTCGACGCGCTCACCTCGAACCCGGAGGTCTGGAGCAAGACCGCGCTCTTCATCACGTACGACGAGAACGACGGCTTCTTCGACCACGTCGTACCGCCGTACCCGCCATCGTCGGCATCGCAAGGACTGTCGACAATCGACACCGCGCCTGACTACTACACGGGGAACAAGGCCGCACCGGGTCCTTACGGCCTGGGTCAGCGGGTGCCGATGTTCGTGGTGTCGCCGTGGAGCACCGGCGGCTACACCTGCTCGCAGGTCTTCGACCACACCTCGATCATCCGCTTCATGGAGAACAGGTTCGGCGTGCACGAGCCGAACATCTCGCCGTGGCGCCGGGCGATCTGTGGCGACCTCACCTCCGCCTTCGACTTCGGCACCTCGAGCACGCAACCCGCCACCCTTCCCGACACCGCGGCGTACGAACCGCCGGACCACAACCGGCACCCCGACTACGTACCGACGCCGCCCGCGGTCGGCAGTGTGCCGCGGCAGGAGCGCGGCTACCGCCGTACCAGGCCGTTGCCCTACGCACCGGTCGTCGACGGGACCGTCGCCGGCGGCAAGTACACGCTCACCTTCAAGTCAGGTTTGAAGGCCGGCGCCCAATTCCTCATCACCTCGGCGAACCGCTCCGACGGCCCGTGGACCTACACGACCGAAGCCGGCAAGAGCATCGCGGACAGCTGGAACACGATCTACTCCGCCGGCGTCTACGACCTCACCGTCCACGGCCCGAACGGCTTCCTGCGCACCTTCAAGGGCAAGCCCGCGACCGGCCTCGAGATCACCGCCCGCGAGAACGCCACCACCGGCAACCTCGACCTCACCTTCACCACCGACGTCGCCCGCCGCATCACCATCACCAACGCGTACGGCGGCAAGCCCAAGCGACTCGACCTCCGCCCCGGCACCACGCCGTACACCATCACCACCACCAGCCGCTGGTACGACGTCCAGGTCACCACCGACTCCGACACGTCGTACCTCCGCCGCTTCGCCGGCCACATCGAAACCGGCACCCCGGGCGTGAGCGACCCAGCGATCAAGACGGTCTGAGGTCAGATGACCGGCGTCTCCGGAGCGGTGGCGGGGGCGTCGGTCTTCTCTTCTTCGTCGAGTTCGTCGACATTGATGCGGGTGGTCCAGCGGGCGTCGGGGTCGGGTTGCGGGATCGAGTCGAGCAGGAGTTTGGTGTAGGGGTGTGACGGCTCGTGCATCACCGTGGAGACCGGGCCGCGTTCGACGATGCTGCCCTTGGTGATGACCATGACCTCTCCGCCGAGGTAGTAGACGGTGGAGAGGTCATGGGTGATGAACAGTGTCGTCATGCCGTGCTCGCGCTGGAAGTCGAGCAGGATGTCCAGGAAGTGCTTGCGGACCTGGGCGTCCAGCATCGACACCGGCTCGTCCGCGATGATGAACGACGGCCGCAGCATGTGCACCCGGGCCAGCATGATGCGTTGCCGCTGACCGCCGGAGAGCTGGTGCGGGTAGCGGCCGAGGACGTTCTCCGGCTCGAGCCGAACTGCCCTCAGCGACTCCTCGATCAGCTCGAGACCCGTGGCCCGGGTTGACGCGAGTCCGAACTTCTTCACCGCCTTCCACAGCGCGCGATCGACGCGATAGAAAGGGTTGAAGATCGCGTAGGGGTCCTGGAACACCGGCTGCACGTCGCGCCGGTATTCGTCGTACTCGGCGCGACTCAGCTTGAAGATGTCCTTGCCGCCGTACAGCACGGATCCGGCTGTCGGTTTCTGCAGGCCGAGCACGTTGCGGGCAATGGTGCTCTTCCCGCTGCCGCTCTGGCCGACCAGGCTCACGACCTGCGGCGGCGATGCGGCGAGCGTGAAGCTCACGTCGTCCACCGCGGTGATGTAGCCGCCTTCGACCCCACGGGCGTGGAATCGTTGCTGTACGCCCCGAAGCTCGAGCTCGGACTTCACGATGCCCTCCTTCCAACGCGCGGGATCGACTCGATCAGTTGGCGGGTGTAGGGATCCCGTGGATCCTTGAACACCTGCCGTACGTCGCCCACCTCGACCAGCCGGCCCTCGTACATCACCGCGACCCGGTCGGCGAGCTGCGCGTGCACACCCATGTCGTGCGAGATCACCATCAGCGTCACACCGAAGTCGGTGCGCAGATCAGCCAGCGACTGCAGGATCACCCGCTGGATCGTCACGTCGAGCGCGGTGGTCGGCTCGTCCGCGATGACCAGATCCGGTTCGAGTGCGACCGCGATCGCCATCAGCACCCGCTGCTTCATCCCGCCGGACAACTCGTGCGGATACATCCGCGCCACTCGCGGCTCGAGCCCGACCTGGCTCAGCAACGTGGGGATCAGTTCGCGCAGCGTTTCCTTGCGGGCTGGAGCGTGTTCCAGGATCACGTCCTTGAACTGGTCCTGCACCCGCATCACCGGGTTGAGCGAACTCATCGATCCTTGCGGTAGATACGACAACGCCGACCACCGCAGGACGCGCAATTCCTCGCCCTGAACTTTCAGCAGATCCACCGGCGAACGCCCGGCCGGATGGAACATCACGGACCCGGCCGTCACCTTTCCCGGCGGCTTCAGCAGCCGCAGCAGCGCGACGGCGAGCGTACTCTTCCCACTGCCCGACTCCCCCGCGATCCCGAGGATCTCTCCTCGTCGTACGGCGAGATCCAGCCCGCGCACCGCCTTCACGTCACCCCGGTTGGTCGAGTAGGTGACCTCGAGGCCCTTCACTTCCAAGACATTGGAGTCACTCACCGGCGACTCCCCTCAGCCGCGGGTTGTAGACCTCTTCCAACCCGATGTTGATCATGTTCAGCGCCGCGAACAGCAGCGTCAGCAGCACAATCGGTACGACGAACATCGGCCACGCGCCGAGCGTCAGCGCACCGGTGCTGATCGCGTTGAAGATGATCTGCCCGAGGTCGATCACGCCACCAGGCCCGAGCCCGATCACCTCCAGGCCGACCAGCCCGAAGATCGCGCCCAGCGCCGACGACGCGAAGCCGACGCCGATGAACGGCAGCAGGTTCGGCAGCAACTCGGTGACGATGATCTCCAGGTCACGCGCCTTGCTCACCCGGGCCAGATCGACGTACGGGCGCGATCTCAAGCTGAGCACCTGCGACCGGATCGTCTTCGCCGCGAACGGCCAGGAGAAGATCGAGATCATCACCCCGACCTGGAACAGACTGACATTCTTCGCGTACGCCGACAACGCGATCAGCAACGGGAACGTCGGAATCACCAGCAAAATCCCGGTAAACGTCGACAACACCCCATCGATCCAGCCACCCTTGTAGCCGGCGACAAACGCGACGATCACCCCGGCCACGGTCGAAATCACGCCCGCGATCGCGCCGATCTGCAGCGACACCGACATCGCGCTCACGACCATCGCGAACACGTCCCGCCCGTACTGGTCGGTGCCCAGCAGATGATCCGGCCCCGGCACCAGCCACTTCTCGTACGCCGCCACCTCGATCGGATCCGATCCACCACCGATCGCATGAACGATCAGCGGGCTGAACACCGCGAGCAACACCATCAACCCGAGGATGATCAGTCCCACAGCGAGCCTCCGGCTGTGCCGGATCGTCCGCAGTACCGCAGTCAGTAGTCTCATCGTCATCACTTCCAGTACTTGACGCGCGGGTCAAGCAACGGGAGCAGGAGGTCGAGCAACAGGACGGCGGTGAGGACGGAGAAGATGGCCATGTCGGTCACCCCCAGGATCGTGTTGAAATCGAGTTGACGGATCGCCGTGACGAGCGTCGTACCGAGGCCGGGATAGTTGAACAGCTGCTCCACCAGGACGTTGCCGTTGAAGATGAAGCCCAGCGAGATCCCGAACGCGGTCACCTGCGGCAGGTAGCAGTTCCGCAACGCGTAGCGGGTCAGGATCCGCCACGGCTTCAGGCCTTTGGCCTCGGCGTACACCAGGTAGTCCTCGCCGAGCACCGGCACCATCAGCATCCGGGTGGACAGGATCCACCCGAAGGTGCCGATCACCACGATCGACAGCCCGGGCAGCAGTCCGTACTTCAGCACACTGCCGATGAAGTCCAGACTGAAACCGGGACTCAGGTTGGAGTCGTACGCCGATCGCGCTGGGAGCACCCCGAGGCTGTAGGCGAACACGTAGACCAGGATCAGCGCGACGAAGAAGAACGGGACGTGCGCGAGCGCGATCGACAGGTTGGTCGCGATCGCGGATCCGATCTTGCCCCGCCGCCAGCCGGCGATCGCGCCGACGATGACGCCGAGGATCCAGGCCAGTACGGCGGAGATGCCGAGCAGGCCGATGGTCCATGGCAACGACTGCAGGATCACGTCCTGCGCCGGAGTCGGGTAGTTGATCAGCGACGGCCCCAGATCCCCGTGCAGCACCAGGTTCGAAAGGTGCTTGAGGTACTGGGAGAAGATGTTGCCGTCCAGCCCGAACTCGTGCCGGTACCGGCCGATCACCTCGGCACTCGCCTGCTGGTTGTAGACGTAGTTCTGCTGCAGCGTCTGCAGCAGTGTCCGGATCGGATCGCCCGGGATGAGCCGGAAGAAGAAGAACGCGATGGTGAGCGCGCCCCACAGCTCCACCAGGTAGAGACCGAACCGCCGGATCGCGTACGCCGCCAGCGGATGCCTCGACAGCCACGCCCGGACCCCAGTCACGGGCGTGGTCCGCGAGGATTCCTCGACGGTCGTCACCGGCGGAGCCTCCGCCGTCACGCCGGTCCCTTCTGTCCCGTCGCCTTCAGTCTGCCCAGTACGAAGATGAAGTGCGGCCACCAGTTCAACGGCACTTGGTACAAGTCGTCGTCGGTCGGCCACCCGGTCCAGAACGTGGTGTTGAAGAACGACGGATAGCCGGTCTGGATCACCGGGATCAGCGGGAGCTTCTGGAAGTAGATCTCCAGCGCCTGGTCCAGCAGCGGCTTGGCTTCCGCGCTGGTCGGGTCCATCTGCGCCAGCTTCGCCGACAGTTGGTCGAGCTGCGGGTCCCGGAACCGCATCTTGTTCTTGTCCACCGCGTTCGTACCGACCGGCTTGGCCTTGCTGCTCTCCCAGTCCATGTAGAGCTGCTCGGGGTCGAACGAGAACCCGGCCCAGAACGAGTCGATGTCGTACTCGCCGCGCTGGAACTTCTCGTCGTGCACCGACCCGCTCAGGCTGCGCAACGTGGCCGGTACCCCGGCCTTGATCAGCTCGGCCTTGAGCAGGTTCCCGATCGCGTACTCACCACCGTTGACGTCCGACGGGGTGATGATCTCGAGGTTGATCTCCTTGCCCTTGTACGCGCGTTTGCCGTTCGAACCCTTGGGCGCGATCTCGTCGAGCAGCTGGACGGCCTTGTCCGGGCTGAACTCGAACTTGTACTTCTCCGCGAGCTGGTCGTTCTTCCACTTGTCGTTGCTCGGGTAGTCCGCCCACGGGTAGATCGCCGGCGGCACCTTGACCTGCCAGACCGAGTCGCCGATCTTCTGCCGGTCGATCAGGTAGTTGATCGCCCAGTGCATCTTCGGCTCCGCCATCACCCCGCGGGCCGGGTCGTTGTTCAGCCACAAGACCCGCGGGTTCGGGTCGTGGAACTGGGTGGTGACAAGGTTCGGGTAGCCCTGGTTGGTCAGCTGCTTGGCGTGTTCGGCGTCGATCGAGCCGACGTCGAACTCGGCCTTCTCGAACGCCAGCGACGCCTGGTCGGCCTGCTTCGACGTGCTTTGGAAGATCGCGTACTGCGGCGCCGGGTCCAGCTTGTCCTTGGCCCAGTAGTCCGGGTTCTTCTTCCAGACGAACATCTTCAGGTTCCGGATCGGCTTGTCCAGCACGTACGGCCCGGTCCGGATCGGCGGGTTGGACTTGAACTTGGTCGGGTCCTGGCCGCGCCAGATGTGTTCGGGCAGGATCTCGTACGGCGGCGCGGCGATCGCGGCGACGAATCCGTAGTGCAGCCGTGGGGTCGGCTTGTTCATCTTGATGACCGCGGTGTTGGCGTCCGGCGTTTCGACCGTCTGGACGAAGTCGGTCAGGTCGCCGCCGCCACCGAGCAGATCCTTGCGGTCCCGCAGCAGTTCGACGGTGAACTTGAAGTCCTTCGAGGTGAACGGCTGACCGTCGCTCCACTTCGCCTTCGGGTCGAACTTGAAAGTGAGCTCGGTGTGGTTGTCGTTGTACTTGTACTCGGTCGCCAGCCACGGCTTCAGCTCGCCGGTGGCGAGGTTCAGGTAGAACAGCGCCTCCATCGCCAGCGACTCCAGGCCGGCGCTGGAGGGGGCGCCGTTCGGGATCAGCCGGTTCCAGCTGTCGAACACGGTGTAGTCGACCTGGGCGATGATGACCGTCTGATCCCGTGGGGTCGGGATGTTCGCCTTGCCGATCTGGACCGACTTGCTGGCGGCGGGCTTGTTGTTGGCGGGCTTGTCCGAGTACGAGCCTCCGTTGCCGGAGCAGGCGGCGAGGAGTCCAGTTAAGGCCGCGGCCGCACCTCCTCCGACCAGGCTCCGCCGGCTCAGTTGGTAGCGGACGACCTCCGCGACGTCTTCGAACTGCGGGCGCGGCCCTTCATTCATGTCGGACACAGCGTTCATGACGACCTCCAATGTCGTTTGCGCGGACCACGGCGTTACCGATCGGAAGGTGTCACGGACTATAAGTAGTCATGACAACGTTGGCAAGATGTCGGCTCTAACGTTGCAATCAGCGCAATAGCCGCGCTGCTCAGTGGATATACCAACCTGTGACAACGTTGGTTCGCTCTGCGTGATCGACCCCCGCGCGAGGCACCGGGTGAGCCGTCACACGCCACGTCACACGGTGACCGCCTTCCCTGGGTACGTCGGCCGCATCGGGTGGCCGCGGAACACCTCTCAGGGGGAGACGACAGATGACGACTACGGCCATTGATTTCGAGGCCATCAAGGACAAGCAGCGGGCCGGGTGGGAGACCGGGGACTACACACGAGTCGGCAACACGCTGCAGATCATGGCCGAGTTGCTGGTCGAGGCCGCCGACGTACGAGCTGGGCAACAGGTGCTGGACGTCGCTTCGGGTCAGGGCAACGCGGCGATGGCCGCGGCGCGGCGGTTCGCCGAGGCGACCGGCGTGGACTACGCGGTCAACCTGCTGGAGCAGGGTCGTGAACGTGCGGCGGCGGAACACCTTCCGGTCACCTTCATCGAGGGCGACGCGGAGAAACTGCCGGTGCCGGACCAGGCGTTCGATCTGGTCGTGAGCACAGTCGGCGTGATGTTCGCGCCCGACCACCAGAAGGCCGCGGACGAGCTGGTCCGGGTGACCAAGCCGGGCGGCAAGATCGGACTGGCGTGCTGGACGCCGACCGGCATGGTCGGCCAGCTCTTCAAGACGGTCGCGAAGTGGGCGCCACCGCCCGCGGGCGTGCGTTCGCCGACCCTGTGGGGTACGCCGGAGCACTTGACCGAGCTGTTCGGCGACCGGGTCGAGTGGACCAGCCTGACCAAGCGCGAGTACGTGTTCCGGTACTACACGCCGCAGCACTTCTCCGAGTGGTTCCGGCAGTTCTACGGGCCGATCACGCGGCTGGCCGGCACTCTGTCCGGCGAGGAGCTGCGAGAGTTCGCAGCCGATCTCGCGGAGGTCGCGCGTACCTTCAACCAGGCCGACGACGGGACGGTGGCCGCACCGTCCGAGTACCTCGAAGCAGTGGGAATCCGCCGCTGAGGGGGCGACACTGAAACTCACGGGTCAACCCACCTGCTTGTGGGTTGCGGACCCAGATTCTGGTTGCGCAACCCACCACGTGAGGGGCTGACCTATCAGATCCGGAGGGGGCGAACGGGATGGTGACGATCCGGTTGCTGGGGCCGCCGGCGATCGAGCGCGGCGTGGAGCCGGGTCGTCAGCCGCGGGGACGCAAGGCGTGGGCGCTGGTCGGCTATCTGCTGCTGGCCGAGCGGCCGCCCAGTCGCCGGCGTTTGGCCGAGCTGTTCTTCGCGGACGCAGACGATCCACTGGGTGCATTGCGTTGGACCTTGGCCGAGCTTCGGCGGACCATCGGCGTACCGGATCTGCTGAGGGGGGATCCGGTGGTGACGTCGCTTGGCGATACGACGGTGGACGCGTTGCTGCTCACCCAGCCGTCGGCCGCGCCGGAGTCGTTGCTGGCGTACGGCGGTTCGCTGCTGGAGGGGATGGAGCTGGAGTCGTGTCCTGAGTTCGAGTCGTGGTTGCTGGTGGAGCGACGCCGGCTCGCGGGGGTCATCGAGGCACGGCTTCGGCAGAACGCCATCGCCTTGGTTGCGGCTGGGCGTGCCGCGGAGGCGATTCCCTTTGCTGCAAAGGCTGTCTCATTGAATTCGCTTGAACAAGGCAACCATGAACTGCTGATCAGGAGCATGGCCGCTTCCGGCGATCGTACGAGCGCCCTGCGGCAAATCGCGCTCTGCGAGGACTTGTTCCGGCGTGAGCTCGGCATCGAAGTGACTTCCGCACTGCGCGAAGCGGCGTCGGTCGGACCGGGCCGGCCGTCGGCTCCACCGTTGAGCGGACGGGCTGCCGCGATGAGTCAACTGCAGGCCGGGCGAGCGGCGATTTTGGCCGGTGCCGTCGATGCGGGTCTGCAGTGCTTGCGACAGGCTTCCGAACTGGCCGTGCAATGCCACGACAAGTCGCTGGAGGCACGCGCCCTCGCGGCTCTCGGCAGTGCGCTCGTCCACGCGATCCGTGGGCATGACGAGGAGGGCGCGATCATCTTGCAGGAGGCATTGATGGTCGCCTCCGAGGCCGGGGAACGGGCAACGGCCGTGGTTGCCCAGCGTGAACTGGGTTTCGTCGAGGTCCAGGCCGGGCGGCGCAAGACCGGTGACGAATGGCTGGCCAAGGCTCAGGCGCTGGCCGAGACCGATGAGGAGAACGCCGCGATCCTCGGCGTACGCGGGATGAACTCCTCCGACCGGTCCGACTACGCGGCCGCGTTCGAGCAGTTGGGTGAGTCTGTCGAGCTCGCTGCACGCTGCGGTGATCATCGGCAGCAAGCCTGGTCGCTGTCACTGGTGGGCCGGGCGCATCTACTGCGGTCGGAGTACAGCCAGGCCGCGGCGTCGGTGGCCGAGTCGCTGGAGTTGGTCCGTCGGCAACGCTGGATCGCCTTCCTGCCTTGGCCGCAGGCGCTCGCCGCCGAGCTCGACCTGTACGCCGGTAAGTTCGACACGTCCGCCGAGGGATTCGAGGAGGCGTGGACGCTGGGCTGCCAGCTCCACGACCCGTGCTGGGAAGGGATGGCGGGGCGCGGGCTGGCACTGGTCAACGCCAACCGGGGCGACTATCCCGCCGCTCAGGAATGGCTCGACCAGGCGTTGGCTCGGTCGAGCCACGAGCCGGATCGCTATCAGTGGGTTCACGCGTATGTGCTGGATGCGGCGGTCGCTACGGCCATTGCGCACGATGACCATGAGCGGGCGACCGGGCTCGCGAACAGGATGTCGTCGCTCGCCGCACGTTGCGACATGCGCGAGATGCAGGTCCGCGCCCAACTGCATCTCGGCCATCTCGGCGACCGCCGCGCCGCAGCCTCCGCCCGATCCCTCAGCACCGACATCGACAACCCCGCGTTAGCCGACCTGCTCGCTTAGTCGAAGGCGGCGTCGACCAAAAGCTCAGAGCTGCGGTCCGGTTCGTTCAGTACGGCGCGGATGACGTGCCGCTGGTCCCAGCGGCCGCCGGCCCACGCGAGCGCCTTCGCCAGTCCGTCGAACGTCGCCGCGTGCGGAGCGCCGTCGTCGTCCACCCACCACGACACCTCGACCCCGTCGACGGTGAGCTCCTCGTGCTCCCACCACGTCTGCGGAACCTCCGACACCAGCTCACGAACGATCGGCGGCACGTCCGCCGCCAGCCCCTCACCATCAACCTTGCCCTGGGCAACTTCTTGCGCCATCGGTACGTCGAACAGGTCGCTCAACCCGTCGGCCGCCGCACCAGAGGCGACGACGAAACCGCCCAGATCCTCACGCTGCAACCACATCGGAGCATCCACGACCACCGCCTCGCTGATGTCGATGACCCGCGTCCTGCCGTCGTCCGTGAGTACCCGCAACTCCTCCGGCGGTTCGGCCGGGAAGAGAGCCAAGGGACCGAGTTGACTCCACAGCCGCAGGATCGCGCTCTCGTCGACCTCGCGCTCGGGATCGGCGAGCCGGCCGAGGACCAGACTGATGCCGTCGGCATCGAGATCGCCGACCTCCCGGACGAGGCCGACCGCCGTACGCACCTCGGGATCGAGTCGGGCCGTCCAGGCCGGCGCCTCGTCGAGGAATTGCGCGAGGACGGGATCGGCCTCCGGATCGGCCCGCCCGGCAAGGGGTTCGCCATCCTCGAGCAGCACGCGTTCCCGGATCCACCACGCCGCGTACGACGGCACGCCGAGCGGACGGTCGTCCGGTCCGACGACGCGTACCTGGGTGACGAGGGCGCGCCTCAGGTCGGGTGATGAGCCGAGGAGTTCGAGTACGCGCGGCCAGGCGTCGTCCGTGATCCAGTCGAGGTCGCGGATCGCGGTGAGCTCCCCGATCGTTGCGCCGTACCGCGATCCGTCCGGCGCCACGTCGTACGCCCAGTCCTCGATGCCGTCCAGGTCCTTGAGGGACTCGGGCAACTCGTCGAGTGCGACGTCGGAGGCGGTCACGGCTCCGAGGGTCGCGAGTACGCCGACGGCCTCGAGTGCGGGGAGGCCGTAGCGGTCGAGGGCGGCGCGGTCGATCGGCGCGACCTCTTCGTCGTCGAGCACTTCCTCGGCTTCGGAGCCTGGGATCACCAGCGCGTTCGCCGGGACGAGGTCGCCGTCCGCGTCGCGCAGTACGAGGTCCGACAACCACCACAGGCCTTCGGCTTGGGACGGATCGGCCGCGACCAGGCTGAGTACGGCGTGCGCGATCGCGTCCGGGTCGTCGGCCTCGGCGGAGTGCTCGACGGCCGTGCGTACGGCGCCGTCCTCCAGCAGCGTGCGCGGTGTCGCGGGCAGCGCGCCGAGACGCTCGAGGGCTGGGTCGGCGGCGTCGGGGTGGACGACGCGTACGCCGTACTCGCCGAAGGCTGCGAGGACGTCGAGGGGGAGTTCTGGCGCGGGGAGCAATAGTCCGCGTACGCCGCGCACCAGTCGGCCGTCGGCGAGTGGGACGGGAAGTGTGCCGAGCGATTCCCGGAGCAGCGGGTCGGTGACCATGCCGGAGAGGGACGAGTAGAGCGCCCGCCACCACTCGGGGTCTTCGCTGGCCCCGAGCTGATCCACGACCTCGGCAAGCTCGAGCCGGCGGACTTGGAGTGCGTCGAGCGCGGCGCGGAATTGGAGCGACGACCGGATCAGGCCGCGAACGATCGGGGCGAGCACAGTCGTGAACGCTTCATCGGCGCCTTCGACAACGACCGCGTCGCGGGGCCGCAGCAACGTTCCATCCTCAACCGACCTCACCATCGGCGTATCGGGGAGCAGGGCAACGATCTCTTCCCGCAAGGCCCGATCCAGCGCACCCGCAGCCAACCCAGTCGGAACGAACTGCAGTACGTCGTCCCCGTCTTCGGCCCGCTCACGCAGCAACTCCGCATAGGCCTTCGCGGCTTCGGTCACAAGCCGATCCGTCAACGGGCCCTGGGCAACATGCCGCCGAGTCGGATCCAACGGAAAGGACGCCAACAGCAAGGCAGGCAACGACAACGCCTCATCAGTAGGCGTCGGCGCCTGCACCACCCCAGGCAACTCGGCGTCAGTGCGGGGAATTGCCCAGAGGACCGACCAGTTGGGGCGGGAGCGTTCTTCTGTTGGGCGGTCGGCGAGGAGTTGCTCTCGCTCGTGTTCGTCGAAGACGCCGGCGGCGCGGTGGACCCACCAGCGGGACTCCGCGTCTTCCAGGACGCGGTGCTCGTCGTCGGTTTCGATCTCGACTTGGGCGAGGCCCGGAAGAGCCAGCAGCAGCGGATCGCCGGCTTCGGCGAGGAGGCGGCGGACGAGGGTGACGGCAGCTTCGTCGCGGAGCGGCAGGATGACCGCTGTGTCGTAACCCTCCGGCGGCTCCCCCTCGGCTTCGAACGGCAGACGTAGTACCGGCACGTGACCGTCGCGACGCCGTACCTCCGTATCCAGACCGGGCGACTCGAGGGCAGCGATCACGGCAGCTGTGTCAGCACGGGAGAACCGCACGCCGCCGGTGCGCGACAGGATCACCGGCTCGTCCGTCACCGCGAGTACGGCGGAGAAGCCGACGCCGAAGCGACCGACCGACGGCTCGTCCCGCTTCGCCGAAGCCCTCAGCGTGGCGAGCGACTCGACGCCCTCGGCAGACAACGGCGTACCTGTGTTGGCGACGACCAGCGTTTCCCCACGCAACGAGAAATGCACCCGCCCGGGCACACCGGCGCGCGCGGCCGCGTCCGCCGCGTTCTGCGCTAGCTCGATGACGACCCGATCGGCGTACCCCCCAAGCGCGAGATCCTCCTCGGCGTTCGCGTCCTCCCGGAACCGAACCGGCGCGGCCGCCCAACCGGCCAGGACTCGCTCGCGGACAGCCGCCGTACCGAAGAGATCGTCACTCACCCGGTGCAGTATGCCCGGTTACTCAGGTGTGGGTGACCTCAGTACCTTTCGTCGCGGCCCGGCCCAGCAGGAGACCAACCGCGATCATCCCGACTGCCAGGATCAGGTGCAGCCAGTTGTCCGCGGTGTTCACCGGCACGAAGTTCGCCGAGCTCGCCTGGTCGATCAGCAGGCCGTAGAGCCACAGCACGGCGTACACCACCCCGCCACCGATCAGGAACGCCCGCGCACCCGAGACCGTCCGCGCCAGCAGCAACCCGGCAACCCCGAACAGCAGATGTGCGACGTTGTGCAGCACCGACACCTGGAAGACGCCCAGCAGCATCGCCTCGGAGTGGTGCCCACCGAACGACATCGTGTCGTAGTCCGTGGTGATCCCCGGAACGAACCCGAGGACGCCGACGAGCAGGAACACCACGCCCACCGCCGCCGCAACCTTCTGGATCACCGTTATCCGGCCGCCGTCGACCTCAGCCATCGCGACCAGCTCCTTCCCCGTTCCCCCGCCCCACCGGAACCTCTCCGATGCCCCCTCCCGGTACCCGCTCCGGGGCGGATTGCACGCTTGGGCAACGAGGTTTGCACCTTTATTGGAACGGGCAGCCGGGGTTGGGGGCGTCTTCGGAGAGCGGGCTGCCGGCCGGGTTGACGTAGAGGACCTCGAGGACGAGGGCTTGAGGTTGCCGCCGACGTGGACGCTGGTAGGGCCGCTGGGTTCGGTGAAGGAGGCGCCGGCCTGGTAAACGCCGTCGGTCGCGCAGGTGTGCTCCGTGTGGGTGAGCGTGCCCTGCTTGACGAAGGCGTACAACGTGCCGTCGTGGTAGTGCCAACCCGTCGTACCACCGAGGGAAATGGTGATCTCGCGCAGGATGTAGTCCGTCCCGCCGATCGTGGTCTGCGCCCGGATCTTCCCGCTGACTCCGGACATGGTGGCAGGTCGCGGCTATGGTGTTCCGGTGATCCCACCCGGCAGCCGGTACGTCGCCCTCGGTAGCTCGTTCGCCGCGGGCCCAGGAATCAGCCCGATCGTGCACAAGCCGGCGGGCCGATCAGGCAGCAACTATCCGCACCTGGTCGCCGCCGAACTCGGCCTCGACCTGGTCGACGTCACCTACTCCGGCGCGACGACCGCGCACCTCCTGACCGACTCACAGGACGGCGCACCACCACAGCTCGATGCCGTCGGCCCCGAAACCGCCCTGGTCACGATCACTGCCGGAGGCAACGATCTCGAGTACGTCGGGACGTTCATCCGCGGCAGCATGCTGAACACCCTCGCCAAACCGGCCACCGTGCTCGGCCGCCGGGTCGCGAACCGGATCCGGGCGCGCGTGAGCTACCTCAAGGACGATGCTGACTATCAGACCGTGACGGACTCCCTGGTCGCGGTCGTCTCAGGAGTCCGTGAACGGGCGCCTCAGGCTCGCGTGATCCTCGTCGACTACCTGGCTCTGGTCGGCCCGAGTACGCGGCCGCGTCTCGACGTACCGCTGAACGAGGAACAGCTGCCCAGCGTCGCCATGATGGCCGACGGCCTGGCCGCTGCCTTCGCCAAGGCGGCGGCGACATCTGGCGCCGACCTGGTCGCCGCGTCTGCCGCGAGCCTGCAGCACGCCATCGGATCCGCCGAGCCGTGGACGACCGGGTTCAGCCTGCTGCGCGGTGTCTCGTACCACCCGAACGCCGCCGGCATGCGTGCCGTCGCCGATCTCGTGCTGGAAACCCTCCGGTCGTAGGCTCCCGCTATGGGGATCCGGTTGGCAACGACCGCCGACGTCGAGGCGGCGGTGCAGACGCTCGCCCGCGCGTTCGAGGACTATCCGATGACGCGGGTGGGCCTCGACCCGCACGACTACCTCGACCGATTGACGCAGTACCACCGCCTCTTCATTACCGAGATCGGACTACCGCACGGCCGGGTCTGGATCGCCGAGGACGCGAGCGCCGTCGCCGTCTGGACGACGCCGTCCACGCCCCCGGACGTGTTCAGGTCACACGCCGACGCCTTCCGCGACCTCGCCGGCTCCCGCGCGGAGCTCGCCGCGGAATACGAAGAGGCCATGGGCATCTTCCGCCCCCGCGAGCCAAGCTGGTTCCTGACCCTTGTCGGCGTCGATCCCGATCGGCAGCGCCAAGGCCTCGGCCGGGCCGTCATCACCCCCGGCCTCGCTGCCGCCGATGCCGACCACTCGCCCGCGTTCGTCGAAACCCAGGAACCTACCAACCTGCACTTCTACGAATCCCTCGGCTTCACCGTGATCGCCGAACTGGAACTCCCCCACCGAGGCCCGATCCACTACGCGATGTACCGCCCGGCTACGAACTGAATCGCTCGAGCACAGGTCACTTACAAACGAGTGCCGGCGGGGCGCCGTCTTGATGCCGCCCCACCGGGTCTGCAGGTCTTACGGGTTCAGGAAGCTTGCATGGGGTGGCTGGTTGTAGCCGGTGTTCTGCCAGGCGACCGCGAGGCGGTACTGGCGGTCCTGCATCAGCGACACATGCGAGACGCTGGTCGAGTCGGTCGTCGAATAGATCCGCAGAGCGGTGTCGTCCGACGTCGGCCAGATCACCTCCTCACGCCAGTCGCCAAGGATGTCGGCTTGCAACGCCGGCGTCGCCTTGGTCCCGTTGTTGGAATGTACGCCGCTTGCCGTCAGCAACCGGATGTCGGAACTCGTGCCGTACTTGTCGATGTGCGTACCGTCCAGCAGTTCGCGCTGCCGGTCGCCGTCCCACCAGATCACGAAGTTCGTCGACCCCGGCTTGCGGCTGGCGACCTGCGCACCATTGGTTGCCGAGCGCAACCCGGCGACTGCCGACGACCACACCTCAGCGCCCGCGTTGCCGGACCAGATGTCGTCCGCCACACCACGGCCGTTGTCACAGCCACACGACGCGGCTCGCCAAAGCGTCACGCCCGTACGAGCGTCTGCCACCCAGTCTGCGGGCGACGACGAGTTCTCGGATGGCTTGTAGACCTCCAGTCCGGAGCGGCTCGGGACGAGATCGCCGACGTGGTAGGCGTCGCCGTGGCCGGTGCCGTTCGTCCACAAACCGTTGCCATTGTCATCGATCGCCATCGATCCGTACATGATCTCGTCCCGCCCGTCGCTGTCGACATCGGCGATGGACAACTGGTGATTGCCTTGCCCTGTCCAGGCCGACCCGTTCGTGGAACTGTTGCTGTCGAAGGTCCAGCGCCGAGTGAGTGTGCGGTTGGAGTAGTCCCACGCGGAGATGACGGACCTGGTGTAGTAGCCGCGGGCTTCGATGATGCTCGGTCGCGATGTTCCTGCGACGTACGCCGTACCGGCCAGGAATCTGTCGACTCGGTTGCCGTACGAGTCGCCCCACGACGAAACGGTGCCGCGGGGCGGGACGTAGTCGGCGGTCGCCAGCACCTCACCAGTGGTGCCGCTGAACACGGTCAAGAACTCGGGGCCAGTCAGGACATAGCCCGACGAGTTTCGGTAGTCGGCTCCTACGTTGCCGATCACCTGGCCGGTGCCGGATCGGGTGCCGTCGGCGGTCTTGACCACGACCTCGGCTCGGCTGTCGCCGTCGTAGTCGAAGACCTGGAACTGCGTGTAGTGCGCGCCGGCACGGATGTTGCGACCGAGGTCGATCCGCCATTTGCGGGTGCCGTTCAGCTCGTACGCGTCCAGGTAGACGTTGCCGGTGTAGCCGGATTGGGAGTTGTCCTTGGCGTTGGTCGGGTCCCACTTGAGCACGATCTCGTAGGCACCGTCGGCGTCGAGATCGGCGACCGAGGCGTCGTTGGCCGTGTAGGTGTAGGCGACTCCGTCGGGCGTCGTACCGCCGGCCGGCTTCTGAATCGGCACGTCCTGACTGGTCGCCAGGGTGGACACTTCACCGTCCGAGTTTTCGGCTTGTGCGTTGGCTTCGGCTTCTTTGCTGACCGGGCGCACGCTGTAGCGGGCGTCCGGCGGGGCGCCGACGTCGAGGTAGTTGGTGACTTTCGTGGTCGCGATCCTGGTGGAACCGCGGTAGACGGCGTACTCGATGCCTTGCGGATCGTCGTACAACAACCGCCAGGAAAGGAAGTTCCCTTTCCCCGTCCGCAGACTGACCAGCCCACGACCAAGGTTGGCCGTGTCGGTGGGGACTGTCGAGGCAGGAACTGTGGTCGGGGCGGCCGGCGAGGCCTGAGCGTGGACCGCAGTCAAACCGGCACCAAAGCTGGTGACAGCAACAACGACAGCAAGCAACGGACTGACACGTTTCATTGAAACCGTCCAGCGTCGGGCGCGGGAGCGCAATGGGTGGGGCGGGCCCATGTTCCGCGAACTCCCGTCCAGCCGACTGGCGACACAAACGGGAGCCAAACACTTACCCGTACACGGAAAGCGTTTCCCGAAATGTACGGTCCACCGCACAACGTGTCAATAGTGCGCTACACCCAGTAATCCCACGGCCACGCCCTTATGCCGGCCCCAAACTCCATGTCGACGTCCACCCGCGACAACTTCCCGAAGCCCCTCACGCCAGAACCACCCGACGCAGCCGCCACCCCGGACAGCCCTCAATGCAGCTACCTGACCGAGGCTCGGCCGCCCGCCAGCCGAGCAGCCTGATCACCTGCCCGAGCGCCGTGGCCTGTGAACGCCGCGCCTGAGCCAGCGAGGTGAGCAGCCCCATGGGCAGACAGAGGCGCGGCAGCCACCGGCCGGTCGAGACACCGCCGGCCAACCACCCGCCCGCGCGAGCACCGTGGAACGTGGACACCGCACCCGAGCCGGCGATGTGAGCTGCCCCGCGGGGCAGCCAGAGGCGCGGCAGCCACCGGCCGGTCGAGACACCCCCGGCCCGACCTCCCAAGCACCCAAGCACCCAAGCACCCAAGCACCCAAGCACCCAAGCAGTGTGGACGCCGCGGCCCGAGCCAGCGAGGCGAGCAGCCCCACGGCGCAGATCTAGGCACGGCTGGCCGTCGGCCAGGCGAGCCGCCCGGGCCCGACCACCCGCGTGAGCACCGTGACATGTGGACGCCGCGCCGAGCCAGCGAGGTGAGCAGCTCCTCGGGCAGATAGGGCGCGACTGGCCGCCAGCCAGGCGAGACACCCCCGCCCGACTCCCCGCCCACCCGAGCACCGCGGAGGCCGCGTGTGAGCCAGCGAGGTGAGCAGCCTCCGCGGGGCAGATAGAGGCGTGGCTGACCGCCGGCCGGGACACCCTGGCCGACCACCCGCCCGGCCGCCCGGCCGCCCGGCACACCGTGGAGGTGGGACGCCGGGCCTGAGCCAGCGGTCTCGCGAGGTGGATGTGTGGCAGGAGGTTTAGGCCGGGGTGTACACGTACGGCGTCGTGGTGGTGACGGGGATGAAGCCGAGGCGCTGGAGGATGGGCGAACTGTCGTCGGAAGCGTCGACCTGCAGGTACTTGTGCCCGAGCTCGAGCGCCCGCGCGGCCCGCACGGCGACCAGCGCCTTGTAGATCCCTTTCCCCCGCCAGTCAGCCAGCGTCGACCCACCCCACAACCCGGTGAAGTCGGTCCCCTTCTTGTGAACCGCCCAAGCCGCCGACACGACCTGCCCATTCGCCTCCGCGAGGTAGATGTCGGTGTCCCCGGCCGCCTGCCGCCGTACCAGATCATCAGCCAGCCAGGACCAGTCCTCGCCCCACACGGTCGACTCCATCGCCGCGATCTTCGCAAAGTCGCCCGGCTCGCTCGTCAGCCGCAGTACGACGCCATGGACCGACTCGCGCCCACGCAGCCGCTCGACAATGTCCGCACTCTCAGCGATGAGCACCGTCTCCTGCTCCTCGGGCTCAAACCCAGCCGCCCGCAACCTGTCCGGCAGATCCGCCGGCAGGTCGTGCCCGCGCAACTTCCACTCGACCGACTGCCGCTTGGCCGCGAAGAAGTCCCGCTGCCGCGCGATCAACGCATCCAGCTCCGCACCGTCGAGCCCCTCGAGCGTCCGGTAACTCACAAACCCCCGCTGCGGGTACTCGACCCGGATCACCGGCCCGTCCGTACTCGTCGGCACATCCCCGCTCTCGCTAGCCCCCCGCAGCTGCTCGTCGTACGCCGCCAACAACTGCCCACTCAACGCATCAGTCACGACAGGACTCTGACACGGCAACGGCCCACTCCGCTTCCTCTTTTCCCGGGTTGCCCAGCCTCGCCGGCCGCGCAGCCAACAACCGGGCGCGAGACACCACTCCGACTTGCTACCGGGCGCTGACAGTCCGCAGCCAGTGCAGCGCGCGATGAGCGGTGCCAGTCCGCAGGACACGCTCGGCACTGGATGCAGTCGCGGTCCGGCGGGCACGGCGCGCACGCTTGATGTCGGCGCGATTGCGCTCGTCGCTCCCGTAGAAGCTCAGCGACACCATCAGATTCAGCGGTTCCATTGGTCGGTCCTCCAGGTCCGGCGCCTCCCGAGTGGGTGGCTTTACCGGGACGTCGGAGGCAGCCGGTGCTTCTTGTCATCCGTCGTGCAGCGAATTTCAGCCTGACTTCTCGGTTGCTGCCACCAGGCGGCGGAGGAGGGACTCCAGGCGGATGCGGTCGCTGGAGGAGAGTTCGTGGATCAGGTCCTGTTCGACGCGCAGGATCTCGCCGATTCCCCGCTCCCAGACGTCGAGCCCCGCCGGAGTCAGCGTCGCGAAGATCTTCCGCCGATCGTCGCGATCATGCGACCGCTCGACGTACCCGCGCCGCTCGAGCGCGTCCAGCCGGCTGGTCAGCGCCGCCGCCGACATCCCGAGTTGCTTGGCGAGCTCGCCCGGCGTCGCGCGGTACGGCGCACCTCCGCGCCGCAGCATGTGCAATGTCTTGAACTCCCACCATTGCAGCTCGAACTCCGCGAGTACGGCGTCCCGATGGCGGTCCAGATACTTCGTCAGCACCTGCAGCCGAACCACGATCCCCTCCACCCGCGGATCCAGCCCGGGCAGCTCTCCTGACCAGACGTCGACATGGTCATCCACCGAATCCTTCACCGAACTGATTTTTCAGCGACTGAAAGTTAGTTGTCAAATATTTCGACGTCGAAATACTCTGCGGACATCACCTACCAGTGAACCAGGAGGTCTCGCCCATGGCCGAGGTATCCGCCGCCGAACTCACCACCGCTGCCACCCAACTGATGCGCGGCGGCAATTGGACCGTCGCCATGAATCTCCTCGGCGCGGTCGCGACCCACGACCGCGCCGAACAGCGCGCGCTGAAACACACCCTCGCCGAAATCGCCGTGGACCAGGACTTCTGGCAGCGGACGGACCACGCATCCCAAGCACTGCATGAGCTGGAAACCGCGATCGAAAGGTTGCCCGATGCAACCACCAGCAACGGAGTCGATGAGGACGCCGCGGGCCGCGACGTCGACGTACCGGCACGCCCTGCGACATCACGACCGGTGACGGAGACTGACTTGGTCGCCGAGGGCGATCGCTACCGCTGGGATCTGGGGATGCTGCGTCTCCGGAAGGACTATGCGACCGAGCTGAGCGCCGACATCGGCCCGGGCGGGCGGGACGCGACGACCACTCGCACACTGGCTCAACGCGTCGCCGATCTCCGCGCGCAGGCGCCCGACGACGCGCGGCGCGGACAGGCAGCGTTCTACGCGGGCGTCATCTCCGACAACCTCTTGGACGACAGCGAAACCGCAATCAGCCACTACACCGCCGCGCTGGAACTTGGCGAACGCGCCGGCGACGAACTCCTGATCTCGTACGCCGTCCGTCACCTCGGCTACCACGCGTACGCCACCGGCGACCTCAAACTCGCCCGGGAGCAGTGGGAACGGTCAACCGAACTCCGCCAGAAGGCCGGCCACGTCCCCGGCGCCCTCGCCCAGCAGGCGCTCATCGTCACCCTCATCCGCGCCGAAGGCGACACCGCCGGCACCCAGACCCTCACCACCGAAATCAACCGCTGGTCCCGCCAACTGAACATCCCCTTCCTCATCCAGGAAACCACCACACCCGCGAACTAGCCGGGCCGATGAGCAGCCCCAACCCGACGATCCGCTCCACGCCAGCAAGCCAAACCACCTCGACAAGCTGAGCCACCGCGAACCGATCCAACTCGACCAGCTGAGCCTGGGGCGACAAGCCCGGCCGGCGAACGAACGACCCCACCGAGCTGAAGCAGCGCGGCGAGACGAGGCGGGGCGGCGGCACGAGTGTCCCGCAGCGCGAGACGAGGCGAACGGCGCAGCGGCACGAGTGTCCCGCAGCGCGAGGCGAACGGAGCGGCGCCCCGGCACCGGGTGTTGCCGGGCGCAAAGCGAAGGCGGCGGACAGGACAGGTGTCTCGGGGACGAGGTGGAGAGGATGGGGCAACGGCCCCGGCCGTGTCGGGAGTGAGCGAAGCCAGCGGGCAGCGGGGCAGCGGCGCAGGCGTCTCCGAGGCGAAGCGAATGCGGCGGCGCGGGGGGGTCTCGACGGCGAGGCGGAGGGGGTGGGGTGGCGGGGTTGGTGGTTGCGGTGGACAACGATGCTGGTGGATGGAGGGCTTCGGTACTGATGTCGGCCAGGCCGGCTGGACGATGCGGGCCGCCGACGGACGCTACGGCGCGGTTGATGACAGGTGCTTCAGCGGAGAATGGGTGAGGTCGCACGACTCCCCCGCACCCGCCGGACGCAACCCGCCTGGAGATCGGGTATGGGCTTGGCGGAGCGACGATGGCAGGAGCAGGCAGCAGGCTACGGCCCCCGGTCGATGACAGGTGCTCAGCGGAGAATGGGTGAGGTCGCACGACTCCCCCGCACCCGCCGGACGCAACCCGCCTGGGGATCAGGTATGGGCCTGGCGGAGCGACGATGGCAGGAGCAGGCAGCAGGCTACGGCCCCCGGTCGATGACAGGTGCTCAGCGGAGAATGGGTGAGGTCGCACGACTCCCCCGCACCCGCCGGACGCAACCCGCCTGGGGATCAGGTATGGGCCTGGCGGAGCGACGATGGCAGGAGCAGGCAGCAGGCTACGGCCCCCGGTCGATGACAGGTGCTCAGCGGAGAATGGGAGAGGGACCACGACTCCCCCGCGCTGGCTGGACGCTGCTCAATGCTCGGCTGCCGTGGCGTACCGGCACGTGCCGCAACCCCATACTCCCGTGCCGACGGATGCTGCCGGTCGGAGGATCGGGTTGGGCTTGGCGAGGGTCGGCGGACGCTACTACGCGCGGTTGATGCCAGGTGCTGAGGGCTGGCTGGGTGAGGTGCAAGGACTCCGCGGCACGGGTCGGATGGCGCCGACCCACGGACCGTGTTCGGCTGCTGCGGCGTATCGGCACGTCAGCGCCACCACTACACCTCCGCGCACACTCGGCCGGATCCTGCCCAGCTAGGACCGCGTCGACCACCGGCCGCATCGGCTCATTGCCGCCAGCGGATGCCGCGCGCGCCGGTCGGACGGGGACGGCGCCGACAACGTCGCGTGCCGGGATGCCGCCGCAAGCCGGCGTCGGACGGGTGATGTTCGGGTCAGGATCGGGGGTGGGCTTGGCGGGGCGACGATGGGTGCGCGCGGGGGCTACGGGGTGGTTGGTGACAGGTGGTCGGTGGTGGATGGGTGAGGTGCGACCGCGTCGTCCCAGGGATCGGGGGGATTCGTGGGACTTGAGGGGGTGGGGTGGTTGGGTGGACGCGAGGAGGTTGAGGAGTGTTTCGTTGAGCTGTCGCCCCAGACTGCGAAGCGGGCTGCGTCGGCGAGCATTGCCTCGTCGGCCGTCCACTTGGAGCGTGACGGTTGAGCCGGTTGACTCGGGCTCACGGGATCACCCCACGGATCCGGGCGATCGGTCTCGTGCGTGGCGGCTCCTTCCGTTGCGGGTCCTTCCGCGGCAGATTCCGCCAGGACGTTGGGGCGCTGGTGGGCAGGGGTGTGCTGCGGGGCGGGCGTTCTCTTGCGTGAGTGGGGTGTTCGGGTTGGTGTCGGGTCGGCCCAGGTGGGGCGGGCGACGTGGACGGTGCCGTTGGTGATCTGGATTGTCCAGTGGCCTTGGTGGAGGTCGACGTGGTGGCGACGGCAGAGGAGAACGAGGTTGTCGATGCGGGTTTCGCCGCCGTCGATCCAATGGGTCAGGTGGTGGGCGTCGCAGTAGATGGGCGGGGCGCCGCAGACGACGCAGCCTTTGTCGCGGGCGTTCAGGGCGCGGCGCATGGCCCGGTTGACCAGGCGTTCGGAGCGTCCGACGTCCAGTGGTTCGGAGTTGGAGCCTAGGACGAGGGGGAGGATGTTGGCGTCGCAGGCGAGGCGGCGGATGGCTGCGGCGGAGAGGTTGTCGCCGTACACGAGTTGTCCGGTGGCGTTGGCGGTGGCGGCTTTGAGGTCGTTGAAGTCGATGGTGATGGTGATGTTCGCCTTCGCCCCGAACCCAGGCACCCATCCAGCCGCACCGCCGCTTGCGGGCGGTGTCTCACCGGCGCTGACGTCTTGGGAGCCGGTGGAGATGTTGCTCGGGGCACTCGTCTCACCGGAGCCGACGGCGGGGGGGCGGGTGGTGGCGCTCGTTTCGCCGAGACCCGTGGATTCAGCCGTGCTGCGACCGGTGTGCCCTGTGACGCGGGAGTCGGCGGAGGCGTCGCCGGTGGATGCGGTGTCGGCGGTGGGGGTGGTGCTAGGGCGGGTGGAGAGGCCGGTGTCGGTGGCTGCGGCGGCGATCGACAACGCTGAGGTGAGTGCGTCGGCGTTGCGTTTGTCGCGGGGCCTGGGGTCGAACTCGCCGGTGACGGTTTTGCGGGGTTTGGCGGCGGCGTTGAGCCAGGTGCGGAGGAGTTCGGCGTTCTCGTTGGCCAGGTAGCCGTTGAACTTGACGCCGTTGTCGGCGGTGGACAGTTTCAGGGACTCGCGGTCGTAGGCGCTGTTTTCCTCGGGCACAGGACCGTCGGTGTCGACGAGGTTGCAGAGTTCTTTGGCGCTGGTCCGTAACTCGTCCGGGGTGAGGTGGGCGGCAAGGCCGACCAGTTGTTCTTCGATCATGTCGCGGTCCTCGACAGGGATGCGTTTGGCGTGGCGCTCGAGGGTGGACACGATCGCGTCGGCCTGGGCCGGGTGGAGTGTCCAGCCGGTGCTACTCGTCGGGTCTTCACCGGCGCCGAGGTCGGGGCCGTCATTGTTGCGGTTGGGCTCGGCGAGGGCGTGCGAGACGGAGCGGTATCGCGGCAACGCGCGAGCTACCTGGACGTCGCGGCGGGCGTCGCGGGGATTGAGGCGGTAGCGGAAGGACAGCAGTTCGATTGTGTCGCGGGCGCCGAGTTGTTCGGCGTACCCGATCTCGTCGACGCGGGCGATGAAGTGCAGGCAGCGGGTCTCGAGGCGGGCGATCTCAGCCTTCATCGTGTCGAGAGTGGACAGCAGTTCGCCGCCGCTCATCGACCACACCGGCCGCTCGTCCAAGAGTTCCATACCGTCAACGATAGACAGGCCCACCGACAGTTTCCAAGCCGGATTCGCCTTGTTTTCAAGGCAATTCGGCCAATCGCACTTATCCACAACGGCGATACCTGTGGACAACCTTCAACATAGTTGCTCTCGGCAATCGATGGGCCAGGCGACGATGACTGGCTGGGTGCGCGACTTCCTCAGGTGAGGAAGGGCAGGCCGAATGACGCAGGGACTCCTGGGCTGTACATCACATGCTCGGGAGGCCTGTCGAGCTCGCCCAGGCCCACGGACGCCAGCAGGCCTGTGTCGACGTACCTGACCAAGGACCCGGTGTCGAGCGTCCAAGGCGGATGGTGGTTGGGGAGATACCAGGTGCGGCCGGCTCGGCAAACATGAAGGCCCCAGCGGGCGGTGAGGAAGTGTTCCAGAGGGCCTGGGTCGAGCTGGTTACCCACTCGTACGGCGACCTCCAAGCCCGCTTGCACGCGGCCCCAACGCAAAGTCGAGGTGTAGGTATGGAGATCGCCGGCAACGGAATGGCTCATGCGGGCCCAGCGATACGGAAGGCCGAACACACTCCGAGCCGCCGCGACGATTGCCAGGCGGTCGGCGTCCAGACTCAAGAACACGACACCGCGGCGGCCTGTGGTGTCGATCGAGTACAACCGGATGTTCGTCTCCAGAAACGTCCCGAGATAGGGAACGCCCGGACCACGCGCAAAGCCGGTGTCGATCATTCTGAAAGGGACGAGTCCGACGTACGTGCGTCCGTGGAACACATCCGGCCGGGTGCCGCGTGGGAAGAAGCCGGAGACGACAGACGGGTCGACGGCCCAGTGCAGGAAGGTCAGGTCGCGCCAGCCCTGTCGCAGGATTCGCGGCCGTTTCAGGGGCGGCGCCGCCGGCCACCTGTCATCCATGACGAAAGCCTAGAGGACATTCGCTGTCCGCTACTCCTCCTACGGTCGAACCATGAGAGAGTTCCAGGCAGAGGTTCCACAAGCTGAGCTCGACGAGCTGCAGAGGCGGCTCGAGTCGGCCAGGTGGCCTGATCAGTTGCCCGACGTCGAGTGGTCGTACGGCCTCGAGCGCGGCCGGCTGAAGCAACTGGCGGAGTACTGGCGTACGTCGTACGACTGGAGGCGGTTCGAGAAGCGGCTCAACGCGCACCCGCAGTACGTGACCGAGATCGACGGCCAGCGAGTGCACTTCATCCACACGAAGTCAAAAGGCACCCCGCTACTGCTGTTGCACGGCTGGCCTGGAGCCGCGAGCGACTTCCTCGAGCTGATCGAGCCGCTGACAGAGAGCGGATTCAACCTGGTCATCCCGACCATGCCAGGCTTCGGCTTCTCCGGCCCGACGACCGCGACCGGCTGGGGAGTCGAGCGGATCGCCAAAGCGTGGGCGACGTTGATGGAGCAGCTCGGATACGAGCAGTACGGCGTCCACGGCTACGACTGGGGCGCACGTATCGGCCCGGCCCTCGCGCGCCACGCACCCAAGAAGGTGATCGGCCTGCACCTCGACGGCTTCCTGGCATTCCCGACCGGCGACGAGGAGTTGACGGATGCCGAACGCCAGCGGCTGAGCGGGCTGGAGAGATGGAACAGCGAACGGTCCGGGTATGCACAAATCCAGGCCACTCGCCCGCAGACGCTCGCCTACGCCCTGATCGACTCCCCCGTCGGTCAGCTGGCCTGGAACCTCGAGTGGTACGACGACTACGGTCACCGAGTAGGTGTCATCGGCAACGATCAGATCCTCGACAGCGTCACGCTCACCTGGCTGACCGGCACGGCCGGATCACAAGCACGGATCTACCGCGAGGCCCAGTCGTCCTGGACCACCCTAACAACTCGCTGCGACGTGCCAACCGGGCTTGCGGTCTTCCCGAGCGACAGCACGGTCCGCAGGCTGGCCGAACGGGAGCTGAACGTCGTCCACTACACAGAGTTCGACCGTGGCGGACACTTCGCCGCCCTGGAGGTCCCCGAGCTCGTGATCGAGGACCTCCAAGCGTTCTTCAGAAACCTCTAAGAAGAGAACGCCGCGTCGAACGACGCAGAAGGCGGGTCGAAAGCAAGCGAACGGACGAACTGGACCGCCTCGGCGGCACCGACGAGGCGGTCCATCCCGGCGTCTTCCCACTCGACCGAGATCGGCCCGTCGTACCCGATCGTGTTCAGCATCCGGAAGCAGGCTTCCCACGGTACGTCGCCATGCCCGGTCGACACGAAGTCCCAGCCGCGCCGGGGGTCGCCCCAGGCCAGGTGCGAACCCATCCGGCCGTTGCGGCCATTGCCGACCTGGCGCTTCGCGTCCTTGCAGTCGACGTGGTAGATCCGGTCCTTGAAGTCCCACAGGAAGCCGACCGGGTCGAGGTCCTGCCAGACGAAGTGCGACGGGTCCCAGTTGAGCCCGAAGGCCTCACGGTGCCCGATCGCCTCCAGAGTCGCGGTCGTCGACCAGTAGTCGTACGCGATCTCCGACGGGTGCACCTCGTGTGCGAACCGTACGCCGACCTCGTCGAACACATCGAGAATCGGATTCCACCGATCCGCGAAGTCCTGGTACCCGGCCTCGATCATCGAAGCAGGGACCGGCGGGAACATCGCGACCGTCTTCCAGATCGACGACCCGGTGAACCCGACCACCACGTCGACACCCAAAGCCCGGGCTGCCCGGGCCGTCGTCTTCATCTCCTCGGCGGCCCGCTGCCGGACACCCTCGGGGTCGCCGTCGCCCCAGATGTGCTTGGGCAGGATCGCCTGGTGGCGCTGGTCGATCGGATCGTCGCAGACCGCCTGCCCGAGCAGGTGGTTGGAGATCGTCCACAGCTTGAGGTTGTACTTCTCCAGGATGTCCAGCCGGTCGCGGACGTACGTGTCGTCCTCGGCGGCACGCCGTACGTCGAGATGGTCGCCCCAGCAGGCGATCTCCAGCCCGTCGTACCCCCACGAGGACGCCAGCCGGGCCACCTCCTCGAACGGCAGGTCGGCCCACTGGCCGGTGAACAGCGTGATCGGTCGAGCCATACGAGCTTCCCTTCAGTGAGTACGGCGCCCCCGCAGAGGACGGAGGCGCCGTCACAGCGTGATTAGCGGACGCCGAGCAGGTGCTCCATCGCCAGCTGGTCGAGGCGCTCGAAGCCGAGACCGCGCTCGGCCACCGCGTCCCGGTCGAACTTCTCGTTGCGCAGGTCCTCGAGCGTCTCGCCCTCGCCGAGCGTCGGCTCGGACAGCTCGGCGACGCGGGCGGCGGCCACGGCCTCCTGCACCTCCGGGTCGGCCCGGAACGCCTTCACCTTGTCCCGCAGGATCAGGTAGTTCCGCATCGACGCCCGAGCGGTCTCCCACACGCCGGCCTCGTCCTCGGTCCGCGGCGGCTTGTAGTCGAAGTGGACGTAGCCGTCGTACCCGGGCCGGCCCTCGGACCCCTGCAGTACGTCGACCGTCCAGAACGCACCGCGCAGGTTCCCGGCCCCGAACCGCAGGTCCTGGTCGAACCGCGGACCGTGCTGCCCGTTGAGGTCGATGTGGTACAGCTTCCCGTGCCACAGCGCCTGCGCGATGCCGTGCGCGTAGTTCAGCCCGGCCATCTCCTCGTGCCCGACCTCGGGGTTGAGCCCGACCAGCTCGGGGTCCTCGAGATCGTTGATGAAGGCAATGGCATGACCGATCGACGGCAGCAGGATGTCGCCGCGCGGCTCGTTCGGCTTCGGCTCGAGCGCGAACCGGATGTTGTAGCCCTTCTCCCGGACGTACGCCGTGAGCAGGTCCATCGACTCCTTGTAGCGATCCAGCGCGGCGCGGACGTCCTTCGAACCGCCCGACTCCGCACCTTCGCGACCGCCCCAGAGCACGTACGTCGACGCGCCCAGCTCTGCCGCGAGGTCGAGGTTGCGCAGCAGCTTCGACAGCGCGTACCGGCGTACGGAGCGATTGTTGGCGGTCAGGCCGCCGTCCTTGAAGACCGGGTGGGCGAACAGGTTCGTGGTCGCCATCTCCACCACGATGCCGGTGTCGGCCAGCGCCTTGGTGAACCGCTCGAGCACCTGCTGCCGGGTGTTGTCGTCGGGCACCAGGTCGTCGTCGTGGAACGAGATCGCGGAGGCGCCCAGCTCCGCGAGCTTCTCCACCGCGTGGATCGGGTCCATCGGCGGGCGGACGGCCGTACCGAAGACGTCGACGCCTTGCCAGCCGATCGTCCACAGACCGAAGGAGAACTTGTCGTCCTTGGTCGGGGTAAACGCGTTCATTCAGGAATCTCCTGCCATTGACGTGAAGTCGAACTGGCCTCGATCGCGGCCAGCACTCGCTGGACGCGCAGCCCGTCGGCGAACGACGGGGTCGGATCGGCGCCTTCGGCGATCGCGGTGACCAGGTCGACGGCTTGATGGGTGAACCCGTGCTCGTAACCGAGCAGGTGGCCGGGCGGCCACCACGCTCCGACGTACGGGTGGGCGGACTCGGTGGCGAGGATGCGGCGGAAGCCGGCGGTGCGTGCGTCCTCGGTCGCGTCGTAGAAGTGCAGCAGGTTCATGTCCTCGAAGTCGAACGCGAGGCTGCCCAGGCTGCCGTTGATCTCGATCCGGATCGCGTTCTTCCGGCCGGTCGCGAACCGGGTCGCCTCGAACACACCGAGCGCGCCGGAGCCGAACCTGGCCAGGAACACCGCCGCGTCGTCGACCGTCACCGGTCCGCGTTCGGTGCCCGCAGTACCAGCCAGACCCGAGTGTTCGGCGGCGACCGGGCGCTCCTTGACGAACGTCTCCAGCTGACCGCTCACTTCGGCGATGTTGTCACCGGTGATGTACTGCGTCAGATCGATGATGTGCGCGCCGATGTCGCCGAGCGCACCCGAGCCGGCCTTCTCCTTGTCCAGCCGCCAGGACAGCGGGGCCTCCGGGTCGGCGATCCAGTCCTGCAGGTACTGCGCCCGGACGTGCCGGACGGTGCCGATCTTGCCCTCGGCAACCAGCTGGCGAGCCAGCCCGATCGCCGGCACCCGGCGGTAGGTGAACCCGACCATCGACCGGACGCCCTTGGCCTTGGCCGCCTCGGCCGCCGCGGTCATCTGCTCGGCTTCCTCGACCGTGTTCGCCAGCGGCTTCTCGCACAGGACGTGCTTGCCCGCCTCGAGTGCGGCGATCGCGATCTCGGCGTGGCTGTCCCCCGGCGTACAGATGTCGATCAGCTGGATGTCGTCGCGGCCGAGCAGCTTGCGCCAGTCGGTCTCGGTCTCCTTCCAGCCGAGCTTGGTCGCGGCGGCCTCGACAGCCTCGGCGTTCCGGCCGCAGAGGACGCTCATGTCCGGCTGCAGCGGCAGGTCGAAGAAGCGCGGCGCGCTCCGCCAGGCCTGCGAGTGGGCCGCGCCCATGAACGCGTAGCCGATCAGGCCGATGCCCAGGTTCGTCATAACTCTCCTTAGCTTTCGAAGGCAGTGGGCAGGTACTGGTCCACGTTGTCCTTGCTGACGACCGGCGCGAACAGCTGGATGGTGCGCGGGACCTCGACCTCCACCAGGTCGCCGAGGGCCTTCTTCTGCACCAGCAGCCGGGCCAGCCGGACGCCGTCCGCACCCTGCGTGGACGGGTAGATGACGGTTGCTCGCAGCAAGCTGTTGCCGGACTTGATGTCCCGCATCACGTTCGCCGAACCGGCGCCGCCGACGACGAAGAACTCCTTACGGCCCGAGTTCTTGATCGCCGCCATCACGCCGACACCCTGGTCGTCGTCGTGGTTCCAGATCGCGTCGATCTTCGGCGCCGCCTGCAACAGGTTCGCCGCGGCCTCCTCACCGGACTCGACGGTGAACTTGGCCGCCACCCGGTTGCTCACCTTCAGCCCGCAGTCGGCCAGCGCCTCCTTGAAGCCCTTGCTGCGGTCCTGAGTGAGCGGCAGCGAGTCGATCCCGGCGATCTCGGCGACCACCGCGTCCGTCTTGCCCTTCAACTGCTGGCAGACATAGGTGCCGGCCGAGACGCCCATGCCGTAGTTGTCGCCGAGGATCGTCGTACGCGCGGCGAACGGGCTGTCGAACTCGCGGTCGACGTTGACCACGGTGATCCCGGCCTCCATCGCCTTCGTCGCGACCGGCGTGAGCGCGGCGCCGTCGAACGGCAGCAACACGATCGCGTCCACCTTCTGGTTGATGAAGGTCTCCACCTGGCTGATCTGCAGGTTCACGTCGTTGGTGCCCTCGGCCACGATCAGCTCGATGTCGGAGTACTTCTTCGCCTCCGCCTGGGTCGCCTTGGTGATGGCGCCCATCCAGCCGTGGTCGGCGGCCGGCGCGGAGAACCCGATCCGCACCTTCTTGCCCGGCTCGTCGTTCTTGCCTTTGGCGACGGCCTGAGTGGCGGGCGCGTTCTTCTCGGCCTCGGGTGTGTTGCTGGTACAGCCGACCAGAGCGAGCACACTCAGACCGGCAATGGCTGTGCTGAATAAGGAGCGGGCGGCACGTGCGGACATCATTGTCCCCCTTCTATGGGCGGGTGGTGCGAGCGGCCAGACGCTGCTGGAGAAGGACGGCGATCACGATGATCAGGCCCTTGGCCACTGACTGAGCGGAGATGCTCAGGTTGTTCAAGGTGAAGACGTTGTTGAGCGTCGTGAAGATCAGTACGCCGAACACGGTGCCGACGATTGTCCCTCGGCCGCCGGACAACAGCGTGCCGCCGATGACGACCGCGGCGATCGCGTCCAGCTCGTACAACTGGCCGTGCGTCGCGCTGCCGGTCGTCGTACGGGCCATCAGCATCACGGCGGCGATCCCGCAGCACAGGCCGAGCAGGATGTAGAGGGCGACGGTGTGCCGCTGGACCTTGATGCCGGCCAGCCGGGCCGCTTCGGCGTTGCCGCCGACGGCGAACGTACGGCGGCCGAACGTCGTCCGGTTGAGCAGCACCCAACCGGCCGCGGCGACCAGCAGGAAGATCCACACCAGCACCGGTACGCCGATGAGCGAACCACCGAAGAAGTCGACGAACGGGTTGACCGTGATGATCTGCGTCCGGCGGTCGGAGATGATCTCGGCCAGACCACGCGCGGCGGCCAGCATCGCCAGTGTCGCGACGAACGGCACGATCTTGCCGTAGGCAACGAGTAGCCCATTGACCAGACCGCACGCGGCGCCGACGAGAAGCGCCGTACTGACCATCATGATCCAGTGGAAGTCCGCGGCCAGCTGCTGCGTGGCGAGTGTGGTCGCCCAGACCGAGGCGAGCGCGACCATCGCGCCGACGGACAGGTCGATCCCGCCGCCGGTGATCACGAACGTCATCCCGATGCTCACCACGCCGATGACCGCGGCAAGCCGCAGGATCGTCAGCACGTTGGCACCGCTCGCGAACCTGTCCCCCGCAGTCACGATGCCGACGATGCAGAGCAGGACCAATGCCACCACCAGGCCGACATTGCGTCCCGCGCCACTCCTCAGCAGGTTGGGCGCCCGCGCCGCCGCAGGCTGCGTGACGGTCGCCTGCGTCGATGCGGTCTGCTCAGGGGCCTCACTCACGCGACACTCCCTTCCATCACCAGGTCGAGGACCTGGTGCTCGTCGATGTCTTGCGCGGGCCCCGTGTGGACGGCCCGCCCCTCCCGCAGTACGACGACTCGGTCGGCCAGACCGAGCACCTCCTCTACCTCACTGGAGACCAGCACGATCGCGACGCCATTGGCGGCCAGCTTGTGGATCAGTGCGTAGATCTCTGACCGCGCACCGACATCGACACCGCGCGTCGGCTCGTCGAGCAGCAGCACGCGGCAGTCGCGCAGCAACCAGCGCGCGAGCACGACCTTCTGCTGGTTGCCCCCGGACAGGTTGCGCACGGGATGCTCGACACCGGAAGGACGGACATCCAACGCCCTGGCCAGCTCCGCGGCCGCTTCACGCTCGGCGCGACCGTTCAGGAAGCCGGCGCTGGCGAACCGCTGCATCGTCGAAACCGTGATGTTCTTGTAGACGGCCTCATCCAGCAGGAGCGCCTGACTCTTCCGCTCCTCCGGCGCCAACCCGACTCCGGCTTTCACTGCCGACTGCACACTGCCCGAGCGCAACAGCCGGCCGTCGACCCGGACTGATCCGGTCGCTGCCCGGCGAGCGCCGTACACCGTCTCGAGTACTTCGGAACGCCCGGAGCCGACAAGCCCGGCCAGCCCGAGGATCTCGCCGGCCCGGACGGTGAAGCCGATGTCGGCGAACTCCGCCGGCCTGGTCAGGTCAGCCACCTCGAGTACGACGGGCGCCGTACCGAGGATCTCGCGTCGCGGCGGGAAGACGTACTCGATCGAACGGCCGGTCATCAGCCGGATGAGTTCCTTGGTCGGCGTCTCGCGCGCGTCGAGGCCGGTGGCGACGGTGGCGCCGTCCTTCAGCACGGTGACACGGTCGCCGATCTGGCGGATCTCCTCGAGCCGGTGCGAGATGTAGACGACCGCGACGTCGCGTTCGGTGAGGCCTCGGATCACCCGGAACAGGTTCGCGACCTCCTCGGGGTCGAGCACCGCGGACGGCTCGTCCATCACGATCAGGCGGGCGTCGCGGGACAGCGCCCGGGCCATGCTGACCACCTGCTGCCCGGCGGCCGGGAGCGATCCGACGGTCCGGTGCGGCGGGATCTCACTGTGGCCGAGGCTGCGCAGGATCTCGCGGGCGCGGCTGGTCGCCTGGTGCCTACGGCTGAAGCCGAAGCGGGCCGGCTCGTGGCCGAGAAAGATGTTCTCGGCAACGGTCAGCTCGGGCACCAGGTCGAGTTCCTGGTAGATCGCGGCGATCCCGCGCTGGATCGCGTCGGTCGGGCTGTTGAGCCGCGCCTCTTCGCCGTTGAGGTGGATCGTGCCGGCATCAGGCTGGTGTGCGCCGGTGAGCACGCGGATGAGGGTGGACTTGCCGGCGCCGTTCTGGCCGAGCAGGCAGTGCACTTCACCTCGTCGTACGTCGAGATCCACGCCGTCAAGCGCGCGTACGCCGGGGAACTCCTTGACGATGCCGGTCATCGTGAGCAGGTCGTTCATTGCGCCACCCCGGCTTCCTCGCGGCCGATCAGGGTTGGATCGACGAAGACCTGGTCGAGCGAGATCTGCGCGCCGCCGCGGACCGCCGCGGTGAAGCCGAGCTCGGAGCGGACCACCCGGCAGCCGCCGCCGTCCGGGGCGATCACCCGGTCGCGGATCGCGGCCTCGAGCGGCTCCTGCAGCCAGGGTCCGAGGACGGCGAAGTAGCCGCCGAGGACGAGGACGTCCGGGTTCAGGACGTTCACCAGGATCGCTCCGCCGATCCCCAGCCAGTTGCCGACCTCGCTGAGAGCGGTCAGCGTCCGAGGCTCGCCGGCCTCGGCCCGCGCGGTGATCTCGGCCAGTCGCTGCTCGACGTCCAGCGACGGATCGCGGACCGGGTCGTCCTCATCTGTTGCCTTGTGCAACAGTGCGGTCAGGCCGACGACCGTCTCCCAGCAACCGGTCCGGCCGCAGCCGCAGACCCTGCCGTCCGGCGCGACCGGCATGTGCCCGACCTCGCCGCTGTAGCCGTGCCCGCCGCGCAGCAGATGCCCGTTCGACACCACGCCGCCACCGACACCCACCGCACCGGTCAGCAGCACGATGTCCTGCACCGGCTCGACCTTGTGCATCTCCGAGTACGCCGCCAGTGCGGCGAGATTCGCCTCGTTGTCGACATGCAGTGGGTACGACGGATCGCCGAGCCGCCGACGCATCTCCCGGATCACCGGGACCTGGCTCCAGCCGAGGTTCGGGGCCAGCTTGAGCTCGCCGGTGTGGCCTTGGACAAGACCGGGAACGGCGAGTGTCACGCCGGCCAACTGACCATTGCGCGCATCCACTGCGGCCACTGCTTCGTGGATCAGCTCGGCCAGCCGGTCGAGCGTCGTACTCGGGTCGAGGTGGGCGACGTCGATGGGGACGCGGCGCTCGCTGACGGTGTCGCCGGCCAGGTCGAGGGCGGTGACGGCGAGGTAGTCGACGTTGATCTCGGCGCCGACGCCGCACACTCCACTGCCGTCGAGTTCGACGAGTTGTCCGGGGCGGCCGAGGGCCCGGGTGGAGTCGGCCATGCCTTCGCGGAGCAAGCCGCGCTCGACGAGTTCGGCGACGAGGCTGCTGACGGTCGCTTTGTTGAGGCCGGTGTCGGCGGCGATGCGGGCGCGCGACCGTGGCCCGAGTTCGCGGACGTGACGCAGTACGACGGAGAGATTGTTGCGGCGCAGCGACACGTGATCCGCGGCGACGACGCGGCTGCCCGGGCGACTGCCTCCGCTCAACGTCATCCGCGCCACCCCTTCGCCGCCGACGAGACTTAGTCTGTTGATCCAACAAACTAAGTACGGCGCGTGTCAGGCGTCAAGAGGTGAGGCCATGGTTCTCGGAAGAGTTCTCAGAAGAGTTCGAGGCTGTCCGAGGCGAGGGTGATGACGGCGTTCTCGAAGTAGAGCCGGCAGGCGATCGCGTGGCCGGCGCAGGTGAGCAGGGCCGGACCGGCGGCGTCGACGACGCGGTAGGCGACCGGGTGCTCGCAACGCTCGACGGCGCCTTCGTTCTCGAGGTGGCAGCCAAGGACACGGCAGCTGACGCTCTCACCGACGTTCATCAGAGTCAGGCCGTGCTCAGGGCAGACGCCCCAGCCGACGCCACAGGACTGGCCTTCGTTCGCGGCCAGGCGGACCAAGCCGCCGGCGGTCGCCTCGAGCTTCCCAGCCAGGGCCCGGAACGTGCTCGCGGCCTGGTCGAGATCCCGGCGGAAGCGGCGCAGCTCGACGGTCTCCGGCATACCGCGGGTGGCGGCCTCGAGGTTCTCCGACAGCGCCATCGCGGCGAGGGCGATCTCGTCGACGCGGACGGGCGTGTTGAACTCGCCGAACGCCGTACCGTTCACGCGGGTGTCGGACGCGACCTGAGTCGTCCAGTGCTCTTCTGGTTTCTCGGCGATAGGGTCGGCGGCCGTCTCGTCCACAGGGACCGGATCGAGGTGAGGTTCCGGCTGCGTAGCGTGACCGTTGGTTCCGTTGGCCGCCGCGGTGCCGTTCTCCTTCACCGGGAGCCGGCTTTCCTGTGCTGTCCGCCCGTTCATGCAGCCTCACTGTTCTGCGTGGCCATGGCCATGCTCCCCCTGATGTACCTCCGGTGGCCGATCGTGCCATGTCTCAGGTACCCGCGACCAGAGGAAATCACCCAGCGTCACCCACCGCTCCCCCTCACTTGCACACCGCAACGATCCGCCCCCGACTCCGGCCCAATTCCCCACTCTGCGTCCGCGTAATCACACGCTTTGCATTCCTCAACGCGGCTTTAACATTTCCGTACGCACGGTCACTGTGGCGTCGCAATGAGGTGTTCGCGAAGGAATTCGACCGTACGCGCGCGGGCCTTCAGGGCCGAGTTCGGCGGGTCCTCGCGGAGGTCCCGGGTCAGCACCGAATGAGCCGACTTGCGGTAGTGGTCCGGGTTGCCCGGACTGCTGTCGAGCTCGATCACCTCGAATGCGTCGCCGAGCTGTTCGCGCAGGGTCATGAAGCGCTCTGCCGGTGACATCCGGTCATGACTGAACCGCAGTCCCAGCACGCACAGACCGTCCGTCCGCGTCCGCTCCTTCACCACCTCGAGCTCCTGGCGCGACAACCCGGCGTCGCGCCGCAGCCGGCCACTGACCGCGAAGGGCGTCGACGGCTGGCTGAGCACCGGCGCCCTGACCACGTCCTCGACCGCCGTGGCCAACGCGAACCCGCCGGTGAAGCACATCCCGATCACGCCGACCCCGCGTCCCGGCGTACGCGCGGCCAGCTCGGTGGCGACGGCCCGCAGGTACTTCGTGATCGGCCGTTCGGCATCGGCGGCGAACGCGCGGAACTCCTTCGTGACGCACATCCGGGCGACGACGCCCATTGCATACCCGGTGGTCTCCGGGCGTCCCGGCGTACCGAACGGGGACGGGATGACGACCGTGAACCCTTCCGCGACGAGGTGATCACCGAAGCCGAGCACCTCAGGAGTCAGACCGGGGATCTCGGGGATGAGCACGACGCCCGGCCCTTCGCCCTTCTCGAAGCAGTCGTAGGTCAGCCCGGCGCCGGTGAACGGCGACCGCGTCCAGCCGGTCAGATCAGACGTCGGTGCCGTCATCGCGCCTCCAAGGGTGGTGTCCCGTGGATCGTAGTTGCAGCTATTGACATCGGGCCGGTTGGACGAAGCGATCCATACCTCTGCCATACTCCGGGCCACTGTCACTTTGAGACCCTTGGGGGGGTCCTGATGTTCCGCCCTGTTCATTTGTTGCGCCTCGCTGTGCCCGCGGCCCTCGTCGCAGGCGGGTTGGTCGTGCTGGCCAGTTCCTCCGGCTCCGCGGCTGAGCCCGGTCCGTACCGGCCGCCGGTCGCCACGAAGCGCTCCCCCGCCACACCGCAGTACGAACCGAACTCGGTAATGGTCAAGTTCAAGAAGTCCGCCTCGGCGTCCGCGCGGAAGTCTGCGGTCTCCAAGCTCCGGACCACGACCGAGGACTCGGTCTCGGCCGGTGTGGTCAAGCTGACCGGCAGCGTCTCAGCGCCGGAGCTGCTGAAGAAGGTGAAGGCCGACAAGACGGTCGAGCTTGCCTCGCTCAACTACGTCCGCCGGATCTCGGCCACGCCGAACGACGACTACTACCCCGTCTTCGACGGTGTCGGCCAGTCGCCGTACCTGAACACCGTCCGCATGCCGCAGGCCTGGGACCTGTCGAAGTCGACCGGCAGCCAGACCGTCGCCGTCCTCGACACCGGTGTCGACGCCGGTCACCCGGACCTGGCCGGCCGCCTCGTGCCCGGCTACAACGCGATCACGAATGTCGCGCAGACGCCGGTGGACGACAACGGCCACGGCACCATGACGCTCGGCATCATCGCCGCGAACACCAACAACACCATCGGTATCGCCGGCGTCGGCTGGTCCGCCAAGGCGATGCCGGTCAAGGTGCTCGACGCCGAGGGCTCCGGGTACGACGACGACATCGCCGAGGGCATCGACTGGGCCGTTGCCCACGGCGCCAAGGTGATCAACATGTCGCTCGGCGGCCCGGGTGACAACGCGGTCCTGCACGACGCGGTGAAGAACGCCGTCGCCAAGGGCGTTGTCGTGGTTGTTGCTGCAGGCAATGACGGGACCGACGTACCGCAGTTCCCGGCGTCGTACTCCGAGGTGATCGCGGTCGCGGCCGCCAACGAGGGTGGCGCGCTGACCGACTTCAGCAGCTACGGCAACTGGGTCGACGTCGCTGCTCCCGGCTGGAACATCATCAGTACCGGCGTTCGCTCGATGACCCCGGCCGGCTACGACCCCTACTGGTACTGCACCGGTACGTCGTGCTCCGCGCCGATCGTCACGGGTATCGCAGCCCTGGTGAAGAACAAGTGGCCTTCGTGGACGCCGGCGCAGATCGCGGCCCGGATCAAGACCACGGCGCGTGACGCCGGTCCGCGCGGCGCCGATCCGTACTACGGCTACGGCAACGTGGACGCGTACGCCGCTCTCGGCGGCCGCTGGACCACGGACTTCGCGGTCAACACGCCAGACGGCAACGACCAGCCGGCTCGGGCCGTGGCCCTGACGAGCGGAACCAGCTCCACCATCAACACCGAGGGCGAGGTCGACTGGTACAAGGTCAACTCGGCCGCGGCGCGGAACCTCACGGTGAAGCTGACCGGCCCGGTCTACGACTACGACGTACCGGCGAACATCGGCCCACGGGTCGACGTATACGACGCCGACCTGAAGTCCCTGGGGCATGCGGTGAACCCGTTCCCGGCCGACTACGACCCGGAGAACAAGCAGCCGCTGACCGCGACCGTGGACGTCAGCGTCCCGGCCGGTGACGCGTTCATTGCCGTACGCAACGACAATGGGTCGCGGGACAGTCGCTATTACACCTTGAGCATCACAGAGGGCGGCGCGGGCGGATCGAGCGCTGCGGTTGACTACCCGGTGCGGAACGTGGCGCCGAACGATCTCTGGCGCGGTTCTGCGGTGACGACCAAGCCGACGGTGACGTTCGCGCGTGAGGTGCTCGCTTCGTCGGTGACTGGCAGCACTGTTCGGCTGGTGAACGCCAAGGCCGGCACCGCGGTTGCGGGCAGCGTTTCCTACGACGCGGCGACCAAGCAGGCGGTGTTCACGCCGTCGGCTGCGCTGCGGGACAACACGCCGTACAAGCTCGTCGTCAGTGGTGTGCAGGACGCGGGCGGGACTGCGCTCGCGACGTTCAGCAGTGTCTTTGCGACTGCTGACAACGCTCCTCCCGCGGTGGGGTCGTTCGATGCCAGCGGTGCACCCGAGGCGGCCAACCTGTCCTGGACGGTGCCGGCGCTGAGCGACCTCGATCAGGTCATCGTCCGGCGCAACGCGAGCAACACCGTGCCGACGCTGACGACCGGAACGCAGGTGTACGCCGGCACGGGTACGTCGGTGAAGAACACCGGGCTGAAGCAGGGCGTGACGTACACCTGGGCCGCCTGGGTGAAGGACCGCAGCGGCAAGGTCAGCCCGGCCGCGGTGACCCGGCTGATCGGGATGAAGTCCAGCATCGCCACGACGTCGACCCTGATCACCAACGGCACCTCGGTCACGCTGAAGGGCAGCGTGCTGCGGATCGACAACAAGGCGTACGCCGGTCTGCCGGTCAACTTGTACGTGCGGCCGAACGGCGCGACGTCGTTCACGCGGCTGGCGACGGTCAAGGCGACGTCGACCGGCGCGCTCAGCTACGCCTACAAGCCGTCACGGTCGTCGGTGTTCACCTACGTGTTCGGCGGCAACGCGGACCTGATGAGCACCCGTACGCCGTATGTCACCGTCCAGGTGCGGCCGGCGATCACGGCGTCGTTGTCGCCGGCAACGGTCCGGCCGCATCAGCTCTCGTATTTCGCCGGGAAGGTCACCCCGTGGCACACCGGCAAGACGGTGTACCTGCAGCAGTACACGAACGGCGCCTGGAAGACGGTCACATCGACCAAGTTGACCAGCTCGGGCGGTTACACGTTCGGCCTCTTCAAGACCACGGGCAAGTACTCTTACCGGCTGCTGTGCCCGGCTGATTTCGACCACGCTCAGGCGATCTCGGCCACGAAGGTACTGACGGTCAGCTGAGGTCACGTGCGCCCCGGCCCTTGTTTCGAAGGGCTGGGGCGCACTGCTGTCAGGGGGCGTAGTGCTGGACGGCGCCGCCTTTGGACAGGTCTACGAGCGTGTGGGCCAGGTCTTTGGCGTCCGCGAGTACTTCGTCCAGGTCCATGGTGATGAGCTGGCGATCGCGTACGACGATCTCGCCGTCGACGAGGACTGTGACGACGTCCGATGCGCGGGCGGAGTAGACGAGCGCGGCTCTTGGGTCGTGGAGGGGTTGGCAGTGCGGGCCGGAGAGGTCGACCAGGGCGATGTCGGCTCGGCGGCCTACTTCGATCGCTCCGATCTCGTTGGTGAGGCCTGCTGCTGCGGCGCCGCCTCTGGTGGCGAGCCTGAGGGTGTCGGAGATCGTCATCCACTCGGCGTCTTGCTCGCGCTGCTTCTGGGTGAGGGCGACCATGCGGAGCGATTCCCAGACGTCCAGGGTGTTGTGGACGGCCGCTCCGTCGGTGCCGACGCCGATGGTTAGGCCGACGGATTGCAGTCTCTTGATCGGGGTGATCCGGTGGAGGAAAAGAAGGTGGGCGCGAGGTCCGCGCGAATGCCGGACTCGAGGGCAGCGTCGGCGATCTGGTCGGCGTGGAAGTAGTGGTCGACGAACGTGGTCACGCCGGCAAGCAACATCTCCGCACAAGCCAGCCGCGCACCGACCCGAACCCGCTCAGGCGTCAGATTCACCTCCATCGGCCAGATCCGCCGATTGAACCAGTCGTCGATCGACACATCCTCCGCCGCACCCCGCATCATCACCATCGGACTGTGCGTATGCGAATTGACCAACCCCGGCACCGCCACCAGCCCACTCCCATCAATCACCTCCACCCCCTCCCCCGCACGGCCGGCGGTGATGGTGGTTGGGGTGATGGTGGTGATGCGGCCGTTGTGGATGTGGATGTCTTGGGCTGGGTCGACTCGGCATTCGCCGGACTCGGGCACGATCAGTACGGAGACGTTGCGGATCAGCAGTCTGGTCATCCGTCCTCCTGCAGCGTGGTCGTCGTATTGCAGTCTCGTGCACAGGACGGGCCACTCCATGCCTACACAGGAGACCCACCCGTCGCCGGACCTCGCGGGGTAACCCGCCGCGACGCCGCAACCCGCGCGAGTCCCGTCCTCAGCGGGTGTGGTCAATCGGTCTCGTTGTCGGTGGGGTGTGAGGCGAGGAGGGTTAGGGCGGCGCGGTAGCCGTGGTGGGCGGGAAGGAAGACGAGGGTTGCGTATAGGAGGGCCGTTGCGGCACCTACCAGGACTGTGCCTAGACCGCCAGTTCCGGCGGTGTTTGCGAGGACTGCGCCGAGGCCGGCGGCGATGATGATGTTCACGGCGCCGGCGAAAACGAAGGCGCTGGCGAGGAAGTGGGAGAGGCCGCTGCGCTTCACGTCCATGTCGTACGTGCGCAGGATCCCGGCCGGATCATCCGTCCAGCCGGTCACCAGGTAGTCCTTGATCCCTGGGTCAATCTCGAGGTACGCGGCCCGCAGCCGGTTCATCCCGGCGACGAACATCAGGTCCTGCTGGCTCGCGTTGCGTACGCGGAGCGCCGTCAGCGTACCGGTGATCAGCACAGAGGTCCCGAGCCATACCGCGAGGATGCGGAACGAGTTGTTCACTCCGACCACCTGCAGCGTGAGCGCGAGCACGACCAGCGATGCGGACGCGAACGTGAACTGGGCGGTGATCCGGCCCATCACCTCGGACCAGGTCTGGCTGCGCGTGGCCAGCAGGCTCCAGTGCTCGGTGGCGAGGAGCTGCGCCCGGACCGCAGGGCCCGCCCCGCCCGGATCTTCGGTCATACCGCCCATCATCCGCGCGGATCCCGCCGCGCGCACGCGACCGGAAGTCGAGGGGAACAGATGTTCGAATCTCGGGTATGGTGGGGGCATGGGTGCTGATCTTCAGGGCTCGTTGCTGGATGCGTTCGAGGATCCTGCGCTGGGTTCGCTGAGCGAGGTTCGGCGGACGGAGCTCGGGCGTGGCGCATGGATCGACGTACTGCCGCGGTGGTTGACCGGGGCGGATCAGGTGTACGAGCGGCTGGCGCATGACGTGCCGTGGCAGGCGGAGCGCCGGCAGATGTACGACCGGGTGGTCGACGTGCCGCGGCTGCTCTGCTTCTACGGGGAGAACGAGGAGCTGCCGCTGCCGATCCTCGACGAGGCTCGCGACCTGCTCAGTGCGCACTACACCGAAGAGCTGGGTGAACCGTTCCGTACGGCGGGGTTGTGCTTCTACCGGGACGGACGGGACAGCGTTGCCTGGCACGGCGACCGGATCGGCCGCGGCAACCACGAGGACACCATGGTCGCGATCCTGTCCGTCGGCGAACCACGCGTGCTGGCGCTGCGACCACGGCCAGGTGGCTCCAGCGGGCCGGTGAGCTCGACGGTCCGGTATCCGCTCGGCCACGGCGACCTGATCGTGATGGGCGGCTCCTGCCAACGCACCTGGGAACACGCCATCCCCAAAGCCTCCGGCCACGTCGGCCCCCGCATCAGCATCCAATTCCGCCCCCGCGGCGTCCGCTGACTCAGGCGGCGGCATGGGTCGCCGCCAACGGCTGGTAGATGTGGTTGGCCGACGCGATGTAGAAGCCGATCAGCCGGACGCCGGCGGCATGGCAGATGTGCGTGGCGGCTTCGGCCCACTCGTTATCCAGCTCAGGCCAGAAGTCGGGGCCCGGGCGTCCGAGCGCGAGCAGGAGGGACGTGCCGGGGGCGGTGTGGACTGCGGGCATGACCGCGCCGAGGGCCGTCGAGCACAGCTCGCTCGGCCTCAGACTCGGCATCAGGTGCCTGAACTCGGAGGGCAGGTCGATGGCGACGGCGGCCTGGTAGCGGTCGTCGCTGTCGCAGATCACGACAGTGAACGTGCCGCGCTGGCGGTCGCCGAGACTCACGAGGAGGTCGACGACATCCGCGGTCAGCGCCGGGTCGGAGAGAGGTTGGTCGGACCACGTTTCGGGGAGATTTTCGAAGCTCATACCTACAAGGTGCCGTCGTTTCGACCCCGATTCCGAGTTATCCACAGACCAATTTCCGAGCTCAAAGTGGCCCATCTGAGCGGGACGAAAATGGATCTGCCCGCTGGGCCGCCACCCTCCTAGGCTCGAGTCATACCGAGCCGAGGGAGACTCCGATGAGCATCACTGCAGAGCGCGTGCAACGACCAGGCGTATTGCCTCCGAAGGGCGCGTCGCGGGACTTGGCGTTTGCGCAGCTGGCGAACTCGGTGGGTGATGGCGCGTTCATCGTCACCTCGGCGTTGTTCTTCACTCGGGTGGTCGGGCTGTCGACTGCTCAGGTCGGCCTGGGGCTGACGATCGCCTGGCTGGTCGGATTCCTGACCGGTGTCCCGCTGGGCAACCTTGCCGACCGTCGCGGCGCTCGCCAAGTCGCCGTACTGCTGGCACTCACCACAGCGGTCTCTGTCGGCTCGTTCCTGTTCGTGCGGAGCTTCCCGCTGTTTCTGCTCGCCGCGATCGCCTACGCGAGCAGCCAGACCGGTCTCACGGCCGCACGGCAGGCGCTCCTCGCCGGACTGGTAGATCCAGCCGAGCGAACCCGCATCCGCGCATTCCTGCAATCCACAGTGAACGCTGGACTCGCGGTAGGCGCCGCACTCGGCGGAATCGCGCTCCACTTCGACACAGCACCGGCGTACCTGACAGTCTTCGCTCTCGACGCCCTGAGCTTCCTGATCGCGGCCCGCCTGATCCACCGCGTCCCAGCAGTCGCGATCACCGCCAAAGCAGAGGGCGAGCCGCGTCTCGCCGTACTGCATGATCGTCCGTACGCCGTACTCGCACTGCTCAACGCCATCATGCTGCTCTTCATGCCGCTGCTGAGCCTCGTTGCTCCGCTGTGGATCGTCACCCGGACCAACGCACCGGACTGGGTCGTGGCGTCGCTGCTGATCGTCAACACCATCGGCGTCACGCTCTTTCAGGTCCGGACAGCCCGCAGCGTCAAAGACCTCCGCACCGCCACTCGCTCCATCCGGTACGCCGGAATCGCGATGCTGGCGGCCTGCGCCGTCTTCGCCTTCTCAGCAACCAACCTGAGCGCCACGGCCGCTGCCGTCGTACTGGTGCTCGCCGCCGCGCTCCTGACCCTCGGCGAGATGAAGCTGGCGTCAGGCGCGTGGGAGATCAGCTTCGGTCTCGCACCACAGAACAAGCAGGGGCAGTACCAAGGCTTCTTCGGCACCGGCCCCGCGATCGCCCGCATGATCGGCCCGGCGCTGCTCACGACCGTCGTACTCGACTGGGGTCCGATCGGCTGGATCGCTGTGGGTGCACTGTTCCTGGGTACCAGTTGCGCAACTGGTCCCGCCGTACGATGGGCAGCACGGACGAGGACCGCAACGACGCGGTCCAAGTAAAGGAGAACGCTGCCTGATGGAGATTCCTGGACTGGTCGAGATCACGACGTACGACGAGCTGCGCGAGGTGGTACCCGCACCACTGGCAGCCGCCGCGGGCAAGTCCCGCAAGGAGCTGCACGAGCTCGACAGGCAGTGGCTGGCCGCATCGCCGTTCTGCCTCATCGCCACCTCCGCCGCGGACGGCACCTGCGACGTCTCCCCCAAGGGCGACCCGGCCGGCTTCACCAAGATCTTCGACGACAGCACGATCGCCATCCCCGAACGCGCGGGCAACCGCCGCGTCGACGGCTTCACCAACATCCTCACCAACCCGCACGTCGGGCTGATCTACTTCATCCCCGGGCGCGGTGACACGCTCCGGATCAACGGCCGGGCGCGGATCGTCAAGGAAGCGCCGTTCTTCGACGACATGATCGTCAAGGGCAACCGTCCTCAACTGGCGCTGCTGGTGGAGATCGAGGAGATCTTCCACCACTGCTCGAAGTCGTTCCTGCGCTCGCAACTGTGGAAGCCTGAGACCTGGGAGCCGGAGGCGATGCCGAGCCGGGCGAAGATCTCGAAGACGCTGGAGCGGCAGAACGACGACCTGGCCGAGCTCGAGCAGTACTACGGCAAGACCTACGAAGAGGGCATCTACAAGGTCAAGTACTGAGTACCGCGTACGACGCAGGCCGAAGTACTCCCTGGCGACGATGACACCTGACCGCGTCGCCCTCTAGGTTTCGTAGTGTGACCGCGACTGAGCCGAGCGCCGTACCCACCGCCTGGGACCGGGTACGGCGGATCGCGCTGCCCGCGGTCCTCTCGGTCATCACTGTGGCCGGGTCCTTCGGGGCATCCCGAGGGGAACCGGAGCGCCGGGCCGCCGACTGGTTCATGGTGGTCCTGATCCTGACCGCGACAGTGTCGCTCTACTGGCTCCGGCAGCGGCCGGTTCCGGTGCTGTGGGCAACGGTCGTCTCGACCCTCGTCTACATGCTGATGCAGTACGCGTACGGCCCGGTCATCTTCGCCTTCGTCATCGCCGCCTTCACCGTCATCCGCGTCGGCCATCGACTCGCGGGCTGGGCAGGCATCGTCGCCCTGTACGTCGGTCACGTCGGCGGCCGGATCATCCTCGGCATCAACGAGCAAGGTGTGTACCAGATCCTCCTGGTCGGCACGTGCTTCGTCGTACTCGGAGTCATCGCCGAGCTCTTCCGCGCGCGCTATGAGCGAGTCAGCGCCGCGGCGCGGACCCGGCGCGAGGCCGAGCTGCGGAAGGCCGGCGAGGAGCGGCTGCGGATCGCGCAGGAACTCCACGACGTGGTGGCGCACCACATCTCGCTGATCAACGTCCAGGCGTCGACCGCCCTGCACCTGGTCGATCGCCAACCCGAGCAGGCCGCGCCGGCGCTCGCAGCCATCAAGGACGCGAGCAAGGAAGCGCTCGTCGAGCTGCGATCGATCGTCGGCATCCTGCGCCAAACCGATGAGTCCGCGCCCCGGCAACCCGTCGCCGGGCTCGACCGGCTGGAGCACCTCGTCAGCCGTACGTCGCGCGCCGGCCTCGAGGTCCACACGATCATCCACGGCGATCCACAACCCTTGCCGACCGGGCTGGACCGCGCCGCGTTCCGCATCATCCAGGAGTCGCTCACCAACATCGTCCGCCACGCCAAGGCAAACGAGGCGACCGTCCGGATCCAGTACGGCGAACAGGCGCTCGTACTGCAGGTGGATGACGACGGTCAGTCGCTCACCGGGCCACCGAAGGAAGGCAACGGCATCATCGGCATGCGAGAACGCGCCACCGCCCTCGGCGGCACCCTCACGGCGACCCGCACACCCACCGGAGGCATGCGGATCACCGCGCAGCTACCGCTCTAGGGGAGTCGGACGTGGGACGGGTTGAGGTCGGCGACCCGGGAGACGCCGAGGAGGGCCATGGTGCGACGTACCTCCTTGGTCAGGATCTCGGCAGCTCGGGCCACGCCACGCTGGCCGCCGGCCATCAAGCCGTAGAGGTACGCGCGGCCGACCAGGCACGCGTCGGCACCGAGAGCGATCGCGGCGACGATGTCGGCGCCCGAGAGGATGCCAGTGTCGAGGTAGATCTCGGCGTCGCTGCCCACGGCCTTTCGGACCTCCGGGAGGATGCGCAGCGGTGTAGGCGCGCGGTCCAGCTGACGGCCGCCGTGGTTGGACAGGACGATCGCATCCGCGCCGGCGTCCACCACCCGGCGCGCGTCGTCGACGGTCTGGATGCCTTTGACAATCAACGGCCCGTCCCAGATGGACCGCAGCCAGTTGAGGTCGTCGATGGTCATGGTCGGGTCGAACAGCTTGTCCAGCAGCTCGGCGACCGTGCCGTCCCAGGTCGACAGTGAGGCGAAGGTCAGCGGCCGAGTGGTGAGCAGGTTGGCCCACCAGGCGGGATGGAGCGACGCGTCCAGCACGGTCTTCGCCGTAAGCGACGGCGGGATGGTGAAGCCGTTGCGCACGTCGCGCAGCCGCGCACCGGCAACCGGTACGTCGACCGTCAGCATCAGCGCCTCGTAGCCCGCCGCAGCCGACCGCTTCACCAGGTCCTCCCCGGCGTCGCGGTCCTTCCACACGTAGAGCTGGAACCACTTGCGCGCGTCCGGAGCAGCCGCAGCAACGTCCTCGATCGACGTCGTGCCCATGGTGGACAGCGCGTACGGGATGCCGATTTCCTCGGCGACCTTGACGACCGCGCTCTCACCCTCGTGGTTCATCATCCGGGTGAAGCCGGTCGGCGCGAACGCGAACGGCAGCTCCGAGCGGCCGCCGAGAATCGACGTACCGAGATCGAGGTCGGACACGTCGCGCAGGATCGACGGCTGCAACTCCAGCTCGGCGAACAGCCGGCGGGACCGGCGCAGGCTGATCTCCGCCTCGGCCGCGCCGTCGGTGTAGTCGAACACGGACCGCGGCGTACGGCGCTTGGCGATCGCGCGCAGGTCGGGGATGGTGAGCGCCTTCTCGAGCCGGCGTTCGGTCGGATTCACCGTGATCGGCTTCGGCCGCAGCAGCGGCTTCAGCTCGGACCATTTGGGGAGCTGTCGGTCGGTCATCAGTACTCCGGGGGCCGGCTGGATCATGTGGTCGGACCACAGCCTAGCGTGTGGTCTGACCACACGGCTAGAGTTCTCCCCATGGGGAGCCGTGGGTGAAGAACTACGAGCTGGTCCTGCATCGGGTCGAGGCCGAGCTGGCGGCCGGGCGGTTGCGGATCGGTGAGCGGCTGCCCGGGGAGCGGGTGCTGGCGGAGCAGCTGGGGATCAGCCGGCCGTCGGTGCGGGAGGCGGTTCGGGTGCTCGAGGCGATGGGCGTCGTACGGACGGCAACCGGGTCCGGGCCGGAGGCGGGTGCGGTGATCGTCGCGGAGCCGGTGTCGCCGCTGACCGCCGTACTGCGGTTGCATCTGGCAACCAATCACCTGCCGATGGGCGACGTCGTCCAGACCCGCATCCTGCTGGAGTCCTGGGCCGCCCGGGAAGCCGCCGAGCAGCAGGCGAACGCCGATGAGCTCGAGATTCTGCTCGACGCCATGGATGCTCCCGGGCTCTCACCCGAGGAGTTCCATCGGCTCGATGCCGAGTTCCACGTGGCATTGTCCGGACTGGCGGGGAACGTGCTGATCGCGGCGGTGATGGCGTCGTTGCGTTCGGCGATCCACGGGTACGTGCTGGCCGCCGTACCCAACCTGCCCGACTGGGAGGCGACCACAGTCGGGCTGCGAGCCGAGCACCGCGCGATCCTGAAGGCGGTCCGCGCCGGCGAGCCCGACGACGCCGCCGACCTGATAACCGCCCACATCCGAGGCTTCTACCAGGCCGCGCGCCTCAACATGCCCTAGCAGCGACGACCTCACCCGAAGTCGGCGACTCACCGACTTTGGTCGGTGGTGGCGGACGGCGGCCGCGGCCTAGGGTCGGCGGCATGCAGGAGAGTTGCGCGCCGGTACGCCGGAATCGCTGGGCCGAGCTGATGGCGATCGCCGGGGTCGGCGGCTTGTCCGCGCTGACCATCGTCGGCCGCCACGCGGACGGTGCCGAACGGCCGTGGCTGATCCTCGACATCCTGGTCGGAATCGTTGCCACCGGCCTCATTCTCGTCCTGCCCCGCCGCCCAGTCACGGCTGCGTTCCTGCTGGCCGGACTCGCCGCCCTCTCCCCCGCCGGGACGCCGCCGTCGACGGTCGGCACCATGACCGTGGCTCGCTACCGTCCACTGCGACCCGCGACCCTCGTCGCTCTCGCGGGCATCTTGGGTCACTTGATCCAGGGACTTGTGCGGCCGATCGGCAATCTCCCTTTTCTGTGGTTCGCCGTCCTCGACGTCGCCGTTCACGCCGCGTTCCTCGGCTGGGGTCAATGGACTCAGGCCCGGCTGCAGTTGCTCGAATCGCTCCGCGAACGCGCCCGGAAGGCCGAAGCAGAACAAGGCCGCCGCGTCGCCGAGGCGCGGTCACTCGAACGGACCAAGATGGCGCGCGAGATGCACGACGTACTCGCGCATCGGTTGTCGCTGCTCGCGACATACGCCGGAGCCCTCGAATACCGGCCGGATTCGTCGCCCGAGAAGCTCGCCCAGGCGGCCGGAGTGATCCGCACCGGCGTCCATCAGGCGCTCGACGAGTTGCGCGAGGTGATCAACGTCCTCCGCGACGACGAGGTGTACGACGGCCGTCCGCAGCCGACGTTCCAGGATCTCGACGCGCTGATCGCCGAGTCCCGCGAGGCCGGTACGACGATCTCGTACGACGCCGCGGTCGCCGACTCGACGACGCTGCCTCCGGCAACCGGACGGACGGCGTACCGGGTGGTGCAGGAAGGGCTCACCAACGCCCGCAAGCACGCGGCCGGGCATCCGGTGACGCTGAAGATGACCGGGCAGCCGGGCGACGAACTGCGGATCGAGCTGACCAACGAGGGATCGAACGGCGCTTCGCTCACCCCAGGGAGCGGCACCGGGCTCGTCGGGCTGACCGAGCGCGTCGAGCTCGCCGGCGGCACGCTGGACCACGGGATCACGCCCGGTGGCGGATTCCAGTTAGTCGCCTCGCTACCGTGGCCGTCATGAGCGAGCGAAGCGAGGTCATCATCAAGCACAGCCGATTTTGTGCCTCATCCGCGCCCGGAGCGAAGCGAGGACGCGGATGAGTATCCGGGTTCTCGTGGTGGACGACGACGCTTTGGTCCGGGCGAGTCTGGAGATGATGCTCGACGGGGCGAACGGGATCGCGGTGGTCGGTCAGGCGGCCGACGGCGACGAGGTGCCGGCCGCGGTGGACGCGCACTTCCCCGACATCGTGCTGATGGATCTGCGGATGCCGCGCGTGGACGGCATCGTGGCGACTCGGCGGGTGCGGGCGCGGACCAATCCGCCCGAGGTCGTCGTGCTGACGACGTTCGACACCGATGAGAACGTGCTGCACGCGCTGCGAGCCGGAGCGAGCGGGTTCCTCTTGAAGGACACCCCGCCCGCGCAGATTGTCGAGGCAGTACGGCGAGTCGCGGCAGGCGACCCGATCCTGTCCCCGACCATCACCCGCCGGCTCATGGACCGAGCGGCGACGCAGGCCGACGCGCACACCGTGGCGCAGGAGGCGCTCAAGCGGTTGTCACCCCGCGAGTACGACGTGCTGCTCGCGGTCGCGCAGGGCAAGGCGAACGCACAGATCGCCGCCGAGCTCTACCTGAGCCTGGCGACGGTCAAGGCGCACATCTCGCACATCCTCACCAAGCTCGACCTCGGCAACCGCACTCAGATCGCCCTTCTCGCTCATGACGCGGGGCTGTCATAAGCTCCCACGCATGATTCGGGTGTTGCTGGCGGATGACCAGGCGTTGGTGCGGGCGGGGTTCCGGTCGTTGCTGAACGCCGAGGACGACATCACCGTGATCGGCGAGGTGCCCGACGGCGCGGAGGCGGTCGCGGTGGCGCGGGCCGAGAAGCCGGACGTCGTACTGATGGACATCCGGATGCCGGGCACCGACGGGCTGGAGGCGACCCGCCAGATCGGTGCCGACCCGGAGCTGGCGGACGTTCATGTGGTGATCCTGACGACGTTCGACCTGGACGAGTACGTGTTCGAGGCGCTGCGGGTGGGTGCGAGCGGGTTCCTGGTCAAGGACACCGAACCGGTCGAGCTGCTGCAGGCGGTGCGCGTGGTCGCACGCGGCGACGCGCTTCTCTCCCCCGGTGTCACCCGGCGGCTGGTTGCCGAGTTCGCGACGCGGAGCCGTCAACCGCACGCGAGCAAGGAACTCGACGTACTGACCGAACGCGAGAAGGAGATCGTCGCTCTGGTCGGCGAAGGCCTCTCCAACGACGAGATCGCCGAACGCCTCGTCCTCAGCCCGGCGACAGCGAAAACGCACGTAAGCCGCGCCATGATCAAACTAGGCGTCCGCGACCGCGCCCAGCTCGTCGTCGTCGCCTACCAAACCGGCTTGGTCCGCCCAGGCTGGCTCGGCTGACCCCAGCAGCCCGGCAGGCAGTCCGAGTGTCGGCAGCTCGATGTTCAAGGTTCTTGGGATCAGCTGGCTCGCTGCCAGGCTGGAGGGTGGCGGCAGACCACGAAAGAGCCGCAGACAAGCTGACGAGCGCTCTCGCCTCCGCTCCCGTGTCCCGAGGCAGTAAGACTGCGTCGTCGTCGCTGTGGTCGTAGGCATGCACTCGGCCGTCAGCGCCGGTGAAGGCGCTCGAGCCCGGCGTCTCCAGCCAGATCAACTGCCCGCTGGGATCCCGGACGCACACCGCATTCGAACCGACCAGCAGCCGCAGCCGCCGGGGCGCATACATCAGCGCACCACTGCTGACCACATCCCCCATGAGCGTACGCCCGGGCTCGACCACCGCCTGACCCGTGGCGGTCGAGCCCATAGCCCAGTCCGCGCTACTCACTCAGTCCCCTTCACACAGCTTCACTCCGGCAGAATAACCAGTCCTGGTCTTCGCGACGCCGAGCATGCGGCGAGCGCTTTCGTCTCCGCGTCACCACGGAGCTCGCGACCATAACCACCCCGATCCCTCAGCTGATCTACTCCGGGGGCGGTAGGTACGGTCACTCCCCCGAGACGACGCGGCAGACGACCGTTGACAGGCAGGCTCGGAATATGGATGCGCTTATTGAGGTCAGTGGGCTGACTAAACGGTATGGCGACACCTTGGCGGTTGATGGTGTTGATCTGACGGTTCTTCCTGGGGAGGTCTACGGGTTTCTGGGGCCGAACGGGGCGGGGAAGACGACGACGTTGCGGATTCTCACCGGGCTGATTGCGCCGACGAGTGGTGACGTGCGCGTGCTCGGTGGCGCGCCCGGCCGAGCCGACGTACTCGGGCGGACCGGGTCGATGATCGAGTCGCCCGCGTTGTATCCGTACCTCTCCGGCCTGGACAACCTGCGGCTGCTGGCCGAGTACGCCGAAGTGCCGCGCAAGCGGATCAACGAGGTGCTGGAGCTGGTGGATCTCACCGACCGCGCGCGGGACCGCTTCTCGACGTACTCCCTGGGGATGAAGCAACGGCTCGGGGTTGCGGCCGCGCTGCTGAAGGATCCCGAGCTGGTGATCCTGGACGAGCCGACCAACGGCCTCGACCCGGCCGGGATGCGCGACATGCGCCGGCTGATCCGCGAGCTCGGCTCCGACGGCCGGACGGTCTTGCTGTCCAGCCATCTGCTCGGCGAGGTGCAGCAGATCTGCGACCGGGTCGGGATCATCAACTCCGGCCGGATGGTTGCCGAGCACAACGTCGAGGAACTGCGCGGCGAACAGGAACTGGTCATCCGCGCCACCCCACGCAACAAGGCACACGACGTCCTCGCCGGATTCGGAACGGTCCACCAGTACGACGACACGCTGAGGGTGCAGGTGGATCCGCAGCGCGCGGCCGAGGTGAACCGGGTGCTGGTCGAAGCCGGCATCGAAGTGTCGGAGTTGCGCAGCACCGAACGAGCCCTCGAGGACGTGTTCTTCGAGCTCACGAGCGAGGAGAAGGCCGATGTTGGGTAGTTATCGCGCGGAGGTGCTGAAGCTCCGCAAGCGCTCGGCGGTCTGGGTGCTGTTCGGCGCCGGACTCGTGCTGAGCCTCATCTTCGGCTACCTGCTGCCCTATCTGGGGTACGCCACGGGCGACGAGAACCCGCAGACCGACGGGATTCCGCGCAGCGAGATCCTCCGCGGCATGCTGCCGGAACGCGTGCTGGACAACACGATCGGCGGCTACCCGATCTTCGCCGGCGCACTCGCTCTCGTGCTCGGCGCGATCGTGGTCGGCGGCGAGTACACCTGGGGCACGCTGAAGACGATCCTCACTCAGCGGCCGGGGCGCGGCGCCGTACTGGCCTCGCAGTTCCTCGCGCTGGCGACCATGATCGCGGTCTGGGTGCTGGGCATCTTCGCCGCCTGCGCGCTCTGCAGCATCGGCATCGCGGCAGCCGAGAACGGCGCGATGAACTGGCCGGCGCCCCTCGACATCCTGCAAGGTCTGGCCGGCGGCTGGCTGGTGCTGATGATGTGGTGCCTGGCCGGCACGGTCCTGGCTGTTGCCTTCCGCAACGTCGCGTTGCCGATCGGCCTCGGTGTGGTGTGGATCCTGGGGATCGAGACGTTGCTCGCCGGCGTGGTGAACAGTCTGTTGCCGGACCTGGAGTTCCTGTCCGACGTACTGCCGGGCACGAACGCAGGCTCGCTCGTCTTCAGCGTGACGGGGATGGCAACCGCCGACGCACCGCCTGGGGTTCGCGATGCGGTCGGCGGCGGGCGGGCACTCCTGACCTTGCTGGCCTACTGCGCGATCTTCGCCGTACTCGCGGCTTGGACGACGCGGCGCCGGGACGTCACCTGATCCCTGCGTGGACCAGCGCGAGCTCGCAGAACATCGCGTTGGCCCAGGAGAACCATTCGCGCGTGAACACGGTCGGGTCGTCGACATGGAAGGACTCGTGCATCTGGCCCGTGCCGCCCGTGGTGTCGCGGAGGAGCTCCAGCAACTGCTGGCGCTCCTCCGCCGACGTGCTCGTCAATCCCTGCACAGCAAGGGCAATCGGCCACACCTGGTCCGGCGGGGTGTGCGGACTGCCGATCCCGCTGGCATGCGCGCCGCTGTAGTAATAAGGATTTGTGGAGCTCAGCAGCAGCCCGCGAGTGGCGACGTACGTCGGATCGTCGGCCGACGCGTAGCCGGTCATCGGGATCGACAGCAGGCTCGGCATGTTCGCGTCATCCATCAACAGCGAGCCGCCGAAGCCGTCGACCTCATAGGCGTAGACACGACCGTGCTCCGGATGCTCGACGATTCCGTACTGCGCGATACCGTCGTCGATGTCGGCCTTCAGTTCCTTCGCCCGCGCGGCCAGCGGCTCGTCATGCAGTACCTCGGTCGCGATCTCCTGCAGGTAGCCGAGCACCACCGACGCGAACATGTTGCCGGGCACGTTGAACCCGAGCTCGGTCGCGTCGTCACTGGGCCGGAACGCACTCCACGACATCCCGGTCGGCCGGGTCAGCCGCCCGCGCCCGTCCCGGACCAGGGTGTCAGTCGGTACGTCGTCGTGTCGCTGGAACCGGTACGTCGACCGCTCCTCGTGATCCTGCTCGACAGTCCACAACTCCATGATCGCCAACGCCGCAGCCCTGAACCGCTCGTCGATCACGTCGGCCCGACCCGTGATCCGCCACAGCCGATAGGCCAGCTCGAGCGGGAAGCACAGCGAGTCGATCTCGTACTTACGCTCCCACACCCACGGCGACATCTCGGTCTCGTCGGTGACATGCCCGGCGCCGTTGGCCTCCCGGTTGAACGCGTTCGCATACGGGTCCAGTACGACGTACTCGAGCTGCCGGTGCAGTACGCCGATCAGCACGTCCTGCAGAGCTGGATCGTCAGCACACAACAGCAGGTACGGCCGGAGCTGGGCGGCCGAGTCACGCAACCACATCGCCGGGATGTCGCCGGTCAGCACGAACGTGGTCCCGTCCGGCAGTCGCTCGGCCACCGCGGGCAGGTTCTCCGCCATCGATCGCCGGAACATCTCCGCGATCACCTTGTCGCCGGTCGCCCGGCGGACCTCCTCGGTGGCGCGGGCGAGCACCTCGGCATCGATCATCAACTCATTACCTTTCCACTGCAAAAGCCGGCTCGAGTGCCGGGGAGAACGTCTGGTCGAGCACCAGGCTGGCCGCACCGATCGCGCCGACGTCCGCGCCGAGCGCCGTACCGGCGACTTCGAAGGAGTGCACCGACCGGACCAGGAAACGCTCCTCCAGCGCCGCCTGCACGGCGACGCCGAAGAACGGCGCGAGCTGCTCCCAGTGCGGACCGCCGAAGACGACGCGTTCGAGATCGAGCAGGTTCGCGATGTCCTCGACCACTTTCGCGACCCGCTCGGCCAGCTCTGTCACGATCTTCTGCGCGACCCCGGGTTCGGACGCCAGCGAACACAGCTCGGCGAAGGCAGCGTCGACAGCCCGGCGATCGTCGAGGTCGATGCCCTGGGCAAACACTCCGGCCTGCACCGCCTGCTGGACCAGGTACCGCGGCTGGCTCGTCTCGCCGACGCAACCACGCCGGCCGCAGTAACAGACCGGTCCGTCGGGGTCGACGATCACATGCCCGATCTCGCCCACGTTGCTGGACGAACCCCGGATCACCTCGTCGCCGATCACCAGCCCGGCACCGATACCGGTGCCGAGGTAGAAGAAGACAAAGCTGCCGCGGCCGTGCGGTCCCCACTTCTCCGCCAGCGCCGCCGCGGTCACGTCCTTGTCCAGCAGGACATTCAGCCCAGTCCGCTCCTTCAGTTCGTCGCGGAGCGGGACCAGGTGCCACGCGGCCAAGTTCGGTGGGTCGACGACGACGCCACGCTCGACGTCGATCGGGCCGGGCGCGGCGATCCCGACACCGACCACGCGGTCCCTCGGCGCCTCAGCATCAGCGATGACGTCCTCGATCGTCGCTGCGATTCCGTCGATCAGTACGTCGGGCTTGTCGCCGTACGGCGTCTCCGTACTCCGGCGGGCGACGACCTGACCGGTGAGGTCGAGCAGGACGACGGTGACGACGGCCGGGTCGAGGTGGACGCCGACGGCGTACTGGCCGGTGGGCTCGAGCTCCAGCAACGTGCGCGGTTTGCCGAGGCCGTTGCCTTTCTGACGGCCGGCCTCACGGACCAGTCCGGCGTCGAGCAACCGGCGCGTGATGTTCGAGATCGCCTGGCCGGACAGGCCGGTCGCATTCGCCAACTCGACTCTGCTCAGGCGATGTTCGGTACGGCGAATCGCGTCGAGCACCACGGCGTCGTTGAACCCGCCGACACGATCAAGATTCGTCCCTCGGCGTACAGTCCCCACACATCCCCCAGCTGTCACGGCGCACTCGGATCCGCACCCCACGGAAGCATCCAGTCGTAATGCACTGTCTCGGCACCGGACCGCCAACTGTTCGGCGTGGTGTTCACCAGCCAGTCCATCGGCTCGATCCCGGACGCGTCACCACCACTGAGCGCCAACCGTATACCTTCGCTCAACGCCTTATCCGTCAGGTCATTTCTCGCCGCCGGATCGATCGACACGAACAGCGCCGTACCGGAACGGGCAACCAGGTCGAGGAACCGCGCGTTCAGCTCCCACGGCGTCTGCGGCGTACACGGCACACAGTCGGCGTCGACAGTGAAGAACCTGTTGTGCTGCGGCAACCGGAACGCCAACGTGTTGACGCCCATCTTCCGCGTCCGCTCCCAGGCCCGCCCGGACGTGTCATCACCAGTCCGCTGCACATCGACCAGCCCAGCCGCGAGGTGCCCGACGGTGTTGCACCCGATCAGTACGACGTCCTCCGCAGCCGCCCGCACTTCGCGGTAGAACGCCAGGACGATCTCAGCAGTCGTACGTGTGGGGTCATGGAACTGCGATCCATTGCCGGTGAGCATCGACGATCCCCAGCGGCCGAAGACGTCGTACGTGCTGAAGTCGTGCTTGATCAGCTCGAAACCCCAGCCTTTGAACCGCTGCAGATCCGCCCGCACCAGCTCGAGGACTGGTGGGTACGTCGGGTCGAGTGCGCGGCCGCCGTCGCGACCCCAACGACTTGGCTCGCGGACCCGCAACGGGCGAAACCACAGGCCAGGGCGGGCGCCGATTTCCTTGATCGCCGCAGCCGTGCCGGCCATGTTGTCGAAGACGCCGGGAGTACCGATGTCCCACGGTCCGCCGGCCGCGATCCCACCCGGGTACCAGCCGTCGTCGACGACGCTGAATGGTTTGACCGCGTGCCCGTCGGCGAGTTCGACGATGGTCGCGGCGTCCTTGAGGACCGCCTTCTCGTCGAAGTTCTCGCCGTATGCGTAGTACCAGTTGTTCGCCCCGACCACCGGCGCGGGCTCAGGTCGCGCCGGTAGCCGGGTGCTCAGGGAGGCGACCGCTGCATGCAGGGTCAGCCATGGGGTGCCGGCGTCCTCGAACTGCCGGACGGTGGCGGCAGACAAGGTGCGCCCGTCGAGTTGCGTCGGCCCGCCGCCGTTGCGGAGGTCGAGCCACAGTGTGAACCCGTCCGCGTCGACAGTCCACGAGCAGAACGCGTTCGGCTGCACGTCCACACCGGCGCCCGTGGTACGACCGGTCCGTGGATCATGGGTGAGGAAGTACCACGGGAGCAGTCGCTCAGGTTGCTGATGCCGCCACTGCAGATCGCCGTACGAGCGTTCCCAGGCGTCACCGAGGATCAGCGCATTATCCGGGAGTCGATCGACCCAGCGGAGTGCGACGCGGGAGATTGTGTGGGCGCTGACGTCGACGGTGCCGTCGGACCAGCTCACCTCGACACCGGCGACCGACCAGACAGTGCCTTTGCGGACGGCGGTGGTCAGGGCGTCCGAGGGACCGACCTGGACGAACACCGCGATCGGCTCTCTCACCGGGCTCCCTCAGGAAGAATTACCCCACGGACTTTAGTTAGTCCTCCGGAGCGGCGTCAAGACTCTCCACCACGGCGACGAGGCGGTCCACATCCGACTGGTCGACGTACGGCGCGAGGCCGGCACGGACGGCACCCGAGGCGCCGAGCCCAAGGTGGCGCGCAGGCTCGTAGGCGTAGAAGGAACCGGCCGGAGCGTTGACTCCGGCTGCCGCGAGCCGCTCCGCGACGGCAGCCGGCGTCCATCCGTCGACGGTGAACAGCAGGGTCGGCGTACGACGCGATGCGTGGCCGTAGAGGGTGACGCCTGGGATGGCCTCGAGCCGGGTCTCGAGATCAACGCGGAGGTCGTCCTCGTACTCCTCGACCAACTGCAGCGAACTCATCAGCCGCTCGCGCCGCGTCGAGCCCGTGCCACCGAGACTCGCCAGGAAGTCGACCGCCGCCGTCGTACCGGCGAGAAGTTCATAGGGAAGCGTCCCGAGCTCGAATCGCTCCGGCACCACATCCGTTGCCGGAAGCAACTTGTCCGGCCGCAACGTCTCGAGCAGCTCCGGCGAACCCGTTAGCGCGCCGAGGTGCGGTCCGAAGAACTTGTACGGCGAGCAGACGTAGAAGTCGGCGTACGTCGCATCAATCGGCACGTGCGCGGTCAGGTGAACGCCGTCGACGTACAGCAAGGCTCCGGCTTGGTGGACGAGGTCGGCGATGCGCGTCGTGTCCGGGCGGGTGCCGATGAGGTTGGAAGCGCCGGTGACGGCCACCAGGCGGGTGCGGTCGCTGAGGAGCGGCGTGACGTCGTCGAGCTCGGACGTCTCCTTGTCGAAGCCGAGCCAGCGGACGGTCGCACCGACTGCTTCGGCGGCCTGCACCCACGGGCGGACATTCGCGTCGTGGTCGAGACGGGTGACGACGATCTCGTCGCCGGGCGCCCAGGTCTTCGCGAGCGTCCGCGAGAAGTCGTACGTCAGTTGCGTCATGCTGCGGCCGAAGACGATGCCGCGCGGGTCAGTACCGAGGAGGTCGGCCATCGCCTCGCGGGCGCCGACCACGATCTCGTCGGCCCGGCGCTCGGCGGCGGTGAGCTGGCCGCGGTTGGCCAGCGCCGAGGTCATCGTCCTCGCGACGGCATCGGCGACGACCTGCGGAGTCTGTGAACCGCCGGGACCGTCGAAGTGCGCGGCCCCTTCGTCGAGAGCGGGGAACTGCTTGCGGACGGCGATGACGTCGAAGACACCCATGCCGGCCATCCTCCCCGAAGGTCACCGTGAGTGCCATCGGCTGTCCACAGCTGCCCGGTCGCGGGCAAATATGTACGAAATGTCCCCGGCGTAGTGCAGGATGTCAGGAGTGAGCACCCTGACTACTACTGACAAGGCGCCGGTGCGGGCCTGGCTTCCGACCATGCTGGCCCTGGCGGCGATCTGGGGTTGCAGCTTCCTGTTCATCTCCGTCGGCGTCCGGGAACTGCACCCGCTGTACCTGGCGCTCGGCCGGGTGGTCGCGGGTTCGGTGGTGCTGGTGGCGATCCTGGCGGTGAAGCGCCAGTCGCTGCCGCGGGACCCTCGACTGTGGGCGCATTCCTTCGTCCTCGGTGCGGTCGGATCGGCCATCCCGTGGACCCTGTTCGGGTACGGCGAGCAGCGCATTCCGTCCCTCCTGGCGGGGATCTGGAACGGCATCACCCCGCTCATCGTGCTGCCCATCGCCGTACTGATCTTCCGGACCGAGACGTTCTCGCTGCAGCGGGTGGTCGGGCTGATCCTCGGCTTCGGCGGCATGCTCGTCGTACTCGGGGCCTGGAACGTCCACGGCGGCGCGGATCTGGTCGGTCAGCTGCTGTGCATGCTCGCCGCCGTCTTCTACGGGTTCGCGATCCCTTATCAGAAGCGGTTCATCGCCGGCACGACATTGTCCGGTACGGCGTTGTCCGCGAGCTTGCTGATCTGCGCGGCCGTCCAGCTGGCGATCGTCGCGCCGATCGTCACGCGGCAGGCGCCGCCGGTGCCGTGGTCGCTGTCGATCGAGGTGGTGCTGAGTGTCGTCGCCCTGGGTGCGCTCGGCAGTGGGCTCGCGTTCGTGCTCAGCCTGCGCAACATCCGGCTGATCGGTGCCAGCCGGTCGTCGATGGTGACCTACCTGATGCCGGTGTTCTCGATCATCGTCGGCGTGATCGTGCTGCACGAGCACATCACCTGGTACCAGCCGGTCGGCGCGTTGATCGTCCTGCTCGGCGTCGCGGTCTCGCAGGGCTTGCTGCGTACCATCCGCCGGAAGCCGACGCTCGCCGTGGAGGCGTCAGCGGCGTAAGTTCGGCACCGCTGCGACCACTACGGCGACGAGGGCCAGTAGCGTCCCGCCGACGACAGGGAAGGTGACGGCCTTGTCGGCGGCGGGGACGAACAGGTCGATGAAGAGGCTCGCGATCAGCTGACCGGCGATCGTCCCAAGTCCGAGCACGAAGACGCCGACGACTCGGACCACGGCCGCCGCCGCGCTGATGAAGATCACTCCGCACGCACCACCGAAGTACAGCCAGGGCTCACTCGGCAAATGATGCGGCGCTGTTCGCATGGTGAGGTCCGCCAGGAAGACGACCAGTAATGCGACGAAGCCGACGAGGAAGTTGACCACGCCGGCCGCGACCGCGCCGTACGCATCCCGTGACGCTGTGCGGGCGACGCGGCCGTTGATCGCCTGCTGCACCGCCGTACCAACTCCGCCCAGTGCAGGCAGTACGGCGAGCAGCAGACCGTCCGGGTGACTCAGCTGCGAGGACACCGCGAGTACGACGGCCGCCAGGGCGAGAACCGCTCCTACGACGCGCGGCGTGGTGTAGGGCTGTGGACCGGCGGGACCGAAGCCGAGGCGGTCGACGACGAGACTGCTGACCGCCTGCCCGGCTACGACGGCCACGGTGAAGACGGCGACTCCGACCACTGAGACGGTGATCGACTGGGTTGCGACCAGGAATGCACCTGCGACTCCCCCGAGGCACTGCCACCACCGCAGGCCACCGTGCCCGCGCATCGGCGTACGGATCGCACGCCATACGTTGGCGAGTGAGCGGCGGACCGGCGGCAGCAACGCCACTCCGACGAGCAGGATCGACAGACCGGTCCCGAAGGAGATCAGCGCGGCCGCGACGCCGTCGGCGAGGACGTGGCCGAGTTCGCCGTTGAGCCGGGACTGGATGGCGACCAGCATGCCGATGCCGAAGGCGGCGCTCAGCCCGACGATCTGAGACTGCCGCGTCACTATGACCGCCGGATCAATGCCAGGTACATCGCGTCGGTGCCGTGAACATGCGGCCACAGCTGGACATCCGGCCCGTCGCCGAGATCGGGCACGCCGGGGAAGAACGCGCGGGCATCCTCCAGGACTGCGTCCGAGCGGCCCTTGAGTACGGCGTCCACGACCGCGCGGGTCTCGTCGGGATGCGGCGAGCAGGTGACGTACGCCACCACGCCGCCCGGCCGGACCGAGGTGATCGCCGAGTCGAGCAGGTCCTCCTGCAAGGGCCTGAGCTCGACGACGTCTTCCGGCGTACGGCGCCAACGCGCTTCCGGGCGACGGCGGAGCGCACCGAGGCCGCTGCAGGGCACGTCCGCGAGGACCCGGTCGTACGACGCCGCCGGCCAGGTGGGCTTGGTGCCGTCGCCGACGAGCACCTTGTGGTCGCCGGGAACCGCGCGGAGGTTCGAACGGACGAGCTCGGCCCGATGCTTGAGCGGCTCGATCGCCGTGAGCCGACCTTCGCGCTGGTGGACGATGGCGGCGAGCAACGCGGACTTGCCACCTGGTCCGGCGCAGAGGTCCAGCCACTGCTTGTCGTCGCCGTCGATGGGCGCGTTGGCCAGCGCGGTCGCGACCAGTTGCGATCCCTCGTCTTGCACACCGGCGCGGCCGGTCGCGACGGCCTGGATCCGGCCGGGATCACCGCCACCTTGCAGCACAGCGGCGTACGGCGACCACCGCGCCTTGCTGGCTCCGGCTTCGATCAGCTCGTCCACATCCGCGAGCCCTGGCCGCGCGACCAAGGTCACGCGTGGCGGCTCGTTGTCCGCGTCCAGTAGTTCTTCGAGACCATCGCTGAGTGCGTTGTCGAAGGCCTCGATCACCCAGCGGGGGTGTGCTTTGGCGATCGCCAGGTGGCCGACGCGATCCTCATCGATGCTTGGGGCAACGGTGTCGATCCACTGGTTCAGCGAACGCTGGCTGATCTTGCGGAGGACGGCGTTGACCAGGCCGCTGCGTTTCTGGCCGATCTCGGCGCGGGTGAGCGTCACCATCTCGCTCACCGCAGCGTACGAGTCGACGCGCATCCTCAGCAGCTGGTGCGTGCCCAGGCGGAGCAGGTCGAGCAGCTCCGGATCCAGGTCGGCCAATGGGCGGGACACGCTCCGAGCAAGGAAGGCGTCGTACGTGCCCTGCCAGCGGAGGGTGCCGTGGACCAGCTCGGTGCAGAACGCGGCGTCGCGGCCACCTAGGCGCTGCTCGCGGAGTGCCTTGTTCAGCGCGAGGTTCGCGTAGCCGCCCTCCGCGGTGACCTGACGGATGACCTGGTACGCAACGCGGCGAACCCGGTCCGGGCGCCGCTGCGGCGCCCGGTTACGAGGCGATCGGTCACTCACGCGGATGGTCCCAGACGGTCCTCGTCGGTGAGACGGACGCCGCGGGCCCAATCGGCCGCGGCCATTGGCTTCTTGCCCTGCGGCTGGACTGTCACCAGCTCCACGGCCTTGCTGCCGGTGCCGGCCTTCACACTCGACTTGGTGGCCTGAAGCTCACCAGGCTTCAGCTCCTCGTCGGTCAGCCATACGGCGAGCACCTTCAACCGCTCACCGCGGAACATCGTCCACGCACCCGGCGCCGGGTTGCATCCACGCACCAGCCGGTCCACGCGCTGCGCCGGAGCTGTCAGATCCAGCTCAGCGTCCTCGACGTTGATCTTCGGCGCCAGCGTGATCCCGTCCGCCGGCTGCTCCCGCGCCTCGAGCACCCCGGCTTCGATCCCGTCGAGCGTGTCCACCAGCAACTTGGCCCCGGACTCGGCCAGCCGGGTCAGCAGATCACCCGCGGTGTCGTTTGGACCGATCGGCTCGGTCAGTACGCCGTAAACCGGGCCGGCGTCGAGCGCCTTCACGATCCGGAACGTGGTCGCCCCGGTCACGTCGTCGCCGGCGATGATCGCGTGCTGCACCGGCGCGGCTCCACGCCAGGCCGGCAGCACCGAGAAGTGCAGGTTGATCCAGCCGTGCGCGGGGATGTCCAACGCTGCCTGCGGCAACAATCCGCCGTACGCGACGACCGGGCAACAACCCGGGGCGATCTCGGCCAGCCGCTGCAAGAAGGCAGGTTCTGAGGGCTTGACGGGCTTGAGGATCTCGATGCCGCCGAGTTCCTCCGCGTACTGCGCGACCGGCGAGGCAACGAGTTTGCGGCCGCGGCCGGCCGGGGCATCCGGACGGGTGACGACGGCAACAAGTTCGTGGCGACTGGCAACAATCGCCTTCAGCGCGGCGACAGCGGGTTCCGGCGTACCGGCAAAGACGACTCTCACAGGCCGAATCCGTTCGTCGGGTGCGGGGAGAGCTTGACCTGTGGCGGTCCGCCGAGGCCGGACCAGTCGGCTTCGCGGATGGCCTTCATCGCCTGTTTGCGGGTCTCGGTGTCGAGGCGGTCGATGAAGAGGATGCCGTCCAGGTGGTCGGTCTCGTGCTGGATGCACCGGGCCAGCAGGTCCGAGCCCTCGATCACCACAGGGTCGCCGTACATGTTGAAGCCCTTGGCGATCACCGACTCGGCTCGGCGGCAGTCGAAGTTCAGGCCGGGGATCGACAGACAGCCTTCCGGGCCGAACTGGTCATCCTCGGACAGCGTCAGGACCGGGTTGATCAGGTGGCCGAGCTCACCCTCGATGTGCCAGGTGAACACGCGCAGCCCGACGCCGATCTGCGGCGCGGCCAGGCCGGAACCGGGCGCGGCCTGCATGGTGTCGGTGAGGTCCGCGACGAGGCGGCGCAGCTCAGCGTCGAAGTCGACCACCGGCTCTGCCTTGCTGGTCAGGACGGGGTCGCCGAACAGGCGGATGGGTTGGACCGACACAGACTCTCCACAGCGCTCCACGGACCAGGACCTGGCAAGTCTAATTGCCGCCCGTAGGCGGCTTCGGCGGGGAGGGCCCTCCACATAGTTGCCACAAGCACGTACTGTGGTCTCAGGCGTACCTACAGTCACTACCGTCACACGCCCAACGGGAGACCCAATGCCCACAGCAGCACGGGGGGCAACACTGATCCTCCTCGGGGCCCTGCTCGCGCAGGCGCCCCTCACCGCCGCCGCCTACGAGCCGCGCGACCGTACGACGTCCAGCGCACCGGCTCCCGCAGCTCAGCCGACTGCCGCTCAACCAACTGCCGATCCCAGTGCCGCGCCGGCCGAGCCTGCCGCGGAGCTTCCGGCGGCGCGGTCGTGGAGCGAGGTGGTGCAGCAGGTCACCGAGACCTCACCCAGCGACCTGGAACTCCGCGCCGCCGACACCTCGGCGCAGGCCTCGTCCGTGATGCGCTGCTTCAAGCTCGACGAGGAGAACTACTGCCTTGGCCTCGGCTTCGTGGACGAGCTACCGACCGGGGCTCAGGTGCAGCAGATGTTGCGCCCGCCGACCGCGACCGCGGCCGAGGACGGCGTGGAGCAGGACATTTCGACCGGCGACCTGACCCCTGCCGCGTTCGTCGCGGAGCGGGCGTCCATGCCGAAGAGCGCGCGGGTGAACGCCGAGCTCGACGAGATGCAGGCGGCCTGGGACGGGCGGGAGAAAGCTCGCGAGCTCCGCCTCCTCGACGCTGACCCGCGCCCGCAGTCGGCTGCGCCGACTCCCACCGCGACACCGAGGCCGACTCCTACTAGTTCGCCGACTGCTACACCTACGGTGACTGCGCCTACTCAGGGGACTCCCTCGCCGGTCACTCCGGTGAAGCCGGTGCCTAAGGCGGCGTATGTGATGAAGGGGTATCAGACGTCGCAGGAGAAGGGGTATTGGTGTGGGCCGGCGACGTTCCAGTCGATTGACTGGGCGGATGACGACCAGAAGGACACGCAGGCGTCCTGGGCCAAGGATCTGGGGTCGACCACGTCCGGTACGGCGATCTCGGCGATGGTCAAGCAGACGAACCTGAAGACGAACTGGGATCTTGCCGCCGGCACCTACATCGTCCAGAACGTCGGCCACTGGAACGCGCAGAAGTTCTTCCAGGTGCACCAGAAGCACCTCGGCGTCAACAAGGCCCCGATCATCGAGCACACCCAGCTGCTCAAGCGGTACTTCCCGTACCTCGCGTTCAACCACAGCGGGCACTACCAGGTCGGCCGCGGCTACGATCGCGCGAACGGCACGATCGCGATCTACGAGGTCTTCAACGAGCGCCGGTTCAACAGTCGCGGCAACGTCACCGACGGCCCGAAGAACATCCCGGCGAGCGCCCTCTTCAACGCGACCCTGGCCAACTCCTTCCAGAACATCGGCCTGTAGAAAAATGCCCCGCAAACCTCTGGTTGCAGCAGCCGTCGTCCTGCTCGTCGCCGGCTGCTCATCCAGTACGACGACCATGCCGTCGCCAACCGCAGCACCGTCGACTCCGTCGAAACCCAGCGAGTCGAAACCCAGCGACACCGGTACGGCGGCCCCCGCCTGGACGAAGGTGCTCCGCCAACCGGTCGACGGCCAGCACCTGGTCACGCAACAGCGGAAGTACCTCGTCACCCGCGGCAGTGACGAGGCCGGCACCACCGTGATCACCGACCGCGGCAGCCGCAAGGTCGTCGTACGGCATGTCCCGGCGGCTGGCTTCGTGGCCCAGTCGCCGGTGGTGATCGACGACCGGTGGGCGCTGATCGAGGACATCCGGTCCGACGGGCCGGACCCGGAGATCCGGGTGTACCGCTACGACCTGAGCACCGGTCGCCCGACTGACTTGGCCAAGCACCTGCCAAGGGTCTCCGAGCCCGAGATCGGTGCGAACGACGGGACGTTCGCCTACAGCTCGACCGACGCTCGCAACAGGTCGTGCCTGATCGTCGCCGAGCTAGCCACCTTGAAGTCGCGCGCCGTGACCTGCGTGGCGGATCCCGGGTACGTCGCCGACCCTGTGCTGTCCAAGGACGCAGTGACGTTCAGCGAGATCATCGCACCCGAGACCGCGAAGCGCTGCAAACGCGTCCTCACCGCGCCGCTCGAAGGCGGCCCGGCCAGCCCAGTGCCAGCGGCAACCAACTGCATCCAGTGGAGCGGCGCCTCGTTGCGAGGGGCAACCGTATGGTCCGAGGTCAGCGCGTCGGACCCGAACCAGTACCAGAGCCAGGCGTACGTACGCGAATCCGGCGACTCCCCCTCGCAAAAGCTCGGCACGATCGTCACCGACACCATCATTGCCTGCGGCAACTGGATCTTCTGGGAAACCCGAACAGTCGCCGACGGCAACGAGAGCTACCAGATCAACCGCTGGCAACCCGGCCGCCAACGCCCCCAGCCCATCTACACCGGCAAGCCCGGGACCGCCCTCACTCCCCTGACTTGCCAGGACAACACGGTGTACGTCGAAGCCGCCTTCCTCGCGACCACACCGGCGTACGCCGAAACCCTGTCCACCCCCGCCGCCTAAACAGAAAGGCCGCGGGCCCGCAGGTGCTCACGGAGCGACGCCGCGCTGGTGAAAAGCTCGGCGTCGATGCCGACCACGCGGGCACCGTCGACGTTGTGCTGCACGTCGTCGGTGTAGAAGGTGCGCTCAGCCGTCAGGCCGAAGCGCTCGAGCAGGATCCGGTAGATCTTCTCGTCCGGCTTCGTCGTCTGCTCGACCCCGGACACCACCTCACCGTCGAACTCGGTCAGGATCGGGAACGCCTCCTTGGCGACCTCCCACTTCTCCGCCGAGAAGTTGGTCAGCGCGTACGTCGGGATGCCCAGCGCCCGCATGTCGTTGAAGACGGCGACCGTGTCCTCGAAGAGGCCCTTGATGGTCTTCAGCCACTGGGTGTCGTACGCCTCGATCCACTCGGCGTGCTCGGGGTGCAGTGCGGTGAGCTCCACGACTGCCTCGGCCCAGGGCCGGCCCGCGTCCTGCTGATGGTTCCACTCGCGCGTCGTTACCTCGGTCAGGAACCAGGTCCGCTGCTGCTCGTCCGGGATCAGGTCGGCGTACAGGTAGTCCGGACTCCAGTCCATCAACACCCCACCGATGTCGAACACCACCGTGTCGATCGTCCGCTCAGTCATGCCCGCAACCCTATGCGAACGGCGCCGCGGCCTTGACGGTTCGCAGGATCGGGACGGTCTCGAGGGCGGTGACGGACTCCAGCGCACCGAGCCGCTCGGTCAGATAGGTGTGCAAGGCATCCGGGCTGGCACACAAGGCGTGGGCCACCAGGTTCGTACGCCCGGTAGTCGCCGCAACGAAGGCAAGTTCGTCGTGCTCGGCCAGGGCGCGTGCGACCCCATCGACCCGCGAGGGCGGCACCGACATCCACAGCATCGCGCTGGTGGTCACGCCGAGTGCGGCTGGGTCGACGTCGACATCGAAGAAGACCGCCTCACTCTGCTGCAACTCGTCGAGGCGGCGAGCGACTGTCGCGGCGGTCCATCCGGTGCGTACGGCGAGATCAGCGAGCGTGGCCCGCCCGTCCTGACCGAGCGCGGCCAGAAGCTTCCGGTCGCCGGCCCCGAGCGAGCGCGCTGCCTCGCGGTCGGTGGTGGACGTACGCAGGGCCGCTTCCTGCTGCGGGTTCAGGCTCTTGGCCCGTCCGCGCCAGGCTGACGGACCGCCGACGTACAGGTGCAGGAGGTAGTGCGCCGAGACCGCCGTGATGCCTGATGCGCGCGGGATGTCGTGCAGCAGCAGGGTGTTCCCGTCACTTGGCGTGGTGTGGACGATGGACACGATCTCGGTCCCGCCCGACGCCAGTTTGATCCAACTGGTGTCCGACCGGCGGGCGAGTGCCGCCGCGAGGTCCTGCGCGGCCTGCGGTGTGGCGGTCAGGCGGACCAGCCACTGCGCTCGGCGCGCGTGCTGCGGATCCGGCAGGCCGACGACCCGCAGTCCGGCCTCCGCGCGCAGCCGGTTGTAACGGCGAGCCACCGTCTGTGTCGACACCCCGAGCACGGCCCCGATCCGGCTGTACGGCGCCCGCCCGTTGGTCTGCAGCGCATGGATCAGGCCGCGGTCGATCTCGTCCAGCATGTGACGATCCTCGCTCAGAACACCATGCATTGGAAGATTCCTGCAACTAGAGCCAACTTGATGGAATCCGGCAAGCTCTCGACGCGAGAGTTCAACGCATGACAAACAAGAAGAAGCGATGGGTGGGGTTGATCGCCCTGCTGGTGGCGGAGGCGATGAACTTGCTCGACGCCACGATCGTCCAGGTCGCGGCGCCCGTGATCCACGGTGAGCTGCGTGGGCGGACGTCGGACATCCAGTGGTTCAGTGCGGCGTACACGCTCCCATTCGCACTACTGCTCATCACCGGCGGACGATTAGGCGATCTCTACGGCCGGCGGCGGGTGTTCCGGATCGGCGTGGCGGGATTCGTGGCGGCGTCTACGACGTGCGCGCTGGCGATGGATCCCGTCGTACTGATCGGAGCAAGAGCGGTTCAAGGCGTTGCGGCGGCGGTGGTCATTCCGCAGACCATCGGCCTGATCAAGACGAGCTTCGAAGGACCCGAGCTGTCCAAAGCGCTCGGCTGCATCGGGCCGGTGATGGGACTCGCGGGTCTCTCGGGCCCGTTGCTCGGCGGAGTCTTGACCGAGGCAATCTCCTGGCGAGCGGTGTTCCTCGTCAACGTGCCGTTGGGTCTCGCCGTACTGGCGCTGGCGAGGGTTCTGCCCGAATCGCGGTCGCCGCGGCGGCGGAACCTGCTGACGATCGAGGTAAGCCTGTTCCGGAACAGCGGCTTCGGGGCGGCGCTCATCACGTCGACGTTGTTCTTCGCGGTGATGAGCGGCCTGACTCTGATCGTCGTACTGCATCAGCAACTCACTCTGCACCACAGCGTGATGCACGCGAGTCTCACGCTCTTGCCGTGGTCGGTGTGCTCCGGGGTTGCTTCATGGTGCGCCGGTCAGTGGCTGGCCCCGCGGTTCGGTTCGCGGCTCATGTACGTCGGCCTCGGTCTGCTGCTGGTCGCCGTACTGGGAGCAAACCAGCCGATCGGACTTGCCGTGTGTGGAGTGGGCGCCGGTCTGTTCACGACGTCGTTCTTCACCGAGGCGCTGCATCGCGTTCAGCCGCAGGAGACGGGGTCGGCGGCTGGGTTGCTCAACGCGGTGCAGCAGTTCGGGAGCACTCTTGGTGTCGTGGTGCTGGGCACGGTGCGCGCTCTGTGGGTCGCGGCCGCGGTGATCGTGGTGACCATCGCGACCGCCCACGTCATGCGGTCGCCGCGTTCGCAGCGGCTCGGGCGTGCAGAGCCGGCGCCAGCGCGAACTGCCCGATGAAGATGATCACTCCCAGCAGCGCGCAGCCGAGCCAGGTCGTGGTCGGACCGAGGTACTCGAGGGCGTTGGTCCCGGCCAGCGGCCCGACCACCGTGCCGATGCCGAACGCCATCCCGGACATGCCCATGTATCCGCCGCGCAGGTCAACCGGGGCGAGATCGGCGAACACCGCGCCGATCACCGCCGCGAACCCGATCTCGCCGATCGTCCAGACCACCACCGACAATCCGTACCCCCACCAGTCGTGCACGACCGCGCCGAGTCCGAACCCGAGGCCGACCACCAGCATCGACGCCGCGAGCAGCTTCGGCCGATCGAACGCCGCCAGCCGCTTGCCGAGGAAGGGCTGGACCAGCACGATCACCACACCATTGAGGGCAATCACCAACCCGTACGTCGAGGACGGCAGCCCGTCGTCAGCCATCGCCAACGGCAAGGTCGAGTAGCCCTGGAAGTAGATGGTCGCGTAACCGATCTGGAGCAGGATCATCAGCAGGAACACGGTGTCCCGGAGTGCGACCGGCAGCAGTGGCCGACGTGACGTGCCCTCGTCCAGGGCCGGTCGGCTCTCCGGCACCATCGCCCAGATCACCAGGCCGGCGATCACCGACGTACCGGCGTTCAGCCAGAACAGCAGTCCATAGCCGATCGACGCGAGTACGCCGGCGCTCACGGTCGAGACAGAGAAGCCGAGGTTGATCGCCCAGAAGAGCAGCCCGTACGCGCGGACTCGCTCGCCCGGCTGGAGCATGTCGGCCACAGTCGCCTGCACGGCCGGGCGGAACAGGTCACCGAGCAAGCCGACCACGAAGGCCGCTGCCCAGATCATCACCATCGACCGGGCCGATCCCAGCAGGATGAGTGCGGCGCCCGTACCGAAGAAGCAGATCAGCATGGTGAAGCGGCGACCGACGCGGTCGGCCAGCCAGCCTCCGACGAGCTGCGACGCGACCGAGCCGGCGCCGACCGCGGCGGCTACGGCACCCGCCGTACCGGCTGAAAGGTGACGGTCCTGGGTCAGATAGAGGACGAGGAACGGCTGAACGAAGCTGCCGAGCCGGTTGACCAACTGGCAGACCCAGAGCGCCCAGAAGGCCCTCGGCAGGGCCGGGGCGGGCGCGTCGGCAGCGGCGATAGCACTCATGAGGACAACTCTCAGGGCTACGGCGATCGGCGTCGACGATTAGGCACAGAACTAATCGGTTAGGGTGGGGAGGTGATCACGATCAGGTTGAACACCGATGACGTGGGCCGGATCCGGTTCGCGCTGTCGCCGGTGTGGGAGGCCGTCACGAGCGTACGGGCGCTCAGCAACAACACCGCGCGCAGCGTGCACGGGCCTTGGCTGCAGAAGGTGCGGCCGGCCATCGACGGTCCGGACCTGACGTTGCTGAAGGCACTCATTCCGCCGGTCGGCTACATCCCGGACTTCCTGACGCCGGCGCCGCCGCGGCGCTCGACCAGCTTCGAGTCCGGTCTGGCCGCGATCGCGGCGACACCGCACCACTTGGTAGTGGACGAGATCGGCAGGCTGCACGAGGAGAATCCAAACCCGCTGCTGCCGGACCTGATCGCCCATCCGGCCAAGGCGCTCGACCTGATCACCTCGGCTTTGGAGTCGTACTGGCGGCGCGCGATCGAGCCCGACTGGCGGCGGATGCGCTCGCTGCTGCAGGAGGATCTCGCGTTTCGTCTCGACGAGCTGGCCGCGGGCGGGCTGGAGCGGTTGTTCCGCAATCTGCATCCGTCGGTGCGGTTCACCGGGGACCTGATCGAGATCAACCGGCCGTTCTGCTGCGACGGCGAGCCGATGGCGGGGCAGGGTGTGCTCTTGGTCCCGTGTGTCTTCACCTGGCCGGCCGGGCTGGCTGTGACCGCAGCACCTTACGTGCCGACGATCACGTATCCGCCGCGTGGGCTCGGGCGGCTGTGGGAGGACAGGCAGGACACCACCGACTCACCCTTGGCCGACCTCGTCGGCCGGACCCGGGCGGCGATCGTCTCCCACCTCGATCTGCCCATGTCGACAACCCACCTGGCACACCAGCTCGGCGTCTCGGCCCCAACCCTGAGCGTCCACCTCAGCATCCTCCGGAACGCCGGCGTAGTCGCCTCCCGCCGCGACGGCCGAGCAGTCCTCTACCGCCGCACCTCGCTAGGCAGCCAACTCCTCACCGCCTCCACTCCCCTGGTCTAGCCGAACGACGGTGGGTCTACCTGGACTCGAACTGAGCCGGGGCTTTTCTTTGCGCTGCGAGTGGATTGGGCGTCTTTCAGCGCGCGGGCGAGGGTGGAGCCGGCAGCTCGGGGGGTGCGAACTACGGCTCGGACGGTTTCGTCGTCGACGTCTACCGGGCCCAGGACTTCCAGGCCGGCTGAGGATGGCAGCAGGTTTCGGAGGCGGGTGATCAGGTCGGCTACGGCTTCGGAGGGGCCGGTGAGTTCGGCCAACTTCGCGGCGGGGGCGAGGCGGGCGGCGCGGCGTTCCTCGACTTCGCGGGCCGCGAAGCCCTCGGGGCTCCAGCGGACCACGGCCTGCAGCGGGAGCGCGGACGGTTCACCAACCAGGATCACCGTGCCTGTCGGCCGGACCAGCGCCGCCGCGTTGAACCATCGCCGTACGGCCTCCTCGGGAGCGCGAAGGTCTGGTCGGGCGAGCATCAGCCAGGTGTCCAGCAACAAAGCAGCGCTGTAGCCGCCTTCCGCGACCGGCTCGGCTCCCGGGGTGCTGACGATCAACGCCGGCTCGTCGCGTACGACGTCCAGCATGTTGTCGCCGCCCGACGTACGAACGACGACGCCGGGAAACGCGCGGCCCAACTCTTCCGCCGTACGACGCGCTCCCACGACCGCGGCGCGCATCCGGGTGTCACCGCACTCCGGGCACCGGTGATCGGCCGCCGGCCGCCCACAGACGCCGCAGCTCGCCGGCCCCGATCCGCCAGTACGACGCAACGAACCGCCGCAGGTCGCACAACGCGACGGAGCCCGGCACGTCTGACACACCAGGCTCGGCAGATAACCCGCCCGCGGCACCTGCACCAGGACGGGCCCGGATCGCAAACCCTCACGCGCGATCTCGAACGCCCGCTTCGGCAACCGCGCAGCCCGGGCCGCCGGATCGCGGGCAAGATCGGTATCCGACTCCCCCGCGATATGCACCGCCGGAGCAGCCGCCCGAATCACCGTCCGGTCCGCGATCAGCTCCGCCGCGAACCCGGATTCCAGCAGCGCCGCCGACTCCGCGGTCCGTGCGAACCCGCCGAGCAGCGCGGCGCACTTCTGCCGAAAAGCCCGCAGCAGAAGGACTTCCCGGGCATGCGGATACGGCGCCCGCGGTTCGGCGTACGAGTCGTCGCCGTCATCCCACAACGCGACCAGTCCAAGGTCGGCCACCGGCGCAAAGGCAGCCGCCCGCGTCCCGATCACCACCCGCGCACAACCACGCAGCGCCGCGAGGAACGCCCGATACCGAGCCGTCGGCCCAAGATCGGCCGACAGCGTGACGAACCCGCTCGCGCCGAGAACCGCCGTACAGGCTGCCGCCAACCGCTCGAGATCACGAGCGTCGGGCGCGAGCAACAGCGCCCCACGACCCGAGGCCGCACACACCGCGGCAGCCTGAGCAAAGGCGAGCGCCCAATCCGCACCCGGTACGGCGGTCCAGATCGCGCGCGGCGACTCCGACCGAGCAACCGCGTCGAGAAACCCGGTCGGGTACGGCGACCACTCGGAGCGCGAGGTGGACAGCGGCGGAGGCGGGGGCTGGTCGCAGCGCAACGGCTCGCCTTCGACCTTAGCGTGGCGCGGCGGGACCGCGAGCCGCGTGACATCCGCGAGGACTCCGGCGTACCGGTCGGCGACCGCGCGACAGAGGTCGGCGATCTCCGGCGTCAGCACCTGCTCCGCCGACACAACCTTGCGGAGCCGGGCCAGCTTGCCCTCGTGATCGGAGGACTCGAGCCGCTCGAGCACGAACCCGTCCAGGTCCTTGCCGGCGAAACGAACCTTCACCCGGGCGCCGGGCTGAGCCGCCGCGGCCAGGTCCTCGGGGACCAGATAATCGAACGGCCGGTCCAGATGTGGCAGCGAGACGTCGACCGCGACGCGGGCCACGGGCAGCGTCGAGGTGATCCCGGCCGGCTCCTTGGTCCGGGACTTGCGAACGGTCTCCCGCAGCAGCGTCAACTGCTCAGGCGAATCGTTCGTCGTCACCCGGAAACTCTAAAGCCAGCGGGCGACAGTGCGTGATCGCACTGCCGCCCGCCTGTGGACAACTGGTGTTACTTGTTGACCGCGGCCTTCAGTTCCTCGACGCGGTCGGTGCGCTCCCAGGTGAAGTCCTCGCCGGAGCGGCCGAAGTGGCCGTTGGCGGCGGTCTGGGCGTAGATCGGCCGGAGCAGGTCCAGGTCGCGGATGATCGCGGCCGGACGCAGGTCGAACACCTCGAGGACAGCGTCGGAGATCTTGTCCACCGGCACCGTCTCGGTCCCGAACGTGTCGACGTAGAAGCCGACCGGCGCGGCCTTGCCGATCGCGTACGCGACCTGCACCTCGGCCCGGTCCGCCAGCCCGGCGGCGACGATGTTCTTCGCCACCCAGCGCATCGCGTACGCCGCGGACCGGTCGACCTTCGACGGGTCCTTGCCGGAGAACGCGCCGCCACCGTGGCGCGCCATGCCGCCGTAGGTGTCGACGATGATCTTCCGGCCGGTCAGACCGGCGTCACCCATCGGGCCGCCGACCTCGAACCGCCCGGTCGGGTTGACCAGCAGCTTGTACCCGGTCGAGTCGATGTCGAACTGCTCGAGCACCGGGTCGACCACGTGCTTCTTGACGTCCGGCGTCAGCATCGAGTCCAGGCTGATGTCCGCCGCGTGCTGGCTGGACACCACGACGGTGTCGATCCGGACCGCCTTGTCACCGTCGTACTCGACCGTGACCTGGGTCTTGCCGTCGGGCCGCAGGTACGCCATCGTGCCGTCCTTGCGGACCTCGGACAGCCGGGCGGTCAGCCGGTGCGCGATCGTGATCGGCAGCGGCATCAGCTCGGGCGTCTCGTTCGACGCGTAGCCGAACATCAGGCCCTGGTCGCCGGCGCCCTGCAGGTCGAGCGCGTCGGTGGACGAGTCCGACCGGGTCTCGTACGCCGTGTCGACGCCCTGGGCGATGTCGGGCGACTGGCTGCCGATGGCGACGGTGACACCACAGGAGGCGCCGTCGAAGCCCTTCAGCGACGAGTCGTACCCGATCTCCAGGATTCGGCTCCGGACGATGCCCGGGATGTCGACATACGCTTTGGTCGTGACCTCGCCGCCCACGACGACCAGACCCGTGGTGACCAGGGTCTCGACCGCTACCCGGCTCTTCGGGTCCTCGGCCAGCAGCGCGTCGAGGATGGAGTCGCTGATCTGGTCAGCGATCTTGTCCGGGTGACCTTCCGTCACCGACTCGGACGTGAAAAGGCGCCTCGCCACAGTTCTCCCTCGGATTTCCTCTTATGGCCGCACGTCACGGCACTTTGGCCGGGCCGCGCGATCCCCCCACATGCATCGGCGAAAGCGATGCATCTGGGCAGTATGCCAGCAGTTTCGGCCAGAGTCGCCGGGACGCTCCGATTTCATCCGCTTCGTGAGATTGCCCGCCACAATATGGACAACCGCGCTCAGCGGTGCGTCCACACTACGCGGGTTCGGGTCACGCGTGTGGCCCGGCCTCGACCTTGCCGACCGTCAGGGCGGGTGTGGCATCCAGGATCTCGCCCAGCCGGGCGGCCTCGGCGTCGAGTTGCTTGAGCCGGGATCGGTTCAGTGCGGTCAGTGGCTCGACCGTGATCTGGAGCTTGCGGCCGGACTTCTTGTGGTGCCAGACGCCGCCGACGATGCCGTCGATCAGCAGTAGCGGGTAGTTGCCGGCCTGGCCGCGCGCGGTTGCCCTGGTGAACGCCTTGCCGGGGAAGAGGAGTTCACGCGGGTAGCTGCCGACGCCGTACGCATCGAAGTACGGGAGCAGTCTGATGCCGCGGGCCGGCTCGTCGCTGAACTCCTCGTCGCCTGGTGCGAGCCAGGCGGGCTGGCCGTCGAGTTCTACTTGCGGGAGGTCGGTGAAGTACGGCTTGACGAACCCGGGCGTCGTTTTGAGCCAGCGAGCGAACTGCTGCGGGGTCGCGGGGCCGTAGGCGTAGAGATAGCGGTGGAGCAGCTCGGTGAGCGCCTTCTCGCCGGGCAGCGGCTCGAAGGGCTTGAAGCGATGCGGATTCGAGTACGTCGTGTTGCGGCCGCGGTTGGGTCCGTAGCAGAGGACTCCGGCGTTGGCCGCGTCCGGGATCAGCTGCCGCCACCGCGGCCAGTAGGTCTGGAACGCCGGCATCACGAGATCACCCGCCCACGAGCCAGTACGCCGTACGACCTCCTCGGTGAGCTCGTCGACGGTGAGGTCGTCGTGCGCCAGTGCGTCACCGATCGCCTCGATGACTTGAGCCTTCTGGTCAGGGGTCATCCGCATGACCTCAGGCACCTGCTGGCCGGAGGGCAGAGCCGACAGAGCGCCGGTCCACAACGGCAGGTCGTCCAACGCCAGCAGATGAACGGTCCCGCGCGGCCCGAACGTCTTCACCAGGCCATCTGCCTGCTGAACCGTTTCCCGCGTCGCCCCATCCACCCGCAGCGCGACGGAGGTCTCCCCCGCCGACAACACCTGCGCATGCGCCCCACAGATCGCCCGTACGACGTCCACCGCCGCACCAGCCGGCTCAGTCAGCCAATGCCGCCGCATCCGCCGAGCGACCACGTCCCGCCACGAGATCTTCATAGGACTGACGGTAGGAGAAGAAGCGGACAGGTTCTGGCCGCTAGTGCCAGTGGGTGGCGACGAGGTTCCAGATGACACCCGCCAATGCGTCTTTGCTGCCTGAGGGGACGGGGAGGGCGTTGCCGGTGCGGTCGAGGATTACGGCTTCGTTGGTGTCGCTGCCGAAGACCTTGCCGCCGGAGACGTCGTTGACGACCAGGAGGTCGCAGCCCTTGCGTTCGAGCTTGGCGCGGCCCAGCTCGAGGACGCTGTGCTCGGCGTCGCCGGTTTCGGCGGCGAAGCCGACGATGACCTGGCCGGCCCGGCGGCGGTCGTGCGAGATGGTGTGCAGGATGTCAGGGTTCTGCACCAGGTTGACCGCCGGGACCGAGCCGTCGGCGGTCTTCTTGATCTTGTGTTCGGCGATGTCGGTCGGCCGGAAGTCCGCCGGGGCCGCCGCCATCACGATCGCGTCCGCGTCACCCGCGCGGCCGGTGATCTCGTCGTACAGGTCGCGGGTGCTGGTGACCGGGACGACCTGGACGCCGGCCGGGTCGGGCAGCTCGGAGTTGGCCGCGACCAAGGTGACCTTGGCGCCGCGGGCGGCGGCGATCCGGGCGAGCGCGTAGCCCTGCTTGCCGGACGAGGAGTTGCCGAGGTAGCGGACCGGGTCGAGGTGTTCACGGGTGCCGCCGGCGCTGATCAGCACGTGCTTGCCGGTCAGGTCGGCGACGGACTGTCCCGCGGCACGGGCGGCCTCGTCGGCGAGCATCAGCTGGCTGATCGCGAAGATCTCGGACGGCTCGGGCAACCGGCCGCGGCCGGTGTCGGCGCCGGTCAGACGGCCGACCGCGGGGTCGAGCACGGTGATCCCGCGCGACCTCAGCGTCGCCACATTGGCCTGGGTCGCCGGGTGCTCCCACATCTCGGTGTGCATCGCGGCCGCGAACAGGATCGGACACCGCGCGGTGAGCAGAGTGTTGGTCAGCAGGTCGTCGGCGAGACCGTGCGCGGCCTTGGCGATCAGGTTCGCCGTCGCGGGCGCGACCACGACCAGGTCGGCGGCCTTGCCGATGCGGACGTGCGGCACCTCGTGCACATCGTCGAACGGGTCGGCCGTCACCGGCTGCCCGGACAGCGCCGCCCAGGTCGCCGCGCCGACGAAGTCCAGCGCGGCCGCGGTCGGCACCACGCGCACGCTGTGCCCGGACTCGGTCAGCCGCCGCAGCAGATCACAGACCTTGTACGCCGCGATCCCGCCACCGACGCCGAGTACGACGTTCGGCCGGGCTTTGGGCACGACAACAGCCCCCGGGACGTGGTCGCCGGGGGTCTGGTCACCGGTTGCGGACATCTGCGCGAACTCCGTTCCCGGTCGTCGTACGGGTGGCTACTGAGACTTCTCCGCCGCCGCGGCTTCCGCCTCGGCCTCCGGGTCGATGTCCGTGCAGGTCAGCACGCCCTCGTTGATCTCGCGCATCGCGATCGACAGCGGCTTCTCCTGGACGTGCGTCTCGACCAGCGGGCCGACGTACTCGAGCAGGCCCTCGCCGAGCTGCGAGTAGTAGGCGTTGATCTGCCGCGCCCGCTTGGCCGAGTACAGCACCAGCTTGTACTTGGAGTCGGTGTGGGTGAGCAGGTCGTCGATCGGCGGCGAGGTGATGCCGATGGCGACGGGCTGGTTGCCAGACAAGTTCAGCTCTTTCCAGAGATGGAGGGTGATCGAATCAACTTTACCAACTGATCGGCCGCCTCCCGAACGGAGGCGTTCACGATCGTCACGTCGAATTCCTTCTCGGCGGCCAGTTCGAGCGTCGCGGTCTCCAACCGGCGCGCCCGTTCCTCCTCCGTCTCGGTGCCGCGGCCGACCAGCCGTCGTACCAGTTCGTCCCAGCTCGGCGGCGAGAGGAAGACGAACTGCGCCTCCGGCATCGTTTCGCGCACCTGGCGGGCGCCCTGCAGATCGATCTCGAGCAGGGCCGGGCGGCCCTCGGCGAGCTTGTCCAGCACCGGCTGCTTCGGCGTCCCGTACCGGGCCGCCTTGTGCACCACCGCCCACTCGAGCAGCTCACCGTCGGCGATCATCCGGTCGAACTCGGCGTCCGACACGAACAGGTAGTGCACGCCGTGCACCTCGGTCGGCCGCGGCTTCCGGGTCGTCGCCGACACCGAGATCCAGATCTCGGGGTAGCGCTCGCGGATGTCCGCCGCGACCGTCCCCTTACCGACCGCCGTGGGCCCGGCCAGCACGGTCAGCCGGGCGCCCCCGGCCGCGGTCGTGCCTGGCGGGGTCTGCCGCGGAGCCATCGTCTCGTCCGTCCCGTGCGTGGTCATCGTCACACCAGTGTCCAACGAGCCGGCCAGCGTTTCGGTCTGGCTCACCCTGCACTCACTCGGCGAATTCGCGCTCGAGGGCGGCGATCTGGTTCGAACCGAGGCCGCGCACCCGGCGCGTCTCGGAGATCCCGGCCCGTTCCATGATCTGCTGCGCGCGGACCTTGCCCACGCCGGGGATGCACTGCAGCAGCTGGCTGACCCGCATCTTGCCGATCACGTCGTTGGTCTGCCCCTCGTGGAGCACCTCCGTCGGAGACGCCCCCGAATGCCGGATCCGGTTCTTGATCTCCGCCCGTTCGCGCCGCGCCGCCGCGGCCTTATCCAGAGCCGCCGCTCGCTGCTCCGGGGTCAAAGAAGGAAGTGGCACCGTTTCACCTGTTCCCGTTGTAAGCCTTCGCAAGGGAACCTAACACGGCTTCGGCCACCGTCAGCCCTCAGCGCGGCCGTCTTCCGTGCCGCGTGCCGCCGCCCGCCCTACGACGGTCAGTTCAGCGCCGGGACGTCGACCTTGCAGGAGTCCTTCGCGTGCGTGCTGATCGTCTTGTAGGCCGCCATCACCGTGCCGGTCTGCTTGCTCAGCCGAGCCAGTTCGACACGGTCCGTGCCCGCCTTCTGCGCGCTCTCGGCGAACTTCGCCACGGTCCCCCAGTCGTCCTTCACCTCGTCCGGCGCGGACTGCTGGAGCTTCTTCGCGCTCTCCAGGATCTTCACGTAGTCGGCCGGGTTCTGCGGGTTGACGTTCACCGACTCGGCGGCGTACCCGGCGAGGTCGACGCAGTACGCCTGCTCCTCGGTGCAGGCGGTCAACGTGGCGGTGCCGGCGATCAGGGTCGCGACGGTGGCGAGTGTGCGCTTCAAAGTCATCATCCTCGGGGTCGATCCTCGGGGGTGTTGACCCCGACGCTACCGGCAGTCACCAAACGATCCGAAACCGATACTTTTCGTGCCCGTCTGGTGACTGCCCTGGCCGGCGTCAGCCGTCGATGTCGACCTTGCAGGTGTCCTTGGCATGCTTGGCGATGGCCTGGGAGGCGGCGGCGATCTTCTCGCCGTCGTTCTTGGCCAGCTCGCTGAGCTTGCCCGTGTCGCCCTTGGCCTCGCTCGCCTTCTCGGAGTAGTCGAGGACGATCTTCCAGTCGTCCTTCAGGTCGTCCGGCGCCGACTTCGACAGCTTCTTGGCCTCTTCGCGCATCTTGTCGACCGCGGCGGTGTCCTTGATGTCGAGGTTCTTGACCGCCTCGGCATAGTTCTGCAGCTCGCTGCAGTAGTCACCGCCCGAGCACGCCGTCAACGTACCGAGACTCATCGTCACTACCGCCGCGAGGGCCGCAACCTTACGCATTCCGTTCCTTACTCTTCCGCGCGGGAAGTCCATCTCTCCCCGTCGTCCCCGACACCCTTCCGAACCGCGGGGTCAAGGCCGGGCAAGGCACGCCGTGAAGAAGGTCGCACCCGCCGACTGGAACCAGCCCGTGATGTACGACGTCGCCCGGCCGACAGCGCGACCGCGTTGACGCAGACGATCACCCCGATCGCGAACCACTCCCACGGCCCGAGACGCTGATCCAGTACGACGAGACCGACGACAGCCGCCAGCACCGGGTTGATGCTCATGAACACGCCGAAGAACTGAGCCGGCACCCGCCGCAGCACGAGCATGTCGACCAGGAACGGTACGGCGGACGAGAGCACCCCGGCCGCGACGGCGTACAGGATGGCCACAGGCGTCGGACGGTGGTGCAAGAGCATCAGTACGCCGATCGGCACGTAGGCCAGCCCGGACACCGCAGCCGCGGCCCCGACGCCTTGTACGCCAGACAGCTCCCGGCCGATGCGGCGGTTGAGCAGGATGTAGCAGGCCCAGCAGAGGGCGGCCAGCAGGCCCAGACCGATGCCTGCGTAGTCCGTCGTCGCCTCCGGCCGGGTCAGCAGCACCACCGCGGGCGCCACGGCCAGTGCACACACCAGGTCGATCAATCGCCTCGAGCCGAGCAGCGCCACCGCCAACGGCCCCAGAAACTCCAAGGTCACGGCAAGGCCGAGCCCGACCCGATCGATCGCCGTGTACAACGACAAGTTCATCACCGCGAAGACCACAGCCAGCCCCAGCACCAGCCGCCACTGCCTCGCGTTGATCGCCCGCAGGTTCGGCCGCCCGACGGCGACCAGCACCACGGCGGCCACCCACTGCCGAACAGCCACCACCCCGACGGGCCCCAGCACGGGAAACCCCAGCGCTCCCACCGACGCTCCCACTTGAGTCGACAACCCACTCCCCAACATCATCAACACCCCCAGCAGCCGCCCGGAGCGCTTCGCCGAGTCGTGGATTTCTGCTTCCGGCAGCCGGTTTCCGCTGCCAAAATCCACGACTCGACATTCGCTGCTGGTGGTGGTCATGGGACGAGAGTGCGCGCGCCAGAAGCCGGGGCAAAATGCATCGCCGGACCGATCTATACGCTGGAGTTATGGATCTTGAGCTCAGGCACCTGCGGTGTCTGGTGGCGATCGCCGACGCCGGCACGTTCACCGACGCGGCGATCGAGCTGGGGGTTTCGCAGGCCGCGGTGTCACGGAGTCTGATGAGTTTGGAGCGGATCCTCGGGATACGGCTGCTGCATCGGACCAGCAGGATGATCACGCCGACGACGGCCGGTCTCCAGGTGCTGGCCAGGGCGCGGCAACTTCTCGCCGACGCCGACGAGCTGGTGCGGGAGGCAACGACCGGGCATACGCGGTTGCGGATCGGGCATGCATGGTCGGCGATGGGCCGGCACACGGCGGAGTTCCAGCGGCGATGGGCAGCGGAGCATCCAGGGGTCGAGTTGCAGTTGGTGCGGACCAACACGACCACCGGCGGCCTGGCCGAAGGTCTTTGTGATCTGGCGGTGGTACGAAGTCAGGTCGACCTGAAGCGATTCGGCCATGCGACAGTCGGCCTGGAACGCCGGTACTGCGCTCTCCCCGCCGACGACCCACTGGCGACGAAACGCACGGTCGCCCTCGAGCAGCTCCGCGACCGCACGCTCGCCATCGACCGCCGTACCGGAAGCACGACCGTCGATCTCTGGCCCGAGGGCGCGCGACCGAAGCTCGAGTACACCCAGGACGTCGACGACTGGCTGGACCTCATCGCAGCCGGCCGATGTGTCGGCCTGACTCCGCACGCGACGGTGACGCACTATCGCCGCGACGGCGTCGTCTACCGCCCGGTGCGTGACGCGCCGCCCGTCGATGTACACCTCATATGGCACCGCCAAGACCCGCATCCGGCAACTCAGGCAGCCGTCGAGCTCCTCACTCGGCTGTATCGAGAAGCTCGACCAGCCGCCGGCGGTCGCCGCCGGACCACAGCACGTCCCTGACCTGCTCGATGCCGCCGACTGGCCACCGTTCGGCGATCTGCTTCACCGCCGGGTCCTTGAGCTCGTTCGCCAGCGCGCCGGGGAAATCGCCCCACAGCACCTTGAACGGCCACTCCCACATGCGCGTCACCTCGGTCGCGACCGGCGGCGTGATCCCCAACGCGTTGTGCTTGCCCGCCACCACGTCGTACGCCGCCATCAGCGCTTCCTCGCGCGCCTGCCACGACTCGGCCGCAAGCACCCGCGACAAGATCGGCGACAGTACGGCGCCACACTCCAACCGCGAGAACGCCGTACCGAACCATTTCGAGTACGGCGCATACTGCCGCTCCAGCAGGAAACACAGCCGCATCAACCCGTGCACCACCTGCGACCCGATCAGCGCGGAACCGAGCTCGTCACCCACGAATCCGGCCCGGCCGACCAGGTTGACCTCCGGGTGGACCTTCCACCATGCCGCGATCATCAAATACAGCCAGACGTCGCGCGGGTAGTACGCGAACCTCTCCCGCACCGCCTCCAGCCCGATCTCGTCGTGGAACACCGCACCCGCGGTGACCATGCAGAGGTTCTGCTCGGAGAAGGTCAGCCAGTCCCGCGCCGCGAGCTCCTGCTCGAGATCGAAGTTCAACTGCTGCTGGAAGTACCCGCGCGGCGTGTGTACGCCGAACTCGGTGTCGCGGCCATCGAAGGTCGACGGCACCGAAGCCCGCAGGCGCTCGGTCACCGCGGCCTCATCGTCGTTCACAAACAACACGACGCGAGGTTCCCAGTTGTGGTCCCCGGACATCTCGTCGTCGAACCCGAGTACCTCAGAGCCACGCCCGAGCAGAGCCGCACTGTGCGCGGCAGATCCCCCAGCAGCGGCTGCACCGCCTCCAAGTAGAACCGCCGACTCAATTCCTGACCGGAAACGAAATCAGAAGACATGCCGACGACAGTCGCACGCCACGGCCAAGAAACTCAAGAAAAAGACACCAAATGGCGCCAGATTTCCTCGCGCCATTCAGCAATTTCTGCAAATCATATTCTATCGCTCACAAGGGGCCTTTGTCAGTAACCCCGGACCGCACGGAACGCGTCATTTGCACGATCGGCAGCGCCTTGAAGGGCGGCAGCCGACGGGCCGGCGCCGAGGATCTCCCGGGAGCTTGCTGGTATGACGTTCCGCACGGCCGGGCCGAACACCTTCGTCAGGCTCTCAGCCGTACCGCCCTGCGCACCAAGCCCCGGAGCGAGCAGCGGGCCGTTGATGTCCAGGTCCTCGTCCGTCGGAGCGATCGTCGCGCCCACCACGGCACCGAACGACCCAAGAACCTCAGCGTCCGCGTTGAGCGCACGCAGGCCGTCCAGCACCGCGCCTGCGACCGTCGGGCCGTCGACGGTCCGGGCGGATTGGAACTGCGGCCCCTCCGGGTTCGACGTCAGCGCCAGTACGAACAGACCGGCACCAGCGGCGCGCGCCTCGTCGATCGCCGGCTGCAGCGAACCGAACCCCAGGTACGGGCTGACCGTCAGCGCGTCACAGGCCAGCGGCCCCTTCTCCGCCAGATACGCCGACGCATAGCCAGCCATCGTCGACCCGATATCGCCGCGCTTCGCGTCGATGATCACCAGCGCACCCGCGTCCCGCAACCGGATCGTCGCCTGTTCCAACACCGCGATCCCGGCCGACCCGAAGCGCTCGAAGAACGCCGACTGCGGCTTGAACACCGCGACCCGATCGGCCAGCGCGTCCACCACGCCGTACGTGAAGGACGCCAGGCCCTCCGGCGAGTCCGGCAGGCCCCACGCGTCCAGCAGGTGCGCGTGCGGGTCGATGCCCACACACAGCGGACCGCGCGAGTCCATGATGCGCCGCAACCTGGCGCCGAACGGTTCGTTGCTCATGGCAAACTCCTGTTGATCTGACGGACCAGCCCGGGCCCGCGGTAGATCAGCCCGGTGAAGATCTGCACCAGACTGGCGCCGGCGTCGAAGAGCCGCGTGGCATCGCACGGATCGAGGATGCCGCCGACTCCGATGATCGGCAGCGTGCCGGCCGTCTCCGCGTGGATGTGCGCGACGGTCTTCGCCGCGATGTCCGTCAACGGCCGGCCCGACAGCCCGCCGGTCTCGCCGGCGAGCGGGTGCGAGGAGACAGCAGGTCGATCGATCGTCGTGTTGGTCGCGATGATCCCGGCGACACCGACATCGGTGCAGACCGCGAGCAGTTCCTCGATGGCTTGAGCGGACAGGTCGGGCGCGATCTTCACCAGGATCGGCTTGCCCGGGAGCCCACTCACGCTCAGCGACTCCGCCTCGGCATGCAACGCGGTCAGCAGTTCACGCAGGTGGCCGGCATCCTGCAGCGCCCGCAGCCCCGGTGTGTTCGGCGAACTCACGTTGACCGCGAAGTAGTCGCCGTACCGGTAAAGCCGCCGCAGCGAGGTCACGTAGTCCTCGACGGCCTCTTCCAAAGGCGTGACCTTCGACTTGCCGATCGAGATCCCGAGTGGGTATCCCAGCGGGCCGTAGTCAGCAAGCCGATCCGCCAAAGCCGACGAGCCAAGGTTGTTGAACCCCATCCGGTTGATGACAGCCTCGTGCTCGACCAACCGGAAAAGCCTCGGCTGAGGATTCCCCGGCTGCGGATGCGCCGTCACGGTCCCGACCTCGACGAACCCGAACCCGAGTGCCCGCCAGCCCGGCAGCGCGACCCCGTTCTTGTCCATCCCCGCGGCCAGCCCGACCGGCGAAGGGAACCGGATACCGAAGACAGTCCGGGGCGCGACCGAGCCGAACAGGCGGCCACCAGCGGCGGCCGCACCTGGGATGCGGCCGAGCAGGCGGAGGCCGTGCAGTGTCCGCTCGTGCGCGACCTCCGCGTCGCCCTTGCCCAGCCGGAACAGCACCGGCCGGACGACGTTGTTATACACCGACGTCACCACGGATCCGCGGCACCCAGTCCTGCAGCGACCGTACGCCGATGTCCCCGGCCTGCTGGGCCTCGATCCCCTGTACGGCGGCCGCCAGCCCCTGCACCGTCGTGATGCACGGGATGTTCCGCGCCACGGCCGCACTCCGGATCTCGTACCCGTCCAGTCGCGGCGAACCGCCCTGGGTGATGCCGATCGGCGTGTTGACGATCAGGTTCAGCTCGCCGTCCTGGACCATCTGCACGATCGTCGGCTCGCCGTTCGGGCCCGGTCCCTGGCTGCTCTTGCGGACCGTCACCGCCTCGACCCCGTTGCGCCGCAGTACGTCGGCCGTGCCCTCGGTCGCGTAGATCTGGAAGCCGAGGTCGGCCAGCCGCTTCACCGGGAAGATCATGTGCCGCTTGTCCCGGTTCGCCACCGACACGAACACCTTGCCGGAGCCCGGCAGTGGTTGCGACGCACCCGCCTGCGACTTCGCGAACGCCGTACCGAAGTTGTCGTCCATGCCCATGACCTCACCGGTCGAGCGCATCTCCGGGCCGAGCACGGTGTCGACCGACCGGCCGTCGATGGTCCGGAACCGGTTGAACGGCATCACGGCTTCCTTCACCGCGATGGGCGTCGAGGCCGGCAGCGTGCCACCATCACCAACGGCCGGCAGCATGCCTTCCGACCGCAGCTCAGCGATCGTTGCCCCGAGCATCACCCGGGCGGCCGCCTTGGCCAGCGGCGTAGCGGTCGCCTTCGACACGAACGGGACCGTCCGCGACGCGCGTGGGTTCGCCTCCAGCACGTAGAGCACGTCACCGGCGAGCGCGTACTGCACGTTCAGCAGACCACGTACGCCGACTCCGCGCGCGATCGCCTCGGTCGACGCCCGGATCTTCTCGATGTCGGCGTTCCCGAGCGTTATCGGCGGCAGCGCGCACGACGAGTCGCCGGAGTGCACCCCGGCCTCCTCGATGTGTTCCATCACGCCGCCGAGGAACAGTTCGTCGCCGTCGAACAGCCCGTCGACGTCGATCTCGACCGCGTCGTCCAGGAACCGGTCGATCAGCACCGGATGCTCGAAGGCCGCACCGCCACCCAGCCGCTCCAACGCGGCCGACAGCTCGGCCGAGCTGTAGACGATCTCCATCCCGCGCCCGCCGAGCACGTACGACGGCCGCACCAGCACGGGGAAGCCGATCTCCTCGGCGACCTCATGCGCTCCTTCGGCCGACAGCGCCGTACCGTGCTTCGGCGCCGGCAGCGACGCGTCCGCGAGTACCTTCCCGAACGCTCCCCGCTCCTCGGCCAGGTGGATCGCCTCAGGCGACGTACCCACGATCGGTACGCCGGCGTCCGCGAGCCGCTGGGCCAGGCCGAGCGGAGTCTGACCGCCGAGCTGCACGATCACTCCCGCGACCGGCCCGGCCTGCATCTCGGCGTACACGATCTCGAGCACGTCCTCGCAGGTGAGCGGCTCGAAGTACAGCCGATCGGAGGTGTCGTAGTCGGTCGAGACCGTCTCCGGGTTGCAGTTCACCATCACCGTGCAATAGCCGGCGTCGCGCAGCGCCATCGACGCGTGCACACAGGAGTAGTCGAACTCGATCCCCTGCCCGATCCGGTTCGGCCCCGAGCCCAGGATCAGCACCGCCGGGGTCTCCCGCGGCGCAACTTCGGTCTCCTCGTCGTACGACGAGTAGTGGTACGGCGTCTCGGCCGCGAACTCGGCCGCACACGTGTCGACCGTCTTGTAGACCGGCCGGATCCCGAGCGCCTGCCGGACACCCCGGACGACGTCCTCGGTGAGCCCGCGGATCTCGGCCAGCTGCAGGTCCGAGAACCCGTGCCGCTTGGCCAGCTTGATCACCTCAGGCGTCAGCCGCGGCGCGGCCGCGACCTGCAGTGCCGTCTCGTGGATGAGGTAGAGCTGGTCCACGAACCAAGGATCAATGCGAGTCGCCTCGAAGATCTGCTCCGGAGTAGCACCGGCGCGGATCGCGTCCATGACGGTCCGCAGCCGGCCGTCATGCGGCGTCTTGATTGCCTCCAGCAACGGCTCGAGCTCGGTCGCGGGCGAACCCTTCCAGGAGAACCGGGCCTCCGGCTTCTCCAGCGACCGGAGCGCCTTCTGCAGGGCCTCGGTGTAGTTGCGGCCGATCGCCATCGCCTCGCCGACACTCTTCATGTGCGTGGTCAGCGTGGCATCCGCGGCCGGGAACTTCTCGAACGCGAACCGCGGCACCTTCACCACCACGTAGTCCAGCGTCGGCTCGAAGCTGGCCGGGGTCTGCTTGGTGATGTCGTTCGGGATCTCGTCCAGCGTGTAGCCGATCGCGACCTTGGCGGCGATCTTGGCGATCGGGAAGCCGGTCGCCTTCGACGCCAGCGCGGACGACCGGGACACCCGCGGGTTCATCTCGATCACGATCAGCCGGCCGTCCTCCGGGTTCACCGCGAACTGGATGTTGCAGCCGCCGGTGTCGACCCCGACCTCGCGGATGATGCCGATGGCCAGGTCGCGCATCACCTGGTACTCGCGGTCGGTCAGCGTCATCGCCGGTGCGACTGTGACCGAGTCGCCGGTGTGCACGCCCATCGGATCGACGTTCTCGATCGAGCAGATGATCACGACGTTGTCCGCCTTGTCGCGCATCACCTCCAGCTCGTATTCCTTCCAGCCGAGGATCGACTCCTCGATCAGCACCTCGGTGGTCGGGCTGGCGACCAGTCCGGCGCCGGCGATCCGGCGCAGGTCGGCTTCGTCGTACGCCATGCCGGAACCGACGCCGCCCATGGTGAACGACGGCCGCACCACCAGCGGGTAGCCGAGCTCGGCGGCCGCGCCCATCACATCGTCCAGCGAGTGGCAGATCCGCGACCGGGCGACCTCCGCGCCGAGCTTCTCGACGATGTGCTTGAACGACTCCCGGTTCTCGCCGCGCTGGATCGCGTCGACGGAGGCTCCGATGAGCTCCACGCCGTACTTCTCCAGGACGCCGTTGTCGTGCAACGCGATCGCCGCGTTCAGCGCGGTCTGGCCGCCCAGGGTGGCGAGCAGCGCGTTCGGCCGCTCCTTCTCGATCACCTTCTCGACGTATTCCGGGGTGATCGGCTCGACGTAGGTCGCGTCGGCGAACTCCGGGTCGGTCATGATCGTGGCCGGGTTCGAGTTCACCAGGACGACGCGGAAGCCTTCTTCGCGCAGCACCCGGCACGCCTGCGTCCCCGAGTAGTCGAACTCGCAGGCCTGGCCGATCACGATCGGGCCGGAGCCGATGACGAGCACCGACTCGATGTCTGTACGACGTGGCATCAGGCCCGCCCCTCCATCAACTCGACGAACCGGTCGAACAGGTAGGCCGAGTCATGTGGCCCTGCCGCCGCTTCCGGGTGGTACTGGACCGAGAACGCGAGTACCCGGCCGTCTCTGCCGGTGAGCCGGAGCCCTTCGACCACGTTGTCGTTCAGCGAGACATGCGACACCTCGGCCGTCCCGTACGGCGTCTCGACCGTCTCCTCGATCGGGGCGTCGACCGCGAACCCATGGTTCTGCGCGGTGATCTCCACCTTGCCGGTGGCCCGGTCGAGCACCGGCTGGTTGATGCCGCGGTGGCCGTACTTCAGCTTGAACGTGCCCAGCCCCAGCGCCCGGCCGAACACCTGGTTGCCGAAGCAGATCCCGAAGTACGGCTTGTTCTGCTCCAGCAGCTGCTTGAGCAGCGTCGTCGGGTGCTCGGTGGTCTCCGGGTCGCCCGGCCCGTTGCTCATGAAAATGCCGTCCGGGTCGACCGCGAGTACTTCCTCCAGCGAGGCGGTCGCCGGCATGACGTGCACCTCGATGCCGCGCTCGGCCATCCGCTTCGGCGTCATCGACTTGATGCCGAGGTCGAGCGCGACCACGGTGAACCGCTTCTCGCCTTCCGCGGGTACGACGTATGGCTCAAAGGTGGTCACCTCGGAGGCCAGATCCGCGCCGGCCATCTTCGGCTGCTGCAGCACCTTCTCCAGCAGCGCGGCGGGGTCGAGGACCTCGGTCGAGATCCCGGCCCGCATCGCGCCGCGTTCGCGCAGGTGGCGGGTCAGCGCCCGGGTGTCGATGCCGGAGATCCCGACGATGCCCTGCCCCTTCAGCTGCTCGTCGAGGGACCTCTTGGCGCGCCAGTTCGACGGGACCCGAGCGGGGTCGCGGACGACGTACCCGGAGACCCAGATCTTCTGCGACTCGTCGTCCTCGTCGTTGATGCCGGTGTTGCCGATGTGCGGCGCGGTCTGGGTGACGATCTGCCGGTGGTACGACGGGTCGGTCAGCGTCTCCTGGTAGCCGGTCATCCCGGTGGTGAACACCGCCTCGCCGAAGGTCTCGCCGGTCGCCCCGTACGACGTACCGGCAAAGGCCCGGCCGTCTTCCAGGACCAGCAATGCGGGCTGGCTCATTTCTGCTCGGCTCCGATCAGGGTCGAGATGGATGCGGTCAAGGGGGCGGTGTCTGCCTTCCGGCGGGGGCGGAACCCGGTGTCGAGTGCGCGGCCGTCGTGCTGCCAGCTGACCACCACCAGGCCGGACTTCTCCGCGGTCACCTTGCCGGCGATCCCGCGGTCGGTCCGGACTCCGGTCAGATGGTCCGCGGGGATGAACACATCCGCCGCGCCCTGCCGGTGGAAGATCAGGCCGGCCTCACTGACGGCCAGGTCCGCGATACTGCGGACGCCCAGTTCGTGCACGGCGATCCGGTCCATCCAGTCGCCGGCCGTCGTGGTGGCGACGTACACGCCCTCCACGCCCTTGGTTTTGTCATCTGCAGGCGCCGCGGGCAGCGGTGCCAGGTCGGCCTGCCGGGCCTGGCGGTTCCGCCAGCCCCGGAACATGCCGTAGTAGGCCGCCGCGAGGACCAGCAGCGTGCCGAGAATGCCCAGGAAGGCCTTCACCGGGCCAGCTTTCCGTCGAGGACGGTCGCCGTACCTCTGAGGAAGGTCGCGACCACCTTGCCGGGCAACGTCATCCCGTCGAACGGCGTGTTCCTGCTGAGGGACGCGGACTCCCCCGGTACGACGGTCCGCTCGGCGGCCAGGTCGACCAGAACCAGGTTGGCCGGGGCACCGGCTTCGAGCGGACGGCCATGCTCGCCGCCGACCTGGCCGATCGCGGCCGGCCGGTAGCTCATCCGGTCCGCGACATCCGCCCAGGTCATCAGCTTGGTGTCGATCATCGCCTGCTGGACGACGCTCAGCGCCGTCTCCAGGCCGAGCATGCCGAACGCGGCCGCGCTCCACTCGCAGTCCTTGTCCTCGACCGGGTGCGGGGCGTGGTCGGTGGCGACGATGTCGATCGTGCCGTCGGCCAGGCCCTCGCGGACCGCCTCGACGTCGTCCTTGGTCCGCAGCGGCGGGTTGACTTTGTAGACCGGGTTGTAAGAGGCGGCGAGGTCCTCGGTCAGCAGCAGGTGGTGCGGGGTCACCTCGGCGGTCACTTCGAACCCGCGCTTCTTCGCCGCCCGGACGATCTCCACCGAGCCCTTGGTGGACAGGTGGCAGATGTGCAGCTTCGAGCCGACGTGGGCGTTGAGCAGGATGTCGCGGGCGATGATCGCCTCCTCGGCGACACTCGGCCAGCCGGTCAGGCCGAGTACGCCGGACAGCGCGCCCTCGTTCATCTGCGCGCCCTGGGTGAGTCGCGGCTCCTGCGCGTGCTGCGCGATCACACCGTCGAACGCCTTCACGTACTCGAGCGCGCGGCGCATCAAGGCGGCGTCCCACACGCAGTCGCCGTCGTCGGAGAACACGCGTACCCGGGCTGCCGAATCCGCCATCGCGCCGAGCTCCGCGAGCTGCGTGCCCTTCCGGCCGACCGTGACCGCGCCGATCGGGTAGACGTCGGCGTAGCCGGCGTCGCGGCCGAGACGCCAGACCTGCTCGACGACGCCGGCGGTGTCGGCGACCGGATCGGTGTTGGCCATCGCGAACACCGCGGTGAACCCGCCCAGCGCCGCGGCACGCGTGCCGGTCAGCACGGTCTCGGCGTCCTCCCGACCAGGCTCACGGAGATGGGTGTGCAGGTCGACCAAGCCGGGGAGCGCGATCAGCCCTTGCGCATCGATCGTCTCGGCATCTTTGGGCGCGTCGAGGTTGGTGCCGACGGCAACAATCTTGCCGTTCTCGATGAGCAGATCCGCCACGTCACCGCCAACGATCTTGGCTCCGGTGATCAGGTAAGCGGTCATGCGGTCTGCTCCTCAGTGGTGTCGTTGCTGCCGGACAGCAGCAGGTAAAGGACGGCCATCCGGACGGCGACGCCGTTGGTGACCTGTTCGACGATCACGGACCGGGCGGAGTCGGCGACCTCGGCGCTGATCTCCATGCCGCGGTTCATCGGGCCGGGGTGCAGCACGATCGCGTCGTCCGGCAGCTGCGCCATCCGGTGCACATCGAGCCCGTAGCGGCGGGTGTACTCGCGGGCGCTCGGGAAGTACGCGTCGTTCATCCGCTCCCGCTGCACTCGCAGCATCATCACCGCGTCACTCTTGGCCAGCGCGCCGTCCAGGTCGTACGACGTCGCGCACGGCCAGCTCGTCATGTCGACTGGCAGCAGCGTCGGCGGCGCGACCACGGTGACGTCGGCGCCAAGTGTGGACAGCAGCAGAACGTTCGACCGGGCGACCCGCGAGTGCAGGACGTCGCCGACGATCGTGATCCGGCGGCCTTCCAGCGACCCGAGATGGCGGCGCATGGTGAAGGCGTCGAGCAGCGCCTGGGTCGGGTGCTCGTGGGTGCCGTCGCCGGCGTTGACGACCGAGCCGGTCATCCAGCCCGAGGTGGCGAGCAGATGCGGCGCGCCGGATGAGCCGTGCCGGCAGACGACGCCGTCAGCGCCCATCGCCTGCAGGGTCAGCGCGGTGTCCTTCAGGCTCTCGCCCTTGCTCACGCTGGAGCCCTTGGCCGAGAAGTTGATCACGTCGGCCGACAGTCGCTTGGCGGCCGCCTCGAACGAGATCCGGGTCCGGGTGGAGTCCTCGAAGAAGAGGTTCACCACGGTCCGGCCGCGCAACGCCGGCAGCTTCTTGATCGGCCGATCGGCCAGCGACCGCATCTCCTCGGCCGTGTCGAGGATCAGGTTGGCCTCGTCGCGCGACAGATCGCCCGCACTCAGCAGATGCCTCATCACGCCTCCACCTTCGTCTTGTCGGCGATCAGCACCGCGTCGGTTCCGTCGTACTCGGTCAGGTGGACGGTGACGCGCTCGACCAGAGAGGTGGGCAGGTTCTTGCCCACGTAGTCGGCGCGGATGGGCAGTTCGCGGTGGCCGCGGTCGACCAGGACCGCCAGCTGGACCGCGCGCGGCCGGCCGATGTCGCCGATCGCGTCCAGCGCGGCGCGGATGGTGCGGCCGGAGAACAGCACGTCGTCGACCAGCACCACGACCTTGCCGTCGATCCCGCCGGCGGGGATGTCGGTGTGTTCCAGGCCGCGCGGTGGTTTGAGACCGATGTCGTCGCGGTACATCGTCACGTCGAGTGACCCTGTCGGCACACTCTGCCCCTCGACCGCGGCGATCCGGGCCGAGATCCGGGCGGCGAGGCCGACGCCACGGGTGGGGATGCCGAGCAGGACGACCGGGTCGGCACCGCGGTTGCGCTCGAGGATCTCGTGCGCGATCCGGGTCAGTGCCCGGGAAATGTCGGAAGCGTCCAGGACCGTGCGCGCCGCCGGGTTCTGCGGCTGGGCTACGCCTGGGGACTCTGCGCTCTGGGCAGGGCTCATCGCTACCGTTCCTCCTTTCCCGCCTCTCTGGACGGGTCTTTAAAGGACGTTCGGACCGCTTGACATGGTATCGGATGTGACACGCCGTCTTGACGCTGGCCTCTGACCCAGAATATTGTTACTCTGTGTAACCGAGGGGGGTTTCACCGACCGACCCGTTCCGGCGGGCCGGACACCACGAAACTAGTTGGAGGGAAGAACCAGCGTGCCTAGCGAATACGCGAAGACACTGGGTGGCAAGTTGCGCGCCATCCGCCAGCAGCAAGGACTGTCGCTGCACGGCGTGGAAGAGAAGTCCAAGGGTCGCTGGAAGGCGGTCGTCGTCGGCTCGTACGAGCGCGGCGATCGAGCCGTCACCGTCCAGAAGCTCGCCGAGCTCGCCGATTTCTACGGCGTGCCGATCCGTGAGTTGCTGCCCGGTTCCGCCAGCGCGGCCGCCGCGGCTGCCGCTCCTCCCCGGTTGATCCTCGACCTGGAGGCCCTGCAACACCTCGACGCGAGCGAGGCCGGTCCGCTGACGCGGTACGCGGCCACGATCCAGGCTCAGCGCGGGGACTACAACGGCAAGGTGCTGTCGATCCGGCAGGACGACATGCGTACCCTCGCCGTGATCTACGACGAGTCGCCGACGACTCTGACCGAGCGTTTCATCTCCTGGGGTGTACTGAACCCGGAGGCGAAGGGCGACGTCGAGGAGTCCGAAGCGGCCGGCGCCTGACGGAGGCAACAGAGACGGTCGGGGCTCGTAGCAGCTGGCCCGCGGCCGCCCGCCTTCACTGACCCAGCAAGCACGACCGAAGTACGACGCAGTACCCAGGCGACAGATACCACCTCATCTGCCGTCGCAGGCCGGGGCCGTTCCCCCGCGCCGTACCAACCACGGGGACGACGAGCCGGCCCGGGACCGTACCGAGACGGTCACCGGGCCAGAGAGTCACAGCCCGCTCAGATCCCGAGCGTCGGCTTGAGTTGCAGTAACCGCGCCAGCAGGCCGTTCACGAACGCCGGCGACTCGTCGGTGGACAGATCCCGCGCCAGCGTGACCGCCTCGCTCACCGCGACCACATCCGGCACCTGGTCGTCGAACAGCAGCTCGTAGCTTCCGATCCGCAGGATGTTGCGGTCCACCGCGGGCATCCGGTCCAGCGACCAGCCGACCGAGTGCGTCTCCAGCAGCTCGTCGATCACGTCGATGTGCTTCGCGACACCCTCGACCAGCGCCACGGTGAACTCGTTCACCGGCGGATCGTTGTCGGCCACCCGGTCGGCCAGCGTGCCGCCGACCGGCAGACCTCTGACCTCCGACTCGTACAGCACGTCCAACGCGCGCTTGCGGGCCTTGCTACGGGCAGACATGTTCTGTTGTCAGCTTTCCGGTCGTCAGGAGGTGACGCGGCCGAGGTAGTCCCCGGTGCGGGTGTCGACCTTGACCTTCTCGCCGGTGGTCAGGAACAGCGGGACCTGGATGGTGTACCCGGTCTCCAGCTTGGCCGGCTTGGTGCCACCGGTGGACCGGTCGCCCTGCAGACCCGGCTCGGTGTACTCCACCAGCAGCTCGACCGAGGCCGGCAGCTCGACGTACAGCGGGATGTCGTTGTGCACCGCGACGATGGCGTCCTGGTTCTCCAGCAGGAAGTGTGCGGAGTCGCCGACCACGTCGGGCTGGATCTGGAGCTGGTCGTAGGTCGACTTGTCCATGAACACGTACGCCGCGCCGTCGTTGTACAGGTAGGTCATGTCGCGCTTGTCGACGTTCGCCACCTCGACCTTGACGTCGGCGTTGAAGGTCTTGTCGACCACCTTGCCGGAGAGCACGTTCTTCAGCTTGGTCCGGACGACCGCGCCGCCCTTGCCTGGCTTGTGGTGCTGGAACCACACGACGGACCACAGCTGCCCATCCAGGTTGAGCACCATGCCGTTCTTGAGGTCGTTCGTCGTTGCCACGCGGGTATGCCCTTCGAAATCGATCAGCGGTAACACCGGATTGTAGCGGTCACCTGCGGTTTCCTCCGATTCCGGCCGTTCAACCCCCGCGAGCGCTTACGCTGGGGCAATGACCGGATTCATCATCTTCGTGGTGGTCATGGTCGTGGTGGCCCTGATCAACAAGGCCAAGCAGCAGTCACGGTCGGGCGACGCGCGTCAGCGCGCGATCCAGAAGCTCACCCGGGCCGCCAACCAGCCCGGCAATCCTCCAGGCAGCGGGCAGGCCGGCGCCGCCCTCCAGCAGCTCCTCCAAGCGGGCCGGCAGCCCCGGCACCTCGGTGAGCACGCATCACCAGGCCAGCCCAGCCAGGCCGCGTACCCCGCTCCCATGCCGTACATGCCGCCGGGACAGTTCCAGCCACCTCCGGCGACCTGGCTGCCGTCGTACCAGCCGCAGGGTCACCGGCCGCCTCAGAACCAACTGCCCACGCCGAGGCAGGACACCGACACCCGGGTGCGGGAGCTGATGGGCAGCGGCAACGAGGTGGCCGCCATCCGGCTGCTGTGTGACGAGCAGGACATGGGCATCCTCGAGGCGCAGGAGTACGCGCGCGGCCTGGTCGCTCCGCCCGGCAAGACAGCGCAGCCCAAGCCCGCGACACCTCAGGCACCGGTTCCCGTCGAGGACGAGGCCACGAGGTACGTCGGTTCGGCCGCGTTCGCCGAGTCGATCTTCGACCTGGACCGGGAGGAGAACACCTGGGCCAGCGGCTGGGTCGACACGCCGGAGCCCGAGGACCGCTCCGACATCGACGAGCTCTGGCAGACCGTCAGGAACCCGCCGCGCCCGGGTGCCCAGCCCAGCTGACAGTGAAGCAACTGTGCCGGCGAGCGATCCGGAACCCGGCCGGCGCCTCCTCCCCGACCAAGTGCGCCTGGAACTCAGGCCCAGGCCCGTACCGATGATGCGCGTCCCAGATCCGCAGCTGATCGACCAACCTCTCGACCAGATGACCGGCGTCCGGTCCATGACCGTGCACCCCCAGCTCGACGAAGGACTTCCGCCGTCCCGGCCGGGCGGTCACGTAGGCGAGGCTGTCGCAGGTCGCGACCGCGGCAGCGCCCCCTGACGGAGTCGCCTCCGCACCCGTCAGAACGCAGTACCCGGGAAGTGTGCTGGCGAGCCAAAGGGCGAGGTCGGACAGTGGTTCCTCGCGGTTCATCACGACCCCGGACCAGACCCGCAGGCGCGATTGCTCGAGGACGCCGTCGTACGGATGCGCCTCGGCCTCCTGGTCCTCGTCGAAGATCACGCCGACGTCGTCGCCGGCGATCGGGATCAGCCGCTCGTAGTTCGCCCCGGCGCCCTGCATGCAGACGAAACCGCACAGCGTGGCCGACCGGCTCTCCAGGTGATCGCCCACCTTGTCGAACGCGATCGACCGGGTCTGCCCCCGCAGCCGCACCGGTACGACGATCCGGCCGTCAGGCTCGAGCTGCTCGATCCAGGCGGGTGCGATGTCCCATGCCGTCACCGTCACGACGATCCGGTCGTACGGCGCACCGTCCGGCGCCCCGAACTCCCCATCCGCCTGTACGACGCGGACGTCGTCGTACCCGGCCTCCGCCAGCGCCGCGCGGGCTCGATCGGTCACCTCGGGATCGATGTCGACCGTGGTCACTGATCCCTTCGGACCGGCCAGCTCCCGCATCAGCGCCGCGTTGTATCCGCCGGACCCGATCTCCAGCACCCGGTCGCCGGACCGGATCTCGGCCTGCTCGAGCATCAGCGCGACGATGCTCGGCTGCGACACCGAGCTGATCGGCGCCCCGGCCTCGTTCCGCTTCATCAGTACGACGTCATCGGCGTACGCCACCTCGAGCGGAACCCCTGGCACGAACACATGCCGCGGCACGGCCCGGAACGCCATCGCCACCCGCTCGTCCCGAATTGAGCCCTCGGCAATCAAGTGGTGAGTGAGAGCCGCCCGCAACGACCCCGCCGGGCTCCGGTCCATGACCTCAGTCCCTCTTGTCTCCGAGGGATTCGAGCAACGTCCGCAGTGAGTCCGCGAGTTGTTCCCGCTCGGCCTTGGACAGGCCGGCCAGCAGGCTCTGCTCGGTCTCGAGATGGGTCGGCAGTACGGCGTCGATCAGGCGGAGCCCGTCGTCGGTCAGCGTCACCTGAACGCCGCGGCCGTCAGTCTCGCTGGGCGCCCGCGTGACCAGACCGCGCGCCTCCAGCCGGTCCAGCCGCTGGGTGATCGCGCCGGACGTCACCATCGACGAACGCATCAGCCCGGCCGGAGTCAGGCTGTGCTCGGCGTTGCTGCGGCGCAGGGTCGCCAGTACGTCGAACGACGCGGAGTCCAGGTCGTGCCGCGCGAAGTTGCGGCGCAGCTCGGCGTCGACGAGCTGGGCCAGCCGCTTGAGCCGGCCGAGCACCGCCATCGGCGACGCGTCCAGGTCCGGCCGCTGCTCACCCCATTGCTCGAGCACCAGGTCGACGTGATCTGCCATGCGTCCAGCGTAGTTCAGATTGCTTAGCGCTGAGGGATTGAAAGTTGCTTAGCACTGAGATACTTTGTCTTAGTGCTAAGCAATCGAGTCACCTTCCTTCTGATCACCGCGATCACGCCCATGCTCTGGGGAACCACCTACGTGGTGACCACCGAGCTGCTTCCGCCCGGCCGTCCGCTGCTGGCAGCGGTGATCCGGGCGCTGCCCGCCGGGCTGCTTCTCGTCGCGATCACCCGTCGGTGGCCGAGCGGCAGCTGGTGGTGGCGGTCACTTGTGCTCGGCACGCTGAACATCGGCGCGTTCTTCGCGCTGCTCTTCGTGGGGGCGTACCGGCTTCCCGGCGGGGTCGCCGCGACGGTTGGCGCGATCCAGCCGCTGCTCGTCGCCGTACTGTCGACCGCACTGTTGCGTGAGCGGTTGTCGACGCGAACGGTCGTGGCCGCGATCGCTGGCGTGTTCGGGGTCAGCCTGCTCGTCCTGCGTGCCGATGCACGGCTGGACACTCTCGGCGTCGCCGCTGCGCTGGGCGGCGCCGTGGTGATGGCCTTCGGCGTCGTACTGAGCAAGCGCTGGGCCTCACCGGCACCCCTGCTGGCGACAACCGGCTGGCAGCTGGTTGCCGGTGGTGTGGTCCTGCTGCCCGTCGCCTACCTCGTCGAGGGACCACCACCGCAGTCCTTCACCTTCGCCAACCTCGCCGGCTATGCCTACCTGACGATCATTGGCTCGGCGCTGGCCTACGCCCTGTGGTTCCGCGGCCTGCGGAAGCTGTCCCCGACCGACGTCACTTTCCTCGGCCTTCTGAGCCCGGTCGTAGCCACCCTCCTCGGTTGGCTGGTGCTCGACCAACGCCTGACGGCCGCGCAGGTCGTCGGCGGACTGATCGTGCTCACCGCACTACTCACCGCCCAACTCAAGAAGAAGACGCCACGCCCGCCGGCAGTCGCGTCCCGCCTCGCGCCGAGTGCGCCGGTCGCGGGGAGGTGCTGATATGCGCATCCTCGTCTCCGGAGCATCCGGTGCGGTTGGCAGCCGCGTCGTACATGAGGCGCTGTCGCGTGGTCACGAGGTGACTGCCGTCGGCCGGTCGCTAGAGCGCCTGACTGCAGCGCTTCCTCCCTCCTCCACCTTGCGGTCGGGTGACGCCTCGAGCCCGGACGACGTCGCCGCGCTGAGCCAAGGCCATGACGTCGTCATCAGCGCGACCCGGCCGAGACCCGGTCAGGAGGACGAGCTCGTCCAGGCCGCGAAGGGCTTGCTCATCGGGCTGGCGGACACCGGCGTACGGCTCATCCTGGTCGGCGGAGCGGCGAGCTTTTGAGTCCGCCCGCTCTCCTTGAACCAGGGACCCGTACCGGCAACTATCGGCGTGGCAAGGACCATCTGCTGACTGGCGCGGATGGCACGTCGTACATCTCGATGGAGGACTTCGCGGTCGCCCTGGTCGACGAAGCCGAGCGGGCGCGGCACGTGGGTGGTCGATTTACCGTCGCCTACTAGGGCAGTTGGGGTGCCCGATCGGTTGTACGGCGGCTCGGTGTGCTGGGGAGCGCGGGAACCGATTCTTGGAGGGTGTCTACTTCAGCTCGGTTGGATGTTGCAGAACTTGTCGTCGTGCCTGGTGCACCGGCGCAGTGTCGGGTCACGGTGGCGAACCGAGGCTCGGTGGTGGAGGCGTACTCGCTGACTCCCGTCGGGGACCTGGCTGCCTATGCGGTCATCGAGCCGGCGACATTGTCGCTCTACCCGGATGCCGAAGGCACCGCCAGTGTGACGATCACGGTGCCGCAGGAGGCCGTCGTACAGGCTGGTGATGTGCCGTTCGGGGTACTGGTGGAGCCGAAGGAGCATCCGGCCGACACGGCGGTGCCCGAGGCGCTTGTCCATGTGCAGCCGTTCAGCGACCTCACTGCGGAGCTCACGCCGCGTACGTCGCACGGCAGTCGCATAGGCCGTCACACGCTTGCCATCGACAACCGCGGCAACCAGCCGGTGACGGTGGAACTGACGGGCAAGGACCCGGACGCCGTGGTGGAGTTCTGCTTCTCACCCAGCACGATCGAGGTCGCTCCTGGTACGGCGTCCTTCGCCAAGGTAAAGGCACGGCCGCTGGACCGGATCTGGCGTGGTCCGTCGAAGACGCGGCAGTTCAGCATCGCGGTCACCCAGGTGAAGGGGTTCACGGTTACGACCGTCGACGGGATGATGGTGCAGGACCCGATCCTGCCGCCGTGGACTGGGAAGGCGGTCGCGGGAGTACTCGCGGCGTGTGCGCTGCTGGTCGGCCTGTGGTTCGGCGTACTGCGGCCAGCAGTCGAGTCAAGCGCGCAGAACGCCGTCGAGAAGCCGTTGCAGGCGATCGCGCAGAAGGCTGAAGAGGCGAAGACGACGGCCGGCCAGGCGCAGGAGACGGCCAAAACCGCGCAGACGCAAGCCAACAACACCGGCAAGGCGCAGAACAACCAGGCGCAAGAGCAGAACGAGCGCGAAAAGGCGGTCGCTGCCCAAGCAGCCGCTGCCATCGGCCAGCCGTTCTCGCGTCGCTGGCCGCTGACCGCGAAGCCGGGCCAGTCCGACCAGGCGTCGTACACGGTCCCCGACGGGATGATCCTGCGCATCACGGATGTGAACTTCGAGTCCCAGGGCAGCACCGGCTGGCTCGACCTCCGCCGCGACAAGGATTCGCTCGGCGGCGTCGCCCCGCAGTACTTCCGCAACATCCAGGACTACCGCTACATCTCGCCGCTTGCTGTCCTCACCGCAGGCCAGAAGGTCGTCGCCCACCTCGACTGCACCGCCCCCGCCCCCGGCGCCACCACCTGCCAAAACGCCATCATGGTCGGCGGCAACCTCGTCACAGCCCCGAAGCCCACAACCACCCCGAAGCCCAACTGACCCTCCCCAAGCGGAAGCCCGGCCGGATCATCCGGCCGGGCTTCAGTGGTGGGTGAAGAACTCGAGTTCGGCGATGGCGGTGAGGGTGCTGCGGGTGGGGTTGGTGGTTCGGGTGACGGCTATTTGGATGGAGCGGGCGTCGTCGACGGGGAGTTTGAACTTCTGGAATTTCGGGACGTCTTCGACCGGGAAACGACGTACGACGGGAGCGGCGCCGGTGAAGACGGTGATTTCGATTTCGGCGGGGCGGGGTGCAGCGACGAACTTCGGGGTTTGGTCGGAGACGCCTGGCCAGATGCCGACCTCGACCAGCTTGACCGGCTTGCCGAACGACCCGGCCACGAACGGCACCGGCTTCGCGCCGCGGCCTGTCCGGGGCGCACCCCAGAAGGTGTTCTTCGCGCCGTCGAACGCCAGCGCCGCAACCTGCTTCCCGGCCACACCACTCGCCTTCGGATCCACCAGCCGCACCTGCTCCGGGCCGGCGAGCGCGTCCTTCGCTTTGTCGATCCCACGCTCAACCAGCCCGCGCTGCGGTCCAGCCAGTACGCCGCCACCCGCAAGCAGAGCCAGTACGACGCCAACCCGGGTAGCTCCACGGAATCGTCGTCGAGCGTTCCCCGGGCGGATCCGGGTGCCGGCGGCGTAGATCCGTTCCCGGCCGAGCAGCCGACGCCACCAGGCCGTCTTCCGGATCACCTTCGCGTCGGCCAGGCTGAAGCCGCACTTCGCGCAGAACCGCCGGGTTCCCTCGTTCGGCATCCCGCAACCACCGCAGATCCGTGACCCCGTCGGCACGATCACCGGCGACTTCGACCGCCTGGGCATCCGCCGCTTGACCGTCTGCGGCTGCCGCGCTTCCAGCTGCTCAGGCGCCGGCAGCGGCGGACGGGCAGCGCTGACCGCCGCCGGGACCGCCTCGGCTGGGGGCTTCACCACAACCGTCGCCTGCTCGGCCGGCGAGACCTTCTCGCCCTCCCATTCCAGGAAGACGCCGCAGCGGGTGCAGAAGGCGGTGTTGTCCTCGTTCTGTTCTCCACAGTCATTGCACAGGATCATCGCCGACCTCCACGACCTCGATCCGGGCCGGCAGGTTGGCCGGCCGTAGCGCTTCGACGATGCGGCGTACGACCGCCTCGTCGGCCTCCTCCGGAACCCGTACGACGAGCCGCGGCACAGCCTCGCCTGGTGGCGACGACTGTGCTTCAGCGGACCACGCCGTACCGCCGGACTCGAAGATCTCCGTATCGACCCCGCACGCCAGCCGCAGCGTCTCCCGCAACGCGGACGCGGCACCCCGCGACCGATGCAGTTCCACCGCAGCGGCGACGAGCAACCGCTGACGCGAAATCGGGATCCGCGCGTCCGTGAAGGCCCCGACCCATGCCCCGAGCAACGAGACGAAGTCCGAGGGAGCCAGCGCGGGATCCAGGTATGCCGGGAAGTTGTCCAGCGTCGACACCACGGGCGCGAGCGCCTCGTCGAACACCCCAGTCAGCCGTACGGCGAGATCGTCGTCGGCGTACAGCCCCGGCAGGATCGCCAGCAGCGGATGCGGGTTGTGCAGACCATCGACCAGGCCGCGCATCGGACTACCGCCGTACCAGGACCTGGTGCTCGAACGGGAACACCAGCTCCGTCCGGGCCAGGTCGATCCGCTCGACCGGCGACTCGCTACGCGTGCCGAGGACCGGATCCGCGACGTACAGCCGCACGTCCTCGACCGCCTCGACCCCGCGAACCCGTTGCAGGCAAGCGTGAATGTCCCCCGTCTGCACCGCCCGCCCCAACGGCCAGCCGCCCTCCCGCGGCCCACCGGCCAGCGGGTGCAGCAACCGGTAGAGGGCAGCCAACGCAGCCGGCCGCACCCGCTCCGACGACGCATCGGCAGCAGCCTTCAACCGCGCGACCACAGTCACGGCGCGGTAGTACGGCGGCTCGATCAGCAACCGCGCACCGAGCATCCGCCGCGGCTCCAGGTGCTCCGCCAACCGCTGCAACACCTCGTCCGACGGGCGCAACGTAGCGAAGTCCACCTGCGCTTCCGGATCACCGGACAGCCGCGGTACGACGAGCAGCCGTACGAGGTTCGGCTCATCCTCGTTTCCAGGCACGCAGTGGACGCGACCCAACGACGGCGTCGCCTCGCGCGCGAGCAGCTCGTAGTCCTCGGCAGTCACCGCGCGGGACGCCGTACGCAGGGAAAGTGGTCCTCGCACCATCGCATCCGACACCTGCTCGCCATCGACCCCTCCGATCGCGGCGCGGCGATTGTCGACCTCGGAAACAAAGGGCAGCGAGGTCTTCAGGACCCGAAGTGCGTGCGCCGCGACGTTGCCGGCCGCGCCTCCACCGATGCGGTAGCGGTCGAGCCTCAACACCGCGCCCTTCGGCGGTACGGCGCCGTACGACCGCAACGTCCCATCGGGCTGTCGAACGGCGGGGCCGAGGAGCAGTTGGCCGTTCTGCCGGTCGATCCTGAAATGGCGGTCGTGCTCAGCAGAAGCGGCGAAGCTGTCCACCAGGGACCAAACCAACCATCCGTCATCTGTACCTACGCGCAAAACCTCAGGCTCGGCAGAGAGCGCGACCGGGCGACGCTGCAGCTCGAAGCGTTGACCCGCGCTGCCGTCACTTCGGCCGATCTCCTCGAGCAGGACAGGCTCTGCGTGTTCGGCGACCGTCGTACCGCCGATCGTCGAGGCCTCCACCGCGCGCAGCTTGGGGGACTCGCTGTAGAAGGGCTGGTCGGCGTCCGGCTCAACCAGCACGCACCGCAACCACCCAGCACGCTGCTGCGCCAGCACCGACGGCACATGACCGACGGGCACATGCAACACGATGTCGCCAGGCCGGTTGAGACCGCCCGTCCCATCGCGGTCGACCTCGCACGCGACCCAGTCCTCCCCGTTCCACGCTTCCCAGCGCAGCGGCGGATCCAGCGGATCGACACCGATGCCTTCGACCTCACAGTCGATCCGAAGCAGTACGGCGCATGACGGGACGGCCTCGGTCAGACCGACGTACAGGGCATTGCCAGGCGCAGGCGGTTCGGCGAAGCAGTCGAAGCCGACGCGGTCCTGCAGCTCCACGGTCCGGTCCCGAACATTTCCGCCGACGTTGCCCGTGGCAACGTTCTGCAGAGCGCAGGACACAATGGCCAGATCGTCGACCGTGCTGAAGCCGATCGCCTCGTCGTGCTCGGTCCGCAGCGTCGCGACCTCGGTCCCGGCGCGGACGGTGATCGTCTCGGGTTGCGCGGCGGACAGCCAGAAAGTCACATCGGCGCGCGCGGCCGCAGGTGCGAAGAGCTGTACGCCGATCAGGTCGAGGAAGCGCAGGTAGTTCCGCTCCGGCACCCGATTGAGCCGGTACATCAATTGGTCGACCATCGTCGCGAACGCCTCTACCAGCGTGACACCGGGATCGGAGACGTTGTGATCGGTCCACTCCGGGCAGCGCTGCTGGATCATCCGCTTGGCGTCGTCCACGAGCTGCTGGAAGCGGCGGTCGTCGAGGTTCGGCGCTGTCAGAGTCATGCCACGCCTTCCTCGGGGATCAGGTAGAAGGGGAAGACCAGGTTCCGTGGGTTGTTGCTGCCGCGGATCGTGTAGTGCAGGTCGATGTAGAGCGCGCCTTCGTCGGCCTGGTCGAAGTGCACCTGGACGTCGAGCAGCTCGATCCGCGGCTCCCATCGGTCCAGCGCGATCCGGACGTCGGCGATGATCTTGCCGGCCGTGGTCGCGTTCGCGGGCGCGAAGATGTGCTCCTGGATCCCGCAGCCGAACTCCGGCCGCATCGGCCGCTCCCCCGGCGACGTACCGAGGATCAGCCGGATGCTCTCCTCGATCTCCCGGTCGGTCCGGACCAGCGCGATCCGCCCGGTGGCGTCCGTACGCAACGGAAACGCCCAGCCGGCCCCGACGAACTCCGAGCTCACTTCATCCTCCGATCACCACAGTGGGTGCACCCAGCACGATCGGCGCGCCACATGCCGTCAGATCGCCGAGCCGCGCCGCCGGCAGTCCCCCGATCAGTACCGTCATCGATCCAGGCGGCACGACGGCCGACGGCGGGTGCAGCGGGATCGCACAGACATGCGGCGTATCGACCGTCGCGGCCGGCATGCCGCCGATCAGCACAGTCGGCACACCCGGCGGTCCGAGTGCGCCGCCGTGACCAGTGGGATCGCCCACCCGGGCTGCGGGTCCTGGCATGACTCCCCCTCAGTTGATCTTCACGAGTGGGGCCTGGATGGAACACGTCGCCTGTCCGTTCAGATCGACGTTCACGCCCTTGACTTGGACGTCGCCACCACCGCCGTCGAGTGAGATGCCGGTCTTCGCGGTGAGCTCGATATTCTGGCCGCCGGTGATCTTCACCCCGCCACTGCCGGCATCGATGTCGACGCCTTCCTTGGCCTCGACAACGACCTTGCCGTCGCTGTGCACGGTGATCACCGGCGCCTGGGTGCCGTCCATCGCCAGGCTGAGCTTGCCGTCCCCGGTGTGCAGCCAGATGCCGTTCTTCTGCTGGCTTTCCAGCAGTTCGAGCGAGTGGCCGGTGCGGCCGACGAACGCCCGGCGGTTGACCGCTCCGGATCCGCTGTCGACGCTTGGCGTCTGACCGCCGTACGGCTTGTTCCGGGCGCTGTAGAGACCGCCGAGGACGAACGGCGCGCTGATGTCGCCGTGCTCGAAGGCGACCAGCACCTCGTCGTTGACCTCGGGCAGCAGCATCGAACCGCGGTCCGCACCGGCGCCGGCCTGCAGGACCCGGGACCAGGTGGTGCCGAAGTCGTCCCGCATCCACGGCAGCCGGACCTTGACCCGGCCGAGCTTCTGCGGATCATTGACGTCGGTCACGATGCCGGTCGCGATCCCCTGCCTTGCTGTTGAGCCGGAGCTTGCCAGACCGAGCATCGACCGATCCTGCTGACCGGTGACCGCGATGTGCGTCGTGTAGCCGCTGTCGTTGTCGAAGACGTGACGCACCCGGCTGAGCGTGTACTTCCCGTCGAACGGCGCCCCAAGGTTGCTGAGGGCAACAGGCGTGCCCGCGTGCAGGTTCGGGTTACCACGGCAGACTCCTTCGAGTTCGGCGAAGGTCCCCGCGACCCGCTCGGCCAGGGCCTTCGCCGCCGCCTCGGCCGTCGCCTGCGTCCGGTGCGGCACGTGGGTGACCACCCAGGCCGGCGCCCCGAACTTCCCCGCCAGCTCACTTGGCCGTACGCCGATCTGCGCCGTACTGGTCTCCACTGGAACAGTCGCGACGACGGCTCGCTGGTTGCCGTCGTCCCAGCCGCGGACCTCCACGGACGGCACCTGGCCGGCGGCGGTCACGGTGGAGCGGAGTCTGAGCACGTCCGAGCCGAGCTCGAGTGCTTGGGCTTGGGTGCCGTCGGCACCGTTCGGCGCTGTCGACGCCTTGACCGGCTTGGTGAAGCCGAGCTTCCCGTTCTCCACGCCGAGGTGGTAGCCGACGGCATCCGCGAGGGAGCGGAGGAAGTCCCAGTCGGTCTGGTTCGCCTGGCTGACCAGTTGATGCACGGTGCTGGTCGAGTCGATCGTGCCGGTCGGCAGGTTATTGCGCTGGGCAACCTTCTTGACGATGTCGCTGTAGGTCACCTGCTGGTAGGTCTCACTTCGCGTACCCCGCAGCAGCCGGTGCGCGGCGTCGTACCCGCGAACGATCGTGAAGGTGCCGGCGCCGTCGACCTCGACCTCGAGCGCGGTCACCTCGCCGGTCATCAGGTCCTGCGGGGCGGTCTCCTGCAGGGCGTGGGCGATCAGCTTGAGCTTGCTGCCGATAGTGATCTGGGCCTTCGGCAACACCAGCCGGTCGGGGTCGCGGAAGCGCAGGGTGAACATGTCCGGCAGGTGCAGGTTGTCGTCCACCCAGACGCCGGCGACGAGCGCCATCAGGTCCTCGGGGAGCGTCGCACCGTCGACGGCGATGCCGAGGGTGCTGGTGATGTTCGCGTTGGCCATGTCAGCCTGCCAGCAGTTCGTCCGCCGACGGCAGCAGCACGGTCCGGCCTGGAATGAGTCGCTGTGGGTCGTCGATGTTGTTCGCCTCGGCCAGCGGGCGCCACATGGCGGGATCGCCGTACTCGGCATAGGCGACGGCCGCCAGCGTCTCGCCTTCGAGTAGGACGTGAGTACGGCGGGCGGTGAGGCTGCCGGAGGTCGGGTTCTGCTTGGCCGTGAGTGACGGCATCTCCTGCAGATCGACGGTGCAGGTCGCGCGGACCGGCGTACCTTCCGGAGTGAAGAGCGTGTACTTCGCGGTGACGGACGTGATGTAGCTCGGGAAGAAGTCGAGCGCACCCCAGTGGAACACCACCAGCGGCGGAACCGGCTTGTTCTTGCCCATGCTGTGGTCCGTCGGCGCGCAGCACTCGAACAGTGCCTTCACGGCCTTCACCACGCTGTCGTTCATGGTGTCGGTGGCGTCGAAGAACATCTCCAGGCTCAGCTTGCCGGGCTCAGGTCCCTGAAACTCAGGCGGCGCGGCCTTCTTCGACCCGCGAGCCGGTTCGCTGTTCCACTTGGCCGCCTTCTTGACGGTGAGCTCGTTCGGGTTGAACTGGAACGCGATGCTGCCCTTGGACGCCCCGAGGCTGGCACCCGCGCCCTTGTTCGGCATCGCCTCGTGGATCTCCAGATAGGCCTTGGCCAGATTCCCACGCGTCACCGCCTCGCACCGCCCCTCATCACCGGCCGGCTCTCCCGGACCTTGATGTCGAGGCTAGGTACGCCGCCCGCCCCCGGGCAGGTGCACCAGCGCCGCACCGAGGGCCCACACCTCTTCCCGAAAGGGCACTACTATGCGCTGGTACGACGTTCTCGACTGGGGGTGAGAGCGACGGATCATCCGCTCCTCGAACTGCACGTCCTCGGGCCGGCCGAGGTGCTTTTGCCTGCGCCTGGTGCGGAGCCGGCGGGCGGCGCAGTTGTGGCGGTTCGGCAACCGCTGGCTCGGGCGCTGGCGGTGCGGCTGGCGCTGGCGCGGGGTAAGGCTGTTGCCGACGACATCTTGATCCGCGACCTGTGGGGCGACGATGACGCGGCCCGCCCGACCGCCCGGCTCCGCGTGCTCGCCTCCCGGCTGCGCGGTGCCCTCGGCAACCACGCACCCGCCCTCCAGCGGACTCCCGCCGGCTTCAGCCTGCGGGCCATCCCGACCGACTTGGTCGCCGCCGAGCGCGCACTCGCTACGGTCGACGCAGTACGCCGTACTGGCGACCAGGCAAGGGTGTTCGCAACAGCCGCGGCGGGGCTGGAGCTCTGGCGCGGCGAGCCGTTGAGTGACCTCGAAGGCATCCCATTCGTCGCGTCCGAGCAGCAACGACTGCAGTCGCTCCAGCTGGAACTCCAGCTCGCCTGGGGCGAGGCAGGCCTCGTCCTCGGCCGCCAGGTCGACGCGGAGCTGGAACGACTCGCCACCGCGCATCCCCTGCACGAGCGTCTCGTCGGCCTGTCCGCACTCGCGCTGGCCCGAGCCGGCCGCCAGGCGGAAGCGCTCGACCGGCTGCGCGGCCTACGCCACCGCCTCGCCGAGGAGCTCGGCATCGACCCCGCCCCGGAGACAGTCGCGATCGAGGACGATCTACGCGGACTCCACTTGTCGACTCCTCGCGTCCCGTTGCCCACAGCAGCGTCCAACTTCGTCGGTCGCGATCACGAACAGTCGATGCTGCTGCGGGAAATCCACCGGCCCGTGCTCATCACGCTGCTCGGCGGTCCCGGTGTCGGCAAGACGCGACTGGCTCGCGAGGTCGCTGCGCAGGCCGTCGTACAAGGCAGACCGGTGGCGTGGCTGGACCTTGCGCCGTTGCATGCCTCCGACAACCTTGTCGCGGCGCTCGCTGCGGCGGTAGGTGCCGAAAGCAACGGTGACACCGTGGCGCACTCCGCCGAACTGCTCGCTGGCACCCTGCTCGTCGTCGACAACGCCGAACACCTGGTCGACGAGATCGCACCGCTGATCGACAGCCTCCGGTTCAAGGCCGTCGACCTGTCCATTCTGGTCACCTCGCAACGTCCGCTGCGCCTGTCGGACGAGCAGGTGCACCGCCTCGGCCCGCTGCCCGCCGCTGCCGCGACCGCCCTGTTCTGCGACCGCAGCGGCGCCTCGGCTGGCCCAGCGGTCGAGACAATCTGTACTGCGGTCGATCGGCTGCCGCTGGGCATCGAGCTGGCCGCGGGTATGACCCGGACGTTGTCGGTGCAGCAGCTTGCCGACCGCATCGACCATCGCCTCCAGTTGCTGATTCGCGGTCGCCGGGATCCCGGGATTCGGCATGCCAGCCTCCGGGCCGCGCTGGACTGGAGTCACGAGCTGCTCGAGCCCTCCGTGCGTACGGCGCTCCGTCGGCTCTCCGTGTTCGCAGGCGGCTGCACGCTGGAGGCGGCCGAGCAGGTCGTCGCCGGTGATGGCATCCAGGTGGACGAGGTGGCCGAACTGCTCGCCGTACTGGTCGACCGGAGTCTGGTGACGATGGATGACGACGAACGCTTCAGTCTGCTGGAGACGATCCGCGAGTACGGTCGTGGTCAACTCCGCGCGGCTGGTGAGGAGTCCGCCGTACGGGGTCGTCATGCAGCGTGGTGTGTGGGGCTGGCGAAGTTCGGTGAGCAGTACGCGCGGCTGAACCAGCGCTTCTCCCTGCGCGAGCCGGAGGTGGCGCGTCGGCTGCGGATCGAGGAGCCCAACCTCCTTGCGGCAGTCGACTGGTGTCTCGGCGAAGGCAATGATCCTGGCCGGGTCAGCGAGATCGTCGCGCCGCTGTCCTGGCACTGGTACTACCGGGGCATGATGACCCAGGCCCGCGGCTGGCTGCGCTCGTCGCTGGCCACCCTTGCTTCCGGTACGCCGGAGCGAGCCGCTGCGCTGACGGCGCTCGCGGTGCAGACGCGCTTCAGTGGCGGGTACGCCGAGGCGCGCGACATCGGCCTCGAATGCGTGGCGATCTACCGGGCGCTGGGTGACTCTCGTGGCCTTGCCGTTGGGCTGCAGGGGTTGACGCTGACGAGTCTCGCGCTGCAGGACGAGTATGCCGCACTGAACTACGCGCACGAGGCGGAGACGCTGGGTCGATCGATCAACTTCGCCGCTGTCCGCGGCGGCGCGCTCAACTGCGCCGGGCTCGCGCTGCGGCAACTCGGGTACCAACGCGAGGCGCGGCAGATGTTCGAGGAGGCGTACGACGTCTGGTCCGGGAGCCAGGACGACCAGGGCATGGTGATTGCCGGGGGCAACCTCAGCATCGCCGACTTCCAGGCCGGTCAGGTGGAGGCCGCCCGGCGGCGCCAGCTGCACGTCCTGCGGATAGCTCGCTCGATCGGTTACACCGTCGGCATCCTCGACGGCCTCGGCGTACTGGCGTCCATCGAAGCCGCCTCCGGCCGTTACGAACTGGCCGTCCGCCTCCTCACCGTCGCCGAACGCCACCGCGCCGACATCGGCGCCCCTCTCTTCATCCCCGACGAACTAGCCGCCATGGCCACCGCCTGGACGGCAGCCCGTTCGTCCTTGGGCCCAGAAGCCGACCGCATCGCCGACTCCGCCCGCCACCTCCCCCTCAACACCCTCCTCACCGAGCTCCTTCAAGACGCCGCCCACTAGCTTTGGCCCCGTATATCCGTTTCCGCTGGGTCTTTCGGTGTGATGTTTCCCCTTGTGGATAAGGGATTCCAGACACGTCGGCGGTTTGCCAGCTACGGTCCAGGTCCCGTAAGATCGAACACATGTTCGAAGGAGATCTGACCTCGCTGTCGACGGCCGACCTACTCGAGTCCGCCGCCGACCACCGCGCCGCCGCCAACCGGCTCGATGCGCGGCTCCTCGAACACGCCCAGCTCTACGCCGACCGCTTCCACCCCGACAACTGCCCGGTCCGCCCCGGACGGAAGTCGACCGGGGGCCGTGAACGCGCGATCGTGCTCGGCGGCGACGGCTGCCCCGAGATCGCCGAGTTCGCCCCCGCCGAGTTCGCCGTGGTGGTCGGGGTGTCCACCGGCGTCGCGACCCGGTTGATCGGCGAGGCCCTCGCACTGCGGCACCGGTTCCCCTTCACCTGGGCCAAGGTGCAAGCCGGCGAAGCGACCCCATGGAAAGCCCGCCAGATCGCCGCCGCCTGCCTGAAACTGTCCGCAGAGGCCGCCCGCTCCGTCGACAAACGCGTCGCCGGCATCGTCGACACCCTCACCCCGTACCGGCTGGACAAAATCGTCACTGCTGCCCGGTTCCACGCCGACGCCGCAGCCGCACGCGCCGAGGCCGAACAGAAGGCCCGCGAACGCGGCGTCTTCGTCGCCCGCGGCAACGACCACGGCACCACCACCATCTACATCCGCACCTCCACCGGCAACGCCAAACGCTACGACGCCACCATCGCCGGCATCGCCGAGGCCCTGAAGGTCTTCGGCGACACCCGCTCCCTCAACGCCCGCCGCGCGGAGGCGGTCGGCATCATCGCCGACCCCCGCTACACCGAAGAACTCCTCCTCCAAGCCCAACACCACCACCGCACCCACCCCACCCACGCCGAGGACAAGGGCCAGGCCGAGCCCGGCGCTGCCGCGAGCGGCGACGCCCCCGTCACCCTGCCGGAGAAGGGCCTGTCCGCCGCCGCATCCACTCCGACGCCCGCATCCACCAGCTCCGCGCCCCCGGCAACCAACTCCGCCACTCCGGGTGACAGCCCCGCCGAGCCTGGCGCTGCCGCGAGCGGCGACGATCCCACCACCACGCCCGAGGACGTCCCCTCCGCCACCGCATCCACCCCGGCGCCCCCGGCCACCAACCCCACCGCCCCGAACCAAAGCCCCGCCAAGCCCGGTGCTGCCGCGAGCGGCGACGACCCCATCCGCGCACCCGAAGACGGCCCGTTCGCCGCCGCATCCACCCCCGTGCCCCCGGCAACCAACACAGGTTGCGGCGTCAGCGCTGGATCGAGCGGTGAGGATCTGCTGGCCGACTGGGGGAGCCTGTGGTGCGAGCCCGGCCCGTTCGACGAGGCCGACCGCGACGCCCCTCACCCCAGCCAGACTGACCTGCCCGACCCGCTCGACGCACCCTGCCTGATCCTCGAGCCCTGGGACGACCCTGGCGGCGGCCCTACCGATGACACGGGTGAGCCGATGGACCCGGCGGCGTGGCGTGCCCTGCACGCGCGGCTCGCCCAAATCAAGCACGACGCCCACACCACCCCGCGCACACCTCGCGCTGCCGGGCACCGCCCTGGAGGCCCCGGCGCCACGGACCGCAGCCCCATGCCCGCCGACGGCACCCCCATGCCCTCCGGCGGGACACCCATGTCCTCTGATGGGACCGCCGTGTCCTCGAGCGCTCAGGGCGTCGGGGGTCGCGCGGGTGGTGGACGACTGCAGCCGGGAAAGACCGAGATCTACATCCACCTCACCGACCACACCCTCGCCACCGGCACCGGCGTGCTGCGGGTCGAGGGGCTCGGCCCGCACCTGGCCAGTCAGCTCGCCGAGTTGGTCGGGCATGGGCCGTATGTGGTGAAGCCGGTGATCGATCTCAACGAGCCTGCCAGCGTGGATGCCTACGAGATTCCGGACCGGATCCGGGAGCGGGTCAAGCTGATCCACCCCGCCGAACAGTTCCCCTACGGCACCGCGGAGACCACCAACACCACCGACCTGGACCACATCCAGCCCTACGACCCGCTCGGCCCGACCGAGCAGACCGGTACCACCAACCTCGTACCCCTCACCCGGTACCACCACCGGCTCAAAACCCACGGCCGCTGGAAGGTCCGCCGTCTCGACCCCAAGACCCTGGAATGGACGACACCCCACGGCTTCGTCTTCCACGTCGACCCCACCGGGACGCATCGCATCCCCAGGCCACAACGAACGCCCGACCCCACCTGAGTCAACGCGGTCAAAGCCGCCGTCGTCGATCAAGCCGCTCCGCGCCATCCCCCGCACTCAACCTCTGCCGCAACAAGTTAGGCGCCGGTGTCGATGAAGCCGTGGTGGGCGATCTCGATGGTTTCGGTGAGTACGTCGGCGGGGCCTTTGGCGAAGGTGGGGCCGGACCAGCGGACGGGGATGACGTCGATCAGGCCCCAGCGGGCGACGACGGTGCCGTCGCTTGTCATGGCGGTGATCTGGCCGGTGTGACGCTTGACGCCGGCAGCGAGGCTGGAGATCCAGCGGGCTACGCGTTCGGTGTCCTTCGTCAGTGGGCGAGTGAGCTTGATGTTCGGGAACTTCAGGCGGGACGGGATCTGCACGACGTACCCGTTGTTCCCGCCCTCCGACCGCTGCTCCACGACCACCTCGCAGCCGAGCCCCTCGCAGCTGATGAACATGCCGAGGTCGACCTCGTCCACATGCACCATGAACCGCACCCCGACAGCCGGCATCAGGTCAGTCCCACTCATCTCCACCTCACCAGGTCCGGTCCATCAACGTGCCAGTACGGTCGCGTTCGGCCAGCAACTCCGACCGCAACCGCCGAGCAATCGGCTCATACAACCGCCTCGCCAGCCCATCCACGTCCGCCGCCGACATTGCGCTAGCTGTTGGCGCTCCACCGCTGCTGGCTTGCGCACCCGCGCCGGTACCAGCCGCTGTGCTGCTGGCGGCGCTTGCGCTTGCTCCGCTTGAGGCGATGCTCACCACTCCCCCGCCCGTGACACCTGCCGAAGCGTCAGGTGCTGGAATTGCGACGGAGGTGGAGCCCTCGCTCGCGGAGGACGGGGCAGTCACACTCTCGACCATGGTTGTGGCAACCAGCCCGTTGGCCTGCTGTACGGCGGCTTGCGCGGCCGGCTGTCTAGCGACCGCCAACGTCCGGCCAATGTCTCCAACCGCCCCGTCCGCGCTCGTCAGACCGCCGAGCCCGGCAGTCGAGAGGTCGGATAGACCGAGGACGCTGGGGACGCCGAGGGCTGCAAGGGCGGGTGTGCCCCTGGCTGCTGCGGCGGGAAGGCCAGCAGCTGCCAGACCAGGCGCTGCTGGCAGACCGCCGACGCCCGAGAGTGCGGGGGCTGCTGGCACGGCGGAGGCGCCGGGGGTAGCCACGCCGGGTAGACCTGCAAGGGCAGGCAGACCTGCGGGCGCGGCGGATGGGCCGTGGGTGGCGAGGGCGGGCAGTCCTGCGACGGTGGGCAGGCCAGCGGTGCCCAAACCTGCGGTGGGTTGGCCGGAGGCGCCCAAACCTGCGGTGGGGTGGCCGGAGGCGCCCAAACCTGCGGTGGGTTGGCCGGGGGCGCCTAAGCCGGCGCTGGGCAAGCCGCCAGCAGGTGTGCGGGCGCTGGCGCCGGGCGGGGATGCTACGGCGATTCCTCTGTTGGTACGGGAGGTGCGAGATGCGCTGGAGTTGACGGCAGGTGTCGAGGTTGGGCCGGATGGGTCGGTTGGGTGGGGTGGGAGGTAGGTGACTGGCTGGGCCGGGAGTGCTTGGGTGCCTGCCGGTGGCGGGGGTAGGAGCTCGCTGACCTGAGGCGTCAGGGGGCGGGCGCCGAGGAGTGAGACGGTGGATCCGGTCGCGGGAGGTTGGACGATCTCGTTGAAGGCGCCGGCTACCACTGGTGCGGCGTCGAGAATCTCGTTGCTGTGGGCAACGGAATCGCGGTGGGCGTTGGCGAGGTTGAGGTTGGGCAACGCGGTGGTGTGCGAGGTCGCGACAGGCATCCCGGGCAGCGCGGTGGTGTGTTCGGGTGACGGCGTGATAGGCGTCCCGGGCAGCGCTGCCGTGATTGCATCGAGGGCCTGGGTTGGGATTGGGCCGGTGAGGGGGGCGCCGAGGCCGGCCCGGCGGCGGGAGAGACCGGCAGGCGCTCCTGCCGGGGCCGCCGGACCGGCTGATTGCGATGGCGCCTGGACTACCGGGAGGTCTGTCGCGGTCTCGACCGCACTGGCAGCTGTGGTGGCGGCCTGCGCGGTGGAACCAACTGCGGTGGTGCTCAGTGCGTCGCGCAACGTCGGTACGTTGAGTGGGCGACGGGTGTCCGCGGGAGTGGCGGCCGTGACCTGGCTTCGGCCAGGTGCAGCAGCTGTTGCTAGAGGCAACGAGGAACCCGGTGCGGAGCCAAGCACAGGTGCGTTCGTAAGTCCGGGGGATATTGGACCGCGACCCGCTGAAAGCACGTCGGCAAAGGTAGGTTCGGTGCCAAGCGCAGCGATTGCAGCCGCGGAAGCTCCTCCCGCCAGGGAAGGCTCAGTCGCCGAGGAGCTTGCTGAGGCTGAGGATGCAGGCGTGGAAGTCCTGCCGCCGAAGGCGTTGCGGACTGCTTGAAGGACACGATTCACCGGCCCTCCGCGTGGTGGGCCGGCATGTGACGACCCGCCGTCGCCGTCCCCCGAGGCGCTCCCGTCGGTCGTGCTGCCGTCGGCCGCCAAGTCGCCGTACGAGCGGACGTCCATGCGGGCGTCGTGGGACCAGCTTTGAGGGCGGCCGGGGGTGACGATGTTGCGGAGGAGGCCTGTGGGGGCGGTGGGATCGACTTGGTGGGAGAGGTTGCCGGTGAAGGTTGGGGTGCGCCAGGACGGGATCCAGTCGCCGCTGGGTGGGCGGAGAGTTGACGGGGGCGAGTCCAGAGCGAGGCCGGTCATTCAGTCCCCCTCGGTGATGCGGCGGTTGATGTTGGAGATCTCGGCCACGAAGCGCTGGCGGGCAGGGTGTTCGAGGTCGAGGATGTCGTCCAGGCGCCAGTGGAAGTGGTAGGCGACGTACGCGATCTCCTCGTGCAGGCGGCCGGTCGCGTACGTCAGGATTCCCCCAGGCGCCCACCGGCGATGTCGACCGCGAACGCCTGCTCGCAGGACGGGCAAGTGACCGAGGCGCGCGTGTGACCCTCGGAGTTGATCCGCCGGTACAGGTCCTGCAGGAAGGCGACGTCGGAGGCGAACATGTTCTCCACCACCTGTGCGTCGATCCGCGACAGGTCGCCGAGCCGGGTGATCACCCGGGCCAGCAGCACCACGGTCGTGAACGCCGGATTCTCTTGTACGCGCGCGTCGTACAGCGGCAGGAGTTCGTCCCGGGCCGTTGCCAGCCGCATCGTTCCGGCCTTGTGTACGACGCCGTCCGCGTCGACGAAGCCACGCGGCAACTCGAAGTCGAACTCGGTCCGCATGACCGGGGCAGGAGCCTGAACGGACGCCGGCTCGGACGAAGGAGCGTCCGCGACCAGCGCCGTACTGTGCGAGCGACGCATCACGCGTACTCCATCTCGTCCCAGCACACGGTGAACTTCTCGGTCAGTGCCTCGGTCGAGCCGGCCTTCAGCGTGCCGCCGAGTTCGACGTCCTTGATCCAGCAGTTGCGGAAGTTGAGCCGCTTGAGCGGCTGGCCGTCGGAGGTGTAGATGCACACCTCGGCGGTCTTCCGGGCGCCCTTGATGTCGCCCTCCATCACGGACTTCAGCCAGTCGGTCACGGTCTTGGAGTCGGTCAGGCCGCGGGTGATGGTGAACTGGCCCGGCTTGCCCTTGCCCATCACCTGGCGGGCGACGAACTTTCCTTCCCTCGACTGCTCCGAGAAGCTGATCATGTCGACCTCGGCCTTGAGGCCGGACACCTCCATCACGTACGGCACCTCGACCCCGTCGATCGAGACGCTGAACGAGTACGCGGTCGCCATGTCCATGGCGTCGGCGAGGGGCATCGGAATCTCCCTTTCCTAGAGTTACTACTACTCGGCGACCGTGCTGGTGCCGCCGGAGAACTGCGACAGCTGGAACACCACGAACTCGGCCGGCTTCACCGGTGCGATACCGATCTGGCACCTGACCTGGCCGGCGTCGATCGCCTCGGCCGGGTTGGTCTCGCGGTCGCACTTGACGAAGAACGCCTCGTCCGGGGTCAGCCCGAACAGCGCGCCCTTGCGCCACTCGTTCACCAGGAAGGCGCTGATCGTACGGCGGATCCGCGCCCACAACGCATCGTCGTTCGGCTCGAAGACCACCCACTGAGTGCCGCCCAAGATCGACTCCTCCATGTAGTTGAAGAGCCGTCGTACGTTCACGTACCGCCAGGCCGGGTCGGACGAGAGCGTACGGGCGCCCCAGATCCGGATGCCGCGACCGGGGAACGAGCGCAGGCAGTTGACGCCGATCGGGTTCAGCAGGTCGTGCTCGGCCTTGGTGATCGTGGTTTCGAGCGCGATCGCGCCGCGGACGACTTCGTTCGCCGGGGCCTTGTGGACGCCGCGGGTCTCGTCGGTGCGGGCCCAGATGCCGGCGGCGTGACCGGACGGCGGGACCAGGATGTTGCGGCCGGTGGCTGGGTCGAAGGTCTTCGCCCAGGGCCAGTACAGAGTCGCGTACTTCGAGTCGTAGCCGGCCTGGTTCTGCCGCCAGTCCTTGATCTGCTGGGCGTTCAGCCCGGGCGGCGGGTCGAGCACGGCCATCCGGTTGCCCATCAGCTCGCAGTGCGAGATGACCGCCTGCTGGACCGAGTGCACGGTCTCCAGGTCGATCGCGCCGCGCTGGTACGCGCTCATCAGGTCGGGCACCGAGACGATCGTCACGTCCTCGATCGCCTCCAGGCCGGAGAACCCGGTCCGCTCGGCGACGTCACCGACGTAGTCGGATGCGCCGACGCCCTCGACGGCAACCGGCGGTGCGACCAGCGACTTCTTGCCCTTGGCAACAGCCTCCACCGCAGCGGACGGCGCCAGCTCCTCGAGCTTCACCAGCTTGGACTTGGCGTTCACCACGGTGGCCGCGTTGCTGGCCTTGTCCGCACGCCGATCCGGTACGACGGGATCGTACTCCTCGGTCGGTCGTCCACCCGCGCGTACGGTCAGCTTGATCGCGCCCTCCGGCGGGTTCTCCGCGCCGCTGTCGGAGACCTCCACGGTGACGTCCGGAGACTTGCCGTTGGAGCTCTCGATCGCGGTCACCTTGTAGTGCCCGAGCGTGGTCTGCGGCCGGCCTGCCGGAAGCTCCTTGGGAGCATCCGTGGCGTCGCCGCCGATCCGGACGATGTACGCCGCTGAGCCGCCGTTCTGGATGTAGCCGAAAACGGCGTGCGCGAGGTACGAGCCCTCGACGAAGTCGCCGAAGGTCTGGGTGAACTGGGTCCAGTTGGTGATCAGGGTCGGGGTGTTCAGCGGGCCCTTCTCCGCGAAGCCGACGAACGCGGCGACCGCGGTGCCGACGCCTTCGATCGGCCGCTGCCCGGCCTCCACCTCCTCGACGTAGACACCGGGCGACAGGTACGTCGGCATGGTCACTCCTTCCAGCTGGTCTGCTCTCGGAACAAGCGTCGCGGTCGCGCCCCTCCCCCGGTACGTCCGCGCGGACGCGGCGAAGGGAAACAAGCGGTGCACCTAAGGGCAGCGCGGTGGCAGGCGGCCGAGCTTGGTGTACTCGTGCTCGATCGCGGTCAGCAGATCGTCCAAGCGGACCGGGCGCGAACCGGCCGCCGCGTAGTACGCCGCTGTGACCGCAGCGGACCGGATGTCGCCGCCGGACAACTCGAAGCGGGCAGCTGTCGAGAGGTCCAGGTCACCCGCCCGTGGGACAGAAGATCCGAGGCAGCGGTCCCACAGCAGCAGACGCTCGGGCTCTGATGGTTGTGGGAAGTGCACGATCAGATCCAGCCGCCGGCTGAAGGCGTCGTCGAGGTTGGCGCGCAAGTTGGTGGTGAGGATGGCGAGCCCGTCGAAACTCTCCATCCGCTGCAGCAGATACGCGACCTCGACGTTCGCGTAGCGGTCCCGCGCGTCCTGGACGTCCGAGCGCTTGCCGAACAGTGCGTCAGCTTCGTCGAAGAGCAGTACGCCGTTCACGCGCGTAGCCTCGGTGAAGACGCGTTCGAGGTTCTTCTCCGTCTCGCCGATGTACTTGTCCACCACGGTCGCGAGGTCGACGACGTACAGCTCGACTCCGAGGTCGCCCGCGATCACCTCGGCCGACAGCGTTTTGCCGGTGCCCGACTCCCCGGTGAACAAGGCGGACACACCCGCGCCGCGGCCGCCGCCCGGGCGCATCCCCCAGCCGCGGATCACTTGTTCGCGATGACGCGCCCGGATCGTGAGTTCGCGCAGTCGGGCGAGCTGCTCATCCGGCAGCACCAGGTCGTGCCACGACACCGCCGGCTGGATCCGCCGGGCGAGACGTTCGAGCCCGGCGCCATTCTGGGATCGAGCGCCGGCTCGTAGCACGTCGCCAGTCACGAGTACCCCGTCCAACGAAGCGCTGACCGTCGCTGCCTCGGCGGTCCGGGCGATCTGGTCGACCCCCAACCTAAACGCCGCGGTCTCGGCCGACGCATCCAGCTCAGGCGATGCCGTCGGCAACAAAGCCCGCCAGAGCGTCGCGCTCTGCGACGCCGTCAACCTCGGCGCGTCCAGCACCGACGGAACCACCGGAGCCCAGCCCGGATCCCACGTCGCACCACCAGTCAGTACGACGGGAACCGGCACGACCGCGAGAGCCCGCAGTACGTCAACCCCGGCCGCTTCGACCGATCCGGCGAGAATCCCGGCGGACCTTAGCCGCGCCTGGCGAGCCGCCGTACGGGCGAAGACCGCGGGATCGAGATCGCGAGGCACGCGCGCGAGGTCGAGCGACAACACACCCAGATCCAGCTTCGCGAAGGCCGCCGCCGCCAACCCGCATGCCGCGCTGCCCGCCGTCTCCCGTAGATAGACAGGCCGACCTGGTTGCAGGCCGCGAACGATCCGCTCCTCGAGTTCGCCGTACACGACAAGCGGCGGCGGTACGACGACATCCAGCAGCAGCGGCTCCGTCGCCTGCCCACCCACCAGGTACGCCGTCACCGGATCCGGCACCCGCAAAGCCCTGGTCAGGAACGGCCGAGTCGCACCCTCGACCTCGACCAGACCGCCCGCGATCAGAGGTGCGGCGTGATCGAGTCGCCCGCGAGCCACTGGATCGGCCGCTGGTACGCCGAGCAGGTCGAAGACCAGCCGCGGTGTCGCCCGGCGTTGTGACACGTCGTCGTTCAAGTACCCGTACAGCTGCTCGAACCGCGCGTCCAGATCGGGCGCGAGTACGGCTAGCAGGATCTCGGTGTCCAGCTCGGTCAGCTCGAACGAGCGCACGAGCTGCCGGAGCCGTGGCGTCGTACCGTCGACCTCGGCGATGTCGGCCTCCGCCTCGACTGCGGCGAGCCGGTCGGTCAGGTCGGGCGGTGCGGTGGGCCGCCCGGCCAGGATGCCGTCGATCGCCGCAGGGGTGAGATAGAGGCCGCGGAAGGCGTCGTTCGGCGCCGGGTCGGCGGCGCGGCGCAGGTCGACGAGCGCGCGGACCCGGTCCTCGACCAGGGCCAGGCGGCCCAGCAGGTGCCGGAGGTGCGAGCTCATTCGAGTTCGGCGAGCTCGACCTGCAACGGCTCGCTGATCGGAGGTCCGGCGGTGGTCAAGCGGCCGGCCTCGATCGGCAGCGACAACACCACGTCGATCGACGGCCGCAACTCCCCGCCGAGCGCCGACCACACATCCGCGAACGAACGGTCGTCCTCCGGTGGCAGCCCGACCGACAGCCCGACCGGTGAAGGTGCCTCAGGCAACAAATCCGCCGGTACGACGTCGTGCACCAGCAGCGTGTCGAGCAGCTGACCGAGCAACCCGTGCTCGTCCTCGACGCGCTGACCCCAAACGCTCAGCAGGTAGAACAGCCGGAAGATCCGCGGCGGCGTGTGCCGGGCGACCATCCGGCCGTTCTCGTTGAAGCGCGGCACGAGCCCACTGGCCCGGCGCCGGGTGTCCTCGCGGATGTCGTAGAGGAACAGGTTCACCGCAGGGCCGTTGCGCTTCGCCGCCCACTCCTTGGTGGGCGGGTCGAACACCACCTGGACCCGGGCGGCGTCGAGCAACTCGCGGCGCAGCAACGCGGCGAGGGCGCCATCGGCTTCGGAGATCACCCTGCCACGGTAGAGTCGCGCGGCACTCGGTTGGGGCGGTTTGCCTGGTTGGGCACGACCTGCTGCCCCGGCAGCAGCACGTCACGCTCTGCCTGCCGTGACCAGTCAAAGCTTTGCTGGACAGCGTGAGCCGTATTCCGCGCGTCCCGACCGCCATCATCGCCGCCGCCAGCCTACTGACGGCGGGCCTCGCCGTGCTCTCCACCAGCCGCGACGCTGCCGCGGCGCAGGAGGAGCCGAGTCTCGACATCGTCTCGCGGGCCGCGGGCGATCCGTCGTACCGGTCCGCCATCAGTGCGAATGGGCAGTGGGTTGTCTATGAAACCGGCACGGAGAACACCAGATCGTCGCTGTCGTTGCGGGATCTGACCAGCGGCACCGACACCACGGTTCCGGACGACGGGCACAGCGCTGCGGCGCCGTCGATCTCCGGTGATGCCGGTCTGATCGCTTTCATCGGCGACCGGGAGACGTCGCGGCTGAACCATGCCCAGGACCAGCAGATCTTCACCGTCAACCGCCGCGATCCGGAGCACCCGGTGGTGAAGCCGGTGACCAACACCCCGAACGATCTGCCGTACCAGCGGATGCCTCGCTGCACCATCGCGATCGCAGACGGCGACGATGGTGACGGGGACTGCGTACCGCAGCTGTCCCGGGACGGCCGCACGCTGGTCGCGCAGGTGGAGCAGTCGGTCGCACCGAACAGCCTCGAGCTGACCATCGCCGGACACCCCGCCGAGGTCGACTACCACTTTTACCCGGTGCTGGACTTCGGTGCGTTCAGTACGTCCGCGGAGTCGAGCGTCACGGTGAAGAACACCGGCACCCTGCCGGTCGTCTACCCCGACACCGGCCCGGTGATCGAAGGCGACTCCGCCTTCACGATTACCTCCAGCACCTGTGCGGCGACCCTTCAGCCCGGCGCGACCTGCGCGGTGCAGCTCAAGTTCATCGCGAGCTCGGCCTGCGGTGACGAAATGGACGCCGTACTGCGATTTCCGGCGACGTCGTCCGCCGCGGGACAGACCGCGGTCAAGCTGACCGGCGGTGGCGAATGCCCACGCGTCAACCTCTTCACCCCGCAGGCGCAGGCCGCGGAGGACTGCACAGGTCCCAGTCAGTACCCCTGGCAGCTGCCGACGGCGACCCAGCCCAAACCGGCCGAGGAAGGCCGGCCTCAGCCCAGGTTCGACATCGGCATCACGCGGGCGGACGAGCTGAGGATGGTCGCGCTGACCATCCAGAACACGATGTCCAGCCCGCAGACACCGCGCCTGACATCACCGGGTTGCCAGCTGAAGCTGGTTCTTCCGGAGGCAGCCCCAGCCAATGCCTGCCGCCCCGGCCAACCGATGGCGCCGCAGTCGACCTGTACGGCGTACGTCGAGTACCGGATCCCCGACGTCGCACCCTTCTCGGGCGGAATTCACCTTGGCGACACCGTCTACCGGATCGGCGGTTACTCGGCGCGCAACGTTGTCGCGGCCTGGCGGGATCCCGGTGCCGCGGGCAACTTCGGCCCGGCCCGCATCGTGAGCGTGACCGGCACCGGCAACGTCGTGATGGACGGATCCGGGCCGACGGTCTCGGCCGACGGGCGCTGGGTCGGGTACGTCTCGGACACGACTCTGGGTCGGCCGGACGCCTCCCCGGACAAGACGCCGGAGCAGAGCCAGGTGTACCTGCACGACACGGACGCCGGAGGCGACGGGACCTATAAGCCGGGCCCGACCACACTGGTGTCACTGCTGCCGGATGACTCGATACCGGACCGCGCCGACGAACCGTCGGTCTCCGACGACGGCACCCGGATCGCCTTCACCGGTGCCTCGGACCAGGGCTTGCAGGTGTACGTCCGGAATCTGCCCGGGCCGCGCACCATCCTCGCCTCGTCGGGTCCGGACGGCACCGCCGGGAACGAGTACTCCGAGACACCGCAGCTGTCCGGCGACGGATACACGATCGCCTACCAGTCCGCCGCGACGAACCTCGGCGTAGGCACGCTGCCGGCCGCCCGGATCATCGCGCGCGACTTGACGAAGGATCTGTCGAACGGCCGGAGCAGCAACGAGCTGATCTCGGTCCGACCACCCGGTTCCGGCTCGTCGGGGTGGGACAGGTTCCCGGCGATCACCCCGGACGGAACCCAGCTGACGTTCGCGAGTCGCGACGTCCTGGACACCAGCGGCGACGCGGACAGCGACTCCGACGTCTATCACGCGCAACGCAAGAGCAGCCTGACGGTCGGCCCGAACCCGCTCGACTTCGGCACGGCCGCGGTCGGTACGACGTCCGGCGCGAAAGCCGTCATCGTCACGAACGACGGCCTGTCCCTGCTGCGGCTCGACGAGCCCTTCCTGCCATCCACCGATTTCGCGATCGACGGCGACCAGTGCACCGGCAAGCCACTCCGGCCCGGGCAGAGCTGCGCGTATCTGGTGAAGTTCACCCCGAAGGCGGTCGGTGCGCGAACCGCCACCCTCTTCGTGCGTCCTGACGACGCCGGGTCGACCTGGCTGGAGGACAGCCTGACCGGCCGCGGCACCAGCGACTCCCGCATCGTCGGTACGACTTCGCATGTGTCGACGAACACCGGCGTACACCAGGACCCGTCGATCAGTGACAACGGCCAGTTCGTGGCGTACCGGACCGGTGCGGGTGGCGACGGAAGCCCGGACACGATCAACGTGCGGAACCAGGCGAACAACGACATCCGACAGTTCGGCCGGCACGGCGAGGTCGGGCAGCCGTCGATCTCCGGTGACGGAACGCGCGTTGCCTACAACGCGCAGGACGGGCTGACCAAACGCACTGTGGTCGCCGACGGCTCAGGCACGCACCAGATCTCCGGTACGACGACCGACCTGCGCTACCAGCGGCCGTGTGGCTACGTGTTCTTCTCCCGCCAGTGCCAGCCATCGCTGGCAGGTGACGGCAAGACGGTCGCCTTCCCAGCCCGGCTGGACCCACGATCGGACGCGCTGAAGCTGACGCTGACGGAGGCCGACAACTCGACGCACGAGATCGGCACGCTGATCGACCTGGGCGCCGGCGGGGAACGGTCCTTGAAGGTCGACACGGACCGGGCGATCAGCTTCGCCGGGCCGCCGACAGTCGATCCGGGCTCGGGGTTCGACGTCGTACGCAGTACCTGCCAAGGCGACCTCGCCGCGAACGCGAGCTGCACGATCAACCTCAAGTACAGCGCTTGTGCCGGCAAGGGTCTGGGCATGCTGAGGCTGAACGGGGCAACGCCCGAGGGCCAGATGGCCGTCGCACTGGTAGCGAACGGCAGCTGCGTCAAGCTCAGAAGCCTGCCGACCACCAAGACGGTGACGAAGGCCGCCGCGGACTGCACACCGATTCCGGCAAGCGGTCCTGTCTGGCCCAGCTCCGACCGAACCAACGCCGGCCTCCCGCTCGCCGACGCCGGCGACCGTCCGATCGGCCAGGTGCGGTACGTCGCCATCGCCGTCGAACCACAGTCGAGCACGCAGGAGATCGGCTTCGAGTCCGGTAGCTGCGATCTCGCGCTCGTCGGTGCCGAGAACCCCGATCCCAACCTGCCCAAGCCTTGTGTGCAAGGCAAGATCGTTCCGGCCAACACCGGCTGTACGGCGTACGTCGGCTTCCGGCCGAGCACGGCCGAGCCGTCCGCGGCCTTCCTGACCGCGTACGGCCCGAACAAGCAGTACCGGTTCGCCGGTGCCGGCTACCAGGACGTCGTCCTGACCCGTGCGGACACCGGAGGTGACGGGACGTTCGCGGGCGCACCGGAGATCGCAAGCAAGGACAGTTCGGGCGCGACGCTCACCGGTATCCAACCATCGCTGTCCGCCGACGGGCGCTATGTGGCCTTCGAGTCGTCGGCGATCATCGACCGGCCGGCCGCGGACACCACGCAGGTCTACCGCCGGGACCGGACCGACGGCAAGACGATCCTGGTCTCGCAGCTGCCCGACGGCAAGATCGACGAACTCGGCACCTATGCGCCGTCGCTGTCGGCGTCGGGTGACCGCGTCGCGTTCGTCACCGAGGGCGAGAGCGATGAGGGCGAGGGCGCGAGCGTTTTCGGCAGGCCGAGCCAGGTGTGGGCGCGGGACATCCCGAGCGGGAAGACCGTGCTGGTCTCCGCCGCGGCGGGCAAGCCGACCGTAGGTGGCGATGACTGGAGCTACACCCCGTCGATGTCGGACGACGGATCGACCGTCGGGTTCGCCTCGGAGGCGAGCGACCTCGTCACGGAGCCAGGGAACGGCCGGACTGCCGTCTACGTGCGCTACCTGGAGCCTGACTTCGCCAATGCGGGTCAACGGTTCAGCGAACGTGTCTCGCTGTCGGCGGAGGGCGCCGTACCGGAGGGAGGCTACAGCGGAGATCCCTCGCTGAGTGCTGACGGCGCGTTCACGGCCTTCGAATCCAGCTCGCAGTTGGTTGCCACGGACACCGATGAGTCGTACGACGTCTACGTACGAAGGCGGCCGGCACAGCTGGTGGTGGAGCCGGCGACGGTGGACTTCGGGGCGGTGAAGATTGGGAAGTCGTCGAGTCTGCGGCAGCTGGTGGTTCGGAACGTGGGGAACGGGCCGGCGGCGGCTGGGCCGACGAGCGTCGCCGCACCGTTTGTTGCTGGGAGCAACGTGTGCAAGGTGACGCTGCATCGAGGTGAGAGCTGCCCAGCCGACGCGCGGTTCGCTCCGACGGCGGCAGGGCGTGTCAACGGACTGCTGACGCTGCCGAGTGTGCAGGGATATCTCGCGGGGCCGTCTGTGTCGGCGGGATTGAGCGGCGCGGGTACGACGGCTACACCGGTCGCGGGACTGAGCGTCGTACCGGGGAAGTTGGTGTTCCCGGCGCAGAAGCTCGGGACCTCGGCGGCTTCCAAGGTGACGCTGCGGAACACGGGTGATGTGGCGCTCGAGGTCACTGCCTCGGTGATCGGTGAGGACTTCGGGATTTCGCTTGGCTCGTGTGCGATGGTGATGCCTGCGACTTCGTGCGATGTGCCGGTGACGTTCGCGCCGCGGAAGACGGGGACGCGGAGCGGGTCGGTGGTGTTCCGGGCGGTGTCGGGTGATCCGGCGGTGAAGAGTCCGCCGGCTGTAACCGTCGGGTTGAGCGGCGTGGGGTCGCCTGGGCCGACGGTGGCGTCGATGACGGTCGCGCCGAAGGCGTTGGTGTTCGGGCCGCAGATCCTGTTGTCGCCGAGTGCTCCGAAGTCGATCGTGGTGACGAACACGGGCAACGTACCGCTCGCCGTGACCGGGGTGCCGTCGGTCGCCGACTTCACCTCGACGCCGTCCTGCGCTTCGGTACTGCCGGGGAAGACGTGCGAGATCGCCGTACGGTTCATGCCTTCCGCGCTGGGCAAGCGGTCGGGGGTCGTCCAGGTTTCCGCGACCGCCTCGGGTGCTGTGGCGCCCTTCTCGGTGCCGGTCGATGTTTCCGGTACGACGTTGACGCCGGCGCTGACCGTGGAGCCGCCAGTGGTCCGGCCGGGGCAGGTCGTGCTTGCCTCCGGCATCAACTTCCCGCCGAGCCGGTCCGTCGTACTGAACTGGAAGGACGGGCTCGGGTCGCAGCAGGCGGTGACGGACAAGAGTGGGCGGTTCAAGGTCGCCATACTGGTGTTCCGCCGGGACCTGCTGGGACAGCGGGCGCTGACCGGGACGATTCCCGGGCTCGCGCTGCCGGTGGTGAGTCCGCCGGTGCTGGTGATGCCACTGCGGTCGCAGCCGCCTGACTTCGTGCTGCGGTGGTGAGCACGCGACGCCGGCCCTCGCACGAGGCGAGGGCCGGCGCTGGATGGAGTTAGATGAGGCCTTCGCGGAGGGCGTAGGCGACGGCGTGCGAGCGGTTCTTCAGTTGCAGGCGGCTGGTCACGTCGTGCAGGACGTTCTTCACCGTCCGCTCGGAGTAGGACAGCTCGCGGGCGATCTCCTGGGTGTCCTTGCCGTCGGCCACCAGCCGCAGTACCTGCGTCTCGCGGTCGGACAGCCCGGTGTGGGACAGCCCACGCGGTGCCAGCACGTGCCGCTGCATCCGGGACACCTGACCGAGCAACCGGCCCAGCAAATCGGGAGGCAGGCTGCCGTCACCCGCGGCGGCGGACTGCAGAAGGTGCACGATACGGTCGGCCGTTGCCTCGGTGCGGCGAAGCACTCCGGACACCCCCAGCTCGACCGCGGTCATCAGCGCGTCGTCGTCGATCGTGCTGCCGATCAGCACGGTCCGGCGGCACCCCCGCTGTGTCGCCGACCGGAGCACCTGGACAGCCACCGTGTCCAGCGAGTCGACGGCGACCAACGCGACCACTGGCGGGGCGGCGCGATGGTCGGCCGGCTGGCTCTGCTGAAGCGAGGCCAGGTCGGCGTCGCTGATCAGGGCGATCTCCGGCCGCTGCCTGAGCGCGTGCACCAACCCGAACTGCGACAGCGGGTCCAGCGCCTTCACCCAGACAGGAATACGTTGTTGCGTCGTCATACTTGTCACTCCCCCAGAGCGTTGATGAACGGAACGGATCGAATCCGCAGTCACACGAACCCCCAAATATCGTCGATTCCGATCGTGCCCCCGAACCTTCAGCCAGCCTTAAAACCGGTGACGGGCGGTATCACGACCCAACGCCTAGCGTGACCCACCCGCGTTTCACCGGCGTCTCACCCCGATCTCTTGTCCGCCTGTCCGGTGAAATCGGCCCCTTCACCTGCCTTGATGCGAGCCGCTGCGCGAAGGTTTCAGAGCGTGCTGATCGCCCGGAGGGCGAGACGGAAGGAGTCCACGCCGAAGCCGGCGATCGTGCCGTTCGCAACGGCGGAGACCACGCTGATGTGCCGGAACTCCTCGCGAGCGGCCGGATTGGTCAGATGGACCTCGATCAGCGGCGCCGTCCGCTGCGCACAGGCGTCGCGCAGGGAATAGGAGTAGTGCGTAAACGCGGCCGGATTCAGTACGACGGGGAGCTCGCCGTCTGCAGCCTCGTGCAGCCAGCCAACCAGCTCGGCCTCGTCGTCGGTCTGCCGGACCTCGACCTCCAGGCCCAGCTCGGCGCCGGTCTTCTCGCACTCGGCGACCAGGTCGGCGTACGTCGTCGTACCGTACTTCTCCGGCTCCCTGGACCCGAGCCGCCCGAGGTTGGGCCCGTTCAACACCAGCACCCGCCGCACACTCACATCAGTCACGGCACCACCCTACTCAGATTGGTCAGGTTGGCAGGGACTTGAAGGCGGTGACTGCCTCGGCGCGGGCGGTTGGGTAGTACTTGTCGGCTGTGAGGCCGGAGGTCATGGCTTGCCAGTTGCGGCGGCTGAGGACCTGGTGGACCGAGAACAGGCAGGCAGCTGTCACCTCGGCTCGCAGGTTGTTGCCCAGGGCCTCGGCCAGGGCCTGCTGGTCGCTGGCGATGAACTGCGTCAGGCGGGTTTCCAGTGCGGGCGTGGTGAAGACGAGGCGGTAGAACGCGAGCACCTGCGGATGGTCGTTCAGGCCGGTGACCGGGTCGCGGCGTTCGAGACCGTCCAGGAAATGGTCGCGCAACGCCTCGGCGGGTGGCTTTGTGGACGCTTGCACGACGCGGGCCGCTTCGTGCTGGTGGTCGGCGAAGCGGTGCAGGACGAGGTCCTGCTTGGTGGCGAAGTACTTGAAGAGCGTCGGCTTGGAGACGTCGGCGGCCGCGGCGATGTCGGCGACCGACACCTCGTCGAAGCCGCGCTCGAGGAACAGCGCGATCGCCGCTTCCGACAGCGCGTCGTGGGTCTGCTGCTTCTTCCGTGCCCGCAGTCCGGTCATGGGCACATGTTAACCTAGTCAAAAGATTGACCGGGTTAAGCTTTTGCCGATCGGAGGGCGGATGCGGGATTTGGCGGCCGAACGCGCGTACGCCGAACGGTGCCGGAAGGCGCTGCGGCGAATGGTCGCAGGCGCCCGGGAGAACGTGGTCGTCGGCGAAGACACCTGGGGCGACCGGTACACGGCCGAGCGGCTCGGGTACTACCTGAAGACCCTCGCGCGGGACATGGCCGAGGAGGGCGACAGCCCGCCGTTCTTCGGCCTGATCCAGTACGGCGACTCCTCCGCCGGCGACCATCGTGGCCAGCGCTACTACCTCGGTCGCCGGCACATCTCGGATGCCATCGGCCGGCCGCCGCTGGTGATCGACTGGCGAGCCCCGGTGTCGACGGCGTTCTACCGCGCATCGGCGGCGGAACCACGCGGCATCGAAAGCCGGCGCCGCTTCGGCTGATCTGCCAACACCCTGACTAGTTTCGAGGACGAGCAGCTCGGGCCGGGCCAGGAGCCAGGGGCCGGCCAGCCGATCGGGGCGAGCGGGACGAGTGCGTTGGTGCGCCGGGAGATCGAGCGGGCTCGTGTTGGCCCGATGCGGGACATCGTCGCGACGATCCAGCCGGAGCAGGACGAGGTGGTCCGGACCGAGCTGGATGTTTCGGTGTGCGTGCAAGGTGCGCCCGGCACCGGGAAGACCGCGGTCGGGCTGCACCGGGCGGCGTACCTGCTCTACGCGCACCGGAGCCGGCTGCAGCGGACGGGTGTCCTGGTGCTCGGGCCGAACAAGGCGTTCCTGCACTACATCTCCGCCGTACTCCCGACGCTCGGTGAGGTCGACGTCGAGCAGACCACGATCGAGCAGCTGCTGACCGTCGAGATCAGAGCCGTCGACGAGCCGGACGCGGCCATCGTCAAACACGACGCCCGGATGGCCGACGTACTGCGGAACCTGGTGTACGCGCGGATCGGCCGGCCGGAGCAGGCCATCGTCGCGCCGGACGAGTCGTACCGCTGGCGGGTCAATCAGCACGAGTTCGAGGACATGGTCGCCGAGGCGCGAGCGGATGCGACGGCGTACCTGATCGGCCGGGAACGCGTAATCGCGCGGATCGTCGCGGCGCTCCAGCGGCAGGCCGAGGCGCGCGGCCAAAACTGCAACGCCGTCTGGCTGCGACGGATGGCACGCGCCGCCACACCCGCGGTCGACGCCGTCTGGCCGAAGGTGAAAGCCGACGAGGTCCTCGCCGAGCTTCTGAGTGATCGCCATCGACTCGCCGAGGCCGCCGACGGCATCCTGAGTCCACAAGAACAAGAAGCCATTGCCTGGCCCCGCCCGCGGAAGGCAAAAAGCGCGCGCTGGACTGCCGCCGACGCCGTACTCCTGGACGAGGTCGCGGCCCTGCTCGAACGCGGCCAGACGTACGGCCATGTCATCGTCGACGAAGCCCAGGACCTCTCCCCCATGCAGTGCCGCGCGATCGCCCGGCGCAGCGAACACGGCTCGATCACCGTCCTCGGCGACCTGGCCCAAGGTACGACGCCCTGGGCCGCGCAGACCTGGACCGAACAGCTGCACCAGCTCGGAAAGCCCGAAGCCGACCAAATTGCCCTCACAACCGGGTACCGCGTCCCCGCCGCCGTGGTCGAACTCGCGAACCGGCTGTTGAAACCGCTCAGAGTCTCCGTGCCGCCGACGATCTCATTCCGCTCGGACGGCGAACTGTCGATCACCCGCGTCGACGATCTCGCGGTCGCTTGCGTGGACGCCGTCGGGGCCGCGCTCACGCAGGAAGGGTCGATCGGCGTGATCGCGGCAGACGACCAGATCGCCGTACTCGCGGACGCGCTGAAGGCGGCCGGGATCCCGGCGGTTCCGCCGGACGGTGACGGGCGGGTGGCCGTGGTACCGGCGAGCCTCGCGAAGGGGCTCGAGTACGACCACGTGATCGCGATCGAGCCGGCTGACATCGTCGAGGCCGGACCCCGCGGCTTGAACCGCCTCTACGTCATCCTGACCAGAGCGGTTTCCAGGCTGGACGTGCTGCACACGCGCGACCTCCCGTCGCAGCTGGAGGGAACCGGAACCTGACAGCCGGACTCTCCCGGGTATGAGTACACCAACGCTGGGGGTGCCGATGGGGAACAGCCCTGGACAGACGGCGACGCTGGACCGGGAGCTGTGGGACCGGCTCCGGTCCGCCGACGAGCCGGCCCTCGCAGAGCTGTTCCACCGGCACAGTGACGCCGTCTACAACTTCGCCTTCCGCCGTACGGCGTCCTGGTCGGCGGCGGAGGACGTCGTACAGGCGACCTTCACCGCGGTCTGGCGGCGCGCCCGCGCGGGCCAGATCGACCCGCTGGCGCTCGACTCCGCCCGGCCACTGCTGCTGGTGATGGCCGGGCACGAATGCAGCAACGTACTGCGCTCGTCCCGGCGGCAGACAGCGCTGCGGGACCGGATCGAGCTGCTCGAGCTCGGCAGTACGCCCGACCACTCCGCCACCACCGCGGCGAAGGTGGATGACGAACGCGCGATGAGCGAAATCCGCCGCGTGCTCGGCAAGCTGTCCGCGAAACAACGCGAGGTGGTCGAGCTCGTCGTCTGGTCGGAGTGCTCGATGGCCGAGGCGGCGCGGGCGCTCGGCGTACCCGAAGGAACCGTCAAGTCCCGGCTGGCTCGAGCGCGCGCGAGCCTCGCCGGCCTCCTCGCCCCGGCCCGGCGCCACCGCGGCTGGCTCGTGCCGGCCGGCGCGGCCGCGTCCATCGCCCTCGTCGCGAGTGGCGTGCTGTTCGCGGCGAACAACCACCAGAAGTCCCAGCCCGGCCCGGCCACCACGCCATCACCGAGCACACCGACTTCGAGCACACCGACATCGAGCACGGCGAAGGCACCGACGTTGCCGGACGTCCACATCAACCTCGGCCCGCTCACCGCCGCGCAGAAGGCCGCCGCCGCAAAGACCTGCGTCGACGCGATGGAGAACCACAACGCCGCGATCGACGTCGGGCACGGCCTGAAGGTGATGAGCTGGGGCATCGGCGGGCCGAGCACAACGGTCGCGTTCAGCGCTGCTCCGCAAGGATTGCGCTACGGCTGCGAAGGCAACGGCAAGGCGATGCAACAGACGGTCGTCGGAGGCGACCCGGCTGCCGCGGCCAGGGAGAAGACCGTGATCAACCCGCCGGACGCGACTCACCCGGCCGCGCCCACCGAAGGCATCGCGGCGTACGCCTTCGTCGAGTTCGACCAGAAGCCGGATCTGCTGGCCAAGCAGCGCTGGTACCGGGTCGACGACCGCGTCGCGGCGATGCGGCAACGCTGGATCGTCCGCGGCAAGCCCGGTCCGTGGTACGTCGCCGAGGCCGCCGACGGATTGGTCTTCCTCCGGTCCTGGAACGAGTCGCCTCCGCTCAAGCTCGGTGAAGAAGTCCGGATCGAGACCCAGGTGCTCGACCACTTCGGCCGGCTCCTCGACGCCCCCGCCTCCCTGAAGGGCGGCGGGGGCCTCACCCTGAGCCCTGGCACAACCCGCGTGGACCGCGGCAAGCTCGTCCAGCTCGGCGGCATGGTCGATCTCGACTTCCGCTAGGTCGTGGAGCTCCAGGGTGCGCCCGGTCCGCCCATGCGGTGAGCGTACGGCGTGCCCTGGAGCAGCTCGCCTCGGCTGATGGGTTTGCCGGTAAAGGCGGAGGCGTAGATGGCGGCGGCCAGTTCGAGGGTGTTGCGGGCTTCAACCAACGGAACGGGTGCGGGCTCGCCAGAGGTGAGGGCGTCCAACACCGCAGCCAACTGAGCCGTGTGGCCGCTGGGGACATCTTCCAGATCGGCAGACCATGCCTCAGCGACTGCCTCGGTGCCGGGGGCCGGGGTGATCGTCCAGTCGTCGTTCGTGTAGCCGTAGAGGTGCTCGAGCTCGACCGTCGCGTTCTCGTAGTCGAAGCGGAGCTGCGAGGTTTCGCGCGGCGAGACCAGGGAGTTGACGACTGAGGCGACCGCGCCGTTCTCGAAGGTGACCAGAGCCATCGAGACATCCTCGGTCTTGGTCGGGCGGGCCTGCCGGGCGGCTATCGCGGTGACCTGCTGCCACGGGCCGAGGATCGACAGGAGCAGGTCGAACTGGTGGATACCGTGCCCCATCGTCGGCCCGCCGCCCTCGACCTCGAAGGTCCCGCGCCACGGCACCGCGAAGTACGCGTCGTCGCGGAACCACGTCGTGTTGCACAAGGCAACCAACGGCCGGCCGAGGACACCGTCCGCCGCCAGTTGACGCAAGCGCACCGCGCCGGAGCCGAAGCGGTGCTGGAAGACACAGACAACCTGAGCAGCGGACTTGCTCTCCGCGTCGAGCAGCGAGTCGAGCTCGTCCAGCGACAGCGTCGGCGGCTTCTCCACCAGTACGTCGACATCCGCCGCCAGGCACTCCGCGGCGAGCGGCACGTGCGAGCTCGGCGGCGTACACAGGTGAACCAGGTCGACGTCACCGGCGGCGAGGAGCTCGGCCAGGCTCGGGTACACCGCCGGGATGTCCCACTTGGCCGCGAACTCCTTCGCCCGGTCCAGGTCGACGTCAACGGCCGCCACCAACGAGGCGCGCTCCGGCAGGGAGGTCACCGCCTGCGCGTGGGCGTTGGCGATCCCGCCGGTGCCGACGATGGCGATCCGGTGCTTGCGGTCAGACATGCAGGCCCTTTCAGGAGGCTGAGTCGATCTCTTTCTGGAGTTCGGTGACGAAGGCGTTGGCGGCCTTGTCGGCGGGTTGCCGGCCGAAGAGCACGTCCTCGGCGTGCCGGCGAATGATGTCGTCGATCCCACTGCCACCGTTCGGCGTCACCCGCGGCGGGTCGGACACCTTGATCGCGCTGAGGTAGTCGGCCGCTTCCTTGTCGGTCGAGCCGAGTTTCGGCGTGATCGCCGCCAGTACCGACTTGTTCGCCGGTACGCCGCGGTCGGTCAGCAAGATGTCGCCCGCCTCCTTGCTGTTCGCCAGGAAGTCCACGAACAAGGCCGCCTCGGCTGGGTGCTTGCTGCGCGACGAGATCGACCAGAACATCGACGGCTTGTAGTACGCACCAGGCGTCTGAGTCTGCGACTCCCCCGGGAGTTTGAGCAGCTTGAGGTGCTGACCACTCGCCTTGGTCAGCGACGTCAGCTGTGTGTTCCACCAGAACCCGAGCGCGGCCGTGTTGGTCCCCGTCCCCGACTGGTCGAGGGTGGCGCTCGCCTGTTCGATCAGCAGGCCCGGCTTCGGGATGACACCGTCCTTCGACAGCTTGGCCCCCTGCTCGAAGAAGTCCTTGACGATCTCCGGCTTGACCACCACCTTGCCGGCCTGGTCGTAGATCGAGTTGCCCTGCTGCCGGGCGCGCAGGTTCAGCCCGCCGCCGTCCATTCCGTACGACTGCAGGCCGATCACCTTGCCACCGCTGGCCGCCGAGAACTTCGCGGCGGTCGCCCACAGGTCGTCCCAGGTCCACGTGTTGTCGTTCGGCAGCGGTACGCCGTACTTCGCGAAGAGGTCTGTGTTGGCGACGACCGAGAGCGACGCGAGTCCGACCGGGAGCGCGTACTGCTTGTCGTCGATCGAGCCCGTGGCCAAGGCCTTCGGATCGATCCCGTCGAGCTTGAGGTGCTCGCCTTGGGTCTTCAGATCGAGCAGGGCACCGCGGTCGGCGTACGACGCGAGATAGAGCTCGTCCATCTGGATGATGTCGGGGGCGTCGTTCGCGGCGACTGTGGTGGCGAGGGCGTCCCAGTAGCCGTTCCAGTCCTTGAACTCACCCTTGATGGTGATGTTCGGATGCTCCTTCTGGAACAGGTCGATCACCTGCTGAGTCCGCTGGTGCCGGGCGTCCGCGCCCCACCAGGTGAATCGCAAGGTCACGGGTTCCTTCGACAGTTCGGTCCCGCCCGACGATCCGCCCGAGCAGCCTGCCACGGCCAGGACTGTTGCGGCAGCCAGTGCTATCCAGCGACGCATGCTTTTCTCCCCAGCTTCATGCCCATTTGGAAAGCCCTTTCCATGATGCTCGCCAAGCATCCTTGGGGGCTTTCCAGCGAATGACAAGGGCCTGTCCGGCCGATGACCGGATCCGGCCAGGGGTTCAGCTGATTTCGGCGTACGCCGCGATCAGCAAGCTCGGGTCGGGGGCCTCGAGGATGGTGGGTTTGGCGAGGGCGTCGAGGATGACGAAGCGGAGGCGGTCGGCGCGGGTCTTCTTGTCGAGCTTCATCGCGTCCTGGAGGTGCGGCCAGGCGTCGGCGCGGTACTTCACCGGCAGGCCGAGTGATTCCAGTACGGCGCGATGCCGTTCGGCCGTGCTGTCGTCGAGGCGGCCAGCGGCGCGGGCGAGCTCGGCGACGAAGACCATGCCGATGCTGATCGCGGCGCCGTGGCGCCACTTGTAGCGCTCGACCCGCTCGATCGCGTGACCCAGGGTGTGCCCGTAGTTGAGCGCCTCGCGGCCGATCGGTCCGCCCGCGATGGTGGTCCGCTCACGCAGATCCGCGCCGACGGTGTCCGCCTTCACCTGGATCGCCCGCGCGATGAGCTCCTCGGTCCCGTCGTACGACGGGCTCGACGCGGCAGCCGGATCCTTCTCGACCAGGTCGAGGATCACCGGGTCCGCGATGAACCCGCACTTCACCACCTCGGCGAGACCACTCACGTAGTCGTTGCGAGGCAGGGTCTCCAGCGCGGCGAGATCGCACAGGACGCCGGCCGGCTCCCAGAAGGCTCCGACCAGGTTCTTGCCCTCGGCCGTGTTGATCCCAGTCTTGCCACCGACAGCGGCGTCGACCATGCCGAGCAGCGTGGTCGGGATGTGCACGACCTTCACGCCACGCAGCCAGGTCGCGGCGACGAAGCCGGCCAGGTCGGTCGTCGTACCGCCGCCGACACTGACGATCGCGTCGGATCGGGTGAAGCCGGCCTGCCCCAGCACCGACCAGCAGTACGCGAGTACTTCGGCGGTCTTGGCGTCCTCGGCGTCCGGGATCTCGATCGCGTGCGCGGTGTACCCGCCGGCCGTGAGGTCGTCGCGGATCGCGTCGCCGCTGGTCCGCAACGCCCGCGGGTGGATGACGGCGACCCGCTGGACGCCGTCGCCCAGCAGCCCGGGCAGCTCGCCCAGCAGATTGTTGCCGATGACAACGTCGTACGGCGCCGCCGCGGCCACCCGGATCCGGGTCCGCTCGATCATCCGAGGTGCTCCAGGATTTCGTCGGCGATCGAGTCCGGGGTGCGGTTGTCGGTGAGCACGATCAACTTGGCTACTTCGACGTACAGCGGCCGGCGCGCTTCCATCAGGTTGCGAAGCTGGGTCCGCACGTTGCCGAGCAGCAGCGGACGGGCGACGCCGAGACCGACCCGCTTGACCGCCTCGCCGAGGGATACGTCCAGGAAAATCACGGTTTGTCCGGCAAGGTCGGCACGGGTGTCCGGGTCGAGGATCGCGCCGCCGCCCACCGATACGACGATCTGGTCGTCCTTCAGCGCGTCGACGATCGCGGCCCGCTCGAGCCTGCGGAAGTGCTCTTCGCCGTGATCGACGAAGATGTCCGAGATCGGCTTGCCGGCATCGGCCTCGATCGCCGTGTCGGTGTCGTGGTGCGGCACGCCGAGCCGCTCGGCCAGCTTCGCCGCGATGGTCGACTTGCCCGATCCCGGTGGTCCTACCAGGACGAAGACCGGACTCACTCTGCCCACTCCCGCGGCGTGATGGTCGACGGGAGGTTCGCCAGGTACGTCTGGTGGTTGCGCGACGTCTCCGTCACCGAGTCGCCACCGAACTTCTCCAGCGCGACCTCCGCGAGTACCAGCGCCACCATCGCCTCCGCGACGATGCCCGCGGCCGGTACGGCGCAGACGTCGGACCGCTGGTGGTGCGCGGCCGCGGCCTCGCCGGTGGTGGTGTCGATCGTGCGCAGCGCCCGCGGCACTGTCGCGATCGGCTTCATCGCGGCCCTGACCCGGAGCGTCTCGCCGGTGCTCATGCCGCCCTCGGTGCCGCCCGACCGTCCACTGGCCCGCCGTACCACACCGTCCTCGGCGACGATCTCGTCGTGCGCCTTCGACCCCGGCGTCCTGGCCAGCTCGAAGCCGTCGCCGAGCTCGACCCCCTTGATCGCCTGGATGCCCATCAGCGCGCCGGCCAGCTTGGAGTCGAGCCGGCGGTCCCAGTGCACGTAGCTGCCGAGGCCCGGCGGCAGACCGTCCACGACCACCTCGACGACACCGCCGAGCGTGTCGCCCGCCTTCTGCGCGAGGTCGATCTCCTCGACCATCGCCTTGCTCGCGTCTGCATCCAGGCAGCGCACCGGATCCGCGTCCAGCTTGGCGACATCGTCATACGACGGGATCACGCCGTACGGCGCCTTGACGGTGCCGAGCTCGACCACGTGGCTGACGATCGTCACGCCGTACGCCTGGCGGAGGAACCGGGCCGCGACCTCGCCGAGGGCGACGCGGGCCGCGGTCTCGCGGGCGCTGGCGCGCTCGAGCACCGGGCGGGCCTCGTCGAAGCCGTACTTCTGCATACCGGCCAGGTCGGCGTGACCGGGGCGTGGACGGGTCAGCGGGGCGTTGCGGGCCAGGTCCTTGAGCGTCTCGGCGTCGACCGGGTCGGCCGACATCACCTGCTCCCACTTCGGCCACTCGGTGTTGCCGACCTGGATCGCCACCGGGCTGCCCAGCGACAGCCCGTGCCGGAACCCGCCGACGAACGTCACCTCGTCCCGCTCGAACTTCATCCGGGCGCCGCGGCCGTACCCCAGCCGACGACGAGCCAGGGCGTCGGCCACATCATCCGTGGTGACCTGGACGCCTGCGGGAAGACCTTCGAGAATGGCGACGAGCGCTTGACCGTGCGACTCGCCGGCAGTAAGCCAGCGCAGCATGCCCCGATTCTTCCACGCGCCCGGCGGTCAGCCGACGGCGGTCTCACGTCAATGGCAGGTGGGGGTTTGGGGGAGGTCGGCGGTGCGGAGGGAGAGGACTGCGTCGAAGGTGCGGGCGAGGGGGGATTTGTCGCAGGAGTTGGCGGCTTGGGCGGACTGGGCGCCGGCGATCGCGGCGGTGGTGAGGGCCGCGGTGGCGAGGCCGGCGGCGGCAAGGCGGCCGGCGGTTCGGTGGAATGCGGGGGTCATCGGGTGCTCCTTTCGTTCTACCAACGACGGTAGGAGCGGACGGCTTTGCGCGAACTGGCTCTGAGTCCCGTCTTGGGGTAGCGCTGGCACCACCATCGATAGGGTTCCTGGCATGACTCGGGTGGAGCAGGAAGCGTGGCGGGCGCGGGTGCGCGGGTGTTTGCTGGGTGGGGCGATCGGGGACGCTTTGGGCGGGCCGGTGGAGTTCGAGGACAGCCCGACGATACTTGCGGCGCATCCCGATGGCGTCCGGAGTTTCGTCTCCGGATCGATTGGCTGGCCGCCGGGCACGATCACCGATGACACGCAGATGACGCTGTTCACGGTCGAGGGGCTGATCCGGGCCGGCGTGCGGACCGATCGCGGGCTCGGGTTCACGTTCGCCGTCGTACAGCATGCGTACGACCGCTGGCTGGACACGCAGACGCTCAACGGACCGAGTGGTGAGCGTGACGGCTGGCTACAGGCCGAGCAGTGGCTATACGCGCGGCGGGCGCCAGGCACGACCTGTCTGAGCGCGCTCACCCAGGCGCGTCAGGGCAACGACAGGATCCCGCAGTTCGGTGCGCAGGCTGTCAACGACTCGAAGGGTTGTGGCGGGGTGATGCGGGTGGCGCCGTTCGGGCTGCTGCCGGCGTGGCGTTGGTTCGACACCGAGTCGATCTTCGACGCGGCCGCTGACGCCGCCGGCTACACCCACGGTCACCCGACCGGCAAGCTCGCCTCGGGTGCGCTGGCCGCGCTCATTCACAGGATTTGCGGCGGCGCCGAGCTCGACAAGGCTCTCGACGAGGTCGCGCTGATGCTTGCCCAGCGCCCCCATCACGAAGAGACCAGTACGGCGCTCTCACGCGCCCGGCAAGCTGCAGCCGCTGGGACTCATTCGGTGCAGACGGTGGAGCAGCTGGGTGGTGGCTGGGTCGCTGAGGAGGCTCTTGCCATCGCTGTGTACGCCGCACTCGCCTGCCCCGCGCCAGAGCAGTTCCTGGACGCACTGGCGCTAGCAGTGACGCACTCTGGTGATAGCGACTCCACCGGCGCTATCTGCGGCAACATCCTGGGCGCCCTCCACGGTGAGACGGCTTTGCCCCCAGAGCTCGTCTTCACCGTCGAGGGCCGTCCTGTCATCCTCCAGCTCGCCGACGACTTCGCACTGGAGTTCACCCAGCCCGAGCGCCTGCACGGCGACTACGGCCCCCACACCCCCTGGACCACCCGCTACCCCGGCTGGTAGCCCCGGTCCACATTTGGTGGGTTCACCCACCAGCTTGTGGGTTCGCCGCCCGTATTCGGGCCGGGAACCCGGGCGGATTCACGCGGTGGTTGCAACACCGGGTGGTTTTGACTGGTCGGATAGTAGCTTGTCGAGGGCTTCGGCGGGGGTGCGCCAGTGGAGGCGTTTGCGGGGCCGGTTGTTGAGTTCGGCGGCGACTTTGTCGAGGTAGCCGGGGCCCCAGCGGGACAGGTCTGTGCCCTTGGGGAAGTACTGGCGCAGCAGGCCGTTGGTGTTCTCGTTGGTGCCGCGTTGCCAGGGCGAGTGGGGATCGCAGAAGTAGATGTCCAGCCCGGTGGCGTCGGCGATCCGGGCGTGGCTGGCCATCTCCTTGCCCTGGTCCCAGGTCAGGCTGCGGCGCAGCTGCTCGGGCAGCTCGGTCATCTTGTGGATCATCGCGGTCGCGACGGTGTCCGCGGTGTGGTCGTCGCGCAGGTGGAGCAGCAGCACGAACCCGGTGGCCCGCTCGACCAGGGTGCCGATCGCCGAGCCGGACTCGGTCGACCCCAAGATCAGGTCGCCCTCCCAGTCACCAGGCACCGCGCGGTCCTCGACCTGTTTGGGCCGCTCGGCGATGTTGACCATGCCCGGGATCTGTCCCCGCCGCACCCCCTCGACCCGACGCGGCTTGCGCAACCCCCGGCCGGTCCGAAGATGCTTGGTCAGCTCACGTTTCAGGGCGCCGCGGCCCTGCACGTACAGCGACTTGTAGATGGTCTCGTGTGACACCCACATCTCCGGATCGTCGGGGAAGTCCTCGCGCAGCCGGCCCGCGATCTGCTCGGGACTGTGATTCTCCTCCAGCCGG
>NZ_SLWR01000003.1 GCF_004345665.1 Kribbella antiqua
CTCGATGCTCTGTGATCGGCAGGATGGCAAAGCGCGCTCATCGGCATGAGCGCGCATCGCGGCATGAGCGGAATGCGGCATGTGAGTGCGTTTGCGTCGCGCGATGCCAGGCACGGCGCTGTATCGTCGCCAGATGGCGGGCAAGGGACTCCGGGGCAGGCTGGGCAATGCCGCGGGCGCGTTCAGCAGCAACGCCCGAAACCCCAACCTACGGCGCGCCCAGCTCAGCTTCCTCGGAGCATGGACGGCGGAGTGGGCGTTCACCGTGGGGCTCGGGATCGTGGCTTACCGGGACGGTGGTGCGACAGCCGTCGGGCTGGTGGGGCTCCTTCGCATGGCCCCGTCCGCGATGCTGACCCCCCTGTTGTCGCCGCTGGCCGACAAGGGCCGCAGAGAGCGCGTACTGATCCTGGTCTCCGTGCTGCGTGGTGTCGTCACCGGTGCGGCTGCGGTCGTCGTGGGCGTGGGCGGACCGCCGCAGATCGTGTACGTGTTGGCGGCGTTGTCGACCATCGCTGCCACGCTCTACCGACCCGCGCACTCCGCATTGCTCCCGTCGCTCTGCCACACCGGATACGAGCTCGCCAGCGCCAATGTGGTCCGTGGGCTGCTGGACGCCGCCGCGACGTTGATGGGTCCGCTGCTGGCAGCGTTGCTGCTGCAGTTCACCGGCGTGACAGTCGTGTTCGCTGTGGCTGCGGGCGCCTCGTTGTGGGCTGCAGCCTTGCTGTTGCGGCTGAACTACGACGCACCTCCGCGGCCACCTGCCCCGAGAGAGGCCAACTGGATGTCGGCCGTCGAAGGCATTCGAGTCGTCAGCCTGAACCGCGACCTTGCACTCATCATGGGCCTTGCAGCGGCGCAGTCATTCACCCGAGGGGCGCTGACCGTACTCAACGTGGTGGTCGCCATCGAACTGCTGGAGACCGGCGAACCGGGCGTGGGCATCCTCACCGCTGCCATCGGGGCGGGTGCAGTCCTAGGTTCACTCGCCGCGTCGTTGCTGGTCGGCACTCGGCGCCTCGGCGCGTGGTTCGCCGTTGGGGTGGCCCTCTGGGGTATGCCGGTCACGCTGATCGGCGTCGTCCCACAACAGGTCGCGGCGTTGGGCCTGCTGGCCTTTGTCGGCGTCGGGAACTCGCTGATCGATCTCGGAGGTTTCACGCTCCTGGCCAGACTGGCCGCAGACGAAGTGCTGGCGCGGGTCTTCGGAGTGTTGGAGAGCGTGGTCGCCCTGTCCATCGGGGTCGGAGCGCTCGTCGCCTCGCTGGTGGTCGACGGGGCCGGCGTACGTTCTGCGCTCGTGACCGTCGGTCTGCTTTGTCCGGTCCTTGCCGTGGCGTCATGGCAGCGGCTGCGAGGAATGGACCGGTCCATCGGCGTGCGAGATGACGACATCGACATGTTGCACAGGGTGGCCATGTTGAACGTCCTGCCCTTGCCCGCCATCGAGCAGCTCGCTCGAGGCCTGGAACCGGTGGACGTGCCCGCTGGTCACGTCGTCTTCCGTCAGGGCGACGTCGGGGACCACTACTTCGTGATCGAGTCGGGCGAGGCCGAGGTGATCGGGGATGGACAGGTCGTCGCAACGCTCGGTCCGGGGCAGGGGTTCGGAGAGATCGCCCTGCTCCGGCGGATCCGCCGGACCGCCACCGTGCGAGCCACCAGCGAGCTCCGACTGAAGGCCCTGCGCTCCGACCGCTTCCTCCCAGTCGTGCTCGGCTACACGCCGAGCGCCCGCGAGGCGGGGGTGGTGGTTGATTCGATGCTCGACCACTTCACGCCCCGTGACGACCCTGAGCAACCGCCTGAATAGCCGGAGCTCAGGTTCCCGCGGGCCCGTCTAGGGCGTGGGTTCGGATGCATTCGACTCCACGTCGACAGTGCGGGGTCTTGGTAAGGTCTTGTATGACGTCTGGGCGTTCGCTTCTCCTTATCGCTGACATCGGCGGCTACACCGCGTACATGCGATCCCATCGAATGAGCCTCGCGCATGCCGAGGTCAACACCGCGCGGCTTCTGGAGAAGGTGATCGATGCCGTGCCCGACTTCGACCTGATCGAAATCGAAGGTGATGCGGCCTTTCTCGCTCATCAGGCCGACACGTTGGACAGTGACGCAACGGTCGCCCTGACTCTCCAGGCCGCCACGGCCATGCACCGGGCGTTCCACATCGAGCGGCACTATGTCGCGACCAACCTGTGCCCGTGCAACAGTTGCACCCAGGCGAACAACCTGAAGCTCAAGTTCGTCGCGCACATCGGCGAGGTCGCCACCCAGACCATCAGGCAGCGGCGCAAGCTCGTCGGAATCGACGTCATCCTCGTCCATCGGCTGCTCAAGAACCCTGTCAAGATCCCCGAGTACCTGCTCCTGTCCGAGGATCTCTACCACACCGGAAACACCCCGATGCCCGGTCCCGCGCACGAGGTGTCTCAGGACCTCGAAGGGATCGGCCCGGTTCGGGCGTACTTCGTGAACTTGGCGGACGTCACGGGTGCGCTCCCTCCCCTGCCGGAACCATCCTTGCTCGGACGCGTCGGGAGGACCTTGGCCATCGCCGGCTCCGGCCTGCCGCACATGCTGGGCCTACACCGCGGACGTCGTACCGCTTCCGCTTTCTGACGTCTGCCGAGTGAGTGGTCCGGCAGAACCAACGACGGCCGAGCACGCTGGGCGCGCGCGTATCTCGGCCTGGCCGGCTCGCTCCGGGGAGGCCGGGTCGACCTCGGCCTCCAACGCCGCGGCCAACATCCGCCGGCACCCTCAGCTAGGATCTCATCCAAATGCCGTCGAATTCGCCGCCTCGTCGGCCACTACCTCAACACCGGCGTCACCTTCCTCACCGGCGCGCCAACGCCGGTGCTCGCTCGTTTGCTCCGGCGAGGAAGTTACTGTGCGCCTCGACCAGGTAGCCGATCCGCAGGTTCAGGTCATACCTACGAGAAGATTCGATGGTAATCGTGGCGCACAACACCTCAGTGAACGCTTCCAGTCGGCAGCCTCCGCGTCTGTTGGGAATCTTCGCCCATCCCGATGACGAGACCCTCTGCACCGGCGGCACCTTCGCCAAGTACGCGAGTGCCGGCGCCGAGGTCCGCGTGATCTCGCTTACCAAGGGTGGAGCCGGCCAGATCAGGGACGCGAGCGCGGCGACCAGGGCGACCTTGAGAGCAGTTCGGGAGAAGGAACTTGATGCGGCAGGAAAGGAGCTCGGGCTGACTGAGACGAGATGTCTCGAGTATCCAGATGGCGGGCTCTCCGAAATCGACAGTCAGATCCTGGTCCAGCTCGCGTCCGAGCTGCTCAGCGAGATCGATCCCGATGTGGTGATCACGTTCGGGCCTGACGGATTCTCCGGTCATCCAGACCACATAGCAGTAGGAGCAGCGGTCACCGCGGCCTGCTACGAAATGCGATCCGCCACATCGATCCGACTCTTCCACTGCCACCCGCCGCGAAGCAGGATGCTACTGCGCGACCGCCTGGCTGAGTGGGTCGTCGAGCTGACAACCCGCTTCAAAGGCACCAAGGACTTCGTTCGCGCACTGTCGGTCTTCTCGAGCGAGACGACCGCGCTCGGATATGCGGGGGATTTCGTCAACGTCGAATGGTTTCCATCCGGCTCCTACATCATCGAACAGGGCGAGGCCGCGACGATGATGTACTTTCTTCTGTCCGGTCACGTGGAGATCCGGAGAGAGGGCGAGGACGGTCGTGTGCGAGTGGTCGACCGGTCGGGCCCGGGGGAGTTCATCGGAGAAGTTGGCATCGCCACGGGCCAGCCCCGCAACGCGCATGTGGTTGCCGTGGATGACGTCACAAGCCTGACCTTCTTGGCATCTGAACCCGTCCCCATCGACGGACGCGGGGAGCAGGCCCAGCTCCTCCGGACCAGATCGCTTCCCTCCGGGGATCAGATCGACGCCCGAGTGAGCACGTGCATCGACGTCTCGGACTTCGTCGGCCACAAGATCCGCGCCACGGCCGCACATCGCACTCAATATCCGATCGATCCGGGAATGTTCCCCGATCCGATCCTCCAAGAGATGTTCGGCGTTGAGTACTTCATCCAAGTCTTGCCGGAGCGGGAGCTCCACACTTCGCTCCTCGACGAGTAGGCCAGAGCACCCCACGACGTGGTGTCCGCGAGCGCGCTAAAGCTCCGCTGTCACGTCGTCGAACAAGGCAGTTGAGAAGTACCGCTCCATACGGTCTGGCAGAATTGTGCCCACGTGGTGCCCGGGGCCAAGGCGGGCGGCAAGCCGCCGCGCTGCGGCGATGTTGAGCCCGCTCGACGGGCCAATGCCCAGGCCGCGACGACCGAACTCGCGCGCTGTAGCCATTGCCTCCGGCTCCGGGACCAGCACCGGGTCCTCGAGTCCAACGGCGTCAGGGTCGATGAGCCGGCTCATGCCCTCGACGATGCCCGGTATCCCACCGACGACCTCTGGGTCGCCGTCCGCAGTGAACGTCGCAGTCGGCATCGCTCGAGCGATGATCGTGTCGTAGCCGTGATCCCGCAATGCGTGCGCCACGCCCATCAACGTGCCGCCAGTGCCTACACCGGCGACAAAGCCGTCAAGCCGGACGCCGACCTGTTGGATGAGCTCGGGTCCGGTCGTGTGCTGATGCGCGAAGACGTTGCGCGGATTCTCGAACTGCCGGGCGGCATATAGGTCCGCCTCTGTGCCTGAGTCGTGGAGCAATGCAGCGACCGCTCCATCCATGCCCTGCCCAGCAGGGGTGAGAACCACGTCGCCACCGAGCCGGCGGATCATCAAGACCCGCTCTCCGCTGACTGTTTTGGGCATGTACGCCCGGAACGGCACACCGACGGTGGCGCAGACCATGCTCAACGCGATCGAGGTCGACCCGCTCGACGCCTCAACCACGATGGTGGAGGGAGACACTTCGCCCGATGCGATCGCATACGCGACGATGTTCGTCGCCATCCGATCCTTGGTGCATCCGCTTGGCAGCAGGTAGTCGAGCTTCAACCAGAGAGTGCATCCGCTCCGCACATCCTCGAACGGGATGGTTGGAGTTTCGAGTGGGAGCCGCAACAGCCATGACGCACGCTCGATGAACCTCGATCGACCCCGACCCATCACCGCCTCCTGTCGACCCATGATCCCAACCCTGATCCTTCACGGGACTGAGGCCACTCGTGGGTGAGCATCCGCGGACGCTCACCCTCCTGGCAGGGATTCTGACGTTCTCGACGCGACGGATTCTCGAGCCAGGAGGAACTCGCGACTTGAACGGTAACAGCACGGTCCGAGTGCAGGTGGGACGCGGTGGCGACCAGGTCGTGGCGCGCCTCAGGCTGCACACCCCACCGAACACTCGGAATGGCCGCTCCGGCGATCCATACGAATCCGAAATCACCCTCAACCGTCGCCCAAGAGCACGCGAAGGCGGCCAGTAGACGCAACGTCCAACGTCCATCTCATGAAGGATCAGGGCTAAGGTGGTGCCGAGCGACCCTGCCCTCGCGTCCCAGGATCGTTCTCGCCGATCCCATCGACACTCACGGAGAACGCGCTTGAATGCGGAGCGACCAGCAGCGATTCGAGACCTGTGCCCGTTTCGCCTCGTCGTTGACGAGGACATGGACCAGCTCATCCAAGAGACCACGATGAGCGACGCGGCAGCCGGCTCGACGCTCTTTGAAGAAGGCGACCCAGCAGACGGCGTCGCCGCCATTCTCGAAGGAAGTGTCGAGGTCCTCAAACACGGCCGGATCCTCGCGACGCTCGGCCCCGGGTCGGTTCTCGGCGAGCTCTCGGTGTTCGTGCCATCCGCCTCGCGCACTGCTACAGCCCGGGCGAGCTCTGCGGTGCGAATGATCAAGTGGCGTGCGGACGATGTCCGAGGCCGCCTGGACCGCCACGAACGCCTCGCAACGGCAATCGTGGCCGATATGGCGTTCGTGCTCGCGGATCGGCTCGACCGACGCACGCAGGATGTCGTCTCGCTGCTCAAAGCCGCCGGGACCCGCCTACCGGTGTCAGAGCTGGAGCGTTTTCGCAGCCGTTCCGTGGAGTAACCTGCCGCCAGCCCTCAGTGATCGAGTGCACGCTCGATGGCGCCCCGGCAGCCGACCTCCGCTTGCCGCACCGCCCCGTCGGACAAGCAGGAAAGTGCCTGCCTCACTCCTACCGGCGGCGATGAAATGATCCTGCAGCAACTGCCAATCAGCTGCAAGCTACCGCATCCGCACATCGGCATGACCGCGCGATCGGCGGCAGATCCGTGCGTTTACCGGCTCTGCGCGTGGCGCGGTAGCCAGGTCAACAGTTCCGCCCCGAGGGTGCGCACCAGCTCTTCGCCCCAGACGGTCAGCGACTGCTGCCACGGGTGTGCGAACGTGCCCCACCGCAGGTCCGAGGTGGTGTGGACGTAGTAGTCGCCGTTCGGGAACAGCGGGACGGGCCATCCGACGTCCGCGAGAGCGTGCTTGGTCGGCGAGTAGCGGTATGCGGTGTGCTGCCAGTCCAGCGCGGTCAACTCTTCCTCGTCGGTGAGCCAAACAAAGTTCCGGAGGGCAGCCGCGGTGATCGCCGCTTCGGCGGCCGCGAACGGAGCGCCCTCGTGTGCAAAGACAGGGGCGAGGTCGATCACTACACAGATGTCAGGCAGCCGGATGGCAGGCACATCACGCTCGTAGTAGTCAGGCTTGAAGTCGAAGCGAGCGTCGAACGCCGCCCACGCTTCGGCGTATTCAATCGGCCGCCACACTCCTTCGGCCCGGAATGCTTCGCTCATAGGCAGAGGCTAGTTTGGTGCGACCCCAGACGCCTAAGCTCTCCTATCGGCGGCAGATGAGGGCGGTCCTGTTAGTCGACCGGTCGAGTCGCGAGGGTGTCCGAGCCACACCAGTCGTCGCGGTCGAAGTTCTCCGGGTTCTCGAGGACATGCCTCGACCGGCGGGCCCAGGTGGTGAGCCAGGGCTCGGTCGAACGCTCCGCTTCGCCGATCGCCGCCGCGATCCGTGGGTCAGTGTGGTCCGTATGGCCGACCGTGCAGTAGAGGCTGCCTAGTAGCCATCGTCGTGCAGGGCAGGCCGGATCTTCGACGAGCCGAACGAGTAGCTCTAGGTGCTCCGGTTCGGCCATGAAGATGTCCCAGTCCTGCTCAGGGAAGCGGGCGCCGCTGTACGCTCAGGCTCGGATCTCATCTCCGGTGGGCTCATATACGTTCCGAATCGGCGGGCCGTCGTACATGTACACGGGTCCACCATGGCACGTCGGTGATGACGTGGAGCGCGCGGTCGGCGGCAGATGCGGACGTTCGTCCGCGTCCTCTGGTAGGGGCTTCAGGACGCTTAGCGCAGGGCCGCGAAGAGGTTCTGCATGATGGCCGCGGTGTCGCGGTCTGGGTCTGGGATGAGGATGGCGGCCGCGAGGTGTCGGAATGGGATGACGGCCAGCATGGTGCTGTAGGCCGGGGATCTTCCGGTGTGTCCGACGGTGGTCTCGGTCCCGACTGTGTAGAACAGCATCGTGCCCAGGCCGTACCCCATCCCGGGGAAGACGGTGCCGGGAGTGTCTTGGGTCATCATCGCGTGCACAGTCTCGGCTGGCAGCAGGCGTGCCCCGTACAGTTGGTAGCCCCAGCGCGCCAGGGTGGACGCGTCGGCGGCCATGCCTCCGGCGGCGCCGCCGACGGTGGCCAGCGCCCGGCACGGCACGTAGCCGTCAGGTCTTAGGCGCAGGCGGCCGGGTGGCGCGCCCAGTGGTGGCGTGGGTCGTTCGGCGTCTTGCACCGCGACGCGGTCAAGACCCGCCGGGTCGAGCAGGTCGGCGCGCAGCGCCTCGGCCAACGATCGACCGGTGACCTTCTCGACCAGAAGGCCCAGCAGCCAGTAGTTGGCGTCGCTGTAGGCGGGGCCACCACCGGGTGCCAACGGCGTTGCCCTCTGATACACCAGGGCGTCTTGCGGCGTCCAGTGCCGACCGGGATCGGCCATCACGGCGGCGAGCATGGCCCGGGTGTCAGGCTCGTGGTAGCGGATGCCGCTTTGCATGCCGAGCGCCTGGCGGACGGTGGCGCCGTTGCCGGTCAACCGGTGCTGGACGTACCTGGACATCGGCGCGTGCAGGTCGACCCGCCCGGCGGCGGCCAGGTGCAGCACCTCGGCCGCGGTGAAGGTCTTGGAGATACTGGCGATCCCCATCATCGCCTCCGGCACCAGGGCCCGCCCGTCGCCGCCTTTGCCGGCGGCGCCCATCCAGGAACCCTGATCGGTCAATACCGCTGCGGTCACCCCGGGGGCTCCGATGCCGGCGTAGAAGGCGTGGTCGCGGACGGCCCGGTCCAAAACGGCCTGCAGCGCGGCCTGCCGGTTCGGGAGAAGAGGGCCGGTGCCCGGCTCGGGAAACCGCGACGCGACCCCCGGCGGTTCGGTGGCCCCCGGCGTGGACGGAGGTGCCACGCCCTTACCAGCCGCGGTGCAGCCGGCCACGAGCACCATCAATGCCACGGCTGTCCAGCGCAAACCAATGCCGCAATGGGCCATCGTGGGTCACCCCCGCACGTCGAGGCGGACAGCAACGAGCCCCGCCTACCGACATAGTCCTCCCCCATTAAATGCCCGAGGACCTGACCCACCGGGTTGCGCTGATGGTGCTGCCCGCCAGCACACTGCAGGGCCGTGAGGCGGAGACAATGGTGCGCGCACATCGGCATGTCAGTGAGCTCGGATCGCGGCAGATCCGAGCACCTATGCCGGGCCGCCTATCAACTCGTAGGCGCGCAGGGTGGGTAGCCGCAGGTGCCAGGCGGCGTAGGACCGGTTGACGCCGTCGATCAGATTCCAACCGAGAGGCGTGCGAAAGACGACGATCGGCGGGAACTCGTGGCCCGCACTCATGGCATCGATCACTGGTTGTGAAGTCCACGTCCAGGTCGCCATGAAGCGGGTCTCACCGATGGCCGCGACCGGGATTTCAAGGAGCCGGAATGTCGTGTCCGCGGGTTCGAGGCCGAGGTGTCGGAGCCCGTGTTCGAGATCAGGATCACCGGACAACTCGATGTCTCGGTACGCGAGGGGACCCTGGTCGATCACTGTCGCTTCGTGCGCCACGGCTCAGGCTATCCCGGCACATTGGCCGAGCCTGCCGTCGCCCTCGCATCGGCATGTGCGTGCGTTGGCCGGCGCGCCAGGAGGTCGCCCAGGCTTCTAGCCTGTCGCGCATCAGTTGGCGGACATGTGTCGCAGATCTGCTCGCGGATCACAGGCAGGTGCGGCAAGGCATGGACGACCTGCTACCGGTGGAGCGTCAGCTATTCACGTGGCGCTGCTGCCGTCCTGGGTTGCAGCGGTTGCAGGGCCTGCGGGCTACCTCTGACGCGCCTAGCCAGCGGCCGAAGTTGGCCGAACTGACCCGCCATTTTGCTGGACCCGCACGCGATCCAGGCGAAGCGGTGTGCCGGATGCTGCAGCCTCGACGACGGCAGCAACAGCCGTGGCCACCAGACCAGGTACCTCCTCGTGCAGGCGGTGTCCGGCTTCATGCGCCACAACCAGTTCGCCACTCCACCGGCGCGCGTACTGCAGTTGCGCCAGCTGCCATCTCTGGTCTACCTCAGACAGCGAGAGGGGACGGTAGAGCTCTGGCCGCTTGGCTTGGAACCACCGCCAAACTGCGCTTCCAACAACCACCGTTGGGGGACGAACAGACGGCTCCGTGGCGGCGTACTCCGCAGCGCTCGCCGCGACATCCCACTTCCAGCCGCGGCCAGCACGGGCAGGAACAGCGTCGTCTAGGACGGGCAGTGGTGGACTGGTGTCGAGGTTGGTCATCATTGGAATCCACTCCTTTGTTGTCGGACATGGCACTGACTGTCCGCTGTAAGGAGCGGGGCGGGCATCGGTACTTGGACTCAGATTTTGGGCCGAAGTCCTTAGGACGCGGCCCAGTTAGCTCGGTTGGCCGGGTGGGTAGCCGAGCCTGCCGGCAAGTGTGGCGACTTCGCGTCCGGACGTGGTACCGGTCTTGCGGAGCACGTTGGACACGTGCACGCTGACGGTCTTCTTGCTGATAAACAACGCGGCTGCGATCTCGGCGTAGGTCCGGCCGGCTACCAGATGGGAGAGGATTTCCTGCTCGCGCTTGGTCAGGGCCTGGAAGGCGCTGGGGACCTTGTCGATGGCCGGCAACTCGGGTTCGCCAAGGGAGATCCTGGCCAGCGCGGCCAAGGTTTCGATCTCGCGACGCAGTGGGCTGGCACCCATCTCGCCGGCCAGACCGTACGCCGATCGCAGCGGGGCTGCGATGACCGCGCGGCTTGCGCCCTCGGACAGGAGGGCCCGGGCCCATTGGTGGGAGGCGACAGACTCTTCCCATTGCAGCCCGGCAGCCGCGCATCGCTGCACCGCTTCCTCCCAGAGAGCGGAGGTTGGTGACTGGGCCAGGCAGCGTGCGGTCTCGGCCGCGTAGACCGCTTCGAGCGCTGGCAGGATCAGGTCCTCGGCGGCGAGTGGCTCGAACGGTGGGGGTTGCAGCCCGTGGCGAATCTCGACGATCCTATCGAGCAGCTCTCCGGCGTGTGTGATGCGCGCGTGATCTCGTCTGTCACGGGCCTCCTCGGCCATCTCGGCAGCCGATCGTGCGCCCCACATCAGCATCTCGTCGATGATCCGGGGGTCAACGCCCTGGACGACCATCGTCCGCGCGAGCAACTCCAGGGCACGATCCGGCTCACGATTGGCGACCAGGTACTCGGCCAAAACCGGCGGTGCAGTCAGTTCAGGTCGATCTTCAAGATCGGGTATCAGCTCCTTGGCCCGCTGTAGATGCAGGCGGGCTCGGCTAAGGTGTCCGCAGCGCACCGCCAGCAAGGCCGCAGCGAGTCGGACGTGAGTGCTGTTGTGCGGCACCCTAGCGAGGGTCAGGCCTTCACGGACCGCACGGTCGGCGTCCGACTGTCGTCCGACCATGAGGAGATTTCGAGCCACGATGGCGGCGTGGAAGGACGCCAGGTTCGACTCGCCGCGGTCCAGGCACTGCCGAAGGGCGGCCTCCTCGATCTCAATTGCCTCGGCGAGGCGGCCTCGAAGCAGCAGGTAGCCCCCTCTGATATTCCGGGCGTCCGTGACCTCGTTTGAGTCGCCGGTCAGCTTGGCGTGGCGCACACCTTCGGCGGAGTCGTGGTCGGCGCGCTCGTCCCGGATGTATGCGTCGGCCAGGGCGATGTAGGCCTTTGATAACGCTTCGTGGGATCCTGATCGACGGGCCGCCTGAAGGGATTCCTCGGCATAACGCTGCGCTGCTTCAATCGAGTCGGTCCAAAAGTGGCACTCGCTGAGGTCGGCCAATGCGGCGGCGTACTCGGGGCTGTCCGGGTATGGCTCGCACAGTTTGACGGCGCGCTCGGACGCGTCGAACGGTTCGCCGCTGCGTCGGCCAGTCATCCACTCATAGCCTGCGATCTTTCGCACGATTCGGCTTGCCCGAAGCGGGTCTCGGCCCTCGTCGACGAGCTGAGACGAGCGGGTCCAGGCTGCGAGGGTCTCCTCGCCACCTCCGACCAGGCTCGACACGAAGGCCCAGCGCTCGAGAAGATCGAGCTCAGCATCCACCGCTTGTGTGCCTGCATTGTGCACGGTCGGCCACAGGCCCGCTGCGCGGCGGAGGTGGACCGCCTCTTCGGGCAGGGCCCTGAGTTGCTTTGCGAGGTCCGCCGCGCGCAGCGAGGCCTCCAGGCTCGCTGCCGGATTGTCGGCACCCTCGTAGTGACGGGCTAGGTCACCCAGTCGCTGGAGTCCATCGATACCACTACCGGCCCGGGCCTCCAGCGTCTTGGCCCAGGCCGCGTGGATCGGCACCGCCTCACCCGGTACGAACGTCGCGTTCAGGACCTCGGCAAGCAGCGGATGCCGGAACCAGCACATCGCACCGCCGTGTGCCACGCAGATCCCGCCCTGCGTTGCTTCGACCAGGGCGCCCGTCACCGCCTCGGCTCCGATGCCACGCGACGCGGCTACCTCGATCAAGTCCGCGGACGTGACTGGTCGCCCGGCGACGGCCAGCAGCCGCATCACCTCCCGCGCGGTCGCGGGCAACCGCTGCCAGGCAGCCAGCAGCGCACCGGTCAGCTCAGCAGGCAAGCCGGTCGGCAGATCCTCATCGGCGACCGTGAGCCCCCGCGCCAGCAACTCGCTGAAATACGGGTTACCGGCCGAGCGCCGGACCACCTCAGACACCAGGTGCGGATCGGGCCTACCGCCCAACAGCATCGACAGTTGCTGCTCGGTCTCGTCGCGACTCATCCTGTCCAAGTGCAGCGACGACACCGAAGGCAGCCGCATCAGATCGGCCAGCCAGGCGTGCATCGGGTCGCCAGGTGCGAGTTCCTCGTCCCGGTACGTCGCCACGACCGCGAATCGCTGAGAACGGAACCCGGCCACAAGATAGGTGATCGCGTCCCGCGAAGCCAGGTCGGCCCACTGCACGTCGTCCACGACCAGGACCGTCGGGCGCACCGCGACGAGTGCCTGAATCAGCCCATCGACGACCGGCAGCAGGCGGACCATGCTGCGCGTGGGCTGCCCGCTCAGTGCAGGCAAGAGCTCGTTCGCCGCAGGCACCGCATCCAGGACAGTCGACCGGTCGGCGCTCTCGGCTGACTCCAGCCAGCCCTCCACCGCGCCGATCAGCGCGACGTAGGGCGTGTCCACCGCACGCAGCGTCCCCACAGGATCGCCGCGCCGTTCGCCGCCGCCTGGTCGCACACCGCACGCACCAAGCGCGTCTTGCCCACACCGGCCTCACCATGCACGAACACCGCACATGGCTGCTCTCCGGCCGCAGCGCTGATCGCCGCCGCGAGGACTTTCCCCTCCTCGACACGGCCCGCGATGCCCGACAGCTGCGCTCCTGGCCCCCCACCCACACCAGCAGTCTCCGCCCAAACAACCCAGATGTCTCCACAAATCCGTCAGTAACGTTGCGGTCAGTCGCCCCCGGGCGCGGGCGTGCGGAGTTGCAAGTTGCGCCAGGTCGGAGGCCATCCCATCTGCACGCTTCGAAGGCCGCAGTCGATCAGCCGGCAACCGTGAGTGATCATGGGTCCGCGAGCGCCATAGCCGTGGCGCCCGGCGGCCGTTCCGTTGTCTCAAGCCTGTCGCGCCAGTTGCGTACGGCTGCCGATCGGTCGCCGCGTAGTCGACTGACAGTTCCGCGGCGGGTGACGCCTGGGGCGCTCACACCGTGGCAAGTTTGGGTGCCCTGTGGGCCGTGCTGCGTGGCATCACTCGTGGCACGAATTGGCGGACACGCATGGGGAATCTCGCGCCCGCTGAGAGCGGCGATGTTGATCAAACCACTGGTAGAGAGCGGATGTGACGCCGACGGTCCTCCTCGTAATGAGAAGGTCGTCGGTTCGATTCCGACGGGCGGCTCCACTCTGACCAGCGGAAACACTGGTCAGACACCAACCCAAGCCCGACTCGCGCCGAGCTCGGGTTGTAGCCCGGCCTAGTCGGTCGACTTCTCATGCGCGGCCATCGCCGCGCCGACGATGCCGGCGTTGTTGAGCAGCTGAGCCGGCTTCACCGGGGTGGAGATCTCGAGCAGCGGCACCCACTTGTCGGCGTGCTTGCTGACCCCGCCGCCGACCACGAACAGGTCGGGGGTGAACAGGTTCTCCACGTGCCGAAGGTATCGCTGCACCCGCTTGGCCCACTGTTTGTACGACAGGCCCTCGTTGTCCTTCGCCGCCGAGGAAGCCTTCTTTTCCGCGTCGTACCCGTCCAGCTCGAGGTGACCGAGTTCGGTGTTGGGCACGAGCTGGCCGTCGAGCAGCAGCGCGCTGCCGATACCGGTGCCGAAGGTAAGCAGGATGACCACGCCGTCGACGCCCTTGGCCGCGCCGAACCGGGCCTCGGCGATGCCGGCCGCGTCGGCGTCGTTGAGCACGGTCACGTCGCAGTGGGTGATGTCGGTGAAGATCTTGTCGACGTCGGTCCCGATCCAGCTCTTGTCGACGTTCGCCGCGCTCTTGGCCACGCCGTTCTTGATGACGGCCGGGAACGTGGCACCCAGCTCACCGGTCCACTCGGCCTCCTTGAGGAGCCGGGCCACGACCTTGGCGACGCGCTCCGGGGTGGACGGGTTGGGCGTCAGGTACTTCACCCGCTCCGTGGTCAGGTCGCCCTTCTCCAGGTCGACGATGGCGCCCTTGATCCCGCTGCCACCGATGTCGACCCCGAATGCGGTCGACGTACTCATCCTGGTCACCTGATCTCCCCTCGCCGCCTGCAACCTACTGTCTAGACCGTTGTCCAAGGGGACGGCTCTGACCACACGCAGTTGCTCGCTCTCACGGAGCGGCTCGCCTGCGGTGCCAGTGCCCTGACCGTACGGCCGCGGGCCGACGGCGCGCCGCTCGGTCGACTCGATTGCAGTTGCTCTCGGTGCACACTGACACCGGCGGCTCCTTTCGCCTGCACTACGCAGTGACCGAAACCTGACCTCTCCTGCGACAGCTTAACTAGTGCAGAGAATCCGGGCACCGATCTTCGGATCCTTCGCCCAGAACGGTAAAGCCTGTTGACCGGACTACGCGATGTCACGACGCATTGTTCCCGCTCGTAGCGTGTTGTTCGGGATCGGCCGTTGGTTCGGCCACCGGATGGCTCTCGGCGGCTGTGCCGATGTGGATGCCGCTGTCCGGAGCGGCCGACGAGATGAGCGATGAGTTCGCTGGCCGTCCACCAGCGCACGCCGATGGCGACCGCAGCGAGCAGCAGGCAGGCCGCCGCGACGATGGTGAGCAGGCAGCCTGGCCGCCGGACCCGTCCGGTCACGCTCGGCCCGGCCGCCGGGAGCTGGCCGGCAGCAGTTGTTCGGCGAGCTGCGCCAGTGCGGTCTCGATGGCGCGCAGCTGTTCTGGCGCGGCGTCCGGGAGGGCCTGGGCGAGTGCGGCGGTGATGGATCGGCTGCCGCGCTGACCGAACGCCGTGGCCGCTTTGGGTCGAACGGTGACCACTGTGCGCCGCCGGTCGCCGGGATCCGGCGCAGCGGTGAAGATTCCGCGATCCTTCAAGCGGGCGACGGTAATGGAGACCAGGCTCTGCGCCAGCCCGGTCCGCTCGGCGATGTCGCCGATGCAGCTGTCCGGGTGCGCAGCGACGTCCTCGACGATCGCCACGGTGCTCGCCGCCTGCGGTCGCTCGCCGGGGTCGGCGGTGGCCGCCGCAGCGATCTGCCGCAGCACCGAGGCCAGCTTGTGCAGCTCTCCAGCATTCATATCACCTATGATACATCTATAGTGATCAGTCGGCGGGCACCCCTGCCCGGACAGCAAGGACCAGAGGAGCTCCCCATGCGACAAGCCCTGCTCACCAGCGCCGCGATCCTGGGCTACGTTCTGTTCACCAACTACGGCCGCCGGCGCTTCACCTGGCACAAATGGGTGCCCCTGCTGGTCGCAATCCCCGCCATCGCCGTGGTCTACTTGCGCACCGCCCCGGCCACCGGCGCGGACCTGCTCATCTACGCCGCCGCAGCGGTCCTCGGCGCTGGCTTCGGACTAGCCGCCACCGCGACCACCGCTCTGGACCGCGACCGGGCCACCGGCCGGCTCTTCACCTGCTGCGGCCCGGCGTTCGCCGCCACCTGGGTCATCGTCCTGGGCAGCCGCGTAGCCCTCGTCTGGGCCCTGCAAGACGATCCGGGCTTCCGGCGCGCCGCTGGATCCTTCATGGCCGCCCACGCCATCACCACCAGCGCCATCGCCCCCACCTTCGTCCTGCTCGCCATCGCGATGTTCGCCGTCCGCACCGTTGCCATACTCTTCCGAGCCCGGCAGTCACGGCCACGGGCAGCGGCGTTCGCCGTCACTCCCTGACCAAGCTCAAGGGAACAGGGTTCAAGGCAAGCACGTCTCGCCGCCCCACGGCCAACGCGGCGAGCGGCGCGCGTCTGCGCTATTCCTAGGGGTGTGATCCGTGTCCGGCCGATCCGTGGCCGCAGTTGGGCGAGCCTGTTGGCAACGACAGCACCCGCTCGGATCAGGGTTCGACGTCAACCCAGCCTTTGGAGAGCGCTAGCTGTCCGGATCGGTGGGCGGTGCGCTGACCCATGACCCAGTGCTCAAGGTCGTCGACAGATTGAGCGATGGATCGTCCCGTGGTGTCGAGTAAGTAGGTGTCCCACCGGCGATCCTCCTTGGTCCATGCTGACCATCGATCCCAGGCCATCTCCGCCCAGCTACCGTCAATGATCACGTCAGGCCGGTAGCGGGGGTCTTCAGCGTGCCCACGGTGCCAGGCACCCCAACCGACGAACGAGTCGAGGACTGCGGGTGGCCAGCGACCGTCGTCTCGTCGATCGAGGCGTCGCCGTCGCTCCTCGTCGGCGACGTGCACTAGGCACACCGCGATGCCATCGAGCTGAGGCGCTGAGGGCGAGGCCAAGATCTCACCGAGCGGGGACTGCCCGGTCAAGACAACGTCCAGCCCACGGTCTTGATACTCCAAGGCTTGGTGGATCCACTGTTCTGTCGTCCGATTTCGCCACTGCGTGTCCGCATCCTCTGGTACGCCGATCTCGTCGTGATCATGGATAACCACGCCCGGCACCCGGTCGCCCAACGCGCGGGCCAGCGTCGTCTTACCCGAGCAACTCGAACCAGTCAGTATCAGCAGCATCCGACCAACCCTGGCAGCCGAAGGCAGTCCGAGCCACTGATTTGGTCATCGCGGTTTACATCCACGGGCGACTGCTCATTACGAGTCGTCCGCGGTGAGTGCGGCCTGACGGCAACTCCAGCGAGTCGGTATCACAGCAGTGTGGACGCAGCGCGGCTGTATGCGTCGTGCGTCGGCCTGTCTCCGATGGACAGGTGCCAGGATGCCGCTTGGGTTGCTAGAGCGAACAGCCATGCCCTCGTGCGTTGGCGTTCGAGCCCGAGCCGGTCGGCCAGTGCGTCAACGCGTGTGGTCGTGGCGGGGTTGTGCATGTCGTGCTGGAGGAACATCGCGACGTCGAACGACGGGTCGCCGGCCATCGACGAGGGGTCGATGGCCAGCCAGCCTCGTCCCGACAGAAGGACATTGCGGCGATGGAAGTCGCCGTGGAGCAGGACAGTACGAGCCGACGATGCAAGCAGCGAGGTGAACAGCTGGGCTGCTTCGCGGAACGGCCCTGGATCAACAACGTCACCAAACTGGTCGGCACGAGCTTCCATGACTCGCGCGCGCTGCACGGCGGCCGCGGTGAGGGGCTCAAGACCCGAAGCCGGAGGAGTGACCGCCCACAGTTGCGATAGGAGCTCGACGGCGACGTCATCGGCCTCGTCCGGCGCCAGATCCGCTGCGTCGATACCCGGGACGCAGCACTCCATCAAGGTGGCCCGGATCGCTGGGTTGTGGGCGAAAAGCCGCACCGCGCCTCGCCCTGACCATGCCTGCAGGGCAGGGATGTGATCGTGGTGGACCGGCAGCGGAACCGTAATTTGGAGTACCGCCAGGTCCCCGCTACTCCGCTTCACCGGCGCCGTCCAGCTCGAATCGCCACCCGGCTCGAACGCGGGCAGTAACGTGAGATCCCACTGGGTCACACAGCTTGCGATCAGGTCCGGCAGTTCCTGCAGCCACGCTGAGCCGGCGGAGTGCTACGAGCGGATCCGGTCCGCCAGGGACGCCGGGACGATGGCCTCGATGTCGCCAAGCCTGCCGTCGTTCACGTCGACGCCTTTCGCAAGGTCTGTGGACTGCGCAGCGGAACGAACACCCTACAAACCAAGATGTGAGCGGCGCCAGCGTATTAGGACTGAGCGATCGCGTGCTTCCCCGTCATCCGTGCATGCCAATTTCGGGGAAGTCGGAGCCGAGTCTCGGCCAGTCCACGGCCGGCCAAACCTCTGGGGAATGCTGGCTATTCAGTGTCCTGGCAGGCGACAAGATAGTCGGCCCAGCGGTCTTGTGCGTAGCGGGCCCAGCCGTAGGCGGTCCTGGGTGAGATTCCGAACAGGTCGCTGATCACGACGGGCGGGAGCTCGGTCGCTGCGTCGAGCATGGCGGTGTTGCGTGCGCTGATGGCTGCAAGGCCGTGGCGCTCCAAGAGGATCTGGAGTCTGCCCTGGCTCAGCGGCCGGGTGGGCGGCCGTCGTGGCAGTAGGAAGCCTGCTGCTGTGTCGTTCGGCGGTCGGAGCGTGGGGATCGATGCCGTCTGGGCGATTGTTCCTCGATGAGGTGTGCGAGCTTAGGCGGCAGCAGGACGGGATTGCGTTCGATGGTGAGGTACGAGCTTCCTCCGTCGCGGTGGAAGCGGTCGGTGGTCAGCTCGACGAGGCGGGAGATGGGAATGGCGTAGAGCCCGATCAGTGCGCCAGTGATCCGTACTTCGAGTGGAAGTTCTTGATCGTTGAGGCATCGTTTCAGCTGGTCGTAGTGCTCCTGGTCACCGAGGAACCGGGACGGTAAACCGGGCCGTCTGGTGGGGATGGTGAGCTGGCCGGTCAGGCGCCGAGTGACCGTCCAGCGGATGAAGGAGCCGATCGAGCGGGGCAGCGTGGGGTGGGTGGTCAGCCAGAGATCGAGGTCTTCTTGGTTGACGGCGGTCAGGTCGAGCTGTTGGCGTCGAGCCAGGTCAGGAACTTGATGGCGGCACGGATGTCGGCGCGGTCATGCGTGGGTCCGAGTGGTGCAGCGGACGTGGGAGTTGTAGCGGCGGCGTGGAGCCATTCGTGGAGCGAACTGCTCGATACGGATGAGAAATACGGGCACCGGAGATAGGTTCCTTGCAACGAATCACGCCTGAGGGCGGCAGATGTGACGGTGACCTTCCTCCTCGTAATGAGAAGGTCGTCGGTTCGATTCCGACAGGCGGCCAAACCCCCGGTCAGAGGCCACTCTGAGCCCGGGGTTTTCGCTCATAGCCCGTCCCCTCTACGCGGGCACCGACCCGGTCACCAAAGAGATCGCATGTACCAGCGCGAGACCGTGCCGGCTGGTCCGAACGCGGAGGCCGAGGCGAAGAGGCCACCGGCCTGGTCGATCGACGCGCCGCTTCCAACGACCGTCGACGTGTGGAGCTCGCCGTGACCCCCGGGGCCGGGAACTCGCCATGCGCGCCCATCAGATCAAGCGCAGTTACGGCGTCAGCACCGTCGCGAAACTCGACAACGCCAGTCTGACCGCAGCCTGCACGGCTCTGAAAGCACTGCACGACACCCCGCTCGGAGCGACCGTCACCGAGCGGCGTCAACATCCGTAGACCAGCGGCATGCACGGGGCGGGCACTGAACACGAACGGGCCTATCTGCGCGGCCTCTTGAAGTATGCATTGAATGATCTCGACGGCCTGGCGTGAGTTCTCCGGCGTGGGGTAACCGCCTGCCGATTTGCCGCCGGTCAGGCTTCGGCGGGTTCGGCGTGGATGGTGTCGCGAGTGACCGGCTCGCCGCAGTGGTGGCAGAGCAGGTCGACTTCGAGCGGCTGGCCGCAGGAGTGGCGGCGGGTGAGGGCCGGGGTGTCCACTGCCCACTTGTCGCCCCACTGGGAGAGAGCGAGCATGACCGGGAAGAGTTCCCGGCCGGCCTCGGTGAAGTGGTATTCGTGGCGGGGCGGGTGTTCGCTGTACAGCCGGCGTTCGATGACGCCGGCAGCCTCCAGCTTGCGGAGCCGGTCGGCGAGGATGTCGCGGGACACCCCGGTGTAGCCCGCGATACGGGCGAAGCGGTGCACGCCGTAGCCGATCTCGCGCAGGGCCAGGAGCGACCACCGCTCGCCAAGGACTTCCAGAGCGCCTGCGAGTGAGCAGGGACGGACTTCCAAGGGTTGCTCGGCCATGCGGATGCCGGGGCGTAGGTCGGGATCGGTCATCACCTCACCCTAGTCGGGTGTGTTGCGATTTCCAACTCACTGGTCTACCGTTACGGCCTGTCGGTAGGAAAACACAACACACCGCTTCTTCTTGGATTCTGGAGTTCATGATGACGACAACTCGCCCGGTGGCACTCGTGACAGGTGCGTCCTCCGGCATCGGGAAGGAAGCCGCGCTCGCGCTGGTCACAGCGGGCTTCGAGGTGGTCGGCACCAGCCGCGACACCTCGCGCGTCACCCCGCTGGACGGGGTGACGTTCCTCGACCTCGACGTGGCCAGTGACACCTCGGCCGCCGCCACGGTCCAGCAGGTGATCGAGCGGTTCGGGCGGATCGACGTCCTCGTCAACAATGCCGGCATCGGCTCGATCGGTGCGGCCGAGGAAAGCTCCATCGCGCAGGCCCAAGCGGTCTTCGACATCAACGTCTTCGGGGTCATGCGCATGGTGAAGCAGGTCCTGCCCCACATGCGAGCCCGGGGACGCGGGCGCATCGTCAACCTCTCGTCCGTCCAGGGATTCATCCCCGCGCCCTTCATGGCCGTCTACGGCGCGTCCAAACACGCGATCGAGGGCTACTCCCAGTCCCTGGACCACGAGGTCCGGGAGTACGGCGTCCGGGCACTGCTCGTCGAACCTGCCTACACCAGGACCGGATTCGAGGCCAACAGCACGCAGCCCGACATGCCGCTGCAGGTGTACGCACAGCAGCGACAGACCTTCGGCCGCCTGATGGCGGCGGCGATCAAGGACGGCGACGACCCCGCGATCGTCGCCAAGGTGATCGTCGCGGCGGCAACGGACCCGAAGCCGAAGCTGCGCTACACCGCCGGCACCTTGGCCGGACGCGCCAGCACGTTGCGCCGCTTCGTTCCCGCCTGGGCCTTCGACAGTCAGATCCGCAAGCTCAACCAGTTGGCCGGCTGACCCCTACCCAACCCCCAACGCTCCGTTCATACCGGGAGAGGCTCATGCACGACATCTCACACTCCGCCGCCACGACGGTCGCGCGCTGGCGCGGCGCCGCGGAAAGCGGTGACGTCGACGCCGCCGTCGCCTGCCTGAGCCCGGACATCGTCCTCAGCTCGCCGCTCACCGAGCAGTTCCGCCTCGAGGGATCCGACCAACTACGCGACTTCCTGGCCTCGGCGTTCACCGCGATCGAGAACATCCGCTTCCACACCGAGACCGGCCAGGGCGACACGTACGCGCTCGCCTACCGGGCGCGGGTGGGGAACCAGCCGTTCGAGGAGGCGCAACTGCTGCGGCTCGACGACAAGTCACACATCAGGGAGATCACGCTCTTCGGGCGTCCGATGCCGGCCCTCACCGCCCTGATGACCACCCTCGGGCCGGACCTCGCCCGCCGGCAGGGCCGCCGCGGCCTCGCGACACTCCTACGCGCCAGCGCCACACCGGTACACGCGATGGTCACCTTCGGCGACCGCACTGTCGTCCCCCGAACCCGGCCCGGAGCCAAGCCGACCTGAGAGAACCAGGTCGGACTGCCCGAGTAGCTGACGATCAGCAAGGCAACTCACGGACCTGCCCGAAATCTCCCATCGCTTGGTGAGCGCCCGGCCAGCCTGCAATGGCGCCGTCCGCGCTCCTCCTGATGTAGCCGCATTGTCCAGACCGGAGTGAGTCATGACTGGAATCCACCCCTTCCGCGTACTTCGCGCCAGACCCGTGTGGATCGCCAACGGCATCATCACGGGCGTACTCGCCCTGCTGTTCACCGTCTTCTACGTCGGGGCCAACATCGATCCGGTCGATCACCTGGAGAACCTGCCTGTCGGTCTGGTCAACGCAGACAAGGGGGCTGCTGTCGGTGGCAAGCAGGTCAACCTGGGAGCGCAGATCACCGAGTCGATCAAGAAGTCCACCGCAAGTCGGGACAAGATCGACTGGAAGGTGATGGACCAGAGGGAGCTGAAGGAGGAACTCGCGAGGGCAAGCTGTACGGCGCGCTCGTCGTGCCCGGCAACTTCACCTCCTCGGTTACCGCATTGACCAGCACCGCATTGACCAGCACCGCGGCCATCGAGAACCCGGTTCGCCCCCGACGCTGACGGTGCTGACCAACCAGTCCGCCGGCAGCGTGGGCTCCAGCCTGGCTCGGGCGGCTTCGAGGGCGGCGGCCGAGAGCGCCTCGCTCCAGGTAGGCAAGGGGCTGATCACCCAGACCAGGCCCGAGCAAGCGAAGCTACCCGCCGCGGCCCGCCTGCTGCTGGCCGACCCGGCCGCCGTCACGGTCCAGGACGGGCATCCGCTCGACTCGCACAGCGGCCTGGGTCTGACGGCGTTCTACTACGCGCTTGTCCTCGTGGTGTGCGGCATGCTGGCCGCCAATGTCATCAGCGGCCAGGTGGACCACGCCCTGGGCTACACGCACAACGACATGGGCCCGCTGCGGCTGCATCGCCCTCTGATCCGGGCGACCCGGGTCCAGACCCTCGCCACCAGCAGCACCCTGATGATCGGCCTTTCCCTATTGATGGGCACGATGGTGATGGTGGCGGCGGTCGGCATCATGGGGATGGACGCTTCCCACCTGCCGCTGCTGTGGCTCTACTCGGTGGCCGCCATAGCCGTCGCCGGAGTCGGTGCGCTCGCCCTCCTTGCCGTCTTCGGTACGCCCGGCATGTTGGTCGTCACGCTGGTCTTCATCGGGATGGCGGTGCCGACAGCCGGTGCCACCACGCCGATCGAGGCGCTGCCCGGCTTCTATCGCTTCCTCGCGGAGTTCGAGCCGCTGCGGCAGATCACCGGTGGTATCCGCTCCATCCTCTACTACGACGCCCAGGGTGACGCCGGCCTGACCCGGGGCTGGGTGATGATGGCCGTCGCGCTCGTGGTGACCGCACTGTTCGGGTTCGGTGTGACGAGCTGGTACGACCGCAAGGGGCTGCATCGCATCCCGGCCGAGAAGAAGCCCGACGAGACCACCGTCCTGGCGTAGCGGCGCGCCCAAGGCCTCACCACGAAAGAGATCCTGCGCTGCCTCAAGCGCTACATCGCCCGCGAACTCCTACCCCACATCCACCAAGCCTTCACCCCAACTCCTTGACGATCTATAGCGCCGGTGACTTCGAGTACAGGAGCGGCGCTGACTCCAGCGGGCTGCGTGCGTAAGTGTGATCGTCAGGTGTCGTCGCGGACGCGTCAACTCGGCCGTTCGGTGCTAGCGACCTCCGTCGCCGGCTGCCACCTTGGCTGCAAGCTGGGCACGGTTCCTTACCTCGAGCTTTTCCAGGATGCTCGAGACATGTCGCTCGACCGTCTTGCGAGACAGGAACAGCGCGCCCGCGATATCCGGGTTGCTGGCGCCACCGGCGATGAGGTTCGCGATCTCGCGCTCGCGGTCGCTCAGGACGGAGAGGTCACCGGTCGGCCCTGCTCGCGGTCCGCGTCGCCATGTGCGGATGCCAAGTTGGCGCAGGAGCTGGTCGATATGCGCCCGCTCCGTCCTGGCCCCGGTCGCCTCGGCGATCGCCGAGGCTTGCCACAGGATCGTCTCCGCTCCAGCCGTGTCGCCGTCGCCCGCTTTCACGAGCGCGATGTTCGTGCGGGCCCAGATCGATTCGATGCCCATCCCCAGTCTGTCCGCTGTGTCGATGGCGTCTTGAAGCGAGGCACGATCCCCTCGTCCTGCTGCGGCAAGGGCCGATCGGGCTCGTAGCTGGTCCCACGCTTGAAGGTCGCCCCGCGGCGGCGCCTTCTCCGCCTCTTCGAACCAGCGCATGGCCTCGGCGACGGCTCCGACGCGCGCCAGCGACTCAGTGGCTGCTCGGGTGAACTCCAGGCGGCATCTGGTGCATCGCGCTTCCGCGACATCCGTGCGGGCGGTGGCGATTCGAGCGCGCACCTCGTCGGCGCGCGCAGCTCCTCCGAGCCGCGAGTGCCAGCGCGAGATGGCCTGATGGAGCGGGATGCGGTGATGAGGATCCCGTTCGCTCTCGCATTGCGCCACCAGGCCAGCGAGTGCGGCGCGGTGGTCGCCGGCGGAGATCGTGCCGATCAGCCGATACATCCGCGCGCCCATGGCTGACCGAGAAGGCTCGCCGATGCGTTCCGCGAGCGCCTCGCATTCTTCGGCCACCTCCTGAGCCTCGCTGAGGTGGCCGCGCAGGTATCTCGTTTGGGTGAGCCACGAACCGATGTCGAGGGCGATCCCTGAAAGGAACGAGCGGCGCGCCTCCAGCCACGCCGCTGCGAGCTGCTCCTCGGCTTCGGGGAGGCGACCCAGGAGCATGAGAGCCGAGCCACGCCGGAGGCTCGCCTGCAGCGATGCCTCGATGCCGGCCCCTACTGCAACTCGGGTGAGCTCGTCGACCAGGGGGAGGATGACTTCCGGCTCGTTCGCCTGCATGGCGTCCACACAGGCGAGCACGAGGGTGTGTTCGTATGCGCTCTGGAAGCGTGGCTCGAGCGGCTCCGCTGGGCGGGTCGAAGCGGCCAGGGCGCGCGCGCGTTCGAGAGCAGCGATCGTAACGATCCCCGCTTCCTGCGGGCGGTTCTCGAGCCACCGTGTGATCGCTGCGTCCGCGGCCTGGAGCTCCAGGAGGAGCACCGGGTCGTCGCTGCCCGCACTGCGCGCGCGCTCGAGGTGTGCGCGCGCATCATCGGTCCGCTCGAGCTGCTGTGCCGCTTCGGATGCGCCTAGCCAGGCGCGCGCGCGATCACGCGGCGTACCCAGTCGGTCCGCGATGCGCGCCCATCGTTCCATCGCAAGCCCCTGCTGACCGAGCTCCGCGGCCAAGGATGCGAGTTCGCCTTGCAGCTCGCACTCCTGCGGCGTGCCGGCCGGCACCGAGTCGACGAGAGCAACGATCGACCGCAGCCCGTCGAGCCCTATCAGCCTGCGCATCGGTGACCGTACGATCCGGAGGGTAAGCGGTAGGTGGTCGCGCCCTGCCCGATTCCTGGCTTCTGCAGCCCTCAGCAGCAGCGTGACGTTCTCGCCCGCAATGCTCTCCAGCCACGTGGCGACCCGCGCGTGGATGTCGCGTCGCCGTTCATCCGGAAGCTGGGTCTCGACGGCGGTGCGCACGAGGTCGTGGACGATTCGGAACGCGCCTCCCTCATCTACCAGCAATCCGGCTGCCATCAGTTCCACCAGCGCTGCCGTGAGCCGATCGTCCGGCCAGCCTCGGATCGCGATGAGATCCTCGACCGGCGCCTGCCGTCCGAGCACTGCGATCGTCTCCAGGAGCACCGCTGCGTCGGTGCCCGCCGCCGAGAGACGGTCGGCGACGATGCGCGCCACATCGGCTTCGACGTTCCGGGCCGTGGCCAGGAGCTCGCACCAGAAGGGAGAGCCGCCGGACCGGTCGGCGACCGCCGCAGCACCGCGAGGATCCAGTGCCGGGTTCACGGCGCGCGCCAGCGCCACTGTCGAGCGGTGGTCGAGTGGTCCGAGTGTCACCCGGGTCAGCCCTTCGCCAAGCAGGCGCTCCAGGGACGTGACGAGCGCGCTCACGGCAGTGGACCGCCGACCGCCGACGACGAGCGCCAGCGGATCACCGTCGGCCTGGGCCCCGCGCACCAGGTAGTGGATGAGCGCCGTGGATCGCTCGTCCGACCACTGGAAGTCATCGATCGTGATGAGGAGTGAGTCGCGGACGCCAGCCGCGCGATGGGCCGCTTCGAACACGGACGTCCAGTCGGGCAACGGGCCGCCGGGCTCCGGCGCGAGTATCGGGTCCAGGATCTGTCCGGCTGCGTGCGATGAGCGTGCGAGCGCGCGGGTCAGGTCGTGGCCGAGGGAGAAGGGCAGGCCCATCTCCGGCTCGTACGCGGACACCGCAACCCGATCGACCCGGACGTTCCTCAAAGCCTCGTCGATCAGCCTTGTCTTGCCGACGCCGGGTTCACCGTCCACGACGACTGCGGTCAGGCGCCGCGCGCCGTGCGCCCGGGCAACCGCAGCGCGAACTAGTTCGAGCTCATCCGTGCGCCCGAAGAACCCGGTCACTCGCGCCACCTTACGGGTACCACGTGCCCCCTGGATCTGAGGGAGATCCCTCATGATACGTGCCGACGGCTTCTCTAGCGTCATAGCCATGGATGCGGACAGTCGCATCGATCGGTCACACATCGGAGGAGGACCAATGCGCGGATTCCACTGTGTAGATCCGTCGCACGACAGGATCGAGTTCACCGGCGCGGATGACGAAGACCTGTTCCACAGCATCAAGGAGCACACCACCCGGGCCCATCCGCAGCTCACTGACAGCCAGATCAGGGAGATGATCGAGGGCGCGGACTGGTGGAAGGAAGTGGCAACATCCGGGGTCAACGCTGGATCGTCGCCGTCGGCCTACGACAAGTAACGCGGCCGGCGTCCTACATCGGCATCGTTGCGAAACCGGGCTGAACATGGCCGCCGCGTTTCGTGGTCCTCGGGGCCGGCTTTGGTGGCCTCGAGGACACGACGCGTCTGGCCGACGAGTTCGGCGACGAGGTCCACGTCACGCTGATCGACAAGAGCGAGGCGTTCGAGATGAACGACAACATCAGCCGTCGGTGCGGAGGCGCGGTGCGAGCGAACCAACAACAGGCGGAGGCGTGGAACGGACGGGAATCGGCGCACTTCGTCGACCACGCCGACCGCTACGACCGTCAGCTCGAGCCCTTCACCCAGGCACTCCTGGAATGGGCAAGGCTCGAGGGACACCATGTGGTGCTCGATGTGGGCTGCGGATCCGGTACGTCGACGCTGGCCGCCGCCACCCGAGCCGGACGCGTCACCGGCGTCGACTTTTCGGAGCCGCTCGTCGAACTGGCCCGGCGTCGCGCGCAGGACGCGCAGATCGGCAACGCCGAGTTCGTGATCGCTGACGCGCAGACTCACCAGTTCGACGCCGGCACGTTCGATCTGGTCATCAGCCAGTTCGGGTTGATGTTCTTCGACGACCCCGTGGCGGCGTTCACCAACATCCGACGGGCGCTGCGTGCCGGGGGCCGGGCCGCGTTCGTGTCTTGGCAGGGTCTGGCCGCGAACGAGTGGTTGACACTGATCGCGGATGCCGTTCGTCGGCACGTCGAGCTGCCCGAGTTCGGTGGGCTGTCTCGTGGACCCGGCATGTTCGCGCTCGCCCAACCGGACGACATCACGACGCTGCTCGGTGCCGCCGGGTTCGAACAGGTTGCGTGCCACTCGTGCACTCCCGCGATCATCCTCGGAGGTGGAGGCGGCCCCGACGACTCGGTCGACTTCCTCCTCGACATGGGCATGCCGAAAGGGCTGCTCGGGTTCGTCGACGGGGACAGCCGGGATGACGTGCTCCGAACCGTGCGGAGCGAGCTCAAGGATCGGTACCACGAAGGCGTTGGGATCCACCTCGGCGCCGCCGCGTGGGTGGTCACCGCCCAGGCGTGACCTCCACCACGAGGATGCGCTTGTCGTTGCTCGTTGGTGGTGCCCCTGAGTTTCCGGGCCGCGTCCCGAGGTTAGGTAGACCGAGGTGGAAGGCCGTTCTCCAGGTACGTCGTTGTCGCCGACGTTCGGCTCTTGAGTGCAGCTGCGACGCGTGCGAACTGCCCGGCATCGAGCAGTCGCTCGGCCTCGTCGAGTGTGACGAACCTGAAGCGGCTCACCTCGGTCGGCTGGATCACGATCCGGTCGATGTCGGCCGGTGCCAGAGCGCCACCGTCAACCACAGGTCGCATGCCGCTGAAGGTGCTGCGGTCGGCCTACTCGGGGGTGAGGAGTCGGGTGAGTAGGTCGGTGAACTGGCGGCGTTGGGTTGTGGTGAGCGGCGCGAGGAAGTCGGCCTGGGTCTGGTCGACGATCGCGTCGAGGGCGAGGAGTTGCTTCCTGCCGGCTGGGGTCAGGGTGACGATCTTGCGGCGCTTGTGGTCGGGGTCGACAGTGCGCTCGACCAGGCCACGGGCTTCGAGTTCGGAGAGGACCGCCGTGACGTCGCTGCGGTCGAGGCTGACGCTGCGACCGAGGTCGGCTTGGCTGGCGGCGCCGTACTCGTCGAGGGCTGCGAGCAAGCGGTAGTGGTACCCGCGAAGGCCGCCGCCCTGCGCCTCGAAAGCAGCGTTGAGGAGCCCTGACGAGCGTGCGAAGACGCGGGAGACGAGCCACGTCGGGCGCTGCGCTATGCGCGCCGGAGTGAGGTGGGGATGGTGGTCGTTCGCGGGCACGTTCGGATCATACGTGGTTGTTGGTCGCGCCAACATCGCGTACGTTGGTATCACCAACATTGGCCGCGCCAACAATGGCGCGTCACGAAGGAGATCCAACGATGAAACCTCAGAGCGACCCCGAGCGAGTCCTCATCGTCGGAAGGAGTCCGAGCGTGCTCCTCGAAGCCGTCGAGATCCTGCGAGGCCGGGGCTTCCTCGCCGATGCCACCAATCAGTTCGACAGCGTCCTGGACGAGTACGACGTCGCTGAGCTCGACATCGTCGTTTTCGGCGGTCAGGTTCCTCCGGACACCAAGCAGTACCTCCGTGAACAGATCGCAGCAACCAACCCGGACACGACCTTCATCCAGGGCCTAGCCGGCATCCCCGGCCTCATCGCAGCGCAGGTTGCTGGCGCCGGCCAACGCGAACCGGCGAACGAGAGCGTGGTCTCCTATGACACCGAACGGCGAGTTGTGCAGTTGAACTTGGACGACCCCGCCCACGTCACCATCGATGCCTATTGGCACACCTCCCTCACCCCACCCGAGCCCAAGAGCACCTCGCTGCAGGTGCTCAACACCGAACTCGCCAAGGGCAGCCACAGCGTTCCACTCCCCGCCGAGGTGCCGTCCGAGGCCGCCTTCGTAACCGCGACTGCCGGCACAACCGTGCATGCCTTCACGGCCAGCCCAATGCCACAACGCGTCGCTGCCGGCGGCGGTGCAAGCTCGCTGCCACCGGTCGCTCCCGTAACCACGCACAACCACAACTGATCCAACGCCCACGCTTCGGTGACGATCGTCTAAGCGTCAGGGTAACCGGAAGGGGATTGTCCGGAATGGGGGTTAGCGTGGCGGTATGAGTGACTATTGGTGGGAGCCTCCGCTGGCTGGGAATGAGGTTGAGCACCTGGTTGGGGCGCTTGATCGGTTGCGTACGACGTTCCGGTGGAAGGTGGACGAGCTCGACTCGGCCGGGCTGCAGGTGAAGATCGGGGCGTCGAGTATGACGCTCGGTGGGCTGCTCAAGCATCTCGCGGCGAACGAGGACTACATGTTCGCCGTGAAGTTCCGTGGTGAGCCGATGGGCGGGCCGTGGGAGGTCAACGGGTGGAAGGACGACAACGACTGGGAGTTCAACTCCGCGGCCGACGACACACCTGAGGAGCTCTACGCGCTCTGGGACGGCGCGGTCGAACGCTCCCGCGCGAGACTCGCTGCGGCCATCGCTGACGGTGGGCTCGACCAGCCCGCGCACATCAGCTGGCCGGACGGCCGGCACCCGAGCCTCCGCCGCCTCGTCTGCGACCTGATCGAGGAGTACGGGCGCCACACCGGCCACGCCGACCTCATCCGCGAAGCCGTCGACGGCCGGGTAGGTGAAGACCCGCCCTCCGGTTGGCACCCGGTGTCAAAGGTCGAGCGGTAGCCGGAGAGCCGTCAGAAGAGCGTCGACGACGTCCTCGACAGGGCCGCTCGCGTCGACGAGCAGAGCGCCGTACCGCTCGTTGTCTTCGGCAACGGTCTGATGCCAACCGAGGATCCGCCGGATCTCGTCCTCGGTCGAACCGAAGCCGCCAGTACGCGCGCTCAGCCGCCGGCGCAAGGTGGTCGCGTCGACGGTGAGGCAGACGACGGCGGTGAACAGCTCCCAGATCTCGCCTTCGTTCCCGACCGTCCCACAGATGAACCGATGCCCCGGCTCCGCCGCAATCCGCCGTACGGTCTCCGGTGGCAGCCGATACGTATTCCGAGCGAACCACTCGTCCCCGCGCTGATCAGGCAGCCGCACCTCCGCGCCGCTCGTGTTGTCGAACCACCGCGCAAGCCCATCCTCATCCGACCCATAGGCAACGTACCCCCGCCGCCGCAACTCCCCCCGAACCGCCGACTTCCCAACTCCAGACGTCCCGGTTATCAAGTACAAAGCCATGCGGAGAATCCTGCTGGGTACGGTTTCGGGGTGTCTGAGTCGTTGGCTGCGGTTGTGGGTGGGGTGGAGGCGTTTCTGCTCGACTTCGATGGGCCGGTTTGTGATCTGTTTCCGAGTGGGAGTGGGTCGCGGATCGGGGACGGCGTGCGTACGCCGATTCTTGCGGCTGGGATCGCCATGCCGGAACCGATCGCCAGCACCGTCGAGCACCTGAGGGTGCTCAGATACGCGGCGGAGCATGCGGCTGAGGTGCTCGACGAGGTTGAGCAGGCTGCCGTACAGGGCGAGATCGAGGCGGCCCGGACCGCTCCGATCACGCCCGGCGCCGCGGACTTTCTCGCCGCGTGCGCGCGGACCGGCCGGCCGGTGGTCATCATCAGCAACAACGCGGCCGCGGCCATCGAACTCTTCCTTGACTGCCATGACCTGACTGGCCTGGTCACCCCGGTCCTCGGTCGGCCGTACGCTCGGCCAGAGCTGATGAAGCCCGACCCCTTCAACGCGACCCAGGCGCTCCGATTACTCGACCGCGGCCCAGCAAGCTGCTGCATGATCGGAGACGAGCCGACCGACGTCCAGTTCGCCCACAACGCCGGCCTCAGCTCCATCGCCTACGCGAAATCCCCGCGGCATGAAGCGGCGCTGAGAGAGGTTGCTCCGCACGCGCTGACGCAGAGCATGTCGGCGGTCACGGCCTGTCTGTGAATTCAGGCTGAGCGCTCGGCAAGGCTGCGTTCGATGCAGAACTCGTTGTGCTCGGGGTCGAGCATGGTGACCCAGCCGGGGCCTTCGGGCGTCCGGTGGTCTTCGTGAATGGTGGCGCCCAAGGTGAGCAGGCGGTCGACCTCCTCGTCGCGGGTGCGTTCGGTCGGGACCCAGTCGATGTGGACCCGGTTCTTGACCGACTTCGACTCCGGTACGGCGATGAACAACAGCGAAGGCACTGGAGACGGCGCGACCACGAGGACCTCGTCGTCACCGGGTACGTCGCCGTCCGCGATCGGCCAGCCGGTCACGGTGCTCCAGAACTGCGCGAGTACGTACGGATTGCCGGCATCGATCGTGATGTGTCGCAGGATCATGGCGCGACCCTAGCCGGGCCGGCGGGCAATCGGCGGCTCATTTATCGACCGCCGGATCTGGGGTCTCGCGGACTGTCGGTGGGCGGGTCTAGGGTGCGGCCAAGAGTGGTTTTCATTGGGGGAAGGGGAGTTCAGATGGCGTCTCGGCTCAATCCGTACATCCAGTTCGACGGCAGTGCACGGGAGGCGATGGAGTTCTACAAGGACGTGTTCGGTGGGGAGCTGACGACCAACACGTTCGCCGAGTTCGGCGCGAGCCACGGCCCGGACGACGACGAGAAGCTCATGCACGCCCAACTCGAGACACCGAGCGGGTTCACGTTGATGGCGGCCGACACGCCGCAGGGGATGTCGTACAACCCAGGCGAGAACATCGCGGTCAGCCTGAGCGGTGACGACGGCGACGACCTGCGCGGTTACTACGAGAAACTGTCCGAAGGCGGCAAGGTCTCCGTTCCACTGGAGAAGCAGATGTGGGGCGACGAGTTCGGCATGGTGACGGACAGGTTCGGCATCAACTGGATGGTGAACATCGCCGCCAGCAGCTGAGCAACGCCTGCCGGATGGCAGGCGTGTGCAGTGGTGGGAAGGTGGCGCGGCGGACGGTCGCGCCGTGTTCTTCCTGCACGGGTGCCCGGACACGCGGCACGCCGCCTACAACGGCGATGCCGCGGCCCGGCGCCTCGGCGTGCGCCTGATCGCTGCAAACAGGCCTGGATACGGGCTGTCCGATGCCGGGGCGTCCACTCACGGGTCAGTGGCGGACGACATCGCGGCACTGGCGGACCTGCTCGGCGTCGGGGAGTACGCCGTACTGGGGATGTCGGTTGGTGGGCCGTATGCGTTGGCGTGTGCCGCCCGGCATCCGCACCGGGTGACAGCGGTCGGCGTGGTCGCGAGTCCTGCGTCAGTGCCCGAGCTGGAGCCGCCGTATCACCGCGATGACCTCGGCCCCGAGCAGCAGGCCTTCTTCAGCCGTCTCGCGCACACGACCCCACGCGAGGCGGTCGAGCAGATGCGTCCCGACTTCGAGCAGTACGTCGCCCAGCTCAACCCGGCCGATCCAGACGACACCGCCCTGGTACGGCGATTCCTCGCCCAGCTGGACCCACAGGACGCCGCACTCATCACCCAACCCGGGCCGACCGTCGACGGCAGAGCACTGGGATCGGATGCCGCGATCGCAGCCTCCGTCCGGGAAGCCCTCGCGAACCCGGACGGCTACCTCCGCGACGCCGCGATCTCCTTCCGGACTTGGGACTTCCGCCCCGAGCAGGTCGGATGCCCCGTGACTCTCTGGTACGGCGACCTGGACTCGAACGCCTCCGTCCGCAACGGCCGGTGGCTCGCCGAGCGCATCCCGCAGGCGACCCTGGTGATCCGCGAGCAGACGACGCATCTCGCCGTACTGCAGGAGCACTGGGACGACGTCCTGAAATTCACAGCGACATCCGCGACCGAAGAGCTAGCTTGAAAGCATGGGACTCAACGACGTCTTGTACGACCCGATCCGGCACAACAACTGGGCGACGAAGAGCCTGCTCAAGTTCTGCCGCGATCAGAACCTGACCGCCGAGCAGCTCGAAATCACCGGCGTCGGCACGTACGGCGGGATCCTCGCCACGCTCGACCACATCGTCCGGTGTGACGGCGGCTACCTGCGCCGGATCGCCGACAGCCCGCTCGACTACGTGGACAGCGAGGAGATGCCCGACTTCGCCACCCTCGAACGCTGGAACGACGAGGCCGGCGCGCTCTGGGAGGAGTTCCTCACCAAGCCGATCGACGTCGAACGCGTCATCATCGTCGACAACGGCACCCGCGGCACCCGGGTCGGCATCTTCATCGCCCAGGCGATCAACCACGCCAACCACCACCGCGAGCAGGTCTGCGCGATCCTGACCGGCCTCGGCATCCAGCCGCCCGACATCCAGGCGTGGGAGTACGCCTGGACCCACAGCCGCATCTGGGATCTGCCAGAGGGCTCAGCTGGATAGCCGTCGTACCAGATCTGCGGACTCCGCGACCGGGGTCACCGGAAGTCCGTAGTCGAACCAGTTGGTGAGGTTCTCCACCACGAGGCCGCCCATCGCGTCGCGGGTGGGGATTGACGCGGAGCCGACGTGGGGGAGCAGTACGGCGTTGGGGAGCTCGAGCAGACCCGGGTGCACCTCCGGTTCGTTCTCGAACACGTCCAGGCCGGCGCTCAAAATGGTGCCATCGCGGAGCGCGTCGACCAGAGCCGCTTCGTCGACGACCGAGCCGCGGGCGACGTTGATCAGGATGCCGTCCGGGCCCAGCGCCGCCAGCACCTCGGCGTCGACCAGGTGGCGAGTCTCGTCGCCGCCCGGGATGACGATCATCAGGATGTCGACGTCGTGCGCCATCTCGACCAGCGTCGGGTAGTAGCGGAAGGCGACGTCCTTGCGGCGACGGTTGTGGTAGGCAACGGAGACGCCGAACGGGGCGACCCGGTCCGCGATCGCCTGGCCGATCCGGCCGAGTCCGAGGATGCCCATCCGGCGGCCGTGCAACGTTGCCTTGGTCAACGGGTACGGCCGTTCCTGCCACTGGCCGGCGCGAAGGTAGCGCTCGGCCCGCGACAGCTCGCGGACCGTCATCAGCAGCAATCCGAGCGCGGTGTCGGCGACCTCGTCGTCGAGTACGCCGGGCGTGTTCGTCACCACCACACCGAGCTCGGCCGCGGTGGTCGCGTCGATCTGGTCGTACCCGACCCCGAAGCTCGCCACGATCCGTACGGCGGGCAGCCGCTCCAGGAAGGCCCGGTCGATCCGCGTCCCACCGGTGGCGATGGCAACGATCTCGTCCTTCCGCGCCGCGAGTACGGCATCCGGGTCGCTCTCCTCCCAGAGCCGGATCAGCTCGCACTTCCCGGCCAGCCCGGCCGCCACCGACTGGTTCATCGGACCCGGCATCAACACCACCGGCAGACCCATACGCCCTCCTGACCCGAACTGACACCGAAGTTCATCGCGGCTTTTCCACTCCACCCTATTTCGCGGCGGTCGCAGGGACGACGATCGGGGGAGGAGGTCATCATGATCATCGATTGCGCTTACTACCGGGACGGGCGCCGCCAGCACGTCGAGGCGATGTCGGTCGAGGACGCCGCGGCCAGCTGCAAGGCCGGCGGCTTCGTGTGGCTCGGGCTGTTCGAGCCGTCCCCCGAGGAACTCGCGCAGGTGAGCGAGAGCTTCGGCCTGCACGAGCTGGCCGTCGAGGATGCGCAGACCTTCCATCTCCGCCCGAAAGTGGAGCCCTACGAGGGCAACATCCGCCTCGTCATCCTGCGCACTTCCCGGTACGACGAGCAGCGGGAGGAGGTGGACTTCGGCGAAGTCAGCGTGTTCGTCGGGCCGGCGTTCGTGATCACCGTCCGGCAGGGAGTCGCCAGCGATCTGCACGGCGCCCGTCTCCGGCTGGAACAACGCCCCGAACTGCTGGAGGTCGGCACGAACTCGGTCCTCTGGGCGATCCTGGACCAGGTGGTCGACAGCTACGGTCCGGTCGTTGCCGAGCTGGAACGCGATATCGAGCAGGTCGAGCACACGGTGTTCGCCGGCTCCGTCGCGCCCACCGAGCGGATCTACTTCCTCCGCCGCGAGGTGACCGACTTCTACCGCGCGGTCCATCCGCTGATCGCCGTACTGGCGACGATCGAACGTAGTGCGCGCAACACCGAACTGCTGCCGTACTTCCGCGACGTGCACGACCACCTGGTGCTGGTGAACGAGGAAGTCGCGGCGCAGCGCGACCTGCTCGCGACGGTGCTGGAGGCGAACATGGCGGTCATCTCGGTCGAGCAGACCAAGGTGAGCGTCCAGCAGAACGCGACCATCGAGCAGCTCACCATCCTGGCCACGGTGTTCCTGCCACTGACCTTCCTGACCGGCTTCTTCGGGCAGAACTTCGGCTGGCTGGTCGACCACATCGGTGCCGAATGGGACTTCTTCGTCCTCGGCATCGGCGGCCTCGTCATCCCGTGCCTGGCCCTCTTCATCTGGTTCCGCCGCCAACGAGCAGCCCGCCGTCAAGCAACCTGACATACCTCGACGCAAATATTGGAAGAGACGGTGCGGCGGCGCGCGACCCGACCGAAGGCCATGCCTTCACACCTCAGGAGATGGCCACCTTGTATCACGGGACGAGGTGCTCGACGAGCCGCGCGGGACGGTCATCGACCAAGCGAGGTAGTTGGAGATGACCGTCCAGCGCATCGTCAGTGAGACAGGCTTAAGACCAGCCGCCTAGGTTCAGATTGGCGATGGTGACTGGCTGGCCGGTGGCGAGTGACTCGTTGGCGGCGATGCCGACCGCGATCGCTCGTACGCCGTCGTGGACGTCGGCGGCGCGGCCGAGCGGATCATTGCCCGGTCCCTGGAAGAGGTCGTTGTAGAGCAGCCGGTCGCCGCCGCCGTGCCCGCCGACACCCTGCGGAATCTCCACCTCGACGGCGGATGCCCAGTGCTTCTGCAGTACCAGCCGCTCGCCGTGCGTCCGTACGTCGCCGGCGACCACGCGCTCGGACGGGTAGCTCGGGTCGATCTGATCATCGATCACAGCGGCCCGCTCGACGACCTCCAGTTCGGCTCGGCCCTCGGTGCCGTTGACCGAGACGCGGTACCCCTCCCACGGCGCGTGGGCGTTGAGCGAGTAGCTCAGCCGGGCGCCGCTCGCGTACTCGGCGATTACCGCCAGGTTGTCCTCGATCGTGATGCCCGGACCGAACACGTCCTGGTCGCGGATGTAGCCGTCGTACTGCTCGCTCTCCAGGTACAGCTGCCGGTTGACGTCATCGTTGCGCAGGTCAAGCAACCACGGATCGTTGCTCGAGCCATCGATCGTGCCCCGCGCTGGTCGTTGCCCAAGGCCACGAGCTGCCGCGTTCTCGTCGCCGTAGAAGGACAGGCCGCCGGAGGCGAAGACCCGGCGAGGAGTCGAGGCGATCCACCAGTTCACCAGGTCGAAGTGGTGCGACGCCTTGTGGACCAGCAGACCACCGGAGAACCTCTTCTCCCGGTGCCAGCGGCGGAAATAGTCCGCGCCGTGCCGGGTGTCGAGCACCCACTGGAACTCCACGCTGGTCACCGCGCCGATCTCGCCGTCCAGGATCAGTTGCCGCAACGCGCTGTTGCGTGGCGAGTAGCGGTAGTTGAAGGTGACAACGACCGACTTGCCGAACTCGTTCATCGCGTCGACGATCTGACGGGTGCCGTCGGCATCGATCGTGAGCGGCTTCTCCACGATCACGTCCGCGCCGGCGCGCAGGATCCGGGAGACGACGCCGGCGTGGGTGTAGTCGGGGCTGGTCACGATCACCCGGTCGACGGATTGCTCCTTGATCATCCGTTCCAGGTCGTCGGCGCCGTACTGCGGAAGCTCGGAGCCGCCGAGCTCCTTGACGTTGCGCTGGTGGAACGCGAGCCGGCCCGGGTTCGGGTCGAGCAGCGCGACCAGTTCGGCCTCTTCGGGGTGCTCCTGGAAGATCGCGCGGACGTACTCCCGCGCCCGGCCTCCGGTGCCGGCGACTGCGTAGCGTCTGGGCAAGACGGACCCTTTCTACTCGTGTAGCTCAGCACGCTAGCAACCGTTTTCCACGTCGGTCAATGGCCGTACCATCGGCTCATGCCGAAGGACCCAGTCACCCGCAACGACGTGGCCATGTACGCCGGCGTCAGTACGGCCGTCGTCAGCTACGTGGTGAACGAAGGGCCGCGGCGGGTCGCGCCGGAGACGCGGGACAAGGTGCTGGAGGCGATCCGCGTGCTCGGCTACCGGCCGAACGCGACCGCCCGCGCGCTGCGGATGGGGACGACCCGGACGTTCGGCCTGATCACGCCGGACGGCGGCAACCCGTTGTTCGCAGAGCTCGCCAAGGCGATCGACAAGGAAGCGTCGGCTCGCGGGTACGTCGTTCTGCAGACCGGCGCCGACGGCGATCCGGCGACCGAGCAGGCGAAGATCGCGGAACTACTGGCCCGCCAGGTGAGCGGACTGCTCCTGGTCGCGCCCACCGATGATCCCGATTTGACCGATGTCGACATCCCCGTGATCGCGATCAACCGGGTGCTGCGAGCGGCGAGCTCGGTCAGCCCGCAGTACCGCGCAGGCGCGGCCCGCGGTGTCGAGCACCTGATCAATCACGGCCATCGCCGCATCGGCCTCGTGATCGGGCACAGCCGCCGTACGCCGGACCGCGAACTCGGCTGGCGCGATGCCCTCGAGCAGGCCGGCCTCGAGGAGGGCCCGATCGCGCGCACCAGCTTCAGCAGGCAGGGCGGGTACGACGCCGGCCGGGAGTTGCTCGATCAGGTTCCGACGGCCATCTTCGCCAGCTCGGATCTCCAGGCGGTCGGCGTCCTGCGGGCAATTCACGAGGCGGGGCTGAGGGTTCCCGAGGACATCGCCGTACTGGCGTTCGACGGTACGGCGGAAACCGAGTACAGCTGGCCGCCGCTGAGCGTCGTACGTCAGCCGTTGGAGCGCATGGCGCACGAGGCGGTGACGCGGTTGATCGACGGTCAGGACGCCGTGGAGGCGGTGACGTACCCGACCGAACTCATCCTGCGGCGGTCCTGCGGCTGTTAGAGCGTCCCGACGTCCTCGAAGATCAGCGCCGTGCGAGTGGCCAGGACCTCCGGAATCGCCTGCAGCTTCTCCAGGACGACCCTGCGGAGGTGTTCGTTGTCCTCGGCCCGGACCAGCAGGATGGCGTCGAAATCGCCGCCAACGAGGGCCATGTGCTTGACCTCGGGGATCGCCTGGAGTTGTTCCTTCAGCGTCCGCCAGGAGCTCTGCCGGAGACTGAGAGTGACGTACGCCGACGTCGCCAGGCCGAGCTTCAACGGGTCGAACGTGGCGGTGAAGCCGGTGATCACGCCCGTGGCGGTGAGCCGTTCCATCCGTGCGTAGGCGTTCGCCCGGGAGATGTGCACCTGGTCGGCCAGCGCCCGGATCGAGAGCCGGCCGTCGCGGGAGAGCGCCTCGACGATCTGCCGGTCGATCTCGTCCAGTGCCGGTGCGACGACCATCTGTCCAGGTTCGGAGGGGCTGATCATCACGTCGTCGGACATTCTGCTCCTCAATGGCAGGATTGGAGACCAAGCGTCTCGTGATTTTCCCAGGTCTGGATCCGATTGGCTAGAAGTACGACGATGAGGCCACCGTCCGTCTCCTGCATGGAGGGTCCATGACTACCGTCGAGGAGCGTTTGCTCCCGTCCGCTGAACCCGTCCGGTTGATCGACCAGGACGGGGTTTTCCACGACCATCCGTCGTACTTGAAGCCGGCCTCTGACCTACTCGTCGATGGCTACGCACAGTTGGTCAAAGGCCGCCGGATCAACGACCAGGCGAGCGCGCTCGTCCGCCAGGGCCGGCTTGCCGTCTACCCGTCGTCGCACGGTCAGGAGGCCTGCCAGATCGCGGCCACCATGGTCCTCCGCGACGGCGACTGGCTGTTCCCGACGTACCGCGACATCGTCTCGATCGTCAGCCGCGGGGTCGACCCGATCGAGGCGCTGACGCTGCTGCGGGGCGACTGGCACTGCGGCTATGACCCGTACGAGCGCAACGTGGCACCGCAGACCACGCCGTTGGCGACGCAGCTGATCCACGCGGTCGGCGTCGCGCACGCGGCCCGGTTGAAGGGCGAGGACACCGTTGTGGTGGCGATGTGCGGCGACGGTGCCACCAGCGAGGGCGACTTCCACGAGGCGCTGAACTTCGCCGCCGTCTTCAAGGCGCCAGTCGTGTTCTTCATCCAGAACAACGAGTACGCGATCTCCGTGCCGCTCGCCAAGCAGAGCGTCGCACCATCCCTTGCCCACAAGGGGATCGGGTACGGCGTACCTGGAGAACAAGCCGACGGCAACGATCTTGCCGGGCTGCTCGCCGTACTCGGGCAAGCGGTGGAGAAGGCGCGCGCGGGTGAGGGTCCGCAGCTTGTCGAAGCGCACACCTATCGGGTGCAGGCACACACCAACGCGGACGACGCCGGCCGGTATCGCCACGAGGACGAGGTGACCCCTTGGCTGGATCGCGACCCGATCAAGCGGCTGGAGGCGTACCTCACGCAGGAGGGGTTGCTTGACGATGCCGTCAAGCAGCGGGCAGAGGAAGACGCGGCGCAGGTCGCGACCGCGTTGCGCGACGGTTTGATGCCGGAGCCGGTGGTCGATCCGGCGGACCTGTTCGAGCACCTCTACACCGAACCGACGCCGCAGTTGAAGGAGCAGGCCGCATTCCTGCGGGACGAGCTCGCGCGAGAGGAGGCCTGAGCGATGACGCACGTAAAGATCACCATGGCGCAGGCGCTCAATCAGGCCCTGCGCGACGCGATGAAGGCCGACGACACGGTGCTCGTCTTCGGTGAGGACGTCGGTGCGCTCGGCGGGGTCTTCCGGATCACCGACGGGCTGACCGCGGAGTTCGGCGAGGATCGTTGCTTCGACACCCCACTTGCCGAGTCCGGCATCGTCGGGATGGCGGTTGGGCTGGCGATGAACGGGATGCGGCCGGTGGTCGAGATGCAGTTCGATGCCTTCGGCTACCCGGCCTTCGAGCAGATCGTGTCGCACGTGGCGAAGATGCGGAACCGGACCCGCGGCAAGATCACCCTGCCGATGGTGATCCGGATGCCGTACGCCGGCGGGATCGGCGGCGTCGAGCATCACTGCGACTCCTCCGAGAGCTACTACGCGCACACCCCGGGTCTCACCGTCGTTGCCCCGGCCACCGTCGCGGACGCGTACACGTTGTTGCGCAAGGCAATCGAGTTCCCCGATCCGGTCGTCTTCATGGAGCCGAAGAAGCTCTACTGGGCCAAGGAAGAAGTGGACCTGACCGAATCCCAGCCGGGGATCGGGACCGCCGTCGTACGACGGGATGGCGCGGACGCGACGCTGATCGCGTACGGGCCGACGGTGCCGGTGGCGCTGGAGGCCGCCGAGGTTGCGGCCGCCGAAGGTCGGCAGCTGACGGTGGTTGACCTGCGGTCGATCGTGCCGTTCGACGACGTGACGGTGTGTGCCGCCGTACGTCGTACTGGCCGGGCTGTGGTGGTCGCGGAGGCGAGCGGGTTCGCGAGTGTGTCGTCGGAGATCGTTGCCCGGGTCACCGAACGGTGCTTCCACTCGCTGGCCGCGCCGATCCGGCGGGTAACCGGGTTCGACATCCCGTATCCGCCGCCGAAGCTGGAGAAGCACCAGCTGCCGGGAGTGGACCGGATCCTCGACGCGGTGGACGACCTGCAGTGGGAGGACTCGTGAACACTTTCCTTCTCCCGGACCTTGGTGAGGGGCTGACCGAGGCGGAGATCGTCCGCTGGCTGGTCAAGGTCGGTGATGTCGTCACCGTCGACACCCCGGTCGCCGAGGTCGAAACCGCCAAGTCCCTTGTCGAGCTCCCCTCGCCGTACGGCGGGATCGTCGAAGAACTCCACGGCGAACCAGGCACCACCATCCCGGTCGGCAAGCCGCTGATCACCATCGCGGAGTCGCAGGAGCCGGCCGCCGAGGCGTACCGGAAGGAAGAGCGCGCGGGCTCGGGCAACGTCCTCATCGGTTACGGAACAGGTGACGGCGCTGGGGTTGGGCGCCGTCGTAAGCGGCGGCCGCACCTTTCCGGAAGATCACTGCCAGCCAGTGCAAACAATCTTCCGGAAACCGCGCCTAAGGTGCCGTTGGTGATTTCGCCGCTGGTACGGCGGCTGGCGCGCGATGCCGAGGTGGATCTGCGGGAGCTGGCCGGGACCGGGCCGGACGGGTTGATCGTGCGGCGGGACGTGGAGCTGGCGATCGCGCAGCGGCTGGAGCGGACACAGACGCCCGCCACCGCGCAATCGGCGACGCCCGCCGCTGCGCAGCCGGAGACGCCCGCCGTGCAGCCAAAGCCGGAGACGCCCGCCGCCGCGCAGGCGGTGCCGGCGGAGGGTGAGCGCGTCGCGGGGGCGACGGATTCGCGGACCGGGCTGGCCGAGTTGCGGCGGATTCCGATGAGTGGGTTCCGGAAGGTCGTCGCGGCGACGTTGAGCCGGAGCCGGCAGGAAATTCCGGAGGCGACGACCTGGGTGGACGTCGACGCGACCGCGCTGATCGACCTGCGTGAGTCGTTGCGATCGGCAACGGATCCCGGGCCGGGGCTGCTCGCGTTGATGGCGCGATTCGTGGTCGCCGGACTGCAGAAGTACCCAGAGCTGAACGGCTTCGTCGACACCGAGCGTGAGGAACTCGTCCAGTACGAGGGGATCAACCTCGGGCTCGCCGCACAGACCGACCGGGGCCTCGTCGTACCGGCGGTGGTGAACGCTCACCAGCTGACGACGCGCGGGCTGGACGCCGAGATCCGGCGGCTGACCCAATCCGCGCGGGCCGGCCGGCTGACGCCGTACGAGCTGTCCTGTGGCACGTTCACGCTGAACAACTACGGCAGTTTCGGCGTGGACGGCAGCGCGGCGATCATCAACCACCCGCAGGTCGCGATCCTCGGCGTCGGCCGGATCATCGACCGCCCGTGGGTGGTCAACGGCGAAGTCGCGATCCGCAAGCTGACGCAGCTGTCCTTCGTCTTCGACCACCGAGTCTGCGACGGCGGCACCGCGGCTGCGTTCCTCCGCTTCGTCGCCGACGCGTTCGAGAACCCGGCGTCGGTCTTCGCCGACCTCTGACCTTGAGAACGCACCGACCATCCCGGCGCGGTCAGAATGGTCGAGGGGGTCTCAAGGTGAGGTCAGGAGAGCTGGCGGGGGCGTAGGCCGATGAGGATGGTGCGGAGGCCGGTGGTGAAGCGGGCTTCGGGGCCGGCGAGGTTTTCGCGGCTGAGGTAGGCGGCCAGAGTCGTCGCCCCGACGCCGAGCTGGTCGCCGGCCTCGGTTGCCCACGTCGCTTCGGTGAGTCCACTACGCCGTACGGTCGCCGTCCACGCGGCGTCGGTCACCGCGGCGCCGATGACGTAGTGGAAGACCGCCGAAACGGCCGCGTCCAGATGCACGCCTTTGAAGCCCGCTGAGCTCAAGATGGTAAGCACGCGCTCAGCCAGCGCCTGGTAGTTCGGCCCGAGCCCCGCGTGCGAGGCGAGCAACTGCGGCGCCCAGGGATGCGCCCACAACGCCTCGTACGCCGCCCGCGCCAGCACTGTCACCTGGTCGCGCCAATCGCCGGAGTCCGCCGGCACCAGCGCCTCCCCGAGTACGGCGTCGACGGCGAGCTCGAGCAGGTCGTTCTTGTTCGCGACCCGCCAGTACAACGCCGATGTCGCGGCCGTCCCGAGCTCGGCCGCCATCCGCCGCATGGAGAACGTCTCCAAGCCGTCCCGGTCGAGCACTTTGACCGCCGTACGGACGATGTCGTCCCGGCTCAACGGCGCCCGCGTACCGGCCGGTTCGGCCCGCAGCCACACCGATCCGAGCACGGTCTTCTGATCCGCTTCGCGTGCCACTCGCGGCATCATAGCGAATACAGCGATTCAGATTCTAAAACAGTGATTCAGTTGCTATGAGCAACTACACGGCGTCGGGGAAGAAGGACGCTCGGTTGCGAAGTGTAAGGAATGTGTGAGGCGCGGGCTTGCTACTTGCGCACGGAGTGCCGCACCACCAAGATGCGGAGGGCGATTGTTCTACGCGGGGGCGGGCGGACTGGAGCAGACCGGTCTGGGGATGACGGCGCACACCGGCTGATGCCGGCATCGACTGATGGCTTGAACCGATTGGTCCAAGCCGGGGGACAGACTTCCGGTTGGACCACCGACGACCGTGCCGGTCGTACCGACCGGCCTCAGACATGGGGAAGATTTGTGAACGACACATCGGTGGACCCGCGCATGAAGTCGAAGAGTTCACGCGCGGTCGCGCTGCTCGGTGGAGCCGGCGCGCTGGCTCTCGCCCTAGGCGGCGTCACCCTGGCAACTGCTCCGTCGGCGTCGGCCGAGACTGTGACCACGGTGCCGGGCAACCCGAAATGCTCGGACCTGATTGCGGGCTCGACGGAGATCAAGTTCGACCCGCCGACGCCGGGGTCCAAGGAAGCCGACGGGGTCACGGTGACGTGGACCAAGACCGGTGACCTCGTCAACTTCACCGCGACGGGTGGATCGGTGCTCGGCGCCATCATCAAGGGCGGCCCGAACGCCAACTTCTACGACTACCGTCCAGGCGGAACGATCGCTGGAGTCGGGCTGCACACGCCGGTCAACGACAACAACGGCAAGTACTACGGCATCAGCCACGTGAGCTTCTGCGTCGGCGAGGGCACCACGCCGACGCCGACTGAGACGCCGACGACTACGCCGACGCCGACTGAGACGCCGACGACTACGCCGACGCCGACTGAGACGCCGACGACTACGCCGACGCCGACTGAGACACCGACGACTACGCCGACGCCGACTGAGACACCGACGACTACGCCGTCCGAGACGCCGACCACCACGCCGTCCGAGACGCCGACCACCACGCCGACTGTGAGCCCGACGAGCACCGCCACGAGCCCGACGGTCGGAGTTCCGACCGAGGTTCCCGCGGGTCTGGACGGCGGTCTGAAGAGCACCTCCGCGAGCACCGGCAACAGCAGCCAGAGCATCTGGGGTATCGCGCTGCTGGGCCTCGGTGGTCTGCTCGTCTCCGCCGGTGTACTGAAGGCACGGCAGCGCCGCGGTCAGCACTCGGCCTGATATGCCCGCACAGCGTCGCCGCCCGGGGCGTGCTCGTTCATCCTGGTGGACCTGCGCGGCCCTGGCGGCCGGCGCCGCACTTCTCCTGACCGGCGGATACCTGCAGCTCAGGACAAGCGATGCTGATGAGGGCCGGCAGCAGACAGCTGCCGGCCCCTCGTCTGTGTCCAACTCGACGCGTAAGACGTCCGCCAAACCGACGAAGCCGCCGTCGAAACAGCCCACCACGTCGACGACCAAAAAGACCACGGTGCCGCCGGAGATCCGAAGCACGGCGCCGGTCCGGCCGGGCAACCCGGTCAAGGTCTCGGTGCCCACTCTGGGCGTCTCCGCCCGGGTGCTCGGGATTCGCGTCCGCGACGGCGCCCTCATCCCGCCGTCCAATCCGCGCCTGGTCGGCTGGTGGTCAGACGGGGCTCAGCCCGGCGCGGCGGAGGGATCGGCCGTGATCACCGGCCACACCGTGCACGACGGCGGTGGCGCGTTCGACGACCTCGATCAACTCGCCGCCGGGGACCCGGTCAAGGTGACCACCGGGCGTGGCGCTATCAACTACCGGGTCTCATCGGTGACCATCTATCGCAAGAAGGCGCTGGCGACGGCGGCGACGAAGGTGTTCAGCCAGAGCGTTCCCGGGCGGTTGGTTCTGATCACCTGCGACGACTGGGACGGTACGGCGTACTTGAGCAATGCCGTCGTCATCGCCACCCCCATCGACTGACAGCGACCAAAGTCGCGCGACCAGATTCCTCGATACGACCTCGGCGCCTTCAGCCGAAGAGTCCTTCCAGCGGTCTCCCGGTTTCTACCTCACCCGCTGACCGGACGTGCGCCACTCACCAAAATCCCGCCGCCGATCGGCGCGAGCAGCCAGGTGACCGCGCCGGCCGGGCGCGGTGACAGCCCAGAAGGTCGATCGCCAGCCCGAAGTGCTTGTCCGAGCGCCGTACCGCCGGGAAACACCCAGCACCTTCGCGATGGTCAGGCCAGCATCGTGTTAGTGGCGTAAGTCAACTACTCTGCGTCCTGTCCGGAAACGGTTCGGTTGCAAAAAGTAAGGGCCACGGCGAGTCGCGGACCTGCTACTTGCGGTAGGCAACCTCGGGCCACCAGAATGCCGACAGCCCTCGTTCTTGTGGGGCGGACCGGAACAGACCGGTCCGGGGATGACGGCACACATCCGGCGTAGGCCGGTTATCGACGGATGGCTTGAACCGCCTGGTCCAAGCCGGGGGATGTTTCTCCCGGGGACCACCGACGAAACGCCGGTCACATCGGCCGGCCTTCAGACTTTGGGGAAACAACTGTGAACGAGACATCGGTGGACGCGCGCGTGAAGTCGACGCGCTCCCGCGCGGTCGCGCTGCTGGGCGGGGCCGGCACGCTGGCCCTCGCACTGGGGGGCATCACCCTCGCGGTGGCGCCGTCGGCCTCGGCGGACGGCAAGGTGATCAGCGGCAACCCAACCTGTGCGCAGGTCATCCCAGGCTCGACCGAGATCAAGTTCGACCCGCCGACGCCGGGTCAGAAGACCGCCGGCGGCGTCACGGTGAACTGGACCGAGGGCGTCTTGACGCAGGACGACCCCGAGCACGCCGGTGACCAGACCGGCGGCCAGATCGTTGCCTTCACCGCCACGGGTGGCGTCGTGTTCGGCGCCCTGGTGAAGGGCGGCCCGGCGGCAAACTTCTACGACTACCGGCCGGCCGGGGTGACCTCGGGTTCCAAGTTGCACCCGCCGGTGAACCCGAACAACCAGAAGTACTACGGCATCAGCCACGTAAACTTCTGCGTCGGCAAGAAGCCCACGCCGACGCCGACCAAGACGCCGACCAAGACGCCGACCAAGACTCCAACCAAGACCCCGACGACGTCGCACACGCCGACCAAGTCACCGACGTCGTCCAGCACTCCGTCGCCGTCGGTGACTCCGACCAGCACGTCGAGCACCCCGGTCGCGATCCCGACCGAGTTTCCCGCCGGTATGGACGGCGGGCAGCAGTTCCAGAACACGGCCACGAGCACCGGTCACCAGAACGCCTGGGGGTTCGCACTGCTCGGCCTCGGTGGCGTGCTCATTTTCGCCGGTGTACTGAAGGCACGGCAGCGCCGCGGTCAGCACTCGGCCTGACATGCCCGCACAGCGCCGCCGCCCCGGGCGTGCTCGTCCATCCTGGTGGACCTGCGCGGCCCTGGCGGTCGGCGCCGCACTTCTCCTGACCGGCGGTTACTTGCAGTTCAGGGGCAACGAGGGCCGGCAGCAGACAGCTGCCGGCCCTTCGGCAGCTCCGGCGAGTACGACGTCTGCCAAACCGACAAAGTCCGTACCCTCGGAGATCAGAAGTACGACGCCGGCGCGGCCCGGGAGCCCGATCAAGGTTTCGGTGCCCAGCCTGGGGATTTCCGCTCCGGTGCTCGGGATTCGCGCTCGCAACGGCGTTCTCAACCCGCCGTCCAATCCGCGCTTGCTTGGATGGTGGTCCGATGGCGCGCAGCCCGGTGCGGCGAAGGGTTCAGCCGTCATCACCGGCCATACCGTGCACTACGGCGGAGGCGTGTTCGACGACCTCGAGCAGGTGGCCAAAGGCGCGACCGTCAAGGTGACCACCGGACGCGGCACGATCGACTACCGCGTCACCTCCGTGACCATCTACCGCAAGAAGGCCCTGGCAAAGGCGGCCACAAACGTCTTCAGCCAAAGCGTTCCCGGCAGGCTGGTCCTCATCACCTGCGACGACTGGGACGGCACCGCCTACCTGAGCAACGCCGTCGTCATCGCCGCCCCCATCGACTGAGACCGGTCACCTGCTGACCGGACGTGTGCCACTCACCAACCTCTCGTCGGGATTGGTCCGAGCCGATGGCTGAGCGTGAACCGGGTGGTGCGGGTGCGATTGATGAGTGGTGGAGATCCGCTGCCGACGGTCGATGAGGCCGGAGAGCAGCGCGACGGCGAGGCCGGAGGTGGCTAGGGCTGCGGCTACCCAGTTGGGGGCGGTGTAGCCGAGGCCGTGCTCGATGGTCAGACCGCCGAGGTAGGCGCCAATCGCGTTGCCCAGGTTGAAGGCTGCGATGTTCGCCGCAGATGCCAGGGCAGGGGCGCCTTGTGCCTTGTCCATCACTCGCTTCTGCAGCGGGGCCACCGTGGCGAAGCCGGCTGCACCGAACAGCGCGATGGTTACGGCTGACGACAGCTGCCCGTGCGAGGTGAAGACGAACGCGACCAGTACGGCGGCCAGCACCGCGAGGATCACGTACAGGCTCGGCATCAAGGACCGGTCGGCTGCCTTGCCGCCGAGGAGGTTGCCGACTACGAGACCGCCGCCGAACAGCACCAGTAACCAGGTGACCGCACCGGCAGAGAAGCCCGCGACCTCGGTCATCATCGGCGCGATGTAGGTGAACGACGCGAACACCCCAGCGAAGCCGAGCGCGGTCATCGCCAGCGCCAGCCACACCTGCAGGTTCTTGAAGACGGCCAGTTCGCTGCGCAGGCCGGGTCCCTCGGAGGTGTCCTGGCGCGGCACCAGGAAGATGATGCCGAGCAGCCCGATCACGCCCAGCGCGGTGACGGCCCAGAAGGTCGATCGCCAGCCGAAGTGCTGTCCGAGCGCCGTACCGCCGGGAACGCCCAGGACGTTCGCGATGGTGAGGCCAGTGAACATGAGCGCGATCGCGCTTGCCTGCTTGGCCTTCGGGACCAGCGACGCGGCGACGACCGAGCCGACGCCGAAGAAGGCGCCGTGCGAGAGCGCTGCGACGATCCGCCCGGTCATCAGGACGCCGTACGACGGAGCGATCGCGGCGAGCAGGTTCCCCGCGATGAACACGCCCATCAGCGCAATCAGGACGGTCTTGCGGGAGACCTTCGACCCGATCGCGGTGAGCAGTGGGGCACCGACTACGACGCCCAGCGCGTAGCCGGAGATGAGCAGACCGGCGGATGGGATGCGGACGCCGAAGTCGGTGGCGACCTCAGGGAGCAGACCCATGATGACGAACTCGGTTGTGCCGATCCCGAAGGCGCCAATTGCTAACGCCAGAAGTGCAACCCCTCGCTTCGCTTGGGGGTTGGGGGTTGCGGCTGCGGGCATCGTGGTGTGGCTCCTCGAATGTAGTCTGGTGACTGCTACCGGCGTGCGCGATAGTTGCACACGCTTACTATTGCACAAGCGCTATGATTGCTCATGCAATCAGTCAGATCAAGTCGGTGCGTGCTGTGAGCGGCGGCACGGGTCGGAGGAGGAGCTGTGGGACTACCGGATGACGCCGCGGAGGCGCGGGCGCAGGGGTGGCGGACCCTGGCTGCTCTGCATGCCCGGATCGAGGACGAGCTGGAGCGCGCGCTGCAGAAGCAGCATGGGCTGTCGGTGAGTGAGTACAGCGTGCTCGACGTACTCGCGCGGCAGGACGACTACCACCTGCGGATGAACCAACTGTCGAACGCGGTGGTGCTGAGCCAGTCCGCGACGACCCGGCTGGTGAACCGGCTCGAGGACCGCCAGCTGCTGCAGCGGTACCTGTGCCCGACGGACCGCCGTGGCATCTATACCGAGGTCACCCAGGCCGGCCGCGACCTGCTCGAGCAAGCCGAGCCGACGCATGACGCAGTACTCACGGCCGCCCTGGAGAAGGCCGCTGAGCTGCCTGAGCTCGCGCCGTTGGTCGACGCCTTGGACAACCTGCCGCTGAAGGTCTGAGATGGCCCGGCGATACGACAACCGCAAGCTCTACATCATCCTGATGGGGAGTTGCCTGGTCCTGATCGGGCTGGCGTGGTTTGTCGTGCGGCTGTTCTCGGTGCCCGTCGCGATCGGTATGAGCGCGGTCGCGGCGGTGCTGCCGCCGGTCGCGGTCATCGTTGCGAACTGGGGTCAAGACTAGGGGCCGACGACGGGTCCAGGTACAGATGCCGGACCATCGGGTACTGCCGCCGTACCTCTTGGTCGATCGAGTCGGCGAGTTGCTCGACCGCGGCACCGGTGGTCTGTGCGTCGACCAGATCGACGGTCGCCACCACTAGGACCTGGTCCGGGGCGAGCCGGAGACTGAGCAGGTCGAGGACGCCCTCGATGCCTGGCTCCTTCGCGATGACCTCGCGGATCCGGCGCTGGGTGTCGACCGGGAGCGCCTGGCCGATCAGCATCGCCTTGTTGTCCCGGCCCAGCGTGAACGCGACCGCGATCAACAGCAGCCCGATCGCGATCGACGCCGTACCGTCCCAGAAGTCGTGTCCGGTGAGGACCGCCAGGGTCACGCCCGCCGCCGCGATCAGGATCCCGATCAGTGCGGCCGAGTCCTCGAAGGCCACCGTCTTGACCGCCGGTTCGGCGTTCCTCAGGTGGGTCAGGATCGGCAGCCCTTCGGCGCGGGCTTCGCGTCGTACCTGGGTGAATGCGCGCAGCCAGGAGATGCCCTCGAACACGAAGGACAGCGCCAGCACGGGGTAGATCACCGCGAGGGCCGCGATCGGCTCCGGGTCGAGTACGGCGCGCAGACCTTCCGCGATGGAGAATCCGGCGCCGAGCACGAAGATCCCGACCGCGGCGAGCAGGGACCAGAAGTAGCGCTCCATTCCGTAGCCGAACGGGTGGCGCGTATCGGCGGGTTTGCGGCTGCGCCGGAGGGCGGTCAGCAGGAACGCCTGGTTGAGTGTGTCGGCGACGGAGTGTGCGGCCTCGGCGAGTAGCGCGGTCGACCCAGACAGCAGGCCTGCGGTCAGCTTGGCGACTGCGATCGCGAGGTTGGCCGCTCCGGCGAGGAGGACGGTGCCGTCGGATTCGTCTGCCATCAACTCCGCGTGCCCGCGGCCTCCGGGAGCCAAACAAGACGCCGGCGATCGAGGGCGACGGCGGCGAGCGGGTCGGGATGTGTGGCATGCTCCGGGCTGTGGCGATGGGTGCGGGTCGGTTGCTCGGGGCGAACTTGCGCGCTCGGCGGGATGAGCAGGGGATCTCGTTGTCGGAGCTGGCGCGGCGGTCGGGGATCGCGAAGGGGACCCTGTCGCAGCTGGAGTCCGGAGCGGGGAATCCGACGATCGAGACAGTGTTCAGTCTGTCGAACGCTCTCGGGGTGCCGGTCTCGGCGCTGCTGAGTGAGGCGCCGGCCGCGGATCTGGTCGTGGTGCGGTCGGGCGACATCGACGTACTGTCCGGCGAGGCGATCGACCTGCGGATGCTGCGGCGGCTCGAGCATCCGGGCGGGCTGTTCGAGATCTACAACCAGGATGTGCGGGCCGGAGCTGTCCAGCATTCGGATGGTCATCCCGGGACCGAGCATCACATCGTGTTGAGCGGGCGGCTGCGGGTGACGACACGGGGCCGGACCGAGGAGCTGAGCGAGGGGGACTACCTCGCCTTCCGGGCCGGTGGACCGCATGAGTACGAGGCGCTCGACGGGCCAGTCCGGTCGGTGCTGCTGCTGGAGTACCCGCCGGATGCGTACCCGGTGACCCCCGGCAGCCCGCATCTGCCTGGGTGATCTCGTTGACCTGGGCCGGGATCGCGCCGTACGCTCAATATCGTTCATTTTAGTGAACGACCTGCGAGGAGACCTGCCATGCCCCGAGCCGCGACGGCCGACGTGGTTGTCGTCGGCGCCGGCATCATCGGCGCGGCGTGCGCCGAGGCGCTGACCGCTGCCGGGGTGCGCGTGATCGTGGTCGACCGTGGCGCGGTTGCCAGTGGTACGACGGCATCCGGGGAGGGCAACGTGCTCGTCTCCGACAAGGAGCCCGGGCCGGAACTGGAGCTGGCGATCGCGTCGCGCGCCGAGTGGGGCGTCGTACTGGATCGGCTGCCTTCGCGGGTGGCGGACGTGGAGTGGGAGTCCAAGGGCGGGGTGGTCGTGGCGACGACCGATCCTGGACCGCTGCGGGCGTTTGCGGCCAAGCAGCAGGCGGCTGGGGTCGATGCGCGGGTGATCACGGCGGCGGAGGCTTTCTCGTTGGAACCGCTGTTGACGCGGGACGTGACCGTCGGAGTGCACTATCCGGAGGACGCGCAGCTGCAACCGGTGCTGGCGGCAACTGCTTTGCTGACCGCCGTACGGGACCGTGGGGGTGAGGTGTGGTCGGGCGTCACGGGGTTGTCGGTACGACGATCCGCCCAAGGTCGGCTGATTGGGTTGTCGACCTCCGCGGGTGAGATCGCTTGTGGGGCAGTGCTGAACGCGTGCGGGCCGTGGGCGGGGGAGTTCGGTGCGACGGCGGGTGGGCCGATCCAGGTGCTGCCGCGGCGCGGGATGATCCTCGTGACGGCGCCGCTGCCGGAATGCGTGCGGCACAAGGTGTACGACGCGGACTACGTCGGCGCGGTCGGGAGCGGCGACGCGGATCTGCAGACGTCGACGGTGGTCGAGTCGACGCGGGCCGGGACGGTGCTGATCGGGTCGAGCCGGGAGCGGATCGGGTTCGACGACTCGGTGCGGGTGAAGGTCTTGCGGGAGCTCGCGCGGAAGGCGGTCGGACTGTTCCCGTTCCTGGGCGACGTACCGGTGATGCGCGCGTACGGCGGCTTCCGCCCGTACGCCCCGGATCACCTGCCGGTCATCGGGCCGGACCCACGCGTCGAGGGCCTCTGGCACGCAACCGGCCACGAAGGCGCCGGCATCGGCCTCGCCGCCTCGACCGGCCGCCTGATCACCGAACTCTTCCTCGGTCTCGCACCTCACGTTGCTCCAGAGCCGTTCCGCGTCGACCGTCCGGCGGTGATCGCCGCATGAAGATCACGGTGAACGGCGAATCAGTCGACGCCGAGCCGGGCCAAACGGTCGCAGCCGTCCTACTCACCAACGGCCACTCGTCGTGGCGCACCACCCGAGTCGAAGGCCGTCCCCGAGGCGTCCTCTGCGGCATTGGCGCCTGCTACGACTGCCTGGTCGTAGTCAACGGCACCCCAGACATCCGAGCCTGCCAGAGAACCGTCCGCCAAGACGACGCAATCACCACCCAGCAAGGTGCTGTGCTGCCTTCGTCGACTGTGGTGCAACGCGCACCGGCGACTGCGAATCGGACAGCGGATGTTGTTGTGGTCGGGGCAGGGCCGGCGGGGATGGCGGCGGCTTTGGCGGCGGGGGATGCGGGGGCGAGTGTGGTGTTGATTGACAGTGCGCCGGCTGTGGGTGGGCAGTTCAATCGGCAGGTGGCGGTTCGGGATGAGCGGCCAGAGCGGTTTCAGCATGGGTGGAAGAGGTTTGTTGCCAAACGGGATCGGCTGGTCGCGCATCAGCGGATCACGCATCTGGCGGAGGCGTCTGTTTGGGCGTTTGAGCGAGGCAACCGGGTGTGGGTGCAGCGGGGGCCGGCTGATGGGGTTGGGCGTGAGGTGTTCGCGGTTGATGCCAAGGCTGTTGTGTTGGCGACCGGTGCGTACGACCGCGTGCTTCCCTTTCCTGGTTGGGATTTGCCGGGGGTTTACAGCGCGGGAGCCGCGCAGGCGCTGGCCAAGGGACAGCGAGTTGCGGTAGGCAAGCGAGTGCTGGTCGCGGGCACCGGACCGTTCCTGCTGCCGGTTGCGGAGTCGCTGGTCGGCGTCGGCGCGAAGGTCGTCGCGTTGCTCGAGGCAAACAGCGTGAAGACTGTCCGGCAGGGGTGGGCGACGGATCCGTTGGTTGCCAAAGGCAAACTCTCGGAGGCTTTACGGTACGGCGTGATGCTCGCCCGGCACCGGATTCCGCTCAAACACGGCTGGACGGTGATCGCCGCTCACGGTGAGGACCACGTCGAGGCCGTCACCATCGCGCGCCTCGATGCCGGCTGGAAGCCGATCTCCGGATCCGAGCGCCAAGTCGAGGTCGACGCCGTCTGTCTCGGCTTCGGCTTCACGGCCCAACTGGAATTGGCCGTCTCGGCACGCTGCGGGCTGACCACCGGCCCCGATGGCGGCCCAGCCGTCACCGTCGACGCCGACCAGCAGACCACCACCCCCGGCGTCTTCGCCGCCGGCGAACTCACCGGAATCGGCGGCGCCGACCTCGCCGCCGCCGAAGGACGGGTAGCCGGCACCGCCGCCGCCCACCACGCGCTGGCCGCCGCCACACCGGACGCATCGGCCCCACTTTGTGCACCGTTGCCGCATGAAACGGCGTCGGACGTACGGACGTCGTGCACAAAGTCGGCGGATGCCGCACGGACGAAGGTCAAGGAGGGCCGGCGGTTCGCGGCGGCGTTGGCGAAGGCGTACCCCGTGAGGGACGGGTGGCAGAGTTGGAGTGGGCCGGACACGGTGGTGTGCCGGTGTGAGGAAGTGACGCGGGGCGACATCGAAGGGGCTGTTGCCGAGCGGGGTGTGGCCGATGGGCGGGGGTTGAAGCTCACCAGCCGGGCTGGCCTCGGGCTGTGTCAGGGGCGAGTGTGTTCCCGGACCGTCGCCGCGATCAGCTCCAACGGACAGAACGATGTACCAGAACCATCAATGAAACGACCGATCGCCGTGCCCGTCAGGTTGCGCGATCTGGCCGAGGCTCAGGAGGAGCTGTGAGCGAGAAGTTGGACGGCGTGATCGTCGCCACCGCACTGCCGTACGCCGAGGATGCGTCGGCGCCGGCCGGGTTGCGGCCCGATCTGGACAAGTACGCCGAGCACTGCCGCTGGCTGGTGGACAACGGCTGCCGCGGCGTCGGGCCGAACGGCTCACTGGGCGAGTACTCGTCGCTCACCGACGACGAGCGCCGCGCTGTCGCCCGGACCGCGATCGAGGCCGTGGGCAACGATGGCGTCGTGGTCGTCGGCGTACACGCGGCCGGCGCACACCAGGCCCGGGCGTGGGCCGAGAAGGCGGCCGAGGACGGCGCCGACGGCGTACTCTGCCTGCCGCCGACCATGTACCGCGCGAACCGCGGCGAGGTCCTCCACCACTTCACCGAGGTCGCGAAGGCCGGCCTGCCGGTGATGGTCTACAACAACCCGATCGACACCAAGGTCGATCTGACCCCGGACCTGCTCGCCGAGATCGCGCAGATCGAGAACGTCGTCGCGGTGAAGGAGTTCTCCGGCGACGTCCGCCGGGTGCTCGAGATCCGCGAACTGGCGCCCGATCTGGCCGTCGTCGCCGGTGCCGACGACGTGACGCTGGAGGCGCTGCTGATGGGTGCGACCGGCTGGTTCGCCGGGTTCCCGAACGTGTTCCCGAAGGAATCGGTCCGGTTGTACGACCTCGCCGTACAGGGCAAGCTGGAACAGGCGCGGGCGCTGTACGAGCCGCTGGTCGCCGCGTTCCGGTGGGACTCGCGGACCGAGTTCGTCCAGGCGATCAAGTACGGCATGGACTACGTCGGCCGGTACGGCGGTCCGTGCCGCCCGCCGCGTGGACCGCTGGTGCCCGAGCACCTCGCCCAACTGGAGCAGGACATGAAGAAGGCCGTGGAGAGCTTGCGATGAGGTCCGTCCGGACGATCACCGCGATCGACTCGCACACCGAGGGGATGCCGACCCGCGTCGTCACCGGCGGCGTCGGTGTCATCCCCGGTACGACGATGGCCGAACGGCGCGAGTACTTCGTCAAGCACATGGACGACCTGCGGCTGTACCTGATGAACGAGCCGCGCGGTCACTCGGCGATGAGCGGCGCGATCCTGCAGCCGCCGACCCGGGCGGACGCGGACTGGGGAGTCCTGTACGTCGAGGTGTCCGGCTGCCTGCCGATGTGCGGTCACGGCACGATCGGCGTCGCCACCGTGCTGGTCGAGTCCGGCATGGTGGAGGTGACCGAGCCGATCACCAAGGTGCGGCTGGACACGCCGGCCGGCCTGGTCGTCGTCGATGTTGCTGTGAGCAACGGTCGGGCCGAACATGTCACGCTGCAGAACGTCCCGGCGTACAGCCATGCCCTGGACGCTTCCGTCGACGTCGCTGGCCTTGGCACGGTGACCTATGACATGGCGTACGGCGGCAACTTCTACGCGATCCTGCCGCTGGAGCAGCTCGGCCTCCCGTTCGACCGGGCCGAGAAGGACCGGATCCTGAAGGCCGGGCTGGACATCATGGCCGCGATCAACGCCACCGACCGGCCGGTGCACCCGCTTGACCCGGGGATCCACAGCTGCAAGCACGTCCAGTTCACCGCGCCGGGCCAGAACGGCAGCCACTCCCGCAACGCGATGGCGATCCACCCCGGCTGGTTCGACCGCTCGCCGTGCGGCACTGGGACCTGCGCGCGCATGGCCCAGCTCCACGCCCGCGGCGAACTGGCCCTGAACACCGACTACGTCAACGAGTCCTTTATCGGTACGACGTTCACCGGCCGCCTGCTCGAGGAAACCACGGTCGGCTCCTACCCGGGCGTCGTACCCACGGTCCGGGGCCGAGCCTGGATCACCGGCATGGCGCAGTACCTTCTGGACCCGGAGGACCCGTTCCCGGCCGGCTTCGTGCTGTAGACGTCAGTTCAGCTTGCTGGCCCAGTCGTCCGGGACACGGCCGGTGGGGCCGGGGGCTGGCTGGTCGTCGGGGTGAGACTGCGGCGGGGCGAGATCGGGGCCGTTGTAGTAGGCGTTCTCCCCGTAGTGCCAGAACCAGTCCTCGTCCGGCTCGAAGCTCTGGACGATCGGGTGGCCAGTCTCAGCCGCGTGCGCGGAAGCATGCTGCGCCGGCGACGAGTCGCAGCACCCGATGTGCCCACACTGCGCACACCGACGAAGGTGGAACCACCATCCGCCTCCGTCCAGGCACTCAACGCAGCCGGTCCCGCTCGGCGTAACGCTGCTGTCGATTCCCGGTATCTCGGTCATATCGGCAGGCTAGCCGATCAACCGCAGAGATTGGCCCGGTCGGAGTTGAGCGCACGCGTCGAGGTCCGCACCGGCGACGTACGCGATCACGGGATACCCGCCGGTGACTGGGTGGTCGGCCAGGAAGATCACGGGGAGGCCGGAGGGCGGGATTTGGATGGCGCCTAGTGCCATGCCTTCGCTGGCTAGTTCGCCTTCTCGGGCGCGGTCCAGGGGGTCGCCTTCCAGGCGGACGCCGACGCGGTTGCTGTTGCTGCTGACGACGTACGACTGAGTGGTGAACGACGACCACCCCGCGTTGGTGAACCAGTCCCGCCGCGGTCCAGGAGTTACCCGTACGACGACCTCGCCGCCGGGTGGATCGGCGACGGGAGCGAGGTCGACACCTGGCATCGGCCCGTACGAGCAGCCAACGGGCAACGTCTGGCCGGAGCTCAGCGGTGCGGGGCCCAGACCGCTCAGAAGATCGGTAGAGCGCGAGCCCAGGACGGCAGGGATATCCAGCCCGCCGCGGACGGCGACGTACGTGCGCAGGCCGGTCCGCGGCGGACCGAACCTCAGCACCTCACCGGCCTTCACGATCGCGGGCGCGTTGAGGGGAACGCCAGGGCACGGCGCGCCGGTGATCGCGACGACGAGGTCGTTGTCGGCATGCAGGACGAGCCCGCCGAAGGTGACCTCGATCGCCGCGGCGCCAGCGTGGTTGCCGACCAGCCGGTTGGCCAGCGCGTACGACGTGCGGTCGCAGGCGCCGGAGGCCGGCACGCCGAGGGCCGCCTGGCCGATCCTGCCGTTGTCCTGGATTGTTGCCAGAGGCCCTGATTCGAGAACGGTCAGGGTGCTCATTCACGACCTGCGTCGACGAAACGGACCCGCCGGCCCGGGTGGAACAGAGCCGCAGGTTCGCGCTCCTGGTCGAAGATCTTCACGTGGGTACGCCCGATCAACTGCCACCCGCCGGGCGACTCCCGCGGATACACCCCGCTGAACTCCCCGGCCAGCGCCACGGCGCCGGCAGGCACCTTGGTCCGCGGCGACTTCCGGCGGGGAATGTCCCAATCCCCGAGGCCGGTCAAATAGCCGAAGCCCGGCGCGAAACCGCAGAAGGCGACGGTCCAGTCATCACGAGTGTGCCGCGAGACCACCTCAGCCGGGCTGCAGCCGAGCAGGTCGGCGACATCCTGGAGATCCTCGCCGTCATACACGACCGGGATCTCGAGCAATTCGCTCGCCGCCCGCCCCCCGGCCTGCGGCTCGACCGCCCGCAACGCTCGGGCCAACGCGTCCAATGGACCGTCGGTGCTGACCATCACCGTACGGGCGGCAGGGACGATGTCCACGACATCAGCCGGCGGATCCGCGGTCAGAGCGGTGTAGTAGCCGAGGACCTGGTCGAGATCGTCAAGCTCGACCAGCAGCGCATGATCGCCGGACGGCAGGATCCGCATCACCGGCTGAACGGGCTCAACGTCACGCCCGCCCCCTCCAGTGCGGACCGGACCCGTCGCGCGATGTCCACGGCACCAGGAGTGTCACCGTGCACGCAGATCGACGCCGGCTCGACCTTCAGCGCCCCGCCCTCGCTGTCCAGGATCGGCTGACCGGTCGCCATCGCCGTACACCGCGCAGCGATCTCGTCCGCATCGTGCAGTACCGATCCAGCCTGACGACGCGACACCAGCGTCCCAGCAGGCGTGTACGCACGGTCTGCAAAGGCTTCGTGAACGACGGTCAGACCGGCATCCGCAGCGAGTCGCAGCCAGGCGGACCCCTGCAGACCGAGCACCGGGAGCGAGCGGTCGTAATCCGCAACCGCTCCAACGACCGCGGCCGCCTGCTCCTCGTGGTGCCCGATCGTGTTGTAGAGCGCACCATGCGGCTTCACGTACCGCACCCGGTCACCCGCGATCCGCGCGAACGCATCGAGAGCACCGATCTGATAGACGACCTCATCGCGAAGCGCGGCCGGCTCGATGTCGACGAACCTGCGGCCGAAGCCGGCCTTGTCGGCGTACCCGACGTGGGCCCCGATCGCCACCCCGCGCTCGACCGCCTGGCCGGTCACCCGGCGCATGATCGACGGGTCGCCGGCGTGGAAACCGCAGGCCACGTTGGCACTGGTGACGACGTCCAGCAGCGCGCTGTCGTCACCCATCGGCCAGGATCCGAAACCCTCACCGAGATCCGCGTTGAGGTCCATGAACACTCCTACAACCTAGAACAACTCGAACACTGGCTTCACCGACCGGATCGCCAGATAGATGGTCAGTAGCCAGGCCGCGCCGCCCACGGTCAGCAGCCACCGTGGGTACCGGTACCCACGGAGCAGGTCGGGACGCTGCCAGGCCACCCAGAGCAGCACGCCGACTCCGATCGGCAACAGCAAGCCGTTGAACGCCCCGGCGAACACCAGCAGTTGCGCGGGCGCCGTACCGACGGACAGATAAATGACTGTGCTGACGGCGATGAACAACACCACCAGGACGGTCCTGGTCCCCTCCGTGGTCTTCGTCCGCGAGGTGACGAAGCTGACGGTTGTGTACGCCGCTCCGATCACACACGCGATCGCCGTCGCCCACAACAAGATCCCCACGGCCCGCAGCCCGAAACCCGCAGCCGGTTCGGCCACGGTGACACCGAGAACAGCGAGGAACAGTACGGCGCGCAGCACCCCAGCGATCACGATGCCGGCGACCGACGCCCGGCTGATCGACCGGACGTACTGCGGCCCGGATACGCCGGAATCGAGCAGCCGGTGTGCTCCGGCGTACATGACGTAACCGCCGATCGTGCTGCCGATCAGCGTGGTGACGACAAGGAAGTCGGCATGCTCCGGCAATACGACGTTCCGCAGCGCCTTGCCCATCGGTGGATCGGACGCGACCGCGAGCCAGCCGGTGACAGCGATCATCACCAGGCCGAGCACCAGCACTGCCCGGTCGAGAGCAACCCCGGCCCGCCTGGCCAAGAAGATGCCGATGGCAACCACTGCGGAGAGCGCCGCGCCGATCCTGGGATCGAGACCGAACAGAGCATCCATCCCCAAGCCGGTGCCGGACACATTGCCGACGGTGAACACCAGCCCACCGGCAAACAGCAGCGCGGCCATTGCCGTCCCGAGTCTCGGTGCGACGAGGTTGCCCAGTTCCTGCGCCCGGCGGCCGGATACCCCGATTACCCGCCAGACGTTCAGCTGTACGGCGACGTCGACGACGACCGAGGCCAGGATCGCGAACGCGAACGCCGCACCGAGCGAGACCGTGAATGACGTGGTCTGGGAGATGAATCCAGGGCCTATCGCCGAGGTCGCCGTCAGGAAGGTGGCGCCGATCAGCGTCGACCGGGTCCCGGTCTTCATCGCGCTGTCGGGCGTCTTGTGACCGGCGGCGGGACTGAGCCGGCGGGCATAGGGGTTCGTCCGGCGGACGGGTTTGCTCGTGGGTGGTCTACGCGGTCGTGAGGTGCGAGTCGACATGGCGGTGGCTCCTGGATCGCAGGGTGCTGTCGGGATGGTCTCCATGGCTGTGAGTGAGCTGGGGATGACACGAGCGTAGAGATTGTTCAACAATCCTGCAAGAGTCTTGTTCTACTAAACTTTCCCGGAACGCCTCCGGTGAGCGATGATGCGGGCATGAGCACGGGTGAGGTCGACGAGGGCCGGCAGGCGTGGCTGCGCACTGTCGCCGCCGATGTCGCGCGGCTGGATCGCAGCAGCTCCGCCGAGCGCGCCGCCGACATCCTCCGCCGCAGCATCACCGAGGGTGCGCTGCCGCCGGGCGCCCAGCTCTCCGAGGTCGAGCTGACCGAGGTCCTCGAGGTCAGCCGGAACACGCTGCGCGAGGCGTTCCGGCTGCTCACGCATGAAGGGCTGCTCGTCTACAAGTTGCACCGCGGGGTGTTCGTGCCCGAGCTGGACGAGCACGATGTGGTCGACCTGTACCGACTCCGCCGGGTGCTCGAGGTGGACGTCGTACGAGGTCTGGCTGAGCGTGATCCAGAGCTTCCGGCCGACCGGCTCGAGCCGCTGCAGGACGACGTCGAGGCTGCCGAGGCGGCCGCGCTCGCGGATCGGTGGGCCGCTGTCGGTACGGCGAACATGCGCTTCCACCAGCACCTCATCGGTCTCGCCGACAGCGCCCGGATGGATGCGATGACCGGCCGGCTGCTGGCCGAGTTGCGGCTCCTTTTCCATGTGATCGCGACGCCGCGGGAGCTGCACGAGCCGTACATCGGGCGGAACCGAGGGCTCTTCGAGCTGCTCGAGGCCCGCAAGTACGACCAGGCCGCAGCGGACCTGAATCAGTACCTGCTGGACTCCGAGCGAGGTCTGCTGGACGCGTTCCGCTCGCGCTGATCCACCAGTTTGGATAAGCCCTTGCGTCGCGGTCCTCTCACCTTCTTTGATGGCTGTAACCGACAGCCGCAAAGGGGAGCATGCGCATGACCGAGGACGACCGGACCGAGCCACAGCAGCCGAAATCTCACCGGCCGATCGATGCCAAGGGATTCCGGGAGTTCATATCCCGCGGCTGGGGTCCGGTGGACCGATCGGTGACGGTGCCTGAGGGGCTGGCCGAGGCCGCGGCGGAGCATCGACGGAAGTTGTCCGCGGCGCTGCCGGGTCGGCGGATCGCGCTCGCTGCGGGCCGGGCTCCGGTCCGGTCGAACGATACCGACTACCAGTTCCGCGCTGACAGCGACTTCGTCTGGCTCACCGGCTGCCAGGCCGAGGGCGCCGTACTGGTGCTGTCGGCGGATGGGGATGCGACGCTGTACCTGCGGGAGACCGCCGGGCCGGACGAGGCCGACTTCTTCGCGAACGCGCGTGACGGCGAGTTGTGGATCGGTCCGGTGCCGGGGCTGAAGGACTGGTCGGACGCGCTGCAGATCGCCTGCCGCCCGATCGAGGAGCTGCCGGCGGCCGTGCGCGGCGCCGTACCGTTCATGCTGTCGACGCCGGGTGTCGAGCCGATGCTGGACGCCCTGGTCCGGACCTCGCAGGCGGACGGGAACTCGCTGCGGCAGACGCTGGCCGAGCTGCGCCGGATCAAGGACGACTGGGAGCTGGACCAGTTGCGCGAGGCGGTCGCGGCCAGCGTGACGGCGTTCGGCGACGTCGCCAGTGAGCTGCCGGAGGCCATCCGTGGCGGCGGTGAGCGGTGGCTGCAGGGCACCTTCGACCGCCGGGCCCGGACCCTGGGCAACGGCGTCGGGTACGCCTCCATCGTTGCTGCTGGCAAGCATGCTCCGGTGCTCCACTGGGTCCGCAACGACGGGCCGGTGAACGAGGGCGACGTCATCCTGCTCGACGCGGGTGTCGAGACCCGGACGCTCTACACGGCCGATGTCACCCGGACGTTCCCGGCGACCGGCGAGTTCACCGCGGCGCAGCGGCAGGTTCACGACTTGGTGCACAAGGCGCAGTTGGCGTCACTCGATGCAGTCAAGGTGGGAGCGCCGTACCGATCCTTCCAGTACGAGGCGCTGCGCGTGCTGGCCGAGGGGCTGCGCGACTGGGGCCTGCTCGACGTGTCGCTCGACGAGCTGCTCGGCCCGGACGGGCAGCAGCACCGGCGCTACATCGTCTGCGGGACCGGCCACTACATCGGGCTCGACGTGCACGACTGCGACGCGTCCCGGCCGGAGGCGTACTTCGCCGGCGACATCGAGGCGGGGATGGCACTGGCGGTCGAGCCGGGGCTGTACTTCCACCCGAACGACGAGACCGTACCGCCGGAGTTGCGCGGCATCGGCATCCGGATCGAGGACAACGTGGTGGTGCACGCCGACCGGCTGGAGATCCTGACTCAGGACCTGCCGATCACCACCGACGGCCTCGAGCAGTGGACCCAATCGCATCTCAATTCCAGGTAGTCGACCGGCTACACAAAATTATCGGTCACGTGCAGTAACACCGGGGCCGGTCGCAACGATGTATGGAGCGGGGGAGGGTCGAACTCGGCCGGGCACGTGGCAGTGGGGGGCCGCGTACCACGTGCCAGGCCGAGTCGGCCCCGGCTGGGGCCCGGGGGGACCCAGGGATCCTGGGGCACGGGGAGTTGTAGTCATGAATCTGCGAGTGCGTGTGGTGCACTGCGGCAACCATCGCTGGTACGCCGACATCGACGACGCCGACGATCCGCAACCTGACGACCCTTTCTGGTACGTCGACAATTGCCGATCGCAACGGGACGCCCTGGAGATCGCCTGCGGGCAACTCCGGTCACTGGCCGCCGACGCGACCTCCCTGATCCGCGTCCAGGAAGCCCGACTGGTGACGGTCTGAGCCGTCAGCCCGTCGGTTGTACGGCGGCGCACGTCGTGCCGCGGCGCGGGACCTGCAGCGACACGAGGTACGCGTCGACCTTGGTCTGCATGCAGGGGGTCGAGTTGTAGCTGCCGTGGCCCCAGCCTTCGTACGTCAGCAGGACGCCTTCCTTGCCCAGTTGGCGCTCCACGCTCCGCGCCCAGCCGTAACCAGTCGCCGGATCGTGGATCGCGTTGGCTAGCAGGACCGGGGTCGTCAGACCGCGAACGCTCAGCCGGTGCTGGGGGTTGTTCGCCGGCGGCGAGCCAAGGCAGATCGAGACAGCCATCAGCTGACCCGGGTACTTCATGTCCGGGTACTTCCGTGCCAGCCGGTTGAGGTTACCGGCGTACTCCTTGAAGTCCCGGACCGGCAGGTTCCAGTCCTGGCAGAACACCGCGAGCGGGTACGGCGCCAGTCCGGTCGGAACCGGCGGCTGACCAGTCGGTGGCGCGCTGGTGTCCAGCGTCTTCAAGGTGTCGGCCAGCCTGACCCACTGCGGCCCGTACAGCAGCCGGAAGACCGTGAAGCTCAGGTTGAACTGACTGATCGGCAGCGTCGGCTTCTGTGGATCCGGCACCTCACCGCGGTCGGCGCGGGTCAGTAGATCCGCCCAGAGGGCATGGATGTCCCGGCCGTGCAGCGAGCAGGTCGTTGCCGCGTCGCACCATTTCACGAACTCGCTGAACGAGTCCTGATTGGCAGTTCCCTGGGCGTCGAGGAACTTCTTCGTCGGCGCGCTGCTGTGGTCGCTCACGCTCTCCAGCACCATCGCCCGGACCCGGCTCGGATACGTCTCGGCGTACTGGCCGCCGAGCAGTGTGCCGTACGAGCTGCCGTGGAACGAGATCTTCGACTCGCCGAGCGCCGCGCGGATCGCGTCCACATCGCGCACGGTCTGCCAGCTGTCGATGTGGTCGTACACCGCGCCGGTGTTCTTCCGGCAGTCGGTCGCGAGCTCGCGGTTGTACCGGATGGTCGCGTCGAAGTCGGCCTGGCTCTTCAGGATCGGGGACGGTTGCTTGGCCAGCAGTTCGGCCGAACACTTCACCGGGTTGCTGCGGGCGACACCGCGCGGATCGAAGCTGACGATGTCGAACCGGTCCTGCAACGTCTGGCTGAACCGGCTCATCCCCGTCTTGATCCGGTCCACCCCCGAGTCACCAGGACCACCGGGTCCCCACATCAATACGCCGAGTCGGTCCCCTTTCGCCGTACGACGGGCAATCGCGAGACCGAAGGTAGGTCCGTCCGGATCGCGCCAGTCGACCGGCACCTGCAGCGTCGCGCACTGCGAACCCTTGACGACGTTCGGGTCGTCCTTGCCTTCCGGTTTGCAGTCGGACCATTGCACCTGAGCTTCGGCCGGCAATGTCGTGAGTCCGGCCACCGCGATACCCAGCGCCGCTGCACAGGCGATGGCGCGTTGTCTGAAATTCATTCCTTGATCATTGGCAACCGCTTGCTCGGCCACATCCGGGACGAGCCCCGGGCGGACCCCCGGGTGGGTTTGGGGGACTTGTTAGGGTCGGTCGCTGATGAGTACAAAGCACGCGGTGTGGTTCCGGTGGGTGGCGATCGCGGAGGCGGTGTCCTGGACCGGGTTGCTGATCGGCATGTTGTTCAAGTACGTGCTGTCCGACAACGAGCTCGGGGTCAAGATCTTCGGCCCGATCCACGGCGGTCTGTTCATCGCCTACGTGATCACCGTGCTGGTGGTGCGCGGTCCGCTGCGCTGGTCGTGGCCGCTCACATTGGTCGCGCTGGCAGCCAGCATTCCTCCGCTGTTCACCTGGCTGTTCGAGATCTGCGCAGAGCGCACCGGCCGGATTGACGTCGGCCGATCCGCCGCCGTACCGTCGCGGGCGGAAGCTAACTCAACAGCCGCATGAACCCGTGCGGGAGAGACCCGGGCCTGACTCGGGCGCCGTAGGAGCAACTCTCCCCAAGAATCTCTCAGGCACCTTCACCGTACGGGCGAGGCACCTCTGGAAGGGCCCATTTCCTGACAGAGCGGGGAGGACACCAAACGGTCAACGGCGACCGGAAGGAACCTCCACAGCATGGCGATCAGCGTCTTCGACCTGTTCAGTATCGGGATCGGCCCGTCGAGTTCCCACACGGTGGGACCGATGCGAGCCGCCCGCACCTTCGCATTCGGCCTCGCCGCCGACGGTCTGCTGACGGACACCGCGACCGTCGAAGCCCAGTTGTTCGGCTCACTCGGCGCGACCGGGCACGGCCACGGCAGCAACAAGGCGGTCCTCCTCGGCCTCGAAGGCGACGACCCGGAGACCGTCGTCACGCATTCCGTCGACGCGCGAGTCGAGACGATCCGGGAGAACGGCCGGCTGCGGCTTGCCGGCTCGCATGAAATCGCCTTCGACGAGAACACCGACCTCGTCATGCACCGGCGCAAGACGTTGCCGTACCACCCGAACGGGATGACCTTCGTCGCTCGTACGGCGGATGGCGCCGTACTGCGGGAACGCACGTACTACTCGGTCGGCGGCGGGTTCGTCGTCGACGAGCACGCGGCGGCCGGGGATCGGATCGTGCCGGACACGACACCGCTGAAGTATCCGTTCACCACGGGTGCCGAGTTGCTCGATCGGTGCCGTGAGTCGCAGCTGTCGATCAGCGAGGTCATGCTCGCGAACGAACTCGCCTGGCGGACCGAGGAGGAGATCCACGACGGGTTGCTGCGGATCTGGCAGGTGATGCAGGACTGCGTGCAGGAGGGTTGCGAGACCGAGGGGATCCTCCCGGGTGGTCTGAAGGTGCCGCGGCGGGCCGCCGCGCTGCACAAGCGGCTGTCGCAGGATCCGTGGTCGGTGGATCCGCTCAAGGTGATGGACTGGGTGAACCTGTTCGCCTTGGCCGTGAATGAGCAGAACGCGTCCGGTGGGCGGATCGTCACCGCGCCGACGAACGGTGCTGCTGGCATCATTCCCGCCGTACTGCACTACTACCGGCGATTCGTGCCGGGGGCAACGGATGACGGAGCGGTTCGCTTCCTGCTGACCGCCGGCGCGATCGGCGTACTGTACAAGGAGAACGCGTCGATCTCCGGTGCCGAGGTCGGCTGCCAGGGCGAGGTCGGGTCGGCCTGCTCGATGGCCGCGGCCGGGTTGTGCGAGGTCCTCGGCGGTACGCCGCTCCAGGTCGAGAACGCGGCCGAGATCGCGATGGAACACAACCTCGGCCTGACCTGCGACCCGGTCGGCGGGCTGGTCCAGATCCCCTGTATCGAACGCAACGCGATGGCGTCGGTGAAGGCGATCAACGCGGCCCGGATGGCGATGCACGGCGACGGCGTCCACGTGGTCACCCTCGACAAGGTGATCAAGACGATGCGCGAAACCGGCGCGGACATGAAGATCAAGTACAAGGAGACGTCGCGCGGCGGCCTCGCCGTCAACGTCATCGAATGCTGAGGACGCGTTCCGGATCCTCGACGTGGGCGTTGTGGCCGAGGCCGTTGATCGTGACGACCTGATCGTGGAGTTCTTGGAGTTCCTCGGTGGTGTTCATCGGGTCGTGCTCGCCGCGCGCCAGGACGACGTCCGCTTGTGCCGCCGCGATCAGGGCCGGCATATCGGGTGCGCCAATGCCGAAAGTGCCGGGGTCCATGGCCAACCGCCAACGGCCGTCGAGTTCGTTGAGGCCGTGCTCGACTGCCCGATCGCTGGGGTCGACGAGTCCTTGCAGGCCGGAGACCTTGAGGAACCGCGCGGCCGCATCCTGCTTGGTGTCGAACCACGCGACTGGCTTCTGGGCCAACGCGTTCGCCCGGCCCAGATCGTCCTCGGACCAGGTGCACTTCACCCCGAGCGCGATGACGCTTTCGACCTGTACGCCGTACTTGCCGCTGGCCAGCTCGAGTGCGACCACGCCGCCGAGCGAATGACCGACGAGCGCGACCTCACGCCGTACGGTCATGGTCTCGGCGACGGCGGCAGCCATCGAGCTGAAGGTGTACGACGGGAGCGCGGGAGCTGAGCCATGTCCGGCGAGGTCCGGGGCGAGGCGCGGTTGCGGCCAGCCGTCCCACACACGTCCGTTGGCTCCGAGCCCGTGCAGCAGCACCAAAGTCGACATGAGAGCCAGGCTGGCACAGGATCTTGGTTGACGCCTGGTTGCTTGGCGCGCCTGTTCGGTGACTCATTGCACTGCTACTGATACGTACCGGTATTCAACTGTCAGATCTTTGCGATCTAGTGTGGAATTTCTTCCAGGAAACGTTTGAAGGCGATACTCTCCGGGACTTGTGAAGCCGTTCGCCGCCACGGCAACCCGTCCCCCTTGGCTGAACCCGCACCGGCTTCGCCAACCCGCCGTCGTACTCGGTGCCCTGCTGGCGCTCTACGCCGTCCTGGTCCTGATCGCCCTCCTCGGCGGCCCCAGGATCGGCGCCCCCTTCCTCCCCCTCCCCGGCGGCGGCCCAGACCCAGCCAACCCGGTCGCCGGCCTCCAGCCGACCCAATCCACGACCGACGGCCCCACCGTCCCCCGCGACTCCGAAACCCCCGCACCACCAGCCACCGCCACACCCACACCGTTGCCCTCAGCAACAACTGGCACCACCGATGGCCCCGCCACTTACCCGCCCGCCGCCAACACCCCCACCCCCGAACTGGCCGGCGAAACCACCACAACCTTCCCACCAGCCACCCACACCCCACCCGCCCCCAACACCTCCACCCACCCAACCTCAACCACCACCGCCACCTCCAACCCGACCACGCCCCAACCACCCACCTCCACTCAACCCACCTCCCCACCCACAACCCCTGATGACCCCGAACAACCAGACCCACCAGGCGGTCTCGGCGGTTTCCTCGGCCACCTCTTCGACAAGCTAGGAGGCCTGTAGCCATCCCGGCGGCCGCTGGAGCATTTGACGTGCAGTACCGTCGAGGGATGCCCCTGAAGCGTCGCACGGTGTACATCGATGAGGCCGACCTGACGCTGATCAGGCAGGCCGCCGACCGGCGCGGAATCTCATCCGCCGAGGTCATCCGCGAGGGAATCCACTTGGCCGCATTGACGAACCGGTCCTGGGACGATCCTCTCGACTGGCCCACCTTCGAGCCCGTGGCGAAGCCACACCAGTAACCTCCCGTCGGCCGCCCCGGGCCCCCGGAATCTGCGCGCGCTCACGGCTGGTGGTGACCTTGTGCACCGCTCGACCATCGTGTGGCGGCGTGTCGTGGTCGAACCGTGCACAAAGTGGGCGCGACCCTCCCCGGTCGACGGGCCTGGACCACTGGTCCGGCGGTGCGCCACGAAGCCCGCGACCGGGTCGGTGGACGTGCCCTAGGTGCGCAGAACCCCTGTGCCGGGAGGGGTTTCGGCACAGGGGTTCTGTGGGGGAGGGTTAGTTGAAGGTGCGGTCGGGGCAGCCGAGCATTTTGACGGTTAGGGGGCCGTCGGTGGTTACGTTGAGGGTGGCGGTGCAGGTGATTTTGGCTTGCTGGGGGTCGATGGTGACTGTGCTGATGTTGGTTGCGGTGATGTCGAGGCGGTTGGCGACCGGTGCGGTGACCGGGGCGGGCTTGGTGCGGTGTTCGGTGGTGTAGGCGTTGACCGGGACGGTTGAGCCGGTTTCGACGCCGGCGCCGGTGACGACTGGGGCCGCGGGGGCTTCAGTGAGGCCGAAGCCCTGGGACTTGACGTCGATGGTGCCGAGTTCGCCCGACCGGCTCTGGATGTTGCTGAGCCAGTACGCGTGGTCACCGACCAGGCCGGACTCCGGGTCGTCCATCGCCGGGTTGCGTACGTACGTGACATGGAACGGATCCTTGACGCCGCGCATGTCGCCGAGCCAGTCGGTCAGTACGCCCCAGGTCGCGTTCGCGCACATCACCACGTGGTCGGACGAGGCGCCGAGCCAGCTGTCGAACTTGAAGTCGTACTGCGAGCCGGCGATGTAGGCGTTGGCCCGTTCGCGCGGGATGTTGTACGGGATGTAGTTGTCCGGCAGACCGGCCCACTCGAGCACCGGCTGGTTGCGGCGTGATGGCAGCAACGGCGTCAGTGTCGAGCCCGGCTCGTGCTGCGTCACGGTGTCGACCGGCAGCGTGTCGGCGATGCCGTTGATGCCGGGGAACGACGGTGCCATGTTCAGACCGTCGCAGATGAAGGCCTTGCTGAAGACGTCCGGGAACTGCAGCGACAGCTTGTTCGCGCTGTACGCGCCACTCGAGAAGCCGCTCATGACGGTCCGGGTGGGGTCGAGCCCGAACGCCCGCCGCGCATCGGCGAGCGCTTCGAACACCGACGTACCGGACCGGCCATAGGACCAGTTGTCGTTGCCGCGGCCGTCGACGGAGATCACCACGGTCGGCGCCGACGGGCGGTTCGCGACCTGGTGGAAGAGGTCCCGGTCACCGGCGGGGAGGAGTTCGGCCATGCCGGGATCGCTGACTTGGTCGTTCGCGCTCTGGGCGTAGCCGGGCGTCCAGACCATGCTCGCGTACCCATCTGCCGGCTTCGGCAGATCGGGGACGTAAGCAACATAGCGCTGCAGCCTGCCCGGCAGGTCGGACACACAGTCGTCCCGGCAGATCCAGCCGAACTGCACACTCGTACCGGAACCGCCGACAGTCGCGCCGTTCTGCTGGGTGAACGACCCCAGCGGCGGTTGCCCCGGGTCACTCGGCAGCCGACGGCCCTGACGTACTTCGCTGTTCGTCGCGTAGATCCGCTCGATATAACCGGAGGTCGGCACAGCGCTGTCGTCGGTCACATGCTGCTGCAGCTTGCCGAAGTCAACGGTCGCGAAGAACTTGCTGATGTCACCACTCGCGAGTGCCGTCTTCTGCGCGTCGTTGAGCCACGGCGAGTCGAAGGCCTCCTTCCGGAAGGCGACATCGAAGTACGCCGACGGTTTCAGCAGCCCGCTCGTGATCGCACCGCCCGGGTGGGTGGCGTCGGCAACAGCCTGCGGCACCAAGAACTTCCCCGCCGCGCGATCCCACAGCCCGGCCGCCGCGGCGACCCGGATCTTGCGCGTGCCGGGGTCGTAGGCGGTGTGCGGGACACGCACCTCGACCTGCCGGCGCTCGACGTCGACCGACACGGTGACCGCGGACTTCTGCCCGGTGGCCGCGTCGATGATGTCACCGGTACGGCCGTGCACAGTGACGAATTTCTCCGCGGGCATCCGCGTGTTCGAGCCGTACGGCGCCTCGTGCGGAAGCAGCGAGGTGCCGAGGGCAATCGTCGTACCGACGAGCTCGGGATCGGTCATCGTGTTGAACGTGACCCGGAACGCGGTCGAGTCGGCGAGCGGCTTCATCCGGACCTCGACCAGGTCGGCCGCGTTGCCGCGGTACGCCGGATCGGTCGGGTATGTGTAGGCGAAGGTCAGCGAGTGTTCCGGCCAGTTGGTCGGCACCAGCTGGGCGCCCTGGTCGTCGTACACGCAGCCCTGGTTGAGGAATTCACCGGCGCGGTACGCGCTGGTGTGGCAGATCTGCGTGGGCTTCGCCTGCCAGATGCCGGTGTTCTCCAGCTGTGGCGCTGCCGGCGGCGGAGCATTCAGTACGGCGGGACCCGGGGCCACTGCTGCAGCTGTCGCGGTCGTCTGCTGGGCGGCGGAGGGGTACGCCCACCAGGCGAGTAGCCCGCCGGCCGCAAGAACGGCAAGGGTCGAATGGATCGGTCTCATCGGCTGTGCCTCCAGAGCACACAAGATGGGGACGGTGGACCGGGGCCGGCGATCCGCTTGAGCCTCTGGATTGAAATACATATCAACGCCGTTCGTCAAGAATCTGACACATGACAACGTTGTGCGGTCCGAAAAAGCTGACGGGTCAGGCGACTCGGTCGGTCGCGGAGAGCTCGGTGAAGAAGCGGTCGGCGGGTTCCTGCAACGCTTCGTGAGCCTGCAGGAAGAGATCGTGGGCCTCCCGGCCGTGCCAGCCCGCGGGCAGGAGCTCTTCGGGCAGGTCGGGATCACGGAAGGGGAACAGGCGGTAGTCGTGGATGAGTTCCATCCGCTCGACGAGCGCCTGCTTCGGTGACACGGTGCCGGCGCGATAGGCCTTCATCCGGGGCCGGTACGTGCGCAGCAGTTCGGCGTAATCGGCGTCGAGGGAAGCCAGATCCCAGCATCGGGCGGCCATTTCACGATCGCGGGACAACCCCGACGACGTGCACCGCAGGAGATCGAGCCGCACCGATTCCTGGTCCGCGAAGTGTTCCTGGACTTCGGTCAGCCGGTTGTGCGGACTGACCCAGGTCGACGATGCCAGCGGCCCGAAACCGAGCCAGGCAAGCTCTTTCCGGAGCTCTTCCCGCACTCCGCGCTCACTCTCCGGCACGGAGTAGATCACCATCGACCACTGCCGGTCCCACGGCTCGCGGGAGCGTTCGAAGATCCGTGTCCGCCCCTCGTCCATCAGTCGCCAGCTCTTGTCGTTCAGCGCGTAGACCGTCTCGCGGCCGTCCCTGCGGGTGTCGAACCAGCCCTCCCGCCGCAGCCGCGCCATCACCACCCGCACGGTGCTCTCGCCGACGTCGAAGCACTCCAGTAGTGCTGTCAGCGTGCGCAGCCGCACCTCGCCGCCGTGGTAGCGGATGTAGTCGCCGAAGAGGTCGAAGACGATCGACCGTGGCTTCATGGCGTCTCCTCGGAGCCGGTCCCAGTGGTTCGCTGCGCTCATCTTCTCATGGTGCCATCTGAAGAGTGTCAAAGTCTTGACGGTCGTCGTGTAATCGGCATACTTTCCAAATATCCCCACTGCCCCGGCCAGGAATCGAGGCCACATGTCCAGTCCTTCCGCCACCACCTCAAGGTCCAGCGCCGGCCTCTGGGTGGTCGCCATCTGCTTCGTCACGATCGTCTTCGACGGTTACGACCTGATCGTGTACGGCGCCGTCGTACCGTCCCTGCTGAAGAATCCCGACTGGCACCTGACCCCGGGTCAGGCCGGCGCGATCGGGAGTTACGCGCTGACCGGCATGGTGATCGGCACGCTCTGCGTCGGTGCGCTCACCGACATCGTCGGGCGCCGCCGGATCATGTTCGCGAGCATCACCTGGTTCTCGCTCGCGATGGGAGCGACCGCGCTGGCGCCCAGCGCCGAGGCGTTCGGCATCCTGCGTTTCGTCACCGGCCTCGGCCTCGGCGGCGTGGTGCCGACCGCGATCGCGCTGACTGTTGAGTACGCGCCGCCGCACCGCCGGAACTTCAACAACGCGCTGATGTTCTCCGGCTTCTCCCTCGGTGGCGTGCTGGCCGCCGTACTCGCGATCAACCTCGTGCCCACCCAGGGTTTCCGGATCATGTTCTGGATCGGCATGGCGCCGCTTGTCCTGGTCCTCCCGCTGGCCTGGCGGTTCCTCCCTGAGTCGGTCAGCTTCCTGCAGGCCCGCGGCCGGCACGACGAAGCGGCTGCTCTCGCGACGAAGTACGGCGTACAGCCGGAGCCGGTCGCGGCCGGGACCCCGAGCAAGTGGAGCGCTCTCGCGGTGTTGTTCGGTCGCAAGCACCTCGCCGCCACGATCCTGTTCGGCCTCGCGAGCTTCTTCGGGCTCCTGCTCGTCTACGGCCTCAACACCTGGCTCCCGCAGATCATGCGGCAGGCCGGCTACCCCCTCGGCTCCTCGCTGAGGTTCCTCCTGGTGATGAACCTCGGTGCGATCGTCGGTGCTCTGTTGGCGTCGACGCTCGCCGACCGGCTCGGCTCGAAGGTGGTCACGACGGTCGCCTTCGCTCTCGCCGCCGGCTCGATCTACGCACTCAGCACCGACCCGGCCGCGTTCGCCCTCTACCTGCTGATCGCGATCGCCGGCCTGGGCACGGTCGGTACGCAGATCCTGGTCAACGGGTACGTCGCAACGCACTACCCGGCCGGAAGTCGTGCGACCGCCCTCGGCTGGTCCCTCGGTGTCGGCCGGCTGGGCGCGATCGTCGGCCCGCTGTTCGGTGGCTGGGTGCTCGACTCCGGGCTTAGCCTCGACTGGAACTTCTACGGCTTCGCAGTCCCCGCTGTCCTCGGTGCACTGGTGATCGCCGCCGTACCGCGGACCGGCCGGGAACGGCGGCCCGAGCCGGCTCTTGGCACCAGCCCGCAGACGACTCAGGCCTGAGAAGAAGGAGTGACGATGCGGATCGCATGTGTCGGCGGTGGCCCCGGCGGGCTCTTCCTCGCCACCCTGGTGAAGGCGAACGACCCGTCGGTCGAGGTGACCGTGTTCGAGCGCAACCGCGCCGACGACACCTTCGGCTTCGGGGTGGTGTTCTCCGACGCCACGCTGGCCGCCATTCACGCCGCCGACCCGGTGGTCCGCGACGCACTCACGCAGTACGGCGTGCACTGGGACGCGATCGAGGTCCGGCTCAAGGGTGAGCGCTTCACCTGCGGCGGTATGGGTATGGCCGCGATCGCCCGCAAGACGCTGCTCGCCGTACTGCAGCAGCGGGCCCGGGACATCGGCGTCACGCTGCGGTTCGAGACCGAGGTGGACCTCGACGACCTCAGCGACTACGACCTCGTGGTCGCCGCCGACGGCGCCAACTCGCGGATCCGGGAGCGCCTGGCGGGCGCCCTCGAACCGATGGTCGAGACGGCGGCTGCGAAGTTCATCTGGTTCGGTACGACGTACTCGTTCAGCGGACTCACCTTCGTGCACGAACGCGGTGACGACGGCGTGTTCGCCGTACACGGTTATCCGATCAGTCCGGATGTGAGTACGTTCATCGTCGAGACGGACCGGGAGTCGTGGCTGCGGGCCGGGCTGGACGAGTTCGACGTGTCCCAGCCGCCCGGGCCGAGCGATCTGAAGACGAAGGTCTATCTGGAGAAGCTGTTCGCCGACCAGATCGACGGTCACCCGCTGCTGGTGAACAACTCGCGCTGGGGCAGCTTCCGGACCCGGCGCACGGGTCGCTGGGCGCACGGCAACGTCGTGCTGCTCGGCGACGCCGCCCACACCGCGCACTTCTCGGTCGGCTCGGGCACCAAGATGGCGATGGAGGACGCGGTCGCGCTCGCGGCGGCGCTCTCTGCGCATGACGATCTGGGGGCTGCGCTGGCGGCGTACGAGGAATCGGCGCGGCCGTCGGTGGAGAAGATCCAGGGATCGGCGCGGCCGAGTCTGTCCTGGTGGGAGCACTTCGGGCGCTACCACGACACACTCGAGCCGTGGCAGTTCGCGTTCCACTTCCTCACCCGCAGCATCAGCGGTGGGAAGCTGGCCCGCCGCGATCCCGCCTTCGTGGCTGCGACCCGTACGGCGTGGCACGCGCAGAACGGGCCCGCGCCGCTGGAGACACCGTTCCGGTCCGGCAGCTTCGCGGTGCCCGGTCGTCAGGTGGAGGTGGACTTGCAGCACTCACCAACTGCCGCAGAAGCCGGGCCGCCACGCTCAGGTGCGCGAGCCGGCACAGCCGACGCCGTCGTTGGTGAGTGGGGGCGGTCCGCCCTTCCGCTGTTCTCCGAGCCGCCGGACCGTGTGCGGGACTGGGGATTGTTGCTCGAGGCGCCGGCAGATGAGCAGGAGTTGCCTGCGGCGTTGGCGTCGCTGCACTCCGGCGTACTGGCTGGACCGGCGCTGGTGGCTGTGCACGGGGGTTCGCGGTTGACGCGGACCCTGCTGGCGGAGGAGTCGCGGCTGGCGGCCGGGACCCCCGCGATGGTGGTTGATGACGAGCTGACCTCGGACGACGCGGAGACCCTCCTCCTCTCCGGGCGTGCCGACCTGGTGGGCCGGACCAGCGGCGCAGTCCCGGTCGAGGTCAGCCGGAACGTGGGAGGAAGCGCGTGAGCGGGCTGGACGGGTTGTTCACCCCTCGCGGGGTCGCAGTGATCGGCGCCTCGCGCAACCCGGCCAAGCTCGGCGCAGTGATGGCGCGCTCCCTCTCCACGTACGACGGACCACTCGCGCTGGTGAACTCACGCGACCCTGAGCTCCACGGCTCTGTCGAGGAAGCCGTGGACGTGCTGGGCGCACCGATCGACCTCGCGGTGGTCTGCGTACCCGCTCCGGCCTCTGCTGACGCCGTAGCCGAAGCAGCCAAGGCTGGAGCGACCGCAGCACTCGTCTGCGCTGGCGGCTTCGCTGAGGCCGGTCACCCAGAACACCAGCAAGCGTTGGCGGACGTCGTCGAGCGCTACGGCATCCGCCTGCTCGGTCCCAACACGTCCGGCTTCCTGGTGCCGTCGCGCAAGCTGACCGCCAGCTTCGTGCCTAGCGCGGCCGACGTTCCGGCCGGTGGAGTAGCCGTGGTCGCAGCCAGCGGCGGTGTGAACCACGCGGTGTCGTTCCTGCTTGCCGAGGCCGGGTACGGCGTCAGTGTCGCGGTCGGCCTGGGTAACGCCGCAGACGTCGACGCGACCGACGTACTCGACTATCTGCTCGACGACCCGGCTACGACGGCCGTTGCCCTGCACATCGAATCGGTTGCCGACGGCTCACGGCTGGCTGCCGCTGTTGCGCGGGTGTCCGCTGCCAAGCCGGTTGTCGCGTTGGTTGTCGGCCGCAACGATGTCGGTGAGTTCGCCCAGTCGCACACCGGCGCGCTGGCCACCTCCTGGCGTACGACACGGGGCGTACTTCGGCAAGCAGGTGCTGTGCTCGTCGACGGCGAGCGCCAGTTGGTTGACGCAGTGGGCGCGCTGTCCATGACGCGGCTGGCTCCGGCTGCAGACCCAGGTGTAGGTGTCGTGACTGCTCAGGCCGGCCCTGGATTGCTGTTGCTGGATCGGCTGCGCGGTTCCGAGATCCGGGTGCCGACGCTGAGCGATGCGACGCAACAGCGGGTGGCTGAGCTGCTGCCACCGATGACGTACCAGGCCAACCCAGTGGACACCGGTCGGCCCGGGCCTGGGTTCGGCTCGGTGGTGAAGGCAGTCGGTGGGGACTCTGATGTCGATCTGGTGGCGGTCTACGCGTTGACCGAGCCGGACAGCCTCGACCTGGTGTCCGAGCTCTCCCAGCTGGAGTCGGTCGGCCCTACTGTGGTCGGCGTGGGCGGTTCCAGTGTGGACGTTGGCGTCGTCCGGTCCGGCCTCCATGAGCGGGGGTTCGCGGTCGGTACCAGTCCGGCCGCACTGGCTCATGCTGTCCGGGCTCTGGTCGAGGACGCGCGGCTTGCTCACAGGCGTGACGCGGCCGGCTCGGCTGCGCCGTTTGTTGAGGTGGCGGCGGGCAGGTGGGACGAGGACCAGGCGAAGTCCGTGCTGGACGCACTGGGTATCCGTACGCCCGTGCGCGTCGCCTGTGACACCGCGGGGGAGGCGCATGCGGCCCTGGATCGCCTTGGTGGTCCGGTCGCCGTGAAGATCCTCGACGCCGCCGTGCTGCACAAGACCGAGATCGGTGGTGTCCACCTTGGCATCCGCGGCCACGGAGACTTGGCAGATGCCCTGGCGAAGCTTGGCGACCGACGCGTGCTCGTTGAGGCCATGGCTCCCTCCGGAGTCGACCTGATCGTCGGTGCCCGGCGTGACCCCGTCTTCGGGCCAGTGGTGCTGGTCGGCCTCGGTGGTACGACGGCCGAGGCGCTGGCGGACGTCGCCGTACGTGCAGCGCCTTTGTCTGTGGCAGAAGCGTCGTCTATGCCCGACGAACTGCTCGGCCGTGCGCTGCTGGATGGCTGGCGTGGTGGGCCGGTGCTGGACCGGTCGGAGCTGGCCGAGGTGGTACGGGCGCTCGGACAGGTGTTGCTGGACGCGCCACACGTCGACGAGATCGAGATCAATCCCCTGCGGCTCACACGCGACGGCCTGATCGCGCTGGATGCCGTGATCACCGGCAAGGAGAAGTGATGGTCAGTCCGATCGCCGCTGGCGTCGTGCCGTGGCCCGCTGAGGATGCTGCCCGCTATGTCGCGGCCGGCTACTGGGAGGGCCGCAGTCTGCCGTTCCACATCTGGGCGCAGGCGGAGCGTACGCCGGACAAGGTCGCACTGGTGGACGGTGGCCTCCGGCTGACGTACGCCGAACTGATCGCCCGCGCCGACGCGGCAGCTACCAAGCTGACTGGGTTGGGGCTTCGTGCCGACGACCGGATCGTCGTACAACTGCCGAACGGGTGGGAGTTCGTCGTACTGACTCTCGCGTGTCTGCGGGCAGGCGTCGTACCGGTGATGGCTTTGCCGGGGCATCGGTATCACGAGCTGTCGTACTTGGCCGCGCATGCTGAGGCCGCGGCTATCGCCGTACCGGATGTACTGCGGGACTTCGACCATCAGGAGCTGGCTCATCGGCTCGTCGACGAGGTGGACTCGTTGCAGCACGTGCTGGTCGCTGGTGACGACCTGTACGACGGCAGCGTGGACCTGCGCTCGCTGTGCTCAGGCGCTGGGGTCTGGGACGGGGCTGAGCCTGACAGCCGGAGTGTCGCGGTCTTCCTGTTGTCAGGAGGTACGACGGGGCTGCCGAAGCTGATCGCTCGTACGCACGACGACTACACGTACAACGCCAAGCGCAGCGGTGAGGTGTCCGGCATGGACGCCTCCACTGTCTACCTGGTGTCATTGCCTGCTGGACACAACTTCCCACTCGCCTGCCCGGGGCTGCTCGGCACTCTGCTTGTCGGCGGGACTGTAGTCATGCTGCCAAGTCCGGAGCCTTCACGAGCCTTCAAAACCATCGCTGCAGAAGGTGTTACCCACACTGCGGTCGTGCCTGCGGTCGCTCAGCGCTGGCTGGATGAGTACTCCTCGGGCTCGGACGACCTGTCGTCGCTGCGAGTCCTGCAGGTGGGTGGTGCGCGGCTGGCCGACGAGGTGGCGCGCAAGATCAAGCCGGTCCTCGGCTGCACGCTGCAGCAGGTCTTCGGGATGGCGGAAGGCCTCCTCAACTACACCCGGCTGGACGACCCGGAAGACATCATCTGTACGACGCAAGGCCGTCCGATGTGCCCGGACGACGAGGTCCAGGTGGTCGACCCACTGGACCGTTCGGTCCCGCCCGGCGAACCCGGCTCGCTGCTCACCCGCGGTCCCTACACACCCCGCGGCTACTACAAGGCCGAGCAGCAGAACGCGCGCGCCTTCACCCCCGACGGCTGGTACCGCAGCGGCGACATCTGCCGCGTAGTTGCCGGTGGCAACCTCATCGTCGAGGGCAGGGACAAGGACATGATCAACCGCGGCGGCGAGAAGATCTCCGCCGAGGAGGTCGAGAACCTCACCTACACCCTCGCCGGCGTCCAGCAGGTCGCCGCCGTCGCCATGCCCGACCCCCGCCTCGGCGAACGCGTCTGCGTGTACGTCGTCCCCCGCGAAGGCACCGCCATCACGCTCGAGGACGTCCGCCACTCGATGGAACAACTCGGCGTCGCGGCGTATAAACTCCCCGAGCGCCTGGTCCTCACCAACGAACTCCCCACCACAAAGGTAGGCAAAATCGACAAGGCAGCGCTACGCGCCGACATCGCCGCCCGGCTGGAGGTCTAGTCGCGCGGGGCTGGGCGGACGAAGGGGAAGGCCAGGGTTGCGCGGATGTTTTGGCCGGTGAGCATCATCATGACGCGGTCGACGCCGATGCCGAGGCCGCCGGTGGGTGGCATGGCGTATTCCAGAGCTGACAGGAAGTCTTCGTCCAGGGACATGGCTTCGGGGTCGCCGGCGGCTGCCTTCAGGGACTGCTCGGTGAGGCGGCGGCGTTGTTCGATCGGGTCGACGAGTTCGGAGTACGCCGTACCGATTTCGGCGCCGAAGGCGACCAGGTCCCAGCGTTCGGCCAGACGTGGCTCAGTGCGGTGCGTCCGCGTCAGCGGCGACGTTTCCAGCGGGAAGTCGGTGTAGAAGGTCGGCACCGTCGTCGTCGGTTCGACGAGTTCGTCGTACAACTCGAGCACCAGCTCGCCGGCGGTCAGCTCGAAGGTCGTGTGTACGCCGTGCTCCGCGCACAGCTCGCGGAGTCGCTCGGCCGGGGTGTCGGCGTCGATCGTCGTACCGGTGGCCTGGCCGACGGCGTCGTGCACGGTGATGACCGGCCAGTCGCCCGAGATGTCGATCTCGCCGTCCGGGCGCTGCACCACCGGCTTGCCGAACACCGCGGTCGCCGTCTCGATCAGCAGTTCGCGGGTGAGTTCGCGCATCACGTGATAGTCGGCGTACGGCTGGTAGGCCTCGACCGAGGTGAACTCCGGGTTGTGCGTCGCGTCGGCGCCCTCGTTGCGGAAGTTGCGGTTCAGCTCGAACACCTTGCCGAGCCCGCCGACACTGAGCCGCTTGAGAAACAGCTCGGGTGCGATCCGCAGAAACAGGTCGGTGTCGTAGGCGTTGATGTGGGTCACGAACGGCCGCGCGTTCGCCCCGCCGTGGACCGCCTGCAGCATCGGCGTCTCCACCTCGATGAACCCGCGCGACTCGAAACCGTTGCGCAGGGCCCGCACCGCCGTACTGCGGTGCTGCATCATCCGGAGCGTCTCCGGATTCATCACCAGGTCGAGGTGACGCTGCCGGACCCGCGCCTCCGGATCGGTGAACCCCTTGCGCTTGTCAGGCAAGGGATGCAGGCACTTGGCCGCCATCAGCCAGTCCGTCGCCGCGATGGACAGCTCGCCGCGACGCGTGGTGACCACCTCGCCGGTGATGCTGACGTGGTCACCAATGTCGACAAATCGCCGCCACTGGTCGAGCGCCGTATCGCCGCAGGTCTCGGCCGTCAGCATCACCTGCAGTTGCGACAGCCCGTCCTGCAGTTGCGTGAACGCCAGGCCGCCGTGGTCCCGCATCCGCATCACGCGACCGGTGACGGAAACCGTCTGGCCGGTGTGGTGGTCGGGCGGCAGGTTCGGGTGCAGCTCCCGGATCCGCTCGAGCGTCTCCGTCCGTGGCACGCTGACCGGGTACGGATCGATGCCAGCAGCAACAAGTGCCGCCAGCTTGGCCCGGCGGATCTGCTCCTGCTCGGTCAGCTTCCGATCCGGCAATGCAGGCCGCAGCAGCTCCTGCTCCTGCGCACGTACGGCGCTCGCGAACCCGCCTCCGTCCGCCGCACGGATCGCGTGCCGCTCGGCCGTTTCGACACTGTCCACGCGGGTCCACGGCCGCGGCGCGGGCAGGAAGCCCTCGGCGGTCCCGGCCGCGAGCAGCACCTGGGCGAGCGACGCACCACGCGAGTAGCAGATGAGCCTTGGCGACCACCGCGGCAGGTACTTCGCGTTCGACAGGTAGAGACTCTCCAGTTGCCAGAAGCGCGACGCCGTCGTGAGCAGCGCGTTGGTCAGCCGCAGCACCGGCCCGGCGCCGACCCGCTCCGCATCGCTGAAGATCTCCCGGAACATCGCGAAATTCAGCGAGATCCGGTGGACACCCAGATCCCCGCACGCGTCGACCAGCGACGTGACCATGAATTCCATCAGGCCGTTCACCGACTCGGAATCACGCCGCATCAGATCCAGCGAAACCCCGCGAACACCCCACGGCACAAACGACAGCAGACCACGTACGGCGCCATCCGCGTCGCGAGCGATCACCATCACGCAGCGCGCGTCCGCCTGATCACCCAACCGCCCGAGCGCCATCGAGAAGCCACGCTCGGTCTGCCCGCCGCGCCACCGCTCGGCCAGTTGGACGTACTCAGCCAGCACCTCAGGCGACAGGTCGCCCTGCCGAACCACCTCGGCGTGGTAGCCGGCCCGCTGGACCCGCGTCACCGCCTGCCGGACCGGTCGCATCGTCCGGCCTTCCAGGGTGAAGTCGGCGACGTCGATGATCGCCTCGTCGCCCATCGCCAGCGCCCGCAGCCCGGCGTCGACGTACGCGTGCGCGGCCTCCTCGCTCGCGGACAGCACGGCCGGGGACCAGCCGTAGGTGCGAGCTTCGGCGAGCCAGCGCTGGATCGCGGCCGGCCAGGCGGCTGGATCGCCGAGTGGATCGCCACTGGCGAGACTGACCCCGTTGACCACGCGATAGGCGATCGCGGCGTCGTTGCCGGGGGAGAAGATGACCGCCTTGTCCCGGCGGGTGGCGAAGTACCCGAGCGAGTCGCGTTCCCCGTACAGGAGGAGCAGGCGGCGGGTTTCGAGTTCCTCGGTCTGGGTGAGGTAGCGGACCCGGCGGACGGACCGCAGGAAGATGGCGAAGGCGATCACCAGCGACGCGGCCGAGATCGCGCCGACCGACAGACCGATCCAGCCGTGCCCCTCGTGGCCGCCCATCTTGCTGCGTGATTGCCCGAGTGCGGCGATGATCGCCCAGCCGACCTTCTCCCGTTGACCGGACAGCGTCCTGGGGAAGATCTGGGTCAGGGTGATGCTGACCGCGGCCGAGATCATCAGCCCGAGGACGAGCGAGCCGACCGCCAGCCGCCTCGTCCCAGGCGCCAGCCGGGCCGGGAACGCCGCGCGGATCTTCCACAGCAGCACGATGATCGCAGCGACCACGACGACCTGCGCGATGGCCCACTCGAGGTCCACCACACTCGCGCGGCCGAACTCGCGCAGCAGTTCGGCATCCTCCGGGTTGCTCAGCCGCACGCTGGTGAAGGCGACATTGGCAATCTGCGCGACCAGCCAGAGCGCCTCGAAGACCCACAGCACCCAGAGCAGCGCGGCTCGCTTGCCGCGCAGCAGCGCGCTGCCGACGACGGCCAGGTAGACGGCGGAGAAGAAGGTGTGCCCGGCCGGGATGCCGACGAAGTCGAAGGCCTGATCGACCCGTCGTACGTACGCCGGCGCGAACAGATGCAGCGGGATCGCGAGGAACGACCAGACCGAGGCCGCCACCACGACACGTCCGACCCAGACAGCAGCACGCTGCTGCCACTCGGGAATCGACTCCTGCTGTTCGGACCGCACCAAGCGATCATCCCACTTGTCCTCGGAGGTTCCGGTGGACCTAGCACTACCGAGACGGTGTACCTGAAGCGACAGTCAAATGCTTGGCCTCTGTGCGAGGCTGACGGGCATGGTCGCCGTCCCGTATCGCCTGATGCGTAACGTGATGATCGCCGCGGGGGTGCTGTACTGCAGTCTGCTCCTGGAGATCGCGGCCGGATTCCCGCTCAACGTGCACTACTCGTTCCTCAGCGAACTCGGTGCCCGCGACCAGCCGACTTCGCCGTACGCGCGGGCGATGGACCTGGGTGCGAGCGTGCTCCTGCTGCTGGCCGCGATCCTTGGCCGGCCGGCCGCTCGGATGAACCGGGAGGTCGCCGGATTACTGATCAGTGCGGCGGTTTTCGGCGCCGGAACGCTGTTCGACTCGTTCTCCCCGATGGACTGCGCGCCGTCGGCCAACCCGTCCTGCCACGACTCCGGCACCGCCGCGCTGCTCCACGAGATCACGTCGACCATCGCCGGCGTTGGCAGCGTCGTCATGGGCATCTTCGCGCTCCTGGTCCTCGGCCGCCTGGGCTGGGGCGGCCCATGGAGCCGCGTGCTCGCGGCATCCGCGGCCGGTGTCGCGGTGACCCAGGCGTGGCTCGGGATCGAGACCGGTCTCGAAGTGTTCACCGGCGACTTGCACCCGCCAGGCATCCTCCAGCGCGTTTCAGTCCTGCTGACATGCCTAATGTTGGCGACAGCCCTACCCGGCCTCAGGCAAGCTTTCCTTCGATGACAACTACCTGGATCGTGTTGCCTGGGCTGGCTGAGACTCCGGAGGAGTTCGGCCGGGTCGTCGAGCTGCTGCCGGGGCTCGATCTGCGGGTGATCGATCCGTGGCGTACGCCGATCACGTCAACGGTCGACGAGTTGCGTACGGCGGCCGGAGTCGCGCCCGAGGCGGAGATCGGGCTGATCGGCCACTCCATCGGCGGCCTCGCGGCCCTGCGATGGGCGCTGACCCGGCCGCTGGAAGTGACCCGGCTCGTGCTCGTCGACACGAGCCTGACCTCGGAGACGGGCTTCCGATGGCTGTATCCGGGCACGCGCGCTGACCGGGCGATCCGGGCATTCCTGCGCTTCCTGGGCCGGATCGGCCTGCCGCAGTTGCTGGGCACCGCGCTACGACGCCTGTTCGTCCGCATCGGCAGCAGGTCGAACCACGACCTGTTGTCCAAGGCAACCGCGAAGGAGCGGTACGGCGCCGCGCTGTCGTGGCTGCTGTTCTGGGACGAGCTGGCGAACAGCTGGGAGCTGGCCGCCGAGGTCGGCAAGCTGGTCACCGAACTGGTCTCGCCCACGACCCTGCTGGTGGCGACCGGCGGCAGCTCCCGCTTCACCGCCAACCGCTGGCTCGCCTGTCAGCAACGCCTGGCTGACGCCCTCCACGGCACGGTCGAGGTCCTCCCCGACTCAGCCCACCTCATGCACCTGGATCGCCCAGACGCAATCGCCACCGCCGTCCGCGGCTAGGCAGTGCTGGTCAGCGCTGGGGTCGGGAGCTTGCGCTGCCAGACCTCGTCGAGTGCCATGCGCATGGCTCCCGTGACCACCGCGTCCTCAGCCAGAGCGGACAGCTCCAGCTTCGGCTGGTTCAGCGTGAGCATCCGCAGTTGGTCCGAGATGGCATCCAGCAGTACGGCGCCCGCACGGGCCACGCCGCCACCGATCACGACCGCCGTCGGGTCCAGCACCAGTACGGCGGGAGCCAGAGCCCGGGCGAAGTCGCGCGCCACCTGCTGTACGACGGCCTGAGCCACCGGGTCACGCTCTGCCGCGGCGGCGAACACATCCGCCGTGTCCAATTGCTCGCCACCCAGCTCGGCCAGGCGGGAGTCGGGGCTGTCGAGTGCAGCCTGGCGGCCGAGCGCCGCAATGGCCTCCGAGCCGACTGCACGCTCCAGAGGCCCCCGGCTGTCCTCGGGGTTGATCACGTCGTCGGGCGCGGTCGCGATGAAGCCGATCTCACCAGCCGCGCCGGTGCCCCGGTGCAGCCGTCCGTCGATCACGATGCCGGCACCCAGCCGCTCACCCCACTGGACCGCCAGCAGCGTGCCGGTGCCACCGCGGGCGGCAGCGATGGCCAGCGCGGCCAGGTTGGCGTCGTTGTCGAGCATGACCGGGCAGTCGAGCAGACTGCGGACATGCTTGGTCAGGTCGATTGCAGACCAGCCCGGAACGCTCGGGACCAGCTGGACCCGGCCGGTGTGCTCGTCCACGATGCCAGGGCTGGCGGCGACCGCTGCCGCGATGTCCTCAGCCCGTACGTCGGCCTCCGCCAGAGCCTCGGTGATCACCTCACTGATGACTCCCAGCAACTCCTGCGCGCTCCAGCCCGGCCCAGAGCGTCGTACCAGGGCGAGCTTGCGGCCGGCCAGGTCGGAGACGCCGACGGTCACCCGGTGCGGGCCGACGTCCAGGCCGAGCACCGGCGCGGCGCGGCCCCGGAGGGAGACGCGGATGGCCGGGCGGCCGAGCGAGCGGTCCGCGGAGTCCGGGCCGTGCTGCTGGAGCCAGCCGGCGTCCAGCAGCTCGTCGACGGCTTGCGCCACGGTCGGTCTGGCCAGGCCGGTCCGCTCGACCAGTTCGGCGACGCGCAGTGGTGCGGGCGCGGAGCGGCGTACCGCGTCCAGGACCGCGGCGACGTTGATCCGGCGCAGCATCGTCGTGCCGCCGCCGACCGTTCCCTTGCTCATGTCCGACCCCTTGCCTGCCACTCGCCTATCCTAATAGAAAGCGAGCGTTCATAACTTACATTTGCCTGGCGCACCGGCGGGCGGTTACCGACAGCGTGAGTCGACAACTATCACCCTCCGGTCATCGCACGTCCCAGCACACGCATCAGGTCCGGAATCGGACCAGCGGTCAGTCCGCCAGAACGGTCCGGGCGAAACTGCTCAAGGCCTCCCGATCCGGTTGCTGGGTCTTGGTCATCAGGCTGGCCACATGCTTCTCCACGGTCCGCGGGGAGATGTGCAGCCGGGACGCGATCGACTTGTTGCCGATCCGGTCCACCAGCAGCCGGCAGACCTCGTACTCGCGGGTGGTGATCCCGAGCTGGCGCAGATGCGCGGGCACCTGCTCGCTGCCGATCCGCCGCTGCTGCACCGTCGCACCGAGCTGACGCAGCAGGCTCCGGCACGCACTCGCTACAGCCGGGATCTCCGCGTTGTGGAAGTAGTCCTCCGCCTGCCGCAGCCAGGCGACCGGCTCACCCCACCCGTCGGCGTGCGCAGGCTCCGCCACCATCCGCAGCCCCAAGTGGCGGGCCATCGGGTAGAGCGACGCCGTCTCCAGCGCCTCCAGCATTTTGGCGTTGGCTGCCTCCACCTGACCGTCCCGTCCGAGCAGTACGGCGTGTGCCAGCTGCACGAACTGCTTGTTCCACCGCATCCCACTGGCCGCGGCCGCGGTGATCGCCTCGAAGTGTGCCCAGCCGTTGCGACCGGACAGCACTCCGAGCAGGAGGCCCAGCCCGTACTTACCCGACGTGTGCAGTGTCGTCGGGTTCTGAGCGTCGTACGCGAGGGCTTGCGCCATCTCGGAGTCGGCCAGTTCGCGGTTCTCCTCCAGCAGCGCACAGAACGTCCGGGCCAGCCCGTAGGAGTACGGGAGCTCGTACGACGCTCGCTCGCCACCCCAGTTGGCCGCCTCCGCCAGCGTCGCCTCCATCGCCGTACGACGGCCTTGGTGTGCTTCGAGGATCGCCTTCGTGGAGAGGAAGTACGTCGCCGAGCGGCCGAGCCGGAGGCGCCGGGTCACCTCCAGGCACTCGTCGATGAGAACCCTCGCCTTGTCGTACTCGGACCGCAGGATCGCCTGCTGGCCGAGGATCCCGTCGACCTCGTAGGCCAGGGGGATGGCACCGATCCGCAGCGCCTGCTGCCGGGCCCGCTCCAACTCGACGATGCTTCCTCCTGCCAGGCAGATCGTGCCGGCCTGGAAGATGTGCGAGCACACCCGCTGGAAGGTCATGTTGTGCTCTTCGGCCACCAGCCGGGCGCGGTGGAAGTAGTCGATCGACCGATCGAGGTCGTGCTCGCGGGACAGGATGCCGAGCAGTTGCAGCGCGTCACAGGCGACCGCGGGCAGCTTGGCCCGTTCGGCGGCCTCGGCGGCCCGGGTGGCGAGCTCGGTGGCGGCCTTGAGCCGGCCGGGACTTGTGCGGGCCAGCTCGAGGTGTGCGGCGATAGCGTCCACCGGCGCCAGGTCCGCGTCGCCGGCGTCGACACCGAGCAGCGTCCGCGCCGTTGCGACCTGCGTCAGGGCTGCCGACCAGCGGCCGGCCATGTGTTCGAGGTTGGCCAGCTGGACGTGCAATGCGGCGACCTTGCGGCTGTCCAGGTTGCGGTTGGCCATGTCTTCGATCGTCGCCGCGTGCTCGGCGCTGTTCTCGAACTGGCCGGTCTCGCTCAGTGCTATCAGCAACGACCCCAGCACCTCAGCTCGATGCGTGCTGTCGGCTTCCCCGGCCAGCAAGGCGTTGGCGCGCTCCAGCAGCTTGACCGCCGATCCCATCGCCCCCTCGTCGAAGGACCGTCGCCCGGCCGTCGCGAAGAGCCGGCCGGCCCGGCCCTTGTCCCCACCGGTCTCGGCGAGCTCGGCCACCATCGGGCACCACTCACCCGGCAGCCCGGGGTGCAGCTCCTCGATCGCGTCCGCACAGCGTCTCGCGAGTGTGGCCCGCTCGGTCGGCGTCAGCCCGGCAAGCAACGCGTCAGCGGTCAGCGGATGCCGGAACGCGTACCAGTCCGGCACCGGCTCGTCGGGCCCCACCAGCTGCGCAGCAAGCCCGGCCCGCAGTGTGGCCAGCAGCAACCGTTCGTCAGTCCCAGTCGCCTTCCGTACGACGCTCAGCGGGAACCGGTGCCCGATCACAGCCGCCAACACGAGCAGGTCACGTGACTGTGGCCCCAGCTGGTCAGTCCGGCTACTGATGCTGCGTACGACGGCTGCGGGCACACCGGTCTGCAGACCGTCGACGACCTGAACACTGCCGTCAGGCTTGGACAGCAGCTGCCCTGACCGCGTGGCCTCTTGCAGCAATTCCTCAACAATAAAAGGGACTCCGGCGCTGTCCTGCCACAGCCTGTCGACCAGATGGTCGGGTACGCCGCTCACCGGGACTTCGAGACAGCCGGAAGCGAGCTCACCAACCTCGGCCCGGTCCAGCGGCTGCAGCTCGATCAGCGCAGCCGAGCCACGCTGTGCGGACAGTCTGGCGAGTTCAAGCGCCGCACACGTCTCCGACCGCAGCGTCGCGACCAGCGTGATCGGCTGCTCGTCCAGGTTGTCGAGCAGGTACTCGATGACGGCCAGCGTCTCGGGGTCGGACCCGTGCAGATCCTCCAGCACCAGCAGGCATCCACGGTCCTTGCCGACCAGTGCCAGCAACCGCAGTACGGCCTCACCCAGTACGACGGCCGACGTCGCCGTGTCATGCGCCGTACCGTCGTCCCAGTCGGGGACCAGGCGCCCGAGCACCTGCCGGTAAGGACCGAGGCCGTCGGCGGCGGGCATCTCGCCCCGGCGGATCAGCGACAGCAGAGCCTCGGTGAACGGGCGGAACGCGACCATGGTGCCGATGGCTCCGACCCGGCCGCGCAGGGTCGCCATGCCGCTGTCGATCGCCCGGGTGGTGGCGACGCCGGCCAGCCGGCTCTTACCGATTCCGGGCTCGCCGACCAGGAAGACCGCACCTCCGTGACCGCCTGCGGCCGAGGCCAGCAGGCGGTGGAGATGATCGATCTCCCGGTCTCTGCCGACCACTCTGGGCGCACGGGTCTGCATGCTTGCCAACTTTAACGACGTCTGGCTTATACCGCAGCGAATCGGCGGGGCCTCCCGGCCACCCCCCAGTGGACCGGACGACCCCGCCGATCAAACGTTTGCCGGGCCGGTCAGGACTCGATCGTCGGCCAGGTGCTGCTGTAATCGGTGGCTGCGACCGCGATGGCGAACGCGCTCATCCCGACGGTGCCGACCAGGGCCATCGCCCGGGCGCCGACCTTGTTGCGCTTCGGCAGCGTGATCGGGCCGATCGGGTCGATGCCGTCGGTCTGCGGCTCGGCGTCGTACTTGCCATCCTGGTCCTGCGCAGTGTGGTGCTGGGCGGTCATTGCTGTCTCCCCTGTGTCGTGTGGGCCGACCTCTTCGGCCCGCTGGTTGGTTCGAGCAGCAGGACGGACGGAACGCGTTCGGAGAACGCCAGCCGGAGCAGGCCGTAGCCGATTCCCGCCAGGCCGGTCAGCAAGCCTGGAGACGGAACCGCCCGCGGTGTACCGCACTGTGGTCCGTACTGCTGTACTGCTGCGAGCACCAGCCCGGCCCGGCGTCTCCGGACCCCCTCCACGGCTGCGTGATCGCGTGCGGCGAGCCACACGATTGGCTCCACCGCGCCGAGCTCGCCATGACACAGACTCAAGTCGGCAAGCACCGGTCGTTCGGTTGCGGCCCTCAGGTAGGCGTCGAGGTCCGCGGGTACTCCGGCGCTCAGCCGGGCCAGAGCGGTCCCGGCATCACCAGAGCACCAACCGTGTCCACCAGGGCGGACACGTCGATCCAGATCGGCCGCCGTTCTCGCGGCGTCCGCGTACTTGTCACCAGGTACGCCGTACTGGCCGAGGGCCCAGGCGATCCCTTGGTAACCTCGGGCGAAGCCGGAGGCCGCTGCTACTCGGCCCCGGCGTACGCCGAGTTCCACGGTGTTGACCAACTCGTCGGCGTAGCGCTTTGCTAGCCGAGTGGCCGACGGCAGCCCGTGGATCGATTGCATGGCGGTGAGTCCGCCGGCGGCTCCCTCGGCGTACGTCGGGAACTCGGTGGGCTCGGGCTTGAGCTGCTCAGTGAGTTCGAGCGCTGCCGCGAGCCAGTTGGTGAGTTCTGCGTCGCCGAGTAGTGAGCAGAGACGGTTGAGGCCGTAGCTGATGCCGCCCAGTCCGTGCAGGCCAGGGCCGACCAGTTGCGCGGACTCCAGGTCTGCAGCCAGGTTCTCCAACAGAGTGGGGATCGGGCGGATCGCGTCACGTGCCAGCTCGCAGTACTTGTGCGCTCCGGTCAGGACACCGACCTGTGCGAGGAAGAGCGCCGTACCGGTGTAGCCGTGGGAAAGCCCTGCACCCATTGGCCTTACGGCCCAATGGTGGTCGTCGAGTAGCTCCAGTCCGAGCCAGTTCGCCGGGCCGCCGTGCTCGCTGAGCACCTGCGCCATGATCTCGTCGGCGATGTCCGTGGCAGCGGCCAGTAGCTGCTCCGGGTCCGCCTCGGTGGCACCGACGTCCGGCCGGCTCGCAGTGGCGGCGTGCACTACTGGCTCCGGCCGGGTGGCGAGTGACGCTGAGATCAGCCACTTCTGCCGGTGCTCGTCGATGTCGCTGAGCTGTTGGACCTTGGCTTCGACAGTCGTGAGGCCTTCGGTGGTGAGCACGTTGGGGATGCGAGTGCCGTCGGATGCCCACACGTCCCGGCTGTCCGGCCGAGTGGTGAAGAGCGGTACGTCGCCTGCCCACAGGTCAGCGAGCTCATACGGCACGATGGCGTGCAGTGACTCGTCTGCGTCCCACAACAGGTCGAGAAGCTGGCTGCGACCGGCTGCGTCCCGGAGTGCGTCCGGGTGCGTCGCCTCGTCCAAGAGCGTTGTGTAGAGGTTCGTACTGCGGGGGACGAAGCGGATCTCGTCCTGCGCGCAGCACCGCAGCAGACCGATGAGCTCGTCCCGGTGCCAGACAATCGCCTCATACGCGGCCCGGAACCCTGTGAGCACAGCGATTTCGTGGTCTCGCGGTTCCATGTACACGCCGTCGAGCAGTGGCCGGTTGCCGGCGCCTTTCGTCTTGCCCGGACGTCGTACTAGGTGCATGGAGTCCAGGCCCGCGTCGGCCCAGTCGACCACGCTGGATGGTGCTGTCGCGTCGGCGTCGCCACCTAGCCCGGAGAGGTCGACCACGCCGTGTTCACCACTCACAAGCAGTGGCAGGAGTGCGGTGCGGTAGACCGAGCTGAGAAGAGAGCGGTACGCCGGATCACGGCTGAGCGTTCCTACGAGGTTGTGGCTCGGGTGGAACAGCGTCTCGATGTCCACGAGGACCGGCTGGTCTCCGACCGCGATCAGGTTCTCGTAGTGCATGTCCGTGCCGTCCAGCACGTACAGCAGTGCCAGCAAAGCGCCTTGCCGGTGGTAGAACCGGCGTACGTCGCTCAGGTCGTTGCACGGCCGATGTACGACGTACTCCAGCCAGCCGTAGCCAGGCCGGGGGAGCAGGTCGACCGTGCTGATGTCCAAGCCGGTCTTGGTGTTGAGCCAGTCGACCAGCTCGTTGAAGTGCTGGTGCAGGTCGAGCGGCCGGGGCTTGTAGACCAGCCGCCGCCCGTCGGCGAAGGTGAGGGTTGCCGTGGACCGCCCGCCCCGGTGGGGATCGCCCCCGGGGTCGATCGCGGTCAATGCGCCAGGATCACGGCCGCCGAGCAGTCCGGCGACGAGCGACTCACGGTCCTCGGCGAGTCGTGCCAGCAGTTCGAGGTGACCCTCGACGCCTTGCCGGCACGACTCGCCCAGGACCCGGGCCAGCACCGGGTATGCGGCCAGGAACTCCGCCAGCTCGCTCCCTCCAACGAGCCGGTGGGTGAAGTCCAGAAAACGTTCGGCCGGGGTGTCACCGGCCAGCGCGCCACGGTCGCGGGCACGGGCGAGCTCCAGCACCAGCGTGCGCGACGCCAGCTTCACCAGCCGCAGCCCCAACCTGTGCAGGAACTGCTCAGCCAGTACGCCGGGGTGCCCGGCAGCAGCCAGGTCGCGGCGAGCTGAGGCGAGCAGCGGCTCGAGGCACCGCATAAGCGCCTGCCGCCAGTCGCTGTGCCCACCCGATGCTCCGTCAGCCCCACCTGATGTGTGGTTGGCGGTAGCTACGGTCCCTGCAGGGCTGCGACCGGCGGCAGACGCGGTCTGGATGGTGGAGGTACTGCGCTCCACGTACTCCGCCCAGGGCGGGACGGTGCGGCTCACCTCGTGCGGACGCATACCGGCGGACCACCAGGCTTTGCGCTGGTCGGTCCGGCCTGGCCGGGCGGTCGCTGAGTTGAGCACTCGCACAGGCTGCCACCGGCCCCCCACCCCAGACATGGGTAGCGAGCCCCCATATTTGTCGCTCAGCGTGCTGTGTGGGCAGGCGTGCACCTGCCGCGGGGTGACGACTGGGGGTTGACCACCCCGCGGCAGCAGTGCCCTTGCCGGCCGGCCTTTGGTGGAAAGCAGGCGCGGCTCAGGATGGGAGCGCTACGGCTCCCAGCTCTTTGTCTGCACTCGTCTTCGGCCTCCTCTGTCCGCGAAATCTGGAAGGAACGGCCGGAACGATGCCTGACCGATCAGGGGTTCGGCAAGGGCTCCGCACCCCCAATTTCGAGGCCGGCGAGTACCGCAGACAGATGGGTGCAAACGGACTGGAACATGGGGGCCGTACACCCATGTGCGAAGGCGCGGACGCTGCCACGGTTGGCGAGTGCTTTCCCCCGTCACTCCCGGATTGCCCGTCTCAGCTCACTCGGTGCTCGACGTCGTACCGCAGCTGGCCGGTCAGTCGGCTGCGGCCGCGCTCCGGGAGACGGCGGAGGTGGCACAGGCTGCCGACGACCTCGGGTACCGCCGGTTCTGGGTGGGGGAGCAACACGGCGTCCGGGGGGTCGGTAGTGCGGCACCGGCTGTGCTGGCGGCGGTTCTGGCAGCACGGACGGATCGGATCCGGCTGGGTGCGGGCGGGGTGCTGCTGACGAACCACCAGCCACTGGTGGTCGCAGAGCAGTTCGCCGCGTTGGCGGCGGCGTACCCAAGTCGGATCGATCTCGGTGTCGGCCAGCAGTTCGGCCTGGTTGCCAGTACGGCGGCCGCACTCGGCGCTGCGGGCCGTGACACGTTCCCGCAGCGGCTGGACGAGCTCTGCGGGTTCCTGCGTGACGGACTGCCTGGGCGTGCGCCGGTCGGCGACGTACGGCTGTCGCTGGCTGGTCTGCCGCCACCAGTCTTCGTGCTGGCTGATCACCCGGGCGCTGCCGCGATTGCCGCCGTACGAGGGTTGCCTGTCTTTCTTGCACATCACTGTGCTGCGGCGACGACGGCTACGGCTGTGGCGGCGTACCGGGATCACTTCGAGGCGACCGGGCCTTCGGTGAAGCCGTACCTCGCGGTGACGGTTGGTGTGGTGGCCGCGGACTCGGAGGAGGAGGCGATCATCCGGTTCGCCGAATACGTCCGGGTGAAGTCGCGTCTGGCCGCCGCCTCGCCCAGAGCGACCCCGGGGGAGCTGATGGAGCTCCTGGAGCCGCCATTGACCGGTCGGGAGCGTGGCAAGGCCGAGCGGTTGCTGGACGATCCCGGACACATTGTCGGCTCTCGCGCCACAGTGGTCTCCGGCCTCGGCACGCTGGTGGCCGAAACCGGAGCGGACGAGATCATGCTGATCCCGCTGGCCTTCGACGGCCTGGTCCGGTCAGCCATCCTGCGTACGATCGCAGCCGGCCTGACCCGCACAGTCCGTACCGTCCCGCGCCACGCTCCACCACTCATCGCCACAGCCTGAGCGACGTACCTATGGTGGGTACATGACGAGCGAGCGGGAAGTCATCGAGGCGTGTCCGACCGAGCTGTTCATCGGCGGTAAGTGGCAAGCCTCCGCAAGCGGGAAGACGCTGGACGTCGAGGACCCTGCCACCGGTACGGCGCTCTGCGAAGTAGCTGACGCGAGTCCGGCGGACGGGGTGGCTGCACTGGATGCGGCCGTGGCCGCGCAGGAGGACTGGGCGGCGGTCGCGCCCCGAGAGCGCGGTGAGGTCCTCCGCCGTACCTATGAGTTGATGACCGAGCGGGCCGACGAGCTGGCGTTGCTGATGACGCTGGAGATGGGCAAGCCGGTCGCCGAGTCGAAGGCCGAGATCGCCTACGCCGCCGAGTTCTTCCGCTGGTTCGCCGAGGAGGCGGTCCGGATCGACGGCGGCTACCAGGTCGCGCCGAACGGCAAGGGCCGCTTCCTCGTGATGCGGCAGCCGGTCGGGCCCTGCCTGCTGGTGACGCCGTGGAACTTCCCGGCCGCGATGGGCGCCCGCAAGATCGGCCCGGCCGTCGCCGCCGGCTGCACCATGGTGATGAAGCCGGCCTCGCAAACGCCGCTGTCGATGCTGAAGCTGGCCGAGCTGATGACCGAGGCCGGGCTGCCGGCCGGCGTACTCAACGTGATCACGACCAGCGACGCCGGCGGCGTGATGGAGCCGCTGATCCGCGACGGGCGGGCCCGCAAGCTGTCCTTCACCGGCTCGACGCAGGTCGGCCGGAAGCTGATCGAGCAGGCCGCCGAGCAGGTGCTGCGGACCAGCATGGAGCTCGGCGGCAACGCGCCGCTGCTGGTGTTCGAGGACGCCGACCTGGACAAGGCGGTCGACGGCGCGATGCTGGCCAAGATGCGCAACGGCGGCGAGGCCTGTACGGCGGCCAACCGGATCTACGTGCAGTCGTCGGTGATGGACGAGTTCGCGACCCGGCTGACCGAGCGGATGTCGGCACTGAAAGTCGGGCGCGGCACCGAGGACGGCATCGACGTCGGCCCGCTGATCGACGCCAAGCAGCGGGACAAGGTGAAGGACCTCGTCGACGACGCGGTCGCCCAGGGCGCGCGGGTGCTCACCGGCGCATCGGTTGCCGCAGGCAACGGGTACTTCTACCAGCCGACCGTGCTGGCCGACGTACCGACGAGTGCCCGGTTGCAGAAGGAGGAGATCTTCGGCCCGGTCGCGCCGCTGACCGCCTTCGAGACCGAGGACGAAGCGGTCCGGATGGCGAACGACACCGAGTTCGGTCTGGTCTCCTACCTGTTCACCAACGACCTCGCCCGGGCCCTGCGCGTCTCCGAACGCCTGGAGACCGGCATGATCGGCCTCAACCAGGGCATCGTCTCCAACCCGGCAGCTCCCTTCGGCGGCGTCAAGCAGTCCGGCCTCGGCCGCGAAGGCGGCTCCGCCGGCATCGACGAGTATCTCGAGATCAAGTACGTAGCGGTCAACCTCGACTGATCCGCACGGCCAAGCCAGTCATCCTCGACCGACCTGGACGGCCATGGTGGTCAGGGCGCACTCGACCCAGGTCGTCCCCGGTGTGAGGAGCAACCGCTTGCCGTCCGGACCGGTGAAGGCGAAGGGATCGTTCACGCCTGCCTTGGTCCAGCGGCCGGTGACGACCTTGCCGCCGGTGAACAGCTGAAGCTGTCCGGAGGTGTCGGTGAAGTCCAGGATCGACATGGACTTCTTGGCCTGCGGGAAGCTGTGGTCCGGCGCCGCGCGCAGGACGAGCACGTTGTCGGCCGCGACCTGGCCACCGCCCTCGATCATGTGTGGCGCCCACTGCTCGGCGCGGGTCCAGCGTTTGGTCTTCGCCTGATACGTCCAGGTCGCCGTCGACGAACCGCCGTACCCGATCCGCACCGAGGTCGCCGGGGTGCCGAGACGGGCGCTCGACTCGGCGATGCCGGGGGCGTAACTGAAGTACGGCGCCGGCGCGGTCCGCTTGGTCAGCGTGAGCAGTTTCGCGGGTTGGGCGAAGACGTGGTTCGGCGCGCGGCGGCGTGAGTCGATCCGGTAGGTGTCGGGTGGGACGACCAAGGTGCCGCGGTCGTCGACATCGGTGACCTTTTCGAAGTACGTGAGTACCCAGCGGTCGGCCATGGTGTCGGCGACGATGCCGCGGGTGGGACCGAGCAGGGCGGCGTCCGTCGGGCGCAGCGACCGGACCGGGCCGATCTGAGCCGGCAGCTTCGATTGGAAGATGGCCGCGAGTCGCGTGGTCGATCCGGTGATCGGCTCGACGAAGACGAGATCCGCGTCGCCGAGACCTCGCTGCGGGTGGGCGTCGGTCGTATTGGAGATCTTGACCGCCAGCGCGGGCCGCGTCGGCACCTCTTTGACCGGTACGCCGGTCAGCGGCGCACGGCCGGCCATCGAGACGGCGCCGTCGCTCGGTGGGGTGGTCGAGACCGGAGCCGGCGACTCGCTGGGAGTGTTGGCGTTGAGCTGGCTGCACCCGCTGAGAATCAGCAAAGTCACCAACCCCGCGAGCGTCCTTCTCACTCTTCCAAGATCGCTCATCTTGCCCTCTCGCGCCAATTCAACCCCTCATCAGCTCGGTGATGGTGACGAGCTGATACCCGCGCGCCCGCAGCGTCTTCACGATCGGCCCGATCGCCTCGGCCGTGTACGGCGCGTTGTCGCCGCCATGCATGTGCAGAACCACGATCGACCCGTTCCGCACGTTCGACAGCACCTGCTTGACGATCGGTTCCGGTCCCTTCGCGAAGCCGTCGGCCCCGGGCACATCCAGGCCCACAGCGGTCACTCCGGCCGGCGCCAGCTCGTGCAGCGCGGTCCCGTCGTAACAGCCGCCTGGGAACCGGAACCAGCGAGTGGGGTGCGGATCGAGCCGATCCAGCAGTACGACGGCACGCCGTACGTCGGACAGCATGTCGGCGCGCGGAACAGTGCCGAGGGTGTAGCAGTGCTTGGTGAAACCACGGTGGTCGTAGGTATGCGTGCCAAGCTCGAACAGCGGATCCGCGGCCAGCTGACGCGTGACGTCCGGGTACTGCTCCATCCACATCCCGGTCAGGAACAGGGTCGCCGGAACGTGCATCGCCCGCAGCTCGTCGATCAGCTTCTCGTTGTAGTAGGACTTGACCTTCCCACTCACCAACCGCTTCCGCATCAGCGCCGTCAGGTCAGCATCAAAAGTCAACGCCACCCGCGGCTTGTCCCGAGGCCCGTGCTGCACCAACGGCATGAGCTGAGCTCTGGGGGTCGCGGTGGCCGGCGTACTGGCGCTGCCGGTAGTCGGCGTATCCGCACTCGCGCTGGGCGGCGTACTGGCGCTCACGGTTGGCGGCGTACTGGCGCTCACCACTCCGGTCGAAGACTCTGTGTCAGCACACCCACTGAGCAGCACCACCACGGCCACCGCCGCGCACTTCCCACGTCGAAGACGCACAATCGCCCAGTATGCCCCGCCAACGGATCATCTGACCCTCACCCCGGCCAGGATCGATTCCCGTGACCATCACCACCGACTTCTGGGCCACCACCGCCCAGATCATCCCCGCCCTCCTGCTCGCCATCGCGGTCTGGGATCAGTCGTTCGGCGAAAGGGACGACTCTCCTCGGTCTTATGACATCGCCGGGGAGTGGGTCCGGCTCTTCCACATCCTCTCCATCGGGCTCGGTGTGCTGGGGGAGTTCGTCGCACTGAACGGCCTGCTGGACGGCGGTAGCCGATGGGCAGCGCGGTTGGTCGTTCTCGCGATCGGGCTGCTGTCCCAGGTCCTCGTCGGTCTGCTCACGATCAGGATCTACAACCGCAACCGCAACACCGAAGCGATGGATCAGTCATGTCTCAGATTGCTTCACAGCCTCGTGGTAGCACTGATGTGCTTGGCCGCCACGCTCTCATCGTTGATCGCCGCTATCTGGCTCGCGATCCGGATCTGATCAGTTCACCAGGTCGTTGGCCGAACGTAGGACTGGAATGCCGACGCTTGTCGGCGCGGTGCCGCCGGTGACGTGGAAGGTGTGGGACTCGCCGGCGGACAACGTGACCAGGCCGGAGTCGACTCGGGCAGCGGGATCCAGGCGGTCCGGGAAGAGCGCCAGATCCTTCGCCAGTGCTGACGCTGTGACCGTGACGTCGTACCCGTCGTCCGTCTTGGTGACCGACGCGGCGTAGGCGTTGCCCTCCAGGTGTAGCTCCGTGTCCTCGGCAAAGTACCAGTACGTCGAGCTGCCGTCGGCGCCGCGCACCTCGAGGTACTCACGGGTCGGGTCGGTCGGCTTGGCGACTGACCCGGGGAGTGAGCTGAGGACGGCCGATCGCGGCGCGACTTCCAGCGCGAAGGTCTCCTGGGCGATGACGTCACCACCAGCGCGCGTCGACCGCCGCTTCACCGTGACCTCGGTCGACCAGAGGACGTCCGTGTCGTTGTGGGTAGCAACGACCAGCTCGTCCTCTCGTGGCTGCACGGTGAGCAGGCGTTCGGCGTACACGCGCTTCAACGCGTACCACAGCGGCTTGCGAATCCCGTGACCGTCGACCGCGGCCCAGGAGACGACCGGCCAGTTGTCGTTCAGCTGCCAGACGATCGCACCCGTGTTCAACGGGAACAGGCTCCGGAAGTGCTCGATGCCAAAGACGATCGCGCGAGCCTGGTTCAGCTGAGTCGTCCAGTGCCAGTCAGCCATGTTTGCTGCGTTCCCCGCCCCACCGCCCCGGTCGTTCTTCCACTTCGGCAGATGCTCACCAAGACCGCGTTCGAGCTTGAGGTTGCCCTCGAACGCCTTCTGGTGCACGAGCATCTGCTCGCCGTACGGGTCGAGCGGCTCGTCGTGCACCACCGAGGTCAGCGTCGACCAGGCCGGCGGCCCCTGGAACCCGAACTCCGACGCGAACCGCGGCTTGTACTTCCGGTACGTCGTGTAGTCCACCTGGTTCCACACATCCCAGATGTGCATGGTGCCGGTGCGCTCGTCGTTCGGGTGAATGAAGTGGTCGTACGAGTAAGGGCTTCCCGGCGAGTACGGCGTTCGCGGGTCGAGCTCGGCCACGAGCGCCGGGAGCAGGTCGAAGTAGTAGCCCTCACCCCACGCGCGACCGGCCAGCGGCACCCGCCAGCCCCACTCGACGTAGCCCCAGATGTTCTCGTTGTTGCCGTTCCACAGCGCGAGGCTCGCGTGCTTGCTCAGCCGCGTGATCGCCTGCCGCGCCTCGGCCTCGACCTCACCGCGCAGCGGCTCGTCCTCCGAGTACGCCGCACACGCGAACAGGAAGTCCTGCCACACCAGGATCCCCTGCTCGTCGCAGATGTCGTAGAAATCGTCACTCTCGTAGATCCCGCCACCCCAGACGCGCAGCAGGTTCATCCCCGCGTCGACCGCGTCCTGGATGCTCGTCTCGTACGTCGTCCTGCTCAACCGCGTGACGAAGGCGTCGTCCGGGATCCAGTTCGCGCCACGCACATAGATCGGCTTGCCGTTCACCGAGATCACGAACGGCGAACCATGGTTGTCCGGGGCAACGTCCAGGCTGACGTTCCGGAATCCGACCCGGCCGTGCCACGTGTCCTGGCCGACCGACACGGTGACGTCGTACAAGTTCTGCTCACCATGGCCGCGCGGCCACCAAACTTGAGCGCCTTCGACTGCTGAAGTGATGGTCGCCGTCGAGGTGCCGGCGGCAACGGTCAGTTCCGTCGTGGTTCCACCGACCTCGACCGTGATCGTCGCGTCCTCGGTGGATCCGCCGGCCCAGGCCAGGTCGACGTGCGTATTCAGTACGCCGCGGTCCCCCTCGACCGAGGCCAGCGGGCGAACTGAGGAGATCCACACGCCGGACCACGACTCGATCCGGATCGGCTGCCAGATGCCGACCGTGGCGACGTCCGGCCCCCAGTCCCAGCCGAAGTTGCTGGCCATCTTGCGCAGCGCGTTGTACGGGTGATGGTTCGTGTGCGGCCAGCCACCGGCCTCGGCCTCGATCTGCTCAGCCGAGGCGACCGGCCCGGCGAAGTCGATCACCAGCTCGTTGCGCCCGGCAACCAGCACGTCGCCGATGAGGAACCGGTACGACCGGTGCTGGTTCTGCGTCGTGCCGAGCTCGCGGCCGTTGAGCGTCACGGTAGCGACCGTGTCGAGGCCGTCGGCAACCAGTTCCTGAATGTCGTTGCCGTCCGCAACCCAGTCGAACGACGTCCGGTAGCTCCAGCTGGTCCGGCCGATCCATGCCAGCTTCGACTCGTTGTCGCCGTCGAACGGATCCGGGATCACCCCGGCCGCGAGCAGATCGGTGTGCACCTCACCCGGCACGGTGGCCGCGACGGGCGTGCTGATGCCGTCCGGCACCGGGCCGTCGATCGCGCGCACGGTCCAGGCGACGCCGCCCTCAGTGGTCAGCGGGACTGTGTTCACAGCGACTCCAAGTTCAACTAGACCGGTTAAGTTCGACCAAGCCAAAGCCACGGAATTCCCCGGCGGACACGGTCCGCCGGGGATCCGGTAATACAGAGGTCAGAGCGTGGCCGCGTTGACGTCCCAGTCGTCCGGCAGGATCGCCGCGACCTCGACCGTGCTGTTGACGTCGACGAAAGCGCCGGTGTCGATCGACTCGGTGATGGACGCCATCACGTCGACGATGTGGAACGCCAGCGCCCCGGTGGCCCGGTGCGGCCGGTTCTCCCGGATCGCTCGCGCCATGTCCAGCACGCCGGTGCCACGCTCGGCCGTCGCCTCGGTGGTCGCGACCGTCTCCCAGTCCTCACCGTCGCGACGGCGGATCTTGATCTCACCGTCGAACCGGTTCGGATCCGGTACGGCGAGCGTCGCCTCGGAGCCGGTGATCTCGACGAACCCGGCCCGCGGCAGCGGCGAGTCGAAGCTGAAGATGCTCTGCGACGACTGCCCCGACTCGAACCGCGCGATCGCGCTGACGTGGGTCGGCACGGTCACATCGAAGTCGGTGCCCGCCAGCGGACCGGATCCGATCGTGCGCTTCTCCCGCGACTTCGAGCCAAGTCCGGCCACCGCCGCGACCGGCCCGAACAGCTGGACCAGCGTAGTCAGGTAGTACGGGCCGATGTCCCACAGCGGTCCCGCACCCTCCTGGAACAGGAACGCCGGATTCGGGTGCCAGGACTCCGGGCCGGGGGACTGCATCAGGGTCAGCGCGGTCAGCGGCTGCCCGATGTCACCCCGCTCGATGATCCGGCGCGACTCCTGCAGACCCGGACCCAGGATGGTGTCCGGCGCACAGCCCAGCCGCAGACCGGCGTCCTGCGCGGTGGCCAGCAGCTTCAGGCCGCTCTCCTGGTCGAGCGAGAACGGCTTCTCGCTCCACACATGCTTGCCGGCGGCAATGGCGGCCAGAGCCACCTCTACGTGCGCGATCGGGATGGTCAGGTTGACCACGATCTCCACGTCCGGGTGGTTCAGCACCGCCTCGGGGCCGCCGTGGGTCTCGATGCCGTACTGCTCGGCCTTGTCCTTGGCGGCTTCCGGCCGAAGGTCGCCGATGGCAACCACCTTCAGATCCGGGAAGCTCTGCATGCTCTTGATGTACGCGTCGGAGATCACTCCGGCGCCGATGACACCAACTCCGACAGCGCTCATGCAGGCGCACCCTCTCCGGTCAGGAACTTGTAGCTGCCCTCGACCGCGTCGAAGATCTCGCCGCTGAAGTCGTCCAGCTCGACCACCCGCAGCGCGTTCGGGACCGCGGCCAGGATGTCCCGGACCGCGATGCTGCCGTCGCCGACCGCCACCTGGGCCTTGTTGTCCAGCGTGCCGTCGCCGTCCTTGACGTGGATCGCCTTCACCCGGTCGCCGAGCTTGCCCAGCAGGGCCGGTACGTCGGCGCCGCCGACGGCCGCCCAGTAGGTGTCCACCTCGAGGATCACCTCGTCGGACAGGTTGTCGACCAGGATCTCGAGCGCGTGGACGCCGTCCACCTTCGACTCGAGCTCGAAGTGGTGGTTGTGGTAGCCGACCGTGATGCCGTGGTCGGCGGCCTCGATCGCGGCCTTGTTCAGCGCGTCGGCGGTGGCCTTGATGTCGTCGATCGCGTTCCACCGCGCGGGGTCGACGTACGGGTCGATGACGGTCGTGATGCCGAGCCGCTTCGCCGCGGCGTAGATCGGGCCGCTCTCGTCGCGGAGCAGGCCGGCGTGGGTGGTGGGTGCCGACAGTCCGTACTTGGGCAGCGCCTCGGCCAGTTGGTCCGCGAAGTTGGTGACGCCGAAGGGCTCGACCTTCGTGTAGCCGATCTCCGCGATACGTGCCAGGGTGGCGTCGAAGTCCTCTTCGAGCTTGGACCGGACCGTGTACAACTGGAGGGACAGGTTGTCCACTGCGACCATGGTTTCTCCTCGTCGGCGGCGCTTCGCCCGCTGCCCTTGGGACCCGCACCGACCTGATTGCCGAACCGGTTAAGTAACGACGGCAACCGTATCCCACCGACGCCTCCCCACACCACCCTTCGCCCAACCACTGGGCGGTCACATGGGCAGGTGGATTGATCAAACGATCACTCTCCGCGCTTGGGTGATGACACGGTGTAGAAGCCCGGGTGCACACTGAAGGATTCCGGACCGACCGTCAGCGGTCCGGCCGCCCTAGTCGCGTGCGGCTCGCCCCGGACGCGGCAACCGAAGGAGGCCGTCGTGCCCCGAGTCACCATCAAGGAGATCGCCCGTCGGGCAGGCGTCTCCAAAGGCGCGGTGTCGTACGCGCTGAACAACCAGCCGGGGGTCTCCGAGGCCACCCGCGCGCGGGTCCTGAGAGTCGCCGAGGAACTCGAGTGGGTGTCGAACCGGGCCGCCCGCGCGTTGTCCGCCGCGCGCAGCGAGACGTTCGGGCTCGTCCTCGCCAGGACCGCGAAGACCTTGACCGAGGAACCGTTCTACATGGGCTTTGTCGGTGGCGTGGAGTCCGTGCTGGCAGGCAGGTCGTACGCACTGGCCCTGCAGGTCGTATCGGATCTCGCCGAGGAACTGTCGACATACCGGAAATGGGCCGCGGAGCGCCGGGTCGACGGCGTGATCGTGGTCGACCTGCGGGTCGATGATCCGCGGATCCCGTTGCTGCGCAAGCTGGGTCTGCCGGCCGTGCTGGTCGGCGATCCGGCAGCTGGCCGACGGCACGGCGTGCGTCTGGAGCGACGGTACGTCGGCGATGAACGCCGCGGTCGAGCATGTCGCGTCGCTCGGCCACCGCGTCGTCGCACGCGTGGCCGGACCGCCGGACCACGGCCAGGTGTGGATCCGGGACCAGGCGTTCGCCGCGGCGAGCCGGCGGCTCAACCTGGACATTCAGGTTGTGCGACCCCGCTCCTCATCATCCGCGAAAGCTCAGGCCCACCACCACCCATCCATTTGAACGGATAACCCGTCAACTCACCCCCTTCCGGTGGTGACCTTGTGCACCCCTCAACCGTCGCGCGGCGGCGTGTCGTGGTCGAACGGTGCACAAGGCGGGGCGCCGCCGCGGCTGGAACCAGCGGAGCGCATCCACCCATGCACCGCACCCCGCGAACGCGTCCAGCCAACCGGCCCGCCGTGGGTGCTGCTCCCCTGAAATGGACCGAGGGGGGTCAGCCGGCGGTGACAGTGACCGGTACGCCGTTGACTGCGGCGGTGCCGGCCACGGTGTCGGTGAGGTCCGCATCTGTGATGTCGTTGGCGCTTGGGCCGGCGACCTGGTTGGCGATGGTCAGCTGGGCGCCGGGGCGGTTGTGACCGAAGCCGTGGGGAAGGCTGACCACGCCGGGCATCATGTCGTTGCTTGCGGCAACCTCTACCGCGACCGTGCCGGCGGCCGAGCTGACGTTGACCAGCTGGCCGTCGGTGAGGTCGCGTTTGGCCAGGTCGTCCGGGTTCATCAGCAGCTGGTGCCGCGGCTTGCCCTTCACCAACCGGGCCGAGTTGTGCATCCAGGAGTTGTTGTTGCGCAGGTGCCGTCGACCGATCAGCAGCAGCTCGCCGTCGTTGCCGGTGGCAAGCGACTCCAGCCGGGGCAGGTCGTCCAGGATCATCCGCTGAGCAAGGTCGATCCGCTTGTTCTTGCGATGCAGAGCCTGCGGCAACGCCGGCTGCAGCGGCCCGAGGTCGATCCCGCCCGGCGACTTGCGCAGCTTCCGCAGCGACAGCCGGTACGGCCCGATCCGCAGGCCGAGGTCGACGATCCGGCGCGGCGACATCCGCAGCCGGGCCGCGGCGATCGCCTTCCGGCGGCTCATCGGCGTACCGCGCAGCAAGCGGATGCCGAGATCGCGGAAGATCTCCCAGTCATGCCGCGCCTGCGGGGGTTTCGGCAGTACGGCGTCATTCCAGCGAGAGGTGTTGCGTACGGCGAGCTGGTGGAAGATCACGTCGTAGTGGTCGCGCTCGAGCGGCGGTGCGGGCGGCAGGATCACGTCCGCGTGCCGGGTGGTCTCGTTGATGTAGGGGTCGATGGCGACCATGAAGTCCAGCGTGTCCAGGGCTTCGTCGAGCTTGCGGCCGTTCGGCGTCGACAGCACCGGGTTGCCGGCGATCGTCACCATCGCGCGGATCCGGTCCGCGCCGGGCGTCAGGATCTCCTCGGCCATCGTCGACACCGGCAGCTCACCGCCGAACTCCGGCAGCCCGCGGACTCGGCTCTTCCACACACCAACGTGCCCCCGCCCGAGGCCGAGCAGTGCGTTCACGGCTGGCCGCGGGAACATCGTCCCGCCGGGCCGGTCGAGATTGCCGGTGATGATGTTGAGCACCTGGATCGCCCACTGGCACACCGCGCCGAACTGCTGCGTCGACACGCCGACCCGCCCGTAACAGGCCGCACGATCGGCCGTCGCGAAGTCGTGCGCGATCTGGCGGATGACGGCCGCGTCGATCCCAGTGATGCCGGCCGCGCGTTCCGGAGTCCAATCCTCGACCGCCGCCTCGACTGCCGGCAGCCCATCGACGTACGGCGCTGGGCACGCATGGCCGTCGGCAATCACTTGGTGGATCAGCGCGAGCAGGAAGGCCGCGTCCGTACCGGGACGGACGAAGTGGTGCTCGTCGGCGACAGCCGCGGTCTCGGTCCGGCGCGGGTCGATGAGGACGACTCGGCCGCCGCGCTTCTGCAGCTCCTTGAGGCGCCGGCCGAAACCGGGCGCGGTCATCATGCTCCCGTTCGAGGCGAGCGGGTTCGCACCGAGCATCAGCAAGTACGACGTCCGGTCGATGTCGGGCACCGCGACCATCAGCTGGTGTCCGTAGAGCAGGTACGACGCGAGCATGTGCGGAAGCTGGTCGATCGAGGTGGCACTGAAGCGGTTCCTGGTACGAAGCTGCTTCACCATCGTCGGCATGTGCGTGAGAGCGCCGAGGCTGTGCACGTTCGGGTTGCCGAGGTAGACGCCGACGGAGTTCCGGCCGTGCTCCCGCTGGACCTCGGTCAGCTTGCCGACCACGAGGTCGTACGCCCCGTCCCAGCCGATCTCCTGCCAGCCGTCCGGCGTACGTCGTACTGGCGTGGTCAACCGGTCCGGGTCGTCCTGGAGGTCGCGGAGCGCGACTGCCTTCGGGCAGATGTGACCGCGAGAGAGTGGATCCGACTCGTCGCCGCGGATGTCCGTGACCCGGCCGTCCTCGACCGTCACGAGCACACCGCAGATCGCTTCACACAGATTGCACGAGGTCCGCCGCACACTGGTCGCCATCAAGCCAAACTACCCCCGGGTAGCTCCTAGTCATAGTGTGCTTCGTCGAGTCGGCCGAGAATCGCGTCGACGGTTTCGCCGGCGGAAAGATCCGAGTTGTCCAGCCACAGACCGCGGCGCGGACTGAATGCGTGCAACTCGTAGTCGAGCTCGTCCACCAGCTGATGCGCACCGCCGAGCCGGCTGGAGATCACCTCGGGTCGCGGCGTCAGTACGACGAGATAGCGCGGCCGGGTCCGAATTCCGTCCAGGAATTCGCGCAGTAGCTCACCGATCACGACATCCTGCAGAACCACGGTGAAACCGGCCTGCGCATATCCGTCGGCGGCCTGACAAGCGAGCCGGTAACGCAACTGGAGTTGGCGCTGCGCTTCGCCGCTGTCGGTCGCCATCGAGGCCTGGCCGCTGACGATCATGCGCCGGAAAACATCGCCCCGAAGATGGACGCCGTACTGAAATCGTTCGGCCAGTAACTGCGACACCGTTGATTTCCCCGCCGCCATGATTCCACTGACGACGATCACCCCCTCCGACTCCATGGTTGTGATCGTGCCACGTGCAGCAAGTCTTTGGTCAGGTCGTCAGCATGTCGATCCGAAAACCCTCATTTGTAAGGGGTTTCAGGCCAGCAAAGCCTCGAGATGGTGGCGCAGGATATGCCGGATCCGGGTCGCCGTCGTCCGTTCGGGCTGGATCGCGGCATGCAAGGAAAGCCCGTCCACCAAGGCATGCAAACGTTCGCTTTCGCGCCGGAGATCGAGGTCGTCCTGGAGTTTCAGCGATTGCAGCAATGACTCGCACAGGTGACGCAGGTCGTCGTGCACCTTGTCGACGTGCGCGTGCAGTTCGCCGGCGCCGGTCTCGGCCTGTGCCTGCGCCATGAACGCCAGCCAGACGTCGAACTCAGCCCGCCGCTCGTCGTCCAGCGGGATCACCTGCTCCAGATACCGCAGTACGACGCTGGCCGGGTCACCCTTCGGCTGGAGTGCACTGACGCGCTCGGTGACTCGGCGGGAGACCAGGTCCATCGCGAAGCTCAGCAAGCCGGCTTGATCGGGGAAGTAGTAGCGGACGGCCCCGGCTGACCAGCCGGCTTCCGCCGCGATGGTCCGGACCGAGGCGGCGCGGATCCCGTCCCGGCGGACGACCCGCCAGAGCGCTTCGGCGATCTCCTCGCGGCGGGTGTCGTGGTCGACGATCTTCGGCACAGGACCTTTTTAGCACAGCCGTGCTAAGATCTTTGCTAACACAGTTGTACTTAATAAAAGCATCCCTTGCTCCGCTCGGGGCGGGGGAGTCCAAGGGGAGGGTGAACCGCTGTGCTGCTCGCTGTGATCGCCGCGTGTGAGATCGGCTTCTGGGTCCTGCTCGCCGCCGGGATGGTGATGCGCTACGTGCTTCGGCTGCGGCGCGTCGGCATGGTTCTGCTCGCGAGCCTTCCGCTGGTCGACGTCGTGCTGCTGGTCGCCAGCGTGATCGACATCCGCCGCGGTGCCGAGCCGTCGTTCAAGCACTCACTGGCCGCGATCTTCGTCGGTGTCAGCGTCGCGTTCGGTCACCAGACCCTGAAGTGGGCGGACAACTGGGCCGCGCATTGGTTCGCCGGCGCACCTCGCCCGGTCAAGCCGCCGAAGAGCGCCAGTCGCGAACGCGCCGGCTGGTACCGCCACCTGCTGGCCTACGTCATCGGCGTTGGTCTGATGCTCGTCCTCGGCCTGCTCTCCGGTCATGGGTACGACGCTCTGCTCGGCCCGGCCGGCACGTGGACCCTCGTCCTCGGCATCGACGCCATCGTCTCCTTCACCGCCAAGTCCGACGACCAGGAGAAGGCCCCGGCCTGACCCACTTTGTGCACGGGATCCGTACTTTCTGGCCGGCGCCGTACGGATCCCGTGCACAAAGTCGTCGGGAGTTCCCCGGCGCGGCGGTGTGTGCGTCGTACATTGCGGGCATGACGATGACGGGGCGGTCGTGGGCTGGAGCTACCGCGTTGCTGGTGGCTGTCGGCGTCGTGGTGCAGTTGTTCGTCACGGCGAACGGGAACGAAGGGTTCTTCAAGGACAACCCGGAGCGGGTGCTGAACGTGTTCGCGTTCTTCACGATTCAGTCGAATCTGCTGCTCGGCGCGACGACGTTGCTGCTGGCGTTGCAGCCGGAGCGCCGGCAGAGCACGTTGTTCCGGACCTTGCGGCTGAACGGCGTGCTCTGTATCGCGGTGACCGGGATCGTCTATCACCTGGTGCTCGCGCCGCTGGACGATCTGTCCGGCTGGGCGGCGGTGGCGAACTTCCTGCTGCACACGGCCACGCCGGTGGCCGGCGTACTGGGCTGGTTGTTGTTCGGGCCGCGGGGCCAGACGAATCCGCGGATCGTCGCGTGGTCGATCGTGTTCCCGCTGTTGTGGCTGGTGTTCACGCTGATCCGCGGCGCGTTCGTCGGCTTCTATCCGTATCCGTTCGTCGACGTCACCGAGCACGGCTATCCGAGGGTGTTGCTGAATTGTCTGCTCGTCGCGGTACTGTTCCTGGCTCTGGCGGCCGGGGCTACCTTCCTCGACAACCGCCTGTACCGGAAGACAATCGTCGAAGGGTAAGACCGTGCTGGTGACCTCTCGCTCGTACGTCGAGTACGAAGCGATGTTCGACCTGACCCAACTCCCCGAATCCGTGCTCGACTGCTCCGCGGGCGGTTCGAGCTTCACTGCCGAAGCCGCCGAGCGTGGCGTCGACGCGGTCGCCGTCGACCCGGCGTACGAGCTGGGTCAGTCCGAGCTCGTCGACACCGTACGGCGGAGTCTGCCGGCCGGGAGCGGGATCGTCGACCAGAATCAGGGGAGCTTCGTCTGGCACTGGTACGGGACACCGGAGCGCCGGGACGAGCTGCGGGTGGAGGCGGCGGACCGGTTCCTGCAGGACATCGCCGCGGCGCCGGAGCGGTACGTCGCGGGCGCGCTCCCGGAGCTGCCGTTCGAGGACAGGCGATTCGAGCTGGTGCTGTGCTCGCACCTGCTGTTCACCTGGGCCGATCAGTTCGACGAGGCCTGGCATGTCGCGGCGCTGCGTGAGCTGATCCGGGTCAGCAGCGCGGAAGTCCGCATCTTCCCGCTGGTGGTGCAAGGAACCGGCGAGCCGGTCTCCTTCCTGCCGTCCGTGCTCGACTCCCTGGAAGGCGTCACCTGGGAGGTCCGCAAGGTGCCGTACGAGTTCCAGGCGGGCGCCAACGAGATGCTGGTGCTCACCCGCAGCTGACGTCTGGTGCCTCCCACCCGTCGCGATCACGGATGAGTAGCGCACTAACCCGCCACGAGGGGTGGGAGGCGCCAAACGTCAGCTAATCGGGGGCTGCAGTGATGAGGAGCTGCAGCGATGAGGGGCCGGCCGGGTGGACGGTCTGCCGCCCGCCCGACCGGTTGGAGAGGGTGTCAGCGGAGGTAGCGGCCGCAGACCGGCCAGGGCGAAGCGCCGCGCTGGGCGTACAGCTTCTTCGCGCGCATCAGCTGCTCGGCCGCCGACGCCTTCGCCGGATTGCCGCTGCCGCCGACGCTGCGCCACGTCTGCAGGTCGAACTGGAACAGGCCGTAGTACCCGGCCGGGTTGACCGCGCGTGGGTTCCCGCTGGACTCGCACTGGGCGACCTTCCGCCAGGCGGCGCTCATGCTCACGCTCGTCGCGGGACGGTCCTCGGACCGGCTGGTCCGCACCTTGCGCTCGGTCTTCCGCACCTTCTTCGTCTCGACCTTCTTCGAGGTCGTCCGCGGGCGCGGAGCGGTGGCCTTCTCCACACCGTCGAGCGTCAGGGTCTGCCCGATCAGGATCAGATCGGGGTTGTCCAGGTTGTTGATCTTCGCCAGGTGATGCCAGTCGGCACCGTTGGCCTGGGCGATTTCGGAGAGGGTGTCGCCGGCCTTGACCGTGTAGTCGGTCGCGAACGCCGCACCGGCGCCGGCGGCGGTGATACCGGCCCCGAGGCCGGCAATGGAGAGGGTCCGAACCACCCGGCGGGTACTTCGCCGGGGGCGCGCATGTCGGGCTTTGGACATCAGTAGTGCAACTCCTTGTGAGCTTGGGCATGGTGAAACTCACCAGGCCCCCCGTGCAGGGAGGGGCATCCGGGCAGGTCACAGGACAGCTTCCGAATGGTCACGCCACGGTAACGACGTGACCTGAGTCATCCTGGGCGACCCTGGCGGGAAGCGCAAGGCCAATCCGCGAATCTGCCCCGGTTTTTTTCGGCTCCTTGACGTAGCGAAAGCCCAACAACAGAACGGTTTCCCGCCGTGACACGCGTTTCAAACGCCTTCGTTCACACCCGCGCCCCCCGGAGTAGCCGAGCCACCGTCCCCGCCTCGGCCGACCTTGAGAAGCCACCGGCCGTTTCGGGAGCGGTTTTGTGGTTGGTGGGCTCTCAAGGTGGGGAAACCGATGGGTTTCAGCGGCGGAAGTGGCGGGGTGGGACGAGGGCGATGGTGAGTTTGCGGATCAGCTCCTGGTCGGCCGCGGGCCACGACTGCCAGACCTGATCGGCCCAGGTGATGAGCGCGGCTTCGACGTCCTGCACCGAGCCCGCGTTCAGTACGTCGTACGCCGTCAACCGGCCGACGGTCGACGGTGGCGTCAGCACCGGCCAGTCGTCGTACGAGTTGGCCATGATGCTGTGGGCGGTGCGGACGTCGAGGTTGCCGGAGCCGCGCTCGAGGTACATGTAGAGGCCGTTCAGTGCGAACACCGGACCGATCGGTGGCTGCTGCGGGCTGACGTGCTGGGCGCCGTACGCGTCGATGCGGAGCTGGTGCAGATAGCCGAGCTCGACGGCGTGCTCGATCTCGTAGCCGAGCAGCTGTCCCGCGACCTCGAGGCACTCCGGTGACGCGTTGTATTTCGTCTCGCCCGGCCAGTCCGAGCGGGGCAGGTCGGCGTGGCAACCGGGGCAGCGGCGGGATTCGTGCGTGTCATCCGGGGAGTTCACTCGTTGATCGAAGCACGGGCACCGCCGTCCGGCAGCTGGTTTTCGTCGCGGGCGGGGGCCCGGGATGAGGCGACGGAAGGCGACTGGGGGCGAAGACGTGATCCGAGTGGCTCTCGGCCACCGCGGCACGTTGGTGCGTGGTGCACTGGCAGCGGTGCTGGCAAGAGAGAACGATCTTGACGTGGTGGCCGAGCTGGACCGCTCGGAGGACGTCCTGCAGGTGGCAGGGCGGCGGCCGCACGTCGTACTGCTGGATGCCCAGCTACCGGGCCGGATCCGGATCGAGGAGTTGTGCCGGAAGCTCACCGGCCGTGGCGTGCTGGTGATGATCGACCATGAGGCGATCGCGGCGACGAGTCTGTCGCTGGTCAAGCAGGCGCCGCGGATCGGGCTGATCGCGACGGATTCGACGACGGACCAGCTGGTGCAGGCGATCCGCGACGTGGCGAAGGGCTTGCCGGTGGTCGACGTACGGCTTGCTGTGGCTGCGTTGAAGGCGGGCGACAATCCGCTGACGGATCGCGAGTGCGAGGTACTTCGTCATGTCACTACGGGGGCGACAGCGCAGGAGATCGCGCGCACGTTGAGTTTGAGCACTGGGACGGTCCGCAACTATCTCTCCCGCGCGCTCGCCAAGACAGGAGCGCGCAGCCGGATCGAGGCGATTCGAAAGGCTCAAGACGCCGGCTGGATCTGACGGCGTACCTCTGGTGTCCAGTGGCCTTGGAGTTCTCGATACAGGCGGGAGGTGCGCATCAAGGTTGCGTGCGCGCCGAGGGCCGCTTTGTTGCCGTCGAGGACGAGGATGCGTTTGGCCCGGCGCGCCGAGCTGACGCGGTGGGCGATGACGATGAGCGTCCCGCCCCGGCGGGCGAACGCCTCTTCGGCTCGACGTTCGGCCTCCGGATCCAGGAAACAGGTCGCTTCGTCGAGTACGACGAGCGGCGCTGGCGAGATGTACGCGCGTACGAGCGCGATCAGCTGGCGTTCGCCGGCCGACAACTCACCCGGCTTGACCATCGCCGCCAGCCCACCGATCTGCGCGATCAGCGCACCGGCGCCGACAGCCTCGATCGCGTCGGTGGGATCGGTCGCTTCGGGCAACAAATAGGTGAGGTTGTCGAGCACTGTCCCGCTGAAAACATACGCCTCCTGAGGAATCAGAACCCGCGTCTCCGTCGGCACCTCAGCCGGATTTGCCCCACCTAATAGGAGCCGGCCCCGGGTGGGGCTGAGCATGCCGCAGATCAGCCCGGCGAGTGTCGACTTCCCGATCCCACTCGGCCCGACGATCGCCAGATGTTCGCCTTCGGGGATCATCAGTTCGAGGTTGTCCAGGACTGGTTCGGCGTGAGGCCCGTACGAAAAGGTCAGCCCCTGCATGCGGACCTGGTACCCCTGTGCGACGCTCCGTCGCGGCCGGTCGACCGGAGCTGAGGTGTCGAGGATTCGCCCGAGCGTGATCACATACCGCAGACCGCTGTCGCCCAGGGCGCTCATCACTGTGTTGAGCGCCGGTTGCAGACCGATCAGCACGTACGTGAGCCCGCCGAGCAGCGTGCCTGTGCTCACGCCGCGCCCGACCAGCCACGGTCCGGTCGCGAGCAGGATCAGCAACGGCAACCATCCTCCGACGGCGAAACACAACGTCCTCAGCGCGGCTACCTTGGCCAAGGCGCGCTCCGCCGACGCATGCGCCTCGATCGGCTCACCGACCAGCCGGGAGGCGAACTCCTCGGTTCCGCTCGCGGTGATGTCCCGCACGCCACCGAACACCATCCCGGCCGACGCCGCGAGCTCCTCATCCGCCTGCAACGACGCCCGGACCCGATCCGCCGCCATCCCCAACACCGCCAGGGACAACGCGAACCCGACGATGAACGGCGGTACGACGAACGCCGCGACCAACGGCGCAAGCGACAACAGACCAGCCAGTACGCCGAACAACGTCACGGCGAAACTGCGGATCACCAGGACCAGGCCGGCGAAGGTGTCGCGCACGATCTCCACCTGCCGGTTCAGCCGGGCGACGGCGCTGTCGTCACCGGTGCGCAGGGCTCCGGCGACCACGCGTCGTACGAGATCATCTCGAACTGGCTCGACGAGCTCGCCGAGGCGGCCGTAGACCTGGCGGGCGCCGGCGGCGCCGAGGCAGGCGGTGGCCACGAGACCGCCGAGCCAGGCGATGCCTTGCCAGGCGTGTCCGGCGAGGAAGTTGTCGGTCGCGTGGGCGACCGCGATGCCGTAGACCGCGGTCGGCAGGATCTCCGGGACCGACCACGCGACCAGCTTGATCGACGCACGCTTCTTCAGCGCCTGGGCGCCGTACGCGAGTTCTCGCTTCATCCGAAGATCTCGCGGTAGGAGTCGTTGCGCCAGAGGTCGGCATGTGGGGCGACGGCGCGGACTCGGCCGCGGTCGAGCCAGATGACGAGATCGGCGCGGGCGGCGGTGGCAGGGCGGTGGGTGACGATCAGGCGGGTCCGGCGGTGCCGGTCCTCGGTGAGAGTGCGGCTGATCTGCATCTCGGTCGCGGTGTCGAGGCTCGAGGTCGCGTCGTCCAGCACCAGCAGGCGGTTCGCCGACCAGGCCCGGGCGAGGCCGAGTCGTTGCCGTTCACCACCGGACATTGGTGCCTTGCGCAAGGAAGTGAAGTACCCGTCGGGCAGGCGGCTGACGAAGTCGTGCGCGTGGGTCGCGCGCGCCGCCGCGAGGGTGCGGATCGGGCTGACGGCGTCCGGCTCGATCGCGTCGCCGATGGTCCGGCCGACCAGCTGCGGACGTTCGAACGCGCACCCGACCGCGCTCCGGAGCGCATGACGATTGATCGCCTGCAGCGGTACGCCGTCCAGCGTCACCTGCCCGGTCGACGGGTCACGCAACCTCGCTGCGACGGCGGCGAGCACCGACTTCCCGGCACCACTCGGACCGACCACCGCGACGGTCGCACCGCCGGGTAGGTCGAGATTCACGTTGTCCAGCAGGACATTCCCGTTGGTCTCGACACTGACGCTATCGAAGGTCAGGCGCCCTGGACCGGTCGGAAGACTCAGCGTCCCGTGCGCGACTGTCGGGACCTTCAGCACCTCGGCCGCCCGATGCACACCGGCCTTGGCGCGGGCGAGCCCGCCGATGACACCGGTCAGACTGCCCAGGCCGGCGCCGATGACGGCGTACTGGGAAGCAGCGAACCACTCGCCCGCGGTGATCCGGTGGTCGACGAGTTGGAGACCTCCGACAGCCAGTACGGCGACCAGGACGAGCGGACCGACGATCGCGGCCTGAGCTCCGGAGCGAGCCAGGATGCGCCAGGTGACCATGCCGTGCTTGTGCAGCTCGGGGAGGAGACCGAGGATGCGGCGCTCCTCGCGGGTCGTCGTACCGGCGGCGGCGATGGTCCGGATGCCGGTGAGTGACTCGGACAGCAGCGAAGCGATGCGGCCCTGGGTCTCCTGGTACGCGAGGCTGACGTCGGCGGTCCGGCGGGCGAAGGTCCACAGGACGGCGATCACGAGCAGCACGCCGCCGAAGAACGCCGCGGCGAGCCAGGGATCGATGAACGCGAGCAGGACCAGGCTTCCGATGGGTGGCGCGATCGCGGCAATCGCGGTGACGGCAGCTGGACCGGCTTGGGCGGCGTCGGTTGCGTTGGCGGAGACGCGGGTGACGAGGTCGCCGGTCTCGAAATCGCGCGTGCCCTCAGGGCCGCTGTGGACAACCTGCTTGACCAGGCGATGCCGCAACCAGGCTGTGGTGTCGGCGACGCAGGCGGCGCCCGCGAAGGCGTCGACGAGGTTCGCCATGACGCCAAGCGCGATCAGGGCCGCGGCGGCGATCAGCCATTTCGTGTAGCCGTCGTCAGCGACGATGGAGTCGACCGAGCGGCCGAGGATCGTCGGCAGGGCGAGTGTCACGCCGCTGGCGATCAGCGAGTTGAGGCCGATGAGCGGCAGCCAGGCGCGTCCACGCTTGACCACGGTTTTGAAGGTGATCATGTTGTCTGCTCGGCCAGGAAGGCGAGCATGTCCGCGGCGAGACCGATTCCCTGGCTGGCGGATCCGGCGGCGTGACCCGCGTCCGGGTCCAGTCTGATGAGCACGGGACGCTCTCTACCGGTCGCGTGCTGCAGGGCGGCGCACATCTTCCTTGCGTGCAAGGGGTCCACGCGGGTGTCGTTGCCGAAGACTGTGAACAGCACGGCGGGGTACTTCACGCCTTCGGTCACCCGGTGGTACGGCGAGTAGGACAGGAGGTGGTCGAAATCATCTGCATTCTTGGCCGAGCCGAACTCCTCGGTCCACCGTGGGCCGAGGCCGGACAGCTCGTAGCGGGTCATGTCGGTGAGCGGCGCCGAGCAGACCGCGGCGGCGAAGAGTTCCGGCCGCTGGGTCAGTGCCGCGGCGACGAGCAGGCCGCCGTTCGACTCACCGCAGAGCGCGAGTTGAGCCGGGGTGGTCCAGCCCTCTGCGGTGAGGTGCTCGGCCGCGCCGATGAAGTCGTCGATGACCTGCTGCTTCCGGTCTCGCCGGGGCAGGTGCGCGGTGACGAACACCCCGCCGGCTTCGACCCAGGCGAGGGCGAACGCCGAGTATGTCGGGGTGAGATCCTGGCCGAAACCGCCGTACCCGTAGAGGATCGTCGGGCGTGGTCCAGTTCCTGGTTTGGCGATCGCGGTGAGGTGGAGCTCGGGGTTGCAAGTGAGCTGGTGCGTTTCTGCTTCGGCTTTCGGGCCCGGCGCTTCCGACCAGAGCGTCGTACGGCCGGTGGTGTCGTCGTAGCAGTAGACGGCCGATGGGGTGACGCTGTCGGTGTAGGTGAACCAGGCTTGGCTTCCGTGGGTGGTGATGGTGCCGATGGAGCCGAGGCCTGGCAGCGGTACGTCGCCCGTGCGGCGGCCGGTCTCGCGGTCGTGGATCGCGATCTCACTGGTCGTCGCCAGCAGGATCGCGTCGTCCAGAATCGCGAATCCGGTGAGGGGTTTGGTGGGGGTGACGAAGTCGTGCCAGACGCTTGGGCTGGTGGGGTCACCGATGCAGAGACGGCCGGTGGGTGCGTCCTTGGTGGTGACGACGTACAGGCGACCATCAGGTGCGACTGTCATCACCGTCAGCGCGTCTTGCTCGACGGGTTTGGGAGGTTCGTTGGTGCTGAGGTCGGCGAGCCAGAGGTCGTTCGTGGTGCCACGCGCCGCTGAGATGGTGAGCCAACGACCGTCGGCGCTGATTTCGAGCCCGTACGACGCTTCGCCCTCGAGGATCGTGGTGTCGCCGGCGTCGTTGAGGCGGTGGCGTCGTACCTGACGGAAGCGTACGTAGTAGAAGGCGTTTCCGTCGGGGAGCCAGGCGACAGGGGAGTAGCGACAGCCGTCGATCGGGCCGTCTGTTACTTGTCCCGTGGTGACGTCCAGGACGTAGAGGACGGATTGCTCGGTGCCGCCGCGGGAGATCTGGTAGGCGACCAGACTGCCGTCCGGGGAGGGCTGCCAGCTGTCCAGCGTGGTGAGGCCGGTCGGGTCGAGCTGCATCGGGTCGATGAGTGACTTCGGGCCGACGTACAGGACCGGGTGTTGCTGGCCGGGGTCGCGGCGGAGTGTGAAGCATCGGTCGCCTCGCCAGATGGGGGCGGACACGGTGCCGACGTTGGAGAGGGCTTTGACATGCGCGCGGAAGTGATAGCGGGTAGTGAGAGTGGTGGCGTGGTTGAGCCAGAGGTCGTCCTGGATCGCTTGCCAGCGCTGCGTCTCAGGGGAGGCGGAGTCCTCCAGCCAGCGGTACGGATCGGCAACGAGGTGGCCGTGCACCTTTTCTACGAGCGGCAGCCGATGAGCCTGCACGTTGTCGCTCCTTCCTGGCTGCGGTGGCCCGGCCCTGGGTGGGTATGCCGCCCACCCAGGGCCTTGTCAGAACCTGGTTGCCCAGGGGCCGATCAGTGGCAGAGCAGAAGGCTCAGGTTGCTCGGGGTCTGCGAAGCGCAGCCCAGAACGGTCAGCGTGGAACCACCGGGGTGGTGGTGGCCACCGCCGTAACCCGGGGTCTCGAGACCCTGAAGGTCGAGAAGTGCCATGTTTTACACCTCCTTGAGTGCAGGTTGTCGGGATGAGGACTCGGACCACTGGGGAGGTCCGAGGAACGGGAGGGACACCGGCGCCTCGTGCAGCGCGGTTCCCAGGGCCAGCAGGACGCCGGCCGATCCGGTTGCCAGGTCCATCGAGAGACGGAGCAGCTGGTTGCCGGGGTACGCGAGGCCGCCGGCGAACGGCAGCGCATGCCAGCCGAGCCCGTAGACCAGGTCGTCGACCTGTTCACCAAGCGCCGAGGCTGTCAGCAGGAGACCGGCGCGGCCCATGAACAGGCCGGGCTGAACGTAGAAGTCGCAGTGCGTGACCTTGGTCAGCTCCTCCAGCGAGCCTGCGAGCTCGTCCGATGGACGGTGGCGCAAGTACCGCTCGACGACGAGCGCGATGCCGGCCGAACCTTCTTCGAGATAGGGCAGCGTCCGCCAGCCTTGGTTGATTTGCCGCGTTCCGTCCGGCGTGATCAGCGTCCGTCGAAGGTCTTGCCTGATCGCGATCTCGGCCAGGTCGAGCAGGCCGGTGTCCCCGAGCTGCTCGAACGCGTTGAGGAACAACAGCGCGGGCCCGGACGACCCGTACATCAACCCGGCCCGCGCATGCTGACCGCCACTGATCTCCGGTACGTCGGTCACGTCGCCGAGCCGGTCCGCGACCAGGTCGAGCACCCGGACCGCCTTCGCACGCAGCGTCGGCTCGGTGTCGAAGTGCAGCAGGTTCAACCCGATGCCGGCCAGGCCGGAGTGCAGTCCTAGTTCGCGGGAGGTCCAGTCGTCGACGAGTGTGCGGTCGACCAGATCCAGCGCGTCCTGGCGGTATCCGAGCTCGTCGAGGACGTGCGCCACACCGTGCAGGCCGTCGTACAGGCCGGGACCGGTCTCCGTGTCCAGCGCGCGCTTGCGCAGCCAGTCGTCGTACTGCGGGAATCGCTCGGCGCCGGTCCGCTTGAGTGCGTAGAGGACACCGGCGGCGCCGGTTGCGATGTCGATGCCGGCGCCGGGGCGGAACTGCGCGATGTCGCCGGGGAACAGCCTGTCGGCGCGCTCGGGCGTGGCGCTGGCGACGATCGAACGGGTCAGCGCATCCCGGACCTCGGTCCACCCAGCCTTGCCCGGCAGGGCTAGATCGGCCAGCTCATTGCCGGCGTCGGTGATGATGCTGACGGCTTGGTCGATCGTTGCTCTAGGCACCGGAAAGGTCTCGGTGATCATCTCGGCGAGGTGGAATGCCTTGCCGGGATGGAGATTGAGCAGGATCGTTGTCTGCGGCGCGAAAACGCCGAGCGCGATACAGGCCAGCGCGTAGCGGTCCACCTCGACGCCTTGCCGGTCTGGGGGCGCCGCGTAGCCGGGATGGGCCAGTGTTGATCTCGCTCTGTCCTCGGCGCGGGTCGCCACCTCGAAGTCGATGAGCGTGAGGTTGCCGTCGGCATCGAGCAGGACGTTGTCCGGGTGCAGGTCGCAGAACACGACGCCGCGCTCGTGCAACTGCCCGACCGCCTGCGCGAGTTGCTCGACGATCCGCGTGGCCCATTCGGCGTACTCCGCCTTGTCGGCTTCGGACGCATCCGGGTGAGTCAGCGGATACCGCCGTACGAGCTCTCGTTGCAGCGACACCGAGTCGATGTGCTCCTGCACCAAGAAGTGGTGCTCACCGAGCTGGAGATAGTCATGGACCTTCGGTACGACGCTCAGTCCGTCGAGCTGCTCGAGGATGTCGCGCTCGTGGCTGATCCGGGCGACCGCGTCCCGGCCGGACATGTCGAGTCCGGCGTACGGGCGTCCTTCCTTGAGGACGACACGGTCGCCGGTCTCGTTGTGGCGCCCGAGGTAGACACCGCCGCCGTTGGAGAACTGGATGACGCCGTCGATCGTGTACGCGAGGTCGTTGGTGGTGACCGCGTTGCGGGCTTCGAGATGCGGCTCGAGGAAGGCCGGCAGCGTCACCCACGGCGGCGTCGAGAACGTCGGGCCGCGATGATCCGGGACCAGCGTGCCGTTGTCGTCCTCGAGCGCCAGGACCCGTTCGCCGGTGGGTGAAAGGCAGTACCTGCTGACGAAAGCGCCGTACCGGACGAACAGCGGACCCTCGGCGTAGCGGAGGTCGCTCAGAATGTACGGGCCTTCGACGCCGTGCAGGATGCCGTCGAGCTCTTTGAGGATCAGCTCGAGCTGGGCCTCGTCGGCCGGGTAGATCGTCACCAGCTTGCCGCTCGAACCGCGCGGGGCGGCCTTCGAGTTGACCATTACCAGCACGGGTTCGTTGCGGAGGAACTTGAACGCGATGCCGCGGGGGACGCAGTACTCCCACACTGCCTCGAGCGTGCGCTCCACATCGGCGAGCCGGGCCGAGACGTGGATCTTCCAACCCTGCTGGGGAAGTCGCAGCTCCGCCGGCGCGTAGTGCATCCAGGTCTCGCCGGGCACATGCCGCCAGCCGTCCGGAACCGGGCGGCTGCACAACGCGAAATCCGGATGCTCGGCACCGCGATTGGCGGGTGTCTCGTAGAACCGCCGATCCGCAAGGCAGTAGAACTCGTAACTCTCCTGAGCTGTCTCGTGCATGCTCGTCCGACCCCCCTTCTCGTGGTGCCCCGCCATCTTGGGCGCCACCGCCAGGGCCGGCGTAGTGCACGATGTCATCACTCTTCTGTGAAGAACCCACACACTACGGGTGAGTAAGTAGACACTCTTCGTTACACAACCCTCAAGCCTGAGCGTCAAAACCTCCGTAACAAGATGTCAACCCGTCCCAACCCCGTCACACCCCGTAACTTCTCCCGCTCTCGCTCGTACCGGTGCAGACCGTTTGGGATAGGGTCGGGATGTGACCGGGCCGGACGTCGACGACAGTCGTCGTACCTGGCTCGACGTACGGCGGTATCTGGTGGACAACCGGTATCGCCTCGGCGTCGAAGCGGCCGATGAGTTCGCTGTGGATCGCCGCGTGGCTGGGACGCCGTTGCTGGCGCCGGCCTCGTGGATTCCATCGACGCCTATCCCGCTGGCGTCGGTGGAGCTGCAGTTCGAGCCCGACGCTGAATTCTCCGGCGTGACGGGCGCTCGTGCGGCCCTGCCGTACGGGTCTTATGCCGAGGCGATCGCCGAGCTAGCTCCGCCGGCTGTCTTCGAGAACAGGCCGACATACCGTCTGCTTGATGCGGATCTGGCGGGCGCGACGCCCGTGCTTCGCCTGGGGCGCGGTACGTACTTCGACAGCATCAACACGGGCGAGGCGGCCGCGCACGAGTATGCGGCGCGACAGCTGTCGCCTGATGCGCCGGGAGGTCTCCGGGCGGCGATCGGCGATCCGTGGGACGCGACGCGACGGCCGATCAATCTCGCGATCAGCACGCTGACCATCCGCCGGGACTCGACGTCGACCTTCTTCCTGCATTGGCGCGATCCGGCCAAGGTCGGGCATGCGGGCGGGCTCTACCAGGTCGTCCCCTCCGGCATCTTCCAGCCCAGTGCCGACGCGCCATGGAATGAAGCGCATGACTTCTCCTTGTGGCACAACGTCGTACGCGAACTGGCCGAGGAACTGCTGGGTGCATCCGAGGACCACGGCAGCGGCGCCGCACCGATCGACTATCACGACTGGCCCTTCGCCGCGCGCCTGTCGACCGGCCTCGAAGACGGTTCCGTACGCGCGTACTGCGTCGGACTCGGGGTCGATCCGTTGACCTTCGCAACCGACCTGCTGACCGTCCTCTCGATCTCCGCCGATCTCTTCGACGAGCTCTTCGGTCAGGTCAACGCTGACAACGACGAGGGACAGGTACTCGCGCCGCAGCCTTTCACCGCCGAAGCAATCGACGAGTTCGTCAACCGGAAGCCGATGCAAGCCGCGGGCGCGGCGCTGCTCCAACTCGCGTCGAATCACCAGCTGGGCTAGTTCTCCGGTTAGCGTTGCCCACAACGATCTTGGGAGGACTGCCGTGAAGTTTCTTCTCACCTCTTCGGGCGTCAGAAACCCGAGCATCCACAGCGCGCTGGCCGACCTGCTCGACAAACCGATCTCGGAGTGCACTGCCCTCTGCATTCCCACCGCCGCGTATTACTTCCCCGAGGGCCCGGCCATCGCCTACCGCCTGATCAGCGGCACGTCACAAGGCCGGCTGGTCGATCTGGGCTGGAAGTCGGTGGGAGTCCTCGAGCTCACCGCTTTGCCGAGCGTGGCCGAGGAGAACTGGATCCCGCTGGTCAAGGAAACGGACGTGCTGCTGGTCGGCGGCGGCGACCCCATGTACCTGTGCCACTGGATGCGCGAGTCCGGCTTCGCCGACCTGCTGCCCTCACTGCGCAGCGAGACGGTGTACGTCGGAGTGAGCGCCGGCAGCATGGCAGTCACCGCAAGCTTCGGCGAAAACTACAACGACCGCCCAGTCCCCACTACCGGCACCGAGACTCCCCTAGGCCTGATCGACATCGCGATCTACCCCCACCTGAACCACCCCGCCATGGAAGACACCCAAGAAGCCAACATCGCCACCTGGGCCACCAAAGTCCCAGTCCCCACCTACGCCCTGGACGACAACTCCGCAATCAAGGTCACCAACGGCACCATCGACGTCACCACCGAAGGCCACTGGAAACTCTTCCAGCCCTAACTCGGGTAGGTGTGGATTTCGGTTGCCTTGAGGGTGGCGTGGAGGTGTTGGCCGGGGGTTAGGTGAAGGTCGGCTACGGCGGCGGGGGTTATGTCGGCCAGGAGGGTGGTGGGGCCGGTGGGGGTGGCGTCGAGGCGGACTCGGACTGTGTGGGCGTGTTGTTCTATGCCAGTGACTACGGCGGGCCAGGTGTTGCGAGGGCTGCCGGTTGGGGGTTCTGGGTAGAGGCTGACGGCGGTGGGTGGGAAGGCTACGTGGACTGGGCCGGAGGCGGGTTCGGCGAGGGTGATGGTGCCGCCGTCGGTCAGCGCGACTGTGGTGTTGGTGGCGGTGCCTCGGTAGAGGTTGAGGCCTACTAGTTGGGCTACGTAGTCGGTGCGGGGACGGCGGGCTATGTCGGTCGGGCGGCCTTGCTGGACGATGCGGCCGTTCTCGACGATGACGAGGCGGTCTGCGAGCACCATCGCGTCCAGCGGGTCGTGCGTGACCAGGAGAGTGCGGCCTTCGTAGCGGTTCAGGTGTTGACCGAGCTCGGCACGCACGTGGAGCGTCGTACTCGCGTCCAGCGCAGCCAATGGCTCATCAAGCAGCAGCACGGATGGGCTCGTTGCCAGCGCGCGTACTAGCGCGACCCGCTGGGCCTGGCCGCCGGATAGGGCTCGGGGCCGAGAGCGTGCGTACGACGCCAGTCCGACGGCCCCCAGCCACCGCAGTGCCTCTGCACGCGCCGCATGCTTCTCGACGCCGCGGGCGCGGAGGCCGAAGGCGACGTTCTCCAGTGCGCTGAGGTGGTCGAAGAGCAGATAGTCCTGGAACACCACTCCGATCGGCCGACGGTCCGGCGTACGGAAGACGCGCGGCGGCTCGTCCCAGACCTCGTCGTCCAATGCGACGCGGCCTGCGCCGACAGGAAGCAGACCTGCGATCGCTCGCAACGCAGTCGTCTTGCCAGCGCCATTAGGCCCCAGCAACGCGACTACCTCTCCGGGCTCGACAGTGAGGTCCAGCGAGAGGTCAAACGCTCCACGGCTCACCCGCACGTCGGCGTACAGGGTCATCGCAGCCCACTTATCCAGCGCTCGCGGAGAGACGCCAGTACGACGACGGACACGAGCAGGAGCACCAGACTCAGTACGACGGCCACGTCGGGGTCAGTCTCCAACGCCAGATACACAGCCAGCGGCATAGTCGTCGTACGGCCGGGCAGGTTGCCGGCAAAGGTAATGGTCGCCCCGAACTCGCCCAGTGCACGAGCCCAGCACAGTACGGCGCCCGCCACGACGCCAGGCGCGATCGACGGGAGCGTGACCCGGCGGAACGTCAGCCAACGGCCCGCACCGAGTGTGGCGGCGGCCTCCTCGTAGCGGGGGTCGGCAGCACGCAGTGCGCCCTCTACCGAGATCACCAGGAACGGCATGGCTACGAACGCTTCCGCGACGACCACTCCGGCTGTGGTGAAGGGCAAGGAGAAGCCGAACCAGAGGTCGAGGCGTTCACCGATCAGTCCGCGTCGTCCGAGGACCAGAAGCAACGCAACACCGCCGACAACTGGCGGCAGCACCAGAGGGACTGTCACGAGCGCCCGGATGAGGCCGCGGCCCGGCAGCGACGCTCTGGCGAGCAGCCATGCCAGTGGGATGCCTAGGAGCAGGCAGACGGTGGTGGCAAGAGTTGCGCACAGTAGAGACAGCCGCAGCGCCTGCCAGATGTCGGCACTGAACAGACGGCTCGGCAGGGTCGACCAAGGCGCCTTGATCAGCAGACCGATCAGGGGGACCAGCAGGAACGCCAGGCCGACCAGCGCAGGCAGGAGGAGCACAAGTGGAAGCTGGCCGCCAGTCCGCCGCCTGACACTACCGGTGCGGGTGTCCTGCCTGAGGCTCACGGCGAGTCGAAGCCTGACGCGGTCAGTACTGCCTTGCCCTGGTCGGACAGGACATAGTCGACGAAGGCCTTGGCGCCGTCAGCGTTCGGGGCCTTGGTCAGCGTGGCGATCGGGTACTCGTTCACAGCCGTGCTCGCTTCGGGGAACTCGATGCCCTCGACCTTGCCCTTCGCCGACAGTACGTCCGTCTTGTAGACGAGCGCGGCATCGACCTCACCGAGGCTGACCTTCGTCAGCGCGGCCTTGACGTCCTGCTCCAGGCTGTCCGGCTGCGGGGTGATCCCGACCGCTTTGAACACCTTGTCCGCCGCGGCGCCACACGGCACCTGCACGGCGCACAGTGCGATCTTCTTGTTCTTGTCCGCGAAGTCCTTCAGCCCGGTGATCTTGCCCGGGTTGCCGGTCGGTACGGCGATCTCCAGCGTGTTCTTCACGAACGTCGTCGGAGTGTTCTTGTCGGCCACCTGGTCCATGTTCTTCGGTGCAGCCGACGCGAACACGTCCGCCGGTGCGCCTTGGTTGATCTGCTGCGCCAGCGCCGAACTCCCGGCGAAGTTGAAGTTCACCTTCACACCCGGGTGCGCCTTCTCGAAGTCCTTGCCCAGCTGGGTGAACGAGCCGGTCAGCGACGCCGCCGCGAAGACGTTGACGGTCCCCGACAGAGCCGTCGTACTGGAACCGCTCGACGATGCGGCCGGGCTGTCGTTGCCGCAGCCGGCCAGGGTGAGCGCGGCAGCGGCGGCGAGGGCGGCGAGCGCAGTACGGCGGAACATCAGGCCTCCGGGATTTCGACGACGACATGGGTGGACTTGATCGAGGCGACGGCGACCACGCCCGGCTCGAGACCGAGCTCGTCGGCAGCCTCGCGGCTCATCAGCGAGACCACGCGGAACGGTCCGGCCTGCAGCTCGACCTGTGCCATCACGACGTCCTTGACGACGCGGGTGACGATGCCGCGCATGCGGTTCCGCGCCGAGGCCGCGGCGGTGGCGCCCGGCTCGGGTGACTCAGCCAGTTCCTGGGCGAACGTCGCGAGCTCGCGACCCTCGATCGCCATCCGGCCACCGTCCTGGACCGACGGCAGCCGGCCCTGCTCGACCCAGCGCCGTACGGTGTCGTCACTGACACCGAGCAACGCGGCCGCCTCACTGATCCGCAAATTCGGCATAAACAGCATTCTAGTGCCGCAGATGCGGTCTCCTGGCCATGTTTTCCACAGTCGTCAAGTCGTCACGGAAAGTGTCCGCCGATCCGCATAAGTTATGGGCATGGAGACATCGGGGTTGCGGGAGTATCTGGACGGGCCGTACAAGGCGGCCCGCGACGTCGTGCGCGCCGGGCTGGAGGCCAACCCGGAGCTGCTGGACTTCGCGGTCACGCTGCCCACGGACGAGTACCGGGACAAGGTGCTCGAGTTGCTGCAGCAGATCACCGCGGAGGGGCATCCAGCGCGCGGCTTCCCGAAGGAGTACGGCGGTGAGGGCGACCTCGGCGGGTTCATCGCCGGGTTCGAGACGCTCGCCTTCGGGGACCTCTCGCTGATGGTGAAGGCGGGCGTGCAGTTCGGTCTGTTCGCCGGCGCCATCCTGCACCTGGGCACCGAGCGGCACCACGAGCGCTACCTCGCCGACGCGGTCAGCGGCCGGCTGCTCGGGTGCTTCGCGATGACCGAGACCGGGCACGGCTCCAACGTCCAGGCGCTCGGCACGACGGCGACGTACGACGCCTCGACGGGGGAGTTCGTCGTACACACGCCAACCCCGTCGGCGCGGAAGGACTACATCGGCAACGCGGCCCGGCACGGCCGGATGGCGGCGGTGTTCGCTCAGCTCGTCGTGGGCGGCGAGACGCACGGCGTGCACTGCCTGCTGGTGCCGATCAGAGCTGACGACGGTACGGCGATGCCAGGCGTCACGCTGACCGATTGCGGACCGAAGCTCGGGCTGAACGGGGTCGACAACGGGCGGATCGTGTTCGACCAGGTGCGGGTGCCACGGGAGGCACTGCTGGACCGCTATGCCCAGATCGATGCCGAAGGCAACTACAAGAGCGAGATCGAGAACCCGGACCGGCGGTTCTTCACCATGCTCGGCACCCTCGTGCAGGGGCGCGTCTCGGTCGGCGGCGCCGCGATCAACGCGAGCAAGGTGGCGCTCGCGATCGCGATCCGGTACGGCGATCAGCGTCGGCAGTTCGGCGCCCCCGGGAGTGCCGAGGAGGCGCTGCTGCTCGACTACCGGATGCACCAGCGCCGGCTGCTGCCACTGCTCGCCCGGACCTACGCCCTGCATTTCGCGCAGGCCGAGTTGGTCGACGAGTTTGTCCGGATCTTCGGCGACGGCAGCAGCGAGCACGACCGGCGCGCGTTGGAGGCCCAGGCGGCCGGGACGAAGGCGCTCGGGACGTGGCATGCGACCGAGACGATCCAGACGTGCCGCGAGGCGTGCGGCGGCGCGGGGTACCTGGCGGAGAACCGGCTGGCAACCCTCAAGGCGGACACCGATGTATTTACGACCTTCGAAGGGGACAACACCGTCCTGCTGCAGCTGGTCGCGAAGGGGTTGCTGACCGACTACCGGGAGTCGTTCGGGAAGCTGGATCCACTCGGCACTGCCCGGTTCATCGCGGCGCAGGCGGTGGAGATCGCGGTCGAGAAGGCTGCGCTGCGACCACTGGTCGAGCGGCTGCGGGACGTCGTACCGAATCGGAGCGGTGACTCGGCTGATCCGGATGCCGGGCTGCGGGACGACGGGTATCACTCGGGGATGCTGCGGTTCCGGGAGGAGCACATGCTGGCCGGGGTCGCTCGGCGGCTGAAGGCGGGCATCGACGCGGGTGACGAGCCGTTCGAGGTGTTCAACCGGTGCCAGGACCATGTCATCGCGGCCGGGCGAGCACATGTCGACCGAGTCGTGCTCGAGGCGTTCCAGGCTGCGGTGGCGGACGCGCCGGAGGAGATTCGCCAGCTCTTGAAGGACGTCTGCGATCTCCACGCGCTGGCGACGATCGAGGCGGAGCGGGCGTGGTACCTCGAGCACGGGCGGTTGTCGCCGGGCCGATCGAAGGCCATCACGGCGCTCGTGAACGAGCTGTGCGCCGTCGTCCGGCCGGCCGCGGTGGAGCTGGTCGACGCGTTCGGCATACCGGGCTCGGCGGTGGAGGTGCCGATGGTTGTACCGTCGCAGCATGAGTGAGCCGATCGAACCCGCGTCGGCCGCCGAGGCCGCCCGTGAACTCGCCCGGGTGCTGCTGGAGCAGGCCGACGCTCTGGACCTGCACGATCTGCGGGCCACCGGCGCGATCGAGAACGTCCGGGTCCAGGCCCGGGCGCTCGCGGACGCCGTACACGAACGGGGCTGGGGTGACATCTTCCTCGGGATCGACTCCTACGACCCCGACGAGCTGGACGACCTGCCGCTGGGGCCGGACGACTTCGACGACCCGGAGGACTACCGAGAGATCGTCGAGGGCGACAGCCTGGGCGACCTCGACGACCTGGAGGAGCCGCTGCTGCCGGAGGACGGCGTACGGCTGAGCTACCAGGCTCGGTACGACTTCGTGGTGACGGATCCGGAGGCGTTCGTGCAGTACGTCCGGAGCCGGGCGGACGAGGCGCAGAACGACGAGGTGATCGACGACATCGAGGACGTGCAGTCGGCGTTCGAGCTGCTCTGCTACCTCGACGGCCTCGGCTCCAAGGACTACGACACAGCCGGCCTCACCCCGGCCGGCGGCGAGGAAGCCCACAAGATCGTCGAATTCTCCCTCTGGGACCTAGACCCCACCCGCCGCGACGACACCTACCCGTACTAACCACCTCGGGCTGCGGCGTCGAGCCTCGCGCGACCAGCGCCCACCGGGAGTACTCGGTAGCCGAGGCCCCCGCGAGTTCACCTCCGCGTGCCGACGGCTCTGGTCGTGCCGGGGTTCTGGTGGCGGCGGGTGAGAGGTGCCGCCCGGACGTGGGGGAGCTTTGTCGGTGCGGTCGGCGTCGCGCCTGGGCGCCGCGAGGCCGGCTGGGCGTGCCGGGGTTCTGGAGGCGGCCGGGTGGGGAATGTTGCGGGTTGATTGCAACTCGGGGTTACATCTGGGGTGACGGTTGGGCGGGGGTGCTGGGGGTGGGGTGGAAGTGCCTGGTTTTGTGGTGGTTCTGTTGTTGCGGCAGGCAACATTTGTACGGAAAGTGAGAGTTTGTTTACACAGCGTTGTTTTGTTCAAAGGCAATGCAAATGTTTGATCCGGGGGATGGTCCGGCGCTGTGCCCGCATGACAACGTTCTGCTGTCGGCGACGGACGGGTCGCTGACGCAGGCTCCAGGTGGAACCCGGAAGTACTCCCGTCCGCGACCGGACTGTACCTCCCCTGCCGGTCACGGAATGAGGCACCGGGCCCGCCCTCCTTCGGGCCGACTGCCCTCTCGGGGCAACAGCAGGACGCCGGTCGTGCCGGTTCCGGTGCCGGTCGCCAGTGAGGTGGCGACCGACACCAGGCACGACCGGCGTTTCCCTTTGCCGGGCAGGTGTCTGGTGCAACTGGGGACCAGACACCACCCCGGGCAATCTCACGGGACCGCCCTGAGCGGCCTGCGGGACGTTGGCGACGGTCTAGACCGCAGCGTCAGCCTGTGAGGTGCGTCAGTACGGCGAGGACCCGGCGGTGAGTGTCGGGGGTGTCGGTGATGCGGAGCTTCTGGAAGATGCTGCGCATGTGGGTTTCGACAGTGCGTTCGGCCAGGACCAGCTGGGCCGCGATGGCGCTGTTCGAGCGGCCTTCGGCGACCAGCGCCAGTACCTCTCGTTCGCGCGCCGATAGTGCCGCGAGCGGATCGTTCGCCCGTGTTGGCGTCACGAGGGCGGCGACGATTGCCGGGTCGAGGGCGGAGCCGCCGTCCGCGACCCGCCGCATCGCGTCGAGGAAGTCGGCCACCCGCAGGACGCGATCCTTCAGCAGATAGCCGAACGCACCGGTCCCGACCAGGTCCACCACGTGCCGCGTCTCGACGTGCTGCGAAAGCATCAGGATCGGACGCTCCGGCACCTCGTTCCGCAGGACCGCGGCCGCCCGCGCCCCGTCGTCCGTCATCGTCGGCGGCATTCGTACGTCGATGATCGTCAGCTCCGGGTCCACCGCCCGGACCACGCTGACCAGCTCGTCTGCGTCGGACGCCGTACCGGCGATGGTGTGACCGTTCTCGGTCAGCAGCCGGCTCAAACCCTCGCGAAACAAGGCGGAATCCTCACCGATCACGATGCGCATGGGATCTCCGCCCGGATCGAAGTCCCCGCACCCGGCGGGCTGTCCAGGGTGAACTCCCCGCCCACGGACGCCACCCGATCCCGCAACGACGTCAACCCGAACCCCTCCTTCGCTCCACCCACACCATCGTCCCGCACGAGCACCCGCAGCCGCTGCTCCACGATCTCCACCTCGATCGAGATGCGGGTCGCACGGGCATGCTTCAGAGCGTTGGCGATCGCCTCGCCGACGGTGAAGTAGACGGCGGTCGCGACGCCCTCACCGACTTCCAGATCGGGTACGACGAGGTCGACCGGAACCGAGCTGTCCGCCACCAAGCGGCGAAGAGCGACCGCCAGACCGTCATCGAGGCGGCTCGGCCGCACACCGTGGGCGATCCGCCGGAGCTCCGCCACGGTTCCCTCCACCGTCTCCACCACCTCGTCGATCTCCCGGTACGCCGGACTGCCGGGCTCGAGCTGATACTGCAGCGACCGCAGCCGCATGCCCATAGCGACCAGTTGCTGCTGAGCTCCGTCGTGGAGATCCCGCTCGAGCCGCTGACGCTCCAAGGCGACTTCGTCCATCAGTCGCGACCGGCTCGCTCGTACCTCTGCCAGCGCCTCGCGGAGTTCCAGCCGCAGCCGGCTCACCTCGATCGGCAGGCGCGCCTCGACGGCGGCTTCCCGTGCTCGCCGGATCCGGCGAGCGGACGTCGTACCGAGGACGAGTGCTCCGACCACGGAATCGCCTGTCTGCAAAGGGATTGCGCCCTCGGGCATCTCGAACTGTTCTCCGGGCCGGCGGAGCAGCACGCGGAGCGCCGGGTCGTCGAGGGTGTCACGCAGTACGGCCTCGACCTGCTCTGGCTCGGCGACACCGTCGCGGACCCGGCGTACGAAGTCGCGGATTCGGGCCAGCGCGACGGTCCGGTCGGGGTCGACGAACCGGCCGACGGTGCGATGGATCCAGTGCTGCAGTGGGAGCAGGACGAGCGCTGTGACGAAGGCGGCGGTGGTGATGCCGACGCGGTCGGGGAAGAAGTTGCCGACGGCAAGAACCACGGCGGCGAACACTGCCGCCGAGATCAGTGTGGTGACCACCCAGCTGAGCGTCGCGCCGAGCAGCCGGTCGATGTCGAAGAGGTCGTGCCGCAGGATCGCCACGGCGATGGCACCGGGCACCAGGAACAGCATCGCGATCAGGAACCCGAGGTACGCGATCTCTCCCGGTGCACCGAGGGCGGTCGCCAGCCAGCTCGCCGCCAGCAGGATTGGCACGCTGAGCGCCGCGAACATCAGCCACCGCAAGCGATGCCGGGTCAGTTGGTCGCCGCGCCGATACCGTACGACGAGGCTCGAGGCTGCGGCGAGGAGCGTCCCGAGGAAGCTCAGGAACGCGACGACGACCAGTACGACGCGGAGAGCGAACGGCAGCACCAATGGCGCCGCGCCGGGCTCGGCCACGGTGCCGGGCATGGACACGGTGAAGTTCACCAGCGCCGCAGCGACTGGGAACGCGGCCCACACAACCCGCCACCGCCGGCCTGGGAGGAGACCGTCCGGAAAGAAGAGGACCAGCGTCACGAACCCCAGGAAGAGCCACGGCCAGACGCCGGCACCGATCACCGCCATGACTCGGGAACCGGGCCAGGGGCTGCCGGTCGTGTACGTCGCTCCCCACTCTTCGACGGTGAAGACGACGGCAGGCATGGTGGCGGTCAGTCCGAGTGCTGGCCCGATCGGACTGGCCGGCGCTCGTACGGCGACCAGCCAGCCGAGCAAGAGGCACGGCAGCAGCAGGCCAGTCGTCAGCGGCCACGCCGCCGGGTCGTCGATCGATGGCGGGCCGTAGGCGAGCACCGCCCGCACCGCACTGGCCGCGACGAACACCACCGTCGCGGCGGCGACCAGCCTTCGAGCCCCGAACACAACCTCATGATGACGGCGCGTGGCCGGTTTGGCACCAGTGCCAGCACGTAGCGGTCAGCGACGAGTGAAGTCCGGCGACAGCACCGATGCGATCAGCAGTGCCGCAGCGGGATGGTGAGCGGGTCGGAAACACACCAGGAGGGGATTCCCAAATGATTGCCATCGTCACCGTTCTCTTCGCTTTCCCGCTCGGCTTCTTCCTGCGGAATCGCATCTCGGCGTACGTCGCGTACATCGCGATCTTCGGCTACTCGTTCACCTTCCAGACGCTATATCTGCTCCGCGCCTGGGTCGGCAACAACCACAGCGCTTTCAGCCCTGATCCCGACAAGCTCCCGCTCGACTACCTCGCTGTCACCGGTGCGATCTACGTCGTCGGCTTCCTCCTCGTCACCCTCGGCCACCGCCTCGGCTCGAAGCGCCGCAACCGCACCCAAGCCGTAGACCTCGACGCCGCCACCAACTGAGCTCGCCCTGGCGCTCCACGGAGGGGTGGAGCGCCAGAGTCGCTCACGCCAGCTCGAGTGCGGGACGGTCCGGGACGTGGCCGTAGGTGGTGGTGCGCTGGCGGGCCGGCCTGCCAGCGGCAGTGGCCATGGCGGTGAGCTCGGCGATGGACTTGCGGGAGCCGTGCTTGGAGCCGGCCATCCGGCTGATGGTCTCCTCCATCAGGGTGCCGCCGATGTCGTTGACGCCGCCGTTCAGTACGGCGACGCAGCCGTCGACCCCGAGCTTGACCCAGGAGCACTGGATGTTGTCGATCCGGCCGTGCAGCATGATCCGCGCCATCGCGTGCACGGCCCGGTTCTCGTCGTACGTCGGGCCCGGTCGGGCGACGCCGGCCAGGTAGATCGGCGAGTTCTGGTGGATGAACGGCAGCAGCACGAACTCGGTGAAGCCACCCGTCTGGTCCTGTACGGCGGCGATCGTACGCAGGTGCTGGACCCAGTGATACGGCGAGTCCACGTGCCCGTACATCATCGTCGAGCTGGACGGGAGCCCGACCTTGTGCGCGGTGCTGATGACCTCGATCCAGGTTGCCGTCGGCAACTTCCCCTTGGTGAGGATCCAGCGGACGTCGTCGTCGAGGATCTCCGCGGCGGTGCCGGGGATGCTGTCCAGGCCCGCCTCCTTCACCGAGATCAGGAACTCCTCGATCGACAGCCCGGTCCGGACCGAACCGTTGACGATCTCCATCGGCGAGTACGCGTGCACATGCATGTCCGGCACCCGCTCCTTCACGGCCCGGACGAGGTCGGCGTACGCCGTACCGGGCAGGTCGGGGTGGATGCCGCCCTGCATGCAGACCTCGGTCGCGCCGATCACCCAGGCTTCCTCGGCGCGCTGACCGACCTCGTCCATCGACAGGGAGTACGCGTCCGCGTCGGTGCGCCGCTGGGCGAACGCGCAGAACCGGCAGCCGGTGTAGCAGACGTTGGTGAAGTTGATGTTGCGGTTGACAACATAAGTCACGTCGTCGCCCACTGTTGCCTTGCGCAACTCATCGGCGATCCGAGCGAGCTGGTCCAGCGCCGGCCCGGTGGCGGTCATCAGGGTCAAGGCCTGGGCGTCCGACAGGCCGGCGGGATCGCGCTCGGCGGCGGCGAGAGCGGCCTTCACGTCGGCGTCGATCCGCTCGGGGGCGCCGGCGAGCGCCTCGGCCGCGCGGCGGGCGGCCACGTCTTCGCGGACGACGTCCCAGTCGCCGTAGGCGGCATCGAAGTCCGAGCGGGTCTCGGTACGTCTGCCCTCCGTGTCGATCGCCGTGTGCAGGTCGGTACGGCCGACGCTGTCCCATCCGCCATCGGGTTCCTGCCACGGCAAGCCCACCGGAAGGGCGTCCTCATTAGCCAGTCCGGTCGCGGGATCGACCAACGCTTCCACGTGCGAGATCAGCCGCGGGTCGAGCCACGGCTCGCGCAGGTACTCCGGGTGCGCGGTCAGCCTTTCCCGCAAGGTGAATCCGGCATCCGCGGTCACCTTGGCGAGGTCGTCGATCTGCGGCCACGGCCGCTCCGGGTTCACGTGGTCCGGGGTCAGCGGCGACACTCCGCCGAAGTCGTCCACCCCCGCGTCCAGCAGCGCCCGGCACTCGGCCAGGTCGACCAGATTCGGCGGGGCCTGCACCCGCATCCGCGGCCCGAGCACGATCCGGCTCACCGCAATCGCGGCCAGCCATTCGTCCAGCGGTACGTCGTCGTCGTTGCGCATCGCGGTGTCGGGCTTCACCCGGAACCCCTGGATGATGACTTCCTGGATCCCGTTGTACTGCCGGGCGATCCGGCGCAGCGCGAAGATCGAGTCGGCCCGCTCCTCGAGCGTCTCGCCGATGCCGATCAGCAGACCGGTGGTGAACGGGACGTTCGAGCGACCGGCGTCCTCCAGCACCCGCAGCCGGATCGCCGGATCCTTGTCGGGGGAGCCGTAGTGCGGCTGGCCCTTCTCCTCGAACAAGCGGCGCGAGGTGGTCTCGAGCATCGTGCCCATGCTCGGCGCGACCGGCTTGAGTCGCTGGATGTCCTGCCAGGACATCACGCCCGGGTTCAGGTGCGGCAGCAGCCCGGTCTCCTCTAGCACCCGGATCGCCATCGCCCGTACGTAGTCGAGCGTGCTGTCGTAGCCGGCCTCTTCGAGCCACTTGCGAGCGGCGTCCCACCGGTCCTCAGGCGCGTCGCCGAGGGTGAACAGCGCCTCCTTGCAGCCGAGCGCCGCACCCTGCCGCGCGATCTCCAGCACTTCATCCGGCGAGAGGTACGGCGAATGCACGCGGCCCGGCGTAGTCGCGAAAGTGCAGTAATGACACCGGTCCCGGCACAACCGGGTCAGCGGGATGAACACCTTCTTCGAGTACGTGACGATGCCGGGCCGGCCCGCATCCGCCAGCCCCTGGTCGCGGACGCGCGCCGCCGTCGCCATCAACGCGGCCAGCGCGTCACCAGAGGCGCTGAGGAGGATTTCCGCTTCCGCCGGGTCGAGTGTCTTGCCGTCGTCGGCACGCTTGAGTGCCCGGCGCATCGCCGTACTGATGGTGGTCACGGAATCCGAGCCTAGGTCGCCGAAACCCGTGGTTCAGGCGATTCGAGGGACCAAAAACAATCCGTACAAACGTCCTGATAGTTTGCTGTTCGTGCAGGTCAGACGGGTTGCCGACGGTCGCCGGATGCGCGGTGAGCAGCGACGGAACGAGTTGCTGCGGGCAACCCTGGTGGTCGTCGAGCGCGACGGAGTCGCAGGTGTGAGCCATCGCGCGGTGGCCGCGCAGGCCGATGTGTCGGTCGCCTCGATCACCTACCACTTCCCGACGCTGGACGACCTCCTCATCGCCGCGCTGACCTCGGCCGCGGAGGACTTCGCGGCCGAGTTGCACGGGTGGGGGAGCGAACTGGGTGCGCGGCCGGCGGATGAGCTGGCGCGGCTGATCGAGCACAGCCTGGTCCGGCGGCGGGGCCGGACACTCGCCCTGTACGAGCTCTATCTGTACGCCGCTCGCCGGGCAGAGCTCCGCGCAGTCGCCGGAGCCTGGCTCGAGCCACTCACCGACATCGCTCGGGCATTCACCGCGGATCCCGAGAAGGCGGGCCTCCTGGTCGCAGCCCTCGACGGCCTCCTGATGCAGGCGCTGATCGGGGCGCGTGAGGTCGACCGAGCCGACTTCGCCGCCCTCCTCGAGGTCCTGCGGTAGCGCCCCCCGGCGACCTTGGGCACGGGTCGACCACGAAAGCGGCCTCGAAATGGTCGAGCCGTGCACAAGGTGGCGCTGGGATGGGGGGAGGTAGCGCGGGCGATACCTCGGGTGGGGTTTGTGGGCCAGGGTGACTTGGTGGTCGGCGCGGTTGGGTTGGGGCATGTTGAGGTTGTCGGTTGGAGCTGTGCGTTCCCGATGGCACTTGTTCGCCGGGGCGGTGGTGGCGGTTGCCCTGGGCGTCGGGTTGGTGCAGTCCGGTTTACAGGTGCTGGCGGCGACGGATCGGCCCGCGTTGCCGGCGGGCTTGTCCGGGTACGAGCGTGCGCGGATCCGGGAGGGATACGTCGGCGCCTCGACGTTGATGGGGATGTCGGTGATGCTCGCGGTGTTCCTGACCGTGTTCATCGTCAGTACGACGTTCGGCTTCACTGTGGTGCAGCGTCGACGCGAGCTCGGACTGCTGCGGCTCGTCGGCGCGCAACGCGGATATGTCTGTCTCATGCTGCTCTGCGAAGCCGGCGTCCTCGGCTTGCTCGGTACGGCGATCGGCGTACCAGCAGGCCTTCTCGGCACCTGGGCGCAGTCGGCGTTGCTGATCGAGCTCGGCATGTTGCCGTCGTGGTTCGACGCGCCCTGGGATCAAGGCGCGGTGTGGGCCGCGATGATCGTCGGCGTCACAACGGCGTTGGTCGGTGTGCTGGCCGCGGCTTGGCGTGCGTCCAGGGTCAGCGCGCTCGAGGCGCTCGCCGATTCGCCGGCGGCTCGCCGGGTGATGACCGCCTGGCGTTGGTTCTGGGGACTTTCGGCCGCGTTCTGCACGGTGGTCATGGTGATCGTGGCGCAGGCTGCGCGTGATCTCGTCGCCGGTCTCCTGATCGGCCTGATGGTGCTGATCAGCGGTTCGGTCGCCCTCAGCCAGCTCAGCCCGATCGTCGTACCCGTGGCCGGTCGACTGCCCGCCGTACTCCTCCGCGGCAACCTGATCGCCGACGTCGCCCGCGCCGGCGTTCTTCACGCCGTACGACGAAGTGCGGCGACGGCCGCGCCGTTGATCGTGCTGGTCGGACTGGTGGTCGGGTTGTGGGGAATCTTCGGGTCGTTGGCCAAGGCGATCGGCGTGGAGCAGGAGAGGCTGGTCACCGCCGATCTGGTGGTGAGCGCCGAGATCCCGACTGGTCCGGGGATCGCGGTCGCGTCGCCGCAGACCGCCGTACCTGTCGCTGTGATCCGGGGGACGAAGACCGTGTACTCCGAGGCGATCGGGATCGATCCGGTGGCCTATCAGCAGACGCACGAGCTGCGGCCGCGGAAGGGATCGCTGGACAGGCTGTCCGGCCGGACGATTGCCATCGGCCCGGGAATGGCTGCCGAGGGCTACAAACTAGGCTCGACGTTGACCGTTGTGCTGGGCAACCGGAAGGTGCCGGTGAAAGTCGTCGCGATCATGCCGGAGACGCTCGACGTGAGTGAGAACTTCTTCATACCAAGGGCTTTGCTGCCCGTCGGCGGGCGAACCGAGACATTGGTCAAAGTTGCGCCAGGCAACCAGGTTGTGCTGAACAATGCCCAGACTGTCAAGGAGTGGGCGCACGCTCGAGGAGAGGCCCAGCAGCGCAGCAACTCGGGGCTCTTTGCTGCGCTGATGGGTTTGGCTGGCATCTATACAGCCGTTGCCGTGGTCAACGCTGTGGTGATGTCGACGGCGGACCGGCGGCGCGAGTTCGCACTGGCTCGGATGGCGGGGCTGACTCGCGGTCAGGTCGTTGCGGTCGCGTTGATCGAGTCCGGGGCCGTCGTCATCGTCGGCGTACTCCTGGGGTCGCTCGTCGCCGGTGCAGCCCTGGCCGGGATCGGAGCGGGGCCATATGGCCTTGCAGCGTTGGCGATTCCGTGGCGCTTGCTCGGAGCCATCTTCGCTGCGTCGCTGGTCGTGGTCGGCGCGGCCGCCGTACTGACGGCACGTCGAGCGACCAGGGCGCGGCCGATCTCGTTGTTAGCGTGAGCTCACGCCGGCGCGGCACATGCTGAGCAGGACGAGGTGATGGAACGGGCGGATCAGGTTGTAGTAGAAGCGGCCGACCGGTCGCAGATACTGCACGAGGGTGACGACCTTGAAGTCGTTGTCCGGGCGCCGGATGATCGCAAGCCATGCGACCAGGTGGTTGTCCGAGACCTTCAGCAGCAGGTAGTGGTCCTCCTCGCCGCGGACGACGGTGAAGAACGACACCGGATCGCCGGGTGTGAAGCTGACCGTCTCCGGGCGCAGCCGGCGGGCGTCCGGGATGCTGGTGGTGTCCAGCCGAAACACCTGTGCAACGATCCACCGGACAGCGAAAAGTGCCTTGATCCACGCTGGTCCGTGGCCGAGTGCGCCCGCGGTGAACTCGCGCAATGACACAGTGCCGTGAGCGGTCTTCACATCGACCACGTCGACGGTCGGCAGCAGATCTTCGATCTCGGGCAGGTCGGTAGTCGTCGGCATGGCAGGTCCCCTCTAGTCGATCAGCGTCTCGTCGGTCGCGAGCCGCAGGGTCATCGCGTAGATCTCGCGCAGGTCGGCCTTGGAGACAGGCGGCAGTACCTGCTCGGCGCCGATGAGGATCAGGTAGAGCAACTGCGCCAGCCGGTCCGGATCGACCTCCGCCTTCAGACCGCGACAGAGCTCCCTGAGGTACGACGTCCGCGCCCGATCCACTCGCTCCTGGGCAGCCCGTACTTCGGCGTCCTGCAAGGCCCACGCGCGTACGGCGATCTCGAGCTGAGCGTTGTCCGGCTGGCCGAGCACCAACCGGAGCAGGTGCTGCAACTTGGCCGCGGGCTCGGCGTCCGGCTCGCGTTCGACGGCGTCGATCAGCCGGGTGGTGAACCGCGCCTCGAAGTACTCCAAGAGCGCCGTACGGAAACCGCCGGTGCCCTTGAAGTGGTGGTAGTACGAGCCCTTGGTGACACCCAGCTTGGTCGTCAGCCGATCGATCGTCACCGCCGGCGCACCCTCGTCCGCCATTAGCTCGAGCCCCGCCTCCAGCCATTCCGTCCGCGTCACCATGCTCCGTACCATACCGTATGGTATGGGAACGTCAAGGCCGCCGAGGAGGAGGCCCGAGACGCAGAACGTCAGGCGTCGGCGGCGGTGAGGGCTTCGGCTTCTACCTTGGAGTGGGCGGCTGGGGCGCGGAGGTGGGAGAGGGGCTTCCAGCCGGTGGCGAGGGTGGCGACCGCGAGTACGACGGCGAAGGCGCCGACGTAGAACGGGAGCTGGATGTTGACTTCCTCGCCGAGCTTCCCGGCCAGCCAGGGTGCGATCGCACCTCCGGAGAAGCGGACGAAGCTGTAGGCGGCGGACGCCGTACCGCGTTCCACCGGAGCGGCTGCCATCACGGCTTCGGTGATCAGCGTGTTGTTGATGCCGAGGAAGAGCCCGGCCACGACCACGCCAACCGCGAGTACCGACTTGTGGTGTGCGTAAAGGCCCATCACGGCAAGGTCCGCGCCGAAGAGCAGCAGCGACGTCATCACCACCGGCAGCGTGCCGAACCAGCGCTGCAACCGCGGCGCGACGAACACCGACGTGATCGCCAGCCCGATACCCCAGCCGAAGAAGATCAGCCCGATCTGCCGAGCCGACATCGCCAACGGGAACGGCGTGAACGCGAGCAACGTGAAGAACCCGAAGTTGTACAGCAGTGCCGTGACCGCCACGGTCGCCAGCGACCGGTGCCGCAACGCCTTCAGAGGTTCGATGATCGACGTACGACGTCCCGCGGGAGGCGAGGCCGGAAGCAGGAACGCGGTCGCCGCCAGCGCGATCGTCATCAGTACGGCGACGCCGAAGAACGGGCCGCGCCACGAAATCGAGCCGAGCTCACCGCCGACCAATGGGCCTGCGGCGATGCCGACGCCGAGCGCGGCTTCGTACAGGATGATCGCTTCGGCGACGGAGCCGCTGGCGGAGTTGACGATGGTGGCGAGCGCGGTCGCGATGAAGAGGGCGTTGCCGAGACCCCAGCCGGCCCGGAACGCGACGATCGCGCCGATGGAGTTGGACAGCCCGGCGAGGGCACTGAAGACGACGATGATCGCGAGGCCGATGAGCAGCGTGCGCTTGGCGCCGATCCGGCTGGAGACCGCGCCGGTGATCAGCATCGCGACGCCGATCACGGCCATGTAGCTGGTGAAAAGCAGCGACACCTGCGACGGGCTGGCGTTCAGCTGCTCGGCGATCGGTTTCAGGATCGGGTCGACCAGGCCGATGCCCATGAACGCGATCACGCAGGCGAACGTGACCGCCCAGACGGACTTGGGTTGTTTCAGGAACGAGTTGCTCACCGGGGGCTGTCCTCCAACGGATCGAGGGTGAGGATCTGGTGCATGACGGCGACCGCGGCCTCGAGGGTGGTGAGGTCGGTCGCGGGGAGCTGACGAAGCCTGGCGGCGACGGCGGCCCCGGCTTCCTGGCGGGCGCGCTGGAGCTCGTCGTAGCCGGAGTCGGTGAGGCTGATCAGGCTGGCGCGGGAGTCGGCCGGGTCGGGCTCACGTCGTACCCACCCCTGTTCTTCCTGGCGCTGCACGAGTGTGGACATGGTCGGCTGGGAGCAGCGGTCCGCTTTGGCGAGCTCGCTGATCCGGGTCGGCCCGAGCTCGTCGAGCCGGCCGAGCAACCGCATCGCCGCATGCGGCAACGCGCTCACGTCCCGGCTCGCCATCCGCGTCAGCCGCGCCGAAGCGACAACCACCTCGACCCCAAGCTGGGTCAGATCCGTGTTGATCACGTAGAACAACAATACATAGGAAACCTATGCATCTCCAGCCATGGGGCTGCGTGAATCAGGCCACTGCTGTCGAGAATCGCTAGATCTCAGATGTTGAGTGCTCTATCTGAGATGCGCTCGTTCTGTGATGCGGCACCCTGATGCCCTCCGTCGGGTCACCGTGGAACCGGGAACACCAGGTGGGTGACCTGGTCGCCCTGGACACAGACCGTCGGGTTCCCCAGCAGGACCTCTGAGGAGAGTTCGCCGAAGAAGGGCCGGTTCCCCTCGCCCATCACCACCGGCACCAAGTCGACGGCCACCTCATCGAGCAATCCCAGCTCCAAGCACTGCCGGGCGACGGTGCCGCCGGCCACGGCGACGACCCGATCACCGGCAAGCTCCTGCGCCCGCGCGATCGCGGCCTCGATCCCGTCGGTTACGAACGAGAACGGCGCGTCCGGGCGCGCGTCGACCCAGTCTGTGGGCACACGGTGCGTCACGACGACGACAGGGACGTTCAGTGTGTGCCTGCCCTGCCAGCCCTCGGCCACATCGAACAGCGTCCGACCACAGACCAGTGCGCCCAACGAGGACACCCATCGCCGCAAGTGTTCCGCGCTCGTCGGGGTGAGGTGGACAGTGAAGTCACCGGCGGGGCTCGGGACCGCGACCTCGCCGTTCTGGGTCCAGGCTTCGAGAACCGAGGCGTACCGGCCGGCCGGGTAGACGGCCTCGATCCGCGCGGCCGTCTCGGCACCGAAGGAGCGTTGCAATCTGGATCGATAGCCGGCAGCGTCCATTTCACCGTCCAGCTCGAACAGCGGCCCGAAGTACCGGTGCTCGTCACGGGTGTTGCCTTGCAGCACCGGGATCCGGTGGTAGATGCCCAGCGTCAGCGCTTTCCTGGGATCCACCGGCAGCAAACGGGTGTGGTACGCGGCTCGACCGAATCGGCCGTTGAGCTCCAGGAGCTTGTCGGCCGGAGCCGCGCGGAGGCAGCGCAACTGATCGCCGGTCTCACAGCCGACCGCCTTCGCAGCGGCCCGGCCACGCGTTTGGAGGTCCTCACGAGAGGCCCAGTAGCCGATCTCGTCCGTTCCGGGAACTATCGTGTCACGAGGCCAGTTCCGCAGACAGGAACCGCTGTGGATGACTGCCCGGTGAAACAGTCCGGCCGCGGTCGGAGACGACAGGTGCGCACACACCGAGGCACCACCGGCCGATTGGCCTATCAAGGTGACGTTGCCCGGATCGCCTCCGAACACTCGCGCGTTGGATCGTACCCATCTCAGAGCTGCCTGCTGGTCGGCCAGCGCATACGTTCCTGAACCAGGAAGCCCAGGGTGGCCGAGGAACCCGAAGACCCCCAGCCGGTAGTTGACTGTGACAACCACAGCATCGCCGGTCCCCGCGAGCCACCGCCCGTCGTAATCGCTGCCGGTCCCGGAGGCCCACGCCCCGCCGTGCAGCCACACCATGACCGGTCGCTGCCGCCCGTTCGCGGCCGGTGTCGTCACGTCGAGATAGAGACAGTCCTCGGACGAGCCCGCCAAGTAACCACCAACGGCATCGGTCTGGGCACACGCAGGTCCCGGCTTCGTGGCCTCTCGGATTCCCGTCCACGCGTGGGCCGGTCGAGGATCCCGCCAGCGCAGCTCACCAGTCGGCGGCTGCAACTTGTCCAGTTCCGCGACACCGCGCCGTGGGCCGTCGATGGTGTGCTGGGAGCGCAGTACGCCGACAATCTCACGGAGGTCGTCGACACAGTCGCGGGCCACCGAACGAATCACGCCTGCAGCACGGGACAGCTCACCAGCCGGCATATCCGGACGGAATTCCAACGCACCGGCGTGGACGCTGAGCAGCGACAACCGATGACCGAGCGCGTCGTGCATCTCCCGCGCGATCCGCTCCCGCTCCTGCCGCTGACCCTGTTCCACCCGCAAGGCCTGCTCCTGCTCAGCCCGGACGGCGCGCTCGGTCAAGGAAATCATCAACTGCCGCCGGGTTCGCACGACGACGCCCCACCCCACAAGGGCGGCACAGGCCAGGGCAGTGAGCGCAACCGCGAGCAGGTAGCCGTAGGCTCCCGACCCCACCGGGTAGAGCCAGAACTGAACCACGCACGAGAGCATCGCGACGGCGCCGAGGGCAACACTGACCGCGGGCCGCCGATGCACCGCGACACTGAACAGCGCCAACCCGGCAGCGCCGCCGACGGTCGGTATCGCAGTCGACGCCACGATCAACGTGGCGGTCAGTCCAGCCGGCCACCGGCGCCGCAGCAGCAAAGCAAGCGCTCCCGCGGCACAGCACGAAAGCAACAACCAGGACCGTGGCTCGCCGAACCTGGCCGACGCAGCGCCTTCACCAAGCCCGATCAGCCCCGAACCGAAACCAAGCAGCACGCAGACGACGTCCACAATCCAGTCGCGCGGTGTGCGCCGGCCGTGACCGGGCGCAGCGCGGGAGCCGGGGACGATCAACGCGGCGAGCCACCCCGCGCCCTCCGGCTTCCCATGCACAGCCCAGACGGTAGCCGTGATCGGCCCCCTACAGTCAACTTCCAGTCGCAGTCAGCGAGCGCCGCCACTCGCCTCTCCCTCAGGCGACGGGGACGGCCGGCGGCTCGGCGAGTGCGAAGAGGCGGTCGAACACCGCAACCCGGTCGAACTGCAACGCGTACGCCCGCGCGCGCTGCTCGGCCGCCGCCCGCTGCTCGCGGGTCCAGTCGCACACGACCTCGTCGAGCACGGTCCGCAGGGTGGCCGGGTCGCGCTGCGGCACCAGCAGGGCCGTATCACCGACCGCCTCGGGTACGCCGCCGGTCGCGCAGGTGATGATCGGCCCACCGCCGGCGAGAGCCTTCTCGACCAGCGCGATCCCGAACGTCTCCACGAACTCCGGCTGCTCGCGGGTCGGCAGTACGAACGCCGCGCTCCCGGCCATCAGCGCCGGCTTCTCCGCGTCGTCCACGTCGGTCAGCACCTGCACTCGCTCGCCCAGGCCCGCTGCCGCCACCCGCGCCACCACCTCATCTTCCTGCGGCCCGCGCCCGGCCAGGACCAGCTGCACCCGCTCGGCTGACCGCGACCCGGCGTAGGCGTCGATCAGGTCATCGACCCCCTTCGCCGAGGCGATCCGTGACAGGAACAGCACGTACCCGTCCCGCGAAAGGCCGCGCCGGGCAAGAGTTTCGGCGATCCTGTCATCGGTGAGCGACAGGTAGGACCAGGAGTCGACCGCCGGGTAGGAGATGGCGATCCGGTCCCGGCACCGCTGCGCGAACGTCGTACCGTGCATGCCGTCGAGCGTCGCCGCCGAGGCCACGATCAGGTCCCTGGTGTACTCCGACACCGCCACGCAGTGGTCGGCCGCCAGGTAGACCGACAGGATGTGCGCGGCCGCCCCGAACCGGCCGGTGGCCACGCACTCGCGCACCACGTTGGTGATGTCCGAGCCCACCGCCTCAGCCACCGTGATGACCCGAGCGGGCCCGATCCGGCGCGCCACCTCGACGGCCTCCTGTACGGCGATCGCGTGCGGGCTGAGGTACAGCGACATCGCCACCGTCGGCACCCCGTCGCTGAACAGTTCGACCAGCCGCCCGATGAGCCCGGACAGGTAGCGCCCGTCCGGAACCCGGTAGTCGCCAACGGGATCGGGCCGCTCCACGGTGATGCCAGGGCTGTACGGCAGCACGCGATCGAGCGGTTTCAACGGCAGCCCGGCCGCCTCCAGCGCGTCCAGCGGCCAGGTCACGATCCGCACGTCGTCGAACCCGCGGGTGAGCGCCACCTCCGCGAGACACCGTGCCTCACCGGAGTGCCCGCAGATCACCGGATCGGCGCGGACGACGATGACCAGGCGGCGGGTGGGTGCGGACGGGACGAGCGTGTCGTCGGCGATGTTCATGCCTCACCTCCAGTGGCATGCAGTGGGCCGGATGTGGATGGTGGCCTGATCTGGGTCCCCCAGCCGGAGGGCCGGGGGCCGAGCTCGATGTGCAGGCTGCTGATGCGCCGTAGTTCCCGGCCGGAGATCCAGGGACGGTCGAGGGTCTTGCCGTCCACCGCGATGGATTGGACGTAAGAGACCGGTCCGCCTGCCTCGACCGGCTCGAATCCCGTTGTGGTGATGGACAGCTCGCCCTGCGGCAGCCGGATCGTGGACTCCGCCACCGCCGGCGCGCTCACCAGGAACAGGTTCTGCCCAGCCACCGGGAACAGCCCGAGCGTCGCCCACACGTACCACGCGGACAGCCCGCCGGAGTCGTCGTTACCTGGCAGCCCGCCCCGGCCGGTGCCGAACTGGTTGGCGACCGCGGCATGCACCACCTCGGCGGTTCGGTCCGGCCGTCCGGCGTAGTGGTAGGACCACGGCGCCTCGTAGTCCGGTTCGTTGTTCAAGCCCTCGAACCGGCACAGGCCGTATCCGGCGTTCATCTCGGCCACGCTCGGCGCCACTCCCGGCTGGGTGACCGGTGCCGCGTCGTACCCGAAGAACCGGTCGAGCAGCCCCACGAACGCCTCATCGCCGCCGGCGAGCGCGATGCGGGCGCGCATGTCGTGCAGCAGCCGGAAGGAGTAGTTCCACCGGCCGCCCTCGTAGAACGTCGAGTCGCGCAGCAGGCCGGTGTCCGGGTCGTACGCTGCCTGCCAGCCTCGGGCGAGGTCGCGCATTTGCTGGGCCAACGGCCGGTCGCGCACCTTGTGGGCGATCGCCGCGGTGCAGTGGTAGGCGTACGCCAGGTCGAGGGTGTGGCTGATCGGGTGCGCCACACCGTGCACTAGGTAGTCCTCGCCGTACGTCCGGCGCAGGTCCATCTCGAGGTGCACCATGGCCCAGTCCCAGTCGATGCCAGGCAGATCCAGCTGGCACAGGTCGGCCAGGAAGGTGTGCGCGAGCGCGCTGCCCTGCCGGGAGAACCGGTCGGCGCCCTTGGCCATCCGATAGCCGATCGGGAGGTTGCCCTCCTGCTCGGCTATCGACAGCATCGCGCCGGCCAGCGCGACCGAACGTTCCGGGAACAAGGTGGTCATCAGTGGCAGCTGGGTGCGGTAGATGTCCCACATGGTGCAGATGTCGAACGCGTAGGGGCCTTCGGTCGTCCAGGACGGGCTCTCGTCCGGGGCGAAGCACGGCTTGACCAGCGAGTGGTAGAGCGCGGTGCCGAAAACCGTTGCCTGGTCGTCGGACTCCGCCTTGATCGCAACCTTGCCGAGGTGGTCGCGCCAAGTGGCTGCCGTGTGGTCGCGCCGCCCGGCGAAGGTGACCTGGGTGCGGCCGACGTCCGTGTGCAGGTTGTCGCGGGCCTTCTCACACCCGCGCAGGGAGAACCCCAGCCGCACCTCGACGGTCTGCTCGGCACGCGAGGGGCCCATGAACATCAGCCCGAACGGTCGCAGGGTGGTCGGCCGGATGTAGTCGAAGTCGAGACGGGTGCCGCCAGGCATCAGGCGCCGGTCGTACCAGAGCAGCTGCCGCCAGCCGGGCGCGTCGACCTCCACGTGCACCGCCAGCGGCACTCCCTCGACGTGGATCTCCCCTTGAGCCACCCCGGGCTCCAGCATCGCCAGGTGCGCCTTCAGCGGCACAGTCCGACTGTGCGGGATGGCTAGGCCGCCGGTCGAGGCGTCGATGACGATCCGGGCGGCGTCATGCGCCGGGAAGGTGTACCGGTGGACGGCCGACTTGGGGCCGACCGTCAGCTCGCAGCGCACCCCCGAGCTCAGCGTCGCCGCGTAGTAGCCGGGCTCGGCCACTTCGTCCAGCAGGTCCCAGGTGGTGCCCAGGTCATCGAGCGGGCCGAGCATCGGCGTGACCCGGAAGTAGTTGTAGTACTTGCGGATCGCGCCGGTGCCGGACTGCTGGAAGTGGGTGAAGCCGGAGGCGACCGGGCGCTCGTACAACAGGTCGGGAACGCCCTCGGTGTTGAAGTCGTACAGCCCGTATCCGGTCGGGTAGGCCCCGGAGTACGGGCAGGCCGACACCATCCCGAAGGGGTGCATGGCGCCCGGGTGGGTGTTGCCGACCTGCGGCTTGGGCCACCACCAGGTCGCGGCCAGGCCCTGGGGCGTGGGCAGGTCAGTGGCGCCGGTCCCGATGAACGGGTCGACGTACTCGTACATCGGCTCACCGCCTCGCCCGGCTGACGTGGACTCTCAACGTAAGAAGCGCAGGTTTCAGCCGCGTGACCGAAAGAGACGCGCACGTTACGACCGGGCGAACCCTGGTCATTCGAGAGATGTCGCGGTGACCGCCGAGCGGAGCAGGTTGAGCGGGAGGATGTTCTTGCGGCGGAGGTCGCGGATGGCGGCTTGGTAGTGAAGTGTGGGTATGAGAAAAGCCTCCGAACGGGGGAATCCGCTCCGGAGGCTGCACATTCATTATATCAGTCAGGGTGGTCCATCGATGGTCAAGGCTGTGCTCGGAAGCACCGTGTTCTTCTTTGCGGCACCGTGTGTGGTGGGCGGGGTGGTGCCGTGGTGGATCAGCGGATGGGCGGCGCCGCGGTTTTGGCCTGGGTTCGTGATTGTCGCGGCCGGGGCGTTCGTCGTACTGCGGGCATTTGTTCGGTTTGTGCGCGAGGGGCGGGGGACGCCGGCGCCGGTCGCGCCGACCGAGGAACTGGTGATCGGTGGCGACTACCGCTTCGTCCGCAATCCCATGTACGTCGGCGTGGTGGCGGTGATTTTCGGCCAGGCGCTGGCGTTTCTCGACCTTTGGGTCCTCGGGTACGGCGTACTCGCGTGGGCCGTGATGGCGGCGTTCGTCCGGGGGTACGAGGAGCCCGTGCTGCTTGAGCGGTACGGCGAGCAGTACGCGAACTACTGCCGGCGGGTGCCTGCTTGGGTGCCGAGGTTTTCCGGCCGCGGCGGGCAATAAAAAAGGGCAACGGAGAAATCCTCTCCCTTGCCTCTCCTAACTTATAGCGCATGGGGGGACTTGCCGCAAGGCCCGGTTTGTGCCGCAGAATTACCGGCCGTAGCCAAAACTCGAGGGAAATGGGGGTCGCTCACATGCGTGTTGTGTTGTCGACGTACGACTCGCGCGGAGGCGTCGAACCGCTGGTGGCACTCGCGGTGCGGTTGGGGGAACTCGGGGCGGAGGTGCAGGTGTGCGCGCCGCCGGACTGCGCGGACCGACTGGCCGAGGTCGGTGTGCCGTTGGTGCCGATCGGCCCGCCCGTGCGCGAGCTGGTGCATGGTTCGGCAAAGCCGGACGTGCATCAGATCGCGGCCGATTTGATCGCCACGCAGTTCGACCAGCTCGCGGCGGCGGCCGAGGGAGCTGATGCGCTGGTGGCGACCGGCTTGAGGCCGGCCGCGGCCGCCGCGCGATCGGTGGCCGAGAAGCTGGGTATTCATTCCGTCTACGTGAGCTACTGCCCGATCTTCCTGCCGTCGCCGCACTACCGGCCGCAACCGCTGCCGGGCCAGCCGGTGCCGCCAGAGGTGACCGACCCGGAGGGTCTGAACGAGCTGGACATCCGGAACAACAACGCATACCTCGGCGAGATGCTCAACGCCCACCGTGCGGCGGCCGGACTGCCGCCGGTGGACAACGTCCGCGACCACACCATCGGCAACCAGCCGTGGCTGGCGGCCGACCCGATCTTGGCTCCCTGGCTGCAGCCGGCCGACCTCGACGTCGTACAGACCGGCGCTTGGTTCCTGCCGGACGAACGCCCGCTCCCGGCCGACCTGGAAGCGTTTCTGGCGGCCGGCGAACCGCCGGTGTACGTGAGCTTCGGCAGCATGTTCGCCCCGAAGGACATCGCCCGGGTCGCGATCGAGGCGATCCGTGCTCAGGACCGTCGCGTACTCCTCGGCGCGGGTTGGGCGGGCCTGGCTCCGATCGACGATCGGGACGACTGCTTCGTCGTCGGCGAGGTCAATCAGCAGGAACTATTCACTCGGGTGGCCGCCGTCGTGCACCACGGCGGCGCTGGTACGACGAACACGGCAACCCGAGCCGGAGTGCCTCAAGTGGTGGTAGGCCAGATTGGAGACCAGCCCTACTTCGCCGGTCGGGTGGCCGCGCTCGGCATCGGCGCGGCGCACGACGGCCCGACTCCGACGGCCGAGTCCCTGTCGGCCGCGCTCGCGGTGGCCTTGACCCCGGAGACGCGCGTACGAGCGAACGCGGTGGCCGGAACGATCCGCACTGATGGGGCGATGGTGGCGGCCAAGCTCCTCCTCGAAGCGGCGCAGACAAGGCCGGTCTACAACGCTGCAAACTTGCAGGATTAATAGTTTGCAGTGACTGCAAGTTTGTTCCTACGCTTGGTCGGTGAGTCAAGGGCTGCGGGAGCGGAAGAAGCGGGAAACCCGGGCGGCGCTGGCCGCGGCGGCGTTGCGGCTGGCGGTGGAGAAGGGGCCGGACAACGTCACGGTCGACGAGATCGCCGAGGCGGCGGACGTATCGGTCCGCACCTTCTTCAACTACTTCCCGCACAAGGAGTACGCGATCCTCGGGCGCAATCCCGAGCACCTCGAGTTGGCGCTGATCCGGATGCGCGAGGCACCGGCCGAGGAGTCGCCGCTGACCACGATGTGGTTCATCGTTCACGACATACTGCGTGATCTGGAGGGCGAAGGCTCGATGTCGGAGCGCGGCGAACTGATCATGCGGTCGCCCGCTCTGCTCTACCAGCTCATGTTGTCCAGCTTCGACGACGAGAGGCAGTTGACCGCGGCATTGGCCGAGCGGATGGGGGAGCCGGCCTCATCGGTCCGGCCGGCGCTCGTCGTCAGCGCGGCCGGAGCCGCTTGCCGGGTGGCGATGGAACTGCACAAACACGTCCCGGACCGGCCGATCCGCGAGCTGGTCGACGAGGGTTTCCAACTACTTGCCGAAGGCATCGATCCGGCCTTCGGAAAGACCGTTTCACAGAAGGGGCACAGATGACCACGACCTCGTCGCCGGAGGATGTCTCCGGCGAGGTCAGCGACAACGACATCACCACAACTGGGGGAACTTTGACAGCGGAGACCATCACCGAACCAACCGAAGCCGCGCTCGCACCGCGACAGACCGTGCAGGCGATCTCAGGGTTGATGATGGGCATGCTCGTCGCTGTCCTCGCCGGCACGGTCGTGTCGACCGCACTGCCGCGGATCATCTCCGAGCTCGAGGCCAGCCAGTCCGTCTACACCTGGGTGGTCACCGTCGAACTGCTCGCGATGACGGCGACTGTGCCGTTGTGGGGCAAGCTGGCGGACCTCTACAACAACAAGCTGCTGGTCCAGCTGTCGCTCGCGTTCTTCGTGGTCGGTTCGCTGGTGGCCGGCTTCACTCCGAACGTCGAGCTGTTCCTCGCCAGCCGCGTCGTCCAGGGCATCAGTGCCGGCGGCCTGACCGCGCTGGTGCAGATCGTGATGGCGGCGATCATCCCGCCGCGTGAACTCGGCCGGTACTCCGGCATCTTCGGCGCGATCTTCGCCTCGGCGACCGTCGGCGGCCCGCTGCTGGGCGGCTTCCTGGTCGACTCGCCGCTCGGCTGGCGGGCCTGCTTCCTGATCGGTGTGCCGTTCTGCCTGGCCGCGATCATCCTGCTGCACCGGACGTTGAAGCTGCCGACGATCCGCCGGGACGTGAAGATCGACTGGTGGGGCGCGCTGCTCATCACCACCGGTGTGAGCGTGATCCTGGTCTGGTCGACATTCGCCGGCAACAAGTTCGACTGGGTGTCCGGCTGGAGCCTGGCCCTGGTCGCCGTAGCGCTGGTCGCGCTCGCGATCGCGGTGGTGGTCGAGGCGCGGCACCCGGAGCCGATCATCCCGCTCGACCTGTTCCGCAACCGGACCCTCACCCTGTCCGTGGTCGCCAGCATGCTGGTCGGCCTGGCCATGTTCGGCGGTTCGGTGTTCCTGTCGCAGTACTTCCAGATCGCTCAGGGGCACTCGCCGACCAAGGCGGGTCTGATGAGCTTGCCGATGATCTTCGGAATGCTGGTGTCCTCGACGATCGCCGGTGGGCTGATCACGAAGTACGGCAAGTGGAAGATCTACCTGGTCGCCGGTGGTGTGCTGCTGCCGGTCGGGCTCGGCCTGCTCGGCACGATCGACGCGCACACCGGTACCGTCCGGATCTCGCTGTTCATGGCGGTCCTCGGTGTCGGCGTGGGTCTGGTCATGCAGAACCTCGTACTCGCGGCGCAGAACGACGTACCGGCGCGAGAGCTCGGAGCGGCGACGTCGGTGGTCAGCTTCTTCCGGAGCATGGGCGGGACGATCGGCGTCAGCGCGCTGGGCGCCGTACTCGCGAACAGGGTCGCCACGTCGCTCGGGATGGACGGGTCCTCGGGCGGTGGCGGTGCCGTGCCGGACCTCAAGACCTTGTCGCCGGAGGTCAAGGTCGCCGTCCAGGAGGCGTACGGGAACGCGACCGCGGACTTGTTCGTGATCTCGGTGCCGATCGCCGTACTGGCGCTGGTCGCCATCTTGTTCATCAAGGAGAAGTCGCTGCTGACGACGACCGCGGCCGAGCGCCGTGCGGCCGAGGAGGGTGCTGACAAACCAGTGCCCCGTTAACGGCCTTCTTCACACGCTGGCGGCGCCCAGGCACGCACCTCGCTGCGTTGGAGAAGCGTCCACGATGAAACCCGCATCGAGGACGCTTCTCCGCCTTGCGATGCACGCACCTGGACACCGCCATCGTGCAAACAAGGCCGTGAACGGGACACTAGATGCATGATCGTTGCATTCAGCATCAGCCCGTCCGCGGGTGACGAGACCGGAGGCGTGAGCCAGGCGGTGGCGGAAGCCATTCGCGTGGTCCGCGCCTCCGGCCTGCCGAACGAGACGAACGCGATGTTCACCAATATCGAAGGTGAGTGGGACGAGGTGATGGCGGTGGTCAAGCAGGCTGTCGACGTGGTCGCGGCCGTCTCGCCGCGGGTCAGCTTGGTCTTGAAGGCCGACATCCGTCCCGGCTACACCGGTCAGCTCACCGCCAAGGTCGAACGCATCGAAGAAGCCCTGTCTGACTAGCCGTTGAGCGCTGTGAACGTTGCGTCGTACCGGCTCTCGCGTTCGGCGTCGCGGAGGAAGCGGACGCGGTTGACCAGGATCTCGTCGGCGCCGGGGTGCTGCTGGAGGAGCTCGACGGTCTCGGTCAGGTATTCGTCGAGCGGCATCGCGCGCTCGTCGTTCTCCTGGTTGAGCAGAGCCGTCCGGACCGCCGGCGGGGCCACCTCGATCACCTGAAGCGGGGTGTCCGCGAGCTGCTTCCGCAGGCTTTGCGTGTAGCTGTGGATCGCTGCCTTTGTGGCGCTGTACGTCGGGGTGATCACCAGCGGCACGAACGCCAGCCCGGACGTGACGGTGAGGATCGCCGGGTCCGGCTGCTTCAGCAGGTACGGCGTGAACGCGGTGATGGTGCGGATCGTCCCGAGCAGGTTGATGTCGATGATCTGCTCGGCCGTGGCCAGGTGGGCCGGGTCGTGCAGGTCCTCGATCTGCATGATGCCCGCCATCGTGACCACGACGTTGAGGTCGGGGTACTGCGTGGTGACGGTCTCGAAGGCGGCGGTGATCGAGTCCGGGTCGGCTACGTCGAGGGTGATGCCCTCGATGCCGTCCTCGGCGGCGATCTGATCCAGCAGGTCCTTGCGCCGACCGCTGATGATCACTGTGTTGCCCAGGTCGCGAAACTTCCGGGCCAGTCCGAGGCCGATACCCGACGTACCGCCGGTCATGAAGATCGTGTTGCCAGTCGTTTTCATGGCTCCAGGCTGTGGCCGTCTCGCGGACCGAACCAGGCTCGGTTCAGCCACTGCTTGGCAAGCAGTGGATAACGGCCGACGGTTCGGGACACTGGATGCATGGAGTACAGCGACCTGGCCGATTTCCTGCGCAAACGCCGCGAGGCCCTGCAGCCCGAGGACGTCGGGATGCCGCGTGGCCGGCGCCGTCGTACGCCTGGACTTCGGCGCGAGGAGGTCGCGGCACTGGCCTCGATGTCGACGGACTACTACAGCCGACTGGAAGGCGGCCGGGGTCCGCAGCCGTCGGTGGAGATGCTGGGCTCGATCGCTCGCGCACTGCGGCTGACGATGGAGGAGCGCGACCACTTGTTCGTACTCGCGGGGCACGGTACGCCGCCGCGGCCGACGCGCGACTGCCACGTCGACCCGGGGATGCTGCGGATCCTCGACCGGCTGCAAGACACGCCCGCGATGCTGATCAATCGGTGCGGCGAGACACTCGCGCAGACACCGGCCCACATTGCCTTCGCCGGTGAGCAGACCAACTACACCGGGATGGCACGCAGCGAGGTCTATCGCTGGTTCGCCGATCCGTCGTCGCGGGCGATGTATCGCGAACCCGAGGTCTCGACGCACAGCCGGGTCCTCGTCTCGTCGCTGCGATCGGTTGTCACGGCCGACGGCCCGAAGTCGTACGCCGCCTCGATCGTTCACGCACTGCAGAAGCTGAGTCCGGAGTTCGCGGAGATCTGGGACGCGCACGAGATCGGCATCGCACACAGCCGGACCAAGCGGTTCAACCACCCCGTCGTCGGCGAGCTCGAGTTGTACTGCGAGCTGATCGACAACCGGGACCGGCAGCAGACCCTCCTGGTCTTCACCGCGACCCCCGGCAGCGAGAGCGCGGAGAAGCTGCAACTGCTGGCAGTGCTCGGAAGTCAGACACTCGATCCGGTGCGTTGAACCGCTGAAGGTCTTCGGGACGGGCGCCGGAGTGGGTTAGGTTGCGCGGATGAGAATCCTGCGTGTGGCCGCGATTGCGGCAGGAGGTCTGCTGTTGATGTCTCAGCTCGTCCCCGCCCAGGCGAGTCCGTCGTACCAGTGGGAGCTGACTCCGACCGGGAGTACGGCGCAGTTCCGGGGGCTGTCGGCGGTCAGTAAGGACGTCGCGTGGGTGGGCGGGACCGGCGGGACGGTACTGCGGACTGTTGATGGCGGGAAGAGCTGGCAGAACGTGAGTCCGGCCGGGGCGTCGGCGTTGCAGTTCCGGGATGTGGAGGCGTTCGACGCTCAGCGGGCGGTGATCCTGTCGATCGGGACCGGCGAAGACTCGCGGATCTACCGGACCGCGGACGGCGGCAAGTCGTGGACCGAGACGTTCCGGAACACCGACCCGAATGCGTTCTACGACTGCCTCGCCTTCAATAGCAACAAGCATGGCCTGGCGTTGAGCGACCCCGTGGACGGGAAGTTCCGGATCGCGGCGACGTCTGACGGCGGCAAGTCGTGGCAGGTGCAGCCGACGGCCGGGATGCCGGACGCGCTGCCGGGCGAGTTCGCGTTCGCGGCGAGCGGGACCTGCCTGGTGGCCGGACCTGGACGTACGGCGTGGTTCGCGACCGGCGGCGGGGATCGGCCTCGGGTGTTCCGGACGGTCGACGGTGGGAAGCGCTGGACGGTGGCGGATTCGCCGATGGCGAGCGGCGATGCGGCGGGAATCTTCAGCCTGGCGTTCCGCGGTCCGCTGTTCGGGGTCGCGGTCGGCGGCGACTTCCTCAAGCCGACCGAGGCCGTGAAGGCCGCTTCCGTCACGTCCGACGGAGGCCGCACCTGGAAGCTGGTCCCGGCGGACAAGGCGCCGAAGGGGTACCGGAGTGGGTCGGCGTTCGTGCCGTGGGCCGCGTCAACCGTGGTCGCGGTGGGACCGTCGGGGAGCGATGTCAGCTACGACGGCGGACGCAGCTGGAAGCAGTTCTACGACGGCAGCTTCGACAGCGTGGAGTGCGCGGGTCACGGACTCCAGGCCGGTTGCTGGGCCTCCGGTGCCAAGGGCGCGGTCGCGCGGCTGGCGCACTGATGTTCCGGGCGGCGACACCCGGATTTCCCGCGGGTGTCGCCGCTTTCCCGACAGGATTGAGAGCATGCGCAGACTTCTGCTGGTCACGATCGCGGGATTGCTGATGCTCTTGCCTACCGCGGCCGCCGCCGAATCCACCGGCCGGCCCGCCCGTCCCTTGACGGTGATGACGTACAACATCCACCACGGCGCCGGTATCGACGGTGCCCTCGATCTGGAGCGGATCGCCGTACTGATCGAGAAGTCCGGTGCGGATGTGGTCGGGCTGCAGGAGGTCGACCGGCACTGGAGTGCGCGCAGCAACTGGGTCGACCAGCCGGCGTGGTTCGCGCAGCGCCTGAAGATGCACTACGCGTACGCCGCCAACCTGGATCTGCCGCCGTTGAATCCAGGCGAGCCGCGGCGGCAATACGGTACGGCGATCCTTTCGCGGTACCCGATCCAGGACTTCAGCAACACCCTGCTGCCGCTCTACCCGACCGGGGAGCAGCGCGGTCTGGCTGTTGCGTCGATCAAGGTGCGCGGGGCGGACCTGCGATTCGCGAACACGCATCTGACCAGCAACAACAATTCCGAGCGACTCGAACAGGCGCAGAAGGTGGTCTCGCTGCTGGGGACGTCGACGACGCCGACGCTGCTGGTCGGTGACCTGAACGCGCGTCCGGACGCTCCGGAGATCAAGACGCTGACCGCGCTGCTCAACGACACCTGGCCCGAGGTCGGCGTCGGTCCCGGCTACACGATCGAGGCTGACAATCCGACCGCCCGCATCGACTATTTGCTGCATAGTTCACAGCTGGAGCCGACGGCCGCGTCGGTGCCGCTGAGCCTCGCCTCGGACCATCTACCGGTGGTTGCCTCGTACAACCTCCGCTGAACCAAACGTTTGACGGCGCCCTCCGGCTTTGCCGGGCGGGCGCCGTTTTTCTGCCCTCGGCACCTGCTTGGTCACGGGCGGTGTGGAATTACAAGCTTGTAGTTTGTCAAGTCGACACGCAGGTGCAACAAAGTTACTTGTGTGAAAAGTGTTCCCAATGGGGCTGAAGGCAACTAGTGTCGCCTATGAGGTCCAAGAGGACCAAAAGTTCACGAACCCTGGGGAAGGGGCTCGTGACCGGCGGAAGGAACCTCCCGATGCGGACGCCCTCGCGGGCCACGTCCGGCGGGCGGGTCGCGGGCACTGGGAAGACCGGCAGGGCACTGCTCTCCGGGGTGCTGGCGATCTGCCTGGCCGGCTCGATGGCACTGATCCCGGTCTCGGCGCAGGCCGACCCCAAACCCAAGCCGCCGGTGATTCCGTCCAAGGCCGCGGTCGAGCGGGCCAAGCAGGCCGCCGCCGCGAAGGCCGCTCAGGTCAAGGCGATCGAGCAGCAGCTGGCCGCGGCGAACGCCCGGCTCGAGCAGCTCGGCGTCCAGTCCGGCATCGCGGACGAGGCCTACAACGGCGCGGTCTACAAATTGCAGCTGGCGAAGGCGGACGCTGCGGCCGCCGCCGCCCGCGCGGCTCAGGCGGAGAAGACGCTGGCGACCCAGCGACAGCAGATCGGCCGGTTCGCCGCGGCGTCGTACCAAGGTGGTGGCGATGTGGCGAAGCTCGCGCCGCTGTTCTCCGCGGAGGGCCCGCAGCAACTGCTCGACTCCGCCGGCGCGGCGCACTCGGTGTCGGCCGCGATGCAGGGTTCGTACTTGCGATTCACCGCAACGCAGGTGGTGACGAACCTGTTCAAGGTGCAGGCCGACCAGGCCGTCACCAAGGTGAAGGCGGCGACCGACGCCGCCGCGAAGGCGAAGCAGGCGGCCGAGGCGGCGGAGGCCGCGCAGGCGTCGGCGGTGACGGCGATGGGGGTCCAGCGCAAGCAGGCGATCGCTCAGCTCGCCGTACTGCAGAACACGTCGATCCAGGTGGCCGCGCAGCGGCAACGGGGGCTCGAGGAGCTTGCGCGACAACGAGCCGCCGCGCTCGCTGCGAAGAAGGCCGCCGAGCTGCGCCGCCGGATCGCAGCCCGGGAAGCCGCCGAGCGGGCGCGGGAAGCCGCCGAGCGGGCCCGGGATGCGGCCGAGAAGGCGCGGGAAAAGCGCGAGCAGAAGAAGCACCACGACAAGCCGATGCCTGATCGGCCCAACCCGGGTCATGGTTCGCGGAAGGGCGCTCGGGCTGCGATCAACTTCGCGCTCGCCCAGCTCGGTGACATGTACCTGTGGGGCGGCACCGGGCCGTCGCGGTGGGACTGCTCGGGCCTGACCCAGGGCGCCTGGGAGCGGGCGGGGGTGCAGCTGCCGCACTACAGCGTCGCGCAGTACGAGCAGATCCAGCACATCGACGAGGACGAGCTGCGGCCCGGCGACCTGATCTTCTGGGCGATCAACCCGGACGACCCGGGCACGATCCACCACGTGGCGATGTATCTCGGCGACGGTGAGATGATCCACGCGCCGCGGACCGGCAAGCCGGTGCAGATCGACAGCGTGTACTACTGGGAGCCGCCCGACTTCTTCGGCCGACCGTAGTGCTTCCTACTAGACCAGCCGGTGACCGCCGTCGGCGTGCAGGACGGTGCCAGTGATGAATCCATTGCGCAGCAGGGCGATGATCGCGTCCGCGATGTCCTGGGTGCGGCCGATCCGCCCGACCGGCAGGCGTTCGGCCATCGCGGCCAGCGTCGCCGCTGTGGCGTCGCCGGCGACGTGTTGCCAGATCGGCGTGTCCACCCAGCCGGGCGATACGACGTTGACCCGTACGGGCGCGAGTTCGACAGCCAGCGCGGATGCGAGCGATGCCAGCGCGCCGTTGAGTGCCGCGAGCAACGATGCTCTCGGCCCCGGACGGTATGCCGCGATTCCCGATGTGAACACGATCGAGCCGCCCGGTTCGAGTAGTGGCGCACCATGCTTGGCCAGCAGGAGCGGGCCGAGCAGCTTGGAGTCGACCGCCGAGCGGGCGGCCTCGACGTCGTACTCGCTGATCGGCTGGTAGGCGCCGCCGACGTCGGCCGCGGTGGTGACGATGTGGCTGACTTTGCCGGTGGTCTCGAACAGTCTCTCGATGTCGGCTTCGACACCGAGGTCCATGGCAACGGTCCGGACGCCGAGTTCCTTGTGTACCGCCTGCAGCTTGTCGAGTGAACGACCGGCCACGGTGACTTCGCTGCCCTGGGCAACCAGTTCAGCGGCCAGCGCGCGGCCCATACCGGAGCTGCCGCCGACGATGACTACATGCACCTCAAACCTCCTTGGATGGTTGATTCGAGCCAACCACCCAAGGCCTCAGTCATCCACGACTTGTTGTCTAACCACCGTTAGGCCGGGGCTAACGGTCATTGCCTGCAGCACCGGGTTGCGTGAGTCAGTGCGCCAGACGGCGGCGTACTGCGCGATCAGCGGGCGGCCTTTCAGCGGTCGCCAGACGACGTCGGGGGTCGCGGCGCGGCGTGATGCGAGGCTGATCGCCTCCCGCCGGACCAGCAGCGCCGAACGCAGCTGGGCTTGGCTCATACTGATGTCGCTGATCCGGACCCGGCTGCGGAGCCGGGCGATCGCGTCGTCGTAGAACTCGGGTGCCGCGGCCCGCGGGATCCAGATCAGCTCCAGACCGGTGAGATCGTCGAAGGTGATCTCCGTACTCGCGGCCAGCGGATGTGTTGCTGTCAGCAACACGCCGAGCTCTTCCTCGGCCAGGTCTTCCGACATAGTTGCTGGCGGCAACGTGATCGGCGTACGGACAAGAGCCAGATCGATTTCACCCGCGGTCAGCATCCGGAGTTGCTCGGTGGTGGTGCCGGCCGAGAGGGTGACGGTGCTGTCCGGGAGGCGTTCGGTGGCGAGCTGTTCGAGGGCCGCGGGCAACCATCCCGGTACGCCGTTGAGCAGTCCGAGGCGGAGCACCGGCTCGTCCAGGCCGGCCGCCCGCCGCGTGTCCTTCAGCGCCAGGCCGGCCGCCTGGATCGTCTCGCGGGCGCGAGCGAGGAACACTTGTCCGGCCGGAGTCAGTTCGACGCCGCGGCTGTGCCGGATCAGCAGGGTGGTGCCGACCTCGCGCTCGAGCTGCTTGATCTGCTGGCTCAGCGTCGGCGTCGAGATGTACAACCGCTCGGCCGCCCGCCCGAAATGCAGCTCCTCGGCCACCCCCACGAAATACCGCATCTGCCGAAGCTCCACCCGCAGATTTTAAGCCGACACCACCGCCCTCACGCCCCAAACCGCTTCGGGGACAGCTGCCGCCCACCACTAAACCGCTTCGGGGAGCGGCGCACACTCAATTCGACAGGCGCCGCTCCCCAAACGACCCAAGCCGGCCCCAGTCGGGTGACCCGGCCGAGCCCGGACGGCGCCGAGCCGGCGGCGCGCCAGACGGGGCGAGCCGGCGGCGCGCCGGACCGGGTGGGGCCGAGCTTGCCTCACCTCTCGAGCGGGTTTGGGGAGTGCGGCTGGTCGTTTCGGGTGGGTGTTGCTCCCCAAACCGGTTTAGGGAGGGGGTGGATGTGCTTGGTCGGCTGGGGTGGTGAGGTTCAGGGGATCGCGATCAGGCGACCGAGGTTCTTGCGTGCGTCGAGGGTTTCGTGGAGGCGGGCGACCTCGGCCAGCGGATAGGTGGTGTCGACGACCGGCCGTAGGTCTCCGGCCTGCCAGCGGCGGACGACCTCGGCGACGTCTGCGCGGGCCTCGGCGGGGCGGATCGTGCGCCAGCCGACGATGCCGACGCCGGTGACCGACTTCAACCCGAACAGGGAGCTTGCGGGGACGGTTGGAAGTTCGCCGCTGATCGCGCCGTACGTGACCATCGTGCCGAGCGGGTTGAGGAGTTCCATGCCTTGGTCGAAGACCTTGCCGCCGACGGCGTCGAGGATGGTGTCGACACCATCGGGTGCGACCGCGCGGACCTGGTCCGGCCAGTTCTCGTCGGTCAGGTTGACCGCGGCGTCGGCGCCGATCGAGCGGATGAAGTCGAGTCGCGCGGCGGAGGACGCCGTACCGATGATCGTCTTCGGGTCGAAGAAGCGGGCCAGCTGGACGGCCAGGTGGCCGATCGTGCCGGCCGCGGAGTGGATCAGGATCGTGCCGCCTGCGGGGATCCGGCCGGCTTCGAGCAGCCGGAGGGCGAGTGGCGCGGTCATCGACATCATCGATGCCTCGCCCGCGTCGGCGTCGTCGGGGATCGGGACCACGAAGTCGCTGACGGCGTACTCGGCGAAGGCGTCCTCGGCGAGCGCGGCGACCCGCTGGCCTACGGCGACTCCAGGAGGTGCGTCGGGGCCGAGCTTGCTGATCCGGCCGACGACGTCGCCGGTCAGAGCGGCAGGCAACGGTCTGTCCCACGGGGTGTTGCCGGACCGGAGGGCCGCGTCGATCGCGTTGGCGCCGATCGCCTCGACCTCGATCAGGACCTGGCCGCTGCCGGGTTCCGGTACGGCGACGTCCTCCAGTCGCAGGACCTCCGGGCCGCCGTACTCGTGGTAGCGCACTGCGCGCATCAGAATCTCCATATCGTGGGAGGTGTAAATAATGGGAGATTCCCACGATAGTGCCGGCCAGGTCAACCCCTAGAGTGGCGGGATGAAGTCGTCGAAGCACCGGCTGGCCGATCGGGTGCTGTGGGCGCTGGGGCGGGCCAGCCAGCAGTCACAGCGGCTGGTCCGGCAGCACATGGCCGCGGCGGACGTGCGGAGCCAGCACTATCACGTGCTGGCGAGTCTGGCCGACGACGGCGAGGCGGCACAGGCGACGCTGGCCGACCGGATCGGGTTCGACCGGAGCGACCTGGTCACGCTGCTCGACGAGCTGGAGGAGCTGGAGTACGTCGTACGGCGGACTGATCCGGGGGACCGGCGACGGAAGATCGTCGCGATCACCGAGGCCGGGGAGAAACAGCTGGTCGCGATGGACCAGCTGATCTTCGCGGCGGAGTCGGAGCTCCTGGAGCCCCTGACCGCAACAGAGCGCAAAACCCTGCTGCAGCTACTGGACCGGCTGACCGGGGATTAGGCCGTGTCTCCCGATCCCCTGCCTACTGCGCGGCACTCGGCGGGCACCTCGCTGCACTGGAGTGAAGGGCATGATGGATCCGCATCGAGCCCTTCACTCCAGCGCACCGAGGCACTCCGCCGAGCACCTGCTCGCGACGGCAGGGGATCGAGAGACACGGCCTAGTCCCAGTGGGCCTGGGTCTTCAGGCGGTCGAAGGAGGCCTTGATCTCGGCCTCGGCGTCGGCGCGGCCGACCCAGGTGGCGCCCTCGACGGACTTGCCCGGCTCCAGGTCCTTGTAGACCTCGAAGAAGTGCTGGATCTCCAGCCGGTCGAACTCGGGCACGTGGTGGATGTCGCGCAGGTGCTCCTGGCGGGGGTCACCGGCCGGCACGCAGAGGACCTTGTCGTCCGGGCCCTTCTCGTCGGTCATCCGGAACATCCCGATCGCCCGCGCCCGGATCAGGCAGCCGGGGAACGTCGGCTCCGTCAGCAGCACCAGTGCGTCCAGCGGGTCGCCGTCCTGACCGAGGGTGTCCTCGATGAACCCGTAGTCGGACGGATACTGGGTGGCCGTGAACAGGGTCCGGTCCAGCCGAAGACGGTTCGTCTTGTGGTCCAGCTCGTACTTGTTGCGGGTGCCCTTGGGGATCTCGATGAAGACGTCGAACTCCATACGGCAGATACTGTCACGGTTCCGACCGACCGATTGACAGGAGCAGCCCGGTGGTCCGTCCTCCCCGTGCGGTGTTCGTCACGCTGCTGGCCACGGCTCTATGTTTGAGCCCGGCCAGCGGCGCGAGCGCAGGAGCCTCGCAGGAGCGGACCGCGCCCGCAGTGCTGAGCCCTGCGACAACCGAAGGCGTCGCGCCGACGGCTGCCGGGGTGCGGAAGGTGCTGGCGCCGATCCTCGCCGACCCCGCGCTCGGCACGCACCGCGGGATCTACGTGTACGACGCCTCCCGCGGCAAGCCGGTGTTCTCCGCTGGTACGGCGACGACGTACACCCCGGCCTCCACGCTGAAGCTGCTGACCACGGTGTCGGCGCTGGAGACGCTGGGAGTGGACCACAGGTTCACCTCGAAGGTCGTCAGCGTCGCCAAGGGCTCGATCGTCCTGGTCGGTGGCGGCGACCCGCTGCTCGCTTCCAAGCGCCCGAGCGACTCCAGCGCCTACCCCACTCCCGCGACGTTGCAGGACCTCGCCGCGAGTACGGCGAAGGCGCTGAAGGCTCAGGGCGTCCGGAGCATCACCCTGGGGTACGACGCCTCGCTGTTCACCGGACCGGCCGCCAACGCGAACTGGGAGCCGAACTACATCACCGAAGGCATCGCGGCGCGCACCTCCGCGCTCTGGGTGAACGAGGGGCGCCTGACCTCGGGCAAGGCGAAGCGGGCCGACTCTCCGTCGCAAGCGGCGGCCAGTGTCTTCTCCGCTCAATTGAAGGCCCTTGGCATCACGGTGGCCAACCCGCCCAGGCCCACGGACGCGCCGGCCTCCGCCCAGGCAGTCGCACAGGTGTTGTCGCCGACCGTCGGGCAAATCGTCGAGTACGTGAACCTGCACAGCGACAACGACGGCGCCGAGGTTCTGCTGCGGCAGGTGGGGCTGGCCACCAAGAACGGCGGGTCGTACGCCGGTGGGATCAAAGGGGTACGCGCGACCCTCACCCAGCTCGGTCTGGACGTCAGCAGGGCGAAGATCTACGACGGAAGCGGCCTGACCCGGATCAACCACGTCCCGCTGGAGTTGCTGGCCGGCGTGGTCCGGGTTGCGGCGTCGAGCCAGCACCCGGAGCTGCGGCACCTGCTGACCGGGCTGCCGGTTGCAGGGTTCAGCGGCAGTCTCGAGGACCGCTTCGCCGGGCCTGGCGCCAGCGCCGGAACCGGACTGGTCCATGCGAAGACCGGCACGCTCACCGGCGTCCACAGCCTGGCCGGCTACGCCCGCGACCGCACTGGCACGCTTTTGGTCTTCGCAGTCGCGTCTGACAGCGTTGCGGTCCCGAAGACTCTGGCCGCACGCGCAGCCCTCGACCGAGCCGCCGCAGCGCTCGCCAATTGCGGCTGCGCCTCCTGAGAACAGGCGCTTGTTGGGACATACCGACTAGGGTCGGAACATGAGTACGGCGGAAGGCGGGACCACGGCCGAGATGGTCGACTGGCAGCTGGCGACGGGAGTGGCGCGCAAGCTGCTCCGGCCCGGGCCGGCGGTCAGTCGGGCCGAGGCGGATCAGGTGGTCGCCGAGCTGCGCCAGTTCGCGGCCGACTCCGAGCACCACGTGCGGGAGTTCACCGGGCTGCACGCGACCTCGGCCACCGCGCCGGTGGTGATCGTGGACCGGCCCGGCTGGGTGCAGGCGAACGCGGACGGCTTCCGGACCGTGCTGAAGCCGCTGGCGGAGAAGCTGCGCGAGAAGGCCGAGCGTTCCGGCGGGCTGTCGTCCGCGGTCGGCTCGCGGGTGACGGGGATCGAAGCCGGTGCGCTGCTCGCCTTCCTCTCTTCCCGGGTGCTGGGCCAGTTCGACCCGTTCTACCCGTCCGAGCCGGATCCGGACCGGCCTGGTCTCACCGGCCGGCTCCTGCTGGTCGCACCCAATGTCATGCACGTGGAGTCCGAGCTGGGCGTCGTACCGCGGGACTTCAGGTTGTGGGTGTGTCTGCACGAGGAGACGCACCGGGTGCAGTTCACGGCGGTGCCGTGGTTGCGGGACCACCTGCGGGCAGAGATCGCGCTGTTCCTCGACCAGGCCGAGCTGGACCCGTCGGCGTACGCGGCGATGTTCCGGGAGGCCGTGCAGCGGCTGGCACGGTCGGTACGGGGCGAGGCCGAGCTGAGCCTGGTGGACCTGATGCAGTCGCCTGAGCAGCGGGCGGTGCTGGACCGCCTGACCGCGGTCATGTCGTTGCTGGAGGGCCACGCCGACTTCGTCATGGACGGGGTCGGTCCCTCGGTGATCCCGACTGTCGACACGATCAGGGCCAAGTTCACCTCGCGCCGGCAGAGCGGCAACCCGGTGGACCAGCTGCTGAAGCGGCTGCTCGGCCTGGATGCCAAGCTGCGGCAATACAAGGACGGAGCCGCATTCGTCCGCCGGGTGGTCGACCAGGTCGGGATGGAAGGCTTCAACCGGGTCTGGACCGGCCCGAACACCCTGCCCACCAAGACCGAGATTGCGAACCCCGATGCCTGGGTCACCCGACTCCACGGCTGACGCCGGGAGCGCTGACGGCGGCGCTCATCCGGGCAGGCACCACGACGCAGCGGAGGAGCTCGTGGAGAGCCGGCGCGGTCGGTTGCACCCAGCCGTCGCCCGGACCCGGGAGGCGGTCCGGGCCATGCTGGCCGACCTGCCGCGAGACACCACGGTCCTGGTCGCCTGCTCCGGCGGCACCGACTCCCTGGCGCTGGCCGCCGCGACCGCCTTCGAAGCGCCCAAGCTGGGGCTGCAGGCGGGTGCTGTCATCGTCGACCACGGCCTCCAGTCCGACTCTGCCCAGATCGCAGAGACAGCCGCGGAACAGTGCCGCACGCTCGGACTCGACCCGGTCCACGTGAAGGCCGTAGAGGTCGGTGCTGAGGGCGGTCCCGAGGGAGCCGCCAGGACAGCCCGGTACGACGCTCTACGCGACGCGGCCGACGAGTCCGCGGCGGACGTCGTACTGCTGGCTCACACTCGCGATGACCAAGCCGAGACTGTTTTGTTGGGGCTGGCGAGGGGCTCTGGTGCTCGCTCGCTGGCAGGGATGGCTGCGGTTGCCGGACTGCTCAGGAGACCGTTCCTGGAGCTGCCACGCGCTACTACGGCAGCAGCATGCGTGGCGTCCGGGCTCCGCCCTTGGCACGACCCGCACAACGACGACCCGCAGTACACCCGGGTCCGAGTCCGGCACGAGGTGCTCCCGATCCTGGAGGAGGCACTCGGCCCTGGAGTGCTCGAAGCTCTGGCCCGTACGGCGGGACTGCTCCGGGCCGATGCGGATGCGCTCGACATGCTCGCGGCTGAGCTCGCGGAGAGCGCAGTACGTCGTACTGATGATGAGGTGCACTGCGACGTCGGTGTGCTCGAGACGGCGCCTGACGCCATACGGACTCGGGTGCTCCGGCAGGCTGCGCTGGAGGCTGGCTGCAGGGCGACTGACCTCACTGCCGGGCACATCGCGGCTGTTGACGCGCTGGTGACCGGCTGGCGGGGACAGCGATGGATCGACCTGCCGCAGGGGGTTCGCGCGGTCCGACGGGGCGGATTCATCGTCCTCGGGATCGATGTGACAGGCTGAGCCACGTGGATGCGGCGGACATCGAGAAGGACCTGAGCAAGATCCATTACACCGAGGATCAGATCCTGGCGAAGCTGCGGGAACTGGCCGGCCGGATCGAGCAGGATTACGAGGGCAAGGACCTCCTCATCGTCGGCGTCCTGCGCGGCGCGGTGATGGTGATGGCCGATCTGGCCCGGTCGTTCAGCCGGCACATCGAGATGGACTGGATGGCCATCTCGTCGTACGGGTCGGGCACCAAGTCGTCCGGGGTGGTCCGGATCCAGAAGGACCTGGACACCGACATCACCAACCGGCACGTGCTGATCGTCGAGGACATCATCGACACCGGCCTGACGCTGAGCTGGCTGGTCAGCAACCTGGAGTCGCGCAAGCCGGCCTCGCTGGAGCTCTGCACCGCGTTCGTGAAGCCGGACGCGGCCAAGATGGCGGTCCCGGTCAAGTACGTCGGGCTCGAGCTGCCGGACGAGTTCGTCGTCGGGTACGGGCTCGACTACGCGGAGAAGTACCGCAACCTGCGCTGCGTCGCGACGCTCGCGCCGCACGTCTACTCCTGACTCAGGCGGGTTGCCCGGATCTGGGCAGAAATGCGCCCGGAGGGGTGCCTGTGCCCGCGATACCGGGGCAGACTTGGTGACGGCCTGTACAACTGGCTCGTACCGTCGTTCGGTGACCCTCGTGGTCGGCAGGCTTGCCCGGCACGAGACACTTGGACTGGTGTTACCGTCTCAAGCCCGCAAACCCGGGCCTGCCGAGCTAGGAGGGACGGGGCGTAGGCCTCGATCATGGACGTGAAGCGCATCTTCCGCGGACCCCTGTTCTGGATCGTCGTCGCCTTCCTGGGCGTACTGGTGATCGGACAGCTCCTGACCGGCTCGACCGGGTACAAGACCGAGCCGACCGGCCAGGTCGTCCAGCTGATCCAGCAGGCCAAGTCGTCGAGCGACAAAACGATCAAGTCGGTGACGCTGATCGACCCGGACCAGGAGATCAGGGTCGAGAAGACCGACGGCACCAAGGTGCGGGCGCACTGGGTCGACGGCCAGGGCAACACCCTCGGCGCCGACCTGCAGACCCTGTTCTCCGACGGCAAGATCGAGCGGTACGACGTCGAGAACCCGAAGCCGAGCTTCATCGGCCAGGTGTTCTCCACGCTGATCCCGTTCCTGCTGATCGCGGTCGTCTTCATCTTCTTGATGAACTCGATGCAGGGCGGCGGATCGCGGGTGATGAGCTTCGCCAAGTCCAAGGCGAAACTGATCACCAAGGACACCCCGAAGACCACCTTCGCGGACGTGGCCGGCTGTGACGAGGCGATCGAGGAACTCGGCGAGATCAAGGAGTTCCTGCAGGAACCGGGCAAGTTCCAGGCGGTCGGCGCGAAGATCCCGAAGGGCGTGCTGCTGTACGGCCAGCCCGGTACCGGTAAGACGCTGCTGGCCCGTGCGGTCGCCGGTGAGGCCGGCGTGCCGTTCTACTCGATCTCCGGTTCGGACTTCGTCGAGATGTTCGTCGGTGTCGGTGCCTCCCGGGTCCGCGACCTGTTCGAGCAGGCCAAGACGAACGCCCCGGCGATCGTGTTCATCGACGAGATCGACGCCGTCGGCCGGCACCGTGGCGCGGGCCTCGGCGGCGGTCACGACGAGCGCGAGCAGACGCTGAACCAGCTGCTGGTCGAGATGGACGGCTTCGACGTCCGCGGCGGTGTGATCCTGATCGCGGCCACCAACCGGCCCGACGTCCTCGACCCGGCGCTGCTGCGGCCCGGCCGCTTCGACCGGCAGATCGCCGTCGACGCGCCGGACCTGCCCGGCCGCGAGCAGATCCTGAAGGTGCACGCCCGCGGCAAGCCGATGGCACAGGACGTGGACCTGACCGCCGTTGCCCGTCGTACGCCGGGATTCACCGGTGCGGACCTGGCCAACGTGCTGAACGAGGCCGCCCTGCTCACCGCGCGCGGCAACATGCAGGTGATCGACAACCGGGCGCTGGACGAGGCGATCGACCGCGTCATCGCCGGCCCGCAGCGCCGGACCCGGCTGATGTCGGACAAGGAGAAGGTGCTCACCGCGTACCACGAGGGCGGGCACGCTCTCGTTGCCGCGGCCCTGCCGCACTCCGACCCGGTGCAGAAGGTGACGATCCTGCCGCGTGGCCGGGCGCTCGGCTACACGATGGTGATGCCGGACGAGGACAAGTACTCGACCACCCGGTCCGAGATGCTGGACAAGCTCGCCTACATGCTCGGCGGTCGTGCGGCCGAGGAGATGGTCTTCCACGACCCGACCACCGGCGCCAGCAACGACATCGAGAAGGCGACCGCACTCGCCCGGGCGATGGTCACGCAGTACGGCATGACCGAGCGGCTGGGTGCGATCAAGTTCGGCCAGGACAGCAGCGAGCCGTTCCTGGGCCGCGACCTGGGCAGCCAGCGCAACTACTCCGAGGAGATCGCCGCGGCGGTCGACGAAGAGGTCGGCAAGCTGATCCTGAACGCGCACCAGGAGGCCTTCGACATCCTGGTCGAGAACCGCGCGGTGCTGGACCACCTGGTCGAGGAGCTGCTGGAGAAGGAGACCCTGGACAAGCACGAGATCGCCCGGGTGTTCAGCCCGGTGATCAAGCGCGAGCGGCGGCCGGCCTGGACCGGCTCGTCCACCCGGGTGCCGTCGGATCAGCCGCCGGTGATGCCGGTGCCGACCCGCGGCGAGCAGAACGGCTCGCTGTCCGACGTACTGCCGGGCGGTGCGGTCGGCCCGGACGAGGCCGTCAAGCCGCCGAGTTACGGCAGCGGCCCGACGCCGCCCTCGCCGAAGGACTGAGCTCCTGAACGCCGCCACCCGCTCCGGGTGGCGGCGTTCTGGTTAACCGAGCGGGTAACGTGCGAGTCCCAGTGAGTCGTGGAGGAGTGGCCCGATGACGTCGCCGAAGTTCGATCATGCGCGGGCGGAACGGGCGGTCCGGGAGCTCCTCATCGCGATCGGCGAGGATCCCGACCGCGAAGGGCTCCATGAGACCCCGGCCCGGGTGGCCCGCGCGTACGCCGAGATGACCGGCGGACTGGGGCAGCGGGCTGAGGACGTGCTCACCACAACGTTCGACATCGGCCACGACGAGATGGTCCTGGTCAAGGACATCGAGGTGTGGAGCCTGTGTGAGCATCACCTGGTGCCGTTCACCGGGGTGGCGCACATCGGGTACGTCCCGAACCGCGACGGGCGGATCACCGGGCTGTCCAAGCTGGCGCGGCTGGTGGACGTGTACGCCAAACGCCCGCAGGTGCAGGAGCGGCTCACCACCCAGGTCGCCGACTCCCTGGTCGAGCTGCTCGAGGCGCGTGGGGTGATTGTCGTGATCGAGTGCGAACACCTCTGCATGACCATGCGCGGCGTCCGCAAACCCGGCGCCAAGACCATCACCTCCGCCGTCCGCGGCCAGCTCCGCAACCCGGTCACCCGAGCCGAAGCCATGAGCCTGATCGTCAGCTGACCCATCGCCTGCCCACCCTCCTGCCAGGGCGGCCGTAGCTTTCCCGGCCTCTCTGTCGTTGTGGTTTGAAAGCTGGAACCTGTGGACATTCTGTCTCCGAGCGTTTACTTTCCGTAGTGGCATTCGGTCGACGGGGATCGGGTGCCGGCGTGAGGGAGGACAGGATGTCGGGGCGTTTCCGGGTCGGCGCCGCACTAGCTGGGGTCGTCGTACTGACGGCTGCCGGGCTGGTCGCGGCGAACTGGGCCACCGCTGAGACGCGGACCAAGCAGACCGGGCAGAAGGCAGGCCAGCCGGGTCAGCAGGGAGCCGTCGGGCGGGTGACGGAGCAGTCGCCGCTGGTCGCGGAGGCGCTCGAGACGCAGCTCGGGTCGGATTCGGGCGTGGTGGGCAGCTACTACGACGACGCCGGCGCGCTGGTCGTCGCGGTGTCGGATCTGGCCACCGCCGAGCTGGTCCGCCAGGCCGGTGCGATCCCGAAGCTGGTCCGCTACACCGCCGGCCAGCTGAACGCCGTACTGGGCGAGCTGAACCGCCTCGCCACCGGCTCGAGCGCCGGCAAGGTCAGGTCCTGGTACGTCGACCCCGTCTCCGGGACCGTTGTCGTCACGGTGCCGAACGGCGCGCACGACATGTTCACCGAGCGGTTCCTCCGCCGGGCGAAGGAGAACGGCGACCAGGTCACGATCCGGACCGCGGCCGGCCAGGTGACGACCACCGCCGACGACTTCAGCCTGCGCGGCGGGGTCCAGGTGGACAAGAACACCGGCTACGTGTGCTCGCTCGGCTTCAACGCGCGGACCTCGAAGGGCACCCGGATCTTCCTCACCGCCGGGCACTGTACGGCGGGCAAGCCGTCGTTCTCGCGGAACGGATACGTGCTGGGCAACACCCAGTCGTCGAGCTTCCCCGGCAACGACTACGGCACGGTCGACGTGATCCAGGGCTGGGACCAGCAGGGGTACGTCGAGGGCTGGGGTGCCGGGAACATCGCGGTCAAGGGGATCGCGAACCAGACGGTCGGCTCCACGCTGTGCAAGTCGGGGAAGAGCACCGGCTGGACCTGCGGGAAGATCGTCGCCCGCAACGTCACGGTGAACTACGGCAACAACCGGATCGTGCGCGGCCTGTTCCAGCACACGGCCTGCGTCGAGGCCGGTGACTCCGGCGGCGCGAACATGACCGGCAACTACGCCCAGGGCATCACCAGCGGCGCCGCCCTCATCGACGGCCAGTGCCTGGAGAAGACCGGCCGCACCAACGAGTCCTATGCCCAGCCCATCGCCGAGGCTCTGGAAGCCACGAATTCCCAACTCGTCATGAACTGAGCGGGTGCCGAGGCCCTCGAGGTCATCAACTCCCGGCTCGTCGTGAACTGAGCGGGGTGGATACCCGGGCCACAACTCCCGGCTCGGCGTGAACTGAGCCGCTCCGGGCCTCGGGTCTGGGGTTGGGGGTGGGGGCCACTACGGTGGTCGGGTGGGTAATGGGTTGGCGGGACATGTTGACGGGCTGCCGGTGCTGGACCGGTGTCTCGTGATGGGTGTTGTCAACGTGACGCCGGATTCGTTCTCCGACGGCGGCGAGTGGTTCGAGCCTGGAGCGGCGATCAAGCACGGGCGGGAGCTGCTCGCGGAGGGCGCGGACCTGCTCGACATCGGCGGCGAGTCGACCCGCCCCGGGGCTGAGCGCCCGGCGCCGGAGGAGGAGATCCGCCGGGTCCTGCCCGTGATCGAGACCCTCGCGGCCGAGGGCGCGCTGATCTCGGTCGACACCATGCGCGCGAACGTCGCGGCGCTCGCACTCGACGCCGGCGCGGTGATGATCAACGACGTCTCCGGCGGCCAGGCCGACCCGGACATGCTCCCGCTGGTGGCAGATCGCCGTACGCCGTTTGTCTGCATGCACTGGCGGGGACACTCGATCGACATGCAGAACAAGGCCGAGTACGACGACGTCGTCGCCGAGGTGATCGCCGAACTGGGCGAACGCCTCGAGGCGATGCGCCATGCCGGCGTCGACCTGAACCGGGTCGCGCTCGACCCCGGCCTAGGTTTCGCCAAGAACGCGGACCACAACTGGGAGATTCTGCGCCGGCTGCGGGAATTCGCCGTACTGGGTAGACCGTTGCTGATCGGTGCGTCCCGGAAGGCGTTCCTCGGTAGGCTGCTCGCCGACGAGCAGACCGGTGAACCCAGACCGGCCGTACGACGAGACGATGCGAGCGCGGCTGTATCCGCCCTGGCCGCCGCCGCGGGAGCCTGGTGTGTCCGGGCCCACGCGGTGGCGCCCAGCGCGGACGCGGTCCGGGTGGCGAAGAGATGGGGAACGGCATGACGGACGGACCCGGCGGTCCGCGACACGGCACCAACGGTGAGGGTGCTGCGCGCGGTGCCACGGTGGAGGACGTCGTACTGAACGCCAACACCGCGTTCTACAACGCGTTCGAGGCCGGTGACCTGGACCTGATGGCGGCGGTCTGGCTGCCGGAGCCGGATCCGGTCTGCATCCACCCCGGTAACGCGGCGATCTACGGGTACTCGGAGATGATGAGGGCCTGGGCGATGATCTTCGCCAACACGCCGTACATCCAGTTCTTCCTGACCGACGTGCAGGTACGGGTGGATGAAGACGTGGCATACGTCACGTGTACGGAAAATGTCCTGTCGTCGGGCGAGGGTGCGCCCGAGGAGGGATTCGCCGGAGGTAAGGCGCTGGCCACCAACGTCTTCCGCAGAACTTCCTCCGGCTGGCGGTTGTGGATCCACCATGCCTCCCCGGTACTGTCGTCTGGGGGCCAAACGGAGGAGGCGGAATGAGTGGGCCCGTGCTCCCCTCTGACGTGATCGAGATCCGTGGGATTCGGGGCTTCGGCCGCCACGGAGTGTTCGAGCACGAGCGGGCCGACGGGCAGGAGTTCGTCGTGGACGTCCGGCTGGAGCTGGACACCCGGCCCGCGGCGGCCTCCGACGACCTGGCCGACACCGTGAACTACGGGGTGGTGGCCGAACAGGTGCACAAAGCGATCGAAAGCGATCCGGTGGACCTGATCGAGACCCTCGCCCAGCGCATCGCCGACCTGTGCCTCGCCGACCGGCGGGTGACAGCGACCGCGGTGACCATCCACAAACCCTCGGCGCCGATCACGGTGCCGTTCGACGACGTTGTCCTGACCGTGCAGCGCAGAGCCGGAGAATCCTCGTGACTGAGACCCCTAGTCCCCACGTCATCGACGCGGACACCCTGAGCGGTGGCCTCAAGCCGATCCGCCAGGTGATCCTGTCGCTCGGCAGCAATCTCGGCGACCGTGAGGCGAACCTGCAGGGCGCGGTCGACGCGCTGCGGGACACCCCGGACGTCGTGGTGGTCGAGGTCTCGCCCGTCTACGAGACCCAGCCGGTGGGCGGCCCGGAGGAGTCCGGGCCGTACCTGAACGTCGTACTGCTCGCCGACACCACGCTGTCGGTCGACACGCTGCTTGACCGCGCGCACGCGATCGAGCAGGCGTTCGGCCGGGAGCGCAGCGTGCCGGGCGCGCCGCGGACGCTGGACGTCGACCTGATCACGTACGGCCAGAAGACGATCGAGTCCGAGGAGCTGACCGTGCCGCATCCGCGGGCGCACGAGCGTGCGTTCGTCCTCGCGCCCTGGCTCGACATCGAGCGGGACGCGGTGCTGCCCGGGCACGGGCCGGTGGCGGAGCTGCTCGCCAAGGTCGGCACCGAGGGCGTGACCAAGCTCGACCTCGAGCTGCAGTAGTGGTGTCCGGCGGTACCGAGCCCGGCCGGGCCCCTGGCAAGGAGCCGCCGCGCCCGGGCTCGGTCCGGCCGACCTCGCGCCGGCTGCTGATCGCGATAGCCGTCCTCGGGGCGGCGGTCGGCCTGACCATGGTCAAGGCGATCGAGTCCGGTGGCGGGGTGGCTCCGGCGGTGTCCTGGCTGACCCTGATCGCCTGGGCGTTCCTGGCCGCGCTGCTGTTCGCGGCGGCCCGCAACACCCACCAGCGGATCCAGGTACGGCGCGAACGGGTCGAACCGTCCCGCGCGGTGTTCCTGCTGCTGATCGGTAAGGCGAGTGCGTTCGTCGGCGCGTTGTGCACCGGTGTTTACACAGGGTTCGCGTTATCCTTCCTGGAAGCGGTGAGCTCTTCCGGGCCCCGCAACCGTGTGATCATGGCCGGTGCCGCGGCGGTGGTCTCTGTGCTGGTCGTCACGGCCGGATTGTTGCTCGAACGTGCGTGTCGCATTCCCGAGGACCCCGACGAAACCCCCTAACATGTCGGTCCATGGGGTCAAGGGGTAGCCGCCGTCGAACCAAGGCCACAGTTCTCACCGTCGCCAACTCGCTGCTGGTCATCGTCTGCGCGGGCGTGTCCATCGCCCTCTTCTCGCAGAATCAGTGGATCCTGCGCGCCGCCGCGGTCGTCGCTGCCCTGGTCGCCATCGGCGCCTCCCTGCTGGTCCGTCACCAGCTCCTGGTCGAACGCCTCGCCCATGCCGACGAACGGGCCCAGGTGGCTCAGGAGTACTCGCGGATCACCAGCGCCCGGGTGGTCGAGAACGCGGAGTTCGTCGACCTGATGCAACGCCGGCTGGACAAGATCGACGAGCGGCTGGACAAGATCGACCAGGAGGTCGCCACGGTCGTCGCGGCCGGCGACAAGCACTCCCAGGCCGACGCCCCCACCGTCGTCGACCTCAAGCTGCGAGGCCTGGCCGCCTCCTGAGCCGCACCTCATACTGCAGTGTATGGGGCTGGACGCGAACTACCCGGCCGTGACGATGAACGACCCGAACGGGCATGTCACGGTCTACAACCAGGATCATGTCCCGATCGGCCGGCTTGGCCCGACGCCGTTCGAGTCGCCGTCCGTCAACGTGACCTGCCGCCGTACCGCCTGGGAGGACCGGGACTGGTACCGCTTGCTCAACCCGGACGGCTGGGATGCGCCGGCCACGTCCGCCTATGTCTCGGCCGACGAGACGCACGAGCTGAATCCCGGCCAGCCGTACCCGATCCCGTCCTGCAAGAACCTCGGCTGCCGCCGCAAGGCCGGCCAAGCCGCCGCCGCGGGTGTCCTCGCCGCTGGTGCCATCACGGCGATCCGGTCCTGGCGCCGTAGATCGGACAGCCCCGGCACGGCTTGAGGCGGTCGCGTAGGTTCGGGGCTGTGGATATCGCCGGACTGCTGAAGGTTGCCGAGGCTGCGGTCGATCGAGCGCGGGTGGTGACGGACTCGCGGCGGCCGGGGGCGCTGACCTTCAAGGGCGACCGGGATATGGCGTCCGAGGTGGACTTCGCGGTCGAGCGAGAGGTACGGGCGTTCCTGGAGCGCGAGACGCCGGAGATCGGCGTACTCGGTGAGGAAGAGGGCGGTGCCACCGATGGGGTTCGGTGGGTGCTCGATCCCATTGATGGGACGGTCAACTTCGTCCACGGGGCGCCGTTGTGGGGGATCTCGCTAGGGTTGATCGCCGAGGGCCGTGCGGTGGCGGGAGTGATCGACCAGCCGGCGCTCGGGACGAGGTATGCCGCCGCCGAAGGACAGGGCGCGACCTGCAACGGTACGGCGATTCGCGGCAGCGACTGCACCGACCTGATCGACGCATTGGTTGCCGCGGGCGACTATACGGTCGGGCCGGACGCCGACGCGTTGAACGTGGAGCGCCTGGAGGTCGTTCGGCTGCTGATCCCGCGGGTGCAGCGGATCCGCCAGATCGGCACTGCGGCGACCGCGCTGACCTGGGTCGCGGCCGGCCACTTCGACGCGATGGTGATGTTCTCCAACAAGCCCTGGGACACAATGGCCGGCGTCGCCATCGCCCGCGAGGCCGGCGTCCGGGTGCTCGACGTCGACGGCTCAGAGCACACCCCGGAGTCGCGCGGCACGGTCGCGGTGGCGGCCGGAATCGCCGACCCCTTCCTCGAACTGGTCCGCGAGGCGACCGGCGGCTGACCTTTCCGGAAGATCACTGCCACCCAGCGCAAACTATGTTCCGGAAACCTCGCTACTTGTCGATGTCGCCGACGACGAAGAACATGCTGCCGAGGATGGCGATCATGTCGGGGATGACCGTGCCCGGGAGCAGGGCCGGCAACGCGGAGATGTTGTTGAAGCTGGCCGAGCGGAGCTTGAGTCGCCAGGGGGTCTTGTCGCCGCGGGAGACGAGGTAGTAGCCGTTGATGCCGAGTGGGTTCTCGGTCCAGGCGTAGGTCTGGCCCTCCGGGACCTTGAGGATCTTGGGCAGCCGCACGTTGACCGGCCCGGCCGGCATCGACGACAGCTTGTCGAGGCAGGCGTCGACCAGGTCGAGTGAGACCTTGACCTGTTCGAGCAGCACCCAGAAGCGGGCGAAGCAGTCGCCGTCGGGCCGGGTGACCACCCGCAGTACGCCGTCGCGGAGCAACTCGTCGTACGCGAGATAGGGCTCGTCGCGGCGGAGGTCGGCGTCGACGCCGGAGGCGCGGGCGATCGGGCCGGAGACGCCGTACTGGGCGATGAGTTCGGGGGAGAGCTTGCCGACACCGACCGTACGGGCGCGGAAGATTTCGTTGCCGAGGATGAGGTCCTCGATGTCGGGCAGTCGCTTGCGAACCGCGGCCGAGGCGGCGGAGGCGCGGCCGAGCCAGCCATACGGCAGGTCCTCCTTGAGGCCGCCGACCCGGTTGAACATGTAGTGCATCCGGCCGCCGGACAACTCCTCCATCACCGCCTGGAGGGTCTCGCGCTCGCGGAAGGCGTAGAAGACCGGCGTGATCGCGCCGAGCTCGAGCGGGTAGGAGCCGAGGAACATCAGGTGGTTCAGCACCCGGTTCAGTTCGGCCAGCAGGGTGCGCAGCCAGATCGCGCGTACTGGAACCTCCAGGCCCATCATCCGCTCGACCGCGAGTACGACGCCGAGCTCGTTGGCGAAGGCGGACAGCCAGTCGTGCCGGTTGGCCAGCACAATGATCTGCCGGTAGTCACGGACCTCGAACAGCTTCTCGGCGCCGCGGTGCATGTAACCGACGATCGGCTCGCAACCGACGATCCGCTCGCCGTCCAGGGTCAGCCGCAGCCGGAGCACGCCGTGCGTCGCCGGGTGCTGCGGGCCGATGTTGAGCACCATGTCGGTGGTCGCCAGCTCCGAGCCGCTCCCGGTCCCACCCCGCTCGTACGCGGGGTCGAACCCAGCGGCTCCCGCGCCGACTCCCACCACTCTTTCGGTACTCATAACCCATAGTGTGCCGTGGACGGTGCAGGTTGGCGCTGCTGACGCCCAGGCACGCACCTCGCTGCGTTGGAGGAGCGTCCACGATGAAACCCGCATCGAGGACGCTCCTCCGCCTTGCGATGCACGCACCTGGACGCCAGCATCACTCAACCTGCACCGTCCACGGCACACATTCGTGACAGGCTTAGGGTGTGGACGACCTCTTCGCACCTTCGGATGTCAGCTGGACGCCGGTGTCGCCGAAGCTGGCCGCGGTTCGGCGGGTGAACGCTGCGATCATCTTCGGCGTCCTCGCGATCGTGGCGCTGATCGCACTCGGGATGTCCCTGGGCTGGACGTACGGCGTACTCGGGCTGCTCGTGGTCGCGGGCGGCTTCGCCTGGGCGTGGGTGTTGATCGGGCGGAACCAGCGGTCCTGGAAGTACGCCGAACGCGAGGACGAACTGCTGGTCAGCCACGGCATCATGTTCCGGCAGCTGGTCGTCGTCCCGTACGGGCGGATGCAGTTCGTCGACGTCGCGGCCGGGCCGCTGGAGCGGGCGTTCGGGATCGCGACGGTGGAGCTGCACACGGCCACGCCGGCGACCGACGCGAAGATCCCTGGGCTGCATCCGGACGAGGCGAGCCGGCTGCGTGACCGCCTCTCCGCCCTCGGCCAGGCGCAGGCGTGGGGCCTGTGACCGAGCCGACACCCGGGCCGACCGGGCCCGCGGGGCCTGTGACCGAGCCGACGCCCAGCTCGACGCCCAGCCCGACCGCCGAGCCGCAGACTGCCCCGCCGCCGGCCGGCGAGAAGACCGGTGCGCGTCTCCACCCGCTGACGCCGTTCGTCAAGGGCTGGGGGTACTTCGTCGTCGCCGCGGTCGCGATGGTGAACAACGAGAGCCTGCGCACCAATCTCGAGCTCGCCGGGATCGGTCTGCTGGCGGTCCTGGTCGGCGGGATCCTGCTCGGCGCGCTGTCCTGGTGGTTCACCAAGTGGCAGCTGACCGACGAGGCGATCCGGGTCGACAGCGGCTTCCTGTTCCGGCGGACCCGGATCATCCGGTTCGACCGGATCCAGGCGATCGACGTCGCGCAGCCGTTCGTCGCCCGCCTGTTCGGGATGGCCGAGCTGCGGATGGACGTCGCCGGCGGCGGCAAGAGCGACGGCAAGCTGAGCTACTTCACGTACGACGAAGCCGGCAAGCTCCGGTCGCTCCTTCTACTCCGGGCCAAGGGACAGCACGCCGTAGAGCACGATCCTCAGCAGCCCGAGCCGGAGCCGCTTCTCGTCGTACCGACGAGCCGTCTGCTCGGTGCGACGCTGCTGTCGTCCACAGTGGTTGCCAGCGTCGGCGGTCTGGTCTGGCTGATCGTGGCCACCACGGTGCTGGACTTCCACATCGGTCTGTTCGCTGGTCTGCCGCTGCTGCTCGGTGTGGTGCAGCCGATCTGGAAGCAGGTCGTCGGCAATCATGGCTTCACGCTGTCTGAGACCCACGACGGCCTGCGGACCAAGCGCGGCCTGTTCGACGTGCAGCGGCAGACTGTGCCGCCTGGGCGCGTGCAAGGCCTGCTGATCACTGAGCCGCTCATCTGGCGTCTGATCGGCTGGTCCCGGGTAGAGCTGGACATCGCCGGTCTTGTAGGCAACCCGGCCGACGGCGACGACGCCCGAGAAGGCGCTCAACTCCTGCCAGTGGGTGACCGCGCAGAGGTCGCCGGCGTACTAGCCCGCGTGCTGCCCGGTCTCGACCTGTCCCGCATCGAGATGCACCAGGCGCCAGAGCGAGTGAAGTGGTTACGCCCGATTGGCTGGCGCTATCTCGCGTACGGCGCCGACGACCAGGTCCTCGTCACAGTCCGCGGCTGGGTGAGCCGCCAGACGTCTGTCGTGCTGCACCACAAGACCCAGTCGGTTGCCTTGAGCCAAGGACCCATTCAGCGCCGCTTCCGCCTCGCGAACGTCGCCATACACACCCCGCTAGGCCCAACCAACGCCGTCGCCCTCCACCAGGACGTGAACGTGGCGGCAGCGCTGGTGACGGCTCAGGCCGACAGAGCCCGGGAAGCGCGTCGTACGGCGGCCTCGTCGGCGGCTGTCCACACCCAGCCGAACCCACCGAGCCCAGACGGGTCCAGCAGTTCCGCAGCTTCACCAGCCGACGACAGCTCGGCGATGTAACGCAGTGGGTCCGTCTGAGCGAGCTCGAGGCTCGGACGGGCCGCACTAACGCCAAGGGCCTGCAGCGCATCCCTCTGCATAACAAGGGAGCCGCCGAGCGAGTCCAGGGCCACGTGGGCTGTCACATCGCACGAGCCGTCCAGCACGGGGTCGCATTCTCGGCCGGCGCGGAAGCCGGTCACGGTCCCGTACGGCGGTCGGCCCGCACGCACATGGCCGTAATCGATCGCCACGGCGACGCCGCCGGGAGCGAGTCGCCCGACGACGTCAGCCCAGGCCTGATCGCGCGTCAACCCGATCTCGGCCCGGTCACCCGGCTCGGCCAACGGCCACCAGGTCTCGAGCCACGCCAGGTCGTTGCCCTCGACAACATCGCCGAGGGACCAGTCCGCGAGCAGATAGCGCGGTACGCCGTCCTCGTCGAGCTCGGCTACCTCGCACGGGACGTTGTCCAGCCACTCATTTGCGATGACCAGGCCGGCGGTAGAGGGCAGCGAGTCGTCCAGCTCGACCTCGACCACCTCGAGGCCTTCAGAACGCAGTACGCGGCCCAGCTCGCCGGAGCCGGCCCCGACGTCCACGACCTCGCTAGCGCCCACCGCACGTGCCAGCCGGGCCACGGCCTGGCCGAACAGCTCCGACGCGTGCACCGATGTCCGGAAGTGCGCAGCCGGTCGCTCCCGGCGATAGAACCCGTCAGGTCCGTAGAGCGCCGCGTCCCACGCCTCTCGAAAGGTCGTCAACTCAGCGGTACTGCGTCGAACTGCCGCCACACACCCTGCTCGTCCTCCCGCCACAAGCCCAACTCGGAGAGCAGAACGCTGGGCGCAGGTGCAGCGGCCAGAGCCGCCTGAGCCTCAGCAAGGACGGCAGGACCGCCCTGCGAAGCCGACGAGATGGTCAGGTGCGGATGCGGGTCCGGGAACTCACCGCCGTACGGCGGACACTCCGGGAAGGCCTGGAACACTGAGTACAGCAGCGAGACGACCTGCGCGAATGGCTCAGGCCGCAGCCACACCGTGCCGTTCGGGAACTGCCCAGCCGTCGGGAAGCTCAGCTCGAAGGGCTCGAACGACTCCACAGCCTCAGCCAGCCGCCGTACGTCGTCAGACGTCGGCTCGACGACCCAGGGCACCAGCACGGTGACGTGCGGTGGGATCAGCTCGGTCAACGGAACCTGCGGCCGCGCGGTCGACCTGGACACCGATCGCCACCTGTCGGTGTAGTCCGCCAGCGAAGGCACTGTGATCAGCACCGCAGTCAGCCCGGTCCGCTCCGCCCACTTGTCGCTCACGCAGAAGATCCTCCCATCTGTGACTCACGACTCGGCGACTGTCCACGCTTGTCAGCACTACCCTTGAGAGCACGTCGTCTGGTACCCGCCCTGCCGGGACTGGAACGAAGAGAGTGAGCATGGAACGCATCGGCATTGTCGGCTCCGGCCGGGCCGGTAGCGCCTTGGGAGCAGCCTTGGCGTCCGCCGGACACCCGGTGGTCGGGGTCACCGCCCGCTCGCGCGCGTCACAGGAACGCGCCGCGCGGCTTCTTCCGCATGTACCGGTACTGACCACCTTCGACGTCACCATCCGGTCCGACGTCGTCCTGGTCGCCGTACCGGACGACGCCATCCACGAGGTGGCGGCCCAACTACCTCTCACCAGCGATCAGTACGTCGTACACCTGTCCGGGGCGCATGGTCTCAAGCCGCTGCAAGGGCTCAGGGCGACTCCAGTGGCTCTGCACCCGCCGATGACCTTCACTGGCGACTCCGTGAAGCTAGACGACGTCGTGTTCACGGCGACCGCGCCGACCGAGGCCAGGGCGATGGTCGAGCGGCTGGTGAAGGCGCTCGGGGCGCAGGTGCAGTGGGTGGCCGAAGAGCATCGCGCGCTCTACCACGCGGGCGTCGTACACGGTGCGAACCACCTGACGACCCTGCTGGCCCAGGCGTTCGCCGTACTGCGTGAAGCGGGGATCGAGGATCCGGCTGCGACACTCCGGCCGCTCCTGACAGCAACCCTCGACAACACGCTGCGGTCCGGTCATGATGCGCTCACCGGGCCGATTGCCCGGGGCGATGTCGACACGGTGGCAGCACATCTTGCGGTACTGCGGGACCCGCCAGCGAGCACGTACGCCGAACTGGCCCGCGCGACGATGGAGTTGGCGACAGCGAACGGACGGCTGGACGGCGAGACGGCAGCCCGTTTCACAGAGGTGCTGGATCGGTATCGAACAGGGGAGGCACCGCGATGAGACTGACCCAGACGAAGGCCGAGTTGCGAGCGGCCGCGGCGATCCGCCCACGCGCGGTCGTGATGACGATGGGCGCCTTGCACGACGGCCATGCGGCCTTGCTGGCGGAAGCCCGCGAGCGGGTCGGGCCGGACGGCAGCGTGGTGCTGACCATCTTCGTGAACCCGTTGCAGTTCGGGCCCTCCGAGGACTTCGACCGGTATCCGCGGACGCTGGCCAGCGACCTGGCGATCGCCAAGAACGAAGGCGTCGACCTGGTCTTCAACCCGTCCCGCGACGAGCTCTACCCGAACGAGCCGTCCATCACCGTGCATCCGGGCCCGCTCGCGGACGAGCTGGAGGGAATGGTCCGGCCGGGGCACTTCGCCGGCGTACTCACGGTTGTCGCCAAGATGCTGCACCTGACGGCGCCCGACCTGGCCCTGTTCGGTGAGAAGGACTATCAGCAGCTCACGCTGATCCGCGAGATGGTCTGCGACCTGGACTGGGACGTCGACATCGTGCCGGTGCCGACCGTGCGGGAGGCCGACGGCCTCGCCTTGTCCTCACGCAATCGGTACCTGGATGAGACCGAGCGTGACGAGGCGCTGGTTCTCTACCGGGCCCTCACCGCCGGCGCAAAGGCCGGGATGAACGGTCCGGACGCCGTGATGGCCGCCGCCCACGCCGAACTCGAGGCCGTGCCATCGGTGAAGATCGACTATCTGGCCCTGCGCGCGCCCGACCTCGGCCCGGTCATCGGCCCCGGTGAAGCCCGCATGCTGATCGCCGCCCGGGTAGGTACGACTCGTCTCATTGACAACATTTCCATCACGCTCCGATGAAATCGGTTGATACGGTCACCAAATGACCGCTCCCGCTGTGCCCCAACGGCTGGCCGCGCCCAAACCCGGCTGGACCGACACCGTCGACGTGGTGGTGATCGGTTCCGGGATCGCCGGACTGACCGCCGCGCTCAAGGCTCGTGAACTCGGCTCTGTGCTGGTGGTGACGAAGGACGTCGTCGCCTCCGGCTCGACCCAGTGGGCCCAGGGCGGTATCGCCGCGGCCCTCGACCCGGAGGACTCGCCCGAGGACCACCTGCACGACACCCTGGTCGCCGGCGCCGGGCTCTGCGACGAGGACGCCGTACGGGCGCTGGTGACCGAGGGACCGGACGCGGTGCGCGACCTGATCGACCTGGGCGCGCGGTTCGACACCATCGACGGGGATCTGTCGCTCACGCGGGAAGGTGGGCATCACCGCAACCGCATCGCCCACGCCGGTGGTGACGCGACCGGAGCGGAGATCGAGCGAGCGCTGGTCGCGGCGGTGAAGCGGGCCAAAGACATCCGGTTGATCGAGCACGCGCTGGTCATCGACTTGCTAACCGCGTCGGATGGCGCCGTCGCTGGGGTCACGTTGCACGTGATGGGTGAGGGCCAACTCGACGGTGTCGGCGCGATCCGGAGTCGCGCGGTGATCCTCGCATCGGGCGGCATCGGCCAGTTGTACGCCGCGACGACGAACCCGAGCGTGTCGACTGGTGACGGCATGGCACTCGCGCTGCGGGCCGGGGCGAAGGTGCGTGACCTGGAGTTCGTGCAGTTCCACCCGACCGTGCTGTGGCTGGGCAAGAGCGCGAAAGGCCAGCAGCCGTTGGTGTCCGAGGCCGTCCGGGGTGAGGGCGCCTTCCTGGTGGATCACGAGGGCAATCGGTTCATGCAAGGTCAGCACGAGCTGGCCGACCTGGCGCCGCGGGACATCGTGGCGAAGGCGATCATGCGGCAGATGCTTGCCACCGGCAAGGATCACGTCTATCTCGACGCCCGGCACTTCGGCGACGAGAAGTGGCGGGTCCGCTTCCCCACCATCCTGGCGTCCTGCCGGTCGCACGGTATCGACCCGGTGCGCGAGCTGATCCCGGTCGCGCCGGCGTGCCACTACTCGTCCGGTGGTGTCTGGACCGACCTGCACGGGCAGACGTCCGTGCCCGGGCTCTACGCCTGCGGTGAGGTTGCGTGTACGGGAGTTCATGGCGCCAACCGCCTCGCCTCGAACTCCCTGCTCGAAGGCCTCGTCTTCGCTCGTCGCATCGCCGCACAGCTGGCCAACGAGTTGCCCGAGCTGCGCGAGCCAGCGGCCGACACCCGAGTGCCCGGGCTGGTCGACGCGGACGTCGTACCTGAGCTGGAGCGGGTGATGACAGTTGGAGCCGGAGTGATCCGGAGCGCGACCGGGTTGTCCGAGGCAGGGGCGACGCTCGGCAAGCTGATCGAGCAGCCGGCCGGTGAGCCTGGTACGCCGGGCTGGGAGGCGACGAACCTGGTCACGGTCGCGTCCGCGCTGATCGCCGCCGCCACCGCGCGCGAGGAAAGCCGCGGCTCGCACTGGCGTGAGGACCACCCGGATCGCGACGACCTGAACTGGTCGGGCAATCTGGACATCACCCTTCCCGCCGAGGGCCCACGTACGACGTTTGTGCCGCACAAGACCGAGGAGAATCACCAGCATGGATGAGACCGTCGACAGGGAACGGGTCGTCGACCTCGTCCGGGCCACCATCGAGGAGGACCTGGCCGGCGGCGTCGACGTCACCACCACGTCCACCGTCGATCCCGATCAGCTGTCGATCGCGGAGCTGGTCGCCCGGGCCGACGGCGTCGTCGCGGGTCTGGAGATCGCCGAGCTGGTGATGCGGCAGGTCGCCGCGCCGGACGACGTCGAGATCGAGCACGGCGTGACCGACGGCGCCTCCGTGCACGAGGGCGACGTACTGATGACGATTCGCGGCAAGACGCGGCAGCTGCTCACCGCCGAGCGCACCGCCCTCAACCTGCTCTGCCACCTCTCCGGCGTCGCCACACTGACGCGCCGCTGGGTGGACGCGGTCGAGGGGACCGGCGCGGTCATCCGCGACACCCGCAAGACCATGCCCCTGCTGCGGATCCTGGAGAAGTACGCCGTTCGCTGCGGCGGCGGCAAGAATCACCGGATGGGCTTGTCCGATGCGGCGCTGATCAAGGACAACCACGTGATCGCCGCCGGTGGGGTCGCCGAGGCGTTTCGCCTGGTCCGCAAGGCCTATCCGGACATCGCGATCGAGGTCGAGGTGGACTCGGTCGAGGACGCGCTGATCGCGGTCGAGTCCGGTGCCGAGCTGATCCTGCTGGACAACATGGACGTGCCGCAGCTGGTTGACGCGGTCTCGAAGGTGGCGGGCCGGGCGCGGCTCGAAGCGTCCGGAGGATTGACGCTGGACCAGGCCCGCGCGGTCGCGGAGACCGGTGTCGACTTTCTCGCGGTCGGAGCGTTGACCCACTCAGCGCCCGTACTGGACATCGCCTTGGATCTCCGGGAAGCCTGATGCTGCTAGCCGTCGCGGTCGAGAACACCAGGACGCTGGTCGGCCTGGTCTTCGAGGGCACGGTCAAACGGCATTGGTGGGTCGGCACGGATCCCCGTCGTACGGCGGATGAGTGGGCGGTGCTGCTCCAGGGCCTGCTCAGCGGGGAGTCGCCGGTGAGCGGGATCGCGGTGTGTTCCGCCGTACCGCATGTGCTGCACGAGCTGCGGGAAGTGGTCGCGCGGTACTACCACGACGTGCCGGGTGTCGTGGTCGAGCCGGGCGTGAAGACCGGACTGCCGGTGCTGGTGGACAACCCGCGCGAGGTCGGCACCGACCGGATCGCCAACGCGCTCGCCGCGGTCAACCTGTACGGCGCTCCGTGTGTCGTCGTCGATGTGGGTACGGCGATCACCATCGACGTCGTCAACCCCGCCGGCGCCTTCATCGGCGGGGTGATTGCCCCCGGCATCGAAACCGCGACCGATGCCCTCGGCAACGCGGCGGCCCAGCTCCGCCGGGTCGAACTGGTCCGGCCCCGCTCGGTGGTGGCCAAGAACACCGTCGAGGCCCTCCAGTCCGGCGCCGTCCACGGTTTCGCGGCGATGATCGACGGTCTCGTCAGCCGCATCTGCGCCGAGCAGGCCCTGGATCCTCCGGTGGTCCTGACTGGAGCGCTCGCGCCACTGGTCGCCGAGCAGCTGACAACACCGGTCCGCAACGAACCGTTACTGACCCTGCACGATCTGTATCGAGCGTTTGCCCGGAACAACTAACTGCCCTTTTGGGCATAACCCTCTTGTGCGTTGGGGTGACCTGGCTCACCATGAGGTAACGGATTTCCGGGGGTTGGGGAGAATTATGAAGTCTGTATACCGTGCGTTGGCCGGCCTGATCTCGATCTGTGTGGTGATCCAGGCGATGGCGATCGCACTCGCGTGGTTCACCGTCCTCAAGGACACCGACGACGGCCTGGTGTTCGACAAGAACTCGGACCCCAACGTCGGCCACCTTATCCACAGCATCGTCGGGAGCATGGTCATCCCGCTGCTCGCGATCCTGCTGCTGATCATCTCGTTCTTCGCGAAGGTCGAGGGTGGCGTCAGGTGGGCGCTGTACGTGTTCGGCCTGGTCGCGTTGCAGTTCGGGCTGGCCGCCGCCTCCTTCGGTGCACCTGTGGTCGGCGCACTGCACGGAGCGAACGCGTTCGCACTGCTCGCGGTCGCCGGCATCGCGGCCAGAAAGGCGGCCGCTTCATCGACCGTGACCACGGCGGCATCGGCCGAGACCAGCACCGAGGCGACCGCATAGATGCCTTTGGCAACTGACGGCCAGTCCGCTTCGGCATGATGATGGCGAAGCGGCCCGGTCGCCGTACGGTGATCGCGCTGGTGGCGACGCTCGTCGTACTGGCGCCGATCGCGTGGTTCTGGCAGCGCAGCCTGGTGCCCGGTGACCTGTCGCCGATGGCAATGGGGTACGCCGACTACGGCGGCGGGCCGGCGACGCACACCCACCACGGGCAGGACGTCAGCACGCTCAAAGGACCATCCGGGCCGGCCGACGTCACGGTGGATCTCGTCGCGCGCAAGGAGCGCTTCGACGTCCCCGGCCGCGGCCCGATGAGCGGCTACACCTTGAACCACACCTCGCCCGGGCCGCAGATCGTCGCGAAACAAGGCGATCTGATCCAGGTGACCCTGCACAACGAGTCCGTCCCCGAAGGCATCACCCTGCATTGGCACGGCGTCGACGTACCGAACGCCGAGGACGGCGTCGCCGGAGTCACCCAAGACGCCATCGGCCCCGGGCAAAGCTTCGTCTACCGCTTCGTCGCCAAGGACGCCGGCACCTACTGGTACCACTCCCACCAGGTCTCACACGAGCAGGTCAAGAAGGGCCTGTACGGCGTACTCGTCGTCCAGCCAACGGCCACAGACGTCGTCGCCGCGGTGCACACCTATGACAAGGTCCGGACCGTCAACGGCGGGTACGGCGAACGCCGGGTGGCTGCGCCTGGATCGACGGTCCGCGTCCGGCTGATCAACACCGACAACGGACCGATGATCGCCTGGGTCGACGGAGCGCCGTACCGCGTGATGGCGGTGGACGGGACCGACGTCAACGAACCGAGTGAGGTGAGCGGCAAGTCCGTGGTCGTCACCGCGGGTGGGCGGATCGACCTGCAGGTGACCATGCCGCAGGGATCAGCGGTTCGGATCGGTCTCGGCGGCGGGCCGACGACGCTGGTGATCGGCGACGGCAACGCACCGACGGGAGCTCAGCCGAGCGACCCGGTCGACCTGCTGTCCTACGGCAAACCCGCAGACCTCGGTTTCGATCCGGCGAAGGCAACCCGGAACTTCAACTACAACATCGGCCGCAGCCCCGGCTTCTTCGACGGCAAGCCCGGCCTGTGGTGGACGATCAACGGCCACCAGTTCCCGGACGTTCCGATGTTCATGGTGACCGAGGGCGACGTCGTACGGATGACGATCAAGAACACGTCCGGGCAGGTCCACCCGATGCATCTGCATGGCCACCACGTCGTCGTACTGAGCCGCGACGGGGTTGCCGCCACCGGCAGCCCTTGGTGGACCGACTCGCTCAACGTCGAGGACAACGAGACCTACGAGGTAGCCTTCGTCGCCGACAACCCGGGGATCTGGATGGACCACTGCCACAACCTGCCGCATGCAGCGCAGGGCCTGGTTACTCACCTGATGTACAGCGGCGTGAGCACCAACTTCCACCTGGGTGGCAAGCCGAGCAATCAGCCGGAGTGATCGATCGGGCGGCCGACCGTCAACGCGACCCGGAGGTTCTCGGGGAGTGAGTTGTACGCGCTGTCGGGCGGCGTGCCGGTGGAGTCGAGGGTCTTCGAGAAGAAGCAGCGGGCTGCGGCGGCCAGGACGACGCCGAACACGTCGTCGTCGCTGAGGCCGACGGCCTTCAGTTCGTCCACGTCCGACTGGCTGATGCTGTCGGCGGACAGCGCCACCTTGCGGGCGAACTCGATGATCGCCCGGTCGACCGGGTCGTTGGCCGGTTCTTGCGCGAGCGCCACCACCTCCTCGGAGGTGTAGAACTTGTCGGCCAGGACCTTGCCGTGGGCGAGGCAGCAGTAGCTGGATTTCAGCGCCGTCGCCGCGCCCAGCGTGGCCAGCTCGTAGCGGCGCAGATCCATCGAGGACCTGATCGCGCCATTCAGCTGCCGCCAGGCCGCGTAGATCTCGGGCCGGCCCGAGAAGAGCTGCACGAAGTTCGGGATGTAGCCGGCCGGGTCCCGGTTGGCGTCGTAGAAGCTGTCGTCTGCCTTCGCCGTACTGATGTATGACATGTCGACCCCCTTCGCTTGCACGGTACGCCGCCGAGGCAACGATGTGGTCACGGGCAGCCGAGGTGGGTACCTGATACTGGGTAAGGTTCACCCGGTCGGTTGTGGGGCAGCTGAGACGAGGTGGTCGGGGTGCGGCGAGTGCTTGCCGCGGCGCTGGCGATGGTGGTCGGCGCGGCCACGCTGACCGCTTGCGCGTCGGATCCGACCCCCACCGATGTCACGGTCGGCTGGTCGGGTGACGGCCGTACGGCGGTCGAGGTCACCTGGAAGGACGACAACGCGCCGAACCGGATCACCATCGAGGGTGTGCTCAGCACCAGTCCGTCGTACGTGAAGTATCTCAGTGCGGGCGAGCCGAACAGCTGGGCCATTCCGACCTCGGCCTTTCCGGCGGACGGCAACTACAAGGTGGCGGTCGCCATCGGTACGTCGCAGGGCGGGGTGACCAGCAAGCTCGCCCGCTCGGACGTCTTCGACACCGACGGCCCGGTCCGGCCGATCAACGCGGCCGCATCGCCGCGAGGGAACGGCGTGCTCATGACCTGGTCGGTGCCGCCGGCGCCGCAGGACTTCACCCCGAACGACCCGCTCGACGTGAAGGACCGGACCCAGCGGTATGTCCCGGTGCTGGCCAAGCCGGGGCAGCGGCTGGAGGTGATCGGCGCCGGTACGACGTCGACGCAGCAGCTGATCAAGAGCCTCAGGCCGCCGTACGTGTTCCAGCTCCGGGTGCAGAACGAGTGGGGCGCGCGGGCCGGCGGTCAGGTACTCGGCCTGACCACCTCGGTCACGGCGGCCATTCCGTCCAAGGCGCGGTTCAGCCTGCGGGCGAAGATCCGCGGCCGGGTCGTCGTCCAACAGGTGGTCTGCCCACCGGAGAGTGCTTGCACTCAGCAACGAGCCACCCCCGCCGGTGTCCCGGTGGTGCTGCTGACGCAGCCGACGCCGGGGGCGCGCTGGACTCCGGCGGGGCGCGGTAAGACGACAGCCGGCGGTCACTACGAGATCAGCGTGGTGACCGGCCCGACCCGGCCGTACAAGGTCATCGTCCCGGTCAGCAGCAGAGTGGGCTCCATCACCGACACGTCGAGCAGCAAAGCGTCGTTGACCCGCAGTGTGGTCCGGGTCGCGCTGGCCGGGATCGCCGGCGGGCAGAACAAGAAGGTCGGCAGCGCTGCGACGATCTACACCTGGGTGCTCCCGGCGACGATGAACTCGAACGTTGTGCTGCAGATGTGGAACCAGAAGCTGCACCGCTGGGTGTTCGTCCGGGTCACCCCGATGCGCGCGGGCAAGACGCAGTTCACCTTCCCGCTGAAGAAGCCGGGCGCCTACGTGTACCGGTACCTGATCCCGAACTCCGTGATGGCCGGCCGCCAGCTGGCCGGGACCGTGACCGGGCACATCCCGCTATACGTCCGCTGACTCGGGCTCCTTGGCGGGGTTCCGCCGCTTGATCTTGTAGAACGAGTACGCCGCGACGCCCGCCAGCGCCAGTACGACGAGCGCCCACACGGACAGCTGGCCGAACAGCTTGTCGGCGTTGTCGCCGATGTGGAAGGCGACCAGCCCGATCGTGGTCGCCCAGGCGATGCCGCCGGTCGCGTTCGCGGCCAGGAACTGCGGATACGGCATCCGGAGCATGCCCGCCATCGGGCCGGCGAAGATGCGGAGCAGGGCGACGAAGCGGCCGAAGAAGACCGTCCAGACGCCGTACCGATGGAAGTACTTCTCGGCCCGGACGATGCGCTCCTCGGAGAAGTGGTGGAAGCGCCGGCCGAGGCGCTCGAACAGGCCGCGGCCTGCCTTGCGGCCGATGTAATAGCCGACCGAGTCGCCGATGATCGCCCCGGCGGCCGCCGCGCCGATCACGAACTCCAGCTTGAGGTCACCCTGCGAAGCCAGCAGCGCCGCCGCGATCAGCGTGGTCTCACCGGGTAACGGCACCCCCATGCTCTCGACGCCGATGACCAGACCGACGACCAGATAAGCGACGATCGCCACTCCTCCGGTCGGAATGACGATCGCCAGTGCGTGCCACGGTTCCCCCACGCCACTATCTTGACACCCCCGGACAACCGATTACTTGACGGGACGACTACTCCGGGGGAATTTCAGGGGTGCGGCCGTTCGGGACCTCGTTGCGGCCGTTCGGGACCTCGGGGATGTAACCGTTGAACGCCTTGGTGACGTTCTGCAGCGCGGCGGTGACCTCGGACGGGATCACCCAGAACGTGTTGCCTGGGCCCTTGGCCAGCTCGGGCAGCATCTGCAGGTACTGGTAGGCGAGCAGCTTCGGGTCCGGGTCGTTGCGGTGGATCGCTTCGAACACAGTGTCGATCGCCTTCGCCTGGCCCTCGGCCCGCAGGATCGCGGCCTGCCGGTCGCCCTCCGCGGTCAGGATCCGGGACTGCCGGGCGCCCTCGGCATTGAGGATCGCGGCCCGCTTCTCCCGCTCGGCCCGCATCTGCTTCTCCATCGACTCCTTGATCGACGGCGGCGGCTCGATCGCCTTGAGCTCGACCCGGTTCACCCGGATACCCCACTTGCCGGAGGCCTCGTCGAGGACGCCACGCAGGATCGAGTTGATGTGCTCGCGCGAGGTCAGCGTCTTCTCCAGGTCCAGCGCGCCGATGACGTTCCGCAGCGTCGTGACGGTCAGCTGCTCGATCGCCTGGATGTAGTTGAAGATCTCGTACGCCGCCGCCCGCGGATCGGTGACCTGGAAGTACAGCACCGTGTCGATGTGGACGACCAGGTTGTCCTCGGTGATGACCGAGTTCGGCTCGAACGAGACCACCTGCTCGCGCAGGTCGATCAGCTGCCGGGGCCGGTCGATGAACGGGATGATGATGTTCAGCCCGGGCTCGAGGGTGCGCAGGTACCGCCCCAGCCGCTCTACGTTGCTGGCCCGTGCCTGCGGCACGATCCGGACCGTCCGGAGTACCAGTACGACGGCCAGCAGTGCGACGACCAGCCCGATGATCAGTTCGGCCATGGATCCTCCCGGGGATGGACGAGGGCTGTCGCGCCCTCGATGGCGAAGACGTCGACGGTGGTGCCGGCGGGGATGAGCAGATCCGGGTCGTACGAGCGGGCGCTCCACTCCTCGCCGCCGATCTTGACCCGGCCGGGCTCACGGCCGACCGTGCTCAGCACGACAGCCTCGCGACCGATCAACGCTGCCACTCCGGTCCGCAGTTGCGGATGCGCCGTCAGGTGCCGGCGCGCGACCGGCCGAACCAGGGTGATCATCGCGCCGGCGGTGACGGCGAACGCGAGCAGCTGCAACCCGATACCGAGCCCCAGTCCGGCGGCGCCGGCTGCGGCCAGGCCGCCGACGGCGAGCAGGAGCAGGTCGAAGGTGCCTATCGTCAACTCGGCGGCGCCGAGGACGGCGGCGATGATCAACCACAGTGTCCAGGACTGCATAACTACCACCCGGTGGCAGAAAAGTACCTCTCCTTCGAAGGTACCTCTGGATACGTGGTTGTGTAGCTAACGGTTCAGCTTTCTTCTGGCGGCTTCCCGGTCGGTACGACGGCCGTCAGCGTGCTGATCTGCCGGGCCCCGGCGGGGTGGCTGGTCTGCGTCCGGCCCTTCTTGTAGCGGTCGAGCAGGTCGCTCAGCTCCTTGCCGAACTGCTTGGCCTCCTCGTGCGTCAGCCACAGCCGGGACCGGACCAGCGAGCTGGTGTCGTCCCACGGGTCGTCGTCGGCCATCTCCGCGAATTGCTCGAGGATCCGGTCCACCGAGGTCCGGATGATCGCCTGGCTCGCCAGCCGGCCGGCCTGGTTCGACTGCGACTCGACCACCAGGCTGCCGGCCACCGCCCGCCAGGGCCGCTCCCGGCCGTCACCCGACTCGGCGGCGCGTTCGATGATGCCCCAGCGCTCGAGCGCCCGCAGGTGGTAGCTCATCGCGGACGGCGTCAGCCCGACCAGCTCCGCGCACTCGGTCGCGGTCAGCACGCGGCCGTTGAAGAGCTCGTCCATCACCCGCTGCCGGGCGGGGTGGGCCAGGGCCCGGATCGCCCGCGGGTCGGAGATCACCACGCGCTTCTTCTTCGCGGCCACGAGGTCAGCGTAGCGAATCCCTTGACGCGGCCGAATATGAAGCATTAACTTCATAGTTATGAAGCAAACACTTCAGATCTCGCCCTGGTCCTTCCGTGACCTCCGCCTGGTGCTGCCGGCCCGTGCGCTGTCGTACGCCGGTGACTCGATCGCCCTGATCGCTTTGATGCTGCGAGTCTCCGGCGACGGTGGACCGGCCGCGATGACGGTGCTGTTGCTGGCGTTCGCCGTACCGATCGTGGTGATGATCCCGTTCGCCGGCCGCATCGTGGACGGCTACGACTCCCGCACCGTCCTGGTGTGCTCGTCACTGCTACAGGCGTTGGCTGGAGTCGGGCTGGCCCTGTGTCACGGCCTGGTTGCCACGGTGGCTCTGGTCTGTATGTTGCAGCTCGGTCAGGCCGTAGCCGGTCCGGCGTGGGGTGCGTTGATCCCGCGCATCGTCGGTGAGGAGCTGGTTGGGCGTACGACCGGTGTGAGCCAGGCGCTGATCGGTGTGGCGACTCTCGCCGGGTCTGCCGCGGGCGGCGTACTCGTGAGCTGGTCTGGGCACAGCGGTGCCCTCCTGGTCGACGCTGTCACCTTTCTCGGTCTCGCAGTCGTCGCCCAGTTGGTCCAGACGCGGCGGCGGCCCCAGCCGGGGTCCGACCGGCCTAGCGGAGGTGTGATGGTGGGTCTGCGGAGCATGTTCGGGGATCGGTTGCTGCGGATCCTGGTGCCGGCGCTCTGGCTCTTCGTGATCGTCGGCGAGGCCGTCAACGTCGTCGAGGTCTTCCTGGTGACCGAGGAGGTCGGACTGGGCCCCAGCGGCTACGGCGCGATCGGGGCGGTCACCGGAGCAGGAGGGATCGCCGGAGCCTGGTACAGCGGTCGGCTCCGGGGTGACCGAGGTCGTTCCGGCGCTGTCATCGCCGGGATGGCGGCGATCGGCGGCGCGTGCGTGCTGATGGGCTGCGCCGGCAACTTCCTGACGCTCGCGCTCGGCGGGTTTGCGATCGGCATCGGCAGTGGACTGCTGAACGCGGCGACCAGCTCACTGATCGTGACCCGGACCGCCGAGCACCTCCGCGGCCGGGTCATCGCCGCTCTGAATGGCACCGCTCGCTCGTTCACCATCCTGGCCCTGATGCTGGGCGGCCTGGCCGGTGCTCTGCTCGGTCCGAGGGGCACCTTCATCGTCTGCGGGGTGGCCTGTGCGGCGGCTGCGGTGCTGGCCGGAGCGCTGATGGTGCGGATTAAGGATTCGGAGGTGGAGGTGGTCAGTCACTAGCCTTTGGGTATGACTGACGCACACGTGAACCCGGTGAACCCCGACAGCGGGCAGGACGACCTGCCCGAGCAGATGCGGGTCCGCCGGGAGAAGCGTGACCGCCTGCTGGCGGAGGGAGTGCCGCCGTACCCGATCTCGGTGCCGCGGACGCACCTGCTGAAGGACCTGCGGGCGACGTACGACGGGCAGGAGCTGGAGCCGGACACCCGGACCGGCGAGCAGGTATCGGTGACCGGCCGGGTGATCTTCCTGCGCAACACCGGCAAGCTGTGCTTCGTCCGGCTGCGTGAGGGCGACGGGACCGAGCTGCAGGTGATGCTGTCGCTGGCCGACCTCGGCGAGGAGGAGCTGGCCCGGTTCAAGCAGCTGGTGGACATAGGCGACCTGCTGTCCGTCCAGGGCGAGGTGGTGACCAGCCGCCGCGGTGAGCTGTCCGTGCAGGCGACCGGCTGGCAGATGGCGGCCAAGACGCTGCGCCCGCTCCCGAACGAGCACAAGCCGCTGAACGAGGAGGCCCGGGTCCGGCTCCGGTACGTCGACCTGATCGTCCGGCCCGAGGCCCGTGAGATGGTCCGGACCAAGGCCGCCGTACTCAAGTCGTTGCGGGCGACGTACGACGCGCACGACTTCATCGAGGTGGAGACGCCGGTCCTGCAGCTGACCAACGGCGGTGCGGCGGCCCGGCCGTTCTCGACGCACCTGAATGCGTTCGACCAGGAGATGAAGCTGCGGATCGCGCTCGAACTCGATCTGAAGCGGGCCATGATCGGCGGCGTCGACCGGGTCTTCGAGATCGGCCGCACCTTCCGCAACGAGGGACTGGACTCGACCCACGCGGCGGAATTCTCGATGATCGAGGCCTATCAGGCGTACGGCGATTACGACACGATGGCCGAACTGATCGCGGAGCTGATCCGGAACGCGGCCCGCGCGGTCGGTCGCACCGTGGTCACCGCGCGCGACGGTTCGACCATCGATCTGGACCAGCCGTTCCGGCACGCGACGCTTTTCGAACTCGTCTCCGAAGCGGTCGGTCAGACCGTCGATGTGGACACCGATGCGGCCGCGTTGATCAAGCTCGCCGAGCAGCACGAGGTCGAGTTGCAGCCCGGCTGGAATGCGGGCGAGATCGCCGTTGAGTTGTTCGAGAAGCTGGTCGAGCACACGCTGATCCAGCCCACCTTTGTGCGTGACTATCCGGAGTCGGCGCGGCCGCTGGCGAAGCCGCACCGGGAAAGTCCAGGGCTGGTCGAGGCATGGGATCTGATCATCAACGGGGTCGAGCTCGGCGTCGCCTACTCGGAGCTGAACGACCCGGTGATCCAGCGGGAACGCCTGGTGGCACAGTCGTTGCTGGCCGCGGCCGGGGACCCGGAGGCGATGGAGCTGGACGAGGACTTCCTGCGCGCGATGGAGTTCGGGATGCCGCCGGCCGGTGGGATGGGGATGGGCCTGGACCGGCTGGTGATGCTGTTCACCGGTGCCGGTATCCGGGAGACGATTCTGTTCCCCTTGCTCCGGCCGGAGTGAAACTCCGTCGCTTGCCGACAGCCCGTTGCCAGGTCGTTGCATAGCACAACCGATGCATCCCGCAATTTCCGGGGTCCATTTCAAACTGGTCCAGCCGAGAACGGGTGCGGTGCATCCACGGTGAATACTCAAGGTCACCGTGGATGCACAGCGTCGATCGGCGCACCCGCGAACCGATGGGTTTAGTCACATCTTTCCGGCTCATTCCGTGAGGTGAATGACACGAACCCGGTTTGTGCGGTACAAATCAGGTGCAAACAATTCGGCCGGGGGGATTGTGCCCGATGGCGGGCGCGGAAAGGTTGTCATCGATGGCGCAAAGGGTGCAGGTGGTTCTCGAGGACGATCTCGACGGCGGTAAGGCCGACGAGACCGTGATCTTCGGTCTGGACGGCACGACGTACGAAATCGATCTGTCCAAGAAGAACGCCGCCAAACTGCGCGACGCGCTCTCCGGTTACGTCGGTTCGGCGCGCCGGGTGTCCGGGCGGCGCGGTGCCGCGGGCCGGGCGCGGGGCCGCGGCCGGTCGGCGTCGGACTCCGCCGACATCCGGGCCTGGGCCAAGGAGAACGGCTACGAGGTCAGCGAGCGGGGCCGGATCTCCGCCGAGGTGCGCGCGGCGTACAACGAAGCCAAGTAATTTCCCCACCGGACTCTCGGTCCCGGCGCCACTCGGCGCCGGACGCGACAGGCGGGGTGCGTCCGCAGAAAGCGCGGACCACCTCGCCTTCGGTGTGTCATGGGTCGCTTCGCTCCGCGGACCGTCCGCATTCCGGTTGTTTCACAGTGTGGACGCCTTCGCGGCGGATGCGCCGGGCCGGGTGACTGACCCGGCAGGCAAATCGGCAAATTCGCTGGTGGCGAACATGCTGTCGGATCGTGGCCGAGTGGGAACACCCTGGAGATCCGCGGGGTTGTTCCCTTGTGATGCACGTCCGCACAACGAGGTGACCCGACGTGGTTTGTTCGCCGAGAGCGAGCCTGTCGGTGCCGGGGACTAGCATGCATGTACGGGGGTCGGCCTACACGGCACGTCCGACTCCTCTGAGGCAAGGAGCGCTTTGGCGATGTTTGAACGATTTACGGACCGCGCCCGTCGGGTAGTCGTCCTGGCTCAGGAAGAGGCCAGGATGCTCAGCCACAACTACATCGGGACCGAGCACATCCTGCTCGGCCTGATCCACGAGGGTGAGGGTGTCGCCGCCAAGGCTCTCGAGAGCCTGGGTATCTCGCTCGAGGCCGTCCGCTCCCAGGTCGAGGAGATCATCGGCCAGGGGCAGCAGGCACCGAGCGGGCACATCCCGTTCACCCCACGCGCCAAGAAGGTGCTGGAGCTCTCCCTGCGCGAGGCCCTGCAACTGGGCCACAACTACATCGGCACCGAGCACATCCTGCTCGGCCTCATCCGCGAGGGTGAGGGTGTCGCCGCGCAGGTCCTGGTCAAGCTCGGCGCGGACCTGAACAAGGTCCGGCAGCAGGTCATCCAGCTGCTGAGCGGATACCAGGGCAAGGAGACGGCGTCGGCCGGAGCCGGGGCCACCGAAGGTGCTCCCAGCAGCTCTCTGGTGCTCGACCAGTTCGGCCGGAACTACACCCAGTCCGCCCGCGAATCGAAGCTCGACCCGGTGATCGGGCGCGAGACCGAGATCGAGCGGGTCATGCAGGTGCTGTCCCGGCGGACCAAGAACAACCCTGTCCTGATCGGCGAGCCGGGTGTCGGCAAGACCGCGATCGTGGAAGGTCTGGCCCAGCAGATCGTCCGCGGTGACGTCCCGGAGACGCTGAAGGACAAGCAGATCTACTCACTCGACCTGGGTGCCCTGGTGGCGGGTTCGCGCTACCGCGGTGACTTCGAGGAACGCCTGAAGAAGGTGCTCAAGGAAATCCGCACCCGCGGCGACATCGTGCTGTTCATCGACGAGATCCACACCCTCGTCGGGGCCGGCGCCGCCGAGGGCGCGATCGACGCGGCGAGCATCCTGAAGCCGATGCTGGCCCGTGGCGAGCTGCAGACCATCGGTGCCACCACCCTCGACGAGTACCGCAAGTACGTCGAGAAGGACGCCGCGCTGGAGCGCCGGTTCCAGCCGATCCAGGTGGCCGAGCCCTCGATCGCGCACACGATCGAGATCCTCAAGGGCCTGCGCGACCGGTACGAGGCACACCACCGGGTGACCATCACCGACCCGGCCCTGGTCTCGGCCGCTCAGCTCGCCGACCGGTACATCTCCGACCGGTTCCTGCCGGACAAGGCGATCGACCTGATCGACGAGGCCGGCGCCCGGTTGCGGATCCGCCGGATGACGGCTCCGCCGGACCTGCGTGAGTTCGACGAGAAGATCGCGAACGTGCGCCGGGAGAAGGAGTCGGCGATCGACGCGCAGGACTTCGAGCGCGCCGCGAGCCTTCGCGACGACGAGAAGAAGCTGATCAACGCCAAGGGCGAGCGGGAGAAGCAGTGGAAGGCCGGCGACATGGACGTCGTCGCCGAGGTGGACGAGGAGTTGATCGCCGAGGTGCTCAGCACCGCGACCGGCATCCCCGTCTTCAAGCTGACCGAGGAGGAGTCGTCCCGGCTGCTCGACATGGAGAAGGAACTGGCCAAGCGGTACATCGGCCAGGAGGACGCGGTCAAGGCGCTGTCCCGCTCGATCCGGCGTACCCGCGCCGGCCTGAAGGACCCGCGCCGCCCGAGCGGCTCGTTCATCTTCGCCGGCCCGTCCGGTGTCGGTAAGACCGAGCTGTCCAAGGCGCTGACCGAGTTCCTGTTCGGCGACGAGAACGCGCTGATCAGCCTCGACATGTCGGAGTACTCCGAGAAGCACACCGCCTCCCGGCTGTTCGGTTCGCCGCCCGGTTACGTCGGCTACGAAGAGGGTGGCCAGCTGACCGAGAAGGTGCGTCGCAAGCCGTTCAGCGTGGTGCTGTTCGACGAGGTGGAGAAGGCCCACCCGGACATCTTCAACTCGCTGCTGCAGATCCTGGACGAAGGTCGCCTGACCGACGCCCAGGGCCGCGTGGTCGACTTCAAGAACACCGTCATCATCATGACCACGAACCTCGGCACCCGGGACATCGCCAAGGCGGTGTCGCTCGGCTTCAGCCAGGCGAACGACGTGTCGGGTTCGTACGAGAAGATGAAGGCGAAGGTGACGGAGGAGCTCAAGCAGCACTTCCGGCCGGAGTTCCTGAACCGCGTCGACGAGATCGTGGTGTTCCACCAGCACGGCAAGGAACAGATCGTCAAGATCGTCGACCTGATGGTCCAGCAGGTGGAGGAGCGGCTGAAGGACAAGGACATGGGCATCGAGCTCACGCCGGCGGCGAAGGCACTGGTCGCCGAGCGTGGCTTCGACCCGGTCCTGGGCGCTCGCCCGCTGCGCCGCGCGCTGCAGCGCGACGTGGAGGACGTGCTGGCCGAGAAGATCCTGTTCGGGGAACTGCGCCCCGGCCAGATCGTGGTGGTCGACGTCGCTCCGGAAGGCACCGTGAACGACGACGGCCTGGCGGAGTACTTCACCTTCACCGGCACCCCGAAGTCCACCACTCCGGACCTCGAGCTCACCGACCTCACCGCCGGCGGCAGCTCAGGCCTGCAGGACACGTAAGAATCACCGCTCAGAAGGCCCCGCGCTCTCCGGCGCGGGGCCTTCTGGCGTTTGGCAGCCTGGGGCGGCTGATGGCCCGGCCCGATGGCGGGTTGTTTCACCGATGGCGCACTGCAAAGGGCTAGCGGTCACATAGCCCGCTATCGGGCGACCATGCGAGCGCCGTGGTCAGCGGGTGGTGCGGAGGTGGGTGATGGTTTGGGTGAGGGCGGTGGGAGTGGGGGCGGCTGGGGGATGGTCGTGGTGGGCAAGTAGTTGGGCGGCTGTGGTGAGGAGCCAGATAAGGGCCGTGATGGTGGCGAAGGCGGGGCCAGGGCCGGGCCAGGTGTCGGACTGGGATTCGAGGGTGGTCGCCTGCCAGGCGGCGGCGAGGTAGACGACGGCGATGACTGCCGTGACGGCGGCCGCTGCTTGGGTCTTGTAGCTGGGCTTGAGGATCGGCGGGATGGCCGAGGTGACGAGACCGGCGAGCCAGGTGAGGGCGAGGGATGGCTGGGTCTCGATGCCGAGTTGCCAGACCGAGAGCCCCAGGCGTCTGCTGAAGGTCCACGGGAGTAGCAGGGTGACCCCGGTCGCCAGTGCGGCGAGCAGAGTGGCGCGTGCGTACCAGCGGTGCTCGGCTGTGGTCAGCTCCGCCTCTGCCGCGTCGAGGCGCTTCGGGAGTTCCTCGTCGGGGAAGTCGCTCATCTCGTTGCCTCCAGCCGGAGTACGTCGTTGCCGAGTTGGAAGTACAGGGATCGGCCAATGACAGTGACGTCGTCAGCAGCTTGGGGGACGCCCTGGTTGGGCCCGGCGATGACGGTGACCCGGCCTGGCGCGTCCACCCGCACGAGGTGGCTTCCGTCGTACACCCAGGGTTTGCCGTCGGGGCCGGCGAACCAGATGCCGTCGGTGGTCAGCTGTGATGCCTGTATGCCGGGTGTTGAGATCGGCCAGCCGGAGGCCGCTCCGCCGAGCAGAAGCGACGACTGGCCGCTCGGAGATACCAGCACGAGCCGCTCGCCCAGCACCATGCACACCTGACCAGATGGCAGTTGCACCAGCTCACGCAGCTCGCCGGGAGCCTTCACGCGAGTCACCCGCCCGCCAGGCGAGTAGAGGTTGTAGATGCCCCCACCGACAGCTGTCACGAGCCGATCCCCGGCAGCCGCTGCCGACGCATCCTTCTGATCAGCCGACACAGGCCGCGGATCGCGCACCTCCGACGTACGCCCACGCACCAGATGTACGGCGGTCTCCGCCGACCCCCGGCCGACCACGGTCCACCACACGCCGCCCTGCCCATCAGGCGCCCACGCCCGCGCCGCCAACGGCACACGCACCCGCACCAGCCGCCCAGCGGCGTCCAGCCCCAGCTGAGTGCTGACACCGCCGGTAGCGCCCACCATCGGCACAGGCGACACCACAGTGGTCGTGTACGTCGTTGCTCCATCCACAGCTCGACGGCGATCGCACCGCGGCTCCGGCGAAGGTTCGGCCGGGTACGACGTCGCAGCCTGGGCCGCATCCGGGATCTCCAGGATCTGATCACCACCACCCGGCGAAGTCCCAAGCAGCACCGAGCCATCAGGTCTGGCCTCGATGCTCTCCACACCCTCGGCTCCACCCGGCAGCTTCCGCAATACGCCGTCCGGCGTGATCACCGACGTCGGAGCGCCACCGCCCAGCCAGAGGTTGCCCCGCACGTCCACAGCGAAGGCATCGACCGTCAGCGACGAGCTGGCCGCATCACTGCTCAGCGCACAACCAGCCGGAGCCACTCCGGTGAGCTGCTGCGGTACGCCGCCCCGCCGTACGATCGCCAACCCCGTCTCGCTGGTCCGCCAGGCCGTCGTACCGTCCGGGCCGGTGGAGACCGCGTTGCCCGGTGCACCGTGCCCTGGGTTGATCACGAAGTCCCGAAGAGACATCCCGACTCGCAGTTGGTTGGCCGGGATCTGCCAGGTGGTCGTGGCTCCCCAGATCACGATCGACCGGTCCGCGTTGCGATGGCTGAGCGCCGGTCCGACGCCTGTTGCCAGTACGTCGACGCCCGGCGTCACGTAGTACTTCCCGTTCGGGTTCTTGTGGCTCAGACTGATGTCGGCGCTCACGAGGTCGAGTGGCACGGACAGGATCGCCCATGGTCGCCCGAGCTCCCCACCGGCCAGCAGGATCATGCGGTTGTCGCTGACACCCCAGAGTGCCGGTGGGGTCGCGCCGTGGTTGAGCGTGACCTGCGGGAGGGCGACACCATCGTCGTACGCGAAGACTGTCGAGCTCTCGGAACCAGTCCGGCCCAGCAGCCACTGGCCGGGTGATCCGTCGAGTGTCCCGGCCAGGGAGTCGAGCGGGTCCGACGTACCAATGGAGACGCGCATACCGAGGCGGTCCACCAGTTGTCCACCCTGCAGATCCAGCAGCCGGTGCGGCACCCCTGCAACCACAGTCGGCTCGTACGGCGATCCGGTCGCCGACGGCAGCAGCAGGCCAGCCACCACGCCCACGACCGCAGCACCCGCGACCACCGGAACTCCACGCCGGCCAACAACTCCCGCCACCACCAGCAACACGGCCAGCCCGAGAGCCACCCACGCGCCTACACCAGGCCGGTAGCCGACGCCGCTCGCCAACCGGTCCGGCAGCCACAGCAGGTGCGACGCCAGACCGGCCACAACCACAGACCCCGCGGCGACCGCAGCTGCTCGTCGCAGCAGGCCCGCGCAGACCAGTGTCGCCAGAGCCAGGGCACAGAGCAGCACGGCCCAGTTCCTGGCCGACGGGATCTCCCACAGCTGAGACCGGGCCAGGCCGGCTTCGCTCGCGGTCGGCCCGAGCGCGACCGGATCGAGCAGCTCGCGCCACGGCAGGACGGTCGAGAGCACCAGCAGTACGGCGAGCGTGCCGGTGGCGAACGGCAGAATCCGGAAGCGGATCGGCGTCCAGGAGTCGACCTGCGCCACCAGTCGGACAAAAACTGACCGCAATTCGGACTGGTTGAGCGGCTCAGCGGACGCGTCGCCGGAGTTCTCGGCGGCCACCGTCCACGGCGGCGATGACCGGGTCGCCCAATGCGTCGCGACAGCGGTCGCGAGGACGCCGGACGCGATGGTCCCGATCACAGCCGGTGAAGTCGAACAGCCTGCCCGACCCTGGGTGACCAAGCCGATCCAGACCATCCCGGTGACCACTCCGATCACCGTTGCGCCGATGCTGCGGACGTACCGGTGGAGTGGGAATCTGTCCGCAGACAAGCGATCCGCGAGTACCAGCAGGATCATTGCGACCGGCAGTGCGAGGGCCGCGCCGCGACCGTTGACCGGTTGAGTGGTCGCTCGCCAGAGGTAACAGCCTGTGCTCGCCGAACCCGGTAGCAGGGTCGAGAACGCCGTACCAACACAAAGACACGCAATCGCTACACCATGCGACCCCGTTCGTCGTATGGTCCTGCGGTGCGTGATCTCTTCAGTACGGAGCAGAGCCGCCGCAGCCTTCGATTCGGTGGGAAGATCGCGCAGCGGCATGAAAAAGAAGTTACCCGCGGCCTAGGTGTCGCGTTGTAACTCCATGACCACACTAATGGGACCCGGACTGTCGGAAAGGGGGCCGGGGATGGAATCATCTCGTCGCATGGACGCGCCGCGTCTGCCACTGACCCAGGAACCGGTCGTCGACACCGGTTCCTTTGGCGTGCGGCAGGCGGGCGGAGTGCTCGAGCGGGCGCAGCGGATCGCCGACACCCTGCGGGAGCAGGCGGAGTACGAGAACGATCTCGCCCGCGAAGAAGCCGACCGGGTCCGGGCCGAGAACGAGCAACTGAAGGCCGAGGCAGAGGCTGCCGCGCGGCAGATGCGCGCCGAGGCGTCGGCGGCCGCGCAACGACTGCTCGGCGATGCCGAGCGAGCCGCCGAGCGGCTGCGGAACGAGTCCGAGGCCGAGGCCGAGCGAGTCCGCTCCGAAGCCGAGGCAGAGGCCGAGCGGCTGAAGTCGGAGTCGACCGCCGAAGCTGCGCGAGTACGACGGGAAGCCGCGGCCGCAGCCGAGAAGCTCACGATGGAGTCGACCGCGGAGGCCGAGCGAGTCCGGGCCGAGGCGACCGCCCTGGCCGAGCGGCTGAAGTCCGAATCGGAATCCGCCGCCGAGCAGCTCAGGGCGACCGTGGCCGAGGAAGTGGCCAAGCGCCGTACCGAGGTAGAGGCCGCGGCCGAGCAGCTGCGGTCGGAGAGCCAGGCGACCGCGGACCGGCTGCGGGCCGAGTCCCAGGCGGCGGCCGACCGGCGGATCGCCGCGGCCGAGGCCGAAGCGGCGCGGTTGAAGGAAGAGTCCGAGGAGCTGCTCGAGGAAGCTCAGCTCGCCCGTGAGGCGGCGCAGCAGACCGTCGAGCGAGCCGGCCGTGAGGCGCAGCAGCTGGTCAAGGACGCCGGCGAGCAGGCCAGGCTGGTGTCGCAGGCGGCGGTCCGCAACGAGTCCGAGCTGATCGCCCGGGCCGAGACCGAGGCGAGCCAGCTGCGCGCCGCCGTCGAGCGCGAGGTCGAGGCGGCCCGGGAGAAGTCGCGGGCCGAGATCGCCGAGGCGCACGCCGAGATCGAGCGGCTCCGCGGCGAGAACCGGGCCGAGCTCGAGCGCCGGACCGCGGAGCTGGAGGAGACCGAGCGGGCCAAGCTGGCCGCGATCTCGCTCGAGATCGACAGGCTCCGGGCCGAGGCGGTCGCCGAGATCGCCGAGCGCAAGGCCGAGACCGAGGCCGGCAACGAGCGGCTGATGGCGGACGCCCGGGCGCAGGCCAAGCTCGTCGTGGACAGCATCGAGGCAGACCGCCGTACGGCGACCCTCGAAGCGCAGCGCATCGTCGAAGATGCGAACAGGGCGGCCGAGGCGGCGCTCGCCGAAGCCGAGAAGCAGACCATCTGGAGCAAGAAGACGGTCGACGACCTGATCGCCACGGCCGAGAACGAAGCCATGTCGATCATGGAGAAGGCCGAGGCCGAAGCGGGTCAGTACCTGCGGCAGAAGCGGGCCCACCTGCGCCGCGTGGTCGGACGTACGACGAGCCGGCTGAAGCAGACCAAGGACGCGATCGCCCGCGAGAACGCCGAGCTGACCGCGCTCGCCGAGACCACTCTGTCGACCGCCACCCAGCAGGCCGAGGCGACCCTGGCCGCCGCCAAGCAGGAGGCGGAGAAGGTCACCGCTCAGGCGCAGACGCGGGCGGACCGGCTGAAGACCTCCGCCGCGAACGACGCCCGCGAGATCGTCGCACGGGCGAACCGCCGCGAAGCCGAGGCCGAGGCCAGCACCCAGGTCCTGCGCGAACGCGCCGCCAACGACCTGGCCGACGCGCAGCGGCAGTCGCACGAACTGATCCGCAAGTCCCGCGCCGAGGCCCAGCAGATCGAGGCGCAGGCCCGCGAGCACGCCGACGAGCTGCGTGCCCAGGCCCGAAAACTTCTCGCCGACGCCGAGGCGAGGGTCGCGGCTTTGAACCAGCGCCGTGATGAGATCACCAAGGAGCTCACCCAGCTTTCGGGTGTGATCGAGGCACTCGCTGTACCAGGCATCCGCCCAGGTGGTGGAATGTCCCACGGCGAGGGTTCCACGGGGGAATCAGGATGAGGACGTGACAGTCAGATCCTTGTCAGTGACAATGTGTGATCCACCCACCCACCGAAGTGAGCATCAGAAGACATGAGCAGTGAAAGCCCAACTCCGTTCCGCACCGTACTGCGTGGCTACGAGCCTGCCCAGGTGGACCAGCACATCCGTGAGCTGACCACCTCGCTGACCGCGCTGCAGCAGCAGTCCGAGCAGCTGCAGCGGCACGTCCAGGAGCTGCAGACCCGGACGGACGCCGCCGAGTCGGCGGTCATCTCCGCACAGGAGGAGAACAAGGACCGCACCCCGACCTTCACCGAGTTCGGTGAGCGGGTCGCCAAGATCCTCTCGCTGGCCGACGACGAGGCCCGCGACCTGGTCACCCGGGCCCGCACCGACGCCGAGGCGATCGTCGCCGACGCCGAGGCGCACGCGAAGAAGGTCCGCAAGGAGGCCGAGCAGTACTCCCTGGACTGGAAGAGCGAGGTCGACGCCGAGGCTGCCCGCATCCTGGAGGAGGCGCGCACCCAGGCCGACGACATGCGCGACGAGGCCGAGCGCGACGCGACCGCGCGGCGCAGCGAGGCCCAGGCGCTGTACGAGCAGGAGCGGGCCAAGTCCGCCCAGGCCGCGGCCGCCTTCGAGACCACCCTGGCCGAGCGCCGGGGCAAGGTCGAGCAGGAGTTCGCCGCCCGGACCGCCCTGGCCGAGCAGCAGCTGGCCGCGGTCACCGACCGCGCCGCCCAGGTGCAGCGCGAAGCCGACCGCTCCCGCTCCGAGGCGGAGCGGCTGGCGCAGCAGCAGCTGGCCGACGCGAACCGGCAGGCTCAGGAGATCGTCGCCGCCGCGAAGGACAAGGCGGAGCGGATCCGGGCCGAGTCCGAGCGCGAGCTCGCCGCCGCGACCCAGCGTCGCGACAGCATCAACGCGCAGCTGACCAACGTCCGCCAGATGCTGGCGACGCTGTCCGGCAGCCCGGCGATGCCGCTCGACCTGCTGGCCGACGACGACGAACAAGCCACCACCGGCAGCAAGAAGAACTGAAGGCTCTGAGGCCGGTCCGGGATGCCGGGCCGGCCTCTCAGCTTGGTAGGCGGTAGCGGTTCCTGCCGAGTGGTTCGACCAAGCCGTCTGCGACCAGCCCGTCCAGGGCGCGGTCTCGCTGCGTCGCGTCCGGCCAGGACGCGTCCAAGGTCTTCTTCGGTACGGCGCCTGACGCGGCACGCAGCACGGCCAGCAGCCGGCCACGGGCCTGGCGATCGGTGCCCTCATAGGTCTGCCCTCTGCGCGGCGGACCGTCGTACGGCGGACTGCCGGCGAGGACCCACGCGCAGCGGCTGCGAATCGGGCAGTCGCCACAGCGCGGCGTACGCGCGGTGCAGACCAGTGCGCCGAGCTCCATCGACGCAACAGCCCAGCGTGCTGCTGTCGGCTCGTCAGCGGGCAGTGCAGACACCGCAAGGCGCTGGTCAGCTGCAGTGGGGGAGATGGTCGGCTGTGCGACGCCAGTCAGGGCACGCGCCAGCACCCGGCGCACGTTGGTGTCCACCACCGCGTGCCGCTGCCCGAAGGCAAACGATGCGATAGCAGCGGCTGTGTACGTCCCCACACCGGGTAGAGCGAGCAGTGCGGCGTGGTCGTCCGGTACGTCGCCACCGTGACGCTCCACGATCGCCTGAGCCGCCGCGTGGAGCCGGAGTGCACGTCTGGGGTACCCGAGCCGGTCCCAGGCCCGCACAGCCTCACCTGGCGGCTCTACAGCCAGGTCCACCGGCTTCGGCCACCGCTCCAGCCAGGCCTCGTACGCCGGCAGCACCCGGCTGACCGGTGTCTGCTGCAGCATGAACTCACTCACCATCACCGCCCACGCTCCGGCGTCTGGTTCGCGCCATGGCAGTACTCGGGCGTTGGCGTCGTACCAGCGCAGCACCGGCGCGTGCAGCGCCTCAGCTGTCGGCGAGCCTGACTGGTCCAGCACAAAGCCGATATTAGGGTGCCCCCATGAGCAGCCTGCTCCGTCCGGTCGGGCATCTGCCCGCCAGCGTGTATTGGTTCCGCCGGGGACTGGTACTCGCCGTACTGGTGCTGCTGCTCTTTCTGATCACCCGGCTCTTCTCCGGCGGCGGGGACGACCCGCAGAACACGGCCGCGACCGGCCCGCAGCAGGACCCGACCACAGCACCGGTCGTGACGCCCACCATCACGCCGACCGCGAGAGCCACCGCGAAGACCTCTGAGACACCGGTCAAGACCTCGACGACGCCGCGGGACACGACGTGCGCGGGGGCAGACGTCCAAGTCGAGTTGCTGCCGGCCAACCGGAGGATCGCCTCGGGCTCGGCACTGAACTTCGTGGTCAGCTTCGACGCGGTCTCGGACGAGTGCAAAGCCACCGTCGACGCGAGCCGGCTGACCGTGACGGTTACCTCCGGCAACGACCTGATCTGGACCACAACCCATTGTGGACAAGCGATTCCACGCGCCACCCTGGTCGTTGCCAAGGGCAAACAAGCGACCAGCACGGTGGCCTGGAACGGCCATCGGTCCGGGCCTGGCTGCCTCCCCGGCCAGCCGGTCGCCAAGCCCGGAACCTATGTCGTCAAGGCCGTCTTCGACGGCCGCGAGTCATCCTCGCAGGCCTTCCAGATCGTCTGATCCTGGTACGGCGGCCGGCTGCTGCATGTGCAACGGCTTCGCGAACAGCAGAGCGGCCACCAGGCCGACCAGCAGTACGAGGGCCGGGAGGATCAGCGACTGCGCCATCGAGTCGCTGAAGCCCTGATGCAGCGCCGCCGGCAAGGTCCCACCGGTCGCGCCGGCCTCTGAGCCGCCGGACATCTCAGGCAGGTTGTGCGCCAGCCGCGACTCCATCAGTACGGCGATGCCCGCGCTGCCGAGGACGGCGCCGACCTGCCGGGTCGTGTTGTAGACGCCGGCACCGGCTCCGGCCTGATGGAGCGGGAGGTTCCTGGTCGCCGTACTGCCGATCGGAGCCCACATGAAGCCGTTGGCCACGCCGAGCAGTGCGATCGGCAGCAGCAGCTTCCAGATCGCGACGTCGGGCTCGATCACCTGGCTGAGCCAGAAGAGCGCGATCGAGCAGCAGGCCAGACCGAAGCCGGCCAGGTAGCGCGGGTGCGCCCGGTCGGTGAGCTTGCCGACGAACGGCGACAGCGCGCCGGTGATGACGGCCATCGGGACCAGCAGCAACGCGGACTTCGTCGGAGACAGACCGCGGACCGACTGTGCGTAGAGCATCAGCGGGAAGGTCATCGCGGTGATCGCGAAACCGACCGAGGTGATCGCGGTGTTCGCCAGCGAGAAGTTCCGGTCCTGGAACAGTCGCAGGGGCAGCAGCGGCTCGCCGGTGTTGCGGGACTGCCAGAACACGAAGGCCGCGAGGATGACGAGACCGGTGATGATCAGCGACCACACCGAGATCGGCCCGCTGATCGTGCCCCAGTCGTACTTCTGCCCCTCCTGGATGCCGAACACCAGGCAGAACAGGCCGATCGAGCTCAGCGCCACCCCGACCAGGTCGAACTTGTGCTCGTGCGTCGGCAGGTCCGGCACCAGCCGCATCGCCAGTACGAACGCGATCACGCCGATCGGGGCGTTGAGGAAGAAGATCCACTGCCAGCCGAGTCCGTCGACCAGCACCCCGCCGAGGATCGGGCCGACCAGCGTCGCCACGCCGGCGGTCGCGCCCCACAGGCTCATCGCCCGGCCGCGCTGGTCCGGCGGGAAGATCCGGGTGATGACAGCCATCGTCTGCGGCGTCATCATCGAGGCGCCCAGACCCTGGAAGACCCGGGCCACGATGAGCAGTTCGACCGACGTGGTGAGGCCGCACCAGACCGACGCGAGGGTGAACAACGTCAGACCGGTCAGATAGACCTTCTTCGGGCCGATCTTGTCGCCGAGCCGGCCGGTCACCAGCAGCGGTACGGCGTACGCCAGCAGATACGCGCTGGTCACCCAGATCACGTTGCCGACGTCGGTCTTCAGGTCGTTCATGATCGCCGGGGTCGCGACCGACACGATGGTCGAGTCGACCAAGATCATGAAGAAACCGATCACCAGCGCCCAGAGCGCCGGCCACGCGCGCACCTCCGGCCTCACTTGTTGCGGGGTTGCCATGGCAAGTCCTTGCTCTCGATCCGTTCGATGGTGGTCGCGAGCCAGTCGCGCTCGCCGGCCAATTGGGTCCGGAGGTAGTCGCCGCCCATCCAGTACGCCTCCGGCACCTGCCGTGCCTGGGCGCCGGCCAGCGCTTCGTCGATGTCGGCCAGCCAGCGATCCAGGTGCACGATCCGGCGGCGGAACCGGAGTACGGCGTCGTCCGCGTCGAGGTTGTGCGCTTCGCTCAGCACGACGGGGAAGAGCGGATATTCGTGGACGTACTCCTCGATTCCCGCCTCTACTCGCCGGGTCAGGGCGTCGCTGCCCTCCGGAGTGATCTCGTACGTCGTCCGTTCCGGGCGGTTGCCGGCTCGTTCGGTGCCGATGGCGCGGACGTAGTTCTGCTGGGCCATCCGCTCGACCGTGTGGTACAGCGAGCCCGGCCGGACCTTGACGAGCCAGTGCGAGTGCCGCCTGACCAGCAGTTGGTACATCTCGTAGGCGTGCATCGGCTCCTCCTTCAGCAACGCCAGCACCGAGATCGCCAACGGAGTGAGTTCGGCCGCCATAATCCTCCACCCGGATTGTTCCGCACGAAATGTTCCACATGGAGTATTACTCTCGACCGGCTCCGAACGCAACCCACCCCCGGTTCGTCGATGCGAACCGGGGGTGGGGAGGTGTCAGGGATCAGACGTAGCGTTCGAGGATGCTGGATTCGGCTAGGCGGGAGAGGCCTTCGCGGACCGTGCGGGCGCGGTTCTCGCCGACGCCTTCGACCGTCTGCAGGTCGTCGATGCTTGCCGCGAGCAACTTCTGTAGGTGGCCGAAGTGGTCGATCAGCCGGTCGATCACGGCGCCCGGCAGTCGCGGCACCTTGGCCAGCAGGCGATACCCGCGCGGCGTCACGGCGGCATCCAGCTGCTCGGCCCCACCGAGCTGCAACGCTCGCGCCACCTGCCCGATGTCGAGCAGATCCGTCGGGCTGACCGCATCGAGCTCGAGCAGCACGTCGTCCGCCGTCTTCGGCCTGCGACCGGTGGCCGGCGGCAGATAATCCCGTACGACGAGCTCGCGCTCACCGGCGACACCGGCGACCAGCTCGTTCAGCTGCAGGGTGAGCAACCGCCCGTCGGTCCCCAGCTCGACGACGTAACCGTCGATCTCGGTCGCGATCCGCCGTACCATCTCCAGCCGCTGGGCCACCGCGGCCACGTCGCGGACGGTGACGAGGTCCTCGATCTCGAGCGCGGACAGCGTCCCGGACACTTCGTCGAGGCGGAGCTTGTACCGCTCGAGGGTGGCGAGCGCCTGGTTGGCGCGCGACAGGATCGCGCCGGAGTCCTCCAGCACGTACCGCTGGTCGTCGACGTACAGCGCGATGATGTGCATCGACTGCGACACCGAGATCACCGGGAACCCGGTCTGCCGGGCGACCCGGTCGGCGGTGCGGTGCCGGGTGCCGGTCTCGTCGGTGTGGATCGACGGGTCCGGCATCAGGTGCACGGCGGCCCGGATCAGCTTGGTGGCGTCGCGGTCCAGGATGATCGCGCCGTCCATCTTGCTCAGCTCGCGCAGCCCGGTCGCGGAGAAATCGACGTCGATCTCGAAGCCGCCGGTCGAGATCGAATCGACCGTCTTGTCGTGACCCAGGACGAGCAGGGCGCCGGTACGCCCGCGCAGGATCCGTTCCAGGCCTTCGCGCAGTTCGGTACCGGGTGCCACCGCCGCGAGGGTCGCGCGCATCCGGGCGCCGGTGCTGTTCTTGTCGGAATTGGGGGCCACGATCACTGAGTCTATGCGGTTGGCAGCGGGCCGTGCGGCCGATGTCCGCACCGACCGGCCAGTCGCCGCATTGCCCCTGCAAGTGCGCGTGCATCCGCCCGTGCACCCGTTCCGTGCAGGGGGTCTTCCCCGCGTGAATCCGCCGGGTTGGGTGCGGCGGTGGTAGTGCTACGGGCAGCGGATGACCTGGCCGGCGTACGAGAGACCGCCGCCGAAACCGAACAGCAGTACCGGCGCGCCGGACGGGATTTCGCGCTTCTCGATCAGCTTCGACAATGCGATCGGGATGCTCGCGGCCGAGGTGTTGCCGGACTCGACGACGTCCTTGGCGACCACCGCGTTGACCGCGCCGAGCCGCTTGGCCAGCGGCTCGATGATGCGCAGGTTGGCCTGGTGCAGGACGACGCCGCCGAGCTCCTCGGGAGTGATGCCGGCCTTCTCGCACACCTGCTTGGCGATCACCGGGAGCTGGGTCGTGGTCCAGCGGAAGACGGCCTGGCCTTCCTGGGCGAACTTGGCGTTCGGGCCCTCGATCCGGACCGCGTCCGACATCTCCGGCACCGAACCCCAGACGACCGGGCTGATCTCGGGCTCGTCGCTGGCGACCACGACCGCCGCGCCCGCGCCGTCGCCGATCAGCACGCAGGTGGTCCGGTCGGTCCAGTCGGTGAAGTCGCTGAGCTTCTCCACCCCGATGACGAGAGCCTTCGACGCTGCGCCGGCCCGGATGGCGTGATCGGTGGTCGCCATCGCGTGGCTGAAGCCGGAGCAGGCGGTGTTCACGTCGAGGGCGGCCGGGTTGCCGAGGCCGAGGCGGGTGGCGACCCGGGCGGCGATGTTCGGTGACCGGTCGATCGCCGTACAGGTGGCGACGACGACCAGGTCGATCTCGGCCTTGTCGATGCCGGCGTTCGCGATCGCCTTCTCGGCGGCGAGCCAGGCCATCTCGTCGACCTGCTCGTCGGGTGCCGCGATCCGGCGCTCGCGGATGCCGACCCGGCTCTGGATCCACTCGTCGCTGGTCTCCACGATGGTGGCCAGCTCGTCGTTGGTGAGCACCCGCTCCGGCTGGTAGTGGCCGAGCGCGACAACTCTGGATCCGGTCATCTTGGGGTGCTCCTGCGGTCATCCGGCCAGGCCGGCGGGGGCCCGGGCTCGGCACTGAACCCGGCGGGGCGCTCCCCAGGGTACGTTCCCGGCTCCACCCCGTGGATCCTCCGTCTCACGGATGTGCGCGGAAACACAGGCGCTACCGCGCAGCAGGATCACGGCTCAGGTGAGGCCGGCGGCGTGCAGGGCGGAGGGGAGGTCGGCGGCCGCGAAGACTCTGAGGCCGTACTTCGACTGCATGTCCATCGCCTTCAGTTCCTTGCCGCGGTTGGGCACGTCCGCGGGCACGATCGCCTTGGTGAACCCGAGCCGCGCCGCCTCGGCCAGCCGCTTCTCCAGCCCGCCGACCCGTCGTACCTCACCGGCCAGCCCGACCTCGCCGATCGCGATCAGCCCGGGATGGATCGGCCGGTCCATCACCGACGACGTGACCGCGATCGCGACGGCCAGGTCCGCCACCGGCTCGGCGATCTTCACTCCGCCGACCGTGGCGACGTACACCTCCTGGTCGGTCAGCTTCAGCCCGACCCGATTCCCCAGTACGGCGAGCACCATCGACACCCGGGACGACTCCACCCCGGACGTGGTCCGGCGTGGTTGTGGCGCGGCCGATGGCCCAACCAACGCTTGTACCTCAGCCAGCAGTGGCCGACGGCCCTCCATCATCACGGTCACGCACGTCCCCGCGACGGGCTCGGCGTGCTCGGAGACGAACAGGCCGGTCGGGTCCGACACCTCGACGATGCCGGTGTCGACCATGTCGAAACAGCCGACCTCGTCGGACGGGCCGAACCGGTTCTTCGTCGCTCGCACCATCCGGAAGCCGGAGTGCCGGTCACCGTCGAACGCGAGTACGACGTCGACCAGGTGCTCGAGCATGCGAGGACCCGCGATGGCGCCGTCCTTGGTGACATGCCCGACCAGTACGACGGCGATGTGCCGCTCCTTCGCGAGTCGCACCAACGCACCGGTCACCTCGCGGACCTGGGTCACGCCACCGGGCGCGCCGTCGACCTCGGGGTGCGCCATCGTCTGGACCGAGTCGATGACGAGGAACGACGGCTCGACCGCGTCCACCTGGCCGACGACCGCGGACAGGTCGGTCTCGGCGGCAAGGTAGAGCTCGTCGACCAGCGCGTCGGTCCGGCCAGCTCTCAGTCGGACCTGGGCGGCGGACTCCTCGCCGGAGACGTAAAGCGTGCGCTGACCGCGCCGAGCCGATTGGGCCGCGACCTCCAGCAGCAGGGTGGACTTGCCGACACCTGGCTCGCCCGCGAGCAGGATCACGGCACCTGGTACGACGCCGCCGCCCAGGACTCGGTCGAGCTCGGCGATGCCGGTCGGGCGGGACTCGGCTTCGATCGCGGAGACCTTGGCGATCGGCATGGCCGGTGACGACACTGGCCCGGCGGCGATCCGGGCAGCTTTGGGCGCCCCGACCTCGGCGACGGTGCCCCACGCCTGGCACTCGCCACACCGGCCGATCCAGCGCGCCGACGTCCAGCCGCACTCCGAGCACGCGAACGCCGGCTTCGCCTTGGTGTTCCCCGCTGCCTTCGCCATGCCGACAAACCTAGAGGACGCCGCCGACAGAACGCCGGAGTTCATCCACAAGTCAATGGCGGAAGTGGTTTCGGAGCCGGGCGAGGAGACGGCGGATCCAGCTCACGGCGGTCTGATGCGAGGCTTCTTCGGTGACTTCCGGCGGCTGCGTGGGCTCGCGGGCGGCTTCGAGATATTGCGTCAGCAGCTCGCTTTCGGAACCTCGGAGCACTGCGCTCTGTTCGAGCAGCTCACGCCCGCGTTCGCGGCTGCCGGCGACGACTTCGGCGGAGCCAAGGTGTTGCAGGCAGCGGGCGAGGCCTTCGATTTCGTCGATCTCGGCGTACAGGTGTTCGGCGTGCTGCCACCAGCGTCTGGCCTCGTATCGGCTGCCCTGCATCCACGCGGCCACGCCCATGAGCTCGGACGCGTGTGCCTGGCCGCTGACGTCTCCGGCGGCAGTAGCCCGGGCTACTGCGGGCCGGAGCTGGTCGAGAGCGCCTTCGGCGTCCTGTTGATACAGGTGGACAACTGCCAGGTTGATCTGGATCGCCACCTCGGCAGCAAGGTCCGGGCCCGGTCTGCTCAGCCGTGCGTCCTCCAACCGGTCGCGGGCATTCAGCACGGCCTCTTCCCGGTCGTTGCCCGCCGGCGACCGCTCTGCGCGTGCCAGGTGCAGCAGGGCTCGCTCTACCTGCCGGCGGGTCGTCAGTGCGGCCGCCGTACGGCTGTGGGTCGCCACGCTGTCCGAGATCCCCAGCCGCGTGGTGGCCGTCTCCACGTCGCCCATGAGCCTGAACGCCGTTGCCGCACGGGCTGCGGCGAGCTCCGCCAGGTCACGCCGGCCACATCCGTCGGCGACCGCGGTCAGGAAGTCACTCAACTCCAGCAACGCTTCAGCGTCGTACCTGCGCAGGTACCAGACCTCCAGGGCGTCACAGATCCGTGCGAGGTCGTCCGCGGTGTCCACTCGTGGTTTCTCGTTCTGCAGCAGCTCACGCAGCCCTGACTCGTTCGTCGAGAACCACTCCGCCGCAGCCATCCCGCCCGCACCCGAGCCGAGAGCGACCATCGAGCGCTCGGCCTCCTCCGCCGCGAGGTGCAGGCCCGTAGCCTCCGCCACCGCCGTGATCTGCTGGCGCCGACGCCGGCGCTCCCGCAGGGCCGGAGGTATGTAGTAGATCCCGCAGATCACCGCGCACGCGGCGGTCATGGTGTAGCCCGCCAGCTCGAGCCAGCCGCCGCTGTCGAGCGTTTGCGCAAGCTTCTCGCCCACGATCCCGGACAGCAGAGCTGACGCGATGGCGACGATGCCGAAAAAGCCACCCCTTCTGCGGCTCTCCCGATCCCTGTCCTCCGGCCGGCGTTCTTCCTCAGGTGGAGCGTCGGTCATGGCCTGCTCCCCACAGTCAGGCCACGCACGACCGTCTGCCAGAACGACAGCATCAGCACCACCGGCACAACAGAAGCGACAACAGCCGCGGCTGCAACAGTTCCACTGGACGAGGAGAACTGCCGAGCCTCACCCCACAACACCAGCGACAGGGGCGTCGTACCAGGACCACTGATCAGGAATCCGACGATGAAGTCGTTCCACACCAGTGCAAACTCCAGCACCGCCACAGCAACCAGCGCAGGCCGATACGTCCGCTGCACAGTCGCCAGTACGGCGCTCTGTCGCGCTGGCCCCTGCAATGCCTCAGACACCAACGCAGGCGGAGCAGACGCGAAAGCAGACCGCAGAAGCAGCACAGCGAACGGCAGGCCCGCGGCCGCATGTACCAAGGCCAGTGCGAGCCGCGACCCAGCCAACCCCGCCGCACCGATCGCATCCCGCAGCGGGGCGGCGTACATCTGCACCGGCGTCACGGCCAGCACCACGAACACAGACGTCACGACACGGCCCAACCACTGCGGCAGACCACCCCACGCGACCAGATAGGCCGTCGGTACGGCGATCACCAGCAACACAGCCGTCGCAGCACCAGCGATGAGCACGGTCGACAGCAACGCCCGGAACAACCCGACATTCGCCGCAGCAGCGAACGAAGAGAACCCCAGCCCCGACAACGACCACCAACCGCGCAGACCGGCCTCCCGCGGCGAGTGCAACGCAGTAGCGACCAGCACCACGGCCGGCAGGATCCAGACCAGGCTCACCGCGAAGCCGACAATCCACCCGATCCGCCGTACCCGCTTGCTGGGCTTCGGCCGGCCCACTGACGCATCAGGCGGTACCACAGCCACCGGCATCGCCCACCGACGCCGCCGCAGCCCACGTACGCCGATCACTCCGACGGCAGCGACGATCGCGAACAACACCACGCCAAGCGCCGCAGTGCGACCCGGGTCGGCACCAGTGGTCGTCGCACGCCACCAGTTGAGTCCGAGCACATCCGCAGACCGCTGCATCGGCCCGGGTACGACGATCAGTACCAGGTCGAACACCCGCACTGCCGCGATGACGAGGGTCAGCGTCACCACACCGGTGATGGGACGCAGCAACGGGATCTCCAGCATGGACAGTCGTCGCCAGCCGCTGACACCTTCCGCAGCGAGCGTGCGGCTCACGTCGTCGGGTATCGCATCCAGGCCGGCGCGGAACAACGAGACGACGTACCCCAGCCAGGTCCAGCCGAAGGCGGAGACCAGCACCAGCCAGAACAGGCCAGGGCCGAGCCAGACCGGGCTGGAGCCGAACAGCTGTGTCCAGACCGCCGTCACGGTGCCGCGTTCCGGCGTGGCGTCGAAGATCAGCCGGAATGTTGCCCCCGACACCAATACCGACACGGCGAACGGGATCACCAGTGCGGGTTGCAGGAACGATGTCACCGCTGGCAGTCGATAGCTCAACAGGGCAAGGAGAAACCCGACCACCACCAGGCCGAACGCGACCAGCACCCAGAGCAGACTATTGCCCACGGCACGTAATGCGCCCGGATCGCCCATCACCGCGAAGTTGCCGAACCCGAAACCGTCCGGTGTCCGGAAGGCCGCGACGACAGTCACACCGATCGGCACCAGCAGCAGACAGCTCAGCAGCAGCGCGGGCAGTCCCAGCAGGTACGGCCCGGCCGGTCGGCGGGGTTTGCCCGGCACAGGCCGGCCGCTGACCTCGCGCCCGACCACCTCGAGCGACAGGCCGTTGCTCTGCAGGCCCATCAGCCCTCCACCTTCCGCAACTCGGTCATCGCCGCGTCGACCGCATCAGCCACCACGCCGTTGCCGCGGTCGCCGATGCGGATCAAGAAGTCAGTGAGGACTCGCCAGAGCCTGTCAATGTCACCGAGCCGCCCGAGCCGGTCTGAGAGGTCGAACTGCAGCAGGCCGCCCGGCGTGGCCAACTGCTCCGCCAGCCGAGTGAGCTCGGGGGAGTAGCCCGTCACCCGTCCATCAGCGAGGAACCCACCTTCCTTGATCCACGGATCCGCTGCCGCTGGAGCGGCGAGACGTCGTACCAGGTCTCGGGCGTCGTCGGTGGTGGGCTTCGGCAGCACCATGACGTCACCGCCCACCACTACTGGAGCTGCTGCACCAGAGCTGAGCGGTGGGAAGGTGAAGAGGCCGATGTCGTTGGGGTCCGCGGCGAAGGACCGCACTACAGGCTCTGCGAAGTCAGAGGCCAGCACCATGGCAGCTCTGCGATGGCCGAACACCTCGACGATGGCATCAGGGAACTGCTGTACCAGTGAGCGCTTCACACCACCTGCCAGCGTTTCAGGCGCCGACCACATGCTGCCCAACAGACGCAGGGCAGCCGCGAACTGTGGCTGCCGTGACGGACGTGGAGTGGTCGCTGTCGCGAGTGCCGCGTAGACAGACGGAGCTATACCGAGCAGCACGTTCTCCAGGAAGTCCGTGAGCACCCAGCCATCTCCGGCAGCCAGAGACAGCGGACGGATGCCAGCCTGCGTCAGCGTCCGGTTGAGCGTCAGCCACTCGCTCCACAGCCGCGGCGGTTCGACTCCGACCTCTCGGAACACCGACGGCCGGTACCAGACCGCGGACTTGTGTGCCGTCTTGAATGGGACGCCGTACGTAATTCCGCCTTGCACCAGGAGTTCGGACCAGAGCCGGGCCCGGCCGAGCTGTGCCACGTCGTCTGGAATGGGTTCCAGGTCGCGGAGCTGGCGCGGGACGAGTCCAGGCTGCGGCAGCATCACGATGTCCGGCCGGTGTGGCGAGCGAGGGCCGAAGGCGGTCGAGATGTCATCGCCCAGCGGTACGGTCTCCACTGGATAGTCCAGCTTGCCGAGCCCTTCGAGTACGGCGTGGAACGCACGCAGCTCCTGCCCACTCCAGCTCACCGCGATCCGCACACTGCGACGTAGCCCAAGGACGTCACTGGAACACCCAGCAGCTAGCAGCGATGTCGCAGCAGCTCCCAGGAACGCGCGTCGATTATGCGGCACGGCGGAAGCCCGTCGTACGCGCGGAATCGGTGGTGATGAGCAATAGCGCTGCAGACCAGAGCTCGGGGTTGCTCTCGAGCCGCAGCAACGAGCCCCACGTTGGCAGGCCGCTTGCGTCCTCCAGCACGATCACCGCCGGGTGTGCACGCAGCGCCCGAGCCACGCCGGCCAGCCGACGACGGCCTGGCGTGATCTCGTGCGGATAGCGATCCAGTACGTCTTCCAGGCCACACCGAGCCGCGGTCACCCGGCACTCCTCTTCAGCAGCCTTACGGGTGATCCGGTGAGTGACTGTGTGCCCGTGCACCACGTTGCCGAGCACAGTGAGGTAGGGGAGCAGACCGCCTTCAGCAGGCACCAGCCGGACCGCACCAGCGGTTTTGACCACGGCACCGTCGGGCGGCTCCTCCGCACCGATCAGCAGGTCGCCCAGTTGCCGGGCTGCGGCGGCAGAGGGCATCACCAGCGCTCGCTGCTCACCGATGTCGATCCGGAGTCGCTCGGGCAGACCCGGTAATCGTTCGAGCAGCAGTCCGTCCATGCGCTGGCTGGCGCCTCCCCAGAAAGTTAAGTGCCATCACCCTAGAGTGATCAGAGGGCCGTTCGCAGCCGGGGCCGCGCGCCGTTTCAGAAGGGGTTCAGAAGGTCCGACTCCACAGGTTGACCGCGTAGTCGACCTCCACGCCGGGATGCGACGCAATGATCCGCTCGGCGTCGGCCGGAGTGAACTCGATCCGCACCACCGCCTCGAAGTCCTCCCGCCGCTCGAACCGCCAGCCCATGTCGAGCTGGGTCCGCTGCCAGCCGCGCGCGGCCCAGAATCGTTCCACCACAGGCGGTTTGATCATCGGGTACGCCGCGCTGAACCACCGCCCGAACGTCGACCGGCTGCCGTCGTTGTCGATCACGAACGCGGTCCCGCCGCGCCGCATCACCCGGTCCAGCTCAGCCAGCCCGGGCTCACAGCCCGGCCCGAAGAAGTACGCCCAGCGTGCGTGCATCACGTCGACCGAGGCATCAGCCACCGGCAACCGCTGCGCCGTACCTTGCCTGATCTCGACGTTCGCCAGCTGGCGAGTACGACGCTTGGCCGCACGAGCCAGCCCGCCATGCGGCTCCACCCCGATCACCCGGGCCGCGGTCGCCGCGAACATCGGCAAGTGGAACCCGTTCCCGCAGCCGATGTCTAGCACCGTCGCCCCGGCCCAGTCCCGGATCGCCCGCATGGCCGGCTCGATCACGCCGTCCGGGTCCACCGCCTCGTTCTCGACCTCGTACACCTTCGGGTGGTGCCAGATGTTGGGACTCGGAATCCCACCTTCCGCGATGCTCACACCGCTAGACCTTAACCACTGCCTGTTTGGTGGTGGCGGCGAGCAGGGCGACCGGGATCAGCAGGAGGCCACACAGTACGGCGAGCCAGTGGAAGCCGAGGTGGGCCAGCACCGGGCCAGACGCCGTACCGGAGATGGAGGCAAGGACTCCCATGGTGAGGTCGGACAAGCCTTGGGCGGAGGTGCGGATGTCTTCGGGGACCGAGCGGGAGAGCAGTGTGGAGCCCGACACCAGGCAGGCGGACCAGCCGACGCCCAGCAGGAACAGAGCGGTCGCGGTGAGGCCGTGAGCGTCGTCAGGGGCCAGCCCGGCGACTGTCATGGCTGAAGCCAGCACTGCGAGGCCGATGCCGATGGTGGGGATGCGGCCGAGGCGGTCGGCGAGCCAGCCCATCAGGGGCGAGAGGGCGTACATGCCGGCGACGTGACCGCTGATGACGAAGCCGACGATCGTCAACGAAGCACCGTGGTGCCGTAGATGGACAGCCGTCATCGACATGACTCCGACCATCACCGCATGCGCCGTGCCGATGGCCAGCAGACCGAGCCGGGCGTGGGGGATGGCCAGGACGCGACGGAGAGTCGTGAGGAGTGGCTGGCGCTCGAGCCGAACGCGCGGCGTCCCCTGCTGCAGGCGCCGGAGGCCGAACCACACTGTCGCCAGGCTGATGCCGAAGGCGACCACCGAGAAGATGTACGGACCAGCCAGAGCCAGTACGCCGAGCGACGTACCGACTGAGCCGCCGACGCCGGTGAGGTTGGGGCCGATGACCACACCGATCGTGGTGGCCCAGACGACGAGCGACAGCGATCGGGCGATGTGTTCCGGGTCGGCTGCGTCAGTGGCGGCGTACCGGGACTGCAGGTTGGAAGCGGAGCCACTGCCGAACAGGCATCCAGCTAGCAGTAGCAATGCCATCGAATCCACCTGCGCGGCGACGATGCTGAGCACCGCACCGGCCGTGGCGATCAGGTAACCAGTTGTCAGCGACACCCGACGCCCTCGCGACCGCGCGAGCCTAGCCAGCGGTACGGCGAGGATCGCCGCGCCCAGCGTGGTCGACGTGGCAACCAGTCCGGCCATTGACGTCGACCCGGAGATGTTCTCCGCCAGCAACCCCGCCACCGCGAACCCACTGGCCACGGCCACCCCGCCCAGCACGTTGCTGACCACCAGCACGCGCAGAGTGGTTCGCTGCAGCTCGGCAGGGCGGGGCAGAGGCTCTTCAGCGGTCACCGGCTCACCATCTCATCTACCTGAATGGGAAGGCATCCCGATTCTGGGTGTTCGGCAGCGTTCTCAGTATCTGGATTGCGCGCACTTCCGAACATAGACGGGGGAGATCTCCGCTTATAGGATCGTCTTGACGTAATTCGATCCCCTTGGAGTCCGGATGTCCGACATCGCGATCGTCCCTGCCCCGCGCGAGCTCACCGTTTCCGGCGACCAATGGGTCACCGAAGACCCGATCGCCGACGCGGTCCGGACGGTGGTGGAGAACCTCGGCGAGACCGAGTACCGCATCGACATCACCGCCGACGGCGCGCGGCTGTCGGCCGGTTCCGAGGATGCGCTGCGGCACGCGGAGACGACGTACGAGCAGCTGATCGAGGCCGCCGTACCGGCCGAGGACGGCAAGGTCGCGGTGCCGGCGGTGCACATCGCCGACGCGCCGCGGTTCGGCTGGCGCGGAGTGATGCTCGACGTCGCCCGGCACTTCATGCCGAAGGACTTCGTGCTCAAGGTGATCGACGTACTCGCGCTGCACCGGCTGAACGTGCTGCACTTCCACCTCACCGACGACCAGGGCTGGCGGGTCGAGATCGACGCCTACCCGAAGTTGACCGAGGTCGGCGCGTGGCGTACGGAGACCATGGTCGGCCGGATGACGCACGAGCAGACCGACTTCGAGTACGACGGCACGCGGCACGGCGGCTTCTACACCAAGGATGACCTGCGCGAGATCGTCGCGTACGCCGGCGAGCAGGGGATCACGGTGGTCCCGGAGATCGACCTGCCGGGGCACATGCAGGCGGCGATCGCGGCGTACCCGGAGCTCGGCAACTTCCCCGACAACCAGCTCGGCGTCCGGCAGATCTGGGGCATCAGCGACGACGTCCTCAACGTCAACGACGAGACGGTCGAGTTCGTGAAGACCGTGCTGCGTGAGGTGCTGGAGCTCTTCCCCGGTCCGTACATTCACCTCGGTGGTGACGAGTGCCCGGCGGTGCAGTGGGGTGAGGCGGAGGCAGCGCAGAAGCGTCAGGCGGAGCTCGGACTGTCCGAGCCGAGCCAGTTGCAGGGCTGGTTCACCGCGCAGGTCGCGGCGGTGCTCGCCGAGGAGGGCCGCCGGCTGGTCGGCTGGGACGAGATGGTCGAGACCGACTGCCCGCAGGATGCGGTCATCATGGCCTGGCGCAGCGCCGAGCGTGGCGAGGTCGCCGCGAAGGCGGGCCACGAGGTCGTGATGACGCCATGCGAGTCGGTGTACTTCGACTACTACCAGGGCGACCCGGCCACCGAACCGCTCGCGATCGGCGGCCTCATCCCGCTCGAGAAGGTCTACGACTTCGAGGTGATCCCGTCCGGGCTCAGCGCCGAGGAGGCGGCCCGGATCATCGGCACCCAGTGCAACGTGTGGACCGAGTACATGGAGGGCCCGGAGCAGGTCAGCTACATGCTGCTGCCGCGGCTGAGCGCCTTCGCCGAACGCGCCTGGGGCTCGCCGAAGACGTCGTACGACGAGTTCCTCGGCCGGCTGCGACCGCACCTCGGCCGCATCGAGCGGCTCGGTCTGAACTACCGCCCGTTAGATTGAGGTGAATTTCTCCCAGGAATCAGTAACGGCAGGGACCTCGGCAACGATGTGACGTTCGTGCGCTTTCCAGGGGGCAGGCGCACTGATCTGTCCTTCTGCCACGACGTCGCACCATCCCAGCGACGCCGTACCTGTTGACCTTGGGGGTCTACATGCGCGTGTTGTCATTCCTCGCCGCCGCCGGCGTTTTCGCTGCCGGTGTGATCGGCGCCGCTCCGGCGGCCGAGGCTGCGGGCACCTGCAGCCTGTACGTCCAGAGCAAAATCTCGATCGGTTCGCCGTACCGGACCATCACGGTCAAGGAGGGCCCGAACTGCACGTCTGCTGGTGTCATGGACGCCTACTGGACCGCTGTTCACCCTACGCAGGGCGAGGGAGTTGGCGCCGACTTCGAGAACTACGCCCGCTCGACCACGGTCCCCATCTATGACTTCTTCCCGCTCGGGAAGTGGACCTGGCGTGGCGATGGCGCCTACAAGGCGGCCGACACCACGCCCTCGGTGTACCAGTACTCGCCGGTCACCGATGTGCGGCTGGCCTCGTACGGCCGGGTGTACCCGACGCGGACCGGGTCGAAGGTGAACATCAAGACCTCCGCGAACCGCTACTGGGCCGGCGGCAGCAAGTTCATCGGCTGGTCCGGCGCCCGCGGTCAGATCCAGTACCGTACGCCCGGCACCACCACCTGGAAGGGCCTGAAGGACGTCTACTCGACGTCGACCGGGGCCTACAGCTACACCTACTCAACCACTGCGGTCCGCGAGTACCGGGTCGTCCTCTACGCGGTCAGCACCATCTGGGAGTCGACCAGCCCGATCGTCAAGAAGTAGTTCCACAGCTCGAACGCGCCGGCTGCGAACCGTCCTGATTCACAGCCGGCGCGATATTCCTTTGGGGGGAATTCTCATGCGTTTGTTGTCGTTCCTGGCCGCTGCCGGCGTCTTCGCCGGCAGTCTGGTCGCTTCCGCGCCGGCGGCCGATGCCGCAGGCACCTGCAGCCTGTACGTCCAGAGCCGGATCTCGATCGGTACGCCGTACAAGGAGATCACGGTCAAACAAGGTCCGAACTGTGCGGCGGCGGGTGTCACGGACGCCGCCTGGACCGCCATTCACCCGACGAAGGGCTGGCAAGCCGTCGCGTACTTCGAGAACAGTGCGCGTACCGACTACATCGATGTCTACTCCGACGCCCCGCTCGGCCGGTGGACGTGGCGCCCCGACTACGCCTGGGATGCCAGCTACACCGATGTCTATCAGTACACGCCAGTCACCGATGTGCGGCTGGCGTCGTACGGGCGGGTGTACCCCACGCGGAGCGGGTCGAAGGTGAACATCAAGACCGCCGCTATGCGTTACTGGGCGGGCGGTGACAGGTTCATCGGCTGGTCCGGCGCTCGTGGTCAGATCCAGTACCGTACGCCGGGCACCACCACGTGGAAGGGCCTGAAGGACGTCTACTCGACCTCCACCGGCACCTACAGCTACACGTACAACACCACCGCAGTGCGTGAGTACCGGGTCGTCCTCTACGCGGTCAGCACCATCTGGGAGTCGACCAGCCCGATCGTCAAGAAGTAGTCCCTATCTGCTCGAACAGCGCCGGCTGTGAACCTTTCTGGTTCACGGTCGGCGCTGTCTTTGTTGATGCGGTAACCAAATCTGGGTGAAGGGTGTTGAGGAGCTGTAGACGGCCTGGAGTACGGCGGCGACGATGAGTGGGCCGGGAACCAGACCGGGAGCGGGAGGAACCATGACCGTGTTGATGCCACGCCTCCGGCGCGGCGGGTCATGGGGCTTTGACTCCCGGCCTTCCCTCGTCACTCCGGTCGCTTCGCTCCGTCCGCTCCTCAGTCCAGGCCGGGAGGCCCCATGACCAGGGTGGGGCCGCTGGATGCGATGTTCTTGCTGGGCGAGAGTCGTGAGCAGGCGATGCATGTCGGCGGACTGATGGTGTTCGAGCTGCCGGAGGGCGCGGGGCGCGATCATGTGTTTCCGGAGCGGTCGCGGGACTACGTGGCTCGGCTGTACCGCGACATCGTCGAGGTGCAGACGGTCAACCCGCTGTTCGGCCGCCGGGTGCGGAACCGGGTCGCGGATCTCGGGTATTGGTCGTGGGAGCAGGACGCCGATGTCGACCTGGAGTACCACGTGCGGTTGTCGGCGCTGCCGCGGCCGGGGCGGTTCCGGGAGTTGTTCGAGCTCACCAGCCGGTTGCACGGGACCTTGCTGGACCGGCGCCGGCCGCTGTGGGAGATGCACCTGATCGAAGGCGTCGAGGGCCGCCGGTTCGCCCTCTACAGCAAAATCCACCACTCGATGATCGACGGCGTGACCGCCCTCCGCTGGATGCAGCAAACCCTCACCCCCGACCCAACCCGCACCAATATGCCCGCCACCTACGCTCTCCCGGACGCAGGTGGCAGCCGCGCCCCGACGCGGGGACTTGTCGGCAACGCCGCCCAGGCAGTTGGCGGCACGGCTCGGCTGCTCGCGGATCTGGCCGGACTTACCCCGGTCGGGCTCAAAGCGCTCGTACGGACGTTGCAGTACGAACATTCCGCGGCTGCGTTTCAGGCGCCGCGGACGGTGTTCAACCAGTCGATCACCGGGTCCCGCCGGTTCGCGGCTCAGTCCTGGCCGATCGAGCGATTGGAGAAGGTCCGCGCGATCACCGGCGCGACCCTCAACGACGGCATGCTCGCCATGTGTTCAGGTGCCCTGCGCAACTATCTGCTGGAGCTGAACGCCCTTCCGGGCAAGGCGTTGACGGCGATGGTGCCGGTGTCGTTGCGCAGCCGCGACGAGGCCCCGGGCGGCGGCAACTCGCTCGCCACGATGATCGCCGACCTCGCCACCGACGAGCCCGACCCCGGGCTGCGGATCCGGCGCATCATGGCGTCGACCAGCTACGGCAAGGGCGTCCTGTCCCAGCTCACCCCGCTGCAGAACCTGATGCTCGGCGCCCTCGGCTTCGCTGTCGCCGGCCCCGCGGCTGTCATTCCCGGCGTCGCCAGCCACAGCACCCCGCCGTACAACCTGGTCATCTCGAACATCCCGGGACCAGCCGAGAGCCCGCTGTATTGGAACCGGTCGCGCCTGCTCGGCATGTACCCGGCGTCCATCGTGCTCAACGGCCAGGCCCTCAACATCAGCGTCACCAGCTACGACCACCACCTCCACTTCGGCCTCACCGGCTGCCGCCGCACCGTCCCCCACCTCCAACGCCTACTCCTCCACCTCGAAACCGCCCTGGCCGACCTCGAAAACATTCACTGAACCCGGATCAGCGGACCATTTTCGGCATGGAACCAGGCGAGCGGGGAGGCTCTTCTGCCACATCTGCGGGCCCGCTCGCCGTCCCCCGTCGACAGGGGAGGGTTTTCCGCTCTATCCCAGCAAATACCTCCACCGTCCACTGCAAAACCCTCCACCATCCACCGCACCCTGCGAACGCATCCAGTCACCCGGCCCGCCGTGGGTGCTGCTCCCGTGCCTGGAGCGGGGTCGACTGGGGAGTCCGACCTGTCGATTCAGGTAGGCAGCGCTCCCCGCACCCCCGCTCGCTCAGAACCGACTTCCGACACACGGCCGGGCAGGGTTACGTACAGCGTGGGAGATCCCATGAAATGGTCCGCTTGGATCCGTGGGGGCGCCGGGGCAATGGACGGCCCGCCCGGATCGAGGGGACCAGAGTAGCCGAGGCTCGATCGCGCGAAAGATCTGGGTCACAGACGGACGATGCCGTTGGGGGTTTCGAAGACGGCGGCTACCAGGCCGGGCTGGCCGTTGGGGCCGATCCAGTTGACGTCGAGGTCGTCGAGGAGGTGGTCGGCGGGGTGGCCGATCCAGTCGCTGACGCGGGCCGGGTCGCCGGCGATCTCCAGGGCGCTCAGCTTGATGCCCTTGCCGCCGACCGACGGGTGCTGAGTCAGGTCGTCCCAGTGCACGAAGAACGGAAGCTGCGGGTCGGCGATCAGGCCCTTCACGCCGATCTGCCGCCAGGTCAGGTTCACGCCGTCCGGACGGTGCCGGTTGCCCGGGACCGCCTCGCGGCCGAGCCGCTTCTCCATCCGCTCCATGTCACGGACCGCGACCACCCAGCCGAGCCAGCCGCCGCCGAGCTCCTTGCGGGCCCGGACCGCCTGACCGAACGGCGCCTTGTCCGACGCCGGGTGATCGAGCACGTCGACCACTTCGATGTAGCGGTCGTTCTCCAACGGCAGGATCTGGTTGATCGTGCCGAACCGCGGATGCACACCACCGTCGACGAACTCCGCCCCCAGCAGCGCGGACAACCGCTCGACCGTCGCGCGGCACCCATCGGGTCCGCACGCGTACGACAGATGATCCAGACGCATGCCAGCCATTGTGGTCCCCATCACCGACAGTCGCCGGACCGGGGGTGTCGCATACGCTGAGGGCCATGCGCACAGTCGTCATCGGCGGAACCGGCCACATCGGCACCTACCTTGTTCCCGAGCTGGTCCAACGAGGTCACGAGGTCGTCGTCCTCAGCCGCGGTGAACGGACGCCGTACCAGTCGAGTGGCGGTTGGAACCAGGTGCGGATGGTCCAGGTGGATCGCGACGCGGAGGACGCTGCCGGCACGTTCGGCAAGCGCGTCGCCGACCTCCAGCCAGATGTAGTGATCGATCTGATCTGTTTCACCGAGGACAGTGCTCGCCAGCTCGCCGAGGCTGTGCACGGCAAGGTCCAGCACCTGCTGCACTGCGGCACAATCTGGGTGCACGGCCCGAGTGCGACCGTGCCAACCCGGGAGGACGCGCCGCGGCGGCCGTTCGGCGACTACGGCATTGCCAAGGCCGCGATCGAGAAATACCTGCTCGACCGCGCCCGCCGCGACGGGCTGCCGGCCACCGTCATCCATCCCGGGCACATCAGCGGACCGGGCTGGACGCCGGTCAACCCGGCCGGCAATCTCGATGTCGGCGTCTTCGAGATGCTTGCTCGCGGCCACGAGCTGCTCCTGCCGAACCTCGGCCTGGAGACCGTCCAGCACGTGCACGCCGCCGATGTGGCCGGAGTCTTCCTCGCCGCGCTGGCGAACCGCTCGGTGGCGGTAGGTGAGAGTTTCCACGCGGTCGCCGACGGCGCGATGACACTACGCGGGTACGCCGAGGGCGTGGCGGCGTGGTTCGGTCACGAGGCGCAGCTCGCGTTCCTGCCCTGGGACGAGTGGGGTCAGACCGTGTCCAAACAGGACTCCGCGATCACCCGGGATCACATCACGCACAGTCCGCACTGCTCGATGGAGAAGGCCGCGCGGCTGCTCGGTTTCCGCCCGCGCTACTCCGCGCTCGAAGCTGCGCTGGCCGGGGTCAGCTGGCTGGTCGAGAACGGCAAGATCGCTACTTAGACGCCGGGTGCCGCAGTAGCCGGCCCGACTCCAGGTGCTGCTTGCAGTACTCCGCGAGTACGTCGTACGCCTTGAGGCCCATCAGGGTCTGCAGCTCGACCTTGCTCGACTCGTAGACCGCCTCGACACCGATGTGCGCCTCGGTGTTGCCGGTGCAGTACCAGTCCAGGTCGTGACCGCCGGGGCCCCAGCCGCGCCGGTCGTACTCGCCGATGCCGACCTCGGTGTACGTCGTACCGTCCGGTCGCTCGACCTCGCGGAACGTCCGGCGGATCGGCAACTGCCAGCACACGTCCGGCTTCGTCTCGACGAAGTGCACGCCCCGCTTCAGCGCCAGCCCGTGCAGCGCGCAGCCGCCGCCACCGGGGAAGTCCGGGCGGTTCAGGAAGATGCAGGCGCCTTCCCAGACGCGGGTCTTGCGGTCGCCCTCGTCGTCGGTCTCGACCCAGCCGTTCTTCCGGCCCTCCTTGCGGAACTGCCAGTCGTCCTTGGTCAGCTCCTTCACATAGCCCTTGACCCGTTTCTCGTCGTCGGCGTCGGAGAAGTGCGCCCCGAGGGTGCAGCAACCGTCGTTCGGCCGGCCCTTGTAGATGCCGCGGCAGCCACCGCCGAAGATGCAGGTCCAGTTGGACGTCAGCCAGGTCAGGTCGCAACGGAAGACCTGATCCTGGTCATCCGGATCGGTGAACTCGACCCAGGCACGGGGAAAATCGAGAGAAACCTCAGGCACCTGGAAAGCGTACGCGCGTATTGCCCACAACTGTGAATGGTTGCTGCCGGGAACGCTGATACTCCGGCAGTCCAGTAGCGTGAGGGTATGCGGCTCGGCGTACTCGACGTGGGATCCAACACTGTCCATCTGCTCGTGGTGGACGCTCACCGCGGTGCGGCGCCGCTGCCGGCGTACTCGTACAAGACCGAGCTTCGGCTCGCCGAGCACCTCGACAAGGAGGGCAAGATCGCCCAGTCCGGTGCGGACGAGCTGGTCTCGTTCATCAACCAGGCGGCCGAGCTGGCCGAGGACAAGGGCTGTGAGTCGGTGCTCGCGTTCGCCACCTCCGCGCTGCGCGAGGCGCCGAACGGCGAGAAGGTGCTGGAACGGGTCCGCAAGGAGACCGAGATCGACCTGCAGGTGCTGACCGGCGACGACGAGGCCCGGCTGACGTTCCTCGCCGTACGGCGCTGGTTCGGCTGGTCGTCGGGCCGGCTCGCGGTGTTCGACATAGGCGGTGGGTCGCTGGAGATCGCGGCCGGGTCGGACGAGGAGCCCACGGTCGCGGTGTCGGTCCCGCTCGGCGCGGGCCGGCTGACCCGGGAGGGCCTGACCCAGGACCCGCCGGACAAGGACGAGGTACGCGCGCTCCGGAAGCGGATCCGGATGGAGATGGCCGCAGTGGCAGGCACCGTACTGCGGGCCGGAAAGCCGCAACGTTCGGTCGCGACCAGCAAGACCTTCCGGTCGCTCGCGCGGATCTGCGGTGCCGCGCCGTCGGACGACGGCCCGTACGTTCCGCGGTCGCTGAACCGGGACGACCTGGCCGAGTGGATGCCCAAGCTGACCAAGATGTCCGCCGCCGAGCGGGCCGAGCTGCCCGGGGTGTCGGTCGGGCGGTCCACGCAGCTGGTCGCCGGCGCGATGGTCGCGGACGCGGTGATGGACCTGTTCGACCTGCCGTCGCTCGAGGTCTGTCCGTGGGCGCTGCGCGAAGGTGTCATCCTGTCCAGGCTCGACCAGTTGCAACCCCGATAGGCACCTGATGAACACCAGCAAGACCGCACGGATCGGCCTGTCCTCCGCGTCCGTCTACCCCGAGTCGACCGCGAGCTGCTTCGAGCTGGCCGCGCGGCTCGGGTACGACGGGGTCGAGGTGATGGTCGGCATCGACCCGCTGTCGACGCAGATCGACGCCGTCCAGCGGCTGGTCGACTACCACCAGCTCCCGGTGCTGGCGATCCACGCGCCCTGCTTGCTGATCACTCAGCGGGTCTGGGGAACGGACCCGTGGGGCAAGCTCGAACGGAGCGCGGAGGCCGCGAAGGACCTCGGCGCCGACGTGGTCGTCGTACATCCCCCGTTCCGTTGGCAGCGGGACTACGCGCGCGGGTTCGTCGAGGGGATCGCGCGGCTGGAGGCGGAGACCGGGATCATCTTCGCGGTCGAGAACATGTATCCGTGGCGCGCGCCGGGCAAGGGCCTGCAGGCGTACGCGCCGAGCTGGGACCCGACCGAGCAGACCTACGCGCACACCACGCTCGACCTGTCGCACTCGTCGACCGCCGAGCAGGACTGTGTCGAGCTGGCAGAGACGATGGGCGAGAGCCTGACGCACATCCACCTGACCGACGGGACGGGGTCGGCGAAGGATGAGCACCTGGTCCCCGGTCGCGGCACCCAGCGCGCCGCCGACCTGCTGGTCAACCTGGCGAACGCGGACTTTCGCGGCCACATCATCATCGAGATCAACACCCGCCGCGCGACCAGCCGTTCCGAGCGCGAGGTCGACCTGATCGAGTCGCTGGAATTCACCCGCAAGCACTTCGTCAAGACCTCTCGCCGTACGTCGTTCGCCGTCACCCCGGAGGGGGAGATCTCGGAGCTGACTCCGTGACAACCTCCCGAAATGGGCGGGTTGGCCGGCGACCCGGCGGACCGGACACCCGCGGCGAGATCCTGAAAGCGGCCCGGGATTCCTTTGCGGACAAGGGATTCACCGCGACGTCGCTGCGCGCGGTCGCTCGTGAAGCCGGCGTGGACGCAGCCTTGGTGCACCACTACTTCGACAGCAAGGACGAGCTGTTCATCGAGTCGATGGCGCTCCCGGTCGACCCGCGCCAGGTGGCCGCGCGCGTCCTCGACGGCCCACCGGAGCAGCTCGGCCGACGGATCGCGACCGTGTTCCTCGGCGTCTGGGAGTCGCCCGACGGCCAGACGCGGATGAAGGCGCTCTTCCGCAGTGTGGTCACCAGCGACGAGGTCGCCCGGATCATGCGCGAGGGCATCACCCAGATGATCCTCCAGCCGGTATCGCAGACCCTCGACGTCCCCGACGCCCAGCTCCGCATCTCGCTGGTCGCCACCCAGCTCATCGGCGTCGCCCTGGCCCGCTACATCATCGAACTCGAACCCGTGGCCTCCGCCGACCTCCCCACCCTCATCGACCGCCTGGCCCCGGTCCTCCAACTCCACCTCACCGGCTGAGCTGAGCAAAAACGAGCTGTTGCCAAGGAGGCTTCTGCGCGCTAAATTCATCACATGATGAAAAACGCGGTGACGTGCCGGGACGTCGTGGTGGTGCGGGGTGGGCGGGAAATCCTGCATGGAGTTGGGTTTGATCTCGCGGCCGGGACTGTGACCGGGCTGCTCGGGCCGTCGGGGTGTGGAAAGACGACGCTGATCCGGTCGATCGTTGGATTGCAGGCCCGCGTGACGGGCGACGTCGAGGTGCTCGGACTGCCGGCTGGAGCGCCCAAGTTGCGCGGCCGGATCGGGTATGTCACCCAGGAGCCCAGCGTGTACAGGGATCTGACGGTGACCGAGAACTTGCGCTTCTTTGCCGCGGTCCTCGGGGTCCCGTCGAGCGACGTCGATCGGGTGATCGACGCCGTGGATCTCCGGTCGCATGCCGACGTACAGGTTGGGCAGTTGTCCGGCGGTCAGGAGTCGAGGGCGTCGCTCGCCGCGGCTCTGCTCGGCACGCCCGAGCTGCTCGTGCTAGACGAGCCCACCGTCGGTCTCGACCCGGTGCTCCGGCGCGACCTGTGGGAGCTCTTCCATCGGCTCGCCGCGGACGGTGCGACGCTGCTTGTCTCCAGTCACGTGATGGACGAGGCGAGCCGCTGCGACCGCCTGCTGTTGATGCGCGACGGCGACCTGCTCGCCGACGACACCCCGCAAGGCTTGCTCGACTCGGTCGGCACCGTCGACATCGAGCAGGCGTTCCTCACTCTGATCGACCGGAAGGCAGGTGCTCAGCGATGACACCCCGGATCACCTTTGCTGTCGCCGCGCGAGTCCTCGGACAGCTGCGCCGGGACCACCGGACAGTCGCGATGCTCATCGTGTTGCCTGCTCTGCTGGTCAGCTTGATGTGGTGGATGTTCACCGATTCGCCGGCCACATTCGACCGAGTCGGCGGGCCGCTGCTGGCGGTGTTCCCGTCGATCATCATGTTCATCGTCACCTCGGTGGCGACGCTGCGGGAGCGCTCGACCGGCACGTTGTCGCGGCTGTTCACGATGCCGATGGCGAAGCTGGACTTCCTCCTCGGCTACGCGCTCGCGTTCGCATTGATCGCCGTCGTACAGGCGTTGGTGGTCGTGTCGATCGCGCTCTATGCGCTCGACCTCGACATCCAGGGCGCCGCATGGCAGCTCGGCGTGGTCGCCGTACTCGACGGTGTTCTCGGTACGGCGCTCGGACTGTTCGCCAGCGCGTTCGCGGCGACCGAGTTCCAGGCGGTCCAGATGATGCCGGCCGTGATGATCCCGCAGATCCTGCTGTGCGGGCTGCTCGTCCCGCGCGACCAGCTGCCCGGTGTGCTGAAAGCGGTGTCCGACGTACTCCCGCTCTCGTACGCCGTCGACGCCGTCGCAGGTGTTGCCCGAGGCAACGGCTTCGGCGAAGGCGCCGGCAGCGACGCCTTGGTCGTCACCGCCTTCATCCTCGCCGCCCTAGGCCTCGGCGCCGCCACCCTCAAACGCCGTACGGCGTGATCAGCCGGAGAGGTGGGAGACGTTGTCCCAGGCGGGGTCGGGCGAGATGGTGACGGTGACGCGGCCGTGGGGCCAGCCGTTCACGGCGGCTTTCAGCTGCTCGCCGGCGGGCGTCGTACCGTCGACGTAGTAGTGCAGGATCCGGATGCCGGCCGAGGTCTCGTGGGCCAGCAGGTTGCCGGAGCCGCCGAGGCGGTCGGTGAGGTGGTCCTCGAACTGGCGGAGCTCGTCCAGCATCTCCGACTCGGGCAGGCCGTCCTCACGGTGGACGGGATAGCCGATCGATACGCCGACGTGGGTGTCGAGGTGCGGACGGCGGATCGAGCGCAGTGGGTATTCGGCGGTGGCGATGAGCCGATGCCCGTCGCGGACGCCTTCCAGCATCTTCCAGGCCGGGCTGCCGTCCTCCAGCGTGTGCTCGGCCGCGAACCCGGCGACCGCGGGGAGCAGCGTCGCGATCGGCTTGGCGTCGGTCGGAGCATCGGTCAGGGTGTCGATCGCGCCGACCCAGGTCTCCACCATCTCCTCGCCGAGCACGAGGTCGAGCATCAGGAACGTCACCCGCCGCTGGACGTCGATCGGCAGCTCCGGGAACACCGGGTGGTGGACGCCGACGTGGATCGAGGCCGCGTCCGGCTCGATCGACACCACCGCGTCGTCGATCGGGATCGGCGGCAGACCCTCGAACTTGATCGTGAACACCGGGCCCGGCCGGCGCAGATCGGCGTACTCCCAAAGGTGGTCCGACGGTGGCGCGGCCCGCAGCCAGCGCCGGGCGACTGCCCGGCGGCTCGGGTTGCCGGCCGCGGTGACGATCAGCACGTGCTGAGCGTGCAGGCCAGGCCCGAGCTCCCACTCGAGGTCCTCGTCGATCCGGCCGATCCAGTCGCTCAGGACGGCGCTCGACTCCTTCGGCTCCTGGCGAGCGATCGCGTCCGCCACCTGCGCCGCACCGGCGTCGGCCCACCAGGACCAGAACGCGCCGATCGGGTCGACGTCCACCGTGCTTCGCTTGCGACGCTTGAAGATGGGCATACTCGCATCCTCTCGCGAGATGGGTGCGAGCACGGATCGTGACCGAACCAGTGGGTCCGGTGGTGTGGTCCTGGCCACACGATTATGGGCCTTCGGTCCAGGCGCGTAACCTGCTGACACCACTGGCAAATGGTGGGTTGATGAGGAGGAACACGTAGTGCTTCGGCGAATCCTGCTGGGCATGTCCCGCAGCCACCAGATCAAGAAGGCCGTTTCGTCGCTGCCGGTGTCCAGTGGCATCGTCGCGCGCTTCGTGGCCGGCGAGACCGCGCCGGAGGCCGTGCTGGCCACCGAGAAGCTGGTCAGCAACGGCCTCAACGTCACCCTCGACCACCTCGGTGAGGACGTCACCGACCTGGCCGCCGCGACCGCCACCGCGGACGCGTACCTGGAGCTGCTCAAGCAGCTGTCCGACGCCGGCCTGACCAAGAACGCCGAGGTGTCGGTGAAGCCGTCCGCCGTCGGCCAGGCGCTGCCCGGCGACGGCGAGAAGATCGCGCTCGAGCACGCGCGGACCATCTGCCTCGCAGCGCGCAACGCCGGTACGACGGTCACCCTCGACATGGAGGACCACACGACCACCGACTCCACGCTCGGCATCCTGCGTGAGCTCCGCCAGGACTTCCCGGAGACCGGCGCCGTGCTGCAGGCCTACTTGCGCCGTACCGAGTCAGACTGCGTCGACCTCGCCTACGCCGGCTCGCGGGTCCGCCTCTGCAAGGGCGCGTACAAGGAGCCGGAGTCGGTCGCGTTCCAGGACAAGCGGGCTGTGGACAAGGCATACGTCCGGGCGATGAAGGTCCTGATGAACGGCGCCGGCTACCCGATGATCGCGTCGCACGACCCGCGCCTGATCGCGATCGCCGCCTCGCTGGCCGACCGCGCCGGCCGCCGCCCGGGCAGCTACGAGTACCAGATGCTCTTCGGCATCCGCCCCGAGGAGCAGCTCCGCCTGGCCTCGCACGGCCACACCGTCCGCGTCTACATCCCGTACGGCGAGGACTGGTACGGCTACCTGGTCCGCCGCCTGGCCGAACGCCCAGCCAACCTCCAGTTCTTCGCCAGGTCGCTGATCAGCAAGAAGTAACCTGTGGGCATGACTAACCAGGTGGCCATTCTTGGGGCCGGTGTGATGGGGGAGACGTTGCTGTCCGGGCTGATCAGGGCCGGGCGGCGACCGGAGGAGCTCCTGATCACCGAGCGCCGGGAGGAGCGTGCCACCGAGCTACGCGAGCGGTACGGCGTTGACGTCGTCACCAACGTGGACGCGGCGGCAAAGGCGGACACCCTCGTGCTGGTCGTGAAGCCGCAGGACATGCCCGATCTGCTCGCCGAGATCGCTCCTGCGGTCCGCCCGGCCCAGACTGTGGTCTCGCTGGCCGCCGGCATCACGACGGGCTTCATCGAGTCCCGGCTGCCTGAGGGCGTCGCTGTGGTCCGAGTGATGCCGAACACGCCCGCTCTGGTCGATGAGGGTATGGCTGCCATCTCCCGCGGAGCCCACTGCGACGAGAGCCACCTGGAGCTGGCGGAGAGCCTGCTGGCGGCGACCGGCCGGGTGATCCGCGTCCCGGAGAAGCAGCAGGACGCTGTCACCGCGATCTCCGGCTCCGGCCCGGCGTACATCTTCTTCGTGGTCGAGTCGATGATCGAAGCCGGCGTCCACATGGGTCTCCCGCGCAGCACCGCCACGGAGCTCGTCGTACAGACCGTCGTCGGCTCGGCCAAGCTGCTGCGGGAGACAGGTGAACACCCGACCGTGCTGCGTGAGCGCGTGACCTCTCCCGGCGGTACGACGGCCGCCGCCATCCGCGAGCTGGAAGACCACAAGGTCCGTGCCGCGTTCCTGTCGGCGATCGAGGCCGCCCGCAACCGCTCCCGCGCCCTCGCCGCCGAGTAACACCTGCGGCGCGGTCACAGTTATGGTTATCGCCGCAGCTTCCTGCCTTGACGTCCTCCCGGCCGTAAGTGGCGGAGATTCCAACTACTACGCGGAGGTAGTGAGTTGAGGTTCACGCTTCGGTGAGACCCCTGGTGGCGTCTCTCGGCGTGCGCTGACGGCCTGTCCGGCCGCGATGTTGATGGCTGCGTTCACGTCCGCGTTGGCCTGGTGTCCGCAAGCCACGCATCGGAAGACCGCTTGGCTCTTGCGGTTCTCCGGCGCGCAATGCTGGCAGACTGCACAGGTCTGCGACGTGTACGCAGGTTTGACTCTCTCGACCCGTCCCGGCGCCTTGTCCTCCAGGCGCTGGACGAGCAGTCCCCAGCCGTGGGCCAAGATGCCCCGGTTGAGTCCGGCCTTGGCGCGGCGACGATTCGGCCGGTAATTGCCCGGTCGTTCGGGATCGAGTTTCGGCTTGGGGCGCCTGGTCATCTGAGGGATGCGCAGGTCTTCCACCCGGATGACGTCGAACCGCCGCGCCAAGTCGGTGCTGGTCTCCTCCACCCAGTGCTTACGCCGGTCGGCTACTCGTGCATGCAGCCTGGCGATCGCTGCCTGCACCCGCTCATGCCGGTTCGAGCAGCGTCGAGAGCGGGCTAGTTGGCGCTGCAGGCGCTTCAGCCGTGCGTGTTCGGTCTCCGACAATCCTGGACAGGCCAGCAATTCTCCGGTCGACAGGGCCGCCGAGACGGTGATGCCGCGGTCCACCCCGACGACCTCACCTGTTCCCGGCGCGGGGATCGGCGGCGGCACGGCGGCGAAGGCGAGGTGCCAGCGACCCCCACGGTCACAGGTGACGCGGTACGACTTCGAATTCGGTACGGCACGGGACAGCCGGAGGCGTACCCAGCCGACCTTGGGGACGAGGACCTTGGCCCACCTCCGGTTCAGCTTGACGATCCGGGACGCCTGGGCACCAACGATGCGGAACCCCTCGTGCACACCTGCCTTACGCCACGTCGGCCGCCGGTGGGTGCCTGTGTAGAAGTTTCTGACGGCCTGGGCGAAGTCCCGCAACGCCTGCTGTTGCACGGTCTGGGACCCAACCCGCAGCCAGTCGGACGCGGCTCGCGCCTCGGTCAACTGGCGGCACTGTTCGGTGAAGCCTGGGGTCGGTGCCCTGTCGCGGGTCCACATCGACCACTGTTCAAGCGCAAGGTTCCACACGTACCGGGCATGTCCGCACTGCTCCAGCAACGCAGCATGCTGCGTGGGCGTCGGGTACAGCCGGAACCTGGACATGCCACGTACCTAATCAGTCGCCACCGACAGTCTCGAACCGCGAAAAGGTGCCGCCGCGCCTGAAAGGACGGGGTTTCGACGCGGCCGATCCGATCAGTCGACTATTGTCCCGCTTATGGGTAATCGTTCGGTGGATCCGGCCGCCACGCGCGCGTCCGACCCGTCCCGCCCTGTCGCGCCCGCGCACGACTCCTACGGGCCATCTGCCCAACACCAAGGTCGCCCTGTCGATCCCGAGCCGCAGCAGCTCGAGCAGTCCACGATCACCGACTCCGGCGAAGACGCTGTGGCGCCGGTTGCTGGGCCGGTGCCGGAGTTGCCGTGGCGGGTGCCGTTGGATCCGGCGCCGTGGTGGGCGTGGGTGCTCTTCGTCATCCCGTTCGTCGCCGTACCGGCGCTGAACTCCTGGCTCTGGATGGGTGCCCGCGACATGCTCGCCGTCGCGCTGCTCGTGATCATCGGCGCCTCGGTTGTCCGCGTCGCCGGCGGCGTGGTCCTCTACCGCGTCGAGCTAACCGCGACTGCCCTCCGTGCCCGCACCAGCATGCTGATCCGCAGCCTTGCCTGGCAGGACGTCGACCGCATCGAGGTGGGCGACGACAATGTCGTACTGGTCCGCGGCGAGGACGAGAGCGAGATCAACGGTATCCCCAAGGACCGCACCGCCGAGGTAGCCGCCGTCATGGAAGCCCTCCGGCAGCAGTCGGCCTCCCATCCCGCCCGCCGCCACCGCCCCCGCCCCGGCATCGGCACCCTCCTCGTCTTCACCTACCTAGTCCTCTCGATCGGCGCCTTCCTCGTGCGCTGGCACATCGTGGTCTAGGCGGTCCACGGCCCTTCACCCAGCACCCGGTCGACCGTGATGCGGGCGATCATGTGGTTCGCGAAGACACCGTCGCCGTACGGAAAGTCCGGTTTGCCCAGGTAGCGCAGGGATTGTTTGTCCATCAGGGCCTTGTACTCCTGCGGGATTCCTGGGCCTTCGAGTGTGGCTGTGCCGCGGATGACCAGGTACTGCGTGAGGCCGCGAGGGCTGCGGCGGTCGTCCTGGACGACCAGGGTGACGCGCGGATCGCGTTGCAGGTTTCTGGTTTTTCGGTGCTTTGGTTCGATTCCGATCAGGAGCTGGTCGCCGTCGCGTTCGGCCCAGACCATCGACGCCTGGGGTGAGCCGTCGGGATCGAGCGTGATGACGGTGACGTCCTTGGGCTCGGTGAAGAGCCGGTGGGTGCTTTCCGGAAGAGCGTTCATGCAGCAGACGGTAGGCACCGCCGTGGGAACCTCTGGGTACCCTGACCGCCGTGGACGGATTGGATCCGGGGAACGTGTTTCTGGCCGACTGCCCAGCGCGGCTGGCCGTCGAGGTGATCGCGGACAAGTGGGCCGTGGTGGTGTTGTGGGGACTGAACGACGGCCCGCGACGGCACTCGGAGCTGATCACCTTGATCGGCGGCATCTCGAAGAAGGTGCTCACCCAGACCCTGCGCCGGCTGCAGGCGAACGGGCTGGTCGACCGGCAGGACTTCGGCGGCGTCCCACCCCGCGTCGAGTACGAGCTGACCGACCTCGGCCGGACCCTGATGGGTCCGGTCCGGATGCTCACGATGTGGGCCGAGGAGAACGGCGAAGCGGTGCTCGCCGCCCAGGAGGGAGGATGACGTCATGGACTTTTCTTTGTGGCCCGCCGCCTCCCGGACCTGGCAGGAAGTGCTCGAAGGAGCCGAGTACGCCGAACGCACCGGGTGGCACGGCGTCTGGATAGCCGACCATTTCATGCAGAACAGCGACGACCTGTCCGTCCCCGTCAACGAATGTCTCGCGCTGCTTGCCGGCCTGGCGGCCCGGACCGAGCGAGTGCGGATCGGTTCGATGGTGCTGGGCAACACCTACCGTCATCCCGCCGTCGTCGCGAACCAGGCGGCGACGATCGACCAGGTAAGCGACGGCCGTTTCGTCCTCGGTATCGGCGCCGGCTGGCAGGTGAACGAGCACGAGGTCTACGGCATCGAGCTGCCGCCGGTGCGTGAGCGGCTGGCGCGGTTCGAGGAGGCGTGCCAGGTCATCAAGGGGCTGCTCACCGAAGAGCGGGCGACTTTCGACGGCACCTACTACCAGCTCGCCGGCGCCCCGCTGGAGCCGAAGCCGGCCAATCTTCCCATCCTGATCGGCGCCGCCGGCGAGAAAGTTGCCCTCGGCATCGTTGCCAAGTACGCCGACGAGTGGAACCACTGGGGCAAGCCGGATCTCGCCGCGCACAAGGGTGAGGTTTTCGCCAAGCACTGCGAGAAGATCGGCCGCGACCCGGGAACAGTACGGCGATCCGCGCAGACGTTCCTCGAGGTCGTCGTACCGGGTGACACCGAGGCGATCGAGCGGAAGGAGCGGCTCGAGGGTCGCGGGGCGCACGTGATCATGGGGTCGGCGCAGGAGGTCCTCGACACGGTCGCGCAGTACCCGGCCGCCGGGATCGACGAGCTCCTCGTTCCCGACCACTTCCTCGGCTCCGGCAACCGGCGCTTCGATGCGCTCGAGCGTCTGCGGGAAGAAGTGCTAGCCAAGTTCTAGGGTCGCGACCACCGGCCAGTGGTCGCTCGGCAACCGGCCGCCCGGGCGGAAATGCGAGACCGTTGCCTCAAGCACCTTCCAACTCTTGGTAACGAGGATGTGGTCGATCCGCTCGTCGTCGGTGGCACCGGTGAAGTCGTGCCAACTGCCACCGGCCTCGGCCGGTACGGCGTACCGGAGTCCGGCCTCGATCAACGCCTTCAGCGGAGGCGAATCCGGTGTCGCGTTGAGATCGCCCATCACGATCCAGGGCAGTTCACCGGACGTCCACCGAGCCAGCAGCCGGGACGACTCGAGCTGCGCCATCAGCCCGGCGTGGTCGTAGTGCGTGTTCGCGACGCCGATCGTCGTACCGTTCACGTGCCGCAACCACACCAGTGTCGCGATCCGGGTCAGGTCGGCGTCCCAGCCGACGGAGCCCGGCCTGTCCGGATCGTCGGACAGCCAGCGGGTCTCGTGCTTCTCCATCCGCCAGTCGCCCGGCCGGACCAGGACGACGGAGTGCTCACCCGCACTCATCCCGTCGTCCCGGCCCACGCCGGCGATCTCGTGCCGCGGAAAGCGCCATCGCAGGTACTCGAGCTGGTCGGGCAACACTTCCTGCAGCCCGACCACATCAGCGTCCAGCTCTTCGATCGCCGCCACCGTCGCGTTCCGCCGTACCGGCCAGGCGTTGTCGCCGTCCGGCGCGGAGGAGTTGCGGATGTTGAACGTGGCGGCGCGAATCTTCATGGTGCCGATCCTGCCAAACCCATTGCGCGCACCGCCGCGTCGAGGGTCGGCTGGCTTGCTTCGATCGCCCGGTCGCGGCCCTGCGCCAGCAGTTGGTCGATTGCGCCGGGGTCGGTCGCGAGCCGCGCGTACTCCTTCTGCAGTGGTTCGATCACCGCCAGCACCGCGTCCGCGACGTCCTGCTTGAGTTCGCCGTACGACGAATACGACTTCGCCAGCTCGACCGGGTCGCCATCGGTGCACGCGGCCAGGATCTCCAGCAGGTTGGTGACACCGGGCTTTGCCGCCTCGTCGTGCCGGACCTCGTTCCCGGAGTCCGTCACCGCGCGCATGATCTGCCGCCGGATCACGTCCGGCGGATCGAGCAGCCGGATCGTCCCGACCGCGTCGTCGGCGTCGGACTTGCTCATCTTCGCGGTCGGGTTGGCCAGGTCCTTGATCCGCATCGCGAGCGCGGCTTTGGCGAGTTCCGGTACGACGAACGTGTCGCCGTACTCACGGTTGAACCGGATCGCGATGTCGCGGGCCAGCTCGACGTGCTGGTCCTGGTCACCGCCGACGGGCACCCGCTCGGCGCCGTACAGCAGGATGTCCGCGGCCATCAGGCACGGGTAGGTGAACAGCGAGGCGCGGGTCATCGGTCTGCCCCGGCCCTTCTCCTTGTACTGGATCATCCGGGACAGCTCCCCGACGTACGACGTGCACTCCAGCAGGTAGGCGAGTTGTGCATGCGCCGGTACGTCGGACTGGACGAACACGGTGCCTGGCGGAATGCCGGCCGCGAGCATCAGCGTCGCGAATTCCCGGGTGAGGGCGGCGAGCCGGCGTGGGTCGTGTTTGGTCGTCATCGCGTGCAGATTCGCGACGAAGTAGTACCCGTCCGGGTCGGTGAACCGGCGCAAGGCGCCCAGGTGGTTGCCCAGCGTCAGCCGGCCGGACGGGGTAAGTCCAGAAAGCGAGGTCATGGTTGTGCCCTTTCGGTGTGTGAAAGCCCCACCGAGGGCATCAAAAAGGCCGCCTCGGCGAGGCGGCCTCATGGATGCGCGTGAACGCGGAGCCGCCCTAGACGGCCCACCACAGCTGCAGATTCGCGTTCACATTCCCAGGGTACTCCATGGAGCGGCTGTAACTCTCCGGAAGTTTCTGTAACGCCAAGTGGTCATCGGGCGATGAAACGTCTGCAGATGCGGTTGGCGCGGCCTGGAGGGGTGCCCGCGCCCACCGCTCTAAATTGAAGTCATGTGGCGGCTACAGGTGGGGGTCGACGAGGGCCTGGAGGATGAGCTCACCGACCGGCTCGTCGAGTTCAACAAGGAACAGTCGGCCGTCGTGCGGGAGCGGTTCAGGCCGGAGAACCTGAAATCCGAGCCGGTGCACGTGTTCGCAACCGATGACACCGGCGCGCTGATCGGCGGCTGCGCGGGCCGGGTCGAACGCGTCTGGCACTGGCTCACCGTCGACACGATGTGGGTGGATCCGAGCTGCCGTGGGCGCGGCATCGGGTCGGCGTTGCTGGCCGCGATCGAAGCGGAGGGTCGTCGCCGCGGCTGCCGCTGGTCCGACCTGAACACCTTCGACTTCCAGGCGTTGGAGTTCTACCTCGAGGCCGGCTACATCGAGTACGGCGTCAAGCACGACTACCCGCCCGGTCACTCGAACCATCTGCTCCGCAAAGATCTCTGATCAAAGGTTCCACCAGCTCGGTGAGCTCGTCCGGTGATGCATCCAGCCCGTCCAGGCGCACGAGATGACGCCCGATGACCAGCCCGAGTGTCAACGCACCGATCACCCCAGCGCGCCGTACGGCGTCCTCGCCCGTCAACTGGTCGGCGACCTGCCGCTGCTGAGCCGTCATCGCCGCGCGTACCTCCGCAGCCGCTTCGGGATGGCTGAACATCGCCCGCAACGCGGCCAGCGCCGCCGTCGGCTCATCCGCCAGCTTCGCCGACAGCGCCGACGTCAGTTGTCCGGCGATCTCGCCCGGCGACCCCTCGATCGGGCCGTCGCTCGGGATCGCGGCCGCCTGGGCGAAGAGCTTCTCCTTGGAGCCGAAGTACCGCATCACCAGGCCCGCATCGCTGTCCGCCGCCGCGGCGATCGCGCGGATCGTCGTCCGCTCGTACCCCTGCTCGCCGAACAGCTGCCGCGCCGCCGCCACGATCCGCTGCTCCGTCCGCTGCCGCTGCTCCGCACGAGTCATGCCGTTCAGTCTACGTCCGTTGACTCAATGCCGGTCGCCGGGCTACATTTCAGTCAACACACGTAGACTGAAATGGAGCGAGCCATGACCCAGACGATCGTGCTGACCTTCCTCGCCGGGCTGATGGGCGCCAACGGCATCCCGCATTTCATCCGGGGCATCACCGCCCGCGAGTACCCGAACCTGACCGGAAACTCTGCGACCGCCAACGCGATCGGCGGCTGGGCCGCCTTCGTCATCGCCGGTCTGCTGACCGCGGCAGCCCACGTCGGCGAGCATTCGAGGGCTGCCCTGATCGCGGCAGCGGCCGGCGTGCTGGTCATGGCTGTCTTTCACGCCCAGCGTGGCGCTTACCGTCTGAATGCCAGGTTCGGAAAGCCAATGCCGCGCTAACACGGCTAGGGTCGGGTGCATGAACGAGCGGAGCGAGTTCATCGTCAAGCACAGTGCGGCGAAGCGCTCAGCCGCGCCCGGAGCGAAGCGAGGACGCGGATGAGCGGTGAGGCGATGCTGGTCTTCGACGACAGTCTGACGGCGTACGACTTCGGTCATGGGCATCCGATGAGTCCGGTGCGGGTGGATCTGACGGTGCGGCTTGCCCGGGCGCTCGGCGTACTCGACGAACTGAAGGTTGTGCCGTCCTCGATCGCCGTTGATGCGGTGATCGGGACCGTGCACACCGACGAATACATCGCCGCGGTCAAGCGGGCCGGAGACGATCCCGACGTACCGGATCCGCTGCATGGGCTCGGAACTGAGGACACCTACTGTTTCGCGCGGATGCATGAGGCGTCCGCGCGGGTGGTCGGCGCCTCGGTCGAGGCGGCCCGCGCGGTGTGGGAGGGCGACGTACTGCACGCCGCGAACATCGCCGGCGGCCTGCACCACGCGATGCCGGACCGGGCCAGCGGCTTCTGTGTCTACAACGATCCCGCCATCGCGATCCAGTGGCTGCTCGATCACGGCGCCGAGAAGGTCGCGTACGTCGATGTCGACGTGCACCACGGTGACGGCGTACAGGCGGTGTTCTACAACGACCCTCGAGTGCTGACCGTCAGCCTGCACGAGTCGCCGACCACACTGTTCCCCGGCACCGGGAGCGCGGGGGAGACCGGTGGGCCGGATGCCGAAGGTACGGCGGTCAACATCCCGCTGCCGCCGGGGACGGGCGACGCCGGCTGGTTGCGGGCGTTCCACGCGATCGTGCCGGACGTGGTGAAAGCGTTCGGCCCGTCGGTGCTGGTCACGCAGCACGGGTGTGACTCGCACGTCGAGGATCCCCTGGCCCACTTGACGAAATCCGTCGACGGGCAGCGCGCGGCGTACCTGGCGCTGCACGATCTCGCGCACGAGGTCGCGGGCGGGAAATGGATTGCGACCGGTGGCGGCGGCTACGCGATCATCGACGTCGTACCGCGGGCCTGGAGCCACCTGCTCGCGATCGTCGCCGGCAATCCGATCGACCCACAGACGCTGGTGCCGGAGTCGTGGCGTGAGGACGTCAAGATCCGGTTCGCGCGGGTTGCGCCGATGCGGATGACGGACGGCCGGGACGCCGCGTACACGGACTGGTCGACCGGCTACAACCCCGACACCTGGCTCGACCGCTCCATCAAAGCCACCCGCGACATCAGCTTCCCGCTGCTCGGTCTCGACCCGTCGTATTAAGCGTCCCGCGCCGGATGTCCTCTGGCGCCTGCGACGCCCATGCAAGCACCCCGATGCACGCACCTGGACGCCGCAGTCACTCAGAGGCCATCCGGCGCGGGACGCTAGTCACACAAGACACCCTCTTTCCCATTCGTACCAACAGCCACTACGCTCTTTGTATGCACGGGCGGAGGTGCCGGAGGGGAAGCCGGCGCACGATCCGTGCTGGAAGTGCGGTGCGCAAATGGCATCAAAGAAGTCCGGTGGTGAGCAGCCGCTCGCCGAGGTGAAGTTCCTGACCGTGGCGGAGGTCGCCACGGCCATGCGCGTGTCCAAGATGACTGTGTACCGCTTGGTGCACTCCGGTGAGCTGCCCGCCGTCCGGGTGGGACGTTCGTTCCGGGTCTCCGAGGACGCCGTGCATGACTACCTCAAGGGCGCCTTCTTTCAAGCCGGATAACCACAACCGCGAGCGGCCGGATCCTCCCTAGGACCCGGCCGCTTCGCTGTCTGCTCAACTTCGAGACTGGGTGTGGCGGGGGCGGGTGGCTTGGCGGCCAGGGGTGGAGAGGGCGCGGAGGGCCTCGGCGGCTGCTTTGAGGGTTTCGGGTGGGACGTCGGTCCACAGTTCGTCGTGGGCGGCGGCGCTGGCCGCGACGGCCTTTTCGGCCAGGGCGACGCCTTCGTCGGTGAGGCGGATCTGGGTGCCACGACCGTCGTCCGGGTCCGGTTCGCGGACGACGAGGCCGCGGCGGACCAGCTGATTCGTCACATTGCTGGTGCCGCCGGAGGACAGCAGCAGGCTCCGGCTCAGATCCGACGGCTTCTGCCGGTACGGCGCTCCTGACCGCCGGAGCGTGACGATCACGTCGAACTCCGCCGTGGTGAGCCCGAGATCGCGCAACACCAGCCGGGTCGCCTCGTTCAGCTCGCCCGAGAGCAGCATGATCCGCTTGGTCAGCTCACTCGTCGGATACAGCACCGCCGGCAGCTCCCGCTCCCACGCGGCGATCAACCGGTCGACCGGATCACCTTCGCTTTCCACGTTGACAGTCTAAGAGGCTTTGGTGATAGCTTTTAAGAAAGCTTTCTTCTGAGGAGTCTACATGCGCAGGTTGTTGCGGGGTGGCGTGGTCATCGACACCGAGCCTGAGGTCGTGGCTCGCCCGGAGACCGACGTACTGATCGAGGACGGGCGGATCGCGGCGGTCGGGCCGGACCTGATCGCGGATGCCGAGGCGGCCGATGTCGAGGTCGTCGACGCGACGGAGCGGATCGTGCTGCCGGGGTTCGTGGACACGCATCGGCATCTGTGGCAGACGGCCTTGCGCGGCAGCACGGTCGATGCGGATCTGGGGGTCTACCTCGAGCAGGTGATCGGAAAGTACGGTTCGCGTTTCCGCGCCGAGGATGTTGCTGCGGGCAACCTTGTCGGCGCGCTCGAATGCCTGAATGCCGGGATCACCACGGTGCAGGACTATCTGCACGTGCAGTCGTCGCAGGAGCATGCCGACGCGGCACTGGATGCCTTGCGCAGCAGCGGAATCCGTGCCGTCTTCGGCTACGGGCCGTCGCCGCTGAGCGGTCAGCCGGTCGACCCGGACGGCATGCGGCGCATCATGGATCGCTCGTCGGAGCGGATCACGATGGCGGTGGCTGCAATCGGTCCGTCGTATGCGCCGTTCGAGGTCGTCCGTGCGGACTGGGACCTGGCCGACTCACTCGGTGTGCCGGTGGCTGTCCATATCAGCAGCAGTGCGGTGTCCGTCGATCCGATCACGCGGCTGCGGGATGCGGGGCTGTTGCGGCCGAACACGTTGTACGTGCACGGCAACAACCTGCCCGACTCCGAGTTCAAGCTGATCGCGGAGTCGGGTGCGGCTGTCTCGGTCACGCCGTCCGTCGAAGCGCGGATGGAGATGGGTGATCAGCTGGCCGGCCGGCTGCACGCGATCGGGGTCAACTTCGGCTTGGGGATCGACGTGGTGACGAGCGGGTCCGGCGACATGTTCTCCGCGATGCACGCACTCCTTGCCCTTGGCTACAAGACGTTCACGGCAGCCGACGTACTGCGGATCGCCACGCTGGAAGGCGCTCGCGCGCTCGGCCTGACCGACGTCGGATCGTTTGCTATCGGCAACAAGGCCGACGTCGTGCTGCTTCGCCGTACGGACATCAATCTGGTCGGCGGACTGCATGATCCGATCGCGACTGTCGTTACCGCCGCGCACCCGGGGAACGTGGATACAGTCTTGGTCTCCGGTACGGCGGTCAAGCGGGATGGTTCGCTGGTGTCTGCTTCCCTTCCGGCTGCGGTGGATGCGTTGACCGAGTCGGCGGCCTATCTAACGCTTCAGCAGTGATCGGATGGCTGTGGTGATCTCCGCGGGGGATTCCTCGGCCATGAAGTGACCGGCGGTGGTGGTCTGGTGGTGGAGGTCGGAAGACCAGGCTCGCCAGAGGGCTGCGGCGTCGAAGCCGAGCGCGGCGCCCCAGTCCTGCTGGATCACTGTGAGCGGCATCCGCAAGGTGTTGCCGGCGGCCCGATCTTCTGCGTCGTGGGTGACGTCGATCGTGGCGGAGGCTCGGTAGTCGGCGACGATCGACGGCACCGCGGCGCGGCAGGCGTCCAGGTAGGCCGCGCGTACTTCAGCGGGGATCGCGTTGCTTTCTTTCGCCCAGGATGTAAGGAAGTGGTCGAAGAACGTGTCCGCGCTGGCGGTGATCAGCTCCTCGGGCAGGCCAGGAGGTTGGGCCATCAAGTAGAGGTGGAAGCCGACCGCGGCGCTCGTACCGTGCATCACGTCCCACATGTCGAGGGTCGGGAGGACGTCGAGGCACATCAGGTGCGTGATGACATCCGGGTGGTCGAGCCCCGCTCTGAAGGCCACCAGCGCACCGCGGTCGTGACCGGCCAGGGCGAACTTTGTGTGCCCAAGGTTGCGGGCAACCTCGACGATGTCCGCCGCCATCTCCCGCTTCGAGTAGCCGTCGGATGGTTTGTCGCTGGCGCCGTAGCCGCGGAGGTCCGGGCAGATGACGGTGTGGTCGGCGGCGAGGTCGGTCGCGACGTGGCGCCACATCAGGTGGGTCTGCGGGAATCCGTGCAGCAGCACGACCGGAGTGCCGGAGCCGCCGACCGCGACATTGAGCGTCACGCCTGCGCCGGCGACACGGTGGGAATCGAAGCCGTTGATGTTCATGATCTTCAGCGTCCCAGTCGCGAATGAGCGATGGATGAGCGTTAGCGTGGCCGAGTGGAGTTCGGGGTGCTCGGCCCGGTGGTGGCCTGGGATGCTGCCGGCCAGCCGGTTGGCCTGAAGGGGCCGCGGCACCGGGCTGTGCTGGGGCGGCTGATTGTTGCGCGGGGGCGCGTCGTACCTGCGGCGCGGTTGGTCGACGACCTGTGGCTCGACCCGCCGGATGGTGCGCTGAGCGCCGTACGGACGTTTGTGGCTTCGCTGCGGCGGGCGCTGGAACCAGAGCGGGCGCCGCGGACTCCGGCGCGGTTGCTGGTGACCGAAGGGCCTGGATACGCCTTGCGGACGGATGCTGTCGATGCTTGGCGGTTCGAGGATGCTGTGGGTGCGGCGTTGCCGCCTGGTGAGCTGTTGTCGCAACTGGCGAAGGCTCTGGCGTTGTGGCGTGGTCCGGCGTACGCCGACTTCGCTGAGGAGGGGTGGGCGCAGGCGGAACGCTCGCGACTCACTGAGCTGCGGCTGCGAGCTGTGGAGCGGCAGGCGGAAGCTCAACTGGCGCTGGGCCTGGCGGGCGAGGCCGTACCGGAGCTGGACGCGCATGTGACTGAGCATCCCTGGCGTGAGGAGGGGTGGCGCTTGCTGGCCCTCGCGCTCTACCGGACTGGTCAGCAGGGCGATGCTCTGGCCGTACTACGCCGTGCACGCTCCCTGCTGGTCGACCAGCTCGGCATCGATCCCACTACGGCGCTGAGCCGCCTGGAGACCGACATCCTCAACCAGGCCGACCACCTCGAAGCTGTATCTGTGTGGGAGGCCGCGACGGCGGCGTACGGCCGTGTCGGGCCCAGAGCAAGGTTGGAGTCGACGGTAGGACTACTGCGCAGCCTGGCGGTGACGGGAGGCGGTGGGCTCGAGGAGGCGCGTCGCCACCGGCTCGCAGCTGTCACTGCGGCCGAGGAGCTCGGCGATGCCGACCTGACTGCCAGAGTCATCGGCGCGTACGACGTACCGGCGATCTGGACGCGCTCGGACGATGACGCGCAGGCGGCAGCGATCGTGGCCGCAGCGGAGCGAGCGCTGCCGAGGCAACAGCACCCGGCGACCCGTGCTCGGCTGCTGGCGACGATAGCGCTGGAATCGCGTGGTTCTCGGGCTCCTCGTGCTGCGGAGGCGGCGCGCGAGGCGGAGGAGATCGCGCGTGGGCTCGACGATCCCGGTCTGCTGGCGTTCGCTCTCAACGGCGTCTTCATGCAGAGCTGCCGTCGCGCTGGCCTTGCACCGCAACGCGATGCCATCGGCGCCGAGCTTGTCGCGCTGTCTCAACGCCACGGGCTCGTCACCTATGAGGTGCTGGGGCACCTGGTCCGGCTGCAGTCCCTCAGTGCTCTCAACGACTTCCGCACAGCCGACGACGCCGCAGCTGCTGCTGACGCGTTGGCTGCGCGTCACGAGCTCCCACTGGTCGCTGTCTTCACCGGGTGGTATCGCGCGATGCGTCTCGATACAGAGGCTGCGTACTGCGAGGCTGCTGCCTTGCTGGATGGTGCTGGCATGCCTGGGCTCTCCGTGGGCCTGCTTCCATTAGCGCTTGCCTGCTTGCGGTTGCGGCACGCGGCGCCTGTCCCTGATGTCGACTACGGCCCTTACGAACCGTGGGTGCGACCGCTGGTGCTGCTGTCGCAGGAGCGCCGTACTGAAGCCCTTGCAGCGCTGCAGAAGGCGCCGGAGCCGGAGCCCGGTCTGCTGCTCGAAGCTCTGTGGTGTCTGACAGCCCATGCGGCCAGAGAGCTTGGTGACGAGCAGCAGCTGGAGCGGGCGCGTGCAGCACTGACCCCTGCTGCTGCAGAGCTGGCAGCCGGCAGCGGTCTCCTCAGCCTCGGGGCTGTCGCGGACTACCTCTGAAGGTCGTCGGGTGAGCCAGTTTCGGACTTGCGGTCGGCGGCGATACGCAGCTCGTGGTGCGACTGGTGAGCGGTCGTGCGGTAGGCCTCGTCGTGGGCTGCGATCGCGCCGGCAAGGGCCGAGCCGTGCCCGCGCCCCTTGGCCCACGAGGCGAACCAGGTCAGCCCTGCGAGCACGACCACCAGTCCGCCGAGAAACAGCACATACGCCATTCGACGATCGTACGCGGCCTGACGCTCACAGGAAGCTCCCAGGTTGTTCACAGAGCGGTTGCAGTGCGCGCGGTCAGGATTGAGTCATCGCCGGGAACGAGCCCGGTGCCAGACTTCCAGGGAGATCCTGATGCGTACGAAGATCGTCAAGACCGTTGCCGCTGGCACCATTGTCAGCCTGGGCTTCGCCGCCGTCGCCTTCACCCCGGCGGCCTACGCGACCACCACGTCGGGCGAGAAGACCACTACGGTCATCGGCCCGCACCTGGCCGTACTGACCGACCCGATCGTCCAGATCCCGGTCCGCAAGGCCGCCTAACCCCGCCGCGCGCGAACCGCGAGGGTATGAGGCACATCGCCCCCGCCAGGTTCCTCGAAACGTTCGACGGTCAGATCAGTGGCGAGGAAGGCATTCAGGTACTCCGCGAGCGGCGCATGGCGCATCCCGACGCGCCGGCGGATCCCATCCTCACCCCACCAGGGCGACTCCTCGTGCCATCCCGGTGTGCGGTAGTTCGGATGGATCAGCCTGCTGCCGTTCTCCTCCCAGACGACATGCGGGCCGTTGAAGCAGGGATGTACGCCGTACGCCACCAGCAGACCGCCTGGACGCAGGACGCGCGTCGCCTCGCGGAGGACCTTGCCGAAGTCGTCCACGTCGGTGGAGATCCACATCACCGTCACGGTGTCGAAGGACTCGTCGGCGAACGGCAGTACGGCGGCGTCGGCGCGCATCAGCGGGCCGTCGGTGCGGCTCCGGGCCATCTGGAGCTGGTCAGCCGAGTAATCCAGCCCGACGACAGTGCGGCCGGTCGCCCGAATGGTCTCGAAGTTGCGCCCGGTGCCGCAGCCGATGTCCAGGCAGGGGCCGGATCCGGTGCCGAGCAGGTCGAGCAGTCCCGGCTGATGGGGCTCCCGGCCGGCTACGAACCGGGCCTCGTACCAATCGGCCAGACCGTCGTACCGAGCCTTCATCCGAGCCTCCCCAGGTCGAGCCTCCAGCCTACCCATCCGCCCGCTTTAGGTTGAGCAAGCGCTCTACGGGTAAGCTTTGCCGACGTTCTCTTTAGGTTTGGAAGGTCCACTGTGGGTTCGGTTATCAAGAAGCGCCGTAAGCGGATGGCGAAGAAGAAGCACCGCAAGCTGCTGAAGAAGACGCGGGTGCAGCGCCGCAAGCTCGGCAAGTAAGCATTCCCGCCGCGCCGGCGGTCCGGCGCGGCGACGTATGGGGTTGCTGTCTGGCTGGGGGTCACTCGTGGCACAGGTGGTAATGGTGACCGGCGTCTCGCGAGACGCCGGTGCTCGCTGTGCCCGCAGGCTGGCCGACGACCCGTCGATCGGCACCGTGCTCGGCATCGACGTGGTACCACCACGCGCCGAGCTGGGCCGGGTCCGGTTCGTCCGGGCCGACATCCGCAACCCCGTGATCGCCAAGGTGATCGCCGCCGAGGGTGTCGACACCGTCGTACACACCGGTGTGGTGGCGACGCCAGGCAGCGCCGGCGGCCGGTCGTCGATGAAGGAGATCAACGTCATCGGCACCATGCAGCTGCTCGCCGCCTGCCAGAAGGCGCCCGGCGTGGCCAAGCTGGTGGTGAAATCGTCGACCACCGTGTACGGCGCTGGTCCGCGCGACCCGGCCATGTTCACCGAGGAGATGGCGCCGCGGGCGATCCATCAGACCGGGCTGAGCAAGGACGCGGTCGAGGTCGAGGGCTACGTGCGCGGCTTCGCGCGGCGCCGGCCCGACGTCTGCGTCAGCACGCTGCGGATGGCGAACTGGATCGGTCCCAAGACAAACTCCCCGATCACCCGCTACTTCGCGATGCCCGTCGTACCGACAGTCTTCGGCTACGACGCCCGCCTCCAGTTCCTGCACGAGGACGACGGCGTCGCGGCGATCCACCACGCCACCGTCAACGACCTCCCCGGGACCTTCAACCTCGCCGGTGACGGAATCCTCTCGCTGTCCCAGGCGATCCGCCGGCTCGGCCGGCCGACGCTGCGGGTGCCGTCGTTCACCGCGGCCAGCACGGCGGCCGTCGTACGGCGGGCTCGGCTGGCGGACTTCTCGCCGGACCAGATCACCTTCCTGACGTACGGGCGGGCGGTGGACACGACGCGGATGCGGACCGAGTTCGGCTTCGAGCCGGAGTACACGACGGCGGCCGCGTTCGACGACTTCCGCAACTCGCTCGGGCCGGGCGCGGTCACCAAGGCCTCGTCGTTGCTCGCCGCCGGACTGGGAGCCCTGCGTGGCTGATGCCGAGGTGATTCCGATCGGTTCAGGTGGCCGCCCGGGGCGTGGCAGCGGCCGTCGTACGACGCCGTCCGCGGCAGCCCGCGCCCTCGCCGGATCCTCTTCGAAGCGGAAGAAGCCTGCGAGCAGCACAGACATGCCTGCCGAGCCGGTCGGTGTTGTCGAGGACGTCGAGGATGCCCCGGTCACCGAGGCTCCTCCCGGTCTCGACTTCGCGGGGCTCGAGCGGGTCGTGCGCGAACTGTTCGGCGAGGACGGGGAGCGGCGGGTCGCGGAGTGGCTGGCGTTCCTGCGGCGGCGGTTGAGCGGGAACTACGAGGTCGACGAGTTCGGGTATGACGCGGACTTGACCGACCAGGTGTTGCTGCCGGTGCTGCGCCCGTTGGCGGAGAAGTGGTTCCGCGTCGAGGTGCGTGGGGTGGAGAACATCCCGTCCGACGGCGGCGCGCTGATCGTCGCGAACCACTCCGGGACGATGCCGCTGGACGGTCTCGTCACGCAGTTGATCGTCGCGGACCACGCGCATCGGCCGCTGCGTACGCTCGCGGCCGACCTGGTGTTCCAGACGCCGTTCGTGGGTGAGCTGGCCCGCAAGGGCGGGGCGACGCTGGCGAGCAACGACGATGCCGAGCGGCTGCTGGGCCGTGGTGACCTGGTCGGAGTGTGGCCGGAGGGGTTCAAAGGGATCGGGAAGCCGTTCAGCGAGCGGTACAAGCTGCAGCGATTCGGGCGCGGTGGGTTCGTCAGCGCCGCGATGCGGACCGGGGTGCCGATCGTGCCGTGCTCGATCGTGGGCGCGGAGGAGATCTATCCGCTGGTCGGAAACATCGCGTCGCTGGCGCGGCTGCTGGGCGTGCCGTACATCCCGATCACCCCGTTCTTCCCGCTGCTCGGGCCGCTGGGGCTGATCCCGCTGCCGTCGAAGTGGCTGATCGAGTTCGGCGAACCCATCCGCACCGACGACTTCGCCGACGGCGCCGCCGACGACCCGATGCTCGTCTTCAACGTCACCGACCAGGTCCGCGAAACCATCCAGCAGACCCTGTACGCCCTCCTCATGCAACGCCGCTCAGTCTTCTTCTGACCCGGCTCCGACCACCTTCGGCTGACCCGGCTCCGACCACCTTCCGCTGACCCACCTCCGCCCGCCATCCGATGGGTCAACCCGTCGGGTGGTGGGTTCCCCGCTGGCATGCAGGTGGGGAACCCACAAGCTCATGGGTTAGCCAGCCAAATGGTGGAGAAGCAAGAAGCCCGGCGCGGGTGCGCCGGGCTTCTTGGTGTCTGGGCCTACTTCCAGGGTGGAAGGAGGGTGGTGATGATGCCGGGGAGGTTGATGATGGGGGTGGTCGGGACGCTCAGGGACGGGAACGGCCAGGGCCACGAAGGGGTGCCTGGGGTTGCCAACGTCGGAACGACCGTCGGGGTCGTCGTCGGGTTCGACGACGACTGGTTCGGCGGCGTCTTCAGACTCGGCGGGGGAGTGTTGGACTCCTCCACGATCGTCGTGTTCGGCGCCTTCGTCGGCGTACTGCCCGGCTTGGTGCTCGCGCCTTTGCTCGGCTTGGTGGTCGGAGCCGTGGTCGGCCCGTTGCTCGGGTCGGTCGGCTCACTGCCCGGGGTGTTCACCGCCGGCTGACCGCTGCCCTTGGCCGGCTTCGGCTGCTCACACTTCGGGCAGGCGACGGTGGTGTGCTGGGCAAGTTGCTCGATCGTCGCCAGCGCCTCCACCCCGGACTTCAGGGATTCGGGCGGCAGCTTCGGCGCGAGCTCACCAAGAGCCTGGCGGGCGTTCGTGATGAACTGCGTGATCGCCGCGATCGAGCTGGTGTCACCGTCCTGCTGGTACGACGCGACCAGCCGGGACACGCCCTTGCGTGCCTGGCTGGAGAAGTCGTCCAGCGTCGCGTTGATGGTGGTCACGTCGCCGCCGTTCTCGGCGAGTGCGCGGACCTCGGACAGCCGGGTCATCGCATGTTCGAGATCGCGCCGGCCCCGGGAGTCGTCCCCGACGCTGACGTTGGTGGAGACGTTCTCGATGCTGCGCTTCATCCCGTACAGCGTGTCGCCGGGCATCGCCTGCTGCGCGGCGGCGGCAGAACCGATGCCACCTCCGAGCAGCACCAGCGCGGCGGTACTGGCCACGAGCCGGATGCGCCGGCCGTGACGATGGCGGATATCTGTCACGGACGCGTCGACGTCCTCGCGGGCTGGCGGGTCGTCCGAGAGGTCGGGAGTGCTGCGCACTACGGTCGGAGTCGTTGCCGCGCGGGCCGCCGCCTGCTCAAGCAGGCGGTGCCTCAGCTCGGCTCTGAACTCCGGACGCGGTGCCACTGCTCCGGCGGTCCTCAGCCGCCCGACCAGTTCCACAGCCTCCAGAAGCTCTGGGTCGTCGCTCAATCGCGAAGAGTGACGGGGCCCGTGATCGACGGCGTGCGCGAAGGTCTCCGCGCGCGCTCGAGCCCTGTGTAGGTCACTCATGAGTTCTCGTTCTCCTCAATGGCCAGTCGGGGTCACCGACAGGTCCTCACCAGGCAAAACGAAGAAACTCCCTGACGGGTTACGGAAGACATGCGTTGTCATCCTCCTCACCTCAAGTCCTTGGGGATAACCTTCGCCAAGTGCCGGACGGCCCTCAGTTGCAGTTGCTTGACGGCGCCCTCTGACTTCTCCAGCGCCCTGGCCGTTTCCGCGATCGACAAGCCGGCGAAAAATCGCATCGTCAGGCAGTCGCGTTGCTCGTCGGGCAAGGCCGCGACCGCGTCCCGCAGCACCTCGGCGGTGGCGGCGGCCAGTACGTCGACCTCCGGTCCCTCGGTCTGCCGGTCGTGGGTCTCGATCTCGTCCGTGACCACCTCGAGCCGGACCCTTCCGGACTTGTAGTGGTCGGTGATGAGGTTCCGGGCGATCGTCACCAGCCAGGCGCCGAAGTCCCGGCCCTGCCAGCGGAACGAGTCCAGCGCGCGCAGCGCCCGGACGAACGTCTCGCTGGTCAGGTCCTCGGCGAGTGCCGACGACGACACCCGCGCGTAGATGTAGCGATAGACGGTGAGCGAATACTCGTCGTACAGCTCACCGAAGGCACCGACGTCCCCGGCCTGGGCGCGATCGACGAGCTCCGCACGTCTCATCCCGTCCGGGCTTGGCTCCGGCGTCGTCAAGATTTCTCCCCGTTCAACTGACACGTCTTCTGACACATCCGCGAATCGCCACAGCGGCTGAGACAGCACCGAGCGTTACGCCTGAAGCACCCGCTGTCAACAGCCCGAGGCGTGCCGCCTTCCGTCCGGTCCGATAGTCACGAATGCGCCAGCCGGCTACTTCCGCGTGGCGGCGCAGCCTGCTGTCGGGGTTGATCGCGCATGGATTCCCCACCAGCTCGAGCATCGGCAAGTCGTTCACCGAGTCCGAGTACGCCGCACAGGAGGCCAGGTTCAGCCCCTCGTGCGCCGCAAGCGCGCGGACGGCCTCCGCCTTGGCCGGGCCATGCAGGATGTCGCCCACGAGTTCACCTGTATATATCCCGTCACGCTCCGCTGCAACCGTTCCGAGCGCGCCGGTCAGTCCGAGCCGCCTGGCGAGCAGCTTCGCGACCTCCACCGGAGCGGCCGTCACCAGCCACACTCGCTCGCCCGCGTCCAGGTGCTGCTGGGCGAGAGCGCGCGTACCGGGCCAGATCCGGTCGGCCATCAGCTCGTCGAAGATCTCCTCGACCAGGATCTGCACCTCGGCCACGCGGTGGCCGGCGATGAACGAGAGCGCGCTCGACCGGGCCTTGGCGACCGAATCGGGTGTTTCACCCTGGAGCCGGAACCTCAACTGTGCAAAGGCTTTCCGCGCGATCTCGCCGGTCGTGAAGAACTTTCGCCGGTACAGCCCGCGGGCCAGATGGAACATCGAGGCGCCCTGCAGCATCGTGTTGTCGACGTCGAAGAACGCGGCCGCGTCCCGCACCGGCGGTGTCTCCAGCGCAGCCTCGACCTCGGCCGCCGCCGCACTGGCTTCCCCCGCCAGTACCGACCTCGCCCGAAGATCCCGCGACGAACCCCCAACCATGACAGAGGACCCTAGGGCACAGAACCCCAGCCTGTCGCCTACTCCGCGTCACCGAATCCTGCGATGGACGAAACGACCCAAGCCCGGCAAGCCGTGCTATGGCCGACATGACAGACTCACCTGGTGAACTTCAATTTCGCAGACATTCTTCGTGACACAGCGCAACGTCACGGCGAACGTCTCGCGCTGGTCGACGGCGACCGGCGGCTGACCTGGAGCGAGCTCGACGAGGCCGTCGACAAGGCCGCGCAGGGGTTCTCCGCCGCCGGTCTGGTGCCCGGTTACCGGGTGATCCTGCTGCTCGCCAACAGCGTTGAGTTCGTCACGTCCTACCTTGGGATTCTTCGCGCCGGCCTGGTCGCCGTACCGCTGAACACAGGTCTCACCAAGTCCGAGATCGACACTGTCGTGGCGCACTCCGGAGCCCGGCTCGCGGTCGCCGGCGGCGACCTCGCGAGCAAGATCGAAGGCCTCCGGACGGTCCGCGCCGGCGAGCTCCAGGGTGACGCTCCGTTACTTCCGCAGACCGACCCGGAGGCGCTCGCCGTCCTCCTCTACACCTCCGGCACCAGCGGTGCGCCGCGGGCCGCGATGCTCACCCACCGGGCGCTCGCCGCGAACGTGAAGAATCTCTCCGCCCTCGGCGAGGACCGGATGGGCCCCGACGACGTCGTCCTCGGCGTGCTGCCGATGTTCCACGCGTTCGGACTGAACGCCGTACTCGGCTGGACCGTCGCGACCGGCGCGGCCCTGATCGTCGATGAGCGGTTCGACTCGACCCACACCCTCGACCTGATCGGCAAGTACGGCGTGACGCGGCTGCCGCTGGCTCCGCCCGCACTGCAGGCACTCCTGGCCCGGTCCGATCTCCGCGAGGCGCTGCGAACGGTCAAGGTCGTACTCACCGGAGCGTCGACTCTGGATCGAGCGCTGGCAGACCGGTTCGAGCGGGAGACCGGGCTTTTCGTCCACCAAGGGTACGGCCTGACCGAAGCGTCCCCAGGAGTCACCACGACCCTCGGCGAGACCGACCCCGAGCCGGGCTCGGTCGGCCGCCCGCTGCCGAACGTCGAGCTCCGGATCGCCGACGAACAAGGCGAAGACGTCGAGGGCGACGACCCCGGCGAGATCCTGATCCGCGGCCGGAACTTGTTCTCCGGCTACTGGCCGGACGGCGTGGACGGACCGGACCAGGACGGGTGGTACCGGACCGGTGACGTCGGCTATCTGGACGCCGACGGGGAGCTGTTCCTGGTCGACCGGTTGCGCGAGCTGATCATCGTGTCCGGGTTCAACGTGTTCCCGAGCGAGGTCGAGGAGGTTCTGGTCGCGGTCGACGGTGTCCGGGAGGCCGCCGTGATCGGCGTACCTTCCGAGGAGACCGGCGAGGCGGTGAAGGCGTTCGTCGTACCGGAAACTGGCGCGACGGTGGATCCGGCGGCGGTCCGTGAGTACGCCGGGACGCGGCTGGCGCGGTTCAAGTGCCCGGTGGAGATCGAGGTGGTGGACCACCTGCCGCACTCGGTCACCGGGAAGGTCGCCAAGGGTCGCCTGCGGGAAGCGGACCGATGAGCAGAGTCACCCTCTACACCAAGCCCGGCTGTCATCTCTGTGAGGACGCCCGCGCGATCGTGGTGAAAGTCTGTGCCGAACTCGGCGAGGAATGGACCGAGGTCGACATCACCCAGGACCAGGCGCTCTTCTCGGAGTACGGCGATCAGATCCCGGTCACGTTCGTCGACGGCAAGCAGCACGACTTCTGGCGGGTCGACCCGGTCCGGCTGCGGACGGCACTGATGGGCACCCAGGCCGACGAGGCCCGGCCGGGCCTGATGGAACGGCTCAGGCGGCGGCGCGGGCAGTGACCACGGTCACGCCGGGCTTCGCCGATTTTGTTCTCACGTTCACAAGCTCCTAGAGTAAGGAACGGCCGCCGGCCGTCAGACCGCGGCCCGAACTAACCGTTCCCAGGAGAATTGTGACGCGTGCCAGCAGCCGTCGCCCCGGCCCGCCGACGAGAACCGAACGCGGCATTCCCGAGGCGACTGTCGCGCGCTTGCCGGTGTACCTGCGGGCCCTGACCGCGCTGTCGGACAGTGGCATCGCCACTGCGTCGAGCGAGGATCTGGCGACCGCGGCCGGCGTGAACTCGGCCAAGCTCCGCAAGGACCTCTCCTACCTGGGCTCCTACGGCACCCGCGGCGTGGGGTACGACGTCGAGTATCTGCGCTACCAGATCGCCCGCGAGATCGGCGTCACCCAGGACTGGGCCGTCGTCATCGTCGGAATCGGAAATCTGGGCCACGCGCTGGCGAACTACTCCGGCTTCGGTACCCGCGGTTTCCGCATCGTCGCCCTGCTGGACGCGGACCCGAACCTGGTCGGCGAGCGGATCGGCGACATGGAGGTCCGCGACTTCGCCGAGCTGGAGGCCATCGTCAAGGCCGACCGGGTCTCGATCGGTGTCATCACCACTCCCGCCGGTCCGGCCCAGGAGGTGTGCGACCGGCTCGTCGCCGCCGGGGTGACCAGCATCCTGAACTTCGCGCCGGTGGTGCTGTCCGTGCCCGACGGCGTCGACATCCGCAAGGTGGACCTCTCGATCGAGTTGCAGATCCTGGCGTACCACGAACAACGAAAGTCCGGAGAGGCGGCGCTCCCCCAGGTGCCCGAGCTACCAGCGATGAACGGTCTCACCGATCTCCCGAGCGTCGGGGGAGGTGTCGGGGCATGAGCTATTTGGTCGTCGGCATCAGCCACCGCAGTGCGGATATCAACGTTCTCGAGCGAGTCGCGCTGGACGCGGACGCGGCGACCAAGCTGGCGCTGGCCGTCAAACACACTCCGGCTGTCGCGGAGTCCGCCGTACTCGCGACCTGCAACCGGACCGAGGTCTATGCGACCGTCGACCGCTTCCACGCCGGCATGGACGAGGTCACCGCGATCCTGTCCGACATCACCGGCGTACCGCTGCTGGATCTCGCGGAGCACCTCTACGTGCACTTCGAGGAAGGCGCCGTCGCGCACCTGTTCCAGGTTGCCGTCGGGCTGGACTCGATGGTCGTCGGCGAGAGCCAGATCCTCGGCCAGGTGAAGGAATCGCTGCGCATCGGCCAGGACCTGGAGACGATCGAGACCGACCTCAATGCCCTGTTCCAGCAGGCGTTGCGGGTCGGCAAGCGAGCTCGGACCGAGACCGGTATCGACTCCGCCGGGCGTTCGGTCGTGTCGGCCGGACTCGAGGCGGTCGGCGGGTTCGCAGGCCGTCGCACGCTGATCGTCGGCGCCGGCTCGATGGCTTCGCTGGCCGCGCAGACCCTGCTCAACGGCGGGGCTTCGAGCGTGACCATTGCCAACCGCAACTATGACCGCGCGGTGGCGCTGGCCGAGAGGGTCGGCGGTACGGCGATCCAGCTGGCGGCCGTGCCCGACGCGCTGGCCGAGGCCGATCTCGTCGTGTCGTGCACCGGCGCGCGTGGCGTCGTACTGACCGAAGAGATGATCCGGAACGCGACGGACGGGCGGCCGTACGGCGTCCTGGACGTCGCACTGCCGCGGGACGTCGCGCCCGAGGCCGCGCGCATCCCCGGCGTGACGCTGGTGACGCTCGCCGACCTGGCCGGTACGGCGGGCGGCAGCGAGGACGACATCGAAGAAGTACGGCGGATCGTCGGCGAGGAGACGGGTTCGTTCGAAGCGACTCGCCGGGCCGCCTCCGTCGCGCCGACCGTGGTCGCGCTGCGGGCGATGGCGAGCGAGCTGGTCGACTCCGAGCTGGCCCGGCTGGACCGCAAGCTGCCCGGCCTGGACGAGACCCAGCGGAACGAGGTCGCCCGGACCATTCGCCGGGTGGTGGACAAGGTGCTGCACAACCCGACCGTGCGCGTGAAGGAACTCGCTGCGGATCCCGGCGGACCGACGTACGCCGATGCCCTGCGCGCGCTGTTCGCCCTCGACCCGGCGACCGTCGATGCTGTCACCGCCGCCAAGACGCCGGAGGAGACCAGTAAGACCAGTGCCGACTCCAAGGTTGAAGGTGGTCGCGCATGATCAGGCTGGGCACCCGGCGGTCCGCACTCGCGACCGCGCAGTCGACTCTCGTGGCCGATGAGCTCCGCGGCCTCGGACATGAGGTCGAGCTCGTTCTGATCACCACCACCGGTGACATCAACAGGGCGCCGGTGGAGCAGATCGGTGGTACCGGCATCTTCGTCAGCGCGCTGCGCGACGCCTTGCTGGCAGGAGAAATCGACATCGCCGTGCACTCGCTGAAGGATCTTCCGACCGCACCGATCGACGGTCTGAAGCTCGGGGCCATCCCGCTCCGCGAGGACCCGCGCGACGTCCTCGTCGCCCGCGACGGTCTCACCCTCGGTGAGCTGCCGGCCGGCGCCCTGGTCGGCACCGGTGCGGCGCGCCGGGTCGCGCAGCTGGACGCGCTCGGGCTCGGCCTTGAATGCACCGGGATCCGCGGCAACGTGGACACCAGGATCGCGATGGTGGCCGATGGCAAATTGGACGCGGTGGTGCTCGCGAGGGCAGGGTTGTCCCGGTTGGGACGGCTCGCCGAGGTGACCGAGACGCTGGATCCGATCCAGGTCCTGCCCGCGCCGGGACAAGGTGCCCTGGGCATCGAGTGCCGCGCGGACGACACCGAGGTACTGGCCGCCCTGGCGCCGCTGGACGACCCGGCCACGCGTGCGGCGGTGACGGCGGAACGGCAACTGCTTGCCACTCTCGAGGCAGGGTGCACGGCTCCGGTCGGCGCGCTCGCCGAGGTGGTCGAAGGTGAGGACGGTCCCGAGCTGTGGCTGCGGGGCGCGCTCGGCCAGGACGACGGCGTACGACGGCTCTCCGCGAACGGGTCCGTCGACGACCCGGTAGCACTCGGCCGGGCGCTGGCGAACGAGTTGCTGGAGCGAATATGACAGCGGCACGGGGTACGACGACGACGGCCAAGAAGACAAGCAGGACGAGGACGAGGGCGAAGGCAGACGTGAGCAGCGCGAAGACAGCCGCCACCGCGGCATCCACAGCTCAGAAGGTGCCGGCGAAGATCGCCACCACCAGCACGGTCAAGCAGACCAGACCACTCGGCCATGTCACATTCGTCGGCGTCGGCCCGGGTGACCCGGCCCTGCTGACTCTGGCCGGCCGCGACGTACTGGCGAACGCCGACGCCGTCGTGGTCGAGGGCCCTGAGCACGACGCCTTCCTGGCGTACTGCAAGCCGGGTGTCGAGGTGATCGACGGCTCCGGCGCCGAGGGCAGCCGGGCGTTGAAGGTCGCCGCCCGGGCACGGCTGGTGGTGAAGACGGCGAAGTCCGCGGCGAACGTGGTACGCCTGCTGACCGGCGACCCGTTCACCTTCTCCAGCGGCGCCGAGGAAGCAGCCGCCTGCAAGAAGGCCGGCATCGGGTTCAACGTCATCCCGGGTGTCAGCGAGGTCAGCGCCGTACCGACGTACGCCGGGATCCCGCTGACGATGAAGGGCGACCGGGAGGTCACCGTCATCGACCTGGCCGAGGCCAAGCTCGACCTGACCCGGCTGCACCCGAAGCAGACGCTCGTACTGCTGAACGCTGTGGAGGTGTTGAAGGACACCGTCGCGGCTCTGGTCGAGGCCGGCTTCGACGCTTCGACCCCGGTCGCCCTGACGGTCGGTGGTACGACGACCGCGCAGACGAGCGTGGTCGGCACGCTGGAGACCATCGTCACTGACCTGCGCACCGCGAAGGTGACCGGCGAGGCCGTCATCGTGGTCGGCGCGGTGGTCGAGCAGCGCGAGTCGCTGTCCTGGTTCGAGACCAAGCCGCTGTTCGGCTGGCGGATCCTGGTGCCGCGCACCAAGGATCAGGCCGGCCCGCTGATGGACCGACTCCGGCGGTACGGCGCGATGCCGGAAGAGGTGCCGACGATCTCGGTCGAGCCGCCACGCAACCCGCAGCAGATGGACAAGGCGATCCGCGGCCTGGTCGAGGGCCGGTACGAGTGGGTCGCGTTCACCTCGGTCAACGCGGTGAAGGCGGTCCGGGAGAAGTTCGACGAGTACGGGCTGGACGCGCGGGCGTTCTCCGGGCTGAAGATCGCGGCGGTCGGCGACAAGACCGCCGAGGCGATCGGTGCCTGGGGCATCCGTCCGGACCTGATCCCGTCCGGTGAGCAGTCCGCCGCCGGGCTGGTCGAGGACTGGCCGCCGTACGACGAACTGCTGGACCCGATCAACCGGGTGTTCCTGCCGCGTGCCGACATCGCCACCGAGACGCTCGTTGCCGGGCTCACCGATCTCGGCTGGGAGGTCGACGACGTCACGGCGTACCGGACCGTGCGGGCCGCCCCGCCGCCGGCGCCGACCCGCGAGGCGATCAAGTCGGGCAAGTTCGACGCGGTCGTGTTCACCTCGTCCTCGACGGTGCGGAACCTGGTCGGCATCGCCGGCAAGCCGCACGCGTCGACGGTGATCGCGGTGATCGGCCCGGCCACGCTGAAGACGGCCGAGGAGCACGGGCTGCGGGTCGACGCGATGGCCGAATCGCCGTCCGCGGAGGAACTGGCCGACGCACTCGCTCGATTCGGCGCCGACCGGCGTGACACCATGGTCGAGGCCGGTGAACCGGTCACCCGCCCGTCCGAGCGGCGCTCGGGCTCCCGTCGGAAGAGCTGATTCTGTTGTCTGGTGGTTTCCCGGAGGTCAGGCCGCGGCGGCTCAGGTCGTCCGCGGCGATTCGCAGGCTGGTCGCTGAGACCACGCTGGAACCGCGGCAGCTGATCCTGCCGATGTTCATCCGGGAATACGCCAGCGAGCCGATCGCGATCAAGTCGATGCCGGGCGTCGTACAGCACACCCGCGACACCGCCCGGAAGGCGATCGTCGAGGCGGCACAGCTGGGTCTCGGTGGCGTCATGCTGTTCGGCGTACCTGCTGAGAAGGACGCGATGGGGTCCGGTGCTTTGGACCCTGATGGGATTTTGAATGTCGCGATCCGGGACGCGGTGTCCGAGGCCGGCGACGCGCTGCTGGTGATGTCCGACCTTTGCCTGGACGAATTCACGTCGCACGGGCATTGCGGCGTACTGGACTCTTCCGGCCGGGTGGACAACGACGCGACGCTTGCGATCTATGCGGAGATGGGTGTCGCGCAGGCCTCGGCGGGCGCGCACGTCGTCGGGCCGTCCGGGATGATGGATGGCCAGGTCGGCGTTGTACGTACGGCGCTGGACGCGGCCGGTTTCATCGACACAGTCATCCTGGCCTATGCGGTGAAGTACGCATCCGCCTTCTTCGGACCCTTCCGTGAGGCCGTCGGCTCGTCGCTGACCGGCGACCGCAAGACCTACCAGCAGGACAACGCCAACGCCCGCGACGCCATCCGCGAGGTCGACCTCGACATCGCCGAAGGCGCTGACATCGTCATGGTCAAGCCCGCACTGGCCTATCTCGACATCATCCGCCAGGTCCGCGACCACGTGAACGTACCCGTTGCCGCGTACAACATCTCCGGCGAATACGCCATGGTCGAAGCCGCCGCCGCCAACGGCTGGATCGACCGCGACCGCGCCATCCTCGAAACGCTCACCTCCATCCGCCGAGCCGGCGCCGACACAATCCTCACCTACTGGGCCACAGACGCAGTCCACCTCCTCAACCACCGGTAGACCTCCCCACGCGTGCTAGTAGCGGCTCCTCCGTCGCCCTCGCCAGGCCTGCTCTTCCGTGCTGCCGCCCACGAGAACTCCATGCCAACCGCCAGCCTGGAAACGGCGTCGTCGTGGATGCCTTTGCCGCCGCCGACTTTCGGACACTGGCCGGCCCGATAACGGGTTGTTTGACGGCTAGCGGCAAATGAAGGGGCTGTCGGTGACATAACCCGATATCGGGTCGGGCTGACGGTCGTGCGGGTCCTGAAATCGGACGGTTGGTGAGTTTGGCGCCGGATAGCGGAACCATCGGGAGGGTGCTCATCGAGTCGTGGATTTTGGCTGAGGATTCGGCGAGTCGGGAGCACACTTCCACGACTCGGCGAGGCTTCGGCGGCTCGGCGAAGCGTCGGGTACGACGATTACGTCGCGGCCGTGCTGCTACCCAGGCTTGCTAAGTGGGCCAGGCGATACGCGGCGGGCGAGGAGGGCGGCGTGGGGGCGTTTGCCGTCGGTGCGGGTTTCTGTGGTTTGGAGTTGGAATGAAGCCGGCTCCAGCCCAGGCCGCGCCGTCGAGCTTGGCCGACAGGCCCATCGCGATGCCGAACGGTACGCCGGTGATCAGGGCTTGCACCGACCTACGCGGGTCGGACAGGTACGCGCGCACGCGCTCATCATCCAGGACGCAACCGGCGTACGGGAGAGTCCGCGGGAAGAAGTCTGGGGGTGGGTGTCGGATTGGGGTGAAGGTGTTCGTTGCAGGGGTGAGAACCGGACTTTGAGGAGGGCGTCGTGAGCGCTGTTTATACCTTTGATGTGTTTTGCAGTCTTGACGGATTTGGGTCGTATGACGGGGGTGACTGGGGCGGGTATTGGGGGAAGCAGGGGCCGGAGTTTCTCGAGCGGCGGCTTGAGTTGTACGGCGGGGAGCAGCGGATGGTGCTCGGGGGGAACACCTATCGGCAGTTCGTGCAGGTGCTGGGACCGAGTGTCGAGGAGTCGACGGTGGACGACCCGGTGAATACCCGGATGATGCGCCTGCCGACGACCGTGGTGTCGAGGACACTCGAAGGACCGCTCGACTGGCCGAACGCGACCCTTGCGAGCGGCGACGCGGTCGACGTGGTGGCCCGGCTCAAGGAGGAGTCCGACGTACCGTTGCGGTCGAACGGGAGCCTGTCGATGAACCGGGCGCTGATGGCTGCCGGTCTGGTCGATCGCGTCCAGGTGACGGTCTTTCCGGTGATCACCGGTCAGACCGGGGTGGACCCGATCTTCCAGGGGGCGGCTGACTTCGACCTCGAGCTGATCGAGACCCGGACGCTCGACGGTCACATTCAGGAACTCATTTACCGTCCCACCCTGCATGTCTGAGGACGTCCGGGAAGCCGAATGTCGCGACCAGGGCGGGGTCGTGGAACTTGATGATGCGGGAGATGCCGGTGGCGGTGGGGGTCAGCACCACCACGCCGTCCGCCCGGAGCGTGCCATCCGTGGCCCGGTGGTAGACGACGGCCGCGGGTTGACCGTTGGCGGTGGTGGCGATCATTCGCCAGTCGCCTGGTGTGCCCAGCACGTACGCGCCGAGGACGTGGATGCACATGGCCCGGCCCGACTGCCAGTCGCGGAACGGCGTTGCCTCCAGCGTGGCGTCGGCGCGCAGTACCTGTTCCAGGAGGCTGGCATCGGAGCGCTCGAACGCTGCGATGTAACCGTCGAGCAGGGCGCGTGCCCGCTGGTCGGTCGGTTCGAGCAGCTCCGTGGGCTCCAGCTCCAGTTCGTCCAGCCGGGCGCGGGCGCGCTGCAGGCCGCTCTTGACCGCTGCGATCGTGGTGTCGAGGATCTCCGCGGTCTCGGCCGCGGAGAACGCGAGTACGTCGCGCAGAATGAGGATCGCCCGTTGACGGGCCGGCAGGTGCTGCAGGCTGGCGATGAGGGCCAGCCGTAGCGACTCGCGTGCGACGACCACCGCCGCCGGATCATCGGCAGGCTGGGCGATCCATGCGTTCGGCAACGGTTCCAACCACGAGACCTCGCCCGGCGCGACCAGACTCGGCGGGCGATCAGGTCCGTCGTACGAGCCGGCCAGGCCCGAGGGGAGCACCCGGATCCGGCGCGGCTCCAACGCCCTGAGACAGACATTGGTGGCGATCTTGTAGAGCCAGGACCGAATCGATGCCCGGCCCTCGAATCCGGCGTACGCGCGCCACGCCCGCAGATAGGTCTCCTGGACCAAGTCCTCGGCGTCGTGCGCCGAACCGACCATCCGGTAACAGTGCGCCAAGAGCTCCCGCTGAAACCGACCGGTCTCAGCCGTGAACCGGTCGTGATCCAATGCCTCCCGCGGCTGCGATGTCACGCCGCGAGCCTAATGCTGCGAACGTCTGGGCGTGGTCCAGGTTTCGATGCCATCAGACCTCGTCGAGCTGCAGGACCATGCCGCGGAAGGTCGCGTAGCGGGCCAGGTTCGCCGCGGCGTCCTCGCCGATGCGCCGCCCGACCTCGGACCCGAGCGCCGCTTCCAGCGCAGCCATGTCGTCCCAGTCCAGCATGACGACCAGGTAGCACGGCTCGCCGATCACGGCTGCCGGCTCGTGACTGCGCGTGTACCGACGCAGGCCGGGATACTGTTTGGCCAACGGGATGTGGACGTCGTTGTAGTGACGTTCGAAGGCGTCGACGTCGGAAGGGGCGTCGTACATCACGACGAATCGGGCCACCTGCTTGGCGGCCGGGTATGCGGTTGTGGTCATCGGGTTCAACTCCTGTCGTGGAAACCTCCGGTGTGCGGCGTCAGGGCAGTAGGGCCAGTTTGCCGGTGGTGGTCCTGGATTCCAGCTCTGTCAGGGTTTTCGGGCCGTCGGCCAGGTCGTACGTGGTGGGCCGGCCGGGTTTGAGTACGCCGGCAGTGATGAGTGCGGACAGTTCACCCATGACCTGGCCGAAGATCTGGGGTGCGGCCTGGATCAGGACGCCGAGGTTGAAGCCGATGATGTGGACTTGGTGCTTGTACACCAGCTCCCAGTTGGTAAGTGACGCTTCGCCGCCCGCTACGCCGTACACGATCACCCGGCCGGTCACCCGCTTGGCCGCGGCCAGGCTGGCGTCTAGGGTGGCGCCGCCGGCCGACTCCAGCACCAGATCTGCGCCGGCGCCGCCGGTCAGCCGCAGTACGTCGGCGACCAGGTCTCCGTCGACGGAGTCCAGGACGTGGTCGGCGCCCAGCGCGCGTACTGTCTCGTGCTTGCCCGGCGAGGCGGTGGCGATGACTGTCGCACCGTAATGCTTGGCCATCGTGACCGCAGCCTGGCCGGTCGCGCCCGCCGCGGCGTGGATCAGTACGGTCTCGCCTGCGGTGATGCCGCCAAGAGGTTTGAGGGCGGCCAGCGCGGTGGGCCAGTTCACGACCAGGCCGAGCGCCTGCTGCTCCGTCCAGCCGACGGGCAGCGGCATCGCCGCGGCCGCGGGCAGCACCATGTACTCGGCGAAAGCACCGGTTCCGACGCCGACGACCCTGGCCCCCGGCAGCGGCCCGGTCACGGACTCGCCCACCGCGACGATCTCGCCGGCGGCCTCGAAACCGGCGAGGTACGGCGGCTGCGGGCCGTCCAGGAACGTGCCACGGGCCTTCGAGATGTCGGCGAAGTTGACTCCGGCGGACGTGACGCGGATCAGGACCTCGCCCGGACCAGGGCTCGGCACCAGTGCGTCGGTGATCAGGCGCATATCCTGCGGGCCGCTCAGGGAAGTCTGCTCCAGCGCTCGCATGGTCGCGGGGATGTTCACGGGTCTCTCCTTGTTGGCGTACATAAGGGAGGCCGCGCCTCCCACCATGTAGATCCCGGCCACCACCAAAAGGAATCGGCTCATTCAATGGCGCGGAGGGCTCCCGGCGCAGCACCGGTTGCGGATTTGATGTGCCGGCTCAGGTGGCTGACCGAGTCGTAGCCGGTGAGGTCTGCGATTGCTTGGAGGGGGAGCGTGGAGTTGCGGATGTGGGCGAGGGCGTGGCGGAGGCGGACGTTCTGGAGGGACGTACGGGGGCTGGTGCCGCGGAGGCGGGTGAAGCAGGCGCGGAGGGCGGACGGGGAGATGCCGAGCTCTTCACCACCGTCGTCGCAGACCCTGATGTGCGCCCCGGAGCGGGTTACGCTCGCGCGGTGAGCACCCGAGAAGAGCTGACGACCGAGACCTTCACTCAGCTAGCGGTCGCGCGGACCCACTTGACCATGGCAGCAGACGCCGCCTATGAGCTGGAGGACGAGCTCGCGAAGGTGGACGAGGGCATCGTCGGCCTGACGGGGCTCGCGGGCCAGATCCGGTCGGATGAGACGAGGCGGCGTGACCTGCCGAATGTGCCCGAGTTCGCCCGGGGCGTCCAGGTCCACTTCGGAGACGTACGCGACAAGATCGACGTGATACACGAGCACCTGACGCAGGGTGCCTTGACGATCGCGAGTGCCCGCGTGTACGTCGACGAGCTCGAGAAGTTGCCCGGCGGTAAGGAAGGACCCGCGGTGGCGGCTGCGCAACAACTGCGTCGGCAGCTGGACCTCTTCGAGGAAGCGATCAACACCGCGACCCAACGCCTTCAGCAGACCACCAAGCGGTTCACGAATGCCGACACGCACCTTGTGCCGGTGCTCCAGCTGCCGGTGAGGGTGGACGATCGGTCGGCGACCGCGACGCTGATCGACGACGCCAGTGCCGCGATGAATCTCGAGGTGGCCGCGGTATCGGGCGGGGTGGACGATCTCGGCGCCGGCTTCGACGAAGCCAGCCAGAGCGCATACCACGCGGCCAAGGACGCCAGCGCTCTGGGCCGCGCGGTCCGGGCCGGGCTGAACCCGCCTGACCCGGCCGGCCGCCGCACCCGGGCCGCCGCGTCCGGAGAGGACCAGAGGCGTCGCGCCGACGGCCGAACGCAAGGCAGCAGCCGCGACCGCTAGCCGACAGCGCGAGACGAAGGCCGCGGGCGGTTACAGTCGTGGACTGACTGTTCGTTGAGCGAAAGGAAGTGGCGCCGTGCAGGAGCAGCCGTCGAGCGGGGGGCCGGAGCAGCCGGACGAGGTTGAGGCTTTGCGCGCCGTACAGAGCGACATCCGTGCGGCCCGCGATGAGCTCCGCGGGGTAGCAGATGGCATCCGCGCCGCCCTGGCCGCTGACGACGCCCTCAGCCGTGAGGCAGCAAGTGAGTGAGCCGGCACCGGAGCTGACCAAGGAGCAGGTCCGGCAGCAGGCGGCGAACCTGGCCGATACTGCTGCCAACGCGGTGGCGAAGGTGCGCAGTGAGCTGGCGATCGCGGCGGCTGCCGCGGAAGCTGCCGAGAAGCGGCTCTGGGTTGTCGAAGACGACATCGCGGAACTGCCGAGGCAGGCCGATTACATGCGCGAGTCCAAGCGTCCGCGCGAACACCTGTTCGCAGCGCAGCGAGCCGCGGACAAGATCAACCAACAGCTCGTGGAAGCGCAAAAGGATGTTGCCGAGGTTCAGGAGAAGCTGGGGAGGGCTGCCAAGGCCTTCAGCGTGGCCGGCGAATCCCTCGACAAGATCGACGCGCTGCCAACTGAGCAGGCCGCCACGGAGGTCCAGCCGGAGGACCCCGGCCAGCCGGTGACGACGACGGCCCAACTGCGGGCACGGCTGACGACGCTCGGCAACGCTTTCAACGCCGCGGTTGAAACCATCGAGAACACCAGGGCGCAGCTCGCGTTCATTCGCTCGAACCTGGACCACCTGCGGAGCCACTCCCTCGAGTTCACGAACCCGACGACCACCGGGTCGCTGATCGACACGGTCGCTACCGTGGTCGGGAGCGATGTCGAGGATCTCCACGGTGGGCTCAAGGCTGTCTACTACTCCGACGATCTGGCCGGTGAGGCTTCGCAAGGCGCCAACGAACTGGAGATCGCCTTCCGCGCGGCCGCGAACCCGACCTCGACGTCCGCCCAGACAGCTCCTGGTTCGGCGGACAAGAACTCGCGCATCGGGAGAGCCCTCGCGCCCGAGCAGGCACGCAACAACGGTCTCGACCGCTGACCTCAGCGGTGGATGGTGTAGTCGGATTGGGTGAAGCCGGCTTTGAGGGTTCGGGTGGCGTTGTGGGTGAGGGCGACGTCCTGGTCCAGGTCGCCGAAGAGCGGGATGCCGGCGCCCAGTAGCACCGGCGCGGTGGTGATGGTGAGCTCGTTCAGCAGGCCGGCGCGGAGGAAGGTCTGGATGACGCGGCCGCCGTCGGCGTAGACGCGCTTGGCGCCGCGGTCGTTCAGCGTTTCGACCAGGCCGTCCAGGGTGCGGTGGACGATGATCCGCTCGTCGGCGTCCGCGTCCAGCGTCGTACTGAGCACCTCGACCTGCTTGCCGTCGTACGGCCAGAAGCCGAAGCTGAGCACCTTCTCGTAGGTGTTGCGACCCAGTACGACGGTGTCGACCGACGCCATGAACTCGTCGTACCCGGTGTCGCCCGCCAGTTCGCCGCGCTCGGTGAGCCAGTCGATGGACCCGTCCGGCCTCGCGATGTAACCGTCGAGGCTGGTGGCGATGAAAACGGCCGCGTGGAAACTCACTTCTCTCCCCGTCTGTGCTTGGGACACCATTTTTCCACGCGCACCCAACGGCCCACCGGTGGGCTCAGCCGTGGTGGTCCTGGACGAACACCAGGGCGGTCTCGGCGACCTGCTCCCAGCCGGAGTCGAAGACCAGCGAGTGGCCGCGGCCGGGGAGCTCCTCGATCTCGGTCACCGACTCGTGGTCGCGCTGCTTCTTGTACGACGCGTTGGTGATGGCCCAGGGCACCGTGTTGTCCCGCTGCCCGGACAGGAACTTCATCGGTCCGCGGTCCGGGTTCGCCCGGTTCACCCGCGTCTGGCTGCCCGGGTTGAGATTCGCGACCGCGGCCTGGAACAGTGGCAGACCCGGCGCCGGCACCGGGAACTCGTCGTACAGCTTCCGCGCCTCACCCTCCGGTACGGCGTTCGCGAACGCGAACCGGAATTGCCCGTACGTCAGCATCACCGCCTTGGACCGGTTGGCCGGGTTGCTCAGTACCGGGAACGACGCCTTGAGCGCGGACAGCGGCAACGGCAGCACCCCGCGCCCCGGCGCCGGATCGATCGGCACCGACACCGTGGCCAGCCCCATCCCGGCGAGCTTCTGCGTGATCAGCCCGCCGAACGAATGCCCGACGATCGCCGGCTTACGCTTCAGCCGTCCGATCAGCTCCGCGTAGTGCGACGTGACCGCGCCGACCGATTTCCCGGCGAACAACCGAGGATTCGCCCGGCCCTCGGCGACCGTCTCGGGGTCGTCCGGCCAACCCGGCGCGATCGTGGCGAACCCGGCCGCCTCGAACATCTCCCGCCACGGCGCCCAACTCCCGGCCAGCAGCCACAACCCGTGCACGAACACCACCGGCGGCAATCCCGACGCGTTCGCCTTCTCGACCTCGCCCAGCTCGCGCGCCGTCGCCATACCCGCCCCCTATGAAGTGGTCTGTTCCACTCATATAACTGGAGCACCCCGGGGAAGTCACCAACTAAGACGTACGCAACTGCAGAACCTGGCGGCCCGGGGTGCGGCCGGTGAGGTAGACGCGCTGGCCGTCCGGGGTGAGGCTGCCGCCGAGGTAGGTGTACCGCTCGCCCGGATCCATGCCGACCCGGGTCGCCCCGTTGCCCGGCCCGAACGAGATGCGATCGGAGCCGACGGTGTAGGAACCGGTGCCGGACGACAGCTGGTAGTTGCCGGAGGCATCCAGTGCGTCGACGCCGGCCAGTGTCCCGCCGGTACGGAAGCACAGCTCGATCGCGTACGACGTCTCGTCGCCGTCGAACTCGAAGGACAGGTCCCAGCCGTTGCCGAGTTCAACGATCGTGACGTCGGTCCGCAGCGTGCGGTACTGCTTCGGCCGGTGCGGAAAGTCCATCGAGGCGTAGAACCGGCCGTCCAAGGTGAGCGCGTACAGGCCGTCGGAACGCCGGTACCGTTTCGGCAGCGGCAGGTGGTACGGCACCTTTACTTCCTGAGACAACTTGTACGTGTTCGGCCCCACCCGGCGCATCCCGTCGGCTCGGAAGTGCCCGGTGCTGAAGAACACCGGCGACAGCCGCACCGAGTCCAGGATCGCGGCGCCGTTCCGGAGCTTGAAGAACGTCGGGTTCGTGGACAGCCCGGACGAGATCACCGGGATGTCGTGGAAGTCGGTGCCGCCGAAGACCGACGCCGTACGGGCGCCGTGCCGGATCCGGGCCGAGGCCTGCGACGGGAAGTGCTGGACGAAGTCGGTCGGCGCGGGTTGTGCGGCCGGCAGCACCGCCGCGATCTCCGGCCGTTCCAGCACCTCGGCCAGGAAGTCGCCAAGCTCACCGGTCCCGCGCTGTTCGATGCTCTTGGCAACAGTCGAGAAGCGTCCGTCGCCGGTGTGCAGGGCGAGCTCGCGGAACTGGGTGAGATACCACCAGACCTCGCGGATCCGGTTCTGGTCCTGCCGCCGCGACGCGACCGTGTCGACCTCGCCGTTCGGCTCGATGAAGTACAGCGTCGCGTCGAGGTTGCGCTCGACGTACTCGAGCAGCTCGGGTTTGTCGCGCAACCAGGCGACGGTCACCAGGCAGTGGTTCGTGACCTCCGAGGCGTACGTCGAACTCCGCTCGCTGTAGATGCCGTCGGGAGTCGCGTCGATGCCTTCGTCGAGCCAGTCGTCGATCCGGGCGGCGTACCGGCGATCCGGGAACAGGTGGTGCGTACGCGCCAGCGCGGCGGAGATCTCCCAGCGGTGGTTGGGCGTGTGTACCCCGCCGCCCGCCAGCGCCGGCCCCGCCTTCTTCAGCACCTTCTCCAGAATCGCCCGCTGCGGCAGTGTCGCCGCCTGGTCGTCGGCGTCGAGCAGGCCGTAGATCATGCAGACGTCCTGGATCGCGAACGAACTGTCCGGCGGCGAGTGCAGGTTGCCCACGTCGTACAGGCCGTCCTCGTGCTGCCGCGCCGCGAGCTGCTCGACCAGCCACTGCAGCGGCGCGAGCAGCGAGGCGTCGTGGTAGTACGACGACTTGCCCCAGACGTAGCCGGACACGAGCCGCCGGGCTTTGCGCGCGACGTTCCGGACACTGTCGGAGGGGTTCTGGAGAGTGCTCAGCACGAGCGGGATCTGCGTCTGGTTGGCCTTGGTCAGTACGGCCAGGAAGTCTTCGTCCACAGCAGCTAGTCCAGCATCGGTCGCTCCGGCCGCGGTGGCCGGGTAGAGGGCGCCGATCGTCAGCGTGGTCAAAGAGCCGGCCAGGAACGTACGACGCTGCATCGAAGCCTCCAAGTTGACAGGGGATCACCGCGACGGAGATCGGCAAGCGGTTGCCAAATGCCCAGTACTGTCTCGTCCGACCTTTGTCCTGTCAATACTTCGCAGCTGTCCGCATCTGGTCGCGGCAAGTGATCCTCACCTCTTGTGTGAACCGGTTTCCTGGACTAACTTGACCGGCCAAGGCAAGCGCTTTCCGCGACCGGCGAGGTTTCCGGAGGTAAGTAATTGTGAGTGCGCTGGGCGAGCTCGGCTCGCTCCGGCAGAAGAAACCCGCGGGTCAGAAAAAGGACAATCTGGCCGCCTACCTGTTTCTCTCGCCGTGGCTTCTCGGGCTGTTTCTCATCACCATCGGGCCGATGCTGGCCTCGCTGTATCTGGCCTTCACGGACTACAACCTGATCCAGGCACCGGAGTGGATCGGGTTCGAGAACTTCACCCGGATGCTGTCCGACGAGCGGCTGCACAACTCGCTGCGGGTCACGTTCACCTATGTGTTCGTATCGGTGCCGCTGCAACTCGCGGTCGCCCTGCTGCTGGCCGTCGTACTGGACCGTGGCGTCCGGGGGATGGCGTTCTACCGATCGGTCTTCTACCTGCCGTCGCTGCTCGGCTCGAGTGTCGCGATCGCGATCCTGTGGCGCCAGGTGTTCGGCACCGAGGGCCTGCTCAATCAGGTTCTGAGTCTGGTCGGGATCGACGGCAAGGGCTGGATCTCCGACCCGAGTACGGCGCTCGGCACGCTGGTGGTGCTGAACGTGTGGACGTTCGGGTCGCCGATGGTGATCTTCCTGGCCGGCCTGCGGCAGATCCCGGCGATGTACTACGAGGCCGCGTCGGTGGACGGCGCCGGCGTCTTCGGCCGGTTCTTCCGCATCACGCTGCCGCTGCTCACCCCGATCATCTTCTTCAACCTGGTGCTGCAGATCATCCACGCGTTCCAGTCGTTCACCCAGGCGTTCGTCGTCTCCGGGGGAACCGGCGGGCCGTCGGACTCGACCATGTTCTTCACGCTCTACCTCTACGACCGGGGCTTCGGCAATTTCGACATGGGCTACGCATCGGCGATGGCGTGGTTCCTGCTCGTGATCATCGGGGTCTTCACCGCGGCGAACTTCTTCGCCTCGAAGTACTGGGTGTTCTATGACGACTGAGACGATCCGAAGCACCGTGGCCGCGCGCCGGTCCACCGGCCTCACCTGGGCCCGGATCCGGCCGCTGCTGATCCACCTCGCCCTGGCGTCCGCCGCCCTGGTGATGCTCTATCCGGTGATCTGGATGGTGGTCAGCTCACTGCGGCCCGGCAACGAGATCTTCCGCGAGCCCGGCATCCTGGTGAAGGACCTGCGGATCGAGAACTACCGGCTCGGCTGGAACGCGCTGACCGAACCGTTCACCCGCTACCTGCTGAACTCCGCGGCGGTCGTGTTCGGCGCGGTCCTGGGCAACCTGGTGAGCTGCTCGATGGCGGCGTACGCGTTCGCCCGGCTGGAGTTCGTCGGGAAGAAGTTCTGGTTCGCGATCATGCTGCTGAGCATCATGCTGCCGATCCACGTGGTGATCGTGCCGCAGTACATCCTGTTCTCGCAGCTGGGCTGGATCAACACGTTCCTGCCGCTGATCATCCCGAAGTGGCTGGCCACCGACGCGTTCTTCGTCTTCTTGATGGTGCAGTTCATCCGCGGTATCCCGCGGGAGCTGGACGAGGCGGCCCGGATCGACGGCTGCGGCCGGGCCGGGATCTTCCTGCGGGTGATCCTCCCGCTCATGGTTCCGGCGCTGGCCACCACGACGATCTTCACCTTCATCTGGACCTGGAACGACTTCTTCAGCCAGCTGATCTACCTGACCGACCCGAAGATGTACACCGTGCCGGTGGCGCTTCGGTCGTTCGTCGACGCGACCGCGGAATCCTCCTGGGGCTCGATGTTCGCCATGTCCGTCATCTCTCTTGTCCCGATTTTCCTAGCCTTCCTGCTCGGCCAGCGGTTCCTGATCAAGGGCATCGCCACCACCGGCATCAAGTAATCCCTGAAAGGTGCACACATCATGAGGCCGCTCATCCCTCCCACCGGCCGGCGCTTGCGCGCACTGGCCGCCGTCGCGATCGCAACCACTCTGCTGGCCGCCAGTGCGTGTGGCGGCGACTCCGGTGGCAACAGCGGATCCGCTGACGGCAAGGTCACGCTCCGGTTCACCTGGTGGGGTGGCGACACCCGCACCAAGCTGACCCAGCAGGCGATCGACGCCTACCAGAAAGACCACCCGAACGTGACGATCAAGGGTGAGTTCGGCGACTGGTCCGGCTACTGGGACAAACTCGCCACCACGGTCGCCGCGAACGACGCACCGGACATCATCCAGATGGACGAGAAGTATCTGCGTGAGTACGCCGACCGCGGTGCACTGCTGGATCTGAAGAAGGCCGACGGCCTGGACACGAGCAAGTTCGAACCGGACACCCTCAGCGCTGGTGAGTTCGACGGTGGCCTGTACGGACTGAACGCGGGCATCAACTCGTTCGCGATCGTCGCCAACCCGACGGTCTTCAAGGCCGCCGGCGTGGCTCTCCCGGACGACACCACCTGGACCTGGGACGACTACACCCGGATCGCCGCGGAGCTCACCACCAAGCTGGCCGGCAAGGGCTGGGGCTCCGGCGCGCCCGGCACGAACGAGGCAGCGCTGAACCTGTGGGCCCGCCAGCACGGCGAGTCGCTGTGGACCAAGGACGGCAAGCTCGGCGTCTCGGCCGGCCAGGTGACCGCGTTCTACCAGAACCTGCTGAAGATGAAGGACGCCAAGGCGATTCCATCGGCGGAGTTCATCTCGCAGGACATCAACGCGTCGCTCGACCAGTCCGCGATGGCGACCGGGAAGACGGCGATGAGCTTCGTCTGGAGCAACCAGCTGAACGCCTTGAGCAAGGCGGCCGGCACGCAGCTCAAGCTGCTCCGCATCCCCAGCGTCGAGGGCAAGTCGAGCGCGAACGGCTCCTACTACAAGGGCTCCATGTTCTGGTCGATCTCGTCGCGGTCGAAGCACCAGAAGGAAGCCGCCGAGTTCGTGAACTATCTGTCCAACAGCACCACCGCCGGCAACATCCTGCTGGCCGAGCGGGGCGTGCCGCCGAACACCGAGATCCGCGCGGAGGTCCAGCCCAAGCTGCAGCCGGCTGACGCCGCGTCGGCGAAGTTCATCCAGGACATCGGCAAGGAACTCGGCGAACCGTCGCCGGCGCCGCCGGTGGGTGGCGGTCAGGTGGAGAAGATCATCCAGCGCTACACCACCGAGGTGCTGTTCGGCCGGCAGGCGCCGGACAAGGCGGCGCAGGGATTCATCGACGAGGTCAACGGGGAGCTCAAGTAAGTTGCCGATGACGACGCCTGGCGTGGCCGTGGTAGGTGTCCACGGCCACGGGGCCTCACATGTCCGGAACGTGGCGCGGCTGGCCGAGACCGGCCGCGCCCGGCTGGTCGCCGTCGCCGATCCGCGGCCCGCCGAGAACCTGCCCGACGATGTCCAGGTCTTCGCCGGCCTGGAAGAGTTGCTCAAGGCAACCGAGATCGACGTGGTGATCATCAGTACGCCGATCCAGACCCATCTGCCGCTGGCCGAACTGGCGATGCGCGCGGGTGTCGACGTACTGCTGGAGAAGCCGCCGACGGCGTCGCTGGCGGAGTTCGAAGCGTTGTCGGCGGTGATCTCGGAGACCGGGCGGGCTTGCCAGGTCGGTTTCCAGGCGCAGGCGTCGAAGGCCACTCTGACGTTGGCGTCGATGGTGGCCGACGGGCGGTTCGGTGAGATCCGCGGGATCAGCGCGGTCGGCAAGTGGGTGCGGAAGGCCCAGTACTTCCAGCGCGCGCGGTGGGCTGGTCGCCGTACGCTCGATGGGATCGCGGTGGTCGACGGTGCGGTGACGAACCCGCTGGCGCATTCGACCGCGGCCGCGTTGCTGCTGGACGGGTCGCAGGGCCTCGACGATGTACGGTCGGTGGAAACCGAGCTGTATCGGGCGAATCCGATCGAGTCCGACGACACCTCGACGGTCCGGCTCGTCACCGGTCGCGGTACGCCGATCCTGATCGCGGTCACGTTGTGCGCTTCGGAGCATCTGGAACCGCGGGTGATCGTGCACGGCTCCGAGGGGCGTGCCGTACTGCGGTACGCCTCGGACACGCTCGAGTTCGACGACGGCACGGTGCGGAAGTTCGAGCGCGACGACCTGCTGGAGAACCTGCTCGACCATCGCGCGGATCCGGCCGTACCGCTGTCTGTGCCGCTGTCGGCGACGGGTGGATTCACGAAGGTCGTCGAGGCCGTACGGGTCGCTGAGGATCCGGCCCGGATTCCCGCCGAGTGCGTTCGCTGGGAAGGCGACGGGCTCGAGCGGCACCCGATCGTGCTCGACGTGGAGAAGTGGATCGATCGTGCGTCGGACGAACTCGCGTTGTTCAGCGAGCTCGGCGCGCCCTGGACTCAACAGGAGAAGACGATTGACGCAGAACCTCGGCTGTAACCATGCCGTCGGCCGCTCGATCCAGGTCACGGCGGGCGACGGCGAGCTGTTCACCTACGTCTACCAGGCGACCGATCCGCAACTGGAGTCGCCGCGGCCGTTCTTCCACCCGATCCGGACGCTCGCCGGTGACCTGGTCAGTGTGTTCCGGCCGCACGACCACGTCTGGCACAAGGGCATCACCTGGTCGCTGCCGCACTTCGGGCACGAGAACTTCTGGGGCGGGCCGACGTTCTCCAAGGATGCCGGCTACCAGCAACTCGACAACAACGGCTCGATGAACCATGACCGGATCGACGCGCTGGACGTGTCCGACGATCTGGTCCGGTTCGCTCATCACCTGTCCTGGCGGACGCAGGCGGGTGCGCATGTGGTCGACGAGTCGCGGTCGCTGACGACGCGGTTCGCGGACGAAGGCTGGGTGCTGGTCTACGAGACGGCGATGACGAACGTGTCCGGCGAGACGATCCAGATCGGCAGCCCGACGACGGCCGGACGCGCGAATGCCGGGTACGGTGGTCTGTTCTGGCGCGGGCCGCGGTCGTTCACCAACGGGACCGTGCTGGCGCCGCAGGGCAAGGGCGGTGACGAGCTCCGGGGACAGCGCGCCGCGTGGATGGGCTTCTCCGGCAAGCACGACAACAACGACCGCGCCTCGTCGATCATCATCGCCGACGCCGCCGACAACGTCCGCCACCCACCCGAGTGGTTCGTCCGCTCCGAAGACTTCGCCGCCGTCTGCCCGGCCCCCTTCTTCTCCGAAGAACTCCCCTTCGAGTCCGGCTCCACGCTCCGCTTCCGGTACGCCGTCCTGGTCGCCGACGGAGCCTCAGACGACCAACGCGCCGCCGCCCTTGCAGCCCAGGCCCAGAAGGCCCTCGCGGCTGGGTGAGGTTGCGGACCGCCAGGCCATCACAATCCGCACTCGGGCGAGGCGCTGAGCGCGGCGAGCGGGGGTGGAGCTCAATTGTGATGGGCTGGCGGTTCGGTCGTCGCCCTCGGCAGCGCGACGATGAAGCACGTGTCGCCGGGGCGGGATCGCACGGAGACTGCGCCGCCGTGGGCTTCGGTGATGGATTGGGCGAGGGAGAGGCCTAGGCCGGAGCCGCCGGAGTCGCGGGTGCGGGAGGTGTCGGCGCGGGTGAAGCGCTTGAAGACGTTGGGCTGCAGGTCGGGTGAGATGCCGGGGCCGTTGTCGTGAATGGTGAGGACGGCCGAGTGACGGTCGTCGGTGGTCAGGCCGACCGTGACGGTGGTCCCGGCAGGCGTGTGCCGACGGGCGTTGCTGAGCAGGTTGGTGACGACCTGGTGGAGCCGCTGCTCGTCGGCCGTGACGACCACGGGCTGCGCCGGTAGGTTCACTGCCCAGTGGTGGTCGGGCCCGACGATTCGCGCGTCGGTCACCGAGTCCAGCGCCAGCCGCGTCAGGTCGACGGGTCTCAGGTCCAGCGGTCGGCCCGCGTCGAGCCGGGCCAGCAACAGGAGGTCCTCGACCAGCGAGGCCATCCGGGTGGCTTCGACCATCACCTTGCCCATGGCCTGCGGGAGGTGTTCCGGGTTACGGAGACTGAGCTGCGCATAGCCATGGATCGTGGTGAGCGGCGTACGCAGCTCATGCGAGGCATCGGCGACGAACTGCCGGACCTGCAACTCACTCCGATGCCGCGCATCCAGCGCCCGCTCCATGTGCCCCAGCAAGGTGTTCAACGCGAGCGCCACTTGGCCGACTTCGGTACGCGCGTCGGTCAGCTCGTCCGGGACTCGCGCGGTCACTCCGATCTCGCCGGTCGCCAGTGGAATCGCCGCCACCTCGCGAGCAGTCAGCGCAACTTGGCGCAGCGGCCGCATCTGACGTCGTACGACGAACACCGCGACACCGCCGGCGGCGACGACACCGAACCCACCGAACAGCACCTCCCAACCGACCAGGCTGGTCACGGTGTTGTCGATGTCCTTGGTCGGGAGTCCGGTGATGACTGTGGTGTCGCCGATCTGCACGGCGTGCACGCGGTACTGACCGAGTCCGGCCAGGTCGACGGTGCTGTTCGCGCTGTTGGCCGGCACGTCCGAGAGTACGGCGATCACCTCGGTCGAGAGGCCGGCGAGGTCGCCGTCGGAGGTGATGACGTTGCCGTTGGCACTTGAATCGGAGATGTAGGCGGTGACGGTGCCCGCGTCCTGACCGTGCGGGTTGTCGATGTCCGGCGGCTTCGGGCCGTTCTTGTTGAGTGCGCCGATCGCCCGGCCGCTCGACGCGGCCACCTTCTCGTCGAGCTGCTTGGTCAGGTAGGAGCTGATCGCCGCCGTCGTCAGCCCACTGATCAGGATGCTGACCGTTGCCATCAGCAACACCACTGCGGTGGCCACCCGCGCGGTCAGCGAGGTCGGCAGGAAACGGCGCATGATCAGCTCGCCGGCTTGAGCACGTATCCGGCGCGGCACAGGGTGTGGATCATCGGCGGCCGGCCGGCGTCGATCTTGCGGCGCAGGTAGGAGATGTACAGCTCGACGATGTTGGCCTGACCGCCGAAGTTGTAGTGCCAGACCCGGTCCAGGATCTGCCCCTTGCTCAGTACGGCGGTGCGCCGCAGCTGCAGCCGGATCCGGGCCACCACTTCCTCGAGGCTGAACGGCTTGGTCACATAGTCGTCACCACCGGCGGTCAGCCCGGCCACCCGATCCTCGACCGAGTCCCGCGCGGTGAGGAACAGGATCGGCACCTCGGGCAGCACGGTGGCGAGGTTGGTGTTCGGCGTCATGACTTCAGGATGTGCGCCGATGCCTACCGCCACCTGCGGGATTCCTGGGTGCTTGCTGTGAATGCGTCACCTCTCACCACCTTCCCCGGCTGCACACAGCGTCGTCACAGGTTGGGCCAGCACTGTGGTTACTTCAGCCGAGCCCGGAGGTCTGCCCGATGAAAGTGATCACTGAAGATTCGTTTGCCGTCTTCGCGCCGATCGGATTGGACGAGCTCGACGATCGGTCGGGTCTGCAGACCCGCACCGAGCGCAAGTACGTCGTACCGGTGGAGGAGCTGGAGTCGATCCTGGATGCGGTGGATCGCGAGGCGCGGGTGCTGGAGATTGGTGGACGCCGGCGGTTCGGCTACGAGTCGACGTACTTCGACACGCCTCAGCTCACGAGTTATCTGGCGACTGCGCAGGGGCGGCGACGGCGGTTCAAGCTGCGCACCCGGGTGTACGCCGATACCGGTGAGTGCTGGTTCGAAGTGAAGACCAAAGGCCGGCGCGGCATCACGGTCAAGCACCGGCTTCCCTACTCCTTGGAACACCACGAGACAGTGACCGCTGCGGCGCGCTCGTTTGCTGACCGGCAGCTCAAGGAAGCGTCAGTCGACGTCGACACGTCGAGTCTGAGTCCGACGCTGCGTACGTCGTACGACCGGACGACCTTGCTGCTTCCCGCATCGGGGTCACGCGTCACAGTCGACCGCGACCTGCGCTGGGAGGCTGCGTCCGGTCGCCTGTGGGTCGGCGACTATCTGGTGCTCGAGACCAAGACGACTCCCGGGGCCGACACCGATCTGGACCGCGCGCTCTGGTCGCTCGGCCATCGCCCGGTCCGGCTGTCGAAGTACGGCACCGGCCTGTCGCTGCTCTGGCCGGAGCTCCCCGGCAACAAGTGGCATCGCCTACGCCACTTGGATTTTTCCTGACACGTCAGAGAATTTCGTCCGCGGCTTCGCGCAGAGCGGTGAACTCGCGCTCGGCCCAGCCCTCGCCGCGTGACTCGGTGCCGCGGAAGGTCGGCTTGTCGAGGAGGTGGAAGCCGAGATTGGAGAGACGGGCGACGACGCGAAGGTAGGGGATCGCGGCTTCGTCGTCGGCGGAGATCGTCCGGCGGGAGGTGTAGCCGGTCTTGAAGGCGTTCCAGTACGGCGTGGTGGCGACGCCGGTGAAGTCGGCGGCAAGGTATCCGGGCCCGGCGAGGTCGAAGTCGTACAAGGTGAGGCCGGTGTTGCTGACCAGGAGGTTGTCGAGGGATACGTCGCCATGGCAGATGCCGCGGGTGAGATGGTACTGCGCGAGGTTGTTCCGTACAGCCGCGTCGAGAGACCGGAGCAGGTTTTCCTCCGCGGGAGCAAGGTGCGGGCGGAGTTCGTCGAGACTGTATGGCAGGTTGGTGCCACGACGGGGAAATTCAGGCACATACGAGTCGGCGATTTCGTGGAACCGGGCAACCAGTCCGCCGAACTCCCGATACAGCCCCTCCTCGTACGGCGGCTTGGCACCATCGAGGAATTCCTGGAGCACGAACGCGCGGGGTCCCTCAGGTGCGTCGAGGCTGCCGGCCGGGTCGCCATCGGGCAGCGGATGAACGGCTGGTGTCAGCAGTCCATGGGCGACGAGATGGGCCGAAAGCCCTGTCTCCCAACGGACTTCGTCCGGTTGCCGTCCGCCGTACCGGTAGAGCTTGAGGACGTAACGGGCGTCCTTCGCCGCCACCAGATAGACGTCGTTCACCAAGGAGCGGAGCAGCGTGCATCCGGTGAAGGGGATGCCGTAGCGTTTGCCCAGGTACGTCGCCAGTGCCTCGGGGGCGGGGAGTGAGCGCAGCGTCGGAAGCACAAAGACGAGGTTAAAACTCGGAGGTGTGAAGCCGGGCCGAAGTGGGGAGGTTCGAGACGTTTCCGGATTCGCCTCCCCTCTTGGGGCCGGAAACAGGTAGCCTCTTGCAGCGCCCTTCCGGGAGCTGTGCCCTTTGTGGGGGAGGGGCCGCCGTACGACCATTTACCGACGAAACTGCCGGAGAGCCCAAACCGGTCAGGAGACCACGTCTTGCAGGAGCACAACACCAGCACCAGTCCTGGCGAACTGGCGAACGTACCGCTCACCGGTGCGGACAAGGTCGCCTACGCCTTCTACGCCACCGCGGCCGCCGCGGCCCTCGTCGGTCAGGTCTGGGCCGGCGTCACCCACATCCCATGGCCGGAGGAAGGGTTCTCGACCTTCCTCAAGATCGTCCTCGTCACCCCGGCGGTGGCCGTGCTCGAGCTCGGTGGTGTCGCCACCGCCGCGCTCGCCGACCTGCGCCGGCGCAAGGGCGAGCAGGCCTACGCCTACCGTGCGATGTCGTTCTTCGCGGCACTCGTCGCGGTGGTCTTCAACGTCGTCGGTCACTGGCGGCCGGAGGAGCGGTTCCTCGCCTTCGGCTTCGGCGGCCTGTCCGCGTTTGCCTACGTGCTCTGGCTGATCCACAGCTCGGCCCGGCGCCGCGACGCGCTACGCCGCGCGGGCCAGATGCGCGAGACCGGTCCGGTGTACGGCGTGATCCAGTGGATCCGTGAGCCGAGGGTCACCTGGCTGGCCAGGTCGCTGGCGATCGAGCACGGCTACGGCCTCTACGAGAGCCTGCGTGCGGCGCAGCACCAGATCCGGAACCGGAGCCGCCGCGAGGCGATCGCCGGAACCGTTGCCGAGTACATCCGGTCCGAGCACCAGGACGAGCGGCTGGCGAAGATCGCCGAGACGACGTACGATCCGGACCGGCTGGCCGGGATGCTCGAGGAGCGGATCAACTACGAGGTCATCACCAACAAGCTGACCAAGGCGATCTCCCCGCCGCCGGAGCCGGAGGACCGTCCCGCCGTACCCGCCGCCGTGTGGGTGCTCGAGGGCGGGCAGCCGCGGCCGCTGCGTGCGGACGGCACCGGGATGTCACTGCGCGACGAGGACGCCTGGACCGGCGAGCTGATGGCAATCGTCGACCAGCAGCCCGACAGCGACGAGCCGGTCGCCGAGGCGGTCGTCGTCGAGGACGAGAGCGAGCCGCAGCACGTCGTCAATGGGAAGCTGAGGCCGATCGTGCCGCCGTCGAAGGCCGAGCCGGTGGTCCAGAAGCCACAGCCGCCATCCCCCTTCGCGACCGTGACCGACGCCGAGCCGCCGGCGCTGATCACGACACCGAAGGTCGAGCCGGTCCTGCCGGACCCGGAGCCGGTGGTCGTCGAGGTGAAGTCCGCGGAGGACGAAGCGGAACGGAGTCCGCTGGAGGTGAAGCGTCAGCGGGCGTGGGGTCTGCTGGCTGACTGGCCCGCCGGGCGTGAGCTCTCCGCGAAGAATCTGGCCGATGCGATCGCGTGCAGCGAGCCGATGGCCAGCAGGTTCATCGAGCAGTACGAGGCTGAGCACGGGTCCGTGTTCGCGTCGCAGAACTGATCGCTCGACTGCCGGTGGAGCTCAGCCTTCGAGGCCTTCGAGGCCTTCGAGGCCGAGGTTCACCGGCAGTTCGGCGAGGCCGCTGACCAGGACGCGGCGCCACTCGAGTTCCGCCGCCGGCTTCGCCAGGCTCATCCGCGGGAATCGTCGTACGAGCGCCAGCAACGACTCCTGCAGTTCGATCCGGGCCAACTGCGCGCCCAGGCAGAAGTGCGGGCCGAAGCCGAACGACAGGTGCTTGTTGTCCTGCCGGTCCAGCCGCAGTTCGTCGGGTTCGTCGTACGCGCGGGGATCCCGGTTGGCCGAGTTGAGCGCGGCCATCACGCCTTCACCGGCCTTGATCTGTACGCCGTGCAGTTCGACGTCCTCGACCGCGACCCGCAACTGGCCGACCTCGCTGAAGCGGTTGAACCGCAGCAGCTCTTCGATTGCCGACGGCACCAATGACGGATCCGCGACCAGCTTGGCCCAGTTCTCCGGCCAGCGCAGCAGCGTCGCGACGCAGCTCGAGATCTGGTTCGCCGAGGTCTCGTGGCCGGCGACCAGCAGGTTCACCCCGAATGCGATCAGCTCGTCCTGGCTCAGCCGGTCGCCCTCCTCGCGGGCGCGGACGAGTTCGTCCAGCAGGTCCTCGGCCGGCTGGTCGGTGTTCGCCAGCTTCTTGGTGACGAGGTTCTCGATGTACGCGGTCAGGTTGGTCATCGCGTCCTCGACCAGGTCCTTCTCCGCCATCTTCATGCTGTAGCCGAGCTCGGTCCACTCACGGAACCGTTCGCGGTCCTCGTACGGGACGCCGAGCAGCTGGCAGATCACCTGGATCGGCAGCGGCAACGCGACCAGCTGCCGGATGTCGGCGCCGTCGCCGGCTCTCGCCACATCCTCGGCCAACTGCGCGGACAGCTCCGCCACCCAGGGCCGGGTCCGCTCGATCCGCCGATGCGCGAACGTCGGCGTCACCAGCTTCCGCAACCGGGTGTGCTCCGGCGGGTCCGTCGTCGTCAAGCTGTTCGGCATCGGCTTGGCGAGCGCGACCCGAGGCGCACCTTGCTTGACCACTGCAGCCCGCGAGAACCGCGGATCCGCCAGCACCATCCGCACGTCGTCGTACCGGGTAACCAGCCAGACCTCGGCGCCGGCCAACGTCCGCACCCGCGCCACCGGCTGGTTTTCCCTCAGCTCGGCGAACGTTGGCGACGGATCGAACCGAAACGCGTCTTCAAACGGAATCTGCAGCACCGACATGGTCCCGACCCTAAGCGAGTTAGGTAACCCTTCGCTCGTGTGTCAGCGCGTCGAGAACCGAGGCGACCGGGCATTGCCGGAAGCGGGGAACGGGCGCAGGCTGGCCGGAAGGGGTGGTGACGGTGGTGGCGAGGATGTCCTCGGCGGTCGGACCGGCTCGCGGCCCGGGGCCGTGGGCACTGTGGGCGACCGTGGTGACAGGTTTCGGCACGCTGGTGGCGTCGATCACCCTCGCGATGGCCGGAGACGAACTCGTCCGGCCGGGCCTGCAGGCCTTGCTCTTCAACTGGATCACGGTCCCGTACCTGATCAGCGGGACCCTGGCCTGGTGGCGCCGGCCGGCCAGCCGGCTCGGTCCGCTGATGATCACGACCGGCTTCGTGATGGCTCTGACCGCCTTGCAGTGGTCGACAGTGCCCGCCCTCTTCGCCATCGGCCACCTGCTCGACCTGGCACCGGCGGCGATGTTCGTGCACGTGTTCCTGGCATATCCCACCGGCCGCGTCGAGGGACGCCTGCGCCGGGTGGTCGTCGTCAGCGCCTACGCGACCGCCGTCGTACTGCAGCTCGCGAAGATTCTGCTCGGTCTCGATCCGGACAGCCCGTTCGCCGTCGCGGCGCAGCCGGCGATCGCGAGCCGGATCGAGCAGGTCGAGCTGATCACCATGAGCGCTCTGCTGCTGACCGCCGCCGTCCTCCTGCTGGTACGACGGCCGGCCGGTGGGCGGGCGCGTCGACGCCCAGTGGCGCTGCTCGTGGACACCTTCGGACTGGCCCTGGTCATGCTGGCAGTCCTGTACATCGCAGGTCTGCGGGGCTGGCAGCACGTCGAGACAGTCCGGCACGTCGCGTTCGCGGCACTCGGGCTCGCGCCGGTCGCATTCCTGCTGGGCCTGCTGAATGCCCGGCTCGCACGTACCGATGTCGGTGCACTGCTGGTCGAGCTCCGGGAGCACCCGACCAGCGACCTGCGTGAGCCGCTGGCGCGTGCCCTGCACGATCCCTCGCTGACCCTCGCCTACTGGCTCCCGCAGTACGGCAGCTGGGCCGACGGGGAAGGGCATCCGGTCGCCTTGCCCGGCAGCGGCGAGGGGCGGGCGACCCGAGTGATCCAGCGCGATCACGAGCCCCTTGTAGCTCTCGAGTTCGATCGGTCGCTCGAGGACGAGCACGAGCTGCTCGATGCCATCGCCGCCGTGGCCGGCATCGCCTTGGAGAACAGCAGGCTGCAGGCGGAGTTGCGGGCTCGTCTGCACGAGCTGCAAGGGTCACGCGCGCGCATCGTTGAAGCTGGCCAGACAGAGCGGAAGCGCCTCGAACGCAATCTGCACGACGGCGCACAGCAGCGCCTGGTCGCCCTGGCGCTCGAACTCGGACTGATCGCGAGCAAGCCGGCGGACGATGCCGAGACCAAGGCGCGGCTGGTGCGGGCGAAGCGGGAGGTGACGGCGTCGCTGGACGAGCTGCGTGATGTGGCCCGCGGTATCCATCCCGCCGTACTGACCGGACACGGGCTGGTTGTCGCACTGGAGTCGCTGGCGGCGCAGGCTGCCCTTCCAGTGGAGCTGGAGGTGGCGGTCGGCGGGCGGCTGCCCGAGCACATCGAGGTCGCGGCGTACTACGTGGTCAGCGAGAGCCTCACCAACATCGGCAAACATGCGCATGCCAGCTCCGCCGTCGTACGTGTCGTCCGGTCTGCGGACCAGGTCGTCGTCGAGGTCGTCGACGACGGCATCGGCGGGGCGGACACAGAGCACGGGTCGGGCCTTCGTGGTCTCGCCGACCGGGTCGAGGCGATCGGCGGCCGGCTGCGCATCTGGAGTCCCGCCGGCGGTGGAACCCGGCTCGAGGCGGAGATCCCATGCGAGTAGCGATCGCCGAGGACAGCCTGCTGCTGCGCGAGGGACTCACCCGGATCCTCGGCGATGCCGGCCTCGACGTGGTCGCGTCGTACGACAACGCCGACGACCTGCTGCGGTTCGTCCGCAGCTTTCCGCCGGAGGTGGCGATCCTCGACATCCGGCTACCGCCGACCCATAACGACGAAGGCATGCGCGCCGCCCTGCGGATCCGCGAGCAACATCCAGGGGTCGGGGTGCTGGTGCTGTCGCAGTACCTCGAGCTCGGCCTGGCGATGCAGCTGCTGTCGGAATCAGCCGAGGGCGTGGGCTACTTGCTCAAGGACCGGATCAGCGACGTCGAGGACTTCACCGGCGCCGTACGGCGGGTAGCCGGGGGCGGCTCGGCCGTCGATCCGAAGATCGTCTCCACGCTGCTGAAGCGACGGCGCAATGACGACCCGCTGGCCGTGCTGACCCCACGCGAGCGTCAGGTGCTGGAACTGATGGCGACCGGGGCCTCCAACCAGGGGATCGCCGACGAACTGGTGATCACCTTGCGCGCCGCGGAGAAGTACGTCTCCGGCATCTTCACCAAGCTCGGCATCCCGTCCACCCGCAGCGAGTCCCGCCGGGTGCTCGCCGTGCTGCTCTTCCTACGCGCCTGACCTCCCGGACACCAGAAACCCGAACCTCCCTTCCACCGGCTGCCCGGTCTGCCGAACGCGCCCAGCGGCGCGAGTCTCGACGTAGACCAAGCCGATGGAGGAACCGTGTTCACTACCCGAGTCATCCAGGACCCGCCCGGCGATTCCGGCCGGCCCGGGCACCACTCATCCACCAGGAGATCCGGCATGACATTCGTACGCAATCACCCCATGGTCACGTTCTTCGTCCTGGCCTATGCGCTGGCCTGGTCCGGCGTCCCCTTCGGGAGCTTCTATGCCCCTGGGGCCCTGGTCGCCGCCCTCATCGTTGTCTTCCTGACTGAGGGTCTCGCCGGCCTCCGGGCCCTCGGCGCCCGGCTGATCCGCTGGCGAGTCCGGTGGATCTGGTACGTCGTCGCGGTCGCCGTACCGCTTCTCGTGCACTTCGTGACGATGTCGATCAACCGGGCACTGGGCGCACCAGCACCGAGCATGGGCCAGTTGACGCCCTGGTACGGCCTGGCGGTCGTCATCGGCATGATCATGGTCGACCCGACCGGTGGCCCGTTCAGCGAGGAACCGAGCTTCCGCGGCTACGCACAGTCGAAGCTCCAGTCGAAGCGCACTCCGCTCGCGGCGACCGCCATCCTGGCAGTGGCGATCACCGGCTGGCACGCACCGCTGTTCTTCATCTCCTCGTTCGGGCTTCAGCCCTTCGAAGCGCTGACCACGGTCGGCGTCACCTTCTGGTACGCGTGGCTGTTCAACCACGCGGCCGGCAGCGTGCTCATCACCCTGATCGCGCACGCCACCGAAGGCAGCATCAACACCAGCGACCTCTGGCCGGCAGGCGCCGACCTGACCCGGGAGACCTGGCTGTACGTCGCGGTGTGGTGGGCGGTCGCCATCGGCCTGCTCATCGGCAGCCGCCGCTTCTGGACCAGTCCTGCACCAACTCTCAGCACCGACCCCGGCCGGCATCCGGCCAAAGCCACGGAGGCAGTCTCATGACCACCACACCGATCCCATCGACCCCGGCCCCTGCGCCGGCTCGTCGTACCTGGAACGGCTGGCGCACGCTGCTGGTCATCGCGGGCGCCCTGTTCGCCCTGTGCGGCATGATCCTGCTCGCCATCGGCGGGATCGGGCTGTGGGCCCACCAGCAACGCGATGGCGACGGGTACTTCAGCGCCGGGCCCGAGCGTGTCAGCACCACCACGTTCGCGGTGTCCGTGCCGTCGCTCGACGTCGATGGCACTGGGCCCGACGCCGTGTACGCACACGATCTCCTGGGCGACGTCCGGATCCAGCTCAAGTCGATGAACGCCGGCGTGCCGGTCTTCATCGGTATCGGCCCGGCGGATCAGGTGGCGACGTACCTCGCCGACATCGGCCACCAGGAGGTCACGGACCTCGATGTCGATCCCTTCAAGCTCACCACCACGAGACGGTCGGGCGGCCGCCCTGCCGCGCTCCCGGCCACTCAGTCCTTCTGGGTCGCCTCCGACGCCGGTGACGGCTCGCGGACCCTGAACTGGAAGGCCACCGAAGGCGACTGGGCCGTGGTGGTCATGAACGCCGACGGGTCGCCGGGCGTGGACGTCGACCTGAGCGTTGGCGCCACCTTGCCGGCCATCCGGGCCATCTCCATCGGCGCACTCATCGGCAGTGGCGTGCTGCTGACCATCGGCACCGCGATGATCGTCGCGGCCTTCGCCACCCGCCGATCAGCGCCCGGACGTCGTCGCGGTGATCAGGAAGCAGATTGGAGGTAAGCGAGTAGGTCGTCGACCAACTGCTGCGGACTGGCGTGACCTTTGCCCGTCTCGGAGAGGTGGCCGGTGGCGGCGAGATCGGCGGCGCCGTGGGCGACCGAGCGGACCAGGGAGGCAAGGCGGACCGGATCACCTGCGGGGAGTGCACCGGCCGCCTGGGCGGCTTCGACCAGCCCGATCAAGCCCGCCTGGGCTGCCTCGGCTGAGGCGGTGAGCTCGGGGGACTCGGCCGTCCAGCGACCGAAGACGAGGCGGAAGCGCTCCGGATATTCGAGGGCCCAGGCGATGTAGCGCCCCATCGCCTCACTCAAGGCCGACTTGGCGGACCGCTTCCGCCGTACGGCTTGCTGGATCAGTTCGGTGTGCCGCGCGAGATCCCGCGCCGCGACCGCCGCCAGCAACGCCTGCTTGTCGGCGAAGTGTTTGTACGGCGCATTGTGCGACACCCCTGCGAGTCGCCCGACCTCCCGCAGCGTCACGGCCGCGACGCCGCCGGCATCCAGCAGTCCGGTAGCCACCTCGATCAGGTCGTCCCGCGTCCCCATCCCGCGATAGTAGCTAGGTTGACGCTGTCAACCTGATCTGCCTATGGTTGACAACGTCAACCTAGAAGGAGCCGACATGAAAGCAGTGATCACCGGCGCGAGCGGCGGCATCGGCGCGGCCATCGCGGAAAGGCTGGTCAGAGAAGGGACGACGACCACCCTGGTCGGCCGCAACCACGAACGTTTGACGAACGCGGCCCGCCGGATCGAGGCCGCCGTACCAGGCGCGGATCTCCAACTGGAAGTCGCCGACCTGGAGCTGATGGCCGACGTACGACGCCTCGCGGACCGGCTGGCCGAGGAACCGCCGGATGTTGCCATCAGCAACGCAGCGGTGGTCGCACCGATCGACGCGGTCACCTCCGAAGGCCTCCAACGTACCCTCGCGACGAACCACCTGGCGCCGTACTTGCTGTTCCGCACGCTCGCCGAAACCGATCACCCCGCGCGCTTCATCGTCGTGGGTGCGTCACCGACCGCGTTGTCGCGGGTGCCGGTCGACCTCGACCGCCTGGACAGCCGCGACGGTCTCGGCCCGGTCCCGAGCTTCCGCCCGTTCGCGGCGTACGGGCGTACCAAGAACATGAACGCGATGTTCGTCTACGCCCTGGCACGTCGATTGGCCGGCACCGCCATCACCGTGAACGGCGCCCACCCCGGCATCATCCGCGACACCGGCCTCGGCCGCGAAGCCCGCGGACTGCTGAAGGTCAGCGCCCGCATCCTCGACCAGTTCCGCCCCGGCCCCGAGGTCGGCGCCGACACTCCCGCCTGGCTCGCCACCTCCGCCGAGGTCGCGGCCACCACCGGCAAGTTCTTCGTCAAGCGCAAGGCCGTCCCCACCGCCCCCCACACCACCGACGAGTCCCGCTGCGACCGCCTCTGGGAAGAATCCGCCCGCCTCGTCGGCCTCCCCATCACGACGCGGTGACGGTGCCCTCCTAATCACCTACGCGACGTCGGGCCGTGTCATCAGCGGCGACCGCACATGCAACGTCAGACTGGGGCCGGTCAGGGGCACGATGTTCCACGTCGCCACCGCTGTCCCCGCGTCGGCGTCGACCACCAACCGGACCCGGTGCGGGGTGGTGATGACGTAAAGATCGGCGACGAACGAGTTGCCCTGCCAGGCGCCAGTCGCGACGACAGGGCGGCCGAGCGGCGAACTTTCCCGCCATTCGCCGTGGCCGGCCTCGATGTCGAGGGACGACCCGAATCGCAGCAGCCATCCACCGTCCACGGGATCGACGATCACCGTGGTTCCGTCGGGCAGAGGCGAATCCTCGGCGGAAGCCTCGAGTCTCGCCTTGACGGAACGCTGCGGGGCGGCCGAACCCGGCACCGGTGCGAGTGACAGCCGCCGCAGCCGCTCGGCAAGGATCTCGTCGTCCTGGGCGCTTCCCGCGTCATCGAGGCCGGGCAGCAGGCAGTCCCAAAAGACGCTGGGCAGTGCGTGTTCCTCATTGACGGCGGCGGTCACGACGACCACGAGATCGTGGGACGGGACGACCAGGCATTGCTGGCCGAAGGCACCGTTTCCGAAGTATCCGTTACGCGACATCCAGAACTGGTAGCCGTACCCGTAAAGAAAGTCGGGGTTGGCCGAGTCGTCCTCGAGTTGCAGGGTAGCGATGTGCCGTCTGGTCGCGAGCTCCACCCAGTCGCGCGGGATGAGCTGCCGGTCGCCCCAGACGCCTCCACGCAGCAGCGGTTCACCGAAGGCGGCGACGGCCTCGGTCGTGAGGTGCAGCCCGTGGAATCCGAAGGCGGCACCGCTCGCCACCCGGTCCCATTCGGCATGGTCGATGCCCATCGGCGTGAAGAGGCGCTCGTCGAGCAGTTCGGGGAGACTGCGGCCCGTGACCCGTTCCACCATCCGGGCCAGGATGAAGGTGGTCGCATTGTCGTAGGTGTGCCGGGTTCCTTCAGGTTCAGTGAACGGTACGCGCAGGAAGCCCTTCACCAGGTCGTCCGGTTCCAGCTGCCACGCCTCGGTGAGGCTGTCCGTGCCGTGCCCGGCCGTCATGGACAGCAGGTGGTGAACGGTGACGCGGCGTCCCTGCTCCGAGAGGCCGGCCGGAACGTGGTCGGGCAACACATCCACCACCCGATCGTCCAGCGAGAGCAGCCCGTCCGCGATCGTGAGCCCCACGGCGACCGAGGTGAACGATTTGGTCAGCGAATAGAGCAGATGCGGGCGTTCGGCCGAGTACGGCGCCCACCAGCCTTCGGCGACGACGTGACCACGGCGTACGACCATGAGCGAGTGACATTCGACGGACTGCTCCTCGAGCCGGTCCAGCAGCTTGGCAATCGCGCGGGACGACATCCCCGAGGCGGTCGGTGCCGATCGCGGCAGTAGGGGGCGCATCCAGGCACCCTAGCTGGCGCGGTCACAGTAGGCCGAGGGATTTTGCGTTGGTTGCGGCGGCGCGGCGGGTTTTGGCGTCGAGCTTGGTAAGGATCGCGGCGACGTGGGTGTCGACCGTACGGACGGACAGCACCAGGCGCGCGGCGATCTCGGCGTTGGTCAGGCCCTCGGCCAGCAGGCGGATGACGTCGGTTTGGCGCTCGGTGAGGCCGGCGGGATTCTCGCGGGTCGCCTGCACGCGGCCGCGCGGGATCCGGGATACTCCGAGTTCCCGAAGCTGGACTCGTACCTTCCGGGCCAGCGGCTCCGCGCCCAAGCTGTCGAGGGTGTTGAGCGCAGCCAGCAGGTCGGCAGCGTTGCTGCTGTGCGAGAGCGCAAGCGCGTACTCGTAAGGGCAGCCGGCGCTCTGCCAAGCGTCTGCCGCCTGCCGCCACTGTCCCCGGCCCAAGAGCGTGTAGGGCTGATCGAACCCGTCGTCTGGCAGGTCGTGGCCCGCGAGCCGCAGCCAGTACCCGAACGCAGCCGCCTGACTGACGCGCCCGTGTTGCTTCACATCGTCGTACGACGGCAACATGCGGGCAGCGACTGCCGGGAGATCGCCGCGCAACCAGGCCGCCTCGAGCAAGGCGGCACCGGCCGGACCGGTGCGTTGCGCCTCGCCGAGTCGTTGCGCGATGTCCCAGGCTTCGTTGAGCATCTCCTCGCCGTCCTGGCCGCGCCGGGTCCGAACCAGGCCGGCGACCACCAACGCCGGGCACCGTCTGATCAGCTCGGCGTCGTTGATCGACAACGCCTCCCGCTCCGCCTCGTCCCACCGGCCGAGCGCGAGGTACACCATGCCGCGGGTGACCTGCAGGTACCGGCGGAACCCGTGGAACTCCGCCTCGTCGGCCAACTCGATGGCGTCCTCGAGCAGGTGCTCCGCCTCGCTGAGCCGGGACAGATCCGCCAACTGCCAGCAGAGGTTCACGTACGCGCGGCACGCATGCTCGATCTCACCGGCGTCGAGCGCGACGTTCAGGCTTTCCTCCAGCAGTGCCTGGCCCTCCGGCAGGCCGTCCTCCCAGAGCGCCACGCCGACGTTGTTGAGCGCGTGGGACAACAAGCCGGCGTCGCCGAGCTCGCGGGCCATCGAGACGGCCCGCATTCCGACGGCGACGCATTCGTCGCGATGCCCGGACAGCATGTACAGCTGCGATCTGTTGCTCAGGGCAAACGCCAGCGCGGATTCGTCACCCGCACCCTCGAGCACCTCGATCGCCTGGTCACTGCTGATCTCGGCCCGCGGGCGATCACCCGCCCACCAATGCATCCGGGACAACCAGCGCAGACTGAGTCCCAGCGCAATCCGATCGCCCAGTGACCGCCGTAACGCGACCGCTTCTTCCTCAGCACTTACGGCGAGCGCCGCCGATCCGGCCGTGTAGCACTCGACCGCGTAGCCGTCGTACAGATCCGCCTGTTCGGACGTCGAGAACATGTCCCGGTGGTCGAGCACCAGCCGATAGTGCGCCACCGCCTCGCGATGCGAACCAGCGGCCGATGCCTCCCGCGCCGCGGCCGGGCCGTGCTCGACGATCACCTCTCCTGCGCCGGCTTGGGCCGCGTGGTGGACGATGCGGGACAGGTCGACATCTGCCCGGCGCTCGAGCAGCGCCGCGAGTACGGCCTGGTTGCAGGCCACCCGGCGCGCGGCCGGCATCGAGTCCGTGACGGCGCGGCGGGCGAGCTCATGCGTGAACGAGACGCCGGACGGCGAAACCACCAGTACGCCGATCCGCTCGGCTGCCGCGAGCGAGGCGAGCCCATCAGGTACGACGGCTTCGACCAGCCAGCGCTCGGCGGTCGACGGAATCACCGCCAGCTGTTCCAGCGCGTCACGCGTCGACGCGTCGAGGTCCGCCAGCCGTGCCGCGACCGCTTCGGCGACGGTTGGCGGCACGCCGTCCAGGTCGCCGGACGCGAAGATCTCGGTGACGAAGAACGGGTTGCCCGCGGTGACTGCGAAGACGCGGTCCGCGTCCATGCCGGTGTGCGCGCCCAGCCGCCGTACGGCTGAAGCTGACAGCCGGGCCGGCCGCAGCCGGCGGAGTCGCGGCGTGCTCGACGCCAACCCGAGCAGATGCTGGAGCGGGTGGTCTCTGGTGATCTCGACGTCCCGGTACGACAGAACGAGTACGGCGGGCAGGCTGGCAATCCGCCGTACGAGGAAACGCAGTACGTCTAGGGTTGCCTCGTCGGCCCAATGCAGGTCCTCGACGACGAGGACGGTCGGCTCGTCCGGCCGGTCGAGCTCCGCGCGGAGGGCGTCGCTCACCGCGTTGCGGTCGCCTGACTCGAGCGCTCGAGTGAGCACACCGCCAACGCTGCCGATCAGGTCGCGCAGCGGGCCCAGCACCCGCGGCGTGGCGAGGTCGTCGCAGTAGCCGACCAGCAGCCGGGTCTCGGACGGCAGGACCGACTTCAGCGCGTGCACCAGACTCGACTTGCCGATCCCGGCCTCACCGGCGATGAGCACGACCGAACCGTCGCCCGCCCGTGCCTCCTCGGCCGCGGCAGCGAGCTCGGCCAACTCACGCTCACGCTCCAGCATCCGTCCCACCCCCCACCCGATTACCTCGTGAACTACGTAGGTCAGTCAACCGATCTACGTAGGTACGACGGATCCGGCGGAGTGCTGTCCGCACCTACAAACGATGCATGCAGTCAATCCATCACCGCCACGACGTCGTCATCGTCGGTGCGCGAGCCGCCGGAGCCGCGACCGCGCTCCTGCTCGCCAGGCACGGACACGACGTCGTCGTGGTCGACCGGGACACCTTTCCGAGCGACACCGTGTCCACGCATCAGCTCGCCCGTCCGGGCGTCGTACAGCTGAACCGCTGGGGATTGCTCGACGCTGTGCTGGACAGCGGCGCGCCGGCCATCCGGCAGGTCACGTTCACCGCGGCGGGCGAGTCGATCACCCGTCCGGTGAAGGACAGCGCCGGGGTCGACCTGCTCGTGGCGCCACGCCGGTACATCCTCGACACGATCGTGGCCGGCGCCGCGGCCGACGCGGGAGCTTCGGTGCGGTACGGCGTCACCGTCGACGGCGTGCGCTTCGATCAGAACGGCCGGGCCGCCGGCGTGTACGGCCACGACGAGTCCGGCGCGCCGATCGAGCTGTCGGCGCGCTTCGTGATCGGAGCGGATGGCCTCGGCTCCCGGATCGCTCGCGAGGTGGGCGCCGGGATCATCGAGGGCCGGGGTGCCTCGAGTTCCGGGCAGTACGCGTACTTCGACGGCCTGCCCTGGAACGGAATCGAGTTGGTCGTCGCCGACCGGGCACTCAGCGGAGTGTTCCCCACCCACCACGGCCAAGCGTGCATCTGGATCTGCGGCCCCACCGCTGATGCGCACGCGTTCCGCCGTACGGCGACGACCCGCGCGGAGGCGTTCACCAACTACCTGCGGCGCACGGCGCCCGAGTTGGCCGAACGCCTCCGCGCAGGCCGCCTGGTCTCGCCGGTCACCGGCATGATGCGGGCGCCGAACCAAATCCGCCGGTCGCACGGCCCCGGCTGGGCACTGGTCGGCGACGCCGGCTACCACAAGGACCCGGTCACCGGGCACGGCCTGTCCGACGCGTACCGCGATGCCGAGCTGCTGGCTGACGCGCTACACGAGGCGCTCCTGGGCGTCGACCCGGACGCCGCGCTGGCCGGCTACCAGCGCCGGCGCGACCGGGCCCTGCGGGAGGTCTTCGAGCTGACCATCGCGCTCGCTCAGTACCCGGGCGTGCAGGAGTTCGTCGTACTGCAGAAGCAACTCGCTCGTGCTCTCGACGCCGAAGCCACCGAGCTGGCGTCTCCAGAACCCATCGCTGTCTAACCCAACGCACAAGGAGAACGACTATGACCACCATCGCCACCAACGGCGTCGACACCGCCACCCTGTTCGCCACCCTCGACGCGGTCAAGGGCGCGCCCGAGGCCGCCCAGTTCCAGTTCCGCGCCGGCAACCAGTGGCTCAGCGGCACCCACAGCCGCAGCACGATCCACGGGTACTTCGGTGTCGGCGAAGAGCGCACCCACGAGCGCAGCTTCCACTTCGATGCCGACCACCCGGCGGTGCTGGTCGGCCAGGACAACGGGCCGACCCCGGTCGAGTACATGCTGCACGCGCTCGCCGCCTGCCTGACCGCCGGGCTCGCCAACATCGCCGCCGCCCGCGGCATCCGGCTCACCGAAGTGCACTCGACCGTGTACGGCGACATCGACCTGAACGGCATCCTCGGGCTCGACCCCGAGGTCCGCAACGGCTACCAGAACATCACGGTGAAGTTCACCGTCAAGGGCGACGCCCCGTCCGAGAAGCTGCGTGCGCTCGTCGCCCAGTCCCAGGCCCGCTCGGCCGTCTACGACGTCATCACCAACCAGGTTCCGGTCAGAATCGAGGTAGAAACCGAATGACTGTCCCAGCACAGAGGACCCGCCCGGTCGCCGAGGACCTGGGGACCGTCCTCGGCGTCTGGGCCCATCCGGACGACGAAGCCTTCCTGTCCGCCGGCCTGATGGCCGCCCTGAGCGACGCGGGTCATCGAGTCGTCGTGGCCACCGCGACGTACGGCGAACTGGGTTCGCCGGATCCGGTGTCGCCCGAGGAACTCGCGGCCACCCGGCGAGAGGAAATGCGGGTAAGCCTCGAGGGCGTCGGCGTACGGGAGCACCGGTGGCTCGGGTATCGAGACGGCTTCTGTGCTGACGCCACCGACGGGGAGGCGGCGGTTGCCGGGCTGATCGAGGAAGTGGAACCGGACACCATCCTGACCTTCGGGCCGGACGGCGTGACAGGTCACTCCGATCATCAGGCCGTGTCGGCCTGGACGACCGCTGCTTGGCAGGCGTCCGGCGCTCGCGCGCGGTTGCTGTACGCGACGCTGACTCCGCGCTATTACGCGGAGTGGGGCGAGGTCAGCGAGCGGCTCGGGATCTGGATGTCGGATGATCGACCGGTCACGGCCGACGACGAGCTCGCCGTACACGTTGTACTGACCGGGACTCAGCTGGATCGGAAGATCGCGGCTCTGCGCGCCCACGTCTCGCAGACGACCGGCCTGCTCACCGAGGTCGGACCGGAAGCCTTCCGGCGCTGGTGGTCGATCGAGGCCTTCGTCGCCGCCTCGCCGGCCCTCGCGGACTGCGTCCGATGAAGCCGGGGAGCATCGCCCGGAGAACCCGGGTGGTGTCGCAGCGCGACATCGAGCTGTTCACCGAACTGACCGGGGACCGCAATCCCCTGCACTACAACGAGGAACTGGCCGCGGCCACCCGCTTCGGCGGGCTGATCGTCCAGGGCGGCGTGACGTCCGGCCTGCTCAACGCGGTCGTCGCCGAGGACGTGCCCGGTCCCGGCAGCGTGTTCCTCCGAGTGGCCTGGAACTTCCTGGCACCGGTCCGGCCCGGCGACGAGATCACCGCCGAGGTCGAGGTGCTGGAGGTCCACGCCACCAAACCGGTTTTCCGGATCCGTACGACGATCACCAACGGCGACGGCGTTGTCGTACTCGACGGTGATGCGCACGTGTACCGCGTGCCGCTCGGATCCGGTAGCGACCTCGATGCGACCGCATCGGGGCAAGCACAACACTGAAGGAGTCGCCATGACGACATTTCCGGGCATCACCCACGTGGCCGTGACGGTGACCGATCTTGCGGTCAGTGTCCCGTGGTACACGCAACTGTTCGCAGCCGAACCTGTGCTGGACGAAGACACCGGGCCTTTCAGGCACGTGGTCTACGCCATCGACGGCGGCCAGCTGTTCGGTCTGCACTACTTCCCGGACGGCAACTGGTCCAGTGAGTTCGACGCGCGCATCGCGGGCCTGGACCACGTCGCCTTCACCTGCATCGACCGCGCCGAACTCGAGACCTGGCAGAACCGCCTGGACGAACTGGGCATCAAGCACGGCGGCATCGTCGACGCCCACTACGGCTCCGGCCTGTCCTTCAAGGACCCCGACGGCGTAGCGCTGGAATTCTTCGCCGCCCCGGCGGCGTAACCACCGAAGCGAGGTGGTCCCTACAGAGGGGGTGGGACCACCTCGCTCTTTTGGCAGCGGAAGTAGAGCAGACCAGGCACGGACTGCCAGACCGGCCGCTCGCCGACCGGTTCGACCATCCGTACGACGGGCAGACCTGCAGCCACCAAGGTGTTGATATAGGTCGACAGCATCCGGTGATAGGCGACCCGAGGCAGGATCGCCCACCGCGTCTTGCTGTCGTACGGCCCCTCCTCGAAGTAACGACCGGTGATGCGCCGAGTCGAGCCGTCGACGTGGTCGATCAACTCCCCGTCAGCGGGGGTCTTGTAGCACGGATGCACGATCGACGCCGCGAACCACCCACCAGGCTTGAGAATCCGGGCAATCGACCGCACCGCCGGCTCTAGTTCGGGAATGTCCATCAACGCCATATGGCACACCACCGCATCGAACGAGGCGTCGTCGATCCGACGGAGCTCCTGGGCGTCGTCGTGAACGTACTCGATACCGCGCGGCGCCTCCTGCTCGAGCCTCCGGGCGTGGCCCAGCATCGCCTCCGAAGCATCGATCCCAACCACGTCAGCACCAAGATCAGCCAGTCGTCGCGCATCCCGCCCCTGCCCACACGCAACCGCAGCCACGCGCAGACCACGCACCTCACCCACCAGTTCATCGAACGTCTGATCCTCCAGCCCGACGCCGTCGGGATCAACGGTCTCGTGGTAGACGTCCGCCACTTCGTCGTATGCACTCGTGATGGTCATGTACGTCGAACGGCAGCCGCACCACCAATGTTTCCTCGTCTGCTAGCAGCTAAAGCTGCGCGAGTACGGCGTCGCGGAATCGCAGCAAGGCGTCTTCGTCCCAGGCGTGGCCGTCGGTTTCCCGGTTCTGGGCGGTCACGGGGCGGGCGCTGCGATAACAGGTGAGGGCCTGTTGGATGAGGGGTGCGTGGGTGGTCGGCAGGCAGTCGAGTGCCCAGACAGCGCCTTCCTCCTTGCTGAGGATTGTGCCGGAGCCCTGTTTGACGGTTGCCAGGACTCGGCAGGCGTTGAGTACGCCGTAGTACGGCGTTGACAGCAGCGTGTGGCCGGAGAGGACCTCGTGCAGGTCGGCCGTGATCGCGGCGAGGTAGTCGGCATGAGGTACTTCCGCGAACAGCTCGGCCGGTGGTGGTCCACTCACGACGGCACCACGTTTGTGCACTACCGTGATGTGCGCGGCGAGGTCCGGGTCGGAGCGCTGGGCGGTGTAGTCGACGCGGTCGGTCAGGATGTCAGTCGTCCAAGCGGCCGAGTAGTGGACCTCGAAAGGCCGCGGGTGCTGGTGCTGTGCCGCTTGCGCGACGGTGAGGGCCGACAGTTCGAAGTCACCCAGCATCGGCCGGTCGAGCGACCGCCGGGCGAGTGCGCGGGCGGCATGGGCGCGCTCGGCTTCGCTGAGGGTCTCCGGCACCACCACCAACACATCGACATCGCTCTTCGCCCGGTAGAAGCAGCGCATCGCGAGCGATCCGTGCAGATAGATGCCGACGGCATCAAGTCCCATCGCATCCAGCGACCCGAGGATGTAGGCACGGAGATCCTCGTCGCAGTCGTCCCACGACTGCGGGCGGTCGGCTGGATGCGCGGGCGTCATACCACCTACTTCGTGCCGAAGCTGTAGATCGTCGTGGAGGTGTAGGTCTGGCCCGGGCGGAGGACCGTGGACGGGAAGTTCGGGTGGTTGGGGGAGTCCGGGAAGTGCTGGGTCTCGAAGGCGAAGGCGTCGCCCTGGCGGTACGACTTGTTACCGATGCCCTGGAACGTCCCGTCGAGGAAGTTGCCGCTGTAGAACTGCGCGCCCGGCTCGGTGGTGAGCACGGTGACGGTCCGCCCGTCCTCGGGCTCCCAGAAGCGGGCGGCCCACCGCAGTCCGTCGTCGTCCGGCGTACCGCCGAGGACGAAGTTGTGGTCGTACCCACGCCCGACCACCAGTTGGGGGTGGTCGTCCCGGAGCCGTTTGCCGATCGCGGTCGGCTTGCTGAAGTCGAACGGCGTCCCGGCCGTCGGCGCGATCTCGCCGGTCGGGATCAGGCCGGCGTCGACCGGTGTGTACGACGGCGCGTCGAGCTGCAGCACGTGACCGTCGATCGGGCCGCTGCCCTCGCCGGCCAGGTTGAGGTAGACGTGGTTGGTCAGGTTCACGATGGTCGCCTTACCGGCCACGGTCGCGTGATAATCGATCCGCAGGTTGTCGCGCCGGTCCAGCGTGTACGTCACGGTCGTGGTCAGCTCACCCGGGAAGCCCATCTCGCCGTCCGGGCTGACATAGCTGAAGGCGACGCCGATCTTCTTCTCGGTCTCGACGACCTTCGCCGTCCACACCCTCTTGTCGAAGCCGATCGTGCCGCCGTGCAGCGCGTTCTCACCGTTGTTGACCGGGATCTGGTACGTCGTACCGTCCAAGGTGAAGCGGCCCTTGGCGATCCGGTTGCCGTACCGGCCGATGGTGGATCCGAAGTACGGGCTGAGTGTCGCGTAGTCCGGCAGGTTGTCGAACCCGAGGCTGATGTTCTTCGTCCGGCCGCGCCGGTCCGGCGTCTCGACCCGCTGGATGGTCGCGCCCCAGGTCAGCATCGAGATGGTGACGCGGCCGTTGGTGAACGTGTAGACGTCCACCTTGACGCCGTCGGCCGTCGTACCGAACGGGTCCTTGCGGATCTCGAGTTTGCCGTGGTGTGCACCCATGGCGGTCAACCTATCCGGCGTACCAGTGGCCGAAGTGGCCTGGGCGGTGCCGCCGAGCGCGCCCGCGGCGGCGGCACCGAGCCCGAGGGCGCCGGCCGTCCGCAGGACCTGGCGGCGGGGCAGGTGATCAGTCATCGCATTCCCCTCACTGAGTCGACTGACGTCGGTGTCACGGAGAGCGAGAGCGTTCTCACGCACCGACCCGGGCACTCTACGCACGACTGTCCGACGTTTGGAATAGTTCGTAACCGTTTGAATTCGTCCGATGACTGCATGCTGGTCGAAAGGCGGCCGTCTCCGTGACCAGATCGGTCCGCCCCCGGCCCCGATCATGCCTTTCCGGTACGGCGCTCCGCCGCCAGCATTGAGCACATGAGCCGAACCGCACTTCTCGTCGTCGACGTCCAGGAATCCTTCCGGGTCCGCCCGAACTGGAAGGCCGTGAACCACCCCGACATCGCTTCACGTGTCGACCGTTTGGTCCAGGCCGCCCGGGCGAAGGGTGACCTGGTCGTCTGGGTGCTGCACACCGAGCCGGGCACTGGCGGTGCCTTCGATCCGGTGAATGGTCACGTCCGCTTCATCGAGGGACTCGAACCGGCCGACGGCGAGCCGGTGCTGACCAAGACGTCCCACAATGCCTTTACCACAACGAATCTGCAGCAGCTGCTGACTCAGCACGGAATCAGCGAGGTCGTTGTCAGCGGCATCCGCACCGAGCAGTGCTGCGAGACCACGACCAGGGTCGCCTCGGACTTCGGGTACGACGTCGTGTTCGTCACCGAGGCGACCGCGACGACCCCGCTGCCGCACTGGACGATGCCCGCGGACGCGACCCTCGAGGAGATCCTGGCCGACCCGCGGACGCTGTCGCCGGAGCTCGTCACCGAGCGGACCGAGTACGCGCTGGCCGGCCGGTTCGCCACCATCCGGACCCTCGACGAACAAGCCGGCGTACTCGTGTCATCCTGACCGGATCATGCCTACCGACGTCGTGTTCCTGCTGGTGCCGAAACTGCACCTGCTGGATCTGGCCGGGCCGGCGCAGGTCTTCGCGACCGCGAATGACTTCGGATACGGCTATCGGCTGAGCTATGTGGCCGAGGTCGAGGAGATCGTCACCGCGCAGGGTGTGCCGGTGAAGGCGCAGCTGGAGTGGCCCGACCTCGGCCCGGATGACCTGATCGTCGTACCGGGCTGGAGGTCGCCGCGATTGTCGCCCGTGCCGCCGATCGGGCCGGAGACCAAGCAGCGGTTGCGGAGTCACCATGCGGGTGGCGGCACGGTGGCGAGCGTGTGTTCCGGGGCGGACGCGCTCGGGGCGGCCGGGTTGCTCGACGGGCGGCGGTACACGACGCACCACGATCTGACCGATGAGCTGGCCGCGCGGTATCCGAATGGGACGATCGTGCGGGACGTCCTGTACGTCGTCGACGATCGCGTGATCACCTCAGCCGGGATCGCGAGCGGGATAGATCTCGCGCTGCATCTGGTCGCCATCGAGCGTGGCGCCGAGGCGGCGGCCCGGGTCGCGCGGGAGATGGTGGTGTACGCGCGACGCAACGGCGACGAACTGCAGGAGAGCGTGATGCTCCGGCACCGCGGTCACCTCAGCGACCTGGCCCATCGGGTGCAGGACGTCATCGATGCCCGCTATGCGCAACGCCTGCCGCTCACCGAGCTGGCGGCCGAGATCGGTGTCAGCGAACGCACCCTGACCCGCATCTTCACGAACGCCACCGGCCTCACCCCACTCCGCTACCAGCAACTGCTCCGCCTCGAACGCGCCGAACACCTCATCGGCCACGGCGCCACCGTCGAATCCGCAGCCCGCGCCGTCGGCTTCGAAGACCCCCGCATGCTCCGCCGGCTCCGCTCCCGCGCGACGGAACCCGTCGCGGGGTAGGCCTAGGTCACCGTCTGAGCGACGCCCGGGCGAGTACCTCCGGACGCATGTAGGGCCGCGGTGGAGTCGGGGTGTGGTGGAAGCGGACGAGTTCGGCGACAGGGATGGTTGCCTCGCCGAGATACGTCGATCGGTGCGCGGCGACCCAGTCGACCAGAGCCGCCGGCTTGGCGATGTCGGTGGTGAAGTGGATCAGGTTCAGGTACCAGATGTCGCGGCGGCCGTCAGGCAACTCGTGCCACGCGTCGGGACCGAGCTCGGCGGCGAGGCGGTCCATGAACAGATCGGCCTGCGAGTCGAGCGGTACGGCGCAAGCCATCACAGTGCCGGGCGTGAGGGTCAGTCCGGCCACCCGGATCCGGGCCGGGCCGGCCGCGGTGGCCGCTCGGCGTAGGGCTGACTGGTAGCGCTGGATCGCGGGGTCCGAGGGACCGACGTGTGCGCGGTAGGTCTCCAGCGCTCGCACGGTGAGGTGGGCGGAGCCCGCTTGCCCGGTGTGCCAGTGGCCGGTGCCTGCGAGCTCTGCCGCTTCCGCGGTCACAGCGTCGAGACGGTGGCTGAGGTCGCTGTCCGGCGGAGGACGCAGTACGACGCTGACGGGCCAGCGGCCGCCCTCGCGTGGGGGTTCGTCGCGCTGGTGGTCTCCGCTCGCGATGAGTGGTGCGGCGGCGTTGAAGAGCTGGTCGAACTTGCTCATGGTCCTCCCGGGGTACAGGGCGTACGACGTACGACGGGATTCAGAAGTTCGAGTGGTCTGATTGAGAACGAATTCAGTAGCCAGAGTGATGGACCGTGACAGGTGCGGCCGGAAAGGATGGCAGCATGACTACACGTTTCGGGATTTTCGTTCCGCAGGGCTGGAAGATGGATCTGGCGGAGATCGCCGATCCGGTGGAGCAGTGGGAGGCGATGACCGCCGTCGCCAAGCGGGCCGACGACCAGTCCTGGGACTCGATCTGGCTGTTCGACCACTTCCACACCGTGCCGGAGCCCAGTGACAACACCACCTTCGAGTGCTGGTCCGCGACCGCCGCGCTGGCGCGTGACACCGAGCGAGTGAACATCGGCCAGATGGTCGGCTGCAACGGCTACCGGAACCCCTCGCTCTACGCGAAGATCGCGTCCACCGTCGACGTCGCCAGCCACGGCCGCCTGTACGCCGGGATCGGCGCCGGCTGGTACGAGCACGAGTGGAAGGCGTACGGCTACGACTGGACCGAGGTGCCGGAGCGGATGGCGGCCTTCCGCGAGGCGACCGAGATCATCGTGAAGATGTGGACCGAGGACAAGCCGGTCTACAACGGCAAGTACTACTCGATCGACGCGCCGATCAACGAGCCGAAGGGTGTGCGCAAGCCGCACCCGAGCCTGTGGATCGGCGGCGGCGGTCCGAAGGTGACGCTGAAGCTGGTCGCGCAGTACGGCGACGCGGCCAACATCGGCGGCGGCAACCCCGAGGTGATCAAGGAGAAGCTGGCGATCCTGCGCGGGCACTGCGACAAGGTCGGCCGCGACTACGACGAGATCATCAAGTCGACCAACTTCAACGTGTTCCCGATCGACAAGGGTGACGACCCGCAGCGCGCGACCGAGAAGGCGCTCGGCCCGATGAACCGGGAGAAGTTCGACCGCGACAACTTCATCGCCACCGAGGACGAGATCGCCAACAAGGTCGAAGCCGCCCTCGAGGCCGGCGCCGACTACGTCATCTTCTACGTCCCCGGCGTCGCCTACGACCTCGACCTGGTAGACCGCGTAGAGCAGGTAGCCAAGCGCTTCGCCTGACCATCCCGGCACCGGCGCGACCCCGTTTGGTGGGTTCACCCAGCAGATGAGGGGTTCCCCGTCCGCATACGGGCGGGGAACCCCTCATTTGGCTGGTGGACCCATCAAATGAGGGTGACCAGAATCGGTCATGGCGGGTGTACGTCAGGGGGAGTGGTGGACCGGGGCCATCGGCAACTGTAAGGCTCCCGAGGATGGCCTCGCGTGGGTCGGGGCATCGGGAGGTTTCCCCCTGTGACTACCCGATCGTCACGGTTCACGACGAGCCTGATCGCGACGGTGGTCGCCAGTTCCCTGCTGCTGGCGACCACCGTCGCACACGCCACCACCCCGGCCGGCGCCACCACCTCGGCCGATGGCGCCGGCGCCGGCAGTGCCGGGCAGCCGACGCCGGGCGCGAGTACGCACCGGATCACCCTGGTCACCGGCGACATCGCCGAGCTGACCACCAGCTCCAACGGCCAGACCTCGGCCCGGCTGACCAGCGACGAGCCCTACTACGTCGGCAGCTTCGACGGCGATCTCAGCCTGGTCCCGGCTGCCGCCTACCCGTTGCTGTCCGAGGGCCGCCTCGACAACCGGCTCTTCAATCTGACCGACCTCGTTGCGCAGGGGTACGACGACGCGAGCAGCGACCGGCTGCCTCTCCTCCTCTCCGCGCCGTCGACCCTGCGCAACGCCCCCTCAACCCCGCAGGCCGCGACCCTCCGCCGTACTCTCCCCAGCGTCGGCAGTACGGCGGTCACCGTGCAGAAGGCCGACGCGAAGACCTTCTGGGACAGCATCAGCGGTCCGAAGACCTTCAAAAGCACAAGCGTCAACAAGATCTGGCTCGACGGCCGCACTCACGCGACCCTCGACCAGTCCACGAAACAGATCGGTGCCCAGACCGCCTGGCAGGCAGGGTACGACGGCAAGGGCGTGAAGGTCGCCGTCCTCGACACCGGGTACGACGCCAACCACCCGGACCTCGCCAAGCAGGTCGCAGCGTCCGAGAGCTTCATCCCCGACGAAGCCGTCCAGGACCTGCACGGCCACGGCACTCACACCGCGTCGATCGTCGCCGGTCTCGGTACGGCGTCCGCCGGCAAGCGCAAGGGTGTCGCTCCCGGCGCCGAACTGCTGATCGGCAAGGTGCTCGACAACAGCGGCGGCGGCTTCGACTCCGAGGCGATCGCCGGCATGGAGTGGGCCGTCCAGCAGGGCGCCAAGGTGATCAGCATGAGCCTGGGCGGCTGGCCGTCCGACGGCACCGACCCGATGAGCGAAGCGGTCAACCAGCTCTCCAAGTCCAGCGGCGCCCTGTTCGTCATCGCCGCCGGCAACTCCGGCGCCGAGGAAACCGTTGGTTCTCCCGGTACGGCGGCCGAGGCGCTGACGGTCGGTGCGGTCGACCGCGACGACGAGCTGGCGTCGTTCTCCAGCCGCGGCCCACGTCTCGGCGACGGCGCGATGAAGCCCGAGGTGACCGCGCCGGGTGTCGAGATTGCCGCCGCCCGCGCAGCCGGGACCGAGCAGGGCCACGTGCTCGGCCAGTACTACACAGCGATGAGCGGCACGTCGATGGCGACCCCGCACGTCGCCGGCGCCGCCGCGATCCTGGCCCAGCGCCACCCGGACTGGACCGGCCAGCAACTGAAGGCCGCTCTGGCCGCGACCGCCGTACCGGCCAAGGATGCGACCCCGAATGAGCAAGGCCTCGGCCGGATCGACATCCCGAAGGCGCTCGACCCGAAGGTTCTGCCGGACACCGCGAACCTGTTCTTCGGCGATGTCTCCTGGACCGGCACCGCCCCCGCGCCGGTCACCCGCAAGGTTGCCTACCGCAACAACTCCACCAAGCCGCTCACCCTCAACCTGTCCATCGCAGCTCAGTCACCCGGCAAGATCGCAGCCGCTTTGACCGTCAGCCCGGCGAAGGTGACGATCCCAGCCGGCGGTACGGCGTCCGCGACCGTCACCCTCGACCTGGCTAAGACCCAGCCGGCCAAGTACTCCGGCGTCCTCACCGCCCGCAGCGGCAACCAGTCGTACCGGACCGGTCTCGGCTTTGCGGCCGGCGGCCGGCTGAACCAGGTGACCGTGAAGGCGATCGGCCGCGATGGTCAGCCGGCCACGACCAAGGGCGGTTCGAGCGGCGTTCAACTGTGGAACCAGGACACCGGTGACGTCACTGCGGTCGCCTTCGACCAGACCGGCAGCCAGACCCTCGAGGTGCCGACCGGGCGCTACAGCGTGATGGCGTACGCGATGGGTGGCGACGAAGCCAACTGGACGAACTCGATCACCTTGCTCGGTGATCCGGACGAGTGGATCGACAGCGACCGCACCTTCACCTTCGACGCCCGCAAGGCGAACAAGGTCACGGTGAAGACCCCGCAGCCTGCCGATGCGGAGAGCGTCGGCATCGCGTGGCACCGCAAGGTCGGCGACCGCGACGCGGTGTCCGGCTGGTTCTACCACGGCGACCGGGTTGCCAACGGCGTCTATGTGCAGGACTTCGGAAAGGTTGCCAACGGCACTTTCCAGGTCGTGCAGCGCTGGGATCTCGCGCAGCCCAAGCTGACTGTCGACGTCGCCGGCGTGGGCAGCAGCTTCCGCCTGCCGACGCCGTACGGAGCGTCGTACCGGACCGACTACGTCGGGAACGACACGCTGCCGCTCTACAACGGCGGTGACGGTACGGCGGCTCAGCTGGCCGGGGCCAAGGACAAGGTGGCGCTGGTCCGCTGGGTGTCCTTGAGCCAGACCACCAAGCAGGTCAAGGCGGCCAAGGATGCCGGGGCCAAAGCTGTCTTCATGTACAACGAGAAGCCCGGGTTCTGGTCGACCGGCTCCGAGCAGGGCATCCCGTTCTACCTTCTGCGTGCCGAGCAGGGGAAGCAGTTGCTCGACCTGCTGGCCAAGGGGCCGGTGTCGCTGCAGCTCAGCGGAGTACGGGACAGCACTTACCGCTACGACGTGGCTGTCGGTCCGTCTGTGGTGAAGGGCGCGCTCACGTATGACGTAGCGCGGATGCGACCGGCGGTTGTCACCACGGACTACCAGCGCAACGACGCGTGGTACCTGCACACCGACCAGCGGATCGCTCATCTGCCCGGGCTGTCGACCGGACTGACTGCCAGCCGCAATGTCAACGGTCCGGTCACGCGCACGGACTACCTGGTCAGCGACCTTAACGGCGTCTCCTGGGACGAGAAGACCGCGGCAGGGGAGTGGAACGAGTCCGGCTACGAGTACACGACCTCCCGGACCTACCGCGCAGGCGAGAAGGTGACCCGCGGCTGGTGGGAGTCGCTGATGCGTCCGGCGACCCCGGACAACGCCGTCGGCAACGAGACGCAGGGGCTGCCGGCCGCTCGGTTCGAGAACGCGCTGCGGATCGCGATTCCACAGTACGTGAGTGGTGACGGCGTCGTCTACGGCTGGGGTGACCGCGGCGACGTGACGAGCATGAAGCTGAGCAGCAACGGTGTGGAGCTCGGCAGCAAGAACTGGTCCGTCGCGCAGTTCGCCGTACCGGCTCAGGCTGCCTGGTACGACCTGACGCTGGAACAGAAGCGTGGTCCGAAGAGCTGGAAGGCCACCTCGACCGTGACCCACACCGAGTGGCACTTCCTGTCCAAGCCGGCGCGCGGGCGGTCCGTGCTCCCGCTGGTCCAGGTCGACTACACGCTGGCCGACGGCTGGCTCCAGCTCAAGCCCGGGTACCAGCCGGGTGCCCGTGGGCTGGGCGTCTTCCGCACAACAGCGGAGATCTCGTACGACGGTACGACGTGGCAGCGGCTCCAGCTCACGCCAGGGTCAGTGAGGGCGGCGCGAATTCCTGCTGCTCCGGCTGGGGCGTCGTACGCGAGCATTCGGGTGACGGCGACGGATCTGGTTGGAAACAAGATCAGCCAGACCATCGAGCGGGCCTGGGCCACCAAATGAAATGAACGTTGCTGTGCTGGATGAACGTTAAAAATGGGGCGACGCCACGAAGCCGGGGGGATGTGCTCCGTGGCGTCGCCAGGGGCGCGCCAAGGGAGGGGTGGGGGCAGGCGCGCCGGTCTGTGGAAATCAGCTCCCGAGGATGCCTCCACCGAGAACACCGAGCAGCCCGAGCGCGGACAGCAGGTTCCGGATCACCTGGTCGACGGCCTTCGTGCCGCCGGTCTGGTACGCCGTCACGCACTTCTGCAGCTGGTCCTGCGTCGGCTTGGTGATGGTCACCTTCGCCAGCTCCGACTGACAGTACGTCGTGGCCGTCTTCAGCTCGGTCAGAGTGCTGCCGACCGTACCGACGATGAGGCCGGCCGTGGTCTGCAGCTTGGCCACCGGGTCGGCGGTCGGAGTGGTCGTCGTCGGTGGCTTGGGAGTCGACGTGGTCGGGTCGTTCGTCGACGGGTCGCTGGTGCCCGGCTTGTTCGTCGTCGGCTTGCTCGACGGCGGTGTCTTGGTCGGGCTGCTCGACGGCTTGCCGCTGCTCTGCTCTGTCGTCGACTGCGTCGGCTTCGCCGCACCCGGGTAGGTCGGCTGGTCCACCGCCTGCGGCAGGTTGTTGTCGGCCGGGGCGTCGATGGTCGGGTCGCCGACCTGATCGCCGGGCCGGTCGACGCCGTCGCCGGTGGTCCCGTTGCCGACAGCGATCCAGCTGCCGCCCGCGTACGCCCTGGCGATGCTCAGCACCAGGTCGGCGTACTGCTGGGAGTGGTTGTAGCGCAGCACGGCCGCGTTGAGGTCGCTCGCCTTGGACAGGTTGGTCTTGCCCGAGCACAGGTACACCGCGGTCGACATGGCCGCGTCGTCGATGTCCTGCGGGTTCCGCACGCCGTCGCCATCGCCGTCCACGCCCATCGCCCGCCAGGTGCCGGGGATGAACTGCATCGGGCCGACCGCGCGGTCGAACGCGCCATCACCGTCGAACGCACCCGCGTCCGTGTCGGTGATCCGCGCCGTGTTCACGCCGTCCAGTCGCGGGCCGAAGATGCCCGGTACCGCGACGCCCTGGGAGTTGAGCGAGTTACCGCCGAAGCGGCCGTGGTTCGACTCGACGCGGCCGATCGCGGCCACCAGCGTCCACGGCAGGTTGCACGCCGGGTCGACCTGCGCCATCACCTGCTGAGCCCGTGAGTACGCCTTCAGAGCCGCGGTCGGAATGCCGTTGCGGGACAGGCCGGAGACCACCTGGGTCGGCTGCTCGCCCGGATCGACGCCGTGGCCGACCACACCGGGCACCGGCACGTTGGCCGGCTCCGCGATCGGCTGCTTCGGCACGACGACCGGGTCCCTGCCGGACAGACCCTGCTCCAGCGATGCCGTGGCGACCGCCGGATCATCCGTGGCACTGACGGTGAATGCGCTCGCGAACAACGCCAGCGGGATGAGCGGCGCCACCTGACGCCACCCGCTACCCGTGGCGCGGCGCTTGCCCTTCGCCATCGATGATCCCCTCCGTGACTCATCGACCTGCCCAGCCCCACGCTGCGGACACGTCATTGCGTCTTGTCGGTCGCCGTCGTCATTGGTCTAACGCCCGCCCCGTGCGTGGGTTACGCGCCGGACGAGACCGTGTACGAGCGGTCACCGGGTACCCATACTGGCCCGTAACTTCACACAAGTGAAGCCCCCGGCGGGCCGAGTCGAGGGCAATTGGTGCTGCCCGCCCATCTGGCCCGCTGGTCTGTCGGGGAGAATGGCGGCCGTGCCCGACCACACAGAACAGTCCGCCGCGCTCTTCGACAGGGCTTCCGCAGTCACCCCGGGCGGGGTCAACTCTCCCGTGCGGGCCTTCCGCGCCGTCGGCGGCGTGCCGCGTTTCATGGCATCGGGTGACCGATGTCACATCACCGATGTCGACGGGAACAGCTACCTCGACCTGGTCTGCTCCTGGGGTCCGATGCTGCTCGGCCACGCGCACCCGGAGGTGGTCGCCGCCGTCCAGGCCGCGGTCTCCCGCGGTACGTCGTACGGGACTCCGACCGAGAACGAGGTGCTGCTCGGTGAGGAGATCGTCGCCCGGACGCCGGTGGACAAGGTCCGGCTGGTCTCGTCCGGGACCGAGGCGACCATGTCCGCGCTCCGGCTGGCCCGCGGATACACCGGCCGCGCGAAGATCATCAAGTTCGCCGGCTGCTACCACGGCCATGTCGACGCGCTCCTGGCTCAGGCGGGTTCCGGCGTACTGACGCTGGGAATCCCCGGCACGCCGGGTGTCACCGAGGCCACCACCGCGGACACGATCGTGCTGCCGTACAACGACCAGGCCGCGATCACCGCCGCCTTCGCCGAGTACGGCGACCAGATCGCGGCTGTCATCACCGAGGCCTCGCCCGGCAACATGGGCGTCGTACCGCCGCGGGACAACTTCAACGCCTTCCTGGCCAAGACGTGCAAGGACAACGGCGCGCTGTTCATCTCCGACGAGGTGATGACCGGCTTCCGGATCACCCGCTCCGGTTGGTACGGCGTCGACGGCGTACAGCCTGATCTGATGACGTTCGGCAAGGTGATGGGTGGTGGGTTCCCGGCGGCCGCGTTCGGCGGCCGGGCCGAGATCATGTCCCACCTCGCGCCGGAGGGCTCGGTCTACCAGGCGGGCACGCTGTCCGGGAACCCGGTGGCGACCGCGGCCGGTCTGACGACACTGCGGCTGGCGACCGACGAGGTCTACGCCAAGCTCGACGAGACTTCGGCCACAATCCAGCGGCTCGTCAGCACCGCGCTGGACAAGGAAGGTGTGCCGCACGTCATTCAGGCGGCCGGGAACCTCTTCAGTGTTTTCTTCGTGGAGTCCTCGGAGGGACCTGCCGAGATCCGGGACTTCACCGGTGCCAGTGCTCAGGTGCTGCCCCGGTTCGCGGCGTTCTTCCATGCCATGCTGGACGCCGGCGTCTACCTGCCGCCGAGCGCGTTCGAGGCCTGGTTCGTGAGCAGTGCGATCGACGACGACGCGCTGGCTTCGTTGGAGTCGGCCCTCGCCCCGGCTGCCCGCGCGGCAGCCGCAGTACAGAACTGAAGGGCCGTACTGAACTGATGGAAAGGGCAGCGGTGACCGAAACGACGGTCGTGCACCTGATGCGTCACGGCGAGGTGCACAACCCGACCGGCGTGCTCTACGGCCGGATCCCCGATTTCCACCTGTCCGAGCTCGGCCGCAAGATGGCCGAGCGCGTGGCCGAGCATGTGGCCGGCCGCGACATCGTGCACCTGGTCAGCTCCCCGCTGGAGCGCGCCCAGGAGACGATGGAGCCGATCGCCAAGACGTTCGGGCTGACGCCGGACCTCGACGAGCGGGTGATCGAGGCGGCGAACCTGTTCGAGGGCAAGAAGTTCGGCGTCGGCGACGGCGCGCTGCGCAACCCGAGCGCGTGGTGGCTGCTGCGGAACCCGATCAAGCCGTCCTGGGGCGAGCCGTACCAGCAGATCGTCCGACGGATGAGGGACGCGATCGAGACGGCCCAGCAGAAGGCGGCCGGGCACGAGGCGCTCATCGTGTCGCACCAGTTGCCGATCTGGATCGTCCGGTCCGCGATCGAGAATCGCCGCCTGTGGCACGACCCGCGCAAGCGGCAGTGCAGCCTGGCCAGCCTGACCTCGTTCACCTTCCACGGCGAAACGATCATGTCTGTGGGCTATGCGGAACCGGCGAAGGATCTGCTGCCGGTCAAGAACCCGAAGAAGTTCGTGGGCGGGGCCTGATGTTTCGTCGTACGGCGCTTGTCGTCGCAGCTGGGCTCCTGGTCGCGGGCTGCAGCTCGGGGCAGCAGTCGGCGCAGAATCGGCAGGGGCAGACCGGGTTCGTCAGCGGCTCGGGCAACGTGTCCGTCTTCGCCGCTGCCGACCGCGAGCAGGCTCCAGCGCTGACCGGTACGACGCTCGACGACAAGACCTGGAGCCTGGCCGACCAGAAGGGCAAGGTCGTCGTACTGAACGTCTGGGGCTCGTGGTGCTCGCCCTGCCGGAAGGAAGCGCCCGATCTGGTCGCGGCGGCGAAGGAGCTCGGCCCGTCGGTGCAGTTCATCGGGCTGAACACCCGCGATCTGGACAAGGCGCCGGCCCGCAAGTTCGTCCAGGAGTTCGGCGTGACGTATCCGAGCATCTACGACCCGAACGGCCGGCTGCTGCTCGGATTCCGCGGGCAGATCAGCGCGGCGGCGATCCCGAGCACACTGGTAATCGACAAGAACGGCAAGGTCGCTTCGCGGGTGATTGGTGAGGTCACGAAGCAGACGCTTCTAGGAATGGTGAAAGACGCGGCTAGCTGATGGGTGATTGGTTCGCCCAGTCGATGACGGGCTCGATGCTGGTGGCACTGCCGATCGCGGTGCTGGCCGGTGCGATCTCGTTCTTCTCGCCCTGCGTCGTACCGCTACTGCCCGGCTACCTTTCGTATGTCACCGGGCTGTCCGCGGCCGAGCTTGGGTCTCATCGCCGCGGCCGGATGCTCGCCGGGACCGGGCTGTTCGTCGCCGGGTTCTCGGCCGTCTTCATCCTCACCGGCGTCGTCTTCGGTGCCGTCGGCAACGCACTGATCGAGCACCAGACGGCGATCACGCGGGTGCTCGGCGCGCTGACCGTCGTACTGGGACTGGTCTTTCTCGGCGGGTTCGGGTTCCTGCAGAAGGATCTCCGGGTGCACCGGGTGCCGGCTGTCGGAATCGCGGCCGCGCCGTTGCTCGGCGTACTGTTCGGATTCGGCTGGACACCGTGTATCGGGCCGACGCTCGGGACCGTGATGACGCTGGCCACCACTGAGGGCAGCACCGGGCGGGGTGCGACGCTGGCGCTGGTGTTCAGTCTCGGGCTGGGCATTCCGTTCATCGTCGCGGCGCTGGCGTTCCGGCGGATGCTGGGCGCGGTGGCGTGGGTCCGGCGGCACCAGGTGCTGGTGATCCGGATCGGCGGCGTACTGATGATCGCGGTGGGGCTGCTACTGCTGACAGGAGTGTGGGATTCGATGACCGCCGATCTGCGGCAGTGGGTCAGCAACTTCGGATCGGCGGTGTGACATGACCGCGGTCAAGGACCACGTCGCCGCACCTGCCGAACCGCCGCCCGCCTTGGGTTTCGTCGGGTGGCTGCGCTGGATCTGGCGGCAGCTGACCTCGATGAAGACCGCGCTGGTGCTGCTGTTCCTGCTGGCACTGGGCGCCGTACCGGGGTCACTGATCCCGCAGACTTCGATCGACCCGATCAAGGTGTCGGACTTCCTCACGGCGCATCCGAAGCTCGGGCCGATCTACGACAAGCTCGGGCTGTTCGACGTCTACAAGTCGGCCTGGTTCTCGGCGATCTACCTGCTGCTGTTCATCTCGCTGATCGGCTGCGTCGTGCCGCGGCTCGGCGTCTACCTGAAGGCCGTCCGGGCCCGGCCGCCGAAGCCGCCGCGCAACCTGAACCGGCTGCCCGGCTACCAGCGTTTCACGGTCGACTCGGCCGACGACGCCGTACTGGAGGCTGCGCGGGGCGAGCTTCGCAAGCGCCGCTTTCGGGTGGAGTCGTACGACGGCGCGGTCGCCGCGGAGCGTGGTTACCTGCGCGAGGCCGGCAACCTGTTGTTCCACTTCTCCCTGATCCTGGCGCTGATCGGCGTCGCCTTGGGCTCGCTGTTCGGCTACCGCGGCACCGTGCTGGTTGTCGTGGGCAACGGTTTCTCCAACTCCCTGGCGCAGTACGACGACTTCGCCCCGGGCCGGATCTTCAACGAGGACGATCTGCCGCCGTTCACGCTGACGGTGAAGGACTTCGACGTGAAGTTCCAGGAAGACGGGCCGCAGCGGGGTGCGGCGCGGGAGTTCAACGCTTCGCTGAGCTACCAGGAGACGCCGGACTCGCCGGAGAAGTCGTACGACCTGCGGGTGAACCATCCGCTCAAGCTCGACGGCAGCAGTGTGTATCTGCTCGGCCACGGCTACGCGCCGCGGGTGACGGTTCGCGATGGCAACGGGCAGGTCGCGTTCTCCGGGCCGGCGCCGTTCCTGCCGCAGGACAGCAACTTCTCGTCGTTCGGGGTGATCAAGGCGCCGGACGCCCGGCCGCTGCAGCTCGGCTTCGAGGGGTTCTTCCTGCCGACCGCGGTGATCGACCAGCGCGGCCCGGTCTCTGTCTTCCCCGACGATCTGAACCCTGCGCTGGTGATGACCGGGTACTACGGCCGTCCGTCGGCGGAGGACGGCAAACCGCAGTCGGTGTACCAGCTGGACAAGTCGAAGCTGACGCAGTTCGAGCAGAACGGCGACAAGTGGCGGTTCCAGCTCGCGCCGGGGCAGAGCATCAATCTGCCGGACAAGGCGGGGTCGATCACCTTCGACGGCTACAGCCGGTGGGTGAAGCTGCAGGTCAGCCACACTCCCGGGACGGACCTGGCGCTGGCGGGCATCCTGCTGGCGATCCTGGGGCTGATGGGCTCGCTGTTCGTGCACCCACGCCGTACCTGGGTGCGAGTCCGGACCGAGGACGGGCGTACCGTGGTCGAGGTCGCGGGCCTGGACCGCGGACCCGAGCGCGGCCTCGGCGACGAACTCCAGGCCATCGGTGAGGCCCTCAAACCAGATCGATCGAGCACGCAGGAGACATCATGAGCCCGGAGACCTACGCACACGTCTCCAACCTGCTGATCCCCACCGCCACCGTCATCTACTTCCTGGCCATGGCCGCCCACGCGCTGGAGTGGTCACTCGGCCGCACCGCGGTGGCGAACGCGGCCAAGGCAGACAGCAAGGCCGACGCCCTGGTCGCCTCCGGCTCGGCCACCTCGGGCGTCTCCGGCGGCTCGACCTCGGCAGCGTTGGTCGGCTCGACCCCGGCGGTCGCCGGTTCCACCACGCTCGGCTCGACGTCCCCCGGTTCCGGCTCAGCCGGGTCGGCGGGCTCGACTGCTGCCGCGCCGGCCGGCGCGGCTAGCGCCGGCGACTCGGCTTCGGCCGGCTCGGCCTCCTCCACCTCCGGCGCCGGCTCCGAGCGGATGGAGGCAGCTAGCCGGGTTGGTTTGTTGCTGACCTGGTTGGCGTTTGTCCTGCACCTGGGCGGTGTGGTGACCCGCGGTCTGGCTGCTGGGCGGGTGCCGTGGGGGAATATGTATGAGTTCTCCATCACGGCGTCGCTGGCGGTGGCGATCGTCTACCTGGTCTTCGTGCAGCGGTACAAGCTGCAGTGGCTGGGTCTCGGCGTGACGCTTGTCGTGGCCGCCGTACTGGGCCTGGCTTCTCTCGCGCTCTACACGCCGGCAGGTCCACTGGTGCCCGCGCTGCACTCGTACTGGCTTGTCATCCACGTCTCCGCCGCCGCGATCTCCGGTGGTGCGTTCACCGTCGGCGGCCTGGTCTCGGTGCTCTACCTCGTCAAGGCGCGTGCCGAGCGCCGGGTGCTCGCCGGTGGCACCATGTCGGCGTCGCTGCGTCGGCTCCCGAGTGCCGAGGCGATGGACGGTACGGCGTACAAGGTACTGGCCTTCGCCTTCCCGCTGTGGACTTTCGGCGTACTGGTGGCCGGTCCGATCTGGGCGGAGTACGCCTGGGGCCGCTACTGGGGCTGGGACCCCAAGGAGGTCTGGTCGCTGGTGACCTGGGTCGTGTACGCCGCCTACCTGCACGCCCGGGCGACAGCGGGCTGGCGGGGTCGCCGGGCCGCCACGATCGCGATCGTCGGCTGGTTCGTCTTCATCTTCAACTTCGTCGGCGTGAACCTGTTGGTCTCCGGCCTGCACTCCTACGCTGGGGTCTGAGATGAAGGAGTTCGCCATCTACACCGGCTTGCGGGCGGCGCTGTTCGGCGTCTGCTTCGCCGTGCTGTGGTTCGCCCTCAACAACTGGCTGACCCTGTTCCCGCTGCTCCTGCTCGCCCTGATCGTGTCGTCGATCCTGTCGATCTTCGTCCTCCGCGCCGCCCGCGACCGCCTGGCCGGCAAGATCAATACCCGCGCGGAGAAGATCGCCCACCGCATCGAGCAATCCCGCACCGCCGAAGACGACGACTGACCCACCCCACCACCCCACCACCTCCCGCCGGCACCACTTGATGGGTTCACCCACCAAGTGATGGGTTCCCCGCCGGAATACGGCCGGGGAACCCACAAGTTGATGGGTGAACCCACCAAATGAGGTCGGGCGTTGAGGCGCCTGGGCTGGGTGCTGGGTTAGATCGTTCGGGCAAGTACGGCGGTCCAGCCGGTGTCGGCCAGTGCCCGCGCCAGCGCCGGTTTGCCGCGTGCGAGCGCCGTACCAGTGGATGACTGGTACGGAGAGTGACGCAGGCCACGTTTGAGATCAGCGGAAAATGCTTTGTGCGTTCCTTCACATGAGTCGTATGGTGGTTGATGAAACGAAACCGTTTCGTTCTATCAGCTACGAGTTGTTGACACAGGGTGATCATGGTCGAGACACGGCACCGTCCACGGGTCGAGGGTGGTCGCGAGGAGGAGATCCTCGACGCGACCGTCGCGCTGGTGGCCGAGCTGGGCTACGACCGGCTGACCATGGACGCGGTGGCGACGGCCGCCAAGGCCAGCAAGGCGACGCTGTACCGACGCTGGCAGACCAAGGCCGACCTGGTCGTCGACGCGGTCACCCGGGCCAAGCGCTGCCCGATGCCGGAGGACGTCGACACCGGCAGCCTGCGTGGTGACCTGATCTCGATGTCGTGCGGCGACGGCGGCTTCAAGGAGGAGCTGCCGATGTCGGTGATGGCCGGTCTGCTCACCGCGCTGCACCGGGACGCCGACCTGCAGAAGGCTGTCCAGGAGCGTTTCCTGGCGCCGCGGTTCGCGCTGGTGAACGAGGTCTACGCCCGCGCCGTACGGCGGGGTGAGATCGCGCCGGGCGTCGATGTCGAGCTGCTGGCGACGACGCTGCCCGCGGTGATCATCCACCACGCGTTCATCCTCGGGGTCGAGCCGACCGACGAACTGATCCTCCGAGTGATCGACAACGTGATCCTGCCTGCGGCGCGGGGGTCGCAGGCGAGCTGACCGGTGAGGGGCCGGCCAGTCCACAAGCACAGTAAGTGAGGGGAATACCAAGCATGTCCGAAAACGTCGTCAAGGCCGATCCGCCGGAAGACCGGCCGATCGACCAGGTGACCGAGCCGGCTGCCAACGGCGGTGGCCATGGCCACCGCAACCTCGGCATCGCGCTCGCGCTGATCTGCATGGCGCAGCTGATGGTGGTGCTGGACGGCACCATCGTCAACATCGCCCTGCCGCACATCAAGGATGAGCTCGGCTTCAGCAACGCCTCGCTGCCGTGGGTGGTGAACGCCTACGCGCTCGCGTTCGGCGGTCTGCTGCTGCTCGGCGGCCGGATCGGTGACATCCTCGGCCGCCGCAAGGTGTTCATCTTCGGCGTCGTCCTGTTCGGTCTGGCGTCGTTCATCGGCGGTATCGCCCAGAGCGAGGAGATCCTGCTGGCCAGCCGGATCCTGCAGGGTGTCGCGGCCGCCGCGGCCTCGCCGAACGCGCTCGCGCTGATCACCACCACCTTCCCGGCCGGCAAGGAGCGCAACCGCGCGATGGCCGTGTACGCCGCCATGTCGGGTGCCGGTGCCGCCATCGGCCTGATCCTCGGTGGCGCGCTGACCGAGGCGGACTGGCGCTGGACGTTCTTCATCAACACCCCGATCGGCCTGATCGTCGCCGTACTGGCGTTCCGCTTCCTGGGTGAGTCGGCCCGGCAGACCGGCAAGTTCGACCTGCCTGGCGCGATCACCGGTACGGCGGGCCTGACGGGTCTGGTCTACGGCCTGACGCACGCGGCGCAGGAGGGCTGGGGTGACCCGGTCACGCTGGCGTTCATCTTCGGCGGCCTGGCGCTGATCGCGATCTTCCTCGGCATCGAGGCCCGGTCGCGGCACGCGCTGATGCCGTTCCGGATCCTTGCGAACCGGACCCGAGGGGTCAGCTTCTTCGTCATGCTCGTCGTCGGTGCGGCGATGTTCTCGATGTTCTACTTCCTGGGCATCTTCGTGCAGAGCATCATGGGCTACAGCGCGATCGAGACCGGTCTCGCCTTCCTGCCGTTCAGCTTCGGCATCGTGGTCGCAGCGCAGGTCGCGTCGACCTTGGTGGCCCGGATCGACCCGCGCTGGATCTCCGGTGCCGGTGGCGTGCTGGTAGCGGCCGGGATGTTCGGGTTCAGCCGGCTCGAGGTCGACTCGACGTACTGGACTCATCTGCTGCCGTACATCCTGGTGCTGTCGTTCGGGATGGGCCTGATCTTCGTGCCGCTCACGCTGACCGCGGTCAGCGGCGTCGCGGCCGAGGACTCCGGTGTCGGTTCCGCGGTACTGAACACGGTCCAGCAGATCGGTGGTGCGGTCGGCCTGGCGCTGCTGGGCACAATCTCCACCAACGCGATCAAGGACAAGTTCACCGAGCTCGCCCCGGGCCTGCAGAAGGCGGCCGAGTCCGGGCAGTCGCCGGAGCAGCTCAAGCAGTTGGAGGGTCAGTTCACCGCGCTGGCGACAACGCACGGGTTCACTCGCGCGTTCATCTGGTCCGCGTTCCTGGCGCTGGGCGCGGCCGTGATCACCCTGGTCGGCCTGTCGATCAAGCACAAGGACCTGGCCACCGACGGCCAGAACGCCGTACACGTGGGCTGATCGCCTGCTAGCTCGAAGGGCTCGCTTCCCGGGAGGGGGAAGCGAGCCCTTCGTCTTTTCTAGAGCTGTTTGCGCATTCTGATGAGCGGGTGGAGTACGCCGTTCTTGTCGTCCCACTCGACTTCCTCGGTGTCGGCGAAACCGTTGCGCAGGTAGAGCTTGTGCGCCGGTTCATTGCCGACCGCAACCGACAGGTTCAGCGTGCGTATGTCGTTGCCTCGGGCCCAATTCTCGACGGCTTGGATGAGTGCGTCTCCGACGCCGCGGCCGCGGCCGGTGGGGGCGATCCACATCCCGACCAGTTCCGCGGCGCCATCCATTGGCAGCCCGCCTGCCATGCCGGCCGGCGTACCGTCGAGGTGCGCGATCACCTGGAAGGCGCCGGGCGTGTTGAGCCGGTCGCGCCAGCGCTGCTCGGATGCGTCGGCCCAGTCCTCGAGGGTCGAGCCGAAGGCATACGGCGCTTCCTCGAGCGCCGCGAGCCGTAGTTCGCGCCAGAGCTTCCAGTCGTCTGCGCCGATGTCACGTAGTTCGATCACGGACGACAGGATCCGTCGTTGTGGTGCGTTGACGCCACTCAGTTTCGCGGCGGGAACCTGGAGGAGACCCAGTCGCGGACGCCGCCGAGGCCGTCGCCCATCTCGCGGAGAAGCTTGGCCAGCGGGTCCTGGGAGCGGTTGAACGCGTCGGTGTACGACTTGGCCGCGTTCTTCGCCTCCTGCGACATCGACGCGCTGCTGTCGTGCTGACGCTTCGGGTAGGTCCCGGAAACGATGGCGGTGTAGTCGCCCTCGTCGACCCAACGCCGCAACTCATGCGCCCGAATGACGGCCAGCGGGTGGGTCTGGGCCTCGAGGAGCAGCAGTTTCAGCACGCTGTCGCGCAGGTCGCCCGCGCTCTCGTACTCCGTCCCCTGCGCCAGGAACGCGGTGGTGTCGAGCTCAGCGAGCTGTCCGCCGCTGGCCAGCTTCATCTGCACCCGCAGCGCGACGGCCGGGTCCTGTACGGCGAGCAGCCCGGCCCGGTCACCAGATAGCTCGGCCTTGCGGGACCACTCGTGCAGGGCGGCGATGATCGCGCGGATGCCGAGGGCACCGATCGGCATCCAGTTCACCGCGCCGGTGAGCCGCATCAGCCAGAACAGCAGCGACTGGTAGAGCGCGTGCCCACTCTGCGCGTGGCCGAGCTCGTGACCGAGGATGAACCGGATCTCCTCCTCGTCCAGGCCCTGCAGCAGGGCGCTGTTGACGACGATGAAGGGCTTGTCCATGCCGATGGTGACGGCGTTCCAGATCGGGCTGTTGGTGACGTACAGCTCAGGCAGCTGGCGTACGTCGAGCGTCGTACCGGCCTCGGTGTACAGCCGGTGCACGGTGGGGAACTGGCGCTCGTCGACCCGGATCGCCGAGCCGAGGAACTGCAGCCGGAAGGCGCGCTCGTTGATCAGCCCGGACAGCTTGCGCAGGACGAAGTCGAAGCCCTTCAGCTGCCGCAGCGCCACCAGGGCACCGCGGTCCGCCGGGTGCTCCCACGCCCGCGAACTGATATCCGTCAACGTCGCCCGCTGCCGCGTCGGCCGCTCGTCGTGCTCGCTCATCGCTCCCCCTGCCTAGACACCATGTCCACCCAACCTAGCTCGCCCGCGGGGTCGCCACGCTCGAGCGGAGATGCAACACCTGCGGCAGAGCAGCTACCGTGACCGGTCGGCAGATCGATGCCGAGGCGGAGGAGAATGCGTGGCGAGCCGTGCCGAGGAACTGCTGGAGATCAATCGCACGCTGCTGCAGCTGGAGCGAGACCTGCGGGTGGCCCGAACCGCGCGGCGTCTGCTGCGCATCGCGCTCCTGGTGCTGCCTGTTCTTCTGTTCGGAGCGTATGCGCTGTACATATCTCCGAACTTCGGTATCGGCAAGAAGCTGATTGCCACCCCGCTCGGTGTCGTCATCGCGGTGACGGTACTCGGTGTGGTGTTTTATGGGATATCAAAGATGGAGGGCGCTGAGAGTCCCGACGATATCGACCTCAAACTCACGGTCGAGCGTGAGCGAAAGGCACACCTGCTCGCGGCGCAGTCGCACCAGCCGAAGCTTCGGCAATACACCTATCGTGAAGAGATCAAGTCTGAGCTCGACGCGCTGCGAAAGGGTGCCGCGCGTTATCGGCGGACCAACAACTACCTCCAGGCCGTCATCATTGTCGGGTCGCTGGCTGCCACCTCGATCACCAGCCTGGCGCTGGCCGAGGAGACTCTGCGGTGGGCGAGTGTGGGGACGACATTTGCGGTGGGTATCGCTGCCGGCTTCACCGGATACTTCAAGTTCCGCGACCGTAGTTTCTATCTGCAGCAGACGGCCGACGCGATCGAGTACGAGCGGAACTGTTTCGATCTCGGGATCGGGCGGTACAAAGGGCGGTCGGAGCAGGAAGCGCTGGTCGAATTGGTGGAGGAGGTCGAACGCCTGCGCGCCGAGCAACGTAAGCGGGAGCAGAACATCGACCAACCGCCTGAGCGGAACGAAAGCTGAGACCCACCCAGACAGCCCCAACCCGGTAAACCTGGTCCGGTCCATCCCCTCGTTCGGGCCGGATCGGGCTCGGGCCGGGGCTGCCTGCTCGGCCCGGCTAACCCCGTCCGGGCCTGTGAGCCGGCCGAATCGGCAGTACCCAACTTGGCTGAGCTTCGGTCAGCTCGTCCCAGGCTGGTTCGGCCCAGCCGGGTTGTGCCGTGTTCCGCCGTACGTCGGCTGCATCGGGCTGTACCCAGCCCGGGCCGAGCCAGCCTCCGGCGATGCCTGTCTGGACGTAGTCCGGCTGCTGTGGGCTTCCGGCGTACGGCGGCTGAGCCCCGGCGCCGGAGTCGTCCGGACGAATCCAGGGGTTGGGGCGGCCATGAGGCGCCACCTTGGCGCGGTCCTCGCGGTTGAGGTGCCAGGCGAGGATCAGGGCGGGCGCCCAGGCGAGCGGAAAGGCGAACATGCCGAGGTGGAGGAAGATGGCGAGACCTCCCATCGCCGGGATGGTGAGAGCGTTTCCGAGCAGCCAGTACCGGAAGGCGTTCCAGAGCGGCCGATTGAGGTCGCGGCGATAGCCGATCACCGCCAGGGTGACGGTCGCGGGCAGGCCGATGGCAAGGCTGCCGAAGAACAAGAAGCCTGCCAGCGTCGCGATGTCGGTGAGTCCGATCTCGAAGCCGAGGGGGATCATGCGTCTCATCGTTCCGGCCGCGAAGCTGGTGACAGAGCGTAGGAATACTCAAACCAGCCCAGTACCACCTACTCTGGCCCGCATGAGTGAGGTTGACGGGGTGTGTCGTGAAGTCGATCGGCGCGACGACAAGGCGCGCGCGTGGGTGTCGGAGGCGATCCGGATCGTCGACGCCGACGCGAACCGGAGCGCGGACACCCATCTGCACGTGTTCCCGATGCCGGCCGTCCTCGGCGTGGACCTGTACCTGAAGGACGAGTCCGTGCACCCGACCGGCTCGCTCAAGCACCGGCTGGCCCGCTCGCTGTTCCTCTACGCGCTCTGCAACGGCTGGATCCGCGAGGGCACCACGGTGATCGAGGCGTCCAGTGGTTCGACCGCGGTCAGCGAGGCGTACTTCGCCCGCCTGCTCGGCCTGCCGTTCATCGCGGTGATGCCGGCGTCGACCAGCCGGGAGAAGGTCGAGCTGATCGAGTTCTACGGCGGCCGCTGCCACTTCGTCGAGCGGTCCGGCCAGATCTACGGCGAGGCGAAGCGGCTGGCCGAGGAGACCGGCGGCCACTACATGGACCAGTTCACGTACGCCGAACGGGCCACCGACTGGCGCGGCAACAACAACATCGCCGAGTCGATCTTCGGCCAGCTGAGTCTCGAAGAGCACCCGGTACCGACCTGGATCGTGGTCGGCGCCGGCACCGGCGGCACCTCAGCCACCATCGGCCGCTACGTCCGCTACCAGCGCTACGACACCAACATCGCGGTGGTCGACCCGGAGAACTCGGCGTTCTTCCCCGCCTTCGAGGCCGGCGACGACGACTACTCCACTGGCCGTCCCTCCCGCATCGAAGGCATCGGCCGCCCCCGCGTCGAGCCGTCCTTCGTCCTCGGCGTGGTCGACCGCATGATCTCGGTCCCCGACGCCGCCTCCATCGCCGCCATGCGCTTCTGCTCCCGCGTCACCGGCCGCCTGGTCGGCGGCTCCACCGGCACCAACCTCTGGGGCTCGCTCCGGCTGGCCGCCGAAATGCGCCGTACTGGCGTCCGCGGCAGCATCGTCACCCTGCTGTGCGACAGCGGCGATCGCTACAGCAACACCTATTACGACGACGCCTGGCTCCGCACCAGCGGCATAGACATAGCCCCCTACACAACCACCCTGGAAACCTTCGCCACAACAGGCCGCTGGTCCGAACCCAACACCTGAGGAGTTTCTCTCCCACGCGTACTGCGCAGCCGCTGGGCTCATCGCCCGCGGTCTGCGAGCTCCTTCGCCGCGTGCTCGCCCTTTCCGGAAGTTAGCTGCCACCGAGCGCGAACTTTGTACCGGAAAGCTGCCGCGACCGAACTGCACCGAGTACGACGGCCGGCGCCGCCGTCGCGGGCCTACCTGCGCTCACGCCGGCCGTCGGCTGCGGCGTCAGGACGGCGTCAGGTCGGTGTCAGAGCGGTTGGCGATGGTGGGGGACATCAACGGTTCAGCGGTGCGCGAGATCGAGCACTGATGTGAGGAGATTCATGATGGGGACTGGTAGCGGCGGCTTCTCGGCGGCGGGGATGGGCCGGGTGCGGGACGTGCTGGAGCGGCACGTTGAGGCTGGGAAGATTCCTGGGGTTGTTGCCTTGGTTGACCTGGGCGGGGAGACGCACGTCGAGGCGATCGGGACGATGCAGTACGACGGTGGCGCGGCGATGAGCCGGGACACGATCTTCCGGATGGCCTCGACGTCCAAGCCGGTCTCGATTGCGGCGGCGATGGTGTTGCTCGACGAGTGCAGGCTGCGGCTGGATGACTCGGTCGAGCAGTGGCTGCCGGAACTCGCCAACCGCCAGGTGCTGAAGCGCATCGATGGCCCGCTGGACGACACCGAGCCGGCGCGGCGGCCGATCACCGTGCGGGACGTGCTGACCTCCACGTTCGGGCTCGGCATGGATATGACGGTGCTGGGTACGCCGATCATGGGCGCGATCTTCGAGCAGGGGCTGACGCCCAACCTGCCAGTGCCGATGCCCGAACCGGACGAGTGGATGCGCCGCCTCGGAACGCTCCCGTTGATGCACCAGCCCGGAGAGCGCTGGCAGTACCAGATCAGCAGCGACCTGGTCGGCGTACTCGTCGCCAGGGTCACGGGCCAGTCGTTCGAGTCGTTCCTGCGGGAACGCATCTTCGAGCCGCTGGGCATGAAGGACACCGGCTTCCACGTGCCCGAGGACCAGGTCGACCGGATGCCGACCCTCTACGCCCCCGACCCGGCGACCGGAGAGTTCCTGGTGTGGGACGAGGCCAAGGGCGGCCGGTGGAGCAGCCCTCCACCGTTCCAGGGCGGCGGTGGCGGGTTGGTCTCCACGGCCGACGACTACCACGCGTACTTCCGAATGCTGCTGAACGGCGGAATGCACGGCAACGAGCGGATCCTGTCCCGGCCCGCCGTCGAGCTGATGACCACCAACCGCCTCACACCGGAGCAGACCGCCGCTCGGACCGCCCTCGCCCGCGACGCCGTCCACGTGTCGTTCGGCCAAGGACAGCACGGCGGTTGGGGCTTCGGTATGGCGGTACGCACGTACCGCGGTGACTACGCGCCCATCGGCCAGTTCGGCTGGGACGGCGGCAGCGGCACCTCGACGTACGCCGACCCCACCAACCAGCTCACCGGCATCCTCCTCACCCAGGTCGGCGCCTCCGCCCCCTACTCAATCCACCTCATGCACGACTTCTGGACCACCCTCTACCAGGCCGTCGACAACTAACCCCGCACCAGGCAGGCCGCCCGAGCCCCTCGGGCGGCCCAAGCCTTTCCGGAACAAAGTTTGCGCTCCGTGGCAGTAAAGTTCCGGCAACCGCCGGAGCGCGCGGGGAGGTCTAGCTGCCGAGGGTTAGGCCTATTGCCAGGCCGAGGGCGTAGAGGAGTTCGGTTTGGCCGGTGGCTTTGAGGACTGGGATGAGGGCGGGGCCTACGGCGTCGCTGAGGACTACGCGGGTGGACTTGATCGCCAGGGGGACGGCGATGAAGGCGAGGAGGGTCCAGGGGGTGGCGATGGCGGAGATGGCGGCGAGGATGAAGGCTAGGGCGATCAGGGCGGCGTAGAGCTGCCTCGACCGGGCAGCGCCCAGTACGACGGCTAGCGTGCGCTTCCCACTCACCGTGTCGGTGGGGATGTCGCGGAGGTTGTTGGCGACCAGTAGGGCGCAGGCGATGGAGCCGATGGAGACTGCGCCGGCGACGGCGGTCCAGTTCAGCTCCGACGCCTGGACGTAGGTGGTGCCGAGTACGGCGACCAGGCCGAAGAACAGGAAGACGCTGACCTCACCCAGCGCGCGGTAGCCGTACGGGCGCTTGCCGCCTGTGTAGAACCACGCCCCGACGAGTGACGCCGCTCCTACGACCAGCAGCCACCAGTTGGAGGTCGCGCAGAGGATCACCCCGAGCACGGCGCCCACACCGAAGCAGGTAAAGGCTGCGGTCTTCACCTGTCCCGGAGTGGCGACCTTGGAGCCGACCAGACGCAGTGGGCCGACCCGGTTCTCGTCCGTACCGCGGATGCCGTCGCTGTAGTCGTTGGCGTAGTTGACCCCGATCTGCAGGGCCAGTGCGACGCCCAGGGCGAGCAGCGCCTTCCACCAGACGAAGCCGTCCAGGTACGCGGCCGCGCCGGTTCCGACGAGGACAGGGGAGATCGCGGCGGGCAGCGTGCGTGGGCGCGCGCCTTCGATCCACTGGGCAGGGGTGGCCATGACCGTCGATTGTGTCAGCCACCCGGCAGGGGCCCGCAGCGAGGGCCGTACGCTCGGAGTGACATGTCTACCTTGCGCCTGGTCCCTGGTACGCCGGATGCCGTGCTGTCCGCGCTCACCGCCGTACTGGATGGCAGTGGTACGCCGTTCGCGCCGGTGCCGACTGATCAGGCAGCGGCGGCCCGGGTGAAGCAGGCGGCTGCGCCCGACCAGCCGCTGGAAGACGACTGTGCTGTAGTGCTGACCACATCCGGGTCGTCGGGCGAGCCAAAGGGCGTACTGCTGTCGCGGGAGGCGCTGCTCGCGTCTGCGAAAGCCACCCACGACCGGCTGGGCGGACCGGGCCAATGGCTGCTTCCAATGAAGCCGTACTACGTGGGTGGGCTGCAGATCCTCACACGGTCAGTGCTGGCCGGTCTGGAGCCTGTGATCCTCCAAGAGAGCTTCACCGAAGCGGCTGCCTCCATGACGGGAGTACGCCGCTACACCGCCATGGTGCCGACCCAACTCGCTCGCTACCTCGAGACGGACCTCGACGCACTGCGCTCGTTCGACGCCATCGTCATCGGTGGCGCCGCCACGCCGGCACCGTTGAAGGAGCGCGCGGCCGCAGCGGGGGTCACCGCGATCCCGGCGTACGGGATGACAGAGACCGGCAGTGGCTGCGTGTACGCCGGCGAGCCACTCGACGGTACGTCGATCGCGCTCGACGACGGGCGGATCCTGATCAAGGGCACCACGCTGTTCTCCGGCTACCGGCTGCGGCCGGAGCTGACGGCGGAGGTGCTGCAGGACGGCTGGTTCCGGACGCAGGACCGGGGACACCTAACAGGCGGCCGGCTTGAGGTAGTCGGCCGGGTCGACGACGTGGTCATCTCCGGCGGGGTGAATGTCACGCTGCCGTCCGTACAGTCGCGACTGCTGGAGCATCCGCGAGTCAAGGACGCTGTGGTGCTCGGAGTGCCGGACGAGGAGTGGGGCACGCGAGTGGTCGCCTTTGTCGTGGGGGAGCCGGGGCGCGACGAGCTGCGCGACTTCGTGGCGGAGGCGCTGCCGCGGACCTGGGCACCGCGCGACGTGGTGCGGCTCGACGCGCTGCCGATGCTTGCCTCGGGCAAGATCGACCGGCAGCGGTTGCTGGAGGGCGTGCGGTGATCACCTACTCCATCGGCTTGAAGAACAAGTTCCGCGGGATCACAGTGCGCGAGGGCATGCTGTTCGAGGGTCCTGCGGGGTGGGCCGAGTGGAGCCCGTTCCTGGACTACGACGACGCCACCTGTGTCGCCTGGCTCCGGGCCGCGCAGGAGGCGGCTGTCGACGGCTGGCCGGCGCCGGTGCGGGACGTCGTACCGGTGAACTGCACTGTGCCGGCGGTGGACCCCCTCACGGCGGCGGAGATTGTACGGCGTTCTGGCTGCAGCACGGCCAAGGTAAAGGTGGCTGAGCGCGGCCAGACGCTAAACGATGACCTAGCCCGAGTGGAGGCCGTGCGGGACGCAATCGGGGCGTCGGGGCGGGTGCGCATCGACGCCAACGGTGGCTGGTCGGTGGACGAGGCCGTCCGATCGCTGAAGCAGCTGGACAGATTCGACCTGGAGTACGTCGAGCAGCCATGTGCTGCCGTGGAGGACCTGGCCGCTGTACGTCGACGTACAGAAGTACCGGTGGCGGCAGATGAGTCGATACGCCGGGCTGAGGACCCCTTGCGGGTGAAGGAGCTCGAGGCCGCGGACATCGCCGTACTGAAGGTGCAGCCCATTGGCGGCGTACGGGCGTGCTTGGACATCGCTGAGCAGCTCGGACTGCCGGTAGTGGTGTCTTCGGCGCTGGAGACCTCTATAGGGATCGCTGCTGGGGTTGCGCTTGCTGCTGCGTTGCCGGAGCTGCCTTACGCGTGTGGGCTCGCGACGGTGTCGATGTTTACGCAGGAGGTCGTTGCGGAGCCGTTGCTGCCCGTGGACGGCGTACTGCCCGTGAAGCGCGTGCAGCCGGACCCTGCGCTGTTGGAAGCGTGCCGTGCGGATGCGGCCAGGAGTGCTGTGTGGGAAGAGCGGATGGCCCGAGTGCTGAAGGAGAGTGCGGGATGAACCCGTCGACGGCGTTCGCCACTGTGGTGGTCGACGAGCTGATCCGCTGCGGCGTCCGGGAGGCCGTGGTGGCGCCCGGCTCGCGCAGTGCGCCGCTGGCCTTGGCACTGGCTGCTGCGGACCGTGAAGGACGACTGCGGCTGCACGTGCGGATCGACGAGCGTACGGCGGGGTTCCTGGCGATCGGGCTGATCCGAGGGACTGGACTGCCCGTGCCGGTCGTGACGACGTCCGGCACCGCAGTCGCGAACCTGCACCCGGCCGTACTGGAGGCCTCGCACAGTGGGCTGCCGTTGATCGTGCTGAGCGCGGACCGGCCGCCGGCCTTGCGGGGGAGCGGGGCCAACCAGACGACGGACCAGCTGAAGGTGTTCGGGTCTGCAGTGCGCCAGTTCCACGAGATGGGCACGCCGGTGCGCGAGGTCGGCCAGGTGGCGTACTGGCGCTCACAGGTCGCACGGGCCGTGGCCAACGCAGTAGGCGCCCGGTCAGCCGATCCGGGACCGGTGCACCTCAACTGCCCGTTGGCCGAGCCATTGGTGCCTACTGATGGACCGGAGTGGCCGGAGCCGCTATCCGGTCGCAGTACTGGGCCATGGACTGCTGTGCACGCGGCAGCCGGGCAGCCGTCGGCCGTCCAGCCTGGGCCGAAGACTGTCGTCGTCGCGGGGGATGGTGCGTCGCAGGCCGCGCGTTTGGCCGCAGAGGCCGGCCAGTGGCCGTTGTTCGCCGAGCCGTCGAGCCGGGCGCGGACCGGACCGGCGGTCGTCTCGGCGTACCGGTTGTTGCTTCAGGCAAGCTCTCTGGCCGGCGAGATCGAACGGGTGCTGGTGTTCGGGCATCCGACGTTGTCGCGGCCAATCGCCAAACTGCTGGCGCGGCCCGACGTCGAGGTGATCGTGGTGTCACCGACCGGTCTTTGGCCGGATGCCGCACGCCGGGCGTCGGCGGTGGTGACCGGGCTCGAGGTCTCGGCCGCCGACACCACCGACTGGCTCGAACGCTGGCAGCACGCCGACCAACTGGCCCGGCCCGCGATCGACAAGGTCCTCGCCGACGGCATGAACGGCCCGGGGATCGCCGCCATCGTCGGTGAAGCCGCCGGCGCCGACGGCATGCTCGTCGTCGCCTCCTCCAACCCGATCCGCGACCTCGACCTCGCCCCGGCCGTCCCCATCCGTACGGTCGCCAACCGCGGGCTGGCCGGCATCGACGGGACCATCTCCACCGCTGTCGGAGCTGCCCTGGCCAACGGCGGTCCGACGTACGCGCTGATCGGTGATCTCGCCTTCCTGCACGACAGCAACGGCCTCGTCATCGGGCCCGACGAGCCTCGCCCGGACCTGCGCATCGTCGTCGTCAACGACAACGGTGGCGGCATCTTCTCCACCCTCGAACAAGGCGACCCCACCCACGCCACCCACTTCGAGCGCATCTTCGGCACACCCCACCACACCAACCTCGAAGCCCTCTGCGCCGCCACCAGCACGCCGTACCACCTGGCCGAAACCCCCGAAGCCCTCCGTGCCGCCCTGACCCCCACCGTCGCCGGCATCGACGTCATCGAAGCCCGCATCTCACGCACCACTCACCGCCCACTGAACGAGGCGCTCGTGGCCGCTCTCACCCAGCCGTAACCCGAGCCGGGGCCTCAACAGCGTCGGTCACCCTCAACCGTCGCGCCGGATGCAGGGTGCGCAGGTGGTTGAGCAGCGGGGCGATAGTCGCGATCGCCAACGCTGTGGTGGTGAGGATGGGGATGGTGGCGCCACGGAGTGAGGAGTTGAGGGGCGCTGCGATGGTGAGGATGAGGCTGACTGCGGTGATGGTGGTGGTGAGCTGGCGGCCGGGCCGTGCGACGGCCAGGAACGGCAGGCACCACAGGAAGTACCAGTCGTGCGCGCTGGGCCCTAGAAGGACGACGGCGAGCAGAGCGATGCCGACCGCTCGGGCTGCGTGGTGAATGGACGAGCGGAGGCTCAGTACGGCGATCAGCCCGACCGCGACGAGCATGCCGACCAGCCGGACCACCTGCAGCGCCTGCGAAGCGGCGTTGTCCTCGCCAAGCCACTCCAGTACGCCGGTAGCCGCCATACCGAGCAGGTTCGCGATAGAGAACGGTGAGCGGACCAGCCCTGGTACGTCGAGTGCGCCCATCCAGCCGGAGCCCACGCCGGTCAGCTCGCCGATGGTGACCAGCGTGAGTACGGAGACCGCTCCCGCGATCGCAAGACTGGCAAAGCGCAGTGCACGCCCAGCCAACGGGCTCATCACCGCAGCGATGGCGATGACCACCAGACCACCGGGCAGCTTCACCGCAGCCGCAGCGCCCGCGACAACCGCCGCAGTACCCCAGCGACCCGTCAGTGCAAGGGCAAACGCGCTACAAGCCAGCCCCAGCATCAGTACGTCGTTGTGCGCCGCACCGATGCCATGAGTGATCAACACCGGGTTGGCGACGACCAGCCAGCTGGCGAACACCGGATCGACCCGGCATGCCGTCGCAAGCCGCGGCACGGCCCAGGCGATCAGCACAATGCCCAGGACGGCGAGCAGCCGGTGCGCCAGCATCAGCAGGTAGGGGTCCATCGTCAGCCGCGCGACCAGACCGCCGTACGCGAGAGGCAGGGGTCCGTACGGCGCTGGGGTCGCCATCCACATCGGGTCGACCGCCTCGACGATGTGGCCCGACAGAACGCCGGGGCCTACGTCGTACGGGTTGAAGCCTTCGGCAACGAGCGCTCCCTGCGCGGCATAGCTCCAGGCATCGCGGCTGAATAGTGGCGGTATGAGGAGCAGAGGTGCGCTCCAGCACGCTGCCATGCGCAGCACTGGTGGTCGTAGTCCCGCTATGACCTGACGGCCCACGGACAGCCAGGCCCAGGCCATCAGCCCGAGTCCGGCGACCATGAACGTGAGCCCGACCATGCGGCCTGGCAATGAGTCACGCAGCGGGAACGACGCCACCCATGAGGAGGGCGGGACCACCGAGGTCACCAGGCTCGCCAGGGCGACTACGACGGAGCCGACCACCCCACGGACGATCGGCGAGCGCATGGCCGGAGGCTAACCCGGCCGGGCGACTCCCCGATGAACACCCGGTAGCTCAAGCGGATTCCTTCCGGAACGTACGGGCGCCGGCGGCCAGGCCGATGACCGTCAGCAGGACCACCCAGAACAGCCCCCACAGCGAGGCGCTAGTGGCGATGTCGCCGCGGAACAACGCCCGTACGCCGGTCACCACGTGCTTCAGCGGGCTGATGTCGGACAGCCGCTGCAACCACGTCGGGCCGATCTGCATCGGGAGCAGGATGCCGGACAGCAGCAGCAACGGCATCGCGATCCCGTTGAGCAGCGGCGCCAGCGCGTCCTCGCTCTTGGTGATCAGCGCGACCGAGTACGACAGCGACGCGAAGGTCGCACCCAGCAGGGCGACGATCACCAGTGACAGCAGTACGCCGCTCCACGGTGCCCGCAGGCCCAGCGGCAACGCGGCGACCAGCAACACCACCGACTGCACGATCAGTACGACGACATCCCGCAGTACTCGGCCGGCCATCAAAGCGATCCGGGACGCCGGGGTGACGCGGTCGGCCTCGATCACGCCAGCCCGGTACTCCGCGATCAGGCCGAAGCCGACGAACATCGCGCCGAACATGCCGAGCTGCACGATCAGGCCGGGAATGAACACCTGGTAGGCGTTCGTGGTCGCGCCCTGGCTGATCTGCGCGGTGATCGGCTTCAGCAGCGGGCCGAACAGGAACAGGTACAGCAACGGCTGGCTGAGCATCAGGACCGACCACATCGGATTGCGCACCGTCAGCCGCATGGAGCGGTGGAAAACGATCCACGTTTCGCGGAGCACGGTCATGCCGCGGCCTCCTCTTTCGTCGTCGTACCGGAGTCGTCGCGCAGGGACCGGCCGGTCACGGTCAGGAACACGTCGTCCAGCGTCGGGCGGTGCACCTCGACGCCGTGCAGTTCGATGCCCTGGGCATCGATCTGGCGGAGCAGCAGCGGCAGCACCGAACCGCCGCGCGGGATCCGGAAACCGACCACGTCACCGTCGGTCTCGATCTCGGCCGCGCCGTCCAGTTCCTGCACGATCTTGCTCACCGCGGGCGCCTGGCCGGCATCGGCGAGATCGATCCGGACCGCGTCGCCAGAGACCTGCTGCTTCAGCTCCTCGGGGGTGCCGGAGGCAACGATCTTGCCGTGGTCGATGACCAGGATCCGGTCGCAGAGCGCGTCCGCCTCGTCCAGGTAGTGGGTGGTGAGGAAGATGGTGGCACCGCGGCGCCGCAGCTGCCGGATGTGCTCCCACAGGTTCGCCCGGGCCTGTGGGTCGAGCCCGGTGGTCGGCTCGTCCAGGAAGATCAGCTTCGGGTCGTGGACCAGCCCCATCACGATGTCCAGCCGGCGCCGCTGGCCGCCGGACAGGGTCTTGCACTGTCGCTGCCAGAGGCCGGACAGGTCGAGTTCCTCGAACAGCCGCTGCCCGTCCGCGATCGCCTTCCGCTTCGGTACGCCGTACAGCCGGGCATGGTCGACGACTTCGTCACCGGCGATCGCCTCCGGCAGGGTCGAGCCGCCCTGCGGCACGTAGCCGATGCCGCGGCGGACGCCGACCGGGTCCTTGGCCAGGTCGCAGCCGGCCACGGTCGCGGTGCCGCTGGTCGGCGTGATCAGGGTGGCGAGCATTCGCATCGTCGTGGTCTTGCCGGCGCCGTTCGGACCGAGGAAGCCGACGATCTCCCCGTCGGCGACCTGGAGGTCGACCCCCTGCACGGCTGGTACCGACCCTCGCTTGGTCTTGAAGGTGCGAACAAGTCCGCGAGCTTCGATCATCATGCCGTCAAGTCTGAGTGATCAACCTTGAATAGTCAATGTTGATTAGTTGAGGTGGGGTGCAGGCGCCGCGGCGCTGGTGGGCGTGTGCGGGTAGCTCACCCGGGTGGTCCCGCGCCTGGGTGAATTCTGCGGCTGCGGCCGATGGCGGCATGTTTGACCGATGGCGCGAAGTATCCCGCTATCGAGCACATAACCCGCTATTGGCCGCCCTGGGGCCGGCGCTCGGGCATGGGCGGGAGGTCGTGGCGAGGGCTGCAGGCGAGGAGTGCTGGGGGTGTGGAGGCGGCTGATGGTGAGGACGGAGGAGAGTCGTGAGAGGGGCCTGCGGTTAGTTGGTGGGTGGGTTCGGGATTTCGCCCCAGTGGGTGACCATGCCGGGGTAGGGCTGCCAGTCGGCGGGTTCGCCGGCGAAGGAGTAGGCGCCGTCGGTGACGCGCTGGTGGAAGGCACGGGTCCACTCGAGCTCGCCGGTGGCGCGGGCGTCGACGATCCGGAACATCTCGACGACGTGGTTCGGCGTCCCCGGGTCCTCCAGGACCTGCCGCTCCGCGAACGGCTCCGCCTTCTGCTGCTGCTCGAGTTTCACGATGCGCGCCTCGAGCGCGGCCAGCACCTCGTCCCGCCGCAGCGACCACAGGAAGCTCAGCGCGGCCTGCATCCGGTCCGGGTGGAAGCTGTCCACGTTCCACAGCAGTTCCCGCAGCAGCGTGAAGTACTCCGTCTCGCCGTCGGCCGTCAGCTTGTACGACGTACGCCCGGGCCTGTCGCCCTCCTCGAGCTCCTGCAGGTACCCGTGTTTGGCCAGCGTGCGCAGGCCGGTGTAGATCGAGCCCGGGTTGATGTTCGCCCACTGCTGCACGTCCCAGGTGAGCAGCTCGCGGCGCAGCTGATAGCCGTACGCCGGCTGGAAGATCCGCACGACCCCGAGCAGCAGCAACCGCGTGGTGGACATGCTCGCAGTGTATGAGTCTGACCAGAGGCCGGCACCTTCATCAGGTCACCGATGCGGCCACAGAACTGGTGATCAGTGGGCGGGGTGGGTGCAGACGGACCATGAGCTCCAGGTCGACTGAGCGGTCCCTCTTGGCCAGTTGTACGTCGTCGAGGGACAGGGATGCCGTGACGACGCACTCGCCGCCGCGCAGCGCGGTCAGAGTGCCAGCTCTGACGATGGCCTGCAGTGCGGTCAGCTCGAAGACGATCTCGAGTTCGAACTTGAAGGAATGGATCCGCACCCCGTTGGCGACGAGGTCGACATGTGGTGAGTACGTCGACCTGACGGTGTGCGCCGCGAGCGGAACGATCTCCTCGCTGCCACTGACGGCCAGAGTACGGCGCGCCGCGTCGGTGAGCTTCGCGTACTTCTGCCAGGCCGACAGCAGGACGTCGCCGAGATCCAGATTCAGCAGGCCGTCGGTGATGGTGCCGATCTCATGGTCGACGACCGCGATCGACGATGCCGACAGCCGGCGTACCGAGCGCAGCGCGGTCCGGGTGCTGCCGAGCTCGTCGAGCGCGGCACCCAGGGCTTCGACCGTCTCGGCCGCGGAGCCGAACAGGAGCGCGTCGGCGCTCAACGGCGCCTGGACGATCGGATCGTCGATCAGAGTTGGAACGGTCATGTTCAGACTTCCTCGAGGGTGTGCGTGCCGGCGTCGGCGTGCGGCTCAATCCGTACGACCGGCATCGCGGGCGATCGGTTCGATTCCGTGATCCTCGGACCGCGCAGCGCAGTCTGCCGTACGACGACCTTGACCTTGTTGCGAACAAAACTCTGGTCGAGCCGTAGTCGCACTACGCGATAGATGGCGGCGCCGACGCCCAGCAGCAGCGCCCCCAGCACAACCACGGCCGCCCACGCTGACGACGGCTGATCGAACGTCACGGTGACCGTGGTTCCCACCGGGACGAGCGTGCCGGCCGCAGGCTGCTGGCTCACGATGTCGCGGTCGCTGGCCGAGCCGCCGTCGAACACCAACCCCAGGTCGGACAAGGCCGTCCGAGCTCGATCCGCGCCGTGCCCGACAAGGTCCGGCACCTGGACCATCGGGAGTGCGACGAGAGTCACGGTCACCACGCTGCGGGGTTTCACGAACGTGCCCGCTGCCGGTTTCTGACTTGCGACCGTACGATCGCCGGCCGGCTGACCGCCAAGCACCAAACCTGCACCCGTCAACGCTGGGCGAGCGACATTTACCGTGCGCCCGACCACGTTCGGAACCTGCACCAGCACCGGCGCAACCTTGTCTCGCTCGGTTGTCACGCTGACCGCGCTGCCAACGGGAACCTTGGTCCCGGGCTCGGGGAACTGGTCGCGGATCCGCTCTCCGTCGCCGTCCACCGGGCCCAGCACCAGCCCGCGGTCGCGGAGGATTTCGGCGGCGGCCTCGGTAGTCCTCCTGATCACTCGCGGCACGACGACCAACCGCGTCGCCGAGCCGACCGTGATGTCGACTGCACTGTCGCGGCTCACCGTCTCGCCGGCCTTGGGATCCTGACTCCGTACGACGTCGCCACGCCCGGAAACCCGGCCGAGCCGAAGCTCCGCGGCAGCCAAGGCGGCAATGGCCTGGGCCCGCGTGAGCCGGACGATGTTCGGTACGACGGTCGGCCGCGGCAGGGTGCCCAGATGGATGTCGACCGCGCTGCCGGCCTCGGCCGTGGTCCCGACGCCCGGCTTCTGGCGCTGCACGGTCTCGCCATCGCCAGTGACCTGACCGAGCACCAGCCCTTCCCGGATCAGCTCTTCCCCGGCCTCATCGCGATGCATGCCGATCAGATCCGGCACCGGAACCAACGTCCGGGTGACTTCGAACTCTTCGGTGTAGGCCACGTCCGGGATGTCCGTGCAGTGTGCCTCGACCGTGTACCTAGCAGGCTTCGCGTCCCCGGGAACCCTGAACGACGACATGATCGATCCGTTGGACCCAACCGTCGCGGTGGCAACCTCGGTGCCTGACCACAAGATCTGCGCCGTGTTGGCGACTGCTTGGCGGTTCAGCGCGTTCACCCGGACGACGGTCGGCGCGCACCGATCGAACCCGCCGCCAGTGACGACGACCTCGGTGCCCGGTGAACCGCTGAGCGGTTCGAGCGTCAGCGCCGCCGCGTCGTCGGTGACAGCGCGCGCGGATCCAGCACCTGCCAGCGCGAGTACGCCGGCCAACACGAGCGCGGCCCATCGCCAACGAAATCCACCCATACTGAAACGGACCCCCACCGCCCGCGCGCTGATACCTGCTGCGGCGAAATTGCGGCGCCCGTGGGGTAAATCCGCGCGACGTGGTCACGGGTTCAGGCGTAATCTCCGGTGGCATGGATGTGCGGGTGACGAGTGATGCGAAGGCGTTCGAGGCGAGCGTTTTTCCTTTTCTGCAACAGGATCCGGTGCTGCACACGATCATCCTGAGCAATGTGCATGAGCGCGCCGTCGGCAGCTGTCGCGCGGAAGCCGAGCCGTCGTACTTCGTCTCCGTCCACGACGAGAGCGGTGCCCTTATCGGCGCGGCGATGCGTACGCCGAACCGGCCGGTGTACCTCGGCGCTCTCCGGACGGACCTCGCCGACGTGGTCGCGACGGCGTACCTCGAGCTCGTTCCGGAGCCGGGCGGGGTCGCCGGCGTCAGTGAAGCCACTCGGTGCTTCGCCGAAGCCTGGGCCGCGGCGCGGGGAGTCACCGTGACCGAGGGGCGAGCCTCCCGACTGCACCGGCTTGAGGACCTGACTCTGCTGGCCGCCGCCGACGGCCACGCCCGGCTGATGAAGCCGTCGGAGGTCGAGCTGGTTGCGAATTGGTCGGCCGACGGGTTCGCGGAGCTCAATGGCCCCGACCTCGACTGGGCCGAGAGTCACCTGCGCGAGGAGCGGATGTGGATCTGGGAGGCCGGCGGCGAACCGGTCAGCATGGTCGGGTACCACCTGCCGATCTTCGGTGTGTGCCGGGTGGGTCCGGTCTACACCCCTCCCGAGCACCGTCGGCACGGCTACGCCGGCGCCCTGACCGCACACGTCTCCGGTGAGATCCTTGCGCAAGGCAACCAAGCCTGCCTGTTCACCGACCTGGCGAACCCGACGTCCAACAAGATCTACTACCAGGCCGGCTACCGCCCCGTCGCCGACTTCGTCGACCGGGTCTTCACCACCTGAATACCCCGGCGCGGTCCGTCACGGGATGTCGGTCGACTCGCCCGGGGCCAGGCCGACGTACGGGCGGCCGCCTGCTTCGCTCAGCCAGCGCTTCTGCATGCCGAGGCCGATGGGGCTGAGGAGGGCGTCGTGGATGCCCACAGTTTGCTCCGACTTGATGGCGCGGGCGTACTCGATGGCCGGCGGCAGCGAGAACCACGGGCCGGAGATCGGGACCAGGTTGGTGTGGACGGCGCGGTCGGGCTGGGTGAAGGAGTCGCCCGGGTGGTAGACGGCGTCGTCGATCAGGTAGCCGACGTTTTCGCAGGGGACGCCGAGCTCCGGGAGGATGATCGCGTGGTCCTTGCCGTAGGCACGTACTGCGAAACCGGACGCGTCGAAGGATTGGCCGTCGGCGATGACCGTCACCCGGTCGCCCAGATCGGAGAGCTGCGCGGCGACGCCGGCGTTGGTGTAGACCGGCGCGTCCAGGGCTGAGATGCGGGCGACGTCCAGGTGGTCCGGGTGCTCGTGGGTGACCAGGATCGCGTCGGCGCGTTCGAAGACCGCGTCCTCGCTGAACGTTCCCGGGTCGACCAGCAGTACCTTGCCGTCCTTCTCCAGCCGGACGCAGGCGTGCGCGAACTTGGTGAGCTTCACGATTCAGTCTCCCAACGCATCTCTCATCGGAACCAGCTTGGCGTTCGTCTCGGCCAGCTCGGCGACCGGATCGGAGCCGGCCACGATGCCCGCGCCGGCGAAGATCCGCATCCGCCGCGGGTCGTCCGGGTCGGCCTGGCCGCAGCGCAGCGCGATACACCACTCGCCGTCGCCGGCCGCGTCCATCCAGCCGACCGGTCCGCTGAACCGGCCGCGCTTCATCCCCTCGATCTCCCCGATCAGGTCGCGCGCGACGTCTGTCGGCGTACCGCAGACTGCCGCCGACGGATGCAGCGCGGCGGCGAGGCCGAGTGCGGAGGCTCCGTTCGCGGCGACACCGGCGACGTCGGAGGCGAGGTGCATCACGTTCGGCAGGTGCAGCACGAACGGGGTCTCCGGGACGTTCATCGACTTGCAGTGCGGCTTCAATGCGTCGGCGACCGAGCGGACTGCGAACTCGTGCTCCTCCAAGTCCTTGCTCGACCGGGCCAGCGACGCGGCCAGCGCGAGGTCGTGGGCGTCATCGCCGGTACGACGGATCGTGCCGGCCAGCACACGGGACGTGATCAGGCCCTTCTCGCGCCGGACCAGGAGCTCGGGGGTGGCGCCGATCAGGCCGTCGACGGAGAACGTCCAGCAGTTCGGGTACGCCGCCGCGAGCCGCCGCAACGGCCAGCGCAGGTCGATCGGCTGCTCGGCGATCGCGATCAGGTCGCGGGCGAGCACCACCTTGTCCAGCTCACCGCTGGTGATCCGCTCGATAGCGTCGGCGACGATGCTCGACCAGTCGGTGCCGGACCGGGCACCGTCCGCGAACGCCACGTCGTGCACCGGGTCGGGCTGATGGATGACGAGCTCCGGCGGTGCGGCCAGGGACGAAGCCGGCGAGATCGTGGTCACCCAGGTCGTCCCGCCGCGGCGGCCGACGATCACCTCGGGTACGACGAGCTCACCCGGATCGTCGTCGGTGAACCCGAACGATCCGAAGCAGACCAGTCCGGAGCCTGGTACGCCGACCTCGTCGCGAACCACCGCGGCCCCGACCAGCTCCTGCCACCAGGACACCGCGTCCCGGAAGCGGTTGCTACCGGCAACATCGAGCCGGGCGGCGACACCCCAGCCGACGTGACCGTCGCCACGTCGTACCCAGGCCAGGCCGCCCTCGGTGGGCAGATGGTCCATCAGCTGGGCGGAGACTCCGTCGATCCGCTGGCTCCGGATCACCAGATGGGGAGCCTGGCTCCGAACCGGCTCAGACAAGCTCACCGCACCACTCCTCGCTCGCGCCCCGCCCCCGGATCACGATGGCTAGAGATGCACTCACAAAACGCAAGCGTATGCCCGCCCCATGTCCAGCGAATTTCGGAGCCCGCTCTACCCGTGATGAACTAGACAGGTGACCCGCGCAGATCTGAGCAAAGACCCGCATGCCGTGGCGGCCATGTTCGACAACGTGGCCGAGGGGTACGACCGGACGAACGCGGTGGCCACGATGGGGCTGGAGAAGCTGTACTGGCGGCCGGAGACGTTCAAGGAGGTCGCGCCGCGGAAGGGGATGAAGATCCTCGACCTGGCGGCCGGCACCGGTGCGTCGAGTATCAAGCTGCGGGAGGCCGGCGCCGAGGTGGTGTCCTGCGACTTCTCGGTCGGGATGCTGCGGGTCGGCAAGCGGCGCTACCCGGAGCTGGACCTGATCGCCGGGGACGCCTTGCAGCTTCCGTTCGCCGACGACACCTTCGACGTGGTGACGATCTCGTGGGCGCTGCGCAACGTCAACGACGTCACCGTCGCGCTGCGGGAGATGCTGCGGGTGACCCGGCCGGGCGGGCGGCTCGTCGTACTGGAGCAGTCGCACCCGACCTGGAAGCCGTTCCGGATCGTGTACCTGGAGTACATGATGCGGGCGGTGCCGGTAGTGGCGAAGGCGGTGTCGACGAACCCGGAAGCGTACGAGTACCTGGCCGAGTCGACCCGCGCCTGGCCGGCCCAGGAGCCACTCGCGCGCACCATCGAAGCCTCCGGCTGGACCCGCGTGCAGTGGCGCAACCTCACCGGCGGCCTGGTCGCCATCCACCGCGCGGTCAAGCCCGCTTAATTACGCAAGAAAAATCGCGCGTAAATCGCTTGCAGGCAAGGGAAAGCAGGCCGGTTTCGTGTCCGAGTCAGGCAGTCCTAGACTGTCGGGTGTCGGGGCTTCGTGAATCCCTTCACTAAGTCACGCAGCACTAAGTCACAGTACGAGCGCACATACGCCCAGATGAACCTTCCAGGCCGGGAATCGAGATGAGCCAGAGCGTGCCGAGCGGGCAGCAGGCGGAGACCGCTGATGTGATCGTCGTCGGTGCCGGACCCGCAGGCTCGGCCGCCGCCTACCACCTGGCCAACGCCGGCCTCGACGTCCTGCTGCTGGAGAAGACCGCCTTCCCCCGCGAGAAGGTGTGCGGCGACGGGCTCACCCCGCGCGGCACCAAGCAGCTGATCAACATGGGCATCGACATCTCCGAAGAGGCCGGCTGGATCCGCAACTACGGTCTGCGCATCCAGGGTGCCGGGCACGTCCTGCAGCTCGACTGGCCGGACCTGTCCAGCCACCCGAACTACGGCCTGACCCGGAACCGGATGGACTTCGACGACATGCTCGCCCGGCAGGCGGTCAAGGCCGGGGCGCGGCTGCGCGAACGGACCAACGTGTCCGGCCCGATCCTGGACGACAAGGGCTTCATCGTCGGCGTCACCGCGAAGCCGGTCGACGACAACGGCCGGCGGGCCGGCGCCGACGTCGAGTTCCGGGCGCCACTGGTGATGGCGGCCGACGGCAACTCGTCCCGGCTCAGCATCGCGATGGGTCTGCACAAGCGCGACGACCGCCCGATGGGTGTCGCCGTACGCACTTACTTCACCAGCCCCCGGCACGACGACGACTACCTCGAGTCGTGGCTGGAGCTGTGGGCCGACGACCCGCAGAACCCGGGCCAGCGCAACCTGCTGCCCGGCTACGGCTGGATCTTCGGGATGGGCGACGGCACCGTCAACGTCGGCCTCGGCATCCTGAACACCTCCGACGCCTTCGGCAAGGTCGACTACGCCGACCTGCTGAAGCAGTGGCTGAAGAACACGCCGGAGGAGTGGCAGTTCCGCGACGAGTTCCAGACCATCCCGATCCGCGGCGCCGCGTTGCCGATGGGCTTCAACCGGCAGCCGCACTACACCCGCGGCCTGATGCTGCTCGGCGACGCCGGCGGCATGGTCAACCCGTTCAACGGCGAAGGCATCCCGTACGCGATGGAGTCCGGGGCGTTCGCCGCCGAGGTCGCCGCCCAGGCCCTGCGCCGGCAGCCGAATCAGCGGGAGCGCGCGTTGACGGCGTACCCGAAGGCGCTGAAGCAGGAGTACGGCGGCTACTACACGCTCGGCCGGATCTTCGTGAAGCTGATCGGAAATCCGGAGGTGATGCGGCTGTGCACCAAGTACGGTCTGCCGCGCACCACCTTGATGAAGTTCACCCTGAAGTTGCTGGCCAACCTCACCGACCCGCGCGACGGCGACGTGATGGACAAGATCATCAACGGGCTCACGAAGGTCGCCCCGGCCGCCTGAGCGGCGGGGCGAGTGAGCTGAGCCACAGCGGTACTGATAACACAGTGCTGGTAGCAGTGCCTGTAACACAGCTGACCGGAAACAGACCCAGACAGACCACCGGCTGAAGGAGGGAGCAGGAACCCGATGCACCCTTACGTACCGATCCTCGTTCTCGGTGTGCTCGCGGCGATCTTCGTGGCGGGCACCTTGGTGACGAGCGCGCTGGTCGGACCCAAGCGCTACAACCGGGCCAAGCTCGACTCCTACGAGTGCGGGATCGAGCCGACCCCGCAACCGGTCGGCGGCGGGCGGTTCCCGGTGAAGTACTACATCACCGCGATGCTCTTCATCGTGTTCGACATCGAGATCATCTTCCTCTACCCGTGGGCGGTCGCCTTCGACCAGATGGCGCTGTTCGGGCTGATCGAGATGGTCATCTTCATCGTCACCGTCTTCGTCGCGTACGCCTATGTGTGGCGCCGCGGCGGACTGGAGTGGGACTGACTTATGGGTGTTGAGGAACAGCTCCCGGCCGGCGTGCTGCTGACGACCATCGAGGGCCTGTCCGGGTACATGCGGAAGGCGTCGTTGTGGCCGGCAACCTTCGGGCTGGCCTGCTGCGCGATCGAGATGATGACCACCGGCGCGCCGCGGTACGACGCCGCCCGGTTCGGCATGGAGGTCTTCCGGGCGTCGCCCCGGCAGGCCGACCTGATGATCGTGGCCGGCCGGGTGAGCCAGAAGATGGCCCCGGTACTGCGCCAGATCTACGACCAGATGCCGAACCCGAAGTGGGTGCTCGCGATGGGTGTCTGCGCGTCGTCGGGCGGCATGTTCAACAACTACGCGATCGTGCAGGGCGTGGACCACGTGGTCCCGGTCGACATGTACCTGCCCGGCTGCCCGCCGCGGCCGGAGATGCTGCTGGACGCGTTCCTCAAGCTGCACGACCACATCCAGCACAGCAAGCTCGGCGCGCACAAGCGGGCGGAGCTGCAGGAGCGGGAGGCGGCCGCACTCGCGGCGTCGCCGACCATCGAGATGAAGGGTCTTCTCCGGTGAGCGACACGCAACCCGAGAACCTGCCGGCGACGTCGGCGGCCGGTGACGCTCAGACCCCGGCGGCCGAGGTGGTGGACCAGCGGCAGGGCATGTTCGGTGTCCGCGGCACCGGTGACACCTCCGGCTTCGGCGGCCTGCGCCGCCAGGTCGCGTTGCCCGGCGGTACGCCGAAGCCGTACGGCTCCTGGTTCGACGGCGCGACCGAGCGGCTCGAGGGCCTGGTCGGCGACGGTGCGATCGAGAAGGTCGTGGTCGACCGGAACGAGCTGACTCTGCACATCGCCCGCGAGCGGCTGGTCGAGGTGTGCAAGCACCTGCGCGACGACGAGGCGCTGCGGTTCGAATTCTGCTCCGGCGTCAGCGGGGTGCACTACCCGAACGAGACCGATCGCGAGCTGCACGCGGTCTACCACCTGCTGTCGCTCACGCACAACCGGCGGATCCGGCTAGAGGTGTCGGTCCCCGACGCCGACCCGCACATCCCCTCGATCGTCTCGGTCTACCCGGCCAACGACTGGCACGAGCGGGAGACCTGGGACTTCTTCGGCATCATCTTCGACGGTCACCCGGCGCTGACCCGGATCCAGATGCCGGACGACTGGCCGGGTCACCCGCAGCGCAAGGACTACCCGCTCGGCGGTATCGACGTCGAGTACAAGGGCGCCGTCATCCCACCGCCCGACACGCGGAGGTCGTACAACTGATGACCACAACTGACCCGTACGCGACCACTCGCGAAACCACCGAGGGCAAGGTCTTCACCGTCACCGGCCAGGACTGGGACTCGGTCGTGGCCGGCCTCGGCGAGGAGCCCGAAGAGCGGATCGTCGTCAACATGGGCCCGCAGCACCCGTCCACGCACGGCGTACTGCGGCTGATCCTCGAGATCGAGGGCGAGACGGTGACCGAGGCCCGCTGCGGCATCGGCTACCTGCACACCGGCATCGAGAAGAACATGGAGTTCCGCTCCTGGACGCAGGGCGTCACGTTCTGCACCCGGATGGACTACCTGTCGCCGTTCTACAACGAGACGGCGTACTGTCTCGCGGTCGAGCGGCTGCTCGGGATCGAGGACCAGGTCCCGGAGAAGGCCAACGTGATGCGGGTGCTCCTGATGGAGCTCAACCGGATCAGCAGCCACCTGGTCTGTATCGCCACCGGCGGTATGGAGATCGGCGCGCTGACGGTGATGACGATCGGCTTCCGCGAGCGGGAGATGACGCTCGACCTGTTCGAGCTGATCACCGGCCTGCGGATGAACCACGCGTTCGTCCGGCCGGGCGGTGTCGCGCAGGACCTGCCGCCGGGTGCGCTGGACAAGATCCGCGAGTACATCACCTGGATGAACAAGCACCTGCCCGAGTACGCCGAGCTGTGCAACGCCAACCCGATCTTCAAGGCCCGGCTGCAGAACGTCGGCCACCTGGATCTGGCCGGCTGCATGGCGCTCGGTATCTCCGGCCCGACGGTGCGGTCGACCGGCTACCCGCTGGACCTGCGCAAGACCCAGCCGTACTGCGGCTACGAGACGTACGACTTCGACGTACCGACCTGGGACTCGGCGGACTCGTACGGGCGGTTCCGGGTCCGGCTGCAGGAGATGCACGAGTCGCTGAAGATCGTCGAGCAGTGCGCCGACCGGCTGGCCAAGCTGGAGGGTGAGCCGGTGATGATCGCCGACAAGAAGATCGGCTGGCCGAGCCAGCTGGCCGTCGGCACCGACGGGATGGGCAACTCGCTCGACCACATCAAGCACATCATGGGCGAGTCGATGGAAGCGCTGATCCATCACTTCAAGCTGGTCACCGAGGGCTTCCGGGTGCCGGCCGGCCAGGCGTACGTGGCGATCGAGTCGCCGCGCGGCGAGCTGGGCTGTCACCTCGTCTCCGACGGCGGCACCAAGCCGTACCGGGCGCACTTCCGTGACCCGTCCTTCGCAAACCTGCAGGCGATGCCGATCATGTGCGAGGGCGGCCAGGTCGCCGACGTGATCGTCGCCGTCGCCAGCCTTGACCCGGTGATGGGTGGAGTGGACCGATAGATGGCCGAGAACCACGCGACAGCGACCGACGTGCCGGTGCCCTACAGCACCGGTGACTCGAAGATCACCGACACCACGATCGCGGAGATGCGCGAGATCGCGGCCCGCTACCCGGTCGCCCGGTCCGCACTGCTGCCGATGCTGCACCTGGTGCAGTCGGTCGAGGGCCGGGTCACCCCGGAGGGCATCGAGGCGTGCGCCGACGTGCTCGGGCTGACCGGTGCCGAGGTGTCGGCGGTGGCGACCTTCTACACGATGTACAAGCGCCGCCCGGTCGGCGCCTACCACGTCGGGGTCTGCACCAACACGCTGTGCGCCGTCATGGGCGGCGACCTGATCTTCGAGCGGCTGAAGGATCACCTCGACGTCGGCAACGACGAGACCACCGAGGACGGCAAGATCACCCTCGAGCACATCGAGTGCAACGCCGCCTGCGACTACGCGCCGGTGATGATGGTGAACTGGGAGTTCTTCGACGACATGACCCCGGAGTCGGCGACCCAGCTGGTCGACGACCTGCGTGAGGGCACCGAGGTGAAGTCGCCGCGCGGTGCGACGATCTGCACCTGGAAGGAAGCCGAGCGGGTGCTGGCCGGGTTCCCCGACGGGCGCGCCGACGAGGGACCGACCGGTGGCAAGGCGACGCTGGCCGGTCTGCGGCTGGCCCGGGAGCGCAACTGGACGGCCCCGGCCGGGCGACAGGGCTCCGCTCCGGCGCTGGACGGCGTACCGGGTCCGCGGCCGGAAGACCAGCCTGGCCGTGAGTCGCAGGCCGTCCACACCGACGACACCAGGAAGGAGGACTGACCATGTTGACCCCGGTGCTGTCCGACAACTGGGACCAGATCCGCTCCTGGCAGCTGGCGTCGTACCAGCGACAGGGCGGGTACGACGCACTCCGTACGGCGCTGCGGATGCAGCCGGCCGACGTGGTCACCGCCGTCAAGGACTCGGGGCTGCGCGGCCGTGGCGGCGCGGGCTTCCCGACCGGGATGAAGTGGTCGTTCATCCCGCAGGACAACCCGAAGCCGAAGTACCTGGTGGTGAACGCGGACGAGTCCGAGCCGGGCACCTGCAAGGACATCCCGCTGATGCTCGCCTCGCCGCACACGCTGGTCGAGGGCGTCGTCATCGCGTCGTACGCGATCCGCGCCTCGGTCGCGTTCATCTATGTCCGCGGTGAGGTGCTGCACGTGATCCGCCGGCTGCAGCAGGCGGTCGAGGAGGCCAAGGCCGCCGGTTTCATCGGCCAGAACATCCTCGGCAGCGGCTACGACCTGGACGTGGTCGTGCATGCCGGCGCCGGTGCGTACATCTGCGGCGAGGAGACGGCGCTGCTCGACTCGCTGGAAGGCCGTCGCGGTCAACCCCGGCTGCGTCCTCCCTTCCCGGCCGTGGCCGGTCTGTACGGCTGCCCCACTGTGATCAACAACGTCGAGTCGATCGCGTCCGTTCCCGCCATCATCAAGAACGGCGCCGACTGGTTCTCCTCGATGGGCACCGAGAAATCCAAGGGGATGACGCTGTACTCGCTGTCCGGGCACGTCGCCCGGCCGGGTCAGTACGAGGCGCCGCTGGGTATCACGCTGCGGCAGCTGCTCGACCTGGCCGGCGGCGTCCGCGAAGGACACGAGCTGAAGTTCTGGACGCCGGGTGGTTCGTCGACGCCGCTGCTGACTGCCGACCACCTCGACGTACCGCTGGACTACGAGGGTGTCGGTTCGGTCGGCTCGATGCTGGGCACGAAGGCGCTGCAGATCTTCGACGAGACCACCTGTGTGGTTCGCGCCGTACTGCGCTGGACCGAGTTCTACAAGCACGAGTCCTGTGGCAAGTGCACGCCGTGCCGTGAGGGCACGTGGTGGCTGGTGCAGATCCTGGAGCGGCTGGAGCACGGCAAGGGCACCGAGGAGGACCTCGACACCCTGCTGGACCTGTGCGAGAACATCCTCGGCCGGTCCTTCTGCGCGCTCGGTGACGGTGCGACCAGCCCGATCACCAGCTCGATCCAGTACTTCAAGGACGAGTACCTGGCGCACTTCGAGAACGGCGGCTGCCCGTTCGACCCGATGGCAAGCACTGTCTTCGCTACCGCTGGAGCAAGCGCATGACGATCCAAGCGAACCCGCCGGCCGGTGCCGAGGTGGAACGCACCGATCTGGTGACGGTCACCATCGACGACATCGAGGTGAAGGTTCCGAAGAACAGCCTGGCGATCCGGGCGGCCGAGCAGATCGGCATCCAGATCCCGCGGTTCTGCGACCACCCGCTGCTCGACCCGGTCGGCGCCTGCCGCCAGTGCCTGGTCGAGGTCGTTGACGCGGGCAACGGTCGCGGCATGCCGAAGCCGCAGGCGTCCTGCACGCTGACGGTTGCCGACGGCATGGTGATCCGCACCCAGGTGACGTCCCCCGTCGCGGACAAGGCGCAGCACGGGAACATGGAGTTCCTGCTGATCAACCACCCGCTGGACTGCCCGGTCTGCGACAAGGGCGGCGAGTGCCCGCTGCAGAACCAGGCGATGACCAACGGCCGCGGCGAGACCCGGTTCACCGAGATCAAGCGGACCTACCCGAAGCCGATCAACATCTCGGCCGAGGTGCTGCTGGACCGCGAGCGCTGCGTGCTCTGCGCCCGCTGCACCCGGTTCTCCGAGCAGATCGCCGGCGACCCGTTCATCGCGCTGGTCGAGCGGGGTGCGCTGCAGCAGGTCGGCATCTACGAGAAGGAGCCGTTCGAGAGCTACTTCTCCGGCAACACCATCCAGATCTGCCCGGTGGGTGCGCTGACGAGTGCGGCGTACCGGTTCCGGTCCCGGCCGTTCGACCTGGTATCGGTTCCGTCGGTGGCGGAGCACGACTCCTCCGGTGCGGCGATCCGGGTCGACTACCGGCGCGGCAAGGTGATGCGCCGGCTGGCCGGTGACGACGCCGAGGTCAACGAGGAGTGGATCTCCGACAAGGACCGGTTCGCGTTCAACTACGCGTCCACCGGTGACCGGCTGACCCACCCGCTGATCCGTGAGGACGGCGAGCTGCGGCCGGCGTCCTGGCCGGAGGCGCTGACTTTCGCCGCGGAGAAGCTGACCGCGGCCCGCGGCAACGCGGCGGTGTTGACCGGCGGGCGGCTGACGCTCGAGGACTCCTACGCCTACTCGAAGTTCGCGCGGGTCGCCCTCGGCACCAACGACATCGATTTCCGGGCCCGCCCGCACTCCGGCGAGGAGGCCGACTTCCTCGCCGCCGCGGTGGCCGGGACCGGCCTGAGTACGACGTTCTCCGACCTGGAGAAGGCCGGATCGGTGCTGCTCGTCGGGTTCGAGCCCGAGGAGGAGGCGCCGTCGGTGTTCCTGCGCCTGCGCAAGGGCGTCCGCGCGCACGGGACCAAGGTGTTCACGGTCGCGGCGTACGCGTCCCGCGGCATCGAGAAGCTGGACGGTGTCGTCGTGCACGCCTCGCCGGGCACCGAGGCCGCCGTACTGAGTGATCTCGGGAACGCCGGTGAGGCCGGGGCCGCGGCGCTGGGTTCGCTGGGGTCCGACTCGATCATCGTCCTGGGTGAGCGGCTGGCAGCTGTGCCGGGTGGCTACTCGACCGCGCTGCGGCTCGCCCTCGACACGGGTGCTCAGCTGGCGTGGATCCCGCGTCGTGCGGGTGACCGCGGTGCGCTCGAAGCCGGCTGCCTGCCGGGGCTGCTGCCCGGTGGCCGACTGGTGACGGACCCGCAGGCCCGGGTCGACATGCAGGCCGCGTGGGGTGTGGAGAACCTGCCGGCCTCGGTCGGCAAGGACCTCACCGAGATCATCGCGAGTGCGGGATCCCTGCAGGCGCTGGTGGTCGCGGGTGTCGAGATCGACGACCTGCCGGACCCGGCGGCGGCCCTGGCCGCGCTCGAGGCAGCGCCGTTCGTGGTCAGCTTCGAGGTTCGCAACTCGCAGGTGACCGAGCATGCCGACGTCGTCTTCCCGGTGGTTCCGCCGGCGGAGAAGGACGGCACCTTCGTCAACTGGGAGGGTCGCGAGCGGCCGTTCCCCGTCGTACTGAAGGTTCCGGCCGCGATGCCCGATGTCCGGGCGCTGGCCGCGCTGGCGCAGGAGATGGGCCTGCCCCTCGGGTTCAGCACTCCGGCCGGCGCGAAGAAGGAGTACGACGAGCTCGGCCGCTGGGACGGCGAGCGGGCGCAGGAGCCGACGTACAAGGCCGGCCCGGCGCTCGGCGCGTTCGACTCGACCCGGCTCGCGACCTGGCGGATGCTGATCGACGACAGCCGCGCGAACGACGGTGAGCCGCACCTGAGCGCCACCGCGCGGAAGCCGGTCGCCCGGATCTCGCTCACCACCGCGCACCGGGTCGGTGTCGCCGATGGCGACGAGCTGGTGATCAGCACCGACGCGGGCTCGATCCGGCTGCCGGTCGTGATCACCCCGATGACCGACAACGTGGTGTGGCTGCCGACCAACTCGGCCGACTCGCACGTACGCCGGTCGCTGCACGCAGACCATGGCTCGATCGTGACGATCGCCGGAGGGAACGCATGAACATCCCGCTCGCGACACCGGATGCCGGCTTCGGGCACGACCCGTGGTGGGTCATCGGCCTGAAGGTGCTGCTGGTCTTCGTCTTCCTGGTCGTGCTGACACTGTTCAACATCTGGTGGGAGCGCCGGGTGGTGGCCCGGATGCAGCACCGGATCGGCCCGAACGTGCACGGACCGCAGGGTCTGCTGCAGTCGCTGGCCGACGGTATGAAGCTGATGTTCAAGGAAGACCTGATGCCGAAGGGCGTCGACAAGGTCGTCTTCATCGCCGCGCCGGTGATCGTGTCGATCCCGGCCTTCCTGACCTTCGCGGTGATCCCGTTCGGGCCGACGGTGAAGATCCCGTTCACCGACACCTACACCCGGCTGCAGATCACCGACATCCCAGTCTCGGTGCTGTACGTGATGGCGGTCGCCTCGATCGGCATCTACGGCATCGTGCTCGGCGGCTGGTCGTCCAACTCGACGTACTCGCTGCTCGGTGGCCTGCGGTCCAGCGCGCAGATGATCTCCTACGAGGTCGCGATGGGCCTGGCGCTGGTGACGGTGTTCCTGTTCGCCGGCTCGCTCTCCACCTCGGAGATCGTCGCGGCGCAGGGTTCGCACCAGTCGATCAGCCTGTTCGGCGCGGACATCCCGATCCCGGGCTGGTACGCGTTCCTGCTGTTCCCGTCGTTCGTGATCTACGTGATCTCGATGATCGGCGAGACGAACCGGGCGCCGTTCGACCTGCCGGAGGCCGAAGGCGAGCTGGTGGCCGGCTTCCTGACCGAGTACTCGTCGATGAAGTACGCGATGTTCTTCCTGGCCGAGTACATCAACATGGCGACCGTGTCGGCGCTGGCCACCACGCTGTTCCTCGGCGGGTACCGGGCGCCGTGGCCGATCTCGCTGTGGGACGGCGCGAACTCCGGCTACTGGCCGGTGCTGTGGTTCGTCGGCAAGCTGATGTGCTTCATCTTCTTCTACATCTGGCTGCGCGGAACGCTGCCGCGACTGCGCTACGACCAGTTCATGAAGCTGGGCTGGAAGATCCTGATCCCGGTCTCGCTGGGCTGGATCCTGCTGGTCGCCACCGTCCGCGCGGTCGGCCGGGAGACCACTTTCAGCCGTACGACGTTGCTGGTGGCCGCGGGGGTGGTCCTGCTGATCGCGATCGTGACCATGTTCATCCCGCAGAAGCCCAAGCCAGAGAAGACGACCGAGGAGGACCGGGCGAAGGACTTCGACGCCTTCGCCGGCGGCTTCCCGGTGCCACCACCGCTCGTTCACACGCCGAGCCGAAGCGAGACTGACACCCGTAGCAAGGAAGGCAGCCGTGGCTAGTGTCAAAGAGTCCCTCTGGGACCCGGTAGCCGGGTTCGGGGTCACCTTCCGGACGATGTTCCGCAAGGTGTTCACCGAGCAGTACCCGTTCGAGAAGAAGCCGACCGCGCCACGCTTCCACGGCAGGCACCAGCTGAACCGCTGGCCGGACGGTCTGGAGAAGTGCATCGGCTGCGAGCTCTGCGCGTGGGCCTGCCCGGCGGACGCGATCTATGTCGAAGGCGCCGACAACACAGAGGGCGGCCGCATGTCGCCCGGTGAGCGCTACGGCCGCGTCTACCAGATCAACTACCTGCGCTGCATCCTCTGCGGTCTGTGCATCGAGGCCTGCCCGACCCGGGCGCTCACGATGACGAACGAGTACGAGCTGGCCGACACCACCCGCGAGTCCCTCATCTACGAGAAGAAGGACCTGCTGGCGCCGCTGCTGCCGGGCATGCAGGAGCCGCCGCACGAGATGCAGCTCGGCACCACCGAGAAGGACTACTACCTCGGGCTCACCGGCGCGGCCGCCGTACCCGCCGAGGGTGGTGACGGCAAATGATCGGCCTGGTGACCGGATCGCAGGTCGCGTTCTGGATGCTGGCGCCGATCATGGTGCTGGCCGCGATCGCGATGGTGCTGGTCCGCAAGGCGGTGCACTCGGCGCTGCTGCTGGCGACGGTGATGGTCTGCCTGGCCGTCCAGTACGCCGCTCAGGACGCGCCGTTCCTGTTCGCCGTTCAGATCATCGTCTACACCGGCGCGATCCTGATGCTGTTCCTGTTCGTGCTGATGCTGGTCGGTGTGGACGCGTCCGACTCCCTGGTGGAGACGATTCGCGGTCAGCGGCTGCTTGCCGGCGTGGGCTTCCTCGGGATCGCGATCCTGCTGATCTCGGCCATCGGCAACGCGGTGTACGGCGACCCGGTCGGCCTGGGTGACGCCCAGCCGGACGGGAACCCGAAGGGGATCGCGCAGCTGCTGTTCGGCAAGTACGTGTTCGCCTTCGAGGTGACCTCGGCGCTGCTGATCACCGCGGCACTCGGCGCAATGATGCTGGCGCACCGCGAGCGGCTGACCAAGAAGAAGACGCAGCGCGAGTTCGCCGAGGAGCGCATCCGCAAGTACGCCGAGTCCGGCGTCCACCCGGGTCCGCTGCCGACTCCCGGCGTACTGGCCCGGCACAACGCGGTCGACACGCCCGCGCTGCTGCCGGACGGTTCGATCGCACCGACCTCGGTTTCGCGGGTGCTGCAGGCTCGTGGCACCGTGTTCCCCGAAGCCGAGGAGCGCGCGGAGCTCGAGACGGTTCGCGAGATCAGCGAAGGCGACCCCGGCGACAAGGTCCCGTCCGAGCCTGAGAGCACGGATCTCTCCGGGTATGGCGAAGGAGACAAGCTGTGACAACCGAGCCGTACATCGTGCTCGCGGCGATTCTCTTCAGCATCGGTGCATTGGGTGTGCTGGTGCGGCGTAACGCCATCGTCGTCTTCATGTGTGTCGAGCTGATGCTGAACGCGACCAACCTCGCGTTCGTCAGCTTCGCCCGTCAGCACGGCAACCTCGACGGCCAGATCGCCGCCTTCTTCGTGATGGTGGTGGCCGCGGCCGAGGTGGTCATCGGGCTGGCGATCATCATGGCCATCTTCCGCACCCGTCGCTCGGCCTCGGTCGACGACGCCAACCTGCTCAAGTACTGAGGTATCACCGATGAGTCATGAGCTGACGTGGCTGCTGGTGGCAGTCCCGGCCGTGTCCGCGGCGATCCTGCTGCTCGGTGGCAAGGCCACCAACGCGTGGGGTCACCTGCTCGGCACGCTGGCGCCGCTGATCTCCTTCGCGTTCGGCGTCGTCCTGTTCGTCCAGATGATGGGCAAAGCGACGGAGGAGCGATCCGAGACGGTCCGGCTGTTCGAGTGGTTCTCGGTCGGCAGTATCAAGGTGGACTTCACCCTGCTGATCGACCCGCTGTCGATCCTGTTCGTGCTGCTGATCACCGGTGTGGGTTCGCTGATCCACATCTACTCGATCGGCTACATGGCACACGATCCGCGCCGCCGCCGGTTCTTCGGCTACCTGAACCTGTTCATCGCGGCGATGCTCTTGCTGGTACTCGCGGCCGACTACCTGCTGGTGTTCGTCGGCTGGGAGGGTGTCGGCCTGGCGTCGTACCTGCTGATCGGGTTCTGGCAGCACAAGGACTCGGCCGCGGTCGCCGCGAAGAAGGCGTTCGTGGTGAACCGGGTCGGTGACATCGGACTGTCCCTTGCGGTGATGAGCATGTGGGCACTGTTCGGCACGTCCGCCTTCGCAGGAGTGAACGCCGGCGCCGAGCACGTCTCGTCCACCTGGGCCACGCTGCTCGGCCTGATGCTGCTGCTGGCCGCCTGCGGTAAGTCCGCGCAGGTGCCGCTGCAGTCCTGGCTGCTGGACGCGATGGAGGGCCCGACCCCGGTGTCGGCGCTGATCCACGCGGCGACCATGGTCACCGCGGGCGTCTACCTGGTGACCCGCTCGCACGCGATCTACGAGCAGACCGACGCGGCCTCGACCGCGGTGGTGATCGTCGGTACGGTGACCGCGCTGGCCGGTGCCATCATCGGTTGCGCCAAGGACGACATCAAGAAGGCGCTGGCCGGTTCGACCATGAGCCAGATCGGCTACATGATGCTCGCCGCCGGCCTCGGCCCGGCCGGGTACGTGTTCGCGATCTTCCACCTGCTCACCCACGGCTTCTTCAAGGCGAACATGTTCCTCGGCGCCGGCTCGGTGATGCACGGCGTGAACGACGACGTGAACATGCGCCACTACGGCGCCCTGCGGACGCCGATGAAGATCACCTTCGTCACCTTCGCGTTCGGCTACCTGGCCATCCTCGGCATCCCGCCGTTCGCCGGCTTCTTCAGCAAGGACAAGATCATCGAGGCCGCGTTCGCGGACAACACGGTGATCGGGTTGTGCGCCCTGCTCGGCGCCGGCATCACCGCGTTCTACATGACCCGGGTGATGCTGATGACGTTCTTCGGCAAGAAGCGCTGGGCCGACGACGTGCACCCGCACGAGTCGCCCGCGGTGATGACGTGGCCGCTGATCATCCTGGCCGCTCTCTCGCTGGCCGGCGGCGCGCTGTACTTCGCCGGGCACTGGATCGTGAACTGGCTGGAGCCGGTGGTCGGCGTAGAGGAGCACCACCCGCCGGTCAGCGCGGCGGTGATGACGCTGATCACCCTCGCGGTGGTTGCCGTCGGCATCGTGATCTCCGTGCTGATGTACCGCCGGGACATCCCGCGCGAGGCGCCGGTCAAGGTCTCGCCGGCCACCACCTTCGCCCGTCGTGACCTGTACGGCGACGCGCTGAACGAGGCGGTCCTGATGCGCCCGGGCCAGTACCTCACCCGAACGCTGGTCTGGCTGGACAACCGTGGTGTGGACGGCCTGGTGAACGGGCTGGCCGCACTGTTCGGCGGGCTGTCCGGCCGGCTCCGCCGGTTCCAGACGGGCTTCGTTCGCTCCTACGCACTCAGCATGGTCTTCGGCGCCGCATTCGTGGTCGTCGCCCTCCTCGCGGTGAGGTTGTCGTGAACATCGGTTGGCTGACCCTGTTACTGCTCCTGCCGTTCGTCGGGGCCATCGCGACGATGCTGGTGCCCAAGGCGAAGGCGCTGCTGTCCAAGCAGGTCGCGCTCGGGTTCTCGCTCGTCACTCTGGTGCTCGCCGCGGTCATCGCGATCGGGTACCAGCAGAACGGCGCCGCGGATTACGCCGAGTCGCACACCTGGATCGAAGCCTTCGGTGCGCACTACGCGCTCGGCCTGGACGGCGTCGGCGTCGTACTGGTGGTGCTGACCGCGCTGCTCACGCCGATCGTGATCGTCGCCTCCTGGAACGACGCGCAGAACGGCCGCTGGTCGGAGAAGTCCTTCTTCGCCTGGATCCTCGGCCTCGAGGCGCTGTCGATCGGCGTGTTCGCCGCCACCGACGTGTTCCTGTTCTACGTCCTGTTCGAGGCCACGCTGATCCCGATGTACTTCCTGATCGGTGGCTTCGGCGGTGCGCAGCGCTCGTACGCCGCGGTGAAGTTCCTGCTCTACTCGCTGCTCGGCGGTCTGCTGATGCTGGCCTCGGTGGTCGGGCTGTACGTCCTGTCCGCCCGCGCCGGCGACCCGTCGTACCTGCTGAGTGACCTGGTCAAGCTGGACATCAGCCAGAACACCGAGCGGTGGCTGTTCCTCGGCTTCTTCTTCGCCTTCGCGGTGAAGGCGCCGATGGTGCCGTTCCACACCTGGCTGCCGGACGCCGCCGCTGAGGCGACGCCGGGCACCTCGGTGCTGCTGGTCGGCATCCTGGACAAGATCGGCACCTTCGGGATGATCCGGTTCTGCCTGGGCCTGTTCCCGAACGCGTCCGAGTGGGCCACGCCGGTCGTCTTGGTGCTGGCCCTGATCTCGGTCCTGTACGGCGCTCTGGTCGCGATCGGCCAGACCGACATCAAGCGGCTGATCGCGTACACCTCGATCTCGCACTTCGGCTTCATCGTGATGGGCATCTTCGCGCTGACGTCGCAGGGCCTGACCGGGTCGACGCTGTACATGTTCAACCACGGCCTCTCCACTGCCGCGCTGTTCCTGGTCGCCGGGTACCTGATCTCCCGGCGCGGGTCCGCGCGGATCGCCGACTACGGCGGTGTCGAGAAGGTGGCGCCAGTGCTTGCCGGTACGTTCCTGTTCGCCGGCCTGTCCAGCCTGGCGCTGCCCGGCCTGTCGCCGTTCATCTCCGAGTTCATGGTGCTGGCCGGCACCTTCAGCCGGCACAAGGTGCTCGCGGTGATCGCGGTGGTCGGTATCGTGCTGGCCGCGCTCTACATCCTGATCATGTACCAACGCCTGATGACCGGGCCGGTCCGGGACGGGATCGACAAGCTGAAGGACCTGAACGTGCGTGAGGTGGCCGCGATCGCGCCGCTCGCCGTTCTGATCATCGGCCTGGGGATCTTCCCGAAGCCGGTGGTGGACATCATCAAGCCCGCGGTGGAGTCGACGATGCAGCGCGTGGGTGTCACTGACAAGGCTCCGGAGATCCCCGTGACGGAGGGACAGAAGTGATCGCGCAGATTCTGCCGCTGGCGGACTTCACCGCGCCGAAGATCGAGTACGGCGAACTCGCCCCGCTGCTCGTCGTGTTCGGCGCGGCCTGTGTCGGTGTGGTCGCCGAGGCGTTCCTGCCGCGGCCGCTGCGGCACATGGTGCAGCTGGCGATCACGGCGGTGTCCGTCATCGTGGCCGGCGTACTGACCGCGATGCTGATGAGCGAGAAGAAGGAGCTGATCGCCGCGCAGGGCGCGATCTCGGTCGACGGCCCGGCGCTGTTCACCTGGATCATCCTGCTGGCGCTGACGCTGATCAGCGTGCTGCTGTTCGCCGAGCGCTCGGTCGACGGCGGGCTGTCCGCCTTTGCCGGCCAGGCGGCCGCCGTACCGGGGTCCGAGGCCGAGCGAGAGGGCACCGCGGCCAAGGTCGAGCACACCGAGGTGTTCCCGCTGACGCTGTTCGCGGTCGGCGGCATGATGCTGTTCGCGTCGGCCAACGACCTGCTGGTGCTGTTCGTCGCGCTCGAGGTGTTCTCGCTGCCGCTGTACCTGCTCTGCGGTCTGGCCCGGCGCCGGCGGCTGATCTCGCAGGAAGCCGCGATGAAGTACTTCCTGCTCGGTGCGTTCGCGTCGGCGTTCCTGCTCTTCGGCATCGCGCTGCTCTACGGGTACGCCGGGACGATGTCGCTCGGCGGCATCTCCGACGTACTCGCGTCGGACACCGGCGGCGAGGCGCTGCTGCTGGCCGGAACCGGTCTGCTGGGGGTCGGCCTGCTGTTCAAGGTCGGCGCCGTACCGTTCCACTCCTGGACGCCGGACGTGTACCAGGGTGCGCCGACGCCGGTCACCGGGTTCATGGCGGCCTGCACCAAGATCGCCGCGTTCATCGGGCTCATGCGGGTCTTCTACGTCGCACTCGGCGGGTCCCGCTGGGACTGGGCGCCGATGATGTGGATCGTCGCCATCCTGACCATGGTGGTCGGCTCGATCGTCGCGATCACCCAGACCGACGTGAAGCGGATGCTCGCCTACTCGTCGATCGCGCACGCGGGTTTCCTGCTGACCGCGTTCGTCGGGGTCGCGCAGGCCGCGAACGGCGTACACAACGGGATCACCTCGACCCAGGCGGTGCTGTTCTACCTGGTCTCGTACGGCTTCCCGACCATCGGCGCCTTCGCGGTCGTCACGCTCGTCCGCGACGCGGGCGGCGAGGCGACGCACCTGTCCCGGTGGGCCGGACTGGGCAAGAAGTCGCCGCTGCTGGCCGGCATCTTCGCCTTCTTCCTGCTCTCCTTCGCCGGGATCCCGCTGACCGCGGGCTTCACCGGCAAGTGGGCGGTCTTCAGCGCGGCCTGGACCGGTGGCGCGTGGCCTCTGGTCGTGGTCGCTGTGCTGTCCAGCCTGGTCGCCGCGTTCTTCTACATCCGGGTGATCGTGCTGATGTTCTTCTCCGACCTGCCGGCGGACTCGCCGGACGTGGCGCTGCCCGGCTGGCAGACCACGAGCGCGGTCGCACTTGGTCTCGCCGCCACGGTGGTTCTCGGTCTGGTTCCCGGGCCGGTGCTCGACCTGGCGGCCCGAGCGGGTGAGTTCATCCGTTGAGTCCGACCCCGCTGCCGGCCGAGAGCCTGGGATTCGCGTTCGCCGACGAGGCGCTCGAATCCCGGGTTCGTGCTGGGCTGGAATCCGTCGAGGTCGCGTTGCGCGACGCGACCCAGTCGGAGGCGCCGTTCGTGACGGCGGCCGCGCAGCACGTGATGGTTGCCGGCGGCAAGCGGTTCCGGCCGCTGCTGGTGCTGCTGGCGGCCGAGTTCGGTACGTCGCCGGCCGACTCGGACGTGATCAAGGCGGCCGTCGTGGTCGAGCTGACGCACGTCGCGACGTTGCACCACGACGACGTGATGGACGAGGCCGCGCTCCGGCGCGGCTCGGCCACCGCGAACGCGGCCTGGGACAACTCGGTGGCCATCCTGTCCGGCGACTGGCTGTTCGCCCGGGCGTCGGACCTGGTCGCCGACCTCGGTCCGGAGGCGGTGCGCATTCAGGCCCGTACCTTCGGCCGGCTGGTCGAGGGCCAGATCCGCGAGACGCTTGGTGTTGCCGATGGCCAGGATCCGCTGGCGCACTACCTGTCCGTGGTCGCGGACAAGACCGGCTCGCTGATCGCCACCTCCGCTTTTTTCGGTGCCCGGTACGCCGGTGCATCTGAAGAGATCCAGGAGTCGCTGCGAGCCTTTGGCGAGGAGATCGGCGTCGCGTTCCAGTTGGCCGACGACATCCTCGACATCGCCTCGGAGTCCGGCCAGTCCGGCAAGACTCCCGGCACCGACCTCCGCGAAGGTGTCCCCACCCTGCCGGTGCTGATCTTCCGCGCCCAGGCCGATCCGTCCAATCCAACGGATGCCCGGTTGCTCGAGCTGCTCGACTCCGATCTGTCCGACGACGCTCGCTTGGCCGAAACCCTCGAGCTGCTCCGCGCACACCCCGCCTTCCGCCAGGCCGAGGACGACGTACGCCGTCGGGCCACCGACGCCCGCAAACTCCTCTCCGCCCTCCCCGAAGGCTCAGCCCGCGACGCCCTCGACTCCCTCTGCGACCTGGTAGCCACCCGCTCAGTCTGAAAGCTTTTGAAAGACCTGCGTGATGCGCTGTCGGCGTGAGCGCTGCAGAGTCGGTGGGAAAGCAGCGGCCTTGGATCGTACGGCGGTGGCCGTCAGTCGCGGGTGCGGAGATGGCCGCGTTTGTTGCGGTGGGGATCGCCGGCGGTGCTGAGGCCGGGTCGATCGTGACCGCATCCGCCTTTGTCTACCTCGGGTCAGCCGCGCTGCAACGTCGTACGGCAGCGTGGCCGGTCTTCGCCGTCAGCTTCGTCGCGGTCGGCCTCGGCTCGAACGTGGACGGCATCAACGCAACCTGGGTGATGCTCGCCATCGCCCTGGCCCTCGTCGTGTACGGCGTAATCCGCGGCGCCGCCCGCCCTGGGGCCGCCCGCCCTCTGCAGACGGCCGCCATGGTGGCGCTGGCTTCGGTTGCCCTCATCGCAGCCGACGTCAGCAAAACCTTGGCCGGCTTGCTCGTAGCCGCCGACTCCTCGTCCACGCCGGCTGGGACATCTACGACCACCGCACCGAGCGCGTCGTCGTACTCTCAATGGCCGAGTTCTGCGTCGTACTCGACACCCTCCTCGCCGCAGCCGGTCTCTACGTCACGTTCACCTGACACCTACTGCTCAAGGACGAAGCGTCGTGAGTGACCCCTTGTACTCACTGGGGAAACCCGTCAAGGTGTTCGCCAACGGGCTGCCGGGTGGTGCCCGGGTTGTTTCTGTGGGGGGAACATGGCAAGGACTACCGCGCGCGGGGGTGCGCGCAGGCTCGAACATCCGATGCTGGTGGGGATCGTCGCCGCGATCATCAGCGCGTTGATCGGTGCGGGGGCGACCGTCTGGGCAGCCAAGCAGGGCAAGCTCGAGGCGATAGTCCCCATCCCTACGGTGACGGTGGTCGCGACGGTGCCCGGTCCGACGGTGACCACGACGGTCACGCAGTCGCCGTCGACCACTGAGGTGGGGACGACGACCTCTCCGGTCGACGGTGCGGGGGACAGTTTGGCCGAGCAGTCTCCGATCGATGGCACCTTCACCAAAGGCAGCTTCGCGATCCATGGACGGCGGTTCGGCGACGGGCTCTATCGATGGCTCGGCAGCTGCTCGCAGAAGGCGTCGGCGACCTGGGACCTGTCCCGTCGGTACACACAGTTCAGTGCTGTGATCGGCCTGATCGATCGTGGGCAGGACGCCACTCTGAAGGTGAAGTTCACGGCATACGTCACCGACGGCACGAGCCGAACCGCGACCGAACCCGTTGTCCTCGGCAAGTACCAGGCCCGTGAGCTGAAGGTCCCGCTCAACCATGCCGATGCGATAGAACTCGAAGCGGTCGTCGTCGCGGGCAAGAACTGCACCCAAGCCGGCGCCGCCGCCTGGGGAGATCCTCGACTCTACGCGAGCTGAAGACCGGAGTTGCTCTTGGTCGGAGGCGTGCTCTTTGTGACCTTTCGGTGACTTAGCAGGTGGTTGTGGTACCGGGCGCGGCTAGGGTCTGGTGGGTGAGTGAGCGCACCTTGGCCGAGGGCCGGTATGTGTTGAGTGAGCCGCCCATCGGCGTTGGTGGGATGGGGACGGTCTGGAAGGCGTTCGACAACGCCCTGCATCGCGAGGTCGCGGTGAAGGAGTTGCGGATTCCGGAGGGACTGAGCCCGGAGGAGCGCGACAAGCTGCAGGAGCGGGCGCGGCGGGAGGCGCGTGCCGCCGCCGGGCTCGACCACCCGGGCATCGTCACGATCCACGACGTACTGGATGAGGACGGCGCGCCGTGGATCGTGATGCGTCTGCTCCCTGGCCGGTCGCTTGATCAGGCGATCCGCACCAACGGGCCGTTGAGCCCGCGCCGCGCGGCCGAGCTCGGCGCGCGTCTAGTCGACGCGCTTGCGGCCGCCCATGCCAAAGGTGTGCTGCATCGGGATGTGAAGCCGCAGAACGTGATGCAGGGCTCCGACGGCAACTGGATGCTGACCGACTTCGGCATCGCCTCGGTCGCCGGCGCCACCCGCACCCTGACCGGCACCGGCATCGTGACCGGCACCCTCGGCTACATCGCACCGGAGCGGCTTTCCAGTGGCGATCACGGACCGCCGGCAGATCTGTGGGCGCTCGGTGCGACTCTGTACTACGCCGTCGAGGGACAGCACGCGTACGACCACGACGACCTGCCCGCGATGATCGCGGCCGTCCTGACCCGCGATCCTGCACCACCGAAGCATGCCGGTCCGCTCGCGCCGGTCATCGCCGGCTTGATGGAACGAGACCCTGCGCAGCGCCTGGATGCAGAGACGGCCAAGCCTCAATTGGTTGCCATTGCCGACGGTTATCCGACCTTCGAGAATCCGACCGTCCAGCTCGCCGACGCGGACAAGCCGACCGAGAAGTTCGGCGGATCGACCAAGGTGCTGCACGACGGAAGCACCCTGGTCGACCGGGGCTCCGAGCCGGGATCTCCGGTCCCGAGCCAGCCGGTCGTGCGTGCGCTCACCTGGCAAGTAGCGGCGCTGAACAGTGCGGCCGGGGCGCTGGTAGCTCTCATCGGCTACGGCCTCACCGACGGGATGCCGGTGGGACTCTTCGCCGGACTGATGGTGGCGTTCGCGCTCGGCGGCGGGCTCGGTGCCTTGCTGGCCCCTCGCCTTGCACAGTGGATCGGCGTCCCCGCGGCGCTGACCGGGAGTGCGTTGCTGATGGGCGAGTCGCTCGGCGCGATCGGCCTCCTGGCGGGGACGAGTTCGCCGGTCGCTGTCATTCTCGCCGGGGTCGCGCTGGTGATGTTCGCGGCCTGGCTCCGGTTGTCCCGTTCCCTGCGGCAGCGCGTCGTACCGGCGGCGAGGCTCGACCGGGCGACCACCGCCTATCGGGCTTCGGGTTTTGCCGGACTCCTGCTCGGCGGTGCTGTTGCGGGCGTGTACTTCTGGCTCAGAGCGACGGATGCGGTCGGCGGCAACTACGTCATCATGACCCTCGCCGGCGCCGGGATCGTCGTGGTTGTGGCCGCGCTGCTGGGCATACCTGCCGTACGTGCCGCGTCGATCTCCGGCAGGCCGAAGCGGTGGGCGCCGGCCACCACTGCAGCGGTCGCACTCGTCCTCCCGGTCGTCGTCGGCGTCCAGGCCACCGTGCACTACGTCGACAGCCTGGACGACTTCACATCCGCGCCGGATATCTGCTCGGTGGACGCGCTGTCGCAGGACAGCGTCGCGAAGTTCATCACCGACCCGCCGGCGGTGGACGCGTACTCCAACGCCGACCACGCCAGATGCCACTGGACGCTGATTGGTGACGACGGCGACAACAGCGCCGAGCTCAGGATCATCGTCAACACGTACGCCAACTCGCGCGCGGCCGGACATCTTCAGTACGGGCGGGACATGGCGGAACGGGATGGGAAGACCATCGTCCCCCTGCAACTCGGCGACGAAGCAATCCGACGCTCGTACGATGGCATGATCACCTCTAAGGACAACACTCTCGGCATCGCCGTCGAGGTCCGGATCGACAACCTCGTACTGGAGGTGGACTTCGAGCGGGGCGAAGCTCTTGGTGGCGAACCCGATGCGGACCAAGTTGAGGCGCTGGCCGCCGAGCTGGTGCGTGAAATCGAGAGCCAGAAGCCGCGCCGCTAGTCCACGCTCGCTGAGCTACCGCGGGGAGGCCGACCACCCACCGTTCACCCGACTGACCAACGTCCCTGGACATCACAGCTAGCCGGCTCATGCCGTACGCGGTGCAGTACGCGCCGCGTTACAACAACCCCGACCCGTCGCGATTCTGCGGAAGAAGGCGGCGAACCGGCCCGGGCGAGGTCCTCCGCGACAGGTGTGGTCTCCTCCTGCCAGGACTGTGGTCGCGCCGGTGGCTGCTGAGGTCAGGCGGAACGACGGGGGATGTGTGGTGTGTCCGTCCACGGGGTCGGTTGGGCGGAGGTGTCGTCTGGCGGCCACGCTGTTGGTTCGTTTGGTGAGGGGAAGGGAATGGGCGTGACGGGTCCTCCCGGCGGGTCTTCACCTGCGGGCTGGGCGGTGTGGGGGATGTAGCTGGGCGGTTTGTATTTGCCGAGAGGTGTCGGCGCGGGATTCGTCCAGCCCGGGCGGGTGACGTGGACGATGCCCGCGGTGATGTGGATGTGCCAGTGGCCGGAGTGGAGGTCGAGGTGGTGGCGCTTGCAGAGCAGGACGAGGTTGTCGACGCGCGTTTCGCCGCCGTCGATCCAGTGGACGAGGTGGTGCGCTTCGCATTGGATCGGGGGTGCGCCGCAGACGACGCAACCGCGATCCCGGGCGTTGAGGGCCAGCCGCATGGGTGCGGTGACGAGGCGCTTGGTGGTCCCGACGTCCAGTGGCTGGGACTTCGAGCCGAGGACCACCGGAATCACCTGCGCATCACAGGCAAGGCGGCGTACGGCGGCGGCTGACAAGTCTTCACCGAAGACGGTGCTACCGAGCGCGTCGGCGGTCGCGGTCTTGAGAGCGTGGTAGTCGATGGTGATGGTCAGATGCGCCTTCGGCCCGTGCCCGGGGATGTAGGAGCCGCTGGGGCCGGTGGCGGTGGCGGTGGAGCCGACGGCGGCGGTGCCGGAGCTGGTGGGGTTGGGATCGGTGGCAGTGGTGCGGTCGGCGTCGGTGGCAGTGGTGGGGTTGGGGTCGAGAGTGTCACGGCTACTGGTGCCGTGGGAGCTTGTGGCGGTGCTCGGATTGGAGCGAGGGGACCGGCTTGTCGCGGACGTGCTGGTCTGGTGGTCGTCGTCCGGGGGCCAGGCGGCAGCACGGAGGTTGGTGTCTTGCGTCGAGCCATTGGGACGTTGCTCGTCGTTCCGCGGAGTGGGGGTGGTGCTGCGGTCGCCCTGGGCCGAAGTGGTGAGGGTTACGGCGGCGGCGGTGTTGAGGAGGGTGGTGAGGGCGTCGGCTTGGCGTTTGTCGCGGGGGCGGGGGTCCAGGGCGCCGTCGATGGTTTTGTGGGGTTTGGCGTTGGCGTGGATCAACGTGCGGAAGAGCTCGGCGTTGTCGTTGGCGAGGTAGCCGCGGAACTTCACGCCGTTGTCCGCGGGCTGCATGGTCAGGGACTCCCGGTTGTAGGCGCGGTTCTCGTCAGGTTCGGGGCCGTCGGTGTCGAGGATCTTGCGCATCCGGGCGCCGGCGTCGCGGAGTTGGCCGGGGGTGAAGGTGCGGGCGAGGATGATCAGCTGTTCTTCGGCGGCTCGGAGGTCTTCGGCGGGGACGGTGTTGGGGACCTTTTCGAGAGCGGACACGATGGCGTTGGCTTGTGCGGGGTTGATCGGCCGCACCGGATCGGAGCCGGATTCGTTGCCATCAGCACCAGAGTCGTCGGCACCCGGGTCGTCGGCACCCGGGTCGTCGGTACCCGGGACGTCGGCACGAGAGTCGTCGGCATCAGAGTCGTCGGCATCAGAGTCATCGGCATCAGAGTCATCGGCACCGGGGCCGGCGCTGGAATGATCGGCGCCGGAATGATCGGTGTCGGCGGCTGCGTGGGCCGTGGTGTCCGGGAATGGGGCCGCGGGGCCGGGGAGGGCGGCGGAGACGGCGTCGTACTTGGGGAGGGCGTTGGCCAGGCGCAGGTCGCGACGGGCTACCGCGGCGTCGATGAGGTAGCGCTCGGACAGGAAGCGGGCGGTGTCGCCGGCGCCGATCTCCTTGGCGTATCCGGAGGCGTCGAGGTCGGCGATCAGCTGCAGGTAGTAGGTCGTCAGCCCACCGATCACGGCGACGGTCGCGTCGAGGCGCGACAGCTTCTCGCTGTCGTTCATCGACCAGGCGGGCCGTTCGCCGAGGATCTCCATGCCGCCACTCTAGGCATCACCACCGACAGTTCCCAAGCCGGAATCCCCTGCAAAACAAGAGGATTCAGGCTGTCCACAGGAACAAATCTCACACCGCGACGACGCCGAAAACGGGTAGTCAGCGTCGAGACCAGGCGGTGCTCTCGACGTAGTGGTTGTCGTAGAGGTCGCTGGTTGCAGCGAGCTCCGCGAAGTCGACCTCACCGCGGTACGCGCGTTCGAGCAGGCGGTAGTACTCGAAGCGGGGCTTGGCGTGGGTGAGGACGAAGAGGACTTCGGTGTCCTCGGTGCCGGCGGCCTCGAAGGCGTGCGGGGTGTTCGGCGGTACGACGAGGAAGTCGCCCTGCCCTAGCACGATGATGTCGTCACCGGTCAGGACGCGGAGCGAGCCGGCCAGGACGAAGAAGAGTTCCGAGGCTTCCTTGTGCTGGTGCGGGGGAGCGCCTTCCTTGCCGGGCTTGAAGATCGACCGGTGGCTGGTGAGGTGGCCGTTGGTGTCCGGGACGTCGGCGAACAGCGTGACACCGCTCGCGGACAGAACCTCGGCCTCGGCGGCGCGGATCAGAACGGTCATGTTGATGCTCCTTCTGTGGCTGGGATTTCAGTTGCTGAGGGCAAGAGCTTGGACGCGACGCCGGCCGGTGAGCGCGAGAACGGCAGTGGCAAACACGCCGACCGCGCTGAGCAGAACAGCGGTTCGCAGACCCTGCACGGGGGTGCTGCTTTGGTTGGCGATAGCAACGAGTACGGCGAGCCCGACGGCGTTGCCGAGCTGCTGGCCGGTCGAAGCCGTCCCGGACCCGATGCCTTGGTATTCGGCCGCTACAGCTGTCGACGCAGCGGCGTACATCGTGGTGAAGGCGCTGCCCTGGCCGAGGCCCAGGATCAGCAGTGCCGGCACGAGTACGGCGTACGACGCCGAGATCGAAAGCAGCAGGCCGAGGAACGCGGTGCCGGCTCCGGCTACGGCGAAGCTGACGGCGAGGATGCGGTGCAAGCCGAATCGGGTCGCCAGCCGGCCGCCCAGGTTGGCGCCGACGAAGATCGCGACGGTGGGAACGAGATACGCGAGCCCGGTCTCGAGGGCGCTGTAACCGTGCACGTCCTGGAAGTAGACGGTCTCCAAGTACAGCAGCGGGCCGAGCGTCGCGGCGAACATGGTGATCACCAGCACGCCGGTGCGCAGGTTCCGCACCTTCAGCAATCCCAATGGCAGCGCGATGATCAGCTGTGCGAACGCGAGCAACGCGAGAATAGGCGGCTTATTCAGGATATTAGACATCCAGAATCAACTCCTGGGAAAAGGACGGCCGGGGGAGCCTCAGGATTTGAGGTTGGCGAACCAGGTGCGGGTGTTCTCCGGGGCCGCGGGGGATTGGGCCTCGACGCGGGTGACGATGTCGGCGATGGTCTGGCCGGCGAGTTCGCGGCGGTAGTTGAGCTCGGCCGCCCGCATCGCCTGGGAGACCAGGCAGACCTCGCGGTAGTCGGCCTTCGGGTCCGCGCCCGGCCCGGCCTTCAGGATCTGGGTGCAGCGGAAGGCGTCGTCGGCGCCGTCGATCGCGGTCAGGATGTCCAGCAACGTGATGTTGCGCGGATCCCGCGCGAGCTGGAAGCCGCCCTTCGGTCCCGAGGTCGAGGAGAGGATGCCGGCCCGGGTGAGCGCCTGGAGCTGTTTGTTCAGGTACGCCGTGGGGAGGTCGTAGAAGGCGGCGAGTCGTTTGGCGGTGACCGCCTCGCCGGGCAGCCAGCTGAGGTTCACGCAGCTGTGCATCGCCCACTCGACGCCTTCGTTCATCTTCATGGTTCTGGATATTAGATGTCCTGAATAGCAGGAGTCAAGAGGCCCGGCAGCAAGCCGCCGCCGGGCCTCCCGAAGAGAACCTCAGCTACCGACGCGGGCGCCGTCCTTGCGCCAGACGCAGGCGATGGCCGGACGGGGGAAGTTGTCCGTGTGCGGCCAGGTGGAGGTCGGCTTCTCGAAGGTGGCGTCGTCGGTCTCGCCCGGGTGCTGGACGGCGACGAACGCGGTCTTGTCGTCCTCGGAGACCAGCGGGCCGCAGGCCTCGGAGCCGAACGGCACGGACAGGAACTGCTTGACCTGGCCGCGGTTCGGGCCGGCCACCGGGACGGTGAAGATGCCGTCGTTGGAGCCGAGCACGTTGCCGTCGGTGGAGATCCACAGGTTGCCGGAGCCGTCGAAGCTGACGTTGTCCGGGCAGGAGATCGGGCTCACCTTGGTCTTGTCGAACCCACCGAAGTACGTCTCCTGGGCGGTCGGGTCACCGCAGACCAGGAACAGGGTCCAGTAGAAGCCGGTCTTGGCCGCGTCGTCGCCCTCCTCGCTGATCTCGAGGATGTACCCGTTCCGGTTGCCGGCCTTCTCGATCAGCGGGCTGTCCAGGGTGTCGCGGGTGTGCGACTTCGCCAGCGGGTTCGCCTCGTCGACGGCGAAGGTGCTGCCGCGCTTGTCGTTGTTCGTCAGCGCCGCGTAGATCCGGCCGTTCACCGGGTTGCGCTCGACGTCCTCGGGGCGGTCCATCCGCGTCGCCCCGGCCTTGTCGCCGGCGACCCGGGTGTTGATCAGCACTTCCTGTACGGACATGCCGTCGATGAACGACTTCTTGTCCGTGGTCAGCGGGATCCACTGCCCGATGCCGTCGTAAAGGCCGTCCTCGGCGCCGTCACCGGTGAACTTGGCGACGTACAGGGTGCCCTCGTCCAGTAGGCCGAAGTTGTTCTTCCGGTTCTTCGCGTCGTACTTGCCGGCCGAGACGAACTTGTAGATGTACTCGCCCTTCTCGTCGTCGCCGAGGTACACCGCGATCCGCCCGTCGGCGGTGATCGTGGTGGTCGCGCCCTCGTGCTTGAGCCGGCCGAGCATGGTGCGCTTCTTCGGCGCCGCCTTCGGGTCGTAGGGGTCCACCTCGACCACCCAGCCGGACCGGAACACCTCGGTCGGGGTCTTGGTCAGGTCGAACCGCGCGTCGACGGTGCTCCACTGGCGGGCGGACTTGGTCACCGTGGTCGGGACGCCGTACCGCTTGTAGCTGTCGACGTACTCCGCCGGGACCGTGCCGGTCACGTCGTAGTAGCCGTTGAAGTTCTCCTCGCCGGACAGGATGGTGCCCCAAGGCGTGACGCCGCCGGCGCAGTTGCCGAAGGTGCCGAAGGCAACCTTTCCGACGCGGCTGTCGGCGGCGGCCGGTCCGGTCACCTCGAACTTGGTGGTGGCGGTGATCCGGCGGTTGTAGCGGGACAGGTCCTTGTCCCGGACCCACTGGCCCTTGCGACCGACCCGCTCGATCTGTACGACGGTCAGACCGTGGGCCGCCAGACCGATCCGGGCGATCGTGGCGGCGTCGTACTTGCCGGTCGGGAACATCAGGTTCTCGTCGGTGTACTCGTGGTTGCAGACGAGCAGCGCCTTCCGGTCGTCGCGGAGCGGCACGATCATCGTGTAGTCGTTGTTGTACCCGAACTGCTTGGCCTGCGCCTCGGGCGTCTGCTTGTACGGGTCGAACTTCGGCGCACCCGGCACGACCGGGTCGCCCCACTTGATGATGACTCCCTGCTCGTAGCCGGCCGGGATGACGATGTCGTCCTTGCGGTTCGGCGGTACGACGCTGTGCGTCAGCGCACCGTGCCGGTCGAAGCCGGGGAAGTCGCCGTTGCCGGCGGCGGAACCGGAGACCGGCTGGTCGGCGGCGGCCGGCAGGTTGGCCGCGAGCGATGCGACACCGGCGGCGGCGACACCAGCGGCGCCGACCTTCAGCACGTTGCGGCGCGAGAACGCGGACCGCATCACCGTCTGGATGTGCTCGTTGCCGGAGGTGTTCGGCTCCGGGTGGTCACACTGGTTGGCGCACTTCAGCTCGCAAGTGCGGAAACTACGGGATCCGTGGCGGGTGCCGATCTGACTGATCAGCGGCAGGAACTTGGTCACGCTCGGGACCCTAGGGAGGTCAGGCGGTAACTGAGTGAAGGTCAGGTGAACGTCGTGAGGCTTAGGTTGCCCTAAGTAGCAAGGAGGAATGGAGCAGTCACGCTGCGGAGGCAGTGACCGCGGTCCGCGCGAGCGACTGGATCCGGCGCCGCTGCATCATGCTGTCCCAGGTGAAGATTGCCAGAGCGAACCACACCAGCCCGAAGCCGGCCCACCGCATCGGCGACATCGCCTCGTGGAACAGCAGTACGGCGAGCGCGAACTGCATGCTCGGCGTGATGTAGTTCAGCAGGCCGAGCGTCGTCATCGACACCCGCGTCGAGGCCGCGCCGAACAGCACCAGCGGAAGCGACGTGATCGGCCCAGCCAGCATCACCACGGCCAGGTAGCCGGCGCCGTGATCTGCGACCGTCGACTGTCCCTGCAATCCCAGTACGACGATCGCCGCAAGTGCGACCGGGGCGACGGTAGCGGTCTCGATCGCCATCCCCTCGATCGCCCCGGCGCCGGCCTGCTTCTTCGCCAGCCCGTACAGCCCGAACGAGAAAGTCAGGACGAGTGCCACCCAGGGCGGCCGCCCATTCTCGATGGTCAATCCGATCACCGCGCCGAAGGCGATCGCGAGCGCGGTCCACTGCAACGTTCGCAGCCGCTCCTTGAGGACCAGGACGCCGAGCAACACGGTGAACAGCGGAGTGATGAAGTAGCCGAGCGACGTCTCGACCACCCGGTTGTTGTGCACACCCCAGATGTAGGTGCCCCAGTTCACCGAGATGAGTACGGCGGCCGCCATCAACCGCCACCGCCGCCGCGGCTCCCGCAGTACTGCCTTCACCGTGCCGAACTTCCGCAGTACGACGACCAGCAACGCGATCGTGGCCATCGACCAGACCACCCGATGCGCGAGTACCTCGATCGAACCGGAGTACTCCAGCAGCTTCCAGTAGAGCGGAAACAGGCCCCAGATCAGATACGCGGCGAGGCCGTAGGCGAACCCTCTCCGCTGTTCTGGCACAACCCACACCCTAAGCCCGACGGACAGTGGCATCCAACCACTTTGCTCATGACGTGAGACGGGCCGGCGTCCACTGGCGGCTGCACCAGTTGGTGGGCTGGTGTGATGCGGTTGGATGGAGGGGTGGACACGAGGAGGCTCGCGTGGGTGTGAGGACCGGTCTGGTCTCGGTGACGTTCCGCCAGTTGACGGCCGATGAGGTGGTGGACGTGGCGGCCAGGGCTGGGCTGGGGACGATCGAGTGGGGTGGCGACGTCCATGTCCCGCTCGGGAATCTGCCGGTCGCGCGGCGGGTCAAGGCGTTGTCGGAGGAGCGTGGGCTGGCGATAGCGGCGTACGGCTCCTATTTGCGGGCCGGCAGCGTCGACCGCGAGGAGATGCGCTCGGCCGTCGCCACGGCCGCCGCGCTCGGTGCGCCGAGGATTCGCGTCTGGGCAGGCAACGTCGGTACGGCGCAAGCGGGGGTGGGCGACCGGATGGCGGTGACCCGCGGTCTCGCGGAGCTTGCGGAGATGGCGGCCGGGTCGGATATCGAGATCGCGATGGAGTTCCACCGCAACACGCTCACCGACGAGGTCGACTCGACCATCACCCTGCTGCTCGACGTCGGCGCCCCGAACCTCAAGACCTACTGGCAGCCGCCGGTCGACGTCGGGGACGCCGAGTGCCTGGGGCAACTCGAGGCCCTGATGCCGTGGCTGAGCACGGTCCACGTCTTCTCCTGGTGGCCCTCCAGCACCCGCCTCCCGCTGGCAGCTCGCGAGTCGCTCTGGCGCCGGGTCCTGGAACGGCTCGCCGCCGAACCCCGGGAGATCAACGCCCTGCTGGAGTTCGTCGCCGATGACTCGCCGGAACAGTTGGCCAAAGACGCAGCGGACCTGCACAGCTGGGTCTGAATAGTCGGAGCTGGTTGCCTGGCGTTGGCGGAAAGTTTCGCTGAGTACTGGCCAACGGGCGGATTGTGACGCGATGCTGGCCGGTGACAGGTTCCTTCACCGCCCCGGAGGTATCCATGATCAGGTCGATTCCCCGGCTTCTCGCCGTACTCCTGCTGTTCGCCGCCACGCTCACCACCAGCCAGGTCCTGACCGCGACCGAGGCGCATGCCGACGGCTGCTACACCTGGGGTCGCACGCTCAGCGAAGGAGCCAGCGGCGAGGACGTGCGCCAGCTGCAGATCCGCGTCGCGGGCTACCCCGGGTACGGCGGGCATCTGGCGACCGACGGCGCCTTCGGCCCGGCGACCAAGGCCGCGGTACAGCGGTTCCAGTCGGCGTACGGGCTGGGCTCGGACGGGATCGCCGGGCCGGCGACATTCAGCAAGATCTACGCGCTGCAGGACGACGACTGCACGCCGATCCATTTCACCTACTCCGAGCTGGACGACGGCTGCGGTGGTTCCGGGTACGACGGCGGTCCGCTGTCGGAGGCGGCGACGAAGGCGAACGCGTTGCAGACCATGTGGCAGCTCGAGGCGATGCGGCACGCGCTCGGCGACCAGCCGCTGAACATCACCAGCGGATTCCGCAGCACCGCGTGCAACAACTCGGTCGGCGGTGCGAGCAACAGCCAGCATCTGTACGGCCGCGCGGCCGACCTGGTCGGCGTCCACTCCCTCTGCACCCTCGCCAAACAAGCCCGCAACCACGGCTTCGGCGGCATCTTCGGGCCCGGTTACCCAGGGCACAACGACCACACGCACGTGGATATCCGCAGCAGCAACGTCTGGGACGCCCCGAACTGCGGGATCTAGCGTGAGCGGATGGACGAACGTCTGGTCGCCGTGGTGGCGTACGACGGTGTCGAGCTGCTGGACATCGCCTGTGTGACGTCGTGTCTCGACATCGCGAACCGGATCGGGGCCAGTCCGCCGTACCGGGCAATGCTTTTGACGCTGGGCCGGCGCAGCATCACCTGTGACTCGGGTATCCAGCTGCAGGCGGACGAGGCCCTCGAGCGGTTCAACGAGCCTTTCGACACCTTGATGGTGTCCGGAGGGCTCGGCCACGAGGAGGCGGCGTCGGACCCTCGCTTGGTGGGTCACGTACGACGCCTGGCCGCGCTCGCCCGCCGGGTGTCATCGGCCTGTACGGGCGCGACGGTGCTCGCCGAAGCGGGTCTGCTCACTGGTCGCCGGGCCACCACGCATTGGATGTACGCCGACAAGCTCGCCGAGAGCTACCCCGACGTACAGGTCGACGCCGACCCGATCTACATCCGCGACGGGCAGGTGGCGACGTCGGGTGGGGTGACGAGTGCTCTCGACCTCACTTTGTCCTTCATCGAGGAGGACCACGGCGAGGCGTTGGCCCGCGGCGTCGCGATGGGCACGGTCGCGTACCTGCAGCGGCCGGGTGGGCAGTCCCAGATGAGCATGTTCGTGGCGACCCGGTTGAGCGGCGATCTCCTCGTACGACGTCTTCGCGACCACATCGTGAGCCACCTGAACAGCGACCTCAGCACGCCGGTGCTGGCCCGCTTCGCCGGTGTCAGCGAGAGGCATCTGTCGCGGCTCTTCCTGACCCACGTCGAGCAGACGCCGGCGCAGTACGTCCGCGGCGTCCGGACCGAAGCCGCCGCACACCTGGTGATGTCGACCGAGCTGCCCCTCGGCGCGGTCGCCCGGCAATGCGGCTTCGGGTCGACCGAGTCCCTCCGCCAGGCGTTCCTCGACCGGTACGGCGTACCTCCGTCGAAGTACCGCCGCGCGCCGGCCTGACCCCAGGAATCCGGCAGGTTTCCCCACAGATCCGGACGCGATCACGTCCTTCCGGATCTGGTTGCCGACGTCACTCCGCACGATCAGGGCATGACGTGGTTCATCACTGCCCTCAAGAAGTACGCCGTGTTCAACGGCACCCCAACCCCCAACCGCTACGGTGACAACCCCAAGCCGGTCTCACGATGACCCGCGCCGACGCCGAAGCCCGCAACCTCAGAACACGTGTTACTTGAGAGAGCCGAGGGGGCGGGGGATCGGCTTGTCGGTGGGAGTTCCCCATTGGACGGCGGGCTGGCCGTTGATCCACCAGGTGGCGGTTGAGGGGCGCCAGATGGCGAGGTCTGTCTTGCCGTCGCCGGTGAAGTCACCGGTGAGCGGGATGTCGCCGGTCTCGCCCCAGCGCTGGGCGGTGCGGCCGTTGATCCACCAGGTCCCAGTTGCCGGACGCCAGATCGCGAGTTCGGTCTTCTTGTCGCCGATGAAGTCACCCGCGACCGGAATGTCCCCGGGTTCGCCCCAGTGGATTGCTGACTTGCCGCGGATCCACCACATTCCCGTCGACGGACGGAACACGGCGGTTTCCAGCTTGCCGTCGCCGTTGTAGTCGCCAGGCACCGGGATGTCGCCCTTCTGGCCCCACCGCACCGTCATGACGTTCCGCACCAGCCAGTCGCCGGTGCTTGGCCGCCAGACCGCGAGATCCGTACGACCGTCGACGCTATAGTCGCCCGGAACCGGCATGTCCCCATTCGCGCCCCACTGCGCCTCGGCGAACCCACGTGCTCGCCAGACACCGTCCGAAGGCCGCCAGCTCACGATGTCGGTTCGTCCGTCCGAGTTGATGTCGGCCGGGACCTGGATGTCGGTGGCCGCACCGTGCTGAAGGGTGTGGAAGTTGCGGTCCAGCCAGGTGGTCGTGCCGGGCTGGAAGACCTGGAGATCGGTACGGCCGTCACCGTTGTAGTCGGCGTACCGGCCGGGCACGAACTTGGCGTAGTTCGCGGTCAGGATCACATCACTCGCAGGCATCGTCAGCGACCGCGTCCGCATCCCACCATCGGACCAGTTGGTGAACACCTGGGTCCCGGACATGGCGGGCGGCGCCAGCTCGTTGTGGGAGCCCACGGTCACCTTCACGCTGACCCGCTGGTCACCGTTGATGAGCACCGGGACCGGAGCCACCACGGTCAGCGTGCGCAGGTCCGGTTCCGCCTTGTACACCTGCTGCGTGACCGTCCCGTCCGAGTCCGTCGCCCAGGCCGTCACCTGCATGGTGGTCATGTCACCGTGGTCATCAAACAGATCGGAGTACGTCGCTCCAGTGCTGGTCTGCCCCGGATGCTGATGGCACCCACCATCGGGGGCGCAGTGAATCAGATCCGTCCGCCAGGACACCTGGAGCGGACCGTCCTCGGCATCAGTCGCCGAAGCACTCAGCGAGACCGTGTCACCAACGGCGTACTTCTTGTCAGGCCCGTTCAGCGTGAGGTCCGGCGGATGGTTGTTCGGCACGACGACAATGTCCTTCGTCGCCGTGAGTCCCAACGAATCCGTGACCGTGAGCTTCGCAGTGACCTTCCCGGCAGCCGCATAGGTGTGCGTCACCACGGCGCCCGTACCTTGCGAACCGTCCCCGAAGTCCCATGCGTAGGTGAGGTTGTCGCCGTCCAGGTCGTACGACGTCGAGGCGTCGAAGCTGACGGTCAGGGTCGCCGGGTCCACGGTCGTGGCGGCCTGGGCGATCGGTGCGCGGTTGCCGGCCGAGTAGCGCAGCCGGATCAGATTGCCGGAAATGATGTCCGCGAAATAGATGTCGCCGTTCGGACCGGTCTTCATCGCGACCGGGCCGCCGATGCCGGTGGCGAAACCCGAGGTCTCCGGCGCGCGCGTCACCTTGCCCTGGGCATCGATCATCATCGTCCAGAGCTTCTGCTGCGAGTAGTCGGAGAAGAAGTACGCGCCCTGGTACGCCGCTGGGTACGACGTACCGGTGTACCAGGTGCCACCGGTGATCGAGCCCTGAATGCCGGCCCGCGAGTAGTAGTACAGCGGTGCCGTGACCGACTGCGTATAGATCGGTCCGCATGCTGCCGTGGCCGAGTACTTCGCCTGCTTGGCCACACCTTCGTAGCACGGCCAGCCGTAGTTGGCGCCCGCGGTCAACGAGTTGAGCTCCTCGTACGAGCTCCAGCCGACGTCTCCCACGATCACGCGACCGTTCGTCGGGTCGACCGACATCCGGAACGGGTTGCGGAGACCGTAGGCGTACACCTTGCTCCGCCACGACGACGGGGAGGCCGCGTTGAAGTAGGGGTTGCCGGCTACACCGGCGCCGGTGGCCGGATCGATCCGCAGGACCTTGCCGAACGGGACGTCGAGGTTCTGGGCTCGCATGGCCTCGGGGTTCGCCGACGTCATCGGCGCGGCGTTGTCGCCGATGCTGACCAGGAGCTTGCCGTCCGGTGCGACCAGGACGGTTCCGCCGCCGTGGTAGATGCTCGTCAGCAGCGGTGTCTCGAGGAGGACCTCCTCGCCGGTCAGCGAGGTCGGGTCGGCCGCCGGTTCGGCCGTCCAGCGGGAGACCCGGAGGACGCGACCGTCCGCGGTGTCGCGCGCGTACAGGACGTAGAGCTTCCCCGTGGTGGCGTAGTCCGGCGCCAGCGTGAGGCCGAGCGCACCGAGGTCCCCGGTGTGTGCGGCGTTGGGGATCGTGGTGACCGTTCTCGGCGGCGCGTCGTTCGAAACGACCGTGACCTGGCCGTCCCGGCCAAGAGTCAGCACCCGGTCGTCGGGCAGGAACTCGAAGTTCGTCAGATTGCCTTCGGGCTGACCGGTCGGGATCGGTACCGGCGTGAAGCCGGTCGGAATCGACACCGCGGCGTCGGCGGAATCCTGACTGGTCGCCTGGACCACGGTCACCAGCAGCACTGGTGCGATCAGCGCCGCGATCATTGTCCTCGGCCGCACTCGTCGACTGGTCGCAGGCGCGCCAGAGCGCAGCCAAGTGAATCTCATACCAATATCCCCACTTACCCCAGGCGGAACAGCGTCACCCGCTTAGATGCAGGTGACGCGGCGAATGTTGCGATTTGATTGTGGGGGGCGATGGTTACGCTCTCATGGCCGAGCGCCGCCGCGCCAGTCTTTTGCCCGAACGGGTCAGAGCAGCTGGCTGAGGGTGTGGATGATGAGGCCGACCAGGGCGCCGACCACCGTGCCGTTGATGCGGATGAACTGGAGGTCGCGGCCGACGTGGAGTTCGATCCGGGCGGCGGCTTCGCGGCCGTCCCAGCGTTCGATGGTGTCAGAGATCACAGAGACGATCTCGTTGCCGTAGGTGCGGATGACATAGCCGACCGCCTCGGCGGCGCGGACGTCCACCTTCGTCCTCAGCTCGTCGTCGTTCTGCAGCCGCTTACCGAGATCCTGTAGCGCTGTGGTCGCGCGTACTCGCAAGGTGCTCGACGGATCGTTGATCGACTCGATGAGTGCTTTGCGTACGGCGTCCCACACGGCGGTCAGGCTGGATCCCATGTCTGGGTGCGTCAGCATCCGGCCCTTGAACGTCTCGAACCGCGCCATCATCTCCGGATCGTTCTGCAGGTCGTCGGCGAGCTGGCTGAGCAGCCGGTCGACCGCCTGCCGGGCCGCATGCGACTGGTTGTCCCGTACGTCGGCCAGCCAGGCCAGCGCCTCGCGATGAATCCGGTCGATCACCAGCCGGTCGACCCACTGCGGCGACCAGCGCGGCGCCCGCGGACCGACGACCTCGGTCAGGATCTCCCGGTTGTCGCGCAGCCAGTCGTGCGCCTCGACCATCAGCAGATCGAACAACGCGTGGTGGGCGCCGTCGTCGACCACCGACTGGAGGAAGTGCCCGGCGATCGGGCTCAGCGGCTCCCGGACGAACCGCGGCAGCAACGACCCCTGCACGAAGGCGGTCACGTCCTCGTCGCCGAGCCTGGGCAGTGCCGCGCCGATGGTCCGGGCGCCCTCGGCCACGATCCGCTCGGCGTGGTTGCCGGCGGCAAGCCACTCACCGGCCCGGCGGCTCACCTCGGCGGTGCGCATCTTCTCCGCCACCACCTCCTTGGACAGGAAGTTCTCGGTGACGAACTGCTCCAGGCTCTCGGCCAGACTGTCCTTCCGTGTCGGCACGATCGCCGTGTGCGGGATCGGCAATCCCAACGGGTGGCGGAACAGCGCGGTGACGGCGAACCAGTCCGCCAGCGCACCCACCATCGCCGCCTCGGCCGCCGCGTTCAGATATCCCCAGCCGCCGTCGCGGTGCAGCGTGGCCACATAGATCACCGCCGCCAGCCCAAGCAACGACAGCGCCACCATCCGCATCTGCCGCAGCCCACGCCGCCGTACGACGTCAGCGGCACCCAACGTCATTGTCGCCATACACCGATCTAACCAAGTCGGCGGTGATGAGGTCGTGTCTGGTGATCCATCAAGCCGGAAACCAGGGCGAGGATCAGACCGGCCGCCGCGAGTGCGGCACCGGCTCGGCTGGGCCATTCGTAGCCGTAGCCGGCGGCCAGTACGACGCTGCCGAGCCAGGCGCCGAGCGCGTTCGCGATGTTCAGGGTCGAATGGTTGAGGGACGCGGCCAGCGACTGGCCTTCGTGTGCGACGTCCATCAGGCGGGTCTGCAGCGCCGGGACCAGGATGCTCGCCGAGAACCCCATCGCGAACACTCCGACGAACGCGGTCGGCTTGGTCTGCGCGAGCCAGCCGAACGTACCGAGCACCACCATCACGGCGATCAGGCCGCTGTACAGGCTGGCCATCAGATTGCGGTCGGCGAGGCGGCCGCCGATCACGGTGCCGCAGGTCATGCCGACGCCGTACACGGCCAGGACGATGGTGACCGCGGCCTCGGAGAAACCGGCCAGTTCCGTCATCGTCGGCGTGATGTAGGAGTACGTAGCGAACATCCCGCCGAAGCCGACCATGCCGACCAGCAGCGCCATCCATACCTGCGGCCGGGCCAGCGCGCTTAGCTCACTGCGGACGTTGACGTCACTGCCGACCGGCTGCGGCGTGACCCAGAACCAGACCGCGACGAGGGTGAGGAGCCCGAGCCCGCCGACCGCGAGGAACGGTGCCTGCCAGCCGAGTTTCTGCCCCATCAGCGTGGTCAGCGGTACGCCGATGACGTTGGCGACCGGCAGACCGACCATGCTCATCGAGACCGCCCAGGCCCGCCGGCTGGCCGGCACCATCGAGGCGCCGACGACCGCGCCGATCCCGAAGAACGCGCCGTGCGGCACGCCGGTCAGGAACCGGGCGGCCATCAGGAATTCGTAGCTGGAGGCAACGGCCGAGAGCACGTTGCCGAGCACGAACACCGCCATCAGCCCCAGCAGCAGCCGCTTCCGCCCGGTCCGCGCTCCCAGCGCCGCGATCACCGGGGCACCGACGACGACCCCGATCGCGTACGCCGAGACGACATGACCAGCGGTCGGGATCGAGATGCCCACCCCGTCCGCGATCTGCGGCAGCAGGCCCATCGTGACGAACTCGGTGGTCCCGATCGCGAATCCGCCGGTCGCCAGCGCGAACAGCGCCAGCCCGACATGCCGGGCGGTCGTGTCAGGAGTTACCGAAGTTGTCACGCCTGATTGTCGCAGAGGCCGCGATGCGGACCGCCAGGCCATCACAAGTGGCGCTCGCTGCCGGCCATGAGCGCCGGTGCCCGCGCTTGGCTCGGTTGTGATGGCCTGGCGGTTCGGCCCCGTGTAAGGATCCGGGATGGCCAACTTTGGGGACTACCAGTTGCAGATTTACCTGCAGGGGATGTTGCAGGGGGTGCGGCCGGAGATCACGACGGATCTGGGGCGGTTGGAGGCGCAGGCGGCGGGGACGTTGTCGGCGGAGGCGATGGGGTACATCGTGCCGAGCGCGGGCAGCGGCGCGACCGCCCGGGCGAACCTGGCAGCCTTTGATCGATGGCGCCTGGTACCCCGGATGATGCGCGGCAGCACCGAGCGGGATCTGTCCTGCACGATCCTCGGTACGGCGATGCCGGCGCCGGTGCTGATCGCGCCGATCGGCGTACAGACACTGGCGCATCCCGACGGCGAGCTGGCGACCGCGCGGGCCGCCGACGCGCTCGGCCTGACCTACACGCACTCGACGCAGGCGAGCCACGCGTTCGAGCAGATCGAGTGCGCCAGCAAGTGGTATCAGCTCTACTGGCCGACCGACCGCGACGTCTGCCTCAGCTTCCTCCAACGTGCAAAGGCCAGCGGGTACGGCGTTCTGGTCGTCACCCTCGACACCGGAACGATCGGCTACCGGCCGGCCGACCTGGATCGCGGCTTCCTGCCGTTCCTCAAGGGAGACGGGCTGGCGAACTACTTCAGCGACCCGGCCTTCCAGGCGAAGCTGGCGAAGCCGGTCGCGGAGGACCCGGCCGCCGCGGTGATGCACTGGGCGCAGATGTTCCCCAACGTGGGCCTGAGCTGGGACGAGCTCTCCTTCCTCCGCGACAACTGGGACGGGCCGATCGTCCTCAAGGGAATCACCGCCGTCGACGACGCGAAGCTCGCCGCCGAGCACGGCGTGAACGGCATCGTGGTCTCGAACCACGGCGGCCGCCAGGTGGACGGCGCGATCGCGTCGCTGGACGCACTGCCGGCCATCGCGGATGCGGTTGGTGAGCAACTGACCGTGCTGTTCGACTCCGGCGTACGTACGGGCGCTGACGCGGCAAAGGCACTCGCATTGGGAGCCAAGGCGGTGCTGCTGGGTCGGCCGTTGCTCTACGGCCTCGCGCTGGCTGGGCAGGCGGGCGTGGAGCACGTGCTGCGGTGCTTCCTGGCCGAGCTCGATCTCACGCTGGCGCTGTCCGGGTACGCGAACCACCGCGAGCTGAACCGCGACTCGGTGGTGCGTGCGTGAAAGCAGTCATCTTCGATCTGGACAACACCCTCTTCGACCACACCGCGTCGGTGATCACGGCGCTGCACGGCTGGGTGCCATCGCTGGGTGGCACGCTGTCCGACGAACTGCTCGCGCAGTGGTTCGAAATCGAGGACCGCAACTTCAACCAGTGGCTGGCCGGGGTCCTGACCCATCAAGGGCAGCGACGCGGGCGGTTGCGCGAGTTCCTGCCGTTGATCGACCACCCCGTGCCGTCGACCGATGCCGAGCTGGACACGATCTTCGCCGGGTTCCTCCAGCACTACGAGGCGAGCTGGGCCGCTTTCCCGGACGCGCGACCGGCCCTGGAAGTTGCCCGCAGCAACGGTTGGCGGATCGGCGTGCTGACCAACGGGAGTACGACGCAGCAGAACGCCAAGCTGGCCGCGATCGGGCTAGCCGACCTGGTCGACGTCGTCTGTACGTCGGAGTCGTTAAGCGTCAGCAAGCCCGACAGCGCGGCCTACCTGATGACCTGCCAAGCGTTAGGTGTCGAGCCGTCGTACACGGTCATGATCGGCGACAACCTCGAGCTGGACGTGCTGGCGGCCCGGAAGGCGGGGCTGACTGCTCACCACCTTGACCGGGCCGCCGGCATCACCCTGCTCGAATTGATCAGTTGACCGTCCAGGTGTCGGTGCCGGTGACCAGGGACTGGAGGTCGCCGGTGCCCTGGGCTTCCTGCGCCGTCGTGATCTGCTGACGGACCAGGTCGTCGTACGCCGGCCGCTCGACCGAGCGGAAGACGCCGATCGGGGCGCGGTGCAGGACGCCGGCGTCGGTCAGCCGGGACAGTGCGAACGCGTACGCCGGGTCGTCGGTGTGCGCGTCGTGGACGACCAGGTCGGCCTCGCCGTTCGGTAGGTCAGCCACTTCGCGAACGGCCAGCGAGGCGAACCCGTCGCGAACCACGCCGAGCCGGCCTTCCTTGCCGAAGCGGATCGGCTCACCGTGCACTAGCGGGATGATCGCGTCGTCCCGGGTCTCCGGGTCCTTGAACGCCTCGAACGCGTTGTCGTTGAAGATCGGGCAGTTCTGGTAGATCTCCACGAACGCCGTACCCCGGTGTTCCGCGGCTTCGCGCAGCACCGACGTCAGGTGCTTGCGGTCGGAGTCGACCGTCCTGGCCACGAACGTCGCTTCCGCGCCGAGCGCCAGCGAGACCGGGTTGAACGGGTTGTCCACCGAGCCCATCGGCGTCGACTTGGTCACCTTGCCCGGCTCGGAGGTCGGCGAGTACTGACCCTTCGTCAGGCCGTAGATCCGGTTGTTGAACAGCAGGATCTTCATGTTCACGTTCCGCCGCAGCGTGTGGATCAGGTGGTTGCCGCCGATCGACAGCGCGTCGCCGTCACCGGTCACCACCCAGACGCTCAGGTCCGGCCGGGACACCGCGAGGCCGGTCGCGATCGCCGGCGCGCGCCCGTGGATCGAGTGCATGCCGTACGTCGACAGGTAGTACGGGAACCGGGACGAGCAGCCGATGCCGGAGACCATCGCGACGTTCTCGCGCTTGATCCCGAGCTCCGGCAGGAACCCCTGGAACGCGGCCAGTACGGCGTAGTCCCCGCAGCCCGGGCACCAGCGGACCTCCTGGTCCGACACGTACTCCTTGCGGTTCTGCGGCTCGGTCGCGGCAGGGACGCCGCGCAGACCGTTCGGCAGGCTCGGCATGCCGAGCTCGACCGTGCTCATCGTGCTCCCTCCGACTGGTGCAGCTCGTCGCTCAGTGCGGCTTCACCGTGCTTCAGGCTGGCCGCGGCCAGCCCCAGGTGGCGGGCGTCGTCGTCGATGCCCTCGGTCTCCTCGACCAGGTTGCCGATCACCCCGGCCAGCTCGGCCGCGCCCAGCGGCATGCCGCGGACCTGCGCGTACGAGACCACGTCGACCAGGTACTTCGACCGCAGCAGCAGCGCCAGCTGGCCCAGGTTCATCTCCGGGACCAGGACCTTCTCGTAGCTCTTCAGGATGTCGCCGAGGTTCGGCGGGAGCGGGTTCAGGTGCCGCAGGTGCGCCTGCGCGATCTTGCCGCCGACCTTGCGGACCCGGCGGACAGCGGCCCCGATCGGCCCGTACGTCGATCCCCAGCCGAGCACCAGCACCTTCGCCGTACCGTCCGGATCGTCGACCGTGATCGGGTCGACGGCGATACCGTCCACCTTGGCCTGCCGGGTCCGGATCATCAGGTCGTGGTTGGCCGGGTCGTAGGAGATGTTGCCGGTCTTGTCCTCCTTCTCCAGACCGCCGATGCGGTGGTCCAGGCCCGCCGTACCCGGGATCGCCCAGGCACGAGCCAGGGTCTCCGGGTCGCGGAGGTAGGGGAGGTACGTCGGCTCGCCCTTGTCGTTGGTCGCGTTCGGCTCGAGCGTGAAGTTCGGGTCGATCGTCGGCAGCTCCTCGATCACCGGGATCTTCCACGGCTCGGAGCCGTTTGCCAGGTAGCCGTCGGACAGCACGACCACCGGCGTGCGGTAGGTGACGGCGATCCGCGCCGCCTCGACCGCGATCGCGAAGCAGTCCGCGGGGGACTGGGCCGCGAGCACCGGCAGCGGGGCCTCACCGTTGCGGCCGAACATCACCTGCAGCAGGTCGGCCTGCTCGGTCTTGGTCGGCATACCGGTCGAGGGCCCGGCGCGCTGGATGTCGCAGACGACCAGCGGCAGCTCGAGCATCACGCCGAGGCCGATCGTCTCGGACTTCAGGCTGATGCCCGGGCCGGACGACGTGGTCACGCCAAGCGCACCGCCGAAGGACGCGCCCAGGGCCGCTCCGACGCCGGCGATCTCGTCCTCCGCCTGGATGGTGGTGACGTTGAACCGCTTGAGCTTGGACAGCTCGTGCAGTACGTCGGAGGCCGGGGTGATCGGGTACGCGCCGAGGACCAGCGGCAGGCCGGCCCGCTGCGCGCCCGTGACCAGGCCGTACGCCAGCGCGAGGTTGCCGGAGATGTTCCGGTACGTGCCGGTCGGCATGACCGCCGGCTTCACCTCGTACCGGACCGAGAACTCCTCGGCCGTCTCGCCGAAGTTGTAGCCCGCCCGGAAGGCCGCGATGTTGGCGTCGCGGATGTCCGGCTTGGAGGCGAACTTGGTCTCCAGGAACGTGATCGTGGTGTCGACCGGCCGCTGGAACAGCCACGACACCAGGCCGAGCGCGTACATGTTCTTCGCCCTGGACGCGTCCTTGCGGGTCAGCCCGAACTCCTTGACCGACTCGACCGTCATCGCGGTCAGGTTCAGCGGGACCACGTGGTAGCCGTCGAGTTCACCGGTCTCCAGCGGGTTCTCGTCGTACCCGACCCGCTTCAGGTTGCGGGCGGTGAAGTCCGCGGTGTCGACGATCAGAGTGGCGCCGCGCGGAACGTCGCCCAGGTTCGCCTTGAGTGCGGCCGGGTTCATCGCGATCAGCACATCGGGCGCATCACCAGGCGTCAGGATGTCGTGGTCGGCGAAGTGGAGCTGGAACGACGACACACCCGGCAGGGTTCCGGCTGGTGCCCGGATCTCCGCGGGGAAGTTGGGCAACGTCGACAGGTCATTGCCGAACGAAGCCGTTTCCGCTGTGAACCTGTCCCCCGTGAGCTGCATCCCGTCGCCGGAGTCGCCGGCGAAGCGGATCACCACGCGGTCGAGCTGCTTGACCTCGATGGTCACTGTTCTGTTCATCTCCAAGTCGAAGCTTGGGTCGGCCTGCCGCTTCGTGGACGGCACGTCGATCCCCCCATGTCAGGGCGATAACCCCAATATTAGTTCGCCCTTAGTACGGAACCATGCGGAAGCCCCGCTGGTCCACAGCCTGGGACACGGTGTTAGGGAGTGAGATTCGTCGGCTAGGACGAAATCTGCCGATGTCACAGTCCGCAAGGGCTCGCTTGCGATACGGAGTCCGAACCGGCAGGGTGTCTTCATCACACTGTGATCACTTCGGGGAGTTCCACCATGTTCCGTGCGGTTGCCGGACTGCTGACTGTTTTCACGCTCACCGCGTGTGCCGCTCCGATCGCGCCGGCGGACACTGCGCTGAGTCTCAGTCGCAGTACGGCGACTCGCGCCTCGGCCGCGGTTCCCGTGCGTACGGCGAAGATCGCGAGCATCCGCACCACGGACTACACCAAGGGCGTGATCACGGTGGCCGGGACATTGTCGCCGGCGCCGCGAACGGGGACCCGGATCGCGCTGCAGCAGTGGAACTCGTCGGCGAAGCGGTGGCAGGAGGTCGGCCACGGCTCGTCGTCCGGGACCAGCGTGACGATCACCACCCGGCAGCCGGGGTCGATCCGGACGTATCGGATCGCCGTCGCCGCACAGGCGCCGTACGCGAGTGCTGCCTCGCCGGGGATCAGCTTCAAGCATTTCGTGTGGCGAGGGATCTTCAAGAGAGGTGTGCTGGCGACGGGTGGGAAGGGCGCGCCGCAGGTCAACGTGATTCCGCCCAGTGAAGGGCCGCGGCGGGCCGAGGCGGATCTGCTGGCGAACAAGGGCGGGTTCGTCTGGGTCGACGTCGATGCGACCGGCTGCAGCTGGGTGCGGAACTGGTTCGGCAACCTGACCGACGGGACCGTGCGGCTCTCACTGCACGACGGGCGTACGACGCTGGCGTCGGTGCGGATGGCGCAGGAGACCGAGACCTGGCTCAACCACAAGATCCTCGGCGTCAGCCGGTTGCGCTTGCAGCTCGCCGACATCAAATCCGGCTACGGCCCCTACGTCGCCGTCGACTCCATGATGCTCTGCACGAACTAAGCTGTTGTTCGTGTCGGAGAGCTACGGAGTCGTCGCGGCGGTCGTCGTACTGGGGCTGCTCGGACTCATCGGTGCCTTCGCGCTGAACAAGGCGCTGACCGTCACGTACCCGACCGAGGGCAAGCTCAAGACCTACGAGTCCGGCGTCGACCCGGTCGGCGAAGGCTGGGCGCAGGTCCACATCCGCTACTACCTGTTCGCCTACCTCTACGTGATCTTCGCCGTCGACGCGATCTACCTCTTCCCCTGGGCCACCATCTTCGCGGCCCTCGGCTTCGCCACCCTCATCGAAATGTTCGTCTTCCTCGCCTTCGTCGCCGTAGGCCTCCTCTACGCCTGGCGCAAAGACGTCCTCCGCTGGACCTGACCCAGCCCTCGCATTTGGTGGGTTCACCCATCAGCTTGTGGGTTCCCCCACGGCCTGCGGGCCGGGAACCCACCGTTTGATGGGTGAACCCACCAAAGGGGAGCGGGCTAGGCGCGGGCGAGGGCGGCGGCTATGGCCCAGTCCTGGGGGCCGATTCCGACCGACTTGAAGACTGTGCGGCCGCTCGTCTGCGGGGGTGCTGAGAGGGCTTGGCCGAGTTCCAGCAGGTCGGTGGTTTTGAGGGCGCCGGAGTCGATGGCGTCGATGATTTCGCCGGACTCTTCCAGGGCGGCTTCGATCTGGTCGACCAGCACGACGGAGGCGCTGGCGAGGAGGTTGCGGGGGAGTTCGCGCATGGTCGGGCGGAAGGCGCCGATGGCGTTGACGTGGACTCGGTCGGGGAGCGCGCCAACGTCGAAGAGCGGCGTGGCGGACGAAGTCGCGCAGCAGATGACGTCGGCGTCGAGCGAGTCCTCGATCGACGTGCTCGGGGTGAACTTCACCTCCGGGAACTCGCCGGCCAGCGCTGTGCTCAACGCCGCGGCGCGGTCGGCGTTGCGACCGGTGATGGTGACGTCGGCGATCCGTCGTACGGCGAGAACCGCGCGGACCTGGTCGGGCGCCTGAGCGCCGGTCCCGATCACGGTGAGCCGGGATGCGTCAGCCGGGGCGAGCAGGTCGGTGGCGACGCCGACCACCGCGCCGGTCCGCAGGGTCGTGATCGAGCCGCCGTCCGCGACGAGCTGGTCGCCGCCGCCGGTCCAGATCACGGTGGCCCGGATCGCCGGCACCTGGTCCAGTGCGATGCCGATCTTCTTCACCACGGCGGTCCCGGTCGGGGTGTGGTACGCCGACATCACCAGCACCGAGCCGTTGCCGAAGATCTGGCGCGGCGGAAGCACGAACTTCCCGGCCGCCAGCTCGCGGAACGCCTCCCGGACGGCGTCGATCGCCGTACTCATGGGCACAGCACGACGGACATCGGCGGCGGACAGGACCTTCACGAGCGGCTCCCGGCAGGCATGCCGCCGAGCCTACTGAATGCAAGACTGGCTCCGATGCACAGTGAGGAGCTGACATGCAGAGCTGGCTCGACGAGAACCTCGGCCGCCTGATCCGCAAGTACGACGTACCGGCCGCATCGATCGCGGTCTTCGCCGACGTCGAGGTCAGCCGGGCCGCGGCCGGGATCCTCAGCCTGAACACGGGGGTGGAGGCAACCACCGACTCCGTCTTCCAGGTCGGCTCGATCACCAAGCTCTGGACCACCACGCTCATCATGCAACTGGTTGCCGAGGGCAAGCTCGACCTCGACCGGCCGGTCCGTGCGTACCTGCCCGACTTCAAGCTGGTCGACGAGGCGGCTGCGGCAGCCATCACCCCGCGGCAGTTGCTGACCCACACCAGCGGGTTCTCCGGCGACGCGTTCACGCCGACCTCGCGTGGTGACGACGGTGTCGAGCTGTTCGTCCGCGACGTCGTACCGGGACTGGCGCAGGAGGTTCCGCCGGGGGCGGGGTTCTCCTACAACAACGCCGGCTTCGTCGTGCTCGGCCGGATCGTGGAGGTGCTGCGGGGGAAGCCGTATCACCAGTTGCTGCGTGAGCACATCGCCGTACCGCTGGAGCTGGAGCACGTCGCCACGATTCCGGACGAGGCGCTGCTCTATCGCGCGGCGGTCGGGCACATCTCGCCGACCCCAGGTGCGCCGCTGGAGGCTGCCTCGGTGTGGAGCCTCGTGCACGGGATGGCGCCGGCCGGGTCGCTGCTGGCGATGAGTGCCGAGGACCTGATCACGTTCGGCCGCGCGCATCTGGATGGCGCGTTGCTCGAGCGGGCCATGGTCGACGAGCTGTGGCAGCCGCAGGTCGACCCACCGCAGACCGGCGCGTTCGCCGAGCGCTGGGGAGTCGGCTGGGTGATCTTCGAGGTCGAGGGCGGGCCGCTCTACGGTCACGACGGCGGGACGATGGGGCAGTCGGCGTACTTCCGGATGGACCCGTCCCGCGGTGTCGTCATCGCGCTGCTCACCAACGGCGGCGACACTCCCGCGCTGTACGACGAACTCGTCGGGCACGTGCTTCGCGAGACCACCGGGATCGAGCTGCCCGCGCGACCGGTGCCGCCCTCGGAGCCTGTCGAGATCTCCGCCGAGCTGGTCACCGGTGTGTACGCCGGAGTGCTGTGGCGCGCGACCGTGAGTCTGGAGGACGGGGAGTTCTGGGTGCTGGACGAGCCGGTGAGTGAGGCGGCCAAGCTGCTGATGCCGGAGTCCCGCCGGACCCGGTTGGTGCCGCTGGACGAGTCGAAGCTGATCGCGGCCGAGCCCGAGCACGGCGTACATGAGGTGCTGGCGTTCCGGGAACCGGTCGATGGACACGCGACGTATCTTTTCCGGGGTGGTCGGCTCACGCCGCGCGGTGACTGACAGTCACTCCCGCTGAGTGTGACGGCTTGTTGCCTGGTCACCCTTTGTGTTTGCACTTGGCAACAAAAGTGATGCATACGCTTGTCTGGATTACGGATTGCGTACAAGCTGTCGCCAAGCGGTGAGAACCGGGCTATCTTGATTACACGGGGGAAGCGTCTGAATGCAGGGTGGTGAGGCAATGGCGTGGCAACTCTGGGTAGTGCTCGCGCTGATCGCCGTCGTGCTGACCGCCTTCGCGGTGTGGCGGATGCGCCACGCCCAGCACGTCTTCGACGACATCGCCCACCTCGACCGCGCACCTGAGCCCTCCTCGGACGACCTGGCCCGGGCCCGGGCCCGCCGCGAGGAAGAACCAGAACAACCTCGGCGTAGCCACGGCTGACCCTCACCAGAACCATCCAGTACCCGCCCCGGCTGCGGCCCCCACCCGCGCCGGGGCGCCGCTCTGTCTACCTCCAGCAGCCGTCTACCCCCAGCAGCCCGTCTACCCCCAGCAGCCGGTCTACCCCAGCAGGCCGGCTAATCCAACAGGCCGTCGCGACGGGCCACGGCGGCGGCTTCGGTGCGGGAGCGGACGCCGAGTTTGGCCAGGATGTTGGAGACGTGGACGCTGACCGTCTTCTCGCTGATGTACAGCTCCCGAGCAAGCTGCCGGTTGGTCCGGCCCTCGGCAAGCAGCCGCAACACCTCGGTCTCGCGAGACGTCAGGCTCCCCGCGCCACCACCGCTCTCGACCCCGCCGCTCTCGTCAAGCAGCGGCTTCGACGCCAGCTCCCGGCCAACCTCTGCGGCAAGAGCGGCTTGCTCGTTGGCCTCCGCGACCCGCCCCGCCGCCCGCAGCGCAGCGGACAACCGCACCCGCGACCACGCCTGCTCGAACAGGTAGCCGTAGCCAAAAGCGTCGACCGTCCGCTCCCACGTCGCCACGTGCTCCTCCGGCGTCGGCGGATCGATGCCGACCAGCCACCGGAGCCGCTCCCACTCCGCCTCCAGCCGCGCCAGCCAGGCGAGACCCTCGACGCCCATCAACCGCCCAGGCGGCAGACCCTTCTCTGCCGTCGCCTGCCCAGCCGCGAGCAGCTCAGCGCCCCGAGCGAGCAGCTCTGAAGCCGCGGACGGCTCACCCACCGCCCGGTGACACAGCACCTGCATCCCCAGCGCCGAGAACCGAACCCGCGCCATGAACCATTCAGTCTGGAAAACATCCGCACACAACGCCGACACATCGGCCAGCAGCTTCTCGGCCTCGGCCGGCTGATCCAGCTGCCGATAGGCGTCCACCGCCGGCTGCAGCCCGATGATCGGCAGCATGATGTCGAGGTCCCACCACTTGCGCAGCCGCTCCAGCTCCTCCGCGACCGCGGTGTCACCCCGCCCACTCCGTACGGCGAACTCGACCGCCTTCAGCGCCGCCGCGGCAGCCGCGGGGGTCATCGAGTCCGTCCGGGCAGTCGCGGCGGCTTCGTCCCACTCACCGAGGATGAACTGCGTCAACGCGAGCATCCGCCGCGAGTCGAAGCCATACGCCGCCCACTGCCGCCCCAGCTCGCCCGCCCGCTTGGTGGCAAAAGCCAGCGCCGACTTTGCGTTGACCAGATCCCCCTGCTCGTAGTGCGTCGACCCGAGCAAGAACCGGCTCCGCACCTCCGCAGCTGGATCTCCGGTCAACTGCGCCCGTACGGCGGCCTCCTCCAGCTGCTTCGCCGCGGTCTCCGGGTCACCGGCCCGGCGGCGGAGCTGAGCCAGCGTGATTCCGGCGTCGCCTGCCGCAGACTCCTGCCCGGCCTCGCGGGCGATCTCCAGCGCCTTGTGCGCCCAGCGCTCCGCCTCCATCGGGCGACCGATCGCGTCGGACACTCGCGCGTACAGCGAGGCGACGTGCGCCTTGAAGACGCTGGCCGGTTCGTCGTTGACCAGTTTGAGCGCTTGCGTGATCGCCTCGCTCGCCTCTTTGTCCTGGTCGATGACCAGGGCGATATCGGCCAGCGGCAGCAGCAGCTGCGCTCGCTCCTTCTTGGGCGCGTCCGGCGGCAGCTCGGCCAGTGCCTTGCGGAGGATCTTGACCGCCCGCAGGTGCTGGGACGACAGCGTGGCCGCGGTCGCGGTCTGGACGATCAGCCAGGTCTTGTCGATAGCGCTCTCGGCCGACCGGTTCGGGAACAGCTCCAGGGCCAGCTCGTAGTGCTTCAGCGCCTCCTGCGGCGCCGCGACCGAGATCGCTTCCTCGCCGGCCCGCACTCGCGCCTCGAACGCCTCGGGCAGGTTGTGCGATCGCGTGGCGTGCCCGGCGAGCTCAGCCGCCGTACCGGCGACCGTCTGGTCCTTCAGCGCCTGCACGTACGCCGCGTGCTGACGAACTCGCTCGCCCGGCAGCAGATCGTCGTACACGGCCTCGGCCAGCAGCGCGTGGCGGAAGTAGTACCGATCGCTGGTCGGTACGTCGATGATGTGGGCGTCGATGAGCTCGCGCAGAGCGTCGTCGAGCTCGCGGTCGGGCAGCCCGGCGACGGCGGTGAGCAGGTCGTGCGGGACGCGCCGGCCCGCGACCGCGATCACGCGGGCGACCTGCCGGGCCTCGTCCGACAGTGGATCGAGCCGGACCAGCAGCAGATCGGCCAGATCCGGCGGTACGGCGTCGCCGTCGCCCATCGAGGCCGCGGCGACCAGCTCCTCGGTGAAGAATGCGTTGCCGCCTGCGCGCTCGAGGATGCGCCGTACTTCGGTCTCCGGCAGCGGCTCGGTGAGCAGGGAGTTCAGCAGGACGCGGGACTCGTCGGCGTCCAGGGGGAGCAGGTTCACCCTTCGTACGCGCGGGTTGCGGGACCACTCGGCGATTGGGCGGCGGAGCGGATGCCGCCGGTGCAGGTCGTCGCTGCGGTAGGAGACGATCAGGGTGAGGCGCTGCGAGGTGAGCCGGGTGATCAGGAAACCGATCAGGTCCCGGGTCGAGTCGTCGGCCCAGTGGGCGTCCTCGATGATCACCAGCAACGGCTCGCTGGTCGACAGCGCGGTGAACGCCCCGAGCACGGCGTCGAACAGGGCGGCCCGGTCGAGCTGACCGTCCTGCGGCACGGGCTGGGCGCCGATCAGGCGGTGCGTCGGCAGCAGGCGGCCGATCGCCGGGAAGTTGGTCAGGACGCTCTCGACCAGATCGGGCCGGTCGCCGGCCAGCCGGCCGAAGATCTCGGAGAACGCCAGGTACGGCAGGCCGGCGTCGCCGAAGTTGCTGCAGTGACCGACCAGCACGCCGAATCCGCGCTCGTGCGCGCCGGTCGCCACCTCGTCCAGCAACCGGGTCTTGCCGACGCCGGCGTCACCGGACAGCAGTACGGCGCCGGCGCGACGCGTTTTGGCGTCGTCGACGGCGCTGAGCAGGGCGGCCATCTCGGTCGAGCGGCCGACGAGAGGTGTCGAAGTCCAGGGCACGTCGTCCATCTTCGCCCCTGGCGCCGACACAAATCGACGGCATCCCGCCCGGCGGTCGCCGGCGGCAATGAAAACGCCGTTCCTGACCGGTGCTATCGGTACAGGAACGGCGGTTTCGGTGGTCATGCTGCGGTGGTGGGTCGGAGGGCCCGGCGAGCGTGCCGCGGTTCAGGCTTGGGGGCCCGCTCCGCCTGCTCCTGGCGCGGCTTGGCGCGGTACTCGCGCTTGATCCGCTCCTGCCGGTAGGCGGTCTCCGCCTTGATCGAGTCTGGTGTCATGAACATGGTGTCTGCCTCCCCTCAGGCTTTCCGGCCGAACAGGTGGACGAGGTGCCGGCGGGTTCCGGTGCTCCGGGTGGGCCGGCGGAAGTCACGGCTGAGGCGCTCCCTGCGGTAGTCGACCTCTGCCTTGACTGCCTCAGTGGTGGTGAACATTTCGGTTTCCTCCTGGTTGGTGCCGGCTCCCTGCCGACATCCATCAATCTGCTCGTCTGAGGTAGCCCCGCACATCGGAAGTCCTCCCTATCCCTGCTCCCTAGGTGGCCTCAGCTGGTCCTAAGGGGGTCCGGTACGCCGCTAGGTAGTCGGCGCCCGGTGGTCCGGGAAGCCGGCGAGGTGGTCTGGGCAGCCGGCGCCGCGGTGGTCCGGAAAGACGGAGGCGCGGCCGGCTCGGAGGGTGAGCCGGCCGCGCCGGGGGTGGGGGTCGGGTGGTGCTCTGGCACTCACATCGCGGGACGAGCGCGGAGCTCAGGGGCGCAAGGCTCGGGAGCCTCCCGCTTGGGCTTGCGCTGGAACCACAGCGGGCGCTGGAAGTCGCGCTTGATGCGGTCCTGGCGGTACTTGATCTCAGCCTGGACGGAGGCGGTTGAGTAGATGAACATGATCTCCTCCGGGAGCTTGTCGATGAGATGACAGTGCTCGCCTGAGGAGCCCGCCCACATCAGCACAACTCCCTATGCCGCCACCCCCACCCCCTTACCCCGTCACCCCGGGTGGGCAGACGGTTGCCTAGGGCATCGAGCCGTACGTGAGGCTGAGTTCGAAGTGGTCGGGGTCCAGGAGGTCTTCGGCCTGCTCGGCGAAGCGGTCGTCCGCGGTCCAGCTGGTCCGCCGGGTGTGCAGGAACCAAGTGCCTTCCGGACGCCTCAGCAGCTCGGCCTCGCCCGCATCCAGCGGACGGCCGCGGAGGTGTTGCTCGCAGTGATGGACGTGCAACCCGGCGCTGTGCAGAGTCCTTGTGATCGAGCCGTTCTCGAGTCCGCGCTCGGGCAGGTCGCGGAGCGAATCCAGGGCGGGGATCCGGCTGCGTTCGAGGGAGATCGCCGCGCCGTCCGCGAGCTGCCGCACCCGTTCGATGACGATCACGTCCGGCGATTCGAGCCCAAGCCGATCGGCGAGTGCGGAGTCCTGCTCCAGCGCGATCTTCAGCGTCCGCATCCGCGTCTCGACACCCTGCTCGGCCAGTGCGTGGGTCCAGCCGAGCCGGCTGTCGAGCGGCCGGCCGTCGTACAGGACGAACGATCCCTTGCCGGTGCGGGTGGTGATCAGACCGTCCTCGGACAGTACGGCGAGTGCGGAGCGGACCGTGTTGCGGCTGACCGCGAAGCGCTTGGCCAGTTCGACCTCACCCGGCAGTTGCGCGCCGCGCCGTACGAGGCCGGAACGGATTTCCCGGGCCAGGACCGCCGCGATGCGTTCGTGCTTCAGTGAGATCTCGGGCATCGGCGGCTCACTGGTTCAGCTCGCGGATCTGGTCGACCGTGACGACCTCCAGCATCGGCGAGTACAGCCGCATGATGTCGATCGCCTTCCGGTGACTGGCCTCGTCCGAGCCGGTGCATGCGTCCTCGACCACCTGAACGTAGATCCCGGCATCGACCGCGGCCAACGCGGTGGAGATCACGCAGCAATCCGTGGTCACGCCGGCCAGCACCAGGTGTCCGCCGATCCCGACCTTGCCGGCCAGCTCGGAACCCCAAGCGCCGAAGGTCGTCTTGTCCAGCGTTGGAGCGCCCTTGAACTCGTCGACGAGCTGGTAGTCGTCCGCGTCCGGTGGCTGCAGCGCGAACGGATACTGCTCGTAGTAGGTCTTCCACGCGCCGACCGGCTCGGCCGGCGCCACGAACCTTGTGAACACGACCTGCGGCGAGAGGATCTCGATCAATTCCTTGGTCGGTTTGATCACCCGCTGGAAGTCCGGCGCCGCCCAGCCCGAGCCCGGGTTGGCGAAGATCCGCTGCAAGTCGATCAACGCGAGTACGGGTGCCATCACACCTCCTGCTTCCGTACTGCGGACGCGCCACCAGCCAGCTGTACGACGAACCCGGCCACCAGCGCGACGAGAATGCCGAGGTTCGCGTAGGCCCAGGCGCCGTCCTTGCCGCCGAGGCCGAGCGGCCCCAGCAAGTAGCCCTGCCAGGTCAGCCAGGACGCGAGGGTGTTCGTGACCAGGCCCCAACCGATGCCGGTGGCAACGAGCATCGTGAGTACCGGCAGCCAGCGCACATCGCCGTACCGGCCGCGCGGGTCGTAGAGATCGGCCTCGGCGTAGTTGCGCCGCCGGGTCGCGATGTCGGCCAGCATGATGCCGCACCAGGCCGCGATCGGGACGCCGAGCGTGATCAGGAAGCCCTGGAACTGCGTGAGGAACTCGCCGCCGTAGAAGACCACGTAGATGGTGCCCGCGATCATCACGACGCCATCGATGAACGCGGCAACGAACCGTTTGACCGGCAGGCCGAGCGACAGCAGGGCAAGGCCGGACGAGTAGATGTCGAGTACGGCGCCGCCGACCAGTCCGAGCACGGCGACGATCACGAACGGCACCAGGAACCAGGTCGGCAACGCCGCCGCCAGCGCGCCGATCGGGTCACCGCCGATGGCCTTGCTGAGATCCTCCGACGAGCCGGCCAACAGCAGGCCGAAGAAGAGCAGTACGACGGGTGCGAGGGACGCGCCGAACGTCGTCCAGCCAACGACACCGGAGCTGGACGACTGGCGTGGGAGGTAGCGCGAGTAGTCCGCCGCGACGTTGACCCAGCCGAGGCCGAAGCCCGTCATCAGGAACACGAGCGTGCCGATCACCTGCTGGGTCGAGCCGCCCGGCAGCGCCGACACCGTGCTCCAGTGGATTCGGTCGGCCACCAGGACGATGTAGACGACGGTCAGCACACCGGTGACGACCGTGATGATCGCCTGGGCCCGCATGATCAGGTCGAACCCGAGGACGCCGCAGGCAACGATCAGTACGCCGACCACGACCAGCGCGACCACCTTCGTCACATCGCCGCCACCCCAGCCGAGCCGATCGAACACCGCCGCGGTCGCCAGCGTCGCCAGGATCGTCAGCACCGTCTCCCAGCCGACGGTCAGCACCCACGACACCAGCGACGGCAGTTTGTTGCCCCGGACACCGAACGCTGCCCGGCTCAGCACCATCGTCGGCGCCGAACCGCGCTTGCCGGCCAGCGCGACCAGACCGCAGAGCAGGAACGAGAACACGACACCGATCAGCCCGGCGATCAACGCCTGCCAGAACGAGATGCCGAAGCCGAGCGCGAACGCGCCGTAGCTCAGGCCGAGGACCGAGACGTTCGCCCCGAACCACGGCCAGAACAACTGGCTGGGCCGGCCCTTCCGCTCCGCGTCCGCGATCACGTTCAGCCCGTTGCTCTCCACCGCGAGCGCCCGGGACTCCGGCCCCCATACCTCAAGCTGATCGGCCATGCCGTCTCCAACCCGAATGAACCTGTCCAGTCCTGTCCACTCACGACGGTATGCCGAGGCCCATGAGTGGTCAAGAATGGGCGCCATGCTTTCGAGTGCCGTGGATGGGTTCAGGCTGGTGTACGACAGGACCGGTGAAGGTCCTGCGGTGGTGCTCCTGCACGGGTGGCCGGGCGACCGGACCGACTACCGGCGGCTCGCACCACTGCTGGCCGAGCGCGGGTTCGAGGTGGTGGTGCCCGACCTGCGTGGCTTCGGTGGATCGCACCGGCAGTCGGCGGACCCCGCGCAGTACGGCGTCGACGCTCAGAGCCGGAGCGTGCTGGGACTGATCGAGGAGCTCGGGCTGGAGCGTCCGGTACTCGCGGGCTACGACATCGGCAGCCGGATCGCGCAGGGGATTGCGCGAACCCGGCCGGACCTGATCGACGGTCTGGTGATCGCGCCGCCGCTGCCGGGGATCGGGAAGCGGGTGTTCTCCGAGCATGCGCAGGCGGAGTTCTGGTACCAGGCGTTCCATCGGCTGCCGGTGATCGAGGAACTGATCGACGGGAAACCCGACGCGGTCCGCTCCTACCTGCGACACTTCTGGACGCACTGGTCCGGGCCGGGCTTCGAGCCGGAGCTGGATCACCTCGTCGAGGTCTACTCGGCGCCGGGCGCGTTCACCGCGTCGATCAACTGGTACCGGGCGGGTGCCGGTGCGGTCGCGGTGTCGGCGGCCGAGTCCGCGCCGGCGTCGTACGACCGGATCGCCGTACCGACGGTGGTGCTGTGGCCCGAGTTCGATCCGCTGTTCCCGCGGGCGTGGTCGGATCGGCTCGACGACTTCTTCAGCGACGTACGGCTTCGGCTGGTTGACGGGGTGGGGCATTACGCGCCGCTCGAGTACCCGGAAATCCTCGCCGAGGAGATTGTCGGACTAGGCTAACGAGCATGACCGAGCTGGGGATGCCGAGTGTGCGGCCGGATGTGGGTGCGCTGGCCAAGCTCGCGCCCGAGCCGGTCCGGTACCTGCTGAACTGGGGCCGCAAGTACTCGCTCTGGGTGTTCAACTTCGGCCTGGCCTGCTGCGCGATCGAGTTCATCGCCGCGTCGATGGGCCGGCACGACTTCATCCGGCTCGGTGTCATCCCGTTCGCGCCCGGGCCGCGGCAGGCCGACCTGATGGTCGTGTCCGGCACCGTGACGGACAAGATGGCGCCGGCGATCAAGCGGCTCTACGACCAGATGCCGGAGCCGAAGTACGTCATCTCGTTCGGCTCCTGCTCGAACTCGGGCGGCCCGTACTGGGACTCGTACTGCGTGACGAAAGGCGTCGACCAGATCATCCCGGTCGACGTCTACGTGCCCGGCTGCCCGCCGCGGCCGGAGGCGTTGCTGCAGGGCATCCTCAAGCTGCAGGAGAAGATCGCCGGCGAGAACATGACGAGCCGGTACGACGAACCGTCCGCGGCCGCACTCACCCGCGGCCTGGTGACGCCGCAGTGATCAACGACGCGCTCGCGGCGCTGACCGGCGCCGGGATCGCCGCGACGCAGGTGGACAGCTTCGGTCCGGCGGCGGTCGACGTACCGGCGTCGGCTTGGCTGGCGACGCACGAGCTGCTGCGGGACGCGGTCGGGCTGACGTTCTTCGACTTCCTGACCGCGAGCGACGAGCTCACCGACGGGTTCCGGGTGGTGTCGCATCTCGCCGACTTCTGGGGCGGTTCGCACGTCGAGCACCTGCTCGTCCGCACGCTGGTGCCGCGCGACAAGCCGGAGCTGCCGTCGTTGTCGGACCTGTACGCCGGTGCGAACTGGCACGAGCGCGAGACGTTCGAGATGTTCGGCATCACCTTCTCCGGCCATCCGAACCTGATCCCGCTCCTGCTCCCTGACGGCTTCGAAGGCAACCCCCTCCGCAAAGAATTCGTCCTCGCCTCCCGAGTCGCCAAACCCTGGCCCGGCGCCAAAGAACCCGGCGAGTCGGACCACGCTCCCGCCGGCGCCCCCAGCCGCCGCCGCACCCTCCCACCCGGCGTCCCCGACCCCGACTCCTGGGGCCCTCGCCCACCCGGCTCGCCCGACCCGGACCCCCTCGCCCCCGCCCAGGCGGCGTCAACCCCTGCACGACCCCGCCGAGCCGGCGGCGCAGAACGCCGTACCCGCAAACAAACCGAACCGGCACCCGCACCTACCGACCCCGCAGCCGAAGCCGCGCCACCGCCCGAGCCAAAACCACCCACCGAGCCCGCGCCACCCGCCGAGCCGCAGCCTCCGGCCGAGCCGCCTCAGGAGTGAGTTGGGTGGAACTCGTCGGCGTGTTCTTTGGCCCAGGCGGCGAAGGTGAGAGCCGGGCGGCCGGTGAGGGTGGGGACTGTGGTGGTGACGGGTTCGGGGTTGTTGACGAGGGAGGCCCAGTAGGCGACGGAGGAGTCGGCGAGGGTTGGGTCTGCGCCTAGGTCGAGCATTGACTGGCGGGCTGCGGCGGCGTCCAGTTCCTCGATTCGGATCTGCTTGCTGACTGCTTGGGCGATGGTGCGGACCTGGTCGGCTTGGGTGAGGGACTCGGGGCCGGTGAGGTCGTAGGTCTGGCCGATGTGTTTGTCGTCCAGCAAGGTGAGTACGGCGACGGCGGCGATGTCGCGTTCGTGGATGAGGGATCGGCTCGCCTGCGGGAACGGCAGCCGTACGACGTCTCCGGCGCGGAACTCGGCGGCCCACGCCTGGGCGTTCACCGCGAAGCCGCCGGGCCTCAGGAACGTCCAGTCCTTCCCGGCCTCGGCCAGCAACTGCTCGACCTCGCCCCAGACCCCGCCGGCCGACGCGGTCAGCGCCGACAAATAGACCACCCGCCGCGGCAACTCACCGACAATGGCCGCCGCCCCTGACGAGCTGAACGACGGCCACAGCAGGAAGGCGGCATCCGCATCGGCTGCTGCTCGGCGTACGGCGTTCGGGTCGTAGATGTCGCCCTCGATCAACTCGACGTCAGCGGGCAGGTCGGCGGCGGACGGCGTACGGACCAAGGCGCGGACTGTGGCGCCCGCGGCTCGCAGGCCCGCGACGACGTGCCGGCCGACGCGGCCGGTGGCTCCGGTGACAAGGACAGTGGTGTTCTCCATGCGACCCACCGTCCGCCCTCAACGTTGGTTGAGGTCAAGCCGGAGTCGGTAGGGTGACGATCATGCTGGAGTTCGTGGTGCGGGTGGTGGGCGTCGTGGTCGCCTTCCTGGTGGCGCCCTTGCTGGTCGGTCAAGCCGAGCACAAGGTGATGGCGCACATGCAGTCACGGCTCGGCCCGATGTACGCCGGTGCGTTCCACGGCTGGGCGCAGTTGGTCGCCGACGGGGTCAAGTTCGTGCAGAAGGAGAGCGTGGTCCCGGCGGCCGCGGATCGGCGGGTGTTCGAGTGGGCGCCGATCGTCGCGATCCTGCCGTACCTGGCCGCGATGGCCGCGATCCCGCTGGCGCCCGGCATCGTCGGCGCGGACCTCGACTCCGGCCTGTTCTTCGTACTCGCGGTGATGAGCGTCGGCGTGCTCGGTTCGCTGATGGCGGGCTGGGGGAGCGGCAACAAGTACAGCCTGCTCGGCGGGCTCCGGGTCGCGGCGCAGCTGATGAGCTACGAGCTGCCGTTCGTGCTTTCCGCCGCGAGCGTCGCGGTCGCGGCGGGCTCGCTGAGCCTGAGCGGAATCGCCGAAGCCTGGAACCCCTGGTGGCTGCTCTGGCAGCTGCCCGGCCTGAGCGTGTTCTTCATCGCCGGGCTGGCCGAGCTCCAGCGGCCGCCGTTCGACATGCCGGTCGCGGACTCCGAGGTCATCTTCGGCCCGTACACCGAGTACACCGGCCTCCGGTTCGCGATGTTCCTGCTCGCCGAGTACGCCGGAATCGTCGTACTCGCGGGACTGACGACGGTGCTGTTCCTCGGCGGCTGGAGCGGTCCGGGGCCGGACTCGATCGGCTGGATCTGGTCGATCCTGAAGGTAGCGCTGGTGTCGGTCGTGGTGATCTGGGTGCGGGTCTCGTTCCCGCGCATGCGCGCCGACCAGCTGCAAAAGCTCGCCTGGCAAGGCCTGGTCCCGGTCGCACTCCTCCAACTAGCCCTCACCGGCATCGGGGTCACGATCTTCTAGCCGGTTCAGGACACGCCCGGCAGCACTTGTGCCTGGCAGTGTGCTCGCCCACTGCCCTCCCGCGTTTGGTGGGTTCACCCACCACCTTGTGGGTTCGCCCACGAAATACCGTGGGGGAACCCGCAATTTGGCGGGTGAACCCATCAAATGACGCGGGGGGCGGGTGGGCTATGGAGTTGCGAGAGCCTCCGTGGGGGAGAGGCGGGAGGCGCGGATGGCCGGGTAGAGGCCGGCGAGGCCGCCGATGATCAGCGTGGCCACGACGCCGCCGGCCAGCGCCCAGACCGGGATCACCAGCAGCCAGCCCTGGTACGACGCATAGGCTGCGGTGACGGCGGATCCGAGGACCGCGCCGCCGACGCCGCCGAGCGCCGACAACAGCAACGACTCGGTCAGGAACTGGGTTCGGATCTGACCGCGAGTAGCTCCGAGCGAGCGGCGCAACCCGATCTCCGCCCGCCGTTCGAGGACCGAGATCACCATGATGTTGGCGACGCCGACCCCGCCGACCAGCAGCGCCACCGCACCCAGCCCGAGTAGCAACCCGGTGAACGCCTCACCCGCTGCCTGCTTGGCGGCGAGCGCGTCGGACGGCCGCGATACCTCGACCTCGTTCGGCGCCTCCGGGTTGGCGGTTGCCCCGAGCACCGATCGGACCGCCTCCACCTGTGCGTCGTCCGACCTGGTGTAGATGGTGGTCGGATGGTTGTCGAAATCCAAGGTGGTTTCGGCGGCCGGCCAGCCCATCAGTGCGGCGCTGTCCAGCTCGGGCGCCAGCGCGGCCGGCTCGAGGATGCCGAGGACCGTGAACCACTTGTTCCCGATCAGCACCTGCGCATCCGGGCTCGCCTTGGTGATCCCGAGTCGTTCGGCCGCACTCGCACCGAGCACGGTCGCCGGATAGCGACCGGTCGCCGCGTCGAGCCACTTGCCGCTGCGGACCGTCGCGCCGACGGTGTCGAGCAGGTTGGGCCGGGCGGCGTACGCGCTGATCCCGTTGGTCTCGACGACCGGGATCTTGTTGGTGCGGTAGACCTGGGCGTCGTCCACCCGGCCGACCGCGGATTGCGCGCGTACCGGACCGATCCGGCCGACCATTGCCTCCGCGGTGAGGGGCAGCTGGGCCTGCTCGCCGGTGAGCCGGGTGCCTGGGGCAACGGTCAACAGATTGGTGCCTAGGGCATCGAGTTGGCCGTCCAGTTCGGCGCGGGACGACGACGAGATGCCGACGACCGCGACCATCGCGGCGATGCCGGTCGCGATCCCGAGTGCGGACAGGAAGGCCCGCATCGGCCGGGTCCGCAATCCAACTGCACCCACTCGTACGACGTCCCGCGGCCAGAGCCGGGCTGGTTTCAACTCGGCGGCCGCCCGGCCGCGACTCAGCTGCACCGGCCGGTTCATGCGCGCACCTCCTCGACGATCCGGCCGTCGCGCATCCGGACCTGGCGGGGGAGCGACGCGGCGATGTCTCGGTCGTGCGTGATGACGACCACCGTCGTACCGGCCGAATGCAGGTCGCGCAGCAACTGCATCACTCCCGCGCCCGACGCGGAGTCGAGCGCCCCGGTCGGTTCGTCGGCCAGCAGTACGGCGGGCTCGCCCGCGACAGCACGGGCGACCGCGACCCGCTGGCGCTCACCGCCGGAGAGCTCATGCGGTTCGTGGTCCATCCGGTGCCCGAGCCCGACCCGCTCCAACGCGGCCGCGGCCCGCTTGCGCCGCTGCCCCAACCGGAGCCCGGAGTAGAGGAGCCCGTCCGCCACGTTGTCCAGCGCCCGTACGCCGGACGCCAGATGGAACTGCTGGAACACGAACCCGATCCGGCTGGCGCGCATCGCGGACAGCCCTGCGTCGGATAGCCGCGCGACGTCGTACCGGTCGATCCGGACCGTGCCCGCGGTCGGTCGGTCGAGTGTTCCGAGGACGTTGAGCATGGTCGATTTGCCCGAGCCGGACGGCCCGACGATCGCGACCAGCTCGCCGCGGTCGATCCGCAGGCTGACTCCGCCGAGCGCCGTCACGCCGCCCGGATACACCTTGGTCACCTCGCTCAGCTCGATCACTTGGGGATCCCCACTGCGGTGCCGGCCTTGATACCGGTACCGCTGATCTCGACCTGACCGCTGGCGAACAGCCCGGTCTTGACCGGCACGTAGTGCGAGGACTTACCGTCGGTAACTTCGACGCCGAATCCACCCTCCCGCAAGGCGACCAGCGCGGAGACCGGCACGGTCAGCACGTTCTTCCGCTCGGACGCGGTGAACGTGACGTCGACCGCCGCCAGCGCCCAGGAGGCGACCGCCTTCTGGTTGTCGATGGCAACGATCACCTTGACTTTCGTCTCCGGGTCCTTTTCCGGGCTCTCGGCCGGAATGATCACCGTCGACACCTTCTCGACCCGGCCGGCCACCGTCGCGCCGTCCGGCAGGGTGACCTCCACCTTCGCGTTCAGCTTCGCCAGCCGCTGGTCCGTCGCGTCGAGCTGGACCGTGACGGCCTTCTTCGTGCCGGTGTAGGTGAGGACGTTCTGGTTCGGGCCGATCGGCGCGCCCTCCTGCGCCGCCACGCTGTCCACCCGGATACGGCCGGAGGCGAAGAGGACGCTGCCGAGCTCGACGACGCCTGTCTCGTCCAGGCCGCGGTCCTCCTGCCACTCCTCGACCGCCTCGGCTGTGGCGTCGGTGTACTCGTCGTCGACGGTGAAGCCGGTGTAGCCCAGGGCTTTGAGGTTCTGCTCGAGTTGCTTGACGTCCTGCCCTTCACTGCCGACCGCAAGCCGCCTGTACGCCGGCAGAGCGCCGTACAGGAGCGTTGTGGGCTTGTTGTCGACGCTGTAGAGGGTTTGGCCTCGCCCGAGTTCCTGTCCGCTGTCGGGGAGGCCGGTGATGGTCCCGGCGGTGCGGTTGACCGCTGTGGACGTCGTACCGAAGCCGAGTTCGCCGTCTGCGGTCTCGGTGTCCCTCAGGGTCTGCTTGGCGACCTTGGCCGTGTTGACGGGTAGTGCGGCCGCAGTCTGGTCTGCTGCCTGGCTGGTGTCGCTCCGGTTCACCAGGAAGGCGCTCGCTGCCCCTCCGGCGGCCAGGACGACCACCGCGGTCAGTGCTTTGCGCATCACTTACCCGCCAGGATGGACTGGCAGGCTTGCTGCGCTGTCTGGAAGTCGGGGTCGTCACCGACCTCCGGGCCGATCATGATGCCGCGCTGACCCGGCTTCGGGTCGGGGAACTTCTCCACGCCGTTCTTGCGCATGCACTCGGCGTACTTGCGCCCGTTCTCCTCCTGCTGCGGGTCCGGGCTGCCCTCTGCCTGCGGGTTGTACTCGCGGCAGGCCTCCATCGCCGCCTCCACCTTCTCCGGGGTCACGCCCGAGCCCTTGTCGAACCTGAGCATCGGGCCCTTGCCCGGCTCGGGGTCCGGCACATTCAGGCCCTGCTCGCGCAGGCACTGGGTGAACTTGATCGCCATCTCGTCCCTGCTGAGGCTCGGCGTCGCACTGGTCGGCGTGGTGCTCTGTACGCCGTCGGTGCCCGAGGCGACCTGGGTTCCCGGGTCCGCCGAGCCGCAGCCGGTGAGCAGTAGTACGGCGGTCGCCAGCATCGCCGCGGCCAGAGTGGTCTTGCGCATCGCTTGTCTCCTTTGGTCGGAACAGATGGCAAGCCTTGGCCAGGGCCCGTTTCCACACCGTTTCCAGCCGCGATAACACGGAGGAAACATCGGCGTCGGGGATCATGGGGTGCGTGCGGGTGCTTGTGGTCGAAGACGAACCGTTGCTGGCGGCAGCGATCGCGGAGTGGTTGCGCGACGACTCTCACGCCGTGGACGTCGCCGGTGACGGCGGCGCCGCGCTGGAACGGCTGACAGTCAACGAGTACGACGTACTGGTGCTGGACCGCGACATCCCCGTCGTACACGGTGACGAGGTGTGCAGGCGGCTGGTGGAGTCCGGGTCGACTACTCGCGTGCTGATGCTGACTGCCGCGGCTGCAGTCACCGACCGAGTGGAGGGACTTGGCTTGGGCGCTGACGACTACCTGACCAAGCCCTTCGCCTTTGCCGAGCTGGCTGCGCGCGTACTGGCGCTCGGACGCCGGAGCCGGCCCGCTGATCCGCCTGTACTGCGTCGTGCGGGGGTCACGCTGGACCCGGCCCGGCATGAGGTATTTCGCGACGGTCGGTACGTGCCGCTGTCGAAGAAGGAGTTCGCCGTACTGGCCGAGCTACTGCGGGCCGACGGCGCGACGGTGTCGGCCGAACAACTGCTGGAGAAGGCATGGGACGAGCACGTGGATCCGTTCACCGGGGCGGTCCGGCTGACCATCCTGAAGCTACGCCGGAAGCTGGGAGAGCCAGGGCTGGTCGAGACCGTCACCGGCGTCGGCTACCGCATCCCATGAGGCGGCTGACTCTGCGAGGACGGCTGACGCTGATCTACGGCGGTCTGTTCATGCTTGCGGGGGTGCTGCTGCTTGGTGTCACCTACGTGCTGTTCAGCCAGAACCTCACCGGTGGCTACCGGGTGCTGGTGCAGGGCACCTACCTCAACCCACCGAGTACGCCGGGCGCGACCACACCGGCGCCGAAGGTGCCGAACCAGTTGTTCGTATTGAACAAGGACGGCGACACTCTGACCGGTGCGGACGCCGAGCGAGTCATCCAGGAGCAGCGGGAGCAGGTCCGGCAGGCCGCCATCAAGTCGCTGCTCACGCAGGGCAGCATCGCGTTGCTGGTGGTTGGCGGGCTGGCGGCCGGCTTCGGCTGGCTGGTCGCCGGACGGGTGCTGGCGCCTCTGCACCGAGTCACCGATACAGCACGCCGTATTGCTGCGTCTCCAGCGGCGCTGCACGAGCGGATCGCTCTGCGCGGCCCTGAGGACGAGGTGAAGAACCTGGCCGACGCCTTCGACACCATGGTCGAGCGGTTGGATCACTCGTTCGACGGTCAGCGCCGGTTCGTTGCCAACGCCTCCCACGAGTTGCGTACGCCGCTCACGCTCGGCCGTGCGCTGGTCGAGGTGGCGATGCATCGCCGTACTGCCTCCAACGACGTGAAGGAGCTGGGCGAGAGCCTGCTCACGATCAACGCCCGGCACGAGCAGCTGATCGACGGCCTGCTGATCCTGGCCGACTCGGAGAAACAACTCACAACGGTTTACCCGGTAAACCTCGGCGACGTCGTCGACCACGTCGCCGCGCAACTCTCGGGTGAGGCCGCGAGCGCCGGCGTCGAGGTCATCCGCGGCCCAGGCGAGGCCCCGACCCAGGGTGACGCCCTACTACTGGAACGCCTGGTCCACAACCTGGTGGACAACGGAATCCGGCACAACGTCGCCAAAGGGTGGGTGCGGGTGGTGAGCAAGACGGTGGGAGATCGCGCGGAGGTCGTCGTAACGAACACCGGCCCGGACATCCCGCCGTACGAAGTCGAATCCCTCTTCAAGCCCTTCTACCGCCTGGGCGCCGAACGCCTCGTCGGCGGCAAGGGCGCCGGCCTCGGCCTGTCGATCGTCCGCTCGGTCGCCGAAGCCCACAATGGCACGGTCACCGCCACACCCCGCGAAGGCGGCGGCCTGCACATCACCGTCTCCCTCCCCTTGACTTCGAGTCCGCTGTAGCTGGACGCCGAGGTGATGGAGCGGCTCGACAACGCCTGAAGGTGTCGATCCGGGGTGGGTGCGATCGTGTAGGAGGTGACAGCACTCACCTGGAGGTCGTGATGAATCAGTACCTGCTCAGCATCTACCAGCCTGACGGGCCGGTGCCCGACGCGGAGTTTCTGGAGCCGATCATGCGGGAGCTGAATGCGCTGAACGAGGAGATGCAGGCGGCCGGGGTCTGGGTGTTCGCCGCTGGACTGCACCCGCCGGAGACCGCGACGGTGCTGAAGGCAACAGGTGGCGAGGTGCTCGTCACCGACGGCCCGTTCACCGAGGGCAAGGAGCACCTGGGCGGCTTCACTGTCATCGAGGTGGAGGACCTCGACGCGGCCTTGAGCTGGGCTCGCCGGCTGGCCCTGGTGCTCAAGAACCTGTCGGTCGAGGTCCGCCCGTTCGTGTCGTGACAGCTGACATCGCCGCGGTCTTCCGGGCTGAGCATGGGCGGGCGGTCGCCGTACTGGCGCGGGTGTTCGGGGACCTGGAGATCGCGGAGGACGCCGTACAGGACGCGTTTGCGGCGGCGGTGGAGAAGTGGCCGGGTTCAGGGGTGCCGCCGAGTCCGGCCGGGTGGATCATCACGACCGCCCGCAACCGTGCCATCGACCGATTGCGGCGCGAGGAAAAGCGCGAGGACAAGCACGCGCAGGCCGCGCTGCTGCACGCGCAGGACGAACCAGTGGAGGAGGGCGTCGTGCAGGACGACCGCCTCCGGCTGATCTTCACCTGCTGCCACCCCGCGCTGGCGCTGAACGTGCGCGTCGCCCTGACATTGAGGATGCTCGGCGGTCTCACCACCGCCGAGATCGCGCACGCCTTCCTCGTCCCCGAGCCGACGATGGCCCAGCGGCTTGTCCGTGCCAAGGCGAAGATCCGCGCGGCCGGGATCCCGTACCGCGTCCCGTACGAGGCCGACCTGCCCGAGCGCGTCCGCGGCGTACTGGCCGTCGTCTACCTCATCTTCAACGAGGGGTACGCCGCCTCGTCCGGTGAAACCCTGGTGCGCGACGACCTGTGCGTCGAGGCGATCCGCCTCGGCCGGCTGCTGGTCGAGCTGATGCCCGACGAACCCGAAGCCGCCGGCCTCCTCGCCCTGATGCTTCTCCAGCAGTCCCGCCGGCCGGCGCGGATGGATTCAGCCGGTTCCCTGGTCCGGCTGGCCGACCAGGACCGATCACTGTGGGATCGCGCATTGATTGAAGAAGGCCACGACCTGGTACGACGTTGCCTCCGCCGCAACCAGCCTGGTCCGTACCAGCTCCAGGCCGCGATCAACGCCGTACACACGGATGCCGCAGGGACTGACTGGAGACAGATCCTGCGGCTCTACGACCACCTGCTCAGCCTCGAGCCGACTCCCGTTGTCGCGCTGAACAGAGCCGTCGCGCTCGCCGAAGTAGAAGGCCCGGCTGCCGCGTTGGAGTTGATCGACGACCTCGATCTCGGCTCCTACTACCTCTTCCACGCGATCCGCGCCGACCTGCTGACGCGGCTCGATCGGTTCGACGAAGCGCGGGCCGCCTATAACACTGCTTGGACCCTCACCGCGAACGCCGCCGAGCGAGAGTTCCTCGAAGGCCGCCTCGCCGCTCTCGGCCCCGGTCGCGATCGTGGGGACCGGCCGGCGGACGGGTGAGGGCGGCGACGATCGCACCGGCCAAGGCGCCGAAGATGGCGGCGAAAGGGGCCATGAAGATCGCCGGCTCGGTCCACTCGGTGTGCTCGGGACCGGTCGCGAACCAGGCGAACGCGACGTTGGCGAGAACCATCACGACAGCGCCGATGAAGGCACCCGCCAGCGGTCGAGAGTTCCCCATGCTCTGACGGTAGGTGGGCCGACAGCATGTGGAAAACCGGATCGGCGCGGCGCCGGAATCAGTAGGGTCGGGGCATGTTCGAGCTGGTGTGTGAAGTGGAGCCGCCGACGCGGCCGGAACTGAAGAAGGTGCGGCACCAGATCGGGGTGATGAGCCCGATCGCGGACGCGTTCCTGATCCCGGACAACCACATCGGGCGGGCGACCGTGTCGAGTGTGGCGGTGGCGAACGAGGTCCAGGCGATGGGCTCGCGCGGCATCGCCTGCCTGAACTCGCGGGACCGCAACCTGCTCGGCTTCAAGCGCGACCTGCTCACGGCGGCGGCGTACGGCGTCGAACAGTTCCTGTTCGTGCACGGCGACGATCCGGCCGAGGGCGCGCGGACGAGCCAGCTCACGGTTCGCACGATGATCGAGCAGGCGCGCGCGACGTCGTACCCGGGCTGCAACCCGTTCCAGGTCGGCGCGGCCACGCGACTGCGGCCGGTGCCGCGGTGGAAGGCCGAGGCCGACTTCCTGTATGTGCAGGTCAGCTACGACCTCGACGAACTCCTCCGCTGGCGCGACTCCGTCACCCTCGACATTCCGGTGTACGCCGGTGTGATGGTGCTCGCGAGCTCGAAGATGGCCCACAACCTGGCCGCCCTGCCCCAGCTCAACATCCCTTCGGCGCTCATCGAGGCCGTCGACCAAGACCGAGACGCCGGCGTCGACCACGCCTGCGACCTCATCCTGAGGATCCGCGACTCCGGCGCCTTCGACGGCGTCCACCTCATCCCGGTCAGCCGCTACCGCCAGGTCGCCGCCCGCCTCGAACGCGAACTCTGAAAGCATCTGGGGATGTGTGTATAGTTAGGCGCATGCCCCGGATGCAGATCTACCTCCCCGACGACCTGTACGCCGAGGTCAAGAGCCGCAAACTGCGCGCCTCGGAACTTCTTCAGGCGGCGGTCCGCGCCGAGATCCGCAGGCAGGAGCTGATCGATGCAGCTAACGAATACCTTGCCGAGCTGATCGCCGAGACCGGAGAGCCGTCGCCGGAGGATCTCGCGTGGGCCGAGGACTTCGTTGCCGGGATCAAGGCTCAACTGCGCCCCCCTGCAGAAGAGCACGATCAAAAGCCACAGGACCATCACACCCGGAAGGCGAGCTGAGCGATGCGCGAGGCTGTCCTGGACAGCGGTGCGGTCAGCTACTTCGCAGAGGGCTCGGGTCGGGCGAAGGCCCTCATCGCGATCCTCACCATCGAAGATCTGTGGCCACCTGTCGTACCGTCGGCTGTCCTCGTGGAGTGCCTCACCGGCCACCCCGAGAAGGATGCGAAGACGAACAGGTTCCTGAAAGTCTGCGATATCACTGCGAGCCCGAGTGAGCCGCAAGCGCGTCGCGCGGCGAAGCTGCGCACAGGGGCTGGACGCGGGTCGGCCGTCGACGCCATCGTGGTTGCGGCTGCCGAACCCGAAGGTGTCGTCATCACGGGCGACACGGTCGATATCACCGCCCTGGCAGCCAACGCTGCCGGCGTCACCATCCGCAGCGTCTGATCGACGCGTCTGCTCCGGAATGGGCCGGGAGCGACTAGTGTCCTGGTAGCAGGGGTCTATTGACGGAGGAGGAGGGCGTGGGCGTACCTGGCAAGGGGTTGATCGAGGGGCTGAAGGTCACCGCGAAGACACTGGCCCGCCGGTCCGTCACCGAACAGTACCCCGATGTCCAGCCGGAGCTGCCGCCGCGGAGCCGGGGCGTGATCGCGCTGCTGGAGGAGAACTGCACCTCCTGCATGCTGTGCGCCCGGGAGTGCCCGAGCTGGTGCATCTACATCGACTCGCACACCGAGACCGCGCCGTCGGTCGGTGAGCAGGCCCGCGAGCGCAGCCGGAACGTGCTGGACCGGTTCGCGATCGACTTCAGCCTGTGCATGTACTGCGGGATCTGCATCGAGGCCTGCCCGTTCGACGCGCTGTTCTGGTCGCCGGAGTTCGAGTACGCCGAGACCGACATCCGCAACCTCACCCACGAGAAGGACCGCCTCCGCGACTGGATGTGGACGGTCCCGGCGCCGCAACCGATCGATCCCGGCCCAGCCGTCACGGCTTCGGAGGACGAGGCGTGACAACAGCTCTCTTCTCCGTCGCCGGTGCGGTGGCGGTGCTCGCCTCCGTCCTCGTCGTCACCTCCCGCCGGATCGTGCACGCGGCGCTCTGGCTGGTCGTTGCCCTCGGCGCCGTCGCCGGCTGCTTCGGCGCGCTGCACGCCGAGTTCGTCGCGCTGGTCCAGATCCTGGTGTACGTCGGCGCGATCGTCGTACTGGTGCTTTTCGCACTGATGCTGACGAAGGCCCCGATGAATCCGCTGCCTGGATTGACCACTGGCCGAAGTCCGTTCGCCGCTGTGGTCGCCGCCGTACTCGCGCTGATCCTCGGCGCCGGGGTGGTGCTTGCCTTCGGCAACGAGAAGGTCAAGCCGGTCACACATGGCTCCGCAACCGACGTCGGCACGGAGATCTTCAAGGTCTGGGTGCTGCCGTTCGAAGTCCTCTCGGTGCTCCTGCTGGCGGCCCTGATCGGCGCAATCGCCTTGTCTCAAAGGAAATTGTCGGAGCGCTCTGACAAGCTGTCGTCCTCGGAGAAGGAGGACTGACATGCCGCTGATCGTGCCACTGCTGCTGGCCGTCGTGCTGTTCTGCATCGGCGTGTACGGCGTCCTCGCGCGCCGCAACGCGATCACGATGCTGATGTCCTTCGAGCTGATGCTGAACGCGGTGAACCTCAACCTCGTCGCCTTCGACGCCTGGCGGCTCGACGGCCTCGCCACCGGCCAGACGCTGGCGGTCTTCGTGATCACCTTGGCAGCGGCCGAGATCGGGCTCGGCCTCGCGATCGTGCTGCTGCTCTTCCGCGGCCACGGTCATGTCGACGCCGACTCGGCCCGCGACCTGGTCGAGGTCGACGCGGTCCAGCAGGAGAAGGGGGCGGCGACGTGATCGCGACCGCCTGGCGGGTGACCGGTGTCGGCTTCTCCCTGCTCGTCGTCCTTACCGCGGGCCTGCTGTACGGCACGGACCCGGCGCAGACCTCGTTCATGAACTCGCCGGTCGGCGACCTCACGATCGGCTTCGGCGTCCGCACCGACGACCTGACCGTCCTGCTGCTCGCGGTGGTCGGCGTGATCGCGACCTGCGTCCAGGTCTACTCCCTCGGCTACCTGCACCAACGCCCGGCGTCGTACCACGCTCTCGTCACGCTCTTCACTGCCGCGATGGTGACGGTCGTGATCGCGGACAGCCTGTTTCTGTTGCTGATCGGCTGGGAGGTGATGGGCGCCTGCTCGTATCTGCTGATCGGTCACTACTGGGAGCGTCGCGACGCCCGGTCCGGCGCGGTCAAGGCGTTCCTGATGACCCGGCTCGCGGATGTCGGCTTCCTGTTCGGCATCTTCGTGCTCGGCGTCGGCGCGGGCACCTTCCGCATCTCCGAGCTCGACCCGGCGCAGATCTCGCCAGGCGTCCTGACCACCGGGACGCTGCTGCTCCTGGTCGGCGTGGTCGGTAAGTCGGCTCAGGTGCCCTTGCAGACCTGGCTTCCGGACGCGATGCCCGGCCCGAGCCCGGTCAGCGCGCTCATCCACGCGGCGACCATGGTTGCCGCCGGCGTCTTCCTAATCGCCCGCCTGTACGACGTTTTCTCCGCCTCCGACACCATCATGACGGTGCTGGCCATCGTCGCGTCGGTGACCATGCTGTTCTCCGCGCTGTGTGCGATGGCCGCGGTCGAGGTGAAGCGAGTCCTGGCGTGGTCAACCGTCAGCCAGCTGGCGATCATGTTCTCCGGCCTCTCCTTGGGTACGGCGGATGGCCGGCACGCCGCGCTTTTCCACCTCGTCACGCACGCTGCCTTCAAGGGACTGCTGTTCCTCTGCGCTGGTGTTCTGCTCCATCAGGTCGGGAGCGCGGCGTTCGTCGTACTGCGGCGATACACGCGACGCGGGCGGTTGCGGAAGGCGTTGCCTGTCACCTTCGCGACGATGACAGTCGGGCTGGCCGCGCTGGCCGGCGTACCGGGGTTCGCGGGGTTCTTCTCCAAGGACACCGTGGTCGAGGCGGCCTGGCATCACGCGCGGGACGGTTCGGTCGTTGGATGGATCGTGCTGGTGTCGGTGTGTGTGACCGTGGTGCTGACCGCGTTCTACTGCATGCGGTTGTGGCTGTGGGTCTTCTTCCGGTCGCCTGCCCTCGCGGGCGCGCTCGGTGCCTTCGAGGACGACGACCCGATGGCCGACCTCGAGGAGCCCGACACGTCCAAGCTCCGCGACGCGCCCTGGATCATGCTGGCGCCGCTCGTCCTGCTCGCGGTCGCGTCGATCGGTCTCGGGTACGCCGATGGCGTCCAGCTCAACTGGGTCCTCGCGCTGGTGACGACCGTACTCGCGTTGCTCGGTGCGCTTCCGGCGTACTCGTTGTGGTCGCGGGGCGCGGATCCACGGCCGGTCGTGCTGGAGCGTGAGTTCGGCGTCGACACTGCCTACCACGGCCTGTTCGTCGTACCGGTGCGGTGGTTCGCGCGGCTGGCGGTCGGTGGGGATCAGGACGTGATCGGTGCGTACGTGCGCGCCGCGGGACGGGCGGGGACGCTTGCGTCACAAGGCTTCCGGCGACTGCAGACCGGGAACGTGCAGACCTACCTGACGGCGGCGGTGGTGGGCGTGGTCGCGCTCGCGGTGGTGGCTGGGGTGATCAGCTCGTGAATGCGATCTTGCTGGGGATTCTTGCGCTGCCCATTCTTGCGGCGGCCGCGCTGTGGGCGGTGCCGGTGGCGATCGCCGATCGGCTTGCGGCGCTCTACGGCTCGGTGGTGTCCGGCGTCGTCCTGATCGGGTCGCTACTGCTCTGGCCGCGCGGGGCTTGGGCGTCGTACACCACGTTGCAGGACCGTCCGCTGCGGGCCGTCACCGACGTACCGTGGATTCCTTCGCTCGACGTGCGGTTCCACGTGGCGGTGGATTCGATCTCGATGCCGCTGATCGTGCTGACCGCGCTGCTGGTGTTCCTGTGCTGCCTGTACTCGGTGAGGATCACGCCGCGGATCGGCCGGACCCGGTCGCTGATCGCGTTGCTGCTGGTGATCGAGGCCGGCGTGATCGGCACGTTCTCGGCGATGGACCTGGTGCTGTTCTTCGTCTGCTTCGAGATCGTGCTGATCCCGATGTGGCTGGTCATCGACATCTGGGGTGACGACCACGACCCGGCCGGGCGCCGGCGTGCTGCGACGACGTTCGTACTGATGACGGTGCTCGGCTCAGCGTTGATGCTGCTGGGCTTCCTGTTGGTGCATCGCAAGGCCGGCACTTTCGACATCGTTCAGCTGACCAACTCGCCGGTGCTCGGCGGACACGGCGTCGCGTTGGCCGCGGCGATCCTGATCGCGGTCGGCATGGCGGTGAAGGTTCCGCTCTGGCCGCTGCACATCTGGTTGCCGGATGCGCATGCGAAGGCACCGACCGTCGGCTCGGTTCTGCTGGCCGGCGTTCTGCTGAAGCTCGGTACCTACGGCCTGATCCGGATCCTGGTCCCGGTGCTCCCGGACGCGACCGTGACGATCGCGCCGTACCTGGCCGGCTTCTCGACCGTCGCGATCATCGCTGGGTCGCTGGCGTGTCTTGCGCAGACGGATGTGAAGCGGCTGATCGCGTACTCGAGCGTCGGTCACATGGGGTTCATCGGACTCGGCATCGCGACGCTGTCGCCGGCCGGACTGCGCGGCGCGCTGTTCGCGAACATCGCGCACGGGATCATCACCGGCCTGCTGTTCTTCTTGGCCGGAGCGATCAAGGACCGGCACGACACCAGCGACCTGCGCGAGATCGGCCGGGCCCTGTACGCGCGGTTGCCACGCATCGCCGCGCTGCTGACGTTTGCCTCCCTGGCGTCGCTCGGGTTACCGGGGCTGGCCGGGTTCTGGGGGGAGATGCTGGTCCTGCTCGGCGCCTACAACCCTGCCGATGCATTGCCGCGGGCAACCTATCTGGTCTTCATGGTCCTCGCCGGACTCGGCACCGTCCTCACCGCGGCGTACTTCCTCCGCCTGGTCCGGAACCTCTGCCAAGGTGACCCGGCCGACCACCTACCCGCGGCCTTCGCCGTCGACCTGAGCCGCATCGAACTAGCCACCTGGGCCCCTTTGATCGCCCTCACCGTCCTGCTCGGCGTCTGGCCCGGGCTCCTACTGCACCAGTGGGGCAACTTATGACGCTGACCTGGACGGACTGGCAGGCGATCGCCGTACCGTTGGTGCTGGCGGTGGGGGCTGTCGTCGTGCTGCTTGTGGACGGCTTCTGGAAGAGCGGGTCGCGGGAGCTGCGGCATGCTGTCGTGACGCTGCTGACCAGTGCGGCGATCCTGTTCGGGCTGGTGTTCGTTTGGGCGCAGCGGGGTGGCTTCAAGCCTGCCTTTTGCCGGCCGGCGGTTGAGGGGCCGGCTGAGTGCAGTCTGGTGTTCGAGCCGTTGACGGCTGGGTTGTGGGCGGTGCTGCTCATCGGCGGCCTCGGAGTCGTCGGACTGTCGGCATACCGGCTGCTGGCGGCCGACGTGCCGATCGGCGAGTACCACTTCCTGCTGCTCAGCGCGCTGGTCGGCGCGACCGTGCTCGCCGGAGCGCGGGATCTCGCGACGATGGTGATCGGGCTCGAGGTCGTGTCGCTGCCGAGCTTCGCGATGGTCGCCCTGCGCCGGGACCGCCGCGGCTCCGAGGGCGCGCTGAAGGCGTTCCTGGTGTCCGTCCTGTCGACCGCGGTGATGCTGTTCGGCATTTCCTACCTGTACGGCGTGACCGGCTCGCTGTACCTGTCGACGATCGCGAACCGGCTGCCGGGGATCGATCCCGACCTGCGCCGGGTCGCGTTCGCGGCCGGCTTGTTCGTGATCGTCGGGTTCGCGTTCAAGATCGCGGCGGTCCCGTTCCACGCCTGGCTCCCGGACACGTACGTCGGTGCGCCGGTCGAGGTAACGGCGTTCCTCGCGGTGGTGTCGAAGTCAGCCGGTGTCGCCGGTCTGCTCGTGCTGGTGACGGCGGGCGTTGCTGCTGACGGGTCAGAGCTGCGGACGGTGGTCGCCGTACTCGCGGCAGTGACAATGACGGTCGGCAACCTGGCCGCGCTGCGGCAGCAGGAGGCCGTGCGGCTGCTGGCATGGTCGTCGATCGGTCAGGTTGGGTTCCTGCTGGCGCCGCTGGCTGTTGGCGATGCACAGGCCGTGGTGGGGTATCTGGCGGCGTACGTCGTGGTGACGCTCGGCGCCTTCGGCTCGGTCGCGGTGGTGCAGCGGCATCGGCCGGCTGGGTTGCTGACGGACTACCGCGGGATGGTCCGGTCCGAGCCCGGGCTGGCGGCCGCGTTGATCTTCTTCCTCGTCGTGCTGGCCGGTCTCCCGCCTGGGCTGGCCGGGTTGTTCACCAAGTTCGCCGCGTTCCAGGCCGTCATCGACGCGCATCTCGGCTGGCTCGCGATCGTGATGGCGGTGAACGTGATGATCGGCCTCGCGGTCTACCTCCGCTGGGTCGCCGAACTCTTCCGCCTCCCCGCCGACGACCCGTTCTCGGTCGACATCGAGTCGCCGGCCGTCGCGATGATCTCGCTCTGCGCCGCGACAGCCGCCGTACTCTCGGTCCTTCCCAGCACGATGTTCGCCCTCGCCACCTGACATCTTCGGGCCAGTTGCCGGGCGTGTTGACGGCGGCGGTCTAGCGTCTGACGGGTGATCAAACGCGGACTTCTTGGGTTGACGCTGGTGCTTGCCCTCCGTGCGTGCTCGTCCGGCACGGACACACCTGCCGGAGGTGACTCGTCGTCCGAGACTCCGTCCCTCACAGCGGCGGACGGGAAGAACTATGCGGCCTGCGACGACGGCAACTGCGAGGTCCTGATCGAGAAGTCGGCGACGCTCACCATCGGCGGGAAGCAGGTCGACGCGACCGTTGCGGACGGGTACGTTCAGCTCGCCGAGCGCGGCGCCGACGGCTTCAAGGTCGGCGTCAGCGGCTCCGGAGGCACCGGTTGGGGCGGCTCAGACGGTACGACCTACAGCCTTTCCCTGAAGGGGGCCGCCGGCACCACTGCCGTCATCGTCCTGAGCAGCGGTAAAGGCTGACTGCCGGGCAAGGAAGGCCTCGTACTGCGACCACACGCGGCGCCAGAGTTGGTCGCGGTGGGTGGCGTCCAGGTGCGCGAGCGGTAGCTGGAAGACGTCGGCCAAGGTCGCGAAGTAGTCGGCCGGGGTTTCGATGATGCTGTTGTCGACCCGGTCGGCGAAGGTCTCCATCAGACCGACAGAACGCAGTACGACGACACTCGCCGCCTTCCGGCGGAACGCGCAGGCCAAGCCGACGAAGGGCAGGCCGGGATCGACCGACAGTCGGGCGTGCTGCGCCGCGAAGGCATCCAGTCCGACAGGTGCGGACTCGAAGTCCATGCCGACCAGGGAGCTGCGCGGATCGAAGTCCACGCGCCAGCCATCCACCTTCTCGGAGGGCCGCAAGCGCAGGTCGAACGGCTCCTGGTGCGCACTGCCAGGCTCCAACGGCATCGGCGTCACCAGACCGTCGCCGAGACCTACGTCGACCAGCCACTCGCGCTCCGGATCCTCGACCAGGCCGCTGACGGTGAGCACCATGTGACTGGCGTCGACGTCGCCCGGGTGGTTTGGGGTCTGTACGCCGCCTCGGTGCATCTTCACGTGGTAGCCAAGCTCGGTGAGGAGCAGCGCGAAGCTGCCGTTGAGCTGGAAGCAGTAACCACCGGCCTCCCGCGCGATGATCCGCTTCGCCGCCGCCTCCGGCTCGAGCGGCCCGCCTTGCCCGAACTGGTACTGAACCGTCTCGTACGGCACGGTGTCGACGTACGCCGCATGCAGCTGCGACAACCCCTCCAGCCGAGGCGGTCCGTCGTACTCGCCGACCCCGATCCGCCGCAGAAACGCCTCAATGTCCACTCGCCGAGGGTAGTTGACCGAACTCGTCTCGCGCTGGCTGGGTGCTGTGAGTAGTTGGCCGTGGATTGGGGAACCTGCTGGGTACGGTGCCGGGTGTCGGTCCGAGGGGGGCCAACATCTAGGAGTGGACGATGGCGACAACACCACAATCCGACACAGCGCCTCCGGGCGAATTCCAGCCGGTTGGCGGCAGGCTCGAGCGTGGGCTGATCTGGGTGTTCATCGTCGTACCGACTCTCGCGCTCCTGCCGGGGATCTTCTTCGCCTGGGGCGGCTGGATCGGCTGGCACGACATCGTGCTGCTGGTGGTGTTCTACGCGATCACCGCGACCGGCATCGGCGTCGGCTACCACCGGTGCTTCACCCACGGCTCCTTCAAGAGCAAGCGTGGCCTCAAGATCGCACTCGCCATCGCCGGCAGCCTGGCGCTGGAAGGACCGGTCATCCGCTGGGTCGCCGACCACCGCAAACACCACAAGTTCTCCGACCGCGACGGCGACCCGCACTCGCCCTGGCGCTACGGCACCAACGCTTGGGCGGTGACGAAGGGCTTCATCTTCGCCCATGTCGGGTGGGTGCTCTGGGGCGAGGATCGCGCTGATCCGAAGCACTACGCGCCGGACCTCCTGAAGGACCGCGACCTGGTCTCGATTTCGAGGCACTTCCGCGGGCTGGCAGTGGTCACTCTGCTGGCACCTGCGGTCATCGGTGGGCTGTGGGACATGTCATGGTTCCGTGCTGCCACCGGATTTTTCTGGGGCACTCTGGTCCGGATCGCGCTGATGCATCACGTCACGTTCTCGATCAACTCCATTTGTCATGTCACCGGCCGGAAGCCCTTCGAAGCCCGCGACCGGTCCGGAAACGTCTGGTGGCTCGCCATCCTGAGTCAAGGCGAGTCATGGCACAACCTCCATCACTCCGACCCAACCTGCGCACGCCACGGTGTGCTCAAGGGACAGATCGACATCAACGCCTGGTACATCAAGACCTTCGAACGGCTTGGCTGGGCGTACGACGTCAAGTGGCCGGACCGGGGACGCCTCGAGCGGAAGCGCGCGCCCGCCGCCTGACCTGATTCGCGTTGACTATGTGGACGGGCCGGTGCTGCCAGGGCCGTGAACTGGCAGGGTAGGAGGCATGACTTCTGAGCGGATCTATGTCGGGAGCTACACCAGTCAGCCGGGTGGCGGGGACGGGATCGGGTTCGGGCCGGTGGAGGGGGTCGAGCTGGCGGTGATGTCGGCCGATCCGTCCTTCCTGGTCAGGTCCGCGGACGGGCGTTTCCTCTATGCCACGAACGAGCTGGAGGAGGGCCGGGTCAGCGCGTTCGCGATCCAGGCGGACGGCGCGCTGGAGTTCCTGAACGACCAGCCGACCAACGGCGCGCACCCGTGTCACCTGGCGATCGACCCGTCCGGCAAGTACCTGCTGTCGGCCAACTACAGCTCCGGCTCGGTCGCGATCCACCCGATCGGCGACGACGGTTCGCTCGGTACGGCGACCCAGATCCTCCAGCGCGAGGGCACCGGCCCGAACAAGGAACGCCAGGAAGGTCCGCACGCCCACCAGGTCGTCTTCGACCACAGTGGCGCCTACACGTTCGACGTCGACCTCGGCTCGGACACGGTCTACGTGTCGACGCTGACCGACGACGGCCGGCTGGAAGAGGTCGACCGGCTCCGCATCCACCCAGGCGCGGGACCGCGGCACCTGGTGTTCCACCCGCTGGCGATCGCGGCGTACGTGATCAACGAGCTCGACTCCACCCTGAGCGTCTGCAGCTACGCCGACGGGAAGCTGCAGGTCGTGCAGACCGTGTCGACCCGGCCGGCGGACTCACCCGGCGAGAACTTCCCCGCCGAGCTCCTCATCTCGTACGACGGCCGCCACCTCTACGGCTCGAACCGCGGCGACAACACCATCGCGGTCCTCGCCGTCGCCGCGGACGGCCTCTCGGTCGACCTCGTCCAGACAATCAGCTCCGGCGGCGACTGGCCCCGGCACCTTGCCTTCAGCAACGACGGCACCCGCCTCTACGCCGCCAACGAACGCTCCGACACGATCGCCACCTTCACCATCACCGACGGCACCCTCAGCCCCGACGGCACCCCAATCACCTGGCCGAAGCCCGTCTGCATCCTGCCCGTCTAGCACCGCGGCGGCCGGGCAACAGGTGCCCGGCCGCCCCGAGCTATTTACAGCGTGACGAGCTTCTCGAAGAAGAACTCGTGCTTGAGGAACGAGACGTCGTACTCGTGGCCCGGCTGGGGTGGCAGGAGTTGGGCGGCCTGGAAGAGGCGCCAGCCGTCCTTCAATGCGTCCAGTCCGGTTGCGTACGGCGGGACGTCGCTGTCGCCCGTCGTCGGCGTCGTCGTGCCGGTTCCGTCGTACGTCGACCAGCCGACCACGCGGGCGTCGAGAGCCGACGAGGCCAGGTAGAGCACCAGCACCTGCTGGCGGACGGTCTGCTGGCCGGCGTCGATGGGTGCGGTGGCGGTCATGCGATCTCCTTCTTGGCATGCGGGTTCTGGCTGCGCTGGGCGACGACGCGCTGCGGGCGGTTGGACACGCGGGTGACCCAGTACTCCGGGTCGTAGGTGTCGTCGCCGGTGAGGGCCTGCCACAGCTTGATCCGGTTGTACTTCTCCAGCCGGCCGGTGGCGTTCTCGTACCAGGGGAACGTCTGGTCGAGCTCGCGCGCCACCTCTTCGTCGTACAGGTCGTCGAGGTTCCACAGCCGGACCTGGCGAACGGTGGGGTTGAAGCGGATCTTGAACATGTAGCGGTCGATGTCGCTGTCGTTGCGGCGGCCGCCGTGCCAGATGCCGTGGTGCAGGAACACCACGGTGCCGGCCGGGCAGACCAGCCGGGTCTGGCCGAGCAGGTTCTGGTACCGGCCGGTGTCCGTCTCGTTGGTCCTGCGCAGGTGGCTGCCGGGCACGCTGAGCGTCCCGCCCATCTCCAGCGTCACGTCCTGCGGGTAGTACATGAGCTGCACGTCGAACGCGTCCGGGCGTACGTCGATGATGGCGTCACCGTGCAGGTCCTGCGCCTCACCGTCGTTGGCCTTGCGGATGTGTACGGCGTGGTGGTCGACCAGCGGCTCCGGCCCGACCAGGCTGTGGATCGCGCCGGCCACCTCCGGCAGCTCGACCAGGCGCTGGACGAACTCGGTGTCCACGAACGCCTCCGACAGCGGGGTGCCGTACGGGACGCCGGGGATGCCGGCCTTCAGCACGTCGATCGCCTGCTGGTTCATGTCGTCCGGTACGACGGCGTCCATCCGGAACGACCCAGTGGCCACGAAGCGCGCCATCTGAACCGAGGTGAGGAGGTTCTTACGATGCGGGTGCGGCATGAGGTTTGCCTCTCGGGGTAGTGGTAACTACTCGACCAGGCTAGGTTCCTGAGCCCTTCCTTCGCGTGGGCAGAGTTCACCACTAGTGGTAATTTCTCATCATGCTGTCGTTGCACCTGGCATCACCGCCCGAGGTGGTCAACGTCGGCGCGGGCATCCACGGCGTGCGGAGTCTGCGCGACGTCTTCCGCCTGCCCGACCTGTGGCAGCTGCACCTCTACAGCTACTCCGCCGACCTCACCGTCGCCGGTACGACGTACTCGGTCGCGCCCGGGTACGTGTCACTCACGCCGGCCGGTGTGCAGGTGGAGTTCGACTACCGCGGCCGGTCTGAGCACCTGTACGCGCACTTCCGGCCGCGCGTTGTCGGCGAGCCGTCGTACGTTCCCGTCGTACAGGATGCTGGTGCGGCCGCTCCGGTGCTGTCGGGCCTGCTGCGGTCGGCGCTGGAGGCGTCGCCGTCGGGGTCGGCTCAAGTGACGGCCGAGGTGTGGACGGCCTTGTGGCGGATCGCCTCGTTGAGATCGCCCGAAGCTACCCCACAGCACTCCGCGGTGGCGGCGGTCATCGCCTACGTGGAGGCCAACCTCGCTCAGCCGCTCACGGTCCCCGCGCTCGCCCGCATGGCCGGGGTTTCCCACAACCACCTGACCAGGCTCTTCCACGCCGAGACAGGTCAAACGGTCATCGCTTACATCCGCCGGCGCCGTTTGAACCGAGCTCGCCACCTCCTCGTCGCCTCGACCCTCTCGATCCCGGCCGTCGCCGCCTCGGTCGGCATCCCGGACCTCCAGGCCTTCAACAAGTCCTGCCGCCGCGAACTAGGCGCTTCTCCCCGGGCAGTCCGAAACGCGGTGGCCGCCGGCACTGCCGCGGGATAGCGTGCGGCGCATGTACGAGCTGATCCCGATTGCCCAGGCGCCCGAGTTGGATGAAGAGGCCGGCAAGCGGTTTGCCGAGGAGTGGCCCGAGTTCATCTTTCACGACGCCGGGGTGAAGGTCTTCCGGGATCGCCGACGGGAGTTCTTCCTGGACTGGGAGTTCTACCTGGTCACGGAGGAACGGCGGCTGATCGCGGGGTGCTGGGGTGTGCCGATCGCGTGGGACGGGACGGTCGAGGACCTGCCTGGGGGGTTCACGGGCTCGCTGGGTCGTGCGGTCACATCGTACGAGGAGGGCGTCGTACCGAACACGTTCGTGCTGATGGCGGCCGCCGTACGGTCGGATGAGCAAGGGCAGGGCCATGCCGGCCGGGTGATCACGGCTGTCCGGGAGCGGGCTGCGGCTGCTGGACTCGACCGCATGATCGCGCCGGTGCGGCCCACCTTGAAGTCGCGGTATCCGCTGACCGACATCGGTTCGTTTATGAGCTGGACCCGTTCTGATGGTCTACCTCTCGACCCCTGGCTACGTACGCACGTTCGGCTCGGGGCAACGCTGCTCGCGCCGGCTCCCGTCTCGCAGACGATGACAGGCTCGGTCGCAGAGTGGGAGAAGTGGACCGGCATGCTCTTCCCAGCCTCGGGTTCCTACGTCATTCCCGACGGTCTGGCGCTGCTGCAGATCGACCGCACCGCGGACACCGGCATCTATCGCGAACCCAACGTCTGGATGCGGCACGCCTAGGCCGTGAGCGAGAACGCGGTTGCGACGGCGGCGGTGCGGCTGGTGACGCCGAGGCGTTCGTAGATGTTCTCCAGGTGCTTGCGAACGGTGCCCTCGGCAACGAACAGCCGGTGCGCGATCTGGGTGTTGCTGTGCCCGTCGGCGACGAGCCGGAGCAGCTCCAGCTGACGGCTGGTCAGCTCCGGGATGCCGGCGCGGCGGCGTTCGAGGTCGCGGAGGATCTCGATGAAGTGCGGCCGGAGCATTCGGAGCAGCAGCCGCTCGCGTTCGGTGAAGTCGCGGCCGGTGGCCCGGAACAGCATCAGCCGACGGTCCTCGGCACCACGGACGGGGAACGGGACGATGATCTCGCTGCGGGTGCCGAACAGCCGGAACCACTCACCGATGGGCGACCCGTGCAACTGGCGGACGGACCGGTAGTCCGACACCTTCCAGATCGTGTCGTAGTCGCCGGTGCGCTGCGGCCGGCTGCAAACCTCGTCATCCCAGTACGAGCGCCAGAACACGTCTTCCCAGCCCTCGCCGGGATCGACCGGCTGCTCGGTTACTTCCTCGGCCGCGACGAACTCCCGATCCAGCGGGCGGCTGATCTGGAACGTCACGTCGTCGGCGGGAATCAGCTCCGCGAGCGCATGCATCAGCTCGCGCGGAAACACCTCGTCCGGCCCTGCCTGCCTCCCCAGGTCGATGACGTCGAGCATCCGGCGCAGGTCCCGTTCGGTGACAGTCAACTGCTCCACCATGGCGAACCCTCCCCAGCACAGGTTAAGCCTGCTCAGGCGGTCAGCGAATACGTCGAACGTCGTATGGCTGTACGGCGTGCACTGCGGCGACGGTTGCTACTGGGACGGCACAGGGCCGTTCCACGAAGGGGAGGAACCTCATGAAACCGCTGTCTCGCCTGGCCGGTCTACTGGCCGCGCTGCTGGTCACCGTCGTCGCACTGTCCGGTACGGCGCACGCCATGCTCCCACCAGGGGATCCAGACTCCGGACCTAGAGCCGTGTACGACGCTCCGCCTCCGCCGACGGTCGTGGTCGAGTCCGGACTGTCGCTGGTGCAGGTGATCGGGCTGATGCTGCTGGCTGCGATCGCCGCGGCTGTCGCCGGTGCGATCGTCGGGCGCCGGATGCCCCGGATCGCGACACACCTGGGCACCAACGTCACCAACTGGGTGGCTGAGCACTACCGCTAGCCGGCTGGCGTCGCTGCCGCCGTTCAGGTGGCAGCGACGCTCAGGGCGGCTAGGCCGTGGCTGAGGATGCCTTTGGTGACGGTGAGGGCGTACTCGCGGTCTGGGCCGGTTAGGGCTTGGTGGGACCACATGACTACGTCCTCGAAGGCTCTGACGTGGCGGTAATAGCGGATGGCGTCCTGGTCGAGGGGGTGCTCGCCGTAGCCGGTCAGGAAGGCTGCGAGGTGCTCGGGGGTGGTTGGGCCGACGTCGCCCATGCCGCCGAGCATGAACATCAGGTCTTGTTCGCGGGGCGCGAGTACGACGTCGTCCCAGTCGATGAGGTGGAGATGCTCGTCGACGAGGACGTTGCCGAGGTGCGGGTCGGCGTGGCAGACCACTCTGGGTCCCGCTGGCTCGGGAGGGCGGGCAGTCATCAAGTGGGTGATTGTCGCCTCGTACTGCTTCCAGACCGCCGCCAGTTCCTCTTCGACCTCGTCCTCAGGCGCCTGCGTCGTGAGCCTCGTCTGGAGCTTCTCGGCGATCGCCGGGACCTTGGCGTCGATCGGGCTGTGCCGGGGGAGCGCTGCCCGCAGCCGTTCGGGTAGTTCCGCGGAGTGCACCCGCCGGAGGAGTACGCCGTACTCGGTCCACTGCTCGGTGGTCAGGCCTGTCTCGGCCGCGCGTACGCCGTCGATCCACGGGGTGATGGTGAGGCGCTTCTTGCCGTGGAAGGTCCAGAGTCCGCCGTCCATGGTCCGGATCAGCTCAGGGATCCCGGGGAGACCGAGATCGGCCAGGTATGCCGCCACCTGGTGACCTGTGTTCGTGCCGGCGCCACTCCACTTCACGGCGTACGTGTTCGTCGTGGTGACCGCCTTCCAGACCTGCGCCGCCACATCGGCTCCGTGCGCCACCGGTGAGAGTTCGGCCACATCCAGCCCGAAGTCCTCGAGGATCCACCGCCGCAGCTTCTGCACGCCGCCAGCATGCCCGCTGCAGCCCGTGCTGGCGACGGCATTTGGCCCTGGCAGCTGACACGATCCGTCGGATGGACCACGATCACAGTGCCTGGGAGCACGTCGTACAAGAGGCGCTGACGCGTGCCGCACCCCGTCAGCAGCGGCTGGTCGAGCTGCTCGGCGAAGACGTGCAGTACCACTGGGACCTCAAGCAGGCCGCAATCACGTGGTCACGCGCCGGTACGGTCGTCTGGACTGCCAGGCTCACCCTGATCGGCACAGTCAGCCTGGCGGAGTCGTCCTGGCTCTGGTCGTGGGCCAACGACTCGCTACCCGCTGCTGCCGCCGGTGACACGCACCTGGTCCGCGAGTACGGCGAGAAGCACGGCTTCCCGGTGTTGCCCTGGCCAGGGTTCAACCACCACCCGGACCTGGTGAAAGAGGCCCGGGTGGTGTCAGCCGCCGTACTGGACGCAGACGCCCTCTGGACGGACCAGTCAGGCGACATGCAGCTTCACTTCCTGCTGCACGACCTCACCGGTAGTTGACGAACTGGACCGCGAAGTCGAGGTCCTGGCCTTTGATGAGTGCCTGGACCGCCTGCAGGTCGTCGCGGCTCTTGCTGGACACCCGCAGTTCCTCGCCCTGGATCTGCGCCTTGACGCCCTTGGGGCCCTCGTCGCGGATCAGCTTGGACAGCTTCTTCGCGTTCTCCTGGGTGATGCCGGCGCTGATCGAGGCAGTGATCTTGTACACCTTGCCGGACAGCTTCGGCTCCTCCGCCTCCAGCCCTTTGAGCGAGATCTGCCGCTTGACCAGCTTGTCCTTGAACACGTCCAGGACGGCGTTCACCCGCTCCTCGGTGTTCGCCTGCAGGTCGATGTTCTCGCCGGACCATTTGATGCCCGCGTCCACGTTCTTGAAGTCGAACCGCTGGCTGATCTCCTTCGCCGCCTGGTTCACGGCGTTGTCCACCTCCTGGCGATCGACCTTGTTCACGATGTCGAAGGAGGACTCCGAAGCCATGGGCAGTTCCTTTCCGATTTGCTGTCAGGGGCACTCTCTGTTGTATCGTCTCCCACGCCGGTTCACGAACCGGCAGCACCCTGGCGGGTTGCCCGAGCGGCCAAAGGGAGCAGACTGTAAATCTGTCGGCGTATGCCTACGCAGGTTCGAACCCTGCACCCGCCACCAGCACGAAAAGAGCCTCTGAGCTGCGGAAACGTAGATCAGGGGCTCTCTTGCTGTGGCCGGCTGGCTAGGGTCGACGGGCTCGGGCTGCCTCGATTTCGGGGACGTGTTGTTCGGCCCAGAGGCGTACGGCGCGGAGTGGGATGAGCAGGGAGCGGCCCAGGGGTGTCAGGGCGTACTCGACGCGCGGCGGGTTCTCGTCGTACTCGTGCCGGCTGATCAGGCCGTCGGCTTCCAGGGAACGCAGGGTTTCGGTCAGGACCTTGGGGGTGATGCCCTGGATGTGCGCCTTCAGTTCGGTGAAGCGGCGAGGTCCGTCGTCCAGGGCGTTGACGACGAACACGGTCCAGCGGGCTCCGATGCGGTGCAGCACGGTGCGGCTCGGGCAGGTCGCTGCCATCACGTTGTACGCCTTGCCCATGGGGGCTGCTCCCAGTTCCGTTGAAGGTACCGGTATCAAATCCATACCGTGGCTCTCGATCCTACGAGAAGGAGTGAGACGCATGGAGCGGATCCTGATCATCGGCGGTGCGCGGGCGCTCGGCGCGGCCGTGGCGCGGCGTGCGGTGAAGGACGGGTACGACGTAGTTGTCGGTGCGCGTGATCTGGTAGCGGCCGACGTGCTGGCCCGCGAGATCGGCGCCACCGCGGTGCGGGTCGATCTGCAGGATGAGGCGACGATCGCGGCTGCGGCGGAGCGGCTGAAGGATGGGATCGATCACCTCGTGACGACCGGTTCGGCGCCGCACGACGTTCGCGCGACCGAGCTGGATCGCGACAAGCTGCTGGGTGCGTTCACGGCGAAGGTGATCGGCCCCATGCTGGTCGCCAAGCACTTCGCCTCGGTACTGCGGCCGACCGGGTCGATGGTGATGTTCTCCGGCGTCGTCGGCTGGCGGCCTGGGCCGGGCTCGCTGGTCAAGGGGATCACGAACGGTGCGGTCGAGTACGCGGCGCGCCACCTGGCGGCGGATCTCGCTCCGGTGCGGGTCAACGCCGTCTCGCCTGGCGTTGTGGACTCGGGCGCATGGGATCGCCTTGGTGACAACAAGGCCGGGCTGCTGAGCAAGAGCGCGGCCGGCACCTTCGTCGGACGCCACGGCGAGACCGAGGACGTCGTCGACACGGTGATGTGGCTCCTCCGAGCGGGCTTCATCTCCGGCGAGACGATCCACATCGAAGGCGGCGCCCGCCACAAATCCGCCTGATGCCCAGTCCTGCCGGCCGATGATCGCAAAGCCGGACTGGGGAGTGTTACCTGCCGGATTCGGTGCGTGCTGCTCCCCGGTTCCGACGTCAGCATTACCGGCCGCGGTCGCCGTCGTTCGTGCGGCGGAGGCCGGCGCCGCCTTCTGTGCGGCGGGCTCCGGCGTTGTCTTCGGTACGGCGGATGTTGGCTCGTGGCGAGTCGATCAGCTGTCGGAGCCTCTTCAGTTCGTTGTCCGGGCCAGGCTGTTCAGGCCCGCCAGTCTGCTCGGTCTCGGACAGGGCGGGGAGGACCAGGCCGTTGGGTGTGCCGGCCTCGCGCCACAGTTGGTTCGCCTTCGCGAGGGTCTGGTCGAACTGTTGCTGGAAGTGTGCGCGCGAGTCGTCCGTTCCGTGGGTCGCGTGGTGGTCGAGGGCGTCTGCTAGGCGGGAGAGGTGTTCGAGGGTGATCAGGCGTTCGGCTAGGAAGGGCTTGCCGCTTGGTTCTGCGACCAGGCGGCGTACGGCTTGGTGTACGCCGGAGCGGATCTGCGAAGTCGCGCCGCCGGTGACTCGGCGGCCGTCGGCTCGGTTGACGGTGGCTAGGTCTGGGAAGCGGTGGCGCGTGCCGTTGCTGTCGGCAATTGACTCGTAGCGGGCGATTGCGAGTCGGACCTTCTCGTGTGCGTTTGCGCCCGAGACGCCTAGCGCCTCGAGTCGGTCGGCCTCGGCGGCCCAGTGGTCGATGCGTTCGAGGGTTTGCACCCGGTCGGTACGGGCGTCGGTGTCGAAGGGGGTTTCCGGTTGGCCCGACGGGACGTTGTCGAGCTCTGCCCGCCGTACGGCGGCTCGGACATGGTCCGTGTAGTACGGCGACGCCTCCAAAGGCGCCAGCGTCACGCGAGGCGATGCGGTACGACGGGCGATCGCCTCGGCCCGCATCGACAGCTGGGTCATCAGGTAGCGCGTGATCGCCCGCTGCTCGAGGAGCTCGGACTGGTTGACCGACCTGACCGCTTTGTTCGTCTCCAGGCCTTCGTGGACCAGGAGCTCGCGACGACGGAACAACGAGCGCGCGACCGGGGTCGCGGCCATCGACCCCGTCGCGCCGGCAGCGGTCAGGACGACCGCGAGATCCGGTACGTCGAAGAGCTGGTCGAGTCCGACCACACCGGCCACTCCGCCGAGCGAGCCCGCGGCGACCTGGACGGCGTACGCCGACCACGGTGCCCGCGCCGACGGACGAGGACCAGCCGGCGGCTCGGTCACCACCGGCAGACCCCGGTCGGACAGGTCCGGAGGTACGCCGGTCAACTCCTCCAACCGCTCGGTCAGTTCCCGGAACGCGCGCAGCCGCGGCTCCAGAATCCCGGCGAGCGCCTCCGCCTGGGCGGCCTCCTGGTGGCCGCGCGACCACAGCTTCGAGGCGTCCCGGCCGGCTTCATCGCGGTTCAGGAAGTACTGGTCACCCATTGCACCGGTCACCGCGCCGAGGAGCCCGGGACCGACCGCGCTCATCAGGCTCTCCATCTGCGCGCTGACGTGCCGGGCGAGCGCCGTCGGGTCGACATCGACCGTCTGGCCGCGGTTGCCGCCGACGAACGCGCGGCGCGCGGCGCCCGAGACGTTCTCGATCAGCTGGGCGGACAGGCTGACCGTGTACGGCGGAGCCCCCGGCACGTCCGAAGCAGCAGCAGCCTCCGTCCCCTGCCGGGCGACCACGCGGTCGAGCCGCGCCTGCAGCTCGGAGAACTCGGTGACCAGCTGGTTGACATATAGAGTGGGGTCGGACAGCCGGTCCCGCTCGGCCGCGTCGATCCGACGAAGCCGGAACTCCAGCTTCTTCATATCTACCAGGCGTTCCGCGAGCGACTTGGCGAGGGCCGACGAGGCGATGACCAGAGCCGTCGACAACGCCGGCACCCCGAACGGCGTCAGCGCGCCCGCAACCGCTGCCGTGGCCAGCGTCGGAATGCTGTGCCGGATCAGATAGTTGCGCCAAGCCGTTGCCCTCGGCATCTTCTTGACCGGCGGACGGACCCGCTCCGGCCCGTCGAGAAGCGCGAGCAGACCAGGATAGTCGTACTCGCGCTGCTGCCGGTCGGCGTTGTACGCCGGCTTCCGGCCGGTCGCCTTCTTCCGGTCCAGACGCCGCTCGGTGAATGAGCCGACAGCCGCGTTGACAATCGTCGGGACCGCGATGCCGACACCGACGAGCGGGTTTCCGGTGAACGCCGCCGCAGCCGCGCCGATCACCACCGAGGAAACCCCCGAGCTGCCGACCGCCTTCGCGAGATACCCCGGCTGATCGACGCGCTCCTCCAACGGCCGGGCGCGGTCCTTGGCGCGGTCGAGGATCGCCCGCTCGTCCTCGGTCAGGAGCGTACGGAGCAGCTTGGCGTTCGGCTGTCCATCGGCCACGCCCATGGTGAGGGCGAGCTTCCGGATCTCCTTGCGTACGGCGGCCCGGCGTACGGTGCCTCTGGCCCGGAACCTACCGGCGAGCTCGTCGCCCAGCCGCCTTTCCAGCAGCCCGCGTTGCCGCAACTCAGCGCGGTGACCGGCGTCCACAGGCCGCTGTACGGCGTCAACGTCAGGCGTACCGCCGGGCCGGAAGACACCATCAGGCGTAACGCCGGGCACGAAAACACCGTCAATGTCACGCGGGTCACCAGCACCACGGAGCACAGCCGTCGACTCGGCCAGGACCCTCGCGAGCGCCGGCGCGACATCATCCTCCGACAGCCGATCGGAGAGCGTGAGTTCGACCGTCGGCACGTCGTCGAAATCGCCGTCGTACCAGGGCGCGCCGTCGAACTCACCGTTGTGCGAGGGATCCCCGTCGTCGACGTGGACGGCGTACTCGAGCTTCCTGCCGGGATCGAGCGGCCCGACGCGCTTGATCAGCCGGAACATCTCGCCCGTACCGGTGGTGACCAGGTACACGCCGTTGCCTTCGTGCCGCACGTGGGCGACGTCGACAGCCAGCTGATCTGGATCCTCCAGCAGCCGGCCGGACTCCGCGCTCACCCTCACCCAACCGGCCAGAAAACGCGCGTCCCCCACGAATCACCTCCAGCCAGGCCAGGCAGTATTAGCGCAGCCTAACCTAACTAGGGTGCTACGCCTCGGGTGTCTTGCTGGGGCGGAATCGAGAGCGGAACTTCGAGTCGTACTCCAGATGCATGTAGCCCGACGAGTGCACTCCCACCGCGAAGCACCCCACGACCAGGAACACGATCCCCGCGACAGTGGACATGTGCCAGAAGGCCGCCGTGATGCCGACGAACGCCGAGCCTTGGGCGAGCGACTTGGCCACGCTGACCAGCCACGACTTGCTCGCCCGGCGCCGAAACTCCTCCTGCCGATTCAGCACCAGCAACGCGGCGAGCAACGGGATCGAGATGGCGATCGCGATGACACACACCAGTGCCGACAGGTTGAGTGAGTCAACGGTCAGGAATGGTTGCACGACCACCAGACCGGCGCCTGCCAGTCCGCCGTAGATCAGATTGGACTGACGGATCCATTCCAGGTGGGCCGCCGGGTCGGCGGCAGCGTCCTCGAATTCCTTCCGGATGCGTTCGCCTTCGGCCTCGGCTGCCCTGACCTCCGCCTGCTCAGCCAGGAAGTCCTCGTCCTCGTTCATATGCACATCCTCCCCAAGCCCGCGGCGGTGAGCCTGGACGGTCAGCCTGTCGGCGTCAGCCTACGATGCGGATGTTGAGTTCGACTTCCCACTTCGTTTTCCGTGGTTCCGTGCGGGGATCGGTGCGGAATGCCTCGTACCTGCAGGCGAAAAGGTCGCCTTCGGCAACGTCGCTTCGGTCGAAGGCGATGTCTTGTGCGGCGGCCCACTCGATCAGGGCACGGTTCGCGCGGAGGGAGTGGTTGCGGTAGGTCAGCGTCGCATAGCGGCCGGCCGGGAGCACGGCCGGTCGCACGCGAGCATCACCGGCGAGCGGGCCCGGCGTGACGACGCCCACCTCCAAGTCCATCGGGCCGCTCATGTCGATCACATGCAGGCGCAGGAAGAACGGGCCGACGTCATCGATGTTCTGCCGCAGGAGCCAGGCGCTGAGCTCGCTGATCAGTTCATTCCGGGTGCTCAACATGCCGCGGAAGGGGGTGACAACGCGGATGCCGAGATAGTCCCGCTGCGGCCGCTCGACAACGCGAGGCGGTTCGAGTAGATCCATCTGGGCCTCCTCAGTCTTCCGGCCTCCCAGGATGGGGCCTGCCCCAGGGGCAGCCTCAAGGTAGTCCACAGAGGACAACCCCCGGGAGGCAAGGCTTGGTGAGCTGAGAGCTGGTAGCGGTTCACCTGCGACACTGCGAGAGAGTCTGGTGGAGGAGGGGCGATGGTGGATGGGAGTGAGGATCCACGGGTGCTTGGGGTTGGGCGGGCGGCTACGCCGTTTACGGCTGAGGAGATTCGGGCTGGGTGTCCGGAGGGACGGACCACCCGGCTTCGGGTCGACGTCGGGGAGGAGGCGTTTGTCCGGATCAGCCGGTACGTCGAATGTGACGAAGCCGGCGCGGTGATAGAGCGGACGCGGGTGGCGCTGGACGGGTCTCCGCTCGGGCAACCTGAGGCCGAGCGGGAGACGTGGGGTGAGTTGCAGGCTCACGCGTCGTTCCCGGCCGACCGTACGACGATCGAGTCTGAGCGGATCGACACCGCGATCGGGGTATTCGATTGCCTGCGGTACACAGTGCGGGATGGCACGACCGAGCAGGTCTTCTGGTTCGCGAAGGACCTGCCCGGTGCGCCCATCCGATTCCTGACCCGGACGGACGGTCAGGTCGTGATGACCTTTTCCGTGGTCGACGACACGATCGTCAGCGGCTGACGGCGGTCTCCTGCTCGACGCGGGAGAGCTTCTCCGGGTTGCGGACGATGTAGAGACCGGTGATCAGGCCTGAGTCGATACGGAGGGCCACGACGTTGTCGATCTCGCCGTCGATGCGTACGACGAGGGCCGGGGAGCCGTTGATCTGAGCCGGTTCGACCGAAGCCTGGCTGTGGAGTCTGGGAAGGCCGATGGCGAGCAGGCGCGACACCTTGTCGGCGCCGACGATGGGGTACGGCACTGCCTGCTTGACACCGCCGCCGTCGCCGAGGAGGACGACGTCCGGGGCGAGGATGGCGAGCAGGTCCTGCAGGTCGCCGGTTTCGACCGCTCGCTGGAACGCGTCGACCGCGCCGCGGGTCTCGGCCGGGGAGACGGCTCCGCGTGGCCGGCGCTCGGCGACGTGCGCCCGGGCCCGATGGGCGATCTGGCGAACCGCGGCCGGGGTCTTGTCGACGGCTTCGGCGATCTCGTCGTACTCGAGGTCGAACACCTCGCGCAGTACGAAGACCGCCCGCTCGGTCGGCTTGAGCGTTTCCAGCACCAGCAGCATCGCCATCGAGACGCTGTCGGCCAGTTCGACGTCCTCGGCCACGTCGGGTGCGGTGAGCAGTGGCTCGGGCAACCAGGGTCCGACATACGACTCGCGGCGCCGGCCGAGCGTGCGCAGCCGGTTGAGCGCCTGGCGGGTGGTGATCCGGACCAGGTACGCGCGCTGATCCTGGACGGACGCGAGGTCGACGGTCACCCAGCGCAGCCAGGTCTCCTGCAGCACGTCCTCCGCGTCCGCGGCCGAGCCCAGCATCTCGTAGGCGACCGTGAACAGCAGGTTGCGATGGGCAACGAAAGCCTCGGTGGCGGGATCCGTCATGATCTCTCCAGACTCTGTCACACGCACAAGACACCGGCCGAAGGCGCCTTGTGACAGTGGCCTACGTCACCTCACCGCGGTGTCACAGAACTCGGCTCGCCGGCATCTTGTGGTCGTCAGTACGACGACACGAGTGAGGACAAAGCGATGGAATCCCGATTCAACATGCTCGACAACCCGTTCGCGCTGAAGTTCGGCAAGCGTTTCGCCGGCCTCGACGTGATGCTCGGGCAGTCGACGCTGCCGAAGACCACGAAGGAACTGGTGAACTTGCGCGTCAGCCAGATCAACGGCTGCGCCTTCTGCACCGACATGCACACCAAGGACGCCACGGCCGCCGGTGAGACCGCGGTCCGGCTCAACCTGGTCGCGGTCTGGCGTGAGGCGACCGTGTTCACCGAGCCGGAGCGGGCCGCGCTGGCGCTCGCCGAGGAGGGCACCCGGCTCGCCGACCACCACCAGGGTGTGTCCGACGAGACCTGGGCCCAGGTGCGCAAGCACTACGACGACGACCAGATCGCCGCGCTGATCGCCCAGGTCGCGCTGATCAACGCCGCCAACCGGATGAACGTGATCGTGCGTACGCCGGGCGGTTCCTACCAACCCGGCATGTTCGCCGACTTCGTCAACTGACCGGCCGCCGAAACCAGCCCCCGACCTGTGGGTATGCGGGTCGGGGGCGAGGCCCTCTAGTCTGTCAGGATCGCTTCAGCCAGGAGGTTCGCCTCTCGGGCGCACCAGCCCCGTCTCGTAGGCCAGCACCACTGCCTGGACGCGGTCTCGCAGACGGTGTTTGGCGAGGATGCGCGCGACGTGCGTCTTGACCGTGCCCTCGCCGATGTAGAGACGTCCGGCGATCTCGGCGTTGGACAACCCTTCTGCCACGGCAAGCAGTACGTCGATCTCCCGCTGGGTGAGCAGCGGCACCGCTTCTCGTGGGTCGCGAGGTGGTGGCGTCTCGACGTATCTCTCCACAAGCCGCCGGGTCACAGTCGGCGTGAACAGTGACTCGCCCGCATATACGGCCCGAATCCCCTCCAGGAGCCGCTGCGGACTGTCGGTCTTGAGCAAGAATCCGGAGGCGCCGGCGGCGAGCGCCTCGTAGACGTACTCGTCGGGGTCGTATGTCGTCAGCACCAGCACCCGTGAGTCGGAGCCGGACTCAGCCAGTGCGCGGGTGGCGGCAATGCCGTCCAAACCCGGCATTCGGATGTCCATGAGCACCACGTCTGGGGCGTGCTCTTGCGCAAGCCGCACGGCAGCCCTCCCATCGCCGGCCTCGGCGACCAGAGCGAGATCCTGGTGGCCCTCGAGGATCATTCGGAGGCCGCTTCGCACGACCGGCTGGTCATCGGCGACGAGGATCCGGATCGAGTTCATGGGGCCGGCACGACGGCGGCGAGCCGCCAGCCCGAGGGAGCGTGGGGGCCGGCCTCGAGACGGCCGCCCACAGCGTCGACCCGCTCGGCGATGCCGCGGAGACCCCGTCCTGCGCTGCCGTTCTCGTGCCTCGCGGTTGGTCCCTCGCTGAGCACCTCCACGGAAACCGCGTCCTTGTCATAGCGCACGCGCACCGTGGTGCGGGCTGACGGTGCGTGCTTGAGGGCGTTGGTCAGTCCCTCCTGCACGATACGGAACAGGGACAGGTCCAGGGCAGGCGTCATGTCCCGGCGAGCGCCCTCGACAATCATGTCGACGTCCAGGCCGGCCGCCCTGACCCGGCCGAGCAGTTCCGGCACCGCGCTCATTGACGGCAGCGGCTCGCGCGATTCGCCGTCTTCGTGGGACAGCAGTCTGCCCATCTCGCGGGCCGCGTCGTGGCCCGTGCGCTGGATCAGGCGCAGTGCCTCACGGGCACGCTCGGGTGAGCGGTCCAGCACCTGCTCTGCTGCGCCGGCATGCAGCGCCATCACGCTGATGCTGTGGGCGACCACATCGTGCACCTCGCGCCCGAGGCGGCGCTGCTCGGACTCGACCGCGTCGGCAATCGCCTGCTCCCGGTCGCGCTCGGCGACCGCAGCCCGGGCGACGGCCTCCTCTGCCTGGCACCGTCGGGAATGCACCACCCGGCCGACGGCGAAGACGGCCGTCGTGACCAGCGGTGAGAACCACGCCTGCGACGGGGAGTCCACGAGCGGGTCGCGCAGGTCGTGCACCACTATGCCGAGCAGCGCGATCGACGCCACCACGTACGCGGGTCCGCCGTACGCTGCCGCCGAGTAAACGGCGGCCAGCAGCGGAAGCAGCACCGCAGCGGTCTCCGTGGCTCCGAACACGAGCGCCTGGATCCCGACCACCGCGACCACGATCGAGAGCACGGGAAGCGGCCGCGACCTGCGCCAGAACAGCGGGACCGTCATGGCGAGGGCGAGCAGCGCATTGACACCCACCGGGCCGCGGAAGGTTCCGCTCCACGCCGCGATCTGAGATCCGGCCGTGAGCGGCGCGGCCAGCGCGATATCCACCCAGCGGCTGACCACCCGGGGTGTGGCATCCACGCGAGCGTCCGCGGAAGCGCCGGCAAAGGTCATCATCTGCTCACGATAGGTGGCCGCAGACCACTGCCGCGACTGCCTTGAGACAGACACCGGGTCCTCCTCCTGACCACCGAATCGAGCGCCGGAGCAGACGCCCGGAGTCGGCCTTACTCCCTAGCGTCACTGACACATCCACCGCCACCGCACACGCGACCAGGAGAAGCCATGAACGTCAGCAAGGTCCACCGCACCGCCACCGGCCTGTCCCTCATCCTTTGGCCCCTGTCCATGCTCGGCGCCGCAGTCGTCCAGCCGGTAATCGGTGAGCGTGCTACCGACGTGTACGACGCCGCGGCGGCGCACGCCGTCCGGATCGGGACCTCCGTCGCGATCGGTGGACCCGGCGTGCTGTTCTGGGCGGTCGCAGTCGCCGGCAGCGTGCAAGTGCTCCGGTCACGCGGAGCGAGGCTCGGGCACCTGGGTGGCGTCCTGGCGCTCCTCGGGGCTCTGGGCCACGCCGTGATGGCGACCCTGTTCCTGGTGCTGCTCGGCCTGCCACAGGATGGCCACCGCGCCGAGCTGGTGCCGGTCGTGGAACGCATCGCGGCGCACGTGTTCCCGGTGGCGATGCCGCTCCTGCTGCTCGGCGGCGTGGGGGTCGTGATGCTGTCCTTCGCGCTCCGGCGCGAAGGATGGGCGCCGAAAGCAACCCCGGCACTCGTGACTGCAGGCTTCCTCAGCGAGTTCGTTCCGCTGGGCGGGACGGCGGGCGATGTGGTGCTCTGGACCATCGCGGGCGCAGGCGTCGCTCTGTCAGGCACGAGGATGCTCCGCGTCTCCGACGAGGAGTGGCAGGCCGTTGCCGCTCCTGTCCCCGGGGGCGCACGATAGCGATCCGGGCGCTGTCGTCCGCCGAACCTCTCGGAGAGACGGTCATGTCTGCGCGGGCTCGACGGCTGGCTGGAGGGTGACCTTGCAGGAGTAGTGCGAGGGGTGGGGAATAGGGGTGGGACGGCTGGGAGTTGGTTGTTTACGACCGAGGTTGGCCGATTGAGGAGAGCGGGCGATGAAACCCACCGAGTTCGTCAAGGTGAACAGTCAGTTCTGGGGCGATCACCTGCGGAGTGTGAGTGAGCATCTGCCCGGCAGCCACGGGGGCGAGTTGCCCGGCGAGCTGCTGTACCCCCGGATGATGGTGCTGACCGAGACCCCCGACTGGAACATCGTGGAGCTGGTCGGCGTGAGCCGCGAGTACCGCTCCCTCGAGGTGCGGCGGCAGAAGGCGGACAGCATCGAGCAGTACTTCGGCCTCGACGCCGCCGCGCCATCCGCGGTCGTGACGCTGCCGGGGGAGAACCTGTTCAAGGACGCGACCATCGCGACCGAGTCCGGCCGCCGTACGCTCACCTCGAGCTTCCCGGCGGCGGAGAACATCATCGGGGGCGAGTACGTCGGACCTGGCGACCAGCTGCTGCAGTTCGCGCCGGGGAACTACTCGACCTTCGACCGGGTCCTGCTCGTGCACACGGCGGACTCGTCGGTCCGGGTGCACTGGACGTTCTTCGCCCTCGCGATCCACCGGTCCGAGCCGGCCGAGCAGTACCTCAACTTCCTGCAGAACTACATCTCGGCGGCGCCTCATCTCGATCCGGTCGGCACTCTGACCGCGCCGCTGGGTTCCGACCTGAAGCCGGCCGGCTTCGCCAGCACGTATCTGGCGCACGGCCTGCAGGGCGTCGACCAGTTCCTCGAGGACCACGAGAGCATCCTGCTGTCGGCGTTCGACGCGACCCGGCTGATCCGCCGTCCGTCCCTCGAGTCGGAAGGCGCCGAGCTGACACCCGACTTCATCCTCGAGCGCGCCGACGGCAGCCACATCGTCGGCGATCTCCAGCTCCCGCTCCTCGAGAGCAGGAAGCACCGGCGATCCTTCAAGAGCCCCGTCGCCGACGGCGCCGCCCAGCTCGCCCGGTACGAGGACTACTTCAAGTCCGCCGAGAACCGTGCCTTCGCCAAGACGAAGTACGACGTGGACATCAGCGACCCGCGCAAGGTCCTGATCATCAGCACCCAGCAACCCGTCGCCCCAGACGAGCTCAAGCAAGCAGCCGCCGAAGTCGTCGACTACGACTCGATCCTGCGCCTCTATCTGGCCGCGAAGTCCTAGCAGGACCTTCGCCTCAGGTTCACCGGGCGGTCCACCCGCGAGGATCAGCGTGGTGGTGTGACCGATGACAAAGAGTTGTTCGAGGCGCGGTTTTCACGTCGCGGGTTCTTCGCGACCGCGGGCGTAGCGGCAGGTGGAGCAGTGCTCACCGGTACGGCGGAAGCCGCGCCGGTGACGCACGCGGAGCCGGCCGCCGACCCCATCACTACTCCGCGGGTCGGCGGCCTGCATCTGCAGTTCGGGGCAGACCCATCGACCGAGCTCGTGGTGTCATGGCACACCCGCCAACCCGTACGACGTCCTCGGGTGCTGCTCGGTGGTCCGGACGGGAACTTCGAGCGGACGGCTGCCGCTGTCACCAGCAGCTACACCGACGCCAAGTCCGGCCAGGTGGTCTACGTCCACCACGCCAAGGCCGGCTGGCTGCGCCCCGGCACCGAGTACGTCTACGCCGCCGTACATGAGGGAGCAGACGCTGAGTTCGGCACCTTTCACACCGCTCCGAAGGGGCGGGCGAAGTTCACCTTCACGAGCTTCGGCGATCAGGGCACGCCCACGCTCGGGAAGCGCTATGTTCCGCCGCCGGGTACGTCGATCGCCAACCCGCCGTACGTCAACGACAACCTGGGTTCGCCGGCTGCCGGAGATGTCACCGCCGGGGTCGAGCGGGTACGTCCGCTGTTCCACCTCTTCAACGGGGATCTCTGCTACGCCAACCTGTCCGAGGATCGCGTTCGTACCTGGAACGACTTCTGGGAGAACAACACCCGCAGCGCGCGGAACCGCCCGTGGATGCCGGCGGCGGGCAATCACGAGAACGAACTGGGCAACGGCCCGATCGGCTACGAGGCCTACCAGACGTACTTCGCCCTGCCACGGCAGCAGGGGCAGACCGACGTCACGCGCGGACTTTGGTACGCGTTCACGGTCGGATCGGTCCGCGTGATCAGCCTGGCCAACGACGACGTCTGCTACCAGGACGGCGGCAACAGCTACATCCGCGGCTACTCCCAGGGTGCGCAGAAGGAATGGCTGGAGCGCGAGCTCAAGGCCACCCGAGCGAGCCGTGACATCGACTGGATCGTCGTGTGCATGCACCAGGTCGTCGTCAGCAGCGCCGACCAGGCCAACGGCGCCGATCTGGGCATCCGCCAGGAATGGGTGCCGCTGTTCGACGAGTACGGCGTGGACCTGGTGGTCTGCGGCCACGAACACCACTACGAGCGGTCGCACCCGATCCGCGGACAGCAGCGGAACCAGACGCTAACGCCGATCCCGGCATCGACCAACGCGTCCGTCGCCGACACTTCGAAGGGCACCGTGCACATGGTCATCGGCGGTGGCGGTACGTCGGTCGGATCCAACGGGGTGCTCTTCAACCCGCCTGCCTGCCGGGTGATCACCGCGGTCGGCGCACCTGACTCGGTCACCGGCAAGCGTCCGCCGGTCTACGTCCGAGAGGACGCACCCTGGTCGGCCGCCCGGAACGCGGCGCATCCGTACGGCTTCGCCGCCTTCACCGTGGACCCCGGCACCCGCGGCGGCTCAACCACCATGCACGTCACCTACTACGACGTGCTCGGCCCCGCCGGCGAGCTGTCCGTCTTCGAATCCTTCACCCTCACCCGCCCGCGCAACGACTGAGTTTCAGGCGCGGGCCACGATTCCGGTCAGGGTCGTGGCGAGGGTACGACGGGCAGTCGAGCTCAGGTCGGCAGTCAGGGCCTCGATGCGCTGGGTGAAAGCGTCGTGGGCTTCATGTGCCTGCTGCAGCCCTGCGGTGGTGAGCTCGATCTGGCAGGCGCGGCGATCCTTGGGGTCGGGGATGCGGGCGACCAGGTCGCGGCGCTCGAGGCGATCGACCATGCTCGTCAGGCTGGACCGTTCGATGCTCAGGATGCGGCTGAGCTCTGTCATGCCGAGCGGTCCGCCCAGGAGCACGCAGAGCAGGTGGGCCTGCTGCGGGGTGAGGCCGAGCGGCCGGCTCGTCTCGGCGTACAGGTCCTGCAGGACGTGCATCGTCTGGACGAGAGCACCGGCCAGATCCGCATCCACCGCTGTCTTCGTCGCCATGCCTCCACTGTAGTCCGCAGTACGGATAGTTTGCAGGGTTGATACTTCGTAGGGCTACTATTTAGGCCTACGAAGCATTGCCAAGGAGGCAGAGATGAACGTGCGGTTCGGATATGGCTCACCGGACAAGGTCCGCGACGTACCCAAGATCCTGCGGCTCGCCGAGCAGGCCGACCGGGACGGGCTCGACCATGTCAGCCTGTCCGACCACCCCTACGTCGCGGATCTGCTGGACGGATACGCCGGGATCGGCTATCTCCTCGGCCGCACCGAGCGCCTCTCCGCGTTCGTCAACGTGACCAACCTGCCGTTGCGCCCGGCTCCGGTCCTCGCACGTACGGCGTCCTCGCTGTCGGCGCTGTCGGGCGGACGGTTCGTCCTCGGCCTGGGCGCCGGGGGAGCGTGGGACCGGATCACGACGATGGGCGTGCCGGAGCTGCGGCCGGCCGACGCGGTCGAGGCGTTCGAAGAGGCGATGAAGCTGGTCCGCGCGATGTCCGACGGCGGTCACCCGGAACCGACCAAGCACTACCCGATCGGCGACCTCGCGCCGGCGAAGGTCGCGGCGCCGCTGATCTGGACGGGCTCCAACGGACCCAAGTCGCTCGCCGCGACTGGTCGGCAGGCGGACGGGTGGATCCCGGGTCGCGCTGCCGACTGGCTCAGCGAGCGCTACCGCTGGTCCCGCCCGATCATCGACGAGGCAGCGCTCTCAGTCGGCCGCAAGCCTTCCGATGTCGCGACGATCTACAACTTCCCGGGCGCGATCACGGCATCTCCAGTACGTCGTACTCGCGACGAGGACGGGCGGTGGATCGGCGGATCCCCGGCCCAGTGGATCGAGGAACTCACTGACGCCGTCCTCAACCACGGCGCCGCCGGCTTCACGCTGTTCCCGACCGGCCCCGACGCGTACGACGTTCAGCTGGCCCGCTGGGGTCAGGAGATCGCGCCGGCGGTGCGAGCGGCGGTCGGTTAGGGACCGAAGGACAGGAGGTAGTCCCCGAAACGGGCTTGTTTCGCAGGGGCGCACGCGGAGGCGGGCGACTACCTCCTGTCCTTAGGTTCCGCGGGACAGGAAGGCGAGGATTTCGGGGAGGGGTGGGTTGTAGCCGTTGGAGGTGTCGATGGTGAGGGTGGGGGCGGGGAGGGTGATGGGTTCGAAGGCGGTGTGGGTGCGGAGGCGGGCGTCGTCGGGGATCTGGGCGTCCTCGTGCGCTCCGCGGTTCGGGTTGTCGGTGGTGCGGGCGTTGATGCGGTTGAGGGCGACGTCGGCCGCGGTCGTGCAGTAGAGGATCCGGAGGTCGGCACGGGCAAGCAACGGCGTCAGACCGGGGCTCCAGATCCGGTCCTGGAACGCGGCCTCGGCGACGATCGTCGTACCGCGGCCGACCAGCAGACCGATCACATCGAAGAACGTCGACAGCGTCCGCATCGTCAGCGGATCGGCCGGCCCCGGCACGAACCCGGGCGTCGCGTGCGCCATCCCCTCCTTGATCTCGTCACGGCAGATCGCCGGACACCCGATCGCGGCCGCCACCCGGTGCGCCAGGGTCGTCTTCCCGGTCCCCGGCGGGCCACTCACCACAACCACCATCGGCCTCGACTGCACCGCCGCACCCTAGCCACCCGCCAACCTCTCCCGCCACCAAACGTAAGACCCACGTTCAGTCGCCTCCGGGAACTGTCGGTGCGCGTGGTTAGTGTGTCCGGATATGGCTGGAGCGGGTGCGGTCTGGGGGCGAGGGTGGACTAGTGACGACCTATTCAGCGGTCCGTACGACGGGGATCTACTGCCGCCCGGGTTGTGGCGCCAAGCCGTTGGCCGAGAACGTACGGACGTTCGAGCTGGCCGCGGCCGCGGAAGCCGCCGGGTACCGGGCCTGCCTGCGTTGCCGGCCGTACCGAGTGGCGGGGACGATCGCCGATGACGCACCCGAGCTCGTCTGCCGGGCGGTGCAGCTGATCATCGCCGGGGTGCTGGACGAGTCGGGTGAGGCCGCGCTCGGTGCGCGTTTGGGCCTCTCGGCACGGCATCTGAGGCGGATGTTCCAGGAGCACCTCGGTGTCACACCGGACCAGTTCGCGCGGTCGCGGCGGGCGCACTTCGCCCGTCGGTTGCTGGACGACACCGACCTCGGCATCGCGGACGTCGCGTTCGCGTCGGGGTTCGGCAGTCTGCGGCAATTCAACCGCGCCATCCGCGAGGTCTTCCGGGCGACACCACGGGAGTTGCGGGATCGCCGGCGCCGGACGGACCGGCTCGTCGCGGATGGCGGTCTGGTGCTCCGGTTGCCGTACAACCCGCCGTACGACTGGGACGCGATGGCGGGCTTCCTTGCGGACCACGCGATCCCCGGGGTGGAGTCGGTCGAGGACGGCATCTATCGCCGGACGATCTCACTCGACGGCGACCCTGGCCTACTCGAGATCGGCCCTGGCGGACCTGATCACTTGTTGCTGACGGCCCATCTTCCTTATTGGGAAGGCGTGATCCACGTCGCCGAACGCGCCGCGGCTCTCGTCGGTCTGCAGTCCGAGCCGCTGCTCGCCCGCACATTGCTCGCGGAGGACCCGACGATCGGCCCACTGATTGCTGAACGCCCCGGGATCCGGGTGCTGGGCGCGTGGGGCCCGTTCGAGGTCGCCGTACAAGCGGTCGTCCGAGATCACGATGTACTCCACAAACTCGTCACGACGTACGGCGTCCCGGTCCCCGGCCTCGGCCACGGACTCACCCACGCCTTCCCCTCCGCCGAGGTGCTGGCCGCGGCCGAACTGGTCGGCCCGCTAGCTCAAGCAGTTGCTCAAGGCAACATCAAGTTGGACGTGGGCGACGACACGCTGATCCGTTCACTGGAAGCAGTTCCCGGAGTGAGCCGCAAGGCTGCACATCATGTCGCGATGCGGCTGGGTGCGCGCGATGCCTGGCCGCTCGACGGTGCGGCCGAAGACCTGCGTCCATGGCGCTCGTTGGCAGCGATGCACATCATGGTCGCACGAGGAGCCCCCGCCACCTGAGCGTGGCGGCGGCTCCCGGCATCAGCGGAGCAGGTTGTTGTGTTTTCCGAACTCGGCTGCGGTGGTGAGCACTTTGTAAGTGCCGGTGGTGAGGAGTTCTTGCGCGGCGGCTGCGGCTAGGCCGTATGCACCTGCAGTGATGGCGGGGCCGACGCTGATTCTTGTCACGCCGAGTTCGGTGAGCTTGGGGACGGTCGGCGCTCCGGGACCCACCATCACGTTGAGTGGGAGTGGTGACTCCTCGACCAGCCGCCGGATCGTCGGCGCGTCGACGACGCCCGGTACGAAGAGGACGTCCGCACCCGCTTCGGCGTACAGCTTTGCCCGGTCGATGGTGCCGGAGCCGTCGCCGAACAAGTAGGTGTCTGTACGCGCGTTGATCACCAGATCGATGCCAGCGGCAACCGCCACCTCCCGCGCAGTCGCGATACGTGAAGCATGTAAGGCGGGATCGATCAAAGCTCCGGCCGCGCTGTCTTCGAGATTGATGCCGACGGCACCCGCTTCGATGACCTCGGCAACTGTCAACGACACATCGTCGTACCCGGACTCGATGTCTGCCGTCACCGGCACCGAGACCACCGCGACAATCGCCCGCACCGCCGCGACGGCCGTCGTACGGTTCAAACCGCCCGCGTCCGCGACACCGGCAGCCCATGACACCCCGGCGCTCGTCGTCGCAATTGCGTGAGCCCCGGCTGCTTCGATCGCCCGCGCCGACCCGGCATCCCACGCGTTGGGTAACACCAACGGCGGGTTCGCATGCAACTCCCGGAACAGGCTCACAGGCTGACCACCAGTTCGTGGTCGATCTCGACGAACTCGACGATGAGCTCGGCGAACTGACCCGCGATCAGTTCCCGGTACGCCGCCGACCCGGTGTGCGCGTCGTACGCCGCCTGGTCCGCGAAATGCTCGACGAACAGCAGGTAGTCGGGGTTCGCCGGATCCCGGTAGACGCGGAACGACAACGTCCCGTCCTCGGCTCCCGGCCCCTGCGGCGCGAATGCCTGCACGATCTCCTCGGCTGCCGCCTGGTTGCCGTCCTTCAGCTTGATGGGGAACACCTTTGCCAGCACTTCGATCCTCCTGAGGTTTGAGCAAGTGCCTCAACTCTCGCCCGCGCCGGCACCCTGGGTCTGGCCATATCCGGTCATCTTCGCTGTCTCGATATTCGAGATGATATGTCTCAAAAAACAAGACTCTGTACTAGCGTGGAGCGCATGGCAAAGGAGCCTTCGATGAGCAATGTCTACACGCACGGCCACCACGAATCGGTACTGCGCTCGCACGCCTGGCGCACCGCGGAGAACTCGGCCGGCTACCTCCTTCCGCATCTCCGTCCCGGCATGTCGCTGCTCGACGTCGGCTCCGGCCCCGGCACCATCACCGCCGACCTGGCCCGCCTCGTCGAACCCGGCCAAACCACCGCCCTGGAAGCGACCGAAGCCGCCCTCGACATCACGAAGGCGACGTTCGCCAAGCTCGACATCGGCGTGGAGTTCGTCGTCGGCGACGTACACAAGCTGGACCTTCCCGATGACACGTACGACGTCGTCCACGCCCACCAGGTCCTCCAGCATGTGGCGGATCCGGTGCAGGCGCTGCGGGAGATGCGCCGGGTCTGCAAGCCTGGCGGGATCGTTGCCGTCCGCGACTCCGACTACCACGGCTTCACTTGGTATCCCGAGTTGCCAGAGCTGGCTGAGTGGATGGACCTCTACCAGCGGATGGCGCGCGCCAATCAGGGCGAGCCGGATGCCGGCCGGCGGCTACTGTCCTGGGCGCTTGAAGCAGGCTTCGAGAAGATCGCGGCGACCGCGAGTAACTGGGCGTTCACAAACGAGGACGACCGTGCGTGGTGGGGCGGCATGTGGGCCGACCGCGTCCTGCAGTCGGCGATGGCTGATCAGGCGCGCGCCGCCGGCGTACCGGAGGAGACACTCGAGCGCATCTCGGCCGCCTGGCGCACCTGGGCCGCCCGCCCGGACGGCTGGATCTCGATCCTCCACGGCGAGCTGCTCTGCACCGCCTGATTACGGGCCGCGGACGGCTTCACTCGAACGGCTGACCTCCCAACCTCTGCTGCTTAGCATGAGGTTGGGAGGCGTCGTATGGAGGGACTGGACGCGCGCAGGCCCGCGATGGTGGGCCGCGCCAGGCCGCTGGCCGAGCTCGACGGCCTACTGGCGGCCGCCATCGAGGGCCGGGGTCGGTCCGCGGTCATCCTTGGCGAGCCGGGCATGGGCAAGACCACGCTGGCCGAGACGTTCGCGGATCGCGCCGCTGCAGCTGGTGTGACCGTCGCCTGGGGCTGGTGCTCGGCCACCGAGATGCCGCCGTTCTGGCCGTGGCGAACCATCCTGCGAGACCTCGCGCCGCAGCACCGGCTCGCCACCGATCAAGCCGCCGGTTCTCGCGCGGGCGGGTTGGATGGGCCGGGGTTGCTACGTGGCGACGCCGGCGCTCGCGCGAGGCTTTTTGTTTCGGTGATCGATGCGTTGCGGGAGATCGACCGCCCGGTCCTGCTCATTGTCGAAGACCTACATTGGGCCGACGGCGCATCGCTGTTGCTGCTTCGAACTGTCATCGACGCGCTGCCCGGCCTCCCCGTGCTCTTGGTCGCCACCTGTCGCGACGAACCGCTCGAGACCGGCGACGAGGTGCTGACCGCCGTACGGGCGCTGCCGACCGCCGTACAGCGAATTCGTCTCGAAGGGCTCGAGGTCGACGAGGTCGCGGAGCTGGTGACGGGCGTCCTGGGCAGTACAGCGGCCGACGAGATGGCCGCGATGGTCCACGGCCGCACGGGCGGAAACCCGTTCTTCGTGCGTGAGGTGTCCCGGCTGCTCGCCGCCCGGCCGGCGACGACCGGCGTGCCCGAAGGCGTCCGCGAGGTGCTGGCCCGCCGGATCGCGCGGGTGAGCCAGGACTGCCAGCGGATCCTGGAGGTCGCGGCGGTGGCAGGCGATGGCGCCGAGGTGGCTCTGATCATGGCCGTCACCGACAACCCTGCTGACGTTGTTCTCGATCTCCTCGAGGAGGCGGTCAGGGCCCGGTTGCTCACCGGCCCGCCGGTCGAGGGGCGGATCTGGTTCACCCACGCCCTGGTCCGGGAGGTGCTGGAGGCCTCGCTCGGTACGGCGCGGCGGGCTGCCCTCCATCGCGCGCTGGCCGAGCAACTCGAGACCGGAGATGCCGAAGCGGGCGAGGTCGCCCGGCACTGGTCCGCTGCCTTCGGTCCCGACGCGGCCGAGCGGGCGGCGGAGTGGGCGCTGCGGGCGGCGCGAACCGCCCGGTCGCGGATGGGGTATGAGCAGGCGGTCGGCGCCTACCGGATTGCCCTGCGTGGCAAGGAGATCGAGCGTACGAAGGTGATGCTCGAGCTGGGCGAGTCACAGATGTTCGCGGGCGACCTCGAGGGGTCCCGGCAGACGTTCGCCCAGACCGCCGAGCTGGCCCGGGAGTCCGGCCGGGCCAGCCACTTGGCCATGGCCGCGCTCGGCATGGGCACCGGCCTGGGCGGCTTCGAGGTCCCCTTGTACGACGAGCTGCAGACACAGCTGCTCGAGGAAGCTCTGGTCGAGCTCCCGCAGCGGGACGGCGGCTTGCGTGCGGCGGTGATGGGGCGGCTCTCGCTTGCCTACGCTGGGTCGGATCGGGAGGGCGAGCGGGTCCAGCTCGCCCAGTCCGCCGTCGAGATGGCCGGTCGACTGGACGATGCGTGTGTCCAGTCGGGTGCGCTGGCGGCGTACTGCGACACGATGGCCGGGCCGGGCCAGGTCGACGAGAGGTTTGCCGCGGCCAGCCGCATGCTCGGGGTCGCCGAACGCGGCCACGATTCGCCGTGTCAGTTGCTGGCGCGCCGGCTGCGGGTAGTGGCGCTGATGGAACGCGGCGACTGGCCGGCGGTCGATGCGGAGATCGAGGCGTTCGCGCGGACGTCGGAGCGACTGATGCTGCCGCTGTACTCCTGGTACGTCCCGTTGTGGCGTGGCACGCGGGCGTTGATGTCTGGCGACTTCGAAGCGGCCGTCCGGTACGCCGATGAGGCCGAAGCGATCGGCAAGCGCGCCGGCAGTACCAACGCGTGGATGATGGTCTTCACCCTCCACATGTGGACTCACCGGACGACGGGTGTGATCCCAGCGAGCTTCGCGGCTGAGGTGGAGGCGGCCGTCAAGTCTGTGCACGAGCCACCCGTCGCGCTGGCCATGGCGGCCAGCTACTACGCCGCGGCCGGACAACTCGACAAGGCCGGGCCTTACTTCGACCGGCTGGTGGGCCGGGGCCTGGATGCGGTGGCCGATGACTGCGAGTGGCTCGAGGGGATGTGGCACGCCGGCGATGCGGCCATCGCTCTCTCCCGTGCCGATGTGGCCGAAGAGGTGGCGCGCCGGCTGGCGCCGTACGAGGACTTGTGGGTGATCGACGGCATCGGCGGCGGTGTGATCGGGGTGACGGCGCATCTGCTCGGGCGGTTGGCGGCGTTCCTCGGCCGTACTCACGTGGCTCGGCGTCTGCTGGGAGGGGCTGTTGAGAAGTACCGCGAGTCCGGCGCGGCGCCCTGGCTCGTCAAGGCTGAGCAGGACCTGGCCGCGATCGAAGGCACTCCTGCCAGAGCATCCACCGCCATCGAGGGCTTGTTCAAGAAGGACGGCAGGACCTGGCACCTCCGCTGGCGGGATGGCGAGGTCACCGTCCCGGACTCCAAGGGGATGCACGACCTGTCCGCGCTGCTGGCCCGGCCCGGCGAGCCGGTTCATGTGCTCGACCTGGTCGCGGCTGCCGGCGGTCCGCCGCGAGCGGCGCTCGGTGGTGACACAGGGCCGGTCCTCGACGGCGAGGCCCGGGCTGCCTACAAGCGCCGGCTGACCGAGCTCGAAACCGACATCGCCGAGGCGGACGACGAGCTGGCCAGCACGCTCACCGAGGAGCGGGACTTCCTGGTCCACGAGCTGGCGGCGGCGTACGGGCTGGGCGGTCGCGCCCGTACGACGGGAGATCCGGCCGAGCGGGCTCGCAAAGCCGTCGCCATGCGCATCGCGACGGCGATCAAAGCAATCCGTGAGGTCCATCCACAGCTGGCTCGCCACCTCGAGCTGGCCGTCTCCACCGGACGGTTCTGTGTCTACCGCCCAGAGGAAGCCGTTACCTGGCACGGCTGACGTGGCATCGCCAGGTCCGACCTGGCGCCTCCCTGGTAGACGCGACGCACTGGGCGCCGCGGAGCATCCAGGAGGACACCATGAGCACGTTGCAGGATCAGGTCCAGCCGGCCGCGGCCGAGGAGACCACCCCCAGCCCGTCCGCGGCCGAGGAGCTGTGTGGCCGCTTGTTCGGTCAGGCCCTAGACGCTGCGGAGTTGTTCAACGTCTACTTCGGCATCGAGCTCGGGCTGTACCGGTCACTGTCTGAGGACGGGTCGGCGACGCCCGCCGAATTGGCAGAGCGGACCGGGCACGATGCCCGCTATGTCCGGGAGTGGCTGGCCCAGCAGGCTGTCGCTGGCCTGTTGACCGCCAACGGCGACGATCCGTCGTCCGCGGTGTTCAGCCTGGCCGAAGGCGTGCGCGAGACGCTTGTCGACGAGGTCAGCCCGTTCTATGTGGGCGGCCTTGCCTACCTCCCGCCTGCGGTCGGCCGAGCGTTTCCGTCTCTGGTGGCTGCGTTCCATACCGGCGAGGGTGTGCCCTACTCCGCGTACGGCGCTGAGGCGGTCACCGCGCAGGAGGCCTTGAACCGGCCCGCGTACGAGAACTCGCTGATCGACGAGTGGCTGCCGCAAGTCCCGGACATCCAGGCCCGCCTCGCGGACACCAGTCACCCGGCACGCGTCGCGGACCTGGGCGCCGGCGTGGGCTGGTCGTCGATCCGGCTCGCGGAGGCGTTCCCACACATCCGCGTCGACGGATATGACCTGGACGAGGAGTCGATCGCACGCGGTCGCCGGTACGTCGCCGAGCGCGGTGTGGCGGGCCAGGTCGACCTCGAGGTCGCCGACATCACGCAGCCGCTGCCCCGGGACGGATACGACTTGGCGGTCTTCTTCGAGTGCCTGCACGACCTGCCGCATCCGGTGGCAGCGCTCGAGGCCGCCCGTCGTGCGCTGGCGCCCGGTGGCTCGGTCATCGTCATGGAGGAGAACGTCGCGGAGCACTTCACTGCTCCTGGTGACGAGGTCGAGCGGTTCATGGCCGCGGCCGGGACAGTCTGGTGCGTACCGCAAGGCCGCCCCGACGCCGGCTCCGAGGTGGTAGGACCGCTGGCGATCAGGCCCGCCGTCATGCGCCAACTAGCCGAAGCCGCCGGCTTCACGACCGTCGAGATCCTCCCGATCGAGCACCCGTTCTGGCGGTTCTACCGACTCGAGGGCTGACGCTGCCGCGCCACCTCGTACAGGACAGCCGTCGCCGCATTGGCTGCGTTGAGCGAACTCGCCGATCCCGTGATCGGGATGCGCACCAAGGCGTCGGCGGCTTCCTTCCAGGCCGCGCTGAGCCCGTTGGTCTCGTTGCCGACCAGCAGCAGCACGGGCTGGGTGAGGTCGAAGTCGAACACGTCCACGTCGCCGTGCTCATCGGTGCCAACGACAACGATCGGTACGGCGGATCGTCGTACCCACTCGATCACCTCACGATGCGACGGAACCCGTACGGCGGGCAGCGCGAAGAGCGAGCCTGTCGTCGCCCGCACCGCCTTGGGGTCGTAGACGTCGGCGGCATGCCCGGTGACGATCACGCCATCCGCGCCGAACGCATCCGCGGATCGGATGATCGACCCGATGTTCCCGGGTCCGGTCGGCCGGTCGAAGACCACCCCGAGAAAGTCCGGTCCGACCTCGATCCGATCCAGGTCGTCCGGCGGCATCTCCACGACCGCCACGACCTCGGCATCCTTCTCACCGAGCTCGGCCAGCAACTCCGGTTCCATCGCCACCCGCTCGACCCCCGGCAACCGCTGATACAACTCCTGAGCCCACCGCGACAACGGCCGCGCGGCGTCGTGGATCACTGTCCGTACCGGCCATCCGTTGTCCACGGCAACCGAAATCGGCCGCACCCCCTGCACCAGGAACTCACCCGCCCGCTGCCGTTTGTTCCGGTTGGTCAGATACGACTGCCACACCTGAAACCGCGCGTTCCGAGCCGAGATCCGTTGCACGGTCACGAGCCTCTCACGTGCCGAGGGTGGACTCTCGGGTGACCAGGCGGGTGGGCATGTGGAGGAGGCCGGGGTGGGGGGAACCGGCGATGGCGTCGAGGAGGAGGTTGGCGGTACGGCGGCCTAGTTCCTCGAGCTCGAGGTCGACAGTGGTGAGGGGTGGCCGGCTGGCCGTGGCCATGACGGTCCAGTTGTCGTAGCCGGTGACGGCGATGTCGTCGGGGACCGAGCGCCCGAGCTCGCGGAGGCGGTCGCAGACGCCGCGCGCGATCTGGTCGGAGCCGCACGAGATCGCGTCGACGTCGTCGGACGACCGCAGCAGTACGTCGACCGCGTGCCGCCCCCAGCGCTCGCTCCACTCGCCGTGCATCGGCTCGCCGACGAACGCGTCGCCGGCCGTCTCCACAGTCGCGGTGGCCCGGGCCCGCGCGCTCTGATGCGACGCCGGCCCGGTGATGTGCGCGACCCGCCGCCGCCCGAGGCTGAGCAGATGCTGCACAGTCGACGCGGCACCGCCGTGATCGTCCACGACTACGGACGTATCGGCCGGGTCTGTCGACGGGCTGAACGCATAGACCACCGGAATCGGTACGTCGATCGGCGCCCGCGGCTCGGTCCGTCGCCCGGTCACGATGATCCCGTCGACGCGCCGCGACACCAGTGACCGCAGGTAGTGCTGCTCGCGCAACGGATCGTCCCGCGTGTCGCACAGCACCAGCGCCATCTCGCCCGCGCTGAGCGCATCCTCCGCGCCGAGCATGATCGGGATGCTGAATCGCCCGGAGCTGTCGGTGGTGATCAGCCCGACCGTGAAGCTGCGCCCCGACGACAGCGCCCGGCCGCGGCTGTCCGGGGTGAACCCGAGTTGCTCCGCGGCCCGTCGTACTCGCTCGCGAGTCTCCTCCCGGAGCTGGCCGGTGTCGTTCAGGGCCTTGGACGCCGTACTCGTGGAGACGCCCGCCAAAGCGGCCACATCCGTGATCCGGGGCAGCGAAGGTCCACGCGACGCCATCGGCAACTCCTTTCCGAACTTTCCGGCAACAGTACAGCACAACTCGCCGACTCACCGGCTTTCGCCAGCATCCAGGGGTTGACCAAAGCCCGAACCGTCTCTAACTTCGTCAAGGAAAACGTGTTCTGAATTTTCCGCAACGCATCCTTCCTCACCTTCCTCAGGAGTCACGCCCTTATGAGCGCTACCCCGGAAGCAGTCACCACCTCCCGCAGCCCAGCGGCCAGTGCGAAAGGCCGCTGGCTCCCCGTCGGCCTCGCGCAGGCCAAGATCACCGGCGGCTTCTGGGCGCCGCGCCAGCTCCGCAACGGCGACAGCGCGATCCCCAGCGGCCAGGACCAGCTCGAGACGGCCGGCAACCTGCAGAACCTCCGGCTCGCGGCCGGCATCGGCGAGGGCGAGGCGATCGGCCCCGTGTTCGCCGACTCCGACGTCTTCAAGTGGCTCGAGGCTGCCGCGTGGGAGTATGGCCGCAACCCGAGCGAGGACCTGCTCAAGCGCCAGCGCGAGCTCACCGCGATCGTCGCCGCCGCACAGCGGGACGACGGCTACCTCGACTCGGTCGTCCAGCTCCGGTACGGCGACGAGGGCCGCTACAAGCAACTCGTCTGGAGCCACGAGCACTACTGCGCCGGACACCTGATCCAGGCCGCGGTCGCCCAGGTCCGCTGCACTGGAGACCGCGAACTCCTCGACGTCGCCGTCAAGGTCGCCGATCACCTGGTCGCGACCTTCGGCGAAGGAGAAGGCAAGACGGTCGACATCGACGGCCACCCGGTCATCGAGATGGCCCTGGTCGAGCTGTATCGAGAAACCGGTACGGCGGCCTACCTCGACCTCGCCAAGTGGTTCGTCGACGCCCGCGGCCACGGGATCATCAAGGAGCACGGCCACGAGCCGACGTACTTCTCCGACCGTGTCCCCATCCGCGAGGCGACCACCGTCGAGGGTCACGCCGTACGCGCGGTCTACCTTGCGGCCGGCGCCACGGACGTCGCGCTGGAGACCGGTGACGCCAAGTTGCTCGAGGCGCTGAAGGGCCAGTTCGCCGACATGTGGTCGACGAAGACCTACATCACCGGTGGGCTTGGTGCGCGCTGGGAGGGCGAGGCGTTCGGTGACGAGTACGAGCTGCCGCCGGACCGTGCGTACGCCGAAACCTGTGCCGCGATCGGCGGGATCCAGTGGGCTTGGCGGATGCTGCTCGCGACCGGTGAGGCCTTCTACGCGGATGCCATCGAGCGGATGCTCTACAACGGCTTCCTCGCCGGGGTCTCGCTGAAGGGGACCGAGTACTTCTACGTCAACCCGCTGCAGCTGCGTGGCGCCGCGCACGCCGACAACAACCGCAGCCCGGCCCACGGCCGGCGCGGGTGGTTCGACTGTGCGTGCTGCCCGCCGAACATCATGCGCACGCTCGCCAGCCTGGACGGATACCTCGCCAGCAGCAGCGACGGTGCCGTACAGATCCATCAGTACGCCGCCGGCACGCTGACCGTGGGCGACGCCACCTTGACCGTGGAGACGGCGTACCCGTGGGACGGTGCTGTGCGGATCACCGTGGATGGTTCCGTCGCGGTGGAGCTCCGCATCCCGGCTTGGGCGGACGGCGCAACAGTCAACGGCTCGGCTGTTGCGGCCGGCACCTATGCGCGCGTCGAGGCCGACGTCATCGACCTGCAGTTGCCGATGGCAACGCGTGTTGTTGCCGCCGACCCGCGGATCGACGCCGTCCGCGGTTGTGTCGCGCTGGAACGCGGTCCGCTCGTCTACGCGGTCGAGCAGGTCGATCAGCAGGCGAACGTCGACGATCTGCATCTGTTGCCAGAGGCAGCAGTTGCCGCATCGCATGATGGCGGTTTGCTCGATGGCGTGACGGTGCTGCAGACGCGGGGACGGATCGGAACCGGTCACCAAGGCGGCTGGCCGTTCACATCCGATGCTGCGGACTCGGTCGGTGACGAGGTCGATGTGGTTGCGGTTCCTTACTACGCCTGGGCGAATCGCGAGATCGGTGCGATGCGCGTCTGGCTCCCGCGCGGCTGACGAGGGTGTGGCTGATGGTCCCCCGCCTACTGCGCGGCACTCGGCACGGCACCTCGCCGCACTGGAGCAAAGGCCACGATGCTCCGCATCGAGACCTTGGCTCCAGCACGCCGATGCACCGCACCGAGCACCTGCTCGCTACGGCGCGGGACCATCAGCCACACCCTAGGCCCACAGACTCTCCCGAGTGAGGCGGAGGTTCGCATGCTCACGCGAAGGAAGTTCCTCGGTTTGACGGCGGCTGCTTCGGCGGCCGCCGCCGTACCGGGCTGCAGTTCGGTTCTGCCCGCACCCGACGTCCAGGCGGCCGGGTTCGGGCAGGACGCCACCGGCACCGTGCAGGTGTGGTGCCGGGCGGCGACCCAGACCGGTCTGACCGATCTGGTGAAGAAGTTCAACGCGTCCCAGGATCGGCTCACGGTCGAGCTGACGCCGGTCCTGGACGCGCAGTATGTGACCAAGCTGGCGACCGCGATCCGCGGCCGGAGTGTTCCGGACCTGGTCGACATCGACGACATCAACTCGATGTTGTTCATCTACCGGGATGCCTTCACCGACCTCACGGATCCGCTGCAGGCGCTGGACTTCCGGGACAAACTCAGCCCGGGACATTTGCGGCTGGCAACCAAGCAGGACCGGGTGTACGGCGTACCGTACCTGGCCGACAACTCGATGTTCTGGTTCAACACCGAGCTGTGCGACCGGGCCGAGGTCGACCCGGACGAGGCGGTCACCTCCTTCGACAACCTGCTGGCTGCGGCGCGAAAGCTGCGCAAGCTGGGCGACGACATCTACGCGTGGAGCTTTCCGGGGAACAGCCCAGGCGCCCTCGGGTTCGTCGTACAGCCGATGGTCTGGGCCGCGGACACGGATCTGATCAAAGGCACGGTCGGCGAACAGTCCGGGAACATCGTCGGAAACGACGTGGTGACCCAGATGCTGGAGTTGCACCGGCAGCTGTGGGTGGACGGATTGGTGCCGCGGGCATGCTTCTCCGACGACGCGTCCCGCTGGGGGAGTGACTTCCGGGCCGGCAAGATCGGCATCTTCCCGTCCAACTACGCCGTCGTGGTGTCACCGTCCGATGACGCGTTCCACCAGAAGCTCGCGCCCAAGCTGCTGTCCGGCCCGAATGGTGGTGCAGCGTTCTTCGACGGCGGTGACAACATGTGCATCCCGCGCGGCGCTCGCAATGCCTCCGGCGCATGGGAGTTCGTGAAGTTCGCGCTCGACCTGCCGCAGCAGATCGACCTGCCGGCCGGTGGCTACACGCCGGTCCGGTCGGACGCGGCGACAACGGAATTCGGCAAGAAGTTCCCGCTCGCGACGCTGCCGCTGGAAAACATCTCGGAGGGCTACGCGCCGACCACGCTGTCCTACAACCTGCTCTACAACCAGCCGGACGGTCCATGGCTCGAGATGTTTCGCCGGGCCGTGTTCGACGGCGAGCTGGAGGCCGCCATGAAGCAAGCTCAGCACAACTACGACCGCATCCTCTCCCAGGGGCAAGCATGAACGAGCGAAGCGAGTTCATCATCAAGCGCTGTGTACCTTGTGCCTCATCGGCGCCCGGAGCGAAGTGAGGACGACGATGAGTCTGACATCGGTTCAGAGCCGACCCGCTGCCGTCAAGAAGGCTCCGACTGGGTCCACGCGTCGTACTTCATTGACGCATCCACCTCGCACCGGCCTGCTACTGGTGACGCCGGCCGTGCTCTTCGTCGCCGTTTTCGTACTCGTTCCACTCGGCTTCGCGCTGGTGATCTCGCTGACCAACTGGCCGCTGATCGGAACGGTCAAGTTCACCGGGCTCAAGAACTACACCGCGATCGTCTCCGACGCGGCGTTCGCGAAGTCGGTCCTCTACACCCTGCTCTACACAGTCATCGTGACCGTGCCGATCCTGGTGCTCGGCTACACCCTGGCAGTCTTGGTACGACGCAAGCGACGCGGCTCCACGCTGTTGCGAACGGTCTTCTTCCTGCCGTTCGTGGTCGGCCTGTCGACGCTGAGCTTCGTCACCGTGCTCGAAGCCCAACCCGACAGTGGCGCGATCAACATCATCCTCCGCCGGCTCGGTATCACCGACGGTACGACGGCCTGGCTGGTGGACGGGCCGCTCGCCACCGGCCTGATCTGCGTGCTGGTGATCTGGGGTGTCTCCGGCCTGACCATGATGCTGCTGATGGCCGGCATGCAGGCGATCCCCCGCGAGTACTACGAGTCGTCCGAACTGGACGGGGCCGGCTGGTGGCGGCAGGAATGGGAGATCACCATTCCCGTGCTGCGCCCGACGATCGCGATGTCGGTGATCATCTCGGTGGTCGGCTCGCTGCTCGCGTTCACCCAGTTCTACATCCTGACCCGCGGCGGTCCGGGTACGGACACCACCACGGTCGTCCAGTACATCTACAACCGCGCGTTCGTCCAGCTGCAGCTCGGCGCCGCGACCGCGCTCTCGATCGTGCTGGTCGTCGTGGTCGGGCTGGTCACCGCGGCCCAGTTCTGGCTGCTCCGGGAGAGGGACTGACGATGAGGCTCAAGAACATCCTGTATGTCGTCGGCGGTGGCGGTGCCTTCCTGGTCTTCGCCGTACCGTTGCTGTGGGCACTGTTCCGGTCGGTGCAGCCGAACGACGTGATCGTCGCGGCACCGGACCGGGCGACCTTCTTCCACCTGACCTGGGACAACTTCCGGACCCTGATCGAGGGACCGGGCAACCTGATCCGGGCCGTCGGCAACAGTCTGGTCGTTGCCCTGAGCACCGCCGCACTGACCGCCGGACTTGCGACCCTGGCCGGGTACGGGTTCGCCAGGTTCCGGTTCCGGAGCGGGCCGCTGCTGTTCGCGCTGGTGGTGGTATCGATGATGATCCCGTTCCAGGCGATCCTCACGCCGCTCTACCTGGAGATGAACGTCCTGCGGCTGACCGACAGCTTGTTCGGACTGGTGCTGTTCTACACCACGGTCAACCTGCCGTTCGGCGTGTTCGTGATGCGGAACTCCTTCGCATCGGTCCCGGTCGAACTCGAGGACTCGGCCCACGTCGACGGCTGCGGCACCCTACGAATGATCGGCTCGGTCTTACGCCCCCTGGTCACCCCAGGCGCCGCGACGGTCGCTTTGTATGCATTCCTCACAGCCTGGACCGAGTTCCTCGGCGCCCTGACCTTCCTGACCAAGGACGAGCTCTACACCCTCCCGGTAGCCCTGGTAAACGTCCAAGCCGGCGCCTACGGCGAAGTCAACTTCGGCTCGCTCGTCGCCGGCTCAGTCATCGCAATGATCCCCTGCGTAGTCCTGTACGTCGGCCTCCAACGCTTCTACGTAACCGGCCTAGCCTCAGGAGCCGTCAAAGGCTGATCACTCCTTCCCACACGCCCGCCGGGGCGTGGTTGGGGGCGATCGCCGGCACTTGAACGAAGGTGGTCGTCAGGCCGAGATCGTGGAGTTGTGCCAGCGGGGTCACCGACCGGTGGGCGAGACCGCAGCCCCGGCTAATACAAGGGACAGAACACGATCGCGAATGTAGCGTGGCCCGTCATGGAGATGTCTGACGTCACGCGTGCGATCGCGGCTGCGACTTCGGTCGCCGCATCGCTCGACCTGCCGGCCACCGACGCAATCGTTCTCCACAACTCGAACAAGCTGGCGCTGCGGCTGACGCCATGCGAGGTGTTTGCCCGGGTCGCCCCTTTGGGGAAAGAGGTTGCACAGTTCGAAGTCGAGCTCGCTCAACGGCTCGCCGAGGTCGGATCACCGGTGGGCGCCTTGGAACCTCGAGTGGACCCGCTTGTGTACGCGCGCGATGGCTTCGCAGTGACGCTGTGGATCTACTACGAGCCCGTGACACCTCACGTCTCACCAGCCGACTACGCCAAGGCGCTGGAGCAGCTGCACGCCGGCATGCGCAAGGTTGATGTGGCGAGCCCACGGTTCACGGATCGAATCGCGGAGGCAGAAGAAATCGTTGCCAACCCGGATCTCTCGCCGGAGCTTGCCGACGCAGACCGCGTGTTCCTCAGCAGCAGACTAGGAAGCCTGCGACCGGCGATCGACGACCGCGGCGCCGAGGAGCAGCTGCTCCACGGCGAGCCGCATCCAGGCAATGTGCTCAGCACGAAGAACGGCCCGTTGTTCATCGACTTCGAGACGTGCTGCCGTGGACCCGTCGAGTTCGATCTCGCCCATGTTCCCGAGGCGGTCTGCGAGCACTACCAGGGCGTTGACCAAGGACTGCTGGACGAGTGCCGGCAGCTAGTTCTCGCGATGGTCGCAGCGTGGCGTTGGGACGTTGGCGACCAGTTTCCGAACGGGAGGCGATTCGGAGACGAACTCCTGCGCTCACTGCGCGAGGGTCCTCCTTGGCCGACACTCGACATGATGGCCAGCCGACTGGATGGTCCGTAGGACCAAGAAATGTCGCGGTTTCACGAATCGCTCCCGTCGACCGGGGGCGAAGCCCGATCCCCGCTTGACTCGGTACGGCGTACGTCGTACCCGCAAGTGGACCGCAACCTTGCTCTGGTAGTCGGTGCTGGTGGGGCTGCCGGAAACGCGTGGGCGATCGGTGTCATCGCGGGCCTGGCCGAAGCTGGGCTCGATCTGACAGAGGCCGCCGATCTGATGGTCGGCACTTCGTCCGGTGCCACCGTGGCAGCCTGGGTGCGCAGCGGTATACCGCCTGCCGAACTGTTGGCCTCGGTGCTGTCCGAGCCGGTTCAACCGGTCGGGCAGAAGCGAGAACGGCCGCCGTCACCGGCGATGGCCGCGGTGTTCGAGCGGATGCGTGCCATCGGCGCCGCCGCGACCTCGGCAGCCGATCTGCAACGTGCGATGGGCGCGTTCGGGTTGGAGAGCGACTCCACATTCGGGCCCGAGGCGGCGGAACAGCGGCGCGCAATGGTCGCCGCCAGGTTGCCTCGACATGTCTGGCCGGAGCGACCGATGATTCTGGTGGCTCTCGACGCGCGTACGGGCGAGTTGGCTGCATTCGACCGCGATTCCGGCGTCGACCTGGTGGACGCGGTCATCGCGAGCACCGCTCTGCCCGGTGCAGGCCCCACACACAGCATCAACGGCACGCGATACATCAACGGTGGCGTGCGCTCCGCCGAAAACGCCGACCTTGCCACGGGGTACGCGAACGTCGTCGTACTCTCGCCGTTCGGCGGACGCAGCGGGCCACTACCGGAAGGCCAGTTCGAGGGCCTGCGCAGATTTCCGGGCGCGGACCTGCCAAGCCAGGTCGATGCCCTGCGCAACCAAGGCAGCCACGTCGAGGTGATCACACCGGACGCCGACTCCCGAACCGCAATGGGCACCAACCAGATGGACCCCGCGACCCGCATCCCCTCCGCCCACGCCGGCCGCACCCAAGGCAAACAGGAAGCGCGCCATTTGACACTCCTCTGGCGATGACGCCACCGCCCAGCGCCGGTTTGCATGGCTGCCCGGTGACCTGATCGGGGGTGGTCGCGGGCCAATCTCGCCGACCGGCGTGGGTGGTGGCAGGGATGCGCGCGGAGGTCAGGGCTCTGCACGCGCGCCCCTGCGGATCAGGAGTCCAGCCACTCCTGGCCGGATGCTTCGCGGTGGTAGCCGCTGTGCCAGCCAAGTACGCACGGCTGCCCGGTGTCCGGGTTGGAACCGTCGCAGGGTTCGGTCCGCGAGGCCCTCAGTTCGGGCCAGGCCCGGTCGCCGGTTGGGCTGGTCGGTGTCTCGGTGTTCGTGCCGAAAGCTTGGCCTAGTCCGCTGTCCGGATCGACGATTCCCGCGTATCCCACCTGTTCGGGATGCAGGGATACAACGGCATGGGTGACACTGGGGCGCGTGAGCTTTGGGCGGCGCCTTCAGGAGTACCGGGACCACCGAGGATGGTCCCTGGCTGATCTTGCCAAGGCTACGCACTTCAGTCGGTCGTACCTGTCGAACATCGAGAACGGCCGCAAACAACCGACTGACGATCTGGCCCGGTGCTGCGATGAGGCGCTCAGGGCCAAGGGGGAGCTGATCGCCGCCGCCCGGGACGATGTGACCGCCCGGCTCGACCGGCTGCCGTGGCAGACCGCCGAACTGGTCCAGCGGATGCAGGCCAGCGACACTAGCGCGCAGACTCTGGATGCATTGCAGTCGACCATTGAAGAACTCTGCTGCCAGTACAACTACCGCGATGCTCTCGACCTTCGGCGGGAAGCCCACGACTGGCTGCAACACGTCGGCGGATTGCTGCGGCGTCCGGTTGGTCTGAAGGCGCACCGGGAACTGCTGGTGGCCGGCGGCTGGCTCGCGCTGCTGGCCGGATGCGTGGAATACGACCTGGGTCTGCGTTCGGCGGCCGAATCCACACGTACGGCGGCTTTACAGCTCGGCCTGGAAGCCGGACATCCCGAGATCGCCGGCTGGGGACACGAGATGACGGCATGGTTCGCGTTGACGCAGGGCCGGTTCCGTCAGGCCGTCGAAGCCGCTCAACGCGGTCAGGCGGTTGCCCAGACCTCCAGCGTCCATGTCCAGTTGATCGCCCAGGAAGCCAAGGCGAGAGCCCGGCTCGGTGAAGCCGGCCTGAGCACGTTGCTTGCCCAAGGCAAAGAGATGCTCGACCTGTTGCCGTACCCAGATCGCCCGGACAACCATTTCAAGGTCGACCCCGCGAAGTGGGACTACTACGCGATGGACGTGCACCGGATCGCCGGAGACGACGAACTCGCAACGCAGTACGCCGCCACGGTCATCAACGACAACACGTCCCCGGACGGTACCGAACTCAGCCCGATGCGGATCGCCGAATCCCGGATCACCCTCGGCATCATGGCGGGGCGCGCAGGCGACCTGGAACAGGCCGTCGACCACGGCAAGACCGGACTCAAGAACGGCCGCCAAAGCAAACTCCACCTGCTGATGGTGGCGAGCGAACTGGACCGGGAGCTCCAGCACCGTTTCCCGGGCGAAGGCCTCGTGACCGAATTCGAAGAGACGCTACACGCCGTCTGAACAGTGTCTACATCGGCGACGGGAGCGAACTCGCCTGAACGACCAACTGCTGCCGTACGCCTAGGGATGCCCCCGTCGCTGCTGTCCTGACTGTTCCGCGAGCACGCGAGGGACGAGCGGGCGTGGTGGCGCGTGGGAGGGATTACAGGCTGGGGCGGATTTCGTGGGCGGGGTGGGCGGCGGCGTGGCTGGCGGCGGCGGCTCGGCAGAGTTCCATCAGGTCGGCTTCGTTCTTGACCTGCTGCCGGGCGTCGGGGCCGAGCGCGATGATGTGGTCGCGGGCTTCCAGGAGTCGGCGGAAGATGCGTTCGCGTTCGCCGGCGTCGGCGGTGTACTCGGAGTCGAGGTAGGCGGCGGCGTCGCGGCGGATGTTCGCCATCGCGGTCTGCGTGCGGCCGCGCGTACTGAACAGGGACGCGAGGATCGTGATCAGCAGGACGACGAGGATGACCACCAGGGACAGGCCGGTGCTGATCTCGACCACCTCGACGTGGTCGCCGCCATTGACGAACGGCAGGTTGTTCTCGTGCAGTGCGTGCAGGATCAGCTTCGCGCCGATGAAGGCGAGGATCGCGGCCAGCCCGAAGGACAGGTAGATGAGCCGGTCCAGCAGCCCGTCGAGCAGGAAGTACAGCTGCCGCAGGCCGAGCAGGCTGAACGCGGTCGCGGTGAACACGACGAACACGTTCTGGGTCAGGCCGAAGATCGCCGGGATCGAGTCCAGCGCGAACATCAGGTCGGTACCGCCGATGGCGATCATCACCAGCACCATCGGCGTCATCAGCCGGCGTCCGTCGACGACAGTGAAGAGCCGGTCGCCGTCGAAGTCCTCAGCGGTCCGGAACAGCCGCCGGGCCAGCCGGACCACGATGTTCTGCGCCGAGTGCGACTCCTCGGTCTGCGGCTTGAGCATGTTCCCGGCCGTGAGCAGCAGCGCGATGCCGAACAGGTAGAAGACCCATGAGAACGTGTTCAGCAGGGCCGAGCCGAGGAAGATGAACCCGGCCCGGGCGATCAGCGAGACGACGATGCCGACGAGCAGCACCTTCTGCTGGTTCTCCCGCGGCACCCGGAAGCTGGTCATGATGATCAGGAACACGAACAGGTTGTCGACCGACAGCGCCTTCTCGGTGATGTACCCGGCGAAGTACTCCGAGCCCATCGCCGCACCGCCGAAAATCAGCGTCAGTACGCCGAACAGCAGCGCGATCCCGACGTACAGCGCGGACCAGATCGAGGCCTCCCGCAACGTCGGCACATGCGCGGACCGGACATGGAAGAAGTAGTCGAACGCGAGCAGCCCGAGAATCAGGGCCAGCGTCAGAATCCACACCAAGGTCATCTCAAGACTCCGATCGCGCGAGGCAAAGCTCCGACAACCCAACCACGCCGCCCTCCCGCCGAGCCACCAAAAGCAAAACTTGCCTAAAAGGCATCTTTGCTCTTTAGGCAAGATTTGCTACCGTCGACGGCATGACCCAAGGGCTGCGGGAGCGGAAGAAGCAGGAGACCCGGATCGCGCTGAGCTGGGCGGCGGTCCGGCTCGCGGTCAAGCACGGTCTGGACAACGTGCGGATCGAGGACATCGCCGCAGAGGCCGGCGTCTCGCTCCGGACGTTCCGCAACTACTTCTCCAGTAAGGGTGAGGCGATCGCGGCCCGGCATGTCGATCGCACGCTGCGGATCGCCGACGAGTTACGCGCCCGGCCCGCGGATGAGCCGCTGTGGGTGGCGCTCCGGGCGGCGATCGAAGCTGGGTTCGCGCTCGGCGAGCAGGGTCACGGCGGGGTGCAGCCGCCGGATGATCAGTGGCTGGCGGGGGTAAGGCTGATGGTGACCGAGCCGTCGTTGCAGGGCGAACTGGCCAGAGCTCACGCGGCAGCCAGTGACGAACTGGCCGCCGCGATCGCGGACCGGACCGGGACGCAAGGGCTGTACCCCCGGCTCGTCGCCGAAGTCGTCGGGTCCGCGCTGGCAGTGGCGACGGCCGAGTGGCTCCGCGCTGACCCACCACGGCCGATGGCCGACCTGCTGTCCGACGCCCTCGACCAGATCGCCGCCGGCCTCCCCGAACCCAACTAGAGCCAAATGCAGACACCCCGGCACCGCCCGGGGCGCTGCGTCACGCCCACTTTCGATTGGACAGGTCTTATGGATGCCGAAGTCGTCATCGCCGGAGCTGGCCCGAACGGTCTCATGCTCGCCACCGAGCTGCTGCTGTCCGGCATCCGGCCGATCGTGCTGGAGCGGCTGTCCGCTCCCAGCGAGGAACCAAAAGCCAACGGCCTCGTCGGCCAAGTCGTCCGAATGCTCGACCGCCGCGGCCTGTACGAACGCCTCAGCGGTACGACGGACCCACCAAAACCTCAGCCGCGTTTCATGTACGGCGCGATGCCGCTCCACCTCGCCGCGCTCGAGAACAATCCGGTCTACATCCTCCCGGTCCCGCAACGCCGGATCGAGGAAGTGCTCCAGGAACGCGCACTCGAACTCGGCGCCGAGATCCGCCGCGGCCACGAACTAATCGGCTTCTCCCAGGATGCCGACTCCGTCGCCGTCGACATCTCCGGCCCGGATGGCGTGTATCAACAAAAGACCCGCTACCTCGTCGGCGCCGACGGCGGCCGCAGCCTGACCCGCAAACTCGCCGGCATCGACTTCCCCGGCGTCACCAACGACGCCAGCGTCCACCGTACGGCGAACGCGTCCGTACCGCCCGAGTACGTCGACCCCGCCACCGGCGGACTGTCGATACCGTCGTACGGCGTGATCCCGCCGGCCATGCATCACCGTACGGAGCGGGGATTGTTCTTCTACGCGCACTTACCGAATCGGATCCCAATGGTCGGCACGGGCGAGTGGGATGCGCCGCCCGATGAGCCGATGTCCTTCGGCGAACTCCAGGACAGTGTCGATCGGGTGCTGGGCGTTCACCTTCCGCTGACTCCGCCCGACGGTGATGGACCGCATCTGCTGCGTCGCTCGACCGGCGGCAACAGCCGGCTGGCCGATCGCTTCCGGGAGGGTCGGGTGTTGCTGGTCGGGGATGCCGCGCATGTTCACTCCGCGCTCGGCGGACCCGGGCTGAACCTGGGGCTGCAGGATGCCGTCAACCTCGGCTGGAAGCTCGCCGCCGAGCTGCAGGGCTGGGCGCCGGAAGGACTGCTCGACACCTACGAGTCCGAGCGGCGGCCGGTCGGGCAGCGGGTCGTGATGCAGACCCAGGCTCAATCCGCCTTGATTGCTCCAGGCAACGAAGTTACGGCGCTCCGCGAGTTGTTCGCCGAGTTGCTGGCGGAGCCGCGGAATGTTCAGCACGTCGCCGACCTCATCACCGGCGCCGACATCCGCTACTACGACGGGCCGCATCCGTTGATCGGCCGGTGGGCGCCTGACCTGACCATCCGGCAGAACGGCAGGACAGTCCGGCTGGCGGAGCTGACCAAGACCGCTCGCCCCCTGCTGCTCGACTTCACGGAGGGCGCGGTGTTCGCGGCCGAGGTTGTGACTGACCGGGTCCATGTGGAGATCGGGCGCTGCGAGCATGGCCCGATCGCCTTGCTGATCAGGCCGGACGGCTACGTCGCCTGGGCCGTGGAGCGCGATGCTGCGGAGGAGCTCGAAGGTCTACGAACCGCGCTGGCGGCGTGGTTCGGCGTACGTCAAGGACGGGACTTGACCAACGCGGCCAGGTAGCGGCACGGGCCGTCGCCGGGGTTGTGGAACGTGGTCGGAGACGGCGGGCCGAGCTGGAGGCAGTCGCCGCTCAACAGATCGTGGATCACCGAACCCTCGTGAAAGCGCAGGTGGCCCTCGAGGATCCAGAGCAGCTGCTGGCGTTTGAACGCGTAGGCGTCGGCAGGGTAGGAGATCGATGCTCCGGGCGGAAGTTCGACCTCAACCAACTCCAACGGACTGTCGGTCGCCGCCGGCGAGACGGCCCGGCGCCAATAGCCGGTGGCCGGATCTGTCCAAACCGGCTGATCGGCCTGGCGGCGGAGGAGGTCACCGGTGTTCTCCGCGCGGGCGACCAGCTCAGACAAGGTCATGCCGAGGGCAGCCGAGAGCCGGCCGAGCAGGACCGCGGTCGGTTGCGCCTCGCCACGCTCGATCTTGCCGATCATCGCCCGAGACACCCCGGACAACTCGGCCAGCGCGTTCACGGACAGGTCCTGGGCGGTCCGGGCGGCCTGCAGCGTCGCTGCCAGCGAGGCCGACAATTGATCCAACACGCTTGCCACTATAGCAGCAGGTATGGCTACTATCGTGGCATGGCAAAAGTCAGAGACGCCTCCCCGCTCGACGGCGAGGCCTGCGCCGCGATCTACGCGCCCTATGTCACCGGAACGGCGATCACCTTCGAGATCGACCCGCCGTCCGCCGCCGAGATGGCTCAGCGGATCGCCGACGCCCAGGCGACCCACGCCTGGATGGTGCTCGAGGACGAAGGGCGCGTGGTCGGCTACGCGTATGCGGGTCCGATGAAGCCACGAGCGGCGTACCGCTGGTCCTGCGAGGTGAGCGTCTACCTCGAGCTGGGACGGCGCCGTACCGGTGGCGGACGCGCGCTGTACGAAGCCCTCTTCGACCGGTTGATCGAGCGCGGCTTCCGTACGGCGATCGCCGGCATGACCCTGCCGAATGACGCCAGCGTCGGTCTCCACACGGCCTTGGGCTTCGAGGAGATCGGCACCTACCGCCGGATCGGCTGGAAGCTCGACGCCTGGCACGACGTGCACTGGCGTCAACGGCCCCTCGCCGTACTCCCGGATCCGCCGGAGGAGCCGAGCTGATCTAGGCGATCGGGTCCCACACGCGGACGACGCCGTCGCGGCCGGCGGTGAGTACGACGCGGTGGTCGTCGAGGGTCGTCACTCCGACAGTCCAGATCTCGCCTTGATGCCCAATCAGAGGGTCGCCGAACTGCTCTTGCCGGACGAGATCCCAGACTCGCGCGGTCCCGTCCTCGCCACCGGAGACCGCGAAGGCGCGACCTCCCATCGTCATCGTGGTCAGTGCGGAAACGGGCTTCTCGTGGCCGGTGAGTGGCTGACCTATCGAGCTGCCGTCGGCCCACGCTCGTACGTCGCCATCCAAGGTTGCCGCGAGTACCACTGGACGGCCGGCCACCTCGGACAGTGCCACTGGGCCGCTCGCTCCGTCGCACGGAAGCTCGTAGATGAGCTCACCCTGTGCGAGATCCGACACCAGCACAGTGTCTGCACCGCTCGAGACCACAACCGGTCTCTCATCGAGTTGCGCCACCACACCTGCCACGATCACAGCCTGACCATGCACTTGGGTCAGGGCCATGGAATGCACGCAGGTCTGGGTGGATCGACTGAGCAATTCGCCGGTCAGCAGATCCCACAGAGCCGGGTCTTGGTGCTCCCCGCCAGCGGCGAAGAGGACTCGTTCACCGACGACATCGACTGCCACGTGGCCGAAGTCAGGGAGCTCGACGCCGGCGAGCGGCTGTTCCGTCCAGAGGTCCTGCGCGATGTCCCACACCCAGACCGCGTTGGCCCAATCGGCGCAGACCAGAACCTGCCGGTCCCGTACGACGGTCAGCGCGAAATCGCGGATCGGCCGCTCGGACGGAATCGGGCTGCTGGCGATCAAACGATGGTCTGACACGGCGCGCCATGCTAGCCATCCATCAGACCATCCCCCGAGGCAACGATGGCCTTGATCGCGGGTGAGGATTGGGGAGTGACCGACATCCGCCTGAGCATTCGTCGTGCGGTCGAGAGCGACGATGCCGCCCTGCTCGAGATCGACCAGACTTCCTGGGACGCCACCTCCGGGTTCCCGTCGTACCAGGAGGCCATCCGGGACAGCTTCTTCGCCCGCAGCGGACCGGAGGCGCATCTGGTCGCCGAGTACGACGGTGAGGTCGTCGGCTATCTGCGGTTACAGGACAAGTACCCGTTCCCCGAGGGCGACGGCGTACTCACCATCAACGGTCTCGCGGTCGCCCACGCACACCGCGGCATCGGCGTGGCCAGCACGCTGCTCGAAGCGGCCGCCGCGGAGGGCAAGCGCCGCGGCGCCCGCAAGATCAGCCTCCACGTCCACGGCACCAACACCACCGCCCGCCGCCTCTACGAACGCCACGGCTACGTCGTCGAGGGCATCCACCCCAACGAATTCCTCATCGAAGGCACCTTCATAGACGCCGTCGACATGGCGAAGATGCTCTGATGGCACGATTTGCTGCCCCAGATGGGGTCGAGCTGACTTACCACCTGCTGGGCGAAGGTGAGCCACTGGTGTGCGTGCCAGGTGGCATGCTCGCGAGTGCTTACCTCGGGGACCTGGGTGGTTTATCGGCGCATCGGCAGCTGGTCCTGCTGGATCTGCGCGGGACGGGTGAGTCCGACGGGCCCGGCGATCCGCAGAACTGGCGATGCGATCGGCAGGTCAGCGACGTCGAAGCGCTGCGCGAACACCTCGGACTCGAGAAGCTCACGCTGCTCGGCCACTCCGCCGGCGCGAGCCTGGTCACCCGGTACGCCGCCGAGCACCCAGAGCGGATCGCCAAGCTGGTGCTCGCAACCCCTGGCACCAGGTCCGTCGGCATCGACGTGACCGCCGACCGTCGCCGCCAGGTCCTGGAACGGCGCAAGGACGAGCCGTGGTACCCCGAGGTCTCCGCCGCGTTCGAAGCGATCCAGACCGGGGAGGGCGCAGACTGGCAAGCCCTCAACCCGATGTCGTACGCCCGCTGGGACGCCGACGCCAAAGCCCACCAGGCCTTCGAAGACACCCTCGCCAACTACGAAGCGCTCGGCAGCTTCAACTCACGCGACGCCTTCGACCCGGCGGCCACCCGAGCAGCTCTGACAAAGCTCGAAGCCCCGGCCTTGATCCTGGCCGGGGCTCTCGACTGGGGTACTGACACGATTGCCGCCGAAGAATTCGCCGGCCTCTTCCCCAACGCTCAGTTCACCGTTCTACCCGGCGTCGCCCACCATCCCTGGCTGGACGACCCTCAGGGCTTCCTCGACACTGTGCTGGCGTTCCTCAGGTAGCGGGCTATGCCACGTTGCGTCTGCTGCTTCCGTCCAGGCCCCAGCTGAGGATGCGCTCGGGGTGGATGCGGATGATTTCGCGGCTGAAGCCTGGCATGGGCGGGTCGACGTCGACGATCGCCTCGGCGCGGCCGCGGATCTCGACGCCGCGGACCTGCCAGCCGTGCTCGGTGGAGAGGTCGTCAACCACCAGGCTCACGTGCGGATCGGCCTGAATGTTCCGGAACTTCCGGCTGCCGCCCAGGCCGTGTCCGCCGATGTCGACGTAGCCCTCTGCCGCCTTCACGAAGAACCCGACGGGGTTGTTCTGCACAGTGCCGTCGGGCACCTTCGTGGCGAGCCGGCCCAGCTTCTGCTCGGCCAGGTAGGCGAGCTCGGATGCGGTGAAGATACTCATCCGCACAGCCTGCAACCTCAACAACAGTCGAGGTCAAGCCTCGTTCGTTACGGGTTGACGCCGTGCTCGCGGAGCCAGGGCTCGGGGTCAACCGGGGTGTCGCCGTCCGGGAGGACCTCGAAGTGGAGGTGGGGGCCGGTGGTGTTGCCGGTGACGCCGATCGCGCCGACCTGGTCGCCGGCGGCCACGGTGTCGCCGACCGAGACGTCGAACTCGGACATGTGGCTGTACGACGTGACCGTGCCGTCGGCGTGGCGGACCTTCACCTGGCGTCCGTACGCGCCTTCGTAGTCGGCCTGGATGACCTCGCCCGCCATCACCGAACGAACCGGCGTACCGATGGGAGCGGCGAAGTCGAGGCCGGTGTGGTTCCTGGCCCAGCGGCCGCCGGCCTGGCCGAACCGGGCGGTCAGGTGGTAGCCGGTCGTCGGCAGGACGACCTTCGGCGCGGCCTTGGCCTTGGCGATCGCGGCAGCCTTCGCCGCGGCCAGGGCGCGTGCCTGCGCGGCGGCCTTCTTCGCAGCCGCCTGCTTCGCCGCGGCGAGCGCGAGGGCCCGGCGCTGGGTCAAGGTCGCGTTGGCGGCCAGTTTCGCCGCCCGAGCCTGCGCGGCCTGCTCGGCCTGCAGCTTCTTGGTGGCCGCGAGACCGAGGTCGACCCGGGACGTGTCGCGCGAGGCGAGGTCCCGTCGATCGACCCGGGCCGCGGACAGGGCGTTGGCCTGGGCAGCACTCAGCTCGGTCGCGGTGGTCGAGGAGCCGGTGGCGGAGGAGGTGAGTCCGACGGCGGTGGTGCCGGCCGCAGCGGCCAGAGCGGCGGTGAGGCCGATCAGCTGGGTACGACGGCCAAGACTTCGCAGACTTCGGCGGGAGGCGCGATGCTTGGCCACCCGACGCAGCGCAGCCGGACGTTGTGCCGGCCGTTCGCTTGCCGGCACGTCAGGGTGAGAGGACACGGAGGGGCCTTCCAGGAGGGGCTGCCACCGCGAGGGGCTGCAGTGGCGTCATCGACCATAACGAGGAGGTCACGAAGCCCTCAAACGCGGATTGCGCCCAGATCAACAAAATCGCACACGGATCGTGAGGGTTTCCTGCCCCCACGTAGACGCTCAGGCGTGAACCCGCCTGCCTTACAAGCGTTTGAAGGCGTGACGCGGATCACGTCGCGGATGGCGCCGAGCAGACCTGCTGGACCGGTATAAGCCGTCCACATTTTGAGAGGTTTGTCTACCAAGTTACTGATCTTTCCATCGCGACCCATACTGGAACCATCGATCAGGAACAGGTGCGACAAAGGAGGATGCAGGTGACGCGCGCACTGCCGTACTACCGCCTCCACATCGACCTTCTCCGGGTGTCCAGCGCCCTCTGTCGACACTGATCAGCACTCGCTGACTCACCACCTCACGTACGGCGTCCCGTAGCAGGGACGTCTGTCGCGCCGTGCCCGCATCCGCGGAGCCCGAGCGCCCGCGAAGCCTGCCCGCGCCCGGGAGAAGACCGTGACCTCACTCACCAATGTGCCGTACGGCACCGTGCTCGGGTTCGCGCTCGGTGCGGTGATCGCGACGATGCGGCTGTCCGGCAGCCCAAGGACAAGCAGAAGTAGGAGGACGCCCATGGCAACGATCGCGACCATTTCGAGCAGTCCGTCCCACCCGTCCCGCACCGACGCGGTGCTGGACTATGTCACCAAGCGCCTGATCAGCCACGGTCACGAGGTCACGCCGATCGTGCTGCGCGACCTGTCGACCGAGCCGTTGCTGCGCGGCCGGGCGGACGATCCCGGGATCGCCTCGGCCGTCGAGGTGCTGGAGGCCGCTGACGCGGTCGTCGTCACCACGCCGGTCTACAAAGCGGCGTACTCCGGTCTTCTCAAGGTGTTCCTCGATCTGTTGCCGCAGTACGCCCTGAAGGGCAAGACGGTGTTGCCGCTGGCAACCGGCGGCACACCGGCGCACGTTCTCGCCATCGACTACGCACTTCGCCCGGTGCTCACCAGCCTCGGTGCGGGCGCGATCGGTCAGGGCTGGTTCGTGCTGTCGTCCCACATTCGCCTGTACGACGGAGGCGGTCTGCTACTGGACCCGGCGGCATCAGTGCCGGTCTACCAGGTGACCGAGGCGTTCCTCGCGACCGTCGAAGGCAATCAACCGGTGGAGAGCGCGCCGGTCCAGATCGCCGCAGTGGAAGCGGTTCGCGCCCGTCCGGAGGATCCCGAGGCGGCGCCGCTGCTCGCCGATCTGGTCGTTGAATACAGCACGCGCTACGGCCTCACCAACCAGAACACGCAGCTCACCGAGGTTCCCGCGTCCGATTTCCACGCCGAGCGCGGCGGAGCCTTCGTGTTGCTGCGGCACGGCGGAGAGACCGTTGCCGGCGGCGCCATTCGCCGGTACGACGACCAGACGGCCGAGGTGAAGCGGATGTGGACCTCGCATGTGCACCGGCGTCAGGGCTTGGGTCGTCGCGTGCTAGCCGAGCTCGAGGCGGCTGCGATCGATCTCGGCTACCGGAGGCTCTACCTGACCACAGGACCGAGGCAGCCGGAGGCGGCGGCGCTGTATCTGGCGGTCGGTTTCGAGCCGCAATTCGACGTCGACGCGGATCCGGAATCGATTGGGCCGCTGCCCTTCACCAAAGAGCTGTCTGTCGCTTTGAAGGTGGCGTCATGAGCGAGCGCAGCGAGCGAATCATCGAGCACAGCGCCCTACGAGCCTCATGGGCGCCCGGAGCGAAGCGAGGACGCCCATGAGCAAGCGGTTGATTACGGCGATCGAGATCGATGGTGCAGGAGGGCATCCGGCTGCTTGGCGTGGCGTGGAGGTCGACCCGGCTGCGATCCTCACCGGTGAGCTTGCGCTCCGCGCCGTACAGCGGGCCGAGGCGGCCGGGATCGACATCGCGACCTTCGCCGACGCGCTGGAGGCACCGGCGGATGATCCGGAGCGGGTGAGCGTGCGCCTCGACGCACTCGGCCTGGCTGCACGCATTGCGCCATCCACCAAGAGCATCGGGTTGTTGCCGACGATCACCGTCACCCACACCGAGCCGTTCCACGTGCAGGCGTCGGTGGCGACGCTCGATTACGTGTCTCAGGGCCGCGGCGGCTGGATCGCGGAGGTGTCGTCTTCCGCCGAGGCGGCCGCGGTGATCGGCCGTCGCGAGCCGGCGCCTGCCGCCGACACCTGGCGGGAGGCCCGGTACGTCGTCGATGTCAGCAGGCGGCTGTGGGATTCGTGGGAGGACGACGCGATCATCCGGGACGCCGCGACCGGCCGGTTCGTCGACCGGGACCGGATCCATTACGTCGACTACGAGAGCCCGAACTTCAGCATCAAGGGTCCGTCGATCGTTCCGCGACCGCCGCAAGGGCATCCGATCACCGCAGTACTGGTGAACACCCCGGAGGCGCTTGAAGCGGCGGCCGACGCAGAGTTGGTGCTGTTGCCAGGGATCGCAGAGCTCGGGGATCGGGTGGCTGCGGTGCGAGCTGCCGCCGAGCGCTCCAGCGGAGCGTCGCCGCGCGTGCTCGTGTCGGTGAGTGTGCTGCTCGACGACGACGCGGCGGCCGCCGCGCGGCGCGCGGAGGGGGTGCCCGCTGCAGGCGCGGACGGGGCAGCGCCCGGTGGGCCCTCGGTCGGCGGAGATTTCGACTTCGTCGGGGGTGTTGAGCGGCTGGCGGAGTTGATTAGCGACTGGGCTGAGGCGGGGGTGGATGGGGTGCATTTGCGGCCGGCTTCGTTGGAGGTCGACGTACCGGTGATCGCGGAGCGGCTGATTCCGTTGCTGCGGGCAAAGAAACTCGTCGGTCCGGCGGTGGATCGGGCGACGACGTTGCGGAACCGGCTCGGGTTGCGGCGGCCGGACAACAGATATGCGGTGGGGAGCGAACGATGAAGCAGATCCATCTGGCCGCGCACTTCCCGGGGGTCAACAACACGACGGTGTGGTCGGATCCGGAATCGGGGTCGCAGATCGACTTCGCGTCGTTCCAGCGCCTGGCCGAGACTGCCGAGCGCGGAACCTTCGACTTCTTCTTCCTCGCCGAGGGACTGCGGTTGCGCGAGGTGAAGGGGAAGTTCCACGACCTGGACGTCGTCGGGCGGCCGGAATCGCTGACGGTGCTCAGCGCGCTGGCCGCAGTGACGACCCATCTCGGCCTGGCGGCAACGGTCAACTCGACCTTCAACGAGCCGTACGAGCTGGCGAAGCGGCTGGCCACCTTGGACCACCTGTCCGGCGGGCGCGCAGCCTGGAACGTGGTGACGTCGTGGGACGCGTTCACCGGCGAGAACTTCCGTCGCGGTGGCTATCTGGACAAGGCGGATCGGTACGTCCGGGCGCAGGAGTCGCTGCGGATCGTCCGGAAGCTCTGGGACTCCTGGACTGAGGACGATTTGGTCCTGGCCCAGGCGGCGGGCGTCTTCGCCCGTGAGGGCGCTGGGGCCTTCGCGGACGAAGGCGCCCACTTCACCATCCATGGACGGTTCGGTCTGCCGCCGTCGCCGCAAGGACGGCCGGTTGTCATCCAGGCCGGTGACAGCGATCAGGGCCGGGAGTTCGCCGCCTCGAGTGCCGACGTCATCTTCAGCAGGCATGGGACGTTCGAGGCCGGGCAGACCTTCTACAAGGACGTGAAGTCGCGGCTGGCCCGGTACGGGCGGTCCGAGGCGTCGCTGAAGATCATGCCGGCCGTGACGGTCGTGGTCGCCGACACCGATGCGGAGGCGGACGAGAAGGCGCGGCACATTCGCGAGCAGCAGGTGTCCGGGCCGACCGCGATCGTACTGGCGGAGTTGCTCTGGGGTCGCGACTTGTCGTCGTACGACCCGGATGGTCCCTTGCCGGCCGAGGATCCGGTCGTCGGGTCTTCTGTGACGCAAGGGCGTGTGGGCTACAACGACCCGGCGCCGATCGTGGCGGAGTGGCGGGCTCAGGCGGAGGCTCATGGCTGGTCGCTGCGGGAGACCGTGATCAACCAGCAGAACCGGCAGACCTTCATCGGTTCGCCGGAGACGGTCGCCGCGGCGGTCAACCGCCACGTCCAGGAAGACGCCGCCGACGGCTTCGTCCTGGTCCCGCATCTCACTCCGGGCGGGTTGGACGATTTCGTCGACCGAGTCGTCCCGTTTCTCCGCGAGCGCGGCGTCTTCCGCTCCGAATACTCCGGTACGACGCTCCGCTCGCACCTCGGGTTGAACACGTGAGTGTGACTGATCTCCGGCGGTCCTGGCAGGAGCCACCCGCGACGATCGTCTTCGTCGGTGGGGGACCTCGCACGGTCGGGTTGCTCGAGCGGTTCGCGGCGAGTGCTCCGGAGTTGCTGGGGGAGCGCGCGGTCGAGGTTCATGTCGTGGATCCGTATCCGGCGGGCGGTGGGCGGATCTGGCGGCGGGAACAGTCGCGGCTGCTGTGGATGAACTCGATGACGTCGGACATCACGATCTTCACCGACGATTCGGTCGAGTGCGAGGGGCCGATCGCGCCGGGTCCGGACCTGGCGACCTGGGTGGTCGGCGAAGGTGCGGTCATCCTCGAGCGAGCCGGTCTGGAGCCGGCCGGACCGATGGACTTCCCGCCGCGGCTGCTGCAGGCCGAGTACCTCGCCTGGGTCTGGGAACGCGTCCAGCGCGATCTGCCCGCGACCGTCACGACCCATCTCGAACGCGCGGTCGAGCTGACCAGCGACCATCGCGTGGTGCTTGCCTCAGGCAAAGAGATCCAGGCGGATGTCGTGGTGCTTGCCCTCGGCTACCTCGACCGGTTGCCGACGGCATCCGAAGCCGCCTGGGCCGCGCAGGCATCGGCTCTTGGACTGACCTACATCCCACCCGGTTACACGGCCGACGTCGACCTCAGTGGTCTTCGGGCTGGTGAGGACGTGATCGTCCGCGGCTTCGGACAGGCGTTCATCGACCTGATGGTCCTACTCACGGAGGGCCGCGGCGGCTGGTACGACGAATGCGACGGCCTGCTCAGCTATCGCCCGTCCGGCGACGAGCCCATCCTGTACGTCGGTTCGCGCCGAGGCGTGCCGTATCACGCGAAACTCGGCTACACCGTCGCCGGAACGAAGCCGGTGCCGACGCGCTATCTCACGACGGCCGCGTTGGACGAGTTGGGTGAGGGAGTGCTCGACTTCCAGACGCAGTTGGCGCCGTTGATCGAGAAGGAGCTGACGTTCGCCCACTACCAGCAGCTGTTCAGTGGGCACCCCGAGCGAACCCGGTGGTCGTGGAAACAGTTCTTCGAAGTGCTGGACCGGTCGTTGCCGTCGTCCCCGGAATTCGTTGCCGCGGTGTCGGCGGCGGTGCCATCTGTCGAGGACCGGTTTGTCAAGGCCGAGGTGGATCGGCCGTTGGACGGGCGGTTCTTCGGGGATCGGGAGCGGTTCGAGCGGTTCCTGGTCGAGTTGATCGAGAACGATCTGCTGCGGCGAGCGGACCCTCAGTACTCCGCTGATCTGGCGGTCTTCAATGCGTTGCTGAGCGTCTACAGCGTGCTGTCGCAGGCGATCACGGCCGGCCGGCTGTCGGATGAGGATCGGGTCCGGCATGTGGAGACCGAGTGGCACGGCTTCTTCTCGTTCGTTGCCAGTGGTCCGCCGCCGCGCCGGCTGGAGGAACTGCTCGCCCTGTATCGCGCCGGGATCGTCCGGTTCGCCGGGCCGGACCTATCGGTTGCCATCGACAACGGGGAGTTTGTTGCCCAGAGCTCCGGAGTTCCCGGGGAGATTCGGGCCCGGGCCTTCGTCGAGGCCAGGCTGCCGCGTCCCGACGTACTGGCGGCGACCGATCCGCTGCTGCGCGGGTTGCTGGAGTCCGGCGTACTTGCCGCTGACGAACTGTTCGCGGCCGACGGGAGGAGTCTCGGTGGCGGACAACTGAAGGCGGACTCGCAGTGTCGTGCGATCCGGGCTGACGGATCCGTGCATCCGGCGCTGTTCCTGCTCGGGCCGTCGGTGTCCGGCTCGGCCGGCTCGTCGGGTTTCTCCCGCCCGCATTTCAACGGTCCCGGCTTCCGGCAGAACGACGCCGTGGCCAGGCACCTATTGAGGCTTCTCGCTCCCACCGTACGGAAGGAAGAACGTCATGCCAGTTGAGTTCCTGGGAATCGCCGGAACCAACCCGGCCAGCGAGGTCACACCGCGAACCGGCGGCCCGCTGGACCTGGAGTACACCTCACGCCTGGCCCGTGCCCATGAGGACAACGGGTGGGACCGGATCCTGTTCGCCTATCACTCGGGCTCGCCCGACCCGTCCCAGGTCGCGGCGTACGTCGCGGGCCGGACCGAGCGGATAAACCTGGTGGTCGCGCACCGGCCGAATGTCGCCTCCCCGACGCTCACTGCGAAAACGTTCGCGACGCTGGATCACATCAGCGGCGGCCGGTTCGAGGTGCACGTGATCACCGGCGGTACGAACGCGGATCAGGCGGCGGAGGGCGACTTCCTGGCCAAGGACGACCGGTACGGGCGGACGCGGGAGTTCATCCAGTTCCTCAAGCAGGCGTGGACGTCGGACGAGCGATTCGACTTCAGCGGCGAGCACTACCGGTTCGAGCAGTTCCTGGCGGACATCAAGCCGCTGCAGCAGCCCAGGCCGCGGATCTCCTTCGGCGGTTCGTCGGCCGCGGCGTACGCCGTCGGTGCGGCGGAGGCGGACATCTACGCGCTGTGGGGCGAGCCGCTCGCCGGAACCCGCGAGCAGATCGCGACCATCGACGCGGAGGCTGTCCGCGCCGGCCGTTCGGACCGGCCGACGATCCAGATCGCTTTCCGGCCGATCATCGCGCCGACCGAGGAATTGGCCTGGGAGAAGGCGGAGAGCATCCTCGGCCGGATCAAGTCCGTGAAGGACAGTGGAATCGCTTTGAGCACCCGCCTTCGGGCAAAGACGCCGGAGAACGCCGGCTCGCAACGGTTGCTCAAGGCGGTCTCGGAGGGCGAGCGGCACGACCGGGCGCTCTGGACCGCGCCGACCGGGCTGACCGGTGGCGGTGGCAACTCGACCGCGCTGGTCGGCACGCCGGACACCGTCGCGGCCGCGCTGCTCGATTACTACGACCTAGGGATCCGGATCTTCTCCGCCCGCGGTTACGACATCTACGACGACGCGATCGACTTCGGCCGCCACGTCATCCCCCTGGTCCGCTCCGAAGTAGCGCACCGCGAACAGAAAGCTCTCGCCTCATGACCATCATCGTCGAGCAGGACTGGCAGACGTGGCGTGATCTCCGCGACCGCGACCTGCGCTCGGACTACGGCTGGCTGACCATCGTCGGCTTCGACTGGTTGCCTGCGGCACCTTCTTCGTTGCAAGGGCTGCCAGGAAAGTGGTGGGCCGACGACGAACGGGCTCACGTCACGGCCGCGGGCGAACTGACTCTCAGCGGTGAGCCGGTGCACGGTACGACGTCTGCTTCGGTGGCGGAGGCGGGTTCGCTCAGTTGGCTGTTGTACGGCGACCGCCTGGCCGAGCTGGTGCTGCGCGGCGGACGGTACGCCGTACGTCAGCGGGACCCGCGGGCTGCGACGCGGCGTGAGTTCACCGGAGTGCCGACGTACGCGGTGGACCCGGAGTGGGTGGTGAAGGGGTACTACACGCCCTATGTGACGCCGGAGCGGGTGGAGGTGGCTACTGCTCGCGAGGACCTGCGGCAGCACGTCACTGCGGTTGGGACGGTCCACATACCGCTGGGTGACTCGGTGTACGAGCTGGTGGCGACGGCTGCGGGTGGTGGGCGGCTCACGCTGTCCTTCCACGACAAGACGAACGGGGAGGAGACGGCTCCGTGGCGTTCGGTGACCACTGAGGTGGTGGAGCGGGACCAGTCGGTGCTGATCGACTTCAATCGGACTATCAACCTGCCGTACGCCTTCACGGCGTACGGGACCTGCCCAGCGCCGGTGCCGGGCAACAGGCTGGGGCTGCCAGTGACTGCCGGCGAGAAGAAGCCGCTGTGAAGTTCTGTACCGACACGCTGATCGACAACTCGCCGGGCCCGATCAGCGGGGTGCAGCACGAGCTGTCCGGTATCTCCCTGGAGGTGGCCGGTCTCCCGGAGGACGAGAACCGCGCATCGGTGGAGACGTTCGTCACAGAGGTCATGCCGGTACTGCGGTCGTCGTACCCGAGCCGGGTCTGGTCGTCTGCTTAACGCAGACCTGCTTCGCCGGGGGCTGGGCGAGCCGGTAGGACTGGGGCCATGCGGATAGTGATCCTCGGTGGGACCCGGTTCATCGGCCGGGCAGTGGTGGAGCGGCTGGCAGCGGAGGGGCACGAGCTGTTGGTCGTGCACCGCGGTGACCACGAGCCGGCAGGCCTGCCTGCTGTCGCGCATGCCCATGTGGACCGGCACGACGGTCCGGCCCTGGCCGCTGCCCTGGAGCCGTTTGGGCCTGACGCGCTGGTCGACATCTCCGGGATGAACGCCGTGGCAGCCGACGCGGCGCTGGGAGCCGTCGGGCCGGGCGTGAAGCTGGTGGCGATCTCCAGCGGTGACGTCTATCGCGCGTACGACGGTCTGCGCTTCGACTGGACCAGCGACGGGCTGCCGCTGGCCGAGGAGTCGCCGCTGCGGGAGCGGCGGTTCGTGGACGGGCGTGAGTACGAGAACTTGGAGGTGGAGGAGCGGTACCTGCCGCGGGGTGCGACGGTGCTGCGGCTGGGGGCGGTGTACGGCGAGCACGACTACCAGCGGCGGTTCGAGTTCATCCTGCGCCGGGTGCGGGCTGGGCGGTCGCGGATCCCGATCGGGTCGGGGCAGTTCCTGTTCAGCCGGGTGTACGTCGGTGATGTCGCCGCGGCGGTGTCGTTGGCGCTGGCCGGGAACTACCCAGGGGCCTTCAACGTGGTGGAGCCGGTCACAGCGCCGTACCGGCTGTTCGCTGAGCAGATCCTAGCTGCGGCCGGTGCGTCGGAGGTGGAGTTGGTGCGGGTGCGGGACGACCTGCTGCCGCCTGATCTGGCGCTGACTGGCGCCGTGGATCAGCACCTGCTGATGGACTCCTGGAAGGCGCGGACCGTGCTCGGCTGGGCGCCGGTCGACCCTGCCGAGACGCTGCGGCGGTCGGTGCAGTGGGACCTGGCCAACCCGCCTGCCGACGCTTCGGCCGACTTTTCCGCGGATGACGCCGTACTGGGGTGAAAAGTGGTTAGAGGCACTCTCCAGAACCGGTATGCTTTCCGGGTCGGACTGAGGGGCTCGCAGGGTGCGCCTGACTCGATTTCACATCGGGGCGGCGGACCGTGTAATCTCTCTCCTCGGCCCGCCCCTTTAGCTCAGTCGGCAGAGCGTCTCCATGGTAAGGAGAAGGTCTACGGTTCGATTCCGTAAAGGGGCTCTGAGCACGGCACTTCACCCGGTCCACCGGGTGGGGTGGCGGACTCTCCCGGCGGGGTAGCTCAGGTGGTTAGAGCACACGGCTCATAATCGTGGTGTCGCGGGTTCGACTCCCGCCCCCGCTACCTACCAACGCAGTATCTCGAGAGTGCGATCACCTCAGTTGCGCACTCCTGACAAGAAGAGGCAGCAGTGGCCAAGTCAACGGACATCCGCCCGAAGATCACGCTGGCGTGCACCGTGTGCAAGGAGCGCAACTACATCACCAAGAAGAACCGGCGTAACGACCCGGATCGTCTTGAGCTGAAGAAGTACTGCTTCAAGTGCAACGACCACACTGACCACCGCGAAACCCGCTGACGCAGCTTCTTCACCAGTTTTCGCGAGGCCGCTCCGGCACCCCGGGGCGGCCTTTCGTTGTGCGCGAGCAAGCTCGCGGAGGGGTGCGGTTGCACCGCGAAACCCGCTGACCCAGCTTCTCCACCAGCTTTCGCGAGGCCGCTCCGGCACGCTAGAGCGGCCTTTCGCTGTGTTCTAGACCGTCAGGATCGGGCGGCCGCCTTCGTAGGCGGTGAGGCGCTGGTCACGTGGAGTCAGGCAGCAGGAGCCGCAGAGCGTGCCCGTGCCGGCCTCACTCGTGTAGTAGAGGCAGCAGGTGTTGCGGAGGTAGACGAGCTTCCCGGCGGCGATCTCCACCTCACCGAGCCGGGCCAGCCCACCAGGCGCCTTCGCCACGAACGTCCGCCACCGCTCGAGCAGGTACTCCGGCTCCACCGTGACGGTCTCGCGCGTCGCGGCGCAGAAACCCATGGCGCACCCGGCTGCCACCCCGCCGTACACCTGGCGAAGCCCTGCCCTCGTCCGCCGGTGCAGTTCCTCGGACAGCGGCAGCAGGTGCTGCCGCAGCACCACGTCGTACAGGGCCTGGAGACTGCCCGGCAGGAAGCTGGCTGAGCGTACGGCGACCGCAGCCAGGCCGTGACCGTCGTGGGGCCGGACCCAGAGGTTGTGCGGGCGGATGTCGAGGACCCGACCGTCCAGCGCCCAGAGGAGCAGGGCGGTCGCAGGCGCCCGGCCGGCGTAGAACGACATGAAGCTGAGCGCGTTCGCGTGGGCACTCCGGTGTCCGCTGGCGTCGTTGTCGCGCTTGAGGAGCTCGGTCAGCTCGGGGCCGTCCGGCTCCAGGATCCGGTCCACGCGGAGCCACTCGGAGCCCGTCGGCTCGCCGATCTCGAGCTTGTACCGAGGCGCATACCTGGCCAGCGCCGTCACTGCCGTCACGTTCAACCTTCCCCAGTCGGGTCTCACACGGAGTGGGTGGCGGCACTCGGCGTACCAGTCTGCCAGTAGGGTTTGGGGATATGACGATCGACGCCACGATGGTCGGCCGGAGTTACGCGGCCGCCGAGTCCTACCAGGTCGGCCGGGAGAAGATCCGGGAGTTCGCCGACGCGATCGGCGATCCCAACCCGGCGTACCGCGGCGACGACGCGATCGCACCGCCGACATTCGCCTTCATGCTCGGCAGCCGGGCGCTGGACCAGCTACTGGAGGACGAGGAACTCGGCCTGCGGCTGGACCGGATCGTGCACGGCGCGCAGAAGTTCACCTACACCCGCCCGATCAAGGCCGGCGACGACATTGCCGCGACCGCGACCATCACCACCGTGCGCAAGGCCGGTGACGTCGAGGTGATCATGTACGAGACCGCCCTCAGCACCGTCGACGGCGAGCTGATCGCCACCTCGACCTCCACCATCTCGCACAACCGGGCTTCCGCATGAAAAGCGCAGAGATAGGTCTTGAGCTGCCCCCGCTGACTGTCACGCTCCGCCGTGAGGACCTGGTCCGGTACGCCGGTGCGAGCGGTGACTTCAACCCGATCCACTGGAGCGACCGGATGGCGGCCGCGCTCGGCCTGCCCGGCGTGATCGCGCACGGCATGCTCACCATGGCATCGGCCGTCCGCGTCGTCACCGACTGGCTCGACGACCCGGCCGACCTGGTCGAGTACGGCGTACGGTTCACCAAGCCGGTCGTGGTCCCGGACGATGACAAGGGCGCGAGCGTGACCTTCTCCGCGAAGGTCGACAAGGTCGCTGACGGGCTGGCCGAGATCGACATCACCGCGATCGCCGGCGAGGAGAAGGTCCTCGGCCGGGCCAGGGCGGTCGTGCGCGTCCAGTGAAGACGCACGTGCGCCTGGCCGACCTGACCACCCTGCGCATCGGTGGTCCGGCCGACAAGCTGGTCGAGGTGACCACCGAGGACGACCTGATCACAGCGGTACGGGACGCTGACGCTTCCGGTGAGCCGGTGCTGCTGCTGTCCGGCGGCAGCAACGTCGTGATCGGGGACGACGGGTTCCGCGGCACCGTGATCAAGGTCGCCACCACCGGGATCCGGGTCGACGCGGACATGTGCTCCGGCGCGATGGTCCACATCCAGGCGGGCGAGGACTGGGACGCGGTGGTCCAGCGCGCGATCGCCGAGGAGTGGAGCGGCCTGGAGTCGATGTCCGGCATCCCGGGCCTCACCGGATCCACCCCGGTCCAGAACGTCGGCGCCTACGGTCACGAGGTCGCGGAGACGATCGCCTCCGTCCGCGTCTGGGACCGGATCGACAACAAGGTCCGGACGATCTTCGCCGCCGACTGCGGCTTCAGCTACCGGCATTCCCGCTTCAAGGCCGACCCCTCGCGGTACGTCGTACTCGAGGTCGCCTTCCAGTTGAAGCTCGGCGACCTGTCCGCACCGGTCGGGTACGCCGAACTCGCTCGCGTGCTGGATGTCGATCCAGGCTCCCGCGCGCCGATGACCGACGTACGCGCGGCTGTCCTTGGGCTCCGTCGTGGCAAGGGCATGGTGCTGGACGAGGCCGACCACGACACGTGGAGTGCCGGGTCGTTCTTCACCAACCCGATCCTCGACGCGGCGGCCGACGTACCGGCGGGTGCGCCACAGTGGCCGCAGCCCGACGGTCGGGTGAAGACGAGCGCGGCCTGGCTGATCGAGCACGCCGGCGTCACCAAGGGCTACGCGATCGGGGCCGCGGCCGTGTCCACCAAGCACACGCTCGCCCTCACCAACCGCGGCGGCGCCACCGCGAAGGAACTCCTCGCCCTCGCGGCCCACGTCCGCGCCCAGGTCCACCAGGCCTTCGGCATCACCCTCACCAACGAACCCGTCCTGGTGAACTGCACCCTCTGAACACCCGTACCGAAGAACGGGTAGTAGTTCTCGCACACTGACTTCGCGGCGCAACGCCAGGCGTATTCGGAGGTGCCGAGCGGGACCGCTACCCGTTCTTCGGTCCGCTGTGGATAACTCCGGCGGGAAACTCCCGCACTCGGGCAGCATCGTGGGGTGGCGTCCGTTGTGGAAGTGTTGATCCGGCAAGGCGGCTGGGCAACTTCCGCCGACTTGGTTCGGGCGACGTCCCGGCGGGCGCTGGCGGCGGCGGTCCGGAACGGCGACGTCGAGCGGCTCACGCGCGGGTTCTACGGGATCCCTGGCCTCGCGACCGATCTGGCCGCGGCAATCGCCTACGACGGGGTCGTCTCGCATACGTCAGCGGCCGCCCGCTGGCAGTTGCCGCTGCTCGTCGCGCCGCCGAAGCCGCACATCATCTTGCCGATGAGCCGCAACGCCCGAGCCGGACCACCCGCGGTCTTGCACTGGGGTACCACCGCGTCGGCTGACCTGCGCCGGCGCAGGACCTCGTTGCTGCGAACTGTCCCGGACTGCGCGCGGATCCTTCCGTTCGGTGAGGCGCTCGCGGTGGCCGACGCGGCGCTCTGCCGAGGTCGGCTGACTCATGAGGAACTGCAGGCTGCGGCGATCGCGATGCGAGGGCCGGGAAGGCCGAACGCTATCCAGGTCGCGGCGGCTGCCAACGGCGGATCCGAGAGCTTTCTCGAGTCGATGCTGCGTAGCCTGCTGGTGTCGGCCGGTATCGATGGATTCGAGCCGCAGGTCCTGGTCGAACTAGGCGGCTTGCGGGTGCGGGTCGACCTGGGACATCGGCGGGCGCGGGTGGCCTTGGAGGCTGAGGGCTACGAGTTCCACGGCTCGGCCGGGGACTTCGCCGCCGACTGCCGCCGGTACGACGAACTCGTTGCGGACGGTTGGCTCGTCCTGAGGTTCACCTATCAGCAGGTGCTGGGTGATCCGGACTGGGTGATCGCGACTGTCCAGCGTGCGGTTGCGCAACGGGTCGGCGAACCGAGGAACGGGTAGTAGGGCTCGGCCGATCATCCAGTCCACCGTGGTTACGGCACCGATGGCGCTGTGCACCTGACCACTACCCGTTCGTCGGTACGCGATCCGGAAAAAGATCCAACGGCACCCCCAGAGCCCACGTCGTCTCGATCCGCGCGTACGGCGGCTGACTGCGGGGCTGGAGGTAAGACAGCTCGACCGGTGGCACGCGCGCCTGCGGATGGGTATGGTTGTTGTTGCCCAGGGCAATAGCTTGCGGGAAGTGGACCCGGCAGCCATCCGGACGGTTGGTGAGCCGGGTTCTGCGTGTCCGGGAACTATTTCAGGGTGACGTTGATCTGCGGAGTCCAGTGGTAGAGGTGGTTGGTTTGGGTTAGGGACAGGAGGGTCAGGGAGGTGATGGAGAGGGCGGTGGCGTGGGGTGGATGGGCTGCGAGGCGGGCGGTCAGGGGAGCGGCTGGGGCCGTTTGGTTGCTGTAGGCAAGGGTTATGTGGGGGTTGAGCTCGGGGAGTTCCGGTACGGCGTCGTCGCCCCAGACGTCGGTGATGGCGGCGCGGGTGAGGTCGCGGAGGTGCTGGAGTGGTTCGGCGGGGCGGACCGGGAGTTTGATGGTTTCGGGGTCGAGGACGGCCGGGCCGATCGTGACCGGGAAGGAGTCCAGGGTGATGACGCGGGAGCGGGTGGCTTCGACGATGTCGGCAAGGTCCGCGTCGGGTACGCGGTCGGTGAAGCCGACCCCCTGCAGGGTGAGGTGCAGCCATTCCAGCGGTACTGGCGTGAATCCGGGCAGGTCGTTGACGAGATCGGCGTACGACGCATGGAGCGCGGCGATCTCGGGACGGCCATCGAAGGTGATGTGCCAGGTGTAGAAGGAACGACCGGCGCGCCAGCCAGGCCGCCAGTACCAGTGGTCGCGGACTTCGTCGAACATCAAGTACTCCTCACTTGCTCGGTGTCGCCCTGCTGGCGGGGTGACGAGTGAAGACACGGATCGCGTCGTGCAGCGCGCGAGCCTTGGGGTCGGTCGCGTGCCGGCTGAGGCGGGTGAGCGCGGCGACTTCGCTGATGCGATGGATCAACGGGCGAACGCGATACTCGACAGGTGTGCTGAGGACGACCGACACCGCCTCGGTCGCGCCGTCCAGGTCGCCTAGCTGCAGGTGCGCCTTCGCCTGTTGTAGCCGGACCATGCGCTCCGAGCCGAAGTTGCGAACCACATGCGGCGCTGCCTCGAACAGCGCGATGCCACGATCCGCGTGGTCGAGCGTGTGCTTGGCCTCGCCCAGCGCCAGGTGTGCGTCCGACCAGATGCCTTCGGCGCGTTCCGGCGTACAAAGGAACGGGCCGCCGAGCTCGGGAACGTCCGTACGGACCGTGGTGCGCTTGGCGATCGTCAGCGCCTCGCGGGCCTCGTGATGACGCCCCGACCGGGCCAGGTCGACCGCGGCCACGCTGGCCAGGAAGAGCGCCGAGCTGCCCGTCGCGTACTGGAGACCGTCTTGCGCGTACGACGCCGCCCGCGCGAAGTCGTCCTGCCAGAACGCGGCCGTGTGCTGCGTGGCGCGCACCCACGCACGGAGGTCGTCGCGGTCGGCGGCGTCGGAGCACGCCCAGGCCGTCCGGGTGTGGCTCTCGGCGATGTCCGGGCGGCCGAGATCGACCGAAATCCAGGCGAGCAGCGTCAACGCCCAGCCGGCCGCGGCGTACAGGTCGCGGGTCTGGGCGGGCGGCTGGCGGCCGGTGAGCAGGCGGAAGGCGCGATCGCGGACCGCGCGGCCGCGAACGAACAGCGGCTTGGTCGGTGTCCGCAGGTAGTTCTGGGTGATCCGCAGGATGTCGGCGTGCAGCTGCTCGACGGTCAGGTCGCCGACGTTCGACTCCTCGGCGAGGGCGAGCAGCGCGACTGACTCGTCACCGGCCTGCACCAGATCGTCCTCGAGGCCGATCACGGAGCTGACGCCTGGCTCGGGGTCGGCGACGCCCAGGCCCCCCGGGGGGACGAAACCCAGGTCGCTGTCGTCGGCGACGTTCAGGACGTAGCGCAGGCCGGATCGGTACGCCGCCCCCGGCCAGCGGACGGCACCACGTTCGAGCTTGGCGATGTAGTGCCCGTCGAGTTCGTACTTCGTCTCGGTCGTCTCCCACAGCCAGGTGCAGACCGCCTCCGCGAGTTCGGCCCGGGACATCTGCTCACCAGGAGCGCGCCGCGACGGGGTCTGTTCCCGCGCGGCTCGCAGCAGTTCGTTGGGCTCTGGCATGGCGGTAACTGTAGGTGCCCGAACACCCTGTGCGACCAGGAAAACCGGGCCTGTGGACGATCTGCCCCAGGCTGCCCCGGAATGCCCCGCGATGCCCCGAATTCCACGCTGGTTAAGGGCTTCCGCACGGCCCTGTGGCCACTGCGCCGGGCAGATTTTGGGTCAAAGAGCGTTAGCTGAGCGTGAGCAGGCGGGGCAACCCGGGGCATCGCGGGGCAGACCGGGGCAGATCAACTGCCCGAGGCGGCCTGCCGGCACTAAGGTCCTAGGGTGGCCGAGGAACCAGTGACGACGTTGCGGGCGGAGCTTGCGCGCTTCGAACGGGCTGAGGAGGGGCTTGCGCTGCTGGAGGTGTTCCTGGAGGTAGCGGGGCCGCGGGTGGGTGCTGCGGTGCTCGACCCGATCGGCCTGCGGCTGCCCGACGAGCTCACCGACGATCGCCCGTTGGTGCAGGGGCTGATCGACGGGATCGAGCCTCCTGCGAAGCGTGGGCTGCTCCAGGTCGCCGAGCACGCCTTCGACCTCGCGGACGAGCAGCAGCGCTGGGACTACGTACGGCTGGCGTACTGCTCCAATCTGGCGACGGTGTGGAGTATTGGCCGGCGTACGACGTACTTCGAGGCTGCAGCACCTCGCACTGCGACGTACTGGCTGCCGGAGAGCCTGAAAGCGCAGTACTTCGACGCACTCCAGGCCAGGGGCTGGGCCATCCCGGAGGACTGGCTTGCCGCGGTCGGCAAGCGACCCAAGCCCTGGTGGAAGCGCGGCGGCTAGCTGAGCGCTGGCAGGTGGCTCAAGGCTTGGGCGACGGCGGACTGGATGTCGGCGTCGTCCCAGGAGCGGTCGGTGATGGCGCCGGTCAGGTAGGCGTCGTACGCGGCCAGGTCGAGGTGGCCGTGACCGCAGAGGGCGGTGAGGATGACCTTCTCCTCGCCGGATTCCTTGCAGCGTTGGGCTTCCTCGATCGCCGCGGCCAGCGCATGCGTTGGCTCTGGCGCCGGCACGATGCCTTCCGTGCGGGCGAACTGCACGCCGGCCGCGAAGCACTCCGACTGCTGCTTGGCGACGGCCTCGATCTCGCCGGTCTCGTAGAGGTGGCTGATCAGCGGGCTCATCCCGTGGTACCGCAGCCCGCCGGCGTGGATCGGGTCCGGCACGAAGTCATGCCCGAGAGTGTGCATCTTCATCAGCGGTGTCATCCCGATGGTGTCGCCGAAGTCGTACGCGTACGTCCCCTGCGTCAGCGAAGGGCACGCGGCCGGCTCGACCGCGCGTACGACGGGAGACATCCGCCCGGCCCACTTCTCCCGCAGGAAGGGGAACGCGAGCCCGCCGAAGTTCGAACCGCCGCCGGTGCAGCCGACGAGCAGGTCCGGTGTCTCGCCGACCATGGCGAGCTGGATGAGCGCCTCCTCGCCGATGATCGTCTGGTGCAGCAACACGTGGTTGAGCACCGAGCCGAGCGCGTAGTGCACGTTCTCGTCTTGTACGGCGGCCTCGACCGCCTCGCTGATCGCGATACCCAGCGAACCGGTTGAGTCCGGGTCCTCGGCGAGGATCTTGCGGCCGGCCGCGGTGAGCTCCGATGGACTCGGGTGCACGGTCGCGCCGAACACCTCCATCATCGTCCGGCGGTACGGCTTCTGGTCGTACGACGCCCGCACCTGCCACACCTCGCACTCGAGGCCGAACTGCGCGCAGGCAAAGGCCAGCGCCGTGCCCCACTGGCCGGCACCGGTCTCGGTGGTGAGCTTCCGGACCCCTGACTTGGCGTTGTAGTAGGCCTGCGGCACTGCGGTGTTCGGCTTGTGCGAGCCGGCCGGGGAGACGCCTTCGTACTTGTAGTAGATCCGCGCTGGGGTGTCGAGCGCCTTCTCCAGCCGGTGCGCCCGGTAGAGCGGGCTGGGCCGCCACAACCGGTACACGTCGAGCACCTCGCCTGGGATGTCGACGTACTGGTCCTGCGAAACCTCCTGCAGGATCAGGTCCATCGGGAACAGTGGCGCAAGGTCGTCCGGCCCCACTGGTTGCCCAGTCCCTGGATGCAACACCGCCGGCGGAGGCGTCGGCAGGTCATGCAACACGTTGTACCAACGCGTCGGCAGCTCATCCTCTGGCAGCAGGATCTTGGTCGTCATGCATGAAACGTACGGCCCGCCCGACACCCCGGACAATGCCCTGAACCGGAACTGAGTGCGCACTTATTCTGCCCACGTCAGCCCATCGATCCGACCGCCGGAACCCACCCGGTAGACCACCTCGGACGGCTGGCTGAGCTCCAGCGCGTCCGGCACGCCCAACCGCTTCAACAGCATCCGCCCGATCATCTCGTGCGATACCAGCAACGGCCGGCGTGCTCCACGTCGACCGACCTCCGCCAGCGCCCGCCCAGCCCGTACCTCGGCATCCGCGTAGCTCTCGCCACCCGGGAAGCGGTAGTCGTACTTGTTGGCGCGTCTGATCGACAGTTGCCCGGGCCAACCGGCCTCGATCTCCAGGGTGGTGAGCCCGGACCACGCGCCGTGATCCACCTCGGCGAGCTCGTCGAGTACGTGCACGGGCAGCCGGAGTGCTTTCGCGAACACCTCCGCGGTGGCACGTGCCCGTCCGAGCGGACTGACGTAGATAGCGTCGACGTCCTGCTGGCTCAGCAGCTCGGCGTTGCGACGTACCTGTGCAAGCCCGGCTGGTGTGAGAGGTGAGTCGAGCCGCCCCTGCCTGCGGCCGTCCACATTCCACTCCGTCTGGCCGTGCCGCGCCAGGTAGATCACTGTCACGCCATGGCGGGAGCGGTGACGCCGAGCCAGTCGTCGATTTCAGCCAGCAGATTCTTCTGTACGTCGTCTGGCGCGGTGGACGCGAGTACCGAGGCGCGAGCCAAGTCCGCCAGTTCGGTGTCGGTGAAGTTGTGGACCGAGCGGGCTGTCTCGTATTGCTCGGCCAGACGGGAGCCGAAGAGCAGAGGGTCGTCCGCGCCAAGGGCGATTCGGGCGCCGGCCTCGTAGAGCTGGCGGAGTGGGACGTCCTCAGCGCGGTGGTAGACGCCAAGCGACACGTTGGAGGCCGGGCAGACCTCCAGGGCGACCTGTGCGTCGACCACGCGCTTCAGCAGCTCCGGGTCTTCGACAGAGCGCACCCCATGACCGATCCGACCGGCGCCCAGCTCGTCCAGGCAGGTGCGGACGGTTGCTGGACCACAGAGCTCACCACCGTGCGGTACGGCGAGCAGTCCGGCGTTGCGGGCGATCCGGAAGGCGGCAGCGAACTCGGACGTCGTACCGCGGCGCTCGTCGTTCGACAGGCCGAACCCGACCACGCCACGGCCGACGTACTGCGCTGCCAGCCGGGCGAGGGTCCGTGCGTCCAGAGGGTGCCTGGTGCGGTTAGCCGCGATCACGACCTGCACAGCGATGCCGGTGGAGGCTGCCGCATCCCGTGCGGCGTCCAGCACGAGGTCGGTGAACTCGGTGATGCCATGGAAGCGGTTCGCGTACCCGGACGGGTCCACCTGGATCTCCAGCCAGCGCGACCCGTCAGCGCTGTCGTCCTCGGCCGCCTCCCGGACCAGACGTCGTACGTCGTCCTCCGTGCGCAGCACCGAGCGGGCGATGTCGTAGAGCCGCTGGAACCGGAACCAGCCGCGCTCGTCCGCCGCGGACAGGTCCGGCGGCCAGTCGGTGCGCAGCGCGTCCGGCAGCCGGACACCGTGCTTGTCGGCCAGCTCGACCAGCGTCAGATGCCGCATCGAGCCGGAGAAATGCAGATGCAGATGCGCCTTCGGCAGCACCCGCAGGTCCCGATGCGTCATTACAGAAGGTTACCGGCAGATCGCCCGTCCAGAAAACCGAGCCCGCCCAGCAACTGGGCGGGCTCAAGGCACTCTCAGCTCAGCAGCTTGGCGATGCGGCCGACGCCTTCGGCCAGGTCGGCGTCGCCGAGCGCGTAGGACAGCCGCAGATAGCCGGGTGCGCCGAACGCCTCGCCGGGCACAACCGCGACCTCTGCCTCGTCCAGGATGATCTCGGCCAGCTCCGCCGACGAGGCCGGCGTACGCCCGTTGATCTCCTTGCCGAGCACGCCCTTGACCGACGGGTACGCGTAGAACGCGCCGGTCGGCTCCGGGCACTCGATGCCGGGGATCTCGTTCAGCAGCTTCACCATCGTCTGCCGCCGCCGGTCGAACGCCTTCTTCATCTCGTCGACCGCGCTCAGGTCGCCGGTCAGCGCGGCGATCGCGGCCCGCTGGGCGATGTTGCAGACGTTCGAGGTCTGGTGCGACTGCAGGTTGGTGGCGGCCTTGATCACGTCCTTCGGGCCGATCATCCAGCCGACCCGCCAGCCGGTCATCGCGTACGTCTTCGCGACACCGTTCAGTACGACTGTCCTGTCGGCCAGCTCCGGTACGGCGACCGGGATCGACGTCGAGGTGGTGTCGCCGTACGTCAGGTGCTCGTAGATCTCGTCGGTGACCACCCAGATGTCGTGCTCCAGCGCCCAGCGGCCGATCGCCTCGACCGCCTCCGGGCTGTCGACCGCGCCGGTCGGGTTCGACGGGGAGCAGAACAGCAGGGCCTTGGTCTTCTCGGTCCGGGCCGCCTCCAGCTGCTCGACGGTGACCAGGTAGTTCTGCGTCTCGTCCGCGAGTACCTCGACCGGCACACCGCCGGCCAGTTGGATGGCCTCGGGGTACGTCGTCCAGTACGGCGCCGGCAGCAGCACCTCGTCACCAGGGTCGAGGAGCGTCGCGAACGCGTTGTAGACCGCGTGCTTGCCGCCGTTGGTGACGAGCACCTGAGCCGGCTCGACCTCGTAGCCGGAGTCGCGCTTGGTCTTGTCGACAATCGCCTGCTTCAGCTCCGGGAGACCGCCGGCCGGGCTGTACCGGTGGTTCTTCGGATCGCGGGCCGCCTCGACCGCGGCCTCGACGATGTAGTCGGGCGTCGGGAAGTCTGGCTCACCCGCGCCGAACCCGATCACCGGCCGCCCGGCCGCCTTGAGCGCCTTCGCCTTGCTGTCGACCGCCAGTGTCGCCGACTCACTGATGGCACCGATCCGTGCCGAAACCCTGGAACCCATGGTGCCCATCCTGGCACTGCGGGCTCCGGCGGCACACCCGGGGATCGTGGTGGCGGACCGCCAGGCCATCACAATCACGCGATCCGGACGGGTCCAGGCGGGAGCGCCGCCCGCGGGCGGCAGTTGTGATGGCCTGGCGGTCCGCGGACGTGATCCAGGGCACAGGCGGAGTGGGGCGGGTGGGGAGCGTGGGGCGGGGAACACGCGGGGGGTGTGGTCCGTTGGGATCCCGTGGAGGCTGTATGGTTCTGGTCGCGGTGCGGCGCCCGGTTCGGGTCGTGCGCGGTGGGAACCTCAGTTCGACCAGGTGGCTCCGACCCCGTACACTCTTCTAGTCCGGGCGTTGGTGGCCCTGATCCGGCATGCCCGAGATCAGGTCCCGCGCGGCGTCCGGAGGATTGCAGAGGGCACTAGCTCAACTGGCAGAGCATCGGTCTCCAAAACCGAAGGTTGGGGGTTCAAGTCCCTCGTGCCCTGCAAATCCTGACCGGCGCAGGGCCGGTCAGGCCGCCGCTAGCGAAAGAGGTTGGTCGTGACGGAGACGCGCACCCCGGCACCGTCCGGCGCCGGCAAGCCTGCGGAAGGCAAGCAGGGCAATCGCCTGCTGCGCTTCTACCGCCAGGTGGTTGCCGAGCTCCGCAAGGTCGTCTGGCCGACTCGCAAGCAGCTCTCCACCTACTTCGTGGTGGTCCTGACCTTCGTGGTGTTCGTCATCACGATCGTCTCGGTCCTCGACCTCGCCTTCGGCTGGGCGATGTTCAAGATCTTCGGCTGAGGTTCGTAGCCGCCCACGAACGCCGAGCCGGGGGTCCCGGGCCGCGGCCCGACCCGAAGCAGAGACAAGACCCGATGCACAGATGACGGAGTACAACGTGTCCGAGCGCGACGACGAGATCCTCGACTACGAGGACGAGTTCGACGTATCCGCTGACTCCGACGACGAGATCGACCTGGACCTCGACCTCGATCTGGACGACACCGACGACGATGACGACGACCTGTTCGGTGACGACGAGGACGATGACGACGACCCGTTCGTGGACGTCGACGCTGACGATGAGGTCGAGATCGACGACGACGAACTGGACGAAGCCGAGGAGTACTCCGCCGACGACGAGGCCGAGGAAGGTCCCGCCGACGAGGACGACTCCGACGACGAGCCGGTCGTAGTGGTCGCCGCCGCCGACGCCGCGGAGGACGACGAGGTCGTGACCGCGGCCGACGTCGATGAAGCCGCCGACGAACTGGCCGCCGAGACCGCCGAGACGGCGAGCGACGACGTCACCGAGGAAGCGGCGGACGCCGACGAGCTCGTCTTCTCCAGCGCGGACTCCGGTACGGCGACCGACGACGAGGACGAGGCGGACGACGACGCCGACATGGACGCCTTCGCCGCCGCGGCCGCTGCCGCCGAGGCGCAGGCCGCCGACGAGGACGAGGAAGAGGAGCCGGGCGACCCGCTGGAGGAGCTGCGCTCCCGGCTGCGTTCGCAGATCGGCGACTGGTACGTCGTCCACACGTATTCAGGGATGGAGAACCGGGTCAAGGGCAACCTGGAGAACCGGATCAACTCCCTGAACATGGAGGACTACATCTTCGAGATCATCGTGCCGACCGAGGAGGTCGCCGAGATCAAGAACGGGCAGCGCCGGATGGTCAAGCGCACCGTCCTCCCCGGCTACGTGCTGGTCCGGATGGACCTGACCGACGAGTCCTGGTCGACCGTGCGGCACACGCCGTCGGTGACCGGCTTCGTCGGGAACAGCCAGAAGCCCGTCCCGCTCAGCCTCGAAGAGGTGGAGAAGATGCTCGCTCCGGCCGTCGTGGCGGCGGCCGAGGCGGCGGCTGCCGAAGCCGGCGCCGCACCCGCCAAGACCGCGGCCAAGAAGAAGGTCGAGGTCGCCGACTTCGGTGTGGGCGACTCGGTCATGGTGGTCGACGGGCCGTTCGCGACCCTGCACGCCACGATCACGGAGATCAACGCCGACGCCCAGCGGATCAAGGCGCTGGTCGAGATCTTCGGCCGGGAGACCCCGGTGGAACTCAGCTTCAGCCAGATCCAGAAAGTCTAAGGACCCGAAAGAATGCCTCCGAAGAAGAAAATCGCTGCCCTGGTCAAGGTGCAGCTCCAGGCCGGTGCCGCAACGCCGGCACCGCCGGTCGGTACCGCGCTCGGTCCGCACGGCGTCAACATCATGGAGTTCTGCAAGGCGTACAACGCCCAGACGGAGTCCATGCGCGGCAACGTGATTCCGGTCGAGATCACCATCTACGAAGACCGCTCCTTCACCTTCGTCACCAAGACGCCGCCGGCGCCGGAGATGATCAAGAAGGCCGCCGGTCTGCAGAAGGGCTCGGCCGTCCCGCAGCGCGACAAGGTCGGCAAGATCACCAAGGACCAGGTCCGCGAGATCGCCACCACCAAGATGCCGGACCTGAACGCCCGCGACATCGACGCCGCAATGAAGATCATCGAGGGCACCGCGCGCTCGATGGGCGTCACGATCGACGGCTGAGTCCAGCCTTCAGCGGTACGACGTAGGCCGGGGTGACCGGCTGATCGCCGTACCGGCAACAACTTCACGCAGTAGTGGCAGGGCGAAAGCGCCGCCCGGAGACCACACCCCAGAGAGGAACACCCATGGCACAGCGCAGCAAGGCTTACCGCACGATCGCGGAGAAGATTGACTTCGACCACCTGTACACGCCGCTCGAGGCGATCCGGCTGGCCAAGGAGGCCGCCGGCGGCAAGAAGTTCAACTCCACCGTGGACGTCGCGATGCGGCTCGGGGTCGACCCCCGCAAGGCCGACCAGATGGTGCGCGGCACCGTCAACCTTCCGCACGGCACCGGCAAGACGGCACGGGTCCTCGTCTTCGCCACCGGTGAGAAGGCCGAGGCCGCGAAGGCCGCCGGCGCCGACTTCGTCGGCGACGACGACATGATCAAGAAGGTGACCGACGGCTGGCTCGACTTCGACGCCGTCGTCGCCACCCCCGACCTGATGGGCAAGGTCGGCCGCCTCGGCCGCGTCCTCGGCCCGCGCGGTCTGATGCCGAACCCGAAGACCGGCACGGTCACCCCGGACGTCACGAAGGCCGTGACCGACATCAAGGGCGGCAAGATCGAGTTCCGGGTCGACCGGCACGCGAACCTGCACTTCATCATCGGCAAGGCGTCGTTCGACGAGGCCCAGCTGGTGGAGAACTACAGCGCCGCGCTGGAGGAGATTCTGCGGCTGAAGCCCGCCAGCTCGAAGGGCCGGTACATCAAGAAGACCGTCTTCTCGACCACGATGGGTCCGGGCGTCCAGGTTGACCCCAACCTGACCCGCAACCTCCTCGAGGAGTCGGCCGACGCCTGAGTCGGACAAGCACACGCAGGGGCCCTGGTCTTCGGACCGGGGCCCTTCCGTTTGCGCTTTGTCAGGTCAGCCTGGGTGGGCCCGCCCCTGCTAATCGCGCTCAGTCGGTGAAGCGGTGGGTGATGAGGTCGGGGGTCAGGTCTTCGGGGTGGGGGCAGCCGACCAGGCGGAGGCAGTGGTCGAGTTCATCACCGAGGTCGGTGATGAGGCGAGCGACGCCCTCGCTGCTGCCGACGGTCAGAGCCCAGAGTGCCGGCCGGCCGACGAAGACGGCTCGGGCGCCCAACGCCAGTGCGGTCAGGATGTGTTCCCCGCGGCGGATGCCCCCGTCGACGTACACCTCGGTGCTCGTTCCCGCGAGCGCCTCCGCGACCTCCGGCAACGCCTGCGCCGTGGGAATGGAACCGTCGAGCTGACGGCCGCCGTGGTTCGACACGATGACTCCGGCAGCACCTGCGTCCGCACACCGCTTCGCGTCGTCGCTGCGCAGCACGCCCTTGACCACCACGGGCAGCCCGTCCGCTCGGCCAGCCAACCGATCACATCCGGACTCAGGTCATCCGCCTTCGCCAAGTCCTCGTCGACCCATTCACCTTCCGGCAGGTTCGCCAACCACTGTCCCGGCTGCTCCAGGTCCCACACCGTCTGCCCGGTGTCTTCCTTCCGGCCCACCACCGGAGTGTCGACGGTCAACACGACAGCCCGCGCGCCGCCCTCGACGGCGGCATCCAGCATCCGCTTGGTGATCTCGCGGTTCCGCACGATGTAGATCTGCAACCACCACTGCGCACCGGTCGCATCGATGTCGGCGAAGGTCGTACCGGCGTTGCTGGAGATGCCAATCAAGGAGTTCGCCGCGGCCACGCCCTTCGCCATCGCAGCCTCACCACCGGGATCGGCCATCCGGTGCATGGTTGACGGCGCCACCAGCACCGGCACGTCAACCGCCGTACCGAGGACAGTCGTACTCATGTCCACCGCGGAGACGTCATTCAGCACCCGTGGACGGAACCGGTACGCCGACCAGGCAGCAACAGCCTCGCCCACGCTGACCCCGCCGGCCGACCCCTGCCGAAAGTACCGATGCACAGCTTCAGGCAGCTTCTCGGCGGCCGCGGCTTCAAGCGTGTCGATCCATCGCATGCGCCCCATCGTCGCATCCCGCCGGAGCCCACGCGCAGACGATCGCGGCCGATGCGGAGCTCGCGGAGCCCGGCGTCAGAGCGGGGTTAGGACGCAGAACTCGTTGCCCTCTGGGTCGGCCAGGACCGTCCACGGCACATCGCCCTGGCCGACGTCGATGTCGGTAGCGCCGAGGGCCCGCAGCCGGGCCACCTCCGCGGGGTGATCGTCGCCGGGATACGGCCGGAGGTCGAGGTGGACGCGGTTCCAGCCGGTCTTCGGGTCGGGCGTGCGAAGGAACTCGAGATACGGGCCGACACCCTTGGCGGAGCGGAGCACCGCATGCTCGTCGGTGACCTCGTGCACAGTCCAGTCCATCGCCTCGCCCCAGAACCGGGCCATGGCTCGCGGATCCGCGCAGTCGACCACCACCGCGGCCATCGGCCCGGTATCCCGGTAGATCGATCGAGGCTCCAACACGCAGAACTCGTTGCCCTCCGGATCGGCGAGGACCGTCCACGGCACGTCGCCCTGGCCCACGTCGACGGGCGTCGCGCCGAGATCCTGGAGGCGCGCGACCAGCTCCGCCTGATGAGCCGCAGAGGTGGTGGCGAGATCGACGTGCACGCGGTTCTTCACCGTCTTGGGGTCCGGAACGGCAATGATGTCGACGCAGACGGCGACGGGGTCGGGATAGGTGAAGTCCTCAGGTTCGAGGTTGGTCACGCCAGGTCCTTCGCTGTCCACACCCCAGCCGAGCGCCTCCGCCCAGAACCGGCCGAGTGCGGAGTCATCCCGAGCCTTCATCGCAATCTGGACAAGTCGCGTCGCCATGCCGCCGATCCTATGCCCGCCAGGATCAGGAACCGCCCGTCCCCGGCAGGGCCGAATTTGGTGGACTTGGTAGGTATATTGGCTGGTATGACGCAGTATGGGCGGCGATTTCTTCGCCCCGGCCGGCACGACGGTGCCGACGGGGTGAGCTGCTGCTGCGCTCTCTCCTGAGGTGACCGTGGCCGACCGGGGTGTTTCCCCGTCGAAGCCGTCACCTTGGAGAGAAATCATGTCCGTCCTCAGCCTTGAAGAACTGCACGCTGCCCTGTCCCTGCGCGACCTCACCGATCCCGCCGAAGGACCGCACGCGATCCAGCTGATCGTCGATTCCATCCGTACGGCGCTCGGCCGTGCTTGGCCGTACACGGAGATCTGGACCAGGCGCGATCATCCCGTGGTCACGCTCGCCGACAACTACGACAACCTCGGGTACGCGGGAGACGCGGTCACCCGCGAGGCCCGGTACACGCGCTACGCGTCGGAAGGTGAAGTCCTGCGAAGTCACACGTCGGCGATGATCCCGCCGGCGCTGCGCGAGCTGGCCGGCTCCGACTCGTCCGATGTACTGATGATCTGCGCGGGTATCTGTTACCGCCGGGACTCCGTCGACTGGCAGCACACCGGTACGCCGCACCAGCTCGACCTCTGGCGGATCAGCCGAAACGTGACCCTCGGCGAGCCTGAGCTCGAGGAGATGATCGCCCGGCTGGTCGACACGGTCCTGCCAGGTCAGACGTACCGGACGGTCCCGGCGGTCCACCCGTACACGACGCGCGGCCGTCAGATCGACGTACTCCTCGACGACCAGTGGATCGAGATCGGCGAGTGTGGTGTCGCTGCGCCGCATGTCCTCCGCCGAGCCGGTCTCGACCCCAGCTGGACCGGCCTGGCTATGGGGCCCGGCCTCGACCGGCTGCTGATGCTCCGCAAGGGCATCCGCGACATCCGGTTGCTTCGGTCAACCGATCCACGCGTGGCCGAGCAGATGCTGGACCTCTCGCCGTACAAGCCGGTATCCGCGATGCCGCCAGTCCGCCGAGACCTTTCGGTTGTCGTCGACGCCTCGGCTGACGTCTCACCGGAGGTGCTCGGCGACAAGGTCCGCGACGCACTCGGACCCGACGCCGACGCGGCGGAATCCCTCGAGGTCCTCGGCGAGACGCCGTACGTCGACCTGCCGCCGGCCGCTCGTGATCGCCTCCAGCTCACGCCGGGTCAGCGAAACCTGCTGGTCAGGCTGGTCCTCAGGCCGGTTGACCGGACCCTCACCGACGCAGAGGCGAACGCGTTACGCGACAAGGTCTACCGGGCGTTGCATCAAGGGTCTGTACTCGAGCTCATCGGCTAGCCCTCCTCAGCTCACGCGAGGCGAGGAGGAAGGCGCATAGGGCGAGAGGCAGTTCCAGGAGGAGTGCCTCCGCGATCGAGAGCGTGTGGTCGAAGCCGGGCGCTGCTGTGCTGACGTCGAACCAGGCGTCGGCGAGCAGCAGCGTCCCGGCCGCCATTGCCGTCAAGATGGCGCGGCTGTTGCGGGTGTGGAGAAAGTACGCCGTGAGGCCGGCGGCCACCGCCGTCGCACAGTCCAAGCCGACCCACGCGAGTTTCCAGTGGCTGGCCTGATAGGTGCCTGGCAGGGTGGCCGCCAGGATCAGGCACCAGGGGAGAAGCACGGCTGCCACGCCTCCGGCAACAATTGTGGCGAATCCCGCGGGCGAGCGACGTGGACGGATCCTGCCGTCAAGCCGTCCCTCCGCGATGTAGTCGTCGAGGACCTCGGCCACGCGGTCGTCGATCGCGTCGCCGAGCCCACCGTCGAGCCTGTCGACCAAGCCACTGCTCGCATTCCCAGCCATGCCGCCTCCACTCACCGGACCGCCGTACTCGGCGGCTGTCTTCACGTCCTCGAGCATTCCGGCTGCGGACGCCCGGCGCAGTCCGGCCAGCCCACGAATCGGGGGTGGGGATAACCCCCGGTGAGATCGGTGGATGGCCTCATGTCGGCGCCGGCACGGGCCACGTAGGTTTGTTGCCTGCAGCCAAGACGCACCCAGGGAGGTGGCTCGATGAGCAGCGTTGCAAGCCCGGTTCCCCGGGCGCCATGGCGACTCTGGCGGTCGCCGTATCTCTGGCTGGCCACGATCCACCTGCTCGGTGACGCGGTCGTCGTATTCACGTCCGGTGTGCTGGTGCTGCTCGCGGTCGCGGTTGTCATCGTGGGCTTCCCGCTTGCGTACGTCGGTCTCCCGCTGACGGTCTGGGCCAACAGGTGCGTGTACGCCGTGGCCGGGTGGGAGCGGGCGCGGGCGTGGATCACGCGCGGTCAGCTGATACTGCCGCTGCCACCGCCACCACCGACCGGCTCGCGGATCAGGGATGCCCGGGCGGCGCTGTTCGACCATGGACTGTGGCGACAGCTCCTGTACTACGAACTCCTGTTGCCGATGGCAATGACATGGATCGTCGCCATTGTCGTCGCGTGGTCGGTGCCGCCGGTGCTGATCGGGCTTCCGCTGTACTACTCGAAGTTCGCTGCGGGACAGGCCGAGCTCGGGCCGTTCGTGATCGACACGATGACCAGGGCCTGTGTGGCTGCGGTGATCGGCCTCGTCTTCCTGCTGGTGGTGTCGCCGTGGTTGATGCGCACGCTGTCCGCGCTGGACGGGAAGCTGGCGCAGGCGTTGCTAGGCCGGTCGGAGAAGGGCGCGCTGGCAGAGCGGGTCACTCAGCTGGTGACGAGCCGGCAGCAGGTGGTCGACTCGGTTGAGGGCGAGCGGAGACGGATGGAGCGCGACCTGCACGACGGTGCCCAGCAGCGGCTCGTCTCCCTGGCGATGACGCTCGGCCGGGCGAAGAACCGGCTTGGTGACAAAGACCCAGCGGTCCGGACGCTGCTCGACGAAGCGCATGGCGAGGCGTTGCAAGCGATCGCCGACATCCGGGATCTGACGCGAGGACTGCATCCGCCGGTGCTGACGGACCGCGGTCTCGATGCGGCGATCTCGGCGGTGGCGGCCCGGTCTCCGGTGCCGGTTCGGGTGACTGTCGACGTGGAGCAGCGGCCCTCGCTGACGATCGAGTCGATCGCCTACTTCGTCGTCACGGAAGCCCTGACGAACGTGGCCAAGCATGCGGCCGCAGCCCAGGCCGAGGTCCGGATCCGGCGGTACGGCGACGTGCTGCGGGTTGAGGTGGAGGACGACGGGCAGGGAGGCGCGGATCCCGCCCTCGGCAGTGGGTTGCGAGGCTTGTCCGACCGGGTGGCTGGTGTGGACGGGCGGCTCAGGGTGACCAGTCCACCGGGTGGCCCCACCTTGCTGACCGCGGAAGTCCCATGCGGCGGGCCGCGAGGCAGCGCGTGAGTGGTGTTGGGCTTGGGGAGGTGCCGCGGTCGTGGGGTGGTGGTCGCGGAGGTGTTGTGCGGCGGGTCGTTGCTGAGTGCGTGATCGTTTGTGGATTCGAGAAAGAGGTGCAGCCGTGCGGGTGGTGATTGCTGAGGACTCGGTGCTGCTGCGTGAGGGCATTGTGCGGCTGCTCGAGGAGGAGGACTGCACGGTTGTTGCTGCAGTTGGGGACGGGGACGATTTGCTGAAGGCGGTGGGTGAGCATCAGCCGGACGTGTGTGTGGTCGACGTACGGATGCCGCCGACGTTTACCGACGAAGGATTGCGGGCTGCGCTCGTGATTCGCGAGCAGTGGCCGCGGACCGGCGTACTGGTGCTGTCTCAGTACGTCGAGGAACGGTATGCGAGCGAGTTGATCGGCAACAACCCTGGCGGGGTCGGGTACCTGCTCAAGGACCGGGTTGCGGATGTGGATGAGTTCATCGAAGGGCTGCGCCGGGTTGCGGGCGGCGGTGCCGCGCTGGATCCGGAGGTGATCTCGCAACTGCTGGTGCGATCGCGGCGGGAGGACCTGCTCGCCGCGCTGAGTCCTCGGGAGCTGGACGTGCTGCGGGCGATGGCGGAGGGCAAGTCGAACACGGGGATCGCGAAGACGTTGGTGATCGGCGCCGGCGCGGTGGAGAAGCACATCAGCAGCATCTTTCTGAAGTTCAAGCTGCCGCCGGCGGAAGGCGAGCATCGTCGAGTGCTGGCTGTGCTGAAGTTCCTGGGGTTCTGATGGCTTTCAGGACGGGGCTGACGACCGCGCAGCGGCGGATGCTGGTGATCGGACTGGTGCCGTTGCTGCTCTTGGTTGCCGGTGGTGCGGCGGTCGCGGTGGGGTCGATCCGGGGCCACATCGAGTACAACTACTCGCAGACCTTTGCACCGGCGGCGCAGGGCGTGAGCGTTGTGTCGGATGTTCCGGTCAACGTGCGGGCGAGCATGGACGATCGGGTGCATGTGGATGCCGGTGGTTCGTACGCCGTTGCCCAGCCGACGGTGGACGTGTCGACGATCGGTGGGCAATTGGAGGTGCGGGTGTTCTGCTCTGACATTCACTGTGAAGCGGATGTCGCGGTCGCCGTGCCGGGCGGTATTCCCGTGCGGGTCAAGACAGAACACGCGTCGATCGATGTTGTGGGCACAACCGGGCCGCTGACGGTGGACACGTCTGACGGCTCGGTCGATATGGCGCAACTGCGCAGCAAACAGGTCGCGGTGAACTGTCGTCGAGGCTCGATCACCCTCTTCTTCGCCGACGCACCCGACCAGGTCACGGCCAGTTCCACCGACGGGTCGCTGACGGTCCAGGTTCCCCAATCCGCGCGGTACGCCCTCGATGCCGTCGCTACCCAAGGCTCCACCGACCTGGAGATCCCCACCGACCCGTCCGCCTCACGCCACCTCCACCTGAGAACAAGAAACGGCAGCATTACCGTCCACTGAGGTGATCTCACCTACTTCAGTGAATCAAGCCGGAGGCTGGCTTGTCGGTGCTCGGACCTAGTATGCGGAGTATGACGCGGTATGTGGACGAGGATCTGCACGGTGCGGAGTTCCGCGAGTGCGATCTGACCGGGGCACGCCTGATCGGCGTCGTCATGCAGGATGCCGTGATCGATGGGCTCATCACCAACCTCGTGGTGAACGGTGTCGAGGTCACCGAGTACGTCGAGGCAGAGCTCGACCGGCGTCATCCGGTGCGGGTGCTGATCCGCTCCGAGGACCCTGCCGATCTGCGCGAGGCATCGCGTCAGCTCCATGCCGGCTGGGCCGCCACGATCGAGCGAATCCGCCGTACGCCCGGCATCGAGCGCCGCAGCGTGAACGACGAGTGGTCGGCGGTGCAGACGATGCGCCACCTGGTCTTCGTCCACGACTCGTGGTTCCGCCGCTGCTGCCTGGGCTCGACGGAGTTGTTCACGCCGATGGGCATCGGGACGACCGTCGAGCCCTACCGTGGAGCGCACAGGCTTGACCTCTCGCTCGATCCGGCCCTCGACGAGATCGTGAGCGTGCGTGACGCACAGACCGCCGAGCTCGAGGCCTGGCTCGACGAGGTCACCGTGGAGCAGCTCGCAGCGCGAGCGCCGGTGCCGACGACGATGTCTGGCCGCCGTACGCCCGGGGCCGCTCGGTGCGGCAGTGCCTCGGCACGGTGCTCAACGAGACCTTCGAGCACCACGGCTTCTGCGTCCGCGACCTCGACCTGATCGAGGCACAGGACGCTGAGTAGGGCCGGCTACGTCAGGTCGTCGGGAGGGCGGCTTGGTGGATGACCTCGGTGACTTGCTGGTGCCAGGTGACGTCGGACCACATGCCGCGGAATTGGGGGGCGCAGAAGTTGCTGGAGGCGATGGCTGACCAGCGGCCGGTTTGTGCGGCCACCTGGACGCCGAACAGGCCGAGGTCTTTGACCCAGGTCCAGTCGAGGCCGGGCCAGTCCTTCCAGTTGACGATGGACCAGCACTCGGTGGTGATGAGCGGGACGCCGGTGTCGCGGGACCAGGCGGCGGTGTGGTGGATGCTGTCGGCAAGGGCCTGTTGCCAATGCGATGGATCGCGGTTGTACTCGGCCGAAGCGTGCTGGAGTTGGAGGTAGGAGTTGCGGTCGTTGTGGCTCGAGGCGAGGTCGTAGCCGATGCGGTCGTAGAAGTCGCTCGTCTCCAGCGTCGTCATCCAGAGATGCGGCTCCAGCAGGTCGAAGGACTTGAGGTCCTGCTCCGCGAGCGTGGTCAGCTCGGTGGCGAAGGAGAAGCAGTAGTCGAAGTCGGGGTGCTTCGACCGTACGGCGCCAATCGCTTCGTCCATCCACGGTCCGAGGGCCGCCCGGGAGACCGTTTCCGCCGCCACACCGTCGGAGTAGGCGAAGGGATTGAACAGAGAGATCGGCCACTCGTTGGCGAGGTCGACATACAGGATCTGGTCGCCGAGGCCGGCGCCGACGATGGTGTCGAGTGTGGCGATCCAACAGTCGGCCTGCAACATCGGTGTGTTGTAGCGCATCCGGACATCGGCGGTGTCCTCGCGATACCAGGATGAAAGGCCGACCTTGAGGTCGCGATCTCGGCACGCGCCGATGAACTCGATCAGCGCGGAGCGGATCGACTGGACCCGGACCGGTGCCGGCGCACCCCAGTCGTGCTCGGTCCACACCGGGACCAGGTCCCACTCGCGGTCGGGGTCAGTGGCGAGCAAGTGTGGGAAGGCATCGATGCGTACGGCGTCGTATCCGCGCTCGCGGAGCTCGTCCAGTGCGCGGCCCCAGTCCTCGAATCCGCCGCCGATCCAGCGGCGCTCGAGCCAGGAGAAGTCCCACATCGTGATGGCGAGCGGGTGCGTGAGATCGGTCAGTCTCATGACACAGGGCCTTTCTAGGGGGCGACGATGATCTTGAGTAGCTCAGGATCGGACGCGAGCGCATCCAGACCTTCAGCGACGACGCTGTCGAGGTCGATGACCTTGCTGACAAGCGGTTTCGGTTCGAGCACCTCACGGGCGAGCAGCGCGACCGCGGCCGCGACGTCCTCGTCCCACACATGCGCGGCGGATCCCAGGATCCGCTTCTCTCGCAGTACGACGTCCCGGACCGGGAACTGCAGCTGTTCCGCACCCGTCCCCACCAGCACGACAGTCCCGCCCGGCCGAGTCAGCTCAAGAGCGGAGGTGACGGCGGCCTGAGTACCCGCACATTCGACGACCACGTCGTACTGCCCAACCAAGCCGGGAGCAGTGACGAAGTTCGCGCGGGCGGCCAGAGCCCGGCGGTCCGGGGAAGGATCGATGCCGTGGACTTCGACTGCGCCGCTGGCGGCAGCCAACTGGACAACGAGGTTGCCGATGGTGCCGAGACCGACCACGGCGATGCGGGCGCCGGTGAGGTCGCCTGCTTTGCGCAGCGCGCGTACGGCGACGGCCGCGGGCTCGGCGAAGACAGCGACGTTCGGAGATAGGTCATCCGGGATCACGACGCAGGTTGTTGCCTCGGCCAACATGTACTCCGCCAGGCCGCCGTCCCGCTGCAAACCAAGCACGGCTAGCTGAGGGCAAAGCCCAGGTTGATGCCGCAAGCACCACCAGCAAGTCCCACACCCGGCGACCACATCCGGTACGACGCGCGTGCCGACGGCGAGCTCACCACCCGGGCACTCCGCGACGCGGCCGATGATTTCGTGCCCGAGGATCACCGGCGGGCGCGCGTCGATCGGCCCATCCAGGTACTCCTCGAGATCTGTACCGCACAACCCCACCCGCTCCACCTCGACAAGCACCTGCCCCGCCGCAGGAACAGGCACCGCAACCTCCTCCACCCGCAGATCCCGCCGCCCATACCACCGCGCAGCCCGCATGGTCGTGGATGCCATAGCCGCTGGGTTGTTCATAGGCGTGAGCTCTGGACGGCGGCGCCGAGATCGTCCCGCAGGGTGATGCCATGGCCGGGCGTGGTCGGCAGGACGATCTCGCCCGGCGGCATCGAAGGGAGGCCTTCGACCAGATCGGCGTACCAAGTGCGGATGAAGGACCGAGCGGTTTCCTGGACCAAGCCGTTGGGTTGGCTGCAGACGACGTGGGTGGCGACCGCGAGGGAGACCGGGCCGGTGCAGTCGTGCGGCGCGATCGGGACTGTGTAGGCGTCGGCGAGGGATGCGATCTTGACCGCCTCGGTGATGCCGCCCGTCCAGCCGATGTCGAGGGTGGCGATGTCGACGGCGCCGCGCTGGAACAGCGGGAGGAAGCCACGGCGGCCGATGCATGTCTCACCGGTAGCGATCGGTACGTCGATCTCGGCGCGCAGCGACCCCAGCGCATCGACGGCATCCGGACGGAGCGGATCCTCGATCCAGTACGGGCGATACTCGGTCAGCGCACGGGCGATCTTGGCCGCGGCCGTGCGGGTCCAGAGCCCGTGCAGCTCGATCATCAGGTTCATCTCGAACCCGACCTCAGCGCGGATCGCCGCCACGATGTCCAGCCCGGCGGCGAGTGCGCGTTCCGGGATGTCGGTGCCGTTGCTCGCCTCAGCCGCCTCGTCGAACGGCCAGATCTTCATCCCGCGGATGCCCTCGTCCCACAGCTCGCGCGCGAGTCGGGCGGGCTCGTGCAGGAACGCGTAGAGATCCTCATACGCGCCGCCTGAGGTGGGGAGCCCCCAGTTGGCCGAGTTCTGACTGGTCGTCGTACTGACGTAGCGAACGCCGGCGCAGGTGTTGTACGTCGGGATCCGGTCGCGCACCGGGCCACCGAGCAGGCGCGCCAGCGGGAGACCTGTCTGCTTGCCGACGAGGTCCCAGAGGGCGACATCGATCGCGCCGTTGCCGCGTTGCTCGGCGCCGCCGCCCTGATAACCGACGTACGGCGTGAGCATCGTCGCGACGGCTTGCGGGGAAGGGTCATCCAGGCCGAGCAGGAGTGGGGCGACGGTCTCGTGGATGTAGCTCTCGACCGTACGCGCGCCGAAGAAGGACTCGCCGAGCCCGGTCAGCCCGTCGTCGGTGTGCAACCGCACGAAGCACAGGTTGGCCTGGAGCCGGGGACGGATGGTCTCGACCGCTGTCACCTTCACGTTCTGCTCCTTCGGTCAGTCCGGTCTGACCAGGATGGTGATCAACTTCCGGTCAGAGGGTTCTCGGTGCTCAGTCGGTGTTTTCGACCGACGTACTGGCGTTCAGGAGGGCGTCGGCGACTTCGGGCAAGTGGTCGGCGCGGCGGCGCAGGACATCGGCGAGGGGCTGGTCGATGTCGGTGCCGTAGTGGGTTTCGGCCAGGTGCAGGTGTTCGAGCATCGCGGCCCGGGCCCGGTCCGGATCGCGCGCCTCGATCGCGTCGAACACCGTGTGGTGGATCGGCGCACCGGCGTCGCGGACCCGCCGGTCGGTCAGGCTGCGCAGCATGATCCCGTGGGTCAGGTTCCGGATCGAGCCGAACATGATCTGCAGCACCACGTTGCCGGAGGCAACCATGATCGCCTCGTGGAAGGCCAGGTCGAACTCGGCCATCACGGTGACATCCGACGCCGCGTCGAACGAGGCCAGCAGCCGGCGCATCCGCTCCAGCTCCTCGTCGGTCCGGTTCTCCGCGGCGAGTGCGGCCGACTCGCTCTCAAGCATCTGCCGCGCCCGGGCCAGCTGCCGCGCGGTGATCTGCCCGCGCCGCGTCATCAGCTCGGCCGAGGCCGTCCCGTGGGTGGCGTGCAGCTCGCGGACGAAGCTTCCGCGCCCGGGCTGGACGACGATCAGCCCGCGCTCCTGCAGTCGCCGCAACGTCTCCCGGACCGCCGGCCGGCCGATCCGGTACCGCTCGGCGAGCTGCCGCTCCGACTCCAGCTTGGCGCCCGGCTTCCAGACCTGCGCCACGATCGCACCCTCCAGCCGCTCCGCGAGCTGGGCTGCGGTCATGGGGATGTCCGTCGGCTCTGCCACGTTCCCGAGCCTATCCGTCATTGCCGAAGCCCCGTCAACGCCCGGAGCGCACTGCCATGCCACAGCGCCGGCCCGGCCGGGTCGAACAGGTGCAGGTCGGTGGCATCCACAGCGAACGGTACGGCGTCCTGCGCCACCCGAGCCGGGAGCCGACTGACGATCCGGTGACCGTCGACGTCCAAGTGCAGGATCGCCTCGTTCCCCAAGTACTCGCGCAGTGCGACATCCCCGGCGAAGGTCGCCGCCTGGCCCGCCGCGGAGCCGGGGAGCACCGACCCCGAGGGGAGGACCGTTTCCGGGCGGAACCCGACCACCACGGATTCGGGAAGCGGCCCGTCGAGTTGACCGGCCGGGACGGTCCAGGACAGCGGCCCGGCTGTCACCCGGACCGAATCGCCCTCCACCCCCGTCACCGCGTCGAGGAAGTTCATCCGGGGGCTGCCCAGGAAGCCGGCGACAAAGAGGGTGGCCGGCTGCTCGTAGATCGTGGTCGGATCCGCGATTTGTTCGAAGCGGCCGCCGTTCATCACCGCGACGCGGTCGCCCATCGTCATCGCCTCGACCTGGTCGTGGGTCACATAAAGCACAGTCCCGGCGACCCGCTGGTGGAACTCGATCAGCTCGGCGCGCATCTGCACCCGCAGCGCCGCGTCCAGGTTGGACAGCGGCTCGTCCATCAGATAGGCCCGTGGCTCCCGGATCATCGCCCGGCCCAGGGCGACCCGCTGCCGCTGTCCACCCGACAACTGCCCCGGCTTCTTCGCCAGGTGCTCGGTGAGTCCGATCTGCCGGGCTGTTGCCGCGACTCGGCGTCGTACCTCTGCCTTGTCCACTCGATGGGCCCGCAGCCCGAAGGCGAGGTTGCCTTCGACGTTCAGGTGCGGATAGAGGGCGTAGTCCTGGAAAACCATCCCTATCCCGCGATCTCCAGGATGCGCGTAGGTAACGTCTTCGCCGCCGATCACGACACTGCCCGCGGTCAACGGTTCGATCCCCGCCACGATCCGCATCAGGGTGGACTTGCCGCAGCCCGACGGACCCACGACCGCGAGGAATTCGCCCGCGCCGACCTCCAGGTCGAGGTCGTCGAGCACCACGGTGTCGCCGTACCGCTTGCGGACGCCACGGACGCTGATACCGGTGGTCATTTCTTGACCCCTCCCAGGGTGAGGCCGGATACGTAGTACCGCTGAAGTGCGGCCAGGATGAGCAGCGGCGGTACGATCGAGACCAAGGTTGCGGTGAGCAACAGGTGGAAGTTCGTTCCGTGCTCGCCCTCGAAGCCGGCCAGGCCGACCGGCAGCGTCCAGAGGTCCGGGTTGTTTGCCACGATCAACGGCCAGATCAGGTTGTCCCACTGCGCCAGGAAGCTGAGCAGAAACAGCGTGAGCAGTGCCGGCCGCAGCAGCGGTACGGCGAGACGGGTGAAGATCCGCCACTCACCGGCACCGTCGATACGGGCCGCATGCAACAACTGCGGCGGGATCCCGAGCGCGAACTGCCGCACCAGGAACACCCCGAACGCACTCACCGCGCCCGGCAGGATCAGCCCCTGGTAGCTGTCCAGCCAGCCGACCCACCGCATCATCACGTACGTCGGCACGATCACCACCGCCGGCGACAGCGACAACGTCGCCACGACCGTCGCGAACAGCACGCGCCGCCCAGGGAACGACAGTCGTGCCAAGGCGTACCCGGCCGCGGCGGAGATCGCGACATCCAGCACGGCGGCGACGCCGGCGACGATGATGCTGTTCAGCAGATACCGCGGGAAGGTGCCGTCGGCAAACAAATCCGCGAGATTCCCGAACAGGTGGAAACCGTGGAAGCTCAGTCCGTCGATGTCCTCGTCGGTCCGCGCTGATGCGATCGTGATCGCCGCGTAGATCGGCAGCAGCATGATCAGCGTCACGACCGTCAGGACGGCGTACGACGCTGTCTGCGCGAGCCGTCGGCGGGTCAGATCCCGGCGGGCGCGGCCGTTCATCGGTCCTCCTCGTCGCGGATCAGCCGGAACTGCGCGATGGACAACGCGAGCAGTACGACGAGCAGCAGCAACGCGAGCGCGGCCGCGAAACCCATCCGGGAGAAGGAGAACGCGTTGTTGTACAGATACAGCGGGAACACCTCGGTCGCCCGGGCCGGCCCGCCCTGCGTGAGCAGGTACGCCGGCGCGAACGAGTTGAACGCGCCGGTCACCGCGATGACGAGGACGAAGAGCAGCGTCCGCTTCAACTGAGGCAACGTCACCAGAAAGAAGGTGCGTACGGCGCGCGACCCGTCGATGGCGGCGGCTTCGTACACGTTCTGCGGCAGAGCCTGCAGCCCGGCGACGAACAGAATGACGTATAGCCCGAGGTACTTCCAGATCACCATCACCAAGACGGACCACATCGCGACGTCCGGGTCGGTCAGCCAGCCCTGGACGCCGAACGTGTGCTCGCCGATCCGGTCCGCGAGGCCCCCGGTGCTGTAGATGACCCGCCAGATCATGCTGGCGGCGAAGAGCGGGATCGCGGCCGGGATGAAGATGAGCGACCGCAGTACGGCGCGGGCCCGGCCAGGGCGGCTGAGCGGGATCGCCAGTAGGAGCGCGAGGACCATCGTCGGTACGACGGCGCCGCCGACGTACACCAGGGTGACGCGGATCGAGTGCCAGAACTGTGGGGCCTCGAGCATCCGCCGGTAGTTGTCCAGTCCGATCCACTCCGGCGCGGAGGCCAGGTCGTAGCTGGTGAAGCTCAGGTAGACGGAGTACCCGAACGGCACCACCCAGAAGATGAGGAAGAACAACGCCGCGGGTGTCGCCAGACCGATACCGGCCCGTCGCTGCCGACTGGCGCCGGCAACCCGGATCGCGGTGCTCAACCCAGCACGCCTTTCATCGCGTCGTCGAAGTCCTTGGCTGCCTTGTCGGCGGGCTTCTTGCCGTTGGCTACCGCTGCGATGGCGTCGGTCAGGGCCTGGGCCATCTCGTTCCAGGCCGGGACCGGGGTGCCGAAGTCGGCGTACGAGACCTGGTCGGAGAGGATCTGGAACTCCTTGCCCTTGGCAACCGGCTCCTTCTGCCAGTCCTTGGTCGGGACGATCAGGCCGGCCGTCTTCAGCGACGCGTCGGTGACCTTGCGGTCCTGCAGGAAGTTGATGAAGTGCCAGGCGGTGAACTTGTTCTTCGCCTTCGCCGGCACCGTCCACGCCCAGGTGTAGCCGCTGGCGGTCTTCTCCTTGGCGCTCGCCCACTGCGGCACCGGCGCGCAGTCGAAGGTGTCGCCGAACACGGCCTTCGAGTTGAAGCTGTGCGTCAGCGACACCGAGAACACCCCGGACAGCTGCATCGCGGCGACACCGTCGGCGAACATGCCGTACACGTCGTTCTTGTTGCTGAGCTTGGGGTCACCGACCGAGGCGACGTACTCGAGGGCTTTGATGCCTTCCGGGCTGCTGAGCGACGAGCTCGAGCCGTCCTCGCTGAGGATCCGGCCGCCGAGACCGCGGACCAGCGGTGTCAGTTCCAGCTCGCTCCAGATCGGAGTCGTGTAGAACCATTGCCAGCCGATCTTCTTGCCGCCGGCACCGGTTGTGGTCAGCTTCTTGCTGTACTCGGCGACTTGCTCCCAGGTCGTCGGCGGCTTGTCCGGGTCCAGCCCGGCCTGCGCGAACCGGTCGCGGCGATAGAAGAGGTACGTCGTGTTGAAGTCGATCGGGACGCCGTACACCCTCTCGTCGAAGGTCAGCGAGGACAGGGCGTTCTCCTGGTAGCGGTCGGCGAACTCGTCGTACGACTTGGCGCCGACGGCGGGGAGGCTTACCGGCTCGAGCTGGCGCTTGCGGATGTAGTTGGCGAGCGTCCAGCCGCCGGTCTTGACGATGTCCGGCGCCTGGTCGCCGATCAGCGCGGTCTGCAGCTTGGTGTCCAGCTGGGGGAGCGGGATCTGGAGCGGCTCGATGGTGACGTTCGGGAACTGCTTGCGGTAGTCCGCGACCGCCGACTGGAACACCTGGTTGAACAGATCCTCCTGGTGCATCCACACCTTCACTGTGCCCTGCGGCGTACCGGAGTTGTCGTCGCTGCCGGATTCCCCGTTGTCGCCGCAGCCCTGCAGGAAGGGCGACAGCCCGGCGGCCGCACCCAGTCCGAGGCCAGTCTTCAACACCGTCCGCCGAGACAACCGTTCCATCGCCACTCCTCGGGACTGACCGGCCCTACTGGTCTGACCGGTCTTTCCGCAGATCAAACTCCTCCGGTGAGTGGTGTGTCAAGAGCACAGAAAGCCCGCACTGCGAGATTTCGCAGTGCGGGCTGGAGGGGCTGAGTTACTGAAGGGCGGCGCGGAAAGCTTGGGCCTTGCTCGTGATGGTTGACCAGTTCGCGGCGGCGACATCGGTGGGGGAGACGACGTCGGTGCCGGCGGAGACGGCCAGGGCGCCGGCGTCGAGGAAGTCGCGGGCGTTGCCGGCGTTGACGCCGCCGGAGGGGATCAGCGGGACGCCGGGGAAGGGGCCGTTGAGGTCCTTGAAGTACTTCGGGCCGAGCTGGTGTGCCGGGAAGATCTTCACCGCCGTCGACCCGAGGGCCAGCGCGTTCATCACCTCGGACGGGGTGAAAGCGCCGAGCACGACCGGGATGTTCGCGGCGCGACCGGCCTCGACGATCGCGGCTGCCTCCGGACCCTGGCCGGGCGTGACCAGGAACTGGGCGCCGGCCTCGACCGCCTGCAAAGCCTGCGTCCCGGTCTGCACGGTGCCGGCGCCGACCACTGCACCGGTCTCATCGGCCGTGGCCGCGGCCCGCTCCAGATGCTTGGGAAGATCGGGCGTGGTGAACGTCAGCTCCACCACATGAATGCCGCCGGCAACCAACGCCGCACACAGGTCCCGGGCGTCGCTGATCTCCGGCGCCCGTACGACGGTCAGGACGCGATCGGCGCGGAGCAGCTCCAGGGTGGTGCTCATGAAGTTCCTTTCGAAGTACGACGGACAGCACCGCCGGGTAGAGCGTCAGTACGGCGGCCGTCGTCGATGACGGGTACGCCGTTGACGAAGACGTACGGAATGCCCTCAGCCTGCTGACGCGGGTTGTCGAAGGTCGCGGTGTCGCGGACGGTCGCGGGATCGAACAACACGAGATCGGCGTGGTACCCCTCGCGGACGAGCCCACGGTCCGTCAGCCGCAGCCGCCGTGCGGGCCGGCCGGTGAGGTGGTGGATGCAGTCGGCCAGCTCGAGTACGCCGAGTTCCCGGACGTAGCGGCCGAGATAGCGCGGGAACGTCCCCCACGCGCGCGGGTGCGGCTTGCCGCCGACGAGGATCGCGTCGGAGCCGCCCGTGTGGCTCTGATGCCGCATGATCGTCTGCACGTTCTCCTCGTGCCCGACGTGCTGCAGGATCGACGTCGCCAGGTTGTCCTGGATCAACAGGTCGAAGAAGACCTCTGCGGGCGACTGGTTCGTTCGGGTTGCGATGCCGGCGATGGTGTTGCCGACGGCATCGTTCAGCGCAACGTTCCGTACACCACCGATCTCGATGGTGTTCCAGTCCGTTACGCAGCCGTGGCAACCATCGGACCCGAGCTGCTCCATTTCAAAGGCGATCCGCTGCCGGGTGGCAGGGTCTGCCAGTCTGGTGAGCTGGGCGTCCGGTCCGCCTTCGGCCGTCCAGCTCGGCAGGATCGCCGCGAGTGTGGTTGCCCCCGGCAAGTACGGATAGGTGTCGGTGGTGATGTCGATGCCGTTGGCAAGCGCCTTGTCGATCATCGCGACGAGCTCGGCGCCGCGGCCCTTGTTCGGCTCGAAGTTCATCACCGCGTGGGTGAGGTGCAGGGCGCAGCCGGATCTGCGGGCCACCTCGACCATTTCGCCGTACGCGTCGAGCGCGCCCTCGCCGTACGAGCGTTGGTGTGGGCTGTAGTAGCCGCCGTACTCGGCGACGATCGTGCACAGCTCGACCAGTTCGTCGGTGGTGGCGAACATGCCGGGGGTGTAGGTGAGTCCGCTGCTCATCCCGACCGCGCCCTGCTGGAGGCCTTCGGCGAGCAACCGCTTCATCTCGCCGAGCTCGGCAGGTGTTGCCGGGCGGTTCTCGGTGCCGACGACCATCATCCGCAGAGTACCTTGCGGGACGAGGTACGACGCGTTGCATGCGATGCCCTGGTCGAGCCGATCGAGGTACTCGCCGACCGTGGACCAGGTGAAGGCGAAGTCGTCCGGCTCGCCGTTCCAGCCGGCGATCTGGCGGCGCAAGGCCGCCCGGGTCGGGTCGTCGATCGGCGCGAACGACAGCCCGTCCTGGCCGAGCACCTCCAGTGTGACGCCCTGGCTGACCTTTGCCGTGTGGTCGGGGTTCGCCAGGATCTGCAGATCGGAGTGCGCGTGCATGTCGATGAAGCCGGGTGACAACACCAGTCCGTCGGCATCGATCGTCCGTCGCGCGGGTTGGTCGTTGCCGACAGCCACGATCCGGCCGGCGTCGACCACGACATCGGCGCGGACCCCGGGAGCGCCGGTCCCGTCCAGAACGGTGGCGCCCTTGATCAACAGGTCAGCCATGTCAGAAGAAGGTCCTGACCAGGTCGACGACGACGGGGTCAGCTGCGTCCGGGTCGTCCACGACCGGGATCAGCCCCCACTTGTCGAACGCCGTACACGGATGGGACAAGCCGATGCGTAGCTCGTCGCCGATCACGACCGGTGTGCTGTTGAACTCGAGGTATCCGTGCTGGTCGTTCAGCTTGGTGACGGTCATGCCGTCGGCTTTCAGGACCGGCTCGCCGTTCGCGCGTGGGCGGATCAGCTGCGGCTCGGGGAGGTCCTGGTCGAAGGGCAGGTCGCGGCGGCCGGCGTCGAAGATGGCCAGCCCTGGTTCGGGTTGCGAGGTGATCCGGACCCAGCCGTGCATGGCCGACACGAGCTGGCCGCCGTCCGTTCGCGGGGTCTCGCCGAGCGGTGACACCCGGCGGTAGAGGCCGTCGTCGTGCGCGATGTAGGCACCAGACCGCAGCACCACGCGCGCGCCTTCCTTGGCGAGTGGAGCCAGCACCTCGGCGACCAGTTCGAAGTACTCGCTTCCGCCCGCACTCACCACCGGTACGACGTCCGGGTCGTACAGAGGCTGTAGGCGGTTGTGGAGATCGGCCAGCTCGCGGAGGTACGAGCGCACCTTCTCGAGGCCGGGCTCGTCGACATCCTTGCTGACGGCACCTTCATACCCCGCGACGCCCGCGAGGCGCAGGGTCGAGGCTGTGGCGATCGCCTCGGCGACGGCCAGCGCGGTCTCGGCATCCCGGGCGCCGGTCCGGCCGCCGACTCCACCGACCTCCACCAGTACGTCGAGGGGACGTGCGTCGGGTCCGACGTACGCCGCCCTGGCCGCCTCCATGATCTCGACGGTCCGGACCGAGTCGGCCCAGACCAGGACCTCGAACCCCGGGTGGGCCGCAAGCTCATCGGCGATCCAGCGCAGTTGCAGTGGGGAGACGATCGCGTTGGCGATCAGCACCCGGTTGACGCCGTACGCGCGGGCGACGCCGAGCTGGAAGCCGTTCGCCAGGGTGATCGCCCAGGAGCCGGCGTCGAGCTGCATCGCCCAGAGCGCGGGCGCCATCGTGGTCTTGCCGTGCGGTGCGAGGTCGAGGCCGTGGGTGGAGCACCAGCGGGCGAGGGTGTCGACGTTGTGCCGCAGGCCGGGCGCGGACAGGGTCATCAATGGAGTGGGCAGCTGCGAGAGCCGCGGCTTGTCCGCCAGTACGTCGGCGACGGTCCGGCCCCAGAACGCGGGCGGCAAGGCCTTGTCCTGCCAGCTCACGTGCTGATCGGCGAGAGCGGCGATGGCGTCGGCGTCGTACGAGGCTGGCATTCTGATCCTCTGCTCGGCTGAGATTGCAAAATACGCAACGCGCGTTGCGCATTCTGACTCCACGGTTGTAGCATCACGCCGGAACCCGCGTCAACGGACGCCGTGCGTCCTTCCGTCCCATAAGTACAGCCATCCCATCACTCGCGCCCCAAGGAGTGCCGATGCCCGACCCGCTCCCTGAGACGCTTCCGCGGGCGATCTGTCTGGGCGAGGCGATGGTCATGCTCGCCGGGGAGTCCGGGGTGCCGCTGGAGGATGTGGAGTCGTTCCGGCGGTCGGTGGGTGGGGCCGAGTGCAACGTGGCCGGTGGGTTGGCTGCGTTGGGCGTCTCGACGGGCTGGATCTCGCGGCTGGGCGACGACGGCTTCGGGCGGCACGTGGTGCGCGACCTGCAGGCGCGGGGTGTCGAGGTCGGCGGGGTGGAGAAGGATCCTGACCGGCCGACCGCGTTGTACGTGAAGCACACCATCGACGGACACTCGCGGATGTATTACTACCGCTCGAGCTCGGCCGCCGCCGCGATGGATCCGACCTTCCTGGATCGACCGGAGGTGTGGGAACGCCTCGCGAGTGCTGAGCTCGTGCACACCACCGGCATCACCGTGGCGATCTCCTCGACCGCTGCCGCGATGCTCGAGAGGCTGGCTGAGCTTCGCGATCGGTACGGCTTCATGTTGAGCGTGGACCTCAACTGGCGGCCGGCTCTGTGGCGTGACCAGGACCCTGCGCCGCTGTGGCGGTTGCTGCGCGCGGCTGACGTCGTACTGATCGGTGCGGATGAGGCGCTCGTGTTTGCGGGTACCAATGACCCTGCTGAGCTGCGTGAACTCCTTGGTGCGCGGCCGACGCTGGTAGTGAAGAACGATTCGCACAGTGCACTGGTGCTGGAGCCGGATGGGCGTCGTACCGAAGTCCCTGCGGTCACTGTCGACGTGGTCGAGCCTGTAGGCGCTGGTGACGCCTTCGCGGCCGGCTACCTGGCTGGGACGTTGCAGGGGCTGCCGGTGGCGCAGCGGTTGCGGCTCGGGCACCTGAGCGCTGCCGCCGTACTGGCTGTTCCTGAGGACCATGCGGCGCCGCTGGACCCTGCTGTCCGTCAGGCACTACTGAGCTGCTCTGACGAAGAGTGGGCTGGTGTGAAGGTGCCATGAGCCAGAGCCTCGCGAGAGCGCTGCAGATCCTGGCCAGCCTTGGCGAGGGTGACAGGTCGCTGGACGAGCTTGCGGCGGAGCTCGACGTACACAAGACGACCGTGCTGCGGCTGCTGCGGACCATGGAGGCAGATCGGTTCGTACGGCGGGACGAGTCGTACCGCTACCGGCTGGGGTCGCGGCTGTTCGCGCTGGCTGATGCGGCCCGCGAACAGCACGTCGTACGGGAAGTCGCGTCACCGCATCTGCGGCAGCTGAACCTGAAGACCGGGCAGACCGTCCACCTCGCCGTGTGGGAGAACGGGGAGGCCATCTACATCGACAAGCTCGACAGCGTGCAGTCGGTGCGGATGTACTCGCGGGTCGGCGTACCGGCGGCTCTGCACTGTACGGCCGTCGGCAAGGTGCTGCTGGCGGCTCAGCCGTTGCGACAGCAGGAGACGCTGATGGGGATGCTCGACTACCACTCCTATACGCGCCACACGATCAGTGGGCCGGAGGAGCTGCGGGCGGAGCTGGACGTCGTACGGGCGCAGGGGTGGGCAGCCGACCGGGCTGAGCACGAGGCGTTCATCAACTGCATCGGTGCGCCCGTCACCGACCATGATGGTCGCGTCGTCGGGGCCGTCTCGATCTCGGTGCCCGACCTCCTGCTGAACTATGACCAGGTACTGGAACTCCTGCCCGACCTGCTCGCCACCACGAAGGCGATCAGTGCCGACTACAACTGAGAGGGTTTGACCTGATGTCCGACAAGACCGCCGTCTTCACCACTGACGCACCCGCCCCGATGCCGGTGTACTCGCAGGGAGTGCGCAAGGGCAACATCCTGCAGGTGTCCGGCCAGGGCTCGGTCGACCCCGCCACCGGCGAGTTCGTCTTCACCGGCGACGTGTCGGGCCAGACCACCCGCGTCCTGCAGAACATCGAAGCGGTCCTCACCGCCGGCGGCGCCACCTTCGACGACGTCGTCATGATGCGCGTCTACCTCACCACCCGCGACCACTTCACCACCATGAACGACGCCTACGCCGCCTTCCTCTCCACCCGCACCCCCAGCGGCGTCCTCCCCTCCCGCACCACCGTCTTCACCGGCCTCCCCCGAGAAGACATGCTCGTAGAAATAGACGCCGTCGCCGTCCTCAGCTGACCGCAGTCAACCCCACGCCCCAGGCCCGCTCTCGCCAGAGCGCCGGCAACATGCCAGGCAGCGCGCGGTGTTCCGCGCCGAGCAGGATGCCCTTGCCGACCAGGCTCTGGACGATCCGTACACGCGCTGAGCGGGAGGCGCGTCTTCGGAAACTAGTTTGCGTCTGATGGCATTTATCTTCCGGAAAGCACGCAGTCGAGGTCGGCCGGACGCTTACTGGGCGCTGGTGGGAACCCGGACAAGGGGTTCGTTGTTGACGAACTGTCTGTCTGGGCCTTGGTCCCACCAGAGTTCGTGGTGGGGGGTGAGGTAGGGGTACCAGTTGTTGATGCCTGTTCCGGTGTGGAGGGACTCGACAACTGACTCCAGGTAGGACGCGAGGCTGGGGTAGGCGTTCGTGAAGTCGCCGGTGCCGTCGTGGTAGGCCATGCCTAGACGGGCTCGGTGGAGGTCTATGACCTGGAGGTCGCCGTCGGAGTCGGCCCAGGGGATCCAGGTGGGGTGCCAGTAGCCGGCCGCGAAGCTGTCGTATTCCTCGGCCAGGTCCATGCGGAGTTGCCAGTTGGCGGCGATTTCGGCGCAGCTGGAGGGTTGGGCTTCGGGGAGGAGGTTGGCCCAGGTGGTGAGGCCGTTGTGGCAGCGCAGGGACTCGATCAGCTCGGGCGGGAACTCGACCACCTGCTGGGCCGCGGATAACTCGGCGTCGGTGGCGGGTGGCGCGAGTACGGCGTACGTCGTTGGGGCGTGCTGAGACAACCAGCGGTCGATCCACGCCCACGACTCGGTGATGGTCACGTGCCGACCCTGGCACGGCCCAGGCTCAGCGAGAACCCGTTCCATTTCCCGCATGGTGGGATAATCTTCTGCCATGCAGGAACACGAGGTCCGCCGTGGGTCGGTGCAGTCGATCGACCGGGCCGTGGCGATCCTGCGGTGCTTCGACGCCCGCACCTCCGACCTCGGCATCAGCGACCTGGCCCGCGCCACCGGGCTGTCCACCAGCACCGTGCATCGACTCCTGCTGGCGATGCAGGAAAACGGACTGATCCGCCAGACCGCACACCGCCGCTACGCGATCGGTCCGCTGGTCGTCCAGTTGGCGCACAGCGGCGGGGTTCCGACCGGCCTGCGCGACGCCGCGATGCCGGTCTTGCGTGCGCTTCGCGATGAGAGCGAGGAGACCGCGGCGGTGCACGAGTTGCTGCCGAGCGGACAACGCGTCGTACTGGATCAGGTCGAGAGTCGGCATCAGCTGCGGCGTACCTACACGGAGTTCGGCATCCCGGTGCCCTTGCCGCTTGGAGCTCCAGGCAAGGTGCTGCTCGCGTTCTCGCCGTCCGAACGGCAGGCGGAGGTGCTGGCCGCTCCGCTCCCGCGGGTGCTGCCGCAGACGATCACCGATCCCGTCGTACTCGCGGCTCAGCTTGCCGAGATCCGGGCGAAAGGCTTCGCCAGGTCGATGTCGGAGCGCACCTCGGGAATCAGGTCGGTCGCGGCGCCGGTCTTCGACTTCTCCGGTCAGGTCGTCGGCTGTTTGTCGATCTCCGGACCGGAGCTGCGGATGCCTGCGGAGCGGTTGGAGGAGCTCGGCGAACTGATCGTCCCGGCGGCGTGGTCGGTGTCGGAGTTGCTGGGGGCGACCCAGGCTGATCGCGACCTCTGTCTGACGCGAGCGGGGAGCCGCTGATGGCCGGCGCCGCAAGCCTCTGGCGGATCGCTCCGTCTGTCTATTTACCCGCGCTGCTGTACGGCATCGGCCAAGGCGCGATCGCGCCGGTCGTCGCCCTGTCCGCCACGCATCTCGGTGCTTCGGTCGCGGGCGCCGGACTGGTCGTCGCGTCCGCCGGCCTCGGCCAGGTCATCGGCGACATCCCGGCCGGCGCCCTCACCAACAAGATCGGTGAACGCCGGGCCATGCTCCTCGCGACCGTGCTGGTCACGCTGGCCTTGGTCGCCTGCCTGGCCGTCCCGACAGTGTGGGGCCTCGCGATCGCGATCGGCGCTACCGGTCTGGCCGGAGCGGTCTGGGGCCTGGCTCGCCAGGCGTACCTGAGCGAGGCGGTCCCGCTCGAATTGCGGGCTCGCGCTTTGTCGACGCTCGGCGGTGTCCAGCGGATCGGGTCCTTCATCGGCCCGTTCCTCGGCGCGTTCGCGATGAAGTTCCTCGGCACCGACGGCGCCTACTGGGTCCACTTGGTCGCCGCGGTCCTGGCGTGCGCCGTACTCCTGAGCCTGCCCGACATCGAGTCCGTACGACGTACGCGCGGAAGCCGGCCGGTTGCGGCGCAGTCGACGTGGGGCGTGATCCGGGACCACCTCCCGGTGCTGCGGACGCTCGGTGTCGGGGCGCTCCTGGTCGGGGCGGTCCGGGCGTCGCGCCAGGTCGTGATCCCCCTGTGGGCGCAGCACATCGGGCTCGATCCGCTGACCACCAGCATCATCTTCGGGTTGTCCGGCGCGGTGGACATGCTGCTCTTCTATCCGGCCGGTTCGGTGATGGACCGGCTCGGGCGCAAGTGGGTCGCCGTACCGTCGATGTTCGTCCTCGGGCTGGCGCACCTGCTGCTGCCTCTTACTCACACCACTGCCACGCTCACCGCGGTCGCTCTTCTGATGGGGGTCGGCAACGGGTTGGGCGCGGGCGTGATCATGACGCTCGGTGCCGACGCGTCGCCGCCCATCGGTCGGGCGCAGTTCCTCGGTGCGTTCAGGTTGTTCGCCGACACCGGCAATGGTGCCGGGCCGTTGTTGCTGGCCGGGGCGACCGCCGTACTCGGGCTGGCGCCGGCGATCGTGATCATGGCGGGCACCGGGTGGGCCGCCGCGACCGCCATGCAACGCTGGATCCCACCGCATCCGGTCCGGGACCAGACGGCCTGAGCGGGACCCGATTTGGTTCCCGCGTCAAGATCAGGCACACTGATTGCTGCCGAAGACCGCTGGTCGTCACTCTCGAGTGACTGAAGGTCCCACCTCAGGTGGGCGGCCCGCGTAGGTGACTTGGACAGTGTGACAGTAATACGAATGTTCACGCCCTTGCGCCTGCGCAGGGGCGTTTCCTTTTGTCCAGGGGTCTGCGGCGAGGAAGCCAAGAGAAGGAGACCCCATGGCGAGGCCGGACAAGGCAGCCGCTGTCGCGGAGCTGACGGACGAGTTCCGTAGCTCGAACGGCGCCGTGCTGACCGAGTACCGCGGACTCACCGTGGCGCAGCTGCGGCAACTGCGCACTACGCTCGGTGACGACGTGAACTACGCCGTGGTGAAGAACACGCTGACCAAGATCGCGGCCAAGGATGCGGGTGTCGAGTCGTTCGACTCGCTGCTCGAGGGTCCGTCGGCGATCGCCTTTATCAAGGGCGACCCGGTGGTCGCGGCCAAGGGTCTGCGTGACTTCGCCAAGGCGAATCCCCTGCTCGTCATCAAGGGTGGAGTGCTGGATGGCAAGGCACTCGGCTCTGACGAGATCAACAAACTCGCTGACCTGGAGTCGCGTGAGGTCCTCCTCGCGAAGCTCGCAGGTGCGATGAAGGCGGCTCCGCAGCAAGCGGTGTCGCTGTTCGCTGCTCCGCTGTCGCAGGCCGCGCGCCTGTTCGCGGCGTTGCAAGACAAAAAGGCCGAAGGGGCTGGCCCCGAGGCTGCGGCGGTCGAGGCACCTGCCGAGGCGAGCACCGAGGAGACCCCAGCCGAGAGCTGAGGCCGATCTCACCCGTAACACCCCATCAGTGATCACCAAGCACCACCATTAAGGAAGGACCGCCACCATGGCGAAGCTCAGCACCGAAGAGCTGCTCGGCCAGTTCAAGGAACTGACCCTGCTGGAGCTGTCGGAGTTCGTTAAGGCGTTCGAGGAGGAGTTCGGCGTCACCGCCGCCGCCCCGGTCGCCGTTGCCGCCGCTCCGGCCGCGGGCGCTGCCCCGGCCGAGGAGGCCGCCGAGCAGGACGAGTTCGACGTCGTTCTCGAGAGCGCCGGCGAAAAGAAGATCCAGGTCATCAAGGAGGTGCGCGGTCTCACCAGCCTTGGTCTGAAGGAGGCCAAGGACCTCGTCGAGTCCGCTCCGAAGGCGATCCTGGAGAAGGTCGACAAGGCTGCCGCGGAGAAGGCCAAGGAGGCCCTCGAGGGCGCCGGCGCCACCGTCACGCTGAAGTGACCCGTGCGGTTTCGACCGCACAACCAGCAGTACGCCGAAGGGCGGTCCTACCCAGGGCCGCCCTTCGTCACGTTCCGAAGCACCCAAACCCAGGTCGGCGCGCCTCGTCCTCGCCCGTCAGACCCCGATCAGCTGCCATGGGCCCCAGATGGCGAAGCTCATGCCGCGGCTGGCCTGGATGTTGACGAACAACGTGTGGCCGTCCGGGCTGAACGTCGACCCCGCGAACTCGTCGTCGAACCGGGGCGCACCGGTGCCGCTGGTGAGCCGGTTCAGGGCGATGTCCCAAAGCTGCCCGCCACGCGAGAGCCCGCGCAGGTAGTTGTCCTGGACGTTGTCCTCGCAGAGCACCAGAGTCCCGCGCTTGCTGGTCGTCACGTTGTCCGGGAAGTCCAGCGTCGACCGGCTCGGCGACTGATAGAGCAGCTGCAACTTCTCAGCCCGCGTGTGATACGCCCAGATCTGGCCGAAGCCGTTGCCGTAACCGGTGGCGGGATCCGGCCCCGTCTCCGCCGCGCCGCCGCCCTGTGTCGAGCAGAAGTACACGACGTTGTCGTCGTACACCTGACCCTCGAGCCGGGAGAAGTACGCCGCTCCCTGCGCGCGGCCCTGGTTGCCGACGTACACCAGCGCCTGGTCGTTCGTCGTCGGCGCGGTCTGCCCTGGTGTGTAAGGGAATGACGGCGCGGGATCGTCGATGTCGACCCACTCCACGTCGTACGTCGCCCGCAACGGCTGTTCGGCGGCCAGGTTCAGGTTCGGACGACCCGGTACGGCGAGCATCTGCAGGCGGCCGTTGTTGTCGAGCCGGCCGGACTGCAGCGGGTTCGTGGCCGGACGGTAGCGGTAGAAGCCGGACGGGAAAGCGAAGTTGTCCTCGGTCAGATAGAGAATGCCGTCGACCGGATCGAAGGAGACGGCCTCGTGCGCGAAGCGGCCGGCCTGGGTGATCGGCTGCCGGTTCGATTGACCACCGGCCGGGACTTCGAAGGTGAAGCCGTGCCGCTGGGTCAGCGCGACGTTGGAAACCCCTGTGAAGTCGGGTCCGACATCCGGCCCGTTCACCGTTTCCTCACAGGTGATCCAGCTGCCCCACGGCATGATTCCGCCGCTGCAGTTCATCATCGTGCCGTTCAGGCTGGTGAAGGCACCGACCACCTCGCCGAACCGCGTCACCTCGACAGTCGTCGTCCCGCCTTGAGCCATGGCGTCGTACGGCGTACCTGGTCCGAACGGAGCACCGGGGTTGTTGAGCTCGTGGTTGCGGACGAGCAGCACATTGCCGTTGCCCAGCGGGAACGCGCCCATGCCGTCGTGCCGCCCGGGCAGCCGGGTGCCGTCGTTCAGGACGACCGGGAATTCGGTGTCATGGAAGGAGCGGTAGGAGAAGCCTTCCGGCAGATGCAGCCGGACTTTTCCGTCGCGCTGATCCGGGATCGGCCGCAGTTCCCGGAACGGTGCGCTTCCGTTGCGATCCGCGATCGCCTGCTGGGCAACGAATCCCTGGAACGGCCCGCCGGCGAGGACACCGCCGGCGACGGCCATGCTGCCTCTGAGGAATGTCCGTCGTTCGATGCTCATGGGTCCCCACCTCCAGGTTTTTCCCCTTCCTGACGCTAACTTTCGGACCCCGCTTCGGACAGTCCTCGGATCGTTTGGTCGCGTTGTGTGTCGAGTCGTTTGCGCTGCGATACCAGTTTCGCGGTGGTCTCCGGTGGGGCCGCGAGAGCCGGACCTGGGCTGCCGCTAGGATCACCCGGAGCCGCGGGCCGGTCAGCACACCGTGATCGGCGTGACCGGAGCGTGACGCATTGGTCACCGTCGCTTGACACGCAGGGGTTACACAAAACCGTACTCGTGCGTAACCTAGGCAACCGCCCCTCGTTGGACCCGGCAGAACGTCGTCGGTTCGGGGGCAGGACAGACATCCCGTGAGGCAGAACCGATCAGGAGGGCCAGGTGGGCGTAGAAGTCCGCGTCGAAGGTCTCACCAAGTCCTTCGGTAGCCAGCTCATCTGGGGCGACGTGTCCCTGACCCTGCCGGCCGGCGAGATCTGCGTGATGCTCGGCCCGTCCGGCACCGGCAAGTCCGTCTTCCTGAAGACGCTGATCGGTCTGCTCAAGCCGGACAAGGGCCACGTGCACATCGAGGGCACCGACATCGCCACCTGTTCGGAGCGCGAGCTCTACGACATCCGCAAGCTGTTCGGGGTGCTGTTCCAGGACGGCGCGATGTTCGGCTCGATGAATCTCTACGACAACGTGGCCTTCCCGCTGCGTGAGCACACCAAGAAGTCCGAGGCCGAGATCCGCTCCATCGTGATGGAGAAGATGGAGATGGTCGGCCTGGTCGGCGCGGAGAGGAAGCTGCCCGGCGAGATCTCCGGCGGTATGCGCAAGCGGGCCGGGCTGGCCCGCGCGCTGGTGCTGGAGCCCGAGATCCTGCTCTTCGACGAGCCCGACTCCGGTCTGGACCCGGTCCGTACGGCGTTCCTGAACCAGCTCATCATCGACCTGAACGAGATGACCCAGGCGACCTGCCTGATCGTCACCCACGACATCAACACGGCCCGGACCGTGCCGGACAACATCGGGCTGCTGTACCACCGGCACCTGGCCATGTTCGGGCCCCGGGAGATGCTGCTGTCCAGCGAGGAGCCGGTGGTCCGCCAGTTCCTGAACGCGCAGCGGGTCGGCCCGATCGGCATGTCCGAGGAGAAGGACGCCGACGAGCTCGCCCGCGAGGCCGACCAGGAACTGCCGCCGCTGCCGCCGATCCCGGTGCAGCAGCTGCCGAGCAGCGGTGTGATCCGGCCGACCCAGCGCCCACCTGGTGAGTGGTGCCGGGAGAACGGCGTCACCCCGCCGCCAGGTTCGTTCGCCCCTGATGTGGTGGGGGTTTCGTGACCGCTAGCGCGACCGCCCCGCTGAAGCACGCCGGCTCACTCTTCTCCTTCGCCCTCGACACCGCCCGGGCCTCGGTCCGGCGGCCGTTCCAGTTGAAGGAGTTCCTGCAACAGGCCTGGTTCGTCGCCAGCGTGACGATCATCCCGACCGCGCTGGTCGCCATCCCGTTCGGTGCGGTCATCGCGCTGCAGGTGGGCGGGCTGATCAAGCAGTTCGGTGCCCAGGCATTCACCGGATCGGCCGCCGTACTCGCGGTGGTCCGGGAGGCGTCGCCGATCGCGACCGCCCTGCTGATCGCCGGGGCTGGTGGCTCGGCGATCTGCGCGGATCTGGGCGCGCGCAAGATCCGCGAGGAACTGGACGCGATGATGGTGCTCGGCATCGACCCGATCCAGCGGCTGGTGGTGCCGCGGGTGCTGGCGACGATGCTGGTGGCGTTCTTCCTGAACGGTTTCGTCAGCGTGGTCGGTGTGATGGGCGGCTACGTCTTCAACGTCGTACTGCAAGGCGGAACGCCAGGCAGTTATATCGCCTCGTTCACCGCGCTGGCTCAGCTTCCCGACCTGTGGCAGGGCCAGGTGAAGGCCCTGGTGTTCGGCTTCCTCGCCGCAGTCGTGGCGTCGTACAAGGGGATGAACGCGGGCGGTGGGCCGAAGGGCGTCGGCGACGCGGTGAACCAGTCCGTCGTCATCACCTTCATGCTGCTGTTCGTCGCCAACTTCTCGATGACGGCGATCTACTTCCAGCTCGTCCCGCCGAAGGGGGCCTGATTGTCATGTCACAGTCGGCCCTTCAGCTGCTCCGCAAACCGCTCAGCTCGCTCGACCGGCTGGGCGAGCAACTGGCGTTCTACCTCAAGGCGCTGGCCTGGTCCGGCAAGTCGATCACCCGGTACCGCAAGGAGATCATCCGGCTGCTGGCCGAGGTGACGCTCGGCACCGGCGCGCTCGCGGTGATCGGCGGCACCGTCGGCGTGATCACCTTCCTGGCCTTCTTCACCGGCACCGAGGTCGGCCTGCAGGGCTACTCGGCGCTGAACCAGCTCGGGACGTCGGCCTTCGCCGGGTTCGTGTCGGCGTACATCAACACCCGCGAGATCGGCCCGCTGATCGCCGGGATCGCGCTGGCCGCGACCGTCGGCTGCGGCTTCACTGCTCAGCTCGGCGCGATGCGGATCAGCGAGGAGATCGACGCGCTCGAGGTGATGGCGATCCCGTCGCTGCCGTTCCTGGTCACCACCCGGATCATCGCCGGGATGGTCGCGGTGATCCCGCTGTACGTCGTCGGCCTGCTCGCGTCGTACTTCGCCACCCGGCTGACTGTGACCACGTTCTACGGGCAGAGCACGGGCACGTACGACGACTACTTCCACAAGTTCTTGCCGCCAGGTGACGTGCTGTGGTCCTTCGGCAAGGTGCTGGTGTTCGCCGTACTGGTGATCCTGGTGCACTGCTACCACGGCTACCACGCCAGCGGTGGCCCGGCCGGCGTCGGTGTCGCCGTCGGCCGCGCGGTCCGGACGTCCATCGTCGTCATCAACGTCGTCGACCTGCTGCTGTCGATGGCGATCTGGGGTACGACGACCACGGTCAGGCTGGCGGGGTGAGGTCATGACCAAGTCCATGCCGCACAAGGTCCTCGGCATCGCCTTCATCGGCGTGCTCTGCTTCATGCTCTGGCTGACGTACGCCTTCTACGCCAAGGTCTTCACCAAGACCGTCGACGTCGAGCTGAAGACCAGCCACATCGGCCTGCAGCTGAACAAGGGCGCCGACGTGAAGCTGCGCGGCATCATCGTCGGCGAGGTCCGCCAGGTGTCCACCGACGGCGACGAGGCCACCGTCGAGCTGGCCCTCAAGCCGGATCAGATCAACGAGATCTCCAGCGCGGTCAGCGCCCGGATCCTGCCGAAGACGCTGTTCGGTGAGAAGTACGTCGCCCTGGTCCCGCCGAAGGGATCGGCGGGACGCCACATCAAGGCCGGCGACGTGATCGCCCGGGACAAGACGGCCGTCGGCATCGAGATCGAGAAGGTGCTGAACGACGCGCTGCCGTTGCTGCAGGCGGTCGACCCGGCCGATCTGAACGCGACGCTGAACACCCTGGCCACCGCGCTGGAAGGCCGCGGCGCCGAGATCGCCGGCACGCTGACCCAGCTGGACGAGTACCTGAAGAAGCTGAACCCGAACGTCCCCAAGCTGATGGACGCGCTGACCAAGCTGACCAAGGTCTCCCAGATCTACACCGACGCGACGCCGGACCTGGTCCGGGCGCTGCGCAACCTGACCATCACCGGCAACACGGTGGTGGAGAAGCAGGTGCAGCTGCAGAAGTTCTTCGTCGATGTCCAGACGATGTCCGGTACGACGAACACCTTCCTGCAGCAGAACGAGGACCGGGTGATCCGCCTCGGCGAGGTGAGCCGGCCGGTGCTGGACCTGCTTGAGGAGTACTCGCCGGAGTACCCGTGCTTCCTCAAGGTGCTGGCCGACACGGCGCCGATCTTCAACGACGTGTTCCGGAACGGGCAGCTGAACATCAACCTCGAGCTGATCACCAACCAGCCGACGCCGTACGAGCCGAACGAGAAGCCGGTGTACAAGGACCACAGTGGTCCGGTCTGCGTCGGGAAGAACTACAGCAAGCCGGGCGCGAACCCGGGGCCGTACACACAGGCGAACCCGGGACCGTACGACGTCGCCGACGACGGCGTGATCGGTGACCACAACAAGAACCAGCGCTTCCCGCTGAACCTGCAGTTGAACCGCGCGATGCCGGGATTCGATATGGACACCCAGGGTGTCGGCTCCCCGGCCGAGCAGAAGGTGATCGACTCCGTCGTCGGACCCGAGATGGGCGTTGCGGCAGGCGACGTACCGGACCTGACCACCCTGCTGGTCGGCCCCCTGATGCGCGGAGGGCAGGTGAATATGAAGTGAAGCTGCTCGACAAGAAGACGGCGTTCGACACCGTGCGGCTGGGGATCTTCATTGTGGTCACCACCGTCGCGACCGCGCTGCTTGCGGTGACGATCGGCAACATCAGCTTCAACCAGACCACGAAGTACCGGGCGGTGTTCACCGACGCGGTCGGGCTGAACAAGGGTGACGACATCCGGATCGCCGGCGTCAAGGTCGGCCAGGTGGACAAGATCGCGCTGTATCAGAACACCCTGGCGATGGTGACGTTCAGCGTCGACTCCGACCAGATCGTCGACACCTCGACGCACGCGACGCTGCGGTACCGCAACCTGGTCGGCAACCGCTACATCGCCCTCACCGACGGCGTCGGCGGTGGCGAGCGGCTGAAGAAGAACGGCGTCATCCCGAAGGAGCGGACGACGCCGGCGCTGGACCTGTCCGTGCTGTTCAACGGGTTCAAGCCGCTGTTCACCGCGCTGACCCCGGCGGACGTGAACCAGTTCGCGTTCGAGGTGATCAAGGTGCTGCAGGGCGAAGGCGGCACGATCGAGTCGCTGCTGGCCAAGACGGCGTCGCTGACCACCACGCTGGCGGACGCGGATCAGGTGATCGGCGACCTGATCACCAACCTGACCTCGACCCTGCAGATCGTCTCCCAGCGGCAGCAGAACTTCTCCCAGTTGCTGGTCAACCTGCAGCAGTTCATCACCGGGCTGAGCAAGGACATCACCCCGATCCTGAACTCGGTCGGCTCGATCAACTCGCTGAACACCAAGACGGCAGGCCTGCTGCAGCAGACCCGGGTGCCGATCAAGGCGGACCTGGACAAGCTCCGCATCACCGCGAGCACCCTCGACGACACCCAGTCGATCTGGGTGAAGACGCTGCAGAACATGCCGACCAAGCTGAACTCGATGACCCGGACGGCGTCGTACGGCTCCTTCTTCAACTTCTACATGTGCAACTTCGACGGCAACGTCACGCTGCCGCTGGGGACCCGCATCCCGGTTGCCTACGACAACAACTCCGCGAGGTGCCAGAAGTGAAGCCCTTCCGGGAGCAGAATCAGGTGACCGTCGGCGTCATCGGGCTGACGGTGCTCGGGCTGATCATGCTGGCCGCGTTCAAGGCGCAGGACCTGCCGCTGATCGGCGGCGGGACGAAGTACGCGGCGGAGTTCTCCGAGGCGGCCGGGCTGAAGCCGAATGACGAGGTCCGGGTGGCCGGCGTCCGGATCGGCCAGGTCAAGAAGGTCGAGCTGGAAGGCAGCCACGTCCGGGTCGACTTCGTGGTGGACAAGGGCGTGAAGCTCGGTGACCAGACCGGTGCCGAGATGAAGATCAAGACGCTGCTCGGCCAGAAGTACCTGAAGCTGAACCCGGCCGGCTCCGGTCAGCTCAAGGCCGGCTCCGAGATCCCGCTGGACCGGACGGTTTCGGCGTACGACGTAGTGGACGCGTTCACCGATCTCGCCAACACGACCGAGCGGATCGACACCGCGCAGCTGGCCCGGGCGCTGGACACGCTGTCGGCGACGTTCAAGAACACCCCGGAAGAGGTGCAGGCGTCGCTGACCGGACTGTCCCGGCTGTCCCGGAACGTGGCGAAGCGGGACGAGCAGCTGAAGCTGTTGCTGCAGCACTCCAATGTGGTCACCAAGGTCCTTGCCGACCGCAACCAGCAGCTGATCAAGCTGATGAAGGACGGCAACACCGTCTTCCAGGCGGTACAGGCGCGACGGGCGCTGATCCACCAGCTGCTGGTGTCGACGCAGAAGCTGTCCGCCCAGATCACCGCGCTGGTCCGGGAGAACCGCAAGGATCTTGGCCCGACGCTGCAGAAGGTCAACGCCGTACTCGCGGTGCTGCTGAAGAACCAGAACGCATTGGACGGGACCATTCGCAACCTGGCACCGTTCGTCAAGCTCTTCACCAACACGCTCGGCACTGGTCCGTGGTTCGACTCGTACGTGCAGAACCTGGTCCCGGTGCCTGAGATCCCGGCACCACAAGTCCCGATTCCCGGGCTGCCTTCGATCCTGGGAGGTGGCTGATGACCCGGATTGCGTCGTTCTCCCGGCTGGTGGCGATGGGGGTGGTCGTGGTGATCATCGCGGTCAGCGTGGTGACGCTGTGGCCGAAGCCCGAGCGGGTGCACGCCACGGCGTACTTCCCGCGGGCGGTCGCGGTCTACCCCGGCTCCGACGTACGGATCCTCGGCGTCAAGGTCGGTGAGGTGGAGAGCATCACCCCGGCCGGCCGGACCGTGCGGGTGAAGTTCTGGTGGGAGGCCAAGCACAAGGTGCCGGCCGGCGCCAAGGCGGTGATCGCGGCTCCGTCGATCGTTGCCGACCGCTACGTCCAGCTCACGCCGGTGTACACCAAGGGCGAGGTGATGGCGAACGGTGCCGAGATCCCGGTCGACCGGACCGCCGTACCGCTGGAGCTGGACCAGATCTACCAGAGCCTGAACGACCTGTCCGTTGCGCTCGGGCCGAAGGGCGCGAACGACCAGGGCGCGTTGTCGCGGCTGCTGGACGTCTCGGCGGCGAACCTGAACGGCCAGGGCGCCAAGCTGAACCAGACCATCACCGATGTCTCGAAGCTGACCGGCACGCTGGCGGGCAACTCACAGAGCCTGTTCCAGACGATCCGGCAGTTGCAGACGTTCGTATCCGCGCTGGCCGCGAACGACCAGCTGGTCCGGCAGTTCAACACCAACTTCGCCGCCACGTCGACCACGCTGGCCGGCGAGCGCAAGGACCTGTCCGCCGCGCTGTCCCTGCTGGCCACGGCCCTCGGTGAGGTCGCCACCTTCGTGAAGGACAACCGCGCCACGCTGAAGACCACAGTCTCCAGCGCGACGGCCCTGTCGCAGATCCTGGTCAAGGAGAAGGCCGCGATCGCTCAGGTCCTCGATACGGCTCCGCTCGGCCTGGGCAACCTGGCCCGCATCTACAACCCGCAGTTCGGAACGCTGGACCAGCGGGTCAACCTGGCGCAACTGGACGACCCGGCCGCGTTCATCTGCTCGCTGTTGCTGCAGGCGAACCAGCCGATGTCGACCTGCTCCGCGCTGAAGCCGGTCTTCGACGCCCTGCCGAAGCTGCCGCTGCTGAGTGAACTCACCGGCAGCGCTCCGGCCAGCGGCGGCCCCGCTGGTACGCCGTGGGCTCCCGCGCCGCAGCCGAAGCTGTCGAGCCCGGACCCGGTGGACCCGACACTCGGAGGCCTGGTCCGATGAAGCGCCGCACTGGATTTGTCGCGGGAATGCTCGGGATGGCGATGTTGCTGACCGGGTGCGACTTCAGCGTGTACTCGCTGCCGTTGCCGGGTGGCGCGAAGATCAAGGGGCCGTCGTACACGGTCACGGTCGAGTTCGCCGACGTACTGGACCTGGTGCCGAAGTCGTCGGTGAAGGTGGACGACGTCACCGTCGGCACGGTCGAGAAGGTGTGGCTGGACGGGTACGTCGCCAAGGTACGGATCCGGCTGCCGAAGAGCCTGGACCTGCCGGACAACGCCCGGGCGACGATCCGCCAGACCAGCCTGCTGGGGGAGAAGTTCGTGTCCCTCGCGCCGCCGACCGGGCTGGAGAAGCCGCGCGGCAGGCTCGAGAACGGCGAGGTCATCCCGCTGTCGCGGACCACCAGCAACGTCGAGGTCGAGGAAGTCCTGTCCGCGTTGTCGCTGCTGCTGAACGGCGGCGGCGTGGCCCAGTTGCAGATCATCACCCAGGAGCTGAACAAGGCGCTGACCGGCAACGAGCCGGCCATCCGCAGCGTGCTCGACCAGCTGAACATCTTCGTCGGCACCCTGGACAAGAACAAGCAGCAGATCGTCACCGCGATCAAGGCCGTCGATCAGCTCGCGAAGAAGCTCAACGCGCAGAAGGCGACCCTGGCGACCGCGATCGACTCACTGCCGAAGTCCATCGCGACACTGGACAAGCAGCGGGCCGCGCTGGTCAAGACGCTGCAGGCGCTGGCGACCCTCGGCAACACCGCGACCCGGGTGATCACGTCGTCCCAGAAGGATCTGGTGGCGAACCTGAACTCGCTCTATCCGATCCTGACCAAGCTGGCCGAGGCCGGCGCGGACCTGCCGAAGTCGCTCGAGCTGCTGCTGACCTACCCGTTCCCGACCAACGCCGGCATCGCGGCCAAGGGTGACTTCGTCAACCTGGGCATCACCCTCGACGTGAACACCCAGAAGGCGCTGAAGGGCATCCTCGGCCTGAACCTGCCGACAGTCGGCCCGACCGCGCTGCCGACGAACCGGCTGAGCATCCCGCTGCACAACCCGACCACCAACGGCCTGCCGTCTTTGCCGGTCCCGACCGGCACTGCGACGACCTGTACGACGATCCTCGGCCTGCCGGTCTGTACGCCGAAGCTCAACCGGTCCGGGTTCGACCCCGAACTGGCCAAGGTGCTGATGCCGGGGGTGGCCCAGTGATCACCAGAGCGGTCCGGATCCAGCTGATGGTGTTCGTCCTGATCACCGTCGTCGGCATGGCCTACGTCGGTGGCAAGTACGCCCAAATCGACCGGCTCTTCCTCAAGAAGACGTACACGGTCAGCGCCAGCTTCGCCGAGTCCGGCGGCATCTTCAGCGGTGCCGAGGTGACGTATCGCGGCCAGCCGGTCGGCAAGGTCGGCGACCTCAAGCTGCTGCCCGACGGCGTCGACGTGAACCTCGAGATCAACAAGAGCGTGAAGGTCCCGAACGACCTGCTCGCCGTGGTCGCGAACCGGTCGGCGATCGGCGAGCAGTACGTCGACCTGCAGCCCCGGCGCGACAGCGGCCCGTACCTGAAGGACAACTCGAAGATCGCCCGTCAGGACACCGCTATCCCGATCGACACCACCGAGCTGCTGCTGAACCTCGACCAACTGGTCAACTCCGTCGACAAGGAAAGCCTCCGGACGACCATCCGGGAGCTGGGGACCGCGCTGAAGGGTAAGGGCACCGACCTGCAGCGGATCATCGACAGCTCCGGCAAGCTGATCGACGACGCGGACGCGAACATCCTGCAGACGATCAAGCTGATCAACGACGGCGACACCGTGCTCGCCACCCAGGTGGCCAGCGGCGACGCGATCCAGACCTGGGCGAAGAACCTCGCGCTGCTGTCCGACACCCTGGTCGCCTCGGACGCGAACATCCGCCAGGTGATCGACCAGGGCTCGGCCGCGTCGGAGCAGGTGACCGCGTTGATCCAGGAGAACCGTGCGGACATCGCGGTGCTGCTCGGTAACCTGCTGACGATGAGCCAAATCACCGCGGTTCGGCTGGATGCCGTCGAGCAGCTGCTGGTGGTGTACCCGAAGGTGGTCATGGGCGGCTACATCGTCCCGGCCAAGGACGCGGGCACCGGGCACTACGACGCGCACTTCGGCCTGGTGCTCGGCTTCGACCCGCCCTCCTGCCGGGCCGGCTACGGCGGCACCGATCACGTCGTACCGCAGGACACCTCGCAGAAGCAGGCCAACACCAAGGCGTCCTGTACGGCGAATCCGTCGACCGGCGTCAACGTCCGGGGCTCCCAGAACGCGCCGAGCCCGTCGACCCGCGAGGACCTGAACCGCACGGGCTACGGCATCGGCTACGACCCGGCCACCGGCGACGCGGGCGGCTCCGGCGGAATGCCGGAGATCGTCCTCGGCTCGACCGGCGGGCAGGCCGATTACCTCGGCAGCGACTCCTGGAAGGCCCTCATCCTCGGACCGGTGAGCGGCAAGTGAAGTTCAAGCGAGGCCAGCTGGTGCTGGCATGGGCGCTCAGCGTGCTGCTCGTCATCGCGCTGGCCGGCGTCACCCTGTCGGTGGTCGCACTGCAGAAGCAGAGCGCGGAGAAGACCGAGCGGGAGGGCGCGATGAAGGCGGCCCGGCAGCTCGCGCTGGACTTCACGACGTACGACTACAAGACCTGGGACGCCGACTCGAAGCGGGTGCTGGACGACTCGACCGGGCAGTTCAAGGACGAGTTCCAGGCCGGGATCGCCGCGGTGAAGACCGAAGTACAGACCAACAAGGCGACCTCCAAGGGCGACGTGAAGGAGGCCGCGGTGGTCTCGAACGACAAGGACTCCGCCCAGGTGCTGGTGATCGTGAACGCGGTCGTGACCAACACCGCTTCCACCGACGGCGTCGAGCGCCGGTACCGGATCAAGCTGGACATGGTCCGGGAGAAGGACCGCTGGCTGACCGCCGACCTCCAGGTGGTGGGCTGATGCCGGACCGCTCCCGCAACCGCCCGCGCATCGCCGGCCAGCGCCGTACAAGCCTGAGTCCTGAAACAGAAACCACTCCAGAAGAGGCGCCCGAGGCTCCGGAAGCTGCCTCCGAGGCTCCGGAGACGGTGGCGGAGGACGTGACCCCGGCCACATCGGAGCCTTCCGAGGCCATTCAAGAGCCCTCGTTCACCACCTCGTTGACTACGGAAAGTGACGGAACTCGGTCGAAGGTGGGTGCCGTCCTCTCGGCGGCGCTCGGCATCGCCCTGGTCCTGGTGCTGACCGTCGCGGTGGTGCTCGGGATCAAGGCGTGGCAGGGCAAGCAGGCCGAGGACGCCCGGGACCAGGCCGCCGCGGCCGGGCGGAAAGCGGCCGAGACCGCGCTCAGCTACGACTATCGTGACCTGGACAAAAGCTTCGCCGCGGCGCGCGCGACGATGACCCCGGAGTTCGCCAAGAAGTTCGACGACACCGCCAAGGTGGCTGGTGAGCTCGCCACCAAGACCAAGGCGACGGTCAAGGCCGACGTTCGCGAGGTCGGGGTCCGCGACGGCGACGCCGACCGGGTCACCCTGATCATCTTCGTGAACCAGACCACCACCAGCACGATCACGCAGGGTAAGCCCCGGGTGGACCTGAACCGGACCCGGTTCGTGATGGTCCGAAACGGCGATCAATGGCTGGTCCAGGAGATCGCCGGACTGTAGTCTCTTTGTGACTCCGCACCAGGAGGGCGCCGGGAGGCTCGTGGGTGGTCTACCCACTGGAGATCCCGGGTCGGTCCTTGACGGAGAGGGTGGTCTGACGGCAGACTGTCGGACCCCATTGGACAGGCTTGCCCTGATCAGGTAACCTATTGCTTTGCGCTGCCTTTAACCTCCACCCTGGCTCGGGTCTCGACTTGACTAGGGCGGTTCGGCGTGCGCTCCCAGCACCGAAGTGATTCTTTGCGAGCCCGTGGAAGGACGCCCCTTGGTCGCCTCGCGCAACCCCCAGTCCGACAGCATTTCCGACGTTTCCGGCTCCCGCCGCATCTCCTTCGCCAAGATTTCCGAACCGCTCGAGGTTCCGGATCTGCTTGCGCTGCAGGTGGACAGTTTCGACTGGCTGGTCGGCAACGAAACGTGGCAGGCCCGGGTGGCCGCCGCCGAGGCCGAGGGGCGGTCGGACCTGTCCGGCCCCAGCGGCCTGGAAGAGATCTTCGAGGAGATCTCCCCGATCGAGGACTTCAGCGGCACCATGTCGCTGTCGTTCCGCGACCACCGCTTCGAGCCTCCGAAGAACACGGTCGACGAGTGCAAGGAGCGGGACGTCACCTACTCCGCGCCGCTGTTCGTCACCGCCGAGTTCATGAACAACGAAACCGGTGAGATCAAGAGCCAGACCGTCTTCATGGGCGACTTCCCGCTGATGACGCGCAAGGGCACCTTCGTCATCAACGGGACCGAGCGAGTCGTCGTGTCCCAGCTGGTCCGGTCGCCTGGTGTGTACTTCGAGCGCACACCGGACAAGACGTCGGACAAGGACATCTTCACCGCCAAGATCATCCCGTCGCGCGGCGCGTGGCTGGAGTTCGAGGTGGACAAGCGCGACATGGTCGGTGTCCGCCTGGACCGCAAGCGCAAGCAGAACGTCACCGTGCTGCTGAAGGCGCTCGGCTGGACCGACGCGCAGATCCTCGAGGAGTTCGGCGACTACGAGTCGATCCGGCTCACCCTGGAGAAGGACCACACCTCCGGGCAGGACGACGCGCTGCTGGACATCTACCGCAAGCTGCGGCCGGGCGAGCCGCCGACGCGGGAGGCCGCGCAGGCGCTGCTGGACAACTACTACTTCAACGGCAAGCGCTACGACCTGGCGAAGGTCGGCCGGTACAAGATCAACAAGAAGCTCGGCCGGGACGAGGCGCACGACACCGCGGTGCTGACGATCGACGACATCGTCGCCACGATCAAGTACCTGGTCGCCCTGCACGAGGGCAAGACCGAGCTGCCCGCGCCGACCGGTGAGGTCGTGGTCGAGGAAGACGACATCGACCACTTCGGCAACCGCCGGCTGCGCACCGTCGGCGAACTGATCCAGAACCAGCTGCGCACCGGCCTGGCCCGGATGGAGCGGGTGGTCCGGGAGCGGATGACGACCCAGGACGTCGAGGCGATCACGCCGCAGACCCTGATCAACATCCGCCCGGTGGTGGCGGCGCTGAAGGAGTTCTTCGGCACCTCCCAGCTGTCGCAGTTCATGGACCAGACCAACCCGATCGCGGGTCTGACCCACAAGCGCCGCCTGTCGGCGCTCGGCCCGGGTGGTCTGAGCCGGGAGCGGGCCGGCTTCGAGGTCCGCGACGTGCACCCGTCCCACTACGGCCGGATGTGCCCGATCGAGACCCCGGAAGGCCCGAACATCGGCCTGATCGGCTCGCTCGCGACGTACGGCCGGGTGAACCCGTTCGGCTTCGTCGAGACGCCGTACCGCAAGGTCGTCGACGGCCAGGTGACCGACCAGGTCGACTACCTGACCGCGGACGAGGAGGACCGGTTCGTCATCGCGCAGGCGAACGCCGCGCTGACCGATGACGACCGGTTCGCCGAGGACCGGGTGCTGGTCCGCCGGCGCCACGGTGAGGTCGAGCTCGTGCTGACCGAGGACGTGGACTACATGGACGTCTCGCCGCGCCAGATGGTGTCGGTGGCGACCGCGATGATCCCGTTCCTCGAGCACGACGACGCCAACCGCGCGCTGATGGGCTCCAACATGCAGCGCCAGGCGGTTCCGCTGATCACCGCGGACGCGCCGCTGGTCGGCACCGGGATGGAGTTCCGCGGTGCGGTCGACGCCGGTGACGTGGTGGTGGCCGACAAGGCCGGTGTGGTCAAGGAGGTCTCGGCCGACCTGATCGAGGTCGCCGCCGACGACGGCACGTACCAGACCTACCGGCTGGCGAAGTTCCGCCGCTCGAACCAGGGCACCTGCATCAACCAGCGCCCGCTGGTCGACGCCGGGCAGCGGGTCGAGATCGGCTCGCCGCTGGCCGACGGCCCGTGCACCGACGAGGGCGAGATGGCGCTCGGCCGGAACATGCTGGTCGCGTTCATGCCGTGGGAAGGCCACAACTACGAAGACGCGATCATCCTGTCCCAGCGCGTCGTACAGCAGGACCTGCTGACCTCGATCCACATCGAGGAGCACGAGGTCGACGCTCGCGACACCAAGCTGGGCCCGGAGGAGATCACCCGGGACATCCCGAACGTCTCCGACGAGATGCTGGCCGACCTGGACGAGCGCGGCATCATCCGGATCGGCGCCGAGGTCACCACCGGCGACATCCTGGTCGGCAAGGTCACCCCGAAGGGCGAGACCGAGCTGACCCCGGAGGAGCGGCTGCTGCGCGCGATCTTCGGTGAGAAGGCCCGTGAGGTCCGCGACACCTCGCTGAAGGTGCCGCACGGCGAGGAGGGCACCGTCATCGGTGTCCGCGTCTTCGACCGCGACAACGGCGACGAGCTGCCGCCGGGCGTGAACCAGCTGGTCCGCGTGTACGTCGCCCAGAAGCGCAAGATCTCGGTCGGCGACAAGCTGGCCGGACGCCACGGCAACAAGGGCGTCATCTCGAAGATCCTGCCGGTCGAGGACATGCCGTTCCTGGAGGACGGCACCCAGGTCGACATCATCCTGAACCCGCTGGGCGTGCCCGGCCGGATGAACGTCGGCCAGGTGCTCGAGACCCATCTCGGCTGGATCGCCAGCCGCGGCTGGGAGATCGACCCGGAGAACCAGGAGGAGTGGGCCCAGCGGCTGATCAAGATCGGCGCCGGCTCCGCGGCTCCGATGACGAACGTCGCCACCCCGGTCTTCGACGGCGCCAAGGAGGAGGAGGTCACCGGCCTGCTCGGCTCCACGCTGCCGAACCGCGACGGCGTCCGGATGGTCGACAGCTCCGGCAAGGCCCGGCTGTTCGACGGCCGTTCGGGTGAGCCGTTCCCGGAGCCGGTCGGCGTCGGCTACATGTACATGCTGAAGCTGCACCACCTGGTCGACGACAAGATCCACGCGCGCTCGACCGGTCCGTACTCGATGATCACCCAGCAGCCGCTGGGTGGTAAGGCGCAGTTCGGTGGTCAGCGGTTCGGCGAGATGGAGGTGTGGGCCCTGGAGGCCTACGGTGCCGCCTTCGCGCTGCAGGAACTGCTGACGATCAAGTCGGACGACGTGGTCGGCCGGGTCAAGGTGTACGAAGCGATCGTCAAGGGCGAGAACATTCCGGAGCCGGGTATCCCGGAGTCCTTCAAGGTTCTGGTCAAGGAAATGCAGTCCCTGTGTCTGAACGTGGAAGTGCTCTCGTCCGACGGAAGCCGGGTCGAGATGCGCGACAGCGAGGAGGACGTCTTCCGCGCGGCGGAGGAACTGGGGATCGACCTGTCCCGGCGCGAGCCGAACAGCGTCGAGGAGGTCTGAGCGGGTTGCCGCTTGAGATCAACAACCAACTCAACTCAGACCAACTTTTAACATCGGGAGATAACACATCGTGCTCGACGTGAACTTCTTCGACGAGCTTCGGATCGGCCTGGCGACCGCGGATGAGATCCGCCAGTGGTCGCACGGCGAGGTCAAGAAGCCCGAGACGATCAACTACCGGACCCTCAAGCCCGAGCGGGACGGCCTCTTCTGCGAGAAGATCTTCGGTCCCACCCGGGACTGGGAGTGCTACTGCGGTAAGTACAAGCGCGTTCGCTTCAAGGGCATCATCTGCGAGCGGTGTGGCGTCGAGGTCACCCGCTCCAAGGTGCGCCGCGAGCGGATGGGCCACATCGAACTGGCCGCGCCGGTCACCCACATCTGGTACTTCAAGGGTGTCCCGTCGCGACTCGGCTACCTGCTCGACCTCGCCCCGAAGGACCTGGAGAAGGTCATCTACTTCGCGGCGTACATGATCACCGACGTCGACGAGGAGGCGCGGCACCGCGACCTCTCGTCGCTGGAGGGCCGGACCGACGTCGAGCGCAAGCAGCTCGAGAACCGGCGCGACAACGACATCGAGACGCGGATGAAGAAGCTCGAGGAGGACCTGGCGCAGCTCGAGGCCGAGGGCGCCAAGGCCGACGTACGGCGCAAGGTCAAGGAAGGCGCCGAGCGTGAGGTCAAGCAGCTGCGCGACCGGGCGCAGCGCGAGATCGACCGCCTCGACGAGGTCTGGACCCGGTTCAAGAACCTGAAGGTCCAGGACCTGGAGGGCGACGAGATCCTCTACCGCGCCATGAAGGAGCGGTTCGGCAAGTACTTCGAGGGCGCCATGGGTGCCGCCGCGATCCAGCGCCGGCTGGAGACCTTCGACCTGAAGGCCGAGGCGGACAACCTGCGCGAGACGATCAAGACCGGCAAGGGCCAGCGCAAGACCCGCGCCCTGAAGCGGCTCAAGGTCGTCACCGCGTTCCTGGCCACCAACAACAGCCCGATGGGCATGGTGCTCGACTGCGTGCCGGTGATCCCGCCGGACCTGCGGCCGATGGTTCAGCTCGACGGTGGCCGGTTCGCCACCTCGGACCTGAACGACCTGTACCGCCGGGTGATCAACCGGAACAACCGGCTCAAGCGGCTGCTCGACCTGGGCGCGCCGGAGATCATCGTCAACAACGAGAAGCGGATGCTGCAGGAGGCCGTCGACGCGCTGTTCGACAACGGCCGCCGCGGCCGTCCGGTCACCGGCCCGGGCAACCGGCCGCTGAAGTCGCTGTCCGACATGCTCAAGGGCAAGCAGGGCCGCTTCCGGCAGAACCTGCTCGGTAAGCGCGTCGACTACTCCGGTCGTTCGGTGATCGTCGTCGGCCCGCAGCTGAAGCTGCACCAGTGCGGTCTGCCGAAGGCGATGGCGCTGGAGCTGTTCAAGCCTTTCGTGATGAAGCGGCTGGTCGACCTCAACCACGCTCAGAACATCAAGTCCGCCAAGCGGATGGTGGAGCGCCAGCGCGCCCAGGTCTGGGACGTGCTGGAAGAGGTCATCACCGAGCACCCGGTACTGCTGAACCGTGCGCCTACGCTGCACCGGCTCGGCATCCAGGCGTTCGAGCCGCAGCTGATCGAGGGCAAGGCGATCCAGATCCACCCGCTCGTCTGCTCCGCGTTCAACGCGGACTTCGACGGTGACCAGATGGCGGTGCACCTGCCGCTGTCGGCCGAGGCGCAGGCCGAGGCCCGGATCCTGATGCTGTCGACGAACAACATCCTGAAGCCGGCCGACGGCCGTCCGGTCACGATGCCGACGCAGGACATGATCATCGGCATCTACTTCCTGACCATGCTGAAGGAAGGTGCTCTCGGCGAGGGCCGGGCGTTCAGCTCGGTGGCCGAGGCGCTGATGGCGTTCGACCGCAACGAGCTGTCGCTGCAGGCGAAGATCACGCTGCGCCTGGACGAGGCCGCCGTACCGGCTGGTGCGGTGGCGCGGGAGGACGGCGGGTTCTCGCTGGAGACCACGCTGGGTCGCGCGCTGTTCAACGAGGCACTGCCGGCGGACTACCCGTTCGTCGACGTCGAGGTCGGCAAGAAGCAGCTGGGCGGGATCGTCAACGACCTGGCCGAGCGGTACTCCAAGGTCCAGGTGGCCAACTGCCTGGACGCGCTGAAGGACCTCGGTTTCCGCTGGGCCACCCGGTCCGGCGTGACCGTGTCGATCGACGACTTCAGCACGCCGCCGTCCAAGCCGGAGATCATGGCCCGGTACGAGTCGCAGGCCGAGAAGGTCCAGAAGCAGTTCGAGCGAGGCCTGATCACCTCGTCCGAGCGGCGCCAGGAGCTGATCGAGATCTGGACCGGCGCCAACGCCGAGGTCGGCAAGGCGATGGAGGAGAACTTCGAGAAGGCCAACCCGATCTGGATGATGGTCCACTCGGGTGCCCGAGGCAACATGATGCAGATCCGGCAGATCGCCGGTATGCGTGGTCTGGTGGCCAACCCGAAGGGTGAGATCATCGCCCGGCCGATCAAGTCCAACTTCCGCGAGGGTCTGTCGGTGGTCGAGTACTTCATCGCCACCCACGGTGCCCGGAAGGGTCTGGCCGACACCGCGCTGCGGACCGCCGACTCGGGGTACCTGACCCGTCGTCTGGTGGACGTCTCGCAGGACGTGATCATCCGCGAGGAGGACTGCGGTACCGAGCGCGGCCTGCCGAAGAAGATCGGCGAGCCGGGTCCGGACGGCAAGGTCGTGCACGCCGAGAACGTCGAGACCAGCGCGTACGCACGGACGCTGGCGACCGACGTGGTGGATGCGTCCGGCACCGTCGTACTGGAGGCCGGCAGCGACCTGGGCGACGTCTCGATCGCCAAGCTGGTCGAGGCCGGGATCGAGGAGGTCAAGGTCCGCTCCGTGCTGACCTGTGACGCCAAGACCGGTACCTGCGCGAAGTGCTACGGCCGTTCGCTGGCGACCGGCAAGCCGGTCGACATCGGCGAGGCGGTCGGCATCATCGCGGCCCAGTCCATCGGTGAGCCGGGTACGCAGCTGACGATGCGGACCTTCCACACCGGTGGTGTCGCGGGTGATGACATCACCCACGGTCTGCCGCGTGTGGTCGAGCTCTTCGAGGCCCGCCAGCCCAAGGGCAAGGCGCCGATCTCGGAGGCCGCGGGCCGGATCTCGATCGAGGACACCGACAAGACCCGGAAGCTGGTGCTCACCCCGGACGACGGTTCCGAGGAGGTCGCCTACCCGGTGTCGAAGCGTGGCCGCCTGCTGATCGAGGAAGGTCAGCACGTCGAGGTCGGTCAGCAGCTGACGCAGGGTACGCCGGACCCGCAGGAGGTACTGCGGATCCTCGGTGTGCGCAAGGCGCAGGAGCACCTGGTGGACGAGGTCCAGGAGGTGTACCGGTCGCAGGGTGTGGCCATCCACGACAAGCACATCGAGATCATCGTCCGGCAGATGCTGCGCCGGGTCACGGTGATCGAGTCGGGCGACGCCCAGCTGCTGCCGGGTGAGCTCGCGGACCGGATCACCTTCGAGGCGGAGAACCGCCGGGTGGTCGCCGAGGGCGGTACGCCGGCCTCGGGTCGTCCGGTGCTGATGGGTATCACCAAGGCCTCGCTGGCGACCGAGTCGTGGCTGTCGGCCGCCTCCTTCCAGGAGACGACCCGCGTCCTCACCGAGGCCGCGATCCACGGCAAGTCCGACTCGCTGGTCGGTCTGAAGGAGAACGTCATCATCGGCAAGCTGATCCCGGCCGGTACGGGCATGGACCGGTACCGCAACATCCGGGTGGAGCCCACCGAGGAGGCGAAGGCCGCGATGTACTCGATGGTCGGCTACGAGTCGTACGACTACGACTTCGGCCCGTCCACCGGCCAGTCGGTCCCGCTCGACGACTTCGACCTCGGTTCCTACCAGAACTGATTAGAGTCACCCGCCGAGGGCGGCACTCCCCACTCCGGGGGTGCCGCCCTCGCGGCGTTTTGGCGGGGCCTGGGTGCTTACGACTGGGGTGCGTCAAACGCTTGGTGGACGTGGGATTTCGGCGTACCGAGGGGGATTGCGGAGCGGAGTGTGGAGTACACGCGGGGTGGCGGGTGAAAGTGTCCGGGGGATAGGCCAAGATTGCTTCATGACGGATCTTCCGGCCTCTCTGCGGCCTTTCGTCCTCGAGGTTCTGGACGGCGACAGCGTGCAGGTGGACAGGGTCGGTGAGATCGACTTCTACCGTCCGGGCGGCACGGCCCGGACAGCTGCGATTCTCTTTGTGCACGGGGGTCCAGGGCCGGCCGAGCTCGAGGCGACGCCTCGGGACTGGCCGGTCTACCAGGGCTACGCGTCCGCCGTCGCGCGGCGCGGACTGACCGCCGCTGTCGTCGACCACAGCCTGATCCACGGCCTCGACCAACTGGTCACCGCCGCGGACCAGGTGGAGGCGGCTGTCGGCGTACTGCGGTCCGATCCGCGGGTCGACCCGGATCGGGTCGCTCTGTGGTTCTTCTCCGGCGCCGGTCTGCTGGCGGGGGAGTGGCTGGACAGCCGCCCCGACTGGCTGCGCTGCGTCGCCCTGACCTATCCGCTGCTCGCCACCCCGCCCGGTGTCGACGAACTGGTCAATGCCGCCGAAGTGATCGGCAAACACAAGGATCTGCCGGTACTGCTGACGAGAGCCGGGCTGGAGCGCCCGGAGCTCGCCGGACCGGTCGCGGAGTTCGTCTCCGCCGGTGGTACCGCGCTGGACATCATCGACGTACCGAAAGGGCACCACGGGTTCGACATGCTCGACCACACCGAAGAATCACGCGCCGCCGTCACCAAGGCCCTGGACTGGGCGATAGCCCACCTGGGCGAAGACCCCGACGACAAGGGCAAGCTGCTGGTCCCACCGCCGGCCGCCAAGCCGTCCACCCGCCGTACGGCGGCTGCCGCCAAGCCTGCTGCCGCCAGACCTGCCGCGAAAGCACCTGCTGAACCCGCCAGTCAGCAGGTGCCGGCCGCTCCGACTACCACTGCCACTCCGACCCCAGAGCCCACTCCTACACCGACTCCTGCTCCTACGCCCACCGCCACTGCGGCTGTAACGCCGCTTGCCAGCGTTGGGGCCGCCACGGTCGCGGCTGCTACCGCTGACACCCCGGCCGCGCGTGTGGTGGCCCGGGAGCACGCCGCGTACGCCGCCCACGACCTCGAGGCGTTCCTCGCGATGTACTCACCGACCGCCCGAATCGAAATGGCCGACGGGACCGAGCTGAAGGGCCGCCGGTTCCTGCGCGAGTACTACCGGTCCCGGTTCGACGCCGGCCAGTGCAAGACCGAGGTGGTGCAGAAGCTGATGCTCGGCGAGTGGGTGGTCGAGCACATCCAGGCCTACGACACCGACCAAATGGTCCCGATGCTCGCCCTCTACCGCGTCACCGAAGGCCTGATCGCCGAAGTCCAGTTCCGTGTCTGACGGAATCGACTATCTGGCCGAGTTCGAACGGACGGCCGCGGAGTTCGCGGCCGTCCTCGACCGGGTGGATCCGGGCGCCGCGGTGCCCGGCTGCCCCGGCTGGACACTGGCCGATCTGGCGCTGCACATCGGCGCCGGCCAGCGCTGGGCCGCATCCATCCTGCTCAGCGGCGCCGCCCAGAAGGTCCCCGAGGTCCTGCGTACGACGATCTCGTGGGCCGACTGGTATGCCGGCACGACCGCCGCACTGACCGCGGCGATCCGGGCCGTCGACCCGGACGAGCCGTGCTGGAACTTCGCGCCGGTCGACCAGCGAGCGGGATTCTGGTCGCGCCGCCGCCTGCATGAGACGGCGATCCACCTTGTGGACGCGGTTCAGGCCGGCGACCTGGGCGCCACTGGTCTTGAGGTGATACCTCCGGCGATCGCGGCCGACGGGGTGGACGAGGTGTTCGGGGTGTTCCTGGCGCGGATGCTGGCCCGCGGGTTCGCGCCGGCGGTCACCCGGCAGATCGGCGTACGGGCAACCGACACCGGCGATGAATGGACGGTGACGCCTGCGCCGGAAGGGGCTGTATCCAACGGGATTGGGCCGCAGGTGGAACGCGGCAAGGCAGCCGGCGAAGCGGTCGTCTCGGGCACCGCAGCCGAGCTCGACCTATGCCTCTGGAAACGCTTGCCGCCAAGCGTTCCGGCGGTCGAGGGAGACCCTGCTGTTGCAGCCGCTTTTCTGGCCGGAACAGCCGCCCCTTGAACCCTGTAGACTGGGTCAGCGGAAGGGTCTCAGTACCGGTCGGTTACTCATTTTGACCGTGCTTGAGGCAGACGCTAGTCTTAACGATCGTGCCCGGGTCATCCTGGGCCGTCATGCGTGCCCCTCGTCGAACCGGGTCTGCGCGCGTGGCACGGGAGTCCTGCCGACAGTCTGGAAGATTACGGCTTTCGGTATCCCCGTGCGCACGCGACACACCCGACCGCGGGGGTCAGGCGAGAAGCAGCAGAAGAAAGCCGGACGACAGAAAGAGACCTACGCGGTGCCCACCATTCAGCAGCTGGTCCGCAAGGGCCGCCAGGACAAGGTGTCCAAGAACAAGACGCCCGCCCTGAAGGGTTCCCCTCAGCGTCGCGGTGTGTGCACGCGCGTCTACACCACTACGCCGAAGAAGCCGAACTCGGCCCTTCGCAAGGTTGCGCGTGTCCGCCTGACCAGCGGCATCGAGGTCACCGCGTACATTCCCGGCGTCGGCCACAACCTGCAGGAGCACTCGATCGTGCTCGTGCGTGGCGGTCGTGTGAAGGACCTTCCGGGTGTCCGGTACAAGATCATCCGCGGTTCGCTCGACACCCAGGGTGTGAAGAACCGGAAGCAGGCCCGCAGCCGTTACGGCGCGAAGAAGGAGAAGAGCTAATGCCGCGCAAGGGCCCCGCCCCGAAGCGCCCGGTCATCATCGACCCGGTCTACAGTTCGCCGCTGGTCACCCAGTTGATCTCCAAGATCCTGGTGGACGGCAAGAAGCAGATCGCGCAGAGCATCGTCTACACGGCGCTCGAGGGCACCCGCGCGAAGACCGGCACCGACCCGGTCATCACGCTGAAGCGTGCGCTCGACAACGTGAAGCCGAGCATCGAGGTGAAGAGCCGCCGGGTCGGTGGCGCCACCTACCAGGTGCCGATCGAGGTGAAGCCGGGCCGCTCCACCACGCTCGCGCTGCGCTGGCTGACGACGTACTCCCGCGCCCGTCGCGAGAAGACCATGTCCGAGCGCCTGATGAACGAGATCCTGGACGCCTCCAACGGCCTGGGTGCCTCGGTCAAGCGCCGCGAGGACACGCACAAGATGGCCGAAGCCAACAAGGCTTTCGCCCACTACCGCTGGTGATCCGGGGTCCGATCCGGACCCCAGCGCTCACCCCTTTGACGCAGTACAGAATCGAGAGGTAGACCACCGAGGTGGCCGTACAAATCACCACCGACCTGGCCAAGGTCCGCAACATCGGGATCATGGCCCATATCGACGCCGGCAAGACGACGACGACCGAGCGGATCCTCTTCTACACCGGTATCACCTACAAGATCGGTGAGGTCCACGAGGGCGCCGCCACGATGGACTGGATGGAGCAGGAGCAGGAGCGCGGCATCACGATCACGTCGGCCGCGACGACCTGCACCTGGAAAGACCACACCATCAACATCATCGACACCCCGGGCCACGTCGACTTCACCGTCGAGGTGGAGCGCTCGCTGCGCGTGCTCGACGGTGCCGTCGCGGTGTTCGACGGTGTCGCGGGTGTGGAGCCGCAGTCCGAGACCGTGTGGCGGCAGGCGGACCGGTACGGCGTACCGCGGATCTGCTTCGTCAACAAGCTGGACCGGACCGGTGCGGAGTTCATGCGCTGCGTCGACATGATCAAGGACCGCCTCGCCGCGGTGCCGCTGGTCATGCAGCTGCCGATCGGCGCCGAGTCCGACTTCATCGGCGTCGTCGACCTGGTCGGGATGCGTGCGCTGACCTGGCGCGGTGAGACCAAGATCGGTGAGGACTACACGGTCGAGGAGATCCCGGCCAGCCACACCGACCTCGCCGCCGAGTGGCGCGACAAGCTGATCGAGACCGTCGCCGAGGCCGACGACGAGATCATGGAGCTGTACCTGGAGGGCGATGAGCCGACCCAGGAGCAGCTGGTCGCCGCCATCCGCCGGGCCACCCTGGCCAGCAAGCTGACCCCGGTCCTGACCGGCACGGCGTTCAAGAACAAGGGCGTCCAGCCGCTGCTCGACGCGGTCAACGCCTACCTGCCGAGCCCGATCGACGTCCCGGCCATCGAGGGCCACGACGTCAAGGACGCGGAGAAGGTCGTACTGCGCAAGCCTGACGACAGCGAGCCGTTCTCGGCGCTGGCGTTCAAGATCGCGGCCGACCCGCACCTGGGCAAGCTGACCTTCATCCGGGTGTACTCCGGCAAGCTGGAGACCGGCACCCAGGTGCTGAACCCGACCAAGGGCCGCAAGGAGCGGATCGGCAAGATCTACCGCATGCACGCGAACAAGCGTGAGGAGATCGCGTCGATCGGCGCCGGCCACATCGTCGCCGTGATGGGCCTGAAGGACACCACCACCGGTGAGACCCTGGCCGACCCGTCGAACCCCGTCGTACTGGAGTCGATGCAGTTCCCGGCCCCGGTCATCTCGGTCGCCATCGAGCCCAAGTCGAAGGCCGACCAGGAGAAGCTGGGCGTCGCGATCCAGCGGCTGGCCGAGGAGGACCCGACCTTCCAGGTCCGGACCGACGAGGACACCGGCCAGACCATCATCGCCGGTATGGGCGAGCTGCACCTCGAGGTGCTGGTCGACCGGATGAAGCGCGAGTTCCGGGTCGAGGCGAACGTCGGCAAGCCGCAGGTCGCCTACCGCGAGACCATCACCAAGAAGGTCGAGAAGGTCGACTACACGCACAAGAAGCAGACCGGTGGTTCGGGTCAGTTCGGTCGCGTGATCATCGACATCGAGCCGACTTCGGTGGAGGCCGGCGGCGAGGGCGGCTACGAGTTCGTCAACGCCGTCACCGGTGGCCGCATCCCGCGGGAGTACATCCCGTCGGTGGACGAGGGCTGCCAGGAGGCGATGGAGTTCGGCGTACTGGCCGGCTACCCGATGGTGGACGTCAAGGTCACGCTGCAGGACGGCGCGTACCACGACGTCGACTCCTCCGAGCTCGCGTTCAAGATCGCCGGCTCGATGGCGTTCAAGGAGGCCGCCCGCAAGGCCGGGCCGGTCATCCTGGAGCCGATGTTCGCGGTCGAGGTCACCACGCCCGAGGACTACATGGGCGAAGTGATCGGCGACCTCAACTCTCGCCGCGGCCAGATCCAGTCGATGGACGAAGGCCCCGGTGGCAGCCGGGTCGTGAAGGCCCTGGTGCCGTTGTCGGAGATGTTCGGGTACGTCGGTGACCTGCGTTCCAAGACGCAGGGCCGCGCGTCGTACTCGATGCAGTTCGATTCCTACGCCGAGGTTCCGAAGAACGTGGCGGAAGAGATCATCAAGAAGGCCCGGGGCGAGTAGTCTCTCGCTCCTGACCACCACACCCCAAGCGCGTCGGCGTACGGCGTAGTCAATTTATCTAGGAGGGCCCCAGTGGCGAAGGCGAAGTTCGAGCGGACTAAGCCGCACGTCAACATCGGCACCATCGGTCACATCGACCACGGTAAGACCACTCTTACCGCGGCGATCACCAAGGTGCTGCACGACAAGTACCCGACGCTCAACGAGGCATCGGCCTTCGATCAGATCGACAAGGCGCCGGAAGAGCGCCAGCGCGGTATCACCATCTCCATCGCGCACGTCGAGTACCAGACCGAGGCCCGGCACTACGCCCACGTCGACTGCCCGGGTCACGCGGACTACATCAAGAACATGATCACCGGTGCGGCGCAGATGGACGGCGCGATCCTGGTCGTCGCCGCCACCGACGGTCCGATGCCGCAGACGCGTGAGCACGTGCTGCTCGCCCGCCAGGTCGGCGTGCCGGCCATGGTCGTGGCGCTGAACAAGTGTGACATGGTCGACGACGAGGAGATCCTGGAGCTCGTCGAGCTCGAGGTCCGGGAGCTGCTCTCGGAGCAGGAGTTCGACGGCGACAACGCGCCGATCGTCCGCGTCGCCGCTCACCCGGCGCTGCAGGGCGACGCCAAGTGGGGCGAGTCGATCATCGAGCTGATGAACGCGGTCGACGAGTACATCCCGCAGCCGGAGCGCGAGATCGACAAGCCGTTCCTGATGCCGGTGGAGGACGTCTTCACCATCACGGGTCGCGGCACCGTCATCACCGGCCGGATCGAGCGCGGTGTCATCAAGGTCAACGAGACCGTCGACATCGTCGGCATCCGTCCGGAGAAGCAGACCACCACGGTCACCGGTATCGAGATGTTCCGGAAGCTGCTGGACGAGGGCCAGGCCGGTGAGAACGTCGGTCTGCTGCTTCGTGGCACCAAGCGCGAGGACGTCGAGCGCGGCATGGTCGTCATCAAGCCGGGCACCACGACCCCGCACACCAACTTCGACGCCTCGGTCTACATCCTGTCGAAGGAGGAGGGCGGCCGTCACACGCCGTTCTTCCAGAACTACCGGCCGCAGTTCTACTTCCGCACCACGGACGTCACCGGCGTCGTCACGCTGCCCGAGGGCACCGAGATGGTCATGCCGGGCGACAACACCGACATGTCGGTCGAGCTGATCCAGCCGATCGCCATGGAAGAGGGCCTGAAGTTCGCGATCCGGGAAGGTGGCCGCACCGTCGGCGCCGGCCGGGTCACCAAGATCGTCAAGTGATCACACGAGGTCCGCGCGGGCTCTCCCCGCGCGGACCTCTGCTTTGCGCCGGATCCGGAGCTCAGGTGGGCCCGGATCAGGCGTGAAGCCACCCGATTGGCGTTCCGGCGCCGATCTCTGGCACAATATTCAGGTTGCTCAGGCGAGGCCGCCGGGGCGCGCCCCAGACCATCTGGTCTGGCTGGTGCGCCGGACCGGAGACCATGCCGAGGTTCCGGTCCGAGACCGGGCCCCGATCACCAATCCAGGTCGATGAAGCGGTGAGTCGCGCGCGTTCCGCGTCCGCGACACACCCGACCGCGGGGGTCGGAGCAACGCAACGAAGACGATAGAGAAGGACAAAGCGAAGCGATGGCGGGACAGAAGATCCGCATCCGGCTGAAGGCCTACGACCACGAGGTCATCGACAGCTCGGCGCGCAAGATTGTCGACACGGTGACGCGTACTGGTGCGAAGGTTGCTGGCCCGGTGCCGTTGCCGACGGAAAAGAACGTGTTCTGCGTCATCCGCTCGCCGCACAAGTACAAGGACAGCCGCGAGCACTTCGAGATGCGCACCCACAAGCGGCTCATCGACATCATCGACCCCACGCCGAAGACCGTCGACTCGCTGATGCGGCTCGACCTGCCGGCCGGCGTCGACATCGAGATCAAGCTCTGAGGGACGCGAACAGCCAATGAGCACTGTCAAGAACACGCGCGGTCTGCTGGGCACCAAGCTCGGCATGACCCAGACCTGGGACGAGAACAATCGCGTCGTCCCCGTCACCGTGATCCAGGCCGGCCCGTGCGTGGTGACCGAGGTGCGTACCTCGGCCAGCCACGGGTACGACGGCGTCCAGATCGCCTTCGGCGACATCGACCCCCGCAAGGTGAACTCGCCGATGCGCGGCCACTTCGAGAAGGCCGGCGTGACTCCTCGCCGCCACCTGCTCGAGCTGCGGACCGCCGACGCGAGCGAGTACACGCTGGGCCAGGAGATCAAGGCCGAGGCCTTCGCCGCCGGTGAGGCCGTGGACGTCTCCGCCACCAGCAAGGGCAAGGGCTTCGCCGGTGTGATGAAGCGGCACGGCTTCGGTGGTCTGCGCGCCACCCACGGTGTGCACAAGAAGCACCGCTCGCCGGGTTCGATCGGCGGCTGCGCCACCCCGGGCCGGGTTTTCAAGGGCCTGCGGATGGCCGGCCGGATGGGCAACGAGCAGGTCACCACGCAGAACATCACCGTGCACGCGGTGGATGCCGACCGTGGCCTGATCCTGCTCAAGGGCGCCGTCCCCGGCCCCAAGGGCGGCCTCGTGCTGATCCGCAACGCCGCGAAGGGAGCTGCCAAGTGAGCACCGTCGACGTCGTCGCCGTGTTGGGCGACAAGGTCAGCAAGAAGGGCTCCGCCGAGCTTCCGGCCGAGCTGTTCGACGTCCAGGTCAACATCCCGCTGATCCACCAGGTCGTGGTGGCCCAGCTGGCCGCGGCCCGCCAGGGTACGCACAAGGCGAAGACCCGGGGCGAGGTCTCCGGCGGTGGCGCCAAGCCGTACCGGCAGAAGGGCACCGGTCGCGCCCGTCAGGGTTCGACCCGCGCGCCGCAGTTCACCGGTGGTGGCGTCGTCCACGGCCCGGTGCCGCGCGACTACAGCCAGCGGACCCCGAAGAAGATGATCGCCGCCGCGCTCCGCGGTGCGCTCTCGGACCGGGCCCGCGACGGCCGGGTCAGCGTGGTCGAGAAGTTCGTGGACGGCGACAAGCCCTCCACCAAGGCCGCGCTGAACGTGCTGGCCGAGGCCGCCGAGCCGGGCAAGGTGCTGGTCGTCGTCGAGCGCGCCGACGAGCTCACCTGGCTGAGCCTGCGGAACGTGCAGCACGTGCACCTGATCGCCGCCGACCAGCTGAACGCCTACGACGTACTCGTCAGCGACTCGGTGGTCTTCACCAAGCCCGCGCTGGACGCGTTCGTTGCCGGCGCCCCGAAGGGCAAGTCCATCAAGGCCGTCGCCACGTCGACTGAGGCCGAGGAGGTAGAAGCATGAGCCACGGAGTCAACAAGGACCCCCGGGACGTGCTGCTCCGGCCGGTCGTGAGCGAGAAGAGCTACGGCCTGCTGGACGAGCAGAAGTACACGTTCGAGGTGGACCCGAACGCCAACAAGACCGAGATCAAGCTCGCGGTCGAGAAGGTCTTCAAGGTCAAGGTCAGCGACGTGAACACCATCAACCGCAAGGGCAAGCGCCGCCGGACCCGGTCCGGCTGGGGCAAGCGCCCGGACACCAAGCGGGCGATCGTGACCCTCAAGGGTGACGACCGCATCGACATCTTCGGAGGCCAGTCGTAATGGGTATCCGCAAATACAAGCCGACGACGCCGGGCCGCCGTGGCTCGAGCGTGGCCGACTTCGTCGAGCTCACCCGTTCGACCCCCGAGAAGTCGCTGCTGCGGCCGCTGCCCAAGAAGGGCGGCCGGAACAACTCCGGCAAGATCACCACCCGGCACCAGGGCGGCGGTCACAAGCGGGCGTACCGGCTGATCGACTTCAAGCGGTACGACAAGGACGGTGTGCCGGCCAAGGTCGCGCACATCGAGTACGACCCGAACCGCACCGCGCGGATCGCGCTGCTGCACTACGTCGACGGCGAGAAGCGCTACATCCTCGCCCCGTCGAACCTGAAGCAGGGCACGATCGTCGAGAACGGCCCGGCCGCCGACATCAAGATCGGCAACAACCTGCCGCTGCGCAACATCCCGGTCGGCTCCACGGTGCACGCCGTCGAGCTGCGCCCGGGCGGCGGCGCCAAGATGGGCCGCTCGGCCGGTGCCAGCATCCAGCTGGTCGCGAAGGAAGGCCGGATGGCCACCCTGCGGATGCCGTCCGGCGAGGTCCGGATGGTCGACGTGCGCTGCCGCGCCACCCTCGGTGAGGTCGGCAACGGCGAGCAGTCGAACATCAACTGGGGCAAGGCGGGCCGGATGCGCTGGAAGGGCAAGCGCCCGACCGTCCGTGGTGTCGCGATGAACCCGGTCGACCACCCGCACGGTGGTGGTGAGGGTAAGACCTCGGGTGGTCGCCACCCGGTGTCCCCGTGGGGCAAGCCCGAGGGGCGGACCCGCACCCGCAAGGAAAGCGACCGTTTGATCGTCCGGCGCCGCAAGGCCGGCAAGAAGCGTTGATTAGGGAGCCGGCCAGATGCCACGCAGCCTGAAGAAGGGCCCGTTCGTCGACCACCACCTGATGAAGAAGGTGGAGGTGCAGAACGAGAAGGGCACCAAGAACGTCATCAAGACCTGGTCCCGCCGATCGATGATCGTGCCGGACATGATCGGCCACACGCTGGCGGTGCACGACGGCCGCAAGCACGTGCCGGTGTTCGTGACGGACGCGATGGTCGGGCACAAGCTCGGCGAGTTCGCCCCGACTCGGACGTTCAAGGGTCACGAGAAGGACGACCGAAAGTCACGGCGTCGCTGACCTCGTGTCAGTGACGAAGCGATAGCAACCTACGGAGAGATTCGAACATCATGAGCGTTCAAGAGCGTAGGGCCGTCAGTGCCCGTCGCGAGAGCCTGCTGGGCGACGAGCCCGGGGCCTTCGCGGTCGCGCGCTTCGTCCGCGTGACGCCGATGAAGGCGCGCCGCGTGGGCGACCTGGTGCGCGGTCTGGGCGTCGACGACGCACTCGCCACTCTGAAGTTCGCCCCGCAGGCCGCTGCCGCGACCGTGTACAAGGTCGTCGACAGCGCCGCGGCGAACGCCGAGGGCACCGAGCACCTGAGCCGGGCCGACCTGGTCGTGACCAAGGTCCTGGTGGACGAGGGACCGACGCTGAAGCGTCACCGCCCGCGTGCCCAGGGCCGGGCCACCCGGATCGACAAGCGGACCAGCCACATCACCGTCGTGGTCACCCCGCGGGTCGAGGAGGAGCCGGTCGCGAAGGCTCCGGCGAAGAAGTCCGCCAAGAAGGCGGACGCGGCCAAGAAGGCCCCGGCCAAGAAGGCCGCGGCCGACCAGGCCGAGACCGCCGACAAGCCGGCCAAGAAGGCGACCGCGAAGAAGCCGGCCGCCAAGAAGGCAACCGCTGAGAAGAAGGAGTCCTGACTGTGGGCCAGAAGGTAAACCCGCACGGGTTCCGTCTCGGCATCAGCACCGACCACAAGAGCCGCTGGTACGCCGACAAGCTGTACAAGGACTACGTGGGCGAGGACGTCAAGATCCGCCGCCTGCTGAGCAAGGGCATGGAGCGCGCCGGCATCTCCCGCGTGGAGATCGAGCGCACCCGTGACCGCGTCCGCGTCGACATCCACACCGCCCGTCCGGGCATCGTCATCGGCCGCCGCGGCGCCGAGGCGGACCGGATCCGGGGCAGCCTGGAGGAGCTCACCGGCAAGCAGGTGCAGCTGAACATCCTCGAGGTGAAGAACTCCGAGGTCGACGCCCAGCTCGTCGCGCAGGGCGTGGCCGAGCAGCTGTCCGGTCGCGTGGCGTTCCGCCGCGCGATGCGCAAGGCGATGCAGACCACCATGCGTGGCGGCGCCCTGGGCATCCGGATCCAGTGCTCCGGCCGGCTCGGTGGCGCCGAGATGTCGCGGTCGGAGTTCTACCGCGAGGGCCGGGTGCCGCTGCACACGCTCCGCGCGGACATCGACTACGGCTTCTACGAGGCCCGTACGACCTTCGGCCGGATCGGCGTGAAGGTCTGGATCTACAAGGGTGACGTGGCCGGCTCCCGGGCCGAGCGCGAGGCTCAGGCCGCCGCTCGGGCCGCGACCCAGCAGCGCCGTCCGGCTCGCCGCGACGACCGCGGTGGCCGTGGTGGCGACCGTGACCGCGGTGACCGCGGCGGCCGTGGTGGAGACCGCGGCGGCCGCAACGAGGCGCGCTCCGCGGCTCCGGCCGCCGAGGCAACCGCGCCGGCTGCCGACAAGCCCGCCGAGACGACCGGAACGGAGAGCTGACCGATGCTCATCCCCCGCAAGGTCAAGCACCGCAAGCAGCACCACCCGAAGCGCTCCGGCGCTGCCAAGGGCGGTACCACGCTGGCCTTCGGTGACTTCGGCATCCAGGCGCTGGAGAGCCACTACGTCACCAACCGGCAGATCGAGTCCGCGCGTATCGCGATGACCCGGCACATCAAGCGTGGCGGCAAGGTGTGGATCAACATCTACCCCGACCGCCCGCTGACCAAGAAGCCGGCCGAGACCCGGATGGGTTCCGGTAAGGGTTCGCCGGAGTGGTGGATCGCCAACGTCAAGGCCGGCCGGGTCATGTTCGAGCTGTCCGGTGTGCCGGAGGAGATCGCTCGCGAGGCCATGCGCCGCGCGATTCACAAGTTGCCGATGAAGTGCCGCTTCATCACCCGAGAGGCAGGTGAGAACTGATGGCTACCCTGACCGCCGCCGAGCTGCGGAACCTGGGCCGGGACGAGCTGCTGAGCAAGCTCGGCGAAGCCAAGGAGGAGCTGTTCAACCTCCGGTTCCAGGCTGCCACGGGTCAGCTGGAGTCCCACGGCCGGCTGCGCGCCGTCCGCAAGGACATCGCCCGCATCTACACGGTGCTGACCGAGCGGGCGCTCGGCATCACCGATGAGGTCGACGCGGCGCCGGCCGCCGCCGAGGACGCCGTACCGGCTGACGAGGCCGAGACCGCGGACGAGACCGAGAAGGCCGGGAGCAAGGCATGACCGAGAACGCGAAGGACGAGACCGTGAGCACGACCACCACCGAGGCGCGAGGCCGCCGGAAGACCCGTGAGGGCCTGGTGCTGAGCGACAAGATGGACAAGACCGTCGTGGTGCAGGTCGAGGACCGGGTCAAGCACGCGCTGTACGGCAAGGTCATCCGGCGCACCAGCAAGCTCAAGGCGCACGACGAGCAGAACGCCGCCGGTATCGGCGACCGCGTCCTCCTGATGGAGACCCGGCCGCTGTCGGCGACCAAGCGCTGGCGCGTCGTGGAGATCCTCGAGAAGGCCAAGTAGTTCCCGGCCAGGTGCGTCCAGCGCAGGACCGGCAACCAATCGAAATTTATTCGTTCCGCAAGGCTCACGTGAGTGAGAACCAGCGAGACAACCAGGAGATCAACAGATGATCCAGCAGGAGTCGCGACTGAAGGTCGCCGACAACACGGGTGCCAAGGAGATCCTTTGCATCCGCGTGCTCGGTGGCTCCGGTCGGCGCTACGCCGGTGTCGGAGACACGATCGTCGCCACCGTCAAGGACGCGATCCCCGGCGGTGGTGTGAAGAAGGGTGACGTCGTCAAGGCGGTCGTCGTACGGACCGTGAAGGAGCGCCGGCGTCCGGACGGCTCCTACATCCGGTTCGACGAGAACGCCGCCGTCATCCTGAAGGCCGACGGCGAGCCGCGTGGCACCCGTATCTTCGGGCCGGTCGGCCGGGAGCTGCGGGAGAAGCGCTTCATGAAGATCATCTCGCTCGCCCCGGAGGTGCTCTGAGATGGCGCAGAAGAAGCTGCACGTGAAGAAGGGCGATCAGGTCCGCGTGATCGCCGGTAAGTCCAAGGGCCTCGAGGGCAAGATCATCCAGGTCCTGCCCGACGCCGAGAAGGTCATCGTCGAGGGCGTGAACCGGGTCAAGAAGCACACCAAGGTGCAGCAGGCCCAGCGCGGCGGCACGACGGGTGGCATCGTCACCCAGGAAGCCCCGATCCACGTCTCGAACGTGATGCTTCTGGTCGAGGTCGAGAAGGACGGCAAGAAGCAGAAGGTGACCACCCGCGTCGGCTACAACCGCGTCGAGGTGCAGAAGCGGCGCCCCGACGGCTCGACGTACACCGGTTTCCGGAGCGTCCGGATCGCGCGGCGTACCGGCGAGGAGATCTGATGACCACCGCAGTGAGCGAGACCAAGGTCCAGCCGCGGCTGAAGACGAAGTACCGCGAGGAGATCGTCGGCAAGCTGCAGGAGCAGTTCCAGTTCGAGAACGTCATGCAGGTGCCCGGCCTCACCAAGATCGTGGTGAACATGGGTGTCGGCGAGGCGGCTCGCGACTCCAAGCTGATCGACGGCGCGGTGAAGGACCTGGCCGCGATCACCGGCCAGAAGCCGCAGGTCACCAAGGCCCGTAAGTCGATCGCGCAGTTCAAGCTGCGTGAGGGAATGCCGATCGGCGCGCACGTGACGCTCCGCGGCGACCGGATGTGGGAGTTCCTGGACCGGCTGCTGGCGCTCGCGCTGCCGCGGATCCGTGACTTCCGCGGTCTGTCGCCGAAGCAGTTCGACGGCACCGGGAACTACACCTTCGGCCTGACCGAGCAGGTGATGTTCCACGAGATCAACCAGGACCGGATCGACCGGGTCCGGGGTATGGACATCACCGTGGTGACCACCGCGAAGAACGACGACGAGGGCCGGGCCCTGCTGCGGCAGCTCGGTTTCCCGTTCAAGGAGAACTGACGTGGCGAAGACAGCACTCAAGGTCAAGCAGGCCCGGAAGCCGAAGTTCGCGGTGCGCGGTTACACCCGCTGCCAGCGCTGCGGCCGGCCGAAGGCGGTCTTCCGCAAGTTCGGCCTGTGCCGGATCTGCCTGCGGGAGATGGCGCACCGGGGCGAGCTGCCCGGTGTGACCAAGTCCAGCTGGTGACCGTCTCCACCCCCGATCTTTTCTCCATTCACCATCTAGTCACCGTAGGTCGCCGGCCGGCGAAACCACGGCGGGAAAGAGGCCCCAGGCCATGACGATGACCGACCCGATCGCAGACATGCTGACGCGTCTGCGCAACGCCAACCAGGCGTACCACGAGTCGACCTCGATGCCGTACAGCAAGATCAAGCAGGGCATCGCCGACATCCTCCAGCAGGAGGGCTACATCTCCTCCTACAAGGTGGAGGACCCCAAGGAGGGGGCCGTCGGCAAGACCCTGGTCGTCGACCTCAAGTTCGGCCCGAGCCGGGAGCGCTCCATTGCGGGCGTCCGCCGGATCAGCAAGCCGGGCCTGCGGGTCTACGCGAAGTCGACCAACCTGCCCAAGGTTCTCGGTGGCCTGGGCGTCGCGATCATCTCGACGTCCCAGGGGCTGCTGACGGACCGCCAGGCCAAGAACAAGGGCGTCGGCGGGGAAGTCCTCGCCTACGTCTGGTGACGAAGAACCGGAAGGAGGACCACTCTCATGTCTCGCATCGGTAAGCTCCCGATCTCGGTCCCGTCCGGCGTCGACGTCACGATCGACGGCCAGACGGTCACCGTGAAGGGTCCCAAGGGTCAGCTCTCGCACGTCGTGGCTGAGCCCATCGCGGTCAACCGGGAGGAGGACGGCACCATCGCCGTCACCCGCCCCGACGACCAGCGCAAGAGCAAGGAACTGCACGGCCTGTCCCGCACCCTGATCGCCAACCTGGTGACCGGCGTGACGGACGGCTACGAGAAGAAGCTCGAGATCGTCGGCGTCGGGTACCGCGTCCTGGCCAAGGGACCGACCCAGCTGGAGTTCTCGCTCGGGTACAGCCACACCATCACGGTGGACGCGCCGGAAGGCATCACGTTCGCGGTGGAGGCGCCGACCCGGTTCTCGGTGCAGGGAATCGACAAGCAGTCCGTCGGCGAGGTTGCCGCCAACATCCGCAAGCTGCGCAAGCCCGAGCCGTACAAGGGCAAGGGTGTGCGGTACGCCGGCGAGCAGGTGCGCCGCAAGGTCGGAAAGGCTGGTAAGTAACCATGGCGATCGGACTGCGTCCGCACAAGCACTCCGCCAAGAAGACGGCCTCCCGGCTGCGTCGCCAGATCCGGGTCCGGAAGAAGATCAACGGCACGGCCGACCGGCCGCGGCTGGTGGTCACCAAGTCGTCCAAGCACCTGTTCGTGCAGGTCATCGACGACGTGGCCGGCAAGACGCTGGCGTCCGCCTCCACCATGGAGGCCGACCTGCGTGGCGCGGAGGCGAACAAGACCGACAAGGCCAAGACCGTCGGCGGCCTGATCGCCGACCGGGCCAAGGCCGCCGGCATCGACTCGGTCGTCTTCGACCGGGCCGGGAACAAGTACCACGGCCGCATCGCGGCCCTGGCCGACGCCGCCCGCGAGGGCGGCCTCGGGTTCTGACATGGCGACATACAAGGAAGAAGGTAGTTCGAAATGAGCGGAGGCCAGCAGCGTCGCGGAGGCGGCGCCGGTGGTGAGCGCCGTGGTCGCGACGGTGGTCGCGGTCAGGCAGCTGACAAGACCGCCTACATCGAGCGCGTGGTAGCCATCAACCGTGTCGCCAAGGTCGTGAAGGGTGGTCGTCGCTTCAGCTTCACCGCCCTCGTGGTCGTCGGCGACGGTGAAGGCACCGTCGGTGTGGGTTACGGCAAGGCCAAGGAGGTGCCCGCGGCGATCGCCAAGGGTGTCGAGGAGGCCAAGAAGGCATTCTTCAAGGTGCCGAGGATCCAGGGCACCATCCCGCACCCGGTCCAGGGTGAGAAGGCCGCCGGCGTGGTGCTGCTGCGCCCGGCCGCTCCCGGTACCGGTGTCATCGCGGGTGGTTCGGCGCGCGCCGTACTGGAGTGCGCCGGGATCCACGACGTCCTGAGCAAGTCGCTGGGATCGGCGAACGCCATCAACGTGGTGCACGCCACGGTGGAGGCGCTGCGCAGCCTGGAGACCCCGGAGGCCGTGGCCGCGCGTCGTGGCCTGCCGGTCGAGCACGTCGCCCCGGCGGCGCTGCTGAAGGCGCGGGCGGAGGTGGCCTCCTGATGGCACGCCTGAAGGTGACTCAGGTCCGTTCCGGTATCGGTGGCAAGCAGAACCAGCGGGACACGCTGCGCACTCTGGGCGTCAAGCGGATCGGCGACACCGCCGTCCACGAGGACAAGCCCGAGGTCCGCGGCATGGTCCGTGCGGTTCGCCACCTCATCACCGTCGAGGAGGTCGACTGACATGGCGCTGAAGGTTCACCACCTGCGTCCGGCGCCCGGTGCCAAGACCGCCAAGACCCGCGTGGGTCGTGGTGAGGGCAGCAAGGGCAAGACGGCCGGCCGCGGTACCAAGGGCAGCAAGGCGCGCAACAACATCCCCGAGTGGTTCGAGGGTGGGCAGATGCCGCTGCACATGCGGCTGCCGAAGCTGAAGGGCTTCAAGAGCAGGAACCGGGTGGAGTTCCAGGTCGTTAACCTGGACAAGCTCGGACAACTGTTTCCCGAGGGCGGTGAGGTCGGCGTGGCCGACCTGGTCGCCAAGGGCGCGGTTCGCAGTGGTCAGCCGGTCAAGGTGCTGGGTGACGGCGAGCTGACCGTGGCGCTGCAGGTTTCGGTGCACAAGTTCTCCAAGTCCGCCCAGGAGAAGATCCAGGCGGCCGGGGGGACCACCACCGAGGTGTGACGAGGTCCAGGGCTCGTGCGAGCCGGCGCTTGATATCGTGCGCTGGAGTTCGGACGAGCCCTGGTTCGTCTCTTGCCCGGCTGCTTTGCTAGGCCCCTGCCCTGACCGGGCAGAGGAAACTTGTGGGAGGACAGGGTGTTAGGCGCCTTTGCCAACGCGTTCAAGACTCCGGACCTGCGCCGGAAGATCTTGTTCGTGCTCTTTATCGTCGTGATCTTCCGGATCGGTTCTGTCGTCCCCGCGCCGGGCGTCAACGTCAAGTCGCTGGACACCTGTCTGAAGGCGGCCCAGGGCGGCGCGAACGCGAACCTCTACAACCTGATCAACCTGTTCTCCGGCGGTGCGCTGCTGCAGCTCGCGATCTTCGCGCTCGGCATCATGCCGTACATCACCGCCAGCATCATCCTGCAGCTGCTCACCGTGGTGATCCCGCGGCTGGAGTCGCTGAAGAAGGAGGGCCAGGCGGGACAGGCCAAGATCACCCAGTACACCCGGTTCCTGACCGTCGGCCTGGCGATCCTGCAGGCCACCGCGTTCGTGGCCCTGGCCCGCACCCCGGGCCGGCTGTTCCAGGGCTGCCAGGAGCCGCTGCTGCACCGCGACGACTGGTTCACGGTCGTCGTCATGGTGCTGACCATGACCGCCGGTACCGGCGTCATCATGTGGCTGGGCGAGCTGATCACCGACCGGGGTGTCGGCAACGGCATGTCGATCCTGATCTTCACCCAGATCGTCGCCACCTTCCCCTCGCAGCTGTGGAACATCCGCAAGGAGAAGGGCATCGCCACCTTCGTGGTGGTGGTCGCGATCGGCCTGGTGATCATGGCCGCGGTCATCTTCATCGAACAGGCGCAACGCCGGATCCCGGTGCAGTACGCCAAGCGGATGGTCGGCCGGAAGATGTTCGGCGGTACGTCGACGTACATCCCGCTGAAGGTCAACCAGGCCGGCGTCATCCCGGTCATCTTCGCCTCCAGCCTGCTCTACCTGCCGGTGCTGGTCAGCCAGTTCAAGCAGGGCGAGGGCTGGGCGAACTGGATTCAAGGAAACCTGGTCAAGGGCGACCACCCGATCTACATGGTGACGTACGTCGCTCTGATCATCTTCTTCACGTACTTCTACGTCTCGATTACCTTCAACCCGAAGGAAGTCGCGGACAACATGAAGAAGTACGGCGGGTTCATCCCGGGCATCCGGGCCGGCCGGCCGACGGAGGAGTATCTGGCGTACGTCCTGTCCCGCATCACGCTGCCGGGTGCGATCTACCTCGCGTTGATCTCGATGATCCCGCTGGTCGCCTTGGTGCTGCTGAACGCGAACCAGAACTTCCCGTTCGGTGGTACGTCGATCCTGATCATGGTCGGTGTCGGACTGGACACTGTGAAGCAGATCGAGAGCCAGTTGCAGCAGCGTAACTACGAAGGGTTCTTGCGCTGATGAGAATGTTGCTGATGGGTCCGCCCGGGGCGGGCAAGGGCACGCAGGCAAAGGTGCTTGCGGAACGCCTGAATATCCCGGCCGTGTCCACCGGCGACATCTTCCGTGCGAACGTGAAGGACGAGACGCCGCTGGGCCTGGAGGCCAAGCGGTACATGGACGCCGGCGACTATGTCCCGGACGAGGTCACCAACGCGATGGTCCGGGACCGGCTGTCCGAGGCGGACGCCGGCGACGGGTTCCTGCTCGACGGCTATCCGCGGACGCTGGCCCAGGTGGGCACGCTGGACGACATCCTGGCCGAGCACGGCCACAAGCTGGACGCGGTGGTGGCGCTGATCGCCGACACCGACGTACTGGTGGCGCGGATGCTCAAGCGGGCGCACGTCGAGGGCCGGTCGGACGACTCCGAAGAGGTCGTCCGGCACCGGCAGGACGTCTACACCGCCGAAACCAAGCCGCTGCTGCGGGTCTACGCGCAGCGCGGCCTGCTGGTCGAGGTGGACGGCGTCGGCGAGATCGACGAGGTCAGCGAGCGGGTGCTCGCCGCCCTCAAAACCGTCACTGAGTAGCTCGTGATGTTCCGAGACCGCGGGATCGAGATCAAGACCCGCGAGCAGATCCTCTCCATGCGTGCGGCCGGCCTGGTCGTCGGCCGCACGCTGGAACTGCTCCGCGGTGAGGTCCGGGCCGGTATCAGCACCGGCGAGCTGGACGCGATCGCCGAGGACAACATCCGCTCCTCCGGCGCCATCCCGTCGTTCAAGGGCTACCACGGCTTCACCGGTTCGATCTGCGCGTCGGTGAACGACGAGATCGTGCACGGCATCCCCGGTAGCCGGGTGCTCGAGGACGGCGATCTGATCTCCATCGACTGTGGTGCGATCGTCGACGGCTGGCACGGCGACGCCGCGATCACGGTGGCCGTCGGCGAGGTGGATCCGGAGCTGCTCGACCTGGCCCGGATCTGCGCAGAGTCGATGTGGCACGGGTTCGCCGCGGCCAGGCTGGGTGGCCGGCTGAGCGACATCTCGGCCGCGATCGAGCGGCACGTACGCGCGAATTCGTCGTACGGGATCGTGGAGGACTTCGTCGGGCACGGGATCGGGTCGGCGATGCACCAGCCGCCGAACGTGCCGAACTTCGGCCGACCGGGCCGCGGACCGAAGCTGGTCGAGGGACTGGCACTCGCGGTCGAACCGATGCTCACGCTCGGCAAGCAGGACAACCACACGCTCGAGGACGACTGGACGGTCGTCACCAACGACGGCCTGGCCGCCGCGCACACCGAGCACAGCTTCACGCTGACCCCGGAGGGTCCGTGGGTGCTGACCGCCCTCGACGGCGGCGAGGCCGAATTGTCCAAGCTCGGCGTCAAGTGCGGAGCTCTGAGCGACTAGCGTCCACCCGTTGGGGGACGCCACGGCCCTTGTGCTGAGGCACACTTGAGCTATGCCTCAGTACCAGCCGTATCAGCGTTTCACCGAAGCCGACCGCGACAAGATCGCCGGCCGGCTGCGGGACGCGTTCGCGGACGGGCGGCTGGACCAACCCGAGTTCACCTCCCGCCTCGACCGGCTCTACTCCGTCCAGACGTACGGCGAACTCGAGCCGCTGGTGCACGACCTGCCACCGGCCCAGACGTACCAGACTCCGGCTGTGGTGCGGGACAGCAAGCCGTCCCCGGCACCGGGTGACTTCCCGGAGCGGCATCGCAACAAGGACCCGGAGCGGCCTTGGCAAGCGGCTGGCGGCTTCACCGGCGTGGTCGTGATCAACGTGGTGATCTGGGCTGTCATCGGTATCGCCCATGGCGGTAACTGGCCGCACTTCTGGCCGGTCTGGTTGCTGATTCCGTGGACGCTGATCGTCCTGGGCAGTCTCGGAAAGCGGCGGTGACGGCGGCCTCGGTCAGCCGCCGCGTGGCCGCGCCGCGTCTGCGGCCGGATCTGGCGTGGCAGCTGCGGCAGGGGTCCGCCCTGGTCTACGTGATCTGGTTCGCGGTCGCAGTTCCTCTCGTCATCGCCGGGCTGTTGCTGGAACCACGCTGGGTCGGCTGGTTCGTGGTGGGCTGGTTCCTGGTGCTGGTGGCGTTCACCATTGCCATGAAGCTGGCCGACGTACGGCGGCGGAAGTCCTGGGCGGAAGTGGTCGGGCAGCTGGACTGGCGGATCAGCGCGTCCGAGCCGGAACTGCTGGAGCGCTGGCCGTTTCCGCCGTTCGCCCAGGACCCGAACGCCGAGGTGTACGACGTGACCAGCGGCCGGCACCGGGGCAGGGAGTTCTGGACCGGCAAGTTCCGGCACAAGGTACGGCGGCGTGACCTCGGCTTCGACTTCCTGGACCTGCACGTGGACCGGCCACTGCCGCCACTGCAGGTGCTGCCCGCCTCCCTCGCACCGGTCGCGGCGGCCAGCCTGCTACCGCTCAAGCTGACCATCGATGGCCTGCCCGGGCGGTACTGCCTCTTCAATGGCCGCGAGGACCACGCCGAGGCAGTACTGCATCCACGCGCCGTGGAGGCCCTGAGTCAGGTCCCGCCCTTCGGCTTCAGCTGCGAAGGGCGGCGCTTCGTCGCGATCCTGCCCGCCTACCGCGACGCCACCACCGCCCTGGCCCAACTGGATGCCGCCTGCGACCTCCTCGACCTCATGCCCGAGCAGATCTGGCGAGAGGGCGAGCAGTGGGCGGCTACGAACCAGTCCTGAGCAGCCCGACGACGGCCGCCAGGTCCTCATCGCCGTGGCCGGCTGCAACCGCCTTCCGCAGCAAGTCACCCATTGGCGTCAGCAGGGCGGGATCGACGCCCTGGCCGACCGAGGTGTCGAGCAGGTTGTCGTAGGCGGCCGCCTGCATGGCCAGGTTCGAGCCCGCCGCCCCCGGCTCGGGACCTTCCTCGAGGTCCTTGGCGATCCGCGGCAGGCTGCTGAGCATCGCTGTCAGCCAGGGCAGCAGGAAGTCCTCCGTGAACCGTATCGGGGAGATCTTCTCGCTCCCGGTCAGAGCCAGTGCGTGTTGGGCGCCGCCGAACATCCCGTACATGGCGCTCAGCAAGGCAATGTCGTGCAACGCGGCCAGGCCTGGGTCGCTGCCGACGTACGCGGGCCGGGCCATCGCGGCGAGGTCGGCCTGGTGCCGTTCGAAGGCGACCGGGGAGCCGCTGTAGAAGATGAAGGCGGCGGGGCCACCGATCATCGCGGGAACGGCCATGATGCCGCCGTCCAGGTACTCCGCCCCGGCTGCGGTTGCCCACGCGGCGGTGTCCCGGGCCTGCGCCGGGGTGCCGTTGGTCAGGTTGACGACGGCGCGGCCGGTCAGGTCGAGGCCGTTCAACGTACTGCGGACGGTCGCGTCGACGAGCAGGCAGACGACTACGAGCGGGCTGGCGTTCACGGCCTCCAGGGCCGTGGCGGCGCGGGTGACGCCTTCGAGTTCGGGGGCGCGTCCAGGGGTCCGGTTCCAGACGGTGGTCGGGTGGCCGGCGGCCTGGAAGGCCCGGGCGAGGGCGCTGCCCATCGCGCCGAGGCCGAGGACGGTGACAGGAGTCTTCATGCCGTCAACCCTGGCTGCGCGCTTTAGGATGGACAAGTACCCACTAATTTGTCAGGTACTGACCGAAAGGTAAGTAATGCTTCCGTACAGCTGCGGACTGGACGCCGCCGCCGATGTCATCGGTGGGAAGTGGAAGCCGCGGATCCTGTGGGCGCTGCACCACGGCCCGATGCGGTTCGGGGAGTTGCGCCGAGAGATCGCCGGGGTGACGGAGAAGATGCTGATCCAGCAGTTGCGCGAGCTGGAGTCGCGCGACATCGTGCATCGCGAGGTCTTCCACCAGGTGCCACCGAAGGTGGAATACTCACTGACCGAGCTCGGGCAGTCACTCAACGTCGCGTTGGCGCCGCTGGATGCCTGGGGAGCGGAGCATATCGCCGTACTGGAGGCGTCGCGGGCCGGCTGAGCGGTCTCGATTGGGTTTCGCCTGGGGGAGTGGCGTACACTCTTTCCTTGGCTCTTTGTAGCCTCTGTCTCGTCGTGCCCGCGGCTGCCTGACCCTCGGTCAGGAGGGCACCAAAGGACAGGACCATCAAACAGTTCGTCGTCTACAGAAGTGCGAGGACATGCCCAAAAAAGAGGGAGTCATCGAACTCGAGGGCACCATCGTCGAGGCCCTGCCGAACGCGATGTTCCGTGTTGAGCTGTCCAATGGGCACAAGGTGCTCGCGCACATCAGCGGCAAGATGAGGCAGCACTACATCCGGATCCTCCCCGAGGACCGGGTCGTCGTGGAGCTGTCGCCGTACGACCTCACCCGGGGTCGCATCGTCTACCGGTACAAGTAAGACCACCACCAACACCTGTCGAAGAAAGAAGCTCGATGAAGGTCAATCCGAGCGTCAAGAAGATCTGCGACAAGTGCAAGGTGATCCGCCGTCACGGCCGGGTCATGGTGATCTGCGAGAACCCGCGGCACAAGCAGCGGCAGGGCTGACCGCCCCACTCGAGCAGCACCCGCACTTTCGCACCACAGCGCGCACGCTGGTACAGCATCCAATGCTGTACATCGCCCCCGGAACAGAGGCCGGGGCCCTGCCGGTGAAGGCAATCTCACCGAGGCGGGCAGGGACGCGGCGCGCCACCACACCTCTGCTGACGAAAGGAACACCGCCACATGGCACGCCTCGTAGGGGTCGACCTGCCGCGCGACAAGCGCATCGAGGTCGCTCTCACCTACATCTTCGGAGTAGGTCGTACTCGCGCCCTGCAGACGCTCGAAGCCACCGGGATCTCCGGTGACAAGCGCGTCCACGAGCTGGGCGACGAGGAGCTGGTGAAGCTCCGGGACTGGATCGAAGGCAACTACAAGATCGAAGGTGACCTCCGTCGCGAGGTGACCGCGGACATCCGCCGCAAGATCGAGATCGGGTCGTACCAGGGCCGTCGCCACCGCAGCGGCCTGCCGGTGCGGGGTCAGCGCACGCGGACCAACGCCCGCAGCCGCAAGGGTCGTCGTAAGGCGATCGCCGGCAAGAAGAAGAAGTGACGACCCGGATGACCGTCGACCCCAGGAGTAACTGACCTATGCCTCCCAAGAGCCGCACCGCGGCCGGCGCCAAGAAGGTGCGCCGCAAGGAGAAGAAGAACGTGGCCGCCGGCCACGCGCACATCAAGAGCACGTTCAACAACACGATCGTGACGATCACCGACCCGACCGGCGCGGTCATCTCGTGGGCTTCCGCGGGCACCGTCGGCTTCAAGGGCTCGCGCAAGTCCACTCCGTTCGCCGCGCAGATGGCCGCCGAGGCCGCCGGGCGCCGGGCGATGGAGCACGGCATGCGCAAGATCGACGTGTTCGTGAAGGGTCCCGGCTCCGGCCGTGAGACCGCGATCCGTTCGCTGGGTGCCGTCGGCCTCGAGGTCGGCACCATCCAGGACGTCACCCCGACCGCCCACAACGGCTGCCGCCCGCCCAAGCGGCGCCGGGTCTGATCTTCCGAGAGGAGCACTAACAATGGCCCGTTACACCGGACCCATGACCAAGAAGTCGCGCCGTCTCGGGGTCGACCTCGTCGGTGGCGACAAGGCGTTCGAGCGCCGTCCGTACCCGCCGGGTATGCACGGCCGCGGCCGTCCGAAGGAGAGCGAGTACCTGCTCCAGCTGCGCGAGAAGCAGAAGGCCCGCTTCTCGTACGGCGTTCTGGAGAAGCAGTTCCGCCGGTACTACGAGGAGGCCTCGCGGCGCTCCGGCAAGACCGGTGACAACCTGCTGATCATCCTGGAGTCCCGGCTGGACAACGTGGTTTACCGCGCCGGCCTGGCCCGGACCCGGCGGCAGGCCCGTCAGCTCGTCGTACACGGTCACTTCACCGTGAACGGCATCAAGGTGAACATCCCGTCGTACCGGGTGGCCGCCCACGACATCATCGATGTCAAGGCGAAGTCGGTCGAGACGACTCCGTTCATCATCGCCCGGGAGACGCACGCCGAGCGCGTCGTCCCGGCCTGGCTCGAGGTGCTGCCCGAGCGGCTGCGCATCCTCGTCCACCAGCTGCCGACCCGGCAGCAGATCGACACCCAGGTCGCCGAGCACCTGATCGTCGAGCTCTACTCGAAGAACTGATCCGGAACCGGTCGGTGGCCTCCGGGCCGCCGGCCGGACCTGGTCGGTGCTTCACCCTTCGCGGCCTCAAATAGTGGTCGTCGCGGAACCCTAAGGAAGTTACGAAGTGCTTATTGCCCAGCGCCCCACCCTGACCGAAGAGGTCGTCGACGAGCACCGCTCGCGGTTCGTGATCGAGCCGCTCGAGCCGGGCTTCGGTTACACCCTCGGCAACTCGATCCGCCGGACCCTGCTGTCCTCCATCCCGGGTGCCGCCGTGACCAGCATCAAGGTCGACGGCGTCCTGCACGAGTTCTCCACCGTGGCCGGGGTCAAGGAAGACGCCACCCAGCTGATCCTGAACCTGAAGGACCTGGTCGTCTCCTCCGAGCACGACGAGCCGGTCACCATGTACCTGCGCAAGCAGGGCCCCGGTGACGTCACCGCCGCCGACATCGCGCCCCCGGCCGGTGTCGAGGTGCACAACCCGGACCTGAAGATCGCGACCCTGAACGAGAAGGGCCGGCTCGAGATGGAGCTGGTCGTCGAGCGGGGCCGGGGCTACGTGTCAGCGATCCAGAACAAGTCCGCCGACGCCGAGATCGGCCGGATGCCGGTCGACTCGATCTACTCGCCGGTGCTCAAGGTGACCTACAAGGTCGAGGCGACCCGTGTCGAGCAGCGCACCGACTTCGACCGCCTCGTGGTCGACGTCGAGACCAAGCCGTCGATGCTGCCGCGGGACGCGGTCGCGTCGGCCGGTAAGACCCTGGTCGAGCTGTTCGGCCTGGCCCGCGAGCTGAACGTCGAGGCCGAGGGCATCGACATCGGCCCGTCGCCGGTGGACGAGCAGATGGCCGCCGACCTGGCGCTGCCGGTCGAGGACCTGCAGCTGACCGTCCGGTCGTACAACTGCCTCAAGCGTGAGGGCATCCACACCGTGGGTGAGCTGATCTCGCGCAGCGAGCAGGACCTGCTGGACATCCGCAACTTCGGCTCCAAGTCGATCGACGAGGTCAAGCTGAAGCTGGCCGAGATGGGCCTGTCGCTGAAGGACTCGCCCCCTGGCTTCGACCTCCGTGCGGCCGCCGAGGCCTACGGCACCGAGGCCGACGACGAGGACGAGAGCTTCGCCGAGACCGAGCAGTACTGAACCCACCCGGGCCAGTTGGCCTGAAATCCTTTCTGGAGTAAGAGATGCCTACCCCCACCAAGGGTGCCCGGCTGGGCGGCAGCCCGGCGCACGAGAAGCTGATCCTCAGCAACCTCGCGACGTCGCTGTTCGAGCACGGCGCCATCACCACCACCGCGGCCAAGGCCAAGCGCCTGCAGCCGCTGGCGGAGCAGCTGATCACCAAGGCCAAGCGCGGTGACCTGGCTTCGCGCCGTCAGGTGATGAAGCGGATCAAGGACAAGAGCGTCGTGCACGTGCTCTTCACCGAGATCGGCGAGCGGTACGCCGACCGTCCGGGCGGCTACACCCGGATCACCAAGCTCGGCCCGCGCAAGGGTGACAACGCGCCGCTGGTGAAAATCGAGCTGGTCGAGGCGCTGGCTGACTCGCCGAAGGCGAAGAAGGCCACCGCGAAGAAGGCCCCGGCCAAGAAGACCGCGGCGAAGACCGAGGACAAGGTCGGCGACAAGGTCGAGGACGAGCCCAAGGTCGAGGACGTGCAGGACGAGAAGGTCCAGGACGTTGTCGCCGACGTGCAGGACGAGAAGGTCCAGGACGTCGTCGAGGACACCAAGACCGAGGACAAGTAACCTCCGTCGCCACACAGCGCCCCCTCACCACGCGGTGAGGGGGCGCTGTTGCGTTAGATTGCCGTGTGCGTTGGCGGATAGACCTCAGGTACGACGGAACGGCCTTCCACGGCTGGGCCCGTCAGGAGGGTCTCCGGACCGTGCAGGGCGTGCTGGAGGAGATGCTCCGCGTCGTACTGCGCCTGCCGGAAGCTCCGACCGTGACCTGTGCCGGCCGGACGGACACCGGCGTACATGCGCGTGGGCAGGTCACCCATGTGGACGTCGAGGGCGCTGTAGAGCCGCTGAGGCTTCTGAGGAGCCTGAACGGCGTCCTGCCTGAGGATGTGGCTGTCACGGCCGTGAGAGCGGCTCCAGAGGGCTTTGACGCCCGCTTCTCCGCATTGGCTCGTCGCTATGTGTACAGGCTCTGTGACGACCCGGCCGGCTGGGACCCGCTGCTGCGTCAGCACGTACTGCGAGTAGGCCGCCCGCTCGACATGGACCGGATGAACGCGGCCGCGACCGGTCTGCTCGGCGAGCACGACTTCGCGGCCTTCTGCAAGAAGCGGGAGGGCGCCAGCACAGTGCGGGCGCTGCTGGAGTACTCGTGGCGGCGGACGGCTCCTGGCTTGCTGGAAGGCACAGTGATCGCTGATGCCTTCTGCCACTCGATGGTCCGGGCACTGGTGGGTTCCATGATCCCGGTGGGAGACGGACGGCGTGAGGTCGACTGGCCGGCCGCCGTACTGGCTGGGAAGGTGCGGGACTCGGCGGTGTCGGTTCTGCCAGCGCACGGGCTGACTCTGGAGGAAGTGCGTTACCCGGCGGACGATGAGCTGGCAGCCAGGGCCCTGCAGGCCAGGCAGGTCAGGGGAGAGGTACACCAGCGTGGCTGATCACTATTTCTCGGCGGAGCCGGGTTCGGCGGACGTACGCCGTACTGTCGAGGCTCGGATCTGGGGACGCGAGTACACCTTCACCACTGCGACCGGAGTGTTCTCCAGAGACCGGTTGGACATCGGTACGGCGGTATTACTGCGGGAGGTGGATCCGCCAACCGGCGGCGGGACGTTCCTCGACCTGGGGACCGGCTACGGGCCGATCGCGTGTGCACTGGCTGTCGAGGCCGCTGAGGCGCAGGTGTGGGCGGTCGACGTGAACACGCGGGCGCTGGAGTTGACCGCGGAGAACGCAGCCAAGGCCGGAGTGGCTGATCGCGTGCACCCTGTCCTCCCGGACGGCGTACCGGATGACGTGCGGTTCGACGAGATCTGGTCGAACCCGGCGATCCACATCGGCAAGCCAGAGCTGCACAAGATGCTGCTGCACTGGCTGGCCCGGCTCGCCGACGGCGGCGTGGCCTGGTTCGTCGTCGGCAAGAACCTGGGCGGCGACTCCCTCCAACGCTGGCTGACCGAGCAGGGCTACCCCTGCACGCGGAAGGCGAGCGCCAAGGGATTCCGGGTCCTACACGTCACCCGGTGAATGTCAGCGGCCGTCGCGCTCATTGCCGGGGGCTCTCACGATCGCGGCCGGCGGGAGTGGTGGGCCCGCGGCGGCACCGGCCGCGGCATGCGATCCTGGCCCCGGCTGCCCGGTCATCGCCGCCGCTTGGGACTTGTCCTGAAGATCCGCACCGCCTCCGCCCTTGGGCAGCGAGGCGTAGTAGTCCTTGGCCTGGGCGATCTCGGCGACCGCGTCGGTACACAGCTTCTCGGCTCGCTCACCGCGATTGCCGGTGCGGAAGCCGAATCTGCTCTCCGGCCTGGCGACCTGCGCGAAGGCAGCCTGAACCTTGGGCACCAGGAAAGCATGGACGTCCTGCTGCCCCGCCGCGTCGCGCGGGGTGTCCTTGCCGAGGCCGAGCGCGACCGCCTTGGCGAACCGATCGCTTTGTCCGGTGGTCAGCAGCTGAGAGACGACCTGTTGCTCGCTCATCCGGCTGATTTGGCCGATCGACTGCGTGAGTACGGCCACCGTGCGGTCCGCCGGGGTCCCGACGGTGCGTTGGGCTTCCGATGTGCCGTACCCGAGGTCGGTCATCAGCCTGTCGGCCTGCCCCTCGGCGTAGCGCCTGACGAGCGCATCCTCCATCGCCTGCGCTGCGGGATCGTGCTGCGAGCCGGGATCGCTGGGTGAGCAGAGGCGGGCAGCCTCGCGGGCGACGACGACGAAGGCTTGGCGCACGTCGGCCCGGAGTTCCGGATCGAGCGGTCGCGGCGCCGTGTGCGCCTTCTCGAGTGGCGCGAGCACGCGCTGGACGTCGAACGCCAGGCTGCCGTCCGGCCGAGCCTCGCCGAGGTCACGGATACCCCGGTTCGTCGCCTCCAGGTAGCCGTTCCAGCCGTTGATCTCGTGGCCGGGCGTCAGTACCCAGGCCAGGTGGTCGCCGGTGCGGCCGATGGCGAGATCGCGGTGCACCCGCTCCACGATCGCCGAGACCTCGGCGTACGCGGGTTCCTTGCGGTGCGGCGGCGGCTCGACCGGCTTCGGGCCGGAGTTGGCGAAGGTGTCGAGGTGCTCGGTCGCCCGCTCAACTGCCTCCGCGGCGATCGTCTGGCCGTTGCTCCGGGAGTCTTCGGTGCTCGCGGCAACGGCCTCGAACCCGGTCTTCAGATCCTTGACCAGCAGAGCCTTGATGCGGGCGGCGTCCTCGGGGAGGACCCGGCCGGCGAACCCGTAGCCCCGATCGAGCCGCGCACCGAGTCGTTGCTGGATGAGCACCTCGGACAGCTCGTTCCAGCGCTCGGCCGGGGGTGTCGCCTGGAGCCGGTCGCGCAGGTCGTCGGGCGCGATCCTGGCGGCTTCGCCGACCTGTTCGCACAGGGTTTCGACGGCTCCCTGCAGCCGCGGGTGCTCGTCTTCGGCCGGTAGGTCCAGGATGTCCGGAAAGCCCCGGTCCAGCTGCAGGTCGGCCATCACCCTCGGGACGTAGAACGCGGTGGTGTTCGCCCGCAGTCCGGTATCCAAGGCGCTGGTCGCGGCGTCGTCGTCCGGCGCAGGCTCTTGAGAGAGCGCCACGTAGTTGTCGACGAAGACTCCCACGGCGCTCCGGACCCGCCTGACCACGTCGCGATCAGGGCGAGGGTCGGTGGCGGCGCGCTGAACGTACATCTCCTGGAAGGCCACCCTGAGGTAGGCGTACGTGCCGCCGCTCAGCGTCATCGAGCGGTCGTCGTGCACCGCCCCTTCGAAGGTCACCCCATCAGGATGCTGCTCCACGTTCACCTGCTCGTTCCACTGGCTGGGGAACGGCGTCAGGTCGCGCAGGGCGTAGTGGAGGTTGTCGATGACTCGCCAGGGGTTCTCTTGCCGGTCCAGTGGCACTCCGCGGTCCATGGGATGTGATGGTATTTGTCCACCGTGTCAACCAGCGATGCGTGAACTGGCTGCAACGGATCCGGCGGCGGGGCCGTCCTGAGGGTATGGAGGCAGCCTTGGCGGCAGCAGAGGCACGCGCGGGCGAGATCGACTTCGAGCTCTGGGTGACCGAGAAGGCGGACGCGCTGCTGCGCTTCGCGTACGTCCTCACGGGTGACGTCACCTTGGCCGAGGACGCGGTTCAGGACGCCCTGACGACAGCCTGTGCCCGCTGGAGCCGGGTGAGCCGTGCCGACGATCCCGAGGCGTACGTGAAGCGGATGGTGGTGAATGCACACATCTCCTGGTGGCGTCGCTTCCGCCGACGGGAGGCGCCGGCTGCCGACCCGGTCAGGACCGCTCTGCCGTCGCCGGACGGTGCCGCGGACAGAGCCGAGTCGGACGCCGTCTGGGCGCTGTGCGCGACACTGCCCGACAAACAACGGGCAGCCGTTGTACTGCGCTTCTACGAGGAGCTCTCGTACGCCGAAATCGGTGCACTGCTGCACTGCGCGGAAGCGACGGCCCGGTCGCATGTACACCGAGCCCTGGCAACACTGAAGACCACGCTGAGCAAGGAAGGAGCGGAGGATGCCTGAGCACGACGAGCCTGAGCAGGAGCTCGGCGCCAAGATCACCTCTGCCTTCCAGGGCAAGGCGGACGCCGCAATCGGGCTGCGAGCGAACGGACTGGCCAGTGAAGCGCGCCGACGGGTCCGCAAGCGGCGGCAGACGATGGTCATGGCCGCTGCGGCCGTGCTGGTCGTAGTAGGCATCGGCGGGGTGTGGAACGCTGTTGGCCCGACACCGTCCACCACGAGCTCGAGCGCGGGCTCCAGCGACAGCAAAGAGGGAGCACACCAGCCCAACATCCTGCCCACACAGGGGCTGGTTGTGGCCTGCCCACCGGATCACCCGATCCTCAAGGGTGGCGTCGTACTGCCGGCGGGCACCGGTCTGGACGTCCAGACGCCGGTGCAAGGGATGCAGGCCTGCCGCTATCGCCTCACGAATGGCGCCACCATGCTGCTTGGCCAGCAGCGTTTCAACGCCACCGTCGCGCAGCAGGTCGTCGACGCGATCAAGGTGCTGCCGGAGCGCAACCCCGAGTTGCCGGTGTTCAAGTGCCCCCCCCAGGCGGCCCAGCCGTCCGAGGCGATCGTGCTGCGGTTCGACACCGCGGCCGGCATCCGCGAGGTCTGGGTCCAGTACGACGGCTGCGACTCGGCCGGCTTCTTCACCGGCTCCGGCACCTTCGGCCTCTACTCCGCACCGCTGAAGCTCTTCATGGTCGGCAGCGTCCGCCCGACCGAAGGCACCTACCTGAACGCCCTCAAGGACTGGTGACCTCACTCCACAACCGAACCCCGCTCCGGCCTGCGAAACCTCAGCACCTGGCCCGACACCGCCCCAGCCGGACCTGCAACTGCCGGCGTACTCGCTGCGGCGCCGCCACCCGCCGCTGCCCCTGACCCGCCCGATCGCCGTTCTCGCGACCGATTCCGGCGAGCTCGTCGTCCGTCAGGACTTTGCCGAGTTCGGCCCGACGAGGTCCCTCGTAGCCGTACAGCAGGGCCAGCTCGTGCCGAAGCGGCTCGGTCAGCCTGGCCCGGACCTGGGCCACGATGATCGGGTTCACGTCGCGGATCGCCCTGCTGTCCGGTTGCTCGTACAGTCGCCCGTTCCAGCCCGACAGTTCGCCGGTACGGCGCTCCCTGGCGTCGATGATGGTCGCGACCCACGCGTACTCCCGGCTGCCCGGCGTGATCTCCGGTCCCAGCCTCACGATCACGCCGGTCACGGAGTCATCCTGCCGTCGCTTGGGGTCGATAACGGGTCGCGAGCCGGTGGTCCGGGCGGTCAGACTGGGGCGCATGGGTCACGTGGATGTTGCCGGGGTCGGGTTCGAGTTGCCGGACGGGCGGGTGTTGCTGGACGACATCACGTTCCGGGTCGGGGATGGCGCCAAGGTGGCGCTGGTCGGCGCGAACGGGTCCGGGAAGACGACGCTGACCAGGATCATCGCGGGTGACCTGAAGCCGCACAGCGGCAGCATCTCGCGATCCGGCGGGCTCGGCGTGATGCGGCAGTTCGTCGGCTCGGTCCGGGACTCGTCGAACGTCCGGGACCTGCTGCTCGGCGTCGCGCCGGAGGCGATCCAGACCGCCGCGGCCAAGCTGGACAAGGCCGAGCTGGCGATGATGGAGTCCGAGGACGAGAAGACCCAGCTCAAGTACGCCCACGCGGTGGCCGAGTGGGGCGAGGTCGGCGGGTACGACGCAGAGGTCCTCTGGGACGTGTGTACGACGGCCGCGCTCGGCGTGCCGTTCGACCGCTGCCGCTGGCGTGAGGTGAAGACGCTGTCCGGCGGCGAGCAGAAGCGTCTGGTCCTGGAAGCGCTGCTGCGTGGCCCGGACGAGGTTCTGATGCTGGACGAGCCGGACAACTACCTCGACGTACCGGGCAAGCGGTGGCTGGAGGAGCAGCTCAACGCCACCCAGAAGACCGTGCTCTACATCAGCCACGACCGTGAGCTGCTCGCCAACACTGCCACTCGCATCGTCACCGTTGAGCTGGGTGCGGCGGGCAATACGGCGTGGACGCACGGCGGCGGCTTCAAGACGTACCACGAGGCCAGGCAGCATCGGTTCGAGCGGTTCGAGGAGCTGCGCAAGCGCTGGGACGAGGAGCACGCCAAGCTGCGGGCGCAGATGCTGATGTACAAGCAGAAAGCGGCGTACAACTCCGACATGGCGTCGCGCTACCGGGCCGCGCAGACCCGGCTGCGCAAGTTCGAGGAGGCCGGGCCGCCGCAGGCGATCCCGCGCGAGCAGAAGGTCAGCATGCGGCTCACCGGCGGTCGCACCGGCAAACGCGCAGTGGTGAGCACCGGGCTCGAGCTGACCGGTCTGATGAAGCCCTTCGACCTCGAGGTCTGGTACGGCGAACGTGTCGCCGTACTGGGCTCCAACGGCTCCGGCAAGTCGCACTTCCTGCGTCTGCTCGCCAACGGCGGCTCCGACCCCGACGTCGAGCACCAGCCGGTTGGGGACGTACCGATCTCGCCGGTCGCGCACACCGGCAACGCCAAGCTCGGTGCGCGCGTACGGCCGGGATGGTTCGCGCAGACGCACGAGCACCCGGAGCTGGTCGGTCGCACCCTGCTGGAGATTTTGCACCGGGGTGACGATCATCGGGAGGGCATGGGCCGGGAGCTGGCGTCCCGCAAGCTGGACCGGTACGAGCTGGCGCACGCCGCCGAGCAGACCTTCGACAGCCTGTCGGGTGGTCAGCAGGCGCGGTTCCAGATCCTCTTGCTGGAGCTGTCCGGTGCGACCTTGCTCCTGCTGGACGAGCCCACCGACAACCTCGACGTCGAGTCGGCCGAGGCGCTGGAGGAGGGCCTGGACTCCTTCGACGGCACGGTGCTCGCGGTGACGCACGACCGCTGGTTCGCTCGCGGCTTCGACCGCTACCTCGTTTTCGGCGCCGACGGCTCCGTCTACGAATCCGCCGAGCCGGTGTGGGACGAAGGTCGTGTAGAACGCGCTCGCTAAGCCCTAGAGTTCTCCCACCTGAAGCGAGGGGGAACTCGTGATGACAGACGCCGTGGCCACCCGCTGGGCCAACACCGTCGTACCCAGCTGGCTCTATCGCTGGCTGATGCCGCTCGGCTGGATCGTCGCGGTTGTGGTCACGGTGTCGTCGGACGGCAGCCGGTGTACACCGGGCGACCGGTGCGGCGTTCTCGGTTCCCTCGCGATGGTCGCTTGCTATGCGTCGCTGGTGCTGTGCTGGTGGCAGCCCAGGCTCGCCGCCTTCGCCGGTCTGGTGTTCCTGGCGTTCGAGCTGAACTACGGCGACGCCGTCGGGGCGCTGGTTGCCTGGAGCCTCTACGCCGGCGCGTGTGCGCTGTTCCTGGCCTGGCTGACCTACACCCGCCACCGGCAGTCAGCCCTGACGGTGAACCTGCCCACCCAACAGGTGGCGATCCCGGCCGCCGCGCGGGTCGGTGTCACCTCACGGCTCGTCATCGCGGGTGTGCTGGCGCTGGCCGGAGCAGCGGCACTGGCTGCCGGGTGGTACACCGTGGCCGGCGGTGCGTGGCTGCTGACGATCCTGTTCGTACTGCGCGACCTCCAGCTCCGCAGGACGCGCGTACGGCGATCTCGGACGGAGGCAGGGCTGCCGGTCCGGATCGACCCGGATGCGTCGGGCAGCTTCGCCATCCGCTCGACCGAAGGTGATGTGCTGCTCGGCTTCCTTCGCGTCGCGTTGGACGACCGGGAGGCGGACGAACGGCTGTCCAGCGCGATCGACCTGCTGAACGAAGCCGAGGACGACCTAACGGCCTCGATGCGCCTCGACTCGGTCCGGACGCTGCGGCAGTACCGCGGTGAGGCAGTGCTGGTCGGCGACCTCGCAGAGGGCAGTTGGCCGACGATCCTGATCGGCGACACGCCACTCCGTCCGGTGTCCGGGCTGCGCACACCACGTCGTACGCCGTGGAGCGTGGAGACCGGCGACAGGCTGGATCTCGAGGTCCACGAGATGGCTGGCCGCCCTGCGGGCCTCATCGACCCCGTGCGGGAGATTCCGACGCTGCCGTGGTCCGTGCCGATCGAACCGGCCCAGGCGTGGTGTCGCCCGGTGCTGGTCGCTGCTCTGCTGGCCGGGCCTGCTGCTGTCGGTCTCTTCACCAGCTGGGGCGACTGGTTCCCTGTGATCGTCGCAGTGGTGGCGGGCGCGCTGCTCATTCGGTTCACGACCGAGGAGCTCTTCTACGCCGTTGTCGCCTCTGCTACCGAGCTGCGGATTCGGCGCAGTCCGCTGGAGCGAGTCGTGGGCTGGCAAGCCGTTGAGTCGATCGAGGTCAACGGTGACCGGGTGACGCTCAGGACCGATGGGGGATCGCAGGTCGTCGGCGGCGTGGCGAAAGGGCAGGCCGGCGAGGTTGCCGCCGTCTTCGAAGCGTTGCGGGCGCAGACCGACGCACCGGCTGCCGGCCCTCGACTCACACCCCAGTTGGTGATCGAGGCTGTCTACTACGTGGCATGTGCAGTGGCCTTCCTCGTACTGCTTTAGGGCGCTACGCACCAACCATCGCGGTAAGCGGCCCAGTTCTCGGGGGTAGCGGTGAAGTCGATGTACAGGGCCAGGCCGAAGTTCTTGCGAGTGGAGGCGCCCAGCCCGAGGCGTGCACCGCGGACTGCGGCGGCGACCGTCTCCGCATGGCCCCAGTGGGACGGGTTGCTCTCCCAGTACGCCGGCAGGCCCATGAGGAGGTCCGTTGATGCAGGCGTGGCTTCCAACGCCAGTTGCGTTTGCTGCGCGACATAGCCGCCGTACAGGGACTGGAGTGGCATGGCGGTGTCGTACGACATCACGGCGATCTGCTCGACCCGGCGGGCGACTTCGGCGAAGTAGCCGTGCGACCACCACTTGCCCTCGCCGGTCAGGAGCAGCGGGAGCACGTTGACGTGGAAGATCGGGTCGATCTGCGCTGCCGCTACGGACAGCGGTACACCACGGGCGGTGGTGAGCTCATGCGTCTGATCCAGTACGGCGAGGAAGCCCTTCGAACCAGACTGCACCGGCTCGAAGTCGAAGTGGATGCCCTGTACGGCGGGAGCCGCGGCGCGCATGGCGGTCGTGAACCAGCGAGCTTTCGGGGACACCGATGCCAACGGCAGAGTGCCGTCGTGCTCTAGTGGACCGGCGTGCACATAGAGGTCCCGGATCCCAGTGCCCTGCAGCTGCTCGGCCAGAGCTGTTACGTCGGCCTCGGTCTTGCGTCCGTCCACCCAGGCATGGCCGAGCCACAGTGCGTCGTTGTTCCGCGTCCTGGCCTCGGCTGACGGCTCACCGGCGTACTGGACTCGCAGGTAGACCGCGTAGGCACCGAGTGGTGCCGGCACCAGCAGGATGAAGACGAGCGCGAGCACGCTCACCACTCGACGTCGGCGCGACCACGTTCTCCAGCGCCGCCTCACGCCTTGGGCCGCAGACCGTCGTAGATCAGCCCGAGCATCCGGTCCCGCACCTCGGGCTCGAGCCCAGTGGCGGTCGCACCGCGGGACGCACCGATCAGCAACGCATAGACCTCAGGAAACCCGGCATCCGACCGTACGGCGCCAGTCCGCTGGGCGCGGCTGAGGAGAGCGTCGAACGACTCCCGCAGCCCACTCCCGGCGTTGCGAGCGTCGGCTCCCGCGGCCGAGCCGGCGGCGGTCAACGCCTCGGCGATCGCCAGCTTCGAAGCCGACTCCGACACCACCTGCGTGAAGAAGCCGAAGAATGCCTCACCCGCGTCGTCGCTGTCCGCGAGCTCGATCGCCCGGTCGCGCAGCTTCTCCAGCCGCTGCGTCAGCACTGCCTCGAGCAGGTCGGTCTTGGTCGGGAAGTGCCGGAACACGGTCGCGATGCCGACGCCGGCCAGTTTCGCCACGTCGTCGGTGGAGGCGCCCGGCGACCGCCCGAACACCTCGTCCGCCGCGGTCATGATCCGGGCCCGGTTGTCCCGCGCGTCTGCTCGCACCCTGCTCCCTTCCGTCACCTCTCAGCCTAGGAGACGCCGCTGCCCGGCCGGGGGTTGTAAACGAAGTCGGTACTCCGTATATTCGGAGTCGCTACTCCGTTTATCTTGAAAGGGTATCTCCATGACTCCCGAGCAGGTCTTCCTGAAGCTGGTCCACGGCGTCGCCGACCGCGACTTCGAGGCGTTGCCCGAGCTGTACGCCGAGCAGACCGACGTACGCCACCCGATGAACCCGTACGGCGATCACCCGCTGCTGACCCGGGACGCGCTACGCGAACACTTCGGCTTGAACGCGCCGCGGGTCGCCGGAACGATCCAGTTCCAGCCAGAGAACATCCGGATCCACCAGACCGCCGACCCGGAGGTGATCGTCGCCGAGTTCGACTACGCGGGCACTGTGATCGCGACCGGCGCGCCGTTCACCGCCCCCTGCGTCTTCGTCCTCCGGGTCCGCGACGGCCTGATCGTGGAGTCCCGCGACTACATCGACCACGTAGCGATGATCCGCGCCCGCGGCATGGTCGACCAGTTCGTCACCATGCTGACGGAACCGGCGAGCGCCCCGGTCGCGTCGTAGTCGGCAGCGGCGCCGGATGGCCCCGGACCGAGGCACCAAGCCCGCCCGGGGCCATCTCCAATCAACGGCAGCAAAAACGGCCCCTCGGTGACGAGGGGCCGTTCCTGGAGGTTGGTCAGCGGTCGCCCATGGGGACGTACGGGACGCCGCGTTCGCCGGTGTAGATCTGCTTCGGCCGGGCGATCTTCTGGTCGCCGTCGCCGAGCATCTCCAGCCACTGCGCCAGCCAGCCCGAGGTGCGCGGGATGGCGAACAGCACGGTGAACATCTCCGGCGGGAACTGCAGTGCCTCGTAGATCAGGCCGGAGTAGAAGTCGACGTTCGGGTAGAGCTTGCGGGAGACGAAGTACTCGTCCTCCAGCGCGATCTTCTCCAGTTCGACGGCGATCTTCAGCAGCGGGTTGATCCCGGTCACCTCGAACACGTCGTCGGCGGCCTGCTTGATGATCTTGGCCCGCGGGTCGTAGTTCTTGTAGACCCGGTGGCCGAAGCCCATCAGCCGCTCTTCGCCGTTCTTCACGCCCTCGATGAACGACGGGATGTTCTCCACCGAACCGACCCGGCGGAGCATCTTCAGGACCGCCTCGTTGGCGCCGCCGTGCAGCGGGCCGAAGAGTGCGCCGACGCCGCCGGCCACCGCCGTGTACGGGTCGACCTGGGTGGAGCCGATCGCCCGGACCGCGTTGGTGGAGGCGTTCTGCTCGTGGTCGGCGTGCAGGATGAACAGGATCTCGAGCGCCCGCACCAGCCGGTCGTCGGCGGCGTACTTCGGCTCGCTCATCTTGAACAGCATGGACAGGAAGTTCGCCGTGTAGCTGAGCTCGTTGTCCGGGTAGACGTACGGCTTGCCCTGGGCGTGCCGGAAGGCGAACGCGCCCAGCGTCGGCATCTTCGCGATCAGCCGCCGGATCTGCAGCGCCCGGGACTCCTCGTCGAAGATGTTGCGCGACTCGGGGTAGAAGGTGGACAGCGCGCCGACCGAGGCCGCCAGCATGCCCATCGGGTGCGCGTCGTACCGGAAGCCCTGCATGAAGGTCTTCAGGTTCTCGTGCACGAACGTGTGATACGTCACGTCGTGCGCCCAGGCCTCGTACTCCGCCTTGTTCGGCAGCTTGCCGTTCACCAGCAGGTAGGCCACCTCGAGGTAGTTCGACTGCTCGGCGAGCTGCTCGATCGGGTAGCCGCGGTACTCCAGGATGCCCTTGTCGCCGTCGATGAAGGTGACGGAGGAGCGGCAGCTGGCGGTGTTGACGAAGCCGGGGTCGTAGGTGGCCAGGCCACCGTCGCCGTCGGTTGCACTGATCTTCTTGAGATCTGCGGCACGGATGGTGCCATCGGTGATGGCAAGGTCGAAGTCCTTGCCGGTCCGGTTGTCCCGGACGGTGAGCGACTGTTCGGTCACAATGCCCTCTTCGGAAGCTGGCGTCATCGCCTGGTGAGTGAGGGTTAGGTCAGCCGGCGGGACGCGGGTCGGACTGCAATCTTCACCGCTAAACTAGTGCGGTCCCGGGCCGCATCCAAGCCGGGGTGCGTGGCGGCGATTCGCTCGCTTTGACCCGGGGCCGACCACGCCGGTATTCTGGGCTGCTGTTGTGCGTTCCAGGTCCCAGCCCCGTCGGCGGACCGCTCGCCGACGTACCAGTTTTGTCAACCTCCAGTTTGTCAACTCAGAAACGAAGGTCAACGACCGTGCGCACGTACAGCCCGAAGCCTGCTGACGTCACCCGCGAGTGGCACGTGATCGACGCCACCGACGTCACGCTCGGTCGGCTCGCCGTCCAGATCGCCACCCTGCTGCGCGGCAAGCACAAGCCGACGTTCGCGCCGCACGTGGACGGCGGCGACTTCGTCGTCGTCATCAACGCCTCCAAGGTCGCCCTGTCCGGGACCAAGCGGACGGACAAGTTGGCGTACCGCCACTCGGGTCACCCGGGTGGTCTGACGGCCACGCCGATCGGCGAGATCCTCGAGAAGGACCCTCGCAAGGCCGTCGAGAAGGCTGTCTGGGGCATGCTGCCGAAGAACCGCCTGAGCCGGAAGCTGCTCACCAAGCTGAAGGTGTACGCCGGTCCGGAGCACCCGCACACCGCCCAGCAGCCGAAGCCGTTCGAGATCACCCAGATCGCCCAGTAAGCGATCGACGAGCCAGGTAAACGAGGATTTCCAGCGTGAGCGACATCACCACCGAGACCGACGACTTCGACGCCGAGGTCCCCATCGACAGCGAGGGCCCGGTCGCCTACACCTCCGAGACGAACCCGACTCCGGAGCAGCGCGCCGAGACGGGCCGGGTCGCGGTGATCAACCCGGCCGGCGCCACCGGCCGCCGCAAGGAGGCTGTCGCCCGCGTCCGGATCGTCCCGGGCAGTGGCCAGTGGAAGATCAACGGCAAGGACCTTGACGTCTACTTCCCGAACAAGGTCCACCAGCAGCACGTGAACGAGCCGTTCGTCGTCGCGGGCCTGGAGGGCTCGTACGACGTGATCGCCCGGATCAACGGCGGCGGCATCACCGGCCAGGCCGGTGCGCTGCAGCTGGGTGTGGCCCGCTGCCTCAACGAGGCGGACCGGGAGGCGAACCGCGACGGTCTGAAGAAGGCTGGCCTGCTCAGCCGCGACGCGCGGATCAAGGAGCGCAAGAAGGCCGGTCTGAAGAAGGCCCGCAAGGCGCCGCAGTACAGCAAGCGCTGATCACCTGATGGGTCGTTTGTTCGGCACGGACGGAGTCCGTGGCCTGGCGAACGTGGACCTGACCGCGGAGCTGGCGCTCGACCTCTCGGTCGCGGCGGCTCACGTACTCGGCGAGGCCGGTGCCTTCGAAGGGCACCGGCCACGCGCCGTTGTGGGCCGGGATCCGCGCGCCAGTGGTGAGTTCCTGGAAGCGGCCGTGGTGGCCGGTCTGGCCAGTGCCGGAGTCGACGTCGTACGGCTCGGTGTCCTGCCGACCCCTGCGGTCGCCTACCTGACCGGCTCGACCGGCTCCGACCTCGGCGTGATGCTGTCCGCCAGCCACAACCCGATGCCGGACAACGGCATCAAGTTCCTGGCCCGCGGCGGCATCAAGCTCGACGACGTGATCGAGGACGCCATCGAAGCCCGGATGGGCGAGGAATGGCAGCGTCCGACCGGCTCGGACGTCGGCCGCGTGTCCGACGACGGCAAGGGCTTCGAGACATACGTCTCGCACCTGGTCCGGTCCGCGCCGAACAGGTTCGACGGGCTCAAGGTCGTGATCGACTGCGCCAACGGTGCCGCCTTCCAGACCGCTCCCGAGGCGCTGCGCCGCCTGGGTGCCGAGGTCATCACGTACGCCGCCGCGCCGGACGGGCTCAACATCAACCTCAACTGCGGATCCACCCATCTGGAGGGCCTGCAGCGCGAGGTGATCGGCCACCGTGCCGACCTGGGCATCGCGCTCGACGGCGACGCGGACCGCTGCCTGGCGGTCGACGCCAACGGTGAGCTCGTCGACGGCGACCAGATCCTCGCGATTCTGGCGCTGGCGATGCGCGACAGCGGCAAGCTGTCCAACGACACCGTCGTCGCCACCGTGATGAGCAACCTGGGCTTCGTTCAGGCGATGGTCCGGGAGCGGATCGCGGTCGAGCAGACGAAGGTCGGCGACCGGTACGTGCTCGAGGCAATGAAAGCGGGCGGTCACAAGCTCGGCGGTGAGCAGTCCGGGCACGTGATCCTGTCCGACCACGCCACCACCGGTGACGGCACGCTGACCGCAGTCATGCTGCTCGCCCGGGTCGCCCAGACCGGCAAGACCCTGAGCGACCTGGCCGGCGCGATGACCCGGCTGCCGCAGGTCCTGGTCAACGTCAAGGACGTCGACAAGTCCCGCGCCGGCACCGATCCCGCCGTACAGGCCGCCGTAGCCGAAGCCACCGCGCGCCTCGGCGACACCGGCCGAGTCCTCCTGCGGCCCTCCGGCACGGAGCCTCTGGTCCGCGTCATGGTCGAGGCCGAATCCTCCGACACCGCCCACGAAGTCGCCCACTCCCTGGCAGCCGTAGTCGCGGACTCCCTCAAGCTCTGAACCTCGCAGACCGCGAGACATGAGTACGCGCGGAGAAGCCGCAACCACGGGGCTTCTCCGCGCGTACTGGTTCCGGGGTCCGGATCCCCCGGAAGCTCAGGACTCCAGGCCGACGACCTTCAACACGTTGGGCCAGGACTTGAGGGTTGTGTGGAGGGTTGGATCCTGGACGGTGGAGAGGGCCTCGGTGTAGCCGTCTGAGATGACGTCGGCGATCTTGACCGGCGTACCAAGGGACGCGGAGCGTACGGCGGCTTCGACCATGGCGAGGCTGATGACGTTGGAATGGACCTCGGACTGCGGGATCGTCGCCGACCGGACCGCGGCGACGAACTCGACCAGGGAGCCGGCGATCTCCTCGGGGTCCTCGACCACGTCCGGCGGCAGCGCTTCGCCTGAAGTGCGTTCGGCGATCGGCAGGCCGTCGCCGTCCCAGGTCGCCGTACCACCGGAGGTGCTGGCCCGCCAGTGGCCGTTCCACGAGGTTTCCAGGCCGGGCGCGCACCAGCTGCCGGTGAAGGAGAAGCGGGTGCCGTCCGCGAACTTGAACAGAGCGGTTGCCGCGGCGTTGCCGTCGAACCAGCTCCAGTCCGGGTTGTAGGACTCGCAGTACACCGACACCGGTTCGGAGCCGATCAGCTTGCGGGCCAGGTCGAACTGGTGGATCGCCATGTCGACCAGCAACGGTTCGGCCATCCGCTCCCGGAAACCGCTGAAGTGCGGAGCCTTGAAGAACTCGCACGACAACGACCCGATCGTGCCGAGCTCGGCGATCTGCCGCCCGAACGCCGTACCGGCGCGGAAGTAGCGGCGGGACTGCGAAACCATCAGCAGCTTCCCGCTCACCTCCGACGCCGCCACCATCGCCAGGCACTCCCGGACCGTCTCGGCCAGCGGCTTCTCGCAGAGCACAGGAAGCCCACGCAGCAAGGCATCCACGCTCACCTTGGGATGCGCGACCGGCACGGTGACGTCGATGACCGCGTCCGCGTCGACCCCCAACTCGTCGATCGACGCAGCGACCGGCACGTCGCCGTACCCGTGCTCGTCGGCAGCCGCGCGGGCGGCCTCGACATCGAGATCCACCAGGCCGGCCAGAATGACGTCAGGATTGGCCGAGATGGTCCGAAGCCAGGCCCGGCCCATGCCGCCCGCGCCGACCTGAAGCAGCCGCAAAGGTTCAGGCATCAGCACGTTCCTGATCGGACTCAGCCTCGATCGGGCCGGTGTAGCCGTGACCGTTGAAGAAGTCGCCGGTCTCGTACCGCAGCAGCGTCGGCAGCGCACGCTCCGGCCGGTCACTGTTGACCCAGTCGACCCCGTTCGCGATCACCTTGCGGACGTCCTTGTGGTGGTAGACCGGGTAGTCCTGGTCGCCCGGCGAGAAGTAGAAGATCTTGCCGTGCCCGCGCCGGAACGTGCAGCCGGACCGGAACACCTCGCCGCCGCTGAACGACGACACGAAGATCAGTTCGTCCGGCACCGGGATGTCGAAGAACTCGCCGTACATCTCCTGCTGCTCGATCACGATCGGGTGCGGCACGCCCTGGGCGATCGGGTGCGTCGGGTTGACCGTCCACACCAGCTCGCGGTCCCGCTCACTGCGCCAGCGCAGCGTGCAGCTGGTGCCCATCAGCTTGCCGAAGATCTTCGACCAGTGGCCGGAGTGCAGTACGACGAGGCCCATGCCCGACAGAACGTGCTGGTACACCCGGTCGACCACCTTGTCTTCGACCTCACCGTGTGCCGCGTGACCCCACCACACCAGTACGTCGGTCTCGGCCAGCACCTCCTCGGTCAGGCCGTGCTCCGGTTCGTCGAGGGTCGTCGTACTGACCGAGGCCTTGTCGCCCAGGTTCTCGCTGATGCCGGCGGCGATGGTCGAGTGCATGCCGTCGGGGTAGATCTCGGCGACATGCGGCTCGACCTGCTCGTGCCGGTTCTCGCCCCACACGAGTACTCGAATGGTCATATCTGTTGTCCTTAAGGGTTATTTGACGGCTCCGCCGATGGCACCGGCGGCGATGTACTTCTGCGCGGCGACCAGCAGCACGATGGCCGGGATCGCCGAGAGCACCGCGGTCGCCATCACCGCGTTCCAGTTCTGCACCTGGGTGCCGAGGTACTGGTAGATCCCGAGCGTCACCGGCCGCACGCCGCCCTTGGTGGTCAGCGTGAGCGCGAACAGGAAGTCGCTCCAGGAGAACAGGAAACTGAACAGTCCCGCGGTGATCAGGGAGTTCTTGCTGATCGGCAGCACAATCGCGACGAACGCGCGGAACAGCCCGGCGCCGTCCACCCGCGCGGCCTCCACCAGCGACGGCGGCAGCGAGAGCATGAACGAGCGCAGGATCAGGATCGCGAACGGGATACCGCTGCTGCAGTTCGCCACGATCAGCCCGGGAATCGAGTTCAGCAGCCCGATCCGCTCGTACGCCGTGTAGAGCGCGTTCGCGATCACGATGCCCGGAATCATCTGCGAGATCAGGATCGCCAGCAGCCCGACGGACACCCAGCGGGACCGGAACTGCGAGAGCGCATAGGCGCACGGGGTGGCGATCGCCAGGCTGAGCACCACAGTGCCGGCCGCGATGATCATGCTGGTGACCAGGTTGTCGCCCTGCTCGCTGAGCGCCCGCTTGTATCCGGCGAAGGTCGGGTGCAGCGGCAGGAAGCCGGCGGTCAAGGTGTTGCCGGACGGCTGCAGCGACGCGTTCACCATCCAGTAGACCGGGAACAGCATCACGGCCAGGATCAGTACGCCGATCACGGTGTAGACCGCGCGACGGATCGTTGAATCGGTCATCGTCGTACCTCCTCCTATTCGTCGATGGCGCGCCGGGTGCTGCGCAGGTAGAAGATCGCGAACAGGAACGAGATCGCGATCAGGATGTTGCTCAGCGCGGCGCCCTGGCCGAACTTGAAGTCGATGAAGGACTTCTCGTACGACTGGGTCGCCAGGGTCTGCGTCGCGTTGGCCGGACCGCCGCCGGTCAAGCCGAGGATGATGTCCAGCACCTTGATCGTGTAGACGACGCCGAGCATCAGCAGCACGCTCGCCACCGCCCGCAGGTTCGGCCAGGTGATGTACCAGAACGAGCGCCAGCCGGTGGCGCCGTCCAGCTGCCCGGCCTCGTACAACTCGTCCGGGATCTCGGCCAGGCCGGAGTACAGCAGCGTGACGTTGAACGGGATGCCGATCCAGATGTTCACCCCGATCACCGCGATCAGCGCGACCGACGGCGAGTTCAGCCACGGCACCGGATCGTCGACCAAGTGCAAGCCCATCAGCGTGCGGTTCAGGATGCCGCTGTCCTGCTCGAGGATCGAGCGCCAGGTCGCGCTGGACACGATCAGCGGCAGCAGCCACGGCAGCAGGAGCAGTGACCGCAGTACGCCGCTGAGCGGGAAGCGCCGGTGGAAGAACAACGCCAGCCCCAGTCCGATGGCGAACTGGAAGACGATCGACCCGATGGTGAACAACGCCGTGTTCACCATCGCGTCCGAGAACAGCTTGTCCTTCACGACCGCGGTGTAGTTCTGCAACCCGACCCATGGCGCCTGCCCGGTGAAGAAGGTCCGCAGGCCGTAGTCCTGCAGGCTCATCAGCAGGTTCTTCACCACTGGGTAGCCGAAGAGCGCGAGCATCGCCAGCGCGGCCGGCAGCACGAACAGGACCTTGGTCAGGCTCTCACCCCGGTGGCGCCGGGACCTACGCGCAGGTCCCGGCGCCTTCACCTCCGAAGTGGGTGTGAGCGTTGCGTGGGCCATCGCGATCAGCCGCCGGAAGCCTGCTTGAAGGCATCCTGGGCCGAGGCCTTACCGGTCAGCGCGAGCTGGATCGCCTGGTAGATCACCTTGGCGGCCTCCGGCCATTTGTCGCCCAGCTTGCCGGTCCGGGCCCGGGCGTTCACGACCTGCTCACCGAAGGCCTTCATCGACGGGACCTCCGTGACGTACTGGTCGAGCAGCGCGGTCTTGGTCGGCAGGGTGAACCGGGCCTTCGCCCAGGCCAGTTCGTTCTCGTCCGAGTTCAGGCACTTCACGAAGTCGGCGGCCTTCTGCTGCTTGGCCTGGTCCTTGTTCAGCGGGACCGTCCAGGCCTCACCGCCGAGCGGGGCGACCGGCGTCTGGCCGACCTTGTTCACCGGGAATTGGACGACGTCCCACTTGACCTTCGGGTTCTTGTTCAGCGACGGGATCTGCCACGGGCCGTTCACCATCATCGCCGCCTTGCCCGCGATGAACTGGTCGTTCACGTCGCCCTGGGTCCAGTTGATGACGCTCTTGGAGGCCGAACCCGACTTCACCAGGTCGACCCACAGCTGCAGCGCTTCGGCTACCTGCGGGCTGGTCAGATCGGTCTCGTCACCGCCGTTGGTCCACATCGCCGGCAGGAACTGCCAGGAGCCTTCGTACGTCGCGTTGGCGTTGAATGCCATGCCGTAGCGGCCAGGCTTGGTGAGCTTCTTGGCCGCGGCCTTGAGCTCGTCCCAGGTCTTCGGCGGCTGCACGCCGGCTTCGGCCAGCATGTCCTTGTTGTAGAACAGCGCGATCGTGTTCGTCACCGGCGCCAGTCCGTAGAGCTTGCCGTCGTACGACGTCGCGTCGACCATGCCCTTGATGACTCCGTCCCCATTCAGACCCATGTCGTTCAGGGGCGCCAACGCGCCGGTCGCGGCGATCTGCTGTACGTCGGGGTTGTCCAGCATCAGCACGTCGGGCAGGGTCTTCGACGACGCCTGCTGCAGCACCTTCTGGATCAAGGTGTCACCAGGCACCGTCTCCCGTTTGATGGTGATGCCCAGTTGGCTCGCGCAGGAGTCGAGCCCCTTCTGCACCAGCGACTTGTCCGGGTCGTTGTTGTAGTAGTCCAGGACGGAGAGGCTGGAGACGGTGGTGCCGGACGAGGACGACGAGCCGCCGCCGTTGTCGCCACAGGCGGCCAGCACGAGCGACAGGGCCGTCGCACCCGCCAGCCCAGCGGCGATCCGCTTGCTGATCATGACATTGCGCTCCTTCGGTGGGAATGGTGAGTGGCACAGGGGGATGCGCTGATCGAAACGCTTAACCACGGCCACCGGAGAGGGGTTGTTCTCTTGTGTGCTGGGCGGTAAACCGCTTAACTGAGGTGTCCAAGGACTATGTTCCCTACGTCACACTGCTGTCAAGAGCTCGAAGGAGGTTCCGATCAGATGGTGACCATGCGGGACGTTGCGCAGCGCGCGGGCGTGTCGATCGCGACCGTCTCCTTCGTGCTGAACGACACCAAGCCGGTGACCGCGGCGACCCGGGCGAAGATCGAGCAGGCGATGGCGGAGCTCGGTTTCCGCCGGAACGTGGTGGCCCGGGCGCTGGCCAGCCGCCGTACGCACATCATCGCGATGGCGTATCCGGCGCTGGACCACAAGTTCGGCTTCTCGGCCGCGGAGTTCTTCACCAGCGCCGCCGACGCGGCCCGCAAGCAGGACTATCACCTGGTGCTTTGGCCGGTCGGCAACGACGGCAGCGAGCTGACTGAGCTGGTAGGCCAGGGCCTGGTCGATGGCGTCGTACTGATGGAGGTCCAGCTGGACGATCCACGTGTGAGTGTCCTTCGGGAGACAGGTACGCCGTTCGCGATGATCGGGCGTACTAGCGCACTGGAGGGGCTGTCGCATGTCGACATCGACTTCGACCAGACGGTCGAGGACGCGGTCGAGTACGTGTACGGCCTTGGGCATCGGCGGTTGGCGCTGATCTCGGGCAACCTCAACGATCCCCTGTTCAGCACCTACGGCCCCTATGTCCGCTCCGAAGCCGCTTACCGCCGGATCGCTCCGCAGTACGGCATCGAAACGGTCGTCATGGAGTCCTCCGGCTCGACGCTGGCCGGCCAGGAGGCCATGGCCCGGCTCGTCCGCGACCACCCGGAGACGACCGCCGTACTGATAGTCAACGAGTTCGCCGCCCTCGGCGCCGTCTCCGGCCTGAACCGCCTCGGCCGCCGAATCCCCGAGGACATCTCGGTCCTGCCGTTGCTGATGGCCCCCGAAATGGCCGCCCTCACCAACCCCGAACTCACCATCATGCGCACCCCCGGCCCCGAACTCGGCCAGCTAGGCACCGAAGCCCTCATCCGCCAACTCGAAGGCGCCGACCCCCTCCCACCCCAACTGGTCCCCGCCAAACTCCACCCCGGCGCCACCACAGCCCCACCCCCCAGTTGAACGCCGACTACAGACCGTCAGTTAGTGGCTTCCCCTTGATTCCTTCGGGTGTCGTGGGTAACTTTCGCGTCGCGGGGGAGCGCCTGTAATTCAATTACCTGTAGGGGGTCTGCCATGTCCGCCTTGCGCCGATTGAGTCTTGTCGGGATCGCTACCGCAACAGTGCTCGCCGGGGTGGGGGTGTCCACGGCTCAGAGCGCGCCGCCGCCCGAGCTGCCGGACGAGGCCTCCGATACCGCGCGGATCGCGCAGTCGATCCGTGGGATGTCGCTGGAGGAGAAGGTCGGGCAGATGTTCGTCCTGTTCGCCTACGGGCCGGACGCGAACAAGCCCGACACACGCAACACCAGCCTGTACGGCGTTGCCACGCCGGCTGAGGTGATCGCGAAGTACAAGCCGGGCGGGTGGATCTACTTCAATGCCCGCGGCAACGTGGAGAGCCCGACCCAGCTGGCGACGTACTCGAACCAGTTGCAAACCGCCGCCGTCAACACCGGCCTGCACGTACCGCTGACCATCGCGACCGACCAGGAGCAGGGCGTCGTGGTCCGGATCGGCCCGCCCGCCACGCAGTTCGGCGGCAACATGGCGCACGGCGCGACCCGCGACACGGCCGACGCCCGGACCGCCGCCGGCATCACCGGCCGCGAGCTGAAGGCGATGGGCATCCGGCAGGACTACGCCCCGGTCGCCGACGTCAACGTGAACGCGCTCAACCCGGTCATCGGCGTACGGTCGTTCTCGTCCAACCCGCAGCTCGTCGCCGACATGACGGTCGCCCAGGTCCAGGGCTACCAGCGCGACGCCGGCATCATGGCGACCGCGAAGCACTTCCCCGGCCACGGCGACACCCGCGACGACAGCCACACCGCGCTGCCGACGATCAACCACACCCTCACGGAGTGGAACACGATCGACGCGCCGCCGTTCAAGGCCGCGATCAAGGCCGGCATCGACTCGATCATGACCGCGCACATCGTGGTTCCGTCGCTCGACCCGACCGGGGTTCCGGCGACGCTGAGCAAGCCGATCCTGACCGGCGTACTGCGCAACCAGCTCGGCTTCAAGGGCCTGATCATCACCGACGCGCTGGAGATGGCCGCGGTGCGGCTGCAGTACGGCGATGCCGAGGTGGCCGTCCGCGCGATCGAGGCCGGCGCCGACCAGCTGCTGCTGCCGCCGGCTCCGGATCTGCAGTTCAACGCGGTCCTGGACGCCGTACGCTCGGGCCGGATCAGTGAGCGGCGGATCGACGAGAGCCTGATGCGGATCCTGCTGCTGAAGCTGAAGAACGGCGTGCTGTTCAACCCGCTCGTCGACGTCTCGAAGATCGCCACCACGGTCGGTACGCCGGCCAGCCTCGCGAGCGCGCAGCAGATCGTCGACAAGAGCGTCACGCTGGTGAAGAACAACACCAGCACCGTGCCGCTGAGCGCCGAGCCCCGGAAGATCCTCGTCACCGGCTGGGGCGTGAGTACAACACAATCCCTCGCCAACAGCCTGGCGAAGCGCGGAGCCACGACGACGGTCGCCCAGACCGGTGCGGCACCGTCCGACGCCGCCATCGCGGACGCCATAGCGAAGGCGCAGCAGAACGATGTCACGGTGGTCACGACGATGAAGGCCTGGGACACCACCGTCACCGACAAGGCGGCGAAGCAGCAGAAGCTGGTGAAAGGCCTGCTCGCGACCGGCAAGACTGTGATCGTGGTGGCGGTCCGGGACCCGTATGACATCGCGTACTTCGACGAGGCGCCGACGTACCTCGCCACCTACGGCTACGCGGCGGTCTCGATGGAGTCGCTGGCCAAGGTCCTGTACGGCGAGATCACGCCGACCGGCAAGCTGCCCGTCGACATCCCGGTCGCCGGCAACCCGGCGAAGCCCCTTTACCCCTTCGGCCACGGATTGAGTTGATATGAAGCGACGTTCTCTCATTGCCGGCGCAGGCGCGCTCGCCGCAGCCCCGCTGATCGACCTGCAAGCAGCCCAGGCCGCCCAAGCGACGACGCAACGGAAAACGATGACTGGCGCAGAGGTGCTGGCCGCCGACGACTGGCGGGCACTGTCCGGGCAGAAGGTCGGCGTGATCAGCAACCCGACCGGCATCCTGCCCGACCTGACCCACATCGTCGACGCCATGCACGCGTCCGGGAAGGTCAACGTCGTCGCGGTCTTCGGCCCCGAACACGGCTTCCGCGGTACGGCGCAGGCCGGCGGTTCCGAGCAGGACCACATCGACCCGCGCACCGGGATCATGGTGTACGACGCCTATGGCGCGACCGCGACCAAACTCGCCGACCTCTACACCAAGTCCGGCGTAGAAACCGTTGTCTTCGACATCCAGGACGTCGGTGCGCGGTTCTACACCTACATCTGGACGATGTACGAGGCGATGATCGCGGCCGTGCGCACCGGCGCGCGCTTCGTCGTACTCGACCGTCCCAATCCAGTCGGTGGGTACGCGCGGGGTCCGATGCTCAAGCCCGGTTACACCTCCGGCGTGGGCAAGGAGGAGATCATCCAGCAGCACGGTATGACGGTCGGCGAGCTGGCCCGGCTGTTCAACGCCGAGTACCTCCCGCTCGACGCGAACGGCGCGCGGCTCAAGGAGCTGCAGGTCATCCAGGTGAAGAACTGGAAGCGGGATCAGCTGTACGACGACACCGGCCTGACCTGGGTGATGCCGAGCCCGAACATGCCGACGCCGGACACCGCGCTGCTCTACCCGGGCATGTGCCTGTTCGAGGCGACAAACATGTCCGAGGGCCGCGGCACGACGCGGCCGTTCGAGCTGATCGGGGCGCCGTACGTCGACTATCGGTGGGCGCAGGCGTTGCAGGCGAAGAACCTGCCGGGAGTGGACTTCCGCGAGGCGTACTTCACGCCGTTCATCAGCAAGAACGCAAACATTCTCTGCGGCGGCGTCCAAGTGCAGATCACCGACCCGCATGCGGTGGAAGCGATCACTGCGGCGACACACATGATCGTCGAAGCGCGCAAGCTCTACCCGGAGTTCGCCTGGCGGGCCGAGAATCCGCCCGGCCGGTGGATCGACCTGCTCACCGGTTCGGACCGGTTCCGCACCATGCTCACCGCCGGTGCGACGGCCGAGGAGATCGTCGCGGCCTGGCAGCCGGAGACCGACGCCTGGACCGCACGGCGGGCGAAGTACCTGCTGTACAAGGGAGCTCATCGGTGAAACGAGTCCTGGGAATCGCGATAGTCTCCACTGTGATGCTCGCCATGACGACCCCTGCAGTTGCCGACGGCAACAGATCCGGCCGGTTCGACCGTCCGTACGACGGGTACGCGCCGAAGACGACCCTGTTACGCGACTCGACCCCCGAGAAGGCCGGTCTCGATCCCGCACCGATCGACGCCGCGCTGGCCCAGGTTGACGCATGGACCCGCCCGAACGGTACGGCGAAGCCGCTGTACGCCGGCGCGGTCACCCTGCTCGCCCATGACGGCAAGGTGGTGACGAAGACGGCGACCGGGATGGCGCTGAAGTATGCCGACGGCAACGGAACCGAGCTGCCGGCCGATCAGCAGATCCCAATGCGCACCGACACCATCTTCGACATGGCATCGGTTTCCAAGCTGTTCACCTCGATCGTGGTGATGCAGCTGGCCGAAAAGGGCAAGGTCGGGCTGGACACGCCGATCGCGACGTACGTCCCGGAGTTCGCCGAGAACGGGAAGCAATCGATCACCATCCGGCAAGCGTTGACCCACACGACCGGTCTGCCCGCGTGGCTGCCGTTGTGGAGCGCCCAGCCGGACCCGGCGTCCCGGCTCCACATGGCGCTGACCGCGACCCCGACCAGCCCGGTCGGGACGAAGTACCTCTACAGCGACCTGAATCTGATCTCCCTCGGCGAGGTCGCGCACCGGGTGACCGGCAAGACGCTCGACAAGTTGGTTGCCGACGGCATCACCAAACCGCTGCAGATGAAGGACACCGGCTACAACCCGGAGGCCAAGAAGAAGCCACGGATCGCCGCGACGGAGTACCAGACCTCGCCACCGCGCGGCATGGTCTGGGGCTCGGTGCACGACGAGAACGCCTGGTCGCTGGATGGCGTCGCCGGTCACGCCGGCGTGTTCAGCACCGCCGACGACATGGCAACCCTGGCCCAGACGTTCCTGAACGGCGGCAGCTACCGCGGCGCCCGGATCCTGAAGGAATCGTCGGTCACCGCGATGATCACGAACTTCAACCAGGCCTTCCCCGGCAACGACCACGGCCTCGGCTTCGAGCTCAACCAGCGCTGGTACATGAGCGGCCTGTCGGGTCCGCGGACGGCGGGTCACACGGGCTATACCGGAACGTCGATAGTGATCGATTTCGACTCCCGCTCGTTCGCGATCCTGCTCACCAACCGGGTCCACCCGAATCGCAACTGGGGCAGCAACAACCCGGCCCGGCGTGCCGTCGTCCAAGGCCTTGCGCTCGCCCTCGGCGTCGGCCCGCGGCACGGCAAGGACGCCTGGTTCTCCGGTACGACGGATGGCACAACCACCACCCTCGCAACAAGAGTCGCGGCGCCCGCGACGGGCGCTAAGTTGACCTTCGACCTGTTCGTCGACACCGAGGACAGCGACTTGCTGTATCTGGAGTCGTCGACCGACGGGACGACCTGGACGAAGGTGCCGTTTACCGTTCTAGACCGGGGATCCGTGATCGACACCGACGGGACCATCAGCGGTTCCGGCGACCGGCACTGGCACCAGGTCTTCGCCGATCTCGCCGCCGGTGACCAGACGATCAGGTGGCGCTACACGTCCGACCCGCTGTACCAGGGCCGTGGGGTGTATGTCGACGGTGTGAAGATCACGAGTGAGGATGGTCTTCTTCTCGACGGTGAACGATCGCCGGAATCATTTACGGCCACAGGTTGGAGACTTTCGCGTCGGTGACCCCACTTCGTGCATAGTCGCCGTACCGTGCTGTCATGAACTCAGTTTCCTCTCCAGAACCCACGGGGCCGCTGCTGGTCCGGGTCCGCGCGGTGATGCCCGCGCTGGCGCCGGCCGAGCAGCGGGTGGCGAACGCGGTCCTCGCGGACCCGGGCGGAGTGGCGGCGATGACGATCTCAGAACTGGCCGATGTGGCGTCCACCTCGGAGACCACAGTCATCCGGTTCTGCAAGCAGATCGGCGTCCCCGGCTATCCGCAGCTCCGCCTGCAGCTGGCGGCCCAGTCGGCGCGGGAGAGCGTACGGCCCGAGGTCGGCGGTGACATCGAGCCGGGTGACTCCCTGGCCGATGTGGTCAGCAAGGTGGCGTTCGCCGACGAGCGGGCGGTCCGCGAGACCGCCCAGCAGGTGGACGTGGACACCCTGGCCAAGGTTGTCGACACGGTCGTCAAGGCGTCACGGGTCGACATCTACGGCTTCGCCGCGAGCGCCTTCGTGGCGTTCGACCTGCAGCAGAAGTTGCACCGGATCCGCCGGGTCGCCTTCGCGTGGTCGGACGTGCACATCGCGCTGACCAGTGCGGCCCTGCTCGGCGAGGGTGATGTTGCCATCGGCATCTCCCACACCGGTACGACGGTCGAGGTCGTCGAGGCGCTCGAGGAGGCCGCCAAGCACGGCGCCACCACGGTCGCGGTGACCAACTTCCCCCGTTCACCCCTGGCCCGGACGGCGGATCTGGTGCTGACCACGGCGGCCCGCGAGACGACGTACCGGTCCGGCGCCATGGCGAGCCGGATCGCGCAGCTGACAGTGATCGATTGCCTGTTCATCGGTGTCGCTCAGCAGGTGCTGCCGGATGCGCGCAAGGCGCTCGAGGAGACTGCGAGCGCGGTCCGTGGGCACCGGCTGAAGGGATCGGAATGAGCCTTCCGTCAAGGATCAACAGAATTGAAAAACCTTCAGTAGGAAACTAACATCGGAGCTGTGACCACGCCGACTGAGCAGCGCAACCCCAGGACGCTCGCCATTGATGCGGTGGGCACCGCCGAGATCCTCCAGATGGTCAACTCGGAGGACGCTCGGGTGGCCGGTGCTGTCGGCGTGGTGATCCCTGAGCTGGCCCGCGCCGTGGATGCCGCCGTCGAGGCGGTCCGCGGCGGCGGCCGGGTGCACTACTTCGGCGCCGGTACGTCGGGTCGCCTCGCCGTACTGGATGCGGCTGAGCTGCTGCCCACCTTCCATGCGCCTGAGGGGCTGGTGGTCGCCCATCACGCCGGCGGGATGGATGCGCTGCTCCGCGCGGTCGAGAACGTCGAGGATTCCGAGGACGGCGGCGCGGCCGACGCCGTCGCTGTCACCGCTCAGGACATCGTTATCGGCCTGGCCGCTTCCGGGAGTACGCCGTACGTCGCCGGAGCGCTGAAGGCGGCTCGGAAGGCGGGCGCGACCACCGTGCTGGTGACGTCGAACCCGGCCGCGCCGCTGGCCCCGCTCGCCGACATCGTGATCGCCGCGGACACCGGGCCCGAAGTCATCGCCGGGTCGACCCGGCTGAAGGCCGGGACGGCGCAGAAGATGATCCTCAACGCGTTCTCGACGACGCTGATGATCAAGCTCGGCCGCACCTGGTCCAACCTGATGGTCGACCTGGTCGCCACCAACAAGAAGCTGCGCGGCCGCATGCTCCGCATCCTGGCCGAGGCGACCGGCGCCGACGCCGACTCCTGCGAAGCCGCCCTGGCCGCCGCCGAGGGCGAACTGAAGCCGGCCCTGGTTCACCTGCTGACCGGTTCACCGATCGCCGAGGCCCGAGCCGCCCTCGAGGCCGCGCAGGGCCGGGTCGCGACCGCCCTGACAACCTTGGGTGCACCGGCCTGACGGCCTTGGATGCAACGGCCTGACCTCTTCTTTTCCGCCTCGGCATTCCGAATGCCGGGGGTTTTCTTTTGTGCGGACTGCGGGCAAACCTTCGCCGGGTATTGTGAGGGTTTGAATTCCTAACCACTGACAGCGGTTTCCATGGTTTGTATTCAATCGACGAAGAATGCCGTCGCCGGCGGTAATTGAAGTACTACTTCCAGTGCATAGCGCAGTTGCGTGATCGTGTCGTATCGTCGCGTCATCGCCAGGCCTTGGTGGGGGTTCTGGTCTTCGAATCCTTTGTCTGTAACGGTTTTTGGAGTTCGGATGACCATGGACGGTGCTGTCGTGGTGCCTGGAATCAGCCAGGGTGCCCAGTGGGTCGACGAGGTGCTGCTGGCCGGTCCGGCCAACGATATCTGCTTTCGATTGACGCAGCCCGCGGACGGGACCTCGGTTCCGATTGACCGGGCGAAACTGCGCCGGCTGGTTCGCGATCGGCAATCCGAACTGGCAGAAGCTGGTTTGCGGCCCGGTGGGGCCGCGGCATTGAGGCTACCGCCATCAATGGCGTTCGTGACACATTTACTGGCGGTGTGGCGCAGCGGCGGTCAGGCGATCCTGCTGGACCACCGGCTGACCGAATACGAGGTCCGGCGCGCGATCGAACGACTGGTCCCGCAGGTCGTGGTGGAGCCCGAGCGGCCGATCCCGGCCGGCCTGCGTACCTTCTTCGAGGTCGACACCGCGGTGGCGAGCTACTCCGGTCATCCCGCCGGTACGACGCATGCCGTCGTACAGCTGAGCTCGGGGTCGACCGGGCCGTCGAAGGTGATCGGCCGGACCGCGGAGGACCTGGTCGAGGAAGTGCTGCGGTACACGCGGATCGACGGCGTACCGCTGCGAGGTGAGCGGTTGATCCTGCTGCCTTCGATGGTGCACGTGCTCGGTCTGGTGGGCGGGCTGCTCTACGGCCTGCACGCCGGCGTCGAGCTGGTCCCTCCGGCGCGCCTCACCGGTGACGCGATTGTCCAGGCAATCGCGTCCGGGCGGACCCCGGCGACCGTGCTCGGCGTCCCGTTCCACATCGGGCTGCTCGCGTCCGTCCAGCGCCCGCCGAACCTGCCGCAGTTCAAGCGGATGACGACCGGCGGCGAGCTCGTGCCGGCATCTGTGTCGCAGTCGTTCGAGATCAAGTACGGCGTACCGCTCGCGAACATGTACGGCATGACCGAGGTCGGGGTCATCGGCACCGACCTGGCAGGCGTTCACCGGCCCGCGATCCGGCCGGCCCCGGGCATCGAGGTCCGTGAGGTCGACGGCGAACTCCACGTTCGGCGGCCGGAATCGCCGTACTTGGGGCTCTCTGATCCGGCTCGCTGGTCCGATGGCTGGCTGCACACCCGCGACGCCGGCGCGGTCGACCCGACGACCGGACTCGTCACCATCAGAGGCCGCCTGGACTCCCAGGTGTCGGTGGGCGGGTTGAAGGTCGATCTGACCGAGGTCGAGTACACCTTGGGCACGCTCCGCGGGGTCGAAGCCGCGGTTGTCGTCTTCGACGGCTCGATCACCGCGTACGTGCAACTGCGGGAACGCCGCGACCGCGACCACCTGGAAGCCGACCTGGCCCAGCGCCTGGCCGCCTACAAGCGTCCCCGGACCCTGCACATCCTCGATCAGTTGCCCCGCACAACCACCGGGAAACTGGTCCGCGACTTGACCGTCCTCCGCAAGGCAGCGCCGTGAAACTCGACCAGGAGCACATCGGAGGCTCCAACCGGCAGAGCAACCGCAAGCACGACTCCCTCGCTGACAGGCACATGCACGACAGCAAGCGTGGGCTCGGCGGGCACAAGTCCAGCAGCCAGACTCTGCTCCTGTCCCGGAGGAACAGGCAGCGGCATGCGACGCCGCAACCCGCCTTTCCTCAGACCGAAGCCGAGTGCCTTGCCGACCGCCTCTTTCGCCGCCCACAGGTGCAGGAACGCCGTCAGCTCGTCGGGCTGCGCCGCCATCCAGGCAAGCTCCTCGGCGCCGAACCACCGCTGAGCCAGAGCGCTCACCTCACGCGGGTAGACGTCCTCGACGTCGACACCCACTGGCCCGGAGAGCGCAGCGGCCACCGCGACCAGCTCGCGGCTGTGGCTGATGCTCACCGCCAGCCCATCGACGTACGGGCGGCCGCTCGGCTCGTACCGGAGCTCTGGCTGGTTGACCAGCAAGCCGGCGAGGTCCAGCAACAGGTTTTGAGCTGTCGCGCGCTGGTCTTCGCCGGCCGGCGCCACCCACAGATTTACCCGACCGTCCACCGAAAGAAGGTAACCCGATGAAGGACGAGGTACGCGCATTCGTCATCGCGCAACTGCAGGACATGAACTACGACACCGAGGGCGTCGACGACGACACCACCCTCGGCCCGGCCGGCGTCGACCTGGAGTCGCTCGCGCTCGCGGACCTGTCCGTCCGGGTCGAGGACCGGTTCGGCGTCCGGTTCTCCGACGACGAGTCCGAGCAGCTCGCGCTGATGACGGTCGGCGAGTTCACCACCGAGGTAGCCGGCCGAGTCGCACAGCAGGTCTGATGACCCTGATGCCACCCCCGCCCGGGCGGGCAGAGATCATCGACTGGCTGGCCGGTCTCGGCGAGCGCCCACCCGGCGCCGAGCGGATCGACTCGATGGAGCTGGCCTGGCTGGTCCATCAGGTCGAGCAGCGGTACGGCGTCGAGCTCCCCGACGACCAGCTCGAACGCATCGCCACCGTCGACGACGCCGTCGCCGTACTGGCCGAGGTGCTGACCAGCCATGTCTGAACCCCGACCGGTTTCCATTACCGGCCTCTCGATCCTGACCGCACTCGGCCGCGGTCCCGAAGCGCAGTTGGCGAGTACAGCGGCCTTCACCGAGGTCGAGCGCTTCGACACCGGCAACCGCCGTGTCCACCACGCCGCAACCGCAGTTGACGTCGGCACGCTCGAGGAGGAGCTGGATCTCGCGATAGCAAACGCTTGCGGTCAAGCAGGCGTAGACCGCAGTACGACCCCTCTCTTGCTCGCCCTCCACACCGCCCCTTCCCGCGACTTCGGCCAGCGCCGCGTCTACACCAGCGCCTGCGTCTCAGCCAGTACGGCGGTCGCCGACGCCGCAACGCTGATCCGCACCGGTCGCGCCGACCGCATCGTCGTCGCAGCCGGCTACCTCGTCGAGCCCCACCAGTACGCCCTCTTCGACGCCGGCCGCGCGCTGTCCGACGACGGCTTCGTCCGCCCCTTCAGTCTCAACCGCCGGGGCACCCTCCTCGGTGACGGTGTAGCCGCGGTAGTCCTGCAAGCAGGCGAAGGCCTGGCCGAACTAGCAGGCTGGGCCCGCGCCGGCGACGCCCACCACCCCTGCCAACCCGCCCCCGACGGCCGCGGCCTGGCCACCGCAATCCAAGCCGCTCTCAGGAAAGCCAACCTCCCACCCGACGCCATCGCCTACATCAACGCCAACGCCACCGGCACCAACTACAGCGACGCGGCGGAGGCGGCGGCGCTCAACGCAGTGTTCGCTAATAGTCCGCCGGTGAGTTCGACCAAGGCTGTGCATGGGCATGCGTTGGAAGCCTCGGGGCTCGTCGAGCTCGTGGTGACCGTCCAGGCGCTGAGGGACGGCAAACTGCCTGTCAATGCGGGGCTTCTGGCACCTGATCCTGACTGCGCGCTCGATCTGATTCTTGATGCGCCGCAGCCGGCGGGTTCGCCGTACGGGATGACATTGAACTCGGCGTTCGGCGGGGCGAACACGGCTCTGGTGGTGCGTGCGGGATGAGTCAGCTTGTCGAAACCCCCGAGCTTGTCGTGCTCGCCGAGGCTCACTGGCCGGAGCCGGGTGACGACGTCGTGCCGGCACTGCCTGGGTTTGTCTTGTCGACGTTCAATCCGCTGGCCGCGGTCGTCGCGGATCGTTGCCTTCAGCATCACCAGCCGAGCGAGGCGACAGGGATCGTGATCGAGAGCAGCGGTGATCACGTCAGCGCAGCACACGTTCGCCAAGCTGTTGCCGACGGCAAACGGATAGGACCGTTGTTCTTCTTCCAATCCGTGCCGAACAGCGTCGCCGGCCTGATCGCCGCGAAGTGGAACCTCCGCGGCCCGGTCGTCGCTGTGACTGACGGCGGCCTCGACGAAGCCGCGTTGCTGATCGGCGACGGCGACGCCGACCAAGTCCTGATCGTGCAAATCACCGGCGTACAAGCCGCCGCCCTGTTGGTAAGTGGGGGAGACCTGACATGAAAAGCCTGAGAGCCCGACTGGCCGCGGATCCGAACATCGGAGCCGGCAACGTACTCGCCACGGTGCTTGCCCATGGCGCCGATCCGGACGGTCCCGGCCTGACCTTCGACACCGCGGTCGACCACTATCCGGCCGAACACCCGCTGACCCTCGGCGAACTCGACGACCGCGTCCAAGCCCGTACGGCGTGGTTGCACGAGCGCGGCATCGGTCGCCGCGACGTCGTCGCCATCTGGGCCACCGAGGCAAAGGACATCGTTCTCAGCTTCCTCGCCCTGACAAGACTCGGTGCGATCCCCGCCCTGCTCAACGGCAAGATGGCGCCACCCATCGCGGAGGAGTACATCCGCCGCCTGCGCGTGACCGCCGTACTGGCGGATGCCGCGCACAAGCCGCTGCTGCACACAGATGTCCTGGCAGAACCGAAAGACCTCGGCACCGATCCGGCCAAGGCGCCCGAGCACTATCGCCACCACCGCGACGACCCGATCGCGATCACGCACACCAGCGGCACAACCGGCGTACCCAAGGCCGTTATGCACACCCACACCACGCTGTACGCCGCACTCAAACACCTGCTCACCATGCCTCAGGCGCAGGGCACTGACAGGATCCTCAACGCCCTCCCGATTCCGCACACCGCAACGATCCTGATGGTCAACCAGGTTCTCGGCAACCGCGCCGAGATGCTGCTGCTCTCCAGCCAGGACGCCCCGACGGTGCTGCGGCAGATCGAACGCTGGAAGCCACGTGCCGTCTACGGATTCGCCGTCACCTGGTCGGGTCTGGCTCGCGAGGACCTGGCCAAGCACGATCTGGACTCGGTGCGGATGTGGTTCAACACCGGCGACTGTGCGCACGAACCGCACATCCGCAAACTCGTTGCCGTCGGCACCCGTGAGATCGTCACCCGGGACGGGCGTACGACGGTCCGCGGATCGCATTTCGTCGACGGCCTCGGCTCCAGCGAGATGGGGCACAACGGCTTCCACATCACGCACACCATGGAAAGCGACCACTACGGCCGCTGCATCGGCAAGCCGTACCAGTTCGCCGAAGCCGCCGTCCTCAGCTCCACCGGCGAGGAACTCCCATCCGGCAAGGTCGGCCTCCTCGGCTTCCGGTCGCCATCAGTATCACCCGGCTACTGGAACGACTCGGTGAACACGTACCGCTTCCGGCTCAACGGCTGGTTCCTCACCGGCGACCTGGTCTACCGCGACGTCACCGGCCACTACTTCCACCTCGACCGCGTCCCCGACGCCGTCGCCGGCTTCGAAGGCCCGCAACTCTTCACCTCGATGTCCGAGGAACGCATCCTCGCTGCTCTCCCCGAAGTCGTCGACTGCACGGTGATCATCGTTCAGGAGAACGGTGAATACGTCGCCGACGTCCTGCTGGAACTGGCCGCGGACGCACCGGAGGCCGACCGGACCGCCGCTGTGAAGGCGGCCGTCGGCGACGAGGTGGCGGCGATCATCCGCAGGGTCAGCGTGGTCGGCGAGGACGACGTGCCCGTCACGGTGACCGGCAAGGTCCGCAAAGTCGCGCTCCGGGAAGCACGCCTGACGGGTGCGCGCGCATGATCGCGGACGCCCGCGCAACTGGCTCGGCCGGTGGGGTGACGATCACCGGGATGGGGTTGCTCACCCCCGTCGGCCTCAGCGTCCATTCCGTCTGGGATGCCTTGCTGCAGGGGCGATCGGGCATCGTCAAACCTCCCGCGGACCATCCGATCGCAAACTCCATCGAGCTCGCCGGCATCCTCCCGCCGATCGATCCCGGCACGATCGCTTCCGGCCCCGACGGCAAGGTGATGGACCGCACCGTCATCCTCGCCCAACTCGCTGCCGAGGCAGCGCTCGCCGACGCCGGCCTGATCATCGGCGACAACGTCGACCCCGACCGCATCGGCGCCATCATCGGCGGCGTCGGCGGCATGGCAACCCTCGAACAGCAAGTCCTCGCCCGAGCCGAACGAGGACGCGCTGCGGTCAGCCCGTACCTGCTCACCGGCATCCTCCCGAACATGCCCGCCGCCCGCGTCGCGATCCGCTTCGGCCTGCGCGGCTACACCTCCTCAGTCGGTACGGCGTGCGCCTCGGGAGCGCAGGCGATCGCCGACGCGGTCCGCCTGATCCGCTCCGGCGAGGTGGACGTCGTACTGGCCGGTGCTAGCGAGGCGCCGCTGTTCCCGACGTTTGCGGAAACGTTCGCCAACGCCCGGGCGCTCGCACGCGGCTGGGACGACCCGATCGAGGCGAGTCGCCCGTTCGACCTGCGGCGTAACGGGTTCGTCCTCAGCGAAGGTGCCGCACTGCTCGTCCTAGAAAGCGTTGACCACGCCGCCAAGCGACAGGCTCGTGGGTACGCCGACATCGCCGGGTACGGCGTCAACGCCGACGCGCACCACCCGACCGCACCGCGACCCGACGGGACCGGCGCCACCGAGTGCATGCGAAAGGCCTTCAAAGCAATCGACCCAGCAAACGTTGGCTACGTGAACGCCCACGGCACCAGCACCAAGCTCGGCGACGTCGCCGAATCGGTCGCCATCGGTCTCGCCTTCGGCGACAACTCACCCGCAGTAAGTTCAACGAAAGCCCTGACCGGTCACATGCTCGGCACCTCAGGCGTGGTGGAAGCCGCGGCAACCGCGCTCGCCGTCAACATCGGCCTGGTGCCACCGACGTACCACCTCGACGATCCGGATCCGGCCTGCCCGCTGGACCACGTCCGCAAGGAACCGCGCGAGGTGCGCCTGGACTACGCCCTGTCGAACTCGTTCGGGTTCGGCGGCCAGAACGTGAGCCTGCTCCTCGGCACCGCCAGTACGCCGGAGCGTCGACAGATCAACAGTGAGGTGAATGAGTGATGGAGATCTACGGGATCGACCACGTGGAGTTGTACGTGGGCGACGCTCGGCAGGCCGCGTTCTATCTGGGACACGCATTCGGCCTGCAGATCCACGGTCAAGGTGGACCAGAGACGGGCCTGCCGGATCAGCGATCGCTGCTGTTGCGCGAGGACGCCGTACAGATCGTGCTGACGTCCGGCCTGGCCGCGGATCACCCGGCTGCGGCGTATGTGCAGCGCCACGGTGACGGCGTCGCGATCGTCGGACTCGAGGTCGACGACGCGACGGCGGCGTACGGCGAATTGGTTGCCCGAGGCGCCGAAGGACTCCAGGCGCCGGCCCGCTACGAGGGTGGCGACACCACCGTGGTGATCGCGGAGGTGGCCGGCTTTGGTGACGTTGTCCATCGGCTGGTCGAGCGGCACGGACCGCGGCACGAGTTCCTTCCCGGCCGGATCCACATCGCTGAGCCGGCCAAGGGCCCGGACGAGAAACTGTTCAGCGAAATCGACCACCTGGCGATCTGCGTGCCGTCCGGCGACCTCGAGCCGACCGCGAAGTTCTACGAGGACGTGTTCGGCTTCCCGCGGATCTTCGAGGAGTACATCGAAGTCGCCGGCCAGGGGATGGATTCGAAGGTCGTCCAGAGCCCGTCCAAGCACGTCACCTTCACCCTGATCGAGCCGGACCCGAACCGGCGACCGGGCCAGATCAACGACTTTCTCAGCTGGCACGCGGGCGCCGGCGTCCAGCACATCGCCCTGCGCACCAGCGACATCGTCGAGGCGGTCGGCACCCTGGCCGGCCGCGGCGTCAACTTCCTCGGTACGCCGTCGACGTACTACACGGCGCTGCCCGACCGGGTCGGTGAGATCGACACCCCGATCGAGGACCTGCAGGAGCTGGGCATCCTGGTCGACCGCGACCACTGGGGACAGCTGCTGCAGATCTTCACCGAGTCGATGCACGTCCGCCGCACGCTGTTCCTGGAGATCATCGAACGGCGGGGCGCGATGACGTTCGGCAGCGGCAACATCAAGGCCCTCTACGAAGCCAAGGAACGCGAGTTGGCAGGAGCCTCATGATCGAGCGCAGCGAGAGCATCAAAAAGTACAGGACCTTCAAACTGTCAGCCGAAGAGATCGAACTCCTCCCGACCGACGAGGATGTTGCCTTCTACAACCAGCACGGCTGGTATCTGTCGAAGAAACTCCTCACCGACGAGGAGACCGAGGAGCTCGTCAACGCCAGCGAGCGCTACTACGCCGGCGAACGCGACCGGACGTTGCCGACGGCACCACCGAAGCTCGCCTACTGGGATCCGTCCAAGGGCGACGTCCAGCGGCACAATGACTACGTTCACTACGAGCATGACGGTCTGGCGAAGATCCTGCGCAAGCCGCTGATCGGCGCGGTCGCGGCCCGGCTCGCGCAGACTGACGAGATCCGGATCTTCCAGTCCACCTTGATCTACAAGCCGCCGATCCACGGTGAACCGTCGAACATCGTGCCCTGGCACTTCGACAAGCACTACTGGTCGTCCTCGTCGTCGGACCGGATGCTGACCGCGTTCATCCCGTTCCACGACTGCCCGCCGGAGATGGGAACGATCACCATGGTCGACGGCAGTCACCGCTGGCAGGAGATCGGCTCCGACGACACGGTCGTCCGCCACTTCGCCGAACGCGATCGCTCGCAGCTGGACCAGATGCTCGTAGAAAACGCTGCCTACAACGACGCCGAGGTGGTCAAGATCCCGATCACCATCCCGCGCGGCCACATGAATTTCCACCACTGCCGCACCTACCACGGCAGCGGCGCGAACCTCAGCGACGGCCCGCGCCGCGCGATCTCGCTGCACCTGCAGGACGGCGACAACCAGTACCGCAAGTTCCCGCTGTCCGACGGGACTCTGGCGTCGTACAACCACGACGTCCTGGTACGGCGGACGCCCGACGGCCGGCCCGACTACGCCGACCCCGACTTCTGCCCAACGCTCTGGGCCGACCGCTAGGAGAACAGCACATGTCACGTTACGACTGGGGTCAGACCCACCCGGGCATTGAACAGCTGGAGAAGGCGGTCACGGAGGCGCGCGAGAAGGTCGTGCAGCACCCGCTCTACGCCAACCTGGACACGCACGAGGCCCTCGTCACCTTCATGGAGCACCACGTGTTCGCGGTGTGGGACTTCATGTCCTTGCTGAAGTCACTCCAGCGCGAGCTCACCTGCGTCACCGTGCCCTGGATCCCGACCGCGCACACCAGCAGCCCCGGCTGATCAACGACATCGTGATGGTCGAGGAGAGCGACGAGCTGGGTGACGGGTTCATCAGCCACTTCGAGCTCTATGTCAGCGGCATGACGGAGGCCGGCGCGGACACCAGCGCCATCTCAGGTTTGATCGACCTGCTGCGCGATGGCCGGCCGGTCGTCGAGTCCTTGCACGCGGCCGGCGCGCCGCAGGCGTCGATCGACTTCGCCGGGACGACCTGGGACATCATCGAGAACGCGCCGATCCACTGCCAGGCGGCCGCGTTCGCGTTCGGCCGGGAGGACCTGATCCCGGACATGTTCACCCAGGTGGTCGCGGTGAACGAGCGGTCCAACAAGCTCAACACCTTCGTCGACTACCTCGAGCGGCACATCGAGGTGGACGGCGAACAGCACACGCCGATGGCGATGCAGATGGTGACCGATCTCTGCGGTGACGACCCGGCCAAGTGGGAGGCCTGCGCGGACACCATCAACAACGCCCTCGCCGCCCGCGCCCGGCTCTGGGACGCGATCCTGGCCGCGGTACTGCTTCAGCCAGCGGTCTTGGGCTGACCATGACGAGCCAAGATCTCTACCGGACCGTGCGGCTGATCCGCCGCTTCGAGGAGCGCGCGATCGATTTCGTCCGGTCCGGTGAGATCGACGGCGGCATCCACCCCTACATCGGGCAGGAAGCGATTGCTGCCGGCGTCTGCGCGGCGCTCGGCCCATCGGACGTCATCACCAGCACCCACCGCGGCCACGGCCATGTGCTGGCCCGCGGCGTGAATCCGGCCCGCCTCTTCGCTGAGCTGATGGGCCGGGAGTCCGGCCTGAACAAGGGCCGCGGCGGCTCCATGCACGCGGCCGACTTCAGCCTCGGCATCCTCGGCGCCAACGCAATCGTCGGCGCCGCGGGCTCGATCGCCACCGGCGCCGCCTGGGCCGCTCGCCGGCAAGGCCGGGACACGGTCGCGGCCACCTTCTTCGGCGACGGCGCGATGAACGAAGGCATGTTGCTGGAGGCATTCAACCTCGCCGCGCTCTGGCAGGTCCCGGTGATCTTCGTCTGCGAGAACAACGGTTACGCGACCACCATGCCAGTGGAGTCAGCCGTTGCCGGCAGCGTCACCGCCCGGGCGCAGGCCTTCGGCATCCCGGGGTTCACCATCGACGGCCAGGACCCAGAAAAGGTGCTGGCAGCAACGAAATCCGCGGTCGGCAGAGCAAGGTCCGGCAAGGGCCCGACGTTCCTCGAATGTACGACGTACCGCTTCGACGCGCACCACACCTTCGAACACCGGGCCAGGCTCACCTACCGCACGACCGAAGAAGTCTCCGCTGGGCGGTCGCGGGACCCAGTGGAGATCCAGGGCGCACGGCTGACCGCTGTGGATCGGGCGGACGTGGATGCGGAAGTCGAGGCCCTGCTCGACGCGGCGGCCGGGATCGCGCTGGGCAGCGCCCATCCCGACCCGGCCGCCGCGCTCGCCTACCTTTACGCGTCCCCGGAGGTGATGCGATGAAGCTGTCCTATCTCAAGGCACTCAACCGCGCCCTCGGCGACGAACTGGCCGTCGATCCATCGGTGTTCCTGCTCGGCGAGGACATCCGGGCCGCGGCGTCCAACGTCACGGCCGGATTGTACGAACGCTTCGGCTCGGACCGGGTCCTGGACACTCCGCTGTCCGAGCAAGCGTTCACCAACTTCGCCACCGGTGCCGCGCTGGCCGGCCTGCGACCGGTGATCGAGTTCCAGATCCCGTCGCTGCTGTTCCTGGTCTTCGAGCAAATCGTCAACCAGGCGCACAAGTTCTCCTTAATGACCGGCGGCCAGTGCAAGGTCCCAGTGACGTACGTCGTCCCGGGCTCAGGCTCACGCACTGGTTGGGCAGGACAACATTCAGACCACCCTTACTCGCTCTTCGCTCATGTCGGCGTGAAGACTGTCGTACCGGCAACACCGTCCGATGCCTACGGCCTGCTCGTGTCAGCGATCCGGGATGACGATCCGGTCGTCGTCTTCGCGCCATCGGGGGCGCTCGGTGTCCGCGACGATGTCGACTTCTCGACTCTCGCGCCCGTACCTCTCGGCGTCGGCCGGATCGCCAGGGCCGGGACCGACGTGACAGTCGTTGCCCTCGGCCACCTGGTCCATGATGCGCTCGCGGCCGCAGACGAGCTGTCGAGCCTTGGCATCTCGATCGAAGTCTTCGATCCGCGGACCGTATATCCGCTGGACGTCGACGGTCTGGCGGAGTCCGTGGCGAAGACCCGCCGGCTGGTGGTGATCGACGATTCCAATCGGACCAGCGGGTTCGCGGCCGAGGTTCTCGCGGTCGCCGCCGAACGCTTCGACCTCGACGCACCACCCCGCCGCGTCACCAGGCCGGACGGAGCAGTTCTGCCCTTCGCTCTGGCTCTGGACCGCGCGGTCCAGCCCGGTCGAGACCAGTTGGTCACCGCGATTCACGCCGTACTGGAGGAACGATGACGGATCTGTGGCCTTCCTTTCCCGAGACCGTCCGTATGGCGTTACTCGCGCGCGGAGTGGAGTCGTGGCGGCAGGTGTACGACGGAGTCGCCACGCACAACAAGGAGTGGCGGCCGCTGCGGCCACCGATCATGACGGCGTCTGCTTATCGCTCGATGACGGACATCTCGGCGACTGTCGCCCGGTTGATCCTGGCCGCATGTTTGCGCCGGGCAACGACTGCGGGCGGGTTGCGGCGTGCGCTGGAGATGCCGACCGGGTACATCGATCTGCTCGACGAGGATCTGCCGCTGAGCGATGAGCTGCTCGGCGGTGTGCGGGCGGACATCCTGCTGGCGGACGGCACGCCGTACGTGGTCGAGGCGAACATCGACAGCGCCTTGGGTGGCGCCCACGACTCCGACGGAGTGGGGCAACGTTTTCTGTCGGCGTACGACGGTGACCCGGTGCTGTCACCGATCGGCTTGCAGACGCTGCCGTCCGCGGTCGACGCGCGCTACGAGGCAGTACGGGCGGCTTTGCACCTGACCGGCGAGGACCGGCTCGCGATGATCTTCACCACCGGCGGAACCTACCCGGGTTCACAAGACGGATTGGCGATGATCAAACTGCTTGAGCCGTTCAGCGATCGCGGCCGCCAGCTCGGCCTGGACATGCGGGTCTTTCCGGTCGAGTGGCTGACCCTCGACGACGCCGGCCGACTCTGCGTTGACGACGGCCCGATCGATGCCGTACTGCGGATGTTCGTCCCGCAAGGCACCAAACCGAGCGCCGGTCTCGACGCCTTGGCGACCGCCGTGCGGTCCGGCGCGGTCCGCATGTTCACCCCCACCGCCAGCTGGCTCCTGGCCAGCAAGGCGATCTTCGCCTGGCTCTGGGACGACCTGGATTCGCTTTCTGCTGAAGACGCGGCCGTCGTACGACGACACGTCCCACGAACCGAGGTGCTGTCGCCCGACCTCCGCGACCGCGCGATCGCCGACCAGCAACGGCTGGTGCTGAAGCCCTCCGGAGCGTACGGCGGCGTGGGCGTCGTCGTCGGACCCGAGGTATCGTCCGAAGCCTGGCTCGCCGCGCTCGACGCCGCGATCGCCGAGGGTGGTCACATCCTGCAGGCCTACATCCCCGTCGACCGCCTCACCATGCAGTTCGTCGAGATGGCCACGGGTGACGTTTGCGAGGCCGACGTGCCGTTCTGCATCGCGCCGTACCTCTTCGGCGGCACACCATCCGGCGCCTACCTCCGCTTCGCCGTCCCCGGCGCCGGCCCAGTAGTCAACGTAGGCCAAGGCGCCCTCACCAGCGGCCTCCTGCTCAGTCCCTGACCCACCGGCCATCCCAGTCCGCGTGAGACACCCGCAGCATCGGACACCCGCGCCATGCGACGCCCGCTGACTGCGCCGCACATTCACCAGCCGCGTCGCGCTACACGGCGGCGCACCGGTATCCGGGGTTCCGCCGCGCTGCGTCGGTGTCCGGGGTTCCGCCGTGCCGCGTCGGTGTCCGGGGTTCCGCCGTGCTGCGTCGGTGTCCGGGGTTCCGCCGTGCTGCGTCGGTGTCCGGGGTTCCGCCGTGCTGCGTCGGTGTCCGGGGTTCCGCCGTGCCGCGTCGGTGTCCGGGGTTCCGCCGTGCCGCGTCGGTGTCCGGGGTTCCGCCGCGCCGCGTCGGTGTC
>NZ_SLWR01000004.1 GCF_004345665.1 Kribbella antiqua
TCGCCAATCCAAGGACGGCAGCCACGGTAAGAGCCAGGCATCAGGTGATCGGGATCCAACCACCGCACGAAGCGGCAGCACCACCCTCACACTGAGTTCCACGGTAGCCGCGCCGTACACGCACAGCCTGGGTCCTGTCACTACCAGGAACAGCGGGGCACTCCCTGTCCTTGCCTCCGCCAGGAACAGTGGAGGCATGACTCAGAAGACCATCACCCTCGCCGACGACCTCACCATCACCCGGATGGGGTACGGCGCTATGCAGCTCGCCGGACCGGGCGTGTTCGGGCCGCCGAAGGACCGCGACCAGGCGATCGCCGTACTGCGGGAGGCCGTCGAACTCGGCGTCACCCACATCGACACCAGCGACTTCTACGGCCCGACCGTCGTGAACGAGCTGATCAAGGAGGCCCTCCACCCGTACCCTGCGGACCTGCACATCGTCACCAAGGTCGGCGCCCGCCGCGGCTCCGACGCCAGCTGGAATCCGGCGCTGGAGCCGGACGATCTGAAGGCGGCGGTCCACGAGAACCTCGAGCACCTCGACCTGGACGTGCTCGACGTTGTGAACTTGCGCTCGATGACTCACGACGGCGGCGGCGAGGAGTCGATCGCCGAGCCGTTCACCGCGCTGGCCGAGCTGCAGCAGGAGGGCCTGATCCGCCATCTCGGGCTGAGCGGCGTCACCATCACCCAGATCCGCGAGGCGCAGGCCATCGCCCCGGTCGTCACCGTCCAGAACCTCTACAACCTGGTCCAGCGCCACGACGACGACGTCGTCGACTTCTGCGCTGCCGAAAACATCGCCTTCGCCTCCTTCTTCCCCCTCGGCGGCTTCACCCCGCTCCAGTCCGAGACCCTGGCCAAGGTCGCCACCCGCCTGAACGCGTCACCCCAGCAGGTCGCCCTCGCGTGGCTGTTGCAGCGCTCCACCACCAGCATCGTCATCCCCGGCACCTCCACGCTCGCCCACCTCCGCGAAAACGTGGCCGCAGCCGACCTCGTCCTCCCGCCCGACGCCCTCACCGAGCTGAACGCAATCGGCGCCTGACCCTCTCTCGTTTGATGGGTTCACCCACGAAATTGTGGGTTCGCCCCCGGCATTCGGGCGGGGAACCCACAATTTGCTGGGTCAACCAGCGAGCCGTGTACGGCGGGCTCGGTCGAACGCCTGGCGGATATGGGTCGCCGTACGGGCCGGCTGGAGCAGGTCTGCCCACGTGACGCGGACGACCTCCAGTCCTAGTGCACGGAGGCGGTCCTCGCGGAGCTTCTCCCGGATCAGCGCCTCTCGCGATCCATCGGCGTACTTCTTCAGGCCGTCGAACTCGACGACCGTGTTGTGATCGGGGAAGTAGAAGTCGACCCGGCCGACGAACCCCGCGGCATCGTTGAAGGCGGCCTGCAGCACCGGAGGCGGCAATCCTTCGTTGCGCATCAGCACTCGAAGACGCGACTCGCCGGCGGATTCGGCCAGCGGAACGGCGAACGCAAGTACCGAGCGGATCGCCGGGCTCCCTGGCCAGCACTCGGTCACGGCGAGCAGCCGGCGAAAGTCCTCCGCGCTGACCTCTGGCCGCCGCAATGCCGCGTCAGCGCTGACCACGGCAGCCTCGAACGACGTCCTGGCGGCGCTTTCCACCACAGCACGCGCGATCGTGGTGGTGGTCAGCCCGTCGACTCGTGTGGTGTCCGCTGGAGACAGCCGGCCCTGATGGTGCCTGACGCCCGCCTTGACCTCGCCGCGGCCGCTCGTTCGCGTCAACTGGACCTCGGCAAGGTCGACCTGCCACACCGGTATGCCCTGCAGGACCAAAGCCGAGTGATGGCTGACCACTGCGGATCCTGGTCGCATCGAGTTCATGGCGGCGTGAACTGCTCGCCGGTGGCGGACTATGTGTTGCTCCCAGGCGTCCAAAGCGCTGAGATCGGCTCGCTCGGCGTACTGTCCGTGCCGGATTCGCTCCCACCGACCGCCGGTAAGGCGCTCACGAATCTGCTCCGGCGTGTAGCCGACAGCCATCGCCTGGGCGCGGCTGAAGACGCCGCCTTGCCGGGCGGCGACCAGTTTCAGTTCCGGGTTCACCCACCAAGCTTCCGCCCTCGCACCACCCTCGCGCGCCCCCCATTCCCCAACCTGTGGAAAACCACATTTGGTTGGTCCACCTGGCAAATGGTGGGTTCCCCGCCGGGATTCGAGCGGGTAACCCACCATTTGATGGGTGAACCCACCAAACGCCGCGCCGCGGGGTGGGCGGGCGGTCAGCCGACGCCTGAGGTTGGGTGGCGGGTGGGTCAGCCGACGCCTGAGGTGGGGGTGGGGGTGGTCAGCCAGGTGGTGAGGAGGCGGGCGCCGGCGCCGGTGGCGCCTAGGGAGTACTCGAGGCGGTCGGCGGGGGACTCGGCGATGCTCGACAAGTCGAGGTGGGCCCAGGGGATGTCGCCGGCGAAAGCCTTCAGAAAGAGAGCGGCGGTGATCGAGCCGGGGCCCTTGGAGCTGTTGACGGAGTCGGCGATCGGGGTTGCGATCAGCTCCTCGTACTCAGCAGGCAGCGGCATCCGCCACAGCTGCTCGCCGGCTACCCGGCCCGCGTCGGCGAGGTTGTCCGCGAGGGCGTCGTCGGTGGCGAACAGGCCGCCGTACAGCATCGAGCCGAGGGAGACCTTGATCGCGCCGGTCAGCGTGGCGATGTCGACGATGACGTCCGGCTTGAGCTCCTTGACCGCGTAGGCGAGGCCGTCGGCGAGCACCAGGCGGCCCTCGGCGTCGGTGTTCTTCACCTCGGTGGTGCGGCCGCCGTAGTGCCGGATCACGTCGTCCGGGCGGTACGCCGTCCCGGACGGCATGTTCTCGGCCGAGCAGATCAGCCCGGTCACCTTCACCGGCGCACCGAGCTCACGCAGCGCCGCCAGGGTCGCGATCACCGAGCCGCCGCCGGTCATGTCCCGCTTCATCGACACCATGCCCTCGCGCGGCTTCAGCGACAGGCCGCCGGTGTCGTAGGTGATGCCCTTGCCGACCAGGACGACGTACGGCGTGTCCTTCGTCGCACCGTCGGGCACATAGTCCAGCCGGATGAACCGCGGCGGCCTGGCCGAGCCCTTGCCGACCGCAAGGATGCCGCCGAACCCGTCGGCCGCCAGCTGCTTCTCGTCCCAGACCCTCACCTCGAGGCCGGTCGATGCGGCCAGCTCGGTAGCCCGGACGGCCAGCCAGGCCGGGTCCTTCTCGTTCGACGGTGTGGTGGCGAACTGCCGGGCCAGCCAACCGGTCCGGCCGATCACGACACCGCGGTCGAGCACGGCCTGCCGCTCCGCCTCGGACCCGTCGGTCAGCGTCACCCGGCCGACCACCGGCTTGCCCGGGTCGACCGTCTTGAGCGTGTAGGTGAAGGATCCCAGTACGACGCCCTCGGCCAGCGCCTGCAGCCGGGCATCATCGATGCCCTCGGCAACTACCGTGGTGAGCTCGTCCTTGCCGCGGCCGATCCGCGCGATCGCCGCTCCGGCGTGTCGCAGGTCCTTGCCGCTGCCGTCGCCGGCGCCGACCAGCAGGATCTCGGTCACCTCGCCGGTCAGCAGCGGGTACGCCGCCGTCGCCCCGGCCGTCGGGCTGAAACCGGTCGCCTGCTGCACCTCCAGCAGCCGGCCGAGGTCCACTCCGAGCCGCTCCCCCGCGTCCTTCGCCGCGGCGGGCAGGCCACCCTCGCCGACCACGATCACCCAGGTCGCGGCGCCGTGCACCGGCAGACCAGGCTGCCAGGCCACGGCCGGGAGGGTCGGGAACTCGAACTTGCTGCTGCGGCGCGCCACTAGGAGGACCTCACTGTTTGATCTGTCAACTGTCGGCCAACCGTAACGACCCCGGCCGGTGCCGCAAAGGGGCACCCACCGGGGTCGATCGCTGAAGAGGTGCGGGTGTGTGCACCCCGGGAGGACTCGGTCAGCCGACGACAGCCTTGAGCGCGTTGCCGAGCTCGGTCGCTTCGTCCGCGTTCAGCTCGACGACGAGCCGGCCGCCGCCCTCGAGCGGGACCCGCATCACGATCCCCCGACCCTCCTTGGTGACCTCGAGCGGACCATCGCCCGTCCGCGGCTTCATCGCCGCCATGCGCGCACCCCTTCCCAGTGTCGGTGTTGAGCGACGACACCGCACTGGGTACCGTCGCCGGCGCCGTGCGGTGATGCGCCGTCGGCGCGTATCGCAGTGTGTATCAGGACCCATTATCCCCGATTCCTGGGCCAGAGCCGCGCGCCATGCGGCAGACTCAAGTCTTGTGCACGCCCGTTCAGCCCTCTTCGACCTGTACGGCGACCATCTGCGCGCACGTGGTGCACGCGCCCCGGTCGCCGCTCTGGTCCGGCTGCTCGCGCCGCTCGGCGTCCATCCACCGGCCGTCCGCACCGCCGTTTCCCGGATGGTCCGGCAGGGCTGGCTGGAGCCGGTCCGGATCGACGGCCAGCCTGGATATGCACTGACCGCCCGGGCGCGTCGCCGCCTCGACGACGCGGCTGCCAGGATCTACCGCACCGGAGCCGACGACGGCCCGGAAGACTGGGACCGGCACTGGCATCTGGGCATCCTCCGCGAGGTGCCGAACGCCCGCCGCCGCGAACAACTCGCGAGCCAACTCGCCTTTCTGGGTTGGGCTCCGCTGTCCGACGGCGCCTGGGTCGGGCTGCGCAACGACGCCGAAGTGGACCAGATCCTCGGTATGGAAGGCATCGCCGCGGATCGCTTCCGCGCACCGGTCGACGCCGGCGCGGTCGAGTTCGCCCGGCGAGTGTGGAAACTCGACGAACTGGGCGCCTCGTACGACGCCTGGCTGATCGAGGCGAAGGCGCTGGTCGAGAGCGCCGGCGACGACACCTCCGACGAGCAGGCGTTCGCCGTACGGTCGGAATTGGTCCATGAGTGGCGCAAGTTCCTGTTCCGGGATCCGGGGTTGCCGGACGAGCTGCTGCCGGCGGACTGGGCCGGGACCCGGGCCGCGGCGTTCTTCGATTTCCATGCCGAACGATTGAGCCCCGCGGCCGGGCGTTTCGTCGACGACTGCCTGATCCATCACTGAATTTGCTTACCGATTGTCAAGGAGCTGACCACGATGAGTGACTCCGTCACCTACGCCGTCGCCGAGGGCGTGGCCACCATCACGCTGAACCGGCCGGACGCGATGAACTCGCTCGACACGCCAACCAAGGTCCTGCTCCGCGACACCGTCCAGGCCGCCGCCGAGGACGACGCCGTACGGGTCGTGGTGCTGACCGGGACCGGGCGGGCGTTCTGCGTGGGGCAGGACCTGAAGGAGCACATCGGGCTGCTAGAGGCGAACGACACGGCCGCGCTGTGGAGCACGGTCCCGGACCACTACGCGCCGATCGCACTCGCGCTGGCCGAGATGCCGAAGCCGGTGGTTGCGGCGGTCAACGGTGTCGCGGCGGGAGCGGGCGCGTCGATGGCGTTCGCGTGCGACTTCCGCGTGGTGGCGGACACGGCCGGCTTCAACCTCGCCTTCACCGGGATCGCACTGTCCTGTGACACCGGGATCTCGTGGACGCTCCCCCGGCTGATCGGGCACGCGAAGGCGGTCGAGTTGCTGTATTTCCCGCGCACGATCCCAGCCGCTGAGGCGCTTGACCTCGGCCTCGCCACGTCCGTCGTGCCCGCCGCCGACCTGCCGTCGGCCGTCGCTGACCTGGCCGGCAAGCTCGCCGCCGGGCCCACCGTGGCGTACGGCGCGGTGCGGCAGTCGCTGGGCTATTCGGCCACCCACACGCTGGCGGAGTCGCTGGAGTTCGAGGCGGGCAAGATGCAACTCACCGGCGACACCGAAGACCACCGCAACGCGGTCGCCTCCTTCGTCGCCAAACAAAAGCCCACCTTCACCGGCCGCTGACCCCTGGCAGCTCCCGCGCCGCCCGTCGCCCGCCGCCGACCTGCGCGTACCGAAGAACGGGTAGTAGTGGCCTCCGCCGAGCGATCCGGAGGACCGCCACGCTGCGCCGACCACCGGCGCTGGAACTACTACCCGTTCTTCGGTACGACGTCGAGCTTCTTGTAATCGTTTACGTAAGCGATTACAAACAGGCTCGTGAGGAAACTGCTGCTGCCTGCGTTGACCGCATTGATCTTGGCCGGGAGCTTTGTCGTTCCTGGATCGGCTTCGCAACCTGCACAGCCTGGGGTGATCAACACCTCGAGCGTGCGATCGGCCACGCTGGGCGAGGACATCAACTACAACGTCTACCTGCCGGCCGGGTACGCCGAGTCCACCAAGCGCTACCCCGTGCTCTACCTGCTGCACGGGCGCGGCGACTCGATGTCGGCGTGGACGCAGCTGAAGAGCCGGCTCGACGAGCTGATCAGCTCCGGTGAGATCCCGCCGACGATCGCGGTGATGCCGGATGCGCCGTGGAGCAGCCGAGCCAGCTACTACGTCGACTCGGCGTACACGGGCAGTGATCCCGGGCGGCCGGTCGAGACCGCGTTCTTCCGCGACCTGGTGCCGGCGATCGACGCGTCGTACCGGACGATCGCGGACCGCAACGGACGCGCGGTCGCCGGCTACTCGATGGGCGCGGCCGGCGCATTGCGGTACGCGATGGCGCATCCGGAGGTGTTCGGTGCGTCGATCGTGCTCAGCCCCGCGGTGTACTTCCCGCTGCCGCCGGCGGACTCGAGCGCTCGCGAATTCGGTGCCTTCGGCAAGGGCAAGGACCCGTTCAACGAGTCGGTCTACCTTCGGCTGAACTATCCGGCCGCTTTCAAGTCGTTCGCCGCGAAGGGCTTGCCGTCGCATCTGTACATCGCGGTCGGCGACGACGAGTGGAAGAACCCGAAGCCGGCCGACTACACCCACGACCTCGACTTCGAGGCGCACGTGGTGTTCAACCAGGCGGTCCGCGTGCCGAACCTGACCAGCGAGTTCCGCGTCGTCGACGGCGGCCACGACTGGGACGTCTGGGGACCGACGTTCGTGGAGGGCGCGAAGTACATCTTCCAGTACGTCGGGAAGCCGCCCGCCGTACCGATGAAGGCATCGGTGATCGGGACGGCCGGCGAGGACCGGGCCGGCGGAATCGCGACCGATGCCTCCGGCAACGTTTATCAGGCGGCCGCTGCCGAGGGGTCGCTGGACGGATCGCCGTACGCCGGCGGGAAGGACGTCGGACTGATCAAGTACGCCCCGGACGGGACGCGGCAGTGGACGCGGTCGATCGGGACAAGTGGGACGGAACGCGCGTACGGCGTGGCGGTCGACGCGCAGGGGCGGGTCGTGGTCACGGGTTACACGAACGGCGATCTCGACGGCGGGCATGCGGGCAACACGACGGACGATGCGTTCGCGGTGCAGTACGACGGGGCCGGGAATCGCCTGTGGGTAAAGCAATTCGGCGTACCCGGTGCGGCTGATCGCAGCTATTCGGTGGCGGTCGATGGGGACGCGATCTATCTCGGCGGTTACACGAAGGGCGCTTTGGGAGCGGCGAATCAGGGCGACAAGGACGTGTTCCTCGCGCGGCTGAACAGCGACGGTCAGCAGGTGTGGCTGCGGCAGGCCGGCAGTGCGGGCGAGGAGAAGGGCATGGCTGTCGCTGCGTCCGGCGGTTCGGTGTATCTGGCGGGGATGACGGCCGGCAGCCTCGGTACGTCGTACGGCGGGGTGGACGGCTTTGTGACGCGATACTCGGCTGCTGGGGATGCTGTGTGGCTTCAGCAGTTCGGCACCACGGCGGCTGACGAGGCGTGGGGGTTGGCGGCGGATCCTTCCGGTGGTGTGTATCTGACGGGTTACAGCGCTGGTGACTTCTCGGGTGCGCTGGCGGGTGACAAGGACTTCATCGTCGCGCGCGTCGACCAGAACGGCGTACTGACGTGGCGGGATCAGTTCGGTACCACGGGCAACGACAAGGGTGCGGCGGTGTCGGTGGACGGGTCGGGGAACCTCTACGTCGCGGGCTTCACCGATGGTGCGCTGGAGACGAGCATCGGCAAGTTCGACGGGGTGCTGGTGAAGTACGCGGCTGACCACACGCGGACGTGGACACGGCAGTTCGGAACCACTGAGGACGACGCGGCCGACGCGTTCGCTGAAGCCAATGTGTACCTGACGAACGTGCCGGGCGGGACGCAGGTGTCGGGGCTGACGAACAACGATGTGTTCCGTACGGCGTTCAGTGCGGAAGGCGAGAACACCTCGCCCTGAAAGAGTTTGGTGGGCTCCCCGGCCGCGTTCCGGCCGGGCGAGTCACGGCCGGACAACCACCTGACAGACGGGGAGCCCGCTGAATACCTCATCATGCTCAGCACCCGGAACACAACTCGTTCAGCCGTTTGTGTTCCCGTATTTCCAAACTACCTCTTGCAGATGCACAAGCATCCTGCACGTGCACGCGACAGGGCCCTTTGGAAGCGCTCTTTCTCCCCGGCGGGTCAGCGCGCCACGCACGTCACCAGGTGATCGTTGACCATCCCCGTGGCCTGCATCAAGGCATAGGCAGTGGTCGGTCCCACGAACACAAAACCCTTCTTCTTCAGGGCTTTTGACATCGCAACAGACTCGGGCGTCGTGGCCGGCACATCAGCCAGCGTCTTCGGTGCCTTCTGCTTCGCTGGGCTGAAGGACCACAGGAACTCGGTGAACTCGCCCTCCGCCAGCTCCAGCAACGCCCGCGCGTTGGTGATGGTCGCGTTGATCTTCAGCCGATTCCGGACTATCCCAGCATCCGCCATCAAGCGCTCGAAGTCGTCGGCGCCGTACTTCGCGATCACCGCCGGATCGAAGTGCGCGAACGCGGCCCGGAAGTTCTCCCGCTTCCGCAGGATGGTGATCCACGACAGCCCGGACTGGAACCCCTCCAGCGTCATCCGCTCGAACAACCCGCGGTCGTCGCGGATCTCCTTGCCCCACTCGTTGTCGTGATACTCGACGTACTCCGGCGCGGAGGTCGCCCACCCGCACCGCGGCTGCCCGTCCGGCCCGATCACACTCACCGCCAGACCTCCCGCACCAGCCGCCGCAACGAAACCCGCATCAACCACTCGAACACCGGCCGCACCACCGGCCACCCGGCAGCCCCAACTCTTCCCAGCGGCGGTACGACGTCCTCCGCCCAGGTGAAGGTACTCCCGAACTCGGCCGGCGCGATCGCGAACGTCCCGGTGCCGCGGACCACGGTGCCGAGGTGCTCGACCGTGCATTCGCGCGGTGGATCCCAGTGTGTGATGACCATGTGGTCAGTGAACCCGAAGCCACCGACAGAAGTCCGAGCCGCGACCCCGCCACCCACACCGACGCCGTCCTGCCCGGTCGCCCACACCCGCGTCAACAACATCCACCGCGACTGCCGCTCCCAATCCATCACGGCGTCCCACGCCTCATCCACCCCTAACGGCAACCCGACAGAAGCCTCCACATGACAGCTGCGGGCAGCCATCAGTCACCCCACCAATCAGCCCGGTGAGGAAGGTGCATTCTTGGGGTTGGGTGGTTACTTCGGGCGGTGGTAGGCACCTTGGTCGGGTGCACCGGTCTGGCGGCCATTCTCTGCACCGTCTCCTTCGCCATGCTGATCGGCCTGGGCCTGCTGCCCGTTCTGCTGGGCTCCGGCCTCCGGCTGACCATGCGCGGGCCACACAGGCGCACTCGGCTGCTGGTCCGCGGGCGGCCAGAACTGCCACCCCTCCTGCTGAGCCTGCCCAAGCTCCGGCGCCGGCCGGGCCTGCTCATACGCCGCCCCCTGCCCGAACTCCTGACTCTCCGGCGCGGCCTGCTGGTCGTAGTACGCCTGCTGGTTCTGGTCGTAAGCCTGCTCATGCTGGCTGGCCTGCTGCGGGTCGTACTGAGCGGCCTGCGCCTGGTTGTACTGCGCAGCCTGCTGCTCATACGACGAGGGCTGCTGGTTGTACGCCGCTGACTGGGGCTGGTTGTACGGCGCGGGCTGCTCCTGCTGACCGGGCTGCGCCTGCTCGTACTGGCCCGGCTGCTCCTGCTGGTACTGGGCAGGCTGTGCTTGAGGTTGCTGTGCAGACTGCTGCCACTGCGGAGCAGGCTCAGGCATAGTCCACTGCCCTTCCGCCGCAGGAGCAGTTGACTCCTCAGGCTGGAACCACAACGCCGGCCCACCCTGCTCCGGTACCTCCCGCGACGCCTCCGCCCGCTGGTACTCCACATGCGACGACTCCGCCGGCTGGTACCCCGCCTCGGGTGACTGCTGCTGGCGCGACTGCTGCTGCTCGCCCTGTGCTGCCTGAGGCTGGTTCTCGGCAGTCGACTGATCGGACTCGTCGTGCTGGAACCACAACGCAGGCCCACCCTGCTCCGGAACCTGCTGCGAAGCCTCCGCCTGCTGATAGCCCGCCCGCGGGGATTGCCGCTGCTCGTACTCCGCCTCCGGCGCCTGCTGCTCGTACTCCGCCTCCGGCGCCTGCTGCTGGTAGCTCGTTGCGGGTGACTGCTGCTGATACTCCGCCTCGCGCGGCTGCGGCTGCTGCTTGGTGTCCTCGGGCGGCGCGGCCTGCGGCGGCGTGCCACCGGGCGACTGCTGCTCCTCCGGCTGGAACCACAGTGCGGGACCACCCTGCTGCGGAACCGACTGCGACGAGCCTGCCTGCTCGTACTCCGCCTCCGGCGACCCCGGCTGCTGACGCGTCGACTCAGGCGCCTGCGGCTGCTCGTACTGCTCCTCGGACGGCTGGGGCTGCTGACGCGCGGACTCGGGCGACTGCGGCTGCTGGTAGTCCGGCTCCTGCGACTGGTGCTGGTTGTCCGGTTGGGACGGCTGCTGAGGCCTCGGCTGCTCGAACGACGGCTGCGAAGACTCCTGCGGCTCGAACGACGGCTGCGCCGCCTGCTGCTCGTACGACGCCTGCGAGGACTCCTGCTCGAAGGGCGGCTGCGCTGCCTGCTCGTACGACGCTTGGGGGTCCTGCTGCTCGTACGACGCTTGGGGGTCCTGCTGCTCGTACGACGCCTGGGGGTTCTGCTGCTCGGCCGAGGGTTGCGGGGGCTCTTGCTCCTCGAATGACTGCTGCGAGGCTTCCGGCTGGGTGGACTCTGTCTGTGCAGGGCCGGAGGCGGGGGTCCGGCGGGGAGCGCCGGGCTGGGATTGGGCTTCCAGGAGGGCTCGGGCTTCTGCTTGCAGGCGCTCGTACTCGTCTGCTGCAACCGATGCCTCGGTCGCCTCATCACCCTCGGCCGAAGCCGAAGCAGCACCCGAAGCCGCAGCCGCAGCCGCCGCAGGAGCCGACTGGTCGGCGACCGCGTCCGGGCGGTCGGGCCGCCGCGTCGCGGTGCTCGGCTGGTCGAACTCGACCCCGGCCTGCTCCGATTCGAAGTCGGTCTGCTCCGGCCGACGCCCGAACTGTTCCGCCTCAACTCCAGCCGGCTGTCGTTCCACACCAGCCAGCCTCGGCACGACAGTGGCTTGGCCTGGCGCATCGCCCGCCTGGTCTGACTCGGGCTCCGCTTGACCTGGGTCGGGTTCGACGCGGGCTTGTTCGGTGGTGTCTGGTTCGGGGAAGTCGCCGCCGACGAGGATCGGCTGCTGGATGCCGGTGTCGTCGAAGTCGGCGGGGTCGTAGTCCGCGTTGGAGGTGAACCCGGCACCGCCAGGGCCGTCCACGATCGGGGAGACCGCGCGCTCGAGGTCGGCGATCCGCCGGTCCCGCTCAGCGACCTCGCGGGCGACGCGCTCGAGCAGCGAGTCGACCTCGTCCATCCGGTAGCCGCGCAGCCCGACCGCGAACCGGGTCGACTCGATGTCGGTCGCGGTGAGCGTCTGCCGGGCCGGGACGCTCACGTCGGGCCGGTCGTCGTACGCCGTACTCAGGGCACCCCAACGACCCGAGGCCACTACCGCGACAGCCCCGATCAACAGCACCACGATCAGCCCGAAGAACCACATCACGGGACCGATCGTGCCATGTCCCCCGAGTCAACCACGAAACCGGAGCCGCTTTCGGCTCTCGGCGAAGACACCACGACCGACAGCGAAGGCCCGAACGTCAGCTCCCATCGGACCCCAACCGCCGCGCTTCCCGGCGTTCCCGCGCTTCGGGGTTGTCGGCTTCGGCGACATCCCGCGCCGCAGCCGCTGCTGCTTCCTCCGCCGCGGCGTCAGCCTGCTCGCCGGCCTTGACGATGTAGCTGATCGCCTCGGCCACGTCATCGGTGACGATGAACATGTCCAGGTCCGCCTCCGAGATCTTGCCGTCCGTGAGCATCGTCTCGCGCAGCCAATCGACCAGCCCACCCCAGTACGACGTACCGAACAGGACCACCGGGAACGACGTCACCTTGCGGGTCTGCGCCAGCGTCAGCGCCTCGAACAGCTCGTCCAGCGTGCCGAAGCCGCCGGGCATCACCACGAACCCCTGCGCGTACTTCACGAACATCGTCTTGCGGGTGAAGAAGTAGCGGAAGTTCATGCCGATGTCGACCCACTCGTTCAGGCCGTTCTCGAAGGGCAGTTCGATGCCGAGGCCGACCGACACGCCGCCGGCCTCGGAGGCGCCCTTGTTCGCCGCCTCCATCACGCCCGGCCCACCGCCGGTGATCACCGCGTAGCCGGCACCGACCAGCTTCCGGCCGAACTCCTCCGCGGCGGCGTACATCGGGTCGTCGGGCTTGGTCCGGGCCGAGCCGAACACGCTGATCGCGGCCCCCAGCTCGGCGAGCATGCCGAACCCCTCGATGAACTCTGACTGGATCCGCAGTACCCGCCACGGATCGGTGTGCACCCAGTCCGAGGGTCCGCGGCTGTCCAGCAGCCGCTGCTCCGAGGTCGACTGCTGCACCTGACTGCGCCGCATCACCACGGGCCCGCGCTGCTGGGCTCCGACGGGAGGACGGTCAGGATGAATGGGTTCTGCCATGCCCCCAGGTTAGGACCTGGTCCAGTTACGAGCCCGCCGACGCAGGGGTGGTCAACCAAGAGGTCAGCCGCTGTTCACACAGCTCGATCTCCGCCTCGGGCACGAATTCATCCTGCTTGTGCGCGTACAGCGGATCCCCCGGTCCGTAGTTCACCGCCGGTACGCCGAGCAGCGTGAACCGGGCCACGTCGGTCCACCCGAACTTCGGCTTCGGCTCACCCCCGACCGCCTGCAGGAACGCCGCTGCGGCCGGCCGCTCCAGCCCAGGCAGTCCGCCGGGCGCCGAGTCCGTCACGACCAACTCGAACCCGTCGAACACCTCACGCAGATGCGCCTCGGCCTCCGCCTCCGACCGGCTCGGCGCGAACCGGTAGTTGATCTCCACCGTGCACACATCCGGTACGACGTTCCCGGCGACACCGCCGTGGATCCCGACTGCGTTCAGCCCCTCGCGGTACTCCAGCCCGTCGATCGGCACCCGCCGGGGCTCGTACGCCGCCAGCCGCGCCAGGATCTCGCCCGCCGCGTGGATCGCGTTCGACCCCATCCAGGACCGCGCCGAATGCGCCCGCTCGCCGCGCGTGGTGACCTCGATCCGCATGGTCCCCTGGCACCCGGCCTCGACCACCGCGTTGGACGGCTCCATCACGATCGCGAACACGCCTTCGAGGAGCTCGGGGTTCGACCGGGTCAGCTTGAACAGCCCGTTCCGCTCGGACTCGACCTCCTCGCAGTCGTAGAACACGTACGTCACGTCCCGGTTCGGCTCGGCCAGCGTCGCCGCCAGCCGGAGCCCGACCGCGACCCCGCCTTTCATGTCGCAGGCACCGAGGCCATGGATCAGCCCGTCCGCGCGCCGCGCCGGCAGGTTGGCGTTCAGCGGCACGGTGTCCAGGTGCCCGGCGATGACGATCCGCTCGTCCCGCCCGAGGTCCGTCCGCGCGACCACCGTGTTCCCGTGCCGGAACACCTTCAGATGCGCGTACGACGAGAGCGCCGCCTCGACCTTGTTCGCCAGCTTCTCCTCGGTCCCGCTGACCGACTGGATGTCGACCAGCGCGGCGCACAATTCGGGGCCGGACTGACTCAGGTCAAGCTTCACGATCAGGAATCCTCTGCCGCTGGTGGTAGGAACACGCAGAACTCGTTGCCCTCCGGATCGGCGCAGATATTCCACCCGATCTCGTCGTCCTTGGGCCGCAGCAGTTTCGCACCCGCGTCGAGCACCGGTTGCAGCGCGGGCGTGGTGACGTCCCAGTGAACCCTGTTCTTCACCGTCTTCGGCTCCGGCACCGGCACGAACACCCAGTACGCGAACGGCAGGCCCGGCACGTTCTCCAGCCAGTAATACGGCCTGCCTGGCCGACTACAGAACTCACCGCCGATCGCGCCCGCCCACCATCGCGCCTGCGCCTCCGGATCCGCCGCGTCCACCACCAGCTCCATCAGCCGGTACGACGGAACGGTCTCCCGGACGAAGCCGCAGAACTCACCACCCTCCGGGTCCGCCATCACCGTCCACCCCTGCTCATCGGACTCCGGCGTCAGTACGGTCGCGCCCTCTCGCTCCAAGTCCGCGATGGAGCCGGTCTGCACGTCCAGGTGGACCCGGTTCTTCACGGTGTGCGGCTCCGGAACCGTGTTGATCCAGAGGGTCTTCTCGGGGGTGTCGCCGACCAGCACATTCGGGTTGTCGGCCGGCGACGTCAGCCCAAGCACCTGCCCCCAGAACGCGACCATCGAACTGGGGTTGGTCGCGTCGATACACAGGTCCTTGAAACGGGCGATACTCATGCCCCAAACCCTAGTCGGCGCGACAGACAAACGACTGCTTACGCGGCCTTCAGAGTGCCGCCGTCGATGACGTAGTCGGCGCCATGGATGTTCGCGGCCCGCTCGGACAGCAGGAACGTGACCAGATCGGCGACCTCCGCCGTCGTGGAGATCCGACCCGAGGCGATTCCGAACTGCTCGGGCACGCCGGCGAGCAGGTCGGCGTGAGTTACTCCGAGGGCATCGGCGGCCTTGCGGGCGAACCCATTCGGGTCTGTCCACAACGGGCTCGCGACGACACCAGGCGACACCGTGTTGACCCGGACGCCGCGCGGCGCCAGTTCCTCGCTGAGTCGCTTGCCGAGTTGCGTCAGTGCCGCCTTCGCCTCGGCGTACCCAACCGGCGAACCGGTAGACACCCGTGCGCTGATCGACGACACGTTCACGATGGCGCCGCCGCGCTCCAGGATGCTCGGCAGCGCCGCCCTGGTGGTCCACACCGCGCTGAAGAGGTTCAGCCCGAAAATGGCTTCCCACTGTTCGTCGGGTACGTCGAGAAAGCCACCGAGCGACAGCGTGTCCGGGTCGCCGGCTCCGACGTTGTTGACCAGAAAGTCGACTCCGCCCAGCTCTGCGATGGCGTGCTCGACCAGCTGCTCGGCGCCGGCGCGCGTACTCAGGTCGACCGCGACGGTGGATGCGGCAACCTTCTCCAACTCGGGGGTGATGGTTCGTGACGCGCCGACCACCCGGACGCCTTCGGCGGCCAGCGCTTCGGCGACGGCGAGTCCGATGCCACGGCTCGCTCCGGTGACGACAGCGGTCTTTCCAGTGATTCCGAGTTCCATGAGATTTCCCTTTCTTGAACTTGAGGTCAAAAATTTGGGCAGAAGAGAGCCACGGAGAGCGCCGTAGGGTTTAGAGGCCGGCGAGTGCGGTGTCGATGACTCCGTAGAGGACCGGCCGGTCGAAGGTCTTGGCCATCACCCGCAGGCCCATGATGGTGTTCATCAGGAACCGCGCCTGAGCGCGGGCGTCGACCCCGGCGGCGACGTCACCATCCCGCTGGCCTCGCTCGATCCGTTCGGCGAGCAACTCGATCGTGTGCTCCTCGGCACGACGGACCACGCGGGTGGCCTCTTCGTCGCGCCCGCCGAGCTCCAGTGCCGTGTTGGCGGCGAGGCAACCGCGCCGTACCGGACCGTCCAGATCGACGTCCACTATGAACCTCAAGTACGCGCGGATGCCTTCTTTGGCGGTCTCAGCCCGGGCCATGAACTCGCCGGTCAGCTCACGACCGGCACGGTCGTACAGGTCGAGCGCCTTGCCGAACAGCTCACGCTTGGAGCCGAACGCGTTGTACAGACTGCCTTTGGCGACACCGGTGGCTTCGGCGAGGTCGGCAGGAGAGGTCGCACCGTAGCCCTTCGTCCAGAACGTCTCCATCGCCTGCGCGATCGCCACGTCCGGTTCGAACTTCTTCGGCCTGCCCACGTGGCCAACCTAACCTGTTTTTGACCCCAAGGTCAAATACCCGCCCATCTCCTAAGGTGATCGTCATGCGTGATGTGCGACCTGAGGTGAAGGCGGCTGTTCAGACGATCAACGACGCCGTGGCCGGCGTGGACGAGGACGCCGTACGTGCGCCGTCCGGGTTGCCCGGGTGGTCCCGCGGCCACGTCATCACGCACGTCGCCAACTTCAGCGAGGCGATGACGCGGCAGGTCGAGGAGGCACTGCAGGGCCGCCTGATCGAGGTGTACGACGGCGGCCGGCCAGCGCGCGACGCCGCAATCGAAGCCGGCGCCGGACGGCCGGCAGACGAGCTTCGTGTGCACCTCCTAGAGGCGACTTCTGCGCTGACCGCCGCCTGGGACAAGGTCGGCGCGGACGACTGGCAGCGCCCGATCAAGCACCGCGACAGCAACCTGGCCGCCGGCATCTACGCCACCTGGCGCGAGCTCGCCGTCCACACCACCGACCTCGCCCTGGCCCCAACCCCCAACGACTGGCCAACCGAGTTCTGCCTCCACCTCCTGGACTTCCTCCGCCCCCGCACCCCCGAAAACATCCACCTGATCCTCCAAGCCGACAACGGCACCACCTGGGAGAACGGCACCGGGCAAGACCACGTCCTCGCCGGGAAACTCACCGACCTCACCGCCTGGTACGCAGGCCGCACCACCCCCGGCCCGATCCAGGGCCCAACTCCCGATCTCCTCCCCTGGCCCTAGCGATCCACCCCGCGGCAGACAGTGGAGGGCTTCTTGCGCTATTTCGCGAAAACCCTCCACTGTCGACAGCAAAACCCTCCACAGTCCACCCGCACACCACTCACCCCACCACCCAGTCGCTACCTCTCGACAGCACCGACCGGGACGACGTTCCCCATACATCCACCCACCCATCAAGCACGAGCGGGACAACCGCTGAGCTGGCCCCGACTGGGCAGCCCGGGTCAGCCGACCGTGACGTCGACAACGGTGAACGGTGCCGCCTCCATCGCGCCGGATCGCGCCGCTGCGCTGGCGCTGCTTGCCGTGACCATGACTCCGCGGACGTCGTGAGATCCTTTCCCGGATCGGGGTTAAAGTGCGATCCAGACGACCACGCCAGCGGGGAGCGAACATGACGACGATCTACGACGTAGCGCGTAGATCCGGCGTCTCACCGGCCACCGTGTCGCGGGTGCTGAGCGGCCGGCGCAACGTGGATGCGGAGCTGTCCGAAAAGGTCCGCGCCGCGGTCGCCGAGCTCGGCTACCGCCCCAACGGCGTGGCCAGAAACCTCCGTAAGGCCAGCACGAATCTGTGGGCCGTTGTCATCTCCGACATCGAGAACCCGTTCTTCACCTCGCTCGTGCGTGGCCTGGAGGACGTCGCCCAGACCGAGGGCTATCACGTCGTACTGTGCAACTCCGACGAGGACGCGGCGAAGGAAGCGGCGTACGCATCCGCGGTGCTGACCGAGCAGATGGCCGGAGTGGTGATCTCCCCGACCAGTACGGCGGAGGGCGTGCAGCAGCTGGCGGATGCCAAGATCCCGATGGTGCTGATCGACCGCCGGGTCGACGGTGTCGAGGCCGACACGGTGCTGGTCGACAACGAGCACGGCGCGACCGAGGGTGTGAAGCACCTGATCGACGGCGGCTACCAGCGGATCGCATGCATCACCGGCCCACGGCGGGTTTCTACGGCGATGGATCGGTTGGCTGGTTACCGTGCCGCGCTGCGCACCGGCGGCATCCGCTACAACAAGGACCTGGTCCGGCACGCCGACTTCCGTGAGGCCGGCGGGTATGCCGCGATGGAAAGCCTGCTCGAACTGGGCGAACCACCCGAGGCGCTGTTCGCCGCCAACAACCTGATGACCGTCGGCGCGCTGGAATGCCTGGCCAAGAAAGCCCTCCGCGCCCCCGACGACATCGCCGTCGTCGGCTTCGACGACATCCCGTGGGCCGACCTCGTCGTCCCCAGCCTCACCACCGTCGCCCAGCCGACTTACGAACTAGGCCGCACCGCAGGGTTGCTTCTGAAAGACCGCATCGCCTCCCCCGGCCGCCCACCGTCCACCGTCACCCTCCGCACCGAACTCCACATCCGAGCCACCTCCGCCCCCCGCACCTAGCTCGAACTGCTGAACGTAAGTCCACGAGGCCTTCGCTCGCAGGCTCAGTCGGAAAGTGCCATCAACAGTTTGGGGAGTTCTACCGACCGATTCGGGAGGGTAACGCTCCCCGGTCGGGCTCGAAAGGATCCGCAGGTCCTCACCTTGAGCATCCACCAACCAGATTTCATCCACTCACGTGGTTGGTCGGTGCTCAAGGCGCGCAGATGCCCCTGGTCGGGCGTGCTCAGTGAGGTGGTGGGGGTGGGGTGTTGCCGGCGCGGATCCAGTTGATGTAGTCGCGGGCGGTGTGCTCAGGTGGTCTGAGGGTTAGGCCGGCTGTGAGGGCTCGGGTGTTGTCGAGTTGGAAGAGGCCTTCGTCGGCTAGGTGGAAACGGTCCTCGGCTGGGGACCAGTTGATGGGTGGGGAGTTTGGTACGACGGAGCGCCAGGTCTCGGCCAGGGCTGAGATCGTGGTGCTGTGGCTGACGGCGTTGTACGGGCCTGGGTGGCGGTCGACGGTGAGGCGTAGGAGAAAGGCGGCCAGGTCGCGGGCGTCGATGTACTGGATGGGCTGGTCGGGGCGGGCGGCACATTCCATGGGTTTGCCGTGGGCAAGTGCTTCGCCCCAGTTGCCGAAGTCGGGGTTGTAGGGGCCGACGACGAAGCCGGAGCGGACGGCAGCTGTGCGGTCGCCGAAGTGGGCCTCGAGCAACGATTCGCAGCGGACCTTCGAGGGGCCGTAGAGGTCCATGGTGAAGTGGTCTTCGGGTGCACCGTGCGGCCAGGCGAGCAGCCGACCGTCCTCGGTCATACCAGGGGTTGCCTTGTCGGCATAGACCGCAATCGAGGACATGTAGGTGTAGTGGCCGACGCGGTCCCGCAGCAGTTCGGCGCTTCGTCGTACGTCGTGGACGAGGAAGCCGGACATGTCGATCACGCCGTCCCACTCGCCTGACTTCAACGCATCGGGCGCCGCACGCTCGCCGACCAGGTGTTCAACCGAGGGAAACAGTCCAGGGTTGGTGAGGCCGCGGTTGAAGAGAGTGATGTCGTGGCCGGCTTTCAAGGCTGCTTCGACGACGTGGCGTCCGAGGTTCTTGGTGCCGCCGAGGACGAGCAGTTTCACGCGAGCTTCTCCACCACGTCGGCGAGTTCGGTGAGCAGTCCGTCGATCCAGTTCTTCGACTCCGGGATCGTGCGCAGGCCTTCTTCGACGATGAACGTCAACGCGATCAGGAAAAAGCAACCGCCGCCGGCCAGCAGTTGCCGTTCGACCAGCTCCGAATCGGTGCCGCTGGCATCGATGTACCGGGCAACGATCGCCTCACGGTCGTGGCCGAGAGCAACGGCATCCCGGATCAACGTGTAGAGGTCGCTCAGATGCGGCGCCACGTAAGCGCCCGGCCAGTCGATCGCGGTCCAACGAGAACCGTCGGTGACCAGATTCTTCGGCACGAAGTCACCGTGGACGACGGCCGTCGGCGCTTCCCGGTGCAGCGCAGCCAGAGCCTCGACAAGTGGCCCGAGATCGAAGTCGATCCGTCCAATCCGGCCGGCCAGCTCCTTCACCCGCTCAGGTGGGAACTCACTCGGCTGCCCAACCGGCTTGGACCGAATCGCCGCCGACAGCTCAGCAGCAGCGAGAAAACCCTCAGCCGTCGGCTCCTGTTCCAGCGTGACTCGTCCGGCATCCTCCAGCACCAGAACGCCCGAGGATGCGTGGATCAGTCGCGGTGCCGGCAGCTCCAGCGGGATCACGATCCGCTCGTACACGGTCCCCTCGCCGTACTGACCGTCGCTTCCCCGCTTCGCGATCACGCTGCGGAGGCCGTACGACAGCCGCCATACCTCCGACGAACCCCACTGCCTGAGCAGCTCGCCGTGTAGCTCTTCCAGCGACGGTGACTTGGCTTCCTGTAGTACCGGATCGGCGACAGTCTCGAGCCAGTCGGGAAGCATCCGAGAAGTACATCACGCCCGCCGCCCGCATGGTGGTCTATTTATGGCCGGTTGAGCACGTCTGGCAGGCTTTGGGGCATGACCACGCACGCCTGGGGCTTCGGCCTCGCCACCGTGACCGCCACCGGTACCGTCCTCGACGTCTGGTACCCCGCCCCCGAGCTCGGCACCAAGCCGGACGACGCGAAGGCGCCGGCCGAGCTGATCGCCGCCGAGGGCAACGACGAGCTGCGGCAGGTACGGCGTGAGGTCGTGTCGGCCGAGATCACCCTGGAAGAGGCCCCGGCCGGTACGGCGGATGCGTACCTGCGGCTGCACCTGCTGTCGCACCGCCTGGTCCGCCCGCACGGTCTCAACCTCGACGGCATCTTCGGCGCCCTGCCGAACAACGCGTGGACGTCGCTCGGCCCGGTCCCGGTCGACGAGATCGAGCAGGTCCGGCTGCGGGCCCGGGCGGCCGGGCAGTACCTGACCGTCACGAGTGTCGACAAATTCCCACGGATGACGGACTACGTCGTACCGACCGGGGTGCGGATCGCCGACGCCGACCGGGTCCGGCTCGGCGCGCACCTGGCCGAGGGCACCACCGTGATGCACGAGGGGTTCGTGAACTTCAACGCCGGCACGCTCGGTACGTCGATGGTCGAAGGACGGATCGTGGCCGGAGTCGTGGTCGACGACGGCAGCGACATCGGTGCGGGCGCCTCGATCATGGGCACGCTGTCCGGTGGCGGGAAGCAGGTTGTGTCGATCGGCAAGCGCTGCCTGGTCGGCGCGAACGGCGGCACCGGTATCTCGCTCGGCGACGACAGCGTGGTCGAGGCCGGCCTCTACGTGACCGCAGGCACCAAGGTCACGCTCCCGGACGGCACCGTGGTCAAGGCGCGCGACCTTTCCGGCCAGCCTGGGCTGCTGTTCATCCGCAACTCCACCACCGGCGTCGTCGAGGTGCGGCAGCGGAAGGGCGAGGGCATCGCGCTGAACGAAGCCCTGCACGCCAACGCGTGACAGAGCTCAACCAAGGCGCCAACCAACTCGCAGCCCAGCACGTCAACCACTTCGTGACCCTGCGAGTGGAACCCGGCCCCCGCCCCCGGACGTTGAGAGCGGTATGGCGATGAAGCGGGGCACTGTCGTCACCTTGGGTGCTATCGGCGTGCTCGCGTTGGCGATCGGGGCCGCGGTCAACTGGGTCGGAAAGTCCGGACTCCCCCAGCTGCTGCCGCCGCCGGAGCAGTGCACGGCGACGGTCAACGGGACGACCGTGGAGCTGGACCTCGAGCAGGCCGAGTCGGCCGCGATCATCGCGGGAGTCGCCGTACGACGGGGATTGCCGGCTCGGGCGGCCACGATCGCCCTCGCGACGGCGTACCAGGAGTCGGGGCTGCGGAATCTGGCCCACGGGGACCGGGACTCGCTCGGGCTGTTCCAGCAGCGGCCGTCGCAGGGCTGGGGCACCGCGGTGCAGGTGCGCGACCCGCACTACGCGGCCGGGAAGTTCTACGACGCGCTGGTGAAGATCAAGAACTACCAGACGCTCGCGGTCACGGTCGCGGCTGACCGGGTCCAGCGGAGCGCGTTCCCGAACGCGTACGCCGACCACGAGGAGGACGCGCGGATCCTGGCTTCGGCGCTGACCGGGCATTCGAAGAGTGCGTTCAGCTGCACGGTGAACACGGACTCGGTGGCGCAGGAAGCGATCGGGCCGAACGGCCTGACGCCGCGCGCGGACGCCGTACGGCGGGATCTGCTCGAGACCTTCGGGAAGTTGTCGACGGGTGGATATGCGCCCGGCGGGGTGCGGTCCGGGCACATGGAGGGGTCGGCGCATTACGAGGGGCGGGCCGTGGATGTGTTCGTACGGCCGATCTCGACGGCCAACACCACCAAGGGGTGGGCGATGGCGCAGTACCTGGTCGCGCGGGCTGAGCTGCTGAACATCCGCACGGTCATCTTCAGCGACAAGATCTGGACGTCCGGCGGGCGGTCGGACAGCGGCTGGCGCGACTACACCCCACCCGCGCGCTCAGGCGATCCAGCCATCGTCCGCCACCTCGACCATGTCCACGTGGACGTCGTCGAATCGTGACTCTTCGCGTCTGAAGGATTTCTGAAGGTAGGCGCTCATGCTGAACGCATGGCGAATCCTGGGGGCCTGCACCGGCCGAATCTGTTGTTCAACCTGATCGGCCTGGTGCTGATCGTGGGTGGTCTCAGCGTGGTGGTCTACGGCCTCGCCGATGCGTACCGGGTGATGCAGGGGCACGACCCGTTCCGTGGTGACGGTCCGCCGGTGGAGGTGGCGGATGGGATGACGCTCGCGTTCTGGGGAGTCATCGTCTTCACCATCGGCCGCTACTTCTGGCGCGGGGCCCGGAGGCGGGGCGCCCGGGACCGCTTCGGCCGGCTGCTGATCATCACCGGGTACGTGCTGGTCGGAGCCGGGCTCGACGGCTGCATGCACACCGCGGTGGGCCTGTGGACGGCCTCGAACGATGAAGCCCAGTCGGTCGTCGTCCGGTCCGTGATCATCTTCTGCGTCTGGGGCATCCCCGGAGCCGTACTCGCGGCCATCGGCTTCAAACTCGCCAACGAGAAGGCCCTGGCCCAAGCGGGAGTCGACGCAGGTTTCTAGGCCGGCGTGGGATGCACGCCGGCCGTACTCAACAAATTACTCGTCGTGTTCCTGCGGGGGCAGGGCCGCGATGAACGGGTGGTCCTTGTCGATCTTGCCCAGCTTGGACGCGCCGCCCGGGGAACCCAGGTCGTTGAAGAAGTCGACGTTCGCGGTGTAGTAGTCCTTCCACTGCTCCGGGGTGTCGTCCTCGTAGTAGATCGCCTCCACCGGGCAGACCGGCTCGCAGGCTCCGCAGTCGACGCACTCGTCGGGGTGGATGTACAGCATCCGGTTGCCCTCGTAGATGCAGTCGACGGGGCATTCCTCGACACACGCGAGGTCCTTCAGGTCAACACACGGCTGCGCGATGACGTAGGTCACTGCTACTCCTCCTATGGCAGGCAAGCGCAGCGGGGATCTGGGGTGCTGCGATGCGGTGATGCTCGGTATTTAGTATCACGGTAGTCCTTCGCCCACTCTGCCAGGAGTCCGCATCGTGTCAGGCCCCCAATCAGGCCTCAGAGCCCGTGATATCGGCCACCGTGTCGTCGTCCGGCACCGGATCCCCGGCGGTCTCACCGACGTGATCGGCGTGCTGCAATCCTATGACCCCTCGGGCCTTGTCGTTCGCCACGCTGACAGCAGTCTGCACCAGATACATGACGCCGATGTGACGGCCGCGAAAACCATCCCCGAGATGCCGCTGCGCCCGGTGGACCTGGAGCAGTTGTTCCTCACCACCGCCCTCGGCCGGCCCGCGGTCGAGACGTCGTACGTCGGCCACTGGTTGCTGCGGGCATCGTCCGGCTGGACCGGCCGGGCGAACTCGCTGCTGCCCGCGGGTGACCCCGGGATCCCCATCGAGGAAGCCCTCAAGCGCGCTGAAGCTTTCTACGCCGAACGCGGCCTGCCCCCGCTGGCGCTCACCCGCCTGGGCAGCCCAGAGGCCGAGGAACTCCTTGCCCACGGCTGGATCGACGCCCGCCCCGGGCAGTCGGACACACTCGTCCTGCACACCACGCTGGACCACGTGAACGCTTCCCCGGCGTACGACGTACTGATCGCCGAGCGGCCCGATGATGCGTGGTACGCGGCCGCTTTCGACGGGCCGGTGCCCGAGCCGGCGCCGAAGGTGATGGAGGGCGCTCCAAAGGCTGTGTTCGCCTCGATCGCGTTGGACGGCAAGCTTGTCGCCGTCGGCCGCGGCTCCATGACGGGCCATTGGCTCGGCATCGACGCCATCCGCGTCGACCCGTCGTACCGCCGCCGTGGCCTGGGGACCGCACTCCTCCAGGCGCTGGCGCGCTGGTCCGGCCCGCACGGAGGCCGCCGTACGTATCTGGAGGTCGTGGAGGAGAACGCCCCAGCCGTCACCGCCTACCGCAAGCTCGGCTACACAGAGGCGTATCGCTACCGCTACCTCACCAAAGCCTGAGCCGGTTAACCTCGGGTCCCATGGCGGATCACGTGGTGGAGCGACCTGAGTACGCCGGGGACTTCGAGGGGACGGTGCGGGTGGAGTACACGCCGCATCCGGACGACGGGGTGGCCGATCCGGGCGAGATCGTGTGGACCTGGGTGCCGTTCGAGGAGGACCACCACCGGGGTAAGGACCGGCCGGTGCTGGTGGTCGGGTCGGACGGGCCGTGGCTACTGGCGCTCATCCTGACCAGCAAGGACCACGACCGCGACGCCGCCGACGAGGCCCGCTGGGGACGCGTCTGGCTGGACATCGGCAGCGGCCCCTGGGACAAGGAGGGCCGGTCCAGCGAGGTCCGGCTGGATCGCGTCCTGCGGATCGATCCTGCTCAGGTCCGCCGGGAGGGCGCGGTGATCGGCGAGAACCTGTTCAACCAGGTCGCCGCCGAACTGCACACGCTGAAAGGCTGACCTCAGCCCGCCGGCGCGACGCCTGAAGGGCTGGCGTCAGCTCGGCGGGCGGGTGGTCGTGGTCGGCTTGCCCATTCCAGGCGGTGTGCTGGACGTCGGCGGCGTGGGCGTCGTACCGGGCTTGGGGCCGCAGCGGATGTCGTCGGCGGCGTTGTACTTGGTGGTGAAGGACTCGGTCTTCACCCGGACGCCGTTCTTCGAGAAGTACCGGTAGATGGTGATGTCGAACCCGGCGCTCGGGGCCTGGGTCCGGCAGTTCGACTCGGTGTTGTAGACGACGCTGGGCTGGCGGGGGTTCGACCGCGCCGACTGACCGGCGGTGATGTCCCAGACCTTGGTGCCCCAGATCTTCACCGTGATGGCGCCCTGGTTGCCCGGCGTGGACGCCTTGAAGATCGTCTGCACGTAGATCCCGTGGCCGGAGTCGTTCAGGAACTTCATGTCGACCGACGGCCACGCCACGGTGGCCTCCCGGCCGACCGGATAGCGGCTGATGTAAACGCTGTGCGCCTTGTGCTCGACGTCCTTCAACCCGGCGAAGAACGCCGCGTTGAAGGTGGTCGTGGCAGACTGCGAGACACCGCCGCCGAGGTCGAGCACGAACTTCCCGCCGCTGATGATGTTGCCCTCGGTGAACCCGTTCTCCTTGGTCCGCTCACCGACGATCTTGTTCAGGCTGAACGTCTCGCCCGGCTTCAGCAGCGTGCCGTTGATCTTGCGGGCCGCGGTGCCGATGTTGATGTTGCGGTACGGCGCGTGCGGGAAGTGGGTGGTGAACTCGCCCATCACTTCCTTGATCCCGAGCGCGGTGACCGCCTCGGTGGTGACCTTCGCCTTGCTGTGCGCGAGCCCGACCGCGGCCCGTCGCTCACCGGTCGGCTTCGGCAGGATCGAGAGGATCGCCGGCACCACCTTCGTCCGGTCGACCACCATGCCGTCGACCGCCGGGACCACCTTCGGCGTGCCACCGACGATCTGGATCGTCGCGTCCTTCGGCTGCGTCTCCAGCGACTTGAACCGCTTCTGGAACAACGGCTCGAGCAGCTTGGCGTTCAGCGTCGGCGTGAACGTCCCGTCCTTCGCGGTCAGCGTCAGCGCGGGCGCGATCTCGGCCGGGGTCAGGTCGACGGACTTCTCCCCGACGGTCAGCCGGATCGGCCCGGACATGGCCGGTTCGGCGTAATCCTTCATCGCCTTGTCGATCGCATCGGTGCCTGCCTGCGGCTGGGTCACGCTGACGGGCAGCTCGGCCGGAGTGCCGTCGGCCGGGTAGGCCGCGAGCAACGTGTCGGTCGCCTTCGCGTTGTCCAACTGGAGCCCGTCGGCGGGCGCGTGCTGGACGGCCTTGGCGTCCGCGAAGGTGATGGTGCCCTCGGTGGCGGGGCGGTTCACCTGGGTCGCGAGCTTGGTGACCGCGGCCTGCAGCTTGGCGTCGTCCGTCTTGACCACCGGCTGGATCGCGTCGCCGCCGGTCAGCGCCTGCAAGATCCGCCCGGGGGCCAGGCTGCGGCCCGCGCCGGCGGCCTCGATGGTGGCGTCCACGTCCAGGCTGAGCCCGGCGTCGGCCGGCTTCACCTGGAAGTTCGACTCGCCTGCCTTGAGCTTGATCGGCTCGGCCAGGCGGTCCTTGAGGCCGGCCTCAAGTTTGGCCTTGGCGTCGCTCTCCGACAGCCCACCCACCGGGATGCCGAGCACGGTGGTGTCACCGGGGATCTTGTCACCGGCGAAGGCGAAGGCCGCCCCGTATCCCACCACGAGCACACCAAGCCCTGCCGCGGCGATGATCCCCGCGAGCTGCTTTCTCCCCACCGGACAGAGTCCTCCTGCTCGAAGCCGTATGACAGGCTGCGCCCTCACCGGACACAAGGGCACATCCTACGGGAAGCAGGAGACCATCTCAGGCCACGGGCTGCCCTACAGACCGCGGTAGCGGCTCTCGTAGTAGATGAGGGCACTCGGGTCCCCCGGCTCGCCGACTCCCAGGCTCAATACCTCGCCGACCACGATGGTGTGATCGCCCCCGTCGTACGTCGCCCAGGTCCGGCACTCCAGCCATGAGAGCGCTCCCTCGACCAGCGTGCAGCCGGTCTTCGGACCGGCCGTCGTACCGAGCCCGTCGAACTGGGTGTAGAGGTCTCGTCCCGATCGCGCGAACCGGTCCGCGATCCACTGCTGATCGCCGGCCAGCACGGACACCGCCCAGTAGCCACAGTCCAGTACGGCGTCGTGCATCCGGACGCCCTTGTCGACGCAGACCAGCACCAGCGGCGGATCCAGCGAGACGGAGGTGAACGCGTTCGCCGTCATCGCGTGCGCCACCCCGTCCTGGAGCGTGCTCATGATGGTGATCCCGGACGCGAACCGCCCCAGCGCCGCACGGAACTCCGCAGGCGTGACACTCCCACTGGGCTCCGACGACACCCCAGCAGCCTATGCCCGCACGAAGGTTGATGCCTCAACCCAGGGTGTGGATCCGGTCACGCCGCAGGCTCAGAGGCCGGCGAACAGGTCGTGCTCCAGTCCGTCCGGCCCTGGCGCGGCGGTGCCCTTGACCAGGCGATAGGCCTCCGACGCCCAGACCTCGTTGCCCAGGTTGTTGGACAGCGCGAAGAACGGCCCGTCCAGCGTGATCTGGGTGGCGTGCGCCTTGAGCGCGTTCATCTTTTGGTCGATGTACTGCGCGCCCTCGATCACGCAGTCGATGAAACGGTCCGGCGTGACGAACGGCCCGAGTGGGCCCTCCGGATCCATACCCTCGAACGTGGTCGTGTCGCCCGACTCGCGCAACTTCCGCAGGCCCTCGCGCCACCGCGACTCGACCATCGCGTTCCAGTAGATCTTCGGGATGTCCCAGGCCTCGCCCAGATCCTCCCTGTACGACGGAATGCCGGCCAGCGCGGCGGCGTAGGTCGCCACGCGGTGCGCCTGGATGTGGTCTGGGTGGCCGTAGTTCCCGTACTGGTCATACGTCACCAGCACGTGTGGGCGCAGCTCGCGGATGATCGGGATCAGGTCGTCGGCCGCGGCCAGCAGGTCGGCCTGCCAGAAGCTGTCCTTGCGGGTCTCCGGTGGGACATCGGCGTTGCCTTCGTCGTTGTAGATCATCCCGGTGTCGCGATACTTGCCCGCCGCGCCGAGGAAACGGTGGTCGGTGACACCCAGCTCGGCCATCGCCGCGGCCAGCTCGCCGATCCGGTGCTCACCAAGCTGGTCGGTCTCGCTCGAGGCCAGGTGGGACAGCTCTGGGACGAGCACCTCCCCCTCTTCGCCGAGCGTGCAGGTGATCAGCGTGACGCCGGCGCCCTCGGCCACATACCGCGCCATGGTCACACCGTTGTTGATCGTCTCGTCGTCCGGGTGGGCGTGCACCAGCAACAGCCGGCGATCAGGAAGCTCACTCATGCCAAGAAGCCTACGTCGCCGTTCGGACAAAAATCCGCGCCCGATCAGCCGAAGCGGCGGACGAGCAGGCAGCCGGCCTGGAAGCGGGACTTGGCGCCGAGGCCGGCGACCAGTGCGCTGATCTCGGCCCGGACGGTCCGCAGCGACAGGCCCAGCTCGCGCGCGATCGCCGCGTCCTTGGCACCGGTCGACATCAGCCGGCCGATCGCGATCTGCCGGCTGGTCAGGTCCTTCACCGGGGCCGGGGTACGCCGCCGCGACCCCAGCTCGTAGACCTCACAAGCCACCTCCGGCGCGCCAGAATCCCTCGATATGGCCTCTCTCCGCACCGCGGCAACGGCCTGATAGACGGCCATTCCTCACTCCTCCCCACGTTGATGCAGCGAGGAAGATTCTCCTGGGTGGTTTAGACCACTTACCAGGTACAACCCATACAGTTGACCCATACAATTCCGCTGAGTGAGCTCCCGGCGGCAATCCGTCGCATCAGAGTGTGACTTCCGCCACTCAGAGTTGGTGGAGCAGTTCCCGGACGAACGGCCGATCGGGTACCAGCCACGTCGTCTCGTCCAGCTCGTCCCGGGCGAACCAGCGCAGTTCCGCGTGCTCCCGCAGTACGGGCTCGCCGGCAACGATCGACGCCAGGTACACGTGCAATCGATGGCGCTCGTCGATCCCTACCGCCGGGCCCAGCGACGCCCCGACCTTGATCTCCAGGTCGAGTTCCTCGCGGATCTCCCGTACCGCCGCCTGCTCCTCGGTCTCGCCCGGCTCCACCTTGCCGCCGGGGAACTCCCATCCACCGTCCGGCCCGGCCCGGTAAGCAGCCAGCACCTTGCCGTCTCGCACGACGGCCACACCCACGACAATCCGCACGACGCGACTCTGCCAGACATACAAGGAAAAACTGTCGGCGGCCTCCGGCAGGATGGCCGATATGCCGTTGCAGAACAGGGTTTTACCCACTCAGGAGATCGTGGCCGAGCCGGGCCGCGGTCTGCTGATGGGCAACCGCGGCACGCTGCACGGCCCCGACCGCCAGCTCGGCATCACCCGCTGGCGCACGAAGGCGTGGATCTGCTGCGTCCTTGACTGGAAAGGGAAACAGCGCGATCCGATGCCGCCCGGGCGGTGGACAGCGCTGTTCTTCTTCGACGAAGCCGTCGCCCTCGCCGCCGGCCATCGCCCCTGTGCGTACTGCCGCCGCAGGGATTTCCTCCTGTACGCCGGAGCCTGGGCCACCGCACGCGAGCTCGACGAACGCCCACGCGCCGCGGCGATGGACGCCCAACTCCACCTGGAACGCGTCGATCCACGCACCAGACAGCAACGCACGACCATCCAGGACCTCGACGAACTCCCTGACGGCGCGATGATCCGGTACGACGGCCGCCCCGCCCTCGTGCTCGATCACCACGTGCTGCCCTGGTCCTGGGACGGGTACGGCGATCCGGTCCGTCCACCCGGGCTGCGCGAGGTCGCCGTACTCACACCACCGGCGAATCTCGTTGTGCTGAAGGGCGGATTCACTCCACTACTCCACCCGACGGCGGTCGGCAACTGAGGTAAGCCTAACTGGAAACACGCCGTACCGAGGGGTCTTCCGTTGTGCGCCCGGCAGGGGCAAAGTGTGCCCATACTGACAGCGACAAAACCATCACTGGAGTCGGCATGGGTGAAGGCAACAGCGGCGTTGCCGCAGTCGTCCGCGCGCTCGAGACACTGCACGCAGCCGTCGGGAAACTCAGCCAGGAGTACGGTGACACACTCGGCATCCGCCGGTTGGTGTCCGATGTGGCCAGGCTGAACGACGATCTGGCCGAGCTCGGCCCTCCCGACCCCCGTCACAGACCCGGACCTGTTCCGGAGGAACTCGAGGAGATTCCCGACGTGGAGTATGACGCGTCCATGTGGACCGACGCGGAGCAAGAAGGCTTCGGCGCGCCTGACAGGCACGCTCCCTGATGGCTACGGGCGTAAGCGCACCCGGTCGCGCACAGATCGGGCAGAAAACTCTAAGAACTGATCGCTGGTGGCTGGCGCCGCTGCGGATCGGCGTGATCCTGGCCTTCTTCGTCGTCTACGCGACGGTCCGGATCTTCATGAACAAGTGGTACTGGGTCGACGCCTACCACTACCTCACACCGCTGTTCTCGCCGTGTGTGACAGAGTCGTGCGTCCCGGGTTCCAGTCACCTCGGCACCTGGTTCCCGAAGTTCCCGGTGTTCATCCCGTACAGCATCATCACCTTCGCGGTGCTGGCCGGCTTCCGTGGCACCTGCTACTACTACCGCAAGGCGGGCTACCGGTCGCTGTTCTTCGCGCCGTCGGCCTGCGCGGTCCCGGAGCCGCACAAGAAGTACACCGGTGAGCGCAAGTTCCCGCTGATCGCGCTGAACCTGCACCGCTACTTCTTTTACGGCGCGCTGGTCTTCGGCCTGCTCAACGTGTACGACGGCATCCAGGCCTTCCACGGCAAGGACGGCGGCTTCGGCATCGGTCTGGGCACGGTGATCATCTGGGTCAACCTGGTGATGCTCTGGCTGTACACGCTGTCCTGCCACGCCTGCCGGCACATCGTCGGCGGCCGGCTGAAGAACTTCTCCAAGCACCCGCTGCGCTACCGGTACTGGACCTTCGTGTCCAAGCTGAACCCGAAGCACGGCACGTACGCGATGATTTCGCTGTTCACCGTGATCCTGACCGACTTCTACATCATGGCGTTGTCGGCCGGCTGGTTCTCCGACCTGCGCATCCTCAACTGATACGGACTTCTCTTCACCATGACTGAGCTGGAACGACACTCCTACGACGTCGTCGTGATCGGGGCCGGCGGCGCCGGCCTGCGTGCGGCGATCGAGGCCCGCGAGCAGGGCAAGCGCACCGCGATCGTGTGCAAGTCGCTGTTCGGCAAGGCGCACACCGTGATGGCCGAGGGCGGTTGCGCGGCCGCGATGGGCAACGCGAACTCGAACGACAACTGGCAGGTCCACTTCCGCGACACGATGCGCGGCGGCAAGTTCCTGAACAACTGGCGGATGGCCGAGCTGCATGCGCAGGAGGCCCCCGACCGGGTCTGGGAACTCGAGACGTACGGCGCTCTGTTCGACCGTACGCCGGACGGCCGGATCAGCCAGCGCAACTTCGGCGGCCACACGTACCCGCGGCTCGCGCACGTCGGCGACCGCACCGGCCTGGAGCTGATCCGCACCCTGCAGCAGAAGATCGTCTCGCTGCAGCAGGAGGACTTCGAGGCGACCGGCGACTACGAGGCCAACCTCAAAGTGTACGCCGAGTGCACCGTGACCGAGCTGTTGAAGGACGGCGACGCGATCTCCGGCGCCTTCGGGTACTGGCGCGAGTCCGGCCGCTTCATCCTGTTCGACGCACCGGCCGTCGTACTGGCGACCGGTGGAGTCGGCAAGTCCTTCAAGGTCACCTCGAACTCCTGGGAGTACACCGGTGACGGGCACGCGCTGGCGATGCGGGCCGGCGCGACGCTGATCAACATGGAGTTCATCCAGTTCCACCCGACCGGTATGGTCTGGCCGCCTTCGGTGAAGGGCATCCTGGTCACCGAGTCGGTTCGCGGCGACGGCGGCGTACTGAAGAACTCCGAAGGCAAGCGGTTCATGTTCGACTACGTGCCGGACGTGTTCCGGGCGCAGTACGCCGAGACCGAGGACGAGGCGGACCGCTGGTACAAGGACCCGGACAACAACCGGCGTCCACCGGAGCTGCTGCCGCGTGACGAGGTCGCCCGGGCGATCAACTCCGAGGTGAAGGCCGGTCGCGGTACGCCGCACGGCGGTGTCTTCCTGGACGTGTCGTCGCGACTGCCGGCCGAGGAGATCACCCGCCGGCTGCCGTCGATGCACCACCAGTTCAAGGAGCTGGCGGACGTCGACATCACCGCGGAGCCGATGGAGGTCGGACCGACCTGTCACTACGTGATGGGTGGCGTCGAGGTCGACCCGGACACGGCACAGTCCGTCGTACCAGGGCTCTTCGCGGCCGGTGAGGTCGCGGGCGGCATGCACGGATCGAACCGGCTGGGCGGCAACTCGCTGTCCGACCTGCTGGTGTTCGGGCGTCGCGCCGGGATGGGTGCGGCGATGTACGTCGACCAGCTCGGCAGCGAGCGGCCGAAGATCGCCGAGGCGGACATCGACGCGGCGGCAGCCGAGGCGCTGGCGCCGTTCGAGCTCGAGGGCGGCGAGAACCCGTACTCGATCCACCAGGAACTGCAGCAGTCGATGAACGACCTGGTCGGCATCATCCGCAAGGAAGAGGAGATGGAGCAGGCGCTCGGCCGGCTGGCCGAGTTCCGCGGCCGGATCGCGAAGATGACGGTGGAGGGCCACCGGCAGTTCAACCCCGGCTGGCACCTCGCGCTCGACCTGCGCAACATGCTGACCGTGTCGGAGTGCGTGGCGAAGGCGGCGCTGCAGCGGCAGGAGTCCCGCGGCGGTCACACCCGCGACGACTACCCGGGTATGAACGCCGACTGGCGCAAGCTGCTGCTGGTCTGCTCGCTCGACGCCGACGGCGGGGTCAATGTGGTCAAGAAGGACCAGATCCCGATGCGTGACGACCTGCTCGAACTGTTCGAACTCGATGAGCTCAAGAAGTACCTGACGGATGAGGAGCTGCCGGTTTCATGAGCTACAAAGGCAAATTCCGTGTCTGGCGGGGAGATTCCGAGGGCGGTGAGCTCAAGGACTACGAGGTCGAGGTGAACGAGGGCGAGGTCGTCCTCGACGTGATCCACCGGCTGCAGGCGACGCAGGCGCCGGACCTCGCGGTCCGGTGGAACTGCAAGGCCGGCAAGTGCGGCTCCTGCAGTGCCGAGGTCAACGGCATGCCGAAGCTGATGTGCATGTGCCGGATGAACACGTTCGCCGAGGACGAGGTCGTCACGGTCACCCCGATGCGCACCTTTCCGGTGATGCGGGACCTGGTCACCGACGTCTCGTACAACTACACCAAGGCGCGTGAGATCCCGGCCTTCAAGCCGCCGGCGGACGTGAAGCCGGGCGAGTACCGGATGCAGCAGGTGGACGTCGAGCGCTCGCAGGAGTTCCGCAAGTGCATCGAGTGCTTCCTGTGCCAGAACACCTGCCACGTGATCCGTGACCACGAGGAGAACAAGGAGAGCTTCTCCGGTCCTCGCTTCCTGATGCGGATCGCCGAGCTGGACATGCACCCGCTGGACGCGGCCGACCGGCAGAACGAGGCCCAGGAACAGCACGGCCTCGGCTTCTGCAACATCACCAAGTGCTGCACCGAGGTCTGCCCCGAGCACATCAAGATCACCGACAACGCGCTGATCCCGATGAAGGAACGCGTCGTCGACCGCAAGTACGACCCGCTGGTCTGGCTCGGCAACAAAATCCGCCGCCGCCCCGCCTGACCCCAACACCCCGAGCCCCCTGGCGCCACCCGGAGCCAGGGGGCTCACTGGGCCCCGCCCCCATCGCGCCCCTCCCCGCCACATTTGCTGGGTTCACCCATCAAATGCAGGGTTCCCCGCGCGCATCCGGACGGTGAACCCACAAGGTGGTGGGTGAACCCACCAAACGGCTCGGCGTGGGGCGGGCCTTGGGGCAGCATCGGCGAGGGCACTGCCGGTCCTCCATCTGGCTTGACTTCAAGCTCACTTGAGCTTCGAAGATGTCGGCCATGACCACGATCGACGCCTCCGCCCCGCAACGGCTGTTCAGTGGCCGTCACCTGCCGCTCGTGCTCGGCGTAGTCGGCCTCGTCACGCTCGGCGCGTTCGAGAACCGTGCCGTCGGTACGGCGTTGCCGACGATGGTGCGCGAGTTCGACGCACTCGGCAGCTTCGGGCTGGCGAACGCGGCCCCGAACGCGAGCTATCTCATCTCGCTCGCGATCGCCGGGCTGTGGTCCGACCGGCGCGGGCCGATCCCGACGCTGCGGACCGGCGCGATCGCATTCACCCTCGCGCAGCTGCTGGTCGGCACCGCGACAGCGATGCCGATGGTCGTCGCGGGCCGCTTGCTCAGCGGCTTGGCCGAAGGGCTGCTCGACGTGTCGCTGATGGTGCTGGTCGCCCGCGCGCTGCCCGCCGTACTGCGGCCGAAGATGTTCTCGCTGTTCGCGGCGATGTGGATCCTGCCGTCGGTGCTCGGTCCGGTGCTGACCGGCCTGGTCACCGAGGAGTTCGGCTGGCGGTGGGTGTTCCTGGGCGCGGTGGCTCTGATCGTGCCGAGCTGGATGCTGCTCGGCCCGGCGATGCGCCAAGCGGCCGACGCTCCGGATCCGGAGCACAGCCCCGAGGAGGTGGCGGAGCTCGAGTCTAGGCGGGCGATGTTGCCGTGGGCGCTTGCGGCGTCGGTCGCGCTGTTCTCGATGACGCTCGCTGGTGGTCATCTGGAGTCGCATCCGGTGATCGGCGGGGTGGTGATTCCGGTGGCGCTGGTGTTCCTCGGGCTGGCCGCCGTACGGGTGATGCCGAAGGGGACGTTCGTGGCGCGGCGTGGATTCCCTGCGGTGGTTGCGGTTCGCGGTCTCGGTGGTGCGGCGTTCGCAGGGGTCGGTGGTTATCTGCCGCTGCTGCTCACGTTGCAGCACAACTTCAACCCGGCACGCGCCGGGGTGACGTTGTCGATCACCGGCGTGAGCTGGGCGTTCGGGTCCTGGTTGCAGGGTCGTGAGCACGGCATCGCGAGGGTCAACGTACTGCGGTCCGGTCTCGCGTTGATGACTGTCGGCATCGCAGTCACGTCGTTGCTGGCGTGGACTGATGCGACTCCTTGGATCGGATTGATCGGCTGGTCGTTCGCCGGCATCGGGATGGGCCTGAGCTCGTCGAGCTTGTCGGTGCTCACGCTGGACCTGTCCGACCAGACGAACACCGGCCGCAACAGCAGCGCCGCCCAGATGGCCGGCACGATGAGCATCGCCACCGCCCTGGCCGTCAGCGGCACCCTCCTCGCCCTGAACTCCTCGAACCCGCAGCCATGGGTCTTCGGCGCCATCATCACCGCCGGCTCCGCCACCGCCCTGCTGGGCCTCCTCACCGCCGGCCGCGTCCGCCTTTCCGCCGCCAGCATGGTTGCCGCCAGCAACAGCTGAACCCCAGCCGGCGCCTCGGGCGGTGTGAACTCGGCAGTAGGTCTAGAGTGTCGTCATGGCTGAGCTGCTGACCGATGACCAGATCGACATGGCGATCCGTGACCACCTGCCGCAGTGGAAGGTTGTCGACAACGCGCTGGTCCGCAGCGTCAAGAAGGAAACGTTCCTGGACGGTATCCGCCTGGTCGCCACGGTCGCTCAGCTGGCAGAGTCGATGAACCACCACCCGGACATCGACATCCGCTGGACCACCATCACGTTCCGGGTCAGCAGCCACGACGCGGGCGGCATCACCGAGGACGACCTGGTCCTCGCGCGGCACATCGACACCGCGGCGGGCTGACCTCTTCACGTCATGTCGTAGGCCTGCCAGTTCGATACCTGGCCCAGTACGGCATTCCGCGCGTACATCTGGAGCATGCTCGCCACCGCCCTCGCCGCATGGCTCGTCCTTCCGCAACCCGGCTGGTTCTGGAACCGGCCGCACTGCGACACCGTGTACGGCGACGGGTCGGTGACCATCACCGAGTCCGACGGCCAGACCCTCGCCCCGACGACAGGCAGACTGCAGCCCGTCACGTACGCGAAGGTCGCCGTGCTCGAGGAACCCAACACGCTCATCACCATCGGCCGCCAGTCGATCCAGCGCTCCAGCGACGCCGGCTGCAGTTGGCAACTGCTCGACAAGACCGCCGACGACCTCAGCACGTACGACGTCGAGCCGGGCCCGGGCGACACGGCGTACATCTACAGCGTGAACGACCAGCCGATCCACCGGGTGAAGGGCAGCGCCGTCACCACCGTGCAGGGACCGAACAACGGCGGCGGCTTGGCCGCACTCGTCGCGGCCCCTGGCAAGCTCCGAGCGGTTGCCGGGGATGGTCAGGTCTACGACTCGTACGACGACGGCCTGAGCTGGCGGCGAATCGGCGTACCGGCAGCTCGCGATCTCTACCTGTACGACGCTGTCGTCGACCCTCGCAACCACGACCACATCGTCATCGGGGTGATGTCGGACGGCGTCTTCGTCACGTACGACGGCGGTCACACCTGGATCCGGTCGAAGCCGGTGAGCCGGGTGAACGCGTTCAGCCTGGCGATCTCGCCGGCGGACCCGTCGAAGGTCTGGCTGGAGGGATACGACCGGGACCGGTCGACGCGGTTCATCTGGGAGTCGGCGGACGGCGGGCTGAAGTTCGAGCCGGTGCTGGATCAGAGCCGGGCCGACCTGATCAACGGCAACAAGATGTGGGCCAGCCCGGTCGATCCGGACCTGCTCTACTTCAGCTTCGGCACCTCGTTCGCCGGCTACGGCGCCGACCTCTACCGGTTCCGGCCGTCGACGGGCGAGCTGACCAAGCAGCACAACAAGCACGACGGCATCCCCTCGCTGGCCTTCAGCCCAGCGGATCCCGGCATCCTCTACCTGGGGTTGGCCGAAGAGAGGTAAGTCTCTGCCCCGGCAAGGATCAGTTACCGTTGGCCAGTGACGACTGCTGAGGAATATCGCCTGCTGGGGTTCAGCGACGAGGATCGTGAGGCTGCCGAGGCTTTCGAGGCGGACCCGATCGTCGTCAAGGATCTGGCCGACCAGCTCCGCGCGGAGCTGGGCAAGCTCGGCCGCGAGCCGCGGCTGCGGATGCCCGAGGATCCGCGCAACTCGGTCCAGGCGTTCCTGGACACCGTGCCCGATATACGGCGCTTCCATGCCGAGCGCGGCATCCCCGACGACATCAGCTGGGCGACTCTCGCCGACTTGGGCCAGCAGCTGAAGGTGCATCGCCGTACCAACGGCGACTACGGCCTGGAGACGCACTGGTGGATGACGATTCACTGGACCGGCCAGATCTACGCGCTCGGCCGGCTGCAGTACCTGCTCCACCAGGTCCCGGCGGACAAGCCCGTGCCGGGGACCGAGCCCGGCGAGTGGGTGATCGGCGTACACATCCCGGAGACCGGCCCGCTCACTCCATCGCTTGTCGACGACAGCTTGGCGCAGGCGCGGGAGTTCTTCCCGCGCTACTTCCCGGAGTATCCGGTGAAGACGGCGACGCTGTGGTCGTGGCTGATCGACCCGTACCTGCTCGACAACCTGCCGCCGGAGTCGAACATGGTCCGCTTCGGCCGCCGCTTCACGCCGTACGGCGAACCGACTGACAGCCAGGACGGCGCGATCTTCTTCACCTTCCGTACGCACGGTCTGGATCGGCTGGACGAATTGCCGCAGGACACCACGCTGCAGCGGCTGGTGGTCGGGCGCATCAAGAACGGCGGCACGTGGCAGAGCGCTTACGGGTATCTGCGCCTTTGACCTATAGCGTGGTCTAGGACCTAGCGTCGGTCGCATGACTGTCACGCTGATCACCGGAGGGTCCAGCGGCATCGGTGCCGCGGTGGCCCGGCAACTGCTCGCACTGGGCCACCAAGTCACGATCACCGGCCGGGACAAGTCCCGCCTCGATGCCTTCGGCTCAGATGCCCTGACTGTGGTCGGAGATGCCGCCGAGCCGTCCGCTGCGTCAGATGCCGTGAACCGGACCGTCGAGGCTTTCGGTCGTCTGGACAACATCGTCGCCAACGCCGGCTACGCGACCCACGACTCGATCGGCGACGGCGATCGAGTCGTGGGTTGGCGGCACATGGTCCTGACCAACGTCCTCGGGCCGGCCGCGCTGATCCACTACAGCTTGCCGGCCCTGCGGGAATCGCGCGGGCGAATCGTGCTGGTCGGCAGCCTCGCTGGGCACGTGCACACGCCGGGCAACATGTACGGCGCCACGAAGTTCGCCGTCACCGGCCTCGCCGAGAACGTCCGGCAGCTCGTCGCGCCCGACGGCATCGGCGTCACCCTCGTCTCCCCCGGCGCGGTCGAGACTGCCTTCTCAGACCCAGTCGGCGGCCTGGAGCCCGGCCTTCCCCGCATCAGCGCCGACCAGCTCGCCGCCACGATCGTCTTCGCCCTCAATCAGCCGCCTGAGGTCGACCTCAGCACGCTCATTGTCCGCCCGGTCGGCTCTGTCCGTTGACGCCGTACGTGTTGAGCCAACTGACCAGCTCGATGTTGCTGACGCAGCGGACGTCCGGCTGGGTGCAGGTCTCCTCGACGAACGTGGTTAGGGCGTCGGAGTAGACGCTGTTGTTCCAGCGGTTGAAGTGGTTGCCGAGGAACAGCGGCGGGTTCCCGTTGGCCCGCGACCGCGCGAGCGCCTGCCGGTACGTGGCAAGCACCTGCGCCTTGAGCGCGGGCGCCTGTGCGACCGGGACCGTGCGGGCCCCGGTCTGGGTGAACCAGAGGTTGTAGTCCATCGTCAGCGTGTTTCTGCCTGTGCCCGCGAGCTCGACCGACTGCAGCGGGAAGTCCCACAGACCGTCGGACTTCTTCGGCCAGGCGATGTAGCCGGGCTCCGTAGCGTCGTACAGCATGCCGCGCTGGACCATCGCCTGCCGGTAGGCCGACCTGTCACCTTCGAGGCACGGCGTCCGCATGCCCTGCACCGTCGCCGGGTCGAAGGGAGCCTGGCTGGGGCCGGTACGGACCATCTGGTCGAACGACTGAAGCTCCGCGGTCCATTGCGCTGCCGTCCAGCGGCCGACGCCGTTCTTGCCGCAGAAGTGACCGTTGGCGTGGGTGCCGATCTCGTGGCCCTCCGCGATCGCCTGCCGCAGTACGGCGCTGCGGCCCTGAATGCTGGCGGTGTCGCTCCAGCCGATATCGGACGAGCCGGGCTTCTGGTACGGCGGCTTGTAGTCGTCACGGCGGGACCACGGATACAGGTACGGTCCGGACAGGAAGAACGTCATCCGGGCGTCGACCTGTTTGGCGACGGCCCGCCAGCGCGACCAGAGTGCGAGGTCGCCGGCGCCGTCGAAGGAGACGACGACGAAGAGCGGCGGCTTGCCGTCTTTCAGCCCGGCAGGGAACGTTCGCGTCACCGGAGCGGCGTTCCCGGGCTGCCCCGTGTGGGTTGGCACCGTGGGGCTTGGCGTCGTGGCTGCTGGCGCCGTCGGGCTAGGCGTGGGTGTGGGGGTGGTGGGTTTGCTGGGCATGGCCGGTGTGCTGGGGCTGGGCTTCGGCTTGGTCGCCGTACTCGGGCTGGGAGAGCCCTCCAGGGGTACGTCGGCACATCCGGCCAGCAGCGCCGCCAGCACGAGCGCGGCGCCCAAGAGGTTTGCCCCAGGCCTCACCATCACTCAACTGACGCACGCCGGCCACGGTTGGTTGGGCCGGGACACGCGCTCGCGGGGAAGCGAGCGACGGATCGTTAACCCGCTGTGACTTTGGCGGCCCGGCGCCTGCCGGCGATCCGGCGGGAGGTCTCGATGACCAAGCCGATCGTGAAGGCCAGGCTCAGGCTGAAGGCGAGCGCCTTGAGCGAGTCGTGCGCGAAGGCGTCGCCGCCGAGGTAGCCGAGCAGAGCGACGTACGTGTAGGCGATGGTGACGCCGGCGAAGGTGAAGACGATGAACTTGCGGAACGAGTAGCGGGTCGCGCCGGCCGTCAGCGTCGCGACCATCCGCGCGCCGGGGATGTAGCGGACCGTCATCAGGATCAGCCCGCCGCGTGAGTGCAGCGCGGCCGACACCTTCTCGTAGAGCGCTTGTCTGCGCTCCTGCCGCTTCATCCAGCGGTGCAGCATCGGGCCGGAGCCGCGGCCCATGAAGTAGCAGGCGGACTCGCCGATGACCGAGCCGAGCATCGCCAGGACGATGACGAGCAGCAGATTCTGGTGACCTGCGGCGGCGGCCATGCCCGCGGTGACGACCAAGCCTTCGCTCGGGACCACCGGGAAGACCGCGTCGATCGCCGCGGCCAGGAACAAGATGAGCAGCAGCCAATGCGAGGCCATCGCTACGCCGAGCAGGTGTCGCGCGGCCTCCATCAACTCTGTCACCCGGCTAAGGATGCCATCCACTGTCAAGGACGCCGTTATCCCGTCGATGTGGTTCAGCGGCGGTTCACCGGATGTTCAGTCTTGACAGACACTTCACCAGTTGGTGAAGTGTTGGCGTGCTGACGACGACCTTCGGCGCGCTGGCGGATCCGACCCGGCTGGCGATCGTGAGCCGGCTGAGCCGCGGCGAGGCGACGATGGGCGAGCTCGCCGAGCCACACCGGATCACCCTGCCGGCGATGACCAAGCACGTCGGTGTGCTGGTGGATGCCGGGCTGGTGACCCGGCGGAAGGTCGGCCGGATGGTGGTATGCACGATCCGGCCGGAGGCGTTCTCCGAGGTCGAGGAGTGGCTCGGCGACCTCACGTCGTACTGGAACAGCACCGTCGATCGACTGGAAGAGCTGCTGCGAGGAGGCGGGGATGGTCACCGAGGTCAGGATTGAACGAGTTCTGCCGGCCGGAATCGGGCGCGTGTACGACGCCTGGACCCGGGCGGAGGTGATGACGCTCTGGTACTGCCCCAACCCGGCGTGGGAGCTGAAGGTGCAGGCGGACGTCCGGGTGGGTGGGGATTACGTGGTCGAGATGGGGCCCCATGTGGTCCGCGGCACCTATCTGGAGGTCGAGCCACCGCACCGGCTGGCCTTCAGCTGGAAGTGGGACGGCACCGACGACGAACCGACCCGAGTCCAGGTCGACCTCTCCGAGGTCGCCGACGGCACCCGCATGCTGCTGACTCACACCGAGTTCGCCACCGCCGAAGACGCCGAAAACCACCGCCAAGGCTGGGAGCCTCAGCTCACTCGCCTCGCCGACCTGCTCCAAACCCCGACCCCGGCAACCGGCCGCAACTAACCGCCTGCACCTCTGCTCGCGCGAGAAATGGTCGAGCCCTGGGCGGTGACCCAGGGCTCAGGCGGGTGGATGGACAGTTGGCGGATCAGCTGCCGGACTTGCGCCGGAACTGGCGCTTCTGCTTGTCGTTGTGCGCGTCGCCGACGCCCTCTCCCCGCGTCCCCGTTCCCGGGTGCGCGTGGCGGTTGGCGTTCTTCTTCTCGAGCGCTTCACGGAACTTCTTCTGCAGATCGTCCTGCGCCGGCTTGCTGGACTTGTCGCTCATACCGTCTCCTTCACAAACCGTCAGGCGTACACAACCAAGCTAACCAAGTGTCACCGCCCACCCGCCAGCCAATATCACCGCCCCCACCCCAGTCTGGACTACTGCAGGTTGGATTGGAGGTCAGCGAGCCAGCGTCGCGCCGCCCGTCGTGAGGCCAGGCGCACGACCGGCGTACGTGGTGCGTACTGCGTCAGCGCCTGCTGGAGGCGCTTCGCAGGCCCGCGACGGTAGCGCCAGATGTACCGCAGGAACTCCCAATCGATCGCCTCGGTGCAGCCCTCGGCCCGGTCCACCCTCGGCTTGTTCCCTCCCGCCCAGGCTGCACCCACCCCGGCCGCCAGAACACCGGGTCCAGATGCACCACCGGCAACCCCAGCCGCTCCCCCACCTCCAAACTCAGCCGCGTCTTCCCCGCCCCCGAGTTCCCCACCACCGCAACCCGCCGCACCCTCACTCCGGCAACGTAACGCGTCTCAGGTCTAGGAAAACCACAGTGAGGTTGCTCAGAGAGTTGTTAGGTTCAGGAGGAATCGAGCGAAGAGGAGACGCGAGTGCTGGTCAGTAGTGAGGCAGTGCTGGGGATTGCGCTGGTTGAACTGGGGTTGGTGCTGACGCCAGGCCCCAACATGATCTACCTGGTGTCGCGGTCCGTCGCGCAGGGCCGCCGGGCGGGGCTCATGTCGCTGGCCGGGGTCGGCATCGGCTTCCTGGTGTACCTGCTGGCAGCGAGTGCCGGTCTGGCGACCCTGTTCGCGCTCGTCCCCGAGATCTACGTAGCGCTCAAGATCGTCGGCGCGGCGTACCTGCTCTGGCTCGCCTGGAACGCCGTACGTCCAGGCGCCCACTCCGTCTTCGCGCCCACCGAACTCGAGCCGGACCGGCCGCGGAAGCTGTTCGGCATGGGCCTGCTCACCTGCCTGCTGAACCCGAAGATCGCGATCCTCTACATCTCCCTGCTGCCGCAGTTCCTGGACCCGGCGCGCGGCCACCTCGGCCTGCAGAGCCTGACTCTCGGCTTGGTCCAGCTCATCGTCGGCGTCCTCGTCAACGCCGTCTTCGTCATCACCGCCGGCTCGATCGCCGTTTTCCTCGCCCGCCGCCCCACCTGGATGCGCATCCACCGCTACCTCACCGGCACCGCCCTCGCCGCCTTCGCCATCCGCCTCTTCACCGACCGCGCCCGGCCGCTAGCCACGCACTAGCCGGTAGCGTCAGTTCTCGATGAACTTCCAGGACACCGAGATCAGCCGACTCCTCACCAGCGGATGGTGTACCTCCGAACCGATCGCCGCGCTGCTCCGCGACCGCGGCCTCCCGGCGATCACCCGCGAGTACCTGCTCAACGAGTTCGACTGGAAACAGGCAGAGGAAGCAACGACCGCCCTCACCGACCACTTCCGCGACGCACGCTTCGCCGACGAGGTCCAGTACGGCGTACTCCTCGTCCCGCACGTGAAGTCGCTCGACACCCGACGCTCGCTCTCGGCCGAGGTACGACCGGCTCACGTCGATGGAGACGTCTTCGACGAACGTCTGCAACCGGGTGTCGAGCTACCAACCGCTGGCCCCTGGAGCCTGGTCGCAACAGTCACAGGCGTCTACGGCCCGTCCCTAGGTAGCTACAACGCAGTCGTGACCGCTCCAGCCGAGCGTTTCGCCGTACTGGGGTCTGACACTCGGCAGTGGATGACGCGGCAGCTGTGGGGTGCCCGGGTGCTGCAGGGCGGCGCCGTACCGCCAGACTGCGAGCACAACGAGCGCTGGACCTTCACACTGTTCCCCGGTGAAGCCCTGGTCGACGGGCAGGCCGAATCGGGCACAGTGTTGAAGGGCAAGGTCCGCTTCCGCCTCGGCAAGCCCGACCGCGGCATCGGCTCCGCCCGCGTAGCACCGGCGCTGCTCATCTATTGACGTGCGGCGGACGACGCCGCGCGTGGATACTGCTGGGCGTGCCGATGCATCCTGGACAGCTCGACGTGACGACCGATTTGGTGACCCGACTCGTACGTGCGCAGTTCCCGGAGTGGAGTGCGCTGCCGGTGAGCGCCGTACGGTCGCATGGCACAGTCAACGCGCTGTTTCGCATCGGGGACAAGCTGGTGGCCCGGTTCCCGATCCTGCCCGGCGACCCGGTCGAGACGCGGAAGTCGCTCGAGGAGGAGGCCGACGCCGCCCGCCGCCTCCGGACTGTCTCGCCGTACCCGACTCCGGAGCCGGTCGGCATCGGCGAGCCTGGGGAGGCGTACCCGCTGCCCTGGGCCGTCTACACCTGGCTCGACGGGACCATCGCGTACGACGCCGACGTCGCGAGTTCGGCGGCCTTCGCCGAGGACCTGGCGACGTTCGTCCACGCAGTGCGCACTCTGCCGACCGAGGGCCGCGTGTTCACCGGCCCCTGGCGCGGCGGCAAGCTCACGACACACGACCAGTACGTCGCCGACGGTCTGGAGCAGAGCCGCTCGATGATCGACGTCGACGCCCTGGCCGCTCTCTGGGAAGACCTGCGCACCACGCCACGCACCGAGCCCGACGTATGGACCCACCGCGACCTCATGCCGGGCAACCTGCTCGCGGACAACGGCCGGCTCGTCGGTGTCATCGACGTGGGCACATTGGCCGTAGCCGACCCCGCCATGGACCTGGCCCCGGCCTGGAACCTCCTGGACGCCGGAGCCCGCGCCGCCTTCCGTACGGCGCTCGGCAGCGGCGACAACGAGTGGCGCCGGGGCATGGGCTGGTCGTTCGCCCAAGCGATCGGCTGCCTCTGGTACTACCGCGAGACCAACCCGGTCATGTCCCGCACCGCCCACCACACCCTGACAGCCCTGCTCACAGCCGCGTAGCGACAAACACGAACTCGCGCCCAGGCCGATCCGGCGCATCTCGCACCTCGTCCACCCGGAACCCAGCAGCCGCCAACGACTCCTCCACCTCGGCCCGCTCCCGGAACCGCAACGTCGAATCCGACGTCAGCACCGCACCATCCGACGCGAACACGTAGGTGCCCCGGAACGACACAAACGGCAGCTCGACCGCTGTCAGGTCACTCCACCGCTCGACCTCACCCACACCCGGAATGTCCGTCACCGCATATGTGTGCTCCCGGGTCCACTCCTCCCACGCCCGCCGCGCCGGATCCCGAGTCTCGAACACGAACCGCCCCTCGGCCCTCAGCGCATCCCGTACGCCGTTCAGCGTCGCAGCCCAGTCCTCATCCGTCAGGAACACCTGCGCCACGTTCCCGGTCATCACCGCCAGATCAACCTCCAGCGGCGGCAACGTCGTCGCATCCCCATGCACCCACCGAACCCGCTCCGCAAACTCCTTGCCCTTGGCAACCTCCAGCGACGCCTCCGCCGGATCCACCCCGACCACCTCGACCCCGTCCTTCACCAGCAGACAGACCAACTCCCCCGTCCCACACCCCACATCCAGCACCCGCCGCGCCCCGAACTCCCGCACCATCGCGACGTAATGCTCCAGATCCCCCCGATCAGCCTCCATCGCGTCATAAATCCCCGCCAACCGAGCATGCCCAAACAACGCATCCACCATCCCCCGACCCTAGGCAGCCCCAACCATCCCCGCCACCGATTTGTCGTCGTACGTTTACATCCGAAAACTGTCGCCGTACGTTTACATTTCCACCTTGTTGGCGTACGTTTACATTTGACAGATGTCAACGTACGACGACCAAAGTGAGGCCCGGTGGAAATCCACACACCGTTGGACCTGGGCGCAGTGACACGTGGCCGCCGGCGCGCACTTGGCCTTTCCCAGGCCAAGGTCGCCGAGGCTGCTGGAGTCTCGCGGCCGTGGCTTGCCCAGTTCGAGAGCGGGAAGCCGACGGTTGAGCTGGGACGCGTCCTCGCCGTACTGGCAACGCTCGAGCTGCACCTGGACGTGCGAACCGGCAACGCCACACTTCCCGAGGCCGAGCTCGATCTGGATGCTCTGATGGAGGACTACAACCGGGAGCAGCATGAGCGTGACTGAGCTGTGCCTGCTGCTCGGAGACGAGCTCGCCGGGACCGTGACACGACTCTCGAACGGCAAGCTGAATTTCCGGTACGACGACACTTACGTCAGCAAAGGTGCGACAGCCACACCGATCTCCGTGTCGATGCCGACCCATGTGACCCCGCACACCGACAGTCAGATCACCCCCTGGCTGTGGGGGCTGCTGCCGGACGACGACGCCGTACTGAATCGATGGGCACGGGAGTTCCAGGTGTCGGCTGGCTCGGCCTTCGCCTTGCTCGCCACACCTGTTGGCGAGGACTGCCCCGGCGCCGTTCGGCTGATCCCACCGGACCGCTTGCCTGCGGTGGCAGAGCCGGGTCTCACCGACGTCGACTGGCTTGGCGAGGCGCAGATCGCCCAGCGACTACGTGATCTCAAGCGGGACAACACCGCGTGGCTAGGTGCGAATCACGCTGGACGCTTTAGCCTTGCCGGTGCACAGGCGAAGACCGCACTCCTGCGCGACGGAGATCGATGGGGCGATCCCCACGGATCCGTAGCCACCTCGCACATCCTGAAGCCCGCGATCGAAGGTCTGGACAACCACGATCTGAACGAGCACCTCTGTCTCTCGGCGATGCAAGCTGCCGGCCTCTTCGCGGTCGGGAGCAGGATCGAGCGTTTCGAAGACCAGAGCGCGATTGTCGTCGCCCGCTACGACCGGCGACTCCGCGACGGACGGCAGATCCGAGTCCATCAGGAAGACCTGTGTCAGGCACTCGGTGTGCATCCCGTGCGGAAGTATCAGAATGAAGGGGGACCAGGCCCTCGGGACATCGCCTCACTGCTCAGTCGCGCCATCCCCCGCAGCGATGCACGCAAAGCCACGCTGTCCTTCCTGGATGCGTTGGTGTGGAACTGGGTCATCGCCGGTACTGACGCTCACGCCAAGAACTACTCACTTCTCCTGCAGGGGCAGCAGGTTCGGCTTGCTCCGTTCTATGACGTCGCGTCAGCGCTCCCCTACGACTCGTACCCCGAGCAGAAGATGCGGCTGGCAATGAAGTTCGGGAGCGGCTACCAGGTCAACCCGGCCAGTAGCCCGTGGGCCCGGATAGCGAGCGATCTGCACTTGCCAGTGGACGAGGTTCGCGATCGAGCCGCCCGACTCGTGGCCACTGCGCCGGATGCTTTCTCGACCGCCGCTGCGGATCCCGCCGTACGGAGGCTCGAGTCCGCACTCCCCGAGCGACTGACCGACCTGGTTGCACAACGCGCCGCACGATGCGCGCGATACCTCAACACAGGAAGTGGCTAGGCGTCGAGGGCTGTCAGGAGTTTTTGGAGGGAGGTGCCGGTCATGGGGTTGCTGAGGAGGTCAAGGGTTTCGCGGTCGGCGAAGGTGGCGTGGTCTGGGTCCGTGGGGTCGATGGCTTCGCAGATGGTGTTGTGCGTCCAGTTGAGGTACGCCGTGACTGCTGTAGCGAAGCAGGTCAGGTCGAGTTCGGGCCATTGGCCCGCTGCCTGGATGTAGCCGTCGCGGAAGGCGGTGATCGCGGGGCGGCTGATCGTCGGCCGCAGGGTCCAGTGGGTGAGGGCGGATCCGAGTTCGAGCTCAGGGGTGAGCGGGCCGGCGAAGTCCCACTCGGTCACGACGAGCTCGTCCTTGTGGCCGAGGTGGACGTTCTCCGGGATCAGGTTGCGATTGCACAGTATGAGCTTGTCGTCGTCGATGCCGGCCTCGATCGTCTGCAGGTCGAGCAGGGCTGGGAGTACTTCCTCGAGCAGGTCGGCCCACGGCTTGCCGGCGGCGCGGGCCCGGTCGAGGAGCTTGCCCCAGGCGTCGTCGGGCTTCCGCGCCGTCAGGTACCAGTGCATCGCCGTATCAGTGGGAATGGCCAGCGAGTGAAGCGTCCCGTAGATAGCGCCAATCCGGCCCGCGACGGCCGCCGGTGTCGGCATCACCGGCGAAGGTCCGACCTCCATCCACTCATGGACCCGCCAGTTCTCGTCCTGCACCGTTTCGATCAGCCGACCCTCGGGACTGCGTACCGGAACCGGCGCCGCGACCCCAGCCGCAACCGCCGCGTCGCGCAGCCGAGAACCGAGCTCAGCCTGTTCCGTGGTCATCCACGGATACACAGTGACGGCAAGCCAGCGACCCCGATCGGTGGGGATCGACCAACTCCGCCCCATCGGCGTGAACGACACGGCTGATACCGCCCCGGTGACGCTCCCCAGATCGAACGCGGCAGCCAATGCCTCAGCGAGCCCATCCGGTACGACGACCGGTGCCGCGGCACGGCGCTCGGCCTCGGACTTCAATTCGGTCCAGTCGCGCATGCCGTAGTCGGACGCCAGCGCACGTTGAGCATCGGCAAGAGATGCGTCAGGGCTGGATTCCCGGAGAGCGGCGAGGAGGTCCTTGGCCTCCTTGCGCAGAAAACCAAGACTCGGCTTGTCAGGCAGAATTCGCACAGCGCGTCCTCTCGCACCCGGACTCGCACGGGCACCAGGAGCGTTGAGCGCCACTGACTGAGCGGGGTGGCTTCCAGCCTTCCGGCGAGTCTCGACGCAGCCCCAACCACGCCCCCAAAACCCTACCCGAGCCCAGTCATCCCCGGCAACGGACTGCCCACCCAGCCAGGACTCAACCAGGCGAAACGGCCTGGCTCACCTGGAGTGCCCCACCTCGCCCGACGAACGGATCGTCGCGCAGTAACTCGGCCACGGCAGCCAGATCGTCGGCTTCAAGGATCGAGTAGCCCCCGGCCGGTCCCTCGGCGACGCCGTCGACGAGACCGTCGCTCGACACCACCGCGGAGCTGCCCAACGGAGCACCAGGATCAACCAAGGCGGAGCCGACCTGGCTGACCCAGGCCATGAACGCGGCCATCGCCTGCTGCTTCTCCTCCTCGTTCCGAGGGGGAGAGGCACCGTGGTAGGTCACAAGAAACTTCGCCATGACCACGACGCTACGGGCACGCCTGGGCGGTCTGAATGTCCTACAGGACACGAGACATGTCCAATCGTCCACCGCCGATTTACCCTGACCGCGTGAGTCGCATCAGTCCTCCGTCGGACGACCTCGCCGAGGTGCTCAAGGCAATCAACGTCCGGAGCACGATCCTGTGTCGCTCGCACTTCACCGCCCCCTGGGCCTTCCGCGTCGACGGCTCGGATCTCGCCAAGTTCCACATCGTGCTCGACGGCGCGGCATGGCTGGAGCTCGACAGTCCGGCGGAGTCTCATCGGCTCGAAGCCGGCGCCATCGTCGTACTTCCGCGCGGCACCGGGCACGTCGTACGCGATGAGCCGGGCACCCCCGTGCGCTACCTCGAGGCCATCCTCGCCGATCATCCGCTCGACTCTGCTGGACGCCTGCTGTACGGCGGTGACGGCCCGAGCAGCACCGTGCTGTGCGGTGCGTTCGACGCCGCCCTCCTGCCCGACGACATGACCGACCTCCTGCCACGGGCTCTGGTGCTGGACCAGGATGGAAGCGGCAGAGTCACCCGCTGGCTCCAGCCGTTCGCCGATCTGTTGGCCTCGGACGGCGCTGCCCCGGGCGAGGCCGCGGTTCTGGCCAAGGTGGCCGACGTATTCCTCACTGAGTTCCTCCGGCAGTACCTCACACAGCAGGAGGCTGCCCTGGTACATCAGCCAACCGAAGACGGCGACGGCGCGCCGATCGCTGCCGCCCTGCGACTCATGCGACGCGATCCACGGGCGCGATGGACGGTCGAGGGCCTCGCGAGGCAGGTCGGAATGTCCCGTACGGCGTTCGCCGCGCACTTCCGCGATTCCGTCGGCGAGCCACCTCTCAGCCATCTGACGCGCGTCCGCCTCAGCCAGGGCGCCGGCTATCTGGCCACCACCTCACGCACCATCGCCGCGATCGCGAGGGACGTCGGCTACGACAACGAATCGTCGTTCTCCAAAGCCTTCAAGCGCCTCTACGGCCGCTCCCCCAGCACCTTCCGCACCGAATGGTCCGGGTAACCCGCTTCAAGCGTCGCGGCAGAAGCGTCGCCCACTTAACCCGCTACCCCGCGAGAGTCAGACGTTGAAGCGGAATTCGACGACGTCGCCGTCTTGCATGATGTAGTCCTTGCCTTCCATGCGGACCTTGCCGGCGGAGCGGGCGGCGACCATCGAGCCGGCGTCGACGAGGTCGTCGTACGAGACGATCTCGGCCTTGATGAAGCCGCGCTGGAAGTCGGTGTGGATGACGCCGGCTGCCTCCGGGGCGGTCGCGCCGCGCTTGATCGTCCAGGCGCGGGCTTCCTTGGGTCCAGCGGTGAGGTACGTCTGCAGGCCGAGCGTCTCGAACCCGACCCGGGCGAGGACGTCCAGGCCCGGCTCGTCGATACCCATCTCGGCGAGCATCTCGCGTGCCTCGTCCTCGTCGCCGAGCTCGACCAGCTCGGCCTCGAACTTCGCGTCCAGGAAGATCGCCTCGGCCGGCGCGACCAGATCACGCATCTGCTGCTTCAGCGCTTCGTCGGCGAGCTCGTCGGCGTCGCAGTTGAAGACGTACAGGTACGGCTTGGCCGTCATCAGCATCAGCTCGCGGATCGCGTCCCGGTCCACGTCGGTGGCGATGATCGGCGTACCCGCCTCGAGGTGCTTCTGCGCGACCCGGACCGCCTCCAGCACGGCCCCGCTCTCCTTCTTCAGCCGGGCTTCCTTCTCCAACCGCGGGATCGCCTTCTCGACGGTCTGCAGGTCAGCCAGGATCAGCTCGGTCTGGATCGTGGAGATGTCGTCGGCCGGCGAGACCTTGCCGTCGACGTGCGTGACATCGTCGTCGCGGAACACCCGGGTGACCTGACAGATCGCGTCCGACTCGCGAATGTGGCTGAGGAACTTGTTGCCCAGCCCCTCACCCTCGGACGCACCGCGGACGATGCCGGCGATGTCGACGAACTGCACGGTGGCGGGGATCACCTTGGCAGAACTGAACACCTCGGCCAGCTTCGCCAGCCGCGGGTCCGGTACGCCGACCACACCGACATTCGGCTCGATCGTCGCGAACGGGTAGTTCGCCGCGAGCACGTTGTTCTTGGTCAGCGCGTTGAACAGGGTGGACTTGCCCGCGTTGGGGAGCCCGACGATTCCAATGGTGAGTGCCACGGGCGTCAAGAGTACGCGTCAACCCCCACCCCACCCCAATCCGCAAGGCCAGCCGACCTGCACCGGTCCGCGATACAGCCAGCGATCGTGCTGTCTGCTGGGGGTCAGGTCACGAAGGATTCGAGTTCGGCGCCATACCAGCGTCGGGTCCGGCCGAGCGGACGCATGCCCAGGCGGCGGCAGACGGCTAGGGAGGCGTGGTTGTCGGGGCGCACCACCGCGTAGATCTCGTCCAGCCCGGCCCGGAACCCGTGCGCGATCGCCGCCCGGGCAGCCTCCGTCGCGAGGCCCCGGCCCCAGGAATCGGGATGGAGATGCCAGCCGACCTCGATTTCCCCCTTGCTCTGGGTCCCGTCGGACGGATCGGGCAGGGGAACGAGCAACACAGTCCCCGCGATGCTCCCCGTCGACCGCTCCTCGACCGCCCAGACGCCGTACAGCGGGTCCGTGTTCCGCTCGTTCCAGCGTTCGATCAGCCGGGTCGCGGCGCCGCGGTCTGTCATCACCCGTGGCTCGGCACCGAGCCAGCGCGACACCTCCCAGCGCCGGTAGATGTCGAACACCCGGTCCCCATCGGCGTCCGCCCAGTCGCGCACCACGAGCCGGTCGGTCTCGTAGACCACCTTCGGATTCATCGGCGGCACACCTCCCCATCCCTTGCCGTTCAAATACCCATCCGAACCAGCCAAGGGCAAGCGACGTCTCCAGTCTGTGACCAGTTGGAGAGTTCGCAGCGGTGATCGACCACGCTTCGTGACCAGTTGCCTCCAATTCCTGAGGTTCGGCTGGCTCGAGGCGGTCTCGTGCCTGTTCCCGATCTGCCTGTTCGCCGGCCTCGCCGTCTCCAGGTACGTCGACCTCCCGATCCCCCGCTACGACGCTCTGCTCGTGTACTGCGTAGGTCTGACCCTCCTGTTCTGGCTCGTCCGGCTGGAGACCTGGCGCGAGGTCGCGGTGATCTTCGGGTTCCACCTGGTCGGGCTCGGGCTGGAACTGTTCAAGGTGCGCGTCGGCTCGTGGCAGTACCCGGGTGACGCCTACACCAAGATCGGCGGGGTGCCGCTGTTCGCCGGCTTCATGTACGCCGCGGTCGGCAGCTACCTCTGCCAGGCGTGGCGCCGGTTCGACCTGCGCGTGAGCGGCTACCGCCCCGTGCTGACCACGATCCTCGCGCTGCTGATCTACGCCAACTTCTTCACCCACCACTGGATCGTGGACCTGCGAATCCCGATCGCGCTGGGGCTGCTCGTCGTACTGCGTCGTACCTGGGTCTTCTACACAGTCGGCGTACGGCGGTATCGGATGCCGCTCGCGGTGTCGTTCGGGCTGATCGGCTTCTTCCTGTGGGTGGCGGAGAATTTCGGCACGTTCCTGGACGCGTGGAACTACCCCGACCAGGTCGACGTGTGGCGACTGGTGCATCCGGCGAAGTTCGGCGCTTGGGCGTTGCTGGTCAGCATGAGCTTCGTCCTGGTCGCGAGTGTCAAGTCGCTGGAAGGGCGGCTCTACCACCGCGGCACGGCGGCCACCGTCGCGACGCCGAAGGCGACCGACGTCAACGCGGATGAGATCTCTCCGCAACATCAGGATGCCAACCAGATCAGCGATTGACGCGTCTCTCATGGTGTCCGGTACAGCACACACGTGGGTAGGGCGCCTGACGGCAAGGTGCGTGTGGGCTGTGCGCTTGTGAGGCTCCTTCGGGGGAGCAACCGGGTTACATCCGCCTGATCTGCAAGGGAGCATCATGTCCCGTAAGTTTGCTGCGATCGTCGCGAGCGGGTCGGCTTTGGCCTTTCTCGTCATCGGTTCGCTGATCGCCATCGCGCTGGGCAACGTCCGGCCACCGACGCCTGCCGCAGCGTCGACCACGCCGAGTGTCACGCCTAGCGCGACGCCGACGTCCACTCCCAGCGTGAACGCGCCGTCCACAGCGCACCAGCCGACTCCGAACCCGACCGCAGCTCTTGCTGCAGGCAACAAAAAGGTACTGTTCCTCACCTTCGACGACGGGCCGGACCCGGTCTGGACGCCCGAGGTGCTGGCCGTGCTGGCGAAGTACGACGCCCATGCGACCTTCTTCGAGCTCGGCAGCATGCAGGCCGCGCACCCCGGACTGCGCGAACAGGTGCTTGCCGCTGGCAACACCATCGGCAGCCACTCGATCACGCACCCGCAGCTGACCGCCATCTCCCCCGCCAGACGGCACCACGAGATCTTCGACGGCCCTCGGTCGACCTGCTTCCGGCCGCCGTACGGCGCCACGAACGCGAAGGTCCGCGCCGACATCAAGGCGGCCGGCATGGTCCAGGTGCTCTGGGACGTCGACCCGCGCGACTGGGCCCGGCCCGGGACGAACGCGATCGTGCAGAACATCCTCACGCACGCGCACCGGCGCAATATCATCCTGCTGCATGACGGCGGCGGGAACCGTTCGCAGACCATTGCCGCTCTGGACAAGGTTCTCCCCCTTCTGAAGGCGCAGGGCTACTCGTTCCCCGCGATGGACTGCTGACCTCCACCTTCTCCGGCCAGGGCTGCGCTCACCATGAACTGATCCGGCACTGATCCGGCATCTTTCCGGAACTCTCCCGGCAATCTGGGCGATCCGTTCGAAAACTGTCGGCGGCGTTCGGCACTATCGGTGACATGACCGGTACGACGACGTTGTTGCTGCTGCTGTTCCTCGCGGTGGGGTTGCTGCTCGGGGCTGTGTTCGGCGTGCTTTGGGTGCGCGGACGAGACGGCGCTGCCCTTGCGCGGGTGACAGCTGAGCGGGACGCCGCCGAGGACCGCGTCGTAGAGCTGACGCAGGAGCGGACCACGGTTGGGCAACAGATGTCCGGGCAGGCGGTGGTGAAGGATGCGCTGGATCGCCTGCACGCGCAGCTGAATCAGCTCGAGCAGGGTCGGGCCGCATGGCAGAGCCAGCTTCATCAACAGGTCAACGAAGTGCGTATGAGCGGCGAGGCGCTGCGACGCGAGACGGCATCGTTGTCGACCGCATTGCGCAAACCGCAGGTGCGCGGGCGGTGGGGCGAGCTTCATCTCCGCCGGACTGTCGAGCTGGCCGGCATGGTCGCGCACTGCGATTTCACCGAGCAGACGACAACCGTCGGCGAAGACGGGCTGCTGCGTCCTGACCTCGTGGTGAGACTTGCCGAGGGCAAGAATCTGGTCGTCGATTCGAAGGTGCCGCTCGCCGCATTCCTGGAGGCCGCCGAATCCGACGACGCAGGGTTCCGCGAGGAGCGGTTGCTGGCGCACGCTCGGCACCTGCGAACGCACGTCGATCAGCTGGCGTCGAAGGCGTACTGGACACGTCTGTCGCCATCACCGGAGTTCGTCATTCTCTTCGTGCCCGGCGAGTCGTTCCTGTCCGCCGCTCTCGATGTCGAGCCGTCCTTGCTCGAGTACGCCGCCGAACGCCGGGTGATCCTGGCGACGCCAACGACGCTCATCGCCACCTTGCGCGCGGCGGCGTACGCCTGGAACCAGTCGGCCCTGACCGAATCGGCGCAGCAGGTCTTCGAGTTGGGACGCGAACTGTACGAGCGCCTCAGCACCATGGGCGAGCACCTCGGCCGAGTCGGCCGGTCGCTGACCTCCGCTGTCGAGGCGTACAACGGTACGGTCGGATCGTTCGAGCGGCGGGTGTTCATCACGGCCCGCAAGCTGAGGGACCTCCACGTGACCGAGGCCGAGTTGACCGCGATGGAGTCCATCGAGTCCTCCGTCCGCCCACTCACCGCACCAGAGTTCCTCGCCCTCGAGGACCGCGAATCAACCCGCCGCTGGCCACCGCCGCAGGCCGGCTAATCGCCGACCGCCCATCGCTTGCCCCAGGCAACCGGTAGGTCGGCTGTCGGAAAGCCGACAGAGGCTCGGCATTGACATCAGTGGCGGGCTATAGCAGCGTGAGAGCGCTCTCACCGTCGGTGATCAACCGTCCCTCGCCGACTGGGTCACCTTCTCGTACGGGACAGCCTGAGGAGGAGCTGTGCGCATCAAGCATCATCTGCAGGTGATCGTCGCGGCTGTGGCGACCGTTGCCGGCGTACTGATTAGCAGCGTCGGCAGGCCGGTGGAAGCTGCACCGGGCGAGGCTGTGCCCGCGACTATTCCGTTGAAGGTCACGAACAACTCGGGTCGCGCGGATCCCGTGTACGTCTACAACCTCGGGACCAACCTGGCCACCGGGCAGCAGGGCTGGGCCGATGCCGCGGGCAACTTTCACGCCTGGCCCGCTGGCGGCAATCCGCCGACACCCGCGCCGGACGCGTCGATCCCCGGGCCGGCCAACGGGCAGTCCGTGACACTCAGGATGCCGAAGTTCTCCGGCCGCGTGTACTTCTCCTACGGTCAGAAGCTCGTCTTCAAACTCACCACCGGCGGCTTGGTCCAGCCCGCAGTACAGAATCCGAGCGATCCGAATCGCAACATCCTGTTCAACTGGTCCGAGTACACGCTCAACGACTCCGGTCTGTGGATCAACAGCACCCAAGTCGACATGTTCTCCGCTCCATACGCCGTCGGTGTGCAACTTCCCGACGGCACGACAAGGACGACAGGTCACCTCAAGCCAGGCGGATACAACGGCTTCTACACCGCGCTTCGCGGCCAGCCGGACTGGGCGGGCCTGATCCAGACCGCGCCGGACGGATCCGTACTGCGCGCACTCGCACCCCTGTACGGCGTCGAGACCGGCGCGCTCCCGGCGAGTGCGATGGACGACTACGTGAACCGGGTCTGGTCGAAGTACAGCTCACAAACGTTGACCGTCACACCTTTCGCCGATCAGCCGAACACCAGGTACTTCGGTCGCATCGCCGGCAACGTCATGAACTTCACCGACAGCTCGGGCGCGACTGTCACGTCGTTCCAGAAACCGGATTCGGCCAGCATCTTCGGCTGCTTCAAGTTGCTCGACGCACCGAACGACCTGGTCCGCGGCCCGATCTCCCGCACCCTCTGCGCCGGCTACAACCGCTCGACGCTGCTGGCGAACCCAAACCAGCCAGACCCCAACTCCGCCGGCTTCTATCTCGACTCCGTCACCAACCACTACGCCCGCGCAGTCCACGCACAAATGGCCGACGGCAAGGCATACGCCTTCGCCTTCGATGACGTAGGCAACCACGAATCCCTAGTCCACGACAGCAACCCTCAACAAGCCAACCTCTCCCTCGACCCACTCAGTTGAAGATGGATCGGTCACGTAGACGGCCGTCCGGGCAACAACACACCGAATGGCGCCGATCGGTCAGCTCCATTTGAAGGCTGCGGGCGGGGCCGCCCGCCGGAAGGGCTGGCGCCAGGGACGCCCACACCTGGAGAACTGGGGCCGAGGATCGAGGCTCGGCAGTCGCTTGCAGGGCTCTAGTCGGTCGCGCCTGGAGGTCCCGGGGCTGGACAGCCCCTTGAAACATGTGGCGGGCTGCCCCAACTTCGCCTCCTGCCGAGCTAGACGGCCGACGGCGGAGGCGGAGGCGGAGGCTGAGGCTGGGCGGCCTCCGAGCTGCGACCAGTCGGGGCTGCATGAGCTCTTGACGGATTGGTTGGTTAGTGGCAGCTTACCGTTCGTGGGGACTTACGGATTGGTTGAGGCGGCGGGGCCGGTGCTGGATGCGCTGGGGGATCCGACGCGGCGGGCGATTCTGGAGACGTTGCGGCGGGGCGGGCCTAGTTCGGTCAGTGCGTTGGCTGAGCGGATTCCCGTCAGCCGGCCGGCGATCTCGCAACACCTCAAGGTGCTCGGGGCGGTGGGGCTGGTGGATCACGAGTCGCGCGGCACGCGGAACATCTACCGCGTCGACCGCACCGGCCTCGACGAACTGCGGGACTGGCTGGACCAGTTCTGGTCTGACGCGTTGGACGCGTACGCCGACCACATTCGCCGCACGGAGGTCGAGCACGCAGACGTACGACGTGCCGAGGCCGAGCACGCGGATGTACGACACGCCGAGCGCACGGACGAGCGAGGGAGCGAGGCCGGGCAGGCGGACGAGCCCGCCGGCGAGCACCGGCGCATGGATGAGCGGCGCGGCGAGGCCGGGCACGCAGACGACGTCTTGCGGCCGGGCAAGCGGTGAACGGCCTCCGAGGTCCGGCGCGTGGTGAACGGCGTACAGGCAGGGCCGGGTAGGCGACGTACCGGAGCCTAGGCGTGGATAACGAGCTACTGAGGAGGACGGGGATGGACATCGATCAAGAGCTGGCGCCGCTGATCAAGAGAGTGGTGGTGCCGGTGGGGGTTGAGCGGGCGTTTGAGGTGTTCACGGGTGAGATGTCCGCGTGGTGGCCGCTGGTGACGCATTCGATTCTGGGGGAGGCTGCGCGGGATGTGCGGTTCGAGAGTGGGGTGGGCGGTCAGATTCTCGAGTACGGCGATGACGGGGTGGTCGGTTCCTGGGGGACGGTTTCTGAGTGGGATCCGCCACGGCTGGTGAGTTTCAGTTGGCATCCCGATACCGATCCGGACGAGGCGGGGCAGGTGACGGTGAGCTTCACGGCGGTCGACGGCGGCACCGAGGTCGAGCTCGTCCACACCGGCTGGGAGCGGCGTCCCGACGGCGTACGCGCGAGAGCGAGCTACGACACCGGTTGGGACTACGTCCTCGGCTTCTACACAGCCGGCGCACGCTAGGTCAGCACTCGCGCAGGCCGACAGTTCCATCCCGACGCGTGACGTCTCCCGCGTCCGTGCCCGAGGAGTTTGTCCAGGTCCTGGTCGGCGAGAGCATGAAGGCCGAGGCTCGCGTCTGGCGAGGGACGCTGCGCGGCTTGCTCGATGCTGAGCTGCCGGTTGCACTGGATCGAATCACGGCTTCAACGCTGCTGATCTGGGGCGACCAGGACGCCTTCGTGACAGACGATCAGAAGGTTCTTCTCGACGGCATCCCTGACGCTCGGCAGGTTGTCTACGTGGGTGGGGGCCACGGCCCGCACCTGGCAGAGCCGGACCGAGTCGTCCCGGACATCGTTGACTTCCTCACCCTTGTCGCATCCAAGAACGCCTGATGGCGCTCGACTTTGGATGGGGTGGCGGCTGATAGTGGGCGGATGGTGAACGCGCCGGTTGATGTTCGGGGGCTGGAAGCTTCGTTGCGGCCGCATGGGGAGTCGGTCATGTTGCCGCGCGAGGCTTATACCGATCTCGCCGTACTCGCGTGGGAACGGCGGCATTTCTTCGCGGCGAGTTGGACCTGCGTCGGGCGGGTCGACGAATTGTCCGACGGTACGACGCATTGCGCGAGCACTGTCGGGGATATTGCGGTGATGCTGACGTTCGGGGATCGGCCTCGGGCGTTCGCGAACACCTGCAGGCATCGCGGGCATGAGTTGCTGCAGCGCGGGGAGAGCAGCGATCGGCGTTCTGTGGTTTGCCCGTATCACGGGTGGTCGTACGAGCTTGATGGCGTGGTGAAGGCCGCGCCGCGGATGGGTGAGGCGTTCGACCCGGCGCCATACAAGCTGGTCGAGCTGCCTGCGGAGGTGTGGCACGGCTGGCTGTTCGTGAATGCGACCGGTACGGCGACGCCATTCAGCGAGCACCTTGGCGGGATCACCGAGCTCGTCGCGCCGTACCGGCCGGAGGAGCTCGTCCTGAAGGCGCGGCATCAGTACGACGTCGCGTCCAACTGGAAGACGATCGTCGAGAACTACCACGAGTGCTACCACTGCCCGCTGATCCATCCCGAGCTGTGCAAGGTGTCGCCGCCGAACTCGGGCGACAACTGGAACCTTCCCGGCGCATGGGTCGGCGGGCTGATGGACCTGCGGCCGGGTGTCGAGACGATGTCGCTCGATGGGCGGTCAGGTGGGGTGCCGTTGCCTGGCGTGGATCCGCGGCGGGTCAACTACCTCGGTCTGTTCCCCAACCTGCTGATCTCGCTGCACCCGGACTACGTGATGACGCATCGGCTGGAGCCGCGTGCGCCGGGGCTGACGGCGATCGAGTGCTCGTGGTACTTCCCGGCGGAGGTGCGGGATCCGTCGTACGCCGTGGATTTCTGGGACGTCACCAATCGCGAGGACTGGGCGGCTTGTGAGTCGGTGCAGCGCGGGGCGGAGTCGCCGCACTTCCGGCCCGGGCCACTGGCGCCCGCGGAGGACGCCGTCTACCAGTGGGTGACGATGATCGCCCGCGGCTACCTGGGCAAGCCGCTCAGTACCTGACCGCATCGTGGATCCGGCGCCGAGTCGTGGATTTCTGCGCCGTACGGCGACTGAAATCCACGACTCGATGGTGGTCAGTAGCCGAGGGTGAAGCGGCGGCGGGGGTGGGCGGGGGTGTCGATTTCGTTGAGGAGGGCTACGGCGTAGTCCTCGGCGGAGATGTGGTCGCCGACGGGCTCGTCGAGGCTGAGGCGGAAGGTGCCGGTGCGCTCGCCGGGGGCGATGACGAAGGCAGGCGACAGCAGGGTCCAGTTGACCGACTCGTCCGTGGCGCGGAGGTTGTCGAGGGCCTGGGACAGGGTCAGCGCCTCAGCCTTGTACGCGGCGGGGAAGTCCGGGCCGTCGACCACACGGTTGCCGTTGACAACCAAGCTGCCGGCGCCGCCGACCACCAGCAGGCGGGTCTCGGTGCCGCGCACGGCGGTGGCGAGGTTGTCGATCGCGTCCAGGAAGTCCTGGTGGTCGCCGCCGGTGCGGCTGGGGCCGATCGCCGAGACGAGCACGTCCGCGTCGGCGGCGAGCTCCTTGGCCGAGGCAACGTCATTCGCGTTGCCCCGTACCGCTCGTACGCCGGCCGGCAGTTCGACGCCCGATCGCGTAACGCCGATCACCTCGTGTCCCCGGCTGACCGCCTCGGCGGCGATTCGGCTGCCGATCATGCCACTCGCGCCGTAGATCGCGATCTTCATCCCTGACATCCTTCCAATAGATGAACTCTCAACTTCTTGGCAATAGTATCCATTGGTTATCGGCTACTTCAACGTGCTATAAGTACCTTGTGGGAACTATTGGAGAGGTCCACGGCCGGGGCGACGTGTTCGACCCGAACTGCCCGACGCGCGTCATCCTGGACCGCATCGGCGACAAGTGGACCGTTCTCGCCGTACTGCTGCTGAGGAACGGCCCGCGCCGGTTCACCGAGCTCCGCAGTGGAATCGGCAGCGTCGCGCCGAAGGTGCTGACGCAGACCCTGCGGCGCCTGGAGCGTGACGGGCTGGTCACGCGTGAGGTGTTCGCCGAGGTCCCGCCGCGGGTCGTCTACAGCCTGACCCCGATGGGCGAGTCGCTGATCAAACCGATCAACGCCATCACCGAGTGGGCCGAGGAGCACATGCCGGCCATCACCAACGCCCAGCAGCAGTACGACGCCACCACCTGAGCCCCGCACCCTCGCCTGTGCGTCGCGTAAGGCGGCGCCCTCCGCCAGCCGCGGCGCCTTTGGCATCGCGTCGCCAGGGCCGGCGCGGCCGGGCTGAGTTTGTAGCGGAGGGGCGCGGCGCGGCGGCGGCGCGTGTTCTTCCTTTGACTTGAGCGTACAGCGATGGGGTGCTGGTGGGCGGAAGTTATCCACAGGGCCCGACTGGTGGGGCGTAGCCGACGGGAATATCACAGGCTGCGCGCGGTTGGGTTGCGACTCAACCTTTCTGGGCTGGGGCGTCATCACACTCCTGACTGGGATGACGGATGGGGGCTGGGGATGGATCCAGGGCGCGACAGGGAGTTCGCGGAGTTCGTGGATGGGCGGTTCAGGGCGTTGCAGCGGTTCGGGTATTTGCTGACCGGTGAGTGGCACCTGGCTGAGGATCTCGTTCAGACCTCGCTGACGAAGGTGTGGTTCCACCGGCACTCGCTGCGGAGCGGGAACGCGCTGGAGAGCTACACGCGCACCGTGATGGTGAACACCAGCACGCAGTGGTGGCGGCGGAAGTGGAAAGGTGAGACGCCGACCGAGCATCTGCCGGAAGCGCAGAGCCGGGAGGAGTACGGCGCTGTCGACGACCGCGACCAGCTGCTGCGCGCACTCGCCACACTCCCCCGTCGTACTCGCGCGACGCTCGTACTGCGGTACTTCGAAGATCTCCCGGAGGCCGAGATCGCCCAGATCATGGGCTGTTCGCTCGGCACCGTGAAGAGCAACGTCTCCCGCGGGCTCGCCAAGCTCCGCGAGCACGAGCTGGTCAGCGCCGCCGCTACCCCGAGAGCCACCGCTACCCCGAGAGCCGCCTCCCCTGTCACGAAGGCCGACTCCCCTGCCCCGAAGGAGGGCTGAGCCATGACCGACGATCTCAAGGACAAGTTCGAGCTGTTGGTCGCGGACCCGCCACCGCCGAGCGCCGTGCCGAGTGAGGCTGTGTTCGCCAGGGTCCGGACGGTACGACGTCGTCGTACGGCGGCTGTGGTGACGGTCGCGGCGACCGCGGTGGTAGCCATTGTCGTTGCTGCAGGCAACCTCACCGACGTCGACAGCCGGCCACCGGTGACAGGCACCACCCCGGTGCCCGTGATCACCGGACCGCCGACTGTCAAGCCAACCACAGCAGCGATCGCGGCGGCCGTGGCGCTCAAGCCGGTCGTCAGCGGCCGGACCGTCAGGATGAGTGTGACGGTCTCAGGGACAGTGCTGGTGCCGACTGCGGACGGCGCGAACCTGCCGGCCGATACGACGTTCCTCAACCTGTCCGCAGGTACGACGTACAACTTTGGCGACGGCTACACCAGCGGATCGGACGGCGGTGGAGTCATGTGCAGCAAGTCGAAGAAGCGCACTACGGGACGGGAGACCTACCAGCTGGAGACGCACACATATGCGAAGCCGGGGACGTACACGTTTACCTACAGCGTGCAGTATTGCGGCGCGAAGGGCTGGTTCCCCACCAGCAAGACCACCAAGTTGGTGATCAGATAGTCCAGGCGTGGTCGGAGGTGCCGGTGGTCGGGAGGCCGGCGGCCTTCAGGTCGGTGCGGAGCTCGCGGGGCAGGGCGAACGTCAGGCTCTCCTCGGCCGTGGTGACCTCCTGGACCTCGCTGTACCCGCGCTCGGCCAGCCAGCGCAGGACGTCGCGGACCAGGATCTCCGGCACGCTCGCACCGCTCGTCACGCCGACCGAGTCCACGCCTTCCAGCCAGGCCTCGTCGATCTCGGCGGCGTAGTCGACCAGGTAGCCGGCCTTGGCGCCGTGCTCGACGGCGACCTCGACCAAACGAACCGAGTTCGACGAGTTGCGGGAACCGACGACGATCATCAGGTCGGCCTCGGGGGCGAGCTTCTTGACCGCGGCCTGGCGGTTCTGCGTCGCGTAGCAGATGTCGTCGCTCGGCGGGTCCTGCAGGTTCGGGAAGCGCTCGCGCAGCCGCCGTACGGTTTCCATCGTCTCGTCGACGGACAGCGTGGTCTGGGACAGCCAGACGACCTTCTCGGGGTCGCGAACGGTCACGTTCGGTACGTCGCCTGGGCCGTCGACGAGGTGGATGTGCTCCGGCGCCTCGCCGCTGGTCCCGATGACCTCCTCGTGACCCTCGTGGCCGATCAGCAGGATGTCGTAGTCGGTGGCGGCGAACCGCTTGGCCTCGTGGTGCACCTTGGTGACCAGCGGGCAGGTCGCGTCGATCGTCTTCAACTGTCGCGCGGCCGCCTCCTGGTGCACCACCGGGGACACGCCGTGCGCGGAGAAGATGACGGTCTCTCCCTCGGGCACCTCGTCGGTCTCGTCGACGAAGATCGCGCCGCGCGCCTGCAGCGTCTGCACGACGTGCTTGTTGTGCACGATCTCCTTACGCACGTAGACCGGCGGCCCGTACAGGTCGAGCGCCTTCTCCACCGCGACCACCGCCCGGTCCACGCCGGCGCAGTACCCGCGTGGCGCAGCGAGCAGCACCCGCTTGGTCCTCACCGCGGTCGTCGTACCAGTGCTTTCAGGCTGGGCAGTCACGCCCCCATCGTACGGGCCGCATCCAGGCCCGCCGGAGCCGCGGAGTCCTCGCAGCAGATTTCTGTGAGGAGCATCACGCTGTGGAGCGTAGGAGCCGCCCGCCCTGTCCGGACGGCTCCTTCGGGAGGTGTTTCCAGTGCTTCAAGGATGCGGCCGAAACGCCTTGTCCGCAAAGGATTTTCCGGCCGCCCACTCCCGGACCGCCGCGAAGTCGGCCGCCGTCAGCCCAGTACCCGCGTCCACGCGATAAACCAGCTGATGGTCGCCGAAGTACGCCTGATCGTCCCGGCACACCTCGTCGTCCACCCAGACGAACGGGCGGTCGCCCACCCATTCAGCGACGTACGGCGTCTTCCATGAGCCTGACCCCACCGGCGACCGCGACGGCCACACGATCACCGTTGCTGCTGTATCTGACGGTGGGCGGGTTCATGCTCGAGCAGTTCACGCTGCCCGGCGTACTGCCTGACGGCTTGCTGGAGAAGGTCATCCCACGGATTGTCGGCGCGGGGTCGTAGGGTCTGGGGGTGGCTCTAGAGACCTCGCCGGATGCGCCTGCAGCCGTTCGCACGATCGCGAACGGCATCGCGAGCTGGATCAACCAGCTCGGCGCGGTGTGGGTCGAGGGCCAGTTGACGGATGTGTCGATCGGGCGCGGTACGACGACGGTGTTCGGCACTCTGCGCGATACAGACGCGGACATCTCGTTGCGGTTCACCTGCAACCGGCGGGTGTTCGAGGCGGTCGATCCACCGGTCACCGACGGGTCCCGCGTGGTGGTGAACGCGAAGCCCAACTTCTTCGCCCGCCGCGGCACCCTCGCGCTCGCGGTCAGCGAGATCCGGCACGTCGGCATCGGCGAACTGCTCGCCCGGATCGAGCGGCTCAAGCAGCTGCTCGCGGCCGAGGGACTGTTCGCGTCGTACCGGAAGAAGCCGCTGCCGTTCCTGCCGCACACGATCGGGCTGATCTGCGGGCGCGACTCGGCGGCCGAGCGCGACGTATCCGAGAACGCGAAGCGTCGCTGGCCTGCGGTCGCCTTCCGGATCGAGTACGCGTCGGTGCAGGGGCCGGCGGCGGCCGGTGAGGTGATGACCGCGCTGCGGAAGCTGGATGCGGACGAGTCGGTCGAGGTGATCGTGATCGCGCGCGGCGGTGGTTCGCTGGAGGACCTGCTGCCGTTCTCGGACGAAGGGCTGATCCGGGCGGTGTCGCAGGCGCGGACGCCGGTGGTGAGCGCGATCGGGCATGAGCCGGACTCGCCGCTGCTGGATCTAGTCGCGGATCTACGGGCGTCGACTCCGACCGATGCGGCCAAGCGGATCGTGCCCGACGTGCGCGAGGAGCTGGACGGCGTACGCCTGCTGCGGGAGCGCGGGTTGCGGGCGATCAGGAGCTGGCTGGAGCGCGAAATGCATGCGCTGGCGGCGATTCGGAGCCGGCCGTCGCTCGCGGCGCCGGTGACGGATCTGCAGCGCCGGTCCGACGAGGTCGCTGCGCTGGTCGAGCGGAGCCGACGGACGCTGACGCATCGGCTGGATCGCGCGAGTGACGACATCACGCACCGATTGGCGAGCGTACGCGCGTTGTCGCCGAAGGCAACGCTGGAGCGTGGGTACTCCGTGCTCCAGTTGGCCGACGGGACCGCCGTACGGGAAGTGGCGCAAGTGGCGCCGGGCGATCTGCTGCAGGCGCGGGTCAGCGACGGCCGATTCGCAGTCGAAGTCAAGTCCGAGGAGAACACGTGAGCGGCGACCGACCCGAGATTTCCTACGAACAGGCCCGGGAGGAACTCGTCGAGGTGGTCCGCAAACTCGAGGCCGGCGGCACCACCCTCGAGGAGTCCCTGGCTCTGTGGGAACGCGGCGAAGAACTCGCCGCCACCTGCCAGCGCTGGCTCGACGGCGCCCGCGAACGCCTCGCCAAAGCCCAAGCCGCCCACGAAGAAAAACCCAACTGACCCACACGATCCGCCCCGGCCCGCCCTCATCGTCGTCCAGAAGCTGATCGCCACCGACGTCGTGACGATCAAGGGCGAGTTCAAGCGCCGCTGAGCAGGCCGGTCACGACCGCGCGGAGGCCGGTCTTCATGCGGTCCAGGTCGAACCCTTGCTCGCGGAGTGCGTTGTGCAGGTCCGCGGCGAGCGGCGCCAGTACGACGTGAGCCGTGTAGTCCGCATCGAGATCCGGGCGGGCCTCTTCGATCAGGTGCGCCAGGTGGCGGTGCCAGAGGTGGTAGGAGCCGATGCGGTAGCGCGCGCCGCCGGATGCGTTCTCGCTGTCCATGAACAGCTCGACGTGACGGTCGAGCAGCTCGAGGTAGGCATCCAGGAACGCCGTCACCCGGTCGGCCGCGGGAGCACCGGGACCGAGCGGGGGCGGCCCAGTCAGGATCTTGGCCTGCAACTCCTGCTCACGCTCATCCAATAAAGCGACCGCCAGGCCGGCCCGGTCGCCGAAGCGGCGGAAGACCGTGCCTTTACCCACTCCAGCCGCGGCTGCGATCGCGTCGAGGGAGACGTTCTTGACGCCATGCTCGGTGAACAGGCGATCGGCAGCCTCCAGCACCCGCAGTCTGTTCCGCCGGGCGTCCGCACGCTCGGGGCGTGGTTCACCCAGAATGGGCAGTTGTTGCGAAGCGGACTGCGGTCCGGTACTGTCGCTCATAAGACGGACTGTAGTCCGGTAAAGACTCTGGAGGAAGCACATGAGCAACACTCCCGCCCGGATCGCGGTCGCCTACCATTCCGGCTACGGCCACACCGCTCGCCAGGCTGAGGCAGTCGCCGCAGGCGCATCGTCGGTTTCAGGAGCCGTCGCGGACCTGGTCCCGCTCGACGAACTCACCGACGAGGTCTGGGACCGGCTGGCCGCCGCGGACGCGATCATCTTCGGCGCACCGACGTACATGGGCAGCCCGAGCGCGGTGTTCAAGGCGTTCGCGGAGGCGAGTGTGAAGGTCTGGGCCGCCGACCTCGGCTGGCGGGACAAGATCGCCGCCGGGTTCACCAACTCGAAGGCGATGTCCGGCGACAAGCTGAACAGTCTGGTCGACCTCGCCGTGTTCGCCACGCAGCACGGGATGATCTGGGTCGGCCTGGACCTCTACCCCGGCTGGGCCGAGAGCACCGCGAGCATCGAGGACCTCAACCGGCTCGGCAGTTGGCTGGGTGCGATGGCGCAGTCCGACGCCGACCTGTCCGCGGAGAAGGCGCCGCCGGCGACCGACCTGCGGACCGCGGCCGCGCTCGGCGCCCGGGTCGCGACTGTCACGCTGCGGCATCTGAGAGGAGCGCTGGCGGCCTGATGGCGTGGTTGGTGCTGCTCGCGGCGGCGGCGTTCGAGATCGCGTTCGCCCTGAGCCTCAAGCCGAGTGAGGGTTTCAGCCGGCTCTGGCCGACGGTCGGCGTACTGGTCTTCGGCGGGATTTCCGTTGTCTTGCTGGCGAAGACGCTCGACCGCCTTCCCGTCGGTACGGCGTACGCGGTGTGGACCGGGCTTGGGTCGATCGGCGTCGTCAGCCTCGGCATCGTGCTCTTCGACGAGCCGCTCACACCCGCCCGCCTGGCCTGCATCGCGCTCATCGTCACCGGCGTCGTTGGGCTGCGGCTGGTGGGCGCGGAGTAGCGACTCAGGGGGCTGCGCGGTGGCGCCGGTGTGCGCCGCGGGTTGCCAGTGGGGTGGGGTGCGGCGAGTCATCGAAGGCGCCTGGAGTGATGGCGCCGCGGGCCGGGCTGTAGCCGGAGACGAGGCTGCGGTAGTCGTCCCAGGTCTCGACCCGCAGCGGAACGTTGCCTATGGCATCGACCTGGGTGACCGGGTAGCGGCTCAGCTCGATCAGTTCCCAGAGGTCGGCGTCGCTGCGGAGCTGCCGCAGTTCGCCGAACAGCTCCCGGCCGAACCAGCACGGGTTCCCGTGGCCGTCGTCGTACCGGCTGACTCCGATCGGGGTGGCCGGTCCGGCGACCTCGGCGACCAGCGACCACACCGTGGCGGACGTCACGCCCGGCTGGTCGCCGAGCAGCACCACGATTCCGTCCGTACGGCGGTCGATCGCGTCCATGGCGGGCACGATCGACGAGCTGCCGGTGTCGGCGTGCGGCGACTCGACCACCCGCACGCCGTCGAGGTTCACCCGGTCGTGGATCTGCTCGGACGCGCTGCCCAGCGTCACGATCAGCTGGTCGAAACCGCACTCCCGGGCGGTGTCCAGCGACGCTCCGAGCAGGGTGTCACCGTGATAGGACAGCAATTGCCGTGGTACGCCGAGATGCGGAGAACTTTCCGCGGCCAGCAGCAGCCCCGTGACGAACATGCTCGCATCAACCCCTGACCTGGGCCGTCGCCAAGTGGCGGCGGGGCGGGGTACGAAGGAAATACAGCAACGCAAGCTCCCTCTGCTGATTTCCCCGAGCGCATCAATCAAGCCGAAGAATCGATGGAACCGCGCAGCTACCTCAGGTGTCAACGACCGTCCGGAACGTGGTCAGGAATTGATCAGCGGAGCACCGAAGCAAACGCTTCAAGGGCCGGATAACCGGCGTCTCCGACCACGATCGTGGTGGCGCCGGAACCCACCAGGACCAAGGCGTTCTCGCCCTTGCGGTCGAGCAGCACCTTGCGCTGCCAGGTGACGCCTTCGACGGTCGCCGTACCGTCGTCGGACGTGCGGCCGAGTTCTTCGGACTGGAATTTGGCGCCGGTCACGTTGGACTGTTCCAGGCCGACGTATTTCTTCTCGTTCGTGACAACGCCCAGATGCCAGGTGTTCGGACTCTGTTCGGGCGTACGGAATTCCACGCTGGTGGCGGTCCAGCCGGCCGGCAGCGGGTCCGGCCCACGAACCCAGGGCGCCACCTTCTTCGCGTCCTCGAGTTGCGCGGTGTACTCGACCGCTTTGATCGTCTCCTGCTTCGGCCGCCAGGTGACGATCATCAGGAACGCGACCACCACGAAACAGGCCAGCAGCGCCCAGACCATATTCTTCAGCGTGCGCGCCTTGGCCCGGTCCTTGCGGTTCTGCTCCCGGTAAGCGATTGCCTCTGCGCGCGCCCGGGCCTTCTCCCGCGCTTCCGCCGCGGCGCGGGGATCCTGCGCCGCGGAATCGGTCTGCGGACCCTGACCTGTGGAACTCATGCACACAGTGTCTCGCGATGCCGAATGCGCCGGATCACCCAGGTCGGCGGTTGGCTACGATCCCTGGCATGAGCGACCCGACCACCCCACCTGCCCATCTCGAGGTCGAGGCGGACGCGCCCGACCGGAACCTGGCCCTGGAACTGGTCCGGGTCACCGAGGCCGCGGCGATGGCGGCGGGCCGCTGGGTCGGCCGCGGCGACAAGAACGGAGCCGACGGCGCGGCGGTGAACGCGATGCGCACCCTGATCGGCACGGTCGGGATGAACGGCGTGGTGGTGATCGGCGAGGGCGAGAAGGACAACGCCCCGATGCTCTACAACGGCGAGCAGGTCGGCTCCGGCGACGGCCCGGACTGTGACGTCGCGGTCGACCCGGTCGACGGTACGACGCTGGTCGCGAAGGGCATGAACAACGGCATCGCGGTGATGGCGGTGTCGGCGCGGAACGCGATGTACGACCCGTCCGCGGTGTTCTACATGGAGAAGCTCGTGGTCGGCCCGGAGGCGGCCGAGGTGGTCGACATCCGGCTCCCGGTCGCGGAGAACATCCGCCGGGTGGCGAAGGCGAAGGGCTCGACGGTCGACGACGTGACCGTCGTACTGCTGGACCGGCCGCGGCACGAGGAGCTCGCGACCCAGATCCGGGCCACCGGTGCGCGGATCAAGTTCATCAGCGACGGCGACGTCGCCGGTGCGGTCGAGGCGGCCCGGCCGGACACCGGTCTGGACATGCTGCTCGGCATCGGCGGTACGCCGGAGGGCATCATCGCCGCCTGCGCGATGAAGTGCCTCGGCGGGCTGATCCAGGGCCGGCTCTGGCCGCGGGACGACGACGAGCGGCAGAAGGCGATCGATGCCGGCCACGACCTCGACCGGGTGCTCAGCACCGACGACCTGGTCAGCGGCGACGACTGCTTCTTCGTCGCCACCGGGATCACCGACGGCGAGCTGCTGCGCGGCGTACGGTACGGGCGGTCCACGGCTCGCACGCACTCGCTCGTGATGCGCTCACGCTCCGGCACGATCCGCAGTATCGAGAGCGTCCACCAGCTGGCCAAGCTGCGCGCGTACTCCGCCATCGACTTCGAGCACGCGAGATGAGCGCACCCGTCCTCGTCGTCGGCGAGGCTCTCGTGGACATCGTCGGCGCCGCGGCACGCAGGAACGGCAACGGCAAGCCCAAGGCGACTCCGGGCGGCTCCCCCGCGAACGTGGCCGTCGGCTTGGCGCGTCTCGGCGTACCGACTGAGCTGGTGACGCGCTTCGGGACCGATGCGTACGGCGATCAGCTCGGCGCTCACCTGTTCGGCAACGGCGTCCAGCTGGCGCCGGGCTCGGTCGATCCGGGATTCAGGACCAGTACGGCGACCGCGACGCTGGACGCGGAGGGCGTCGCGTCGTACCAGTTCGACATCACCTGGGAACCGCCGACGCTGTCACTGACGCGCGGCTGTCCGGCGGTCCACACCGGGTCGATCGCGACAGTTCTGGAGCCGGGCGCGGAGGCGATCCACGCCTTCCTGAAGTCGGTGGCGGACCAGCCGGTGACGGTGACGCTCGACCCGAACGCGCGGCCGACGATCACGCCGGATCCGGTGTCGACGTGGTCCGCCGTACGGGAGCTGGCGGGGCTGTCCGACCTGGTGAAGCTGAGTGACGAGGACTGCGAGTTCCTGCGGCCTGGATTGTCGCCGGACCACATCGCGGCGGAGTTGCTGACCGTCGATCGGACGCAGTGTGTGGTGATCACGCGGGGCGGCGAGGGCGCGATCGGGGTCAGCCGGGATGCGCGGGTCGAGGTTTCCGCGCCTTCCATCCAGGTGGTCGACACCGTGGGCGCGGGTGATTCGTTCATGTCGGCGCTGATCGCCGGGCTGCACTCCCGCGAGCTGCTAGGCGCTCAACGGCTGGAAGGGTTGACCTCGGGAGACCTGCATGACGTCGTCGACTACGCGGTGAAGGCTGCGGCGATCACCTGCACGCGGCACGGCGCGGACCCGCCCACGGCTGCCGAGCACACGGCGACCTGGGGCGCGTGATGTCGGCCGACACCTGGACGGCCGAACTGGAGAGCAAGGGCAGTGTCGTCTTCCCGCCGCGACGCGGGCGACTCGTGATCAGGTTGACCGGCTTCGGACTGCTGATGGTGCTGTCCGCCTGGACAAACCTCGATCATTTGCGCAACGACGACATCTCCGGCGCACTCGGCGTACTGCGGCTGACCGCGCTCGCCGCCTTCGTCTACGGCACGGGTCTCACGCTGTGGCAGCTCATCGCACGCAAGCCGGCGGTCACCGTCGACGCCGAGGGCATCACGCGCGGCCGCAGCCTGCGCTGGTCCGGGATCACTGCCATCGACGACCCGGCCGGTCTGCCTGGCATCCGCACTGTGCAGATCCGTCCGGTGGATCGACGGACGCGACCGCTGACCATCGGTCAGGACAACGTCGAGGATCTCGACGCTTTCACGCCCTGGCTGCGCTCACTCCACAACTCGCACCGCGCCTAAGACACAGCTGCGCATCCTAGGATCCGGTCGCGCATCCTAGGACACCGTTGCCCGGACGGCGCTGAGATGTTCACGGGTGCGGGCCGTCGCCAGCTCTGGGTCGCGGTCGCGGATCGCGTCGGCGATCGCCTGGTGCGCAGCCTGATCGTGCCGGTGCCGATGGTCCTGGTCGAGCTTCAGCATGTCGAGCATCGCCCGCCGGATCCGCGGCACGAAGGTGTCGAACAGCTCCGTCAGTACGGCGTTGTGCGCCGCCGTGATCACTGCCCGATGAAAGGCCAGATCGGCCTCGACATACCAGTCGTCCGGTAGCTTCCCGGCCGCCTTCTCCCGGTCCGCGAGCGTGTACCGGAAGGTCTTCAGATCCGCCGGCGTACGACGAGACGCGGCCAGCCGGGCCGCCTCCGTCTCGATCGCCAGCCGCCCTTCCAGTACGTCGGTGATGTCGGCCCGGCGGAGCACCTGATCCCAGTCCTCCGACGCCTGCTGCGCGATGACGAACACCCCGGCACCCTGGCGGCTCTCGAGCACCCGGCGGCCGGCGAGTTCACGAACAGCCTCACGGATGGTCGACCGGCCGACGCCCAGCTGCGCGGCCAGGGTCGTCTCCCCCGGCAGCTTCTGGCCGATCGGCCACTCGCCGCTGCCGATCCGGCGCAGCAACTCCTCGGCGGCCTGCTCGGCGAGTGGATGACGGCGAATCACGGACTCAGTCTAATCGAGTTCTCAGGTCCTCAGCTTGTCTGAGGAGCTGATTCGGGTTAGCGTGGCGGCATGTCCTGGCGCCTTCTCCCTTCTTGGCCGCCACGGCGGGAGCTGATTCGACCGGCGCCCCGACCGTGGAGTGCCGTCGTACGCCGGTCTCGCTCTCGCCTTTCCTTGGAGACCCCAGATGGACTGGAACCGCCAGCAGCACTCCCCCATGCCCAGCCACCGCTACCGCGACATCTTCGCGAAGGTGCCGGTCGAGCCGATCGACCGCGTGTGGCCGGACCGCCGGATCACGACCGCGCCGCTCTGGGTGCCGGTCGACCTGCGCGACGGCAATCAGGCGCTGGCCGACCCGATGGATCCGTTGCGCAAACGCCAGTTCTTCGAGCTGATGGTTGCCATGGGCTACAAAGAGATCGAGGTCGGCTACCCGTCCGCCTCGCAGACCGACTTCGACTTCGTCCGGCTGCTGGCGACCTCCGAGCTGGTGCCGCCGGATGTCACGATCGTGGTCTTCACGCCGGCCCGGCCCGAGCTGATCGCGCGTACGATCGAGTCGATCGCCGGGATGCAGGGTGACGTCGTCATCCACATGTACACGGCGACCGCGCCGGTGTGGCGGGACGTCGTACTGCGTCGTACCCGGGAAGAACTGGCGTCGTTGGTGTACGCCGGAGCCGAGGAGATCTTGCGGTTGGCTCCGGCGAATGTGCGGTTCCAGTTCTCGCCTGAGGTGTTCAACCTGACCGAGCCGGACTTCGTGCTCGAGTTGAGTGACGGGCTGACGAAGCTGTGGGACGCGACGCCGGCGCGGCCGGTGATCCTCAACCTGCCGGCGACCATCGAGGCGGCGACGCCGAACGTGTACGCCGACCAGATCGAGTACATGCACAAGAACCTGCCGCGGCGCGACAGCGTGATCCTGTCCGTGCACCCGCACAACGATCGCGGGACCGGGGTCGCTTGCGCGGAGCTCGCCGTACTCGCCGGTGCCGAGCGGGTCGAGGGTTGCATCTTCGGCAACGGCGAACGGACAGGGAACGTCGACCTGGCGACATTGGCGCTGAACCTGCACGCGCAAGGCGTCGACCCGATGATCGACTTCTCCGACATCGACCGGATCCGCGAAGTGGTCGAGCACTGCACGCGGATGCCGATCCACCCGCGGCATCCATACGTCGGGGAGCTTGTGTACACGGCGTTTTCGGGCACTCATCAGGATGCGATCCGGAAGGGGTTCGCTTCTCGTGGGGAGGCTGAGTTGTGGGAGGTGCCTTATCTGCCGATCGATCCGGCCGATGTGGGGCGTGGGTACGAGGCCGTCGTACGGGTGAACAGTCAATCGGGGAAGGGCGGGATCGCGCATGTGCTCGAGTCGACGTACGGCGTGCGGCTGACGGCCGAGGAGGAGGTAGCGTTCGCGCGGCGGGTGCAACGGCACACGGATGAGACGGGTCGCGAGGCGACTCCGGCGGAGCTGAAGGAGTTGTACGACGCGTGCTCTCAGTGAAGGACGTCGACTTCGTCCGGGACGGCAAGCTGCTCCTCGATGGGGTGTCGTGGACGGTCGGTGCGGCTGAGCGCTGGGCATTGCTCGGGCCGAACGGCGCTGGCAAGAGCACGCTGCTCGGTCTGTGCGGCGCGATCACGCATCCCACCCGCGGCACCGTGGAAATCCTCGGCCGCCGCCTCGGCAGCGTCGACATCCGGGTGTTGCGCGAATCCATCGGTCATGTGAATCCGCGGCATCCGCTGCGCTCACCACTGACTCTGTTGCAGGTGGTGTTGACCGGCCTCACTGGGACCACCGAGCTGATGCTGCGCTGGCAGCCGACTCCAGCGCAGCGGACGCGAGCTCTCGAACTGATCGACCTCCTGAGAATCGGTCCACGCGCGGGTGACGCGTGGACCACCCTCTCCCAAGGCGAACGCGGCCGAGCCCTCATCGCCCGCGCGTTGATCAGCGATCCTGCTCTGCTGTTGCTGGACGAGCCATCCACCGGCCTGGACGTCGCCGCCCGCGAACAACTCCTCGAAACCCTGGACGTCGTCCACAGCACCCATCCCGAGCTGGCGTCCGTCCTGGTGACCCACCACCTCGAAGAACTCCCCACGTCGACCACCCACGCTCTGCTCCTCCGCGCCGGCCGCGTAGTCGCCTTGGGCGAGGCTCAGGATGTCTTGGTCAGTGCTTGGGTATCGCAGACCTTCGCCCACCCCATCGCGATCACTCAGGAGGAGGGCCGCTGGACCGCCCGAGCCCTGAACCGCCGACCAACCAGACAACCCATTCCGCCGGCGACACATCGGGCGGTCCACGGAGCCTCGGACGCGAGCTAGGCGTGGCGGACCACAACGCACAGGAGCTTTCCGGATGATCACTGCCACCAGGCGCAACTTATGTTCCGGAAACCGCAGTCACCAGCTGGGTTCAGCAGGTACGACGGCTTGTCGGGTGAGGGTGGTCATTGGGGACGCGAGGCCTCTGCTCCCTGCGGGTGCGGTGAACGCGTCGGTGTCGAAGGTTTCACGGGCGGCGTCGTACGGCTCGACGGCTCCGGGGGACGGCGCGCCGGGGCGCCACGCGCGGGGCGGACGGCACCTCCGACGCGGGCTAGCCCGCGCGACAGGTCCCTTTCCGGATGATTACTGCCGCGATGCGCCGACTATGTTCCGGAAACCGCAGTCACCAGCCGGGTTCAGCAGGTACGACGGCTCGTCGGGTGAGCGTCCTCGTCCTGGCCTGACGGCGGGACCTCTGCTCCCTGCACCTGCGGCGAAGGCGGTGGCGCGTCGGTGGCGAAGGTTGGACGGGTGGCGTCGTACGCGTCAGCCGCTCCGGGTTCCTGCAGGCGGGTGTGCCGCAGGGCGGCCCAGGAGGTGTGTGCTCACGTGCTGAGGTTATCGGCGCGTGGAGGTCAGCTGAGGCCGAGGCGTTTGGTTAGGCGGGGGCCTCGTTTGACTTTGATTTCGCCGAGGATGGCGGTGCCGCGGATATGGAACGTTTTGGGGCGGGTGTTGGGGTCGGGGGCGGCGGCGAGCGGGGCGGACTGTTCGGAGACGGAGCCGAGGATGGGGTTGCTGTCGAGGTGGACGACCGCGTTCTGCGGGACGCGGATCTTCACGTCGGCGAGGATGCTCTTCACGTCGACGTACACGTCGTCGTACGGGAGCTGAGCCTCGGTGTAGTCGAGCGTGACGTCACCCAGTACGGCGTTGACCTCTTGCCGCTGCGGCGCGAGCCAGGCCCCGGTGCGCTTGGTCTCCGACATGAACGCGCTGATCACCGGCCCCGTCTCGACCATGGCGCCGCTGTACTGCGGCTGCACGGCCGGCGGACGTGGGCCGTTCGGCAGGTCGGCGGTGAGTTCGACGAGTTCGCCGTACGTCTTGGAGGCGTAGAGCGTGTCCAGCCGGTCCTCGAGCTCGGTGTACGTCAGCCGCCCCTCGCCCGCGGCCTCCCGCAGTACGTCGGCGACCTCCTCCCGCTCCAGGTCCGACACCCGCCGCCGCATCGCCAGCTCGTCACCACTCACCGGCGCCGGCACCCTGTCCTGAGGAACCTCATCCTGAGCCACCCCAAAACCATACGCGCGCCCCAGGCCGCCCGCAGACAGGTTTCCCCCTGATCCAAACCCTGACTCAGACCTAATACTGTCCACCATGGACTGGAGTGCGGGACGCAATGGACGGGTGCTGGCCGGTGTTTACCTCGCCGGCTTCACCGCCAGCCTGATCGGCCTGGTGTGGACACTGGTGAACCAGCTGACCGGCGGAGGTGGGTCGCAAGAGGTGGTGGGAGGCGTCCTGTTCGTCGGTGGCCAACTGGTGATCTACGGGCTGGTGCGCGGGCTCATGCAACCGGGCGGTCGGAGAGACGCCGGGAGGCTTTGGAATCGGCTGGTCCTGGGCCGCGAGCTGGTGGGGGCGTGGCGGGCGTTGAGGAACTAAGGATTACCTGAGTTCGGGGTGAGACGGAGCTCGCGTTCGGGGGGTCGGCGGGGCGATCTAGGCTTGGGGGCTCAGACCACTTGCTTTGGAGGTACGACGGTGTCCGCCGACTTCAGCTACTCCGACTTGTTGCCGCTCGGAGCCGACGAGACGGAGTACCGGCTGCTGACGACCGAGGGCGTCAGTACATTCACCGCCGGCGACCGGACGTTCCTGCAGATCGAGCCCGACGTGCTGCAGGCGCTGACGGCCGAGGCGATGCACGACATCTCGCACTACCTCCGTACGGCGCACCTCGCCCAGCTGCGGCGGATCATCGACGACCCGGAGGCCTCCGGCAACGACCGGTTCGTCGCGCTGGACCTGCTGAAGAACGCGAACATCTCGGCCGGCGGCGTCCTCCCGATGTGCCAGGACACCGGTACGGCGATCGTGATGGGCAAGAAATCCGAGGGTGTACTCACAGGTGCGGTCGACGAGGAGTGGATCAGCCGCGGCGTGTACGACGCCTACACCAAGCTGAACCTGCGCTACTCCCAGATGGCGCCGCTGAACATGTGGGACGAGAAGAACACCGGCTCCAACCTGCCGGCCCAGATCGAGCTGTACTCGACGCCGGTGCACGGCGACCCGTCGTACAAGTTCCTCTTCATGGCCAAGGGCGGCGGCTCGGCGAACAAGTCCTTCCTGTTCCAGGAGACCAAGGCGGTGCTCAACCCGGACGGGATGATGAAGTTCCTGGACGAGAAGATCCGCTCGCTCGGGACCGCCGCCTGCCCGCCGTACCACCTGGCCGTCGTCGTCGGCGGCACCTCCGCGGAGTACGCGCTGAAGACCGCGAAGTACGCCTCCGCTCACTACCTCGACTCGCTGCCGACCTCGGGATCGCCGGTCGGGCATGGGTTCCGCGATCTCGAGCTGGAAGAGGAAGTCTTCAAGCTGACGCAGGACTTCGGGATCGGCGCGCAGTTCGGCGGCAAGTACTTCTGCCACGACGTGCGGGTGATCCGCCTGCCGCGGCACGGCGCGTCCTGCCCGGTCGCGATCGCGGTGTCCTGCTCGGCGGACCGGCAGGCGCTGGCCAAGATCACGCCGGAGGGCGTGTTCCTGGAGCAACTCGAGCGCGACCCGGCGCGCTTCCTGCCGGACACCACCGACGAGCACCTCGCCGACGACGCGGACGTCGTACGGATCGATCTGAACCGGCCGATGAGCGAGATCCGCGCCGAGCTGTCCAAGCTGCCGGTGAAGACGCGCCTGTCGCTGAACGGCCCGCTGGTCGTGGCCCGCGACATCGCGCACGCGAAGATCAAGGAGCGGCTGGACGCGGGCGAGCCGATGCCGTCCTACCTCCGCGATCACGCCGTGTACTACGCCGGTCCGGCGAAGACGCCCGAGGGGTACGCGTCCGGCTCCTTCGGGCCGACGACGGCGGGCCGGATGGACGCGTACGTCGACCAGTTCCAGGCGGCCGGCGGATCGTTCGTGATGCTTGCCAAGGGCAATCGCTCGGCGAAGGTGACGGCGGCGTGCAAGGAGCACGGCGGCTTCTACCTCGGCTCGATCGGCGGGCCCGCCGCACGGCTGGCGCAGGACTGCATCAAGTCCGTCGATGTCCTCGAGTACGCCGAACTCGGCATGGAAGCCGTCTGGAAGATCGAGGTCGAAGACTTCCCCGCCTTCGTCGTGGTAGACGACAAAGGCAACGACTTCTTCACCGACACCAAGAAACCAGTCCCCCTCACCGTCCGCCCCCGCAGCTGAACCACCTCGCGACTCGGAGAGCACGGTGGGTTTTGGGGTGGCGACACTCCGTTGTGGGGTTGGTGCTTGACGGGGTTGGGGGATCGCAGCACGCTCTGAAGCGGGGGTGGTCTGGATGAACCGGACGATGACGCGGATCGGGAACAAGATCGGTGTGTGGATGTACCGCGCGCTCGACGGGCGGTTCGCCAGTGGCAGCAAGGACGTGCACGTGCTGATGCTGACCACGCCTGGGCGCTCGACCGGCTTACCGCGGTCTACCTGTGTGCGCTACCTGGAGACGGTCGACGGGTTGCTGGTGTGGGGTACCGGGTCGGGGTCGCCGGACGATCCGGACTGGTTCCGCAACCTGCGGGCCACGCCGAGCACGGAGGTGCAGATCGGCGCCAGGCACTACCAGATGCACCCACGCGAGCTGACCGGCGACGAACGCCAGAAGGCGTGGACCGAGGTGATCCTCGCCGAGGACCCCCGCATCGGCCGCTACGCCACCAAAGCCGGCCGCCCCATCCCAGTAGCCATGCTCGAACCCGTCGAAGGCTGACCCGTCAGCACCTCAGCTGGACTGGGCTGGGACTGGGTCGGGGAGTTTGTGGAGCAGGGATTTGGCGGCTTGGAGGAGTTCGGCTTCGTTGTGGCCGAAGGCCTGGAGGTACGACCCGAGGGCGGATCGCAGTAGTCGCAGCTCCTCAGCTTGCAGCTCGATCGTGTACATATCTCCACGGTAAGACCGAACCCCGCGGTTGGAACCCCTCGTGACCCACACGTTGTGTCAGTCGCTCCAGCCCGCCGTACGGACGATGTCGCCGGCCACCTCCGCAGGCACGCGATCGTTGGTGACAGTGAAGTCCTGAATCGGCTGGTGGTTGGCGGCCTCGGCGAGGGCGGCTTCGAGGGACCAGTCCGGACCGCGGGTCGTGCGGGTCCGCTCGGCGATCAGGTCCGCCGGCGTGAGCAGCCGGACCATCTGTACGTCGCAGTCCGTCAAAGCCGAGGTGTACGCCGCCCGGAGCTCGGGCGACTCCACATGTCCGCTCACCACCATAAACTGGGCGCCGGCCTCTCGGTACGTCGTCCACACAGCAGCAAGGTTGCGGATCTTGAGCCGGTCGTGAAAGCGGAACCCATCAGCAGGTTGCGGTGGCCCGAACTGTGCGACGGCATCCAGATCGAGTACGCCGGTCAGCTGGCGCCGTGAGGTGAGCAAGCGGCCGATGGCCTGCGCGATGGTGGTCTTCCCGACCCCACCACCGCCGCTGAGCAGGAGAGCTTGAGGCACCGTCAACTGTGGAGCTCCTCGGCGATCAGAGTCGGCTGATGAGTCGTCGGTGCGGCCGGAAGGCGCCAGTCGGCCGGCGGCTTCCAAGACTGCCAGCCGTCGGAGAACGGTGAGCTCCAGGCCTCGATCTCGCGAACCGCCGCGTGTGCGTCCGCAATGATCCCCGCAGCCTCGGCAGACGTGAAGCGACCCGCGGTCACCGCGCCTTCCAGCTCGTCCTCGTCCTTCCACTCGATCGTGCGGTCCGGGCGGATCCACAGGTCGAGGACGTGATCGACCGTGCTGGTACGGCGGCCTGCCACGTCACGCTCATGTGGAGCCTCCAGGTTCACGTACCAGCCGCGGAACGTACCGTCCTCCGCCCAGAAATGCCACACCGACCAAGGCTTCCCCGGTGGCAGAACTTTCAGGATGCCGGTGCCGCGCCAGATGTCGAGTTTCAGCACCCGCTCCTCGGTGAACATCGCGACCGGACCGGCGTACCGGGTCTCCCGGCCGTCGGTCAGCACTGGTTTGATCAGCGGCGTACCGGGCGCGAGCCAAGCGACCAGTCCGTCCTCGTCGTCACGCACCACCGTCATCGGCCGCACGTTCGGCTTGTCCGCATGCCGCCCGGTCCCCTGATAGACCCATTCGATCGTCGTCCCAGGCTCCCAGAACCGCTCCGGCCCAGGCGCCCCCGCCTCAGGCGACCCCGGCTCAGGCGACCCCGGCTCAGGCCGCGCCGCCGCCGTCACGAGGAAGCCGGCCTGGTCATGGACAACACGTCGAGCGCCGCGTCCAGCTGCTCCTCGGTCAGATCGCCCTTCTCGACATGGCCGTTCTCGATCACGACCTCGCGGATCGTCTTGCCCTGCTTGAGCGCGCTCTTCGCCACCGCGGCCGCGTTCTCGTACCCGATGTAGCGGTTCAGCGGCGTCACGATCGAGGGCGACGACTCGGCCAGAGCGCGCGCGTGCTCGACGTTCGCAGTGATCCCGTCGACGCAGCGCTCGGCCAGCAGCCGGGAGGAGTTGGTCAGCAGCGTGATCGACTCCAGCAGGTTGCGCGCGATCACCGGCAGCATCACGTTCAGCTCGAAGTTGCCTCCGGCACCGGCCACGGTGATGGTCGTGTCGTTGCCGATCACCTGCGCGGCGACCATCAGCGTCGCCTCGCAGATCACCGGGTTCACCTTGCCCGGCATGATGCTCGACCCTGGCTGCAGGTCCGGCAGCGCGATCTCGCCCAGCCCGGCCCGTGGCCCCGACCCCATCCAGCGCAGGTCGTTGCAGATCTTGGTCAGGCTGACCGCGATCGTCTTCAGCTGCCCGGACAGCTCGACCAGGCCGTCCCGCGCCCCCTGCGCCTCGAAGTGATCCGCCGCCTCGGTCAGCTCCAAGCCGGTACGACGGTTCAGCTCCTCGATCACCTTGGCCGCGAACCCTGGTGGCGTGTTGATCCCCGTGCCGACCGCCGTACCACCCAGTGGCAGCTCCGCCACCCGGGGCAGCGTCGCGCGGACCCGATCCGCACCGCGACGGATCTGCATCGCATACCCGTCGAACTCCTGCCCGAGCGTCACCGGCGTCGCGTCCATCAGGTGCGTGCGCCCTGACTTCACCACCTCGGCGAACTCGGATCCCTTGTCGGACAGGGATTGCGCCAACTGCTCGAGCGCCGGCAGCAGATCCCGTACGACGCCCGCGGTGGCCGCGACGTGGATCGCCGACGGGAAGGTGTCGTTGCTGGACTGGGAGGCGTTCACGTGGTCGTTCGGATGCACCTCGGCACCCAGCTCACGGGTGGCGAGGGTGGCGAGCACCTCGTTGGCGTTCATGTTCGTCGACGTGCCCGAGCCGGTCTGGAACACGTCGATCGGGAACTCGGCGTCGTACTCCCCTGCGGCCACCTTGTCCGCGGCGGCCACGATCGCCGCGGCCTGCTGACCGTCCAGCACGCCCAGCTCGGCGTTCACCACGGCCGCCGACGCCTTGATCTGCGCCAGCGCGTGCACGAGCGCCGGCGCCAGCGGCCGGCCGGAGATCGGGAAGTTCTCCACCGCACGCTGGGTCTGCGCCCGCCACAACGCGTCCCGAGGCACCTTCACCTCGCCCATCGTGTCGTGCTCGATCCTGTACTCCACGTTGTCACCCATACCTACAAAATACGTCTCCCGGTGCCCTCGACCGGATCCCGATCCTCAGTCTGTGGAAATCGAGCCCTGATAGACGTAGTAGGTCTCGGCGCGTCCCTGCAGGTCGACCGGGACGGGCTTCACCTGGCAGGCGCCGAACACACCCAAGACGGCGGCTTCCAAAGCGGCAGAGGAAGACGACGACCAGACGGTCAGTACGCCGCCGGGTCGAAGCTTCGAGGAGCAGACTTCCAGGAACGAGGAGGTGTAGATGGCCGAGTTCTCGTTGTAGACAAGGAAGTCCGGGCCGTTGTCGACGTCCAGCAATACCGCGTCCAACGAAACATCCGGCTCCGCAGCCACCACCGCCTGTACGTCGCCAACAACAACACTCACGCGCGGTGAGTCCAGCACGGACGGCACCAGGCCGGTCCGCATCCACGACACCAACTCAGGCTCGATCTCGGCGACCACCACCTGACCCACCCGTGAGTCGTCCAGTAGCGCCCGCACGGTGTAGCCGAGCCCGAGTCCGCCCACCAGCACACGATCAGGCCGCCGTACCGACTCCAGCGCCGCCGACGCCAGCAGCTCCTCGCTCGAGGTCTCCCGGTCGTCCATCACGAACACGCCGTTCACCCGGAGCTCAAGCGCCCCGTCGTCCTCCCGCCGCCGCAGTACGAGCTCACCCCGCTCACCAACCGCCCGCGCCACTTCTGCCACCGGCACATCCTCCCCCAGCGCTTACGTCCGAAGATTCGAGGGCTATAGCCCACACATCTTCGGACGTAAGCGACAAGGTTCTCCACAGGCGGCGAAGTTGTCGGGCGAGTAGGGCGAGACTCACGGCACGTTGTCGGCGTGGCAGACAGCAGATGTATCGGACAGGAGCGATGTGGGCGATGCGCGAACTGCGTCGCGCGGACGGAGCGTGCGCGACGGCGGGAGCTGGTCGGCGATCTTGCCGCTCGGCAGGGCGGTGTCGTCTCGCGCTCTCAACTCGTCAGGTTGGGAATCACCCGATGGCAGATCGTCGCCGAACTGAGGGCCGGGCGTTGGGCTGCACACCAGAAGCAGACCGTGGCGACGCATACCGGTGAATTGACCGCCGCGGGGACATGGTGGTCAGCGATCTTCGAGGTCGGTCCAGGTGCCGCACTCGACGGGTCGACGGCCCTCAGCGCGGCAGGTCTCCGAGGATTCGAGGATGTGTTGCACGTGTCGACGCCCAAGTCCTCGCGTCCTAGACGACCACGAGACGTCGTCGTCCACGAGACCCGCCGCCGGCAGCCCGGCGATGTGATCGAGGTGGGTCTGCCGCGGGTCCGCCCCGCGATTGCTGCCGTCAGGGCCGCGCTGTGGGCACGCTCGGATCGACAGGCCGCACTCGTCCTTGCGATGTCGGTACAGCAGCGCATCACGACCCCCGTCGCCCTGGCCGAGGCGTTCTCCGCCGTACGACGGCATCGTCGCCGGACGTTCATCCGCCAGATCCTGGATGATCTGGCGAACGGCGCACAGTCGATCGGCGAGCTGGAGTTCGCACGCCTCTGCCGGATGTACGGCCTTCCGGAGCCCGACCGGCAGACCCGGCGGCGCGGGTCCGATGGGGTGATCCACCTGGATTCATCCTGGTCGCCGTATGGCGCCGTCGTGGAAATCGAAGGTCTCCACCACCTGGAAGCGGCACAAGCTCTCGCCGACGCCAGTCGGCAGAACGAGCTGACTCTGGACAACGACCGGGTCCTGCGGATTCCAGTCCTCGGACTCCGCATCTCCCCCGACCACTACATGGCCCAGGTTGCCCGCCTCCTCCGCGCCGGAGGATGGCACGGCTGACGACATAACGTCCGAAGATCCGAGGGCTATAGGCCACAGATCTTCGGACGTAAGCAAGGGGTGGTAGGGCGTCAGTACCAGCCCTTGGCCTGGCTGTGGGCCCAGGCGTCGCAGGGCGAGCCGTAGGCGTCCTCGATGTAGTCCAGGCCCCACTTGATCTGGGTGACCGGGTTGGTGCGCCAGTCCGAGCCGTACGCCGCCATCCGGACGCCGGGGAGCGCCTGCGGGATGCCGTACGCCGAGGAGGTCGGGTTGTCGGCGTTGACGCGCCAACGGGACTCCTTGGTCCACAGCTTGTCCAGGCAGCTGAACTGGCTCTCGCCCCAGCCGTGGTCGGGCAGGAGGTTCATCGCGACCTCCTTGGGCGTGCCCTCGAGCTTCTTCCGCTCCGCGTCCCGGCTGGCGCGCTCCTCGCGGGAGTTCTCGTCGGCCTTCTGCAGTGCCTTGTACCGCCTGAGCGCCGCGTTCTTGGCGGCCCGCTTCACCGCGGCCTGGTCCTGCATCGTCTTCCGGGCCGCCTCGACGGCCTCGATCTGGTTCCGCAGCCGGATGACCTCCTGGGCCTGCTGCTCGACGGTCAGCGGCTTCGGCGACGGGGTCTTGGCGGCGCGGGCCTTCTCGCTGTTCAGCACGGCCATCTCGGCCCGCCCTGACACCTGGTCGGAGGCCACGCTGCTCCCGGGGGAGCTGAAGAGGTCGATACCGGCGACAACGGAGACGACGGCGATCCCAGTAACCGAGAGAGCCGCGACGGAGCGCTTCGCTTTCATCTGTCCTTCCGAGAAAACCCGACCCCCGTCGGCTGCAACGAGAACATACTCTGGCCTAAACGGACCGTGATCACAAGCAGGTCACAATGAACGGTGCGGCCGCCTGCGTGGCGGCCGCACCGGGTAGTGCAGAAGTCTTACCTGAGCTTTACAGACTGCAAATACCGTTCAGTAAGTACGCTCCTTACAGCTGGACGTCGTCCAGCATCTCGGTGACCAGCGCGGCGATCGGGGACCGCTCCGAGCGAGTCAGGGTCACGTGCGCGAACAGCGGGTGGCCCTTCAGTTGCTCGACCACCGCGACCACGCCGTCGTGCCGGCCGACCCGCAGGTTGTCCCGCTGGGCGACGTCGTGGGTGAGCACCACCCGCGAGTTCGCGCCGACCCGGGACAGCACGGTGAGCAGCACGTTGCGCTCCAGCGACTGGGCCTCGTCCACGATCACGAAGGCGTCGTGCAGCGACCGGCCGCGGATGTGGGTCAGCGGCAGCACCTCGAGCATGCCGCGGTCCATCACCTCGTCGATCACGTCACCGCTGGTCAGCGCGCCCAGCGTGTCGAAGACGGCCTGCGCCCACGGCTGCATCTTCTCCGACTCCGAGCCGGGCAGGTACCCGAGCTCCTGGCCGCCGACCGCGAACAGCGGCCGGAACACGACCACCTTCTTGTGCTGCCGCCGCTCCATCACCGCCTCGAGCCCGGCGCACAGCGCGAGCGCCGACTTGCCGGTTCCGGCCCGGCCGCCGAGCGAGATGATCCCGACGTCAGGGTCCAGCAGCAGGTCGAGCGCGACCCGCTGCTCGGCCGACCGGCCGCGGATCCCGAACGCCTCACGATCGCCGCGGACCAGCCGGATCCGCTTGTCCGGCATCACCCGGCCGAGCGCGCTGCCGCGGTCCGACAGCATCACCAGCCCGGTGTGAGTCGGGAACTCTCCCGCCTGTGGGAGCTCCAGTACGCCGTTCTCGTACAGGTCGTCGACGTCCGCCGTACTGACCTCGAGCTCGCTCATCCCGGTCCAGCCGGACTCCAGGGTGAGCTCCGCGCGGTACTCCTCGGCCATCAGGCCGCAGGCCGACGCCTTGACCCGCATCGGCAGGTCCTTCGAGACCAGCGTGACGTCCTTGCCCTCGGCCTTGAAGTTGCAGGCCACGGCCAGGATGCGGCTGTCGTTGTCGCCGAGCCGGAAGCCGGCCGGCAAGGTCTCCGGGTCGGTATGGTTCAGTTCGACCCGGAGGGTTCCACCCTTCTCCCCCACTGGCAGGGGTGCGTCCAGACGTCCGTGCAATATCCGGAGCTCGTCGAGCAGTCGCAGCGCGGTGCGGGCGAAGTAGCCGAGTTCCGGGTGATGCCGTTTGCCCTCCAATTCGGTGACGACGACCACCGGGACGACCACCTCGTGCTCGTCGAACCGCAGCATCGCGTGCGGGTCGCTCAGGAGCACGGAGGTGTCCAGCACGAAAGTGCGCTGGGCCGGTGTGGATGAGGTACTTGACGCCTTGGCGTGGGTGGCAGCCATGTCGCACGTCCTCTCGGGCCGCGACGTGCACCACGCCCGGCCCACCAGTGGTTAAGTGATGGACCGGGAGCTGGCCCCGGGGTCTGGTGCAGACCCCGTCCGTTGCGCCGCACGAGCGACAACGGGAACCAGTGAGATCGAGACGGTACGTCTCGGGCACTCCGTTCTGCCCCTCATGGGGCAACCGGCTGGCGAACGATTCTCAAGCTGATCGGGCCTCCCGGACAGCCGGCTTCCCCTCCGACCGTCACTGACGAGGGTAGGTCGGCCGCACAACTGGCGCAGCCCGACACGCCCGTCCGCGGGGTTAACGGCTCGTTACACCTTGTCCACACCTCCGAGGGAGCCCAATCACTCTCCGGAGTGATCCGGTACGACGTACGCCGCGACAGGCTGCTGCCATGCGAAGAAACTGGCCACAGCTGACCGGCTACGCGACCGCGCTCTGGTCGCTGACGTACGGCGTACTCGGCCTCTACTGGTCACTTGGTGGAGCCGGCTATCCGTTCGCCGAAGTGACCGATGATCGTGCGTCCGGCTCGATCCTGGAGGGCACGCCCGTGGACGTCGTGGCGCCGATCATGGCCGCGCTCGGGGTCGGCGGCGCGGTGCTCGCGATCGTGATGACGAGGACGCGCCGGCCACGCGGCTGGGCGCTGCAGGCGATCGCCGGGGTCCTCGCCATCGGTCTGGCGCTGGTGATTCCCGACTACACGCTGATCGCGATCGTTGCCCTGTCCCCCGCGCTGATCGTCTTCGCGTTCACCGGCGTACCAGGTGATCAGGGCAGTGTCGGCGACATCCTGTACTGGCACCGCGTCAACCTGGTGATCGTTTTCGTCGGCGGCCTGCTCTGGGCGGCGACCGCGATCGCATACCACCGCCGCAGCCGCGACGCCTGCGTCTCCTGCGGGCGCAGCGATCGGTCCGCGCCAGTCTGGACGACACCAACAGAAGCACTCCGCTGGGGGCGCTGGGCCGTCGCCGTCGCGGTGGTGGCCAACCTTCCCTACGAGTTCACCCGAGTGGCCTGGTACTTCGGCTGGCCGCTGGGCATCAGTGACGACTTCCACCGGATGATGGCCGAGACCCCGGGCATGCTCGAGATGGGCTTGGCGCTGGCCGTGATGGGGGTCGGCGGCGGGATCCTCACCCACGGCCTGGTCCACCGGTGGGGCGAGGTCTACCCGCGGTGGATCTGGTTCAAGGCGGGCAAGCGGGTGCCACCCCGGCTGGCGATCGTGCCGGCGTCGCTGGTGGCCGTCGTACTGATTCCGGCCGGTCTGATGAACGCCCAGCTCCCCCTCGACGGCGACAACTGGGCCGTGAACGGACCAGGCATCCTCTGGATCGTCTGGGGAGCCGCACTCGGTACGGCGACGTACGCCTACTATCTGAGGCGCCGTACGACGTGCTCCCGGTGCGGGCGGGGTGTCACGTCCCGAAGCGGCGCTCTCGTTGCGCGTAGCTCCGGATCGCGCGGAGGAAGTCGACGTGCCGGAAGTCCGGCCAGAGCGCCTCGCAGAAGTAGAACTCGCTCAGCGCGCTCTGCCACAGCAGGAAGCCGCCCAGCCGCTGCTCACCCGAGGTACGAATGACGAGATCCGGGTCCGGCTGGCCCTTGGTGTACAGGTGGCGGGCGATGTGCTCGACGTCGACGTGCTCGGCGAGCTCCTCGATCGAGATGCCCTTCGCCGCCTCCTCGAGGAGCAACGACCGGACAGCATCGGCCAGCTCGCGGCGGCCGCCGTACCCGACAGCCACGTTCACGAGCATTCCCTCGACGCCCTGGGTCGCCGTCTCGGCCGCCTTGAGCGTCTCGGCAGTGGCGCCGGGGAGCAGGTCGAGCGCGCCGACCGGGTGGATCCGCCAGCGGCCGATCGCGGTCAGCTCCTCGACCGTCTGCTCGATGATCCGCAGCAGCGGCTCGAGTTCGTCGGCCGGGCGGCTCAGGTTGTCGGTGGAGAGCATCCAGACCGTGACGACCTTGACCCCGACGTCGTCGCACCAGTCGAGGAACTCGGTGATCTTGTTCGCCCCGGCCTCGTGGCCGCGCGACACCGGGTCGCCGGCCGCGCGGGCCCAGCGCCGGTTGCCGTCGATGATGACGCCGATGTGCCGCGGGATCCGGTCCGGTGACAGGGACCGGCGCACTCGACGCTCGTACAGCGTGTACAAGGCATCGCGCAGCTTCTGCTTGCCTGGTGTCCGCATGGGCAGGGTGCTCTCCTCAAAGACTCTCGGTCCCGAGGCTAGCCCAGAATCGGCGCCTCACGTGAGGCCTTCAGCGAGCTCACAGCGAACTCACCAGGACATCGAACTTTTGCCAGAGTTCGTTCGTCGGACACGCGAGGGGAGGTGTGCCAACGGGTGATCTCGCCTACATTTCATTCTTATGGACCATTGAACCTACGCGTCCGTAGGTTACGGTTTCGTAGGTACGCACGGCAGAGGCACCACCGCTCCGGCACCCCTCGAAAGGACGGCGATGACCGCTACCAGCCGCCAGCCACAGGAACTCGGTCACCGGCTGTCCGGCCGGCTCGGGCCGCTCAAGCCCAAGCTGCGCGGCTGGCTGCATGCCGGCACCTTTCCGTTCGCCACCGCCGCCGGCATCGTGCTGATCTGCCTGGCCCCCGGTGCGAGCGCGCGCTGGGCGGCCGCGGTCTACACGCTGGGCGCGATGCTGCTGTTCGGCATCTCCGCGCTGTACCACCGGTTCTACTGGGGACCGGCTGGTGAGGCGATCCTGCGCCGGCTCGACCACAGCAACATCTTCCTGCTGATCGCCGGCACCTACACGCCGCTCGGCATGGTCCTGCTGCACGGCAAGGACCGGATCCTGCTGCTCAGCATGGTCTGGGGTGGCGCCCTGCTGGGCATCCTGTTCCGGATCTTCTGGGTGCACGCGCCGCGCTGGCTCTACACCCCGATCTATCTGGCGCTGGGCTGGGTGGCGATCTTCTGGATGGGCGACTTCTACCACCAGGGCGGCGCCGCGGTCGTCACCCTGATCGCGGTCGGCGGCGGGCTCTACTCGATCGGCGCCGTCGTCTACGGCACCAAGCGGCCGAACCCGTCACCGCTCTGGTTCGGCTTCCACGAGATCTTCCACGCGTTCACGGTGGCCGCCTTCATCTGCCACTACATCGCGGTGAGCATCGCGACGTACCGCGCCGGTTGAGGGCGGGCTGACTTTCCGGCACCTCCGTGCCAATACTGAAGACTGGCTGAAGATCTTCCCGCACGATGGGCAGTAGACATCGTTTGGGGGGAACACAGCCATGATCACCGCTCTGGAACCACTCGGCCGCGACGCGCTGTCCGAGGACGACTTCGCCGCACTGGTCCGGACCATCACCGGTCATCCGGAGGCCGATCCGGGCGAGGTCCGGGTCGAGCCGGTCGACTACCCGATCGGCACGCCGAGCACCGAGGCCCTGCTCCGTCTCTTCGGTACGGCGACGCTGCCCACTGGAGCACCGGAAACGGACACCATCGCCTGGTCGTGCTTCGTGAAGAAGTTCCAGTCCGTCCGGCACTGGGCGTTCCTCGAAATGGTGCCCGAGCCGCTCCGCGAGTCCTTCATCCAGAACGTGCCCTGGCAGCTCGAGATCGCCGTACACCGCAGCGGCATCGCCGGCCTGCTTCCCGATGGGATGCGTTTGCCCAGGGCTTACCGGATCGACCTGTACGACGACGATCGTGGCACGCTGTGGATGGAAAACGTTGACCAGGAGCCGGGTCCGTGGCCGATCGAGCGCTTCGAGCGCGCGGCCTACCTGCTCGGCCGGCTGTCCGCCCGTCGCCAGCCGCACATGGTCGAGCCGCTGCTCCCCCGCGACGGCATGGCGGCTCCTGGTGTGGCTCTGCGGTACTACACGAACGGCCGGGTCATGCGGGCCGCGCTGCCGGCCATCGCCGACCCGGAGACCTGGCGGAACCCGCTGCTGGCGACCGCGATCTGCAATGTCGGCGACCACAGACTGCGTGACGATCTGCTCGAGTTGGGGGCGCGGCTGCCCGCCGTACTGGATGGGCTGGACGCGCTGCCGCAGTGTTATCAGCACGGGGACGCGAGTCCGCAGAATCTCCTTGTCCCGAAGGAGAATCCGGACGAGTTCGTGGTGATCGACTGGGGCTTCGACTGTCTGCAGGCGGTCGGCTTCGACCTCGGTCAGTTGCTGATCGGGCTCGCACATGCCGGGGAACTGGCGCCCGAGGCATTGCCGATGATCCACAAGCTGATCCTCAAGGCCTTCATGAAGGGGCTGGCCGAGGACGGGATGCATGTGACCGAGGAGCAGGTGCTGTACGGCTACCTGGGTTCGCTGGCGGCTCGAGCCACCTTCACCGCGCTCCCGCTCGAGCAGATCAGCCAGCCCGGCGACGCGGCGACGCTGGCGATGTTCGAGGACCGCGTCGTACTCACGCGCACTCTGGTGGATCTGGTCTCGACTGTGGTCTAACAACAACATTTCAGCCGTGTCACAGCTGCAACGAATCGGGTCCCTGCGTGTATCCATGGGGCGTGAGGAACCAACGCTTCGTAGTGCTGGCAGCAGTCGCGGGACTCGTCCTGACCGGCTGCGGTGACGAGTCCGGTGGTGCCGGCAGTACGCCGTCCAGCACCACCCCTACCACGACTCCTACGCCGACGACACCGACGGTGACGCAGTCGACGCCGGTGAGCGCGGGCCTGCCACTGACGGTCACCAGGACCGGCGGCTTCGCCGGCTTCGACGACCAGGTGGTGATCGATGCGGACGGCATCGCCACAGTGAGCTCACGGGGCAAGGACCCGGTCCGCTGCAAGCTCGACCCGAGCCTGCTCGCGAGCGTCACCACGGCCGCTCAGCAGGTCGACTGGGCCGCCCTGCAGTCGACGAAGCCGACCACCAAGCACCCCGACGACATGATCGTCGCGGTCACGGTGAGCGGAAAGACCGCCCGGCTGGAGGACCCGAAGCTCAAGCCGATGACGGCCCCGGTGAGCAAGCTGCTCACCGAAGCCGCCATCCCGCCAGGCAAACTCTGCAAGCCGGTTTAGCCAGCCGTCAGGGCAACGTCGTCGATGACGAAGCTGGTCTGCAGGGACGAGTCTTCCTGGCCGAGGAACCGCACGGTGACGGTTTTCCCCTTGTAGGCAAGGACGTTGAACGTCTTCTGCACGTACGACGAGTTGCGGTCGAGGTTCGAGTACGTCGCCAGTGTGGTGGTCGTGGCACCGTCGACGATCTGCACCTTGACCGTGTCGTAGACCGTCGACGAAGTCGTCTCGGCCGTGTCGATCCGGATCCACAGCGACAACGCAGCGGCTGTCGCTGTCGTTCCAGATCATGTGGCCGATGGCGTCGATCTGGCGGTCCAGCGACGTCAGGTTCAGGTTGTTGATGTTGTCGCAGGACCGGTGGTAGCAGGAGTCGAAAGCGCTTCCTGCAGTTCCGCCCCACTTCGCGGCTTGAGCGGACGTCTTTGTCCCCTCGGCACCGGAAAACGTTCCCGCGGTGGGGATGCCGAGCGACCTGAAGGCGGCGTGGTCAGAGCGACCCTGGACGTCGATGAACTCGGTCTGGATGCTTTTGCTGGTGAAGTACGCGACCAGATCGTCACGGGCGCCGTTGCCCGCCGGATTGTCGTCGTACACGAAGTAGCCCGGGTTCGGCGACGCGATCATGTCGAAGTTCAGGTAGAGCTCGACCTTCTCGCGCTGGCGGTGGGCAGGTTGTTGACGTAGTACTTCGAGCCGAGCAGGCCGAGCTCCTCGGCACCCCAGAAGCCGAATCGCAAACGATTCCTGGGGGTTTGGCCACTGGCGGCGTAGGCGAGGGCGGTTTCGAGTACGCCGGCGCTGCGTCCGGGGTACAGGAATTTACGCATGGGGCGGGGACTCCTTTGGCCTCAATCAAAGGAAAATCCGGGGCGCGGGCCTGGGCGGAGGCCACGCGCCCCGGACGGTGGGTTACCGCGGGTGGGTCAGCCCGCGGTCAGCGAGGTGTCATCGACCACGAAGCTGGTCTGCAGTGACGAGTCCTCGTTCATCAGGAACTTCACCGAGATCGTCTTGCCCTTGTAGGCGGTCACGTTGAAGGTCTTCTGCGTGTAGGTGGTGTTCTTGTTCAGGTTCGAGTACGTCGCCAGCGTCGTCGTGGTGGAACCGTCGACGATCTGGATCTTGGCGGTGTCGTACACGGTCGAGGTGGTCGTCTCGGCGGTGTCGATCCGGATCCAGAACGACAGAGTCGCGCTGGTCGCCGACGCCGGGATGGCGACGGACTGGGCCTCGTTCTCGGTCGACGTGGTGCCGTTGCCGCCGAGCCACATCTTCCAGCTGCCGGTGCGGGCCGGACGGCCGGTGTTGTTGGTGATCGGGCCGGAGGTGCCGGTCCAGTTCACCGCGCCGGACTCGAAGCCCGGGTTCAGCAGCAGGTTGCTACCGGTGGGCGGCGGCTCGGTGCCACCACCGCAGGCCGCCGCTCCGGCCGGGACGGAGATGCCGCTGAACGCGGCCTCGATGCCCTTGCACTGGGCGGAGTCGGCGCCGTACAGCTCCTTGGCCGAGTTGATCGCGCCTTCACGGGCGTCGCGGTAGGTGCTGCCCGAGCTGAGCTTGGTGCTCAGCGTGCGGTACCAGACCTTGGCGGCTACATCGCGGCCGACACCGGCGATGGTGGCGCCGTTGCAGGCGGTGCTGCTGTGCGTCACGCCGCCGATGACCTTGCTGCCGGTGCCCTCGGAGGCCAGGTAGAACCAGTGGTTCAGCGCGCCGGACGAGTAGTGCGGGTCTAGGCCGCCGGTGCTGGTCGACCAGCAGTCCACGCTGCGGCCGTCCTTCGACGGCTTGTCCATGTAGCGCAGCGGGGTGCCGTTCCCGTTGATGTTGATCTTCTCGCCGATCAGGTAGTCACCCGGGTCGGACGAGTTGTTCGCCGAGAACTCGACCATGGTGCCGAAGATGTCGGAGTTCGCCTCGTTCAGGCCGCCTGCGTCACCCGAGTAGTTCAGGTTGGCAGTGGCCTGGTTGACGCCGTGGCTCATCTCGTGGCCGGCCACGTCGATGGACGTCAGTGGGTGCGTGTTGCCCGATCCGTCGCCGTACGTCATCTGGGTGCCGTCCCAGAACGCGTTCACGTACGCGTTGCCGTAGTGCACCCGGGAGCGGGCGCCCTGGCCGTTGTTGAAGATGCCGTTCCGGCCGTGGGCGTTCTTGTAGTAGTCCCAGGTGAGCTGCGAGCCGTAGTGCGCGTCAACGCCGGCTGTCTGCCGGTTCGACGCTGTGCCGTCGCCCCAGGTGTCGTCCGAGTCGGTGAAGAGTGTGCCGTTGCCGGACGTCGCACCGTTGAGGTCGGTAGTGTTGTTGCCACCGCGACTCGGGTCGCTCAGGGAGTAGCTGCCCGAGGTGCCGATCGACACGGTGCCGGAGTACATCGAGTTACCGGTACCGGTCTCGATCTCGTCGTTCTGGTCGAGCAAGGCGCCGGACTTCGCATCGATGTAGGAGTGCAGTACCGACGGGGTCTGGTCGGGCTTGACGCCGGTGGTGACGACCTCGTACGCGAGCACCGGCTTGGTCGGAGTGACGAAGACGACCAGCGTCCCCTTGTTACTGGTGGCCTTGAACTTCGCCGTCTTCGCGCCCGTGGCCAGGGCGGCAGCCTCGGACAGCGTCGGCTTGGTCGAGACCCCAACGGCCTTGGCGCCGCGGTTGTAGGTCACGTGGCTGATCGATTGGCCGTTGCGCTTCACGATCATGTCACCACCGACGACCTTGAGACCGTTGTAGGTGCGGTCGTAGCGGACGAACTCGGTGCCGTCGGCATCCTTGACCACGTCACGGACCTTGAGCACCTCGCCACCTGCGAGCCCGAGGGCGGCGGCCGTTTGCGCGGTCAGCGCTTGTTCGGCCTGGACAGCGGCCTGCCAGTTGAAGCCGGACGCTGGGAGCGGAGCCGTACGATCCGCGGCTCCCGCGGGCGAGCTGGTGAACGCCCCGGCGAGACCTGCTGCCGCGACAATTGCCACCGCCCCTGCTGATGTCAGTCGTTTCAAGACAACATCTCCTCACGGTGTGGTCGCTGTTTGGGCTCAGCGACCGAATTCAGTTGGGGACGCCGGATGCTGACGCAAAAGTGCCATTACTCAGTTGTGACACTCTGTGTCGAGACATGCGAGATCTGTTACATCCGACTGTGTGGGAGGACTCTTGCCCTCACCGGGCGCCGCGTCAAGGGATTCTCGCGAAACGACAGGGAAAACCCGCACTGCCCGCCGTTGTCAGTCCGCGGGTTTCAGCGTCCGTCGAAGGTCTTCCGGCAACACGACAGGCAGCTGGCAGGTGAACTTCTGACACACGTACGCCGCCGGGCGGTCGTTGACCAGGTCCCGGCCGGCCATCAGCGGTACGTCGAGGCCGGGGGCGCCGTGGACGATCGCCGTACCCCAAGGAGCGGAGCTGAACGCCGTCCGTCGCAGCTCTGCGGATTCTCCGACGATCGCGATCTCGAGCGGGCCGGAGGCGATCGTCTCGGCCACCGCGAGGGCCCGGCCGGCGAAGCGGGGTGCACGGGCTGCGATGGCGGCCGAGGCCTTGAGGGCCTGCTTGGCGGCGGTCTCGTACCGGACTGATCCGGTCAGGCTGGCCAAGGTCGTGAAGGCCTCGGCGGCCAGGCTCACGCCGGACGGGCTGGCGTTGTCGGTGGGATCCTGCGGTCGCCAGACCAGCTCCTCGGCATCGGCGGCCGTGTCGAAATATGAGCCGTCGGCAACAAACTGCTCAATCACCCGGTCCAGAAGGCCTTCTGCGGTCTTGAACCACTCGATGTTGCCGGTAGCACCTAACAGCGTGAGGCAAGCTTGGGCGTACGACGCGTAGTCCTCGAGCACACCGTGGGCAGTACCGACCGCGCCGTCCCGTGAGGTCCGGTGGAGCTTGTTGCTGGTGTCGATGTGGACGTCCCGGACCAACCTGGCCGCGGCTTCGGCGGCTTCGACGTACTCGGGCCGGTCCAGAATGACGCCGGCTCTGGTCAGGGCGGTGATGGCGAGTCCGTTCCAGGCTGCGACCACTTTGTCGTCGCGGCCGGGGTAGGTGCGCCGGCTCCTGACTTGCTTCAGCGTCGCCCGGATCTGCTGCCACCGCTCGGGATCGTCCGGGTCTTGGCGAAGCTGCAGGACGCTTGAGCCGTGCTCGAAGGTGCCGGTGACGTCACACAGGTCGATGACCCACTTGGCGTCGTCGGGGTTGAGCGCTTCGTGGAGTTGCTCCGGCGTCCAGACGTAGTACTTGCCCTCCTCGCCCTCGGTGTCCGCGTCGAGGGCCGAGGCGAAGCCGCCTTCGTCGGTGCAGAGCTCGGTGAGGAGGAAGTCGGCGGTCTCCTCGGCGATCCTTCGGGCGAGCGGGTCCCCGCTGACGGTCCACCAGTGGGTGTAGACGTCGAGCAGGAGGGCGTTGTCGTACAGCATCTTCTCGAAGTGCGGGACGATCCACTGGCCGTCGACCGAGTAGCGCGCGAAGCCGCCGGCCAACTGGTCGTACATGCCGCCGCGGGCCATCCGCTCGCACGTCTTCGCGACCATGTCGAGGGCATCTTCGGAACCGGTGCGGCGATGGTGGCGCAGGAGGAAGTCGAGCACCATCGACGGCGGGAACTTGGGGGCGGACCCGAAGCCGGCGTCCACCGGGTCGAAGTCCACCTTGAGCAAGGCGGCTGCTTTCTCCAGGTCGACGGTGGCGCTTTGGGGCGGTTGCTGTGCTCCGAGTTGCTCGACCACGCGCCGGCCGATGCCGTCGATCTGGTCGCGCTTGGTCCGCCACGTGTCGACCAAGGACGCGAGTACCTGCTGAAACGACGCCATCCCGGCGCGCGGCTCGGCCGGGAAGTACGTGCCGCAGAAGAACGGCTCGGCGTCCGGGGTCAGGAACACCGACATCGGCCAGCCGCCCTGACCGGTCATCGCGACCGTCGCGGACATGTAGATCGCGTCCACGTCCGGGCGCTCCTCGCGATCCACCTTGATACTGACGAAGTGCTCGTTGAGGTAGGCCGCCGTACGCTCGTCCTCGAACGACTCGTGCGCCATCACGTGACACCAGTGACACGCCGAGTACCCGACCGACAGGAACACCGGCACGTCCCGCTCCCGCGCCTCCGCGAACGCGGCCTCCGACCACTCGCGCCACGCCACCGGGTTGTCCGCATGCTGCCGCAGGTAGGGGCTGGTGCTCCGGCCAAGCTCGTTCGCCATGACTCCACCGTAAGCGGAGTCCCGCCGAACTACGCTCCGCCCCCGTGGTCAGACGGTCTGTGAGAGGGCGACCGACAGGCCCAGGGTGAGGGCCATGATGAAGAGTTCGGTGCCGACGAGCTGCCAGAATCGGTTGCCACCTTCAACCAAGTCGCCGATCGCGTGGCGGCGGTGCAACCAGCCGCCGATGATCAAGAGCAGGAACGCGGCTGTCTTGGCCAGGAGGAGCACGCCGTACGCGTCGGACGTGAGTACGTCGAAGATCGAACCCCAGCCACCACCCTTGGCGGCGAGCCGGCCGGCGGCGCTGATCAGGCCGCTGACGAGGAGGGCGATCGACGAGATGACGGCGACCTGGTTGAACCGCTCGAGCACGATCGCCAGGCCGCCGCGGCTGGCCCGTCCGTACCGGACCAGGCCCGCGAGTCCGCCGATCCAGGTGGTCGCCGCGATGACGTGAATGACCAGGAAGGCACCGGCGAGGACGACGTACGACTCATTCCGCGGGTACGCCGTGACCGCGGGCGGGATGAGCGCCGCGATCGCGACCAGTACGCCGAGCCCGGCCGCCGACGACGTCTGGACGCGGCGGATGCCAATCGCCAGCGCGACGACCAGGATGCCGGTGATCAGCAGCGCCTTGACCTCCGGTACGCCGAGAGCGTCGTCCAGCCGGAGGTACAGCAGGTTGACCGGGGTGTCGAGCAGGACCGCAGCGGTGACGATCGCGCCGGCGAAGGCGGCCACCGCCCAGACGATCGCGGAGTTGCTCGCGTCGCGGACCGCCCGGCGGCCCTGGACGCCCAGCGGGCCGCCTTCGATCCGCAGCAGGACGACCGCGGCGAGCAGGGCACCCGCACAGCCGACGGTCGCGAAGTTCGAGATCAGCCGGAAGAAGGGCAGCAGCCAGGCGATGAAGAGGCTCGGCCCGCCGATCCCGCCGGTGTCATGCGGTTCGCTGTTGGCCGCGAACAGTGCCACCACCAGCGCCACCAGGGCGATCAGCACCGCACTTGCGCCACCCGCGACCAGACGCCCGGGCATGCGATGCCGGGCGGCGCGGGTTCCGGTCACAGAGCGTCCCCGCCCTCGGCACGATTCAACACGCGGCTCACTATAGGGTCAGCCGGCAGTGGGCTGCCCAGTCCGACACCATCTCGTGATCACGCCGTCGCGAACGGTCGTGCGATTGTGACGTACGGCAACTTCCGGAGCCGTTGCCATTGGCATCGACCGGCTTCGGACCTTACCCGGCTCGGAGTGCGCCGGGGTGCCGGCTCAGCTCGGCGAGTGTGCCGGGGTGTCGCCGTTGGTCTTGGAGTCAGTCGGCTTCGGGGCTGCGTCAGTCGTCTTCGGGGTTTCCGGCGGCGCGGCATCGCCAGCCGGGGCCGGTGAGCTGTCCGCCGTCGGCGGGACGGCGGACTGTGCTGGGTCGTCCGCACTGCCGTTCTCGACGTCGAAGTCGATCTTCTTCAACTGCTTGCCCATGTTGCGCCACAGCAGCACCGTGGCGGCACCGAGAGCGAGCACGATCAGCAGCGCGACCCAGCCGGGGCGCACCGAGTTCGGGTCGATCTCGGCCGCCGGAAGGAACGTCATCGCTGTCACCCCACCAGTCTCTCACTGTGCTGGATTCCTTCCCCACCCCACCGCCCCGGTCTGGCTGCCCGCGGTCAGCGCAGCCCCGCAAACAGATCGTCCTCGGGCAATTCCGACTCGACCAGACTCCGGGCCAGCTCATAGTCCTCGGTCGGCCACGCCTCCTGGTGCACTTCCAGCGGTACGGCGAACCACGCCCCGTCCGGGTCGATCTGAGTGGCATGCGCGAGCAGCGCCTTGTCCCGGACGGCGAAGTACTGCGCGCACTCGACCCGGGTGGTGATCCGGCGCTCGTTCTCCGGATCCGGCTTCCAGTCCTGCAGCCGTTCGGCGTACGGCGACTCCAGCCCGCGCGCGACCATTCCGTCGTGCAGCGCCTTCATCCGCTCGTAGTGGAACGTGTGGTGGTAGTAGAGCTTGAGCGGCTGCCACGGCTCGCCGAGCTCCGGGTACGCGTCCTTGTCCCCGGCCGCCTCGAACGCGGCCACGGTGATGGTGTGGCACATCACGTGGTCCGGGTGCGGGTAGCCGCCGTTCTCGTCGTACGTCGTGACGACCTGCGGACGGAACTCGCGGATCAGCTTCACCAGCGGGGCGGCCGCGTCCTCCACCTTTTGCGCGGCGAAGCAGCCCTCCGGCAGCGGCGGCAGCGGGTCACCCTCCGGGAACCCGGAGTCGATCCAGCCCAGCCACTCCTGCCGGATGCCGAGGATCTCCCGGGCCGCGTCCATCTCCTTGCGGCGGATCTCGGTGATGTTCTCCAGCACCTCCGGCCGGTCCATCTTGGGATTCAGGATCGACCCGCGCTCTCCACCCGTACACGTCGCCACCAGCACCTGAACACCTTCGTCCACGTACCGGGCCGTCGACGCGGCCCCCTTACTGGACTCGTCATCAGGGTGGGCATGCACATGCAACAACCGAAGATCTCCACTCACAAGACACAATGGTCCTCCAACCCCGGCCCATCCCAAGAACCGGCCCCGTCCCCACACCCACCTGGACCCCCGTGACCGACCCCACCACCCCCACCCCGGCCCCCAGGCCGGACTCACCCCAAGCATCACCCCCAACCCCCGGACCCGTGCCCGGCGCGGCGCCACCGCCGACCCCAGGCAGCACGCCCCACGCGACCCCCAGCCCCGCCCGAGGGAAGGCGCCCGACTTGACCTCCTCCCCGGCTGCAGCGGCGAACAACCAGGCACAAACAGAGTCGGCCGCACCGGCACCCACGCCAGCCGGAGATCAGCTGAGCGACCAGGCAGACCTGGATGCCAGGTATGGGAGGCGGCGGGGGCGGCGGCCTGTGGTGATTGGGGTGCTGGGAGTGGTGGTGCTGACGGGGCTGACCTGGCTGGTGTGGGTCGCGTTCATCCAGTCGAACCCACCGGTGACATCCCGCCTGCTCGGCTATGAGATCACCTCGCCGACCACCGCCAAGGCGACGATCCAGGTCGACCGCACCAAGTCCACCGTGGCGAACTGTCGCCTGCAGGCCAAGGCCGCCGACTTCTCCATCGTCGGCGAGATCACCGTGACCGTCCCCGCCGACTCCCCCCGCCACCAAACCCTCCCCGCCACCCTCACCACCCAACGAGCGGCCACGGCCGTGGTCCTCATCGGCTGCACCACCCCCTCGGACCCCCACCCCCGCTGACCCAGCCGGCCGCGTGCCATCGATTGCTATGCACCGAGCCGGGCAGGGCGTCGTACAGGCTTGCCAAGACAACCCACGCATAGGATCCGAAGGCCACTTTTCGGAACATAATTTGCGCCTGCTGGCAGCGATGTTCCGGAAAGCCGCGGTTGGTCGACCGCCGGGCACATGCACCAGCCGTCGGGGTGGGTGGTATCGACCGCCGGTGCCGGGCGAGGCGTCGTACGGGAAGGGGTTGGCGTACAGCGGGCGGATGCGCCGAGGCGCGGTGACATCGACCGTCGCGGGTCGGTGTTGTGAGGCGCCCGTACGGGCGGGAGGAGCCGGTGCGAGCGTGGTCGGCCAGGGTGGGGGCAACCGATTGCCGGAAGGTGCTCAGGATGTGGGAAAAAGCACCGGGCAAGCGGTTTCCCAGCGGTTGAGGGGTCAAAGAACTGTGGGGTTCCGGACTGGATCTTGGTACGCTCGTTGGATTGGTCGCCGTCGACGACGGCGGCCAGAAGCATTTTCTGCCCATCCCACCGACACAAGGAGCAGCCCGTGACGCAGAGGATCGAAGAGGACAGCGTTGTCTGGCTGACGCAGGACGGTTACGACCAGCTGAAGTCCGAGCTCGAGCACCTCAAGGGCCCTGCCCGTGCCGAGATCACCCAGCGCATCAGCGAGGCCAGGGACGAGGGCGACCTCAAGGAGAACGGCGGGTACCACGCCGCCAAGGACGAGCAGGGCAAGATCGAGGCGCGGATCCGGCAGCTGGAGGACATGCTGCGGCGCGCCCGGGTCGGCGAGACCCCGAAGGCCGGCGCGAAGATCGGGCCGGGGATGAAGGTGTCGATCAAGTTCGCCGGTGACAACGATGTCGAGACGTTCCTGCTCGGCTCCCGCGAGCTCCTCGCCCTGGACGCGTCGGTCGACATCGACGTGTACTCGCCGCAGTCCCCGCTGGGATCCGCGATCCTCGGCAAGAAGAAGGGCGACAAGGCGACTTACGAGGCGCCGAACGGCAAGGACGTGACGGTCGAGATCGTCGCCGCCGAACCCTTCACCGGCTGACCCCACCAGCTCAGCGCCCTGGTGGACCTCCACCGGGGCGCTTGTCATTTCTGCCGTACGACGTGGTGCGCCGACAGCCGGCCCGTCGTACGGCGACGCCTACCCACCTGCCCGTCCCCCGGGCGCCGAGCGGCCGCTCCGGTGCTGCCCGGCGGCGCCTACAGGCCCGCCCGTCCCCGCGCCGGGCGGCTGCGTTGAGGCCGGCGGCTGGGTTAGGCGGGCGCCTTGGGTGCGGCCGGGGGTGCGGCTGGGCTGTGGTGGTGGTCAGTGGCTGGCTGGGGCGAAGAGTTCTAGTTGGATGTTGTCCTGGTCGCGGAAGACCAGGACTGAGGCGTAGGGCTCGTCGGCGATGGGTGACTGGGTGAGGGGCTTGTCGGCGGTGTCGGCGCGGACGACGCCGTGGGCCTCCAGGTGGTCCTGCCATTGTTCGAGGTCGGCGCGGGAGCCGACCGCGAAGCCGGCGTGGTCGAGGCCGGTGACGGTTTCCTTGCACAAGGCACCGTCGTTGGTGTCGTGGTGGTGCAGCGCGATCATCAGCTGATGGTCGGCGTCGGCGAGGATGCGCCCGACGCCGCCCGGGTGCGGTACGTCGAGCACCGGCTGCACGCCGAACACTTCGCCGTACCACTGGACGCTGGCCTCCAGGTCCGTCACGGTCAGGGCGAGGTGGTGGAGCTTGGGCTGGGTAACGGTCATGATTCCCCCTTGTATTACTGGGCTTTCTCGCTCGCGAACTGAGCGAGGAGCATCCGGACGACGTCCTCGACGAGCCGGGTCCACCGGTCGCCGCCAGGGTCGTTGGAGATCTGCTGGTCGACGAGGCCGGTGGTGACGGCCGTCAAGATGTCGAGGTGCCGCGGATCGTGCACGCCGTTGCGTGCGAGGAGTTCGCGGGTGACGTCGAGCGCCTTCACCGCCAACTCATAGGACTCCGCCGACGGCGTGAAGCCGGGCACCGCGTGCTGGAACAGCAGTTGATACCGCGGTACGTCGGACACGCAGAACGTGACGAACGCCCGGGCCTCCCTCAGCAGGTCTTGTTCCGGATCGTCGGTCTGGGGCAGCGAGGCCTTCAGCTCGACGAACTCCTGTGCCGCCTGCGCGAACATCGCGTCCAGGATGGCGTTCTTGGACTCGAAGTACGCGTACACCGTCGGCGTGGTGATACCGGCCCGCCGAGCCAGCTCGCGCAATGACAACGCGGCCAGCCCGTCGGCTCGCGCCAGCTCCCAGGCGGCGGTCAGCACCGCTGCCCGCGCGTTCTCCCGCCGCGCCTCGCGCCAGTTCGCCGCCGGTTTCTTTAACATAGTTCGAAGTATTTGCACACCGTATAAATGTTGTCAATGGCCCAGCAACCGCCCGCTTCGCTCGCCGGGTGGTGAAGGGGCGGCCGGACCCCCGCAGGGAGGTCCGGCCGACGGCTGTTCGACTCAGTGACTGGTGGCGCTGCGGTACTTGCGGACGGCCAGCGGGGCGAAGACGGCGATGATCAGGGCGCACCAGATGAGGGAGAGCCACACCGGGTGCTGGGCTGGGAAGCCGTCTGGACTCGCGAACGGCGATGGGTTGCCGAAGAGGTGGCGGCAGGCGGCGACGATGGAGGAGATCGGGTTCCACTCCGCCACCGGCTGCAGGCCGCTCGGCAGGTTCGGCGTCGGGACGAACGCGTTGGACAGGAACGTGAGTGGGAACAGCCAGATCAGCCCCGCCGACGACGCCACCTCGGGGCCGCCGACGGACAAACCGATCAGCGCTCCGACCCAGAGCATCGCGAAGGCGAACAGCAGCAGGATCGCGAACGCCGCCAGCGCCTGCCCGAATCCGTTGTGCCACCGCCAGCCGACGATGAACCCGCAGATCACCATCACCAGCATCACGAACGCGTTGAACACCAGGTCGCCGACCACCCGCCCGGCGATCACCCCGGACCTTGCCATCGGCAACGAACGGAACCGGTCGATCAGGCCCTTCGACATGTCGTCGGCCAGCCCGACGCTCGCCGACGCGACCGCGAACGCCATCGTCTGAGCGAAGATCCCGGACATCAGGAACTCCCGGTACGCGCGGGCACCGGGGAACCCGGGGATCGGGATCGCGTTGCCGAACACGTACGCGAACAGCAGCACGAACATGATCGGCTGGATGGTCGCGTAGATCAGCATGTCCGGCGTCCGCGGGATCCGCTTCAGGCTCCGCCACGCCAGCACCCCGGCATCGGACAGCGCCCGGCTCAGCGGATTCACCCGGCCCGGCCGCTCAACCGTCGCACTCATCGACGTCCTCGCTTCGCTCCGGGCGCCGATGAGGCGCAAGGCACGCTGTGTTCGACGATGAACTCGCTCCGCTCGTTCATGCTTTCTCCTTGGTCTCGTCGACGACGGCTTCGTGGCCGGTCAGCGTGAGGAACACGTCGTCCAGCGTCGGCCGCCGCAGGCCGATGTCGGCGATCCGGATCCCGCCGCCGTCGAGGGTGCGGATCACGTCGACCAGCGCACTCGATCCGCCTGGCGCCGGCAGCGTGATCCGGCGGCTGTGGTGATCAGTCGTCGTCGCATCCAGGTCGGTGATGCCGAGCGCACCGACGAGCAACTCGAGCGCCCGGTCCGTGTCGTCCGGTTCGTGTACGACGACCTCGATCCGCTCGCCGCCGACCTTCGCCTTGAGCTCGTCCGCCGTACCGCGGGCGATCACCGAGCCGTGGTCGACCACCGCGATGCTGTCCGCGAGCTCGTCGGCCTCTTCCAGGTACTGCGTCGTCAGCAGGATGGTCACACCTTCGCTGACCCGGTCGCGGATGATCTGCCACAGGTCGAGTCGGCTGCGTGGGTCCAGCCCGGTGGTCGGCTCGTCCAGGAACAGCACCTTCGGGTGCGCGATCAGCGAGCCGGCCAGGTCCAGCCGGCGGCGCATGCCGCCCGAGTACGTCTTCAGGATCCGGTCCGCGGCGTCGGTCAGGTCGAAGACCTCGAGCAACTCCTCCGCCCGCTGCTTCGCCTGCTGGCTGCTCAGGCGGTAGAGCCGGCCGAACATCCACAGGTTCTCCCGGCCGGTGAGCAGTTCGTCGACGGCGGCGTACTGACCCGACAGGCCGACCAGCGAACGGACCGTGTCCGCTTCCTTCACCACGTCGTGCCCGAGCACGCGAGCCGAGCCGGCGTCCGGCGCCATCAGGGTGGTGAGCACCCGGACTGTGGTCGTCTTGCCCGCGCCGTTGGGCCCGAGCAGGCCGAGCACACTCCCCTCCGGCACGTCGAGATCGATCCCGTCGAGCGCCTTCACGGTGTTCTTCCTGGTCCTGAACGTCTTCACGAGGCCTGTCGCCTCGATTGCAGCCATGCCGCTCGTCCCCCTTCTGGATGTGACGCGGGCCATCATCCTTGCCGAGGCCGCCGACAGTTTCGACACCTTTAACTCAGAGGCGAAACTTGAGTCTGACTGACTCAACTTTGTTGATAGTTGAGTCGACAGCGCTCAGGTAGGCGTTTAGCGTCCGGGTATGGGCATCCTCAAGCACCCCGACTTCCGCCGCCTCTGGATCGCGGACCTACTCAGCCAGCTCGGCAGCCGCCTGAGCATGATGGCCGTCCCGCTGCTCGCCGTACTCACGCTGGACGCCTCCACATTCCAGGTCTCGCTTCTCCGGACCTGCGAGACAGCTGCCTGGCTGGGCCTCGGCCTGTTCGCCGGTGCGTGGGTAGACAGGGTCCGTTGCCTCCCTGTCCTGGTGTACGCCGATCTGGGTCGCGCAATGCTCTTCGCAACGATCCCGGTGACCGCGTGGTTCGGCGTACTGACTCTGACGCAGCTGTACGTCGTACTTGTGCTGGCTGGGGTACTCACGGTGCTGTTCGACGTGGCGCATAGCTCGTACCCGCCGCGGCTGCTGCAGCCGGACCAGCTCCTGCCGAGCAACGCCAGGCTGGCTGCCAACCACTCTGTCGGAGCAGTCGTCGGAGCGGGCGCGGGCGGCGTACTGGTTCAAGGACTCGGCGCCGCAGTCACCATCGGCGTGGACGCTCTCAGCTTCCTCTGGTCAGCACTGTGGCTCCGCTCCATCCGTACGCCGGAGCCACGGCCTGCCAAGGCGGAGCGGCCTGACTTGAAGCGGGAGATCGCAGAGGGCATGCGGTACGTGTTCCAGCACCCACTGCTGCGGCCGATCGCGTTGAACACGGCGACGACGATGCTGTTCCAGTCGGCCAACGGTGCGGTGGTGATCGTGTTCCTGGTGCGTAAGGTCCACCTGCAGCCGAGCACCATCGGCGTCCTGAGCATGATCGGCCTGGGCGGCGCCATCGTCGCCTCCGCCGTCACCGAGCGCATCAGCAACCGGTACGGCGACGCTCGCACGCTGCTGGTGTCGTCGACCGGCATCGGCGTGGCGTTCACCCTGCAAGCACTGACGGCACCGGGCTGGCGGTTGAGCTGGTACGTCGTCAGCACTCTGCTCGCCGGCTTCTGCATCATCGTCAGCTACATCGTGCTGGTGAGCACCCGCCAGCGCGTCTGCCCACCCGAGCTACAGGGCCGCGTCAGCGCCACCATGAGCTTCGTCAGCTGGGGCGTCACCCCACTAGGCAGCCTCCTCGGCGGCACCCTCGGCACGGTCTTCGGCCTCCACGCCACCCTCTGGATCGCCGGCCTCGCCAGCCTGGCCGGCACGGCCTTCCTCTACTTCTCCCCCTTCCGCACTCTCCACACCGTCCCCGCCACCGCATCCCACTAGAGCCACCGTGCCGAGTGGGGAGTGAAAGAGCTAGTCGGAGGTGATCTGGGCGGTTCCGACGAGGACCTCGACGTCGAGGCTGGCTCGGCCACGGCCGATCTCCACGTCCTTGGACTGGCCGGTGACGGCGCCCGTCCAGCTGACGCGGCCGAGCTGGGACTCGGTGTGGACGCGGACGTCGGAGCCACGGCGCAGCGTCACGTTGGCGGCGCCGGACTCGACGCGAACCCGGGAGCGGCCCTTGGTGATCTGGGCGTCGAGGGTGGCAGTGCCCGCCTGGACGAGCAGGTCGATCGGACCGTCGACGTCGGACACCTTCGCCGTACCGGCGGTGACACGGACGCGGGTCAGGCCGGGCAGGCGTTCGGCTGCAACACTGCCGCCGGTCACCTCCACCTCGACCTGGAGCGTCGGGTTGACCCGGATGGAGAGCTCCTTGGCCAGGCCGTTCACGTGCGACTTCAGGTTGGTCGGGTTGCGCAGCATGCTGAAGCCGTCGATGGAGACGCCCATGTCGCCCTCGCTGCTGATCGCGAGCGTCTCGCCGTCGCGCTTGATCACGTGCGGCCCGTCCACCGCGACGCCGTTGATCGCGGGCTCACCGATCAGCCGCACCCGCCGGCCGATCGCCCGTACCGTCACCCGCTGCACCCCGGCCGGGATCGGCACATGACTGTGCTCCTCCTCGACCTCTTCCTCAGCCTCCACGGGCTCGACCGGCTCCCCGGGCTCGACCGGCTCCTCGGGCTCGTCGCCCGACAGCGTCGCGTCGGTCGGAGCCGCGGTCGCGGGCCCACCGGTCGCGGGCCCACCGGTCGCGGGCCCACCGGTCCCGGGCCCACCGGTCGCGGGCCCACCAGGAGCCGCGCCGGCGGGAGCATCGTCGACCACGCTGTCCTGGAGCCCGTTGGTGGACGGTACGGCGTCGCCGTCGGCAGCAGGGGGTTCCGACACAGCACCCGAAGGCCCCGGTACGGCGTCCACCACCTCGGCCCACACCGATGGGGAAGGCACATCGGCAACCGGCGCCTGCTTCTCCGCCGCTTCAGCCGGACCTGCCGAGTCTGCGGGGGCAGCGGCCGGCTGGATGGCGGCGATGAGGGTGGCACCCTCCTCGGTGGACAGGTGGCCGTTGGCGACCCGGTCCAGGATGTCCTTGACCCGCCGGTCGTAGTCGCTCTGGTTGCTCATGCCCCCAGTCCAGCACCCGCAGAGGTCGAAACCAATCCGGGATCGCCCCCAACCTCGCCCGGCCCACCCTGACTCGCCACCGCAGCGGCCGCATTCCACCACCCGGAATTCTCTCACCAATTGCAGAAATGCGACCACAAGTGTGAGGTTGACGCGGCAGGATTCGTACCATTCCGTGGTCAAATAACTACAATTGCTTGCGGTCCTGCGGACGAACTGAATACATTCACTTCAAGCGACGTATTGAGTGGCCATCAAGCGATCGCGGCACCACATTTGCGGCCGGTCAACGGCGACCGGCGGCCGGCTTTTGGGGTCAGGCTGGTCGACCTGTCTGGCATGCCCATTCGCGGGCCATCTATTGCCCCACCCTTTCATCCCTCCCCTTTTCGTGCGCCCCACCCTCCCGGGGCGCACGACGTACTCCTCAAAGGAGATCGACATGCCCAACCTCAGGACCCGCCTGATCACCGTCCCACTGGCCAGCCTCGCCCTGGGCGTCGGCGGCGTCGCCCTGGCGGCCACTACGGCCTCGGCCCACGACCACCCGACCCCGATCGCCAACGTCGGCGACGCGGTGCAGTACGGCACCGAACAGGTCCAACTGCACGTCGACGACGAGGCACTGGGTCTCTACCCGGCCATCGAGAACCCGTTCGGCTACACCACCAGCCACGTCGTTCCGGTCGGCGTCAACATCGTGACGCTGACGCTGTCTGGTCACAAGGCGGTCGACGACGGCACCGGTCACGGGCACGACCACTGAGGTTCCACCGACCCACGCGCTGAACAGCGCCAGGTCACCTCGATCACCCGTGGCCGCGGAGACCGATCCGCGGCCACGGGTGATCCGCATCTGGGGCGTAACACCTGGTCCGGCGAAATTGCCGGACCAGGTGACGACGGCACCCACCGCGTTAATCCTCACAACAGCAGATTACCTCTGAGAGGTTTCCGGAATATTTCCGCGGCCGGGAAATGTGTTACGAGCAAATGTCCGAATGACATTCAATTCCGACTTCATACCGGACAACGCGCTCGCGCCGCGGCGAATTCCATTATCGGCCGATATTTCCTGACAGGAGGATCCGGATGTCGAAGCCCACGACGTCATGGTTCCGCTCGCTGCGGCGGAGCTGCCCACCGATCCTGGCGGTTCTCACCATCACCGCCGCCCTGATCTTCGCGCCGGCCGTCCCGGCGAGCGCGCACTCCAAACTGACCACCAGCACTCCGGCCAACGGTGCCCGGCTGTCCGCCAGCCCCTCCGCCCTCAGCTTCACCTTCGACCAGACCCTCCAGCCGGTGCAGGGCTGGGACGCCGTCCTGGTCACCGGTCCGGACGGGTTCCGCCACCCTGCCAAGTCCGTGCGGGTCGACGGCAACACCGTCCACGCCAGCTGCGACCGGCTCGGCCAGTCCGGCACCTACACGGTGAGCTACCGGGTCATCTCTGGCGACGGCCACCCGATCGCCGGCCACATCACCGTCACCCTCGACAAGGCAGACGTCGGCTCCTCGGTGATGACCGCCATCAGTCTGCCCGCCGGCGGCGTACCGGCCTGGATCTGGATCCTCGAGCTCGCCACCGCTCTGTTCCTGCTGCACGGGTTCCTGCGCTGGCGCTCTGAGCAAAGCCAGCCGGCGCCGGTCCTGCTCGACTCCGCGACGAGGGACTAGCAGATGGACCTCACCGCCCCAGCTCTGAAAGTACGACGCCCAGTCGTGCTGTCGGTCATAGCCGGGCTCAGCGTGGCTGCCCTGGTGTGGGCCATCGTCATCACCCGCCCAGCGCCCGAGCCGGCCATCAACACCACCAGCCCCGGCATCCTCTACACCACTCCGTTCGCCCGGTTCGTCACCAACGGCGCCGCGATCACCGCGACCGGCGCCGTACTCTTCTTGCTCCTCCTAGGAGCGGCAGGGCGGCAGAAGTACGACGCGGTCGCCGCAAGGGCCCGGGTGATCGCTATCGCGGTCGGTATCGCCTGGGTCACAGCCACCACGACGACGTGGTGGCTCCAGGCCGCGGCAATCTCCGGGTCCGGGCCGAAGATGCCGTTCGCGGGGATGGCGTCGTACGCCGTGGAGGTCACCTCAGGCACCGCACTGGCTCTGACGGTTGTCGCCGCAACCGCCTACACGGTGCTGGTGCTCAGACGCACCTCCAGCTACTGGCCGATGGCCTGCGCGCTCGTCGGCCTGGTCGCCGTACCAGCGACTGGTCACGCGTCGCAGACCAACGCAGCCTGGCTTACGACACCCGCCATCTGTCTGCACATGTGTGCGGTCAGCCTGTGGGTAGGCGGCCTCGCACTGGTCACAGTGCTGGTCGCTCGCAACCGTTCCGCACTCTCACTCGTCCTGCCGCGCTTCTCAACCGTGGCAGGCGGTGCGATCGCCACTGTCGCGGTCACCGGCGTGCTGCTCGCTGGACCACGACTGACGAAGGACATCACACCCCACCCGTCGGTGCTGCTTCACGCCCTGCTCGAGACGCCTGCGGGCTGGCTGGTCATCGGCAAGCTCGTAGGGCTCGGCATCCTGGCAGCGACGGGCGGCTTCATCAGACAGTTCCTCCTACCGGCCGTCCGCCGACAGGAGACCGTCGCACTCGCCACACTGGCCACGGTCGAGCTCACCGTGATGGCAGTGACCATCGCCATCGCCACAGCCCTGGCCAGACCCCTGTAAAACAACAGCAGTGCGGGTCACGCTCGTGACCCGCACTGCTTCTCTATGACTTCACAGCCCTCGGCAGAGCTGGTAGTTGTCACGCGGCCGGGGACATCTCCTCCTCGGCCAGTTCCTTCTGTACGGCGGCCAGTTCGGCAGCCTCGGCCTCTTCAGCGGCACGCCGGCTTCGCAGCCCGCGCAGCGCGGTCAGCGCCACCAGCAGACCCAGAGTGGAGATGCCGGTCACCACAGCAAGCCCCGGCTTGAACGCCGACAGCATCCCGGCCGGAGTGGTCACCCCCACCGACTGGCTGCTGATCACCGCGGTGACGATCGCGAGGACCACCGCGCCACCGACCTGGCTGGCCGTGTTGAACAGCCCGGACGCCAGGCCCTGCTCGTTGTCCGGGACACCGGACACCGCCTGGATGTTCAGCGCCGGGAACCCGATCGCGAACCCGAGGCCGATCAGCATGATGGTCGGGAAGACGGTCGAGAAGTACGCAGACTCCGGGCCGATCCGCAGCGACAGGGCGTACCCGACCACGAACAGCACCATCGCGCTGATGATCATCGCCTCGGTGCCGATCCGGTCGGCCAGCTTGCCGGCGTTCGGCGACAGCGTGGCGACCAGCAGGCCGGCGGGCAGGAAGGCGAGCGCGGTCTCGAACGATGACCAGCCGAGCAGGTTCTGCAGGTACAGCGTGCCGATCAGCTGGAAGGCGACGTACGAACCGAAGACCGTCAGGATGGCCAGGTTCGCCCGGCGCAGGTTCGCGTTGCGCAGGATGGAGAGCCGGACCAGCGGGTGCTTCGACCGCAGCTCGATCGCGATGAAGGCGCCCAGCAGGACGATCGCGAGCGCGAACATCCCGAACGTCTGGACCGACACCCAGCCGGCGTGTTCGGCGCCGACGACGGCGTACACCAGAGACAGCATGCCGCCCGTGACGGTGATCGCGCCGGGTACGTCGTACCCGCCCGCGACGTCGTCCCGCGGGCTGTCCGGGATCAGCTTGAGCGCGAACAGCAGCACGATCAGGGCGACCGGGCCGGGCATCAGGAAGGTCCAGCGCCAGCCGACCTCGGTCAGCGCGCCGCCCAGGATCAGGCCCATCGAGAAGCCGCTGGCGGCGCAGGTGGTGAAGATGCTGAGGGCACGGTTACGGTCCGGGCCCTCGTGGAAGGTCGTGGTGATGATGGAGAGCGCGGCCGGCGCGGTGAACGCGGCGGCGACGCCCTTGACGAACCGCGCGGCGATGAGCAGTTCGGGGTTGGTGGCCAATGAGCTCAGCATCGAGACCACGGCGAACACGGCCAGCGCGACCAGGAACACGCGGCGGCGGCCGAGCAGGTCGGCGGTCCGGCCGCCGAGCAGCAGCAGGCCGCCGTACCCGAGCACGTAGCCGGTCACGACCCACTGCAGAGAAGAAAGGGAGACGCCCAGGTCGGCGCCGATGGAGGGCAGGGACATGCCGACCATCGACACGTCCAGGCCGTCGAGGAAGATCACGCCGCAGACCACCAGAAGGGCGCCCCAGAGGCGCGCGTCCCAGGTCATGCGAGCCGGTGATGTGGTTTGCGTAGTCACGAGGAGAGACAATTCCATGCACGTGCATCTAATGTCAAGGCATTAAATGCGGTTGCATAGAATGCGTCTGCATGATAACGTCGCCTCCATGACCGCCACAGAGGTCAGCGTTGGGACTGGTGAGACCAGCGCCGACGTACGGGAATGGCGCGAGCTGCTGGCCCGCCACGCCGACCTGACCTGCGCCCTCGACCGGGCCTTGCAGGCTGGTCACTCGCTCGGCATGAGTGAGTACGAGGTGCTCGAGCGCCTCGCCGAGCTGCCCGAGCAGTCCGCGAAGGTGCAGCAGATCGCCAAGTCGGTGCACCTGAGCCAGAGCGCGCTGTCCCGCGTGATCGGCCGGCTGGAGACCGCCGGCCTGGTCGAGCGGCACATGTGCCCGGAGGACCGCCGCGCGGTCAACGTCCGGCTCACCGAGACAGGCCTGGCGCTCCAGACCGAGGCTCAGCCCACCCAGCGCCGAGTCCTCGCCGAGCGCCTGCACGCTCCCTTGATCAAGTCCTGCGACCCGCTCTAGTTCAGCGTGTACGTGTAGCCGTTGCCGATCAGGCCTGCCAAGACCCGCTCGCGGTGTTCCTCACCCCGCAGTTCGAGCTGTAGCGCGACCTCGACCTCGTCCAGGTTCAACGTTTCCGAGATGCGCTCGTGCAGGACCTCGATGATGTTCGCGTCCAGGGCCGCGAGCTGGGTCAGCAACGTCGCCAGGCCGCCCGGCGTGTCCGGGATCCGCACCCGCAACGACAGGTACCGGCTGGCCGCGGCCATACCGTGCTGGATGACCCGCATCAGCAGGATCGGGTCGATGTTCCCACCGGACAGAACCACCACGACCGGCGGCTTGAACCGCTTGGGTTCGTCCAGTACGGCGGCCACCGCGGCGGCACCGGCCGGTTCGACCACGAGCTTCGCGCGTTCGAGCACCAGTAAGAGGGCCTTGGACAACGAGTTCTCGCTGACCGTGCGCATCTCACCGACGTACTGCCGGATCGTCTCGAACGGGACCTTGCCCGGCAGCCCGACCGCGATCCCGTCCGCCATCGTGGACATGCCGGTCAGCTGGATCGGTTCGCCGGCCGCGAGCGAGGCGGGGTACGCCGCGGCGCCCGCGGCCTGCACACCAACCACCTCGATCGGCAGCCCGTCACGCTGCATCGCCGCCGCGATCCCGGCGATCAGCCCGCCACCACCCGTCGGTACGACGACCGTCCGCACCTGCGGGCATTGCTCGACGATCTCCAGACCGGTGGTCGCCTGACCGGCCACGATGTCCGGGTGGTCGAACGGGTGGATCAGCACCGCGCCGGTCTCGGCTTCGAACGCACGAGCCTCCCGCAGGCAGTCGTCGATCGACGTACCGGCGAAGCGGATCTCGGCGCCGTACGCGCGGGTCGCCTTCTCCTTAGGGATCGGCGCGCCGTGCGGCATGAACACGGTCGCCTTGATGCCGAGCAGCTGCGCTGCGAGCGCGACGCCCTGCGCATGGTTTCCGGCGCTCGCCGCTACCACGCCGCGCGCTCGCTCCTTCTTCGACAGCCGCGCCATCCGCACATACGCGCCGCGCAGCTTGAACGACCCGGTCCGCTGCAGGTTCTCGCACTTGAGGAACACGTCGCCGCCGACCAGCTCACTCAGCCACCGCGAGTACTCCAACGGCGTCGGCGCCACCACGTCATGCAGCAGATCCGCGGCCCGGGCAACCTCCCTGGCATCGATCACGCTCTCACCCTACGGCCGCACAAACCCGGTGCGACGGCAACGCCGACCGAATACGCTCAAGGAACTTGACCGAGGGGGCTACGTGATCGTCACGGCTGTAGTCGTGCGCGCATCTGACGAGGCTGTTCTGCTGCTGCCGTCGGGTCTTCCGCAGCTCGAGGTCACCGGGAAGCTCTGGTTCCCGGACGTCGAGGCGGTGCTGCAGCAACTGGAGATCGAGGCCTATGTACTCGCGTGCCTCGACGACGAACCGGATTCGACGACGTACCTGATGGTCTCGGCCGGCGCGACGCCACCGAACTCCGAGTGGGTGCCGGATCTCGACGATCCGGCGGTCGTCGCCGCGCGGAAACACCTCGCCCTGCCGGCAGGCTCCCCCGTGACGCCGGCTTGGACGATGCCAGGCTGGTACGCCGAGGCGCTTTCGTGGATCGGGGAGCAGCTCCAGCTGACCGGCCCAGTGGCTCAGGTTCGGTCGTGGGGATTGTCGAACGTACTGCGCTGTCCGACAGCCAAGGGGGACGTGTACTTCAAGGCGCTCGCTCACTCCAGCACCATCCGTCCGGCCCGGATGGATGCGCTGCCGTTGTTGTTCGCGCATGAGCCGAGGTTGCTGAAGCACCTCTCGGACGAGCGACCTGGTGCCGTGCCGGCGCCCCTGGCCGTGGACGAGAAGCGGGTCTGGATGCTGTTGCCGGACGTCGGCCATCCGTTGGCTGACTCGTCCGACGTCTCGGTGTGGATCGAAGCGCTGCGAGGGCATGCGAGATTGCAGCGCAGCTATGTGGATCAGACGGATCGACTGCTGGAGTTCAGCTGTGTCGACCGGCGGCTCGCCGTACTGGATGCCGAGCTCGACCGGCTGCTCGGCCCGAACCCGGTGACCGACCGGCTCGACGCGGACGAACGCGAGCTGCTGCCGCGACGGGCCGCGCAGTTGCGAGAGGCAATCAACGAGCTGGCGGCGATCGGCGTACCGGAGACGCTGCTGCACGGGGACCTGCATCCGCGGAATCTCGCCGTACGGGATGGGCGGGTACTGGTGTTCGACTGGACCGACGCGGCGGTGTCGCACCCGTTCCTGGACCTGGTGACATTCTTCGACGACCGCTCACCGATCTCGATGGATCCTCGGCTGAAGGACGCCTATCTGGCCGAGTGGGAGGAGTATGCGTCCTCCACGGAGTTGCGCCGGGCGCTCGAGCTGGCGGAGGAGCTGGGCGCGCTGCATCAGACGATGACGTCGATGCATCTGCTGGACCACGTCTCCGGGCCGAGCAACGAAAGCATGTTCCGCGGCGCTGTCTGGTGGCTGCGTCAAGTCATCACTTGTGCAGGATCGCCAACTGATTCCGCATGACGCGACGGACCGGCGGATCCAGGTGGCGGTCCCAGTCCGGGCGGCGCTCGCCGCGGAGCAGGGCGTAGTACGCGAGCGCCTCGGACAGCGCCGCCTCCCGCAGGTACCCGCGGGCCACCGACTGCTTACCCCGGCCGTTCGGTCGCGGACGACGCTCGTACGCCGCATTGGCGGTGAAGATCCCGAGTCCGTAGAACACGGTGAGCAGATCGGTCAGCGACTCGTGGTCGGGCCGGTGCGCGAAGATCCGGGCATCGCCGAGCAGCAACTCGTGCCCGAGCTCATGCGCGTAGATCGCGACCAAGGCGACCGGGTCGGCGGCCAGTGCGGGCGCGAGCTGGATCTCGTTGCCGTCGGCACCGCGGATCCACCGGCCGCTCTGCTCCTTCAGGATCCCGCGATAAGGCCGGATGCCTTCGGCAACAAGCCCGAAGCTGAGCGCGCACTGCCCGGGCGGCAAATCCATCCGCCCCGCGACCCGTGCACACAACTCCTCAGCCGCTGCGAGACTGCCGTCGTACCCAGCCGGCACGAACTCGCCAGGCACCACGATCGGCCGGAGCAGGACCTCACGCCCGAATTCGTTGACCAGCCAGTTCATCGACGCCCGGATCCAGCGCCGGCTCCCACCCGCCAACCGCTCCCGAGGCGCCTTCAACTCCGCCCGCCGCCGCATCGCCCCGATCGGATTCCTCACCCGCCGAATCATCCCTGCCCGGCGGCTCCCTAAACGTGTCTACTTGAGCAGGAGCTTGCCGAGGCGGCGGGAGGCTATGTACATGCCGAGGGTGCCCATGGCGGCGAGGTAGAGGGCGTTGGCGAGGAGGGACCAGGAGACGGTGCCGGTGGTGAAGGCGCGTTCGAGGACGACGCCCTGGTAGAGCGGGGTGATCTCGACCAGCCAGCGGATCGCGGCCGGGTAGGTCTCGACCGGGTAGAAGGTGGCCGAGAACAGGAACATCGGCATGATCGCGAGCTGCACGAACTCGAAGTCCTGCCAGCTGCGCATGAACGTCGTCAGAGCCATCCCCGCACCGGCGAACGCCATCCCGATCAGCACCGACGCCGGCAGCGCGACGATCGCCCACCACGACTCGACCAGCCCCATGGCCAGCATCACCAGCAGGAACATCGCCGAGTAGCAGGCGCCGCGGAGCAGCGCCCACGTCACCTCGCCGGTCGCGACGTCCCACGGCCGCAACGGCGTCGCCAGCATCGAGTCGTAGAGCTTCGCGTACTTCATCCGGAAGAAGATGTTGTACGTCGAGTCGAAGATCGCACCGTTCATCGCCGAGCTGGCCAGCATCGCCGGCGCGACAAAGGCGGCGTACCCGATCACGGTCCCGTCGGCCAGCGTGAAGTCGCCGACCAGCTGAGCCACGCCGATGCCGATCGACAGCAGGTAGAACACCGGCTCGAAGAAGCCGGACACGAACACCACCCAGGACCGGCGATAGACCAGGAAGTTGCGCTCCACGATCTGCCTGCCGTTCCCGGCGCGGACAGGAACCGGTACGACGCGTGCGGTGAGAGTTGCCATCAGCGGATCAACCTCCGGTTGAAGCCACGAATGGCAAGCCAGGTGCCGACCAGGAACCAGGCCAGCAGATACAGGACGTTGACGAGCGCGAGCCACGGCTCGACTGTGCCTAGACTCAGGTCGCGGCAGAGCTCGACGCCGTGCCACAGCGGGCTGACGTAGGCGAGCCACTCGATCCAGTTGGGCAGCTGCGAGACCGGGAAGAAGGCCCCGGAGAACAGGAACGCCGGCACCACCCCGAACCGGAAGACCATCGCGAAGCCCGCGTCGTTGTCCAGCTTCGTCGCGTACGCCGCGACCGGCGCCGCCGCGGCCATCCCGACCAGCAGGGCGACCGGCAGCCCGAGCAGGCCAAGTGGCGAATCAAGCCCACCGAAAGCGGCGATCACCACCAGGAACACCGCGCACGTGCTTGCCACCCGGAAAGCTATGAACCCGAACTGGCCGAAGACGACATCCGCCGGACGCAACGGCGTCGCGATCATCGAGAAGTAGAACTTCTGCCACTTCAGCCCACTCATCACCGGGTACGTCGCCTCACCCACAGCGATCTGCAACCCGGTCGCCGCCAGCAGCCCCGGCGCGATGAACTGCAGGTAGCTCACGCCGCCCAGCGCGTCAGTCCCATTGCCGTCCACGAACGACCCGAGCCCGATCCCCATCGCGGCCAGGTAGAGCAGCGGCAGCAGGAAGCTGCTGATCAACGTGCCCTTCCAGGTCCGCTTGTAGACCGTCAGCCAGTAGTCGAACTGGCGACGTCCGTTCTCCAATGCGAGCGTCATCAGTCCACCAGCGTCCGGCCGGTCAGTCGCAGGAACACGTCCTCCAGAGTCGAGCGTCGTACCAGGACCGCTGCGGGCTCCAGACCACGCTCATGTACGGCGGCGACCGCGCGCTCACCGTCGTCGGTGTAGAGGAGCAACCGGTCCGGCAGCACCTCGATCCGCTGGGCCAGGTCGGACACCTTCCCGGCCAGGGCGTCGTGGTCGGCCAGCATCACGTCAGGCCCGAAGCGCAGCTCGGTCACTTCACGGGTCGAGTAGTCCCGGATCAGCTCGGCCGGCGAACCCTCGGCCGCGATCAGGCCGCCGTCCATCACGACCAGCCGGTCGCACAGCTGCTCGGCCTCATCCATGTAGTGCGTCGTGATGATCAGCGTCACGCCGGCCTGCTTCAGCCGGAACAGCTTGTCCCACAACAGGTGCCGCGCCTGCGGGTCGAGGCCGGTCGTCGGCTCGTCGAGCAGCAGCAGATCCGGCTTGCTGACCAGCGACCGGGCGATCGTCAGCCGCCGCTTCATCCCGCCGGACAGCTCGTCGACCTTGACCTTCGCCTTGTCGGTCAGCGAGACGAACTCGAGCAACTCGTCCGCGCGGCTGCGGCACTCGGCCCGGCTCAGCCCGAAGTACCGCCCGTACACCGTCAGGTTCTCGTGGACGGACAGCTCGGTGTCGAGGGTGTCGTCCTGTGGACAGACACCCAGCCGGGCCCGGATCGCCGGCCCGTCGGTCGCCGGGTCCATGCCGAGGATCCGCAGCGTGCCGCCGCTGGCCGGCGAGACCGCACCGATCATCCGCATCGTCGACGACTTGCCCGCGCCGTTCGGCCCGAGGAACCCGAACGCCTCACCCCGCCACACATCCAGGTCGATCCCGCGCACCGCCTCGAAGGCGCCGTACGCCTTCTTCAGCCCGCGCAACTGGACCAGAGACTCCCGCTGCTCACTCACGGCCCCGACCCTAGACGGGCCTGCCGACACTTTTCTTGTCGTTTTGAGCGGCTCCACATCCGCGACGGTAGAACCTCAAGACGACTGGAGGTCAACCTCGGTAGCCAAGCCGGCGGACGGCGTACGCTTTGATCGCCCGTGACAGCCAGGGCGGCAGGTCCAGGTCCACTGTCTCGATGATGGCTCGCTGGTCCGCGTTGTCGAGGATCAGATCGCCAAGCGCGTGGTACGACGACGCATCGGCCGGCCACAGTGCCAGTACGCCCTGGTAATGCTGCTCCATCAGTTCCAATGCCTCGGCCGAGTCCGCAGGAACGCCGCGGTCGCGAGCGGCCGCCATCCGTAGCAACAGCCGCCGGCCCTCGTCGGCAAGGTCCTCGTACTCCTCCCGGGACCACCCGTCGGTCGCCCTGACCGCGGTCTCGAAGTGCTCGCCGACGGCCGCTCCGAAGCGCTCGGTCAGGTCGCGGCGCAAGCGGGCCCGCCCGGCCGACAGCCCGGCGAAGAACTGGTCGTCGGTGACCGTCTCGTCGCCGGACAGCCCCGCGATAGTCCGATCGACCGCGCTGATCACATCCTCCAGCCGCTTTCGCTCCCGCAGCAACTGGGCACGATGGTCCCGCAGGGCGGCCACTTCATCGTGCCCCTGATCCAGAATCCTGCCGATCTCCGGCAGCGATACGTCGAGCTCACGCAGCAGCAGGATGCGCTGGAGCCGGAGCAGTTCGGGGCGGCCGTAGTAGCGGTAGCCGTTCGGCGCGACCCGGCCCGGCGGCAGCAGGCCGATAGCGTCGTAGTGCCGTAGGGTCCGCACCGAGACGCCGGCCAGCCGGGCCACCTCACTGACCGTGCGCTCCACGAGACCCCTTCCGAGTTGGAGTATGACGTTACGTCACCCTTTAGCGTCCGCGGCATGGCGACACCATTCACCCTCCTGCACGCACGGCTCGTCGACCGGAGTGAGGTCCTGCCCGGCGACTGCCTTCGAGTGGTCGACGGCCGGATCGCCGCCATCGGCGGATCCGAGATCGCGCAGCCGGGCGACGAGCTCGTGGACGGGCGCGGGCTGACCGCGTTCCCCGGTCTGATCGACGCGCACGTCCACCTGGCACCGGGCTGTGCGCAGCTCGCGGCGACCTTTGGCGTCACGACCCTGATCGACCTGTTCAGCAAGCCCGAGGTGATCGCCCACGAGCGCTCCGTCGAAGGACCGGTGTGCGCGGACTTCCGCAGCTCCGGCGTCGGCGCGACCGCACCAGGCGGGCACCCGACGATGGCCTACGCACCGATTCCCTACGTCACCGGCCCTGAAGACGCGAAGCAGTTCGTCGCGGACCGGATCGCCGAAGGCGCCGACCATCTGAAGGTCATCTACGACGACGGGTCGGGAGCGATGATGAACATCCCTACCCTGGACGATCCCACTCTGCGGGCTCTCACTCAGGAGGCGCATGCTCGCAACCTCACCGTGGTCGCACATGTCTCGACCACGGCTGGTGCGGTCAAGGTCGTCTCGTGTGGCGTCGACGTACTCGCGCATGCGCCGTCCGACCCGATGTCGCCCAGCGACATCGAGGCCGTGGCGGCGGCCGGGGTGGCCGTGATCGCGACGCTGGACATCGTCGACGGATTCAACGGGCCGGCCGGAGGTCTGCCCTTGCTGGACGAGCCCGAGCTGATCGCGCGGATGCCGGGGCGGTGGCGGCGGGTGCTCGACCGGCAGTCGCGTCGGTGGATGCCGCCTCAGCCGCCCGACTGTGCGGCGGCTCGCGCGAACACGGTGGCTCTGCTGCGGGCCGGCGTACGCATCCTGGCTGGGACGGACGCGCCGAATCCGGGTTTGGTCTTCGGGGCCTCGCTGCATCGCGAACTGGCCTATCTGGTGCGGGCCGGACTCACACCGGCCGAGGCACTCGTGGCCGCGACCAATGCCCCCGCCGAGGTGTTCGGCCTGACCGATCGAGGGCGGCTCATGATCGGGGCGCGGGCCGACCTGGTGCTGGTGGACGGGGATCCGCTCTCCGACATCGCGGCCACCCAGCGGATCCGTCGTACCTGGGTCGCGGGGAGAGCCGTCGAACCTGCGGCATATGCCGGGAGTACGGCGGAGCTCGCCGGGGTGCGGTATCTCGGAGAGACGACGGCCCGGATCGTCGCGGCACTGCGGGAGAAGTGGCCTGGGTTCCCGGCACCGGAGGACGTACGCCGGGAGGACGGGGAACTGCTCGGCCGCGTCGTGCCGTTGACCGGCGGGTGGATGCCGGTCACCGTCTTCGGCGCTGCGCTCGGTCCGGTGACCGATCGGGATACGGCAGTCTCGACTGTCGAATCCGAAGGCCTGGCGAGTCTTGGTGAGACGTGGTGGGCGCGAGCCGACGGACCGGACTGGCAGGAGGCGGTGCTGGTCGAGGCGCAGCCGGATCGGATCCGGCTGCGCTGGAAGGACCCACTGGTCGCGCAACCACCGGCCGGCCAGTGGTACGACGTGATCGACGTGGACCTGTCTCGGACCCGGCCGCTCTGACCGGGAGCGGTCAACCTCGCCCGACGTACGGCATCCCGGCCGCCATCACGGTCAGCGTGGGTACGGCGACAGTCGTCGGCAACTGGGCGATCTTCACCACGAAATCGGCCACGATCGAAGGATCGAACGTCGGCTCCACCGCGACCGAGCCGTCCGGCTGCAGCACACCCTGGGCCATCCGCTCGGTCATCTGCGTCGCGGCGTTCCCGATGTCGATCTGGCACGCCGTGATCCCGTGGGGTCGGCCCTCCAACTCCAGGCCTTTGGTCAGCCCGGTGATCGCGTGCTTGCTGGCGGTGTAGGCGATACCTTGCGGCCGCGGTACGTGCGCCGAGATCGAGCCATTGTTGATGATCCGGCCGCCCTTCGGGTTCTGCTTGAGCATCAGCGCGAACGCCGCCTGCGCACACAGGAACGACCCGGTCAGGTTGATGTCCACCACCCGCCGCCAGTCCTCCTCGGCGACGTCTTGCACCGGCGACGCCGGCGCCCCGGTCCCGGCGTTGTTCACCAGTACGTCGACCCGCTCCAGCTCCCCGAAGAACGCCCGTACGGCGGACCCGTCCGCGACATCCAGTACGGCGAAGTCGATCTGATCGAGGGAGGCTTCAGCCGTCTCCCGGAGCTTCGCCTCGGTCCGCCCGGTCACGATCACCCGGAACCCGGCCGCCGCCAGAGCCAGCGCCATCTCCCGCCCCAGCCCCGAACCGCCGCCGGTCACCACCGCTACCTGCGTCACAAAAGGCACCCTTCCGCCGTCGAGTACATGTGCACAGATTCTCCTCTACTGCGCAGTGTGACCAACCGGCGACGGAGAGCAAATGAGTGGCGACTCAGTCAGAGATCTCGGAAACTCATTTGCGTGTATCACGCAAGCATGTATATGCTTGCAGCATGCAAGTAAACGACGCGTACTCTCCGCAGACCCCGATCGAGGGCGTTCTGCACGCGTTTACCCGGATCGGCCGCCGGCTGAAGACCAAGCAGCCCGGCGACACGATCGACCACAGCGCCCACCTGGTGCTGTTCGTGCTGCGGTGCAGCGGCGCACTGCGGCTGTCCGACCTCGCCGGCCGGATGGAGCTCGACGCCTCGACCGCCAGCCGGCATGTCCGGTCGCTGGAGCAGCTGGGCCTGGTCCGCCGCTCCCCCGACCCCGACGACGGCCGCGCCTTCCGCGTCGAGCTGACCGAGCAGGGCATCGAGGAGTGGGAGTCCAGCGCCCGCCGCCGGATGGAGCTGCTCAGCGCGGCGATGGACGGCTGGTCCGAGGACGACATCCACACCTTCGAGCGATTGATGTCGCGGTTCGCCGACGGCGTCGCCACCCTGACCGACCCCATCACCGACCGGGGCTGGGCGGACCGGGGCTGGGCGGCCGTCGCGCCGAGACTGCGCGCCGACAACACCGACTTCGCGCCCGGTGGGGACCCCGCCGCCCGCGAGAACACCGACAAGAACCTGGAGAGCACCAGATGAGCACCACCGAGCCCGCCACCACCGGCGGCGCCGCATCCGACGGGAACGCCCCGAACTACCTGTCCCACAAGCAGATCCTGGTCGTCCTCGGCGGCCTGATGGCCGGCATGTTCCTGGCCGCGCTCGACCAGAGCATCGTCGGTACGGCGCTGCCGCGGATCGTCAGCGAGTTCAACAGCCTGGACAAGCTGTCCTGGGTGGTCACGGCGTACCTGCTGACCTCGACCGCCTCCACGCCGCTGTGGGGCAAGATCTCCGACCTCTACGGCCGCCGCCCGCTGTTCATCGCGGCGATCCTCACCTTCCTGGCCGGCTCGGTGCTGTCCGCGCTGGCGCAGAACATCGAGGAACTGATCGGCTTCCGGGCCGTCCAGGGCCTCGGCGCCGGCGGTCTGATGTCGCTGGCCTTCGCCACCATCGGCGACGTGATCCCGCCGCGCGAGCGCGGTAAGTACATGGGGTACTTCGGTGCCGTCTTCGGCCTGTCCTCGGTGGCCGGCCCGCTGCTTGGCGGTCTGCTCACCGACGGTCCGGGCTGGCGCTGGATCTTCTGGATCAACCTGCCGATCGGTTTGGTTGCCCTGGGCATCGTCGCCGCCGTACTGAAGCTGCCGCACGTGAAGCGGTCGCACAAGATCGACTACCTCGGCGCCGCCGTGATCACCGGAGCCGTCACCTCACTGCTGCTGGCCATCTCCTGGAGCGGTCCGACCAACGGCTGGGGCACCGGTACGACGATCGCCCTGCTGGCCGCCGCCGCCGTACTCGCCGTCGGCTTCGTCTTCGTCGAGCTGAAGGTGTCCGAGCCGATCATCCCGATGGACCTGTTCAAGGGCCGGATCTTCTCCGGGTACGCCGGATACGCCTTCCTGCTCGGGTTCGCGATGTTCGGTGCGCTGATCTTCCTGCCTCTGTACCTGCAGGCGGTGAAGGACCTGTCGCCGACCCGGTCCGGCCTGGCGCTGCTGCCGATGATCGTCGGTATCTTCTCCGCCTCGATCCCAAGCGGTCAGCTGATGAGCAAGACGGGGCGCTACAAGATCTACCCGATCATCTCCGCGGTCCTGGTCGGCGGTGCGATGGTGCTGCTGTCCACGCTGAGCCTGACCACGCCGTACTGGCAGCTCGCGATCTACATGTTCGTGATGGGCGCCGGCCTGGGCCTGTCGATGCAGATCACTGTCACTGCCGCGCAGAACAGCGTGCCCCGGCAGCACATGGGCAGCGCGACCTCGACGATGACCTTCTTCCGCTCGATGGGTGGCGCGATCGGTACGGCGGTCTACGGCGCGGTGCTGACCAGCCGGCTGAAGGACCACCTGACCGACATCATCCCGAACGCGACGCAGACCATGGTCGACGGAATCGCCAAGGCGGCGAACAGCGTCCAGGCGCTGCACGGGCTGCAGGAGCCGATGAAGGGCTGGGCGCTGCACGGTCTGGTCGACGCGATGGACGACGTCTTCCTCGTCTCGCTGCCGTTCCTGGCGATCGCGTTGATCATCGCCGTGATCACGCCGGAGCAGCGGCTGGCCGGCCGTTCCGACGGCGCGCCGAAGCAGGAGGGCGAGATCGAGTCCTCCGCGGCCGCCGCGATGCACTGACGGCGTACTGGAACAGACTGGAACGGCCGTCCCGGAGCTCTCCGGGGCGGCCGTTCTGCTGGGTGAGCAAAGCTGGCGCGCTGACCCCGGCGGGCTTTAGGTTGCACTGGCAAGATCACCGGAGTGACAGGAACAGCCTGGGGATGAAGACACTGGGTCGGCCGTTGGACGACGACGACCGCGCGATGGCCGATCTCGCCGAGGTCGGCGACTGGCGCCGGGTCGGCGGCCCGCATACGGGCGAGACGGGCCCGGTTCCGGTGCGCAAACTCATCAAGCGGGTCAAGTCCGCCACCGGCTGGCGCCCGTGGCCGCTCGACCGCAAGACGGTGATCGACGACCAACTCGACGGCTGGGGCTTCCTGACCAAACGCGGTACCGAGATGGCCGTGTACGACGACCAGATCCTGCCGCACAGCCCGTTCAGCGGGTGGGTCGCGTTCGCGATCGAGAGATACGACATCCGCGCCGCCGAGGCGGGCCTGGACGAGCACTGGCCGGCCAAGTTCGACCTGGCCCTCCGGCACTGGGGCGAACCGGCGTACGTCGGATCCGACAGCAGTCCCGAGTTCGTCGACGAATGGTCGCCCGGCGCCGGCCGGGACCGTCGTCATCTCGCGGTCTGGGCACCGCCGGGTGCTGAGCTCCACCTGTACAGCAACAAGCCGACCAAGTACCCGTTGTCGGTCTCGGTCGGAATCCACTACGCGGTCTACCTCACCGAGGAGGGGACATGACGCCACCAGTCGTCATCAGCGACACCCAACGGGCCAGGCAAGTTCTCCGGGACGCGAGGGGCAACCTGGATGAGCCGCCGGCCAGAAACGACGGCGTCTCGCTGCGAGGGATGACCGAGAGCGCGTACGCGACGAGGGGAGCCTCTGGGGGCCTAGGGCAACAGTCCGGTCTGTCCGGTGACCTGGCGGCCAGCGTCAACGCCGCGGCGGTGCCGCAAGTGGCGCCGGGTCAGCAGCACAACGCCGCCGGCACCGGCGAACGCGGACAGACCACTACGGGCCGCGAGAACGGCCGGCAGGGCCGCGACCTCTAAGCTCCGATCTAGACCAACCCGGTGGCACACGTCCCCGGGTGCAGAGATCTGCCGGCTCGGCGTCCGGCGCGGTCGGGTGACCCTGATCACGCTTACCGTTGCCGAGGATGGCTTGAGTCACGGACGGAAGGAACAAGCCCGGATGAAGACGCAGGACAGGCCGCTCGACGAGGACGACCTGGCGATCGCCGACCTCGCCGAGGTCACGGACTGGACGCCGCTGGCAGGCCCCAACAGCGACGACTCCGGACCCGCCGTGGTCCGTGCATTGGTCCAGCGGGTCACCAGTGCGACCGACTGGGAGCCGTGGCCACTCAAGCCGGGTGAGCAGATCGACCCGGTGCTGGCCTCATGGGGATTCACCACCAAGCGCGGCAGCACGATCGTCATGTTCGACGGGCTCGCCTTCGCGGACGTCCGCAACAGCGGATGGTCGGCGTACGAGATCGGGCCGGACGACATCGCCCTGGCCGAAGCCGGGCTCGACGCGCACTGGCCGGAGCACCTCGAGCTCGCCCGGAAGCACCTGGGCGAACCCGACTACGTGGGTAACGACAGCAGCCCCACCTTCCTCGACGAGTGGAGGCCGGCCGCGGGAGCCGACCGGCGTCACTTGGCCGTCTGGGTCCGCCCCGGCGCGCAGTTCCACCTCTTCAGCAACAAGCCGACCAAGGACCCACTGACCCCAGCAGTTGGTGTCACCTACGCGGTCTACATCGACTAGGAGATCGAATGTCCACACCGAACGCAGGTCCCGGACGCTGGGAGCAGGGCAACTTCGGCCAGGCCATGGGCGTATTTGCGGACATGGACGAAAGCCAGCAGCGGCTCTTCAACAAATGGATGAGCATGACGCCCGACCAGGAGGCGAAGCTCGACAAGGTGCTGAACAAGCAGCCGCTACGGGCCAAGATCACCGCCACGATCGCCGGCGTGGTCAGCCGGGTCAATGAGGTTTACGACCAGCAGACCACACGGCTGAGCGAGGCCGCCCAGCAGCTTGCCAGTCAGGCCCGCGATATGCGGCAGGCCGTGGTCGGAGGGGCGACTCTGGCAGCCGCCGGCGCCGCGCAAGCCTACAGGGATGTCCGGGATCCCGTCGTTGCCACCTACAACCGGGCCAGCGAGCAGGTAGCGGACCTGGTCGACCGTGGTGCGATCGCCGCAAACCGCACCGCGCATCGAGTGGGCGAGGGCATCACCGCCGCCGGCCAGGCGGTCGTTGACGGCACCGTGGAGGCCGGCCGCGCGGTCGGGCAACGTGCCCAGGCCGTGGGCCGTGGCGTCGCAGAAGGCGCCCAGGCCGTCGCGGGAGGCGCGGTTGCCGCAGGCAGAGCTGTCGCAGGAGGTGCCCAGACTGGCGCGGTTGCCGCAGGCAGAGCTGTCGCAGGAGGCGCCCAGGCCGTTGCGGGAGGCGCCGTAGCCGCCGGCGAGGCAGTCGTTGGGGCCGGACAGCGGGCAGCCGCCCGGGTGTCCCGCTGGATCGAGGGCGGCCAGAACTTCGCGCAGAGACGGTCCGAGTCCGCTCGCGCCGCCGTAGCCATGTTCCGGTACGACGCGTCACAGCCGGCCATCACAACGCGTGACACCGTGGACTTGACCCAGCGACTGAACGAGATCGCTGCGGAGTCGACCGTCGAGGGTAGGGACCGCGCGTGGGCCTCGATCCGAGAGACGATCGAGGCCAAGTTCGCCGCCGCGCAGGGCACCCAGGGTGCGGCCGCGGGGCAGGACGCCACCATGGCACACGCGCTTGGTGGCATGGCACAGGCCGGTGGTGCGGTCCCAGCCCAGGCCACTGGTCCGCAGCAGGGCAACGACCAAGGCGCGCAGGCCAATATCAACCTCACCAAGAACACCAAGGATGGCCCGAGCATCGGGGGCTGACCGACGAGTTGTGGAAAGGCGCCGCCGGGAGCTTCCCGGCGGCGCCTTTCGCTTATCCGTCCGCGACCTCTGGTGAGGGTTGCTTGCGGCGCGGCAAAGGGCGTCGAGGCAACGGTCTCGGGGGTTCGGGGTCGACGTCGTTGCCGGCCAGATGATTGACGATGGTGTTGAGTACGGCGGCCGTCGGTACGGCGACCAGCGCGCCGACGATCCCGGCGACGACGACGCCGGTCGCGATCGCGAGGATGATCGCGAGCGGGTGCACAGAGACCGCGCGGCCGAGCAGGAACGGCTGCAGTACGTGCGCCTCGAGCTGCTGTACGCCGATCACCACGCCCAGCATGATGATCGCGACAAGCGGGCCCTTGGCAACGAGCGCGACCAGGACGGCGACCGCTCCACTGATCAGCGCACCGACCACCGGCACGAACGAACCGACGAAGACCAGGATTCCGATCGCGCTCACCAGCGGCAGGCCGAGGATGGCCGCACCCAGCGAGATGCCGATCGCGTCCACCCCGGCGACGATGATGGTGGCCCGGACGAACGCGGTCAGTGAGACCCACGCCTTCCGCCCGGACGAATCGGCCTTCTCCCGGGCCTGCCGCGGGAACAGCCGCACCAGCCAGGCCCAGATCTTGTCGCCCTGGTACAGGAAGAAGAACAGGCAGAACAGCGAGATGGCCAGACCGGCCAGCACATGCGTGGCCGTGCTGCCGACCTCCGCTGCCCGCTGGCCGAGCGCGCCACCGGAAGTGATCTCGTCCCGTAGCGAGTTGAAGGCATTGGTGATATCGGCGTCGGTCAGGCCGAAGTTGATCCGGGCCAGGTCACGCAGCTTCTGGACGCCCTCGCCAACCTGGGTCGACAGGCTCTCGAACTGGCTCGCGATCTGCGTCCCGACCAGCGTCAGCAACCCTGCCACCAGCACAATCGTGGCGAGCACGGTGATACCAGCCGCCGGTCCACGCGGCAGCCGCAGCCGTTGCAGGCCGTTCGTCACCGGCACCAGCAGCGCGGTGAGCAGCACGCCGACCGTGACCGGCACGACGACCTCGGACAGGTAACGCATCCCGTAGCCAATCACCACCACGGCCGCGACGATGACGAGGAACCGCCAGGCCCAGGCACTCGCGATCTGCATCCCCGGCGTCACCCCGGTGTCGACGCGCCCCTGACTCGAAGCCGCAATCAGGTGATCGCCCCGCGTCACAGTCTCGGCGGACTCATCCAGCACCTCGTTGTCCGCGACCGGACTCGGCTTCTCCCGCCCCTCGCCAGCCGCGTCGTCCTCTTCCCGCCCCGCCTCGCTCATCACACCTCCGCAGCACTCGCTTGCTGCTGAGACTAGTGCCCGGCTCGGGCCGTTCTATGAATGTGGGCGGCCAGGCCTCTGGCGGCTTGGGGTTCGCGGTCGGCCAGCAGGCCTACGCCCGCGAGTACATAGTCCTTGTCCACGCAGACCTCAGCTCGCTCCGGAACCAGCCAGCCTTCCTCCTGCGCGTTGGCCGCGACGGATCCTAGGATCCGCTCCGCTGTCCCAGGAGCGTTGTGCCGCAGCACTCCCCCGGACCCGACCAGCAGATCCACCTCGCGCAGATCCTTCCCGGACCGCTCGATCACGCGCCCACCCGGTCCGAACACCACCCGTTGACGTCCCGCGTGCCTCCTGAGTGCGACCGTCGCCGCCACCCTGGCGAGCATTTCGTCATACGACGTCTCGATCGCGGAGTCCGGCAGGTACGACGGGTCCCGGTGCCGTGCGATCGCCGCCGTACGCAATGGTTCGTCGTCGGGGATGAGCTCGGCCTCGACGCCGGCGGCGACCGTGGGTACGGCGCTCCAGCGCATGCCGAGGTCGCCCTCGACCGTGCGGGTGACGGGGTGGGTCGCGACGACCTCGCGGCCTAGGTTCGCGTCCTCGGGGTCGAGTTCGATGACCGAGTGGACGTCCGTGGTCGCGCCGCCGATGTCCACGACCGCGACGTCGCCGTGCAACCCGGCCAGCACTTCGACTCCGCGCAGTACGACGTCTGGAGTCGCGGCCTTGATCATGGCGGCGAAGCCGGGATCCCGGGACAGGTTCTTCCCGCCGATGACGTGTGCGAGGAACATCTCCCGGATCGCGGCCCGCGCACCGTCCGGCGCGAATACTCCGATCTCCGGTACGACGTTGCTCGCCAGAACGTGCGGCACGTCAGCGGTTTTGAGCAGGGCGGCGACTTCGTCCTGAGCCTCGATGTTGCCTGCGACAACTACCGGGCGACGCCAGCTGTACTTCGCCAGGGTTTCAGCTGCCTTCAGCAGGACTGCTGCGTTGCCGCCATCGGTGCCGCCGAGCAGGAGGACGACATCGGGGCGGTCCTTGCGCAGGCTCTTCAGAGTCGTTGCCGTGAGCCCACCGTTGACAACGGCAACCACCCGGCCACCACTGGACAACGCGACCCGACGACCGGCTTCGGCGGTCACCAACTCTTCGTTGCCCACAACACCGATTCGCAGCCCACCGCCAGCACTCGAGCACGCCAGCACCTCGGCGTTCGCAACCCCACGATCCGCCTCGATCAGCGCGGCCCGGCAGGCGAGCCAGCCGTCCATCACATCCGTGTCGATGGTGGTCCGATGCTCAGCCCGCGCAACCAACTCGCCCGACCCGATATCCACCGCGATCGCCTTGGTAAACGTTGACCCGAAGTCAACCGCCACCACGAGGCTCATCAGCTCCCGCCTGCCGACGGACGTCGTACGTGCGGAACCACTTACGACATGGCCCGATCGAGGTCGAGGAGGAGGTCGTCGATGGTTTCGATGCCTACGCTGAGGCGGATCAGGTCGGCCGGCACCTCGAGCGGCGTACCGGCGACCGAGGCGTGGGTCATCTTGCCCGGGTGCTCGATCAGCGACTCGACCCCGCCGAGCGACTCGCCCAGGGTGAAGACCTCGGCCTTGTTGCAGATGTCAATCGCCTGCTGCTCTCCCCCGGCGACCCGGAAGGAGACGATGCCGCCGTACCGCTTCATCTGCTTCGCGGCGGTCTCGCTACCGGGGTGGCCGTCGATCCCCGGGTAGAGCACCTGGGTGACGGACTGGTGCCGCTGCAGGAACTCGACCACCTTCTCGGCGTTGTCGCTGTGCCGGTCCATCCGGACGCCGAGGGTCTTGATCCCGCGCAGCACCAGCCACGAGTCGAACGGCCCGGCGACCGCGCCGATCGCGTTCTGATGGAAGGCGATCTTCTCGGCCAGCCCGGCGTCGCGGACGATCAGCGCGCCGCCGACCACGTCGGAGTGACCGCCCATGTACTTCGTGGTGGAGTGGACGACCACATCCGCGCCGAGCTCCAGCGGCTGCTGCAGGTACGGGGACGCGAAGGTGTTGTCGACGACCAGCAGGGCGCCGGCGTCGTGGGCGATCTGCGCGACGATGGCGATGTCGGCGACGTTCAGCAGCGGGTTGGTCGGCGTCTCCAGCCAGACCACCTTGGTCTTGCCCGGGCGGATCGCGGCCCGGATCGCGTCGGGGTGGGTGACCGCGGCCGGGGTCATCTCGACGCCCCAGTTGCCCAGTACGCGCGCGAACAGTCGGAACGTGCCGCCGTACGCGTCGTCGGGGAACACCACGTGGTCACCCGGCACGCAGAGCGAGCGGATCAGGGTGTCCTCGGCGGCCAGGCCGCTGGCGAACGCGAAGCCGCGGTTGCCGACCTCGATGGCGGCCAGACACTCTTCCAGCGCCGTCCGGGTCGGGTTCGCCGACCGGGAGTACTCGTAGCCGTTGCGCAGCCCGCCGACGCCGTCCTGCTTGTAGGTGCTGGTCGCGTAGATCGGCGGCACCACCGAACCGGTGGTGGGGTCGGGCTCGTTTCCGGCGTGGATGGCGAGCGTCTCGAAGCCGTAGTGGTGTTCGGAGTTCACCGGACCAGCGTACGGCCTGGTCTGCTGAAGCCGGGACAGCCGTCCCCCGATGAGACGAAGCGCCGTGTCCGAACTGGGATCCAGATTGTCCACAGCAACGTCGAACCCACTGGATACTGACCCGTACGGCGACTTACGGTTGCGGTCGGTGGTTAACCACTGCCGACGCGCCAGTGGTTGCCGGGGTCAACGTACCGGACCGGACCGGAATGACTGGGGCAGAACGAGACGGAAGGGACGAGGGCGCCGATGAAGACGCAGGACAGGCCGCTCGATCAGGACGACCTGGCGATGGCGGACCTCGCCGAGATCCAGGACTGGAGCGTTATCGCCGGTCCGGATGACGACGACTCCGGCCCGCAAGTCGTCCATGCGCTCGTCCAACGGGTGATGAAGCACACGTCCTGGCAGCCGTGGCCGCTGGAGCCCGGTGAGGTGATCGCCGACGAGATGGTGTCCTGGGGATTCACCACCCGGCGCGGCACCACGATGATCGTCTTCGACGGGCTCGCGTTCTCCGACTGCCCCGAGAGCGGCTGGTCGGCGTACGACCTCGGCCCTGACGACGTCGCGGCCGCCGAGGCCGGGCTGGATGCGCACTGGCCCGAGCACCTCGCGATGGCCCAGCGGCACTGGGGCCCGCCGGACTACGTCGGCAACGACAGCAGCCCCGACTTCGCCGATGAATGGGAGCCCGGCGCCGGCTCCGGCCGGCGGCATCTGGCGGTTTGGCTGCGGCCGGGAGCTCAGATCCACCTGTACAGCAACAAGCCCACGAAGGACCCGCTGACGACGGCTGTCGGGGTCAACTACGCGGTCTACATCGACTAGGAGAGAGCCGATGACCACGCAAGCACCCGAAGGCCGGATTTCCCGCTGGAAGAACAAGCGGTTGGGCACCAAGAACCTCAAGGCCGGCTTCATCCAGGCCGGCGCCGAAGCGAAGCGGTTCGACCCGGAGTTGGCCGAGGCCGTCGGCTACGCCAAGCTGTCCAAGGCCGAGCTGCAGCTCCTGGCCCGGGACAAGCTCGCCGCGGAGCACGGCGGTCGCCGGCCGTCGCCGGAGGCCCTGCAGCACATCAACAACAAGCTGCGGGAGGGCGCCGACCGCCAGCGGGAGGCCGCGCGGAGCAAGAACCCGCTGAAGAAGCTTTCCCGCTGGCTGAACCGCAGGATGGGGAGAAAGCGGATCAAAGCCGCTTTTGCCCAGCAGGCCCGGGACATGAAGAAGCTGGATCCCGAGACGCGAAGAGCCGTCGGCAAATCCAAGATGACCCCCGAGGAGCTGGGGGTCCTCGCTCAGGTCGCGATGGAGGAGTCCATCCGCTCCGGAGCCGGGATCGCCGCACCAGCCCAACCGCAGGCCGCTCAGGGGGCACAGGCCCAGCAGCAGGCTGGGCAGGGAGCACAACCCCAGGCCCCGGCGCAGGGCGCGCCGATGACCCCGCAGGACCGGCTCACGCAGGCCGTCAGTCAGATGGCGCTCGTCCAGAACAAGCTGCTGACCGAGTTGCGCGACCTGCGGCAACAAACGGCGGCACAAACCCAGGTCCTGCAGGCGATGGCTGCCAACTCGCAGCAATTCGGCCCCGCGGTGGTTCCGACCGGCCAGGGCGCGCAGCAGACAGGGCCGGCCCCAGCGCCCCAGCCCGCGCAGCAGGCGGGACCGGCTCAGAACGGGGTGCCCCAGGCCCCACTGCCCGCACCCCCGGCACCAGCCGCCGGCCAAGGACCCGCGCAGCCCGCACCCGTAGTCGTACCTGTCGCCGTGCCCGTGGCACAGGCGCAGGGGACCGCGCAGCAGACACCTGTGGCACCAGGACAGGCCCAACCCGCTTATGGAACCGTGCCGCAGGCACCTGCGGCACAGGGGCAGGCCCAACCTGGCCCATACACCCAGCCGCAGCCTCAGGTCCCCGTGCCGAACAACCCGTACGCCCAGCCGGGAGACGCACAGCCCACCCAGGGACCCGCGCAACAGGCACCTGCGGCACATGCGCAGCCCGCTGGCCGCGGGCCGGCTCCGGCACCGGTCCCAGGTCGTGAGGACCCGGCAGTGGCGGGTAATTGGGTCGCCACCGCGCAGAACCAAGATGCCGGCCCGGTGCCGGTTGTGCCGCTGCACGAATCGCCACAGGCTGCCGTGCCGGGACACCAGACACCAGACGGCCAGGCTGCCGCAGGGCGTGCCTCGGACCCATCCAGACTGAAAGCCGACGTGTCCCTCACCCACCACACGGCGCTTGAGGGCATGCCCGACGCCTCCCGTGCGGTCAGAGGAGACGCTGGGAAGGCCGGGGCGGGGGCCGGCGCCGGGCAGAACGGCCCCGCGGCTGCTGCACCTCGGAGGGATCAAGGAGGACGCCACCGGGCCGTGCCGGGGCGGAAGGGACCGACTGCAGAGGTCTGAGCATTTGCAAGCCGACCTCTGATCGTTGGGCCACGGACGGAAGGAACTAGGCCGGATGAAGACGCAGGACAGGCCGCTTGATGAGGATGACCTGGCGATGGCCGATCTCGCCGAGGTCGCGGACTGGACCCAGCTGGCCGGTCCCGACAGCGCCGCCGCCGGGCCGGCCGTCGTACGGGCGATTGTCGAGCGAGTGACTGCGGCCACCGACTGGCAGCCATGGCCGCTCGAGCCGGGTGAGGAGATCGAGCCGACGACGGCGTCGTGGGGATTCACCACCCGGCGCGGTATCACGATGGTGGTGTTCGATGGGCTGGTGTTCGCCGACGCCCGGAACAGCGGCTGGTCGGCGTACGGGCTCGGGCCCGACGACATGGCCGAGGCCGAAGCCGGCCTGGACGCGCACTGGCCGGATCACCTCGCCCTGGCTCGCAAGCATTTCGGTGAGCCGGACTACGTGGGTGACGAGAGCAGCCCGACGTTCCGCGACGAGTGGGCGCAGCGGGCCGGAGCTGACCGTCGGCACCTTGCCGTCTGGCGGCGCCCGGGCGCTCAGATCCAGCTGTTCAGCGACAAACCGACGAGCGACCCGCTGACCACCGCGGTGGGTGTCAACTACGCGGTCTACCTCGACTAGGAGATCGGCACATGACCACACCCCCACCCGAGCAGTACGGCACGTTTGGCCCGCCGCCGCCGCAGTTCGCCGTACCGGACAACTCGTATGCGCAGGCCATCCCACCGATGCCGCAGCAGGCACCGGATCCGCAGTGGGGGCTGGCGGTGCCGCAGCAGGTGCAGGGGGCGCCTGACCTGCTCTCGCGGCTGGGCGCGGCTTCACAGGGCCAATTCACACAGAGTGAACTAGTGGCTGCCGAGCGGGCCATCAAGGTGTTCGAGGCGCTTGGCCCGGTCTTCGACGTGGTGAGGCGGGCCCGTGAGCTCGCCGCCGAGACCAGGGAGCTGCTGCGCCCGGTCCTCCAGCAGGCTCGCGAGACCGTCGTGGACGCCTCCCGGCGAGCTGTGACCGCTACGCGGACGGCAGCCGTGACGGCGTCCAAGCGGACAGCTGCCGAGAACGGCCGCGCCGTCCTCAACGGCATGGCCAACATGGGGCAGGCTGCTCTGCAGACCGGTCGGCAGATGTACGACGGAGTGTCCCGCTGGGCCCGCGGAATGCGGAGCACCGGCGCGCACCGAGCCGAGAGCACGCGCTCCGCCTTCGCGCTGTTCCGGAAGGATCCCGGGGTAGCGCAGACCAACCTGCACGGCAAGGACGTCAACAGCCTGGCCGGCCGGGCCTTCGATGTGGAGTACGCGCAGAGCCCCGAGGAACGTTCGGAAGCTCTGGAGCGGCTGTACCAGACCGTAAAGAGTCTGCCGCTCGAGGAAGGCGCCGGCCGCCACCGCGGTAGCGGCGACCTGAGCCCCAGCGAGGCCGCCGGCTTGAGGGCCCGAGTCATCGCGGTGGAAAGTGCTCAGACTCCAGAGGCACGGACCGAAGCCCTCGACCACCTGTACGACGCCGCAGCAAACGTGATTGCCCCGCCAGGCAACGGCAGCCACCGCCGCGGCCCCGACGCCCAGAACCTCGCCACCTGGACCACGGGGGTCCAGCCTCCGGCCGGCTCTCCGCGGCCCGAGCAGACCAACGCCCAAGGCGCGGCCCCGAAGACCGGCGGCCAGCAACAAGCCCCCGGACAGGGCCAAGGCTTCACCAAGTAGACAACGCGCCCCGAACGCTCACGGTCGAGTCGCTCGGCGCGAACGACGCCAGCCAGGTCTGGAAGCGGCGGCTGTCGGCGATCAGCTTGTCCAGGTCGTCGCCGAAAGCAGCCAGTACGCCGGCGATGTCGCGCATCAACGTGGGTCCGGTCGCCCGGTGGGTGATGACGACGTCGACATACGCGCCGAGCAGCTCACGCTCGGATTCCGGTGACCACGGCAGCTCTTCGACCAGGCATGCCGGGGTGACGTTCTCGCTGCCGAACGCAAACTATGTTCCGGAAAGTGGTGGTCTGGGGCCCGTTCGTCTACTGGGAGTCGTCCGGCTCGTCGTCCTCGATGGCGGAGGCGACGTCGGCCTCCAGGCCGAGCCGCTCGATCAACCAGGGGTCGAAGTCGACGGCGGCGCGGGTCCAGCTGACCACCGACGATACGAAGTGCTCCAGGAAGACACCCCCGCCGATCATCATCTGGCTCTCGCCGATCAGGCGGACCGTGCCGTCGTCATGGGTGTAGCTGTAGACCTTCGGCCACAGGGTCCGGCGGTTCCAGTCGTCGATCGACTCGAGCAGTTGCGCCCGCTCGTCGATGCCGTACTGCCGGTCGTAGAACGTGCGTACCGAGAAGATCTCCTGATCCCCTTCGCCGCGGAACATGAAGTACGTGCGGAACTCCTCCCACGGAGCCGCGAGGTCGCCCTCGTCGTCGACGACGTACTTGAGCTCCATCTGCTCGAGGAGCTGCTTGATCAGGTCCTGGTCGGGGACAATCGCATCCGGCATCAGCCCATCGTATGGCTCGAACGGCTCTTCAGCCGGACCGTGAGGATCGGCAGCAGGAAGTGCACGAGCGGGCCTATGGACAGCGCGTAGACGACGGTTCCTATGCCGATGACTCCACCGAGCAGGAAGCCGACCGCGAGTACCGTCACCTCGATCGTCGTACGCACCAGCCGGACGCTGAGGCCGGTACGACGTACCAGCCCGGTCATCAGGCCGTCGCGCGGACCGGGACCGAACTGCGCGCCGATGTAGAGCGCACCGGCGAGCGCGTTCACCACGACGCCGGCGAGCATGAAGACGATCCGCAGCCAGAGTTCGTCCGGCCGGTCGACCGTCGCCAGGGTCAGGTCCGTCACCAGCCCGATCACGATGGCGTTGCTGATCGTGCCGAGGCCGGGCCACTGCCGCAGCGGGATCCAGGCGAGCAGTACGACGAAGCTCATCGCGATCACGATCGTGCCGAAGCTCAGCGGGATGTGCTTGGTGATGCCCGAGTGGAAAACGTCCCACGGGTCCAGGCCGAGGTTGCCCTGGATCATCAGGCCCATCGAGGCTCCGTACAGGGTCAGGCCGACGTACAACTGGACGAGGCGGCGCGGAAGGTGGCCTGCCTTCAGCTGCTGGATCGGGTTCAGGGCGGCGAGCTGGCGTGGCGGGGCTTCGGAAGTGGCGGTCACATTGTCTAGTCTGCGAGCAAGTGGCCTGGTGATCGATAGCCAATTCTGCGATAGTGGACTGCGTGAAGAGTCAATATCTTCCCGCCAGTACGCTCTCTGGCCTGCTCGGTGCGTGGTCCGACGGGACCGGTCCGGCGTACCGGATCCTGGCCGGGCGGCTCCGGCTGCTGATCGCGGACGGGCGGATCATGCCCGGCTCGCGCCTCCCGAGCGAGCGCGAACTGACCGACGCACTCGGAGTCAGCCGTACGACGGTCGCCTCGGCGTACCGGGAGCTCCGCGACAGCGGCTACCTGATCAGCCGGCGCGGATCCGGCAGTGTCACGGCACTCCCGTCCCGGATCGAGCCCGAGCTCGGCCGGCACCACGCCCCGGGCATCGACACCGACGGCCTGTACGACTTCACCTGCGCCGCGCCGACCGCCGTACCGGGAATCAGTACGGCGGTCGCCGAAGCGGCCGAGGATCTCCCACCACACCTGGCGACGCCCGGCTATCACCCGATGGGCCTGCCCGTGCTGCGGGAGGAGATCGCGGCCGCCTATGAAGAGCGCGGGCTGCCGACGTCGCCGGAGCAGATCATCGTCACCGCGGGCGCGCTGGCGGCGACGGCGACCGCGGTCCGGGCGGTCACGCAGATCGGCGACCGGGTGCTGACCGAGAGCCCGACGCACCCGAACTCGGTGGACGCGATCCGGCGCAGCGGCTGCCGCGTGGTGGCCACGCCGATCAGCCCCGACGGCTGGGACCTTCCCTTGCTGGAGGCAACGATCAGGCAGTCGTCACCGCGCGCCGCCTGGCTGGTCGTGGATTTCCAGAACCCGACCGGATGGTTGATGTCGGCAACCGACCGGCAGCGGCTGGCGATCGCGTTCGCCCGGAGCCGGACGACGGCGATCGTCGACGAGACGCTGTTCGAGCTGTCGCTGGACGGGCAGGAGATGCCGCCGCCGTTCGCGTCGTACGATCCGGCCGGAGTGATCACAGTCGGCTCTGTGAGCAAGTCGTTCTGGGGTGGTCTGCGGATCGGGTGGATGCGGGTGCCGGAGACGTTGGTGGCGCGCGTGCTCGATGCGCGTGCCTCGATGGACCTGGGTGCGCCGGTGCTGGATCAGCTCGTCGTCGCCGGGTTGTTGCGCCGGCGGTCGACGATCCTGCCCGAGCGCCGGGCTTCGCTGGCTCTCCGTCGCGATGCGCTGGCGGAGGCGCTGCGGGAGCATCTGCCGTCGTGGCGGTTCCGGGTTCCGGCGGGCGGGTTGTCGCTGTGGTGCGAACTGCCGGAGCCAGTCGGATCTTCGCTGGTCGGCGTGGCGCAGCGGAACGGCGTACTGCTGGTAGCTGGATCGCGCTTCTCCCCCGACGGCGGCCTGGAGTCGTTCATCCGGCTGCCGTTCACGCTGGAGCCGGATGCACTGCGTGACGGCGTGGAACGCCTGGCGATGTCCTACGCGTCCCTGACCACCGGACCGCCCGTACGACGGACCGCGGCGATGATCGCGTGACGTTAGCCCGCCGTAATCGCGGCCGGGAAGGTTCGCCCCGGGGGCGGCGTTGGGAGACTATGAGAGTCATTCTGCGAGAGGCGTGAGATGTCGTTCTTCAAGCGCAACACAGCCCTGGTCGAGCCCGAGGCCGCGCTGCCCGGCCGGCCGTCACCCGGTTTCGCCGTACCGGACGAGAACATCGTTCTCGGTACGCCGCAGACCGCCGCCGCGCCCGAGGGGTTCGAGGAGGTCTGGTTCGGCACCGGGTGCTTCTGGGGCACCGAGGAGATCTTCTGGCAGCAGCCGGGGGTCTACACCACGGCCGTCGGCTACGCCGGTGGCTATACGCCCAACCCGACGTACGAGGAAGTCTGCACCGGCCGCACGGGTCACACCGAGGCCGTCCGTATCGTCTACGACCCGTCGAAGACGACCTTCACCGACCTGCTGAAGGTCTTCTGGGAAACCCACGACCCGACCCAGGGCATGCGCCAGGGCAACGACCTCGGCTCCCAGTACCGCTCGGCCGTCTACTACACCACCGACGCCCAGCGAGCCGAAGCCGAACGCACCCGTGACCTCTACGCCCCGGTCATCAAGCCCCTCGGCTACGGCGACATCACCACCGAGATAGCCCCCGCCACAACCTTCTACTACGCCGAGCCCTACCACCAGCAGTACCTACACAAGAACCCCAACGGCTACCGCTGCCACAGCAACACCGGAGTCCCATTCCCCGAGTGAACGGCTGAAATGTCGAGAGTCGTGGGTCGGCCCCGATGTAGCTTCGAGAGGGCCGACCAGCGGCTGCTCCGACGTTAGGGATCTCTGATGAAGTACGTCGTACTGATCCACTCCAGCCCGCAGCCGTGGGGCCACCCGACCGGCGACACCGTGGCCGAGCACCAGGCCCTCCCCAAGGCCGAACGCGACCGGCTGAACTCGGACTTCGAGAAGCTCTTGAGCGAGCTCCAGGCCAACGGCGAACTGCTCGGCGGCGAGGCCCTGGGCGACCCGGCCACGTCCCGCCTCTACCGCTACTCCGGCCGCCCGGTCGTCACCGACGGCCCGTACTCGGAGTCGAAGGAACACCTGGCCGGTTTCTTCCTCATCGACGTCGACACCCCGGAACGCGCCGACGCCGTAGCCCAAACCTTCGCAGGCCCCGGCGAAACCATCGAACTCCGCCCGATCCACGTCTTCTGAAGTCCCTGGCCATCAGTTGGCCAGCGACTTCCACGTAGTCGTCGACGCTGGCCGCTTCTGTCACCCACGCGGTATTGCTACCACCAGCAGTACCTACACAAGCACCCCAACGGCTACCGCTGCCACAGCAACACCGGGGTTCCTTTCCCGGCCTGATCAGATAACCGAGGGCGCCACCCGTTGCGGTGGCGCCCTCTTCGGTTCAGCAGGTCCTGCTCAGCCGAGGCGTTCGCTCAGCCAGGGGACTTTCCAGGCTCAATTTGCTGGGCGAGGTATTGCTGGAGGCCGACGCGTTCGATCGCGTCGAGTTGGGTTTCGAACCAGTCGACGTGGGTTTCCTCGTCGCGGACCATTTCCTCGAAGACGGCGGCGGTGCCGTGGTCGCCGAGGGTGTGGCACTCCTGCGCGGAGGCGTTGAACTTCGCCACCGCGGAGTGCTCGCTCTCGAGCCCGAGCCGGAGCATTTCCTCGGCGTTCTCACCGACCGTCACCGCGCCGAGCTTCTGCAGGTTCGGGTGACCGTCGAACAGCAGGATGCGGTTGATCAGCGCGTCGGCGTCCTTCATCTCGTCGATGGACAGGTCGTAGAAGACCTTGCCGAGCCGGCCGAATCCCCAGTTGTCGAGCATCCGGGCTTCCAGGAAGTACCCGTTGATGACCGTCAACTCGAGTGTCAGCGCCTCGTTGAGCAGTACGACGACGCGTGGGTCAACCGGTTGCACTTGCCACCTCCGTGAACGAGGTTGCCGAGACCGACCTCCCATGCTGGCACAACAACCGCTTCAACGAGAAGACGCAACCGCCACAGTTCCGGCCCGCCCCGGTCGCCCCGCACACCTGCGCGAGCGTACGAGCGCCGTCGGCGATGCTCTCGCGGACGTCGCGGTCGCTGACGACCTCGCAGTGGCAAACGATCACGCAGGTGAGGCTACCCTAACCACACCTCCGGATAACACCCGCCGTCTCAACAAGAACATCCACTCCGCTTGAACTGCCTGCTTCAATCGACTGGTTGATCACGCAGGTACGAAAGTGAGGACCTCATCTGGGCAGGCTGGTGCGCGCACTGATTGCGATCCGGTGCAGGGTGACGTCGCCGGTTGTCCACCAGGGCACTCGGCCGGGTGCGTCGAGGGCGAGTGCGTCGATCGTCGCGTCTGCGTTGTCCCAGACACGCTGGTAGCAGCCGACGATGTCGGCGCGTGTCTCGTCCTCGGTCGCCCACGCGTCGGCGTTGGGTTCGGCATCGCCTATCCGACGGGTCATTACAGGCCAGTACGGGCAGCTGGCTCGCGCCGGAGTCACCGAGCGGGAGCTCGAGGTCTTGTCGGCGATAGCGGAGCGGCTTCGCAACCGCGAGATCGCCGAGCGGCTGCACGTCTCGGTCCGGACCGTCGAGTCACATCGCGGCCCTGCTGCGCAAGCTCGGCGCCACAGACCGGGCGGCGCTGGTCGAGTTCGGCACTGAACTGCGCCGCAGCACCGAATCGCCGCTTCCTACACCGCTGACAAGCCTGATCGGCCGGGAACACGACGTAACCGAGCTGGCTGCGCTGATCGATGCGCACCGTCTCGTCACGCTCGTCGGCCCTGCAGGAGTCGGCAAAACGAGGCTCGCTCTCCGGATGGCGGCGGTCGGTGCGGGCTCGTTGCCGGATGGTGCTCGGTTCGCGGACCTGGCGCCTGTCGACGCTGATCTGGTCGGCGACACGTTGGCCCGGGCACTGGGCGTCGTACCGCAGGCGGGATGGTCGCTGCGTGACACTCTCCGCGAGGTGGCCGGCGGACTGCGGTGCCTGCTGGTTGTCGACAACTGCGAGCATGTGGTTGCGGAAGCCGCTGAGATCGTGGCCGACCTGCTGACCGCGGGTGGCCGGATTCGCGTCCTCGCCACCAGCCGTGAGCCGCTCGGCGTACCGGCCGAGGTGACCTACGGGGTACGGCCGCTGCCGGTGCCGCCGATGATCGCCCCCGCCTCCGCCGAGACCGCCGGCCTGGTCGAGCACCTGGACCAACGTTTCGAGTTGCTGTCAGCAGGTGCGCGTACGGCGCCGGCGCGACAGCAAACGTTGCGCGGGGCAATCGATTGGAGCTACGAACTGCTGGACGACGACGAGCGGATGCTGCTCGATCGCCTCGGTGTGTTCCCCGCCGACTTCGACTACCAGGCCGCCCGGGCGGTATGCCCGGCGGACGCGTCGGTGATCACCTTGCTGCCGAGGCTGGTCGACAAGTCGCTCGTCTCGACCGTTGGCCGGATCAGCCGCCGCTACCGGCTACTGGAGACCATTCGCGCGTACGCCGCCGAGCGATCGACCCAGTCCGGAGTCGAATCCGCCGTCAGGCGTCTGCATGCCGACTACTAGCTGGGACTCGCCGAAGAGGGCGCGGACGGGCTGCGCGGCAAGGATCAACGGAGCTGGGTCGACCGATTGACAGCCGAGCAGCCCAACCTCCGGGCCGGTCTGGCGGAGAGCATCGCCGGATGCGAGGTCGAGTCCGCCTGGCACTGGATCGCTGCGTTGCAACGGTTCTGGGACGTCACCGGCCAGCATCTCGAGGCGCGCGACTGGATCGGCAGGGTGCGCGGCCTCGGCGATCCGCCCGCCACGCCCGGCGTCGCCGCCGGCCTCGCCGCCGCCAGCGCGATCCTGCACAACTCGGACGCTCGCGACGCCTACGACCTCGCCGCCGAGGCAGCTCGGCTTGCCACCGGTCTGGACGACGTCACCAAGTCCACGGCAGCCCTGGCGGTCGGAACGGCGGCGATGTGGATCGAGCCCGAACTGATGCTGCCCAAACTGCACGAGGCATTGGCGTTGCTCGGCGATGATCACCCATGGGACCGCGCGCTGACTGTCCTGATGGCGCAACGGGCGATGTACGCCGGTATCGCCGACGACGAGGTGCACGAGTGGCTCACCGAGAGCAGGGCTTTGGCGGAAGCGGCCGGCAGTGAGGAGGACCAGGTCCACGCCACCCTTGCGTTCGGCCAACTGGCCTGGTTGCGCGGCGACCACGACGAGGCTGCGCTTTTGGTCGCCGGGACTTTACCGACGTTGCGCCGCCTCGGCGATCAACGATGCGCCGCTCGAGCGCTCTACGTGCTGGGCGAACGGGCTTATGAGCAAGGGGATCTCGCCCAGGCCGAGAGGCTCATGGCCAGCTGCGTCGAGGCAGTTGTCCTGGCCGGTCAGTCGTTCGTCCTCGTACGGGCGCTCGAGGCCTTGGCCGCCGTACTGTTCGCCCAGGGACGACGAGGGACAGCGGCTGTCTGCGACAGAGGCACTGCACCGCGCCGTACCAAACCGGCCAGGACCGTCGCCAGACCTCGGCTGACGTTGAACTTCGGGCGTGGTACGGGATCGGATCCGTGTACTCTGCGGTGCGTTTCGGCTGCGGTGAGTAGCTTACGGCGGCGCTCGGCGGCCACGGCGGCTGCCATTTCGGACGGGATCAACATCTCGATCAGCTCCTTGGAAAGACCTGCCGCCAGGCTGCGAGCGATCCGGACCCCGGTCATCCGTGCGCCGTACGGAACTTCGCGTCCGTGCCCGGCACGGGAGGAGCGGCTCTCAGGTCTCGCGCAGGGTTCGATTGCGGCGTAGCTTCGGGCCGAGAGGTTTCCTCGTGAGCGGGGACCACACCTCGGCTCCTCGCTCTTGGGCGAAAGGAGGGGCCCATGCGCAAGCGTTTATGGGTGGGGATCATCGGAGCGGCGGCACTACTGGTGGTGCCGGCGGGGACTGCGAGTGCGCTGAATCCGGACACTCTCATCACCGTGGGCAGCCCGACCGGGCCGTTCTCGCAGAACAAGCAGAACGAGCCGGCGGTGGCGATCGACGCCAACCACCCGGCCGTGCTGGCGGCGGGCGCGAACGACAACATCGACATGGAGGCATGCAACGCGGGGCCCGACAACGACTGCCCGTTCACCGACGGGGTCGGCGGATCGGGGGTCTACTTCTCGTTCAACAGCGGTACGACGTGGATCCAGCCGACGTACACAGGCTGGACTGCCCGGAACTGCCTCGGCGTTCCCGGCAACACCGATCCGCTGTGCGCACCGCAGTTCGGCCCGATCGGCACCCTGCCCTGGTACTACGAATCAGGCTTGGTGTCCGACGGTGATCCCGCGGTCGCGTTCGGTCCGGTGTACCGCAACGGCGGCTTCTCCTGGGCGAATGGTTCCCGGCTGTACTACGCGAACCTGGCGTCGAACTTCCCAGGACGCAGGACGTTCGCTGGTTTCGAGGCGATCGCGGTGTCGCGGATCGACGCACCGGCCTCGACGGGGCTGACCGAGAGCATCGTGACGAACAAGGCCAACTGGAAGAGGCCGGTGATCGTCAGCAAGCAGAACGCGGCGCTGTTCTCCGACAAGGAGCAGGTCTGGGCCGACAACGCCTCGTCGAGCCCGTTCTTCGGTCACGCCTACATCTGCTACGCGGCCTACCGCGGTGTGCCGGGCCGGTCGGAGCCGCTGGTGGTGGCGACATCCACCAACGGTGGTGACAGCTGGACCACGCACCAGGTCACACCGGCGGCCGCGAACCCCAACACCCGGCAGGGATTCGGCAGGTCCGGGTGCAGCGTCCGGACCGACAGCCACGGTGTGGCGTACGTGTTCGCCTACCAAGGCGCGTTCGGCCTGCCTGGTAACGGTTTCCAGATCATGGCCAAGTCCTTCGACGGCGGTGCTCACTGGACCAAAGCCCGGCCGATCATCCCCGCGACCGACCTGTGCAACGCCTTCGAGCCGTCCATCGGGCGGTGTGTCGAAGACGGTATCGCGGGAGCCCGCGACGACCTCGGCCCGGCTCCGAGCGTGGACATCGCCAACGGCGCGCCGACCGGCGCCGACGCGACGAACCGGATCGTCAACGCGTGGGCCGACGGCCGTGACGGCCTCAACAACGAGCACGTGATGTTCGCCACCTCGACCAACGGTGGCTCGTCCTGGAGCACGAGGACCATCGAGACAGGCGGCGATCGCGGCTACTACGCCGCCCCGGCGATCTCACCGAACGGGACCGACGTCTGGGTGGTCTACAACGCCTTCACCACACCGTTCCGCAACGACACGTCGTCGCCGCGCAACCTGCTCGCCGTGGTCAAGCACGCCGACGTTTCGGGTGGCACGGTGGGCGCCTTCACCGCGGTGCACCGAAGCCCCGGCGGCGACCCGAGGGGCAGCAGTCAGAACAACCTGGCAGCTGAGTTCCTGGGTGACTACGTCTATGCGGCGGCCACGCGCACCTATGGCGCGGCCGTCTGGAACGACGTACGACGGGCCGCGGACTGCCCGCCGATCGACGCCTACCGCCTCGCACTGCACAACGAGGCAGTGGCAGCCGGCGGACCGGTGGCCGACCCCGAGGAGCCACGCGGTGAGGAGGACATCGTCCATCAGTTGTCCAAGACGCAAGAGCCTGACGCCGTAGCCCCACCCGTGCAGCAGGTGTGCCCGGGCGCCTTCGGCAACTCCGACATCTTCGGCGGCACCTACGCCGACCCGACCCCGTAACCGATCCGGAGGGCGCCACGTCACACGTGGCGCCCTCCGCTGACTCGTACGCCGTACGGCGTCGACTGGAGGTTGGTGTCGCTAGGAACGGAAGAACTCGAGGAGGTCGGCGTTGACTACGTCGGCGTGCGTGGTGGGTAGGCCGTGCGGGAGGTCCTGATAGGTCTTGAGGATGCCGTTCTTGAGCAAATCGGCTGACTTCGGGCCGGATGCGGCGTACGGGACGATCTGGTCGTCTTCGCTGTGGACGACTAGGACCGGGATGGTGATCTGCTGCAGGTCCTGGGTGAAGTCGGTCTGGGAGAACGCGACGATGCCGTCGTAGTGGGCCTTGGCGCCGCCCATCATGCCCTGGCGCCACCAGTTCGCGATGATCGCCTCGGAGGACTCGGCGCCGGGGCGGTTGAAGCCGTAGAACGGCCCCGTCGGCAGAGCCCGGTAGAACTCCGAGCGGTTGGAGGCCAACTGGGCCTGGAGGTCGTCGAAGACCTCCTTGGGCAGGCCTTCGGGGTTGGCGTCGGTCTTCACCATCAGCGGTGGTACCGCACAGAGCAGCGCGGCCTTGGCGGCCCGGCTCTCACCGTGCCGAGCCAGGTAGTGCACGACTTCGCCGCCGCCGGTCGAGTGACCGACGTGGATGGCGTCGTGCAGGTCGAGGTGTTCGACGACCGCGGCAAGGTCGTCGGCGTAGTGGTCCATGTCGTGGCCCTCACCCGTCTGGGTGGAGCGGCCGTGACCGCGGCGGTCGTGCGCGATGACGCGGTACCCCTGCTGCAGGAAGAACAGCAGCTGGTTGTCCCAGTCGTCGGCTGACAGCGGCCACCCGTGACTGAAGACGATCGGCTGACCGTCACCCCAGTCCTTGTAGAAAATCTCGATGCCATCGCTGGTCGTGATCGTTCCCACTGTGGCGCCCCCTCGGAGCATGTGATCCAGGCATGACAACAACGGGCCCCGGGCAGAACTGCCCGAGGTCTTCGAAATCCCTTGTCCGCAACGGGTTCGGCCCCCACACCACCCCCTAGGCACCTTAGCCCCGCGCAGCAGCTCTGTGCCAGGTTGTGATTGGTGAAAAGTAGAGGACACCAACTGGCCGCTATGGCTCTTAGGCTCGTCGTATGACGATCGAGCAGAGTGAGCGGGCAGACATCCTCGACTTCCTGGGGAAGCACCGGTACTTCCTCCGGTACACCGCGCAGGGGCTCACCGACGAGCAGGCGAACACCCGGAGCACCGTCAGCGCGTTGACGGTCGGCGGTCTGATCAAGCACGTCACCGCGGTCGAGCGGCAGTGGGCCGAGTTCGCGCAGAACGGTGGCGGTCAGGACACACCTGAGGAGACCGAGTTCACCCCGGAGATGATCGCCGAGTGGGAGAGCAACTTCCGCCTGGTCGAAGGTGAGACGCTGGCCGACGTACTGGCCGAGTACGAGAAGGTCGCGGCCGCCACCGACGACCTGGTCCGCACCCTAGACCTCAACACCAGCTACGAACTCCCGGCCGCTCCGTGGCAGCCACCGGGCGTCTTCTGGTCGGTCCGCCGCGTCTTCCTCCACATCGCCGCCGAAACCGCCCAGCACGCCGGCCACGCGGACATCATCCGCGAAACGATCGACGGCCAGAAAAGCATGGGCTGAAAACCTGGGGATGCGGGAGAGCTAGCCTGCGGACCGTGGACGGTGCTGGAGACGACGGTTGACGGCTGATCGTTGACCTGAGCAAGTACCACGACGGGCGCATCGACAACCAGCTCGGCTGGCGCGATCTGGTCGCCGACGCCGCGATCCTGCAGATGGCACAGGACTTCGACCGCTGGCTGGAGAAGCTGGTCGCGCAGAACCCGACGTTCCTGCGCGGCGTACCGGAATCCGCGGCAGGTGTTGCCGACGGCAAGTACCTTGCGACGCCGGCGGCCGCGGGCGACCCGCGGCCGAAACGGCACCCTCGAACATCGCCGCACCCAGCGGGTTGAAGCCGCTGGCGTCGTACACCACGACCGGGCCGCCGTGGAGCGCTTCCGCACCCAGATCGAGCTGTACGTCGGCTGCGTCGCCGGCGGCAACCCCGCCGGCCCGACCGAAAAGCCCGGCCGCACCCCCAGCTGATTAGTTGCCACCAGCAACCTCCTCGCCCACCTCCGGCAGCTGATCTTCGGAAACAAATTGGCACCAGGTGACGAAAATGTTCCGGAAAGGGTTGCCAGACGTGGGGTGGTGGGGTCACGGTCGGGGTGGGGGTTGTTTTAGGGGGTTGTGATGTTGCTTGCGGTGGGTGGGACTGGGGAGTTGGGCGGGCGGGTTGTCCGGTTGTTGCTGGCGGATGGGCACGACGTGCGGTGCCTGGTTCGGCCGGGGACGGACGGGGATCGGCTGAGTGGGTTGGGGGCGAAGGTTGTCCGGGGCGATCTGGTCGATCCGGACAGCCTGGTCGCCGCGTGTCAGGGAGTGGAGACCGTGATCGCGACCGCGACGGTCATCGGTCGCCGGCTGGCCGGTCAGCCCGGGCCGTCGATTCGCGAGGTCGATCGGGACGGTATGGCGTCGTTGATCGAGGCGGCCGAGGGAGCCGGCGTACGGCGGTTTGTCTACCTCTCCTTCGCCGGTGTCGACTCCGGGATCGGTACGACGCTGGAGAACGCGAAACTGGCGAACGAGAAGCGCCTCTGGATGTCAGGCCTGCGGAGTGTGATCGTGCGGCCGGATGCGTTCCAGGAGATTCATCTCGGGCCGCTCGGGCGGTTCGACATCGGCGCGGGCAAGGTGTCGGTGATCGGCAAGGGCGACACCAAGCACCGGTGGGTGAGCACCGACGACGTCGCGGCCCTGGTCGCGACGGTCACGGTCGAACCCGATCCGCCCGCGGTGGTCGAGTTCGGCGGCCCCGAGGCGCTCAGCCGGAACGAGGCGATCGCCATCGCGGAGGACCTCACCCATCGCAAAATGAAGGTCCAGCGGATGCCACGGTTCGCCGCCCGGCTCGCGATCCGCCTGCTCAACCGGACCAACGACGGGCTCGCCTCGGCCCTCGGTGGCGGTCTGCTCCAGGACCTCAGCGCCGCCGACTGGACCGACGAACCACTCCGCGAACGCGGCATCACCCCACGCTCCACCACCGACTACCTCCGCACCGAAGCCGCCCGCCTGCCCTGACAACTGCCGCCCGGCCGCCCCGGCAACTGCGGACCTGCCGCACTCACCAACCCGGCCATCGCGCGCCGCCCGCCCGAGGTTCGAGCGTGGTCCGGGGCCGCATCGCGCCGTTGGTGAGTGGCTCAGGTCCGGACGCCCAGGCCATCACAATCGCAGCACCAGCTCGGCCTCAAGCGGGATGTGCCCCGCGCCGGCAGCATTGTGATGGCCTGGCGGTCCGGTGGGCGGACCCTGCGCAGCGTGTTGGCCTGGCGGTCCGGTGCACGGCCCCTGCGCAGCGTGTTGTGGTCTGGCGTTCCGCTAGTCGGCTGTGGTTTGGACGGTGTCCGCGTGGCGGTGGAAGACCTTCCATTCGCCGTTTTCGCGACGGTAGATCTGGGTGACGCGCAGCGTGTACTTGCGCGGCTCCCCCTGCACGCTGGCGGCCGTGTGTTCGTAGCCGACCGTGTAGGCGAGATCGCCGCTCACGTCGGCCGAGATCACCTCATGCATGTACGACGTGCAGTCGCTGAAGCTGTCCTCGAGTCGCCCGAACAGCTGGAACGCCTCCGCCGCGCCGTTGGCATCCATCCACGCCCCGAAGACGGTGACCGGATCCGACGTGGACCAGATCGCCCGCCGTGGGCCGGCGTCTCCGTTGTGAAGCGCCACTTCCGCCTCCCGGAGCCGCGCCCCCACCCACTCCAGGAAGTCCTCTCGCTCGCTCATGATGTCCCCTCTCCTGCTCCGATTGAAGCTCTCCACTCCGGGAACCACCAGGGATCGGACTCCCCCCTCCAGGGAACCGCGGTGGGCCGGTCCCCTGGTAGACATCGGTGGGTGGAGCGACGAGTGCTGGAGGCCGCGGCGGACTGGGTGTTCGTCCCGCCGGACGCGGAGGACTTCATCGGGCCGGACTATCGGCTGACGCTGTACGCGGACCGGGCCTCGGTCCAGTGGTCGGCGACCGAGCGGCCCCTGGAGGAGGTGATCGCCGAGGTCCGGGCGCGTGGCGCGGTCCGGCCGGTGGTGCGCTGGTGGGTGGACGGGCGTACGACGCCATTGAACACCGCCGAGGTACTACGGCAGCACGGCTTCGAGGAGGTCGAAGTCGTCGAGATCCTGGCACGTGATCTGGCAAACATCGACCGAATGGATCTCGGCGTGCCGGAGGATGTCGAGGTGCGGCCGGCGTTGGATGCCGAGAGCATCTATCGGGCCGCGGAGGTCGACTCCGAGGTCTTCGGCTGGCCCGGTCCACCGCGGGAGCACCTCGACGCCGAGGCTCAGAAGATCGCCGATGGGGACCGGTCGAGCCTCAGGTTCGTCGTGGAAGTGGACGGCGAGATCGCCGGCTCGGCCGGCTATACGCTGGCGGGCGACGTCGTGCGCCTCTGGGGAGGTTGTGTGCTCGAGAAGGCCCGCGGCCGCGGCGCCTACCGCGCGCTCCTCGCGTCCCGCTGCCAAGCCGGTGCCGCCGCAGGCGCCACACTCGCGCTCGTCAAGGGCCGCACCACCACCTCAGCCCCCATCCTCCGCCAGGCCGGCTTCACCGCCTACGGCACCCAACACTGCTACCAGGCCTGAAACACCCCAGTCGCCCGATAAGCGTCGTACAACCTCAACACCACCTGAGTCGGCGGATGCAACTCCCCCGGCGGCTCGTCGAAGAAACCCAGCTCCAACACCTCGTCGGCCGCCGGCCTCAGCGAACCACGAAACCGCCGCGCCTCGAAGCACAACGCGAAACAGTGGAGTACGTCGCCGTTGGGGTAGGTGAGCGTGTGGAGCTCCGCCTCCGACAAGCTCGCGAACGGAACGAGATCCTCCAAAGCCACCTCCAGCCCGGTCTCCTCGAACAGCTCCCGGGCGGCCGTCGCGCGAAAACTCCCACCCGGCTCCGCCGCTCCCGCAGGCAACTCCCACAGCCCGGTGTCCCGGCTGCGCTGAAACAAGATCCGGCCGGCATCCACCACCAGCACCTGCGCTCCTGGCATCAGCAACAGTCGCGACCCGACCTGTTGCCGAAGCTCCCACAGATAAGAACCTTCGTACGCCGTCACACGTGGACGCTACCGTTGGTCGCATGGGGCGGCGGGCGGAGTACCGGGCAGAGCTACGCGCACTGGGCACCTGAGAGGGTAGAGCGGTGAAGCGATGGGCGGGGATTCTGCTGACGGCTGGCCTGCTGCTGGCGATGGCGTGGACAGTGGCGGTGACCACGTCGATGCCAGGCTGGTGGGAGCCGAGCGAGGACTGCGCACGGCAGCTGGGCAGCGACAACAGCGCCGGCGTGACTGTGCACACAAGCTGGTTCCCACCCTCGGCGACCTGTGATTACGGCGGTGGCGACGTCCGCGCGTACATGTCCCCGACACGCTCCCTGGTCCTGTCCGTCCTCGGCGTCCTGATCCTGATCGTCCTGCTGACCGGCATCATCCAGACCGTACGACGCTTCACAGGCGACCCAGGGCCGTCCCGAACCGCCAACGGTGTCGACCTGGGCAAGCGCCGGATGGGCCAGCTGACCTTCGGCGCATTGGACATGGCCGTCGCCGTCGCGGTCTTGACAGGCCTCAACGCATTCGCGATCGTCCTCGGCGGCATCCCCGGCGGCCTGGTCTTCGCAGTCACGGCAGTCGCCGGGCTCAGCGCGCTGGGCGTCGTACTGGATCGGCACCTGGGCCCACTTCCCGGTACGGCGCTCGACAGCCGGCGGCGAGGCACGGTCGCCGGACTGATCGTCTTCGGCGTGATCTTCGCCGCGACCGCGGTCAGCGGGCAGCTGCCATTCTTCCGGCTCTGGGCGGCACCGCTCGGCGCCGTCGCCTACGCAGTCGTCGCGGCGGTCCAGTGGTCCCGCCTACCCCTCCACAAGGAAGGCCACCGGACCGCCGAACGACTAGCTGGCTGAAGGCCAGCTGGGGAGGATGTTCTGGTTGAGGTGGAAGACGTTCTCGGGATCGAACTCGCACTTGACCCGGGCGAGCCGGTCGTAGTTGTCCTGTCCGAAGCCCGCGATGACGCGGTCCTGTCCTTCGTTGCCGATGAAGTTCAGGTACACGTACCCCGTCGACCACTCGTGCAGGTCCGAGCAGAGATCGCGCGCCCACTGCCGCCCGCGGACGTCGTCCGCCGCATCGGCCCACAGCCCGAACGGGTGCACGACCCACGCGGCCCGGCGGTGCGGCAGCGGCCACTTGTCAGCGCCCCGCAACACTGCCCCACCCCACGGGAGACAGATCTGCTGCGACGGTGACGGCATCACCATGTCCTCCGCCCGGTCGCAGAACACCTGCACGGCGGGGTCGGGGAACGAGGCCAAGTGTTCGGCGGACCAGTAGTTGCGGAAGCCCGGCGGATCGTCGAGCGCCGAGTTCAGATCGGCGTACGGCATCTCCGCGACCAGTTCGCCGACCGGCCCGAGCGCGAACATCGGCGCGAACGCCTCGCGCGCCTCCGCCTCGGGCCCGGCGTAGATCGCCCCGGCCGCGACCACCTGCTGCCCCTGGAGATGCTCCGGCACGAACGGCTCCGGCGGGCCAGTCAGGAACAGCACGCCGCCCCCAAGGTTCTCGGACACGCCGCGCTCGATCATGTCCCGGTATGCACGTACCACCGCAGGACCGGCCTCGGCCGGCCACAGCAGCATCGCGAGCGTGGTCGTCGGCACGGACTCCAACCGGAAGGTCAGTGAGGTCGCGACGCCGAAGTTCCCGCCGCCTCCGTGCAGCGCCCAGAACAGCTCGGTGTTTTTGGTCTCGTCGGCGATCAGCAGCCGGCCGTCCGCGGTGACGACCTCGACCGACACCAGGTTGTCGCAGGCCAGCCCGAACTTCCGCTCCAGCCAGCCAGACCCGCCGCCGAGGGTGAGGCCCGCGACCCCGGTCGTCGACACCCGGCCGCCGGTCGTCGCCAGCCCATACGGCTGGCACGCGCGGTCGAAATCGCCCCAGGTCGCACCGCCGCCGACCCGCGCGATTCGCGCCTCCGGGTCGACCTGGACGCTGTTCATCCGCCGCAGATCGACAACGAGTCCGCCGTCGGTCAGCGCGGTCCCCGCCACCCCGTGGCCCCCGCCTCGTACGGCGATCTCCAGCTCCTGCGCGACGCCATAGTTGACCGCCGCAACCACATCGGCGGCCGACTCGCATTGCGCGATCATCGACGGCCGTTTGTCGATCATCGCGTTGAAGACCGCCCGGCCTTCGTCGTACGCCGGATCTCCGTCCTGCAGGACCACTCCCCCGAATCCCTCGGGTCGCGCCCCGGCCGGCCGTTCGATCGTGTCCGACATGGTCGAACTCCCCCTTGCTTGTCGCCCGCTCCCCTGCTGACATGCCGATCCTGCGCCCGCCCCGCGAACCGGTCAACGGTTCGCTCCCTTACCTGACGATGAAGAGAATTTCCCTTTGCTCACAAGAGGTTCCGGATCGATCACAGCCGGGAGCCATTCCCCGGCGGGCGGGAGCTGGGTAGGGTCGAGGATTGTGAGTACTACGGAGGTGCGACCGGCGGCGGTGATCGGTGGACCGGATCAGGTCCTGACCGAGGACGAGGTGATGGCGTTCGTCGGCGATTCGCTGGCCGGCGCCGGGCTGGAGGGACGCAGTGTTTGCGTGATCGTCCCCGACGCGACCCGGAGCTGCCCGCTTCCGCTGCTGCTGAAGGCGGTTCATCAAGCCCTCGACGGCAGGGTCGCCAAGCTCACCATTTTGGTTGCCCTGGGCACCCACGCGGAGATGACCGAAGAGCAGTTGCGCGGTCACCTCGGAGGCGACTATCCGAACGTGCTGAACCACGAGTGGTGGAAGCCTGACACCTTCGCCGACCTCGGCACCATCCACGCGGACCGGGTCGGCGAGATCACCGACGAGATGCTCCGCGACGAGGTCCCGGTCCGGCTCAACCGTGCCGTCGTCGAGCATGACGTCGCGCTGGTGGTCGGGCCGGTGTTCCCGCACGAGGTGGTCGGCTTCTCCGGCGGCAACAAGTACTTCTTCCCCGGTGTCGCCGGCCAGGAGGTGATCGACTTCTCGCACTGGCTCGGCGCCCTGATCACCAGCGGCAACATCATCGGGATGCCGGGCATCACGCCGGTACGCGCGTTGATCGACGAAGCCGCCGCGATGATCCCCGCGGAGAAGCTCGCCCTGTCCGTCGTCGCGCAGTCGGGCACCGAAGCCCTGCACGCGATCGCGTTCGGCGACACCAGCTCCTCCTGGCGCGCCGCCGCCGAGATCTCCGCCCAGACCCACGTCCGCTACCTGGATCATCCGGTCCGGCGGGTCGTATCGCTGATGCCGACCAAGTACCAGGACATCTGGACCGCGGCCAAGGGCTTCTACAAGGTCGAGCCGATCGTCGCCGACGGCGGTGAGGTCATCCTCTACGCGCCGCACGTGACCCAACTGGCCGCCATGCACCCGGAGATCGAGGAGATCGGCTACCACTGCCGCGACTACTTCCTCGGCCAGTGGGAGCGATTCCGCGACCTGCATTGGGGCGTACTCGCGCACTCGACCCACCTCCGCGGCGCCGGCACCTGGGACCCGGCGACCGGCGAGCACCTCCGCGTCCACGTCACCCTCGCCACCGGCATCCCGGAGGACGTCGTACGGCGGGCGAACCTCGCCTACCTGGATCCGGCCGACTTCGACCTCGCGGCGTACGAGAACGACCCCGACACCCTCGTCATCCCCAACGCCGGCGAGATCCTGCACCGCCTCAAGCACTAGCCGCACTGAGTGACTCGCCGGTAACCTTCGCTGCTATGGCAGAGCCTCAATCCGTGGATGATGGCGGGAGCGAGCAGGTGCTCGGCGGAGTGCAGCGCAAGGCGGAGGGCGAGGCTCGGAGTGGGGTTCTCCGTGCCTCGCCCTCCAACGCCGCGTTGTGCCCGCCGAGTGCCGCGCAGCCCCGCCAGGATCCACGGATCGAGGCTCAGGTGGTCATCGTCGGGTCCGGGTTCGCCGGGTTGTGTATGGGGATCAAGTTGCGGCAGGCCGGATGCGAGGACTTCGTCATCCTGGAGAAGGCCGGCGACCTGGGCGGCACCTGGCGGGACAACACCTATCCCGGCTGCGCCTGCGACATCCCGTCGTACCTCTACTCGTTCTCGTTCGAGCAGAACCCGCACTGGACCCGCATGTTCGCGCCCTGGGACGAGATCCTCGCCTACCTCAGGCACTGCGCGGACAAGTACGGGATCAGCGACAAGATCCGGTACGGCGCCGAGGTCACCGAGGCGGCGTTCGACGAGGAGACCGGGCGCTGGACCGTGACGGTGAACGGCGACGAGACCATCGAGACCCAGGCTCTGGTCGCGGGCGTCGGCAGCCTGCACCAGCCCAAGCTGCCGGACATCCCCGGCCTGGATTCCTTCGCCGGTACGACGTTCCACTCGGCGCAGTGGAACCACGAACACGACCTGCGCGGCCGCAACGTCGCGGTGATCGGCACCGGCGCTTCGGCGATCCAGTTCGTCCCGAAGGTCGCCGAACAGGCCGCGCACCTGGACCTGTTCCAGCGGACGCCACCGTGGATCACGCCCAAGCCGGACCGGGCGATCGGCCCGCGCGAACGCGCTCTGCACGCCCGCTTCCCGGCCGGCCAACGCGCGATCCGGAACGCGATCTACTGGGGTCTGGAGGGTCGCGGTCTCGGCTTCGCCGGCAACCCGAAGCTGATGAAAGCCTTGGAAATCCAAGCAAAACGTCATCTTCGCAAGCAGGTGACCGATCCGGCGCTACGCGCCAAGCTGACGCCGAACTACCAGATCGGCTGCAAGCGCATCCTCATTTCGAATGACTACTACCCGGCCCTCGCGCGGCCCAACGTTGCCGTCGTCACCGACTCGATCGCGCGCATCACCCCGACCGGCGTCGTCACCGCGGACGGGGTCGAGCACCGGTGCGACACGATCGTGCTCGGCACCGGCTTCGAGGTGTCCGGCAACCTGACCCGGATGCGGATCCTCGGCAAGGACGACATCGACCTGGCCGAGCACTGGAAGCGCGACGGCATCGGCGCCCATCTCGGCATCACCGTCGCCGGCTACCCGAACCTGTTCCTGCTGGTCGGTCCGAACACCGTGCTCGGCCATTCCTCGATGGTGTTCATGATCGAGGCCCAGGTGCGCTACGTGATGCAGGCGCTGGACCTGCTCCGGCGGCGCGGGGCGTCGTACGTCGAGGTGCGCGAGGAGGCGCAGGAGCGGTTCGTCGGCGGGATCCAGAACGAGCTCGGCGACACGGTCTGGCAGTCGGGGTGCAACAGTTGGTACCTGGACGCGCAGGGGCGGAACTCGGTCATCTGGCCGGAGTTCACGGTGTCGTACTGGCGCCGCACGCGCAGGCTCGACCCGAGCGACTTCGTGCTGGTCCATTAGGGGATTGCCCGGACTCCTTCAGGAGGAGGCGTCGGGGTTCGCCGTACGACCATGGCATGAGGGCAAGACCGGTCCGAAGGCCGATGTCCGGACGGCCGTGGTGAAGGATTCTTGAGGTATGGAAATCCTTCAGATCGCCGGAGCAGCGGCCGTCGTGATCGGCATCGTGGTCACGATCCTGCTCGCCATCATTCCCTCGGTCGTAGACCGGTAAAGTCAGTCGACGGCGAGATGGACCAGCAGGTCCTGCCGGGTCAGCACGCCCACCGGCTTGCCGTCGTCCAGCACCATCAGGGCGTCCCTACCCTCGAGCAGCTCGACCGCCTTCGCGACCGGTTCGCCGGCGCCGAGCGACGGCAGCGCCGGGTCCATGTGCTGCTCGACCATGTCGGCCAGCCGCGCCTTGCTGGTGTAGAGAGCGTCCATCAGCGTCCGCTCCGACACCGCGCCGGCCACCTCGGCCGCCATCACCGGCGGTTCGGCCCGGACCACGGGCATCTGCGATACGCCGTACTCGCGCAGGATCGCGATTGCCTCGGCGACGGTCTCGTGCGGGTGCGTGTGCACCAGCGGCGGCATGCTGCCGTCCTTGCGGGCGAGGATGTCGCCGAGCGTCGCGCCCTGCCGCGCGTGCGCCAGGAAGCCGTACTGCGCGAGCCAATCGTCGTTGAAGACCTTCGTCAGGTAACCGCGACCGCCGTCCGGCAACAGTACGACGATCACCGCGTCGGGGTCGTCGAGCTCGTGCGCCAGGCGGATCGCCGCCGCGGCCGCCATCCCGGCGGAACCGCCGACGAGCATGGCCTCTTCGCGGGCCAGCCGCCGGGTCAGCGCGAACGAGTCCGCGTCCGACACCTCGATGATGCGGTCGCAGATGTTCCGGTCGTACGTGTCCGGCCAGAAGTCCTCGCCGACGCCCTCGACCAGATACGGCCGGCCGGTGCCGCCGGAGTAGACCGAACCCTCCGGGTCAGCGCCGATGATCTGCACCTTGCCGCCCGAGATCTCCTTCAGGTACTTGCCGGTGCCGCTGATCGTGCCGCCGGTGCCGACGCCCGCGACGAAGTGCGTGATCCGGCCCTCGGTCTGTTCCCAGAGCTCCGGGCCGGTGGTCTCGTAGTGCGAGCGCGGGTTGTTCTGGTTGGCGTACTGGTTCGGCTTCCAGGCACCGTCGATCTCCCGGACCAGGCGGTCGGAGACGTTGTAGTACGAGTCCGGGTGCTCCGGGGCGACCGCCGTCGGGCAGACGACGACCTCGGCGCCGTACGCCTTGAGGACGTTGCGCTTGTCCTCACTCACCTTGTCCGGGCAGACGAAGACGCACTTGTAGCCCTTCTGCTGGGCCACCATCGCCAGCCCGACCCCGGTGTTGCCGGAGGTCGGCTCGACGATCGTGCCGCCCGGCTTGAGCTCGCCGGACGCCTCGGCCGCCTCGATCATCCGGACCGCGATGCGGTCCTTCACCGAGCCGCCCGGGTTGAAGTACTCGACCTTCGCGAGCACCAGCGGTTTGGCACCGTCGGTCGTCTTCGACAGCCGCACCAGCGGGGTGTTGCCGACCAGGTCCAGGAGAGATTCTGCGTAACGCACATCTTTACTGTAGTGATACGTACGGCTTTCCCCTATTTTCACTTGCGCGGGTGTCACAGCGTGTAATCCTTGACTCATGAGTAGAGCCCGGGCCGCCAAGCGACTGGCCCAGGCCGCAGCCTTGGGGGGCGGGGGACTCGGACTCATCGGTGCCACGTTGTACGGCGTACTGACCGCTGAGGCCGAGTATGCGAAGCGCGTGATCGGCCCGATGCGGTACTACCCCACTCCGGGCGACGGCCTGTTCGGCCGGTTTCCAGGACATCCGATCACGTTCGCCATCCTCGGCGACTCCAGCGCTGCCGGCTACGGCACCGAGTCACCGGAGGAGACACCTGGCGTCCTGCTGGCGTCCGGTCTCGCCGAGCTGGCCAAGCGCCCGGTGCGCCTGGTCGACGTAGCGAAGACCGGAGCGAAGTCGACCGATCTGGCCGGGCAGGTGGATGCCGCCCTGCAGGCGGGGCCGCACGTGGCCGTCATCCTGATCGGCGTCAACGACGTGAAGGAGCAGATGCCACCGTCGACCTCGGTCAGGCTGCTGTCGACCGCGGTCCGCAGGTTGCGGGCTGCGAACTGTGAGGTGGTGGTGGGTACCTGCCCGGACCTCGGCGTGGTTCCGCCGATCATGCCGCCGCTGCGGCAGGTCGCCCGGGCCTGGAGCCGCCGGCTGGCCGCCGCTCAGACCATCGCAGTGGTCGAAGCAGGCGGCCGAACTGTGTCTCTCGGGTCGCTGCTCGGCGAGGTGTTCCGGACCAACCCGACGATGTGGGGGCGCGACAACTTCCACCCGTCGGCCACCGGGTACGCCGCGGCGTCGGCCGCGCTGCTGCCGTCTGTAGCGGCGGCAATGGGTGTCGGGCCGGAGTCGTTCGTGCACCCAGAGCCCTTCCGTGGCGAGGCGATCCTGCCGATCGCCGAGGCCGCCGCACAGGCCGCTCGTACGGCGGGTACGGAGGTCGCGGCCACCGAGGTCGCCGGCCGCGAACGCGGACCGCGGGGCCGCTGGGCAGCCCTGCGCCACCGCCGACGTCACCCGAAGGCCGACGTGGAACGCGTCGACGAGCCCTCCACCGACGCCGTTCCGGTTGGGCAATAGCGCGTCCGCTGAGCGGGGACTTTCATGTCGGGAGTCTTGCCTCCGGGTGGCAACGTGGTGCACAGTCGATAACTACGCGGTACCCCGATGACGGGAGGCGAACATGGGCTTGAACCACTCCGAGGAGACGCACCAGCGTTTGGTGGAGAAGGTGCCCAGGTGCACCGGACGCGAGATGACCGAGTGGTTCCAGCTGATGAACGACGGACCGTCGTTCCTGCGCTTCGACGACAGAGTGAGATGGCTTTCCAGCGAGTACGCCCTCGCGCACGGGCACGCAACCGCCATCGTCCACGAATACGACCTGGTCAGAGCGCACCGGCGAATGGGCTGACACGCCGAACAGGAGTCTGAACACCCGAAGACCTGCCCTTTCAGGTGGAAGGGCGGGTCTTCGCCGTTACGGCTGGGTGCTCAGGATGACTTCGTTGCCTTCTGGGTCGGCGAGGGTTGTGTCGTTCACCACCCGGCCGCCGGTCGCGAGAGCTGCGTCGACGCAGGCCTGAGCCTGGTCGCTCGGGACGCATACGGCGAGGTGGATGCGGTTGCGCTGACGGCGCCGGCCTTCGTCGGCTCCGTCCAGCTGCTGGAAGAAGAGCACGGGGTTGAGCCGGCGCGGATCGTAGATGTCGGTGAGTTCCGTCCGCGGGTCGTGCTGGTAGCCGAGCAGGGTCGTCCAGAACGCGCGTACCGCCGGAACATCGAGGGCGTCGATGCCGAATTGGACGAACCGCAGGTTGGTCGGATCCGGTACGAGCGCTAGGTCGCGCGCCGCGGCCTGGATGCGGCCGGCCAGCTCCACGAAGCGGGGCTCGGGCTGGCCCTCGCTGTCCTCCCACTGGTCCTTCCCGCCGTCGATCGTGACGCCGTCTGGCCGCAGATCCACCAGCATGGGTACCCCGAGATCGTCGGCCAGCTCCGCGACTGCGGTTGCCAGATGACTCGCCTGTACGGGCGATGTCGTCGGATAGAAGGTCATCGCGCCGAACAGCGTGTGCCAGTCGCTGTCCTCGGAGAGCTGACCGCCTGGGACGAGGTCGACCTCGTTTCCTTCGTCGTCGGCGACGGTGAGCTGGTAGGCGCCGTACGCCTCGCGGCCGATCGCGGCCTTGGCCGCCTCTACCGCGGCGGGAGGCCGGACGACGTCGACGTGGAGGCGGTTGCGCAGCGGTCGCGGCGGATCCTGGGGGTGGAACGAGATCGCCGGATCTCGGCGTTGTGGATCCCCGAGGCCGTCCGTGCCAAGCGGTTCGTAGCCGAGGACAGTCCGCCAGAACGACCTCACCGAAGCCTTGTCAACGGCATCGATCGCTACCCGCACGCTCTGCAGCACCGCCGGATCCGGGACCAGGCCCAGCTCCCGGGCGGCGGCCGAAATCGCTTGAGCCTGCGCCACATCCGCGCTCAGCCCTGAAGAGCTGACTGCGCGGATCCGGATGCGTACCCCGCTGGCCCGCAGATCCACGTCCGGCATGCCGTTGCCGTCAGCCCGCTCCGCGATGCGGCTGCCACCCGCCTGGCCGCCGCCATCCGGCAGCTCGGCGATGCGGGCGACCAGGGCCGCTCCGGCAGCGTGTGACGGCGCCTCGAACCATGCGCACGCGTCGCCGTCGACGACCCGCCAGTCCTCCTGCTGGAGCTCAACCGCTGTCAGTCGATCCATGCCAGTCTCCTCAACCAGCCGGCGAAATCTTCGTGCGCATCACGCAATGGTTCTTGCCTTTGGCCCGCACATACGTGAACTCGGCCTGCTCGAACAGACAGGCCACGGCCACCCCGTCAAAGACGACCGCCGCATGCGCCCGCCCCTCCGCAACCAGCCGCTGCTTGAGCTCGCGATTGCTGTTAGCCTCGAACGTCTTCTCGCCATGCACCGTGTGGAACCACGTGCACCAGCGCCCACCCCACACCCCGTTATGCCGCTCCGCCAGCTCCGCGTAGGCACCCCAGGTCTCAGGCCCAAGCGCCCGTACCGTCAGCCCTCCCACAACCGTGCTCATTCCCTCACGGTAAACCGCAATCCGGACAATCCCCTTCCGGATGCCAGAAAAGCCGAAGGGCCGGCCCACCTGGGCCGGCGCTTCGGTTGGTTGATGATCAGTCGCCGCCGCGAAGGATGGCGAGGATGCGGAGCAGGTTCCAGTACAGCCAGACCAGGGTGACGGTCAGGCCGAAGGCGGCCCGCCAGGCCTCGTTCTGCGGGGCGCCGTGCCGGACCCCCTGCTCGATCATGTCGAAGTCGAGGATCAGGTTGAACACCGCCAGGCCGGCGCCGATCGCGGCGAACAGCAGCCCCATCGGGCCCATGCCGGAGATGCCGGTGCCGACACCGAACAGGCTCAGCACCAGGTTGATCAGCAGCACGCCCGCGAAGCCCATCGTCGCGACGATGACCATCCGGGTGAAGCGCGGCGTCACCTTGATGTTGAAGTACTTGTACGTCGCCAGCGTCAGCCCGGCCGTCACCATCGTGGCCAGCACGGCCTGAACGATGATGCCGGAATCACCGACCCACGCCGCGATGAACTTGCTGCCGATTCCGAGGAACGCACCCTCGGCCGCGGCGTACACCATCACCAGCACGGGGTTGACCCGGCGGGAGAAGCTCAGCACCATCGCCATCGCGAAGCCGAGCAACGCACCGGCCAGGAACACCGGGGTGACCAGGTTGTCCGGCGTCCACCACCACGCGAGCGCGGCGGTCAGAACGACTACACCAAGGGTCAGGCTGGTCTTGACGATGACGTCGTCCAACGTCATGGGGCGGCTGTCGGCCGGTGCCCCCTGGTACTGCTGGCCCGGCCCACCGGGTCCGCCGTACTGACCGGGCTGACCATAGCCATACGGACCAGGCTGGCCGTACGGAGCGGCCCCCGGGTATGCCTGGCCTTGGCCAGGCGCAAACGCACTCGACCGGTTCAGGACCGGGTTACTGCTCTGCATGTCATCCTCCTGGCGACCCACATCCGGGGCCATGCCCCGATACTACGGTCCCACCCTTAACAACACCTGAGGATCAACCCAGCGTTCCCCAACCGAAAGCCACACACGGAAAGCGGTTGTAGAACCCAATTGGTATCCGATCAATTCCCACTCACGAAGAGGTTCCCGCGGCTTTCAGCCAGCCCAGTCGCTCGGGGGATCTCAGGTGGTCTTCGATTGGTCGTTGTTCAGCCAGGTGAGGCGTTCTGGTGGCAGCGGGAATGCGCCGAGGTAGAGCCAGGAGAAGGTCTTTCTCCACCGGCGCGCTTCGGCCAATTGGCGGAGGCCCTCGGCCAGCGGCTCGATTCCCAGCACCTCCGCCAGGCGAGCGTCCACCTGACGCATGAAGCGGCGATTCCAGAACGCCTCGTACGACGCCCAGACGACCGGGATCGCGACCAGGACGATGCCCAGCGCCCAGGCCCAGCCGATGACGAGTGACAGCACGATCCCGAGCACGAAGAGCGGCGCCCCGATGATCACCGGAAGCATCTGCCGATGCCGATTCAGCCCGGCCCCGACCATCACGAACTCCTGCGCGATCACCAGGTGCAGCAGCGGGTCGGAGAACTCCCCCGCGTCCTCCGTCACGTAGAGGACCGGACCCGTCGCGCCAGGCTCCAGTACGACGTACCGGCCGTCGGTCGACGCCTGGGCGTTGATGATCGACGGCACGGGATACCCGGTGCGGTTGGCGAGCGTGCCGGCCGTGACGAGCAACTTTTCCTGGTCCACCTGCGGATCTTGCCCCAGCCCGGCCGCTCTCGCGAGCGGGCGCGGCGCGCCTACGGATTTACAGGTCGTAGGCGGGCGCGATCTGGCGGCGCCGTACTCGTGGAAGCGGGTACGGCGCCGGGACCGGTGGCCACCCAGGACGTGATGCTCCCGCGGGCCAGCTCAAGGCAGTCCGGCTCAGAGGTGGGCGTGGGCTGCTTCCTGGGAGGACAGGGCTGCGCCTACCTGGTCGGCCAGGGCGACGGCGACCTTGCGTTGTTCGAGGTCCGGGCGGGCGATGCGGGCCGCGGCGGTGAGCAGGAAGCGGCCGCGGACGGCGCCGGCGTGCTGGACCGGGAGCTCGATCTCGGTGTTGGTCGGCAGGCCGTCGCGTTCGACTTTCACAACCTGCCCGGCCCGCGTCACGGTCCCGTCCGGGTTCAACCGCGGTGCCGTCGTTTGCTTGTCCCCGGCAACGAACTTGACCCCGTCGATCCGCAGTACGGCGGTCAGCTGGGCCCGCACCTGATCGATCAGCTCGTCGGTGGAACCGCCCGCGGCGACCGCCTGCGAGGTGGTGATCACGCCATCGAGGTAGCCGCGCTGCCGCGACGCCCGGGCTTGTTGCCGACGGCCCCAGATCGCGATCTCGGTCACCCCGACCCCGATCAGCACCAGCAGCAGGGTGGTTTCGATGTCGTCGCGGTGCTGGATCTCGAACCGGTTGTACGGCATGGTCAGGAAGAAGTCGAACCACACCGCACTCGACACCGCCGCAAAAACGCCGGCCAGCCGTACCCCGAAGGCCGCGATCGCCACGACCACCAGCACGAGCAGCAGCGCCAGGTTCGCATTGTCGAAGTTGTCCCGGAACGGGATCAGCAACGCACACACCACCAGCGGCACGACCACCGACGCGGCCAGCACCGGATTGCGGTAAGTCTCCACGACCCTATTGACCCTCGCGAACGCCCGCCATTCAACGTTTCTCACAAAGGTCTATCGGGCCTACCGTGATCGCATGCCCGAAATCACCCGCGTCCGGCCCGCCGAGGACGGTGACGAACGCAGCACGCTCACCGGCCTGCTGGACTTCCTCCGCGCCACGGTCGAACTGAAAGTCTCCGGCCTGACCGAGGCGCAGGCCTTCGCCCAGCCGGTCCATCCGTCGGCGCTCACCCCGGCCGGCATCGTCAAGCACCTCACCGGGGTCGAGCGATTCTGGTTCGCGATCGACTTCGCCGGTCTCGACGTCGAGTGGCCGTGGACCGAGGAAGGCCCGCACGGCGCCTTCCCGCTCGCCCCCGACGACACCGTCGAGGGCCTGCTCGCGTCGTACCGGGCCGAGTGCGCACGCTCCCGCGACATAACCGCCGCCGCCTCCCTCGACGACCGCGCCAAGTCCGACGGCATGACGTTCGTACTCCGCTACGCCCTGGCCCACCTGATCGAGGAAACAGCCCGCCACCTCGGCCACCTGGACCTCCTCCGCGAGGCAACCGACGGCGAGGTAGGCGAGTAGCTCAGTCATGGCAGCGTCTTATTCGATCCGGCCCGCTGAGCTGGAGGACGTCGGGTTTCTCACCGAGGTGTCGATCGAGGCGACGCGGGCGCAGGGACAGCTGCCCGCGGACTTCGACGAGGTCGAGTGGCGGGCTGGCTTCGCGGAGTGGAGCACCGAGGTACTCCAGGAAACCAGCGTCGTCGAGCTCGACGACCGCCCCGTGGGCCGCCTCCGAGTCAGCCGCACCGTCGAGTCGATCGAGTTGTGCGGCATCCAACTCCTCTCGCGCGTACAGAATCGCGGTATAGGCACGGCGATCATCACCGCATTGCAGTCCGAGGCCGCGGGCGCCGGGATCCCTTTGGATCTTGGCGTCGAGAAGGACAACCTGAACGCTCGCAGGCTGTATGACCGCCTCGGATTCACGAAGATCGGCGAGGACGAGCGCGAGGACAAGCTCCGCTGGCAGCCATAAATCGTTGGCACGGCGGGACAGTTCACTGCCAGGGTGGCTGGCATGCAGGAAGAGCTATGGGATGCGGATGTGGCGGGCCGATACGACACGCCGGGCATCGGGATGTTCGCTCCAGAGGTACTGGCGCCGACCGTTGAGCGGCTGGCCGAACTCGCTGATGGCGGCCGTGCGCTCGAGTTCGCCATCGGCACTGGCCGCGTCGCCGTACCGCTGTCCGAGTACGGCGTACCGGTCGCCGGCGTGGAGTTGTCGACGGCAATGGTCGAACAGCTGCGAACCAAGGTCGATGAAGCAACAATCCCCGTTGTCATCGGCGACATGGCAACCGCTGAAGTCCAGGGCGAGTTCACGCTCGTCTACCTGGTCTTCAACACGATCTCCAACCTGCTCACCCAAGCCGAGCAGGTCGCCTGCGTCCGCAACGCCGCCCGCCATCTCCAACCAGGCGGCCGATTCGTCATCGAGCTCTGGGTCCCCGAGCTCCGCAGGCTCCCACCCGGCACCCCAGCCACAGTCGGCGTTTCCGAACCCGGCTACATCCTCCTGGACACGTACGACGTACTCAACCAGCACGTCGTCTCTCATCACTTCCACTTCGACGACACCAGACAAGCCCAGCTCTACCGCACCCCACACCGCTACATCTGGCCCGCCGAACTAGACCTCATGGCCCAACTATCCGGCTTCACCCTCGAATCCCGCCACGCCGACTGGCACGGCTCGGACTTCACCGCCGACTCCTACTCCCACGTCTCCGTTTACCGCCGGGCCGACTAATCGTCTGGCACAGACCTGTTAGTCCGGTTGGACAGGTTCGATCAGGCCCGCCTGCAGGAGTTGTGCCACGTCGGGAGGGTTTACGGCGGCGGGCAGCAGCATCCCCTCGGTGAGGGTCACCTCGATCAGGCGCCACTCGGCCTCGGGGCTCAAGAACCATGCCGGCCGGTTGTGCCGTTCGTCCGCCTCGGGCATCAGGAGCTGACGCGGGTGAAGGGTGATGGATGCCGCGGTGACGCGGTATCTGGTGTCAGCCATGGTTGCTCAACCCCTTGAACCGAAGTGCACTCGACCGGCTCAGTTGCGCGTGCTCGGCGCGACCTCGCGCACCATCACGCAGTTGCCCAGGCCCTTGGGCCGGTCGTAGGTGAAGCCCTCGCGCTCGTACATCGTGCGGGTGCCGTTGTAGAGGAACGATGAGTTCTTCTTCCGCACCCCGCCGGTGTCGTGCGGGTAGCCCTCGACCAGGCCGCCGCCGGCCTGCGCGATCAGCTCGACGGCTCCGCGCAGCGCGATCGCCGCCAGGCCCTGACCGCGAAGGCCGCGCTCGACCAGGATGCAGGTGACCCGGTAGTCGGGCATTCGCTCAGCGGTGGCCACGTACTCCTTGCGGTGCTGGATGTTGGGCAGCTCCTCGGGTGATCCGTACTCCGCCCAGGCGACGGCCCGGTCGCCGTCGTAGACCAGCGCCGCGTGCGCGATCCCGTCGGCCACCAGACGTTGCTTGAGCGCCCGGTTCCCCTCGGCGCTCTGGCCCTTCTCCGCGCAGTCGGGATGGAAATGCGTGCACCAGCAGCTGGCGAACATGCCCTTGTTCCGCTCGACGAGAGCGGCGAAGTCGTCGAACGTCTCCGGCGTGAGCGCCTTGATCGTGAAGTCGGACATACCGGCAACGTACCCCCGATTGCGGACGTTCTGCGTCCGGTAGCTCACGCTGCCAGGGCGGCGTACGCGGCGAACAGATCAGCCGCATCCTCCAGGCGTACGTCGACAGCGGCGGTCAACTCGCTCCAATCGGCGAGGATCTCTTCCTACGCAGCGTTTCCTTCAAGCTGTGCCACCTCGCCGAGCGAATCGGTGTGATGACCGAGGGCGACATACCCCCTGGCTGGATGGAAGGCGAAGACCTCGACGCAAGCACAGCCGACGACCTCGCCGCACTACCAGGCCGAGTCGATCGCCTGAACCGCCTCTCCCGAACGTTGGCGGTCTGAGCGACTGACGGTTACATGTCAAGCCACGTCTCCGTGTGCCGCTTGTAGTGGGGTAGTCCTGACCGGCTGCGTCAGCACCGTGCCACCGCGGAGGTACTCTCGCTGAGGAGGCCACGACATGACAACATCGAACACCGCCAGCCCCGCGACCAAGGGCGCCCCCGTGGCGACGAGCCTCGCACCTGCGCTGAGTGACCTGGGAGAAGCGGCCCTGCTGTACGCCACTGCGAAGGCGTCGCGGAAGGTGGAGGACTGGGTCGACGATCTGAACGATTTTGTGGCAAGCGGAGGGCCCACCACGCAGGCGGTCGCCGGGGGGCTGAAAGCCATGCTGCTGGGAAAGAACCCTGTCTGGGCTGCGATCAATGGTGCTTGGTCGGGGGCAAGCACCGAGCTGAAACTGGCTGTGGTGTTGATCTTGATACTGACGCTATTGCTGGGTCCTGTTGTGCTGCTTGTGCTCGTGCTCGGGCTACTGGTTGCCGCGCTCGTCGCAGGCATTCGAGCCGCCACGCGGTGATCTGTTCGCGGATCGAGCGCGACCAGCCTCAGCCACGATTGATGGTTACGTGTCAAGGCGCAGGCAGTCCCTCCAGATCGCTCCGAGAGCCGCCGCCGTGACGTTCGGGTCGGTGCGGGGCAAGGGGCGAGCGTGCTCGCTCGCGAAGCGACTTGCCCTTGGAGCTGCCGGGCGGACCGCACTGCCTCCCATGATTGCTGGCGGCGCGATGCGGAGCCCCAGGTCCAGGGTCGGTCGGCAGACCGCGTGAACCACCGGCCTCGGGTAGCCGGCCTCCGGGAGGCTCGACCGCGCGATGCGCGGCACACGGCTGCCACGCCGTTGCTCGAACAGGGCGTGGACATTCGGGTTGTGCAGGAGATTCTCGGACACTCGTCCTTGGCGGTGACCAAGCGCTATACCCACGTGACGAGCAAGCTCGCCGAGGATGCGGCGGCCAAGATGGGACGGCGCTGTGGGCATGACCGCGATGACAATTGCAACCGCCGTTGCAACCATGGCGGCTCTTCTTCCAGCCTGGCTAATAGTTCTTGTACCGCATCTGCGCAGGTCAGAGCGGAGAGTGCCCGGGACGGGATTCGAACCCGTATGCCTGTGAAGGCCGCGAGGTTTAAGCTCGCTGCGTCTGCCGTTCCGCCACCCGGGCAAGAGCGCGCGGACTGAGGTTACAACTTACTTGTAGACCTTGCGGGGATAGACGGCATGGGCGCCGGCTACTCGGTCGAGGAAGAGTTTGCCGTTGCAGTGGTCGATTTCGTGTTGTACGGCGCGGGCCTCGAAGGCGTCGGTGGTGAGGGTGACGACGTCCGTCGTACCGGGAAGGATGCCTGAGACCGTCAGTCGGGTTGCGCGTTTGACGTCGCCCGTGAAGTCGGGGACCGACATGCAGCCCTCGCGCCCCTTCTCCTGCCGCGATGCCTCGACCACAACCGCGTTGCACAGCACGAAGACCCCGTGGCAGGTCCGCGTCTTCGGGTGATCCGTGACGTCCAACGCGAACATCTGCGCCGCCACGCCGACCTGCGGCGCCGCCAGTCCGACGCAACCAGGCGACACCCGCATCGTGGCGACCAAGTCCGCAGCGAGCTGGATCATCGCCGAGTCGAGCGGGTCCACGGTCGCGCCCTCAACCGCGAGTACTGGGTGCGGCGCCCGTACAACCTCCAGAACATTGCCTGTGACATCCGGAGTCCACTTGGCAATCACAGGTCGTCGCTCTCCGCCGGACTCAGCGAGACGCCGACGCCGAGCTCCTCGGCGGTGATCTCGAGGGCGCGGTTGAGCATCTCGAGCTCGGCGGACGGCGGCAGCTCGACCTCCGCCGTCAGGACGTACAGCTCCCCGCTGAGCCGCGTGCTCAGGTCGGTGATCGTTCCACCGGCGCTGGCGACCATCCGGGTCACCGCGGCGACGATCCCCGGTCGGTCGGCGCCGTGCACGCTCAGCAGGTACGACGGTCCGATCGGTGCGTGCTCATGTTCGGGACCGACCTGCCGGACGGTGATGACCAGCTCCCCGCGCAGCGGCTCGAGCGCGGCCTTGACCTCCTCGAACGGCCCGGAGCACACGATGACCATGGCGAAGTGCCCGCGCAGCAGCGTCATGGTCGAGTCCTCGAGGTTGACCCCGGTCCCGGCCAGCGCCTCGGTGACGTCCGCGATGATGCCCGGGCGGTCGGGGCCGATGACGGTGATGGCGAGCTGAGTCATGTCCGGCAACCTACCGCCGACCAAAGTCTGCACTGAACCGACTTCGGTATCCGGACCGCCGCGAACCGGGCGGAAACCGCTCACGCACCGCTACATTCGTTGCCATGAGACGGAGTGCACGCGATTGGGTCGTGGACTCGCTCGTCTTCCTCGCGGCCGTTTTCTCCGGCTTTCTCCTGTACGACGCCGGAAAGAACGACCCGATCAGCGCAGACCTGCTCGCGCTGGACTTCTACGCCGGCTCGGCGCTCTGCCTCTCGCTGTGGTTCCGGCGCCGCTGGCCGGTCCAGCTCGCCCTGATCTCGGCGGCCATCGGCATCTTCTCGGACATGGCCGGTGGCGCCGGCCTGATCCTCATCATGACCGTGGCCGTCTACTGCCGGTTGCGGACCACGCTGCTGGTCTTCGCGGTCAACGCGGCGAGTCTGCTGATCTACATCGCCGTACGGGACAAGCCGGACGACCCCGCGGCCGTACTCATCGCGGCGGTCGCAATCTACCTGGCCGTGGCCGGCTGGGGGCTCTACATCCGGTCCCGCCGTCAGCTGGTCCAGACCCTCCGCGACCGGGCCGACCGCGCCGAAGCGGTGGCCAAGCTGCAAGCGGAGCAGGGTCAACTGCGTGCCCGCGAAGAGATCGCCCGCGAGATGCACGACGTGCTCGGCCACCGACTGTCGCTCCTGAGTGTGCATGCCGGTGCGCTCGCCTACCGTCCCGACGCGTCCACCGAGGAGGTCGCCGGAGCCGCCGAGATCATCCGGGCCAGCGCACACCAAGCGCTCCAGGATCTCCGCGAGGTGATCGGCGTACTGCGTGCCCCCGTCGGCGAGCTCCCACAGCCGACCTTCGCCGACCTCCCCGCGCTCGTCGAAGGGTCCCGCGAAGCCGGTCTCCCAGTGGACTTGCACCTGGACGCTCCCGGGGCGTTGCCGGACCATGTCGGGCGTACGGCGTACCGGATCGTGCAGGAAGGTTTGACGAACGCGCTGAAGCACGCGCCCGGCGAACCGATCCGGATCAGCGTGACCGGTGCCCCAGGCAACGGTCTCGAAGTGGAACTGTGCAACCCGGCACCGCAGCGCAGAACAGGAGACGGACAAGGTCTGCTCGGACTGACCGAACGCGCGGCGCTGGTCGAGGGACGGCTCGAACACGGTCGCACCCCCGACGGCGAGTTCCGCCTCTTCGCCTGGTTACCGTGGCCGGCATGATTCGGGTGCTCATCGTCGACGACGATCCGCTGCTGCGTGCCGGGCTGAAGCTGGTGCTGGGCGGCGCGCCGGACATCCGCGTCGTCGGCGAGGCGGACGACGGTGGGGGCGTGCAGGGACTGATCGACCGGCTGGCTCCGGACGTCGTACTGATGGACATCCGCATGCCCGGCACCGACGGTCTGACGGCGACGGAGGCGGTACGGCGGCGTCCGGGCGCTCCTGAGGTCGTCATCCTGACCACGTTCGACGCCGACGAGCACGTACTGCGGGCGCTGCGGGCCGGTGCGGCCGGGTTCGTGCTGAAGGACACCCCTCCGGCGGAGATCGTCGATTCGGTACGGCGGGTGGCCGGTGGGCAGCCGGTGTTGTCGCCAGCAGTGACGAAGAGGCTGATCACGCGGGTCGCGGCCTCTGGTCAGGATCAGCGCAAGACCAAGGCCGCCGCGAGGCTGGCTGGGCTGAACGACCGCGAGCGCGAGATAGCCGTCGCAGTCGGCGAAGGGAAGTCGAACGCGGAGATCAGCGCGACGCTCTACCTGAGCGTGCCGACGGTGAAGACGCATGTGTCGCGGATCCTGACCAAGCTGGATCTGAACAACCGCGTCCAGATCGCCCTCCTCGTCCACGACGCCGGCCTCCTCCACGAGTAGCCGCTCGTGCAGGACCAGCCGCTGCTGCACGGGTAGCCGTCGGCGGGGCGACATGCGCGGATCACCCGGCGGTCACCTTCGGGTTCTAACGTTGAACCGTCCGTCCGCCCCCGGGAGGTTTCCTCATGCGCTGGCTCGCTGCCGGTCTCGCTGTCGCCTTGCTCGCCCCCGCCGTACCAGCTGAGGCTTCGGCGCTCCCCGCCGTACCAACTGAGGCTTCACTCGACCCAGCGTCGTACGTCGATCCGCTGATCGGGTCTCAACGGGACGGGAACACCTGGCCGGGTGCGGTCCGCCCGTTCGGGATGATCTCGTGGAGCCCGACCACCACTCGCGGCGACCAGACCAGCACCGGAGCGGCGAACGGCTACCAGTACGACGTCACGCGGGTCCGCGGATTCAGCCTCACGCACGTGAACGGCGCCGGCTGCAACCCCGGCGCCGCAGGCGACGTCCCGATCATGCCGTACGTCGGAACCGTCGACTCCTCGCCCACAGCCGACACAACCGACGCCAAGTACGCAAGCAACTTCAGCCACGCGAACGAATCAGCCAAGCCCGGCCGCTACACCGTCACCCTCGACTCCGGTGTGAAGACCGACCTGGCTGTGACGACCCGCGCCGGCGTCGGCGAGTTCACCTTCCCCACCGACCAGCCCGCGAACCTTCTCTTCCGTACATCGAACTCCCTGAACGGCAGCGAAGACGCCGAGATCACCATCGACCCGGCCGGCCGGAAGGTGACCGGATCCGTGCTGACCGGCGCGTTCTGCGGCCGACGCGCCAACGGCGGTGTGAACAACCGCAAGTCGTACTACCGGCTGTACTTCACCGCCTCCTTCGACCAGCCGATCGTTGCCAACGGCACCTGGAAGGACAGCACCCTCACGCCGGGCAGCACGCAGACCACCGGCGGCGAAGGCTACAAGACCGGCCGCGACCGGCTCGGCCGCGGCTCCGGCGGCTATATGACGTTTGCCCCCGGCACCGAAGTCCGGATGCGGATCGGCATCTCCTACGTCAGTCTCGCCGGCGCCGAGCAGAATCTCCGCGCCGAGCTCCGGCCGCAGACGACCGTCGACGGGGTTGCGGCAGACGGCTATCGCGACTGGCGGAGCGAACTGGAAAACGTTCGCATCACCGGCGGTACCGACAACCAACGGACAACGTTCTACACAGCGCTCTATCACGCGATGCTGCAACCGAACGTCTTCAACGACGTCGACGGCCGCTACCTCGGCAGCGACTGGCAGATCCATCGGCTGGCGCCCGGCCAACGAGCGCAGTACGGGACATTCTCGGGCTGGGATCAGTACCGCGCTCACATCCGACTGCTCGCCCTGTTGAAGCCGGAGATCGCCGGCGACTTCGCGCAATCGATGTACCAGTTCGCCCAGCAGACAAGGGAATTTGGGACCGCTGGCTGCACAACAACGGGGCGACGCACGTGATGACCGGCGACCCGGCCGCGCCGACGCTCGCGACCTTCGCGGCGATGGGCGTCCGCAACTTCGATGCCTTTGGATCCTTTGAGTCATTGGTGCACCAGGCAACAGTGCAGAACACCGACGCCGAGAACGACGGCGGTTGCCCCGGGCAATGCACTGGGCAACGACCTGCGCTGGACACCTACCTGGCCAAGCACTACGCACCACAAGACGCCTGCCACTGCTGGGGCGGTACGGCTGAAACGCTGGAGAACTCGCTCGCCGACTTCGCTCTCGCCCAATGGGGCACACGGCTCGGGGCAAACGTCAACTCTTTGAAGGACCGCGGCGGCTGGTGGAAGAACACGTTCGACCCGGCCGTCGGTTACCAACGCGCGCGGAAGGCCGACGGCACCTGGCAGCCCGGCTTCACCCCGTCCACCGACGTCGGGTTCGCCCAAGGCTCAAGCGCGACGTACACCTGGATGGTGCCGCAGGACGTCTCCAGGCTGGCTTCACTGATGAACGGCGCGGCGGTGCAGCGGCTGGATGCGTTCTTCCACGATGAAAACGGTAACTGGGCCGTGAAGGGCGGCAGCGCCCTCCGCTACGACCCGACCAACGAGCCCGGCCTGCACACACCTTGGCTCTACAACGGACTAGGAAGCGCCTGGAAGACCCAGGCGACGACCCGCGAGATCGTCGACACCGTGTACGGCGTCGGTCCGGCAGGCCTGCCAGGCAACGACGACCTTGGCACGCTGTCCGCGTGGTACGTGTTCGCCGCGATTGGACTCTTCCCACAGACGCCGGGCCGGGCGGAGCTCCTGGTCGGAAGCCCGCTGTTCCCGAAGGTCGACGTACGGCGGAGCAACGGCGTACACCTGACGGTCGAGGCTCCGGCGACCTCGGATGCCAACCAGTACGTGCAATCGCTGTCGCTGGACGGTCGCGATCGGGCTGAGTCTTGGCTGCCCGAGTCCTTCATCACGCGTGGCGGGCGGATCGTCGTACAGATGGGAGCGGCGCCCACCAATTGGGGCACCGCTCCCATCGACTACTAGGACTCAGTCGCGCGGCGGAACTCCTCGCGAGGCATCTGGAGACTGCCGAGCGAGGTGACCTCGCGGCGGAAGAACAGCGCCAGGGTCCAGTCGAGGATGACGCGGGCCTTGCGGTTGAAGGTGGGCACGCGGGACACGTGGTAGGTCCGGTGAAGGAACCAGGCCGGCCAGCCCTTGACCTTCACGCCGTACAGCTGAGCGACGCCCTTGTGCAGGCCGAGGCTTGCGACCGAACCGACGTACTTGTGCTTGTAGTCCTCCGGCGCCTTGCCGTCGACCACCAGCAGGATGTTCTCGGCCAGTCGGCGCGCCTGGCGTACGGCGTGCTGCGCGTTCGGCGCGGTGTACGCACCGGTGTCCGACGTAAGGTCCGGTACGGCGGCGTTGTCACCGGCGGACCAGGCATCGTTCACGCCCTCGATCCGCAGGTTCGCCAGGCACTTCACCCGGCCACGCTCGTCCAGCGGGAAGTCGGTGGACGCCAGCGCCGGGTTCGCCTTCACGCCGGCGGTCCAGACGATCGTGTCGGCGTCGAACTCGTCGTCGTCGCTGAGGATCACGTGGCCCTTCTCGCAGGACTCGAGCCGGGTCTCCAGCTTGATGTCCATGTTGCGCTTGCGGAGCTGGTCCACGGTGTACTTGCCGAGCTCCTCCCCGACCTCCGGCAGGATCCGGCCGGTGGCCTCGACCAGCACCCAGCGCATGTCTTCGGGGTTGATGTTGTCGTAGTACCGGGTGGCGTAGCGGGCCATGTCCTCCAGCTCCGCGAACGCCTCGACACCGGCGTACCCACCACCGACAAAGACGAAGGTCAGCGCGGACTTGCGCAGCGCCGGGTCCGGCTGGGACGACGCGACGTCGAGCCGGTCGAGGACCTTGTTGCGCAGCGCGATGGCTTCCTCGACGTTCTTGAACCCGGTCGCCTCCTCGGCGAGGCCGGGGATCGGCAGCGTCCGGGCGATCGAGCCGAGCGCGACCACGACCTGGTCGTAGGCCAGCTCGTACTCCGGGCCTTCCTCGGGCAGCACCTTGGCGACCTTGTTCGCGTGGTCGATCCCAGTCACTCGGCCGGTCACCACGCGGCAGCCCTTGAGGGTCTTGCGCAGCGGCACGACCACGTGCCGCGGTTCCACCGAGCCGGCCGCCGCCTCGGGCAGGAACGGCTGGTAGGTCATCACCGAGCGGGGGTCCACCACGGTGACCCGGATCTTGCCTTTCCTGGCCGCGCGACGTAGTCCGTACGCGGTGTACATCCCGACGTAACCGCCTCCGACGACGAGGATGTGCGGCACCTGGGCTGTCATGCGGTTCACTCTCCCTGAGTGGTTCTCCGACTTCATGTCAACTTCAGGTTACTCGCTCGTGAAAACTTTCACAAAGCGTTTCGGGTGTGATCTCACCTACCGGAATACTCCCTCCGCAGCGGGAATTTTCATGTAGCCCATGCTGCCCCCACACCCCCTCCTCTGCGGCCCCCACCCCCACCCGACACACAACCGCAAGCCGGCCAGTGGCCGCGCTTTCCGGAAAGAAATCTGCACGGGTTGGCAGCAATCTTCCGGAAAGCTGCGGTCGTCAGAGGCCGGAGAGGGCCTTGGCCCGGGCCAGGACGGCGTCGAGCATGGGTTCGGTGAGTCTGCCGGTGAAGGTGTTTTGCTGGCTGGGGTGGAAGCAGCCCAGGACGGTGAGATCGCCGATGCGGTGCTCCACTGCGTGGCCGAACTTGGGGCGGGGTTTGGGTACGGCGGCTCCGACGGCGGCGAGGGCGTTGAGGAGTACGTCGTACCCGAACTTGCCGAGGCAGACGATCGCGCGGGTGGTGGGGAGGACGAGTTCGAGCTCGCGCCGGAACCACGGAGCGCAGGTGTCGCGCTCGGCCGGGGTCGGCGCGTTCGCGGGTGGGGCGCAGCGGACGGCGGCGATCATCCGGGCGCCGGTCAGGCGGAGTCCGTCGCCGGCATGTTCACTGGTCGGCTGGTTCGCGAGCCCAACACGATAGAGCGAGGCGAACAACCAGTCGCCCGACCGATCGCCGGTGAACACGCGGCCGGTCCGATTGCCGCCGTGCGCCGCCGGCGCCAAGCCGGCGATCAGGATCCTAGGCTCCGGATCACCCCATCCGGGGATCGGCCGGCCCCAGTACGGCTGATCGGCGAACGACTTTCGCTTGCCCACAGCAACTTCTTCCCGCCACTCCACCAACCGCGGGCAAGCCCGGCACACCGACACCCGGGCCTCCAGCTCCCCCAACTCCCCAGTCCCCGCAAGCCGCAGTACGCCGTCCGCGTCCCGAGCCACCGGAGTACGCCGTACCGCCGGATCCTCCGGCCACCCACTCCCCGCCGGCACCGGACTCTCAAACAACTCCCCCGTCAACGGATGCGGCAGCTTCATCCCCTCAGACTAGACACCACCTCGGACACCACATGGGAACCTCGGACACCTGATCAGATGTCCGAGGTCCCGAGAAGGTGTCCGAGGTGCCGGCGTGAGGTGAGATCAGGCGACCAGTTCCTCCGTGGGTTGCAAGGCCCTTGTGCGGCGGGCTGTTGGGATGGCTAGGGCTAGGAGGACGGCTGCTGCGCTGAAGGCGGCTAGGAGGAGGAAGGTGTCGGTGAAGCCGGCTTCGGCGGGGAGGCCGGTGGGTTGGAGGTGGCCGGTGATGATGGAACTGGCGAGCGCCGTACCGATGGAGCCGCCGATGGTGCGGATGTTGGCGTTCATGCCGGTCGCGACACCGGTCTGTTCCCGCGGCACGCTCTGCACGATCAGGCTCGTCATCGACGCGTAGGCCAGTCCGAGTCCGAGGCCGAACACGGCGGTCGAGATCGCCACCTGCCACGGCTCGTCGTGGAACTCCGCGAACGCGATGGACGCGACCAGGCTGAGAGCCGAGCCCCACACCACCTGCGACTTGACGCTGAACCACGGCGCGATCGGCCCGCTCAGCGAACCGCTCACCGCCATCGTCACCAGCATCGGCAGCATCAGCAGCCCGGCCTGACTGACACTCGACCCGAACCCGAATCCGGCAACCGTCGGGATCTGCATGAACTGCGGCACGAACGCGTACACCGCGAACATCGCCGCACCGAACAGCAGCGCCACCAGGTTCGTCGTCCACACCGCCGGCAGCCGCATCATGCGCATGTCGATCAACGGGTTGCGCGACCGCAACTCGACCGCGATCCAGCAAGCAAGCAGTACGACGGCAGCCGCGAACAGCCCGATCGTCCGCGCGGAACCCCAGCCCCACGACCGGCCCGCACTCAACGGCAGCAACAACGCCACGAGCCAACCGGACAGCAACGCAGCGGCCAGCCAGTCGATCCGTCCGGGCACGCGGTTGGGCGACTCGGGCACGTACCGGCGAGCCATCAGCCCCGCCACGACGATCACGGCGAGCGGGATCCAGAACAGCCAGCGCCAGCCCAGCGACTCCACGATCGGCCCGGCCAGCACGATCCCGAGCCCACCACCGGCCGCGATAACAGCGGACATCACTCCGACCAGCGACGGCACCCGGTCAGCCGGGAACTCGTCGCGAATGATCCCGAACGCAAGCGGGAACACCGCACCGCCGAGCCCCTGAAGCACGCGAGCTCCAATCAGTACGCCGACATTCGGGGCAAGCGCGGCGATCAGGCAACCAACGGCCAGGGCTGCGAGCGCGACCAGCAGCGTGCGCTCCTTGCCGACCATGTCGCCGATCCGGCCGAGCAATGGGGTCGATACCGAGACCGAGAGCAGCAATGCGGTGAACACCCAGGTGACGGCGCCCGGCGTCGTACCGAGTTCACGCTGGATCACCGGCAGGGCCGGGCTGACCAGCGACTGCAGCATCGCGAACGCGGCGACGACCGTGGCGAGTACCGCCAGCGTCAACCGCGGAGAAGTCCTGCTTCCAGGCATGCGAAAGTCCTTCGAAAGGGTGTGTGATCGCCGCGACGGCGGCGTCCGAATTCCCCGGCCTGGTAAAGTCGAGGTATGCCTCCACTATAACGGAGGTATGCCTCCGGTTCCAAGTCGTTAGGGTGAAGCGTGGATCAGAGCAGGCCGGTGCTGCACGTCGATGTACGGCGGCCGCAGCGTGCGGACGCCCGGCGGAACTTCGATGCGTTGCTCGCCGCCGCCCGGGACGCGTTCGCCGCCAAGGGAGTCGAGGCGTCGCTGGAGGACATCGCCCGGCAGGCCGGTGTCGGCATCGGCACGCTCTACCGGAACTTCCCGACCCGGCAGGACCTGCTGAACGCGGTCTACCTCGGCGAGATCGAGGAGCTCTGCGTCGCGGCGGAGAAGGTCGCGGATCAGCCGCCATGGGAGGCGCTGACCACCTGGCTGCAGCAGTTCGTCCGCTACGCCGCGACCAAGCGAGCGATCTTCGAGTCGCTGAACCGGGAGGCGCCGGCCTTCCAGGCAGCCCGGGAGGCGATGTTCGCCGCCGGCCGTCCGCTCTTCGAGCAGGCGCAGAAGTCCGGCGACGCCAGGTCGGACGTGGACTTCGACGACGTACTGCGGATGGTCAGCGGACTGACCGCGGCCGGGTACGTCGACGACGCACAGCGCGACCGGGTCCTGGCGATCGCGCTGGACGGCATCCGCGCGCGTTAGCCGAGCGAGAGCGCGACGCCGTCCAGGATGTCGTGCTCGGACACCAGCACCTCGTCGACGGCCATCCGGTCGTACAACCGCTGCAGAATCAGCGCGCCGGCTCCGATCACGTCCACCCGCCCGGGATGAATCGTCGGTACGGCGGAACGCTCGGCGCGACTGGAGTTCGTCAGCCAGTTCGTCGTACTGCGTAGAAGCGGGCCTTGGATGCGTGACTGATGAACCTGCGCCCGGTCGTACTCCGGGAGGTCCAGCGCGACCGCGGCGACTGTGGTGACAGTTCCGGCGACGCCAACCAGCGCGCGGGCCTGAGCGACCGGCACCTTGGTGGAGTCCAGGAGCGCGTCCACGTCCTTCGTGATGGCGGCGAGCTCATCCTGTGTCGTGGGGTCCGACGTGACGTGTCGCTCGGTCAACCGGACCGAGCCGATGTCGAGCGACTCCGCCGCGATCACCCCACGACGGTCGCCTAGGACGAGCTCGGTGGATCCGCCGCCGATGTCGGCCACCAGGTAGGGCTCGGGCAGGTCGAGGGCTTCGGTCGCACCACGGAAGCTGAGCTCGGCCTCCTCGGCACCGGAGATGATCTCCGGCTCCACGCCGAAGCGCTGTGAGATCCCAGCGAAGAACTCGTCCCGGTTACGCACGTCCCGAGCCGCCGAGGTCGCGACGAATCTGCTCCGGGTTGCGCCGGCCGCGCGAATCAGACCGGCGAAGTCATCCGAGGCCGCGAACACCCGCTCCAGAGCCTCCGGCGCAAACGCTCCGGTCGCGTCCACTCCTTGACCGAGCCGCACAATCGTCATCCGCCGATCGATCTCGCGCAATCCACCGTCGACGAGCTCGGCGATCAGCAGGCGGATGGAGTTCGTGCCACAGTCGACCGCCGCGACGCGCTCAGACACACGGCCCCCGGCGGCCCCAGTCTTCGAGTGCGTCCAGGGCCTCGTCGCCAAGGGGATTGACGCCGCGGCCGACGGCCAGCGAGTGACCGACCAGGACGTGCAGGCACTTCACCCGCGTCGGCATGCCGCCGGCGCTGATCCCCGCGATCTCCTCGACGTGCTCGATCGACTCGCGGTGCGCCAGGTACGACTCGTGTGCGGCTTGGTAGGCCTTCGCAAGCTCTGGGTCGTCGCCGAGGCGCTCGGTCATCTCCTTCATCATGCCCTCGGCTTCGAGGGTGCCGATCGCGGAGGCCAGGCGTGGGCAAGTGACGTAGTACGTGGTGGGGAACGGCGTACCGTCCGGAAGCCGGGGCTCGGTCTCGACCACGTCGGGCAGGCCGCAGCTGCACCGGTGCGCGATGGACCGGATCCCGCGCGCGGTCCGCCCGAGCTGCTTGCTCACAGCCTCGATGTCTTCGGAGGTCACCGGGTCGCCTTCGGCGAAGGAGTCAGGATCGGCTTCGGGGTCGGCTTGGCCGGAGTCGGTGTCGTCGCGACCGCGGGCTGACCCGCGCCTTCGACACTCCCCCACAGCTTCGTGTACCAGGTCGGTTTCTGCGCGTTCGCGCCGGCGCCGGGCGTCGTACTGGGTTCCGGTGGGGCGCCGACCGGCTTGCCGTCCGCGCCGATCACGCGGTACCCGACCTCGCCGGGCATCACCCAGCCGAGCCGCTGCCGCGCCTGGGCCTTGACGTACGCGTCGTCGTCCCAGCGGGTGATCTCGTCATTCAGCTCGCCGACGCGCTTCTCCCGATCGCGGATCTCTTGCTGCAGGGCGGTGATCTGCTGATGCTGGTCGAACCACACCCGCAGGCTCTGCGCGTACGAGACGATCAGCGCGCCGAGCACCAGCAGCACGACGGCTGCCCGGCCGGTGAGGTTGCGCGAGCCCCGGGTCCGGGCCGGGCCCGCCGGAGTTCCCGTCGTACGGCGTTTGGGCTGGTCGCCCCGCCGGGCCGGTGGACGCGACTGGGTCCGGCTCGACGGACGCGAGCCGGGGCGTGCACCGGATTCCCGACGGGACGATGCCATCCAATCAGCCCTTGAACCGCGGGAAGGCCGAGCGGCCGGCGTACGTCGCCGCGTCGTCGAGCTCCTCCTCGATCCGGAGCAGCTGGTTGTACTTCGCCGTACGGTCGGACCGGGCCGGAGCGCCGGACTTGATCTGGCCGCAGTTCGTCGCCACCGCGAGGTCGGCGATGGTGGTGTCCTCGGTCTCGCCGGAGCGGTGGCTCATCATGCAGGTGAAGCCGCTGCGGTGGGCCAGGTCGACCGCGTCCAGGGTCTCGGTCAGCGAGCCGATCTGGTTAACCTTCACCAGCAGGCTGTTCGCCGCCTTCTCGGTGATGCCGCGCTGCAGCCGCTCGACGTTGGTGACGAACAGGTCGTCGCCGACGATCTGGATCTTGTCGCCGAGCTGGGTCGACAGGTTGATCCAGCCGTCCCAGTCCTCTTCGTTCAGCGGGTCCTCGATCGAGACGATCGGGTACGACGACACCAGGTCGGCGTAGTACGCGATCATCTCGTCGGCCGACTTCTTGCCGCCCTCGAACGCGTAGACGCCGTCGGTGTGGAACTCGCTCGCGGCCACGTCCATGGCCAGCGCGATGTCCTTGCCGAGCTGCAGGCCGGCCTTCTCGACCGCGACCGCGATCAGGTCGAGCGCCTCGCGGTTGCTGGCCAGGTTCGGCGCGAAGCCGCCCTCGTCGCCGAGGCCGGTGGACAGGCCGCGCTCCTTCAGCACCGCCTTCAGTGCGTGGTAGACGCCCGCACCCTGCATCAGCGCCTCGCCGTAGGTGGCCGCGCCGATCGGGGCGATCATGAACTCCTGCACGTCGACGTTGCTGTCCGCGTGCGCGCCGCCGTTCAGGATGTTCATCATCGGCACCGGCAGGACGTGCGCGTTCGGGCCGCCGACGTAGCGGAACAGCGGCAGGCCAGCGGAGTCCGCGGCCGCCTTGGCGACGGCGAGGCTGACGCCGAGGATGGCGTTCGCGCCCAGCTTGGCCTTGTTCGGAGTGCCGTCCAGGTCGAGCAGGGCGTGGTCGATCAGCCGCTGCTCGTGAACGTCGTACCCGACGATCTCCTTGTCGATGTCCTCCAGGATGGCCGTGACGGCCTTCTGGACACCCTTGCCGCCGTACCGGCCCTTGTCGCCGTCACGCAGCTCGACGGCCTCGAACTGACCGGTGGACGCGCCCGACGGCACTGCGGCCCGGGCGACGGTGTCGTCGTCGAGGAGAACCTCGACCTCGACAGTGGGGTTGCCGCGCGAGTCGAGGATCTCGCGGGCGCCGACGGCCTCGATGGTGGCCACATTGACTCCCAAGTTCTCGATGACGAATCGGTCCTGAGCCTAGCCTCCAGACCACCACGCCTAGTGGGCTGGACCCCTGCTCAGCCCACCCCACCGCCCCGGTCAGGGTCGACCCTAACGATCGCATCAGCCGGTACCTCGCGCGTCAGTAACACTCCGTTGGGCGCCCGATAGACGGCGAGATTCGCTGGATCCACTGCCAGTAAGACATCTACGGCCGATCGCCGACCCACCCGGCTGTCCTTCTCCGGGGCCAAATGAACGTGCGTACGCCGTCCCGGCAGCAGACCGTCGCGCTGGATCGCGCTCAGAGCTTCCCGATTGGTCCCATGCCAGAGCAGGTGATCGGGATACACCCGTTCCCAACTGCTCTCCAAGGCTTCACGTGTCACCGGCATCCCGTCGCGGGAATGCCCCTGGCAAGCCCGGATCCGCTCCCCGTCCACCTGCAGCCGCTGCTTGTCGTTGTGCTCGACCGCGACGTCGAGCGCCGTACGGTCGAGGTCGAGCACCTTCAGCACGTCAGCGATTTCCGCCCAGCCGTCCGCACTCATCGTGAGCCCACGCTTACCTACCGTGTGCCGGAGCAACCTGGAGATCATCCGGCTGTCTCTACTCACAACAACATCCCCTCTCCCTACACAGCGGAGGCAATCATCCTCCCAGCCGGGTCCGGGGAGCATCGCGCACCTGAACCGACCAGCAGCACTCCCCAGATCGGCCGGGCAAGGCTCGGGCGAGACGAGGCCGGGGTCAGAAGCCGAAGGCGGGTCTGGCGTCGGCGAGGCCTTTGCGGTTCTCGGCCGGGTCGGTGAGGCCGGTGCGGACATCCGTTGAGCAACGCCAGGCGAAGTAGCCGGCCTGGACCGCGTACCTGAGGTTGAGGAAGGCCTCGAGGCCGGACTCGATCTCATCCGCCGCTTGCTGCTGCTTCTCGACGTATGCGCGTACCACGTGCTCCGCCGTACCGGCGTACATCACCGCGGACGCCACGTCGTACAAAATCGGACCTCGCATGGCGCTGCCCCAGTCGATCAGCGCGATCGTGCCGTCACGCTGCCGGAGGAATGCTTCGGCCGCCGGATCCCCATGCAGCCAAGCCCAGCTCAGCCCGTTGAGCTCTCGTACGCCGTCCAGCGCGGTGGCGACGGCTGGTCGAATCCACTCCTCCAGATCCAGCCACTCGTCGAACTGCGTCACCAACTGGAGCCAGTCCTCCAACCCGCCCGGCGCGGTCGACGACACCTCATGCACCCGGCCCAGCGTCGTACCAATCGCCACCTGATCCGCAGCGGCGCCCTCCAGCGGCACGCCCTCGACAAACTCCAGCACCCCAACCTGCCGCCCGCCGACCCGCTCAACCACCCGCCCGGCCCGGCTCAACACCGGCCGCCCAGTGACCAGCCCGGCATCCCCCAACCGCCCCGCCAACTCCAACCCAGCCCCAAACGCCAAGTCCCCGGCTTCAACCACCTTCGCCACCACCGGACCGCCGTCCCCCACCACGAGCCAAGCAGCCGAATTCATCCCACCCGTCAACTCTTCGACCCCCTGAACCCCCAGCCCCCACTTCTCCTCCACCACCGCCGCCACATCCACCCCACCACCCTGCCAGCGCACAGTTGCCCCGAGCACCCGATTTCCGCGGACCGCCAGGCCATCACAACCACGCGACCACGAGCCACTCCCGCGGGCAGGTGCCCGACCGTCGGCGATTGTGATGGCCTGGCCGTCCGCCATGCCGAGGTCGGCGCCGAGCTCCGATGCCGAAAGCGGACCTGCAGCACTCACCAACCGACCCACCACCTGCACCGCCACGCTCAGCCGCGCGCCGCCGACCGCGAACGGCCGAGGTTCATGAGTGGCACAGGTCCGCGCCCAGTCCGGGCGGGGCCGGCGCCGGGCGGGCGCGAGCCGGGCGGGGCCAGGCGGGGCGCGGGGCCGGGCGCGGGCGGGGCGCGGGGCCGGGCGCGGGCGGGCCGGGGCGGGCGCGGGCGGGCCGGGCGCGGGCGGGGCGGGCGGGCGCGGGCGGGGCCGCGGAAATCTCCTGGGCCGGGCGGGTCGTAGCCCGGTAGGTTCCCCGCATGAGCGGACGGGGGGATCTTGAGCGACTCGGCGAGCTGGTCGCTGAACTGACGGAGATCCACGGATCGGTGACCGAGGACGAGCTAGCCCGGGCCCGGGCGGAGTGGCCGGTCAGCCCTGACCGCACTCGCCCCGGCCGTGCTGCGTTGGACCTCGCTGGCGTTCCGGTCGACGAGTCGGGCGGCTAGCCTCTCGGCCGCGGGGGTCCCAGTCACGGCACCGACCATCGGCGCCGGTGTACCGAAGTCGTTGACCCATAGCTTGTACGTCCGGTGAGCGTGCAGGTCACGCCGGCCGTGCGGCGAGTCGTGGATTTTGGCTGGCGACACGCGGGGAGCGGCGACAGAAAGCCACGACTCGGTGAGTCAGCCGGCGGATTCGTTGGTGCGGATTTCGTCGGCTAGGTGGTGGGTGGTGGTGCGGAGGGCTTGTTCGGGGTCGATGCCTAGGGTGCGGGCCTCGCGGACTAGGGCCAGGAGCTCGGCGCCGATGCGGTCCGTGTCGGAGACCGGGGGTGGGAGTTGGTGGTCTGCGGGGAGTTGTCTGGCGGCTCGGGCCAGGACCTTGTCGGCGAGGGCCAGGGCGGGGAGGGCCAGGGGGATGCCTTCGAGGACCGAGGTGCGTTGTTTTTCGGCTGCCTTGATGGTTTCCCAGTTGGCTTCGACGGCGGCGGCGTCGGCTGCGGCGACGGTGCCGAAGACGTGGGGGTGGCGGCGGATCAGCTTCTCGACGATGTCGCCGGCCACATCGTCAACCGAAAAGCCGTCGTCAAGATCCTCGGAGGCGATCCGGGAGTGGAAGGCCACCTGCAACAGCAGATCGCCGAGTTCCTCGCGGAGATGGGCGCGGTCGCCGGTGTCGATGGCTTCGAGGGTCTCGTAGGTCTCCTCGAGCAAGTACTTCGCGAGACTCTCGTGCGTCTGTTCCTGGTCCCACGGGCAGTTCCGCCGAAGCCGGTCCATCACCCGCACCAAATCGATCAGCCGCGCGCCCGGTACGTCGTACGAGCCGTGCAGAATCTCCACCTCGTACGGCGGTCGCGGCTCGCGGCTGAGCTGATCCGCGACGATCCGCAACAACCCAGGCTCGCCGTCCTCACCCACCAGCCAGGCAACCCGACGCCCGTCAGCAGCCGCGGCGGAAAGCCACGCCCAATGCTCGGCAGGCCCACCCTCGACCTGGGTGACGACCAGCCCGGACCCGACCAGCGCCTGCACGTCCGGCCGCATCGGACCGCCGGCGGCACCGATCTCGTCGGCGTCGGTGAAGGCTTGCCAGGCCGCACGGGTGAGAAGGCCTGGTGCCACCCGAGGGCTCGTCAGGACGACCTTGACGGCGTCACCAGGCATTCAGGGGACCTCAGCCCTGGCCCTGCTGGGCGGCTTCGGCGGCTTCACGGGCTGCCTTTGCCTGCGCGGATTCCGAGGACAGCGAGCCGGAGATCTTGCTGTCGATGGCGCCGTCGGTCCACTGGCCGAAGCGGGGCGCGATGGAGATCTTGATGTTCTTCGACGCGTCCTTGACCACCGCCGTACCGGCCTGCTGGGCCTGCTGCAGCTTCGGGTCGTTCACGCCGGTGCCGCCGCCGAGCTTGATCGTGGCGACCGCAGCCGCGGCGACCTGCTGAAGGAAGTCGCGAGCCACCGGGTCCGCCTCGAACTTCGCGTACGCCGCCTGGTCGCGGACCACCAGCCGCATCGCCTCGGCGGTCTCCGCGTCGCTGACCGACACCGACTTCTCTTCGCGGACCTGCGCGACCAGCGCGTTGTTCACCAGCTCGTTGAGCGCGACGCTGGTCTCGAACGGCTGACCGAGGGCCGCGGTGACCGCGCGGGAGGTCTTGTCGACGTCACCGACGCTGATCTCGGTCTTGCCGACCACGGCCGCCGCCCCCGGGTGCGTCCCGGCCGCGCAACCGCCGACCAGCAGCACCGACGCCACCGCCGCACCGAGGGCCCGAAGCCGTCGAGATGTGCTCACCCGAAATCTCCTCGTATCGTCAATCATGAACCAACCGCCACCGGCTCGGCGATCACGTCGTCGATCAGCCGGGTGCACCACTGCAGCAGCTCCTGGTCGCGGAGCGGCTGACCGGCGACCGGCCGGGTGGCAGGTCTCGGCACCAGGATCGTACGCAGTTGCGGCTTCACCAGACTCTTCGGGTACAGCCTGTTGAGTCTGAGCACCTTCGAATCGGGCAGCTCGACCGGCCCGAACCGGATCAGATTGCCCTGCAAGGTGACGTCGTGCAGCCCGGCCCGGCGGGCGTGGTTGCGGAACTTCGCCACCTCGATCAGGTTCAGCACCGGCTGCGGGATGTCGCCGTACCGGTCGTGCAACTCCTCGACCAGTTCGGCGATGCCGTCCGCGTCCCGTACGGCGGCCAGTCGCTGGTACATCTCGAGTCGCAGCCGCTGCGACGGGATGTAGTCGTGCGGCAGGTGCGCGTCGATCGGCAGCTCGATCTTGACCTCGGGCTCCTCGGCCTGGGTGTCGCCGCGGTACTCCGCGACCGCCTCGCCGACCAGCCGGACGTACAGGTCGAAGCCGACGTCCGCGATGTGCCCGGACTGCTCGCCGCCGAGCAGGTTGCCGGCGCCGCGGATCTCCAGGTCCTTCATCGCGACGGCCATGCCGCCACCCAGATCGGCGTGCTGCGCGATCGTGGCCAGCCGGTCGTGTGCGGTCTCGGTCAGCGGCTTCTCGGGCGGGAAGAAGAAGTACGCGTACGCGCGCTCCCGGCCGCGCCCGACCCGGCCGCGGAGCTGGTGCAGCTGCGACAGGCCGAGCAGGTCCGACCGCTCGACGATCATCGTGTTCGCGTTCGAGATGTCGATCCCGGACTCGACGATCGTCGTACACACGATGACGTCGGACTGCTTCTCCCAGAAGCCCTGGATCACCTGCTCGAGGTGGTGCTCCGGCATCTGGCCGTGCGCGACCGACACCCGCGCCTCGGGCACGAGTTGCCGGATCCGGGCGGCCGCCTTCTCGATCGTGTTCACCCGGTTGTGGACGACGAAGACCTGGCCCTCGCGGAGCAGCTCGCGCCGGATCGCGGCGGTGATCTGGCCTTCCTCGTAGGCGCCGACGAAGGTCAGCACCGGGTGCCGCTCCTCCGGCGGTGTCGCGATCGTCGACATCTCCCGGATGCCGGTGATCGACATCTCCAGCGTCCGCGGGATCGGGGTCGCCGACATCGTCAGTACGTCGACCGCGGTCCGCAGCCGCTTGAGCTGCTCCTTGTGCTCGACGCCGAACCGCTGCTCCTCGTCGACGATCACGAGCCCGAGGTCCTTGAACTGCACCTCACCGGACAGCAGCCGGTGCGTGCCGATCACGACGTCCACCGACCCGTCGGCCAGCCCGTCCATGGCGGCCTTGGCCTCTTTGTCGGTCTGGAACCGCGACAGCGGCGCCACATTCACCGGGAAAGCGGCGTACCGCTCGGCGAAGGTCGCGTAGTGCTGCTGCACCAGCAGCGTCGTCGGCACCAGTACGGCGACCTGCTTCCCGTCCTGCACCGCCTTGAACGCGGCCCGTACGGCGATCTCGGTCTTGCCGTAGCCGACGTCGCCGCAGACGATCCGGTCCATCGGCATGACGCGCTCCATGTCGCGCTTCACGTCGTCGATGGTGGCCAGCTGGTCCGGCGTCTCCACGAACGGGAACGCGTCCTCCAGCTCACGCTGCCACGGGGTGTCCTTGGCGAACGCGTGGCCCTTGGTCGCCTGGCGGGCGGCGTACAGCTTGATCAGCTCGCCGGCGATCTGGCGGACCGCCTTGCGGGCGCGGCCCTTGCGCTTGGCCCAGTCGGCGCCGCCCATCTTGTCCAGGCTCGGCTGCTCGCCGCCGACGTACCGGGTGACCTGGTCGAGCTGGTCGGTCGGCACGTACAGCCGGTCGCCGGGCTGGCCGCGCTTGCTCGGCGCGAACTCGATGACGACGTACTCGCGGGTGGCCCTCTGCGCGCCGGTGCCGACGGTCCGCTGCATCATCTCGACGTACCGGCCGACGCCGTGCTGCTCGTGCACGACGTAGTCGCCCGGCTGCAGCTCGAGCGGATCGATCGTCTTCTTCCGGCGCGACGGCATCCGTTGCTGGGAACGCCGTTCGGCCATCGACCGCTGACCGGCCAGGTCGTTCTCGGTGAGCACCGCGAACTTGATGCCCTCGGCAATGAATCCGTGGTCGAGCTGACCTTGTGAGATCAGTACGACGCCTGGCTCGGGCACGGTCTCGATACCGTCGACCGCGCGGGCCGGAAGCTCGGCCTCGGAGAACACCTCGGCGAGGCGCTGCGCGGGACCATGGCCTTCGGTCACGCAGACAACACGCCAGCCGTCTCGCAGCCACCGGCGGATGTCCTCCACCGCGGCCGCCGTCTCACCACGATACGGATCGACTTCGCGCGCCGCGATCGACCGCGAACGGACCGCGCCCGCGTCGGTGTCGATGTCGAACGAGACCCGCTCGCCCATCGAGTCACGCAGCTCAGGCGCATCGGTCGGCGCCGCGGCGAACGGCGACATGCTCCACCAGGCGAGACCCTTGCTCAGCGCATGCGACCGTACGTCGGCCAGCGACATGTACGCCGCCGCGCCCAAGTCGATCGGCGCCTCGCCACCACCGGCAGCGGCCGCCCACGACGCTTCCAGGAACTCCTGGCTCGTCGCGACCAGGTCGTGCGCCCGCGCCCGTACTCGCTCGGGATCGCTGACGACGACGTGCGTACCGGACGGCATCAGGTCGACCAGCAGCTCCATCTCGTCGACCAGCACCGGCGCCAGCGACTCCATGCCCTCGACGGCATGCCCTTCGGCCAGCTTCTCGAACAGCTCCGAGAGCTCCGGATGCTCCTTCGCCAGTACGGCGGCTCGCGACCGCACCTCGTCGGTCAGCAGCAGCTCACGACACGGCGGCGCCCACAACCCGTGCTCGGCGATGTCCAGCGATCGCTGGTCGGCCACCGCGAAGTACCGGATCTCCTCGACGTCGTCGCCGAAGAAGTCGACCCGCAGTGGGTGCTCCTCGGTCGGCGGGAACACGTCGATGATGCCCCCGCGTACGGCGAACTCGCCACGCCGCTCGACCAGGTCGACCCGGTGATACGCGGCCCCGGCCAGCTGCTCGACGACGTCCTCGAGCTCGACCGTGTCGCCGACATGCAGCTGCACCGGCTTCAGATCCGCGAGCCCGGCGACCTGCGGCTGCAGCACGGACCGCACCGGCGCGACCAGGATCTTGATCGGCCCGGTCGTCTCGTCCGACGGATCCGGATGAACCAGCCGGCGCAGTACGGCGAGACGCCGGCCGACGGTGTCGGAACGGGGCGAGAGGCGCTCGTGCGGCAGGGTTTCCCAGGCCGGGTAGTACGCGACCGTCGACGGCTCGACCAGGCACTGCAGGGCCTCGGTCAGCTCCTCGGCCTCGCGGAAGGTCGCGGTGACCGCGAGTACGGGCCGGTCCGCGCCGATCTGCTCGGAGGCGAGCGCGGCGAGCAGGACCGGGCGCACCGGGCCTGGCGTGCTCAGGTCGAGTGTGGTGACGCCGTCGGACTTGGCGTCGCGAACGGCCTCGGCCACCACCGGATCGGTGACCAGGGTGTCGACCAGGCCGCCCAGTTTCACGAGTTGTACTTCCCTTGGGTTGATTCCAGGCCGTCGGTGAGCAGCGATTCGACCGCGTCCGCGGTCCGGTCGACGGCGAAAGGAAGGTCCTTGCGTTCGGTCGAGGAGAACTCGTTCAGGACGAAGTCGGCGGGGTTCTGCCGGCCCGGTGGACGACCCACACCGAACCGGACTCGATAATACTCACCGGTGCCAAGCGATTTCCGGATCGACTTCAGTCCGTTGTGGCCGTTGTCGCCACCGCCGTACTTCGCCCGCAGTACGCCGAAGTCGATGTCCAGCTCGTCGTGCACCACCACCAGCGCGGCCGGCTCGAGCTTGAAGAACTTCAGCAGCCCGGACACGGGCCCGCCGGACTCGTTCATGTACGAGCGGGGCTTGGCCAGCACGGTCCGGATCCCGCTGATCCGGGTCTCGATCACCTCGGCCCGGACCTGCTTGTGCTGCTTCCACTTGCCGCCGGTCCGGGCGGCGAGCTCGTCGGCCACCAGGTGCCCGACGTTGTGCCGGGTGCGGGCATAGGAAGGGCCGGGATTCCCCAGTCCGACGACCAACCACACGTCGTCCGCCACGGATCCCGGCCCTCCTGAAAGTTCTGTCGCGGTGAGACTACTCCGCGGCGGCGGCGACGGGCTCCTCGGCGGGGGCCGGCTCGTCGCGCTCGATGCCCGCCTCGGCCTCGGCGTCGGACAGCTCGGCCTCGAGCTGCTCGGCGGTCTGCTGGGCCGTCACGTTCACGATCAGGGTGTCCGGCTCGATCGCCAGCGTCGTACCGGCCGGCAGCTTGATGTCGGACGCGTGCAGCTGGGCGCCGACCTCGAGACCCTCGACGGAGACGGTGACGCCGTCCGGAATGTGGGTCGCCTCGGCCTCGACCAGGATGCTCGGGTGCTCCAGCACGACCAGGGTGTCGCTGACGGCCTCGCCCTCGAGGTGGACGGCGATGTCCACCTGGACCTTCTCGCCGCGCTTCACGATGACCAGGTCGACGTGCTCGATGAAGCCCTTCAGCGGGTCACGCTGCACCTGCTTCGGCAGCGCCAGGTGGGATTCGCCACCGGCGACCTCGATCAGCAGCAGGGCGTTGGCGGTCTTCAGGGCCAGCATGGTGTCGTGACCGGGCAGGGTGATGTGCACCGGGTCACTGCCGTGGCCGTACAGGACTGCGGGAACCTTGTTGTCCCGGCGGATTCGGCGGGCAGCACCCTTGCCGAACTCCGTGCGCGATTCGGCTTGGATCTTGACCTCGGCCACGAGATGAACTCCTCAAGTGCGTTGCGGTGATCAGTTGTCTAGGTGGTGCTCGGCTGCGGCCTCAGCGGGCGCTTCTTGACCCCGGAGAAGGCGTCAGGCAACGAACCACCGCGTCGATCACGGAGCCGCGCCCAACAGTTCTCGGGGGGCGTCCCTCGCCGAGGCAACCAAAACAGTCTACCCACCACTCGGCACCGGTGTGAAATCCGTCCTTCAAGGCAGTTTCCACCCAGCCTGACCGGCGCCCACGGCGACGACTTTCCCACCCAATTCCGGCCTGATCCAGAAGGCCCCGGCCACCGAAGGACCACTGGCTCCGTAGGGTTCCTCCGGTGGCCGCCTACAGTTTCAGCTTCCTGACGCTCTTGATCGTCGCTGTCCCGATCCTGGCGTTGGTCGTGCTGATCGTCGTACTGGTGAAACAGCGGCAGAAGCGTCTGCGGCAGCGGGCGATCGCCGCGGCTCAGTTCGGCTGGTTTCCGGTCCCGCCGAACCCCTGGCTGGTGAACGTGACCGCGAACCTGTTCCAGCCCGGCCGCCCGGGCGAGATGATCGCCGGTGACTTCCGCGGCCGGGGCATGTGTGCGCTCGACTACACGTACACCACCAGCAACGGCAAGACACAGCAGTCGCATCCGGTGCACGTGGTCGCGCTCAACCTGCCCGTCGCCCTGCCGCCGATCACCCTCACCAAGGACTCCGGCCTGAAGCGCACCTTCGCGGGCCGCGACCTCGAACTGGAGAGCCAGGCGTTCAACGACGCATTCCGGATCGCCTGCGCGGACGACCGCTACGCGTCCGCCGTACTCCACCCCCGGATGATGGAGTGGCAGCTCCACAACCCGGGCCTGGAGTGGCAGATCGCCGGAAACGCACTGGTCTCCTGGGGCACCGGCATCTTCGAGATCCCCGACGTCCTCGCCCGCCTCGAGGCGATGGCCCGGCTGATCGACCTCATCCCGCCGTTCGTGCTCCGCGACTACGGCCAGCCGACGTACTAGGTGAGCTTCGTCCAGACCTGGCGCAGCGCTCGGGCTGCGTCGCCTTCCAGGCCTGCGTCGTCCAAGGTCGCCGCGAGCTCGTCGAACTCTGGGCCCCAGCGCCAGGCGACGCGGCGGAGCTGGTCGGGCAGCGACGGATCCTGCAGCGAGCCGGCGTCCGCGCGGACCTGCTGTGCCGTCAGCGCTTCCGTGACGCCGTGCTTCTCCGCCAATTGGAACGCGAGTACGGCGAGCGCCGCCTTCCCCTTGTTGTAGAGGGCGTACGACGACTTCGCCGCGCTCGCGGCACCTGGTTCGTCACCGACCACCATCGGCGTCACCGCCGTGCCGGCCCACAGCGAAGCGGCCTGCTGAGCGGCGCTGCCCGACAGCATCAGGTGAGTGGGGCTAGACCCGCCGGTCGGCGGTGGACCGACCACGCCCGCGTCCACGAAGGTTGCTTGCGGCACCGCGGCCTGTGCCTCGCGCAACGATGCCGGCGACAACGGATTCGCCTCGATGTAGAGCCCGCCGAACCCGGCCTTCCCCACCTGTACGGCGATGTCGACCGCACCCTGCGGCGCACACGAACACAACACCACCTCGGCCGCGTCGACCGCCTCGGCGAACGGCGTCCCGATCAGGCCGGCCTCCGCCGCACGCGCAACGGAAGCTTCACTCCGCCCGTCCGGCACCCAGTGCACTTCGTGGCCCGCGGCAACCAGTTGCGCGGCGAGCTTCGATCCCATCGCGCCGGGGTGGAACACGGCGATCCGCATGGCAACATCCTCAGGAAGAGCGGTCAGTGCTCCCCAAGATATGCCAGTACGGCGAGCACCCGGCGGTGCTGTTCGTCGTTCGTGAGCAGCCCGAGCTTCGCCAGGATGCTGCCGACATGCGTCTCCACGGTCCGTTCGGTCAGGAACAGCCGGCGGCCGATCCCGACGTTGGTGCAGCCCTCGGCCATCAACGCGAGTACCTCACGCTCCCGCGGCGTCAGTGGCGCCAGCCGATCATCGTCGCGCTGGCGACCGAGCAACCGCGCGACCACCTCGGGATCGAGCGCCGATCCGCCCGCCGCGACCCGGTCCAGTGCGTCCAGGAACTGGTCGACCGCGAGTACGCGATCCTTCAGCAGGTAGCCGAAGGCTCCCGTCGCCACCAGCTCGACCGAATGCCGGGTCTCGATGTGCTGGGACAGCAGCACGATGGCCAGGTCAGGGTGCAGCATCCGGAGCCGTCGGGCCGCGCGGGCTCCGTCGTCGGTCTGGTCGGGCGGCATCCGGATGTCGATCACCGCCAGATCGGGTGAAGTCTGCGCGACCACAGTGATCAGGGTCGGGGCGTCGGGCGCGAGGCCGACGATCTCGTGCCCGGCGTCGGCCAGCAACCGCGCTAGCCCTTCCCGGAACAGCGCAGAGTCCTCCCCGATCACGATCCGCACGGGAGCACCGCCTCGACCGTCGTACCGCTCCCGGCTGGGCTGCGCAGCTGCAGAGAACCGCCGACGGCGGCCACGCGGTCCAGTAGTCCACTCAGGCCCGACCCTGGACGCGGTGCCGCGCCACCGCACCCGTCGTCCTCGATCAGCACAGTCACCTCGTCGGCCGACCGCGCGACGCGCACCGCGATCGACGTCGCGTTCGCGTACTTCGCCGCGTTGGTCACCGCCTCGGCTGCTACGAAGTACGCCGTGGTGGCCAGCTCCTCGGGCAGGTCAGGCGGGATCTGCAGCCGGACCGGGATCGGCAGCGACTGCGTGATCGCGCTCAGCGCCGCATGCAACCCGTCGTCCAGACTGGTCGGCCGCAACCCGTGCGCGATCTGCCGCAGCTCGGCGACCGCCGTGGCCAGCTCCGCGACGCCCTGGTCGAGCAGCCCGTCGACGTCGACGCTCCCGTCGCCCAGATGCCGCTGCGCCAACCGCATCGCCATTCCCAGCGAGACCAGCCGCTGCTGCGCCCCGTCGTGCAGATCCCGCTCCAGCCGTCGCCGCTCCGCATCACCCGCCTGCACCAGCCGCGCCCGGCTCGCCTCGACCTCACGCAACGCACCAGCCAGCTCCGCCCGTAGCCGCGTAACCTCAACCAGACTGGCCGCCCCAGCCGCCACTGCCTTCAGTACGGCGGGACTGGTCTGCTGCGACGCGAGTACGCCGATCTGCGCACCACCCAGCATCACCGGAACCAGCTGAGGCCCGCTCACCGGCGTACCGGAGGCATCTACGAAGCCAGACGCGCCAGGGACGAGTAGACCGACGCGGAGGCCCGGATCGCGCAGTGCGGTACGCAGAGCGGACTCCAGCTCCTCCGGCTGCGCCTGCTCGGTGTGGATACGCCGCTGCAGGTCCTCGATCGCCAGCAGGGCGGCACGGCGTGGCGGGTAGAGCCGACGGTCGACTGAACGCTGCAGTCGGGACCGCAGCGGGGTCAGGACCAGCGCACAGACGGCCGTGGCAGCAGCGGCCACGGCTGCGGAGTCGCTGAGGACCAGCCCGAGTGAGACGGCCGCTACGGCGTAGGTGCCGAGTAGGACCACCATGACGATGCCGTAGGTGACTGTGTCGGCCAGCACGCGGTCGACGTCGTACAGGTCGTGCCGGAGCATTGCCACGCCAACGGACGCCGGGAGGGACACCAGAGCGACGATGCCGAAGACGGTCGCCACTATGCCGGTGTCGCCGGTGACGATGATCTCGGCCCCGCAGACGAAGGGGTAGAGGACGGCTGCGAGGCCGGCGAGGGTCAGCCACTTGACCTGGGCGCGGACCTTGCCGGTCGAGCTGCGGTACCGGATGAAGACGGGAACAACCGCGGTCAAGCACAGCGCCAGGAAGCCGAAGAACTCGACGTCGCTCACGACCCGCAGCGCTCCCGACAGCGGCTCATACGGCCTCGGCATGACCTGCAGCGGCTGCAGGAAGGGTTCCGAGGCGAAGGCACCGAAGACCTGTTGCGCCACACCGAGCAGGAGCAACGCCGGCGGGACTGCTCTCCAGCGACGGCTCACCAAGCGGCCATCGGGGAAGTAGAGCAGCAGGAACGCGACGGCAACCAGCAACCACCAGCCTGACTCCTCGAACCAGGCCACTACTCGGCTGTCCAACGGCAGGCCATCGTGGACCACGGCGTTGTAGTAGACATCGCGTCCGGTGAGGAACAGCGCGATGGCGCCCATCCAGCCCAGGATCGCGCCGACGGGGTTGGTCGATTCACGCCGGCTGACGGCGAGCCCGAGCAGTGTGATGACGGTCCCGATCGCTGCCAGGCCGATGAAGTTCCTGAGCGTGTGCGGGCCGGTGCGGTACGCGATCAGCAGCCAGGAGCTCCCTGCCACCATCACCAGGACGAGCAGGAAGGTACCGAGCGCGACCCACCGCGGCCACCGCATGTCGTCAGGGTAAGGCCGCACACCGCCGTACGGCTCCGAGCCAGCACGGGCATCGGCCTCCGTACCCGCTCCGATGTGCCGGGCACCGGCCGCGACGTTTCCTGAAGTGTCAGTTGTCACCAGGGGAGGTCCCACTCATGTCCACCGAAACCGCGCGTCGGTCCGCCGTACCGGCGTCCGATCCCGTCACCCGCAAGCGCATCGGACTCGTCAGCCTGATCTTCGTCATCACGTCCGTCGCGGCCGTGCCGGGCGGGCTGCTCTGGCCTGAGCCGTCGGGCGGTGGCGAGACCTACACGTACGCCGACATCCAGCCGCTCCGGGATCGCTGGTGGGGGCTGCTCGTCGTCCTGAGCGCGAATCTGGTGCTGAACGTCCCGGCTCAGGCGCTACTGACCGTCTTCCTCGTCTGCCACCGGGGCGCGCCTTGGGCAACGATCGGCGGACTGGTGATGTGGATCGGTACGGCGCTGTACGCGGTTGGCGTGGCGGGATGGGCGGCGACGTATTACTTCGCCACGGGAGTCGACGCAGCGACCGGCGGCGCGGTGATGGACCACGTCGCGGACGACACGCCGCACTTGCTCGGCACGGTGATGGCCGGCGCGCTGATGGTTGCCGTCGGCACCGTGATCCAGGTGATCGGCTTGTGGCGGTCGCACGCCGTGCCACGCTGGATCCCAGTGCTCCTGCTGGTCATCGTGGTCACCTTCGTGATCCCGGGCAGCGGGTGGATCGGGCTGATCACCGCAGTACCCATGACGGCCGGCGCGGTCGGCCTCGCGTACTACGCGTGGCGTCGTACCGGGACTGCCGTCGAGTAGGACGTCTCGGTACAGCGAGGAGGCAGGGCGTTACGCCTCGTCGTCGGACGGACCGAGCCGTTGCCATGGCGTCGTACCGGGTGCAGCTTGGAGGAAACAGCGGATCTCTGGGGAGGGACTCCATGAGTGAGAACGCATTGGGGCGCCGTCAGGCGCTGAGGGGTGCAGGCATCGCGGCAGGTGGTGTGGCGATCGCTGGGCTGGCGACTGCTACGCCGGCAGCGGCGGACGGCGACCACGGGTTGCTCGGCAGCTGGATGTGCGTGCGGCAGGACGACGGCTCGCCGGACAAGGTACGGCTGGTGCTGAGCTTTGCCGGAGGTGGCGTGATCGTCTCGCACGACATCAGTCCGGCCGGGCCGCCGTTCACCGGTACTTGGGCGCGGAAGGGCAAGTGGTTCCAGGCGACCTTCTGGACCGGGTTCCCGGGCGAGCAGGGACCGGAGTCGGTGGGGCCGACGGTCCGAGTGCGGCTCCGGGGCAAGCTGTCCGACGGCAAGATCACCGCCACCTACCGGTTCACCGTGTTCGCGCCGGGCAGCGAGACCCAGGTCGTGGACTCCGGCACCGGGACGGTGACCGGCCGCCGGATCAGCGCCTGACAGCCAACGCCTTTCGACTGCTCAAGCGCGGCCGTCGAACAGGCTGGTGACCGAGCCGTCCTCGAAGACCTCGCGGATGGCCCGGCTGATCAGTGGTGCGATGGACAGCTCGGTCAGCTTGTCGAAGCGGCGGTCCTCGGCGATCGGCAGCGTATTGGTGACGATCACCTCGCTGGCCTGGCAGTTCTTCAGCCGGTCCACCGCCGGGCCGGACAGGATCGCGTGCGTGGCCGCGATCACCACGCCGGCCGCGCCGTCGGCGTACAGCGCGTCGGCCGCCTTGGTGATGGTGCCGGCGGTGTCGATCATGTCGTCGACCAGGATGCAGACCCGGCCCTTCACCTCACCGACGACGCGGTTGGCGACCGTCTCGTTCGGCCGCTCGATGTCGCGCGTCTTGTGGATGAAGGCCAGCGGTGCGCCGTTCAGCCGGGCCGACCACTGCTCGGCGACCTTGATCCGGCCGGCGTCCGGCGAGACCACCGCGAGCTGCTGATCGCCGTACTTCTGCTGCACGTACTCGCTCAGGATCGGCAGCGCCATCAGGTGGTCCACCGGGCCGTCGAAGAAGCCCTGGATCTGGGACGTGTGCAGGTCGACGCAGATCAGCCGGTTCGCGCCGGCGGTCTTGAACAGGTCCGCCATCAGCCGCGCCGAGATCGGTTCGCGACCGCGGTGCTTCTTGTCCTGCCGCGCGTACCCGTAGAACGGGAGCACGACGGTGATCCGCTTGGCCGACGCCCGCTTCAGCGCATCGACCATGATCAGCTGCTCCATGATCCACTCGTTGATCGGCGAGGTGTGGCTCTGGATCACGAACGCGTCGCTGCCCCGGACCGACTCCTCGAACCGGACATAGATCTCGCCGTTGGCGAAGTCGTACGCCGAGGTCGGGACCAGGCCGGCGCCGAGCTGCTCGGCGACCTCCTCGGCCAGACCGGGGTGAGCCCGGCCGGAGAACACCATCAGGTTCTTCTCGGTGGTTCGCTTCATCCCGCTCATGGCCGGCCTCCCGTTACGCCTTCTCGTCAGTGTCGCTCACGGCGCCTTGGTCCGCACACGCTTCTTCGGCTGCCTTCGCGGTCTTCGTACCCGCACGCTTACGGGCCACCCAGCCCTTGATGTTGCGCTGCCGCGACCGCGCCACCGCGATCTCACCCGGCCCGACGTCCTCGGTCAGCGCCGTACCGGCGGCCAGGTACGCACCGTCCGCGACGTCCCGCGGCGCGACCAGCACCGAGTTGCTGCCGATGAAGGAGTGCTTGCCGATGTGGGTCCGGTGCTTCGCGATGCCGTCGTAGTTGGCGAAGATGGTGCCCGCGCCGATGTTCGCACCCTCGTCGATGGTCGCATCCCCGGCGTACGTGAGGTGCGGCACCTTCGCGCCGTCGCCAATGCTGGTGTTCTTGGTCTCGACGAAAGTCCCGATCTTGCCCGCCACACCGACGCTCGTGCCGGGCCGGAGGTAGGCGTACGGGCCGACATCCGCTCGGGGGCCGATCACGGACTGCGATGCGTGCGCCCGGATGATCGTGGCGCCTTCGCCGACCTGTACGTCGGTCAGCGTGGTGTCCGGCCCGATCGTCGCTCCGGTTTCCACCGTGGTCGCGCCGTGCAGCTGGGTGTTCGGCAGCAGCGTGACGTCGCGCGCCAGCTGGACCGTCTGGTCCACCCAGGTCGTGTTCGGGTCGACGATCGTGACGCCGTCGCGCATGAGCTTGTCGAGCGTACGGCGGTTCAGCTCTGCCCGGAGCGTCGCCAGCTGGACCCGGTCGTTGACGCCTTCGGTCTGCATCGCGTCCTCGGTGACGAACGCGCCGACGCGCTTGCCGTCGTCTCGCGCGATCGCCAGGACGTCGGTCAGATAGAGCTCGCCCTGGGCGTTGTCGGTGGTGATCCGGCTCAGCCCGTCGCGCAGCGTGGCTGCGTCGAAGACGTAGATCCCGGCGTTGATCTCGTCGATCTGCCGCTGCTCGGGCGTCGCGTCCTTGTGCTCCACGATCCCGGCGACGGACCCGTCCTCGCCCGGGATGATCCGCCCGTACCCGGTCGGGTCGGCCACCCGCGCGGTCAGGACGGTCACCGCGTTGCCCTGCTTGTCGTGCTCCGCGACCAGTTCCTGCAGTGTCTCGGCCTCGAGCAGCGGAACATCACCCGACGTGACGACGACCGACCCTTCGAAGTCCTCCGGTACGGCGCTCAGCCCGGCGCGAACGGCATCGCCGGTCCCGAGCTGCTGCTCCTGGACGGCGGCTTTCGCCTCGGGGTCGATCTGTTTCAGGTGAGCCTCGACCAGCTCGCGGCCGTTGCCGACCACGACCACCAGGTGCTCGGGGTCGAGCGCACGGGCGGTGACCACGGCGTGCCCGACGAGACTGCGCCCGCCGATCTCGTGCAACACCTTCGGGGTCGCCGATTTCATCCGGGTTCCCAGACCGGCGGCCATGATCACGACCGCCGCGGGACGATGGGAAGTCACGCGGTCTTCTCCTCGAGTTCCCTGCGAGTTCTGCAACAAGTATCAGCACAGGCACCCGAAACGGCGCCCGCGCAAGCCTACTTGCTCCCCCACACCCCCCGCTCCCCCGGGCAACCCAGCGGCCCCCGTAACTCTCCGCACCTACCCGCCTACCCATCCGCCCCTTGCGCCCACCGCGTGATCACGTACGCCGCACTGTCCGGCGGAGGCGGATCCCCACTCAACTCGGTGGACGACCATTTCGGAGACAGATTGGCTCGCAAGCGCGAGCCGTCCCGCAGCCTGATCCGCAAGCCGCCCGACCACAGGAACTCCGCTGACACCACCTCGCCGCGTGCCACCCGCCGGACGCCGATCGGCCGCACGATCACCAACTCGTCCCACCACCCAGGTCGACGGGCTGGCGGAGTTCGTCGTACGGGCGGAGCAATTGACGGATCAGGACGTGTGATTTCCGGAAACTAATCTGCGCCCAGTGACGAAAAGGCTCCGGAAAGGTGGGTTGGGGGCGGTGCGGAGGGCCGGCTGAGAAATGTCGGCGGCGGGCGGGAGGATGGGGGTATGGGACGGGTGACGCAGCCGGCGGATGGGGATGAGCGGAGCATTCTGCTTGGGTGGCTTGCGTTTCAGCGGGATGCGCTGGCGGCCAAGTGCGCCGGCCTCGACGCGGAGCAGCTGGTGCGGCGCGCGGTGCCGCCGTCGAGGTTGTCGTTGCTGGGACTCGTCCGCCACCTGACCGAGATGGAACGCGCGTACGGCGCCTGGGCGCTCGGCCCGAGGATCGAGTTGGAATACGTCTGGGGCGAGTACGCCGACAACGGCCGGGAGTGGGATTTCGACGTCGACACCTCGATGGTGCAGGACTCGATGGCGGCGTGGGAGCGCGAGCGCCGAGCCACGGACGACCTGATCAGCCAGCACCCAACACTCGACTCGATCGGCGGCGGCAGCGGCATGAGCGTGCGCTGGAACCTGCAGAAACTCATCGGCGAGTACGCGCGCCACAACGGCCACGCCGACCTGATTCGCGAAAGCATCGACGGCCAGACCGGCGAATGACGGAAGGAGTACCGATGGCAGTCTCACTCGGCGCGGTTGTGTTGCAGGTGTCGGACATCGGCCGCTCGGCGGCGTTCTGGAGCAAGGCGCTCGGGTACGACGCTCAGCCCGGCAACCCGGCGTTTCTCGGCTCGAAGGACGGCAGCGGCACGCGCCTCCACCTCGACGAGACCGACCGCACGCATCTCGACCTCTGGGTCGACCGCACCGACTCCGACCTCGAGACCGAGGTCGAGCGGCTGATTGCCCTCGGCGCGCGCCGGGTCGAGTGGACCTACCCGCCAGACGCCGATTTCGTCGTACTCGCGGATCCGGACGGCACCGTCTTCTGCGTCATCGAGTAACCGCGATCGCATCCAGCTCATCCCACTCGAGCACCCGCACTCGCACCACCGCCTGCCGACTCATCCACGCCCGCAGCAGCCGGTGCACGCCGTCGAGGATCGTCACGCGCCCGTCCGGCCGCCGTACGGCATCCAGCGGATACCGCAGATCAGCCGCCATCGTCCGCGCGTACTGCTCCGGATAGACCTCCGGACGCGCGGTCACCTGCAGCGGACTCACCTGAAACGGCCGCTCCGCATGAGCCCAGAACGGCAACTCCAAGTGCCACTCCAGCTCAGCCACATCGACACGACTCACGGGCAGCTCCAGCCCATGCAGCAGCTCTGTATCCCAATGAAAGTCGAGGATGATCCCGCGCAACTCCGCCGGTACGACCGCCAGCAACGGAAACGGCACCCGAGCCTGACTCATCCAACCGAGCTAACCAGCAGGCGACCGTGCGTTCCGCATCCGGCGCGCCAATCAGGGCGACGAAGCGTCCGGCGCGCCGCCCAGGGCGACGAGGCGTCCGGCGCGCCGATCAGGTGAAGGAGCGTTCGGCGAAGCTGAGGCCGTCGCGTTCGGATGAGGTGAGGATCTGGCGGGGCACGTGGTGCGGGGGTCGGCGCAGGTACTGCGTGTATCCCGGCGCCCGGAGGCGGATCTCGAAGTTCTGGCCCTCGAGGTGCCACAACGGATCAGGCTTGCCGTCCGGCGGATCGAGCCGGTGGAGGTCGGCGATCTCCATCAATTCGTGCAGCGGTCCGAGTTCGCCGGAGATGTCCCACGCCTGTTCGAACACCAGCGTCGCGGGTGCGATCCAGAAGGTGAAGTGCTGCCGGAAAGGTGCCGGATCCACCCACTGCACGATGTAGTCGAGGTCGAGCAACAACCTTGCCGGCGGCAACGTGTCGTCGTCGTACTCGCCGATGCTGACCGCATGGATGCGGCAGTCGTGCCACCCCATGTCCTCGAAGTCGGCATCCGTCCAGGTCGCTTTGGTCAGCCCCGACGGACCATGCGGCAGAGAAATCACCAAGCCAGTATCCGTGAGCCGCTGGTCATTCCGGGTCGTTCCCCCGCAGCCCGTCGACCGCTTCCCGAAGTACGTCGGCATGGCCGGTGTGCTTCAGGTACTCCTCCAGCAGGTCGATCAGGATCCGTCGGCGATTGACCACCCAGTCCGGGTCCCCTTCATCGACCGCCACATCGAGACCGCCGTCCGCACTCAGCTCCGCCCATTCGGCCCGCGACCGCGCCGCGGCGCCGTACCACAACGCATACAACTCCTGCGGCTCATCGGTAACCGCCGACTGCCACCCCCACTCGTCGTTCTCGACCCACCCCCGGACATCCCATGGCGCGCCAAGCGCCCGACCGGCAGCCCGAGCCGTGAACCCCTCCTCGACAAACGCCATGTGCTTGATCAACCCGGCCAACGTCATCGACGACGGCGAATGCAGCCGCCGCAACTGCTCGGCATCCAATCCCCCGGTCTTCCAGGCAAACTGCCGCCGTACCCGGTCCAGAGCAAACCCCAACATCTCCGCCTCGCCACCCCGCAGGCACTCACGCAGCGGCAGCTCGCTCCAGTCCATAGAGCCCCTCCCCAGTCGCCGGGCAACCCAACGCAACACCGTAGCGCCGTCCAACTCCGGCCGGTAAGGTCCGGTGATGGTTGATCTCAAGGGTGAACTGTTGAAGGTTCTGCAGGGCAGTCGGGCGGTGATGCTCGCGAAGCTGGACGGGTTGCCGGAGTACGAGCGCCGTCGTCCGGCAACCCCGACTGGCACGAATCTGCTCGGCCTGGTCAAGCATCTGGCCGGCCTGGAGTACGGCTATCTCGGCGAGTCGTTCGGCCGCCCGCCCATCGAGCGCCCGTCCTGGTTCCGGGACGACCCGTACGACGAGATCGACATGTGGGCCACGCCCGACGAATCGAGCGACTACATCACCGGCGTCTACCGCCAAGCCTGCGCTCATTCCGATCTCACCGTCGCCGAGCTCGACCTGAACAGCCCAGGCCACGTCGCCCATTGGCCCGACGGCCACCGTGAGACAACGCTAGGAGTCCTGCTGATCAGGATGGTCGCCGAAACCGCCCAGCACGCCGGCCACGCCGACATCATCCGCGAACTGACCGACGGCCAAGTCACCGCCGCCGACGCGACCGCCGACGCAGCCTTCTGGCGCAACCACCGTACCGAAATCCAAGAGGCCGCCAACCACTACCGGCAAGTCTCAGGGTGAGTCTGCGTAGCGGGTGGCGAGCGCGGTGGCTCGGTTGTGTAGGGCGGTGCGTAGGGACTGTGGGGTGAGGGCTTCGGCGTCGGTGCTGAGTTGCCACAGGGCCCATTCGGCGTGGCGTGAGTCTTGGAAGGTCAGGTCCAGCCGCAGCCAGCCGTCTGCGTCAGGCTCTTCTGCGCGGACGGCCACCGCGGCATCCAGCAGGTCCTCCCGCCGCGCCGGGTTCACCCGTACCAAGACGGTGATATGCCCATCGGACAGAAACTGCGCCGCGCGTTCCCGCCAGATCCGGTCCAGGTCGACCTGGTGTGGTCGCTGTGCCGGTTCGGGGAGCTCCTCGGCGGCCAGCATCCGCGACAGCCGGTACGCGCGCTCTGCGCCGGATCTTGTGGCCAGCAAGTAGCCCCGGCCGCGTACGGTGACCAGGCCGATTGGGTCCACCGTGCGCCACCGTGGTGTCTGACCTGTGGCCGCGTAGTGGATGCGCAACTTGTGTCCCGCGAGGACCGCGCGCCGTACCTCGATCATGGTGCTGCCAGGCACCTCCTCAGTGACCAGCCGGCGTGAGAGCAGGTCGGTTTCCGGGTCGACGAGAAATCGCTGGGCCGCGTCGCTCGCGGTAGCGCGGTGGCTTTCGGGCAGCGCGTCGACCACCTTGCGCATGGCCGAAGCGAGCGCCGCACCCAGACCGAAAACCTGCTCGCCACGCTTCGATCCGGCGGTCAGCACGGCCAGGGCCTCGTCGTGGTTCAGGCCAGTGAGCTCGGTCCGGAAACCAGCCAACAACGCGAACCCACCATGCCGGCCGCGTTCGGCGTAAACCGGTACGCCGGCCGCGGACAGCGCCTCGATATCTCGCAGCACGGTACGAGTGGACACCTCGAGCTCGCGGGCCAGCGTGTCCGCGGTCAGCCGACCGCGCTGACGCAGCAGCAGCACCAGCGAGACCAACCGGTCGGCGCGCATCCGCGAACTTTATCCGAATACACGACCAATGGTGTCGTGATTTCCCGGCAGGCTCCGTACTCCCAACCAATCGAATGGAGCTGATGTGGCACTGGAACGAACGGCAGTCAACCCGGTCAAGTGGTCTGTGGAGCTGGGGTTCAACCAGGGTGAGCTCGTCTCCGGGCACACCCGGACCCTGTACTGCTCCGGCCAAACCGCGATGAGCAGCGACGGCAAGCCCCAGCATGACGGCGACATGGCGGCACAGTTGGCGCTGAGCCTCGACAACCTGGAGGCCGTACTCGGCGAGGCCGGCATGTCGCTGACCAACCTCGTCCGGCTCAACGTCTACACGACCGACGTCGATCTGCTTTTCCAGCAGTACGGCGTACTCGCGTCGCGGCTGGGCACCGCCGGGGTGGCGCCGACCACCACGATGCTTGGAGTAACACGACTGGCGATCCCCGGCCAGCTGGTCGAACTCGAGGGAACCGCCGTCGCGTGATGGCAACTCGCTATTCGTGCCGGTCGGGGCGCCGGCACGAGTAGCGGGGCAGATGGAGGCCTTCCGATGCTCCGAATGTTGACAATCGGCGTCTACGGTTTCGGCGCCGAGTCCTTCATGCAACGACTGCGGTCCGCCGACGTCCGCCTATTGCTCGACGTTCGCCAGCGGCGCGGTGTCCGCGGACCCGAATACGCCTGGGCGAACTCACTCCGGCTGCAGCCCGCCCTCGCCGATGCCGGGATCGCCTCCGAGCATCACCTCGAGCTCGCCCCAACCACTGAGCTACGCCAGCTCCAGTACGCCGAAGACGACGGCCAAGGGGTCGGCAAACGCACGCGCCACGAGCTCGCCCCCGAGTACACCCGCCGCTACACCACCCAGATCCTCGACAACGCCGACCTCGCACCGATCGTGTCGGCACTGTCAAGTGGAGTCGCAGCGCTGCTCTGCGTCGAACGCGACCCCGAGGCGTGCCACCGCTCACTAATCACCCAGCGACTAGCCGAACAGTACGGCGTCACGATCGAGCACCTCCGCCCGTGATGATCGACGAGCGGATGCCAGGCCGCATCGGACCGGTCTAGTCCATACTCGTGCACATCGATCCACAGTTTCTGTTGGCAAAGTGCGACCCTCGAGGAGCAGATCATGCCGGGTTCGACAGGCGGGGTCCTTGTCCACATCAACCCGATCCTGAACGTCTCCGATCTACGGTCCAGCATCAAGTTCTACACAGAGGTCCTCGACTTCGAACTCCTTGGCACCTTCGGAGATCCAGCCGACTACGGCATCCTCCGGTGGGACCGGCACGAGATCTATCTCAGCGTGAACGGCCAGGGACAGCCCGGCACGTGGCTCGCGCTATTCGTCAGCGAACCGGCCGCGCTGTACCAGCGACTCGTCACCAACGAAGCCAAGATCCTGATGCCGTACGCGGGCGACGACGGCGAGTTCCGTGTCGCCGACCCAGACGGACACGTGCTCCGAGTATTTTCAGGTTCCCCAGAGGAGTAGCCGGTCTGAGGTTGGCAAAACCCCGGCTCGGTCTGCCGAACCGGGGTTTGTGTTGCTCCCCCGCCAGGTTTCGATCCTGGTCTTCGAGATTCAAAAGTTGCCGCAAGCCCGTCCCCACCGGTCCACACGAGGCATCCCCCGTCCGACCTGAGCCTGCCCCCGGCCAACCTCGCGCCTGGTCGTCCACCCCGATCCACACCGTTTGTTAGCAAATCCGTTAGCAAGTCCGGGCCTGAGACATAGTCAGTGATCGGAAGATGTAGAGGGCAGCGCCGGTTCGCCTGGGGGCTCTTCGGAGACTTGAATCTGGATCAGAGCGAGGGTTGCGGACCGCTTGCCAAGAGTGAGCCGGTCAAGCGGCGTCCAGGAGATCCTGTCGCGTGCGACCTGCGCAGCCTCGCGCAGGTGTGGCCGATGCCCGAACTGATCGAGCACGGAGAGCGTCGCGGGCTTGAGCCACCTGTATCGATTGGCAAGGCCCACCAGCAGAAAGATCGAAGCGACCTGGTCGACCACACCCACGTCTTTCCGGTCTCGATCGATCGGCCTCCCATCGACCACGCCAACCAGCTCGACGAAGCGTCTGGTGACTTCAAGATCACGTCGTAGCCCGACATCTCGGAGCGCAGTCCGGGTGGCGAATAGAGCCGCGACGGTGGGGATCAGTGCCCCGATGATGACGTTGACAGTGGTCTGGTCGATATGCGGCATGCGTGCCTTGCTCTCGGTCGAAGGAATCTCCGTCGCCCAGACCGGATCCTAGATCCGACAGAGACCGCTCCTACGTCGCGTCAGGGCGCAGGGCGCGCTCCCGCATGTGACAGGTCCAGCGTCTTCCCGTCTGCCGTTCAGCCCACGCGTAGCGAGATAGGAGCCTGACTGGGCTGAACGGCAGGCGGGAAGACGCACCCCGCCCCCGACCAAAGTACCGGCCGATTCGGACCCGTCATCCCGGAGTCGTGAGGCCCTCGCCGGAGGGCATTGCTCTATCTCAGGAAAGAACCCAAGGGCGGCCCCGGCCGGTGAACGGCCGGAGGCCGCATGCGGACGGCCGGGGCGCGCGCCGAAGGCGCGCCTTGATCCATAGGAGCCAAATTCAGCAAAGAGCCACCTACTCTAGGGCGGAGGCGGCTTCCAAGGCTGAACGCGACATCCGCTGTTCGACCATCCACAGGAACCCCTCAGAGTCCACCGCCGCGCCCACTGCGCGGACTTCGTCAGTCGAGCTCGTGGGGCGAGGCCCGATCGCGTTGTCTGGCGGAGGACGGTGACTCGCTGTCCGCTTCACCACGGTCCCGGTCAGCCACTGGTCGGCTTCGTTCTTCAGGGGGCCGAGGCACGCATTGTCCCGGCGAGCCTTCGTCTCCTGCGGCCAGTACGGTCGGCCTGCTGACACGATGAGGTCAACGTCGACGGCATCACCCGGCTTCGGCGGAACTGGCGCGTACATTCCTGTCGCATCTCTCCGAAGCTCGCCCGGCGACAGCGCCGGACCGAGCCGGGTGCAGGCGTCCCAAGTCCATCGCATCCGGGTGACCAACACCGCGTCTTCGGCGACCTCTTGCCCGGGGAACCAGATCGGCCATATTCCGCTGCGGGTGGACAGGAGCTCGCCCTCGGCGATCGCGCGCCGGTACCCCTCGTCATCGATCGCGATCTTGAATCCACCGCCCACCGGATGCCTCGGGTCATCGCCATGGAAGCTCAGCTTGAGGTGACTCATGTTCGGAACTCGTGACGCGAGGTAGAACGAGGTTCTGTGTGACCAGATGCGCCACGTGAACCCACGTGGGCCTTCAGAGTGCCCGACCGTCACATACATCGGTCCGGACAGAGGCTCAATCATGGAATGACAATCGCACGCGGACCGCTGCACTGTCTCGTCACCAGATGCTCCACCCGCACGAAGGCGCGGTCGACACCTTCACCGCGACCGGCTAGTCCTGGCGAATCGCCTGAGTCAACTCACTGATGTACTCGATGATGGCGTCGGCTCCGGCTGCGGTCAGGCCGTCGGCCTTGCCTGGCTTATTCGCGTACCGATGCTCCCCGCTCCGATGGCCTGGGCGGCTCGAACATCGGTCGTCTGGTCACCGATCAGGTGCACGGTAGGCCCTGACGGATGCGCCGGTGTTGTTGCTGACGATCGCGAGCGCTCGGCCGACTTCCCGGCAGGCTGCCAGGAACTCGTCTACGCCCGGTGTTGGATCGCGCTCTCGACAGCCTTGATCTCGGCCGTCTGAAGTGCCGTCTCCACCTGCTGTGCCAGCTCGGGCGACACATCGGCGGCGACACTCAGGAACTCGTGCGGGCTGGTGACCGCGTCGAGAGCTGGCGGCAGCTCGCCGACCTGGTCGACGACAAGGCCCCGAAGTTCCTCTGTTATCTGTGACGCCGGGTACCCGGCGAAGACGGAAGAGATCCGTCCGTCGAAGTCGAGCAGGATGACTGGGCTGCGGCGCAGGATGGCGGCCAGGCAGCCCATCCGCTGCCGCCTGCTCGGCTACACGATCTGCGACACGTACATGTCATCCTGCTCCTGATCGCCGGGGTGCCGGTCCATGTCGTCGCGGAACGCCTCGGCCATGCCGACCCCGCCATCACCCTCCGGGTCTATGCGCACGTCATCCGCCAGCACGCGGACGAGGCTGCTAACACCTTCGCCGCTGCCGGCGACGGGAACGACCAGACCGACATTTCGGAGAGTCACCGTGGAGCAACCGAGTAGGACCCTGTTAGCAAATCCGTTAGCAGAACCCCGGCTCAGAGGGCTCCGAGCCGGGGTTTTGCGCTGCTCCCCCGCCAGGTTTCGATCCTGGTCTTCGAGATTCAAAGTCTCGCGGGCTGCCGATTACCCCACGGGGGATCGTGGTCGCCGGGACAGTTTGCCATGGAGTGGGGTACTCGACACGCTGAGGGGTTCCTTACCTACGGCTCCGTAGGTTACGGTAGCGTAGGTAAGCAGCACTCCAGCCCGAGGGAAACGCCAATGACTCCACCTGCCACTGCCGCACCGGAGGCGCCCGTCCGCGCCCAGCAGGCCGACGAGTTCGACGTCGACACCGGGACGCTCGGTGGTGAGCAGAAGAAGCCCTGGGAGCAGCTCGCGCTGGCGTTGTTCATCGGGATCCCGTTCCTCGCCGTGCTGGCCGCCGTACCGATCGCGTGGGGCGGTTTCCTCGGCTGGCGCGACGTGATCCTCGCGGTCGTGTTCTACACGGTCGCCGGGCACGGCATCTCGATCGGCTTCCACCGGCTGTTCACGCACAAGTCGTTCAAGCCGAACCGGCCGATGAAATACGCCCTCGCCATCGCCGGCTCGCTGGCGATCGAGGGTCCGGTGATCCGCTGGGTCGCCGACCACCGCAAGCACCACAAGTTCTCCGACCGCGACGGTGACCCGCACAGCCCGTGGAAGTACGGCACCAGCCTCGGCGCGCTGACCAAGGGTTTCGTGCACGCGCATGTCGGCTGGCTGTTCGACACCGAGCAGACCCCGCAGCGCCAGTACGCGCCGGATCTGCTGAAGGACAAGGACATCATCAAGGTGTCCCGGATGTTCCCGCTGCTGGTGACGATCTCCGTGCTGATGCCGGCCGTCATCGGCGGCCTCTGGTCCTGGTCCATCGGCGGCGCGCTGACCGCGTTCTTCTGGGCCAGCCTGGTCCGGATCGCACTGCTGCACCACGTCACCTGGTCGATCAACTCGATCTGCCACACCATCGGCGACCGGCCGTTCAAGAGCCGTGACAAATCCGGCAACGTGTGGTGGCTGGCGATCCTCAGCCAGGGCGAGTCGTGGCACAACCTGCACCACTCGGACCCGACCTGCGCGCGGCACGGCGTACTGAAGGGCCAGCTCGACACGTCCGCGCGCACCATCTGGTTCTTCGAGAAGATGGGCTGGGTGAGCGACGTACGCTGGCCGGTCCGGGAGCGCCTGGAGGCACGCCGGGTCGACGCCGATGCGAAGACTCGCCTGAAAGCCGCTGCCTGAAGGAGCCGTAAAACTTCCACCGGCAACACCGAAGTACGGCATGATGCTGACGTGATCTCGACGTGACGGAACCCAAACCGCGGCGGTCCGGCCGAGTCCGGATGACCAGTGCCGAGCGTCGCGAACAACTCATCACCATTGCCCGCGGCCTGTTCGCGCTCAAGGGGTACGAGGCGACGTCGGTGGAGGAGATCGCGGCCCGGGCCGAGGTCTCCAAGCCGGTCGTGTACGAGCACTTCGGCGGCAAAGAGGGCCTGTACGCCGTCGTCGTCGACCGCGAGGTACGCGCGCTGCTCGACGGCGTCACCCAGTCACTCACAGCCGGACGCGCGCACGAGCTGGTCGAGCAGGCGGCACTCGCGTTGCTCGACTACATCGAGAACAACTCCGACGGCTTCCGCATCCTGGTCCGCGACTCACCGGTCGGGTCGGCCAGCGGCTCGTTCGTCTCGATCCTCAGCGACGTCGGTACGCGCGTCGAGCACATCCTGGCCGAGGAGTTCAAACGCCGCGGGCTGGACCCGAAGAACGCGCCGATGTACGCGCAGATGCTGGTCGGCATGGTCGCGCTCACCGGCCAGTGGTGGCTCGACGCCCGCAAGCCGAAGAAGCCCGACGTCGCCGCTCACCTGGTCAACCTCGCCTGGAACGGCCTCTCCGGCCTCGAAGCCAAGCCCACCCTCTCGACGCGTCCGCACAAATAGCGGACCTGCAGCACTCGCCAACCTCGACCAACGGCGAGCGTCGCCCGGCAGTTGAGCGTGAGTAGCGCACGTCCGCGGTGGTTGGTGAGTGGCGGAGATCCGCAATCCGCGACCGCGGTCGTACGCGACATCCGCCTGTGGCATGACCCCGCCGCCTGCGGATCCCCGTACCCTGGCCCGCATGACGGGGATCCTCGCCGCGCGACCTCTGCCTGCCCGCAGCCAGGCGTTCGACCTGCTGCTCGCCGGCACGTTGTGCATGACCGCCGGCTTCCTGTCGCTCGCGCAGGTCCGGCTCGCCGGCGTCCTCGCGTTCGGCATGCTCGTCCCGCTGATCTGGCGCCGGACCCGCCCCGAGCTCACCTTCTTCGCCGTCTCGTCGGTCGCCGTCCTGCAGTGGCTGTCCGACACCCAGCTGATGGCCGGCAACGTCGGCCTGCTCATCGCGCTCTACGCGATCTCCGTGTACGGCGAAGTCCGCTACAGCCGCATCGCCCTGGGCGTCGGCGGCCTCGGCGTCCTGATGGCGACGGCGCGGTACTACGGCAACAGCGACTGGCGCCAGCAGGTGACCATGATGGTTGCCCTCGGCGCCCTCGTGTTCGGCGTCTGGGCGATCGGCGAGCGACGCCGTACCAGGGGTCTGTACGTCGCCCAACTCGAGGAGCGGGCGGCCCAGTTGGAACGGGATCGCGACCGCGAATCCAAGCTCGCCGTGTCCAACGAGCGGACCCGGATCGCCCGCGAGATCCACGACGTGGTCGCGCACGGCCTGTCCATCATGATCGTCCAGGCCGACGGCGGACTGTACGCCGCCGACGCCTCACCCGAGCAGGCGAAGAAGGCGCTCGCCACCATCGGCGACACCGGCCGGGCCTCGCTGACCGAGATGCGCAAAATGCTCGGCCTGCTCAAGCAGGACGAGCAGCTCGAGCTCGACCCGGACCAGCCCCGCCCGCAACCCGGCGTCTCCTCGCTGCCTGAGCTGGTAGAAAACGTTCGCCAAGCCGGGCTGGCCGTGGATTACGAGGTGACCGGCCGGCCGCGCGATCTGCCTGCCCTCCTCGGGCTCACGGCGTACCGGATCGTGCAGGAAGGTCTGACCAACACGCTGAAACACGCCGGGCCGGGAGCGCGTACCTCAGTCCGGCTGGACTTCGGCCGCGAGATGCTGACCGTGGTGGTCAGCGACGACGGCCGGGGTGCCGGGGTCGCGCCGAGCTCGGATCCGGGTCACGGCCTGGTGGGGATGCGGCAGCGCGCCTCGATCTCGGGCGGTACGGTGAGCGCCGGACCGAAGCCGGGCGGCGGTTACGAGGTGATCGCCAGGCTCCCGTACCACCTGACTGGAGGAGAGCAGTGACGGACGACGTGATCCGGGTGTTCCTGGTGGATGACCAGGAGCTGGTCCGGGCCGGGTTCACGATGCTGGTGGATTCGCAGGCGGACATGCGGGTGGTCGGCCAGGCGGGCGACGGCGGCGAGGCGCTGGAGAAGATCCAGGTGACCGCGAGCGACGTCGTACTGATGGATGTGCGGATGCCGCGGCTGGACGGCGTCGAGGCGACCCGGCGACTGCAGTCGTTGCCGCAGGCACCCAAGGTGATCGTGCTGACGACCTTCGACCTGGACGAGTACGCGTTCGCCGCGATCAAGGCCGGCGCGGCCGGGTTCCTGCTGAAGAACACGCCGCCGGCGGACCTGCTGTCCGCGATCCGTCAGGTGCACTCCGGTGATGCCGTGGTCTCTCCCAGTACGACGAAACGGCTGCTGGAGCACTTCGCCGGCGCACTACCCGATGCCGAGGTGGAGCGCCCGGACCTCGCCGATCTCACCGCCCGCGAACGTGAGGTCCTGGTCGAGGTCGCCCGCGGTCTGTCCAACACCGAGATCGCCAAGCTCTTCACGTTGTCCGAGGCAACGGTCAAGACCCACATCGGCCGCATCTTGGCCAAAACCGGCCTCCGCGACCGCGTCGCCCTCGTCGTCCTCGGCTACGAAACCGGCCTGGTCAAGCCGAACAAGTAGCGGACGCCCAGGCCATCACAATCCACGGCATTGGCCGGCACCGCCGCCTGGCGGCGCCTTTCGACCGCGGTTGTGATGGCCTGGGCGTCCGTACGACTCAGGTCGTACGAGGAGTGCAGCCCGCGGTCCGACGGAATCCACACGCCTGATCACTAACTTCTTGGGCAGCGACAGGGACGGCCTGTCGGTGGAACCGAGGAGTGAGATGAGTTTGCAGACCGGGGAGCTTGCGGTCGGGCGGTTGGCGCAGGACGGGATGCCGCGGGCGGCGATCCGGGCGCACGAGTTGCGCAAGGTGTACGGACAGGGTGACACCGCCGTCGCCGCGCTCGACGGCATCTCGGTCGACTTCGCCGTCGGCCACTTCACCGCGATCATGGGCCCGTCGGGCTCGGGCAAGTCCACTCTGATGCACTGCCTCGCCGGTCTCGACACTCCGACCAGCGGTCAGGTCCTGCTGGGCGAGACCGAGCTGACCCACCTTCCGGACGCCGAGCTGACGAAGATCCGGCGGGACCGGGTAGGTTTCGTTTTCCAGTCGTTCAACCTGCTCCCGATGCTGACGGCCAAGGACAACATCCTGCTGCCGCTCGAGCTCGGCAACCGCAAGCCCGACCAGCAATGGTTTTCTACGCTGATCGACGTACTCGGGCTGGGCGATCGCCTGACCCACCGGCCGTCGGAATTGTCCGGTGGTCAGCAGCAACGCGTCGCCGTCGCCCGCGCGCTGGTGGGACGCCCGGAGGTCGTGTTCGCCGATGAGCCGACCGGAAACCTGGACTCCCGCGCCGGTGCCGAGGTGCTTGGCTTCCTCCGCCGTTCGGTCCGCGAGTTCGGCCAAACGGTCGTCATGGTGACGCACGATCCGCTCGCCGCGTCGTACGCCGACCGCGTCGTGATGCTTGCCGATGGCAAACTTGCCGGCGAGCTCTACGACCCGACTCCGGAGACGGTGCTCGACGCGCTGCGGCAGCTGGGGGCCTGAGGTGCGACGTTCCATCCTCTCCTCGCTGCGCGCCCACCTGGGCCGCCTGATCGCCGCTTGCCTGGCAATCGTTCTCGGCGTCGGCTTCGGCACTCTCGCGATGACCGCACACGCGTCCGCGTCGAACGGCATCGACGAGACCATCGGCGCCAAGTACCGCGGTGTCGACACCGTCGTCTCCCCAGAAAACGCATCCATCACCGCAACCGATGTCGCCAAACTCAAGAAGCTTCCGCAGGCAGACTCGGTGGTAACGCTCACTACCGCCTACCTGACCGCCGCGTTCCCCGGCCTGGTCCGCCCGGCAGGCCTCGGCGTCGACGCGCTCTACGACACCACCCGGATCGCCGGTCCTGGTACGTCGTCCGGCCGGTTGCCGACCGCAACGAACGAGATCGCCCTGCCGGCCAAGCTGGCCGCGAAGTACAAGGTCGCGATCGGCCAGACTTTGCGGCTCAACTCGTACGACGGCAAGTCCTGGAACGTCACCATCGTCGGCCTGCTCGACGACTCCAAGTCCGTCGGCTCGTCGTCAGCCGTCGCCACCCCGGCCGCGGTGAAGAGATTCGAACCAGACGCCTTCATCAGCGCGGTCGGGATCGCCGCCAAACCGGGCGTCGATCAGCAAACGTTGGCTAGCGCGGTCCAAGGCGCTCTCTCCGGTGACCTCAAGGTGTACACCGGCGAGGAGTGGATCCAGCACGAAGTCGAGAGCTACACGCACGGCATCGACGTACTCGGCGGGGTCTTCGGCATGTTCGCCGTGATCGCGTTGTTCGTCGCGTGCCTCGTCATCGGGAACACGTTCACTATCGTGATCGCCCAGCGCACGCGCGAGATGGCGCTGCTGCGGTGCGTAGGCGCATCCCGTCGCCAGGTGTTCTCGTCCGTACTCGCGGAAGCATCCGTGGTCGGGGTGATCGCGTCGACAATCGGTGTCGTCTTCGGTATCGCGCTGTCGGCACTGGGACTGGCACTGTCCCGCGAGTTCGATTGGGGTATCCCGCCGGTTCCGCTGCACCTCGACCTGTGGTCGGTGTTCCTGCCACTCCTGCTGGGAACGTTTGCCACCATCGCGGCTGCCGTCGTTCCGGCTCGTCGTGCGACCAAGGTGGCTCCGCTGGCGGCGCTTCGGCCGGAGGCTGCTCCGGCGGCTGCGTCCAAAGCCGGCGTACTACGTTTGATCGTTGGCTTCCTGCTGTTGACGAGTGGCGGGTCGTTGCTGGCCGGTGGGGCTCGCGGGCATCAGGTGCTGATCGGTGTCGCAGGCGGCGTTGTCTCGTTCCTCGGCGTCCTAGCGATCGGCTCGCTGCTCGTGCCGGCGTTGATTCGTTTGCTCGGGGCGCTGCCGGCTCGGACCGGTGGGGTTCCGTCGCGGATCGCGGTCGCGAACGCCGTACGGAATCCGAAGCGCACGGCGGCTACCACCTCGGCGCTGCTGATCGGGGTGACGCTGATCAGTCTCACCTGCGTCGGGATCGCGTCGGTGCGGAAGACGTTCGACGTGTCGATGGACGGGCAGTATCCGGTCGACATCATGGTTGCCGCGTACAACGAGAAGATGCCGGCCGGGGCTGAGCAACAACTGCGGGACATCAAGGGTGTGACGCAGGTCGTTCCGGTCAGCAGGGTGGACGTGAAGACCGGTGGTCAGGAGCTGCCGGTGACCGGGATCGACCAGTCCTCGGCAGGGAGCGTTATCCACAATCCTGAGCTGGTCGCGCAGTTGAAACCCGGCACCGCCTTGCTGGACCACTCGACGATGCACATGCTCGGGGTCGAGGACGGCGGGAAGCTCACGGTCGTTTCAGGTGCGCGGAAGCTCACCTTGACGGCGCAGGGAGCGACCGGTCTCGACGCGATCACCATCACCGCAGCCGATCTGCATCGGCTCGCTCCCGGTACTGCAGTTAGCGGTTTCTGGCTGGCGTCCGATCCGAAGGCGGACGGCGCGGAGGTGATCGACGCGGTGCAGCAATCGATACCTACGGTGAAGGAGCTGTCGGTCGAAGGTGGACTGGCGGAGCGAAGCAGCTACACGAAGATCTTCGACGTGCTGCTGATCGTCGGGATCGGGCTGCTCGGGGTGTCGGTGCTGATCGCTTTGGTTGGCGTCGGCAACACCCTCAGCCTGTCGGTGCTGGAGCGGACCCGGGAGAACGCGTTGCTCAGGGCAATGGGTCTGACCCGCCGTCAGCTCCGTGGCATGCTCGCCGTCGAATCGTTGCTGATGGCACTAGTTGCCGCCGGCCTCGGAATCGCCCTCGGCCTCATCTACGGCTGGACCGGTACCAGCGCCCTGATGGCCGGGCAAACCTCCGACGGCGGCGTCGAATACGCCGTACCACTCGGCCTGCTCGCGACAATCGCCGCAGTCGCCGCGATCGCCGGCCTCCTGGCCTCAGTCCTCCCCGCCCGCCGAGCCGCCAAAGTCTCCCCCGCCGGCGCCCTGGCAAACGAGTAACTCAGAGGATCTCGACTCTGTTTCCGTGGCCGTCGGTGGTGTGGAATCGCCGGCGGCCCGGGATGGTTTCGTTGTCCCAGGTGACGGGGCAGCCGCGCTTCTCAAGCTTTTCGGCCAAGGCGTCCAGGTCGTCGACCGCGAGTGCTGGATGAGCCTTCTTTGCCGGCTGGAAGTCTTGCTCGACGCCGACGTGGACTTCCGCCGTACCAGCCCGGAACCAGCACCCACCGCGAGCCTTCAGCAGCGGCGGCTTCTCGAGCTCCGTCATGCCGAGCGCGTCCCGGTAGAACGCGCGGGCGACCTCCTCCCCACCCGGCGGGCACGAAACCTGCACGTGGTCCAGCCTCATCAGCTCACCTTCTTCTGAGCCACCGCGAAGATCCGCCGGAACGGCAGCAGCGTCCCGTACTCGCGTTGCGGATAAGCCTCCGCCAACCTGGCGCCGTACTCCGCCTCGAACCGCACCCGCAACTCCTCCGGCAGCGACTGCAGCACCGGCCGAGCACACGTACCCTTCACCCACTCCAGTACGGCGTTGTCCCCTTGCAGCAAGTGGAAGTACGTCGTCTCCCACGCATCCACCAGGCAACCCAAAGCACTGAGAGCATCGACATACGTATCCGGCCCCGGGACCTCAGCACGAAGCGACGCGTCCTTCGCGTACTCCGCATAGGGCTCGGTCCGAGACAACTCGCGCAGGATCGCGTGCGACGGCGCGTTGCCGTTGCCGGGGATCTGGATCGCCAACCACCCGCCCGGTCGCAGCGCCTCGACGAATCCGGGCAGCAGGTCGAGCTGCTCCGGGATCCATTGCAGCACCGCGTTCGTGACGATCACGTCGAGCGACCCTGGCTCGGCGCTCCACTCCAGCAGATCGCCGACCTCGAAGGTCAACCGCTCGTCGGCGTACTCCTGCGCCGCCTCGATCATCTGCGGCGAACTGTCGATACCGCGGATGGTTGCCTCCGGCCAGAGCTCCCGCAGCGTCGCGGTCAGGCTGCCCGGTCCGCAGCCGAGGTCGGCCACCGTACGTACGTCGTCCACCCGGATCCGGCCGACCAGGTCCGCGAACGGGCGGCCGCGTTCCTCTGCGTAGGTGCCGTACTGCACCGGGTTCCAGACTGGTGAGGTTCGCATGACGCTCCCAAGGATTTATCTTGATGTCGAGATAACTGTAGGCACGCGAGTTGTCTTGATGTCAAGAGTCTTGATGACGTAACCTCGACAGCATGGAAGACGAGGTCGACCGGCTGCTCGAGGCCTGGCGCAGGGAGCGACCCGACCTCGACGTCGCGCCGATGGAGGTGCTGTCCCGCGTCAGCCGGCTCGCGCGGCACCTGGATCGCGCCCGCAGTCAGGCGTTTGAAACCCACGGCCTGGAGTCGTGGGAGTTCGACGTACTCGCGGCTCTTCGCCGAGCCGGAGCGCCGTACCAGCTGTCACCCGGCAGGCTGCTCAAGGAAACCCTGGTCACCTCCGGCACAATGACGAACCGCGTCGACCGGTTGACGGCTCGCGGTCTGGTCGAGCGGCTGCCCGATCCGGCCGACCGGCGCGGCGTGCTCGTCCAGCTCACCGACGCGGGCCGCGATGCCGTCGATGCCGCGATGGCCGACCTGCTTGCGCACGAACGCAAGCTCCTCGGCTCGATCAGCGACCGCGACCAGGCGAAGATCGCCCGCGTACTGCGCGAACTCGTCCGCCCCTTCGACCTCGAAAAGCACTGACCTTCGTCAAGCGCTTCATTGCCGGCCAACATGCCCCGCGGTTTCTGCTGGTGGTGAAGAAACCCCCTTGAATTGTGCCGGAATAATCCGAAAAGGTGACCCGTCACTTGAGCCCGGTTCCGATCGTTGCTAGTTGCAACGAGATCGAGAGACTGCTGTAGCGGACGACTATCGACACTGAGTGAGAGGGCGCACTAGGGTCCTCACTGTCGGTGGCTGACCGACCACGAAACGTACAGATCTACGGTGACTTCGGCGGCAAGAGGTGGTCCGCCGAAAGCGGCCGCGCGGTGTCCGGGGCTCGGGGCCCGAACAACGCCGGCCGGCACGGGGCCCGCTCACCCGGTAGGCGCGGCGAGCCCTCCGAATCACAGGGGATCGGAGGGCCGCCGCGGCTCAGTTTCAGCGTTCAGGCTGCCGCCTTCATTCGGCGCCGATTCAGCCGTCAGACTGCGGTCTTCACCTTCCTGCCGCTGTCTTCATTCGGCGCGTTCAGCCGCGTCGAACCACGCGGTTTCCAGTTCACCGCGTTCGTCGGCGAGTTTGCGCAGCTCGGCATCCAGTTCCGCCAGGCGTTCGTAATCGCTGGCGCTCGCGGCCAGCTGGTCGTGCAGTTTCGCCTCGGTCTCGGCGAGCTTGGCCAGCTGACGCTCGATCCGGTTCAGCTCCTTCTTCGCCGCCCGAGCCGCGGCCGCGTCCACCACCGGCGACTCCGCCTCCGAAGCCGATGCCGCCGAAATATCAGACGCCGAACCGTTCGACGTCGAAGCTTCTGATGTCGAACTATTCGACGTCGTACGACGTACCACCGGGTTCTCGAGCTCGTCGAGGTATTGATCGACGCCGCGGGGCAGGTGCCGGACCTGACCGTCGCCCATGATCGCGTAGACCATGTCGCTCACCCGCTCGAGGAAATAGCGGTCGTGAGTGACGGTGACGACGACACCCGGCCAGCTGTCGAGGAAGTCCTCCAGCACCGTGAGCGTCTCGACGTCGAGGTCGTTGGTGGGCTCGTCGAGGATCAAGACGTTCGGCTCGTCGAGCAGAATCCGCAACAACTGAAGGCGCCGGCGCTCACCGCCGGACAGATCGGAGATCCGCGTGGTCAGCTTGTCGCCGGTGAACCCGAACCGCTCCAGCAACTGCGACGAGGTCAACTCACCACCGCGCCCGGCGAGTGCCGCCGTACGGCGAATCTCGGTGATGTGCTGCAGCACAGTCGCCGTATCGTCGATCTCTTCGAGGTTCTGCGACAGGTTGGCGACGCGGACGGTTTTGCCTTGTTTCACGCGGCCGCGGTCCGGAGTGAGCTGACCGGTGAGGACCTTGAGGAACGTGGTCTTGCCGGCGCCGTTCGGGCCGAGCAACCCGATCCGGTCGGCTGGGCCAAGCCGGAACGTGACGTGGTTCAGCATCAGGCGCTCGCCGAAGCTGAGGCTCACGTCCTCCGCGTCGAACACATCCTTGCCGAGTCGCGCGGTCGCGAGCTGCGACAAGGCGAGCTTGTCGCGCGGCGGCGGCTCGTTCTCGATCAGCGCGTTCGCGGCGTCGATGCGGAACTTCGGCTTGGATGTCCGCGCGGGTGCGCCTCGTCGGAGCCAGGCCAGCTCCTTCTTCAGGAGGTTCTGCCGCTTGGCCTCGGTGACCTGCGCCGTACGAGCCCGCTCTGCCTTGGCCAGCACGTAGGCGGCGTACCCACCGTCGTACGACGTGACGCTGCCACCCTGCACCTCCCAGGTATTGGTGCACACCGCGTCGAGGAACCAGCGGTCGTGGGTGACGACGACCAGCGCCGAGGCGCGATCGACCACGTGCTCGGCCAGCCAGCTGACCGCTTCGATGTCGAGGTGGTTCGTGGGCTCGTCGAGGATCAGCAGGTCGACCTCGGTGAGCAGGAGTCTGGCCAGCGACGCCCGCCGGCGTTCGCCACCGCTCAGGGTGCCGACCAAGGCTTGGTGATCCACTCCGCCGAGCAAGTGCTCCATCACGGAGCGAGTCCTGGGATCCGCCGCCCACGTGTAGGTCTCGACATCACCGAGCACCGCGTGCAGGACGGTGTGCTCCGGATCGAGGTCGTCGCTCTGGCCGAGGTACCCGAACCGGAGATCGCGGTTCTGCGTGATCCGCCCGCTGTCCGGTTCCTCCCGGCGGGCGAGGAGTTGCAAGAGTGTCGACTTGCCGTCGCCGTTGCGCCCGACCACGCCGACGCGCTCGCCCCGGCCGACGCCGAGGCTCACCGAGTCGAGCAGTGTCCGAGTCCCGAAGCCTTTGGAAACAGCTTCCAGATTGACCAGATTAGGTGCGGGGGAACCAGCCATAACGGGCCCCAGGGTAGCCGACCGCCGTCCGCGTGCCACGATCGTCCACGTGCTGACTCCTTCCTGGCTCGACGGCCTGAACCTCGGCGACTTGAACCTCGGCGACGCCGTAGCGTCCGACGAGTTGCCCGGCGGCGTCGCCAACAAGACCTACCGCGTCCGTACGACGCTCGGCCGCTCGGTGATCGTGAAGACCCACGACAACCCGCCGGTCGACTTGTATGCGCGCGAAGCGGACGGCCTCAACGCGCTCCGGATCCCCGGCGCGTTCGTCGTACCGGAGGTACTGCGGGCGACCGACGACTTCCTCGTTCTCGCCGACCTGGCCGAGCCTCCGTCGTACGACGCCAGTATCGCGAATCGCCCGGCCGAGTTCTGGCGTGACGCCGGCCACCGGCTTGCGATCCAGCACCAGCAGGTTTCGGACAAGTTCGGCTACCACCACGACAACTACCTCGGCCTGCTCCGGCAACGAAACCCCTGGACCGACGACGGCCACGCTTTCTTCGCCGAATATCGCCTGCTCCGCTTCCTCGAAGTCCCGCTTTGCTACCACGCCCTCCCGGCCGAGGACCGCCGCCGTCTGGAACGCGTAGCGAGCCGCCTCCCCGACCTGATTCCACCCCAGTCCCCGGCCCTCGTCCACGGCGACCTCTGGCACGGCAATCTCCTGGCGGCGAAGGGAACCACGCCCGCCGCCATCGACCCCGCCGTCTACTACGGCTGGCCCGAGGCCGAACTCTCCATGCTCGACGGGTGCGGCAACATCCCCGACACCTTCTTCACCGCCTACGAAGAGCTCCACCCCTTGGAAGCAGGCTGGCAAGCCCGCCTTCGGATCCTCCACCTCCGCGAGCACCTGGCCGTCCTGGCCCACTTCGGCGAGGTCCCCGAAACCCTCACCAAGCTCCACGCCACCCTCGACACCTTCAGCTGAGCTCATACCTGGTTTCCTTCAGGTGAGCTCATGCCTGGTTGAGGTGGAGGAGGTACTCCTTCTGGTTGAGGGGGTTGCCGTCGGTCCGGGTGCGGTACGGCGGTGGGCCGGGGACCGGGGTGTAGGTCGTCGAGATGGGGGTGAGGATGCCTTCGCCGTGGGTTTGGGCGGGGAGTTGGGTCTCGAAGAGGTGAGTGGTCGCGGCTGGGATCGTGCCTTCGAGACGGGCGTGGGTGGGGTGGAGCGTGGTCTGGTCTACGACAGCGCGGGCCGCGCTGAGGAGGGACAGAACCCGCGAGACGGACTCGGGTGGGACGTCGAGTTCGAAGTGGTTGACGGGTTCGAGCACCGTGGTGCCGGCTGCCTTCAGCGCCTGCATGAGGACCAGCGGGACCAGGCGACGGAAGTCGGAGGCCACGGTGACGGGCGAACTGTAGCCGGTGTTCGTCACAAGGAGTAGGCAGTCCGGGATTTCCCAGCCGTACAAGCCTTGCTGCAAGGTCAGGCGGGCGCTCTCCTCGATGGCGGTGTGAAACGCCCGCGGGAGCGCGCCGAGCTCGGACTCGATGCGGTAGTCGACGCCACTCCCCGCCGGTGCGGGTTCGACGCGGAAGCCGACGGCCGCGGCCCAATGGTTGTCGGGGGCACCCATTTCCCGGAACGCCGTACCGATGCCGTTCGGCCGCTCGATGTGGATCGGGCTGGTCTCGCTGAAGTCGACGTCAAGGTCGTACTCGCTCTCCAGGAGTGCGGCGATGACCTCCTTCTGCACTTCGCCGTAGAGGCTGACGGTGATGTCGTCGGCCTTGCGGACGCGGATCAGCGGATCTTGCTCGGCGAGCTGAGTCAGTGCTTGGTAGAGCTTGACGCGATCGCGTGCGCTGACGGCGGTTTCCAGGGTGGGCGGGGCGAAGAGCCGGCCAACGTTGACCGTCGGGACGCCGAGTTGGTCGCCGATGCGAACGTCCTTCAGGCCGCGCAAGGCGACGATCTGGCCGGCCACGGCGTGATCGACCGTACGACGGGATCCGCGCTCGAAGACCTCGACCGCACTCGGCCGGACCTCGTACGACGGACCTTCGGCCGGATGCACGTCGACGTACGAACGGGCTGGGAGCGAGCCCGCGAACAGCCGGGCGGAGGCGATCTTTTGGCCGGCTGAACCGCGCTCAACCTTGAAAACCCTGGCCTGCAAGGGATCGGACGGCGATCCGGTGGCTCGCGGCAACCACGAGCGGATTCCGGCGATCAGCTCGGGCAGTCCGGCGCCGGTCATCGCGGAGCCGAAGTAGACCGGATGGACGAGCGATTCGCCGACCTGCCGGCGCAGCTCGAAAACGTTGTCTTCGACCGATAACGTTTCGTCCAGATAGCGGGCCAGGAAGCCATCGTTGTGTTCGGCAAGCAACTCGCCGAGCGCCTTGTTGCTCAGGGCAAACGGCTCGAACCGCGCCGGCCGCTCGCCGAGACAGGCGACCGAACCCATCGGCACGGCCGCCGGGGTCAGCAACCGCGCGATGTCGGCCAGGAGTTCGTCGTACCGGGCTCCCAGGCGGTCGATCTTGTTCACGAACAGCAAGGTCGGGATGTTCAGCCGCTTGAGCGTACGCATCAGCAGCCGGGTCTGGACCTGGACGCCCTCGACCGCGGAGATCACCAGTACGGCGCCGTCCAGGACGGACAGCGCGCGCTCGACCTCGGCGATGAAGTCGGCGTGCCCGGGAGTGTCGATCAGGTTGACGGTCAGGTCGCCCAGCTCGAACGACACCACCGCCGAACGGATGGTGATCCCGCGCCGCCGCTCGAGGTCCATCGAGTCGGTCTGCGTGTTCCCGTCGTCGACCCGGCCGATCCGGTCGATGACGCCGGCCGCGTGCAGCAGCCGCTCGGTCAGGCTCGTCTTACCGGCGTCGACATGCGCCACAATGCCCATCGTCAAAGAGTTCAAGGATCCTCGCGAATGCGTCGAAGTGATCAGTCCTGCTGAGGTCGATCACGCTGCGGCGCATCCCGTTCTCCTACTCACTCAATGAAACCGATGGCAAACGCTTCGGATGCTAACGCTGCCCCCGGGCAGCCGCGACCGATTTTCCGGCTCGGCCCGGGCGCGCATCATACGGACCGCCGCCCCGAGCTGTCAAACGTTCGATTGCGGGATGCGTGGGTCGCCTTGTTTTCAAGGGTTTTCAGGCTGGTGGGGCGACGGATCGGAGGGTAAGGTCGCGGACTGCGACCGGCCCAGCGACGAGAGTCACCGGGTCCCGCGCCACACCGACCGCCGCCCACGGTAGGAGCCTTCATGACCACGTCTGATGTGACCGTCGTCGTCGTCCCTCCAGCGACTGCCAACGGACCGTTGCATGTGGGGCACCTGTCCGGGCCGTACCTGGCCGCGGACATCGCGGCCCGGGCGGCGCGGGCGCGGGGTGAAAGGGTGGTGACGACCGCCGGTTTCGACGTCCATCAGAACTGGGTGCTGACCCGCGCCGAGAACGAGGGCGTCGACGTCGAGAAGCTGGCCGCTGCCTACCGGGACGAGATCGTGGGCGCACTGGATGCCGCCAGAATCCAGTACGACGTCTTCCTCGACCCGCAGAGCACGGAGTACCAGCGCGGCGTCACCACCCTCGCCGCCGACCTCACCGAAGCCGGGCGCTTTCCCCTGCGCAGGTTGACCTTGCTGGCCTGCGCCGACTGCCGTCGTACCTTGCATCAGTCGTACGTCGTCGGGACGTGCGCGTGGTGTGGCTCCGAGGCGGCCGGCGGTGGTTGCGAAGGGTGTGGCGGCTATACCTCGGCCGAGAACCTCGTGGATCCTAGGTGCAACCGGTGTGGTGGCAAGCCGCGGCCGTTCCAGATAACGGTTCCTGTGCTGTCGATGGAGGACTACCGCCAGGAGCTGACCGAGATCTGGCTGCGCGCCGAACTCCCGGACCGCGCCCGGCAGATCGTCACCCACTACCTCGAGCGCCGGCTGCCCGACGTACCGATCGCCTATCCGACGAACTGGGGCCTCAAAGGCGCAGGACCGCACGAGGGACTGCGCCTCGAGGTGTACGCCGAAGTCGCCCTTTCCACCGTGTACGGCGTTGCGCGGTCAATCCGGCCGGGTGCGATCGGGCTGGAGGAGACCGCGAAGGCGTGGTCCGAGGTCGCTTCGTTGTGGCATTTCAACGGGATAGACAACGGTTTCTACTTCGCACTGTTCTGGCCCGCGGTCTATCTGGCCTGCGGGGTGCCGCCGGAGGCAATCGGTGGCGCGCAGGTCAACGAGTTCTACACGCTGGACGGCGCGAAGTTCTCGACCAGCCGGAACCATGCGATCTGGGCGAACGAGTTCCTGCACGACGAGGATGTCGACATCGTCCGGCTGTACCTCGCGTGGGACCGGCCGGATCGGTATGCCAGCGACTTCACGTTGTCGTCGTACCGGGAGTTCGAGGCGTATGTCCGGCCGTTGCTCGACGGTGCCGTCCGTCGCGACGTGCTGCCCGTCGTACTGGCTGAGGCTGATGTGAAGCGGGGTACGGCGGCGTTGCGGCCGCGCGGGTTCGATCCGGCGCTCGCCGTACGGTCGGTGCTGACCGGGCTGGCGGCGAGTGCGCCGGGAGCCGAGTTGCTGCTGTCGATCCTGACGGGGCGGTGAGATGGACGCCCCGAACTACGACGGCCGGATCTTCCGCCCGGTCGGCAACCCGCCGGACGCGCCGACCGGGCGCTACCACCAGAACGGGAAGCTGATCTGGGCCGAGTTCGGCGGCGGCCGCCTCTACTTCGGCCGCCTCGTCGGCACCTGCGACGACGACGGCACCATCACCGCCACCTACTGCCAACTAGCCACCGACGGCACCACCACCGCCGGCCGCGTCACCAGCACCCCCGGCCTCACAGCCGACGGCACCCTAACCCTCACCGAGCACTACCACCGCCTGGACGGCACCTCCGGCATCTCGGTCATAGAAGAAGTCGACCCGTCCCTGGCTCCACCCTGCCCGGAGTCACTGTCTGGCTGACGGCGGGCGCCCCGCACTCACCAACGGCCGCGGCTCCCCTCTGCCCACGCTGAACTCAACCGCTCTCCTGCCCGCCCGCCGAGGTTGATGAGTGCGGGCGGACCGCCAGGCCATCACAATCGACGGTTACCCGGACACCAGACGCTCAAGACACCCAGCGAGCCGCAATTGCGATGGCCTGCAGGTCCGCAGAGAGTCCGAAGTCCCGGCCGGCGCGAGTCAGCGGTTGACGGGGGCGGGGAGGATTCGGGCGCCGGGGACGGGGCCTTCGGCTTGGCGGACCATGCGGCAGAGGCCGGATTCGGCGAGTTCTACGGCGAGGTCGACGGCGCTGCGGCTGTCGGCGGCGAGGAAGAGGCAGGTCGGGCCGGAGCCGGAGACCTGGGCGGCGAGGGCGCCCTTGTCCAGGCCGAACTGGAGAGTGTCACCCAGCTCGGGGCGCAACGACAGCGCGGCCTTCTGCAGGTCGTTGCTGAGGGCAACCGCGAGTGCGCCAGGCTGGCCGGACAGCAAGGCGGACAACAACTCGGGCCGCACTTGGGGCGTCTCGACGCGGCGGAGAGGACGTAGGCGGTCCAGTTCGCGGTAGACGGACGGCGTGGACAGCCCGCCGTCGGCGATGGCGAAGACCCAGTGGAAGGTGCCGCGCGACATCACCTCGGTGACCTGCTCGCCACGCCCCCGGCCGAGCGCCGTATGACCGACGAGGCAGAACGGTACGTCGCTGCCCAGCTCAGCCGCGATGTGCTGCAACTCGGATTGCGACAGCTGCAGTCCCCACAACCGGTTGCACGCCACCAAAGTCGCTGCCGCGTCAGTGGAACCGCCCGCCATCCCACCCGCGACCGGAATCGTCTTCCGGATCGTCAGGTCGACGCCTTCCTCGACGTCGTACTCGGCCTGCAGCAACTGCGCCGCGCGGACGGCGAGATTCGTCTCGTCGGTCGGTACGTCGTTGGCGAAGTCCCCGACCACCTCAACCGAGACCGAGGAGTCGTCGTCACGAACCACCGCGGTCACGTCGTCGTACAGCGCGACGGCCTGGTAGATCGTGGCGAGCGGGTGGAACCCGTCCGGACGCGGCGGACCGACCGACAGACCGAGATTGATCTTGGCCGGCGACCGCACCGTGACCTCAGAGGATGGTGGCACTCGCACAGGCTAGGGCATGTCCGTCTCTCCCGTGCAGTCACGAGCAGGTGCTCGGCGGAGATACCCCAGGTGCCTCAGAGAGCCTTCGCTGCACCTGCGAGGGCTGCGAACTCGGTGATGCCCAGCATCTCGCCGCGCAGGCCGGAGTCGATGCCCGTAAGCCGGAAGACCTCGTCCAGCCGGTCGCGGTCGGGCATCCACCGGGCGAGCGCCGAGCGGACGGTCTTGCGCCGCTGCGAGAAGGCGGCCTCGATCACCGCGAACACCTCTTCCCGCGAAGCCGGCGTGGCCGGTGGTTCACGCCGTTCGAAGGCGACCAGCCCCGAGTCGACGTTGGGCGCGGGCCAGAACACGTTCCGCCCGATCGGTCCGGCCCGGCGGACCTCGGCGTACCAGGCAGCCTTCGCGGACGGTACGCCGTACGTCCGCGAACCCGGCGGGGCCGCAAGCCGGTCAGCGACCTCGGACTGGACCATCACCAGCCCGTGCCGCAGCGAGTCGCACACCTCGAGCAGATGCAGCAGCACCGGTACGGCGACGTTGTACGGCAGATTGGCGACACAGGCCGACGGCGACCCGAACTGCGCAGGCCCGACCTCCATCGCGTCCGCCTCGATCACGGTGAACCGATCCGCCTGATTCGGCGCGTACGACGCGATCGTCGACGGCAGCGCCGAGGCGAGCAAAGGGTCGATCTCGACGGCGGTGACCGAGTGACCGTCGGCCAGCAACGCCAGCGTCAGCGACCCCAGCCCGGGGCCGACCTCCAGCACCGTCTCTCCGGCGTCAAGGGAAGCCGCCCGGACGATCCGGCGGACCGTGTTGGGGTCGATGACGAAGTTCTGGCCGCGCTGCTTCGTGGGGCGCACCCCGAGCGAGGCGGCCAGTGAACGCACTTCCGCCGGACCGAGAAGCCTCGGTCCGGCGGAGGTGGATGAATCAGCGCTGCTCACACAGCACAGTCTTGCATCAAGCGCGCTTGCCGCAGACCGGCCAGGCGCCGTAACCACCGCGGTCGGCCTTGACCTTCTCCGCGATCGCGATCTGCTGCGCCTTGGACGCGCCGTTCGCGTTGTACGCGTACGCCGTACCGCCGTACGCCGCCCAGGTGCCGTGGTCGAACTGCAGGCCGCCGTAGTAACCGTTGCCGGTGTTGATCGACCAGTTGCCGCCCGACTCGCACTCGGCGATCCGGTCCCAAGCGCTGGTGTCGCCCGTGCTCGGCGCGGTGTCGGTGGTCGGCTCCTCCGGCTTCGGCTTGGTGCCGATCACGACCTTCGAGTCGACCGGCGCGGTGACGACCTTGCTGGTGACCACCTTCGTGGCCGACAGCTTGCCGTCCAGGTAGGTGTACAGGTACGTGACCGACTTCGATCCGGCCTTGCCCGCGGCGGTGGTCTTCTTGGTGCCCTCGAGCAGGGTGGCCGACTTGGTCTCGTCGCTGCCGAACGCGATCGTCTCGGTCTTGGTGACCTTCCTCAGGTCGACCTTGACGTAGCCGATCCGGTTCACACCGGGCTTCAGCGCGGTGGCCGCCGCCGGGGTGATCCGGTCGTCCTTGTCCCAGACGATCTTCGCGCCGGTGAGCGCCTCACCGACGGTCGAGGCGAGCGACTTGAGGTTCGTGACCTTGCCCTGCCGCACGATCTGCACGGTCTTCGGGGTCCTGACGACGAGTTCCAAGCCCTGGCGCCCGATCGGCGCGCTCCGGCTGGTGGAGAAGACTGCTCCCCCGTCGTACCGCAGGCCCAGATCCGCGAGCGCCTCATTGACGCTGTCGGCGGTGGTCCAGAAGGCCTTCTTGGTGCCGTCCGCGGTGACGATCAGCTGGCGACCGTACTGCACCGCGATCTCTTGGCCGTCCTTGAGCTTGGAGTCTGGGGACGGAGCGACGACGTCGTGCTCACCGACCTCGATCTTCTTGGCCTTGAGGGCGTCCGCCACGGTGGAGCCGAAGGTGTGAACCTTCTGCACCTGGCCGTCGACGGAAAGACTGACTGTCTTGCTCTTGCTGGCATAGGCCACGGAGCCGCCCGCGACGGCGAACGCAGCCGTCGCACCGACGGCTACGAGAATGGACTTACGCACTAACGCTCCCAGGTAGGGCTACCCGGGCACGGGGTTGGACAGCACAGGCGCAGGTCACGCTGATCGGGCGTAATGGGACCCAAGCAACACGATCAACGCCGAGGGGCGTGCTGCCCGGAACCTTCCCCGATCCCGGCCAACATCACGGGACCATAACGAAGAAGTAGCGAAAGCGCCAATCCTCTCGTCGGCGAGTCGGGAAAAGGTGTAATGAGCCAGTCACACGTCGTGACGATCCCAGTGCCCTCGATGGACCACTTCCGCCGTACTCCGGCGGCCTCGTTTGAGCGACGGCGAGCGCTTGTCGGGCGCCCGGTAGCCGACCGACAGCAGCCCGATCAGGTCGTAGCCGGCGGGTACCCCGAACTCCTCGTACAGTTCACCCACCTTTTCCGCTCTAGGCCCGAAAAAGCAGGCTCCCAGGCCTTCGTCGACCACTGTCTGAAGCATCAGCAAAACCGCCATCCCGGTGTCGACGAACCAGTACGGCGCCGTCCAGTGGGACTCGGAGCGATCGGTCCAGCCCTTGTCCGATTCGGCGTACCGATCGAGGTACGCGTCCTTGTGCGCGAAGGCCAGGATCAGCAGCGGTGCGCGGCGAAGTCCTGTGAGCCATCCCACATATTTCTCGTCGGCTCCTTCGGCCGCGATCCGCCAGTACCGATCGCGGTCCTCACCCTCCAGCGTCAGGAACGCCCAGCCCTGGCTGAACCCGCCTGACGGCGCACGCAGACCGTTCTCCAGGATTCGTTCCCGGATCTCCGCCGGGACCGGCCGATCGGGGTCGTAGTTGCGGACCATCCGGCGTCGGCGGACTACCTCACTGAACTCCATGAGGAGTGTCTATCAGCCCCGCTCTATCAGCCGCGCCAGCAGGAACGCCTCGGTCCCAGCGAGCCCGACCGAGCAGAAGATCACGGTCTGGTCCGGCGTCGTGCGGCCGGGCGCGTCGCCGGCCAGCACGGCGCCGAGACTCGTCAGGCGGTCGTGCTGCGGCGTCCCGGTGAGGATGAACGGCGGGTCGTACGCCGACGTCTGCGCGACCGAGTCCGTCACGGCGACATCCGCCCGAGCGACCAGGCCGGGACCGAACTCGGCGCGACCTATCTGCTTCGGTCCGAGCGTGGTCACGTAGGCGCCGGGCGCGACCCAGTCGGCCTCGATCACCGGGGTCGGGCTGTTGGTCGCGAGTACGACGATCTCGCGTCCCTCGACGGCGTCACGGGCCGACTCGGCCGGTGACGCCGGCAGTCCGAGCTCTGCGGAAACCCTTGCAGAAAAGGCGTTTCGCCGTACTGGATCACGGCTGAAGACACGGACCTCGCTGAGCTGGCGGACCGTCGCGATCGCCCACAGCTGGGTCCAGGCCTGCGCTCCGGTACCGATCAGGCCGAGGGTGGTCACGTCCGGATTGGCCAGAGCGTCGACCGCGACCGCGCCGATCGCGCCAACCCGGCGCGGGCCCAGCTCGTTGCCGATGGCAACATCGCGGACAGCGCCGGTGTGCCAGTCGTGGACGACGACCAGCTGGCTGCCCGGATCGGTGTCGAAGGAGTCGTACGAGCGATAGCCGTACCACTCCCCGGTCAGTGCGCCGGTGGTGAAGACGAGCTTCCCGTCGCCGAGGTCCGCGGACACCCGCGGCGGGGTCTGCAGCCGGCCGGTGTGGGCGGCGAGAATCGCCTCCCGCATCCACTCGACCGCGGCTTCTGGGGCGAGTCGACGGATGTCCGCGTCCGTCAGGACCTTCACCATGGGCCGCCGAAGGCCCTGTTCGCGTTGGTGTTCAGGGCGTCGCAGAGCTCCGCGACCGAGATGTTCAGCACACCGGCCATCTTCCGGACCGTGTGCGGGATCAGGTACGACGCGTTCGGCTGCCCGCGATGCGGGGACGGGGTCAGGTACGGCGCGTCGGTCTCGACCAGGACGCGGTCGAGCGGCGTCACGGCGAGCGCGTCCCGCAGCGACTGGGCATTCTTGAACGTCACCACCCCGGCGAAGCTGAGGAACGCGCCGCGGTTCGCGCACTCGCGGGCGAACTCGGTGTCGCCGGAGAAGCAGTGCATCACCAGCCGGTCCGGCACGCCTTCGCGGTCCAGGATCTTCAGGATGTCGTCGTGTGCGTCCCGGTCGTGGATCATCAGCGTCTTGTCCAGGCGCTTGGCCAGCTCGATGTGCGCGGCGAACGACTCGTGCTGTGCGGCGCGGCCGTCCTCGCCGGTGCGGAAGTAGTCCAGTCCGGTCTCGCCGATCACCCGGACCTTGTCCGAACTCTTCGCCAGCCGCTCGATCTCGGCCAGCGCGCTGTCGAGCTCGCCGGCGGCCTTCAGCTTGGGCGCTTCGTTGGGGTGCAGCGCAACACCGGCGACGACGCTCTTGTACTGCTGGGCGGCCTCGACCGCCCAGAGCGCGCCGGGCAGGTCGCAGCCGACCTGGACGATCCTGGTGACGCCGACCGACGAGGCCAGCTTGATCGCGTCGGCCGGGCTCAACCAGGCGCCGTCCTCGCCGTCGGCGATGTCCAGATGGCAGTGCGCGTCGACCACACTCATCGGCAGCGGATCGGGCACCGCCGGCCGGCTCCGGTCCCGCGAGCGGCCGTCCTCCCCGATGGGCGCCCGCTCGCGCGTCGGCCGGTCGACTTCCACACCATCTCTAGCCATAGGGATCAGATTACTGACCTCTATGACTGCTCTCCCGATCCCGTATCACGCGCGGGGATGGGGAGAGGCGCCCTATGACTCGGCGGCTTCCTTGACTTTGGTGACGAGCATGTCCCACATGCCTTTGGAGTGCTCGGCCTCTTCCTGGGAGCTGTTGTTGTCCTGGGTGAGTTTCAGGTGCGTCGACGTACCGTGGTCGTCCAGCTCGTAGGTGAGCGTGTGGTAGTTCTCCGGTACGTCGGGCTGGCCGGTCAACGGACTCCAGTGCGTCACCTTCAGCAGCCGGCCGGGGTCGGCCTCCAGGATCTCGCCCTTGTCCTCGTAGGCCTTGCCCTCCCATTCACCGCTCCACGTGACCGGACTGCCTTCCTGCCAGTCCGTCTTCACATCGGCGCCGAACCAGATCTCCTTGAGCTGATCGCGATCGGTCAGCACCTCCCACACGCGGGCGGGTGAGGCGCTGATGTCGGTCTCGGCGGTAGCCAGATAGTTCGTCATGCTCCTCAACTCCTCTCTCTCCCCCGACCGTACGACGCCCTGGCCTTACGGTCTTGTACAAAAGCGTCACCCGAGCCGGGCCAGCTCCTCGTCGACCACTTCAGGCGCCAGCTTCGCGAAGATCGGGGTCGGCGGCTTGATTGGAGTTCCCGGTACGACGGACTCCGATGCCCATCGGGGTTGCGCTGAGTAGTCGCCGGTGATGATCGGGTACGACGGGCCGCCGTCGAGGTCGGCTGCGTCAACGATTTCCGGCTGTGGCAGGAACTGGCCGGTGCCGCCCAGGGCCTCATGGACGCGTTGTGCGGAGTGGGGCAGGAACGGCGCCAGTAAGCGGTTGCTGTCGGACACGAGCTGCGCGGCGACATGGAGGATCGTTGCCTTGCGCTCCTGATCCGGCTCCTTCCATGGCGCTTGCTCGGAGAGGTACTGGTTGGCCTCGGCAGCGTTCCGCATCGCCTCGCCGATCGCGAGCTTCAGCCGCTGGTGCCGCAGATGGTCGCCAACGGCATCGAACGCCTTCTTGCTGACGGCAAGGACCTCGTGGTCGGCCGCAGTCAGGTTCGACGCTTGCGGGATCGCGCCGAAGTTCTTCGCGATCATCGACGCGGTCCGGTTGACCAGGTTGCCCCACGTGCTGACCAGCTCGTCGTTGTTGCGACGGACGAACTCCGCCCAGGTGAAGTCGGTGTCCTGGGTCTCCGGCCCGGCAACGGAGATGAAGTACCGCAACGCGTCCGGGCCGTAGCGTTCGAGGACGTCGCGGACGTAGATCACCACCGACCGGCTGGACGAGAACTTCCGGCCCTCCATGGTGAGGAACTCGCTGCTCACCACCTCGGTCGGCAGGTTCAGTACGCCGTACTCACCGGGCGATGCGTTGTAGGCAAGGAGTTCGGCCGGCCAGATCTGGGCGTGGAAGGTGATGTTGTCCTTGCCCATGAAGTAGTACGACTGCGCCTCCGGGTCGCACCACCATTTGCGCCACGCATCCGGATCACCGCTGCGGCGGGCCCACTCGATGCTCGCGGACAGGTAACCGATCACCGCGTCGAACCACACATACAGCCGCTTGTTCGGGTTGTCGTCCCACCCCGGCAGCGGGACCGGGATGCCCCAGTCGATGTCGCGGGTCATCGCCCGCGGTTTGACGTCGTCCAGCAGGTTCAACGCGAACTTCAGCACGTTCGGCCGCCAGCCGGTACGGGTCTGCAGCCAGGAGCCGAGCGCGTCCGCGAGGGCCGGTAGGTCCAGGAAGAAGTGCTCGGTCTCGACGAAGACCGGAGTCTCGCCGTTGATCCGGCTGCGCGGGTTCCGCAGGTCGATCGCGTCGAGCTGGTTGCCGCAGTTGTCGCATTGGTCGCCGCGCGCTCCGTCGTACCCACAGATCGGGCAGATGCCCTCGATGTAGCGGTCCGGAAGAGTCCGTCCGGTCGATGGTGAGATTGCGCCCATCGTGGTCTTCGGGACGAGATATCCGTTGCGGTGAACGGTTTTGAAGAGCTCCTGCGCGACGGCGTGGTGGTTGCGGGTGGTGGTGCGGGTGAAGAGGTCGTAGGAGAGTCCGAGGCCCTGCAGGTCCTCGACGATCACCCGGTTGTAGCGATCCGCGAGCTCGCGCGGCGACACGCCTTCCCGCTCGGCCTGGACGAGGATCGGCGTACCGTGCTCGTCCGTCCCCGACACCATCAGCACGTCGTAGCCGGCCATCCGCAGGTACCGGCTGAACACATCGGAGGGAACACCGAAGCCGGACACATGGCCGATATGCCTGGGACCGTTCGCATACGGCCAGGCCACGGCGGACAGGATGGTTGCCATGCGGCCGACTGTAGAAGCACAGCCGGCCGCATGCGACGGGATTACGGGAGTACGACGACCTTGCCGCGGGCGTGGCCGGATTCGCTGAGCTCCTGGGCCTTGGCGGCGTCGGCCAACGCGAAGGTCTCGGCGATGCGGACCCGGAGGTTGCCGTCGGCGGCCGCCTGGAGCTGGTTCGTCAGGCCGGCGGCCGCAACGTCGGGCGCGCTGCCGCCCGTGGAGAACGCGATCCCTAGGTCGCCGGCGGTCATGGCGGCGATGGTGACGATGCGGTCTGTGCCGCCGCGGAGCTCGATCGACTCCTCCAGGCCGCCCTGGCCTGCGGTGTCGAACACCGCGTCGATCCCCTGCGGTGCGGCCTCGCGGACCCGGTCCAGCAGCCCCTCGCCGTACTCGACCGGGATGGCCCCGAGCTGACGCAGGAAGTCGTGGTTCACGGGCGACGCCGTACCGATGACCGTGACACCGGCGGCCACGGCAAGCTGTGCCGCGATCGAGCCGACCGCGCCGGCCGCGCCGTGCAGAAGCAGCGTCTCGCCCTCCTTCACGCCAAGCTCGTCGAGCACACGCTGCGCCGTCTCACCGGCGACGGGCAGGCCGACCGCCTGCTCCCAGCTGACCGCGGCGGGCTTGCGTACGACGTTGCCGACGACAGCGTGCTCGGCGTAGGCGCCGGTCTTGGACCAGCCGACCACCTCGTCACCGATCGCGAACTCCGCACCCTCGCCGACCTCGTCGACCACACCGGCGACCTCGAGCCCGGGCGTGGCCGGGAAGGTGATGGGCATGAACGCCTGGACCCAGCCGTGGCGGATCTTGAAGTCCATCGGGTTCACCCCGGCGGCACGGACTCTGACCCGCACCTCACCCGGTCCGGGGTGCGGCTCGGCCACGTCCTCGGTCCGCAACACCTCGGGACCGCCGAACTCCTCGAAAACCACCGCTTGCATGAAAGCCTCCATCGATTGGTTGATGTTTCAAGTAAGCGTGCCGGAGTCCGCAGATATTCCGACTGGCCGTTCGGACAGTTCTCCCCCATCCGAAAGACGGGCTCGGGTGGACGCATCAACCGACGTACCCTGAACGACATGCTGACGAAGAGCCTCGACGCGGCGGAACTGCTGGCGGCCGCGGCGCAGATCCTCGACGGGCCGGCGGACGAGATCCTGACCCGGTTCTCCGCCGCGACCGCCGAGCTGATCCCGCACCGGGCGATCGCGCAACTCGCCAGCCAATGCGCGGCTACGCCAGTCACCGCGGTCGGCGAGCCCGCGCTTGCCAAGGCCATCACCGGTGCCGACCTGGCCGGCCTGCTCGGCACCGTCACCGCCGGGCAGCCGTGGCAGGGCGTCGTACCGATCGCAGGCTCGATCCACCCCGTCCTTGCCATCGCCAGCGACCGGGCGCCCCGGGGTTCGGTGGCCGTCTTCATCCGGTACGACGAGACGCCGGCAGCCGAAGCTGGTCTGGTCCAGGCGATGTGGGACCTGTTCACCACGCACATGTACCGGCTCACGCTCGAGCAAGAGCCGAGTCACCTCGCGCAAACGCGGGCCGTCGCCCAGGCCCGCAACGACGTCGCCGCCGAACTCGGTGAAGCTCACGCGGCCACGCTCGCCACCCTCCTCGGCGTACTGCGGAACCAGCGCATCGACGACACCTCGGCCCGTTCGATGGCCGTCGATCTCGCGCTGAACGGGCTGGCCGAGCTCCGCAACGACTCCCAGCGGGATCGGGTGCTGAGCGGCGAGGAACCGGTGGGCAAGGCGTTCGATCGCCTCGCCGACTCACTCCGCGCCCTGCTCCGACACGGCCCGGTCGAGCTCGAACTGGATGCACCCGGCAACGACCGGCTGATCTCCGCCGGGGTCGCCCACGCGGGCCGGGTCGCCGTCCGTTCCGTCGTACTGGCGATGCTCACTCAAGATCCGGTACGGCGGATCCGCGTGGGCTGGCGGTGGGACGGGACGGAGCTCCAGTCGACCGTCCGTGATGACGGCCCGGGGCGACTCGAGGACGTCCTCGACCTGGGTCAACTCGCCGAACGCCTCCGACTCCATGAGGGCGACCTGGACCTGGACGCCGTACCCGGCTGGGGCCTGACCGCCCGGATCACCCTCAAGGCGCACGCATCGCCTCAGCCGATCCAGTCAGACCCGCTCGCCACCCTCGGCACCCGCGAACTCGAAGTCCTCGAACGCCTGGCCCAAGGCCACCGCAACCGCTCCATCGCCGACGACCTCCACATCAGCGAATCCACGGTGAAGTTCCACGTAGCCAACATCCTCACCAAACTCGCCGTAACCACCCGAACCCAAGCCGCCGCCCTCTACCACGCAACAGCGGTCTAGTGCACAGACCAGCCGGCCAGCAGTTCGGCCGGACCGTAGACCGCATCGAGGCCGATCGCTGTGACCCCGTTGCGCGAGACTGCCACCAGAGGAACCGGATCGTCCGTCAGCCGACTGCGGTGCTGCTGGAGAGCAGCCAAGTCACGCGCATCGAAGTGACTGTTTTCCAGCCACTTGATCGAACCGAGGAACAGGAGCTCCTTGGCCACCGGGCCGCGGTCGGCGCCGACCAGGTCGATCTCGACATCGTTGCTCCGGGTCCAATATCCGCCGACGACAGGTGCCGCGGGCAAATGGTCGTCCGGGAGCAAGCGGGCCAGGGATTCGCGGATCAGCGGCTCGACCGCACGACCGCGCCAGGTGCTCCAGTTCTCCTCGATCCGAACCAGGGCCAGGTCGCCACGCATCCGCTCGATCTCGGCCATGTGCGGCGCGAGAAAGGTCAACCAGAACCGCAGGTAAGGATCAGCGATCCGATACCGACGCTCCTTCGAGGGGGACAGTGAGACGGGCAGCTCACCCACGACGATGCCCTTGTCCGTCAAGATCTGCATCGCCCTGGTCAGACTGGCGTGCTGGAGTCCGCCGGCAGCACGGGCGATGTTGCTGAACGTCCGTTCGCCGCTTCCGAGCGCGCGCAGTACCTCACCACCCAGCGCTCGCGGCGGAAACTCGGCCGCCAGCGACCGCTCCGCCGACACCAGCAGCGGGGAAGTCGGATCGCTCAGGGACGTCTTCAGGAAGTCGCGCAGCGTGCCGCCCGGCCGCCAATCCCTGGAAATCAAGGGCAATCCACCGGTCACCAGTGCCGCATCGAAGGCCACGGCGGGCTGAAGGTCGAGCATGTCCGCGAGATCGGCCGGCGTGAGCGGACCGACGACCATCTCGCGACCACGCTGGTGAAACGGCCGTTCATAACTGTTCAGGGACTCCATCATCGACAGGTCCGAACCGACGAGCAGCAGAAGCACAGGCTTGCGACTGAGCAATCGGTCCCACGCCCGCTGCAGCACACCCTCGAAGGCGTCCACACGATCCATCAAGTACGGAACCTCGTCGATCACCACGACGCTGGGCTGATCGTCCGGCAGCAGCTCCGCGAGCAGACGCAGGGCGGCGCTCCACTGGGTGGGCGCCTCTTCGGCGAAGAGCTCCCGGTCGGGCAGGTTCGATGAAGCGACCGCCTCGGCCAGTTCCGTCAGCTCATCCTCGGCCGACCGGCCGGCTGCCGTGAAGAAGACGTACGGCGTGTCCGCCGTCCGCAGGAACTCCTCGACCAGGCTCGACTTTCCGACCCGGCGGCGGCCCCGGATCAGGATGCACTCCCCCGGCTGGACGGCGTTCGACCGGATCCGCGTCAGCGCATCACGCAGTACGCCCAGCTCGTGAGCCCGACCGATGAACCGCCGCACCCGGTCACCTCCTCAGCAAAGTATCACTGAGGATAGTATCATCAAAGATACTATCCTCAGTGATACTAAACCGTCAGGATTCTTCGAGGCGGGGGAACAGGGCGTCGCCCTTGGTGAGGATGGCGCCGGGTGGGAGTTGGGCCCACGTGCCGGCGTCCTGGATCCGCTGGTCCTTCAGGGAGCCGAGCTTTTCCTCGGCGCCCAGGAGCGTCCAGAGCTTCGCGGAGGTCTTGGGCATGGTCGGGTTGTGGAGTACGGCGACCGCGCGGAGAGCCTCGGCGGAGGAGTAGAGGATGGTGGCGAGGCGGGCGCGCTGGGAGTCGTCCTTGGCGACCTTCCAGGGTTCCTGCTCGGTGACGTAGCCGTTGATGGCGCCGACGAGGTCGTTGATCGCGGCCAGGGCGTCCTGGAAGGCGAGGGTGTCGATCGCCTTGTCCGCGGTCGCCACGGTCGCGGCCAGCTTGTCGGCCAGCGCCTGCTCGGCCGGGCCGTGGTCGGCCGGCTCGGGCAAGGCACCGTCGAAGTACTTGCCGACCATCGCCGCGATCCGGCTGGCCAGGTTGCCCAGGCCGTTGGCGAGCTCGGAGGTGTAGACCGCGCTCAGGTGCTCCCAGGAGAACGAGCCGTCGGAGCCGAACTGGATCGTCCGCAGGAAGTAGTACCGGAACGCGTCCGAGCCGAAGTGATCGGTGATCTCGTGCGGCGCGATCGCGGTCAGCTTGGACTTGCTCATCTTCTCGCCGCCGACCAGCAGCCAGCCGTGCGCGAACACCTGCCGCGGTACGGCGACCTCGGCAGCCATCAGCATGGCCGGCCAGATCACCGCGTGGAACCGGAGGATGTCCTTGCCGACCAGGTGTACGTCGACCGGCCACAGCTGCTCGAACCGCTCCGGGTCGGTGCCGTAACCGGCCGCGGACACGTAGTTCAGCAGGGCGTCGATCCAGACGTAGAGGACGTGCTCCTCGTCCCACGGCACCGGGATGCCCCAGTCGAACGTCGACCGCGTGATCGACAGGTCCTGCAGGCCCTGCTTGACGAACGCGATCACCTCGTTGCGGGCACTCGCCGGGGCGACGAAGTCCGGCTGCGATTCGTAGAGCTCGAGCAGCTTGTCGGCGTACGCGGAGAGCCGGAAGAAGTAGTTCGTCTCCGAGACCGTCTCCAGCTCGGTGCCGTGGATCATGCACCGCTGGGTGCCGTCCTCGTCGGTCCGGATGTCGGCGGGGAGCTTGAACTCCTCGCAGCCGACGCAGTACAGACCCTCGTACTCGCCCTTGTAGACGTCGCCCTTGTCGTAGAGCCTCTGCCAGAACTCGCGGACCCGCTCGGTGTGCCGCTGCTCGGTGGTCCGGATGAAGTCGTCGTACGCGATGTCGACGTCGACCCAGGCCGGCTTCCAGGCCTCCTCGACCAGCTTGTCGGTCCACTCCTTCGGCGTCATGCCCTGGGCCTGCGCGCTGCGCATCACCTTTTCGCCGTGCTCGTCCGTACCGGTCAGGTACCACTTGCGCTCACCGCGCTGGGCGTGCCAGCGGGTCAGGACGTCCCCGGCCACCGTCGTGTACGCGCTGCCGATGTGCGGCGCGGCCGTGACGTAGTAGATCGGGGTGGTGACGTAATAGGCCTTCTCGGACATGTCTTCAAGGGTAGTGCCGCGGACCAGCGCTATTTACCAGGGTCCCGGGCCGCGAGTACGGCGTCGTACACGGTCCGCTTGGGCACGTTGAAGCGCTTGGCGACGTCCGCGATGGCCTGTTTACGGGGTGTTCCGGCTTCCTCGTCGGCGGCGACCTCTTCGGCGAGCTCCGCCGGGGTGAGGGTTTTGTGTGGGTCCGCGCCGGCGACGACGACGGTGATCTCCCCGCGTACGCCGTCCTTCGCCCAGCTGATGAGGTCCGCGAGCGGGCCGCGCTTGACCTCTTCATACGTCTTGGTGAGCTCGCGGCAGACCGCCGTACGACGATCCGCGCCGAACGCCTCGGCCATCGCCTCCAGAGACGCCGCCAGCCGGTGCGGCGCCTCGAAGAACACCATCGTCCGCGGCTCGTCCGCCAGCTCCCCCAGCCGCCGCGCCCGCTCCCCCGCCTTCCGCGGCAGGAACCCCTCGAACGTGAACCGATCCACCGGGAGACCAGACAGAGCCAGAGCCGTCAGTACGGCGGACGGCCCGGGAACCGCGGTGACGTCGACCCCGGCCTCGATCGCCGCGGCCACCAGCCGATACCCAGGATCCGACACACTCGGCATCCCCGCATCCGTCACCACCACCACGGTCTGCCCCGCGGTCAGCGCCTCCAGCAACTCCGGCGTCCGCTCCCGCTCATTCCCCTCGAAGTAACTCACCACCCGCCCGCCGACGGTGATCCCCAGCTCGGACGTCAACCGCCGCAACCGCCGCGTGTCTTCGGCCGCCACCACATCAGCCTCGGAAAGCACCCTCCGCAACCGAGGCGACCCATCCCCCACATCCCCAATAGGAGTCCCCGCCAACACCAATCGCCCGGTCATGGCAACAGCGCAAAGGCGTCGACGTGCTGTGGCCGAACGACGCTGAAGTGTCTGCGGTCCAACGTCGCGATCTCCTCGACTTCAAGTTGCTCCGCCAGCGTCACCACCGACGCGTCCACCAAGCCCAATGGGAGGTCCGCGTATTGGCCGATCAGGTCAGCAATGCGCTCTAGCCCTGCGGCCGTCGCCGGGGCGATGGTGAAATCACCGACCGCGAGCGACCGGACGAAGGCGGCCTCCGGCTTGGAGCCACCCTCGCGCGCGAGGAAGTAGCACACCTCGGTCACGACGAAAGGCGGCACGACCAGCCGCTCGCCGTTGAGACGCAGCGAGGCGAAGAGGTCGACACAGCGCTGATGATTGATGTCCGTGCTGATTGCGGCGGCAACCAGCGGTCCGGAATCGACAACGATCACTTGGCGTCGCGTCCGAACTCTGCCCTGAGGATGTCATCGATGTGCTCGGACAGGTCCGGGCGGCTTCCTGCGACAGCACCGAACCATGAAGGCGGCCAGCTGCCGGAGCCGTGCGCGCGCTCGACCCGAGCCTCGGACTGCAACTTGAGCAGCCGAAGCTCTGGCAGGAGATCAGCCGCGGCGCTGTCCGACAGGGTGTCAATCAGCGCGTGCATCTCTTCTCGTGGCGTGCTCATGTTACTCAGTGTAGAAGGTTCGGTGGATGATTTTCGGTTGTCCACAGGGGGCGCTTCGGACGGCCCCGGCGGTGGTGGTACCAGAGCGTCCGTACCATGGCGGGCGTGACTGCTGTGATCGAGGACGGGACCGTTCGGCGGGGTGACGCTGCCGAGGCGCGGGAGACGCTGGGGCGGGACGTGCTCGGGAGGCGGCTGCCGCCGCTGAAGGAGCGGCTGTATCCGGCCATGCCGAAGGACTTCGACGGCGGCTGGATCGCCACGGTGGCGATCACCGCGCTGGCCGGGTTCCTGCGGTTCTGGCACCTCAGTACGCCGGTGAAGTTCGTCTTCGACGAGACGTACTACGCCAAGGACGCGTTCAGCCTGCTCAAGTTCGGGTACGCGCGGCAGTTCATCGACCAGCCGGAGGGCGCCGCGGACAAGGCGATCCTGGCCGGCAACCTGGACGTCTTCAAGGCGACCCCGAGCCTGACCGTGCACCCCGAGGTCGGCAAGTGGATGATCGCCGCCGGCGAGCAACTGTTCGGGATGAACACGTTCGGCTGGCGGTTCATGCCGGCCCTGTTCGGCACCCTGACGGTCCTGCTGCTGATCCGGACCGTACGGCGGATGTCGCGCTCCACCCTGATCGGCTGCATCGCCGGCCTGCTGCTGGCCGTCGACGGTCTGCACTTCGTCATGTCCCGGGTCGCGCTGCTCGACATCTTCCTGGCGTTCTGGCTGGTCGCAGCGATCTCCTGCCTGGTCGCCGACCGGGACTGGACCCGCCGCCGGCACGCCGAGTCCCTCGACAAGCCGAACCCTGACGGCAAGGTCGGACGCTGGTTGCTGATCCGTCCGTGGCGGATCCTGGCCGGCATCTGCTTCGGCCTGGCGCTCGGCACCAAGTGGTCCGCCGTCTGGGTGATCGCCGGGTTCGGCATCCTCGTCTTCGCCTGGGACCTCGGCGCCCGGCGGGCGCTCGGGGTCCGGTTCGCGTTCGTGAAGTCGGCGCTGGTCGACGGCATCCCGGCGTTCCTCAGCATCGTGCTGGTCGCGGTGGTCACCTACGCCGCGACCTGGACCGGCTGGCTGCTGCACGACAACGCCTACGACCACGACTACGCGTCGAAGAATCCGGCGACCGGCGTGATGAAGGTGGTCCCGGACGACTTCCGCTCCCTGATCCACTACCACCAGGAAGTGCTCGCCTTCCACACCGGCGACTACATCAAAAACGCCACCCACCCGTACCAGTCGCACCCGGCCGGCTGGCCGATCATCGCCCGCCCGATCGGGTTCGACGCGGTGAACGACATCAAGCCCGGTATGCAGGGCTGCTCCCCGACGGCCGGGCAGAACTGCCTGTCGGTGATCTCCGCGCTCGGCACTCCGCTGCTGTGGTGGGGCGGCGCGCTGGCGCTGATCGCGGCGCTGATCCTGTGGCTGGGTCAGCGTGACTGGCGATTCGGCGTCGCCATCGTCGGCTACATCACCTGCTGGGTGCCCTGGTTCGCGTTCGACGACAGACCGATCTTCTTCTTCTACGCCGTCACCATGATCCCGTTCACGGTGATGGCGCTCGCCCTGGTCCTCGGCAAAATCCTCGGCCCAGCCCGGACGGCGTTCGGCCAGGCGACCACGCGCCGATTGGTCGGCAGCGCGGTCGTCGGGGCGTTCGTCGTACTCGTGGTGCTGAACTTCGCCTACATCTGGCCGATCCTGACCGACAAGGTTCTCCCCCACTCGGCCTGGCTGAGCCGCATGTGGTTCAAGTCCTGGATCTGACCTGAGCCGAGCGCGACCCTCCCCGGCATTTGATGGGTTCACCCATCAGCTTGTGGGTTCACGGCCCGGATGTCGCGGGGGAACCCGCAAGCTCGTGGGTGAACCCACCAACTGTGGGCCGGGTGCGAAGCGGATGTGCCGGGCTCAATGACCTAGCTGGCCGTGGCCATGACTGTGGCCGTGGCCGCCGGGGTTCTTGAAGCGTTTCTTGTGGCGCTTGGAGGAGACCTGGCCGCCGACGCCGCCGAAGAGGGCTAGGCCCTTCACGACGACGACCGGGGCGTTCGGGTCGGGGTTGTCGCCGCCGCGAGCCGCGAAGCCGCCGAAGATGCCGACGCCCTCGTTGCGGACGCCGACCGCGTCCGGCACGGTGATGTCGATCCCGCCGAAGACCGCGAACGCCCAGATCGTCACCTCACGGCCCTCGAACACGGCGTCAGTCATGTCTAGGTCGTGGCCGCCGAACACCGCGACCGCGTTGGTCCGGCGCTTGACCCGCCAGCGGCCCTTCCGCTCGCCGCCGCCGAAGATCGCGACCATGGTGTCGAAGCTGTCCGCCGGGTTCGCCGGCTCCTCGATCGGCACCGGGCTGTTCGACACCGCGGCGGCCGGTACCGGCGCCGGACCCTGCCCCGGTACGACGAGGTCGCGGGTGATCGGCTCGAGTTCGCCCAGGGTCTTCGCCTGCAGCGTCTGCTCGAGCCGCTCGGCGTGCTCGTCCTGGCTCAACCGCCCGGACATCAGGGCGTCCCGCAGTACGTCGACGACCTGGTCGCGATCGGTGTCGGAAGCGCGTAGGTGCGCGTGCGGGTGCTGACGCTCGGGCAGGTTCTCCATGAGACGGAACGATAACTCCGTCAGGCTCTAACTCGCAGGGCGAATATGACCGCGATCAGGGTGATCGACGCGAAAGTCAGGGCGGTGCCGGGGTATCCACCGAGGCCGAGACCGAGACCGCCGAGCGCCGCGCCGAGGAACGTGCCGAGGCTCATCCCGGCGGCGTTGACGCTGAGCGCGGAGCCGCGGAGGTCGCCACTTCGCCGTACCAGCAAGGTGGTGACGCAGGCGGCGACGGTCGCGTGGCTCGCGCCCATCAGGGCGGTGAGCAGGAGCGTCAGCGGGAGGGTCGGCGAGAAGTAGAAGGCGACCACGCTGGTCAGCGCGACCGCGAGAGCGACGAGGAGCATCTTCTCCGGGCCGATCCACTGGCGCTCGAGCGCGATGTAGCGGCCGGCCAGCAGGTTGCCGACGAAGAACGACGCGCCGCTGAGCGACCACACCAGCGCGAACCAGCCCGGCGCGAGGTCGAACGTCTGGTCGTAGAACGCTGCGAGGTAGGCGAGGTACCCCATGAACGCGGCGGTCCGGAGCATGGCGACCACGAGCAGCGGCAGGGCGCCAGGGATGCGGGCCAGTTCGCGGTACGTCGCCAGGTAGCTGACCCGCTCGGTCCTGAGCGGCGCTTTGCGGCCGCGACCGCGCCAGAAGAACGCGGCCGAGAGCGCGAGTGAGATGGCGGACGCGGCGAGCAGGTTTCCGCGCCATCCCCACAGCAGACCCGGTACGGCGAGAACCGGCGCGGCCAGCATCGCCATCGCCGAGGTGGTCGCGGACACCAGCGTCGCGGCCCGGCCAGCGGCTGCCGGGGTCTTGAACCGGTCAGCCGCGGCGGCACCGATCGAAGGCGCGAGGATCGAGGTCGACGCGCCGATCAGCAAGCAGAACGCGGCCAGGGCAAACACGTTGCCGATAGCACCCAACGCCGCCGACAACCCCAGCAACGCAAGCCCTCCGGCGGCGACCAACTCCCGCGCCATCCGGTCGATCAACGGCGCCAGCGAGAACCCGACAATCAACGCCGCCAGCCCGCCCAGCCCGCGCAGTCCCCCGATCTCCGCCACATTCCCATCCGCGGCCGCCGCGATCGGCACCAAATACATCCCGAACACCGTAAACGGAATAAGACTGACCGCCGAAGCCAGCAAAAACGGCCAAAGCCGCCGAGCCATCCACAAATCCCCCGGCACCTCGGCCGGCCGCGGGGCGACCACCGGCGTGGAGATGGCTGGGTTCTGACTGTGGGTGCTCATTTGTCCGTCCTGGAGTGGTAGCGGTAGAGGCTGCTCGGGCGGGAGCTGAATTGAGAGAAGGGGAAGGGTTCGGCGGAGAGGGCGGTCACGCCGGAGCCGAGGAAGGAGCGGATGACTGCGCTTCCGGTCTGAGCATAGACGACCAACGGCTTTTCTTGCTGGCGGCAACGATCGAGGAGAACGTCGAAACTCCCGTTGGACAAGGTCATTCCGGTCGCCACCACAGCGTCGGCAGCGTCGACAACCGCCGTCATGTCGCGGGAAACCGGCAGCCCGGACGCGGTCTCGCGAAGGTTGAAATCGCACGGCAGACAAACTCCGCCGCGCGCGGTGATTGCCTCGACCAACGGGTTCACCACGCCGATCAGCGCGACCTTCGACCCGGGCGCGACCTCCAGCAGTCCCGCTACCGCCGCATCGCGGGCCCGCGCGCGAACATCCGGCGTACCAGCGGGAAGCACGACCTCCTCCGCCAGCGCCGACACGTGATGCGGCTCGACCGCCGCCAGATAAGCATCCAGCGCAGCGATCTTCACCGGCAGCGCCGCATCAGACCGCAGTACGTCGTCCAGCGTCAGACCCGAGGTATCAGCGCAGTACGACGGATCGAGCTCACCGGACTCGAACGAGCAGGCACCGAAGACCTCGCCGACACGGAGCAGCACATAGTAATTCCGGTAGGTGACGTCGGCCCCGGGCAGCCGCGTGGTGTGGTGCAGCCAGAACGCGCTCGTGACATCGAACGAGGAAGGAGCAGGGCCAAGAGAACCGGCGAGGACGGAGGAAGTCAGTTCAGCCACGGAAGCGGTCATGGCAGATCGGCCAGCCTTTCAGGGTCATAAGAGAGGGCGGACAACTCTGGACGACCCGCGGGCTGGAAGCAGTACAGGAGCGAGCGACGATCGGACGCGGTCCGGTTCGGCGCTAAGCACTTCCTCGACCACGTCCCGCAGCCGGTCCACTTCCGTTGCCGTGAACAACTGCGGCAGCAGCACATACCCCGTCATAGTCGTCAGCTTAATGCGACGGTGTCGCAGATGGGAACTCCTCGTGCCGGGCCCAGGCCGATTCCCGCCGGTCCCACGACATGGCCGACCACGGCACCGCCAGCTCATCCAGCGAGGAAATCTCTCGCGGCCGCATCGACGCCATCGGCCGCGCCTCGGCATGCCGCGCGAACGCCGACTCGACGTACCGCGTCCCGGTGTCCGCGGCCAGGAACACGTGCTTGCGGCTGCTGTCGCAGTTGTGTTCCCACAGGGCCGACAGGTACGCCGCCCCCGCCGACAATCCGGCGAACACCCCGGACGTCCGGAGCAGATCCACCGCCGCCGACATCGCGTAGTCGAACGAGATCCAGTGCAACCGGTCGTACAACTCGTGCCGCACGTTGCGGAACTCGATCGAGCTCCCGATCCCCGCGATGATCATGTCCGGATCCTGGGTGTGCCCGGCCCCGAAGGTGATACTCCCGAACGGCTGCACCCCGACCAGGTTCACGTCCCGGCCCCGGTCCCGCAGGTACTCCGCGATCGCCCCGGTCGACGCGCCGGTCCCGACCCCGCCGACCAGACAGAGCGGACCGGCCGGCACGAGTTCGCCGATCAGGTCGGCGATCGCGCGATACCCGAGGTAGTGGATGTCGTCGTGATACTGCTGCATCCAGTGGTACGACGGGTTGTCGCGCAGGATCTCGCCGATCCGCCGGACCCGCAGGTTCTGGTCGAGCTGCAGGTTGTTCGACGACGGCACCTGTTCGACGGTCGCGCCGAGGATCTCCAGCTGGATCTTCAGCGTCCGGTCGACGGTGGTCGAGCCGACGATGTGGCACTTCATCCCATAGCGGTGACACGCCAGCGCCAGCGCGTGCGCGTAGATCCCGCTCGAGCTGTCGATCAGCGTGTCTCCGGGACGGACGGCCCCGGTCTCGAGCAGATGGCGTACGGCGCCGAGCGCGGAGTACACCTTCATCGTCTCGAACCGCAGGCAGATCAGGTCGTCGCCAACCCGGATCGGATCCGGGTCCTTGATCGCCTCCGCCAGGTGGTCGTGCAGTCTGGACGTCATCGGCGCGGTTCGCTCCTCGTGTCATTGCTGCTGGTCAACACGGGCGGAGAATCAGGTGGCCGGTGGCCAATCCGGGCAGCCCTCACCAGCCGCCGGGTCAGGTCGTGCTTCGGTTCGGTCATCACGGTCGCCGGTGGACCTTGCTCGATCACCCGACCGGCTTCGATCACCAGCACGTGGTCGGACACGGCCGCGACCAGGCCGAGATCGTGGCCGATCCAGACCAGCGCCGTACCGCGGTCCTTCAACTCGGTGAGCAGTTCGACGACGAGCGCCGTACCGTGATCGTCGAGGGCCGTGGTGATCTCGTCGCAGATCAGTACGTCGGGATGCGCGAGCACGGCCCGGGCGAGTGCGGCGCGTTGCAGCTCGCCGCCGGAGAGCCGGCTCGGCGGCCGGCCAGCCGTGATCGCGGAGACACCCAGCCTGGCGAGGGTCGCGACAGCCTCCGCGTCGGCTTCGGTGTGGCGCAGACCCCGCAGTCGTTGAGCTGTGCGGGCCACTTGCTGGTCGACCGGACGGCGTTCATCGAACGAGCCGCGGACTTCCTGCCAGACGTATTGGATCCGCCGGTTCTGCTCGAGCGACCGCTTCCGCAGTACAGGCAGGGACTGGTCGTCGAGTAGCAGTCGGCCGGTGTAGCGCTCGTGCAGACCGGCCACGCAGCGAGCGAGCGTGGTCTTGCCGCTCCCGGACCGCCCGACGATGCCGATACAGTGACCGGGCCGTACGGCGAGATCGACCCCGTGCAGAATCGGATCCCGGCCGCGGGGGCGCAGCGACGCTGACAGGCTCATTGCCTTGAGCAACGGTTTGCCCGCGGCCGTGGTTCCCGCCGGGGCGAGCTCCGGCGCTACGGCAAGCACCTCAGGCCCGCCGGAATCGATCACTTGACCGGCCGACAGTACGACGACCTGGCTGGCGAGCGCGCGGACGAGGTCGAGGTCGTGGCTGAGCAGCAGGATGCCGAGGCCGCCGTCGGCGAGACCCTCCAGCTCACTGACGAGCTGCAGGCGGGTGATCGAGTCGAGGCCGGTGCTCGGTTCGTCCAGCACCAGCACCTTCGGCCGGCACGTCAGCGCTTGCGCCATCGCGATCCGCTGCCGCTGCCCGCCGGAGAACTGATGCGGGAATCGCTTGAGCGTCTTCGGGTCACTCGGCAGCTGCGCCGCTCGCAGTGCTTCAACGACAACGTTCTCCGTCGGATGGTGCAGTCGCTCCAGTTCGCGCAGCGTCGCGCCGATCCGCCGCGCGGGATTGAGCGCGCTGCCCGGGTGCTGCGGCATATACGCCACGACCCGGCCTTTCACGCCGGCCGCGGCAGAGGTCGGCCCGTTGCGGTCGACAACCACTTGGCCGTCGACCTCGACTGTTCCGCCGAGACGCACACCGTTGCCGTGTTCACCCAACAGCGCCAGCGCCGACGTCGTCTTACCCGAGCCCGATGCACCGACCAGCGCCGTCACCTGCCCCGGCCACACATCGAAGCAAACGTTGTCTACAAGGATCGATTCACCTGCTGTCGCAGCCAGCCGGATGACCTGAACGACGGGGTTCATCGGGCCACCTCCACCAAGCGGCGGGAGCGGTGGACCAGGCGATCCGCCAGCAGGTTGAAGCCCAGGGTGAACGACACCAGCATGAAGGCGGGCGCGAGTACCGCCCACGGTTGCAGCAGCAGCCCTTCACGGTTGCGAGACACGCTGACCGCCCAGTCCGGCGCGGTCGGGCTCAAGCCGAGACCGAGGAAGTTGACCGAGGCAACCAGGAAGACGGCGAGGGTGATCCGGGTACCGATATCCGCGGCAACTGGTCCCAGCACCGCACGACCGACGTACCCGAGATGAATACCGAACCAGCTCTCGCGTTGCATCCGGAGCGCCTCGACGACCGGGCTGCTCGCCGCGTCGAGGGCAGCCGCCCGCACCAGTCGCGCGACCGTCGGGACGTTGACCATGGCAACGGCGAAGGTGATTGCGAGCGCCGATGCGCGCCAGCCGACGGCGACCACGCTGATCACGAGGAGAGAAGGCAGCGGGAGCAGTACGTCAAGCGGACGGATCAAAGCTTCGTCGAGCCAGCGGTGCCGAGTCGACGCTGCCGTCAGTCCAATGAGACCGCCGACGATGTAGGCGATCAGCACCGCGCCAAAGGCCATCCCCAGCGCCGTCCGACCGCCGCTCAGCAATAGCTGCAGCACGTCCCGCCCGAGCCCGTCCGTCCCGAGTACACCTTGGGAGGAGTAGGGGAGGCCGGGGGCGGCTTCAAGGTGGACGAAGGGGCCGAAGACGGCGACCAGGAGCGGGACGACGACGAGTACGGCCGAGACAGCGAGCGGCAGACGCGCGACTGAACCCGCCAAAGGCAAGCGGGCCTTCATCGGAGGAGCTCCGTCCGCGGGACCAGGCGGTTGCAGACCAGGTCGGCGGCGAGGTTGATCACCAACGCCGCGACCGCGAGTACCAGCGTCAGCCCTTGCACGACCGGCACATCCCGCGTCTCCACCCCGTCGACGAGCGCCGTCGCGAAGCCCGGAATCGCGAAGATCGCCTCCACCACCAGGACCCCACCGAGCAACGTGTCCCCGGTCCGCGCCAACTCCTGCACCCCAGGCACCGCCGCGTTCGGCAACACATGCCTGAGCAACAGCTGCCGCCGCGGAACGCCAAGTCGCCGAGCCTGTACTACGTACTCCGCCTGCAGCGCGCTGATCGTGCCGGCCCGGACCTGGCGGGACAGGAGACAGACCGTGCGGCCGAAGAGAACCGCGACCGGCAAGATCAGGAGGGCCGGGCTCGCCAGCAGATCGCCGCCGACCCAGGTCGCCGGTAGCCAGCCCAGCTTCAACGAGAAGACGGCTACCAGGAGAACCGCGATCACGAAGTCGGGGATCGCCGACAAAGCCAGGGTGACCGAGGTGATTGCTCGATCGAGTCGGCCGTTCTCGCGGGTGCCCATCACGATGCCGAGAACGACGGCGAGCGGCACGACCACCGCCAGAGTCGCCAAGGTGAGGACCAGCGTCGCGCCGACCGAATGTCTGATGATGTCTGCCACCGGGCCCCCGCTGATCAGCGACGTCCCGAGATCGCCGGTGAGCACATTGCCGAACCAATGACCGAAGCGTTCGAGGGCCGGCTGGTCGAGACCGAGTTGCGTCCGCATCCGGGAGATCCGCTCCGGTGTCAGCGTCTCCGTGAACCGCATCTCCGCCGCATCACCCGGCAACAGAGCCGTGAGGACGAAGACAAGAACCGACAGTACGGCGAGCTGGACGAGGGCAAGGGCGGCCCGTTGTGCGGCGTACGACCGCATTCAGGCCAGCCACACCTTGTCGAACCGGCCGGAGTCCAGCGTGTTCGGCGGCACCGCGGCAACGCCCTGCACCTTGGCCGACACCGCGACCAGGTAGTCCGGATGCCCCCACGCGATGATGCCGCCGTCGTCGCGAAGCGTTTGCTGGAGTTCACCGTACTTCGTGGATCGCGCGGTCTCGTCAGTCAGCACCTGGGCGGCTGCGAACCCGGAGTCGAAGGCGGGCCGACGCCAGTGGGTAACGTTGAACGGCGACTTGGTCAGCAGCCGATCGGTGATGTACTGCGGGATCGGCATCGCGCCGGACCGATGGTTGCCGATGGCACCTTTGGTGAGCAGATCCTTCGCGTAAGTCTGTGAGCTGCCGGTGGTCACCTTCAGCTTGACCCCGGCTTCCGCGACCTGCTCGGCGAACAACGTCGCAGCCTCGACGAATCCGGCCGAGGCGTCCGCGGTGAGGAACTCGATCTCCTGGTTCAGCACGCCGGCCTTCTTCAGCAAGGCCTTGGCTTCCTCGACATTCCGCTCACGCTGCGGCAGGTCGGCCGGGTAGTACTGATAGCCCTTGCCGAACAGATCGTTGCCGACGGCACCACGACCGGCGAGCACCACATCGACCAGCCGTTGCCGGTCGGCGAGCAGCTTGAACGCCATCCGGACGTCCGGGTTGTCGAACGGCGGCCGGTCGACCTTCATCACGAACGCCTGCATCGTGCTCGCCTTGGCGGCGACGATCCGCACCGTCTTCCCGGCTTCCGCCGTACGCGCGAAGGTCGCGGTCATGTCGTTCGCGTACTCCGCCTGACCACCCTGTACGGCGTTCGCGCGAGCCTCGGACTCGGCCGACAGGATGTGGAGCTCCTCGATCCGCGCCGGCTCGTCCCAGTAGTCGTCGTACCGGCTGGCCACGAGAGAGCGACCGGCGTCGAACGAGACGAACCGGAACGCCCCGGTGCCGATCGGCTTGGTCGGGTCCTTGAACCCGTCGCGGACGATCTGCGTGCCGATTCCCGCAAGCAGAGCAGGGAATTCCGCGTTCGGCGCGGACAGGACGAGTTCGACCGTACGCGCGTCGATCGCCTTGCTGCGGCGAAGATCGAGCGTGGCGAGCGACGACTGGGCGACCCGCTCCGGTACGGCGGGATCGGCGATGCGGGCGAGGCTGTACAGGACGTCCTCGCTGGTGAGTTTCTTCCCGTCGTGGAAGGTCGCGTCCCGAAGGGTGAACCGCCAAGTTGTCGCCTGCGCGTCGTGTTCCCACTTCTCCGCCAGCCGCGGCACGGGCTTCAGGTCGGGGCCGAGCTCGACCAGCTTCTCGTACATCGCCTTGTGCCGCGCGATGTCGACGAAAAGGCTCTGGACGTGCGGATCGAGGACCTCTTTGGCGCCGCCGCCGGCATACACCGCGCGGAGCCGGCCGCCTTGTCGCGGTTGCGCGGCCGCCTCGCCGCCGGATCCGCACCCGGTCAGCGCCGCCAGCCCCGCTGCACCGGTCAACCCTAGGAAGCTTCGCCTGTTCAGAGCATCGGACATGCGCGTTTCCTTCACGGTAGAGGTCCTCCGGCGACGCCCACCACCCAGCGTCACCGGCCATGAATCCTGCCGGTAATGAAAATCGTTGTCAAATTCAGCGCGCATCCGAAGAAGACCAGATCATTCTTTCCGGCAGCGTCGCCCGCCGCTGGCCGTGACGGCGTGTCACCACCGTCTTACTCCCGGGTACCAGAAGTGATGACGCACACCAAAGACCCCGGACAGGCAGCCTGGCCGCCGCGGGACGTGGAGGTTGAACGCAGGCCGAGGTGGGCTCGGCTGCGGGGCGGGTTCTACTGGTCGCAGTCGGAGGTGGCGCAGGGGTCCGCGGGGATGCCGGCGGAGATGCGACCCAGCAGGGCGTTGAGCTGGTCCTGTTCCTCGGGCGTCAGCTGGTCGAGGAAGTAGGTGCGGACGGCATCGACGTGGTCCGGCGCGGCGGCCTCGATGGCTTTGCGGCCGAGGTCGGTGAGACGAACCATCGAGCCGCGGGCGTCCGAGACGCACTCCTCGCGGCAGACCAGCCCGCGCTTCTCCATCCGGCTGACCTGATGCGACAGCCGGCTGCGCTCCCAGCCGACTGACCGGCCCAGATCCCGCGTCCGCAGTACGCCGTTCTCCGCGACGGACAGCGGATGCAGCAGCGCATAGTCGGCGCCGGACAGCCCGGCATTGCCGATCAAGCGCGCCTCGAGGGCACGCATCAGCTCGCGGTAAGCGTCCCGGTACGCCTGCCAGAGCGCCGCCTCGCGCGCGTCCAGCCACCGCGGATCCGTCATCCACCCATCGTACGGCCTTGTGTTGACATATCACCAAGTACGAACGGTCAGGGCGTGCGCGACAGGGCAACGGCCAGTCCGACGGTCGCTGCCATGACCAGCAGCTCGACCACCGCCAGTCGCCGGAACGCCGCTGGATCGCCCGCCGCCAGGTCAGGAAGCGTCGTACGGCGATGCCACCAGCCGACGGTCACCAGGATGGCGAATGCCACGCTCTTGGCGAACACCAGAGCGCCGTACCCGCTCGTGACCCATTGGGTGATCAGGCCCCAGCCGTCCTCGCGTCCGCCGAGGTGGATCTCCGCGGTCAGCAGACCGGTGATGCCCATCGCGATCGCGCACACCAGGGCGAGCCGGCTGAACCGCTCGACCGCCTCGCCTTCGCGCGCGTAGCGCAGTACGCCGCCCAGCCCGCCGATCCAGGCGGTTGCCGCGAAGACATGCACGACGAGGGAGCTGGTCGCGAGGACCGACCAGATGTTCGTACGCTCGATCGCGCCATGGCCGGTCAACAACGGCCCGGTCAGCGCCGCCGCCGTGAGTACCAACGCGAACCGCGCGCCGCGGAGAGTCCGGCATCCACTGAGCACCATGGCGAGAAGAGCCGTGAGTACGACGGCAACCGCCAGCGCCCTGACCTGGTTGAGCTCACCCGCCGCGGACGCATGCTCGCCGAGGTGACTCAGCGGAATCCCCAGAATCACCGCGGCCGACGTCACCAGCCCGCCGATGCTCGCCACCGCCCAGATACCGGCGGCAACAGCCGCGTCCTGGCACGCCCGCAACGCCCGCGTCTCCACCCTCCCGTCGGTTGCGGGCAGCAACAGTACGACGGTCAGCACAGCTCCACCAGTGACGATTGCTGCGGCGTCGGCAACAAAGCGCAGTACCGGAACCGCCCAAGACAAAGGCAATCCGGCACCGATGAGCCCCGCAGGTGGACGCGACGGTGCACCACCCGCGACGACCAAGGCAACGACCATCACGGCGATGCCGGCGGCAACCAAGCTGCCGCTCAGCACCTTCGAGTTCACGACGCCGGCCGACGGCGGACGATGACGACGGCCAGGGCGACGACGACGAGCATGACCAGGCACATGGCGACGATGGTGACCGTGTTCGAGTCGTCCTTCGTGGCCGGCGACGACCCCGCTGGTTCGGTCGCGGGGTGGCCGGCGTGGGTGACGGTGAAGGAGCCGCTGACGGTGACGGGATGGCCGTCGGCAGAGACGACGCGAGCGTCGACCAGGTATTTGCCGGCCTCAACCATCGCGCCGACCGGCTGGGTCACCTTGTTGTCGATCACCTGCACGTCACCGGTCGCGACGTCCTTGCCGCTGGGCGACCTCACCGCGACCTGCGTGCCGTTGCTGCCGACCGGTTCGTTAAAGGTCAGCACCACCTGCGTCGGCGGCGCGGCCATGGACGAACCGTCGGCGGGCGTCATCGACTCGAGTTTGGCGTGCGCCGCCGCCACCCCGGTGGAGACCACCAGAGCGAGCAGCGACGCCACCAGCAACGCAATCAACCGGCGCACGACTACGACTGTGCCTTCCCGGACTCCGAGGTACCAGCCCCGACCGGCTTGCGAGAGCGCAACCCGAGACCCAGACCGATCAGCCCGAGCAGCAGGCCGGCGCCACCGAGGCCGCGGGCCAGTGGATCAGAGGAGTCCTCCGACGAAGACGGCGAGGATGACGCGGCGACCGGAGTCACCGCGGCCGCCAACTTCAAGGCAGGCGCGGGGTGTTCCGCTTCGGAGCCGTCCACCCACTGCACGACCTCGCCGTCACTGTAGGTCTGCACAGCCGGGAAGCTCAGCGAATCGACGCCCTCGGGCAGCCGGCCCACCGACAGGGCGAACTCGTCGAAGTCGTTCGCGGGCACACCTGCCCCGGTCGCGGTCCAGGTGACGGTGGTGATCGCCTGCGACAGCGTGACGTCGCCGACCTTCACCGGCGCGGCCAGCTTCTCGGTCGTCTTCACCACCTTCCACCCGTCCTTCACCTGCGCACCGACATGCGCGAACGGGTGGTCCTTGGGGAGCGATACAACAAGCTTGGTGGTACTCGCGGTGTCGGACTCGGTCGGGACCCGGAACACCAGCTTGGCGTACCCGCCGGGCTTGGCGTCCGGCGACGACACCGTGACATGAGCCGACGCCGAGGTGGCGGCACCGGCCAGGACGAGCGTGGACGCGGCAGCGATCGCGCCGGCACGCAGGACAAATCTCGAAAGCATGAAAAGACCTTTCGCGGTCACACACAATCACCCGACCGCGAAAGCGCGGCCGGTCAGGACGGAGCTGGGATCACGCGTGACAACGGCGGTCCGCGCCGGGAGACGTTGGAAGTGAGCCACCGCTGGACGAGTCGCGGTTCGACCGGTGCGGCGGCCAGTACGGCGACGTACCGTCGTACCGGAATCAAGACGGGAAGCTGCGGCAGGAGGCGCGCGAAGATCCGCAGCACGCGACAGACCCAGCGATGGGCCCGGCTGATCGCCAGGACGCCGGCGAGCAACGCCGCGAGGTGGGTCGCGGTCATGAACAGACTGCCCCGGATGCCCTGATGCACGTGATGCGATCCATCAAGGCTGACATGCACGAAGAACTGCACGCCGGCCAGCACAAGAGCGGACAGCAGCGGCTCGTCGGCGAGGTACTCCCCCAGCACCCAGCAAACCGCCATCAGCGCGAGCAGCGGTGCGACCATCGCGAGAGGAACGGGTCCGCCACCGGCCAGGACATGGCCGACCACCGCGACCACGACGCTCAGCGCCGCGACCACGGACGTCGCACAGCCCTCCGCACGCAAACCGGCTCCCCCATCTCGTTCCCGTCCACCCTAATGCGCCGCAGTGAAGCGCCGTACGGCGTCCCGGAACGCTCAGTCGGCACCACGTCCTGACATCATGACCGCCATGGATGTGCCGGTGCTGGAGATCGGGGGAAGCCACGTGACGGCGGCGGTGGTGTCGCCGGACGGCTGGGGCGTGACTGTGGTGGAACGGGCGAAGCTCGAGTCGCAGCAGGCGGCCGACGTCGTCCTCGGCCAGCTCGCCGCCGCGGCCCGGAAGTTGCCGTTGGCAAACAGCCTGGCCGTCGCGCTGCCTGGGCCGTTCGACTTCGCGACCGGCGTCGCCTGGTACCGCGGGCAAGGCAAGTTCGACAACCTGTACGGACAGAACGTCGGTGAAAGCCTGCGTGACCTGCTGAACCTCGACCAGATCCTGTTCATGAACGACGCGGAGGCGTTCGCCGTCGGCGAGTGGACCGCGGGCGAGGTGCGCGGGCTGGAGCGCTGCGCCGGCGTCACCATCGGAACCGGCATCGGTACGGCGTTCCTCGCCGACGGACTGGTGGTCCGCGACGGCGACACCGTCCCGCCCGGCGGTGAGTTGTATCGGACGTTCTACGACAGCTGGCCGCTGGAGGACAGCATCTCCGCTCGGGCGATCCTGCGCGCGTACTTCGCCTGGACCGGCAAGGAGGAGCTGGACATCGGAGTCAAGGAGGTGACCGAACGGGCCCGGGCGGGTGAGGTCGTGGCGCGTGACGTGCTGCTCACGGCGTTCGGCGTACTGGCCGCTGCGCTGACGCCGTGGCTGGAGCGGTTTGGCGTGACCAAGGTAGTGCTGGGTGGGTCGATCTCCGGCGCGTTCGACGTCGTCCGGGAGGTCTTCGCCTTCGACGTCGAGGCAACGCAGGACACCGAGCACTCGGCCCTGATCGGCGCCGCCGCCCACTATCTCCGCAGCACCTGAACTGTCGGTGGCCTTCGTTACGGTCGGCTGCATGAAGATCGCCGCACCACGATTGCGTGCCCAGCTCGAGTCGGCCTCACTCACGCCGGAGGAGGTCGAGGACGAGGCGCGGCTCCTCGATCTTGCGCTGGAGGACGTGGACCTGAGCGACGTGGAGGCCGAGCACGTCGAGGTGAGCGGCTGCCGGCTGACCCGCTGCAAGCTGGGCGGTTCGGACCTGGACAAGCTGATCGTGGTCGACTCAGAGCTGAGTCAGTGCGACGTGGCGAACGCCCGGTGGTCCGATGCCGCGCTGACCCGGCTCGCGATCACGTCGTCCCGGCTGACCGGTGTCGCCGTACCTGGATCGAGCTTCCAGCATGTGACCATCCGCGACAGCGTGCTGGATTTCGCGTCGTTCCGGTTCGCCAAGTTCGTGAAGGTGGAGTTCAGCGACTGCCGGTTGCAGAGCGCGGACTTCGTCTCCGCCGACCTGTCCGGCACGGTGTTCCGCGGCTGCGACCTGACCGGCGCCGAGTTCTCCCAGGTCAAGGCCGCCGGTGCGGTCTTCGTCGACTGCACCTGGGACTCGACCCGCGGCCTGACCTCGCTGACCGGTGCCACGGTGGCGGCCTCGTCCCCGATCGACACCCTGACCTTCACCAGCGCGGTCACCACCGCTTCAGGCATCAAGCTCGCCCACCCGGACGACCTTGACGGAGCGTGAGCCTGCCCACGCGGGCGCCGAGGCGGCCGGAACGCCCATTAGGGTGGGGCTGTGACTGACTCGACGATCATCTACACCCACACCGACGAGGCGCCGGCGCTGGCGACGTACTCGCTCCTCCCCGTGATCCAGGCGTACGCCGGTCAGGCCGGTGTCAGGGTGGAGACCCGGGACATCTCACTCGCCGGCCGGATCCTGGCGTTGTTCCCGGAGCACCTGCGGGAGGACCAGCGGATCGCCGACGCGCTGGCCGAGCTCGGTGAGCTGGCCAAGACGCCCGCGGCGAACATCATCAAGCTGCCGAACGTCTCGGCCTCGATCCCGCAGCTCAAGGCGGCGGTCGCCGAGCTACAGAGCCAGGGCTACGCGCTGCCGGACTACCCGGACGAGCCGAAGACCGACGAGGAGCGGGAGATCCAGGCCCGCTACGACAAGGTCAAGGGCTCCGCGGTGAACCCGGTCCTGCGCGAGGGCAACTCCGACCGGCGCGCGCCCGCCTCGGTGAAGAACTACGCGAAGGCGCACCCGCACCGGATGGGCGCCTGGTCCGCCGAGTCGAAGACCAACGTCGCGACCATGGGTCAGGACGACTTCCGCTCGACCGAGAAGTCGGCCGTGATCGAGGCCGACGGAGCGATCCGGATCGAGCTGGCCGGCGACGACGGCACCACGACCGTGCTGCGCGAGTCGGTGCCGGTGCTGGCCGGTGAGGTCGTCGACGCGTCGGTGATGCACGTCGCCGCGCTGCGCGAGTTCCTCACCGCTCAGGTCGCCCGGGCGAAGGCCGAGGACGTGCTGTTCTCGATCCACCTGAAGGCGACGATGATGAAGGTCTCCGACCCGATCGTCTTCGGTCACGTCGTACGCGCGTTCTTCCCGGAGACCTTCGCCCGGTACGGCGACGTGCTCGCCAAGGCGGGCCTGACCCCGAACGATGGACTCGGCGGCATCCTCAACGGCATCGCGGCGCTGCCGGAAGGGGCCGAGATCAAGGCCTCGTTCGACGCCGAGCTGGCCGCTGGACCGGCGCTGGCGATGGTCGACTCCGACAAGGGCATCACCAACCTGCACGTGCCGTCCGACGTCATCGTGGACGCGTCGATGCCGGCCATGATCCGCACCTCCGGCCACATGTGGGGCCCGGACGGCCAGGAGCACGACACTCTCGCCGTACTGCCGGACAGCAGCTACGCCGGGATCTACCAGGTCGTGCTCGACGACTGCCGTGCGAACGGCGCGTTCGACCCGGCCACGATGGGCTCGGTCCCGAACGTCGGCCTGATGGCGCAGAAGGCCGAGGAGTACGGCAGCCACGACAAGACCTTCGAGATCCAGACCACCGGTACGGTCCGGCTGGTCGACACGGCCGGGAACGTCGTACTCGAGCAGGCCGTCTCGGCCGGTGACATCTTCCGTGCCTGCCAGACCAAGGACGCCCCGATCCAGGACTGGGTCAAGCTGGCCGTCAACCGGGCCCGGGCGACCGGCGACCCGGCGGTGTTCTGGCTGGACGAGACCCGTGCCCACGACGCGAACCTGATCACCAAGGTCCAGCAGTACCTGTTCGACCACGACACCGAGGGCCTGGACCTGCGCATCCTCGCGCCGGTCGAGGCGATCAAGTTCTCGCTGGAGCGGATCCGCCGCGGCGAGAACACCATCTCGGTGACCGGCAACGTGCTGCGTGACTACCTGACCGACCTGTTCCCGATCCTCGAGCTCGGCACCAGCGCGAAGATGCTGTCGATCGTCCCGCTGATGGCCGGCGGTGGTCTGTTCGAGACCGGTGCGGGCGGCTCGGCACCGAAGCACGTGCAGCAGCTGATCAAGGAGAACTACCTGCGTTGGGACAGCCTGGGTGAGTTCTTCGCCCTGGCCGCGAGCTTCGAGCACCTGGCCCAGGCGACCGGCAACGCGCGTGCCCAGATCCTCGCCGACACCCTGGACCGGGCCACCGCGACGTTCCTCGAGGAGGACAAGTCGCCGACCCGTCGCGTCGGTGGGATCGACAACCGCGGCAGCCACTTCTACCTGTCCCTGTACTGGGCGCAGGAGCTGGCCAAGCAGACCGACGACGCCGAGCTGGCGAAGGAGTTCGCGCAGCTCGCCGAGACCCTCGCGGCGAACGAGCAAACCATCGTCGACGAGCTGCTCGCCGTCCAGGGCAGCCCGGCCGACCTCGGCGGCTACTACCGGCCCGACCCGGCCAAGTCGGCCGCCATCATGCGCCCGTCGAAGACCTGGAACGACACCCTCGCGTCGCTCTGACCTTTGACTGAAGCGCCCCGGGTGACCGGGGCGCTTCAGCGGGCCAGGTATTTGCGGACGTCGTCGGCGACCTGGGCTCGGGTGGCCATGCCGTATTTGCGCAGGATCGCGCTCAGGTGGGTCTTCACTGTGTTGAGGCTGATGCCGAGCTCGGCGGCCAGCTGGTCGTTGTCGAGGCCGTCGACGAGCAGGACCGCGACGCCCTGCTGAGCCTTCGTCAGGCTCGAGTAGCGCCGCTCCGGGCCCTCGTCCGCCTCCATCAGCAACTCGATCAGCTCGGACTGGATGTGCTCGGTCGCGTCGACGATCCGGGTCAGATGACTCTGCACCGCGGCGCTCACGTCCGGCTCGCGCATCGCCTCACCGGCCATCTCCCGGATCGACGCCACCCGATGCGTCAGGTACTCCATCACGTGGTCCGAGGTGAGCGTGTTCGGCGCGATATCACCGGCCGGCAGCCGCCGCAGCGCCTCCCGGTCCTCACCCTCGCGCGTCAGCACCCGCTCGACCACGCCGCACAGCCATTCAAACGCTCGTACGGCGTTGTCGTCGTAGCTGTTCGGCGAATAGGTCTGCATCGACAGCATCCCGAACAGCTGGTCCGGCCCGTCCTTTGCCGGCCGGAAGATCGGCACGGTCACCGCGTCCGCCGACCTCCGCCCGACGTCACCGATCGGTACGCCGGCATGCAGAGCCGCGCCGCCGTCGTACGGGTAGCGGTACGTCTGCCGGTGCTTGAGCAACCAGGCCGTCTGGCCGTTCGGGCCGAAGATGTGGGTGTCGGGGTCGACGTACTTGCCGTCGTCGTACCCGTAGGGATAGCGGACCCGGCTGGTGCCCTGGAGGAACCCCACGAAGAAGGTGTCGACGCGCGCGACCTTGCCGGCCACGATGCGGACGTAGTCGTACAGTCCGTAGTGGTCGGCGCGGAACAGCGCCTCGATCTTGTGATACGCCTCGCGCAGGATGATCGCGGTCTCGGCATCAACCCTGAGCGGAGCGGATTTGGGTCCCTCCATCGCAGCGGCTCCCCAACCGTGCGTCGGTGCGGATTCGATCGTTCCACTCTGCCGCCGAGAAGGGACAGATGCAAAGCCTTAGCGGGTTATCCGGGCCCAGCTGGCTTTGTCGGTCCAGATCGACCGCGGATCGACGTACGGGCGGAGCAGGGCGGTCAGCTCGGTGTCGTCGGTGCCTTTCAGCTGCTCCGAGGCAAGCTTGCGGGCCACGCCGGCCAGGAAATCGGCCATCTGGACCCGCCGGTGGGTGAACGAGTCGACCAACTGGATGCCGGCGAGCGGTGCCAGCTGCCGCAACCGCTCGATCCGCTCGGCGGAAAGCGTTGTCTGCCGGTCGTGTGCGATCGCGACCGGTTGCCCGTCGCCACCCCAGTACTCCGCCGCCCGGATGATGGCCGGCAGCAACGGATCCAGCGGCGGCGCCAATGGGTCCCTGGTGACCGAGGTGCGCAGGTAGTCGTTGGCGGCAACCATGAAGGCCTGTGCTTCCGCCGTACGACGAGATGCGTCGTACAGGAACTGGGTCAGCTCGGGCCGGGCGCCGAGCGAGCTGACGAGTTTGGAGACGAGGAAGTAGGTCTTGTCGATCAGATGGACCCGGGCGTTGCCGAGCAAGGGTCCGTCCGGGCCGAGCAGCCAAAGCAGCACCGGCCGGTGCTTCGACCGCTGGAGGTGGTTGGCCTTGTAGACGGTCGCAGGTGAGCGGATCCGGAGGCGGAGCTCGGCGATGCACTCCGCGGCGGTCTCCTCGTCCATCCGCACGCTCGCGTGCGCGAATACGTCGGTGACGCCGCCGACCAGCTTCTCGCCCTCGTACCCGGACTCGTCACACGCGATCTCGAGAGGTCCGGACACGGGCTCCCGCGACGCGGTGTCCGCCGGCCGGGTCGTCACGCCCCGACTCTCTCACCACACCGGGCCCAGCGCACACGAATACTGCAGATCCGTGGCTGGGGCAGAAATGCAGTCGCGGGTGGTGGGTCCGAGTTCCCGAGTCGCCCTCCCAAGCCTCGGTCGAACTCCGTACCACCACCCGCGACCACGAATGGGACGCCTTGTCCGTCAGTCCCCCCGTGTCGTTCGATCCCACGCCCCCTGCGAGATCGGCGACCCGCCGACGCTGTCCTGGCGTCCTCCCCTCCACCCCGTTCACTAAACCGTGCCATCAGCAACCACGCTCTGCAATCGCCCGCCGGATTAGATCGTTGCCCCCTCAACCTCACCCCCGGTATGAGAGCGATGAAGTCGTTTACGCCGACTCAGCGGGCCAGGTAGCGGCGGACGTCGGCCGCCACCTCACTGCGGCTGGCCAGGCCGTACTTGCTGAGGATCGTGCTGAGGTGGGACTTGACCGTGTTCACCGTTATGCCCAGTTCGTCGGCGATCCGGGTGTTGCCGGCGTCCTCGACCAGTAGCAGGGCGACGCTCTGCTGGGTCGGGGTCAGCAGGGCGAACCGGTGCTCCGGCCCGTCATCCGCGTCGAGCATCATCTCGATCAGCTCGGACTGCGTCTGTTCGGCCTCCTTGATGAGCTTCGTGAGCAGGTCCCTGAGCGGATCGTCCGGGGCTGTCGACTGAACGGCTTCATTCGCGAGCGTCCGCAGTACGGCGATCCGGCCCGACAGGTACTCCATCACCGAGTCCGAGGTGAGCACGTTCGGCGACTCGGCCCCGGCCGGCAGAAGCTGCAGCGCCTCCCTGTCCTCGGCCTCCCGGGTGAGCACCCGGGCCGTCGTCCCCGCCAGCCACTCAAACGCTCGTACGGCGTTGTCGTCGTAGCTGTTCGGCTCATAACTCTGCATCGACATCATGCCGAAGAGCTGATCGGGCGCACCGCCGCGGCCAGGCCGGAACATCGGCACGGTCACCGCGTCCTCCGACCGCCGGTCGACGTCGCCGCACGGAACGCCCGCCTGCAGCACGGCACCGTTGTCGTAGGCGAACCGGTAGGTCTGGCGGTGATTCAGCAGCCAAGCCGTCTGGCCGTTCGGGCCGTAGATGTGGCTGGCGGGGTCGTCGTACTGGCCGCTCTCGTAGCCGTACGGGTACCGGACGCGGTCGGAGCCGTGCAGGAAGCCGACGTAGAAGGTGTCGACGCGTGCGATCTTCGCGGCGACCGCGCGTACGTAGTCATAGAGGCCGTAGTGGCTGGCCCGGTAGAGCGTCTCGATCTTGTAGTACGCCTCGCGCAGGATGATCGCGGTCTCCGCGTCGACCCTCAGCATCTTGTCCCCCAAACCCATCACCAGCTGGTGTCGAGTGGTTTCCCTTCGGCGTAGCCGGCGGCGGTCTGGATACCGACGACGGCGCGGTCGTGGAACTCCTCCAGTGTGGCCGCTCCGACGTACGTACAGGAGCTGCGTATACCGGAGACGATCGAGTCGAGCAGGTCCTCGACGCTCGGGCGCTCCGGGTCGAGGTACATCCGTGCCGTCGAGATGCCCTCGCCGAAGAAGCTCTTGCGGGCCCGCTGGAACGGCGTGTCCTCGACCGTCCGGGACCGAACCGCGCGCGCCGACGCCATCCCGAAGCTCTCCTTGTAGATCCGGCCGTCGCTGTCCCGATGCGGATCACCCGGCGACTCGTACGTGCCGGCGAACCACGAGCCGATCATCACGCTGGACGCCCCCGCTGCCAGCGCGAGCGCCACATCCCTGGGATGCCGTACGCCGCCGTCCGCCCATACGTGCTTGCCCAGCTGCCGCGCCCGCTCAGCACACTCCAGTACGGCGGAGAACTGCGGCCGCCCGACAGCCGTCTGCATCCGCGTCGTACACATCGCGCCTGGCCCGACGCCGACCTTCACGATGTCGGCCCCGGCCGCGACCAGGTCGGTGACGCCTTCCGCGGTGACCACATTCCCGGCCACGATCGGCACGCCCGGCTCTAGGCCCCGCACAAGTTTGAGGACTTCAATCATCCGCTCTTGGTGACCGTGAGCCGTATCGATCACCAGTACGTCGACGCCGACATCGAGCAGCGCCTTCGCCTTCTGCTCGGCGTCGCCGTTGATCCCGATGGCCGCGGCGACCCGGAGCTTGCCGTTCGCGTCCAGGGCCGGTTCGTAGAGGGTCGCCCGGAGCGCTCGCTGCCGGGTGAGGATGCCGACGATCTGGCCGTCGGCATCCACCACCGGCGCCAGCCGGTGCCGGCCGCCGTGCAGCTCGTCGAACGCCCGCTCGGGGTCGATCCCGGCCGGCAGCGTCAGCAACTCGCGCGACATGATCCCGTTCAGCTGGGTGAACCGGTCGACTCCGGCGCAGTCCGCCTCGGTCACCACCCCGACCGGGCGCCCGTGGTCGACCACGACCACCGCGCCGTGACCACGCTTGGGCAGCAGGTTCAGTGCCTCGCCCACGGTCCCGGTCGGCGGCAGCACCAGCGCGGTGTCGTGGACCGGATCCCGTTCCTTGATCCAGGCAACCACCTCGGCGACCACGTCGACGGGGATGTCCTGCGGAATCACCGCCAGGCCGCCACAGCGGGCGATCGTCTCCGCCATCCGCCGCCCGGACACCGCGGTCATGTTCGCCGCGACGACGGGAATCGACGTACCGCTCCCGTCCGTGGTGGACAGGTCCACATCCAGCCTCGAGGTGACCCCGGACCGATTCGGCACCAGGAACACGTCACTGAAAGTGAGATCTCCAGCAGGCTCCCGATCGTGGTGAAAGCGCATGGCATGGCCCCTCTCCGGCGGCTGGAACCACCATCGTGCCACGCACGACCACGGGAGGCGTCCGATGAGCGCGATCCTGGACCGGGCCTCGACCGCCTACGCTGAAGGCCGGCTCCCGCTGGGGAGCCGGCCTTCGGGAGGTTGGGATCAGACCAGGTCGAAGCGGTCGAGCTCCATCACCTTGGTCCAGGCGGCGACGAAGTCCTTGACGAACTTCTCCTTGGCGTCGTCGCTGGCGTAGACCTCGGCCAGGGCGCGGAGCTCGGAGTTCGAGCCGAAGACCAGGTCGGCGCGGGTACCGGTCCACTTGACCTCACCACCGACGGTGGCTTCGAAGGTCTCCTGGCTGTCGTCGGTCGACGTCCACTCCGTGCCCAGGTCGAGCAAGTTGACGAAGAAGTCGTTCGTCAGCACGCCCGGGGTCTCGGTGAGAACACCGAGCTTGGAACCGTCGTAGTTGGCGCCGAGCACGCGCAGACCGCCGACGAGGACGGTCAGCTCGGGAGCGCTCAGGGTGAGCAGGTTCGCCTTGTCGAGCAGCAGGTACTCGGCCGGGAGGCGGTTGCCCTTGCCGTAGTAGTTGCGGAAGCCGTCCGCGACCGGCTCGAGCGCGGCGAACGAGTCGACATCGGTCTGCTCGAGCGTGGCGTCCGTACGGCCAGGGGTGAAGGGAACCTCTACGTCCTGACCAGCAGCCTTGGCGGCCACCTCGACACCCACAACACCGGCGAGCACGATCAGGTCGGCGAGCGAGATCTTCTTGCCGCTGGCGTTGAAGCTCTCCTGGATGCCCTCGAGGGTCCGCAGGACCGTGGCCAGCTCCGCGGGGTTGTTGACCTCCCAGCTGACCTGCGGCTGCAGGCGGATGCGGGCACCGTTGGCGCCACCGCGCTTGTCACTCCCGCGGAAGCTCGACGCCGACGCCCAGGCGGCCGAGACCAGCTGAGCCACCGACAGCCCCGAGGCTGCGATCTGCGCCTTGAGCGCGTTGATGTCGTCGGCACCGACGAGCTCGTGGTCCACCGCCGGCAGCGGGTCCTGCCAGATCAGCACCTCGCTCGGAACCTCCGGGCCGAGATAGCGCGCGATCGGGCCCATGTCGCGGTGGGTCAGCTTGAACCAGGCCCGCGCGAACGCGTCCGCGAACTGGTCCGGGTTGTCCTTGAACCGGCGCGAGATCTGCTCGTAGATCGGGTCGAAGCGCAGCGACAGGTCGGTGGTCAGCATCGTCGGCTTCTTCTTCGGGCCGTCGTACGCGTTCGGGATGATGTCCTCGGCGTCCTTGGCCACCCACTGGTTGGCGCCGGCCGGGCTCTGGGTCAGCTCCCACTCGTAGCCGAACAGGATCTCGAAGAAGTCGTTGCTCCACTTGGTCGGCGTCGTGGTCCAGGTGACCTCGAGACCGCTGGTGATCGCGTCGGCGCCCTTGCCGGTGCCGAAGGTGCTCTTCCAGCCGAGGCCCTGCGCCTCGATCGGCGCGCCCTCCGGCTCCACCCCGACGTGGTCGGCCGGGCCGGCGCCGTGGGTCTTGCCGAAGGTGTGGCCGCCGGCGATCAGGGCGACGGTCTCCTCGTCGTTCATCGCCATCCGGCCGAAGGTCTCGCGGATGTCGCGGGCCGCAGCCAGCGGGTCCGGGTTGCCGTTCGGGCCTTCCGGGTTCACGTAGATGAGGCCCATCTGGACCGCACCCAGCGGGCTCTCGAGGTCACGGTCACCGGTGTAGCGCTCGTCGCCGAGCCAGGTGGTCTCCGGGCCCCAGTAGACGTCCTCGTCCGGCTCCCACACGTCCGGGCGACCGCCTGCGAAGCCGAACGTCTTGAAGCCCATCGTCTCCAGCGCGACGTTGCCGGTGAGGATCATCAGGTCGGCCCAGGAGATCTTCTGGCCGTACTTCTTCTTGACCGGCCAGAGCAGCCGTCGGGCCTTGTCCAGGTTGCCGTTGTCCGGCCAGCTGTTCAGCGGCGCGAACCGCTGCTGGCCCGCACCGGCGCCACCGCGGCCGTCGCTGATCCGGTAGGTGCCGGCGCTGTGCCACGCCATCCGGATCATGAACGGGCCGTAGTTGCCGAAGTCGGCCGGCCACAAGTCCTGCGAGTTCGTCAGCACCTCGGCGATGTCCTGCTTCACCGCGGCCAGGTCGAGGGTCTTGAACTCCGCGGCGTAGTCGAACTCCTCGCCCAGCGGGTTCGCGACGGCCGGGTTCTTGGCCAGGATCTTCAGGTTCAGCCGCTCCGGCCACCAGCCCCGGTTGCCACCACCCTGGGTCGGGTGCGGCGCACGGGTGTGCGCGACAGGGCATTCACCGCGGCTCTCGGCACTCGCTTCAGCAGGTACTGGCGGGTGGTTCTCAGACATCGGATTCCTTCCAGGACTGGACGTATTCAAAGGAAGTCATGAACTGCGTACGGCGGAACAGTCGGAGCACAGGCCCCAGTAGATGACCTCGGCCTCGTCGATCACGAAGCCGTGGTCGTCCGACGCGGTCAGGCACGGCGCATGGCCGACCGCACAATCGACATCGGCGATGGCACCACAGGACCGGCAGACGACATGGTGATGGTTGTCCCCGACCCGTGACTCGTACCTGGCCACCGACCCGAGCGGCTGGATCCGCCGCACCAGCCCGGCCGCCGTCAACGTATGCAACGAGTCGTACACCGCCTGGTGCGAAACCTCCGGAAGATCGTTGCGCACGGCACCAATAATCGAATCCGTGTCGGCATGCGGGTGAGCATGTACGGCGCCCAGCACCGCCAGCCGCGGCCGAGTCACCCGCAAAGCCGCCGCACGCAACATCCCCTGAAGCTCCAAGGCCGTCGGCATACCCCGCAGTCTTCCCCCTTTTCTGGAATCAGTCAAGATTAGGGGTGGGTGTCACGCCCAGGCCTCGGCGACCCTCAGCTGTAGTTGTTGCGGTCCACGCACTTCAGGAAGTTCGTTTCAGTCAGCCGGGTATTCCAGATCCGCGCCGAGCGATCGCTGGGCCGGAGCTCGTAGGCGTTGTCCGCGGGCGCATACCAGGAGAAGGTCTCGACCTTCGCCGTTCCCAGCGACAACACCTCGTCGACCGCTGGCACCAGGTCACTGTCCAGCGACGCAAGGATCACCAGATCGACGTCCTCGCGCAGTGCGTGCCTCACCAGCGCGAGTGCACACAGCACGTCGACACCCTTCTCCGACGGCGGCCCGGCGGGGATCTTGATCCCCGTGCCTGGATCACGGAGCGCCTTTCCGTCGCCGTCGTACTGGTATCGGTACTTCAGTGGTCGGAGAGTCACGGTGACACGCTTGTCACGTTCCCAGTGCGCTTTCTGCGCCTGGTTCCGGGCGTAGGCCTTCGGCTCATGATCCGGGCTGGGCTCGCCGCGGTACACATCCACTTGCCGGAGGACAGCGCGAGGATGCCCCGGGCGCTGCCGTGCGTTGCGCACCTGCAGTAACTGTTGGGCGAAGAACAGGGGATCTACGAGTGCTTCATGCTTCGGACCGTACTTGGTCTTGTCGAAGCGTTGATGACCGGTCAGGTGCACGTTCTGGTAGTCGACAACAACGACGGCACGCAGATCAGACATCCGGTTCGATCGCCCCCAGAGAAAGAAAAACCCCACCAGTCCCGGAGGACGGTGGGGAGCTAGGCCGCAATCATGACACGTCCCGCCTCACCGAGACAACTTGAGATCCCGGGGTGTGGATGGGCGCACTTGGCCGCCCCGCCCCTCCAGAGCGTCTTGCGGTACGCCGTAACTCCGCCGAGCCAAGCGACAGCGCACCCCCATGCGGCGATCAACCACAACCGGCAAGCGCAGAGAGGCCGCGAGGGTGCGGGAGGCGGAGCCCCCTCTCGCGCCGAGAGAAGCGAAGGCACACAACACGACGAAAGCGACGCGGTGCGGTCCGCGCTTTCCGCGGACACACCTCGCCTCTCGCCTTCGTGGCGGGTTGGAGAACCGGGATGGGAGCGGGATGCCGCCGCCGCTGCGCCGGTCGCAGCCGCGAGTCCCCATCAGCTGGGCGGTGCACGTCGAGAAGGTCGCGCGGACGCTCATATGAGGGAACGGAGTCGAGGAGGTCGAAACAATGCTGGGTGCCTCTCGAGAGCGTTCGCAGATCTCGGGTGCGACAAGCTCCTCAACCTGAGCCGTTTGCACGCGGCGGAGGAGCGCGCGCAGCCGGGCCTAGGGCTTCCCCAGTACACGCACGAAGGCCGGTCCATCGGACCGGCCTTCGATTCAGTGGAGCTGAGGGGATTCGAACCCCTGGCCTCTTCGTTGCGAACGAAGCGCGCTACCAACTGCGCCACAGCCCCGAGCTGGTCGTCTGGTTTCCCTGGCGACCGCGAAACTCTAACACGGCTATGGTCGCCGGTTAAAACTGAGGTTGTCGAGCGAGTTTCAGTCGCCGACGGCGCGCTTGACCTCGGGTTCGACCGCGGTCTCGGCGGGCGTTTCGACGACAAGCTTCTCGGCGGGGTCCGTCGTACGGGCGCTGGAGAAGACCTCGTCGTCGGACAGGGAGATGGTGCGGACGGTGCGGTCCGGGGCCTTCTCCTTCATGACGTACGTCGGCAGCGTCACCGGCACCGGGTCCCACAGTCCCTCGGACGCGGCCGGCTTCTCGACCGGCGCAGGCGCGGCGGGCAACTTGACCTCGATCGTCATCTCGTCGTCCGGAGACGGAGACGCAGCGGGCTTCCCAGCCGGGCCGCGGTCGTGCCGGGCCTGCGCACGCGCTCGCCGCTCGGCGGCTTCGACCGCACGCTCGCGGGCCTGCCGCCGGAGCTGCACCCGCGTGAGTACGACGAACGCGACGATCAGCCCGGCCGGGATCGACACCGTCCACCACAGCAGGATCCCGAGGCCGGCCAGCGCGGTCACCGACAACAGCGAAAGGGTCAGGATCGACAGCACCCGCCGGCGGCGCATGGCGGCCACCCGGCGGGCTCGGTTCGGGACGTACCGCTTCGGCGGCGGCAGGTCGTCGGTCGCCACCCGGTCGTCCGCAGCACCCGCCGGACGTACGACGTAGCGCGGCCGCGACGGATCGCGCGACAGCACGCGCGCGTGCTCAGACGAATACTTCTCCGCCGAGCGGCGCCGGCTGGCCTCGTCGTTGCGCTTCAGCAGCATCGGGACGAGGTAGGCGGCCCACGCGGCGACGATCGCCACATAGATCAGCCCTGTCGTCCCCATGCGACGACGCTAAGACCCAGCGAGGGCCAACTGAGGTACGTCGGACGGTGTGTCGCAATAAGACTCGTGTGACTGATGTGAATAGCGACGCTGCGTGATCAAGGCAGTCGCGCTACGAGACCGGGTCCGACCTCTTCGACGTTGAGCGCGAAGATGCGGTGATCGCGCCAGTCGCCGTCGATGTGCAGGAACCGCGGCCGGTCGCCTTCGTACCGGAACCCGAGCTTCTCCACCACCCGCAGACTCGCCTTGTTCTCGGGGCGAATCGCGACCTCAATGCGATGCAGCCCGAGGGTGAACCAGCAATGATCAGCGGCCAGCGCGACCGCCGTCGGCACGATGCCGCGACCGGCGTACTGCTCGTCGACCCAGTAGCCGAGGTTCGCCCAGCGCGCCGATCCGTAGGTGATTCCGGAGACAGTCAACTGCCCGACCAGTGGCCACTTCGACCGTGATCCGGCGCCGGCGGCACCGCCGTACGTGATGACGAACGGCAGCATCCGGCCGTACCGCGCCTGCCGGTTCCAGTCGCGAGCCATCGCGCGGAACGTGCGAGCGCCGTCCTCCGCGCCGGGTGGTTGCGTCGCGTCCCAAGGGCGCAGCCAACTCACGTTGCGCTGGCGCGCGGCCGCCCACTCAGCGCCGTCACCCGCGCGCAACGGCCTGAGCGCGACCTGCCCGTGCTGGAGTTCCACGGGCCATTGGACGATCGCCATCAGTCGGCATCCGTCCTGACATGGTCACCGCCGCGGATCTGCTCAACCGCATGCCGCAGGATCGGTTCCAGCACGGCGAGCCCGTCCTTCACACCACCACGTGAACCGGGCAGGTTGACTATCAACGTTTTCCGCGCGACTCCGGCGAGTCCGCGCGACAGAGCAGCCGTCGGTACGCCGTTGGCGATGCCGTATGCACGGATGGCCTCGGCGATGCCTGGCACGACCCTGTCGAGCAGGTTCTCGGTTTCCTCGGGCGTCTCGTCGGTTGGCGAGATGCCAGTGCCGCCGGTCGTCAGGACCACGTCGTACGACGCCTCGACGGCGGCCCACAACGCATCGCCAACCGGAGACCCGTCCGGCACGACCTGTGGGCCGTCGACCTCGAAGCCCCACTGGGTGAGGCGTTCGGCGATCAATGGTCCGGTGGTGTCGGTGTAGACGCCGGCGGCCGCGCGGTTGGAGACGCTGACGACGAGGGCTTTCACGGGCGCTCCCAGTGACCGGTCTTGCCGCCCTCTTTGAGCTCCACCCGTACGTCGGAGAGTACGGCGGCTGGGTCGATCGCTTTGACCATGTCGATCACGGCGAGCCCGGCGACTGCCACGGCGGTGAGGGCTTCCATCTCCACGCCGGTGCGGTCGGTGGTCTTCACCTGAGCCTGGATGAGTACGGCGTCGTCGGCGACCTCGAGGTCGACCTTCGCGCCGGTGATGGCGATCGGGTGGCAGAGGGGAACCAGGTCGGGGGTGCGCTTGGCGCCCATGATGCCGGCGATCCGGGCGACGCCGAGCGCGTCCCCCTTCGGCACCCCGTCGCCACGCAACGCGGCCACCACCTCGGCCGACACAAAAACCTTGCCACTGGCAACAGCTCGCCGCGCGCCGGCCTCCTTCGCCGACACGTCGACCATCCGCGCCGCCCCCGTCTCATCCACATGCGTCAAACCACCGCCACCCGCCGAGCTGCCGGTGTCGGCCGTGCCGCGGGATGCGTCGGCTGGTTTGCCGAGTGATGTGCCTGCCTCGGCGGGGCCGGGGTTCTGGGCCTCCGTCATCCGGTCTCCTCGTCCAGCAGCAAGAGCTCCACCTGGTCGCCGGCCCGGACCGTCGTCACGTCCTCAGGCACCACGATCAGCGCGTTCGAGCGGCTCAGCCCGCCGAGCAGGTGTGAGCCGTGCCCGCCGACTGTACTGGCCATCCAGCCCTCGTCGCTGGAGCTCGCCGCTGCGCGGACAAACTGCCGCTTCCCAGCCGGCGACTTGAACCCATCCAGCGAGACACCCTGCACGGCCTGCCGCTGATACGGCATCTGCCCCATCAACTTGCGCAGCGCCGGCCGGACGAACACCTCGAACGACACGTACGCCGACACCGGGTTCCCCGGCAGCGTGAAGATCGGCACCTCATCCTCACCCAGCACGCCGAACCCCTGCGGCTTACCCGGCTGCATGGAGACCTCCGGGAAGTCGACCGTCCCGAGCTTGGTCAGCACTTCCTTGACCACGTCGTACGCGCCCTTGCTCACCCCACCAGTGGTGATCACCAGGTCAGCGCGGACAAGCTGGTCGGACAGCGTGTCCATGATCCGCTTCGGGTCGTCGTCGACGATGCCCACGCGGTACACCACCGCACCGGCCTCACGGGCGGCAGCGGCCAGCGTGTAGCTGTTGGAGTCGTAGATCTGCCCCTCGCCCAGCCGGCTCCCCGGCTCCCGCAACTCCGCACCGGTCGACACCACGACCACCCGCGGCCGTGGCCGAGCCGACACCCGCGCACGACCGACAGCCGCGAGTACGGCGATCTGCCGTGGACCGAGCACCGTGTCCCGGTCGAGCACCTTCTCCCCCGCCTGCACGTCCTCACCGGCTCGCCGTACCGATGCTCCCAGGGGCGGCTGCTGAGAGATACGGACGTTCGCCGTGCCGCCGTCGGTCCACTCCACCGGTACGACGCTGTCCGCGCCGCGCGGCATCGGCGCGCCGGTCATGATCCGCACACAGGTCCCCGGCGTCACCACGATCGGCTCCACCCGGCCGGCCGCGATCTCGCCGACCACCGGCAGGCTGATCGGGTTGTCCTGCGACGCCCCGGCCAGGTCCCCGGCCTGTACCGCGTACCCGTCCATCGCCGAGTTGTCGAACCCGGGCAGGCTCAGCCCGGAGACGACGTCCTCGCAGAGCACCAGCCCCACCGCCTCCATCAACGGCTGGTCGAACGCCGGCAGCGCCCGCACCCTGCCGAGTACGACCTCTAGATGCTCATCCACACTTCGTCTCACGAGCCCGACCCTAATCCACTCCCCACCCAAGAGCGTGAGTCCGCACTCATTCGTGAAGCCCGGCACTCCAACGGCGCCGAAATGAACCCCAATCCACGACTCGACAGCAGCATCGCGCCGCGCATCGAGTGTGGGGAGAGTGCTGTGGGATATCGATTTCCGACGCCCTGGTTCCCAGAATCGACAACACAGTCGCCACAGTGGGCGAGCTCTGCCGACCGGCGTGCACCGTGGCTTCAGTCGCGGCGGCTCCGCGGCACACGGAGGAGCAAGCGGCTTTGCTGTCGATGGGAATCCAAGCCTGGTACCAGCGGGCGGCGAGAAACCTGCACGCGCGCGAGCAAGGGCGGCTAGGTGAGGGCCTCTGGGTGGTTGCCCCAGGTGAGGCGGATGTCGGGTGCTCCCTCCTCGTTGGCGGTGCCGGACGTACGGCGTACCTCGGTGAAGCCGTGGTGGAGGTAGAAGGCCTGGGCCCGGACGTTCGACTGGAAGGTCCAGAGAGCGAGGCCGCCGGGGCGGAGGTCCTTGGCGAGGTCGACGAGGGTCGAGCCGACGCCCTGGCCGTGGAAGTCCGGGTCGACGTACAGCTGATCGAGGTCGTCACCGTCGAGCGTGAGTACGGCGACGATCCGGTCGTCGTCGAGCGCGACCCAGGTCTGCGCATCCGGCAGCAGCACCTCGGCGAACCAGGTCGCGACCTCAGCGAAGGTGTGGATCGCCGGCGGCAGCAGCGCACCGTCGGCGTGCCGCGCCTTCCACCAGACCCGCGCCGCCTCGTCGGTGTCGTACGGCTCCATCGGCCGGATCAGCAAGTCGTCCATGCAATCCCCCCAGAAAGACGCTAACCGCCGAGCTCAGCCCCGTCGGGGACCTCGTGCCGCTCACCCTCCGGCGCCTCGACCTCGACGTCCCCGACCACCACCACGTCCTTGCCGAAGGCAACATCACCGCGCACCTCGAGCCGGTCCGCCCGGACCAGCGACGGCGCCCCGCCCGGGAACCGCGCCTCGAAGTCGGCCAGGATCCTGAAGTACGCCGGGTCCAGGTCGACGTATGGCTCGTCGCCCTGGTGCGTGGTGGTCAGGTCGCCGGCGTCGTTCAGCTGGTATACGTCCGAGCGCAGCACCAGCAGGTCGTTGGTCGTCTTCACCGGCTTGAACCGGCTGCGGTCCACCAGCACCGCCTGCGACCCCTCGAACGTCTCGATCGCCGTACCCATCCCAGTCTCCAGCTGGATCACCTTCGGCGAGCTGGAGTCGGCCGGGTCGACGGTCTTGCGGTTCACGATGATCGGCAGCCCGAGGATCCCGTCGTGCCCGTCCATCAGCTCGGCCAGCCGGACCAGGTCGATCCACAGGTTGTTGGTGTTGAAGGTCTTGTGCCGGGTGATGTCCTGGAAGTGCTTGCTGTCCTCGTCCGCGACCTGCGCGCTGTCCCGCAGGATCAGCCGGCCGTCGGACTTCCGCACCGCCACGTGCCCGCCCTTGCGGTCGGACCGGGTCCGCCGGCAGACCTCCATCCCGAACGGTACGTCGTGCTCCGCCATCCAGGCGGCGATCCGCGGATCCGGCGTCGCGCCGAGGTTGTCCGCGTTGGAGATGAACGCATGCCGGAAACCGCGTTCCCGCAGCGCGTCGAGCGTGCCGGAGGCAACCAGCGCGGTGAACAGGTCGCCGTGCCCCGGCGGGCACCAGGCCAGCTCCGGATCCGGCGGCCACTCGGCCGGCGTCAGGTCGTCGGCCAGCAGCTTCGGCTCCATGTTCTGCAGGAAGTCGAGCGGCAGACCGTCCACCGGGAGGTCCGGATACCCGCTCAGGATCTCGAGCGACTCCTCCCTGGTGCGGAAGGAGTTCATCAGCACTAGCGGCAGCGATACGTCGTACTGCCGGCGAGTGCTGAGAATCTGGCGGGCGATGATGTCGAGGAAGCTCAGGCCGTCCTTGACCGGCAGGGCGGACTTCGGGCCGGTCACGCCCATCGACGTACCCAGGCCGCCGTTCAGCTTGATCACCACGGTCTCGGCCAACGCGGCGCGCAGCGCGGCCGGATCGGTCGGCAGGTGGTCAAGGTGTGGCAGGTCGCCCACCGGCTCGATGTCGTCCTCGCGGATCGTGCCCTGCTGGCCCGACTCGAGCAGCCGGTAGTAGTGCGTGAAGACACGGATCGCGACGTCGGCAGCGCCGGCCGCGCGCATCTTCTCCTGCGCTTGTCGAAGCCCTTCCTCACTCATGCGCCAACCCTAGGGGACAGGTGGTAGCTCAGGTGTTAACCAGGTCACGCCTCTACGATCAGGGTGTGTTCCCGTCGAAGGCCGCGGCCCGGCGCTACCTGCTCAGTGCCCGTACGGCGCACCCGTATGCCGAGGACCTGCTGGCAACCGCTCAGACGCAACCCAGGGTGCTGGCGGCCCGGCGGATCGCGCTGTTCGTGTCGAAGGGCCTGGAGCCGAAGACCGGCTCGCTGATCGACTGGCTGCTGGCCAGGGGCTGTGAGGTGCTGCTGCCGATCCTGTACGCCGACAACGACCTCGGCTGGGGAGTAGCGCCAGGAGCGGCCGACCTGGTGCCCGGTCGGCTAGGGCTGTCCGAACCGCCCGTCGACCTGGGTCCTGACGCCATAGCCACCGCCGACCTGGTCATCTGCCCGGCGGTAGCGGTCTCCCGTGACGGTGTACGCCTCGGACGCGGTGGCGGCTCGTACGACCGCGCACTGGCCCGAGTGAAGCCCGGTACGCCGATCTGGGCCGCGGTGTACGACGACGAAGTGGTGGATGCTCTCCCGGCCGACGACCACGACCATCCGGTCGACGCGGCGCTCACCCCAAATCAGTTAATCGTGCTGAGAAAATCGCTGGATGAGTGAGAACGCTGGAACCGCTCCGGGACCTCACGGCCACCGGGACGCGGCAATAGCACGAGCTGGACGTGACAGCGTGACTGGCAGAGCAGGGCAAGCCAGTAGTCCCGCCAAGCCCGCTGGTGCCGCGCAGGCCGGTGCAGCGGGACGGCTTCTCCATGACGTTCTGGCAGTTCAGTGGCGCAGTGCTGTCTTTGCGGGCGGACTGAGCTAACCCTCAGGTTTGGCCGTGAAGGTCAGTGAGTGCTCGCGGGTGGCCTCGACGGCGCCCTTTGTGTAGGCCCACTGCAGCGTCTGGCCCTTCACCCACAGGTCGGTTTGGTCGGTGTAGTTCGACGTGAACGTATGCCCGGACACACCGGTCAGGTTGATCCAGCGGGACTTGTCGAAGTCGGACATGTCGACGACCATCCGCATCGACGGCGTAGCGGTCACGGCGTAGCCCTTGGACGCGTCCCAGGCGGTTGCGTTGACGATGGACGAGCCTCCGCCCAGCTCGTACGGGCCACGGTTGAACAGCTTCTCCACCACACCGATGCCCGACGTGCCCAGCGTCTGGTTGGTCAGCGTGAGCTTGTGCAGCTTGCCCCACTGCCAGTTGGCCGGGTCGCGCGCCATCTTCTGGGTGATCTCCTGCCGCGCGTCGATCATCGCCTCGCGCAGGATGTCGTCGCGGCTCTCCCGCTGCCCCGTACCGGTGTTGTCCCACCAGATGCTGTTCGGCTCGGCGAGCAGGTTGTGCATCACCTCGATCCACCGTGACCCACCGTCCGGCCAGGTGCCCTCGGGCATCTGGTCGTGGAAGGTGAGAGCGAGCAGGTTGCGCCAGACGACATTGAAGTACGCCGCCGGAGCGGAGTCGGCCGGCTGGGTGAAGTCCCAGTTCCGCAGTGTGTCCTGGCCCTGCTTGTCGAAGTCGTCCTCGATGCCGATCCGGAGCAGGTACGGCACCAGCATCTCCGCCGCCCGGTTCTTGGTGTCCAACTGGATCGAGGCCATCGCGTTGGCGTCCAGCTTCCCGGCGGACTTGATCCGGTCCAGGATCTCCTGGGAGCGGTAGCCGTAGTCCCAGTCGTTGGTCAGGTAGTAGGGGTACGTCCGCGGCACCACGGCTTGGTTCGCGGTCACGATGATCCCGTCCGGCGGGTCGTACTCGCTCGGTAACGAGTCGAACGGGATGTAGCCGGTCCAGTGGTACCGCGGGTCCCAGCCCGGCACCGGCCAGTCGCCCTTGCCGGTCTTCCGGATCGGGATCAGCCCGGGTGCCTGGTAACCGATGTGGCCGTCGGTGTCGGCGTACACGAGGTTCTGCGAGGGGACCTGGAACTGCTTCGCGGCAGCGCGGAAGGCGGTCCAGTCCTGGGCCCGGTTGATCGCGAACAGGGCGTCGGCGGTGCGGCCCGGGTTGAGCGCGGTCCACTGGATCGCGATGCCGTACGCCCGTGGGGACTTGGCCCGTTTGGCGGCGATCTCACCGGCGTCGCGCTCGTCCTCGCCGACGTCGGAGATGAGCGGTCCGTGCCGGGTCTCCCGGACGGTGATCTTCTCCGGCTCGTCCTGGCCGGCGATCTTGAACGTCTCCTCGCGCGTCGCCATCTCGGTCCACTTGCCGGCGTAGAGGACCTTGTCGCCGTTGACGCGCTCGAGGTACAGGTCGGTGACGTCCGGGTCGAGGTTGGTGAAACCCCAGGAGACCTTGTTGTTGTGGCCGATCACCACACCAGGCAGCCCGGCGAAGCTGAAGCCGGAGACGTCGTACGGGCACTTCTTGCTGAAGGTGTTGCAGTGCAGGCCGACCTGGGTCCAGACGCCCGGCATGGTCGCGCCGAGGTGTGGGTCGTTCGCGAGCATCGGCTTGCCGGTGGTGGTGTGCTCGCCGGACACGACCCACGAGTTCGAGCCGACGCCGTCGCCGCGGCCGAGCAGCTGGGGCAGGCCCTTCGCCACCTTGTCGACGGTGTCGAGTGACTTCAGCAGGTCCTTCGTGAGCATGCCGCGACGGGCTTCGCTCGCGACCGACGAGGTGGTGAACTTGCCGTCGCTGCTGACCGTGCCGCTGGACAGGATCGACGCGTTCCGGTCGTACGGGTACGGCGGGTAGAGGCTGTCGATGCGGCTGGCGGGCATCGTCGCCAGCAGCTTGGTGCGGGCGAGTTCCTCGTCCATGTTGCCGCCGAGGTCCCACGCCATCGCCTTCAGCCAGGCCAGCGAGTCGGCCGCGGTCCACGGCTCCGGACGGTAGCTCCGGCCGCCGGGCTGCAGCGACAGTACGGCGTACTCCAGGCTGAGGCCGGACCCGCTATGCGTCTCCAGGTACGCGTTCACGCCGCGGGCGTAGTCGTCGAGGTACTGGCGGGTGGAGGGGTTCAGCAGCCCCAGTTCCTTCTCCGCGACCCGGCGCCAGCCAAGCGTACGGACGAACTTGTCCGTCTCCAGCGCGTCCTTGCCGAACAGCTCCGACAGCCGGCCGGCGGTGACGTGCCGGCGGAAATCCATTTCGAAGAACCGGTCCTGCGCGGCCACGTAGCCCTGCGCGGCGAACAGATCGGCCGGGCTGTCGCCGTAGATCTGCGGAATGCCGTTCGCGTCGCGGACCACCTCGACATCGGCGTCGAGGCCGGTCAGCTCGATCGTTCCGTCGTACGTCGGGAAGGAATGGCGGACAACAAAGACAACCGTCCCCGCCACCACCAGGAGGACCGTGGCGAGGGCGATTCCGCTGATGATGACGACTCGAAGCAGGCGACGCACGCACCAACCGTAGAGAATGCCGCCGCCCGCCCCAAATGGGGTCCCTCACAACTTTGCGTAGCTCTGCGCTCGCTGGACATGAACGCAGAGTTGGGGTATCCCGCGCGCTCAGCGACCGGCTCGCGGGACCGACTTGGAATATTTCGGGTCGCTGGCGCATTATTAGCAGTCGAGTGGTAGGAGTGCCAGCGGCCTGAAGGGAACCCAAACCGTGCCGACGTATCAGTACCAGTGCACCGACTGCGGCGAGGCCCTCGAGGTGCGGCAGAGCTTCACCGACGACGCTCTGACCGTCTGCCCTGCCTGTCAGGGCACTCTGCGCAAGGTCTTCAACGCTGTCGGTGTCGTCTTCAAGGGCTCCGGCTTCTACCGGAACGACAGCCGCTCCACCGGCAAGAGCTCGGTCAGCGCCAAGTCGGACTCGCCGTCGACCTCCGGCTCCTCGGACTCCTCCTCAAGCAGCGGTTCGACCACGACGTCTTCGTCGTCGGCCACCAGCTCGTCCTCCTCGTCGTCGACGAGCACCAGCGCAGCCTGACCCCCTCTGCGTTCCCCTGTGGATAACTGAGGGGTGGGTGCCGGAGAAACTCGTACTTTCTCTGGCATGAAGACTCCCTTTCCTTTCCGTGAGCTGTTGCGGTTCGCCCGGTGGCATCGTCGGCTGTTGGCCGGGCTTGCCGCCGCGGCAGCCGTGTACCTCGGGCTCGTCGCCCTGTCCCCTCCTCCGCCGCCGACAGTCGCCGTACTGGCCGCGGCGCGCGATCTCGCCGGCGGAGCTGTGCCCGCTGACTCCGACCTGCGCACACTCGACCTGCCCAGCGGGCTCGTCCCCGACGGTGCCCTCAAACCGGGCGCCGACCTGAAGGCGCGCGTCCTGAGTGGGCCGGTCCGATCCGGCGAGCCACTCACCGACGCGCGTTTCCTTGCCCCACCGTCGGTGCCCGCCGGCTCGGTCGCCTACCCGCTCCGGATCGACGACGCCGAGATCAGCGCCCTCCTCCGCGTCGGCGACCGCATCAACCTGTACGCCGGTTCGAGCACCCCAGCCGATTCCGGGACCCTCCTCGCCTCAGCAGTCCGCGTGGTCGCTCTACCAGCCTCACGTACGACGACCTCCGGCGCGCTCATCGTGGTCGCCACCAGCCCCGAGACCGCGAGCCGCCTCGCCCAGGCCACGACCAACTCGAGAATCACCGTCGCCCTGACACCGGACACCAGCTGAGGTGATCACTTATCGGACAGGTGCAGACACGTTGCGTCGTATCCGGCGTGCTCTCTCGCCCTGGCAGGCTCGCGGTCCTAACTTGTCGGGGTACTGCACACCGCTTCGTGGAGGCACCACATGCTCAAGGGCTTCAAGGAATTCGTCATGCGCGGCAACGTCGTCGACCTCGCCGTCGCGGTCGTCATCGGCGCCGCGTTCGGGCGGATCGTCACCGCGCTCGTCGAAAACCTGATCAACCCGCTGATCGCGGCGATCTTCGGCAAGGCGGACATCAGCAAGGTCCTCACGTTCGAGATCAACAACGCGCAGTTCTCGGTCGGCGCCGTCCTGCAGGCGGCACTCAACTTCCTGTTCGTCGCCGCCGCTGTCTACTTCTTCATCGTGCTGCCGCTCAACAAGCTCGCCGAGCGCCGCGCCCGCGGCCAGGAGCCCGAGCCCGACCCGCTGACCACCGACCAGCAACTCCTCACCGAGATCCGCGACTCCCTGCGCGCCCGCACTACAGCGGAGTAGGTAGGCGCACCCAACCTCTGTCCCTGAGCTCGCCAGGCGTCTACCTACTCTCCTGCTGACCTGCTATTCCCCCGCAAAACGCATCCACCGGTACGCCACCGGCTGCGCCGCGTTCCATTCATCCATCAACGCCTGCGGTACGTCGACGAACCCGACCCGCTGATACGTCCGGATCGCCACCGCGTTCTCGGGCCGCACCCGCAGAAACACCTCCGGATACCCGGCCGCCAACGCCGGCCCGAGCAACCCCCGCACCAACTCCAGCCCGATGCCTTTCCCCCGCACCCCCGGATCGACGATGATCCGGGCGAGCTCGGCCTCGTCCTCCTCATCGTCGAGCCACACCTCGCCGTACCCGACGGCCTGATCCCCGTCGAACAGCAAGTACGACCGAATGTCGTCGGCGACCTTTCGCCAACTTCCCGTCAGCTCCTCCGGAAAGGGGTACTCCACCCGCCCGCACAGCAAGGCGACCTCGTGCGCGTCCCGAGCCCAGCCCGCGACCAGAACGCCGTACCCGTCAGAGAACTCCCGAAGCTCCACCGCACATCCCCCTCTTGGCGCGTCACCCCTGCGCGAACTCCGCGATCGTCTTCACCAGTTGGTCCAGGTGCGGCGGGAACGTCGGCAAGGGCGGTTCCGGACAGCCGGCAAGCTCGCGGCTTCCTGGGATCAGCCCCAGCAGAGCGTCGACCGTCTTTCGTTGGTGGGACGGATTCTCCGGCACGGGTGGAAGCACCGCCACCGGGATTTCGCCCAGCCGCGCGAGCTCACCGTCCGTCACCCCACGCAGCGTCTCGCCCGCCAGCAGCCCGTCCGCGACGTCGGCCGAACATCCCCGCGCGAGCATCCCCTCCCGCGCTCGGGCATTCACCGCCGTATCCCCACCGGTCGCCGGCCAGGCCAGCACCAACCGCTCGACCTGGTCCGGGAAGCTCAACGCCAGAAGGGCAGCCGTCGTACATCCGTTGGACGCACCGACGATCATCAGCGGGTCGTGGGCATTCCCGAAGAGTTCGCCCAGTGCCGCCACCTCGACGTCCCACCCACTCGGCTGCTTCGGACGATCAGGCGCCAGTACGGTCAGTCCGTACGACGTGAGTCCGCCGGCGATCCCCGTCGTACACCAAAAGCGTTCCGCGTCCATGGCATCCCACAGCCCGCCGTGGACGAGAAGGACCGAAGGGCTCATCCGTGGTGGGGTGGGACCTCGCGGAGGATGCGATCGTCGTCATCGGCGTCGGAGTCGATCTCGCCCCAGCTCCGCGGATCGTCGTCGCGAGTCTGCTCGGGCAGGAGCGGCTCGTCGTCTTCGTACGGGCTCGTCATACCGCAAAGATAGCGCCGGACCTCAATCGACGCGCGGCTGTTCTCCGGTCTCCAACTCGCCCTGAACGACCGCGCCGCCCGGCTGGACCTACGGTGCGGTCGCGTCCGCCGTTCGGCGCGGAAGTCCTGGCGGAGACTCCGCACGGCTGCCCATCGTAAGCCGCAACGTCTGCGCCTCCGGGGCCGTCCTTCAAGAGAACAGGGGCCAACGGACGCGGCCCAACAGCGCGCGGACGTTACAGGTCTGCCTCGGTTGCCACACAATCCGCAGGCGTGACCGGAAAGACGCGTCGCCGTGATGGTTTGGCACCGCGTGCGTGACCCCTGTCGACCATCATTGAGCCCTTGCCAACCCGGAAGGACCGAGTCGTGAGTGCACTACGGACACGGGGCCTGATCGGTGCGACGTTCGTAGTGGCTGTGCTCGGAGCTACCGCCGCCTGCGGTAACGAGAACACCACGTCCCCGCCCGCCGCCCAGCCCACCGAAACGCCGACCACCCCCGGCACCCCTACCCCGTCGCCCACCCCCAGCGGCACCCCGAGCATGGACTGCCCAGACACGATCGCCGCGATCCGCGCCGCCACCGACAAGGTCGCGTGGGGCAAGGGCGCGGAGAAGTCACTATTCCAGCCAGTCAGCGTGACGATCTGCCAGTACGACGCGAAGGCGTCCGGGCAGGACTACGCGACCGTCACGACCAAGCGCAACGGCAAGCAGGCAACGGAACTGTTCGGGCTCGTAAACAGCCCGAAACCAGTCGCCAAGAAGCCGACCTACTGCACGCAGGAGCTCGGCCCCACGTACGTACTGCGGTTCACCGACAACGACCGCGGTGTGCTGTCCTACACGGTGGAAGCCTTCGGCTGCCGCCGTCTGGTCGCCACCTCGCTGGAGGGCCAGGGCAAGCCTGGCGTATTGCCGGCCCCACGCCAGGTCACAGCCGAGTTGATCAAGTCGCTCGGCCTGCGCTGACCCTGCACCGGACGCGCCCCCCGAAGCCGTCCGGACCGGGGTCAACCCGCGCCTGCCTTGCGGGTCCCTCCCTGGGGTCGACCCGCAAGGCAGGCAACGGCTCTTGCCACCGCACGGTCGAAGCTGCACGCTGAACGATCCGGGAGGTGTGCATGCGACTCATCGGCCTGCTGTGCGCGCTGCTCCTCGCCTGCGCCGACTGCTCGAGTCCCCGAGAATCCCCTGCCTGTGCAGGCGTTGCAGCCTTCACTTGTACGACGCTGCGCGTGCCGCTCGACCACCAACGACCGGACGGCCCGAGCCTCGAGCTGTCGGTCGCAGCTGCCGACAACGTCGACGCACCGCGTGGTGTGCTGCTGATGCTCACCGGCGGTCCCGGCCAACCAGGCGTGCCGTTGCTGGCGCGCGTACGCAACAACTTGGACGCTGACGTGCTCCGCGAGTACAGGCTGGTGATGTTCGACCAGCGCGGGACTGGCTCTCGTGGCATCAACTGTCCTGCCCTGCAAGCGGCTGTGGGCGGCTCGGACTACCTGACCCCACCGCCCGAAGCAGTCGACGAATGTGCTCAGCGCATCGGCCCCGGCCTCGGCTACTACGGCACGCCGGACACAGCCGAGGACATCGAGCTACTACGCCGGCACCTCGGCGTAGACCGCCTCACGCTGGACGGTACGTCCTACGGGAGCTTCACGGCAGCGCAATACGGGTTGAAGTACCCGGACCATGTGCAAGCGCTGGTGCTGGACTCCGTCGTTCCACACAAGGGCTTTGACCCGTTCGGCGTGGACCTGATGGCCGCGACAGGCGGAGTGCTCACAGCAGCCTGTCGCCAAGACCCTGCCTGTACGACGGACCCCGTGGCCGACCTGGCCTGGCTGGTTCGGCATGGCGAACTCGACGGCGCACCACTCAACGGCACCAGCCTGCTGGAGAGCCTGTCGGTCTCCAGCCTCAACTCCTTCAACCCTTCACTCAAAGGGATCCCAGCGATCCTGCACTCCGCACGAGACGGCGACTACACCGGCTTGAAGGAGCTCTTCCAACAGGTGAGCAGCAAGAGCGTGCCGTACGACGACCTGTCCGCCGGACTGCACCTGGCAACCCTGTGCTCAGACCTGCGCTTCCCCTGGTCATCGGGCTCGACCGACCGCCCTGCCGCCGTCGAGGCCGCCGTACGACGTCTGGATCCGCAGCAGCTCTACCCGTACGACAGACGCACGGCACGGAACCAGTTGGTGATCGAGGGGTGCATGCGCTGGCCGGCGAAGCGCGTGTCGACGTACCCGGCTGCGCAGGAGTTGCTGCCGCGGACTCTGATCCTGCACGGGAGCAACGACCTGTTCTGCCCGGTCGCGTGGGCAGAGTGGGAGAAGCAGCATGCGCGTGACGCCCGGCTGGTCGTCGTACCGGGGAGCGGCCACAGCGTGCAGCGCGATCCGCAGGGGCGGGCCGCCGTACGCGCGTTCCTGCTGGTCTAGTCCACCTGCGGTGGTGAAATGCAACTGTGTGCCGACCGTTGCAGCACTCTGAGCTACTCGGTGCGTCTAATAAGTGTGAGGTGTTGTACGCCCAGCCGGGGAGTGGCGAGTGGAGTTCGAGGAGTACGTGTCCGCACGCGGGCAGGATCTGGTGCGTCTCGGGTTCACCGTCTCCGGCGACTACCAGCGAGCGGAGGACCTGGCCCAGATCGCGCTGATGCAGGCGTTCCGGTCGTGGCGGAAGGTGCGGAAGGCGGACGACCCGCACCTCTACGTCCGGCGAATCCTGGTCAACGCCTACCTGTCGATGACGCGCCGGCGCTCGTTCACCGAGTCGCCGTCCGCGGAAATCGATCCACCGCACCCGGTGCCCGACCCCGCCACCGACATCGTGAACTCCGACGACCTCTGGCGAGCCCTCGCGGAGTTGTCAGCCAGAGAAAGGGTCGTGCTGGTGCTGCGTTACTACCAGGACCTGGACGACCGCACGATCGCCGACATGCTCGGCATCAAACCGTCTTCCGTGCGTTCCACCGCCAGCCGGGCGCTGGCCACGCTGAGGAAGGCCAGGCAGTCCCACCACGTTTCATGAGAGGTTGTCGTGAGCAACACCGATCTCGAGGATGACCTGCGGGGAACCTTCGACCGAGCCGCGGCTTCGGTGCCGATGGCAACTGACCTGACCGGGCGGGCGACGACAGACGCGCGCCGGGCCCAGCGTCGTACCTGGATGATCTCCGCAGCGGCCGCCGTCGCGGTCGCGTCCATCGCCGCCGCGACCTTCGGCCTCAGCGGCGGCCGGAGTACGCCCGTACAGCTACCGGTTGCCGGGGGCAACGCTCCGGCGTCCACTTCCGCGGTCGAGACCGAGCCATCGGTGGAGACCGTGTCCGGGACGTGGCGGCCGGTGCAGATGGCCGGGCTCAAGGCGCTGAGCGCGGAGCGGCCGGAGGACCCGGTGCTCGTGTTCCGCCCGGACGGGACGTGGACGGGTTCGGACGGCTGCAACGGGCTGCAGGGCACTTACAACATCGGCCAGCGCGGCGAATTCACCGCGAAGGCGGGGATGCAGCGGCTGATCGGGTGCGACAACGTGCCGCACACCGGCGTTCTGCAGTCCGCCAAGCGGATCGCCGTGGACGCGTCGACGCTGGAGTTCTACGGCGCCGACGGGCGTGAACTTGCGAGATACGCTCGCGCACGGTAGTCAAATTTGCTTGCGGACGGTGATCGGCTATTGACTAAGCGGAGTCCCTGACCGGAGGATTTATCGAGGCCGTCCACCGATTGGGGAGCCACGTTGCGACTCTCAGCTACCGTCCCGCTGCTCGCTCTCGGCTCCGTCTCACTCTTCGCAATCGGCCTCACGGCTGGTGCCACCGGCCCCGCGACCGGCGTCGCGGGTCCGTCGACCGGCGCCGCGGGTCCGTCGACCGGCGCCGCGGGTCCGTCGACCGGTGCCGCGGCCTGCTCACACGCGTCGCCGAGTGTGTCCTCGGTCGACTCGAAGCGGCTGTCGCAGCCGACCTCGGCGTCCGACCCGCGCCCTCTGGGCGAGTCCCTCGGCGAAGGCGTCAGCATCGCCGTACGGTCGCTCGAGCCGCTCGACGCCACCGGCCGGCCCACGTCCGGACTGCCTTACGGCCTGAGCCGCGGCGTGATCGGCGTGGTCGGCTCAGCGTCGTCTGGCTTCAAGGTCGTGGTCGACCAGTCGGTCCTGGACGAGAAGAAGTACCAGGCCGCAATGTCCCGCCACCTTCCCGCGGCCGGCAAGCAGATGGTCGGCCTCGAACGCAGCTGCCGCTCGGCCAAGTCCATCGCCGCAGCCTGGAACGCGGTCGGTGCCCGCTCCTGGTCGACCGATGCCGCGCGTACGACGTTCGCGGCCGACCTCGACCCGGTCAGTGAAGACATCGTCGTCGAGTACGACAAAGCCAGCACCTCCGCCGCGTCGCTGGAAGGGTTGCGCAAGCTCTCCGGCGTACACCTCGTGGCCGGCTCGCTGGAACGGACCTCCCGGCTGAGCGACACCCCGAAGGGCGGCCACTGGGGCGGAGCCCGGATCACCTCGACCCTCAAGAACTGCTCCGCCGGCTTCTCCGTCGTACGGCGATCCAACGGCCAACGCGGAGCAGTCACCGCCGGGCACTGCGGCGGCGTCGGCACGGTGTGGAAGTCGGGCAGCAACTACTACGGCACAACCTCGCTCCGCACCAACTACCCGGACTACGACCAGTCCCTGCTCACCGGCAGCGCCTACGGCCCGAAGATCTGGACCGACGGCCCCGGCGACGCCGCCAACACCCGCACCGTCACCGGCGGTGCAGACCCAGGCATCGGCACGGTCGTCTGCCAGTCCGGCAGCTTCAGTACGTCGCTCTGCGGCATCACCGTCCGCTCTACTTCGGCGAAGTACTGCGACACCGACGGCTGTACGACCTACGTCATCCGCGCCACCCGCGGCGGCCAGATCGCCATCGTCGGCGGCGACTCCGGCGGCCCGGTCTACACCCGCCCCAGCGGCTCCACCGCCACCATCCGCGGCATCACCTTCGCAGGCTCGGGCTGCGCCTCCTCCCGCTGCACCACCCTCTACGCCGAACGCTACGCCTCCATCTCCGGCCACCTAGGCGTCACCGCCCTAACCCAGTAACCGCTAAGCTGTCCCAAGTCGCGCCCCCGTAGCTCAGGGGATAGAGCGTCGGTTTCCTAAACCGTGCGTCGCAGGTTCGAATCCTGCCGGGGGCACACTGGGTGATGTCTCCGGACATCCCGGACAGGTGGACCCACGATTCGTGGGTTCACCTGTTTCTTTGTGGGGTGGGTCCGGGTGGCCGTCCGGTCAAGTCCATTGGCGTGGTGTGGCGGTCGTGTCGCGTGATCCGTTGGTTGGTCAGGCGCTTGAGCGCCTTGAGGTCGGTGTCGGGTGCCACCTCCTCGGTGGTGGAGGTGGTGTCGGTGATGGCGGTGAGGCGGGCCTTGGCGAGGACGTCGAGGCCCGACTCGCCCTCATCGAGACCACGCAGGAGACCACCACAGACACCGACATCCCGGCGCTCAGCGCCTGACCAACCAGAGGATCACGCGACACGACCGCTACACCACAGGGATGGACTTGACCAAAACTCGTCGCCGAACTATAGGCCGCGATCGTGGCCGGCCAGTATCCAGTGGTTCGGAACTTCCGTATGCGCGGGACCTGGCCGTTAGCCACAACGTGTCCGTGGGCACGGTCAGCCGGGCGATCGCCGAGTTGAAAGACCGTGGGCTAGTTGAGGCTAGGCAGTACCAACGGGCGCGAGTCATCAGCAGGGGCGCCGGGTGCCTCCTGACGCTCAACGCTTCGGAGGCGGTCCTGTCTCAAGATGGCGCCACCGCCTCCTCGTGTTGCCTGGCACCGCACCGCCTTGATGTCCGGCCCCGCACGGTTGCCACACACCCCTTGCACAGGTATCCGCCACCGCAGCGACTAGAACTAACTGTTTCCGGCGAGGGCAAATAGGCCAACTACCGAGCATGCAGCTCCACCGATGGCTACCTCGCCTGCCCAAGAAGCGCCGAAGAGCCAAGCGAAGAATGCAATTATAAGGAGCGCTGGTCCAACGACTACGCAAAGGGCGGCTGCAATCGTGGCAAGGATGCCCAGCAAAATGAGGCCGAGGATAGCGAGAAGGATTTTGCCGACGAGCCCAAGCCGATCGCCCGTGGTGTCCGTCCCGGTGGCCAGAATTACGTAATCCATTGTTCCCCCACACCCATGATGACGCGCTCCCCGCGCATTGACCCTCTGTCTGACTATCGCACCTCACGCCTGCCCGTTACAGCTCGTGGCAACGGTATCGACATCGATACGGGTAACGATTGAGTGCCGCGCGGGTTCAGTCACCTGTTTGCTTCGAGCAGCAACTGGCCGCCATCAAGGTCAGCGCTGTTCCTATGGTGTCGGCCGGTCAGAACGGCCTCTGGCGATATCGGAACGTCGCCAGACATCAGGCAGAAGCGAACTGACGCGGCCACGCAGCGCAACTGCCCCTCGATCTGGGCGGATCGACGGGCGTGGCATAAACAGGACCTATTTGAGTGCCCCCGGCAGGATCCGAACCTGCGGCACATGGTTTAGGAAACCACTGCTCTATCCCCAGAGCCTGCCAGCAGCTCAGCGTGGGAACACTGTGGGTACAAAGGGGTGTTGATTCGGGTCAACCGAAGTCAAGAACAACCGAACTATTGGTGCTTGCCTACGCCTGGAGGGGCGTATGCCGGTGGCGTGCGTCGGTTTCCTAAACCGTGCGTCGCAGGTTCGAATCCTGCCGGGGGCACCGTGTGATGTCTCAGGACATCGGCATAGCTCCGAACCCTCATTGGGTTCGGGGCTTCTTGCGTTTGGGGCCTGGTGGGAGGCCGCGGGGCTGGTAGTCCTTGGTGGGGTCGAGGGTGAGTTCGCGCAGGAGTTCGCCGGTGGCGGCGTTGATGATGGTGATTTGAAGGTCTTGGATCAGGAGCAGGACGCGGGTTCGGGCGTGGGTTCGCCCGATGCCGATGTGGTGGAGTTTGCCGCGCGGCGCAGGGTGACCGAGCCGGCGTCGTCGACGCGGTCGGTGCGGACCCGGTCGTGGGTGTCGGTGGTCCGGTTGGTGCTGCGGGCGGCTTTGGGGCGGGCAGTGTAGGTGGTGGCGGGGGGCTCGGTGCGGGAGTGACCGGTGCGGGCGGCGGTGGTTGTACTCGTCGACGAAGGCGTCGAGCAGCACCTGCAGCTCGGCGATGGTTGTCGGCTGGATCGGCTGAGCGCGCAGCCACTTCTCCATCGTCTGCTGGAACCGCTCCACCTTGCCGCCCGACAGCCGGGTCGTGTAGACCATGCCATTGTCGGTCAGCGTCGAGGCCGGGATCCCGTGCTGGGCAACGGTTTCACGGAAGCTCGCGACCACGATCGGGCCGTCAGCGGGCGCTAGGGCCGGTCGAGGAGGAAGGTCTGCATCGGGCCCTTTCCCTTGACCTCGATGGTGCCGCGTGGACGTACGGCGAACTCCGGGCCGAGGGCGGCGGCCACCCGTCCCGTGACCTGGATCTCGCCGGGTGGGCCGTGGGACTCCATCCGGCTCGCGGTGTTCACGGTGTCGCCCCAGAGGTCGTAGATGAACTTGCGCCGGCCGATCACGCCGGCCACCACCGGTCCCGAGTCGATTCCTATCCGGACCGCGAGCCAGTCCTGACCGGGCAGGGCTGCGATCCGGGCGACCTCGTCGCGCAGCGTGAGCGCGGTACGGGCGACCGCTGCGAGGTGGTCCGGCCGCGGCATCGGTAGGCCGCCGACCAGCATGTACGCGTCGCCGATCGTCTTGATCTTCTCGACCCCCTCGGCGTCAGCGATCCGGTCGAACGCGGAGAACACCTGGTCCAGCAGCTTCACGACGTCCTCCGCCGCCATCACCGCCGATCGCGCCGTGAAGCCGACGATGTCGGCGAAGAGCACGCTTACCGCCTCGTAATGTTCCGCGATCACCCCTGGCTCTGTCTTGAGGCGCTCGGCGATCGGCTCCGGCAGCACGTTGAGCAGGAGTCGCTCCGAACGCTCCCGCTCGGCCCGGAGGTCCCGATGGGCTCGCTCCCGCTGCTCCACGAAGTAGCTGAGCATCACGTACGCGCTCACCATGACGCCCGCGATGTTCAGCACCAGGAACGTGACCACGAAGCCGGGCGGCAGCGCCGACGGGGATTGTGCGAGTCGGGAATCGACCAGGGCGAGCGCGGCCAACTCGACGAAAAACGCCACCAGCCACGACACGGAGCGCTGGATACCGAGCAACGCGAGCGCCGCCAGTGGTGTGAACACCGCCCAGAGGATCATCGCGCTCGACGCCACGAATCCGCCGAGCGAGACCTGCAGCAAAGCTGGCAGCACCAGGAACGCCAGCAGTTGCGTGGTGCGGAACGTGGCGAAACGCCGTGTCCGGGCCAGGACGGCCAGCCCGATGACGGTGATCACCTGGTAGAAGCCTGGGATCGCCGCCGAGACCGGGTCGCCGTAGGCGAGGTACGTGGTCACCCAGATCGTGGAGATCGCCGTGATCAGCAGCGACGAGAAGATGAGCGTGCCCTGTCGGAGCCGCTCGTCGTGGGTGTCCTCCGGCCGAGCGCCGAGATCGGCCAGCCGCTCCAACCGGCGGACGACAGCCCGCCCCGGGCGACGCCCGCGGACGCCAGCCTGGAGCCAGGACCCGGTCACCTGAAGATCGTATGCGCGCCATCCCCTGGCGACATCCTCCGAACAGGCCCTTCGGCGCCGACACGAGCGCGGCGCGCCGCCCTTTCAGCGTTCGCTCGCTTTCTCCGACGCGGGGTCGTTGGCCTGGGTGACATGCTCCTGAGGTGACGGTGGCGCTGGGCCCGTGATGGCTGCAAAACCCAGGTCATCGCGGCGCGCGTGTATCGGTCCGCGGGCCAGCTCAATGCCGCCACTCAGCACTGCGGGGCGGCGGGGGAATCAATGGCCGGCGTGGGGCCACTCGTGCGGCCGAGTGGAGTCAAATAGCGTTGGCAGAGTGGTCAGACCGGGTCGAGACACGAACTCCCGGAGCCGGAAGTAGGCGCCTGTGGAAACGGCCGCTGGACTCATAATCCCTTGGCCGTGAGTTCGGCTTTCTTGTTGGTCGTGTCAACCAAACTTGGACTCGCCATGACGGCCTGCCTTGGCTGCAGCTGGCGAGCTGCGTTACCCGACGAAGGCGGTCATCCGGATCGAGACGAGCAGTCCGGGCAGTTCGACACCGAGCTTGGCGACGTAGCGAGTCGGCGGCTCGGACGGGAACCACCGCGCGTATTCCTCGTTCAGGCCGGCGAAGTCGGCGGAGTCTGTGAGCAGGACGCCCACCTCGATGACGTCGTCCAGGCTGGCGCCACCGGCCTGGAGGATCGCCTCGCAATTCGTCAGCGCCTGTCTCGTCTGAGCTTGGATCGTGTTTCCGGCGAGGCTGCCGGTGCTCGGGTCGATGCCGACGATGCCCGAGACGAGCACGTGAGGTCCGGCCTTGACTCCCTGGCTGAAGAGCGGCGAACTCGGCGCGTTCGCGGTCGTGATGATCTGCCGTGCCATGACGGTCCTCCCCTGTTTCTCCCGCAGTCCATGCGCCAGGACAGCATCGCAGGTTCGGCACTGCTCGGTGTGGCGATAGCAGCTTTGGCTCAGGTCATCACAGTCCGGTCGGTGCGCCGGTCGCAGCGTGAGCTGGCGAGCCATCGCGACGGACCTGGCCCCGCGCCGTGCCAGCTGAAGCGTGCGGTACGGCATCAAGGGGCGGCGATTGGCGGACGGTTGAGGCGGCCAGACACGGCGAAGGGTGGCACGAGCCGCCCAGGATTGCGGCAGTCGCTGAACAACTTAAGGCGCATCGGGGAGCGGCCGGAGTCGAGGCGGCGGAAGGGAAGGCGCGGCAAGCCAGCCTGACGGGCGATGCGATGGCGGCTGGCGATCCTTAAGGCAGCCACGGTCTTCCTCGCCTCAATGACGCCACCGCACCGTGGTCGTGATCACGCTGGCCGGGTCGGGTAGCACGTCCATCCCAGCTCAGCTCGAGTCGGAATCCTGGGCCTCTGTGGAATAGATTGTGGGACGAACTGGCGAGTAGCAGCGTTGCTGGAGTCGATTAGGTTCGGACTCAGGGCGGCTCCTGAGGCTCAGATCGCTCCTGTCGACGTGGCCCGGCGGCCTTCTAATCCGCCGCTCGTAACGTTCGGCTATCCCCATCCGATAAGCCGGCAAGGCGAAGTTCCGCGATCACGCGGGGTTATCGATGGCGAGTCGGCTGCGGCCTTGGCCGGACGCTTGGGGCGACCGTTTGAGGGCGTCGTGACAGCACGAACGCGTTTCGCCTAGAAATCGTCAGCAGGGCGAGCGGCCCGATCCGCGTTTCTGAGTCCGCAACAGTTGACCTTCCACGGCCTGCGCCGTTGGTCTGGGCGTTCATGAAGGATCCGGCGAGTTCGGTCGTGCTCTCGGACACCATAGTCCTCGGCGCCCACCTGCCTGGGACACCAGACGGGGTCGGCGAGATACAGGTGTTCGTGTACCAGGGCGACGACAGTCGACTCGGTAGCATGCTCGAAGTCGTGGCCATGGAGCCCGGTCGACGAGCAGTAACCCGCCAGCTCTCAGGCCCCTTTCCAGCTGGCGGTGAGCTGGTGATCTTGCCGAGCGGCCCAGAGGCGTGGCGGCTGACGCAGAGCTTCTGGTCACTTCTGCCCGCTGGAGTCGGCCGGCGCGACGCCAGGGCGGTCGAATCGGCGTACCGACAGAGCCTCCGCGACCTCGTTCGGCGCCTGAAGGAACGCGCCGCCGACGACCGCCTCTGGCCTGCATGCGCGTCGTCGTCCGACGTACAGGCCGGCTAGTTGCCACGGCCAAAGAGCGCAATCGCACCCAGCGGAATATAGCGTCTTGAACGGATCCCACGAGCCCTACGGGTCGGCTGTGCGGTCGGTCTCGCTGGCTGGCAGCCAGTCCAGCGCGGTCGGGCGGGGTGCGGGGGGTGGCAGCCCGCGAATAAGCGATCGGGCCATTGCCCAGAGGACGCCGGGGCTGATTAGTACGCGGCTCGTCGCCATTAGGTGGTACAGCCGGGAAAATGCGTCTCGGCATGCTGGGTCTCCGCCCACGGCGAGCTGAGTCATCCGGGTGGTCCACCTGGCGGTCAGGCGCTGTCGGCGGGTGGGCTTGGTGTCACTGCTTCGATATCGCAGGTCCTCCCCGGTGGCCACGGCCCATGGCAGATCAGTGACGTTGTGCAGGCGGTGCTGAATGCGCCGGGTGTCCGCCACGCTTAATGGCACGCCCGGTGACAGGAGCTCCCTCAGCAGCGCGGCCTCACAGGCGGCGACCGTGATGCCCTGGCCGTAGACCGGGTTGAACGCGCAGAGCGCATCACCGACCACCAGCAGGCCGGGCGGCCAGCTCCGGGCGTGGCCGTACGCATGCCGTCGGTTGCCTGTCTGGCGGTGAACGGCCACGTCGCCGATCGGTTCGAGGACCGCGGCGAGCTCTGCGACGGCCGGATCGCGCAACTCTCGGAGGTAGGTAGCGAGCTCCGCCGCATCACGCGGAGGCCGCTTGCTGCCATAGCCGACGGCGCCGACCAGCCACTCGTCGTTCTCCACCGGCAGCACCAGCGCGCCCATTTCGGTGTCCGGCGAGGCGGCAATGACGACGCCTGACCGGAGTGGCACGGGAGCGGGAGCCCGGTACCGGCGGGCGGCGTACCCAAGCTTGGCATCAACCATGGCCGGCTCGGGTACAGCCACCCCCAGTTCGCCCAGCCAGTGCCAGAGCCGCGAGCTCCGCCCGGACGCGTCGACGACCAGGTCGGCGACAGCCGCCGAACCGTCCGCGCACTGGATCTCCCACAGCTGACCCGCACGTACCAGGGACCGCACCCGTGCGCCCTGGCGGAGGTCGATGCGTTCGTCGGCCAGTACCCGGCGCCGGACCACCAGTTCCAGGAACGGTCGGGTCAGCGACACGATGTCGTACGCCGGCGGGTCCACCGGGAACCAGCCATAGGGGCTGAGCCAGGGCATCCGTCCGGTGTTGATCTTCACACCACCGACGTCCAGCAGGTCGCGTTCGACGCCGGGAAGCAGCGACTCCAACGCTCGCAACCCGCGGTGGAGGAGGACGTGCGGCTGCTGTCCCTGAGGTACGCCGGGGCGATGGTCCGGGGTGTCGCTCAGGCGGTCGCGCTCGAACACGGTGACCTGTGCGCCGGACTGCGCGGCCGCCGCGGCGCTCAGCAGCCCGGCGAAGCCGGCCCCGATAACAGCAACTGATCTGTGCAACATTTCATCCAGCTTCAGTAGAACTGACTGTTGATCTATGTGCGGTTCGAGTGGCCATAATCCACCCATAGACGCCCACCAGCAGGAAACTCAGCAGAAAGAGAACGAATACCCAAGCGGCAGGTCTGCCCCAGTCCACAGTGTCGGGATAGCGCATCAACGCCACCAATTCCAGTACTCCCAAAAGACCGTACGAATGAGTTGCCACCGCAACGCGGCCCCAGTCGTTCGCTCCCGCGGCATGAGCTGCAGCAAGCCCTAATCCCAGCAGCCAGGCGCCGATAGCCCGCGCGGTCAGGGGCGTAAGCATCCACGGCCACAACACCAATGTCGCCTCTGGGTCTACGAATAGACTCAACCCCAACGAGAGCATCACGACGGCATGGAGGCCAAGAACAGCCCTCAGCCAACGCGGCAAAGAGTTCCGTCGCGGCACCTCGACGCCGGCTGCCCGACGTTGAAGGACCAGCAAAATGCTCATCACGACAGGCACCACCGCGTAGACCGCGATCCACCCCCACGTAGCCACCTGGGTGGCTACGGCGAACTTCTCGCCCAGGTGGAAACGATCGAGGTGAAGGACCGTGGTCACCAAAGTCAACGCCGTGAATGTCAGTACGGCGGGCACCGCAATACGCGCTCGAGTCCACGTCCGCTGACGCGAGGCAAGTATTTCCATCACCGCACTGGCCCAGTAAGCCCCGCCGAGGGCCGCGGCCGTGAGCGGAGGATTAACGGTCCAGGCGAAATACCGAGCCGTGTGCTCGGTCAGAACAAAAAGCTGAATCCCCACCAGGAAGACCAGGATGCCGGCGACGACAAGCATCAACTTCATACCTGAGGTCAATGGGCGCGCATGTTCCTGCCCCCCGATCAACACCGATGCACCCATAAGGATCAACCTCACAGAGACACCTCATGCTACTCCCGTCGCCAGGAGGTCGAGCGCGACTGCGAGCTAGAACGGGTAGTGCGGGTGTTCGGTGGCGAGGGTTAGCCAGCGGGTGTTGGTGAAGGCTTCGATGCCCCAGCGGCCGCCGAAGCGGCCGTAGCCGGAGGACTTCACGCCGCCGAAGGGGGCCTGGGGTTCGTCGGCGACCGACTGATCGTTGATGTGGACGATGCCGGTGTGGATCCGGCGCGCGACGCTGAGGCCGTGGAGGGCGTTCTCGGTGATGATGCCGGCGGTGAGGCCGTTGTCGGTGTCATTGGCCAGCGCCACGGCCTCGTCGTCGGTGGCGAAGGTGTCGATCACGCACACCGGGCCGAAACCCTCGGCGTAGTACAGATCCGCGTCCTTGGGTACGTCGGTGAGCACGGTCGCCGGGTAGACAGCGCCGTCGGGTTCGCCTCCACCAGTGAGCAGGGTGGCGCCCTTCGAGACGGCGTCGGACACCAAGGCGGCGACGCGCTGAGCCGCAGTACTGCTGACCAACGGGCCGATCACGGTCGACGGCTCAGCCGGATCACCGGCTGACAATGCGGACACCTTGGCGGTGAACGCGCGAGTGAACTCCGCGGCCAGTGACTCGTGCACGAGCAGCCGGTCGGCCGACATGCAGATCTGCCCCGAGTTCATGAACGCACCGAACGTGGCCGCGGCGACCGCGTGATCCGCGTCCGCGTCGTCAAGGACGATGACCGCGTTCTTCCCGCCCAACTCGAGAAGAGCCGGCTTGAGGTGGGTGGCGGCGTGCGTACCGATCATGCGGCCGACGCCAGTGGATCCGGTGAAGTTCACCGCCCGTACGCGCGAGTCCGCGATCAACGCTTCGGCGATCGCGGCGGCGTCGGCCAGATCATTGGTGATGACGTTGAGTACGCCGTCCGGCAAGCCGGCCTCATCCAGGATGTCCGCGATCAACAGACCGCACGCGATCGGAGCTTGCTCACTCGGTTTGAGTACGACGGTATTGCCGGCGGCGAGCGCAGCCGCGACAGCGCGCACGCCGAGGATGATCGGAGCGTTCCAGGGCGCGAACGCGGCGACCACCCCAACTGGTTCGCGCACCGCCAGACCAAGGGTCCCTTGTTCCTGCGCCGCCAGCACCTCGCCACGAGCGGCTGTGATCGCCGCGGCGGCCTCGCGCAGCATGTTCGCGGCGAGCTGCACATTGAATCCGGCCCAGGGGCGGGTCCCGCCCACCTCGGCGGCCATCAGATCCGCGACCTGGTCCGCGCGACTCTCCAGCAGATCGGCTGCGCGCAGGAAGATCGCTCTGCGGGCAAACGGACTCGTCGCGGCCCACCCGTCGAAGGCGGCCGCGGCCGCATCGACAGCAAGCGTGACATCCTCCACGCCGGCCGCGGCCACCGTCGCGTATTCCTCGCCGGTGTACGGGTTGTGATCCGGCGTCGTCCGGCCGGAGATCGCAGGCGTGCTCTTGCCACCGATCAGCAGTTCACGAGCAACAGTCACGGGCGGTCCTCCTTGTTCGCTAGGCGAACAAGGGTTCGCCCAACGCATGTCAAGAAGCTTGCCGCCACCCACCACCGGCGTCAACCCTCGGTGAGTACGTCAACCAGCGAGTTTGAGGTTGGCCGCGGTAGCAGTGAGGACCACGGATGAGCCTTGTACGGCGACCTGCTTGAGGGACGCACCGAAGGGCAGCTTGGGAAGGGCGATGCCTCTCGCGAGCAGCGACGTGATGGCGTTGCGTACGACAGAGGGAATGGAGTCGGAGAGTTCGTCGACGGCCAGGACGATGCGGCCGTTCTTCGTCGTGGGCCGAATGGTCGCGTCGGCCTCGATGCCGCGGACAGACAACTGCGCATGCAGTTTGCCGTCGACAACACGCATCGTCAGATCGTCCACACCCGTCGTGCGGGCGGCGAGTTTGGCCAGCTCGGACGGCGAAAGCCGGACTTGTACGTCGGTCGTGTCGACAGTGACCGCCGCACCGTTTCCACCGGTCAGAGCCGCACGCGGCACGTGGACGCCGCTCATCGCCACGGTCAGGTCCTCGGCCGGGATCGACGAGATGGTCGGCTGCTGCATGGTCAGCGTGACCGTCGAGAACTCCTCCTTGACCAACTGTGGCAGGAAGCCGAAGCCGCCGATGTCGACCGACGTGTCAGCCGCGCGTACGTCGTACTGTGCGGCCTCCTGCTCGGCCATCGTCGCGAGCTGGTCCTCGGCGAGCCATTTGGCCGCGCGGTCGGCGGCGACCGCCAGGATCGCCAGCACCACCAGAAAGATGATCAACCGCCGCAGCGCCCGCCCGGATCTCGTCGAACTCATTAGGTCATGTTCCCAGGGCAGTCAAAACGGCACTCAGGCGGTCTTCGCCTGGGCGCGCATACTCTCGACGGTTTCCCGGAGCGCGTCGTCGGTCGGCGTCGGTTGGATGCCGAAGGCAACAGTTGCGGCGGTGGAGTCGAGGACGAACGGGCCCTGCCATTGGTACTGCGTCTCGATCATCTCGCGCGCGTCCGGATTGAACAGACCAGCGAGGCGTAGCGCGAAGCCAGGCATCTTGGCGACGCGGGCTGCCGGCGCTCCGGCCAGCTCGGCGGCGCGCGTTGCGAGAGCCCGGACGGACAGTGGCGCCGGCGTCGGGACGTGCCAGGCCCGTCCCCAGGCGTTCTCGTCCGCCGCGACCGCGACCAGCGTGCGGACGACGTCGCCGACGTACGTCCAACTATGTGGTGCATCCAGGTCGGCCGGTGCCGAGCCGCGGCCGCCCGACAGTACCTTCGGCAACACGAGGACACTGAACGGCGTGACCGCTCGTGCGCCGAGGTAATCCGACCCGCGAACCTCAGCGGTCCGGATTCGGCCGGCTTCGTGTGCGGCCAAGGCGTCGGTCCACAGCTTGGCTCGCACCTGGCCCTTCACAGTGTTGGGCCGCAGTGGCAGATCCTCGGTGATCGGGCCGTCGACCTTGCCGTAGCCGTAGAGGTTTCCGGTCGTCACCAGTACGGCGCCTGTCGCCTCAGCTGCGCGGATCAACGCTGTACCCAAAGGAGGCCAGTCTGTGGACCAGCGGTGGTATGCCGGTCCGGCGCAGGAGTAGAGGGCCACAGCTCCTTCGGTGTGTTTGATGAGCGCATCGGCGTCGGTCGCGTCGACAGCGAGACACTCGACACCATCCGGACCACTGCCGCTTCGAGTGAGCACACGGACCTGTTCACCTCGAGCGGCGAGCAATCGCGCCGTGGCCGTTCCGACCGGACCGGCTCCCACGATGACGTGCAAGGACATGGCGGACCCTTCTGTTGTGCTCTACTTCGAGAACACCGTTCTCGAATAGGTTCACTGTACTCAGGTACACCAGTCCGAAGCAAGAACACTGTTCTCGCAGCGTTCCAGCGTTCTCGACCTGTGTCAGACTGGAGGCATGTCCGCACCATCACTGCGCGCCCGGGTCCGCTCGGAGATGAGCCAGGAGATCAAGGCCGTCGCCCGCCGGCACCTCGCCACCGACGGCGCGAACCTCTCCCTGCGCGCCGTGGCCAGAGACATGGACATCGTTGCCTCGGCGCTATACCGCTACTTCCCGAGCCGCGACGCCCTGCTCACCGCCCTGATCATCGACGCGTACGACGCTCTCGCCGCGGCCGCGACCGAAGCGGATGCCGCCGTACGACGCGATGATTTCCGCGGCCGCTGGATGGCCGTCTGCACCGCGGTCCGCACGTGGGCACTCGCGAATCCGGCGGAGTACGGCCTCATCTACGGCAACCCGGTCCCCGGCTACGCCGCTCCACCGGAAACCGTCGAGCCGGCCGCCAAGGTCATCCTGCTGCTGGCCGCGATCGTCGTCGACGCAGGCAACCGCCTCGAACCACTGACTGCATCACCGATCGTCGCCCCGCTCCGCAAAGACCTCCGCCGCCTCATCGACGAGCGCCAGGGCGACCTGCTGGAAGAGCGCCTCGATCGCATCCTGGTCGCCTGGACCCACCTCTTCGGCGTCCTCAACTTCGAAGTCTTCGGCCGCCTCGACGACATGATCCAGGCCCGCGCCGACTACTTCACCCACCACATGACCCTGATGGCCAACCTCACCGGCCTCCCCCACTGACCGGAGGGCCGCTGCCGCACCAGGTGAAGGAGGGTTGAAAAGCCGCTGGAGGCTCTTGGGTGGGGATAGATCGCGATATATCGTCGACGTATCGCATTCTCTTGTGAGGGATGGTGGTCGGGATGACCGGATCGACGTACGCGACGGGGTGGCCCTGGGCGCAGTTCGCGCGGCATTGTTCAGCCTTCGACGACATCAAGGACGAGTTGCGCGCGGCGATGACCGGGCGGCGGACCCACCACGGGCACCACGGGCCGCACGGGTTCGGGGCGCAGTGGGGAATGTTCGGCGGGCAGTTCGGACCGCCGTGGGGACCGCCGCCGCGGTACCGCGGACCCAAGGCCCGGCGGGGTGATGTGCGCGCCGCGATTCTCGCCGTACTCGCGGAGCAGCCGATGAACGGCTACCAGATCATCCAGGAGATCGCCGAGCGCAGCGGCGGGGTGTGGAAGCCGAGCCCGGGCTCGATCTACCCGACCCTGCAGCAACTCGAGGACGAGGGACTGGTCACCGCCGACGCCGAGGTCGGTCGCCGGACCTTCACGTTGACGGACGAGGGACGCGCGTACGTCGCCGAGCACGCCGACGAGGTGTCGGCGCCGTGGGAGGCGATGAGCACCCCGACCGAGGAGGACGAGAACGGCTTGAAGCCGCTGCTCGGCCAGGTGGCGACAGCGATGTGGCAGATCCTCGCGACCGGTACGCCGGACCAGCAAGCGCGGGCCAAAGAGGCACTGGGCGAGCTGCGGCGGAAGCTGTACGGCATCCTCGCCGACGACGACGAGCAGGACCGGTCATGAGCCTGCCCGAACGCCGCGGCCCGATCCGTATCGGCGACGCCGAGCGCGATCAGGCCGTGGCGACACTGAGCGATCACTTCGTGGCGGGGCGGCTGACGCAGGACGAGTTCGAGGAACGCAGTGAGCAGGCGACCCGGGCGAGGTATGTCGACGAGCTGACACCCCTGTTCGACGACCTTCCAGACCGGGCGGAGCTGCAACTGGTGCAGGGGCCGTGGTCGCCGCAAGCAGTCAGGCCGCGGCAGCGCCGGAGCAGTCCGCCGCCACCGTTCCTCATGCTGGCGCCGATCCTGATGATCGGCCTTGTCATCACCTCGATCGCAATGACCGCGCCATGGCTGTTGTGGGGTCTGTTCTGGATCGCTTTGATCGGCAAGGTTCAGCGCGGTCGCTGGCAGCACCAGAACTACTACCGCCGCTGAGGTTCTCGCCGCGGAGACCGCGTACTAGCGTGGATCGCATCTGCGCCGGTGCGGGGAGCGGTCCCGCGGGCGGATCGGCTGGCGCCGGTATCCCGTGTGCGTGGGGGTGGGCGTCATGGGCCGTCGTTCGGTGTGGGTGTCGTTGGTGCTCGCGGCGATCTGTGCAGTGCCGGCCGCTGCGGTGAGCGTACGGCCGGAGGAGGCCCCGGCCAGCAGCAACGGTGCGCGCGTCGTGGCCGAGGAACAGGTCGGCCCGCGGCTGGTGGACCTCACGGTGGAGTCGCGTGCTCTCGGTAGGACGTCCAAGGTGCGACTCCTCACCCCGGACGGCTGGGACCAGCGAAAGCGCTGGCCTGTGCTCTACCTCTTGCACGGCTGTTGCGACGACTACGCCAGTTGGACGCGTTCGACCGACGTCGCGAAGCTGGCCGAACTCCGCGACGTACTCGTAGTGATGCCAGACGGCGGACCGGTCGGCTGGTACAGCGACTGGCGGAATAGCGGGCCGGCGTGGGAGACGTACCACCTGACCGAGCTCCGCGAGTTGCTCGAGCAGCACTATGGCGCGGGAGACGACCGAGTGATCGCCGGACTGTCGATGGGCGGTCTGGGCGCACTCCTGTACGCCGCTCACAACCCAGGCATGTTCCACGCCGCAGCCAGCTACTCCGGCGTCGTACATCCCTTGTACGACGGCTTCCCCCGTGGGCTGCTGTGGCTCCTCCACGAGTACGGCGAGGAGCCGCTGGCCATGTGGGGAGACCCGGTCGAACAACGCGACATCTGGGAAGCACACGACCCCTACTACCTCGCGAACCGGCTGCTGACCATCCCGGTCTTCCTGTCCAGCGGCAACGGCCGTGGCGGACCCTTCGACCAGCAAGGCAGTAAGGACGACCTCGAAGCCGTCCTCTACGAGATGAACAAACAGACCGCCGCGCAACTCCAGCAGGCAGGCGTCAATCTGACGACCGACTTCTACGGACCAGGCACCCACACCTGGCCGTACTGGGTGCGCGAGCTCGACCGCTCGCTCCCACTCCTCCTCTGCGCCCTGGGCAGCGCAGGAGCTTGTGTGTGATCAGGTACGACGCGATCGCGCCCGCGGGATCTCCTGCGCGAACTCGACCACGAAGCCGTCGGGATCGGCAATGTGCAACGTCCGATGCCCCCACGGCCGATCGGCGGGCCCGCTGAGCACAGCAACCCCCGCAGACGAGAGGCGCGCGGCACAAGCGTCCACGTCGTCCACCACGAGGACGATCTCCGCAGCCGGCCCAGGCGCCACCGCCCGCCCGGTCAGCCACTCGGCCCGCCGCCGCTCGTACAACGCGAACTTCGTGCCGTCCGTGCCGAACTCGGCGTACCCGGCATCGGTGAACTTGTACGGCAACCCCACTACGTCCCGGTAGAACGCGATGGAGGCGTCGAGGTCCTCGACGTACAAGATGACGTAACCGAGCTCCACAGCCCTACGCTAGAACGTCCAGTCCAGTTGGGGTTCTGGGATCTTCAACGTGCGGCCGAATTCCTGGGCTTCAGCGCGGGCACCGGAGTCGCCGCGGGCATAGCGGAACACCCGGCCCGGGAACACGACGAAGATCTCGTCGTCGTTGTGGAAATCGGCGTACCAGCCTGGTGCGTCGAGCGCCTCCGACAGTGTCTTCGCCAAGTCCTCGGCACGCGAGTCGTCCACGCCGAACTCCAGGACGGACCAGACCTTTGGCTGATCGGCTGACGCAGTACTCATGGCGTAGCGGCTGAGCTTCCGCACCACCAAGGGGATCTCCCCCAGCTCAGTCCCGACTCGAAGGCTCTCCAGAATCACCGCTCCGTCGTACACGCCAATCTCCTCTCAAGAGCGTCATCAGGAGACTACGCACCGCCACCGACAGAAAGTGTCAAAGTGGGCAAGGCGACTCCGACCAAGCGGTGAGGGCCGGGCAACGGCCCCAGACTTCATGGAGGTAGTCATGCCCAGAGTTCGAGTGCACAACTTCACCGTCACCGTCGACGGGTTCGGCGCCGGCGTCGGCCAGCGACTGGAGGCGCCGTTCGGGGACGGGGTGGACGGGCTGCACGACTGGATGTTCGCGGCGATGGAGGACAAGGCGAACGGCAAGGGCGGGATCGACGCCGGGCGGGTCGGCGCCTGGGAGGAGGGCATCGGGGCGACGATCATGGGCCGGAACATGTTCGGCCCGGTGCGTGGTCCGTGGCGGGACGACTCCTGGAAGGGCTGGTGGGGCGACAACCCGCCGTACCACCATGACGTTTTCGTCCACACGCATCACCCGCGGGAGGCGTTCGCGATGGAGGGCGGTACGACGTTCCACTTCACCGACGAACCGGTCGAGGCGGTTCTGGAGCGAGCGCTCGAGGCGGCCGGTGGGCAGGACGTCATCATCGCGGGTGGGGCGGCAACCATTCAGCAGTACCTGCGCGCCGGCCTGATCGACGAGCTCAACATCGTCGTGGCCCCGCTGCTCGCGGGCGCCGGTGAGCGGCTGTTCGACAACGTCACCGAGGCGATGCGCAACTACCAGGTGACCGAGATGGTCAGCTCCCCCGCCGCCACCCACGTTCGTCTGCAGCGTCGATAATGCTCGGATGACGCAAGTACTGCGATACACGGCCTTCACCACTGATCCGGCTGGCGGCAACCCCGCTGGAGTCGTACTCGATGCGCGCGGGCTGGATGACGATGCCATGCAGGCGATCGCGGCCGAGGTCGGCTACTCCGAGACGGCGTTCCTCACCGGCGACGAAACGATTCGCTACTTCTCCCCGAAGGCCGAGGTGCCGTTCTGCGGACACGCGACGGTTGCGACCGCGGTCGCATTGGCGGAGCGGAACGGGCCGGGCTCGATGACCTTCTCGACGGCAAGCGGTCCCGTCCCGGTCAGCGTTGAGAAATCGGCGGATGGACTGCGGGCCACGTTGACCAGTGTCGAGCCGTACGTCGAAGCGGTCAGCGACGTCGCTGAGGCGTTGGACATTCTCGGCTGGCGCGCGGACGAGCTCGATCCCGCGTTGCCGCCGTACATCGCGTACGGCGGGGCGCGGCATCTGGTGCTGAGTGCGTCGACACGGCAACGACTTGCGGAGCTGGAGTACGACTTCGATCGGCTGCTCGGCTACATGCTGGAGCGGGATCTTACGACGGTGCAGCTGGTGTGGCGGGAGTCCGCTCACACCTTCCATGTGCGGGATCCGTTCCCGGTCGGCGGCGTGGTCGAGGATCCGGCGACAGGTGCCGCCGCGGCCGCGTTCGGCGCCTACTTGCGCGAACTCGGCCTGGTCCAGCCTCCGGCGGTGCTCACGCTGTACCAAGGCCAGGACATGGGCCGCCCGAGCGAGATCCAGGTCGAGCTGCGCCCCGACGACACCCGAGTCCGCGTGAGCGGAACCGCCGTACCGATTCCCGATCTCGCCTGACCGGCGCGGCCGAGGCTCAGGGGACTCGGGTGAGCCACTCCTCGGTGCCGAACTTCGAGGCGACGCGGTCTTCGGCAACGGAAACGGTTGCGGCGTCGATCGCCCCGGGAGTCAGGCCGTAGCGACTCGCGAAGGAAGCGACGAGACGGTCGATCACGTCGGCGCGGTCGAGGCCGGTCTGGCTGCGCAGCGGATCGACCCGTTTGTTGGCGCTGGTGGTGCCTTTGTCGGAGAGCTTCTCGCGGCCGATCCGCAGCACCTCCAGCATCTTCGCGGCGTCCATGTCGTAGGCCATCGTCACGTGATGCAGTACGGCACCACCCGCGAACCGCTTCTGCGCCGCGCCGGCGATCTTCCCGGCCGGTGAGGTGATGTCGTTGATCGGCTGGTAGGTCGCCGCGATGCCGAGCTCGTTGAGCGCGCCGATCACCCAGTCGTCCAGGAACGCGTACGACTCGACGTACGACAGCCCGGAGACCAGCGATTCGGGCACGTAGAGCGAGTACGTGATGGTGTTGCCTGGTTCAACGAACATGGCGCCGCCACCGCTGATCCGCCGTACGACGGTGACGTCATGCTTCTCGGCTCCGGCCAGGTCGACCTCGTTGCGCAGCGACTGGAAGCTGCCGATGATCACCGCGTTGGACGCCCACTCCCAGATCCGGAGCGTCGGCGCGCGCTCACCGGAGCCGACCTGCTCCGCCAGCACCTCGTCGAGCGCCATCTGCAGAGCAGGCTCCCGCGGTACGTCGTGCACGAACTCCCACTGGTGATCCCGCCAACCAGTCGCACCCGTCAGAGCACGTCGTACGGCGACCGCGACAGCTTCCGGCGAGAACCCGAGCATCTCGACGCCATCACCCAGTACGGCGCGAACCCGCGCAGCCACCTGCGCCGCCGGCGTCGCCACCGGGAGACCGGCCAGGGCACCGTTGATGCGCTCCAGCGCGTCATCCGGTTCGAGGAAGAAGTCCCCGCTGATCTGAGCCCGCCGCACATGCTCGTCGACGACCTCCAAGTCGGCGACAACCAACTTCCCACCCGGCACCTTGTACTCACCATGCATATCCGGTGACAACCCAGGCAGCTGAGCGGATGTTCCCTGTTATGGCTCGAGGACGAGCCGGACGTGGTCGCCCACCGCCGCGCCCGCGGACTTCAAGGCAGCCTTGCTGACTCCGACGCAGAAGCCGCCGCCGGCGACGAGCATGGTGCTGCCGGCGAATTCCGCTCCGTTGAGCGTGCCGCTGACCCGCCGCTGCTTGCGTCCACCTAGCTGCGCGACACACTCAGCCGGTACGTCGACTACGGCCAAGCCGCCGGGTTTGTCCTCGTTGAAGCGGCGAACCGTGCCGGTGAACTCCACAGTTGCGGCCATGTCCGCTCCTCTTCAAGGCCACTTCAGCCTACACTCCGAGGCATGGCGGAGATGAGCATGAACAAGGCGATTCACGCGGCGTTCCGGCGGGACTTGCAGCGGTTCGTGGACGCGTTGCAGCGGTTCTCGCCGGGGGATCAGCCGCGGGCTGCGCAGTTGACGACGGCGTGGGCCAACTTCGACGCGCAGCTGACGAACCACCACGAAGGTGAGCACGAGATCGCTTGGCCGGCGCTGGAAGCGGTCGGGGTGAGCCACGAACTGCTGACTCAGATGGACGCCGAGCACGACACGATGGCGGCGGCGCTGGCCGAGGTACGCCGTGCGATGGCCGAATTCCGCCGTACGGCGGGAACCGAGGACACGGCGGCTGCGCTGGCGGCGATGCAAGAACTCCAGCGGGTGACCGTGCAGCACATGGATCATGAGGAAGCCGAGATCGAGCCGGTCTACCTGGCGAACCAGAACTCCGCCGAGATGAAGGCGATGGGCCGCCAGTTCGCGAAGGTCTCCCCGTCCCAGGGCGGCACCTTCTTCGCCTGGGCCCTCGACGGAGCCGGCCCAGAAGAATCAGCCGCCATCACCAGCACCGTCCCCGGCCCCGTCCTCACCATCATCAACGGCCTCTTCGGCCGCACCTACCGCAAAACCGTAGCCCCGGTCTGGCGCAACTAACCGGTCGGAAGGATCACCGCCGATGGGTGGTTTGGGCCGTGGTGGATGGTTTGGGTTGCTGGGGTGAGGGTGGTGGCGGTGAGGCGAGGGTCGCCGGTGCCGGGGTTGCGGGCGTAGCGGGGGTGGGCGCCGCTGGAGAGTTGGATTCGGATGCGGTGGCCGGATTTGAAGCGGTGGGCGGTTGGCCAGAGGGTGACTGTGGCCGGGGCTAGGGTGTCGGCGTTGGTAAGGCTGACTAGGCCGTCGCAGACGTTGTAGGAGTGGCCGTCGGGGTCGACGTCGCAGAGGCGGACGAAGAGGTCGGCGTACGGGAGGCTCGACTGGAACCAGATCTCGGCGCTGATCTCCCCGACCACCTCGACGTCCTGCTCGAGCGGAGGTGTCGTAAAGGTCAGTACGTCGGAACGCGCCTCCAGGGCGGCGTTGTCGACACGGCCGCTGGAGCCGCGCACCATCCGCACGCCACCGACCGCAGGAGTCGGGTCAGCCGGGTCGTAGCGGTACTCGCTCCTTCCTGAGACTGCGGGCGCGCTGGTCGAGAGCCCGCCGTCCGAGGCGAGGTGGAAGCGCTGCGGCGTGTAGCCCGGCGGCGGCCACGAGTCGAAGTCGCGCCACGCCTCCTCGCCCATCACGTACAGGCGAACCGGCGCCCGCTCCGGCGGCTCGACCCCTCGTGCGTGTGCCAGGCCGAAGTCGATCGCCTCCTGCATCATCGAGCCATCCATGGTGAGATGCGTCCACGGGCCGACGGTCAGCCGCGGCTTGCGACCGGCATCCTGCAGGATCTTGAAGTCCCGCAGCTGACCGGGCAGGAAGATGTCGTACCAGCCGCCGACCGAGCTGACCGGCACCGTCACCTCCGCGACCCGCTCGCGGTGATCGATCCCGTCCCAGTGCGAGTGCTCGGCGTCGTACGCCAGGATGTTCTGGATGTAGTCGTCGCGCTGCCCGATCGCCGCCATATCGGCCTCGCCGAGCGGCAGCGTGTCCATTGCCCGGCGCGTACGGCGACCGCCGGTGAGCATCCGCAGCATCGCACCACGCCGCTCCTGACCCGCCACCTGCACGCCCCAGCCGAACGGCGTCTCCAGCGAGAACCCGTCCTTCCGAAGGAACTCCAGCGTCAGCGCCGACTCCGTCACCTGCGGAATCATCGCCTTGACCTCGGCCGGCAACTGATCCGCGATCGCCCACTGCACATAGCCGAGATAGCTGGCCCCGATCAGCACCATCGAGTCGCCGAACCACGGCTGCTTCACCACCCACTCGACCGTCGCGAGACCGTCCGCGCGCTCGTTCCGCAGCGGGTCGAAGACCCCACCCGACCCGAAGGTCCCGCGCACGCTCTGGATCAGCACCTGATACCCACGCTCGGCCAGCGGACGCGCCATCATAGTCGCGATCATCCCGGCCCGCCCGTACGGGCTCCGGAGCAACGCCGTCGGCAACGATTCCCCGCCGGCCCGCGGCGCCCACCGATCCGCAAGCAACTCCACACCATCCGGCATCGGAACCCGGAGATCCCGCTGTACGACGACATCGCGCGTCGCCGGCGGGCCGATTCTCAACATGCGCTCGACGAGATGACTGGCCAGCTTCATCAGACCTCCGGGTTGATTGCCCTCAGCAACTTCATGAGCCGGGCCGCGAACGCCTCCACGTCGAGGGGTTCCGGTCCGTTGATGATCCAGTCGTTGATCACCGCCGCCCAGCCGCCGGTGACGAACATGGTGAGATCGTCCACGACGTCGGCCCGCACGCCCGGCATCCGCCGTACGAGCTCGCGATTGAAGGGGCTGAGCAGGTCGCTCAACGCGATCGTCAGGCGGTAGGCGCACGGGCCGGTCAGCATCGCGCGATAGAAGGCCCGGTGCCGCGCGAAGTGCTGTAGCGCGGCCGCTATCCCCTTGGCAGCGACCTCACGATCGGGATTGTTCGGTTCCGCGAGGTCGCGGCGGGCCAGGTCGACCGCCGCCTCCAGCAGGAGGCTGTCGCGGTCGCCGAACTGCTGGTAGATCAGCTGCCGGCTGACGTCTGCCGCTTCGGCCAGCTCCGACACGGCGACGTTCGTCGTACCGCGCTCGCCCACCAGCTCCACAGCGGCTCGGCACAGGGCGGATCGTGACCGCCGCACCCGCCGGTCGGTGCTCACCTCGCCGACACTCATGCCGATACTTTACACCTGTCAAAAAACTAACAAGCGTCAACGACAGGTGAGGGTGTAGTCGCGGGAGGACTCCTTTGAGTTGGGTTCGTCGACGACAAGGGTCTGGGTGAACGCGACCGGCGCGCCGGAGGAAGCGGTGGGCTGGACCGTGGCCCGGACGGTCTTCGTACCGGCGCCGGCGAACTCGACCGAGATGGGCTCGGAGTCCGTCGTCAGCGTCGACTCCCAGTGATAGCTGACGGTCGCCTTGTCGTCCGTCGTGATCACGGCCTGCAGGGTGATCGGCTGACTGCAGTCGACCGTGCTCGCCTCGAGCTTCCCGATCTCGACGTCGGTCACCGGCCCACCGCCACCACGCAGCAGCAGATACCAGGTGGTCGCCGACAGTGCGAGGACCAGCACCACGACCAGAGCGACGTTCCTCAGCACAGCCGGCGACGCTGGTTCGGTGGCAGGCGCGACGGGTGCGCTCGCCGGTATAACAACGGGAGGCGCGACGTCGGCAGGTGGAGGCTGAGAGGGTACGCGCGACGGCGGCGCGCCCGCCGAGCGCAGTACGAACGCTTTCGAGGTCTGACGTTCGAAACCCGACTCGTCGGCCAGAAAGCGCTGGTACGTCCGGATCGCCTCGTTCCTCGCCAGCGCGAAGTCCGCCTCGTCCACCGCACCGACCCCAGCGCCCCGGACCACGAATCCGTACAGCAACTCCAGCGGCCGGCCGAACTCGTCAGTCACCGGCTCCCCCGGGAGAACGTCTTCGGTCAGTCGCTCCGTTCGATACACCAGTACGACGTCGCCGGCAGCCAACCCGTGGATCGTGGTGATCGTGGTCGTCGGCTCACCACCGGTCGCCTGATCCAGTACGCCGTACTCGTTGCTCTCAGCAAGGAAGTCCGGGACGAGCAGCGACTGGTATCCCCGGCGCCGGCCGCGGGCGACGAGGAACGTCCAGCCGTACACCGCGGTCACCTTCCGCTGAGCCGGGATGCGGGCAGGCGTTCCTCGAGCCGTGCCAACTCGGCGCCGAACTCGCCGAGGACCCGGGCACGCGCCGCCTCCACGGTCGCGTCCTGACGCCGTACGTCCCGTCGTTCCTTGCCTGCGGCCCGGATCTCGTCAACCCGCGCGCCGGCCATCCAGTCGAGGAACATGCCGGCGACCTCCCGGCCGGCGGATCCTCCGACGACCTCCTGAAGTCGTTGCCGCAGCGCGGCACCCGCGGGCAGGTTGAGGAACGCAGCCATCGAGAACCGCGGCTCCTGCCGGGATCGGGCATCCGCCGCCAACTGCCGTCGGGTGGCTGGATCCAGCGACAGCTCCACTTGCCGGAAGAGATCGGGAAGGATCGCGGTGAGCGGTACCTCGACGTTGGTCGGATGGACTTCGCCGTTGGGCAGCTTCAGGATCCGGCCGTCGGTGGCCATCTGGGCGAAGTCCGGCCCGACTGCGCTGACCGGGATCAGCCGGATGATCCGGTCGGCCCAGCTGTGCGTTTCGACGAGCGCCTTCAGCTGCGCCGAGTTCATCAGGGCGTCGCGGACAATGCTCAGCCGAAGGTTGTCGTCGGCACCGGCCGGCTCGCCGAACCCGCGGATCAGGTCCCACTTGGTCAGGACGAAATGGATCGGGCACGTCGCTCCGGCCATGATTCCGGTCATCGGCTGGATGGAGCTGCGGAAGTACCGCCGGCCCGCGGGCTCACCACGCAGGAACTGGAGGACACGGTAGCCGTCCAGCATCCCCAGCAACCCGTGGGCGCTGCGGATCCGTGCCTCCAGATCGCTGAGCGCGATCGAGCCTGCCGCCTGCTCCGACTCCAGCAGTTCACCGGCGTAGTCGAGGTAGCTGATCTTGAAGACCTGGTGCTTGGTGCCTTGATCGAACGACACACAGTCGAAGACGAGCTCGCGGGTCTCGCCCGTTCGCGTTCCGGCCGGCCACGGTTCGGTGGTGTCGCTCACCTCGTCGAACACCTTGCTGAGATAGATCCGCTGCGCGGCGGCGGTCTCGAGAAAGTACGACCGGGTGGCGGTCGGCACATTCACGGTGTGGAACATGCTGGACAGGTAGACGGTCTTCCCCGACCCCGCGATGCCTAAGGCAACGACCCGGAAGTGCGGCACGACGGAGCGGTCGTGGTCCTCGGCAACAGTACGTCGTACTGGAGCCGCTGCGACGGGCGCGAAGACCTGCGGGCGGAGCGCGAACGCGTGGATGGTGCCGCCGAACATCACCAGCAGGTTCAGCAACACGCCGGCCGGGTTCTCCTGGCTCGTGAGCGCGCCCCCGACCACCGTGAGGACGGCATACCCGGCCGCCACGAGCCAGAGGTAGGGCTTCTTCAGTCGACCGGCGGCATGCGCGAATGGCACGAAGGCGAGAAGGCTGAACGACAGCAGAGGAATCAGAGCCCAGAGGACTGTGAGGGTGTCACTGGCTGCCGACCTGCGAGCAGCGACCGGCTCGACCGGCGGCGGTGCTCCGGCGGCTGGCGGCACATACACTGCGCGACGAATCTCCGGCTGTGGCTGTGGTGGCGCCTGCACCACCACGGGCTCCGCAACCTTCAACGGCTCCGGCGCCGCGTTCACCACCGGCTCCGGCGTCACGTTCACCGCCGGCTCCGGCGTCGCGGACGCCGCCGCCACAGGTTCCGGGGCTGCGTCCACAACGGGTTCCGGGGCCTCGTCGGCCTCTAGAGCCTCGTCGGCTGGGACGACCGTGATGTTCACCGGGAGGTCGAGCTCGCCCGTGGGGCCCTTCAGGTTAACGGTTCCGGACGCGGTCGCCCGGGTGTCGACGGAGATGTCGAAGCCCTCGTCGGTCTCCTGGACGTGGATCCAGGCCGCCGAGGCATGCGGCGTGCAAAGGTGCGCAACCGGCGGCCCCAGCAGCCGTACGACGCGATGCGGCGCCTCCGCACCCTGCGAAACCGAGCCGAACGACAGTTCCGTCTCGCTCGGCTGCAGCACGGCTTCCCGAAGAGCAGCCTGAGCCGGCTCGGCGACGTACTGGATGTCCGTCCGGGCGATCTCCACCAGCGCCTCGTACGCCCCGACGGCCGCCTCGAGCTTGTCGCTGAGCAGCCGATTCCGCAGTTCACTCACCGCACCGAGGCGGGAGAACATGCTGGAGTCCGTCATCGCCGCCTGCAGGTCCGCGGGAATCGGCTGCGGCTTGATCCGCCGCCGGCGACTCCGGGCGACGTACAGCTCGCCCTGCATCTCCACGGTCCGGCTCGGAGTCTGGTGCGGCGTCTGCGCCTGGACGCGATCGAAGACGTAGTCGTACAACTCGTTCAGCGAAACCCAGCCGTCTTCGTCCCGGTCGGCATCACCCGTCGCGAGCCCTTCGACCAGCGCGGTCGTGAACACCGACGGCCGCAGGCTGTTGTCGTCGGCAAGCTGATCGCCTTCGAAGGCGTACTCGATCGAGTTCGAGGCCGTGATGACCGCCCGCCCACGACCACCGCCCGTCCGCTCCGGGAAGCTGTCCAGCACGTTCACATCGCCGGTCGACCGAACCGCCATCCCCTTGCCGAAAGCGCCGCCGTAGCAGCAATCCAGCAGCAGTACGACGCTCCGCGACCGGCTGGCCTGCATGCACCCGCGGACGAAATCCGCCGAGATCGCCGTCGAGCTCAGCCGGTGCGGCCTGGTGTTGCGCGCCGCGAAGTAGAGCTCGCCCGACTCGCTCTTCAGCCCGTGACAGGAGAAGTGCAGCAACAGCACGTCGTCCGGCCGGCTCTCCGCGAGCAGGTCCTCGATGTGCGTCTGGATCACGTACGACGGCTCGTTCCGAACCGTCTGCACGTCGAAGCCGCCGATCTGCCCGTCGCCGAGCACCCGCGCCAGCGCTTCGGCGTCAGCGGCCGGTGACCTCAGGTGCCGGAGGCCCTCGTGGTCGTACTCGTCGTTCGCGACGATGAGAGCCCTGCGCCGGCCGTCCATCACCCCTCCCCGGAGCCGGCGTGCCTGCTCACGAACAACTCGATCAGCCTGGTCTGTTCGCTGGCACTGACCTCCGACAGTTCGAGTACGTCGCCCTCGAGCTCCAGCCGGACCGTCCGTTTGACACCGCCGCCGCCGCGCGCCAGCCAGGCCCTGATCGCGGCCACCACCTTGCGCACGCTCTGCGCGCCCTCGGTGAACGTGACCAGCAGGCCGCCGATCGCGAGCGCATCGATCGCCCGCGTTCCCGGCGGCGGTTCGCCGGCCGGCAACGCTTTGACGTCCTCGACATCCAGCTGGAGCAACTCCTGCCGGAGATAGCCGGTCAGCTGGTCGAGACGCTCGGCATCCGCGCCGGCCTCGGCGAGTTGAACTCGCAACTCCCCCACGATGGAACCCCCTTGGTCCGCCCCAGGCACCACCGCAAGCCCCCATACGCGGCGTCACCTCACTGTCACCCAGATTAGACCTCTGAGCGCTGACACGGCTATGAGAAAACCGGAACCCGGGGGTGCCCGGATTCCGGTTTGCCCGATCAGGCAGTCGGCGTTGCGGTCGGTGCGCCCGTCGGAGGTGTCCCGGTCGGCGCGTCGATGGGTGGTGTGCCGGTTGGCGGCGTACGGCGCCTTCGCCAGGTAGGCGGCCTTGAACTCCTCGGTGAAGTAGAGCTGGGAGGTGAACTCGTAGGGGTTGCCGTCGGTCCCGGTGCTACGGATCTTCACGTGGGTGTGACACTTGCTCCCGGCAACGGCCTGCACGTCTTGCCGTCGATTTGCAGCACCCGCAGTACGAGCGTCAGCGTCGCACCCTCCGACACCGTACGAGAGAAGACGCTAGAAACGATCGCTGTGAAGACCCCTCGACTTTCCTGGCAGAACCCGGTGAATGGGCACACTCACGGTTGGATCGCGCAGGCGACGGCGAGGATTCGCTCGCGGACTTCGGCGACATCACCAGTGCCGTCGACTTCGTGGAGCAGGTCGCGTTCGCCGTACAGGCTGACCAGCGGGACGGTTTGGTCGGCGTACACCTGGAGGCGGCGCCGGATGACGTCCTCGGTGTCGTCGGACCGGTGCTCGATCTTGGCCCGGTGCAGCAGCCGCCGGACCAAATCCTCCTGATCGACCAGCAGTACGACGGCCGCGTCCAGAACGCGGCCCTGGTCGGTCAGGAGCTTGTCCAGTACGGCGGCTTGGTCGAGCGTGCGCGGATACCCGTCGAGGAGGAACCCGGGGCGGGCATCGTCCGCGGCCAGGCGGTCGCAGACCATCGCGTTGGTCACCTCGTCGGGCACGTACTCACCCGCGTCCAGGTAGCCCTGCGCGGTCCGCCCGAGCTCGGTCCCGGCCGCGACCTGGGCCCGGAAGATGTCCCCCGTCGAGACGACCGGCACGCCGAGCTTCCCGGCGAGCAGTTCCGCATGGGTGCCCTTGCCGGCCCCAGGCGGCCCCATCAGGACGACTGTCGTCACTCTGTGCCCTCCTGACTCCCAGTAAGTTTCCCCAGGGTAGGCGAGCTTTCGCCCCCGCGATACGTCGTACATCACCCTGAGCCATTGACCTCCGCCACACCCGCCCGGGGACAACGGTGTCAGTGTGTAAGGAGGTCCCAGGTGGACAGACAGAACGGATGCCCGGCCGGGTCGGCGAACACCAGGCAATGGTCGACGTTCGGCTGATGGTCGTACCTCGTCGCTCCGGCGGCGATGACCCGCGCCTGCGTGGCGGCCAGATCGTCGACGAAGAAGTCGAGATGCATCTGGATCGGCGTCGACGGATCCGGCCAGGTCGGCGGCACGTAGGCCGGATCGGACTGGAAGTCGATCCGCCCGCCCGGTCCGTCCACCGTCGCCCAGACCGGATCGACGTACACGATCCGTCCGCCGGTGATCTCGGCGTAGAAGGTCGCCAGCGCGACCGCGTCGGGGCAGTTCAGTGTCGGCGAGCTGAGGCGGATGCGGTCGGACACCGTCACATCACCGGGCGGAGTTCGATGACGTCGCCGGGGCTGGCGAAGCGGGTGGCCAGTTCCTCGGCGCGTTCGCGGGTCTCGCAGTCGATCAGGAAGAACCCGGCCAGCTGCTCCTTCGTCTCGGCGTACGGGCCGTCGGTCGTCACCGGACCGCCCGCGCCCCACCGGTAGACGCTCGCCGACTCCGGTGCGTCCAGCGCCTCCGCTACGACGAACTCGCCGGCGGCCGACATCTCGCCCAGCAGCTCCTCGAACTCCTTCTCCATCCGCTCGCGCTGATCCGCCGCCAGCGCCCGCCCCTCGGCGGTGTAGTTCCCCGTCGGGTGCCCCCACGGCTGCGGATTGGAGTGGATCAGGATCACGTACTTCATGACAACCTCCCGCGTTTGTTCCAGTACGCCGTACTGCGTCTGCACCCGCAACGTCGGAGCCGGGGTCAGCCTCTCGACATCTGTCACATCCGGGCGGCGAGATCCGTCGCAAGGACGAGGACCCCGGAGGCGGGTCCGCGGACAAGCGGAGGATCTCGTGGGCACGATGTTGGTGACTGGTGGTACCGGGACGCTGGGGCGGCAGGTGGTGCCTCTGGTGCAGGCAGCTGGGTGGAAGGTACGGGTGCTGAGCCGGAGCGCGACAGACCGTGGCGACGGCGTCGAGTACGTCGCGGCCGATCTGCTGAAAGGTGATGGGATCGACGCCGCGCTCGAGGGTGTCGAGGTCGTCGTACATCTGGCGGGTGGACCGAAGGGGGACGACGTCGGTACGCGGAACCTGGTGCAGGCGGCGGAGCGGGCCGGCGTACGGCATCTGGTGCACATCTCGGTGACGGCCGTGGATCAGTTGCCGTTGACCTACTTCAAGGCCAAGCTCGGCGCGGAAGAGGCCGTGCGGGGATCGTCGGTGCCGTGGACGGTCCTGCGGGCGGCGCAGTTCCATGACTTCGCGTGGAACACGCTCGCGGCGATGACGAAGCTGCCGGTGCTGCCGATGCCTGGCGGGCTGCGGCTGCAGCCGGTGGATGCGCGCGACGTCGCGGACCGGCTGGTCGAGCTGGCGCTGGGTGAGCCGGCTGGTCTGGTGCCTGACATCGTCGGGCCGAAGGTGTACAGCCTGGGTGAGCTCGCCCGCGACTACCTGGAGGCGACCGGCAAGCGCCGGCTGTCGCTGCCGATCCGGGTGCCCGGCAAGGCGGGCAAGGTGTACCGCTCCGGCGGAAACCTGACCGTCACCGGCGCAACCGTCGGCACGCGTACCTGGGAAGACTTCGTCGCAGCGCACCCCCGCTGAGCTGCTTGGGGCTTCCCCGGCGAGCGGGCTTCCGCTACGGACGGGTGGAGGCGATGCTTGGCGCATGGCGATGGTGGGGCGCCGGGGGGAAGTACTGGCGCTGCGGGGGTGGCTGGACGAGGCTCGCGCGGGACGCGGGCGGCTTGTCCTGTGCACGGGCGAGGCGGGCATCGGCAAGACGCGACTCGCCCAGGAGGTCGCCGGGCTGGCGCTGGCCCAAGGAGCCGCCGTCGCCTGGGGCCGATGCGCCGAAACGGAAGGTGCACCGGCCTACTGGCCCTGGCGGCAAGTACTACGAACTCTCGACCTGGACGCAGATCAGGTCCTCTCCGGCGACGACCGCTTCAAGCTTTTCGAAGAAGTCACCGATGCGGTACGACGAGCAGCCGGCGACCGCGGCCTGGTCGTCATCATCGACGACATCCACCGCGGCGACGAACCATCCGTGCTGGTTCTGCGCCATCTCGCACAGCAACTCCCGGATCTCCCGGTCCTGCTCCTGGCGACCGCCCGCGACTCCGCCGAGCTGGGCGAACTGTCCATCGCCGAACGCCTCGACCTGCACACCCTCGATCTCGCCGAAGTGGCCGAACAGTTGTCACCGGCAACTACCGACACCGGTCTGGCGACGACCGTCTACGAGATCACCGGCGGCAATCCGCTGTTCGTCCGCGAACTCGCCCGCGCGATCGCCGACGGCTCCTGGCGCCCGGACCGCCCGCCACGCTCGGTACTGGAGATCGTCGCCGCCCGGCTGAACCAGGTCACCGATGACTGCCGCCGCCTCGTGCAGGCCGCCGCGATCGTCGGGCGGGATTTCCGGCTGCCGGTAGTTGCCGCGACGCTGCAACAATCCCCCGACGAGTGCCTTCCGTTGCTGGACGAAGCGATCACCCGCGGCTTCGTCGAGCGCGTCGACACCGGCTTCCGCTTCGTCCATGCACTGGCCCGCGACGCGGTCGAGACCTCGTTGTCGACCACCGATCGCATCGCGCTGCACCGCGCTGTGGCCGCAGCGCTGGAGGAGCTCGACGAGCATCCCGCCGCGATCGCCAGCCACCACGCGGTGCTCGCGCAGTACAGCGATGGGACGACCGCGCGAATGTGGCTGCTGCGCGCGGCGGAGGACGCCGTACGTCGGCTTGCTTATGAGGAAGGCGTTCGGCTGTATCGCGAGGCACTGACGACCCGGCCGCTGGCTGAATCCGAGCGCTGCGAGATCTTGATTGCTCTGGGCAAGGCCGCGTACCTCGCTGGTGATTTGCAGGCATGCTGTACGGCGGCCGGCGACGCGGCGGCCGCGGCGCAGACTCCCGAGCAGGCGGCGGAGGCGGCACTCGTTCTCGAGGCGGTGCCCGATCCGGCGATCAACGCGACCGCCAGCCGATTGTGCGAGGAGGCGGTTGCCCAGAGCATCGATGCCGGACTGCGCGCGCGACTCCTTGCCCTCCGCAGCCATCTCGCGTTCTACGACGGCGAGCAGGGGCGCCTCGACGCACTGAGTTCGGAGGCGCTCACACTGGCTCGGAAGTGCAAGGACGATCGCGCTCTGATCGACGCCTTGCGGGCACGGCAGGAGGCCTGCCCCGGCCCGGCTGGTCGCACCGAGCGGTTGGAGCTCGCGGCGGAGATGCTCGAACTGGCCAAGCGGACGGACAATCCGCGCGCCGAGATGTGGGGCGAGATCTGGCGGATCGACGCACTGATCGAGAGCGGTCGCCTATCCGCCGCGGCTGAGGAACTCCCCCGCCTCCGCACCGCGGTGGACCGGCTCGGCGGACCGGTCGCGGCCTGGCATCACGACCGCATCGCCGCCTGTGTCGCCCAGGCGCGCGGCCGGTACGCCGACGCAGCGGCGCTGGCCCGTCGTGGCTTCGACCGGATGCGCTCGGTCGAGCCTGCACCGGCGACCGGCGCCTACTTCGCACTCCAGATCGCGCTCGCCGGCCATGTCGGTGTCAGCGAGGAGATGGCAACGTTTGCTACGCAATCATTCGAGCCGCCGCCACGGTTCGTCACGATGGCGCTGCTGTCCCGCGCACACTTGTTGCTCTGTGCAAATTCTCCGGAGCGGGCGGAGACGTCGTACCGGCAAGCTGGTCCGATCGACAGTTGGTCGTTGCCGGCGTTCTTCGTGCTCCCGGGGTACGTGTACGCGACGCTCGCGTGTTGCGGCCTCGGTCGGTACGACGATCTCGTCGTACTGCTGGATCGGTTGCAGGAGTTTCGCGGTGAGCATGCCGTGGGCAACGGGGTCGCGTACATGGGGCCGGTGGAGTTGGCGATCGGCCGGGCCGGCGCGGCGCTCGGCCGATTGGATGCCGCGGTCAACGATCTGACCACGGCGGTCGAGCAGGCTTCGACCGCAGGTGCGGCCGGATTTGTTGCCGAGTCGCAGTATCACCTGGCCTTGACGCTGTTCACCCGCGATCGAGCCGGCGACCGCGCACAGGCGCGGCAAGTCGCCCTCCAGTCGGCGCAGTTGATCGCGTCACTCGGCATGACGGCGTACGCCGAACGCATCGACGTACTGCTGGGACGGCTGAACGGCGACACGGAACACGGGCTGAGCGTGCGCGAGCTCGAGGTCGCGGGCCTGGTCGCCGAAGGACTCACCAACCGGCAGATCGCAGCCCGGCTGGTGATCTCCGAACGCACCGCCCAGAACCACGTCCAGCACATCCTCACGAAGCTGGGCTTCGCCACCCGCAGCCAGATTGCCGCCTGGTCCACCCGCAGATGAGTACCCCGGATGAGTGATCTGGCGGATTCCAGCTGGGCCGCGGGCTCCTAGCGTGATCGGTGTGGCCCATCCGGGCCGCACAGGATCGGAGGAGGAATCATGCAGTGGATCGCAGTCGCCACCCCGCCGTTCGGGGCCATCGAGCAGTTCGACCAGGTGATGGAGCAGTTGGGCGCCGAGGAGCCGGAGGGCCTGGAGGCCAGGTACGTCGGCACGACCGACGACGGCCTGCGTGTCGTCACGCTGTGGAAGTCGAAGGAACACGCCGACCGGTTCTTCGCCAACCGCCTCGGCCCCGCCTTCGCCAAGGTCCTCGGCCCCGAACCGGCCGGCCGCCCCGAAATCCTCGGCATCGACGTCGCCCGCAGCTACACTCGCCAACCCGTCGGCTGACTCAGCACCTGCTGGCTGCGTAGGGCTCGGACAGATACGGGGCCAGCAGGTCGGCGAGGTCGGGGGCATCGGCTGGGTTCGTGGCGAGGCGCCGCGCGATGCCGGCCAGGAGGTCAGCGACCTGGACGCGCGGGTCGTGGCGGGAGTCGACCTGAGTGACGGTGAGCAGCGGCGGCGGGGCCGGGAACACCGCTCCCGCCAGGTACGTGCGCATGCGGGCCAGCCGGTGCCGAGTCAGCGCACTCTGCTCATCGTGTACGACGGCAACCGACCTGCGCCCGGCACTCCAGAACAGCGCGGTCTCGGCCAGCGCGGGCAGCATCGGTTCGAGCGGCGGCGGGATGGAGGGGTCGTCGTCGATCAACCGCTCGACGATGTCCTCGATATGCTCCCGCGACACCTCAGCCAGGTCGGCTACGCCGTACGGCATCGTCTCGAAGAAGCGGTCGATGGCGGCATGGTCGATCAAGCGGAGGCGCTTCGTCCGCGTCATCGTGAGAAACGCGTCCAGGAACTCGGTCCGGTTGGGTGCCTGGTAGATCGCGAGCGCGGTGGCGTTGTCGGCGCCGGACAGGCTGGTGCCGTCGCCGTACGACGGTTCGGCGACGAGCAGATCGACGACGCGGCGGGCGACGTACCAGGTCTTGTCGATGACGTGGACGTGGGCGCGGCCGCGGAGGGCAGTCAGGAACCACACGAGTGCCGGGCGCTGCTCAGGCCGCAGCAAGACGTTCGACTTGTACTCCGCGGACGCGCGCCGGCGGAACGGAGCTCGCAGTACGGCGACCAGTTCGGTGGCTTCCGGTACGGCGAGATCCACGCTGGCATGGGTGATCACGGGCGAGTCGGGATCCAGGAGGTTGCTCCCGGAGAACCCGGACTCGTCACACGCGATCTCCACCCACGCCCGCGAGGGCAGGGTCTGCATCAGAAAACTCCAAGGCTGAAGGCTTCACGCTGAAGGGCCCGTCGTAGTGGACGGGCGTGATCACACGAAAACGGCGCGATCAGAAAGCGGCAGCAGCCTCAGCAGACATGCCCCCATCATCAACTCCCTACCCACCTCGCACCACCCAATATCCGGGGAGCGCCGGGGTGCTGTTTCACGGCGTCGTGCCCAGCATGAGCACGGTTCGACCACGACACGCCGCCGCGCGATGGTCGAGCGGTGCACAAGGTCACCACCACCCGCCGAGCAACCCCGAGCAGAAGAGCGGGCTGCGATGAGTTTTGGGTGGAAGGTTCGTCTTAGTGGGGACCAGACGATGCGAGGAGGTTGTGATGGCGAAGGTTCTGTATTCGGTGACCATGTCGGTGGACGGTTTCATCACCGGGCCGGGCGGTGACATGCAGTGGATGCGGCCATATCTCGGGCCCAACGCGGAGGTCGCGGAGCTCATCCCCCAGATCGGATCGTTGCTGATCGGGCGGCGATCGCACGACGGAGACGACCCGCACAAGGGCGACGAGGGCGAGGGGAAAGCGTTCGGCGGCGGCTGGAACGGCCCGATGTTCGTCGTCACCCACCACCCGCCGAGCAACCCCGAGCCAGGAGTCACGTACGTCGATCAGTTCGCCCAGGCACTCGACCTGGCGAAGGAAGCAGCCGGCGACAAGTACGTCAACGTGATCGGAGCCAACATCGCCAAGCAGTGCATCGAAGCCGGCGAACTCGACGAGGTCCTCCTCCTCTACGCCCCCGTCATGCTCGGCGACGGCACCCGCCTCTTCGCCCACCCCGGCGGCCACCCCGTCCCCCTCACCCGCCGCAGCGTGACCAACAACCCCACCGCCACCAACCTCTGGTTCACCGTCGACAAAACCTAGAAGTCGGCGGCTGCACCTCGCATGACGGCGCGGATTTCAACACTGCGGCCCGCCGTACGCGCGTCGGGCAACAGCCGAGCGAGTTCGACCGCACGGTCCGAGGTCTCCACGTCGATGACGTAGTACGCGTCGATGTCCCGAGCCGGGCCCGGTGGAATCGTCACTCCCAGCTGTGGATCGGCCAGCACCTCGCCGTCGACCAGCTCGCCGGCCTCCCGCGCAGCCCGTTCAAATTCGTCCCGTCGTAGGTGCGCGGCGTCGCCCCGCAAAATCAGTAAGTACTTCATCGGCGCTCTCCTCTCACTGATACGACGGAACCAACCGCGAAGTTTTGACATGACGAGCTACCTCAGCTGAGGGCGGCCCAGGCTCGGGCGGTCAGGAGGATTGAGCCGTCTGGCTCGGTTGGCAGGCGGTCGCGGACGGCTTCGCGTAGGGCCTGCTGGTCGGGTTGGGACAAGGTTTGTACGTACGCCGGCGCCGGGCCCTGGCCGCCGAGGAACGGGCGCCAGTAGTCGTCGAAGGACGCGAACTCAGTCGGTACGACGATCGCCCGCGTGCTGACCGTGGTGAAGCCGGCCTCGGCGAACAGCTCCTCCAGGCCTTCCGCCGTACAGAACGGGAAGCGCCGGGCTTCGTCGTACTCGCGTGCGTCGGGGTGCAACTCGACCACGGCGTCCCAGAAGTGCCTCATCAACTGCATGCCATCCGCGTAATCCCACACATAGACGGCGACCGTCGACCCGATCTCGCGCATTCGGCGCAGCGCCTCGACGCGCTCGGGGATGAAGTTGAGCACCAGCCCGGAGACGACCACGTCGTACGGTCCGTCCGGCAACTCGGCCGCCGACCGGACCTCGAATGTCGCCCCGGGGACCGTACAGCGTGCGTAGTCGACGAACCCCTCCGACGGATCCACGCCGAGCACGGACGCGGGAGACGCCGTACGCAGAATCGTGCTGGTCAAAGCGCCGGTCCCACACCCGACATCCAGCCAGCTCGACCCGGCCGGCTGCTCGAGCCAATCGACGAACTCGGCCGCCACCAACCGGCTCCACCGGCCCACATACGACTCGTAGATGTCCCCACTCGACCACTCGGTCATCTACGCAGCGTACGACTCAATCGATACTCCGGTGAGCTCTTCAGCCACAGACCAAAGGCGAGCGTTGGCCTCCCGGTCGAGAGCACGCTTCGGCGCCTGAACCAGCTTGGTCGGGCCGACGGCTCCGAAGATCCCCGCGGGACCGTAGTACGCACCGGCCTGAGCATCCGGGCTTGTTGCCGCATACAACAAAGGCTCGGTGCCGATCTCCACGTCCTGGGAGGGGAAGACGCGCATCGCGATCCGTGCGTAGAGCGGAGCCGTGCCCCCGCCGAGCGACGCACCGGCAGACTGGAGGTTCGTGCGGGTGTACCCGGGGTGCGCGGCGACGCTCAGCAGCGGCCAACCGCGGTCGGCCGCGAGCCGCGCGAGGTGGTTGCTCATCATCAGGTCGGCGAGCTTCGACTGTGAGTACGCCTGGTTCGGGCGATAACGCCGCTCCCACTGCAGGTCGTCGTACTGGATCCTGCCGAAGTTGGCGGCGCCGCTGCTCATCGTCGCGATCCGCGGCGCGGGTGCGGCCAGTACGAGCGGCAGCAGTTGGACCGTGAGCGCGAACGGGCCGAGGAAGTTCGAGCCGAACTGCAACTCGAAACCATCGCGAGTGGTGAACCGGCTCGGCGGCGTCATCACGCCGGCGTTGTTCACGAGCAGGTCGAGGTGCGGCTCGTCCGCGCTCAGCCCGTCGGCGAATTCCCGTACGGACGCCAGGTCGGCGAGGTCGATCCGCCGTACCTCGAGCTGGGCGTCCGGGAATTCGGCGAGGATCTCCGCGCGGGCCGCCTCGCCTTTCGCGACAGTGCGGACGGCCAGCACCACGCGGGCCCCCGCAGCGGCGAGGCGCTTGGCGGCTTCCTTGCCAGTACCGCTGTTGGCGCCGGTGACGACGGCGAGCTTGCCGGTCTGATCGGGTACGACGTACATGGTGGGGGCTCCATCCATAAAAGACTGCTGGTCTGTTATAGCTTCGACGTTATCAGACCGCTGGTTCGATAACAACAGACCAGCGGTCTGTAGACTGTGACGGTGACGACTTTCCAGCGCGCCCGGAGCGAGGAGCAGCGAGCCGCCCGGCGGCGGGCGATCCTCGGCACGGCGGCGGCGATGCTGACCCAGATGCCGGTCGCGGAGCTCAGCCTGAACGAGCTGAGCCGTCGCGTCGGCCTGGCGAAGTCGAACGTCCTCAACTACTTCGAGTCCCGCGAGGCCGTCCTGCTCGAGCTCGCGGCCGCCGAACTCGAGCACTGGGTCGACGACCTGACCTCGGCCCTAGGCGACATCTCCCCGGACGACCCGATCGCGGAACGCGCCGAGCTGCTGGTGTCCAACCTCGTCAGCACACTGGCCGGGCGGCCGGTGTTCTGCGACCTGATCAGCTCGCAGGCCGCCGTACTCGAGCGGAACGTCTCGACCGAGGTGGTGCTGGCCTACAAGCGGGCAGCCGTGGTGAGCCTCACGCGGATGGTCGAGGCAGTGGTCCGCGCGCTACCGGAGATCGGCGCGGACGGCGCGACCCGCCTGCTGTCCTCCGGAAGCTTGCTGGCCGGCGCGATCTGGACGCACTCCCATCCCGCCCCACCGGTCCTGGAGGCGTACGAGGCCGATCCCACCCTCGCCCCACTCCGCATGGAGTTCAGGCCCGCCCTGACCGACGCACTCACCACGCTCCTCCAGGGCCTGCTCCCCCGCTGACCCCTGTGCAGGTTTCCCCTGAAGTTGAGCGCGGGGCAACTCCATTGGAAAGGAATGGAGTTAGTTTGCCTTCGCAAGCTTTTCTTCGTGGAGAGGTAAGCCATGGGCATCCGTTCCTGGCGCCGGCCGTCGCGCCGGCTGGTCCTGACCGGCGCTGCGAGCGTCGCGATCGCGTCGGTCGTCGGCGGGGTCGCATACTCGGCCGGGGTCGCCGCGCAGCAGCCGGCGATCCAGACATCGACGCCGCGGTCCGAGCGTCAGATCACCAACATCGACGTACTGCGGCAGCAGCTCCGCAACTACTACGGCGATCCGCTCGGCACCGGCACGTTCGCTGCCGACAGCAACTACGCCAAGGAGGCGTCGTCGGTCGCCGCGGCCGGCCAGCGGTGGATCTCGGTCCCGCACCACACCAAGGGCGCCAAGGCGATCCTGCTCGACGTCGACGACACCTCGCTGGCGACCTGGAATTACGAGATCTTCAGCAACTGGGCCTACAACCCGGCCACCAACGCGGATTACGTGCTGAACCAGCGCTTCCCCGCCGTACCGGGAATGGTCGACCTGGTGAAGACGGCCGAGCGCGAGGGCTACGCGATCTTCTTCCTCACCGGTCGCGGCGCGGCGCAGGAGCAGGCGACGCTCGGCAACCTGACCGCTGACGGTGTCGGCGTCGACGCGGGCTACCCGAAGCCGACCACCCTGTCGGACGGCGAGGACGGCCTGTTCACCAAGCCGGCCGTCGCCAACTACCCGGACTACCTGAAGCAGGCCTGCGCCGGCGACCCGAACGGCTCTTGTACGACGATCCACTACAAGTCGGCCACCCGCGCCCACATCGAGTCGCTCGGCTACGACATCGTGGCCAACTTCGGCGATCAGTACTCCGACCTCAAGGGCGGCTACGCCGACCGGACCTTCAAGCTCCCCAACCCGAACTACTACCTGCCGTAACCCGCCGACCGGGGTCTGACTCTGGTCAGGCCCCGGTCTCGGCTGAGCTGTGCAGGATCTCGCGGGCCTGCTCCGCGGCGCGGGCGGTGCTCTCGGAGACGAAGGCGAGGAACCGGGCGACGTTCTCCAGCCGGACGGCGGCCGGAGTGCCGGGGACGAGGACGCCAACGCCCTGCCGCGCGATCTCGACGATCTGGGCGGTGGCGCGGGCGCTGGCCATCATCGACTGGTACCAGATGTCGTCGTCGATGACGTAGCGCTCGCGGCGGCGTTCCTCCTGTTCGCGACGGACGAGGCCCTGGCTCTCGAGGAACGCGATCGCCTTCGAGATGGACGCCGGGCTGACCTGGAGGCGCTGGACGAGTTCGGACGCGGTGAGGCTGCCCGTGTCCGTGAGGGTGAGGCTTGCCATCACTCGCGCCATCATCGCGGGCATTCCCGCAGTCAGCATGACGGCGGTGAACGTCTCCTCGTACTCGCGCACGGCGTCGGCGTCGCGTCCGTACGCCTGCTCGGGCGGCTCCGCCCCCCGTGGCGCGGCCGGCCGGCGCCGGTGGGCGCGACGTTCGGTGGCGCGGTGGGCCAACTCGGCGCGGTAGCCGTTGGGGCCGCCGTTCCGCATCACCTCGCGGGTGATGGTCGAGGTCGGGCGGTCCAGGCGTCTGGCGATCTCCGCATAGGCGAGGCCGTCAGCCAGTCCCAGCGCGATCTGCTGGCGTTCCTGCTGGGTGAGTCTGCCACCTGGCATCGCGGCCTCCTTCGTACGCCGCAACGATAGCGTTCACGGTTCGTCCATTGCAACGAAGCGACGCCGTCGTTGCATTAACTTCGAGACTCATTGCAATGATTTCTCCGCTCTGACCTGCGGATATGTCGAAACTATGCAACGAATATGTTGCCGGATAGCTGAACGCAACATAGTGTTTCGCTCATCAGAAACAACGTGCAGACCAGGAGAGACATCATGCAGAAGTTCGACACCACCGCCCCGATCTCCGCCGTCCTCGACATCCCCGCCGGGCGCATCCAGGTCATCGGCGCCGACCGGACCGACACCACGGTCGAGGTCCGGCCGGCGGACGCTTCGAAGGGCCGCGACGTGAAGGCGGCAGAAGAGACCACTGCCGAGTACGTCGACGGCGTCCTGCGGATCCAGGGCCCGCCGGCGAAGAAGCAGATCCTCGGCCCCTCCGGATCCGTCGAGGTGACGGTCCAGCTGCCGGCCGGTTCCCGCGTCGAGGCGAAGCTGGCCGCCGGCGAGTTCCGGGGCGTCGGGCGGCTCGGCGAGGTCGCCTTCGAGGGCGCGGCCGGCTCGGTCAAGCTCGACGAGACCGAAGCCGCACGCCTTACCCTCCAGGCCGGCGACATCACGGTCGGCCGCCTTGGCGGCGCGGCGGAGATCAGCAGCCAGAAGGGCGACATCACCATCACCGAGGCCGTGCGCGGCACCGTCGTACTGCGCACCGAAGCCGGCAACATCTCGATCGGCGCCGGAACCTCCGCCACCTTGGACGCCGGCACCTCCTACGGCCGGATCCAGAACACCCTCAAGAACACCGAAGGTGCCACCGCCGAGCTCGCCATCAAGGCGACCACCTCGTACGGCGACATCGTTGCCCGCAGCCTCTGAAGACTCGGCACCCAACGCCCGGGGCGGCATCACCGCCCCGGGCAGGCACGACAACCAATCCCATAAGGAGCGCACCGCCATGTCCTTCACCGACCGCCCCGAGTTGCAGAAGACCATCCAGGAGATCGTCGACACCGGTTTCGTCGGGCTGCAGTTGCGCCTGAACGACGAGCAGGGCGAGTGGGTCGGCAGCGCCGGGCTGAGCCAGCTGGGCGAGACCGCCCCGCCGCCGCTCGACGGGCATGTCCGGATCGGCAGCAACACCAAGACCTTCACCGCGACCGTGGTGCTGCAACTGGTTGCCGAGGGCAAGATCGAGCTGGACGCCCCGGTGCTCGACTACCTGCCCGAGTTCGAGCTCGATCAGCGAATCACGGTGCGGATGCTGTTGCAACACACCAGCGGGGTGTTCAACCACACGGGCGAGTACTTCATCGAGGACGGCACGTTCGTACCGGGGATCCCCTGGCAGGGCCGGGAGTGGGTGGAGGGCCGATTCAAGGCCTGGTCGCCCGAGGAGCTGGTACGGCTGGCACTGTCCAAGCCGGCGCGGTTCGAGCCGGGCACGGACTGGAGCTACTCGAACACCAACTACGTGTGCTGGCCAGGCTGCTGATCCAAATGGTCACCGGCAACTCGCTGGCCGAGGAGATGCAGCGGCTGATCATCGGGCCGCTCGGGCTGACGGGCACCGCGGTGCCGGAGAACGAGCAGGACCTCCCCGAGCCGCACGCCCACGCCTACTACAGGTACGACGAGGACGGCCAGGAGAAGACGGTCGACGTCACCAGCCAGAACCCGTCCTGGATCTCCAGCGGCGGCGACATGGTCTCGACCACCCAGGACCTGCACACCTTCATCTCCGCGCTGGTGAGCGGCAAGCTCCTGCCGGCTCCGCTGCTGGCCGAGATGTTGACGACCCGCCCGACGCCCCTTCCCAAGATGGAGTACGGCCTCGGGGTATTCGTGCAGGAAACAGAGAGCGGCGCCAAGATCATCACCCACAACGGTGGTCACGGCGGCCACGCGGCGCTGATGTACAGCACACCCGACGGAAAGAAGACCCTCACCGCCGCGCTGAACTACGTGGACGACGCCGAGCTGTCCCTGTCCGCGCCGTTCCAGCAGGCGACGCAGCGGCTGGTCAGCGAGCTGTTCTGACGCTCTTGATGTAGCGGTGGCAAGGCACCGGCAGGGTGCCGGTCTCGACCGACGCGGGGTAGTCGAAAGACCCCGCGTCGGTCCAGCCGTTCCGTTCGTAGAAGCGGCGGGCGCGCTCGTTGCCGGTAGCAACGGCAAGCCAGGCCTCGGGGTGACCGTTGGCTTCCACCTGCCGCTCCGCCTCGGACAACAGTACGGCGGCCACGGCCGAGCCGCGGTGATCACGGGAAACGTACACCTGTTCGACCTCGTCCCCCACGACCATCACAAACCCGGCGACCTCATCACCCACCACCGCGACCGTGGTGTCGGCCACCCGTTCGGCAGCCCGACGCCAGAACGACTCCTCGGTCCGAATCGCCACCAGCTCATCCGGCACATGCCCCAGGTGCCCATCACCCCATCCGGCGTACCAGATAGCCGCAACAGCATCAGCGTCTGCAGCCTCGGCACGGCGTACGGCGACGGTCACCCGATCACTCCGGGTCGTATGCCAGGTTTGGCCGGAGCCAGCGCTCCACCTCGTCGACAGACAGGCCACGTCGTACGGCGTAGTCCTCGATTTGGTCGCGGCCGAGGCGCCCGACGGTGAAGTAGCGCGACGCCGGGCTCGCGAAGATTAGACCGCTCACCGCCGCGGCGGGCGTCATCGCGTACGACTCCGTCAGCCCCAGGCCGATCTTGTCGGCTTCCAGCAGCTGGAAGAGACCCTTCTTCTCGGAGTGGTCCGGGCTCGCCGGATACCCCAGCGCCGGCCGGATTCCGCGGAACCGCTCGGCGTGCAGGTCCTCCAGCAGCGGTTCGGCGTCCGGCTCGAACCATGCCCGCCGCGCCTCCAGGTGGATCCACTCCGCGAAGGCCTCTGCCAGCCTGTCGGCCAGCGCCTTCACCATGATCGCGCGGTAGTCGTCGTTGCGTTCCTCGTACGACGCCGCGAGCTTCTCGGCACCGTGGATCGCCACCCCGAACCCGCCGAGGTGGTCACCGGCCGGTGCGACATAGTCCGCCAGGCACCGGTTGTGCCGGCCGGCCGGCTTCTCGGTCTGCTGCCGCAGCATCGGGAACGACACGTCCTGACCGTCCAGGATGATGTCGTCACCTTCGCTGTGCGCCGGCCAGAAACCGTAGACACCTTTGGCGGTAAAGGAGCCTCCTGCAATGATCTCGTCGAGCAACGTGTTCGCGTCGTCGAAGAGTTCCCGCGCCACCGGCTGGTCCAGGATCGCCGGGTACTTGCCCTTCAGCTCCCAGGCCAGGAACAGGAACTGCCAGTCGATCATCGCCCGCAGGGTTTCGATCGACGGCGATTCGCGCCGCAGCCCGGTGAACGCCGGCACCGGCAGCTCGCCGTACTCGACCGGTTCCTTGTTGGCACGGGCCGCGGCGAGCGACAGCAACGGGCTGCGCTGCTTGTTCGCGTGCTGCTCCCGCAACCGCTCCTGGTCCAGGGCGTTGCTCTTGGCAAGCTCCGCGGAACGCTCGTCGTCCAACAGATCCGACACCACACCGACCACACGCGACGCGTCCAGCACGTGCACGGTCGGGTTCTCGTACGCCGGTGCGATCCGTACGGCGGTGTGTTGCTTCGAAGTGGTCGCACCACCAATGAGGAGCGGCAGCTTCAGCCCGCGCCGCTGCATTTCGGTGGCGACAGCAACCATCTCGTCCAGCGACGGCGTGATCAGACCGGACAGGCCGACCGCGTCGGCGCCCTCGGCAATAGCCGTGTCCAGGATCTTTGCCGCCGGCACCATCACGCCGAGGTCGACCACCGCGTAGTTGTTGCAGCCGAGCACCACACCGACGATGTTCTTGCCGATGTCGTGTACGTCGCCCTTCACCGTGGCGAGCACGATCTTGCCCTGCTCCCGGATCTCGGAGGCGCGTCCGTCCAGCCTGGCCTGCTCCTTCTCGGCCTCCATGAACGGCTCCAGGTAGGCGACCGAGCGCTTCATCACCCGCGCGCTCTTCACCACCTGCGGCAGGAACATCTTGCCGGCGCCGAACAGGTCGCCGACGACCTTCATGCCGTCCATCAACGGGCCTTCGATCACCTCGAGCGGCCGGGGCAGCTTCTGCCGGGCCTCCTCGGTGTCGGCCTCGATGTAGTCGACGATGCCGTGCACGAGCGCGTGCGACAGCCGCTCCTCGACCGTCCCCTCGCGCCAGGACAGATCGACCTCGCGCTTGGTGCCCTTGCCCTTCACGTTCTCGGCGAAGGCGACCAGGCGATCGGTGGCGTCGTCACGGCGATCGAAGATGACGTCCTCGACCAGCTCCAGCAGGTCCTTCGGGATGTCCTCGTAGACCGCCAGTTGACCGGCGTTCACGATGCCCATGTCCAGGCCGACCTTGCCGGCGTGGTACAGGAACGACGAGTGCATCGCCTCCCGGACCACGTCGTTGCCGCGGAACGAGAACGACAGGTTCGAGATACCGCCGCTGATGTGGACGCCCGGACAGCGCTCCTTGATCAGCGGCAGCGCGTCGATGAAGTTCTTGGCGTAGCCGTTGTGCTCGCTCATACCGGTGGCCACCGCGAGCACGTTCGGGTCGAAGATGATGTCCTCGGCCGGGAAGCCGATCCCGGTCAGCAGGTCGTACGCACGGCCACAGATCGCCACCTTGCGCTCGACGGTGTCCGCCTGGCCTTTCTCGTCGAAGGCCATCACCACAGCACCGGCGCCGTAGTCGCGGATCCGCCGGGCGCGCTCGAGGAACTCCTCCTCGCCCTCCTTCAGGCTGATCGAGTTGACCACGCCCTTGCCCTGCACGCATTTCAGCCCGGCCTCGAGCACCGACCACTTCGAGCTGTCGATCATGATCGGGATCCGGGCCACCTCGGGCTCGGTCGCGATCAGGTTCAGGAACGTGGTCATCGCCTGCTCGCTGTCCAGCAGGTCGGCGTCCATGTTCACATCCAGCAGGTTGGCGCCGCCGCGCACTTGCTCCAGCGCCACGTCGACCGCGGCCTGGTAGTTGTCCGACTCGATCAGCCGGCGGAACCGCGCCGATCCGGTCACGTTGGTCCGCTCGCCGATCATCACGAACCCGGTGTCCGCCCCGATCATGAACGGCTCCAGCCCGGAGAACCGGGTGGTGCCGTTCGCCGGTACGACGGTCCGCGGCTTCAGGCCCCGGACCGCCTCGGCGATCTTGGCAATGTGCGCCGGCGTCGTACCGCAGCAGCCGCCGACGATGTTGACCAAGCCAGACTCGGCGAACTCCCCGACCATCCCGGCCGTCTCCGCCGGCTTCTCGTCGTACCCGCCGAAGGCGTTCGGCAGGCCGGCGTTCGGGTGCGAGGCGACGTACGTGTCGGCGAAGCGCGCGAGGTCGACCACGTGCGGACGCATCTCGCGGGCGCCGAGTGAGCAGTTGACGCCGACGACCAGCGGCTTGGCGTGCTCGATCGAACTCCAGAACGCCTCGACCGTCTGGCCCGACAGCGTCCGGCCGCTCAGGTCGACGATCGTCACCGAGATCCACAGCGGCAGGTGCGGCGCGACCTCGCGGGCGGCGGCGATCGCGGCCTTCGCGTTCAGGGTGTCGAAGATGGTCTCGACCATCAGCAGGTCCACGCCGCCCTCGGCCAGCGCCGCGATCTGCTCGGCGTACGCGTCCTTGACCTGCTCGAAGGTCACCGCCCGGTACGACGGGTCCTCGACCCGCGGCGACAACGACAACGTGACGTTGAGCGGGCCGATCGATCCGGCCACGAAGCGGCCGCCGAATTCGTCCGCCGCCTGCCGAGCCAGCTGGGCTGCGGCGACATTCATCTCGCGGACGTGGGACTGCAGGCCGTAGTCCGCCTGGCCGATGCTCGTCGCGGTGAACGTGTTCGTGGTGGTGATGTCGGCGCCGGCCGCCAGATATTGCCGGTGTACGTCGAGGATGACGTCCGGCCGGGTCAGGTTGAGCAGATCGGGATCACCCGTGACATCGTGCGTGTGGTCGCCGAACCGATCGCCCTGGTAGTCCGCGGGCGTCAGTTTCGCGTTCTGCAGCATCGTGCCAAAGGCGCCGTCGAGTACGACGATCCTCTCGCTCAGCAGCTTGCGCAGAGCGCCCGTCCTCTCCGACGAGACTGGGCTCACCTGCCGTCACCTCCAGAAATCTCCGGAGGCGCCCTTGCAGTCAAAGTGCCCGTCGCGCGGGCGCCAGAACGAGCGTGGCGGACCTCGGTGGCCCGTTGCAGCGCCTCTCGACCTGGTTGGCCCATGTTAGCGGCGTCACAACGATAACCAAGCGTCGTCGCCCAGCAGTTGAGACACGTGTTCAGTCAGTGGATGAGCGCCTGGATTCCCGGGGCGTACAGGTCGGCAATCGTCTCCGGGTCCGCGGCGGCCGTCGTACCGGTTTTGCTGATCGCCATCGCGGCGCCGAGGCCGAGCAGCTGGGCGGTGATGAGCTCGGCCCGCAACTCGGCGTCGTCACCGGTGAGCCTCGCGGCGAAAGCGGCCGTCACCTGGTCGCGGAAGTGCTCACGGATCAGCGCCCGTTCGTCGCCGCTGGGGGCCGCGAAGACCACGCGAATCAGCAGATCCAGGCCGTGCTTGCGCCGGTGGTTCACCAATGTCAGTACGGCGTGGCGGCCCAGGTCGTCGTCGGGGGCCGCCAGGAGTTGCTCTGCGGCCTCACTGAAGTCTGCGACTGCGTTGAAGAGCGATTCCTTGCTGCCGAAGTGCTTGACGATCAGCGCCGCGCTGACGTTCGCGTCGGCGGCGATCCCGCGCAGCGTGACCGCGTTGTACGGCTGCAACGCGAACGCCCGCCGCGCCGCCCGCAGAATCGCGGTCCGCCCTGGATCCGTCACACCGAACCTTTGCCGTCCGGGATCGCCGCGCCGGCCGCCTCGGCGACCACGGCCGACGCCGGCGCGGGACGCCGTACCGGAATGAACATGACCAGGCCGGCGGCCACCAGAGCGGCGATCCCGGCGATCACGAAGACGATCAGGTACGCCGACAGTGCGGGGGCGATTTGGCCCGCCTTGGTGATCGTGACGTTGGTCAGCACGGTCACCACGATCGTGCTGCAGATCGCCTGCCCGATCGTGCGCATCAACGTGTTGAGGCCGTTCGCCGCGGCCGTTTCGGTCACGGGCACAGCATGCATGATCAACGCCGGAAGTGCCGAGTACGCCACCGCCGTACCGGCCGAAACGACCGTCGCACCGGCCACGATCCCGGCGACATCACCACTGGTGAACAGGCGTACGACGTACCCGATCGCCATCAGGATCGACGCGACCGCGAGGGTGAACCGCGGACCGCGGGCCTTGGAGATCCGCGCCGACACCGGCGACAGCAACACCATCGCGATCCCGCCGGGCAGCAGGCACAGTCCACTCACCACGATCGACTCGCCCAGCCCGTAGCCGGTCCACTTCGGCTCCTGCACGAGCTGCGCGGTCGACAGCGAGTTGGCGTAGAACGCGAAGCCGATCAGCAGCGCCGCCAGATTGGTGAACAGAACGGCGGGACGCGCCGACACCCGTAGGTCGATGAGTGGGCTCTTGGTGCGCAACTCGATCGCTGTCCAGATCGGCACGATCGCGGCGGCTCCGGCGTACAGGCAGACGATCGTCGTCGTACCCCACGTGCTGCCCTTCGAGACCGCGAGCAGCAGGTAAACGAGGAACGCGCTCAGCCCGATCGCCCCCAGGACGTCGAACCGTCCACTCGTCCGCACCGAGGACTCGGGCACGATCAGCAGCACGAGTACGACGTCGAGCACGCCGAGGCCGAGCGAGATCCAGAACATCGTGTGCCAGTTCGAGTACTCCACGACGAGCGTCGCCGCCGGGATGCCGAACGCGGCGCCGACTCCCAGCGTCGAGCTCATGATCGCGATCGACGGGATCACCCGGCGCGGTGGGAGCTCATCCCGCAGGATGCTGATCCCGAGCGGTACGACGGCGACGGCGGCGCCCTGGAACGCGCGGCCGACGATCAGCACCGGCAGGTCGGAACTGCTTGCGCATAGCAACGAACCGATGACCATCGAGCCGAGCGCGATGAGCAGGACTCGCCGCTTGCCGTACATGTCTCCGGCGCGGCCGAGCAGCGGCGTGAAGACAGCGCCGGTCAGCAACGTCACGGTGATCAGCCAGCTGACGTCGGCCGGCTCGCTGTGGGTGATCTTCGGCAGCTCGGGTAGGAGCGGTACGACGATCGTCTGGCTGATCGAAACCAGCACCCCACACGAGGCCAACGCAGCCAAGATCAACCGGGGACTCTGCAGGGCGGAATGACGGGCGGTCACAAGGTGTCCTCACGGCGGTGAACAAATGTTTACCGCTTCAGGGTAAACGCATGTTCACCGCTCCCGCAGCGATTTGGCTCACCCAGTGGACCGCCCGGCAGACCTGCACCACTCGCAAACCAGAGCCGCCGGCCGCCGCTGACCGGCCGGGGAGCGCGGCGACGCAGGCGCGGGGGTTGGTGAGTGGCGCAGGTCCGGGGCTGGACACACCGATCGGGCCCGGGCGCCTCGTGGAGGGGAGGTAGGAGGCGCCGGGCCCGATCGTTTTCGGTCCGCTTCAGCGGGGGGAGCGCTGGTATCAGCGGACCGGGCCTGTGATCAATTCGATGGTTGCTTTGTGCTGCACGCCGTCCTGGTCGGTCCAGCCGACCTCGACCTTGTCGCCGGGGTGCTGCTTGTTCAGCAGGGTCGACAGGGTGTCCGGCGACTCGACGGTCTTGCCGGCGAAGGAGGTGATGACGTCACCGGGCTCGATCCCCGCCTCGTCCGCCTTGCCGTCGGCGATCACGTCGTTGACCACCGCGCCGGTCGTATCGGCGTTGGAGAGCACCGAGATCCCGAGCATCGCCGAGGCCCCGAGGTGTACGGCGTCCGAGGCCTTCCCGTCCTCGATCTGGTCGACGATCTGCATCGCCTGGTTGATCGGGATCGCGTACCCCTGCGTCGTGGCCTGGCCCTGGCCCGAGCCGTCACCGGAACCGTTGCCGTCACCGAAACCGTTTCCGTCTCCGAAGCCGTTACCACCGCCGAACCCGTTACCGTTGCCGAACCCGTTGCCGTCGCCGTCCGCCACCTGCGTAGCCGTACCGGCGGAAGTTCCGGTCAACGTCGCGGTCGACGCGCTGGAGCCGGTGGTCGCCGCGGTCTGGCCCGGCTGGCCGTTGCCGCCGTTGTTGCCGCCCGAACCGGCCGTGTCGACGCCGATCACCTCACCGGAGGTGTTCGCCAGCGGTCCGCCGGAATCACCCGCCTGGATGTTGGCGTCGGTCTGGATCAGGTTGGTCAGGTTCTCCGGGTCCGACCCGTTCTCGTCGGTCGCGGTGATCGACTGGTTCAGCCCGGTGACCTTGCCGGCCGCGTAGCTCGGCGTACCGCCGACGCCGCCCGCGTTCCCGATCCCGACCACCTGATCCCCGACGGCCACCTTGTCGGAGTCGCCGATCTTGGCCGTCTGCAGCCCGGACGCGTCCTTCAGCTTCAGTACGGCGATGTCGTGCTCGTCGTCGTACCCGACGACGCTGGCCTGATATGTCTTCCCGTTGCCGATGTCGGTGACCGTGATCGAGGTCGCACCCTCGATCACGTGGTGGTTCGTCAGCACCTCGCCGTCGGCGGTGAGCACGATCCCGGTACCAGCCGCCTTCGCGTTCTCATAGCCGAGCACCGTGTTCACATCCACCAGCCCCGGCGAAACCTGCGCCGCCACCGCGGCCGGGTCCAGCTGCTTCTGCGCGAGCTGCGAGCCGTTCGCGTGCTGATCGATGCCCCAGGCAACCGATCCGGCAACCATCGCCACGGCGAGCCCGAGCGCTCCCGCCCCGAGCAACTTCCGCCCGCGCTTCCGGGGAGGCTTCTGCGTCCCGCCGTACGGCGGAAAGCCCGGCTGCGGGTAGTAGCTCGGATACTGCGCATACCCGCCAACCTGCTGCTGCCCGTAGTCCTGCCCGCCGTAGGGCATCTGTCCGCCGTACGGCGCTTGACCCGGGTACGGCGGCTGTCCGGGCGCCGGCTGTTGTGGAGCGCCGTACTGCCCCGGGTACTGCCCACTCGGCTGCCCGTGCGACGACTGCGCGCCGGAACCCTGCTGCTCAAAGCCGTGCGGCCCGCCGCCCTGACCCGAACCGTCCTGGCTCTTGCCGGATCCCTGTTGTCCCACGCTGTCGTTCATCCCGATGCCCTCCTCAGCCAATTCCCTCTGCCATCGATAAAAGCTCGCCAGACTGAGAACTCCATCGACCGAACCAATGAGTTAGCTGAGAATCCAAGGTGGCCTCCGCCACACTCCTCAGGCCGACACGAGCCGGCGGACCGCCTCGACGACCGCGCGACGGCGATCGGCCCGGGCTGGGACGGCCGCGCCGTACTCCGGGTTCATCGACGACCAACTGGTCGCGATCGCCTGCAGCAGCGCGAGAAGCTCGACCGCGGTGAAATGCGCCGGTACGACGCCGGAGCGCTGGGCCTGCTCGAGATCACCGAGCCTGCTCTTGTTGACGGCCAGGATCGCCTCCAACCGCGATCCCGAAGGGCGCTCCAGCCGATACCAGATCGCCAGCCGCAGGTGCTCGGGACGCTCCTCGAAGTAGTCGAACACACGCCCCGCGTACTCCGCCAGGTTCGCCGGGTCGAACCCGACCGCGCCCAGGTAGGCGTCGACGTACGCCGTGAACACCGCGTCGAACAACCCGTCCTTGCTGCCGAAGTACGCGTACAGCATCGCCTTGTTGCAGCCGGCCTCCTCGGCGATCCGGTTCACCCGCGCGCCGGCGATCCCCCGCGCGGCGAACTCCTCGGTCGCCGCCACCAGGATCCGCTTCCGGGTCCGGTCCGCATTCCTCTCCATACCGCACAGTCTAGCAACCATCTGGTTGGTTGATTTTCTCTGACATCCGGTGTTCCCTAGAAAGGTATCCAACCATCCGGTTAGTTAGGAATCATCCATGAGCAAGATCTGGCTGATCACCGGCAGCTCCCGCGGCCTCGGCCGCGCCCTGACCGAGGCAGTCCTGGCCGCCGGCGACCGAGTCGTCGCGACCGCCCGCAAACCCGAGCAGCTCGACGACCTGGTCGACCAGTACGGCGATCGGATCCGTGCGATCGCCCTCGACGTCACCGACGCGGTCGCGGCGCGCGCCGCCGTACAGACGGCTCTCGACGAGTTCGGTGGCCTCGACGTCGTCGCCAACAACGCCGGCTACGCCAACAGCGCCCCGATCGAAGAGACCACCGACGCCGACTTCCGAGCCCAGCTCGAGACGAACCTGTTCGGCGTCGTCAACGTCACCAAGGCAGCACTCCCGCTCTTCCGCGAACGGCGCGCCGGGCACTTCCTGCAGTTCTCCTCAGTCGGCGGACGCGTCGGCGGCACGCCGGGCATGGGCGCCTACCAAACCGCGAAGTTCGCCGTCGAAGGCTTCTCCGAAGTCCTGAACAACGAGGTCAAACCCTTCGGCGTCAAGGTCACGATCATCGAGCCGGGCGCCTTCCGCACCGACTGGGGCGGTACGTCGATGACGATCGCACCGGTCGGTCCCGACTACGACGAAACCGTCGGCGCGATGAACCGCTACCGCCTCGAAACCGACGGCACCCAACCCGGCGACCCCGCCAAGGCCGCCGCCGCCATCCTCACCATCGTTGCCCTCGACAACCCACCGCTCCGCCTCCTGCTCGGCAAAGACGCCCTCACCCACGCCGAACGCGCCTCCCAGTCCCGCGCCGAAGAAGCCACCGCCTGGTCCCACCTCACCACCTCCACCGACTTCGCCTGACCGCCTCGCCGAGGCCGCTGGTGGCGCAGCCCCGAGGCGACTACCTCCGCCTCGGGGCTGAGCGCGATGCTCGACGGTTTCAGCGCAGGGTCCGGAAGAACTCGCGGACGTCGGTGACCAGGAGTTCGGGTTCCTCCAGGGCCGCGAAGTGGCCGCCGTGGTCGACGTCGGTCCAGCGGGTGATGGTGTTCTCGCGCTCGACGTAGCGGCGGATTGCGACGTCGTGCGCGAGTATCAGCGCGGCTGTGGGCACGCCCGAGTTCTCCTTGATCGCACCCCACGCCGACTGCTGCGCATAGCCGACGTACGCCGCCGTTCCCGCCGTACCGGTGAGCCAGTAGATCATCACGTTGGTGAGCAGCCGATCCTTGCTGATGATTGCCTCCGGCAAGGTTTCGGCCGGGTGGGTCCAGGCCCGGAACTTGTCCATGATCCAGGCGAGTTGCCCGACCGGCGAGTCGACCAGCCCGTAGGCGAGCGTCTGCGGGCGAGTCGACTGGATCGAGATGTAGCCGAACTCCTCGCGCATGAACGTCGCGACCCGGCCGATCCGATCCTGCTCGAGCGGCGTCAGCGTCTTCAGCTCGTCATCGTCCAACGGGAACGGCGGCAGGCTCGGACCGCCGTTCGTGTGGACGCCGACCACGTGGTCCTTGGCCGCCCGCGCCACCTCGGGCGACACGGCCCCGCCGATGTCACCACCTTGTACGCCGTACTGGTCGTACCCGAGGCGGTTCATCAGCTCAGCCCAGATCCTCCCGACCCGGTCGGTCGACCAACCGCTGTCCGCGACCGGGCCGGCGAAGCCGAATCCGGGCAGCGACGGGATGACGAGGTGGAACGCGTCCGCGGCTTGACCGCCGTACGCGACCGGGTCGGTGAGCGGGCCGATCACGTCGAGGAATTCGACGATCGATCCCGGCCAGCCATGGGTGAGCATCAGCGGAAGGGCGTTGGGTTCTGGCGACTTGATGTGCAGGAAGTGGATCAGTTGGCCGTCGATCGTGGTGGTGAACTGCGGGTAGGCGTTGAGCTCGGCCTCGGCTGCCCGCCAGTCGTAGCCGGTCCGCCAGTACTCGACCAGTTCGGCGAGCCAGGAGACCGGTACGCCGGTGTCCCAGCTGTCACCGGGCAGCGCGGCCGGGAGCCGGGTGTTCGCCAGCCGGGTCGCCAAGTCGTCGAGGGTGCTCTGCGGGATGTCGATACGGAATGGCTTGATCATGTTTCGACTCTTTCACCCGGTTAGGACAGCTTCGGTCCTAGCTGGCTGCGAGAATTCCGAACATGCTGGAAACCTCTGCACGACTGCTCAAGCTGCTCTCCTTGCTGCAACTGCCCCGGGAGTGGAGCGGCGCCGCCCTTGCGGCGGAGCTCGGCGTCGGGGCCCGGACCGTACGGCGAGATGTCGACAAGCTGCGCAACCTCGGCTACCCGGTCGACGCCGTACCAGGGGTGGCCGGCTACCGCCTCGGCGCCGGCGCGGCTCTGCCACCCTTGCTGCTGGATGACGAGGAGGCAGTCGCCGTCGCGATCGGACTGCGTGCGGCCGCGACGGGCAGCGTGGCAGGGATCGAAGAGTCGTCCGTCCGGGCGCTGACGAAACTCGAGCAGGTCTTGCCGTCCCGGCTACGGCACCGAATCAAGTTGCTGCAGGCAATCGCCGTGACGCCGTCCGGCGCGGCTGTCGTCCAACCCGACGTACTGCTGGCTGTGGCCGCAGCCTGTCGCGATCACCACGGTCTGCGCTTCGACTACCGCAGCCACGACGGTACGACGGGCGTGCGTACGACGGAGCCGCATCGGCTGGTGCACACGGGACGACGGTGGTACCTGGTGGCGTGGGACCTCGAGCGCTCGGACTGGCGTACCTTCCGACTCGACAGGCTGGAGCCGCGCATCCCGACCGGACCGCGGTTCACTCCCCGCGACATCCCCGACCTGGACGTCACCACCCGCGGCCTCGCCTCGGGCGCCTACCGCCACCAGGCACGCTTCCTCATCCACGCCCCGGCCGACCAACTCACCGACAGGCTGGCCCCCAGCGTCGCCACCGTCACCCCGATCAGCGCAACCACAACCCAGGTCGAAGCCGGCTCCAACTCCCTCGACGAGCTGGCTCTCTACATCGGCCTCCTGGGCCATCCCTTCGAGGTCCAGTCCCCACCCGAGCTCATCGACCACATCCGCACCCTGACGTCGCGCCTCACCGCGGCAACCGCTAGTAGTCAGCCAGGAAGTCGTCGATCAGAGCATTGACCTCGGCCGGGGATTCCAAGGCCGCGAGGTGAGCCGACTGTTCCAGTACGACGAAACGCGCGCCGGGGATCGAGTCGGCCATCTCCTCGGTTTCGGCGACCGGGAACGTGGTGTCCTCCAGACCGGCGACGACGAGGACCGGGGTGCGAATCCGGCCGAACAGCGACCGTTGGTCGGGCCGGCGCGGGACCACACTCGTGACGGCGTGGCGGCTCGAGGCGATGTTCACCCGGCGAGCGGATTCGTTGACCTTGGCAACGACATCCGGCTTTTCCCGCTTCGCGGTCGGACCGAGGAAGGCATCGACCACCGGCCCGAGCAGCGGACCGCGGATGCCGCCGAGGACCCGGGCCGTCCCGGTGAGTGCGCCGTACTCGAGCTTCTGCCGGAGGCCGGCCGGGGAGGCGGTGGCGTTCATCAGTACGGCGACGCCGACGAGGCCGGGATGGAGAGCGGCGAAGGTGCCGCCGATCATGCCGCCCCAGCTGTTGCCGACGACGTGGACCCGCTCGACCCCCAGCGCGCCGGCGATCTCGGCGATCACCTCGGCGCACTGGCTGAAGGTGAACGGGCTGGTCAGCGGACTGCTGTCACCATGCCCCGGCGGGTCGACCAGAATCACTTGGTACCGATCGATGAAATGCGCGGCCTGACCGGCCCAGAGCGTCCCGTCCATCAGCAAACTCGGCCAGAACAGCATCGCCGGACCGGATCCCCCGACGCGTAGCCGGATCCGCCCGAGCACCGTTTCGACGTACCGATCTTCCAACCCCGCCAATGACATGCCCGCACCGTACACCGACAACAGGCAAGGACGCCTTGTCAGGAAAGGCGTCCTTGCCTGCCGGAAGGTGAATCAGTGAGCGACGGCTCCGGTCTTCGGGTCGAGGATGAGCTTCCGCTCACTCGGCCGCTGGAGGAAGTTGAACATGCTGGTCAGGCTGCCCGCGCGCTGGTCGAACGAGTGATCGCCGATCCGGCCGGTCCGCCAGTTGTCCTCGATGAACTTTAGGACCGAGGTCTGGTCGGTCAGCGAGTGGTCGACGAATCGGTGCCCTTGTCGTAGTTGTAGCCGCGGCGAAGGAACTGGCTGGCCGCGGTCCGCGGGTTGGCCGCGCGGATGTGGCTGGTCAGCGGAATCGTGGCGCCGGTGGGTCCTTGAAGCCCATCAGATTGCGCTGCGTTCCGGACGGTCGCGGCGGGCTCTGGAAGCCGTCGACGCGCCAGCGCAGCTGCATCGCGCCGCGGGTGTGCCGGGCGATGTCCCGCAGCGCATGGAGAACGGTGTCAGTCTCCGACGCACACAACTGCAGGCTCAGATCCCCATGGCACCGGCCGGCATCCAGGGGTGTCGTTGGGGAAGTCCTTCATCGGTGTCAGCTTCGCCGGCTTGCGGTCCTGGAGGCCGTACCGGTCGTCGAACAGCGACGACCCGACGCCGACGGTGACCGTCAGGTCGTCGCCGGGCATGTCCGGGCCTAGTACGCCGGAGTCAGCCGGCGGGGCGGTGATTCCGAGCATGCAGTGTTCGTGTTGGCTGGGTTCGGCTCAGCGGGTGGAGCTGCGCTCACGCCCTGGGACCGGTGTTCGGCTGAGGTCCGAGGCGACCAGGATTTCGCCCGAGAACTCGGCGGCGGCTTCTTCCTGGAAGCGTTCGGGCTCCAGGTAACGCTGGGAGAAGTGGGTGAGCACCAGCTTCCGCACGCCACACTCGGCAGCGACGCGGGCTGCCTGGCGCGCGGTGAGATGACCGAAGCGCCGCGCGAGCGTTGCCTCGGAGGACAAGTACGTCGACTCGATCACGAGCAAGTCGGCGCTTTCGGCAAGCTTCAGGACGTTGTCACACAAGCGGGTGTCCATGATGAACGCGAACCGCTGACCAGGCCGCGGCTCGCTCACGTCCTCGACCGTCACAGTCCGCCCGTCGACGACGATGGAACCGGCTTGCTGCAATCGGCCGACCGCCGGGCCACTCACGCCGTACGCGGAGAGTTTGTCCGGGAGCATGCGCCGGCCGTCGGGCTCGATCAACTGGTAGCCGAAGGACTCGATCGGGTGTTCCAGGCGCCGTGCCCAGAGCTGGCCGAACGACCCGACCGACAGTAGACCGTCCTCCTCGACCGGTTCCTCGAGTAACTCGGCCCGCTCGTAGAACGAAGCGGCGTACCGCAGGCGAGTGAAGTAGGTCTGACCCGACGCCGGGTAATGCGCCCGGACAGGATGCGGTACGTCGTCCAGCGACAGCCGCTGCACGATCCCCGGCACGCCGAGGCAATGGTCGCCGTGGAAGTGCGTGATGCAAAGACGGGTGATCGCGCCGGCCGCGATGCCGGCGTACAGCATCTGCCGCTGCGTGCCCTCGCCTGGATCGAACAGGAAGCCTTCGGAATCCCAGCGCAGGAAGTATCCGTTCTGCGTGCGCTCCCGGGACGGCACCTGACTTCCGGTGCCCAGCACAACCAGTTCGCGCACAACGCCAACAGTAGCTACCGCTTCGGACGTACGTCGATCGCCAGGCTGACGGCGAACGCGACGACAACCGCGGCACCACCGAGCAACGTCAGCCCGGTGTCGCCGAGGAGATCCGTAGCCATCGCCGCCAGCGTGACGCCGAGCGCGAGGACGACCGCGACGGCGATCTTCCAGTCGTCACCGATGATGAAGTCGTACCAGAACTGGCCGAAAGCCTTGAGGAACTTCATTTCTTCACCTCAACCAAGGTTGGCGTGCGCAACGCGGCGACGAAGATCCGGCTGAGCAGGAACCAGGCCGCGATCAGCACCAGGATCATCAGGTCGTGCCCCGGCCAGTCGAGACTCTCCCGGCCGGTGCGGAAGATGCCGAGGCCCTCGATCGCCCAGTACGTCCCGAACGACGCGAGCAGCAGGCCGACGCCGTACTTGAGCAGGTTCTCGTTGATCATCGACAGCGGCCGGCGCAGCGCCACGGCGATGCCGAGCACGATCACCACGGCGGCGATCGCGCCGAGGCTGGCGGCCGGGATGTTGTCCGCGTTCAGGCCGAAGGTGAGCACGATGAAGACGACCTCCGTGCCTTCCAGGAAGACACCTTTGAAGGAGACCATGAACGCGAACAGGTCCAGGCCTTTGGCCAGCCGGCCACCTCGGTGACCTCACCGTCGCGGTCTCACCGGCCGCCTTGGCCGCCTCGACCTCCTCGCGGTAGATCGCGTCCTCGTCGTGGACCGCCTTGCGGCCGGACGATCTGAGAATTGCCTTGCGCAACCATTGCAGCCCGAAGATCAGCAGCAACGTGCCGATCACCAGCTGCAGCGCAGATTCCGGCAGCCAGTTCGCAAGCGCGTAGCCGGCCGCCAGGGTCACGACGGCGAGCGCGCCGAGCGCCGCGAAGGTGCCGGCCAGCGCGGATCGCCAGCTCCGGGTGTATCCCATCGCCATCACGATCGTGGTGGCTTCGACCATCTCCACGAAACACGCGACGAACGTCGCGATGACGAGCCCCCAGGTTGCCGCGTCCATCTCCCACGTCCCTCACGCTGTGGATGAAACATCTGCTGCGCGAAACGATAGTTACAGAATTCTTCTCATGTCAACGAAACGAAGCGCCCGCGGGATGGTCCCTCGGGCGCTTCGGTGAAATGGGGTCAGGCCAGTGCGGCGACCAGCGTGTGCGATGAGATGTTGCCGCCGCAGGAGATCACTGCGACACGCTTGCCTTCGAGTTCGGTACGGCGTTCGCGCGCGGCGGCGAAGGCCAGCGCGGCGGATCCTTCGATCAGCTGGTGTTCGGTGTCGATGACCATCCGCAGCGCGTCCCGGATCGCATCTTCGCCGACCAGCACCCAGTCGTCGACCAGTTCGCGACACAGCGGGAAGGTGATGCTGCCCGGTTCGACGCTGCCCGCCGTACCGTCCGACAACGTCTCGCCCGCGTCGATCTCGACGATCGCCCCCGCCCGGACCGACGCCGCCATCGCGTCGTCGATTGCGGGCTGAGCGCCGTACACCCGGATGCCCGGCAGGTGCTTCTTCAGTACGGACGCCACGCCGCTGATCAGCCCGCCACCGCCGACCGCGACGACGACTGCATCGAGGCCGCCGCCGCCCAGCTGCTCGAGGATCTCCACGCCGATCGTGCCCTGGCCGGCGACGACGTCCGGGTCGTTGTAAGGCGGCACGTAGGCCAGGTCGTGCTCCGCGGCATATGCCCGCGCCTTCACTTCCTGCGCACCGGCATCGTTGCCCTCGGCCCGTAATTCGAGACCCAGCCGGCGCAGTGCCGCGACCTTGCCCGGCTTCGCGTTCTCCGGCAGGTACACGATGCCGTGACCACCCAGCGCCGCCAGCGCGTTCCCGACCCCGAGGCCATGATTACCGGTCGAGGCCGTCACGACCCCGCGCTCGCGCTCGGCAGCCGTGAGGGTGAGAACCTTCGCCATTGCCCCGCGCGCCTTGAACGAACCGGTCACTTGCTGGTGCTCACACTTCACCAGCACGTCCGCGCCGAGCTCGTCGCTGAACGCGTCGTACCGAACGAACGGCGTGATCGGCAGCTGCTCCCGCAGCCTCGGCGCGACCGCTTCCGCTCGTCGGGCGATCTCCGCGGGAGTCATACCTTGCCTTCGGTGCGCTCGTACACGTCGGCCTCGAATTCCTCCAGCAGGCGTTCGCAGTCGGCGACCTTCGACCGGGCCAGTTCCTTGCCCTCGGCACCCATCCAGTCACGGCCCTCGACCTTCGCCAGCCAGCGGCGGAGCTTCTCCAGGTCCTGCCGGATCTCCTCGGCCTCCTCGAACGTGTAGTTCTCCCGGAATCGCTCGAACTCGATCTCCTTGACGAACTTGGTGTCGCACTCCTCGACGATCTCGGCGTACTCCTTGGCCGACTGGCTCCGGAAGCCCTCGACGAACTGCGCGCGGGCGTCGTCGTCGACGTCGGTGAGCGTCAGGAACACACTCGAACCGCCGAGCTCGGCGACCCGGTCGCGCACCTTCTGCAGGCCGGCGCGCAGGTTCTCCCGATCGGGCAGCACACACACCGCCTGCTGCACGTAGAACCCGCCGAGTCGCTTCAGCTCCCGCCAGACCGCCACCCGCGCACGCGACGAGTCGCTCGGCACCTTGTAGATCAGCAGGAGCCAAGCCTCAGTAGCGGGAGCAGCCTTCGTCCGTCGGGTCGTCGCCATGCCGCACAGGTTATCCGGCCCACCTCCGCCACACACGATTCCGCATTGGTGAATGATGGGCTGGTGGACAACGCCCTGTGGACCGGTTACCGGCATCGCGAGGTCGACGCGGACGGGTGGACGACGTTCTGGCGGCTGGATCCGCGCGGTCAGGACTTCCGCCTGATCGACTGGACGGGCGACCCGGAGCGCCCGGGCCACCGGCTCTGGGATCGCGCCGCGATGCCGGCCGGCGTTCGAGGAATCTGGCGTACGACGGCCTCCACCGTCAGCCTCGAGCTCCGGGCCGACCCGGGCATCTACGCCTCACTCGCCCCGGTCGACGTGCTGGTCGACGGCTCGTTGCACCAGCGTTGCGAGATCGAGCCAGGCGACCAGCGGATCGCGGTCGAGTTGCCCGGAAAGCCAGTGGAGGTGGAGATCTGGCTGCCGCAGTCGGGGATGATCGCCGTACGCCGATTGTCGTTCGACGGCGAGGCGGACCCGCAGGCGCCGAGCGGGCCGCGATGGATCACGTACGGCAGCTCGATCACCCAATGCACAGGAGCCGATGGACCGTCCGAGACGTGGCCGGCATTGGTGGCGCGGAAGCATCAGTGGGATCTCGTCGCGCTTGGTTTCGCCGGCGAGTGCCACCTCGACCCGATCGCGGCCCGGACGATCCGGGACGTCCCCGCGCGACTGATCTCGCTGTGCCTCGGCATCAATGTGTACGGCGGGGAGACGTACAGCGGCCGCACCTTGCCCGGCCAGGTCGAAGCCTTCGTCTCGACTGTGCGCGAGGGGCATCCGCACACTCCCCTGGTGGTCATCACTCCCCTGCTCAAGCCGAACATCGAAGGCAAGCCGAACGCGCTCGGCCTGACCCTCGACGACATCCGCACCTGCGTGGAACTCGGCGCGCGTACCGATCCCGAGGTGCAACTCATCGACGGCCGCACCGTCCTCACGTCCGGCGAAGCCCGGGCCTTCTACGCGGACGACGTACACCCGACCGCCGACGGCTACCGACTCATCGCCGAACGGTTGTCACCCCTGCTCCGAATCCCTTAGACAAAGGCGCCGACGCCCTCGTACTCCGCCACGGGAGCAACGCCGGTCGTCTCATACTCAAGCATCAGCAGGCCGTTCGCTGTCGCTTCGTGGCGAACGAGCCGAAGCCCGACCGGTTCGCTTGGGTGGTTGCTTCATCTCTCGACGACCTCGGCGAGTTGCTTGGCGACCGATACCCAGCCGTCGGAGAAGCCGAGTTCCGCGTGGCGGGGCGCGGGTGCCCGGATCGCCGTGCCTGACGATGATCCGGTAGTCCAGCAGGTCGACGCGGCACACGGTCGGAGCCGGTACCCACCAAGTACGGCGACGTGCCCGGAAGTTCGGGCACGTCGCCGTACTTGAGGTGGTTACTCGGCCGCAGTCAGGCTGGTGCCGAGTGCCTGCCAGTCGAGGACCGGGGCGGCGAGGGCGCTGATGGCTGCCAACAGACCCAGGCGAGCGGCGCGGATGGCTGGATCCTCGGCCATCACCAGGATCTCGTCGAAGAATGTCGTCACGGGCTCGACCAAAACCGAAGCGGCGGTCACGAACTCGCCCAGAGCGGTCGGAGCCTGGCCGACCTTCTGAACAGCCTCGTGCAGAACGACCTCAGCCGGCTCCGTCAGCTTGCTCGAGTCGTACGACGCCTCAGTCCCCTCCGGCACGATCCGCCGGACGCGCTGCAGTACGGCGACCAAGTCCGCGAAGTCGTTGCTGCCGACCAGCTCCTGCAACGACGCGAGGGTCTCGTCCGCGACCGCCGGAGCCGTTGCCAACGGCAATACCGCCGCGACCTGGTGGTGGTCGTCGCCGCGATCGAGCAACTGCTGCTCGTACCGCCGTACGGTGAACTCGGCAACTTCTTCCAGCGAGGCCGGCGGCACCTCGATGCCCTGGGCACCGATCTCTGCGGCGGCGGCCTGCAGACCCTTGTCGAGAGTGATCGCTTGGAGCGACGGGTGCTCGCGCAGGATCGCGACCACACCGGCCGCGGCCCGGCGCAGCGCGAACGGGTCGGAGCTACCGGTCGGCTTCGCGCCGATCCCGAACAGCCCGGCAAGCAGGTCGAACCGATCCGCCAGCGCGAGCAGCGCGCCCGGCGTCGTCGACGGCACCGGGTCGCCCGCGGACCGCGGCAGCTCCATGTCGAACAGCGCCTGCGCAACGGCATCGGTCTCACCGGCGCGACGCGCGTACTCGCGGGCCATCGTCCCGGCGAGGCTGGTCAGTTCGACCACCATCTGCGAGCCGAGATCGAACTTCGCCAGCTCGGCCGCTCGCCGCAGTGTAGTCAGGTCATCCCCGTCCAGCTCGACAACATTCGCGAGGCTGAGCGCGATCCGGCCGATCCGGCCCGCCCGGTCCGCCATCGAGCCGAGCCGCTCCTCGAACGCCAGCTTGTCCAGCTCGCTCTTCATCTTCTCGAGCGACGTCTCCAGATCGGCCCGCCAGAAGAACGCGGCATCCTCATAGCGAGCCCGCAGCACGGCTTCGTTGCCGCCGCGCACGACCTCCGCATCGACCGAACCGTTGGCAACGGCAACAAAATGCGGAAGAAGGTTGCCGTCGGCATCGCGCACCGGCAGGTACCGCTGGTGCTTGCGCATCACCGTGGTCAGGATCTCGCCCGGCAGCGTCAGGTAGTCGGCGGAGAATCCGCCGAGGATCGCGGTCGGCTCCTCGACCAGGTTGACGATCTGGTCGACCAGCGCGGCCTCACCGTCGAAGTCGATGGTGCCGTCCACCGACCCCGCGAGCAGCTGTGCCGCCTCGACGATCTGCGCCCGCCGCTTCGCCGGGTCGGCTTCGATGCCGTGGATCCGCAGCAGGTCCAGGTACCCCTCGGCCGCCGCGATCTCCACCTGCGGCTGCGCGGCGGTCCGGTGCACTCGCGTCGTACGGCCGGCGGCCAGCGTCGACACCGACACCGGGACCACCTGGTCGCCGAGCAGCGCGACCAGCCAGCGCACCGGCCGGGTGAACGACAACTTGGCGTCGTTCCACCGCATGTTCTTGTCGGACCGCAGCCCACTGACGATCTCACTCAGCACGCCGCTCAGCACCTCAGCAGCACCACGACCCGGGTCGGGCTTGGTCACCGCGACGTACTCGACGCCGTCGACATCGAGGTCATGCAGCTCCGCGGTGTCCACCCCTTGACCGCGGGCGAACCCGGCGGCGGCCTTGGTGACGTTCCCGTCGGCGTCATACGCGGCCGACTTGCGCGGGCCACGCACCACCCGCTCGGCGTCCGGCTCGACCGCCTGGACACCGGCGACGAACGCGACCACCCGGCGCGGCGTGGCGTACGTCGTGATGTCGCCATGGCCGAGGCGGGTCGCGGCCAGCTTCTCGGTCAGTGCCGCCCGGACAGCTTCAGCGGTCTTGGTGACCTCCGACGGCGGCATCTCCTCGGTGCCGATCTCGAAGGTCAGCTGCCGGGTGCCGGTGATGGCCGGGTACTCAGTCGGCTCGGGCGCCGCCGCGGGCAGCTCGGCGATTCCCAACGGGTGCTCGAGCTCAGTACGGCGCTCAGCCCACAGCTGAGCCACCTCCCGAGCCAGCGACCGCATCCGACCGAACGCCTTGGCGCGTTCCGTCGTACTCACGGCACCGCGGGCGTCGAGCACGTTGAAGGTGTGCGAGCAGCGCAGCACGTAGACGTGCGCGGGGACCGGCAGGCGGGCGTCGAGCATCCGGCGGGCCTCGTTCGCGTACTCCTCGAACAGGCGCTTCTGCGACTCGACGTCGGCGTCGTCCAGGTAGTACCGGCTCATCTCGTACTCGGCCTGGCCGAACGCCTCGCCGTACGAGATACCGGGCGCGTAGGCGATGTCCTTGAAGTGCGAGACGCCCTGCAGCGCCATCATGATCCGCTCGATGCCGTAGGTGATCTCGACCGACACCGGGTCGAGCGTCATCCCGCCGGCCTGCTGGAAGTAGGTGAACTGGGTGATCTCCAGGCCGTCCAGCCAGACCTCCCAGCCGAGCCCCCAGGACCCGGTCGCCGGGTTGGCCCAGTTGTCCTCGACGAACCGGACGTCGTGCGCGTGGATGTCGATGCCGAGCGCGGTCAGGCTGTCCAGGAACAGCTCCTGCGGGTTGCCCGGGTCCGGCTTGAGCACCACCTGGAACTGGGTGTGCGTCTGCAGCCGGTTCGGGTTCTCACCGTAGCGGCTGTCGTCGGGCCGCACGCTCGGCTCGACGTACGCGACCCGCCACGGCTCCGGACCGAGCACCCGCAGGATGGTCGCCGGGTTCAGCGTTCCGGCCCCGACCTCGGTGTTGAACGGCTGCACGACCATGCACCCGCGGTCGGTCCAGTACTTCGTCAGCGCGAGCAGCGCGTCCTGCATGGTGAGCACAACAAACCTCAAGCGATCTTCAGAGGGGTTTCAGCAGACGAAGTCTATTCGTCCCGGCCAGGCGCGACGCCACGCAGTGTCAGGTCGAGCAGCCGGCCAGCCAGCGCGGAGTCCCGATCACTGGCGAGCGAGATGCCGTTGACGAGTTTGAGTAGGTCTTCGATCGCCACCTCGTCCGGTACGGCGCCATCCTGCTGAGCGCGGACGAGCAGGCTACGGCCAGCGTCGACGATCCGGGCATGACACTGCGAGCCACGCTCGGCACTCAGCTTCAGCGTAGACCCCAGGCCACGTATGCCGGTGCTGTGGTCAACCATGCTGTGGAGCCAGATCTTCAACGCCTGCAGGGGTTCTGGATGGTCCTCAAGCTCGTCGGCCTGCGTGCAGACGGTGTCGATACTGTTCTGGAAAACGGCTTCCAAGAGGGCCGGCCGGCCGCCGAAGTGGCGATGCAGCGTGGCCGATCCGACGCCGGCCCGCCGCGAGATCTCCTCGAGCGACGCGTCCGCACCCTGCTCGGCGACCACGTCGGCCGCGACGGCGACCAACCGGTCGTAGTTCCGCCGGGCATCCGCTCGCATCCGTACCTGCCTTGCTAACTGGGGTGGTCCCCCATATCGTAGCAACGGTTAACCGGGGGACCACCCCACTTACTTCAGGAGACAGTTGATGCGGATCGGAATGATGTTCGGGGATGTGCGCGGGAGCAGCCCCTTGCCGGTGATCGCCGGTCAGTTGCGGGCGGCCGCCGACGCCGGTTTCGCGAGCGCCTGGGTCTCGCAGGGTCTGGGCTGGGACGCCCTCACCACGCTGACCGCGCTGGGCGCGACGGCCCCCGGGATCGAGTTGGGCACCGCGGTGGTGCCATTTCCGCAGCGGCACCCGCTGGTGCTGGCCAGTCAGGCGCTCACCGTGCAGGCGGCGACCGGCAATCGTTTGACTCTCGGGATCGGCGCGGGGATCTCGCGGATGGTCGAGTCGATGTACGGTCTGCCGACCGATCGTCCGGCCCGTCGGCTGCGCGAGTACTTGCAGGTCCTCCGGCCGCTGCTCCGCGGGGAGCCGGTCGACCATCGCGGCGAGACGCTCACCGCAGCCGGCGCGATCGGCCTGCCCGGCGCAGAGGCTCCGCCGGTGCTGATCGCCGCGCTCGGGCCGGCCATGCTGCGGGTCGCCGGCGAGCTCGCGGACGGGACGATCACCTGGATGACGGGGCCGAAGACACTGGCCGAGCATGTCGTGCCGTCGATCACCAAGGCGGCCGCCGGCCGGCCCGCTCCACGCATCGTCGCCGGGCTCGCGGTGTGCGTGACGGCCGAGGAGGACGTCGTACGGTCGCGCTTTGCCACCGAGTTCGCGCTTGCCGGGCAGGTCGCCGAGTACCGGGCGATGCTCGATCGCGAAGGCGTCGCCGGGCCGGCCGACGTACTGATCGTCGGCGACGAGGGCACCGTGGCGAAGAGCATCGAACAGCTGCGGGACACGGGTATCACCGACCTCATACTGGCGCCGATCGGGGATGCGGCCGAGCAACAGCGCACCACTGGGTTCCTGTCTACAGTGGTGCGGTGACTTCGCCTTTACACGCGGCTGTCGTTCGCTGATCCAGTCGTCCCGCTCCCCGGGCGCCGTACCGGCCTCCGGGTGAGCCGTGCTGCCCACTTTCCACTCCCACGGCAGGGACGACTCATGCACCTCATCACGGTGGACGACACCATCTCCGCGGACCGGGCGCTGCGCCTGATCGACCGCGGATCCACACTTCTCTGGGAGGGTGATTTCCAGAACGCGAAACAGTTGCTGACCGCTCTGCGCCGGCGGTTGCCGGCCGCCCGCGGCGGCGGCTTTCGCGACCATCGACGGCACCAGGCGCTCCGGGCACGGGTACTCAATTCATTGCTAATAGCAACTTCCGACCACACGATCTCGTTGCGCCGAGCACCTGACGTCCGGCAGGCCTGCCTGGAGGCCTACGGCCGGCCTGACGGCGAACGGCTGATCCCGTTGCGCGAACTGCTCGGGGTGATCGGCGCGCATCAGCTACGCCACGAGGGAATCCACGTCGAGGCTCTCAACGCACGAATCCATCCGCACTACGGCGTCTTCGCCCCGACGAGATCGGAGTACGTCGACCTGGTCGCCGATCACCCGTTGCCGACGGCGACTGTTGCCTTCGACATCGGCACCGGGACCGGCGTACTCGCCGCAGTGCTCGCCCAGCGCGGCGTTCCGAAGGTCGTCGCCACGGACAACAGCGAGCGAGCGGTGGCCTGCGCCTCGGACAACGTACGGCGCCTGGGCCTGGACGTCGAGGTGGTCGAGACGGATCTGTTTCCACCCGGCCGGGCCGATCTGATCGTCTGCAATCCACCCTGGATCCCGGCCCGGCCGATATCCCTCCTCGATCACGCCGTGTACGACGAGGACAGCCGGATGCTGCACGGATTCCTCAACGGGGTCCGCGAGCACCTGAACCCGAGTGGCGAGGTCTGGGTGATCCTCTCCGACCTCGCCGAACATCTCGGCCTCCGGTCGCGCTCGGACTTGCTGACCGGGTTCCAGTACGCCGGGTTGCGGGTGGTCGGCCGGTTCAGCGCCGTACCCCGGCATCGGCGGGCGCGGGACGAAGAAGTGACGAGTCTGTGGCGGCTGTGTCCATGACGGCCTCGGCCGTTCGTAGCAGTGACATGGATATTGGCGAAGGAGAAGAGTATGAGCGGCACGTTGGTGGTTCCTGACGCAGAGTTGTACTACGAGGTCCGCGGCGCCGGACCGTTGGTGGTGCTGGTGGGTGCGCCGATGGATGCGGACTCGTTCGCACCGCTGGCCGAGCTGCTGGCGGGCGACCACACGGTGCTGACCACGGATCCGCGTGGGGTGAAACGCAGCCGGCTCCGTAGCGGCGGCACCTCCACGCCCGAGCAGCGCGCGGACGACCTCGCGCGGCTGATCGAGCATCTGAGCCTCGGGCCGGCGACCCTATTCGGGTCGAGTGGTGGAGCGGTCAGCGTGCTGGCGCTCGCGCAGGCGCATCCGGAGCTGGTGCACACGGCGATCGCCCACGAGCCGCCGCTGGACCGGCTGGTCGAGGATGCCGAGAAGCTGCTGGACGACTCCGAGCAGATGATGGCCGACTACCTGGCCGGCGACGTGATCGGCGCCTGGAAGCAGTTCTTCACGCTGGCGAACATCTGGCTGCCGGACGGAGCGGTCGAGGCGATGTTCGGCGGCGAGCGGGATCCACAGGCGGTCGCCGACGAGCGGTTCTGGTTCGAGCACGAGATGCGCGCGAGCATCCGCTGGCAGCCGGATCTCGACGTACTGCGCACTGGGCCGACCCGCGTCGTGGTCGGGATCGGCGAGGAGTCGGGCGGGCAGCTGTGTGAGCGGACTTCGATCGCGCTGGCTGCCGGGATCGGCGTCGTGCCGCCGCGGTTTCCGGGCGGTCACATCGGCTTCGTCGAGCAGCCGGAGACCTTCGCCGCAAGCCTGCGGGCGACTCTCACCGCCGTCGGGGCGATGTGAGGTGAGATGCGGGCGTGGCTCGGGCGGGCGAGTATGTGAAGCTGGGAGGGTCCGGTGTGGGCGCGTGTGAGCGGGACCGCATCGGGCACTGGTCGAAGGTGCCGACCGGCCGCCCCGCGTGGCGCCTTGACCTCAACCGTGGTTGAAGTTTCAAGCTGGTGCAGTTGAAACCAGGACATGGAGATATCGGCCCCCGCGGGCCCCGACGAAGGAGCAGAGTTGACCACGTACACGCTTCCCGACCTCCCCTACGACTACGGTGCACTGGCGCCGTCCATCGCCGGTGAGATCATGGAGCTGCACCACTCCAAGCACCACCAGACCTACGTCAACGGCCTGAACGACACCCTGGAGAAGCTGGCCGCGGCCCGCGAGAAGGCAGACTTCGGCGCCATCGTCGGGCTGGAGAAGTCGCTCGCCTTCAACCTCGGCGGGCACGTCAACCACTCGATCTTCTGGAAGAACCTGTCGCCGGAGGGTGGCGACAAGCCGGACGGCGAGCTGGGTGCCGCGGTGGACGAGTTCTTCGGCTCGTTCGACGGCTTCCAGGCCCACTTCACCGCGGCGGCGACCACGATCCAGGGGTCCGGCTGGGCGATTCTGGGCTGGGACGCGCTGGCCGGCAAGCTGCTCGTCCACCAGCTGTACGACCAGCAGGGCAACCTGCCGGCCGGGCAGATCCCGATCGTGATGCTGGACATGTGGGAGCACGCGTTCTACCTGCAGTACAAGAACGTGAAGCCGGACTACGTCAAGGCCTGGTGGAACGTGGTGAACTGGGCCGACGCGCAGGCCCGCTTCGACGCGGCCCGCGCCAACGCCGGCGGTCTCATCACCCTCGGCTGAGCACTCGACTGAGTCGGTGATACCAGCACCGGCGGTCAGGTAGCCGCCGGCCGCTGTCGTACGGCCCGAGGGGCGTCCAGACCTGGTCTGGACGCCCCTCGCGATGTCAGTGCAGGAAAGCGTTGATCACCGGAGCGATCGCGGACGCCTTGATCATGTGGTTCTGCCCCGGCACTTCCTGGTGCCCGGCGCCCGGCACCGCTTTCGCCAATGCCCGTACGGACGTCTTCATCCAGCCAGGGCTCTTGCCGCCGTTCACCGTCAGCACCGGCACCTCGACGGTTGCCCACTGAGCCGCGTCCAGCGGTTCCCCGAAGCAGTTCCCGCCGACGACCTTGGCGTCGTACGGCAGCGTGTGCGCGACCGCCTTCATCCCCTTCCAGCCCGGCATCAGCTTCATCATCCCGACCACGAAGCCGGGCAGCCCGATGCCCTTCGTCATGAAGTACTTGATCGCATCCCCCGGCTTCCCCGCGTCGATCAACGCCTGCATATCCGCGATCCAGGTCCGCGGGATCGGCTTGCGACTGGAGTCCACGACGTACGGCGGCTCGAACGCGACCAGCTTCGTGATCGGCAGCCCGGCGGCAACCGCCCGGAGCGCCAGCGCGGCCCCCGATGATGTGCCGTAGACGTACGCCGAACCTCCGGCCGCCTCGATCACCGCCGCCAGGTCCTCGATCTCCCGCTCCACGTCGTACTCCCCCGCGTCGCCGCTGTCCCCGCGGCCGCGGCGGTCGTAGTTGTAGACCGTGAAGCCCGCGGCAAGGATCTCGGCGAGCTCGGGCAGCGGCCCCTGGGCGCGACTGCACAACGCCCCGTCCACGAGAACCAGTGCCGGTCCGTCGCCGCGACGGTCGTACGTGATCGTCGTACCGTCCTTGGAGGTGACAGTGCTCATCCGAAGAACTCCTTGAGCGCGGGCGCAAGCGCCGCCGGGTCGACATTGTGCTGCTGGTCGGGGATCACCCGGTGGGTCGCGTTCGGCAGTGCGGCCAGGACGGCCTCGTTGCCGGCCTTCATCCAGTCCTCGGACGCGCCGCCGGTGAACACCCGGGTCGGCGCCGTGACCGCCGCCGCCTCGGCCGGGATCGAGTAGTCGCCCATGATCGTCGCGTCGTACGCGAGGGTGTGGGCAATCGCCTCCTGGGCCGGCCACCACGGCGACTCCTTCGCCATCGCGACGAACTCGGCCGGCATCCCGACCACTTCGGCCATGAAGTACTCCGCCGCCTTGTCCCGGCGGCCTTCCGCGACGAAGGCCCGGTAGATCGACGCGGTGTCCGCCGGCGGGCGCTCCCGGGTGCCTTCGAGGATGTACGGCGGCTCCCAGAGAGCCAGCTTCGTCACCGGCCGGCCCGCGGCGGTCGCAAGCAGGGCCAGTGCGGCGCCGGACGACGTACCATACAGGCAGGCGGGGCCGCCTGCGGCCGCGAAGATCGCGTCCAGGTCCTCGAACTCGCGCTCGATCGCGTACTCCGCGGCGTCGCCGGAGTCGCCGCGACCGCGGCGGTCGTAGTTGTAGACGGTGTAGTTCTGCGCCAGCAGCGTTGCCAGCGGGGCGTTCGACATCCGGTCCACCGAGCCGCCGCACACGAGGACCACCGCGGGTCCGCTGCCCATCCGGTCGTACGCGATGGCGGTGCCGTCCGCCGAGGTGACCTTTTCCATGGTGTTCCTCCTGGGTCAGTGGGCCACTCAGCTGGCCTCATCACCTGCGTCGAACGTGGGTGCCGCGGATCGACACGTCGTACCGGAAAAGTTCAGCAGGCGGCGGCGCGCTCGAGCAGCAAGGCGCGTTCGCGCTCGTTGCGGGTGAGGCCCGCGGCCCGCTCGAACTCGGCCCGCGCCTCGTCGAACCGGCCGAGCTTGAACAGCAGATCGCCACGGACGCTCGGCAACAGGTGGTAGTCCTTCAGCGACGGTTCATCGGCGAGCGCGTCCACGGCTGCCAGCCCACGCTCGGGGCCGAACGCCATCGAGATCGCGACCGCCTGATTGAGCTCGACCACCGGTGACGGCGTCACCTGCGCGAGTACGGCGTACAGGCCGGCGATGCGGGCCCAGTCAGTGTCCGCAGGGTCGGCGGCGCGGGCGTGGCAGGCGGCGATGGCGGCCTGGAGGAGATACGGGCCGGGCGGCTTGTCGAGGGCGAAGGCGCGGTCGAGGCCTTCGAGACCGCGGCGGATCAGCAGGCGGTCCCAGCGGCGTCGGTCCTGGTCGAGCAACAGGACGGGCTCGCCTTCGGGACCGATCCGGGCGTTCGCTCGGGACGACTGCAGCTCCATGAGCGCGAGCAGACCGTGGACTTCGGGCTCGCTGGGCATGAGTTCGGCCAGCAGACGCCCAAGGCGCATCGCCTCGTTGCACAGCGCCGGGCGCATCCAGTCGTCGCCGGCGGTCGCGGAGTAGCCCTCGTTGTAGATCAGGTAGACGACTTCGAGTACGGACGACAGCCGCGCGAACAACTCGTCGCCGGACGGCACCTCGAACTCGACGCCGGCCTTGGCCAGGTTGCGCTTGGCCCTGACGATCCGCTGCGCGATCGTCGCCTCCGGGGCCAGGAACGCACGGGCGATCTCGTCGGTCTTCAGGCCGCCGAGCAGGCGGAGCGTGAGGCTGACCCGCGCGTCGGTGGTCAGCACCGGGTGACACGCGGTGAAGACCAGCCGGAGCAGGTCGTCCTCGATGTGGTCCTCGAGAATCGCTTCCACGTCGTCCTCGACGCTGTCGCCGTCGATCTCCAGCTCGTGGCCCATCTCGGCGAGCTTGCGCTGGTACGTCTCCTTGCGCCGGATCAGGTCGATCGCGCGACGCTTGGCGATCGCCATCAGCCAGGCGCCGGGATTGTTCGGTACGCCGGACTCCGGCCACTGCTCCAGCGCCGCCACCAGCGCGTCCTGCGCCAGTTCCTCGGCCAGCCCGACATCCCGCACGATCCGGGCGACGCCCGCGATGATCCGCGCCGACTCGATCCGCCAAACCGCGTCGACCGCCCCGCCCGCGTCAGTAACCGTCACCCGCCGATAGAACAACAACCCCAGCCCAACGGCAACCCACCACCCGAACCCACACCCCCCAACTTCAAGCGGCAACCCTCCAGCTCAGGGGATGCCCCCGGAGCTGGAGGGTTGCCTGCTCGGAAACTCAGGGGGCAACCCTCCGGTTGAGGGGGCAACCCATCGGAGGGGTCAGTTGGTGTAGAGGTCCGAGCTCGGGTCGAAGTCGGCTTCCTCGACCACTCGGCGTACTTCCACCTCGTTGCCAAGGGCCTCGGCCAGACGGGCGGTCCATTCGACGGCCTCGTCGCGAGTGCGGACGTCGATGACGATCACGCCGCCGATCAGTTCCTTGGTCTCGGCGAACGGGCCGTCGGTGACCGTGCGCTTCCCGTCCACGACCTTCACCCGGGCGCCGAGCGAGCTGCGGTGCACCCCCTCGGCGAACAGCAGGACGCCGGCCTTCGACAGGTCCTCGACCACCTGCCCGACCGCTTCGGCCACCTCCGGCGCAGGGAACTTCCCGGCCTCACTGTCCGCGTCCGCCTTGTTGATGATCATGTATCGCGTCACAGCTGGTCTCCTCGTCGTGTCGGTCGATCACTTACTCTCACGTCGAGCGGTCCACCACCAGATCGACACACGCCGTCAGATCAACTTCGCGGGCCCCTGAATCAGTTGGGCTGGTCGCCCTCGGGGTGGTAGGCGCAGGTGTCGGCGAGGTTCTGGGTGGGGGCGGATGGGGTCTTCGTCGCCGTCGGCTTGCGGGTCGGGCTCGGGGACTTGGACGGCGTACTCGCGGACTTGGACGGCGTACTCGCGACCGGAGCCGGCTCGGCCAGGGCCTTCTGGACGGTCTCGCGGAGGCCTTCGTAATCCGGGTGGAGGTATTTCAGCCGGAGCTTGGAGACGTCCAGGTTGACGTTGGACACCGTGCCCGACTTGACCTTCAAAGCCAGCTGGACCAGCGCCGGCAGCAGTTCCTGCGGGATGTCGGTGCGAAGCGTTTTCTGTCCGGCCTTGGCGATCGCCTGGTACTTCGTCACCAGCGTGCGCGGATCGGCGGCATCGACGATCGCCTTGATCGCGCAGCGCTGCCGGATCTGCCGCTGGTCGTCGTTGGCGCCGTACCGGCCACGGGCGAACCAGAGCGCTTTCGGGCCACTGAGGTGCTGGTTCGGGCCCGGCTCGATCCAGGCCGGCGGCGGGATGTTGGCACTGCTGACGCCGCCCATCGCGACCCGCTCGTTGACGTTGACGGTGATCCCGCCGAGCGCGTCGACCAGTTCGGCGAAGCCCTTCAGGTTGACCTGCAGGTAGTAGTCGAGCTTCAGCCCGGTTGCCTCGCCGACCGACTGCTTGAGTACGTCGGCGCCCTCGTTGTCGGACGGGCCGAGAATGCCGGGGTGCTTATCCGGGATGTTCTGGTACATCGCGGTCAGCATCCACTCCAGCCGGCCCTCCAGGCTGAGCCCTTCCTTGCCGAAGCCGTTGGGATAGAACTTGTGCAGCGGCGAGTCTTTCGGGAACGGCATGAACGTCAGCTGCCGCGGCATCGAGATCAACGCGGTGTTGCCGGTCTTGGTGTCGATACTCGCCACGATCACCGTGTCGGTGCGAACCCCCGGGCGACCTGGTTCGTCGTCACCGCCGAGGAGCAGCAGGTTCAGCCGCGGCTTGTCCTCCCACGGATCCTTCTCGTTGACGACCGACGGCCGGGTCGCGCTCTTGCTCTCGCCCTGCGCCGCGAACACGTCCTGCACTAGGTCGCGCTGCGCCAGCACATTCTGTACGCCGATAGTCGCCGGAGCCGCGATCGCGAAGCACAGCAGGCCGACCAGCAGTGCACCGACCGCCCGGCCGCCCGGACCGGCCGTTGCCGGACGCAACGAGCGGTGCGAGGCGATGATCACCAGGATCCACATCAACGCGACCACGCCGATCAGCACGGAGGTCGCCAGCAACCGGCTGGGTACGACGGTTGCCGCGAGTACCTCGTCGCGCCGGGTCAGACCGACGTACAGACCGAGCCCGACCAGACCGAGGGTGACGGCCAGGATGAACGTGCCGAGCTTGCGGCGGCCGCCGGCGATGAATCCGGTGCCCGGGAGCAGGACGCCGAGAAGCGTCAGCCCGAGCAGTGCGGGGACTGTTCGCCGTCTATTGGAGGGCGCGTCTGACTTCCCCGTGTCGCTCGAGCGTGTCCCCATGGCTCCCCTGTCGCCGGCCCCAGAACCAGTGTGCGTCAAGTACCCGCACCTGTACCTCCTCAGACGTGTTACAGGGTCGATCGGTTGTCACACGGGCAGATGACCGCCCGCGAAGCCGGGGGTTTCGACCAGGGTGCGGACGACGGTCGCGATCCGGGCCGGCGGAGTCCACTTGCTGGTGTCGGCGTTCGGCATCGCGGCGCGGTTGGCCGGGGTGTCGATGGTGCCGGGCACGATGGTGTTCACCCGGATGCCGTCCCGCGCGTACTCCGCGTGCAGGGCGTCCGCGAACGCGATCACGCCCGCCTTCGCGGTGATGTACCCGGCGGCTCCGGAGAACGGCCGAACCGCGGCGCCGCTCGACGTACAAACGATTGCTCCACGACCCGCCGCGAGCAGATGCGGGAGCACGCCTTGAGTGATCAGGTACGTCGGTCGGAGGTTCAACCGGAGCTGGCTCTCGAAATCCTCGATCGGCGTCTCGTGGACGCGAGACCCTGAGGCGAACCCGCCGACAAGGTTGACCAGGGCGGTCAGTGGTGCGTTCTCGTCCGCAGCCGCGAGTGCGACGACGTCCGCCGTACCGGCCGGGTCATAGGGATCGGCGATCACCGGGTTGAGCGCCGGATGCGAGCCGAGGCGGCCCAGCGACTCCTCGGTCCGTCCCGGTACGACGACCCGCCACCCGGCCTGCAGGAACTCCGCCGTCACCGCCGCCCCCAGCACACCGGTGCCCCCGGCAACCACAACCGTCTCAGTCATACCCGGCACCCTAATCCGGTCGACCGTGGACCATGCCCCGGGTTAGCGTCGGCGGTTGTGCGGATTCTGATGCTGGGTGGAAACGGTTTCGTCGGGCAAGCGATCGTGGCGGACGCGCTGGAGCATGGGCATGAGGTGACCTCGTTCAGCCGCGGCAAGAGCGGTCCCGGTCTTCCCGAGGCGGTGACGCAATTGGTCGGTGATCGGGAAAACGGTAACTACGACGCGCTGCGGACCGGCGAGTGGGACACAGTCGTCGACCTGAGCGCGTTCCAGACTCGTCAGGTCGATCAGGCGATGGACGTCCTTGGTGATCGGATCGGCCGGTACGTGTTCATCTCGAGCCACGCGGTCTACGCGCGCGAGCTGCCGCCGGGGACCGACGAAACCGCTCCACGCCGTGCGCCGATGCGCGCGGCCGACGTGCTGACAAACGAAACCTACGGTCCCTGCAAGGTCGCCTGCGAAGACGACGTGCTGGAGCGGTACGGCGATCGCGCGACGATCGTGCGCCCGGGGAAGGTGACCGGTCCGGGCGACTCGTCAGCAACCGTTGTCTATTGGGTACGGCGAGGTGCGCGCGGCGGCCGGGTGGCGTTGCCGACGACACCCGAGCAGCCGTTGCAGTTCATCGACAGCCGGGATCTGGGGCGACTCGTCGTACAGCTGATCGAGGACGAGCGCGCGGGTGCGTTCAACGCGGTCGGTCCCTTCACCACGATCGGCGAGTTCATCCAGCTCGCGGCCGAGCTGGCTGGCACCACTGTCGAGTTGGTGCAGGTCCCGGCAGACTCGGCACCGGCGCGGTTCCCCTTGATGGAGCCGGAGACCGAATGGAACTCCCGGCGGCGTGATCCGTCGAAGGCGCGCTCGGCGGGGATGCCGGTGACGCCGGTGCGCAAGACGATCGCCGACGTACTCGCGTGGGACCGCGACCGCGGCGAGCCGGCACTCGGAGTCGGCCTGTCGGCGGAAGAGGAAGCGGCGCTACTCGGGCAAGGCTAGGGTTCGGCCGGCGTCGCGGGCGGCGTTGATGCTGCGGGTCAGGGTGTCGCGGAGGGCGGTCGCTTCTTCAGCGAAGCCTTGTACGACGGTTGTGTCGCCGGCTGGTTCGGTCCGGGCGAGGAGCTCGATGTAGCGGTCGCCGTCCTCGAGGGCTGCTTCGGCGCGGAGGGCGGCATCGGCCGAGCGGACGCGGTCGGCGTACTGGTCGAGGAGGTCGACCTTGCGCTTGATGGCCTGGACCGAGAGGGCGAGGGCGCGACGCTGCGGGCCGAGGACCGCTTCCAACTCGGCGGTCTTCATGCCCTTCGCCACCTCGCGCTGACGAGCTCGCAGTACGGACTGCTCGTGCAGCACCTGGCCGATGTCCCAGAGCTGTTCGGGCAGGACCAGGTCGTTCTTCACCTCGTCGAGCAGGCCACGCTGGGTGACTGTTGCCTCAAGCACCGTTTTCACCGCGCGCTGGGCCCGGCCCAGCAACCGTCCGGCCTCGTCGTCGAAATCCTCCGGGAGCAGGTACTTCCCGTGCTCCAGCCGGACCGCCTTGTGGCCGCGGTCCTCGACCACGGACTTCACCAGTACGCCGCCGGTGGCGACGAACGCGACGCCGGCCAGGGCGACGGCGGTCCAGCCCGCGACCTCGGCCGGGAGGGTCGCCGCCATGATGATCAGCGCGAGGATCCAGCCGCCGACGCAGACCGCGAGCCAGACCAGCAGCGTGCCGAAGGTGTTCCCGGGCGCGACCGACCAGGACGTCTGCCGCTTCGGCCGCGGCTGCCCCGCCGGTACGAACAACTCGGGCCGGCGCTCGTACAACCGCCGTACGCCGTCGGGCACGTCAGGCGCGAACACCGGCTCCATCGGCACCTCCGCAGCATGTCGAACCTGTCGGCACTCAGCGTAGCCGGGACAGTTTCATTTCCAGACCGTCGAGGACGAGTTCGAGACCGAACTCGAACAGTTGGTCCAGGTCGTAGTCGAACTCGAAGCCGTCCTGCTCGAACAGCGCGCGGAAACCGGTCAGGTTCTCCAGGCTGATCATCGTGGTGAGCTGGTTGTTGTACTGGTCGGCCCATTCGTCGGCAGTCAGGCCGGTGTCCTGCTCGGCCTGCACCTCGGACTCCATCGCCAGCGCGAGACCGCGGATGTTGGCGAAGAGGCTGATCGCGGTGTACATCAAGGCGCTCTTGTCGAGCTTGAAGGGGGCTAGAGCGCGGAGCACGGCGTCGGTGTGTGGGAGCAGGTTCGGCAGCAGCTGTGGCCGGCTGAGGCTGATCGCACTCGCCAGCCACAGATGCCGCCGGTACGCCACCCACTGCCGCCGAGCCACCGCTTCGATCGCATCCCGCCAGTTCGCCGGTTGCGTCGCCGGCGGCGCAAACTCCCCGATCGCCGTATCAACCATCTTCAACACCAGCGCGTCCTTGCCACCCACATGCCGATAGAGCGCCATGGTCGCCACGCCGAGCTCGCCCGCAATCCGCCGCATGGACAAGGCCTGCAGTCCTTCGGCATCGGCGATGTCGATCGCTCTCCGCACCACCTCATCCCGGCTGAGTTCCGGCGGCGCGACCCTGGACGGCCGGGCGGACGCGCGAGGCGCTCCAACGACCGTGCCGACTCCGGGCCGCGCCTCGACCAGGTCCAGTTGCTGAAGCACCTGAAGCGCTTTCGTGGCCGTCGCCATCGCGACTCCGAACTCCCGCACGAGCGCCCGGGTGGACGGCACCCGGTCGCCCGGAGCCAGTTCGCCCGCTTCGATCCGCCGCCGGAGCTCGCCCGCGATCAGCCGGTACGGCGCTTCACCCATCGATCCTCCTGTACTAGTGCGCTTCAGGCCTCCGCCTAGACACGTAACCCAGTGCACTGGACGGTGTACGTGTACAGCGTACGTGTACTACCTCAGGGAGAGGAAGACACCATGACGAAGACTGTTCTCATCTCGGGCGGCGGGATCGCGGGACCGGCGCTGGCCTACTGGCTGCGGCGGCACGGGTTCACGCCGACGATCGTCGAGATCGCGCCGGCGCCCCGGCCCGGTGGGCAGACCATCGACATCCGCGGCATCTCGAAGGTGGTGGTCGAGCGGATGGGTCTGATGCCGGCGATCAAGGAGGCGCAGCTGCACGAGCGCGGCCTCGAGTACGTCCGCGCCAACGGCCGCCGTGCCGCCGCGATGCCGGTCGAACTCTTGGACGGCGCCGGCGCGGTCGCCGAGATCGAGATCCTCCGCGGCGACCTCGCCAGCATCCTCCAGCAGGCGACCACCGGCGTCGCATACCTGTACGGCGACTCGATCTCTGCGCTGGACCAAGACGCACAGGGCGTGCTCGTCACCTTCACCAGCGGACTGCAGCGACGGTTCGACCTGGTGGTCGGGGCCGACGGGGTGCACTCCAAGACTCGCCGGCTTGCTTTTGGCCCGGAGGAGCAGTTCGTGCAGCACCTCGGCGGCTACACGTCGTACTTCACGGTCGAGACGCCGGAGCCGCTCGATCACTGGATGCGGATCCACTCGGCGCGCGGTGGGCGTTGGGTCGGGCTGCGGCCGGACCACGACCCGCGGTACGCCAAGGCGCTGCTCAGCTTCCGCGCTCCCCTGCTCAGCTACGACCGCCGTGACGTCGAGGCGCAGAAGGCCTTGCTGACCGAGCGGTTCACCGGCCTCGGCTGGCACACCGACCACATCCTTGCCGGCATGCGCGCCGCGAACGATTTCTACTTCGACACCATCAGCCGCGTCGTGGTCCCGGAGTGGTCCCGCGGCCGAGTCGTGCTCGTCGGCGATGCCGGGTACTGCGGTTCGCCGCTGGCTGGGCACGGGACGGCGCTCTCACTGGTCGGTGCGTACGTCCTCGCCGGTGAGCTGGCTGCCGCCGAAGGTGATCACGTTCGCGCGTTCCCGTCGTACCAGAAGATCATGCAGGCGTACGTCGAGCAGCGGATGGAACTGCCGCCGGGCGGGATCAAGATGGCGATGCCGATGACATCGCTCGGCATCCGGCTGCGCGACACCTCGACCCGGCTGATGACGTCGCGTCCGTTCGCCGGTCTCCTCGCGAAGCTGGCGGTCGGGCAGCCGGACAAGATCGAGCTGAAGGACTACTCAGTCAAGCGGGGAGACCCAGTCGGGGTTGCGGCCGAGGAGGCCGAGTAGCTGGTCGAACTTGGAGGCGTCGCCGGGGACCTTGACGCTGCGTTCGAACGCGGCGCCGGGGCCCCGGATGGAGTCGGTGTCCGGGATCCGGCGGGCCAGGTCGAGCGCCCTCTCGACCATGTCCTGCGGCGGGTCGAAAGGTACGTCGATCGCCCGGGCGACGTCCCACGCGTGCACAACGCAGAAGAGCTGGTGGAAGGTCAGCGCGATGCGGCGCGGGTACGAGCCGAACTCGCGGATCTCCACCAGCCGGTCCAGCGCGCCGCCGTCGGCGAACGCGTCCGCAACCTGCACGTTGGACCGCCGGTAGGCGCCGGCCGGATTGTCCCCGAGCCGGCCGCTGTTCCAGGCCCGGCCCGGCGCCGAGCCGTTGAGCGCGGCCTGCGCGAACCCCTCGTTCGCGCCGACGATGTGGCGGAGCAGCCCACGAACTGTCCAGTCCGGGCAGGGGGTCGGGAACCACAGGTGCTCGGGCCGCACCTGCATCACAACCTCTCCCAGCACCGCGCCGGCCCGCCGATCCAGATCCCGGATATCCATCCGCGCTCCTCCCGTTGTGGCCTCGCGCCCCGTGATTGGCAGCCGCGAGCAATCCTCGGCGGGAGACCTTGGCCACCCTCGCCGAGCATAGGCCCGGTAGACCGGTTTCGGCAGAGACCTGCGCTGAGCACAAGGGACAACTCGCGCAGCGGCCAGGTAGCCTGAGCGGCATGGCTGGGACGCTCTACATCACCGGTGACAAGGCCGCGGACGGTCTGCTGAACAAGGACGGGACCGCGTTGCTGATCGGCATGCTGCTGGATCAGCAGGTGCCGATGGAGTGGGCCTTCAGCGGGCCGGCCAAGCTGAAAGAGCGCCTCGGGCACGTCGACGCGCGCAAGATCGCGGCGATGGACGAGGCGGACTTCGTTGCGGTGTGCGCGGAGAAGCCGTCGATCCACCGGTTCCCCGGCTCGATGGGCAAGCGGATCCACCAGCTCTGCACAGTCCTCACCGACGAGTACGGCGGTAAGGCGTCGAACATCTGGAAGGACCTCGCCACCGGCGCCGAGCTCTACCGGCGGCTGCACGCACTTCCCGGGTACGGCGAGGAGAAGTCGCACATCTTCGTCGCCATCCTGGCCAAGACCCAAGGCGTCGCGCCGGAGGGCTGGCGCGAGGCGGCCGGCAAGTTCGGCGACGACGTACCGCGCTCGGTCGCCGACATCAGCGACCCGGAGTCACTCGCCAAGGTGCGCGAGTGGAAGAAGGCCCAGAAGGCCGCCAAGCGCAACAAACAAGATCAGCCAATCTGACTCCTCGCCAGAGTAATCAGCCGATCCGAGCTCCCGCTTCAGTCCAGCTGCAGGCGCGGAGTCGAGTAGAAGGTCGGCGCTCTGTCGGGGCCGAACTCGACCCCGCTGAACGGCGCATGCTCACCGAACGGCGACAGGATCCGGATCACCGTGCCGTCGGGATCGGGTACGTCGAGTTGCACACCCCCGCCCGGCCCGCGGTCGAACAACGGGTCATGCTCCACACCGAGCTCATCGAAGCGCTCGACCAGCTCCTTCAGTACGTCGACCGACGGTACGCCGAGGCTGACGACGTCGAAGCCGGCCAGCGACGGTTCGCCGGACACGGTGTCGAGCCGTCGCAAGCCGATCAGAAACCGCTCGGCGTCATCGGTGAGGACCGCGCCGGTGACGCCGCTGGGATCGGCGAACTCCCAGGCCAGCCGCAGCCCGAACACCCGGCGGTACCAGTTGACGCTGCGCTGGAGATCGGTCACCGGGATCTTCACCTGCAAGATCCGCTCGAAGCCCAGGTCCATCGCGATTCCCCCTCGAAGTCGGCCTCCCCCGAGGATGACGGCCACTGGCCCGCGGTGCCAACCCCGTTGTGGAGGTCAGATGGTGAGGGCGAGGCGGGTGGCCTGGTCGATGGCTCGTTTGGCGTCGAGCTCGGCGGCCACGTCGGCGCCGCCGATCAGGTGGACCGGACGGTTCGTCGCGCGGAGGTCCTCGGCGAGGTCGCGGACCGGTTCCTGACCGGCACAGACGACGACGTTGTCGACGGCAAGCACCCGAGGGCGCTCCCGCTTCGGCCCGAACGTCAAGTGGAGACCCTCGTCGTCGATCCGCTCATAGTTGACGCCACGAAGTTGCTCCACCTGCTTGTTCTTCAGTGCAGCGCGATGCACCCATCCGGTCGTCTTGCCGAGTCCGGCACCGATCTTCCCGGCCTTGCGCTGCAGCAGGTAGACCTGCCGGGGTGACGCCTCGGGCCGCGGTACGCCGAGAGCGCCCGGCGCGACCGTCGGGTCGGCAACTCCCCACTCGGCCTTCCACGCCTCGAGGTCCAGCGCCGGCGACGACTCGGTAGTCAGGAACTCGCTGACATCGACGCCGATCCCACCCGCTCCGATGACAGCGACAGTGGCCCCCACGGGCCTCCCGTTCCGTACGACGTCGACGTACGAGAGGACCTTCGGATGGTCGATGCCGGGGATGGCCGGGACGCGGGGGACGACGCCGGTGGCGAGGATGATCTCGTCGAAGCCGGCCAGGTCGTCGACCGTGGCGCGGCGGCCGAGGTGGAGCTTGACGCCGGTGAGGTCGAGGCGGCGCCGGTAGTACCGGATCGTCTCGGCGAACTCCTCCTTGCCGGGGATCCGCCGCGCGATCCCGAACTGCCCGCCGATCTCACTGTCGGCCTCGAACAGCTCCACCCGATGCCCGCGCTCCGCCGCCGTCACGGCTGCCGCCAAGCCGGCCGGTCCCGCGCCGACGACCGCGATGTTCTTGGTACGACGAGTCGGCAGCAACTGGAGCTCCGTCTCGCGGGCCGCCCTCGGGTTGACCATGCAGCTCGCCTTCCGCTTGGCGAACACATGATCCAGGCACGCCTGGTTGCAGGCGATGCAGACGTTGATCTCGTCGGCCCGGTCCGTGGTTGCCTTCAGCACCCACTCGGGATCGGCCAGGAACGGGCGGGCCATGCTGACCAGGTCGGCGTCGCCGCGGGCCAGCACTTCCTCGGCGACCTGCGGGAGGTTGATCCGGTTCGAGGTCACCACCGGGATGCCGACGTGCGGCTTGAAGGCTGCGGTCACCGACGTGAAGGCCGCGCGCGGTACCGACGTGACGATGGTCGGAACGCGGGCTTCATGCCAGCCGATCCCGGTGTTGATGATCGATGCTCCGGCCGCCTCGATCTCCTTGCCCAGTGCAACGACTTCGTCCCAGCTCTGGCCGCCCTCGACCAGGTCCGCCATCGACAGCCGGTAGATGATCAGGAAATCGTTGCCTACGCGTTCGCGGGTCCGCCGGACGATCTCGACCGCCAGGCGGCGGCGGTTCTCCGGGCTGCCGCCCCAGCGGTCGGTGCGTTTGTTGGTTCGTTCGGCCAGGAACTGGTTGATGAAGTAGCCCTCGGACCCCATGATCTCGACGCCGTCGTACCCGGCCTCCCGCGCGAGCGCCGCGCAGTCGACGTACGCCGTGATCTGCCGGCGCACGCCGCGATCGGAGAGGGCACGTGGCCTGAATGGGTTGATGGGTGCCTTCAGAGCAGAAGCCGAGACGCTGAACGGGTGATACGAGTAGCGGCCGGCGTGCAGGATCTGCAGGGCGATTCGGCCGCCCTCGGCGTGCACGGCGTCGGTGACGATCCGGTGTCTGGCCGCTTGGCGGCCGCTGGTGAGCTTGGAGCCGAAGGGCGTCAGCCAGCCAGTCCGGTTCGGCGCGTAGCCACCGGTCACCATCAGGCCGACGCCGCCACGGGCCCGCTCGGCGAAGTACGCCGCCAGCTTCGGCAAGTCCTTCGCGCGATCCTCGAGACCGGTGTGCATCGACCCCATGATCACTCGGTTCGGCAACACGACGTGTCCGAGGTCCAGGGGCTCAAGGAGGTTTGGATACCCGGTCATCCGTTGTCCTTTCGGAGCGCCTCGATCACTTCGTCGCACCAGTCCACGAACGATTCCTCCGCGCGGATTCCACCGCGCAGGACGAGGTACTGATGCAGGTCCCGACCATTGAGCTTGGCCGGTTTCGGGAAGTCCCGCTGCTGGATCCCGCGATACACCTCGAGCCGGGTCGCGTGCTCGGCCCGATGCCGCTCAACCTCTTTCAGGACAACGGAGGGATCACCGAGCGACGCACCACGCAGCTTCACCCCGAGACCATCCCGCAGTACGGCGGGATCCTCCGGTTCGGCCAGCCACCGGGACAGCTCCGCCCGGCCGGCCGCGGACACCCGGTACACCTTCTTGTCCGGACGGCCCTCCTGCGCGACGTCGGTGTGCTTGACCCAGCCGGCCTCGTCCATCCGGCGCAGTACCCGGTAGATCTGCTGATGCGTGGCCGGCCAGAAGTATCCGATCGACCGGTCGAACCGGCGGGCCAGCTCGTAACCGGACCCGGCCCGCTCGGTCAGCGACACCAGAATCGCGTGCTCGAGAGCCATACCCGGCAGGCTACCTATGCAACTCGTTGCACTGCACCCGATTGCAGTCGAGATCACAGTCCTTGTCCGGACAAGGTGCACTATGGGTTTGGGAGAATGGTTGCAGACGCCAGCTATTGCGATCGGAGCATCATGGACCAGCAGGCCCACCCGACCAAGACGACGTTGCCCGGGATCGGTACCCGGTACGACCTGATCACCGAGGGCGGTAAGCACGTCTCGGTGGTGGTGCACAACGACGGCCGGCGGTTCCTGGGCTTTCACGATCCGGAGGACGACGACAGCTGCCGGGACACGGTCCCGCTGGATCCCGCCGAAGCCGCCGCCCTGGCGCAGTTGCTGATTCCTGCCCCGATCGATCCCGTGCGGGGTGAGATCGAGATCGACCTGGTGACCGAACACATCCCGGTCACCGCGCGATCGCCGTACTCGGGCCGGACGTTGGGTGACACCCAGGCGCGCAGCCGGACCGGCGCGTCGATCGTCGCCGTCCTCCGGCGGACGGGTGCGACGCCGTCGCCGGCCCCGGACTTCCGGTTCGCGACCGGCGACACGCTCGTCGTCGTCGGGACCCGCGAGGGCGTCGACGCCGTCTACGACCTGATCGCAGGCGGGTGACATGGACGAGCACACCACCGCCCTGTTGATCGAACTGGGCTCGGTCATCCTTGCCCTCGGCATCCTTGGGCGGATCGCCAGCCGGTTCGGGTTCTCGCCGATTCCGTTGTATCTGCTGGCCGGGCTCGCGTTCGGGCACGGCGGGTTGTTGCCGTTGGCAGCGAGTGAGGAGTTCGTTGCCACCGGCGCCGAGATCGGTGTGATCCTGCTGCTCTTGCTGCTCGGGTTGGAGTACACCGCGTCGGATCTTGTCGGCACGTTGAAGACGCAGTACGTGTCGGGTGCGGTCGACTTTCTGCTGAACGCATTGCCTGGTGCGGCGGTCGCCTTGCTGCTCGGCTGGGGGCCGGTCGCCGCGGTCGCGTTGGGCGGTGTCACCTGGATCTCGTCGTCCGGAGTGATCGCAAAGGTGGTCGGCGATCTCGGTCGGCTGGGTAATCGGGAAACGCCTGTGGTGCTGGGCATTCTCGTGCTCGAGGACCTGTCGATGGCGGTCTACCTGCCGATCCTGACCGCGCTGCTGGCGGGTGTCGGGCTCGCGGGTGGAAGCGTTACTTTGCTGATCTCGCTCGGCACGGTGAGCGTCGTACTGTTCGTTGCCCTGCGCTACGGAAGGGTGATCAGCCGGGCGGTGTCGTCGGACAACCCGGAGATGTTGCTGCTCGTCGTACTCGGGCTGACGCTGCTGGTCGCAGGTCTGGCCGCGCAGTTGCAGGTGTCGGCGGCGGTCGGGGCGTTCCTGGTGGGGATCGCGTTGTCGGGTGAGGTCGCGCATGGTGCGCGGAACTTGCTCAGCCCGTTGCGGGATCTGTTCGCCGCGGTGTTCTTCGTGTTCTTCGGGCTGAGCACCGATCCGGCGAAGATCCCGCCGGTACTGGCGATCGCGCTCGGGCTCGCGGTGCTGACCTCGCTGACGAAGATCGCCACCGGCTGGTACGCCGCTCGCCGGGCCGGCGTGCACTCGGCCGGTCGCTGGCGGGCCGGCGGGACGCTGGTCGCCCGCGGCGAGTTCTCCATCGTCATCGCCGGCCTCGCCGTCGGCGTCGAACCAAAACTCGGCCCTCTCGCCACGGCCTACGTCCTGATCCTCGTCATCCTCGGCCCCATCGCCGCCCGCTACACAGAACCCGTCGCTCGCCGCCTCACCACCCGCGGGAAGCCGCCCACCGCACCGGCCCACCCGGCCGAAGCACCCGACCAGCCGGCCGACACGCGATCCGCCACCGACCGCGTCGACGACCCCGCGACCTCCCCCACCTGAAGACCTCGGCGGGCGCCGTCAGCATTCGGCGTCAGCGGACGCGGACGTTGGTGGCCGCTTGGCTGACCGTTTGGTCGATGCGGCGGGCTCGGGTTTCTGGGCGTTTGGCGAGGGTGATCCATTCGAGGATGGTGCGGCGGGCGGATGGCGGGAAGGTCTGAAAGTGTTTGTCTGCTGGGGGATTCGCGGCGAGGGCGGCCCGGAGATCGGCGGGGACGATCAGGTTCTGGGCGTCGGCGAGGAGGTCCCAGGTGCCGGTGCGCTTGGCGTGGTCGATGAGCTCCTGACCGGCCGCGGTCATCAGGCCCGCGGCGGTCAGGTGCTCGACGCGTTCGCGGTTGACCTTGCTCCAGGTGCTGCGCGGGTTCCGCGGGGTGAAGCACTGGTACGTCGTCCGGTCGTCGCGCTTGACCGTCTTGCTGTCGATCCACCCGAAGCACAACGCGTGCTCGACCGCGCTCGCGAGCACCAGACCCGCATCGTCGCGATGAACGATCAGCCAGACCGACCGCTCCGTGCGCCCATTCGCCGCCAGCCATGCGCGCCACTCGTCCACGGTCGAACAGGCCAGCGCGTCGTCATCCGTCAATGTGCTCATACCGAAGAGCATGCGCCCGATAAGTGCTCACCGAATGAGCACTTTTGTCAGAACAGTACGTTCCCCCGCTCGTGATCCAGGAGCGCCTGCTTTCGTTCGAGGCCGCCGCCGTACCCGGTCAAGCTGCCGGTGGAGCCGACCACCCGGTGGCACGGGACGATGATGCTGATCGGGTTCTTCCCGTTGGCGAGCCCGACTGCCCGCGATGCGCCCGGGACGAGGCCGAGCGTCTGGGCGAGTTCGCCGTACGTCGTCGTGTCGCCGTACGGGATGTCCCGCAGAGCCGTCCAGACGCGCTGCTGGAATGGCGTGCCGGCGAAGTGGATCGGTACGTCGAAAGTGGTCCGGCCGTGCTCGAAGTATTCGGTCAGCTGATCGGCCACCGCGGGCAGCACGGAATCGTCGCGCGAGCCGAAGGTCTCCATCGGCGGACGGTGCCGGTGCTGCTCCATGTAGACCCCGGCGAGCTCATTGCCAGCAGCAACCAGTGTCAGCGGGCCGATCGGGCTGTCCATCACGGCGTACGTCACAACGTTGCCTCCCACTGGGCGCGGTTGATCCGGTAGAGGACGTGACGCTGCAGACGATGGCCGTCTTCCAGGCGCGGGTGGTCGAAGTCGCCGGGCTCGTCGTGCGTCATGCCGATCCGCTGCATCACCCGCTGGGACGGCACGTTCGGCACAGCGGTGAAGGAGACGATCTCGTCCAGCCCGGCCGGGCCGAAGCCGTGCGCCAGCGCGGCCCGCGCCGCCTCGCTCGCATAACCGTTGCCCCAGGCCTCTTTCGCCAGCCGCCAGCCGATCTCGACCGCGGGCATGAAGTGCGCCTCGAAACTCGGCACCGACAGTCCGGTGAAGCCGATGAACCGGCCGGTCTCGCGCACTTCGAGAGCCCACAGACCCCAGCCGCGTTCGTCGATCGCGGCGATGTTCCGATCGATCAGGGCGTCGCTCACTTCCCGGGACTGGAGCGACGGGAAGTGCTCCATCACCGCCGGATCGGCGTTCAGCGCGGCGAACGGCTCACGGTCGGACTCGCGCCACTGGCGCATCAGCAGACGGTCGGTGGTCAGCTCGGTCATGCTCACTCCGCAGGAATCTTGTTGATCGCGTGGTCACCGGTAGCCCACAGGTACTGCACCGCGTACGCACGCCAAGGCCGCCACGCACGCGCGTGGGCGATCAAGGGTTTAGGGGCTTCGGGCAAGCCTAGATCACGCGCCGCGTACCGGATACCCAAATCACTGGCCACGAAGGCGTCCGGGTCACCCAGCGCCCGCATCGCGATCGACTCCACCGTCCACGGCCCGATCCCCGGCAACGCCGACAACTGCTCGCGTGCCTTGTCCCAGTCACTGCCCGCGCCGAGGTCGATCTCCCCCGCGGCGAGCGTCGCGATGAGCGTGGTGAGCGTCGTACGACGAGTCTTCGGAAACGCGAGCGATTCCGGATCGAGCTCGGCCAGCGACTGCATCGTCGGGAACAAATGCGTCAGCCCGCCGGCCGGATCCTCGATCGCCTCACCGTGCTGCAGCACCAGCCGATGCGCGTGCGTCCGCGCGGCAGCCGTCGACACCTGCTGCCCCAGCACAGCCCGTACGGCGAACTCGGCGCCGTCGACCGTATGCGGGACCCGACGGCCGGGCGCCTTCTCGATCAGTGGCGCGAGCACCGGATCGGTGCCGAGCAGGTCGTCGACCGCGACCGGATCGGCGTCGAGGTCGAGCATCCGGCGGCAGCGGCTGATCGCGATCGCGAGGTCGCGCTGGTCGGCCAAGGAGAGCTGACAGGCGATGTGATCGGGCATCGGCTTCAGCGCGACCACGCCGTGGCCGTGCGGGAGCCGGAGGGTCCGGCGGTAGTGACCGTCGCGCCACTCCTCGACGCCGGGCACGCCGGTCGCGATCAGATGACCGAAGAGGTTGTCCGGATTCAGCGGCGCACGGAACGGCAGTCGCAGCGAGATCGTGCCGGGTGCGCTCGACGCCGTACCACGCTTGGCGCGCTGACGGAGCTCGGTCGGCGAGAGGGCGAAGACCTCCTGCACGGTCTCGTTGAACGTACGCACGCTGGAAAACCCGGCCGCGAAGGCAACGTCGGCCATCTGCAGTTCGCTGGTCTCGATCAGCAGACGGGCCGTCTGGGCGCGTTGTGCACGAGCGAGCGCGAGCGGCCCGGCGCCGAGCTCAGCCTGGAGTTGGCGCTGAACCTGGCGAACGCTGTAGCCGAGCTGGCCGGCCAGGCCTGGTACGCCGTCTCGGTCGACGACGCCGTCCGCGATCAGGCGCATCGCGCGGGCGACGAGGTCGGCGCGATGGTTCCACTCCGGCGACCCCGGGCTCGCGTCCGGGCGGCAACGCTTGCAGGCGCGGAAGCCGGCCTGCTGGGCGGCGGCCGCACTCGGGTAGAAGCGCATGTTCTCGACCTTCGGCGGCGCCACCGGGCAGCTCGGCCGGCAGTAGATCTTCGTCGTCAGCACGGCGGTGAAGAACCACCCGTCGAACCGGGCGTCCTTCGACTGGACCGCCCGTACACACCGCTCCACGCATTCGTACACGTCCACCAGCATCCCTGCCGCCACCGACAGTTCTCTAGCGGTTTTGCGACATGGAGGTGTGAGCGGTTTTGCGACGCCAGGAACTGGGGGCGGATTTCCGCCAGAACCGCCGGGTTCCTACCGATGAACTTGAAAGCATGAACGAACTACTTGGCAAGAAGGCTTTGGTGACCGGCGGCAGCCGCGGGATCGGCGCGGCGACGGCGATCGCGCTGGCGGAGCGCGGAGCGGATGTCGCGCTGACCTACAACAGTTCCCCGGACGCCGCGGCGAAGGTGGTGAAGGAGATCGAGGCGCTCGGACGTACGGCGTACGCACTCGAAGCCGACGCGGCCGACGCCACCGCAGTGGCGAACGGTGTCGCGCAGGCGGCGGACCTGCTCGGCGGCCTCGACATTCTGGTCAACAACGCGGGTGTCGGCGCGATCGGCCCGATCACCGACTTCACCGTGGACGACGTGGATCGGGTGCTCGCGGTCAACATCCGTGGTGCGTACGCCGCCGCGCAGGCCGCCGTACGACGTCTGTCCGACGGCGGCCGGATGATCCATCTCGGGAGCTGTGTGGCAGAGCGGGTCCCCGGGCCGGGGATGACGCTGTACGGGATGAGCAAGTCCGCGATCACCGGCCTGAGCAAGGGTCTGGCTCGCGAACTGGGTGCCCGCGGCATCACCTCGAACGTCGTACAGCCCGGCCCGATCGACACCGATATGAACCCGGCGGACGGACCGTTCGCGTCGCCGCAGCTGACCAACCTGGCACTCGCCCGCTTCGGAGCACCTGCCGAGGTAGCCGCTGCCATCACGTATCTGGCCGGGCCGCACGCCGCCTACATCACCGGCACCGAACTGAGCATCGACGGCGGTCACGCCGCCTGAGGATTGTCGGTGCCGGCGACTAGCGTCGTCGGCATGCGTTTCTCCGTGACGGTCGGTGCAGTCGGACCAGGACGCGACCCGCGCGGTCTCGCCGAGCTCGCGCGGGTCGCCGAGGAGTCCGGCTGGGACGCGCTGTTCCTGGAGGACTATCTCGTCTATCAGGGCGACGAGTCCGAACCGACCTGGGACCCGTGGGTGTGCCTGGCCGCGATGGCGATGACGACGTCGCGGATCAGGATCGGTACGACGGTGACTCCGGTGCCGCGGCGGCGACCGTGGAAGCTCGCGGCGGAAGCCGTGGCACTGGATCAGCTGTCGGGTGGGCGGTTCATCCTGGGGGTCGGGATCGGGGATCCGAACGATCCGTTCATGGGTCGGGCGGGTGAGCCGACCGAGCCGCGCGTACTGGCGGAGATGCTGGACGAGGCCCTCGAGGTGATCGATCGGCTGTGGACCGGCTCGCCCGTCAGCTTTGCCGGGAAGCATTATCAACTCGATGGCGTGCGGTTGGCCGCGCGACCGGTGCAGCAACCGCGGATCCCGATCTGGGTGGGCGGGAACCTGCTGGTGCCCGCCGTACGACGGCGCATCGCTCGATGGGATGGCAGTTGCGCCTACAAAGGCTCCACCGACGCACCCCAGCAGATCACTCCAGCCGACGTACGAGCGTTGCTGGCCGAACGCGCGGGACCTTTCGACGTGAAGGTCAGCGGTGGTGACCCAGCCGAATTCGCCGCCGCCGGCGCCACCTGGTGGGGCCGCTGGATCCCACCGGCCTCCACGGAAGACACCCTCGCCGTCATCCGCAAGGGCCCGCCCCACATCTGACTACTGGCGCGAGGCGTTGACAGGGGTGAGGGTGGGAGGGAGACTGCGGGTGTTTTAACGTTCAAAAGCCCTGGGGGAGGTCGGCGTGGCTACGTTGAAGCAAGTTGCGGCCCACGCGGAGGTGTCGGTCCAGACGGTGTCGAATGCGCTGAACGCACCGCATCGGCTGCGGCCGGACACGCTGGAGCGGGTCAACCGGTCGATCGAACTGCTCAACTACCGGCCCAATCGTAACGCCCGCAGCCTGCGCACCAGCGCCGTCGAACTGATCGGCTACTGCGTCCCCGACTGGCCGAACCAGACCCATCTGGTGATGGACCAGTTCCTGCACGCGCTCTGCGCCGCCGCCGAGACGAGCGGCCGGCACATCCTGCTCTTCACCGCACCCCCCGCAGTCGAGGGCATGCCGGTGTACGACGACCTGCACGCGCGCCGGCTGGTCGACGGATTCGTCCTGTCCCAGACCGAGACACACGACCCGCGCCACGGCTGGCTGAAGGAGAAGCAGATCCCGTTCGTCTCGTTCGGCCGGGTCTGGAAGGAGACAACCCAGCCGGGCCCGTGGGTCGACGTCGACGGCGCGGCCGGCTCCGCGCTGGCGGTTCAGCACTTGTACGACGTCGGCCGGCGGCGGATCGCGTTCCTCAGTTGGCCGAAGTCATCCGGTCTGGCCGAGGACCGGCTGGCCGGGTGGCGCAGCAAGTGCAACGACCTCGGCTTGCCGACCAGCGGCCTGTCCGTCCACTGCGGTGAGGACACCATCGAGGAAGGTGTGCGCGCGACCGCGGCCTTGCTCGACAGCGCGCAACCACCCGACGGAATCGTTGCCCTCAGCGACATTCTCGCGCTCGGCGCACTCCGCGAACTCGGCCGCCGCGGCCTCACTCCCGGCGTCGACGTCGGCGTCACCGGCTTCGACGACTCGCCGCTCGCCGAGGTCGTCTCCCCCGGCCTTACGAGCCTCCGGCAACCAATGGACCGGATCGCGTCCGAACTGATCAACATCCTGACCGGTACGTCGACCGGCGTACCGGCCGAACGCCTGCTGCAACCCGAACTGGTGATCAGGGGCAGCTCAGCCCCTGGCTGATTGCGGCGAACCCCCGCCGCGAGAAGGAGGAACCGCCAATGACTCCCCGCCCATCCGTCAGACGCAGTACCGCTCCACCGCGCCGGGCCCGCCGGACGGCCGGCGTCACGCTGCTCGCCGCAGTAACCATCCTGGCCGGCACCGCCTCCGCGACCGCCGGCTCGTCCCCGCGCACCAACGCCGTACAGGCCCAACCGTCAGAGCTTTCCGAAACGACCAGACTCGCCGATCGCCGGTCGCTGGTCGTCGGTGATCGCGCCTACGCGATGGGCGACGAGACCGGCCTCTACCCCGCCGCCGGCTGGCACATCCGCGGCGAGATGGGCGGCTTCTGGACGCAGCCGATCAAGCTCCTCGACGGTCTGTGGTTCGGTCTCGACGGCGCCTGGCTCGGCAAGGACGTGGCGGCCGCGAAGTACACCAGCGGCCACGGCTACAGCCGGATCGACTACTCCGGCGCGGTCGACGTACGCCGTACCGACTTCGTCCCCGACGGCATCCGCGCGACCCTCGTCGGCTTGACGCTCACCTCCAGTACGGCGAAGACGGTCAAGCTCGACGTGGACGCGCACTCCGAGCTTATGCAGTCGTACCCGTGGGGCTGGACGACACCGAGCGCCGCCACTGCCAACCTGCCGGACACCGGCTCCTACGCCGACGGCTCGCTCCGCTTCCGTGAACAGGGCACCCCGCCGTTCGCGAACGCCACCACCCACGACTTCGCCGCGTTCGTCGGATCGTCCCTGCGTCCGACGACACATGCACTCGGCCCGAACAACCGCGGCCCACAGGACCCAGCAGTCATTTGTCCCGCCGACGGTACGACGCCTGCGCGGTGCGACGACTCACTCGTCGGCAAGGGCACCGGCGGTCGCCTCACGTACGACGTCAGCCTCGCAGCCGGTCAGTCGAAGACCATCTGGTTCGCGGTGGCCGGGTCCGACAACGGTGTTTCTGCGGCACAACGCGAGTACCGCCGTGCTCTGAGCAGTCCGGATGGATTGCTGCAGGCAAAGACCCGGGATCGGCAAGAGATCGACAGCATGTCTGTGGTGGACCTGCCTGGTGACCGGCTACTGCAGCAGAGCGTCGAGTGGAGCAAGCAGAACCTCGCGGACTCGGTGCAGGAGGCACGCAACCTGCGGATCCGGGACGTCAACGAGGGCAAGGACTACCCGGCGCCGGTCGGCACGGTCCCGACCGCGCGCTGGTTCGGCGCGGGCTTCCCGGACTACCCGTGGCTGTTCGCGACGGACGGTGAGTACATGGCGTTCGCCGCGGTCGCGGCCGGTCAGTTCGGCACGGTGAAGACACACCTGCGCGCGCTGCGAGACGTCAGCGATCTGCTCAACAACCGCAGCGGCAAGGTCGCACACGAAGTCGTCCCGACCGGCGACGTGTACTTCGGCTCCAACCAAAGCGCGGGCAACACCGACGAGACGGTGAAGTTCCCGAGCGCGGTCGCACTGCTGTGGCGGTGGACCGGCGACAACAACTTCCGTGACGAGATGTACGACTTCAGCGTTCGCAACCTGCAGTATGTCTACCGCGAACTGGACAAGGACGGCGACGGCTGGCCCGAGGGGCTGGCGAACGTCGAACGCGCCGGTATGGGGGTCGAGAAACTCGACAGCACGGTCTACCTCGCCCGCGGTCTGCGCGACCTCGCCGACCTCGCGGCGTCGAAGAACGACACGCAGGTCCAGCAGTGGGCGACCACCCGGGCGAACGACCTCGAGTCCCGCTTCGAGGAGCAGTGGTGGGTGCCGGCAGGCATCGGGTACGCCGATTCGGTCGACGACCCGGCCAACCCCGCGAACGACAACACGCCGATCTTCCAGCGGCACTGGATCGGTGTCACGCCGATGGAGGCGGTCCTGGTCCGGCCCGGTCAGCCGACCTCGCCGCTGGCATCGGCCGAGCACGGTGCGGCCGCACTCGCTCAGCGCGAAAGGCCTTGCTACACAGGCGAATTCGGCCTGTTCCACACCGGCACCGGCCCGACCTCGGCCGAGGGCGGGAACAAGGGAGCTACCTGTGACCCGATCGTCTCCCAGGTCCAGAGCGAGCGCGCGATGTTCGGCCTGAACACGTCGATCATGGCAGTTGCTGAGGGCAACTATGGTCGGCTGGGGACGGAGCAGCAGCAGTACTACACCACCGGCAACGCCCGGATCCAGCTCGATCCGACGGTGTGGGAGACGCCGGGTGCGATGCCGGAGATCGCGCCGTCGCCCGACTCACCGGCGAACATCGGCCGGCCGTTCTACGACCGCTCGATGGCACTCCAGGCGTGGGGCGCGTACGGCATCTTGTGGCCGGTCGTGCATCAGCAGCTCGGCGTGGACCCGGATCTCGGGCACGGCAAGCTCGCCGTGATTCCGCAGCTGCCGGAGGGCCAGCAGAAGGTGGCCGGGAGCAACATCCGGCTCGGCGCCGGATCGGTCGATGTGACGGCATCCCTTGCAGGTAAGGAATTGCGGACCATTGCGAAGGTCAAGGACCTCGATGCTTCGGTCACGGTCGGCGCGGTGCTGCCGAGTGGTGCGTCGGTCAAGAGTGCGACGCTCAACGGTCTAACGACGCCGTACGAACTGGTGACCACGACTCGTGGAGTGGAGGTGCGGGTGGCAGCGACGTCGTCGGGCTCGGCGCTGCGGATCACGCTTGCCTGACACCGCCGCGGCTCGAGGCCGCTGCGGCTGAACCGCCGGCTGGTGCACAACCGTTCCGTGCATCAGCCGGCGGTTTCTTATCGGTACCTGCAGGTGTCGATAGTCGGAGCTCGGAGACGAAGCGAGGCCCCTCCGAGTATGAGTCGGAGGGGCCCCACAATTAGCTGAAGGAAAGTGACGTCTCCAGCCTCCCAAACGGATCCGTGGAGCCGGCAGACCCCGTCACCGGTCTACCTCGGTGGGGATCCCCACCGCGAGGGCTCTCGGTTTCCGTTCGACCCACCGCCCAGATGAGGAGCGGCGTGTCGACAGTTCTACCGCCGTGGAGCAGGGCGGCACAAGCCTTTCCAGCCAACAGTTTTGGCCAACTCGCCACCTACCGCGTGTCATCCACAGTCACCCGGCAGCCATCCACAGAAACTGCCCGACTTATACACACCCCCTGTGCATAACATCAGCCCTTGGCCGGCTTCAGCGCCATCGGCCGAAGCAGCAGGTAACCGGCGTACAGACTGATCGCGGTGACCACGAGGACGGTCGGTACGGCGACTGCGAGTGGTGGTCGATCGTAGCCGATGCTGCCGAGGGCATCGGCCAGCCACTGCGCGATCAGCAGAAACTCGGTCGCCGCGGCCGGGATGAGTGAGAGTGGCAGGAGCAGCACTCCGCGCCACCAGCCGAAGCGGTAGAAGGTGATGCCTATCAGCCAGCCGGCGGCCTCGTGCGACACGACCAGCAGGAAGAACTCGGTGAAGATCAACCCGGCTTGTGAGGTGTCGGTGAACAGGTGCGGGCTCTCCATCGTCTGCGACCAGCCCTGCCAGCTGTAGAGCGCGCGCTCGGCCTGGTAGACCAGAACCCAGAGCAACGCCGTAGCGGCCGCGGCCCCGGCAAGAAAGATGCCGATGGCAACGGAAACCATCCGCCGGGTGACGCCTTGGGCAACCAGCAGAGACAGGTACGCGGGTGTGACGGTGATGCCGAGCGCCATCGAGAAGTACTTCGGCGACTGGGTTCCGTAGTCCCACATGCTGTGGTCGATCCCGCCGATGGCGACCTTGAAGCCGACCCCGACCGCCAGGAAGCTGACCAGCATGATGAGCCAGTAGCCACCCAGCATTTGCCGCAGACCGATCACCATCGCGCGGAGAACGTGGCCCAGCCGGCTCACCGTGGTCACGCCGTTCGGAAGTGTTGTGGCGCTCATCCACGTCCTCGCTTCGCTCCGGGCGCGGATGAGACACGAGACGCGCTGTGCTGTCTGATGAACTCGCTGCGCTCGTTCATCGACTGGCTCCCGTTGGAGCGGTGAGGTGGACGAAGAGGTCCTGCAGGCCGACCGGGCCGACCTCGAGACCGGCCGCAGCGGCTTCGGCCAGCAGGACCGGATCGAGGTCGCCCAGCACCGTCGTCGACTTCGTCCCGCCGAGCCTCTCTTCCGCGAGTACGGTGAAACCTGCGGTGAACTCGTCCACTGCCGCGACCGGGCCGACGATCGACGCGCCACGGCCGCGGAGGGCGTCGACTGGCGACTGCGTGACCAGGCGGCCGTTGTCGAGGATGACGACTTCCTCGAGCATCGTGCTGACCTCGCTGACGAGATGCGTCGACAGTACGACTGTGCGCGGCACTTCGGCGTAGTCGGCGAGCAGAGCGTCGTAGAAGAGGTTGCGGGACGGCACGTCCATGCCCAGGTAGCTCTCGTCGAAGATGGTCAGCGGCGCGCGGCTGGCGAGTCCGAGTACGACGCCGAGTGCGGACTTCTTGCCGCGGGACAGCTTCTGCACCCGCTTGTTCGTCGGCACTTCGAACCGGTCGAGCAGCTCGCCGGCCAACTCGTTGTCCCAGTACGGGCGCAGGCTTGCAGCCAGAGCAATCACATGCTTCACGGCCGCGGCGTCGACGAGATCGCCCGACTCGCGGATCAGGCAGATCCGGCTGGTCACGACCGCGTTCTCGTAAGGCTCGAGCGCCGTACCGAGATCACTGCCTTCGATCAGGACGCGGCCTTCGTCGGGCTGCCGGAAGCCTGCCAGCGTGGCCGCGAGCGTGCTCTTGCCGGAGCCGTTGCGGCCGAGGAGCCCGTGGATCTTGCCTGGCGCGAGTCGCAGGTCGAGCCGGTCAAGCGCGGGCACGCCGGCGAAGCTGACGGACAGGTTCTCCGTCCGTACGGCGAGCGTTTGGTTCATCAGGCGTCTCCGTAGTGGCGGATGTGCTGGACGACGTCCTTCAGGGGTACGCCGATCGCCTTGGCCTCCCGGATCATCGGGTCGACCACCTCGGCGAAGAACGAATCGCGGCGGCTGGTGCGGAGCAGGTCGCGGGCGTTCGGGGCGACGAACATGCCGATGCCGCGCTTCTTGTACAGGACGCCTTCGTCGACCAACTGGGCGAAGCCCTTCGCCGCGGTGGCGGGGTTGATCCGGTAGGACGCGGCGTACTGGTTCGTCGACATCACCTGCTCGTCCTCGGCGAGGGCACCGGTGACGATGTCGCTCTTGATCTGGTCCGCGATCTGCAGATAGATCGGGCTCCGGTCGTCGAACACCACGGCCCCCTCCCTGGTTCGTTACGTGAGTAACGAACCATACGACCTCACCGGGTCACGACGACTGCTGCAGGGCCTTTTTCAGCGCCGGTACGACCGGTCCCACGCGGACGGCGAGCTGCGCCAGGCGTTCCTTGTGGCGCTTGCCCTGGTCCTTGCTGAGGACGGTGCGAACATCACCGGTCGACGCCAGTACGACGATCGCCGCGTCGCGGAGGTCGACCCGGGTGACGAGCCGGGCCGGCCGGAGCGTGTCCGTCGCTCTCTGCAGCAGCTGACGACGGATCAGTGGCTGCCGCATGGTGATGCGATGAGCGGGGAAGACGCCGAGAACGCGGTACGGCTCGACCTTGATCAGGCGGGCGCGTTCGAGGTCGCTGCGGACGTCACGGACGATCGTGCGCGGATGCCTGTCCACCCAGGTCCGCCACTTGCGCGGTCCGACCCGGCGGATGTCGCCGAGCACTGCGGCGAGCACCGCATCGGCCGGATCGGCCGCCTTGGTCAGCCGGGCCCGGCCGTTGTCATCGGCAAGGTTCCCGCTCAGCTGGAGATCGACGAGCGCGGCGGCGCGAAGGATCTTCCCGAGCCTCGACCGCGCCGCGAGCTTGCCGGTCTGCGGATCGTAGGCGAGCAGGAAAAGCCTTGCAGCCAAGGCATCCGGGGCCTTTAGCTTGCCCAGTGCAACAACGCGGCGACTGGTGTCTCGCCGTACCGCTCCCCGTCCGGCACGCCGTATCGGCGTGACCGTTGCTCTAGTCATCGTCTGCCTCCTTGGCGGGGCGGCCGGGGCGGCGCATCTTGCCCACGTTGCCCGGCAGGCGGCCGGCATCGGCGAGCGCCCGGCGGAGCAGGAACTCGATCTGTGCGTTGGTGCTGCGCAGGTCGTCGGCCGCCCACCGGGCCAGCGCGTCATGCACCACGGGATCCAGCCGGAGCAGGATCTTCTTCCGTTCGACGGCCACGGTCCGCGCTCACTGGTAGAGCGAGCCGGTGTTGACCACCGGTTGGGCGTCGCGATCGCCGCACAGCACCACCATCAGGTTGCTGACCATCGCCGCCTTGCGCTCCTCGTCCAGCTCGACCACCTCGTGCTCGGACAGCCGCTCCAGCGCGAGCTCGACCATGCCGACCGCACCTTCGACAATTCGCTGCCGGGCCGCGACGATCGCCCCCGCCTGCTGGCGGCGCAGCATCGCCTGGGCGATCTCCGGCGCGTAGGCGAGGTGGGTGATGCGCGACTCGATCACCCGCACCCCGGCCGCCTGGACCCGGGCGGCGATCTCGGCCGACAGCGTCTCGGTGATCTCGTCGGTGCTGTCCCGCAACGACAGGCCGCCGTCCTCGGTGTGGACGTCGTACGGGTAGCTGTTGGCGATGTGCCGGACCGCGGTCTCGGTCTGGATCGCGACGAACTCGACGAAGTCGTCCACCTCGAACATCGCCTGCGCGGTGTCCTCGACCTGCCAGACCACGACCGCGGCGATCTCGGTCGGGTTGCCGTCGGCATCGTTGACCTTGGCAACGGCCGTCTCGTGGTTGCGAATCCGGGTGGACACTTCCTTGCGGGTCGCGATCGGGTTCACCCAGCGCAGCCCGTCGGTCCGGATCGTGCCGGCGTACCGGCCGAGGATCTGCAGTACGCGCGCCCGCCCCGGCGACACCGGGGTGAGCCCGGCGGCCACGATCAGCGCGGCGACGAACAGCACGATCCCGAGCACGACCATCGCACCCTGCCCGTTCGCGGTGCCGACGGAGAACTGCACCACCCCCGCCACCAGCACCACCAACGCCGCGAACGCCACCGGCCACCCGTTGACGTTCCACGCACCCCGCTCGGCCACCTTCGGCACCGGCATCTCCACCACATCCACCTCAGCCATCCCCACTCCTCTCCCTATATCCCCAAGCTATCAACTTGATATCACTTTTAGCAAGCAGCATGAGCTGCAACTGTCTGGCGCCGGGATCTCGAACTGCCGCCGAGTCGTGGATATCTGCTCCCGCGCGGAACAGATATCCACGACTGAGCGCCGGCTCACCTGATCCCGCCGGGACGGCGGTGGGGGGTTAGAGGGGCTTGGCTAGGGCGGTGAGGTGGTTTTGCCAGAGGGCGGATTGGGAGTTGGGGAGGGGGTCTATGGCGGAGTCGCGCCAGGCGTGGATGGGGCGGATGCCGTGCAGGGCGTTGAGGAGCCAGGCTTCGGAGGACTGGAGGTCGGCGGGGGTGCGGGCGTGTTCGGCGACCTCGACGCCTTGCCCGACGGCGATCTGGCGGAGGAGTTGCGCGGTGACGGACGGAAGCAGTGGACGGTCCGACGGCGGGAAGCAGAGCGTCTCGTCCTCCCACCAGGCGACGGCTGAGTACGCGGCCTCGAGCACAGTGCCGTCCTCGTCCAGCAACAGGATCTCGTCGGCTCGATCGGGCGCGGCATCCTTCAGCTTCCCGAGCAGCTCCAGATCCGGCCCCTTCACCCGCGGCGAAACCCGAGGATCGCGACCTTCGTGTACGGCGACGCGCACGCGCCCACCGACCGGCGGTGCAGGCCGCAACTGAACCGCGAGCTCACCCGACACCCGCAGCTCGAACCGCGGGAACCACCGCCCGAACCCCGGCAACCGCCCGATCTGCTCGGCCCAGAACCTCCCCGCATCGACGCCGGCGGCCGCGCACGACCCGACGAACCGCTCCCGGTGCAGCTCGATCCCCCGAACCTTGCCATTGGCAACAAGGAACGAATCGGCCACCTGCAGTTCACTCATCTCCCCCACCCTTTCGTCACTCCCCTTTCGTCACGGCCGCCCGGCGGACGCTCCGCCCACCGTCGCGATTGCCTTGAGCAACATCTCGTCGTACTCCGCGACCGGCTCGGAGTCGAGCACGATCGCGCCACCCGCACCGATCACCGTCTCGGACGGCGTCAGTACGGCGGTACGGATCACCACGCTGAGATCCGCTCGGCCGTCCACGGTCAGATACCCGAGCGCCCCGGAGTACACCCCGCGCGCACTCCACTCGAGCTCGTCCAGCAGCTCCATCGTCCGGATCTTCGGCGCCCCCGTCATCGACCCCGGCGGGAAGCACGCCCGGACAGCGTCCAGCGCCGACACCCCGGACCGCAACCGGCCGCGGACCGTGGTGACGAGCTGATGCACGGTCCGGTAGCTCTCGACCTCCATCAGCTGCGGCACATGCACCGTCCCCGCTTCGCTCACCCGGCCGAGGTCGTTGCGGATCAAGTCGACGATCATCAGATTCTCGGCCCGGGTCTTCTCGTCCTCGGCGAGCGCCTTCGCGGCCAACTCGTCCTGCGTCGGATCCGCCTCCCGCGGCGCCGTCCCCTTGATCGGCCGGCACTCGGCCCAGCCGTCGGCATCCACCGTCAGGAACCGCTCCGGCGACGAGCTCGCGATGGCCAGATCGCCGTACCGGAGGAAGGCGGCGTACGGCGCTGGGTTGTTCGCCCGCTGCCAGAGGAAGAACTCGAACGGGTCGGGCACGGCCGGAAGGCGGACGCGGTTCGTCAGGCAGACCTCGTACGTCTGGCCCGCCTCGAGCGCGGCCATGCACGCGTCGATCCCGGCCAGGTACGTCGCGCGGTCCTGCTCCAGATGCGCCTCGAGGTCGAGCTTGGCGATCGCGGGCGCATCGACGCCGGCCATCGACCAGTGCGCGGTACTTCGCGAGGCTCGGTCGAGCCAGCCGTCATCGACGCCGTCCACCGCGACGAGGTAGCTGACGTCGCGGTCGTGGTCGATCACGACGAAACGGTTCGCCCAGATCCACAGCGCGTCGGGCGTCGGCGACTCGTGCTTGGCGGCTCCCCCGGTCAGCGCCTTGAGCTCGTAGCCGAAGTACCCCACATAGCCGCCGTTGAACAGCCCGGCCAGCTCATCCGGTACGCCGGACAGCCGGGCTGCCTTGTCCTCGATCAGGTCCTGCAACTCCGCGAACACGTCGCCGGAGGCAACATCCCGTACGACGACCTCCGCGCCGGGGCCGAGCGTCGTACCGAGCACCGAAACCCGCCGTACGGCTCGATCCGTCAGACTGCCGTCGAGCCAGAACGCGACCGGTTCCCCGGCCAGCAGCTCGCGGTAGACCGTCTCACCGTCGAGCGCCCGGTCGACCACCCGAACGGACCAGCTCAGCGCACTCACAGGCACACGGTAACGATGTCATCAGGAACCGGTGAGGGCGAGCTTGGTCCGCATCGCGGTGACGCGGCGGATCGGGATGGCGACCTCGAGGCCGTCCTTCGACTCGGCGCGGTCCGCGAGCCAGCCGGCGGCGGTGTCGCGGCGAACATCCGGCGTACCGGGGAGGTAGAGCGCGTTGACGAGCCGCTGGGCATCCTCGCGGGTGTAGATCGTGTAGACGTACCGCTCGCGCTGGCTCTCCATCACGTCGAAGCCGGCGTGGTGCAGCTGGTCCTTGAGCTCGGTGATCTCACCGCCCGCCGGGAACTGCGGGGTGGACCGGAGGCGCGTGGTGAGTCCGCTCAGGGTGCGGATGTCGCCGCGGCGCAGCGGGCGTACAGCGGGCACGATCGCGGCCAGAACACCGCCACGACGCAGAACCCGAGCCGCCTCAGCCAGTACGGCGGGGAGCGGCTGGAGCACCATCAGGCCCATCGAGCAGGTGACGACGTCGAACACCTCGTTGGCGAACGGAAGGTGCACCGCATCCGCCTGGACCTTCGGACCGGGCGCACCGGCGAGCTGAGCCGGGTTGTTGTCGACGCCGACGACCCAGCGCCCGTACAGCTCACGGGCGACCGGGCCGTTCCCACAGGCGAGATCGAGGACCCGGCGGGCCTCGCCGGACACGGCGCGGACGAGCCAGCGGTACGGCGTGTGGTCGCCGGCCACCGCGCGGGACAGCAGGGCTTCGGTGCTGCCGGGAGCCGCGGTGTGGAACTCCCGCAGGTAAACCGGCCAGTCGATCTCGTTCTCAGACATTGCGGTCAGAGGGTACCTGGTGTGCACACGCCGTACAGCATCGAGCGCTCAGCGTGCGCGGTCTTAATACATCTTTGAAGTGTTCAGACCCGGCTGACGAAGATGTGGCCGGCCGTTTCATCGCTGATGACGCCGCCCGCTTCCCGGCTGCCGACCAACACACCCTCGGCGTCGAGGGTGGAATCGACCTCGCGGCCCGGCAGCGCGCCCGCACGGCGCAGCACCGACATGGCATCGTCGTCGGTCTGGACCGGCTCGGCGATCCGCCGGACCAGCACCCGGACACTCTCACCGGTCGCCTGGTCGAGCACCTTGTCCAGCGGCTCGACGCCGATCCGGAACTCCTCGATGCCGCTCGCCTGGCCGTCCTTCTGCAGCTCCTCCAGGCCCGGGATCGGGTTGCCGTACGGCGACTCGGTCGGGTTGTCGAGGATCTTCAGCAACCGAAGCTCGACCGCGTCGCTCATCACGTGCTCCCAGCGGCAGGCCTCGGCGTGGACGTCCTCCCACTCCAGCCCGATCACGTCCACCAGCAGGCGCTCGGCCAGGCGGTGCTTGCGCATCACCCGGACAGCTTGCTTGCGGCCGACGTCGGTGAGCTCGAGGTGGCGGTCGCCCTCGACCTTGATCAGGCCGTCGCGCTCCATCCGCGCCACCGTCTGGCTGACCGTCGGACCGGACTGGTGCAGCCGCTCGGCAATCCGCGCGCGCAGCGGCAGGATGCCCTCTTCTTCCAGCTCGTAGACGGTCCGCAGATACATCTCGGTGGTATCGATCAGCTCGCTCACGACAACCATTCTCACCTATCAAGGCAACCCTTACCCAATCTGCCCACCGTCGCTCTGCCGGGTGCAGAAGGACAGGAGGTGTCGGGGTGGGACAGCGTTCGGCGCGGGCTCACGCGGCGGGGCGCCGGTTACCCAGGGATACCTCCTGTCCTCCTGTACAGACTCGGTGAAGCGGCCGCGCTCGAACGCTGGCGCGAGTACGACCTCAGCCGGTACGACGACGAGCGCGACCGACCGGACCTGGAGAGCACGTCACGGATGTCGATCCCGCTCAAGTACGGCGAAATCCACCCGCGCACGATGCTCGCCCGCAAACAGCTCACCGACGCTACCGACGTGAACTCGCCTGGCGCGACTTCTGCGCGGACCTACTGGCCCGGAACCCGCAGGCCTCCTGGAAGCCGCTCCAGGCCGGAGTTCGAGCGGATGGAGTACGACGAACCCGGCGACGCCTTCGACGCCTGGCGCGAAGGAAAGACCGGGTTCCCGTTCGTCGACGCGGGGATGCGTACTTCCGCATCTTCAACCCGGTCACCCAGGGCCTGAAGTTCGACCCGACGGCGACTACGTCCGCCGCTGGGTCCCCGAACTGCACCACCTCGACGGCAAGACCGCCCACGAACCGTGGAAGTACGGCGGTCCGCGGCCGATCGTCGACCACACCGAGGCCCGCCAGCAAGCCCTGCGGAGGTACGACGCCATCCGCGGAGCTTGACCTCGACTTAGGGGATACCCCTATAGTGATAGTTACCTAGATGAATGGGGTTGGAGATGATCGAGTTCCATCTGGACGGCCGGTCGGGGGTTTCGCCGTACCAGCAGATCGTTCAACAGGTCCGGAACGCGTTGCGGCTCGGCCTGCTGCGGGAGGGGGATCAGTTGCCGACCGTGAAGGACGTGGTGGCCGCCCTGGCGATCAACCCGAACACGGTGCTGAAGGCGTATCGCGAGCTCGAGCACGAAGGGCTGGTGCAGGCCCGTCCAGGCCGCGGCACGTTTGTGACCCGCACGCTGACCGACAACACCCTCGCCGCCCACGGCCCACTCCGGCAGGACCTCCGCCGCTGGCTGACCAAGGCCCGCAAAGCCGGCCTCGACGACGAAAGCATCGAGGCCCTCTTCCTCACAACCTTTCGGACCGCCGCTCAGCAGGAGGACATAGCATGACCGCGGTTCTGCAGGCCCAGGCGTTGGGCAAAAAATACGGGCGCCGGTGGGCGTTGACCGATTGCGATCTTGAGGTTCCGGCTGGGCATGTGGTTGGCCTCGTCGGGCCGAATGGGGCGGGTAAGAGCACGTTGCTCAACCTGTCGGTGGGGATGTTGACGCCGACTGCCGGCTCGGTTGAGGTGCTCGGCGGGCCGGCCGGTGCGCAGCAGGCCAAGGTTGGGTACGTCGCTCAGGACACACCCACCTACAGCAGGCTGAGCGTGGCCGACCACCTGAAGCTGGGCGCCCGGCTCAACCCGGAATGGGACGATTCCCTTGCCCAGCAACGGATTCAGCACCTCCAGCTCGACCCGAAGCAACGCGCCGGCAAGCTCTCCGGCGGTCAGCGCGCCCAGCTCGCTCTGACGCTCGGACTGGCCAAGCGACCCGAGTTGCTGATCCTCGACGAGCCCGTCGCTGCCCTTGATCCACTGGCCCGGCGCGAGTTTCTCCAGGACTTGATGGAGGCCGTGGCCGAGCAGGAGTTGAGCGTCGTACTGTCCTCGCATCTGGTGTCCGATGTGGAGCGAGCGTGTGACTACTTGATCGTGCTGGTCGGCTCGCGGGTGCAGGTGAGCGGCGAGATCGACACCCTGCTGGCGACGCACTACCGACTGGTCGGGCCGCGCCGTGATGCGAAGAACCTGCCACGTGATCAGCACGTGGTGAGCGAGAGCCACACCGATCGGCAGTCGACGTTCCTGATCCGGACCGATCAGCCGATTCTCGACCCGGCCTGGACCGTTTCTCAACTCACGCTCGAGGATCTCGTGCTGGCGTACATGGGCCGCACCGCCCCGACCGAGCGACCTGTCTTGGAGGTACAGCGATGATCTGGCTGACCTGGCGGCAGTTCCGCGTTCAGCTCCTGGTAGTCGGCTCGGTGGTCCTGGCCGCGGCGATCTTCTTGGCCGTCACCGGTCCGGGTCTCGCGGACGACTATCAGCGGCTCACGACGACGTTCATCCGCAGTCTCGGGTTCCAGCGTCTCAACCCCGCGCTGTACGTGATCGGGCAGGTGCTGCTGTACGCCGTACCGCCGGTGATCGGGGCGTTCTGGGGCGCACCGCTGATCTCGCGCGAACTGGAAACCGGCACTCACCGGCTGGTGTGGAGCCAGAGCATCAGTCGCGGTCGATGGCTCGTCAGCAAGATGGCCTTCACCGGCCTCACCGCGGTCGCGATCACCGGACTGCTCAGCCTTGCCGTGACCTGGTGGGCCGATCCGATCGACGACGCGATCAACGCAGGGCAGGACTCGAACACCTACCTGCCGCGGATGTTCCCGCCAGTCTTCGGTGCTCGCGGGCTGGTCCCGGTCGGGTACGCCGCCTTCGCCTTCGCCCTCGGCGTGGCCGTCGGACTCGTCGTACGTCGTACTGTCGTCGCCCTCGCGGTGACGTTGGCCGCGGTGATCCTGGTGCAGGTTCTCGCGCCGACATTCATCCGGCCGCATCTGCTCGCGCCGACGGAGTCGTACCTCACCGTGACCCAGGACAACATCCGTGGCTTCATGATGTCCGGTCCGAATGGCAGGGTGGAGGAGATAGAGGTGGCATCCGGGGCTGTCGGCGCATGGAAGCTGTCCGACAAGACCGTCGACAAGGCCGGCAAGACGGTGGGCACGCTGCCGGATTGGGTGATCGACTGCGCGCCGCCCGCGCCCCCGGATTCGGCGAACGGCGTGGTGTCGTCCAACGGCGCCGTGTCGGCCAAGGCCGCTGCCTGCTACCAGCGGCTGGCCGACGAAGGCTACCGCCAGCACCTCAAGTACTTCACCGCCGACAAGTTCTGGCAAGTGCAGTGGCGGGAGTTCGGGTTCTTCCTGCTGCTGGCCTGTGCTCTGGCCGGGTTCAGTTTCTGGCGGATCCGGCGCGACTTGTCCTGAGTCGTCGTACCAGCAGGGCGCCGGCGAGGAGGGCCGCGGCGACGACTGCCGACGTCCACGGGAGGGTGACTGCGAGTACGACGCAGCCGACCAGGCCGATCACGTTGAGGGCGCGAGGCCAGCGACGTTGATCGGCCGGTTGGGTGAACGCCGAGGCGTTGGCGATCGCGTAGTACAGCAGGACGCCGAACGACGAGAAGCCGATCACACCCCGCAGGTCGGTGGTGAGCACGAGGATTCCGACGACCGCGGCCAGCGCGAGCTCGGCGTGGTGCGGCACCTGGAAGCGCGGATGTACGGCGGCCAGCCAGCTCGGCAGGTCGCCGTTGCGGGCCATGGCGAGGGTGGTGCGGCCGATGCCGGCGATCAGCGCGAGGAGTGCGCCGAGGCTGGCCAAAACCGCACCGACTCTGACGACTGGAACGGCCCAGGCCGAGCCGGCCGCGTCGACGGCTTGGGCCAAGGGTGCCGACTTGAAATCACCACCGAGCGTGAAAAGCAGCGCCAGGGCAACGAGCAAGTAGATGCCGATGGCAATGATCAGCGCTGCCGTGATCGCCCGGGGGATCGTTGTCTGTGGCTCGCGGACCTCCTCGCCCATGGTCGCGATCCGGGCATAGCCGGCGAAGGCGAAGAACAACAGGCCGGCTGCCTGCAGTACGCCGTACGGCGAAGCGTCACCGACCGAGGGCAGCTCGTGCTGTGGCGAGTTGCCGAACAGGATCACCAGGACGAGTGCGAGAACGATCAACGTGCAGGTGACCAGGATCCTGGTGAGACGCGCGGTCCGGGTGACGCCGCGATAGTTGACAGTTGCCAGACCGAGCACGGCGGCCAACGCTGCGAGCCGCCGCAGCCAGCCACCACCAGGTACGGCGTAGGTGGCGAAGGTGAGCGCCATCGCGGCACATGAGGCGGTCTTGCCCGCCACGAAACACCATCCGGCGGCGAAGCCCCACCACTCCCCCAGGCGCTCACGCCCGTAGACGTAAGTACCACCGGAGACCGGGTAGACCGCAGCCAACTGCGCCGACGACGCCGCGTTGCAGTAGGCAACGATCGCTGCGATCACCAGCCCGATCAAGAGCCCAGACCCAGCGGCCTGCGCCGCCGGTGCCCACACCGCAAATACCCCCGCCCCAACCATCGACCCGAGGCCGATCACCACCGCATCGAAGACTCCCAGCCTCCGCGCCAGAGGCGGCTGGCCGCTGGGCATCAGCTCGCCTTGAGGATCGCCAGCAGACGAGCTACCTCGGCGGCGATGGCGTCTCGGGCTGGGCCTAGGTATTTGCGAGTGTCGACCAGCGCCGGGTTGTCGGCGAGGGTTTGCCGGACTGACGCGGTGAAGACGTTGTTGAGGTGGGTGGCGATGTTGACCTTGGTCATGCCCGCTTCGACGGCGCGGGTGAGGTCGGGGTCGGCGACACCGGACGAGCCGTGCAGGACGAGGGGGACGGGCACCGCGGCGTGCAGTTCGGCGATGAGGTCGAAGTCGAGGGTTGCGGTGCGTTCGGTCATCGCGTGGGAGGAGCCAACTGCGACGGCGAGTGCGTCGACACCGGTCGCCTCGGCGAAGGCGACCGCCTCGTCGGGCCGGGTGCGAGCGCCGGGCGCATGTACGCCGTCCTTGCCGCCGACCTCGCCGATCTCGGCCTCGACGAAGACGCCGTGATCATGACAGTACGACGTGACCTCGCTGGTGGCGGCGACATTCTCGTCGTACTCGAGCTTCGACGCGTCGTACATGACCGATGTGAACCCGAGGGCGACGGCCTCGGTGACCAGGTCGCGGTCCATCGCGTGGTCGAGGTGTACGACGACCGGGACGGACGCGGCGGCCGCGGCGGCGAGGGTGGCGACGCCGATGGGCTTGAGCGAGCCGTGGTACTTCACCGCGTTCTCGCTGATCTGCAGGATGACCGGCGCACCGGCCTGCTCGGCGCCGGCGATCAAAGCGGTCGCGTGCTCCAACTGGATGACGTTGAACGCCCCGACCCCACGGCCGGCCTTGGCAGCGGCCAGCACGACCTCGGCCCCGGATACCAACGGCATGAGAACTCCTTCTAGTTGACGGCAACCTGAGGTTGCCAGCGCCGGTACGCGGCCAGATCGATGTCCCCGGCAACCGGCGTGAGCACAGCGGCAGCGGATGCGGCGACAGCAGACTTCAGTACGACGGACCAGTCGGGCTCCGGCGACTCCCCGACAGCCGCCGCGACGACCGCCGTACACGCATCGCCCGCGCCGGTCGGGTTCCCGAAAACCTTTTCTACCGGGAGCGCGCGCCAGACACCTTTGTGGCTGGCAGCAACCATTCCCCGCGATCCGTCGGTGATCACAGCCGCGGCGGCGCCTCGGGCAACCAGTTCCCGAGCTCCTTCTTCGACGGGAACGTCGCCAAGCGCCTCGCGCAACTCCGCAGCATTCGATCGCACCACAGCGCCGGCCTTCGCGGCCGCGGTGAGCGCATCGCCGCCGGCATCGATGACCGTGAGTACGTCGTGATGACGTGCGCGGACGGCGAGTTCGGCGTACGCATCCGCCGGCAGACCGGGCGGAAGACTGCCCGAGCAGGCCAGCACACCCAGCCGCGCCCACGGCATCCGGTCGGTGAACGCGCGCCACTCGTCGACGCTCACCGCTGGCCCGGCCTCGTTGAAGATCGTCGCGTCCCCGTCGGCACCGTTGACTATGGCAACAGTACGACGTGTCTCCCCGGCGATCGGGGTGAGCAGCGCGGTCAGCCCGGAATCGAAGAGTTCCTCCGCGACGACTTCACCAGTGACGCCGCCGACGAACCCGAGGACAAGCACCTGATGCCCGAGCGTCGATGCGACCCGGGCAACGTTGACTCCCTTGCCGCCGGCCCGCTGCCGGATCGCGCCGACGCGGTGGCTGCCGCCGACGACGAGTTCGTCGACCTCGTAGGTGACGTCCAGCGCGAGGTTGAGGGTAACGGTTCCTATCAGTCCAGCCACGAGCCGGCCCGCATCACCTTCTGGACGGCGTACTCGTCGTCCAGGATCACCAGGTCCGCCCGCTTACCCGTCTCGATGGCGCCGACGTCGTACCAGCCGAACGTCTGCGCCGGCGTCGTCGACGCCATCCGGGAAGCGTCCACCAGCGAGACACCCGACTTCACCGCGTTGGCGTAGGCAACGTCCATCGTCAAGGTGCTGCCGGCAATCGAATGCTTGCCGTGGGCAAGCGTCACCAGACCTTCCTTGACGTCCACCTCGAGGGTCCCGAGCGTGTACCGGCCGTCCGGCATCCCGGTCGCCTCCATCGCGTCCGTGATCAACGCGATCCGGCCCACCCCCGCGGCGGCCAGGGCGACCCGGACCACCTGCGGATCCAGGTGCATGCCGTCGTTGATCACCTCGAGCAGCAGCCGCTCGTCGTTGATCGCGGCACCAACCGGCCCTGGGTCGCGGTGATGGAACGGCCGCATCCCGTTGAACAAGTGCGTCGCCACCGTTGCGCCAGCGTCGGCACCCGCGATCATCTGCTCGTACGTCGCGTCGGTGTGGCCCAGTGCAGCCACCGCCCCGGCGTCGACCACCTGCCGGATCGCGTCCAGCCCGTGCTCCAGCTCCGGCGCGATGGTCACCATCTTCACCGCGCCGCTCAGCACCTTGGCCACATCGTCCGCGACTGGATCACGCAGCAGCGACGGCTCGTGCGCACCACACCGAGCCTCGGACAGGAACGGCCCTTCCAGATGCACCCCGGCGATCACCCCATCGGCGACGAGGTCCGCGAGGCACGCGGTCTGCGAGACCAGGTCATCCAGCGGCGACGTGACCAGGCTGGCGAGCGTGGTCGTCGTACCGTGCCTGGCGTGGAAGGCCGCGACCTTGCGCGCCTCCTCCGGATCGGTCGTCGAGTACGTCGACCCGCCACCACCGTGAGTGTGGATGTCGACGAACCCCGGGACAACCGTCACGTCGCCCAGCTCCTCCGGCCGCTTGCCGTCGGCCGGCATCCCCTCGGACCGGCGGCCGAAGGCGAGGATGTCCTCGTCGACCACCTGGATCCACGCGTTCTCCAGCACGTCGTCCGGCGTGACGAGCCGGCCCACGCGATACGTCGTCATACCGTCTGCTCCCCACTCTCGTCGGCGGCCACCCGGTCCCAGGCCATTTGCGCGGCGCCGAGGCAACCGGCCTCCTCACCCAGTACGGCGGCGACGATCTCCGGCTCGCGCTGGAACGTCAGCCGGGCATGGATGCCGTCGCGGAGTGGCTGCAGCAGCGTCTCGCCTGCTCCTACCAGTCCACCACCGATCGCGATCCGCGTGGGAGCGACCAGGGTGGTGTAGAGGACGAGTGCGTCGACCAGCACGGTCAGTGCGTCGTCCCACACCTGTGCCGCGTCCGGATCGCCGGCTGCGAGCAGCTCCAGCACCTCTCGGGCGCCGTCCACAGTCCGGCCGGTGCGAGCGCCGTACCGGCGGGCCAGCGCGGCTGCGGAGGCGACTGTCTCCAGACAGCCCCACTGGCCGCAGGCGCACTGCTCTGCGGCGTCGCCGTGGATGAAGCGGGTGTGGCCGAGTTCTCCGGCGTAGCCGTCGCCGCTGACCAGCGAGCCGTCGATCACCATCGCGGCGGCGATCCCGGTGCCGAGCGGAAGGAAGAGCGAGTTCGTGGTCCCGGTGAGCGCGCCCTGGCGGAGCTCGGCGTACCCACCGGCGCGGACGTCGTGGGCCAGCACGATCGGCCGGTCCTCGCCGATCGCGGCCTTCAGTTCGGCGAGCACCGGCGTACTGACCCAGGCCAGGTTCTCGGCGCTGACCGTGCCGGTCGCCGCGTCGATGATGCCGGGCACGACCACACCGACAGCGCGGACCCGATGGCCATCGGCGGTCGCCTTCTGGCCGAGCTCGACGACGGTTTCCAGCAGGGCGTCGAGGATTGGCCGGCCGCCGGCTTCCCGGGGCGTCGGCCTGGTTTCGCGATGCAGCACGGCACCGTCGGCGGCGACCAGGCCGCACTTCATCCGGGTTCCACCGAGATCGACGGCGACCACGACTTCACAGGGGTCCACGGAGCGCCATTATGCAGCGTTAACCTGCCCTCCGAACATCCGTGAGCAATTATTGGACAACTCCGACCAGACCTCTGACGATGCTGGTTCAGTTGCGTCCGAAGGCCCGCGGGCAGGAACCGCGGGTTTACGGACGCAACCGGATCAGGAGCGCAGGCCCTTGTCGAACGCCGCCACCAAGAAGGCGATCAGATTCTCGGCCAGCTTGCTCGGGTCCTCGTCCTCCGCCACACCAGGCGTGCGCGACAGCGCCTGGGACTGGTGCAGTGCGAGCAGACCGAGCATGTTCACGTAGCCGAACGCGACAGACTCGGGCGCCGCCTGCGGCAAGGCAGCCTGGAGTGCGGACAGGTACCGCGACTCGATCGGATCGGATTCCGCGGCGTACAGGTCGCGGATCCGCTGGCTCGGATCGAAGGCGATCCGGCCGATGAAGCGGGCGACCACCGCCCCGCGCTCACCGCGGCGCAGGACGAGATCCAGACCGGGCTCGATGAACGCACGGATCAGTTGCTCCGGCGTCGGCGAGCCGGCCTCCAGTTGGTCCAGCCGGCGCCGCCGTTCGGTGTTGACCGGCGCCATCGCGCGCGCCACCGCCGCGCGCAGCAGCGCTTCCTTCGAGCCGAAGTGATAGTTCACCGCCGCGATGTTCGCGGCTGCCGCAACCGTGATGGCGCGGAGTGAGGTCCCCTCGTAACCCCCTTCGCCGAACCGCTGCTCGGCGACGTTGAGCAGTCTCTCCCTGGTCGTTTCGACCGGTGTCTCCACAGAGTTCTCCTTCCCCCCGGCCACTGCTTGCTCAGGCACCCCACCTGCTCACTCGCCGTAGCCTTAAGTCAGCATAGTTCAAGCGGTCGTTTGAACAGGAGTGCTCAGCTCAGTAATCTCCGAGAATTCCTCAGATTTCTCTGGATCTCCTTCTTCCCCAGCCTTCTCAGTACTCACACTTCCCCACAGCCGCCCCATCTACCCACGTCCTGGGCCTCGAGCTTGTGATTACTCTTCGTGGCCGAATGGGCGGTGTACGTGATGGCGTTAAGGTCGGGGGCCATGAGTGAGCAGGTGGTTCGGGTCGGCCGGCGGTTTCAGGGACCGGCGCAGTCCGGGAACGGCGGCTATGTCGCCGGCCGCGTGGGAACTGTGCTTGCCGAGCAGCTCGGTGACGGCATGGTGGCGCAGGTGACCTTGCGGATGCCGCCGCCGCTCGAGCGGGACTTGGCTCTTGCCGCCGATGGTTCGGGGGCTCAGCTGCTGTCGGGCGAGGACGTGGTTGCGGTCGGCAAGCCCGTCGAGGCCGAGTTCCTCGCCGACGCGACGATCGACCCGGTGTCACCCGAGGAGGCTCGCGCGGCTGAGGCGTCGTACCGGGGATTGAAGAATCACCCGTTCCCGACCTGCTTTGTCTGCGGGCCGGCCAACTCAGCTGGACTCCAACTGAAGCCCGGTCCGTTGGGTGATGGGCGTACGGCGTGCACCTGGCGACCGACGGCCGACCTCGCGACCGGCGACTTGGTGGATGCCGTCTTCCTGTGGGCCGCGCTCGACTGCCCGGGTGGATGGGCGATCGATCTGGAGGGCCGGCCGTCGGTGCTTGGCCAGATCACCGCGTGCATCGACGCACGTCCGCCGGCCGGTGAGGCCTGCGTGGCGCTCGGCCGCTACCTCGGCGAGGACGGCCGGAAAACGTTCACTGCCACGACTCTGTACGACGCTGATGGCCGCGTGCTGGCCCGAGCGCGGCAGACCTGGATCACTGTGGACCCGGCGCTCTTCAACTAACGCTCGCGAACTAACGCGCGCGGGCGGCGTGGGCGCGGACCTTGGCCCGGTTGCCGCACGTCGCCATCGAGCACCAGCGCCGGCGACCGCGCGGATCGAGGAAGAGCCAGCCGCACGACTCGCCCGGGCAACGGCGCACGTGAGCCAGCGACGGGCCAGTCAGCAGCTCACCGGCCAGCAGCGCGATGTTGTCCAGCGGCTTGACCAGATCCTCCGGCAGCTCCCACACAGCGCCGTCGTCCGTCGGCACGAGTTGGCGGCGCCCGGAGGCCTTCTCGATCACCCGTGCCGCGCCCTCGAACGAACCACCTGTCGCCTGGCCGGTCAGCACGTCGTACAGGTCGGTCCTGAACTCCAGCGCCGCGTGCAGCCGCCGCGCCGCCTCGGTCGGCTTGCCACTGGCTTGCTCGATGAGGCGGAACACGGTGGCTGCCGGCAGCAGGCCGACGTACGAGTTCCAGATCAGGAAGGCCTCGTACGACGTCAGCCACTCGGTCCGGGCCGGGTCGCGACCGGTCCAGTCCGAGCGGGTGTTGACGAAGTCGAGGACCGGGTCCGCGCCGACCGGCTTGGGCAGGACGACGCCCTGCACGAGCTCGAGGTGTGACGGCAGCCCGGTCATGGGTTACCTGGGGGTGGTCGTGGCGGTGGTCGGCACCGGGATGCTGACGTTGCCGTTCTGCGGGATGACCATGAACTGGATCTTGCCCGACTCGATCGCCGTCTTCAGCAGGTAGCCCTGCGAGCCCAGCAGCGCGACCTGCTGCTTGACCGACTGCAGCTCGACGTTGACCTGCTGGTTCTTCTGCTCCTGCGTCGCCTTGGCCAGCTCGGCCCGCTGCTTGGCCTCCAGTCCGTCGATGATGCCCTTGTCCAGCGGCGTCGGCTTCTGGATGGTGAAGGACAGCTCGCCGCAAGCGTTGTTCCCGGTGTACGACGGGCCGCAGAAGTAGTCACCACCGACGGCAGCCGGCAGCAACCGGGTGAACTCCTTGGCCGCGGCGGTCTGGAAGGCGGACTTCTTCGCCTCGTTGTTGTAGAGCTCGGCCCAGTTGTAGTTGGTCCCGACGGCCGCCAGCGCGCGGTCGATCTGCGGCCGGAAGTAGGCCTGCAGCATGTCGTTCCAGCCGCTGTCGGTGTAGGCGTCGGTCTTGAGGCCGATCCGCTCGTGGAACGACTTCAGCACGTCTTCGCTGCGGTTGAGGGTGAAGTACACCTGCACCCGGACCCCGAGCCGGACGTTGTCCTTGCTGACCACCGTGACCTCGTCGGCGTTGTCGGTGTCCGCGCCGGCGCCGCCGATGATGTACGAGCGCTGGTCGATCGGGTAGTCGTAGACGGTGTCGCCCGGGCCGATCAGCTTGTTCGTCGAGCCGGGCGGGATGATCGACTTGAACTTCTTGTCCTCGACCACGCCGCCGCCGTAGTGCAGACCGATCTTGTTCGCATCGGTGTCGGCGAAGTTGAAGATGTTGAACAGGATGATGAGCAGGATCACCGCCGCGATCGCCCCGCCGATCACCTTGCCCTTGATCCCGCCCCTCCTGGCGACTGCCGCCCCCGTGTTCCCCAGCTTTACCATCAGTCGTCGAGCTCCTTGCGTTCTACCAGTCGCCGTACGTCGGCGAGCGTCAGGTCGACGGCGACCGCGACATCCCGCGGCACCGACGGATGCGAGCTGAGCGTACGCAAGCCCTGCTCGGCAGCCGCGATCGCCCGCTCGAGCGCCCTGACCTCGTGCAGCAGCGCCCGGTTCTCGGCGTTGAGCTCGGCCAGGGCCCGCTCCGCCTGGGCGGCCCGGCGGTACGACGCCCACGCGAACCAGCCGGTTCCGATCAGCAGCAGGAGTGCGGGGAGACCGAGTCTGATCATGTCTCTTATGGGATCACGTTCCGGGCTTCATCTGTGGGCGAAAACCGGTTGAACGGGAGACCTTCGGACAGTAGGTTCGCAGTACACGCGAAGGGAGGTGGTCCAACGCATGAATTGCTATCGGACTCGTGAGGTGGCGGCGGGCTAACCGCCAACCACTAAATGTGGGCATGTGGTCGGCCAATCCAACGCCAGCCACCGGGCCCGCGGGCAGTCAGGTCAGTCCGCCTGACCCAGAGTTCCGGCCACCCGGTCGGTGATTCTGGAAGCGCCCGCGGGCTTCCTTATTCGCTGTCTGGCTTACTCGCTGTCTGGCTTACTCCCAGTCTGGTGGCGGGCAGTCGAGGCCTAGCGCTTCGCCCATCTCCAGCATCTGGGCCTCGAAGTACGCGCCGGCGTCGTCCAGCGCCCAATGCAGCTGGCCGAAGGCTTCCATGCAGATCAGGCCGTAGAGCCTGGTCCAGAAGTTCAGCGCCAGGTAGATCGCGCCGGGCGGCATGCCTTCGAAGTACTCCGACCGTTGCCGCAACTGCTTGAGCAACACCGGGCCGAGGTCGTTGTCACTCGGGCACGGGAACGGTTGCTGCGCCCAGACCTGCGCGACCAGTTCTTTGAACACCGCGCCGAACCGCATGGCCGCCTGATGGTCAGGCCTTTGCTGGTGATTGAGCGCCAGCGGGTCCGGCACCGGCGTACCGAACATCAGCCCGAACTCGGCCGGATGACCCAGCGCCCAGATCCGGAGCCCGGCCGCGACCAGGTAGAGGCGCGTGCCGACATCCGCGTCCGGGTCGCCGTCGCGGATCTCCTCCAGTACGCCGGTCAGCTCGTCGTACAGGTCCGAGATCAGCGCGGTCATCAGGGCGTCGTGGCTGTCGAAGTACCGGTACAGCGCGGGCGGGGTCAGGCCGAGGCGGCGGGCGACCGCGCGCAGGCCGACCGCCGCGGCGCCGCCCTCGATCAACTGCAGCCGGGCGGCGGACTTGATCTCCGCGATCGTCGCGGCTCTCCGCCGATCCCGTCCGGTCCCGCCTACGTCCACACCGGCTCCTCGCTCTCCTCGCTTGACATGACTGCACACCGTCCGATTAGAGTGAACACCGTTAACAGTTAACGCTGTTCACGCTTTCGACCGCCTCTCAATCTACGCCCTGGGGGAGAGTTTCGTGTTCGAGACGCTCGGCCGCTTCACGTATCGGCGCCGCCGCCTGGTGCTGGCTCTGACGGCAGCCTTCGTCGCCGTCGGACTGGCGTGGGGCACCGGCGTGTTCGGCTCGCTGGCGAACGGCGGCTTCGACGCCCCAGACACCGAGGCGTCGCGCGCGGTCGAGACGATCGAGCAGAGCGTCGGCCGCACCGGCACGGACGTGGTCGTGCTCTACCACAGCTCCGATCGGACCGTCGCCGATCCAGCGTTCCGGGAGTCCGTCTCGCAGCACCTGTCGGCGCTGCCGTCGCAGGATGTCGTCGCGACTCAGACGTACTGGAGCACCCGCTCCCCCGCCTTCGTCTCGAAGGACCAGCACAGCACGTACGCCGTACTGACGCTGGCCGGCGCGGAGCCGGAGGAACGGCTGGAGGCCTTCCACAAGATCGCCGCTCAGGTCCGGACGTCACCACCAGGGCTGGATGCGAAGGTCGGCGGTGAGGTCGCGCTGTTCGAGGAGGTGAACACGCAGACCGAGCACGACATCGTGCGGGCCGAGACGATCTCGACGCCGATCGTGCTGGTGCTGCTGGTGGTCGTATTCGGTGGTCTGGTCGCGGCCAGCCTGCCGCTGTTCGTCGGCGCGCTGGCGATCCTGGGCGCCTTCGTGCTGCTGCGTGGACTGTCGGCGATCACCGACGTGTCGATCTTCTCGATCAACCTCGTGACGATGATCGGGCTCGGGCTGGCGATCGACTACGCGTTGTTCATGGTCACCCGGTTCCGCGAAGAGCTTGCCAAGGGCAAGGATGTTGAGGACGCGCTGGCGGCGACGATGGCGACGGCCGGACGGACGGTCGCCTTCTCTGGTGTGACCGTCGGCGTCGCGATCAGCAGCCTGGTGCTGTTCCCGGTGATGTTCCTGCGCTCGATGGCGTACGGCGGTGCGGCCGCGGTGGCTGTCGCGATGGTCGCGGCGTTGACGGCGTTGCCGGCGCTGCTCGCCGTGCTGGGGCATCGGGTGAACAGTTTGCGGCTGCCGTTTCTTCGATCTCGGGCCGTTGGGGTTGCCGAGCACGGAGCCTGGTATCGACTGGCGCACAATGTGATGCGGCGGCCGGTGCGGTATGTGCTGGTGTTGGTTCCGGTCCTGCTGGTGCTCGGGATCCCCTTCCTGCAGGCGCAGTTGGGCGGGGTGGATCATCGGGTGCTGCCGAGTGGCGCGACGTCCCGGACGGTGACGGAGACGCTGCAGCGGGACTTCGCCGAGGCCGGTGGCTCCGACATCTTCGTGGCCGTGCGGTTCGACTCGCCACCAGCCGATCCTTCGGCCGCGCTGTCCGGATATGTGGGCTCGCTCGGAGAGATCCGTGACGTCGACTACGTGCGGATCGGCGGTTACAAGGACGGTGTCGCCTCGGTAGTCGTGCACACGCACTTCACGGGGCAGGAGTTGCAGGCGCGGGACGTCGTACACGCCGTACGGGCGCTGCAGCCACCAGCCGGGACGCAGACCGAGGTCGGTGGCGAGACGGCGACCGTGATCGACCTGCTGGACGTGCTGGCCGAGCGGGCGCCGTGGATGGCGGCGTTCATCGTGCTGGTGACGTTCGTGCTGCTGTTCGTTGCCTTCGGCTCCTTTGTGCTGCCCGCGAAGGCGCTGGTGATGAATGTCCTGTCGCTGTCGGCGGCGTTCGGCGCAATGGTGTGGATCTTCCAGGACGGTCACCTGTCCGGCCTGCTCGACTTCACCTCGGCGGGGTTCCTCGACGCCACCAATCCGGTGCTGCTGTTCGCCGTACTGTTCGGGCTGTCGATGGACTACGAGGTGTTCCTGCTGTCCCGGATCCGCGAGGAGTACGACCAGACCGGCGACAACACGCAGGCGGTCGCGCTCGGACTGCAGCGGACCGGCGGGATCATCACCAGCGCGGCGTTGCTGCTGATCATCGTGGTGGCCGCGTTCTCCACGTCGGGCATCGTGTTCGTGAAGATGATCGGGGTCGGCCTGGTGATCGCGATCGCCCTGGACGCGACGATCGTACGGGCGCTACTGGTGCCGGCGACGATGCGGCTGCTCGGTCGCCTCAACTGGTGGGCGCCGGCGCCGCTGGTGCGATGGTGGGAGCGGTACGGATTCCGGGAATCCCCTTCAGTCGATCAGGGCTGGAGCCGTTCGAGCTCCCAAGAATCGGAGCTGGTGCGGCGGTAAGCGAGGCGGTCATGCAGCCGGCCGGTCCGGCCCTGCCAGAACTCGAAGGTGTGCGGGTAGACGAGATAGCCGCCCCAGAAGTACGGCGTAGAGATCTCGGTGCCTTCTGGCCACTGACGCTCGTACGACTCGTACTGAAGGTCGAGCTCTTCGCGGGACTCGACCGGCTGACTCTGCTGCGACGCCCATGCGCCGAGCTTCGACTCCCGCGGACGGCTGGCGAAGTACGCGTCGACCTCCTCGGTCGGGAGCTTGCTCGCCGTACCTTCGACGCGGACCTGGCGTTCCATCGCGTGCCAGGGGAAGACGAGGGCGCAGTGCGGGTTGCTGGCAAGGTCGTCGGCCTTGCGGGACTGCTGGTTGGTGTAGAACACGAACCCGCGAGCGTCCAAGCCTTTGAGGAGGACAGTCCGCGCGGACGGCTTGCCCTCGTGGTCGGCGGTGGCCAGCACCATCGCGTTCGGCTCCGGCAGGCCGGCCTCGGTCGCCTGCTTCAGCCAAGTCCCGAACTGGACGACCGGGTCCGGGTCGACCTGACTCTCGAGCAGCTCACCCAGTCCGTACACCCGCCGCATCTCCGCAAGATCCACACCCCGAGCCTACAAACCCGACTGCATGGAGGGGTGGCGGTGGGTTTCGGCCCGGGATTGCGGCGCGCCGTGTGGCCGGTGGTGGTGACCGGTTGGAGGTTTACGCTCGTCGGCATGCCCGCCAAGCCCATTCCCGGCCTGGGCCTCGTGCTCGGGATCCTGCTCGGTTACGTCGACATCGTCTTGGGGTCGTACGCCGCCTACCGGCTGGCCGCCACTCGCCAGGTCACGTTCGACAGCGCCCTCACCAACGGTGTGCAGTGGTTCGCGCTGCTGCTCGGTCTCGCTGTCATCACAGGTCTGGTGATGGCCCCACGGCGGATCGGCGCCGGTGTCATGGTCGGCGCGGGCGCGCTGATGACGCTCGCCGGTCTGGCCTTCCAGCTTCTGCCGCTGGGTGACACGCGCGATCTGATCAAGGTGTTCACGTTGCCCGGCTCCAGGTTCCTGCCGTACTTGCTGCTCGACGGCTCGGTGATGTTCATGGGCGCGATCTTCCTCGTCGGCGGCATCGGGCGCTGGGTCTCGGACGCCAAGGTCGTCAACCAGTTGGGCGGCCGGCTACAGGACGGCGGCTACAACCCGACGTACCCGGGGCAGCAACCCCAGCAGTGGGGCGGCTACCCGGGCCAGCAGCAACAACCCCTGCATCCCAGCCAGCAGCCGGGCAGCTACCCGGTCCAGCAACAGCAAGGCGGCTACCACCCAGGACAGCCCCACGCCGGACAGCCCCAGCCAGGTCAGACTCAGCCGGGCCAGCACCAGCCGGGCCAGCAATCAGCCGGCGGTTACCCAGGTCAGCAACAGCCGCCACGGTAAGAGCCACCCTCGTTTCCTGGACCCAACTGCCGTTGCCTGCCGTGATGCGTCGCGGGCTGTCGGCCGCGACCTGCCGACCGGGTCACAGATCTGTCCGGGGGTCGTCGGGGAGAACTATGCTGCCTGAGCGCCTAACGGCGCGCCGGGCGCTGGTGGGGCTGGGTGCGCCGAACACGAGGACGAGGGAGTCGCATGTCAGATCCGAGGACCGAGGTGCAGCACGGGCTGGAAGGCGTGGTCGCGTTCGACACGCAGATCGCCGAGCCGGACAAGGAAGGTTCGGCGCTGCGATACCGCGGCGTGGACATCGAGGACCTGGTCGGCCGGGTGCCGTTCGAGAACGTCTGGGGCCTGCTCGTCGACGGTGCCTTCACTCCCGGTCTGCCGCCGGCCGAGCCGTTCCCGCTGCCGGTCCACACCGGTGACGTGCGCGTGGACGTGCAGTCCGCGCTGGCGATGCTCGCACCCGCCTGGGGACTGCGGCCGCTCTACGACATCGACGACGTACAGGCGCGGGAGGACCTCTCTCGCGCGGCGGTGATGGCACTGTCGTACGTCGCTCAGGCGGCTCGGGGCATCGGGCAACCAATGGTCCCGCAACGCGAGGTGGACAAGGCGAAGACGATCACCGAGCGGTTCATGATCCGCTGGCGTGGCGAGCCGGACCCCAAGCACGTCAAGGCGGTCGACGCGTACTGGACCTCCGCGGCCGAGCACGGCATGAACGCCTCGACCTTCACGGCCCGAGTGATCGCGTCGACCGGTGCTGACGTCGCTGCTGCGCTGTCCGGCGCGGTGGGGGCGATGTCGGGGCCGCTGCACGGTGGTGCGCCGGCGCGCGTACTGACGATGATCGAGGGCGTGGAGCGCTCTGGTGATGCGCGTGCCTACGTGAAGGGCCTGCTGGATGCCGGCGAACGGCTGATGGGCTTCGGCCACCGCGTGTACCGGGCGGAGGACCCTCGAGCCCGAGTGCTTCGCCGTACGGCGCGTGAGCTCAACGCACCGCGCTACGAGGTCGCTGAGGCACTGGAGCAGGCCGCGCTCACCGAACTGCGCGAGCGTCGTCCGGACCGGGTGCTGGAGACGAACGTGGAGTTCTGGGCCGCGATCGTGCTGGACTTCGCGGAGGTACCGCCGCCGATGTTCACGTCGATGTTCACCTGCGCGCGGACAGCCGGGTGGAGTGCGCACGTACTCGAGCAGAAGCGCACCGGCCGCCTCATCCGCCCCTCCGCCATCTACTCCGGCCCCGCCACCCGGCCCGCTACCTCGATAGAAGGCTGGAACCCAGCCTGGGCGTGAGCTTCAGATGTGAGGTTGTTGGACATGAAGCCGGGCGACTTACTGGTGATCTCGCCGGTCAAGGAATTCACCTGCGCGGACTGCGGGACGACCGAGGCAGATCTGATGCGGCTGGAGAACGAGGCGCCGCTTTGCCTCCACTGCGCGGATCTCGATCACCTCGTCTTCCTGCCGTCGGGCAACACCGCGCTGACGCGGCGTGCTCGGAAGGCGAGCATGTTGTCGGCGGTCGTGGTCCGGTGGAGCCGGGCGCGAAAGCGCTACGAACGCCAGGGCGTCCTGGTCGAACAACCCGCACTGGAGTTGGCCGAGGAGCAGTGCCTCGCGGACGAGGACATCCGCGCCCGGCAGCGTGAACGGTCACGGGAGCGGCGCGCACTCGAGGACGTCGACTTCCAGCGGCGACTGGCGGCGGAGATTGTGCGCCTGTTCCCTGCCTGTCCGGCCTCGCGTGCGCAGGCAATCGCGGAGCATGCCGGGACGCGCAGTAGCGGACGGGTCGGCCGATCGGCGGCCGGCCGGGCTCTCGAGGAGAACGCCGTCACACTTGCGGTGGTCGCGTCCATCCGACACGAGGACACGTCGTACGACGAACTCCTGATGGCTGGCGTTGGTCGTCAGGACGCGCGTGACCAGATCCGCGAGCAACTGGACGAGGTGCTCACCCGCTGGCGTGCCTAGCCTCTCCCGCTGCGCGAACCCAAACGCCACCTGGGTCTGGGGCCTCCTCGCAGCTCATCCGGCCCACGCCGGTTGAACTTGGCGGCCTGGCTCGGGGCGCGGCGGGTGCTTTAGCGGTCTTGGCTTGGGGTGCGGCCGGTGCGTTGTTTGTACTGGCGGCTGAAGTACGGGACGTCCGTGTAGCCGAGGGCAGCGGCGGTCTGGGTGACCGTCATGCCGGTTTCAGTGAGCAACTGGTGGGCGCGGTCGATCCTGGACTGGATGAGGTACTGCGCCGGCGACATGCCGAGCTGGGCGACGAAGCGGCGGGTGAACTGGGCCCTGGAGAGCGCGGCCCGGCGAGCCATCTCCCCCACGGTCCAGTCGTGCCCCGGGTCCTGGCGGATCAGCCGTGCGACCTCGTCGACGGCACCATCGGTCGCGTTCCGGCCAGGGTTATACACGGCGTCCCAGATCATCCCCAGCAGCTGCTCCAGACACAGCTCAGCCTGACGCCGTCCGAGCGCATCCTGCCTCCGGTACGACGCATCGCTCGTACGCGCCAGCACCCCCAGCAACTCCCGGTCCATCACCTCCCCCCACCGAGGCGCCGGCACCACCCCAGCTCCCGGCCCGCCAACCCCAGAACCTTCGACCCCAGAACCTTCGACCCCAGACCCTTCGACGGCCGACCTTTCGGCCCCGGACCTTTCGACGGCTGACCTTTCGGGGCCGGACCTTTCGGGGTTGGATTCTTCGACGTCGAAGTGCATGCCGAAGACGAGTAGGCGCCGGCGTGGGTCGTGGCTGGCGGTGGGGGCGTCGCCGGGGGCGAAGACGGCACAGATGCCGGGGTGGAGATCTTGCTCCTCGCCGTCGAGCTCCAGCCGACCCCGCCCGTCCAGCACACACCAGAGCAGGTGGTCCGGCAGCGGCCGCGACGCCCACGACCAGCTGGGCTCGCACCGCCAGAACGTCGGCGCCGACAGCAGACGGAGAGTCAGTGGTTCACCGGCGGCCACAGGATGCGTCAATAGTTCAACTCCTTGCGTCGATCTTCCGTGGCTGAGCAGAGTCGTCGGCTCGGACAATTGCAGTGTCGGGGCCAGGATAGGCCTTTCCGGACACCGTGATCCGATCTACTGCGGGAGTTGTGGATGAGCGTTTCGTACAAGGCCGAGGAGCAGCGGGCTTCGGCGTACAAGGAAGAGTTCGACAGCGCGGGGTACACGCTGGTGCGCGGGCTGTTCGGGGCGGAAGAGGTCGAGCGGCTGCGGGACCACTACATGGAGCTGCGGCAGCGCGGTGCGGACCCGCATGACTTTTCCGGGCACGAAGCGACCAGCCGCGATCCGCTGCGGCGGTACCCGCGGATGGCGCAGATGCACCGGTGGGACGACACCTCGCTGCGCTGGCTGATCGACGACCGGTTGGATCAGGTGATGACCGGGCTGCTCGGCAGGTCGCCGTACGCGGTCCAGACGATGCTGTACTTCAAGCCGCCGGGGTCCCGGGGCCAGGCGCTGCACCAGGACAACTTCTACCTGAAGGCAGAGCCCGGGACGTGCGTCGCCGCGTGGATGGCGCTCGACCGCGTCGACAAGGCGAACGGGTGCCTCGAGGTCGTACCTGGGAGCCACCGTTGGCCTATTCTCTGCACTGAGAAGGCCGACACGAAGATCAGCTTCACGGACATCACTGTGCCGCTGCCTGACCCGGATGCCGCCGTCCCGGTCGAGATGGAGCCCGGCGACGTGCTGTTTTTCCACGGTGCTCTCGTGCACGGCAGCGCGCCGAACGTCACCACCGACCGCTTCCGGCGCGCCCTGATCGGCCACTACATCGAGGGCGAGGCGGAGCGGGTGGCGCAGTACTACCACCCGGCCCTCCGCATGGACGGCACTCCGCTCGAACTGGAAGTCGCCGAGGGCGGCGGCGCCTGCGGCGAATGGACCGACGGCCCGGACGGCCCCGTAGCCCTCATGACCGGCACCCACACCGTCACCCGCAAACACGAGTAACCACGCAGCCCCACCCCCACACAGGCTGCCCGTTGTGCGTGGGGGTGGGGTGGTTGATGGGTGGGGGGTTGGGTTCGGGAGGATGGGGTGAGACCCGGGGACGGGGACTGTTGGCGGTGTGGGATCATGGGGTGCGCTGACAGCGTCGTCGGCCTAGGGAATGCCAGACGACGAAGGGACACCGCTGGTGACCAGCGCCAATCAGAACGACACAGTCCAGATTCCTGCAGAGCTCAAGCCTGTTGACGGCCGGTTTGGTGCTGGTCCGTCGAAGGTGCGGCCCGAAGCCGTTGCCGCGCTTGCCACTGAGGGCGCCAAGCTGCTCGGTACGTCGCACCGCCAGGCGCCGGTGAAGAACCTGGTGGCGCGGGTGCAGCAGGGCGTCGCGGACCTGTTCCAGTTGCCCGACGGCTACCAGGTGGTGCTCGGTAACGGCGGATCGACCGCGTTCTGGGACGTCGCGACGTTCGGGCTGATCCGGGAGAAGAGCCAGCACCTCAGCTTCGGTGAGTTCTCCTCGAAGTTCGCGAAGGCTGCGCAGCTCGCGCCGCACCTGGGCGAGCCGAGCATCGTCAAGTCCGACCCGGGTACGCGTCCGGTCGCGGTTGCCGAGGCCGGCGTCGACCTGTACGCCTGGCCGCACAACGAGACCTCCACCGGTGTCATGGCGCCGATCAAGCGGGTCGATGGCGCGGACGAGGGTGCGCTGGTCGCGATCGACGCCACCTCCGGCGCGGGCGGCCTCCCGGTCGACATCAACGAGGTCGACGTCTACTACTTCGCGCCGCAGAAGTGCTTCGCCTCCGACGGCGGCCTGTGGATCGCTGTGATGAGCCCGGCCGCGCTGGCTCGGGTCGAGGAGATCACCGCGAGCGGCCGGTGGATCCCGGCGTTCCTGGATCTGGCGACCGCGGTGGACAACTCGAGCAAGCACCAGACGTACAACACGCCGTCGCTGGCCACGCTGTTCCTGATGGCGGAGCAGACCGACTGGATCAACAACCAGGGCGGGTTGGAGTGGAGCGTCGCGCGGACGACCGACTCGAGCACCCGGCTGTACACCTGGGCCGAGAAGTCCGAATACGCCACGCCGTACGTCGAGGACCCGGAAGCCCGCTCGCTGGTCATCGGCACCGTCGACTTGGACGACTCGATCGACGCCGCGGCGGTCGCGAAGACGCTGCGCGCGAACGGGATCGTCGACACCGAGCCGTACCGGAAGCTGGGCCGCAACCAGCTGCGAGTCGCGATGTTCCCGTCGGTCGACCCGGACGACGTGGAGAAGCTCACCCAGGCGATCGACTACGTCGTCGAGCGGCTGAAGTGAGCTGCTGAGGTTTCTCCAGTACGACGTACAGCCGCCGGCCCGAAGGATGGGTCGGCGGCTGGTTCTTTGGCTAAGGGCGGCGGTGAGGCGTCGGTGGGGATTGGCCAGTCAGGCGGGCGTTTTCGGCCATCCGATCGAGGCGTTCGCGGCGGCCTGGGGGGAAGGTGATGATCGTGATGATGAAGGCGAAGACGGCGGCGCCGATCAGGATCCAGCGAAGGTTGTGGCTCTTGCTGGTGTCGCCCGAGTCGTCGGCGGTGGACGCCTTGGGGGTTGTGCTCGCGGACGGTTGCGCGCCGGACTTCGGTGCGGGGACCGCGACCTGGTAGACAGCCGAGTTGGAACCCTCGCTGCCGACAAGGACCGTGTCACCGGAACCGGACGGACCGACGGCGACCGATTCACCCTGGTCGGCCGACACCGTTGCCCGCGCGATCACGTTCGGCTTCTCGCCCCACCGGACGGTGGCCAGGCCGGTGTAAGTCCGCAGTACGACGCGCTGACCGTCCGGGAGGAAGGTGCCGTCGGTGAAGGTGCCGGTCGGGGCCGGGGCGAGCTTGGTGAGTTCGTTCGTGCCCTGGCGGGACGGGTCCGGCGGTGCGGCATAGATTCCGCCGACGCCCTTCTCGGCCTTGGTGACGATGTAGAGCTGGTTCGTACCGGGCTCGACCAGCAGGGTCTCGGCGTCGTGCGCTCCGTCCGGGTACTCGAAGTCGTACCGGTGGTAGCGGACGTTCTCGGCGTCCTCCAGCGCGTCCGGCTCGGGGATCGTGTAGATCTCGATCTGGTCCCGGTTGGCCTTGTTGTCGCCGATGTCGGCGATGTAGATCGTGCCGTCGCGGTCCACGGCGATCGCCTCGACGTCGCGGACCTCCGCCTTGAACCTGAGCTCCGCCTTCACTTTGCCGGTGGTGTCGATGGCGAACACCCGGGCCGTGTCGCCGGAGTCGTTCATCGTCCAGTAGATGCCCTCGTATTTCTGGCTCTTCGCCAGCCCCGACGATTCCTGCAGCCGCTCGTCGCGAATCGTGAACAGCTTCTTCTTGGCCACCGGTGTGGGGTCGGCCGCCGGCAGCAGCGCCGCGGTCTGCGCCGAGGCGGCAGCCGAGCCGGCGGCTGACTGGGGGGCGCGGGTGGCCGCGCCGGCCTGGATCGCGGTGCCCGACAGGCTGAACAGCGTCGCGGCGGTCAGGGCGAGAGCCGTGCGGAGCCTCAAGAGACCACCTCTGGTCGGTCCGTCAGGAGCAGCTGGGCCAGCCGCGGGTTAACCTGCCAGTCCGTGATGAGGGTTCGGTACTCGGACTCGAGGTCGGGGGTGGGCTTGGCGCCGGTGCGGGCGGCCCGGAGCAGGAGGTTTCGCGGGGTGTGCTGACTGTCCACGAACTGCACGACCTCCACTCGGTATCCGACCTGTCGCAGTACCGCCGCCCGCAACGTATCCGTCAGGACGTCGGCGAACCGCTCACGAACGATGCCATATCGCGTCATCAGCGCATACGGCGCCGGTGGTGAGACGCTCTTCAGCTGCTTTTGGATGTCGTGATGACAACACGGCGCGGCGAGCACCAGCGGAGCCTCCCAGCGAACCGCCCGAGCGAGCGCGTCGTCGGTGGCGGTGTCGCACGCGTGCAGCGCCAGTACGACGTCCGGACGTAGGTCGAGCTCCGCGTCCTGGATGGTCGCGTCGACGAATCGCAGGTGGTCCTGCCAGCCGAGCGCTGCCACCACCTGGGTGTTCCGCTTTCGCGCCGCCGGATTGTGGTCCACACCAGTCATCCGTACGTCGTGACCGGCCGCGGTGAGCAGGTGATACGCCGCCAAGGTCAGGTACGCGTTGCCGCAGCCGAGGTCCACGACCTGCAGCGGCCGGCCGGTCGCGATCCGGCCTGCCGCGAACGCCTCGTCCAGGGCCGGCGCGAGCAGCTTGCAGAACTCCTCGATCTGCTTGTACTTGGCCTGCCGCGACGGCTTCACCCGGCCGAGGTGGTCGCTGATGCCTAGCTCGATCAGGAACGGCGCGGCCGGGTCGAGCACGCGCTGCTTCACCCTGTCGTGGGTGGTTTCCTGCTCCCGGCTGTCCTCCTGCCGGTGCAGCAGTTCCTTGCCCTTCTTGGTGTAGCGCAGTCGCAGGGTCTCGGCCGTCGTCTCGACGTGCCAGGTCCCGTACGGCAGATCCAGCAGCTCGTCGACCGCCTTCTCCAGATCCGCTCCGGCGACGTTGCGGGTGTGCGCCTGGCGTTCGTCGTACTCGGTGATCTGGAGGTGACGCAGCGGCGTACGGTCGGAGCCCTTCAGGTCGACATACCGCAGCTCGACCCGCTGGTAGTGCGGCTGCTCCATACCGCGCCGGCGACCGGACGCGAGCGCGCGGACCAGGCCCGCTGTGTCCAGCAAGGTCGCGCGGATAACCTCCCGCGCGCCGGACCCGACACCGGATCCACCGCCGGAGCCGGGGCCTGGCTCGCCGGTAGGACGCTCCGGATCCACCTCTGCCTGCATCGCGCCATTGTCGCCGACCGCTCCGCCCGATCACAAAACGGTCTCGCCCGACGCCATCAAGCGCACGCCCGCGTGCGGGGTCGAGGGTGGTGACCGGCATAGGCGGCGTCATTCGAGTTTCTCGTCTTCTTTGAGGAGGCCGAGGGAGCGGAGGCGGGTGGCGATGCCGCCTTCCTGGCGGCCCAGGGCCTCGACGAGTTGGTCCTTGGTGGCGCCGCTGCGGTAGAGCTCGGTCAGGGTTTCCTCCTCCTCTGAGGTCCAGAGACGGAACGCGTTTGGGTGGTTCTTGCGGGCGGCCTGGATCCTGCGGGTCATCGAGCGGGTGGCCAGCAGCTCCAGGGAGCGGATCCGGGCCTGGCGGTGCCGGCCGACTTCTTCGCCCTCTCGCCAGAACACCACCGCACCCTCGTCGAACGTCATCAGATCGGCCGGGACGTCGCAGTAGTCGGCTTCGTCGAGCATCACTCGCAGCATGGTCCTTCTCTCCGTTTCGTGGTTCGGGCCGCCCGGCCACCGCGGCCGCGTCCGGTCCCTGTTCTCACCAGAGAAGATGCCGCGATCTCACCCCGCCTCGACCGGCAATCCGCGAGCTGTGGACACCGACCGCAAAGATAGTTTGCAAAATTACTTTGCAAACCGTCTTTGCAGTTCTACGCTCGATGACATGACCGAGCAGAACCCCCAAGACGTACAGCCGGCAGCGGGCGACGACGGGCGGACCGTGCGGCTGGATACGGAGTCGCTGCGGGCGTTGGCGCATCCCATGCGGAATCGGATGCTCGGCCTGCTGCGGGTCTACGGGCCGCAGACGGCGACCACGCTGGCTGAGCGCCTCGGAGTGAACACCGGCGCCACCAGCTACCACCTGCGGCAGCTCGCCGATGCGGGCTTGGTGCTCGAAGACGACACCCGTGGCAACGCGCGGGACCGGTGGTGGAAGTCGGCGCACCAGGGCACGGACTTCGACAAGTCGAAGCTGATCGAGGCGGAGCCTGAGCTGGCAATGGGCTTCCTGCACGGGATCGGCCAGACATACGCCGAGAACATGTTCGGCTTCATCGACTCGATGGAGACGCTGGCGCCGGAGTGGCGAGAGGCCAGCCTGCTCGCGGACTACTTCTTCCACCTGCGGCCTGAGCAGCTGCAGTCGATGATGGAGGAGATCGTTGCGGTCTTCGAGAAGTACAGGACGCCGGATCTCACCGCTCCGCTCCCCGAGGGCGCCAAGCAGGTCACCGTCCAGATCCAGGCCTATCCACGGGAAACCCGGTGAGCGCCCGTACGACGGAAGCCGCGCGGGCAGCCGGGGAAGTCGCACCGGGAGCGAACGTACGCCGTGGGCCGTTGGTGGCGTTCTTGGTAGCCAACGTGGTGTCGGTGTGTGGCACTCGGGTCAGCGCGATCGCGATCCCCTGGTTCGTGTTGATGACGACAGGGTCGCCGTTCAAGACCGGAGTGGTAGCGCTGGCGGAGATGGCGCCGCTGGTGTTGTCGAAGGCGATGGGTGGGCCGCTGATCGATCGCATCGGGGCCCGGCGGATCAGCGTGACGGCGGATGCCGCCAGTACCGGTGTGGTCGCGCTCGTACCTCTGCTGCACACACTCCACGTGCTGTCGTTCCCGATGCTGCTCGCACTCGTCGCGGCAGCGGGAGCGTTACGTGGGCCGGGTGACGCAGCCAAGGGGACGCTGATCCCCGACATCGCACAGGCCGCCAAGGTCCCGCTGGAACGTGTTACGGGCTTGGAGAGTACGACGGAACGCCTGGCCAGCTTCATCGCGTTCGGGGTGGCCGGCGGGCTCATCGCCCTGGTCGGCGAGGTCAACGCGCTCTGGATCGACGCGGCCTCGTTCGCGATCTGCGCCGTACTGATCTACCGCTGGGTGCCCGCCGGCCGCAGACAGCCGCACCATGACGAGCAGGACCGCTACCGGCAGCGGCTGCTGGACGGCTGGCGGTTCCTTCGCAGGGACAGGCTGATGATGCCGCTAGTGCTCATGATCGCGGTGACCAATCTGCTCGACGCCGCCATTGCCGCCGTACTGCTGCCGGTGTGGATCAAGGAGCACGGGTTCGGACCAGGCCACACCAGCTTGATCCTCACGTCGTTCGGGCTGACGTCGACTGTGTTCGCGCTGGTCGCTGCCGCGGTCGGTGAGCGGATCCCGCGCAAGCTGGTCTTCACCCTCGGTTTCCTGATCTGTGGGGCACCGCGGTTCGCCGTGATGGCGTTCGACGCGCCGGTGTGGACGCTGATGGCCGTGTACGCCGTCGGTGGCATCGGAGCCGGCTTCCTCAACCCGATCCTGGGTGCACTGTTCATCGAGCGGATCCCGCCACACATGCTCGGCCGGGTCAACTCGCTCGCCGATGCCGTCTGCTGGACCGGCGTACCGCTGGGAGGTGTCGCTGCGGGCGCTGCGATCGCCGGCATCGGCCTGGCACCCGCACTGCTCGCCGCAGGCGCGGTCTACCTCGTCGCGACGATGTCACCGCTGCTGATCGGGCGTCAGGAGAGCTGGAAGACTAAACCGGGTCTGACGGATCCTCCGGGAACGGCGGAAGACTTGGATCCGGCGGCAGTCCCCACGTCTTAGCGGTCCTCGTCTGGGTCTCCTTGCGGCGCATCCGGTCCCGTTCGGCGCTGAGCAGCCCCAGCAGCACCAGGTCCAGCATCATCCCGCCCACGGCCGCGAACTGCGTCCCGGCGAACTGGAACACCTGCGTGACCAGCAGCGACACCAGCACCGCCAGTTCGAACAGCCGAACCGCACGCGCCCTATTCGCCTTCCGCAGTTGCAGTCCACCGCGCAGTGTGAAGGTGGCCGACAGCAAGCTCCCGGCGGCCACGCCGAGCACTGGGAAGTCCGTGAACAGCCCGTCGTCCCAACGGATGCCGGCCGCGATGGCCGGCGCACCGATCGCCTGAATCACCAGTACGCCTACAGCGACGCGAGGTGCGAGTGGATGCGTCGCCAGGCGGTCAAACCCGCGCTGTACGACCTGCCACGCAGCATCCACCGGCGCGGCCAGCTCCACCTCGTCCGCCGGGCACGCCGCCAGCAGGTCACGCGTCTCGCGCCGACCGTCGACCTCTGGGCCGACCTGGCGCAGCTGTTCGGACGCCTGGGCCAACCGGCGACGCGACAGCCCGCCAGCGACGCCCTCGACCGCGTGGTCGACCACGTTGGCCAACTGCTCGCGCGGATCGATCGGCCGCCGGGTGGTGACGAACCGTGTGCCCAGCACGATCAGCACGAAGACGACGTACACGATGGCCGCGGTCGGTTGGTAGAAGTAGTTGTTGTCCGACGTGACGAACTTGCCGACCTCGTCGATGAACAGCCCGAAGCCGACTCCGCCGACCGTTGCCGCAGCGGGCCGTACGACGGGTCCGACGTACCCGAGCAGCAGGAAGATCGCGATCAGCATCAGCAGGCCGCCGGGGAGGACGTGCGCGATGTGCAGACCCTTGCCACCGATCTGGGGATAGCCGCTCAGCCCCAGGATCAGGCGAGTGATCAGGACGGTCGCCACACCCGACACCACGAAGGTCGTCAGGTGCTCGGCCGACCGCACGTTGCGGACCAGGCCCGCTCGCAGCAAGTACGGCGACCGCGTGCTGGAGGTGGTGGTCATGCGCCAGAACGTTAGTCGTACCTGGGTCAGCGGACGAGGGCGGCGATGACGACCATGGCTACGAGTGCTGCCAACACCAGTGAGGTCACGAGCCGGCGGGTGCGGGGGTCCACTGGCTCAGGCTAGTGGACCCCCGTTGGCGAGGAGTCAGGGCAGGGGGTAGTTGCCGGACAGGGGCGGCTGCGGAGTATGTCCGGGGAGTGGCTGCTCGTGCACGCGGCGCCGGTGCGGGGCCGGGAAGGGCTCACCTCCGACGTCGCGGTGACGATCGAGACGGCTGGAGCTGTCGTCGCGGATCTTCATCGACCACTACGTCGGACGCCTCGCCACGAAGTCGGCGCTTCGGGGTGGTTCTTAGATCCGCAGTAGTGGTTCGGGGCGGTGTACGCCGCGGGGGCGGTAGGCGAGGGTGTTGGAGAGGCCCAGGTAGTCCGCGAGCAGCCAGATGATGGCCAGCCACATCTCGGTGCCTTGCAGGCCGGGGACCGAGCGGTCGTCGGTGCCGTCGGGTGCGAAGGCGAAGCCGGCGCCGTCGACCCAGCGGTCGAGGATGCGGGTCAGCTGGTCCTCTGCCCAGCGGGTGGCGTCTTGGCGTCCGTAGTCGGTCTGCTTGGCCGCCAGCCAGAGCGGGTGGATGACATCCAGGACGTTGCAGGCGTTGTAGCCGTCGCCACTGAATGTCTTGCGGTCGTTGCTGTGGGCAAGCACTGTTTTGACGGCGGCCTCGGGATACGGCAGCGGGAGGCCGAACTGGGCGTAGGTGCCGCGGGTCAGCCGGTAGAAACCGTTGACTACCTGCAGCCAGCCGTCGTCCGGATGTGGTTGCCCCCACGCACCGGTTGCCGGATCTGCGCGGAGCGTGAGCCAGCCCATCAGCGTGGTCAAGGGGCCGGATTCGCTGTGATCCTTGAGGTTTCGGGCCAGAGCGGTGCCGAGGGCATCGATTCCGGCACCGGCACTCCAGGCGTTCCTTGCCCAGGGCAAGTTGTCTAGCTGGCGTTCGAGTTCGCCGGGCGCGAAGTCGGTCTTGATTGGATGCTCGAAGCAACTGTCGAGGAGCTGGAGGGCGTAGCCGGCGCAGAGAATGTGGTAGCTCGCCGGACCTTCGAGGACGGACAGTTTGTCGGTTGCGGGTGCATCGAGGCCGGCGTCGGCGAGGTCTCCTGGTGAGACCAGCCCGGTCTCCGGGTCCTGCCGGGCACGGAGCCGGCGGACCAGGTCGTCGCGGGTATGTCCGTCCGGCGTACGGCGTAGCAGGAGGTCGGCGATCTCGACGGCGTCACACCACGGCCGGGTCGCCGGCTTGTGATCAAGCCCCGGCCGATCCACAAACCGCTCCCCATCCCAGCACCTTTGCAGCACCTCATCAGCTTGTCCTCGCGCTCTGGCGGCAAACGCAGCCAGCTTCTCCCCCAAGTCCCCGGAGGAACTGGGGGTGGACTGCGTGGAGGGGTCGCGGGAGCGGCGGACTCGGGCGGGGTTGCCTGCGGCGATGGTGTTGGCGGGGACGTTCTTGGTGACGACGGCGCCGGCGCCGATGATCGAGTGGGGGCCGATGGTGATGCCGTCGAGGATGGTGACGTTGGAGCCGATCCAGACGTCGTCGCCGATGGTGATGCCGAGGGCCGTGTGCGGCTGCTGGAAGATCGGGCGGCCTGGGGCGGTGCCGTGGTTGAACGCGAGTAGCGAGGTGTGCGCACCGATCCGCACCCCGTCGCCGATCGTGACCCTGCCGCGCACGACGCAGAACGGATTGATGGTCGAGTCCGCACCCAGCGAGATGTGCCCGGTGACGTAGGCGTGCGCCGCGATGTAAGACCGCTCCCCCATCGTGAGCTCATCGCAGTACACCGCCGCCGACTCCGCGACATAGACATCGCTTGCCAGCGACAGCGACCCGCCGAGGCGCGCCTGCCGTTCGGCTTGGCGTTCACGGTCCTCTTCGGAAGCTGTGCGCGCGTACTCCCAGGGCAGGAAATCCAGTCTCAACGGCTCACCAAACGTCATGGGAAAACGCTATCCAACCATGGGAGCCCACGCTACCCCCGAAAACTCGCTGCTACCCTCTCGCCTGTGCGGGGTACCAGGCAGACATGACGACACCCGGATCCTTGGCGGACGACGAAAGGTCCGGCGGCGACAGAGCCGGCGGCGGGAACGCCGGTGGCGAGAGCGCCGAAGACGGTCCAGCGGGCAGCGGCGGGCGCCGGCGGGTCACCATCAGCGATCTCGCGCGCCGGCTGCACATCTCCAAGGCATCCGTTTCCTACGCCCTGAACGGCCGCGCCGGCGTCAGCGAGGAGACCAGGCAACGAGTGCTCGACTTGGCAGAGGAACTCGGTTTCCATCCGAACTCCGCCGCCGTCGCGCTCTCGGCCAGCCGGACCCGCACGATAGGCATCGTTATCGCTCGTGATCCCGCGCTGATCTCGACCGAAGCGTTCTACATGCGCACGCTGGTTGGCATCGAGCAATACCTGAACGAGGTCGACTCCTCGCTGCTGCTCCGGCTGACCGGTGAGCACGGCGAGGATCTCGACGTACTGCGGCGATGGTCCAGGCAGGGGCGGGTCGACGGGTTCATCCTGTTCGACGAGCACGACGACGATCCGCGGATCCCGTTGCTCAAGGAGCTCGGAGTGCCGGTCGTGGTCGTCAGCTCGAACGACCCGGACGACGAGGTCGGGCGGTTGATCAGTTCACCGATCGAGACGGTCGCGCTGCTGCTCGACCACCTGGCCGAGCTCGGGCATCGCGACATCGCGCACATCAGTGGGCCGTTCACGTTCGTCCACGAGCAGTTGCGGGTGCGGATGCTGCAGGAGTACGCCGACCGGCGGGGCATCGCCGTACGGCATGTCGAGGGCAGTTACCGGTACGACGACGGCGCGGAACTGACGCGGCGCCTTCTGACCGACCCGAATCCGCCGACGGCGATTGTGCTCGGCAACGACCTGATGGCGCTGGCCGCGCTGCGGGTGGCGACGGAGCTGGGGACGAAGGTGCCGGACGAGGTGTCGATCCTCGCGTGGGACGACTCGCCGCTGTGCGAGCTGGCTGGGCCGGGGATCACCGCGGTCGACCAGAAGACGATGGAGCGCGGCCGGGCCGCGGCGGATCTGCTCCTCCGCGTCGCCGGTGGCGAGCCCGACCTCCACGAAGAAGCACCCGCAGGCGAGCTGAGAGTCCGAGAGTCGTCGGGCCCGGCCCCCAAAAACTGACAAGCACCTCGCTTCGCTCGGGGGTGGCGAGGCGGTTCGCTCGGGGGTGGTGAGGCCGGTGAGCTGGGAGTCCGCGAGTCCTCCGGTCCCGCTCGCGCCGGGCTGACTGGTCGGGTTGCCCCCTCAGGTTGCCCCTTGCCCCCTCGGAATTGCAGGGGGCAACCCACCATTTCGTGGGGTATCCCCCGAGATGGCGCCTACGCGGCGGCCGGCGGCAGGCACGAGGTCGGTTGGTGCGATGACGGCGTGCGTTAAGACTCTACGAAATCGGGCGGATTCGGAGCGTGTTGGGTTGAGCGCAGTCCGCATCCGGTGAAGGTTGGTTGAGTCACGAGGCCGTAACGAAGCATGGCCAACTGAACCGGTTAGGGTTTCGAAACTTAACCGGTTAGGTCAGTATGGGGCCGATCCGCCTCCGCAGGTCCGCGGGGGCTCGACGGGACGAGGGAGTCCGACGTGAGACTGCGTTCGCTTGTAGCCGCAGCAGCGGTGACCGCCCTGGGAATCAGCCTGGCCGCCTGCGGTGGCAGCGACTCGGGCGATTCCTCCGGCGACAGCTCAGGGGGAGATCAGACGCTGACCTACTGGGCCAGCAACCAGGGCACCAGCCTGGACAACGACAAGGAGGTGCTGACCCCGGTCCTGAACAAGTTCACCCAGGAGACCGGGATCAAGGTCAACCTCGAGGTGATCGGCTGGAACGACCTGCAGACCCGGATCCAGACCGCGATCACCTCGGGTCAGGCGCCGGACGTGGTCAACATCGGCAACACCTGGGCCGCGTCGCTGCAGGCAACCGACGCGTTCCTGCCGTTCGACAACGACGCGATGACCGCGATCGGTGGCAAGGACAAGTTCGTGCCGACGGCCCTGGCGACCGGCGGCAAGGAGGGCACCGACCCGACGTCCGTCCCGCTCTACGGTCTGGCCTACGGCCTGTACTACAACAAGGCGATGTTCGCCGCGGCCGGCGTGCAGCCGCCGAAGACCTGGGAAGAGATGGTCGCCGCGGCGCAGAAGCTGACCGTCCCGGCGAAGAAGCAGTACGGGATGGCGATCGCGGCCGGCAGCTACACGGAAAACGTTCACTTCGCTTTCATCAACGCCGCGCAGAACGGCGCCGACTGGTTCGACAAGGACGGCAAGCCGACCTTCACCGGTGACGGCAACGTGCAGGGCGTGCTGCGGTACCTCGACCTGATGCAGAAGGACAAGGTCGCCAACCCGTCGAACGCGCAGTACGACAACGGCACCAAGTCGGTGAACGATTTCGCCACCAAGAAGGTGGCCATGATCATCAACCAGAACAACGCCGACTCCTCGATCGTTGCCAACGGCATGAAGAGCAGCGAGTACGGCGTGGTGCCGTTCCCCGCACCGCAGGGCGCGGCCAACCAGACCGCCAGCCACGTGGCCGGCATCAACCTGTCGGTCTTCAAGAACACCAAGCACAAGGACGCGGCGCTGAAGTTCGTCAAGTACATGACGGACGAAGGCACCCAGACCACGCTGGGCAAGCCGTTCGCGTCGCTGCCGGTACTCAAGGACGCCAAGCCGGTCTTCACCGACAACGCTGAAGAGGCCGCGACGTTCTCCGACATCTACAACACCAAGTCGAAGCCGCTGCCGCTGGTGCCGGCCGAGGACCAGTTCGAGAGCACCGTCGGCAAGGCGATGAACGCGATGTTCGCCAAGATCGCGACCGGCGGGACGGTGACCGCCGACGACGTGAAGGCGGCACTGAAGACCGCTGAGGATCAAGTGGCCGCGAGCAGCTGATCCAACTCCGGTGGCCTGGGACCCAGTGTCCCAGGCCACCGAGCCACGTCAGCCGACAACCGCGATCCGAAGACAGGAGGCGACACCAGGATGTCCGTCGCCACACAAGACGCGCCCGCGGCAGCCGAGCCCGCCAAGCGCAAGCGGGCTCCGGAGCATCGGCCCGGTTTGAGCCGGTGGCTCCCCTATCTGCTGCTGGCTCCGGCAGTGCTGCTGGAACTGCTCATCCACATCATCCCGATGCTGGTCGGGATCTGGATGAGCTTCGTGAAACTGACCAAGTTCTTCATCGCGAACTGGTCCGCCGCGCCCTGGGCCGGGCTCGGCAACTACAAGGTGGCGATCGATTTCGACAACGCCGTCGGTGAAGGGCTACTGAAGTCCTTCGGCGTCACCATCGCCTTCTCGCTGATAACGGTTGCTGCGTCCTGGATCCTCGGTATGGCCGCGGCGGTTGCGCTGCAGCCGACATTCCGCGGTCGGAGCATCGTGCGGACGCTGTTCCTGGTGCCGTACGCGTTGCCGGCGTACGCCGGGATCCTGACCTGGAACTTCATGCTCCAGCGCGACACAGGTTTCGTTAACCATGTCCTGGTCGACAACCTGGGCCTCACGTCGAACCGGCCGTTCTGGCTGATCGGCGGGAACGCGTTGACCTCGCTGATCGTGGTCGCGACGTGGAAGCTGTGGACGTTCGCTTTCCTCACCCTGATGGCCGGTCTGCAAAGCATTCCGCGCGATCTCTACGAGGCCGCGTCGGTAGATGGCGCCGGCAACATCAGGCAGTGGCGCAACATCACGCTGCCGTCGCTGCGGCCGGTGAACCTCGTGCTGGTGTTGGTGTTGTTCCTGTGGACGTTCAGCGACTTCAACACGCCGTACGTTCTCTTCGGTACGGCGCAGCCGCCGGCGGGTGACCTGATCACCTTCCACATCTACAACGCGTCGTTCCTGACCTGGAACTTCGGCACCGGTGCGGCGATGTCTGTGCTGCTGTTGATCTTCCTGATGATCGTCACCGGCATCTACCTGTTCGTCACCGGAAGGAGGTCGCGTCGTGCGTGAGACCAGGGGCTTCAAGATCTACCGGGCCGTGGTGCTGTTCGTCCTCGGCCTGTTCGTGCTGATCCCGCTCTACGTGATGGCGACGTCGTCGCTCAAGCCGCTGAAGGACGTGCAGGGTGCGTTCACCTGGTGGCCGTCGAACCTGACGCTCGCGCCGTTCGTGGACATGTGGAAAACGGTGCCGCTGGCAAGGTACTTCGTGAACAGTACGATCGTCTCGGTGGTAGCAACCGTTTTCTCGGTGGCAATCGCGATCTTGGCCGCGTTCGCGGTGTCGCGGTTCCGTTTCCGCGGCCGGACGGTGTTCACCACGACCGTACTGTCGACGCAGATGTTCCCCGGCGTGCTGTTCCTGCTGCCGCTGTTCCTGATCTTCGTGAACATCAACAACTCGATCGGCGTGCAGCTGGTCGGGACGCGGCTCGGCCTGATCATCACATATCTGACCTTCAGCCTGCCGTTCTCGATCTGGATGCTGGCCGGGTACTTCGACAGCATCCCGCGCGAGCTGGACGAGGCCGCGCTGGTCGACGGCTGCGGCCCGATGGGCGCGCTCGGCCGCGTCGTACTGCCGGCCGCCCGGCCAGGTGTCATCGCGGTCGCGATCTACTCGTTCATGACCGCCTGGGGTGAAGTGCTCTTCGCGTCGGTGATGACGACCGAAGCCAACCGCACGCTGTCCGTCGGACTGCGCCAGTACTCAACCCAGACCAACGTTTACTGGAACCAGATCATGGCGGCCGCCCTGGTCGTCAGCATCCCTGTGGTCATTGGCTTCCTGCTGGCTCAGCGCCACTTCGTCGCGGGCGTCACGGCCGGCGCTGTGAAGTAGCCGTACGACGTTGCGTCCGAAGAAGCGAGGGCTATAACCCACACTTCTTCGGACGCAAGGAGTTACGCGAAGAGTTTGTCGCCCCAGTAGCCGCCGGGGGTGACGCCGCCTGGGCAGGCGAAGATGCCGGAGCCGACGTGGACGATGTACTCGTTCAACGCGTCGGACCGCGACAGCTGCTGCTGGACGGGGATGAACTGCTTGCGCGGATCCCGTTGGTAGGCAAGGAAGAACAGGCCCGCGTCGAGCCGGCCGAGACCGTCCGATCCGTCGACGAAGTTGTAGCCGCGGCGGAGCAGCTCGGCACCCTTGTTGAAGTCGGGATGCGCCAGCCGGACATGTGAGTCCATCGGGACCTTCGGCGTACCGTCGGACTTCTTGGCGGTGAAGTCGATCGCGTCGAACTCGTCCGCCTTGCCCAGCGGCGCGCCGGTGCCCTTGCCCCGGCCGATGATCGACTCCTGTTCGCCGAGCGACGTACGATCCCAGATCTCGATGTTCATCCGGATCCGCCGGGACACCAGGTAGGAGCCGCCGACCATCCAGTCCGGCCCGTCTGCCTGCTGCACCCAGAGCTGCTGCTCGAGTTTGGCGGTGTCCTCCAGCTTCAGGTTGTTCGTGCCGTCCTTGAAACCGAAGAGGTTCCGCGGTGTCGTCTGCGCCTTCGACGTGGACGACGTACGCCCGAATCCCAGCTGGGAGTAGCGAACGGCGACCGTACCGAAGCCGATCCTGGCCAGGTTCCGGATCGCGTGTACGGCGACCTGCGGGTCGTCGGAGCACGCCTGTACGGCGATGTCGCCGCCGGAGCGCTCCGGATCGAGGTCGTCACCGATGAAGTGCGGCAGATCGACCAAAGCCGCAGGACGCTTAGCGGCGAGGCCGAACCGCTTGTCGAAGAGGCTGGGCCCGAAGCCGATGGTCAGCGTGAGCCGGGCCGGCGGCAGACCGACCGCTTCGCCGGTGTCCTCTGGCGGAGCCTCGCCCGGGCCGTTCACCGCGCCGTATTGGCCGATGTCGCGACCGGCCGTGAGCAGCGCGGCCGCGGCGGTCCATTCCTTCAGCAGCGAGATCAGTTCGTCCCGCTTCGTGGTGGTGACGTCGAAGGCAGCGAAGTGCAGCCGGTCCTGAGCCGGTGTAACGATGCCTGCCTGGTGCCGACCGTGGAACTCAACCGGCCCGGTGTTGTCGGCCGCCTGCACCTCCTCGCCGGAGAGCACCGAGTGAGCGGCGTACCCAGCGACGCCCGTGGCCACGGCGGCGCCGGCGGCTCCGAAGAGACCGCGGCGGGAGATTCCTTTGTGCTCGCTCATTTCTTCGCAATCACTCCGGCGACCTTGCTGACCGGTTCGGCCAGCCCGTCGACGACCTGGCTGAGCTGCTTCTTCTCGGCCTCGGTCGCGGTGTAGGGCTTGAAGCCGTCGCCCTCGCGGTACTTGTCCAGGGCGGCGAAGACTGCCTTGAAGTTGGTGTCCAGCGTGGTGACCAGCGCCGCGTCCCGCTTCTGCAGGGCCGGGCGGAGCGCCTGGATCGCGGCCTGCGAACCCTCGACGTTGGCCTCGAAGTCCCACAGGTCGGTGTGCGAGTAGCGGTCCTCCTCGCCGGTGACCTTGCCGGTCGCGACCTCGTCGAGCAGTTCCTTGGCGCCGTTCGCGAGCTGCAGCGGGTTGAGCGTCACGACCTTCGCCTTCGCCACCACCATCCTCACGTCGGTCAGCAGCTGATCGGCGTACTTCGCCATGCCCGCAGTGGTGTTCTTCTCCCACAGCGCCTGCTCGATCCGGTGGTAACCGGTCCACTCGGTGCCGGGCTCGACATCGTTGATCCGGGCATCGATCTTCGGGTCCAGGTCGCCGAACGACTCCGCGACCGGCTCGATCCGCTCCCAGTACGTGCGCGACACCGGGAACAGCGCCTTGGCCTTGGCGACGTCACCGGCCTTCACCGCGGTGACGAACTCGGTGGTCTTCTGCTCCAGCGCGACGGCCTGGGAGTTCACGTACCGCTGGTAGCTCTCGGTGGCCTGCTTGAGCAGGGTGTCCTCGTCCGCCTGCGCGGTCGCGTCGCCGGAGACGGTCAGGTCGCCACGGATGCCGTCGCCGACCATGCCGGGCTTGCAGACCGCCTGGTACTTGCCGGTCGGCAGCTCCACGATCAGCTCCCGCTTGAGGCCGGGGCCGATGTTCTCGACCTCACCCATCACCCGGTCGCCGTCGGCGTACACGTAGAACTCGGTGACCTTGCTGCCGCCGTTCGAGACAGAAAACGTGTTCGTGCCGGACTTCACGTCGCGGCGGCTCAGGTCGCAGGCCGAGTCGGTCGCCTTGACGGTGACCGGGCCGGTGCCATCGTCGGTGGCGGCCGGTTTGTCGTCGGCGCAGGCGGTGAGTGTGGCGAGCCCCAGTACTGCACCGAGGACGGTGACCCGGCGGGTCATGTGACTAGCCGCTGTCGTGAGCATGCGTTCTCCTGGACGGATAGATGAGATCAGGCCGCTTCAGCGGTCGTTGCCGGTACGGCGGGTGGCGGTGTGCTGGTCTTGATCGGGCGGAAGTAGAGCACCAGCACGGGGACGAGGTATGCCACCCACGCGGCCGCCTCGATGACGGTCGGGGCGGGGTTGAAATTGAAGATGCCTTTGAGCAGTACGCCGTACCAGCTGTCCGGCGGGATGGTGTGCGAGATGTCGAAGGCCAGCGTTTGCAGGCCGGGCAGGATGTTCGCCTCCTGCAGGTCGTGGAAGCCGTAGGCGAAAATGCCGGCCGCGACCAGGATCAGCACCGCGCCGGTCCACTTGAAGAAGACGGCCAGGTTGATCTTGACCGCGCCCTTGTAGATCGCGATCCCCAGCAACACCGAGGTGGCCAGACCGAGCAGTACGCCGACGAACGGAGTCGCCGTGGTCGCGGTAGCGGCGGACGCGTAGACGATGAAAGCGGTTTCGATGCTCTCCCGGAACACGGCCAGGAAGGCCAGGATGACGACCGCGCGGGAGCCGACCTCGAGCGCCTGGCCCATCCGCTCGCGCAGCTCCTTGGCGATGCTGCGGGACGCCTTGCGCATCCAGAAGATCATCCAGGTGACGAAGCCGACCGCGAGGATCGACATCACGCCGCCGATCGTCTCCTGGGCAGCGAACGATTTCGCCGTCAGCGCGGTGATGAACTGCAGCAGCGCCCAGCCGGCCACTGCCACGCCCAGCGCCGCGCCGACTCCGATCCAGACCAGTTTGAGCCGATCACGATGCCCGGACTTGACCAGGAAGGTGGCGAGGATGCTGACAACCAGCGAGGCCTCGAGGCCTTCCCGGAGTCCGATCAGGTAATTGGCGAGCATGGCGGAACTCCAGAGCAGCGTTAGGTACGGCTAACCTTCCTGAGGTTAACCTAAGAATTCCCATTCGCCCACTGTGGCGTACGCCGCACTGTGTCCAGGCCCCTGGCCGAGCCGGGACTCGATCAGGCGCAGCGTGCCAGCGGTCCAGACCGGACCGTCGTACGTGTCGAAAATCCTTACCCACCTGGTCGCGTCGACCGGCCGTCGCAACCGGGCGAGGGTGACGTGCGGGGTGAATTTCCTACCTTCCACGATGACGCCGGCGCGATTCGCTGCCGCCCGGGTCGTCATCGCCAGGTGCTTGAGCGAGTCGGTGTCGTCGCGGACCCCGGTGTACAGCACCCGCGCATCCGGGACGCCCGGGAACGCGCCTGCCCCGGTCAGTTGCAGTTCGAACGGCTTCTGCCGCTTCGCGGCCCGCTCCAGCCGCTCCCCCAGCTCCTCTGTCTTCCACTCCGGCACCTCGCCCAGGAACGCGAGTGTGATGTGCCAGTGCTCGTCCGCGGCCCACCGGATGTCCTCATCCGGATGCGCCCGCCGCGGCTCCACGAACTCGCTCAGATCCTCCACTACCTCGCTCGGCGGTACCACCGCCACGAACAATCGCATCCCAAAACTCTATCGACAGTGGAAACTGAGATTCATGGACGAACGCAAGCTGCCGTCTCCGTGTGTCGTGATCCTGGTCGGGCCTGGTGCCTCCGGGAAGTCCTCCTGGGCAGCGGAGCGATTCGCGGCGGACCTGATCGTGTCCAGTGATCGTTTGCGGGCGCTGGTGGGGGCTGGGGAGGATGACATCGCGGCCAGTGCCGACGCGTTCGCGTTGCTGGAGGAAGTGGTCCGGCAGCGGATCGGGCGGCGGTTGACGACAGTGATCGATACCCTCGGGCTCGACCGGGAGCGGCGGTTGCGCTGGCTGGGGTTGGCCCGGGACGCCGGGATGCCTTGTGTGGCGGTGGGTTTCGATACACCTGCGGCCGAGTGCCGTCGGCGAAACCGGGGCCGTTCGAAGCGGATCCCGGCCGATGCGTTGACCTCGCAGCTGAAGTCCTGGGCTGTGGTGAAGACGGAGTTGCCGCTCGAGGGGTACGACGAGGTGCTCGAGCCTGGCGGGGTTCGCGTCGTACCGGAAGCGTTTGTGGATGCGGGAGCAGCAGCGGTACGGCAGGCGGAGGCGCCCACGGGATTGCGGTTCGGGTTGCAGTTGAGCAGCTATACGCATCCGGGCGGGCGCGCGGCGACGGCTGAGTGGATCCGGGAGGTCGCCGGGCGGGCGGAGGCGGCCGGGTTCAACGCTATCTACGTGATGGACCACTTCCGGCAGATTCCTCAGGTGGGGCGGGCGTGGGAGGACTTCCTGGAGAGCTGGACGACGCTCGGCTACCTGGCTGCGTGTACGACGCGGGTGCGGTTGGGGACGCTGGTCTCGGGGATCACCTATCGGAACGTGGCGCATCTGGGGAAGATCGCGGCGACCCTCGACGTACTGAGTGGTGGGCGGGCGGTGTGTGGGGTCGGACTCGCGTGGTTCGAGGCGGAGCACAAGGCTTACGGGTGGTCCTTTCCACCGGTTGACGATCGCTACGCGTTGCTGTCGGATGCTTTGCAACTGCTGCCTGTTTTATGGGGACCAGGCAACAAGCCGTTCCGCGGCGCGGTGCTCGACGTACCGGACACCACTTGTTATCCGCGACCACTGCAGGAGCATTTGCCGGTGCTCGTCGGCGGCAGTGGGCCACGGACGTTGCGGCTGGCATCGAAGTACGCCGACGCAGTCAACGTTTTCGGTGATGTCGCCCAGGTGCGCAAGCTGGCCGGGTACGTGTCCGGCGACGTCGAGCTGACCCATCTCTCCACAACCCTGGTAGGCAAGGATCATCGGCACGTCGACGAGCTGGTCGAGCGACTCCGTCCGCGCAATCAGAACCCCGCGCGGTACGCCGCCTCGGTCAACGCAGGCACGGTCGACGATCAGATCGGGCGGTTCCGCGAGCTGTCCGAGGCGGGCGTGGCCGAGGTGATGATCAGCCTGCCTCAGTTGGAAGGCCTGGAGACGATGGCTGAGGTGATTTCAGCCTTTCGGCTGTAGTTTCAGCTTCAAAAGAGCGTTTTCTATCAGCTCGGACATCGCCGGGTGGATCCAGAACTGGTTGCGCGCCATCGAGTAGGCATCGAGACCGAAACTCATCGCCTGGATCACCGGCTGGATCACCGACGACGCCTGCGGGCCGAGGATGTGACAGCCGATGATCTGCCCCGTCTCCGGGTCGGCGAGGACCTTGGCGAACCCGGTGGTGTCCTCCATCGCCCAGCCGTAGGCGATATCGGCGTACTGCTGAATCCCCACCACATAAGGGATTCCGCGGTCGCGGGCTTCCTCCTCGGAGAGGCCGACCCCGGCGATCTGCGGTGAGCTGAAGACGGCGTGCGGGACGAAGCGGTGGTCGGACTTGATCCGCTCGGCCGGGTTGAGCAGGTTGTGCTTCACCACGCGCGCCTCGTGATTGGCGACGTGCTTCAGCTGCTGTGGTGAGGTGACGTCGCCGAGGGCGTAGATCCCGTCGACCGTGGTCTGCTGGTATTCGTCGACGATCACGCGTTCCTCGGCATCGACCTCGACGCCGGTGCGGTCGAGGTCCATGGTGTCCGAGTTCGGGCGGCGGCCGACAGCGACCAGGACCTCGTCGACCACCACCTCGTCCGGGCCGTCCGGGCTCAGGGTCTCGAGTGCGATCGGGCCGTCGTCACGTCGTACCGCTCGTACCGTGTCGTGGTTGAGGCGTACGTCGTACTTGCCCTGGGCAATCTCCGTGAAGCGCGTGGCGATGTCGTGGTCCTCGTGCCGGAGCAGCAGGTCCGACCGTGCGATCAGCGTGACCTCGACGCCGTACGACGAGAAGACGTGGGCGAACTCGGCGGCGACGAAACCGCTGCCGATGATGCCGAGCCGGCGCGGGAGCTTCTCCAGCCGCATGATCGTGTCGGAGGTGTGGAAGCCGGCCTCCTCGAGCCCTGGGATGAAGGGGACGATCGGCCGGCTGCCGGCGGCGATCACGAACTGGTCGGCGGTGAGCTGTTCGCCGTTGACGGTCAGCTCCTTGGGGCCGGTGAAGCGGCCGGTGCCGTCGTACACGGTGACGTTGGCGTTGTCGGCGTGATGATGGCGGTACTCCGAGCCGGCCGCGGCGATCGGGTCGATCCGGCCGAAGATGCGGTCCCGGATCTCCGGCCAGCGGACACCGAGGAGCTGCTCGTCGACGCCGTACCGGGAACTGGTCGACGGCACGGCGGCGAGGTCGGCGGTGTGCACGAACATCTTGGTCGGGATGCAGCCGACGTTCAGGCAGGTCCCGCCGAACGTGCCGCGCTCGACGATCGCCACCTTCCGGTCCGCGAACCGGTGGTTCACGATCGTGTTCCCCGAGCCGGTCCCGATAATCACCACGTCGTAATGGGTCACACCCCATTCTGACCCTTACTTCAACTAGGCAACGCGGGGACCGACATCCTTTGTCTGTTTGGAGGCCGGCTCGACAGGTACTACCTCGGCGCGTGGGGCCGCGTCGACGGCTGCCTTGTCGCCGAGGAGCTCGGTCTGTGGGAGCACCTCCAGGTGGGGGCGCGGGAGTAGGCGCGGGCGGATGGCGAGGCCGCGGCGGCGGGAGAAGTACAGGACCGACCCGACCGTGCCGAGGATGGTGAGGCCACCGCCGACGATCAGCGACCAGCGGGCGCCGAACGTCTGCCCGACCCAGCCGATGAACGGCGACCCGATCGGCGTACCGCCCATCAGGACCGTCATGTAGAGCGCCATCACCCGGCCGCGCATGGTCGGCTCGATGCTCAGCTGCATGGTCGCGTTCGCCGAGGTGAGCATGGTCAGCGAGGTGAGGCCGACGATCGGCAGCACCAGCGCGTAGGTCAGGTACGTCGGCATCAGCCCACTGACCACCGCCATCACGCCGAACGCCAAGCCCGCGCCGATCACCAGGCGGGCACGGATCCGGACCCGGCGGGCCGCCAGCAGCGCACCGGACAGCGAGCCGATCGCGAGGATCGAGCCGAGGATGCCGTACTCCCCCGCGCCCTTGTGGAACGCCTCGGTCGCCATCAACGCGGAGGTCATCTGGAAATTCAGGCCGAAGGTACCGGCGAAGAACACCGCGGTCAGCACCATCATCAGATCCGGCCGGCGCCAGAGATAACGCATCCCGTCGCGGATCATGCCCTTCTCCCGGGCCGCGACCTTCGGGGTGTGCAGCTCACTGACCCGCATCATCTGCAGCGAGACGATCACGGCGGCGTACGACAAACCGTTGACCATGATCACCGGACCGGTCCCGATCCAGTGGATCAGCAGACCGGCCAGCGCCGGGCCGAGCAGCCGGGCGGCGTTGAAGGAGGCCGAGTTCAGCCCGACGGCGTTGGAGAGCTCGTCGTGGCCGACCATCTCGACCACGAACGCCTGGCGGGCCGGGGCGTCGAAGGCGGTGCCCACGCCGAACAGCAGCGCGAGCAGGTAAACGTGCCACGGCTGGACGAGGTGGGTGACGGTCAGGGCGCCGAGGACGAGCGCGACGGTGCCCATTGCGATCTGGGTGCAGGTCAGCACCCGGCGCTTCGGGAACCGGTCGGCGACGAGTCCGGCGTACGGGCCGAGCAGGAGGGCGGGCAGGAACTGCAACCCGGTGACGATGCCGAGCGCCGTACCGGAGTGGGTCAGCTCCAGGACCAGCCAGTCCTGGGCGACGCGCTGCATCCAGGTGCCGACGTTGGAGATGATCGCGCCGGACGCGTAGAGACGGAAATTACGGACTTTGAACGCACGGAAGGTCGGGCTCACTGGGCCGCCAGCCGTTCGAGAACAGGTGCTGCCTTGCGCAGGATGTCGCGCTCCTCGGGGGTCAATTGCTTCAGTTTGGTCTGCAGCCACTCGTCGCGGCGCCGGCGGTTGGCCAGGATCAGCTCGTCCGCGGCGGCGGTCAGCTCGACCACGATCTGGCGCTTGTCGGTCGGATGGGGCCGGCGGACCACCAGGCCCGCCTCCTCCATGTTCGTCACGATCCGCGTCATCGACGGCGGCTTGACCTGCTCGTGCGCGGCCAGCTCGCCGATCGTCAGGGACTCATGCTTGGCCAGGGCACCGAGGACGCTGAGCTGGTTCGCGGTCAGGTCGTGCCCGGGCTCGCGCTGCCGCTTGATCTGCCGCGACAGCCGCAAGGTGGACGACCTCAGCGCACTCGCCAGCCCGACGTCACTCTTCACCTGCTGCGCTACGACTTCGGGCATGTCGTTAGCTTAACTCATTACCTTTGCTAACGAAAACGCTTTACCGGCCAGCGGTATTCCGCAGTCACCCGGATACGGCGCGCAGTCGCCCGAGTACGGCGGCCCCGCCCGGCCCACCGCCATTTCGTGGGTCCACCAACCAAATGGGGGGTTCGCCAACCGCGTGCAGGCGGGGAACCCACAAGCCGGTGGGTCAACCAGTCAAATGGGGGCGTACTAGGGTTCGCCAGCATGGGGACGGACTTGGAGCGGTACGAGCAGCGGTTCCGGCGGGCCGGGCTGCCGTTGTTCATCGAGGACTTCTCGCCGACGCACGACATCTTCACCCGCGCCACCCCGCTGATGGTGCTGGTGTTCCTGGCCGAGGTGCTCGGCGCCACCTCACTCGACTGGCCGTGGTGGGTCAATGTGCTGGCCGCCGCCGGAGCGCTGCTGATCCTGGTCCTCGGCTTCGGCCTGCTCAACGGGCTCCGCGGCCGGCCGTTCTGGTCCCTGCCGACCCGTTTCGGCACCCCGGAGCTCGCCGTCTTCGTCCTGCTCCCGGCGCTGTTCCCACTGACAACGCAGGGGCAGGTCAGGCAGTTCTTCGGCATTGCCGTCGGCAACCTCCTGCTCGTCGGCGCCGTTTACGTCGTGGTCGGCTACGGCCTGATCGCCACGACGTACTGGAGTCTGCGCCGGCTCGCCGGCGAGCTCGGCAACTCGATCGCCAGCCTGGTCCGGGCGCTGCCGTTGCTCCTGGTGTTCTCGCTGGTCCTGTTCGTCAACACCGAGATGTGGCAGGTGTTCGCCGGGATGCCGGTCGAGTTCATCCTGGTCTCGGTCGCCGCCTTCACCCTGCTCAGCACCCTGTTCCTGATGATGCGGCTGCCGAAGGAGCTGGACTCGATCGAACGGGAGGCCGGCTCGGGTCCGCCGCTGCGCCGGCTGCAGCGGCTGAACCTGAGCGTCAGCATGGTGATCCGGCAATGGACCCAGGTGCTGGTGGTGAGCAGCGGCGTCGGACTGTTCTTCGTTGCCTTCGGCATGCTCGCGATCAGCCGGCACATCTACCAGAACTGGGCTATCAGCCCGATCGGGTGGTCGTACGACGTGCAGTTCCTGGGCCATCAGCTGGTGATCAGCGCCGCCCTGGTGAAAGTTGCCGTCGGCATCGCGAACTTCACCGGTCTGTATTACTCGATCGCGCTGCTGACCGACTCGTCGTACCGCGAGGAGTTCCTCGACAACATCACCGTCGAGCTCCGCGAGCTGTTCTCCGCTCGGGCGCAGTACCTGGAACTCCGCCGTACGTCGGTCTAGACGTCGGCGCCGAAGAGCTCTTCGATGCGGCGGCCCCACTCCGGGTACACCTGCGTCTTGCCGACGTGCAGGTCGTAGACCGCCTTGCCGAGGTCCGGGTCGTCGGCGTCGGTGAAACGGACGGCGCTCAGCTTCTCGATCTTGTCGAGGATCTGCTCGTCACCCGCGATGTGCACCGGGTCGTGGATGTAGCGCTCGAGCGCTTCGAGGTCGGGCACCGCCGCGAGGTACGAGTGGGTGAAGCCGTCCGCAGCGCCGCCGAAGTCGGGGCCGACGGCACCGAAACACACCATCTACAACCACTTCGGCGACAAGGAGAGGTTGTTCCGGGCAGCGATCGCCGCCCTCGCCGACCAAGCCCTCACCCGCAACCTCGCCGCGGTGGACCTGCTCCGAGCCGGTGCCGGCACAGACCTGCAGGCAGTGCTGGAAGAGGTGGGGTTGCGGTTGGCGGAGTGTTATTGCGATGAGCGGTCGTGGGCGCTCAGAAGGTTGCTGCAGGCGGAAGTCACTAATCTGCCGGACCTGCTCGACATCGTGCGGGAGCGGGCTTCGGACAAGGTGAATGAAGCGTTGGCGGATCGGTTCGCCAGGCTGGCGCTGGCGGGACATCTCTCCGTCTCCGATCCGGCGGTTGCCGCCGAGCAGTTCGGGGCGTTGCTGACCGCGCCGTTGGAGACGCGGTCGCAGCTCGGCACCCGGACGTTGCCCGAGAAGGAGTTGACCGAGGTCACGCAGAACGCCGTGCGAACGTTCTTGCGTGCCTTCAGCAACGGCTGATCAGGTCAGCCAGTCGGTGAGGGGGCCGATGGCGAAGTAGATGACGAACAGGGCGGAAACGATCCACATCAGCGGGTGGACCTGGCGGGCCTTGCCGCGGACCAGCTTCAGCACGGCGTAGGAAACGAAACCTGCCCCGATCCCGGCCGAGATCGAGTACGTGAACGGCATCAGGACGATGGTCAGGAACGCCGGGAACGCGACCTCGATGTCGTCGAAATCGATTCCCTTCACCTGCGTCATCATCAGGAAACCGACCAGGACCAGCGCCGGGGTCGCCGCCTCGTACGGCACCAGGGTCACCAGCGGCGCGACGACCATCGAGATCAGGAAGCAGATCCCGGTCACCACACTCGCCAGCCCGGTCCGCGCCCCTTCACCGACACCCGATGCCGATTCGATGTACGACGTGTTGCTCGACACCGAGGCGGCGCCGCCGGCCGCGGCCGCGACGGAGTCGACGATCAGGATGCGCTGCGCGTTCGGAGGGTTACCGTTGTCGTCCAGCAGGCCGGCCTCGGCGCCGATCGCGGTCATCGTGCCCATGGTGTCGAAGAAGTCGGCCAGCATCAGCGTGAAGATCAGCAGCAGTGCGGTCACCACACCGACCCGCTCGAACGACCCGAACAGGCTGAACTCGCCGATGGTGTCCAGGTTCGGCTTGGTGATCCAGTCCTCCGGCAACTTCGGCACGCTCAGACCCCAGCCGCCCGGGTTGTCCGCCGTACGCGCGCCGACGTTGACGATTGCCTCGACGATGATCGCCAGTACGGTCGCGGCCAGGATGCCGATCAGGATCGCGCCTTTCACCTTGCGCGCGTACAGCGTGATGATCAGGACCAGGCCGGCCACGAACACCAGCACCGGCCAGCCCCGAAGGTTGCCGCCGACACCGAGTTCGACCGGGGGTCCGCCGGCGGCCGCGGGACGTCGTACGAAACCCGCGTCGACGACGCCGATGAAGGCGATGAACAGGCCGATGCCGACGCTGATCGCCACCTTCAGTTGCAGTGGGACCGCCTCGAACACGGCTTTTCGGAACCCGGTCAGGACCAGGATCAAGATGATGAGGCCCTCGAGGACGACGAGGCCCATCGCGTCTGCCCAGGTCATCTTGGTCGCCACCGAGAACGCGATGAACGCGTTCAGGCCGAGGCCGGTCGCGAGCGCGAGCGGGAAGTTCGCGACCAGGCCCATCAGGATGGTGACCACGCCGGCCACCAGCGCGGTGGCGACGGCGATCTTGGCGATCGACGCGGCCGCGTCGGTGCCGCCGCCGACGAACTGGCCGTCGCCGTCCTTGACGGTGCCGATGATCAGCGGGTTCAGCACCACGATGTAGGCCATCGTGAAGAACGTCACCAGACCGCCACGGATCTCCCGCGGAACGGTCGAGCCGCGTTCGGTGATCTTGAAGAAGGAGTCGAAGAAGCCTGAACCGGAACGGGCGGTGGCAGCCTGGGGCGAACTCATGGCGGAATCGTGCCAGTTCCGGCCGACGCCTGGCGAGCACAAACAGAAACCGTTACCCACGCCACGTGCGAGTCGGCGGTGGAGGTGGTGGACCCGGCGGGCGGGAGGTGGAGGCTAAGGTGGGGGCGTGGCAGACGAGAAGCCCGCGGCGAAGAAGCGGACCGACCCGACGAGTCAGCTGGCCCGTGGTGAGCTGGTGCACGCCGAGGTCAAGCCGCTCGACCTGTCCGGCATCCCCAGCGTGATCACCGGCATCGTCGCCTGGGCGGTCGCGTTCGTCGTCGTACTGATCTTCCGCGGCGAACTGAAGAAGGACGGCCTCGAGTGGTGGCTCTGGGTCACCGTCGCCGGCTTCGGCCTCGGTCTCATCGGCCTCTGGTACTGCAAACGCCGCTGGGCCGCCATCCAAGCCGGCCACCGCAGCGCCCTCGAAGACTGACGGACGCCGGCGTCGACCTACACCCGCCAACCAGTCGACCGAGCCAGAACTTCTGCGCCGACTCCTGGATTTGTGCTGTACGCCGGCAACCGAAATCCACGACTGAGTGACGACTCAGGTCAGTCTTCGAGGTCGTCGATGGAGACTGCTTCGGTGGCGGTTTGTACTTCTTGCTGGACGGCCTCGTTGAGGGAGGCGGCCAGTTCGAGGGCGTCGTAGCCGGTGGTGTCGAAGGCGTGGGCCAGGGCGGGCTGGTCCGGCAGGTCGATGACGGCGTCGGAGTGGGCGCCGCAGCCGTAGTCGTAGGCCACGACGCGACCCTCGCCCGGCGCCATCTCGTTGGTGCAGGCGCCGAACGCCTGCCCGAGGCTGTCGGCCAGGCGGATCCAGTAGCCGCAGGAGTGGCACTTGTAGGGGACGGCCTGGGCGATCGCCGAGGCCGGCCCGAAGTCACCGGCGTACCAGCGCTCCGCCGCATCTTCCCGCCCGTACGGCGACAGGACGCGCTCGCGGCCGAGTCCGAGCTCCTCGACGACGGCCAGCACGTCCTCGGGCGCGCCGGTGTCGGTGAAACCGGGCTCGAGGCGCGGGTCGTCCGCGTGAGTCGGGAACAGGTCGCCGGGGCGCAGGTCGCCGGGCTGGACTCGCTCCGACCACGGCACCCACTCCGGCGCGACAACCGCCTCTTCGCCGGGCAGCATGACGACCTCGTTGACCGTGACGGTCTTCGCGCGGGAAGCGCGGGTCAGCGTCACGGCCCAGCGCCAGCCGCGGTACCCGGCGTGGGTGGAGGCGAAGTAGTGCGTGACGAGGCGCTCGCCCTCGACCAGGTGACCGAGGTGCTCCCCGACCTGTGCCGCGCCGGCCTCGGCGATCGCCGCCTCGCGAGCAGGCTCCACCGCCGCCACACAGACGGCATCAGCCTTGGCCCGAACCGGTTCCGGAGTTCTGACGGGAGTCACAATCGCCCATTCTCGCACGGTTCCCACGGTGTTCCGAACGCGCCGGGACTGCGGTCTGTCCCCGGCACGAGGCAGGATGGTTCCATGCACACGCCAGACCCCGCGAACCAGCAGGCAACGCCTGGTTCACCCGGCGCGAAACCAGCCGGCGGGACCCCTGGCGGGCAGCCCAACGGAAAGCCTGACGAGAAGCCTGCGGGCAAGAGCCCCGGAGAGCGCCTCAGCGGGGCTCGGGAGAAGCTGGGGACCGCCAGTAAGAAGGTGGGGCAGGCTTCCCGGGTCGGGGCCAGTGGTGTCGCGGCCGCCTCGCGGAAGACGGCTGTGGTGGGCAAGAAGACGGCGGTCGTGGGCGGGAAGGTCGGCCGAGCCACCGGACGACGGATCCGCGGACTGACGAGCGCGCAAGGGGCTGGCGAGTCGGGCCTTTCACGGCTGATCGAGCTCGGCGCGGTCAACGCGGCCGGTGACACGGCGTTCGCGGTGTCGCTGGCGGGAACGGTCTTCTTCGCCGTACCGAGTGAGCAGGCCCGCGACCGAGTAGCACTCTTCCTGTTGCTGACGATGGCGCCGTTCGCGTTGATGGCGCCGTTGATCGGGCCGATCCTGGACCGCTTCCGCCACGGCCGGCGCTGGGCGATCGGCGCGACGCTCGGGTTGCGCGGGTTCCTGGTCTGGAGCCTCGCCGCGTCGATGTCCGGCAGCAGCTCCACGTGGCTGTACCCGGCCGCCCTCGGTTGCCTCGTCGCCTCCAAGGCGTACGGCGTCACCCGCGCCTCCGCCGTACCGCGCTTGCTCCCCAAAGAGATCACCCTCGTCACGGCGAACTCCCGGATCTCCCTGGCCGGTGTCGCCGGCGCGACCATCGGCGCCGGCATCGCGGGTGCGTTCGCCGCGATCGGTCCGCAGTGGTCGCTGCGGTGGGCGGCGCTGGTCTACACGGTCGGTCTGGTACTGGCGATCAGGCTGCCGAGCAAGGTGGATTCGCCGGCCGGCGAGGAGATGACCGGTACGGCGGGACGCGAGGCCAGGCGGCGCGCGATCACGGCTGCGGTCGCGCGCGGGATCCGCTGCAACCTCGGCCTGCGGTTCGTGTCCGGCTTCCTCACCATGTACCTCGCGTTCCTGCTGCGGGACAAGCCGATCAGCGGGATCGACGGCGCGGTAGCGGCCGGTGCAGTGATCGCGGCGGCCGGTATCGGCAACAGCCTCGGCACCCTGACCGGATCGTTGCTCAAGGCGCGTAAACCGGAGGCCGTGGTTCTCGTCGTACTGCTCGCGGATGCGACAGTCGCGGTGTGCGTGGCGGTGTTCTACGGGTTCCCGATCCTGATCGCGCTGGGCCTGGTCGCCGGGTTGTGCAGTTCGCTCGGGAAGCTGTCGCTGGATGCGATGATCCAGCGGGATGTGCCGGAAACCGTGCGTACGTCGGTCTTCGCGCGATCGGAGACTGTGCTGCAGCTGGCCTGGGTGATCGGCGGCGGCTGCGGCATCGTGCTGCCGCTGATCCCGCGCCTCGGCTTCGGCTTCCTGGCCGGTGTGCTGCTGATCGTCGTGTTCCTCGTCGTACGCATGAAGCCGTCCGGCCTGCCCACGGCGGGCCCTCTCAAGCCAGGGGGATTGGGTGGACCGCGCACCGGCGGCACCGGTCAGACCCGGGATCCTGAGGCGCAGCGACCGACGGGCACGAGCCGCACGATCCTCACCACCAGCATCGCCGAGCAACGCGCCAACCGCCCGCAGCGTCCGAACCGCCCGTACGACGAACCGACGATCGAGCTGAAGTTCGACGACCAGAAGCCGAGCTCACCGGAGAAGCCGGTCGGCCGGTGGTGGAGCGGTCAGCCCGACGAAGACGACGAAGACACCGTCGAAGACCAGGCTCCCTGGGCCGAAGAGCCAACAGTAGAGCGAGACCGCCGCACCTTCCCCCGCCGCCGCCCCGACGGCGGCCGCCCGCCCCGCTAACCCCGCCCCACTCCCGCCCAGCACCGCGTACCGGCCGCCGGCTCCCTCGATAGCGGCTTATGTGACGGCTGGCCCTTTATTTGGCGCTATCGGTAAAACAACCCGCTATCGAGCGGGCGAATCAGGCGCGCCCGGGAGTGGGTTAGGCGGCAGGCTGGAGTTCGTCGGTGGGTATGGGTTGTTCGGCGGTTGGGGTGGTGCCGCGGAGGATGAGGGTCGCGGCGACGGCTGTGGTGAGGAGCATGAGGGCGCCGACGACGGCTACGACGTTCAGGCTGTGGGTGAAGGCGTGGCGGGCTGTGGACAGGACTGCTTGGCCTAGCTCGGCGGGCAGGTGCGCAGCTGCGGCAGTCGCCGCCGGGAGGCCTTCGCGCACGGGTGCCGCGGCGTCCGCGGGTAGGTCGGCGCGATAGGCCGCCGTACCGATGGAGCCCAGCACCGCGATCCCCAGCGCGCCGCCGAATTCGCTGCAGGTCTCCATCACCGCCGACGCCGACCCGGCCCGCTCAGGAGCGACGGACCCGACGACAGCCTCGGTCACCAGCGACATCACCATCACGAGACCCGCCGCGAGCAGACCGCACCCGGCGAGAAGGACCGCCAGCGACGAATCCGCCCGCACCTGCGTCAGTACGCCGTACCCGGAAGCCGCGAGGACGAAAGCACCACCGATCACGTACGCGCGGTCCACCCGACGCGCGAGCGCGGTCGCCAGCGGCGCCGCACCGCCGACCACGACCGTCGGAGCGAGTGCCCAAAGCGCCGCCTTGAACGGGCTGAGGCCGAGGACGAGCTGCAGGTACTGCGTCATGAAGACCGCGTTCCCGACCAGCGCCAGCGTGCCGATCGTGTTCGCCGCGAGCGAGCCGCTGAACGCCCGGCTCCGGAACATCCCGAGCTCGATCATCGGGTACGACGCCGTCCGCTGCCGCTGCACAAAGACCACCCCGAGGAACACCCCGGCAACGATCGAGACCACCGGCATCGCCGACATCCCGTGCGCAGCCAATTCCTTGATCCCCCAGATCGCCGGCAGTACGGCGGCCAGCGACAGCACCGATCCGATCAGGTCGAACCGTCCCTCGTCCGGAGCCTTGAACTCCGGCAGCAGCATCGGCGCCAGGATCAGCAGCAACACCATCGCCGGGGTGTTGATCAGGAACACCGACCCCCACCAGAAGTGCTCGAGCAGAAACCCGCCGAGCACCGGCCCGAGCGAGATCCCGCCCATCATGACCGCACTCCAGAACGCGATCGCCTTCGACCGCTGAGCCGGGTCGTGGAACATGTTCCGGATCAGCGCCAGCGTCGACGGCATCAGCGTCGCACCGCCGATGCCGAGCACCGCGCGGGCCGCGATCAGCTGCTCCGGGTTCTGCGCGTACGCCGCCGCGATCGACGCCAAGCCGAACGCGACCGCACCGAACAGCAGCAACCGGCGCCGGCCGATCCGGTCGCCGAGCGAGCCCATCGTGATCAGCAGCCCGGCCAGCACGAACCCGTAGATGTCGAAGATCCACAGCTGCTCGGTCGCCGACACCCCGAGGTCCGCGCTGATGAACGGGACCGCGAAGTACAGCACCGAGACGTCCATCGAGACCAGCAGCAGCGGCAGCGCGAGCACGCCGAGCGCGATCCATTCCTTCCGTCCAGCGGGTTCCGTCGTACTCATGACTACCCCTCACAAGATCTGTGTACGACGCACACTGTGTGCGTCGTACACAGACCATAGCCGACGATTGTCTATGCTGTAAACAGATAGACTTCGCGGCATGGACGAGACGGACCTGCCGAGGGTGCTGCAGCAGCTCTGGGGAATCGAGGGCCCGGCGCGGCCGGGACCGAAGCCGGCGTTCCACCTCAGCGACATCGGCCGGGCCGCGATCAAGCTGGCGGATGCCGGCGGGCTGGCCGCGGTCTCGATGAGCAAGGTGGCCGGCGAGCTCGGGTTCACCACGATGTCGCTCTATCGGTACGTCGACGCCAAAGACGACCTGTACGTCGTCATGCTCGACTACGCGTTCGGCGATCCGCCGAAGCCGGATCCGGAGCAGGGCTGGCGGGAGCGGATCACCGCCTGGGCGGAGGCTTTCCGCGACGGCCTGCGCGAGCACCCGTGGATCCTGCAGATCCCGGTGACCGAACCGCCTTTGTCACCCCATCAGCTGGCTTGGATGGAGTCGGGGCTGAACGCGTTCGACGGTACGCCGCTGACGCCGCAAGACCGGCTTTCGGCGATGATCCTGGTGAACATCTACGTCCGCGGCACGGTCCAGCTGACCTCGAACATGCTGTCCAGCGGCGACGAGGCCAGGGCCGCGGACCGGCTGTACAACCAGCGGCTGAGGATGCTCGCGACCCCGGACCGCTTCCCCACGATCGCGGCCGGTGTCGACCAGCCGGACTCGGTTCAGGAGCTCGACGTGGACTTCGACGCCGACGGGTTCCGCGACGGCCTGGATACCGTCCTCGACGGCATCCAGGCCCGAATCACACGGAAGGGCTGAGCTCAGATCGGAAGAGCTGAGCTCGATCGGTAAAGCCGAGCTCAGATGTCCAGCTTGTCGGCGACACCGCGCAGTACCGTCGCGACCTGGCGGGCGGCCTTGCCGTCGGGGTGGCGGCCGCGGCGATAGCCCTCGCCGAGGTTGTCGAGCAGCTTGATCAGGTCCTCGATGACGAGTTGCATCTCCTCCGGCTTCGGCCGCATCGCCTTCGCCACCGACGGCGGCGGGTCGATCAGCCGGACCTGGAGAGCCTGTTCACCCTTGCGTCCCTCGACGACACCGAACTCGACCTTCTGGCCCGGCTTGAGGTTGGTCACTCCGGCGGGCAGGGCTTCGGCGCGGACGTAGACGTCCCCGCCCTCTTCCTTGCTCAGGAAGCCGAACCCCTTGCCGGAGTCGTACCACTTGACCTTGCCAACAGGCACGGGAACCTCTTCAGTGTCAATCGTCGGAACAGGACGGGCGGGCTGCCCGATCGGCTACCCAGCGTACGTGAACCAGCGCCTGCGCGCCTCAGGAAAACTACCTGACCCGGCAAGCGCCCCGCATCATCATCGGCATCGTCATCGGTACTTCTCGGGGTCCTTCAACCGTTCGTTCATCGAGCCCGAACGGAAGCCGCGCGGATCCACCTTCGCGGCCGGGAATCCCTCCGCGACGACCAGCTCTTCCAGCGCCGCGTGGTCGACCTGATCGAGCAGCCGGGCGTCGATCTCGATGCTCGCGGTCTCCCCGAGATCCCGCACCCGGACGTTCTCCACGCCGTACGACGTGAGCCGGGAACGCACCGCCTGTTCGGCCCGGTCCACCCGGGCGAGCAGGTGCGGAGTGATCCGGACGCCGTACGCGATCCGGCTCGACAGACAGGCAGCCGCGGGTTTGTCGGAGGTCTCGAGCCCCCAGCTTCGCGACGCCTCCCGGATCTGCGCCTTGGTCAGCCGCGCGTCCTTCAGCGGCGTGAGCGCGCCTCGCTCGAAGGCGGCCCGGATGCCCGGCCGGAAGCCGGCGATCGCGTCGTCCGCGTTCGTCCCGGTCGCGATCGCGGTGATGCCGAACTCGTCCGCGATCGGCTGCAGCGTCTCGACCAGTTCGGCCTTGCAGAAGTAGCACCGGTCTCCAGCGTTGGCCTGGTACCCCTCGCGCTCCATCTCGTGGGTGTGCGGGGTGACGTGCCGTACGCCGAGGTGGTCCGCGAAACGCGCTGCCGGCTCCAGCTCCGCCACGGGCAGGCTCGGCGACACCGCGGTCGCCGCGACCACGTTGGCCGGCCCGATCGCCCGCGCCGCGGCCGCCAGCAGGAACGCCGAGTCGGCACCACCGCTGAACGCGACCACCATGCTGTCGTAGCTCGACAAACGCTTCATCAACGCTTCCAGCCGCTGCTCGAGCACATACGCATCGAGCCACGCCGGGAACTCGGTCAGATCCTTCAGTACGACGTCAGCGCCGTACGCACGCAACTCGTCGGCAGTGAATGGCCCGGTCGCCACCGACACCGCGACAGCTCCGGCGGCACGAGCACCGTCGATGTCGGCCGTGTGGTCGCCGACGAAGATGGTCGCGCTGTGCTCGCGTAGCGCGGTGCCCTTCTCGGCGCCGTGGAGGTCTCCGATGGGCTCGTCGACGTCCAGCCCGAGGTGCTCGAGGTGCAGGATCACGGAAGGGGTGTACTTCGCCGACACCACGACCGTCCGCCCGCGCAGCGCCCGGATCGCGGCAAGCGACTCGGCCACGCCGGGAAGCGGCAGGCTGCCGGTGATCGCGTGCGACGGGTAGTGCTCGCGGTAGCGGGAGACCATCGCGTCGACCTGCTCCGGCGGGAACCAGTTCGCCATCTCCCAGGCCAGCGGCGGCCCGAGCCGGCTCACCACCAGGTCGGTGTCGATCGGTACGCCGGACTCCTCGGCCAGCAGGTCCCAGACCGCCTGGATCCCCGGCCGGGAGTCGATCAGCGTCATGTCCAGGTCGAACCCGACCACGAGCTCCGGCACATCGAAGCTGGCGGCTGCGGGCTGGATCTCGGCGGTTGACACGTCCCCAACCCTACGTGGTGCCGGCCCGAGCCGGGTCTCGCATCCCGAAAGGACCACCGGACCGCCAGGCCATCACAACCTCACCCGATCCCATCGCTCCAGGCTCACCACGCCGGCGGCGCCGGCATTGTGATGGCCTGGCGGTCCGCATCTCGGATGCCGAAACACCCTCTAAGTCTAGTAATTCAGTAGGAAACTAGACATTAGCCTGAACCCACACGAGGGAGCCAACGATGACCACTCAGCTCGAAGCGCCCGAGATCACCGTCACCAAAGCCGGCGGTGCGATCGGCGCCGTGATCGGCAATGTTCAGCTCGGTGGTGACCTGCCGGCCGAGACTGTAGCCGCGATCCGGCAGGCGCTGCTGGACCACAAGGTGATCTTCTTCCGCGAGCAGCATCACCTCGACGACGCCGGCCAGCTCGCCTTCGCCAAGCTGCTCGGCACCCCGACCCTGGCCCACCCGACCTCGAAGAGCCTCGAAGGCGCCGAGCACGTACTGCCGATCGACTCCGACTACGGCAAGGCGAACAGCTGGCACACCGACGTCACCTTCGTCGACCGGATCCCCGCGATCAGCCTGCTCCGCGCGGTCACCCTGCCGGCGTACGGCGGCGCGACCACCTGGGCCAACACCGTCACGGCGTACAAGAATCTCCCGCCGGCGTTGCAGGCACTGGTCGATCGTCTCTGGGCCGTGCACAGCAACGTGTACGACTACGCCGGCCGGGTCGACGAGACCCGCATCGGCGGCGTCGACGTGAAGGTGGAGGAGCACCGCAAGCAGTTCGTCTCGAAGCTGTTCGAGACCGAGCACCCCGTCGTACGCGTGCACCCTGAAACCGGCGAGCGGTCGCTGGTCCTCGGTCATTTCGTACGGCGCTTCGTCGGCTTCACGAGCGCCGAGACGACGGCGTTGTTCCAGCTGCTGCAGAACCGGATCACCAACCTCGACAACACCGTCCGCTGGCAGTGGCAGCCCGGAGACCTGGCGATCTGGGACAACCGCGCGACCCAGCACTACGGCGTCGCGGACTACGACGACCAGCCCCGGCGACTGCACCGGATCACGCTGGCCGGTGACGTCCCGGTGAGCGTCGACGGCGTCCGCAGTACGCCGAGAACCGGCGACGCGAAGCACTTCTCCTCACTTGACAATTGAGGATCATCTGTCCGGCCTCTTGACATTTGAGGCAGAAATGTAAACCCTCAGGGCATGGACTCGTTCGCCGACCGGACCAAGCGCCGACTGCGTGACGAGCTGCTGGACGCCGCGTACGACGCGATCGTCGCGGGCGGGTACGACGGGCTCCGGATGAATGACGTGGCCCGTCGTACCGGCGTGTCCAGGCAGACCGTCTACAACGAGTTCGGCGACAAGTGGGGCGTGCTGCAGGCGGTCGTCGTACGCGAGACCGAGCGGTTCCTGCTGGACGTGAACGCGGCGCTCGCCGAGCAGTCCGACCCGATCGACGGCCTCCGGGTCGCGGTCGAGCGGGCGCTCACACTCGCCGGGGACAACCCCCTGGTGAAGGCGGCGCTCAGCCAGCCGGGATCTGACCAGGCCAGTCAACTGCTGACCACACGGGGGCAGCAGGTCCTGGAGGTGAGCCACCAGCGCCTGGATGCTCACGTCCGGGAGCACTGGCCGGAGATCCCACCGGAGGACGCGACCAGCTGCGTCGACGTCGCCTTGCGCGTCGTCCTGAGCCACATCGTCACGCCGGGCCCTCCCCCGGCGGCTGTGGCCGCGCAGCTGGCTCGCGTCCTCACTCCGTTTCTGTCCAGCTACCGGAGGCAGGTATGACCAATCCTCTTCACCGGCAGGGTTTCAGCTCGCTGAAGTCCGGCGGGCTCAACTGGGATGCACTGCCCCTGCGGCTCTTCGACAAGGGCAACCGCAAGTTCTGGAATCCGCGGGACGTCGACTTCAGCCAGGACGCGAAGGACTGGCAGGAGCTCAGCGACAACGACAAGGACAACGCGTTGCTGCTGTGTTCCCAGTTCATCGCCGGCGAGGAGGCGGTGACTGAGGATCTGCAGCCGTTCCTGCAGGCGATGGCGGCCGAGGGGCGGTTCGGCGACGAGATGTACCTGACCCAGTTCTGCTTCGAGGAGGCCAAGCACACCGCGGTCTTCCGGCTCTGGCTGGACGCGGTCGGCGTGACCGAGGATCTGCACCACTACGTCGAGCACAACCCGGGCTACCGCGCGATCTTCTACGAGGCCCTGCCGGTCGCGCTGAAGTCGCTGGCCGACGACCCGTCGCCTGCCAACCAGGTCCGCGCCTCCGTCACCTACAACCACGTCGTGGAAGGCACTCTGGCCCTCACCGGCTACCACGCGTGGAACCTGCTGTGTACGTCGCGCGGCGTACTGCCCGGCATGCAGGAACTGATCCGCCGCATCGGCGACGACGAACGCCGGCACATGGCCTGGGGCACCTTCACCTGCCGCCGCCACGTCGCCGCGGACGAGTCCAACTGGCAGGTCGTCACCGACACGATGGAGGAACTCCTCCCACACGCCCTCACCCAGATCCAGTGGGCCCTCGAGCACTCCCCCGAGATCCCGCCGGAGATCGACCCGACCGCGCTGATGACGTACGCGGGCGACCGCGCCACCCGCCGCCTCGGCGCGATCGAGTCCGCGGTCGGCGCCGACGTCGCGGAGATCGACCTCGACTACTCCCCGGAAACGCTCGAGGACGTCTTCGGCGACGAGGATTCAGCGGCTTTGGCGGCGGTTCGCTAGTACGACGAACAGGGCCGCTGCGGCCAGGATTGCCGGGAGCCAGGTGACGGTCGTCGTACCGAGGTGGTCGGCGACCTGACCACCTGCGAACGCACCCAGTGCGATCGAGCCGTTGTAGACGCCAACGAGTACGGCGGACGACGCTTCGGCTGCATTCGGTGCTGCGGCGTGGCCCCAGGCTTGAGTGCTGACGCTCGTACCGCCGTGGGCGAAACCCCAGGCCAGCAAGAGGATGAGGGCTCCGGCGAGGGTCGTGCCGACGAACGGCATCAGTACGGCGACCGCCGCAATGCCAGCCGCGATCATGCCGATCGCACGGGCCGGACGGAGCGAGCCGGCGACGAAGTTTCCGATGATGCCGGCCACGCCGTACGCGAGCAGAAGGGTCCCGATCAGGGCCGGGGTGATGCCGGCCTGCTTCTCTAGCAGCGGGCGGACGTAGGTGTACGCCGCGAAATGGCCGGTGACGAGCAGTGCCACCAAGAGCAGGCCGACGCGCAGTTGCCTGAGCTTCAGCACCTCGGTGACGTCACTCAGGCGGACTGCCTTCTCCGCGGCCAAAGGGGGAAGGAAGAAAGCGAGAGCGATGACTAACGCGCCGGACAGCAGGCCGACCGCGACAAAGGCCCAGCGCCAGCCGACCAGCTCGCCGACGTAGGCACCGGCTGGAATCCCAAGCACAGAAGCGATTCCGATGCCGCTGAAGATGAGCGACGTCGCCGGGCCGGCCGCATGCTCGGGTACGACGCGCCGCGCCAAGCCGATCGTCAGCAGCCAGACGCCGCCGATCGAAATGCCGGCGAGAACCCGGGCGATCATCAGCACCACGACGTTCGGCGCGGCAGCCGCTAGCAGCGCGGCCGCGGCGAGCAGCACCATCAGGCCGACCATGACGATGCGACGGTCGAGCTTGCCCAGCACCAACGGCAGGACCGGCGCAGCGAGGGCGGAAACGATACCTGTGACTGTCAGGCTCAGACCGGCGATTCCCTCGCTGATATTCAGCGAGGACCCCATCGGCGTGAGCAACCCGACCGGCAGCATCTCGGCAGTGACCACAGTGAAAACGGTTGCTGCCATCGCAATCGGTGCCGCCCAGCTTTGGGTGCTCGGTGCCGCCTGGTCGGCGCAAATCGTTGTCATACTTCAAGACTTCGGCCACCCAGGGATGCGGAACAACGGCGATGTGGTCATGCTTGTATTAGCTGAGCTAATCGATCTTTCGAGGAGGTTCGCGCCGTGGCTGTCGAAGTCCGCGAGCTGGAGTGCTTCCTGGTGCTCGCCGACGAACTCCACTTCGGCCGTACGGCGGAACGCCTCTACCTGTCGCAAAGTCGCGTCAGCCAGCTGCTGCAGTCGCTGGAACGCCGGATCGGCGGCACGCTGGTCGAACGCACCAGCCGACGGGTTGCGTTGACCCCGCTCGGCAAGGAGTTCCTGACCTCGCTGCGACCGGCGTACGCCGCTCTCGAGCGTGTGGTCGAGAATGCCCGTGAATGCGCCACCTCTGTCAAGGGGAGGCTGCGGATCGGCTTCCAGGGTTCGGCGAACGACATCGTGCTGGCCGCGGTGTCGGAGTTCCAGAAAGAGAATCCGAACTGCCTGATCGACGTCGCCGAACTGCCGCTGAACGACCCCTTCGGCGCCGTGCGACGGGGCGACATCGACGCGGCGGTCGTCATGCTGCCGGTCGCCGAGGACGATCTCGTGCTCGGGCCGGTCTTCTCCCAGCAGCAGCAAACGTTGACGGTCTGCGCCAAGCACCGGCTGGCCGGCCGCGATTCCATCGACGCCGAAGACCTGGCCGGCGAGGTCCTGATCGCGATCTCGGGTCCAGCTCCCGGCTACTGGCGCCAGGCGCAGGCGCCGACGCAGACACCGCGCGGCGCATTGATCCACCGCGGCCCTGAAGTCCGCACTCTCCAGGAAGGTCTGTCGCTGATCGCCGCCAACCGTGGCGGCATGCTGGTCTGCCGCCCCACCGCCGAGAACAGCAAGTGGGCCGGCGTCGTCAACATCCCCATCACCGGCCTGCCCGACTCGACCCTCGGCCTCATCTGGCGCCGCGGCGAAGACACCCCAGCCCTCAAAGCCTTCGCAACCCTCATCGACCCTGCTCCAATTGGATGATGGCTACTTGGGAGGATGTGGGCCGGATCGCGCTGGGGCTTCCCGATGCGACGATCGGCCAGGCACACGAGGGCTCGCCGGCGTACGACGTGGCCGGGAAGCAGTTCGCCCGGCTGCGGTGGGACGAGGGCCGCGAGATCATGCAGTTCTGGGCCGGAGATGCCCGGGAAGCCTTGGTGAACAGCAATCCGAACGCCTACTGGGTGGTGAAGGCCTTCCCGTCCGCGCTGTTCGCCTGGCTCGACCAGGTCGACCCGGAGGAACTGCACGAGATCGTCACCGACTCATGGCGGGTACGAGCCCCGCAACGCCTACTCAAGGCCAACCCTGACCTCAGCTGAACCTTTGCGGACTCCGCGGTTCCGGAGGAAACAAGGGGTGGACGGCAAGCAATGTCACGACCAACTCTCCGTCATATCGGTCGCGGAGAGTGGCTGGCCGGTTACATTGGTGCCGAGAGGTGTGAGGCGATGGGCCGTTCCCTGGAAGGTCAGGCCCGCAGCGACCGGCCGCCCGGACGTACCGCGGAGGCGGCTCAACGGACCGCTGCGGTGGAAGAACGCGTCCGGGCCCTGGGCAACATCCTCGCCGACGCACTGGCGATCGATGTCGACGGCACCGATCTGCAGACCCTGAAACGGGCGCCCCGGCGGGCCCCACCGACGGGCTCACCGGCCGATCTCGAACCGCATCCCGGACCGGTCTGGGATGCGTTCGTGCCTCACCCGCCAGGTCCCCTTCGCTGGTGGGGCACCGAACGCCGGTACGCGCGCCGCCTGGCCGAGGCTGAGGACCGGTTCGCCGAGGCGATCGAACGACACCAGGCCGCCGAGGAGAACCGGCGCGAGCGGCTGGCTCGCGCGCAGCGGGACCAGGCCGAGCAACAACGCCGGCTCGACGAGGCGACCGCTGAGCAGCACGCCCGGATCGACGCGTACGAGCGCGCTGTGCGAGCGCGCGACCGGCTGGCCGTCAGCCGGTACTTCCAAAAGGCGCTGGACCGGGTGGCCGAACCACTCGACGCCCCCCGGCGCCGGCGCGTCGGATATGTCCCCGAGTCAACTCTCCTGGCCGTCGAGTGGGATCTCCCGGACGTGGCCGTCGTACCGGCGGAATCGTCGTACCGGTATGACCGTGAACGGGACGCGGTAGTCGGGGTGCCGCGGCCTGCGCAGGAGCTGCGGCGGCTCTATCAGCAACTCGTTGCTCAGCTGGCGTTGCGGGCGTTGCACTTGATCTTCGGTAGCGACCGGTACGGCGTGGTGGACACGGTGGTGTTCAACGGGATGGTCGAGTCCGTGGACCTGCCGACCGGGCAGACCGTGCGGCCGTGCCTGATCACGCTGCGGGCGACGCGGGAGCAGTTCCAGGCGCTGGTGCTGGACCAACTGGATCCTGTCGCGTGCGTGCGGCACTACTTCGCCGCTGAGGTCTCACGCCATCCGGAGGAGTTGCAGCCGGTCGAGCCGGTGCTGGAGTTCGACCTGGCGGACCCGCGGACGATCGAGCCGGTCGACGTACTGAGCGAGATCGACAGCCGGCCCAATCTCCTCGAGTTGAGTCCCGAGTCCTTCGAACACCTTGTCCACAACCTGCTGACCCGGATGGGGCTGGAGACGCGGTTGTTCCGGCGTGGTGGAGATGGCGGGATCGACTGTGTCGCGTACGACCCTCGGCCGATCACCGGCGGCAAGTTCGTCGTACAGGCCAAACTCTGGACCCGTACCGTCCCACCCTCGGCCGTCCGCGACCTCTTCGGCACCGTCGTCGACGCCGGCGCCACCAAGGGCATCCTCATCACCACCAGCGGCTTCGGCCCTTCCAGCTACCAATTCGCCACCGGCAAACCCCTCCAACTCATCGACGGCACCGCCTTGCTGGCGCTCTGCCACCTCCACAACATCCCCGCCCGAATAATCCCCCGAGCCAGCTAACCCACGCCGGTTCCGCGATAGCACGTGGGGACCTCGAACACCCTCTGGCGACTGCGGACACCGCACCAGATGTCCGAGCTCCCCGTTTAGTGTCCGAGGATCCAGAGAACCCGCCCGAATCCCGCCATCCGGACAATGCCAGCCACATCCCGGACTCAGCGGCTGTTTCGCTCGCTCGATAGCGGCTTCTTTCAGGGATAGCCCTTTATTAACCGCCACCGATCAAACAACCCGCTATCGGGCTAGCCGGAAGGCGAAATCACCTCCGGCAAGGGCATCCACCTCCCGCTCAACGCGAACCGCCCGGCCCCGGGCAAGCTCCGGGCCGCGACCATCCCCGCCCCATCACCGGATCCACCTCTGGCACGCGACCACTCGGGTGAGCTGCTCCGGGCATAGCTGCGTCCCACCCCGACCAGCAAACTTCCGCAGCCCGGAGCCGCGCTCCCAGCCAACCGTGGCATCAGCTCAGCGGCGACTCATACACCAGGATCTGCGTGCCACCGGCATCTTCCCCGTCGTCAGGGGCCGTGAAGAGGCGGAGCTTCGTGGGGGTGGTTTCGAGGGCTACGGGGTTGCGGGTGGCGTTGTGGCCGGTTGTCGAGAAGTACGGGAAGGGGATCTCGTGGAGGATGCGGTTGTCGCGGAGGTCCAGAAGCGCGAGACCGCCTAGGTCGTAGGAGCCGCCAGTCGCCGTCGGCAACGTGGTGACGCCGCCGCAGAGTTGCTTGCCGCGGCCGGCGTAATCGCAGTCCTGGTAGTCGAGGATGTGGCTCTCGTTGGCGGACGCATCCAGCTGACGCCCCGTGGCGGTCCATTCGTACAGCGTGCGCGATCCCCAGCTGACACCGTGCACCTTCCCGGTGGTGCGATCGCGAACCACTCCGCCGACATGGTCCTTCACCCGGAACCGCTCGGTGACGCGGTAGGTCTTCGGGTCGACCGTGTAGACGATCGCGCGCGAGTTCGGCCGGTACTCCGCGACCGGCACCCACACGTTCTGGCCGTCGAAATCGATACCACCCGGGTGGTACGCCGTACCTTCGCCGAGCCGGATGTCCTTCTTCAGATTCCCCTGCCGATCCAGCACGAACAGGTGACCGACGCCCTTGCCCGGACTGCGGTCGTACCCGTCCACCGGCTGCGGGTACTTCACCGGCGCCTCGGTCACCTCCACGCTGGACAGGAAGATCAGGTCACCCACCAGCGCGAACCCTTGCGGGTGGTACGTCGGGAACTTCAACGGAATACGTTCCACCTGCGTCCACGCCGTACTACGTGTCGTCGCCTCGAACGCCCGGGCGACGCGGGAATCGTCCCCGGCGGCATCAGCGGTGGTCAGCCCGGTCAGCAGCAAGCCGGCGAGCACGGTCGCGGTCAAAGTCCTTCTGCGCATGGCCCCATAGTCTGCGACGACTCGGTGAAGGTCCGGCGGACACCACATGAAGGTGTCAGACTCTCTGCATGGACACAGGGGTGAGTGTTGTCGGGTCAGGCCAGGTAGGTGCGGCTCCAGACGTACTGCGGATGAGGTTGAGCGTCGAGCACGATGCGGCGGACGTCTCCGCCGCGGTGGCCAAGGTGGCTGAGCGCACGGACGCGGCGATCGCAGCGCTCCGGGGACAGGGCGTGGAAGCCTCCGCAATCGAGACCAGCGCAGTGAACGTTTTCCGCGACTACACCGAGCCGGGCGCCCCCATTCGTTACCGCGCCTCGCACGCCCTGACCGTGACGACCAAGGACCTGAGCGGCTTCGGCCGGTTGCTGACCGCCGCCGTCGGTGCCGCGGGCAACAGTCTCGGCCTGGACAACCTGCAGTTCGACATCGAGGACAAGAGCGAACTGCTGACTCGGGCCCGCGAGCTCGCCTTCCAGCAGGCCCGCACCAAGGCGGCTGAGCTCGCCGCGCTGGCCGGCTACTCACTCGGCTCGGTGAGCTCGATCTCGGAGACGTACGGCGCCGTCCCGATCCGGGCGTTCGAGGCCAGCGCCAAGCGCACGCCCGGCATGGCCATCAACATCAGCCCCGGCGAACACACCGTCGAGGTGTCGCTCGAGGTGCACTTCTCCTGGGCTTGATCTCAGGTCTAGGTCGGTTTCCGGAAGCCTCTCGCCACCGGTGGCCGCCGTCTGTATTCTCCTCGCAGATGCGCCGGGGGATGCCGGGTCGGCATCCATCTGTAAATTCCGGACCCGGAGGCCTTCCCGTGCGCGTCAAACGATCCTTGGTGTCCGCCGTTCTGGCGGCCGGACTAGCCCTCTCCCTCGTCGCCTGCAACGGTGACTCCAAGCCGGACAGCGCATCCACTCCGAGCGCGACCCCGACGCCCACCCCGACCGCTTCGAGTACGACGCCAACGGTGGCACCCACCACCCCCGCGGCCCCGAAGCCGCGCACCAAGGCAGAGCTCACCAAGGCGCTGCTCGGGCTGTCCGACATGCCTTCCGGGTTCGCCGTCGACGACTCCGGCGACGGCGAGGACGACGGCAGCGGGATCTCCTCGACCGACAGCCGGTGCAAGGAGGTCGTGAAGCTGTTCAACGCGGACACCGCGCCGGGCTCCATCGCGACCGCGGGTGTGGTCTTCAGCGGCGGCGAGTCCGGCCCCTTCGTCCAGGAGGATCTGGACGCGCTGCCCTCGGCGGCAGCGGCCACGGCGCTGGTGAACCGGGCCAAGGCCGCGATCCGCTCCTGCAAGAAGGTCAGGCTGACCCTGACCGGTGCCGGCACGTCACCGGCACGGATCAGCGAGATCTCCACCCCGAAGGCGGGCACTGCCCGGGTCGGTGTCCGCTTCGCCGCGACCAGCGGTCCACTCGAGGGGTTCCAGGTCACCTTCGTCATCGCCGCGCTCGGCGACGTCGTCCTCGGCATGTCTTTCGACGACCCGTCTCTCATCGGGGATGGTGTCACTCTGGCCGCCGCAAAGGCCAACCGGACGCTCGGTACCGCCAAGGCCGGTACCTGAGGCATGTGAAAGGGGTCTCGTCGTGGTGACAGGGGTTGCGTTGTCCCCGGCGTCGTAGAGACTTCTCTCATGTATGCACCGGCGCCGTTGCGGCGGCAGTTGAATCGGTCAGGGCTGTTGTTGCTCGGCCCTGCCTTCGTGGCGTCGGTCGCGTACGTCGATCCGGGCAACTTTGCCACCAATATCGCGGCCGGCGCGACCTACGGTTATCTGCTCTGCTGGGTAGTGGTCGGTGCGAACCTGATGGCCGTCCTGGTGCAGTACTTGGCTGCCAAGGCGAGCATCGCCACCGGCCGGACGCTTCCCCAGCTGTGCCGGGACCACTTCCGCCGTACGACGTCGACCGGGTTGTGGGCGCAGGCCGAACTGGTGGCGATCGCGACCGACCTGGCCGAGGTGGTCGGTGGTGCGATCGCGCTGAATCTGCTGTTCGGGATCCCGCTGCTCCTCGGCGGCGTGATCACCGGCGCGGTGTCGTTCGGGTTGCTGATCTATCAGTCGAAGCGCGGACAGCGGCCGTTCGAGGCGGCGATCATCGGGTTGCTCGCGGTGGTGCTGATCGGGTTCGTGGTGTCGACAGTGAAGTCGGAGCCGTCCGCGGCCGGTGTCGTCGGTGGCTTGGTGCCGCGGCTGGACGGGACCGAGTCGCTGGTGCTCGCGGCCGGCATGCTCGGCGCGACGGTGATGCCGCACGCGATCTGGCTGCACGGCGCGCTCGTCACCGACCGCCATTGGAAGACGATCCGCTCGGAGAAGGGCAAATCCCGCGTACTACGTGCCACCCGGATGGATGTGGCCGTCGCCATGGCTCTGGCCGGCGCGGTCAACCTGGCCATGGTCGTACTCGCGGCAGCCGCGCTGGACGGCACCGGCGCTGACTCGCTCGACGCCGCACACGCCGCGATCGGCGACCGGCTCGGCCAGATGCCGGCGCTGCTGTTCGCGCTCGCCCTGCTGGCCAGCGGGTTCGCGTCCTCCTCGGTCGGCACGTACGCCGGGTCGGTCATCCTCGACGGGTTCTGGCAGCGCCATGTCCCGCTCGCGGTCCGCCGGCTGGTCACGTTGCTCCCGGCCCTCATCATCCTTGCGATCGGCATCGATCCGAGCCGGGCGCTGGTGGTTTCGCAGGTGGTGCTGAGCTTCGGCATCCCGTGTGCGCTGTGGCCGTTGGTGCGATTGACCGCGTCCCGGCGCGTCATGGGCGACTTCGTCAACCGGTGGGCGACTACTCTCGCCGCATGCCTGGTAGCAACCGCGGTTTCCTTGCTCAACGTCGTACTGATCGTGCTGACGTTCAAGGGATGATCCGCGCATGACCGCCGTGTATGCGGTGAGCGATATCCACGGGCATCCGGAGAAGCTGCTGGCGTCGCTCCGGGAGGCGGAGCTGGTCGATGCCGAGGGCAACTGGTCGGGGAAGGACGCGCGGCTGTGGTTCCTCGGCGACTTCTTCGACCGGGGTCCGGACGGGATCGGCGTACTGCGCTTCGTCCGCAAGCTGATCGGGCAGGCGCCGGACGGCGCCATCCGGGTACTGCTGGGCAACCACGAGATCCTCGCGCTCGGGATGCACAAATTCGGCGACACGTTCGTGCCGCATGACGGAATCTCCACGCGTAGCTTCGAGCGGTCGTGGGCGCTGAACGGCGGCCAGGATCGCGACCAGGAGCTGCTCACCGAGGACGACGTCGACTGGCTGCTCGACCAGCCGATGCTCGGCCTCGACGCAGGTCATCTGCTGATGCACTCCGACACCGCGGAGTACGTCGAGTGGGGTGACACGATCGATCAGATCAACGCCGCCGCACGGGCTGACCTGCACTCGGACGACATCGTTATCTGGTGGGAGACCTGGCGGCGGATGACGTCGCGGTACGCCTTCCGCGGCGCCAACGGATCCCAGGTGGCCGCCGTCCTGCTGCAACACCTCGGCGGCCACCGCATCGTCCACGGCCACAGCATCGTCGCCGACCAACTCGGCATCGACCCCGCGAACCTCACCGGTCCCCTCCTGTACGCCGACGGCCTAGCCCTGGGCATAGACGGCGGCGCCTTCGACGGCGGCCCCTGCCTGGTCGTGGAACTGGAACAGCCTTAGCGGCGAAGCTCCACATCCAAGATGATCGCCGATCGCGGGAATGCCGTGGCGCCGGCGCCGGTTGTTGAAAAGTTGACGGCGAATCACGGCCTTTGGGAGACGTTGATGGCGGAGAAGAAGATTCCTGGTCCGGACCACCCGATCACGGTCGGGAAGAACCCCGATCGCGTCGTGGTCAAAGTCGGCGACCAGGTGATCGCGGACACCCGCGAGGCGCTGTCGCTGCAGGAGGCGAGCTACCCCGCGGTGCAGTACATCCCGCGCGACGACGTCGACCTCACCCTGCTCGAGCGCACCGAGCATGCGACGTACTGCCCGTACAAGGGCAACGCTTCCTACTTCAGCATCGTCCCGGCCGGCGCCGACGGGGTCAACGCTGTCTGGACCTACGAGCAGCCGTACGACGCGGTCGCCGACATCCGCGACCACGTCGCCTTCTATCCGAACAAGGTCTCGATCGAGATCATCGCCGACTGAGGAACTCGGACAGCACCGGCGCCAGAATCTCGGGCGGTACGACGTGATCCTGGTCGGCGAGCTCGACCAGTTCGGCCGCCAGTAGGTGCTTCGCCACGCGGTGGGCGGCGTCGACCATGAACGGTGGTGACGCCGTCCCGGCGACGACGAGCGCCGGCTGCTTGATCCGCCCGATCAAGTCGACGGGCACTCGACCATCCGCGCCGTGCCCGACCACGGCGAAGTCGTACGCCAGCGTGTGTGCGAGCTCCACGATGCCCGGAGCGGATGCGGTCTGGATGGCGGCCTGCGATGGCATGCCCGCCATCAGGAGGAACAGCTCGACCGCATCCCGCCGACGGCCCTGCTCGATCAGCTGGAGCACTGCCGCGCCGTCGTCCTCCGAGTCCACGTCGTCCGGCCCGTACGGCGGCTCATGCAGCACCACCTTGGTGAACGGCAGCCCCGCGCTAGCCGCCGCCACGACCAGCGCAGCGCCGGACGAGTGCCCGTAGACAGCCGCCGTTCCTCCGAGTGCCGTGAGCAGCGCCCCGATGTCGTCCACCTCGCGCTGGACGGAGTACGTCGTACTGTCGCCGCTGTCACCACGCCCGCGCCGGTCATACGTCACGACGTCGAACTGGTCAGATAGCTCGTCCGCGAGCGGCCTGAGCGCCGACCGGTCACACAAGGCGCCCGGGACCAGGATCAGCCGGGGTCCGCTGCCCGAGCGCTCGTAGGCGATCGTCGTACCGTCCGCGGATGTCACCTTCTGCATCTCGTCCTCCTCTGTCGTTGTGTAAGCAACGTCGGAACCGAGCTGCGAACTTCGACATAATCCCTGGCGCTTGCCGGGCCGGGGTGATTCACTGCGTCGCGATGATCAGGCGAGTTGACGACTACCTTCATGCGGTGCCGCTGTCCGGTTCGGTTGCAGAACTGGTCGGGCCGTTCACGCTCTTCCGCAGTACGACGGTCTGGCCGTACTACGCGCGGCCGGTGCCCGGAGCCAACGCGACGATCGAGCCGACCGATATCGACGTACTGCGGTCGCGGTGTGCTGAGCTCGACATCCCCGTGAACTTCGAGTGGGTTGTGGAGACCTGTCCGTCGCTCGGTCCGGCGGCCGCCGCGGCCGGGCTCCGGGTGGTCGAGCATCCGTTGCTCGTGCTGGGGCGTGACGACTTCCGCCCGGCGAAGGCGGACGCGCGCTGCGAGATCCTGCCCGCGGAGGACGCCGTACTGCGGCAGGCCAGGGCGGTCGCGGGGCTTGCTTTCGGCGATCCAGGTACGGCGATTGGCACGGCCGGCCCGGCGGAGCGGGACGCCAAGGCAGCCGAGGTTCCGGACAAGCTGATCGAGGCGGTGCTCGACCGGGTGCGCAAGGGCGTCACCGTTGGGGCGGCCGCGTTCACCGAGGACGGCATGGTCGCCAGCGGACAGCACCAGCCGGTGGAGTCCACCACCGAGATCGTCGGCGTCGGCACGCTGCCCTCTATGCGCCGCAGAGGCCTTGCCGCAGCGGTCACGTCCGTCCTGGCCGAGCACGCGTTCGCGAACGGCGTAGACCTGATCCTGCTCTCCGCCGAAACCAAAGCCGTCGCCGCCGTCTACGAACGCGTCGGCTTCCGCCGCATCGGCACCGCCGGCGCCGCCGAGTGAGAACCATTGGTGGTGGGTGGGCCTAGGGCCGTACCGTTGGATGGATGACCGAAACCGAGCGGAACCGCCCACGTACCCTCGCTGAGGCGCTACGTACCTGGGACGACGCTGCCCTCGGTCAGCTCCTGCAGCGGCGTCCCGACCTGGCGATGCCGATCCCCGCGGACACCAGTCAGCTGGCGGCTCGGGCGACCACCAACGCATCGGCGGCGCGAGCGATCAACCGGCTCGACGAGTTTGGTGTGGATCTGCTGGAGTCGTTGTCAGCTCTGCCAGAGCCGGTAGACCTAGCTGCCCTGGCTGCCGGGGTCGCACAACCTGTCGAGGTAGTCCAGCCCCGGGTGGCCGAGCTGCTCGAACTGGCTCTCGTGTGGGGCACTGAGGACGACCTGCGGCCGATCCGGGCAGTGCACGAGCTCCTGGGTCCAACACCCGCCGGACTGGGTCCTGTCACCACCAGACACTTCGGCGACCTGGACAAGCTGATCGACGAGGCCGGCCCGGACGCCCGTGCAGTGCTGGACAAACTGACCTGGGGGCCGCCGACAGGGACGGTGGAGAAGGCTGAGCGTCCAGTGACAATCGCATCTGCGCGTACGCCGGTCGAACGGCTGCTGGCGCGTGGACTCGTCGTACCCAAGGACGCCAACACCGTCGTACTGCCGCGGCAGATCGGGCTGCACCTGCGTGGCGGGCGAGTGATGGCGTCGACCAGGCCGGTACCGCCTCCACTCGACGGTAAGCAGGTGTCGGCAGCGATTGCCGACCGTGCCGCTGCTGGTGCTGCGCTGGACCTCGTCAGGCAGGTGGACCGCGCGCTCGAGCAGCTCGGCATCGAACCACCTCCAGTACTGCGTACGGGCGGAATCGGCGTGCGGGAGCTCCGCAGTCTGGCCGGCAAGATCGGTGCCGAGGAGCAGACGACTGCCGCCGTACTGGAGATCGCGTACGCCGCAGGACTCGTGGCAGCCGTAGAGGTCGGCACGAGCGAGCTCTGGCTGCCTACGAGCTCGTACGACGACTGGCTGGAGCTGGACCTCGCACATCGGTGGGGTCAGCTCGTCATGGCCTGGTACACCGGGCTGAGAGCGATCGGACTGATCGGCAGACGCGACACCGGTGGCGCGACGGCTGCTGCACGCGAGAGGCTCATCAACGCGCTGGCGCCCGACCTGGAACGTCTACTCGCACCTGAGGTCCGCACGCTCACTCTGCAGGCGTTGGCCGAGGCAGGAGCCGGCACTGCATCTGCCAAGGAGTCCGTCGTCACGTGGGTCGCCTGGCACCGCCCTCGACGCGGCGGGCAGTTCCGCGACGATCTGGTCGAGTGGACCATCACTGAGGCTGCACTGCTAGGACTGACTGGTCTAGGGGCTCTCGCGGCACACGCTCAGCCCCTGCTTGCTTTGGAGCCCACAGCGGACGACTTGGCTGCAGCCATCCGCCCGCTGGTCCCGGAGCCGGTGTCAGAGGTGCTGTTGCAGGCCGATCTCACCGCAGTCGCTCCTGGCCCATTGGTACGCACGGTCCAGGACGACCTGTCCGCTATGGCCGATGTGGAGTCGCACGGCGGCGCAGGGGTCTACAGATTCAGTGAGAGCTCAGTACGACGCGCCTTCGACCTCGGCCGGACCGCGGACCAGCTGCACAAGTGGCTGGCCGAGCACTCGCGCACTCCGGTGCCGCAGCCGCTGACGTACCTCATCGACGACGTTGCCCGGCGGCACGGCGTACTCAGGCTCGGTACGGCGTCGACGTACCTGCGCTGTGACGACGAGGACGTGCTCACCCACCTGCTCAGCTCCAACCTGCCCGGCGTCCGGTTCCGCCGGCTCGCCCCGACGGTGGTGGTGTCGCCGTCGCCGCCGGATATGGTGCTGAGCCGGCTGCGGGAGGCCGGTCTCGCGCCGCTCGCGGAGACATTCGACGGCGTCGTACACGTGACTGGTGCTGCGACCCGCCGCGGCGACACTCCACGACGCCGTACGAGCAGGGACTTCGTCGACAGCGCACTCGACCTCACCGACGACCAGGTGAAGGCGGTGATCGAGAAGGTCCGCGCCGGCGACCGCGTGGCCGCCGAGCGCCCAGCCGAGGCTCTGATCGAAGCCACCGCACCTGCCGAGACCATCGGCGTACTGGCCAACGCGGCCGAGGCGCACGCCCGCACCTGGATCTCCTACGTCGACCACAACGGCAACGCCTCAGAACGCATCGTCGAACCAGTCCGCGTCGCCGACGGCTGGCTGACCGCCTACGACGAAGGCGCCGACCAGCCCCGCACCTACGCACTGCACCGCATCTCCACCGCTCGGCCGGTCAGTTGACCCCTGAGGCACAATGGAAGGTCGGACATCGGTGAATGGGAGATGCAGTGACAGACGGTCCTCTGATCGTGCAGTCGGACAAGACGCTTCTGCTCGAGACTGCACATCCGGACGCAACCGACTGCCGGAAGGCGATCGCGCCATTCGCTGAGCTGGAGCGAGCCCCTGAGCATGTGCACACCTACCGGCTGACACCACTCGGGCTGTGGAACGCACGGGCTGCCGGGCATGACGCCGAGCAAGTGATTGATGTTCTGCTGCGCTACAGCCGCTACCCCGTCCCGCACTCGCTGCTGGTCGACATCGCCGAGACACTCGACCGTTACGGGCGGCTGCGGCTGGAGAAGCACCCGCAGCACGGGCTGGTGCTCGTCACCACCGACCGGCCGGTGCTCGAAGAGGTACTGCGGAGCGCCAAGGTCAAGCCGATGCTCGGCGCCCGCATCGACGACGACACGGTCCTCGTACACCCGTCGGAGCGCGGTCACCTCAAGCAGACCCTGCTGAAGCTCGGCTGGCCCGCCGAAGACCTCGCCGGGTACGTGGACGGCGAGACGCACAAGATCGACCTGGTCTGCAAGGGCTGGGACATGCGCCCGTACCAGCAGCAGGCAGTGGACTCGTTCTGGCACGGCGGCTCGGGCGTCGTCGTACTGCCGTGTGGTGCCGGCAAGACGATCGTCGGCGCGGCCGCGATGGCGCAGGCGTCCGCGACCACGCTGATCCTCGTCACGAACACGGTGTCGGCCCGGCAGTGGAAGGACGAGCTGCTCCGCCGGACCAGTCTGACCGAGGACGAGATCGGCGAGTACTCCGGTGCGCGCAAGGAGATCCGGCCGGTGACCATCGCGACGTACCAGGTGATGACCACGCGCCGGAAGGGCGTCTACTCGCACCTGGAGCTCTTCGACGCGCGCGACTGGGGCCTGATCGTGTACGACGAGGTGCACCTGCTGCCGGCGCCGATCTTCCGGATGACCGCGGATCTGCAGACCCGGCGGCGGATCGGTCTGACTGCGACGCTCGTACGCGAGGACGGCCGCGAGGGCGACGTGTTCTCGCTGATCGGGCCGAAGCGGTACGACGCGCCGTGGAAGGACATCGAGGCGCAGGGCTGGATCGCGCCGGCCGACTGCGTCGAGGTGCGGGTGGACCTGGAGCAGACCGAGCGGTTCGTCTACGCGACGGCCGAGCCGGAGGACCGCTACCGCCTGGCCGCGTCGACCCCGGCGAAGTCCCGGCTGGTACGACGTATTGCCGAACACCACGCGGATGAGCCGCTGCTCGTGATCGGCCAGTACATCGACCAGCTGGACGAGCTCGGCGAACGGCTCGAATGCCCGGTGATCAAGGGCGAGACGACGGTCCGCGAACGCCAGCGCCTCTTCGACGCGTTCCGCAAGGGCGAGATCAAACGCCTGGTGGTCAGCAAGGTCGCCAACTTCTCCATCGACCTCCCCGAAGCCTCGGTCGCCATCCAGGTCTCCGGCACCTTCGGCTCCCGCCAGGAGGAAGCCCAGCGCCTGGGCCGGGTCCTCCGCCCCAAAGGCGACGGCCGCACCGCCCGCTTCTACTCCATCGTCGCCCGAGACACCGTAGACGCCGAATTCGCCGCCCACCGCCAACGCTTCCTGGCCGAACAGGGCTACGCCTACACGATCGTGGACGCAGAGAACCTCTTCGCGTAGTGCCGGATGTGCAGCTCGACAGGAGGTGTCGGGTCAGCCGGTCGTCGCGTACGCTCAGCGATGGCGGCAGCGGGTGGGTGTGCTTGGGCACCTCCTGTCGATCTGCAAGTTGTCAGCCGGCGAGGCGCTGAGCCAACGTGGCACGAATTGTGGCGACGACCCAGGCCGGATCACCGATCACTTGCTCGTACGTGAGCCGGAGCACCAGCCATCCCGCCGCCACCAGCTCGTCATACCGATGGCAGTCAGCGGCAAAGTCCTGCCGGGATCCATGGAATTCGAAGCCGTCGGCCTCGAGTGCCAGCCGGGCGCGCCGATGTCCCAGATCGACCCGCGCCCGGAACCATCCGTTGGTCACCAGGACCTGTGGTTCGAAGCCGTCGATGCCCTCGCTGATGAGAAGAGCCCGCAGCATGGATTCCAGGAAGCTGCCCGACTCGCGGGTCGCGGCCGCGGCCATCCGGCGAGCATCCGGGCAGCCTGGCCCCCGCATCGCGGCAGTGGCGGCAAGGAGTTGCTCCTGGCTGAGGTTTCCGGTGGCGAGGGCCGCATCGGCGACAGCGAGCGCCTCACCGAAGGGAAGCACGCGAGAACAGTCGAGGACGGTCCGCAGCAAAGACGTGATCCGATTGCGGCGCTCGTCGGAATCGGTGTCGGCCCAATGCAGAACAGCGGATGGGCCCGGACGAGGGCGACGCTTGGGCGGAAGTGTGACATGCGGCTTCTCCGGTGCCACCAGCAGCGGAAGCTTCAACGCCGCCGCAGCACTCACATGCGAGAGGACCCCATCATAGGCGAGCGTGGCCACCGTGTCGGCGGGCAGCCCCGGCACAGCGTAGATCCCCTGTGCGATCCGCTGGATCTCACCGCGCTCGAGCGCCACCGCAACAGCTCGGCGGGACGTCGCCGCCACCAACTCGGCGTACGTGGCCCAGCCACCCTGGCGGGCAAGGACCTCGTGGACCGATTCCATCCAGGGATGGTGCCTGAATTCGTCGACTCGCGGCTTGGCTTATCCACAGGAGACATTTCGACAGGATGTGTCTGGGTCTAGCAGCAGAGACACGCTCACGAGACCGGCCGCCTCCTCCTGAGTGGAGGTATACGTCCTGTCGATCTGCACAGGCTATTCGCCCAGGCGGGTGTGGATGCCGTGGAAGTGGTTTTTCATGGAGCGGGCGAAGGCTTCTGGGTTGCCGGTTTTGAGGGTGTTGAGGAGGTCTCGGTGCCAGGTGGCGGCGTCGGCGGGGGTGTAGCGGGCGCCGGGGAGGCGTACGTCGACCTGGGCGAAGGTGCGCCAGAAGACTGAGAGCAGGTCGATGACGAGGGCGTTGCCGAGGGGCTCGTACAACGCCTGGTGGAAGGCCCAGTCTTCGTCGGGGAAGTATTCGCCGGCTTCGGCCTTGGCTTCCATGCGTTGGACGATCGGCTCGAGGGTGTCGTATCCGTGAGCAGTGAAATAGGCGACGACTTCCTCGGCGAGGCCGACCTCGATTGCCTGGCGGACTTCGAGGACGTTTTGGACGTCGCGGAGGTCGCCTGCCATGGATTGGGACATGCGGAAGGCGAGGCCGTCCTCCAGGGATTGCAGGGAGACCTCGCCGACGTAGGTGCCGTAGCCGTGCCGGATCTCGATGATGCCGACCGCCTGCAGCGCCTTCATCGCCTCGCGCAACGGGTGCCGCCCGACGCCGAGCTGGGCCATCAGCTCCTGCTCGTTGGGCAGCGGATCACCCGCCTTCAGTCCGCGCTCCAGGATGTACGACTTCATCTGGTCGCGAATGAAGGACTGATTCCCCGCCGCTCCCCGCGCCCGGCTGAGCCCGCCCGTTGTCACTGCCCGGCCTCCTCTAAGTAGGACCGTTCAGTGTAGTCCGGCTCGTTCCAGCAACGGGCGGACCGCCGCGATCTCGTCCTCGGACAGCGGGATGGACGGAAAAGCGGTGACCGGGCAGGCGATCACCCCGAGCAGGTACAGCCCGGCCTTGAAAGCACCCAGAGCCGCCGAACTCGCGCCCATCCGCGAACGATCCGCCACGTCGATGATCTCGAACAACCGGAACAACCGATCCTGCTCCGCCCGCGCAGCACTCAGATCACCAGCGGCAACCGCGTCGAACAACCGCACATACCCAGCCGGATCGACATTCCCGAGCCCCGGTACGACGCCATCCACACCAAAGGCCAGCGCGGAGTCGACCGTCACCTCCGACCCGGTCATGATCGCGAACCCGGTCAACCCGACATCACGCCGATCCAGAACCAACTGCCGCAAGCTCGCATCCTGACCGCTGGAATCCTTGACCCCGGCAATCACCCCACGCTGACCCAGCGAAATCATCAACGAAGCACCGAGCTTCGTCCCGACCCGCCCGGGGATGTCATACGCATAAAGCGGCGTATCCCCAGCCACCGAAGCCAGCCGGACAAAATGCCGCTCGATCTCAGCAGGATGCGTCGCCGCATAGAACGGCGCAGTGGCAACCACCCCGTCCACACCTGCCTTCAACGCTGCGGACAAATGAGCACTGGCACGAGCCGTCGACGCGTCGATCACGCCGGCCAGCACCGGCACCTGCCCGGACACCTCCGACACCGCGGTCTCCAGCACGACCTGCCGCTGTTCGTCGGTCAGGAAGGTCCCTTCACCGGAGGTGCCGAGCACGAACACCCCGTCCACGCCGCCGGTCAGTTGATGATCGATCAACCGGGCCAGCGACGCGGTGTCGACGTCGTACTCGGGCGTGAGCGGGGTGACGAGCGGCGGTACGACGCCAGTCAACTGGGCGGGGTCGGTCAAGGGGTCTCCCAACGTCAAAGGGCGGAATCGAAGGAGGCAAAGCGCAAAGCGGAAAAGGACGAGGTCTCGCCGGCTTCGTAGAAGATCCCGACACGACCATCGGGAAGCGGAACCAGGTCGGAATACCCAGCCATACCGGCGTGTACGACGGGCCCAGGCCGCCACGACCGGCCCGAGTCGTCCGACACAAAGACAGTCAACGAACGGCGCACCGAAGGATCAACCGGCGTCGACAGCAGCAGCCGATCCCCCACCGCAAGCACACTGCCCTGGATCCCAGGCGCAGTGATCGATGGGATCCCGGCGTACGGCGCATCGAGGGTGAGACCACCATCGGACGACCACGCGTGTACGCGCGCCGGCCCACTCCCCTGGTGATTGCGAGCGTTGAAGTACAACCGTCCATCCGGCAACTCAGCGACGGTCGTCTCATTGGCGTTGATCGCGGAACCGTCATTGCGATCGACAAACCCGACCGACCACGAATGACCACCGTCATCGCTCACGATGCAATGCCCGCCGTTCAGCCGAACCAAATCCTCAACCGGCGATGAAGGCACGAACGAGTGATTCGCCGGTACGACGAGCCGCCCGGAACTCAGCGCGATCCCATGACACGGCCCGGTCGCATACCAGCCCCAGTCGGAAGGCTTCACCTGCGAAGTGATCTCCACGGCCGGACTCCACGACGCGCCATCGTCGGCGGACCGTTGGACGAACACCCGCCGCCCATCGACGGGATCGGTGCCGCGGGCAAGCGACAGCTCCACCGCGTCCGCGCCGTTCTGAACCGTCACCAGCACGATGTCGCCGCTCGCCGGATCGATCACCGGCACCGGATTTCCACAGGTCTTCCCCGGCACCGCCGACACCACCTGCAGCGGCAACCACGTCGCCCCGCCGTCGAGCGACCGCCGCAGCACGACCTCGATCTCGCCCGCGTCGCCGGACCCGTGCAGCCGCCCTTCGCAGAACGCGAGTACGACCGGGCCCCGCGCCAGCACCGACGGGATCCGGAACGTGTGGTAGCCGCTGTCTACCGGGTCGAAGACGACCTCGGGTCTTGATGACATAGGACGTACTATGTCATGGTGTGGGCCTCCGATGGAAGTGAGGCCTCATGCCAGTCAGCAGACGATCATTCCTGGGCGGTGGGCTGGCCGCCGCCGCTGTCGCGGTCACCGGTACGCCCCTGCTGGCGGGGTGCGCGTCGGACAAGAAGAACTCGGCCGCCGCCAATCTGGCCGTGAAACTGCCGACCTACGTCAAGTACGGCGAGATCAAGCCCGACCTGCCGGGTACGGACGTCGTACTGGACGGGTTCCTGAAGTACCCGGCGAATCCGGTGAAGGCGATCACGGACAAGCCGGGTGACGGTCAGCCGATCACGTTCATGACGAACATCCCGGGCGCGATTCCGCCGGCCGAGGACAAGAACCAGTTCTGGCAGGCGCTCAACGACCGCCTCGGCTCCGAACTCCAGATCAGCATGGCGTCGAACGACGAGTATCCCGACAAGTTCGCCACGCGGGTCGCTGGTGGGGACCTGCCCGACATCATCAACATCCCGACGACGACGGTGCAGCTGCCTGCGCTGCTCAAGGCCAAGGCGATGGACCTGACCGAGCAGCTGTCCGGCGATGCAGTGAAGAAGTACCCGTTCCTGGCGAACATCCCGACGGTGTACTGGAAGGGCTGCGTCTTCAACGGCGGCATCTACGGCGTCCCGGTGCCGCGCGGAATGTCGCGGACGACGCTGCCGCTCTACCGGGCGGACCTCCTGGCCGCCAAGGGAATCAGCAACCCGGCCCCGAAGAACTTCGAGGACTTCCTCGCACTGTGCCAGGAGATGACCGCGGCGAGGGAGAACCGCTGGGCCTGGACCCGCGTTCCGCTCGCATACCTGCGCCAGATGGCCGATGTCCCGAACCAGTGGAAGGAAGAGGGCGGCAAGTTCACCTCGTTCTACGAAGCCGAGGGCAATGCGGACGCGCTCGAGGCGGGACGCAAGATGGTCGAGGCCGGCGTCATCAATCCGGACTCCTTCAGCGCGAAAGCCAGCCAGCGCAAGCAGTGGTTCAACGGTGGCATCGCGTCGTTCGACATCGACAGCTTCGTCGCCTGGAACCAGTACTACTCCGACAACACCGCCGGTGACGCGTTCTCGGTGAACATGCTCGATGTGCCTGGTCTGAACGGCGGCCAGGCGAAGCCGTGGATGGGTGCGGCGCTGAACAACGTGACGGCGTTCAGCAAGGACAGCAAGCACTCGGTCGACACGCTGCTCAAGATCGCGAACTGGATGGCCGCGCCCTTCGGCACCGAGGAGTACCTGTTCCGCAAGTACGGCCTCGAAGGCCGCCACTACGCACTGCAGGGTTCCGACCCGGTTCCGACCAAGACGGGCATCGTGGAGACCGGAATCGGAACGCAGTACATCAGCGACTCCGCGCTGGCTCTGTACTGGCCGGGTAAGCCAGACGTGCCCCAGAAACAGCACGCGATCCAGGAGAAGATCGCCTCCCGGCTGCAGTACGACGCGTCGTACGGGCTCTACTCAGAGACGATGTCCAAGGACGGCGCGCGGATCAACGGCGTACTGACCGACCTGGAGAACCAGATCCTGCAGGGCAAGAAGCCTGTCTCCGACTGGGCACCCGCGGTGAAGACCTGGCTCTCGTCCGGCGGCGAGAAGATTCGTGGCGAACTGCAGGACGCCTTCGCCGCAGCGGCAGGCGGGAAGTAGATGCTGCAGCGTTCCAAGACGCGTCAACAGCAGCAGCTCAGCCTGGGGCAGCGGTTGCTTCGGGACAAGGTGCTGCTGCTGTTCGCGCTGCCCGGGACAGCCTTGATCGTCGCGTTCCACTACGTGCCGTTGCTCGGCAACGTGATCGCGTTCAAGGACTACCAGCCGTTCCTCGGGATCGGCGGCAGCGACTGGTCCGGCTGGGAGAACTTCGCGGTGATCTTCAACGGCGACCCGGCCTTCCTGCGGGCGCTGAAGAACACCCTGATCCTCACCTGTCTGCAGTCGATCTTCGTGTTCCCGGCGCCGATCCTGCTGGCACTGCTGCTGAACTCGCTGTTCTCGGAGCGGATCAAGCGGATCGCGCAGAGCATCCTCTACCTGCCGCACTTCATGTCCTGGGTGATCGTGGTCGCGCTGTTCCAGCAGATGCTGGGCGGCGGCGGGTTGCTGAACAACTACCTGCGCTCGCACGACCTCGCCACCCTCGACATCATCGGGAACTCCGAGCTGTTCCACGTCCTGCTGACGTCGCAGATCATCTGGAAGGACACCGGCTGGGCGACGATCCTGTTCCTGGCCGCGCTGTCCCAGATCGACTCGCAGCTCTACGAGGCGGCCAGCGTGGACGGCGCCAGCCGGATGCGGCAGCTGTGGCATGTGACGATGCCGGGGCTGCGCGGCATCATCATCCTGCTGTTCATCCTGCGGCTCGGTGACTCGCTCACCGTCGGCTTCGAGCAGATCATCCTGCAGCAGCAAGCGGTCGGCCGGGATGTCAGCGAAGTCCTCGACACCTACGTCTACAACAACGGCGTGATCGGCGGCGCCTGGGGCGTGGCCGCCGCGGTCGGGTTGGTGAAGGGCATCGTCGGCGTCGTTCTTGTCCTCGCGGCCAACAAGGTGGCCCACATCTTCGGCGAGCAAGGGGTGTACTCCCGATGAGTCAGAAGATCGTCCAAGGTGTGCCGATGCCCGGCTGGCCGATGCGGGCGTTCAAAGGGCTTGTTCTGCTGGTGTTCTGCGCCGCGGTGATCATCCCGTTCGTCGGGGTGATCTCGACCAGCGTGGCGCCGAACAAGCAGATCAACGAGTCGGGCGGGCTGGTGCTCTTCCCGAAGTCGGTCAACTTCGCGGCGTACGAGTCGCTGTTCGCCGGCGGCGTGGTGACCCGGGCGCTGTTCGTCAGCATCTTCGTCACCGTCGTCGGCACGCTGCTCAGCCTGACCGTGTCCTGTCTGCTCGCTTATGCGCTGTCGCGGCCGGGGTTCTCGGCCGGGCGGCCGATTCTGCTCGTCGTACTGTTCAGCATGTTGTTCTCGCCCGGCATCATCCCGACGTACCTGGTGGTCAAGGGGGTCGGGCTGCTGGACAGCATCTGGGCGCTGATCGTGCCGACGATGGTGAGCGCGTTCAACGTGATCGTGCTGCGCGCATTCTTCATGAACCTGCCGAACGAGATCACCGAGAGCGCCCGGATCGACGGCGCGGGTGAGCTGAAGACGTTCGGCTACATCGTGCTGCCGCTGTCGAAGGCGGTGCTGTCGGTGATCGGGCTGTTCTACGCGGTGGCGTACTGGAACGCGTTCTTCTCCGCCCTGCTGTATCTGAACGACAGCAAGCTGTGGCCGTTGCAGCTGGTACTGCGAACGTACGTCATCAACGACACGCAATTGGGCAGTGCCGAGCTCGGTACCGAACTGCTGCCGCCGCAGGCCTCGATCCAGATGGCGATCCTGGTCGTCTCGATCGTGCCGATCCTGATCATCTACCCGTTCCTGCAGCGCCACTTCGCCAAGGGCGTGCTCACCGGCGCCGTCAAGGGCTAGCCAACCGTCAAGGGCGGGTCGCAACCGCGTGACGGTCGCATCACGAAGGGTTGATCCGGGGTTGCCCAGGGCAACGCCAGGGTTGCGCCTGGGCAAAACCTGAGGAAACGCCAGGTACCGTCGAATGACATGGGGACACAGGCGCTCGAGCGGGTGGGACTGGGCGGGGAAGGCGAGGGGCGGGACGCGAGGTCCGGCCCTGTTGTCTGGCGGGTGGTACGGGAAGCAGTCCTGTTGGCCACCCTTTTCCTTGTCTACAGTGCCGGGCGGCAGATCGCCGCGAAACACACCGGCTCCGCGTTCGACCATGCGCGCGAGGTCCTCTCCCTCCAGAACTGGCTGCACCTGCCCAACGAGGGGTCGATCCAGCACGCGGCGCTGAAACTTCCTCACCTGGTCGAAGGCGCGAACCTGTACTACGCCTCGGTGCATGCGCCGCTGACGGCCGCCGTACTGCTCTGGCTGAGCATCTGGCGGCCGAAGGCGTACACGCACGTCCGGTGGACGATCGTGTCGGTGACCGGGCTGGCGCTGATCGGGCACATCGTGTTCCCGCTGGCGCCGCCGCGGATGATGCCGGGGTACGTCGACACCGGTCTGCAGTTCGGCCAGTCCGTCTACGGGCCGGAGCGCTCCGGCGGGATGGCGAACCAGTTCGCCGCGATGCCCAGTCTGCACGTCGGCTGGGCCGCACTGATCGCGCTGTCGATGATCCTGATCACCAGGTCGAAGTGGCGCTGGCTCTGGCTGGCGCACCCGATCATCACGTTCGCCGTGGTCGTGGTGACGGCCAACCACTACTGGCTCGACGGGATCGTCGCGTTGCTCCTGCTCGCGGCCAGCCTGCCGCTGCTGCTCCGCCCCGGCCTGCACGACGACCGACTACGAGCGCGTAATTCGGTTTCCCCACGTCGAGTGCTCAAGTAACGTGGCTGGGCTTCCCCCACCTTTCGCCGGAGGTCCCTCATGCCCGCTGATACGTCCGACACCCTCCAGGCCGAGAAGGACTACCTGAAGACGTCGCGCTCCGCGCTGGCGGTGATGCGGGAGAAGACCGGTGCACTGGAGATCCACAGTGCGGACCGGGTGAACCAGGAGTTCCTCAAGGCCGCGATCTGGCGGCGGATGAAGGAGCTCGAGGACGACCCGGAGGTGCCGCTGTTCTTCGGCCGGCTGGACTACGTCGACCCCGCGCCGGAGACGTTCCACATCGGCCGCCGGCATGTGAACGACGCGGCCGGCGAGCCGCTCGTGGTGGACTGGCGAGCCGACATCTCGGTGCCGTTCTACCGGGCCAGCAAGACCGAGCCGATGGGTGTCGGCGTACGGCGGCGGTTCGGCTTCACCCACGGCGAGATGACAGCCTTCGAGGACGAGGACCTCACCTCAACAGGCGCTGCGTCGGCGCACAGCGACATCCTGGACGCGGAGATCGAGCGGCCGCGCTCCGGGCCGATGCGCGACATCGTGGCGACGATCCAGCCCGAGCAGGACGTGATCGTCCGGGCCGGGGTCGACGACACGATCTGCGTGCAGGGCGCGCCCGGGACCGGGAAGACCGCAGTCGGGCTGCACAGGGCGGCGTACCTGCTCTATGCCTATCGCGACCAGCTCAGCCGGGCCGGTGTGCTGGTGGTCGGGCCGAACGCGAGCTTCCTGCGGTACATCGGCGACGTACTGCCCGCGCTGGGTGAGATCGAGGCGAAGCAGACGACCGTCGAGGAGCTGGTGGCCCGGGTACGCATCGCCGGGCCGGGTGCTGCGGCGGTCGACGTACTGAAGGGTGACGCCCGGATGGCGACCGTGCTGCAGCGGGCCGTCTGGTCGCACGTGCAGCTGCCGAAGGAGGCGCTGGTGGTGCCGCGGGGGTCGCACCGCTGGCGGGTGCCGGCGTACGACGCGGAGGAGCTGGTCACCGAGCTCCGGACACGCGGGATCCGGTACGGCGCCGGCCGGGCGATGCTGCCACAGCGGCTGGCGCACGCCGTACTGCTGCGGATGGAGGCGGCCGGGGACTCGCCGGACGACCGGGTACAGGACGCGGTCGCGCGGAGTCGACCGGTGAAGCAGTACGCCGAAACGCTCTGGCCGGCGGTGGATCCGGCGAAGCTGGTGTTCCGGCTGTTCACGGATCCGGAGCTGTTGGCTGAGCACGCCGATGGGGTCCTGACGGCCGAGGAGCAGGCGCTGCTGCTGTGGGACAAGGCGCCACGGTCGGCCGGTGCAGCGAAGTGGTCCGTGGCCGATGCCACGCTGATCGACGAGGTGGCAGACCTGGTCGACCGGACGCCGTCGCTGGGGCACGTGGTGCTGGACGAGGCGCAGGACCTCTCGGCGATGCAGCTGCGGGCAGTGGGCCGCCGGTGCTCGACCGGGTCGATGACTGTGCTCGGTGACATCGCGCAGGGGACGACTCCGTGGGCCACGCCGTCGTGGGACGAGGCACTCAAGCACCTGGGCAAGACCGGCGCCCACACCGAAGAGCTGACGGCCGGCTTCCGCGTCCCCGGTCAGGTCATCGAGTACGCCGCGCAGTTGCTCCCGTTGATCGCGCCGCACCTGACCCCGCCCACCGCCGTACGACGTGCGCGCGGTGAGCTCACCATAACCCGCGTACCGGACAGCCTGGCTGCGGCGGTGTCGACGGTCGACGAGGTGTCTGCCCGGCCCGGCTCGATCGGCCTGATCGTCCCGGACGCGATGGTCGCCAAGGCTCGGAAAGCCTTGCAGGACAAGGGAATCGCCTTCTCCGTCCTGGGCGACGAGGACGACGCCGAAGCCCATCTGGACGTCGTACCGGCGTCACTGGCCAAGGGTCTCGAGTTCGACCACGTCGTGTTGGTCGAGCCGGCCGGCATCGTCGCTGGCGAGGCCGACGAACGCACCGGCCTCCGCCGCCTCTATGTCTGCCTGACCCGTGCAGTCACCTCACTGGCGGTCCTGCACAGTGAGGACCTGCCTGAGGTCCTAGAAGCCGCGGGAGCCGCCTGACCGTCGCGACGCGCGTCGCGACGAGCCTCCGCCGCTGGAGCGGGTGCGGGAGGACCAGGAGCGGCCGCTGGAACCGCCATTCGACCAACCGCTGCTGGACGAGGACCAACTGCTGACCGAGCTGCCGACGTTCGAGGTCCAGTTGCTGAAGCCGGCTCCCGCTCGGCGCGAGCGCCAGCGGGCGCGCATCTGGTCGCCGGCGCGGCGGGCGTCGTCGTCGGGGAAGTACCAGCTGCTGCCGTGGCCATCGGACCAGTAGCCTTCGATGTAGGCCGCCAAGTCCTCGCCGAGTGTCCAGTACGGCCGCGGGCGGTCCCACCGCTTCACCATCCGGACCTCCGGCTTCTCACCAGCCGCATCACGCGCGGCACAGGCGGCACACACGTCGACCTTGCGCACGCTCCCCTGCTCCGGCTGCCAGTCCGCGCTCGCCGTACTGGGACCGTGGCGTGGGTCGAAGAAGCAGGGTGCCGTCGGCTCGGGCATCGGCTTCCCGGCTCGCACTGCGTCCAGACACAGCAGCCCATAGCGAGCAGACCCCAGCAGTGTGGTCACTGCCTCGATGTCCTGGTCGCTCTTGGCCTCGTCGAGCCGATGCCTCGCCTTCTCGACGGTGTCGAGCACATCCTTGGACAGCTTGGACTGCTCCGCATCGGACGTCGTGGGTAGCGCGGACACCTGCTGCGACAGGGCGATGACCTCCTCGTTCAGCAGCGGCCGCGTGACCTCCAGATGCTCCTTCTCATCCTTGCGTCGTGCCCGCCGAGCGCCCAGCGCCGCGACACCCCACCACAGGCCGATCAGCCCGGCCGCACCGCCGGCGTACGGCGCTGCGTCGACATAGAACGGCTTGTCGACCACCTGCGCCCGCTGGATGAACCTGGTCAGCATGCTGTCGTAGTTCGGTGCACAGCAGTCCACAGCCTGGTCCACTGCGTCTCCGACGTAGTACGTCGGCCCGTGGTCAGCCCGCTGCACAGCATGGAACCCACGCCCGTCCGACTCGGAGTCAGCATCGACCAGTACGGCGTACACGCCCTCGACGCCGACACGGTCGTAGAGCTGGTCTGCGATCTCCTCGCCTTCCCAGGCGGGGATGTTGATGAGCGACGAGCCCGAGGTGTTGATCTTCGACGCCGGGATGACCGCGACACGCATCGGCACGGGCGAGGCCTTGGCCGCGCGGTTGAGCTCTGCGACCTCCGCCGGCTCCAGCTCGCTCACCGCGGGGTCCACCCAGACTCCGGCGTCGCCGAGGTGTTCGGCTACCACGCTCATGTAAGCGCCGGCAGCCTCCGTGGCCCGCTTGCGGTCACCCTCGAAGTCCGGCGGTGTCCACCGGAACGTCGGCCTGCTTTTAGACGGTGTCGGCGTCGGCGTTGCCGCCTGTGCGGTGGCAGCCGGCAAGCAGACCACAGCAACCGCTGCGAGCGCACCCAGCAGTCGTTTCATCGTATTCCTCCCGAGAGCCGGTCCCGGCAAGCCGCGCAGACCGGGACTTCCCGGGCGCGCCCGCCGGGCGGCGTGTACATCCAGTCCGTCACGGAGGTCCCGTGAGCGGGGTCGAAGAAGCAGGCGGCTCTGCGCGCGGGTGCAGGGGTCCCGGCGACCTTGGCTTGCGCAGCGGCGAGACGCCACCGCCCGTACTCGACGGTGGCCCGCACTTCGCGCAGTTCGGCGTCGTCCGGCTCACCGTCGACCACTCGGACTGCGGCGTCGTACGCGTCCATCGCTGCCTGCACGTCAGCTGCGGTATCCACGCCATCGAGACGCACGTCCGCCGTATCCAGTTCCTCACCGAACCGTGTGACGTGCTCGCGTGCCAGCGCCCGTCGCTCCTCGACCGAGTCCGCCTCATCCGGCAAGACGTCGTACGACGGTCGGTAGAGAGCCGGGCCTTCATCCTTGCCCGGCCGGGATCTCCACCAGCGGAGTGCGAAGCCACCCGCGACAAGCAGCACCAGCACGACCAGTGCCGGCCACAGCCAGCCCGGAGGGCCAGACGAAGCCTTTGGTACGTCGAGCTGGTCCAGCACTCCGTTGAGCAGCCCGATCGGATCCGACCGGGTGTGCTTGTCCAGCTCGTCGGTCAGGATGTCTGCAAGCGGCGTGTCGACGCCGACCGCGCTCCCCCAGGTGATCGCACCACCGAAGACGACCAGATAGATCCCGTCAGCCCGCTGCAGGTCCACCAGGTCGTCCACGTACGCCCTCGCCGCCACACTGCTAGCACCACTGCCGAGCGTCGAGGCCGGCACTACCGCGATCCGGATCGCCTGGTCCTGCTTTTGGATGCGCTCGGCCAGCTCAGCCGCGTCCTTGTCCGGGACCAGCGAGCGCTGCGACGGATCGACGTACACCGGTGACGTCTTCCACCCGTTCACCACGGCGGACGGGTCGGCCGCCGGGGTGAGCATAGAGGAGATCAGCAGGACCCCGGCAAGCAGACGCATGGGCGCTAGCCTGCCCTAAGGCCGTGTCAGCCGGGGTGCCGCCGATCAGTCGGCCATTGCTGCAACCGGCTCCAAGTGCTCGACTCGCTGGAGCGCCGGGTCACGCCGCAGAGTGAACAGCAGGAGGAGTACGACGAGGTCGAGGGCCGCGGCGATCGGAGCCAGGTAGGTGATTCCGACTGCGTGGATGATCAGCCCGCCGAGCACTGCGGACAGGCCTGCACCCAGGTAGATCGCGGATGCGTTGAGGGAGATCAGCAGGCCGCCGCCCAGCTCCAGCAGCAGGTTCTGGATCGGCGGGTTGAAGGCCCACGTGAACAGGCCCCACACGAACAGTGCGGCGCCGGCACCGACCACAGTTGTCGTCGTCAGGTCCAGCGTGGCAACCATGAGCGTGCTGCCGACGAGTACGCCGTACAGGGTGCGAAGACTGCCGAAGCGATCGGTTGCACGGCCGCCGAGGAAGTTGCCGACCACTGCACCCAGCCCGTACATGAGCAGGAGGACTCCGACCGCACCGCCGGTGAGGTGTGTGGTCTGCTTGAGCAGCGGCACGATGTAGATGTAGACGCTGAACGCCGCGAGCACACCCAGCACGGTCATCGCCAGCACGGTCTGCACGCGACGGTCGGTCACACCCGCGAACCGCTCCCGCAGACCTACAGCAGGCGGTGCGTCCAGCTTCGGCAACGCGGCACGCTCAGCAATTGCGACCAGCACCGCTACGACAGTGATGAGGGCGAACACTCCCTTGTAGCCGAGAGTCGGCCCAAGGAAAGTGCCGGCGGGTACGCCGAGGACCAGTGCGAAGGTGAGGCCGCCGAACACGATGGCAACGGCTCTACCGCGCTCCTCTGGTGGTGTGAAGCTGGTCGCGAACAGAGTGGCGGCCGGTGTGTAGACCGCGGCGCCGAAGGCGGCGACAACCCGTCCGACGATCAGCACGGGGTAGTTGGTGGCGACGGCGGCGATGAGGTTGCCCAGCGCGGCCAGGACCAGCGCGGCGATCAGGAGCGTACGGCGCTCCCACCGGCCGGTCAGCGTGGACAGGATCGGCGCGCCGACGGCGTACGCAATGGAGAAAGCGGTGGCGAGCTGGCCCGCGGCCGTCAGCGAGACATGCAGCTCGGAACTGACGTCGGGCAGCACCCCGGACACGACATACGCGCTGGTGCCGACCGCGAACGCACCGGCGCCGAGCAAATAGATCCGTGCGGACATCGAAGACCTTCCGGACGAGACGTTGTTAATTCGACGACGATCGTACTACGAAGATCGTCGAACTTCGACCGGCGTCGTACTATGGACTCATGACCAGGAAGCCGCTGCCGCAGCCGGAGCGCGAGGAGATCCGCGTCGAGACGGTCCTGCAGGCCCTCGGCGAGCCAGTTCGCCTGCAGATCATCCGGGCTCTCGCCGACGCGCCCGACGGCATCGCGTGCGGCGAGATCGAGCTCCCGGTCACCGCCTCCACCCGCGCCCACCACCTCCGCATCCTGCGCGAGGCCGGCGTCCTCACCACCCACACCGAAGGCACCCGCCGGATCAGCGCGCTGCGCCGCGAGGACCTCGACACCCTCTACCCCGGCCTCCTCACCGGCATCCTCGCGGCCCGCCAGTAGGCAGCTTGCACAGCAACCGCAAGGTCTCGGTGGGGAGATCGAGGGGTGGTTGTGGGGTGTGGCTGGCAGACTGGGGCGGTGGTGAAGCTGCGCGTGAGGTGGAACGAGCTGGTGCCCGGCTCGGCGCATCTCGCGGATGACCTGGTCGCCAGGTACGTCGACCGCAACCGCCGGGCCTACCGCGACCAGTACCTCGACATCGTCCTCACCGCGCTCGACTCGCTCATCCAGCTGTCCACCGACCCCACCTCGGTCCGGCTCGCCGCATGGTTCCACCGCGCCGTACACGAGCCAGGCGCCACACCCGCCGACGACGCCGAAGCCTCCGCCCGACTGGCCGAGGACGTCCTCCCGCAGTACGGCGTACCGCCCGTCCGCATCGCCGAGGTCGTCCGCCTGGTCCGCCTGACCGGTGAGCTCGCCGCGCCACCACCCGACGCCTACGCACCACCGCGCCGCGACGCCAATGGCGACGTACTGCTGGACGCCGTCAACGCCATCCTCGCCGCCGACCCGACCCGCTACGCCGTCCACACCGCCGAGGTACGACGAGACGCCGGTGACCGGAAGCCCGCCCTGGAACGCCGGTACGACGAAGTCCGCCAACTGCTCGACGGCCACCTCTACCGAACCCAGCTGGCCAGGCAACGGCTAGGCCCGGTCGCACGGATCAACCTGGAGACAGAGCTCACAGAACTGGACAGTGAGCTCCCTGCGCCCTGGCGTGGCTGGCAGCAGGCCGCTCTGACCGCCACTGCTACCTTCAGCGCGATCGCCGCCGCTGTGGTCGCCATCGCCGCATCCGGCGCGTCCTGGCAGGTGCCGACCGCCAACGACGAAGTGGGCTGGCCTCCCGCCGCACTGGCCGCCGTAGCGTTCTTCAGCGCGCCCGTACTGTTCCGCTGCGCCCGCAGCACGAGTCAGCGCGGCCGGCTCATCGCTGGCGCCGTCGTAGCGATCGCGGTGACCGGACTGCTCGTCGCCTGGGCTCAAGTCCCCAACCCGAACCCGGCAGTGGGTGTGGGCCTCCGAGTGCCTCTGCTCATCTCCGCACTGCTCCTACTCCTCCTGGCCGGCATCGCAGCACTGGTCGGCTCACTGCTCCGCACCAAGGTCGCCCGCTTCCTCCCAGCCAGGAACATCGGCCAGCAACTCGCCTGGCTGGCAGTGCCCGCGGTGGTGGCCCTTGTCCTGCTGCTGATCATCCAGCCGCTCGCCCGCAACTACGTGCTGAGCTCCAACGAGCGCGTGGAAGGCGAGCCCGGTCCACCCGGCAAGTTCGCCGTCTCCAGCCTCGACGGCACCGTGGCCTGGGTCAGCAAGTCCGTCCTCGGCTCCGGCGCGGAGGAGGCGGTCGGCACCAAGTACGGCATCGCCATCCCGCGGCAGAGCGGCGTGGTCGAGATGCTGGACGCCGCCACCGGCGAACTCCGCTGGCGCTACACCCGGTCCGACTCGGACGAGAAGCCGGACATCGTCGCAACCGGCGACGGCGAATACGTACTCGCGGAGTTCTCCGACATCGGCTACCTCCTACTCGACGCCGACACCGGCCACCGCAAAGCCGCCTGGCCCGGCAGCACCCGCGACCATGTCATCCAGCAGGCCGAGCCGCTGCTGACCGGAGAACAGGTCTCCCGCGGCTCCGACAAGCTCCGCGGTGTCGATCCGAACGGCCACGAGCGCTGGATGTTCGAGCCCGGCCGCTGCACCGACATCGGAGCGGTCGCGACCTCCGACACCGTCATGGCCTTCCTCGGGCACAGCTGCGGCAACGACGCCGACGAGATGGTCGGACTCGACCTGAAGTCCGGCAAGAAGCTCTGGAACAAGGCCGCCGCCGACACCTACCGCCGTCCAGTCGTCGTCGCCGGACTGGTCGTAGTCGCCGAGCCTGGCGGGGACTCCGACGTACCGCTCGCCCTCACCGCGATAGAGCCCCGAACTGGTGAGACCAAGTGGCGCTGGCCGGTACCGCGCACGTGGGCCTGCCGCACGCTGCTCAACGCGGCCGGCAAGTACCTGGTCGTCGTCGACTGCCCGGGCGCAGCAGGTGTGGAGAACCGCAGGACTGTGGTCACCGCGATCGACGCAACCACCGGTCAGACCGCATGGCAGACCACAGCGCCCGTGAGCGCACGTACGAAGGTCACAGTGACCGCCGACGCCAGAGTGGTCTCGCTCAGCCGCGGCTCCGACGCATGCTGGGCCAATGTGGTCAGCCGCAACGGCTTCCGCCAGGTCCGCCTCCCGCTCGGCATCTCCTGTAGCCGCGACGTCCGCGCCATCGGCAATCAAATTCTCGCCTCCGGCACGGACACTGTCATCGCGCTGCGTTGAGCTGCTCCTCGGCAGACGCCAAGAGCTCGACGACGCGGGTCCCGAAGGCGACGCCCACTGGGTGCGGCTCCCCCGACTCAGCGGCGGCCACCAACTCCTCCGCCGCCAGCTTGAGCGACTCGACCGACCAGGTGTCGATGTCCGGCAGGATCGCCGTACCGGACTCGCCCCAGACGCCGGTCTCGAAGTTGCTGCCGGCCGGCGGGGCGAACAGCGACAGGCTCGCCGTACTGGTGGCGCCTGAGTCGTGGGTGATGACCAGGTGAACCAGGTCGCCCTCGCCACCGACGGCCGTCAGCTTGGTGATCGGCCCGAGCATTGCGGTGAGGTTGGACAGCGCGTGCGGGCCGACGTCCCAGAGCGCGCCACGCTGCTCCCGCCGCCAGCGCGAGTCCGTGAACGGGTTGCCCGGGGCATCGAGCGCTGCCAGCATCCGCACCCAGCCGCCCTTCCAGCCGCCCTTGGACTCGACCTCGGCGAAGAACTTCCGGACCGGCGGTTCGAACCGGTGGGTGAAGAACACCACCGACGCGATCCCCTCGTTGGCCGCCTCCTCGGCCAGCGCGCGAGCGTCCTCCAGCGAGTCGGCGACCGGCTTCTCGAGGAGCAGATGCTTGCCGATGGCAGCGGCCTCGAGCGCCATCGACGCCTGCACCTTCGGCGGTACGGCGAACGCGAGCGCGTCGACCGACTCCAGTAACTCCGCGTAGTCGCCGTACGCCCGCACTTCGAGTTCACCCGCGATCGCGGCGGTTTTGGCCTCGTCCCGGCCCCAGACACCCACGAGTTCGACGTCGCGAGCAGAGCGCAACCCCGGTCCGTGCGTCATCCGCGCCCACGGACCCGTGCCTACCAAGCCGAATCGCACCTGAAACCTCCATGCCCTTGCTGCCCCGCCCCACCGCCCCGATCGGTTGGAAAGTGATCCAGACCACCCTGAAGCCGCCCAGGTGACGAGCCGATATCGCTTTGGCCACGAGAGTATCCGGGAACCCCCGATCCGACGGACGAGGCCCTCACGGAGTGCGAGACTCCCATGCCATGGACCTGCGCGACCAGTGGAATCGCCTGCTGCCGCACGCGCAGCCGTTGGGCGATGACCTGCTGGCTCGTTACGCAGAGCAACATCGCCACTATCACGACCAGCAGCACCTGACCGAGGTGCTGGAGACCGTCGACGAGCTGGCCGGCCAGGCCGACGACGTCGACGCGGTCCGCCTCGCGGCTTGGTTCCACGACGCGATCTACGACCCGCAGGCTGACCCCGGCGAGAACGAAGAACTCTCTGCCCAGCTGGCCGAGCTGGAGCTGGCCGCGTACGGCGTCGACGCCGACCGGGTCGACGAGGTCGGCCGGCTGGTCCGGCTCACCGCCAAGCACGACTGCGAACCCGACGACGCGAACGGCGCCGTCCTCTGCGACGCCGACCTCCGCATCCTCGGCATGCCCCGCGAGCGGTACGACGAGTACGCCGCCGGGATCCGGGAGGAGTACGGCCACATCGGCGACCGGGAGTTCGCCCGCGGCCGGATGTCCTTCCTGCAGACCCTGGCCGGGACCCGGCTGTACGCCACCGCCAGAGGCCACGACGAGTGGGAGCAGGCGGCTCGGGACAACCTCGGCCGGGAAGTCGAGTCCCTGGGCCCTAAGGCGGCCCGGCCGATCGGCGGGCTGATCCCGATCGTCTACTTCGGTGCTGCCCTCGGCGTGGTCGTCGCCGCCTCGGTGCTGCTGGGCCGCGGCCTCGGCGCGGCGCCGAAGTGGCCCGCCGACCCGGACGAGATCAGCGGCTTCCCGGTCTGGGCACCCATCGCCGGTACTGCGGTAGCCGCCGGACTGACCTGCGCATGGTTCCGCCGGGCCCAGGCGCGGCTGGTCACCATCCCCGCACTGGTCTTCGCCGTCTTCGGTCTGATCGCGGTCGGCCTCTGCTGGTGGCGCTGGCCGGCGGCACAGCCCGGTGCGGCGATGTCCGAGCGGTGGCCCTACCTCCTGCTCGCCTCCGTCGCCATGGTGCTGGCTGGCGCGCTACTGGCCTTGGCACGGCGGCTGCGGCTCGCACCGGCGTACGCACAAGCACCACCGCGGCTCCTGAGCCTCGGCGTGACAGTCGTGTGTGGGTCTCTGCTGGCATGGATCGTCGTGTCTGCCGGCGAGCCGTTCGTGCAGGCCAGGCTGGAGACCGCCAACACAGTCAGCACCACAACAACCGCCAAGCCCGACCAGCTACCAGTGCAGCTCGACGGCACCCTCGCCTGGTCTCGCGAAGTACCCGCCACCGGCGCAATCGCCGGTACGACGGGTGGCGTCGCCGAACTGCGGCCAGACGGCGTAGTGATGTCCGACGCGACCACCGGCCAGATCCGCTGGCGCTACTCCCGCGCCGACGTGGACGACGCCGCCTCCAGCGGTTCCAAGGGCCTCCTGGTCTCCGGTGACGGCCAGACCGTCGCCGCCCACCTCCCCTGGGCCAAGTACCGCTCACCGAGTGGCATCAAGCTCCCGACGTACGCCGTACTCGACGCGGAGACCGGGAAGGTACTCACCGAGGTCCACACCGACGGCACCGCCTTGGCTGTCGACGCCAACCAGCTGCTGGTCGCGGAAGGCAACTACGTCGTAGCGCACGGGGTGAGCAGTCCGACGCATTGGCGCACACAGCTGCGGTGCAACGTGACCCAGGGCGAGCTCATGGGCGACCAGGCCGTCGTCGTAGACGCGTGTGGTGGGAACGGCGCCGTCGTACGTGGGCTGGACCTCAAGGACGGCGACCAGAAGTGGGAGGTCGACCTGGGCATCCGGTTCGACCTCAGCGCCGAGCTGGAACCGACCACGTGGGTCGGCGACCTCGTGACCGTGCCGGACACGCGTGAGATCTCCGGCCTGATCTGGACTGGCGCGGCGGGCGGCACGCTCTACCAGTGGTCCGTCGACGTCGGCGAAGGCCGCATCCTCTGGACAACACCAGTGCCCGGCACTCCGCGGCCGCGGCTCGGCTCATCCTCCTGCGACGCACAGCTCGCGGCGACGCACGCATCGCTCGTACTGGTCACCTGCCGCAACGCCACCGACCCCGGCCAGCCGCAGACGTACGACGTCTCCGCGGCAAGCCCGGCGGATGGCACGCCGCAGTGGCACCACCTGCTGGAGGTGCCGCCGAAGCTGCAGCAGCCGGAGTACCCGCGGGACGGGTTCGGACTGCTGCCGGACGGCCGAGTGGTCACGCTGATGCCGCAAGCCAACGGGAGCTGCTCACCGGTCATGATCGGCACCACCGGCGTACAGCCGCGGCCGATCCTGCCCGGCCCCACCGCGGCGTCCGTGGCCCAGTCCGAAGAGGTCACCTGCAACAAGCCGGCCGTCACGGTCGCCGGCGGCCGCCCGATCTTCTCCGACGGCACCAGGCTCTTCGCCCTCAACTGACCACGGCCCCGCGTCGTCGCAGGGCGTCGTACGGCTGCGGAATATCTGTTGCCGACGGCAGCGTTACTTCCTACCGTGATGCACATGTTCCGCGTGGTTTTCGAGCACGACCTGTCAGGCACCGGCCTGACGGGCGCTCCCACGTGGGCGGCGTCAGTCGATTTCACCGGCGCGCGAATCCGACCCTCCTCCTGCTGAGCAGGACCCGCGGAGGAGGGTGGTCGCTCACCGGCCCCCTCCGTGCGGGTGACAGCCGCGGAGGCTTGCCGGAGGGTCCTGGCTCACATCGAATCTTCTGACCTGTAAGGACTTTTCATGGCCAAGAGCCAGTTCGTGCGGACCAAGCCGCACCTCAACATCGGCACCATGGGTCACGTCGACCATGGCAAGACCACTCTGACAGCGGCGATCACCAAGGTGCTCGCCGAGCGCGACCCGGGCGTCAACCGGTTCGTCGCGTTCGACGGCATCGACCGGGCGCCGGAGGAGGTCGCGCGCGGGATCACGATCAACATCTCGCACGTCGAGTACGAGACCGCCACCCGGCACTACGCGCACGTCGACATGCCCGGGCACGCCGACTACGTGAAGAACATGATCACCGGCGCCGCCCAGGTGGACGCCGCGATCCTGGTCGTCTCCGCGCAGGACGGCGCCATGCCGCAGACGCGGGAGCACGTGCTGCTCGCGCGCCGGGTCGGTGTGCCGTACCTGGTGGTCGCGCTGAACAAGGCGGACACCGTCGACGACCCCGAGCTGCTCGACCTGGTCGAGCTGGAAGTCCGCGAACTCCTGTCGGAGTACGGCTTCCCGGGCGACGAGGTGCCCGTTGTACGGGTGTCCGGGCTACGGGCGCTCGAGGGCGACCCGCAGTGGACCGGCGCGATCGGCGAGCTGCTGGACGCGGTCGACTCCTACGTTCCGACGCCGGACCGTGAGCTGGGCGAGCCGTTCCTGATGCCGATCGAGAACGTGCTCACCATCAGCGGGCGCGGCACTGTCGTCACCGGTGCGGTCGAGCGCGGTTCGCTGAAGCTCGGCGACGCGGTCGAGGTCGTCGGCCTCGGTCCTACGGTCACCAGTACGGCGATCGGCATGGAGACGTTCGGCAAGTCGCTGGAGTCCGCGGAGGCGGGCGACAACGCGGCGGTGCTGCTGCGTGGCGTGAAGCGCGACGAGGTCCGTCGCGGCCAGGTGGTGGCGTTGCCGGGCAGCGTGCGACCACACCGGAAGTTCCGGGCACAACTGCACGCCCTGTCCACCTCCGAAGGCGGCCGCCACAGCCCCTTCGGCGCGGACTACCGGCCGCAGTTCTACTTCCGTACGACGGACGTCTCCGGCGGCATCGACCTCGGTGACATCGAGCTGGTCATGCCAGGCGACACCGTCGAACTCGGCGTGGAACTGGCCAAGCCCATCGCCATGAACGTCGGCCTCGGCTTCGCCGTCCGCGAAGGCGGCCACACCGTAGCCGCCGGCACGGTGACCGAACTGCTCGACTGAACAGGAACGGCCCATCAGTTGCCTAAAGCAACTGATGGGCCGTTTTCAGGTGCCTTTGCGGTGGCGGAGGCCGGAGTTGATGAGGCGGCGGACCAACTCTCGGCTGGAGACTGGGAGGGCGCCGGCGGCGACCAGGTCGTCGTAGCGCTCGGAGGGGACGTCGTAGTGGTCTCGGTCGAAGCCGCGGGCAGGGATGCCGGCTGCCCGGGCGAAGGCGTGGAGCTCGTCGTACGACTCGTCACTGACCAGGTGCGACCAGATGCGGTCCCAGGCGGGCCACAGCGGTGGGTCGATGAGGATCATGCGCGAGTGTCCTGCGCGTCGAGCAGGTTGCGCCAGGCCCGGACGAAGCGGGAGTTGACGTAGGCCTTGGTCCACGAGCCGTCCTGGCGGACCGACGAGCCGACATGGAAGCGCCGTACGCCGCTCTGGTACAGCCAGGGCACATGCTCCGGCTGTAGCGAGCCGCCCACCATCATCGTCTGTGCCACCGCCGGATCCTCCTTGGCCAGCTTGCAAAGGTCATCCAACCCGTGCCCGACCCCCAGCGACGACCCGGCCGTCAGCACACAGTCCACGCCTTGCAGTGTCCGCAGCGCACGCCAAGCCGGCCGCTGCTCCAGTACGGCGTCTATCGCCCGGTGGAACGTCCACGGCGTACCGGCGAAGGTGCTGGCCAGTGAAGCCACCGAGTCGACGTCCACCTCGTTGTCCGGCGTCAGGAACCCCAGCACGAACCCGTCCGCGCCCGCCGACAGGTAGGACTGCGCCATGGCGGTCAGCCGGTTCAGCTCGGCGCCGTTGGTGGTGAAGGAGTCCGACAGCCGCAGCATCACCCGCAGTGGGAGGTCGGTCGCGCGCCGGATCGCACTGACCGTCGACACCGACGGCGACAACCCGTCCGCCTCCATCGACGCACACAGCTCCAGCCGGTCCGCCCCACCCTCTTGCGCCGCCTCCGCATCCGCCGGATGCAGCGCGATGACCTCCAGCAACGACCCCATGCCCGCCATCATCCCGCATCGCCGTACCGAAGAACGGGTAGTAGTGGCCGCCCGGCCGCGCGGCGCCGCTCGCAGCGGTCCCCTGAGCGGCACTACCACCCGTTGGTAGGTACGCACGGAAATTGGTGTTGCGCTCTCGACGAGGCTTCTGTATCGTTTTTCTAGATCGATTTAGAAGAACGATACAGAAGACTGCCCAGAGCAGCCCAGGAGAAAGGAGACGGGAGATGGCGGGAGTCACGCTCAAGACCGTGGCGAAGGCCGTCGGTGTGTCACCGTCGACCGTCTCCAACGCCTACAACAAGCCCGACCAGCTGTCCGCCGCGCTGCGTGAGCGGATCCTGGCCACGGCCCAGGAGCTCGGGTACGCCGGTCCTGACGCGTCCGCGCGGGCGCTGCGCAGCGGCAAGGCCGGTGCGATCGGCGTGCTGTTCACCGACAAGCTGGCGTACGCGTTCTCGGACCCGTACGCGGTCGGCTTCCTGGCCGGCCTGGCCGAGGTTGCCGAGGAGTTCAGCACCAGCCTGCTGCTGATGCCGCTCAGCTCGGCCGACATCGTCGGCGGCAGCAGCGCGGTGCAGCAGGCGGCGATCGACGCGGCAGCGATCTTCTGCGTGCCCAGCGAACACCCGGCGGTCGACATCCTGGCCGCCCGGGGCATCCCCAGCGTCAGCACCGACCGCGGCGGTCACCCGGGCCTGTCCTGGGTCGCCATCGACGAGGTCGAGGCCGCCGCGAAGCTGGGCAAGCACCTGAACCGGCTCGGTCACCGCGACATCGTCGTACTGGTCGACGACAAGGCCGAGGCGGTCGGTGAGACCGGGATCGACGTGGACTTCGACGAGATCACCTGCACCGATTGCGAGATGCGGATCCAGGGGCTGCAGAAGGAGCTGCCCGATGCCCGGATCCGCCTGGTCACCGGCGGCCACAACGCCTTCGCCTCCGGCCTCAAGGCAGCCGAGTACGCACTCGACTCGCACGACCGGCCGACCGCGATCGTCGGGCTGAGCGACGTCCAGGCGCTCGGCGCGATGGAGGCGATGAAGGTCCGCGGCCTGATCCCCGGGCGGGACCTGACCGTGGCCGGCTTCGACGACATCCCGGCGGCCGAGCCGGCCGGGCTGACCACGATCCGCCAGCCGATCAAGGACAAGGGCCGCGCGGTCGGCCGGATCCTGCTCGACCCGGCGGCCACCGAACGCCAGATCCTGATGCCGACCCAGCTGGTCGTCCGCTCCAGCAGCGGACCGGCGCCCCGGCACTAATACAACCCGATAAAGACCACCCAGGGGTTCCTGGGCTGATCAAGCACGCCTTCCGACGGCCAGCCCGGCCGCCGGCCGAACAGACACGCTCTCAGGAAGGGAGCAGAACCATGACGTACTTCATCGCCGGCAACACCGCGGTCGAGAACACTCGTAGCCTCGCGCAGTCGGCCCTTCCGAACGCTCCCCAGCAGCAGTACGACGACCCGGCACCGCGCCGGACCATCGCCGTCCGCGCCCGGCTCAGCGCCGTACTGCGCACCGCCGCCGAACGCGAGCTCCGCCTGGCCGACCGCATCGACCCCCGCCCGGCCTGCACCGCGAACTGACCAAAGCAAAACCCCACGCCAAGCGAGGCGTGGGGTTTTGTCGGTGTCGTCTGGCACCCTGAAGGGCGATGAGTGAGCCCGGGGTTTTGCTGACCGCCCGTGCCATGGTCCTGCACGACCTGGCCGCGCGGGGATTCGACGATGCGGTGATGGTGTCGCTGCTCGAGGACGCGGTGGCCGGCCGGCAGTGGTGGCTGGACCAGTGGCCCGACGGCGCGGAGCACATCGCCGGCCTGGTCGCGCAGGACGTCCAGGACCGCCTGGTCGACTCCGGAGTCCGCTGGCCGCGTTGCACCGCCTGCGACGACCTCAACGACCACGAGCTCCGGATCGAACCCGAGCTCGGCCCCGACCCACACTGGGTCTGCGAGAGGGCCGGAATCTCCGTGGCACCCCTGGGCCACCTCACGTAGCGCTCAGGGCGATAACTGATTGCCCTACATGTAGCCAGGCTACTATTGTCTGGCGACATGAAGTCCCTCGCCGCCCTCCGCCTGGTCGCCGCGGTGCACGCGATCGCGATCTGCCTGCAACCGATCCTCGCGGGCGTGTACCTGAACGGCTCCGGGTCCGCCCTCCGGATCCACGAGCCGATCGGCCTCGCCGTCACCTTCACCGGCGTCTTCCAGTTGCTGATAGCAACGATCTGGTGGCGCGGCGGTGGTCGCCTACTGGCACCAGTTGCGACGCTGCTCATCACGCTCGGCGAAGGCTTCCAGGTCGGCATGGGCTACAGCCGCCAGCTCGCCATCCACATCCCGCTCGGCATCGCCCTGGTCGCCGGCGCGGTCGGCTTCGCCGTCTGGACCAGCCGCCTGGTGCGCCGGCCCGTTGAGGTGGCGGCATGACGCCCGTACGCCGACCTCGCGCCACACTCTGGCTTCTCCGCATCACTCTGGTGCTGCACGCCGTACTCGTGAGCGCGCAGCCGATCCTGGCCGGCTACTTCCTGTCCGGTGACGTCGACGCGATGAACCTCCACAGTCCGATCGGTTCGACGCTCTGGATGGTGGCGATGCTGCAGTCCGTTGTCGCGCTCTTCTACTGCCTGGCCGGCGGCCGGGCCTGGCCGCTTCTGCTCACCGTCGGGTTGTTCTTCGCCGAGTTCGTCCAGCTCATCTTCGGCTCCCTGCAGAACTTCGCCGTCCACGTCCCACTCGGCACCGCGATCGTCATCACCGTCGTCTGGATGGCCGTCTGGTCCTTCCGCCCCGCAGCACGCCGTAGCCGCAAGGAGGCCACCTCATGAAGCTGTCCCGCCGCGGGTTCCTGACCGCCGCCGGAGCGCTCACACTGACCAGCTGCGGTCTCGAGGCCTCCCCCTCCCAGTCCGGCGAGCTCCTGCGCAGTCAGGCCCCATTACCCGAGCCCTTCAAGGTCCCACTGCCCATCCCGCCCGTGAAGAGGCCGGTGCGCACCGAAGCCGGCGTCGACTACTACCGCGTCGTACAGCGGAAGGCGAGCCTCGACATCCTCCCCGGCCTCAAGACCGAGGTCCTCGGGTACGACGGCCTCCTGCCAGGGCCCACTTTCGACGTACGGAGTGGGCGGACCACTGTGGTCGAGCAGGTCAACCAGCTCGACGTACCGACCGCCGTACATCTGCATGGCGGGCACACACCCGCCGCAAGCGACGGCTGGCCGCTGGACCTCCTCATGCCACCAGGCGAGCACAGTGGCCACGCTGGACACCACACCATGACCGGTGGGGATGTGAAGACCGGCAGCCGCACGTACACGTACCCGAACACGCAGCGGGCCGCCACACTCTGGTATCACGACCACCGCATGGACTACACCGCCCCACAGGTGTATCGCGGCCTTTTCGGACTGCACCTGATCCGCGACGACGAAGAGGACCAACTCCCTTTGCCCAAAGGCGATCGCGAGATCCCGCTGATCATCGCGGACCGCGCCTTCGCCGCCGACGGCTCATTCCTTTATCCAGCGGCCAAGGACGGACCGGGCGTCGAATCGAAGTACATGGAAGGTGTCATCGGAGACGTGACGCTGGTCAACGGCGCGCCCTGGCCGGTGCACGAGGTGGACGCGGTGCGCTACCGGCTCCGGATTCTCAACGCCGCCAATGCCCGTCGTTACGAGCTTGCCTTCGACAAAGGTCCCGCGAATTTCGTCCAGATCGGCAGCGACGGCGGCCTGCTCGACGCACCGATAGAGCACGAGACCTTGGTGATCGCGCCGGCCGAACGCTTCGACGTGATCGTCGACTTCTCGCAGTACCAGCCCGGCGACGAGGTCACGCTCGTCAACAAGCTCGACAACAACTCGAACGTCCTCCGCTTCAAGGTCGCCCGAAAGGCCAGCGACGACAGCCGCATCCCCGCCAAGCTGTCGTCGTACGCCATACTGCCGAAGCCGTCCGGCGTCGTACGGCGAGAGTGGCGGTTCAGGCGTGGTGACGCCGGTGGGCACAAGGGCTGGACGATCAACGGGAAGCCGTTCGATCCCGAGGTGATGCAGGCGCAGGTGAAGCTGGACCAGGACGAGATCTGGAGCTTCGTCACCGACGTCCACCACCCGGTGCATGTCCATCTCGCGCCGTTCCAGGTCCTGAGCCGGCGCGGCAAGGGCCGAGGTCCGTACGACGCCGGCTGGAAGGACACCGTGGACATCCGCCCGGCCGAGGTGGTCGAGGTGCTGGTCAAGTTCACCGCCCACAAGGGCAAATACCTGATCCACTGCCACAACCTCGAACACGAGGACATGGCGATGATGGCCGGCTTCGAAACCATCTGAGCCCCCATCAACCCGGCAGCAGACACGGCTGCCGGGTTTTTCTCTGCCCACGGGTTGACGGCCGGACAGCCACCTGCTTATATTCAACACATCAGTTGATCAACGGAATGGTTGATAAAGATGGCTGTTGATGACGACCAGCTCGACCGGGCCTTCGCCGCACTCGGCGATCCGGTCCGGCGGGCGATGATCGCGCGGCTGTCCCGCGGTCCGGCCACGGTGAACGAACTGGCCGAACCGTTCCCGATCACGAAGCAGGCGGTGTCGCGGCACATCCAGGTGCTCGAGGCCGCCGGGCTGATCTCCCGGAGCCGGGACGGCCAGCGCCGCCCGTGCCATCTGGAGCCGGCCGTCCTCGAGGCGCTGACGAGCTGGATCGACGACTACCGGCTCGAGACCGAGCGCCGCTTCCGCCGAATGGACGCAGTACTCAGAACCGTGAAGGAGCAGGAGAAATGAACGCCACCACCATCAACACCCCCGCCGGCACCCCGTTCGTCGAGGTCACCCGCGAGTTCGACGCCACCCCGGCCCAGCTGTTCCGGGTGATGACCGACCCAAACCTGGTCGACCAGTGGCTCGGCCCGGAAGGCCTCGAGGCGACCATCGAGCAGTACGACGTCCGCCCGGGCGGCACCTACCGCTACATCCACAAGGACGAGTCCGGCGAGTACGCCTTCCGCGGCGTCTTCCACACCGTCGAGCAGGACAAGCTGGTCATCCAGACCTTCGAGTGGGAAGGCGCTCCGGGTGAGGTCTGCATCGAGAAGATGAGCCTCGAGCCGACCGAGACCGGCGTCCGGCTGAACCAGCGCTCGGTGTTCCCGTCGGTCGAGGCCCGCGACCAGTCGATCGAGTACGGCATGAACGACGGCATCAACGCCTCGATGGACCGGCTCGCCGCACTGGTCGCCAAGGAGAGCTGAGCCATGACCGAGGTCATCGTCGACATCTCGGTCTCGCTGGACGGCTACGTCACCGGGCCCAATGTCAGTATCGACAACGGGCTCGGGGACGGCGGCGAAGCCCTGCACAGCTGGGTCTTCGAGGGCAACGACCAGGACCGCAAGGTGCTGGACGACGCGTTCGAGGCGACCGGCGCGGTCATCCAGGGCCGGAACCTGTTCGACATCATCGACGCCCCGAAGGGCTGGAACGACGAGATGGGGTACGGCGCCAAGCCGACCGGCGAGGTCAATCCGCCCATCTTCGTGGTCACCCACTCGGCGCCGGCGAAGACCAGGCTGGGCGACCGGTTCCGGTTCGTCACCGACGGCGTCGAGAGCGCGGTCGCCCAGGCGAAGGAAGTTGCCGGGGGCAAGGACGTGTTCGTGATGGGCGGCGGGCAGATCTGTCACCAGGTGCTCGCCGCCGGGCTGGCCGACGTACTGCGGCTGCACGTCGCGCCCGTCGTACTGGGTGATGGAACGCGACTGTTCCCAGCCGTTGCAGCGCCGACGTACGCGTTGGACCTGGTCGAGTCGATCTCGACGCCGGCCGCGCAGCACATCACCTATCGAGTCAGGAAGGCGGGTTGATCATGGGTAAGGTGATCGCCTCGGCCGTGGTCTCGCTGGACGGCTTCGTCGCGGACACCGAAGACGGTGTGGGCGCGCTGTTCGACTGGTACACCAACGGCCCGGTCGAGGTCTACGGGAGCGACCCGGGACGCCCCTTCCACGTCAGCCAGGCGAGTGCCGACTACATCAACGCGACGTGGCCGAACATCCGCTCCTGCGTGATCGGGCGGCACCTGTTCGACCTCACCAACGGCTGGAACGGCGTCCCGTCGGTGGGTGACCGCGTCTTCGTGGTCACCCACGAGCCGCCGACCGACTGGCCGTTCCCGGAGGCACCGTTCACCTTCGTGAACGGGATCGAGAACGCGATCGCCCAGGCCAAGGAGCATGCCGGCGACCACGACGTCGTCGTCACCGGCGGCAACCTGACCGGCCAAGCGCTCGCGGCCGGGCTGGTCGACGAGATTGCCTACAACCTCGCCCCGGTCGTCTTCGGCCGCGGCGTCCGCTTCTTCGGCGACTACGCCGGCGAGCACGTCCTACTGGACAACCCGAAGGTCATCGAGGGCGACCGGGTCACCCACCTGCACTACCGCGTCAGCAAGGGATGATCCGCGATGACGGTCCGCGAACCCGGTGCCACCTCGGTGAAGCCGGCGTCCTGGACCACCGGGAGCCCGCTCGTCAGCAACCTCTGCCACTGCCCGGGGGTGGCGGTGCGAACCGCCAGCGCGAAGTCCGCCGCCACCCACTCCTTCCGGCCGCTCTCTGACAGCGCCAGCCACGCAAGATGCGCGGCGTGGCCGCACTGCGCCATCGCCTTCCCGCTCGACATCGTCAGCCCAGGATTGATCCACAACACCGGGGATTCCGGGGCATCAAGGTCGTCAGGATCCTCGAAATCGGTCCCGGTCACCTGCAGCTTGGCGAGATCCTTCGGTACGGCGTCCAGCGGTACGGGCGGGAACACCCGAACCTCGGCGGTGTCGCCGGTCACCGTGATGCCGGGAAGCGCTTCGGCTCGCCGCCACTCGGCGCCCCGAGCCCGTCGTACGACCTTCCTGATCCGCGCGTCCTGCCAAGCCCGCATCGCCTCGGCCCACTCGCCCTCGCCGATCGATCGCTCGTCGGCCAGGATCGCCAGTACGGCGCGAGCCGCCGTCTCCAGCGCATCCGTCTGACCCGGCCGCGCATTCTTCTCGACCCGCACCACCAAGGTCAGCACGTACTCGTCCACGGAGGCGAGTCTGCCAGCCCGGACCTCCAGGCCATCACAATGACCACCGCCGCCGTCCCACAAGCGTCGGGTCGGCAGCCGGGCGCAATTGTGATGGCCTGGCGGTCCGCCGGACTGTCGGCGATGGGTGTTAGCTTGGCGTGCATGCAGCAGTATCTGGAGCTTCTTCGGCATGTGCTGGATCACGGGGTGCAGAAGGGCGACCGCACTGGAACGGGCACTCTGAGTGTCTTCGGCCACCAGTCGCGCTACGACCTGCGCGCCGGCTTCCCGGCGGTGACGACCAAGAAGCTGCATCTGCGCTCCGTGATCGGGGAGCTGATCTGGTTCCTCAGCGGTTCCACCAACGTGAAGTGGCTGCACGAGAACAACATCGGCATCTGGGACGAGTGGGCGGACGAGAACGGCGATCTCGGCCCGGTCTACGGCTACCAGTGGCGGTCCTGGCCGACTCCGGACGGGCGGCACGTGGACCAGATCGCCGGCGTGATCGAGTCGATCAAGAACAACCCGGACTCCCGCCGGCACATCGTCAACGCCTGGAACGTGGCAGACGTGGACAGCATGGCGCTGCCGCCGTGCCACACCATGTTCCAGTTCTACGTCGCCGAAGGACGGCTGTCCTGCCAGCTGTACCAGCGGTCCGCCGACATCTTCCTCGGCGTGCCGTTCAACATCGCGTCGTACGCGCTGCTCACCCACATGGTCGCGCAGCAGGCCGGGCTCGAGGTCGGCGACTTCGTCCACACGCTCGGCGACGCGCACCTCTACCTGAACCACCTGGATCAAGCCCGCTTGCAGCTGACTCGTGAGCCGCGGCCGCTGCCGACGCTGCAGCTGGCGCAGCGCGACTCGATCGACTCCTACGAGATCGCCGACGTCGAACTGGTCGGGTACGACCCGCACCCCGGGATCAAGGCGCCCATCGCCGTATGAGCGTGATCCTGATCGCCGCGGTCGGCGCCAATGGCGTGATCGGGCGGGACAACGACCTGCCGTGGCGTATCCGCGAGGATCTGCAGCACTTCAAGCAGCTCACGCTCGGCCACACGCTGGTGATGGGCCGCAAGACGTACGACTCCATCGGCCGCCCGCTGCCAGGCCGTCGTACGGTCGTCGTCACCCGGCAACAGGACTGGTCCGCCGACGGCGTCGACGTCGTCCACACCCTCGAAGAGGCACTCAAGTACGACGGCGACCTCTACGTGGCCGGCGGGGGCGAGATCTACCGACAGGCGCTCCCGTACGCCGAGCGGCTCGAACTCACCGAAGTCGACCAGTCCCCCGCCGGTGACGTCACCTTCCCCACCATCGACCCCACCGCCTGGATCGAGACCGCCCGCGACCCCCACCACGGCTTCACCTTCGTCAGCTACTGCCGGAAGCCAGCTACTGCCGAAAGTAAGTAACAACGAGTGCACAACGGGGGAAGCCAGTAGGCCCTGGAACCGCGTAGATTGTGTGCGCGTCACGGAGGTGACAGTGCATATGCCGGGGGCGCCTCGCGGAGGGGAAACCACGATGACCGAAAGCGACAACACACCAGCAGCCGCTGCCGCGGCAGCGCCTTTGCAGCCGCCGACGGCGACCGCGCCGGGGCTGATACTGACCGCGCCGCCGCCGTCACAGCCTGTAGCGGCCACGGCGGCGCCGAGCATGGCGCCCGCGGTCGATCCAGGCGCGCTGCCCGGGCTCGACGCGAAGGTCGACACCTTCCTGACCGCGCTGATGGCGGCCGAGCCACGCTCCCCCGAGTTCGCCGCGAAGGCGACCGACGTCCGCAGCATGGGCGACCTCGACATCCGGGCCGCGGCGGACAGCTCGAACCGGCTGCTGAAGTCGCCGGTCCGCGCGCTGCAGGAAGGCGGCCTGTCGGAGGGTTCGACCGTAGGCAAGACGCTGCTGGAGCTTCGCCGTACGGTCGAGGACCTGGACCCGAAGGAAGCGACCGGCCCGAAGAAGCTGCTCGGGATGATCCCGTTCGGGGACAAGATCGAGGACTACTTCCGCAAGTACCAGAGCGCGCAGAGCCACCTCGAGGGCATCCTGCACGCGCTGCGCAACGGCCAGGACGAGCTCGGCAAGGACAACGCCGCGCTGAATCTGGAGAAGCAGCAGCTCTGGGACGCGATGACCCGGCTGAACCAGTACGTGTACGTCGCCGAGCGGCTCGACGCCCGGCTGTCCGCGGCCATCGCCGAACTGGAGGCGACCAACCCGGACAAGGCCAAGGCATTCCGCGAGGACGTGCTGTTCTACGTCCGGCAGAAGCACCAGGACCTGCTCACCCAGCTGGCCGTGTCGATCCAGAACTACCTGGCGATCGACATCGTCATCAAGAACAACATCGAGCTGATCAAGGGCGTCGACCGCGCGTCCACCACCACAGTCTCGGCGTTGCGTACGGCGGTCATCGTGGCGCAGGCGCTGGGCAACCAGAAGCTGGTGCTGGACCAGATCAGCGCGCTGAACACCACCACCAGCGGCATGATCGAGCGCACCTCGCAGATGCTGAAGGACAACTCGGTGGCGATCCAGCAGCAGGCCGCGTCGGCGACGATCGGGCTGCCACAGCTGCAGGCCGCGTTCGCGAACATCTACGCGACCATGGACGCGATCGACACCTTCAAAGTGGAGGCGCTGGACAACATGGCGGCCACCATCGGCACGCTGGAGACCGAGGTGACCAAGTCCCGCGCGTACCTGGACCGGGTCGCGCAACAGGACCAGCGGGTCGTGCACGGCAGTCTCGACCTCGACCTCGGTCGCTGAATCAGAACCTAGCTGGGGGACGGGGAGTGTATGGCGCTCGGTGACTTCTTCGCGCGGCTGACCGGCCGCAAGCAGGAGCCCGAGCCTGCCCCTGTTCCCCGTCCGCCGACCACCGACGATCTGCTCGCGTCGCTGACCCGGGTCGAGCAGTTGGTTGCCGACGGCGCCGTACCGGCGGTGGTCGCGTCCCGCGTGGCGCGGGTGGTGCGGACGGTGCGGGAGACGATCCCGCGGCTCGGCAACCTGGGTGGCAACGCGCAGGCGTACTCCGTGATGGCTACGGCGACGGACTACCTGCCAGAGGCAATCGGTGGGTACCTGCGGCTGCCACGGCAGTGGGCGGACACGCGGCCGGTCGACAAGGGCAAGACGTCGTTGATGATCCTGATCGATCAGTTGGACCTCTTGGGCTCCACGATGGACAAGGTGTTCGACGCGGTGAACCGGGCCGACGCGGCGGCGCTGATCGCCCACGGCAGGTTCCTGCAGGAGAAGTTCGGCACCGGCTCAACCGGCGGAGGCTTGGCACTCGGCCCGACGACGTCGACGCCACCACCAGACACAGGACCACTGGCACCACCTTCAGGACGGGGAGGGACATGAGCGGCGAGGGGGGCAGCAAGTCCTTGCAGCAAGCAGTGTCAGCGCTGCTGACTGTAGCCACTCGTGCCGGCATCCCGGAGGAGACTGCTCGGGCAGAGGCGCTCTCACTGGCTGCCGCGCTGGCCGAGTCGGCGCCCGGCGCCCCTGGTGACTGGGCGAAGGTCACACCCGGCTCCACGACGCAGGGCTTCTTCGACGCGGCTGTGCGTGGACGCCGCTGGCGTGGCGCACCGACCGCCGTACTGTCCGAGCTGGTCGCGCAGGGCTCGCCGGAGAAGGTTGCGTACGCCGAAGCGCTGGCGGAGGTGGCGTCGTCGGCTTGCACGCTGGGTGAGCCCACCATGCGTGTCATCGGCAACGCTTCGGTCGCTGCCGCAGCACAGCTGCAGGCTGCCGGCGCTCGGCCACTCCAAGCCGGTACGACGCCAGCCGGTACGACGCCTGTCGCCGAACCCAAGCCAGCCGCCGCACCCAAGCCCGAGGCTGCCGTCGAGCAGGAGCCAGCCAAGACTGTCGAAGAGCTGCTGGCCGAGCTGGATGAGTTGACCGGGCTGGCCAAGGTGAAGCGTGAGGTGCACCGGCAGGTCGCCGTACTGCGGGTGGAGAAGCTGCGGACCGAGGCGGGGCTGAAGAGTCCGACCATCACCAGGCACCTGGTGTTCGTGGGCAATCCGGGCACCGGCAAGACCACGGTGGCTCGGCTGGTCAGTGGGATCTACAAGGCGCTCGGTCTGCTCTCCAAGGGACAGCTGGTCGAGGTGGACCGGTCTGAGCTGGTCGCCGGGTACCTGGGCCAGACGGCGACCAAGACAGCCGATGTGGTCGCGTCGGCCGCGGGCGGGGTGCTGTTCATCGACGAGGCGTACAGCCTGACCGCGGGCGACTTCGGCGCCGACCAGTACGGCCGGGAGGCGGTCGACACGCTGGTCAAGGAGATGGAGGACCGGCGCGACGACCTGGTCGTGATCGTGGCCGGCTATCCCGAGCCGATGGAGGTCTTCATCGCGGCGAACCCGGGCCTGGCCAGCCGCTTCCGTACGACGATCGCGTTCGACGACTACAGCGACGACGAGCTGAGCGACATCCTCACCGGGCTGGCCGAAGGTGCCGACTACGAGCTGGTCCCGGCCGCGCTGACGAAGTTCCGGGAGATCCTCGCCGGGACGCCGCGGGACCGGTCGTTCGGCAACGGCCGGTTCGCCCGGAACGTGCTGGAGGCCGCGATCGGCCGGCACGCCTGGCGGCTCCGCGACGTCACGGCACCCACCAAGGACCAACTGCGTCAGATCCTCGCCGAGGACCTCACCGACGAAGGTGACGAGTCTGGCCAGATTGAAGGAGAACAGGCGTGACCCAGACCCAGAGTGCGCCGCCCGCGGACTGGTCGCCGCCGGCTCAGCAGCCCGCGACACCGGCCGTGCAGCCGCCCGGCGCGCGTAGGGCGAGCGCGCAAAGTCCGATCAAGGCCTGGTTCGAGGGCACCCCGGGCCGGATGCGGGCGCTGCTGATCCTGGCCGCTGTGATGAGCGTCGTCTTCGGCGCCGCCGCGGCGCAGGGCTTCAGCCAATCCGAGGGCGCCCTCACCCGCGCCGAGGCCAACGCCGCGCAACTGGTCCGCATCCAGGCGATCCACACCAACCTGGTCAGTGCGAACGCCGATGCCACCAACGCCTTCCTCGTCGGTGGTCTCGAGCCGCCAGAGCAGCGCCAGCACTTCGTCGACTCGATGGCCGAGGCCGCCCGCCTGATCGCCGAGGCCGCGACCGCGCAGCCCGCCGACAAGGACGCGCTCGGCGCGCTCAACCAGACCCTGATCACGTACGACGGCCTGATCGAGCAGGCCCGGGCCAACAACCGCCAGGGCCTCCCGATCGGATCGCAGTACCTCAAGGACGCCAACGCCTTACTGCAGAATGACTCGCTGCCGCTGGTGAAGGCGCTCGTCCAGGCCAACGAGGAGCGCGTCGGCACCGAGTTCGACGGAGTTGGCAACGGCAACATCTGGTTGCTCACCGGCGGCCTGCTGACGCTGGTCGTCTTCGGGTTCACCCTGCGCTGGCTGGCCCGTCGCACGCACCGCTATATCAACCTCCCGATCGCGGCCGGTGCCGTGCTCGTCCTGCTCACCACATTGATCGGCGGGTTCGCGCTGGCCGGCGCGTCGTCGGACGCGGCCGACACGCATCAGGGTGCCTACGACCAGACGCTGGCGTTGTCCCGGGCCCGGATCGCGGCGTACGACGCCAGGTCGAACGAGAGCCTCACCTTGATCGCCCGTGGCTCCGGCGATGCCTACGAGCAGGCGTATCAGGAGTCGGCCCGCGTGGTCGACGATCAGCTCAGCAAGGTCGACGGCGTCGGCGCCACGCTGGAACAGCAGTGGAAGGACTACAAGGAGATCCACGCCGGGATCCGTACGACGGATACCGGCGGCAACTGGGAGAAGGCCGTCGACATGGCGATCGGCCGGGACCCGCAAGTGAGTTCCGTGAAGGCGTTCAGCGCGTTCGACGAGAACTCGGCGACCCAGCTGAAGTCGACGAGCGGCGAGGTCCACACCGAACTGATCAGCGCCCGCGACGGCCTGCCGCCGATCGGCTGGCTCGGTCTGCCGATCGGGATCGCGGCCGCACTGCTGGCCGCCTGGGGTATGTCGCAGCGACTGGGGGAATACCGATGAAGAAGCTCCTGGCCCCGATGGTCGTGATCCTGCTGGCCGCAACAGCGTGTGGCTCGGGGAACTACGAGGCGACCCAGATCCCGCCGAAGGTGCAGCCGTCCCAGGCGGCCGCCGCTCCCCCGGCGGCGCAGCCCAACTGCGGCAACCCACTGGAGTCGTACACCCCCGAGGGCGCGATGCCGCAACCGCTCGCGATGCCGGACGGCAGCTACATGGAGAAGATCCAGCAGCGTGGCCGGCTGATCGCCGGGGTGTCCGCGGACAGCCTGAACCTCGGTGCGCGCAACCCGATCACCGGCAAGATCGAGGGCTTCGACATCGACATGGTCAAGGCCGTCGCGAAAGCCATCTTCGGCGACGAGAACAAGATCGAACTGCGGGTGATCTCCAGCCCGCAGCGCATCCCGGTGCTGAAGAACGAGCAGGTCGACATCGTCGCGCGGAACATGACGATCAACTGCGCCCGCTGGAAGCAGATCGCCTTCTCCGCCGAGTACTACCGCTCCGGCCAGAGGACGCTCGTACCGCGCGACGAGACGGCGACAAGCATCAAGCAACTGGCCGGAAAGACCATCTGCGCCCCGGCCGGGTCGACGAGCTTGGACAACCTGAAGAAGGAGAACCCGGGGGCAGTGCCGATCACCGCCGACACCGACACCGGCTGTCTGGCGCTGTTCCAGTCCGGCAAGGCCTACGCCATCACCGGTGACGACACGGTACTCGCGGGCGACGCCGCACAGGACCCGTACGCCAAGGTGCTCAAGGAGCGATTCAGCGACGAGCCGTACGGCCTCGGCATGTCGCTGAAGCACCCTGAGTTCGTGCGGTTCGTGAACCAGGTGCTCGCGCAGTCGAAGGCGGACGGCACCTGGATGGCGTCGTACAACAAGTGGCTCGCGCCCGCCCTCGGCAAGCTGGCGGCTCCGCCGGTGGCCGTCTATGGCAGGACTCCATGACAGTTCGTACGCCGACCGCGACGGCGCCGGCACCGCCGGGGAAGATCGGCAGCAGCATTCCGGCGACGGAGCTGCTGTCGTTCCTCGACGCGCTCGGCACCTGGCGGGACCGGCGCAAGGCGGAGCTGGACGAGCTGGACCAGGCCGCCCTGCACTCCCCCGACGCCGACGCGCTGAGTGCGGACGTCGTACTGTCGATGGCGGTGTGGAAGGCAGTCTCCGACCGGTACGAGCTGATCCTGGTCACCTGGGATTCCGGCCGGGTCGGGGCGAAGGAGACCGAGCGGATCTCGACACTGATCTGGGGCGGTCTGGACGCCGGCGGCGCCGGTGGCTCGCTGGCGGTTTCGTTGCCTGAGGCATGCAAGTTGTCGGACGCGCTGGCCGCCAGCCTGCGCGGCAAGCTCGCCCTCGAACCGGGCGATGCCGATCTCGCCGCCCGGCTGCGTCAGTTGCGCGCGCAGGTCGAGCGGATCAACGACATGGTCAAGGTCGAGCCGGCCAGCACCCGCAACAAGGCGATCGCGACGCACCACGATCTCGATCGCCGAGTCACCGACCTGACCGAGCGTGCCAAGCGTGGCGCGGACATCGGTGGGTTGATCGGTCCGCTCGAGATGGACGCTGCGCGGACCGAGCGCGACCTCATCGTCGGTGCCGCGACGCGGAAGGAGCGAGCGGGCGATGTCGCGCGTGCCCGGTCGTTGCGGGGTGAGCTGGAGGCACAGGGCACCGCCGTACGGGCTCTGGCCGACCGGGCCGTTGCGGCTGTCACGCCTGCGCCACGTCTCGCCGTACCGGATGTGACTGCGATCGGGCCGGTGCCGAACACGCCGGCTGAGCTGGAGAAGTACCTGACCCGGCTGGACGCCGTACGGCGTGCGCTGGGACAGGCGCAGGCGGCGTACGGCGCGGCGCTCGAACGCCGGGACGAGCTGGCTGCGCGGCTGGACGCGTATCAGGTGAAGGCAGCCAAGCTGGCGCCATCGAATGAAGATCTTGCCGAGTTGTACCGGCGTGGCCGCGGGGTGATCGAGTCGGAACCGGTCGACCTGATCCGGCTGGCCGCACTCGTCGCGGCGTACCAGGCTTACCTGGATAGCACGGGAGGGACCACCAAATGACGACGTGTACGCAGCCTGGCTGCACCGGCACCATCGTGGACGGCTACTGCGATGTCTGCGGATCGCCGGCGGCAACTACGGCGGTGAAGAGCTCTTCGGCCGGCGCCTGCAACCAGCCTGGCTGCACCGGCACGTATGTGGACGGGTACTGCGACGTCTGCGGCTCGCCAGCGGACGGCGGCACGGCTCCTGACCCGATCAGCACCCCCTCGACGGTCTCCCGCGCATCCAACCGGCTCGCGTCGACACCACTCGGCTCCGCCCGCGCCCAGGCGGCTGGTTCCAAGCTGACCCGCAAGCTCGGTACGTCGTCCACCCGGCTGCGCGGCGCGCGTCTCGGCGCCGGCCTGACCCACGTGCCGTCGATTCCCGCGATCGACGCGAGCAAGGCGATCCTGGCCAATCCGATGGTCCCCGAGGACCGCCGGAACTGCCCGAACTGCGGCCATGCGGTCGGCCGGTCCCGCGGTGACCAGCCGGGCCGGACCGAGGGCTTCTGCCCGAAGTGCCGCAGCAAGTTCTCCTTCTCGCCCAAGCTGCACGCGGGCGACCTGGTCGGCGGTCAGTACGAGGTGGCCGGCTGCCTGGCGCACGGCGGCTTCGGCTGGATCTACCTGGCCCAGGACAAGAACGTGTCCGACCGGTGGGTGGTGCTCAAGGGCCTGCTGAACTCCGAGGACCCGGACGCCGTCGCGGCCGCGATCGCGGAGCAGACCTTCCTGGCCCGGGTCGAGCACCCGCTGATCGTCGAGATCTACAACTTCGTCAAGCACGATGGCGCCGGCTACATCGTGATGGAGTACGTCGGCGGCACCTCGCTGAAGACGTTGCTCAAGCAACGAATGGCCGCCAACAAGGGCGAGTACGACGCACTGCCGATCGACCAGGCCATCGCGTACATCCTGGAGATCCTGCCGGCCTTCTCCTACCTGCACGACCTCGGCCTGCTGTACTGCGACTTCAAGCCGGACAACATCATCCAGGTCGGTGACGCGGTCAAGCTGATCGACCTCGGCGGTGTCCGGCGGATCGACGACCTGGATTCCGCGATCTACGGCACGGTCGGCTTCCAGGCGCCTGAGGTCGCCGACGTCGGCCCGTCGATCGCGTCCGACATCTACACGCTGGGCCGGACGCTGTGCGTGCTGGCGATGGAGTTCCGCGGCTACCAGTCCAAGTTCGTGGACTCGCTGCCGCCGGTGAGCGACGTACCGCTGTTCCAGAAGTACGACTCGGTCTACCGGCTGCTCTTGAAGGCGTGCGCGAAGGACCCGGCGGACCGGTTCCAGACGGCTGACGAGTTCCGGGTGCAGTTGCTCGGCGTACTGCGTGAAGTCGTCGCGGACAAGCAGGGTGACAAGGCAGCTCAGCACTCGGCGTCGTCGCTGCTGTTCGAGGGCTCTGGCGACCGGGGCGTCGGGTCAGACGACTCAGCGACGTCTTGGCGTCAGCTGCCCGCACTGGCACCGGACCCCGGCGACAAGCAGGCCGGCTGGCTGAAGACCGTGAGTGTGCCAGACGCAGAAAAGCGACTGGAGGTGCTCGTCGACGCGCCGGAGTCGTCTCCGCAGGTCTTGCTGGAGATCGCACAGGCCGCACTCGAGGTGGGCGAGGCCCGCTACGACATGGTCGACACTGCGGTCTCCGACCTGCTCGCCGGGGACCCGTGGGAGTGGCGGGCCGTGTGGATGGCCGGTCTGGTCGCGCTGGCCCGTGGCGACTCGCCCGGAGCCCAGTCGGCCTTCAACGCGGTGTACGGCCAGGTGCCGGGTGAGCTGGCGCCCAAGCTCGCGCTGGCGATCGCCTGTGAGCTGAGTGGCGAGTACGACGTTGCCGAAGGCCTCTACCTCACCTGCGCACGCACCGACGCCAACTACATCGCACCGTCCGCTTTCGGGCTGGCGAGCATCCGTTCCAAGCGTGGCGACCTCGACGGCGCCATCGCGGCGCTCGACCTGGTGCCGCGGACCAGCGGCGCGTACATCCGCGCCCGTCGCCAACGAGCCGGTCTGCTGGCAGGATCGGGCCGTGGCCTGCCCGCGCTGGCCGAGGCGATGGACAGCATCGAGTCGCTGACCATCGACCCGGTCGACCGGGCCAACCTGGCCGCGAGCGTGTTCCGGGCCGCGCTGGACGTGGTCCAGCAGTCCGGTCCGCAGCAAGGGCTGCGGATCGACGGACGAGAGGCGACCGAGCCGGCCCTGCGGGACGGGCTCGAGGCCACCTACCGTCAGCTGGCCGGGCAGGCGCAAAGCCGGCCGGAGAGGATCGCCCTGGTCGACCTGGCCAACGAAGTTCGAGGATGGACGGTGCGATGACGAGTACGACCCAGACGGTCTGCCCCAGCTGTGGTGGCCCGGTGTCCGAGGCCGACCGCTACTGCGAGGCCTGCGGGGCGGAGCTCCAGGCGGCAGCCGCTGCGCCCGCTACTCCTGCCTTGGACACCGACACCGAGCCGACTGTCGAGATCAACACCAATCCGGTCGATCCGTGCCACTCCTGTGGCGGCGTGGTCGGTGCGGACGGCTACTGCGAGACCTGCGGCACCAAGGCGGTCAAGCCGCGCGACCACTTCACCGAGCAGCCCGCACCGTGGGTGGCCGGGACGTGTGACCGCGGCATCCGGCACAGCCGCAACGAGGACGCTATGGCCATCGCGGCCGACGCAGAGCCGGGCAGCCGGGCTCTGCTGGTCGTCTGCGACGGAGTCAGCTCGTCGCTGGATTCGGACGTCGCCAGTCTGGCCGCGGCACGAGCCGCCCGAGACGTCCTGGTCGCCGGTCACGCCCAGGGGATGGGCACCGAGTCCTCCAAGAACAGCGCGGTCGTTGCCCGGCTCAATGCGGCTGCTGATGCTGCCAATGACGCCGTACTGGAGAACACGAGTCCGGACAGTCCGAACCCGGCGTCGTGCACGTTCGTGGCGGCTGTGCTGGAGGACGGCTTGCTGGTGGCCGGTGTGGTTGGCGACAGCCGCGCGTACTGGTTCCCGGACGACGGCGAGGCCGTTGGACTCACCGTGGACGACTCGTGGGCGGCTGAGCTCATCGCTACCGGTATCCCGCGGGCCCAGGCCGAGTCCGGTCCACACGCGCACGCGATCACCCGCTGGCTCGGCAAGGACGCACCGGACCACACCCCGCGTACGACGACGCTCCGGGTGACCGGGCCGGGTTGGCTCATGGCCTGCTCGGACGGCCTCTGGAACTACTGCTCCGAGGCGGCACCGCTGGCCGACCTCACACGTCAGACAGCTGCGGCGAACGGTGGCGATCCACTGGCCACCTCGTCCGCCCTGGTCGACTGGGCCAACGCCCAGGGCGGTCAGGACAACATCACCGTCGCCCTGGCACGGCTGGCCTAACCCTTACTCACCGGTCGAAAGGATCACCACCAAATGGCCGAGTTCTCTGCCTCCGTCTACCAGAACGAGTTCCTGCCCGACGGCGGTACCGACGTACACGCCATCGTCACGGTGGAGTGCAAGGGCGCCGGTGCGGCCGGGCAGTCCGGCAGCGGTGACGCCGGCGAGATCATCATCGTCGACACCTCCGGGTCGATGGGCGCCGACGGCGTCCGGGCCGCCGCGTACGCCGCGCAGACCGCGCTCGACCAGATCCTCGACGGGGTGTGGTTCGCGGTGATCTCCGGCAACGACCGGGCGCAGCTGGCGTTCCCGCCGTCGCCGGAGCCGGTGATGGTGCGGATGGACCAGTTCACCCGGCAGGCCGCCAAGGACGCGGTGGCCCGGTTCTACGCCGACGGCGGGACCGCGATGGGCACCTGGCTGCGGCTGGCCGGGCGGGTGTTCGCCACCGTGCCGTCGCTGACCCAGAAGCACGCCATCCTGCTGACCGACGGCGAGAACCAGCACGAGACGCCTGAAGCGCTGACTCAGGCCATCGAGTCGGTCACCGGCCAGTTCCAGGCCGACTGCCGCGGCGTCGGCGTCGCCTGGGTGGTCGACGAGGTACGGCGGATCGCGAAGGCCCTGCTCGGCACCGTCGACATCATCCCGGCCCCGGAGCTGCTGGCGCGCGAGTTCTCCAAGCTGATCCAGAACGCGATGAGCCGCGGCGTCGCGCAGGCCGACCTCCGCGTCTGGGCTCCGCAGGGTGCCGAGGTGCTGTTCGTCCGGCAGGTCGCTCCGACCGTCGAGGACCTGACATCCCGCCGTACGGCGGTCAACCCGCTCACCGGCTCCTATCCGACCGGCTCCTGGGGTGACGAGTCGCGCGACTATCACGTGGCGATTCGCCTTGCTGCCAAGGCGATCGGGCAGGAGCAGCTCGCTGCCCGGGTGCAGCTGGCGATCGGCGACGACGTCGTCGCGCAGGGCCTGGTGAAGGCGCTGTGGTCCGGCGACGAAGCACTCACCACGCGGATCAACCCGGAGGTCGCGCACTACACCGGCCAGACCGAGTTGGCCGACGCGATCCAGGAAGGCCTGGCCGCGAAGGCCGCCGGCGACACTGCGACCGCGACGACCAAGCTCGGCCGCGCGGTCCAGCTCGCTGCCCAGACCGGCAACGAGGAGGCGACCACCCGGCTGCGTAAGGTGGTCGACATCGAAGACCAGGAGACCGGCACCGTGCGGCTCAAGCGCACCGTCGAGAAGGCGGACGAGATGGCGCTCGACACCGCGTCCACCAAGACGACCCGGGTGAAGAAATGACCTCAGTCACCTGTGCGAGCGGGCATCCGTCCGCCTCGACCGACTACTGCGACGTCTGCGGGATCCCGATCGGCGCCGCGGCCACCCCGGCCGCGGCCTCGATCCCGGCGCCCGCTGTCGCGGCTCCGGCTCCGGCCACGCAGCAGTGCCCGAATTGCTCGGAGTCGGCCGCCGCGGACGCCTTGTTCTGCGAGAGCTGCGGCTACGACTTCACCACCGGGACGATGCCCCGACCGCAATCAGCTCAGTCGGCGTCGTCGCTCGATCTCGACACGCCTGCGCCACCGCCGCCAGTACCCGCCGAGGTCGCCGACTGGGTGGTCGAACGCTGGGTCGACCCCGACTGGTACGCCGTACAGCAGAGTGACGACCCTTGTCCGTCGCCCGGCCTGCCGGTGGTGATCCCCGTGACCGAGAAGAGCGTGCTGATCGGCCGTCCGTCGCGCAGCCGCGGGATCAACCCGGAGATCGACTGCGGCGATGACTCCGGCGTCAGCCGCCGCCAGGCGCAGCTCACCACGGACGGCCAGCGCTGGTGGGTCGAGGACCTCCAGTCCTCCAACGGCACGTACGTCGCTCCCGCGTCCGACCCCCTCCCCGAGGACCCCATCACCCCCGGCCAGCGCCGCGAGCTAAACCCCGACGACCGCATCTACGTCGGCGCCTGGACCCGCCTCGTCGTCCGCAAATCCACCCCAGAAGAACAAGCCGGCCAAGCCTAAGACTGGGTCCAGGCCGGCATCGGGCGGAAGCAGAGGTATTCGATGATGGCTGAGCCCAGGACGATGGGGACCAGCCAAGACCAGGGCTGGTGCGGGAGGCTGACGACGACTATGGCTGTCCAGAGGGCGATCCAGCCGCCGCCGTAGCCGCGGAGGACGCCTCGGTACCAGAGGCCGCCGGGGGCTTCGGCGGCGCGCTGGCCGAGGTAGACGAACAGGTACGACGCGATCGAGATCGGCCAGAAGAACCACAGCCGGGCCCAGTCGTACGGGACCATCACCAGCGCGGTGATGCAGACGAGCGCGATCGCCCAGTGGTACACCTCGCCTGCCCAGTTGAGTCCACGTTTGCGGAGCGTGAGCACGATCGCGAGCGGGCCGAACAGCACCGCCAGCGCTCCCGCGGCGACATGCAGGATCAATGCGATGTCACGCATCGCCTGTCCTCCCCCAACCCCCGGCCCCCACCGGAGCTCTCTGACATGTCAGGGAGCATAGGGCTCAGAGCTGTCGCCGTCTCCCCCTTGCCCCCTCGGGTTGGGGGTTGCCCACCGAGAATCTCAGTGGGCAACCCCCTACCTGTGTGGGCAACCTAGCTGGGGAAGGACAGCACGAGGCGTACGGCGAAGTTGCGGTAGCCGAGGCGTTCGAAGCTCCGGGCCATCGGCACGTTGCCGAAGTCGGTGTCCGCCCGGATCTGCTCGGCGCCGGTCTCGGCCAGGAGGTGGGTGATCTCCGCCAGCAGATCGTCGCTGTACCGGTGACCGCGGTGCTCAGCCAGCACGCCGAGGTACCCGACCACGGGCCCACCACCGTTCGCCGACGGGATGGCGAAGCCGATCAGCTTGCCGCCGTCGTCGTACGCGAGTCGCCACCAGGACCGCTCACCCGGCATCGACATGTACATCTCGAGCTCCTCGCGCGCCGCGCCGTCGACCCCAAGCCTGGCGACGGCCCGGGCGGTGGACGCGTCGAGACTGCCCTCACTCACCCGGCGGAAGACGTCCACGAACGCCTCGTCGTCGGCCGGTTCGAACCGCAACCGCGTCGACCGCGGCGGCAGCCCGTACTCCGGCTTCCACTCGTACCGCAGCCGCTCGGTGACCTCGGTCAGCCCGGCCGCCACCGCGGCCCGCTTGCGCTGTTCGAGTTCGGCAACGCCGTCCGCGTGGTCGCGCCAGTCGTTGGACAGGAAGAAGTGGTACTCCGGCGGCTCGGGCAACGCCTTCACGGTGTGCTCGATCAGCGCCGTCCAGACCGGCACCGGGTCGCCATCGCCGGCGTAGTACAGGCCGTCGATGCTGAACGGGTGGTCGTGGTTCGGCGGACCCCACCAGATCGCCAGCGCCTGGATCTCGCCGTTCTCCTCGGCGACCCAGGTCCAGTCGTTCCGGTAGGTGCCGTCGGCAATGAAATCGTCATAGCGCTGACGGGTGACGGTGTTGACCGACTGCTGGTCGATCAACGCATGAATGGTGTCGAGGTCGGCCTCGACGGTGGTGCGGATGTTCACGAAACCTCCAGCAGGAGGCGCGCGGCACCGCTCAGTGCGAGTTGTGCGAGCGGATCAAGCGCGCCGGGAAACAAGTCAGTGTCTTCATCGGTCGCTCCTTCCACTCGAGACGATCTCGCCGCGCCCGACAGTAGAGGTGCCACGGGGTCATAGTCCACCGATTATTCACCGACGCCCACTACGCCTCGTTCGGCGAGGTCGATGAAGAAAATTAACAGTCTCATGTGGATCGACGGTTAGGACTTTTCAAACGATTGCCTAACCGGTTAACGTCCCGGGGTAACGTCGTCGACACGTTGAGTATCCCTACCGCCCCTCACGGAAGGCCTCCACGATGTCCACCCTGCGCATGACCACCCTGGGCCTGCTCACCGCCGGACTGTTCACCATCGGCAGCTAGCCTATGCCCGGGCTGGCTGCCGAACCCCGGCTCAGCGTCGGCGTGGCTGCCGGCAACCCGGTTCAGCTCACCAACGGTTTCTACGTCGACCCCAACTCCAATCCGGCCGCCTACGTGAAGCAGCACCCGGGGGCGACCGAGATCAAGACCAAGATCGCCCAGAAGGCCGGCGGCCGCTGGTTCGGCAACTGGAGCGGCGACATCAAGGCCGCGGTGACGTCGTACACCAAAGCCGCCGACAGTGCGAACAAGCTGCCGATCCTGGTCGCGTACAACATCCCGGGTCGCGACTGCGGTGGTCACTCCGGCGGTGGCGCCGGGTCGCCGGCGGCGTACCGGGACTGGATCGCCAAGTTCGCCGACGGCATCGGCAACCGCCCGGCCGTCGTCGTGATCGAGCCGGACGCACTGGCCCAGCTCGACTGCATGCCGGAGAACCAGCGGCAGGTCCGCCTCGACCTGCTGAAGTACGCCGCCAACCAGTTCGCAAACAAGAACCCGAACACCTGGGCCTACATGGACGGCGGCAACTACAACTGGATCGAGGCCGGTGAGATGGCCCGGCGGCTGCGACTGGTGGACGTCGGCAAGATCCGTGGCTTCGCGCTGAACACCTCGAACTACTACACCACGCAGCAGTCGGTCTCGAAGGGGAACGCGATCAAGAGCGCGCTCGGCGGCGGCAGCCAGTTCGTCGTCGACACCAGCCGGAACGGCAACGGCTCCAACGGCGAGTGGTGCAACCCGGCCGGCCGCAAGCTCGGCGTCCCGTCCCAGGTCGGCGGCGGCGCGGACCTCCTGCTGTGGCTCAAGGTCCCCGGCGACTCTGACGGCGACTGTGGCACCGGCAAAGGCATCCCCGCCGGCACCTTCTCCCCCACCCTCGCCACCCGCCTCATCTCCGGCACCTGACCCCGTTACGTCCGAAGAACTGTGGCCTATAGCCCTCACTTCTTCGGACGTAAGCGCGAGGGACAGCAAGAAGGCGGTCCCGGGCGAGTGCCCGGGACCGCCTTGGTGTTGCTGTGCTGTTGGACCTCAGTGGATCAGAAGTCCATGCCGCCCATGTCGGGCGCGCCACCCGGAGCGGCCGCGGCCTTCTCCGGCTTGTCGGCGATGACCGCCTCGGTGGTGAGGAACAGGGCCGCGATCGAGGCCGCGTTCTGCAGCGCCGAGCGGGTCACCTTGGCCGGGTCGATGATGCCGGTGGCGATCAGGTCGACGTACTCGCCGGTCGCGGCGTTCAGACCGTGACCCGGCTCGAGGTTGCGAACCTTCTCCACCACGACGCCACCCTCGAGGCCGGCGTTCACGGCGATCTGCTTCAACGGCGCCTCGACCGCGGACCGCACTATCGCGGCACCGGTGGCCTCGTCACCCTCGAGGTCCAGCTTCTCGAACGCCAGCACGGACGCCTGCAGCAGAGCCACGCCGCCACCGGCGACGATGCCCTCCTCGACGGCCGCCTTCGCGTTGCGAACGGCGTCCTCGATCCGGTGCTTGCGCTCCTTCAGCTCGACCTCGGTGGCCGCGCCGACCTTGATCACCGCAACGCCGCCGGCCAGCTTGGCCAGCCGCTCCTGCAGCTTCTCGCGGTCGTACTCGGAGTCCGACTTCTCGATCTCGGCGCGGATCTGGTTCACCCGGCCGGAGATCTGGTCGGCGTCGCCCGAGCCCTCGACGATGGTCGTCTCGTCCTTGGTGACGACGATCTTGCGGGCCTGGCCGAGCAGCTCCAGGTCGACGGTGTCGAGCTTGAGCCCGACCTCCTCCGAAATGACCTCGCCGCCGGTAAGTACGGCGATGTCGACCAGCATGGCCTTGCGGCGGTCACCGAAGCCCGGCGCCTTGACGGCGACGGCCTTGAAGGTGCCCTTGATCTTGTTGACGACCAGGGTCGCCAGCGCCTCGCCCTCGATGTCCTCGGCGATGATGGCCAGCGGCTTGCCGGTCTGCATCACCTTCTCCAGCACCGGGACCAGGTCCTTGATGCTGGAGATCTTGCTGTTCACCACGAGGATGTACGGGTCGTCGAGGACCGCTTCCATCCGCTCGGTGTCAGTGACGAAGTACGGCGAGATGTAGCCCTTGTCGAAGCGCATACCCTCGGTGAGCTCGAGCTCGAGGCCGAAGGTGTTGCTCTCCTCGACGGTGATGACGCCTTCCTTGCCGACCTTGTCCATCGCCTCGGCGATGATCTGGCCGACCTGGGTGTCGGCGGCCGAGATGGACGCCGTCGCCGCGATCTGCTCGCGGGTCTCGACCGGCTTGGCCAGCGCCAGCAACTGCTCGCTGACGGCCTCGGTCGCCTTCTCGATGCCCTTCTTCAGGCTCATCGGGTTGGCACCGGCCGCGACGTTGCGCAGACCCTCGCGGACGAGAGCCTGGGCCAGCACGGTGGCGGTGGTGGTGCCGTCACCCGCGACGTCGTCGGTCTTCTTCGCAACTTCCTTGACGAGCTCGGCCCCGATCTTCTCGTACGGGTCCTCGAGCTCGATCTCCTTGGCGATGGAGACGCCGTCGTTGGTGATGGTGGGGGCGCCCCACTTCTTCTCCAGGACGACGTTGCGGCCCTTCGGGCCAAGCGTCACCTTGACCGCATCGGCGAGGGTGTTCATTCCCCGCTCGAGGCCGCGGCGCGCCTCTTCATTGAAAGAAATCAGCTTGGGCATTCTCCGCGAGTCCTCCCGCGTCGAGTCTTTGTGGTTCAGCCGGCCGGGATGCCCGCGACGGACGGCACCGGGCGCGGCGCTCACGTCCCGCCACGTTCCGGCACCTCATCGAGGCCGTCTTCTGTCACACGCCACGGGCAGGAGCCTTATCACTCTCACCCATGGAGTGCTAACCAAGTATTAGCACTCGCCCCAACCGAGTGCAAGCCAGCTACCGTGAGCCTGTGGACGTGCGACCGGCCGAACCCGGCTCCTGGGACGACGTGGCGGCCGTCATGGGCGAGCGCGGCGACCCGGCCCGCTGCTTCTGTCAGTACTTCCGCCTGCGCGGACAGCAATGGTCCGCCGCCACCCGGGAGACCAACCGGCGCGACCTCCGAGCCCAGGTCCGCTCCGGCGACCTCCCGCCCGGCGTACTCGCGTACGACGACAACGCACCGGTCGGCTGGTGTGCAGTAGCACCCCGTACGGCGTACCCACGCGTGCTCGCCTCCCCCAGCTGGCGCACCGACCACCCGGACGCCTGGGTGATCACCTGCTTCGTCGTACCGGTCGGCCACCGCCGCCAGGGCGTCGCCGGGGAGCTGGCACGCGGCGCGGTTGAGTTCGCCCGGACCTACGGCGCTCAGACGGTCGAGGGCTGCGCGGTCGATACGGCCCAGGCGTCTGGTGTCTCCTCGGCCGACCTCTACCGCGGCCCGCTCAACGTCTTCCTGGACGCCGGCTTCAAGGAAGTCGGCCGCACCAACCCCCGCTGGGTCCTCGTCCGCCGAACCCTCTAAGCCAGCTGGGCGATCAGGTACTTCGGCGCTGTGAGCCGCCAGGCCTCGGTCACCAGCTCGCGCAACTCCTCGTCGTCGGCCCTGGCGATGTCGACGTCGAGCCAGGCGAACCGGCCGGATGCCCACGATGGCGAGTACACCTCTGGATCTTCGGCCACCAGCGCCTCTTGCTCCTCCCGCAGCGCCTTGAGCAAGAGCCGCGTCCCGTCCTCCGACATGTACGCGAAACTCTTCTTCCGCACCTTGAAGACCGGCTGCCCAGCCCAGCCCTCGTCCTCCTCCACGCCCGGCAACCCGAGCACCACCTTCGGCAGCACGTCGACGTCCATCCCATGACGGTAAACACGCCCGCCGACAGTTTCAGCGGTGAACCGGCCGAAGCGAATCGACGTACTGTCAGGCCGGGGTTCCACGAAAGTTGTCAGGGAGGCGGGATCAGGGATCCAGGGGTCGGATCAGGGGTGGGTCGGTACCGATCCTGATGTGGTGGAGGGGGCTCAGGCAGGACAGTTGAGATATGACGAACTCGAACGCACCGTTCTCCAACCTGTCCGGCAAGGTCCTCCGTCGCTCCCGCGACCAGCGGATGCTCTCCGGTGTCTCCGGCGGCATCGCCGAGTACCTGAACATCGACGTGACCCTGGTCCGGCTCGCCATCGTCGGTCTCACGCTGATCACCGGCGGCACCGCCCTGATCGGCTACGCGGTCGCCTGGATCGTGATTCCGGAGTCCGACGGCAAGGCTGTCTGGCAGAACGTCCAGCAGTCTGTGAACCAGCCCACCACCCCGGAGGCCGACATCGCCTCCCGCATCTACGACGACACCACCACCAACAACAAGCCCCCGGCGGCGTGACCCGGACTGCGCCTCAGCGCGCAGCCACCAAACGCGCGGCAGGGTGACCGCAAGCCCTCGTCACCCTTCCGCTGCCACCTCTAGACGTTCAGGGCGGCGGTGCGGCGTATGGCGGCTGCTGCTTGGTCTGGGTGGTCGGCGAAGAGGCCTTCGATGCCTAGGCGGGCGAAGCGGGAGAGTTCCGTCTGGAAGTCGATGTCGGTGGGGAGGAAGCGGCGTTCGGCGCGGAAGGTCCAGACCTGGACTGCTAGACCTGCGCGGTGCGCTTGGTCGACCAGGCGGGTCGGCTCGCAGAGTGCGCCGGTCGGGGTGCGTGGGATGACCAGGTCCTTGTGGGGAGCCAGTGCGTGCGCGTACGTCGACACCTCGCGCAGACCGGCCGGCTGGATCAGGTCGGCGAAGGTACGCCCGTCACCCGTGCGCAGGAAGTCGTTCGGCGCGCCCTGCGAGTCCACCAGCTGCACCAGCGGCACGCTGGTCATGACTGACAACCGCCGCAGGCTGGTCGGCTCGAACGACTGCACCATGATCTCGTCGCTGCGCAGCCCGAGTTGCAGTATCCGCTCTGTCAGCAGCTCCTCCAGCGGCAGTCCGACCCGCCGGAAGTACGCCGGGTGCTTGATCTCCGGCAGTACGCCGATCGGCCGCCCGAGCCGCTGCGACTCCTGCCTGGCCAGCGCCACCACGTCGTCGAACGTGGGGATGGCCTCCAGCCCGTCGTACGACGTGTTGGCCGCGCGCAGGGCGGGCATCCGCTCCCGGGCCCGCAGGGTGCGCAGTTCGGCGTAGGTGAAGTCCTCGACGAACCAGCCGGTGACAGCGGTCCCGTCGATGACCTTGGTGAGCTTCCGGTCCGCGAACACCGGGTGGTCGGCGACGTCCGTCGTACCGGAGATCTCGTTCTCGTGCCGGCACACCAGGACGCCGTCGAGCGTGGCGACCAGGTCCGGCTCCAGGTAGTCGGCTCCCTGCGACGCAGCCAGGCGGTACGCCGCCGGCGTGTGTTCCGGGCGATAACCACTCGCTCCCCGATGCGCGATCACCAGCATGGTTCCAGCACAGGCGGCGGAAGTGGCCCGGCGGGAACTCGTTGCCCAACGCAAGGTGAAGCTCTCTTGATCACCACGGTCCGCCGCCGGACCGTCACCGCGGCCGGATAATTCGCATGCGTTCTGTCGGTGCCGACGCCTAGCCTGAGAAGGCTATGAAACAACTGCCTCTGGCCGATCCCGGCGTCCCTGATCACCGCTCGCCTGCCCGCTATCTGTTGTGGGTCGCGCGGGGGCAATGGCGCACGCTCGCGGGCGGGATGACGTTCGGCATCCTGTGGATGGCCGCGCAGGCGTTCATCCCGGCGATCCTCGGCAAGGCGATCGACGAGGGCATCGCCGCGCGCGACGGCGAGCGGCTGCTGCACTGGACCGTGGCGCTGTTCGTGGTCGGCGTCGTCCAGGCGCTGGCCGGCATCATGCGGCACCGGTTCGCGGTGACCAACTGGCTGACCTCGGCGTACCGCACGGTTCAGGTGGTGACGCGGAAGTCGGCCGACCTCGGCGCGACGCTGCCGAAGCACCTGGCCACCGGTGAAGTGGTCAGCATCGGCGCGGGCGACCTCGCCTACATCGGCAACCTGATGGAGATCTCGGCCCGGTTCACCGGCGCGATCTTCGCGTTCGTCGTGGTCGCGTCGATCCTGCTGTCGACGTCGACGACGCTCGGCCTGGTCGTGCTCATCGGCGTACCGGTGATGCTGTTCTGCCTCGGCCCGATGCTGCGGCCGCTGCACAAGCGGCAGTCCGCCCAGCGCGAGGCGGTCGGCGAGCTGAACTCGCTGGGCTCCGACATCGTCGCCGGCCTGCGGGTGCTGCGCGGGATCGGCGGTGAGGAGTCGTTCTCCCGCAGGTACCGCGGCGAGTCCCAGCAGGTCCGGCAGGCCGGTGTCGGCGTCGCGCGGATCCAGTCCGTGCTCGACGCGGCGCAGGTGCTGCTGCCAGGCATCTTCGTGGTGCTCGTGGTCGGTCTCGGCGCGCACTTCGCGCTGCGCGGCGACCTCAGCGCCGGCTCGCTCGTAGCGTTCTACGGCTACGCCACTTTCCTCGTCCTGCCGCTGCGTACGGCGACAGAGTTCGCCAACCAGCTGATGCGCGGCCTGGTCGCGGCACGCCGAGTGATCCGGGTGCTGTCGCTGCAGCCCGACATCACTGAGCCGGCCCAGCCAGTGCGGCTGCCGGACCGCGGCGACCTGGTCGACCCGGTCTCCGGCATCCGCGCCCGCGACGGCCTGCTCACCGCGATCGTGTCCGCAGAGCCAGACAGCTATGCCGAGCTGGCCGACCGCCTGGGTCGGTACGACGACACCAGCGAGGTCCGGTACGGCGGAGTCACTCTGGCCAGCGCCACCCGGGAGGACGTGCGTGCGCGCATCCTGGTGAGCGACACCGGCGCCCAGCTGTTCACCGGCACGCTGCGCCAGGAGCTGGACCCGGACAACCGCCGTACCGACGAAGAAGTGATGGCAGCGATGCGTACGGCGTCCGCCGAGGACGTGCTGGTGGCGCTGACGGACGGGCTCGACTCCGAGGTGGAGGAGAAGGGCCGGTCGTTCTCCGGTGGGCAGCGGCAGCGACTGGTGCTAGTGCGTGCGCTGCTGGCGGACCCGGCTGTGCTGGTCCTGGTCGAGCCGACGTCGGCGGTCGACGCGCACACCGAGGCGCGGATCGCGGACCGGCTGCGCGACCAGCGGTCCGGCCGGAGCACCGTCGTACTGACCGCGAGCCCGCTACTGCTGGACCGCGTCGACGAGGTCATCTTCGTCGCGGCCGGCCGAGTCGTTGCCACCGGCAAACACCGTGCGCTGCTCGACAGCGAGCCGCTGTACCGCAGGACCGTCACCAGAGAGACCGAAGAGGAGGTGCTGGCATGAGGCAGATCCTGCCTGTCGCGGACTCTGCCCAGATCCGCCGGCACGCACGCCGGCTGGCCCGGCGGCATCCGCGGTCGTTGGTGATCGCGCTGCTGCTGCACGGCCTGGCCGCGATCACTGGCCTGGCCGCGCCGCGGCTGATCGGCGACCTGGTCGAGGACGTCCAGAACGGCACGACCGCGGCCAAGGTCAACCAAGTGATCCTGGTCATCGCGGTGTTCATCGTGGTGCAGTCGCTGCTCACCCGCTGGGCGCGGTTCCGCTCGTTCGCGCTCGGCGAGCAGGTGCTGGCCGAGCTGCGCGAGGACTTCGTCGACAACGCGCTCGCGCTGCCGATCGGCACGGTCGAGCGGGCTGGCACCGGCGATCTGCTGTCGCGGACCTCGCGTGACGTCGACACGCTGTCGCGCACCGTCCGGTTCGCCGTACCGGAGACGATCATCGCGTCGGTCACCGTGCTGTTCACGGTCGGCGCGACGATGCTCGTGGGCGTCTGGGTGCTGGTGCCGCTGGTGGCGATGGTCCCGGCGCTCTGGCTGGGCACGCGGTGGTACCTGCGTCGCGCGAAGGACGGCTACCTGCGCGAGAACGCGGCGTACGCCCAGATGACGAGCTCGCTGGCGGAGACCGTCGAGGGCGCTCGTACGGTCGAGGCGCTGCGGCGGTACGACGAGCGCGTACGGCGGGGCGATGGCGACATCCGCGGCTCCTACAACGCCGAGCGGTACACCTTGTTCCTCCGGACCGTGTACTTCCCGATCGCCGAGATCGGGTACCTCGTGCCGGTCGTGGGGACGCTGGTGTTCGGCGGCTGGCTGCACATCAACAACCACGTCTCGCTGGGCGCGGTGACCGCCGCCGTGCTGTACGTCAACCAGCTGATCGACCCGGTCGACCGGCTGCTCTCCTGGCTCGACGAACTGCAGTCGGGTGGTGCCGCGTTCGCCCGCCTGCTGGGCATCAGCGACGTACCGGACGACCGGACGCCATCCGGCCAGTCGCCGTCCGGTGAGCTCGTCGAGGCGAGCGACGTGCGGTTCTCGTACGTCGACGGCCGCGACGTGCTGCACGGTGTCGACTTGACCATCCAGCCGGGTGAGCGGGTCGCGATGGTCGGGCCGTCCGGCGCGGGCAAGTCGACACTCGGGCGGCTGGTCGCGGGCATCCACCCGCCGCGGACCGGTTCCGTCACCGTCGGCGGGGTCGGGATGACCGAACTGCCGCTGGACGAGCTGCGCAAGCAGGTCGCGCTGGTCACGCAGGAGCACCACGTCTTCGTGGGGACCCTGCGCGACAACTTGTCGATGGCTCGGCCGTCAGCGTCCGACGAGGACCTGCTGGATGCGCTCGAGGCAGTCGATGCGCGCGAGTGGGCTTCGGCCTTGCCTGATGGGCTCGACACGCGGGTCGGGTCGGGGCAGCTGGCGCTCACGCCGGCGCAGGCGCAGCAGTTGGCGTTGGCTCGACTCGTGCTGGCCGATCCACACACGCTCGTACTGGATGAGGCGACCTCACTGATCGACCCGCGGGCGGCTCGGCACATGGAGCGTTCGCTGGCCGCCGTACTGGAGGGCCGGACGGTGATCGCGATCGCCCACCGCCTCTACACCGCCCACGACGCCGACCGCGTCGCAGTGGTTGAGGACGGCCGCATCACCGAGCTCGGCAGCCACGACGAGCTCGTAGCCCGGCAGGGCTCCTACGCCGCCCTCTGGAACTCCTGGCACGGATAGCAAGAACCCCCGCCCGTTTTCGGTGGGCGGGGGTTCTGCTCCTTCTAGGCTCGGGTACGGCGTTTGCGCAGTACGAGGACAGCGGAATCGACATGCGGCGGTGGGGTGAAAGCCTTGCGAGGAAGGCGAAGCCCGATCGACAGGTCGTAGTACGGGAACCATCGGTTCGCCCCCGGCGCGTCACCGCGAGCCCACCGGTTCGCCACCGCCCGCTGCAGCACCAGATCCGCCGACACCAGGCGCGAACCCGGCGCCAGCAGCCGCTTCAGCAAAGCGGTGGAGACGTTGTACGGCGGACTCGACACCACCCGGAACGGTCGCGACGGCAACCGCAGATCAGCGGCATCGGCACGGACCACCGTGACGGCTTGGTCCGCGAACCGCCGACGCAAGCGATCGGCGCGACCAGGGTGGAGTTCGACGGCGACCACCTGGGCTCCGGCCCGGACCAGCGGCGCGGTCAGCGCACCCAGTCCGGCTCCGACGTCGAGGACGAGTTCACCGGGTCTGACCCCGGCCGCGTCCACGACCCGTTCGGCCCAACGACTATCGAGCGGATGCCATCCCCAGGCACCCCTCGCCTGCCCGTAGCCGGGCACGACGGACCATCACGAAGTACGTAATCATGGCTTCGACAATAACCCTTGCGTCAAAGGATTTTCGGCGTCGCGCCAAGCTGCTGGACCGTTGGTTGAGGCGGTGATTCGATCGTGTTCTAGGCGATCAGTCCGGAGTCGTCCTCCGTCGCCGGGTTGTCCCGGCAGGCTGCGACGAGAGTGTCGAGGGAGATGTCCAGGGTCGCGGCGACGGCGGCGACGGTGAACAGGGCCGGGGTCGGGATCCGGCCGGTCTCGATCTTGCGGAGGGTGTCGACCGAGACCCCGCAGGCCGCGGCGACGTCGACCATGCTGCGCTCGCCACGAGCCTCGCGCAGCAGGCGGCCGAGCTGACGGCCTCGCTCACGGTCCCAGCTGGACAGCGGTGGTCGCACCATGACTGCGATAATAGTACCGGTATAGTTATCCGGGAAAGGGTGCCGAGGTCGAGGAGCGGGGCATGGTCGAGTTGAAGACTCCGGCGGAGATCGAGCAGATGCGGGCGGCCGGACGGGTGGTCGCCAACGCGCTGGCCGCGGTGAAGAAGGAAGCCGCCGCCGGGATGTCGTTGCGCGAACTCGACGCGGTCGCGCGCGAGGTCCTGCATTCGGCCGGCGCGGTGTCCTTGTTCGAGGGATATCAACCGGGTTTCGCGACCAGCCCGTTCAGCGGCGTCATCTGTACGTCGGTCAACGACGCCGTACTGCACGGCCCGCCCGGCGACCTCGTGCTCCAGGACGGTGACCTGCTGAACGTCGACTGCGGCGCCTCGCTCGACGGCTGGTGCGCGGACTCGGCGATCAGCTTCTGCGTCGGTACGCCGCGCGCCGAGGATCTGGAGCTGATCGCGACCACCGAGCAGGCGCTGGCGGCCGGGATCGCCGAGGCGGTCCCCGGGAACCGGCTCAGCGATATCAGCGCCGCGATCGGCCGGATCGGCAAGGCCGCCGGGATCGGCACCAACCTCGACTTCGGCGGACACGGCATCGGCCGGCGGATGCACGAAGATCCCCACATCCCCAACGGCGGCCGGCCAGGTCGCGGCCTCAAGCTCCGGCCGGGTCACGTCTTCGCCATCGAGCCATGGTTCTGGACCGGCCCCGGCAGCACCTACGTCATCGACGAAGACGGCTGGACCCTCCGCTCCGCCGACCAAACGCGAGGCGCCCACGCCGAACACACCGTAGCCATCACCGAAGAAGGCCCCCAAATCCTCACCCTGCAGTAGCTGGCTCACCCACTCAGAACAGGGTTTGCTGGTCGACGTCCGGGGTGACGTGCGGGATCGGCGCGGCGTGACGAGCCCGGCGGGGCTGGCGCGGTGGGGAGCGGCGGTGAGGTTGGCGGATGCGGGCGGCACTGGAACTCGCATCGATGGGGTCCGAGCGGTGACGTGAGCCCCGGCCGAAGCCGTGCTTGTCCAGCAACGGGCGGACCTTCTCCGCAAAGGCATTGTGGTAGCTGGGCGCGACATTGGAGCCGTGGGCATAAAGGGATTCGTAGCGAGCGACCAGCTCGGGACGCTCCTGAGCCAGCCAGGCCATGAACCATTCCTTGACGCCGGGCCGCAGATGCAGCACGAGCGTCGTGACGCCGGTGGCGCCGGCCTCCGACAACTCACCGAAGAGAAAGTCCAACTGTTCCGCGGAGTCGGTAAGCCACGGAAGAACCGGAGCGACCATGACGCCACACGGTAGACCGGCATCGCGGACGGAGCGGATCAGGTCGAGGCGACCGCGAACCGAGGGCACGCCGGGCTCGACGAGCTTGCGCAACTCCTCATCCGCCAGCGCGAGCGAGACACCGATACCGACGGAGACCTCCGCCGACGCGGCAACCAGCAGCTCCAGATCGCGCCGAAGCAAGGTGCCCTTTGTCAGCACGGACAGCGGCGTACCCGAACCCGCCAACGCCTCGATGATCCCCGGCATCAGCCGATAGCGGCCCTCGGCCCGTTGGTACGGATCGGTATTGGTGCCCAGGGCAACCTGTTCGCGACCCCAGGACGGCCGGGCCAGTTCGCGTCGCAGCACCTCCACCACGTTCGTCTTGACCACGATCTGCCGATCAAAGTCCTCCCCCTGGTCGAGCTCGAGATAGCGGTGCGACGGCCGGGCGAAGCAGTACCGGCAGGCGTGCGTGCAGCCGCGATACTGGTTGATCGTCCAGTTGAACGGCAGCGACGTCCCCGGGACGGAGTTCAGCGCCGACCGCGCGAGCACCTCATGGAAGGTGATGCCGCGGAACTCCGGCGTGGTCACCGACCGGACCAGGCCCGCGATCGACCCGAGCCCCGGCAACGTCCCCGGGGTCTCCGCGTCGATCTGCTGACCAGCCCATCTCATGCATCACAGTCGAACACATGTTCGCCAGATTCTCAAATCCAGGTGCGCCCGAATCGCATTCTCGTATACCCTACGGAAATAGCCGATACCTGGGAGGCACAAAGATGACGATCCTCGTGACCGGCGCGACCGGAAGCGTGGGACGGCTGCTCGTCGACGAACTCGTGGCCGCAAACGCACCCGTGCGGGCACTGACCAGCAACCCGAAGAAGGCCGCGCTCCCCGACGAGGTCGAGATCGCCAAGGGCTACCTCGGCAGACCGGAGACCCTCGCCGCGGCACTCCGCCAGATCGACACCGTCTACCTCGCGCCACTTCCGGCGTACGTCGACGACTTCGTGAAGTACGCCCAGGAGGCCGGTGTACGGCGGGTCGTCGTACTGTCGGGTGAGCCGGCGGAGTACGAGGCGCAAGGGGATCCGGCGAGCTGGCACTACTACAAGATCGAGCGGGCAATCGAGGACGCCGGGTTCGCGTGGACGCACCTGCGGCCGGGTCAGTTCATGAACAACACACTGGACTGGGCCGGCTCGATCAAGGCGGAGAACGTCGTACGCGCGCCCTACCCGGCAGCGATCCAGACGCCGATCGACCTGGCCGACATCGCGGCGGTCGCCCGCGTCGTCATCACTGATGAGCAGTACACCGGGCAGAAGCTCACGATGAGCGGTCCGCAGGCCCTCACGCCGCCGCAGCAGGTCGCGCACATCTCGGCGGCGATCGGACGCGAGGTGAGGTTCGAGGAGCAGACCCCGCAGGAGTACCTGGACCTCTGGACGCCGATCGTTGGCGCCCAGACCGCCCAGTGGCTGCTCGACGGCTTCCGCATGATGGCCGAGCACCACATGACCCCTGAGCCAACTGTCCCCGAGCTCACCGGTCGTCCCGGCACCACCTATCGCGAGTGGGCCGTGGCCAACGCCGACGCCTTCCGCTGACGCATGGGACGCTGTGCACTGTGACAGTGCGGCACAGCGGTGGAGGCCAGCCAGAACGCACCCTCGCGTTGCTCTGGCGCAACAAGCAAGCCCCAAACACGCAGGCGCCAAATACGCAGGCGCCAGACCAGCAGGTCCCAGACCAGCAGGTACGACGCCGCACGGCCGGCCGGCGGCCATCGCTGGACGTCGACGGAGTGGTGCGCACCGGCATCCAGTTGGCAGACGAGCGCGGCCTCGAAGCGGCCTCCATGGGTGGAGTGGCCAAGGCACTAGGTGTAGGCACCATGACGCTCTACACCTACGTGCCCTCCAAGGAGGAGCTGCTGGACCTCATGGTCGACGAGGTCCTGGCAGAGCGGCAGCTACCCGGCCCAGCCGAACCCAGGCCGGCCGGATGGCGCCTGCAGGTCGAGCTGTACTCCGAACAGACCCGAGCGATGTTCCAGCGCCACCCCTGGCTCGCCCGGGTCTCCACGGTGCGCCCACCCGTCGGCCCCGGCATGCTGGCCGGCCGCGAGTACCTGCTCTCCGTACTGCTTCCACTCGGCCTCAGCCCTCGCGACACGAACACCGCCGCGCTTTCCATCACGATGTACGTCGACTCGGCCGCCGGACTAGAGGCCGAGAACGAGCTGGTCGAACGCGCCACCGGGCAGAGCAACGAGGCGTGGTGGTACGACCGGAACGATCTGTGGGAGACGTATTTCGACGTCGAAAGACATCCCGCGATGACGGCGATCTGGAACGCGAACGGCTACCAGGACACCGTCCGCGACGCCGCCACCGACGCGTACCGCTACGGCCTCGACCGTCTCCTGGACGGAATCCAGGCCCAGACCGAGGTCGCCCCGGACATGCCGTAGCTTGCCCGGGTGGGTGAGAACTACTCCCACTCGATGGTGCCCGGGGGCTTGCTGGTGATGTCGAGGGTTACGCGGTTGATTTCGTCGACCTCGTTGGTGATGCGGGTGGAGATGCGCTCCAGGACGTCGTACGGGAGGCGGGCCCAGTCGGCGGTCATGGCGTCCTCGCTGGTGACGGGGCGCAGCACGACGGGGTGACCGTACGTGCGGCCGTCGCCCTGGACGCCGACCGAGCGTACGTCGGCCAGCAGGACCACCGGGAACTGCCAGATGTCGCGGTCCAGGCCGGCCGCGGTCAGCTCGGTCCGGGCGATCAGGTCGGCGGCGCGCAGGATGTCCAGACGCTCGCGGGTGACCTCGCCGATGATCCGGATGCTCAGGCCCGGGCCTGGGAACGGATGCCGGTAGACCATCGTCTCGGGCAGGCCGACCGCGAGGCCGAGCTCGCGGACCTCGTCCTTGAACAGTGTCCGCAGCGGCTCGATCAGGCTGAACTGCAGGTCGTCGGGCAGCCCGCCGACGTTGTGGTGCGACTTGATGTTCGCGGTCCCGGTGCCGCCGCCGGACTCGACCACGTCCGGGTAGAGCGTGCCCTGGACCAGGAACTCGATGTGCCGCTCGGCGTCCAGCTTGCGCGCGGTCGCCTCGAACGTCCGGATGAACTCGCGGCCGATGATCTTCCGCTTCTGCTCCGGGTCGGTCACCCCGGCCAGCGCGCTGAGGAACTGGTCCTCGGCGTCGACCACCTCGAGCCGGATGCCGGTCGCGGCGACGTAGTCCTTCTCGACCTGCTCCGACTCCCCAGCCCGCTGCAGGCCGTGGTCGACGTACACGCAGGTCAGCTGGTCGCCGATCGCCTTGTGCACCAGGGCTGCCGCGACCGCCGAGTCGACGCCGCCGGACAGGGCGCACAGCACCTGCTTGTCACCGACCTGCTGCCGGATCAGCTCGACCTGCTCGTCGACGACGTTCGTGGTGGTCCAGTCGCCCTTGCAGCCGGCGATGTCGTAGAGGAAGTGCTCCAGCACGGCCTGCCCCGCCTGCGAGTGCAAGACCTCCGGGTGCCACTGCACGCCGGCCAGCCGCCGATCCAGGTCCTCGAAGGCCGCGACCGGCGCCCCCTCCGACTCAGCCAGTACGGCGAAGCCCGCCGGCGGCGCGTGGACCGCGTCACCGTGGGACATCCACACGTTGAGGTCCTCGGGGATTCCGGCTAGCAGCGTCCCCGCTGAGCTGACCGTGACCGGCGTACGGCCGAACTCGCGCAGCCCGGTACGACGTACCTCACCCCCGAGCGTCTGCGCCATCGCCTGGAAGCCGTAGCAGATCCCGAACGCGGCAACGCCGGCGTCGAACAGCCCGGAGTCCACCCGCGGAGCGCCCTCGGCGTACACCGACTGCGGGCCGCCGGACAGGATGATGGCCTTCGGGTTCCGCGCCAGCATCTCCTCGACCGGCATCGAGTGCGGCACGATCTCCGAGTACACCTTGGCCTCGCGAACCCGCCGCGCGATCAGCTGCGCGTACTGCGCCCCGAAGTCGACGACCAGGACCAACTCATGCTGCGGGATTTCTTGGGTCACCCGCAAAGCCTATCGGTGCAGGTCAGCGGGGTTGTAATCCGCGGCCCGCAGCGGCTGGTTGGTGATCTCCAGACCCGGAAAGCGGCGCCGCATGGCGGCTTCGTGGCGGTCAGCGGACGCTTGGTCGCCGATGTAGTCCGCGATCAGGTGCTGGCCGAACCACAGCCGCACCCGGCGTCGAGATGGCAAGCTCACAGCGGGGAAGCTATCGCTGTCAGTTGTCCGGGTTGTTACTCCTCGTTACGACCCGGAGTCGTTTCGGGGCCCGGAACGACAGCAGGTCGATCATCGGTGGTTCTTCGGTCAGTTGTACGGCGGCCAGCAGGCCGGCCGCGCACTCGAGGGCGACCCGGGCCTCCAGCCGGGCCAGGCCGGCCCCGAGGCAGCGGTGGATGCCGATGCCGAAGGTGAGATCAGCCGGGCCGCCGCGACCCGTGAGGCCCAGCAGCACCTGCGCTCCGGCGGGTAGCTCCACCTCACCGACCGCGGCGGGGGCCGCAGTCACCCGCCGCCAGGTAGGCACAGAGGAGTCGGACCGCAGCACCTCCTCGACTACCTCTGCCGGGTCGTACGTCTTCCCCAGACAACGGTGGAAGGCAGTGGAGATGAGCTGAGTAGTCGTCTCTTGCCCGGCAATCAGCAAGAAGTAGCCGACCGCACACACTTCCTCATCAGTCAGCCCCAGCCCGACGAGCACTCCGAACAGGTCGTCACCCGGAGCCCGGCGTGCGGCCGTCGTACAGGCTCTGAGCCAGCTGTAGAACTCTGCTGCCGTGTGGGCGAGCTCCAGCTGCCGGTCCGCGTCCGGCCAGCCCCAGAACAGCTCCAGCGAGTCCCTACTCCACGCCTTCAGCGCCGGTACGTCGACATCGTGCAGCCCGAGCATGTCGAGCAGCACTAGCGCCGGCGGCTCCGCTGCAACGGCCTCGACCAGATCGACCTGCTCACCCAGCTCGAGCCTCGCGGACGCCTCTGCCACCCGCGAGGCCGTCAGCTGCCGAGTCAGTGGCTCGATCGCCGCCACCCGCGCTGGGCTGAAGAAGCGCGCCACCGCGGCCCGGATCGGCCGGTGCGACTCCCCCGCGTTGTTCGCCAGCGTCGGAGGCAGTGCGAACCCCACCGACGACAACACCCGCAACGCCTTCACCGACAGCGGCGTGTGAGCCAGTACGGCGTTGTCGGGCCGGAACGTCTCCGGATCCAGCAGCACCTCACGAGCCAGGGCCGGGTCGTCGACGACCCAGTACCCGAGCTGCTCGTCGTACCGCGCCGGACAACCGGTCATAGGAACCAGCCGGGCGCTGCACTGGTGAAGGCCTCCCTGTCCAGCTGGCCTGCACCGGCCGGGATACGCCCGATTACAGGGACGCCGGTGGTGGCTGGGAGGTCTTCCAGGTTGCACTGCTCTGCCAGGTCGGGCTCGGCGGGCCACGAGCCGATGACGAGGCCGGCGATCGGCAGGTTGCGGCGCCGGAGCGCCTCGACCGTGAGACCCGTGTGGTTGAGCGTGCCGAGTCCGGCGCGGGTGACGATGACGAACGAGCTCGGTGCGGCGAGCTCAGCGGCCAGGTCTGCGAGGTTGCGGCCGGCTTCGTCGAGGCCTACGAGCAGACCCCCGGCTCCCTCCACCAGCACGAGGTCACGGTCGGCGGCGAGGTCTGCGATGGCCTTTGCGTGCGCTTCGACAGGCGGCAGGGCCACACCTTGGCGACGTCCGGCGGTAGTGGGTGCCAGCGGGTCGAGGAGGCGAATGCCTTCGTGGAGATCGGTGTGGCCGGTCAGCCGTTCGACCTCCTGCAGGTCGCCGGCTCCATCGGTCAGGCCGGCCTGCGTGGGCTTGACCACGGCGACCGAACCAGTAGCGCGCGCCGTCAGGGCAGCGGTGACGACAGTTTTGCCGACGCCGGTGTCGGTGCCGGTGATGAAGAGGACCTCGGTCATGAGACTTCCTGGATGGCGCGGGGGATGACGTCGCAGGCACGGTCGAGCTCAGCGGCGGTGAGGCCGGCGTTCGCGGTCAGGCGGAGGCGGGAGATGCCGTCGGGCACTGAGGGTGGGCGGAAGCTGCCGACCCGGACACCGGCGGCCAGGCAGAGCTCGGCGGCGCGAACGGCCTCGCGTGGCCCAGGCATCGGGACAGACACGACAGCGCCGGCCGAGGGCGACACCGCGCAGGCCGTCGCCAACCGAGCAGCGGCGGCGTGAATCGCGCCGGGCCGACTTGGTTCCGCCTGCAGCACAGCCAGAGCCGCAAGGGCGGCAGCGCACGCGGCCGGGTTGAGGCCGGTGTCGTAGATGAACGGCCGCGCCCGGTTGATCAAGTGCTCGCGCAGCAACGACGGGCCGAGGACAACCCCGCCCTGACTGGCCATTGCCTTGGACAACGTCATCGTGACGATCACATGATCGAGCCCGGCAAGCCCGGCGGCGGCGACCGACCCGCGGCCACCACCCGTCACGCCCAGGCCGTGAGCCTCGTCCACCACCAGAACCGCGTTGTGCGCCAGGGCAACCTCAGCCAACTCGGCCAATGGCGCCTCGTCGCTCAGCACGCTGAACACGGACTCGGTCAAGATCAGCGCGTGCGGTTCGTTGCGCTCAGCAAGCACTTTTTCGACCGCGCCCACCTCGTTGTGCGGGACAACTTCCACCCGCGACCGGGACAACCGGCCGCCGTCGATCAGCGACGCGTGCACGTGATCGTCGGAGACCAACACCGTTCCCGGACCACCCAGCGCCGTCACCACACCGAGGTTGGCGAGATATCCCGACGAGAAGACCAACGCCGATTCCTGCCCGGTGTACGCAGCAAGCGTTGACTCCAGCTCCTCGTGCAAGGCCGTCGTACCGGTGACAAGCCTGGACGCGGTAGATCCGGTCCCCCACACATGTACGGCGTCAACCGCAGCCTGCACCACCCGCGGATCTGAGGCCAACCCCAGGTAATCGTTACCTGCGAGATCGATCAGCCGCTCGTCGGCAGCCCGCGCTCGCAGCCTGCGGGTCAACCCGCGCGACTCCAGCGCCGCCGCCTTCGGGGCCAGCCACTCCTCGAGCATCAGCCGGCCTCCTCCACAGCACCCGTGATCGCCGCCGCGATGGTAGCGATTTCCTCATCGGTACAGACGTACGGCGGCATCGTGTAGACCAGGTCGCGGAACGGCCGGACCCAGACGCCCCGCCGCAGTACAGCATCCGTTATCCGTTGGATGTCCACCGGCCCACCGAGTTGAACGACGCCTACCGCGCCGAGCACGCGCACATCCTTGACTGCGGGCAGCGACGCCGCCGGCGCCAGCCCGGTCGACAATCCTGCGGAGATCGCGGCGACCCGGCCGGCCCAGTCCTGCGACAACAGCAGGTCGATGGACGCGAGCGCGACCGAGCATGCGAGTGGATTCGCCATGAAGGTCGGCCCGTGCATCAGCGCGCCGCCTGGACCGTTCGAGACGGTCTGTGCGACGTCCGTCGTACACAACATCGCCGCGAGGGTCAGGTAGCCACCGGTCAGGGCCTTGCCGACGCAGAGGATGTCGGGATCAATACCTGCGTGCTCGGAGGCGAAGAGCGTGCCGGTCCGGCCGAAACCGGTGGCTATCTCGTCCAGGATCAGCAGGAAGCCGTGCTGGTCGGCGAGCTCCCGCAGTACTCGCAGGCAGGCCGGGCTGTAGGGATACATCCCGCCCGCGCCCTGCAGCACCGGCTCGACGATGATCCCGGCGATCTCATCGGCGTGCCGCTCGGCCAGGGCGGCCAGTTCCGCGGCCCAGGCAAGCAGTTCCGGATCGTCGTCCGGGCGATCGAACCCGGCCGGCGGCTGCGGGCCGAACACCTGCTCCTTCAGCGCGCCGGTGAACAGCGAGTGCATCCCGTTCACCGGGTCGCACACGCTCATCGGCGCGAAGGTGTCACCGTGGTAACCGCCACGGACCGTGAGCATCCGGGTCCGACCATTGTGGCCACGGGCAACTTGGTACTGGAGAGCGAGCTTGATCGCGACCTCGACCGAAACCGAGCCGGAGTCGCAGAAGAAAACGTGTTCCAGCGGAGAAGGATTGATCTCGACCAGCCGCGCGGCCAGCCGGATCGCCGGCTCGTGGGTCAGCCCGCCGAACATCACGTGACTGAAATCGTCAACCTGGTTCTTCACCGCAGCGTCCAGCACCGGGTGGCGATAGCCGTGGATCATGCACCACCAGGACGCCATCGCGTCGATCGCCTCGACCGTGCCACCGGCGCCATCGTCCAGGTGCAGCCGGACCCCCTCCGCGCCCCGGACCAGGCGGACCGGCGACGGCGCGCTCAGCGAGGAGTACGGATGCCAGAGCAGTTCGGAATCCTGCTGTAGCCATCCACCGACCGACTGTGTCACCCTGCTCCGCCTCCGTCCTGAGTACCCAGCACGGTAATCGTTGACTGCCCGCGGGGGGCCTGTGGGTGGCCAAGGTCTCGCAACCTCTTCTCAATCCGGGCGCCGAGGTTCTACATTTCTACCGACCCGTAACTTTGTGTCCCCGTCCGGACGCTGCGGGTCATCGCCCACCGTGAGGAGATCCGCATGCGCTCCATCTTCAGATCCAAGCCCCGCATCCTCGCCGCGGCAGCCGCGGCCGGTTTGCTCGCCGCTTCCGCGAGTACGCCGGTCCACGCCGCCCAGGAGACGCCCGCACCCGTGCAGGCCTTCCTGAGCCGCCAACTCGACCGGCTCGCGTCCCTCCCCTTGCTCCAGCAGCGCGCCACCGTCCTTGTCCACGGCACCGACCTCGCCGCAGCCAAGCAGGCGGTCAAAGCCAGTGGCCTGCGGCAACTGACGTCGTACGATCGGATCGGTGTGGTGGTTGCCGAGGGCACGCGATCGCAGATCCTTGCCGCCCGCACCCAACCCGGCGTCACCTACCTCGAGGGCAACCAGCCGATCACGACCAGCCTCTCGACGTCGAATATCGCCACCCGCGGCGCGGAGGCCGCGGCCACCCGGACCGGCGCCGACGGGAAGCCGCTGGACGGGCGTGGCGTCAGCGTCGCCGTGATCGACAGCGGTGTGGACCCGACTCATCCGTTCTTCAAGAACGCCGACGGCAGCTCGGCGGTGGTGAAGAACCTGAAGGTCGTCTGCGATCCGCTGACTGAAACCCTTTGCCTTCCCGTCGACGCCGGCTCGGTCGACACCGACCTGCTGTCGGGCGGCGGCCACGGCACGCACGTCAACGGCATCGTTGCCGGACGCCCGGTCACCCTGCCCGACGGCACGAAGATGCACGGTGCCGCGCCAGGCGCGTCATTGGTCGACATCTCGGTCGGCGCCGTACTGCTGATCGTCGGCGCGGACGCGGCGCTCAACTGGGTGCTGGAGAACCACGCCGCACCATGTGGTGCCGGCGTCCCGGCCAGCACCTGCCCGCCGATCAAGGTCACCAACAACTCGTACGGCCCGTCCGGCGGCGGTGCATTCGATCCCAACTCGGCAACCGTCAAACTCCAGCGAGCCCTCGCGGGCGACGGCGTCGTGACGGTATGGGCCGCAGGCAACGATGGCGGTGACGGCACCACGTCGCTGACCAACCCGCCAGGCCAAGACCCCACTGGCGGCATCCTGTCTGTTGCCTCGTACAACGATCTCGGCACCGGCACGCGAGACGGCAAGATCTCGGACTTCTCGTCCCGCGGCCTGAACGGAACGCTCTCGACCTACCCGGACCTCTCCGCTCCCGGCGAGGACATCACCTCGTCCTGCCGGATCTACCTGCCCGTCTGCTCGACCGGACTCGCTCCTGTTGACGGCGGCAACTACAACACCATCAGCGGTACGTCGATGGCCGCACCGCACATCGCCGGCATCGTCGCCCAGCTCTTCCAGGCCAACCCGTCGGCGACACCGGCCCAGATCGAGAACGCGCTGATCTCGACTGCTCACCAGTACGGCGACGGCGCGGCGTACCAGGCGGATCCGCGGGGCGGGAGTACGTCGTACGACAAGGGACACGGTCTGGTCGACGTGGTGGCGGCGTCCGACGCCGTACGTTAACTCGACAGCTCGCCGTGTACTGAGCAGCGGGCCGACCAGCCCATCGGATGGACCTGGACGATCATCCGGCGGCGGCACTGAGCGCAGTAGCGGGGTGGTTCCAGAGCGAGAGCCCGACGGCAGTCTTCGTGACTGCCGTCGGCCAACTCTCGGCCGCAGTGGCCGCAGTACGACTCACTCACAGGGTCTTTTGAAGCTCTTTGACCGGCATCTTGAGCTCGGCCAGCAGGTCGAGGTCCGCGGTCGCCGGGCGGCCCAGCGTGGTCAGGTAGTTGCCGACGATGACGGCGTTGATACCGCCGAGCAGTCCGTCGCGAGTGCCCAGGTCGCCCAGGGTCAGCTCGCGGCCGCCGGCGTACCGGAGCACCGTCCGCGGCATCGCGAGCCGGAACGCGGCGATGGTGCGCAGCGCGTCCTTGCCGTCCATGACCTCCATGTCGCCGAACGGCGTACCGGGACGGGGGTTGAGGAAGTTCAGCGGGACCTCGTGCGGGTCGAGCTCCGCCAGTTGCGCGGCGAGCTCGGCGCGCTGCTCCAGCGACTCACCCATCCCGACCAGACCGCCGCAGCACAGCTCCATCCCCGAGTCGCGCACCATCAGGCAGGTCTCCCAGCGCTCCTCGAAAGAGTGCGTGGTCACGACATCACCGAAGTACGACCGGGCCGACTCGAGGTTGTGGTTGTAGCGGTGCACACCCATCGCCTTGAGCTCGTCGACCTGCTCCTGGGTGAGCATGCCGAGCGAGCACGCGATGTTGATGTCGACCTCGGCGTTGATGGCCTCGATACCGGCCTTCACCTGCGACATCAGTCGCTGGTCGGGACCGCGGACGGCGGCGACGATGCAGAACTCGGTCGCACCGGTCTTCGCGGTCTCCTTGGCGGCCTCGACGAGCTCCGGGATGTTCAGCCAGACCGACCGTACGGGCGAGGTGAACTGGCCGGACTGGGAACAGAAGTGACAGTCCTCCGGGCAGCCGCCGGTCTTCAGCGAGATGATGCCCTCGACCTCGACCTCCTCGCCGCACCACTTCACCCGCACCTCATGGGCCAGCGCGAGCAACTCGGGCAGCTGGTCGTCCGGCGACTGCAGCACCTGGACCAGTTGGTCCTGCGAAAGCCCGACGCCCTGCTCCAGTACCTGCTCCCGGGCCACCTCGAGGATGTCGCTCATCGTTCTCCCACCTCATCTGACGGTCGGCCCACAGTAAGCCAGCAAGGCGCGATGTCTCTGCGAGGGGCGTCACGTGCGACACCGGGCGGCGACCTGCGCCAGCAACTCTGCACCCTCCGTGCTCAGCCACTCTCCGCACTGTCGGGGAAACTTTTTGGATTTTTCTGGGGAACCTCGTAACCCCCTGTGCAAGGGCTCGTTGATGTGTGCAGAGGCGGTTACCGCAAGGAAGACCGCCACCCGGTTACTTGGAGCAACTGAATAGCCGATCATTACGATCGGCACGCAGAGTGGTCACAACCACTCGCGAGCACTCGAAACTCCTGGAATCGGATGTAAGGTAGTGACCAAGAGCTCGGGTCGCCAGCTATGGTTGGTGACCCGATCCCAAAGCGCCGGGCGCCTCACCCCGGCTTGAGTGGGTCCCTCGGGAAACGATTTGGGCGGAAACGTTCCCGAGGGACCTGCTCCCTTTTCCAGCACTTTTCGAAGACCTCAGCACGCAGCTGAGGTCTTTTCCTTTGCCCGCCCGATAGCCTCAGCCCCTGGGCGCTGAGGTTTCTTCGCTTTTGCCGTCCAATAACCCCGGCAGCTTTAGGTAAACTCGCTGAATATCGTGGTTGTGTTACGGCTTCGTCACAGTCTGCTTCTTGGTGATCTCCACGATCGGCAACCGGAGGGCTCCGGGAGCCTCTTCCGGTACGACGGGTCGCCGCGGCTTCACCGGTTGCACCCGCTGATAAGCCTCCCCCAGCGAAGGACGACTGTCGTCCTCACCCTTGTTCGGCCAGAACGACAGCGCCCGTTCGGCCTGCGCGGTGATCGTCAGCGACGGGTTGACGCCGAGGTTGGCCGAGATCGTCGACCCGTCCAGGATGTGCAGGCCGTCGTACCCGTAGACGCGGTGGTACGGATCGACCACGCCGGTCTCGGGTGAGTCGCCGATCGCGCAGCCGCCGATGAAGTGCGCCGTCATCGGCACGTTGAACGGCTCCCCGATGGTGCCGCCGGGCGTACCGTTCATCAGCTTCGCCATCCGCCGCACTACCTGGTTCGCGACCGGGATCCAGGACGGGTTCGGCGCGCCGTGCCCCTGCTTCGAGGTCAGCCGCCAGCGGCCGAGCCGGTCCCGCCTGCCGAAGGTGGTGATCGAGTTGTCCGCGGTCTGCATCACCAGCGCGATCACGGTCCGCTCGGACCAGTGCTTCAGGTCGTACAGCCGGCGGATGTTCTTCCGCTGCAGGCCGAGCTCGCGCACCCAGGTCCGCCACCGGGGCCGGTCGCCGTCCCCGTCGGTCAGCACGGTCTGCAGCAGCGACATCGCGTTGCTGCCCTTGCCGTACCGGACCGGCTCGATGTGGGTGATGTCGTCCGGGTGGAACGACGACGTGATCGCGACGCCGACGCTGTAGTCGACGTCCCGGTCCCTGGAGATTGCCCCCAGCAACGATTCGGAGTTGGTCCGGGTCAGGACGCCGAGCCGGTCGGACAGGCGGGGCAGTTTGCCCTCGTCCCGCAGCCGGTGCAGGAGTTTCGCCGTACCGAGGGCCGAGGCCGCGAAGACCACCTGCTGCGCGGTGAAGCGCCGTACCGAACGCCGATTCGACGTACGGCGGGTGTCGACGGCGTACCCACCGCTCGGCAGCTGCTCGACCGAAGTAACCGTTGTCATCGGGTAAACCTCCGCACCGGCCTTCTCGGCCAGGTAGAGGTAGTTCTTGGTCAACGTGTTCTTCGCGTTGTGCCGGCAGCCGGTCATACACTCGCCGCAGTCGATGCAGCCGGTACGACGTGGTCCGGCGCCGCCGAAGTACGGGTCGTCGACCTCGACTCCGGGCTCACCGAAGAACACACCAACCGGGGTCGGGTGGAACGTATCGCCAACGCCCATGTCGTCCGCGACCTGCTTCATCACCTTGTCGGCCGGCGTGAAGTGCGGGTACGTCGTGACGCCGAGCATCCGCTTGGCCTGGTCGTAGTACGGCGCGAGCTCGGCCTTCCAGTCGGTGATGTGCGCCCACTGCCGGTCGGTGTAGAACACGGGCAGCGGCTCGTAAAGCGTGTTGGCATAGACGAGGCTGCCGCCGCCGACGCCGGCTCCGGACAGGATGATCACGTCCCGCAGCGCACTGATCCGCTGAATCCCGTACCAGCCGAAGCGCGGCGCAAAGAGAAACCGGCTTATGTCCCACGACGTCTTCGCGAACCCTGGGTCCTCGAAGCGAGCCCCCGCCTCCAGTACGGCGACCTTGTACCCCTTCTCGGTCAACCGCAGCGCCGAAACACTGCCCCCAAAGCCCGACCCGATGACGAGAACGTCATAGTCGAAACTCATGGGCGGCCCAGCTTCTTCAATACCCGCAGGGCTCCGGTTATCAGTTCGGCGTACGTCTCGTCCGACAGACCGTGTGACGCCGCGATCGGAAGGACTCGTTGGGTCGCGATCGCCTGTGGATCGACGTACCTGCGGATCCCCTCGGCGCCCTGACGGCGGCCGAGCCCGGAGGACCGCATCCCGCCCATCGGGGTGTCGATCGAGCCGAACGTCGCGCCATACGCCTCGTTGACGTTCACTGTCCCGGCCACCAGTTGCGCCGCGACCGCCCGGCCGCGCTTGCCGTCTCGGGTCCAGACGCTTGCGTTCAGCCCGTACTCGCCCTCGTTCGCGCGCTGGATCGCCTCAGCCTCGTCGGAGAACCGGTAGATCGACACCACCGGCCCGAAGGTCTCGTTGTCGAAGCATTCCATCTCCGGCGTCACCCCGGACAGTACGGTCGGCTCGTAGAAGAGCGGCCCGAGATCTGGCCGAGCCTTGCCACCCGCGAGTACGACGGCTCCCTTGGCGCGAGCGTCTTCCACATGCCGGGTCACGGTCTCCAGCTGCGCCTTCGAGATCAGCGAGCCCATGTCGACGTCCCAGCCGGTCCCCGCGGACAGCCGGAGCTTCTTGACCCGATCGACGAAAGCCGTGACGAAGGCGTCGTACACCTGATCGGCGACGTACAGGCGCTCCATCGAGACGCACAGCTGGCCGGCGCTGGAGAAGCACGCCCGGACCGAGCCTTCCGCGGCGCGATGGATGTCGGCATCCCGCAGGACCAGCATCGGGTTCTTCCCGCCGAGCTCCAGACTGCAGCCGATCAGCCGCTCGCCGGCTTGCTGCGCGACCAGCCGGCCGGTCCGGGTCGACCCGGTGAAGCAGATGTAGTCGGTGTTCTGGATGATCGCGCCGCCGACCGTCGGACCGTCGCCGTTCACCGGCTGCCAGGCCTCGCGCGGCAGGCCGGCGTCGTACAGCAACTCGATCGCCCGCAACGCGGTCAGCGGCGTCTGGCTGTCCGGCTTGTGTACGACGGTGTTGCCCGCGAGCACGGCCGGGATCCCGTCGGCCATCGCCATGCTGAGCGGGTAGTTCCAGGGCGAGATGATGCCGACCACGCCCTTGGGCACGAACCGCTGCTCGGCCCGGGTCAGGATCGGGAACATGCCCAACTTCCGCTGCGGCTCGAGGAACTCCGCCGCCTTGCGCCCGTAGTAGCGGGCCGTCATGGCGACGTGCGCGACCTCCTCGAACGCCTGCTTGCGGGCTTTGCCGGACTCGCGGATCACCAGATCCACGAGTTCGTGCCGATGGTCCAGCACCAGGTCGTGGTACCGGAGCAGGATCGCGGCCCGCTCGGCGAGCGGAACCGAGCGCCAGCTCTGCTGCGTCCTACGCGCGGATCGCACCGCCGCGACGACGTCGTCCGGGCTGGACACGGGCACGGTCGCGATCGGCTGCCCTGTAGCGGGTGCGTAGACGGTCTTCACACCGGCCGAGGCGCGCAGCAGACCGGACAGCCGGCGGACGACCGACTGGTCGGTCGCGTACGACGCGGTCGGGTCGAGCTCAGGGTCAGCCGGAATCGAGGTCTGCTCGCTCATTCCCCCAGGCTACCTGTCAGTAATTCAAGCTGTCAGTACTGGAACTTCGTCGTGTCAGCCCTAAGAGTTATCGGCTCTCGGGCACTAAGGTGATCGGTTGAACCTGCGAAGGGGTGGAACGTCAAGATGGTGGACAGCGGGGGGCTTTGGACGCCTCCTGAGGACGAGCTCGGCGAAGCTCTGCAGACAGCCCAGGTGCTGATCGAGGAAGGCCGTGCCGACGAGGCCGGGCCCTACCAGCAACGGGTCATCGAGCTGGCGAGGGAGCGCGCCGAGGGGCACCCGGATCACTACGAGGCCAAGCATCTGATGGCCGCGACGCACTACGAGCTGGCCGGCTCGCTGAACGCGTCGGGCCGGCACGAGGAGGCGCTCGCCGCGCTGCACGGGGCCCAGCTCGGCTACACCGAGCTGCACGACGCCGGTCTGCTCGACGCCACCTCCTTCCTGGCCGACATCCGGGCGCGACGGGCCATGACCCAGGCGCATCGCGGTCGCGGGGCTACCGCCGTACTGGAGATGGACGGCGCGGTGATCGCGTACGGGCAGCTCGTCGGCGGGAGCGACGGGCTGAAGCATCAGCCGGACTTCGCGCGCGTACTGGCGATGAACGCGCTCATCCTGCGCCGGTACGGCGACCCCGCGCTGGCGGTCGCATCGGCGGACGCGGCGACGCAGCTGTTCCTGCAGCTCGCCGACCAGATCAACGACAGCCCGCAGTCCCTCTCGTACGCGCGGTATCTGTGCTCGGCGACTGCGGTGTCGGCCGACGTACACGCGTCCGAGGGCAGACTCGACCTGGCGCTGGAGGCGGACGAGATCGGGCTTACCACCGCCGACACGCTCGCGGACTCCGAGTCGGCGACGGACCTCCGCACGCTGGTTGCCGCGCTGACCCGGAAGGGCAAGCACCTCAGCATCGTCGGCCGGGTGATGGAAGGCGAGGAGTCCCTCCGTACGGCGTACGCCACCGATGCGGAGACGGCCGCGCGAGTCACCGAGGAACTTGACCGGGGTCTGCCGCTGAGGCTCGTACAGGCGCTGGAGAACGCGGAGATCAAGCTCGGGCCGTTCGAGCAGTACCACCGGCTGCTGGCGTTGAGCGAGCCGGCGCCGGGGATGACGCTGGCGACGGTGTCCGGCCGGACCGACCCCGAGTCGGCGGCGGTCAGGGCGAGCGAGCTGGCCGAGCTGGTCCGCCCGCTGATGCCGCAGGACGTGGAGACCGCGCTGACGCTGGGGCTGGAATCGCACTACCTGTTCGCGATCTCGTCCGAGCGGGAGTCGCACCGGATGCGGTACGAGACCAGCACCTACGCACCGATCTGGGCGCAGCTGCTGCTCGACATCTCCGAGGCGTACTACCGCACCGGGAAGACCGAGATGGCGCTCGACCTGGCCGGCTGGTGTGCGGAGGTCGCGACGGCGCTCATCCCGTTCACCGATGACGACTTCGTGATGAAGGACCTGGCCGGCGCCTGCTACCGGCACCACGGCGACCTGCTCGCCGCCACCGGGGACCTCACCGCCTCCCAACATGCCCACGAGGCAGCGCAGCAACTCCAGCTCGGCCGTTGACTCAGCGTCCTCCCCGGGCGGACGCTGACGCTGAGAGGGGGAACTCCTATGGACGTGGTGGAACTGCACAACCGGACTGTGGACAACTTCGCGAGTCTGGTCAACGAGGTGGGACCCGACCAGTGGTCGGCACCCACGCCATGCTCGGACTGGGACGTCCGCGCGCTGGTGAACCATGTCGTCGGTGAGGAGCGCTGGGTCGCGCCGCTGATGGAGGGCAAGACCATCGCGGACGTCGGCGACTCACTCGACGGCGACCTGCTCGGCGACGACCCCGTCGGCGCCGCCACCGCCGCAGCGCGCGAAGCCCAGGACGCGGCAGCCAAACCGACCAGCAAGGTCCATCTGTCGTACGGCGACGAGGACGCGCCCGAGTACTTGCTCCAACTGGCCGCGGACCACCTCATTCACGGCTGGGATCTGGCCGCCGCCATCGGGGCCGAACCGCGGCTGGACCCGGACCTGGTCGACGAGGTCGCCACCTGGTTCGCGGAGCGCGAGGAGCTGTATCGCGGCGGCGGCGCCATCGCCGACCGCGTCGAGGGGTTCACCGACCCTGCCGACACGCTCCTCGGCGCCTTCGGCCGCGACCCCCGCTGGAAGCCCTAGGAGTCCTGAAGATCCGTCTTGAGAGCGCCGACGAACAGGCCGGCCTCGGTTTCGGTCATGCCTGTCTCGGAGACGACCAGGGCGGTCGCCTGATGGAGCTCACCCTGAGCCTTGAGGGCACGGGTGCGCTCGGCCAGGTTGGTGCCGGGCCGGCGGACGACCGGTGTGTCCGTGGTGGGCGGCACGAAGCGCCCGAGGCGGATGTCGTCGACGAGTCCCTTGGCGTGTTTCAGGTCCAGGCCGGTCCGGTCGCGGACCAGCTTGACCGCGTGCACAGCCTTCTTCGTGGTGATCAGGAACCGGATCTGATCCACATCATCGGAGGTGAGTCTCGCCCGCGCCGCGGCAAGGGCAACATTGTCCGTGTCTTCGCGTCGGCTGAACCATCCCATGCGGCAATCCTTCCAGAAGGCTTCAACCGGTGAGGACTCGGCGAATGTCTTCCCACGCGAGTGCACCGAGTTCGCGGTCAGCCTCGTCCGACCCACCCCGCGCCATCCACTGACCGCCGGACTTGGGCTGCTCCCCCGGGAACAACGGCCGGTGCCCCGCCCCGGCCACGATCACCGTCCGGGCCGCACGTTGGGAGGCAATCAGTTCTGCGAACTCGACCGACGGCCAGACCCGATCGTCACCTCCGGCGATCAGCAAGAGGTCACCCTTGAATCGCTCCACCGGGATGCGGGCAGCCTCGGCTTCGTACCTCTCGAGACTCTGCCGGTACCAGCCGACGAAGCTCGGCGGATCGTCCTCCGGCTCCCAGTCGGGGTCGTACGGTACGAACGGCAGCGGCTCGCCCTGCCAAGTCCATGCGGACGTCTGTACGCCGCTCTCGTTCCAGCCCCAGACGTAAGCACTCGGCGAGATAGCGATCACCGCGTCGATCCGCTGGTCGAGAGTCGCCAGGAGGAGCGCGGCCTCGGCACCCCGGGAAATGCCCATCGCGACGACCCGGTCGTTGCGCTCAGCCAACTCGTCCAGCGGGAACGACTCCAGCGGGATCTCGCTGATCCTTTGCTCGAACCACTTCGGCGCGAGTACGTCGTACCCCTCGGCCTCCAGCAGCCTTTTGCGCTCCAGGTCAGGCGTACCGCTCGAGCCATGCAGGAGCAGTACGCCGGTCCTCACCCGACGACGACCTCGACACGCTGGAACTCCTTGAGCTCCGTGTAGCCGGTGGTGGCCATTGCCCGCTTGAGCGCGCCGACCAGGTTCATGGTGCCGTCCGGGACCCAGGACGGGCCGAACAGGATCTGCTCGAGAGTGCCGGTAACGCCCACCTCGACGCGCTCACCGCGGGGCAGGTCGGCGTGCCAGGCCTCGGCACCCCAGTGGTAGCCGCCGCCGGGCGCGTCGCTCGCCCGGGCCAGCGGCGAACCGACCATCACCGCGTCGGCGCCGCATGCGATCGCCTTCGCCACGTCGCCGGACCGGCCGACCGAGCCGTCGGCGATGACGTGCACGTACCGGCCGCCGGACTCGTCCATGTAGTCGCGGCGCGCCGCGGCGACATCAGCCACCGCAGACGCCATCGGCACTGCCACTCCCAGCACCTTGCGGGTGGTGTGCGCGGCGCCGCCGCCGAAGCCGACCAGTACGCCGGCCGCCCCGGTGCGCATCAGGTGCAGCGCGGCCTGGTGCGTCGCGCACCCACCGACGATGACCGGTACGTCGAGGTCGTAGATGAACTGCTTGAGGTTCAGCGGCTCCGCCTGGCCGGAGACGTGCTCGGCGGAGACCGTCGTACCGCGGATGACGAACAGGTCGACACCCGCGTCGACGACGTGCTTCGCGAACTGCTTGGTCCGCTGCGGCGAGAGCGCACCCGCCACGGTGACCCCGGAGTCACGGATCTCCTGCACCCGCTGCGAGATCAGCTCGGGCTTGATCGGGGCCGAGTAGATCTCCTGCAGCCGGTGCGTCGCCTGCTCCCTGCTGATGGAGGTGATCTCCTCCAGCAGGTTCGAGGGGTCCTCGTAGCGGGTCCACAGGCCTTCGAGGTTGAGTACGCCGAGCCCGCCGGCCTTGCCGATCGCGATCGCGGTGGCCGGTGACATCACCGAGTCCATCGGCGCGGCCAGGATCGGCAGCTCGAACCGGTACGCGTCGATCTGCCAGGCGACCGAGACCTCTTCGGGGTCTCGCGTCCGCCGCGACGGCACAATCGCGATGTCGTCGAACGCGTACGCCTGCCGGCCACGCTTCGCGCGGCCGATCTCGATCTCGGTCATGGGCTCAGCCTACTGTCACGCCTCCCCGACCTCCGAAACGCCCGCCACGCAAGCGGTGTTCGCAGGTGAGTGGTTTAGCGGCCGGAGTAGTTCGGGGCTTCTACGGTCATTTGGATGTCGTGGGGGTGGGATTCCTGCAGGCCGGCTGAGGTGATGCGGACGAAGCGGCCCTTTTCCTGGAGTTCGGGGACGGTGCGGGAGCCGCAGTACCACATGGACTGGCGGAGGCCGCCGATCAACTGGTGGGCGACGGCGGACAGCGGGCCGCGGTACGGGACCTGGCCCTCGACGCCCTCGGCGATCAGCTTCTCGTCGCTGCCCACGTCGCTCTGGAAGTAGCGGTCCTTGGAGTACGACTTGCGCAGGCCGCCGGACTGCATCGCGCCGAGCGAGCCCATCCCGCGGTAGGCCTTGAACTGCTTGCCGTTGATGAACACCAGATCGCCCGGCGACTCCTCGCACCCGGCCAGCAGCGACCCGAGCATGACGGTGTCCGCACCGGCCACGAGGGCCTTGGCGATGTCACCGGAGTACTGCAGGCCGCCGTCGCCGATGACCGGGACTCCGGCCGGCTTGCACGCCAGCGAGGCCTCGTAGATCGCGGTGACCTGCGGTACGCCGACGCCGGAGACGACTCGCGTCGTACAGATCGAGCCTGGGCCAACGCCGACCTTGACGCCGTCCGCGCCCGCGTCGACCAGCGCCTGGGCGCCGGCGCGGGTCCCGACGTTGCCTCCGACGACGTCGACGCCACGGGTGGCCGGGTCGGCCTTGAGCTTGCGGATGATCTCCAACTGGGCCTGGGAGTGACCGTGCGCGGTGTCCACCACGAGCACGTCGACGCCTGCCTCGACGAGCGTCATCGCCCGCTTGTAGGCCTCACCGAAGAAGCCGATCGCGCCACCGACCCGCAGCCGGCCGGTGCCGTCCTTGGTGGACAGCGGGAACTGGTCGCGCTTGACGAAGTCCTTCAGCGTGATCAGGCCGGTCAGCTTGCCCGCGTCGTCGACGAGCGGCAGCTTCTCCACCTTGTGCCGGCTGAGCAGCGCCATCGCGTCGTCGGCGGAGATGCCTTGCTTGCCGGTGATCAGCGGCTGCTTGGTCATCACCTCGCGGACCGGGCGGGAGAAGTCGCTCTCGAACCGCATGTCCCGGTTCGTCACGATGCCGACCAGGACGCCGGCGTTGTCGACCACCGGCACACCGGAGATCCGGTACTGCCCGCAGAGGGCGTCGGCCTCCCCGATGGTCGCGTCCGGGCCGATGGTGATCGGCTGGGCGATCATCCCGGACTCGGAGCGCTTGACCAGGTCGACCTGCTGGGCCTGGTCCTCGATCGAGAGGTTGCGGTGCAGGACGCCGAGGCCGCCCTGGCGGGCCATCGCGATCGCCATCCTGGCTTCGGTGACGGTGTCCATCGCGCTGGACAGCAGCGGGATGTTCACCTCGATGTTGCGGCTCACCCGGGACCGGGTGTTGGCCTCGGACGGGATGACGTCGGACTCGTTGGGCTGCAGCAGCACGTCGTCGAAGGTGAGGCCGAGGACGGCGAACTTGTCGGGAACTCCAGCGGGTGTGATGTCCATGGGGAAAACAGGCACCTTTGCACGGCGAGATCGGAACACCATCGTATGCCGCCCGCCCCAGGGCGCCCGAATCGCCTGTCCACAGCCCTGCTGCGGAACCGTCACAGCCCGCGTACGACGTCAGCCGGGAACCGGCACATCCGGCCCGGAGCGATTCCCCGGGCCGGATCTTTGGATCAGTTGGTCGGACTGTTGACCACGTCGAGGATCTGGAGCAGTGCCGGCGACTCGGTCGAGCCGTGGGTCCGGTCGATCGCGGCGTGCTTGCCCTCGGCGTACTGACCGCTGGAGTGCTTTCCAGTGGGGTACGTCGTCTTCACCGAACCGGTCGACACCTTGCCACTGGAGTGCTTCGCGGTGCTGCCGAAGAACTCCTCGGCGCTCGGCACCTCCACTGGCTCACCGGTCGGCGTCGGCAGGACCGGCTCGAGAACCTTGTCGACCAGGTCGCCCAGCGGGTTCGCGGGCTCCTCGGCCGGCTGCGTCTCCTCGGCCTGACCGGAGTCGGCCGAGCCCGAGTCCGAGCTCGGGTCGGCGCTGGTCTCCGAGCCAGAGCCGCTGTCCGCGCTCGGCACCGTGGTCGGGTTGCTCGACGGAGCGGTCTCGGAGTCGGCACTGGTGTTCGAGCCTGTGCCAGTCCCGGAGTCGGCGCTCGTGCTGGAGCCCGCGCCGGTCTCGCCGGTGCTGGTCTCACCAGTGTTCGTCCCGGAGTCCTTGCCGGTGTTGGTACCAGTGCTCGTCTCGCCCGACTCCGTACCCGTCTCGCCGTTGCTCGGCTGGGTCGTCGGCGTCATGGTCGGGTCGGTGGTCGGATCCGTCGTTGTCGGGTCCGACGTCGGCTCGCTGCTCGGCGGCGGCGTGGTGGCCGGCGGGTCCGACGGCTCGGTGGTCGGCTCGGACGACGGCTCCGTGGTTGGTTCCGTCGTCGGGTCGGCGGTCGGCTCCGTGGTCGGGTCGTCGGCCGGCTTGTTCGGCTCCTCGGCCGGCGCGGTGGTCACCGGCGTGACGGGCTGCTCGATCAGCGCCGGCTTCTGCACCACCAGCGGCCGGGCCAGCGGCGGCTTGAGTGCGCCGTCCACGCTCGCCGGCGGAACGACGGCTTGCTCCGCCTCCTTGGCGGCGGCCTTCTCCTCCTGCTGCGTCTTGTAGTTCTTGGCGACCTTGACGATCTTGGTCTTGTCGACCACCGGCATGCCGTCGAGCTTCTCCTTCGGGAAGCTGGTCCGCGGGCTGACCGCGTCGACCATCTTCTCGATGACCTTCTCGTACGGCGACAACGGGTCGCCGGTGACGGCGGCGGCCACCCCGGAGACCGACAGCGCGGCCACCGCGGCAACACTCAGTGCCAGACCACGGGTCGCCATCTTGCGGGCGAACGGGTCCATCACCGGGTTGAGCGCGGCGCAACGCGCCAGGAAGCTCTCCGGGTCGTCGATTGTCTCCACCGGGAGCTCGTCCTCGACCTCCACCGCCAGCCGCAGATCGGCCAGCAGCTTCAAGGCCGGGTCGTGCTCGCCCGCCGTACGGGCGGACTCCCCACCGGCGGCCAGCAGGTCGAGCAGCGCGTCATCGGCGTCGATCGCGTCGAGGTCGAAACGTTCAGCCATGATGCCCCTCCCCTGCTCCTCGTTCCACCTGTTCCTCATGCCCCACAAACCCCCTGAGCGTGGTCAACGCCCGATGCTGTGCGACCCTCACCGCCCCCGGTGTCATCCCCAGTGCCCGGCCGGTCTCCTCGGCTGACATCCCCGCTACCACGCGAAGCCGCAGGATCTCCCGCAGCTTCTCGGGCAACCTCTCGAGCAGGCCCATGATGTGCTGGACCTCCGAACTCCGGACCGCGTGCTCTTCCGGCGTCGGTGACTCGTCCGCGCCGTCCGGCAGGTCCGGCGTCGAAACGTCGGCCACCGCGAACGCACGCTGGGCATCGGCGACCTTGCGGGCCGCGATGCCGTAGACGAAGGCCTCGAACGGCCTCCCCTCATCACGGTACCGGCTGAGCGCGCCGAACACCGCGACACAGACCTCCTGAGCGACGTCATCGACCATGTCGGCGCCGCCTGGATAGGTCCACAAACGGGACCGCACATAACGGTGCGCCACAGCGCGCACCCTGGTGAGCAGGTCGTTGAGAGCTGTCCGGTCCCCGGCGCTGGCTAGCGCAGCAAGATCCCTGAGCTCGACCCGGTCGTGGGTGTGCGGTACTTGGACCTCGGTCACCCCTCGCCCCCTCGTGTCGGACCGGTCAGCCTCCAAGATGGTATGGCCTTCACCCCTCCTTGCAAAGTGGCAATTTGTGATCACCTCAAGATTTTGATCACGATTAGTAACTACCCGCTGGTTCGGACTCCGCAGTACAGAAAACCCAGCGCAGTAACAGCAAACACCGCCCGGCTGGTCGGGGGACCGGCCGGGCGGTGTGAGTGTTGTATTGCTTGTGACCTGAGGGTCAGTGGCCGTGACCGTGACCGTGACCGGCCGCGGCGGGCTCTTCGTCCTCGGGCTTGTCGACCACCAGGGTCTCGGTGGTCAGCAGCAGCGCGGCGATGGAGCCGGCGTTGGCGAGCGCGGAGCGCGTCACCTTGACCGGGTCCAGCACGCCCTGCGCCAGCAGGTCGCCGTACTCGCCGGTGGCGGCGTTGAAGCCGCTGCCGACCTCGAGCTCCGCGACCTTGGCGGTCACGACGTAACCCTCGTAGCCACCGTTCTCGGCGATCCAGCGCAGCGGCTCGACGATCGCCTTGCGGACGATCCGGACACCGGCGAGCTCGTCACCCTCGAGGTCCAGGCCCTTGTCCAGTACGGCGGCCGCGTGCACCAGGGCGGAGCCGCCACCGGCGACGATGCCCTCTTCGATCGCGGCCCGGGTCGCGGACACGGCGTCCTCGATCCGGTGCTTCTTCTCCTTCAGCTCGACCTCGGTGGCCGCGCCGACCTTGATCACGCAGACGCCGCCGGCCAGCTTGGCCAGCCGCTCCTGCAGCTTCTCCCGGTCCCAGTCGGAGTCGGTGCGCTCGATCTCGGCCTTGATCTGGTTCACCCGGGCGTCGATGTCGTCGGACTTGCCGGCGCCCTCGACCACCGTGGTGTTGTCCTTGCTGACCACGATCCGGCGGGCCGTGCCCAGCACCTCCAGACCGACCTGGTCCAGCTTCAGGCCGACCTCGGGGGCGACGACCTGCGCGCCGGTCAGCGCGGCCAGGTCCTCCAGCATCGCCTTGCGGCGGTCACCGAAGCCCGGCGCCTTGACGGCGACGGAGGTGAAGTTGCCGCGGATCTTGTTCACCACCAGGGTGGACAGCGCCTCGGCCTCGACGTCCTCGGCGATGATCAGCAGCGTCTTGCCGGACTGCACGACCTTCTCCAGCAGCGGCAGCAGGTCCGCGATGGCGGAGATCTTGCCCTGGTGGATCAGGATGTACGGGTCCTCCAGCACCGCTTCGCCGGCCTCGGCGTCGGTGATGAAGTACGGCGAGATGAAGCCCTTGTCGAACTGCATGCCCTCGGTGAACTCGAGCTCGGTCCCGAAGGTGTTCGACTCCTCGACGGTGATCACACCGTCCTTGCCGACCTTGTCGAACGCGTCCGCGATCAGGGTGCCGATCTCGGCGTCCCGGGCGGAGATGGTGGCGACGTGGGCCATGTCGCCCTTGTCGTCCACCGGCCGGGCGGTCTCGATCAGCTTGGCCGACACGGCCTCGATGGCCGCCTCGATGCCCTTCTTCAGGCCCATCGGGTTGACCCCGGCGGCGACGGCTCGCAGGCCCTCGTGCACCAGCGCCTGCGCCAGCACCGTCGCGGTGGTGGTGCCGTCACCGGCGATGTCGTTGGTCTTGGTGGCGACCTCCTTGGCCAGCTGCGCACCAAGGTTCTCGAACGGGTCGTCCAGCTCGACCTCACGGGCGACGGTCACACCGTCGTTGGTGATGGTCGGGGCGCCCCACTTCTTGTCCAGGACGACGTAGCGGCCCTTCGGCCCCAGCGTCACCTTCACCGTGTTCGCGAGCTTGTCGACGCCGCGCTCCAGCGCGCGCCGCGCGTTCTCGTCGAACTCGAGGATCTTCGGCATGGAAAAAACCAGTCCCTCTCTGAATATCTAATGCGTTCAGCAATTGACACAGCCGCTGCCCCGGACCGACTCCGCCCCAGTACCGCCGGTGAGCGGCACCAGGGCGGTGTCAGTCAGGAACAGCGGGCAGGGCGCGTCCCGGCCGGGGCCGAGGGAACCCGCCCTGAGGTCGTCACTTGCTGACGACTGCGAGGATGTCGCGGGCGCCCAGGATCAGGTAGTCCTGGCCGTCGTACTTGACCTCGGTACCGCCGTACTTCGAGTAGATGACCTTGTCGCCGACGGCGACGTCCAGCGGAACACGGTTGCCGTTGTCGTCGATCCGCCCGGGGCCGACGGCGAGGATCTCGCCCTCCTGCGGCTTCTCCTTGGCGGTGTCCGGGATCACCAGGCCGGACTTCGTGGTCTGCTCGGCTTCGAGCGGCGCGACGAGGACCCGGTCCTCGAGCGGCTTGATCGTGACCGACACTTGCTGACCTCCACGGTCGATTCGCTTGTCTGTGGTTCGAGGTGGCCGCGGTACCTGCCGTCGCGGGGGTCAGGGGCCGGGCCGTTGGCACCCTCCCATGGAGAGTGCCAACACCGAATCTAGGCCGCCTTTAGCACTCGGTCAACTCGAGTGCCAGAAGCTCGCGCAAGTCCGGTGATCGCCCGCACACGGTTTGTGGTCAAACGCTGGGCCGATCGGGGTTCGGCATGGGACCGTTTGGTCTGTACGGCGTCCCGGCCGCCCCGGGACCGGGTGCCCGAGGAGAGTCCATGGCCTTCAGCTTTCCCTCTCTGCGCAAACCGTCCCCCCGGACTGTCCTGATCCTCGCCGCCGTCGGCGCGCTCTCCGTCGGAGCCGTCGCCGCCGGCGCATCGAAGGACCAGGCCGCTCCCAGTAATGAAGCACCGGCCGCTGCGCCTCCACCGAAGCAGGCCCCCGCGGTTCAGGCGACGACCGACTCCGCGCGTACGTCGGCAGACACCCAGGCCGCGGCGGCGTTGCCGCAGTGCCGGGCCGCACGACTCGTGACGATCAACAGCACCTGGGGCATCCCGGTGCCGTCCGTCTACGGCAGCACCAGCACTAACTGCAACCTCATGTACGGCGACGACCCGCACCGCGGCTCCACCGTGTACGGCGACCCTGACACCGCCATTCGAGTCCTGCAGCGCAACCTGAACTACTGCTACGGCAGCAAGCTCACAGTCGACGGCATCTACGGCAGCAACACCCGCGCGGTCGTCAAGCTGGTCCAGCAAAGGCACAAGCTGGCCGTGGACGGCATCTACGGCCCCAAGACCCGCTCCGCGATGAACTGGCGCATGTACTCCATGGGCACCAGAAGCTGGAGCACAGGCTGCTACAGCCCCATCTAAAGTGACGGGGTGACAGTCAGCAGCTTGCTGGACGGGCAAGGCGCCGAAGTGCTCGCCAAGGCCTGTGCGAGCTACCAGCCCGGCCAGGAACTCCAACTGGTCGAGAAGCTCAGACGCCAGTACGACGCAGCGCTGGTGACTGCTGCGGTCACGCAGGCCTCACTGCGCCACCGGGCGGTCGCCAAGTTCGGTGACGACGCAGAGCGGATGTACTTCACTCCGGACGGGCTAGAGCCGGCGACCCGAAGCACTGTCGGCACTCACCGCGCACAGCGCATCGCAGCCAAGCTGCCAGGAAGCACTCTGGTCGACCTGGGCTGTGGCATCGGCGGCGACCTCATCAGTGCCGCACGTGCCGGTCTGCGCGTCGTCGGCGTCGAGCGCGACCCAGCAACCGCTGCTGCGGCTCGCGCCAACCTGACCGCACTTGGACTGCCCGGTGAGGTGGTCGTCGGCGATGCAGAGTCCGTCGACGTCACGCCGTACGACGTGGTGTTCGCAGATCCGGCGCGGCGGGCGGATGGCCGGCGCGTGTTCGACCACAACGCCTACTCACCGCCGTGGTCCTTCGTCACCGAGCTCTTGACGCGTACGGCGTGCGTGAAGGTCGCGCCCGGCATCCCGCATGACGCCGTACCGGATGGGGTGGAGGCGGAGTGGGTCAGCGACGCGGGTGAGGTCAAGGAGGCCGCACTGTGGTCGGGGAGCCTGTACGGCGGTAGTGCTCGGCGGGCGACGTTGCTGCCCAGTGGGGTGGGTGTCAGCGAGGCACCGGAGGCCTCGACCGGCCCGGTGGCGGCGTACATCTATGAACCCGACGGAGCCGTGGTGCGGGCGGGACTGGTGACGGCCGTGGCTGCCGCGGTCGACGGGTGGTTACTGGATCCGCGGATCGCCTACGTGACCGCTGATGCGTTGGTGCCGACGCCGCTGGCATCGGCGTACGAGGTGATCGAAGAGCTGCCCTACAAGGATAAGGCGCTGCGGTCCTGGGTACGCACGCAAGACATCGGCACGCTGGAGATCAAGAAGCGCGGCGTCGATCTCGACCCGGCGCAGCTACGCAAGAAGCTCGCCCCGAAGGGCTCCACCGCCGCCACCCTGATCGTCACCCGAATCGGCCGCGACGCAGTCGCCTATTCGTGTCGTCGAGTCCCCTGAGACTGGAACTTGCGCTGGGAGCACACTCGAACATATGATCGATCTCGCGTGCGGGTCCCCGGGGGATCTGCCGGCAGGCGAGGTGCTGCGTCTGCTGCTGCACACTCCCGGGGATCCGCCACTAAGTCGACGTACGGTTTGAGGAGCCGTACGTCGACTGACCGTCACGCTACCGAAGTCACCCGTTCACCTCACTCGGGCAGAGTCCAGACCAGAACCGGTCTGCCGCTGGCCGCTCACCTGGGGATCAAGCGGTCGCTCCAACCCCAGGCCTCTGTCCGCTGCCGCGCCCTTCCCCGCGCTGCAGCCGCAAGCTTCAGTTCCCGCCGTAGATCTCGGCTGGGTCCTTGCGGATGAGCATGGTGCGGCTCGGGCCTTCGTCTACCAGTTCGGTGAAACCGTATTTGCGGTAGAGCTCTTGCGCATCCAGGGTCGACAGCATGAAGCGGCGGAGGCCCTTCAGGTCTGGGTGGTCCAGCAGCGTGGAGACGACGAAACGGCCGAGCCCGTAGCCGCGGTGGTCCGGCAGCACGAAAACGTCGGCCAGCCAGGCGAAGGTTGCGCGGTCCGTCACCATGCGGGCAAAGGCCACCATCGAGCCGTCCGCGGCGTACACACCCAGGTTGAGCGAACCGGCAATCGACCGCGCCACGACCTCCCGCGGGATGCCTGGTGCCCAGTACGACGTACTCAAGAAGCCGTGCACCACGTCGACATCAACGCGGTCCACATCGTCGTCAGCTTCGAAGCCGTCCGGCCCGGTCCATCTCACTTGTTCAGTACCTCCGTGATCGGCATCGATGAGTCGGCCGGCAGCCCGAGCGGCGACGGCGCCTTTCCGGCCCGGACGAGTTCCGAACCGAGCGCCGCGACCATCGCACCGTTGTCGGTGCACAACCCAGGACGCGGCACCCGTACGGCGATCCCGGCCGCGGAGCAACGCTCTTCGGCCATCGCGCGGAGCCGGGAGTTGGCCGCGACCCCGCCGCCGATCAGCAGGTGCTCGAAGCCACGGTCCTTGCACGCGTCGATCGCTTTGCGGGTCAGCACGTCGCAGACCGCCTCCTGGAAGGCTGCGGCGACGTGGTTCACCGGCACGTCCTCGCCGTCGCGCCGCCGTGCCTCGACCCAGCGCGCGACCGCGGTCTTCAAACCGGAGAAGGAGAAGTCGAACCGGTGCCGCTCGAGATCCCGCTGCGAGGTCAACCCGCGCGGGAACGTCACATAGAGCCGGTCCCCGCCGTCCCGCGCCGCTTTGTCGATATATGGACCGCCCGGGAACGGCAGCCCCAGCACCCGCGCGACCTTGTCGAACGCCTCCCCCGCCGCGTCGTCGATGGTGCTGCCCATCGGCTGCACGCCGTCGGTGATGTCCTCGACCGCGAGCAACGACGAGTGCCCGCCCGACACCAGCATCGCGACGCACCCCTTGGGCAGATCGCCGTGCTCCAACGTGTCGACAGCTACATGCGCCGCGAGGTGGTTCACGCCGTACAAAGGCTTGTCCAGCGACAGCGCCAGGCCTTTGGCCGCGGCCACTCCGACCAGCAACGCACCGGCAAGCCCAGGCCCGCTCGTCACCGCGACCGCGTCGACGTCGGTCGGCTTGATCCCGGCGGTCTCGCACGCGCGCCGGATCGTCGGCACCATCGCTTCGAGATGAGCCCGGCTCGCCACCTCCGGTACGACGCCGCCGAACCGGGCGTGCTCCTCGACACTGGACGCGATCGCGTCGGCGAGCAACGTCTGCCCGCGCACGATCCCGACCCCGGTCTCGTCACACGAAGTCTCGATCCCCAGAATCAGGGGCTCGTTCACAATTCCTCCCGCCACCGCATGATCACCGCATCCTCGCCACCGGCGTAATACCCGCGCCGCCGGCTGATCTCCTCGAACCCGAAGGCGCCGTACAGCGCCACCGCCGCATCGTTGCCCGCAGCAACTTCCAGCAACACCGTCCGGCCGGCGCACTTCGACAGGGCCGCCGTCATCAACTGCCCGGCGATCCCGGTACGGCGCTCGGCCGGCGTCACCGCGATCCGCAGCAACTCGACCACATCCAGCGAAACCGGCGGCACCAGCAGTACGACGTACCCGACGACATCACCAACGTCGGCGACCAGGATCACCCGGTCCTCGGACAGCCGCTCGAACTCCGTCGTCCAGGCGACCGTACTCCACGCCTCCGACCCGAAGCACAACGAGTCCAGCGCAGCCAGAGCGGTCAGATCCTCCGCGCGAGCCGCCCGAATCGCAGGTCTCACTTGGGAAGCACGCTCTTCGGCCCGCCGGACATCGTCACGTCCGGCCGCCGCAGGTACAGCGGCTCCGGCGCGACCACCTCGAGCGTCCCAGTCGCCACACCTGCAGCCAGCACCTCGGCCGACGGGTACTCCAAGTCAGACGCCTCCGCCTGAAGCGCATCCGCATAGAGCACAGCACCGCGCCCGATCACCGGCAGACCCGACAGCACCTGTGCGACGTCGGCCGGCTTGTCCACCGCCGGTCCCTCCAGGCGACGCCGGCTCCCGTCCGCGGCCGGGCCGTCGTACAAAGCCCAGTAGATCTCCTTGCGGCGGGCATCCGTCGCGACCGCGACCGGCAGCGCCAGCGACGACTGCCGCGCCAGGATGTCCAGGCTGCACACGCCCGCGACCTCGATCCCGAGTACGTCGGCCATCGTCCGGGCGGTCACGAGTCCGACCCGCAGCCCGGTGAACGGCCCAGGCCCGACGCCGACCGCGATCCGCGTGAGGTCGCGCGGCGTACAACCAGCCGCCGACAACGCAGATGCGATCGCAGGTGCGAGCAACTCGCCATGCCGTAGGGCGTCGACCGTCGTGGACGACGCCAGAATCTCACCACTCACCGGATCGGCGAGCGCCACGGTCACCGCCGCACTGGAGGTATCAAAAGCAAGCAACATGTCAGTTCTTCTCCAGTACAGAAACCCGTACGCCGGACGCGGCCCAGCGCGGACCCACCGGTGTGATCCGGATTTCGCGGGTCTCGTCCGTGTCGTCGTCGCCGCGGGTCACGACGATGTCGAGCCGGTCCGGAGCCAGCGACTCGGCCAGCCCATGACCCCACTCGACCACTGTGACCGCGTCGTCCAGGCTCGCGTCCAGATCCAGGTCGTCCAACTCGGCGAAACCGCCCAGGCGATAGGCGTCCACATGGACCAACGCCGGCCCACCCGCGAGCGACGGATGCACCCGCGAGATCACGAACGTCGGTGACGTGATGTCACCACGCACCTTCAGCCCAGCTCCAAGCCCCTGCGTGAACGTCGTCTTCCCCGCACCGAGATCACCGGACAGCACCAGTACGTCGCCCGCCCGCAACTGCCCGGCAAGTTCCTCGCCGATCGCCCGCATGTCGTCCGCGGTCGGCACGGTCAGCTCGAGCGGCATCGCCTTCGCATAGATCAGGTTGTGATCGTGCTGTTCCACCACCGAATACCCACGCCTTCGCCAGAACTCCACCGTGTCCGGAAGCTCGACCCGCGCAATCAGTTGCACCCGCCGGATCCCCCGCCGTACGGCGACCTCCTCGGCGCAGCCGACCATCGCCGACGCGACCCCGCGAGCCTGATGCCGCGGGTCCACCGACACCCGCCGCAGATGCAGTACGTCGCCATCCTCCTCGAACAGCAACGCACCGGCCGGGGCGCCGTCGATGCGAACCAGCAAACCACCGTGGTCGGCGACGGCCGCGCCGACAGTGGTCGCGTTCTCGGTCAAGGCGGTGGAGGGCGGATCGAGCACTCGCCGGGCCGAGAAGGCATGGTGAATCACGTGGACGATCTCGTCCACGTGATCAGCGGTGGCGTCGATGACGTGCAGGTCGGTCATTGGTGTCCCAGCAAAGAGGTTTCGGCTCGTTCGATCATGCCAAGGAGGGCGGCGGTGAACTCACGGTGGTGCTCGATCAGGCCGAGGTGACCGCAGTTCTTCACCTCGACCAGCTCCGCTCCGGGCACGTGCCGGACGATCTCCTCGGCATGGGCGAACGGCGTCAGGTGGTCGTTGTCCCCACCGATCACGACGCACTCCACCTTCTGCAGCGGCTCCAGGGCGTCGTACTTGTCGTGCAGCGCGAAGATCGGGTAGAACTCCGCGATCACCGAGATCGGGGTCGCCGCGATCATCTCGTTGACGAACTCGGTGAAGGCCGGCGGCACCTCGGAGCCGAACGAGTACTTCCGGGTCAGCAGGTAGCTGATGTCGGTGCCGGCCTTCCGGCTGCGCTCGACCACGTCGGGGATCCGGGCCAGCGCGGCGACCGTCGGCGTCGCCAGCGCGCGGGCGAGCATGCCGACCTTGCCGGGGAAGACGATCGGGACCCGGTCGAGAGCGCCGGCGCTGGTCGAGCACAGGCCGACGCCGATGATCCGGTCGCCGAACAGCTCCGGATGCTGCTCGGCCAGCGCCATGATCGACATGCCGCCCATCGAGTGCCCGATCAGGATCACCGGGCCGGTCGGTGCGAACTGCTGCATGATGCCGTACAGGTCGCGGCCGAGCTGGTCGATGCTGACGTTCTCCTTCGGCGACCGGCCGGAGCGCCCGTGCGAACGCTGGTCGTAGAACACCATCGTGCCGATGCCGGCCAGGTCGCGGCGCTCGAAGTGCCAGCAGTCCTGGTTGAGGCCGTAGCCGTGGGCGAAGATCAGGGTCAGGTCCTCCGGCGGCAGCGGCAGCTTTTTGCCGAACCGGCGCTTCGGCGGCGCGGGCCGGCGTGATCGCTTCAGCTCGTCGACTTCGACGTACAGCTCGACTCCGTCGTCGGCGGTGAACACGTACGGCGTGCCGCGCAGCGAACCGAACGGCTCGGCCTCGAGCTGCGCGCGCTGGCTCGACCGCCGGCCGATCACCTGCCGCTCGACCGCGACACCGGCCGCCGCGCCAGCAGCCAGTACCCCGACCGCGGCTCCGATCAGACCGGCGGTGCGTCCTGCTTTGGACATGCCGGTCTACCTCCCGCTGTCGATGTACCGGCGGGGGATCCGCGAGCCCAGCCGGGTGACGATCTCGTAGTTGATGGTCCCTGCCGCATCGGCCCAGTCGTCCACCGTCGGCTCACCGTCGGCCCCCGGGCCGAACAGCACCACCTCGTCGCCCGCGGCCGCCTGGTCGTCCTCGAGGTTGACCACGCATTGATCCATGCAGATCCGGCCGACGATCGTACGACGCTCGCCGCCGGACTGGATCGGCGCACCGTTCGACGCGTGCCGCGGCAGGCCGTCGCCGTACCCGAGTGGAATCAGCCCGAGGGTCGACGGCCGCGGCGCGGTCCAGGTCAGGCCGTAGGAAACGCCCGCGCCGGCCGGGACGCGCTTGACCATCGCGTACCGCGCTTTGAGCGTCATCGCCGGCCGCAGCCCCAGCTCGGCCGACGGCAGCGCATGCCCGAACGGTGAGAGCCCGTACGTCGCCACGCCCGGCCGGACCAGGTTGAAATGGGTCTCGGGCAGCGCGAGCGTGGCACCGGAGTTGGCCAGGTGCTTGAACTCCGCGTCCACGCCGAACGACTCGGCCACCTCGATCGCCTCGGTGAACGTCGCCAGCTGGGCCTCGTTCGCCGGCGACTTCGGCTCGTCCGAGGACGCCAGGTGCGACCAGATGCCCTTGATCTCGATCCGGCCGGCCTGCTGCGCACGCAACGCGGCCCGAATCAGCGCCGGCCACTCCTCCGGTACGGCGCCGCCACGGCTCAGGCCACTGTCGATCTTGAGGTGGACCCGGGCCGGGCGATCGGTAACGCCGGCTACGAGCTCATCGATCTCCCAGGGCGCGGCGGCGGACAAGTCGATGCCGGCGGCAATCGCGTCCTCGAGCGGCTCACCGGGGGTGGTCAGCCAGCAGAAGATCGGCCCGGTGTCGCCGGCGTCGCGCAGCGCGAGCGCCTCCTCGAGCACGGCGGCGCCGATCCAATCGGCGCCGGCCTCGCGGGCGGCGCGGGCGACCGGGATCATGCCGTGGCCGTAGCCGTCGGCCTTGACGATGGTCATCAGCTGGGCGCCGTTCTCGGCGCGGGCACGCAGCGTGGCCACGTTGTGCCGGATCGCGGCCAGGTCGACGACCGCTTCGGCACGGTGCGGCCGCTCGCTGCCAAGTGACTGGAGGGTAGACATAGCTCCTCCAGTGTCTCAGGCCCTGTCGATGAGCTCCGCCAGGGCGGCCATGTTGTGGAAAACCACGTCGGCATCGGCCAGCTTCGCCGGGTCTGTCATCCCGGCGTATCCGAACACCTTCATCCCGGCCGCGTTGGCGGCGGCGACGCCGAGTGGGCTGTCCTCGATCACCAGGCAGTCGACCGGTTTGACACCCATCGAGCGCGCGGCGTGCAGGAACAGATCGGGTGCGGGCTTGCCGTGGGCAACATCTTCGGCACTGAAGATCCTGCCCTCGAAGCGCAGCCAGAAACCCACCGCGGTCAACGCAGTGTGGATCCGCTGGTGCGTCCCCGACGACGCGAGGCAGTAGGTCAGGCCCTCGGCATCAAGATGGTCGAGCACCTGCTCGACACCCGAGATCGCGCGCAGATTCGCGAACCCGTCGAAGAGGCGCTGGTGGTAGCGGTCCTCCAGATCGGCGGGCAGCGGCCGGCCCAGCTGAGCCTCGGCCTGCTGCCGCATCGAGGCCATGCTGCCGCCCATGAAGTCGCGGACCGTCTCCTCGAACGTGTACGGCAGTCCCGCTTCGGTGAGCAGCTCGGCCAGGATCGTGTTGGCCAGCCGCTCGGAGTCCACCAGCACACCGTCGTTGTCGAAGATCACCAGTCCGGTCACGCCTGCACCCTATGCAAATACGGCGGCCGCCGTGACGTGGGGAGTCACGGCGGCCGCCTGGTTCGCGAGAGCGCGAGGGGTCAGTTCTCCTGGATGGAGAAGTCGTTGAAGGTGAAGCGCTGCTTGGTGTTGCCGGTGGACACGACCTCGACGCCGTAGTCGACCTGCCACGTCGTGGCCTGCGGGGCCCAACCACGCTTGACCATGTCGTTGAAGAAGCTCGCCAGCGGCATCGTGCCGGACTTCTGCGTCACCTGGGACACGTACGCCGTGTAGCCGGACCGGTGCCAGACGTCGTACGTGAAGCCACCGAAGGTCACGGTGCCGACCTTGCTGCCGCCTGGGACCTGGTTCTTGTTGTCGGTCCAGATCATCAGCTCGTTGTTCAGCCCGTCGCCGATCCACGCGTCGAACGCGACGTTGTAGATGCACGCGCTGCAGTTGGCGGGAGTCGTCGCGGCGAACTTGGCCGACTGGATCTTGGACAGCGGGACGTCGTTGTAGTCCTTGTGCACGTTCGGGTACGCCTGCACGCCGTTGTCGCCCGGCAGCGGCTGGGTGACGTCGAGGTACCAGTTGTCGTAGTTGCAGGCGGACAGGGTGTAGGTGCCGTTGTGGTTGTTCCACATGTTGTTGTGGACGTAGTACGCACCGAACGTCCGGCCCTCACCCGAGTTGCCCGTCGCGGTGGTGACGAAGGACGGGTTGGTGCAGGTCGTCGACGGGCTGCTCGTCGACGTGGGGGTCGAGGTCGCGGTCGGCGAGGAGGTGGGGGTCGACGTGGTCGTCGGGCTCGACGTCGGCGTCTTGGTCGGGCTGGTGGTCGCCGTCGGCGTCGGGCTGCTGGTCGGCGACTGAGTCGGTGACGAAGTGGCCGTCGGGGTGGGCGTGGTGGGCTGCGTCGGCGCCGGTGCGAAGTCGTAGTGCACCGTGTAGCGAAGCTTCTTGCCGGCGGCGTACGGCTCGCCGCCGCGGCGCAGGGCCTGCAGCCGGTAGGTCTTGGTGGTGATGCTGTTCGGGTCGATCGACAGGATCGACGAACCGGAGGCGGTCGCCACGATCGCCGTCGGCTTCGTGGCGAAGCCGTGGATGACCGTGCAACCCGATTTGGCGTCCAGGACACAACTCTCGACGCGTCCGACACCTGGGAGGGCTGAAACCGTGCTGTCCGTGGAGGCGCCGGTGGTCGTCGCCGCTACGGGTGAGTCCTTGGCCGCCTGGACGGCGATCGGTGCTGCAACTACGGCACCGAGGGCAAGGCACACCGCCGCGACGATGACTCGGCTTCGGGCAGTTCGGATGGGGGGCATGCGAAACTTTCCTCGTCTGCTCGACGGGCCACCCTGCATTGCCCCAGCACTTCAGGATGGCCCACAACTGTTCTGTTTGGTCCCCAGAGAGGCCAGGACAGCGGCGTTCCCCGTAGCGCCGAATCGGTCCGGGCAGACCGGGCGAGGGGGCTCGCCGGCCATGTCCTTCACGTTCGCTCTCGCGCGTACGGCGGCTGACGTTATCCAACCGTGATCTGAAAAGCCAACTCGGGGCACCGTTTTCACGCAGCGTGCCCGCCTCTTGAGGCGGCCGGGCGACGAGAAATCACTCAGAGCCACGGCGATCTACTGCAACATCCGGGTGGACCGGAGCGTCCGTAGCTTGTGAACATGCGGATGGTTGTCGTCGCCGGTTTGCTGCTGGCGCTGGCCGGGTGTGGCGACGAGTCGAGTGCGAGTGGCGGGTCGCTGAAGGGGAAGACGTACTTGTCCACAGCAGTGACGGAAGACGGGCAGCCGAATGAGCTGGTCGCGAACACGCGGATCAGCTTGCACTTCACCGATGACGGCCGGCTGATCGCGGACGCCGGCTGCAACTCGATGCAGTCCCCAGTGAAGACGAGCGGCGGCAAGCTGTCGATGGACGATCTCGCGATGACCGGCATGGGTTGCGATCAACCGCGGCACGCGCAGGACGACTGGCTCAGCAAGCTCCTGTCCGCCGACCCGGCCTGGAAGCTGGAAGGCGACCAGCTCACCGTCAGCTCCGGCGGTACGGCGATCTCGCTGCAGGACGGTCAGACCGCCGAACCGGACCTCGCTCTGGACGGCACCAAGTGGATTCTCGAAACCGTCATCACCGGTGAGGTCGCCTCACACTCGGCCGGCGCGGAGAAGGTCTGGATAACGTTCAACGGCGAACGCGTCACCGGCTCGACCGACTGCAACGAACTCCAGGGCCCCGTCGCTCGTGACACCACCAAACTCACCTTCGGCGAAATCGCCACCACCCGCCGCGCCTGCGCCGGCGACGCCGCCGTACTGGAAACCGCTCTGCTCAACGGCCTGAAGGGCAACGTCACCTACGAGATCGACGCGAACCGCCTCAAACTCCGTGCCCCCAGCAACGGCCTGGACTTCACCGCCACCCGCTGAACGTGTCTCCGCGATCGTTCGACAATGCTCAGCCCTTCCTGCCCAGGGAGTCTCAAGGTTGCAGCAGTTGGCGGGTTGCTTCGGGAAGGGCGGCGGCGACGGAGAGCGCTGTGATCGGGCCGTCGTCTGAAGCCAAGTTCGCGGCGGCCGCGTGGAGGTAGGCGCCCAGGCTGGCGGCATCGAGCGCGGTGAGGCCCGCGGCGAGGAAGGCGCCGCAGAGGCCGGCGAGCACGTCGCCCGCACCGGCCGTGGCCAGCCAGGGAGTCGCGTTGCCGTTGACCCGGACGTGTCCGTCGGGCGCGGCGATGACTGTGGTGGCGCCCTTCAGCAGGACTGTGGCGTCGAAGCGTTCGGCGGCCAAGCGGGCGTGCTTGAGGCGTTCGGCTTCGACCGTCGAACGCTCGACCCCGAGCAGCCGGGCCAGTTCACCCGCGTGCGGAGTCGCGAGCACGCCTTCGTGGTCGCCGGAGTCGTCGAGCGCCTTGAGACCGTCGGCGTCGAGGATGACCGGTTCCTCTGCTTCGAGCAGTTCGCGCACCTGGGGTACATCGAGGTTGTCGCCGAGGCCGGAGCCGACTGCCCAGGCCTGCACCCGGCCTTCGACAGCGACGATCTCCGGATGCGCGGCGCGGACTTCGGCCGCCACGGCGTCCGGGCCGACGTACCGGATCATGCCGATCGGGCCGCCGAGAGCGCCGGCGGTGGCGATGACGGCAGCGCCGGGGTACTGCGTGGAGCCGGCCATCAGGCCGAGGACGCCGCGCGAGTACTTATCGGACTCGCCGTGTGGGACCGGGTAGAGCGCGCGTACGTCGGCATCCTGGAGCGACTCGACAGACGCCTGGGGCAGGTCGAGGCCGATGTCGACCAGATGAACCGGACCACAGGCCGAAGCAGCTGGGTCGATCAGGTGGCAGATCTTGTGCGTACCGAAGGTGACGGTGAGGTCGGCGCGGACGTGCGGACCGGGGGTCTCGCCGGTGTCGACGTCGACGCCGGACGGGACGTCGACCGCGACGATCGGTACGTTGTGCGACTCGGCGAGTTCGACGGCAGCGGCGGCGTCGGGGCGGAGACCGGGGCGACCGCCGATGCCGACGATGCCATCCACGACGACGTCAGCCCGAGCGATGTCGTCCGGCGAACCCACGCGTCCACCGACCGCCAGCAGCGCCTCCAGCCCAGCCTCATGAGCCTTCTCCGACAGCAGTACGGCGGTCACGTGAGCGCCTCGGCGGGCTAGCCGAACACCGGCATAGAGAGCGTCGCCGCCGTTGTCGCCGGACCCGATCAGCAGTACGACGCGAGCGCCGTACGCGCGGCCGAGGAAGTTGCTGATGGCAACCGCCAGGCCGGTTGCGGCGCGTTGCATCAGCGTCCCCTCAGGAAGCCGCGCCATCAGCGAAGCCTCGGCGGCGCGGACCTGCTCGACAGTGTGCGCGCGGCGCATGTCAGCCCTCCAGGATCACTACGGCGGATGCGATACCGGCGTCGTGGCTGAGCGACAGATGCAGGCTCTGGACACCCAACCGGCCGGCCTGGGCGGCAACGGTGCCGGTGATCTCCAGCCAGGGACGGCCGGTCTCGTCGGTCTGCACCTCGGCGTCGTGCCACTGCATCCCGGCCGGCGCGCCGAGCGCCTTGGCGAGCGCCTCCTTGGCGGCGAACCGAGCGGCCAGCGAGGCCGGCGGCCTCACCGCCTCCGCCGGCGTGAACACCCGATCCCGCAAACCCGGCGTCCGCTCGAGAGTCTTCATGAACCGCTCCACGTCGACCACATCGATGCCTACGCCCACGATCATGCGGCCCACATTAGCCGGGCGGGGCTGTGGACTGGCGCTCTCTCATCTGTACGGCGAGGTCCATCCGGAGCGCCGACGGAGTAACACCGCGAGCCAGGTCCAGCACCAGGCGAGTCGCCAGCTCCGCCATCTGGCGAAGCGGCTGATGGATCGTGGTCAGCGTCGGCGCCACCCATTGCGCCACCGGCAGATCGTCGTACCCGACGACCGACAGATCGCGCGGGATCTCCAGCCCGAGCTCGCGCGCGGCCTGGTACACACCCAGCGCCTGCAGGTCGCTGCCGGCGAAGATCGCGGTCGGCGGCTCCGGCAGGCTGAGCAGCGCCAGCGCCTCCCGGTGCCCGCTGCTGACCTCGAAGTCACCGTTCCGGATCAGGTCGGGATCGACAGTGGCCCCGGTCGACCGCAGCGCGTCGGTGTAGCCGTTCACCCGCATCCGCGAGCACAGCGTCTCGACCGGGCCGCCGATCATGCCGATCCGCTCATGGCCGAGTTTGCGCAGGTGAAGCGTCGCCATCCGGCCGCCGTTCCAGTTCGCGGAGCCGATCGACGGTACGTCGTCGCCCTCGTCACCGACCGGGTCGACCACCACGAACGGGATCCGCCGCGCCTCCAGCTGCGCCCGCTGATCCGCGTCGAGGTCGGAGAACACCATGATCACGCCGAGCGGACGGCGGAGCAGGACGGACTCGATCCACTGCTGCCGCGGCCGCCGGGCGCCGCCGCATTCCGACAGCACCAGCTCGACGCCCTCGTCGCGGACCACCTCTTCGACGCCGCGGATCAGCTCGACCGCCCAGGCGCCGCCGATCTCGTGGAAGACGAGGTCGATCATCGGGCTGCTCGGCGTACTGGTGGTACGGCGCCGGTAGCCGTGCTCCTGGATGATGCTCTCGACCTTCGCGCGGGTTTCCTCGGCGACGTCGGCGCGGCCGTTCAGCACCTTGGACACGGTGGGCACGGACACACCGGCCTGCTCCGCAATTTTCGAAATGGTCATCCGCTGGCCCACGAGGTCCTCCACCCGGCTCGAGCGCTGTGCAAGCAGCACAATACAAGCTAACCTCGGCGCAGGTATCGTAATCGACACCGAAACTTTCGAGGAGTTGGATGAGCGACCGGGTCGAGGCATTGCTGGCAGAGCTGACGCTACGCGAGAAGGTCGCCCAACTGGCCGGTCTGTGGGTCGGTGCCGGTGACAGTGGCGAGGACGTCGCGCCGTACCAGCACGACATGAGCAGCGACCCGCCGGTCTGGGACGACGTGATCAAGGACGGCCTCGGCCAGCTCACCCGCCCGTTCGGCACCCGCCCGGTCGAGGCCACGGCCGGCGCCCGCTCACTGGCCGCCGCCCAGCGCCAGATCATGGCCGCCAACCGGTTCGGCATCCCGGCCATCGCGCATGACGAATGCCTGACCGGCTTCGCGGCGTACGGCGCCACGATTTACCCGACGCCGCTCGCCTGGGGCGCAACGTTCGATCCTTCACTCGTCGAAGAGATGGCGGCGCGTATCGGCGCCGACATGCGCTCGGTCGGCACCCACCTCGGCCTCGCTCCGGTCCTCGACGTCACCCGCGACTATCGCTGGGGCCGCACCGAGGAGACCATCGGCGAGGACCCGTACCTGGTCGGCACGATCGGTACGGCGTACGTCCGCGGGCTCCAGCACGGTGGCGTGCACGCGACCCTCAAGCACTTCGCCGGCTACTCGGCCTCCCGCGCCGGCCGCAACCTCGCGCCGGTGTCGATGGGGCCGCAGGAGCTGGCCGACGTCATCCTCCCGCCGTTCGAGATGGCGGTCATCGAGGGCGGCGCGCGTACGGTGATGAACTCGTACGCCGAGATCGACGGCGTGCCGGTCGCCGCCGACGGGGAGTTGCTCACGACGCTGCTGCGGGACCAGTGGGGCTTCGACGGGACGGTCGTCGCGGACTACTTCGCCATCGCCTTCCTCCGCACCTTGCACCAGGTCGCCGGCACCGACGGCGAGGCAGCCGCGCTCGCCATGAAGGCCGGGATCGACGTCGAGCTGCCCACCGTGAACACCTACGCCGAGGCGCTCATCGCCGAGGTCGAGGAGGGCCGGCTCGACATCTCGTACGTCGATCGCGCGGTGCGGCGGGTCTTGCGCCAGAAGGACTCGCTGGGGCTGTTGGACGGTTGGTCGCCGGAGCCTCGTGGGCCGATCGATTTGGACAGCGCCGGCAACCGCTCGATCGCCGCTCGGTTGGCGGAGGAATCGATTGTGCTGGTGGCCAACGACGGCGTACTGCCGGTTGCCCCTGGCAAGAAGGTGGCGCTGGTCGGGTCGCGCGGGATGGATCCGCATGCGATGCTCGGCTGCTACACGTTCCCGATGCACATCGGACCGCGCTATCCGGGCACCGAGGATGGCGTGCCGATCTTGTCACTTGCTGAGGCGCTGGTTGCTCAGGGCATCGATCTGAAGACTGCCGAGGGTTGCGCCGTCGACGAAGACTCAGTCGATGGCTTCGACGAGGCGATCACCGCGGCCACCGAAGCCGACGTGGTGATCGTTGCCGTCGGCGACCGTGCCGGGTTGTTCGGTCGCGGAACCTCCGGCGAGGGCTGCGACGTCGAGACCCTCGCCCTTCCCGGCCGTCAGGCGGAGCTGGTCGACGCGGTTCTCGGCACCGGCACGCCGGCTGTGCTCGTGCTGCTGTCCGGACGCCCGTACGCGCTCGGCCGATTTGCTGATCGTGCGGCAGCGATCGTGCAGGCGTTCTTCCCCGGGCAGGAGGGTGTGCCGGCGCTGGCTCGAGTGCTCACCGGTGCGGTCAATCCCTCTGGGCGACTGCCCGTCAGCCTTCCGCGCAGCGAGGGCGCCCAGCCGGGGACGTACTTGCATCAGCCGCTCGCGGGGCCGAGCAAGGTGTCGAGCGTGGATCCGACGGCCTTGTTCCCGTTCGGCCACGGGACGTCGTACACGACCTTCGAATGGAGCGACGCTCAGGCGGACCGCTCCTCGATGCCGACCGATGGGACGGTCACGGTCAAAGTGACCGTCCGCAACACCGGCCCACGCGACGGAACCGAAATCGTCCAGCTCTACCTAGGCGATCCGGTAGCAACCGTTACCCGCCCAGTCACGCGCCTGATCGGCTACCACCGCGTCGACATCCCAGCGGGCGAAGCCCGCACCGTCGAATTCACCGCCCACGCCGACCTGACCTCCTTCGCCACCCGCACCGGAGTTCGAGTCGTCGAACCAGGCGCCATCGAACTCCGCCTAGCCCCCTCCAGCCGCGACATCCACACCACCCTCCCCATCACCCTCACCGGCCAAGTCCGCGCTGTGGACCACACCCGCACCCTGAGATGCTCCTCGCGAGTGGTGAGCTAGCGGCCCGCCGTACCGAAGAACGGGTAGTGGGCAGCCGACCTGGCGAGTCGCCCGCGTGCCCAGGCGGGCGGAGCGCTGCCGCAGCCGACCACTACCCGTCCTTCGGTACACCCCGATGGGGTGAGGCCCCCCACCAACCGTCCGCTTTCAGGACCAAACCCACCCTCCGCCGACCTCGCTACCGGGTCATTTCACCGGTAGCGAGTAATAGGCCGCTAGCGATCAAACAACCCGCTATCGGAGCTGGCCAGGAGCGGGTGATCGGCTCCGGCAAGGGCATCCACCGCCCACTCGACGCAAACCGCCCGGCTCGGCCCGGGGACTACCTGTAGATCGTGCGGCCATGCGCGTCGGGGATGCCGCTGAGGCGGTAGAAGTAGGTGTTTACCTGGTCTCGCCATTCGCGGGCGTTCGCGAGCTGGGCTTCTAGGCGGGGAGTGATGTTTTCGCGGGTGGTCGGGTCGAAGCGGTCGGCGATGGACTTCCAGCGGGTGAGCATGGCTTCGACTTCTTCGTAGCCCTGGAAGTGGGTGTCGTAGATGTGCTGGAGGACCGTGCGGCCGTTCTGGAGGACGTGGTCGTAAGGGACGTGATGAAAGAAGAGCAGGAGTTCGTCCGGGCAGGTGTAGACGTTCTCGTAGCGGCCGGCGAGGGGTTCGGGGTATTGGCCGGTGAAGCCTGAGCCGGTGGCGACAGTCCGGTCGACGCCGACGCCGTAGCGGTCGGCGAAGTGGTAGGTGCCCCAGGCGGAGTACTCGTATCCGTTGACGTTCGGCCCGTAGTGGGTGCCCGGCGTGACCATGAAGCCGACGCCGAGGAGTGCGGTGTAGCGCTCGTACGTGCGCCACGAGTCTGCCATGATCGCGACCAGCTCGGAGCGGGTCCGGTCGTCCATCGCGAAGGTCGCCGCAGCCCACTCGTGCAGCAGGCTGACCGGGTCTGCCGACGGATCCCAGGCGAGCCGCCCGTACGCGTAGAGGTTGCTCTGGGCAAGTTTGTGGCCGGTCCAGTTCGGGTCGTCGCCGATGTTGGAGACGGCAACGATCGCCTTGGTGCGCTCGGCAACGGTCGGGCCGTCGGCACCGGTCGTGTCGAAGTGCAGGATCTCCCGCCACCACGGGCCGAGGTAACACAGGTCCTTCTGCTGCCCGGTGTACTCCTGCGTCACCTGCAGCTCTAGAGCAAACGTTGTCTCCTGGAGTTCCCCCAGCAAAGGCGACACCGCCTCGCGCACCTGGAAGTCCAGCGGCCCGTGCTTGATCTGCAGTACGACGTTGTCGTCGAACCGCCCATCCAGCGGGATGAAGTGGTCGTACGCCGCCCGCGCGCGATCGGTGCTGCGATCACGCCAGTCCTGATGGCAGTCGTACACGAAACACCGCCAGAAAACGGTTCCGCCGTACGGCGCCAGCGCCCGCGCGAGCATGTTCGCCCCGTCGGAGTGATCACGCCCGTACGTATGCGGCCCCGGCCGGTTCTCCGAGTCCGCTTTCACGACGAACCCGCCCAGATCCGGTACGGCGTCGTACACCCGCTTGACCGCGGACGACCACCACCGGGCGACCCGCTCGTCCAGTGGATCGGCGGTGTCCACGCCGCCGAGCTCGATCGGCGAGGCGAAGTTCACCGACAGGTGGAGCGCGATCCCGTACTCGCGGAACACGCCGGCCAGCCGGGCCACGTCGGGGAGGTGGTCGGTGAGCAGCCGGGTCTCGGCGGCGTGCACGTTGACGTTGTTGACCGCGACCGCGTTGATGCCGATCGACGCGAGCAGCCGGGCGTACGCGCGTACCCGGGTGAGATCCTCGACCACGCGGCCGTCGCGGAAGAATATCGATCCACCTGAGTACCCGCGCTCGACCGAGCCCATCACCGGATGCGGAGTCAGGTTGTCCCAGTGGTCGAGCATCCGGACCGGGATCGCCGGCCGCTCGACCACGGTGAAGTCGCCGTCCATCCACTCGAAGTACCGCAGCAGGTAGAAGTACCCGTAGAGCAGCCCGCGGCCGGCTTCGGCGGCGACGACCAGATTGTTGCCCTGTCGCATCACCACGAAGCCTTCGTCGCCCAGCCCGTCGGTCGGCAGCACCTGGCGAATCAGGCCGGCCAGTGGCGTCTCGTCGAGCCGGCCAATGGTGCACAGGGCAACTTCCAGCTCGGTGCGCAGCCGCGGCGTCTGCCGGAACTCGGCCCGGATCGTCTGCGCGAGCGCGCCGGACGCATGGATCGTTACCTCGGGCAACCTCTTGCTGCCGAGCCAGCAGGGGTCAAAGGTCGTCATCCGACCGCATCACCAGCACACCGGTTGCCGGCAGCACCAGTTTCGCCCCGGCCTCGACCTGCTCGCCGGTGAGCAGCTCGGTCCCCGCTCTGTCAGCCACCACCCGCACCTCCCGGTCCCCGTGGTTCAGCAGGAACAGATACCGCTGACCGTCCTTGTACCGACGTGTCGCTTCGACGCCGTCGATCCTCGCATACGACCCGGTCAACCCGGCCTCCTCGACCACCGCCCCCAGCACGGCGTCGAGACCAAATCTCCCTCACGGACGGCATGTCGAAAGTTTCGTAAATACCTTCGACACTTATTGTGGGACACGCCGTACGCACGCCCCCACAGAGCGTCAATAGCTCAGCAAGCGGTTTCCAGACCTCGCCTAAGTTGAGATGTAGGCCACGCCCGCCCGGTGTGGGTGCGCGCGTACTGCCGTGGGAAGAATGGGCTCATGCTGCAGCCGACGCGGGAGGTGACTCCCTACACCGAGCTGGACCGGACGGCCTGGGCGCAACTGGCCGAGACGACCGAGTCGCCGCTGACCGCGGACGAGGTCGAGCGACTCCGCGGTCTGGGCGACGAGATCGACATGGACGAGGTCCGTGAGGTCTACCTGCCGTTGTCCCGGATCCTGTCGCTCTACGTCCGGCACGCCCGCGCGCTGCACGCCGACACCGAGGACTTCCTCGGCAAGCCGGCCGCGACCCGGACCCCGTTCGTGATCGGCATCGGCGGATCGGTTGCCGTCGGCAAGTCCACCACCGCCCGCTTGCTGCGTGAGCTGCTGGCCCGCTGGCCCGAGCACCCGCGGGTCGCGCTCGTCACCACCGACGGCTTCCTCTGGCCGAACGCGGAGCTGGAGCGCCGGAACCTGATGATGCGCAAAGGTTTTCCGGAGTCGTACGACCGCAAGTCCCTGCTGCGCTTCGTCGTCGAGGTGAAGTCAGGCATGGACACGGTCGAGGCGCCGGTCTACTCGCATCTGCACTACGACCGGATGCCCGACGTACGGACGACAGTCGAGCAGCCGGACATCCTGCTGCTCGAGGGGTTGAACGTTCTGCAGCCCGCGCCCCGCCATGCCGACGGCAAGAGCGGCCTGGCAGTGAGCGACTTCTTCGACTTCTCCGTGTACGTCGACGCCGCCGCGGACGACATCCGGAGCTGGTACGTGCATCGTTTTCTCAAGCTCTGGGAGACCGCCTTCCGCAACCCGGAGTCGTACTTCGTCCGGTACGGCGAACTCAGCCGGGACGAGGCGATCAAGAAGGCCGAGTCGTTGTGGGACGGCATCAACGGCCCGAACCTGCGCGAGAACATCCTCCCCACCCGCTCCCGCGCCACCCTCGTCCTCCGCAAAGGCGCCGACCACACCGTCCGCTACGTCCGGCTGCGCAAACTCTGACCCACCCCACCGCCCCGGTCAGGGCAAACTCTGAACCGCGGGAACGACAGCGACGGCGACCACGGCGGCCGTCAGACCGAAGGCCAACGGGTAGCCGGTGCCGGCGACCACCGCGCCGAAGATGATGGCGCCGATGCCCCAACCACCGTCGTACGCCAGGTTCCACAGTGCGCTGACCTGGCCGTAGCGGGACTTCGGGACGCGGTTGTACATCAGCGTGAGCGTCAGGTTCTGCGCGGCGCCGAAACCGATGCCGAAGAGGGTTGAACCCACGACGATGGCGACGGTACTGCCGATCAGGACCAGAGCACCGGCACCGGCAGCGGCAAAGACGAGCGCCGGTGCCAGCAGCTTCGCCGGGCCGATCCGATCCGCGTACCGACCGGCCAGCCAACGAGCGGCAGGTGCCGTGATCGCCTGCATCAGCAGGGCTGTGGCAACCAGCGAGTGCTTGTCCTTGGCAACGGCCAGCGGCAGGAATGTCACGCTGATGCCAGCAGCAACCGTTACCGCGGCGAACACGAACGTCGGCATCAACAGCCCACTCCCCCGCAGACCGCCGAGCACCTTGACGTGCTGTTCCTCGACGCTGGTGGTCTGGGGCATCGCACTCACGGTGACGAGTCCGGCCAGTGACGCGACCGCGGCCAGCACGAACAGGGCGTCGAAACCGATCAGGTTGGTCAGGTGGACGCCGAGCGGGAGACCGATCACTGCCGGCAAACCGACGGCCAGCCCGTAGACACCGAAGGCCTCGCCCCGACGGTGGCTCGGGGCAACTTCCGCGACCAGCGCGACGGCGCCCACGACCAGGATCGCCAGGCCGGCGCCGCGAATGACGCACACCGCGAGGACGATCGGCAGCGATGCCGTGAGCAACAGGATCAGCGAAGGCGCGCCGAGCAGGATCAGCCCGAGTCCGAGGACCACGCGGTAGCCCCAGCGGGCCAGCATCCGCGGCACCACCAACTCGACACCGACCGCGGACAGCATCATCGCGCCAGTCGACAGCCCCGCGCCGATCCCACCGGACCCGCTGGCTGCGAGGTAAAGCGGAACCACCGAGGTCAGCAGGTACATGCTCAGCCCGGAACCGAACACCATCGCCAGCAGCTGAGCGAACTGGCCAGTGACCAGCCGCTGAGCGGCGGGAACGTCTACTACCGGGATCTCGCAGGTGGTGGTCATGGCTCCAAACTAGGAGCAGACCGGTCTGCTCTACAGATCCAGTTTTCCTGCGCCAGAAAGGACCAGTTCGTCGGTGATGAGCGCGGCGAGGCGGTCGAGGGCGACCTCGATCTCGGTAGGCGTCACCGAGCTGCAGGACAGCCGGAGCGCATGGATCGGGGTGTCGCCGTCGTAGAAGTGGCTCATCGGGGTCCACAGAACGCCGTACTCGTGGGCCGACTTCTCCAGCAGTACGTCGTCGACCGGGAACGGGACGGTGACGACGACGAAGAATCCGCCGGACGGAACGGTCCAGCTGATCTCACCGCCTGGGAAGCGTGCGGCGAGACCGTCGGTGATGGCTCGCAGGTTGGCGGCGTAGATCTGGCGCTCACGCCGGTTGGCCGCGACCAGGCTGAAATCGTTCGCGAGGAGTTTGCCGCCGATCACGGCCTGGGCGACCGGTGAGGTGTTCACCGTGACCATGCTCTTGATCTTCGAAAGCTCGTCGGCCAGACGTCCGATACTTCCGTCCGGAGCTTCGACGGTCTGGTCCGCGACAACATATCCGACGCGGGCGCCGGGCAACCCGGTCTTGGCAAACGATCCCAGGTAGACGACCCGGCGGTCGGTGTCGAGCGCCTTCAGCGTCGGCATTCGGTCGACGCCGTCGGCAGGGAAGAGCCCGTACGGGTTGTCTTCGAGCAACAGCAGGTCCTGCTCGGCCGCAACCTCCAGCAATCGTTTTCGGGCCGCCAGGTCCAGGCTGAGGCCGGAGGGATTGGCGAAGTCCGGCATCACGTAGCAGGCCCGCGGCCGGCGTCCGTCCGCCCGTACCGACTTCACCACCACGGCCAGATCGTCGTCCTCGGCAACTGACACAACGGGCAAGTCGACCAAGCGAGCAGCACCGGTGATTCCGACGTACGAGGGTGAGAACGCGAGCAGTAAGTCGGCGGGATCCCGGCGGAGGGCTCTGAGGGTGAGGAGCATCGCTTCCTGGCAGCCAACGGTTACTACGATCGACTCCGGCTCGACCAGGATGTCCTCGTCGACCTCGAGGTTGCGGGCGATCAGGTCGTGCACGATGCCCTTGGTCCGGCCGTACTGGAGGATCGTCCGCCGCACTGCCGGCTCATCGTGCCCCTGCTCGCGGAGGTGGTCGGCGAAGCGGCGCAGGTAGGCGTGTACGTCGTCGAGGTCGAAGTGCTCCTCGGTCGGTCGGCCGGCAGCCAGTGAGATCGCGTCAGGGTAGTGGTGCGAAATCTCGTTGAGGAAGTTCATCGAGTTGAGCGCCCGGTCGGTGAGCGAACCGTGCAAGTCGGTCAGCCGGAGATCTGCCACGGCGTCCTCCCCGTCGTCAGCTCGCCGACCGCGTTCAGATCGGCGCAACCGGCCAGCAACATCGCATCCCGGAGCTCTCGCCGCAGCAGGTCGAGCGCTTCATCCACAGCTTCCACAGCCAATGCCCACAGCAACGGCCGCCCCACCAGTACGGCGGACGCGCCGAGAGCGATCGCCTTGATGACATCGGTACCACTGCGAATCCCACTGTCCAGGAGTACGACGCAGTCGTTGCCCACGGCCTCGACAACGGGGCCGAGGGCATCGATCGACGCGATCGCCGTGTCGAGCTGGCGGCCACCGTGGTTCGACACGACCACACCGGCGGCGCCGGCATCCACGGCGCGCCGGGCGTCCCGCGGATCGAGAATCCCCTTCACCACAAGGGGAAGCTCAGTCGAACTTCGCAGCCATTCCAGGTCGCGCCAGGACACGGCAGGCTCGAAGGCAGACGCCGTGTGGGCGGCAACCGCCGAGAGTCCCGGTACAGGCGCGTGGGCCTCTGTCACCATGTCGACAAAGTTCGCCGCGACGACGTCTTCAGGCAGTGCGAAAGAGTTACGAACGTCGCGAAGTCGCCGGCCCATCACGGGTACGTCGACGGTCACCATCAACGCGCGGCAGCCGGCCTTCCCGGCACGGTCCACGAGCGATCTGATCATCGCGCGATCCCGCAGCCAGTAGAGCTGGAACCAGGAGAGCGCCGCCGCCCCCGCGATCTCCTCCAAGGTGTAGCTGCTCAAAGTGCTGATGATGTAGGGGATTCCAGCGTCCGCGGCTGCTCCGGCCAACTGGAGTTCACCCTCGGCGTGCAGGAGTCGTTGGTAAGCCATCGGCGCCACCGCGATCGGCGACGACCACTCGTGGCCGAGCACCGCGGCCGTCGTGTCCGGCTTGTCGACTCCGGTCAGCACCCGCGGTACGAGGGTGACCGCATCGAGCGCCATCCGGTTGAGCCGGAGGGTGATTTCGGAACCGCTGCCGCCGGCAACGAAATCCCAGACGGCCGTCGGCAGGATTGCAGCTGCCTGGGATTCGTAGTCGCTGAGGGCATCAGCCATCCGCGAAGACTCCGCTCAACCACTCGGCGGCTTCGGACATTGCTTTCTGGCCGCCATCGAGGATGCCGGACATGGCGAAGAAGCCGTGGACCATCCCGTCGTACCGGCTCAGGGTGGTCGGGACACCGGCGGCGTGCAGCTTCTCGGCGTAGTACTCGCCTTCGTCGCGCAGTGGGTCGTACTCCGCGGTGATCACCAGCGCCGACGGAAGATCTGCGTGCGATTCGGCGAGAAGCGGGGAGGCCAGCGGGTTCTGGCCGTCGGCGGGGTCGGTCAGGTAGTGGTTCCAGTACCAGCGGACGGACGTCTTGTTGAACAGGTGCGGGTCTTCACCGGCGCGCATGGAGATCGTGTCCGAGCCGTAGAGGGTGTTGGGGTAGACGAGGAGTTGGCCGGCCAGTGCAGGACCGTTGTCGCGGGCAAGCAACGTGGTCGCGGCCGCGAGGTTCCCGCCGGCGCTGTCTCCACCGACGACCAACCGGGTCGGATCCACCCCGAGCTTGTCCGCGTTCGCCGCGATCCAATGCGTGGCGCTGTGGCAATCGTTGACCGCGGCCGGGAACGGGTGTTCCGGCGCGAGGCGGTAGCCGACCGTGATGACCTGGCAAGGAACGGCGTTGGCCAGCTTGCGGCTGATGCCGTCGGCCGTCTCGATACTGCCGAGCGTCCATCCACCGCCGAAGAAGTAGATCAACGTCGGCAACGGACCGGTCAGATCGGGGCGGTAGACGCGCAGCGGCAGGCCGTCGTCCGTAGTGATGTCCTCGACGTGGTGAACGTTTTCGACCTCACCACCCGCGGCCTGGATGGACGCGAGATCAGCGGCACGAGCCTCCGCCAGCGTCTGGGTGTAGAGCTGTGGCACGTCGCCGGCCGCGCGTTCCGCGCGCATCGCCTCGACCTGTGGATCCAGCGGCATGGTTCGAGCTCACCCCAATCGGATCGGCATGGACTGGTGCCCACGCAACAGCAGGCTACGACTGCGGACCGGCTCGCCCGCGAACCGCAAGCCGGGGAACCGCTCGAACAACTGGCCGAGCGCGGCGCGTCCTTCCATCCGCGCCAGCGCAGCCCCGACACAGTAGAACGGTCCGGCGCCGAAGGACAGATGCTGCAGGTCGTCCCGTCCTGGATCGAAGGTGTCGGCGTTGGGATGCTTGGCCGGGTCGCGATTGGCCGCGCCCGGCAGGATCAGCACCAGGCTGCCTTCGGTGATCGTCTCCCCCGCCAGCTCGAGGTCGGTCGAGGCCTTGCGGCTGATCAACTGCACCGAGCTCTGGTGCCGGAGGATCTCCTCGACGTAGTCGGCAGCGAGCCCGGAATCGTCGTGCAAGGCCTCGACCAGCCTCGGTTCGGCGAGCAACAGCTCGAGACCGTTGGTGAGCAGATTCATCGTGGTCACGAAGCTGGCGTTGACCAGGACGAGAAGGTTGTCGATCAGCTCCTGCTCGTCGATCCCCGCCGTACCGGAATCGAGGGCGTGGACGAGCGAGCCGACCAGGTCGCCGCGCGGGCGGATCCGGCGGTCGGCGATCATCCTGGCGTAGTAGGCGTTGAGCTCGTCGGCGGCCTGGTTCGCCGCGGCCAGTCGCTCCGGCGCCTTGCCGCCGAGGTCGAGGTAGTCGTCGATCCGCTGCGTGCGATCACGGAACCAGCCGACATCGGAGCGCGGAATGCCAAGGAAGGTCGCGATCACCGTGATCGGCAACCGGTAGGCGAAGTCGACGAAGTCGACCACCTGACCATCCGCGCCGGCCTTGCCCAGGTCGTCGAGCAGTTCGCCGACCAGGCTGTCCACCACCGGCTCGAACCCGGTCAGCCGCCGTGGCATCAGCACGGCCTGGAAAACCTTACGCATCCGCAGATGGTCCGGCTCGTTGCGGAACATCATCGACCCGCCGAGGCGGCGCAGGACCGAGTCTTTCGGATCCGGATCCGCCGATAGCAGCCGATGGAACCGGGTGTCCTTCAGCGCCTCCTGCGCCGCGTAGAAACCGTTGACCACCACGGCGTACGGCGAACTCCCCGGCTCCAGGCGGCAGACCGGGCCGATCCGATGCAACTCGGCGAACAGCGGCATCGGATCGCGCCGGCCTTGCTCAGATCCCAGAGCTGCCAGGAGATCGTTTGCTGTCCGCACTCAGCGCACCAGCTTCAGCGGAACGGACGCCGCCATCGCCTGGTAGCCCGCGTCGTTCGGGTGGATGTGGTCGCCCGAGTCGAACACCGGGTTCAGCTTGCTCGGCTGAGCCGGATCACGCAGTACGGCGTCGAAGTCGAGCACTCCGTCGAACTCGTGGCTCTCCCGTAGGTAGCTGTTCACCGCCTGGCGGGTGGCTTCCTTTGCCGGCGTCCAGCTGTCCGTGCCGCCGAGGCCTTCGAACGGCGCGATCGTGGTGACCAGGCTGCGCAGCCCGCGTTCCTTGGCCTGCGCGTTGACCTGGCGAAGCGCGCCGATGATCTCGGCGGCCGAGTCGTCGGACATCCAGATGTCGTTGACGCCGAGCTCGGTAATCACTGTGCGGACGCCGGTCTGAGCGAACACGTCCTCGTTCAGCCGGGCCAGAGAGTTCACACCGACCTCGTTGAAGCCGGGGAAGAGGCCGTTGTCGGACGGCTCGCTGCCTTCATGGTTGAGCCGGCTGCCGGCGAGGCCCGCGTTCAGCACGCTCGGCACCGGCCTGGTGCCGGCGGCCGCGACGAGTCGCTCGGCGAGCTGATCAGGCCAACGGTTGTTCGCGTTGAATGTGCTGGCCGTGCCGTCGGTGATCGAGTCGCCCAGTACGACGATCGACCCTGCGGACTTGTCGGTCTCGACATCAACACCGGAGAGGAAGAACCAGCAGCAGCGACGGGTCAGCGTGTACGCCGCTCCGCCGGGCTGGTCGACCAGGTTCGACGGGCCGACGAAGTTGTCCTGGATCGACGAGCCGTGGAACGTCGTCGGGCCGGTGTTCACCGGGAAGTAGAGGCTGACCACGAGGTCGTCGAGGTTCGACAGCTCGAGGTTCACCGGGTCGCTCAGCAGCTCGCTGCCCTTGACCATCGATGCGGTCCCGGATCCGTTGAACGTCAACGTCTGCAGGGTTTCCGGGTCGATGTCGGACAGCTCCGGCGTCGACTTGTTGGGCTTGGCAACGGTCGCGGCGCCGACAGTGACCGTTTTCTCGCCGTAGATGTTCGACAGCCGGATCCGGATCCGGTCGCCGCCGACGGTCGGCCGCACCACCAGCCGGACGCTCTGGTCGGTGAGCCCGAGGTTTGTCGAGCCGGCCGCGTTGCCATGGGTGACCGCGGTGGCCCACGTCCCGACCCACTCGGCATCGCGGTGCCCGGGGCTGTAGTCGGCCCCAGCCAATGTCGAGCCGGCCAGGGTGAGTACGGCGGTCACCGCGACCGTACGCCAGCTGCTGGAAATTCGCATGGGACGTCAACCTCCTGGGACACCGGTGGCGGAATCAGGTGCGGACGGACCGTAATACGCGCCGAGGAATCCGGTCAATGAAACGGAATTGCATTTCTGAAAATGCTCCCGCAGCGGTTAGACGGGAGGTTGCCCGGCTGGATCGCAGGGGTATTCCTTCACCTGCAAAGAGGAGTGATCGCCCGACTCCACAGAGCGACGATAGATCGGATTCCAGCCTCTTTCCAGCGCCCCGCGCATCCAGTAGAGTCACGCCCACGGCTGGGGGTGGCCGGAGTCGAGGGGAATTGACGAAATGCCGCTTGAATTCGCCCTGCCCGAAAACAGCAGCAATTATGTGGTGCCCGCACTGACGCGGTTCAACGATTTCGCGGACCGGCCGGCCTTGGTCCGCGGCGACCGGACTGCGACGTACGGCGAACTGGTCGATGACGTGCTCCGGATCGCCGCCGCGGCCCGGGATGCCGGGATCCGGCCGGGCGCCAAGGTGCTGGTGATGGCGGCGAACTGCTTCGATGCGCCGGCGCTCCAGCTGGCTCTGCATCTGCACGGTTGCCGCGTGCTGTGGTGTGCGCCGATCACGTCCCGCCGCGAGATCGACCGCTTCGCCGTACTGTCGGATGCGGACGCTCTCGTGTACGACGGGACGATTGAGCTTGGGCGGGAGCTCGCCGCGTCGCTTGAGCCGATGCGGGCGATTTCCCTGACCCAACTGACGCTTGGCCCGGTGGACCCGGCGCCGTACAAGATCGATCCCTCGGCGCCGGAGCCGGATTCGGTGCTGCAGACGAGTGGGACGACCGGCGATCCGAAGCTGGTGCACCACACGCAGAGCTTCTACGAGCAGATCCTCGCGCTGGCCGAGGCGTTCGTCGCTCATGGGTTCCCACTGTTGCGGCATTACTCGAGTTCGCCGCTGTGGCTGGCGAGTGGGCAGATCACCAGCTTCTTCAACCTGTTCACCGGGGGCGTGCTGTTTCTCACCGACACCTGGTCGCCGGAGGAGTTCTACCGGATCGTGTCGTCCGAGCGGATCACCTCGACGTACGTCACGCCGCCGATGCTCTACGAACTGCTCGATCATCCCGGCGGTTCGTCGTACGACTGCAGCAGTCTTTTCATGTTGAACGTTGGCGCTGGTCCGGCCACACCAGCGCGGCTTCGGCAAGGGATCGAGCGCTTCGGGCCGGTGCTGCGGATCGTCTACGGGCTGAGCGAGGCTGTTGTCGTCACCGCCTTGCCGGGCTTGACCGAGGACCCTTTGCATCCAGAGCGGTTGGCTTCCGCAGGTACGCCGTACGGCGATGTGCGGCTGGAGATCCGCGACTCCTCGGGCGAGGTCCTTCCGCCTGGGCAGACCGGGGAGGTGTGGGTGCGGAGCAAGTTGACGTTCGCGGGGTACCTCGGCAAGCCGGAACTGACCGCGGAGACGTTGGTCGACGGGTGGCTGCGGACACGCGATCTCGGCTACGTCGACAAGGACGGATACCTGTTCCTGGTCGACCGGGTGCACGACATGATCGTCACCACGCGGCGCAACTGGGCCATCTTCTGCCGGCCAATAGAAGACGTTCTGGGCACCCATCCGGCCGTCCGCACCGCCGCTGTCATCGGCGTACCTGATCCTGTGGTCGGTGAAGCGGTCCACGCCTTCGTCGTCACCCGACAGGCTGTTCCTGCCGAGGAGCTCCAGCAGCTGGTCACCGACACCTTGAATGACATGTGGAGTCCTGCGGCTATCGATTTCGTCGATGAGCTGCCGCTGACCCGGATCGCCAAGGTCGACAAAGTTGCCCTCCGCAAGCTCTACCGAGAATTGCACCCGCAGCCATGACGCCTCGACGCGGACTCGTGGTGCTGTTCGTCGCGGATGTGTTGTCCGCGGTCGGCAGCCGGATCTCGATGGTTGCGATCCCATGGCTGGTGCTGGTCACCACCGGCAGCGCGGCGCGGATGGGTCTGGTGGCTGCGGTCGAGATGGTGCCGTACATCGTGGCTAGCGTCATGGCCGGACCCGTCATCGACAGCCTCGGTCCGCGCCGTACGTCCATCCTCGCCAACGTCACCAGCGCGGTCGCAGTGGCCGCAATCGCTGCGACCACCCGGCTCGGATTCGTCGCGCTCCTGCTGCTGGTCGCCGTCGCGGGTGCGCTGCGTGGTGCCGCGGACCGATCGAAGGACCTCCTCGTCCGGCCGATGGCGGAGGCCGCCGAGGTCGAGCTCATCCGGATCACCTCGCTGCACGAAGCGTTCGCCCGCGGTGCGACGTTGCTCGGCGCGCCCCTGGCGGGATTGCTGATCTACTGGACGGACGCCGCGTCGGTGCTGTGGATCGACGCGGTGACATTCGTGATCTGCGGTGTGCTCGTTGCCGCGTTCGTCCACCCGCCGGTCACGATCTCTACGGCGGTGCGCGAGAAGTACTTCCGATCCCTGATGGGTGGCTTCGCCTTCGTACGCCGCGACGCGTTGCTCGCCACCATGCTGATCACCACGTCTACGCTCAACGTGTTCACCAGCGCGAGTACAGCGGTCTTCATCCCCCTGTGGGTGAAGGACGAACTCGGGTCCGCAGCCGGGCTCGGCCTGACCCTCGGCGCATTCTCCGCCGGCGCACTGCTGGGCAGCATCGGGTTCGCCGTCGTCGCCACCAAAGTGCCGCGCTACCTCACCTTCGCCCTGGGGGCCCTGATCGGCGGGAGTCCCCGACTGCTCGTCCTGGGACTCAGCGACCATCTGATCCTGGTGATGGTGGTGACGTTCCTGTCCGGGATCGGAATGGCTGCGATCAATCCGGTGTTCGGCGCGGCCCTCTACGAACACGTCCCGAAGGACCTTCAGGCCCGAGTCATCGGCGTCGTCGCGGCGTCGTCGTTCGCCGGACTCCCGCTCGGTGCCCTACTCGCCGGTGAACTGGTGAGCGGCTTCGGCCTGATGCCGTCACTCGTCCTGTCGGGTGTCGTGTGCCTTCTCGTCAGCGTCTTCCCGCTCGTACGCCGTGGTCCGGGCAAGGTCCTCGATGCAACCCCTGTGGAGGCCGCGTGAACGAGGCGACCGATCCTCATTGCCTTGCACCGGGTGAAAGCCTTCGACTGCTGGCCGATCATCCTTGGCGTCGGTTTGTCGTACTCGGTGACAGTGTCGCGGAGGGCTTGTGTGAACCACTCGAGGGCTACAGCGATCTCCAATGGGCAGACCGGATTGCTGCTGAGCTTCGCGCCGTACGACCGCTCGCTTATCTCAACCTCGGCGTGAGCGGCTTGCGTACGCGCGAGATCCTCGCCACGCAGCTCGAGCCGGCGGTTGCCTTCGGCCCCGATCTCGCGCTGGTCGTCGGCGGGGGTAACGATGCCTTCCCGGCCACCTACGATCCGGACCGCGTCGATCGCGAGCTCACAACCATGATCACTGGGCTACAGGACGCCGGAGCCGACGTGATGACGCTAGGCATGTTCGACATCTCCTACAGCCCCGCCGTCGCCGACTGGCTCAGGCCGGGCCTCCGACAACGAATGCGAATGTTGTCCGAACGCACCGCCGCCCTGGCTGAGAAGCTCGGCACCATCCACATCAACCTCACCGACCATCCCCTCTCCACCGACCCAGCCCTCTACAGCTCCGACGGCCGCCACGGCAACGCCCGCAGCGACGCCATCGCCACCGCCGAAACCGTCCGCGCTCTCGCCCACCAGATCACGCGTACATCTTCGAGCACCGGGCAGTGACTTCAGGGTCGGCACCAGCCTCCGGCACCGATCTCCAGCACCAGCCTCCGGCACCAGGCCCCTGGCACCGATCTCCAGCACCAGCCTCCGGCACGAGCCCCCTGGCACCGATCTCCGGCACCGGCCTCCGGCTCGCCGGTACGTTCTCCGCTCCTCGACGCCGCCGACCGACTTCCCGCCAGTCTCGCCCATAGTTGCCATTAGCAATCTCCTCGCCGAATCGCTCCCCAGCAACGGATTCCCCCATCCACAACACCAGACCGTCGACTTGGATTGATCGAACACATATTCTAATATAGATGCATGAGAGGGCTCGCGATCACCCAGCCCGGCGGCGACCACCAGGTCCCCGCCGCCGCGATCGCGCCCACGGTTTCTGCGCCCACCCGGACAGCCTGCTGCGCACACTGCAAGGCCTGGCACTCCCGTCCGCTGGACGACGGTTATCCGCCGGACTACGTCCCCGATGACCTGCTCTGCCTCGCCGACCTCGACCTCCCCTCTGATCCTCAGTTCATCCCGGAGCCGGACGACTGGGATGTCGAACTGGATGTGCCGCTGGTCGCGACCCGCTCCTCCCGTGTCGATGACTTGGACTGGCAGGAATGGCACGGCGTGGAGCAGGACGAGGCCGAACGCGCCCTGCTGGGCCTGGGCGCCCCGGCCTGGCTGTGCCTGCCGCCCGGCGGCGCCCTCGCCACCGCACTGGAAGACACCCGCCCCCGGGCGATGTCCCCGATCGCGCTGATCGAACTGCTCAAGGCCGCGACCCGGATGGCCGGCTGGGCCGAGGCCCTCAAGGCCGAGGCGATGGCGTCGTTCTACCGGCAACGCCAAGCCGAACACACCGAAGCCCCGCGCCCCACCCAGCTCGACACCAAAGGCCGCCCGATCGACCCCGAACGCTCCTGGCACGCCGAACTCGCGTTGGCGCTGGGGGTCACCAAGGAAACCATCGCCCGCAAGGTGACCACCGCCCTGCGCCTCACCTCCACCCTGCGCGCCACCCACACCGCCTTGAAGTGCGGCGCGCTGACATGGGGCAAGGCCCTGGCCATCTCCGAAGCCACCGCCGACCTGCCCGACGACGCCGCCCACGCCGTCGAGGCCCACGTGCTGAAACGCGCCCCGCAGCAGACCCACCGCAACCTGCTCGAATCCCTGCGCCGCCAGGTCGCCAAACACACCACCCGCGAGGACACCGACAACCACCGCGCCGCCGTCGCCGACCGCACCTGCAAAATCGTCCCGCTCCCGAACGGGATGGCCGGGCTGTGGATCGTCCACACCGCCGACAAAATCCAGCAAATCTGGGTCACCATCCAAGCCATGGCCACCCTCGCCAAACGCGGCACCCCCACCACCACCGATTCACCCACCGCCGGCGACCCCACCACCGGCGAGCCCGCCACCAAGAGCTCCACCAGCAGCGGCTCCGCAGCCACCACCCGCGCCCCCAGCACCCCGGCCACCGCAGACGCCGCCACCAGCGAGCCGCTTGCCAACGACTCCACGCACAACGGCTCCGCAGCCAGCACCCGCGCCCCCAGCACCCCGGCCACCGCAGACGCCGCCACCAGCGAGCCGGTTGCCAACGACTCCACGCACAACGGCTCCGCAGCCAGCACCCGCGCCCCCAGCACCCCGGCCACCGCAGACGCCGCCACCAGCGAGCCGCTTGCCAACGACTCCACGCACAACGACTCCACCACCCCGGGGTCGACCACCAACGACCCCTCCGGCAACGGCGACGCCAGCCACAACTCCGCCACCTGCAATCGGGCCACTGTGGATCCCGCCACCCCTAACACCACCCCCAACACCACCCCGGACACCAACCGGGACGACACCGCGGCCAACGCCGCGGCCGCGACCGACACCACCCACGCGAAGACCACCAGCGACGGCCCCTCGACCACCGCACCCCACGGCACCCCGCCCACGCACACCACCGACGCCACCAACGCGACGGCCCATGCAGCCAGCGGATCCACCCCGGGCCGGCCGGCACCCACCGCCGCCAGACCCGACCCACACACCGCCACCGCCACCGCCACCGCCGGCCAAGACGACGGCGCGCTCAACCACGCCCCGCCCACGCCACACCACCACGGCGACCCCACCGATACACAAGCCAACGACGCCGCCGCCGAACAACCCCACACCGACGCCGCCACCGAACCGGGCAAGGACACCCGAACCGCCGAACAGCGCCGCGCCGACGTGACCGCCGACCTGTTCGAACACATCCTCCGCAACGGACTCGACTGGCTCGGGAGACGCCTACCCGACCAGCACCGCCGCCGACCCCACATCGAAGTCATCATCCCCGCCTCGACCCTGCTCGGCGTCGACAACCACCCCGCCGAACTGACCGGCTACGGCCCCATCCCCGCCGAGATGGCCCGCCGCATCGCCGAAGACGGCACCTGGCGGCGGCTGCTGACCGACCCGGTCAACGGCATCGTGCTGGAAGCCGCCACCACCCGCCACGACCCCGGTGCGTTGGTCACCGAAACCCTGCTCGCCCGCCACCCCGTCTGCGCCTGGCCCGGCTGCAACCGCACCTCCCGCGACTGCGACCGCGACCACACCACCCCCTTCGCACAGTCCGGCACCACCACCCTCACCGGCCTCGCGCCGTACTGCGAATACCACCACGTCATCAAAGACACCCCCACCTGGGGCTGGACCACCACCAGCCACCCCGACGGCTCCATCACCCTCACCACCCCCACCGGCCACCGCCACACCACCGTCCCACCCGCCCGCGGACCCATCACCGCGCACGATCCCAACCGCGACGCCCACACCGACACCGACACCGAAAGCGGCACCGGCAGCAGCAACGGCAGCGGCGACGTGAGCCATGGCCGCAGCCTTCCCGCGAGTGCAGCATGGCGCACGCCTGCCGACGACCCGCCACCTTTCTGAGTACGCCGCCACGAGTGCCGTCGGCGCGGCATCACTCACGCCATCTGCCGGGCCGGTAGTTTCGGGTCCGGCGAGCCGAACGCGCCGACGGCATCCGGCACCTGCGCCGCAGCGCCATCGGGTACGGCTTCGGCAGCCGGCGGTCCTACCCGCGTACGGCTCAGTGAGAGCACGACCGAGGCCATCGACTCCAGGGCGGTGGCTCTCTGGCCGGCTGGTCACCGGTGCGGCGTGGTGAAGCTCCGGCAGTCGACGGTACCAACCCACGCCGGGCTTAGTGAGAGCCTAAGCGAAGCCGTCGAATCCAGGCGGCGGCTCCTTCGCCGGCTGGTCACCGACGCGGCACGGCGGAACCCCGGACACCGACGCGGCACGGCGGAACCCCGGACACCGACGCGGCACGGCGGAACCCCGGACACCGACGCGG
>NZ_SLWR01000005.1 GCF_004345665.1 Kribbella antiqua
GACCACCACCAGCCACCCCGACGGCTCCATCACCCTCACCACCCCCACCGGCCACCGCCACACCACCGTCCCACCCGCCCGCGGCCCCATCACCAACCCCAACCACAACACCCACACCCACACCCACACCGACAGCGGCACCGGCGCCGGCACGGACATCCGCACCGGAATTCGGGACGCGTACGTCGCTCCGGACGGCTCCGGCGACGTCCTCAATCGGCCCACGCCTGGTCCGCGGCGCCTACCCGCCGATGACCCACCACCTTTCTAGCCGCGAGCGGGTCTGATCACCGCCACGCCACAGTGCGGAGGGTAGGAGCAAGGATGCGGTCGCCGGGTATCACGCACTCCGCCGCATCCGGACATCGCGACCTACGGGCCTGTTCACCGGCGAGCGAAGCGCGACTTGAGAGAGGCGATGGTGAGGAGGGTGGCCACGGTGATGACGGCGCCGGTCCAGGCGGCGGTGGTGTAGCCGGACTCGCGGGGGAAGACGTTGGTGGTGTGGCTGGCGAGGATGAGGCCGCCGAGGGCGCTGCCGATGGAGAAGCCGACGCTGCGCACGACCTGGTTGACGCTCATGGCGCTGGCGGTCTCGGCTTTGGGAGTGACCGCAAGGATGACTGCGGGCATGGCTGCCGAGAACGCGCCGACGCCGAAGCCGAGGATGCTCATCGCGATCACCGGCTCGGCCAAGTGACCGCGGGCTAGCGCGAAGAGCAGGAAAGCGGCCAGGACGACCGTTGTGCTGGCGGCGAGCAGTGTGCGGGCGCTGAGCTTGGTGCGTAGGCGCGGCGCGAGCTTGCCGGCGGTGAAGCCGAGCAGCGAGAACGGGACGAGCACGAGCCCAGCCTGGAAGGTGTCCAACCCAAAGGTGGTGGGTGTCTGGACGTAGCGGGTGATCAGGCTGAGCAGCAGATACATGCCGACACCACCGGTGAGCATCGCCAGGTTCGCGGCGGCGACAGCAGGGTGACGAAGGAGTCGTACGTCGACCAGCGGCTTGACGGTGCGCGCCTCGAGGACCGCCCACACGGCAAGCAACAGCAGCGAGACCACGAGGACGGCTGCGGCTGCAGTGGCGTGCTGGCGCCACAGCGTGGTCTGACTGATAACGAGAAGCAACGCGAGCAGCGCCACAGTCAGCAGCACCGCCCCGCGCACATCAACACGTGCGGACGATCTGGCCGGTGCCTGCGGCAGTACGACGATGGCCGCGCCCAGTGCGGCGACGGTGACGACCAGACCGAGGGCGTAGGCAGCGCGGATGCCGGCGAGGTCGGTGAGTAGCCCAGCCAGCGGATAGCCGACACCAATGCCGGCGGTGGAGGCGACCGAGAGCAGCGCGATCGTGCTACCGGACTGCGCCTCGTCGAGGTGATCGCGGGCGGTGGCCATCATCAGCGGAGTCAGACTCAGCCCGACCCCCTGACCTGCACGGCCAATGAGCAGCAAGGCAAAGGGCAGTGGGATCACAGTCAGCACGCTGCCGGCCACGCCGACGCCGAGAGCAGCCAGTACGACGGTTCGCCGGCGAGGGCCAGAGCCGAGCCGGCCCAGCAGTGGAGTGGCGAGCGCGCCGGACAGCAACGCAATGGTCAGAGTCCACTGCGCCGCAGCCAGCGAGACGTCGTACTGCTGCGCGACCGCGGTGATCAGCGGAGCACCCAGACTGCCGACAACTGCGACGACCAGACCGACGAAAACGACGACGGGAATTAGGAACCTGGTGCCGGTGGCGGTGTTCATAGGCATGCCGGTGGCGGGCTCATACGGGTGCTGGTGCTCATTGGTTGGTCTCGGTGGTGATGTGGTTGAACAGTCCGGGCTGGATGCGCGTGCGTGCTTGCCGGGCCCATCCCTCATCGACCTCGGCCAACTCGAGGGCGGCTCCGGTGTTGAGCAGCATGCCGAAGGCCAGAAACGCTTTGATTGCGACCGGATCGAGCCCAGCGGTATCGGCGACGGCCTGCCAGAGCCGGCCGAAGCTGGCCCGGACCGCGTCGCGCACCTCGGGGTCCCCAGCGGCTGCAGCGGTCGTGCCCTGCAGTTGCAGCAGCAGAGTGGTGCGGTCCGCGAGCATGGCGTCGTACTCGCGGCCCATCGCGGTCAGCGCCTCGAGCCCGCTTGCACCGCCGGCGCCGAGCATCGCCAGTGTCATCCGCTCGAACGCGGCGTCGACGCAGGCGAGGAACAGTTGCTTCTTGGTGCCGAAGAGCCGGAACACATAGGCCTGGGTGATGCCTGCCCGGTGGGCGATCGTTTCGGTCGACACGCCGTGCAGCCCGGCCACGGCGAACTCCTGCTCGGCAACGGCGAGCACCTGCGCGCGGCGCTCCTGACCGGTCATCCGGGATGGCGACATGCCAGCTAAGTTAGTAGGTAGTAACTAGAAACTTCGAGCCCTTGTCTGGTTTGTCACTTAGACTCCCCGGGATGCCCGACAGCAGGAAGAGCCATGCTCATGGGTAGGGCCCGCACACCCGCTCAGGTGTACCGGCACTTCGGTGAGGTCGATGCCGCCCAGTCCCCGTTGTACGAGCGCGTCGCGGTCGCCCTGAGCGAGTCCGACGAAGCGCTGCGCGCCATCGAGGCGGCGCCGGCGCGGAAGCGGCACCCGACGGTGATCCTCGCGGCGCTGCATGACCTCGCCCTCGCCGGGCGGGCCCCGGAGCTCGCCGCGGCGTATGCCGCTGGGGACGGCGACGCTGCTGCCGAGGCGGCGGTCGACACTCTGTTGCGGATGACCGACTCGGTTGTGGCCATCGCCGTACGTCGGCCGCTGCGGACCAACGAGGCCGGACGCTGCGCCGTGCTGTATCCGGCCATTGCCGAGGCAGCCCGCCGGGTCGGTGCGGATGCGATCGGGCTGATCGACGTGGGCTGCTCGGCCGGGCTCAATCTCAACGTCGACCGCGTTGGCATCAGCTACAGCAACGGGCAATCGCTGGGCGACCCGTCATCTCCCGTGCAGCAATCGGCCAAGATCGTGGGAGACCGGGCCCTGCCAACGCGGGCGATGCCCGAGGTCGTGGCCCGGGTCGGCGTCGACCTCGATCCGGTCGACGTGACCGACGCGGATGAGGCTCGATGGATGCGCGCCTGCGTGTGGCCGGATCAGCTGGAGCAGGTCGCGAGGCTCGACGCGGAGCTGGCGTTGGCCGCGACAGCTCCTCCACTGCTGATCCAAGGTGACGCCGTCGAGGCGCTGCCAGACGCCTTCGTACAGGTGCCTGCGGGCGCCCTGCCTGTCGTCACCACGACGTGGTCCCTGTCGCGCCTCTCGCTCGAGAGCCGCCTGCGCTTCCTGCACCGACTCGACGAGGCGGCAACAGGACGGACGGTGGCGTTGGTTTCAGTCGAAGGGGTCGGCGTCGCGCCGTCGATCCCGACTTTGGGCGATCGCCGCGCCTCTGGCCACAGCATCATCGGCCTGGCTGGGTTCGATCACTCGACGATGCGCGCCGAGGCCATTGGCCGCTGCTGGTCGCAGGGCCGCTTGCTGGCGTGGCTGGCAGACCCTCCAGCCTGAGAGCAGAGCAAGCCGCAGCGGCCGTCGGGTTCCGGCTCGGCGGCCGCTGCGGATGTTCTGTGGGTGACCTGGTCTGGCGGGCCCTGCCACCCGGATTGTCAGCCGAGAACGGACTTGGTCTTGTCGTCCCGGGTGAGATGGTCGCGGCCGGCCGGATGCCGCTCACGCTGCGGTTCGTGCAGCACGTGCTCGGTCCGTGGCGCCGGGCATACCGGGCCGCGGCGGATCGGGCCGCCACCCAGTCTCCGGCTCTTCCACTGCTTCTCTTCGTAGTCGTAGTAAGAGTCGACGCCTCCGAATGTCATCGCTCGTCCTCCCTCGACCCCCCGGTCCCCTGCTGGCGATTCCCACATTCCGTCACGAATGGCCTGCGACACAAGCAATTCCGGAAAAACCCATTACCAAACACAATTCAACGCCGTCTTGTGTGCGGTTTGACGTCAATAATGGGCCAAACCCGTTAAATGCTTGACGTTCTCAGACGGCGAATATGCCAACCCCGTGCTCGGCAAGGCGAACACCATCGGTGACCACCTCGGCCGTGCCGAAGGCCATCACCTGGTACGACGGGACGCCGTCGACCGGCACCACGGCCTCGTGATCGGCCAGATTCACCGCCACGCGAAGACGTCCGCGGGTGATCACCAGCCAGTCCCCGTTGACGTCGTACGCAATGTCGACCGAGTCGAGGCGATCGTTGCGCAGGTCGGGCGTACGGGCGCGCAGGGCAAGCAGGTCGCGGTACCAGGCGAGCAGTTCGCGGTGGGGTGACTCGTCGAGCTCGGACCAGTCGAGGACCGAACTGCGCCAGGTCTCGGGGTCCTGCGGGTCCGGGATCTCCTCCGCGTCCCACCCGTGCTCGGCGAACTCGCGCCGGCGACCGGTGCGAACCGCCTCGGCCAGCTCAGGCTCGTCGTGATCGGTGAAGTAGCGCCACGGTGTCGAGGCGCCCCACTCCTCGCCCATGAACAGCATCGGCGTGTACGGCGAGGTGATCACCAGCGCGGCCCCGATCGCGAGCTGCCCTGGCGTGAGCGCGGGCCGGTCGCCGAGCGCACGGTTGCCGACCTGGTCGTGGTTCGAGGTGTAGGCGAAGAACTCGCCGCCCCGGTGCCGGGCCGGGTCGACCGGACGCCCCCAGTCCTGGCCGCGGAACGTGGAGTACGACCCGTCGTGCAGGAACACCTGCGTCAGCGTCTTGGCGAACACACCGGGCTCACCGAAGTCCACGTAGTACCCGGCTCGCTCACCGGTCAGCAGCGTGTGCAGCGCATGGTGGAAGTCGTCACTCCACTGCGCCGTCATACCGAAGCCGCCGTCGTCCACCGGCTCGACCATGCGCGGGTCGTTGAGGTCTGACTCCGCCACCAGCCCGAGCGGCCGGCCAACCTCCTTCGACAACTCAGCCGTCTCTGACGACAGCTGAGCCAACACGTGGGTCGGGCTGTCGTCAGCCAGCGCGTGTACGGCGTCCAGTCGCAGAGCGTCGAGGTGGAACGACCGGAACCAGCGCAGCGCGTTGTCGCAGATCCAGCGGCGCACATCGGTGCTGCCGGGGTCGTCGAGGTTGACCGCCGGACCCCAAGGCGTGGTGTGCCGGTCGGTGAAGTACGGCCCGAAGGAGGCTAGGTGGTTACCGCTCGGCCCAAGGTGGTTGTAGACGACGTCGAGGCAGACAGCCAGGCCGGCGGAGTGGCAGCGGTCGACGAACCGTTGCAGCGCTTCCGGGCCGCCGTACGGCTCGTGCACGGCGTAGAGGTGGACACCGTCGTACCCCCAGCCGTGCTGACCGGGGAAGGCTGCGACTGGCATCAGCGACACGACCTCGACGCCCAGTGCCACCAGGTAGTCCAGGTGTCCGGCGGCGGCTTCCAGCGTTCCTTCTGGGGTGAAGGTGCCGATGTGCAGCTCGTAGAAGACAGAGCCGCGCACGTCCCGGCCGGCCCAGTCCTTGTCGGTCCAGTCATACCTGTCCTCGTCGAAGACCCTGCTGAAGCCGTGTACGCCGTACGGCTGCCAGGCACTGCGTGGATCGGGCAGGGGCTCGCTGCCGTCGACGGAGAACGCGTAGTCGGTCCCATGGCCAGCCTCGGCGACCTCCAGCTGCCACCAGCCATCACGCGGAACCAGAGCGCGGCGGCTGTCGGTCAGCACCAGGTCGACTGACGACGCGTCAGGTGCCCAGACAGTAAAGGTGTGCAAGGGCTCAGCTCCTCACGAGCAGGGCTACCGGGAGGTCCTCCAGCAGCTCGTGGATGCGGGCTGCTCCACTACCCACCTCACGACCGGTCAACACGTTCTTCCATTGCCCACTCGGGAGGACGACCGTGCTGTCGCCCCAGCCACCGAGCCGATGCAGTGCGGCGGGCAGACGGGTTGCCACCGTGATGACCGCGTCACCGCGGGCGAAGGCGACCGCGTGGCCGTTGGAAGTGGGCAGCGGGGTGTAGCTGCCGGCGAAGGCGTCTGGATACTGCCGACGGAGGCGGAGTGCGCGGGAGGTGACGAGGAGCTTTTCGTCCGAGAGGTTGTCGGGCTTGGCGCCGTCGTCCAGCCGGTGCAGCCGAGCAATGCGGTGCTGGTAGACGACAGGCCGCCGGTTGTCCGGGTCCACGAGTGACAGGTCGACCAGCTCAGTGCCCTGGTAGACATCCGGTACGCCGGGCATCGTCAGCTGCACCAGCTTCTGTCCGAGCGTGGCCGCGCGGACGAACTCGGCTTGCCGCGCGGCAAAGCGTCGTACGGACTCCAGGACAGCAGCGTCTGCGAGGACTGCAGTGGTGAAGGCTGCGACGGCGTGCTCGTACTCCTCGTCCGGGGAGGTCCAGGTGGTGTGGCGCTTGGCCTCCCGGATCGCCTTGAGGAGATAGCCCTGCAGGCGGTCCTCTGGCAGCGGGCCGTCGTCCCAGGTGCCGAAGAGCGTCTGCCAGAACAGGTACTCCGTGCTGCCGTCGAGCAACGGACTCCGGTGGTCCTCGGACAGCCGCCGCCACTCGCGGACTGCCTCCGCCCACGCAGCCGGTTGTTCCGACAGCACACCGAGCCGGGCACGCACGTCCTCGGACCGCTTGGTGTCGTGGGTGGACAGCGTGGTCATCGTCTTCGGCCAGTGCTGGTTCAGCCGGGCCGCATAGGCGTGGAACTCCTCCGGCGACACCCCGAAGTGCGTCGGGTCCCCGCCGACCTCGTTGAGCGACGAGAGCCGGAACCACCGGTAGAACGCGGTGTCCTCGACTCCCTTGGCCATCACCGGTCCGCACGTCTGCTGGAACCGCACGATCAGCTCATGCCGCGCGTGCTCGTCGATCCTGCTCGCCGTACCGGTCTCCCGGCCGAGCAGCAGGTGCAGTACGACGTCCAGCGTCTCCTGGCGATCCTCATCCAGCTGCAAGCGAGCCTTCGAAGCGGCGTGCTCAAGCGCCTCGACAGCTGTGGCAGACGGCTGCTCCCCCGGTACGACGTACGCGCGGTAGCGGTCGAAGTTGACCAGCAACTCCACAACCACCTCATGGAACGCACGGCGGGTGTGGTCGCGCAGACGGACGTCGTCCTGGCAGATGCGAGCCAGCAACTCCACCAGCCGGTGCACCTCGGCGTACTGCCCGTGCTTCACCACCTCCCGTTTGGCTTCCTCCACTACCGGCCCGAAGTCCGCCGGCTCACCAGTGAGCTCGGAGTGGAAGGCCGCGAGCGGTGCAGCGCCGGCTGGGTCGATGAAGAGCCCGCCCACGCGCAACAGTGCGTCGTACCCAGTGGTGCCGGCGCAGGGCCAGTCGCGCGGGAGCTCCTCATCGCCCTCGAGGATCTTCTCCACTACAACCCACGCACCGCCAGTGCGCTCGGCCAGACGACGCAAGTACCCGCGTGGGTCCGCCAGACCGTCCGGGTGGTCGATGCGGAAGCCGTTGAGCTTGCCCTCGTGCAGCAGCGCGAAGAGCAGCTCATGCGTGGCCTCGAACACCTCCTGCGTCTCCACCCGCACAGCAGCGAGGGTGTCGACGTCGAAGAAGCGCCGGTAGTTCAGCTCCTCGTCAGCGACCCGCCAGTGCGCCAGGCGGTACCACTGCTCGGTCACCAGCTCCGCGATCGGCAGGCCCTCTGTGCCAGGCCGCAGCGGGTACTCGTGGTCGTAGTACCGCAGTACGTCGCCGTCGACCGACAGCTCCCCATCGGCCAGCACTTTGCCGATCCGCTGACCCAGCACGGCCATCAGCAACGGCTGGTTACCCGACCCCCAGTCGACGTCGAACCACTCCGCGTACGGCGACCCCGGGCCATCCCGCAGCACCGACCACAGCGCCTTGTTGAGCCGCGCCGGAGTAGGCACAGCCACATGATTCGGTACGACGTCCGCCACCGCACCCATCCGGTGGTCGACCAACCGAGCGGCCAGCCGGTCGAACGCGGGGCGACCACCCGCCGGCTCCGACAGCCGGCTGTGGTCCACCACGTCGTACCCGTGAGTGGAGCCGGGCGCGGCCTGGAGGATCGGGGACAGGTAAGCATGAGAGATCCCGAGGCTGTGCAGGTACGGGACGACCTCAGCGGCGTCGTCGAACCCGAAACCGGCATGCAACTGCAGCCGGTAGGTGGCCTGCGGGACCCCCGTCATCCGGCGGCCTGCCTCGGGCGGGTCAGGACCAGCGTGCCGCGAGCCTCGATCCGGATGGTGCTGCCGGCCGGGCGGGGCTCGTCGCTCGCACCACCGCGGGCGCTTGTCGTGTCCACCACCACTGTCCAGTTCTCGCCGTACTCCTTGGCCGGGAGCAGGAAGTCGAGCGGCTCGTAGTTGCTGTTCAGCAGGATCAGGAACGAGTCGTCGACGACCGGCTCGCCGCGCAGGTCCGGCTCGGAGATCGCGTCTCCGTTGACGAAGACGGCGATCGCCCGGGCGTCGTCGCGACCCCAGTCGCCGTTCTGCATCTCGGTGCCCTTCGGGGTGAACCACACCAGGTCACCAAGACCGTCCACGCCGGTGTCGCCGTGGAAGAAGCGCCGGCGGCGCAGCACCGGGTGGTTGTTGCGCAGCTTGACCAGTTCGCGGGTGAACTCGAGCAGGTCCTTCTGCGAGTCGGTGAGGTTCCAGTCCACCCAGGCGATCTCGTTGTCCTGGCAGTAGACGTTGTTGTTGCCGCTCTGCGTCCGGCCGAGCTCGTCGCCGTGGGCGATCATCGGCACGCCCTGCGAGATCAGCAGCGTGGTGAGGAAGTTCCGCTGTTGCCGGGCCCGGAGCTTCAGCACCTCCGGGTCGTCGGTCGCACCCTCGACACCGCAGTTCCAGGAGCGGTTGTGGCTCTCGCCGTCCTTGCCGCCCTCGCCGTTCGCCTCGTTGTGCTTGTCGTTGTAGGAGACCAGGTCGCGCAGGGTGAAGCCGTCGTGCGCGGTGATGAAGTTGATGCTGGCCAGCGGGCGGCGGCTGTCGTCCTTGTAGAGGTCGGAGGAGCCGGTCAGCCGGGAGGCGAACTCGGCCAGGGTGTACTTCTCGCCACGCCAGAAGTCCCGGACGGTGTCGCGGTACTTCCCGTTCCACTCGGTCCACAGCGGCGGGAAGTTGCCCACCTGGTAGCCGCCGTCGCCGACGTCCCACGGCTCGGCGATCAGCTTCACCTGGCTGACCACCGGGTCCTGCTGGACCAGGTCGAAGAACGCCGACAGCCGGTCGACCTCGTGGAACTGCCGGGCCAGCGTGGCCGCCAGGTCGAACCGGAACCCGTCGACGTGCATCTCGGTCACCCAGTAGCGCAGCGAGTCCATGATCAGCTGCAGCACGTGCGGGTGCCGCATCAGCAGGCTGTTCCCGGTGCCGGTGGTGTCGTAGTAGTGCCGCTTGTCCGCGTCCACCAGCCGGTAGTACGCCGCGTTGTCGATGCCCTTGAACGACAGCGTCGGGCCGAACTCGTTGCCCTCGGCGGTGTGGTTGTAGACGACGTCGAGGATCACCTCGATGTCCGCCTCGTGCAGCGCCTTCACCATCGTCTTGAACTCGGTCACCTGCTGGCCGAGGGTGCCGTTGGCGGCGTAGTCGTTGTGCGGCGCGAAGAAGCCGATGGTGTTGTAACCCCAGTAGTTCGACAGCCCGCGCTCCTGCAGGTGCCCGTCCTGGGCGAACTGGTGGATCGGCATCAGCTCGATCGCCGACACCCCGAGTTCCTTCAGGTGCTCGATGATCGCCGGATGCGCCAGCGCGGCGTACGTGCCCCGGATCTCCTCCGGCAGCGCCGGGTGGGTCTTGGTCAGGCCCTTCACGTGCGCCTCGTAGATGACCGTCTCGTGGTACGCGTGGCCGGGTGGGCGGTCGTTGCCCCAGTCGAAGAACGGGTTAGTCACCACCGACAGCATGGTGTGCTCGCGGTTGTCCATCGTGTTCAGCTCGTCCGGCTTGGCGAACCGGTAGCTGAACAGTGACTCGTCAGCGTCGATCTGGCCGGTGATGGCCTTCGCGTACGGGTCCAGCAGCAGCTTGGACGGGTTGCACCGGTGTCCCTCGGCGGGGTTGTACGGCCCGTGCACGCGGAACCCGTACCGCTGGCCTGGCTCGACCGACGGCAGGTAGGCGTGCCAGACGAAGCCGTCCACCTCGGTCAGTTGCACCAACTGCTCGGACCCGTCGTCGCCGACCAGGGCCAGATCTACTCGCTCCGCAACCTCCGAGAACACCGCAAAGTTCGTCCCGGAGCCGTCGTACGTGGCTCCGAGGGGATAGGGACGTCCAGGCCATTTCTGCACCCGACGACAGTAGCCACCTCCACCCCCAGAGCATGCATGGTGGGGTGTTTTGCTCCCGAGTGTTCACTCCGGTGCGCCGGACCGCGTGAAGGTGCAGCCCGGCGCACCCGATCGCTCAGTCCGAACAGGCCACCGGGTCGTCGAAGTGCCCCGGAGTGTCCGGGTACGCCGGTCCGACCGCGTGGCTGTTGTAGTCCGGGTTGTAGGCGAACGCGAGTTCCCTGTACGCCGACGTCCCGGCCGTCGTGACGTCGGTCGCGGCCCGCCCGGCGCCGGAGCCCCACGCCACTGACGTCAGGAACTCGTGCATGGCCGGCGAGTGCTGCCGGACGTCGTTGAAGCCGCCGTACGCCGCGTTGCAGTGGGTGTACAGGTTGTAGGTGCCGTTCCAGTCGATCAGCCGGTCGCCCGGGTTCGGCCCGTTCTCTGCCACGTCCGCCTGCATCACGTCGCGGTCCCAGCCACCGTAGATCCAGTCCGTGCCCTGGTGGTGGTTGTTGTTCCGCAGCGTCGCCGGGTCGGCCGTGTCGTCGTCCTTGCCGGTCAGCTGGAACCACAGGCACGGGTCCACGGTGACCCCGTTGGTCGTGACCGGCCAGTTGCCCGGCGCACAGTTGCCGGGGAAGGAACCACGCGGGTTGAAGTCGAGCAGGTCCGACCCGGACACGTCCTTCAACGCCGGATCCGACTCGCCCACCCCGCCGAAGACGTGGTCCACGAACCGGTCGTTCGTCCCGCGAGCGTCGGGATCGAACGCACCGTTCTTCTGGCAGTCCGGCGTGGTCGCGTCGAGGACCGGATCACAGCCCTTGCCGCCCCACAGCACGTCCTCACCGTCGGCACCGAACACCTGGTCGCCACCGCTGTCACCGTTGGCGAGATCGTCGCCGTACCCGGCGTGGATGTTGTCCGCACCCGCACCACCCCGGAGCCGGTCCCGGCCGCCTTCGGTGATGCCATCGTGTGGCATCTCCGCCGCGGTCGAGGCACCGATCCACTGGTCGCCGTCGACGTCGTGCTCGAGGTCGACCCGCCGGTCGTACGCCGTACGCCGGAAGCCGACGTACGTCTCGGCCGGTGGCGAGGTCAGCGTGAAGGTGAACTGGGCCGGGCTGTCGCCGGTGTCCAGGTACTGGTTCACCACGCCGCCGCGGTCGCCGAGGATCGCGTCCTCGCCGTCCTCACCGGAGACGGTGTCGTCACCGAGCTCGCCGTACAGGTCGTCGTCGTCCTGCCCGCCGAAGATGGTGTCGTTCCCGTCCTGACCCCAGATCCCGTCGTCGCCGGCCTCGCCGTACAGGGTGTCGGCGCCGAAGGCTCCGGCCACCTCACACGTCGCCTGCGCCTCGGTGCAGAACCGCGTGCTCGGGTCGCCCAGGTCCGGATCGTGCGTACGGGCCACGGTCGCGTCGGCCGGTGGAGTCCCGTTGGGATAACGGTCCGCGTAGACCCGCTCGGTCGCACCGGTGACAGTCCGGACCAGCGACCCGTTGTCACCCAGTACGACGTCGTCCGCGCCATCGGCCTCGATCGTGTCGCCGGTGTCCCGGTAGCCCTTCGCCGAGCTACCACCGATCAGGTCGTCCTGGCCGTCAGGTGCCGTCGCACCTTCGAGCAGGGCGGCCGCACTCGCCGCTCCAGGCCAGCCCGGGTCGGGCAGTGGCTGGACGGTGGTGAACGGTGAGTCGCCGGCCAGCGACAGGTCACCGCGCATGACGTCTGCACCGCCGTTGCCCTCGGCGTAGTCCGCGCGGGCGCCTCCGGAGATGAAGTCCCCACCGTCCTGGCCGTACATGACGTCCACGCCGTCGCCACCCGACATCCGGTCAGCACCGAACCTGTCGGCCGGTGGCAGTGCCGCGAGGTCGTAGCGGTTCACGATCCGCTTGGCCATGAGAGCGTCGCTCCCCACGCGGACCGTTGCCCGCGTCGGCGTCTGCGCAGCGGCAGGCCGCAGTACGGCGGCGTTGTCACCGGTGACCACGTCGTCTCCCGGCCCACCGAAGATGGCGTCAGCGGTGTCCTGCTGACCGGTCGCACCGTTCAGCGGGGTCGAACTGCCGCCGACCAGGTCGTCGTCGGCCAGATCGCCTTCGATCCAGTCGCTCGCCTGACCGCCTTCTACATAGTCGTCGTCGCCGTCGCCCTTGGCCCGGTCCTCACCGCCCTGGCCGTAGAGCACATCCTGACCGTCGCCACCCGACATCTGGTCGTTGCCAGAGGTGTTCGCCACCGGCGTCAACCCGAGATCGAGCAGCGTCACGACATGTCCTAGTGCGAACCCACGCTGCCACGTCACCGGAGTCGTCGCTGCCAGATCAGCGGTCCGGGTCAGGACCGCGTTGTCACCGGCCAGCAGGTCCGGCCCGTCGTCACCGAACAGTAGGTCGCCCGCATCCGGTCGCCCGACACCGGCCGAAGCCTGCTCGAACGAGCCACCGGCGATGGCGTCCTCACCAGCGTTGCCATGTACGACGTCGGAGTCGTTGTTGCCCTCCAGATGGTCGTTGTCACCGTTCCCATCGACGATGTCGCTGCCGAGTCCGCCGTACGCCGTGTCGTCGCCGTCACCACCGCGGATACGGTCACCCGTCCCGGCGGCCGGCGTCGCGCCGTCGAGGTCGAGCGGTACGGCGAGGTCGCCGACCGTGCCGTTGTCACCGATCAGCCGGTCGTTGCCGAGGTCGCCGTACAGGTCGTCGTCACCGGTGTCGGTGCGGTCGGCTGCCCGGGTTCCGCCGTACAGCACGTCGTTGCCGTCGCCACCGGTCAGCCAGTCCTTGCCGTTGTTGCCTTCGACAACATCCGGGTCGAGACCACCGTAATCGGTGTCGTTTCCGGCGTTGCCGAAGACCTCGTCCGGCCCGGCGTCGCCGTACAGGATGTCGGACTCGGAGCCGCCCCACAGCTTGTCGGCGTCGCCGCCGCCGCGGAGGGTGTCCTTGCCCTGCTGGCCGCAGACCATGTCGTTGCCGCCAGCAACTTCAGCCAGGTCGTCGGCGCCGCCGGCCGAGACCGTGTCGATGGCCGCACCGCCGAGGATCCGGTCGTTGCCGTCACCGGTGCCCGCGCTGGTGCTTTCGTCGACCGGGTCGGAGGTGACCGGCGCACCGGCGACGCACTTCTCCGCGTCGATGCGCTTGTCACCGAAGATCGTCGCCGGTCCATCGCCGCCGTAGATGTGGTCGTTGCCCAGACCGCCGACGAGCGTCTTCGGGTTCGACTGCACCCCGGCTGGCAATGGCTGCACCTCGACGTCGAGGAGCGGGCCGAAGATGCCGTCCTGCTTTCCGGTGTCGTGGACTGCGGCCGGTTCCGCGATCACGTAGTCGTCACCGGGACCGCCGTACACCGCGTCGGTGCCGAAGCCGCCGGTCAGGACGTCGTTCTTGCCGCCGCCCCGGATCGTCGCACCCTGGTTGCCCAGCGAATGACTGGTGACGGTCTCGATCGCGTTGCTACCCCAGACCTGGTCGTTGCCGGTTCCGGTGTCGACGACGTTGACCGCGTCCCCGTCGTCCGGCCCGGCCGCGTCGACGCCGAACTCGCTCTCGGCCGCGGTGAAGATCCGGTCGGCGTTGGAGCCGCCGGTGAGCCGGTCGCTGCCTCCGTCACCGATCAGCGTGTTGACGCCGGCCTTCTTGGATCCGTCCGGCGCGTCGGCCGCGACCGCGATCTTGTCCACGCCGCCGTTGCCCCGCGCCCTGTTGGTGCCCAGGCCGAGGCCGATGGTGTCGTCGCCCGTGCCCGCGTCCGTCGCGGTCGGGTCGACGCTGGCCAGCGCGGACCAGTTGATGACGTCGGCGAGTTTGCTCGTCTTGCCGCCGTCCTGGGCGTTGTGCGTGACCGTCTGCTCCGCCCGGGCGTTGCCGAGCGAGGCGTCACCGGCGACCTTGTCGTCACCGTTGCCGACCGTGATGGTGTCCTTGCCCGGACCGCCGGCGACCACAGCCTTCGAGTCCGCACCGCCGGTGTCGCCGGTGACGATGATGTCGTCACCTTCGCGGCCGTCGACGTACGACAGACCGCGTCCGGTGGTGATCACGTCGGCCGCCTTGCCGCCGATCACGACCGCGTCCTTGTCGAAGATCGCCGGTGTCTTGCCCGCGTTGCCGTTCGTCTCCTTCTTGCCGTCGCCGATGAAGGTGACCGCCATCGGCTTGGTGTACTCCTCGCCGTCGACCACGACCCGTTTGAGGTTCGGGTCCAGGTACTCGCGGCGTTCGCCGAGCATCTCCACGGCGAAGCCGTCGAAGTTGCCATTGGCACCGGTCGGGTCGGTCTTCGTCTGCGCGTAGTGCAGCGAGATCACCTTGACCGTGTCCTTCTCCACCGGCTCGGCGTCGTTCGTCCAGGGCGCACCGCGCTGGGCGTCCTTGCCGAACTTGCCCGCGAACACGACGAGCGTGTCGCCGACCGTGCCGCCGAGTTTCGGCGGTGGTGGTGAGCAGTCCGGTGCCACCGAGAAGTCGAGCAGGGTCACGTCGGCCAGCGTGAAGCTGAAGGTGACCGAGAAGATGCTCACGCCGATGGTGATGTAGACGCGGAGGAACAGCGACAGCCGGCCGCTGACCGTGAATAGACAGAGCGGGTTGTTCAGGGCCGCGTGCAGGAACTCGCTGACCCGGAACTTGCCGTCCTTGTTCGGGTCGTTCCAGTAGAAGCCGATGGTCAGCCGCAGACCGCCCTCGATGCCGACCGTGATGATCACCGCGCTGACCGCGGCGCCGGCCGCGATCTCACCGGTGAGCTGGACGACGGGCAGCGGCGCGCCGTCCTTGTCGACGGTCTTGAAGAACAGCCCGTCGAGGACGTCGACCGCCTTGACCGGTGCGCCGTTCTGCTGCGCCTCGACCGCCTTGCGGATGCCGTAGGTGTCCAGGCCGGCGACGATGTGCAGGCTCACCGAGGCCGAGCCGGCCAGCGTGACGAACACCGGCGGCGGTGCGTACACCGGGCCGAACGACTGCCGCCAGCTGAAACCGAGGGTGAGCGGACCGGAGTCGAACTCGACCAGCGTGACGTCGCCGCCCATCAGCAGGTTGAAGGCCTTGGCCGGCGACTCCAGGATCGGGAAGGTGAAGCCGGACTTGTCCGCGTCACCGTCGGCCGCGGCCAGCCCGACACCGCCGAAGACGTCGTGGCCCTCCGCGTCCGGGTTGTCGTTCTTCTCGTTCAGCGCCTTCTTGACGTCGGCCGGGTCCGCCTCGGTGTACGACTTGTACAGCTTGTCCGCGGTGGTCGGCGAATTGCTGGTGGTGAGTGCCTTGTCCCCGTCGATCTCGAACTCGCCCAGCGGCACGTAGCAGTCCTTGCTGGAGCTGCAACTGGGCAACCGGTTGATGAACTCGATGATCGCCTTGATCTTGTCGACGAACTCCAGCTTCGGCCCACCGGCGATGGTGCTGAACGTCTTCGCCAGTGTCATCAGCGTGACGTCGTCGCCACCGGCCATCCGGCTCAGGTCGGACAGCACCGGGATCGGCGCGTACAACGTGTCCATCACCGGCTGCAGGGGCCCGGTGACCCGCTTCATCTCCTTCACCACGTCACCGAGGAGTTCCTCGAAGAAGGACCCGGCACTGATGCCGACCTCCTTGAAGGCGATCGTCGGCGCCTTCGTGTCCGGAGCCTCGTTGTCGAAGGACCACTTGAGCTGGAAGTTCGCCCGGACTCCCGGGAACGCGGACTTCTCGTCCTCCGGTGCGCCCACCTCGGCCTGGATGACCCAGTCCAGCAGGAAGTCACCCTTGATCGAGACACCGAACAGGCCCTCGGTGTTGCCGAGGTCGGCGAACTTGATCTTCGCTTCGGTCCCGTTGCAGGCGTCGCCCTCGTCACCCTTGCGGCAGTCGCCGTCGCCGGGTGCCTTCAGGTCGACCTGGAACGTCCCCGCGAACAGCGGCAGGGTCGGGTCGTGCAGGCCGCCTTCGGCCTTGTCCACGTTGATCTTGATGAACGCGAGCTCGGCGACCATCGTGTCCGGCAGGTCGAACGCCAGTCCGACCTGAAGTTCCGGCAGGGCCTTGTTGTCCGGACCCCAGCCGTCGTGGGTGTTGATGAAGAACCCGTCCGCCTTGGTCAGGCCGAGGCGGAAGTGCAGTGCGAAGCCGGCGTCGACCGTAATGCCGTCGGTGCCGCCCTTGCCCTGCCGCAGCGCCAGGCCCGGGATGCCGATGTCCAGCGGGACGTTCGTGTGGAAGCAGTCCTTCAGCGCGTCGTCGTTCACACATCCCTTGCCGGGACTGACCTTCCCGCGCTGGGCGGTGAAGTCGAGGTACGCACCGGTGATCTTGTCCAGCGGGCAGACCTCGAGCGCCTCGGCACAGTCGAAGGTGACGTCGATATCGGTGGCCGCGATGTCGATCTCGGCCAGCGCGGTCGCGAGCCGCGAGTTGATGAAGTCCTCGAACTCCTTGGAGTTGGCCGGCCGGCCACCGCCCGGGAGCTCGTTCCAGATCGAGGCGCGCAGCTTGGCCCGCAGGTCACCGATGAAGTCGGCACCCTGCTGCAGGTCGTCGCCGACCAGCGGCAGCTTGCCCTGCAGGCTCGCCGTACGGAACGCCTGCTCGACGGCGGCCAGGTAGCCCTCGATGCCGTCGCCGAAGTTCTTGAAGTCGAGCAGCGCGGCACTCAGCCGATCGCCGAGGTCATCCGGGAGCTGCAGTTCCTTCAATGCGTCGTCCGGGGCGGGCAGGTTGTCGTCCAGGTCGACCAGGTCAGCCGGGTTGTCGGAGTCCGGCACCCGCAGCGCGATGGTGCCGATCTGCTGCCAGCCCGCCTCGGTGCCGGTGTTGTTGAGGTAGATCGGCAGGTTGCCGCAGACCATCAGCGGGGTGGTGACCGACTCGCCACAGGTCACGGTTCCGTTGGTAGCGTTGAAGTTCACGCCGACTGCGCCGAGGAAGTCGCTGAACGAGACCGGGGTGTCCGCGGCCGCACCGGACTTCGCCAGCGCGATGCTCAGGTCCGCTTTGGCCTGTGCCTTCTCCGTGTTGGGTGCCGCGGCGGCCGGGTTGCCGAGGGCAATCGACAGCGGCCCGACGACCCCCTGGATGACGCCGTTCTCCAGCTTCGCCTTCGCACCGATGCTGATCGAGGAGTCCTCCAGCACCTTCAGTGACGCGGCGTCCGCCGGACCCTCACCTGCCTTGAGCGGCAGGACCAGGCCGACCTTGATCCGCCCGTCGACATCCACCTGAGCCAGGCCACTGGCCTGCGCGCCGGCGAAGGTCTGGTCGGCGCCGTTCAGCGAACCCAGCGACAGCTTGACCGGAGACGCCGCGCGGTACTTCCGCTTCCAGTCGACGTCGAGCACCAGGTTCGGGTCGCCGTTCTGCTCCAGATAGCGGAACTTCACACTGTCGGTGCCGAGCGCCTTGTTCAGCAGGTCGACCGCGTCCTGGATGTTGTCCGGGGTGTTCGCCAGCAGTTGGTCGGTGACGTCGTCCAGCGCCGACCTCATCATGTACGCCGTACCTGGCGCCGGCAGCGCCTCCCACGGCTTGGTCACGGTCAGCGTCTTGCCGTCACCGGAGACGGACTTGACGATCGCGACCTGCGAACCGACGACGATCGAGCGTCCCACCAGCGTCGGCAGGAACAGGTTGCCCTCGGAGCGGGTCCCGTCGGTCAGGCTGTCGGCGCCGTAGCCGACGTCCTTGCCGGCGTTCGACTCGTCGCTGACGAGCAGATCGCGCAACGACTTGCCGAGCCCCGGGATCTCCTTGTCGTAGACCCCGGAACCGGCCCCCGGGTTCGCCTTGGCGAGCTGCTGGGACAGGGTCTGCAGGGTCTTGATCAGCGCGGTGAACAGCGCCTTCGGGTCGTTCTCGTCGAAGTCGAGCTTGAAGATCTCGGTCAGGTCGCCGGTGTCGAGCGACAAGGTGCCCGGGTTGGTGAGATCGGTCCACTTGGCCATGAACGTCGTACTGGCACCCGCGGGCAGGAACTGTTCGGCATCCGGCACGCTGACCGTCATGTCGCCGTACGCACGGACGTTCACGTCGACGTCGAGGAGCGCGGCGGGCGCGTCGACGAGTTGCTTGAAGAGCTCGGAAATCCGGAGGTCGTGCTGAGCGTCGCCCTGTTGCTTGAGGCCGACGGTCAGCATGTGGCCGGTCGCCGTACCGGCCGGGCAGGTCTCCGCGAGGGACGAGTTGCAGACCTTCAACTGGCCGGCGAGCTTGACCTTGAAGAAGCCGGCGTTGGCGGTCAGGTCCACCGCGGTGTCGATCGGGAAGTCGGCCGAGAACAGCGGCGACCCGGTCCGGATCAGGACGCGGTCGGTGTTCAGCGGCAGCGACGGTACGACGGTGTCCAGCGGACCGTTGTGCTGCGTGAACGGGCAGGCCTGCGAGCTGCCGAGGAACCCGATGCAGTCGTTGCCGGTCTTCGGGTCCTGCAGGTCCAGCACCAGCGTCAGCGCCGCGCTGAACGACGGGGTGACCTTGGCGAACGTCTGATCCGCGTTCGCGTTGACGATGCCATGGCCGTCTTGGTCGATCTTGTTGGCGAAGCTGACCGCGCCGACGTGCGGTTCGGACCCCGCGATCACGTACGGCGTGTTCTCGGCGGGCTGACCGCCGATCCAGTCGGTCTTGAGCTCGATCGTGCTCGCGTCGTTCTTGAGCACCTCGCCGGCCGAGGTCCCGGCGACGATGCGGCGGCCGACCCACTGGTCCTTCGACCAGCCGGCACCGGCCACGATGAGCTTGTTGTGCTCGTACTTCGCCACCTTGCCCGACGCCTCGATGCTGACCGGGTCGAGGTCGGTCTGCGCGCTCGTCTTCGACATGTTCAGGGTGAGCGCGAGCTTGCTGGTGGCCACGTCCCAGACCAGGTTGCTCAGGTCGATCCCGGTCGCGGTGTCGAGCTTCTTCAGCAGATCCTGCAGCGAGGTGAACGTCGGCTTGCCCGCCTGGGCCGGGTCGGTGACGCCAGGCTCGAAGCCGGGCTGACCGGGCGCGGGCACGGTGTTGGCGGCGAGGAAGTCCTTGAGCACCTGGTTCACCTGGATGGCGTCGGCCAGCGTGCCCTTCATGAACGGCAGGTCCAGGTCACCGACGGTCGGCAGCGGCCCGTCCTGGTCCGGGTCGAACTTCGCCCGCTGTACGGCGGTGATCGTCGCGATCACCTGGGCGAGTCCCTCGGCCAGGTCCTGCAGGCTCAGGTTCTGGAACTTGCCGACGGTCGCCGCGAGGTCCGGGGCGGAGACGACAGGCGCACCGGTGCCGATGTCGTTCCAGTCGACGTTGACGGTCGCGCTGATGTCACTCGGCAACGCGGCCGGGATCCCGGCCGCGGCCGCACCGAGCTGGAAGGAGCCGTGGACCGAGCCACGCGAGTTCGGGTCGGAGTCGTCGATCGGCGCGGATCCCTGCGGGTCGAGGCCGGCGCTGAACAGACCCTCCAGCGAGCCCTCCTGAGCGAGCTCGCCGTTGTTGCTGAAGAAGAGCTTGCCGTCGTTGTCCGGGTCGCTGACCGTGCCGGCGAAGTGCGCGTCCACATCGAGCGTCGAGCCGGTGAGCGATACGCCGAGGATGCCGATCGCGGCCTGTGCGGTGGCGTTGTCGATACTCGCGTGCGCGTCGACGTCGAGGCGCGGCGTACTGCTCGAGCGGACCACGTAGACCTTGTCGTCGGCGAGTCCGGTCCAGACCAGACTGAGCGCGAACCGCGACTTCAGGGTCACGGTGATGCCGTCGGACACGGCCAGCTCGACCTTGGGCGAGGCGCTGCTGACCCGCAGGTCCTGCTTGGTGATCGTTCGGTCGACGGTGGCGACGATGTCGAGTTTCTTGCCCTCACCCAGATCGCTGACCGACGTCTTCAGGTGGCCGGTGCGGCCGCCGTCGATGGTGATCGGCTGATCGACCGCCAGGTCGCCGAAGTCGGCCGCGGTCTTCAGTTCGTCCGCGATCGCCTGGTTGACCAGGTTGTTCAGCCCGAGCAGACCGCCAGGACTGGCGCCGACCAGCGGCAGCTGTTCACCCAGCTTGCCGACCGAGGCGAGCCCCGACGTCCACGCGGCGAGGCTGTTCGCCTGACCGCCGGAGCCGAGCGTGGCCAGCAGGTCGTCGACCCCGGCCTCGGCCGCACGGGCCGGTGGTGGCGTGTAGACGATCAAGCCGATCAACAGGCTGAAGGCGGCGACAAGAGCGGTCAACCGCGAGTGGACCAGAATGCGTGCACGACGTACGAGACCCATGGATCCCACCCCCGCGGCCCCGGGCCCGCGCTCCCCCCTCGGTTGCGCAGTGGGCGACCCCCCAGCCGCTGACCAGAAAGGTAGATGACACAGAGTCACCCTGGCAATACCTCGAGTGCCCTTTCGGGCAAACTTGCTACGGTCCGCGGTCGTCCGGTCGCCAGTCTCCTTCGGGCCGCAGCACCCGCTACTAGGCCGGAATCCCTTGCAATACAAGCGTTTGACGTACGTCGGGTGGGCCGGCGAAGGTGCCTGTGGAGGGATGAGGCGAGTAGGATCTCGCGCTTGTGAAGTCGCCCTCCGCCCGGCGGCCGGTCTTTCTCGATGCGACCGGGCGCCGTCATCGCACCATCCGCCGCGCCGGCGCGGTCCTCGCCGTACCGGCTGTGGGCTACCTGTTACTGATGGCGAGCAGCCTGCTGGGCGGGCCGAGCCTGGACACGCCGCTGATCCCGGTGCCCGAGGCAGTCAAGCCGGCGCACAAACCCGTCAAGTCCCCCGGTCCTGCCGCCGTCGAGTCGGTGCGGCCGAGTGAGAAGCCTGCGACGCCGACGACTGAGCCGACCAGCACACCGACTCAGGCCATCACGCCGGCCGCGGCCACTGTGACTCCGACCGTCGTACCCACTCCGACTCCGACGCCATCGACCCCGGCCACCACTACGACGCCGGGTAGGTCGCACAGCACCAGCAGCAACAAGCCGACCGCGCCTCCGGGCCGGACGAAGTCGCCGTCCAAGCCGTGAGTCGTCCGGTCGCACGACGCGCCAAACAGGTGCCGCTACGGACCCACTGGGTGGTCCTGACGATGCTGCTCGTCTGCCTGTCGAGCATGCTGCTCCTGAACGGCTACACGCACCACATGTACGGCGCGGAGGCCGACGGCGCGGTCAAGCCCGTTGGCCCGACCAAGGATGTCCCGAAGGCGATCGCCAACGGCGGTCCGGTGATCGACGCCGTACCAGGGCAGCCGCGCTCGGTGTCGCCCAAGGCTCGCACCATCGCACTCACCTTCGACGACGGACCGGATCCGGTCTGGACGCCCAAGGTGCTCGACGTCCTGAAAGCCCAGAAAATCAAGGCGACCTTCTTCGTCGTCGGCACCGAGGTCGCCGCCCACCCGGAGCTGGCCCGGCGCATAGTTGCCGAAGGCCACCAAATCGCGTTGCACACCTTCACGCACGCGAACCTGTCCACCGTTCCGGGCTGGCGCCGGTCGCTCGAACTGCGGCAGAGCCAGCTGATCCTGGCCGGTGCGACAGGAGTCAGTACGCCGCTGCTCCGGCCGCCGTACTCGTCCGAAGCCGACGCGTTGACCGACGCCGACTGGACCTCGATCGAGGACACCCGCAAGGCCGGCTACCTGACCGTGCTGAGCACCCAGGACAGCGACGACTGGCGCCGCCCCGGCACCGCGCGGGTGATCGCCAACTCGACGCCGCGCGGCACTCGCGGGCAGATCCTGCTGATGCACGACGCCGGCGGCGACCGCAGTGAAACCGTCGCCGCACTGGCCAAACTGATCCCCACCCTGAAGGCCCGCGGCTTCAAGTTCGCCACCGTGAGCGACGCCGTCGGGCTCCCGCAGCCCACCCGCCACGCCAGCCTGCTGGAACGCGGACGCGGGCTCGCCGCGATCTGGGCGATCCGAGTGAGTGACGACGTGCTGAAACTGCTCACCTGGCTCCTGTACGCCGCCGGCGCGCTCAGCGTGCTGCGAGCCATCACGACCGTCATCGCGGCCCGGCGTCACGCGCGGCAGCGCGACTGGACCTGGGGTCCGCCGGTGACCGATCCGGTCAGCGTGATCGTGCCGGCGTACAACGAGAGCGCCGGGATCGAGGCCACGATCAGGTCGCTGGCCCGGTCGGATCACCCGATCGAGGTGATCGTGGTCGACGACGGCTCCACCGACGGTACGGCGGACATCGTGGAGGCGATGGGCATTCCCGGCGTCCGGGTGATCCGGCAGCGCAACGCCGGCAAGCCGGTCGCGCTCAACACCGGGCTCCAGGCGGCTCACTTCGACCTGATCGTGATGGTCGACGGTGACACGGTGTTCGAACGGGACGCTGTACGCCGGATCGTCCAGCCGTTCGCCGATCCCTCCGTCGGCGCGGTGTCGGGCAACGCGAAGGTCGGCAACCGCAAGGGCCTGCTGGGTCGCTGGCAGCACATCGAGTACGTGGTCGGCTTCAACCTGGACCGGAGGCTGTTCGACCTGGCCGAGTGCATGCCGACCGTCCCCGGTGCCATCGGCGGATTCCGTCGTACGGCGCTCGAGCGCATCGGCGGGCTCAGTGACGTGACGCTTGCCGAGGACACCGACCTCACCATGGCGCTGTGCCGGGACGGCTGGCGGGTGGTCTACGAGGAGCGTGCGATCGCGTGGACCGAGGCGCCGGCGTCGCTGGGCGCGTTGTGGCGGCAGCGGTACCGCTGGTGCTACGGCACCCTCCAGGCGATGTGGAAGCACCGCGGTGCGTGGGTCCAGCGCGGCCAGGCCGGCAAGCTCGGCCGGCGCGGTCTGACCTACCTCCTGCTGTTCCAGGTCTTGCTGCCGCTACTGGCGCCGGTCGTGGATGTCTTCGCCATCTACGGCCTGATCTTCCTCGACCCGCTCCGGGTAGGCCTGGTCTGGCTCGGCTTCCTGGCCCTCCAGTTCGGCATGGGCCGCTACGCGTTCCACCTGGACGGTGAACGCGCCGGACCGCTGTGGACGCTCCCGCTGCAGCAGTTCGTCTACCGGCAGCTGATGTACCTCGTTGTCATCCAATCCGTCTTCACCGCCCTGGCCGGCTCCCGCCTGCGCTGGCAAAGGATGGAACGCTACGGAAGTCTCGGCTCCCCCGCGCGCACTGAAGGTTTTCCCTAGATCGCGGGGATTTCGGCACTCATCGCTTCCGGATCGGCGGTCCGGCCACGCAAGATCTCCGGCAACCGGCCGCCCGCCCAGCGGCCCCGTCCGGAGGAGCGCTTTCATGCGATCTTTCATTACCCGTCCTCGCGCGCTAGCGGTCCTGTTGGCCGGTACGGCGCTCACCTTCAGCCCACTGGGTGGTCAGGCCACCGCCAAACTCCCGGTGGACAAGCTGCCGTCAGCCGACTGCTTCGTGCCACCGGCCGGTTCCGCGGCCAAGGGTGGCCGTGGCGCCGACACCCGCGAGATCTCGGTCGCCGAGCAGAAGGCGATCGAGGCCCGTACCGCTCAGCGCTTGAAGGAGCGGTCCGCCCGCGGCATCGCCGTACCGAAGGGTGCGCTGGCTGCCGCGAGCATCCCCGTCTACGTCCACGTGATGCGGGACGCGGCCGGCAACGGTGACGTCACCGACGCCCAGATCACGAACCAGATCGCCGTACTGAACAAGACGTACGGCGGTCAGGAGTCGTCGCAGGCGGCGAACACCGGCTTCACCTTCTCGCTGGCCGGTGTCGACCGCTTCAACAACAGCAACTGGCACAAGGACAAGCAGAGCAGCACGTACCGCAAGCAGACCCGCAAGGGCGGTGCGAACGCGCTGAACATCTGGCTGGTCGACTTCGCCTACCTCGGGATCGCGACGTTCCCGTGGGACTACGACCGCAACCCCGGCATCGACGGCATCCGGGTGCACTTCGACTCGCTGCCGGGCGGCTCGATCGCCAACTACAACCTCGGTGAGACCGCGACCCACGAGGCCGGCCACTGGCTGGGGCTGTACCACACCTTCCAGGGCGGTTGTACGTCGACGAACGACGAGGTCTCCGACACCCCGGCGCAGAGCAGCTCGACCAACGGCTGCCCCGAAGGCCGCGACTCCTGCTCGCTGCCAGGTCTTGACCCGATCCACAACTACATGGACTACTCGTACGACACCTGCTACAACCAGTTCACTCCGGGCCAGAGCACCCGGATGAGCAACATGTGGACGGCCTACCGGGCCTAGCCTGTGAGACGTGGTCACCCCGGCATGCGTGGCCGGGGTGACCACTTGTCTCACCGGGGGCGCGTAGGCTGCGAGGATGGCGAGCGTTGTGTTGCGGGTGCGGCTCATGAACGGTGACCATCTGGACGTCACGTACGAGGATCCTGCCGCAGTCGATGACGACGACGTCATCGAGCACGCTGTCGCGGCGCTTACCGACGACGCCGGAGTGCTTCGGTGCAGACACGGCAACCGGCTCCTGGTGCTGTACGCGCGCGGCGTCGCCGCCGTGGAGATCGCACCACGCGGCGCGGTTCTGTAACGCATCGGATGCCCTGGCGGTTCGATTCGCCAGGGCATCCGCAGGCGTCAGCGTTTCGGGTAGGCCGCGTCGACTTCTACCTCGACCAGCCAGCCGTTGACCGGCAGGTTCTCGATCTCGAGGGCGAAGCGGGAGGGTCGGGCCTTGTTCACCACGAACGGTTTGGCGGGTGGCGCCGTACCGAGGGGGACGGGGACGTACTCGCCGGTGGTGAGGTCGGTGTTGGCGAAGTACTGGCGGTAGGCGCGATTCCAGCCGGCGAAGTCGGCGGTAGCCGCGCCGGCGGGGTTCTGCAGGAAGACGCGCATCGTGTAGACATCGGCGTACGAGAGACCGGCCGCCTGCAGGTTCTCACCGATCCGGCGCAGGACGTTGATGCCCTGGGCCTCTGTGATCGTGACACCCGCGGGCAGCGTGCCGCCCGGGAAGACGACAGTGTCGATGTACGACGCCTCGGACCCGGCCGGAGCACCCGTGTTGAGCGCGGACGGTCCGATCCCGCTGGTCTTGTAGACGGGAGTGTTGGCCCCGATGCCGACTCCGCTGGCGATCATCGGGTTGGACTGTCCGGCAGGCAGCGCCGGTACGACGGTGCCGGGGCTCGGCGGTTTCGGTTTGTCCCACCAGCCTGCGGCGGTTCCGGTCCCCGCGGCGAAGGCGACGACGACTGCGGCAACTCCTGTGATTACACGCTTCATTTGCTCGCCACCCGACTGTGCAGGGCCGTCACCGTCGCCCGGGCGGACGTCATCGCACCGTGCTGCCAGGCGATGGCGTGGGACAGGTGGTCACCGGCGAAGTAGATGTTGCCGGTGGCATCGAGCAGCTTGGCGTACACGCCGTCGGTCTGCGACGGCCAGCTGATCCAGGACGCCTCGGAGTACTTGGTTCCCAGCCAGTTCACCGAGAAGGTGGCCTCGATGTCCTTGCCGTACACGTCACCGTGGATCTTGGTGCCCTGGGCAACGGCTCGGTCGAGCCGGGCGGCCGGCGTCAGAGCGCCGTACGTGTTGGCGTTCGCGCCGGTGTTGTAGTAGCTGATCACGGTGCCGCGTTTGCCGTGGAAGCCGTACGACGGGTACCACGTGTTCACGGTGTCGAGGTTGCTGTTGGTGATGCCGCCGTAGATGCGCAGGTCCTCCTCCCACCAGCGACGGCCGTACTCGATGCCGAGCTTGCCCGCGTTCGTCGGCCGCGCGTACTGAAGTGCGGTGATGATGTCGGCGGGCAGGTTGGACGGGATCTTCGCCGCGATGTGCGGTGGCAGTGAGCAGATCGCGAAATCGGCGGTGAGAACGCGAGGCCGCGCGCCGGTGGTGTAGGTGATCTCGACACCCGCGCTGGTGTTGCGCAGGCCGAGCACCTCGGCGCCGTACTGGATCTTCTCCCGGCCGATCGCCTGCTCGAACGCGTACGGGATCCGGTCCATGCCGCCGACCGGCTGGAACATCATCATCGCCTGGTCCCAGCCGAACTCGAACGAGAAGTAGTTGCCGACACCGCTGGCAAAGACATCGCTCAGGGCGTACGGCGCGGCCGTCGTACCGCCCTCGAGACCGGCGCCCGGCTCGACGTCGTAGCCGCGGCGGCCGTCGGTTCCGGTGTACTTGAACCCGCTGGACTTGTCGCCGATCGAGCCGAAGCTGGTCAGGAAACCGATCAGTGCTTGCTTGTCGGTCGCGGTGAGGTAGCTGTCGAGGGCACCTTGATCGGTGGCCTTCGCGAGCAATTCGGAGACGTAGCCGTAGGTGTCCGCCTTCGCGGTGCGGTGCCGGATCGGCTTGTTGGACAGGGCCGTGCTGCCTTCGCGGTAGAGGTACGCGTCGGCGTTCTGGTTGACGAAGGGCTCGATCGCGACGCCGAGTTCGCGGCAGTAGTCCAGCGTCACGTGATGCTGCGGGATACGGGCGGGACCGGCGTTCATGTACTGGCCCTTGGAGAACGTCGCTCGCTGAGTGTTGCCGGCCAGGTCGGTCTCCTCGGTGCCGCCGCGGACCGTCCAGTTCCGGCCGCCGGGGCGCTTGCGGGCCTCCAGCAGAGTGACCTTGTAGCCGGCCTTCAGTAGCTCGTACGCCGAGGTGAGACCGGCGATGCCGGCGCCGAGGATGACGACGTGTTTGGTGCCCCGGCCGGCCAACTCGACCCGCGACGGAGCGGCGTACGCGGGGGTTTCGGCGGCGCTGGTGAGGCCGAGCGCCGACATCGTGGAGTACATGACACCGGCTCCACCGGTGATACCGACCTGTCGCAGGAACTGACGTCTGGTTTGCGCCATGCCTTCTCCTCACTGGGCAACGGTTTGCTGACCAGAAAGGTAAGGAGGTGATGTTTTGACGGCGTGTCAGTACCGTGACGACCTGACGCTCATACTGCCAGGTACGTTACGGCTTAACGACCCTGACGCAACTGAGTCGTCAGAGCCTTGACGACAGGAGCGACTTCGGCGTAGACGCCTGGGTAGCCTGGTTCGGCGCAGCCTTTGCCCCAGGAGACGATGCCCAGCAGGCGGCCGTTGAGGACCAGTGGGCCGCCGGAGTCGCCTTGGCAGGAGTCGCCGGTGCCGTCGAGGTACCCGGCGCACACGTTGGCTGCTGCGGTGTAGCCGTTGCCGACGTACTCCTTGTTGGCAAGGCACGCCTGGTCACCCAGGTCCGGCACGGCCAGCTTCTGCAGCGTGTCGTCCGGCCCGGTGTCGTCCGTGTCGCCCCAGCCATAGACAGTCGGTACGACGCCACGCCGGTCCGCCTTCGGGCTCGTCTCCAGCTTGATCACCGGGACTCCGGTGAACGGCCGAGCCAGCGTGAGGATGGCGAAGTCGTTGTGGTTGTCCCGGGTGTTGTAGCCGGGGTGGATCCACACCTTGCTGATCCTGGAGACCCGGCCGGTGCTGTCGTCGGTGAGGTCCGCGCGGCCCTGGATCGCCGTGTACGTCGACAGCGGCTTGACCATGCAGTGCGCGGCGGTGAGCAACTTGTTCGGCCGGACCAGGACCGCGCCGCACCAGCGACCTGTGTAGCGCGAGGAAGTCGAGTTCGTCAGGGATACCGCCCACGGAGCTTCGCTGACACTCCCCAGCGTGCCTCCGACGATGAGTCGCTTCCCCGTCGATGCCGATACGGCTCCCGCCGAGACGAGGAGAAGTGCGGCGGCAAGCACAGCGGCGCGTTTCAACATGCCGACGAACTTACTCCAAGTGATCTGTCAATTACACGGAGATCAGTACGACGGTCAGCCCGGCGAGTCCCAGTCCGACCAGCAACCGACGCGTCACCGGCTCTCGCAACACCGTGATCCCGGCCAGCACGGGCACGACCGGATACAACGACGTGAGAACCACGGCGATCGACAGTGCCTGCTCCCGGCTAGCGAACCAGAACGACGCGATTGCCACCGTCCCCAGCGCACCGGACAGCGCTGCGAGACCCAGCGTGCGGCTGTGCATGCGTAGCCGGCGCGCTGCCCACGGCGCCACAGTCATCGCTGCGCAGACCCGGTTGAACACCAGTGGCCAGAGCCCGGCCCCCGGGTCAGCCTGCGCCAAAGCCAAGTACTGCAAAGAGAACGCGGCACCCGACAGCAGCGCCCACCGCGTCCCAGCCGCACTCCCGCCCCGCGGCCCTGCCTTGCTGGTGATCAGCCACAGCGCCGGAACAGACAGTGCGAACCCCAGCCATGCAGCAAGCCCGATGTGATCACCGAGCAACGCCACTCCAATCAGCACTGGGATAGCCACCCCAGCCACATCACTCAGCGGTACGACGATGCTGAAGCGGCCGACACTCATCGCCTGGAACAGAAACGCAGCACCCAGCCCAGTGCCCACTCCAGCCACCGCACCCCAGCCAAGCGATGCCCACGTCACGTCAGGTGCAGCCACGAACAGTGCGGCCACCAGTGTCAGCACCACGCCGGTGAGCTGGCCGATGAACGCCACGGCCGCGCTGTGCAGTCGCCGCGCCGCCACGCCGGCAGCAATGTCGGACAACCCGAAAGCAACCGCGGACAACAGCGCCAGCCCGATTCCCAACCGTCACCTCCGACTCGACGTTTCACCGCTGTACCCATTGCCGTGTATTCCAGTGCACCTCCGGGCACCGGGAGCGGCATGAGGCTGACCGAGACAGCAGATGTGTGGTGGAAGAACGCCGTGGTGTACTGCCTCGACGTCGAGACCTTCTTCGACACCGACGGCGACGGCCGCGGTGATCTGCGCGGAGTGAGCCAGCGGATCGACCATCTGGCCGAGCTCGGCGTGACGTGCCTGTGGCTGATGCCCTTCTATCCCACGCCGGACCGCGACGACGGCTACGACATCACCGACTTCTACGGCGTCGACCCGCGGCTCGGGTCGCACGGTGAGCTCGTCGAGCTGATCACCCTCGCGCAGGACCGCGGGATGCGGGTGATCGCCGACCTGGTCGTCAACCACACCTCCGACCAGCACCCGTGGTTCCAAAGCGCCCGGGCTTCGCGGCAGTCGCCGTACCGGGACTGGTACGTCTGGCGGGACGAGCCGCCGCCGGACGCGGACAAGGGCATCGTCTTCCCGGACCAGGAGAAGAGCCTGTGGGAGTACGACGAGCAGGCCGGGCAGTACTACCTGCACAGGTTCTACAAGCACCAGCCGGATCTCGACATCGCGAACCCCGAGGTGCGCGAGGAGATCCAGCGGGTGATCGGCTTCTGGCTGCAACTGGGGCTGTCCGGGTTCCGGGTGGACGCCGTACCGTTCCTGCTCGACACGGCCGGCGCACTGGACGCGGCCGACCTGCCGGACCCGCATGACTACCTGCGAGACCTGCGGGCCTTCATGGCGCGACGGCATGGCGGGGCGATGCTGCTGGGCGAGGTCAACCTGCCCTACAAGGACGTACGGCGCTTCTTCGGTGACGAGGATGGCGACGAGCTGACGATGTGCTTCGACTTCATCGGCATGCAGAAGCTCTACCTGTCGCTGGCGCGCAGTGACCCGGCCGAGCTGGTCAAGAGCCTGCGGGAGCGGCCGGACCCGCCGGAGGAAGCGCAGTGGGGCACGTTCGTGCGTAACCACGACGAGCTCACGCTGGACAAGCTCACCGACGAGGAACGGCAGGAGGTGTTCGACGCCTTCGGCCCGGAGGAGAGCATGCAGCTGTACGGTCGCGGCCTACGCCGTCGGCTGCCTCCGATGCTCGGCAACGACCTGCGCCGGCTGAAGATGGCCTACAGCCTGCTGTTCTCGCTGCCCGGTACACCGGTGCTGTTCTACGGCGAGGAGATCGGCATGGGCGAAAACCTCGCTGCAGAAGGCAGAAACGCGGTCCGTACGCCGATGCAGTGGACGGCCACGGCTAACGGCGGCTTCTCGATCGCGGATCCGGATCGGCTCGCCGCGCCGCTGCCTGAGGGTGATTACAGCCCGGAACACGTCAACGTCGCGGCCCAACGCCGTGACCCCGATTCACTCCTCAACTGGATGAAGCTGCTCATCCAGCGCTACCGCGAATGCCCTGAGCTCTCCTGGGGCCGCTACACGCTGCTCGAGCATGACTCCCGATCCGTGTTCGCCCATCGCTCCGACTACGAGGACGGCACGGTCATCGCCGTACACAACTTCGCCGACGAGCCAGCGCACGTAGCACTCGCCGTGGCCGGCGCGGGCGTCGGCGTACAGGCCGTTGATCTGTTGAGCGACGGTACGGCGGACGTGGGCGAGGACGGCGTGGTCGAACTGGACCTCGACCCCTACGGCTGCCGCTGGCTCCGACTCATCCGGCCCGGCGATCGCTACATCGTCTGAGTCAGGGCATCCGTTCGTACGCCGGCAGCGTCAGGAAGTCGGCGTAGTCGTCGGCCAGGGCGACCTCGAGGAAGGTTTCGCGGGCGGCTTTGAAGCGGTCCGGGTCGTCGCCGAGTTTGGCGATCTCCTCGTCGGCGATGCGCTGGACCAATTCGGTCGTGACCGTCTCGCCCGAGTCGAGGACGACGCCGTTCTGCCGCCACTGCCAGATCTGCGATCGCGAGATCTCGGCGGTGGCGGCGTCTTCCATCAGGTTGAAGATGCCGACGGCGCCGGTGCCTTGCAGCCAGGCGGCGAGGTACTGGATCGCGACGCTGACGTTGTTCCGAAGCCCTGCCTCCGTCACCTCGCCCGGCGTCGCGGCAACGTCGAGCAGGTCCGCGGCCGTGACGGAGACGTCCTCACGCAGCTTGCCGAGCTGGTTCGGCTGCGAGCCGAGGACCGCGTCGAAGACCGCCTTGCAGGTCTCGACCATGCCCGGGTGCGCGACCCAGGAGCCGTCGAAGCCGTCAGCGGCTTCGCGGCGCTTGTCCGCCTCGACCTTGGCGAAGGCCTGCTCGTTCACCGCCGGGTCCTTGCTCGGGATGAACGCCGCCATCCCGCCGATCGCGTGCGCACCGCGCTTGTGGCAGGTGCGGACCAGCAGTTCCGTGTACGCGCGCATGAACGGGACCGTCATGGTGACGCTGTTGCGATCCGGCAACTGGAAGTCGGCGCCACGGGTGCGGTGGGTCTTGATCACGCTGAACATGTAGTCCCAGCGGCCCGCGTTCAGCCCGGCCGAGTGCTCCCGCAGCTCGTAGAGGATCTCCTCCATCTCGAACGCGGCCGGGTAGGTCTCGATCAGCACGGTCGCCCGGATCGTGCCGCGTGGGATGCCGAGGTACTCCTGCGCCGTGACGAACACGTCGTTCCAAAGCCGCGCCTCCAGGTGCGACTCCATCTTCGGCAGGTAGAAGTACGGGCCCTGGCCGCGGTCGATCTGCAGCTGGCCGCTGGCGGCGAGATAGAGCGCGAAGTCGACCAGCGAGCCGGACACCGGTGAACCGTCCACCAGGATGTGCTTCTCGGGCAGGTGCCAGCCGCGCGGCCGGACAACGATCGTCGCCAGCTCCTCGTCGGGCTTCAGTTCGTAGCTCTTGGCGTCGGTGCTGAAGTCGATCCGTCGAGTGATCGCGTCGAGGAGGTTCAGCTGCCCGCCGATGACGTTCTCCCAGAGCGGTGTGTTCGCGTCCTCCTGGTCGGCCAGCCAGACCTTGGCGCCGGAGTTCAGCGCATTGATCGTCATCTTCCGGTCGGTCGGGCCGGTGATCTCCACCCGCCGGTCCACCAGCCCGGGCGCCAAGGGCGCGACCCGCCAGGTGGGATCGTCCCGTACGTCCTTCGTCTCCGGCAGGAATCCCAGCGACGCACCCGCGGCGATCTCCGCGATCCGCTCTTTGCGCCGCGCGAGCAGCTCTTGCCGTCGTCCGTCGTACTCGCGATGCAGCGTCTCGATCAGCCCAAGCGCCCGCTCGGTCAGGATCTCGTCGTACCGCTCACCCTGTGCTCCGACTACCTCAACACCCATGCCCCCGACGCTATACCGAGTTGCCTCAGGCGTTGCGCAAGACCGGTAGGACGTCTCGTAGTACGGCGGCGTGGTCCTCGGGGCGGTTCAGGCCCAGGTTCATCGTGTTGACGCAGAGGTGAGTGGCGCCGAGGGCGCGCCAGCCGTCGATGAAGGCCGGCCACTCCTTCTCGGGCACGTCGCCGAGGGTGAGCCGCGGTTCGATGCCGATTGCATTGGGATCGCGACCGGCTTCGGCGGCGTACGCGCGGAGTGCTTCGACGTCGGCACTCGCCTTGTGGTCGGGCGGGGCCTGCGGCATCCAGCCGTCACCGATCCGGCCAGTACGGCGGAGCACTGCCTCCGCGCGGCCGCCGAACCAGATCGGGATACCCAGCCGTGGCGGCAAGGGATTCAGCCCGGCGTCGTCCACCTGATGGAACCGGCCGTCGTACGAGATCACCGGCTCCGCCCACAGTTGGCGGAGCAGGTCCACCTGCTCGTCGAGCAGAGCGCCGCGTTGCCGGAACGGCACTCCGAGCGCCTGGTACTCGACCTGGTTCCAGCCGATGCCGACGCCGAGCCGCAGTCGGCCTCCGCTCAGTACGTCGACCTCTGCCGCCTGCTTGGCGACGAGTGCCGTCTGACGCTGCGGCAGCACCAGTACCCCCGTGACCAGCTCGAGCTCGGTCGTGATCGCCGCGAGGTAGCCGAACAGCACGAACACCTCGTGGAACAAAGACTTGTCGGTATAGCCGGTCCAACCAGGCCTGTTCGTGGGATCCGCGCCGAGCACGTGGTCGTAGGCGAGCGCGTGGGTGTAGCCCGCCTGCTCGACGGTCGTGGCCCACTCGCGGACGACAGCTGGGTCCGCACCGATCTCGAGCTGCGGAAATACGGCGCCGATCCTCATCGCGAGACCTCCGGTAACAGACTGATCAGACCTTGCACCGCGAGCTCGAAAGGCTCCGCGGAATTGGCCGCCCGGGCCAGCACATATCCACCCTGGAGTACGGCGGCGATCGTCGCGGCCACCTGCTCGGGATCGAGCGACTCCGGATATTCACCCTTGTTTTTGCCTTCAGCAACGATTTCGGCCAGCCGGGACTGCAGCCAGCGAAAGGTTTCGGCGACCGGCGCGCGCAAATCGGGATCGGCGATGACGTCCGGATCCGCCGCGAGCCGGCCGATCCGGCAGCCGCGGAGAACGTCCCGGTCCCGTTCGAGGTAGTGGCTGATCCGCTCGGTCGCCGTACCGGGACCGTCGAACTGCTCCGCGGCGGACTCGCGGAGCTCGGCGGCGGATCGCTCGATCGCGGCGCGGGCGAGCTCGGCCTTGCCGCTGAAGTGGTGGTACATGCTGCCTTGTCCGGCGTCGGCCAGCCGCTGGATCGCCTTCGGGCTGGTGCCGACGTACCCGCGGTCCCAGAGCAGCTCCTGGGTGCTGCGGATCAGGCGTTCCAGGGTTTCCACCAGGTGAATTGTACTAACCCTCGGTTGGCCTCGAGTTGGACTGGACCGATAGTCTCGGGCGCCATGAGCAAGAGTGTCGCTATCGCCGTCATCACCTTTCGGCGACCCACTCTGCTCCATGCGCTGCTGACCAGCCTGCAAGCGCAGGAACTGCCTGCGGACAGTGACTACTCGGTCCGGATCGTGGTCGTCGACAACGACGCGGACGGCTCCGCAGCGCGGGTGCTCAAGGAGTTCGGCGACGACGCGCCGTACCCGATCGAATCGGTGATCGAGCCGGAGCCGGGCATCCCTTTCGCCCGGGAGAAGTCGGTCCAACTGTGCTGGGACGACGACGCGCTGATCTTCGTCGACGACGACGAAACCGCGCCGCCCGGCTGGCTGGCCACGCTGCTGCAGGCCTGGGAGACGACGGGTGCCGACGTCGTCACCGGCCCGATCAAGGGCAAGATCCCAGCGGGCGCCCCGGCCTGGAACCATTACAGCGACGTCCACGACTCGACCGGCCAGCACACCACCGGCAAGGAAATGGGCAAGGCCTACACGAACAACACGCTGGTCAGCCAGCGGGTCTACCACCGGATCACGCCCGGCTTCCATCCGGCGTTCCGCTACACCGGCTCCAGCGACCTGCATTTCTTCCTGCGGGTACATCAGGCCGGCTTCCGGATCGTCTGGTGCGAGGAGGCGTGCATCAGCGAGGACGTGCCGGAGTCGCGGACGACGTTGAAATGGCTGATCCGGCGGGCGTTCCGGTCCGGCAGCGGTGACACGATCAGCCGGCTGCTGATCCGCCGGGGCCTGCTCAGCTACCTGCAGGTGCTGGCCTATGCTTCGGCCCGAGTGGTTTCGGCCATCGGGTTCGCGGTCGCCGGGCTGCTGCTCGGCCGCCGGGCGTACCTGCTGAAGGCGGTCCGCCGGTTCTTCTCCGGCATCGGCAGTCTCGCGGGCATAGTAGGGATCAACCATGACGAGTACCGGGAACGGCACGGGGCCGACACAGGGGCCGACAGTGGCGAGCCTGTGCCGGGCGATCTGGCAGGTGGAGCGGGAGCTGAATCTGCTCGACTGGCGGATCAAGACGGCGGCTCCGTGGCCGATCATCCGGATGCGCGTCTTCCATGAGCTGACCAAGCGCGCCGGTATCCACGGCACGTCCCATCCGGTACGACGTTCGCCGTACGACAAGATTCGGCTGGTCGGCCGGCATGTCACCGGGCTGGCCACCAGGAACCCGTTCCTCGGCACGTACGACGCAATGGTCGTGCCGCACCCGCGGAAACCGGGCGGTGTCGAGATCTACACCGAGGAACTCCGGCGGGCACTCGGGCCGTCGGCGCTGATCCTGGATTCGGGGATCAACGGCACGCCGCTCCCGGGCAGCAAGAACCTGGATTTCTTCACGTCCGCCGCCGGGGCCCTGCATCCGCGGTCGGTCGACGATCGCGGCGTCGCTGAAGCGTTACGGGAGCTGACCGGCGTGTCAGTGCCGATCGGGGCGCTGCTGGCACGCGAGGTGCCGAAGCATCTGCGGCTGCGGGCGCTGTATCGCGCGCTGCTGCGCAGGCACCGGATCAAGACGGTCTACGTGGTGGTGGCGTACTTCCACCAACACATCGTCGGCGCGGCCCGCGACCTGGGGATTCGGGTGGTCGAGCTGCAGCACGGCGCGATCAGCCCCTTCCATCTCGGCTACAGCTACCCGGGCCGACCAGTCGTGGCTGACCAACCCGACGAGCTCTGGTGCTTCGGCTCCTACTGGACTGACGTGGCCGAGCTCCCGGCCGGCATGAGTACGTCAGTCATCGGCGCGCCGTACCTACCTGCTGTCGGTCAGAAGGACCCCAACCGGGTCGTCTTCCTGTCCCAGGGCACGGTCGGCAGCGAGCTGTTGCACGTCGCCCAGGCGGTCGCCAAGGAGAACCCGGGGCTGGAGGTACTCTTCCGCCTGCACCCGAGCGAGCACGCCTCCGACTACACGCCCCCGGCAGGCGTCCAGCTGTCGACGTCCGGCAGCACGCTCGACCTGCTGGCCTCCGCCACCTACCAGGTAGGCGTCTCCACCACGGCGCTCTTCGAAGGCATGTCGCTGGGCTGCCGGACCGCAGTAGCGAACCTGCCCGGCCACGAGTACCTGGACCGAGCCATCAGCCAGGGCCACGCCCTCCTGATGACCGACCCGACCCAGCTGACGACGGCGCCCCTCTGCCCGACCCCGGAGGTCTACTACGCCCCGAGCAACCTGCCGCTCTAGGGCTGTCGGCCGATCATGCCCAGCAGCCGGTCCTGCAGCGGTGCATCGGCCGGTACTTTGACCTCCGGCCCGAACACCTCGACACCTTCGCCGAAGGCCCCTGGTGTGCGGAACTTCTCCATCATCTCGGGCGGGATGCTCGCCGTACTGGACCAGAGACGCTCGACGTCGGCCGGGTCCATCGTCTCGTCCTGATCGGTGGCGCGGGCGAGATCCCAGCCGTGCAGGACGAGGTCGTCCGAGATGACCTGGTCGATGTGCTGCTCTGTCGTCATCCGGCCGCTCGGAGTGTCGGCCTCGGCGAGCGCGAGGACTGGGTCGTCCAGCACCTCCTCGACCGCCGCCCGCGCCTCCTGGAACGCGGTCAGCGGGTCGTCCGACGGCTCCAGCTTCCGCCCGGCCGGCATCAGCATGATGCCGTGCATCATCACGATGTGGTCGACCACGTCCTTGGCCGTCCACTTCTCGCACGGCGACTGGTTCCCCCACTGCTCCGGCCGAACTGCGGCGACCTTCTGCTCGAACGCCTTCGCCCGCCGCTGGTACCGGTCCGCAATCTCTCCCATTCCCGCATCCTGCCGCTTCGTCCAGTAGCGCGGAAGTGTCGGCGCGGCTGAGCTGCTACCGCTCTGCCACGACCTCGGCGTCGCAGTTCTGGCCGCTGGGGTCTTCCAGGGCGGCGTACTCGCGGACACCGCCGAAGGCGCGCCACACGGATCACCGAGGTCGCCGGGTGGATGGACCACAAGATCCCATTGGCGTTCTGGTCCGCACTGGAACGGTCGGGCCTCGTCGAAGGAGAGCCGGTGCGGGGCTAGGGTCTGCCTTATGCGGTACATGCTGCTTCACAAGACGAACGACAACCTCGAGGCGGGAAACCCACCCGACCCGGAGATGCTCGCCCGGGCGGACGCCGTACTGGAGGAGATGCGCCAGGCGGGCATCCTGCTCGTCGCCGAGGGGCTGATGCCGAGCTCCCGCGGCGCCCAGATCAAGTTCCCCGCGCCGGGGGAGCCGCGCGTGATCGACGGCCCGTTCGCCGAGACCAAGGAGCTGGTCGCGGGCGTCTCCATCATCCGCGTCGACTCCAAACAAGAAGCCGTCCAGTGGGCCCTCCGCTTCGCCGAGGCCGACCCCAACACCCCGATCGACATCCTGGAACTGGCCGACTAGCCGGCGAGGGCGCCTTCCTCGGCGGTGACCAGGGAGTCGATGGCGGCGAAGAAGCGGGCGATGCCGGGGTGGTTTGGGCCCTTCTCGCGGGAGGCGGCGTAGTCCTCCGGCGTCGCCCACTCGACGATGTCCAGCCACTCGTCGTTGGGCAGGCGGACCAGGCGGGCGTTGATGAAGCCACTACGGTCCGCCTCGAAGTCTCGCAGCATGTCCGGCCGAGCCGCCAGCAGCTCCTCGGCCTTCTCCGGCAGCACCCGGAAGCGCACCAGTTCGACAGTCGTCATCGGAAATCCTCCAGTCAGGACAGGTTGGTCGCCGCCCAGCCAGCGATGTCTTCGTGGCGGATGGCGGCGGCCATGAGGTCGGGGAACAGGTCGGGAGTGCAGGCGAAGGTCGGGATGCCGAGTTCCGCCAGGGCGGCGGCGTTCTCGGCGTCGTACGACGGGGTGCCGGAGTCGGCCAACGCCAGCAGCGCGATCAGCTGTACGCCGGACTCGGCCAAGGCGCGGGCCCTTCGCAACATTTCCTCACGGACACCACCTTCGTACAGGTCGCTGATCAGCACCATCACCGTATCCGCCGGCTTGGTGACGAGCTCCTCGCAGTACGCGAGCGCCCGGTTGATGTCGGTGCCGCCGCCGAGCTGCGTCCCGAAGAGTACATCGACCGGATCCTCCAGCTGATCGGTCAGGTCGACCACCGCCGTGTCGAACACGACCAGGCTGGTCCGCAGCGTGCGGATCGACCCGAGCACCGCACCGAACAGCGAGGCATACACCACAGACTCCGCCATCGAACCCGACTGGTCGATCGCCAGCACGATGTCGCGCTGAACGCTGTGGTTCCGCCGCGCGTACCCGACCAGCCGGTCCGGGACGATCGTGCCGAGCGCCGGCGAGAAGTGCTTGAGGTTCGCCCGGATGGTCCGGTCCCAGTCGATATCCGAGTGCCGCGGCCGGGTGGTTCGCCCGGCCCGATCGAGCGCCCCGGTCACCGCTGCTCGGGTGCGTTCAGCCAGGCGCGCCTCCAGCTCGGCGACGACCCGGCCGACCACGTCACGCGCGGTCTGCTTGGTCTCCTCCGGCATCACCTCGTTGAGCGCTAGCAGCGTGCTCACCAGGTGTACGTCGGGCTCGACCGCACCCAGCAGCTCCGGCTCCATCAACATCCGCGTGATCCCGAGCCGCTCGACCGCGTCTCGCTGCATCACCTGTACGACGGTGCTCGGGAAGTACTGCCGGATGTCCCCCAGCCACCGAGCCACCCGCGGCGCCGACGACCCCAGCCCGGCGGACCGACCCGGTCCCTGCTCACCGGGCTCGGCGTCGTACAGCGCCGCCAGCGCCGCGTCGACGGACTTGTCCGCAGCCGACAGCGTCGTACCGGTTTCAGGGTCGGCTTCGTTGCCCAGCACGAGCCGCCAGCGGCGCATCCTCTCGTCCATCACACCCCCAGCAACTGAGCGACGACAGGCAGCACGGACGCGGCCAGCTCGGTGTCAAGCTCGTTGTCATCGGCAACAACCAGCGCCGACGGATCGCCCAGCGCCCGAGCCCGCGTCCCGATCGACCGCCGCTCCGGCGACGCGAAAGTCCCGAACGTACGGCGAAGCAACGGCAGCACCTCGACAAACGCATCAGCCGGAATCGCAGCCAGCCACGCATCCACCAAAGCCAGCAGCCGCTCATCGTGAACCAGCAGCAAACCACCACCGGCAAGGAATCCCTCGACATAACCGGCGGCATCGGCAGTCGGTGTACCAGGCGACAATGCCCGCCCGAGCCGCAGCGCGACCTCATGATCCGGCAACCGCGACGTGTCGAGCATCAACCGGGTCAGCCGCCCGCGTATCAGCGGCGGCACCGACGACCGATCGCTCAAACCCTCCAGCGTCGACAACCAGACCGCGCGTACATCCTCGTCCAGTAAGGCCGTCGCGTCCTGCACCTCATCGATCAACTCCAGTACGGCGGCAGCCGCGTCCGGGTCGAGTCCGTGCACCGTCCGGCCAAGACCGGCACACACCCGCGTCACCATCCGGCCCGCGACGGCGGCCAGCCCGGCGGTGTCGGTGCCACGCACGTCGCCGTACCGCGAAGATCGCGCCAGCGCAGGCAATGCAGCCATCAGGTGACCGACATCCGCATCCTTCGCCGCGCGAGTGTCGACGCCGCGAAGCAAAGCAGGCAAGGCATCCGCGAGATCCGCCAGCAGCGACTTCTCCAGCGCCGCCGTGACATCGGCCAAGGTCGACGAGTCGTCCGCAGCGCGAAGCATCACCGTCGTCGCGGCGCCGAGCACGGTCGTGCCATGCGCACCCGCGGCAACCAGTTCGACCTCGAGCCCGGGATCCCACGCCAGCGTCCAGATCTCCCGGAACGTGCCCTGAGCTCGCCGTTCGTCGGCGGTCGGCCGACCCCAGTGAACCTCGAGGATCCGCAACCGATGCAGCAGCCGTGACTTCTCCAGATCGTTGGCCTTCCGCAGGTCGAGCTCGATCACCCGCTCAGCCGCGTCCCGCTTCATCCGCAGCCGCCGCGCCTGCGCCGCGAGATCCGCCGCCACCGGCGCCTGCGGCGTCTCCCCCGGAACGGCACCCAGCAACTCACCGACCACAGCTTCCCGAGTCACCAGATCAAGCAGTACGTCGTTTCCGCCGCAGAGCACAGCACGCGTCGCCTCGGTCACCTCGCTCAGCCCGGCCAGCGGCCGTTCGCGCAAGGCGGCCAACGTGTCCGCGAGCCGGACCGCTTCGATCACATGCGCGCTGGACACCGGCAAGTCCTCGGCCCGCAGCACCCGGGCGACTTTGGACAGCCAGCGGGCCGTGATCTGATCCGGCGCGGTGAACAGGTGGTGGTACCAGCCGGGCGAGGTGATCCCGGCGCCGTACCCACTGGCGGCTGCGAGCCGACCGTGCGTCCACGGCACCCAGGTGCAGGCGACCTTGCGCTTCGGCAGTCCCTTCAGGATCCGCTGGTCGTGTGTCGCCGGGGGCAACGGTGTTTCGAGGGCCGGCACATGCCAGGCGCCGCAGATCACCGCGATGCGGTCGAAGCCTTCGCGCAACGTCTTCCGCAGTACCGTCCGCATGTAGGCCTCGCGCTGCGCCTCGCGGCCGGTCGCCTCCTCGCCGTGCCGGAGCTCCCGCATCGCGTCGGCGATCACGGTGAACGGCTCGGCGCCGTCCCGCCGGTGCTCGATCACGTCGTCCCACCAGCGCTCCGGATCGTCGTACCCACCGGCATTCGCCAACGTGGCCAGCGGATCGATCGACAACCCTCGCCGGCCCTCGCCACGCGATGCGAACTGATGCGCGGCAGGCAGGTCGCAGAACCGCACCGGTACGCCGGCCGCCAGCGCGTACTTGATCGCCTGCCACTCGGGACTGAACACGGCGAAGGGCCAGAACGCCGCCCGCGTCGAGTCGTCGACGGCGTACGCCAGCAACGCGACCGGCGGCACCATCTCCTCCAACGCCGCCAGCTCGACCAGCTTGTCGGCTTCAGTCGGCCCCTCGATCAGCACCACATCCGGCTGCAGCTCAGCAAGCGCAGCCGCCACCGCCCGCGCCGACCCCGGCCCGTGGTGCCGAATCCCGAGCAGGTGAATGCTCATCCGCTGATCTCTCGGCAGGCTCGATAGAACGGCGCCCAGTCGTCCCGCTCGCGTACGACGGTCTCCAGGTACTCCGACCAGACGACCCGGTCGGCAGACGGGTCCTTTACCACCGCGCCGAGGATGCCGCCGGCCACATCGGTCGGGCGCAGTACGCCGTCGCCGAAGTGAGCGGACAGTGCGATCCCGCCGGTGACGACGCTGATCGCCTCGGCGGTGGAGAGCGTTCCGGATGGCGACTTGACCGCCGTACGACCGTCTTCGGTCCGGCCGGAGCGCAGCTCGCGGAAGATCGTCACCACCCGGCGGATCTCCTCGAGAGCGTCGTCCGGTTGCGGAAGCTCGAGCGCGGAGCCGAGCTGGGCGACCCGGCGGGCGACGATCTCGATCTCGTCCTCCGCGGAATCGGGCAGCGGCAGGACGACGGTGTTGAACCGGCGCCGGAGCGCGCTGGAGAGTTCGTTGACGCCCTTGTCCCGGTCGTTCGCCGTCGCGATCACGTTGAATCCCTTGCGGGCCTGGACTTCCGTGGCCAGCTCGGAGATCGGCAGCGCCTTCTCGGACAGGATGGTGATCAGCGCGTCCTGGACGTCGGACGGCATCCGGGTCAGTTCCTCGATCCGGGCGATCTTCGCCTCCGTCATCGCCCGCTGCACCGGACTCGGCACCAGCGCTGCCTCGCTGGGGCCTTGGGCAATCAACTGCGCGTAGTTCCAGCCGTACCGGATCGACTCCTCGGCGGTCCCCGCCGTGCCTTGCACGAGCAGGGTCGAGTCACCGCTGATCGCAGCTGCCAGGTGCTCGCTGACCCAGGTCTTCGCAGTTCCCGGTACGCCGAGGAGCAGCAGCGCACGATCCGTCGCGAGGGTGGCGACCGCGACCTCGATCAGCCGCCGCGGACCGACGTACTTGGGCGAGATCTCGACGTCACCCGCCTTCCCGCCGAGCAGATAGGTGACGACCGCGGCCGGCGAGAGCCGCCAAGCCGGCGGGCGTGGCTTGTCGTCGGTGGCGACGAGTGCGGTGAGCTCGCTTGCGTATTCGTCTTCCGCGTGCGGCCGCAGTACTTCTGTGGTCATGACAGCTCCTCGTACATTTCGCGTCGGAAGATCAAGGTCTCGACCAGCCGGCGTCGCCAGGTGTCTTCTTCGCCGGCCGGCTCGCGGGTGATCGGATGATTCAGTACGTCGGCCGGCACCGCACGCGCAGCGATACTCGCCAACCGGGCCCAGCCACGGGCCGTGCCCACCTTCGCCAGCTGATCCAGGATCATCGAGCCGAGCGAAGCCGGCCAAGGAACGGGCAGCCCGCCGACCAACTCCGCCAGATCCATGTGCTCGCGCAGGGCCGGCACCGCGCGTACCCACTCCTCCGGCGGAAGGACGCGCAAAAGCTCAGCCGGACTGCGACTCCCGGTGGAAGCGTTGGCGCGCAGCAACTCCCGCGCCCACTCAACCGAACCCTCGCGTACGGCGGCTTCCGCCCAGGCGGCCTGCAGGACCTCCGGAGCACACCCTTCGACGGGCAACTCAAGCCAGCCCAGATCCATCACCGAAAGAGGCGTGGCGGCAACGATCTGCAGGAACCACCAGGCCCGCTTGCCGATCCCCTCCGGGTTCTGCGAGTCGATGCCGTCGCGCTCCATCGCCGCACTCAGCCGCTTCGGTAGGTCGACGGCCAGGACTCCTTGGCTGACAACGAGATGCGACCACATCCGCTGCGCCATCCGTTCGCCGTACTGCGAACCTTGGACCCGCGCGAGCAAACGCGCAGCGATCCGCCGGACCTCCTTGGAGCGGTCGTCGAGGGCGGACTCCAGGAACTCTTCGTCCTGCTGCGAAAGGCCGTCGGCGAGCAGACCGAGGAAGTCGGCGCGGGTCGCGGCCGACTCGGTCGGCCAGACCTCGCGCAGAGCCTCGAGCGCGGCGGCCGGATTCTGCTGTCTGCTCATACGCAACCACGTCCGCCGCTGCAGCGCGTTGCCATGCGTCCACAGCTCCGGATTGTTGCTCTCAGCAACCGCTGCGTGGAGGAAGCGCCACTCCGGATTGAGGTCGGCCAGCCAGCTCGCTCGTCGCCCTGCAGCTCTGACGACCAGCGGGCGGTACTCGGCTCTGTTGCGGGCGAAATCGGCCAACGCAGGAAGGTGTTCCGGCGGTACGTCCCAGCCGCGCGCGTCGGCTGCGCGCAACCATTCGCCGAGCGCGGTCGACTGGAATCCGCCGAGCATCGCGGCCAATCTCCGGATGGCGACCGGCCGGGGTAGCGGACGATCTTGGCCAGGTGCCGCAGGCAATGGTCCGAGATCGCGCAGGGGTTTGCGGCCGGCCCGCTTGTAGACCGTCGCCAGCGCCGCGGCATCCAGGAGACCACCGTCACCCAGGCGCTCCTGGATATGCTCGGGCAACTCCTCGAAGTGCGCCGGCCGCCGATCCGTCCCGAGCAGCGCCGAGCTCACCAGCCCGTCCCAGCCCCTCACAGGATCACCGGCCGTTCTCCGTGCCAGCAGGTCATCGGGCGGAAGCCGGCTCGGTTCCACTCACCCGCGACCGTGAGCGGATCACCGCCGGAGACAGCGAGCAGCTTCCACGGGTCGAAGTAGCCCGGCAGGATCTCCAGCCCGTCGCCATTTGCATCCACCAGGGCCCAACCCTCGCCGTACCTCGCTGGACGAACGTCCTGTAGCACCAGCGGCCAGCGTTCGTTCCACGGGTCTGCGGCGACGGATTCGACGTACGACGCCAACGCCTGTTGCGCGGTGAACCCGGTCGGGCGGGGCGCGGGCAGGCGTGGAGCGGTCTGGGTGAGGAGGGCTCGCATCGGGAGGACGCCGGGGTAGTAGGAGAGCTCTCCCGGCACGTACTCGCCCGGCCGCGCCGGGAGCGGATCGAGCGGTCGGCCAGCCGCGGCGAAGGTGAGAATCAGGCCGAGTCTTCCAGTTGTTGCCCCACGCAACCACAAGCGTCGTACGGTCAGACGTTCGTCGGGTTCGATCACGCGGCCGAGGACCAGCCAATCGTCCTCGACCTTCTCGCCTTCGGCCAGCACCCGGGCGGTTTCGACGGTCCAGCCGATGCGCGACTGCACGGTGTCGGCGAGCGATGGCGGCAGGTCGGCGAGTCTGCCATGGGCCGCGACGGTCAGGTGGATGAGAGACAGCTCCTCCAGCAGTTCGCCGGGCCAGCCGTGTCCGCGCCCGACAACACCGGCCGCACGTCGTACTGCTCCTGCCACACCTGGCGCCTGGGCGTCGACCATCCGCGCGGCGAGCCTGCTGAGCTCGCTGTACGCACGCTGGTCGAATCCGCCGAGCCCTTGCCGCACTTGATCGTCGAGCCAACTGGCCAGCTCAGCCATCCCGGCGGACACCCGGTCGGCCCGGCGCGACGCCCGCTGCTGAGCCGCGATGGGATCCGCGACCTCACCCGGCTTCCGCTCGGGCCGCGCGGCGCGCTGGTCCACCCAGGACTTCACCCATTCCGGCTCGTCACCCGGCCCGACCTCACCCGTCGCCCAGCGCAACAGCAACCCCAGCGCGTGCTTGCAGGGGAACTTGCGGCTCGGGCAGGAGCACTTGTACGCCGGACCGGTCAGATCAACCGCGGTCTGGTACGGCTGCTTGCCGCTTCCCTGGCACAGACCCCACACGGCCCGCTCGGAACTGCCGGTCTCCGACCACTTCGTCGTACGTGCCTGTGCCTGGGCCGCTTTCGCAGACGCAGGATCAGGCGCCAGCCCCAGCACCTGCTCCACATCCCACGGCCCCACTGCACTCCTCGCGTCAAGCTTCCCCTCTGTCCGAGAGCATGCCATCAACCGCCGACACTAGCCCCAGAACCCCTATCCAAAGGCCTGGCGCTCGTGGGCCTCATCGGGGTAGCCGTTCCCGGTCGGCCGCGGGACGGACTGCGGAGGCGCCGCGGGTGGGGCGAGGGTGTTGGAGAGGCCGTCGCGGATGGTGCCGAGGAGGCGGTGTTCGACAGCCTCCAGTTCGGCAATGCGTTGACGGATGGTCTCCTCTTCCGCCCGAGCCGACGCCAGCAATTCATCCGCTTCAGCCCGCGCGACCTCGCGCAGGTGGTCGGCGGTGCGCTGGCTTGCGCTCAGCACGCTCAGTTCGTAGCGCCTGAGCTCGTCGACTAGTTCGCCGGCCGGGCGTTGGGCGTCCAGGATCGCCGCGGCTGGGTGCGGCACCTCGCCGCCCGGCAGCGACGATTCCAGTGCGGCGATCTGCTGATCCACGCGGGTGAAGAGGTCGGCCACATCCGTGCGCATCTGGCGGATCACGTTGGCGGCCGCCTGGACGCGTTCATTGGCCTGGCGTTCCCGGTCCAGCGCCGTACGCTCCGCAGAGGTGATCACATCGAGGGCGACCACAGCGGCTCGCTCGGCCGGATCATCCGGCACCGTCTCGACCTCGGGCTCCATCTCGGGCGAGGCATCGACCATCCCGACCGTCCGCCGAAGCGGCACCTCCCGGATGAACAGGACCGCCAGGAAGCTCACCACCGCCGACGCTGCAGCGATGATGAAGATCCGCCCGGTCGCGTCGCCGTACGCGTGCCGCACAATCTCCGCGACCGGTGCAGGCAGCGCGTTGACGTCCAGCACACTGCCCCCTGATCCACCCGGCAGAGCGTCAATCCCCAGCGCGCGGAGGTTCGTGGTGATCAGATCCGTCACCCGGTTCGCCAGGACCGCGCCGAGCACCGAGACCCCCACCGCACCACCGAGACTCCGGAAGAACGCCACCGACGCGCTCGCCGCGCCGACCTGGGTGACGTCGACGGTGTTCTGTACGGCGAGCACCAGGTTCTGCATCATCATGCCCATGCCGACGCCCATCGCGAGCATGCCGCAGCCGACGTACCAGTAGGGGCTGGTGTGGTCGATCGTGCCGAGCAGCCCGAGACCGGCGGCGAGGAACAGCCCGCCGAACACGAGGTACACCTTCCACTTGCCGAACCGGGTGATCAACTGCCCGGATCCGACCGAGCCGACGAACGACCCGAACATCATCGGAATCGTCAGCAACCCGGCCTCGGTCGGGCTGTACCCGCGGGCGACCTGGAAGTACTGCCCGAGGAACACCGCGCTGCCGAACATCCCGACCCCGACGGCCAAGCTGGCCAGGATCGCCAGCGCGGTCGTGCGCTCCCGCACCACCTTCATCGGCACGAGCGGCTCACTCGCGTGCGTCTCGACGATCACGGCCAGGATGCCGAGCACCGCCGCACCGCCGAGATAGGCGCCGGTCTGCCAGGACCACCACGGGAAGTGCTCGCCCGCGAACGACACCCAAATCAGCGGCAGGCTGGCCGCGCCCGCGATCAGGATCGCGCCGACGTAGTCCATCTTCACCTGGCGCTTGACCAGCGGCAGGTGCAGGAAGCGTTGCAGGATCAGCAGACTCAGTACGGCGAGTGGCACGCAGACGTAGAAGCACCAGCGCCAGCCGAGCCACGAGGTATCGACGATGACGCCGCCGAGCAGTGGACCGGAGACAGTCGCGACGGCGACGACAGCGCCCATGTAGCCGGAGTACCGACCGCGGTCGCGGGGTGGGATCGCGGCGCCGATGATCGCCTGGGCGAGCGCCATCAGACCGCCCATCGCGACACCCTGCAGCACCCGGGCGCCGATCAGGAACGGCACGTTGTGCGCCGCCCCGGCCAGCGCGGAGCCGGCCAGGAACATGATGATCGCGAGCTGGACGAGCAGCTTCTTGCTGACCAGGTCCGACAGCTTGCCCCAGACCGGAGTCGTCACGGTCATCGCGAGCAGGCTGGCGGTGATCACCCAGGTGTACTGCGTCTGGGTGCCTTCGAGGTCGGCAATGATCGTCGGCAGCGCGTTGCTCACGATCGTCGAACTCAGCACCGCGGTGAACAGCGCCGCAAGCAACCCGGCGAGGATCTCCAGGATCTCCCGGTGGGTCAGCCCCGAATCGGCAGTCTTGGCGTACGACGGTGGTTCGTCGTACGGCGAACTGGCGGGGGCGGCGGCGGGTCGAGGCTCGGTCCGGGTGGCAGACATCGGGTTCCGTTCGGGGTCGCTGCGGCCGGAGCGCGCGGGTCAGCGCTGCTCCGGGGCGGAGACGGCCGGCAGGGTCCTCACCCGGGCCTGGGTAGTTGGTTGCAAGAACCAACGATAAGCCCACTCCGTCAGCGGCCGGTCACCGGGCGGTACCACGGATCGCTGACACGCCCGAGGGGCAGGCCAGCACCATCGCCTTCGCCCATGACTACTCAGGGAGTTTGCGGGTGTCGATCAACCGCTGAGCCACGTCACGGAGCTTGATGTTGTTGTCCTGGGAGTAGCGGCGGAGGACGGCGAAGGCCTGGTCCTGGTCGATGCCGAAGCGTTCCATCAGGATGCCCTGGGCCTGACCGACCAGCTTCCGGGCGTCGATCGCCTGCCAGAGCGACGCCTCCTGGCGGGCATTGGCGAGGGCGACCGACGCGTGGCGGGCGAGGATGTGCGCCACCGCGTCGTCGTCGGTCTCGAACGCGTACGGCTCGGTGTTGAACAGTTGCAGCACACCCAGCGTGCTCCCGCTGGCCGCCAGCCGGACGGCGAGCACGCTGCGCAGCCCGAGCGCCGCCGCTTTCGGCGCCCAATCCGGCCAGCGCAGGTCACTTCCGGTGTCCGGCACCAGGACGGTCTCCCGCGTGGCGATCACGTCCAGCGATGGACCCTCGTCGCAGTCCAGCTGCAGCCGGTCCGACTCCTCGATCACCGGGTCGGTCACGGCGACGGTCTCCAACCGCCCACCACGATGTGACAGCGCAACGCCGGCATGCGTGCATTTCACCGCATGCAGGGCGAACTCCAGCACGGCGTCAACCGTCTCCTCGACGCTGGACTCCTCGTTCAGCTCGAGCGCGAGCTTGGCGAAGACGCCAGCGGCGCTGTCATCCTTCACACCGGCAACTCTACGGCGCAGCCTGCGACCTCACGAGCACGTTTGGGCGTCGATCAGGACTGTCTTGGTCATGCGGCTGAGCCTCCGTTCGCGTAGATGACCTGGCCGTTGATCCAGCGGGCCGGGCCGGCCAGGAAGGCGATGACCTCGGCGATGTCGGACGGCTCGCCGAGGCGTTCGAGCGGCGGCTCGGCGGCGATACGGTCGATCAATTCCTGCGGCTTGCCCTCGAAGAACAGTGGTGTCGCGGTCGGGCCGGGGGCGACCGTGTTGACGGTGACGTCGCGGCCGCGCAGTTCGCGGGCCAGGATCAGCGTGATCGCCTCGACCCCGCCCTTGGTCGCGGAGTACGCCGAGTAGTTCGGCCGGGCGAGCTTGGTGAGCGAGCTGGAGACGTTGATGATCGCGCCGCCACCGCGCACCCGTCGTACCGCCTGCTGGTCGACCACGAAGGTGCCGCGCAGGTTGGTCCGCACCACCCGGTCGAAGACCTCGAGGTCGAGCTCGGCCAAGGGCGCCAGCGGCATGATCCCGGCGGCGTTCACCACCACGTCGACCCCGCCGAACTCCTGCTCGGCCCGGTCGAACATCGCCGCGACCGCGGTCTCGTCCGCGACATCGGCCTGTACGGCGATCGCCCGGCCGCCCGCCTGCTCGACCTCCTTCACGGCTTCCTCAGCGTTCGACTGGTTGCCGGCGTACCCGATCACCACGGCGTAGCCATCCCGGCCCAGCCGGGTGGCGGCCTCGCGGCCGATCCCGCTCGATCCGCCGGTCACGATCGCAACCCTGTCCGTCATCGTCCTGCTCCTTCGATCTCTGCTGTCTTTACCGACAACAAAAATCGTGCTCCGGACGATGGATCAAGTCCAACGACTCAACTCGATGGGTGGATCAATTCTGTTGATCCACGTCCTGCCCGAGTTCGGTCCCCGGCGGCTGCTTCAGATGCCTGCTGACCAGCGCGAGCAGCGCCCGCAGCGCGGCCGTCGGCTTCCGCTTCTTCAGCGTCGCCATGTAGAGCGACCACTGGAACGACTCGTCCACGATCGGTACGGCGCGGATGCCGTCGATACCGGCCACGGCGTACTCGGGCAGGATGCCGAGGCCGACGCCATGGGTGACGAACTGGACGCCGTTCTCGATGCCGAGCGCCTCGACCACCACGCGGCGCTGGATCCCGGTCGCCTCGAACTTCTGGTCGATCAGCGTCCGCGTGCCGAAGCCAGGCGGGAAGTCCACGAACGCCTCGTCCGCCAGATCCGGGACAGTCACCGACCGCCGTCGCTCCAGCCGATGCCCGGCCGGAACCGCGAGTACTTGCGGGACTCGCAGCAACTCCCAGGTCGTCAGATCGCTGGGCGCACTACCGGGCGCGATCCCGAGGAAACCGACGTCGATGTCGCCGTTCCGCAGCCCGACGATCACCCCGGCCGAACCCTCCGGCTCGACCCGCAACTGGAGCTCGACGTTCTGATGCCGCCGCCGGAACTCGCCGGCCGCGGCCGGCAGGTCGATCAGCCCGAGGCCCGGCAACAGCCCGACCCGCACGGATCCGCGCAGCCCCGTACGGAGTTCGTCGACGACATCACGAGCACCTTGTACGGCGTCCATCACCGCCAGCGCCTCCGGAAGAAGCGCCGTACCGGCCTCTGTCAGCACCACCCGCTGCGCGCTGCGCTCGAACAACGTGACCTTGAGATCCCGCTCCAGCGCCGCAATCGCAGCACTCACCGCACTCTGCACCACATGCAGACGCCGAGCAGCCAGCGTGAAGCTCCGCTCATGCGCCACCGCCACGAAGTACTCCAGCTGCCGCAACTCCACGGGTCGAGCGTACGGTCAGCCGACGTGCACCCAGGGGCGTTTCGAGCGGATCGGCTCGGCGCGGCGGAGGACCTCGCGGGTGACCGGCGGTACGTCGCCCTCGCCGGAGATGAGGTAGCGGAACAGGAAGTAGAACGGGTTGCCCTCGGCCCAGGCGAAGTAGATGTGCGGCATCACGTGCCACTGATCCCGGATCTTCAGTAGCAGCGCCGCGATCGCGTTCGCCACACTCGGGCTCTCCACCCGCAGGACCTTGTACCCATGGCGCTCCTCACCCACCACGTCCAGCTCGGACTCGAACTGCGACGCGTCGGTCAGCGTCACCTCGAGGAACAGGATCGGCAGCCCCTCCGGCAGGTTGCGCACCTCCCGCTGCTCGGCTTCCTTCTCCTGGTACTCCGCCGCGTCGCGCGCGTCCGGCTCGTTCGCGATGATCCGCAGCTCGCCGGCCGCGGCGGCTTCCTCGATGATCCGGCACGCCTCGGCGTCGAACCGGACCTCGGTCGCCCGCAGCTCCAGCGACCGGGTCGCCCGGGAGATCAGCGAGGTGAGGATGATCGCGACGATGAAGAACGACGCGATCTGCACGCCGTCCGGCCGCTCGATGATGTTCGCGATCGTGGTGTAGAGGAAGACCAGGCTGATCACGGCGAACCCGATCGTCTTCCCCTTCTGCCCATGTCGTCGCGCCGACAACGTCACCGCGATGGAGGCCGACAGGATCAGCACCAGTACGCCCGTCGCGTAAGCGCCACCCTGGGCGTCCACGTCCGCCTTGAAGAGCAGCGTGATCACGAACGCGATCAGGGCGAACACCAGTACCAGCGGCCGTGTCGCGCGGGCCCAGTCCGGCACCATGCCGTAGCGCGGCAGGTACCGCGGCACGATGTTCAGCAGGCCCGCCATCGCCGAGGCTCCGGCGAACCAGAGGATGAGGATGGTGCTGACGTCGTACACGGTCCCGAAGGCAGGGCCGAGGTGCTCATGCGCCAGGAACGCCAGCGCTCGCCCAGACGCCTCCCCGCCGTCCTTGAACTCGTCCGCCGGGATCAGCACGATCGTGGTGAACGAGCTCGTGATCAGGAAGCCGCTCATGATCAGGGCAGCGGTGGTGAGCAGCTTGCGGGTGTTCCGGATCCGTACGGCGGGGTGCGCCGGATCGTCGTCAGGCGACCCTTGCACCTGCGGCATCACCGCGACCCCGGTCTCGAACCCGGACAGTCCGAGGGCGAGCTTCGGGAAGACGACCAGCGAGATGCCGATCATCACCCAGATGTTGGAGTGCTCGGTGGTCAGTGCGCCACGCCAGTTCGTCACCAGCTCGGGTGCGGTGATCACGTTCCAGAGCGCGTCGCCGATCACGATCAGGTTGAGCCCGAGGTAGACCACCACCAGTACGACGGCAATGCCGATCGCCTCGCCGAAGCCGCGCAGGAAGACGCCCGCGAGCAGCGCCAGCAGGACCAGGGTGATGATCACCTCCTTGCCCTCGAACCAGTGCGGGACGTACGGGTTCTCGATCACGTGCGCGGTGGCGTCGGCGGCCGACAGCGTCATCGTGATGATGAAGTCGGTGGCCATGAAGCCGAGCAGGACCAGGATGGTGAACTTGCCCTTCCAGCGGCCCAGGAGCCGGTCGAGCATCGCGATCGAGCCCTCGCCGTGCGGGCTCTCGGCCGCGACCCGGCGATAGACCGGAAGCGCCCCGAGCAGGGTCAGCAGGATGAGGATCAGCGTGGCGAGCGGCGACAGCAGTCCGACCGCCGCGGCGGCGATCGCCGGCTGGTAGCCCAGGGTGGAGAAATAGTCGACACCGGTCAGGCACATCACCTTCCACCAACGGTGGGTGGGGTGCGGCGGCGGCCGGTGCGGCCCCGAGTGCCCGACCGGGCGGTCGTGCAGCAACCAGCCGACCAGCCGTCCATGCCCCGACGCCGGTACGCCGACCGCCGTACCAGCGGCAGCGTCCTCGACCGCCGTACCGGTAGCAGCGCCGTCGGGCTGATCCGGTTCAGTTTCCACCGGCGCAGCCTAGCCAGCGCCGGGCGCGCGACACCCCGGCTCTAACGCGTCTCTAACAGCCCCGATCTCATGTCAAGACGCGCGGTTCCGCTCCGACCTGACGGTGTGGGGATCAACCTCAGAGACAGGATGAGAACCGTGACGAACCTCCAGGACCAGGTCCAGCAGCGGCTCGACGAGCTGGTCGAGACTGAGCTCGGCCTGCAAGTCGCCGTCTACAAGGACGGTGAGCTCGTCGTCGACGCCGTGGCCGGCCCAGTCACTTCGGACACGCTGTTCTATGCAGCCTCGACCGGCAAGGCCGTCACCGCGACGGTCGCCAACGTCCTGGTCGACCGCGGCATCCTCGAGTACGACGCCCCGGTCGCGGACGTCTGGCCCGAGTTCGCCGCGCATGGCAAGGACAAGGCGACACTGCGGCACGTCCTGACCCACTCGATCGGCCTGCCCGCCCTCGCGCCCGACACCACTGTCGACGACCTGAGTGACTGGACGAAGATCACGTCGTACCTGGCCTCGGCCGAGCCGTGGTGGGAGCCGGGCACCAAGATGACGTACCACGCCGAGACGTTCGGCTTCCTGGTCGGCGAGATCATCCGTCGTACCACCGGCCGCCGGATTTCCGACGTACTGCGGGAGATCGTCGAGCCGCTCGGGATCGCCGACGAGGTGTACATCGCCGTACCGCCGGAGCAGCAGTCCCGAGTCGCCACGCTGGTCGAGGCGGACGGGGTCGAAGACGCGTACGCGATGCTGTCCGGCCTGTTCGGCAAGGTCGTCCCGCCCGAGGTGCTACCCCGGGCAGCGCACTTCAACAACCACCCCGAGATGCTCGGCGCCGAGCGGCCGTCCGCCGGCATTCTCACCGCCCGCGGCGTCGCCAAGGTGTACGCCGCTTTGATCGGTGAAGTGGAGGGGATCCGGTTGATCCGGCCGGAGCGGGTCGCGGAGGTCACCGGGCCGGTGCTGACCATGCAGGACGAACTCCTGGGCAATCAGGCGACCTGGGCGATGGGCTACCCGGTCGGACGGCTCGGATCGACCGCGGAGGAGAGCCCGACGACGTTCGGGATGCCGGGCATGGGTGGCAGCGTCGGCTGGGCCGACTCCCGGGCCGGCGTCTCGTTCGCGCTCACCAGGATCCTCTTCGACCCGGCGCAATCCGACTCGGCGGTCGAGATCGGCAACCTGGTTGCGAAAGCTCTTTGCTAACTGTGCTTTTGAGTGATTGGCCCTTGTGGGTAAGGGCTTTCCGATTCTCCGACGAAAGCGGCTGACCGGCCGCAGCGTGGTCTACGAGCTGCGGACGGACTGCTCGTCGACCCAGACCAGGTGGCCGTGGTGGCTGACGAGCACCTCGTCAGCACCCGCCGCGCCGGTCCGGCGGCCCAGCTCCTGACCCGCGATCCAGCGGCCGCCGATGCGGACCTGGACGGCTACGGGCCGGATTGGAGAGGTGGCTACTGACATGGCACCTGACTTCTGGACAGGGGCGGATGCGGTGGGATGGCGTCGTACTGCTCGGTGGTGCTGAAGATCGGTCATCATTTGCCCTCGCAGGGAAATGCGGCCAACGTCGGGGGGCTGGCCAACAACCAGGAGCCCACCCTACAACCGCCACATGACAGAGCGTTAGCGGTAATTCGGATTGACCGAAAAGCACCGGAGTACGGCGTCCGACGGGCAACTGGGTTACGTGAATGCTGAACCGTCAGGGTGTCGCGCATCCGGCCTGGGTACCGGATAGCTACACCTAGGAGGTGGAGTCATGAGCACCAACCCGATCCCACCCATCCCGATGGGCCCCGGCGACTCCCGGAACCCCGAGAACCCGGATCCGGAGATGCCCGATCTGGTCGACCCCGGCCTGGACGAGGACCCGGACGTGAGCACACGCCCCGACGACGACTCACCGCTGTCCCAGCCGGCGTCGAACCCGGACCGCCCGGACGAAGAGAACCCGGACGACCAGCTACCCCGCTGGGACAGCTAACGCCAGGCAGGCAGTTGCTGTAGAGCCCAGGAGTTCCCGTCGGGGTCGTCGAAGAAGGCGAAAGTCCCCCACGGGAACTCCTGGAGTTCCGACACCTCGACACCGCGCTCGACCAACTCGGAACGGGCCGCGGCGACATCGGCGACGACGATCTGCAGCCCGCGCACCGAGCCCGGCTCACCTTGCGGCAGGCCGGACCCGATGGCGATCGAACAGGCCGAGCCGGGCGGCGTCAGCTGAACAAATCTCAGTTCGTCGGTGACCTGATGATCGTGATCGGGATTGAACCCGATCTTCTCGGTGTAGAAGGCTTTCGCCCGATCCACGTCCGTTACCGGTACCGACACCAGCTCCAGCTTCCAGTCCATAACCCGAAAGCTAGCGGCGAGGTGGGCGCGCGATCAATCAGGCGGCTCCGGAACCGCTTTGGTCGCGGGCGGATCAGGCTGCTCGCGCGATGCCTTTGGCTTGTCTTCCTCGCGTAGGTCGTGGTCCTCCGGCCGGCGGGTTTCGTCGAGCAGATCTTCCACCAGCGGCTCGTCCGGGTCGGCGCCCGTGAAGTCCTTGCCTTGCTGCTGTGTCATCGGTCTCCCTCCTTCCCGATCACTGTCAGCCCTCCGGTGCCCGACCGCACTGCGTGTACACGTCGTACCGGTTGAATCCACGATGGTCGAATCGTCAACCACCGTGGAGAAATCCGGGCGGATGAATGCTTTCAGCCCAGACCGGATGCATAACGCGGTGGATCCTGGGGTAGGAACCAGCCAGAAGCTCTGACCGCGGTCCAGCTACGTGCCGCGCCGTGACTCAATGTCGCGAGGTCAGCCAAAATGGTCACCGTACTTGCCAGCAGTACCGTCGACGGGCGCAGCAACGAACCCAAGCAGCGCAGAGACAGCACGACCCGATCCCTTCTGAGCCAACGGGCCGCCACATCCGACGAAGATCTTCGCCAGTCCCTCCTGGATCAGGCGATCGAACTCAACCTCAGCATCGCCCACAGCATCGCCAGCCGGTTCCGCGGCCGTGGGGTCGAGCCCGACGACTTGGACCAGGTCGCCTATCTCGGCCTGGTCAAAGCGGCCCGCAGTTACGACCCGAGCACCGACACACCCTTCCTCGCGTACGCCGTCCCGACGATCAGAGGCGAGGTGAAGCGGTACTTCCGCGACTGCTCGTGGACGGTCCGGATTCCGCGCCGCCTGCAGGAGTTGCAGGGATCCATCGCCGCGGCGCGTCCCCGGCTGATCCAGGATCTGCACCGCGATCCCACCCTGCAGGAGCTCGCCGACGAAATAGGGGCCGAGGTCAACGATGTCGAGGCCGCGATCGCAGCCGACGGTTGCTTCACAGTGCTGTCGCTTGACCGTCCGGTCGACGGCGGCGAGTCGACGGCCAACCTGGCCGACACGATCGCCGACGAAGAAGACTCATCGTTCGAACGCACCGAAGCCGTCGCCATCCTCGAACCGGTCCTGAGCGATCTGGCTCCGCGCGAGCGTAGGATCCTGGAACTACGGTTCGTCGAAGGACACACCCAGGCGGATATCGGCGCCGAGATCGGAGTGAGCCAGATGCAGGTCTCCCGGTTGCTCCGTGGCATCCTCGACCGGCTCCGTGACCGGATCGAGCCACCGTCGGCAGCGGCGGCTTGACGTCACCCATTTTCGTGGTGCAGCTGCACGATGCGAGGCGGCTGCACTACGACGTACGGCTCGAGGTGGACGGCGTACTGAAATCGTGGGCCGTCCCCCGCGGGCCGTCGCTGGATCCGACCGTGAAGCGGCTTGCCGTGTTCACCACGGATCATGAGCTGGAGTACGCCGGCTTCGAAGGCGTGCATCCGGACAGCCAGTACGGCAGCGGCGCGGTGATCGTCTGGGACGCCGGCGTCTTCACCAACCTCACCCGGGACAAGCAACACAAGCCGATCCCGGCAGCGGAGGCGATCGAGAACGGCCACATCAAGTTCCGCCTGCACGGCATCAAACTCAACGGCGCGTGGGCCTTCAGCAAGACCGGCGAGGACTGGCTGATGGTGAAGGTCCGCGACGCCGAGGCCGCTCCGGACCTTGACCTGACCGTCTCCGAGCCGCGATCGGTGCTGAGCGGTCTGACCATCGAGGAAATGGCCGCGTCGGTCTGACCCGCCTGCGAGTGGTTGCGCGGGGCAACGTTTACCAGGCGTCGACGTGAAGGACCTCGTCCAGCGGCTGACGTGGGGCCGGCTTGAAGTCGGTCCCGATCGAGTACGCCGTGGGGATCAGCACCGACTGCCGGACCTCCTCCGGCAACCCGAGCAGCTCGGCGACCTCGTTCTCGTAGTTGAGGTGCAGCGTCGTCCACGCAGTACCGAGTCCGCGTGCGCGCGCCGCGAGCATGTAGCTCCACGCCGACGGGAGGATCGATCCCCACAGGCCGGCCTGGTTGCCCGCCGGTAGCGACTTCGCCTCGAGACAAGGAATCACCAGCACCGGCACCTGGCCCATGCGCTCACCGAGGTAGGCGACGCTCGACCCGATCCTGCGCTGCACCGGCCCGCGGACGGGATCATCGGCGAACAACTTGCCTGCAGCCCCGGCTCCCCGCAGATACTTCTCGACGGCCCGACGGTAGTACTCCCCGACCGCGGCCCGCTTCTCGGCATCGGTCACCACCACCCAATGCCACGTCTGCCGATTGCTCCCCGACGGCCCCTGCAGCGCGATCTCGATACATTCCCGGACCAGCTCCAGCGGCACCGGCCTCTCCAGATCCAACCGCTTCCGCACACTCCGCGTCGTGGTCAGCAACTCATCCGGGCTCAGCTCCAAAGTCACCTCATAGGTTTTACACCTATTGGAAGGGCTTGGGGTCGCCGGCGCCGACGCGGACGACTTCGGGGACGTCGTCGGAGAAGTCGATGACTGTGGTGGGCTCGGTGCCGCAGTCGCCGTCGACGACCGCGTCCACCTGGTGGTCGAGAAGTTCCTTGATCTCCCAGCCCTGGGTCATCGGCTCTTCCTCGTCCGGCATCAGCAAGGTGCTCGAGACCAGCGGCTCGCCGAGTTCCTCGACCAGCGCCTGCGCGACGACGTGGTCCGGGATCCGCACGCCGACCGTCTTCTTCTTCGGGTGCAGCAACCGCCGCGGCACCTCTTTGGTGGCCGGCAGGATGAACGTGTAGCTCCCCGGCGTCGCCGCCTTGATCGACCGGAATACCGCGTTGCTGATGTGCACGAACTGCCCCAGCTGCGCGAAGTCCTGGCAGACGAGGGTGAAGTGGTGCTTGTCGTCCAGCTTCCGGATGGCGCGGATCCGCTCGATCCCGTCCCGGTTCCCCAGCTGGCACCCGAGCGCGAAGCAGGAGTCCGTCGGGTACGCGATCAACCCACCTTCCCGCACCAGCTCCACCACCTGCCCCACCGCCCGCCGCTGCGGATTCTCCGGATGCACATCGAAATACCTCGCCATGTAGCGAGAGCCTAGTGCCAGCGCTACTTGGCGAGGCCGATGGCAGCGGCGGTGACGACCAGGTTTTCCTCGTAACCGCCTTTCGACGCGTCGTACGCGCCCGTACAGGTGATGAGCACAAGGCGGTGGTCAGTGGTTTGATCGAACGCACCGCTGCGCGTCGCCAACGCATCCTTCGGCACGGAGACGATCGACGTCACCCGGTACGTCGCGGTGTGGCCGGATCCACGGAGTACGACGACCTCGCCCGGCGTGATGCGGAGCAGACGAGCGAAGTAGGCGATGCCCTCGGCCTTGGTGTCGACATGACCAGCCAGGACCACCGAGCCGTAAGGGTCGCCGGCCTCCGCGCCACCATCCCACCAGCCCACCCGCCGAGTCCCTTCAGGCACTTGCAGCTGGCCGTCGACGGTCGTAGCGGGCAGCACCGGCGCCTTGGCGCCACCTGGCAGCACCACTTGGGTCGGCACGAACCGGATCCGTTGGGTGGGTGCCGGCGTACCGATCTGGGCAGGCGGCACGGACGCCGTACCGGCCGATTCAGGAGTGGGCGTGACGGTCGGGACGATCGCCGGTTCGAAGCCGGGAGGAGCACCACGGACCGGGACGGACGACGGCGTCCCGCCGTCCGTCCCAGCGCTCGGCACGGCCCTGGGCACGTCACTGTCCACCTGCGCCGCGCACCCCTCCAGACATGCACAGCACAGCACCAGTCCGAGCAGGAGCTTCCTCAGCGGCGGACCACCTTTCGGACCGTCGCCACAACACCCAGCAGGCCCGCCAGCACCACGACCACCCACAGGCCGGAGGTGTCGGAGGCAGAGTTGTGCGCCTGGTTCAGCTCTGCCGCCTGCCCTCCGGTTCCGGTGTTCACGACCCCCGGCTTGTCGGATCCGGTGGCCGGAACCTTGATCGTCCCGAGTGCCACCGTCATCGTTTTCTGACTCGGTACGCCGATCGCGAACACCCGGGTCAGATATCCCGCCTTGGCCGGCAAATCCAACGGCCCGAGAACAACAGGTGAACTCGCGCCGGCCGGCACGATCGCGACCTTGTAGGTAGCGGCCGGGACGACTACGTCGAGTGATTCACCGTTCGCCACATTGGCAAATCCCACCTTGCCGTTGACCAGGATGTCGGCGGGCCCGACGGCCGCGTCGTGCGCGACCCGCAGCGCCGCCTTGTCCTTCGGGATTGCGTTCAGTTTGTTGGCGTAGGTGGTCAGCACCGGCGCACCCGCGGGCGACACCGGCAGATGGATGACGGCGTCGACGCTGGCGCCGGATCCGACCGTCACCTGCCGCTGGATCACCACTGTCCCGCCTTGGCGCGCAGTGATCGTGCGCTTGCCCGCGGCGACTCCGAACGGGCCGACCACCTTCGCGGCCTGCACTCCGGTGATGACCGTTTTCCCGTCGATGCTGATGTCGAGGCTGCGCCCGGGCAAGCCCTGGACGATGTAGACGTTTCCGCCCGCAGCCGCGTCAGCCGGCAGCGCGAGCGCCGCCGGAACGGCCGCGACGGTCACCACCAGCACCAGCCGAATCACTCTTTGAATTACCAGACCGGTAATTCTCGAAAATACTAACCGAAAGTATTCGGACACGCTCCGTTTCCGCATTTCAGACCCCCTCGAAGTCCCCTGGAAAAATACGGCAAGAATTGCCGCACCCCACTATTTCGGGCGTATCCTATGCGGAGTCCGATCCGGCCGCCAGAGGAAGCGGCCGGCTCACCTTGGGGGGCGACGAAACGTGTCTGAAAACGAGCCCCCAGACCGAGCACCCGCGGCGGGCCAGGAGTTCCTCCCGAGCAGCCCATCGGGGGTGGAGGACCTCTGGTGTCAACGGGCGGCGACATCGGGGGTGCGGGTGCTCATGGCGGTCGCGCTGGCTCTGGGGCTCAGCGCGACCGCGGCTTGTTCGGGGGGTATCGCCGGTCCGGTCGCGCCCAGCCCGGGCCTTGGGAGCGTGCCGAGCGTCACCAAAAGTGCCGCACCGACGACGGGCAGCGCCCCGACGCCTGCGGAGTCCATCCCGGAGCCATCGGAGACCTCTCCGGGGCCTGGCGAGACGAAGCCGGGCATCAAGATGAACGTCGTGCCGCGCCGTGATGGGTCCTTCGACGTGACCGAGGACGTGATGTTGCCCAAGGCCACGGATATCATCCAGCTCCAGCTGCCCACCTCCGGCGAGCACCTGCCCGGCATGATGACCCCAACAAAGCCCATGGCGACCGAGCTGCAGATCCTTGCCGACGGACAGTCCGTGCCGCTGGCCCAGTCCGTGGTCGACGCACCACAGGACCTGCCACTGACCCAAGCGGCGACCAAGCTCCGGCTGACCTATCGCCTCGTGGGTTCGACACTACGGCGTACGGCGGCCAAGCCGCGGCGGGCGGTTTCGGCGCTCAGGCCACTCACCGCGATCACCGACGGCATGCTCCCGACGAACCTCACCGTCACTGGCGGCTTGCTCAACGCCGTCTGCCCGTTGCTGACCGAGACCCGGTGCGCCGTCGGCGATCCGCCCGTCCTGGGCGTCCTGCAAGGCATCCCGGCCGACAAGGCACTCGTCGTAGTCCAATTGGATCTGCCGTAGGTGATCGATCAACCTCTGTGCCTCGTCGAGGGGCGTTGGTGCCTTTAGCGGTGGTCCAGTCGTTCGCTGGCAAGGCGGAGGAGGAGTGCAATGCGGAGCATTGCGCGACGACGACAACGCCGCCAGCGGGCGTCTGGGGCGCCGCTAAAGGTGCCGAACGCCCCTCGACGAGGCACTAGGGTGAGCAGCATGGCCGAGGATCGGATCACGTTCGGGACCAGCAGGGCCAGGTGGGTGCTCGCGGCGACGGCACTCGGGTCGGGGATGGCGTTCCTCGACGGCACGGTGGTCAACGTCGCTCTGCCGGCGATGGGCGAAGAACTCGACGCTGATGTCGCTGGTCTGCAGTGGATCGTCAACGGCTACATGTTGCCGCTCGCAGCCTTGATCCTGCTCAGCGGTTCGCTCGGCGACCGGCTCGGCCGGCGGCGGATGTTCGTCGCCGGGGTGATCTGGTTCGCGGTCGCGTCGGCGATCTGCGCCGCTGCGCCGAACCTCGAGATCATGATCGCGGGCCGGGTCCTGCAGGGCATCGGTGGCGCTCTGCTCACCCCGGGCAGCCTGGCGATCCTGCAGACGACGTTCGATCATTCCGATCGTGGCAAGGCGGTCGGGGCGTGGTCGGGGCTGACCTCGGTCGCCGCGGCGATCGGCCCGTTCGTCGGCGGCGGGCTGGTGGACAGCGGGTCCTGGCGGCTGATCTTCCTGATCAACCTCCCGATCGCTCTGGTCACCGTTCTGGTCACCCTGCGGCACGTCCCCGAGACCCGCGACGAGACCGCGACGGGCAAGCTCGACCTGCAAGGCGCCGTACTCGCGACCGTCGGCTTGGCCGGACTCACCTATGGCCTGATCAGTGCGGGTGACCGCGGTTTCGGCGACGCGCTCGTCCTGGTCAGCCTGGCGATCGGGGTCGTCGCGCTCGCCGTCTTCGTCGCGGTCGAGCGCCGCAGCTCGCACCCGATGCTGCCGCCCGGCATCTTCGCCAACGTCCGCTTCACCGGCGCGAACCTGGTCACCGTCGTCGTGTACGGCGCGCTCGGCACTGCGACCTTCCTCCTCGTCGTCTACCTCCAAACGGCACTGAAGTACGACGCCCTGTGGGCCGGAGCCGCCCTGTTGCCGATGACGATCCTGATGCTCGGCCTCTCCGGGTACGCCGGCGAACTGGCGGACAAGATCGGCCCCCGGATCCCGATGACGGTCGGGCCGCTGCTGATGGGGGCGGGCTTCCTGTTGATGCTGATGATCGAGCCGGGCGCGAGCTACCTGACCGCGGTCCTGCCATCGGTCGTCGTACTCGGGCTCGGCCTGGTCGCAACGGTCGCTCCGCTGACCGCGACCGTCCTCTCATCGGTCGAGGATCACCACGCCGGCATCGCCTCCGGTGTGAACAACGCGATCGCGCGGTCGGCGCAGCTGATGGCGGTCGCGGCGATCCCGATCGCGGCCGGGATCACCGGTGACGCGTACCGCGATCCGGTTGCCTTCAGCAACGGTTTCGGCCGCGCGATGTGGATCTCCGCCGTCCTCGCGTTCGCCGGCGCGGCGCTGGCCTGGCTCACCTTGGGCGACCGCCCGGTCGCGCCGAAGGTCCTCGTCCATCACCACCGGCACTGCGCGCTCGAGTCCCCGCCGTACGCCGAGCCACGCAGCCGGTGACAAGTCGACAAATCAGCAGTTGGGGATGACGGCGCCGCTGTTGTCCTTGGCCTCGTCGTTGCCCCAGCGGTACAGGTAGTACGCCGACACCCACTGGTTCTTTCGATCAGCGCCGAAAAGCCAGGTAGTGCTTACGAACCTCCGGCGCGAAGTGCTCGATCGCGTAGCGCAGCATGGTCCGCGGCATCACCGCCGCATGCTTGTCCAGGAACGCCAGCAGCTCTGTCTCGGAGACCCGCTTCCCCGCCTCACGCAGCATCCACCCGGACGCCTTGTGGATCAGGTCCTCCCGATCGTCGAGCACCAGTGCCGACAGCGCGTACGTGTCAGCGGACTCGCCCGCCCGGATGAACAGGTGCGTCGCGACGAGCGCGATCCGTCGCTCCCACAGCGATGCCGACCGGATCAGCGTGTAGAGGTCGTCTCGCGGCTTGTCGAGCAGATACCCACCGACGACCTCAGAGGCGCTGCAGTCGACCAGGTCCCAGTTGTTGATGTACGCCGTACTCCGCAAGTACAGCTGGTAGATCGCGGTGACCTCGTCCGGGTTCGCCGTACGCGGCTTGAGACTGCGGGCGGCGCGGTCGGCGAGCAGGCAGAGAACCGCCAGCCGATGCTCGTGGATCGGGCTGTGCAACGCCTCTTCGAGCTCGGTTAAAGGCAGATCAGCGCGCTGGAACGGCTTGATCAGCCCGCGGATCGTCGACAGCTTGACGCCGATCATCTGGTCGCCGTGCCCGTAGCCGCCAGGCCCGAGCTTGAAGTAGCCCGCGAGAATCTCCGCCACCGCTGGATCCGCGGCGGCGTCGATGGAGGCCAGGAGCTCGGCGGTGCTCAGATCAGCAGCCCTCCGGTGGCGAGGAGGTTCTGCCCGGTGAGCCAGCGGCTGTCGGGGCCAGCCAGGAAGCCGACGACATCGGCGACCTCGGCCGGCTCCCCCATCCGGCCGAGGGCTGTGATGCCGACCAGCGCGTTCTTCGCCTCCGGCGGGTTCGAGTTGTGGAACATGTCGGTGTCGGTCGCTCCCGGCGACACCGCGTTGACGGTGATCCGGCGCGCGCCGTACTCGCGGGCCGCGACCTTCACGGACTGCTCCAGCGCCGCCTTGCTCGCCGCGTAGAGCGAGATGCCCGGGCCGGGTACGGCGGTGTTGAGGGTGGAGATCGCGATGATCCGGCCGCCGTCGGGCAGCACCCGGCCGGCTTGCTGGATGGCGAAGAACGGGCCCTTGAGGTTCGTCGCGAAAAGCTGGTCGTAGTCGTCCTCGGTGACGTCCGCGATCGGCTTGACCACCGCCTGCGCCGCGTTGCCGTCGAGTACCCCCATCACAGCTCCTTCAGCAGTTGCCGCATCGTCGCGATCTCTTTGGTCTGGGTGACCCCGACCTCCTGGGCCACCTCGCCGATCTGCGCGTCTGTCCCCTTGTCTATCACCGTGCCGGTCATCGTCACCGCGCCCTGATGGTGCTTGATCATCAGCGTGAGGAAGAGCCGGTCGAAGGCCTTGCCGCGCGCCTGCTCCAACTTGGCCAACTCGGCGGGCGTCGCCATCCCGGGCATGCCGCTGTGGTCCAGGTGCTGCACGTGCTCGAGGTTCGGCGGCGTCTGGCCGCGGGCGACGAGTAGTTGCCGCATCGCGTCGATCTCAGGCTGCTGGCCGGCCCTGATCCGGTCCGCGAGCGCCTTCACCCGCTGATTCGTGGCCGAGGTCGTGGCGTAGCCGGTCAGCTGGATCGCCTGGGTGTGGTGGACCATCATGTCGGCCAGGAACGTGACGTCGTCCTGGTCCACCTCGGCTTCCTGGGTCGGTACGGCCGAGACGGTCTGGTTCGGGCCACCTGGCGTGCCGGGAACGATCACCGGCACCTGCACTGTTGCTGTCGGCGTGCTACACCCAGCCAGTACGACGGCCAGCACCGCGGCAGCGCATGATCGACGGACCCCCACGGCCTCACTCCTTGTGTCAGATCGCTTCCATAACGTGTCTATCACGCATACGCTTGGCTGACACAGCCGACGAAAGGGCTCCAGCATGCGCCGCCCCCGCACGCTCGTCCTGCTAGCCGCACTTGCTCTGACCGGACTGGGAAGCCAGGCCGCTGCTGCGCCGCCTGACACCGGCGCGACCAAGAGCGACAACATCACGCATCTGGCCAGCGTGCCGATGACCGGGCCGCTGACCGGCGGTGTGAACACCGACATCGCGTTCGCCGGCAAACGCGCGTACGTCGGTAACTACGCCGGCTTCGCGATCTACGACATCGGCGACCCGGCGAACCCGCAGCTGATCAGCCAGGTCTCCTGCCCGGGCAGCCAGAACGACATCAGCATCTACGACGGCCTGCTGTTCCTCAGCACCGACCAGTCCCGCAGCGACAGCTCGTGCCAGAGCATCCCGCAGTCGCCGAAGATCAAGGAGTCGTGGGAGGGCATCAAGATCTTCGACGTCCGCGACCCGGCCAATCCCCGGTACGTCGCCGCCGTCGAGACCAAGTGTGGGTCGCACACGCACACGCTGATCCCGGACCCGGCTCATCGCTCGGTCTTCATCTACAACTCGTCGTACTTCCCGAACGCCGAGTACCCGGACTGCCAGCCGCCGAACGACCGGATCGACATCGTGAAGGTGCCACTGCGCGAGCTGGCCAAGGCCGCGGTGGTGGCGTCGCCGGTGCTGTTCCCGGACGGCGGGTTCCCCGGCAGCGAGACCGGTTACGAGACGAGCGGTTGCCACGGCATCACCGCGTTCCCGGCGCGGAAGATCGCGGCCGCGGCCTGCATGGGCGACGGCGTACTGCTGGACATCTCGCGGCCGGCCGCGCCGCGGGTGATCGACCAGGTGCAGGACGCGGCGAACTTCTCCTTCTGGCACGGCGCGACGTTCAACGGCGACGGGTCGAAGGTCGTCTTCATGGACGAGCTCGGCGGTGGCGGCGGGGCCGAGTGCAATGCTGAGGTCGGGCCCTCGAAGGGGGCGACGGCGGTCTTCGACATCACGAACCGGAAGCTGAAGTTCCGTAGCTACTACAAGATCCCGCGGCACCAGGCCGCCCAGGAGAACTGTGTGTCGCACAACGGCTCGCTGATCCCGGTCCGCGGCCGCGACATCATGGTGCAGGCGTGGTACCAGGGCGGCTTCTCGGTCTGGGACTTCACCGACTCGGCGCGGCCTCATGAGATCGGGTACTTCGATCGGCCGCCGCGCGTACCGGCGTCGTTCGGCGGCTACTGGTCCGTGTACTACTACAACGGAACCATCTACGGCACCGAGGCGGTCACCGCCTTCGACACCTTCAAGATCACCGATCCCCGGACAGATCCCGCGGCTCGCGTCGTACTCTCCGAGCTCAACGTCCAGACCCAACCGGCCTTCCGGAGGTGAGGCTCGGGCCGTGGTAGCGCTTACATCCGTGCTTAGGTCACGCTCCGAGGTCATCCGGGACAGACCCGTTGTGACGCGCGCGCGTTGGGGCATACGGTGAGACGCAGGGCAGTGCCGCCACGCCAGGACCGGCCGGTGTTCGGGGTGCCGCCCGGGGGAGAGACCAGCGTGACGAGTCACCCTGATCCGCGGGACGGCGAGATGATCAGAACCACATTCGACGCGGTAACCGAAGAGCTGGAGCCTGGCGTCCTGCTGGTCCGGCTGTCCGGCGAGATCGATATCGCGACCACCGACTTCGCCGCCGAGTCGATCCGGGCCGCGGTCGCCCCACCGGCCCGGCTGGTGCTGATCGACGTCTCCGCCGTCACGTTCTGCAGTTCCGCCGGGCTGGGCAACCTGGTCGAAGCCCGCAACCTCGCGGGCCAGCACAACATCACCCTGGCCCTGGTCGGCGTCGGCCGGCCAGTGGACCGCCCACTCTCGGTCACCGGCCTGGGCGGCCAGTTCCGCATCTACGCAGACGTCGAAGAGGCCCGCCGCGAACTCCCCTGACCCACACTTCGTTGCCTACAGCAACCCTCGATCCGCCTTATCCGCAACGGCTTCGCCGCCTCGCCGGACGTCATGACCTGCGGCTGGCGTGCTCACCGGCGTACGTGATCGCACCGTCCGGAACTCGGCGTACGGTCAGGTTCGTCGTACCGATATCCACACCCAGCCAGGTCGTCCTAGCCCGGGTATGCGATAGCGTCCGGTGGTCCCCGAAGAAGGAATGTCATGGGTGAGCTAGCGAAGATCGTCGTCGTCGTGCCGACCTACAACGAGCGCGAGAACCTGCCCGTACTCGCCGGGCTGCTGTCCGACCTGCAGCTGACCGGCCTGCAGATGCTGGTGGTCGACGACAACTCCCCCGACGGTACCGGCGATGTGGCCGACGAACTGGCGAAGGCGTCGCCGGAACAGGTCGGCGTACTGCACCGGACCGAGAAGAACGGCCTCGGCCGCGCGTACATCGCCGGCATCAGCCGGGCGCTGGACGAGGGCGCCGACATCGTGATCCAGATGGACGCCGACCTGTCCCACCCGGCCTCGGTGATCCCGATCATGGTCGAGAAGCTGCGGACGACCGACGCCGGAGTGGTGATCGGCTCGCGGTACGTCGAGGGCGGCTCGGCCGCGGCGGAGTGGGGCTGGCACCGGCGGCTGCTGTCGGCCTGGGCGAACTTCTACGTGAACGCGATCCTCCGCCTGGGAGTGAAGGACGCGACCGCCGGCTTCAAGGCGTGGAAGGCCGACACGCTGCGCTGGATCGACGTGGGCTCGATCCAGAGCAACGGGTACTCGTTCCAGGTCGAGATGAACTACCGCACGGTCCGGCGCGGACTGCACATCGCCGAGGTCCCCATCCGGTTCGAGGAGCGCACCGCCGGCGCCTCGAAGATGAGCCTGCGAGTCCAGCTCGAGTCCGCACTGATGCCCTGGAAGCTCCTCTTCAAGCGCTCCTAGATCGACCTGGCGACGGATGCCAGCATGCGGGCGCCGTCGCGGAAGACCACTGCCTGAGCGTCCTTGCAGGCCGCGACGCACACCGTGACAGTGGCGTTGTGGATCGACTCGACGCCGGTCATCGTCGTGCATTTGGCGACCAGCGTGAAGACCCCGCCGTTGCTCGCGGTGTATCGGCCCGAATAGGACAACTGGGCCTGGCTGCCGATGTTCGAATTCGCCGGGCTGAGAGTCTTGACGGCTGACTTTCGGACGCCCTTGAGGTGATCGGCGGTGATCAACGCCTGCGCGACGGACCCAACCGCGACGCGCGCCGGATAGCCGACGGGATTGACCACGACCATGACGGCACCAGCGCGGCTCCGGGAACCGAGCGTGACCGAGTACTGCGACGCGCGGTTCTTGCGCCAGCCCGTCGCCGGTTTGATGTACACGTCGTCGTACACCTTTATGCCCTCGTCGATGTCCTTGAGCGTCCTGGTTCGCTCCGTTGGCGTCGGGGTGGGCTTGGGGGTTGGCGTCGGCGTCGGACTGGAGGATGTCGGCGGGTCTGAGGGGCTGGGGGTGGAGACGCCGTCGCTGTAGGTGGCGATGGGTTCCGTGGTGGTGCTTGAGCCCGGGCGGGTGAGGAGGACCACGGCTACGCCGCCGATGAGCGCGACCACGACTGCGATGGCGGCTGCCAGGATCCAGGGCGTCTTGCTTCTGGGTGGTGGCTGGTGGTGCCCCAGGTGTTGCCGCTGGTCGACGTACGGCGGCTGGGGTAGGCCGGTGTACGGGCCCTGCTGCGGGTGGTTGTACGGACCTTGCTGCGGCTGGTTGTACGGACCTTGCTGCGACTGGCCGGGCGGGACGCCGTACGGGAGTGTCCGCTCGTTGTCGGGGTTCCAGGCAGGCGGCTGGGAGGTCGGGTCGCTCACGGCAAGGCCTCACTCGATAGGTGATGACGAAGAGGCCGGTCCCCGACTCCGGCCGGGTGAGGTTACCTCAATCGCGTGATCCGCGTCGCATTCTTACGGCCGAGTTGCAGCAAGTGGCAACGGTCAGCCGTAGCCGAGTTCGTGCAGGCGGGCGTCGTCGATGCCGAAGTGGTGGGCGATCTCGTGCACCACCGTGATGTTCACCTCGTCGATGACGTCGTCGACGGTGTCGCAGATCGCCAGCGTCGGGTTGCGGTAGATCGTGATCCGGTCCGGCAGTACGCCGCCGTAGTAGTGCCCCCGCTCGGTCAGCGGGATGCCCTCGTAGATCCCGAGCAACCCCGGATCGCTGCCCGGCGGCTCGTCCTCGACGAAGATCGCCACGTTGTCGATCAGCGCGGCCAGCTCCATGGGCACCTCGTCGAGCGCCTCCGACACCAGCACTTCGAAGTCCGCCCGGCTCATCTCGATCACCCCGCCAGCGTAGGCAGACGGGCCCCCGGTATCTCGTTTTGGTTGCTGGGCAAGTCTCCTCTATGCTTACGGCTGTCCCTGGAGCTTCGGCTCCCGCGGGTCCGAGTCCCCATCGTCTAGTGGCCTAGGACGCTGCCCTTTCAAGGCGGTAACGCGGGTTCGAATCCCGTTGGGGATACGGTCGAAAGGCCGGTGCAGTACCAGCTCGGAGATGGTGTAACATCGTCGAGGATCTGGCCCAGTGGCGCAGTTGGTTAGCGTGCCGCCCTGTCACGGCGGAGGTCGCGGGTTCGAGTCCCGTCTGGGTCGCCAGGAGAAGGCGGCGGGTAAATTTTCCCGCCGCCATATTTTCTCCACCGGTCAGGTAGCTCAGCTGGTAGAGCGTCCGCCTGAAAAGCGGAAGGTCGGCGGTTCGAGACCGCCCCTGACCACCACCCTCTCCGGCGCACGGGGAGGGATTTTTCTTTCCCCCGCGAGCTCCGCAGCCCCTCCTCGTTGCTCCGCTCCTCGTCGAGCCCGCTACGCCCGCTCCCGCCCACCCGACGCTTCCTTGTGAGCTGTCGCTCACGACATTCGCGCTGCCGCGCGACCGACCACTCCCGGGCGGGCTATATCCGCCAGGTGACTGCGATCACGCGTCATCGCTAACCACTTCGCCAGGACCGCCGGTCTGCTGAGTGGGGTGTGGATAGGTTTGATACGCGGAGGGTCTGCTCGGAGTAATTTGGTGCCATGACTGCTCAGCCGGCGCAGAGCTCGGCGGACGACCCCGGCGAGATCCTCCGTCTTTTGCCGGCGAAGTGGCATGAGCAGTTCCTCAGCGAGTGCCACGGCGCTCTCGACGCTGCCCACGAGGTGTGGCGCTTCCAGCAACTGCGGTACGTGTTGCACCTGTGGCGCCTGCGGGCAGTCGCGTACGCCGATCCGGGATTCGATGATGCACTGGAAGCGACCCGCGAGGATCGAGCTGACGAGTTCGTGCCGGCCGAGCATGCGATATCGGGCTGGTCCGATCGGCTGAGATGAGCCGAGCTTTCGGCAATGCGCCTTTTGTGGCCTCGGGCTGCTGCCCTTCCCTGTCGACGGTGAGCGCGAGCAGATCCGGATCTTCGACGTGACCTGGGTCGGCTGAGCTATGACGCTTCTTCCGTTGGTGCTCACGGGTGGGCCCGCGGTGGGTAAGAGCGTGACGGCGCGTGCTCTCGCGGAAGGGCGCCCGAGATGTGCCTTTATCGATGTGGATGATGTGCGCCAACTGGTCGTAGCTGGCGCTGCCGCACCGTGGGAGGGAGAGGAAGGCCGGGAACAGCAAAGGCTCGGCGTGACAAACGCCTGCAGCCTTGCTCGCAATTTCGTGGCCATGGGCATCGAGGTCGTCGTCGCTGACGTGCTCACGCCAGAGACCTGTGACATGTACAGACGGGAGCTGCCCGGGTGCCTGATTGTGCACATGACGGTCGATTTTCCGGAGGCGATACGCCGTGCTGCGTCCAGGAAAGTCTGGCTGACCGACCATGAATTCCGAATGCTCCACGAGGCGGACGCAACGAATCCCCCGGACGCCGATCACCGCATCCAGGTGGACACACTCGATGTGCAGAGCCAGACCGAGAAGGTGGCAAGACTCTGGGAAGGGCGCCGATGATCCGCCGAGAACCGACTGTGGACGGTGCAGGACCCTGTGTGGACTGTCCTGGCGGCTGCCTGACGTCCGGTGTGAATGGCATCGAAAAGGTCGTGAGCCACCCGAAATGACACTGGTAGCCGACCGCAACCAGAACGCAACGGCCAACGCCAACCGACCTGATCCGACGGAGCGACCCACTGGGGAACGGTTCCCGTAAGCGGCCCAGTTGGGCCAGCCGCGCGAGCGCGAGACGCTGAGCCCGCAGCGACGAGCGGGCGGAAATCCGTGGCCTGAGCCCTGCTTGCGACCTGAGATGTCGTGTGCGGCGTTGACACTCCGGGGACGCCGGCGTACGACGGTAGAAGGCCGGTCTGGTCGGAGGGGGCTCCGAAGTCGCCAGCGGCTTCTGCCTGGAGGGGGTAACTCATGCTCAAGCGTCTCTGCGCAGTACTCAGCACCGCGATCGTCGCGATGACAGCCATCGCCACCAATGCGGCAGCCGACCCGAAGGGAGACATCATTCCGCTGACGTGCGACAACGGACAGACGGTCGAAGTTGCAGTCAACGGGAATGGGGACTTCACGCCTGGCCATCTCGTGGGAGGTACGGCGGTCTATGTCGTGCAGTCTCTGGACGCGACCTTCACGTTCACCCCACCCGGAGGGCCGACAGAGACCCAGCACTTCGTGACGTCCAAGGGCAACGTCCACGGGGACCTGGTCACCTGCACCTTCGACTTCAGTGAGACCTCGCCAGAGGGGACCTTCCACGGATTCGGGACCGTCGTCGTCTTTGTCACGCCGGCGTCATAGCGAGTGCGCCTCTCACCTGCGGTTTCTCAATCCGGGAACCGCCGATCGTTCCGCTGTTCCTCCAGCGATCCGGCATTGCCGTCACGCGTTCATGGCCGGGACTTGTGGGCCAGGAGGTAGCCGTGGGTGGTTTCTCCGCGCCCTCACGCTCGCGTACTGCCGTCATCGACAGCTCGAAGCCTGCCTCGCGCAGCAGGTCGGCGACCTCGTCCGGTGTTGCCGGTACCAATCGAGGGACACAGGCGTGCCGAACAGCTCCGTGTACTGGCTCCGCCCGTCGCCGATCTGGAAGACCAGCATCAACTGCCCGCCGGGCGCGAGCACCCGGTGAAACTCGGCGAAGACCTGCGGTCGCTGCTCCCACGGAATGTGGATGATCGAGTAATAGGCAAGCAATCCGCCGAGTGAAGCGTCCGGCAGATCCAACGCCAGCATCGTCCCCTCCTCGAACCGCAAGTCCGGGTAGGTCCGGCGCGCTAATGCCAGCATCCCGGGTGACAGGTCGATGCCGAAGGCGTCCAGGCCAAGGTCGGACAGCATCCACCATGGCTACGGACGCTAGGCGCCACCACCGACAGTGTCAGGTAGGCCGAGCTCAGGTCGGCGGATTAGTAGTACGGCGGTGGTTATGAGCCAGAGCCAGACGGCTATGTACGGGAGGAGCCAGGCCACCTCTATCGTCCAGACGAACTGGGCCAGGGCGAGGGCGATGCCGCTGATGATGCCCCAGCGGCCCAGCCAGCGGGGCATGGTGCCGGACGTCAGGATGATCCAGCCGCAGGCGAAGGCGAAGCCGCCCATTGGCAGCAAGATATTGATGAGTCCGAAGTGCGTGACGTCGTACGCGTAAGCCAGCTGCGCTTGATCGAGGTCGGCGGCTCGGTGGGTGGCTGCATCCTCGCTGGAGTCGAGGATGACGAAGGCGGCGGCCAGTACGGCGGACAGCAGCGCCATGGTCGATCGCACCGGGACAGCTCCGTCGACGCGGCGGAGGAGGAGAGCCAGGCCCACCATGAACCAGAGCAGAACAAACATCCCGATGTCGGCTACGACCTCCAGCAGCCGCACCCAGGTCGCGTCGAGGCCGCGGACGTACTCGGCCGCCTGAGCAACGGTCGCGTTGATCGGTGGCTCACCCGGCGAACCGGTGATCAACGCCGCGAAGAGCACCACGGCGCCGACCACCCCGGTCAGGCCGATGATTCGAGCGATCGGGGTGCCGCGCACCAGCAATTCGTCACGATCCGTCATGCCCTCAGGATGCGCCGGACCCCGCTTCTTGCCTACTGGCAACAGCGGGCCGATGGCGAAGGCCCGCGAGCCATCTTCGCCCCAGGGTCGGGCCTGCCGGATGACTAGCTCAGGAGTTTCCCGACGGTCATGTGCAAGCTGCCGCTTCGGTCGGCACCGGTGTAGATCCGGTTGAGGACGTCGCCAGTCAGTTGGCGTTCTGTGTGGCCGTCGTCGGTGCCGTTGTGCCAGCAGCCTGCGTAGCGCACGATGACCTCCTGGTCGTGCTTGGAGCCGTGGACGACCAGGACGTAGACGCGCTCACCGAAATCGCCGGCTGTGCAGGCCGAGTCGTTCGGGCCGCTGCCTGCCGGTGCGGATCGGATCGCGTCGACCAGGCCGCTGGCCGCCGTACCGGTGAAGGTGCGGCCTGTGAAAAGTGGCGTGCCGGCTGACCCAAGCAGGTAACTGCAGACCGACACCGACCGTACGTCGCCCACCGAACCAAGACCGCCGTCGGATCTCGGCCGGGTCGTCGGGTTGGTGGCGGCAGGATGGCTTGGGGCGCAGCCGTTCACGTCCGCGGTAGTGATCTCACGCGCCGAGCCGAAGATCCGGGCACGCAGCGCGGCGTCGTCGCTGAAGATCGTGACCATCGTGCCGCCGATGCTCCGAGACTCCCGGACCCAGCCGTGATCGAGGTTGCGAACGCCGGCCTCGCCGCCGAGGAAGGACACGTACGGCGCGCGGCTGCCGACAGGCGGCAGCTCCGGGCAGCCGACCAACGTGGACGCGCCTGGGCGGAAGACCCGAGGCACCTGCTTGCCTCCGCTCGACCCCACGCACCACTGCGACGGATCGCTGCCGTACCGCCAGGTGTCGGGCACCTGGAGCTCGGCCTTCCCATACGACTCCCATCGCCAGCCCTCCGGAGCCTGGTCGGCGACCTGGGGAGAGATGCCGGCCTGCTTGCCCGCAGAGGTCGCGATGGCCACACCGAGTACTGCGGCAGCCGCCAGCACCGAGGCGCCAACGGCCCGCACAGTACGGCGTCGCCGGCCGAAGTCAGTCATACCTGAGGGACGTCCGTGCGCTAGCCGACGTTGCAGATGGCCTTGTCCAGGAATGCGTCGACGAGGTCGTCGGGGTCGGCCCGGAAGTTGGGCGTCAGGGCGACGGTCACCTGGTGGTCGCCGTTCGGAGTCGTGAAGGACCAGGACTGGTAGGCGAGAGCATCACCATCGTTGCCATACACACGGATGCCACAGGAGGTATCGATCCACGCCAGGCCGAGTCCGTAGTTCCGGCCCTCGACGGCCGGTTTCTTCATCTCCTCGAGAAGGTACGGCGGAAGCAGTCGCCCACCGAGCAGCGCAGTGAAGAAGCGGCTGAGGTCTGCAGCCGTGGAGATCATTTCGCCTCCGGCCCCGAACAGCGACGGATTCATCTCGGTGAAGTCGACCAGCTGGACCTTGCCGTTCTGCTCAATCGGCACGTAGCCGTGCGGGTGCGGCCCGCGAATCCACGGCGATGTCCCCGGTACGACGGTCTCGCGCAACCGCAGCGGTTTGATCAGCCGGCGTTCGACCTCCACGCCGTACGGGCGTCCGGTCACCTGCTGGATGATCTCGCCGAGCACGAGGTAGTTGGTGTTCGAGTACTTGTACGCCGAACCCGGCGGCTCGAAGGTCGGCGGGTTGGCGACCGCGCGCTGAATCTGCTCAGCCGCGGTCCAGGTCCGCCACCGGTAGTCGAGGAACTCCGGGTTCGGCGGGACCGTCAGGGTGTTCTTGAAGTCGTACAAACCACTGGTGTGGTTGAGCAACTGACGCACGGTGATGTGGTCGCCGTTCGGCACGACTCCGGGCAGCCACTTCTCGACGGTGTCGTCCAGCCGCAGCCGCTTCTCGGCAACCAGTTGCAGTACGACGGTGGCGACGAACGTCTTGGTGATGCTGCCAATCCGGAACCGGCTGCGGGCTGCGACCGGTTGCGTCGTACCCAGCTCGGCAACGCCGCTGGTGCCACGCCAGACGCGGTGCTCGTCGCGCACCTCCGCGAGCGCGCCCACTGCGCTGGCCGCTACGACGTCGTCCAGCTGTGTCTGCAGCGCGGTGCGATCTGGCGCGGCCATGGCAACGGTCGGCGTCGCGACCACCGCCGCCACCGTCGTCGCAGCCACCAGACCCCGAAGCACTCGCTTCATTCCTGCCTCCTTGGCAATCGGTTACCGCAAGCCTGTCGGGTCGGCGCGACAGGCACATCGGGGAACGCCCCCGGGGCTCCCCGAACGCCGTCCAGGGATGTACAGGACGGCACAGTCAGGCGTTTGCTGGATCAAGGAGTTGGCAGAAGATGCCACTGGGGGTGGAATCACCACGGGCTCAGCCCGGGAGGATTACCCGTACCGCCGGGCACGACACAAGCCGGCGGGAGCAAGAATCGAGGGGACCAATGCGTAGATTCGCGCTGTTGGTCGGAATCATCGTGGTACTAGGGCTCGGCGGAGCACCGTCAGCGGTCGCCGCGTCACCTGACGTCAGCCACTTCGCCTTCTCGGAGTCGTTCACCGACCCCGACTTCTGTGGGACCGGTCAGCCGGTGGACGTCTCGGTCTCCGTCCGGGGAACGGAGTTCTTCGCACCCAACCAGCCGGTCGACTACCGCAACATCAGCCAGGGCACCATCGTGTACACGAACCCTGAGAACGACGTCACCGTCAGCCGGCAGTTCGCCGGGCCGCTCTCCGACACGCTCATCTCGGGCGACCCAGAGGGTGTGTTCACCGTCGAGCGCGTCGTCAGCGGGCTGTCCGGGAAGCTCCGGACCCCCGACGGCACCGTCCTGCTGGGCGCGGGCTACCTCATCTTCCACGAGACCTTCGACGGTGACGAGTTGCTCAGCCGGGAGATCCTCGTCGACCGCGGACCGCATCCCAACCTGGAAAGCGATCTAGCCCTGTTCTGCGAGGTCATGACGGACGTACTGGGACTGGGCTGACAGCTCATACTTTCGTTTGTTTTCTGAGATCCGTCGTTGCCAGCCGCTGGGCGGCATCGGATAGCGTCACACCATGACGGAGACGGATGGACGCAGCACGGTGCAGCCGACGGAATGGTCCGCGCTGACCGAGCGGACTCTTGCAGAGGTCAAGACCTGCGCACCGATCTACCGGCCGACGAATTTCTGGGATTTCGGTCTGGACAAGATCCTGCGCGACATGGACACGCTGGGCCTGGCCAGGTTCAAGTCGTGGCCGACCTCGATGGAGTGGTTCTATCCGCGCTACGGCGACGGCTTCCACAACGCGTCGATCGGGCTGGCCTGGGAGGCCGCCGTACAGGCCAACCCGAAGGCGCGGAAGAACTGGTTCGTCTCCGCGCTGAACGGTGCCTTCGAGGCCCGCCGCGACTTCGACGTCGCCGCCCTCGCCTGGAACCGGGACCGCTGGCCGACGAGCATCGACGACTTCGGCGAGAGCTCGATCGGCACTCCGCCCCAGGCGTACGGACTGAGCCAGACCCCAGGGGTGAAGTTCGGCCGGCCGTACCTCAACTACCTCATCGTGATGGCCGCCCTGTCGAACCATGTCGACTCCCCGCCGAAGAGTTTCCTGGAGATCGGCGGTGGCTTCGGCGTACTCGGCGAGATCGTGCTGGCCCGCGACCCGGAGGCCAGGTACGTCGACGTCGACATCCCGCCGCTGGTGACAGTCTCGTCGTACTACCTGAGCGAACTGTTCGGCCGGGACCGGTTCCAGGTGTACGACGACTCGATCGCCGAGACCGGGCCGATCGAGCTGAAGCAGTCCGCGGTGATCCCGAGCTGGCGGCTCGAGGACGTCGAGGCCGAGTTCGATGTGTTCGTCAACTCCTTCTCGTTCCAGGAGATGGAGCCCGAGGTGGTCGACAACTACATCGACAAGGTCTGCGCCATGGGCGTCACGTACGCCGTCTCACTCAACTCCAAACTCGGGACCGACAGGGCGGCGAAGGCCGGCGAATGGGGCTCGCTGGAGCCGGTCACGTCGGCGCACATCATCGACGCCTTCGAGAAGAACGGCTACAGCCTGGTCGGCCAGTACGGCGCCCCCCTCGTCCACGGCGGCCGCCAACTCAACGTCCTGAAGCGCAACTGATCAACGGAGAGCTGCGGCCCAGGCGTCGTGGTGGCCGGCCGCTCGTCTGAGGCCCAACCGGCTTCCGCACGGTGTCCCCCACCCGAACAACAGATGCGGAGACATTTCCCCCAGTCAGCACTTCTTCGATGTCCACGTCAGCGCCTGTTCTTGTGGTTGCGGACGATGACGACCGCGAAGACGACTTGGATGATGAGAAAGGTTATGAGACCCGCGGGGAAGGTGTTCATCAGCCAGTAGAACTCGGCGTCCGGGTCGCCGTCGCAGTCGCAGGGGTTCAGGCGGTAGGCGACGTACCAGGCGATGGCGCCGAGTGCGACCGAGGCCAGGAACGAGCCGCAGCCCCATCCGAAGATGGGGCTGGGGCGGAAGTCGTCGGGCACACGTTGACCGTACGCATGTCGGAGGTCATGACCGTTGCTTTAGGCAAGAGTCAGGCCGCGGCGGTGGCTTCGGTGAGTTGTTCTGAGGTGGGCTGGAGTTGGGGAGAGGCGAGGGTCAACAGGAGGTTCGCCACGGCGAAGGCGGATGCGACCAGGAGGCCTCGCTCGAAGCCAGAGACCAGCGCTGCTTGCTGAGTGGCGCCGTGGGTTAGTTCGTTGGTGACGTGGGTGATCGACAGAGTGGTGACGATGGCCAGGCCGAGTGCGCCACCGACCTGGTACATGGCATTGACCACGCCGGACGCGGCGCCGGCCTCGTGGTGCTGGACCTCGGAGACCGCGGTGATCTGGCCGGGAACGCCGACGCCGAGGATGCCGAAGCCGAAGATCAACAACCCAGGCAGGATCTCCGTCGCGTAGCTGCCCACAGCATCAGCCTGCGACAGAAGCAGCAGCCCGATCACACTGAGCACCGTGCCGGCCAACTGCACCGTACGAGTGCCGACGCGCTGTACCAACTGCGACGCGAGTACGGCGCCCACAATCGCGGCACCACCCATCGGCAGGAAGTGCACACCCGCCTCGAGCGCACTGTCCCCACGCACCTGCTGCAAGTAGATAGCAGTCAGGAAGAACATCGACAGGAACGCAGCACCGTTCAGAGCAAGCGCTCCACCCGACACACTCAACGCCCGCGACCGGAACAACCGCAGCGGCACCAGCGGTGCCTTCGACCGCGCCTCCACCAGCACAAACGCCACCAGCAACGCGACGCCGCCCACCAGCGAGGCAAGGACTTCGAACGATCCCCATCCGCGTGGCTCCGACCGCACTACGCCGTACACGACCGCCATCAACCCGGCCGTACCGAGCACCGCGCCGAGAGTGTCGAATGTACGACGCGCGCCGTCATGGTGCCGCACATCGCGGACAAAGACGGGAATCACCGCAACCAGCGCGATCACGATCGGCACGTTGACGAAGAAGATCCACTTCCAGCTGAGCGAGTCGACCAGTAAGCCGCCGGCGACCACACCGAGCGTGCCGCCAAGACCGGCCAGTCCGCCCCACACGCCCATCGCGATGTTCCGCTCGCGACCATGCGCGAACGTCATCGTAAGAAGCGCCAGCGCGGCCGGCGACAGCAGCGCCCCACCAAGCCCTTGTGCGGCGCGCGCACCGATCAGGAACTCAGGCGACCGCGACAACCCCGCCACCAGCGAGGTGATACCGAACAGCAGCAGCCCGGCGACGAACACCCGGCGCGGGCCGAGCAGGTCGGCCATCCGGCCGCCGAGCAGCAGGAAGCCGCCGAAGAGCAGCGTGTAGGCGTTGATCACCCACTGCAGCGAGTCGGCGGAGAAGTTCAGGTCCGCCTGGATGTGCGGCAGCGCGACGTTCACGATCGTCACGTCGAGCACCACGATGAATTGCGCGAGGGCCAGCACCGCCAGGGTGGCCCAGGGACTGCGTCGCATTGCCTACCTCACAGGGAAGAAGTTTACGCCGTATGTATACGCTGTATGCGTACCCTGTAGACACTAGGTCTACGGTGTAAACTTGTCAACGTGATCACCAAGGAGACCACCCGCCGCCTCGATCCGGACAAGGTCGTCGACAGCGCGCTGGGCATCGCGGACGACGAGGGACCGGCAGCCATCAGCTTCCGGCGCCTGGCAGCCCAGCACGGTGTCACAGCGATGGCGCTGTACCGGCACTTCAAGGACAAGGACGACCTGCTCGCCGCACTTGGCGACCGGTTGCTGGCGGACGTCGTACTGCCGGAGCCGACCGACGAGCGGTGGGACGTGCAGCTGCAAAACGTCCTGACCGCGTTCGTGACCGCATTGCGCGAGCACCCGCGGGTCGCCGACCTGACGCTGTTGCGGATCCTGGTGTCGGAGCCTGGGCTGGCAATGGCCGAGCGGATTATGGAGCTGCTGACCGAAGGCGGATTCTCGGTCGACGACGCCGCAGAGGTCGGCAGGCAGTCGATCTCCTCCCTGATCAGCCTGGTGACGACCGATCCGATGGCTCGCGAGGTGAGTGACCCGGTGGCGCGTGAGGATTCATTGCGGATGAAGCGCGCGTCGTTGGCAGCCCTGTCACCGCGGCGATACCCGCTGATCACGGCGGCCGCGGACACGCTGATCTGCCCGACGTCCAGAGACCGCTACTACGCCCTGGGCATCGAAATGACAGTCGCCGGCATCCGCGGCGTACTAAGGGAGGAGAAGCAGTAGTGGCCCTGAGCGTCCTCACGTACTTGCAGCAACTGAGCCCCGACGAACTGATACCGGCACGAGAGAACCCGGTGGAGATCCGGCTGGTCGAGGAGGTCTCGCCGGAGTTCGCGCGGTACCTCTACACCGGCGTCGGCGGGCACTGGCACTGGATCGGCAAACTCGGCTGGAACTGGGACCAGTGGGTCGACTGGCTGAGCCGCCCCGGCTTCGAGACCTACGTGCCGTGGGTCGGCGGTGTTCCGGCCGGGTACGTCGCTATCCGGGGAGTCGGCAGTGAGGTCGAGATCGAGAACTTCGGCCTGCTCAAAGGGTTCTTCGGCCGCGGTATCGGCGGCCACCTGCTGACCGTCGGGCTCCGCAACGCCTGGACCTTGCACGAGCGGCACGACAGCGTCGACCCGGTGACTCGCGTCTGGGTGAACACCAACACCCTCGACGGGCCGAACGCGCTGGCCAACTACCAGGCCCGCGGCCTGAAGCCCTACAAGACAGTCGAGGAGCAGCGCCCCGACGCCGACGGGACAGCGCCCGGACCGTGGCCGGGCTGGTCCGGCCCACCCGGCGTGGTGCGGGAGGTGCCGGCCGGCTGAAAGGACTACGCTCCGAAATGGAGTGATTACCAATCAGCTGGAGGTAGGGCGATGGCGGGGAAGTTCGAGCTGTACGAGGACAAGTCGGGCGGATTCCGGTTCCGGCTCAAGGCGGGGAACGGCGAGGTGATCGCGACCAGCAGCGAGAGCTACGAGTCCAAGGCCGGCGCCCTGAACGGGATCGAGTCGATCAAGCGCAACGCCGCCGAGGCGAACGTCGACGACCAGACGGCCTGAAGACCCCATAAACAAGGGGGTCTCTGCTACCAGAGACCCCCTTGCACCCCCACCCCGAGCGCAGCGAGGGTGGTTTCTTGTTTCTCAGAGACCTTCGGAGAACTCCACCGCCCGGACCTCGACCCCGAGGCCCTCGATCCCCGCGTCCGGGATCAGCGCGGCCAGCTCGTACGCGCGTTCGGCCGAGGCGACGTCGACCAGGTAGTAGCCGCCGAGGAACTCCTTCGACTCCACGAATGGCCCGTCCGTCACCGCTGGTACGCCGTTGCGGACCTTGACCACCGCGGACTTCGCCGGCTCGGCCAGGGCGACGGTGCTGTGGAACTCGCCCGACTCCTTCGTGGCTGCCATGAACTTCTCGTGCCCAGCGAAGATCGCCTGCTGCTCCGCCTCGGTCAGCGCGGCCAGCACGTCGGGGTTGATGTTCAGGATCAGTAGGTACTTCACGGTGTCTCCTCCACCCGCGGCCCCCGGCCGGGAGCCTCTCAACCATCAGTACGGCGCCGACCGGCCCATCTTGACATCGGATAGCGTCGCCGCATGACCGACTTGACCGTCGAGCACGTCAAGGCAGCAGCGGACCGGATCGCCGGAGTTGCCCACCGTACGCCGGTCCTGACCTCGCGGACGCTGGACGAGCGGGTCGGGGCGCGTGTCTTCCTCAAGGCAGAGAACCTGCAGCGGATCGGCGCGTTCAAGTTCCGCGGCGCGTACAACGCGATCAGCCGGCTCTCGCCCGAGCAGCTCCGGTACGGCGTTTCGGCGTACTCGTCCGGCAATCACGCGCAGGCCGTCGCGCTGGCGGCCCGGATCGCCGGGACGAACGCGGTCATCCTGATGCCGGCGGACGCACCGCCGACGAAGCTCGCCGCCACCCGTGGGTACGGCGCCGAGGTCGTCACGTACGACCGGTACACGCAGGACCGGGCGGCGCTGGCGAAGGAGTTGTCGACCGAACGCGGGCTCACGCTCATTCCGCCGTACGACCACTATGACGTGATGGCCGGGCAGGGGACGGTCGCGTTGGAGCTGATCGAGGAGGTCGGTCCGCTCGGCGCGCTGCTCGTCCCGGTCGGCGGTGGCGGGCTGATGGCCGGCTGTGCGACCGCGGCGACCGCGTTGTCGCCGGGGATCCGGATGATCGGGGTCGAGCCGGCGGCGGGCGACGACCATGCCCGGTCGCTGGCGCAGGGCGAGCGGGTGGAGATCGACATACCGCGGACGATCGCCGACGGTCAGGCGATCTCGACGCCCGGTGAGCTGACCTTCGCGGTGAATCGGCGATTGGTGGAAAGTTTCGCACTGGTCGGTGACGAGGAAATTCTGGCCGCAATGGCATTTGCGTTCGAGCGGCTCAAGATCGTGCTCGAACCGAGCGGAGCGAGTGCGTTGGCGGCCTTGCTGGCCGGGCGAATCGAGGCTCTGCCGGAGCGTGTCGGCGTCGTACTGTCGGGCGGGAATGTCGGCCTGGACCGGTTCCTCGAGCTGCTGAAATCCAGGCCCTGAACACATCCTGAACACGTACTGTGCTCGTTGTCACAGATAGCAATCTTCAAATGTGACCGGGGTCACATGAGAGCGCTCATTTGCCGCCTGAGCGCCGCTCAGACACGCTCAGGACACCAGGTGTTCACCATGGATCGCTGACCCGTCAGAGAGTCATTGAGGGCCTTTAAAAGCCCTTCCTGTGGATCAGAGGGTTTGCGTTGTGATCATTCTGTTATACAGTCGTCGGCGGTTCGGTAAATACGACGAACCGCACAGGTGTCAACGCCGAGCCCTGCCAGGCACCTGCGCTCCCCTCGAACAAACCAATGGCAGGGGTGGGGGACCCAGGAGGTTGGGTCTCGACCGTGAGTGGTCGGAACCCTGGGGTGAAGTCCGCGGGAGCGGACCGGGCTATTGACTCTCAGCCCGAACCCGACAGCTAACTCCGCAGGCGTGGGGAGACAACCATGCCCGTCACTGCCCGACGGCTGTCGCTGCTGCGCGCCGTCAGCCAGACCAGCGAGCTCTGTATCAGGCCTACCGGCCGTACGCTCGCGAAGCACCGCAAGCCCACCAAGTCCAAGGCCCCCAAGGCCGCGGCCACCGTCCTCTCGGTCGGCCTCGCAGTCGGCGGTGGAGCCGCCATCACCGTCAGCGCTCCGCCGGCCACCGCCTCGGCGGCCACGACCTCCGCCACCGCGGCGCGGGGTTCCCAGAGCATCGCGAGCCGGCCGCTGCTGCGGTACGGCGACCGCGGTCCGACCGTCAGGTACGTCCAGAAGGTCCTGCACGTCACCCCCCGGACCGGTTTCTACGGGAAGATCACCACGGCGCGAGTGAAGGCGTACCAGCGCTCGTGGGGTCTCAAGGTCACCGGTACGACGACCCGCGAGACCTGGAGCCGCTTGATCTGGAGCGCCCAGCACCACCACCTCTGGGGCCCGAGGGTCGCCTCGACAGCTTCGAACTCGACCTTCCGGGCTCGGGTGCTGCGCGAGGCCGCCAAGCTGAAGGGCACGCCGTACCGCTACGGCGGCACGACCACGCGCGGCTTCGACTGCTCCGGCTACACCGGCTACGTCTACAAGAAGGCCGGCAAGAAGCTGCCGCGTACGTCGCGCCAGCAGTACAAGGCGGTCAAGCACATCAGCCGCAAGGCCGCCAAGCCGGGTGACCTCGTGTTCTTCAAGAGCGGTGGCGGCGGCGTGTACCACGTCGGCATCTACGCCGGTGGCAACACGCTGTGGCACGCATCGCGGCCGGGCCGCCCGGTCGCCAAGGCGAAGATCTGGACCAAGAGCGTGGCCTTCGGCCGCGTCTGAGCCTGGATCCATCCCGTCAGCGCGTTCTCTCCCCCAGGAACAGCTGACATCCGAAACCGGTCGCGGTCCGTCGTCCCCCACCCCTCCGACGGCCCGCGGCCGGTTTCTTTTTAGTTATCGAGCAATCCGGCGTCGTGCGCCAGGATCGCGACCTGAACCCGGTTGGTGGCGTCGAGTTTCACCAGCACCCGGGAGACATGCGCCTTCACGGTCGCCTCGCTCATGAAGAGCTCCCGGCCGATCTCCGCGTTCGACAGCCCGCGCCCGACCGCCGTCAGCACCTCGCGCTCCCGGTCGGTGAGCTTGACCAGCCGCTCCCGCGCCTGCCGCTGCCGATCCGTCCGCGAATCCGCCGCGAAATGCCCGATCAATCGCCGCGTCACCGCCGGCGACAGCATCGCGTCACCGGCCGCGACCACCTTGACCGCCTGCACCAGCTCCCGCGGCGGAGTGTCCTTCAGCAGGAAGCCGCTGGCACCAGCCTGCAGCGCCCTGAACACGTAGTCGTCCAGATCGAACGTGGTCAGTACGACGACCTTCGGCGGCTCCGGCAACGCCTGCAACTCACGCGTCGCGGCCAGCCCGTCCAGCCGTGGCATCCGGATGTCCATCAGTACGACGTCCGGCCGGTGCTCCCGGACCATCGACGCGGCGTCGGCACCGTCCTCGGCCTCGGCGACCACCTCGAGGTCGTCGTCCGACTCGAGGATCATCTTCAGCCCGGCGCGGACCAGCGCCTCGTCGTCCACGATCAGCAACCGTGTCATCGCACCTCTCCTACTGGCTCTGCTGGCTCGCGCCCGTCCGGCCACGGCAGCCAGGCCTCCACCTGCCATCCGCCTTCGGGCGTCGGTCCCGTCATCAGCCGTCCGCCGGCCAGCTGAACCCGCTCACGCAACCCGACCAGTCCGGCACCGGCTCCCGGGAGCAGTGAACCAGCAGCCACCGGGCGTACGTTCGTCACCCTCGCCGTCACGCCTTCACCGCGCATACCCCGCACGAAAACCTCGGTCGAGGCGCCACGCGCATGCTTGTGCACATTGGTCAGCGACTCCTGTACGACGCGATACACCGTCCGCCCTATTGACACCGGTACGTCGTCCGGGAGCGCGAACCGGCCACTCACGCTGACCCCGGCATCACGGGACGCCTCGACCAACCGGTCCAGGTCCGCGGCCTGCGGCACCGGGGCCAGGTCGGCGCCGGCTTCGCTGACGTCAGTACGCAGTACGCCGAGAACCTCGCGCAGGTCCTCCATCGCCTGACGGGCGGTCTCGCGGATCAGCCGGGCCGAGCCCTCCACCTTCTCCGGGCCGACCGCCGGGTTCACCTCCAGACCGCCTGCGTGCAAGGCGATGAGCGACACCTTGTGGGCCAGGACGTCATGCATTTCCTGCGCGATCCGGGCTCGCTCGCCCAGTCGGGCCTGCTCGCCGCGCAGCTCGCGTTCGGCCTCGGCCCGCTCCGCACGGTCCCGTAGCGTGACCATCAGGTCCCGGCGGGCGCCGACGTACGCGCCGATCGCGATCCAGGTCCCGACCAGGAATGGTCCGGTGAACAGCGAGACCCAGAGCTCTCCCCCGCCGTACCAGCCGTTCACGACGAAAGCGGCGTACGCGGCGACGCCCAGGACGGCGAGGACGAGGTCCCGGCGGCGGATCGACAGGGTGAGCAGGGCCAGGCCCATCGGCACGAAGATGGCGGCCGTCAGCATGGCCGCGATCGCGATCACGGTGACGATCGACGGGAACCGCCGCCGCCAGAACAAGGCCAGCGAGGCGACGGTGCCGGCGGCGAACACGAACCAGTCGTGCGAGCCCCAGCCGCTCCCGCCCGACGCGGCCTGGGCGACGATCGTGAGCAGGCTGAAGCCGACGAACATGACGTCGCGCAGTCGCGGGGCATGCCTGACCCACCAGGCGTACCACCGGCGCAACCGTCGCATTCAGTCAGCGTAGTTGCGGACTGTACTGACTAACGTCCCCCATTCGGGGGTGATCCCCGACGACTTTGGTAGGGGGTTGCTCCAGCCGCTCGTCCGATGTGCGGAAGGGGTGCCGGACGGTTGACTCGACGTCATGATCACCGTCGAGAATCTGACCAAGCGGTACGGCGGCACCACCGCCGTACAGGACGTCTCCTTCACCGTGCAGCCGGGCAGCATCACGGGCTTCCTCGGCCCGAACGGCGCCGGCAAGTCCACCACGCTGCGGATGCTGACCGGGCTCACCCCGCCCACGTCGGGCACCGCGACCATCACCGGCAAGCGGTACGCCGACCTGCCCAACCCCGGCCGGGTCGTCGGGGTCATGCTCGACGCCGCCGCGCAGCACCCAGGGCGGACCGGGCGGGAGACGCTGCTGCTCAACGCGAGCCTGCTCGGCGTACCGAAGGGTCGCGTCGACGAGATGCTCGAGGCGGTCGGGCTGACCTCCGCGGCGAAGCGCCGCGTCGGGCAGTACTCGCTCGGCATGCGGCAGCGGCTGGGGATCGCGAGCGCACTGCTGGGTGATCCCGCCGTACTGATCCTGGACGAGCCGGCCAACGGGATGGACCCGGAGGGCATCCGGTGGATGCGTGGGCTGCTGCAGGACTTCGCGGCCCGCGGCGGCACGGTGATCCTGTCGAGTCACCTGCTCGGCGAGGTGCAGGCGACTGTGGACCGGCTGGTCGTCATCGGCGGCGGCCGGATCGTCGCCAACGGCGCGCTGGAGGAGCTGCTCGCGGGCAGCGGCACGCTCGTCCGGGGCCTCGACCCGATCGGACTGAACCAGGCACTGACCGCCGCGGGCCTGCGGCTCGAGCCGTTGCAGGACGGCGCGCTGCGGGTCGACGCCACCGCCGAGCAGGTAGGCCGGGCCGCCGCAGCCGCGGGCCAGATCCTGATCGAACTCCGCCAGAGCGACGGAGCCGGCTTGGAGGAGCTGTTCTTCCAGCTCACCAGCGCCCCGGTCGCCGAAGCCGCCTGACCACATCTACTTTCTGGAGCTCAGAGATATGACCACCGTCACCGATGTAGCACCCTCGGCCCCGGCAAAGCACCGGGCCGAGGTGGCGACCGCTCTGCCGCCCGCGCGCGGGCAGTCCTTCCTCAAGCTTGTCGCGATCGAGCTGCGCAAGTCCGTCAACACCCGCAGCGGCCGGGTCCTGCTCGCCGCGATCCTGTTGCTCGCCCTGGTCGCGATCGGTTGGCAGCTGACCCACTTGCCACCGGGGGCCGCCGGTTTCGATGGTTTCCTCGGCGCTGCTTCCAGCGGGGTGATGCTGTTGCTGCCCGTGATCGGCGTGATGGCGATGACCAGCGAATGGACTCAGCGGACCGCGCTGACCACCTTTACGCTGTCGCCGCGCCGGGTCCGGGTTCAGCTGGCCAAGTTCCTGTCCGCGATCGTGCTGGCAGTAGTGGCGATGACCGTAGTCATCCTGCTCGCGGTCGCCGGGACGGCTCTCGCCGGTGCCGTCACCGACCACACGACGTCGTACGCCGGAATGGGCGGTCAGCTGGCCGGGGCGTACCTGACGATCATGCTGAACGTGGTGATGGGTGCGGCCTTCGGCGCGGTGATCCCGCAAACCGCGGTCGCGATCCTGGTGTTCTTCATCGCTCCGACCGCGTGGTCGCTGGCCGGGCCGGCGCTGTTCAAGGACAACGCCAACTGGCTGGACGTCTGGGGCGCCTTCGGCCGGATCGCCGAGCGCGACCTGCACGGGATGGTGCCGGAGACACTGACCGCGCTCGGGGTCTGGATCGTTCTCCCGACCATCGCCGGACTGTGGGCTAGCTCACGTCGCGAGGTCAAATAACGGGGGTTCAGCACGGTGGGACGGGCCGGTTTGAGGGGACCGGTTCGCCCTACCTGCCGTCCAGTCCGGGGGCGCTGCGTGTGTCGGTCCGCCGCTCCGGGTATCCTAGAACCACGATTACTGACGACTGATCCGTGGGCGCCACGCTGCGTACCCGGTTGACTTGTGCGAGGGGGTCGACGCTATGGGGCGCGGCCGTGCAAAGGCCAAGCAGACGAAGGTCGCTCGCGACCTGAAGTACCGCACCTGGGACACCGACTTGGACCAGCTCAAGCGAGAGCTGTCCGGGGACCAGGGTGGCGACCGTTCTGCGAACGGCGACAACGACGGCGACGATTACGACGCCGACGACTACCACCCCCGTCGGTAAGCAACATCAGCTCGGCTGACCTGCTCAAGCACCCTTGCGGTGTCTGAGCAGCTAGCCGCGCGTCCGACGAGCTACACCACACCAGCACCACCGTGCGTGTCAGGTGCTGCCTGAAACACCGGCTGCGGTGCCGCCTTCCGTTGGGTCGGCGGCTCCGCCGGTGCTTACTTGGCGTAGGAGCCTTCGAGGGTGACCGTGCCGCCGGGCGTCGAGGTGACCTCGCCGCACACCCACGCGGGGATGTCGCGGGCCACCAGGGCAGCGATCGCCTGGTCGGCCGCAGCCGGATCCAGTACGGCGACCATGCCGGCGCCCATGTTGAGCGTCTTCTCGAGCTCGGGCAGTGCCACCTCGCCCAGCTGACCGACCAGGCCGAAGATCGGCGCCGGCGTCCACGTCGCGCGGTCGATGCGGACCGACAGCTCGGCCGGGATCACCCGGGCCAGGTTCGCCGCGAACCCGCCGCCGGTAATGTGCGACATCGCATGCAGCGGCTTCTCGTCGTCGCCGTTCAGCTCCTGGATCAGCTCCAGGCAGTGCTTGGCGTACACCCGCGTCGGCGTCAGCAGCACCTCACCCAGCGTGCCGCCCAGCTCCGGGACCTCCCGGTCCAGTGACCAGCCGGCCCGCTGGAAGAACACGTGCCGCACCAGCGAGTACCCGTTCGAGTGCAGCCCCGACGATCCCATCGCCACGACCACGTCACCCGCGCGCACCCGCTCCGCCCCGAGCACCTCGTCGGCCTCGACGACACCCGTCGAAGCGCCGGCGACGTCGTACTCGTCCGGCTCCAGCAGGCCCGGGTGCTCGGCCGTCTCGCCGCCGACCAGCGCCGTACCGGCTTCCACGCAGGCTTCGGCGATGCCCTTCACGATCTGCGCGATCGTCTCCGGAACCACCTTGCCGGTGCAGATGTAGTCGGTCATGAACAGCGGCTCGGCACCGCACACGACCAGGTCGTCGACGACCATCCCGACCAGGTCGAACCCGATCGTGTCGTGCTTGTCCAGCTTCTGCGCGATCGCGACCTTCGTCCCGATCCCGTCGGTCGAGGTCGCCAGCAGCGGCCGCCGGTACGACGTCAGCGCGGTCGCGTCGAACAACCCCGCGAACCCGCCGAGCCCGCCGATGACCTCTGGCCGGGTCGCCTTCGCCACCCACTCCTTCATCAGCTCGACGGCCCGGTCACCGGCCTCGATGTCGACCCCGGCAGCGGCGTAGCTGGCGCCTTCGCTCACGTTCTCTCCTCAGTACGGCGTACTACGGGCGGCTGAGGGCGTCGGCGGCACCGGCGCCGCCGGAGACCGTCGCCAGGCCGTCGACGTCGGTGGCCACCGGCAGCTCCAGCAGGTGCTTGCCGAGGTGCTCCGGATCCGGCAGCTCGATCGGATAGACACCGTCGAAGCACGCGCGGCAGAGCCGCTCCTTCGGCACCGTGGTGGCCTCGACCAGGGTGTCCAGGCTGATGTAGCCGAGCGAGTCGGCGCCGAGCGAGCGGCAGATCTCCTCGGTGTTCAGGCCGTTCGCGATCAGCTCGGCGCGGCTGGCGAAGTCGATGCCGTAGAAGCACGGCCACTTCACCGGCGGCGCGGTGATCCGTACGTGGATCTCCTTCGCGCCGGCCTCGCGGAGCATCCGGATCACCGCACGCTGGGTGTTGCCGCGGACGATCGTGTCGTCGACCACAACCAGCCGCTTGCCCTCGATCACCTCGCGCAGCGGGTTCAGCTTCAGCCGGATGCCGAGCTGACGGATGGTCTGGCTCGGCTGGATGAAGGTGCGGCCGACGTACGCGTTCTTGACCAGGCCTGAGCCGTACGGGATGCCGGACTCCTCGGCGTACCCGATCGCGCCGGGTACGCCGGACTCCGGCGTGGCGATGACGAGGTCGGCTTCGACCGGGTGCTCACGGGCCAGCCGGCGGCCGATCTCGACCCGGGTGGAGTGGATCCGCTGACCGGAGATCTGGGTGTCCGGACGGGCCAGGTAGACGAACTCGAACAGGCAGCCCTTCGGGTCGGCCTCGGCGAACCTGGTCGAGCGCAGCCCTTCGGCGTCGACCGCGACCATCTCACCGGGCTCGATCTCACGGATGAACGAGGCGCCGACGATGTCGAGGGCGGCGGTCTCGCTGGCGATCACCCAGCCGCGCTCGAGCCGGCCGAGCACCAGCGGGCGGATGCCCTGCGGGTCGCGGGCGGCGTACAGGGTGTTCTCGTCCATGAAGATCAGGCTGTAGGCGCCCTTGACCTTCGGCAGCACCTTCGCCGCGGCCTGCTCGATGGTCAGGTCCGGGTAGCCGGCCAGCATCGAGGTGAGGATGTCGGTGTCGGAGGACGCGCCGTGCTTGGCGTTCGCCTTCGCGTGCTCGACCTCGACGTCCAGACCGAGATCGAGGTCGCCGCCGCCGTTGAGGCTGGCGGCGAGCTCACCGGTGTTGGTCAGGTTGCCGTTGTGACCGAGTGCGATCGACCCGGTCGCGGTGGACCGGAACGTCGGCTGTGCGTTGGCCCACACACTCGACCCGGTGGTCGAGTACCGGCAGTGGCCGATCGCGATATGCCCGCGCAGCGAGGCCAGAGTCGCCTCGTCGAACGCCTGGCTGACCAGCCCCATGTCCTTGTAGACCAGGATCTGACTGCCGTTGCTGACCGCTATGCCAGCCGACTCCTGCCCCCGGTGCTGCAGAGCGTAGAGCCCGAAATAGGTGAGTTTGGCGACCTCTTCCCCTGGCGCCCAGACCCCGAAGACGCCACAAGCGTCCTGCGGGCCGAGATCCTGCGGGTCAAGATCATGAGTGAGCCGACCATCGCCACGAGCCACACGAGCAGTCTACGGGACGCCGCCCGGCGCTCTTACCAGCAGATCGCGCCGACGCAGGGTGGCTCACTGCTGCCGGCAGCTGACGCGGTCGTCGGGGCGGCCACCGCGAGAAACAGGGCGACGCCGACCACGGTCAGCAACTTCTTGATCACAGTTCGTCCCTTCAGAAATAATCCAAGCCATCGATTGATTGCTCATTGTCGACGCGCTCTGTATATGGTCGGTTCCGACAAGTCGTGAAGGAGAAGGATCGTGCTCGAGCCGCTGGGGGTGGACGAAGCCACCTTTGCGGTCTATCACGCCCTTCTCAGCCACCCAGACAGTACGCCCGAGCAGATTGCGGCGCTAGTTGATCGGCCTCTGGAAGACGTTCAGGAGCTAATGCAGAAGCTCCGCAGACTGGAACTTCTGGTGCCAACGTGGACCAACCCGGACGGCGAGCACGCGGTCCATCCACGCGTCGGACTGACCAGCCTGGCCGAGCGACGGCGGACCGAGCTCAACACGATGCTGGGCGAACTGAAGGAAGCCGAGGCATCCGCCGAACTGATCGCCGAGCAGTACAACGAACTGCTGACCGCCCGCACGAGCGGTGACGTCGAGGTACTCAAGGGCCGCGCGAACGCGTCTCGTCGGATCGAGGAACTCGCCCTGAAGGCCAGCGAGTCGTTCTGGGGTTTGATACCCGCCCACTTCGACGAATCAATCCCTGAGGTCGACAGGTCCCCGGACTTCGCGCTGCTCGAGCGCGGGCTCAAGATGCGGACTGTCTACCTCCAGAGCATGACCGCGTCGAGGCAGGCCTTGGAGTACGCGGGGAAGATGCACCGCCTCGGCGGCGAGGTACGCGCGACCCCGACCCTGCCGATGCGGCTGCTCATCCTCGACCAGGCAATCGCCATCATGCCGATGGACCCGGAGAACCCGACGGCCGGCGCGGTGATCCATCGCACACCGGCCGTCGTCTCGGTCGCCGTCGCCTTGTTCGACGCCTACTGGTCCCGTGCCGTCGAACTCTTCGACCCGGACGACCGCGACGACCAGACCGAACTGACTCCACACGAGGCCGAGGTCCTACGCCTCCTCGCCGGCGGCGCCAAGGACGAACAGGTCGCCCGCCTGCTCGGCATCTCCCTTCGTACGGCGCGACGCATCACCGCCAACCTCTCCGAACGCCTAGACGCCGCCAGCCGCTTCGAACTAGGCGTAGCCGCCGCCAAACGCGGCTGGGTCTGACACCATTGTTCGAATCACTGGGCCTCACGGACCGCACAATCACCGTTTACCGTGAATGCCTGCAGAACCCGCGACTGCTGAATCAAACCGGGTTTTCGGAGCTCGGCGAGAAACTCGAATTGCCGGCGGACGAAGTCGCCGCCGAAATCGATCACCTCCGCAATCTCGGCCTTGTGGTGCCGCGCTGGAACATCGCCGACGAGGAATACCCGCTGCATCCGTCGGTCGCATTCGAACGCCTGGCCGCACGCCGGCAGCAGGAAATCGATGATCTGGCCGCGAATCTCAAGAACGACCAGGTCGCAGCCAATCAGTTCGTCGCCGACTACAGCGATTTCCTGGTGGAGCGCACCGCCCGCGACATCGAAGTCCTCGAGGGACGCGAGCGCGCGCATCAGCGAATGCAGGACTTCCAGCCGACGAAGTCCTCCTGGGGAATGGTGCCTGCTTCGAAAATCCCCAGCGGCAAGCCAAGCGAAAGTCCTGATCAGCCACTACTTGAGCGCGGTATCGACACGCGGTATCTGTTCCCTGAATCCGGGCTGAAGATTCGGGAGATTCGCGAGGTCTGCGAGCATCTCGTGGAATATGGCGCCAAGGTCCGCACGGCGGCGTCGGTCCCGATGCGACTGATCATCTTCGACGGGGACACCGCCGTCATGGGCATCGACCCGGATGACACCTCGGTCGGCGCCGTCGTCCACCACAGCAAGGCTGTCGTGCGCCTGGCTCAGGAGCTCTTCCTGCACTACTGGAAGCACGCTGACGACCCCTTCTCCGACGGCCCGAGCAACTCCCGCGAGATCAGCTCGCAAGAGGCGGAGTTTCTCAGTCTGCTTGTGCAAGGGGCGACGGATGAGCAGGTGGGGCGGAAGTTGGGGGTTTCTATGCGGACTGTGCGGCGGATGGCGGCTAAGTTGAGTGAGCAGGTGGGGGCTTCGGGGCGGTTTGAGCTTGGGGTGCGGGCGGCTCAGCGTGGGTGGGTTAAATAGGAAATACGGTCAGCCCCAGTCCCAGGTGCGTTTGGGGCGGAATACTGGAAATCGGCAGGACAAAGTAGGCCTCTCGGAAATGGGATGGTGGCCGGGAGAGATGTTCCTGGCCGATTCCGAGTCAAACAGAGGCGGATATTCGGGGTCAACGGCACTGCGTGTCCGGGGTGGGACGTTGGCCGCAGGCGGCCAGACCGGCCGTGGTTTAGTTCGCGTCTTTTCAGACGGTCTTGAGGGCGGCTAGGAGTTTGGTGAGGGAGTCTCGGGCGTCGCCGAAGAGGAGGGTTGTTCGGGGGTCGTACAGGAGTTCGTTCTCGATGCCGGCGAAGCCGGGGCGCATCGAACGTTTGAGGAAGATGACTCGCTGTGCCTCGTCGGCGTTGAGAATGGGCATCCCGTAGATGGGGGCGCTCGGGGTGTTGCGGGCGGCTGGGTTGACCACGTCGTTGGCGCCGACGACCAGGACGACATCGGTGGACTTGAAGTCGCCGTTGATCTCGTCCATCTCGCGCAGCTGCTCGTACGGCACCTGCGCCTCGGCCAGCAGCACGTTCATGTGGCCCGGCATCCGGCCCGCGACCGGGTGGATGGCGTAGTCGACCTTGACGCCGCGCGCCTGCAGCTCCTCGACCAGGTCCCGCAGGGTGTGCTGCGCCTGCGCGACCGCCAGTCCGTAGCCCGGCACGATGATGACCCGGTTCGCGTACCCGAGCAGGATGGCGACGTCCTCCGCACCACCCGAGATGACCGGCCGGTCGGACGCCGTACCGCCGCCCAGCGTCGACCCACCACGGACCGCACCGAACAGGATGTTGAAGACGGACCGGCCCATCGCATCGGCCATCAGCTTGGTCAGCAACGTACCGGCGGCGCCGACCAGCGTGCCTGCGACCAGCAGCAGCGTGTTGCCGAGCACGTAACCACCGGCGGCAACGGTCAGACCGGTGAAGGCGTTCAGCAGCGAGATGACGATCGGTACGTCGGCCCCGCCCACCGGCAGCACCAGCATCACACCGATCGCGAGGCCGATCAGGCAGAGCAGGATGCCGACCCACACACGCGGATCGGAGACCAGCCAGCCGGCGAGCGCGATGCCGCCGAGCACAGACGCGATGAATAGCACCGGCAGACCGGGGAAGATCACCGGCCGGGTCGTCATCAGTTCCTGCAGCTTGGCGAACGTCACGACCGAGCCAGAGAAGCTGATCGCGCCGACCAGGATGGTGAACGCGGTCGCGATCGCAGCGACCGTCTGCCCGTCGTGAACGTCGCCGAGCTCCATCAGGGCCACCAGCGCGGCCGCGCCGCCGCCGACGCCGTTGAACAAGGCAACGAGCTGCGGCATGTGGGTCATCTGCACCCGGCGCGACCCGATCACACCGCCGACGGTGCCAACGCCGAGCGCGATCAGGATCGGCACCAGGTGGTCAGGCTTGTAGGCGACGAACGTGATCACCACCGCCAGCACCGCGCCCGCGGCGCCGAGCGCGTTGCCGGCCCGGGCGGACCGGGGTGACGACAGCGCCTTCAGCGCGACGATGAAACAGACCGCGGCGACCAGATAACCGATCTGGGCCCAGGTGGGGATCACTTCTGCAGCTCCTTCTTGCGCGCCCCCGGACCACGGAACATCTCCAGCATCCGGTCGGTCACGACGAACCCGCCGACCATGTTCACCGTCGCCAGTACGACGGCCAGCAGCCCGACGACCACCACGATCGCGGACTCGGCCTGGCCGGTGACGATGATGGCGCCGACCAGGATCACCCCGTGGATCGCGTTGGCGCCGGACATCAACGGGGTGTGCAGGGTCGACGAGACCTTGCTGATCACCTCGACGCCGACGAACGCCGCGAGTACGAAGATCGTCAAAAGCGCGATGGACTCGGTCATGCCAGCGGGCGTCCTTCCAACAGTTCGCGGGTCGGCTCGTGCAGCACGCTGCCGTCGTGGGTGACGCAGCAGCCGCGGACGATCTCGTCGTCGAAGTCCGGATCGAAGGCCGCGTTGCGGGTCATCAGCCGGATCAGGTTCGCGATGTTCTGACCGTAGAGCCGGCTAGCCGGTCCGGCCATCTGGCTGGGCACATTCGCGCCGCCCCAGACCAAAGCGTTACCAATGGTCAGTTCGGTCCCGGCCACCGAGCCCTCGACGTTGCCGCCCTGCTCGGACGCCAGGTCGACGACGACCGAGCCCGGCTTCATCTGCTCGACCATCGACCGGGACACCAGCATCGGCGCGGTCCTCCCCGGTACGGCGGCTGTCGTGATCAGCGCGTCCGCCGCGGCGACGAACGGCGTCAGGAGTTCACGCTGCAGCTGAGCGCGTTCCGGCGTCATCTCCCGGGCGTAGCCGCCGGGGCCGTCGAGAGTGCCGAGCTCGAGCTCGATCGGGACTGCGCCCATCGACGCGATCTCCTCGGCGGCTGCGGTACGGACGTCGTACGCCTTGACCACGGCACCGAGACGCTTGCAGGTCGCGATCGCCTGCAGGCCAGCCACACCGGCGCCGAGGACGAGGACCTGGGCCGGCGGCACCGTGCCGGCCGCGGTCATGTTCAGCGGGAAGAATCGCGGTAGCCGCTCGGCCGCGACGATCGCCGCGCGGTACCCGGCGACGAGCGCCTGGGAGGACAGCGCGTCCATCGACTGGGCTCTCGAGATACGCGGGATCAGTTCCATCGCGAAGATGGTCAGCTTGGCCCGGGTTGCGGACCGGACCACATCCGGCGGATTCGTCGGCAGGAACGACATCAGCGCCGTACCGGCGTGCAACCGCTGCAGGCGCTCGCGTTCCAGCGGCTGCACCGACGCGACGATGGTGGCGGCGTGGTCGGCACCCCAGGCAACCTCGGCACCGGCATCGCGGTACTGATCGTCGGAGAACAGCGCCCGCTCGCCGGCTGCCGGCTCGACGGCCACCTCGTATCCGAGCTCGATGAGTTTCGCGACTTGTTCCGGCACCAGAGCCACCCGGCGCTCGGCCGGTCTGGTCTCCCGTACGACTGCGATCTTCACTCGCCGAAACCTATGCCAAACACTGGGTCGCCGGAAAGCCCGATCACGCTTGCCCGGAAACTTGCTGGGCCAGGTTCTGCAGGAGCAGGGCCTCGGCCAGGCAGACCTTGGTGAACTCGGCCAGGTGCAGACCCTCGTCGATCCCGTGCGCCCGGGTGTCCGGATCCTCCACGCCGGTGACCAGAATCGACGCCTGTGGGAAGGTCTGCTGGAACTCCGCGATGAACGGAATCGACCCGCCCATCCCCATGTCGATCGGCTCGACGCCCCAGGCTTCCTTGAAGGCGGACCGGGCCGCTTCATATCCGGCGCCGCGTGCGTTGACGCTGCACGGCTGACCGAGCTGCCCCTCGGTCACGGTCACCTGCGCACCCCAAGGCGCATTCCGCTCCAGGTGATCGCGAAGCGCCGCGCTCGCCTTGATCGCGTCGTCGCCCGGCGCGACCCGAAGGCTCACCTTGGCCCGCGCGACCGGCACCAGCGTGTTGCTCGCGTCCGCGACCGCCGGTGCATCAATAGCCAGTACGGCGATCGCCGGGCGCGTCCACAACCGGTCGACCAACGAGCCCGACCCGGTCAGGCGGACGGAGTCCAGCACACTCGACTCGGCGCGCAGCCGGTCCTCTGGGTACTCCACATCGGCCGCCCGGCTCGCGTGCAGGCCATCGACCGCGACATCGCCCTTGTCGTCGTGCAAAGTGGCGAGCAGCCGGCACAACGTCGTCAGCGCATCCGGGATCGGGCCGCCGAACAAGCCGGAATGGACCGCGTGGTCCAGCGTCCGCACCTGGACGTACGCCTCGACCAAACCGCGCAGGGACACGGTCAGCGCCGGCCGGCCCACGTCCCAGTTGCCCGAGTCCGCGATCACGATCGCGTCGGCGGCCAGCTCGGCGGAGTACTCGTCCAGCAGCTGCAGCAGGGTCGGCGAACCGATCTCCTCCTCGCCCTCGACGAACACCGTCACGCCCACCGGCAGATCGTTGCCAAAGGCCCGTACGGCGGCCAGATGCGCCGCGATGCCGGCCTTGTCGTCGGCCGCACCCCGGCCGTACAACCGGTCTCCACGCTCGGTCGGCTCGAACGGGTCGGAGGTCCACTGCTCCACCGGACCGGTCGGCTGTACGTCGTGATGCGCGTACAGCAGCACCGTCGGCCGCCCGGCCGGCGCGGGCTTCTTCGCGATCACCGCCGGCGCACCAGCGCCGGCCCGGACGATGTTCACCGTGAAGCCCTCGGCCTCGAAGAGCGCGGCCGTCGCCTCCGCGGACCGCTGGACGTCGGCCGCACGGGCCGGATCGGCGCTGACCGACGGGATCCGGACGAGGTCCTCGAGGTCGGCACGAACACTGGGCAGAACGCGGTCGATCGCCGCGGACAGATCGGTCATGCGCCTACCGTACGGCGTCCGTTCGCCGGCGCGACGCTCGGAACACCTGAGCACGTTACTCGTTGCCGATCTACTCTGAAATTCTCGTAGGTTTCCGCCCAACCGAAGAGGACAACAGCCATGGCCAGCCGCCCGTTCGCCATCCTGACCGCCTTCATCACAACCGCCGCAGCACTGACCATCGCTGCTCCAGCCAGCGCCGCGATCACCTGCGACACCGCCACCAGCGGAGGCTCCACCTTCTACGACGGCCCGTCCGCCTCCTACAAGTACGACGCCCGCTTCAGCAACAGCGCGAGCATCCCGAATCTCAGCACGCACACCCCGCAAGGCGCCGGCACTTGGTACAACTGGGACGGCTCCGGCAAGAACCTGGTGCTGATCGCGTCCTACCGCGACGGCGCCGACTCCCAGATCTACGGCATCGACCCGTCCACCGGCTCCACTGTCGGAGTGGTCGCCATCGCCGAGTCACACGTCGGCGGCATCACCGTCAGCAAGGGCTGGGCCTTCGTGTCCGGCCAGGGCAGCAGCATCCGCAAGTACCGCCTGACCGAACTGCGCGACGCCCTGAAGGCAGCCGGTACGCCGTACCTCGCCCAGGTCGGCACTGCCCGGGACGTAGCGGCCTCGTCGTTCATGGGCAGCTACGGCGACTCCCTGTTCTCCGGCTCCTTCAACGCGGACGGCCGCGGAACCATGTACGAGTACAAGATCGCCGACGACGGCACACTCACCACTGTGGCCGGCGCGTGGGAGGTGCCGACCAAGACGCAAGGTCTGACGGTCACCGCCAACCACTTCATCTACAGCACGTCGTACGGGCGTGGGAACCGCAGCAACATCTACGTCGTCAAGCGCGGCCAGAAAGACCTGGACGCGGCCGCACTGAGCTGCTTCCGAGCACCGAGCATGACCGAAGGCGTCACCGAGCTGAGTGGTACGGCGTACCTGGTCTACGAGTCCGCGTCACACCTCTACGGCTCAGACCCAGCCACCCTCAACGTCATCCCCCGCATGCACAAGGCGTCGGTCTCGTCCCTGACGTCCCTAGTTCCCTGACGGCGTGTACGACGCTGATGCCAGCACCTCCGCACCTTGATCCGGATCGCGATCACGGACCTGGACCCGGAGCAGCGTGGTGTCATTGACCTTCCTGTACTGCTCCACGACAGACGGGCCCTTGTCGCAGGTGTGGGTGAACGTAACTGTTTTGCCGTCGTTGGAGTCAACCGCCTGGCCTGCTTTGCAGCCTGATGGTGCAGTGGCAGTTCTCGGCAGCGCTGACGCCTTCACTACGCCGAGGTAGACGCCCTCCGTCCCGGGGTCGGCCTGCCAGCGCGAGGTATTCGTGCTGACTAGCAGAGCCGGCCCCGTGGCGTTCTCCGCTTTCTCCGACCACGCGCGCGGAACCTTCACGGACAGGTCACCGCTCTCAACCGCCACCGGCCGGCTCAGCACGAGCTGGTAACCGCCGTACCCACCGGCGGCCGCGAGTACGACGGCAGCGAGCACTGCGATCACCCCGCCGCGCCCCGACCCCCTGGCCGGCTTGGCGACTGTGGGCTGGTTGTCGGTGGCTAGGGCCGTCTCCTGGTCGACTCGACCCGGGGGAGCGGGTGGAGGCATCGCCGCGGCAGGTACCAGGCCGGTCGGGACGTGCCCCGTGGCATGAGCCTCGGCCAGCGCGTTGAGGAAGCTGTCCAGGTCCGGCCATCGCTTGTCCCGGTCCGGCTCCAGAGCACGTCGTACGACGACATCGATCGCGTCCGGGATGTCCGCACGGTGGGTCGTCATCGACGGCGGTGGTTTCTCGATCTGCATGACCGCGCCCAGGCTGGCGACGCCGTGCGGCGCCTGCCCGGTGAAGGCGGCGTACGCGACAGCGCCCAGCGAGTAGAGGTCGGCCCGCGGATCCAGGCGTTCACCCCGCACCTGCTCCGGAGCGACGTACGACGGAGTGCCGCCGGGCATGGTGATCCGGGAGACCTCGGCCAGGGACTTGCCCAGGCCCAGGTCGGACAGCATCGCACGGTCGCCGGCCGGTTCGGTCCGGAAGAGGACGTTCGCCGGCTTCACGTCGCGGTGCAGGACGCCACGCGCGTGGAGGTGCTTGAGGCCCTTGCCCACCTGAGTGATGATGCGAACCACCTCGGCGAGCTCCAGCGGCCCGGCCTTGATCCGATCCGCGAGCGTGCCGCCGTCGGCGTACGTGAGAACCATGAACGGGCGGCCGTCGTCGGCCTCACCAATGTCGTGCACGCCGACGACGTAGAGCGAGTCGACCTTGCGAAGGAACCGTCCTTCGGCCAGGAACCGGCGCCGGACGTCCTCGTCCTCGATCCAGTTGTCGGAGAGGACCTTGACCGCGACCTCGGCGTCCAGTTGCTCGTCCCGGGCCAACCAAACGGTCGCGAAACCCCCGGCACCGACCCGGCGGACCAGGGCGTACCGGCCGATCCGCTCTGGCTGGTCCATGGCGTAATTATGCTCGATCCTGCTGCGCTCGGTTCGCCGGACCGAACAAATGCTCATCATTCGGCGTCAAAAGCGCCGAAAGACGTGTGACGATACCGAGCTACGAGGGAGCCCTGATGGCGCGCACGAACAGGCAGCTGGTGGTGCTGATCGCCGCCATCGCCGTGGCCGCTGTCGCGATCGGCGGAGCCTTCGCCTACGGCCAGGACCCGGAAGCCGGCGACGCAGCCGCCGCCCCACTCAGCGGTACGCCGTCCACAACCGCCAGCACGACACCCTCTAACACCCCCACCACGCCCACCGCGACGCCAAGCCCCACCGCGACCAAGGTGAAGACGACGGTCAACCTGGCCAAGCTGCCCCAAGGCCGCGCCCCACAGGTCCCCTACCTGGTAGGCCGCACGGTCATGGGCGGCGCCGGCGGGGACGTGAAGATCCCGGGCACCGAGCAGATCCAGGCGGTCGCCCGCCTCGGTCAGGACGCGATGGCCATCGTGAGCAAGGGCGCCGGCACGGAGCTGCTCAAGATCGAGAACACCGGCGAGGTCCGCCGGACGCCGGACGTCACCCAGATCCTCACTGCCGACGACGGCAACGCCGCGGTGTACGTCGCCTCGCGGACGAACGAGAACGGCGAGGAGCTGGCCGGCGCGACCGTCTATCTGGAGACCTCCGAGGTCCAGAAGATCAGCATCCCCGACCGCTACGGTGTCATGCCACTCGGCTACGTGGACGGCAAGGTGTACTTCAGCGCCCAGACCACGCAGGACGGGTCGGCCTGGGCTCTCTACGAATGGACGCCGGGAGCGAAGCCGGTCGCGATCAAGACCGTCGCCAATCCGACCGGCGTGACCGCGGACGGCACGATGGCGGCGTCGATGAGCACCCTCACTGACAGCTCAAGCTGCTCCAACGCCATCGAAGTGGCCACTGGCAAGCGTCTCTGGCGCACCTGCGACTACCAGATCCACGGCTTCACCCCCGACGGCGCCACGGCGATCGCCGCACCGGCTTACCAGGACGGGTACGGCGATGGTGTGGCCGCGGCGCTCGATATGACGAAGGGTGATCTGCTGCACGAGTGGTCCGGCGTCTTCCGGCAGACGGTAGCCGAGGACGACCAGCACCTCCTGCTGCTCGCCGACGATGGTGAGGAGACACCGGCGTCGATCATCCGGTGCACCATCACCACTGGCGCCTGTGAGCTCGCCACACCGCTCGCCAAGGGCGAGCTCCTGATCGGGACCTGATCTGCTTTTAGCAGATATCCCAACGTCTGAAGGGATTCCGGAGCAGACTGGGCGGCATGGAACGTGTTGCTGTTCTGGCCGATATCCACGGAGTGCTGCCTGCACTAGAGGCTGTGCTGGCAGAGCCTGATGTGCGGAGCGCGGACGCCATCGTGCTGGCTGGGGACATCGCCAGTGGGCCGCAGCCCGTGGAAACGCTCGACTTGCTCAAGGAGCTCGGAGACCGGGCGGTGTGGGTGCGGGGGAACGCGGACCGCGAGCTGGTGGAGATGGCGCGCAAGCAGTACGACGACGATCCGCCGGACGCAGTCAGCCCGTGGGCGGCGACCCAGCTCCGACCGGACCAGGTGGAGCTTCTGGCCGCCCTGCCGACGACTGTGACGCTCGACAATGTCTTGTACTGCCACGCCACCCCGCAGAACGACGTAGACGTCGTACTGGTCGACAGTCCGATCGCAAGGTGGGCTCAAGTCTTCAGCGATCTCCCAGACGAGGTCAGGACAGTCGTTTGCGGGCACACGCACATGCCGTTCGCGCGGCAGGTCGACCGGCGCCTGGTGGTCAACGCCGGCAGCGTCGGCATGCCGTACGGCGCTCCTGGTCCGAGCTGGGCCCTCCTGACGCCAGACGGCGTACAGCTCCGCCGGTCCGCCCTGGACACCGCAGCAGCCGCCGAGCGGATTGTCCAAGAGTCGACGTACCCGGGCCGGCAGGAGTGGGTGGACGAGTACCTGCTGCACACCTACTCCGACACAGAAGCTCTGGAAGCGTTCAGACCGCGCTCTGAAGCCTGAGCAGCTACCGTCAAGGTGTGTTCGCACGGCGGCGGAAGCATTTCGGGACTCAGGCTGACAAGGCGACGTACGCGACTCTGCATACCGCCTCGCTGGCCTCACCGAGCCTGCGCGAGGGCCTGACCCCTGCTGCGGCCGGCAAAGCGAGCAAGCACCTCCGCGACCTCCTTGGTACGGCGGCCATCGCCATCTGCGACTCCTCCGGCGTACTGGCGTGGGACGGCGTCGGCGGACCCTACGAGAGCAACCACCGGGGCGACGCGAAGGCACTCGCCGCACACACCCTCCGCAGCGGACGCACAGCTGTGCTGGGCGCACACGACGTCGCCTGCAGTGATCCGCAGTGTCCGATCCGTACGGCGGTTGTAGCGCCGATCGTCACCGAGGAGCGGGTAGTCGCCGTACTGGTCGCGTACAGCATCCGCACCTCCGCTGCATTGGTCAGGGCCACCGAGGAGGTCGCCCGCTGGGTGTCCGGCCAGGTGGAGCTCGCTGAGCTCAACAAGGAACGTACGCGCGCTATGGAGGCCGAGCTGCGCGCGCTGCGGGCGCAGATCAGCCCGCACTTCATTTACAACGCCCTGGCCGCTATCGCGTCGTTCGTGCGGACCGACCCGGAGCGGGCGCGGGAGCTGCTGCTGGAGTTCGCCGACTTCTCCCGATACGCCCTGAGGCGCGGTGGCGAGTTCACCACACTGGCGGATGAGCTGCGCAACGTCGAGCGGTATCTGGTGCTCGAACAGGCCCGGTTCGGTGACCGGTTGGTGGTGTCGTTGCAGATCGCGCCGGAGGTGCTGCCGGTGGTGATCCCGTTCCTGGTCGTGCAGCCGCTGGTGGAGAACGCCGTACGCCATGGGTTGGAGGGGACTACCGGGGTCGGCAGGATCACGATCCGCGCGCGGGACCGGATCAGCGAGGCCGAGATCAGCGTCGAGGACGACGGCGCCGGCAGCGACCCCGAGGTGATCCGGGCCGCCCTGGCCGGCGAGTCCGGCAGCGACTCGGTCGGCCTCGGCAACGTCGACGCGCGGCTCCGGCAGGTGTACGGCGACGCCTACGGCCTGGTCGTCGAGACCGCGGTCGACGCCGGCACCAAGGTCACCTTCCGCGTACCCAAGTACTCCTCAGGAGTCCGTGCCTCGCCGTAGAGCCTCGACTTCCGCATCGTCCAACGTGAAGGTGAGCGCTCCGGCGTTCTGGATGGCTTGGCTCGAATTCTTGGCGCCCGGAATCGGCAGTACGGCGTCCTGCTGGATCAGCCACCGGAGTGCGACCTGGCTGGGAGTCCTGTCGTGACGCTCACCGATTTCGCGCAGCAACTGGACCAGCGTCGGCAGATTCTCGTTGCGGAAGACGCTGCTCCGACTTCGCCACCCAGCTGGTTGGTTCGAGGCTGAGTACTTGCCGGTGAGCGCCCCCGAAGCCAGCGGCATGTAGGCGATGAGAGTCACCCCCAGCTCTCGGCACGCGTCCAGTACGCCGTCCGTCTCGGGGTTCCGGCGCAGCAGCGAGTACTGCACCTGGTTGGACGCCAGCACGAGCCCGCGACGGACGAGTTGGGCATGAGCCGCACGCATCTGTTCGGCGTTGTAGTTGCTCACGCCCACTGCCCGGACCTTCCCCGCCTCGACCGCGTCCGCCATCAGGTCCATCAGTTTCGGAATCGACATCCACCGGACCGGGAAGTGCACCTGATACAGGTCGATCGTCGTACGCCGGAGCCGGGCAAGGCTGCCGTCCAGCGTCGCCGGCAGGCTGCCCGTACGCGACAAGAACCCGAACGGGAACTTGGTCGCGACCACGACGTCCCGGCCCTCCGTCAGCTCACCGACCCGCCGCTCGGAAGCGCCCTTCCCGTACATCGCGGCGGTGTCGACGAAGTTCACCCCAGCGGCCAGGCTCGTCTCGAGCGCCGCTTGCTGCTCCTCGGCAGTGCTGGTCGGGCCATAAGCGTTGCGGGCGGGATTCCACCGCGGCGCCGTCGACATGTCGCCCCAGACCATCGCTCCGAGGCCCAGCCGCGAGACGCGGACCTCCGTCTGTCCCAGCGTCATCGACTCGGTCATCTCACCCCCTCGGTGCACGCTGAGAAAACAGTAACTCCATTGTCTCGGCTGCCGGTTTGGCTGGCATTAGTGTGTGGGCATGGCCGACACTCCCCTGCGCGCGCTGGTCGCGGACGACGAGGAGCCCGCCCTGGCCGAGCTGGTGTACCTGCTGTCGCGGGACGACCGCATCGGCGAGATCCGGACCGCGTCGAACGGGCCGGACGCCCTGAAGATCCTGCAGGCGGCCGACCTCGACGTGGTGTTCTGCGACATCAAGATGCCCGGCCTGGACGGCATCGATCTGGCCCGCGTGCTGTCCAAGTTCGCCAGCCGCCCACAGATCGTCTTCGTCACGGCGTACGACGAACACGCGGTGCAGGCGTTCGACCTCGAAGCGACCGACTACGTGATGAAGCCGGTCCGGGCCGAGCGGCTGGCCGAGGCGGTCCGCCGGGTCGTCACCGCGGGCGCACCGGTCGCACTCCACACGCCGGAGGAGACCGAGGACGAGGTGATTCCGGTCGAGCTGGCCGGCGTCACCCGCTTCGTCCAGCGCTCGACGGTCCGGTACGTCGAGGCCCAAGGCGACTACGCCCGCCTGCACACCGGCCAGAACTCGCATCTCGTCCGGATTCCGCTCAGCACGCTCGAGGAACGCTGGCGCGACGCCGGCTTCACCCGGATTCACCGCAGTACGCTCGTCGCCCTCGCGCACGTGGACGAGATGCGCGTCGACGGCGGCCGGTGCTCGGTCCGCGTCGGCGACGACTGGCTCCCGGTCAGCCGCCGCCATACCCGCGAGCTCCGCGACCTGCTCGTCCGTTCCACCTCACTGCGCGGCTGACGTGAGTACGCCGGAGGACAGTCAGCGCCCGCGGCGGGTACGCGTGACGAGCCCGAGGACGAGTGCGGCTCGCCGGCCGATCATCCCGACCGGCACCCGGGAGATCGACGAGCAGACCCGCCTCGGCGAGGTCTACATGCACTCGCTGATCCAGTCCCAGCTCCGGCTCGCCCTCGCCGTCATCGGCGGCTGCGTCATCGTCCTCGGCGGCATCCCGCTGCTGTTCACGCTCGTGCCCGCGACGCGCACGCTCTCGGTCTTCGGGCTCCCGCTGCCCTGGCTGCTGCTCGGCGTCGCGCTCTATCCCGTCGTCTACGTTGCCGCGCGCATCTATGTCCGCAACGCCGAGCGGATCGAGGCCGAGTTCACCGAGTTCGTCGGGCAGAAGTAGATGTCACCGGCAACCAGTCTGACGGCGATCGGTCTGGTGATCGTGGCAACGATCGGGATCGGCTTGTTCGGGTTGCGGATCTCCCGCACCACGAGCGACTTCTACGTCGCCAGCAGGGCCGTCACCCCGCGCTGGAACGCCTCCGCGATCAGTGGCGAATACTTGTCGGCGGCATCGTTCCTCGGCGTCGCCGGCCTGGTGCTGATGAACGGCGCCGACATGCTCTGGTTCTCGGTCGGCTACACGGCCGGTTACCTGATGCTGCTCGTCCTGGTCGCCGCACCGCTGCGCAGATCGGGTGCCTACACCCTCCCCGACTTCGCCGAAACCCGCTTCGAATCAGCTGTCGTACGACGGATCTGCTCGGGACTCGTCGTCGGCATCGGCACCCTCTACCTCCTGCCCCAGCTGCACGGCGCCGGCCTCACCCTGCAGACAGTGACCGGTGCACCACCCGACGTCGGCGCCGCGATGGTCGCGGTGATCGTGGTGATCAACGTCGCCGCGGGTGGGATGCGCTCGATCACCTTCGTACAGGCCTTCCAGTACTGGCTGAAGCTGACCGCACTGGCCGCCCCGATCTTCGTCATCCTGATCTCGTGGCGATCCGCCGACCACCCCGTCGGCCTGCTCGCATCGCTGCAAGGCGCCGGCGCGGAGTGGGCCGAGCCGCTGTCCCGGGCGGGCGGTCGCGACCACCCGCTGTACGCGACCTATTCGTTGCTGCTGGCCCTTTGTTTCGGGACGATGGGCCTCCCGCACGTGCTCGTCCGGTTCTACACGAACCCCGACGGCCGAGCCGCACGCCGTACGACGGTCGTCGTACTGGCGCTGCTCGGGACGTTCTACCTGTTCCCACCGATGTACGCCGTACTGGGTCGATCGTTCGCGCCGGATCTGGTCGGGCATGGCGCGGATACCGTCGTACTGGAGCTGCCGGGGCGGATTTTCCCTGGTACAGCAGGGGATTTGCTCGGGGCGCTGGTCGCGGCCGGGGCGTTCGCGGCGTTCCTGTCGACGTCGTCGGGGCTGACGGTCGCGATCGCCGGAGTGATCGACCAAGACCTGCTACGGAGCCGGCTGCATCGCTGGACCGGCGGTGACTACGTGGCAGTGAACAGCTTCCGGATCGCCGCGCTGTTGTCGATGACCGTGCCATATCTCGCATTCCTGCTGACCGGGTCGCTGAGTCTCGCCGACACCGTCGGGCTCGCGTTCGCGGTCGCCGCGTCGACCTTCTGTCCGTTGCTGGTGTTGGGGATCTGGTGGCGCCGGATGTCCACGACCGGTGCCGCCGCGGGGTTGATTGTCGGCGGGATCGCCGCGAGTGCCGCCGCGCTGGTCAACGTGATCGGCGGTCCGGACGGTGGCTGGCCGCGCGCGCTGGTCGGTCAGCCGGCCGCGTGGACGATGCCGCTCGCGTTCCTCGCCGTGATCGTGGTGTCCAAGCTGACCCCGGACAAGATCCCGGCCGGCACCGCGCTCAGCATGGTCCGCCTGCACACTCCGGAGGCCGTCGACGTCGACCGCGGCCTGCCGTACCGCTCGTCGTAGGGATTCGACCGCTCGTCGCAGGCCGGTGATCCACCGGCCGACTGGTGTCGTCCGCTGAGCGCTCAGGGCGTGTGGATGCTGTTTGGCGGGGCGTGACACCGAACACAGTACGACCAGCAACCCCGCTCGATCCTCGTCTGGAGGTGCCGCGAAGTGAGCGACACACGACCAACCGGCGACCAGGGGCTGACGACGTACCGAGACGTTCAGGTATCGCCTGACTTCTCCGAGCTACGTCGCCGGTTCCGGCGCTTCGTGTTCCCGATGACCGGTCTGTTCCTGGTCTGGTACTTCCTCTATGTCCTGCTCGCCGACTACGCCCACGACTTCATGTCGCAGAAGGTCGGCGGCAACATCACCGTCGCCCTGCTGTTCGGGCTCGGCCAGTTCGTGTCGACCTTCGCCATCACGATGATCTACGTCCGCTGGGCCGACCGGCGGCTGGACGCCGACGCCGACCGGATGCGCCGGCTGATCGAAGGAGAGCACGAGTGAGCACCCCACTCTTGTTGCCGCAAGCAACCGATATCGGCAACCCGACCGTCAACGTCGCCATCTTCGCACTGTTCGTGGTCGCCACCCTGGCGATCGTGTTCCGGGCCTCGCGCAACAACCGCACCGCCGCCGACTTCTACGCCGGCGGCCGCAACTTCACCGGCCCGCAGAACGGCATCGCGATCGCCGGCGACTACCTGTCCGCCGCATCCTTCCTCGGCATCGCGGGCGCGATCGCCATCAACGGGTACGACGGCTTCCTCTACTCCATCGGATTCCTGGTGGCCTGGCTGGTGGCACTGCTGCTGGTCGCCGAACTGCTCCGGAACACCGGCCGGTTCACCATGGCCGACGTACTGTCGTTCCGGCTCAAGCAGCGGCCGGTCCGGATGGCGGCCGCGATATCGACCCTCGGCGTCTGCTTCTTCTACCTGCTGGCGCAGATGGCAGGCGCCGGGGGTCTGGTCGCGCTGCTGCTCGGCATCGACAGCCGCGCGGGCCAGAGCCTGGTGATCGCGGTGGTCGGCATCATCATGATCACCTACGTGCTGGTCGGCGGTATGAAGGGCACCACCTGGGTGCAGATCATCAAGGCCGTCCTGCTGGTGATCGGCGCCGGCATCATGACGCTGTGGGTGCTGGCGAAGTACACCTTCAACCTGTCCGGCCTGCTCGGTGCCGCCGTCGACAAGAGCCCGGCGGCCGGCGAGAAGCTGCTCAGCCCGGGCCTGCAGTACGGCCTCACCGGTGTCACCAAGCTGGACTTCATCTCGCTCGCGCTGGCGCTGGTGCTCGGCACCGCCGGTCTGCCGCACGTGCTGATGCGGTTCTACACGGTGCCGTCGTCCAAGGAGGCCCGGCGCAGTGTGAGCTGGGCGATCTGGATCATCGGCATCTTCTACCTGTTCACCCTCGTCCTCGGGTACGGCGCCGCCGCCATCGTCGGTCCGGACGCGATCAAAGCCGCCCCCGGCAAGGCCAACTCGGCCGCACCGCTGCTGGCGTTCGAGCTCGGCGGCGAGCTGCTCCTCGGCGTCATCTCCGCGGTCGCCTTCGCCACCATCCTGGCGGTCGTGGCCGGCCTGACGATCACCGCGAGTACGTCGTTCGCGCACGACATCTACGGCCAGGTGATCAAGAAGGGCCAGGTCAACGCCGACGGTGAGGTCCGGGTGGCCCGGATCACCGCGCTGGTGATCGGCGCGGTCGCGATCCTCGGCGGGATCTTCGCCAACGGCCAGAACATCGCGTTCCTGGTGGCCCTCGCGTTCGCGGTCGCGGCCAGTGCGAACCTGCCGACCATCCTGTACTCGCTGTTCTGGCGGCGGTTCAACACCCGCGGCGCGCTGTGGAGCATCTACGGCGGTCTGGCGGCGACGATCATCCTGATCGCGTTCAGCCCGGTCGTCTCCGGCAAGGTGGACGCCAAGACCGGCAAGAGCCTGTCGATGATCACCGACACCGGGATCGACTTCCACTGGTTCCCGCTGGACAACCCGGGCATCGTCTCGATCCCGCTGGCGTTCCTGCTCGGCTGGCTCGGCACCGTGACCAGCAAGGAGCCGGTCGACGTCGACAAGTTCGCCGAGATGGAGGTCCGCTCCCTCACCGGCGCGGGCGCCGAGAAGGCGGTACACCACTAAGAGCCTGTCAGGCAGGCCCTGCTGAACCGACGCGAACCTGCCTGACAGCCCCACCTCCGCCCCAGACGGACCCGGCGCCTCCGGCCGGGTCCGTCGTCGTACGTTCAGAGCTTGAGGTTGGGCCAGAGTTCGAAGAAGGCGTTGCGGGAGTTGGTGCCGCGGATCTCCTCGGCGGCGTGCAGGCGGCCGAAGGTGAAGGAGTTGCCGCCGTCGAGGTGGACCTGGACGGCCAGCTGGCGCAGCAGGTCGCGGGAGACGACGCTGTCCTGGTGTTCGCCGAGGACCTCCTGGACTTCCTCAGCCCGCGCGGACAGGTCAGCGGCTTCGTCACCCAGCACCGGTACGGCGGACTCCGCAGCGTACCGGAGGCGCTTCGCGGCCTTGCGTACCTCGTGCAGCTCGTGGTCCTCCTCGGCGGAGGTCTCCGCGGCCTTGGCCCGCTTGACCGCCTTCCGCATCCGCTTCCAGTCGTGGTCGAGGAGGTCGCTGATCTGCTTGGCCGCCTTCCGGTCGTCGCCGACCAGCGGCGGCTTCGCGATCAGTTCGTCGAGCGCGTCGAGCAGCCGGAAGTACCGCACACTCTCCAGCGCGGCCATCGCACCCGCCCGGCCTTCCTTGTACACGCCGCGCAGGTGATCGTCGATCCGGCCGGCGACGCGTCCCATCACCAGCTCGGCTGGCTGCTCCGCAACCTCGGCAGCGAAATGCTCGCGCTGCACCTCCGCGTCCCGCGCGACTCCGAGCTCCCCGGCCAGCCACTTCAGCTCGACGCGAATCCGGTCTCCCGCCTCGCGGTCCACCACCGGCCGGTACGTCGCCAGCGCCGACCGCAGCCGCCGCGTCGCCACCCGGAACTTGTGGATGGAGTCCGGCACATCACGCCGTACCTCGGGATCCCGCTCCCGGATCGCCTGCACCTGCGCACCGGCGTACGCGCGGAACAGGTCCGAGGTCCGCGGTTTCGACGGAAGCTCCCACTGGTCGACCGCGGGCACCCGGTCGCCCAGGGCACGGGCAAGCTTGCTCGGCCCCGACGCCGGTTCAGCCCCCGCAGATCGCAGTACGGCGTCAGCGGCCTCGAGCAGCGACCGGTCCCCGGCGACGAGCTCGACCTCCCACTCCCGCCAGCTATCCGGCTCTGCGCCCTCGACCGTCGCGGTGACACGGTCGTCGGCGAGCTCGGCCAGCACCTGGCCATCCGGGTCGAGAAGCCGGTGTACGACGCGCCGCGTGTTCAGCGACACCACCGGCACCAGCTCGTGGTCGCGGACGTGCACGCGAACGGCCCGCACAACTGTGATCGGCACCTTCTGCACCGCGCGGCCCAACGGATGGTGAACCTCCAGCCGCTCACCCGACGACACCGGGAACTTCACATGCCATCCGTCGTCCTCACCGCCGGTTCGTCGGCGCAGCGTCACTTTGTTGCACGCCAGATCCAGCTCGGCGGTGTCGTAGTACACCGCTTCCAGATCCAGCTCCACAGGTTGCGCCACGCTCGCGACCCCGGGCAGCTCATGCAACGCCGGCAGACTCGTCTGCTCGTCGACGTCGTACTTGGTCTCGATTTCCAGCTGTTCGGTCGGCGCCATGTCCCCCTGTTTACCAGGTGTTCATGAACTGGTCAGTTGAGTGCACGCAGGTCGGCGACGAGCCGTTCCAGGTCGCGATCCGGCGGGCCGTTGAACGCGGTCGGGCGGAGCTGTCGCCGGTGGTTCCGGCTGAGTCCCCAGTAGATCAGTACGACGAGAGCCAGCAACGCGATCATGTTCGTCCCACCGCCTTGAAGAACGTGTAGTGGAAGGTGCCACCGGATTCGGCAGCCTTTTCCAGGTCGCGGATTCCGGCCGCCCACTCGGCCGGGGTTCGCATTCCGGCGGCGATGGCCCGGTCGCGGACCGACTCGACCATCGCGATGAACGTCTTGCGGGTGAAGCCGTCAACGAGGTGAGGCAGGGTCTCGTCGGCGTACACCGTGCAGGGCCAGGCGCGGACGTCGTCGTACCCGGCGTCCTTGAGCAACGGCTGCAACCGACGGCCGATCAGCGAGTCGCCGCCGGCTTCGGCCTGCAAGTCGATGAGACAGTCAATGACGGCTTGGGCCGCCGTACTGCGTGGGTGGAAGAAGGCTGACTCGTGGTCGCCTTCGATGACGGTGATCGTGCCGCCGGGCTTCAGGTGGCGGCGCAGTCTGACCAGAGCGTCGTGTGGGTTCGGCAGGTGTTCGAGCACGAAGCAGAGGAAGACGTGGTCGAAGCTCGCATCGGCGAACGGCAGGTCGAGGAGGTCGCCGTGGTGCCATTCCACCTGCGCGCCGGTGGCCGCGACCCGCGCTTTGGCCTCGGCAAGAGACTCTTCGGAGATGTCGACCGAAACGAGGTCGATGCCCCGGCTGCGGGTCACCAACTGCACCGTCTGCGCGCCGACGCCGCAGCCCGCTTCGAGCACGCGGCTCCCGGCGGGGTAGCTCGTGCCGCCATGCAGCAGGTCGGCGAGCGTCTGCGCCTGGTCGGTCAGCCGGCGGGTCTCCGCCGGGGTGTAGCCGTGGACGTAATCAGTTCCCATACCTCTAAGCTGCGGCCACAATGGTCCAGTGAACAGGTCCAATCAGCCTCAAAGTGGCCAGTCCAAAGCCGGAGCCGACTTCCTCCAGTTAGACACTGCGGACGCGCCTGCGGGCGGGCTGTCGGACTGGCTCACCGAGCGGCTCCGGGCCGCGATCTCGGACGGCCGGCTCCCGATCGGCAGCCGCCTGCCCGCCACTCGTGTCCTGGCCGCCGAACTGCAGATCTCGCGCGGTGTCGTCACCGAGGCCTACCAACGCCTCACCGAAGACGGCCAGGTAGCCGGACGGGGCCGCGCCGGCACCGTCGTTGTCGCTGTACCACCATTGGCCACGGGCCGCCGACCCACCTCGCCCAGCCCAGCTCCCGTGATGAGCGAACCTGGCTTGGACATCTTCGACACCTTGAGAGCAGCTCCGGCACGCATCGACCTGACACCCGGCGTCCCCGATCTCGCCGCCTTCCCTCGCGCGGCCTGGCTACGGGCCGAGCGGGCCGTACTGAACGACCTCGAGTCCTCGGAGTTCGGGTACGGCGATCCGGCCGGTACGCCGAGGCTCCGTCGCGCCGTCGCCACCTGGCTGGCCCGCAACCGCGGCGTGTCGGCGCACCCCGACGAACTGATCATCGTCGCCGGCGTCTCGCAGGCGATCGGCCTGGTCGCCCAGATGCTCCAAACGCATGGCATCACGGAGATGGCGATCGAGGACCCCGGCTCCCTCGGCACCCGCCAGCACCTGCAGAACTGGGGGCTATCCACACCTCCGATCCCGGTCGACGGTTCAGGGCTCCGCGTCGATGTGCTCCGCTCAACCGGCGCCCGAGTGGTGATGGCGACTCCGGCTCACCATTTTCCGACTGGCGTCGTACTCGAGGGGGAACGGAGGCGGGAGCTGATCCAGTGGGCTGCCGAGGGTGGGTTGATCGTGGAGGACGACTACGACGCCGAGCACCGGTACGACCGGCCGCCGGTCCCCGCATTGCGGGCGATGCTCGCGGATCAGGTGATCTACAGCGGCAGCGTGTCGAAGTTGCTGGCGCCGTCGTTGCGGATCGGGTGGATGCTGCCGCCGCCGCAGTACAAGGACGAGCTGATCGGGATGAAGCGCCTCGCCGACCTCGGCAACGCGGCACTTCCGCAGCTCACCCTCGCGCAACTGATGGAATCCGGTGACCTGGAACGCCAGCTCCGCTTCCTCCGCCGGCGGCACCGCGTCCGCCGTGACGCCATGGTCGACGCCATCGGCAACTACTTGCCGACAGCAACCATCCACGGTGCCGCAGCCGGGCTGCACCTCACCATCACCTTCGCCGACGACACCGTGAAGGACGCAGAACTGGCAGCGGCAGCCCTCCAGAAAGGCGTCAAAACCCACCCACTCTCCTGGCACTGCCAACTCCCCCACGCACCAGGCCTCGTCCTCGGCTACGCCGCCCGCACCCCCACCGAACTGACAGAAGCAATAGCAACGATCGCCGCGGTCATGTGAACCTGGGGCTCCACCAGTTGGCCCGCCCAGCGAGCTTCATGAAGGCCGGCAACAACACCCCACGGATCACCGTCGCATCCACCAGCACCGCCACCGCCATCCCGATCCCGATCATCTTCAAATAGACGACTCCACCCGTCGCATAGACCGCGAACGACAACGCGAGTACGGCGGCCGCCGTCGTCACCAGTGGCGCGGACTGCTGCAGCCCGGTCGCCACCGCGTTCACCGTGTCACCCGTACGCAGGTACTCCTCCCGGATCCGCGACACGATGAACACCTCGTAGTCCATCGACAACCCGTACACGATGCAGAACATCAGCGTCGGCATGCTCGCCTCCAGCACCCCGGTCGCCGTGAACCCGAGCGGCCCGGACAGATTGCCCTGCTGGAACACCCACACCATCACGCCGAACATCACCGCCAGACTGAGCAGATTCAGCACGGTCGCCTTCAGCGGCAGCAGCACACTCCCGGTCGCCAGATACAGCACCGCAAAGCTCAGCAGCAGAATCAGCCCCAGCACCAACGGCATCCGCTCGGTCAGCGCCGACCGCCAGTCCACCATCTCGGCCGGCGTCCCACCGATGATGGACTCGTACGGCGACCCGACCGCCCGCACGCGGTCCACGAAATCGGCCACATCACCCTCGAGCGCTTCCTGCGTCGGCGTCACCGTCAGATACGCACCATGGCTGCGCACGTAGGTATCCACCTGCGCCACACCTTCCAACCTCGACAGCTTCTCGCTGTACGGCGCGAGGACAGAGGCCGAGGGCGCGTCCGGCATCACGACGTACAGCGCGTCCGACTCTTCCTGGCCGAAGTTGGCCCGGACCTGGTCGGCCATGATCCGGCTGCTCGCATCGGCCGGCAGGATCCGCGCATCCGGCAATCCGAAGCGCAGCCCCAGAACCGGTGCCGAGAGCAACAAAATCAGCGCTAGCACGGCGCCGCCGGTCAACGCCGGGCGGCGCATCACGTACTGCGCCAGCCGGAACCATCCGAGGCCTTGGCGCCCACTCACCCCCGCGGCACGCCGCCCGAGGAGCGCGAGCGCTGCCGGGAGAATGACGAGCGCACCGATCAACGCCGACGTCACGACAAGCACACCGGCGTACCCGAAGGACCGCAGGAAGGACAACGGGAACAGGAGCAGTGCAAGGAGCGACGCGGCAACGGTCAGTCCACTGAAGAAGACCGTCCGGCCCGCCGTGCGCACCGCCGTCACCACTGCTTCGCCGACGTCGGCGCCACCGGCCAACTCCTCGCGGAACCGCGCGATGACGAACAAGCAGTAGTCGACGCCGAGCGCAAGACCCATGACGAGCGCGAGGTTGGCAGCGAAGGTCGAGACTTCGGTGAACGAGGCAACCAACCTCAACCCGGCGAGAGCGCCGCCGACCGCGAAGATGCCGACTCCCAGCGTCACGAGAGCAAGCGAAAACCTTCGGTAAACAAGGACAAGCAGGATCAGCACCATCGGGAGCACGATCATCTCCGCGCGCAGAAAGTCCTCCCGAGCCTGCGCGCCGATCTCCCGGAACACCTCGTCCTGCCCACCCGACTGCACGCTGATCCCGTCGCGCTGCCCGGCGAACTCCGCCGCCAACTCGCCCACTCTCGCTCGCGCCTCGTTCACCCCGCCCGGCACGCGCACAAGCACCAGAGCCTGCCGGCCGTCCTTGCTGCGCAGCGCCGGGCTGTCACCACGCGACCAGTACGACACCGCCTCGGCCACCCCGGCGCGGTCGGCGACTTCCGCCGTCAGCTTCACTCCAGCCGCGCGTACGGCGGGATCGTCCACCGTGCCGGCATCAGCGGTCACCAGGAATGCCAGGTTCGGCGGACCGGTCTCGAACTGCTCCGCCAGTACCTGCCGCGCACGATCCGACTCCGACGCCGGGTCGGCGATCCGGGACAGCGACAACGCATTCAACGCACCCGCCGCGACAGCGAGCACCAGCACCGCTCCGATCGCGGAGAGGACGGCAACCATCCGCCGCTGTCGAACCACGAACAGGCCAAGGCGATCGAGCACGGTGGAACCTCCGGCAGGCGGTAGGATGACGAAACACGAGCAGTTGCTCGCATAACGAAAAATACGAGCATTTACTCGTGTTTGTCAACGAAGGGGTGGCGCATGCCTGAGGAGCCGCGGCGGCAGGCGCGTGGGCAGCGGCGGATGGAACAGTTGACGGACGCGGCGGCAGTGGTGTTCGCCGAGGTCGGGTACGCGAAGGCGACCACCAACGCGATCGCCAAGCGGGCCGGGGTGTCGCCCGGCACCCTCTACCAGTTCTTCGCCAACAAGGAAGCGCTGGCCGAGGCCCTGGCCGAGCGCTACCGGGACGAGCTCAAGGCCGCCCACGAGAAGGCGTTCGACCTGAGCATGGTGGACCTGCCGCTGCCCGAGCTGGTCGACCGGATGATCCGCCCGATGGTCGAGGTCAACCTCGCCAACCCCGGCTTCAAGGCCCTCTTCACCAGCGGCGACCTCCCCGACCGCCTCACCGCCCCCACCCAGGCCCTCCACCAAGCAGTCACCGGCCGCGTCGCCGAGGTCTTGGCCGCCCGCATCCCCGGCCTCCCACCCACCCAACGCGACACCGCCGCGGCCGTAGCCACCCAGATCTTCGCCGCCCTCCTCGGCACCGTGGTCACCGCGCCGGCCCCCGACCGCGACCGCTGGATCACCGAACTGAACAAAGCCCTGGTCGGCTACCTCTCTCCCCTCGAGTCCTAGCCCGGCCAAAACGGTTCGTCGAAAATCGGTTTCCCATGCCACCATCTGGCAGTGGCATCACGTGTCCGCAGAGCGCTTTCCCGGGTGCGCGTCGATCTGACGCCGTGGCGGGGTTCCCGCGACTTCCGCATCCTGACGATCTCCGGTTCCGTCTTCTTTCTGGGCGGAATGGTCGGATACGTCGCGTTGCCGTATCAGCTGTACCGATTGACGAATTCGAACTTCGCGGTCGGCGCGATGGGACTGGTGACGATCGCACCGCTCATCGTGTTCGGTCTGTACGGCGGCGCACTCGCGGACCATGTGGACCGCCGCAAAATGCTGATCCTCACCGGCGTCGCGCAAGCCGCGATCTGCGCTTTGCTGCTCGGCAACAGCCTGCTGAACAACCCGCAGGTCTGGGTCATCTATGTCTGCGGTGGTCTCAACGCCATCGCCTCGTCGCTGCAGCGCCCGAGCCGGGACGCTCTGTTCCCGCGGACGGTGAAGCACGAGGAAATGCCGGCCGCCGTCACGCTGAACGCACTCACCATGCAGGTCGGCCAGCTCGCCGGCCCCGCGCTCGGCGGCGTACTGGTCGCGACAGCTGGCGTCACCTGGGCGTTCGGGGTCGAGCTCACCGGCCTCTTCGTAGCGACCCTGCTCTACCTGTTCCTGAAGCCGTACAAGACGAGCGAGCACAGCACGCCGCCGAGCCTGCGCGCGATCGGCGAAGGGATCACCTACGCCTTCCGCCGCCGCGACCTGCTCGGCACCTACGCGGTGGACATGGTCGGGATGTTCCTGGCAATGCCGATCGTGCTGTTCCCGGCCTTCGCGACCGAGGTGCTGAAGGAACCGAAACTGCTCGGTCTCCTCTACAGCGCGGAGGCAGTCGGCGCCATGCTCGCGACGCTGACCAGCGGCTGGGCACGGCGCGTGCACCACCACGGCCGGGCCGTCGTACTGGCGACGATCACCTGGGGTGCTTCGGTCGGGATCGCCGGGCTGGCGCCGAACATCTGGTTCGCGATCGCGTTCTTCGCCGTCGCCGGCGGCGCGGACATGATCTCCGGCCTGTTCCGTGCGGTGATCTGGAACCAGACGATCCCGGACGAGATGCGCGGCCGGCTGGCCGGCATCGAGATGCTGTCGTACTCCCTCGGCCCGCTCGGCGGTCAGACCCGATCCGGCCTGGTCGCGGACATCACCAGCGTGCGTACGTCGATCGTCAGCGGCGGCGTCCTGTGCGTCGCCGGCGTGATGGCGACGGCTGTCTGGCTGCGGGACTTCTGGCGGTACGACGCCCGCACGGACGAGCACGCCGTACGGGAACGGGAGCTGCGGGCCGCCGCCGAAGCGGTGTGAGACTGAAACGGTGTGAGACTACAGTCGGGTCATCATGCGTATCCGTCCTGTAGTCCTCGCCCTTGGATTGCTTGCCGTGGCCGGCTGCGGTGGTCCCGGCCAGGAGACCGCGCCGAGCGTCCCGCCCCTGGTGTCCGTGAGTACGACGCCCACCGAGACACCGTCGGAGACGCCATCGCCGAGCAATCCGGCGACGGCGAAGGTCGCAGAGACGTTGTGTGTGCGGATGGACCAAGCGCTGGTCCGGTCCACGCTCGCCGTACCGGTGGCGCAGCTCCAGACGAAGCCGGTCCCGGCCGACTTCGGACTTCCGACGTACGACGTCTGCCAGTTCGGCCTCAGCACGAATCCGGCCGGTCCGGTGCTGCGCGTCGGGATCTCGGTGCTCCCGGCAACGAAGGCGATGCTGACCGCGGCGCAGAAGGCGTACGCGGCGACGAAGGGTGAGCCGGCCAAGCCCGCGGTGGTCGGCGAGGGCGGGTTCGGGACGAGCAGCTTCGTGGTGTTCCTGCTGAACGCGCGGCTGTACAAGGTCAGCGGACCACGCGCCACGCTGGCGAAGTACGTCGTACTCGCGCAGGACGCGGTCCGGCAGGCGCCCGGGCTGCCGGAAGCGTCGCCGCTGATCGCCCGGCCGGAGTGTGAGCGCGGCTCGTCCGCCGCGGAGAAGGTGATGGGCGTGCCGGCGATGGTCCGGCGCGACGGCGAGACCGCGGTCGGCGACCTCGTCTGCGGCTGGATCACCCCGAACAGCGTGCTCTACACGTCCGTACGGCGTACTCCGAACGCCGAGGCGCTGATGGAGCCGATCCGCAATGCCGCGACGTCGCAGTCGATCCCGCTGGGCGACGAGGCGTACGTCGACACCGCCACCGGCCGGACCGTCATCCGCGTCGGCGACGACAAGCTGATCGACCTCGTCCCCCTCCCGGCCCGCGCCATCGACCCCGACACCATGACGTCCTTCGCCCTGGCCATGTCCCCGCTCTACACCCGCTGAGCTCAAATGAGCGGCAGGCTCAAGTGAGCGGCAGGAAGGCGCTCAGGTCTGTGCGTTCGCCGCTGGCGCGGAGTTTGCCGGTGTCGCGGGCGTCCGGCCAGGTGGTGCGGCCGAGGGCAAGGTCGATCCACAGCTCCGGCGGGAGCTCGATCACCGCGCCGGGCGTGCCGCGGGTGTGCCGGGGTCCCTCGATGCACTGCACGGCGCCGTACGGCGGAACGCGGACCTCCACCGCATGCCCGGGAGCCTTCGCGACCAGGAGTTTCAGGAGTTGCTTGGTGAGCAGTTTGAGGTCGGCGCGTTCGGCCGTGCCGGCGTCGTACCGGTGCAAAGCCTGATCGAATGCGGGGTCCACGACGTGCCAGCGTACGCGCGAATTGCGGGGTCGCCCCCTTCGTAGTCGATAATCAGCGGGGAGAGAACGGAAGCGAGGTCGGGATGCTCACGCCCAGGCACCAGGCGCTGCTGATGACGCTGGCGGGAATGACCGTCGGCGTAGCCGTCTTCGGCACCGTACTGGCGATCAACGGGAACCTGACCGGCGACGACACACCCGCCGCCGGCATCGTGAAGACCCAGACCACGCCCAGCACCCCGGCCTGCACCGACTGCCTGCAGGCGTCGTCCCTGCAGTACGTCCTGCAGACGTTCGGCACCGACAACGAGCCGGTCTCGGCCGAGGTCCCGGCCGGGTGGACCAGCACCCAGGACGGCACCCGGCCGCGGTTCATCGATCCGACCGGTGTCTGGCAGATCCGATTCGACACCCGCGGCAGCAAGCGGTCGCCGGAGGAGCAGGTCGACAACCGCGCCCGCAGCATCGACGAGCAGGACCTCAAGGTCATCAGCCGCGAGGACGGCACGCTGATCTACACGTACGTCGACAAGACGCGCGGGCCGCGGATGGGCCTGTCCCGCTGGATCGCGCCCGACGGCGGCGAGGGCACGGCCATCGAGATCACCGTCGGCGGCCGTCCCAAGGACGAAGCCGCGCTACGCGCCGTCCTCGAGCATGCCACTCAGACGCTCCAGCTGCCGCCAAGCCAGGGCGACACCCGCCCGAGCTAGCACTTGATGTCGGCGGTCGGGGCGATCCCCTGCAGCAGGTAGGTCTCGACGGCGCCGTCGACGCACGCGTTGCCCTCCTTGTAGCCGGTGTGGCCGTCACCGTCGCGCGTGACCAGGACACCGCTCTCGAGCTGGTGAGCGAGTGCGACAGCCCCTGCGTACGGCGTGGCAGGATCCCGGGTGGTGCCGACGACCATGATCGGCTTCGCGCCGGCCGCCTTGATCGCGTGTGGCTTGTTCTCTGGCTTCACCGGCCAATGCGCGCACGCCAGCGAGCCCCAGAGCAGGTACGGCCCGAACCGCGGCGAGGCCGCCTTGAATTCCGCCTCCTCGGACTTCGCCTGCGCGACCGAGGTGAGGTCCGGGCGATCCAGGCAGTTGACCGCGACGATCGCCTCGTTCATGTTGCCCGAGTACCCGTTCCGCTCCCGGTCGGTGAAGGCGTCAGCCAGCGCCAGCAGCCGGGCGCCGTTTCCGGCCAGCCCGTCGACCACAGCATCCTCGAGGCGCGGCCAGAAGTCCTTCAGATACAGCGGGTAGAGCACGCCGAGCACCACCAGCGCCTGCGTCACCTGCCGTTGTCCGTCACCCGGCAACGGGTTCGCGTCGCTGTCGCTGATCAGCTTGTCGATCTTGGCGAGCACTTCTTCCTTGGTGTCGCCAAGCTTGCACGACCGCTGTGCGCAGTCCGCGGCGAACGCGTTCAGCGCGGTGTCGAAGCCCTTCGCCTGCCCGAGGTAACCCGCCTTCGCCGACTCTGACGGGTCCACCGCGCCGTCGAGCACCATCCGGCCGACGTTCTTCGGGAACAGCTCGGCGTACGTCGCGCCCAGGTACGTGCCGTAGGACATGCCGAGGTAGTACAACTCCGAGTCCCCGACGATCCCGCGCAGTACGTCGATATCGCGAGCGGCGTCCTTGGTCGAGACGTGCGGGAGGAGCTCACCGGAGCGCTGCTCGCAGCCGGCCGCCAGGGTCTTGGCCTGGTTGTCCACTTCGGTGATCTCGGCCTCGTTGTCCGGACTGCCGTCGGTCGCGATGAGCTTGTCCAGCTGCGCGGTGTCGAGGCAGCGGACCGGCGTCGAATCCGCCACCCCGCGCGGGTCCCAGCCGATCACGTCGAACTTCCGCAGCAGCGGTGCGCCGAGCACGAACCCGGCCGAGGCCGCGTACTCCTGCCCGGAGGCACCCGGCCCGCCGGGATTGATGAACAGCGTGCCGATCCTGCCGGTGCGGTCGCGGGCCAGCACCTTCCGCGCCCGCAGCTCGATCGTCTGGCCGGTCGGTTTCGAGTAGTCCAGCGGCACGGTGATGGTCGCGCACTCCTGGTTGCGCCCGCAGCGCTCCCAGTCCGGCTTCTGCTGGTAGAACCTCTCCAGCCCAGCCGGGATCGGTCCCGCCGGCCCTTTCGACGGGCCGGAGCCGGTTCCGCCCGTAGTCCCGTCCCCCGCATCCTGAGCGCGACTCGCCACGCCACATCCACTCGCCAGCAAAACCACGGCTGTCAGGAGTGCGATCGGCCTGCGGTTTCTCACTGCGAGTTGTCTCCCTCGTCGTCGTGATGCAAGCGCCGCCGTCGCCGCGGCTTCCGCCGGCGCGGCTGCTCGGTCGGCTCCGACGCCTCCGGCTCCGCCGTGTCTTCCGGTTCTGCCGCAGCTTCCGGTTCCGCCAGTACGACGTCCGGCACCATGTCCGGTTCCTTGGCCGGCGCATCGGGTGTCGTCGTACTGGAGGCTTCGTACTGCTGCCGCGGCGAGCAGACGTCCGCCCGGCTGCAGGCGCACTTGCGGCCCGACGCCGCCAGCCGCACGACCACGGTGTCGCTCGGGACGTTGTGCCCGACCACTACTCCATCACCCGCGGGGGTCTCCACCTGCGTCCCGGCCGCCGGAGCCTTCGCGTTGAACTCCTGGTACAGCGGGTGCTCGTACTTCAGGCAGCACATCAGCCGCCCGCACGCGCCGGAGATCTTCAGCGGATTGAGCGGCAGGTCCTGGTCCTTCGCCATCCGCACGCTGACCGGCTCGAAGTCCTTCAGGAACGTCGCGCAGCACAGGTCCCGCCCGCACGGCCCGATCCCACCCTGCAGCCGGGCCTCGTCGCGCGCGCCGACCTGGCGCAGCTCGATCCGCGCCCGCAGGCCGCGAGCCAAGTCGCGGACGAGCTCGCGGAAGTCGACCCGATGCGGGGCGGAGAAGTACACGATGACCAGCTGGTCGACATCCGGCCGGCGGTCCACGAAGTCGATGCCGACGACCTTCATCGGCAGCCCGTGCTGGCGGATCAGGCGCTTCGCGGTCACCCGCGCGTCGGCTCGGCGCTGCCGGTTCTGCTCGTCGCGGTCGAGATCCGCGCCGGTCGCGATGCCCTCACAGAGCGGCAGCCCGCCGATCTCCTCCGTGACGTACTGCGGCGCCCACACGCACTCCGCCACCTCCGGCCCGTCGTCGGTCGGGACCAGCACTTTGTCCCCGACGCGCGGACGATGCGGGCCGGGGTCCAGGTAGTAGAGCCGCCCGTACCGCTCGAACGACACCGCCATCACCATGCCCACGGCAGCCAGAGTACTTGCGTCTTACCTCCGGGTCCCCTTCACGCTGCCGAAGAGGGGGTCGTAGTCGGGTCCGTAGGCCGCGCAGATGACCACTCGGTCGTTGTGTTCCCAGAGGTCTTTGGTCGGGGTCCACCACCCGGGCTCCAGCTCCGAGTCCTCCACCGACTTGCCCACGTACTCGCCGAATTCCGTACCGCAGGTCTCCTCGGCGGCCTTGTCGACGCCCTTGTCGCCCGGGTACGGACCAGCCGGGAGGGTGACCTCGGCGATGATCTCGGCGTCGTGCGGCTCGGCGCAGGTCTTCCGGATCGCCTCGTCCTCCTCGTCACCTTCGTCGAAGCAGTCGCCGACCACGAGGTCGTCCACGTAGACGGTGTTCGCCGAGTACGACGTGGACGGCTGCGGCGCACTGTAGTACTCGTCGTCGGCGGTCGAGCCCAGCGTGATCATCAGCGCGATGAGCAGCACCCAGCCCAGGGTGACGACGGCGCCCAGCACCAGGCCCGCGATCGCCATGCCCTTGCCGTCCTGCTGCCGGTTCTTGATCTGCACCAGCGCGGCGATGCCGAGCCCGATCGCCACCGGAGCCGTGACGCCGACGATGAACCCGCCCGCCCCACAGATCAGCGCGGCCGTCGCCAGCCCGTTCGTCCCAGTCCCGCCCGCGGCCGGATACCCATACCCGTACGGCGTCGGCCAGTTCCCCGGCGGCGGATACCCATACTGCGGCTGTCCGTACTGCGGCTGTCCGTACTGCGCCAACCCATACGGCGCCTGTCCGTGCTGGGACTGCCCGTACGGCGCTTGGACCGGTTGCTGCGGTTGCCCGTACGGCGCCTGAGCGCTCGGCTGACCAGGCGCAACCCAGGGCGCTTGGCTGCCGGGCTGCTGGGTGTGCTGCGAGCCGGAACGGCCATAGGTCGGGAACGACCTCGGCGCGTCCTGCGGCCGGTCCTGTGGCCGGTCAGGCGGCAGTCCGTACGGTGGTTGCGTCACGATTTCCCCCAGTGTCCCCCGAGCCGGTGCTACCGCTGAGACCCGCGCATGCTACCCGTCAGATGGGTCCCCGGCATTCCGAGCAGGCACAGGACGTTGCCGCTAGCAACAGCACGATCGTCCAGGACGACGTAGTACATGTCCAGTTCGGATTGTTCGTACGGCTTGCCCACGAAGCTGCCGAACGCGGTCGCGCACTGCTGGGTCGCCATCGTGCCGGTGTCCTCGGGCGACAGGCCGGTCAGGTTGGCTCGGACCCGCGCGTACGCCTCGCCGGTGTGCAGCCGGTCGCAGTCCGCGATCCGCACGATCCGCAGGCTGTCCGCCTCCAGATCCGCGTCGAAGCACTGCTGGACCCGGACCTCGCCGATGCCGACGGTCCGCCCGATGCCGTTCCGCCAATCGCCGTACAGGCCCAGTCCAACCGCGACGGCGACCGCGATCACCCAGCAGACGCTGATCGCCAGCGCGCCGTATGCGAGCCGCTTGCCGCGACTGCCGGTCCGCTTGATCCGGCGCAGCGCGATCCCGGCCAGCACCACAGCGACCGGCACCAGCCCGGGCAGGCTGGTGATCAACGCCGCCAGGGCGTACCGGTCCTGTCGCTGCTGCGCAGGCGTCGGCACACCTTCCAGCCAGGACTCGGCCGGCGGCAAAGAGGGCCGCGCAGGCTGCGTCGGTGGGGGCGGCTGCGTCATTCGGGTCCGTTCGGGCAATCGCCGAGCGGTCTGCCCGGACACCGCAGACATCGGCCATACCGGTCCCGGTGTTACACCGGCTGCCCATCAGACGGACGTGGATCTCAGAACCTGACGGTCGGCTAGCGCAGCAGCCGGCGCGGAATGCGCGGGCCGTCGTTCCGTCCCTCGAACAGCGCCACCGTCATCGCCTCCAGCGCGAGCAGTGGTGCGACGTTGGCCTCGATGGCATCGCGGCAGGCGGCGATCGCCTCGATCCGATGAAGCGTCTGCTCGGGCGTCGTACGGCCGGCGAATTGCTCGATGTTCGAACGCCGTTCCGCGTTGATCAGCTCGGTGCCGGCGTGCGTCTGCACCACCAGCACATCGCGATAGAGCGCCATCAGATCGACCAGCGATCGGTCCAGGACGTCGCGCTCCCAGCGCTTGGCCCGGGCCTTCTGCTGCTCGTCGAGTTCCTTCAGCGCCGCGTTCGCCTCCCGCGGTTTGGCGCCTTTGGTGCCGACGCCGAGCGCCTGCTCGAGCGCGGCCCGCTCCTTCTCGTCGACCTTCTCGGCGCTGGCTTTGGCCTCGTCCTTGGCCGCCTCGACCAGCTGCTGAGCCGCCTTCAGGCACGCACCGAGGTCTCGCAGCGCGAACGGGACCTCGAGCACCTTGTTCCGCCGCTCCCGCACCTCGGCGTCCCGGGCCAGCGCCCGAGCCCGGCCGATGTGCCCCTGCGCCGCCCGCGCCGCGAACCCGGCCAGCTCGGCATCCACCGCCAGCTTGCTGATCAGCATGTCCGCGATCGCATCCACCGGTGGCGTCCGCAACACGAGCAGCCGGCATCGCGACCGGATCGTCGGTACGACGTCCTCGACGGTCGGAGCGCACAACACCCAGACGGTCCGTGGCGCGGGTTCCTCGATGCTCTTCAGCAACGCGTCCGCGGCCTGCTCAGTCAGGCGGTCCGCGTCCTCGACCACCATCACCTGCCAGCGGCCCTGGGTCGGGCTCATCGCGGCCCGGCGGATCAGCTCGCGGATCTCGCTGACCCGGATCGACAGCAGCTCGGTGCGGATCAGCGACACATCCGGATGCGCGCCGCTGAGCGCCGTACGGCACTCGTTGCACCCACCACAGCCTGAGTTCGCGCATTGCAGGGCAGCAGCGAACGCCCGGCCGGCGTTGGATCGGCCGGATCCAGGCGGGCCCGTGATCAGCCAGGCGTGCGTCATCCCAGCCACCGCGGCGCCGGCCTCGCCCCGCATCCCGGCCTCCGCACCCGCCACAGCCTTCTTGAGTACGGCGACCGCCGGCTCCTGCCCGACCAGGTCGTCCCAAACACTCATAGGTCCACCTTCGGAAGCATCGGCTGGAGTCTGGCGCGGATCTGCTCGGCGATCGCTTCGCGGTCCTGGGTCGCGTCGATGACCAGGTAATGCTGTGGTTCGGCCGCGGCCAGTTCGAGGAAGGCGTTCCGGACCCGGACGTGGAAGTCGTGCGACTGGGCCTCGATCCGGTCCCGTTCGGTGAAGCGGTCGAGCCCGCTCTTCGGCGGCAGGTCGAGCAGGATGGTCAGATTCGGCCGCAGGTCGTCGGTCGCCCAGCGATTGACCCGTTCGACGTCGGACAGGTCCAGATCCCGGCCGGAGCCCTGGTAGGCGAGAGCGGAGTCGACATACCTGTCGGTGATGACGACCGCACCGGCCTTCAACGCGGGTTTGATCACCGAGTCGACGTGCTCGGCCTTGTCCGCGGCGTAGATCAGCGCCTCGGTGCGGTGCGAGATGTCGCCGGTGGCCGGGTCCAGGACGATCTGCCGCAGCGTCTTGCCGACGTCGGTCGCGCCGGGCTGGCGGGTCATCACGACCTGATGCCCTTGCGCCTTCAGCCACTCCATCAGCAAGGCGGACTGCGTCGACTTGCCGGCGCCGTCACCGCCTTCCATCGCGATGAACAGGCCGGTCGTCGGATAGACACCCGGAGTCTTGCCGAAGCTACGTCGTAGGTCGCGCCAGAACGGGACGCCTGGGCGGTCGTCCATCTGCCGCCAGGCGATCAGGCCGATCACGCCGGCCACGATCGCGGCGATCAGCATGGTCATCGACGCGCCGTTGTAAGTGACCGACTCGCCGCCGATCGTCCACGTGTTCCGGCCGATCGCGCCGGCGGCGAACGGTGCGATGGCCAAGGTGACCGCGAGTACGGTCCGGACCGCCGACTGGACGAAGGCGAACGTCCGGCCGCGTACGGCGTCCGGCACTTCCAGACCGAGCAACGTGTACCCGGAGACCCACGAGGCGCCGGCGCAGAAGCCGAGCAGGATCGCGATCATCGTGGCGATCTCGATCTGCTGGATCAGCGCCAACGCGGCCAGGCAGATGCCGGAACCGACCAACCCGGCGGAGAACAACCGGCGCCGGGACAGGCCGGAGAAGAGCCGCGGCGCGAAGCCCATGCCAAGGGCGAGACCGCCGAACACGGCCCCGAAGAGGACGCCGTACCCAGGGTCGCCCGCCCCGAGGTCCTCGACGTACGTCCGGCCGAGGCCGATCACGACCGCGCCGGCCGCGAAGGCGCCGGAGATCCCGACCACGAGTCCGCGGACGACCGGCGTACCGGTGACGTAGGACCAGCCCTCGACCATCGTCCGCCAGAGCGTCGGGTGGTCCTCGTGGTCGTGGATGGCCCGGCCGATCTCGGCGACCGACACGATCGCGATCGCGGAGACGACGAAGGTGGCCGCGTTGACGTAGACGGCCAGGTCGATGGAGAAGTCACCGGCCCAGCGGGTGACCAGGGTGATCGCGGTGAAGATGACGGCAGCCGGCAGGGCCGTGCCGTAGGTGGTGATCAGGCTGATCTGGTTTGCTGCCTCGAGGCGGTGCCGCGGGACGAGGTTGGGCACGCTGGCGTCCTTGGCCGGACCCCAGACCAGGCTGACGATCTCGATCAGCACGGTCGCGACCAGCAGCCAGGTGAGCGTGCCGACCAGCGGGATGGTGACGAAGAACGCGGCCCGGATCAGGTCGCCCAGGATCATCGTCCAGCGCCGGTCCAGCCGGTCCGCGACCCAGCCCGCCACCGGGCCCATCACCAGCGCCGGCAGCACGCGCAGGAACAGCACACCGCCGATCGCGAAGTTCGCCGCCTGGTAGTCGTCCCCGGCGAACGACTTCGCCATCGCGGTCAGCGCCAGCAACCCGATCCAGTCACCCAGGCTGGACAGCCCGAACGCCACCCACAGTCGCCGGAACGCCCGGATCCGCAACACCGCGCGCACATCATGCGCCGGTGCAGGATCAGTCAACGGGTCATAAACCTCCGGCACACCCAAAGCCTAGACGGGCGACCCGACAGCTTTGCGGACTGCCACCGTCAAGGCGTCCAGCGCGGCCTTCAGCTCGACGGGCGGCGGGAATCCGAACCCGAGCCGGAAGACCCGCGGCTCGTCCCCGAACCAGTCACCGTCGGCAACCCGGACGCTCAGCTCCGCGGCCGCCTCCCGGAACCGGTCGACCGAGACTTCCGGCTTGAGCCGGACGCAGCACAAGGCGCCGGCGTCCGGGCGGACCCACTCGATCAGCTCCCGGTTGTCGTGCACCCAGCGCTCGGTCGTGGCCAGCCCTTCCGCCAGCCACTTCCGTCGTACGCCGAGAATCTCGTCCTCGCGCTCGAAGACGCGCAGGGCGAGGGCCTCGGTCAGCGGGGCGGCGGTCACGACGGTGTTGAACTTGGCGGTCACCATCCGGTCGACGAGTTCGGCATCGGTACTGACGAGCCAGCCGATCCGCAGCCCGGCGGCGCCATGACACTTCGACAGCGACGCCACGGACACCACCTTGGGGCCTAGATGTACGGCGGTCTCCGCCACCGGATCGTCGCCGTACGCGGCAGTCCGGTAGGTCTCGTCGACCATCAGATACGCGTCGGGACAGACCTCCGACATCGCATCGACGATCTCTTGCAGGGTTTCTCGTGGCGTTGACACGCCGGAGGGGTTCTGTGGCGTCGCGAGGCTCACCAGCTTGGTTTCAGGCGTAAGACACGCGCGTACGGCGTCTGCCGTCAGCTGATAGCCGTCGTCGAAGGACAGCGGGATCACCAGTACGTCGGCGCCGATCGACTCGTAGCAGTTGCGAGCCAACGGGAACAGCGGCGCCGTCGTCACGACCTGACCGCCGACCAGGTATGCGAGCAGGAAGATCGCGTGCATGCCGCCCACGGTGATGACGACCTGGTCCGGTCGTACGCCATGGCGGTCCGCGATCGCCGTACGCAGCCGCAGATCGCCGTACGCCGTGCCGTAGCCGAGCTCCAGCTCGCCAAGCTCGGGGGTCATCAGGTCTGCCAGCGTGAGGTCCGGTCCGTAGCTCTCGCCCAGCTCGTGGCGAGGCTGAACGTCTGTCAGAGACACGATGTCGTTGCGAGGAAAGGTGGCCATGCCGCCATCGTCCGTGGCCGGGCCCTGGTCACCCCAGAGCCAATCCGGCAGAATTGGTTCGCGAATGAGACCAATTGAGCTGAGCGACCGTTTGGGCCGCTGGTCATCGGGCCGCGGCCCCCTGTACGTGCTGCTCGCAGGCAGGCTGCGACGACTGATCGACGACGGCGAGCTGCCGCCGGGCGTGCTGCTGCCGCCGGACCGGGCACTCGCCGGCGCACTCGCGGTCGGCCGCACCACCGTGGTCGCCGCCTACGAACTGCTGCGCTCGGAGGGCCGGATCACCCGTCGCCAGGGCAGCGGGACCCGCGTCGCCGGTGCGCCGTCTGCTTCCGGGGTTGAGGACGCGCCGGTCGACCCGATCTTCCTCGACTCGCTGGAGGCGCGGGATGACGACGTACTGCTCGCCATCTGTGCCGCGCCCGGCGATCCGCCACCGCAGGTCGCCGAGGCGTACGCGCGGATCGTGCCGGAGCTCGCCCAGATCTCGGGCGACATCGGCTACTACCCCTACGGTCATCTGGTACTGCGGCAGGCGATCGCTGCCCGGTACGTCGATCGCGGCGTACCGACTTCTCCGGACCAGATCCTGGTGACGAACGGTGGCCAGCAAGCCCTGTCTCTGCTGGCGCACGCGCTGCTCTCGCCCGGTGACCAGGTGCTGGTCGAGGCGCCTACCTATCCGGGCGCGTTGGAGGCGCTCCGGGAGGAGGCCGCCGTACTGCGCGGTCTGCCGGTCGGCCTAGAGGGCTTCGAGGCAGCCGTGCGTGAGCGTCGGCCGGCGCTCGCCTATGTCATCCCGACGCACCACAACCCGACCGGCGCGGTCCTTCCTTCGCTGGCTCGACAGCGGCTCGCCCGCCTGGCCGCCGCCACCGACGTACCGCTGGTCGAAGACGAGGTCCCCGCCGATCTCGGCTTTCCGGGATCGCCACGGCCACGACCTCTCGCGGCCTGCAGCGACGCGGTCATCTCGATCGGCTCCCTCAGCAAGAGCGTCTGGGGAGGCCTCCGCATCGGCTGGATCCGAGCCGCGGCACCCCTGATCACTCGCCTAGCCCGCGTACGCGCGGTCCACGACCTAGGCGGCAACGTCCCCGCCCAGCTAGCCGCCGCTCACCTGGTAGCCAACCTCGACGCCCTAGACCTGGCGACAGAGCTCAAGGCCCGCCACGACCACCTACGCGCCCTGCTGGCCGAACACCTCCCCACCTGGGAGGTCCCAACCATCCGCGGCGGCCAATGCCTCTGGGTCCGCCTCCCCCACGGCGACGGCAACTCCTTTGCCCAAACCGCCCTCCGCCACGGCCTGGCCATCCTCCCCGGCTCAGGCCTCGACGTCACCGGCTCCAGCGACGCCTACGTGCGCCTCCACTTCCGAGCCCGCCCCGAGCAGCTCACCGAAGCAGTGACCCGCCTAACCACCGCCTGGCACGCCTACCACCCACCCGCAAACCGAGTGACACCTCGCCCAGCCATCGCCATCTGATTCAAGCTCGCCGACGTAGAACATTACGTTCTACACTGATCTCATGGACAGCATTCCAGTGCGTGAGCTCAACCAGCACACCAGCGCCGTGCTGGCGCGCGTGGCTGGCGGTGAGTCGCTCGAAATCACCGTCAGCGGCCGACCGGCGGCTCTGCTGATTCCGATCGACGACAACACCCGTGGCCTCGCCGACCTGGTCCGGCGTGGCCGGCTGATCCCAGCGACCGATCCGTCGCCGCTGACACTGCCGTCCGGCGATCCTGATCTGTCAATCGACTCCGCCGACGTCATCTCGGACCTCCGCGAGGAACGCCTGTGATCTATCTGGACTCTGCCGCGATCGTCAAATTGATCCGGCGAGAGAAGGAGACCGAAGTTCTCCACGCGTGGCTCACGAAACAGCAGGACAAGATGCTTGTGGCGTCAGCCCTCGTACTCACCGAGGTACCGCGCGCGTTGCGGCGAACAGATCCTGGTCGGCTGGTGGCGGTGCCGACGGTCCTGGCGAAACTGAATCGGATCCCGGTGGACGATACGGTCCTCGCGACAGCGGCGGCGTACCTGGATCCGACGCTGCGATCGCTCGACGCGATCCACCTCGCGAGTGCGCAGAGCTTGGTTCTGGAGGGGCAGCCACTGACGGCGCTTGTCACCTACGACAAACGCCTGCTGACCGCGGCAGCCGAGGCAGGCCTTGCCACAGCCGCACCTGGCGCCGACTAAGCAGCGCGCCGGGGTGGGCCTCGGCGCGCTGCTCCGTCGTTCCCTAGTTGCTGGTGAAGCGGACCGACAGTTTGGCCGGGGCCGTCTTCAGCTTGTCGCGGTCGGGGAGGGCGGGGCCGCAGGCGGCGGTGCCTACGCCGGTTTGGGCGATGTCCAAGGTGACGTGGGTGGTGTCGCCTGGGACGAGGTCGGCGGCGTGGGTAGCTGTCTCCAGGGCTTGGGTGGTCCAGTCGCGGACGGTCAGGCCGAAGAGGGTGCCGAGCGCCTCGATGCGGAGGCCGTCGAGGGTGGCCCAGCGGGTGTCGATGCGGTGGCCGTTCTCCTGGGGGCGGACGTACGGCGTCTGCAGTTCGGCGACCGTGGCTGAGTAGCGACCGACCGCCGCGGCTTCGCGGGTGTCGACGTACGCCTCGTTCGGGCCGGTGCCGAACCACTCCACCTGCGAGACCTTCGGCAGCTCGAAGGTGATACCGAGCCGCGGAAGCACCTCCGGGAACGTCCCTTCCGGTACGACGCTCAGGTCCAGGACGACGCCACCGTCGACAGCAGTCCAGCGCCAGGTGCTGACCAGGCCCCATTGGAGCTGAGGCGGCGCCGTACGGGTGACGACCTCCCAGGCACCGTCGCGCTCGCCTTGCGAGACGATGCGGTGCTGCACCCGGTGCAGACCTTCCTCCCGCCAGGCAGCGGCCACGCCCGGGTTGGTGTCGTTGTCGATCGGCGCACGCCAGACATCCAGCCGCGCGTTCTTCACCGCGCCAACGCTGATCCCGTCAACGCCGGCGACTCCATCAGCCGGCGCCCCACCAGCGGGCAGGTCAACAGAGACCGGCGAGTCCAGCCGGATCTGACCCCAGGCGATCCGGTGACCGGCCTCGGCCCACGACGTCCCCGCAGCCAGAGAAGCCGTCACAGTCACCCAAGTCTCGGGCCGCGACGCGTCCACCGCCGGCAGTTCGACGGTCACCGTCTCACCCGGCGCGATCACCGGCACCGACAGCTCACCGGACGCGACCTGCGTGCCCTCGACCTCGACGACGTACGCAAACGTCAAGTGCTCGGTGTCGAGAACCTCGTACCGGTTGGTGATCGAAACACCGTTGTCGCCGGCAACGATCCGGAGCGGCTCGATCACCTTGATGTACTCGAGCATGCCCGGCGACGGCGTCCGGTCCGGGAACAGCAGGCCGTCGCAGACGAAGTTGCCGTCGTGGATGGTCTCGCCGAAGTCACCGCCGTACGCGTAGACCTCGCGGCCGTCGATGGTGGTCCGGATGCCGTGGTCGATGAACTCCCAGATGAAACCGCCCTGGCAGCGCGGGTACTTGTCGAACACCTCGCGGTAGTCGAGCAGCCCGCCCGGCCCATTGCCCATCGCGTGGCCGTACTCGCACAGGATGAACGGCAGGTTCCGGTACAGCTCGGGGCCCGCACCGATCTCCGCGCAGCCGGCCGGGTCGGTGTACATCCGCGAGTAGATGTCGACGAACTCGGCCTCGGTGTCGCGCTCGTAGTGCACCGGCCGCGACGAGTCGATCTCCTTCGCCGCGTCGTACATCGCCTTCAGGTTGTCGCCCATCCCGCACTCGTTGCCGAGCGACCAGATGATGATCGACGCGTGGTTCTTGTCCCGCTGCACCATCCGCCGCATCCGCTCGACCAGGTCGTCGCGGAACCGCTCGTCCATCACCGGGTTCGGCAGCTTCGGCGGCTCGGGCTCGTAGCCGAACCCGTGCGTCTCCAGGTCGCACTCGTCGATCACGTACAGGCCGTACTCGTCGCACAGCGACAGGAAGTGCGGGTGCGGCGGGTAGTGGCTGGTGCGGACCGCGTTGATCCCGGCCCGCTTCATGATCAGTACGTCGTCGAGCATGTCCTGCTCGGTCAGCGCCCGGCCGCGGTCGGGGTGGAACTCGTGCCGGTTGACGCCGTTGAACAGCACCCGGTTCCCGTTGACGGTCAGCACACCATCGGCGATCTCAACGGTCCGGAAGCCGATCCGCAGCCGGACGTCACCACCTTCGGTGCGTACGACGCCGTCGTACAGCCGCGGGCTCTCGGCCGACCACGGCTCGACGGTCGCGGTGACCTCGACGCCGGTGGGGATCTCGAGGTCCAGCTCCGGTACGACGACCGTGCCGGCGACGTCGGAGTCGACCTTGAGCGTGCCGGTGCCGAGGTCGTACGACGCGTGCACGAAGACGTCGGTCGGGGCGGTCGGCTTCAGCGCAACCAGGTTCACCTCGCGGAAGATCCCGGACAGCCACCACATGTCCTGGTCCTCGACGTAGCTGCCCGCCGACCACTGGTGCACCCGGACCGCGATCCGGGCCTCCTTGCCGGGCGCGACCAGGTCGGTCAGGTCGAACTCCGACGGCAGCCGCGAGCCGGACGACCAGCCGACGAACTCGCCGTTCACGTGCACCGCGAACCGGGAGTCCACACCCTCGAACCGCAGCACCACCCGCGAGCCGGCCCAGTCCGCCGGGATCGTCACGGTCCGGACGTAGTCACCGGTCGGGTTGTCCGTCGGGACGTACGGCGGCTCGAGCGGGAACGGGTACACGACGTTGGTGTACGCCGGAGCGCCGTAGCCGCTGAGCTGCCAGTGGCCCGGGACGGTGATGGTGTCCCAGCCGGAGGTGTCGGGGTCCTTCAGGTCGCCGGGGGCGTCAGCCACGCTCGGCGAGAGCCGGAAGCTCCACTCGCCGGTCAGCGGGAGCTTGGCCGAGTCGTCGTCCAGCCAGGCACGCGGGGGAAGCACGTTGGCGCCGGGAGCAAAGTCCTCGACGTAGCTGTGGTCATGGGTCACAGGCATCGAGCCTAAGCCCAAGTTGTTCACGAATCCACACTGATCAACAGTTATGGACAGCAGGGTGACCGGATGCGGTCAGCCCTGGCACTCCTTGCAGACACCGATCAGCGCTACCTGCTCGGGAGCCAACTGAAAGCCGAGGTCGCGCTGGACCTTCTTGCGGGCGGTCTCGAGGATGTCGCCGGGCGCGTCGTACACCGTCCCGCACTCGGAGCAGCGCAGGTGCAGGTGGCGGGGCGCGAGGTCACCGGCCAGGTGGTACGTCGTACCGGCGCGGCCGAGGTGGACGTGGATGACCAGGCCGAACTCACCCAGGGCGTCCAGGGCCCGGTAGACCGTGGCGCGGTGGATGCCCGGGCGCAGCTCCTCGGCCCGCTCGCCGATCTGCTCGGCGCTCAGATGCTCCTCGGTCCCCGCCAGCACCTCGACGACCGCGAGGCGGGCGGGGGTCACCCGCTCGCCACGGTCCCGCAGCCGCTGCGCGGTGACCTCGACCGCACTCGTCACGTGCGCCCCCTAGGACTTCTTCGCCGCCGACTTCTTGGCCGTCGTCTTCTTGGCGGCAGTCTTCTTGGCGGCGGTCTTCTTGGTCGCCGCCGTCTTCTTCGAAGCAGTGGTCTTCTTGGCCGCTGTCTTCTTGGTAGCGGTCTTCTTCGCCGGCGCCTTCTTCTTCACCGGCCCGCGAGCCCGCTTGTCCGCCAGCAGCTCCGCCGCACGCAGCAACGAGATGGTCTCGACCGAGTCGTCCTTGCGCAGCGTCGCGTTCGTCTCCCCGTCGGTGACGTACGGACCGAACCGGCCCTCCTTCACCACCACCGGCTTGCCGGACTCCGGGTCCTCACCCAGCTCCTTCAGCGGCGGTGCGGCCGCCCGGCGACCACGCTGCTTCGGCTCCGCGTAGATCTTCAGCGCCTCTTCGAGGGTGATGTCGAACATCTGCTCCTCGGACGACAGCGATCGCGAGTCCGTGCCCTTCTTCAGGTACGGCCCGTACCGCCCGTTCTGCGCGGTGATCTCGTCACCGGAATCCGGGTCCTTGCCGACCACTCGCGGCAGCGACAGCAGCTTCATCGCATCGTCGAGGCTGACGCTCTCCAGCGTCATCGACTTCAGCAGCGACCCGGTCCGCGGCTTGGCGCTCTTCGGCGCGTCCTCCGGCAGCACCTCGGTCACATACGGACCGAACCGCCCCGCCTTGGCGACCACGCGATGGCCGGTGTCAGGCGCCGTACCGAGCTCGTGCTCCACGCCCGACGGTTGAGCCAGCAGCTCCTGGGCCTTGTCGACGGTCAGCTCGTCCGGAGGCAGGTCCTCCGGCACGTTCGCGCGCCGCTCGTCCTTGTCCTCGACGTACGGCCCGTACCTGCCGACCCGGAGCACGATGCCGCTGTCGTCACCGCCGACCGGGAACGTCGACATCTGCCGGGCATCGATGTCGCCCAGGTCGTTCACCATCGAGTGCAGGCCCTCGAGGTTGTCGTCGCCGAAGTAGAACCGGGACAGCACGCCCTCGCGCTGCAGATCCCCGGCCGCGACCTCGTCGAGCACGTCCTCCATCGTCGCCGTGAACGCGTAGTCGACCAGCCGGGTGAAGTGCTCTTCCAGCAGCCGCACCACCGCGAACGCCAGCCAGGCCGGCACCAGCGCCTGGCCCTTCTTGTAGATGTACCCGCGGGCCACGTTCGTGCCGAGGATGGTGGCGTACGTCGACGGCCGGCCGATCTCCCGCTCTTCCATCTCCCGGATCAGCGTCGCCTCGGTGTAGCGGGCCGGCGGCTTGGTCTCGTGCCCGGAGGCGAGCACCTCGACCGCGGGCAGCACGTCGCCCTCGGCGACATCCGGCAGCCGCGTCTCCTGGTCGTCGGTTCCCGCCGACGGGTCGTCCGCGCCCTCGACGTACGCCTTCAGGAAGCCGTGGAAGGTGATCACCCGGCCGGACGAGGTGAACTCGCACTTCTCCCCGGTCGAGGCGGTGGCGTCGATCTTGATCGAGACGCTGCGGCCCTCGGCGTCCTTCATCTGCGACGCGATGGTGCGCATCCAGATCAGCTCGTAGAGCCGGAACTCCGCACCGCTCAGCCCGGTCTGAGCCGGGGTCTGGAAGACCTCACCGGCCGGCCGGATCGCCTCGTGCGCCTCCTGCGCGTTCTTCACCTTGGAGGCGTAGACCCGCGGCTTGTCCGGCAGGTACGACGCGCCGTACAGCTCCCGCACCTGCGCCCGGGCCGCGGTGATCGCGGTGTCGGACAGCGTGACCGAGTCGGTACGCATATAGGTGATGTTGCCGTTCTCGTACAGCCGCTGGGCGATCTGCATCGTCTGCGAGGCGGACATGCCGAGCTTGCGGCCGGCCTCCTGCTGCAGCGTGGTGGTCCGGAACGGCGCGTACGGCTTGCGGGTGTACGGCTTGGAGTCGATCGACCGGACGGTGAACTGCGAGTCGCGCAGCGCGGACGCCAGCGCGGTCGCGGTCTCCTCGTTCAGGTGGACCGTGTTCTGCCCCTTCAGCTCACCGATGGAGCTGAAGTCGCGCCCCTGAGCGACCCGCCGGCTGTCCACCGAGACGAGCCGGGACGGGAACTGCCGGGGCGACCGGCCCTCACCGGCGTCGAGGGTGGCGTCCAGATCCCAGTACGACGCACTGCGGAAGGCGATCCGCTCGCGCTCCCGGTCGACCACCATCCGGATCGCGACCGACTGGACCCGGCCCGCCGACAGCTTCGGCATGACCTTCTTCCAGAGCACCGGCGAGACCTCGTAGCCGTACAGCCGGTCCAGGATCCGCCGGGCCTCCTGGGCGTCGACCAGCGCGTCGTTGATATCCCGCGCGCTGCCGACCGCGTCCTGGATCGCCTTCGGCGTGATCTCGTGGAAGACCATCCGCTTGACCGGGATCTTCGGCTTCAGCTCGTCCAGCAAGTGCCAGGCGATCGCCTCGCCCTCACGGTCCTCATCTGTCGCCAGGAAGAGCTCGTCGGCGCCCTTGAGCAGTTCCTTCAGCTTGCGGATCTGGGCCTTCTTGTCGGCCGGGACGACGTACAGGGGGTCGAAGTGGTCCTCGACGTTCACGCCGAGCCGGGCCCATGGCAGTCCCTTGTACTTCGCCGGGATCTCGTCCGCACCACTCGGGAGGTCACGGACGTGACCGAAACTGGACTCCACCACGTACCCGGACCCCAGGAAACCGGCGATCATCCGCGCCTTCTTCGGCGACTCGACGATCACCAGCGATGTCTTCGTCCCTGTTGCCCCTGCCACTGCGCTCCTTGCCCTAGCCATTCGTCATGCCGACAACGCCCGCGATCGGACGTCTGTTCCCCCGGGCACAGACCGACCCCGTCCGAGGACAGGGTACGGCCGACGGCAACGCATTTCTCAACGCACGGTAACCGCTCGGGCCCCCTCTACACCTCCCAGGCTTCCAGAAAGTATCCGAAAACCCCGGCCACCGCGCGTCGCATCGTGGCGTGCGTCACAACCTCAGCGGGCGAACCGGACCTCCGGGAACTTCGGCGAGTCGCCCCGGAGAAGGAATTCCGGCCGCCTGCGCAGCGCCTGGTCGAAGAAGGCACCGATGTACTCGCGCTGGGCGTAGAGGCTGCGGTAGGGCTGGACCGACCCGACCAGCGCGATCATCACCGAACTGATGATCGGGTCCTCGCCGTAGATCGCGCGGAACACCTGGTCGAAGACGAACTGGAAATCGGTGAACGCCTTCTGCTTGGCCCCGGTCAGCTCGAGGTTCGCCTTCCAGCCGCGCTGGGCGTCCCAGAAGCCGGCCCAGGACTTGTCGTAGCCGTCCTTCCGCGGGTCGGTCCGCTGACTGTTGTCCGAGCCGAACAGCAGGAACGGCTGGTCCAGCCCTTTCCGGGCGACCTCGCCGAGCGGCCCCTTGGCGCGATCGTCCTGCAGGGTGCCGTCCAGGTTGAGACCGGCGCCGAAGCGGTCGTCCTCGAGCAGCGTGTTCGCGGTCGCGTAGCCGCCGAGTGAGAAGCCGAACATGCCGACCTTGTCCAGGTCGAGCCCAGCACCGAGACCCGGCGGCAGATCGTTGCCCTCGGCATCGGGATTCTCTCCCCCGGCGATCCGTTCGAGCTGGTCCAGGACGAACCGCGCGTCGGCGGTCCGGGTCTGCATCGCCGTGCGGGTGAAGGCCGGATCCGGCAGCTGATCGGCCGGCACCCCAGGCAGGAACCGGCCGCCCGGGAACTCGACCGGCGTCTCATGGGTGTGGTCCATGGTGACCACGACATAGCCGCGACTGGCCAGGTCCTCGACCTGCGACGTGTTCACGAACCGGCTGTACTGATAGCCGGGCGAAAACAGTACGACGGGATGCGGCAGCGGCTGCATCGGCGCGTCGACCCGCGAGTTCGTCTGGGTGTGCAGGAAGTCGAACGTGCCGGTCGGCAAAGCGAGCCCGTACTCCCCCGTCCACGCGTCGTCGACCTCGACCGCCGTACGGGCCGGCATGTATTTCGCGTACGGCGCCGAGCCGACGACCGACGCGGGATACCAGAGACTGATCATCAGCTCGCGCTTGCCGCTGGGCATGGTCGGGTCCGGCCGGGACCGGTCGACCAGGTGCAACGCGGTCGTCCCGAGCGCCTTGCGGCCGGTCGGCGGCGGCAGCAGGAACTGCACCGGGTGGAAGTTCGGATCGTCGGCGGTCCGGATCCGGTCCGGGTCGAGGGGAACGGCCTCGGCGAAGCCTGGGGCAGCCAGCGCGAGACCGGCGGCCAGGCCGGTGGTCAGCACACCACGCCTGGTGACGGTGTGACTGGTGAGGCTGGTGGGTCGACTGTTCGCCATGCGACTCATCGTCACCGCCGGGCTTCACTCCGTGATGGCGACACTGTTCCAACTTCATCACGGCGCGAGCTGGTGACAACCGGGCCACGGTGAGCTTCAATGACCGCATTCTGTTCATAGATGCGTGAAGTGAGGCACTCGTGAGCATCTTTGTCCGCATGAAACGTTCAGTAGTCGCCATAGCGCTGGTTGCCGGCGCTCTTGTGCAAACCACCGGTCCGGCGCGAGCCGACATCACCACGCTCGGTGACATCACCGGGTTCTCCGCCGACAAGGCGACGTACACCCTCACCGCGGGTGCGGCGAAGGTCCGGGTCGCCTTCCTGAAGGACGACGTGTTCCGGCTGTGGATGGCGCCGGACGGGGGCTTCACGGATCCGGCGAACACCGGTGAAGGCTCCAACATCGTCAGCAAGACCGACTACGGGACCCCGAGCACGTCCTGGCGCGACCGCGGCGCGTACTACTCCCTCACGACCGGAAAGATCGAGGTCCGCGCGCAGAAGCACCCGCTGAAGTTCTCGCTCTACCGGTCGAACGGCCAACTGGTCTGGGCCGAGACCGCACCGCTGTCGTGGGACGACACCTCCACCACCCAGTCGCTCGGTCGCGGTCCGAGTGAGCAGTTCTTCGGCGGCGGTATGCAGAACGGCCGCTTCTCCCACCGCGACCAGACCATCAAGATCTCCCGCGACTTCAACTGGGAGGACGGCGGCAACCCGAACGCTTCGCCGTACTACATGAGTACGGCGGGCTACGGCGTACTGCGGAACACGTTCAGCCCCGGCAGCTACAGCTTCACCGCACCTGTCGCCACCACGCACGACGAGAAGCGGTTCGACGCGTACTACTTCGTCGGCGACCTCAAGACCTCGCTGGACCGCTACACCGAGCTCACCGGCCGCCCGTTCATGCCACCGATCTACGGACTCGAGTACGGCGACTCGGACTGCTACAACCGTGGGCACTACGGCGTCGACCCGGACCCCAGCAACGACTGGAAGGTCCACCCGGACAAGGTGACCACGCTGGACGCGGTGAAGGTCGCCCAGCGGTTCAAGGACGAGGACATGCCAGGCGGCTGGATGCTGGTCAACGACGACTACGGCTGCGGCTACTCCGACAACACCGACTTCGAGCAGGTCGACGGGACGTGGTGGGGCAAGCGGGAGATCCCTCCGCTCAAGCAGACCGGTGACGAGCTGCGCAGCCGCAACATCCAGATGGGTCTGTGGACGCAGTCTTCGCTGGACCGGCAGCCGGCTGAGGTAGGCGAGGCCGGAGTCCGCGTGCGCAAGCTGGACGTCGCCTGGGTCGGCCCGGGCTACCGGCACGCGCTGACCGCCTGCGACACCGCACATGGCGGGATAGAGCAGTACAGCAACGCCCGTGGCTTCGCCTGGATGGTGGAGGGCTGGGCAGGTGCGCAGCGGTGTGCAGTGCAGTGGACCGGCGACCACAGCGGTTCGCTGGACGCCATCAAGTGGCAGATCCCGGCCATCACCGGCTCCGGCAACTCCGGTATCGCCTACAGCGCCGGTGACGTCGACGGCATCTTCGGCGGCTCGGCCACGTCGTACGTGCGGGACATGCAGTGGAAGGTGTTCAACCCGGCCTTCATGACGATGTCGGGCTGGGCCACCCCTGCGATCAAGCAGCCCTGGGCGTACGGCGATCCCTACACGTCGATCAACCGCAAGTACCTCAAGCTGCGCGAGCGGCTGCTCCCGTACTTCTACACGTACGCCGCCGAGGCGCATCGGACCGGTGCACCGCTGAACCGGTCGCTGGTGCTGGAGTACCCGGACGACCCGAAGACGTGGGACGACACCACGAAGTACGAGTTCCTGGCCGGCAATGAGTTCCTGGTCGCACCGATGTGGAGCGCCGACGAGGTGAAGAACGGCATCTACCTGCCTGAGGGGCAGTGGATCGACTACTGGACCGGCCGGGTCTACCAGGGTCCGACGACGGTCAACGGCTACCACGCTCGGCTGGACACGCTGCCGCTGTTCGTGAAGGCGGGCGCCGTCGTACCGATGTGGAAGTCCGGGATCAATTCCGCCGCTGAGCAGGCTTTTGGCGACCCGCTCACTGTCGACATCTACCCGGAGGGCAAGTCGTCGTTCACCCTCTATGAGGACGACCGGGTGACGCGTGCTGCTTCCTCGGCGCAGCAGGTCTTCGCGGTCGACGCACCTGTTAAGGACCGCGGTGATGTGACGGTGAAGATCGGCGCCAGCGTCGGTACGTACGCCGGCAAGCCGACAGCACGCCCGTACGAGCTCACCGTCCACACCGGCACCGCGCCGCGCGAGGTGACCGTGGACGGCCGAAAGGTGCCGTGGACTTACGAGAACGGCGTCATCCGGGTGAAGACCGCGCCGATCTCCACCGCACGCACCGCAGTCGTCCAGCTCATCGGTACGTCGTCCGTCGGTGGCGGCGCGGCTGTCTCGAACACCTTCGGCACACCCGAGCTCACCACTCCCTCGCTGTGGAGCGCACCCGGCCAGCCGACCGAGGTCACCGCGACCTTCCGCAACGACAGTACGACGACCATGCGCAACGTGCGCTTGGACGTGAAGGTGCCGAGCGGTTGGTCGGTCAGCGGCCAGAACACCTTTGCCACCGTGGATCCTGGCAAGACGATCACGACCAAGCTGCAGGTGACGCCCGGTGCCGACGTGAAGCCGGCCAGCTTCACCCTGCAACTGGAGGCCGCCTATGTTGCCCAGGGCAATAACTACACGAATAGCGCCTTCGCCACGGCTCAGTTGCCGTACGCATCGTTGTCCCAGGCGGCGAATGTGGTCGGCATCAGCGACGCGTCGACGTACGCCAAGGGCAACTTCGACGGTTCCGGCAACAGCTTCAACGGCGAGGCACTCGCCGCGGCCGGTTACACGCCCGGCGCAACCGTGAACGTCCAAGGCGCCTCGTTCACCTGGCCGAGCGGAGCACCCGGAACGCCCAACCTGGTGAAGAATCAGCCCGCACCGATCCTTGTCTCCGGCACCGGTTCGCATCTGGCTTTGCTCGGCGCCGGCGCGAGCCTCAATGCCCGCGGCACGGTGACGATCATCTACACCGACGGCTCGCAGTCCCAAGGCACCTTCCCGCTACCCAACTGGTGCTGCCAGGACCCGACCACCGGCGGCGCGAAATTGGCGGTCTCGGTGAAGGGCCGCTACACCCAGGCAGGCCTCAGCAACACCACGACCGACTACCGCGTCTTCTACACCGCCGTACCACTGGACCCGGGCAAGACGGTCAAGGCGATCAAACTCCCCGGCGGCGGCCTGGGCTTCTTCGCCGCGACCATCGCCAACAAACCGTTGCCACCGGCACCTACCGGTCAACCGTGGGTGAGCGACCTGGAGTTCCTCGACTCGACCAACGGCTGGGGCCCGGTCGAACGCGACCACAGCAACGGCGAGGACGGCGCCAACGACGGCGGCCCGATCACCCTCGACGGCGTGCAATACGCGAAGGGACTAGGCACCCACGCACCCTCGTCCGTCAGCGTCCGGCTGGGTGGGAACTGCAGCACCTTCACGGCAAAGGTCGGCGTCGACGACGAGATGGAGGACCGCGGCAAGGTCAGCTTCAAGGTCGCCGCCGACGGCGTGGTCAAGCAAACCTCAGACCTACTCACCGGCACCTCACCCACCGCCAACGTGTCGGTGGACGTCACCGGCGCCCAGACCCTAACCCTCCAGGTCACCGACGGCGGCGACGGCATCACCAGCGACCACGCCGACTGGGCAGACGCCAAACTAACCTGCAACCCCTGACCCAACACCACCCCCTCGCGGGCCTGCCGGGCGAACCCTCCAGCTCAGGGGTCAACCTCTGAGCTGGAGGGTTGCCTACTGAGAATCTGAGCGGGCAACCCTGCATCTGAGTGGTTACGGCGTCGTGCCCGGCTTGTGCACGGTTCGACCACGACACGCCGCCACGCGATGGTCGAGCGGTGCACAAGGTCACCACCAGCCGGGCATTCACCCCGAGGTACCCACACGGACCGGGCGGACCGGGGAGTCGGGCTTGTCGAATCAGGTGTTGTCCCTTGCCCCGCTGTAAGTTCACCGGCACAAGGGACCACCTCGGGGGAGAACGGGTGGCGTTGCCGGGGTGGGGTGGTGCGAGGATGGGGGGATGAGTGAGCTGACGGGGGACGTTGTGGACGCGCTGCGCAACGCATTCGAAGCGGCCGAATACACCGTCGAGGGGGTTGCCGATCGGCTCGGCGAGCAGGCCAACGGTGCGCTGGATCGCAATGAGACCACTCTCGCTGGCCGGCATACCGCCTCAGGCGACGACCTCGATACGATGATCCGGCTGTTCCTGCTGCAGCGCGCCGTACCGGAATCCCTTGTTTCCAAGGCTTTTCCTGGCCTGGATTTGGTTGCTCTAGGCATCATCGCCGTTGAAGGCGGGTCGGCGCGGGCGGCGTTGGACATCCGGCCGTACGCCGAGGACGACCAGCAGTGGTGGGTGGTCGCGGACCTGACGCCGGGGCTGGACGGGCGGCGTGAGCCGATGCGGCCGGACTACGTGCTCGGGATCGCGCCGGCCAGCCTGAGCCTGGTCAATCTGACCGTGCCGATCAAGGCCGAGCGAGCGCTCGACATCGGCACCGGCTGCGGGATCCAGGCCCTGCACCTGGCCGGACGGGTCAACCAACTCGTCGCGACCGACGTGAACCCGCGGGCGCTTCAACTCGCCCGGTGGACGGCCGCGCTCAACCGGATCGACCTCGACGTCCGGGCAGGCAGCTTGTTCGAACCGGTCCGCGACGAGCGGTTCGACCTGATCGTGAGCAATCCGCCGTACGTGATCTCGCCTGGCGACGGACGGTTGACCTACCGCGAGACCGGGCTCGCCGGTGATTCCCTCGTCGAGCAGCTCGTCCGGCAGGCGCCGTACCACCTGACCGATGGCGGCTGGTGTCAGATCCTCGCCAACTGGACCTGTGTCCGAGGCGAGGACTGGCGCGACCGCATCGCCGGCTGGACCGGCGACCGGTCGGCCTGGGCTGTGCAGCGCGAGCAGCTCGACCCGTCCGAGTACGTCGAGTTGTGGCTGCGCGATGCGGGTCTGCACGGCTCGCCCGAGTACACAGCGAAGTACGACGCCTGGCTGCAGTGGCTCGACGGGCAGGACGTCGAGGCGATCGGCATGGGCTGGATCACCCTGCACAACGTCGCGGGCACGCTGGAGGCCGAGGCGTGGCCGTACGAGATCGAGCAGCCCATCGGCCCTCACGTACTACGCCGCTTCGAACGCAACGAAGGCATCCCAGACGACCTGACCGGACTGCACCTGACCGTCGCCGAAGACGTGATCCAGGAGACGACCGGCGCACCTGGCGCCGAAGACCCGGCGACGATGGTGCTGAGGCGCCAGCGCGGCCTTCGACGCGCCGAGCAGGTGGACACCGTTCTTGCCGGCCTCGTCGGAGCCTGTGACGGCGACCTGAGCGTCGGACAGATCCTCGCCGCCCTCGCGGACCTCCTCGACCGTCCGCTCGAGGACATGTTGCGCGGCTACCTACCGGACGTCAGACGCCTTGTCGTGGAAGGTTTTCTGGACTACTAAGCGCGTCTGCGCCGACGCTTCTCGGCGTACATGCGCCGGTCCGCCTCCGTGAGCAGCTCGCCGACCGCCGTACCGTCGGTGCTGCTCGCCTGCCCGATGCTCAGCCGCAGCATGGCGAACCACGGCTCGTCGGACGTCGCAGCCACCCGGTCCGCAGCCGCCCTGATGCGCTCGACCAGCTCCCGCGACCCACGCTCGTCCGGCTTGTCCAGTACGACGACGAACTCGTCACCACCGGCCCGCGCCACCACGTCCTCGGCCCGGCACTGCTCGGTCAGCAAGTGCCCGACCCGCCGTAGTACTTCGTCACCGAAGGCGTGTCCGTAGCTGTCATTGATCACCTTCAGGTTGTCCACGTCGATGGCGATCACCGCCACGGACCGGCCCGCGTCGTGCGCGACCGACATCCGCTCGTCCAGCGCACGCCGGTTACCCACACCAGTGAGCGGATCCTCCCGCGCGGCACGCCACTCCGCGTCGTGCCTGATCGAGAGCTCGTGGTTGGCCAGTGCGCTCCGTACGGCGTACAGACCACGCAGCCGCTCCGCCCACCACCCTCTGGTGATCGCCCGCGCATACTGCAGCCCAGTGAGCGCTCCAGCGTCGCCAGACGCCGCCACGATCTGCACAGCCGTGTGCCGGACCAGTGCCTCGACCGGCGGATCAGATGTCAGTGGCAGATCACTCCCCGCCCGGTGTGCAGCCTCAATCGCGTCGTCGAGCCGCCCCACTGCGGCGTACGCCTTGGCCAGGTAGGTCCCCGCGATCGCGGCCAGCTCCAGGTCGCCCAGCTTCGCCAGCTGGTCACGGCAGTCCCTGAGGACTACTGCGGCCTCGGCAGCGTCGGTGTCGTCGTCACTGGCAGCCAGCCACATCCGCCCGGCGATCGGCCAGTATCCGAGCAGGTCGGCGTGCATGATCACCTCGACCGCCTCACCCGCCCACCGGTGCGCCTCCCGCCGCCGCTCCCGGATCTCCTCGTCGTACGACGTGTCACCCAGCCGCTCGAGCTCATGCGCCCAGCGGAGGTTCGACTCGGCCAGGTTGAGCCGGTTGATCGCCGGCGCCTCCGCCAGCCCGAGCGGGTCGTGATCCCCTTCGGCCGCCAGCTCGAAGTGCGGGATGCACAGCTCGTAGAGCCTCAGCAGGTCGTAGGCGTAACCGAGGCCGGTGTGCGCCCAGCCGGCCAGGCCGAGGTCGCGGGTGCGGGAGAGGGCGTTCTCGGCGGCTACCAGGTCGGCGACCGAGTCACCGCCTTCGCCGGTGCGGATCAGGGTGACGATCCGGATCGCGATCGCGTTGGCCTCCCAGCCCGGCTCGTTGATCGCGCGCGCGACGCGGATACAGCTGTCGACCGCGTCCAGCGCCTCGACCGCGTCGGTGCCGTGGTGCGCCGCGACGGCACGCACGTACTCGGCAGCGGCCCGTTCCGGGCTCGGTTCGGTCCCGAGCTCGGTCAGCAGCCGGCTGATCGCGAGCGCGGCCTCAGCCGGACTGCCCGATTGGGCAAGCGTCATCGCCGCCGCGATCCGCGCGGTCACCCCCGACGTCTCGCGCACCCCTTACCCCCTGTCGCCTCACCGCCTGCGGCGTTTGTCGTCGTACAGGCGACGGTCCGCGGTGGCGATCAGCCGCTCCACCGGCACACCCTCGGCCGTGGCGGCGTAGCCGATGCTCAGCCCGAGCCGCCCGAGCCAGGCCTTCGGTGTCGCCGCCGCGATGGCCGTGACCGCGGTCCGGATCCGGTCGGCGAGTTGCGCACCGCCCTTGGCGTCCGGCTGATCGAGCACCACGAAGAACTCGTCGCCTCCCGATCGAATCACGGCATCCGTCGCTCGCGCCTGTTCTACCAGCAGATTTGCCACAAGCTGCAGCAATTCGTCCCCACAGGCGTGCCCGTAAGTGTCGTTCACCACCTTCAGATCGTCTACATCGATGGCCAACACGGTCACCGCCCGCCCCGAGTCCCGGGCCGCGGTCAGCCGCTCGTCCATCGCCCGGCGGTTCCCCACCCCGGTCAGCGGATCCTGCCGCGCCGCATGCCACTCGGCGTCGTGCCGTGCCGACAAGTCATGGGTGGCAAGCGCATGCCGTACGGCGTTCAGCGCCCGCTGCCGCTCCCGCCACCAGGCGCGCGCGACCGAACGCGCGTACTCCAACCCTGCAACGGCTCCCGGCTCTTGGGACGATGCCGCGAGTACCGATCTGGTCTGCAACACCAGCAGATGTGTGGCCGGATCCGCCAACGGAATCAGGTCGTCCTCCGCCCGCTCGGCCGCCGCCTGCGCCTCTTCCGGGTCGCCGTGGGCTTGCAGAGCCCTGGCCAGGTAGGCGCCCGCGATCGCGAGCCGCTCGGTCTCGCCCAGCTTGCTGATCTCGTCGCGGCACTCGGTCAGCTCACTGACAGCCGTGGCCGGATCCTCCGTGGTGGCCGCCGCCGCGAGCCACAGCCGCGCGCTCAACCGCCAGAAGTCCTGGCTCTCGTCGTCAACGACCACGCGCTCCGCTTCCCGCGCCCAGTACGCCGCGGATCCCAGCCGCTCCTGGATCTCCCGCTCGTACGACGGATCGCCCAGCCGCTCGAGCTCATGCGCCCAGCGCAGGTACGTCTCGGCCAGGTTCAGCCGGTCGATCGCGAGCGACTCGGCCAACTCGAACACGTCCGCCTCGATCTGGGTGGCGAGCTCGTAATGCGGAATGCACAGTTCGTAAAGGCGCAGGACGTCATACGCGTAGCCGAGCCCGGTGTGCGCCCACGAGGTGAGCCCGGCGTCCTTGGTCCGGCTCAACGCGTGCTCGGCCGCGACCAGGTCCTTGACCGTGTCACCACCACGACCACTCCGGGCCAGGTTGATGATCCGGATCGGCAGCGCGTTCGCCTCCCACCCCGGCTCGTCGATCGCCTTCGCCACGGCAATACACGCATCCACCGCTTTGAGCGCCTCGTCCGCATCACTCGCATGATGAGCCGTCACTCCACGCACATACTCAACCGCGGCCAACTGATAACTCGGCACCCCACCAAGCTCAGCCCGAATCGCCTCGATCTCCGCCGCCGCAGTCGCATGCCCACCCGACTGAGCCGCTGTCATCGCAGCAGCGATCCGGGCGGTGAGCGCATCACCCGTCCCCATCACGCCACTACCCATACCCGCCGGCGGCCTTCCCTGATCCCCACCCGCATCTCGGGCCGGACCGCCCATTGTGACCACCCACCCCCACCCCTGTCACGACCCGATCCAGCCACCGACCCCTCTGTGCCAGGTTCGAGGGGTTGTATCTGCCGGAGCATGTGGTGCTGTATCGCGGGGCGACGTTTGGTGGGGTGGAGATGCCGGCGACGTTGCCGTACGGCGATCCGCTGGACATGCTGGCGTTCGTTGCGGCGGCGACTGAGCGGATCCTGCTCGGCACGGGGGTGTTGCTGTTGCCGTACCACCATCCCGTGTACTGGCGAAGCGGTTGGCGACCATCGACGTACTGTCGAAGGGTCGGATGCGGCTGCTGACGGTCGGCCTTGGCAGTCTGCCGGGCGAGGCTCGGGCGACCGGGGTCGACTTCAGGACGCGTGGTCGCCGTACGGATGAAGCGATCGAGGTACTGCGGTTGCTGTGGTCCGGCAGCGCGGACGGGGTCAGCTACTCGGGTGAGTTCTTCGCGTTCGAGGATCTCGTCAGCTTCCCCAAACCGCTGGCTGACCTGCCCATTCACATCGGCGGTTCGAGCCGGGCGGCGGCGCAAGGTGTCACCCGCCTCGTGGTCAGTACGTCGAGCGCCGATCCCGCCGAGCAACGCGACCAGCTATCGGCCTTCGCGGAACGCCACGGGCTCTAGGATGAGGCGATGGCTCGTCACACCATCAACCTCGGTGGCACCGGCATCAGCTCGATCGACCCAGCTATCCGCGAGCGCACCGGCGTGCGCGAGCTGTATCTCCACGAGAACCAGCTCACTGCACTACCCGACTGGCTGGGAGAGTTCACCGAGCTCCGGATCCTCGATCTCAGTCACCAGCCGCTGAAAGCACTCCCAGACTCTCTCGGCCGGTTGAAGCAGCTCGAGTTCCTCTACGTGAGCGACCTCGAGATCGCCGAGCTGCCGGAGTCGCTCGGAGACCTCGCCTCGCTCACCTACCTCGGCGCCACCGACAACGGCCTCACTGCCGTACCGGCGTCACTAGGACAGCTCACCCGGCTCATCGAGCTCCGCCTCTACGGCAACCACCTCACCGAACTCCCCGAAACGTACGGCGACCTCCACGCACTCCGGGAGCTACACCTGGACCGCAACGCCATCGAGCGGCTACCCGCGACCTTCGACCGCCTCACCGAACTCCGTGTGGTCAGCCTGAGGGCCAACGCGCTCACCGAGTTCCCGGTCCAGCTCAGCCGACTCCCACTCCTCCGGCACCTGGACCTCCGAGCCAACCACCTGGACACCCTGCCCGACCTAGGCCCCGACGCCTTCCCAGCCCTCGAGAAGCTCGACCTCCGCTGGCTAGACCTCCCCGTCGTCCCCGAATGGGTCCACACCCTCCGCCACCGAGGCTGCGCCATCTACCGAACCGCGGCCTGACGCCATCGACCGTGACCTCCGCGCCGCCGGCAACCGCTCGCCGACAGCAAATCGGTCAGCTCACGCGCACCTCAGCCGGCGACCTGCTGAGTGTCGGCGGCATGTAGCTGCACTGGGAGGGACTCGACGCCGTACACGATGGAGAAGTCGCGGAAGCGGAGTTGTTCTTCGGGGACGGCCAGGGAAAGGTCCGGGAAGCGGTGGGCCAAGGCGGTGAAGGCGGCGCGCAGCTCCATCCGGGCCAGTTCCGCGCCGACGCAGCGGTGCATGCCGTGGCCGAAGGCGAGGTGCGCAGCCGGTGCCCGCTGCGGCCAGAACTCCTCGGCGTCGGCGCCGAAGACTGACTTGTCCCGGTCGGCGCCGGACAGCGACACCGCGACCAGGTCGCCCTTCTTCACCTGCTGGCCGAACAGCTCCTGGTCGTGCCGCGCGAACCGTGGGAACGCGACCTGTACGACGGTCAGATACCGCAGCAGCTCCTCGACGATCGCGTCGACCGCGCCCGGCTCGTTCCGGATCCGCTCGAAGTTCTCCGGGTCGCGCAGCAGCACCAGCGTGCCGAGCGCGAGCATGCTCGCGGACGTCTCGTACCCGCCGAGGAACACCCCGTCGGCCAGACCGCCGAGCTCGATGTCGTCGATGTCGTCACCCTGCTCGCGGATGATCGAGCCGATCAGCCCGTCTCCCGGGTTCGCCCGCTGCTTACGGACGATCTCGAAGAGGAAGTCCCGCGACTCCGAAGCCGACCCGAACACCCCGATCCCGCCGCCGGACAGGTCGAACCGGGCCGGTCCGAGCGCCCGGAACCGGTCGCGGTCGGACTCCTCCACCCCGAGCAGGTCGGCGATCAGCAGGAACGGCACGTTGAAGGCGAAGTCGGCGACGATGTCGACGACCGGACCCTTCGCCTCCATCAGGTCCAGTTGGTCGTTCACGATCTTCTCGATCACCGGCTCCAGCCGGGCCAGCCGGCGCTTGGTGAACTCCGGAGTCAGCAGCTTGCGCAGCCGGGTGTGGTCCGGCGGATCGGTGAACCCGAGCCCGCCGATCCCCTCCGACGGCTTGTTCGGGTCCGAGCCGACCAGCGGCCGGATGTCGTTGCTGAAGTTCGCGGTGTCCGCGAGTACCGACTTCGCCTCCGCATGGCCGCTCACCACCCACACGTTCAGCCCGAACAGATGGGCCAGTTTGTGCACCGGCTCGACCTCGCGCACCTGACCCAGCTCCGGGACCGGGTCCACTCCCACGCGACGCAGCGGCATCGAAACCTGACGTGGGACAATCCGCATCTTTGACAGGTCGAGACCACCCCTGCGGGTGGTTCTGTTCAAGATCCGGCTGCCGACCCATCTCTTCAGGTATGTCGCAACCATGACTTCCACGCGCCCTCTCTGAACTGCTACCCCCGACGGCTTTCGTCAGTCAAAAGCTAACCTCGCCAAGGACCAGATCTGATGGTGTTGGCACTACTGCGGTAGTGGCGTTGGCACCACCATGGGAGGGGTTGCCACGGTATTGCCAGCACAGACCTTGTCACGGACAAGGCCTCCACTTCCACCGGAACTCACCTGTACCGTGCCCTGGACCGGGACGCGACCGTCCTGGGGGAATTCCCAGGGGAACCCGCGACGAAAGTCGGATGCGGCCCTACCTCAGAAGTAGTACGGCGTGACGATCCGCACCACCTCCACGATCTTTGTCTTGACCAACTCGCGGTGCGGAACCTCGACCACCTCGCCGACGCGGACACCATGATCGACCAGCAGATACAGGACCCGCAGCGTCCGGATGGTGTTGGTGACCTCCGGTGTAATGCCCTCGACAGGCGGATTCGACAGCTGGCGGACAGCAGGATCCAGCCACTCGACGGCATCGGCTTCGGAGAGGTCGGCGCGGGTCAGGGTCGCGGCTAGAGCGCGACCGAGCCGGTCGTCCTCCATATCGCGCAGGACGTACGACGTTGGTGTCAGCAGGCGGCCGATGCCGAGCCGGAGCATCTGGACGGGTTCGACGGCTGGATGCAGCCCGAGGGTGCCTAGCAGGTCGCTGCCGTGGGCAACGGCGTGCAGCCAGCCAAGTTTGGCGTCGTGTCCGCGGAGGTCGCCTTCAGCGACGTACCAGCGCTCGAACGGCGGCACCCAGCTCGGCTCGAAGACGCCGGCGGTGACGATCGAGTCGAGGATGAGCGGCGCGAAGGTCCGGGCCTGGATCTCGTCGTCACCGAACCGCGGCACCATCTCGTTGCCCAGGGCGCGGAGCTGATCGGCGGAGAGCACCCCAAGGTCGATCCAGGACGCGAGCGTCGAGTACGCCTGCAGGTCGCGGATCACCGGATCAGGCGAGCGCAACATGCCGGACAACTCGGCGACGAGCTCAGTGAGCGGCCGATTGGCGGGTACGGCGAAGTCATCGGCGCGCACCCGCGCCCAGTCGGTCATGCAGCGTAGGTTAAACGCTTGCCGGAGCAAAGGGGAACGGCCCGTGGATCACTCGATCCACGGGCCGTAGCGGCCAGGACCCCTCAGCCCGGCCGGGTGTGCGTCCCCGGCCAGGGCCCCTCAACCTCGGCCGGGGTCGTCTTCATCAGGCGTCGCGCTTACTCGCCGAGAACAGGGCGATCGTCAGCAGCACCGCCGCCCAGCCGGCGAAGTACAGCAGGGCCCACCACGGACCGAGCGCGTAGTTGCTGCCGACATCGCCGGCCAGCCCCGCGTCCTGACCCTGGTTGATGAACGAGCTGGCGTTCGAGAACGGCGCCCACTTGTTCAGGTCGTCGCCGACCTTCGGGATGAGCTGGACCAGGTTCTCCAGCAGCAGCGGCCAGAGGATCAGGATCGCGATCGCGCCGGCGCTCTGCCGGATCAGGATGCCGACCGCCACCGCGATCACCGCGGACAGCGCGAACACGAGTCCTTCACCGGCCAGCAGCCGCCACTCGGCCGCGGTGTCGATGGCCAGATCGGCGCTGCCGGCGAACAGCGAGCCGACCAGCCAGCCGCCGAAGGCCGCGATCAGGCCGATCACACCGGCCAGGAAGGACACCACCGCGGTCTTGCCGAGCAGCAGCGCGGTCCGCTGCGGAACGGCCTGGAAGCTGGTCCGGATGGTGCCGAAGCGGTACTCCGTGGTGACCGCCAGAGCGGCCATCACCATCATCACCATCTGGCTGATCTGGACACCCGGCTGGGTGATGAAGATCGTCGCCTGCTGCTCCTCGGTGCTGTTCAGGAAGGCGGTGGTCAACGCGGCGAAGCCGATCGTGAGCACGGCCGCGACGACCATGCACCACCACGGTGAGCGAGTGGAGAAGAGCTTGATCCGCTCGACTTGGATCACCGACATGTCAGTTGTCCTCCTTCGGCCCAGCGGCCACCTCTGTGCCGGACGGCGCCGGAAGGTTCACGTCTGCGACGTGAGCGAGCTCGTCGTGTGCGTGGTACTGGACCGAGTCACCGGTCATCTGCATGAACGCCTGTTCCAGCGAGCCGCGCTGCAGGGTCAGCTCGTGCAGCACGATGCCGTGCGCGGCGGCGGTCTCGCCGATCTGGTCGGTGGTCAGCTCGCCCTCGGCGAACAGCACCTTGCCCTGGTCCTCGAAGTCCTCGATCCGGGTCACGACCTGCTGCTGTTGCAGGATGCCCTGCAACTGGTCGAGCTGCGGCGTACGCACCTTGACCGTCGTACCGCTGGCGCGGTCGACGAACTCCCTGGTCGAGCTCTGCGCAATCAGCCGGCCGCGGCCGATGACGATCAGTTCCTCGGCGGTCAGCGACATCTCGGACAGCAGGTGGCTGGACACCAGCACGGTCCGGCCCTCGGAGGCCAGTTTCTGCATGAACGTGCGGATCCAGACGATGCCCTCCGGGTCGAGGCCGTTGACCGGCTCGTCGAAGAGCAGGATCTCCGGGTCGCCGAGCAGCGCGCCGGCGATGCCGAGCCGCTGCGACATGCCCAGCGAGTAGGCCCCGGCCCGCTTGCCCGCGACCGAGGTCAGGCCGACCATCTCGAGCGCCTTGTCGACACTCGACTTCGGCAGCTTGTTCGACGCGGCCATCCAGGCCAGGTGCGACCGCGCGGAGCGGTTCGGGTGGACCCACTTGGCGTCCAGCAGCGCGCCGATCTTGGTCAGCGGCTGGTGCAGGTCGCGGTAGTGCTGGCCGTCGATCCGGACGTCGCCCGCGGTCGGGGTGTCCAGGCCGAGGATCATCCGCATGGTGGTCGACTTGCCGGCGCCGTTCGGGCCTAGGAAGCCGGTCACCTTGCCGGGTTTGACCGTGAATGACAGGTTGTCAACGGCAACCGTTTGGCCGTATCGCTTGGTGAGGCCCTGTGCCTCGATCATCGCCGTACTCCTCGTTGGGTGGCGCGGTTGTGTCGGTGGTCGACTTCAGTATCGAGGTCCGACCGGGCCAGAACATCGGACCCGGGGCGGATCCGGTGTGTCCACCCGTGGGTTGATTCTGCCGCCGGTACGGACCGGACGGCCATCGGTTATACCCCTGACCGCAACCCCGACGATCCCCCATCCGGGCATCGGCTCGCATCAGCCGAAAGTCGACTCTCAGGTGACCAAAGAAGAAACGGCCCGCCGAAGCGGGCCGTTTCAACTTCAATAGAACTTTCAGGCTGCTGCGTTCACCTCGGCCGGGGTGTCGGCGATGACCGACTCACGGCGCTTGGAGACGATCACGGCCGCGGCCAGGATCACCACCGCCGCGAGGGCGATGCCGATCCGCAGCGGAGTGTTGGTGTCCTCGCCGATCGTGGACATGCCCACGACGGCCGGGGCGATCAGCACCGAGACCAGGTTCATCACCTTGATCAGCGGGTTGATGGCCGGACCGGCGGTGTCCTTGAACGGGTCACCGACGGTGTCACCGATGACGGTGGCCTCGTGCGCGGGCGAGCCCTTGCCACCGTGGTTGCCGTCCTCGACCAGCTTCTTCGCGTTGTCCCAGGCACCACCGGAGTTGGCCAGGAAGACCGCCATCAGGGTGCCGGACGCGATCGCACCAGCCAGGTAGCCGGCCAGCGCGGAGGCACCGAGGCCGAAGCCGACGGCGATCGGCGCGGTGATCGCGAGCAGACCTGGGGTGGCCAGCTCACGCAGCGAGTCGCGGGTGCAGATGTCCACGACCTTGCCGTACTCCGGCTTGCCGGTGCCCTCCATGATCCCGGGGATGTCGCGGAACTGGCGACGTACCTCGTAGACGACCGCGCCGGCGGCCCGGCCGACGGCGTTGATCGCGAGACCGGAGAACATGAACACCACGGCGGCACCGATGATGATGCCGACCAGGGTGGACGGGTCGAAGACCAGGGCGTCCGCGTTGAACGCCGCGTCACCCGCGTCGTTCAGCACCGCGTAGATCGAGTCCGTGTAGGAACCGAACAGCGCGGTCGCGGCCAGTACGGCGGTGGCGATCGCGATGCCCTTGGTGATCGCCTTGGTGGTGTTGCCGACGGCGTCCAGCTCGGTCAGGATCTGGGCCGCCTCGCCGTCCACGTCTCCGGACATCTCGGCGATGCCCTGCGCGTTGTCGGAGACCGGGCCGAAGGTGTCCATCGCGACGATGACGCCGACGGTGGTGAGCAGACCACAACCGGCCAGCGCGATCGCGAACAGCGCGACGACACCCGAGCCGCCGACCAGGAAGGCGCCGTACACGGCTGCCGCGATCACCAGTGCGGTGTAGACGGCAGACTCGAAGCCGACCGAGATACCGGACAGGATGACGGTCGCGGCACCGGTCAGCGAGGTCTTGCCGACGTCCTTGACCGGCTTGTCCTCGGTGCCGGTGAAGTAGCCGGTCAGGGCCAGGATGATCGCGGCCAGCACGATGCCGATGAGCACCGAGACGGTGGCGATCAGCCGTGGGTCGCCGTCGTGGGCGGCGATCGTCTCGGTGGCGCCGGTCAGGTCACCGAAGCTGCTCGGCAGGTAGACGAACGCGGCCACCGAACACAGCACCGCGGAGATGATCGCCGAGATGTAGAACGCCCGGTTGATCGTGCGCAGACCATTCTCACCGGTCCGCGGCCGGGTCAGGAAGACGCCGATGACCGCGGTGACGGCGCCGATGGCCGGCACGATCAGCGGGAAGATCAGGCCCTGCTCGCCGAAGGCGGCCTTACCCAGGATCAGCGAGGCGACGAGCATCACGGCGTACGACTCGAACAGGTCGGCCGCCATACCGGCGCAGTCACCGACGTTGTCGCCGACGTTGTCGGCGATGGTGGCGGCGTTGCGCGGGTCGTCCTCGGGGATGTTCTGCTCGACCTTGCCGACCAGGTCGGCGCCGACGTCGGCGGCCTTGGTGAAGATGCCGCCGCCGACACGCATGAACATGGCGAGCATGGCGGCACCGAAACCGAAGCCCTCGAGCACGGTCGGGGCGTCACCCTTGAACAGCAGTACGACGAGCGCGGCGCCGAACAGGCCGAAGCCCACGGTCGCCATACCGACGGTGCCGCCGGTCCGGAACGCGACCCGCATCGCCGGGTCGCGGCCCTCGTCCCGGGCGGCCGCGGCGACCCGGACGTTGGCGCGCGTCGCGAGCCACATGCCCAGGTAGCCGATCAGCGCGGAGAAGCCCGCACCGACCAGGAAGAAGACGGACCGGAAGATCTTCAGCGTCGTCTCGTTGTCGCCGTCACTGTGCGCGGGCAGCAGGAACAGCAACAGGAACGCGACCACGGCGAAGACCGACAATGTCCGGAACTGCCGGTTCAGGTAGGCCGATGCGCCTTCCTGGACCGCCGCGGCGATCGTCTTCATGTTCTCGGTGCCATCGTTCGCGGCAAGCACCTGGCCCCGGAAGACCATCGCAATGGCGACCGCGAGGACCGCGATCACTCCGACGACGATCACCAGTGTGGTGTTGCTCGACGAAAGATCCACCGCTTGTGCAAGCAGCGCGGACATCCGTCCTCCTTGTAGGCAACCCCTCAGGACTTGACGGCCCCCGTCCTGCCGCAACCGAAGGGTTGGGGAAATACGACACAGCGCCGATGACCGGCGCGCTGCGTCACTCTAACGGGTCTCCGACCAGACCTGACGACAGGGTGGTCTACGCCATACCCGGCCCGCACGGCAAGTAGGTGCTGCGCCTCTCTTCTCCGCCCCGCCATCCCGGTCACGCTTTGTAGTGACGGGGCTACCTTTTCGGATGCTCAGATCGCCGAGGCGACGTCCGGGTGGATCTCGAAGACCTTGGTCAGCTGGGTGATCCGGAAGATCTTGAGCAGCCGTTCCTGGGTGCAGACCAGGGACAGGGATCCGTCGTGGGTGCGCACCCGTTTCAGTCCGCCGACGAGCACGCCGAGGCCGCTGGAGTCCAGGAACTCCACGCGTTCCAGGTCGATCACCAGGTGATAGACCCCGTCGTCGACGAGCGCGGCGATCTTCTCGCGCAGCTTCGGCGCGTTGTAGAGGTCGATCACCCCCGCCGCCTCGATGACGGTCCGCCCGCCCTCGGCGCGTGCGGTCAGCGACAGATCCACTTCGGCCTCCGTTCCCGTGAACTGCTGCATTCAACCATGTACGGACCGTGAGTAGGGCCGTTGCCCAAAACTCTTTCATCTCGTTACACCCGAAGTCGATCTGTCCATCCAAAAAGCTAGGCTCACGGCATGCGTGGAGGTGGTGAGGCAGCGGCTGTCCTGAAGCGCCTTGCCGCCGGTCGCGGCGACCGGCTGACTCATGTCGAGTCGGTGCCGCCCCGGCTGGGACAAACGTGTGACTGGCCCCGCTGGGTCCCACCCGAGGTGCTGGGCCAGCTCGCCGACGCCGGCATCACCGCTCCATGGACTCACCAGGTCGCCACCGCGGAGGCGGCGTACAGCGGTCAGCATGTAGTGGTCGCGACCGGAACCGCGTCGGGTAAGTCGCTCGGCTACCTGCTGCCTGCCTTTGCCACGTTGAGCATCGCCCAGGCCGCCTCGCCCCACCGCCGTACGGCGTCTGTTCTGTACTTGTCGCCGACCAAGGCGCTGGCGCATGACCAACTGCGGGCGATCTCGTCGTACACCGTGCCCGGATTGCGGGCGACGACGCTGGACGGCGACTCGGAGCGCACCGAACGTGACTGGGCCCGCGACCATGCGACGTACGTACTCAGCAACCCGGACATGCTGCATCGCTCCGTGCTGCCGAACCACCAGCGCTGGGCGCTCTTCCTGGGCAACCTGCAGTACGTCGTGGTCGACGAGTGCCACCACTATCGCGGCGTCTTCGGAGCGCACGTCGCCGGTGTGCTGCGTCGGTTGCGTCGGGTCTGTGCGCAGTACGGCGCTCACCCGATCTTCATCTGCGCATCCGCGACTGTCGCCGAGCCGGCGGTGTCCGGTGAGCGCCTGACTGGACTGCCGATGCGTGAGGTCGTTGAGGACGGCTCTCCGCGCGGTGGCATCTCCTTCGGCCTGTGGGAGCCGCCGCTGACCTCTCTGCGCGGAGAGAACGGTGCACCAGTACGACGTTCCGCGACGGCCGAAGTGGCCGACCTGCTGACCGATCTGGTCGTGTCGGGAGTGAGGACCGTCGCGTTCGTGCGCTCGAGGCGCGGGGCCGAGACGGTAGCTATGACAGCTCGGGACAACCTGGCTGAGGTCGATCCGTCGCTGGTCGACCAGGTGTCGGCGTACCGGGCTGGCTACCTGCCGGAGGAGCGCCGACGGCTCGAAGGCATGCTGCAGAGCGGTGAGCTCACCGGAGTCGCCGCAACCAACGCACTCGAACTGGGCATCGACATTGCCGGGCTGGACGCCGTACTGCTGTCTGGCTGGCCTGGCACGCGCGCGTCGCTCTGGCAGCAGGCCGGACGCGCTGGACGAGCCGGTGGCGACGCGCTGGCCCTACTGATCGCGCGCGACGATCCACTGGACACCTATCTGGTGCGTCACCCCGCTGCCATCTTCGGACGGCCTGTCGAAGCGACAGTCTTCAACCCGGAGAACCCCTATGTGCTGGGACCGCAGCTGTGTGCCGCCGCGCAGGAGCTGCCGCTGACAGAGGCGGACTACGAGATCTTCGGCGGTACGACGCCAGCCGTCATCGCCCAGCTGGTCCGACAGGGCCTACTGCGGGAGCGACCACACGGCTGGTTCTGGACGCGGCGAGAGCGCGCAGTGGACGCCATCGACATCCGCTCCGCCGGCGGCAAGACAGTCCAGATCGTCGAAGACCAGACTGGTCGCCTGCTCGGCACTGTCGACGGCGGCTCCGCACACGCCTCGGTCCACGAGGGCGCCGTCTACGTGCACGCCGGCGAGTCCTACCTGGTCCGGACTCTGGACCTCGAGGGCCATGCGGCCGTCGTGGAGCCGGCCTCACCCGACTACAGCACCTTCGCGCGGGACGTGACCGAGATCAGCATCCTCGCGACCGAGGAGACGTGCCGCTGGGGTACGGCGGAGTTGTCGCGCGGCTGGGTCCAGGTGACAAGCCAGGTGGTGTCGTACCAGCGCAAGCTCCTGGCCACAGGCGACGTACTGGATGAGCAGCCACTCGACCTTCCCGAACGCACTCTGCGGACCAAAGCAGTCTGGTGGACCATGCCCGACTCCGTCGTCGCCGGGCTCGGCCTGTACGACGTGCCGGGCGCGGCACACGCGGCCGAGCACGCGTCGATCGGCCTGCTGCCACTGTTCGCCACCTGCGACCGCTGGGACATCGGCGGAGTGTCCACCGCCAAGCACGCGGACACCGGCCGCCTCACCGTCTTCGTGTACGACGGCCACCCGGGCGGCGCGGGTTTCGCGGAACACGGCTACGCCGCGGCGCGCGAGTGGTTGACCGCGACACGGGCGGCGATTGCACACTGTGAGTGCACGGATGGATGTCCATCCTGCGTACAGTCGCCGAAATGTGGGAACCAGAACAACCCACTCGACAAGAGCGGCGCAGTGGCGCTGCTCACCGCACTACTCAGCAGTGAGGCCTGAACAGCCAGCCCCCGGCTGGCGGAGAGGCAGCTTGCCATGGCCGTCCTCGGACTCGTCCTGATCGCCCTCGCCGTACTGTTCGGCCTTGGGGTCTCTGTCTCGTCAAGTGCCTCCACCACGATGGAGGTCTTCGGTGTCGACTTCGGCGTCTCGGTGCCGACCGTGTTCTTCCTCGGCGCGCTCGCCGGCGCCGCGCTGCTGTTCGGGGTGTGGCTGACGAAGAAGGGACTCGGCCGCGACCTCCGCCGCCGGAAGGAGATGCGCGAGCTGCGCGCCACCAAGGCAGCTGACGAACCCCCGGCGATCGAGCAAGTGGAGCGCCCGGCGACCGAGGAAACCGTCGAGACAGACCCCAGTGAGCACAAGCAACCCCACTGAACAAACCGTTGCCTAGGGCATCAACTGACGCACGGATCTTCCCTGATATACAGAGATTGCCGTAACATCACGATCGACACACAGCCTCCACTCGGCGGCGGCACGGCGGTGACCCGGCCGGATTTCGGTGCCATGCGCAACGACTTTGCCCTGGCAGTTAGTTGCCATTGGCATCAAGTTTCACACTTTTGCCATAACCACCGCCGCGGCTCCTGTGCCTTACTGGTTGTGGCGTCAACGTCGCGCTGAGTCACTGTTGCCCTTCCGGGCCATACCGCGCTCACGCTGCGGGGTCCCGACGACCTGACGCTACTGAGATGGCACGACCTCTGGAGGTTGTCTTGATCATCCGTAAGTTGTTGAGCCGGACCGGCGTCGCGGTTCTCGCCGTCAGCGTCGCGCTGGCCACCGCCGTACCGGCACAGGCGGCCAACCCGGCACCGGGCGGATCCGGCGCTCAGCCGGGTGTGGAGGTAGGCGTGGCGCAGCAGATCGCCACTCGTGCCGACACGCGCTACTGCCTCACCTTCGTGTCAGCCGCCAAGGTCCCGATGGCGGTCATGATGGCCTGCGCGCCAGGCAAGGAGGGGAAGACCCAGGAGTGGATCTACACCGAGTCCGGCCAGCTTCAGGTCGCGATGAGCAAGAGCGTCGGTGGCGCCCTTGCCAAGACGGGCGCCTGCCTGGACAGCGGTGCGGACCTGGCGAAGGTTCCGGCCTCCGCGCCACTGCTGGTGCTGCCCTGCCGCGCCGGTGACGGGCAGAAGTGGTCCTACGACGAGAGCGCGGGCACGTTCGTGAACGCCGCCAGCGGTCTCGCCCTCACATCTCTGCTCGGCAAGGGGAAGGCCAAGCAGGCACAGCCGACCGGAAGCATGTCCGCGACCGGTACGCCGGTCCAGGCGTGGAGCGGACTGCCGCTGCCGGGTCTGGACATCCTGGGTGCGGTCCTGGCACTCGTGAACGCGCTGCTGGCAGCTCTGGGCCTGGCCCTGCCACTGCCGATCGCGAACGCCGCATCCAGCCTGCTGCAACTGGTCCGGCCGATGACGCCGATCCCGGCTCAGATGACCGAGCTGCCGAAGCAGATGATGCAGCTCGCTCAGCGCTGACAGCCAAGGAGGATCCTCAGCCACACAGAGGACGGCCGGCCCCGACGATGTCGGGGCCGGCCGTTTGTTTCTCGCTCCTTCGAGATCGCACTCCTTGAGTTTTGTCCCTGGTGATCACGTTCGGCGGGTAGCGGTGCTCGGGGATGACCTCGGGATCCCCGCTGCTTGCGCGTCAGCGGGAGCCTTGCGTCGTCGTCACCGTCCATCCGTCGAGTCCGCGGCCGTCACCAGCCGGCCGGGCGTTACCACCAGCAGTGATGGTGGCAGTGCCAGAACAGGTCGTCGAGAAGGCAAGCCAGTCCGTGCAACAGCATGTGCTTTCACCTCCGATCCACTGAACCGATCGGCATGGACGCTACAACCAGTTATCACGTTCTGTATCTAGTCAACTACCTCTTGTCGCAGAACCTTGAGCGCACTTTAACCAGGTCGCAATGGCCTACACAGGATCCGGACTTGACACGGTCACAACTCGTTGCCGAGAGCATCTGACAAGCGTTTGCTCGACGGTTGGGCAAAAGTCTTCACATAGTCGCCCAAGAGTGCCAATCTTTGACACCGGCCCCTGTACCGACTCGCAAGGAGACCCCCGATGCGATCACTCTCGCGGTTGTCCGGCCCCGCCGTACTCGGAACCGCGGCCCTCCTGCTGCTCACCGGCTGCCTCGGCTCGTCCGGTTCGGGCACTGGCGACCAGGACGCGAACCGCAACGCCGACGCGAAGAAGGTCGAGCTGACCATCGGCTCGAACGCGGTGAAGGGCGGCAAGAGCAGCGCCGGCGCGACCTTCATCGAGGACGTGCTGATCCCGAAGTTCGTCGCCGAGCAGAAGGGCAAGGGCGTCGACGTCACGGTCAAGTTCCAGGGTGATGGCTCCGACGACGAGGTCTACAAGCAGAAGCTGTCGCTGGACCTGCAGAACAAGTCCGGGCCGGACCTGTTCCAGATCGACGGCATCTGGGTCGGCGAGTTCGCCCAGGCCGGGTACATCAAGCCGCTGACCGACACCGTCGGCGACGCGGCCAAGGTGGACGACTGGGACGGCTGGAAGCAGATCCCTGAGACGGTGCAGCAACTCGGCAGCTTCGAGGGCAAGCGGTACGGCGTCCCTGGCGGCACCGACGGCCGGGTGCTCTTCTTCAACAAGAAGCTCTTCCAGCAGGCCGGGCTGCCGGCCGACTGGCAGCCGAAGTCCTGGGACGACATCATCGCCGCGGGTCAGGCCCTGAAGAAGCTACCCGGCGTGACACCGATCCAGATCAACGCCGGTACGGCGATGGGCGAGGCGACCACCATGCAGGGCGTACTGCCGCTCCTGGTCGGAACCGGCGCCACGGTCAACACCGACGGCAAGTGGCTCGGCGACACCCCGCAGTTGCGTCAGGTGCTCGACTTCTACCACCAGATCTACAGCACGGGCCTCGGTGACCCGGTGCTGCAGCGCGAGGCCAAGGGCCGGGACAAGTCATTCGCCGAGTTCGCCGCGAACAAGATCGGCATCCTGGCCGAGAGCGACTACTTCTGGCGCAGCGTGGTGGAGCCGAAGGAGGGCGTCGCCAAGATGGCCGACCGCGACACCGCCGTCGGCTGGGCGCTGATCCCGGCCAGCAAGCCTGGTACCGGCGTGAAGGGCCAGGACTACGTCTCGATGTCCGGCGGCGGCGCGACCGTGATCAACCCGAACACAAAGTTCCCGCAGCAAGCCTGGGAGCTGCTGCAGTTCATGAACTCGGCGGAGATGGTGAAGGCGTCCCTGGACGGCGCGGCCAAGATCACCCAGCGCACCGACGTCAACAACGAGGTGCTCGCCACTGACCCGATGCTGAACTTCGTCGCCACGAAGGTCCTGCCGATCACGCAGTTCCGGCCGGGCCTGGCGGAGTACCCGAAGATCTCCGCCGCGCTGCAGCAGGCCACCGCGGACGTGGTCGGCGGCAGGTCGACCGACGCCGCGGCGAAGGCGTACGAGAAGGCCGTCGAAACCGCGGCCGGCGGCAAGGACAAGGTCACCAGCAACTGATGGCTTCCGCATCCGCAGGTGTCCCGCGCCAACCGGCGCGGGACGTCGCCGGACTCGGCGTCGGCCGTGCGTTGGGCTTCGTCGCGCCGGCCATGCTGCTGATCGGCGCGTTTCTGGTCTTCCCGGCGCTCTGGACGATCTACATCGGCATCACCAACTACCGCCTGACCGGTATCGAGGCGATCTCGCCCTCGATCGTCGGGCTGCGCAACTACACCGACGCGCTGAACGACACGCTGTTCCACAATGCGCTGTGGCTGACGATGCTGTTCGTCCTCGGCTCCGCGATCATCGGCCAGAACTTCCTCGGCTTCACCCTCGCCTGGGTGATGCGCCGCGCGCGTCCCGTCGTACGTCGTACTGTCGAAGGCCTGGTGTTGCTGGCTTGGATCCTTCCGTCGACCGTGGTCGCGTACCTGTGGGTCGCGTTCTTCGACCGGGACGGCGGCACGCTGAACAGCATGCTCGGCACGCCCGGCACGGCCTGGCTGATCGACTACCCGATGGCATGCCTGGTCATCTTCAACACCTGGCGGGGTACGGCGTTCTCGATGATGCTCTACTCGTCCGCGCTGCAGGCCGTCCCGCCGTCGCAGCTGGAGTCGGCGCGGATGGTCGGGGCGTCGGGCTGGCAGACGCTGCGGGATGTCGTGTTCCCGCACATCCGCGGGCACGTGCTGACCAACACGCTGCTGATCTCACTGTGGACGGCGAACGACTTCTCGCCGTTCCTGCTCACCAAGGGCGGGCCCAACCACGAGTCCGAGACGGTGCCGGTCTACATCTACAACGTGGCGCTGCAGGGCGGGGAACTCGGCTACTCCTCGGCGATCTCGTTCCTGCTGCTGATCGCGAACCTGCTGGTCTCGCTCATCTACCTCCGGCTGCTGAGGAGGCGCTCATGACTTATGTTGTACGGCGGATCGGCTTCTACGTACTGATCTGCGCGATCACCTTCTTCTTCGCGGTCCCGATGCTGTGGATCGCCTCCGCGCCGTTCGACAAGAACCCAGGCCTTGGCGTGCATTGGCCGGACTGGACGCTCGACAACGTCCGCAAGACCCTCGACCACCCGTATGCGCTGCATTCACTGGTGAACTCGCTCCTCATCTGCGTGGCCACCGCGGTCGCCGTCACCGCGTTCGCCGCGCTGGCGTCGTATGCGTTGTCGCGGGTTCGCATTCCGGGCCGGGACGCATTGCTCTACGGATTGTTGCTGTTGTCATCGGTTGTCACCGGCACGGCGGCGATGGTGCCGATCTTCGTGATGATGTTCCAGCTCGGGCTGATCGACTCCCGGTTCGGGGTCGCGCTGGTGATGACCGGCGGGCTGTTGCCAGCGGCAATCTTCATCCTGAAGGACTTCGTCGACGCAGTGCCGAAGTCGTACGAAGAGTCGGCCCGTGTCTTCGGCGCGTCCACCGGTCAGATCCTGCGTGACGTCGTACTGCCGGTGGCGCGGCCCGGTCTGGCCACCATCATGGTCTGGGCCTTCGTGAATGCCTGGGGCAACTTCCTGGTGCCGTTCCTGTTGATCCGGTCGATCGACAAGCAGCCGGCCGCCGTACTGCAGCAGACCTTCACCGACGAGGGCGGCAGCGCCAACCTGTCGGTGATCCCGGTCTTCGCGCTGCTGTTCTCGATCCCGGTCGTCGTGCTGTACCTACTGGTGAACTCGCGCTACGGGTTCCGCTTCCATGGAGGGATCAAGAGCTGATGGCGGGCATCGACATCGAGGGCCTGGCGACCGTCTACCCGAACGGCGTACGCGCGGTCGACGGACTCGATCTGCACGTGGAAGACGGCGAGTTCTTCGCCCTGCTCGGCCCGTCCGGCTGCGGCAAGACCACGCTGCTGCGGACGATCGCGGGCCTGGAACAGGCGACCGAGGGCAAGGTCCGCATCGACGCCGCCGACGTGACCCGCACCGAACCGGGCAAGCGCGGCGTCGCGATGGTCTTCCAGGACTACGCCCTGTTCCCGCACATGAACGTGTCCGAGAACATCACCTATCCCCTGAAAGTACGACGAGTCGCTGCCGCCACCCGGGCGTCGACAGCGGAGCGGACCGCGGCCGAACTGTCGCTGCAGGGCCTACTGGAACGCAAGCCGGCGCAACTGTCGGGCGGTCAGCAACAGCGGGTCGCGCTGGCCCGTGCGATCGCGTCCCAGGGCAAGGTCTTGCTCCTCGACGAACCGCTGTCCAATCTCGACGCACGGCTGCGGCTGGAGGCTCGCACGTTCCTGAAGAAGCTCCAGCGAGACCTGGGCATCACCACGGTCTTCGTCACCCACGACCAGGCCGAGGCATTGGCGTTGGCTGACCGCATCGCGGTCATGGAGTCCGGCAAGCTCCGCCAACTCGGCACCCCACGCGAAGTCTTCGCCCGCCCCACCAACACCTTCGTAGCCAACTTCATCGGCTCCACCCCCATGAACCTCCTCCCGGGCACAGTGGCTTCCACGCCATCCGGCGGCAGCGTCTCGGTCGCCGGGGGCTCATTGGCGGCATCGACCGGCTCGGCTCCAGTCGGGGCTGAGGTTACGGTTGGGGTGCGGCCGGAGTATTTGACCTTGGCTACGGGTGACGTGAGCGGTCCAGTGCTGCGCGGTCAGGTGGTTGTGGCGGAGAACCTTGGGACGCAGTCGTTGGTCACCGTCGACTGTGACGGGACGCTGGTCGGCGTGACAGTTCCGGAAGAGGACGAGCCAGCACCGGGCGCGGCGGTGGTCCTGACAGCTCCGGCCTCGCGAGTCCTCTTGTATGACAGGGAATCCGGCGAACTCCTGGCCCGGCAGCCGGCTGTGGTCGGCTGATGGCCATTACGACGTACCGCCGCCACTGGACCCTCGACGATCGCGCCGAGTCGGTCTACCACTCCCTGCCGGTCGACATCCCGGCCGGCTGCCCCGGACTGCTCGTCACGCTGACCATTCCACCGGTCGAAGGCGCTGTGATCGACATCGGCTGCGAGGGTGCGGCCGGCTGGCGCGGCTGGTCCGGTGGTGCTCGGCAGACGTTCGCCATCACGCCGACCGCAGCAACCCCCGGCTACCTCGCGGGCGACCTCGAAGCCGGCACCTGGTGGGTTGTCCTCGGCCTCCACCGCCTGCCGGTCGAAGGCGTCGAACTCATCGTCGAAGCCGTCACCGGTCCAGTCACCACGGTGCCCGGCCTCGCGGAATACGCCGCCGCCACCGCGGCTGTCGCCGTACCGGCTCGTCCACCGCGTCGGTCGCTGCCGGCACCCCCAGGCTTGAAGTGGGTGGCCGGCGACTTCCATGTGCATTCGCTGCACTCGGACGGTTCGACACCGGTCGCCAACCTCGCCGCGCTCGGAGTCGCCGCAGGACTCGACGTACTGGCGGTCACCGACCACAACACCGTCGCGCATCACCTCGAACTGCCCGAGATCGGCAAGAAGTTCGGCATCGGGTTGATCCCTGGCCAGGAGGTGACAACCGACTCCGGCCACGCGAACGCCTTCGGCAGCATCGGCGCAATCGACTTCCGCCGGCCCGCGTCCACCTGGGTCTCCGAGGTCGCCCAGCGCGGCGGCCTGTTGTCGATCAACCACCCGCTCGGCGGCGACTGCTCCTGGCGCCAACCACTACCCGAGCACCCACCGCTGGCCGAGATCTGGAACTCCGTCTGGCTCGACCGCACCTGGGGCGGCCCCATCGCCTGGTGGCAAGCCTGGGGACTCGACAATACGACGCCCATCGGCGGCAGCGACTGGCACAACCCCACATCCTTCACCCCACCCGGCTCCCCCACGACGTGGATCGCGGTAGACGCCCCCGCCGAAGGGCCGGACGAGCTAGTGTCAGCCGCCCTGGAAGCCCTCACCGCCGGCCGCACCGCTGTCGCCGCGTCCTATACCGCTCCTGTACTAGTCCGCGCCGGCGACGAACTGATAGCCGTCGGTGCCCCGAACACGTTGGTGATTGGGCCAGACGGCTCGCGGCACGCCGTACGAGAAGCTGTGCAGTCATTGGCTGCTGCCCGAGGCCCACATGTGCTGGTGACACACACGGGCGAGTTCCTCTCCATCTGCGCTTAGCGTGGAAGCAGGGGGCAGACTGGGCTGATGATGACCGGACCGGATCAGGTGATCGTGGTCGACGCCGCCAACGTGATCGGCTCACGCCCCGACGGCTGGTGGCGGGACCGCCCCGGCGCCGCGCGGCGGCTGCTGGTGAGGCTGGCCGCCTTCCAGGAGCGCCTGCAATCGTCAGCCGACGTCGTGGTGATCTTGGAGGGCGCAGCGCGAGCGGCTGTGTCTGGTTCCGACGCTCCAGCTGTCGGCGCGCTCCGCGTCGTACTGGCCGATGGCTCCGGCGACGACACCATTGTCGCGGTCACCACAGAGCTCACCGACAACGTCCCAGATGTCACCGTCGTCACCGCTGACCGGGGCCTGCGCCAGCGCATCGAGGCCGTCGGCGCTACGGCCGCCGGCCCGCGGTGGTTGCTGGATCAGCTGGACGGTTAGTCGAGCAGCCAGCCGTTGCGTTCGGCGATCTGGATGGCGTCGGCGCGGGTCCGCGCGCCGGTCTTGCCGATCGCGGACCAGAGGTGCTTGCGGACCACCCGTTCGGAGACCTCGAGCTTGCGGGCCACGAGCGCGACCGAACCACCTGCGCGGGCCGCGCGGAGAGTGTCGGTTTCGTCGTCGTTCAGCGGGCTCTCGGAGTACTTCAGCGTCTCGGCCGCGAGGTTGGCGTCGACCACCCGCAGACCCAGGTGCACCCGTCGTACGGCATCCGCCAACTGAGGCACCGGACTGCCTTTCAGCGCGACACCCTTGGCACCGGCTTCGAGCCCGCGGCGCAGATGGATCGGGCGCCCGTACGTCGTCAGCATGACCACCCGGCACTCCGGGATCGACGTCCTCAGCTCGGTGGTCATCGTGATGCTGGCATTGCCCGGACCGGCGGTGTCGAGCAGCGCCACGTTCGCACGGTGACGCTTCGCGGCGCCGACCACGTCGTCGCTGCGGTTGAGCTCGGCAACGATCTCGAGGTCGCGTTCGCGTTCCAGACCGTTTCTGAGGACGCCTCGACTGAGGATCTGGTCATCGACCAGCAACAGCCGGATGCGGTCGGGCAAACGGGCCTCCGAGGTGACCGCCGGGCGCCGGGGAAGTGCGTCCGGGAGGATGGGCAGGACTTCGGTTCCAGATCATGGAGCGACCGCGCGTACGCCGTCCAGATCAACGCCCCATCTCTACCAGATTGCGACCAGATCGCGACCGCTTCAGAACCACTCCTCTCGCTCAGGTCGCATCACCTGGCTCAGCTCAGTTGAAACCATCGGTACCACCGACCAACCACCAAGCCTCTTCAAACGCGACGTCCCCGCCGGACCGTTGGCCTTGGGCCCCGGTGAACTCCCGGGCCAGGCGTACGCCGTCGCGAACAGGCCCGTCACCACCGCCTCACTGTCGACGTCCCCCGCAGCCAAAGCGCTAGTGCTCAGATGTCGGTGCGCAGGCGGCCGTGAACGTGCCAGTCGTGCCAGCCGTCGGCGTGCTTGATCGCCTGCCGAAGCGTGCCCTCGAGCGTGTATCCGGTGCGCTCGGCGACCCGGCAGGACGCGGTGTTGGCGGTGGAGTGCTGGATGTTCAGCCGGTTGAACCCGATCAGCCCGAAAGCCCAAGCGGACAAGGCATCCACTGACCTCGCAGCGATGCCACGACCCCGGGCCGCCGGGGTCACCCAGTAGGACACGCCGGCTGAGCCCTCGGCCAGAGAGATGTTGCGCAGTCCGATCTGGCCGAGCGGTTGGTCATCCCCATCGACGGCCGCCCAGCTCGCCGCTGTCTCGTTGTCCCAGCGGTAGGCCCACTGCCCCGCCCACTCACGTGCCTCCTCGAGACTGTCGAGTCGCCTGACATGCCAGCGCTGGATGTCCGGACAGGCGAACGCGTCCCGCACCGCGGCTGCATCGCTCCCCTGCCACGGTCGCAGTACCAGTCCGTCGTTCGTCGCCAGACGCGGCTGCGCGGCGTCCCGCAATGTTCCCTGCGGCAAGGCCGGATCAACGAGCAGAGGCATGCGCAGATGCTAGTGCGGGCAGTCAGGCCTCCTGGTGTCCCGGCCATTCCGGACCGCTCAGGCAATGACCGGTTGCCCGGCTCTCCGGAGTCGATGAGCAGTCGGACCGCCTCTGCTCCCGCGACGGCGACATCATGCAGCCCCCAGCCGCCTCAGCTCGGATCCGCCATACCGTCCGGTGGCATGGGGTGGGTGCCGGTGTGGTCGACATGGAAGCGGAAGCCGTGCGGGCTGATCCACTCCACGCCGCCGGTGGGCAGCCTGCGGCTTCTCCATCCGCCGAAGGTTTTGGCGCGGTGGTGGAGTCGCCCGAGCGGTATGAGGTTGTCGGGGTCGGTCTGGCCAGATGAGCCTGGTGGGCCGGTTCGGTCGTAGGGGGTGATGTGGTCTTGGTCCATTCGGGTGGTGGCTTCGGCGGCGCCGTAGGGGAACATGTCGACCGGGTGCCGCAGCCGGACGCGTTCGCGGATCCGGTCGGGGATTTCGTAGCAGTGGACATTCACCTGTTCGCGCAGGTCGATGACCGGTTTGACGATGATCTGGTCGTGGCCGAGCAGTTCGCTCAGTTGGTTGAGCAGCAGCGGTCCGAGTTCTTCGACCCGCAGCACGCCGTTGCCGGTGGCAAGTGCTCTGTCGGTGAGGTGGACGTAGAGGGTGTGCCGGTTGGGGCGTTGCCCGGTGTCGGCGGCGAGGCCGTGGCTGTAGGCGTGCTGCTTAAGCGCGGCGAGCCGCGCCGGAAGTGACCCGGCCAGCATCCGCCGCGTGAACGCGTCGTCGGCCGCCTCGTTCCCAGGCACGCCAGACTGGCCGGTGTTGGCCGCCGTGCCGTGGTCATCCGGGTCGTCCCAGTCCTCCGGGCCCGGATCGTCATTGGGAGCCATCCAGTCCTCCGGGCCATCCCGGTTGTAGGACGCATTCCAGTCGTACGCGTCGCCCCCGTCGTCCGGGACAGCGTCGTCATCCGGCGCGGTCGCGTCGTCCGCGTCGTTGCAGTCGTCTGCGTCGTCCGCGTCGTGTGAATCGTCCGGGACGGCGCCATCGTCCGGCCCGATCGAGTCGTGCGTGGCGTTGCGATCGTCCGTGTTGTGCCCGTCGTCCGGTGCCGGCCAGTCGTCCGCCGTGTTGCGGTCGTACACGTCGCGCCCGCCATCCAGCCCAGTGTCGTCGCCCGGGGCGCAGTGGTCGTTCGGCGCGTGGCGGCCATTCGTCGCACGCGGGGTTTCTGCGGTGCTGTTGCTGGTGTCGTTTGTCGGCTGCGCGGACTGTGTGGCCGAGTCGCTCGAGGCGTCAGGATCGCACGAGTCCCCCGGGCCCGGGTCGCCCCGGGGAGCCATCCGGCCGTCCGAAGCATTCCAGTCGTCCGCGTTGTGCCCGTTGTCGCGGTCGTTGTCGTCAGCCGGCTTGGTCCAGTCGCGTGCCGCAGTGCGGTCGTCGCCGCCGACCCCGTCGTTCGAGACGGTGTCGTCAGCCGGCTTGGTCCAGTCGCGCCCGGCGGTGCGGTCATGCCCGTCGTCACCGTGGGCGCCGTCGCCGTCGTGGTCGTCGCCGTCGTGGTCGTCGCCGTCGTGGTCGTGGTCGTCGCCGCCGTCGTGGTCGTGGTCGCCGTGGTCGTCGTCGTCCAGGACAGTGTCGTCCTCCGGCGGCGGCCAGTCGTCCGGCGCAGGCCGCTCGTCGGGAGCGGCGGCGGGCGCGGTGGCTTCGGTACTGGTTGCAGGCCGGTCGGCGGTAGGCGTGTGAGTGTGGCCAGGGTCGTCGTTGTCGGGGATGTGGGGGCGGGTGCGGGCGAGGTAGCGGGCGACCTGGAGGAGGTGGTGGGCGGCGGCGGGGTCGGCGATCCAGCCGATCGCCTTGGCGCGGCGCTCGTCCAGGGAGTCGGGGTCGCCGAGGATCTTCAACGCGTGGGCGATGTCGTTGATGGTGGCGTCGAACCGGATCACGTCGCCGGCGGCGGCGCGGACCCAGAACCGTTTCGTGCCGTGGTCGTCGGAGGGGCCGACGTAGACGCCGCGGGCTTTGGCGACGGCCTCGGCGTGGGCCCTGGCCAGGTCGGGGTCGGCCTCCCACATGGCGGCCTTCACGATCGTGGCGAGCTTGGTCGGGGTGACGGTGTTGACGATGCCGACGACGCGGCGGTCGACGATCGCGGCCGCCTCCAGCGACAGCGACAGGCAGGCGTGGGCGATCTTGCGGGCCCGCCAGGGCACCGCGTTCCCGGCCAGCACGGCGGCCCAGATCCTGGGCAGCCGGTGCCGCAACGCCAACGCCTCACCGATGAACGACGACGCCGCGCCGGTGGACATCCTCGTGACGGCGCCGAACTCGACCGGGGCGAACTCGGCCACACCCGGGCAGCCGTCACCGCCGTACACCTTCAAGCGTTCGGTGCCGGGCAGCACCTCGCCGCTGTCGTAGTTGACCACGGCATAGCGGTCGGCGAAGGCGAGGGCGGCCTCCAGGAGCCGCACCGCCGCGTGTTCTTGGACGTCGACGAACTGCGCCGCGGCGACCAGCAGGTCCGCGGTGTCGAGCTCATCCAGGTCATCGTCGAACATGTATCCGAGCATATGTTCGATTGGATGCCGAAGCAAGCTGACTGTGAGCTGATATCCCTTATCCACAAGGGGAAACGTCACACTCGGACGACCGCAGAAGCGGGTATACGCAAAAATGACGTCGCACCGACAGACAGGTGGAGGCCATCGCATGTTCAACCACGAACCTGTGGGTTATCAGTGTCCGTTCTGCCTGGTGCTTGCTGGTGGGGAGGACGGTCTCACCCGCCAGCAAGACATCGTGCGACGGACCGAACATGCGATGGCCTTCGTCGCCTCACGGTGGTGGCCGAACAACCGTGGGCATGTGCTGGTGGTGCCGACTGAGCACTACGAGAATCTGTACGACCTGCCGGCGATCTGCGGGCACGCTGTGCATGACGTCGTACGGGAGGTTGCCATAGGCATCAGATCCACCTACGGCTGTGATGGCGTCTCCACCAGACAGCACAATGAGCCAGCCGGCTACCAGGACGCGTGGCACTACCACGTGCATGTTTTCCCGCGGTACGACGGCGACGAGCTCTATAACACCCGCCACCTGCCGGACCCGGCTACAGCTGAAGAACGGGAGCCGTACGCACGTCGCCTGCTGGACTACTTCAGCCGGAGTTAGCCGGCTCGGCGACGAGGACGCGGGAGTGTTGGGGTGGATCTCGGCCGGGGGTGGGTCTCGGCCGGAAATGGGTCAGCCGTGCTGGAGGGGCTAGGCCGACTGACGCCGGCTGTGGCGGAAAGGCTAGGTCGGAGAGCGGAAGGGCGATATGCGGGCGGTGGATGCTCGCCAGTGGCTCGAGGGGAAGGTCGCCTTGCAGGTGGCGGGAGGCTGGGTGCGCGGGAGCACGCATGGTGGTGCGGGCCCGTGCTCGCGTTGGCTTCGGTGGTGGAGTGGAGGGGTTAGCCGGGACCTGCGCGGGCAGTGGTGGTGAGGATTGCGTGGGGGACGGCGGGTAGGTCGAGTTGGGTCTGGACCTGGATGGTTACTGAGGTGCCGGTGATTTGGCAGTGGGTCAGTTGGACGTGGTGGGTGGTGGCGATTCGGTGGGCTGTGGGGCAGGGGGCAGTGCCGGACTGGAGGGATTGGGCTGCGCTGAGGGCGGTGAGGTCGGCTGCGGCGGCGAGTTTGTGGCGGGCTGTGGAGATGGCTGACCAGAGTGTGACCAGGGTGAGGGCTGTGAGGAGGAGTAGGCCCATCGAGAGGGCGAAGAGCGTGCCGGAGCCACGTTCGGTTCGAACCCATCGGATTGAGTTCACGGCGTTCCTCCTTGGGTGGGTTCGGTTTGGAGGGTGGCTTCGGCTTTGAGGGTGGGGGCGGGCAGCGCGGTGAGCAGTGGGGCGTTCGTGTGGGGAGTGGCGGTGACGGTGACGTGGATGTCGGGCCCGCTTTGGCGGATCTCGATGGTGGCGTTGTCGGGCGCCGCGCGGCGGCCGATTTCGCGGGCCGCTTCGGGGGTTTCGCCGCGGGCTGCGGCACGGGCCACGTCTCGGGCGGCGTCGATGCACTGGATGTTGACCATGATGATGCCGATCCACCAGACGCCGAGGAACACCACTGACAGCAGCACCGGCAGGACGATGGCCACCTCCGCGATGACAGCGCCGCGTTCGAGCCTCTTACGTTGCATCTCGTCTCCTTCAGGGGTGGTGGCGACCGGCCGCGGGCATGAGGGGCGCCCACGGCCGGTTCGCCGTACGGTCAGAGCTGGACGCCGTCCACACCGGCGATCTGCAGGGCGAAGTTGATGATTGCCCTGAGCAACTTGTCCATCAGGTCGGACTTCAGCAGCGCGACCAGGATGCCGCCGAACCCGCAGGCGGCGACGACACTGACCGCATACTCCGCGGTGGCCGCTCCGCGCTCGGAACGGGTGCGAAGACGGTGACGAACCGCCACCAGCGCCTTGGACATCTGATACCTCCCGAATCTGCGGCCCGGCTCGTCCGGACCACTCACTGACAAGGTGCCGTCGTCAGAGTCCTTTTTCTGAAGGAGTTTCGAGCTTGGGGATAACTCTGATAGTTGCCCAGGGCTCCTATAAGAGCAGGTACGGGATGACCGAACCGGCGATGGTAGGCACGATCGACAGCAGGACGAAGGCAGGCAGGAAGCACAAGCCCAGCGGCAGCGCCGAGCGTGACTCGATCGCACGGGCTCGTTGGTCGGCGGCGTGATGGTGCAGCTGACGGGTGTCGTCGGCAAGGTGCTCCAAGGTCTTCGAGAGAGGCGCGCCGGAGCGGATCGAGCGATGGATGGCCCGCGCGAAGGATGCGCACGCCGGCTCGGCGCTGAGCTCGGCCCAGGCGTCGAGAGGTTCGGCGCCCAAGGTGAGGTGGTGGGCGACCTTGGTGAAGAGCTCGGCGAGCGGGCCGCGTACTGCGGTGGCGACGGTTGTGAGGGCTTGTTGCGGAGGTCGTCCCGCGCGCAAGCAGGCCGCGAGTAGTTCCACAGCAAGCGGCAGGTCGCGGCTGATCTGCGCTGCACGTTGTCGAGTCGCGGCCGGCTCCAGCCTGGCTAGGACGACGGGGATGCCGTAGAAGGCTGCAACCGCGAAAGGTGCGCCCCATGGGAGCCCGAGGATCATGAGAAGGCCTGCAGCGGCAGCAGCTGCCGCGAGTCGGTGCAGCCGGGGCGGGCGCGCGCGAGTGCGCCGAGGATAAGGCGACAGCCGTCGTAGGTCGGGATGCGCGGGAATCAAGAGGTAGGTGGTGACGGCCGCGCTGGCAGCGGCAGCTAGCTGGCTCATGCCTGGACCTCCGCCATTCGGGCGGTCCAGTGCAGGCCGAGAGCTGTGAGCCCTAGACCTGACGCCAGGCACAGCCATCCGACGGGAGTCGCGGTGAGGAAGTTGAGTGGTTTCGCGCCGAGCGAGTAGCCGAGGGCTATGCCGAAGACCGGCAAGGCGGCGAGGATGCGAGCCGTCGAACGAGCGCCGCTCAGACTTGCCTCTGTTTGTCGATGGATGGCTTCGTCGGCGCGGAGGGAGATCGCGAGGCGTTCGGTGAGGGATGCGAACGCGGCGCCCGATTCCTCGGCCACTTGCCACGCGGCCGCGAGCGCGCGGAGCCCGTCGGCGCCGGGAGAGTCAGCCGCCGCCTCCAAGGCTCGCGGGACGTCGCCGCCGAGTTTCGCGGCAGCGTGGGCGATCTGGAAGTCGGGGCAAATGGATGCAGCGCCTTCCAACGCATCGATGGGTGGGCGGCCGGCCGACAAGTCGGCGGCGAGGACGTCGAGGGCTTCGATGACCTGGGTACGGCGAGCAGCCGCGGCCGAGCGACGCCGGTGTTGGGAGCGCTGGATGATCACCAAGGAAGCAACAACTGCCAGCGCGAGGGCGGACACCACGATCTGGGCGCCGCCAACACAAGCGACGGTCACGGCTAGCGGAGCAAGCAGCCAGCGACGGTTCAGCGCCACAGGTCGAGTGGGTGCGGAAGCGGTCAGGCGATGCAGTCCGCGGCCGCGAGGCGGGAGGATCAAGACAGCCGCGGCAAACGCCAGCAGAGCAGCAAGGAGATCGGCGCTCATGCGACCCCTGCCAAGGGCCTCATGAAAGGGTGGTGGAGGTTCACGTTGCCGTTGGGGAGAAACTCCGCGGCCGGGCGCGTCACGACCTCGCCGTTTGGTAGGCGGTCAAAGGTTCGGATCTCGGAGATGCGGCGTACGCCGTCGGCGGCCCGGGTCAGGTGAATCACGGCATGCAAGGCCGAGGCGACCTGGCTGTGCAGCGCGTCGCGGGTGAGGCCGGCGAGTGCGCCCAAGGCCTCGAGGCGTGCTGGTACGTCGGCGGCCGAGTTGGCGTGGACCGTGCCACAGCCGCCTTCGTGGCCGGTGTTCAACGCAGTCAGGAGATCAACCACCTCGGCACCACGGACCTCGCCGACGACCAGGCGGTCGGGGCGCATCCGCAGCGCCTGCCGCACGAGGTCCCGCAGGGTGATCTCGCCAGTCCCCTCGACGTTCGGAGGCCGTGCCTCCAGGCGCACGACATGTGGATGGTCCGGGCGCAACTCGCTCGCGTCCTCGACCAGAACCAGCCGCTCCGAAGGATCCACCAGCGACAGCAGGCAATTGAGCAACGTCGTCTTCCCGGTCCCCGTACCGCCGCTGATCAGGAACGCCACCCGCGAGGCCAGCAGATCCCGCAGCACTGGCACACCCGCCGCAGGAAGCGCGCCGGCGGCAACCAGGTCATCAAGGGAGAAGACCTTCCGCGACGGCACCCGCAGGGACAAACAGGTTCCCGGCGCTGCGATTGGGGAGAGCACCGCATGGAACCGTGTGCCGTCATTCAGGCGTACGTCGACAAACGGCGTAGCGTCGTCGAGTCGACGACCGGCTGCCGCCGCGAGGCGGGTGGCAAGACGTCGTACGGCGGGCTCGTCGCCAGTGCGGACCAGGACCCGCTCGAGGCCGGAGCCGCGGTCGATATAGACCTCGTCGGGTCCGTTCACGAGGATGTCCGTGATGCCGGGCTCGGACAGCAAGGTGTCGAGTGGTCCGGCACCCAACGCCTCCCGGCGCAACACCTCCAAGACAGCGAGCACCGTGGCATCGCCGAAAAGACTGCCGTCGGCACGCAGAGCAGCTGCCACGCTCGCGGGCGTTGGCTCGGCACCCATCACGGCAAGGATGTTCCGCACTCGGTCGATGAGTTCACGGGTGGCGCTCATGCCGCGGCCGATCCGTACAGCCCGAAGAGGTCGAGGATCTCGGCGGCCGCGCGACCGAGCGGACCACGTGGCCGCGGGTCGAACCGACCCTGGTCCATCGCCGTCGGCAGGTCCTTCTCGAACCCGAGCTTCGTTGCCAACGGCAACCCCAGGTGAGCTGCAACGTCGGCAGGCGACAGACCGTTCGGCCGGGAGTCGCGCGCGACGACGCGCAGTTCGCCGGCGACCTCGCGCAGCGGACCCACCAATCGTTTCGCGGCGGCTGTCGAGCGAACGTCACGAGGTACGACGAGCAGCACAGCGCTGGCGCGGACGAAGCCTTCCTCGACCGCCGGATCCGCTCGGCGAGGCAGGTCGACCACGACGAGGTCGCTACTGCGCTCGGCAGCACCGAGCACCGCGCTCATCGTCTCCGGTGGCAGGACTGTCACGTCCGACCGATCCCAGGACAGCACGGACAGCCCGTCGACAGTCGGCAAGGCGGAGCGGAGCGCGGCGGCGCTCACCCGACCGGACGCGTTGAGGAGCTTCGGCCAGCGGTCGCCGTCGTCGTGCTCGATGCCGAGAGCCAGCTCGATACCCCCGCCGAGTGGATCGCCGTCGATCAGCATCGTCCGGAACCCACGCCGGTTGCCGAACACAGCGACCGCCGATGCGAGCGTGGTCGCGCCCGCTCCCCCGCAGCCACCGACGACGGCCAGCGTCTTCGCCGTACGGACGCCGCCGTCCAACGCGTCGGCGAATTTGCCGGCGAGCGCCGACTCGTCGGTGGGTAAACGGAAAACGGCATCGGCGCCGATACCGAACGCGCACCGATAGAGGTCAGCCGAACCAGACGACGAGCCCGCGACGACGACGCCTGATCGTCGTACGGGTTCGGCGCGGGCCAGTGGCTCGGCGAGGTCGTGGCCGACGACCACCAGACCCGCGGCGTGCCAGCTGCGGCGCAGGCCGAGCAAGTCGTGTTCCACCACGGGTGTGACGGATGCGGCCGCGGCGAGGCGGAGCAGGTCGTCGAGGAGCAGTTCATCGGTTGTTGCCAAGAGCACCGATGCGGGCCGGGGAGGGGAAGAAGTGTCCATGCCTAGAAGATGCAGTCGTCGGCAGGCACTTCGGCGAGTGATCGAAATCCCTGTGGACAAAGGCCTGTCGGGTTTCCGTCAGCAGCGGGAATCCGCCACCGCGAGGCCGCGACCAACCCGCCCGGAACCGTTACCGTTCCTTTCGAAGAGTCTTTGCCTAAATTTCAGTGGACGCCCCCGCCCCCAACCGGACCGCCCGCCCCCAGCTCCGGAGGACCCCCGATGACTCGACTGCGAAGCACCCTCGCCGCCGCGGCTGCCGCCGCTCTGATCACCGCCGCGGGGATCTCGGTCGCGACGGCCGAACCGCCCCCGGCCGTCGCGACCGTCACCGCCGCCATCAGTGGTGGCGTCAAGACGGCGTACTTCACCCAGTGGGGTATCTACGCGAACGCGTTCTACCCCAAGAACCTGATCAGCACCGGCGCGGCCGGCAAGCTGGACTTCCTCAACTACGCCTTCGCCAACATCCATCCGACCGACCACACCTGCTTCATGGCCAACAAGGCCGCCTCCCAGGACGAGAACAACCCGAACGCGGGTGACGGTGCCGGCGACGCGTTCGCCGACTACGGCAAGTCGTACGGCGCGGACATCAGCGTGGACGGCGTCGGTGACGTGTGGAACCAGCCGATCCAGGGCAACTTCAACCAACTGAAGAAGCTCAAGGTGCGCTACCCGAACCTCAAGATCCTCATCTCCATCGGCGGCTGGACGTACTCGAAGTACTTCTCCGACGCCGCGTCGACCGATGCCAAGCGCAAGGCGTTCGTCACCTCGTGCGTGAACATGTTCCTCAAGGGCGACCTGCCGGTGATCGACGGCTTCGGCGGCCCCGGTACGGCGGCCGGCATCTTCGACGGGATCGACATCGACTGGGAGTACCCAGGCTCGCCGAACGGCCACGTCGGCAACCACTACAGCCCCGCCGACAAGCAGAACTTCACCCTGCTGCTGGCCGAGCTCCGCGGCCAGCTCGATGCCTACGGCAACCAGACCAGCAAGCGCTACTACCTGACCGCGGCCACTCCGGCCGGGCAGGACAAGATCGCCACCATCGAGACCGGCAAGATCGGGCAGTACCTCGACTACAACAACGTGATGACGTACGACATGCACGGCGGCTGGGACGCCACCGGGCCGACCAACTTCCAGGACCCGCTCTACCAGGCTCCGGACGACCCCAGTACGCCGATCCCGCCCGGCTCGGCCAAGTACTCGATCGACGGAGCCGTGAAGGCGTGGACCACCGGCGACGCGGCGTACGGCATCCCGGGCGGGTTCCCGGCGAACAAGCTGACCATCGGATATCCCTTCTACTACAGGGGCTGGAAGGGCGTCCCCAGCACCGCCAACGGGAAGTACCAGCCGGCTACCGGCCCGGCTGACGGCCATGCGCTGAGCGGCAACGTGCCAGGCGTCTCCTTCTACAAGGAGCTCACCGGCTTCGTCGACGACCCGAATGCGACGTACTTCGACGACACGACCAAGGCCAGCTGGTTCTACAGCGGCGGCACGTTCTGGACCGGCGACAACGCGCAGTCCATCAAAGCGAAGGCGGACTACCAGCACTGCAAGGGCCTGGCCGGCGCGATGATGTACTCCCTCGAAGCGCTCGACACCAGTGCCACTCTCTTCAACGCCGTCGTCAACGCAGTCAACGCGGACACGCCAGGGTGCACAGGCCCCACGCCGACCCCGACTCCGACGCCCACACCGACTCCCACCCCAACGCCGACCACGCCGACGCCGACGACCCCGACGCCGACCACCCCGACGCCGACGCAGACGCCTCCGAGGGCCACCCCGTGGGCGCCCAACACGGCGTATGCGACCGGTGCGCTGGTGACCTACAACGGCCTCACCTACAAGTGCATCCAGGGTCACACCTCCCTGACCGGCTGGGAGCCACCGAACGTCCCCGCACTCTGGGGCCAGGTCTGATCACGTCCCGCCCACTGATCGGAGCATCATGAAACGCATCTCGATGGCGATTGCAGCCATCACCGCAGTAGTCCTCTCGCTGATAGCAGTCCCCGCAGCCAACGCCGCAGGTGTCACCGCGACATTCACCAAGGTGTCCGACTGGGGCACCGGCTTCGAGGGCAAGGTGACCATCACCAACGGCACCACTAGCTCGCTGAGCACGTGGTCGGTCGCACTGGACTTCCCGTCCGGCTACACCGTCACCAGCACCTGGGACGCCACGCACACGACTAGCGGCCAGACCCACACCTTCACCCCGCCCAGCTGGGCCGGACCGCTCGCACCCGGCGCAACCGCCAGCTTCGGCTTCAACGGCAGCCCCGGCAACTTCCCCGGCCTCGCCGCCTGCCGGCTGAACGGCGGCTCGTGCACAGGCGGCGGTGGCGGCACCGTACCCGCTGCACCCACAGGCCTCTCCGGTACGGCGTCCTCGTCGTCTGTGAGCCTTACGTGGTCGGCAGCCTCCGGAGCAACCAGCTACAGCGTCTACCGCAAAGGCACGAAGGTCGGCAGCCCGACCGGTACGTCGTACACGGACTCCGGGCTGACTGCGAACACGACGTACAGCTACCAAGTGAGCGCGTCCAACAGCGCCGGAGAGGGTGCGAAGAGCAGCAGCATCTCCGTCAAGACCACTACTGGCGGTGGGAACACCGGCAGCGCAAAGGCAGCGCCGTACCTCTACATGGGCTGGGGTGACCCGCCGAGCCCGGCGACCGTCATGAACGCGACCGGCATCAAGTGGTTCACCATGGCCTTCATCCTGTCGTCCGGCGGCTGCAACCCGGCCTGGGACGGCAGCCGGCCGCTGCAGGGCAGTGCGGATGCCAATGCGATCGCGGCGATCCGTGCGGGCGGTGGCGACATCGTGCCGTCGATCGGTGGCTGGAGCGGCAACAAGCTCGGCCCGAACTGCAGCACGCCGGACGCGCTGGCCGGGGCGTACCAGCAGGTGATCAACGCCTACGGGCTGAAGGCGATCGACATCGACATCGAGAACTCCGACGAGTTCGAGAGCGAGGTCGTCCAGGACCGCATCCTGAATGCGCTCAAGATCGTCAAGCAGAACAACCCGGGGATCCAGACGATCCTCACCTTCGGTACGTCGACCACCGGCCCGAACTACTGGGGCAACCGGCTGATCGAGCGGTCCGCGGCCCTCGGCGCGAACATCGACATCTTCACGCTGATGCCGTTCGACTTCGGCAGCTCGAACATCTACAACGACACGGTCGGCGCGTCCCAGGGCCTGAACAACAAGCTGAAGGCGACCTTCGGCTGGACGACCGCCCAGGCCTACGCCCACCAGGGCATCTCGGGCATGAACGGTCTGTCGGACCAGCAGGAGCTGACCACGACGGCCACCTGGCAGAACATCACCAACTGGGCCAAGTCCAACGGTCTGGGCCGGCTGGCGTTCTGGTCGGTGAACCGTGACCGCGGCTGCGCCGGCGGCGGAGTGGTCTCCAACTGCAGCGGCATCGCCCAGCCCGACTGGGAGTTCACCCGCATCACCGCAGGCTTCTGAGAACCAGTACGGCGGTGCGCCCACAGCGCGCCGCCGTACCCCTCATCCGGTCGATACCGGTACTCGCTCACCGACGAACGTCCGGAACCGCTCCGCGGCCGGTGTCAACGGCGTCCGGAGCCGCCAGCTCAGGCCGATCTCCCGGCGGGCCTGTACGCCGGCCAGCGGCACCGAGACCGCACCGCTCTCATTCCCTCGGACGGAGCCGGACGGGATGATCGCGACCCCAAGGCCGGCGCCGACGAGGCTGTCGATGGTCGCGAGGTCGGTCGCCTCGAACGCCAACTGAGGAGCGAACCCGGCCGCGCGACAGAGCTCGTCCGTCACCCGCCGGAAGCCGAACCCGGGCCGTAGCCCGACGAACGGCTCCTCGGCAGCCGCCGCCAGCTCGACCCTCCGCCGGTCGGCCAGCGCATGCCCCGGCGGGACGTGCAGACACAGCCGCTGCCGCTCGAGCAGATGCCACCCGAACACCGCAGGGTCCGGCCGGGGCGAGATGATCCCGATCTCGGCCTCGCCGGTCTCGAGGTCGTGGACGATGTCATGACCCGCCTCCTGCCGAAGCGCGAACCGCACATTCGGCGCGAGTTCGCGGAAGGCCTTCAGCAGATCCGGCATCAGGCTCGTCGCGACGGAGTGCAGAAACGCCAGCCGGACCACCCCGGACTCGGGGTCGAGCAAGGCGTCGATCCGCTGCCGGGCCGTGTCGACGGCAGCTGTCCCCGCCCGAGCGGCCTCCAGGACCAGCCGTCCGTACGGGTTCAGCCGCACGCCCCGGTGCTCACGCTCGAAGAGCTGGACCCCGAACGCGCTCTCCACCCGGCGTAGCGAGCGGGACAGATTCGGCTGGCTGGTGCCCAGCGCCGCGGCCGCCTCGGTCAGATGTTCGGCTTCCGCGAGTACGACGAACCAGCGCAGATCTTCGACATGCATACCATCAGCGTATCGATTACTGCTGAGATCGACATTTTACGTATCGCAGAACCTTTGGCACCGTCGAAGGTATGCACAAAGCCCTCGCCACCAGGTCTGGCTACCTGCCCGGCGACCCCGGGTACCGTCGCCTGTCGATCGCGCTCTTCGCGGCGGGCCTGGCGACCTTCGCACTGCTTTACAGCACCCAGGCGCTGCTTCCCGACCTGGTCGAGGCGTACGGCGTCTCACCCAGCCAAAGCGCGTTCAGCGTGTCCTTCGCCACGTTCGGCCTCGCGATCGCCCTCCTGATCGCAGGCCCCTTGTCGGAACGCTACGGGCGTACCGTGCTCATGCGCTGGTCCGTCGCGGGCTCGGCCTTCTTCGCGATCCTGGTAGCGGTCGCGCCGACCTGGCACACCCTGCTCGCGGCGCGAGGCCTGCAGGGTGTCGCGATGGCCGGACTGCCGGCCGTAGCGATGGCCTACCTCCGGGAAGAGGTCCACGAGAGCAGTCACGCGCGGGCGAGCGGTCTCTACATCGCAGGCACCGGCGTCGGCGGCATGGCAGGTCGTCTGATCGCAGGCGGCCTTGCTGACCTCGGAGGCTGGCGGCTGGCGTCCGGCGGAATCGCGGCTCTAGGGGTGCTGTGCACCGTAGTGGTGTGGCTGCTACTTCCGGACTCACGGAACTTCCACGCGACCTCACCAACCGTCCAGACAGGTCGAGTACTGCGGGACCCGGCGCTCCTAGCGCTGTACGGCGTCGCAGCGACCGTGGTGGGCGCGTTCGTCGCCGTCTACAACGGAGCTGTCTTCCGGCTATCGGATTCTCCGTACGACCTCGGAGCAGGGCCGATCGGACTGCTCTTCAGTGTCTATCTCTTCGGTTCAGCCAGTTCAGCCGCGGCAGGCCGACTTGCTGACCGGTACGGGCGTCGGAGCGTCGTCCCGGTTGGTTGTCTGGTCAGAGTGGCCGGCGTGGCGATCACTCTGGCTGCGCCACTCCCACTGATCGTCATCGGGCTCGCTGTGATGACCGCAGGCTTCTTCGCCGTACACGGCGTGGCGGGCGGCTGGGTCGCCGTACGGGCGCATGCCGGTGGCGGCGGCACCGGACAGGCCGCCAGCATCTATCTCTTCTCCTTCTACGTCGGCTCGTCCGTCTTCGGCGGTTTAGCCGGTACGGCGTGGAGTCGCGCAGGCTGGAGTGGTGTCGCACTCGAGGCCGGGGTGCTGTTCGCTGTCGCCGTGGTGCTGGCTCTGCTGCTGAGGAACATTCCCAGCAAGATGCAAAACTAGCCGGGTGACCAGAGCGATCGATGCTGCCGACCAACTGGGCCTGAACTACGAGGTGACCAGGCACGGCCGGGTCAACTCACTCGAGGAAGCCGCGGCCGCCCGAGGGATCGAACCAGCCAGCCTGATCAAGACGATCGTGGTGCGACTGGCCGACGACGACTACCGGTTCGTGCTGGCGCCTGGCGACCGGGAGATCGCCTGGCCGAAGCTGCGCGCACTGCTGGGCGTCAACCGCATCTCGATGCCGGACAAGGACACAGCCTTCGCCGTGACCGGCTACGTCCGCGGCACGATCACTCCGCTCGGCAGCACGCACACCTGGCCGGTCATCGCCGACGAGCGGATCACCGGGACCATCTCCATCGGCGGCGGCGACCACGGCGTCGGCATCACCGTCAGCGCCGACGACCTGGTCAAAGCGCTCAACGCCACCGTCGCCGACGTGACCGATTAGACGAGCAGTCCGCGCTGACCCGCACGAAGACCGGCCTGGAAGCGAGTAGTGGCGTCCAGCGCTTTCAGGATCCGCTGCATCCGCCGCTCGACCGTCCGTTGCGCCACACCGAGCCGGCGGGCGATCGCCTGGTCCGTGAGCCCAGCTGCGGCCAGCGCCAGCAGCTGACGATCCTCGAAGCTCAGCGGGCCCTCGGGTGCCGACGGAGAGAGCGGAGCCGCCTGCTGCCACAGCAGCTCGAACAACCGCAGCAACCCGTCCAGCAGACTCGACGGCCCCAGCTCCACGACTACCTCTGGAGCGGTGTGCAGCAGGCCAGTCGTCCGATCCACCACAACCAGCTGCACCGGTACGTCGCGCAGGATGCGGCAACCCGTAGCTGCTGCCACGTCACCCGGCTCCGCTAGCGACGCCATGTCGTGGACAACCCGGTAGGAGACTCCGGGCACCCGGCCCAGCTCGAGTGGCCAGTCAAGGACCAGCACCTCACTCTGCGCACATTGCTGAGCCTGGGAGAAGCGCTGCGTAATCGCCGAAGCTCCACGAATCACATTGCACGCGTCATTCCGGGCTCTGAACTCAGCCGTGAGTACCGACGCACCCAGCCTGGCCTCGACGATGGCGGCCTGCTTCCGCAGGGCCAGCAGCTCCACGGCGGCCTCCGGCACAGCGGGCACGTACTGAGCGGGGCGACCCGGTGTTCGGGAGGCCAGGCCGAGGGCCAGCAGGGATCGGAGATGGCGGCCGACGCGGGTGGCCGGCCAGCCGGTGTCGGCGGCCAACTGGGACGTCGTCGATTCCGGCCGGACCAGAAGGGCTCGATAGAGCTGCTCGTCCTCGGAACAGACGCCGAGGGCTCCCAGCCTGCCCATGGGGCGGTGCGCAGGCGTTCTCATGACTTACAAACTGTGACTGCCTAACTACATTGTCAAGACTCTGCATAAAGTGTCCGCGCTCTCACGCGAACAAAGCTGAGAAATATACAGTTCTTTGACAATTACCGGGAAAGGCGACGGCCCCCGGCGGGGGGGTGACCGGGGGCCGTCTTCGGCCACGGGCTCGGGGGGAGGAGCCGGGGGCCGATCAGGAGGCGACAGTCTGCCACTGTCAGGGAGTATGTACCCCCCAAGTCCGGCGTCCACACATCTCGGTTCGATTTCAACCAGATGCACTTTTGCCGGGCGCCGGGATCGCCGATCAGGCGCTCCCGAGCCAGTGTCACTGTCACACTGGCAAACAGTCTAACGGGAGACCGGTCAACACAAAAGCCCGGGTCCCCCGGCGTTTCTCCGAGCTGCCTATGCTCGACCCCATGGCGCACCCTGGGACGGCCCGATCGGCCGCCTTCTTCGATCTGGACAAGACCATAATCGCCCGTTCCAGCACCCTCGCGTTCTCCCGGCCGTTCTACGCCGGCGGGCTGATCAACCGCCGGACCGTGCTGCGCAGCGCCTACGCCCAGTTCGTCTATCTGCTCGGCGGCGCGGATCACGACCAGATGGAACGAATGCGCGAGTACCTCTCCGCGATGTGCACCGGCTGGGACGTGGCGACGGTGAAGGCGATCGTGGCCGACACCCTGCACCACATCGTCACGCCGATGATCCACGAGGAGGCGGTCGAGCTGATCGAGCAGCACCACGCGGCCGGCCGGGACGTGGTGATCGTGTCGTCGTCGGGGGCGGAGGTGGTCGAGCCGATCGGCGCGATGCTCGGAGCGGACAAGGTGATCGCCACCCGGATGGTAGTTGCCGACGGCAAGTACACCGGCGAGATCGCGGAGTACGCCTACGGCCCGCACAAGGCGACCGCGATGCACACGCTGGCGGCTGCCGAGGGTTACGACCTGCGGAACTCCTACGCCTACTCGGATTCCGTCACCGACGAACCGATGCTGGCCGCCGTCGGTCATCCGCACGCGGTCAATCCGGACAAGGCGCTACGCCGTCTCGCGGTGTCGCGAGACTGGCCGGTGCTCGACTTCAGCGAGCCGGTCGGCCTGGCCGAACAATCCCGGTTTCGCCAGGTACGACGTCCCGCGATGACCACCGTTGCGGTCGCCGGACTGGCCGCCTGGGGACTGTTGTACGCCGCTCGCCGGCGCTCCCGGCCGGCCGCCGACGAGGCCTGAAGCTGAAGTCGACTTCATTCTTCTCAACTCCATGAAGGCCGCGTAAGCCCTTCACAGAAAGGGTTTTCAGGAGTACAAAGGAGACACAAAGGACCTTCGGGTCCGGTAGAGATTGCACGGCACCCCGGCACCCACGCGGCGACCAGCCCATCCCAAACGGGCAGCACGACCCAGGCAAGTCCTGTGGCGGCAGACAAGGTGCACGCATGGTAACCAGGGTGACGTGCCAGCGACCGGCGTTCTCGTCAGAGGACGCCGTTCGCATGTCCGGACCGGTCGCTCACGAAGCCAGCGGCGACCGCTCGGCACCGAGTGTCACGACCTCGCAGCTGCGCAGCAACCAGTCACGGACGCCGGTCAACCCTCGCGCTGCGTAGTCACCGAGCGCCGACGGGTACGAACCCGCCAACTCATAGTGACCGGCCTCCGGCACCGTGACCGCGACCGGATCGATGCCTCGGGCAACTAACACGCAGCGCTCGGCCGCCCGGGCAACCAATCCGTTCGCGGTCAGGAAGGGCCGCAGGATGGCCAGCTCGGCATGGACGATCGCCGCGACGACCAGACCGGGTGCCTTGGTCGGCTGGGTCAGGTTCTGCGCGAGAGCGCTCAGCCGGTCCCACATCTCGTCCGCCGACGGTGCCGGCGGCAGCCCAGGGATGTCGTCCGGCACCGGTTCACGACTGGTCCGGAGATGGCCCAGCTCTTGGTCCGGGCCGAGGTCGACGGCGGCCAACTGGTGCAGTCTGGTCCAGACCTGCACCGGCGCCGTGTCCATCTGCGGAGCCAGCCGCATGAGCTCGCCGGTCATCCGGACTGCACCGGAAGCCAGTCCGTCGACGGGCCCACGTCGTACCTCGTCGAGGGTCGCCGGGCTGCCGGCCAGGGCGGCGGAGGCGTGGGCGCCCCGGAGCAGCGCCTCGGCGGTCACCTCCGAGCCGACCTTGCGCAGGCCGCGGTCCCGCAGCAGTACGTCGACCGCGTCGCGGGCCGCCTGGGCCGCCGACCCGACCCCCTCCAGACCAGCCAATGGCTCGAACACGTCACTTCCCATGACCGCAGCCTAGGATGACGTGGCATGGCGCTCGGCATCGTCCCCAGGTTCAGCATCGTGGTCCCCTGCCATGCCTCCCGGGCCTGGCTGCGACCGTGCCTCGACTCGGTACTGAGCCAGTCGTTCACCGACTTCGAGATCATCGGGGTGGATGACGCCAGCCCGGACGGGTCCGGCCGGATCCTGGACGAGTACGCCGCCGCCGACCCGCGGGTGCGGGCGCTGCACCTGCCGGAGAACGTCGGCCTCGGACTGACCCGGAACGCCGGGCTGAAGGAGTGCCGCGGCGACTACGTGCTGTTCCTCGACGCCGACGACGTGTACCTGCCCGGCTCGCTGGAGGGGATCGCGGCCCGGATCGAGGCGACCGACGAGCCGGACATCGTGATGTTCGACTACGAGCGGATCTTCTGGGACGGCCGGGTGGTCCGCAACCAGCGGCACGACGCGTTCGCCCGGGAGGGCGCGGGCGTCTTCACCGCGGCCGAGCGGCCGATCTTCCTCACCTTCCTCGAGGTGGTCTGGAACAAGGCGTACCGCCGCGAGTTCCTCGCCCGGCACGGGTTCGCCTTCACCGCCGGCTTCTACGAGGACGCGCCCTGGACGTACTCGACCATGCTCACCGCCGAGCGGATCGCGACGCTGGACCGGGTTGTCGTGCACTACCGCCAGCACCGGACCGGCGGCAACATCCACGCCACCGGCGGCCGCCGGCAGTGGGACATCTTCGACCAGTACGACCGGGTGCACGCGTTCATCCAGTCCGATCCGGAGCTGGCCGGCTGGCGGCGGTTCGCCTTCGACCGCTCGCTGGACCACATCCTCGCCGTACTCGCGAAGCCGGAGCGGATCGATCCGGACGACCGGGCCGAGTTCTTCCACGCTGCCCATGAGTTCGCCAAGCGGTGGAAGCCGGAGGGGTACGGCGCCGACCGCACCGGCCGCGGGTTCAAACGCTGGATGCTCATCCACGACGACTACGCGACGTACTCGACGCTCAAGCTGAGCGCGAAGGTGCTGCAGGTGCCGAGTGCGCGCAAGACCGTCGGGAAGCTGCTGCACCGTGGCAAGCTCGACCCGAACCTGGCGGCGTACATCTCGTACTGGGGCAAGCAGTTCGCCTGCAACCCGCGGGCGATCTACGAGAAGGCGGCCGAGCTGGCGCCGCAGCTGCGCGGCGTCTGGGTGGTCGACCCGGACTACGTGAGTGTGATCCCGGAAGGCGTCGAGTACGTCGTCGCGGGCTCACCGGCGTACCAGAAGCTGCTGGACAAGGCGACGTACTTCATCAGCAACATGAACTGGCCGAAGGAGCTGGAGAAGCGCGAGGGGCAGATCCATATCCAGACCCACCACGGCACGCCACTGAAGTCGATGGGGACGGATCTGCGCAACTTCCCGGAGGCCGGCAAGGACCTCGACCTCGAGGAGCTGATGCGCCAGAGCGATCGCTGGGATTTCAGCGTCTCCTCGAACCGCTACTCCTCGGAGATCTGGGAGCGGGCCTATCCGGCGTACTTCGAGGAACTCGAGTACGGGTATCCGCGGAACGACCGGCTGATCAACTCGACCATCGACGACGTCCGGGCGATCCGGGCCTCGTTCGGGTTCGACGACTCGAACCTGGTGGTCTTGTACGCGCCGACCTTCCGCGACGGCGTGGACTCAGTGCGGCTGCCCACTGGTCTGGTGGACCTCGGTGGAACGGGCGTTCAGCTCGACCTGGACCGGCTGGCGGCCGCAGCCGGCGACCATGGACGGGTGCTGGTCCGGACGCACTATTCGTTGTCCGCGGCACCGGAAGCGCACTCGGGCACGGTGACGGATGTGTCCAGGTACCCACGCGTCGAGGACCTGCTGCTGGCGGCCGACGTACTGATCTCGGACTATTCCTCCATCACCTTCGACTACGCGAACCTGGACCGGCCGATCATGCTGATGATCGAGGACAAGGGTTTCTACGACAGCCGGCGCGGGACCTACTTCGACATCACCGAGCTTCCACCGGGGCTGATCGCGCGCTCGCCCGAGGAGCTGCTGACCGCCTTGCAGACAGGGGCTTTCGCATCGGCGGAGGCCGCGAAGCACCGGCAGCTGTACCGGGAGAAGTTCTGCGAGTACGACGATGGCCGCGCGGCCGAGCGGGTGGTCCGCCGGGTGTTTCTCGGCGAGACCGACCTGCCGCCGATCGTGCCGCTGGCGGAGCGGAAGCCTGCGCCCTCGCCGTACTTCATGCATAATGGCTGACATGTCGACGCACCCGGAGTCCGCGAGCCTGCGGTCCGTGCTGCGACGACGACGCACTGTCTGAACATCCCAGCCTTGTTCCAGTGCGTCTTCCGAAGGACCCATCATGTCCGCTGTTCTGCCTGTTCTTGCCACCAGATTCTCCGCTGCCGCCGTGGCCGCTTTCGGTTCGCCGTACGGCGAACTCGACCCTGAGCTGCGGGCGGCGACGAAGCCGGAGTTCGGGCACTACCAGAGCAATCTCGCGCTGCGGATCGCCAACACGCTGGGGCGGCCGCCGCGGGAGGTCGCCGTGCGTCTGGTCGATGCCCTGTCCCTCGACGACCTCTGTGATCTACAGATTGCCGGCCCAGGTTTCATCAACCTGACGCTGCTGCCGTCGACTCTCGCAGCCGCGGTCAACCAGCCGGTCAGCTTCAACCCGACAGGCAAGCGGGTGGTCGTCGACTACTCGCAGCCCAACGTCGCCAAGCAGATGCACGTCGGTCATCTGCGGTCGACGGTGATCGGCGACGCGCTCTGCAATGTGCTCGCTTACCTCGGATACGACGTCGTCCGGCAGAACCACGTCGGCGATTGGGGCACGCAGTACGGGATGATGATCGAGCAGCTGCTGGCCGACGGCCTGACGGCGGAATCCCTTGATCTGGAGGGATTGCAGCTGCTCTACGAACGGAGCCGGAAGCATTTTGATGCCGATGGCAACTTCGCGGACCTGTCCCGGGCACGGGTGGTGCTGCTGCAGTCCGGCGATCCGGAAACGCTGGCGAGCTGGCGGCGGATGGTCGAGGTGTCGCTGGACGATTTCGAGCAGGTCTATGCCCTGCTCGGGTCAGGGCTGAGGCGGGCGGACGTCGTCGGTGAGAGTGCATACAACGACGATCTGCAAAACGTCGTTGATGAGCTCGACGCCGCCGGCCTGGTGACTGAATCGGACGGCGCGTTGTGCGCGTTCCTGCCTGGATTCACTGGTAGGGACGGCACCCCGCTCCCGGTGATCATCCGGAAGTCCGACGGCGGTTTCCTTTACAGTACGACGGATCTGGCCGCGATCCGGCATCGGGTGAACACCTTGCACGCCGACCGGATCGTGTACGTCGTCGACCATCGGCAGTCGCTGCATTTCGAGCAGATCTTCGCCCTTGCCCGGATGGCCGGTTGGTTGCCGCCGACGACGACCGCCGAGCATGTTGGCTTTGGCACCGTGCTCGCGGCGAACGGAAAGCCCTTCAAAACCAGGGACGGCGGGACCATCAAGCTGGTTGCCCTGCTCGACGAGGCGGTCGCGCGGGCGGACTCGTTGCTGGAGGGCCGGGAAGGTATCGATCGGGGAGCGACTGCCCGGGCAGTCGGGATCGGAGCGGTGAAGTACGCCGACCTGTCCAGCGACCGGGGCAACGACTACGTGTTCGACCTGGACCGGATGGTCTCGATGACCGGCAACACTGGCCCGTACCTGCAGTACGCCCATGCGCGGTTGACGCGGCTGCTCACCAAGGCCGGCATGAGCGCCGGTGACGTGACCGTTTTGCAGGAGCCGGCCGAGGAGCGGCTGGCGCTGATCCTGAGCGGCTTCGCGGATGTCGTCGTACAGGTGGCTGAGACGCTTCAGCCGCATCGGCTGTGCACGTATCTCTACGACGTGGCGACGGCGTTGTCGGTGTTCTACGAGCAGTGCCCGGTGCTGACCAGCGAAGGCGAGACCAGGGCGAGCCGGATCGCACTCTGCACCGCGACGCGGAAGGTGTTGCAGGATGGACTCGGCCTCCTTGGGATTGAGGCTCCAGACGCGATGTAGGAGGTTGCCGATGTTGCCGTGGTCCGCGGAACTCGCCGGGCGGTTCGAGCAGACGACGTACGACAGCACCTTGCTGCGCGGGAATCCGCTCGGTGACCCGCACGAGCGTCCGGTGCTGGTCTACCTGCCACCGGGGTACGACGAGTCCGACCGCCGCTACCCGACGATCTACGTCGCGATGGGGTACACCGGGCACCTCGGCATGTGGTTCAACCGGATGCCGTTCCGGCAGCCCTACCCGGAGTTGCTCGACGCGTTGTTCCAGGAGGACGACGTACCGCCAGCAATCGTGGTGTTCGTCGACGCGTGGACCAGGGTCGGCGGCAGCCAGTACCTCGACTCCCCTGGCACTGGGCAGTACCACTCGTACCTGTGCGACGAGATCGTTCCCTGGGTCGACGCCCGCTATCGGACTCTCGCTGACCGCGACCACCGTGCGATCACTGGGAAGTCCAGCGGCGGCTATGCGGCGATGGTGACGCCGCTGTTGCGGCCGGACCTCTTTGGCGCTCTCGCGACCCACGCCGGCGACGCCTGCTTCGACCTGGCCTACCGGCCCGAGTTCCCCAACCTGGCACGGTTGCTGCGCTACAAGTACGACGGCAGCTACGACACCTTCTTCGAGTCCTTCCACAGCCGCGCCGGGCAGAACACTCACGAGGACCTGCAGCTGGTCGAGATCTACGGCTACTCCGCGGCGTACTCCGCTGAGCCAGACGGCACTGTCCTTCTTCCATACGACGACCTGGGCGTGGTCATCCCGGAGATCTGGGAACGCTGGCTGACCCGCGACCCGGTAGAGATGGTGCGCCAGCCGCAGTACGCCGATGCACTCCGCTCGATGCGGGCGGTGTGGATCGACGCCGGCAAGCAGGACGAGTACTACCTCGACCTGGGCGCCACTGCCTTCCACCGCGCCGCTCAAAAGGTCGGCGTGCCGGACGAGCGGCTGCACTTCGAGTTGTTCGAGGGAAAGCACGGCGGCATCGAGTACCGGTACCCGCTCGCGGTCCGCTGGCTGGCTGAGCGGCTGCAGTAATTCAGGTGTCCTGGCCCGCGGAAACGCCGTACCTTCGAAGCCATGAGTTGGCCGGAGGGGATTGAGGCGCGCCCGATCGACAAGGGTGACGCGGACGCGTGGGCGGAGTTGCTCGCCGCCAAGGAGGAGGTCGACCAGGAGGGCGAGAATTACAACGCTCAGGACCTGGTCGACGAGCTGGAGGACCCGCATCTCGACCCGGCGACGGACACCATTGGTCTGTGGGCCGACGGCCGGATGATCGCCTATGGGAAGCTGCACGCTTCCGACACGGTGATCGACCTCGACCGGGTCGGCACCGAAGGAACCGTTCACCCGGAGTGGCGCCGTCGCGGTATCGGTACGGCGCTGATGCCCTGGCTGATGAACCGGGCCGGCGAGTTGCACGCAGCCAAGCACCCGGAGGCGCCCGGTGAGGTCACCGGCAACCGGATCAGCACAAATGTCGGTGCGGAGCGGCTGTTCCAGAAGTTCGGTTTCGAGGAGCGCCGCTATTTCTTCGACATGAAGCGTCCGCTGGACCAGCCGGTGCCGACGGCCGCACTCGAGGGCGGCCTGCGCCTGGTGCCGTTCGACACGTCGATGGACGAGGCGTTGCGACTGACGCACAACGAGGTCTTCCTGGACCACTGGGGCTCCACCCCGAAGGACGCCGACAGTTGGAAGACATGGTTCACCGGGGCCCGGGCGTTCCGCGGTGGGATGTCGTACGTCGTCCTCGACGGCACCACGATCGCCGCGTACGTACTCGGCTACGAATGGGAGGCCGACACGGAAGTCACCGGGAGCCGGGACCTGTACATCGGCCAGGTCGGGACTGTGAAGTCCTACCGCGGCCGCGGCCTGGCCCGGGTAACCCTGGCCAAGGTCCTCGCCAAGGCAGCCGAGGCGGGCTACCAGCGCGCCGGCCTCGGCGTCGACGCTGACAACCCGACCGGTGCCCTCGGCCTGTACGAGCGCCTCGGGTTCTCCGTCTCCTCCAAGTGGGTCAGCTACGGGCTGCCGCTCTGATGGGTCAGCGGTACGCCGATAATCGGCGTACCGCTGAATCCGTCATCAGATGTGTGAGTCGACCACCACGGGTTCAGGCGTCGGCTCGATCGGCTGCCGCCGGAACCAGGTCCAGGGGCGGACGGTGAGGACGATCATCGTCAGGCTCAGGGCGGCGTAGACGAGTGAGCCGATGAAGGCCGCGTGCACGCCTTCGGTCAGTACGTCGTGCGGCGTGGTCGCGGTCGAGTTGCGGCTCGCCGTACCGAAGATGGTGACCAGGATGCCGAGGCCGAGTGCACCGCCGACCTGCTGGACCACGTTCAGCATGCCGGACGCGGCACCCGAGTCCTCCGGAGCGACACCGGAGATGGCCCGGCCGACCAGCGGGATGAAGATCATCCCTGCGCCCAGACCGAACAGCAGCATCGGCCCGACCACGTCGTGCAGATACGTGCTCTGGGCGTCCAGCTGGGTCAGCCACACCGTGCCCAGTGTCACCAGCACGGAGCCGGTGACCAGCAGTTTGCCGCCGTCGATCCGGGCCACTAGCTTCGGCACGATCCGGGACGCGGCGAACAGCAGACCGGTCAGCGGCAGGAAGGACACGCCGGCCGCCAGCGGGCTGAGCTCGAGCACACCCTGCAGGTACTGCGTGAGGAAGAAGAACATCCCGAACATCGTCCCGACCACCAGCAGCATGGTCACGTACGACGCCGAGCGCTGAGCCGAGCGGAACAGCCGCAGCGGAACGATCGGGTGGCTCACCCGGCGCTCGATCAGGACGAACGACACCAGCAGCACCACACCCACCGCGAAGGCGGCGAGCACCTCGGCCGACGACCACCCGACCTCCGCGACCCGGATGAAGCCGTAGACGAGCGAGGTGATGCCGAGCGTCGAGGTGAGCGCGCCGGCCACGTCGAACCGGCCGGTCTCCGGCTCGGTCTCGGTCAGCACCCGCCGGGCCGCGATGACCAGGCCGATACCGATCGGCACGTTGATGAACAGGCCCCAGCGCCAGGACGCCCAGTCCGTCATCATGCCTCCGAGGACCAGGCCGACGCTGCCGCCGCCGGACGACACCAGGCTGTAGTAGCCGAGTGCCTTCATCCGCTCGGGGCCTTCGCGATAGGTGAGCATGAGCAGGGTCAGAGCGGCCGGCGCGGCGATGGCGCCGCCGATGCCCTGCAGCACGCGGGCGGCGAGCAGCAGTTCCGCGTTCGGCGCGAGACCGCCGAGCAGTGAGGCGAGCGTGAAGACGCTGACTCCGGTGACGAATACCCGGCGGCGACCGAGCAGGTCACCGGCGCGGGCGCCGAGCAGGAGCAGACCACCGAACGCGAGCGCGTAGGCGTTCTGCACCCAGGACAGACTGGACGGGCTGAAGTCGAGGGCCTCCCGGATCTTCGGCATCGCGATGTTCACCACGGTGGCGTCCAGGATCACCATCAGCTGGGTGATCAGGATGACTGCGAGAACTACCCCCGGCCGCCGCGCGGGCGTGCCGGATCCGGCGCCGGCCGGGCCTGAGGATGTTGCCGACATATTGCTCCCTACCCCGAAGGGGCTACAGTTGTGATGAAGAAAGCGGAGCGCTCCTCCGGATACGATACGGAGGCACCCTCCGCTTTGCAAGCGATTTTCGAGGACGACTTTGTGCGGACCGATCGTCACGTTCGGTGAAGGAGGCCGATTTGGGTTCGACACCGCTGCCGACCAGGCGGCCGACCCGCGCGGATGCGGCGCGCAACTACGACCTGCTGGTCACGGCCGCGCGCGAGGCGTTCGCCGAGCACGGCACCGACACCTCCCTCGAGGAGATCGCCCGCCGCGCCGGCGTCGGCATCGGCACGCTGTACCGGCGCTTCCCGAACCGGGTCGCCCTGCTCGAAGCCGTCTACGTGGACGAGATCCAGGGCGTCTGCGACCGCGCCTACGGCTTCGCCGACCAGCTCGAGCCCTTCGACGCGCTGGCCGCCTGGCTGCGCAGCTTCGTCGGGTACGGCGTTTCCAAGAAGACGCTGGCGGTCGAACTGACGGAGGCCCTGGGCAAGGAGTCGCCGTTCTTCCGGGCCTGCAAGGTGAACGTCCAGGAGGCCGGTGAGCTGCTGCTGACGAAGGCGAAGGCGGCCGGCGACGTCCGCCCCGAAATCGACTTGCCGGACCTGATGCGATTGGTCGGCGGCATCACCATGGGCCGGGACATGGAGCCCGAGACGGCCAACCGCCTGCTCGACATCGTTTTGTGCGGTCTCCGGCCAGTTAAGTCCTGATACCGCGCCGCGCGTCGAGCTGCGCCTGATCGGCGGCGGTCAGCCCGGCTTCCCAGCCGGCTCCGTTGGTGATCCTGGTCCGCCGGGTCGTCGTATTCGGGAAGAGCTGGGTGAACAAAGCGTCCACCTGCTCCTCCCGCTTGATCAGCACCGGGAGCAGTCGGTCTTCTGGTACGGCGGCCTCCGCAGCCGCAGTGGTCGCCTGCAATCTCTCCCCGATCCGCTGCGCATAGGCCATCAGGAAGGACTGCCGGAACGACCGGGTCCGCGACTCACCGCGCCGGCCAATATGCTTGCCTGCGGCAAGCATTGCCCGATTCGCCTGCACCAGCAGGGAAGTACTGAGGATCTCGGTGAGCTGAAGATCGAGCTCGGCACCGACGACGGTGACGACGGCCAGCTGATCGATCACCACCGTGCGGCACCGGTTCGCCGACGCGACCGCACCGACAAGCTGTGCCTTGGCCGAGACGTACGGCGTATCGACCCACAACCGCCGCGCCGCGGAGTCGTCCGGAATCTCGGGGCCTGCCTCGACAAGTGCCTGGTCGAGCGAGAACTTCGCCATCAACTCCTGCGCCTTGCCCGACAAAGCTTCGGCCTCCTCCGGAAACTCCGTCGCCTCCGCCTTCGCCAAGAGTGCCCGGATCCGCGCCAGCATCTTGGCGTCCGCGCGTACGACAGGGCCTCGGCCTCGTACCGCCGTACCGGGCAGGGGATAGATGCGGGCCAGGATCGGCAGGGATTGGAGGAAGCCCGCGAGCAAGAGGGCGTGATGGAGGGCCAGGTAGCGGCCGACGCGAGCCGCGGCTGCCCACTGGGTCAGACTCAGCTCGTCGAACGAACCGATGCCCAGGTCGGTGAGCTGGTCGAGCCAGCGTGGGTCGATGGTCGCGGGCTGGTAGGCCTGGTGTTCTGAGGAGATCGCTGCCAGTAGCAGCGGCTCGACGCCTGCCTCCAGCTGACGGCGGCCGTGCTGCACGACATCGGCAGGCGCCCAGCCGCGCTCCCAGGCCGCACGGACAAGCGCGGTCAGAAACCCTTGCAGGCAACGATCCACCTGCGCTTGGTCGCGTTCGTCGTACGCACCCAGGCGGGCCAGCTGCAGGTCAGCCTGATCGGCGCTGACGGCAACCAACTGCGCGGCAACCGGCAGCAGGCGGAGGATTTCCTCGTCACTCATGCGGTCGAGTCTGACACTCAACGAAGTTGTCACTCAAACGCGATGCGGAGCCCTTGTGGAAAACCTGGCCTTTCTGAACCCTGGCTGAAGACAGCGCGCGAAGATCTGCCCTAAAGGACGCTGTCCACAGGGGGTCAGGCACCTAGCTTGACGGCAACACATCGGGGAGGGGTACATCAGATGACTCAGCTTGCGGAAGCTGGATTCGAAGACCTGCGTACGGCCCTGGCAGGCGCCGTACTGGCACCAGGCGAGGACGGGTACGACGACGCGCGGCGACTCTGGAACTCGCAGCATGACCGTCGGCCGGCCGTGATCGCTCAAGCACAGACCGCCGAGCACGTCGCGGCCGCGGTCCGGTTCGCGGTGGCGAACGGGCTCGAGATCGCCGTCCGGGGTGGTGCGCACAGCATGTCCGGCCAGTCGTCGGTGGACGACGGCATGATGATCGACCTCAGCCGGATGAACCAGGTGACGGTCGATCCGGAGGCGCGTCTCGCTCGGGTCGGCGGTGGCAGCCTCCTGCGTGACCTGGACGCGGCGACGCAGGAGTACGGACTCGCCGCGCCGGCCGGCATGGTCGGGCACACCGGTGTCGCCGGGCTCACGCTCGGCGGTGGAATGGGCTGGCTGACCCGGAAGCACGGGCTCAGCATCGACAACCTGGTATCGGTCCAGATCGTCACCGCCGACGGTCAGATCCGGCGCGCGGCAGAGGACGAGAACGCCGACCTGTTCTGGGCGGTCCGAGGTGGCGGCGGCAACTTCGGCGTGGTGACCGAGTTCGAGTTCCGGCTGCACGAGGTCGGGCCGATGGTCAACTACGGTCTGCTGTTCTGGGGCCTGGACCAGGGCGCCGACATGCTGCGGATGACCCGCGAGCTGGCCCCGGCGCTGCCGCGGGAGATCACCGTGGTGCCCGCGTGCCTGAACGCACCGCCGGCGCCGTTCGTGCCGGAGCAGTACCACTTCCAGCCTGGCTACGGACTGGTGGTCGTCGGGTTCGGCCCGCCGGAGGAGCACGAGCAGACACTGGAGCAGATCCGCACGGAGCTGCCGCCACTGTTCGAGTTCGCCACCCCGATGCCGTTCACCGCGCTCCAGCAGACGCTGGACGAGGCGAACGACTGGGGGCGGTGGAACTACGAGAAGGGCTGCTACCTCGAGGACCTGACCGACGACGCGATCGAAGTCATCACCGAGCACGTGCCGAGGAAGAACTCGCCGCTGTCAGCGGTGTTGTTGTACCCGCTCAACGAGGCGTATTCGGAGGTCGACGACGACGCCACCGCGTTCGGCGGGCAGCGCACCGATCGGTACGCGATGTTCGCCATCGCGGTCAGTCCGGTGCCGGAACTGCACGAAGCAGAGACGGCCTGGGTCCGGGCGTTCTGGGACGCGTTACAGCCCCACTCGATGGGAATCGGCAGCTACGTCAACGGAATGGCCGAGTCCGACGAGAGCCGGCTGCGGGCGACGTACGGCGACAAGTACGACCGGCTGGTCGAGATCAAGCGCACGTACGACCCGGACAACGTGTTCCACCGGAACGCGAACATCAAGCCGTAAGCCTTCAGATCGAGGCGGCGCCGTCCACGACCAGCACCTGACCGTTGATGTTGGTGTTGTCCAGCAGCAGCATCCGGACCACCGGGACGACCTCGTCCGGCTCGGTCAGGTGACCGGTCGGGGTACGGCGCACGATCTGGTCCAGCTGGGTCTGGCCGAGCACGGCCGACATCTCCGAGGCGAAGAAGCCGGGTGCGACCGAGTTGGCGAGCACCCGGCCGCCGAGCTCGCGGGCGAGTGAACGGGTCGCCGAGTCCATCCCGCCCTTGGTCGCGGAGTAGGCGACCAGGCCCGGGTAGCCGCGCTGCGCGCAAATCGAGGTGACGTTGACGATCCGGCCCTTCAGGCCCTTCGCGAGCATCCGGCGAAGGACGAACCGGGTCAGCACCAGCGGCGAGGTCAGGTTGGTCTGGATGATCGCGGCCACCTGGTCCGCCGAGGTGTGGACGTGCAGCGAGTCCTGCCCGACGGCGGCGTTGTTGACCAGACCGTCGATCGGGCCGAGCTTCGCCTCGACCTCCTTGACGAAGTCCTGGCCGGCCTTGGGGTCGTTGATGTCGACCGAGCCGTAGTGCAGGTGCTCCGGGTACTTCTCGCCGAGCGCGGTCAGCTCAGGCGTGACGGTCCGGGCGAAGGCGGCGACCTTGAGGCCGGACGCGAGCAGGTCGGTGACGATCGCGAGGCCGAGGCCGCGGGAGCCACCCGACACGAGCACGACCGACGCGGGCGGGACGACGGTGGAGTCAGACATCGCTCTTCAGGGTCTCTTTCTGCGGGATTTCGTCGAGGAACCGGATGCGCCGCGGGACGCCGTAGTCCGGCAGGCGGCTGGAACACCATTGCACCAGGTCCGCGTCGGTGATCGGGCCGAGGGCCGGATTCGGCACCACCTCGGCGGCGACCATCCGGCCGACCAGTGGGGCCTTGCGGGCGAACACCCGCGCCCAGGCGACGCCCGGGTGACCCATCAGCACGTTGCGGACCACGCCGGCCGAGACCTTCGAACCGCCCACGTTGATCTCGTCGGTGTCGAGGCGGCCGGTGATCAGCACCCGGTCGCCGTCGAACTCGACCCGGTCGCCGGTGTGCACCGCACCGACGAGCCCGGCGCCGTGGTGCGGCGAGCGGATGACCAGCTCGTCGCCGTCGACGGACAGTGCGGGACGGTCCGGTTGCGGCTCGCGGTCCAGCCACGCCTTGGGGAAGCCGGCCTTGCCGTCGTGCACGACGATCGAGGCGCCGACCTCGGAGGACGCGTAGATCCAGGAGATCCGGGCCTTCGGGAAGACCTCCCGCAGCTGGTCGAGGATCGCCTGGTCGACGGGCTCACCGCCCAGCGTGATCTGCTCCAGCGGTACGGCGGCCAATGCGTCGGAGTCGCGGTAGATCGCCTGCCGCCAGAAGGTCGGCGTACCGGAGGCGGCGGTGACACCATGCTCGGCGGCGATGGCCGGCCAGGTCTCCAGCTCGTGCGGCTCGATCACGACCACGCCCTGATCGGCCTGGGTCAGTGAGAGCGTGACGATCTGCCACCAGGCGTAGGTGCCCGGGGAGTACGGGAGCAGCCAGGTGCGCGCCGGCTGGTCGCCGGTGACCGTGGTCAGCGACTCGAGGGTGTGGCCGATCCGCTTCGGACGGCCGGTCGAGCCGGAAGTCAGCAGCCACGCCCGGCCGGACTCCTCGACCCGCTTGAGCTTCGCCGGCGTCACTTCGCCGTCGGGCAGCACGATGGCGAAACCGGACTCGCCCAGTTCCTCCCGCAGGCGGTCGTCGACGCGAGACGCGGTGGCGACCAGCAGCTCGGTGCCGTGGACGGCGTGGTGACGGACGGCCGCCAGCGCGTCGGCGCCGTTGTCCACCAGTACGGCGGCCGGCGACGGCAACTGCGGCAGCTTGTGCAGCGTCCGCCAAGTCAGCCTCTTCCCGGCGACGACAACGGTGTTGTCGTCACCGATCAGAGCGGTGGTCCGGCGCTTCGTGGTCACGCCGTCTGAAGTTGCTCGATGAAGTCCAGCACGTCGCCGACCGTGGTGATCCGGCGCAGCCCGGGGGCATCGAAGTTCAGCTCGTCGCCCAGCTCGTCCTCCACCCGGAGGGCCAGCTCGGAAAAGTCCAGCGACCGGAACCCGATCTCCCGCAGATCCGCGGCGTCGTCGCTGGGCAACGTCCTGCCCTGCGCCTTCATGACCTCACCCATCAACTCGCGGACTTTGTCCCGCTCCACCAAACCCATAGCCCCAAAGACTAGCGTCCATCTCCCAACCACCCCTCACGGCGGTTCGGCTGGCGCTGTGACAGCAGGATCTCCCCCATCGGGAGTCCGGCGATGTGCTGGGCGGCTCCCTGGCGCGGGAGATCACCCAGTGTAAGCGGGTTCTCCCTGTGGGTAAACGGCTTGCCCGGCGCGGATGTGACGCGTCTGACTCCTAGACTGGCGCGCTATGACCACAGCTGGGCGGGGCATGCGCGTGGCCGCGGTGGTGAGCCTGCCGGTGTTGCCGCTGGCGTGGTTCGTCGCACTGCAGGAGCACCCGCCCTGGATGCCGGGCGCGTATCTCGGCTACCTCCTGGTCATCATCGCCGTACCCGGGACGATGTTCTGGCGGCGGCTGACCGGTGGCACGGGATGGTTCCTGGCGGATGCCGTGCTCGGTACGGCGTTCGGACTGGCCGTCGAGACGCTGCTCTACCCGATCGGGATGTTGTTCAGCATGCCGTTCGCGGCGTTGCTGATGCCGGCGCTGGCCTTTGGGATGTTCCGGGCGCTGCCACGCCGCAAGCTGCCTGAGCGACCCATGCCGTGGTGGGCGACCGCCGGTGTGATGGTGGCGGTCGGCATCGCCGCGGCGTGGTTCGTGCGGGTGGGGTCGCGGCTCATCCCGCTCAACGGGCCGAACGCCCTGCGGCCGAACTCAGACGCGCCGCACAGCCTCGCGCTCGCCGCCGAGCTGACTCACCACTTCCCGCCGAAGGTGCCGTACGCCGATGGGAAGTGGTTGACGAGCCACTGGGCGGCGTACGACCACATAGCGTCGTCGCACTGGGTGACCAGCGTTCCGCTCGACGTACTGACGTTCCGGATCGTGCCGTTCGCCATGATCCTTCTCACTGTCTTGGGTGCCGCAGCGGTCGGCATGCTGCTCACTGGCCGTGCTGTCGCTGCTCCTATCGCTGCTGCGTTCTCAGTGCTGGCCGGCGACCTCGCCGCGTGGCCGTGGGCCGTGTCGGGCCGGGTGTTCGCTGACGGTCCGTTCTCGCTGGGTCAGCTGACCAATCCGCCGCAGGCGTTCTCCACTGTGCTGTTGCTGCCGCTCATGGCGGTCACTGCCCTGCTGCTACGACGTAAGCCGGGCCAGAGCCGGGGCCAACTGTTTGGACTGTTCGTGGTGGCCGGTGTGCTCATCGCTGCGCTTGCGCTGACGAAGGCGACCGCATTGCCGGTCTACGCCGTCGGACTGGCTGCTGCGTGGGTCTACCTGACTGTGCGGGCAGGACGGCTCAACCTGCGTGGGCTGATCCTCGGCGTTGGGGTTGCTGCCGCCTATGCGCTGACCTCCTTCCTTGTACTGCGTGGTGCTTTGTCGAGCGTGGCGTTCGAGCCGGCGGCGACCTTTGAGCACATGGGTTCTGCTGTTGCTGTGGTTGGCGCAGTGGTGGTGCTCGGCTGGCTGATGCCTGCTGTTGGTGCTCTGCTGATCCGGCGGCGCCTGGCGCGCGACCCGATGGTTGTGTTCCTGCTGGTGGGTTTGCTGGCTGCGATCGCCGGTTCGTCATTGCTGTACGAGGACGGCCAGTCGCAGCTGTTCTTCATCCGCACTGGCTTCATTTACGGCGTACTGCTGGCGACTTGGGGGCTCGGGTCGCTGGAGGGCAAGCAGTTCTACGTGGCGGGTCTGGCGCTGCTCATCGGCGCTGCCGCGATTTACTGGGGGCGGTATCGCTCGGACGACTCCTGTAGCTCTGCTTCGTGCTTCGGCCAGGGCTTGGCGGTTGCGCTGGTCATTGCCTTGTTGGGCATCGGCGTACTCGGGCTGGTCCTGCGCGGGTCACGTCGTACGTGGGCTGTCATCGCTGTAGCGGTTCTGCTGGGTACGACGGTCTCCCCGACGGCGGCGTCGCTGCGGAAGTTCGCCACGCCACCGCTGACGTCGTATGACTCGATCGCGCCCGGTGGGATCGAGGCGGCGCGGTTCATCCGGCGGAACTCGGGGTCGGACGACCTGATCGCGACCAACCTGCACTGCCACCGCGCCCAGGCGTCCCCGTGCCTCACCGGCTCGTACTGGATCGCCGGCTACGCCGAACGCCGCGTACTCGTGCAGGGCTGGGCCTACACGACCAGAGTCGACGACACGTACCCCGCAGGCGTCCAGGGCCGCTACTGGGACGAGGACGTCCTGCGCCTCAACGACGAAGCCTTCACCAGCCCGACGCGCGACCTCCTGGAAACCCTCCGCACCAAGTACGGCGTCCAGTGGCTACTCCTCGACGAACGCGTCAGCGCCCCACCAGAGAACCTCGACCGCCTCAGCGCCCTCCGCTTCCAATACGGCACCGTCCGCGTCTACCAGCTCTACCCACCCCCACCAGCGAACCCGTTCCCGACTCCCACTCCAACACCAACCTTCCCCACGCCCACACCCACCCTCCCAACGCAGACGCTCCCCACTCAGACCTTCCCGACCGGCAGCATCCCCACATTCACCCCCACGCTGACACCCCCGACGTTCCGCACCCTCCCGACGCAGATCACCACCACGCCGGGCTTCCGGAGCCCATGAACGCTACCGATCGCAGGGCCTGAACCCTACGTTTGGCAGGACTGCGGTCCGCTTAGCGGAGGGAGACGGCGGGGATGGGGGTGCTTTGGTTGGAGAGGCGGTCTAGGGCTGTGACTGTGTAGAGGTAGGGGGTGCCGGGGGTTGCTGTGGTGTCCAGATAGGACTCGCTGGAGCGGATGGTGGCGATGAGGTTGCGGGCGTCGTTGTCGGGGCAGTGGTCGTCGCCGGTGAGTTCACGGCGGTAGACGGCGTACGACGTGGTGTCGGCCGACGTACGGCGCCAGTTGAGCTGGACGCCGTCAGCCGTGCGACTGGCGTGTACGGCGTGGGGCGGGAGGGGCGCACGCGAGTCCAGCGACGGCATGGTGGGGATGAGCGCCGGGCGGGTGTACCAGGTGTTGTTGAGCAGAGTGGTGGCGCCGAGGCGGTCGGCGCGGACGTCCTTGGCGGAGAAGTAGATGTTGCCCTTCACCTCGGGGATCGTACTGTCGAACGCCAGGTGGTCGCTCAGCTCGGCCGGGTCGGACCAGTCCGGCGACTGGGTCGACGTACCGACCTTGTACGTCGCCTCGCCGATGTAGAGGTGCACGTGGGTGCCACGCACCTGCTCGGCCCACCACGGCACGATCTTGTTGTAGTCGGCCGGAGCGAACCCGCCGGCCCAGTAGACCTGCGGGACGATGTAGTCGATCCACTCCTCGCGCACCCAGCGCCTGGTGTCCGCGGCCAGGTCGTCGTACGTCTGGACACCGGCGGTGGTGTCGGAGCCGAGCGGGTCGGTCGCCTTGTTGCGCCAGACCGCGAACGGCGAGATGCCGAACTTCACCCACGGCTTGATCGCCTTGATCCGCTGCTGCATCTCCTGGATCAGCAGGTCGATGTTGTTCCGCCGCCAGGCCTGAAGTGTGGGGAATCCGGCGCCGTACTGCGCGTACGTCGCCGCGTCGTCGAAGACCTGGCCGGCCACCGGGTACGGGTAGAAGTAGTCGTCGAAGTGGACGCCGTCGATGTCGTACTTCGACACCGCGCCCATGATCGCGGCCTCGACCAGCTTGCGGGCCGCGGGGATACCCGGGTTGTAGTAGAGCTTCCCGCCGTACGTGACAACCCAGTCCGGGTGCTGCCGGGCGGGGTGCGTCGGGACCAGGGCGTTGAGGTTGGTGCCCATCGAGAGCCGGTACGGGTTGAACCAGGCATGCAGCTCGAGGTTGCGCTTGTGCGCCTCGGCGACGGCGAAGGCGAGCGGGTCGTAGCCGGGGTTGCCGCCCTGAGTGCCGGTCAGGTACTGCGACCAGGGCTCGACCGAGGACGGCCAGAAGGCGTCGGCGGTCGGGCGGACCTGGAGTACGACGGCGTTGTGGTGCTGGCGTACGGCGTCGTCCAGCCAGCCGATCAGCTCAGCCTGCTGCTGTGCCGCAGGCAGACCGGTCTTGGACGGCCAGTCGATGTTCACCACCGACGCCACCCAGGTCGCCCGGAACTGCCGGAGCGGGGTGGCCGGGTTCGAGGTACAACGAGGCTCAGTCGGCGCCGCTGACGCCGTACTAGTGAGGCCGCTCAGCAACAGCACTGCCGCGGCTCCGAGGACGCCCATGACTCGCCAGACTCTCATGTCACTCTCCGACCATCTCTCGCGTTCAGCTCGAAAGATGTTTACCTCAATTGTGCGGTGAGTAGAAGTGGTCAGTACGGTGGACCTCATGCTGCGCCCCGCCACCGAGCACGATGTCGACACGATGAGGCTGCTGCGTAACCAGCAGGCCAACCGTGACGTCAGTATCCAGTCGCACGAGATCACCGCGGACGAACACGCCGCGTGGTGGGCGAAGACGTCGGCCGACCCGACCCGCCGGGTGCTGATCTACGAGCGGGAAGGTATGACGGCCGGCGTCGTCAACTTCTTCGACATCGAAGGATCCACCGCCGCCTGGGGCTTCTTCCTCGACGCCGACGGGCTCGCCGAGCGCGGCGAGACGCTGCCGGCGTGGATCGAGGTGATGAAGGAAGCGACGTCGTACGCGTTCGACGAGCTCGGCCTGGAGCTGCTCACCGGCGAGGTGCTCGAGCACAACGCCGTGGTCCGGCAGATGAACCGGCGCTTCCGCTTCACCGAGGGAACGCCCGAACAGCGGTACGCCGACGGCCGCGAGATCACCGTGATTCCGATCAGCCTGCGCAAGCAGGACCGACGCAAGGGGAAGTAGTAAGTGAGCGAGCGAAGCGAGATCACCATCGAACACAGCGCATCTCGTGTCTCATCCGCGCCCGGAGCGAAGCGAGGACGTGGATGAGCATGATCGAGATCGGCGGCGTGCCGGTCGGACCGGACCACCAGCCGTTCATCATCGCCGAGATGTCGGGCAACCACAACGGCGATCTGGAGCGGGCGAAGGACATCGTCCGGGCGGTCGCGGAGTCGGGCGCGCAGGCGCTCAAGCTGCAGACCTACACCGCGGACACGATGACGCTCGACGTCGACCTGCCGGCCTTCCGGCTGCCGTCGGAGCACAAGCTGTGGGCCGACGCGCGGCTGTACGACCTCTACGCGGAGGCGCACACGCCGTGGGAGTGGCACGAGCCGATCTTCGACCTGGCCACCTCGCTGGGCATGGTCGCGTTCTCCTCGGCGTTCGACCAGACCGCGATCGACTTCCTCGAGAAGCTGAACGTCCCGGCGTACAAGGTCGCCTCGAACGAGATCGGTGACCTGCCGCTGGTCCGCGGGATGGCGGCGACCGGCAAGCCGATCATCATCTCCACCGGCTCGGCGACGCTGACCGACATCGACGCCGCCGTCCGCGCGGCGCGGTCGACCGGCAACGAGCAGATCATCGTGCTCTCCTGTACGGCGAGCTACCCGGCCCCGGTCGAGCAGTCCAACCTGCGGTCCATCCCGGTGCTGCGTGACGCGTTCGGTCTGCAGATCGGTCTCTCCGACCACACCATGGGCATCGGCGCCGCGGTCGCGGCCGTCGCTCTCGGAGCCACGGTCATTGAGAAGCACGTCACGCTCTCCCGAGCCGACGGCGGCGTGGACTCCGCGTTCTCCCTGGAGCCGCACGAGCTGGCCGCGCTGGTGGAGAACACCAAGGTCGCCCAGCTGGCCCTCGGCGAGCCCGTCATCGGCCCGAAGGAAGCCGAGCAGAACGTGCTCCGCTTCCGCCGCTCCCTCTACGTCACCCAGGACGTCAAGGCCGGCGACCCGATCACCCCCGAAAACGTCCGCTCCGTCCGCCCCGCCGGCGGCCTCCTCCCCGACGCCTTCGCCCAGGTCGAGGGCCGCCCCTTCCGCGTAGACGCCCAGGCAGGCACCCCACTCACCTGGGACCTGCTCTGACAACAAAGGAATATCTGCTGTTTCCGGGTCGGCACCACGTGCTGACCCGGTTTCAGGAGGACTTCCTGAAGCGGTTCCGGGATCGGACCGTGGTCTGGGCGGTTACTTCGGCCAATCACCACACGACGAAGCGAAATCCCGTTGCGTTCGATCGGCGGGAGGCTGCCATCGAGCGGTTCAGTGCCGGAGCCGGGGTTCGGTCGGTGGTGGTGGGGGTGGTGGATACGCCGCCGACGGACGAGTTCGCCGAGGTGACGGTGAAGGCGATCGAGGCCGGGACCGATGATCTGGTGCGGTTGACGCCGGCAAATACTGTGGTGGCTTGCTCTACCCCTGAGGTGAGCAAGCTCTATGAGCAGTTGGGGTATGAGGTGGTCGGGGTCGAGCCGGAGGGGACGGCGCGGCCCTGGGACGTGTTGCTGATGATTGCTGAGGGCAATGATCGGTGGCGGGAGCTGGCGCATCCGGCGACGGTGGATGTGTTCGAGCGGTACGGGCTGGACGCGCACATCAAGCGGTGTGTGAACGATCCGGTGGTCGGCGACGACGGCGGGCTCACCACGACGCGGGACTACAAGACGTACGCCGACGCGTTCGAGACCGCGGCGGACCGGAAATGGCAGCAGATCAAGGACTTCGTGAAGCCCGGCCGCATTCTCGACATCGGCTGCGCGACCGGCGCGACCTTGCAGCTGATCGACGCGGATCCGCGCTTTCACGAATCCGACCTGATCGGCGTGGAGGTCGCCCGCCATCTGTACGCCGAATGCGTGCACAAGAAGGAACAAGGCCTGTTCCACAACCCGAACGTGTACTTCTACCAGCGCAACATGCTCGGCTCCGCCGTCTTCCCGCCGCGATCCATCGACAGCACCCTGACCCTCGCGCTCACCCACGAGATCTGGTCGTACGCCGACGGCTCGCGCCCGGCGACCGTGCAACGCTTCGCCGACGCGTTGTTCGCGCATACCGCACCCGGCGGCGTCTGGGTCAACTCGGACGTCTGCGGACCCGCCGAGCCGGACCGTCCCGTCGTACTGACGCTGGATGACAGCGACGGCGTCAACCCAGACCAGATCACCGAACTCGAGCACCTACACGACTCAGCGTCGTACGTCCGGCAACTGTCAACCCGGGCGCGGTTCTTCCAGTTCGCGCACGACTTCCGGCGGAACGCGAAGGTGCCGTTCGAGTACGACGTCCGCGGCGACGGGCTGGTCCTGCGACTGGCCGACGCGATGGACTTCCTCACCCGCAAGGACTACGTCGACAACTGGCTGAGCGAGACGCACGAGCAGTTCTGCGGGCTCGACTTCGCCGGCTGGTCCGCGGTCGCCGAACGCGCCGGCTTCACCATCGACCGGGCGTCCAAGGCGTGGCGCAACGACTGGGTGATCGACAACAGGATCGCGCCGGTCGCCGCCCTCACCACTCCGGACGGCGACCCGATCGACTGGCCCGACACCCACCAGTTGCTGGTCGCGCGGCGTTAGCGGCGCCGCGGGATCTTCTTGCGGATCCGGCGCTTGACCTTGCCCGCGAACGCCCGCGGTTTGCGGATCTGCGCGGCCCGCGAGATCAGCCGGCCGATGGCGTAGGCGCGCGAGCCGCGGACTCGCTTCAGCGCGACCTCCGTCTCTCGCAACTCGACGCGCAGTTCGCTGATCCGGTTCTCGCGAGTCTTCAGCGCCTTGTCGCGGAATCCGAGCGTCCGCTCGAGCCCGAAGACATGCCCCTTCAGCTCGAACAGCTCAAGCCGAGCCCGGTCAGCGTCCGCTACCGCAGACCGCAGATCGGCAACCGGCTTCTCCTCCAGTACGACGGCCAGCGCCGCGGCCAGCTCCTTGCCTCGAGCAACCTGTACGGCGGACGCCGGCGGAGAGTCAGGTGAAGTCGCCTGAACGGGTTCGGGCGGCTCGACACCGGACATCCCCAGCCAGGTGGACACGAGGTCGTCACCCACCATCCACGGCGGCCAAGGGTGACGCCGATGGCCGCCGATCAGCCGCTCGTGGAACCGCCACCAAGCAGCCGTCAGCAGGTCGGCTCGACCGACTGGCTCAGCCACGACCCAGGGCGAAACTCCGAAGGCGAAGTCGTCCCCGTCGATCACGATGTCGTCCCAGCGAAGCAGCACCCCGGCCTCAGAGGAGACCCATTCACCGAGCCGAGCCGCCACCTTGCGGAAGGCCGGGACGTCTTCGGCAGCGGCGAGCCGGAAGAGCGCGGACTCGACCGTGACGCCGTTGGGGACGTGAGCCGGTACGACGTTGGCGTCGAAGCGCAGGTCGCCTTCGACCTGAGCCTGCCCGACCTCGATCTCCCAGCCGGTGAGAGTCTGGTCGGCCGTCAGAACCGCGGGTCCGGTTTGGGCGTAGACGGCTCGAGCCGGGAGCGCGCCGCAGATGGCGAGCCAGCCGGTGGAGACGCCGGCGAGCAGTCCGGCCCGCGCGGCCGTCTCGACGCCCTCAGCAACAGGCGAGAGCACTGGCACGTCGGTTGCTGCCAAGGCCTCCGCAGCCAGGCGAGTGGGCAGTTCGCCGATGACGTCGGCGTCGACAAGGGTGCGCGACTCGAAGTTGGCGTAGACCTGTGCTTTCCAAGGCAGCACGGACTTCAGCTGGGACACTGAGACCGGCCGGGTTGGATCGTCATGCAGGGGCCGCCACTCGTCGTCGCCGTGGCGCTCGTTGGCCGGGCGGCTGTCGAGCAGACCAAGCAGGGAGAACTCGTTTTCCAGGCCGAGGACGACCACAGCGTCCGGCGTCGCCAACCTGGCCAGCGCAACCAGCCGCTCAGTCCAGCTCAGGTCGTCGCTGTCGTAGCCGAGCACGCGGTCGAGTCCGTCGGCGGCAACGATCACCTCGAAGGGCTCCGAAACAAGGCCATCCAGAGCACCAGCGATCACCTGCAGATCCTCGAGTTCCGAAAGCTCAGCGGCGTCCGAGACCGAGCGTACGAGCATCGTCGTGTCACCGGCACCGTCGAGCACGGACGAGACCAGGGAAGGCGAGTGTGGGCCGACGATCAGGGTCCGCCGGCCGGCCGGCAGAACGTCCATGAGCAGCGCGGCCAGCGCCGGGTGGTCAGTGGTGCGGTCGGTCCAGGGCTGCATCTCGCCGCGGACCACCAGGACGTCAGACACGCTCTCTCCAATCGAACAGCATCCGCAGTTCCGCGGCCGGCATCATCCAGGACCGGCCGAGTTCGACGTCGGTGGTGGCCCGGGCCGCTTCCAGGTCGATCGACTTGCCGAGCATCTCCGGCCAGAGCCGCTTGATCCGGCTCTCCCCGCCGAACAGCGGGTTCTCGCCTTCCATCTGCATCGGATCGCCGTACACCGCCGGTTCGCAGCCGGCGGCGACGCCGTAGAAGATTGCCGTGGACAACCGGTTCGCCGCGACCCGCTTGTGCCGCCGGAGCTCGGCCAGTTGCTTGAACAGGAACCGCCGGTCAGTCCGCTCGTACGAGAACCCGCGCCGCCCGAACGACACCACGCGGAAGCCGGCGTCCTCGTAGTACCGCCGTACTTCGGGACGCTCGTACTCGGTGTAATACAGGCTGAAGGTGACCGGGCCGGGCTCGGTCTCGCGGATCTCGTCGATCAGGCGCTGGTGGTCGCCCTGGATCTTGCCGCCCTCCCAGCCGTGGAAGAGGAACCACAGCGTTCCTTCGCGCTCTTCCTCGGCAGCAGGCTCGAGATCCAGCAGATAAAGGAAAGGCGCGCCGATGCTGTGGTAGTTCCGCCGCCCCAGCGCGTGCCCACGCCGCCGTGGTGCATCGCTCCAGGTGAACCGCCACGCGCCGTCGTAGAACTCGTGCACCGGGTTCCAGCCGCAGCCGATGTTCCAGCCGTGCTGCAGATAGCCACGCAGCCGCGGCGGGTGGTCGAAGTCCAGACCGGCGTACCGAGCCAGGATGTGCGCCTGACCGTAGTAGTGGTTGTGGTGATGCATCAGCGCACCTCCACGTGCAGCGTGCCGGCATGCGGTCGTACGGCGAGCGCGTGCTCACCGCGAGACAGCGTCAACGGCAACCGGCTGGACAGGAAGGGCTCGCACTGTACGGCGTGCGACGTACCGTCCGGCCACACCGCGAACAGGATCCAGTCCGCCAACGACGCCAGCGGATCGACCGACGGCTTCACCGCCTCGTCCGGAATCAACGCCTCGATCGGGACCGCGGCCGCCCAGCCGTCGTCCGAGAAGGTACGGCGGCAGGCGACGTCGAGGTGGTCGTCGGAGTCGGCGAGGAATCGCCGCCAGCTGAAGGAGACCTCACCCCAGTCCGGCCCGCGCACCACCAGCATGTTGCCGGCGGCAACCGCTGCGCCGGCGGACATGCGGACCGGCGACTCGTGCAGATTCACATAGCCGCCGCTGGACCGGGTCAGCGTCACCACTCGACCGCGCTCGGCGTGCGAGACGGCGCGATCACCAGCGGTCCACACCACCAACTGTTCCTCGCCTTCAGCAGAGCGGAGCCGGAACACCCGGGAAGTCCGCTGGCTGAACGGATCGTCCGGGTTGGTGTCCTCGATGATCGGCCGGATCGGCAGCCGCGCGGTGAAGTCGCGCCCGTCCAGCTCCAGCGGCACCTGCTCCTGCCCGCCGGAGACCGGGCGGCTCACGAACAGCGAGGGGTTCTCGAACGACGACCGCCCGTGCAGCACCAGCGCGTCCGGCGTCTGCTCGACCGACGTCAGCCGGCACGGGTCCTCGAACCGCCGGATGCCAAAGTATCCATCCTTACCCGGACCCGGCTGAATCCAGTTGGTCTCGTCGATCCACGCCCCCGGCGGCCACCCAGGGCTCCCCGGTCCCTGCCCGCGCAGCTTGTCCTGCCCCCTCAGTCGCCCGGCCTTCAGCCGTACGTCGAAGTGCGCAGCCCCGGCCGTGCATCGGGCCAGCAGCTCCCGGTCCAGGACGACCTCGAACCCGACCAGGCTGACGTCGCCATGCAGGTCGGTCGCCTCATACCGCCGTACGGCCAAAGGATGCCGAACGCCGGCGATGACCAGCGCGATCCGCAGACTCGACGACTGGTCGGTCTCCAGATGCCGGATCTCGGCCGTCCCCTTGACCGAGAGGCCTCCGTCGATCCACTTCACCTCGCGGACGCTGGTCGTGAGGCTCAGGTCCTCCTTCGCGACCCGGTACAGCTCCTGCGGTACGGCGGCCTCACGCACGCCCGGGTAGTTGTAGTCGAACTGCCAGGGTCGCCCCAACCGAGGCAGCGCACGAGCACCGCCACCACGCAGGCCGCCCTCGTTGCGGAACACCGCGAGGCGCCGGAGCAGGTCGATGTCACCCTGCCGGAGCGCGGAGTGCTGGAGCCGGTCGTAGTGGTGGGCGGCGTCGAGAACCGACTCGTCCAGCCTGTCGAGCAGCTGACGAGCCAGATCGACCAGGTCTTGCTCCTGCTCCGGAGGCACTGTGCCGAACGCGGACATGAGCGTCAGTACGTCGATCTGGGTGAGGTGGGCGTGTACCCGCTCGCGGATCACCGGCAGGCTGTCCTCGACCAGGTCCAGCACCAGCCCGGCCGATGTGACCCGGTCGCGGAGGTTGCCGAGCTGGAACTTCTGCTGGGTGATCGACTCGCCCGACTCGCGCTCGCGCCAGTAGTAGACCGGGGCGGTGAGGGTGTCGACGGTGACGGCGTCCAGATGAGCCTTCAGGGTGACCGGGTAGTCCTCGTAGCGGATCGCCGGGAACTCATAGCCGTACTGGTCCCAGAACGAGCGGCGGTAGACCTTGTTCCAGACCATCCGGTCCAGCACCAGGTCATCCACCTCGGAGACGTGGACGGCGATCCGATCGGCGGTGAACGCCTGCCGGTGGAGCCACGACGGCCGCACGCCGGAGCTGTTGTTGAACCGGCGCGCGTTGCCGCCGGCGAAGTCGGAACCGGTCCGGTCCAGAGTCCGGATCAGCTGCTCGAAGCCGTGCCGGGTGACCAGGTCGTCGCTGTCGACAAAGGTCAGGTACTCACCGACGGCATGCTGGACCCCGGTGTTGCGGGCCGGGCCGAGGCCGGCGTTGTCCTGCGCCACGATCCGGAACCGCGAGTCGTTGGAGGCGAATTCCTTCGCCACCACCGCGCTGTCGTCCGGCGACCCGTCGTCGACCAGGATCGCCTCGAAATCGGTCCAGGTCTGCCGGGCGATCGAGTCCAGGCAGTCCCCGATGTACTCCCCCACGTTGTAGAAGGGCACCACCACGCTGAGTCGCGGCGTCACTGTCCTCCCTCACTGCCTTGATTACGCGGTGTGCCCCCCAGAGCACCCTACGAAGCGGCAACGAGGTGAACGGTCAGAAGGTTATGGACGGGTTCGAATCCGTATCGGGCCCAGACGCGCTGGATGCCGGTGTGGTGAGCCTGAGTGGAGACGACGAGCCGGCGGGTCGTGCAGTGGTCCTCGATCGCGGCCAGCAGATGACCGTACCGGCCGCGACCTTGCTCAGCCGGTACGACGCCGGCCAGCTCGATCTCGGTCCAGGAGCGCTGCCGGTCGATCGCCGCCAGCGCCAGTACCCGGCGGTCCGGGCCGCGTAGCACCACGGCGCCGGCGTCGGCGATCCGCCGCCTGGCCCAGTCCTGCCGGCCGGCCAGTGCGCGGGCCCGGTCGAACACCGGGTTGGCGCAGTAGTGGTTCCCCGAGTCGCCGAAGATGTCAGCGACCACGTCGTCCACCAGTACGTCGTCGGCCGACTCCTCGGTCCGCGCGGTGAACCCGGCCAGTGGCGCCGGCCGCCGGCCCTTGCCGACCGGAAGGGCCCAGTAGACGACGGTGTCAGCGACCACGGCCTGCCGTGGGCCGCTCGCCAGCGCGGCGAACCAGGTCGTCTCCCGCGCCGGGTACCGCAGCACGATCACATCGGCGGTGGACTTCTCGACTGCCGCGAGTACTTCGGCCAGCGGCGTACCGGCGGAAGCGGACACCGACATCCGGTCGATCGAGACCTCGAACCGCTTCGCCGCCTCCACCGACGGCCGGACGGTCAGCTCACCGGCCTCGAGCGCGTCGTACCAACCCATCAGAGCGAACCCACCGGCATGGCTCGGCAGCTTAGCGAACTGGAGTGACCCTGCGCATTCGTGACGTAGCAGGTTTCACAGAGTGCGAGGTACTAGGGTTGCCGCCATGCGCGCGAGGGCGAGGCGGCGGGGGCCGAGAACATCGGGACCTTCCCTTTCCGGTCTAGTCGCGGGCGTGGCCGCCGCGATCCTGGCGATCACCCTGCTGCTGCTCGACTCGACGCTCAGCGAGGTCGGCCGGTTCGTGCTGTTCACCGGGTTCGGGATCGCACTGCCCGGGTTCGCGCTGTGGCGGCTGATCGGCAACTACGGCCGAAACCTCGTCGAGGACCTCTCTGCCGGGTTCGCCGTCGGGACCGCGGCGCAGGTGATCGTCTATCTGGCCAGCGCGTCGGTCGGCCTGCAGGCGTGGTCCTGGCTGTGGGCGCCCGTCGTACTGCTGGTCGCGTTCGCGGACAGCGACGCACGGGCGCGCGTCTGGCGCCGGGTGGAGCAACCGCTGCGGCCTCTGCAAGCGTGGCTGCTCGCCGCGGCGACTGCGGTCGTCGTACTGGTGGTGTATCGGCGCGGGCCGGGTCAGTTCCTGCCTGCGTACACGGACCCGTTGCGGGCGTATCCGGATCTGGCCTTCCAGCAGGCGCTGGCCGCCAGTGCGAAGTACGACGTGCCGATCGCGACGCTGTGGCTCGGTGGCGAACCGATCAAGTACCACACGTTCTTTCACCAGGCGACAGCCGCGACGGCCTGGGCGACCCGGATCGACCTCACCGACCTGATCCATTCGCTGACCTGGCTGCCATTGTTCCTCGCTGGTTGTGGACTGGTCTTCGCGCTGGCTACCCGGTTCACGCCGACCGCCGAGGCGGGTGCGACGTGGGCGGGTCCACTCGCCGTACTCATCGCGGGGCTGGGCGGAGCCGTGGAGCCTTTTGCGAAGGTTGGTTTGGGCGGGATCTCGACCGCCGTCGCGGCCTATCTGAGTCCGACGCAGAACCTCGGCGTGCTGATCGCGCTCGCGATCTGTGTGGTGGTGGTTGATCTCCTCCGGGCAGATCGGCCGCGGAGTCGATGGGTGTTGCTGGTCCTGCTCGGACTGGTTGCCGCCGGCGCCAAGTCGACGATCCTTCCCTTGCTGGGCGTGGGATTCGCGTTCGCCTTCCTGCAATTGATGATGATCCGGCGAAACACGCGGACGGCGCTGATCGGTGGGTTGCTGTCGTTCTTCCTCTTTCTGGGTGCGCTGGTGACCATCTTCGGCGGCACCACGTGGGGGACGAAGGTTCAGCCGTTCCAGACGTTCGTCCAATTGGCGCCGCACAAGCTGGTGGCGTCGGATCCGCATGCCCAGTTGTTGTCGGCAGCAACGATCCTGCTGAGCTGGGGGCTCGCGGCGTCGGGAACGTTCTTCCTCGGGCGGAAGTGGCGGGATCCGGCCATCGCGTTCCTGGTGGGATTCGCAGCCGCCGGGTTGCTGGGCACACTGATGACGACCCAGGCGGGGATGAGCCAGGTCTACTTCCTGCGCACGGCCTTCCCGGTCATCGCCGTACTCGCGTGTGTCGGACTGGCCAATCTGGTCGGACGGCTCGGTGATCGGCGCAGCATGGTGCTCGTGGCCACGGCTGGACTGCTTGGGCTGGTGGCGCTGGCTGTCGCGCGAGTGCAATCGGCCGATCTGCCTGGTCTGACAGGGCCCTGGCTGTGGGCGGGTGCCGCAATCGGTGCTGTTGCCTTGGTGGTCGCGCTCGGGTGGAAGGTGGCGCGGCGGCCGGGCAACATTCTGGTGGCCTTCGTCGCTGCCGCGGTGGCCGCCTGCATGATCGGCGCGACACTGATTTCCTTGCAGGCCTTGGTTTCGGACAAAGCGTCGAATCTCGTCTTCGCGCATCCCGGGCGTGGCGGGGCGACCGCGGCGGAGGCCGGTGCGGCGCGGTGGCTACGGCGGAACAGCAAGCCTGGCGAGCTGATCGCGACCAACGCGCACTGCATCGTCAAGCGGGACAACATCTGCGACAGCCGGCACTTCTGGCTCGCCGCACTGTCCGAGCGCCCGGTCCTGATCGAGGGCTGGGGATACTCCAACCAGGCCACCCGGATCGCCCTCACCACCAACAGCAACCCGAGCCTGATTCCGTACTGGAACAGCGAGGAACTCGCCGCCAACGACGTCGCCTTCGTCTCGCCCACGCCCGCGGTGATCGAGCGGCTGCGCAAGGCCGGCGTCCGCTGGCTGTACGCCGACAACCGGGCCGGCAAGGTGTCGCCGGCACTCCGGAACTACGTGCGGCTCCGGCACGCGACGCTGGACGCGACGGTCTACGAGATCAGGTAAGCGCCAGCAGCGCGTCGGCGACCCGGACCCGACCGTTGCCGTCGACAAGCTTCCAGCCCGCGGCGGCGAGCCGTGCCCGCTCCGCCGGGTCCGTCAGCAGCTTCTTCAGGACTCCGGCAGCCGCGGACGGATCCGCCTTCAAGTCCGAGAGCACGCCGATCCCAGCCGCCGTACCGGTGGCGATCGCGCGTTCGTAGCCCATCACCTGGTTGTCCACCACACACACCAGCCCGGCCGTGGCACCGAGGCACAGCAGCTCCCAGGTCGACGTACCGGACGCACTGATGGTCAGGTCGGCCTCCCGAACCGTCGCCGCGAGCCGATCCGTCGGCCCGATCACGTCGACGCGCTGATTCGCCTGGAGCTCGACCGCCGCGATCGCCTCCGCCAGCTCGGGCCGAGGCGCGACCACGGTGGCCTCGAACGGTACGCCGCTCGCCGCCAGCGCCTGAACGACGTACGGACCGGCACCGAACGCGTCCGTCCCGCCGAAGAACGCGAACACCTTCGGTACGGCGTTCTCCCGCGGCGCAGGCGGTTCGGACGGCCGCAGGGCGAGGATCTCGTCCCGGATCATCACGTAGTCGAGCCCGGCCAGCCGGATCGACCGCTCCGGCAACACAGGGTCGTCCAGCTCGGAGTCGAGGTTCTGATCCACCAGTACGTCGGCCTGCGCACCCCGCAGATCACCGTCGACGATCGCGAGCGTCGGCAGCCCGGCGGCCCGAACCGCCGGGTAAACCGAGGCGTCGACGTCGTATGTGTCGAAAACCACAGCGTCCACCTGGAGCCGCTCGAACAGCTCGACGTGCTCACTCGCCGACCACACGGCCGGCTCCACCCGGATCCCGCGCGCGGCGATCTGCGCCTGGCCCCAGGGCACCGTGTGGGCGTCGCAAACGAACACCACCTCGGCACCTCGCCGGCCCAGCTCTTCCGCCAGCGCCAGGCACCGCATCACATGCCCGATTCCGCGCTCCGGCCCCACGTCACATCGAATCCCGACCCGCTTCACCCCCTGACCGTATCGGGCTCGATTGAGCGGGTCGTGGACCGGGCAGCTATTGTTCGTGGTCGTACACCCCGTGTGTGCGCTTGTTCTGCCTCCGTTCAGAAGGGTCCCGCTCGACGTGTCCATCCTCACCGGCTCCGACATCCTTGTTACGGGCGGCACCGGATCCTTCGGCAAGGCGTTCGTCCGGCACGCTCTCGATCACCTGAACCCGCGCCGGATCATCATCTTCAGCCGCGACGAGCTGAAGCAGTGGGAGGTCCGGCAGCTGTTCGACGACGACCCGCGGCTGCGGTTCTTCATCGGCGACGTCCGCGACCAGTCCCGGCTCGAGCGCGCCATGCACAAGGTCGACTACGTAGTGCACGCGGCCGCGCTGAAGCAGGTCGACACCGCGGAGTACAACCCGTGGGAGTTCGTCCGCACCAACGTGGTCGGTTCACAGAACGTGATCGAGGCGAGTATCGACGCCGGCGTGAAGAAGGTCGTCGCGCTGTCCACCGACAAGGCGTCCAGCCCGATCAACCTGTACGGCGCGACCAAGCTGACGGCGGACAAGCTGTTCATCAGCGGCAACCACTACGCGGCGGCGTACCAGACCCGGTTCGCCGTGGTCCGGTACGGCAACGTGATGGGCAGCCGCGGCTCGATCATCCCGAAGTTCAGGGCGCTGCACGAGGCCGGCAAGTCGCTGCCGATCACCGACCTGCGCTGCACCCGCTTCCTGATCACGCTGCCGCAGGCGGTCGAGTTCGTGGTCGACTCCTTCGAGCTGATGATGGGCGGCGAGCTGTACGTGCCGCGGATCCCGTCGATGAAGGTGACCGACCTGGCCCAGGCGATCGCCCCGGGCGCGAAGATGCACGACGTGGGCCTGCGCCCCGGCGAGAAGCTGCACGAAGAGATGATCAGCCCGGAGGAAGGCCGCCGCGCGGTCGCCCTCGGCAGCCGGTACATCCTGCAGCCCGACCTCGCCACCTGGGGTTATCAGACGCCGGCCGACGGCATCCCGGTGCCGGAGGGCTTCCACTACGCGTCGGACACCAACGACCAGTGGTACACGATCGACGAGATCCGCAAGATCCTCGAGACGGAATAGACCAATACCAATGCTGCCGTACGGGCGTCAGTCCATCTCCGAGCAGGACATCGAGGCGGTCACCGCGGTACTCCGGGGTGATTGGCTCACCACCGGACCGGCCGTCACCGCCTTCGAGAACGCGGTCTCCGAGCTGACCGGCGGACACAGAGTCGTCAGCTGTACGTCGGGCACCGCGGCCCTGCACATCGCGTACGCCGCGCTCGGCGTCGGCCCGGGTGATGAGGTCATCACCACGCCGATGACGTTCGTCGCCACCGCGTCGTGCGCCGCGATGCTCGGTGCGAAGGTGGTGTTCGCCGACGTCGAGGACGACACCACGCTGATCGACCCGACCGCGGTCGAGGCGCTCACCACCGAGCGGACGAAGGTCATCGCGGCCGTCGACTACGCCGGCCAGGCCGCGGATTACGACGCGCTGCAGCCGCTGGCGGACCGGGTCGGCGCCAAGACCCTCGCGGACGCGGCCCACTCGATCGGCGGTACCGCAGGCGGCCGTCCGATCGGCGATCTCGCCGATGTGACAACGCTCTCCTTCTTTCCCACCAAGAACCTCACCACCGGTGAGGGCGGCGCGGTGGTCTGCAAGGACCCGGCGATCGGCCAACGGGCCCACGAGTTCCACTTCATCGGCCTGGTCCGGGACCCCGACCGCTTCGAGATCACCGACGAAGGCCCGTGGCACCAGGAAGTCCACGAGTACGGCGTGAACTACCGCCTGACCGACATCAGCAGCGCCCTCGGGATTTCGCAGCTCAAGCGGCTCGCGGCCTTCAAGCAGCGCCGTACCGAGATCACCGCGCGCTACAACGAGGCGTTCCGCGACGTCGAAGGACTGCGCACGCCCACGCAGCGCGCCGGTGTCGATCCGGCCTGGCACCTCTACCCGATCCGGGTTCTGGACGGACGGCGCCGCGAGGTGTTCGAAGCGATGCGGGCGGCCGGGATCGGCGTCCAGGTGAACTACATTCCGGTGTACTGGCACCCGGTTTTCGCCAACCAGGGTTACCGTCGCGGTCTCTGCCCGAACGCGGAACGGTTCTATTCCGAAGAGATCTCGCTGCCGCTGTTCCCCGACCTGACCGATGCGGACGTCGATCGTGTTATCGAGACGTTGACGAAGTTGGTTGGCTGATGGCCGTGTGTGGGGCCTAAGGTGACGACTGTGACCCGATCGATCTTGATCGGCGCCGAGATGCTCAATTGGTCCGATCTGAACCCTGTCGACGCCCGCCCGGCAGCTGCCGGACCGGCCGCCGCAGCACTCTTGGCCGCCGCCCTCCAGCCCAGCGACAAAGTCCTGCTCGCAGGTCCGCACTCCGTGGACCTGATCATCGATGTGGCCTCCCGCGTGGCCTCCGTCGATGTCCTCGTGCGGTCCGCTCCGGACGCCGAAGAGATCGCCGAGCGGTATATCGTCCAACCCCTGACCGAGAACAGGGTCTTCTGCGGAGCCCTGGACCGCTTCACGCCGGAGTACGGCGCCGCGGACGGCTACGACGCGATCATCGCGCTCGACGGCCTGGACCGGCTGGTCAGCCCGGACACGGCCAAGCTCACCTGGGCGGACGCTCTCGCCGCCCTGCAGGCGCGACTGGTTCCCGGCGGCCGCCTGCTGCTCGGCGCCCAGAACGAGTTCGGCTTCGAGCGTTTGATCCAGCCGAACATCGCGGCCGCGCTGCCGCGTGACGACGAGTGGGCGCGCAACCTGACCGACACCGCACCCGCGGGCCTGAAGCCGCTCGAGAACGCGCTGCAGGACGCCGGCCTGGCCGTCACGCATCGCTACGCGGTCTTCCCGTCGCTGGTCGAGGCGCGGGTCGCGCTGACCGATGTCAGTGGCCCGATGCCGGCCGCGGTGGCCGCTCGCCTGATGGCCGAGCGCTACTCCGGTACGAACCTGATGGACCCGTACCGCCTGGTGCAGGACACCGTGCGCTCCGGCCTGACCGTCGAACTGGCCCCGGCGTGGTACGTCGTGGCGGGCGCCGGTCAGCTGCCAGACGCGTTCCCGATCGAGGCGATCCCGAGCGGCCCGGGTGTGCTGCTGGAGGAGTACCTGCTCGACGCCTTCCGCGTCGACGACCAGGCTGCCGTCCGCCGTACGATCCCCGACTACGTGAAGTGGCTACTCAAGCAGCCGCGGCACATCGCCGAGGTCGCCGCTCCGGACAACGTGGTGATCAACGGTGCGTCGTTCCGGCTGTTCGGCGAAGGCGAGCCGACCGAGGAGCGCGGGAAGGCCATGGTCATCGAGCACCTCGGCCGCTTCGTCCGGCGTTCGCTGGAAGGTGGCTCCAGGCAACCATGGCCCGCCAGCGGCTACCCGCAGGGCCTGACCGCGCGGCTCGCGTCGATGGCCGGCATCACCATGACGAAGGCGCTGACGCCGCCGCGCGAGATGATCCGCCCGCTCGGCACCGAGGAGCAGCTGGTCACCGTCGCGCGGCTCACCGAAGAGCTGTCCGCCGCCAGCGCGCGGGCGATCCTCTTCCACGGCCAGATCAGCGGCATCCGCCAGTCGAAGCCGTACCGGGTCGGTCACACCGTCACGGGCCCGCTGCGGGTCACCCGCCGGCACGTGCTGCGCGTCGTACGGAAGGCCAAGCGCGTCGCGAGGGGTCGGCGGTAATGCATCACGCCAACCACTTCTACGGCCACGCGGACGTCATGGCGGCGTACGCGGGCTACAAGGAGCGGCCGTTCATCTGGGGTTATCTCCAGCACGGCTGGAACATCCTGGACGGGTTCGCCTTCGGCACCGCGTTCGCGCCGGGGATGCCGAAGTTCGTCTGGTCCGACAGCGTACGGCGGCGTGGGCACGCGATGGGCCTGCGCAACTACTCGGTCATCGGCTCGGTCTGGCTGTACCTGCTGAAGGTGTACCCGGAGCTGGCCTCGATGACCGACGATGCCGAGGGCACCATCTTCTACCCGTTCCACGGCTGGGAAGGCCAGAACGTACTCGGCGACCACGGCCGGATCGTTGCCTCCATCAAGGAGCACGAGACGGGCCCCGTGACGGTCTGCCTGTACTGGAACGAGTACGAGAACCCGGCCATCCGGAAGGTCTACACGAAGGCCGGTTTCCGCGTCATCACGCACGGGTACCGGGGCCTGCACTGGCGCAAGACCGACGCGAAGTTCCTGGCCAAGCAGCTCGCCGAGCTGCGCAAGCACAAGCGGGTGGCCTCCAACCGGCTCAGCTCCGCGGTCCTGTACGGCGCTTCGATCGGCATGCAGCCGGGCGTCTACGGCGACCCGATGGTGCTGGAGAACGAGCACCCCTCGTTCGGCGGGCAGGCCCGGATCAAGCGGCTCTGGCCCGAGATGGACCAGCCGTTCGTTCCGCTCGACGTTGCCCGTGAGTTCACCGACACAGAGCTGGGCGTGAAGCATCTCGCGCACCCAGCAGAGATCCGGGAGATGTTCCTGTGGAACAAGCCCTGAAAATCGGCATCGTCACGCAGGCGCGGGCGACCAGCACCCGCCTGCCGGCGAAGGTCCTGCTCGAGGCGGGCGGCCGCAAGTACCTCGAACACCACGTGGACCGGCTGCACCGCACCGGCCTTCCGGTGATCGTGGCGACCACCGTGAACGCCGACGACGACCCCATCGTCGAGCTGTGCGAGCGGGACGAGATCCCGGTCTTCCGCGGCAGCGAGGACGATGTGCTGAGCCGGTTCGCCGGTGCGGCCCGGACCTACGAGCTGGACGCGATCGTCCGGGTGACGTCGGACTGCCCGCTGATCGACCCCGAGGTCGTTGCCGAGGGCGTCGAACGGTGGCGGGCCGAGAACGACGAGAACCTCTACCTGTCCAACTGCCTGGAGCGGACCTATCCGCGCGGCATGGACTACGAGGTGTTCTCCGCCGCCCGGCTCTTCGACGCGGATCAGAAGGCGACGCTCAAGGCCGACCGTGAGCATGTCACGCCGTACCTGCACCAGAACCGGCCCGGCGACGTCCGGCTGCTGAACGTGTCCTGGCCGATCGGCGGCTCGCAGTACCGGCTGACGCTGGACACCGAGGACGACCGGAAGCTGCTCAGCACGCTCATCGAGGAGTTCGCCGCGGACAAGCTGGACTGCGCCGAACTGGTCGCCCTGCTGGACGCACACCCCGAGCTGGCCGCGGTCAACGCGCACATCGAACAGAAGAAGCTCGGCGAGTGACAGCGTGCCAGCCTTCGGCTACGGCATGATTTACGGTGATGACCAGTGATTCAGCACCGGAGGCCGGCAGAGACCGGGCCACGTCGTTCGGAGCCGTAGCGGCTGCGTACGACGCGGGCCGGCCGACGTTCCCGGCCGAGGCACTGAGCTGGATCCTGGGTCCGGGCCGGCTGCAGATCCTGGATCTCGGCGCCGGCACCGGCAAACTGGCCGCCGTCGCGGCCGGGCTCGGGCACGACGTGGTCGCGGTCGATCCGTCCGAGGAGATGCTCGCGGTCTGCCGCCGGCGGCCCGGGATCGACACCATGGTCGGCGCGGCCGAGTCGATCCCGCTGGCGCACGCCTCGGTCGACGCGGTGATCGTCGGCCAGGCGTTCCACTGGTTCGACCACGCCCGGGCCCTGCCCGAGATCGCCCGGGTACTGCGGCCGAACGGCGTACTGGGTCTGCTCTGGAACGACGCCGACCGGGTGGTCCCCTGGGTACGGCGGTTCGATCGCGCGATCAAGGGCGACGACTTCGGCGGCGACCAGTTCGACCCGATGCCGATCCTGCTGCAGTCGGACCTGTTCGCGATGGTGGAGACCGCCCGCTTCCGGCACTGGCAGGACCTCGATCGTGGCGGCCTGCGGCAGCTGGCGCTGTCGCACTCGCGGATCGCCGTACTGACCGAATCCCGCCGCGACGCGGTGCTGGAGCAGATCGACGCCATCTATGAGAACACCGCCCGGCCGCCGGAGCCGCTGCGGATGCCGCTGTTCACCGACTGTTACCGGACCCGGCCGAGCGACCTGGCGAACTACCGCCGTACCCTCGACGCGCCGCTCGCGCCACGACTGTAGAAACGTTTTGGTTGCGGTTGACCACAAATGCTCGACCAGGGACTAACGTGCACCTGTTCGCGTCTGAGCGAGAGCACGAGGGGAACTCATGGACGAGGAAGTGGTGCGCGAGCGGGACGCCCGCGCCTATGAGGCCGTGCACTCGGCGGCTGACTTCACCGAGCTGAAACGGCGCTACACGCGATTCGTGGTGCCGTGGACCATCACGTTCATGGTCTGGTACCTGGCGTACGTCGCCTGCAACAACTGGGCTCGCGGGTTCATGAGCCACAAGGTGATCGGGCACATCAACGTCGCCCTGATCTTCGGGCTGCTGCAGTTCGTCTCCACGTTCGTCATCGCCGCGCTGTACGGCCGGTTCGCGAACCGCCGGCTGGACCCGCTGGCCAGTGGGCTGAACGCCAAGTACAAGAGGGAGCGCCGCCGGTGATTTCCGTACCGTTCCTGGTCCCGCTCGCCGACGCCGAGCCGGGCAACCAGGCACTGACCATCTCGCTGTTCACCGCGGTCGTCGCCGTGACGCTGTACATCACCTGGTGGGCGTCCCGGCAGAACCGGACCGCGGCCGACTACTACGCCGGCGGCCGCTCCTTCAGCGGTGCTCAGAACGGCCTCGCCGTCGCCGGGGACTACATGTCCGCGGCGTCCTTCCTCGGCATCTCCGGCCAGATCGCCCTCTACGGGTACGACGGCTTCCTCTACTCGATCGGGTTCCTGGTGGCCTGGCTGGTCGCCCTCCTGCTGGTCGCCGAGCTGCTGCGGAACTCCGGTCGGTTCACGATGGCCGACCAGCTCGCGTTCCGGATGAAGCAGCGGCCGGTCCGGACCGCGGCCGCGACCTCCACGATCGTGGTGTCGATCTTCTACCTGCTCGCCCAGATGGTCGGCGCCGGCTCACTGGTCGGCCTGCTGCTGGGCGTGAAGAGCGAGGGCCTGAAGGCCGGCGTGATCATCCTCGTCGGCGCGCTGATGATCTTCTACGTCACGGTCGGCGGGATGAAGGGCACCACCTGGGTGCAGATCGTCAAGGCCGTGCTGCTGATGGCCGGCACGGTGCTGATCACCTTCCTGGTGCTGGTGAAGTTCCACTTCAACATCTCCGACCTGCTCGGCGCCGCCGCCGCGAAGTCTGGTAAAGGCGAGTCGTTCCTCCAGCCGGGCTTGCTGTATGGCAAGGATCTGACCGGCCAGATCGACTTCCTGTCGCTCGGGCTCGCACTCGTCCTCGGTACGGCGGGCCTGCCGCACATCCTGATCCGCTTCTACACCGTGCCGGACTCGCGGTCCGCGCGCCGATCGGTGCAATGGGCGATCGGCCTGATCGGGGCGTTCTACCTGATGACGCTGGCCCTCGGGTTCGGCGCGGCGGCGCTGCTCGACACCGGCAAGGGTTCCGCGGTCGAGGCGTCGAAGGGCAATGTCGCCTCACCGCTGCTGGCCGAGTCGGTCGGAGGCGGGGCCGACTCCCTCGGCGGTGCGATCCTGCTCGCGCTGATCGCAGCGGTCGCCTTCGCCACGATCCTTGCCGTGGTCGCCGGTCTGACCCTGACGTCGGCGTCGTCGTTCGCACACGATCTCTACGCGAACGTGATCGCGAAGGGCAAGGTCACCGAGCGGCAGGAACTGCGGGTCGCACGGTTCGCGGCACTCGGGATCGGTGCGGTCGCGATCGCGCTGGCGATCCCGGCGCAGAAGCTGAACATCGCGTTCCTGGTCGCACTCGCGTTCGCGGTCGCGGCCTCGGCGAACCTGCCGGCGCTGCTGTTCAACCTGTTCTGGAGGCGGTTCAACACCTCCGGCGCGGTCTGGAGCATCTACGGCGGCCTCATCTCCGCCGTCGTGCTGGTGATCTTCTCGCCAGTGGTGTCCGGGAAGCCGACGTCGATGATCACCGGCGCCGACTTCCACTGGTTCCCGCTGTCGAACCCGGGCATCGTGTCGATCCCGCTGGGCTTCCTGTTCGGCGTCCTCGGCACCTTCCTCGGCAGCGACCGCGCCAGCGAGGGCCGCTACAACGAGCTCTCCGTCCGCTCCCTCACCGGCGCGGGCGCCGAAGGACCGGCCAAGCACTGACGTTCAACGCCTGCTCAACGGCGATCGTTAGAGGCCGTCGGCCAGGCGGGAGAGGACGGAGCCGGCTCTGAGGACGAGCTCCCGGTCGTCGTCGTCGAGCCGGCGGAGGAGTTTGGCGAGTTCTTCGGCGGCCTGCCGGCCCGACGCGTCGACCATGTCTCTGCCGGCATCCGTCAGTACGACGGCAGTCGCCCGGCCGTCGACCGGGTCCTGCTCCCGGCGGGCCAGACCGGCGGACTCGAGCGCCGCGACGGTCGTGGTCGCGGTCGGCTGGGAGCACGGGACGCGCGCGGCGATCTCACCGATCCGGATCGGCTGCTCGTCGGCGATCAGCATCAGCGCCAGGAACTGCGTCGGGTGCAGCACCGTGGTGGTGCGGGTCCGGCGCAGGTGCCGGACGATCCGGTGCATCGCCACCAGAAGCTGCAGGGTCTCCTGCGCCATTCGCGATCACCTCCAAGGCGGGAGCCGCCATCCTGGCACACGACCGGACCGATCTCCACGCGTCACAGCGAACTGGCCAGCACCCCAAGTGCGAAAGCAGTACCCGTCAGCACCAGCATGCACCCTGCCAGCACCACAAGCCGCCGTTGCAGCGCGGGAAGCTCGGCAGCGGTGGCGAAAACCCGGCGCGGCCAATGCCGCCAGGACACGTACCAGAAGATCCCAGTTGCCCCGAGCAACAACAACCCCTTGATCAGGTGGACCCACCAGTGGGCATGGTCCAGCAGCAGCAGTACCAGCCCGCTGACCGCGATCGCCCCGATCAGCCCCAGCACCTTCCACCGGTTGCCTGAGGCAATCACCGTGGTGAGCGCCTCGCGGCCGTCCTGATCGGGACCGAAGTACTTCTTCAACTTGGGCTGGACGACGAACAGCGAGTAGGCCATTCCGCCGACCCACGCCGCCGCGAGACCCGCATGAGTGATCGCCAGCAGCACATTGACCGTCGTCACACCACGCAACCCTAGTCACACGGCGGTTAACACGCCCGTCACAAACAAGCAACAGGACCGAAATTGCTACTTGACACTGTCGGCCTCGGCTGTTCAGGACCACCTGAGGGGACGGCCACGACGAAGGGACAGACGGGTGACCTACAAGGCCGAGTACATCTGGATCGACGGTACCGAACCGAGCGCGCGGCTTCGCTCGAAGACGAAGATCCTCGCCGACGGCGCCGAGCTGCCGGACTGGGGTTTCGACGGTTCGAGTACCAACCAGGCGCCCGGTGACAACTCGGACTGCGTGCTCAAGCCGGTCTTCTCGTGTCCCGACCCGATCCGCGGCGGCGACCACAAGCTGGTGCTGTGCGAGGTCTACCTCGTCGACGGCACCCCGCACCCGACCAACAACCGGGCCAAGCTGCTCCCGATCGCCGAGCGGTTCGCCGACCAGGACTCCTGGTTCGGCATCGAGCAGGAGTACACCTTCTTCCAGGAGGGCCGCCCGCTCGGCTTCCCCGCCATCGGCTTCCCCGCCCCGCAGGGCCCGTACTACTGCGGCGTCGGCGCTGACGAGGTCTTCGGCCGCGAGATCGTCGAGAAGCACCTGGACGCCTGCATCGAAGCGGGTCTGCGGATCGCCGGCATCAACGCCGAGGTCATGCCCGGCCAGTGGGAGTTCCAGATCGGCCCGGCCGGCCCGGTCGAGGTCGCCGACCACCTGTGGGTCGCCCGCTGGCTGCTCTACCGGATCGCCGAGGAGTACGACGTCGCCGCCACCCTGGACGCCAAGCCCGCCAAGGGCGACTGGAATGGCGCCGGCGCGCACACCAACTTCTCCACCCGGGCCATGCGCGAGGGCTACGACGCGATCATCACCGCCTGCGAGTCGCTCGGCGCTCCCGGCAAGGTCGAGGAGCACATCGCCGGCTACGGCGACGGCATCGAAGAGCGCCTCACCGGCAACCACGAGACCGCGCCGCACAACGTCTACAGCTACGGCGTCTCCAACCGCGGCGCCTCGGTCCGCATCCCGTGGCAGGTCGAGGTCGACAAGAAGGGCTACATCGAGGATCGCCGCCCCAACGCCAACATCGACCCCTACAACGTCGCCCGCCTCCTCGTGAACACCTGCTGCACCGCCCTCGAAAAGGCCGGCCAGGCCTGATCCTCCCCGATCCACGCGAAGGCCCCGGAGAGCGGTTCAGAGATTTCTCCCCGGGGCCTTCACGTGTGTGCAGGTGCTACTGAGGATTCAGTCCTCGTCGGACTTGCCGGATTCGAGGTTGGATTTGATGAGGTCCATGACGGTGGAGTCGGCGAGGGTGGTGACGTCGCCTACCTCGCGGTTTTCGGCGACGTCGCGGAGCAGACGGCGCATGATCTTGCCGGAGCGGGTCTTCGGCAACTCCGCCACGACCATGATCTGGCGCGGCTTGGCGATCGGGCCGATTTCCTTGGCGACGTGGTTGCGGAGTTCCTGGACGACGTCAGGACCGCCGTCGCCGGCCTCGGACCGCAGAATCACGAACGCCGCGATCGCCTGACCGGTGGTCGGGTCGGAGGCGCCGACGACCGCTGCCTCGGCGACCTTCGGGTGCGAGACCAGCGCGGATTCGATCTCCGTGGTGGACAGCCGGTGGCCCGACACGTTCATCACGTCGTCGACCCGGCCGAGCAGCCAGAGGTCGCCGTCCTCGTCCTTCTTCGCCCCGTCACCGGCGAAGTACACGCCCGGCCAGCGCGACCAGTACGTGTCGACGAACCGCTGGTCGTCACCCCACAGCGTGCGCAGCATCGCCGGCCACGGCTTGGTGATGACGAGATACCCACCGGAGCCGTTCGGCACCGGCTTGCCCGCGTCGTCGACGACGTCCACGCTCACGCCCGGGATCGCCTTCATCGCGGCGCCCGGCTTGCCCGCGGTCACGCCCGGCAGCGGCGAGATCATGTGCATACCGGTCTCGGTCTGCCACCAGGTGTCGACCACCGGCACCTTGTTGCCGCCGATGTGCTCGCGGTACCAGACGTACGCCTCCGGGTTGATCGGCTCGCCGACCGACCCGATCACGCGCAGCGTGGACAGGTCGAACTTGGCCGGGATCTCGTCGCCCCACTTCATGAAGGTGCGGATCGCGGTCGGGGCGCAGTACAGGATGGAGACCTTGTACTTCTCGATGATCTCCCACCAGCGGCCCTTGTGCGGGGTGTCCGGGGTGCCCTCGTACAGCACGGACGTGGTCGCGTTCGCCAGGGCGCCGTAGACGATGTAGCTGTGGCCGGTGACCCAGCCGATGTCGGCGGCGGTCCAGTACACGTCGATGTCGGCCTTGAGGTCGAAGACACCCCATTGCGTGTACGACGTTCCGACCAGGTAGCCGCCGGTCGTGTGCAGGATGCCCTTCGGCTTCCCGGTCGTCCCGGAGGTGTACATCACGTACAGCGGGTGCTCGGCGTCGAACGCCTCGGGCGTGTGCTCCGTCGACTGCTTGCCGACGAAGTCCTCCCACCACAGGTCCCGGCCTTCGACGATGTTGGTGTCCTGGCCAGTTCGCCGTACGACGAGAACGTTCCGGACGTCCGGGCACTCCTCGAGCGCGGCGTCGACGGCCGGCTTCAGCGCGGCCGGCGCGCCCCGGCGGTAGCCGCCGTCGGCGGTGATCACGACGCGGGCGTCACAGTCCTGGATCCGGCCCTTCAGCGCGTCCGCCGAGAATCCGCCGAAGACGACGGTGTGCGGGGCGCCGATCCGGGCGCAGGCAAGCATCGCGACGACCGTCTCCGGGATCATCGGCATGTAGATCGCGACCCTGTCGCCGGCCTTGACGTTCAGCTCGAGCAGCGCGTTGGCGGCCTTGCTGACCTCGTCCTTGAGCTGGGCATAGGTGATCTCGCGGGTGTCGCCGGGCTCGCCCTCGAAGTAGTACGCGACCTTGTCGCCGAGGCCGTTCTCGACGTGCCGGTCAACGCAGTTGTACGCCGCGTTCAGCTTGCCGTCGGAGTACCACTTGGCGAAGGGCGGATTGCTCCAATCCAGCGTCTCGGTCGGCTCGACCGCCCAGGTCAGCCGCTTGGCCTGCTCGGCCCAGAACCCCTCGAAGTCGGCCGCGGCCTGGTCGTAGGCGTCGGCCTTCACGTTGGCGTTCGCGGCCAGCTCGGCGGGCGGCTCGAACCGGCGCTCCTCGTGCATCAGGTTCGACAGTGCGTCACCCTGGGGTGACTCTGCATTCGTCACGTCGCGGACTCCTCCTCGTGAGCTTCGGCGCGCCGGTGCGCCCGGTCACCTTTCTACCAATGCACGCCCCGCCACGAAACCGCCGCACCGCCCAGCGGCCCCTGATCTGCGCCGAACAGGCCCGATTCCGGGTCGTACGGCGAGCCCGGCTACGACTCCCGCGCGTCGAGCAACTCGTCCCAGTGTGTCTCTGTCCACTCACACACAGCCCGCATCGGCCCGAGCAGACTCCGCCCGAGCTCGGTGAGTTCGTAGGTCACGCGCCGAACCGGTTCGCCGTACTGCGTCCGCCGGACGAACCCGTCGCGCTCCAGCGTCCGCAGCGACTGGGTCAGCATCTTGGAACTCACCCGCGCCAGCGGCACCCGCAACTCGGAGAACCGCCGCGGCCCATCCTCCAGACAGCGGATCACGAGGCCGGCCCACTTGTCCTGCCCGATCCGGAACGGCAGCAAGGTGGACGGGCAGATCTCCTCGAACATGTCCGCCCGCAACGCCTCCATGCCCTTCACGGTATCCAATCGGTAACCGGGTCGCCTTCTACGGTCACCGCATCACCGAAACGAGGAGGTTGCAGTGAGCAAGATTCTGGTCATCGGCGCCCGCGGCCGGGCCGGGCGAGCCGCCGTCGACGAGGCTCGCCGACGCGGGCACGAGGTCACGGCTGTCGCGCGTACGGCGGACGGCGGGTTGGTCGCCGGGGACGTGACGGATCCCGGGCAGATCGCCGAGTTGGCTTCCGGCCACGACGCGGTGATCGCGGCGGTGTACGACGGCGGCACCGACTTCTTCACCAAGGCATCCCGGGCCTTGGTCGACGGGTTGGAAAAGGCCGGCGTCAGCCGACTTGTCTGGGTCGGCCTCGCGTCGATCCTTCCCACCGCCGACGGAACCCTGCTGATGGACACACCCACCTATCCCCAGGGGTACCGCGCCTTTTACCTCGCACACCAGGCAGCCCTCGACACCTTCGCGGCGTCAACACTCGACTGGGTCTCCATCGCCCCCGCCGGTGACTTCAGCCACGCCGACCCCACCCGCACCGGCGCCTACCGCATCACCCCGGCCGACGCGTCGAGCCTGATCTCGTACGCCGACCTCGCGATCGCACTCGTGGACGAGGTAGAGCGACCCACCCACCACCACACGGCCATCGGGGCGGTCAGGTCTGATACATGATCACATCAGGTTGCGCGGTAAGCGACTGTGATGTCGTAGCGGTCGGAGCGGTAGACGGAGCGGCCGAACTCGATAACCTCGCCGGAGGCGGTGCGTGGGGCCGAGGTGATGATCAGGCACGGGGTGGTCTCGCCGATCTCGAGCAGTTCGGCGTCGACCGGGTCCGGCGGGGCGGCGACGATCGAGGCCGAGACCATCCCGAGCGCGACTCCCCAGCGCGACGACAGTTCGCCGTACAGGGAGGTTTCGGCGAAGTCGATGTCCTCGAGTCCCGGGTAACGGCGCAGGGACAGCGAGGTGCGCTCGACCGCCATCGGCTCGCCGTCGGCGGTGCGCAGCCGGATCAGGTGCAGCACCGGGGTGCCGACCGGCTCCTCCAGCTCGCGGGCGAGATCCTCGTCCGCGCTGCCGATGCGGTGCTCGAGCACCTTGGCGCCCGGCTTGATGCCGCGGTTGATCATGTCCTGGCTGAACGACGACGCGAGCATCCGGGACGGCCGCGGCTCGGCGACGAAGGTGCCGCCACCGGGGCGGCGGGCGGCGAGGCCCTCAGCCACCACCCGGTCCACCTCCTGGCGCACGGTCATCCGGGCCACGCCGAACCGCTCGGCGAGGACACGCTCCGACGGCAGCACGGTACCGACGGCGAGCGAGCGGGTGAGCTTCTCCAGAATCTCGCGGATCTGGTCACCTTTGGGCCGGTCGGTCCGAAGCTCCGTCGGGAGTTCGGCGAGGTCGCCGGGGTTGTTCCTTGGGCGGGCCATGAGGTCAGTATCCCTGGGAATCTGCCCGGCAAACCGGTTGCCGGGGAACGCGAACCGCGGTCATGCTCCTGAACGTTCGAACGAGGCCTCGTCGTTGGCAACAGCACTGTCACCGACGACCTTGTCAGCCAGACTGTAACGTCTGCTACCGGCTCACGGCCAGCGACCACACAAGCCTGGGTGTTTCCTGACAGGCAGGTAGTTTGAGGGTCATGAGCCCCGCACAGTTCGGCAGGGAAAGTGCTGCGACCGGCGAGTGGAAGCGACAGGGCAACAGATTCGTCGACCGGATTCGCCGCGACTCCTCCTCGAAGCCAGGTGAAGGCCCGGACGACCAAGGACGCTGGCCGGTCGAGCCAGGGCGGTACCGGCTGGTGGTCAGCCTGGCTTGCCCCTGGGCGCATCGCTCGGTGATCGTGCGGAAGCTGCTCGGCCTCGAGGACGCGATCAGCCTCGCGATCGTCGACCCGGTCCGCGACGACCGCGGCTGGCGGTTCGGCCTCGACCCGTCCGGCCGCGATCCGGTGCTCGGCATCGAGTTCCTGTCCGAGGCCTATCGCAAGACCGATCCGTCGTACGACGGACGCGTCACGGTGCCGGCCATCGTCGACACCCTCTCCGGCTTGGTAGTCACCAACGACTTTCCGCAGATCACGCTGGACCTGTCGACCGAGTGGACCGAATACCACCGGCCGCACGCGCCGCAGCTGATCCCGGCCGACCGCGCCGAGCTGGATCAGCTGATGGACGAGATCTACCGCGAGGTGAACAACGGCGTCTACCGCTGCGGTTTCGCCACGTCCCAGGAGGCGTACGAGGCGGCGTACGACGTTCTGTTCGCACGGCTCGACGTACTCGAGGAGCGGCTGGCCGATCGCCCGTACCTGCTCGGTGACACGCTGAGCGAGGTCGACATCCGGCTCTTCACCACGCTGGTCCGCTTCGACGCCGTGTACCACGGGCACTTCAAGTGCAACCGGAACAAACTGACCGAGTTCCCGAACCTCTGGGCGTACGCGCGTCGGCTGTACCAGCTGCCCGGCTTCGGGGAGACCGTCGACTTCGACCAGATCAAGCGGCACTACTACCTCACCCACGACACCATCAACCCGAACCGGATCGTGCCCAAGGGCCCCGACCCGCGCGCCTGGTTGCCGTAAGCAACGCGCGGGCCGGCATGTCCCGTTAGAATGCTCTTGGAGTGCCGGGAAGCCTGGTCGGCGAAGTGTCCGAACGACCCCGAGCCGAAGGCGTCACCATGACCTCGCGGACCCGCCTGAAGAAGCGCGCCTTTCCCCGTGTCCTCGGCCGGGAGCGGGCCTTTCTCGCCGACACCCTGCGCGCCGAAACGACCGGCGGCTTGCTGCTGCTCGCGGCCGCGGTGGTCGCGTTGGTGTGGGCCAATTCACCCTGGCAGGACGGCTACCACCACCTGCGCGAGGTCCAGGTCGGTCCGCTCAGCGTCGAGCAATGGGCGTCGGACGGCGCGCTCACGCTCTTCTTCTACCTGGCCGGCGTCGAGCTGAAGCGTGAGCTCGTGGTCGGCACGCTGTCGCGGATCAGCGAGGCGGTCGTGCCGGTGGTCGCGGCGGTCGCCGGAATGGTGCTCCCGGCAATCATCTACCTCATGGTGAACCTGACCACGGCCCACGGCCGGCCCGAAGGCTGGGCGGTGCCGACGGCGACCGACATCGCGTTCGCGCTCGCCGTACTCGCGATCGTGGGCTCATCCCTGCCGAGTGCGCTGCGGGCATTCCTGCTGACGCTGGCGGTCGTGGACGACTTCGGCGCGATCCTGGTGATCGCCGTGTTCTTCTCGCACGGCTTCCACCTGTTCGCGTTGCTGGCCTCGATCGCGCTGATCGCGGTCTGGTACCTGCTGCAACGGTGGCGCGTCCGTACGCCGTTCCTGTACATACCGATCGCGATCGCGGCCTGGTGGTTCATGCACGAGTCGGGCATTCACGCGACCATCGCGGGTGTCGCCCTGGGGCTGGTGACGCGAGTGGTGACCGACGACGGTGAGGAGCACGCGCCGGCCGAGCGGATCGAGCACCGGCTTCGGCCATGGTCGGCGGGTGTCGCCGTACCGGTGTTCGCGTTGTTCGCGGCCGGGGTGACGTTGAGCGGGAGCGCCGTACGGGAGATGGTGACGGATCCGGTCGCGATCGGGATCGTGGCGGCGTTGCTGGTCGGCAAGATCACCGGGGTGTTCGGCGGGTCGTGGCTGACTGCGCGGTTCACTCGGGCCGAGCTGAACTCCGACCTGGCCTGGCGGGACGTCGGGGCGGTGTCGGTGCTGGCCGGGATCGGGTTCACCGTCGCGCTGCTGATCGCGCAACTGGCGTTCGGCGGCGACATCGCCCAGGTCGAGCGGGCCAAGGCCGCCGTACTGGTGGCATCCCTGCTGGCCGCTCTGATCGCCGCCGTCTTGCTGTTCCGGCGCAACCGCACATATGCCGACTGAGCCGGGGTACACGGGGATAGCGAGCGGCGGCGGTAGTGTCGGGGCACGGACGCGTGGAAGGAGTGCCATGTCGATGGGGCCGAACGGGAGTGAGCCGACGATCGGGCAGCTCGTCGCGAACGCCAGCAAGGATCTGTCCGGCCTGATCCGCGGCGAGATCGCGCTGGCCAAGACCGAGCTGAAGAAGACCGCGGTGGCGGCCGGGACCGGAGCCGGCATGTTCGGCGCGGCGGCCTTCCTGGGCGTCCTGGTGATCATCCTGCTGTCGATCGCCGCCGCGTACGGATTGACCGCGGCCGGGCTGCACCCGGCCATCGCCTTCCTGATCGTTGCCGGAGCCTACCTCCTGATCGCCGCGGTGCTGGTGTTCCTCGGCATCCGTGCGCTCAAGAGCGCGAAGGGACCGCAGCGCACGATCGAGACCTCGAAGGAGTCCGTCGAGGTGCTCAAGGCGATCGGCAAGGGCGACTGAGCCCCGCCGGTGTCGTCGACCTGCTGGTCGACGGTCCTTGGTCCCACTCGCTGGTGGCGGCCAACGGGGCACGGTTCCATGTCGCGGAGTGCGGCGCGGCAGACGATCCGCTCGTCCTCTTCCTGCACGGTTTCCCCGAGTTCTGGTGGGCGTGGCGCCACCAGCTGCCAGTAGTCGCCGAGGCCGGGTACCGCGCGGTCGCGATGGATCTGCGGGGGTACGGCGCCAGCGACAAGACTCCACGTGGTTACGACCCCTACACCGCCGCCGCGGACGTCTCCGGTGTCATCCGGTCCCTTGGAGCGACTGACGCCGTTGTCGTCGGCCATGGCTGGGGTGGCTTCATCGCGTGGTCAGCCGCCGTACTGGCACCGCGGCAGGTCCGTGGACTGGCGGCTGTGTCCGCACCGCACCCGCTGCTGCTGGCTCGGGCTGGTCTAGTGAAGGCTCTGACTCACACAGCCTGGTTCCAGCTGCCGATCCTGCCGGAGCGCCGTCTGCTCGCTCAGGACGGCATCCACATCGAGCGACTGCTCAGAGCGTGGTCAGCGCCTGGTGGCGCCTTCCCCGATGCAGAGGCGTCCCGCCGCTACCGCGCTGCACTGCAGGTTTGGCCTGCGCCCCACTGTGCGCTTGAGTACCACCGCTGGTTCGCGCGTTCCCGTCTCCGCCCGGACGGTCGCAAGTACTCGGCCCGGATGCGTACGCCGATCGCCGTACCGGTGCTGCAGGTCAACGGCGCCCAGGACCCCGCTGTATCGCCCGCTGCGGTCACTCCACCCGACATGGTCACGGCGCCGCTGCGGCATGAGCTGCTCACAGCTGCCGGACATTTCTCGCACGAGGAGACGCCGGAGCTGTTCAACCGCTACCTCGTCGACTGGCTGTCAGGTACAGGTGCGCGTTGAGACTTCCTGGGTGGCGGTAGCGCCTTCCTTGGCGTCGTCGGACACCTGCTCGGCGGTGAGCACGTAGCCGGTCCGGTTGTCCTCCACCGACGCGGCGAACACAACGCCGTACACGGTGCCCTTCGAGGAGAGCAGCGGGCCGCCGGAGTTGCCGGGGCGGACCGAGGCCCAGATGGAGAAGGCCTGCCGGGTGACCGTGCGGTCGCCGTAGATGTCTGGGCCGCGGAGGCGTTCGACCGAGCGGATCCTGGCCGGCTCGGAGTCGAACGGGCCGTTCTCCGGGTAGCCGAGGACCACGGACGGGTCGTCCGCCTTGCCGGTGTAGTCGAACGGCAGCGGCTTCGCGGTCAGCTTCGGCACGTAGAGCACCGCGATGTCGACCTCAGGGTCGAACAGTACGACGGTCGCCTCGTACGAATGCTTGTTGACCTCGACCCGTGGTGAGCTGACGCCGGCGACGACGTGCGCGTTCGTCATCACTCGCTGCGGCGCGTAGACGAACCCGCTGCCCTCGAGGCCGCGTGAGCAGTTGGCGACGCCGGTGACCTTGGCGATCCGGCTGTAGGCGTCCTGGACCAGTGGCTGCCGGGAGATCTGGCCGTCCGGCGGCTGCGTCTCCCGGATCCGCTCTGGCACGAACGGGTCGAGGAATCGCGGGAACAGATCCGTGTTGACGACGTCGTTGAACGCCTGCAATGCCTGGTCGGCACGACTCGGCAGGATCTCGTCGACCTTCGCCAGTACTTGCGATCCACGCACCGCCGAGGTGACTTCGGGAATCCGCGCACCGCTGACCGCGACACCCAGCACCCACGACACGATGAGCACCGAAACGGCCGCGAGCGCCGCACCGCCGAGAGCGTCGAGGGCCTTCACCGGCCGCCAGGAGATCTTGTTCCTGAATCTGGAGCCGAGTATCGCGCCGACGGTTCTACCTATCGAGGCCAGCAGCACGACCAGCACCAGCGCGGCGAACGACACCGAGACACTCGGGGAGAAGTTGTCCAGCACCCGGGGCACGCCCCAGACACCGACCGCGGCTCCGGCGAGCAGGCCGAGAGTCGCGCACGCGCCCAGCACGAAGCCCTCGATGTACCCCGAGATCGCCACCAGGGCGGTGATGATCAGCAGCGCGTAGTCGAGCTTGCTCACTCCACACCTTCCGGCTCGTTACCGTCCGACCGTCCGAGGTCGTGCTCGATGGCGGTCAGCCGCCGTAGGTCCTCCGGCCGTCGTCCACCAGTCCGCCAGGCCGCCTCGACCAGCCGGTCGGGCAACGGTACGACGACCGAGGGGTCCCAGTCGCGCGCCCATCCGCCGAGGATCAGCATTTTGTCCAGCAAGCCGGCGGTGAATCCCCAGATGTAGATGTCGCCGATGGTGAAGGCCGGGCCGGTGAACCCGGACGGGTGCAGACAGCTGATCCGGTTCGCCGGGTCGGCCAGCGCGTGCACCGACACGTTGTGCACCGACGCGACCTCGGCCGGGTCGACCACGGCGACCGGCGACGGCTCCCGCCACCAGGCCAGCACCGGCGACACCCCGAAGTTGCTCACCGGCACCCAGAGCGCCGGCCAGACCGCGAACGGGACGACTCCGGCGGGATCCAGCCCGGTCTCCTCCTCGGCCTCACGCAGAGCGGTCCTGATGAAGCCTTCCTCACCCGTGCCATCCGCCGGATCGACTCCGCCACCCGGGAACGCCATCTGGCCGGCGTGCTTGCGCAACGTCCAGGCCCGCTCGGTCAGCAGCACCTCTGGCCCGTTGTTGCCCTCAGCAAGCAAGATCAGTACGGCGGACTTCCGCACGGACGGATCGTCGGGCGGCAGAAACCGGGACAGCTGGGTCGGGTCGACTGCCTCCGACGCCTTGGCCAACGGCTTCAGCCAGTCAGGAATCTCCACTCCCGCCAACATCACAGCGTCACTCCCAGCTTCTCCTGCACCAGCTGGTCGAGCTGCTGCTGTGACGTGAGGACGCCACGACGCACCCAGACGACGGCGCCGTCCTTGTCGACGAAGGCCGTCAGCGGCGGGCCGCCGATCTTCAACGCCTGCTTGGTCGCCTTGTCCTGATCGACCACATGCGGATAGTCCAGCCCGTGCTCATCGGCGAACTTCACCGCCAGCTCCGGCCGCGGATCGTCGTAGTCGATCCCGATGATCTGCACCTTGCCGGCCGCCCGCTGCTGCAGTGAAGCCAAGTACGGCGCTTCCTCGCGACACGGGCCGCACCACTGGGCCCAGACGTTGATGACGAGCGGCCCGCGGAGATCGGCGAGCCGGATGTCCGGGCCATTGCCCAGGCAGGGCAGGCTGACGTCCGGCAAGCTGTTGCTGACCGGGGGTTTCGACGGCGTCGACGGGCAGGCCGTCAGTTTGTCCGCACCGGCGACCGCTGACCGGGTCGGCTGGCTGCCCGCGGATTGTTCGGCGGACCCGCACGACGCCAGGACCAGTCCGGCAACTACGAGCCAGCTGGACGTGCAGAGCGTCGTACGTGCAAGGTTCACGCCGGGACCTTCACCAGCTTCGCGGCGAGCGCGGGGTCGGTCGGGCCGGCGCCGAACGACGGGCACCACTGGGCCACCGGGCAGGCGCCGCAGGCCGGCTTCTTGGCGTGACAGCGGCGGCGGCCGTGGAAGATCAGCCGGTGCGACAGCATCGTCCAGTCCTTCTTCGGGAACAGGGCGCCGATGATGTGCTCGACCTTGACCGGGTCTTCCTCGGTGGTCCAGCCGAAGCGGCGGACCAGCCGGCCGAAGTGCGTGTCGACGGTGATACCGGGGACGCCGAAGGCGTTGCCGAGCACCACGTTCGCCGTCTTCCGGCCGGTGCCGGGCAGCTTGACCAGCTCTTCCAGCTTGTTCGGTACGACGCCGTCGTACTCGTCGACGAGGGCCTGGCCGAGCTTGATCACGCTGTTGGTCTTGGCCCGGAAAAAGCCGGTCGGCTTGAGTATCGTCTCCATCTCTTCCCGGTCGGCCTCCGCGTATGCCCGGGCGTCCGGGTACTTCGCGAACAGGGTCGGGGTCACCTTGTTCACCATCACGTCGGTGGTCTGGGCCGATAGGATGGTGGCCACCAGCAACTCGAGCGGCGTGGTGAAGTCCAGCTCGCAGTGAGCGTCCGGGTATGTTTCGGTGAGCACCTTGTGCATCTTCCGGGCCCGGCGGACCAGCTGGGTCGACGTCTCGTCGGCGAAAACCGGGGCTTTGCGGGGCAGCTTGAGGGTCTGCTCTTTTTCCGGCTCCGCGACACGCTGGGATGGCATGGAGGCAAGCCTACGTGGCGGTGCCGACACCCGAGGGGCTACGGTTTTGGGGCAACCGGGTGGTAGCGAACCCCCGTAAGTCGTGGTCGAAGGTCCTAGGAGGCCCAAAGTGGATGCCACCGTGCTCCGACAGGCACCGCTGTTCAGTCAGCTCGACGACGAGGCGGCCGACGCGCTCGCCCTGTCGATGACCGAGAACCGGCTGCGTCGCGGCCAGGTGCTGTTCCACGAGGGCGACTCCGGTGACCGGCTGTTCGTCGTCGTCGAGGGCAAGGTCAAGCTGGGCCGCACCTCCGCCGACGGCCGGGAGAACCTGATCGCCGTACTCGGCCCGGGCCAGATGTTCGGTGAGCTGTCGCTGTTCGACCCGGGCCCGCGGTCCGCGACCGTGACCGCGGTGACCGACGCCTCGCTGATGTCCCTGACCCACGACGAGCTGCTCCGCTGGCTGGCCGGCCGCCCCGAAGTGGCCCGCGGCCTGCTCCTCCAGCTCGCCTCCCGGCTGCGCAAGGTCTCCGACATCGTCGCCGACCTGGTCTTCTCCGACGTACCGGGCCGCGTCGCCAAGGCCCTCCTCGACCTGGCCAGCCGCTTCGGCCGCACCGCCGACGACGGCGTGCACGTCCACCACGACCTCACCCAGGAGGAGCTCGCCCAACTCGTCGGCGCCTCCCGCGAAACCGTCAACAAGGCCCTCGCCGACTTCGCCTCCCGCGGCTGGGTCCGCCTCGAGCCCCGCTCCGTCGTACTCCTAGACGTAGACCGCCTCCAACGCCGCGCCCGCTAACTCACCCACCCGCACCACCCCGCTCCCCCCGGCGAACCCTCCAACTCAGTGGGCATCCCCTCAGCTGGAGGGTTGCCCATTGAGAAACTGAGGGGGCAACCCTCCACCTCGATGGGCATGCCGGATCGATTCAGGAGCGGGCGAAGGCCTGACGGATACGGGCGACCACCCGGGCGGGATGATCGAGGTCGGCCCAGGTGATTCGCACGACTTGCAGACCGAGCGCGCGCAGACGGTCTTCCCGGAGCTTCTCCTGGACGAGGCTTTCGGACGTCGCACCGGCATACTTGACCAGACCGTCGAACTCGACCACGGTCCGCAGGTCGGGGAAGTAGAAGTCGACCCGGCCGACGAAACCGTCGGCATCTGTGAACGCCACCTGGAGCAAAGGCGTCGGAAGGCCGTGGTTCTGCATCAGCACCCTTAACCGGGACTCCCCGACCGACTCGGACAACGGGTTGCTGAACTGCAGGGCAGCCCGTGCCGTCGCGCTGCCCGGCCAGAACTCGGTTGCTTCCAGCAAACGCTGTTCAACATCCGTACTGATCGGATGATCACGACGTACGGCGTCGGCGCTGATCACGGCTGCCTCGAAGGACGACGTGCAGGCCATTTCGAACAGAGCGCGGGATACGGTCGTGGCCGGCAGGCGACCTACCACGGTCAGGTCAGCCTCTGTCAGCTTGCCGCGATGGTGGCGTACTCCGGCGATCCGGCCTCCGCGATGCCGATCCAGCCGGCTGAGGTGGACCTCCGCGAGATCCAGGCCCCATAGCGTCACGCCGTGCAGGGCGAGCGCCGACTGATGGCTCACCGCGACACTGCCCGGCCGCATGGAGTTCATCACCGCGTGGACGAGCCGCCGGTGCTTCTGCCCCTGCTGATCCCATGGCGTGAGATGGCTCAGATCCGCTGCCTCGGCGTACTGCCCGTAGCGGATCCGCTGCCAGCGGCCGTCACGGATCCGGTCGTGGATCTGGCCTGGCGTGTAGCCGCAGTCTGCGGCCTGACCACGGCTGAACACCCCGCCCTGCCCTTCCGCCAGCAGCTTCAACTTCGGATTCACTCATCAAGCATCGGCCGTACCACCCACTGTCCGCTGCCGTCTTCCACCAACCTGTGGATAACCGCGCCAACCCTCTAGCCCAGTGGGCATCCCCTCAGTTGGAGGGTTGCCCACTGAAAAACTGAGGGGGCAACCCTGCGGCTCAGTGGGCAACCCTGGCGGCGGAGGAGCGGTTACCGGTGGAGGTAGTCGAGTTGGGCTTGGACTGAGCGTTTGGCGGCGGGCCAGAGGGTGGGGTCTACGTCGGCGTAGACGTGTTGGACGACGGCCTCCGGAGTGGTGTGGCCGGCGGCGATCGCGGCTCGGACTTGGTCCAGGCGTTCGCGGCGGTGGTTGATGTAGAAGGTGAGGACGTCGGTGGGGTCCTCGATGACAGGGCCGTGGCCGGGGAGCAGGCGGTCTACGCCGGCTGCGGAGTTGGCGAAGGCGCGGAGGCGGTCCAGGGACTCCAGGTAGGGGCCGAGGGCACCGTCTGGGTGGGCTACGACGGAAGTGCCGCGGCCGAGTACGGTGTCGCCGGTGAGGAGCGAGCCGTCCTGCGGGAGCCAGAAGCAGACGGAGTCCATGGTGTGCCCCGGGGTCGGAAGGACCTCGATGCGCAGGCCGCCGGCGGTGACAACGTCGCCCTCGGACAGACCGTGCGCATGGTCGGTGGGGAGGCGGAACGCCGGATCCACAGCACGCACTCCACAACCAGCCTGGTTCGCGAACCACGCCGCGCCTTCGGAGTGGTCCGGGTGCTTGTGAGTCAGCAGTACGACGGCCACGTCGCCGGCCGCCTCCAGAACCGCACGCAGGTGGACCTCGAGCATCGGCCCCGGGTCAACCACCACGGACTGTGACGAACCGGGCGCACGCAGGATCCAGGTGTTGGTCCCGTCCAGCGTCATCAGGCCCGGGTTGTCGGCCCGCACCAGAGTCGCGAACTCCGTCACAGCAGTCATGTCGTCTCCAGATAGGCCTGGTCGCCGTCCACCCGCACTGTCGGCAGCACTGGCCGGATCTCGCGTTCGACCGCAGCCGAGAGGATCGCGGCGACATCGTCGTACGACGTGAGGTCGCGGCAGCAGACGTACGTCGGTGGGAGCATCAGCAGCTCACCGGCGTCGACAGCGGCCACCGCGTCAGACGGGCGCATCCAGGCGACCTGGTCGGACTCGCTCGTCACATCGCGGGTCAGCTGGCCGGCGGGCAGCGCGGCGACGAAGAAGCGGGTGTCGTACCGCCGGGGCTCGAACTCCGGCGTGATCCAGTGCGCCCACGCGCCGAGCAGATCCGCCCGCAGCACCAGCCCACGCCGATGCAGGAAGTCGGCGAACCGCAGCTCCCCCGCCTCCAGCGCGACCCGGTCCGCCTCCCAGTCGTCACCACTCGTGTCCGCGACCACCGACTCCGCCGACGGACCAGCCAGCAGTACGCCGGACTCCTCGAACGTCTCCCGTACGGCGGCCGCCACGTAAGCAGCAGCAACGTCGCCAGAGCACCCGAGCCGCTCACCGAACCACTCCGCCGCCGGACCGGCCCAGGAGTCGGCGACCGAAGCATCCCCCACGTCCACCCGGCCGCCGGGGAACACCGTCATACCGGCTGCGAATGCCATCGTCCGCTGCCGCCGGAGGAGGTAGACCTCCGGACCGGCGGCAGAGTCGCGCAGCAGGATCACCGTCGACGCCGGACGCGGCTCGACCGGCGTACCGCCTTCCCGTACGAAGGTCAGGGCGGCGGACGCCATCCGGCCGGACAGGAGCCGGGACTGCAAGGTCAGGCGACCTCGACGATCAGCTCGACCTCGACCGGGGCGTCGAGAGGCAGGACGGGGACGCCGACCGCGCTGCGGGCGTGCTGGCCGGCCTCGCCGAACACCTGGCCGAACAGCTCCGAGGCGCCGTTCGCGACCTGCGGCTGTCCGGTGAAGTCCGGCGTCGAGGCGATGAAGGCGACCGCCTTGACGATCCGCTTCACGTTCGCCAGGTCGCCGATCTCGGACTTGACCGCGGCCAGCGCGTTCAGCGCGCACTGCTGGGCGCACTCGCTCGCCACCTCGGCGGTGACCGCGTCGCCGACCTTGCCGGTGGCGATCAGGGTGCCGTCGCGCAGCGGCAGCTGGCCGGACGTGTAGACGAGGTTGCCGGTGCGTACCACCGGCACGTAGGCGGCGACCGGCTTGGCCACGTCGGGCAGCTTCAGGCCGAGCGCGGCCAGCTTCTCCTCCGGGTGGCTCATTTGTCCTCGATCTCCCGCTTGAAGTAGGCGACCAGGTTCTCCGGGTTCAGCCCCGGGACGACCTGGACGAGCTCCCAGCCGTCCTGGCCGAAGTTGTCCAGGATCTCCTTGGTCGAGTGGACCAGCAGCGGCGCGGTGAAGTACTCGAACTTCTTCATGAAGGGGACTGTACTGAAACTTTCCCCACCCCACCGCCCCGGTCAGGACTGAACTCTTCCCCACCCCACCGCCCCGGTCAGGAACGGTGTGCTGTGCGCCACGCCCTACCCTGGGGAGCATGGCGAGGCTGCACGTGGTCACCGGTAAGGGTGGCACCGGGAAGACGACTGTCGCGGCTGCGATGGCGCTCGCGCTGGCCGAGCAGGGCAAACGGATCCTGCTGGTCGAGGTCGAAGGCAGGCAAGGGCTTGCCCAATTGTTCGACGTACCACCGCTTCCGTACGTCGAGCGCCGGATCGCCGTCGGTCCCGGAGGCGGCGAGGTGTTCGCGCTGGCCGTTGACGCCGAGGCCGCGCTGCTGGAGTACCTCGACATGTACTACCACCTCGGCCGGGCCGGGAAGGCGCTCGACAAGGTCGGCGCGATCGACTTCGTCACCACCATCGCGCCCGGGCTGCGCGACGTGCTGCTCACCGGCAAGGTCTACGAGGCGACCCGCCGGAAGGCCCACGGCAGGCTCGCGTACGACGCAGTGGTCCTGGACGCACCGCCGACGGGCCGGATCGCGCCGTTCCTGAACGTGAACCACGAGGTCGCCGATCTCGCCAAGGTCGGGCCGATCCGCAACCAGGCGGACGCGATCATGGGCATGCTGCGCTCCGACGTGACCCGGATCCATCTGGTCACCCTGCTCGAGGAGATGCCGGTTCAGGAAACCCTGGACGCGGTCGAGCATCTGGAGGCGCTCGACCTGCGGATCGGGTCGATCGTGGTGAACATGGTCCGCAACAGCCCGCTCGACGACGACGCGCTCGCGCTTGCGGTGAAGGAGAAACTGCCCACCACGGAGATCAGCAAGGGACTGCGCTCGGCTGGTGTTGCCGTGAGCAAGGAGCTGGTCGCGACCCTGCTCGCCGAGGCTCACGACCACGCCGTCCGGGTCGGACTGGAACGCGAGAACCGCGACCGAATAGATGCCCTCGGCAAGCAGGTGACCGAGCTCGCGTTGCTGCCGGAGGGAATCGACCAAGGCGCATTGTTCGACCTGGCCGAGGAGTTGGGCGCGTGACAGACCTCGACGTGGACGCACTGATCGACGACACCGAGACGCGCATCATCATCACCTGCGGCTCCGGCGGGGTCGGCAAGACGACCACGGCGGCCGCACTCGGGTTACGTGCCGCCGAGCGAGGGCGGAAGGTCGTCGTACTGACGATCGATCCGGCGCGGCGGCTGGCGCAGTCGCTCGGGTTGACCGAGCTGGACAACACGCCGCGATCGGTGGCTGAGGTGAACGCCGTGAACGGCGGCCGACTGGACGCGATGATGCTGGACATGAAGCGGACCTTCGACGAGGTCGTACTCGCGCACGCGACCCCGGAGAAGGCCGAGCAGATCCTGGCGAATCCCTTCTACCAAGCGCTTTCTTCGTCGTTCGCGGGGACACAGGAGTACATGGCGATGGAGAAGCTCGGCCAGCTGCACAAGCAGGCTGAGCGGACCGGCGACTGGGATCTGATCGTCGTGGACACACCTCCGTCGCGGTCGGCGCTGGACTTCCTGGATGCGCCCGAGCGGCTGGCGTCGTTGCTGGAGGGGCGGTTCCTGCGGTTGCTGTTGGCGCCCGCCCGTGGCCCGCTCAGGCTGATGTCGGCCGGGGTGAACATGGCGATGTCGGTATTGAACAAGGTGCTCGGCGCTCAGGTGCTGACCGACGTACAGACGTTTGTTGCTGCTTTCGACACGTTGTTCGGTGGATTCCGGCAGCGGGCCGAGCAGACGGTGGCCTTGCTGCGGGAGTCGCACACGGCGTTTCTGGTGGTGGCGTCTCCGCAGAACGACGCGCTGCGGGAGGCGTCGTACTTCACCGAGCGGTTGCGTGAGGAGGGCATGCCGCTGGCCGGCGTCGTACTGAACCGGGTGACGACCACGCACGCGCCGGAACTGTCGGCCGAGCGGTCACTGGCTGCGGCGGAGCGGCTGGACGAGGCGGACAAGTCGCCGTTGGCGGCCGCCGTACTGCGGTTGCACGCGGACAAGATGCACCAGGTCGTCGGGGACCACAAGCGGGCGGATCGGTTCCGGCGGGGGCACCGGTCGATCCCGACCGTTGAGGTGCCGGCACTGGCGGACGACGTACACGATCTGACCGGTCTACGCCAGATTGGCGAGCTGCTGACAGCCTGAGTTCACCCTCAGCGAACGGCGGGAATTACTTGCTTACACCCACGGTTGAGCCAGTCAGACTCAATCTTGAAAAGGGTGTGACAGCGTGACCGATACGTTGAATCTTCCTGTTCTGCCGCTGGACGACGTGGTGGTCCTGCCGGGAATGGTCGTGCCGGTCCGGCTGGCCGACGCTGAGGCGCGGGCGGCGATCGACGCGGCCCAGGCTTCCGGTCAGGACAAGGTGCTGCTGGTCCCGCGGCTGGACGGGAAATATGCCAAGGCCGGAACGCTCGGCGAAATCGAGCAGATCGGCCGGTTGCCGGGCGGAGCCCAGGCAGCTGTTATCCGCGGTACGGCGCGCGTCCTCATCGGCGCGGGCACTACCGGACCCGGGGCAGCCCTCTGGGTCGGCGCGACCGTGCTGCACGAGATCACCGACGCCCGTTCGGCAGAGCTCTCCCGTGAGTACAAGACCCTGGTGACCTCCGTGCTGCAGCGTCGTGGCGCCTGGCAGGTCATCGACTCCGTGAAGCAGGTGAACGAGCCCGCGGAGCTGTCCGACCTGGCCGGCTACGCGTCGTACCTGACCAACGAGCAGAAGTCCTGGCTGCTGGAGAACGCGAACGTCTCCGAGCGGCTGGAGAAGCTGATCGGCTGGGTGAAGGACCACCTCGCCGAGCTCGAAGTGTCCGAGACGATCCAGAAGGACGTCCAGGAGGGCATGGAGAAGCAGCAGCGGGAGTTCCTGCTGCGCCAGCAGATGGCAGCCATCCGCAAGGAACTGGCCGAGCTGGACGGCAAGGCCGAGTCCGAGGAAGAGGACTACCGCGCCCGCGTCGAGGCGGCCGACCTGCCCGAGCACGTCCGTAAGGCCGCGCTCGCCGAGGTCGACAAGCTGGAGCGGACCGCTGAGCAGTCCCCCGAGGTGGGCTGGATCCGGACCTGGCTGGACACCGTCCTCGAGATGCCCTGGAACGAGCGGACCGAGGACAGCTACGACATCCGGGAGGCCCGGGCCGTGCTCGACGCGGACCACGCCGGTCTGGATGACGTGAAGGAGCGCATCACCGAGTACCTGGCCGTACGGCGTCGCCGGGCGGACCGCGGTCTCGGTGTGGTCGGCGGACGTCGCAGTGGCGCAGTACTGGCGCTGGTCGGCCCGCCTGGTGTCGGCAAGACCTCACTGGGTGAGTCCGTGGCACGTGCGATGGGCCGGAAGTTCGTCCGGGTCGCATTGGGTGGTGTGCGGGACGAGGCCGAGATCCGCGGTCACCGGCGTACGTACGTCGGTGCACTGCCGGGCCGGATCGTCCGGGCCATCACCGAGGCCGGCTCGATGAACCCCGTCGTACTGCTGGACGAGATCGACAAGGTGGGTGCGGACTACCGGGGTGACCCGACGGCCGCCCTGCTGGAGGTGCTCGACCCGGCGCAGAACCACACCTTCCGGGACCACTACCTGGAGGTCGAGCTGGACCTGTCCGACGTGGTGTTCCTGGCCACGGCGAACGTACTGGACTCCATCCCGGCGCCGCTGCTGGACCGGATGGAACTGGTGCAGCTGGACGGGTACACCGAGGACGAGAAGGTCATCATCGCCCGTGACCACCTGCTCCCGCGTCAGCTGGAGCGGGCGGGCCTGACAGCGGACGAGGTGACGGTCGAGGACTCGGCACTGAGGCTGCTGGCCGGTGAGTACACGCGTGAGGCCGGCGTACGGCAGCTGGAGCGGTCGATCGCCCGCGTCCTGCGGAAGGTGACGGCGCGGCTGGCCCTTGGTGAAGAGATTGACACCCTGACTGTTGGCTCTGGCGACCTGAAGAAGTACCTGGGCTCGCCGAAGTTCACTCCGGAGTCAGTCGAGCGTACGGCGCTTCCCGGTGTGGCAACTGGTCTAGCTGTGACGGGTGCCGGCGGTGACGTGCTCTTCGTCGAGGCGTCGCTGGCGGACAAGGAGACCGGCCCGACCGGTGTCACGCTGACCGGCCAGCTTGGCGACGTGATGAAGGAGTCGGCGCAGATAGCCCTGTCGTACCTGCGCTCGCACGGCGCGGAGCTGGGGCTGCCAGTCGGCGACCTGGCCGAGCGGAACGCGCACATCCACGTTCCGGCCGGCGCCGTCCCGAAGGACGGACCGTCGGCGGGTGTGACGATGACGACAGCGCTGGCGTCGCTGCTGTCCGGCCGGCCGGTCCGGTCGGAGGTTGCGATGACCGGTGAGGTGTCGCTGACCGGGCGGGTCCTCCCGATCGGTGGGGTGAAGCAGAAGCTGCTCGCCGCACACCGGGCCGGGCTGACCACGATCCTGATCCCGAAGCGGAACGAGCCGGACCTGGAGGACGTGCCGGAGTCCGTGCTGGCGGAGCTGACAGTGCACCCGGTCAGCGACGTCCGCGAGGTGCTCGACCTGGCGCTGGAGCCGGCGTCCGTGCAGGCACACCAGTACGCCGCCTGACCGTCGTACAACTGGAGGGCCCGAGCCTGTTGCTCGGGCCCTCCTTCTTTTGGATGAACTTTGTCCAGACAGCGTGACCGAGCTCACATTCGCAGCCGTAACCCAAAGATGCGATCCCGTAGTCTCTATAACCATGCGCGTCAGGGAGAGGGGCGACCGGGGAGTCGTCCAATCTGTGGTTCTGTTCCTTGGGGTGAGCGTGCTGTCGGGGGCGTTGGCCGCCGGTCTCGCCATCCCGTTCGCCGGCCTCGCCGGGTTCACCACCGAGAAGACCTCAGAGACCCTGGAAGACCTGCCGCAGCAGTTCGACGAGGTGCCGCTCAAGCAGAAAAGCACCATCCTGGCCGCCGACGGCAGCGTGATCGCCACCCTGGCCGAGCAGAACCGGGTGCCGATCAAGCTCAGCCAGGTCGCGCCGATCATGCAGAAGGCGATCGTCGCGATCGAGGACGACCGGTTCTACGAGCACGGCGCGCTCGACCTCAAGGGCACCCTGCGCGCCATGCTGCGCAACCAGTCGAACGGCTCGGTGCAGCAGGGTGGTTCCAGCATCACCCAGCAGTACGTGAAGATGAGCCTGGTCGAGAAGGCGAACACGCCGGAGGAAGTCGCCGCCGCGACGGCCGAGACGTACCAGCGCAAGGTCGCCGAACTGCGGTACGCGATCGCGGTCGAGAAGGAGTACTCGAAGACCGAGATCCTGGAGAAGTACCTCAACCTGGCGAACTTCGGCGACGGCGCCTGGGGCATCGAGGCCGCCTCCTTGCACTACTTCGGCGTACACGCGTCGCAGCTCACGCTGCCGCAAGCGGCTTTGCTGGCCGGCCTGGTGAAGAACCCGACCGGCTACGACCCGACGAACAACATGAAGCGGGCCAAGGACCGCCGCGACGTGGTGATCCGGCGGATGCTCGAACTGAAGGTCATCTCGGTGAACCAGGCCAACCAAGCCTTGAAGACCCCGGTCATCGACCCGAACAAGGTCAGCCCGAACAAGCTCGGCTGCGCCAACGGGCGATACCCGTTCTACTGCGAGTACATCGTCTCCCAACTCGAGGAGAACCCGGCCTTCGGCAAGACCAAGACCGACCGGGCCAACTACCTGAAGACCGCCGGCCTGACGATTCGTACGTCGCTCGACCCGCGGATCCAGGCGGCCGCGCAGCAGTCGATCAACGAGCACTCGAAGGCGACCGACCAGGCGATCGCGGCGATCACCATCGTCGAGCCGGGCACCGGCCTGGTGAAGGCGATGGTGCAGAGCCGGCCGTACGGCAACAAGCGCAACCAGACGTCGTACAACTACAACGTCGAGAAGTCCTACGCCGGCGGGTACGGCGGCTTCCAGAACGGCTCGACGATGAAGGCGTTCACCATCGCCGCCGCGATCCAGAAGGGCATCCCCCTCAACTACAAGATCAACTCACCCAACACGCTCGACCTGAGTGGCAAGAAGTGGAGCACCTGCGACGGGACCGTCAAGGCCGAGAATGGTTACGCACCAAGCAACTCGACCAAGAACGTCGCGGATCCGACCATGATCCAGGCGGCGCAGAAGTCGACCAACACCTACTTCCTGCAGCTCTCGCAGCGCACCGGCCTCTGCCCGATCTTCCGGATCGCCTCGTCCTTGGGGCTGTACGACGCACAGTCGGGCGACCCGCTCGGCCAGTACCCGGCGATGACGCTGGGCGTCGGCTACGTGACCCCGCTGCAGCTGTCGAGCGCGTACGCCGCTTTCGCCGCGCGGGGCATGTACTGCAAGCCGTGGGTGGTCACGTCGGTCAAGAACTCGGCCGGCAAGCCGATGAGCACGCCGGGTGCGGACTGCAAGCAGGCACTGGCGCCAGAGGTCGCCGACGGCGTCAACGCGGTGCTGCACCAGGTGATGGAGCCGGGCGGCACGGGCTCGAAGCTGAAGTTCGGCAAGAGCGAACTGGCCGGCAAGACGGGAACGATCCAGCAGAATCTGGCTGTCTGGTACGCCGGCTATTCCACCAAGCTGGCAGCCGCCGCTGTCGTTGCGGATGCATCGGTGCCCTACCGGAACCTGATCGGCCAGACGCTCGACGGCAAGAAGATGTACGACGCCTCCGGCTCCGGCACCGCTGGTCCGTTGTGGAAGACGGCGATGCAGGGCGCGCTGAAGTACTACCCGGTGACGAGCTTCGTCGCGCCGAGCGACAAGACGGTGCGCGGCAACGTGAAGGACCTGCCGTACGTGAACGGCATGAACCCGGACGACGCCGCCAACAAGCTGCGTCAGGCCGGCTTCGAGGTGGCGATCGCCTCCGGCACGGTCAACTCCGAGGAGACCGCCGGCACGGTCGCCTACACCGACCCACGCCAGCGCGACGGCGCCCCGGAAGGCTCCCTCGTCACGATCTACGTCTCCAACGGCAGCAAGAAGAACAAGCCGAACACCCCCACAACCACCACCCCGCCAGGCAGCCCGACCACCATCAACCCGAACTGCCCACCCTGGAACCCCAAGTACCCCAACTGCGGCGGACGAGGCCGCTGAGGCTCAGGCGCCGAGCTGGCGCTTGACCTCGGCGGAGACGACGGAGCCGTCGGCTTTGCCTTTGACCTTTGGTTGGAGGGCGCCCATCACCTTGCCGATGCCGCGGGGGCCGAGCTCGGCGGCGCCCGTCGCGGCGATGGTTTCGGTGACCAGGGCGACGATCTCCTCCTCGGAGAGCTGCTCCGGCAGGTACTCGGCCAGGATGTCCGCCTCGGCCTGTTCCTTGTCGGCGAGCTCGGCGCGGCCTGCGTCGCGGTAGGCGATCACGGACTCGCGGCGCTTCTTCGCCTCCGAGCTGAGCACGTCGACGATCTCGGCGTCGGACAGCTCGCGGGCCTCCTTGCCGGCCACCTCCGCCTTGGTGACCGCGGTGAGCGCCATCCGCAGGGTCGACTTACGGATCTCGTCGCGGGCTTTCAGGGCCGCGGTCATGTCGTCGTGCAGGCGCTGCTTCATTCCGGAGTTGGACATAGCAGAGATTGTGGCAGGCTGGTGAAATGAGTTTGCGCGGGCTTGCCACCACCACTCTGAAGACCACGGCGGTCGTCGGCGCCGTGGGTGCGGCCTGCGTCGCGTACGCGGCGGGGATCGAGGTGCGCTGGTTCACGCTGCGCCGGTTCACCGTGCCCGTGCTGCCCGAGGGGACGGCGCCGCTGAAGGTGCTGCACCTGTCCGACCTACACCTGATGCCGACCCAGGAGCGCAAGATCAACTGGGTCAACGACCTGGCCGAGCTCGAGCCCGACCTGGTCGTGAACACCGGCGACAACATCGCCAACGAACGCTCGGTCTTCCCGCTCCTTCGCGCGTACGGCGAATTGCTCGACCTGCCGGGTGTGTTCGTGTTCGGGTCCAACGACTACTGGAAGCCGCACTTCAAAAACCCGGGCAAGTACTTGCTGCCCGCGCACAAGCAGCGGCACAAGCCACATGGCCCGGACCTCCCGTTCGAGGAGATGCGCCGCGCCTTCACCGGCGCCGGCTGGGTCGACCTGAACAACGCCAAGGCCACGCTCAAGGTCAACGGCCTCCGGCTGGACTTCGCCGGCACCGACGACCCGCACATCAAGCGGGACCGGTACGACGAGATCGCCGGCGAGGTGGACCCGACGGCCGACCTCTCCATCGGCGTGACGCACGCGCCGTACCAGCGAGTCCTGAACGGTTTCGTCGGCGACGGGTATCCGCTGGTGCTCGCCGGGCACACCCACGGTGGTCAGCTTGCGGTGCCGATCTACGGCGCTCTGGTCACCAACTGCGACCTGGACGCGTCCCGCGTGAAGGGCATGTCCACCTGGGGCCACGAGGGTCGCCAGGCGGCTCTGCACGTCTCGGCGGGGCTCGGCACATCGCCGTACGCCCCGGTCCGATTCGCGTGCCGGCCAGAGGCGACTCTGCTCACTCTCGTCCCACGGATTAACCCGATTTCGTCCCAGCCCTAGCCGCATGTAAGCTATCCGAGGCTTCGGGCTGTGGCGCAGCTTGGTAGCGCGCTTCGTTCGGGACGAAGAGGTCGCAGGTTCAAATCCTGTCAGCCCGACTCGACATTCAGGGCCAGTCACTCCGGTGGCTGGCCCTGAATGCTTTCCGGGCGCGGTTGCGAAAGGACTGGGGTGAGCGGGGCCGATCACTACGAGGTACTCGACGTCGAGCGCACGGCGACGACCGCCGAGATCAAGTCCGCCTATCGAAGGCTGCTCCTCCAGGTCCACCCGGACCAGGGCGGCAACGCGGGCCTCTTCCGCCTGGTCCAGGAGGCCTGGGCGACGCTCTCCGACCCGCACAAACGAGCCGCGTACGACGCGACCCTCGACGGACCGCGCTCCGCGGATCCCACACCTGAGCCGCCGCAGGACAAGCCCGACCCGCAGCCCTCGCCCGACCAGCCCGGCCCCCAGGCGTCGTACGAGCAGGCCGGTCCTCAGCCGTCGTACGACGAGGCCGGACCTGAGGCGGCGAATGACGAGCGGCCCGCGGATGCTCCGAGCAGCGAGACGCTTCAGAGGCACAGCCCGCGCGGTTTCCGGGTGGTTCCGCGCTTCGGCCGGTGGCGCGTCGCGGCCTTGCTGACCCTGATCCTCTGGCTGGTGCTCACGGTCGGGCCCTACGTGGCCCTGTCGCGCCGGGATGGCTGGGACATCACGATGGGCGCCTGCTTCGCCGCGCTGGTCGTCGTCGCCCTGCCGCCGCACTGGCAGCGGTGGGTCCCTTTTCATGCCCGGATCACCGGCTGCGGGGTGCTGATCGCGCTCGGGGTCGTCGTGGTCACGTTCCTTCCCTTCGCGAACGCCGGCCTCAGCACAACCAGCCGGGCGTGGGTCTACGCCGTGGTCGGCGGACTCGTGGTGGTCCGGTGGCTCGGGAGCCGATGGTCCGCCGTCCGCGAACTGGACCAGGCGATCGACAAGTGGGCCGCGTACGACGCCAACGTCTGGGGACGGCCGGGCGAGCCGCTGGTGGACGACGGGTGGATCGCCCCGCTCGCCGCCCCGGACGTACTCCGCCACCGGCGTACCGCACATGTCCTCGAAGAGGTCCTGAGTCTTCCAGCTGCGAAGCTGATCCACGGCGCACGCGTCGGGAACCTCGCGGTGGCCCATTTGGTCCTGGCGAACCACCGTGTCGCCGTGGTCTCCTCCGTGGTCGCGCCAGGCGGAACCTACGCGCTGGACGCCTATGGATCCCTGCTACGGAACGGACAGCCGTTCGACAGCCCGGGGCTCGAGGCCGTGGTCAACGCCTGGCACGCGAGGCTCAAGGGCGTTGAGGTGCACGGCTTCCTCATCATTCACTCCGACGGGCCAGTCAACATCGCGACCGGCGGCTCCAACCAGGTAATCACCTGCGTGCCCGCGGAAGCGGCGGCCGGTGAGCTCACCGCCTGGTTGTCGCCTGGCGTCGTACTGGATCGGCGGCTGCTCTACGACATCCTGTACCGCGCCCCACTCGACCTACGCTGAAGGCATGCGGCGGATTGATCTGGGCGAAGTCGAGTACGAGGTTGCGGCGAAGGAGATGCGGGGGTGGGTCGAGGAGCGGGTCTCGGCGGCGGCGCCGGATCGGTTGTTCTTGCTGAGTCATCCGCCGGTGATCACGTATGGGCCGCGGACCTCGCCGGCCGATCTGCCTGTGGGTACGCCGACTGTGGCGGTGGATCGAGGCGGATTCGCGACGTACCACGGGCCGGGGCAGTTGGTGGGCTATCTGGTGATCGACCTGAAGCAGCGGGGCCCCGTCGACATCGTGCGATGGGTGGAGAACGGGTTGATCGAGGCGCTCGGGTCGCTCGGGTTTCCGGTCGTACGGCGGGATACGCCGAAGGGGGCGAGCAGTCTGGTCGGGGTGTGGACCGAGGACGGGCGGAAGCTCTGCTCGATCGGGATGCGGATCCGGCGCGGGGTGACCAGCCACGGCTTCTCGGTGAATGTGGATCCCGACATGTCGGTGTTTCACACGTTCACGAGCTGCGGGTTGCACGACGTGACGATGGTGTCGCTGGCCGAGCTTGCGGCCGAGCGTGGCGTCCCGGTGCCGACGGATGCCGCCGTACGTGACGCGATCGCAAAGTCCTTCGACGCTGCTTGATCCGGCCGATTGTCGGTAGCCTGCGCCAATGAGCCACGACAAGCCTGACGGCGAGGACGAGGACGGGCGGATGCCGGCTGACCTCGAGGCTGTGCTGGAGGCGGCCGACGAGGAAGACGCGGAGGAGGCCGACGAAGGGCGGTACGACGCGCCGCCGTTGCCGCCGCTGCTGATTCTGGCCGTGGTCGGGGTGTTGTGCGGGTTCGCGACCATCGCGCTGGTGTGGCTGAGCGAGCGTGGCTGTGAGCGGGTCCGCGACAGCTCGAACTGCGGTGCGCTCGGGCTCCCGCTGCTGGTGCTGATCGTGGTGGTGACGATCGTCCTCGGCGGTCTCGCGCTCAGCCGGCTGGCGATGCCGAATCCCCGGCTGGTGGCGTTCCTCGGGGTCGCGTTCATGCTGGTCGTCGTACTCGCGTTTCTGTCCGAGAATCTGTCGTCACCGTGGACGCTGGTCGTCGTACCTGTGCTGACCGCGATCACGTTCCTGCTCGCCAATCTCGTCGCCCGACTCCTGGAGCGCGCCGATGCCTGACCTGCCTGTCTACGACTGCCCGCGTACGCCGACCGCGCCCAACCTGGACGGGTCCTTGACCGACCCGGCCTGGAACATCGCGCCCTGGACGACGCCGTTCGTCGACATCACCGGTGCCGGCCCGGCGCCGCGGTTCCGGACCCGGGCGAAGCTGATGTACGACGACGAGTACCTCTACGTGGGCGGCCTGCTCGAGGAACCGCACGTGTGGTCGACGATGCGGGAGAAGAACACCAAGCTGTTCGAGGAGAACAACTTCGAGCTGTTCCTCGACCCGGACGGCGACGGGCTGAACTACTACGAGTTCGAGATCAACCCGCTCGGCACGATCTGGGAGCTCACGCTGCCGAAGCCGTACATCGACGGCGGCGTGCCGGTCGATCCGACGAACCTGCCCGGCCTGCGCACGGCGATCGACATCGACGGCACGCTCAACGACCCGTCCGACACCGACACCGGGTGGTCGGTGGAGATCGCCGTACCGTGGGCCGACCTGGCGCCGTACAACGAAGGCCGGGGGACGCCGCCGGAGCCGGGTGACGAGTGGCGGATGAACCTCATGCGGTGCCAGTGGCCGCACTCGGTCGACGACGGCACGTACGTGAAGGGCACCGAGGGAGAGTTCTGGGTCTGGTCCCCGCAGTACGTCGTCGACATGCACCGGCCGGACCGATGGGGCGTACTGCGGTTCTGACCCGGTGACGTGGCGTCAACACTGCCGGTAGACAATGAGGTACGTGGACTTCGGGGGTGACGACCTGTACGACGACCAGGTCGTGAGCGCGATCGAACGCGCCTGTGACACCGACCCCCGGACCGCCCTGCGACTGGTCGCGGAGTACTCGGGCTACTGGTGGTCCCAGGGGCTGCAGGACGAGGCCGCGGCGGCTGCGGAGCGAGTGCTGAGCATGCTGGGCCGGACCGTGCCTGTCGGGCTGGACGAGGAGTACCTGCTGGCGGTGCTCCACGGAGCCGCGTCAGCTGAGCAGGAGCAGTTGGAACTCGCCCAGCAGATCGTGGTCGCCACAACGGGACCTTTCCGGTACTCGGTGACCGTGCTGCTGTGGTCACTCGTGTTCGGGCCGTTCGAGTCCGCCTCGGCCGTGGAAGAGGTACTGGCGCGGAACGAGGACGGCGACGCCTGGACCAGGGCAGCAGTCGAGCTGTGCCGCGGCTATCCGGGGTTGACCTCTGCCACGCCAGGTGAGGCCGCGCAGGCCTTGCGTACGGCGCTGGGACGCTTCCGGATGCTCGACGACCGCTGGGGGATGTTCCTGGCGCTGACGGCCCTCAGAGAGATCGTCGACGACCCGGTCGACATCATCAGCGAGGCTCTGGAGCTGGCCGAGAAGCTCCGGGCCGACGACGAGTCCGGACTGCTCCTGTGCCAGCGCGGCGAGCTCTACCGCCACCAGGGCGACCTGGACGCGGCCGGTGAGGACTTCAGCTGGGCGCTGGCTCTCGCTGAGCACGCTGACCTGCCGGAGACCGCTGCCGCCGCCCACATCGGCCTGGCTCGGGTCGCTCGCGGCACTGGCGACCTGCTGACGGCGAGGGAGCACCTGGCCATTGTGCTGTCGCGCGACTCCGAAGCCCTGGAGGACGCCCGTTACGAGGCCATGCACGAGCTGAATCTGCTGATCAGCTCCGAAGCCTCCGCATAGTGCCTCGGCACACCTCGGAGTAGGGCCGCGGAACACCTGTGGCAGTGGCCACAGGAGGTGGCTATCGCCTGACTCGTGGCTGGCTGGTTAGAGTCGAGACGACCCAGCCCACGACACTGCAACGGAGCAGCCGGATGGACAAGACGTACGACTCGCCGCAAGCCGCGGTCGACGACATCGGGGACGGCGCGAGCCTCGCGGTCGGCGGCTTCGGGCTGTGCGGAAACCCGATGGAGCTGATCAGCGCGCTGCACGACAAGGGGGTGACCGGGCTGAGCGTCGTCTCGAACAACTGCGGTGTCGACGACTGGGGCCTCGGGATCCTGCTGGCGGACAAGCGGATCGCCAAGATGACGTCGTCGTACGTCGGGGAGAACAAGGAGTTCGCCCGGCAGTTCCTGTCCGGTGAACTCGAGGTGGAACTGACGCCGCAGGGCACGCTGGCCGAGAAGCTGCGGGCCGGCGGCTGCGGGATCGCCGCCTTCTTCACCCTGGCCGGCGTCGGCACCCAGGTCGCCGAGGGCGGGCTGCCGCAGAAGTACAACGCCGACGGCTCGGTCGCGAAGGCATCGGAGCCCAAGGAGACCCGGGAGATCGACGGTACGACGTACGTGCTGGAGCACTCCATCACGACCGACTTCGGCCTGGTGCACGCGCTGAAGGGCGACACACACGGCAACCTGGTGTTCGACCGGAGCGCGCGGAACTTCAACCCGCTGGCCGCGATGGCCGGGCGGATCACCATCGCTCAGGTGGAGGAGCTGGTCCAGCCTGGTGAGCTGGACCCGGACGAGATCCACCTGCCCGGTGTCTACGTCCAGCGTGTGGTTGCCGTTGGCAAGGACATCGAGAAGCGGATCGAGAAGCGCACGGTGCAACCCCGCGAGGCCTACGAAGCCGCGCGCGAGAAGCTGGAGGCCTGAGATGCCACTCACCCGTGAGCAGATGGCCGCCCGCGCCGCCGCCGAGCTGGAGGACGGCTCGTACGTCAACCTCGGCATCGGCCTGCCGACCCTGGTGCCGAACTACATCCCGGACGGCGTCACCGTCGTCCTGCAGAGCGAGAACGGCATCCTCGGCGTCGGCCCGTACCCGGTCGAGGGCGAGGAGGACCCGGACCTGATCAACGCCGGCAAGGAGACGGTCACGACGTTGCCGGGGGCATCGTTCTTCGACTCGTCGCTGTCGTTCGGGATGATCCGCGGCGGGGCGATCGACGCGGCCATCCTGGGCGCCATGCAGGTGTCGGCCAAGGGCGACCTGTCGAACTGGATGATCCCGGGCAAGATGGTCAAGGGCATGGGCGGCGCGATGGACCTGGTGCACGGCGCCAAGAAGGTGATCGTGCTGATGGAGCACGTCGCCAAGGACGGTTCGCACAAGATCCTCGAGGAGTGCGACCTGCCCTACACCGGCCGCGGCGTGGTCAACCGGATCATCACCGACTTGGCCGTCCTCGACGTCACCGACGACGGCCTGCAGCTGGTCGAGCTCGCCGACGGCGTCACCTTCGACGACCTCCAGTCCAAGACCGGCGCCCCGATCAAGCAGTAAGCTGGCAGGCGCGCCGCTGTCACGGTCGTGAACCTGTCGGTCCTCAAGAACGGCCGGGCCAAGGCGATCCGCTTCTCCACCCTGACCGCCATCTGCGAGGCACTGAACTGCCAGCCGGGAGACCTGCTGCAAATCAGCTGATGTACGTCGTCTCTGGCAACGCACGGCTCCAGTCGAAGGCCTTGCCGCGCAGGTGCTGGTCGAAGAAAGCCGGGATGTAGGTCCGGAGCGAGCGGAGAATGCGGTCGGGATCGACGGTGCCGACCGTGTTCGCGACCAGCTCCGGTGGGACGGTGAAGAAGCGCTGGAACCAGGGGATGAGCGCTTGGTGGTCGATGAACGTGTAATGCATTCCGTCCGGCACATTGATATCTCGCTTCCAGCCGGTGGAGTGGTCCCAGTACAAGCCCCAGGACCGTTCGGTCAAGTGAGTCTGTGGTTGCCCGCCCGGAGCGGTCCCGCCCGCGCCCAGGAACAGAAAGGCGCGATCGGTGCCGTGGGCAACAGTCGGGCAGTCGGCCGGATCGGGATAGCCGTAGGCGAGCGTGCCGTCCATGTCGATCCCGGCCGTCACGCGCGGATCGACATCCATGACGTCCGCCGAGGTGATGCCACCGGCCGAGTGCCCGAACGCGCCGATCCGGTCAAGGTCGAGGATGTCGCCGAGCCCAGCCGGCAGGCGACGATGCCCGGCGTCGGGGTTGTCGCCGTACGTGAGTCTGGTGATCGCCTCCAGGACGAAGCGGACGTCGGCGACGCGGGATTCCCTGGCCAGCAAGGCGTATGAGCCCAGTGGCAGAGCCTGCACCTCGAGCCGCCCGCCGGGGAACTCGACGCCGGCGACCTCGAAGGTGTGGTCGACGGTGATCACGACGTACCCACGGCTTGCGAGCTCCGCGACCATGATCGACCCGAGCCCTCGCGGTACGCCGAACCCCGGTGAGAACAGCACGATCGGTCGCCGGCCCCAACTCCGGCTCACCGGCGCGAGCAGACCCGCGTGACTGCGTGCGCCGACCCAGTCGACCGCATCCACCGGTTGCTGCAGCGCGACGGCCGCATCCTCGGCGTACATCCTGGCGGTCAGCGGCGGCAGGTACGGCGCTCGCTCGCCCGTGCCGGACGCCGGATACCAGACGCTGATCATCAGCTCGCGTGGTCGACCCGGCTTGTAGGGATCGTCTCGCCGCTGGTCGACCAGGTGCAGCTCCGTGGTCCCGACCGGGAATGGACCGGTCGGCCGTGGCAGGCGAATGGGCACCGGCGCACGGCGGGAAGTGGCTTCGGCGAACGGGACTGCTGAGGCAGGCCCGGCGAGCGAGACCGCAGGACTGAGGAATGCGCCGCCAACGGCACCGAGGAGAAGTCTTCGCGTGAGCATGGGCCGACTCTTTCGCACCGGTCCCGGCGCGCACCTCCCACGAAAGGAAGGTGGAACCCCTGTCGAAAGTCAGGTATACGAGACGCATGGATTTGGACGTGTTCGTGATTGGTGGAGTCGGAGTCGACACGATTGTTCGGGTACCGGGATTGCCGCTCAAGGATGTGGAGACGATCCGGGTAGAGCCGATCGAGACCTACGTCGCCCACACCGGGCACGGCGTGACCTTGGGATGTCACCTGCTCGGTATGCACGCAGGTCTCGCCGACGTTATCGGCGACGACGACGAAGGCCACCGGATCCGGCGCCTGTACGACGAACTGCGCATGCCGCTGCACGTCGCGATCCACCCGAGCGGCACGCGGCACTCAGTCAACCTGGTCTCCCCGGACGGACGCCGAATGTCCCTGTACGACGCGCGCCACCCGGCCGGGCTCGTCGTCGACCCGGATCTGTGGCGGACGAACGTCGTCCGGGCGCGGCATGTGCATGTCTCGATCATGGACTTCGCCCGGCACGCGTTGGCCGACGCAGTAGCCGCGGACTGCACCGTCTCCACGGACCTGCACGACTGGGACGGCCGGAACGACTACCACAAGGACTTCGCGACGGCCGCCGACATCGTCTTCGTCTCCACGAGTCAGCTCCCGCCGGACGCTGTCGACTGGATCTTCAAGAACGGCCGCGCCGAGGTCGTCGTCGCGATGTCTGGAGCCGACGGCAGTTACCTGCATATCCGCGACCAAGCCCCACAGCACATTCCGCCCGTGAAGCTGTCCAACCGTCCGGTCGTCGACAGCAACGGCGCCGGTGACGCCTACGTCGCGGCCTTCCTCGCCCGCTATCTCGACGGCGTCAGCTGGTACGAGGCCGCCCTGGCCGGCTCGATCGCCGGCGCCTGGGCCTGCGGCTCCCCCGGCACCCACACCGACCTGATCACGGCCGAGGAACTGGCCGCTCGCAGTCAGCCGCGAGCCATCGGCGGGTAGAGGATGGTGGCGCTGCCGCGGCGGAAGAGCTGGGCAGGGCGGCCGCCGTCGCGGGTGGTGGTCGCACCGACCGGCTCGACGAAGTCGGGGGTCTTGGTGACCTTGCGGTGGAAGTTGCGCGGATCGAGCGGCGTACCCCAGACCGCTTCGTAGACCCCGCGAAGCTCTGAGATGGTGAACTCGGGCGGGCAGAACGCGCTCGCCAGCGGGGAGTACTCGAGCTTGGCGCGGGCGCGCTCGACGCCGTCGGACAGGATCCGGTGGTGGTCGAAGGCCAGCCGGCCGGGATCGTCGAGAACCTCGGCGGCGGCAACCCAGCTCGCCGAAGCGGCGTCCGACCCCGCGACCGGCGCGGGCAGATCAGGCACCAGGGCCAGATAGGCGACGCTGACGACCCGACCTCGCGGGTCGCGGTGCGGAGCGCCGTACGTCGCGACTTGCTCGAGGTGGATGCGGTCCGAGGACAGGCCGGTCTCCTCCGCGAGCTCACGCCGCGCGGAGTCCTCCAGGTCCTCGTCGGGCCGAACGAAGCCACCCGGCAGCGCCCAGCGGCCCTTGTACGGCGCAATGCCGCGGCGGATCAGCAACACCTGCAGCGCGCCCTCGCGGACGGTCAGGATGACCAGATCGGTGGCCAGGCCGAGCGGCTCGAAGTCCATGCATCGGAGTCTAATCGTCATCTTGACGAGAAGTCATCCAACCCCTTATCGTCAAAGTGACGACAAAGAGGAGAAGAAGAGATGGCAGACATCACCCGGTTCCGCTTCATCAGCCACCTGCGGGCCAACCCGACCACCCACGTGCGGCACCTGCGCAATGGCAAGCTCGCCCACGACGGCGCCGGTCAGGCGTTCTGGTTCCGCGCGCTGAACTCGTCGCTGAGCGAGGTCCCGATCGACGACCGCGAGCAGCCGCTGCTGTTCCACGGCCGCACCCAGGACTTCCAGGACGTGGCGGTGCAGGCGACGGTGACGTACCGCGTGACCGATCCGGCTCTAGCCGCAGCCCGGCTGGACTTCGGCATCGACCCGGACACCGGGATGTGGCGGGCGACGCCGCTCGAGCAGCTCGGCGGTCTGCTGACCGAGCTCGCACAGCAGACAGCACTCGACCTGCTGGCGCGGATGAGTCTGACCGAGGCATTGTCCGAGGGCATGACGGCGCTACGCCAGGCGGTTGGCAACGGGCTGCGTGAGGATCAGCGCCTGACCGGCCTGGGCATCGGTGTCGAGGATGTGCGCGTGGTCGCCGTACGGGCTGAGCGGGACGTGGAGAAGGCATTGCAGACTCCGACCCGGGAGATGGTGCAGCAGGCGGCGGACAAGGCGACGTACGAGCGTCGTGCGATGGCAGTCGAGCGGGAACGGTCGATCGCCGAGAACGAGCTGCAGAACCAGATCGAGCTGGCCCGGCGTGAGGAGCAGCTGGTCAACCAGCGCGGTCAGAACGAGCGCCTCCGGGCTACCGAGGCGGCCGCTGCCGGACAGATCGAGACGCAGGCTACGGCTGGGCGCAAGCGTGCGCTGAGTGAGGCCGAGGCGGACGCCAAGCGGGTCATCGGTGCGGCTGAGGCCGCAGCGGAGAAGGCTCTGCTGGAGGCGTACGCCGAGCTGGACCAGGGGATGATCCTCGCTCTGGCAATCAAGCAGGGCGCCCTGCCGGAGATCGGGACGCTGAACCTGACGCCGGACCTGATCACGCCGCTGCTGACCAAGCTGACCGCTGGGGAGCAGTGATGCCCCTCCCACCGCGGGCTGTGCTGGTGCATCGGGCAACCGAGCTCACCGAGCTCGTCGCCCGGCACGGCACCCGGCAGCAGGCCGGCTTCTTCCTGGCCGGCCGGGGCCGGGACCTGGCCGAGCTGGATGCCAGACACCAGGCACAGCAGGAGGCGCTGGCCACGGTGTCGGCCGCGATCCCGCTGGACTGGCGCCGTGCTGTTGCCGAGCGCAACGATCTGGACCGGTTCGGGTTCGGGCCGGAGGACGTGGTGATCGCGGTCGGCCAGGACGGGCTGGTCGCGAATGTGGCGAAGTACCTGGATGGTCAGCCGGTGATCGGGATCAACCCGGAGCCGGCGCGGAATCCCGGCGTACTGGTTCCGCATGAGCCGGCCGCGATTGCCGACTTGCTGGCTGTGTCGCAGGTGGTCGAACGCACGATGGTTGCCGCTAGCACCGATGACGGGCAACAACTCATTGCCTTGAACGAGGTGTACATCGGTCACCGGACACATCAGTCGGCGCGCTATCGGCTCAGCTCGCCGGACAGTCTGGCGGAGCGTCAGTCCTCGTCAGGCATCCTGGTCGGGACCGGCACGGGTTCGACTGGGTGGTGCCGATCGGCTTGGCAGGAACGCCGTAGCCCATTGGCACTGCCTTCGCCGACGGATCCCTTGCTGTGCTGGTTCGTTCGTGAGGCGTGGCCGTCACCGGCGACCGGGACCGACAACACCGAAGGGCTGGTGAAGGCGCCGGACACGTTGACGATCCTGGCCGAGTCGGACCTTGTCGTGTTCGGGGACGGCATGGAGTCCGACACCTTGAGCGTGAGTTGGGGTCAGCGAGTCGAGGTGGGCGTCGCGCCGGTCAAGCTGCATCTCGTTGTCTAGTCGTTGAGTGCCAGGCGGAGTACAACCGGCGCGCTGAGCCGCCGATCGGGCCGACTGCGGAGAAGATGTCGCCGCGGCTGGCTGGCCGGGCTGTGTCGATTGCGTTGACCGCCTGCTCGGGGCTGTCGATGGTCGAGGAGCAAACGTCGAGGATGTAGTCAGGCACCTGGAGCTTCGGATCCACGCAGCCGACCAGCGGTACGCCGACCGCCGCCACGATCGGGAACACCGTGCCGGGGATGCCGACCGCGCACTCCGCCGTCGCCGACTCCGGGACTGATCCCAGCGCGCTGATCTCGTACTGCTCCCACAGCTTGCGGTCCTCACGCGGATGCAGGCCGACCACGATGTGCTTGCCCGCGGCCTCCAACTTCGCAGCGGCATCCAGCAACAGCTGCGTCCCCGGAGCCGCGTCGCCGGTCGGGTCAGGCCGCGTGACGCTCGTCAATACCAGCACCCGATCGGCCTGCGGCGTGTACTCCGGCAGATCATCCGTCTGCGCCGAGCCGACCATGCGCACATGGTGCTTCCAGCCCAGGTACGACGCGAATACCGCGGACTCAGCCGGCGACGCAGCAGTCACCAACTCGAGCCGAGACCGATCCGGCACCACCTGCACCAACTCCCACCCCCGCCGCGCAGCCTCAACCAACAACGGCTTCGCGTGATAAGTCCCCCACGGCTCATTAGTAGCCAACAAAACCCGAGTCCGCCGAGGCCGTGCACCAAACGAAAGCCCCGGAGTGGCCGCCAGCCCAACCCCAACCGCCCCGGCCTTCAGCACCGTCCGCCGCGTCATCACCATGCCGCGACCCTAGATTGCCCAAGGCACCCACACGTGAACTTCTCTTGAAAACTAGATCTCCTGCATCGCTGCAGCTCCCCGGTGACGACGGCCAGTTCGTCATCACCTACACGCCCTCCGACCCCACCACCCAGGCCGCTCTAGAGACGCTGCTAGCGACCGAGCGAAGGTTTGGGGAGGGTTTCTCGTCGTATCCGCCAGAAACCCTCCGAGAATCACGCGAAAACCCTCCCACGTCACCCCGGTGAGAAGGTGAGCTCGGCGTAGGTGGCAGAGGCCGCCCGCTGGCCGAGCCACTGCTCGGCGTCCCAGGCGTGGAACCGCTCTACCTCCGTGAACCCCAGTTTTGCCGCGAGGCGCATCGAGCCGACGTTGGCGGTTTGGGTATGGAGCACCACTGGCTCGCCGGGAAGGACGCGGTCGAACCAGTCGAGTGCCGCCGCGCAGGCCTCGGCGGCGTACCCGAATCCCCACGCCCGCGGCAGGAACAGGTAACCGAGATCGGCCTTCCCCGCCGCGGCCGGGCGACCGTGCTCCGTTGCTCTCCTGAGCAGGACCTGGCCGATCATCGCCCCGTCGAGATCCACGACGAAACTCCCGGGCCACTGCCCGGGCACCCTGGGCATCTCGCGTTCAAGCTCGTCACGCGGCCGAGGGCCGCCGAGGTAGGTGTGCACCTCTGGCGACGCCTGCAGCTCGATGAACGCCGAACGGTCCCGGGCCTCGGACGCACGCAGCACGAGCCGCTCGGTCCGGATCGGTTCAGGCGGCCAGGCGACGGGTCCGAGGTCTGTCATGCCGGCCAGCTAATCAGCGAGTCAGGCGGCTCTTACCGGTGGGGCCCCAGGAGGTGCTTCCTGGCCGGGGCGAGCCGGGCGGGGACGGTCAATTCCCCGCACCCCATGGACAGCCTCACCATCCACGGAGATCCTGTCGGCACCACCCGGGGCCCACCCTGTGATCCGGGGGCCCGTCCGCCATGGGCGGAAGCGGACCGGGCACACGCCGGATCAGCCGGCACGATGACCAGGGCGGCGGTCATCGCACCAAGGCGGATGGAAGGAGGCAGCCTTCCGGGAAGGCTGGGGACGGCAGCACCGAAGCGGGCGGCGGCGTGGAGCGGAACCGGTCGCATCGGACTCTCCTCCTCATCGGCCTCACGATGGAGATGCACAGTTTGTACACCCTCCGGCACAGCCGGTGATGGCACGGGAGTGCGAGGGCACCAACCCGCCGGGATCGAGACCCAACCGAAACGGGCTCCGCTGACGAGACAGCCAACTCAGGCCAGAATTGGAACAGCAGCCCGGCGGCGCTCAGGTGGTCCGTCGCCGGGCTGCTGGACCTCAATTCTCGCTCACGACTGCGCGGAAATGGTGGCCAGATGGTGACACGGCACAAGAATGCTGACAGGACAACAAATATCGCTGCATGCATTCAGGACGACACGGACAGTGCAGACCGGACTGGACCGGCGCCCGTAGGCTGGAAGGGCGGTAGCGGACGGTGACCGCGGTTGGAAGGGAGGGGCGAGTTGTGAGGCAGACGGACACGGAGCGTGCCGACCACCTGAAGGTGCTCGGGCTCAGCAACGACGAGATCAAGGTCTACCAGCACCTGCTGCGGACCGGCCCGTCGTCGGTCACCGAGCTGGACGAGGCGGTCCCCGACCGGGAAGCCACCATCGACGCAACCCTGAGCGGTCTGGTGCAGGTGGGTCTGGCCCGGCGCTCGGGCTCCGACCACTCCCGGTTCCTGCCGGTGCCACCGGACGCCGGCCTCGAGGCGATGACCCTGCGCCGCGAGTCGGAGCTGAAGCAGGCCCGGATCGAGGTGCTGAACGCGTACGACGAATTCCGCCGTACCGTCTACAACGAGTCGACCACGCACCTGATCGAGGTCGTCACCGGCAGCGCGATCGTGGAGCGGATCCACCAGATCAAGGGCGGCGCGCAGCGGGAGATCCTGGCCATCGACTCCCCGCCGTACTACATCGGCGGGCCGAACCAGGAGGAGATCGACCACCTCAAGCGCGGCGTCTCCTACCGGGTCGTCTACTCGCCGGAGTCGGTCGAGGTGCCGGGCTACCTGACCGAGAACATCCTGCCCTGCGTCGAGGCCGGTGAGCAGGCCCGCGTGCTGCCCGACGTACCGGCGAAGCTGACCATCATCGACGGCTCGATCGCGTTCGTGTCGATGTCGGTGCGCGACACCGATGTGAACCGGTCGCTGCTGATCATCCGGCCGAGCAGCCTGCTGACCGCGCTGATCGGGATGTTCGAGCTGTGCTGGCGCAACGCCCTGCCGCTGCATGCCTCGGTCGGCACCGAGGACGACCGGCTCGAACCGATCGAACGCCGTCTGCTCGCCCTGCTCGCCACCGGCGCGGCCGACGACACCATCGCCCGTACGCTCGGCATCAGCCGGCGGACGTTCTTCCGCTACCTCGAGCGCCTGATGAACCGCACCGGCGCCAGCACCCGCTTCCAGCTCGCCCTCCACGCCGCCCGGGAGAACTGGCTCTGACAGTTGCCTGAGACAATCAAGGGCTCCCGGCACACGCCGGGAGCCCTTGATGTACAGGTATTCAGGACTTCGCCGCGATGAACTCCTTGGCGACGACCTCGGCGATCTGCGCGGTGTTCAGGGCAGCGCCCTTGCGCAGGTTGTCGCCGCAGACGAACAGCTCCAGCGCGTGCGGGTCGTCCAGCGACTTGCGGATCCGGCCGACCCAGGTCGGGTCGGTGCCGACCACGTCGGCCGGCGTCGGGAACTCGCCCTCGGCCGGGTTGTCGAACAGCAGCACGCCAGGCGCGTCCCGCAGTACCTCACGGGCCTCGTCGGCGTCGACCTCCTGGGTGAACCGCGCGTGCACCGACAACGAGTGCGTGGTGACGACCGGCACCCGGACGCAGGTCGCGGACACCTTCAGGTCGGGCAGGCCGAGGATCTTCCGCGACTCATTGCGGACCTTCAGCTCCTCCGACGACCAGCCGTCGTCCTTCAGCGACCCGGCCCACGGTACGACGTTCAGCGCCAGCGGAGCCGGGAACGGACCGAGCGCGTTGCCGATCACCCGCCGTACGTCGCCGGGCGTCGTACCCAGCTCACGATTGCCGGCCACCTTCATCAGCTGGTCGTAGAGCGCGTCGATACCGTCCTGCCCGGCGCCGGAGGCGGCCTGGTACGACGCGACGACCAGCTGCTCGAGCTCGTAGCGGTGGTGCAGCGCACCCATCGCCACGATCATCGACAGGGTCGTGCAGTTCGGGTTCGAGATGATGCCCTTCGGCCGGTTCCGGGCCGCCTCGGCGTTCACCTCGGGCACCACCAGCGGGACGTCCGGGTCCATCCGGAAAGCGCCGGAGTTGTCCACCACCACGGCGCCCTTGGCGGCCGCGATCGGGGCCCACTGCGCGGACACCTCGTCCGGCACGTCGAACATCGCCACGTCGATCCCGTCGAAGGCGTCGTCGCTGATCGCGATCACCTCGACCTCCTCGCCGCGGACCTTCAGCCGCTTCCCCGCGGAGCGCTCGGACGCGATCAGCCGGATCTCTCCCCAGACGTTCTCCCGGGTCGAGAGCAGGGCCAGCATCACCGACCCGACGGCGCCGGTCGCGCCGACCACCGCCAGCGAGGGCAGGCCCGTCCGGTCCTCGATCGTGTTCTCCACAGCGCTCACAGGGGTCACCGTCCCGTTCCTCCGTACACGACAGCCTGGGTGTGCTCGTCGTCCAGGTCGAATGCGGTGTGCGCCGCGGTCACGGCGGCGTCCACCAGGTTCTCGTCCACGACCACCGAGATCCGGATCTCCGAGGTGGAGATCATCTCGATGTTCACGCCGGCGTCGGCGAGCGCGGAGAAGAACTTCGCGGAAACGCCCGGGTGAGAGCGCATCCCGACTCCGACGACCGAGACCTTGCCGATCTGGTCGTCGTACAGCAACTGCTCGTAGCCGACCTCGTCCTTGGTCCGGGCCAGGGCGGACATCGCCCGGGCGCCGTCGGCGCGGGGCAGCGTGAAGGAGATGTCGGTACGGCCGGTGGCGACCGCCGACACGTTCTGCACGATCATGTCGATGTTCGTGTCGGCGCCGGCGACCGTCTCGAAGATCCGGGCCGCCTCGCCCGGCTTGTCCGGTACGCCGACGACGGTGATCTTGGCCTCGTTGCGGTCCTGGACCACGCCGGAGATGATCGCCTGTTCCATCTGATTCAGTTCCTTCGCATCGACGACCCAGGTGCCTTCCTTCTGCGAGAAGGAGGAGCGCACATGGACAGGGACGTTGTAGCGCCGCGCGTACTCGACGCAGCGCAGGTGCAGCACCTTGGCACCACAAGCGGCCATCTCGAGCATCTCCTCGTAGGAAATTCTCGGGATGTGCTTCGCGGCCGGCACGATCCGCGGGTCCGCGGTGAAGATGCCGTCCACGTCGGTGTAGATCTCGCAGTAGTTCGCCTCCAGCGCGGCGGCCAGCGCGACCGCGGTGGTGTCGGAGGCGCCGCGGCCCATCGTGGTGATGTCCTTGGTGTCCTGGGCGACGCCCTGGAACCCGGCCACGATCGCGATGTGACCCTCGCCGAGGGCCTCCTCGATCCGGCCCGGGGTGATGTCGATGATCCGGGCGTTGCCGTGCGCGGAGGTGGTGATCACGCCGGCCTGCGAGCCGGTGAAGGAGCGGGCCTCGTAGCCGAGGTTCGCGATCGCCATCGCCAGCAGCGCGGCGGAGATCCGCTCACCCGAGGTGAGCAGCATGTCCAGCTCGCGCGGTGGCGGCAGGGGCGAAACCTGCTGGGCGAGGTCCATCAGTTCGTCGGTGGTGTCGCCCATGGCCGAAATGACCACCACCACGTCGTTTCCGGCCTTCTTCGTCGCGACGATCCGTTGGGCCACGCGCTTGATGCTTTCGGCGTCAGCGACCGAAGAACCGCCGTACTTGTGCACGACGCGTCCCACAGCTGTGTCTCCTCAAACCACTGGTTGCGGTACGCCGTGCGGCGTTGCACCAGGCGTAGTCTCGGGCTTCATTCTAGCCGTGACTTGTTCGTTGCCTACCCGCTGACCAGCACCCGGGCCTCCTGTCCGGCCAAGCGGTGGTCCGACGGAAGGTTCCACGGCGGCCGATCGAGCGGGCCGGAAACCCTCCGGCGCCTCGGTTGAAACCTTTCGCCCGGCGGCTGCATCTGGATTGGTGAGGACATCCAGAGGAGCTTCGAATGCGCAACATCATCGCCAGGCTGCACATGTCGAGTGACGGCATCGTGGAGCGGCTGGACCGGTGGCTGCCCGTTCCCGACGATTTGGTGACCGGCACCGAGACAGTCCTGGTCGGACGGAAGACGTACAACGCCCTGGCTCCGGAAGCGGCCCGCAAGCTCGTGGTCGCGAGCCGGCCGGTGATGCTTCAGCCGAACTCCGAAGTCCTGATCGGCGATCCGGCCCGGGTGCTGCGGGCGCTCAAACAGGTGCCAGGCGACGATCTGTACGTCGTCGGGAGCGTGACGCTGGTTCGGTCGTTGCTGCGGTGGAGGCTTCTCGACGAGGTGTCGCTGGTCATCCACCCGGTCGTGGCGGGCTTCGGTGAGCCGTTGTTCGAGGATCGGCTGCGGTTGATCTCGATGTGCGCAGGGCCCGGCGGGGTAGTCGAGGCGTCGTACCGGGTGAACTACGCGGCGACCGCGACCTCTTCCAGGTCCGCGGACTCGGCGGGCCGGTGGGGCGGGACGTGGAGCAGCGACAGCGTCGCGAGCGTCCCCAAGACGGCCATCAGAACCCACGCGTAGCGGACGCCGAAGGTCTCGACCACGACACCGGCGACCGCGGAGCCCACGGCCGAACCGATCATGCCGCCGCCGAGCAGCCAGCCGAAGATCTCGGTCCGCGCCGAGGCCGGCGTCAGGACGCCCAGCCGCTCGAAGATCGCGCCGACCGTCGGTGCGATCAGGCACCCGGAAACGAACAGCATCACCGACAGCGCGACCACGGACGAGGTGGCGAACACGCAGGCGACGAAGCCGATTGTCATCGCCAGCATCCGGCGCCAGGCGTAGGAGTCGCGGCGGCCGGGCAGCGCCCCGCCGACGAGGCCGCCGATCAGGCTGCCGAGCGCGGCCACCATCTCCAGCAAACCCGCGATCACGCGGTTGCCGTGATGGTCGGCGAACGCGACGATCCCGAGCGACATCGACGCGAAACCCATCACACAGCAGGCGAAGGCGAACAACAGCGCGAACCGGTGCCGATCGAAGACCAACTGCGCCACGGTCGGCCGCTCGGTGTGGACCTCGTTGTGCTGTTCCGGCTGTTGTTGCTTGAGGCCGAACCACCAGATGGTCGCGGCGGCGGTCACGGCACATGCCAGCAGACCTGCGCGCGGACTGGCGAAGCTGACCACGAGCGCGCCAGCCATCGGGCCGACGACGAACAGGAGTTCCTGCGCGGTCGCATCGAGCGCATAGATCACGCGCAACCGCGAGCCCTGCACCAGCCTCGGCCACCCGGCCCGCAGGGACTGCGTGATCGGGGCGGCGAACATACCGGTCAGCACCGCCGCGACCGGCAGGACCCGAAACCAGCTGTAGGGCAGGAGCGCGGTGACGGCCATCAGCACAGCCCAGGCCGTGCCGGTGCAGATCAGGACCCAGCGAGCCCCCTTCCGGTCCGCGAGCCGTGACCAGACGACATAGGCGACCGCCGTGCCGACGGCGTACGAACCGGCGACCACACCGGCCCAGCCGAAGTTGCCAGCGGCATCCTTGGCCAGGAACGACAACGGCACCATCGTCGCCATGACGGGCAACCGCGCGATCAGAGCCGACGCCAGCAGGGCCATCACACCGTGGGTCTTCCAGAGCTCGCGGTACGCCGTCAGGTCCATAGGTTGCATTCTGTCCTGACATATCGAGGCGGCGCCTCGGGATTTCTCCCTATCTTGGTGTCGGTCGACTATGCGAACATATGTTCGTGTCGGGATCTGCGCTCGCTAGCATCCTGCATGCCGACCTGGACGCCTTCTACGCGTCGGTCGAGCAGCGGGACGACCCACGCCTGCGTGGCCGGCCGGTGATCGTCGGCGCCGGCGTCGTCCTCGCCTGCAGCTACGAGGCGAAGGCGTACGGCGTGCGTACGGCGATGAACGGTGGTCAGGCGCTGCGCCGCTGCCCTGGCGCGATCGTGGTGGAGCCGCGGATGTCGGCGTACTCGGAGGCCAGCAAGGCGGTGTTCCGCGTGTTCGAGGACACCACGCCGCTGGTCGAGGGGTTGTCGATCGACGAAGCGTTCCTCGATGTCGGCGGGCTGCGGCGGATCTCCGGGACGCCGCTGGAGATCGCCCGGCGACTGCGGGCCGACGTACTGTCGAAGGTCGGGCTGCCGATCACGGTCGGCGTGGCGCGGACGAAGTTCCTGGCGAAGGTGGCCAGTGGGGTGGCCAAGCCGGACGGGTTGCTGGAGGTGCCGCCCGATCGCGAGCTGGAGTTTCTGCATCCGCTGGCGGTGGAGCGACTCTGGGGTGTCGGCGAGGTGACTGCGGCCAAGCTGCGCGATCGCGGGCTCACCAAGGTCGGCGATGTCGCGATGCTGCCTGAGGCCGCGCTGGTGTCGATGCTCGGCCGGGCCTCGGGGCGGCATCTGCATGCGCTGGCGCACAACCGCGATCCGCGGCCGATCGAGGTCGGGCGCCGGCGCCGGTCGATCGGCTCGCAACGAGCGCTCGGCCGGTCGCCGAAGTCGCCGGCCACGCTGGACGCCGTACTGGCTGGGCTGGTCGATCGGGTGTCGCGGCGGATGCGGACCGCCGGGCGATCGGGGCGGACGGTCACGCTGCGGCTGCGGTTCGACGACTTCAGCCGGGCGACCCGGTCACACACGTTGCCCCAGGCAACGGATCAGACTCGGGCGATCCTGGTGACGGCGCGCGCGTTGCTGACCGGTGCGCAACCGCTGATCTCGGCCCAGGGCATCACCATGATCGGCATCTCGGTGGGCAACCTGGAGAACGAGGGCGCCCTGCAGCTGGCGTTGCCGTTCGACAAGGCGGCGAACAACGAGCTCGACTCGGCGCTGGACCAGGTGAAGGACAAGTTCGGCACCAACGCCATCACCCGAGGCATCCTCCTCGGCCGCGACCAAGGCCTGACCGTCCCGATGCTGCCTGACTAGCTCCGCGGATAGCCGATTTCGGCGATCTCGTCTTTGAGGTCGTGGAGTCGGCGCTCGGGGTTGAGGGACGTGACGACGTACTCGGTCAGGGGCATGAGGGCGTAGATGTGGCGGATGGGTTCGAGGTCGAGGGCGACCTCGTAGTAGTCCTCGGCGAAGGTCAGGTAGGCCTCGGGGCGACTGTCCGCGAGGAGTTCGAAGAGGGCGTCGGCGCCGTCCTTCTCCGCGTTCTGTACTGGGCCACAGCGCCATTCGGTGTCATCCGTCGTACGCCAGAAACAGACCGTCGCAGCGGTCTGGAAGGCAGCGTCGTCGCGGGCACTGTGGAAGACCTCGGGGACGCCGTCGATCAGTCCGGGCCAGGTCTTCATGCCATTCACGTACGGCGACATCGGCGACTCGTGATCGAACCCGTACGCGAAGGCCCCGTCGCCTGAGAACACGATCGAGTACTCGTTCCCCGACCCGTCCCGCATCAACGCCGCTTCCTCAGTCTCCGACCACCGCGCGTCGAAGCTGTGGTACCGGCTGCCCGGATCCTCGTTCAGCACCAGATCCAGCACCGCCAACGCCCGGCTCACCCTCCGGGTTGTTCGCAGATCAGGCAGCCGCTGAATGACGTCGTACACAGACATCTGCCCATTCAACCGCTATTCGAGGTCGAGGTAACGGCGCCCGAAGCCCATGATCGCGGCCCGAAGCTCACCGACCTGCCGCTGCCGCTTCGGAACCGACTGGCCGTGCGCGATCGGGAAGAACAGGTAGGCGCCGTCGCCGCGGCGCCTCGCGGGCACGTCCGCCGGGGTCTGCGCCGGATCCAGCCAGGCGACTAACCATGGCCGCCGCACACACGCCTCCTGACCGAATGGGTTCCTCACCGTAACGGGTGAGGAACCCCTCGTGTGTGCGTCAGAAGTGCACCCCTGTGGATAACTCAGCGGCGCTGGACGACCTCTTCGGCTACCTCGACCAGTTCGCGGTCGGTGGCTTCGGTTTCGGGGTCGTGCGCGGGCTCCAGGCGGTCGTGCGCGATCAGGGACTGGATCGCCCGCAGTACGGCGCTCGCGGCGGCACCCCAGGTGGAGACGTAGGAGAACTGCCACCACCACAGCGCCTCGACGATCCGGCCCTCCTCGTAGTGCGCAAGCCCGTGCACGAGGTCGGTCGCGATCGCGGTGAGGTCGTCGGACAGCCGGTTGACGGTGATCTCCGGCGGAGCCGCGTACGGGTCGAAGACCTCGGCGTACTCGTCCAGGCCCTCGAACAGGACGGCGAGCCGGTCCCGCATCGCGTCCAGGTCCGGGTCGGGTCCGGCGTCGCTCTCGAAGCGCTCCTCCGGGACGAAGTCCTCGAACGCGCCGAGCCGGCCGCCGGCCAGCAGCAGCTGGCTCACCTCGAGCAGCAGGTACGGCAGCGAGGCGAGCCCCTCGTCGACACCGTCCTCGTCCGGCTGCGCCGCGATGTCGCGCACCGAGATCAGGAAGCTCTGCACCTGGTCGGCGATCTGCTCGGCGAACTCCTCCAGGTCCTCGGAGTCCGTCCCCAATGCGCGCTCTGCAATATCTGTTGGTTCAGTCATCGATCGATCGTCGCCCTTCAAACGCCCGTCCGAGGGTGACCTCATCGGCGTACTCGAGGTCACCGCCTACTGGAAGTCCACTAGCCAAACGGGTGACGCGCAACCCCATGGGCCGGAGCAACCGGCTCAGATAGGTGGCGGTCGCCTCACCCTCCAGGTTGGGGTCGGTGGCGAGAATGATCTCGGTCACCTCGCCGCTGGCCAGCCGCTGCATCAGCTCCTTGATCCGCAGCTCGTCCGGCCCGATCCCCTCGATCGGCGAGATCGCCCCGCCGAGCACGTGGTAGCGGCCGCGGAACTCCCGGGTCCGCTCGATCGCGACCACGTCCTTGGCCTCCTCGACCACACAGATCAGGCTCAGGTCGCGGCGCGGGTCCCGGCAGATCCGGCACTGCGTCTCCTCCGCGACGTTGCCGCAGATCTCGCAGAACTTGACCTTCTCCTTCACCTGCACGAGCACATGCGCGAGGCGCCGTACGTCGGTCTCGTCGGCGGCCAGCAGATGGAACGCGATGCGCTGTGCGGACTTCGGACCGACGCCGGGCAACCGGCCGAGCTCGTCGATGAGATCCTGAACGGCCCCCTCGTACACGTCAGCCCGGGTTCTGACCGGGTGACCCGGTCCCACTACCCGGGTTCACGAACCCGATCCCCGAGCCGTCGGCACCTGAGCCGCTCGCGGTCGGGCCGGGGGTGCTCGGGCCGGTGCTGGTTCCGTTGGGGGGTTCCTCGTCCGAACCCGTGCCGCTCGTCTCACCGGGGACGGTGCCGGCTCCCGGCAGGCTGAAGCCGACCGGTGCCGCGGATCCGCCGCCGGGCAGACCGGGTCCCTGGGATCCAAGGCCGGGGATGCCACCGGCCAGCGGGCCCATCGCGCGGGCCGCGACCTCCTTGGCGTTCTCCGAGGCGTCCCGGACAGCGGCGACGATCAGGTCGGCCAGCGTCTCGGTGTCGTCGGGATCGACGGCCTCCTGCTTGATGCTCAGGCTCAGCAGCTCGCCGGTCCCGGACACCAGCGCGGTCACCAGACCACCGCCGGCCGAGCCCTCGATCTCCTGGCTCTCCAGGTTGGCCTGGGCCTCCATCAGCTGGTTCTGCATCGCCTGCGCCTGCGCGAGCAGGTCGGACATGTCGAAGCCCCCAGCACCGCCACCGTCGAACACCGCGATCTCCTCGTCGAGCCGCTTCCAATACCCGACCTCAACCCTAGCCGGTCCGCCCGACAACCCCACGCCACTCCGCCCCCGAACTGGAAACCACCCGGTCTCCCCAAACTGTCCACAGCCTTGTGGACACCTTTATCCACACCCTGTGGATCCTGTGGACACCCGCCGTACTCATCCCCACCCACTGTGGACGAGCTACGGCTTCTCCCAGCCGGTGGTGACGACGTAGTCGGTGTACCAGGTGGTGAGCTCGGCAAGGGGCCGCAGCGCCTGCGTGATCAGGCCGATGTCGTTCGTGTCGATCGGCTTCTCGGCGTAGACGGAGCGCAGCCTGAGAAGGTCGGCGCGCGGATGGTCCGGCGAGTACTTGGCCGGCATGCGCAGTCTGCTCGGTCCGGTGAGTTCGAAGCCGTTGCGGAGCAGCCGCTCGACCAGCCCGGCGAGCTCCCCGCCGCTTGCCTCGGCGTCGACCATCGCGCGGAACAGTTCCACCTGATCGCCGGCCGGACTCGCCGAACCGCCGCCGAGCGTCAGCCGGTCGAGGTCGAACGTGAACGTGATCCGGATCCGCCGCGCGATCCACCACGTCGCGCGCTGAGACTGCCACGCCGCCGGCCGTTCAGACAGCCCGCTCAGCCAGAACGTCCCGAACTCGCCCGTCGCATTGAGCTCATCGCAGAGCTCCTGCAACGGTCCGCGGACAGAGCGCTCCAGGTCGTCGCGGTGCGGCTCCAGCTGAGCTGGGCTCGGATCACCCTCGATATCGGCCAGTACGTCGTACGCCGCATCGGTCCAGCCTTGGAAACCCATACGCGGCAATCTGCCACCCACCACCGACAACTACCGGTCGCACGGGATGACCAGCCTCCGGGAGTTAGTTGGGCTCCTCGGTGATGATCTGAGCGCCGAGGGTCTCGCGGAGCAAGTCGGTGTGCGAGCGGGAGTCCTCTTCCAGGATCACGTCGTCCTCGCCGATCGTGTCCGCCTCTTCCTCAGGCGTCAGCGGTACCTCCGGCACTACGGGCGCCGCGGCGGCCTTGCGGGCCTGCTCCGCCGCCACGGCCGCTTCCGCCGCGCGCCGCTTGCTTGCCGCCTGCTCGCGACGATCCACCTCCGCCGTCCCCGCCCCGGCCGACGGTGCAGGCCCGTCGTCCCACGGGTCAGGCTCCGGCGGTACGTCGTACTCCGGCGGCGGTTCCTGTACGGCGACCGCCGACCCCGGCCCGTCCGCCCACTGCCCGGCGCTTCCCGCTGCACCACCCGGCCGACCACCGCTGTCTTGCGAGAGCGGGTTACCAGCGGCACCCCGCTGGTTGCCCGGCTGGACCGGCGACCCCTGTGGCCCACCCGGACCAGTTCCGCCAGCACCTGCGCCCGGTCCGCCGGCTCCGGCACCACCTGCGCCCCGTCCGCCGGCTCCAGCACCACCTGCAGCCGACCCACCGGTTCCAGGGTCGCCGACGCCGGATCCAGATCCGCTGGCATCGGCTCCGCCAGCACTTGCTCCTGGGGTGCTTGTGTCGGCCCAAGACCCACCGCTGCCAGCACCCGCCCTGCCTGCCGCAGCACCCAAGTCAGAACTGCCCGCTCCCGGACCGCCCGCTCCTGCACCACCCGCGCTCGGTCCGCCCGTCGCTGGGCCACCCGCCCCTGGCCCGCCCGCGCCAGGTCCGCCCGTGGCTGGGCCGCCGGGCCGGGAGCCGCCGGCGTGGCCGCCGCCTGAGCCTGGGTCGGTGGAGGGGTCGACCACCGCTTCGACGCGGCGGTCGAGGCCGATGGTGTCGATCATTGCCTGGCGGAGGATCTCGTCGCTGCCGGAACGGGCGAAGCTCTCCCGCGCACCCGCGTTCACCAGACCGAGCGTCAGGGTCTGGTCGTCGATGGCAATGACCTGCGCGTTCTGGCTCAGCATGATCCACGCGAACCGCCGCTTCGCCTTCACCGCCTCGAGCACCTCAGGCCACAACCGCCGGATATCTGCCAACCCCACGGCCCCAGCCGACGGAGCCCCCGCAGCAGGCGCAGATACTTGCGGCGCTGCCGGCGCCGGAGCAGTTGACGTTGCGGACGGCGCTGAAGCCGCCGACTCATCCGGCCAGGCACCAGACCGTGCCGACGTACCCCCAGCTGAGCCGGCGCGACCCGTGTCGCCGTCAGCTGAGTCAGCCCTGCCGCCACTGGCCTGTCCTGAGCCCACACCACTCGGCGCGGCGCCCGGCGTCGTCGCAGCACCGGCCGAACTGCCCACCGCCGTACCGCCGCTGGCTGCAGCCCCACTCGCCTCAGCGCCGCCTGCCCGCGGCCCGCCGCTGCCCCCCGCGCCACCACCGTCCGCTGCGCCGTCGCCAGCCGAGTCACGGCCTGCCGCGCCACCGGTCGCGGCGGCACGAGCTGCGGCCCTGCTCGTTGCTGCATCTGCGCCAGCCGCCCCCGACGCGACCGTAGGAGCCGACACGACCACAGGAGCCGCCGCCGCGTCCGTCGTACCGGCAGGAACGCCGATCGTCAGCCGGCGTTCCATCCGGTCGAGGCGGGCCTGGATGCCGTTGGTGGAGTCGTCCGCGCCCGGCAGCAGGACCTTCGCGCAGATCAGCTCGAGCTGAAGCCGAGGCGCGGTCGCCCCCCGCATCTCCAGCAGACCAGCCGCGACGATGTCCGCCGCCCGGGTGAGCTCAGCCGAACCAATACCAGCCGCCTGCGTCTGCAGCCGCTCCCCCTGATCCTCCGCAGCTTCGATCAGACCGGACACAACAGCATTCGGTACGGCGGACAGCACCACCAGATCACGCAGTCGCCGCAGCAGGTCCTCGGCGAACCGCTTCGGGTCCTGACCGGTCTCGATGACCTTCTCGATCGTCTCGAACACAGCCTTGCTGTCATGCGCCGCGAACCCGTCGACACACGCATCGAGCAGCGAATCCGGCGTAAACCCGAGCAGCGCCACGGCCAGCTCGTACGTCACCCCATCCGGCCCGGCGCCACCGATCAGCTGGTCAAGGACGCTCAGCGAGTCACGCACCGACCCCGCACCAGCCCGTACGACGAGGGGCAGCGCGGCCGGCTCGATCGCTACACCCTCGGACTCACACAACGAGGCCATGTAGTCGCCGAGCACCTTCGGCGGGACCAGGCGGAACGGGTAGTGGTGGGTCCGGGACCGGATCGTCCCGATCACCTTGTCCGGCTCGGTGGTGGCGAAGATGAACTTCAGGTGCGGCGGCGGTTCCTCGACCAGCTTCAGCAGCGCGTTGAAGCCCTGCGTGGTGACCATGTGCGCTTCGTCGATGATGTAGATCTTGTAGCGACTCTCCACCGGCGCGAAGAACGCCCGCTCGCGCAGGTCGCGCGCATCGTCCACACCACCGTGCGACGCGGCGTCGATCTCGATCACGTCGATGCTGCCCGGACCGCCGCGGGCCAGATCGGTGCAGGACTTGCACACCCCGCACGGCTCCGCGATCGGGCCCTTCTCGCAGTTGATCGCGCGGGCCAGGATCCGGGCGCTGGTGGTCTTGCCGCAGCCGCGTGGACCGGAGAACAAATAGGCGTGGTTGACCCGGTTGTTGCTCAACGCGTTCCGCAGCGGCGCGGTGACATGGTCCTGCCCGATCACCTCGGAGAACGTCTCCGGGCGATACCGGCGGTACAACGCAAGGGGTGCTTCCACGCCCGCAACCCTAGCGCCGCCGACCGACATTTCCTCCCCACGCCCTGACCACCCCGCCGACACGCACCGAAGAAGGGTGGTAGTCGGCCTAGGGTGACGGGATGCGTGGTGGAGATGGCAGGCAGCGTGAGGTCATCGAGCGGGCTCGGGAGGTGTTGCCGAGCGATGAGCAGATCCTTGGGGTGTATCTCGCCGGGAGTTACGGGTCGGGTGAGGCGGATCGGTTCAGTGATGTCGACGTGCACTGTGTCGTGACCGACGACAGCACGACGTGGTTCGAGGAGCATTGGCGCGAGGTCCTCGGCGCGCTGACCGGGCCGACCGTCCTCGCGGACCCGATCCCCGGGGCGTTCGGCTGGCTCGGGATCACTCCGGACTGGCTGCACGTCGATCTCGTCCTCCACCCGCTGGCGTCCTTCGACCGGCTCCAGTACGACGGCGTACGCGTGCTCTTCGATCGCGACGGAACCCTCTTCCCCGATGGCGATCAACCCCGGCAAGGCGGTCGGCCCGGTACGCCGTACTGGCCGGAACAAGCGGTGATGCTCTTCTTCTACTTCCTCGGCAACTTGGTCACCGTGCTGGGCCGAGACGAACGAATCGTTGCCAACCAGGGCGTGGGCGCCGTCCGCGACCAGCTCATCGCGTTGATGCTCGCCGAGCGCGGAGTACGTCGTACTGGCGGCGCGAAGCGACTCAACGCCTACCTCTCCACCGAACAGCGCGCAGCACTGGAAGCGATCCCCGCGGCCGGCTTCGAACCCGACGGCATCATCGCGGCGAACCAATACCTCACCCGCGAGTTCATCCGCCGCGGCACCGCCCTGGCCGAGCGGACCGGCAACCCCTGGCCGGTCGAGTTCGTCGACGCGACGCTGACTCACCTGCGCACGCACTTCGGGGTCGACTTCACCTGAAACTTCCGGAGCCATCCGCGCATCAAGATCAGTGAAGCTCTTCCACCGTTGGGGGTAATCCGGATGCACACTCTGACCGCAGCACTCGCGCTGGGGCTTGTCTCGACCGCTGCGCTGGCGGTACCGGCGCACGCCGCTGATCCGGCGCCGACCAACGTCCAGGTCGCCTGGGCCGACGCCGCACACACGACCGTCCGGGTGACCTGGGACGAGGTCGGCGTCGTGCCCAACCGCGTGTACGCCCAATACCCGGACGGCCCGGGCGCGTACTACGCACCGCCGGCCGACGGCACCAACCAGATGGACATCGCATCGGACGCCCTCGGCGGCCAGCCGGTGCTGAGAATGGGCGTGATCGTCGTCGACTCGGCCGGCCAGGCCACGAGTCCGGCGGGCCTGTCGGTGCTGTTCGACACCCTGCGGCAGCCAAAGCCGATCATCGACTCGATCGCATCCGTGCCGCCGACGAAGTACGCCGTGAAGTGGCACGCGTCAGCGCCTACGCCCGACCCGAATCCAGGTGATCCGCTCGACCTGCCGGCCGCGGCCCCGCAGTACCAGGTGTGGGCGAACCCGCGGGACTTCAACCAGTACGAGCCGCGGACGCCGTGGTCGACCGCGACGCAGGCGACGTTCGAGCGGCCGACGGCGCCACCGTTCAAGCTGAGCGTGGCGGTCAACAGCGAGTGGGGCCTGAACTACGCGCAGACTCACCGCGTCGACTACGAGAAAATCCCCAGTCTGACCATCCCGACGACCGCGACCTACGGTCAGCTCACCGTGATCAAGGGCCGGATCGAGCGCTGGATGCAAGCCTGCGATCCCGGTCCTTGCTTCGAGCAACCATGGACCGAGGCGCCGCGCACGGTCATCCTGCAGGCCCGCGCGAACGCCACTTCTGCTTGGTACGTCGTCGGCAGCACCCGCTCGACGTCGACCGGAAACTTCACCATCAGCCCAACCGCCTGGGGAACCCGTCAGTACCGCATCGTCGTCCCTGACGTCTACACCGGCGAAGGCCTCGGCGTCGGTGTCACCAGCGGCGCAGTGACCACAGTCGCCCGGCCGAAGGTGACCGCCAGCTTCAACGACTCCACCGCGTACTACGGCCAGAAGGTGACAGCGCGAGTAGGTCTCACCCCGAAGGCGAACGTGCGCACGACCTTGCAGCGCTGGAACGGCACCGCCTGGGTCAACGTCAAGTGGGTCTACACCAGCAGCGGCGCGGGCACCTACACCTTCACCGCCGTCCAACGCGGCCGCGTCTCGTACCGCTTCGTCGTACCGGCCTTCACCTGGTCGGGGTGGCCCCTGGCCTCCCAGGTCTCGCCAACCTTCGTCCTCACCACCAGCTGAGCCGTGTCCTGCGACCGGTGGGGTTCCCGCCGGTCGCAGCTCGGCCGTCTACTCCAGGTGGTAATCGGCGAAGCGAGTCCGCAGGTCCTTCTTGGAGAACTTGCCGACGGAGGTCTTCGGGACCTCGTCGATGAACTCGACCGCGTCTGGCAGCCACCATTTCGCCACCAATGGCTGTAGGTACTCGAGGATCTCCTCCGGTGTCGCGGCCGCGCCTTCCTGAAGTACGACGCAGGCCAGCGGACGCTCGTCCCACTTTGGATGAGGTACGCCGATCACCGCCGCCTCCTTGACGGCTGGATGAGCCATCAGGAGGTTCTCCAGCTCGACCGAGCTGATCCACTCGCCACCGGACTTCACCAGGTCCTTCGTCCGGTCCACGAGTCGCACCGAACCGAACTGGTCGATCGCCGCCACGTCACCCGTCTTCATCCAGCCGTCCTCGGTGCTCAGCTGGACGCCTTCATCAGGCCGGTAGTACTCCGCCGCGATCCATGGCCCGCGGACCTGTAGCTCGCCGGTGGCCTCGTCGTCCCAGGGCAGCGGTGTGATCGACCCTGGCTCGACGATCCGGACCTCGACGCCGGGCAGTGGCTGCCCTTGCCGGGCTCGGAGCCGCGCCTTCTTGTCCTCTGACAGCTCCTCGTACCGAGCCGGCACGTGCGCCGCAGTCGCCACCGGGCTGGTCTCCGTCATCCCCCACGCCTGCAGAATCGGCTTGCCCAGCTTCTCCCGGAACGCCTCCGACAACGCCATCGGTACGGCGGAGCCGCCGCACGGCACGCGTCGTAGCTTCGGCAACTCGACCCCATCCAGCAAAGGCAACAGGCCCTGCCAGATGGTCGGGACACCCGCGGCCAGCGTGACCTCCTGCTCCTGCAGCAGCTTGAGGATCCCCTGCGGGGTCATGTCCGGCCCTGGGAATACCAACGACGCGCCGGCCATCGGAGCCGCGTGCGCGAGACCCCAGGCGTTCGCATGGAACATCGGCACGACCGGCATCACGATGTCCGTCTCGGCCAGGCCGATTCCCCCGTTGGTCAGGACGCCGATCGAGTGCAGCCAGGTCGATCGGTGCGAATACACCACGCCCTTCGGGTTACCCGTCGTACCGCTCGTGTAGCACATCGCGGCCGCCTGGTTCTCGTCCTCGACGTGGAAGTCGACCGGCTCGGCCGCGGCCAGCAGCTCCTCGTAGTCGTGGAAGCGCGGATCGTCCGGGATCTCGACTCCGGGCGCACCGGGCGGCAGGTCGTCCATCACCACGATGTGTCTCAGCAACGGCAGCCGCTCGAGCAGTGGCAGGAACAACCCGAGCAGCGACCGGTCGACGAAGGCGATCTCGTCCTCGGCGTGGTTCGCGATGTAGACGACCTGGTCCGGGAAGAGCCTGATGTTGAGCGTGTGCAGGACCCGCCCGGTGCAGGGCGCGGCGAAGTACAGCTCGAGGTGGCGCCCCGAGTTCCAGGCGAATGTCGCCACCCGCCCGTCCGCGCTGATGCCGAGGGTGTCCAGCACGCCACCCAGGCGTCTGGTCCGGCCGGCCCACTCGGCGTACGTCATCGTCGATGGCGCTGGACCGCCGGTGTGGACGGTTTTGTCCGGGTAGAACTGCTCAGCCCGGAGGAAGATGCTGTCCAGGGACAGTTGGTAGTTCTGCATCAGACCCTTCATGCAGCCACTGTGCCAGTCGCGACGTGGCCTTGACCATGACCTCAACCGGACTTTCTCACGCACTTTCCGCGCACTCTCCGGGACCCGATCAGGCACCTACGCAAGAAGAATCTTGCCACGGCAGATAGATGACATGACATACGTGTCGTGTAATGTATCTGTCATGAAGGTGGTCGAGGAGTTGCGGTATCTCGTGCTGGCGATCCAGCGCGAGGGCAACCGGATGCTCGCCGCCGAGCTGCGCCCGCTGGGCATCACGCCCTCACAGGCCGAGGTGCTGCGAGTGCTGCGCGACCACGGCCCCCTGACCCTCAACGCGCTCGGCGGTCTCCTGGTCTGCGAGACCGGCAACAGTCCAAGCCGTCTCGTCGACCGCCTGGTCGCGCAGGGTCTGGTGAAGCGCGGCATCGACACCGTCGACCGGCGCTACCTCGCGCTGAGCCTGACCACCCAGGGCCGGGCGCTCCACCGGCGCATCGTCACCGCGGAGAACCGCCTGCACCGCGCCATGAACAGCCTCATCGCCGGGCAGCAACTCGACGAGACCATCGCGACGCTACGAGCAGTCGCCGACGCCTTCCCCGCCGGAGCCGCGCTGGCCCGCCGGCGCGATCCCCGACAACAGCACGACCACGCCCTCGCCCAGGAGAGATAGTCATGGAGCAAGCCACCGACACCATCCCCGCCGGCACCGCCGCGATCCGGCACGTCCTGCTGGACGCGCTGCAGCTACCGGAGTGGAACGAGGCCTTCCTCTCCATCGACGGACCAGCCGAGCCTGCCGTCGGAGCGTCGTACGCGCTCCGAGTCCGGCCAGGCCTTAGCGGCGAGCTGCAATACACAGTGATCGAGCCGGAGCGCATCGAGATCGTCTGGCAGGTCCCTGGCTTCCGTGAGGTCGGCACCTGGACGATGACCGCTGACAGCCAGGTCACCCACGCCTTCGAACAGACCGGCCCACTGGCCACCGTCCTCCGCCCGGCGTACCGCAACGTCGCCACCATCCGCCTGGCCCGGCTGGCCAACCGGGTGCGCCAACTCGCCCACAGCTCGTAACCTGGCCCACATGCTGATGGAGATCCGCGGGACCAGGCTGTACGTCGACCAGCGCGGCCCCGAGGACGCTCCGGCCCTGCTCTACCTGCACGGCGGCCCCGGCTCCGGCTCGTACGACTTCATGTCCTTCCAGGGCGACCACCTCTCCCAACGGCTCCGGCTGATCGGCGTCGACCAACGCGGCGTCCAGCACTCCGACCCGCTGGATGGACCGGTCACCGAGCACGACGTGATCGCCGACTTCGAGGCACTCCGCGCCGCACTGGGCCTGGAGACGTGGTCGATCCTCGGCCACTCGTACGGCGGCCGCCTGGCCCTCCGGTACGCCGTGATGCACCCAGACGCGGTCACCAAGGTCATCTTCGAGAACCCGCCGTGGGACATGGTCCTGGTCACCGACACGCTGGTACGCGCGGCTCTCAAACTCCTCCCCGGTGTCGAGTTCCCCACCCACGAAGGGCCGGCGACGAAGGAGATGTGGGACCACCGGATCGCTCTGGTCGGCCGGCTCGGCGACCGGCGGATGGAGATCTACCTCGGCCCGGAGGCGAGCGGGCTCCAACTGCCGGCGGACACCGAGCTGAGCGACGAGATCCAGGCCCGGGCGAGCAGGTTCGCCGAGGAGATCACCAGCACGCCGGGGTTCCTCGAGTCACTGCTTCCGCAGCTCGCCCAACTGACTCGACCCGCTCTGCTGATCAAGGGTGAGCACGACCCGGTCACCAGCCCGGAGGAGATCAGCCGCTTCCAGTCCGACGTTGCCGGCGGTACGTACTACTACGCGACCGGCGCCGGTCATTTCGTCCACGCCGAGCAGCCGGCCGCCTACACCGAGCTGGTCACCGGGTTCGTGCTGTCCGCTTAGACCGCCAGCGGTACGGCGCGCTTATGGGCGGTACGGCGGTGGGCGGCGATGATCGTCGCGGCCGCCTTCTCGCTGACCTCGCGACCTTCGAGGAAGTCGTCGATTTCGTCGTACGTGACCCCAAGGACGATCTCGTCCGGTACGCCCGGGTTGTTCGTCTCCAGGTCGGCGGTCGGAACCTTGCCGGTGATCTCGTCTGATGCGCCGAGCCGCGAGCCGAGTTCCCGGACCCGCCGCTTGGTCAGCCCCGACAGTGGCGTCAGGTCGCAGGCGCCGTCGCCGTACTTGGTGAAGAAGCCCATCACCGCCTCGGCCGCGTGGTCCGTGCCGACGACGAGCCCGCCGCGCGCGCCGGCGACGACGTACTGCGCGATCATCCGCTGCCGGGCCTTGATGTTGCCGACGTGGAAGTCCTCGCGGTCGCCCAGGTCGGAGTGCCGGACCGAGTCGACCATCGCGTCGGTGGGCGGTTTCACGTCCACCTCGAGCGTCTCGTCCGGTCTGATGAACTCCAGCGACCGCTGCGCGTCCGCCTCGTCCGCCTGTACGCCGTACGGGAGCCGCATCGCAATGAACGTCGCCTGACCGCCCTCGGCCCGGACTCGCTCGACCGCCAGCTGGCACAGGCGTCCCGCCGTACTGGAGTCGACGCCGCCGCTGATGCCGAGCACGTACGACGACGCGCCGGTACGCCGGAGCTGGTCGGCCAGGAACTCGACCCGGCGCTCGATCTCGGTGTCCGGATCGAACGACGCGGTGACGCCGAGCTCGGCGATGATCAGTTCCTGGACGTAGCGGCTTTCCTCGCTCATCGGACTCCTCACGGTCGGTGTGCGATCAGCCTAGTTCGCGCCTGCGTGGGCCGGACCGCACGCCCGGGGTCCGGACATGAGGATTCCCCGCGCACCCGGAAGAGCTCACTTACCCTTGCTGCCTTCCGGCCCTGGGGGAGTTGGGCGAGATACCGCCACGCGGGGAACCAGCCAAGAGTGTACGTGATGCCGCCGCCCAACATGGAATCGGCATCTAAGCTGGTTACGTGACGGATCATCAATTCGGCCCGTTCGGGCTCACCACCGGTCTTGACAGCAGCGCTCACTCCCTCGAGGCCGCCGCCGCGGCCGAGAAGCTGGGCTACCCCGCGATCTGGCTGTCCGGCGGCCCACTGCCCGGACTGCAGACCATCGCCGACCTCATCGGCGCGACCAATTCGATCAAGTTCGTCAGCGGGATCCTCGCTGTCGACACCTATAGCGCGGCCGACGTCAGTACGACGTACTCGTCGCTGGAAGCATCGGCACCGGGCCGGTTCACCGTGGGCCTCGGCGGTGCCCACGGGCCCAAGCCGCTTAGCACTCTGAACAACTTCCTTGACGAGCTGGACGGCCTGGATGCCGTCCCGACCGAACGTCGCCTGCTCGCGGCGCTCGGCCCGCGGATGCTGGAGCTGGCCCGGGACCGGACGTCCGGGGCTTACCCCTTCCTGATCACCCCGTCGTACTCTGCCGAGGCGCGCAAGGTGCTCGGCCCGGACAAGCTGCTCTCGGTGAGCCATCTCGTCGTACTGGAGACCGACGCAGCGCGGGCGCGGGCGATCGCGCGGGACACGATCAGCTTCTTCCCTCGCATCCCTGGGTACGCCGCCTCGCTCAGGCGGCAGGGGTTCACTTCGGAAGACCTCGCGGAGCTGCCGGATGACATGGTCGACGCGCTCGCCGCGTGGGGGACGCCGGCCGACATCAAGGCCAAGCTCTCCGAGCACCTGGATGCCGGCGCCGACCACGTGGCTGTCAACGTGATCACCGGTGTGACGGGTCCGCAGCCGATCGAGCAGTGGAAGGCGCTAGCTCCCGCGCTGCTTGCGTAGCAGCATCGGGATCCAGTGGTCGCCGTACCGCTCCTGCAGCTCTGGGCGCTTCCAGTCCTCGCCGGTGACGACACCGCGGCAGAGTGCTGAACCGCACGTACACCGCATCTCGAAGTCGACGCCGGTGGAGGTGCCGTAGTCGCTCGTCACCTCGTCGCCCGCCGCGATGTCCCGGCGGGCCTCGAGGGTGACGGCGTCGATCCACCAGAGGTTCGGATCGCAGCTGTGGTTGCCATAGGCAATCGGCGGACGCGGGTCGTTGCTCAGCACAAGGTGTTCGTCGTCGTCGATCGTGATGGAGTCGACGGGTGGATTCTTCAAGAGCTCCTTGAGTTCTGCCGTCGTTGCCTTGTGCCCTGAAAGTTGCGCGACAACCGTGCCCTTGGCAATGGGTTTGGTTGCGTACAGCCCCTGTCCGGCGATCGCCGACTCCCGCACGACCAGATCTGGATGCGTCCAGGTGAGGCGCTTCTCGTACAGCCGCGCCGTCGACTCCAGCCGGTCGTACTTGTACGGACGCTCTTCCCCAGTGGGCTCGAACCCCTGCCGGAGCCAGAACCCGGTCGCCACGTGCGCGTTCGTGTCCACGACCGCCAGCCGCAGCGTCCGCACCTCGGGCCAGTGCGTCTCGACGTACTGCTGCACAAGCTCGTACGTCGCCTTGCCGAGCCCGATGCCCTGGTGATTCCAGTGGACCTCGAGAAGGCCGATGAACGCGGTGTGGTCATTCGGGTAGCCCCGCAGCAGGTCGACCACCGCCGCCAGCCGCCCATCCTGGAACGCTCCGAGCACGACCTTGGCGTCCTCGTCCAGCTGCTCCGGCCGCATCATCAACAAGCTCTGCGCATCCGCCGGCCCAGGCGGGTACCCGGTGATCCGCTCGGTATATCCAGGATCGGACTCGATCAACTCCTGAACCGCATCCACATCCCCGACCTCGATCGGTCGCAGCGTCAGTTCCCCAGCCATGCCCCCGACCCTAGACAACCAGCACCCCGCCAGCAGCCCCTTTGCGCCTGCCGCCCCCGATTTCCCCTACCTCCGCCCCCTCGCGTATCCTCTCCGCTTGGAGGATTCGCCTAGAGGCCTAGGGCGCACGCTTGGAAAGCGTGTTGGGGGCAACCCCTCACGAGTTCGAATCTCGTATCCTCCGCCACCTCCCAAGAGGCACAGGGAACCACGTTTCCGCAGGTCAGAGCGTGGTTCAGAGCCTGGGGGCGAGAACGACAGAGGGGCCGGGCGCTCAGCGTCCGGCCCCTCTTCTCGTCCCAGGGTCTCAACGCGGGCACTGACGGCCTTTCCGGGCCCGCTGCGCGACGACCCGTCGAGCCCGTGGACATCTCGATGCCCGCCAATTTCGTTGAACCCGCACCCTGCAATCGTGTTGGCTAGCCGCACCGAACTGTCGGTACCGCTGGTGTCCGCTTGGCTGTAGCAGGGAGTTAAAACGTGCAGGACAGTGATGTCGACCCCGTTGCGCACAACCGGGCAGCCTGGGACAAGTATGTCCAAGACGGCAACGAGTGGTCGAGGCCGGTGAGCGCTGAGGATGTCGAGCGCGCCCGCATGGGCGACTGGTCGATTGTTCTCATCGGGCGTGAGCCAGTCGACCGCTCCTGGCTGCCGACGGACCTGACCGGCAAGGACGTGTTGTGCCTGGCCTCCGGCGGTGGCCAGCAGGGTCCGATCCTCGCCGCCGCAGGGGCGCGGGTCACCGTGTTCGACAACTCACCCGGCCAGCTCGGCCAGGACCAGATGGTGGCGGCGCGCGACGGACTCGAGCTGCGAACCGTCCTAGGCGACATGCGCGACCTCAGCGCCTTCGGCGACGCGACATTCGACGTCGTATTCCATCCGGTCTCCAACCTGTTCGTACCAGACTTGGCGCCGGTGTGGCGTGAGTGCTTCCGCGTCCTGCGACCGGGCGGAACTCTGCTCGCGGGCTTCCTCAACCCTGATGTGTACTTGTTCGACCACGAGGCGCTCGACGAGCGCGGCGAGCTGATCGTCGTACACAAGCTGCCCTACAGCGATGTCACGCAGTACTCCGCCGAGGAACGCGCCACGAAGTTCGGCGCGGATGCCGCTCTTGAATACAGCCACACCCTTACCGGCCAGATCGGCGGGCAACTCGCCGCGGGGTTCGTCCTCACCGGCTTCGCGGAAGCGCCGCACCAATCCGACGCATCCGCTCAATACATGTCGCACTATTTCGCGACGCTGGCGGTCAAGCCAGGCTGACCCAGCCGTCGGGGCCGGCCGAGAGGCCGTGTCTCCGATGGCCAAGTGGAGCGCTGTGCCAGCCCGACCCCCCAGCCGGCCGAGCCACGTGGAACGGGACGAGCCCCGCCGCGATGCGCGGCGGGGCTCGCTACCTGGACGATCTAGTGGGTGATCGGCGCCGGCTCGCGATGGCCGGTGTCGATGGCGAGGTCACCGACATAGTTGTTGCGCAGGGCGAAATGGTCCCGACTGTTGGTCTTCACCCAGTCCGCTGCCTTTGCGGCGGCTGCGTCAGCCTGCGCCCTGGTTTCCCAGGTGCTGATGGAGACGAAAGCGTTCTTGTCGACCTGGGCAACCCCGTAGGACACGAAACCGTTACTGCCCTTGAACAAGGGAACCATCCCGGCCTTCGCCTGGCTGATGACCTCGTCGAAGGAGCCGGTCTTGATGTCGTAGAGAGCGACGCGCGTGCAGCGCATGGTGTGCCTTCCTTTGGTGGAGCGGCTTGCGTAGACCCACAAACCAGTTCCACAACTGAACCTACCTTAGTATTTCAATACTGGCAATAGAGTTCCTAGATCTAGAGATCCAGTATACTTCGTGTCATGGCTTGGGGCTTCCTGACGAACCACGCGCAGGCGCTGCTGTGCATCGCCCACGATCCGGGCGTGCGACTGCGGGAAATTGCGACCACGCTCGGCATCACGGAGCGCGCGGCGTTCGGCATCGTCACCGATCTGGTGGAAGCCGGATACGTCGTCAAGGGCAAGAACGGCCGCCGTAACCGCTACGAAGTCCAGGTCGACAAACCCTTGCCAGAGGCACTGCTGAGACAGCGAACGGTCGGCCAACTGGTCGACCTCCTCGCCCACACCGACCTGGAAACGCACGACCACGCCTGAGCCCCGGTTGGCTCCGCCGGCAGCCCAGGATCAGTTGGTACGGCGTCGAGGAGAGCGAACGTGGAGCTCGATCGCCGCACCGAATCCGGTTGGGAGATCGCGATGTCTGATGTGCTGGCGGTGCTGGCAGGCCAAGAGTACGAGTGGCACAAGCACGACTCGTTGCGGCTGGACGAGCGCTACCGGACGCGACACCTTCCGTTGCTGACCGATCGACCTCGCGGGCCGCTCGGTCCGGATCCTGGCCCGGGCGAGTTCTGGCCGCCTGCGCGCTCGTTGGTCATCCCGTTGCCGGATCCGCGACCGGAACCGTTCCTGTCAGCGCTGGCTGATTCGAGCCTGGCTGGTTTGGTCTGGTGGTGCGGACTCGAGCTGAGAGCCGACCGGGTGCACGCCACGCTGGTGCACGGCAGTGACGAGCCGCGGGCCCTCGCCGCACCCATCGATCTCATCGTTCGCGGGCCCTGGATCGGGCAGATGAACACCGGACGCATCTACCTCCCGGTGGAACCGGCCGACGAGCGAGCCGCACTCGCCCTCGCCGCGGAGCGACCGTTGCTGGCCGGATACCTCCAACTGACCGCCGATGTGATGGGTGACGCCTACGCCGAGCTCCGCGACCTGGTGGCAACCTTCCAGCCCGTACGAACGCACGTGCGAGTCCACCAACTCCACGTGCTGGAGACAATGGACGACCTCGCCCTGAGATCCCGGATCCTGAACCCATAGAACCGGCAGGACCGGACCCGATTGTCGTTACGTGTTCGGCTACTGAACCGGGCGGAGACGAACGTCATCGATGTCAGCTAGGGGAGTTAGCGGTAGATGTCGCGGCGGTTGCCTATGGCAAGTACCCTGCGACAAACAATCAACCTTCCCGGGCGAGGTGCTCGCCGGGGGTTATTAGGCCGGTTTCGTAGGCCAGGACTACGGCTTGGGCCCGGTCTCGGAGGGTTAGTTTGGCGAAGATTCGGGCTACGTGGGTTTTTATGGTTGCTTCGCTCAGGGTTAGTTCCAGGGCTAGTTCGGCGTTGGAGAGGCCGTGGCCCATGAGGGTCAGGACTTCGAGTTCGCGCGGGGTCAGTACGGCGAGGTCGCGGTGGATGGCGGGTTGAGGGGCTTCGGGTGAGGCGAAGCGTTCTACCAGGCGGCGGGTGATTGAGGGGGCTATTAGTGCGTCGCCGGTGTTGACGAGGCGGACTGCGGCGGCGAGGTATTCGGGGGTCACGTCCTTGAGGAGGAAACCGCTGGCTCCTGCGGCCAGGGCGGCGTACACGTAGCGGTCCAGGTCAAACGTGGTGAGCATCAGGACGCGGCAGGCGGGCGATTCGGCCAGGATGCGTCGGGTGGCCTCCAGGCCGTCCATGGTCGGCATTCGGATGTCCATGAGTACGACGTCGGGGCGCAGGCGGCGCACGGCTTCGATTGCCTCGGTGCCGTCGGCTGCTTCGCCGACTACCTCGATGCCGCGGGCGGTCAGGATCATCCGGAAGCCGGTCCGGACGAGAGCCTGGTCGTCCGCGATGAGGACGCGCGGTTCTGTCATGGGCGCTCCAGCGGGATCTTGGCGCGGACTCGGAACCCGCCGCCGAGGCGCCGGCGCGCGTCGAGGTCACCGCCGTACACCGCCACCCGCTGCTTCAGCCCCAGCAACCCCCGCCCCTCGCGAGAACCGGAGCCGGAGTCAGAGCCGGAGCCCGAGTCAGAGGATGGGCGACCAGGGGTGAGGATGCTTGGCCCGGTGTTCAGGACCTCTACGCGTAGCGCGTGGTCGGCGTAGCGGACCGAGACCTCGGCCTTGACGCCGTCGCCGTGTCTGAGGGCGTTCGTCAGCGCCTCCTGGATTATTCGGTACGCCGTGACGTCCACACCGGCCGGCAACGGTCGCGGATCCCCGGAGATGCGGACCTCCACCGGAAGCCCGGCAAAGGCGATCCGGTCAATCAACGGACTGAGGCGGCTCAAGCTCGGCTGCGGAGACAGCTCCTCGGAGTCGACAGACGGCGCGAGCAGACCGAGCAGATGCCGGAGCTCAGCCATCGTGTCCCGACCAGCCGCCTCGACCGCTAGCAGCGCAGCCGAGGCCTCGTCCGGAGAAGACGTGAGCACGTGCCGAGCGGCGCCGGCCTGGATCACCATGACGCTGACGTTGTGGCTGACGATGTCGTGCAGGTCCTGCGCGATCCGGGCCCGTTCAGCGTCGACCGCGTTCCGGGCGGCGCTCTGCCGTTCGCGTTCGAGCAACCAGCCGCGCTCCTGCAGGGCCCGCGCATGCGCCCGCCGCGCCCGGACGAGTCCGACGGCAAGCGCCACGGCCGTGAAACACAAGGCCACGGCCACAAGAGTGATCACAGCCACCACTGTCCCAAACAGCGACCACGTTCCGCATACATCTCCAGGATGACAAGGCCGCGACATTACCTCCCCAGACGGACGTACGACGAAGCCCAAGGGACCTAGCTTGAACCCATGACCAACGGACAGGCTGTCGTTCAGCTCAGCAACGTGCGCAAGGAGTACGGCGAATCCGTCGCGCTGGACGGGGTGTCGCTGGAGATCCACGCCGGCGAGGCGGTGGCGGTGATGGGACCCTCCGGCAGCGGTAAGTCGACGCTGCTCAGCATGGTCGCCGGGCTGGACCGGCCGACCTCGGGATCCGTCGTGGTGCACGGCGAGGACCTCGGCAAGCTCGACGAGAAGGGCCTGGCGCTCTACCGGCGGCGGCGGATCGGCATGATCTTCCAGTTCTTCAACCTGCTCGACGACCTGTCGGCCCTCGACAACGTGGCACTGGCCGCGCAGCTGACCGGGACGTCGGCTTCGCCCGCACGCAAACGCGCCCTGGAACTCTTCGAGGAACTCGGCATCGCCGACCGACGGAACATCTATCCGGCCCAGCTCAGCGGTGGCGAGCGGCAACGCGTCGCCGTCGCGCGGGCGCTCATGAACCGCCCGGCGGTGCTGCTGGCGGACGAACCGACAGGCGCCCTCGACACTCGCGCCGGCGAGCAGGTCATGGACCTACTGCTCGACCTCAACCAGATCGGCCAGACCCTGCTGCTCGTGACGCACGACCAGCAACTCGCCACCCGCTGCGCCAGCCGCCTCGTCGAGGTCGTCGATGGTCAGATCGCGGGCGAACGAACCCTGGAGCGTACGGCGTGAGCGCGGTGTGGTCGGTCTCTCGAGCCGCCGTACGACGACGGAGGCTCCAGACGATCGTAATCGGTGTCGTCGTGGCTCTCTCCACCACGATGATCGTGGTCGCGCTCGGTCTGCTCGCCGCATCGAGTGCGCCTTTCGACCAGGCGTACGCGCGTCAGAGTGGAGCCCACCTGGTTGCGTCGTACGACCGGAACAAGGTCTCCGACGAACAACTCACCAACGCAGCGAAAGCGGCGGCCGCAGTCGCTGGGCCGTTCGGTACAAAAACACTCGACTTCGGCAACGGACTGTCCGTCGTGGCCGTGGGCCGCGCCGACGCCGGCGGACCGGTCGATCGCCTCAACGTGTGGAAGGGACGCTGGCCGGACAAGCCCGGCGAGATCGTGCTGAACCGGAATCCGGTCAGCGCCGGCGGCCGCGGCGATATAGCGGTCGGATCGAAGCTCAGCGAACCCGGTGGTCCCACGCTGATTGTCGTCGGGCTGGCCTACAGCGTGAGTGAGTCGGCCGGCGCATGGGTCACGCCCGCGCAGATGGCGGCGTTCAAACCGACCTCGACGCAGATGCTCTACCGCTTCGCACAGGCCGCGACCGGCGAGCAGATCACGTCCGGCCAGGCCGCGGTGACCGCAGGCCTGCCTTCCGGTTCGTTGCTCGGCGCCCAGTCGTACCTGACGCTGCGGGCCGCCGCGGTCGGCGAGCCGAACACGTTCGTTCCGTTCCTGATGGTGTTTGGCTGGCTCGGTCTGATTGTGGCTGTGCTGATCGTCGCCAACGTCGTCAGCGGTGCGGTGGTGGCCGGCTTCCGGCACATCGGCGTGCTGAAAGCGCTGGGATTCACGCCGACGCAGGTGCTGTCGGTCTATCTGGCGATGACGTCGATCCCGGCGATCGTCGGGTGCGCGCTCGGGACGGTCGCGGGCAACGTCCTCGCGGAGTCCTTGCTGACAAGGGCTTTCGAGAACTACGGCGCTGGTGGCGTTGGGGTTCCGGCGTGGGTGGATGTGGCGGCGATGCTCGGCGTACCGCTTCTGGTCGCGCTGTCCGCGTTCCTCCCCGCTCTCCGGGCGCGCGGGCTCTCGGCTGCTCAAGCGATCTCCGCGGGCAGCGCGCCACGGGCAGGGCGCGGACTGCAGGCGCAGCGCTGGCTCAGCGGCACCCGGCTGCCACGGTCCGTCAGTCTTGGCCTCGGGTTGCCGTTCGCCCGGCCTGCTCGTACGGCGTTGACGCTGGCTGCCGTCGTACTCGGGGTGACGAGTGTGACGTTGGCGGTCGGTCTCGGGAAGTCGCTGACCACCTACCAGACCGCCGCGAGCCGCGCCGGTGCCGTCGACGTCACCTTTTCCGCTGGTACGGCGGAAGCCGGTCCAGGGCCGGTGCCGGAGGGAGCAGACGCACCTCCTGCCGCCAAGTTGAGCGACCCGGCCGACGAGGCGCTGATGCGGTCGACCGCCGGTGCGCAGTACGTGACGCCCAGCGCGGATCTCCCGATGCGGCTGGGCGGGACGAGCCAGGATCTCCGCGTCGCGTTCTATCGGGGAGACCCGACTCACGTTGGCTTCCGGGTGCTGGAGGGCAAGTGGTTCGACGGACCGGGGCAGGTGGTCGTCTCCGAACGGTTCCTGCGCCAGCGAGGACTCTCGGTCGGCGACACCATCACGCTGCAGACGGGCGGCAAGAGCACACCGGTTCGAATTGTCGGCAAGGCGCTCTACAACTCGGGCGACGAGGTGCTCTCCAACTGGGAGACGCTGGCGCTCATCGCGCCGAACACCCGGGCGCAGACCTACGAGGTCCAGTTGAAGCCGGGCACCGACATCGACGCGTATGTCAAGGCCGTGCAGGCCGGCGACTCAGGACTGGTGGAGACCCCGGGTCAGGATGCGGGCACGTTCGTTGCGATCGTACTGGCGACCGTCGTACTGCTGACGTTGATGCTCGGGACGGTGGCTGCTCTGGGTGTGTTCAATACCGTCGTACTGAACACTCGTGAGCGGCGGCGGGATCTGGGCATGCTGAAGTCGATCGGGATGACGCCTGCCCAGGTCATGGTGATGGTGGTGACGTCGATGGCGGCGCTGGGTGCGATCGGTGGGCTGCTCGGCATTCCGCTCGGGATCATCGCGCATCGCCTGGTCATCCCCGCGATGGCGAACGGCGCCCAGGTCGAGATACCCGCCTTCATGCTCGACGTCTATCCCTTGCCGCTGCTCGCGATCTTCGTCCTCGCCGGCATCCTCATCGCCGCCCTCGGCGCCTTCATCCCAGCCCGCTCCGCCGCCCGTACGACGATCGCCGAGGTACTCCACAACGAGTAGTTGCGCGGGCTGGGGGACGGGACTAGCGTCGGAGGCGATCTCCCTTGCAGGCTTGGGTTTTGGCGGCTGGACGAGGTGGGATTCACCTGGTGCGGGGCAGGCGATGACCGGATCGCATCGGCAACCGGAAGCGGTCGCGGCCCACACGAACGCAGATGCCTGGCCGAACTCTCGCGTCCAACCGCCGGGGGTTCGTGAGGCGGTGGTGCCACTGGTCAATTGCACAGGAGCCACCGTCTCGCAGTGTCTTCCCCGGAAAGGAGCATCCAGCCGTGCCAGGCAACAGGGCAGTTATCTACAAGGGACCAGGCGATGTGGCGGTCGAGACGATCGACTACCCCACCCTGGAACTCAAGGACGGTCCGGGCGTCAACCCGGCCAACGTGGGACGCCAGACCCCGCACGGGGCGATCCTCAAGGTGGTCGCCAGCAACATCTGCGGCAGCGACCAGCACATGGTCCGCGGCCGGACGACGGCGCCGCCCGGACTCGCGCTCGGCCACGAGATCACCGGTGAGGTCGCCGAGGTCGGCCGGGACGTCGAGTTCATCAAGGTCGGCGATCTGGTGTCGGTCCCGTTCAACATCGCCTGCGGGCGCTGTATCAACTGCAAGGAGGGCAAGACCGGCGTCTGCCTGAACGTGAACCCGGACCGGCCGGGCTCGGCGTACGGGTACGTCGACATGGGCGGCTGGGTCGGCGGCCAGGCGGAGTACACGCTGGTGCCGTACGCCGACTGGAACCTGCTGAAGTTCCCCGACCGGGACCAGGCGCTCGAGAAGATCCGTGACCTGGCGATGCTCGCGGACATCTTCCCGACCGGGTTCCACGGCGCGGTCACCGCCGGTGTCGGCCCCGGGTCGACCGTCTACATCGCCGGAGCCGGACCGGTCGGTCTCGCGGCTGCGACGTCGGCGCTTCTGCTCGGCGCGGCGGTCGTCATCGTGGCCGACCTGCAGAAGGAGCGGCTGGACCAGGCCCGCAGCTTCGGCTGCGAGACGATCGACGTGTCCGAGGGCGAACCGAGGGACCAGATCGAGCAGATCCTCGGTGTGCCGGAGGTCGACGCGGCCGTCGACGCGGTCGGGTTCGAGGCGCACGGCCATGGCACCGACGCCCGCTCCGAGCGTCCGGCGACCGTACTGAACACCGTCATGGACGTCACCCGCGCCGGTGGTGCGGTCGGTATCCCAGGCCTCTACGTGACCGGCGATCCCGGTGCGAGTGACGAGGCCGCGAAGACCGGTTCGCTGTCGCTCCGGCTGGGCCTGGGCTGGGCCAAGTCGCTGGCGTTCACGACGGGTCAGTGCCCCGTCATGCGGTACAACCGGCAGTTGATGCAGGCGATCCTGCACGACCGTACGCAGATCGCGAAGAACGTCAACGCCACGGTCATCCCGCTGGACGAGGCACCGCAGGGGTACGCCGAATTCGACCACGGCGCGGCCCGCAAGTACGTGCTCGACCCGCACGGCCTGATCAAGTAGTCCAACCTGAATCCGCGGGAGCCGGTCCCACCGGCTCCCGCGCATACTGCAACTATGACCGGTGACGGCAGCAGCGACAGCCTGCTGGACCTGGAGTTCGCGTACACGAGCTACTCGGACTCCTGCCGCGACCTGTACTCGCCGTACTACTACTGCCGGCGTCCACTCGGTCACGAGGGTGTGCACGCCGCCGGCTTCGGCAGCGGCCGCCTCCGCTGGCACCACGAACCCAACCACCCACCACACATGCTCTCGTAGTGCGGCTTTTCCTGGGTGGCGACGTGATGCCCGGCCGCGGTGTCGACCAGATCCTTCCGCGCCCGGGCGATCCGATCCTGTACGAGCGCTCGATCCGCGACGCCCGCAGGTACGTCGTACTGGCGGAGGCCGCGAACGGACCGATCCCCCGGCCGGTCGACTACTCCTGGCCTTGGGGTGATGCGCTGGACATCCTCGACGACTTCGATCCCGACGTACGGCTGGTGAATCTCGAGACCAGCATCACCCGAAGCGATGACTACGCCTGGGGCAAAGGCATCCATTACCGGATGAGCCCGGACAACGTGCCAGTCCTGACCGCAGCACGGCTGGACATCTGCTCGCTCGCCAACAACCACGTCATGGACTTCGGCGTCAGCGGACTCGAGGAGACGCTCGACGTCCTGAGCCAGGCAGAGATCGCCGTCGCAGGAGCCGGCCGCGCGCCGGTCAAGCCTGCGGTAGCTCCGCGAGTCGTGGTGTTCTCCTTCGGTACGACGTCCAGCGGCGTACCGGCGAGCTGGGAAGCGACGGAGGATCGCCCAGGCGTCGCGATCCTGCCCGACCTGTCCGACCGGACCGCCGACGCGATCGCGGAGCGAGCGTCACCCGGCGACGTCACGATCGTCTCGCTGCACTGGGGATCCAACTGGGGGTACGAGGTCTCACCTCGCCAGGTCCGCTTCGCGCGTCGCTTGATCGACGGTGGCATCGGCCTGGTGCATGGCCACTCCTCGCATCACCCGCGTCCGATCGAGATCTACCGCGACCGGCTGATCCTGTACGGCTGCGGCGACCTGATCGACGACTACGAAGGCATCCGCGGTTACGAGCGCTACCGCGACGACCTACGACTGCTCTACCTCGTCACGATGGAAGACGGCCGCCTCACCTCTCTGCAACTGGCTCCGCTGCAAGCCCACCGGATGCGGCTGCGCATGGCCGGCGCCGAGGACCGCGAGTGGCTGTGCCGGACCTTGAACGAGACAGGGCCAACACATTTCACCGAAGACGGCTTCCTGAAAACCACCTGACGTGGTGTGGCGTCGTACTGGAGGATGTCCGGATGGACAAGCTGGTGCGGGCCAATCGGGTGGCTTGGGAGCAGGCTTCTACATTCCACATCGAGCAGCACGACGAGCTGCTGGAAGAGGCGCGGAGCAGTTGGCAGCTGTTCCCGCGGGAGGAGGAGCTGCTCGCGCCGTTGCTCGCCAATCAACCAAGAGTCGTGCATTTTCAGAGCGGGCACGGGCTCGACGACATCGCGCTGGTGAAGGCGGGTGCTCAAAGCGTGGTCGGTGTGGACTACAGCGCAAACGCTGCGGGTGCGGCTCAGCGTCGCGCGGTAGAGCTTGGGAAACCTTGTCGGTACGTAGTAGCCGAGGTCCCCGGCGTACCGGTCAAGGACGCCTCGGCGGATCTCGTCTACACCGGCAAGGGCGCGCTGATCTGGATGCGCGACATCAATGCCTGGGCGCAGGACGTTGCGCGCGTACTGCGGCCAGGCGGCCACCTCTTCGTCTACGAAGCCCACCCCGCGGTTCCCCTGTGGACGTGGGACGAGGACGAGCCGCGCATCCGGCCGGACCGCAGCTACTTCGCGGAATCACACATCAACGACACATTCCCGGCGAACGGCGCCCGCGAGTGGCAGTGGAACCTCGGCCACATCGTCACCGCGATCACCGCCGCCGGCCTCCGCCTCAAAACCCTCGAGGAGTACGCCGAACCCTTCTGGCGCCCAGGCGACGGCACCAACGCCGCCGCCTGGTCCGGCCGCCTCCCCAACTCGTACGCTCTCCTGGCCGAGCTGCCCAGCGACTGAGCAGCCCGCCCAGGCGCGTTACTAGTTGACGGCCTTCAGTGCGTCTACCTCGCCGGAGCCGTACCAGCTGTTGTGGCCGGGGCCGCCTTGGCAGGTTTGCGGTGCGCCGCTGTTCTGTGGGAACGGCGCGTAGATGGACAGGTCGGTCGGACAGGTCAGGGCGTTCGTCGACTGTTGCAGGGCTGCCGAGAGCGCGCCCGGCTTCAGGTCGCCGCGGGCGCTGAGGATGAGGGCCGCGACGCCGGTGGCGTGAGGAGCGGCCATCGAGGTGCCTTGGAGGTAGCAGTACTTCGCACCGTTCTCGATCACGGTCAGAGCCGCCGAGCAGATCACGCCGTTGGCCGAGAAGGTCGAGAGCACCCGCCCACCACCAGGCTGAATCACCTGCAGGATCCGGTCGCCTCCCGGTGCGGCCACGTCTGCGGTCGAGACGCCGTACGACGAGTAGTAGGACTTCAGCCGCTTGCTACCTGTTGCTGTCACGCCGACGACACCAGGCACCTCCACGGGCACGACCGCGCAGGCGTTGGTGATGTCGCGTTCGACGTCGGAGTTGGGCGGGAAGTCCGGGCTGGTCGTGTCGACGGTCGGGTGGGACAAGTCGGTGGCGTCGTTGCCCTCCGACGCGACCACCAGTACGCCGTTGTGCTGTGCGTATCCGATCGCACGGCGTTCCGCGTTCCAGATCGCGCGCTGGACGGCGTCGTTGCGGCAGTTGAACAGCCACGGGTCGGCGAAGTAACTGTTGTTCGTCACGTCGATGCCGTGCGTCGCGGCCCAGACGAACGAGCAGATCACCATCTCCGGGAAGAAGAACCCGTCGTCGTTGCTGGACTTGATGCCCGCGATGCGGACGTTCGGTGCGACCCCGATGACGCCGGTGCCGTTGGCGGCGGCCGCGATGATGCCGGCGGTGTGCGTACCGTGCCCGACCACGTCGTTGCCCGGAGCAAGAGGTTGCGGTGCGCCGCTGGAACAGTCGGTACTGCGGGACGCGTCGTAGTTCGGCGCCAGATCCGGATGGGTGAAGTCGAGGCCGGTGTCGATGTCGCCGACGATCACCGACCTGCTTCCCGCGGTGATCTCATGGGCCTGCGGCACGTTGATCTGCCGCATGTCCCACTGCGCTGCCGACAGTGAATCACCCCAGGTCTGCAGCTTACTCGCCGGTGCGGCACCGTTGGCCGCGCTCGCGCCTTGGATGCCGTAGGCACCGGTGGCCACTGCGTTGTCGACCCCGGCGGTTCGGTTCATGGCTGCCGCGAAGCCGCTCTGCGACGAACGGGCGATGACCACGCCGATCTCCGCGTAATTGGCGACGAGCGTGCCGCCGGCGGACTCGACGGCGCTTTGAGCGCCAGCGCTCTTGGCGCCGGCCTTGAAGAGCACGACGTACGTCGATTGGACTCCGGTGTCCGTGGACGCCGCGGGTAGCGCACTAAGGCTACCCGCAGCGAGCGCGACGGCACCGAGGGCAACGAATGCCCTTGTGTGGAATGCTTTCCGGCTCACGGTTTCCTCCCCTGAAGCGATCTGTAGATCTCCGTGTGCCGCAGGCAGGCTCCCCAGCAGCCCGAACAGGCGGTGGCCGGATCATGATCCCGCCACCGCCTGGATGGCAATAGCTCAGAGGTAGGGCAGGAGTTCGGCTTCTTCGCGTTCGAGGTGGGCGGTGAGCGCGTCGATGAGCTGGTCGACCTCGGGGAGGAGGTCGGGGGATGGATCGGCGAGCACGCCCTGCAGCTCTTCCAGGCGTACGGCGATCTGGTCGTGCTCGGCCTGGAGTACGGCGATGACGTCGGCCAGCTCCGGGTGCTGTGCCGCCAGTGCCGGAAACAGGCCGACGGATTCGCCGGTGTGGTGGTTGTGGAGGCCCTGACACAGGGTCAGACAGTTGACCCGGAGCCGAGCGCCGAGGCTCGCCCCCGATGTAGCAACCTCGCGCCGGATCAGCGCCAGCTCCCGGCGGAACGCGGTGTGAATCCGCTTGAGCAATTCGCTCACCGGACCACGGCCGCCGCCGGGCGGGCCGGGCGGCTGGACGAGCGCGACGACCGGGATCGTCCGCGTGATCCTGGCCTGATATTCACCCCATCCCGGCTCGGCTTCGACGAGTCGGGCGAAGATGTCGTCGCGCTCGGCATCCCGCAGTACGACCGCGGTTGCCTGGTAGGTGAACAGGCCGGTTTCGACGGTGACCTCGGGGTTGGCCACCAGGTTGTGATACCAGTCCGGATGCTTCGGACCGCCGCCGGCCGAGCCGACGACGAGCACCCGGTCGCCGTCCGGGTAATACCCGAGTACGGCGGTGTGCGCCCGGCCGGAGCGAGCGCCGGTAGTTGTCAGCAGCAACAGTCTGCCGTCGACATCGCCGGCCTGCGCACGGAATTCTTTGATGAGCTGTTCGTTCAGGAGTCGCTTCCTCTCGTGGGGGTCCTAGGTTATGCGACCCGTGGCGCATAGGCATCGACATATTCCTGCTGTGAGTGCGCCTGCAGGACGCGCATGAGGTGGTCGGTAGGCATCGGAGTGGGAGACACGCCCTAGACCGGCACGACGTCCAGATCTACGAGTACGCCGAAGTGGTCGCTGAGCCAGACGCCGTCGACCGAGTTGTCGCCGACGAGTTCCGCGTGCAGGACGCGGGCGCGGGCCGCCGGGTGGGCATGCGTCGAGCCGACGAAGATGTAGTCGATGCGGCGGCGATGATTCGGCTGGCCGATCAGCCGGTCGATCTCCGCCTCGGCGAGCGGATTGGCGACCGTCCAGGTGTAGCCGCTGCCCTGTCCGGCCACAGCCCACGCGTCGTTGTACGACGTACTCCGTCCATTGAGCGACTGCAACCCCGTCAGGAATCGGATCCCGGCCGACGACGGACTCGCGTTCAAATCGCCCGCGATGATCGTCGGCAGCCCGAACCGATGCCGCCCGTCCAGCTCCACCGCCGCAATCAACTGCTTCTCCCGTACGGCGGCCTGGTCCAGCTGCCACGGTGTCGTCGGCAAGATGAACAGCAGCTGCCCGAGCTCCGGTACGTCGACCGCCGCGGCGAGGGTCCACCAATGAGCGTCCGACTGCGCCGACGGCCGGTGATCCAGCACCTCCAACACCTGATGCGGCCAGCGCGTGGCCAAAGCCGAGCCGTCGTGTCGCGCGCCCTCCGGCAGCTCGATCACGTCGGCCTGATGGGTGGTGTGGGTCAACCCGGTGCCCTCGACGAGTTCGGCGAGCTGGTCACGTCGCGCGGGGTAGCAGACCTCTTGCAGCGCGACGAGGTCGGGCGACAACCGGCGCAGTTCGGCATTGATCAATCCGGTCCGGCGTGGGTCGCCGGCGTCGTGCTGGACGTTCATCGTGAGCACCCTGATCCGCATGCCTGGCCGGTGCCCGAAAGGGCATTCGCCTACCCACGGTCGCCCGCCGCGCGCAAAACGTAGTACTCACGGCAATTCCGCAAGGTCGCGCAGAAATGACTGGGAAAGTCCCGGAAAAAATCCTGGCGAATGTTGTAACGGCGGACACACTGTGACGATAAAAGGATCGAGCGACTCGGCGGGGGGCGCGGGAGTTGCTCCGGTGTTTCTTCGGGACCACCGCATGTTGGGGGGCCTCACAGGTGCTCACCCGGGGCGGGGTGAGCACCTGTACGAGGTCGCAGGGGCTGATCAGCCCTTGATGCCCACGTTCGCCATTCCTTCGACGAACCGCTTCTGGGCGAACACGAACAGCACGATCATCGGCAGGGTCGCGAGCGCCGTACCCGCCATCAGGTAGGGCCACTGGATCTGCTCCGGGTTCTGCGCGAAGATCGCCAGCCCGAGTTGCAGCGGCCGCATCGAGTCCGACGTGGTGATCATCAGCGGCCAGAGGAACCCGTTCCAGGCCGCCTCGATCTGGAACACGCAGATGGTGATCAGGGCCGGTTTGATCAGCGGCGTCATGATCCGCCAGAAGATGCCGAACTCGCCGAGTCCGTCGACCCGGGCCGCCTGGGCGAGCTCGTTCGGCACCGTGACGTAGAACTGCCGGGCCAGGAAGGTGAACAGCGGCGCCGCACCGAGCGGGATGATCAGTCCCCACCAGGAGTTCAGCCAGCCGATGCCGCCCTGGCCGAGGATGTTGTTGCCGCCGAACAGCGGGATCGACTTCACGATCAGGAACAGCGGCACCAGGATGATCTGGAACGGCACCAGCAGCAGCACGATGAAGTAGTTCAGCAGCGCCTTCGAGCCACGCAGCGGCAACTTCGCCAGCGCGTAGCCGGCCGTCGTACAGACCGCCAGGGTGAAGGCCGTCTCACCGATCGCGATGATCGCGCTGTTGCGGAAGTACCGCAGGAACGGCGCGGTCTGCATCGCCTCGACGAAGTTGCGCCAGCGCAGTTCGCCGGGCAGCCAGCCGAACTTGGCGATCTCCAGGTTGCTCTTGAACGCGCTCAGCAACATCCACACGAACGGCGTGATCATCAGCAGCGCGCCGACGGTCAGGACGACGTACAACAGGATCCGGCCGGGCCGGAACACCGACGGCTTGCCGGCACTGACCACCGGCAGGGTTGCGCTAGTCATTGACATCCGCCTTCTGGAGCAGGCGTCCGACCCCGATGAAGAGCGCGATCACGACCATCATGATCACGGTCTCGGCGGACGCGTAGCCGAGTTTCAGGTCCTGGAAAGCGTTCTGGTAGATGTCCATCACCAGTACGCGCGTCTCCGACCCGGGACCGCCCTGGGTCATCACGTAGACCAGGTCGAACACCTGGAACGTGCCGACGATCGACGTGATCAGCACGAAGAACTGGACCGGGCCGATGGCCGGCCAGGTGACGTTGCGGAACTTCTGCCAGCGGTTCGCACCGTCCAGCTCGGCCGACTCGAGCAGGTCGCGGGAGACGCCCTGCAGTGCGGCCAGGTAGATGATGATCTTGGTGCCGAGCCCTTGCCAGATGCCGACCACCATCAGCGACGGCAAGGCGGTCGCCGGGTCGGCCAGCCAGCGGTTCGGCGCGAACCCGAACAGGGCGAGGAACCCGTTCGCCAGCCCGGAGCCCGGGTTGTAGATCCACAGCCAGATGGTGGCGACCGCGACGGTCGCGGTGACCGTCGGGATGTAGAAGGCGGTCCGGAAGAAGCCGAGCGCCTTGATCTTCTGGTTCAGCCCGATCGCGACCGCGAGCGAGATCGCCATCGAGATCGGGATCACCACGAGCGCGTAGAGCACCGTGTGCCACAACGATGCCTGGAAGTCGACATCGCGGAACAGGTCGCTGTAGTTCTGGAACCCGACCCACGCCCAGGTGTCGCCGAAGCTGTAGTCGGTCAGGCTGAGCACCAGTACGGCGACCACCGGGATGACGATGAAGACGCCGGAGTGCAGCAGCGCGGGCGCGAGCAGGGTCCAGCCGGCCCGGACCTGACTGCGGATCAGCTTCCGGCCGTCCTTGGCCGGGGCGACCTTGCGGGGAGTGGCGAGTGCCGGCCGTTCAACAGTTGTGGTCATCGTGACTGCCCTGCCAGGTTGTTCAGCACCTTGGCGGGATCCTTCTGACCGAGGACCGCCTGGGTGAGCTGGATATCGAAGTTGCCGCGCATCTCGAGCCAGTTGGACGGCACCTCGTTCTCGTTGACCGCGTAGACCAGGCCGTCGGCGACGAACTTGCTCAGCGGGTTGGACTTCGCCTGCGGCGAGTTGGCGGCGTCCTTGTAAGCCGGGATCTTCTTGTTCAGCTTGGCGATCGCGTCCAGCGAGGCCGGCTTGGTCAGCGACTGGATGAACGACCAGGCCGCCTCCTTGTGCCGGCTGCGTGATCCGATCGAGGCCAGGTCACCACCGACGTACTCGATCTCCTTGCCGCTGTTGAAGCGGAAGAACTTCAGGTCGTCGCAGTTCTTCTTGCCGATGCCCTTGTCTTCCGAGCAATCGACCGCGGCCTTGACGATGCCCATCGCGGCCTCACCAGTGAGCACGAGAGACGTCCCGGCGGCGTTGGTCTGGCCGTAGGGCTGGACGTTGTTGATCATCGACTTGATCCACAGCAGCGTGTCCAGGCCGGCCTTGTTGTTGAAGTTCGGCTCGCCGCCGACGTACAGCGGCGTACCGGTGGAGGCCAGAAAGGTGGTGAACGACTGCCGGAAGCTGGTCGCCGAGTCGAGGTCGAAGCCGCTGCGGGTGATGTTCCCGTGCGAGTCACGCTTGGTCAGCTTCTCGGCCGCCACCTTGAGCTCGGCCAGCGAGGTCGGCGGCTTGTTCGGGTCCAGGCCGGCCTCGATGAACGCGCTCTTGCGCAGCGCGACGGCGCGGGCGTCGGCGACCAGCGGGTAGGCGTACAACTTGTTGTCGTACGTCGCCGCCGGGATCAGCGCCGCGACGCTCTTGTCCTTGATCACGTCCGGGGTCACGCCGTACTTGCCCAGATCCTCGAAGATCCGCTTCGACGCGAATGGCTGGACCCAGCCGACGCCGGTGACCATCACGTCGTACGGGATGCCCGCGGCGATCGAGGTGGACATCTTCTCGTTCAGGTTCTTGTACGTCGCGAAGTCCGGCTCGACCTTCATCTTCGGATAGGTCTTGTGGAAGTCGTCGACGACTTTCTGGAACGCCTCCCGGCCCTTCGTACTGGTCGGGAATGAGGGGATCAGCACCCGCAACGTGCCGGTGGCCTCGGCCGGCGGGACGCCGTCCGTGCTCTTGTCGATCACCCCGTTGCCACAACTGCTGACCACCACGCTGAGCGCGGCGGCCATCAAGCTCAGTCCCACGATTCGTCTCACAGGGGGCACTCCTTACGCTGCCGAAGATTTCGGCCGGGTCCGTCACCGGACGAGTGCAGCGAAAGTATGGGAAAGGGCTTTCCCCGTCAAGAGTTCGGCGCTCGAATGATCACAATCGATCATTCAGACCTCAGCTGACCGCCGCCCGCACCCCTGCGCCACAGGAGGCCCGGACGCGCAGATCGGGCAGCAGGCTGAGGTGCTGGACGGCGGCCGGGCGGGAGTTGATCTTGCGGATGAGGTGCTCGCACGCGGTCTCCCCCAGGGCGAGCTTGGGCGGGCTGACCGCGGTCAGCGGTACGACGGCCAGCGCGGCGGTCACGTCGTTGTACGCGATCACGGCGAGGTCGTCAGGCACCCGCAGACCGCGCTCCATCGCACGTTCGACCAGGCGGGCCGCGTGTTCGTCGGAATGCACCAGCGCCGCCCGCGTGCCGAACGACTCACACTCGGCCAGGAAGGCGTCGATCTGCGCCGGATCCTCACCTTGCACGGGCAGATCGGTTGGCGAGATGTACAGGTCGACGTCCATCGTCGAGGCCGCCTGTTCGATCCCGAGCCGCAGCCAGTACGCCGTCACGGTCGCCTGCAGGTTGATCGCGATCCGCCGATGCCCGAGTTTCGCGAAATGCCGGAGCGCGAGGATCGCGCCGTACGCGTGATCGGTGCGGACATGGTCGTACTCGCGGGCGGTGTGCGGGAAGCCGAACGCCCGCTCCATCAGGACCACCGGTACGTCGACATCGTCGAGCCAGGAGCCGAGTTTGTCCGCATCGCCGTCGCCGAGCGCGGTGCTGATCAGCAAGCCGGCGACTCCGATGCCGAGGACGCGGTCGACCCGTTCCTTTTCGATCGTGGCGTCGTACGACGAAACCCCGAGGACGAGCCGGGCGCCGTACCGGTCGGCCATCGCCTCGGCGCCGCGGATCACCTCGGAGTAGTACGACGTCGCGCTCGGTACGACGATGCCGAGCGTGAGCTGACTGCTGTGGCTGACGGCGCCGGCGGTGCTGGTCCCGATCGCGCCGCCGTGGACCCGGCGGAGCAGGCCGGCGGCGTCCAGTTCGGCGAGATCCCGGCGTACGGTGATCGCGGAAACGCCGAGCTCGGCGACCAGCTCGGCCACCCGGAGCCGGCCGTGCCGCCGTAGGCTCCGCAGGATCAGCTCGTGGCGCTCCGGTGCAAGCATGCGGTCCCCTCTAGCGCGTGATTGTTCGTGATCATACGATCAACGACCCGAGCTTGGAACGAGGAGGCGATCAGTGGAAGAGCGGACGAGCCGGACGAATGTGGTGATGGCGAAGCTGTCGATCACCGGCGACCTGCTGATGCTTCAGCTGGTCTTCCTGGTGCTCAGCGTCGGCATCGTCACGCTGTTCCCGGCGGCGTTCGCGCTGCAGCGGGTGCTGCCGGATGCGATCAGCCAGGATCGGCCGTCGCTGCTTCGGCGGTACTTCGGCGAGTTCCGGTGGGCGTTCCGGCGGTTCTGGCTGAGTGGGCTCGGGTTGTACTTCGGCGGGGTCGCGCTCGCCTTCGGGCTGGCGTTCTGGGCCTATTCCGGTGGGGTGGTGCGGATCTTCGCGCTCGCGGTGCTGATCCCGCTGACCGGGATGATCGTCGGGCTGTACTTGAGTGCGCTCGCCGTACTGCCGTCTGTGGGGGACATCTCTGGCGCTCGCAGGTTGTTCCGGGAGGCGAACCTCTTCCTGCTCCGCCGGTCGCTCGCGGTTGCCGGCGGGGTGGTCGGTTTGTTCACCTGGTTCGCGCTGCTGGCGACCGTACCGACACTGTTCGTGGTCGGCTCGGGGCTGGTGCCGGCGCTGATCGCCTATTGGATGTCCCGCCCTGGCCGAAAAAAAGATTCTGGGGACGTGTCAATCTGAGCCGGTCGGGTTCGACGTAGAGGTGTAAGCAACCTCATTCGGACCAAGGAGAGACCGGATATGTACGCGACGACCGACACCCTGGCGACGACGCCGGCCGCGCTGGGCGGCCGCTCGCGCTGGCTGGCCCTCTACACCCTGTGCGCGGGCATGTTGATGATCGTGCTCGACGTGACCGTGGTGAACGTGGCGCTGCCCGCCATCCAGGACGACCTCGGCTTCACCAGCTCCTCGCTGGCCTGGGTCGTCAACGCTTACCTGATCGCCTTCGGCGGGCTGCTTCTGCTGGCCGGCCGGTTGGGTGACCTGCTCGGCCGGCGGAACATCTTCCTCGCCGGGCTGATCGTCTTCACCGCCGCCTCGGTGCTGTGCGGACTCGCGCAGTCGCAGGAGGTGCTGGTGATCGCGCGGTTCATCCAGGGTGTCGGCGGCGCGCTGACGTCCGCGGTGATCCTGGGCATGATCGTGACGCTGTTCCCCGAGCCGCGTGAGCAGGCCAAGGCGATCGGCGTGTACGCGTTCGTCGCTTCTGCCGGCGGTTCGATCGGCCTGCTCGCCGGAGGGGTGCTGACGCAGGCCATCAACTGGCACTGGATCTTCTTCGTCAACCTGCCGATCGGCGCGCTGACCGCCGTACTGGCCGTGCGGTTGATTCCGGCGGACAAGGGCCTGGGGCTGGGGCGTGGCACCGACGTGCCGGGTGCGGTGCTGATCACCGCGGCGCTGATGGTCGGCGTGTTCACCATCGTCAAGCCTGCGGCTGAGCTCGGTTGGACCGCTCCGCGGACGCTGGTGTTCGGTGTCGTGACGGTGGTTCTGCTGGCGAGCTTCATCGTCCGTGAGGCCACAGCGGCGAACCCGCTGGTCCCGCTGCGGATCTTCCGCTCCCGGACGCTGACCGGGGCAAACCTGATCCAGGCGCTGTCCGCGTCCGGCATGTTCGGCATCTTCTTCCTCGGTTCGCTGTACCTGCAGCGGGTGCTCGGGTACGACGCTCTGGAGATCGGACTGGCCTTCCTGCCGACCACTCTGGTGATGGGACTGCTGTCGGTGAGGTACTCCGAGAAGCTGGTGATGCGGTTCGGCCCGCGCCGCCCGCTGATCGCCGGACTGGTCCTGATCGTCATCGGCCTGGCGCTGTTCACGCAGGCTCCGGTCGGCGGCAACTACTTCGTCCACGTACTTCCCGTGCTGATCCTGCTGGGCTTCGGCGGCGGCATCTGCTTCCCCGCCCTGATGGGCCTCTCGATGGCAGACGTCAACCCCGAAGACGCCGGCCTGGCCTCCGGCCTCATCGGCACCACCGCCGAGGTAGGCGCCGCCCTGGGCCTGGCCGTCCTGGCCACCCTGTCGGCCACCCGCACCGCCGCCGTAGCCGACACCAAGCCCACCCTCGAGGCCCTAACCGACGGCTACCACCTCTCCTTCGCCATCGCCGCCGCCATAGTCGCCACCGCAGTCCTCATCGCCTGCACCCTCATGCGCCCCGCCAAGCAACCAGTCACCGAGGTCACCGACGCGGCCCTCGAAGCCGCCTGATCCTTTCTCCCGCGAACTCCCCGCGCCCGTGCAGTCGGGCCGGGGAGTTCGTCCTCTTGTCCACAGGTTGGTGGGATGGGGTTTCGGGGTGGGGGGTGGGATGGGGAAGGATATGGGCCACGCGGGTGAGGGTTGCTTGCGGATTTGATGTCGGTAGAGGGGAATCGGACAGTGGTGGTGCAGTCGGTCGAGCAGCGGATCGCTGGTGAGCTGGAGGTTGGTGAGAACCAGGTGCGGGCAGCGGTGGCGCTGCTGGACGAGGGTTCGACGGTTCCCTTCATCGCGCGGTACCGCAAAGAGGTCACCGGGATGCTCGACGACGCGCAGCTGCGCACGATCGAGGAGCGCCTGCGGTACCTGAGGGAGCTGGAGGAGCGCCGCCAGACGGTGCTGGAGTCGATCGAGAGCCAGGGCAAGCTCGACGACGCGCTGAAAGAGCAGATCCTCGCCGCCGACACCAAGTCGCGGCTGGAGGACATCTACCTCCCGTTCAAGCCCAAGCGCCGTACCAAGGCGATGATCGCCCGGGAGGCCGGGCTCGAGCCGCTCGCCGACGGGCTGCTCAGCGACCCGACCGTCGAGCCACTGGCCGCGGCAGCGGTGTTCGTCAACGCGGACGTCGCGGACGCGCAGGCCGCTCTGGACGGCGCGCGGGCAATCCTGGTCGAGCGATTCGCCGAGGATGCCGACCTGATCGGCGAGCTGCGCGAGCGGCTGTGGACGCAGGGCCGGCTGGCGTCGGCGGTGCGCGAGGGCAAGGAGACCGAGGGTGCGAAGTTCTCGGACTACTTCGACTTCGACGAGCCGTTCACGAAGATGCCGTCGCACCGGATCCTGGCGATGTTCCGCGGCGAGAAGGAAGACGTACTGACGCTCACCGTCGAGCCGCTCCCGGCCGGCGTCGAGGTGGACGGCCCGACCGAGTACGAGACCACCATCGCCCGCAAGGTCGGCGTCGAGAACCGGGGCCGCGCCGCGGACAAGTGGCTGATCGAGACGGTGCGCTGGGCCTGGCGGACGAAGATCCTGGTCCACCTCGGCATCGACCTGCGGATGCGCCTGCGCCAGGTCGCCGAGGAAGAGGCGATCCGGGTGTTCGCGGCCAACCTGCGCGACCTGCTGCTCGCCGCCCCGGCCGGCACCCGCGCGACGATGGGCCTCGACCCGGGCTTCCGTACTGGCGTCAAGGTCGCCGTCGTGGACGCGACCGGCAAGGTGGTCAACACCGGCGTCATCTACCCACACGTCCCGCAGAACCAGTGGGACAAGTCGATCGCCACCCTGGCCGCGCTGGCCGCCGCCCACAACGTCGAACTGATTGCCATCGGCAACGGTACGGCGTCACGCGAGACGGACAAGCTGGCCGCCGAGCTGATCGCCAAGCACCCGGAACTCAAGCTGACCAAGGCAGTCGTGTCCGAGGCCGGCGCATCGGTCTACTCCGCGTCCGCGTTCGCTTCGCAGGAGCTGCCGGGCATGGACGTGTCGCTGCGCGGCGCGGTGTCGATCGCGCGCCGGCTGCAGGACCCGCTGGCCGAGCTGGTGAAGATCGACCCGAAGTCGATCGGCGTCGGCCAGTACCAGCACGACCTCCCGGAGAACTCGCTGTCCCGCTCGCTCGACGCGGTCGTCGAGGACTGTGTGAACGCGGTCGGCGTCGACCTCAACACCGCCTCCGCGCCGCTGCTCACCCGGGTCTCCGGCATCACCCCAGGCCTGGCGGACAACATCGTCCAGCACCGCGACGTCAACGGTCCGTTCAAGTCGCGCAGCGCTCTGAAGGAGGTGCCGCGGCTCGGCCCGAAGGCGTTCGAGCAGGCGGCCGGCTTCCTCCGGATCCCCGGCGGCGACGACCCGCTCGACACGTCCAGCGTGCACCCGGAGGCCTACCCCGTCGTACGGCGGATCCTGGACGCGACGCAGCAGGACCTGAAGTCGCTGATCGGCTCGGCCGCACTGAAGAAGCTGAACGCGGCGGACTTCGTCGACGACATGTTCGGTCTGCCGACGGTGACGGACATCCTGGCCGAGTTGGAGAAGCCGGGGCGTGACCCGCGGCCGGCGTTCAAGACCGCGGTGTTCGCCGAGGGTGTGGACAAGATCGCGGACCTCAAGCCGGGGATGCGGCTGGAGGGTCAGGTCACCAACGTCGCGGCGTTCGGCGCATTCATCGACATCGGCGTCCACCAGGACGGGCTGGCGCACGTGTCCGCGCTGTCGAAGAACTTCGTCAAGGACCCGCGCGAGGTGGTCAAGCCCGGCGACATCGTCAAGGTGAAGGTGCTCGAGGTCGACATCCCGCGCAACCGCATCTCCCTCACCCTCCGCCTCGACGACGAGCCAGGCGCCCCCGCCGCCGGCGGCCGCGGTCCCCGTACGGCGAACACCGGCCAAGGCGGCCGCGGACCCGGCGCCCAGGGCGGCGGCGGTCGCGGCGCGGGCGGTCAAGGCGGCGGCCGCGGCCCGGGCGGTCAAGGCGGCGGCCGCGGCGGTCGAGGCCCAGGCGGCGGCCAAGGTGGTCAGGGCGGTCAAGGCGGTCGCGGTGGGCAGAACCGCGGCGGTCGCGACGGCTCCCAGTCCGACACCCCAATGGACGAAACCTCCCTCGCCGACGCCTTCCGCAAAGCCGGCTTCACCGTCCGCTGAGCGACACCCACCTCGGCCCGCTCCCGCGCTCACTACCGCGCGGGAGCGGGCCACGCCATTCCCCGCGGGCCATGGCACGGCGGCGCGGTCGCGGGCCGAGGCGCGGCACGGTTCGCGGGCCGAGGCGCGGCACGGTTCGCGGATCATCTCGGCGTACGCCCTCACGCCTGTGCTGGCATCGGCAAGCGGACCTCCAGCACTCACCAACCATGCACAAGGCCCGAAGCCCACGCTCAAATGTCGCCCGGCGCACGCCATCCCCGACGTTTGGTGAGTGGCGCAGGTCCGCTCACCACCGGGGCTTCCGGGCCTTCGCCGTTCGGCGGGCCCAGGGAGAGGCGCAAATCCGGCACGTACGACGAGGCGCAAACCCGGTTGTGGTGACCACGCCGACCGGCCAGGGGATGTTGGCGCCACGACAGTGGAGGGGTTCTTGCGCTATCCGGTAGAACCCTCCACCGTCCACACAAAAACCCTCCCAGTTTCGCGCGTCGCGCGGCGCTGGGTCAGCGGAGGTCGGCTAGGTGGCCGCCTGGGTCGCCTAGGTGGATGGCGGTGGCTTTGGGGGTGTAGGCGAGGCGGCGGTAGATGCGGTCGGCGCCTTCGTCGCCGGGGGTGAGCCAGGCGAGGGTGGCGCCGGCGAGGTCGAAGGCTTGCTGGGTGGCGTAGGCGGTTGCGATCGCGCCTAGGCCGCGCCGCCGGTGGGTGTGGATGGTGCCGACGCCCGCGACCTCGGTGACGCCGTCGGCGACGGCGGTCCAAGAGGCGCTGGCAGCGGGTACGCCGTCGACGCGGATGAGAACGCACCCGCCGTTCGCGGGATCCGGCTGCAGCGCGGACCCGGCGCTTTCCATCTCGTACGCGTCGGCGGATACGGCGTTAGCCGCGGCCTGATCCTCGTCCGTGCGTACGACGTCGACCGTGACGCCGGCCGGCAGGTCAGGGAGCGTCAGGTCGCCGGGCTCGACGACGAGAAGGGGCGGGCGGGAGCGGATCGTCATGCCGTTGGCTTCGAGCGCCTCGGCCAAGCCGGGACTGGCCTCGTCGATGAGTTCCGCGCTCAGCCAGCGCCCTTCGGCAGCGAAGGCCTTCCGGATGATCCCCAGGGCTTCCGGTACGGCGTCGACGTCGAACGGCTGGCCGGGTTCAGCGGCCACCATCGTGGACAGGTACCAAGTGTCGTTGTCATGCAGCAGCCCGACCAAAGGCCCAGCCACGATCTGCCGCCGCGACCTCGCCAGCCCCGTCAACTGCGCTCGCGCGATCCGCGCCCCGATCTCCATGGTTCGGACGATATGCGGTCGCCTCCTCAACGTTCGACAGATTTAGTCGGCCAGCAGCAAGAAACCCCAGCAGGCGTCTGCTCGGGCAGCAGCAGGAAACCCCAAGCAGGCGGTTTACTCGGCCAGCAGCAGGAGATCCAGCAGGCGGTCGAGATCGGCGGCTGCGGGCGGACGGCCGAGCAGTGCGGCCAACGAGTCGAGCATCTCCACCAGGTCGGCCTGAACCGCCGTACGGCGACGGGACCGCGCGCCGGCCACAGCGGCGATGACCTTCGCAGCCCGAGGCGACGCGGCGAGGAGCCCGGCTCCGACCGACTGCGATGCTCGAGATTCCTCGCCGATGCTCACCTCCAGCCGCGCCCCGAGCGCGGTGGCGAGGCGGTCAAGGGCGGACACCGTCGGGTTGCCCCGCCCGTTCTCCAGGTTGGCGATGTACGGCACGGACAGCCCGGCATCCACGGCGACCGACGCGATCGTACGACCGGCTGCCTTCCGGCGTTCGCGCAGCACTTCACCCAGTTCCACAGACCCCAGCCTATTCTCACAGAACACTCTTGCCAAGACCTATCTCATCAAGATAGTTTCCCAGACCGTGAGAGCGCTCAGGAATCGCGACTTCCGCCGGCTGTGGATCAGCGGCGGGATCTCCGGCCTTGGCTCCTGGCTGCTGGTCGTCGCGATCCCGTTCTACGTCTTCGACCTGACCGGTTCCCCCGTCGCGACCGGACTCGCCCTTGCCCTCGAGGCGCTCCCGGCGCTGCTCGTGGGCCCGTGGGCCGGCGTCCTCCTGGACCGCTGGAACCTCACCCGCGCCCTGTGGATTGCCGAGCTCGTCAGCGCGGCCGCAGTCGCGTTGATCCTGTTCGCCGAGCCGGACCGAATCTGGCCGATCTACGTCGCGATCCTTGCCGAAAGCACCGCCAGCACGGTCTTCCGCCCAGCGGCGAGAGCCCTACTTCCCTCAGTCGTTGGCACAGGCAACGAACTCGCCGGCGCCAACGCCCTCAACGCCTTCACCGGCAGCACAATCCGCCTCGCCGTCCCACCCCTCGGCGCGCTACTCCTGGCCGGCCCAGGCATCGAGTTCGTGCTGGCCGTCGACATCCTGAGCTATTTGTTGTCAGCAGCAATCATCAGGACCGTACGCACGCAACGACACCCAACAACCGAGCAAGTCGACAACCCGCTGGCAGGCTTCCAGCACGTCGTACGCCACCGAGTGCTGCGCGGGATTCTGCTCGGCCAGACGATCTTCCTCACCGCCAACGCCGGCCTGACTGCCCTGCTCGTTCCCTTCACGGTCGAGCGGTTGCACGCGCCCGGATACGTCCTCGGCTACCTGATTTCGGGCCTTGGTGCCGGCTATCTGATCGGCGCGGCACTGAGCACGAAAGCCCTTACCTGGTTGGGAATCCGCGACCTCATCGCCGTCACTCAGCTCGCCGCCGCGGCCGCCTTCTTCGCGCTCTTCAACGCACCGAACATCACCACAGCAATCGCCGCCGCGGCGTTGATCGGAATCCCCGGCAGCATCCTCTTGATCACCGCCGAAACCGCGATCCAACGCACCGCACCAACAAACATGCTCGGACGCATCGGAGCGCTCTTCTTCGCCGCCGATTCACTCGCCCTGCTGGTCGGCGCACTCGTCGCGCCCGCTATGACCGTGCTCCTCGATCTACCGCTGACGCTCAACCTGCTGGCGGCTTTCGCCGTGCTCGCCGCTCCGCTGACGCTGGCCGCCGTACCGCGTCATCCCGCGCACTTCACACGGACGCGGAGTCGTACCTAGCGCGAGCGGAGGCGATCTCGGACTGGTGGGTCTCCGTCCAGGTCACGAGGGACTGGATCGTGGCGTGCAGGGTGACGCCGTGGAGACCGGCCTGGCGTTGATGGTGATCGGCATCGACTCGGTGCCGGCGCCGACGCTGACGCCGTGGCTGGTCAATCGCTTCGGCGACGGGTTCCGGGACGGACTCGTGGTGCCGTTCGCGGCCGCCGTACTGGGTGTCCTGGTATCGGTGGGTAAGCGAACGTAAGCAGCCGGTAAATGTTTTCGGCGCTGGTCCGAATGGCGCAGCCGAATCGTTATTGGCAAATTCCTGCAAACATTCTTGACAGGACATTAGCGGCGCCTGGGAGCCACCTCGCGGTACGCCTCTGACCAGGGGATTCGCAGGGTTCCCCTACTCTGCGTTAGGGCTCCGTTAAGGTCCCTTCGAAAGTATTCCGGCAGCCCCTCGAGGTGCTGTGTTCTTTTCTCAGCACCGGACAAAGCCGTCCGGGGTACCGACCGAGACTGCCGAAGGACCGCTGATGACCGAGACGCTCGAAACCCCCGCCGCGCACCGTCGGGTGCGGGTCTGGTTCGGCGCTCACCCGATCGCGGACCACACCGCCACAGCGGAGCAGGCAGTGCAGTACGAGGAAGCCATGCGGCGCCGGTTCGCCTCCCTCCGGGTGACGAGCGAGCCGGTGCTGGTGGACAGCACGGCGGAGCCGGGACGATGACCGCCCGGCCGACGCTGCTCGGGTACGTACGGGCCGACGCGCTGAGCTGCGCGGAGGAGCTGGCCGCGGCGACGGATGCACTCGTCGCCTTCGCCAGCGCCGGAGGATTCACCCTCGGCACCGTCTACACCGAGCGCGACACGGCCGAGTCCACCGCCTTCCACGCACTGCTCGAGGAAGTGAAGCGGACCGATGTCCGCGCCGTCGTCGTACCGACGATGAACCACCTCGGCTCGGTCGGCACCCCGCCGGCGAACGTTCAGTTCCACCAGGCGAACGTCTTGGTGGCCGACACGAGATAACTCCACACAGGCAAGCGGAGCTGACGTCTTGACCCCTGCATCGGCGTCGGTTCCGCTCTCCACCTCCACAGCTGCACCGGGGATGCCCGGGCGGTAGTGGACCACCAAGGCCCCACCGGCTGCTACCGGTGGGGCCTTGTCGTTTGTCCGATGCGGACCGCCAGGCCATCACAATCACGACGACGTACGACGCTGCACGCTCACCCGGCGGCGCGGGCGGAGATTGTGAGGGGCTGGAGGTCCGGGTCAGGCGACGATCTCGTAGCCGTAGCGCTTCATCACGGTGGCGACCGCGGTGTCGAAGCTGCCGGTGGCCTCGAGCTTGAAGTGCTGCTGGACCTTCCGGATCATCCGCTGGAAGTGCACGTGCCACGGCACTCCCGGCGGCGGGACCGTCTCGGCCCGGGTGATCGCGCCGACCTTCGGATGCGCGGCCCAGGCGAGCACCCGGGCCCGGTCCGCGCCCCAGGTCCCGTTCATCGCGTCATGGATCCGCGCGTACTCCATCGCGCCGAGCGAGATGGTCACGTCCGGCACCGGCCGGCCGGGCGGGTGCGCCTTGAGATAGCGCTCCCACGTCATCCCGTAGTTCCCGGCCGGGCCGTCGTCCTTGCCACGATCGGCCAGGCCGTTGCGGCCGCGGCGGTACTCAGCGACCTGGTGGGCCGCGCCGCGAGACAGGTCCTTGTCACCGACCGCGATCGCGTGCACGTGGTAGGGCCAGTTGCCCTGGGCCGGGGTCCGCAGCCAGGCGGCGAACCCGACCTGACGCATCGGGGTGACTACCGCGCGTCGCTGTGTGGGACTCTTCGTAGCGATGTCGATGTCGACCGCCCCGCCGCCGTCGTGGGTACCGGCCGAGGCGGTCACGCCGCCCTTGTTGTACGACCCCTGCAGGATCGCGAACTTCGACTGACAGATCTTCTCCGCGGCCTCGACCATCGCCACCGTCCGCCGGTTGAACGTCTTCCCCCGCCAGACAATCCTTGCCTCAGGCATCTAATTCCCCGGCGGCCGCGATGATCAGCTCCGCGTCCTCGGCAGCGCCGAGCGCCTCCAGCCGATCCAGCTCGTCGTCGGTCAACTCGTCGTCGAACATGCTGTGCTTCTCCCCCACCCTGTTGACGTCCGCGGCCTCCCCCGGCACACGGAACCGCCGTCCAGGCTAGGCGAGCCCGGGGTCCCTGGTCGACGTCCTTCCGGGCAGCGAAGGTTTGAGGAATGTGAAGTTTTCGTCCTACGGAGTGGGATTTCGGCATGCCGGTGCGTGTGAGCCGCCGCGGAGTGGGGTACCAGTAGGACGTCCCGCGGTTCGGTCAGTGCCATTCGGGCATGGGTGGTGTTCACCGAGCCGCGAGTTCTCCCACTGAGGGGCGGGAGAACGACCGGCCCCGGCGGGCGTACCCAGGGTGCGCCCGCCGAGCTCGGTCCTAAAGCGCTGACGCCACGAACAGGTAGCGATTCAAGCTGAAGAAGTAACCCGCTCCGAGCGCCCGCAGATCGTCGGCCCAGGCATGGGCTTCTTCCTCGCTGACTCCGCCGTGTCCCGGGACGAACCCGGCGATGATGTCGATCAACCCCGAGCTGTACGTGCGTCCGTCATACGACGAGTTGAGGATCGGCACTGTCTGTAAGTGCGTGAGCGTGAATCCGGACTTCGCCAGTACGTCGCCCAGCGTCCGCGGCAGGTGTGGATCCACCAGATGGTCCTCGAACGCGGTCAGCACGCGCTCCATCCGGGCGTCGTCGCTGGACCGCCACACGATCGAGTCCCAGTCGGTGTCCAGCAGTACGACGCGACCCGCCGGCCGGAGCACCCGTCGTACCTCGTCCAGCGCGCCGGAGACGTCCTCGATGTACTCGAAGACCTGAGTGGAGACGACCACGTCGAAACTCTCCGCCGGGTACGGAATCCGTGCGACCGACGCCTGCTCGAGCTCGATCCTCGGCCCGTCGGGCACTTCCACGCGGGTACTCGCGATCGCCAGCATGCTGTCGCTGACGTCGATTCCGCAGATCCGCCCGGTCGGCCCGACCTCGGCCGCCATCTCCGCCGCCAGCAGCCCGGGCCCGACCCCCACATCGAGCACCCGATCCCCTGCCCGCAACGCCAGCGCCGCCCGAACCACCCGCCGCTGTTCCACCACATCCGGAGTCCCGTAGACCGCCTCGACCTGCCGGGACACCTCCGGATCGAACGACAACCCATTCATCCCGAAACCGCCATCCCCACATCATGGACCGCTCGAAGGGCCGTGGGGAGTCCTCATCGAGGCGCGTCGCGGGAGTCGAACCGGTTCACCTGGGCGACGGGGTGGTTGCCGACGGCACGTTTCTGGTGACGAGGTCTTGCGCTCGTGGGCGCGGCGGAGTCCACTGCTTCGTAGCCGTTCGGCCCGGGGAGGGGACCCATACGATGAGTTCGTCGACGCCTGTCCAACGTTCCATGGCGAGGTTGGCCGCCGCGACCACCGCAGTACTTGCGCTGATCGCCGGTGCCACCGCACTGCCATCAACCGCCCAATCGCGCGGCCCCGACCGCGCCGGTGCGGCCGCGACCCAGCCGCCGCATCCGAAGTCCGACAAGGCTCTCGGCGACGCCGACCGCGCGCGGATCGCCGCGGCCCAGGCCGCCGGCAAGAAGACGGTGACGCTCCTGGTCGCCGCGGAACGCGACCGGCTGCCAGCCGCCGCCGACCAGCTGCGCGCCCTCGGTGGCGTCGTACTCAAGACCGACGGGGCCGTCGACTACCTCAAGGTGGAGATCCCGGTCGGGAAGGTCGAGCAAGCGGCCAGGCTCAGCGCGGTGGAGGCGGTGGACGTCGACGGACTGATCCAGCGCGACGACCCGCAGCCGGAAGGCGCACAGCTGCCCGCCCCACAGACACCGCCGGGTCCGAGCACCCCGCGGGTCAACCCGTACTTGCCCACCGGCGACACCCAGGCTGCGCAGTTCGCCCTGGCCAACCCGCAGTGGGACGGCCGCGGGACCACGATCGCGATCCTGGACTCCGGTATCGACCTCGACACACCCGCGCTGCAGACCACGACGACCGGCCAGAACAAGATCATCGACTGGTACAACGCGAACTCGCCGACCTCAGGTGACGCCACCTGGATCAGCACCACCGGCCGGTTCAACGGCACCTTCACCGCCGCAAGCCGCACCTGGATCGCACCGGCGACCGGCGGGCCGTACGCCTTCGGCCAGCTCCGCGAAGCCGCCGGCGAGCTCGCCCAGGGTGAGCTCGGCGGCGACGTCGACCGGGACGGCACTGCCGCCGAGTCGATCGGCGTTCTGCAGGACCGGACCACCAAGCAGGTGTACGTCGACATCGACCAGGACGGTGACTTCACCGACCAGACCCCGATGATCGACTTCAAGGTCAACCGGGACTTCCAGTTCCTCGGCACCGACAACCCGGCCACCGCCGTGGTCGAGCGCGTTCCGTTCGTCGTGGTGACCGACCGGTCGGTGTACGACCCCAACTCGGACGCCGGCTCGGTGGTCAACCTCGGCATCGCCGGAGCGCAGCACGGTACGCACGTTGCCGGCATCACCGCCGCCAACGGTCTGTTCGGCGGCGCGATGAGCGGCGCGGCTCCCGGCGCGCAACTGATGGCGGTCAAGGTCTGCCTGACCACCACCTCGTGCACCAGCAGCGGCCTGATCGACGGCGTCCTCTACGCCGCCCACAACGGCGCCGACGTGGTGAACATCTCGATCGGCGGCCTGCCCGCCCTGAACGACGGCAACAACGCGCGGGCGCTGCTCTACAACCGCACGATCGACGAGTTCAACATGCAGATCTTCATCTCGGCCGGCAACAGCGGTGCCGGGGCGAACTCGGTCGGCGACCCGTCGGTCGCCACCAACTCCATCAGCGTCGGTGCGTACATCACCAGGGCGACCTGGCTGTCGAACTATGGCTCCGATCCGTTGTACGACAACTGGCTGCACCCGTTCTCCTCCCGCGGACCGCGTGAGGACGGCGGCATGAAGCCGGACATCGTGGCGCCCGGCGCGGCGATCTCCACCACGCCGCGGTGGCAGCCTGGCGGCCCAGTGGCCGGTACGTACACACTGCCGCCCGGCTATTCGATGCTGAACGGCACCTCGATGGCGGCTCCGCAGGCTACCGGCGCGGGCGCGCTCCTGGTCAGCGCTTACAAGGCGACCTTCGGCAGCAGGCCGACGGCTGCCGCGTTGCGCAGTGCGATTCGGTCCAGTGCGTCGTACCAGCCGCAACTGGGGGCGTACGAGCAGGGCACGGGCCTGTTCGCGGTGACCGCGGCCTGGAATCAGCTTCGCGCTGGGCAGCGGCCGAACGCGATCTCCGCGACCGTCCCTGTGAGCACGGTTCTCGGCGACCAGTTGGCCACGCCGAACGTCGGTGTCGGCATCCACGATCGCGAGGGCGTCTCGCTCGGGGTGAAGTACAACCGCACGTACACCCTGACGCGGACCAGCGGGCCGGCCAAGGTGGTGGCTCACAATGTTCGCTGGATCGGCAACGATGGCGCCTTCAGTTCGCGAACGAAGGTCAGTCTGCCGCTGAACGAGCCGGTGGACTTCGCCGTACAGGTCAACCCGTTCAGTCCCGGTGCGCACTCCGCGGTGCTGCAGCTCGACGACCCGACCACGCCGGGCGTCGACCTGATCACTATGAACGCGGTGTTCGTGCCGCAGGATTTCACGGCCGCCAACGGATACACGTTCCAGGCCAGCGGTACGGTCGGCCGGGACGCCACCCGCAGCTACTTCGTGCGGGTGCCGGTCGGAGCCAGCGCGCTGAAGGTCGACCTGACTGGCGGCGGCGCAGCGGCCGGCGCCGGGCAGATCCGCTTCCTGCGCTACACGCCGCAAGGTCTGCCGCTGGACAGCAACTCGAGCCTGAGCTGCTACGACCCGGATGCGGGCGGGGGCTGTGCCGGTGGCACACCACACAGCCGCACTGTCGTCGATCCGCTGCCGGGTGTCTGGGAGCTCGTGGTCGAGGCACGCCGTACGTCCGACGTCAAGGAGGCGCCGTTCGGCCTGAGCGCGACCGTGCTGGGTACGGCGATCTCGCCCAACCCGGACGTCGTGGCGTCGGCAACGCTCGGGACGCCGCAGGTCCGTAACTACACGGTCGCCAACCAGCTCGCCGGGTTCACCGGGCGGCTCGTCGGTGGCGGAGCGTTGGCCAGTACTCAGACCCAGCGCCCGACGATCGGGAATCTGGCGACGCAGACGTTCGATGTGACCTTGCCTGCGGGCGTCACGTCGTACACGGTCCGCACGGGGAACGCGTCCGACTTGCGGGCGGACATCGACCTGCTCGTCTACCGCTGCTCGACTCCGACGACCTGCGTGCTGGTAGGCGCCAGTGGTGGGGCGACGGCGGTCGAGCAGGTGACGCTCGCCAACCCGCCGGCGTCGCTCTACCGGATCGAGGTCGACGGATTCTCGGTGCCGAGCGGCAGTACGGCGTACGACCTCGTCGACTCCTACGTGTCGCCGGCGCTCGGCTCACTGGTCAGCAACGACAGCAACGCCGTCCACCCGTCCGGCTCGACGTGGTCCCCGACCGCGACCTTGACCGTCCTCGCCCAGCCCGGCGCCGGCCGCAACATCACCGGCGTCCTCACAGTCCAAACCGACGCCGGAGTCACCGTAGGCTCCGGCTCCCTGAGAGTCGAGTCAGTCAGCTGACTGGTGGTACCGAACGACAGGAGGTGTGACCTCCGGACCCGGTTCGCCGAAAAGGTTCAGGCGGAGCCGGTCGAGGCGGCGCGGAATACCTCCTGTCGTTCGGTACCCTCGGGCTCAAATTCAGGCGCGTGGACCGATCGGCCCGGCTAGGTTGGGCGGATGATCGAGGTGCCTCAGGGGTTTTTGGCTATGCCGCGCTGGTGGCGTGAGGGGGCCGAGTGGTTGGCGGGGTTGCCTGGGGCGGTGCAGCGGCAGTGTGAGGAGTGGGGGCTCACGGTTGCCGGCGAGGTGGCCTACGGGTCGAACGCGATTGTGGTGCCGGTTGGTGAGGCGCTCGTACTGCGGATGACGCCGCCTGGGCCGGAGGTCGGGGAGCAGGTGCGGGCGCTGCGGTGGTGGGACGGGCGCGGGATGGTGATGCTGTACGACGCCGACCTCGACGCCGGCGCGATGTTGCTGGAGCGGCTGTCGACGCCGTTGACGACCAGGCCCGTCGCCGAGGCGGTCGCCGTACTGGGGCAACTGATGCGACGGCTGGCGGTGCCGGCTCCGGACGACGTGCCGTCGACCGCGGACATCGTGGCTGATCGGTCGGTCGCGTTCGAGCGGGAGTGGGAAGACCTGGGCCGGCCGTTCGACCGCGGCATCCTCCAGGCAGCGTTGGAGGTCGCGCCGGCGTTGAGCGAGACCACATCGGAGCTCGCGGTGAACGCCGATCTGCATTCGGATCAAGTACTCGCGGGCACACGCGAGGACTGGCTCACGGTCGACCCGGTGCTGTATCGCGGCGACATCGAGTTCGACCTCGCGCGGGTCTTGTGGACTCGGATCGACGACATGACCGAGATCGTGCCGCACTTCGACACCGCGGTCACCGAGGCCGCTCTCGACCGCGACCGCGCCCGCGACTGGGTCGTCTTCCGGACCGTCGACTACTGGCTCTGGGGTCTGAGGCACGGCCTCACCGAGGATCCGGTCCGCTGCGCGCGCCTCGTCGCAGCATTCTGATCCAGGCCGCGCCCAGCACGACCGCGCTCCGGACCAGGATCGCCTGTTCGGCCGGACTCATCCGGCCGAACGACGACTGTCTCCGTCACCTCGACGACAGCTAAGCGACCCTCGGGTGCAGCCTCAGTGGGCCGGGGGGAAGTCGTGGAAGGCGATGACTCGGTCGATCCGGCCGTCTTCCGCGAGTACGACGATGTCGGTGCCGCCGGCAACCGGGTCTGCGCCGGGGGCGGTCAGGTGCCAGGTCCAGCGAAGGTAGGTGTGGTGCTCGTCGATGTCGCCGATGCGAACGAAGGCGAGGCCCGGGAACATCTGCTGAGCGGTGCCGACCAGCTTGTTCAGCGCGTCGTGGCCGGTGACCTCGAAGCTCGGGTCGACGAAGGTCGCGTCCGCAGTCCAGATCGCCTCGACCAGCTCTGCCCGGCGGTCAGCCGAAGCCTCGTTCCACATCGCGAAGTACTGGTCGGCGAGAGCGTGAGCGTTCATGGTGTCCTCCTCGGAAAGTTTCGGATGACGAGAACCTTGCCTGCGCGGACCGACTCGGGTCGATGACGTCGGAGGTAATGGCGGCGGTCACCTGAGCGGCTACGGTCGGAGCATGGTGGCGACGATCGAGGAGACGTTTCAGCGTCCGGTGGGTGAGCTGCTGCGCGGCTGGCGGGAGCGGCGGCGGCTGAGTCAGCTCGAGCTGGCGAACCGGGTCGAGGTGTCGAGCCGGCACGTGAGTTTCGTGGAGACCGGGCGCTCGCAGCCGAGCCGGGAGATGATCGTCCGGCTGGCCGAGCATCTCGACGTACCGCTGCGGGACCGCAACCAGCTCCTGCTGGCCGGCGGTTACGCCCCCGTCTACAGCGAATCGTCGCTGCACTCTCCCGCCATGCTCGCGATCCGTACGACGCTCCGCCGGCTGCTCAAGGCCCACGAGCCGTACCCCGCGCTCGTCGTCGACCGCTGGTGGAACATCGTCGAGTCCAACGACGGCATCCAGCTCTTCACCGAAGGCGTCTCCGAAAAGTTGCTTAAGGCACCTATTAACGCGCTCCGGCTCACCTTGCACCCAGACGGCCTGGCCGGTCGTATCACCAATCTGGCCGAGGTCCGCGCCTCAGCGCTCGCCGCACTCCAGCGACAGGTCGCCGGTACGGCGGATCCCGACCTTCAGGACCTGTACGACGAACTGCGCGCGTACGGCGCCGGCGATCAACCAACCAGCCCGAGCCCGGCGGAGGTCGTCGTACCGATGAAACTTCGACGTCAAGGACAGGAGCTGTCGTTGCTGACGACCATCGCCACCTTCGGCACGCCGCTGGACGTCACGGTGTCGGAGCTGATGATCGAGTCGTTCTACCCGGCCGACGAAGCGACCGCCGAATTCCTGCGATCATGACCGAGCCGCGCAGGCAGGAAGCCGACACCATCGAGCTGCATCTTGGCTGGCTCGACCACTACCGCGGTGTGATCGAGACCAAGCTGACCGGGCTGTCCGAGGCTCAGCTGCGGACCAGTGTGCTGCCGTCGGGATGGTCGCCGCTCGAACTGCTGAAACACCTTGTTTTCATGGAAAGACGCTGGCTGCGCTGGGGATTCGCCGGCGAGCAGGTCGACGAACCGTGGGGTGATTCCGGCGGCGATCCCGAGGGTCGCTGGTCGGTCGGCCCCGACGACACGGTGACCGATCTTCTCGCCCGATTGCACGAGGGCGGCGAGATCACCCGCCGCCTGGTGACCGGTGTTGATCCGGCGACACCAGGGGCGAGCGGTGGGCGGTTCGGCGAGGAGGACCGCCCGACGGTGAACTGGATTCTGTTCACCGTCTTGCAGGAGTACGCGCGGCACGCCGGACATCTGGACGTCGTACGCGAACTGACCGATGGGGTCACCGGCGAGTAGCGACTCGCATTCAGCTACTCGCCGGCGACCATTGATGCCCTACCGGTTGAGAGGAGGGGTTACCGGTGGGGGAAGGACGGCGTGCCGGTCGGGAAGGTCGGCGTCGCGGTCGGGAAGGACGGCTTGGTGGTCGGGATGGACGGCTTCGACGCCGACGGCTGCTTGCCCGGGTCGATGGTGATCTTGACCCCGCCGGAGACCGTCACCGTCGGAGCGGCCGGCTTCGGCGCGGACGGCTTGGTCGTCGGCAGCGACGGCTTGCCCGGCAGCGTCGGCTTGGCGGTCGGCAGCGACGGCTTGTCCGACGGCACACCGTGCACGCAGTCCGGCAGCGACGGCGTCGCGGTCGGCACCGGTACGGCGGGCTTGGCCGGCAGCGACGGCTTCGTCGTCGGCAGGGTGGGCTTCTTCGACGGGACCGGGACCGAGGGCAGCGACGGCTTGCTGGTCGGCAGCGACGGCGTGGCCGGAACCGAAGGCTTCGCCGTCGGGAATGACGGCTTCGCGGTCGACGTACCAGGGAACGAAGGCTTCGTCGTCGGGACCGACGGCTTGGCAGTCGGCGTACCAGGCAGCGAGGGCTTCGTCGTCGGCAGCGACGGCTTGGCCGGCAGCGACGGCTTCGCCGATGGTACGGACGGCTTGCCCGGGAGCGTCGGCTTCACGCTCGGCGGGTTGTTCGGGTCGATGGTCTTGTTCACCGACACGGTCGCCTTCGGCAGCGTGGGCTTGGCCGGCAGGCAGGTCGGGTCGACCGAGGGCTTCGGCGTGTCCGCCGGAACCACGGCCGGTACCGACGGCTTGCCGTCGCCGGCCAGGATGTTCTTCACCTGGGCCGGTCCGCCGACCGCGGCGGACACGGTCGCCACCGTTCCGGCGAGGGCAGTCACGCCCGCCGCGGCCAGTCCACGGCGGAGCCAGGCGAGCCGCTTGCCGCGGCGCATCAGGTCGGCCGCGTTCGGCTGCCAGGGCTCCATGTCGTAATCGAGAGCATTGCGTACCTGCTGCTCGTCGCTCATCAGTGTCCTCCAACTCCTGTATCGATCAGGTCGGGTGCCAAACGCAGCTTGGCCAGCGCCCGGGAGGCCGTGCTCTTCACGGTCCCGGGCGCCATACCGAGCAACTCGGCGGTCTCGGCCTCGGAGAGATCCTGCGAGTAGCGCAGCGCAACCACGGCTCTTTCCCGGACGGTCAGACCGGCGAGGGCCGAGAGCACGGCCTCTCTGGTCTGAACCTCACCGGCGAAGTCCGCCACCGCTCTCTGGTCCCAGTCATTGCTCACCGGATCGCTGGGTACTTCGTTGTGCCAGCGCCGGCGGGCCTGGGAGAGGAACCGGTTGACCAGCACCCGGCGCACGTAGCGAAGGGGATCGCTGTTCAGCCGGTGCCATTTCGGATACGACCGCATCAACGCCTGCTGCACCAGGTCCTCGGCGGTGTGCCGATCGCCGCACAGCATCTCCCCGAAGCGGAGCAAGGGGGTCGACTGCGCCAAGACGAAGCGCTCGAAGTCGGCGTCCGCGGTCCGGGTCATCGATTCTCCTCTGCCTTTGTCACACCGGTCCAAACCCGCTGGGTGATCGAACAGGTTCTGTCTGGTCACCAACTCCTTTGAAGAAATTTATTCACGGGCTATACAAGCGAAGTGTTTCCTTGTCACATTGGGTTGATCACCCGCAGTACACCTTCACCGCCCCGGAGGTAGCCGCCCATGCGTATCACCCGAAGGATGCAAGTGGTGGTCAGTCTGGCCGCCGTACTGGCGGCAGCGACCGCCACCCTCCCCAGCTCGGCCACGGAGACCGATCCCGCCGCCGTGGCCGCCCAGCCCGTCGCCGGATCCAGCAACGTCAAGATCGAAGGCAATCGGATCATCCTCGGCGACGCTCCCGCCGCCGTTGGCTCGACAGAGATCAAGCAGCGTTCGGGTCTTGCCGAACTCACCCCGGTCCGGTTCGCCGCCGCGACCTCGGCCGTTGTCGTCGGCTACACCGCGAGTACGCCGGACCGCTCGTCGGCCGAGGTCGCCGTACGGGCTTGGGTCAAGGACAGGTGGACGGAGTGGACGCCGGCTCAGGCCGGTACGCCGACTGCCCTGCCTGGCGCGAGTGACCAGGTCCAGCTGCGGATCATCGTCACCGCTCCGCCTACTGGCGCCAACCCGTGGGTGAGCGACGTGACCGTCCAGCCGACCGACAAGGTCAGCCCGAGCCAGATGACGATCCAGGCCGCACCGCTGAAGTCCCGCGTCTTCGCCACCCGTGAGGGCCTGGTCGGCGGTACGACGGCCAACGGCCACGTGATCGTGAATCGCGACCACTTCGTCGCCCTGCCGTCGCGTCGCGGGCTGTCCGGCAATGGTTCCGGCACCTACTCGGTCAAGGTCTGTACGGCGTCGCGCTGCGCCTTCGAGCCGGTCTGGGACGTCGGGCCGTGGAACACCAAGGACGACTACTGGAACCCGAGCGCCACCCGGGAGATGTGGAAGGACCTGCCACAGGGCAAGCCGGAAGCACAGGCGGCGTACCAGGACGGCTACAACGGCGGGAAGGATCAGTTCGGCCGGACGGTCGCCAACCCGGCCGGGATCGACCTCGCCGACGGAACGTTCTGGGACGCGCTGGCGCTGTCCGACAACTCCTGGGTCGACGTCACCTACCTGTGGACCGGCGACGGCGGCCGCGGCACGGTGTCGATCACGTCCGGCTACCTGAACGTCCGCAACACGCCGAACTCCTCCGGCGCGGTCGTCGGAATGGCAGGCAAGTCCGCCCAGGTGACGGTCGAGTGCCAGACCAACGGCCAGAGCGTCACCGGCTCGCAAGGCACCAGCAGCGTCTGGCTCCGAGTCCACCCCGGCATGTACGTCGCCAAGGCCTGGGTCTCCGCGGGTTCGTTCGCGGCTTGCTGAACGCCCAGGCCATCACAATCCGGTCTCCTGCGCGGTCCGCCGCATGTGGATCGCGCACGGCGGCGATTGTGATGGCCTGGAGATCCGCGGTCAGCAACCGTGGTTGATCTGGGCGCACGTGTCCTCGCCCCAGTTGAGCAGGAAGTTCCGCAACGGCTGGCCGTTCGTTGCCCACAGGATCACCTGGATCTGCGGGCCCTGTCCCATTCCTGGCTTCCAGGGGACGGCGGACAGGTGCTGCATCACCCAGTACTTGCCTTGGATGGATGCGGCCGTGGTCTGGCCGTCGGGGAAGGTGTAGGAGATCTTGGCCACCCCCGCCGGGAGTTGGCCGGCGGCCCAGTAGTACTCGTACTGGCGGCCGTTGAGCATCTTGATCAAGTTGTTCGCGACGGTGAAGGCCTCCGCGTCACCGGGTGCCGGGTTGGCGATCTTCTCCGGTTGGCGGATCGAGCCGGTGCCGCCGTTGCGCGCATACGCCGTATCGCAACCGGCCCAGTAGTTGCTGTCGGCAAGGATCAGGACGATGCCGGGCGCGCCGTTCAGACGGGCGACCACCTTCGCACTGGAGCCTGGCTGCGCCGAGACCTCCTTCAGCCACGTCTTGCAGCCGGCGACCGGGTCGGCCGGGAGCCCCGTAGGTGTTGGCGCGCGGTGGGTGCCCACCGGCTTCGTGGGTGTCGCGGCAGGTCTTGTCGTCTTGGCAGGCTGCGGCTTGGCGACCGAGCTGGGCGTCGACGCCGAGCTTGACGGGCTCGGTGTTTGCGACGGGCTCGGTGTTTGCGACGGGCTCGGCGCCGGGGTGGAGACTCCGACGGGGCTCGGCGTACCCGGACCGCCCGCGGCTCCGGACGACTGTCTGCTGTGTGCCATCGCCGTACCCGCGATCGCGATTCCGGCCACTGCCGCGACCGAGAGCCCGGCCACCAAAGCCGTGACCATCCGCCGCTTCCGGCCCTGTTCGATCATTCGTCGCGCCTCCACCTTGCTCCCGCCGGTCGGGCTGGAACGAAGCCCTCACAGCAGAGACGCCGAGCCCGGCCGAAAGGTTTGCCTAGAGCTAGGTGCGGTCGGTTGGTGCGGCGGCGCCGGTGGTCACCGGGCGCTCGGAGCGCTCGGTCGCGTGTTTGGCGGGGTGCCCGGCCGGTGTGGTGGTGCTGGGGCGGGGCGTGATGCGCGGCGTAGGGAGGGTGTCGGCGGCCAGGCGGACCCGGTTGCGGCCGGCGGACTTGGCGGCGTACATGGCCCGGTCGGCGCGGAGCAGCAGGTCGTCGAGCGTCGTACCGTCGCCTGGGTAGACGGCGACGCCGATCGAGACGGTGAGGCGGAAGGTGTCGGGGTCGAGGTCCGGGTCGTCGAGGACACCGGCGCACATCGCCGCGAGCGGGCTGGCGGCAACGGCGTTGCGGAGCCGGTCCGCGGTAACCGTCGCGTCGTCGAGGCCGGTGTCCGGCAGGGCGATCACGAATTCCTCGCCGCCGAACCGGCCGATCACGTCCTTCGCCCGGATCGCGCTGCGCAGAATCGTCGCGACCGCCCGCAGCGCCTCGTCGCCGACCAGGTGACCGTGCCGGTCGTTGACCTGCTTGAAGTGGTCGATGTCGATCAGCAGCACGGCCATCGGTTCGCGTTGGTTCCGCGCGGTCCGCAGCATCTCCTCGGACCGCCGGCGCCACCAGTCGACCCGGGTCAGGCTCGTCTTCGGATCGGTCTGGGCCTCGGACTCCAACTGGCCGAGCAGCAGCGCGCGCGTCGCGGTCAGCGTGATCGGGATCGCCACGAACGCGAACCACGGACTGATCAGACAGGCCGCCGCGAGCAGACACCCGAGCGTCGCGGCCGTCGCGTCGGTGCAGAGCTCATCCATCCCGCCGACGGCCTCGCGGCGGCTGCTGCCCGGAATGATCAGCGAAATCGCGAGCCCGCAGAGCAAGGTATCGGTGATCAGGTACGTCACCGCCGCCGCGAGCATCGACACGACCAGCCCGAGCTCGCTCCCGCCGGTCAGCTCGCGCGCGGACGTGAAGACGGCATGCGCCGCGCCGACCGCGAGCACGTGCACCGCGGTCGAGAACGCCCACCGGTAGGGAATGCACTTGCCGGCCCGGATCCGCCACCAGATCCGCAGCAGTACGGCGACCAGGATCGCCAGCGCCGGATGCAATACGACGGCGGCCGCGATCATCCACGCCGGAGCCAGATCCTTGTGCAGCGCACCGCCTCGGCGGCGCCGGCTCTCGACCCGGCGAGCTCCCTCGACCGAGATCAGCGCCGACACGGTGAGCGCGAGTACGACGTCCAGACCGCGCCAGCTCGGCAGCTCGGTGAAGACCTGGATGCCGTAGCCGATCGCGGCCAGGTCGACGAGCACGACAACAGCGAACGCCGGGACCGTCAGGGTCCACAGCGCCCAATACCGTACCGCTCGCCTACTCTGCGCAACCATTACCTCTCACCGTACGACGAGTAAGCGATTCGTCCCAATCCGCGACGGCGCGGCTGTGGATGACGACTTGGAAACGATGTCGCCTGGTTGAGAATTCAGTCGTTTGATCAACGATCAAACGACTGAAATCCTTCCGCCACAGGCGAAACGTGGACCGCGCCGTACCGAAAAGTCCCCGGATCAGCGCCGGCGGCGGGCAGCGCCGAACAGACCCCGGACGATCTCCCGGCCGGCCGAGCGGGCGAACTGCTTGAACGCCGACGAGCCGATCACCTGCTCCACCATCGACTTCTCCTGCTTCTGCGCCCGCGGCCTCGGCTCCGGCTGCGGCTTCGCCTGCTCCTCGGCCTGCCGTTCCGCCTCGGCCTGCTCGGCCCCGGCCTGAACCTTCGCCGCGAGCTTCTCGTACGCCGACTCGCGGTCGATCACCTCGGTGTACTTCGCGTAGTTCGGCGACCCCTGCACCGACGCCGTCAGCTGCTCGGCAGACGCCGGCGCCATCAGCGACAGCGGCGCCCGCAACCGGGTCCACGCAACTGGAGTCGGCGCGCCCTTCTCGTTCATCACCGTCACGATCGCCTCGCCGATCCCGAGCTGGGTCAGCACCTCGCCCAGGTCGTACGACGAATTCGGGAACGTCGACACGGTCGCCTTCAGCGCCTTGGCGTCGTTCGGCGTGTGCGCCCGCAGCTGGTGCTGCACCCGCGAACCGAGCTGCGCGAGTACGTCGTCCGGAACGTCCTTCGGCGTCTGCGTCACGAAGAACACGCCGACACCCTTCGACCGGATCAGCCGGACGGTCTGCGCGATCGAGTCCAGGAACGCCTTCGACGCGTCGTTGAACAGCAGGTGCGCCTCGTCGAAGAAGAACACCAGCTTCGGCTTGTCCGCGTCGCCGACCTCGGGCAGGTCGTGGAACAAATCCGCCAGCAGCCACATCAGGAAGGTGGAGAACAGCGCCGGCCGGTCCTGCAGGTTCGGCAGCTCGAGCAAAGAGATGACGCCCTTGCCGTCCCGCTGCTGCAGCAGGTCCGCGGTGTCGAACTCCGGCTCGCCGAAGAACGCCTCGGCACCCTGGTCCGCGAACCCGATCAGCGACCGCAGGATGACCCCGGCCGTCGCGGCGGACAGCCCGCCCAGTTCCTTGAGGTCGCCCTTGCCTTCTTCGCTGGTCAGGTGCGTGATGACCGCGCGCAGGTCCTTCAGGTCGAGCAGGGTCAGGCCCTGCTTGTCGGCGTAGTGGAAGATCAGCCCGAGCGAGGACTCCTGGACGTCGTTCAGCCCCAGCACCTTGGACAGCAGCACCGGCCCGAACGCCGTGATGGTGGCCCGGATCGGGATCCCGGTGCCCTGCCCGCCGAGCGCGTAGAACTCGGTCGGGAACCCGGTCGGAGTCCACTCCTGCCCGATCGTCTTGGTCCGGGCCAGCAGCTTCTCGCTCTCCTGACCCGGCTGGGATACGCCGGACAGGTCGCCCTTGATGTCCGCCGCGAACACCGCGACACCGGCCGCGGACAGCTGCTCGGCCATCAACTGCAGGGTCTTCGTCTTGCCGGTACCGGTGGCACCCGCGACCAGGCCGTGCCGGTTCACCATCGACAGCGGGATCCGGACCGCCGCCTCCGGTTTCGGCTCGTCGCCGACCAGCAGCGCGCCCAGCTCGATCGCCGCCCCCTCGAACGCGTATCCCTGCTTGACGGTCTCCACGACGTCGCCTGTCTCGGCCATGTCGGCGTGCCTTTCCCCGGTTGAAGTGTTCCCCGGTCGGCATGCTAGTGCCCGCCGTACCTCAGCGCAGGACGACGACCCGGGTCGAGCCGGCGGTGAAGTTCCACAGGGTGATCGCCATCGACCGGGAGAGCCGGATGCAGCCGTGTGACGCGCGGTAGTTCGTCCCGAGCAGCCAGTCCGGGTGGATCTGGGCGCCGTTGGACATGTACGTCGGGATCTGGTGGAAGCCGATCCCGCACGGCGCGAAGCGGACGAAGTAGTTCAGGTACAGCCGCCCGCCGTCGGTGTTGCGCACGATTCGTCCGGCCCGGCCGCACTTGGAGCCACTGGTGTACGTCCCCGGCTTCAGATAGGTCGGGTTGTCGATGATCCCGCCCTGCCGGACGACCTTGCCGGCCGAATCGATCAGCCAGACCCAGTTCTGCGTCTGGCTGATGACGATCCGGCGACCGGAGCCAGAGCCGGCCGGAACCTTGCGTACGTCGCAGCGTTTCGCCGTACTGGCCATCAACCGCGAATACGTCGTGCTATTCAGGGAACCGCTCTGGATCATGGCGTTCGCGGATTGGAAACGTACGGTGGCGGCCTGGGTCATCTGGCCGATCACGCCGTCGACGGGCCCGGCGGTGCAGCCGAGCGCGTTCAGCCGCGTCTGGGCCGCCTTGGCCTGTGTTCCGGTCAGTGCGTCGGCCGGTAGCGCCGTACCGGCGCCGACCAGCGTGACGGCCGCCGCCAAACCGAGAATGGAAAGAATTCGCATGCGGTTCACCCCCCTGTTGACGAGCCCGCCCAGCGCGCCCGCCTCTCCCTTTGCCGGTACGACGCCGACCAGCACCGAAAGGTTGAGTCGCACCCCCATGACATTCATCCCCTCTCATCCGACCTTTGACACCGCTAGACTTCGGGGGGTGATCTTCAAGCGCGTCGGGGAGGAACGCCCGTACCCGGACCATGGGCTCAAGCCGAAGGACTGGTCGTCACTGCCACCGCGGCAGGTGCGGCTGGACGAACTGGTCACGACCAAGGGCACTCTGGACCTGAACGCGCTGCTCGACGAGGACTCCACCTTCTACGGCGACCTGTTCGCGCACGTGGTCGAGTGGAAGGGAGAGATGTTCCTCGAGGACGGCCTGCACCGCGCGCTGCGTGCCGCGCTGCAGCAGCGTTCCGTACTACACGCCCGGGTTCTGGTCGTGGACTGACAATGGCTGCTCACGGGGGGTTGAGCCGATGACCGCGATCCATCCACAACCGAGGCCGCACTCGCGGGTCCGTTGGCGTACCCCGATCACGATGGTGATCCTGCTGGGAATCCTTGTCGGCGGTGCCTGGTGGGGCTGGAACTCACTGGTGAACAGCAGCGCTGAGCCGACCTGCGTGGAGCAGACCCTGCCGAACAACCGGCTGGTGCCGAAGCAGGTGGTGGTGAACGTCTACAACGGCGGCGCCAAGGCGGGTACGGCGGGTGCCGTCGCCGAACAGCTGAAGAAGCGCGGCTTCAACGTCGCCAAGATCGCGAACGAGCCGAAGGGCGACAAGATCGACGTGGTCTCGGTCCGCGGCGCCACCGACGACGCGCCCGAACTGCGCCTGATCGCCGGCCAGCTCACCCAGAAGCCCCTCACCGTCGCCGACAACCGCACCGACCACACCGTCGACCTCGTCGTAGGCCGCGGCTACACCACCCTCAAACCCAAGGGCCTCCCCTCGGTCGCCATCCCCCCAGGCTCGACCGTCTGCCTCCCGGTAATCCACACCCCCCAGCCGATCCCGTCAGGCCAGAACCCGAACTAGTGCTGTTCGCGGCCGCGTTCGCCGAACCAGCCGGCTAGGCGGCCGGCTCGGCTGACGGCGCGGAGGCGGCGGACGGTTTGGTCACGGAGCGGGCTGGGAGCGACCACCAGGAGGGAGTCGGCGGCGCGGAGGACGGTCCGCAGGTCGGGAACGAAGGCGCGGTCGCCACGGATCACCAGGGAGACAGACACGCCGGCTGGGAGCCGGAGCTCGCCGATTTCGACACCGGCCAGCCGCGATTCACTCGGGATGAACACCTGGAGCATGTCGGCGCCGAGCGACTCCAGCGGCGCCACGTCGATGTCCACCTCGTACGACGCGTTCTCGTCGAGCACCTTCAACCGCTTCGCGAGCCACGGCAGCGACGGCGCCTGAAGCAGTGTGAACAGGAACACCAGCACGAAGACCACGTCGAAGATCCGATCGGCCTGCGGCACATCCTCCGCCAGCGGAATCGTCGCCAGCACGATCGGCACCGCTCCGCGGAGACCGGCCCAGGAGATGAAGGTCTGCTCCTTCCACGGCAGGCGGAACGGCGCCGCCGACGCCGCGACCGACGCGAACCGACCGACCACCGTCACCGCGATCCCGATCACCAGAGCGACCAGCACGTCGTTCCACTCGATCCGCTCGGGCGACGCCAGCAGGCCCAGCATCACGAACAGCCCGATCTGGGCCAGCCACGCGATCCCGTCCACAAACGACCGAGTGGCCATCCGGTGCGGCAACTCGGCCCGCCCGAGGATCAACGACGTCACGTAGACAGCCGCGAAGCCCGACACGTGCAACAGCACCGCTCCACCGGCGTACGAGAGAATCGCCACCGAGAGAACGGCCAGCGGGTACAGACCCGCCGAGCCGAGCGCGACCCGGCGGATGACGCCGACGCTGATCCAGCCGATCAGGAACCCGAACAGGGCACCGACCACGAGCTCGTAGACCACCAGCCCGCTGAAGTGCAGCAGACCCTTCTCGCCCACCTCACCGGTGCTGACCAGGGTGACGAGCAGGACCGTCGGAGCGTCGTTCAGACCGGACTCCGCCTCCAGCGCTCCCCGCAATCGCGGCCGGATCGGGACCCGCCGCAGTACGGAGAAGACCGCTGCGGCGTCTGTAGGCGACGTGACCGCACCGAGCAGTACGGCGAGCTGCCAGTCGAGCCCGAGCCCGAAATGCGCCACACACGCGACCACACCCACGCTGACCGCGACTCCGAGCGTCGCCAGTACGACGCCGAGCGGCATCACTGGGCGTACTTCGTTCCAGCGGGTGGTCAGACCGCCCTCGGTCAGGATCACCACCAGCGCCGCGAACCCGAGGGCGTGCGCGAGCTGGGCGTCCTCGAAGTGGATCTGACCCGGCCCCGAATCACCGAGCAGCAGCCCGATCAGGAGGTAGATGAGCAGCGAAGGGAGCCCGAACCGCCCGGTCAGCCGCACCGCGACGATCGCGACCAGCAGCACCCCGGCACCGGCCAGGAGAATCCGGTCCAGCTCCGCAACATCCACGTGGGGCCCTCTCCTGCATCAGGTCCCGAGCGACTGCATCAGGTCCAGAGAGACGAAAACCCTGACGCATCACACAGCATCAGGGTCTCCGGCCTTCTGCCACCCTACGGGTGGTTGGCGGTGGCGGAGGGATTTGAACCCTCGGACGGGGGTTGCCCGTCACGCGCTTTCGAGGCGCGCTCCTTCGGCCGCTCGGACACGCCACCGCCGCAGAGGCTATCAAGGTCTGTGCCCGATGAAGAAATCGCGTAGCCGCGCGCCCGCTTCGTCGGCCATCACGCCGCCCACGACTTCGGGCCGATGGTTCAGCCGACGGTCCCGGACGACGTCCCACAACGAGCCGACGGCACCCGCCTTCTCGTCGTACGCCGCGAAGATCAGCCGGTCCAGCCGGGACAGCACGATCGCGCCCGCGCACATCGTGCACGGCTCCAGCGTGACGACGATCGTGCAGCCGGTCAGCCGCCACTCGCCGACGCTCCGAGCGGCCTCGCGGATCGCCAGCACCTCCGCGTGCGCGGTCGGGTCGCCGGTCGCCTCCCGCTCGTTGTGGCCGCGGCCGATCACCTGACCGTCGGCGTCCATGACGATCGCGCCGATCGGTACGTCGGGCAGCGCCTTCTCGCCTTCCTCGAGCGCCAGCCGCATCAGCCGGGCCCATTCGCGCTGGATCGCTGGGCTAACCAAGGGCTTCGATCGCCTCGTGGAACTGGTTGCCGAAGCCAAGCGTCTCGGCGATCTCCTCGAGCATCTCCTCCGGGTAGAGGTCGACGTCGTCGCAGAGCGCGCCCAGGTCCATCGCGCTCATGCCGAGGTCGGCGATGATGCCGAGATCGCCGGCCGGGACCTGCTCGTCGTCGTCATCGGCCAGTGGGATGTCGAGCTCGTCGACCACCTGCCGGGCCAGCGGCCACTCGGTCGCGGCGGTGACGTCGGAGATCAGCAACCGGGCCCGGCCGCCGATCACCCGGAGCAGGATGAAGAAGTCCTCGTCGACCGAGATCATCCCCAGCACGCCGGCCTCGCCGGGGTAGCGCCGGAGCGCGGACACCAGGGTGGACAGCTCGGGTTCACCGCGCAGCACCAGCGGTGTGACGGTCCAGACCCCGTCCTCGGTGTAAGCGGCGACCGCGAAATCGAGATCGGTGGTCATCGGCCCTGCCGTGGCATCAGACACCGCCTCATCGTCGCAGAATCCCGCCGGACGCGGGAGGTTTTCCGGTTTCGACGTGATATCAGTACCACCAACACCCCTGGTCCGGCGATCCACGTTTGGTGGGTTCACCCATCAAACGGTGGGTTCGCCCCCCGAATACCGGCGGGGAACCCACAAGCTCGTGGGTGAACCCACCAAACGCGGAGGGCATCGCGGTCAGTGGTGGTACGTCGCTCTGCGCATCGCCTCACGGAGCTGGCGGACCTTGGCCCGGCGTGGTGCGATCCGGTCTCGCAGGGCGCGGGCCTCTTCCAGCTCACGCAGAAAGGCCGCCCGGCGGCGCAGGCGGTCCAGTTGTTCGGGGGTCTTGCCCGAGTTCTCCGTCATCGGCGTACTCCCTGAGGGGCGGACAGGGCAGAAATCCGGTCGTGAAGAGGCTGCCCAAAAATCAGGCACAGTCGATTCTTCCAGCGGGCGAGCTTTCCCGCCGCGAATCGCCGACGGTAGCGTTCCGGCTTATGCAGATCCTCGTTGTGGACCACCCGCTCGTCGCCCACAAGCTCACCGCGCTGCGGGACGAGCGCACGGACTCACCCACCTTCCGGCGGCTGACCGAGGAGCTCGTCACGCTGCTCGCGTACGAGGCGACCCGCGACGTCCGGACCGGACCGGTCACGGTCCAGACGCCGGTGGCCGAGGCCCAGGGCGTCAAACTCACCTCGCCGAAGCCGCTCGTCGTACCGATCCTGCGGGCCGGTCTCGGCATGCTGGAGGGGATGACCCGGCTGCTGCCGACCGCGGAGGTCGGTTTCCTCGGCATGGTCCGCAACGAGGAGACGCTGATGGCATCGACGTACGCCGAACGCCTGCCGGAGGACCTGTCCGGGCGCCAGTGCTACGTCCTCGACCCGATGCTGGCGACCGGTGGCACGCTGGCCGCGGCGATTCAGTTCCTGGTGGAGCGCGGCGCCGACCACATCACCGCGATCTGCCTGCTCGCCGCCCCCGAGGGCGTGGAGCGCATCGAGCGCGAGCTGGCCGAACTCGCCGTACCGTGCAACCTCGTCATCGCCGGCATGGATGCACACCTGAACGACAAGGGCTACATCGTGCCGGGGTTGGGCGACGCCGGCGACCGCCTCTACGGCGTCGCGCAGTAACTACAGCTCGGCTTCTGCGAGATCGGCCAGTACGGCGTAGCCGGCGTCAGACGGGTGGGCGTCGCCGTCCCGGCAGAGCAGGGTGTACGTGCACAGCGCCGCACCGCCGTTGGCGTCGAAGACGGGCATCGGGTTGACGAACTTCGCCCGGGCTCGCTGAGCCGCGTCGGCCATGGCCTGGTTGAGCGCGGTGAAGATCGGTCCGGTGATCGCGAACGCACCGACGTTGACGTCGTACGCGCCGATCACGACGAGATCCGCATCCGGCGCCGCTGCCCGCAGCTTCTGCAGGATGTTGTCCAGATTGCCGGCCAGCCGGGCGATCGCCGCGGGGGCGCCGTCGATGATGCACTGAACGTTTCCGTTGCATGACGCAACGAATGCGTTGGCGTCGTTGCCCCACAACGACAGTGTGACAAGGTCGACGCGACCGCGGTGGGCGTGGAGGAACTGGGTCGCGGCGTCCAACTGCGGACCGGCGTACGGATCGTGCAACGGGAAGCCGGCCGCGCTCCACGGACATGGACCAGCGACGAAGCCCTGGGCCCCGTGTTCACCCAATGGTGGCGACCCCGGGCAGGTAGGGCAAGGTCAGAAGGCGTAGGGGTATGGCGACCAGTCGGCGGGGCGCTTTTCGAGGAAGGAGTCGCGGCCTTCGGCGGCTTCGTCGGTGCCGTAGGCCAGGCGGGTGGCTTCGCCGGCGAAGAGTTGCTGGCCGACCAGGCCGTCGTCGATCAGGTTGAACGCGTACTTCAGCATCCGCTGCGCGGTCGGCGACTTCGCGCAGATCTTCTTGCCCCACTCGAGTGCCGTCGCCTCCAGCTCGGCGTGCGGCACGACCTTGTTCACCATGCCCATCCGGTAGGCGTCCTCGGCGGAGTACTCGTCGCCGAGGAAGAAGATCTCCCGCGCGAACTTCTGCCCGACCTGCCGGGCCAGATACGCCGACCCGAAGCCGCCGTCGAACGACGCGACATCCGCGTCCGTCTGCTTGAACCGCGCATGCTCCGCCGAGGCCAGCGTCAGGTCGGCGACCACGTGCAGGCTGTGCCCGCCACCCGCGGCCCATCCCGGTACGACGCAGATGACGACCTTCGACATGAACCGGATCAATCGTTGCACCTCGAGGATGTGCAACCGGCCCGCTTTCGCCGGATCGATCGTCTCGGCCGTGGTCCCCTCGGCGTACTTGTAACCGTCCTTGCCCCGGATCCGCTGGTCACCGCCCGAGCAGAACGCCCACCCGCCGTCCCGCGGCGACGGCCCGTTGCCGGTCAGCAGCACGCACCCGACGTCGGTCGACATCCGCGCGTGGTCGAGCACCCGGTACAACTCGTCCACGGTGTGCGGCCGGAACGCGTTCCGCACCTCGGGCCGGTTGAAGGCGATACGCACCACACCGGCGTCGACGGCCCGGTGGTACGTGATGTCGGTCAGGTCGAACCCGTCCACCTGCTTCCAGGCCGACGGGTCGAAGATCTCGGAAACGGTCACGCAGTGAGCATATTTCAGAGGGTGTCTGGGAGCTCTGCGCCGTCGCGAGCAGGTGCTCGGCGGAGTGCCTCGGTGCGCTGGAGGGGAGGCCTCGATGTGGTTTCATCGTGGCCTTTCCTCCAGCGCAGCGAGGTGCCCGCCGAGTGCCGCGCAGTAGGCGCAGAGCTCCCAGACACCCTCTTAGCCCCGCGCGGTGCTCTCCCGCAGTACGACGGAAGCCTTGAACGTCTCGGTGGTCGCCTCGCCGCCCTCGATCGCGAGCTCGAGCGCGCGACGCCCCATCTGCTCCAGCGGCAGCCGGACCGTGGTCAGCCCCGGCCACACGTCCCGCAACGTGGCGATGTCGTCGAACCCGGCCACCCCTAGATCCTTCGGTACGTCGACCCCGCGAGCCCGCAGCGCCGACATCGCGCCGACCGCCATCACGTCGTTCACCGCGAACACACAGTCCAGGTCGACCTTGCGATCCAGCAGCACCTCGGCAGCGGCGTACCCACCATCACGGGTGAACTCGCCCGCCTCCACCGCCACCGGCTCGAGCCCGGCCTCCGACAGCCCGTCGACGAATCCGTCCCGCCGATCCCGCGCCGTCGCCAGCCCTTCAGGCCCACCCAGTACGGCGAACTTCCGCCACCCGAGACCCACCAGCGAACGGGCCAACTCGGCTGCACCCGAACGGTTGTCGGGCTCGATCGTGTGCGCCGGCATCCCGGACTGGCTCACCAGCGCCAAGCCGGCACCGGAGTTGAGGAACGTCTCGACCTCGTTCGCGGTCCGCTCCAGGCTCTCGGCATCGGTCCGCCGGCTGCCGATCATCACCGCCGCGCGGGCTCGTTGCGCGCGCAACGACGACAGATAGGCGATCTCGCGATCCGCGTCCCGGAACGTGCTGGCCATCATCACCAGCAAGCCGCGCTCGTCGGCCGCGCGCATCACGCCGTTCGCGATCGCCGCGAAATATGGGTCCTCGATGTCGTGGACCAGAATGCCGACCACGTTGGTGGACGACTTGGCCAGCGCCTGCGCCTGCGCGTTCGGCGTATAGCCGAGCTCGTCGGCGGCGGCCTTGACCCGTTCCTGCAGCTCCGGACGGGGCACCCGGTCCCCGCCGTTGAGCACACGGGAGGCGGTCGCGACCGACACACCCGCGCGCTGTGCCACATCCAGCAATGTCACCGGCGCTCGCAGATTCACAGGCCTACCCTTTCGTGCGCACTCCCCCTGGGCGGTGGCGGTCACCCTATCGGAACTAGTCCACCATTACGCTTCGTGTTGAGGAAGTGGCTGCCAATATCGTCAGCAACCTGGCTTTGCGGGCGCTGAGTGACTAGCCTTCCCAGCCATGACGACCGTCCGCGCCAGGGTGACCGTCCTGGTCTCGTCCACCGTGCTCAGCCTGGCGACCGTCACCGGTACCGCTTCGGCTGTCCGGATCCCGGATGACCCCGGCGCGATGACCGGTCCTGCCCCGATCAGCAGCAGCCCGGGCGTCCCGCCGTACGTCGATCCGGCCTCGAACAGCACCCAGCCGGTCTACGACTACGCCGACGCGATCCGCGAGTCCGTGTACGTCGACACCACGATGGACACCGACTCCGACGGCAAGAACGACGTGGTCGCCGTCGACATCGTCCGGCCGCGCGAGACCCAGGCCGACGGGCTGAAGATCCCGGTCATCATGGACGCGTCGCCGTACTTCTCCTGCTGCGGGCGCGGCAACGAGAGCGAGAAGAAGACGTACGACGAGAACGGCGTCATCCAGAAGATGCCTCTCTTCTACGACAACTACTTCGTCCCGCGCGGATACGCCATGGTCGGTGTCGACATCGTCGGCACCGGCCGCTCGACCGGCTGCGGCGACGTCGGAGGCAAGGACGAGATCGACTCGGTCGTCGCGGTGATCGACTGGCTCAACGGCCGCAACACCGCCCACACCGGGGACGGTTCACCGGTGACAGCCTCGTGGACGAACGGCGCGGTCGGCATGATCGGCAAGTCGTACGACGGCACGCTGGCCAACGGTGTCGCGGCGACCGGCGTTGAAGGCCTGAAGACGATCGTGCCGATCTCGGCGATCTCCTCGTGGTACGACTACACCCGCTCCGGCGGCGTCCCGTACTCCGACGACTACATGCCCTGGCTGGGCGGGTACGTCGGCCACGACACGCCCGCGTGTGACGCCGTACGCGCGGATCTCGGCGACGACGACGATGACGAGACCGGCGACTACACCGCCTTCTGGGCTTCACGCGATTATCTGAAGGACGCGTCGAAGGTGAAGGCGTCGGTCTTCATGACGCACGGTCTGAGCGACTACAACGTCCAGACGAACCACTTCGCGTCGTGGTGGGCGGCGCTGGCTCGCAACGACGTACCGCGGAAGCTGTGGCTGGGGCTCGAGGACCACGTCGATCCTTTTGAGTTCCGCCGCGAGGCGTGGGTCGATGAGCTGCACAAGTGGTTCGACTACTGGCTGCAGGATCTGCCGAACGGCGTGATGAAGGAGCCGATGGCGTCGGTCGAGACCGCTCCCGACGTATGGCGCGACTACAAGACCTGGCCGGCCGTGAACCGCGCTCTGCCGGTGCCGCTGTCCGCCGGAAAACTAGGTGCCCAGGGCAAGGGAACCGTCACGATCACGGACGATCCCGACCTGACCGAGGACGACATCGTCGCGGAGCCGTCGCAAGTAATCGCCGGCCGCCAGATGTTCCTGTCCGCACCGCTGCCGGCGTCGATCCGGATCAGCGGCACACCATCGGTCACCTTGAAGATCAAGTCCGACTCGACCACCACCCCGGTCACAGCACGACTGATCGAGTACGGCGAAGCCGAGCGGTACTCCGGCATTCGCCGTACCACTGAAAGCACCTGCGAAGGTGAAAGCGTGGACTTCGACGACAGCTGCTACTTCACCGTCGAGAAGCTCACCTCGGAAAGCGACCACGGCATCGTCAGCCGCGGCTGGATCGACGCCGCGCACTCCAAGTCGCTGAGCGACCCGACGCCGCTCACCCCCGGCAAGTGGTCCACCGTCACGGTCCCGCTCCGCGCCCAGGACGAGATCATCCCGAAGGGTCGCATCCTCGGCCTCGCCGTCACCTTGAGCGACACCGAATGGACCACCCCGAACGACACCGGCGCGACGATCGACATCGACCTGTCGGCAAGCAAACTCAACCTCCCCGTCACGTCCGGCACCATCTCCGCCCCCACCAAACCTCAGCCCATCGACGTAGACATCACCACGCCCACCCAACGCCCCGACCTCCACGACCCAACCAACTGAGCCAGTCTCCCCACGCGCCGCGAGTGCAGAAGGACAGGAGGTAGTCCGGCAATCGGGAGTGCGGTGTTAGCTTGGCGGGCATGGGTGGGCGGATTACGGCCGAGGAGTTTCACGCGGCGGATGGGGTTGAGGACTGGCGGGTGCTGTATCACCTGGTCTCGGCTCATTTTCGGACCGGATCGCTCGCGAAGGGCATCGCGCTCGTCGACGAGATCGGCCGGCTCGCGGGAGACTCCGAGCAGGATCTGAAGCTCGACCTGCGGCATGCGGGCGTCACGGTGAGCTTGAGAGGCCGCGACATCTCGCTGGCCCGCAAGATCTCGGCGGCCGCGAAGGAACTGGGGCTGCCGGCGGATCCGACCGCCGTACAGGTCATCAACCTCACCATCGACGCACTCGTTGGTACGGACGTACTGCCGTTCTGGCGCGCACTGCTCGGCTACGGTCAGATCGGCGACGACTACCTGTTCGATCCGCAGGGTCGCGGTCCGGGTGTCGGATTCCAGCAGATGGACGTCCCGCGATCGGAGCGCAATCGCATACATCTGGACATCGCCGTCCCACACGAGCAGGCCGAGGCCCGGATAGCCGCCGCGCTTGCCGCAGGCGGTCGGCTCGTCACGGACGCCCACGCGCCAAAGTGGTGGGTGCTGGCTGACCCAGAGGGCAACGAGGCATGTATCGCGACTTGGGTCGGCCGCGGATAGAACAGGTCGGCTGAACCTGCCGCCCGGCTACTCTCCTGGCCTATGGAGGCCAAAATGATCGACAACCCCGTCGCGCGCGACTGATCAGCTGCCGACTAGGACCGTCTGCAGACGACATCGTTGCCGGTGAGCGAAAGCACCGTAAACCCCATACTGGTCAACTCTGCCTGCAGGGCCGCCGGCGTGAGGTGGCGGCGGTACGGCAGATCGCCTCGATAGCAGATGCCCGTCGACCGGTCGAACCGAAGCCCGGCGCCGTACACCCGACCCGCGTCGTACAGCGCGGTGGAAATCAGGTAATGCCCGGCCGGGGTGAGCCGATCGTGTACGCCGCGAAGCACCGCCGCTCGGTCGTCGTCGAGCACGATGTTTTGCAGGCAGTAGCTGTCGATGATGGCGTCGTACCGCTTCGCGACGGTCGCCGGCCAACGGCACACATCCTGTACGGCGAAATTCACCCGGAGCCCGCGCTCGTGCGCAAACCGGCAGCTAGCTCGATCGCCGCCGAGATCAGGTCCACCGCATCGACCCGAAGGCCTCGCTCAGCGAGGAAACATGCGGCCGGCCCGGTGCCACACCCGTACTCGAGGACATCAACGAGATCACCGAGCTTGGGAAGCACTCGTTCGAGGAACGCCCGGTTGGGAAAATCGTCGAAGCCCCGCCCGGGCTCGAAGACGTCGCTCCATTGGGTCTTGTCCTCGCGCGCCACCTGCCGATACACCGCCTCAGCCTCGACCTCGTAGTAGCGCATCCCCTTATCTTAAAGACTGTGCGGATGACCTATGTCAGATTCCAGAGCCCCGTTCCCGACCGCCGAGGCCGCCGGATCGGAATCTTCGGATTGGTCAACATGCTGGGCAAGCGTGGGCTTCTGACCCCGGCCGAGGAACATTTCCGCCGTACGGCCAACGCTTGGTACGACGCGACGTACGTCAATCCGATGGACGTCGATCCCACCGTGTACGACTTCGACGTCAATCCGCACGCCGCCGCCTGGTTCGCTTCGACAGCCGAGCATCTGCTGGCCCCGATCCCCGGCTACCTGGCGATCCTCGCCGCACACAATCTCCCCTGCGAGCGCTACACCTCCGCGGACCCGGGCCGGATCATCTACCAAGATCCCCACCAAGTCGTCGTGATCCCCCACGAACCCGCGACACCCGACCAGCCAACAGCAACCATGTGGCTGCCCCCATGCCGCGAAGCTGTTAGTTGCCTTCGGCGACGAAGTGCATGGGGTCGCCGGAGCCTAGGTCGGTGATTCCTGCGGTGTAGAAGGCGCCGACCAGGAGAGAGCGGCGGTGGGCGGCGAAGGTGAGTACGTGGGCGACCATGCCGCCGTACGTGAAGACTCTGGGTGGTTCGCAGGTGGTGTCGACGAAGCTCTCGTCGAAGCGGCCCTCCTCGTTGAGCTGGTTGACCTCGTTGTCCTCGTTCGAGGACAGTCGAATCCGGAGTACTCCGCAGTGTGTAGTAGTGTGGGGTGTGGAGGTGGGCGGATGGATACGAGTCAGTTGCTCAAGGGTGTGCTGGATTTGGCGGTGCTGGCGGTGCTGCGGGATGCGGATGGTTATGGGTACGACGTGTTGCGGCGGTTGCGGGCGGCTGGGTTGGAGGATGTCGCGGACGCGTCGGTGTATGGGACGTTGCGGCGACTGTTCGCGGCTGGGGCGCTGACGTCGTACGTGCAGCCGAGTGAGGAAGGGCCGCACCGGAAGTACTACGGGTTGAACAAAACCGGCCTCGACTTGCTCCAGCAGTCCACCAAGACCTGGAACCACTTCGCCGACACGATGTCGGTGCTGCTGACGAAGGAGGCCGCGTGAACAGCACTCTGACCGGAACGGTCGCGATGTACCTGGCCCAGGTGCGTGCCGAGCTGAGCGATCTGCCGCCGGGCGAGCTGGAGGATGTGCTCGACGACGTCAGCGGTCACCTCACCGAGGTGGCCGGCGAGTTCGACAGCGAGCCGTCCGTCGCGGCCTTGCAGGATCGGCTCGGCACACCGCGCCAGTACGCCGATGAGCTGCGGACCGCGGCTGGATACCCGCCACGGGCCCAGCGTGTCGCGGACCGCGAGGCCGGCCGGAAGTCGTTGCTATGGGGGATGATCGCCGCCACGGTCGGACCGTTCTTCGTTGCCGTTGGCATCTTTGCCTGGGGCTACGGTACGACAGCGTTCCTCGGCGCCCTCGGACTCGGCATCCTCTTCGTCGCGGGCTTCCTCGGCGTCCGGGCGCTCAAAGGCAACGACCCGCGGATCGTGCTCGACACGCCGTACGGCGAACGTGGCGCCGCCGCGATCCGCGACCTGATCAGCCAGATCCCGCCGAACATCCGCCGCGAACTGGTCGCCATCGGCCAGCCGGTCTGGTGGGTCGCCCGCGGCGCGATCGGCGGCGGCGGGTTCTTCGCGATCTTCGGCGCGGGCGCGGTCACCGTGGTCGGTGCGGTCGCCGGCGCGGCTGTGTCGATCTGGATCGGCCGCAAGACGCAGCAGAACCAGCGCTGGCTCTGGTACGTCGTACCGCTCAACGTCGTTGCCGTCGTCGCCATACCTGCGTTCCTCGCCGCGGCCTATCTCGGTGCCTCGTTCAACTTCCTGGCCGGCAACGACCGCGACTACAGCGGTCCGTCCTACGGCGCGGAGAACGGCCTGTTCCTGAACGGTACGGCGATCAACAACATCTACCCGTTCGATGCTCAGGGCAAGCAGGTCGAGGTCCGGCTGTACGACGAGAACGGCAACCCGATCGACCTGCCCACCCAGGACTGCGCGGCGAGCTTCGGCGCAGACGAACCGACGACGAGCAACGTCTTCCCGCAAGCCGTGACGAAGCCGGACGAGAACGGCGACATCACAGCACAGAACTGCCAAGAGACCGACAAGGCCCCCTTCGTCCCACCATTGGCGGCGCCGACCGCGAAGCCGAGCGGCAACAGCCCGACCACGCCGGCGCCTGGCAGCCCTGGACCAAAGACGCCGACGCCCGGTGTCACCCTGACGGTCGAACCCACGAGGTGAACCTCAACGCGGTCTAGGTCTCTCCGCCTGCCACCAAACCTCGCGGCAGCCGGCTTTGGGCGGTAGCCATCACTCGACGAGCGTTCGAGATTGGGCGACCCGTCTCTGCGGAGATCCGGAAGACCTGGCTCGCTACATCGGCTACTACATGTGAGCCGCGGCGACGGGCCGATAGGCGTAGCCCAGCCGTCGATAGACCGAGATAGCGGCGGCGTTGTCGCCGTCGACCATCAGCCCTGCCTGGCCGTGTCGCTTCACCAATTCGCTGGTCACGAAGGCACACACCCGGTACGCCAAACCCTTGCCTCGAGCTACGGGCCGGGTCGCCACTCCAGCGAGGAACCCGATCTCCGGCGCACTCCACGCATCCGCCGCCACACTCAGCAGTTCCGCACGGTCCCCGGTCGCAGCTGCCCATCGGCGTACGGCGGGATGCCCGGGCCAGGCGTACGACGAGGGCGCCGCCTCCTTCAGCAACGCCTCGACTCCGTCATCCCCGTCGAGCCAGGCCGGACCTCCAGCACTCACCAACCCGTCACCGCGGTCCGCCTGCGGCGCCGCTTGAGCGTGCGAGCCCGCCGGCTCGCCGCCTTGGTGAGTGGGGGCGGTCCGGGTATCCATCCAGCCGAAAGCAGCGCCGAACTCCAAGCCCGGCACCCGGTCGACGAGGTGGCGGATCAGGTGCTCCTCACCGAAGGGGCGGAAGGTAGTGCCGACCTCGGCGTACACCTTGGCGACGAGTCGTGCGACGTCCTCCACCGGGCCGACGACCGCGAGCCGGTCTCGTTTGGAGAGTTCCGGAGATGCCACGGCCACTGCGTCGCCGTCGTACCAGGCGCGGACTCCCGGAGTGAATCCTTGGCCGGCCCAGATGATCATCGGATCGTCCGCACACGCCTTGGCCAGCTCGGAGGTTGTCAGAAGCTCTTGCACGCGGTCATTCTGCCCGTTGGAGCGCGTACGGGATCAGGTGGTGGTAGCCGCGCACCGAGACGCGACGGAGTCTGCGCAAACGGTAGCCGGGATGGCCGTCCAGAGCGGCCGCGAGTTCGCGGTCGGCGAGGACGCGGCCGGGTTTGCACTCCGAGGTCAGCCGGGCGGCGAGGTTGACCACCTCGCCGTACACGTCGCCCAGGCGGATGAGGATGTTGCCGTAGGCAAGCCCAATGCGCAGTTCAGGAAGATCGCCGGCCGAGGTCACCGTGCCCTGCAGTGCGAGGGCGACCGCCGCACCCTGCGCCGCGGTGTCGGTGACGAACAAGACCTCGTCGCCGATCGACTTGATCACCCGGCCGCCGTTGAGGGCGACGACGTCCGCGGCCATGCCCTCGAAGCGTTCGATCAGCTGGCCGAGCTCGGCCTCGGTCAGGCGCCGGGTCAGCCGCGTGTAGCTGACGATGTCGGCGAATCCGACGGCGCGGACGCCGCGGGCCAGTTCGTCGGAGCCCGCCACGGCACGGCCGGCGGCCGCGGCCAGGTGGCGGCGCCAGACATACGTCTGCAGCCGTTCCATTGCCGGCAGCAACAGACCGGCCACCTCGATGGCCTCGTCGGCGGGCAGCTTGGAGTTGGCGAGGAACTCCAGGAACATCGCCGACTGCCAGGACGCCAGCCGGGACTGGGTTTGGCCGAGCTTCCGAGCCAGCGAGGACTCGACCTCCGGATCGATGAAGCCGTCGTCTTCCAGCGCCGCCACCAGCCGCAACGCCTCGACGTCCCCGTCGGTGAACGCGATCTCGTCGTCCGGCACGGTCGCGAACCCGAGCGCATGCCACATCCGCTCGGCCCGACCGATCGAGATCCCGGCGCGCTCCGACACCTCGATCCGGGTGAACTTCCGCTCCCCGCCCAGCAGTGCCTGCTCGAAGTCCCGGTTCAGCCCGGCGAGGTCAGTCTCGCCGGGCTCGGCCGGCTCCGGGTCGGCGCCGGAGTCGTTCACAGCCGGGCCTGCCGACGCGTCAGGAGCCACCGCGGCGCTCGGCGATGGTGGCGTCGATGGCTTCGCGGAAGGCGGGCAGGCGGTTGGTCAGGTCGTCGAACTTCTCCCGGGTGAAGTGCAGCAACTGCAGCCGCGACTTCGCCGTGACGGTTGCCGTCCGCAACGTGTTCTTCCGGACCGCGACCTCGCCGGCGATGTCGCCCGGGCCGAGCTCGGCGATCTCCTCGCCCTTCACCCGGACCGCGGCGGTGCCGCTCAGGATCAGGTACGCCGCGTCCGGCGGGGTCTGCTCCAGGATCAGCGACCAGCCGGCCGGCACCGAGACCTCCTCGCCGGCCCGGAAGATGTCCCTGATGTCCCGTCCGGACAGATCCGCGAACAGCGGCAGGTCCCGCGGGGATGTCCTACCCAAAGCCACGTCGATCCTCCGAGCCCGCCGGTCCACCCCGGCGATCGGCCGATGTTTCCAGTCAGTAACTCTAACGGACGCCCCCACCAGGAGTAACGCCGGGCGACGCACTGATGCCTGGGCTAGGCCGCGCGACGACGCGTACGGCGCTGGCGTTGGCTGCGGCGGCGGACGGGCCGCCGGAGACCGACCAGGCGGGGGCCGGCCAGGCGGTCTTCGAGGCGGCGGGCCTCGCGGCGGATCGGCTGGGCGACGTACTCGCCGAGGATGATCCCGGACGCGAGAGCTACGCCGATCGCAAGCGCGGTGGCCAAGCTGACGATGCCGATCAAGTTGCCGAGTCCCATCAACTCGTACAGGCCCTTGTAGATGGTCAATCCCGGCAGCAGCGGAACTGTGCCGGAGACAACCACCACGAGCGGCGGGACACCTGATCGCCGTCCGAGCGAATACCCGCCGAGACCGACCACGAAGGCGGCCGCGGCCGTCGACCAAGCCGGTCCGAAGGATGCCCGCGACATCAAGGTGAACACCAGCGATCCCGCCGCACCGACCACCGCCACCGGCAGGAGCACCCGCAACGGCGCGTACGACGCATAGGCAAAAGCCACGGCCATCAACGCACCCGAACCGATCATGATCGGCAGATTCCCCAGCGGCACGACCTGCGCCTCGATGCCGACGTTCAGCCCGAACTTCAGCCCGATCGTCAGCCCGAGGCTGACCCCCGCGATGATCCCGCCGGTCAGCAGCATCGCCTCGAGCAACCGGGCCGCGGCCGTCACGTAGTACCCGGTGATCGCATCCTGAACAGCACCAGTCAACGCGATCCCGGCCAGCAACATGATGATGCCCGCAGCAACAACCAGCGACGGCTTCACCGGCGCGTGTACGGCGTACAGGATCAAAGCCACCGCAGTGGCGACAAAGGCTCCCGCGACCTGCTGGTAGAACGCCGGCAACCGCTGCCGATTGAACCAGCGGTTGTTCAGCTCGATCACGACCGCCGTCAGCACCGCGACCAACGTGATCAGCCACCCACCACCGAGCAGCAACGTCGCGCCACCCGCCATCACGCCCCACGCCAGTACGGCGCTCCAGCGCGGGTACGGCGGGCCGGCCGAAGTGATCCGGGCCAGCTCGCGGCTCGCGTCGTCCCGGCTCAGCTCGCCGCGGGCAAGCCGCCGTACCAGCCGATCGACTTCGGTCAGCCGGGAGAAGTCTTGCGACCGGTAGCGGACCAGGCGGATGTGGGTCTCGGGCGCCACATCCGGCGCCGCCTGGTACGAGATCGCCATCGAGGTGAAGGTGATGTCGACCTCGCACCCGCGCAACCCGCCGGCCGCGGTGACACCGAGGATGGTCGCGGTCGCGTCCGCCGTACCGGCGCCGCTGGACAGCAGCACCTCGCCGACCCGCAAAGCCAGGTCGAGCGTGCGATAGACGTCCCGCTGTTCGTCGCGATCCATCTACTCGCCGAGAAGCTTCTCGGCCATCGCCAAATCGGTAATCAAGATGTTGACCCAGCCGCCGAGCAGCGCGGCGCGGATCGCGGAATACTTCCGCTCGCCGCCGGCGACGCCGATCCGCCGCGGCACCGCCAGCAACTCCTTCGCGGTCACCCCGATCACCCGCTGGTCGAACGTCGAGCGCACGTGCTTTCCCTCTTCGTCGAAGTACCGGAAACAGACGTCGCCCACCGCGCCGAGCCGGCGCAGCTCCTCCTGATCGCTCTCGGCCACCGCGTTCCCGCTCCGCTGCAGCAGCGGCGAGGGCTCGAGGCTGCCGATCCCGACCAGGGCGTCGGTGAGCTGTCCCCAGGTGCCCAGAACGTCGCGAACGGACACGTCGTTCATCATCGCGCGCCGCACCGCGGGCGTCCCGACCAGCCCCGGCGCCGGCAGGTACACGGGCATGCCGCCGGTCAGCTCGGCGAACCGCGCGGTCAGCCGGGTCGCCTGCATCTGCACCGCCGCGTCACCCAGACCGCCGACGATCTGGACCACTCGGTCCACCACCGGCACGCTCTTGCGCGGCATCCGGTCGACCGCCGCGATCAGCGTCTCGCTCCAGGACGAGATCCCGATCACGTGCCCGCCGGTGAGCGTCATGTCGATGTACGCCGCCGCACCCGAACCCAGCGCCGGAAGTACGTCGTCGCCGACGGTGTCCACGACCACCGCGTCCCGCAGCCCGTACTTGCCCTGCAGTTCGTCCTCGAGATCGCTGTGTACGCCGCTCGGCATGGTCACCACGGTGTGCACGATGCCGACCTCGACCGCCTGCTTGAGCATCCGCGACACCCGCGCCTGGGACAGGTTGAGCTCGGCCGCGATCTTCGGCTGCCGGATGCCCTTCTCGTGGTACATCCGGGCCACCTTCGCGAGCAGCCGCAACTCATCCAGCCCAGGCTGGCGTACCGCGCGGTTGCCGTTCACGTTCGTGACCCCCTAACAGAGGACGACTATAGGCAGATGTAGACCCGCGGCGCTCCTCCCGGGTCCGGCAGTTGATCGCCCGGCGAGTCGCGCTTGCCGGTCGCGACCACCGAGCCGTCCCGCGGATCGACGATCCTGTAGTTCAGCGGCACAGTCTCGTCGAACACCATCACGTTTCCGCCGTGTTCGCGGTAGATGATCAGCATCCCGTCGGCCCCGCTGAGCGCCCGCCCGGAGATCACGCGAGTCCAGTCCGGCTGCATGTCGGTCGTCGGCAGCCCTTCCAGGATCTTCCCGAGCAGACCGACGTACGTCGATCCCTCGAAGTCGACCGCCTCACGCCAGCCCGCACCGGGCGCGGTGAAGTAGTCCGAATGGCCGGGCTCATCGGCATGCAACCGCCACTGCCACAGGCTGCCGGCGCCGTAGACGACGCCCATCGTGCCGCCCGCGCACAGGTTGCTCCACGCCTCGTGACCTTGCCACCACCCGGCCGCCACACCGGTCCGGCCGGTGTTCTCGTACGACGGCTCGCCGTTCGCGATCGCCTTGACAGGCTGGTTGCGCCGCATGTCCGCGACTCGCTCGGGCACATGCTCGCCGGTGTGGCCGGTCTGGCACCACTGGAAGTCCAGCCAGTCCGCATCCTGATGCGCCTCGGCGGGGATGTGCGGCCGATAGTGGATCCCGGTCGGCTGGCCATAGCAGTCGACCGCGTGGACCTCGGCTCCACCAGCGGCGATCTGCGGTTCGCGACCGGATCCGTCCGCGCCGACCAGGTAGATCGCGGGCTGAGCGCCGTACCGGGCGACCAGGTAGCGGCAGTACCGCGCGTACTCCTCCGGCGGTACGACGACGCCGGCCACGTCGAGGCCCTTCCAGCCGAAGCCCTGGAAGACGGGCTGGAGCACTGGGACCAACCCGTGCTCGACCAGGATCCGGAGCAGCTCGTCGAGGTACTGGAAGTACTCGACGTTCATGACGTTGAGATGGCCGTCGGCGAGGTCTTCGAAGGCGACGCCGAACCCTTCGTCCTGGGTGCGGTCGCGCGGGCCGACCGCTCGCATGTCCGGCTGGACACTCATCAGCAGTACGGCGTTGAAGCCCTTGGCCTGCCGATCGGCGGCGTACTCGCGAACTTGCTCGGGAGTCGCGCGCCACGGGAGGGCCCAGGCGGTGTCGGCAACCAGGATCGCGGGCGTGCCGTCCGCGTGGACCAGGCTGCGGCCGCCCGGTGACATCCGCCAGAAGCCGTGCGCGTAGAACGGGTTGGCCTCGTCCGCGGCGGCCTCGACCGTGAACTCACCGCCGGCCCACTTCCAGACACCAGGCTCGGGTGGCGCGAAGCGGACGCGGTACGTCTCGCCGCCGTCCCAGAACGTGGGCCGCCGGAGCCGGAATCCGCTGTCGTGCTCGAACTCGACCCACTCCTCGGCGGAGGTCAGCGTGAGTTCGATTTCGCGCCAGACGGCTGTTTGTGCGATGGACATGACACTCCAGTGGATGGTTGCTACCGATAAGCACACGCCCAGATCAGCTACTTGGCTTGACCAGCTTGCGGGCGGCATCCGCGATGCCTTCCGCCGAGAGCCCGTAGCGGTCCAGCAGGTAGCCGGCCGACCCCGTGGGCGCGAACTCGGGAAACCCGAGGATCGACACCCGCGCCGGATGATGCTGTACGACGGTCTCCGCCACCGCACCGCCGAGTCCGCCACCGGCCACGGCCTCCTCGGCCGTCACGATTCCGGCCGTCTCCCGCGCGGCCGCGACCACGGCGTCGACGTCCAGCGGCTTGACCGTCGGCATCGAGAGCACGCGGGCCGAGATCCCTTCGGCGGCGAGTTGTTCGGCCGCGACCAGCGCCCGCCACAGCACGGTCCCGTTGCTGATCAGCGTCACGTCGTCACCGGCCCGGACCGTGATCGCCTTGCCCAGCTCGAACTCGTAGTCGTCGCCGTACACCTTCGGGACGCTCATCCGGCTGACCCGGATGAAGACCGGCCCTTCGGAAGTCGCCGCCCACCGCAACGCGGCTGCCGTCTCGACCGGGTCGGCCGGCACGATCACCGTCATGTTGGCGATCGCCCGCAGCCAGGCGATGTCCTCGATCGAGTGGTGTGTCGGGCCGAGTTCGCCGTACGCGACTCCGGGGCTCATGCCGCAGAGCTTGACGTTGGCGTTCGAGTAGGCGACGTCCGCCTTGATCTGCTCCAGCGCGCGGGCGGTGAGAAAGCAGGACGCCGCCGAGACGAACGGGATCCGGCCGCCGTTGGCCAGGCCGGAGGCGACGCCGACCATGTCCTGCTCGGCGATGCCGACATTGATCAGCCGGTCCGGGAACGCCTTGCGGAAGCTGTTCAGCTTGCTCGATCCGACCGAGTCGTTGACCACGCCGACGATCCGGTGATCCGCGTGCGCGAGCTCGGCCAGCGTCTCGACGTACGCATCCCGGCAGTCATACCGCGGCTGGTCGGCGATCGAGGTGTCAACCACTGTCATACCGGCTCCCTGTCGAATCTAGGTCGGCCCGCGCTCTCCAGCTCGGTCAGGGCCTGCTGGAACTCGGCGTCGTCCGGCACCCGGTGGTGCCAGGCGACGTTGTTGCTCATGAACGAGATCGGGTGACCCTTGTGCGTGTGCGCGATCACGAACGTCGGCTTGCCGGGCCGGAACGGTACGGCGGACAGCACGTCGAGCAGCTCGCCGTGGTCGTGCCCGTTCACCTCCACCACCGCGAACCCGAACGCCGCCGCCTTCTCCGGCAGCGGATCCAGGTCGTTCGTCTCCTTGGTGGTCGCGCCCTGCTGCAGCCGGTTCCGGTCGACGATCACGGTCAGCCGGTCCAGCTGGTACTGCGAGGCCGCCATCATCGCCTCCCAGTTGCTGCCTTCCTGCAACTCGCCGTCCCCGACCAGGACGTACGTACGACGCAGTGAGACGTCGAGCTTGGCCGACAACGCATGACCGACCGCGACCGGCAGGCCATGACCAAGCGGACCCGTGTTCGCCTCGACTCCGGCGACCTTGTTGCGGTTCGGGTGCCCGTTCAACGCGGACAGGGGTTTGAGGAAGGTGGCGAGCTCGTCGACCGGCAGGAACCCGAACGCTGCCAGCGTGGTGTAGAGCGCGCCGGCGACGTGGCCCTTGCTCAGGATGAAGCGGTCGCGCTCGGGATCGTTCACCGTCTCCGGCGTGATGTCGAGGACAGCGCCGTACAGGGTGGCGAGGATGTCGATCGCGGAGAAGTCGCCGCCGATGTGCCCGGCGCCGGCGTAATGGACCAGCTTGAGGTCCTGGATCCGGATCTGCTTGGCCGCTTCGGCGATGTGTGCGACCTGCTCGGCGCGGCTGCTATGGATCGGCAGCCGCCCGAGGACCGGCATCGTGGTGTGTTCAACGGTCAGCGTCATGCCAGCTCCGCCATCGAACTCAGCAGGACCTTCTGGACGAGCCTTTGCGCTGCCAGCGCGTCGTGGGACGCCTGCGCGGCGGCGAGGGCTTCGTCGTCCAGTACGTCGAGCGCGTGGTGCACGGCCTTCAGGAAACGGATCGCCTGCTTGGCGGCCTCGACGCTGTCCTCCCGGAATGGGAACTGATCCAGCTGCCAGACGCCTTCCCAGTTGTTCTTCCGCAGGGTGTGGAAGAACTCGAACGTCTCGACCAGGTGGACCGAGCCGACCACCATGTCGTCGTCCCAGCCGCGCAGGTTGTCGTTCACGTCGATTGCGAACAGCCGGCCGTAGTCGATGGCCAACTGGGCGGCATCGGCCGGCGTCTCCTGGCCGTAGAGCGAGTGACCGAAATCGAGCAGGATGCCCAGGTTCGGCAGGCCGAGCTTCTCGATCCCGAGCAGGGTGCGGGCGACGTTCGGGAAGATGATCTTCACCCGGGGCTCGCGCGGCTTGTACTCGATCACGAAGTTGATGTCCGGGTGCGCGCTCACCAGTTCTTTGAGCCCGTCCAGCGCCAGGTTCCAGATGTCGTGATAGTTCACCTGGAACGGGTAGTCCCAGCCGTCCTGGCCCGGCCAGAGCTTCACGTAGGAGCAGCCCAGGTCCTTGGCCAGCTCGGTTGCCTGATGCAACAGCTCCAGCGCCTGCTTGCGGACGGCGGGATCCGGGTTGGTGAGGGAGCCCTTGACGAAGTCGCGGGTGTAGATCTCCGGCGTGATCGCGATCGCCTTGAGGTTGTTGCGCTTCAGCGCCTCCTTCACCTCGTCGAGCGTTCCGTCGTACCCGGCGAACGGCCAGTTCAGGTCGACCACGGACAGGTCGCCGACGGCGCCGGCCCGGTCGATCTGCTCGAGCAGCCCGACCGGCTCGCCGTACCCGTCGGTGGCGTAGCGGTCCTTGTAGGTCGCGAAATGCCAGATACCCGCACCGAAGACCGGCATGTCAGTCATCGTCATCTCCTCTATGTGGTCAGCCCTTGGTGGCGCCCGCGGTGAGCCCGCCGACGATCCAGCGCTGGAGCAGGGTGTACGCGATCAGAATCGGCACCACCGCGATCAGGATGCCCGCCGCGAGGCCGGTGTTGTTGTTGGCGAACTGGCCCTGGAAGTTGAGCAGTCCGACCGGGATGGTCTTGTGGGCGTCGGAGTTGAGCAGGATCAGCGCGAACAGGAACTCGTTCCAGGTCGCCACCGCGTCCAGGATCGCCACCGTCACCAGGGCCGGCAGCGACAGCGGCAGGATCATCGTGAAGAACACCCGCCAGTCACCGGCACCGTCCACCTTCGCGGCCTCGATGATCTCGTCCGGGATCTGCCGGAAGAACGACTGCAGCACCAGCACCTCGAACGGGATGCCGAACGCCAGGTACGGCCCGATCAGCCCGAACAGGCTGTCGGTCGCACCGGCCTGGCGCATCATGATGAAGACCGGGACGATCGCGATGTAGATCGGGATGGTCAGCCCGAGGAACACCGTGAACATCACCGTCCGGCGGAACTTCATCCGCAGCTTGGCCAGCGCGAACCCGAGCATCGCCGAGATCAGCACGCCGAGCGGCACCTTCATCAGCGCCAGCAGCGCGCTGTTGCGGTAGGTGGTGGCGAAGTTGCCGATCCCCCACGCGTCCTTGAAGTTCGACCAGGTGAACGCGTCCGGCCAGGACAACGGCCCGTTCCCGATGAAGTCCGACAGCGGCCGTACGGCGGTGATCACCAGCAGCGCCAGCGGCGAGATCCAGAAGATCGCCGCCACCGCGAGGACCAGCGTGATCACCAGCCCCTTCCGCCCCTTCGGCTGCTGGGTTGCCGGTTGCGCTTCAACAGGTACGGCGCTTTCCACCCGGACCGGTGCGATCGTCATGACGCCTCCCTCGTCTGGGAGCGGACGTAGGGGATGCCGACCGCGATCGCCACCAGGGTGATCACGACCGCGATGGCCGTGCCGTAGCCGGCTTGGTAGTACTGGAAGACGTTGAAGTACATCCACGTTCCCATCACCTGCGTCGACGTACCGGGACCGCCGTACGTCATCGCGTAGATCATGTCGAAGACCTTGAACGAGTCGATCAGCGACAGCGCCAGCACGATGTAGTGCGCCGGCCGCAGGCTCGGCATCGTGACGTGCCAGAACTGCTGCCACCTCGTCGCGCCGTCGACCGTCGCGGCCTCGTAGAGCTCGTTCGGAATGCCTTGCAGCGCGGCCAAATAGAGCAGCATCGGGAAGCCGGTGCGCAGCCAGATGGCCGGGACCATGACCGCCCACAAGGCGGTCGAGTCCTGTCCGAGCCACGGCTGCGCCAATCCGTCCAGCCCGATCAACCTCAGGAACGAGTTGATCGCGCCGTACTGCGGGTTGTAGAGCCAGCCCCAGATCGACGCGATCGACACCAGCGGCAGCACGGCCGGGGTGTAGAAGATCAGCCGCAGGATCGGCTTGCCGTGCACCTTGCCGTTCAGCGCGATCGCGAGCGCCAGCCCGATCACCGTCGGCACCGCGATCGTCACGACGGTCCAGATCAGGTTGTTCCGGACCGCCTCGACGACCACCGGGTCACTCGGCAGCTTGACGTAGTTCTCCAGCCCGACGAACTTGTAGGTCGCACTCAACCCGTCCCAGTTGGTCAGGCTGAAGAAGAGTGATGACAACGCCGGGTAGATCAGGAAGGCGATGTACACCACCAGAGCAGGCAGCGCGAACAACCAAGGCGACCACCTGCCACCACGTTTGCCCTTGGCTACTTGGGGTTTGGAGAGCGCGACTGTCGCCATCGGTCAGCTCTTCGCCCAGGCGGAGACGATCTCCTGCATCTTCTTCGCCGCCGCGTCCGGTGCGACCGAACCCTGCAACAGGTCGCTCTGCACGCTGAAGTACTGGTCGGCCTGCTTCTTCGGGAACGCCTGGTCCTGGATCGTGTAGAACGGGTTGCTCCCGTACTTGTCCGCCCACTCCGCCGACAACGGCAGCGCCTTCGGGTCCGGCTCGGCACCCTTGACCGTCGACGCGCTGACCTGCAGCGCCTTCTGGGTCGCGGGCTGGACGATGAAGTCGATCAGCGCCGCGGCCTTGTCGGCGTTGCCGGTCTTGGCGTTGATCATGTACCCCTCGACGAAGCCCGAGTGCCGGGCCGGCGTCTGGTCGGTGGGCAGCTCGAAGTTGCCGAAGGCGGACGGGCTCTTCTTCGCGGACAGGATCGCGGCCGCCTCGGTCCACGGCCCGGTGATCGTGTACGCCGTCTTGCCCTGGACGTACGCGGGTTCGATGTCGGCGGGGTCGAGGCCCAGCGCGCCCTGCGGCAGCCACTTCTTGTCCTGCCACTTCTTGAACAACGTGAACGCCTCGACCACCTCGGCCCGGTCCCAGCTCTCGTCGCCGGTCAGAAGCTTGTCGTGCAACTCGGGGCCGGCAGTGTGCTCGAGCAGGTACTCGAACAGGCGCATGATGTCCCAGCCGTACTTCCCGCCGAGACCACACGGCGTGACGCCGACCGCGACCAGCTTGTCGTTGACCGCTTCCAGTTCGGCGTACGTCGTCGGCAGCGCGCTCACGCCGGCCTTGGCGAACAGCGACTTGTTGTACCAGGCACCGATCCCGAGGGAGACGAATGGCACCCCGGATTTCACGCCGTCGAACGTCATCCCGCCGATCGCCGCGGTGTTGATCTTCGAGTCCCAGCCGAACTTGGAGTAGTACGGCGCCAAGTCGAGCGCCTGCTTGGCCTTAGCGAACGGACTGCCGATCTGACCGCCCCAGATCCGCCAGACATCTGGGCCCTTGCCGCCGAGCAGTTCCGTGCGCAGCTTGTCCGGGTACACCGCCGCACCCGAACCGGGCAGGCTGTCGACCGTGGTCGTCGTACCGTTCTCGGCGTCGAACTTCTTGATCTGTGCCTTCAGCAGGCCGATCGTCTCGTCACCCTCGTAGGTGAACAGCCGCAGGTTCTTCGAGGCCGCGGCGGTCTGACCGCCTCCGGTGGAGGTGCCCCCGCCCGTACAGGCGGACAGACCGACACCGGCGACGGCGGCGGACGTGAGGCCGAGGAAACCCCGGCGGGTGAACGAACTGCCTGTCATGACTGACTCCTTTGCCGGGCGAAACGGCGGATCTTGGCGAACATGTCCTCGAGCAGGAACCGGACGTCGACCTGTTCGCAGACGCTGATGGGGTTGTTGGTGCCGGGCAGGTACCAGCCGTCGACTCCGAAGCGCGGCGCCGGCCGGACGCGCATGTCCCCGCTGCGCGGGTAGAGCATCAAGGAGATGGCCGGCGAGTCACCGAGCGAACGGGACTCGATCGGCTCCGGGTGGTACTCGGCGTTCCACTCGTGCAACTGCTCGATCAGGTACTTGCCGAGCGGACCGGCGTCCCCGATCTTCTCGTCGAGCTCGGCATAGCTGACCGAGACCTTCGTGTAGACGTCGCTCGGCACCTGCCAGACGGTGATACCGGAGCCGAACACGACGTTGGCGGCCGGGATGTCGTTGGACAGGTTGAACTCGATCCCCGGGTACGTCTCCAGACCGTCGTACCCGCGGCCGCCGATCCAGATCACGATCACCTCGCGGTGCACGATCTCCGGGTCGAGCAGGATCGCCGACGCCATGTCGGTGAGCGGGCCGAGGAAGGACACGAACAGCGGATCGCCCTTCGAGGCCAGTTTCGACTCCTCGATGATCAACTGGGCGCCGGCCGAGTCGAGCGGGGTCTGCTCGTCCGGGATACCGGTCGGGGCGCCGTTCGCGACCGGGACCTGGCCGGTCAGGTCCAGCAGGTCGAGCAGCAGGTCGACCTCCTCGCGGGACTCCTCCAGGCTGCGGTCCGACCGGCGGGTGCCGAAGTGCGCGGGGATCAGGCCGCGGACGTCGAACGTGGGCGACAACAGCCCGTGCACGATCGCGAACTGATCGTCCGCCTCGTTCTTCGCATCGGTATTGATGATCACCCGACGTCTGCTCGGCTTCGCCACCTGCGACCTCCTGGCTCTGAATAGATATTCAGTATTGCATAACCTGTCGCCAAGAGTTTCACCATGGCGCTAGAGTCCCGTCAAGACCTCGGTTGAAAGTTGTCCGACCGGAAGGACGCTCGACGTGGGTGGATCAGCTGTGCTGGCGATCGACCAGGGCACGACCAACTCGAAGGCCGTGCTGGTCGCCGCGGACGGCGCCGTGCTCGCGACGGGATCGGCTCCAGTCGGGCTGTCGACACCGCAACCCGGCTGGGCCGAACAGGACGCCGAGGACATCTGGCAGAGCGTGCTTCAGGCTGTTTCGTCCTGTATGACTTCCGCCGGCGCAGTCGAGGTCGTTGGGATCGCTTTGTCGACACAGCGTGAATCCGTCGTCGGGTGGGATGGTTCCGGGCAGCCCGTCGGACCGGTCATCGGCTGGCAGGACGTGCGTACGACGTCCTGGTGCTCGTCGTTGCCTTCGGATGTCGATGTGCTGGTCCGCTCGCGCACGGGTTTGCGGGTCGACGCGATGTTCTCAGCGCCCAAGTTGCATTGGCTCCTCGAGCACTTTCAGGCCGATCAGGTCGGCACCGTGGATTCCTGGCTGAACCATCGACTGACTGGTTGCCGTGAGCATCTAACCGATGCCGGCAACGCCTCCCGGACCTTGCTGTACGACGTGCTCGACCTCTCCTGGTCCGATTCGTTGCTGAAGGCATTCGACGTACCGCGGTCGGTGCTGCCGGAGGTGCGCGCGTCGAACGCCGGGTTCGGTACGACGTACGGCGTACCGGGCCTGCGGGACGGTGTTCCGATCGTCGCCGTACTGGCTGATTCGCATGCGGCGATGTACGGGCAGGGGTGTGTGCGGCCGGGGATGATCAAGGCGACGTACGGGACCGGGTCTTCGGTGATGACGCCGGTTGAGGCCTTTGTCGCGGACGGGTGCACGCTGGCGTGGCTCACGGATGAGCCGATTTACGCGCTCGAGGGAAACATCGTGTCGTCCGGTGCGGCGCTGGCTTGGACCGCTTCGCTGCTCGGCCTGCCGGATGTCGGGGCGCTGGTCGAGCTGGCGGCGGCGGTGCCGGATGCGGGCGGCGTCGTACTGGTGCCGGCTTTGGCCGGGCTGGGCGCGCCGCACTGGGATCGCAACGCCCGCGCGGCGCTGACCGGCATGAGCAGCTCGACCACCCCGGCCCACGTCGCGCGAGCTTGCGTCGACGCCGTCGCGCACCAGATCTGCGACATCACCGACACCATCCCCGGCACACTCAGCAGCCTCCGCGCCGACGGCGGCGCCACCGTGTCCGACCTCCTCATGCAAACCCAGGCCGACCTCCTCGGCCACCCGGTCGAAGCAGCCGATGTCGCCGAAATCTCCGCCCTGGGCACCGCCGAACTAGCCTGGACCACCCTCGGCGAGGCGACCGCCTGGGCCGAAACCCGCCCCACCCGCCTCTTCGAACCCACCCTCGACGCCGCCACCCGAGCCACCCGCCGCGCCGCCTGGGCCGACGCCGTCACCGCGATCCGCACCCGCCCCTGACCGCATTTGGTGGGTTCACCCACCAGTTTGTGGGTTCCCGGCCCGAATCCGAGCGGGGAACCCACCATCTGCCGGGTCACCCCACCAAATGCGACTAGCGGCGGCGAGCCATCTGGTGGGTTGACGTCCGAGGTTATGGGTTGGCTAGCGAGAATCCGGGTGACCAACCCGGCATCTCGGACGTCAACCCACGAAACGCGGCGCCGGCCGGAGCCCGGCGCTGCTGTCCACAGCGCCGCTCCGGCCCACACCCTCCCGCCCGCGGCCCCGACCACCTCCACCGCTGACCCTGCCGCATTTGATGGGTTCACCCACCAGCTTGTGGGTTCCCCACCGGTATGCGGGGGGCGAACCCACCATCTGGTAGGTGAACCCACGAAATGCGGCACCGGCATGAGGGCGTCGGGCCGCGGCGGGGGCGGGCGGTGGCAAGGCAGGCGCGGCGAGGCGGGCGCAGCGGGTGGGGGCGCGCGGCGAGGCGGGCGCAGCGGGTGAGGGCGCGCGGCGAGGCGGGCGCAGCGGGTGGGGGCGCGCGGCGGGTACGGCGTGGGGTTGACCGGATGCGGTCGGAGATCGCTTTCCGTTGCAGGTTGACTCGTCGTGACTGCCCACCTAAGGTTGCGGTCACAAGCCTCGGAAAGCCCTTTCCAAGGCTCCGGGCGAGGGAGGCGGCATGTGCGAGTTCGACTCCGGCGCGGCCGTGGCACTCCCCGGCGGCATCGGCATCTCGAAGCTGTCGGTGTACGACATCGAGGCCCCGGACGGCCAGGTCGGCGGTACGCCGCACGTCCATCTGGCCTGCTCCGAGGGGTACTACGTGATCGCCGGCTCCGGCGCGGTCCAGACGCTGAACGCGAAGGGCTTCACCGAGACCCCGCTGCAGGCCGGCACCGTCGTCTGGTTCGACCCCGGCACGATCCACCGCCTGGTGAACGGCGGCGGTCTCCAGATCCTCACCCTGATGCCGAACTCGGGCCTGCCCGAAGCGGGCGACGCCGTACTGACGCTTCCGCCGGAGCATCTCGCCGACCGCGCGACCTACCTGAAGGCGACCACGCTCACCGGCGAGGGTGAGGCCCGGACGCCGGCCGCGATGGCTCGACGCGACCTCGCGCTGGAGGGTTTCGCCGTACTGCGGGATGCGTATGAAGCGGAGGGCCCGTCGGCCTTGGACGACTTCTACGCGTCGGCGGTCCGGATCGTCCAGCCACGGCTGGCGGACTGGCGCCGGCGCTGGGAGCAGGGCGCTCGTCGCTTGGCCGACGAGACCGGCGCCGCGCTCAACGCGCTGGAGGCCGGCACCGCGCCGCACCTGCAGCACGCGGAGCTGCACCAACTGCCCGCTCCCACCGAGTTCGGCCGGCACGGGATGTGCGGCCGCCTCGACACCTACGACCTTCAGTCACGCCAATGACGTGCCCCACCCCGCCGACCGGGTACCGGAGTACTGCGGACCGGCGTACCGCCCCGAGAAACGCACAAGCGCGAGCCGGCAACGGAGCGTGCCGAAGAGAGGTAGAACAGTGAACGAGCGACGCGTCGGCATCGTGATGAACGGCGTCACCGGCCGGATGGGCCTGCGCCAGCACCTCGAGCGCTCCATTGTGGCGATCCGCGAGCAGGGCGGCATCCAGGCCGCCGACGGATCGATGATCATCCCCGAGCCGATCCTGGTCGGCCGCAACGAGCTCAAGCTGCGCCGGATCGCGGAGCAGTACGACCTGACCCGGTGGACCACCGACCTGTCCGAGGCGCTGGCCGAGCCCGACGTCGAGATCTACTTCGACTCCCAGCTCACCCAGCTGCGGGAGAAGGGCGTGCGCGCCGCGGTCGAGGCCGGCAAGGCGATCTACTGCGAGAAGCCGATCGCCGAGGGTCTGGACGCCGCGGTCGACCTGGCCCGGCTGGTGCGTGACTCCGGACTGAAGAACGGCGTCGTGCAGGACAAGCTGTCGCTGCCCGGCCTGCGGAAGCTGAAGCGGCTCGTCGACGGCGGGTTCTTCGGCCGGATCCTCTCGGTCCGCGGCGAGTTCGGGTACTGGGTGTTCGAGGGCGACTGGCAGGAGGCGCAGCGGCCGGCCTGGAACTACAAGCAGGAAGAGGGCGGCGGCATCGTCGTCGACATGTTCTGCCACTGGCGCTATGTGCTCGACCAGATCTTCGCGCCGGTGAAGTCGGCGTACTGCCAGGGCGCCGTACACATCCCGACCCGCTGGGACGAGCAGGGCAAGGAGTACCAGGCCACCGCCGAGGATGCGGCGTACGGCGTCTTCGAACTGGAGGGCGGCATCGTCGCCCAGTTGAACTCCTCCTGGACGACGCGGGTGTTCCGCGACGAGCTGGTCGAGTTCCAGGTCGACGGCACCGAGGGCAGCGCGGTCGCCGGGCTGCGGAACTGCCGGGCGCAGCACCGATCCGCGACGCCGAAGCCGGTGTGGAACCCGGACCTGCCGGTCACCGAGAAGTTCCGCGACCAGTGGGCCGATGTACCGGACAACGAGGTGTTCGACAACGGGTTCAAGGTGCAGTGGGAGATGTTCCTGCGGCACGTGGTCGACGACGCGCCGTTCACCTGGGACTTCGTCGAAGGCGCCAAGGGTGTTCAGCTGGCCGAGCTCGGGCTGCAGTCGTGGCGTGAGGGCCGCAAGCTCGAGGTGCCGCCGCTCGACATCGAGGACCAGCTGTGACGCTTGAACTGAAGCTGCCGGTCGGCGGGGAGGGCGAGTCCTCCGCCGGCCTGGCGTCGTACCGGCTGATCGGCGAGCCGGTTGCCCAGGGCACCTATACGCCCGCGACGTCCCGGCTGGCGTTCGCCGCGGCGCATGTCGTGGCCGATCCGCTGGGTGACAACTCGCCGGGGCAGCCCGCGGTAGTCGACTGGGAGCACACGCTGGAGTTCCGTCGGCACTTGTGGTCGCTCGGGCTGTCCGTGGCCGAGGCGATGGATACCGCGCAGCGTGGGATGGGCCTGGACTGGGCCGCGACGCAGGAGCTGATCCGGCGGTCCGCGGCCGAGGCGCCCGACGGCCGGATCGCAGTCGGCGTCGGCACCGATCAACTTGCTCCAGGCAACCACTCGCTCGAGACGGTGATCAGCGCCTACGAAGAGCAGCTCGCCGTGGCGGAAGACGTCGGCGCGCAGCCGATCCTGATGGCGAGCCGGGCGTTGTGCGCGGCGGCGTCGTCGCCCGACGACTACCGCAAGGTGTACGACCGGCTGCTGAACCAGTCGTCGCGGCCGGTGATTCTGCACTGGCTGGGTTCGATGTTCGACCCGGCGCTGGACGGCTACTGGGGCAGCGACTCGCTCGACCTCGCCGCGGACGTCGTGGTGGACCTGATCGGCGACAACGTGGACAAGGTCGACGGGATCAAGGTCTCGTTGCTGGAGGCATCGCGTGAGGTTGCCCTACGCAACCGTCTGCCGGAGGGCGTCCGCCTCTACACCGGTGACGACTTCAACTATCCCGAGCTGATTCGTGGCGACTCCGACCGGTACAGCGACGCACTGCTCGGCATTTTCGCCGCGATCGCGCCCGCCGCCGCGGCTGCGCTGAAGGCTCTCGACGACGGCGATCTCCAGCGGTACGACGACGTGTTCGCACCGACCGTGCCCTTGTCCCGGCAGATCTTCTCGGCGCCGACCTACTACTACAAGACCGGAATCGCGTTCCTGGCTTGGCTGAACGGGCATCAGCCCGGGTTCTCGATGGTCGGTGGTCTGCAGACCGGGCGGTCGTTGCCGCATCTCGCTGACACCTTCCGGCTTGCCGATCAGGCCGGCGTACTGACCAATCCTGAGTTGGCTGTGTCGCGGTTCCGGCAGCTGCTGGCCGTCAACGGAATCGACGCATGAGCAGCCGCTACAGCCTGAACCAGGCGACGACGAAGTACTGGCCGCTCGAGGAGGTCGTCGCGGCGAGCGCCAAGGCCGGCCTGTCCTGGATCGGCCTGTGGCGCGAGCCCATTCAGGAGTACGGCGTCGACAAGGCTGCTCGGTTGGTCGAGGATGCCGGGCTGAAAGTGTCGTCGCTGTGCCGGAGCGGGTTCTTCACCTCGACCGATGCGGCCGAGCGGAAGGCGAAGATCGAGGACAACCGCCGCGCGATCGATGAGGCCGCGACGGTCGGGACGTCGGTGCTGATCCTCGTCAGCGGCGGACTGCCGACGGGTTCGCGTGACCTCGACGGTGCCCGGGCTATGGTCCGCGACGGGCTTGCCGAACTGGCGCCGTACGCCGAAGAGCGTGGGGTGAAGCTGGGGGTCGAGGCCTTGCACCCGATGTTCTGCTCGGACCGGTGCGTGGTGTCGTCGCTGTCGGGGGCACTGGATCTGGCCGAGCAGTTCCCGGCGTCGCAGGTGGGCGTGATCGTGGACGCCTACCACCTGTGGTGGGACGCGGACATCTACCGGCAGATCGAGCGGGCCGGCGAGCGGATCCTGTCGTACCAGGTGAGCGACTGGGTGGTTCCGCTGCCGGAGGACACGCTGCTCGGGCGCGGAATGATGGGCGACGGCTCGATCGAGCTGCGCCGCCTGCGCGAGGCCTGTGACGCGGCCGGGTACGACGGACCGGTCGAGGTGGAGATCTTCGACCAGAAGCTGTGGGACGCGCCGGGGCAGGAAGTGTTCGACCTGGCATTGGAGCGCTATCAGGAGCACGTCGCCTAGTCATTGAGGAGCCGTTTGTATGACTATTCCCGCCAACGGAATCGGGATGCATCTCTACACCATGAGGGAGGTGCTGGCCGAGGATTACCCGGGAACGCTGCGACGGCTCGCTCAGATCGGCTACCAGACAGTCGGGGTGAGTGGGCGGTTCGGCCATTCGGCGGACAAGATCCGGTCCTTCGCGGACGAGGCCGGGTTGTCGATCGTCTTGGAGCATGTGAAATACGACCGGCTCGCCGACGACTGGGCCGGCGCGCTGGCCGACGTACAAACGCTGGGCGCGAAGTGGGCCGTCGTACCGTCGATTCCGTCGGAGCTGCACTCCGTGGAGGGATTCCGTACGGCGGCGGCCGCGTTCACCGAGGCCGGCAAGGCGGCGCGTGACGCCGGGCTGAAGCTGCTCTTCCACAACCACGGTCGCGACTTCGCCGAGGTCGACGGGCAGGTGCTGTTCGACATCCTGCTGGAGGTGGATCCGGCGTTGCTCGGGTTCGAGCTGGACCTGTACTGGGTGGTTGACGGAGGCAAGGATCCGGCCGCGTACTTCCGGCAGCACCCTGGGCGGTTCCCGGCGTTGCACGTCAAGGACATGGCCGCGGACGGGTCGTGGGAGGACGTCGGCGCCGGCACACTCGACTTCGCCGGGATGTTCGCCTACGCGGCCGAGGGCGGCGTCGAGCAGTGGCTGGTCGAGCACGACAAACCCACGGATGCCTGGGCGTCGGCGGAGCGCAGCTACCGGGGACTGACAGAACTTCAGTTCTGACAAGCGGTTTCTGGCAAATGCTTAACCGGATCAGCAGTGGTGACAACTGCTCACGTCAGGTGAGATCGGCCTAAGCTCGACGCGTGCAGAACGAACCCGCTGTTCGGTTGACTGCCGTACGCCGCCTCTACGAAGTGAGCGCCCGGATGGGTGCGGGCCGGAGTCTGGCCGAGACGCTGCAGGCGGTCGTCGACGGCGTCGTCACCGGGCTGGGGTTCGGGATCGCCGTACTGAACCTGCGGCAGCCGGACGGGAAGTTCGAGGTGATCGCGGTCGCCGGGTCGCCGGAGGCCCGTGAGGCACTGCTCGGAACGGTCAGCTCGGCGGACATCTTCGACGCCGAGTTCGCGATCGCCGACCACTGGGGACGGCTGCGGTTCGTGCCGCACGAGCGGCTGCCGGAGGGCGAGGTGATCGGCTGGGTGCCCGACGTACCGGTGTCGGACGATCCGGCGGCCTGGCATCCGCTCGACGCGCTGTTCGCCCCGCTGTACTCGCCGGACGGCGAGCTGGTCGGGATGCTGGCGGTCGACCTGCCCGAGGACCAGCGGCGGCCGGGGCCGATCCACCGGGAGCTGCTGGAGATCTTCGCGACTCAGGCCGGGCTGGCGATCGACAAGGCGCGGCTGACCGATCAGCTGCTGGCGGAGAAGGCGCGGCTGGAGGCGAGCGAGACCACCTTCCGGATGGTCTTCGAGGGCGCCGGGAACGGGATGGCGACGATCGCCTTCGACGGGCCCGAGGCCGGCCGGATCCTGCGGGTGAACGACGCCTTCTGCCGGATCACCGGATACGCCGCGGATCAGCTGGTCGGGGAGCGGATGCTGAGCTTCCTGCGCGAGGAGGAGCCGGCGCAGACCCGGCAGGAGCTCGAAGAAGTTGCTGCCAGCAACGGGACGTACCGGTTCGAGCGGGTCTTCACCCAGCCCGCCGGGAAGGCGATCTGGCTCGGCGGTACGGCGGCAGTCGTCGACCAAGGCGCCGGGCAGCCGCGGATCCTGCTGATCCAGGTCGACGACGTGACGGCCCGCAAGGACGCCGAGCGCGAACTACGCCACCACGCCGCCCACGACCCGCTGACCGGTCTGCCCAACCGGCGTCTGCTCCAGCACCGCTTCGCGTCCGTACTGGAGCGAACCCGGGAGACCGGGCGTCCCGGGGCGCTGCTGTTCTGCGACCTGAACCACTTCAAGCTGGTCAACGACAACTACGGCCACGAGGCCGGCGACCGCGCCCTCCGCGAGATCGCCGGGCGCCTGGCGGCCGAGGTCCGTCACGGCGACACCGTCGCCCGCCTCGGCGGTGACGAGTTCGCCATCCTCGCCGAAGACATCGCCGACGACGCCCTGGCCGCCTTGATAGCCCGCCTCGAATCCGCCGTCAGCCAGCCCCTCCCCAACATCACCGTCCAGGTCACCACCAGCGTCGGCACCGCCCCCATCACCCCCGCCAGCACCGACCTCGACACCCTCCTCCACCAAGCCGACCAAGCCATGTACACCACCAAAAACCGCCGCCCCTGACGTTCGGGACCGAACGACAGGAGGTAGTCGACTGCTGCGGTCTCGTCCTGCGATCTCCACGCCTGAACAGTCCGGGCCGGCCGGAGTACCTCCTGTCCTTCGGGCCTGGTGTCTGGGTGAAACCGGTTGGACCGCTGGGCCGTGAATGCGGAAGGGTGGCTGAGTGGATGAGGTGGAGTTGCAGGGTGGGTTTGTGAATGTGGTCGTACGGCGTGGCGACGTCGTACTGCGGCAACCAGGGCCCGCGTTTGTGCATGAACTGCTGCGGCACCTGGACGGTTGGCCGGGAGCACCGCGCTTTCTGGGCATGGATCAGGGCCGGGAGCGGTTGAGCTTCATCGACGGCTACGTCGCCTGGGAGCGGCCCTGGAAGGACGGGGTGACAACCCCCGGCGCTCTGCAGTCGGTGGGCCGTCTGGTGCGCGAGTTCCACGACCTGACCGCGGGTACGACGCTGGCCGGGGAGCACGAGGTGGTCTGTCACAACGACCTCTCACCCAAGAACACCGTCTACACCGACGACGGCTCCCGCGCGATCGCGTTCATCGACTGGGACATCGCCGCCCCCGGCCCCCGCATCCACGACCTCGCCTTCATCTGCTGGCAGTACGCCGACCTAGGCACCATCGACCACGTGGTCCCCCAATGGAATGCCCTCCTCACCGGCTACGGCCCCACCAACCTGGACAACCTGATCCCCACCATCCTCTGGTGGCAATCCCAAGCCGCCGACGGCATAGACACAGAGGCCAACGCAGGCAACCCAGCAATGCAACGCTTGCAGGACCTCGGCGTACCGAACGACATCCGCCGAAAGCGCGACTGGGTGCAGCTGAACGGGACCGCCTTGGCCGCGGGGCTCAGCGTTTGAGCGGAGCTCGCCCGCAGAGGTACTCCGCGGTGTCGAGCAGCTCCTGCGTGACCCTCACACCCGTGAGGTGCTCCGCCAGCGCGAACGCGGCCTCGGTGTTCAGCTCGAAGTCGCGGTCCTCGATGTCGCGCAGATCAAAGCCGATCCGCTCCATCACATCCAGCAGACCATCAGGATCGCTCCCGGAGCGATGGAAGGGGAACAACGGCTCGAACTTCAGCCGCAGGTCGCCGTCCTCCATCCAGCAGAAGCGATCCTCGGCGTCGACATTGCGGTGGTGGGAAACCACGCGGGTGCCTGCCGACAGCGGACGGATGACCTCGGGGGTGACGCCTAGGAAGCCGTTCCACTCGAGCAGCAGCGTCCAGCCCTCGAGCTGAACAGCGCCGATGCCGAACCGGCCGTCGTTGCGGTGCGCCGCCCAGGGATGACTTCTCTCGGCGAAGCGGGTGAAGTCGCGCGAGCCGGTCGCGCGCTCGCTCGGCTCTGCATCCAGGCGGCGGAGTGCTTCGCCGGGATCGATGCCCTGCACCAGGGTCAGGCAGTAGCCGTAGATGAAAGGCGTATCCCTGAACCAGGTGTAGTCCTCGGCGCTCATGAGCCGAGCTTCGTTAGAGCGTCGTTGGTTAGGCGGTAGGTGGTCCATTCGTCTTGAGGAGTGGCGCCTATGGATTTGTAGAAGTCGATGGCGGGGGTGTTCCAGTTGAGGACGGACCATTCGAGGCGTTCGTAGCCGTTGGTGACGCACTCCTGGGCCAGGGCGACGAGGAGGGCTTTGCCGAGGCCGGTGCCGCGGGTTTCGGGGCGGACGTAGAGGTCTTCGAGGTAGATGCCGTGGACGCCGCGCCAGGTGGAGAAGTTGAGGAACCACAGGGCACAGCCGGCGACCGCGCCCTCGTGTTCGGCGACGTGGCAGAAGACCGCCGGGGTTTCGCCGAAGAGCGCGGTGTGCAGTTGATCAGCCGTCAACCGGCATTCGTGCGGCGCTCGTTCGTACTCCGCGAGGCCGTAGACCAGTTCCACGATCGCCGGGACGTCCTCCGGCCGCGCACGCCGTACTCGCTCATCCGTCATGCGCCCAATCCTGCCGCACGCGAACTCTGGTCAATCTATCGCCAGACGCTGTTAACTTATCGCCGAAGCTCGTTAACCTCAGAGACACCCGGCAATCAAAGACTGACAGCGCAGTTCCGATCCTGATCCGCCACCAGGAGGAATACTCATGTCCGTTTCACGCCGTCGCTTCCTCGGCCTGGGTGGTGCGGGCAGTGCCGCCGTACTGCTCGGCACCGGAGCCTGGGACGCCTCGACCACGTACGCCGCTCCGGCCGGCAGCGGCAACCCGTTCACCCTCGGCGTCGCCTCCGGTGATCCGCAGTACGACAGCGTCGTGCTCTGGACCCGCCTCGCCACCGACCCGTACGCCGTCGACGGCCGCGGCGGGATGCCCGCCAAGCCGATCCGGGTCGAGTACGAGGTCGCCCGGGACGAGAACTTCCGGCAGGTCGTACGACGGTCCAGCGTCGTGGCGACCCCGGAGCTCGGCCACTCGGTCCACCCCGAGATCCGCGGCCTGCTGCCGGACCACGTGTACTACTACCGCTTCCGCACCGGCAGCGAGGTGTCGCCGACCGGCCGGACCCGGACCACGCCGCCCCCGTTCGCGTCGCCGCGTGAGCTGAAGTTCGCCTTCGCGTCCTGCCAAGCCTGGCAGGACGGCTACTACACGGCGTACGACCACATGGCCGCCGAGGACCTCGACCTGGTAGTCCACCTCGGCGACTACCTCTACGAGTCCGGCGTGAAGACGAACCGGCGCGGCGTCGTGACCGACCCGCGGTTCCACGGCGAGACGTTCGACCTCGCGCGGTACCGGCTGCAGTACTCGCTCTACAAGACCGAGGCGCCGCTGCAGGCCGCGCACGCGGCGCACCCGTGGATCCACACCATCGACGACCACGAGGTGGAGAACAACTGGGCCGGTGACATCTCCCAGATCGACACCGAGCCGGACCAGGACCCGGTCGTCTTCCGGGCCCGCCGGGCGGCCGCGTTCCAGGCGATGTACGAGAACATGCCGCTGCGCCACGAGCAGATGCCGTCCGGCCCCGACGTACGCCTGCATCGGCGTCTTCCGTACGGGCGTTTGGCCGACATCACCATGCTGGACACGCGCCAGTACCGGTCGGACCAGCCGTGTGGTGACGGCGACTCGTCGACCTGCACCGATCGGTTCAACCCGGACAACACGATGCTCGGCGGCAAGCAGCGCGAGTGGCTGCTGAACGGGTTCAAGAGCTCGAACGCGCGCTGGCAGATCCTCGGCAACCAGGCGCCGATGGGCCAGACGGACTGGACGCCCGGCCCGGAGACGCACGTCTGGCTGGACCCGTGGGACGGTTATGTTGCCGAGCGCAACAAGGTCCTCGCGGCCGCGCAGGACAGCGGGGTCCGCAACCTGGTCGTCATCACCGGCGACCGGCACCAGAACTACGCGCTGGAACTCAAGCGCGACTACGAGAACCCGGACTCCCCGAACGTCGGCACCGAGTTCGTCGGTACGTCGATCACCAGCGGCGGCGACGGCGCGGACATGACCGACCTGGGCCTCCAGTTCCTGGCCGCCAACCCGCACCTGAAGTTCTTCAACTCCCAGCGCGGCTACGTCCGCGTCACCGTCGACCACCAGCAGTGGCGCTCCGACTTCCGCGTCGTCCCCTACGTCCAGACCCAAGGCGCTCCCATCACCACCCGAGCGACTTACGTCGTCGAGGACCGCGACCCGCACGTCCAGCAGGCCTGAGTCATGCGATCGCCCGGGATTCAGAATCCCGGGCGATCGCTGTCATCTGACATTGCTGTTGGATTACTGATTGCTGCTGCGCAAGGCTGGGGGCATGGCTGCTCAGACGAAGAAGACCCGGCGGATCGGGGATGTGGAGGTCAGTGCGATCGGGCTCGGTGCGATGCCGATGTCGATCGAGGGACGGCCGGACGAGGACCGGTCGATCGCGACCATCCACGCCGCCCTCGACGCCGGGATCACGCTGATCGACACCGCGGACGCGTACCACCTGACCGCGACCGACGTCGGTCACAACGAGACCCTCATCGCCAAGGCGCTCGCGTCGTACGGCGGTGACACGTCGAACGTGCTGGTCGCCACCAAGGGCGGGCACCTGCGTCCGGGCGACGGCCGCTGGACCCAGGACGGCTCCCCGGCGCACCTGAAGCAGGCGGCCGAGGACTCGCTCAAGCGGCTCGGCGTCGACGCGATCGGGCTCTACCAGTTCCACCGGCCCGACCCGAAGACGCCGTACGAGGAGTCGGTCGGCGCGATCCGCGACCTGCTCGACGCCGGCAAGATCCGGATGGCCGGGATCTCGAACGCGAACCCGGCGCAGATCCAGCAGGGCAACGAGATCCTCGGCGGCCGGCTGGTCTCCGTGCAGAACCAATTCTCGCCGGCCTTCCGGTCCAGCGAACCCGAGCTCGAGTTCTGCGACCAGCTCGGCATCGCCTTCCTGCCCTGGTCCCCGCTCGGCGGCATCTCGAACGCCGGCGACCTCGGCTCCAAGCACCCCGTCATTCACCGGCTCGCGACCGAACTCGGCGTCAGCCCGCAGCGGGTGACCCTCGCCTGGATGCTGGCCAAGTCGCCGTACGTCATCCCGATCCCTGGCTCGAGCCGCCCGGAGACCATCCTCGACTCGTACGCCGCCATCGACCTCGAGCTCACCCCCGAGCAAGTCGCAGCCCTCGACTGATCGTTTGCTGAACACACCCCGGCGCGCGGAATAGGTCCGTGTGCCGGGGTGTTGCTGTTTTGTTCCCGGCAGACAGGAGGTTCCGCGATGGAAGACATGCGTGCGTTGGGTTATGGGCTCGGGCAGCAGTACTTCGACGAGCGGGACTATCGCGGCGCCATCCGCGCTCTGCGCCCAGTGATGGAGGAGACACCGGACGACGTGGGCACGCGACTGCTGCTGGCTCGGGCGTACTACCACGCGGCCTTGCTGAAGCCTGCTGAGGAGCATTTGCTTGAGGTGATCCAGCGAGAGCCCACTGAGTACTACGCACACTTGATGCTGGCTCGGACCTTGGAGCGCCAGTCCCGCGCCGACGAGGCCGGCAAACACCGGCGGATCGCGGCAGCGCTCACCGGTGACGACGAACTGCTCAAACCTCACCGCATCTGAGGCACACCAGGTGAAGCCCAACGCGGCCCCTCTGACCGATAGGGTCGGCGATGATGCCGCTGCGTCACATCTCAGTGGCGCTGTGCACATCGCGCTAGCCGCCCAGGCCGAGATGGGGAGGATCAGTTGGGGATCTGCGCCCGCTGCGGGAATCAGCGAGATGCCGCGAGTTTGAGCTGTCCGCACTGCGGGGCCACCACTCCTCGTCCGGAAGCCTTGCAGCAGGTGCCGGTACAGCTCCAGCAACAACCAGAACCGCCGCGCGTGACCGCACCTCAAGCCGGTTCGGAGGTCCCGGATCGGCTCAAGACCGGACTTCGTCGCGCCTTCAGCCGGCCGCCCGGCTACCGGAACGTCTTCGTCTGGCTGGTCACCGGCATGCTGCGGAACCGACGCGGGCTCGTCGGTGCGCTGCTTGCCGCGTGGTTCAACCTTCCGCTCGCCGTATTGCTCGGCGGCATCGGTCTGGTCGTCGGCGGTGTCGCCGGTTACATCGGCGGAGCGATCGGCGGCAACAGCACCGCGGACTCCTGGTTCAGCGACGTCCCCGTCCTCGGCAGCATGCTCAGCAGCGCGTTGCTGCAGAGCGGCGGGATCCTCGGCTTACTGGTCGGAGCCGGCGCAGGCGCCCTCGGCGGATTCCTCTTCGGCTTGCTCGTGCCGTGGATCGCGGTCGCCGCGGTCAGCCCGTTCGAAGGGCTCGGCCGCTTCCTCGCTCAGCTCGTCGTCGCGTTCCTCTGCGGCGCGCTGTACACCCTCTACGGCATCGCCACCGAAAGTTGGACGCTCCGGATCAGCGGCGCACGGAAACCGAGCCGACGCGAAACGGCCCTGATCGGACCGATCCTCGAGGACTGTGCCAACCGGATGGGCCTGACCTCGACGCCACCCCTGCTGATGCTGGACGACCGGGAGCCGAACGCGTACGCCGCGACCCGTCACATCATGGTCACCAAGGGATTCCTCGACGAGTTCGACTACGCCCGCGAACCACTCGCCGGCGTCCTCTGCCACGAACTGACCCATTGGCGCAACGCGGACGCGGTCTCCAGCCACTTCATCCGCGGCGTCGCGCTCCCGCTCTACATCACCTACAACATCTGCAGCTGGCTCCTCCAGATCACCCGCGGGACCGCACAGTTCATCGTCATGATGATGACCTGGCCGGTGACGGTGAGCATCAAGTACGGCGTGATGCCGATGCAGGCATCGGGAAGCCGAGCGGCCGAGTATCTGGCCGACCAAGGCGCGGTCTACGCCGGCTACCGGGACGGCCTCCGCCAAGTACTCGCGCGATTCCGCGGCAGCTTCGACGGCGCCCGGAACGGGTGGGAGGAGTCGGTGCTCTCGACCCACCCGCCGAGCGAACTACGGCTGGAAGCCATCGAGGAGCCCGGCGTCGAGTACCCATTGCCGGACGCCGACAACCCCGCCGTACCGATGCCTGTGATCGTGACCAGCTCGCTGGCCAGGGACTGATGAACACAACCTGGCCGCCGATCCCGTCGTTCACGACCGATCCACGCCGGCAGGTGTTTCTCGGCTGGGACGCGCATGGCGGATACAAGCGATGCTGGAGTGCGCCCGAGGATTCCGTCGGCATCATCGGCCCGCCGCGCTACGGCAAGACGTCCGGACTGATCATCCCGTCGGTGCTCTGGTGGGAAGGACCACTCGTCTGTACGTCGACCCGCGGCGACATCCTCGGATTCACTGGCGACCGCCGCCGCGCCCTCGCAGCGCCGTACGGCGGATCCGTGAAGGTCTACGACCCCTTCGGCAGCGAGTTTCCGGAGCTGTCGATGCGATGGTCGCCGTTGGCCGACTGCGAGAACCCGTCGGTCTGCTATCGGCGAGTGGCGGCGATGACGGCCGTCGCCGGTCAAGGTGTGCAGGACGGTGACCACTGGCGTGGCGGTGCCGCTGCGATCCTGCGCGCCTATTTCCACGCCGCGGCGCTCGAGGGTTTGCCGGTGTCCGTCGTACGGCGATGGCTGACGGCCCAGGAGACCCGGGATCCCACGGCGATCCTGCGGTTGTCGTCGAGTCCCGGTGCGATGTGGGCCGACGACCTGGACGCGGTCAAGCTGCTCGGCGACCGCGAACGCGGCAGCTTCTACTCGGTCGCGCGCAACACCCTGGAAGCGACGTCCGAGCCGACCGTACTGGCGTCGTGTTCGAAGAACGAACTCGACATCGACGAGTTCCTCGACAGCAGGTCGTCGTTGTTCATCATCGGGCCTTCGCACCAGCAGCAGGCGATCGCGCCGCTGATGGCCGGTTTGGTCGACAGCATCGCGCAACGCGCCTCGGAACTCGCCGCGACCCGAGGCGGCCGCCTCGACCCACCGTTGCTCTTGGCACTGGACGAGATCGCCAACATCGCCCCGCTGCAAAGCCTTCCATCCCTGGTCAGCGAAGGCGGCGGTCGCGGCATCGTCACCATGTGGGCCACGCAAAGCCTTGCCCAGTTGAGAAATCGGTACGGCGTCGAGCAGCAGGCGGCGATCCTGGCCGCAACCACCGCCAAGCTGATCTTCGGCGGCATGTCCAACGGCGAAGACCTGCACAACATCTCGTCCTGGGCCGGCGAAGAGCGCCAGACCACCACGAGCACACAGCTCGGACCGCAGACCAACCTGGGCCCATCCGGCCCGGTCGGAGTCGGCGGCTCGATGGCCGGCCACAACCACACGGTCAGCAACATCTTCCGCCCCGCCCTACCGGTCAGCGCAATCCAGATGCTCCCCCCATTCCACGCCTGGCTCTTCTGGCGCAGCGAACCACACTTCCAAGTCGAAGCCCGACCGGCCGGAATGATCCCGGAGTTCCAACACCTGAAGGGGTTCACGACATGACCGCTGACGACTACGAGTACCTCGCCTCGGTCTTTCGCAGAGAGAGCGCGGATCGCCCGGCCGCGTTGTGGCGTCGCCGCGGCGACGACATGGAGTACCTGTCGCTGGTCGATTGGACCTGGCATCCCGCCGGCAACGTCATTCCGCCCCACCCGGACGTCCTGGTGCCCATCGGTGCTGAGCAGGTCAGCGCCCTGCTCGCCGACCACCAGCGCTTCGCCAGGTACTGGGTCCTGCGCGAAGGGCCGGAGGAGGTCCGCGTGTATCGGCAGCTGTCCAGCCCCGAACGCCTGATCGAAGAGGTCTTCGGCGGCGACGGCGAGTGGATCGCCACGCATGACATCAGAGACCTGCAGATCGGCGGCCCGCACGACGTACGTGATCTCCAGCCGATCGACGCCGCGACCGCCGAACAACTGATCCAGCAAACCCGCGGCATCTCCGGGGCCACCCAGCTGTGAGCCCGGAAGCGCGGCCCTGGCGAGGGAAAGGGCACGAAGCGCGGCTGAGCCTGACCGCCGAGCAGAACGAGGCCGTCGGCCTGGCACACGCCCGCGCGGTGAGCAGGCGGACGGAACTCGACGACGCGATGCTGGCGAACGTAACCGCCACCGCCGAGTACGGCGCCAAGCTGGAAGGCCTGGAGTACTCGCTCAAGAGCGCCGAATCGTTTCGCAGCAAGGTCGCCCGCCGGGGCAAGGACAGGACAGCGGAAGAGGTCGCGAACTCCACCAACGACCTCAATCGCTACACGCTGACGTTTCCGCCCGAGCAGTACGCCGATGGCGTGCTCAGCAGCCGCGATCACCTCGAGCGTCAGGGCTTCGTTCGGGTTTCGGAGAAGAACACCTGGAATCTGCCCGACTACCGCGGGGTCAACTCGACCTGGGCCAGCCTTGGGCCGGACGGCAAGGCGCTGCACAAGTTCGAAGTCCAGTACCACACCCCGGAAAGCTTCGAGGTGAAGGACAAGCGCAACCATCTGCTGTACGAGTTGCAGCGGGTGGATGACGACGCCGGCAACCCCAACGCGGAGCTCCGACGGGAGGCGATCCGCCATCTGCAGGCGGAGCGCTACGGGACGATGGAACCACCGCCCGGCCACCAGCGGATCTGCGAGACCGTGCCGGACAACCCGCTCGAGCCGGTGCCGCAGTCGATCAAGGACGACGTACTGGCCGAAGAGCAGGAGCTCAAGGAACGTAAGGGCGCCGAGAAGGCCGCGGAAGACGAGCAGTTGACGTTGTTCTCGCGGGGAGCGGCGCGGAGTAATCGGGATGTTGTCGAGAACGGTGGTGGGTTGCCTCGGACGGCGGAGACTGTCGAGGAGGCGGCTGACGCCGGCGGGATGGATCTCACCGGGGTCGACGTGGTCATCGTGGAGGAGCCGGACGAGATCCAGTACCTCGACTATCAGCAGGCCTGCGCCTGTACGCCGGGCGAGCTCGGCGGGGACCAGATCCGGCTCGGCCCGGCGAGTTTCGCCGATCGGGAGACGCTGGTGGCGACACTGGCGCATGAGAAGACCCATGTCGACCAGCTCCGCTCGGGCACGGAGGTCGGCACGGGGAACATCGGGGACCTCGAAGAAGAGGCGTATGCGAGCGAAGCTCCGGCGCTGGAGAGACTGAGGGAACATGACATCAATCAGGTTCAGGGTCGAGACGACCTTCGATCTTCCGAGCAGGGACGGACTCCTGGTTCCGGGCGAGCTCCTGACGGGAGCGATCCAAGCCGGGACGACACTGCAGACGGAGGACACGGGTCAACCGGTACGAGTCCTGGGAGTGGAGTTCCCGACGCCATCGACGGAGGGGACGAACAAGGTAACCCTGAGAATCGACCGCAACTCCCCACCCCTCAAACCGGGCACGACCTTGATCAGCCCGACCTAACCCCCTCCGACCAAGACCCGGACTCCGACACCCAGCAAACCGAGCCAGCCCCGGACGCCGACACGAACCAAGACGCGGATCCGGACCCCGACGCCGAGTCCGACGCGGAGTCCGACGCCGACGCCCAGGCGGACGCCGAGTCCGAGGCGGACGCGGAGTCCGACGCCGACGCCCAGGCCGACGCCGAGGCGGACGCGGAGTCCGAGGCCGACGCGGAATCCGACGCCGACGTCCAGGCCGACGCCGAGGCCAAGGCCGACGCGGAATCCGAAGCCGACGCGGAAGTTACGCCGGGCTCGGAGGGCGAGGTTGACGGGGAGCAGGTCGAGGCTGAGGCGGCGGACGCCGATCAGGAGGCGGAGGAAGAGCCTGCCGCGGAGGCGGAGCCTGTCGCTGAAGCGGAGGTCGAGCCCGGAGCCGAACCGGACGCGGAACCGCAGGCGGAAACCGACCCCGCACCAGGAGCAGAGGTTGACGCCGAGCCCGGAACCGAGGCTGAGGCCGACGCCGAGACCGACCCCGGAGGTGAAGCAGAGGCCGGAGCTGAGGCGGAGGCGGACGCCGGTCAGGTGGTCGAGGAAGAGCCTGCCGCCGAGCCGGAGCCTGCCGCCGAAGCGGAGGTCGAGTCCGGAGCCGAGGCAGAGGCAGAGGCGCAGCCGGAGGGTGCGGCTGCCGGTGAGCCGGAGAGCGACGGTGGGTATGACGGGCAGGCCGCGGATGATGATGCTCGGGTTCAGGCGGCGATGGAGGCGGAGGATGGGGACGCCGACTTCGGTGGCAATTCCTATGACGACTCCGCGAGTACCGGCACGGAGATGGAGTGACGATGGGATCCAAGCCGCCATGGGTCTGGGACGAACTGAGCAGCGAGGTCCGGGAGCAGTCCTGGCAGAAGCTGGCTGAGTGGGTTGCCTGGCTGGAGGACGCGTACGCGCCGTGGGTGATGCTGCCGCCGTGCTGGCCGGTGCACGAAGGGCTGCGGACCGAGTTGACCATGTTCTGGTACTGGCATCGCTACGTCATGACCGGCACGTCCAGCCCGATCGACGGCGTCCGCTGGCACAACGAGATCCGCCGCTCCGCGCAAGCCTGGCGTGAGCTCGCCACCTGCCGGCACGAACCGCCGGTCGCGCACCACGGCCAGATCCTGGCCGCCCGCCGCCAGAAACGCGACGAGTTCCTGGCCCAGGCAATGCAGCAGTCCGGCAACGAGGAGGCGTGACGATGGCAACCACCCAGTCCGACCGGCCGGCCAGCCCTTTCGTCGAGCCATGGGAACCGTCGCAGCGGACCATCTTCGTCACCGCGATCGTGGTCGCCCTGATCGCCTCACTCAGTACGGCGAACTTCGTCGCACAACGGATCTGGTTCACCCCGGAGGCCGCGGTCAAGGGCTACTACGGTGCACTCGCCGACCGCGATGCGGCGAAGGCAGCGTCGTACCTGAGCAATAACGACACAACCTTGGCGGCCGCCCTCATCAGCTCGGACAAGTACGTGCCGCCGAGCGGTCTGAAGGTGGACAGCATCCGGGAGGACGACGAGGATAGCAAGGGCCGGAGTGCCCAGGTCGATTTCTCCATCGGCGACACCAAGGCGACGGGCTCGATGTCACTGCGCCGGAGTGAAGATTTGTCGTGGGGCCTCTTCCGCGGCTGGGACATCACGGGCAACCGCCCGGCGCTCCAGATCAGCAGCTCGATCCCGGTCGACGTACAGGTGAACGGACAACGGGTGGATCTCGAGTCCGGCGACCTCAACGTCTTCCCCGGCCGGTACGTCGTTCAGGTCGCTGACAACCCACTGGTGGAAAGCGACCCAGTCAGCGTCGACGCCGGCTTCGAGAACGTCGAGGTCCAGCTCGCTCCGCGGATCAAGTCGACGATCGAGACGGAAGCGCAGGCGCAGATCAAGGCATACCTGAAGCAGTGCCTGACCGAAGCGACCAAGCCGGAGCACAGCTGCCCGTTCTCGTTCGGCTATTCCGACATCACCAACCCGGTCTGGCGGATCGACACCTACCCGACCGTCGAACTCGAGCTGGATTCCAGCGGCGAAGGCATCGTCGTGCACTCCAACACCGAGGGCGAAGCCACTGTGACGGGAACGTACGACGGCGCCCCTTACACCGACACCGATACGTTCAGCGTCAGTGGCACCATCACGGTCGACCAGGGCAAGGTCACCTTCCAACCCGAGTAAGCCCTTCGCTGGTCAGGGCTTGGTCGCACCGAGGGCGGTCGTGTAGATCGCCTTCATTGTGGGCCAGTTCGTGACCAGCGATGAGGCGTAGAGGACGTAGTCGACTCGGCCGACGCGCCAGTAGATGGAGTTGACGTGCTTGCGGCCGGCGGCGGTGTTGAACTCGAACTCCCAGGTGACTGATTCGTGGCCGCGCCACTTGCCGGGTGTGAGGGCCAGGCGTTGGTAACCGGGGTACTTGCCGGCGAAGCCTCGCTCGCCTTGCGTCTGGATTGCGAGTAGAGAACCGGGTGGCGAGGCGGAACCGCCGTACCGGAGGAAGCTTGTCGGTTGTGCTGGATTGGTTGCCTGCATGGCGGTGCTTCGGTTCGCCTGGGGCTTGGCCGGCCATCCGGATGGGATCAATGTCGTGAGACCGCCCGGCGCCGAGGCTGGCTGGAAGCCCGCCGGTACGCCGGGTTTGGTGGGGGACGGCGTGGTCGGCGAGGGCGACGATGTGGGGGTGGTCGGCTCCGACGGCTCAACGGTCGGGGTGGTCGATGGGGTTGTGCTGGCCGGGGTTGAAGAAGTTGGCGGGGCCGCGGTCGCTTCACCGTCCGAGGAGCGTGCGACCAGCAACGTCGTACCGACGAGTGCGCAGGCCGTCAGGTTCGCTGCGAGTGCGATCACGGCCAACTTGCCGGAACTCACGCCACTCATCGCTCCCCCAGAGCCTCGAGATCGCCTGAAGGCTAGGCTACCTGGAGCATCCGCGGGCACACTGGTTGCGACGGCGGGTTGCTCACGAGTGGGGACGTGAATGGTTGAGCACGAGGATTCGGCGGCCGCGGTCCAGCGGCTGCATCAGGAACTACTCGCGCGACCGGACGACAACGAGCTCCGGACGCAACTGGCCTGGGCTCTCCGGCGGATGACCGAGGAGTCGCTCGCGACGACCGTCTATCAGGTGCGGGTGATCGCCAGCCAACGGCAACGCGACCTGTGCCGGGACGCGGCCGCGCGCATCCGCGACCTCGCTCCCTGGGACGGCGAGCTTCAGGCCTTTGCCAACGGAATGTCCGCCGAGGTCGAGCAAGGCGGTCGATGGATCTGGGAGCGCAAGCCGTTGGCGTACACACTCGCCGCATGCTTCGTCGCCATCGGCCTGGCGCTGGCCGTCACCGGCGGCCTCACCGACAACATCCCCCTGATCGTCGCCGCCGGCGTCCTCAGCAGCGCCGCCCTGGCCGGCGTCGTCCTCATCTTCCGCAAGCAGGCGTGGCGCATCACCGCCCGCGAGGCCCAACCACACCTCGCGTACGCCGGAATCTGACCCGCCCCAGCACCCCGCCGTACTCGCGGAAGCATGCATCCGTATCGCGGAAGTCCTCCGCGGGAGGCGTCGGCCGTACTCGAGGAAGCCCTGCTCGCGGAAGCGCTCTAGCGTAATGCGGAAGCCAGGCGGGCGGATGTGGTGCTCGGGCAGGATGGAATGACGCGGCGGGGATTGGCGTTGAGGTGGGCATTGGTAGTTTAATCGTGAACTACCCAGTTGAGGAGGACAGATGCAGTTCGGTGTGTTCACCGTCGGTGACGTGACCGAGGACCCGACGACCGGCCGGACCGTGAGTGAGGCCGAGCGGATCAAGGCGATGGTCGCGATCGCGCTGAAGGCGGAAGAGGTCGGGCTGGACGTGTTCGCGCAGGGTGAGCACCACAACCCGCCGTTCGTCCCGTCGTCGCCGACCACGCAGCTCGGGTTCATCGCCGCGAAGACGTCGAAGCTCATCCTGTCCACCGCGACCACGCTGATCACCACCAACGACCCGGTGAAGATCGCCGAGGACTACGCGATGCTGCAGCACCTGTCCGACGGACGGGTCGACCTGATGATGGGTCGCGGCAACACCGGCCCGGTCTACCCGTGGTTCGGCCAGGACATCCGCAACGGCATCGCGCTGGCAGTCGAGAACTACGCACTGCTGCGCCGGTTGTGGCGCGAGGACGTGGTCGACTGGGAGGGCAAGTTCCGTACGCCGCTACAGGGGTTCACGTCGACACCCCGGCCGCTCGACGGCGTACCGCCGTTCGTCTGGCACGGGTCGATCCGTTCGCCGGAGATCGCCGAGCAGGCCGCGTACTACGGTGACGGGTTCTTCCACAACAACATCTTCTGGCCGGTGACGCACACCAAGCGGATGATCGAGCTCTACCGGACCCGCTTCGAGCATTACGGTCACGGCGCCGCGGATCAGGCGATCGTGGGAGTCGGCGGTCAGGTGTTCATGCGCAAGAACTCGCAGGACGCCGTACGGGAGTTCAGGCCGTACTTCGACAACGCGCCGGTGTATGGGCACGGGCCGTCGCTGGAGGACTTCAGCCGGGAGACGCCGCTGACGGTCGGGAGTCCGCAGCAGGTGATCGAGCGGACGTTGTCGTTCCGGGAGCACTTCGGTGACTACCAGCGGCAGTTGTTCCTGATGGACCACGCGGGCCTGCCGTTGAAGACGGTGCTGGAGCAGCTGGACATTCTCGGGTCGGAGGTTGTTCCGGTACTGCGGAAGGAGTTCGCGGCGAAGCGGCCGGCGCATGTGCCGGACGCGCCGACGCACGCGTCGCTGAAGGCCGCGGCCGAACGGGCGCACGACCTGGAGACGATCGAGGAGCCGTCGGTATGACCGAACGTGTGATTGCCGTGGTGACGGCCGGGCTGACGACACCCTCGTCGTCCCGGCTGCTCGCCGACCAGCTGGCTGCCGCCGTTCGCGACGAGCTGTCCGGTCGCGGGGTCGAGGCCCGGATCGAGGTCATCGAGGTGCGCGACCACGCGCACGACCTGACGAACAACCTGCTCACCGGCTTCCCTTCCACCGAGTTGCGAGAGGTGCTCGACACGGTCGCCGCGGCTGATGCCCTGATCGCCGTCACGCCGACCTTCAGCGCGTCGTACAGCGGACTCTTCAAGATGTTCTTCGACGTACTCGACGACAAGGCCCTGGCCGGCAAGCCGGTCCTCCTGGGCGCGACCGGCGGCACCGAACGCCACTCCCTGGTGCTCGACTTCGCCCTCCGCCCTCTGTTCGCCTACCTGAAGGCCCTCCCGGTCGCCACCGGCGTCTACGCCGCCTCCACCGACTGGGGCACCGGCGCCACCAACCTGCGCACCCGCATAACCCAAGCCGCCACCGAACTGGTAGCCGCCCTCAACCATGAGCCAGCCCACCAGACCGACCCCTACGAAAACCCCACCCCCTTCGAAGACCTCCTCAACAGCTAACGCTCGGCGATCAGCAGAGCGATACCGTCGAGGATGCGGGCCAGGCCGAACTGCAGCGCGTGCGCCGGGTCGATGATGGATTGGAAGTGTTCGCCTACTGAGGTGCCGACGCGGCCGGCGACTGGGAAGCGGTTGGCGGCGCCGGACATGACGTGGGTGAGGGTGGGGGAGATTTCGCGCCACCATTCCTGGTCGGAGAGGCCGGTCTCGCGCTGGGTGCGGAGTTGTTCGGCGCCGGCGCGGGCGGTGCCGTGGACGTGGGTGAGGACGAGGGTGAGGGCCGAGTCCATCTCGACGTCGGTGAGGCCCAGACCGTCCAAGGGGCGGAGCTCGGCTTCGTACTTCAGGGTGATGTTGGGGCCGAGCGCGTTCCGCATGGTCGGGACCTCGTGGATCCACGGATGCTTCACCAGCACATCCCAGTTGCGCTGAGCAATGAATTCCAGCGCGCCGCGCCAGCCTCCTGATTGCCTGGCCGGCTCGTCGACGTCGGCGTACAGGTCGCCGTACACCCGGTCGAACATCAGGTCCGTCAGCTCGCCTTTGCCGGGTACGTGCGTGTAGAGCGACATGGTGCCGACCTTCAGCTGCTCGGCGACCATCCGCATCGACACCGCCTCGAGGCCGTTCGCGTCGGCCAGCTCGATCGCGGTGCCGACGATCGAACGCACCGTCAGGCCGGACCGGCCTGCCTTCGTGTGACTGCCCCACAGCAGCGCCAGACTGCGCGCCGGATCGGGCGCGGCCGTCTTCTTCGGACTCAAGGGACAAGCTCCAACCGGTCGTCGTTGCCTTGATCGTACCCGAGTCGTACAGTGTACGGTACACTCTACGGTTCAACCGGTGAGAGGTGGGAAGTGACTACGGAACGCGTGATCGAGGCCGTCGGCGTACGGAAGAACTACAAGGGCGGCACTGAGGGGGCAGGTCTGAACGGTTTCGACCTGGAGGTCACGGCCGGCACTGTGACAGGCCTGCTCGGCCCGAACGGCGCCGGCAAGACAACGGCGGTGCGGATCCTGTCCACACTGCTCGAGCTGGATTCTGGTACGGCGACAATCGCGGGGTACGACGTACGTCGCCAGGGTGCGGAGGTACGTCGCCGGATCGGGCTCGTCGGCCAGCACGCAGCGGTCGACGAGATCCTCACCGGACGGCAGAACCTGGTCATGTTCGGCCGGCTCAACCACCTCGGCCACGCGGCCGCGGTACGTCGGGCTGACGATCTGCTGGAGCGATTCAGCCTGACCGACGCCGCCGGCCAGCCGGTCGGGAAATACTCCGGCGGGATGCGCCGGCGACTAGACCTGGCCGCGAGTCTGATCGTGGCGCCGAAGGTGTTGTTCGTCGACGAGCCGACCACCGGGCTGGACCCGGCCGGCCGGCTGGAGGTGTGGTCCGCCGTACGGCAACTGGTCGACGGCGGGACGACGGTGCTGCTGACCACGCAATACCTGGAGGAGGCGGATCAGCTGGCGAACCGGATTTCGATGCTCAAGGCAGGGAAAGTCGTTGCCGAGGGCACTCCTGATGAACTCAAGACCCAACTCGGGTCCGACTGGCTGGATCTGGTACTCGCGGATCCGGCGGATGTTGCCCGGGTCATCCAGCTGGCGGAACCCCTTGCAGACGGTGAGATCCGGGTGAACGAAGTACGGATCAGCGTGCCGGTGAAGGATCGCACCAGAGCACTGGTGACGATGGCGAATTCGTTGCATGAGGCAAAGATCGATCCGGAGGACATCACGTTGCGCAGACCGACGCTGGACGAAGTGTTCCTCCACCTGACTGGAGCCGCAGCGTGACGGCCTTCGGTTGGGCGCTGGCAGACAGTTGGACGATCGCGCGCCGGACGCTGGTGCACTGGCGGATGCAGCCGGGGATGGTGCTGTTCAACTGGTTCTTCCCGGTGCTGATGCTGCTGATGTTCGGCGGGCTGCTCGGCGGCGCGATGGAGTTCCCGGACGGCGACTCGTACTACGAACTGCTCGTGCCGGGCATCTTCGCGTTGGGGATGCTGTTCGGGCTCGAAGGCACCATGACGGCAGTGACCGAGGACAAGTCCAAGGGCGTAACGGATCGGTTCAGGTCGTTGCCGATGAGCTCGGCGGCCGTCGTACTCGGGCGGTGTATCGCGGACATGCTCGACTCGGCGGTGACACTGATCGTGCTGGTCGCGGCCGGGTTGGCGCTCGGGTGGCGGTGGCATGAGGGGTTGCCGGCGGCGCTGGCGGCGTTCGGGTTGCTGTTGCTGCTGAGGTTCGCGTTGCTGTGGGTGGGGATCTTCATCGGGCTGACGGTGAAGAACGCGCAGAGCGTGACGATGGTGCAGGTGCTGGTGTGGCCGGTCGGCTTCTTCTCCAGCGCTTTCGTCGCCACCTCCACCATGCCGGACTGGCTGGGCACGATCGCCCAGTGGAACCCGCTGTCGGCGACGGCCACCGCGTCCCGGACGCTCTTCGGCAACCCCGATCCCTCGGCCTCAGCAACCTGGATCGGGACGCACGCCGAGGTAGCGGCCGTCCTCGCGCCTCTGCTGCTGATCGCGATCTTCCTCCCGCTGTCCGCTCACCGGTTCCGTACCCTCTCCCGCTGAACCTTTCCCGCCCAACCCGCGTGAATCGGGTTGGGCGGGATGGGTAAGGGGTGTAGGTGGACGTGCGCGACGGATTCGGGTGGCGAGCTGCTTGGCGGCTTGCCTATCTGGCTGAGCGCTTTGCCGGAGCATCCGCGGCCCGACGAGTGGCACGGGGTGTCGGAGCCGTCGAGGGACTGACTGATCGTGGCGTGCGCCGGATAGCCCTGCGGATCTCGCCTCGCCTGGCTATGGCCAACCCCGGCCTGGTGAAGGTGTCGCCGGGGTGGGCGACACAGGTCGTCGTACGGCGGCAAGGAGTGCAACTCGAGCTGGACCTGCGGGACAACTTGCAGGCGGTGCTGTACTACGCCGGGCGGTATGAGCCTGCTGTCCAGCGATTCTTACGTGGCGAGCTCCAGCGAGGGGACGTCGTACTCGATGTGGGAGCCAACATCGGGGTGCATGCGCTGACTGTGGCTAAGCGGCTGCAGGAGCTGGGTGGTGGGCGGGTAATCGCGTTCGAGCCGGCTGCGGACTGCCTGGCGAAGCTGACTACGGCTGCAGAGCGCAACGGGCTGCAGGTAGAGGTCGTGCCGGCGGCGTTGGGTGAGCGGAGGCAGCACGCGGCTCTGCGGGCTGATAGCCGGTACGACGTTGCTGACGCTGGTGTGCGCTCGCTCTACGGCGACGGTGACGTGGTGCAGGAGGTGCCAGTGCTCCGGCTCGACGACTGGGCCAGGGAGAACGGTCTGGATCGGCTGGACGTCGTCAAGCTCGACATAGAGGGTGGTGAGATCGCAGCACTGTCCGGAGCCGCTCACACGCTGACACGACTGCAGCCGCGCGCACTGCTCGTGGAGGACAAGCGGGCGGACCTGAGCGCGCGACTGCACGCCGTACTGGATGAGCTGGGGTATCGGCCGACCGGTGAGGAGCTGGACCACAACGCCCTGTTCCGGCCCGCTGGGTAGCGGGTTATGTAATGGATGGCCCGTTATTGGGCGCTATCGGGGAAATAGCCCGCCATCCGAGGTGGACGCCTGCGATACAAGCGCTTTCCAGCCAGCATCAGTTGCTTACGGCATCAACTGGCCGCCGTTGACCTCGATGATCTGCCCGGTGACATAGGAGCTCATCCGGTCGGAGGCGAGGAACAGGATGGTGCCGACGCACTCGTGCGGCGTGCCGGTGCGGCCCATCGGGATGGTCGCGATCATCCCGGTCATCTGCTCGTCACCGGTGTGCCGCTCGTGGAACGGCGTCTTGATCACACCGGGTGAGATCGCGTTGACCCGGATGCCTTCCGGCGCGAGCTCCTTTGCCAGGCCGCGGGTGAAGGTGCTGACCGCGCCCTTGCTGGTCGCGTACACGACCGACCCGCCGCCACCGCCGTGCCGCCCGGCGATCGAGGTCACGTTGATGATGTTGCCGCCGCCCTGCGCGCGGAACACCGGCACGATCCGGCGGCTGAGCGCGAACACCGAGGTCAGGTTCACGTCCAGGATCCGGTGGAACTCCTCGTCTGGTACGTCGGTGACCGGCGAGCGGTTGATCAGATCACCGGCGTTGTTCACCAGTACGTCGATCCGCCCGTGCTTGGCCAGGACGTCGTCGATGAGCTTCCCGGCCGAGGCGGGATCGGCGAGATCCGCCTGATGCACCGACCCCGACCCACCGGCCGTCTGCACTGCTCCGAGGGTGTGCTTCGCGCCCTCCTCGTTCTGGTGGTAATGCAGCGCGAGCGTGGCACCCGTCTCCGCGAACCCGACCGCCGCCGCGGCCCCGATCCCACTGCTGGCCCCGGTGACCACCACAACCTGATCCCTGAAATCCAGATATCCCATGCGTCTTATCCTCTCCCAAGGCCGCCGGTCTGGTCGGGCCGGTCGATGTCGCCTGCGCTCGTACGGCGTACGGCGTACGTCGTACGTCGTACGGAAAACGGGCACGCCGCAGGGGGAGTTGCGTTCGGTGGGGCGGCGGTAGATTCGATGGATGGAATACGCGCTCGGGCGGCTGGAACTTCGGCGGTGGCGAACGGCTGACGCGCTGCGGTTGACGGCGGCGCACCAGGATCCCGAGATGGCGAACCAGGGCGGCATCGTCGACCGGGCGTCAGCGGTCGCGTGGATCGGCCGGGTAGCGGATCTCGACAACGGGCACGTGTACGCCGTGGCCGATGCAGACGACCACCCGATCGGATGTGTCGCGGTGACGAACATCGACCGCCATCAGGTCGGCTGGACGTGGTACTGGACGCTCGCCGAGGTCCGCGGCCAAGGCGTCGCACGGGACGCACTCCGCGCGCTCACCGACTGGGCGCACCACGAAGCCGGGCTCTACCGGCTGGAGCTCGGCCACCGCATCAACAACCCCGCCTCCTGCGGCGTCGCCGCCAGCGCCGGCTTCCTCTACGAAGGCCTCGAACGCCAACGCCTCACCTACGACGGCACCCGCCACGACGTCGAGCGCCACGCCCGCCTAACCACGGACCCCCTCACCCCACCCGACCGCCCGGTGACGATCAGCCTTTGACGTACGAGCGCCGCCGTTCGGTGAGTCGCCGGCATGTATGTGTTAGATGGACAGTTTGGGATGGCGGTTGACGTCCTTGTACAGGAGGTAGCGGAAGGGGCCGGGGCCGCCGGCGTAGCAGGCTTGGGGGCAGAAGGCGCGGAGCCACATGAAGTCGCCCTCCTGGACCTCGACCCAGTCCTTGTTCAGGAGGTAGACCGCCTTGCCTTCGAGGACGTAGAGGCCGTGCTCCATCACGTGAGTCTCGGGGAACGGGATCACCCCGCCGGGCTCGAAGCTGACGATGTTGACGTGCATGTCATGGCGCACGTCGTCGGGGTCGACGAATCGCTGCGTTTTCCACTTACCGGAAGTGCCCGGCATCTCGACACCCTCGACGTCGACCTCGTTCGTGACGAAGGGTTCGGGGACGTCGATGCCCTCGACCCGCTCGTATGCCTTCCGGATCAGGTGGAACCGGGCGACCTGTTCGCTGGTGTTGTGCAAGGTCCAGTCGGCGGACGGCGGCAGGAACGCATACCCGCCGGCCCCGAGATCGTGCTTCTCCCCGCTCACAGTCAACGTAACGTTGCCTTCGACAACAAATAGCACAGCCTCGGCGCCGGGGTCGGTCTCGGGCTTGTCGCTACCGCCGCCGGGTGCGACCTCGACGATGTACTGCGAGAACGTCTCGGCGAAGCCGGAGAGCGGCCGGGCGATCACCCACAGCCGGGTGTCTTCCCAGAACGGCAGCCGACTGGTGACGATGTCGCGCATGGTGCCGCGCGGGAGTACGGCGTACGCCTCGGTGAAGACGGCACGATCGGTGGTGAGGTCGGTCTGCGCGGGCAGCCCGCCGGTCGGCGCGTAATAGCGCGTCATGCTTGTCCTCCTGTGAGCAGCCGTCCGCGTGGGTTGGCATCGACTGGCTCGCCACGCAGCCAGGTGCGTCGTACGACGCCGTCGAGCTGCCGTCCGTCGTACGGTGTGAGCGCGTTCTTGTGATGCAGGGTGTTGACGTCGACCACGAAGGTCTCGTCCGGTGCGAAGATGGAGAAGTCCGCGTCGTACCCGAGCTCGATGCGGCCTTTGTGCTGAAGGGCGGTCTGCCAGGCCGGGGCCTGGCACATCCAGCGGGCGACGTCGGACAGGGTGAAGCCGCGGCGGCGCGCGCCGGTCCAGACCGCGGGCAGGCCGAGTTGGAGCGACGCGATGCCGCCCCAGGCCGCGCCGAAGTCACCGGTGTCGAGGCGTTTGAGGTCGACCGTGGATGGCGAGTGGTCGGAGACGACCAGGTCGATCACGCCGTCGCGGAGGCCGTCCCAGAGCTGCTCGCGGTTTTCCGCATCGCGGATGGGTGGGCAGCATTTGTACTGGGTCGCGCCGTCGGGGATCTCCTCGGCGCTGAACGTCAGGTAGTGCGGACAGGTCTCCGCGGTGATCCGGACGCCGTCCCGCCGCGCCTCGGCGAGGATCGGGAGTACGTCGGAACTCGACACGTGCAGGATGTGGACGCGGCAGCCGGTCCGGCGGGCGAGCTCGATGACGTCGGCAACGGCTTTGTTTTCCGCATCGCGAGGGCGGGATTCCACAAAGGCCTGGTAGCTCGGTCCCTGTGGAGGCGGCGCGCTGTCGATGCCGTGGGCGTCCTCGGCGTGCACGATCAGGAGGCCGTCGAAGCTCGCGATCTCCTGCATGACAGGTTCGAGCTCGGTTTGGCCGAGTGGCGGGAACTCGTCGACGCCGGAGTGCAGCAGGAAGCACTTGAAGCCGAAGACGCCGGCGTCGTGCAGCGGTCGCAGCTGGCTCAGGTTGCCGGGGATCGCACCGCCCCAGAAGCCGACGTCGACGTACGCCTGGCTGATCGCGGTCTTCCGCTTGAGGTCGAGCGCCGGTACGTCGCAGGTCGGCGGGATGCTGTTGAGCGGCATGTCGATGATCGTGGTGACACCACCGGCCGCCGCCGCTCGAGTCGCACTGGTGAAGCCTTCCCATTCGGTGCGCCCCGGGTCGTTGACGTGGACATGCGAGTCGACCAGGCCGGGCATCAGCACTTCGTCGTCGGTCAGCACGATTTCGTCGCTGCTGACGAGCTCTGCGTCGTACGGCGCAACCGTCACGATCCGGCCGTCCCGCACGCCCACAGCGCGGGGCACCTCACCGGCGGTGCTCACCACTCGGCGAGCCCTGATGACGAGGTCCAGCGTTGTCATACGGCGCCCCTCTCGGTTGTTGTCATCGTAGATCGGGGCAGGTGGTCGGCCGCTAGCTGTTCACCAAGTTGCCGGAGCAATGGGACGGGGTCGGCGATACATCGACGTACGTCGGGCTCGAGGTCAGTCAGCGCGTACGCCGCGAGAACACCAGCCTGCTCGAGTCGCGCAACATCCAACCGGTTGGTGCCGCAGACAGCGACCACCGGGATCCCGGCCTCTGCAGCCGCAGCGGCCACCCCGGCGACCGCCTTGCCATGCAAAGTCTGCTCGTCGAGCGCGCCCTCACCGGTCACGACGAGGTCCGCACCGGCGAGCTGCTGGTGGAAGCCGACCAGGTCGAGCACAAGCTCGATTCCAGGGCGCAGCTGAGCGCCGAGCAGCGCGAGGGCGGCGAAGCCCACTCCACCCGCCGCACCGGCGCCTGGCGCGTGCCGGAGATCGGCTGCTGCTCCTGCGGGTTCACGGCGGGCGCGGGCCACCAGGTCTGCCCAGTTGGTGAGGGCGGTGTCCAGTTCCTCCACCTGCGCAGGACTGGCGCCCTTCTGCGGTCCATACGTTGCCGCTGCGCCGGACGGGCCGGTCAGGGGGTTGTCTACGTCACAGGCGACGACGACCTCGACGCCAGCAAGTCGCTCGGTGAGCTCTGTCAGCTCGACGGTCGCCAGCGCGCTCAAGGCAGCGCCGCCTTCGGTCAGCTCCGCGCCGTTGGCGTCGTACAGCCTGGCGCCTAGCGCGCGGACGAGTCCGGCGCCGCCTTCGGTGGAGGCGCTGCCGCCGACGCCGAGGATTACGCGGGTGCAGCCGGCGTCGATCGCCGCGGCTATCAGCTCGCCGGTTCCGTACGAGGTCGCGGTCATCGGGGCGGGGATTCCACCGGGCAGTCGGATCAGCCCGGAGGCGTCGGCCAGCTCGACGACAGCGACCTCGCCGCGCCGGGCGAACCCACTTCGCACCGGCTCGCCGGTGGGACCGCTGACCGTCACCGGGACCAGGTCGAAGCCCGCGGCGACGGCGGCGGCGAGGGTGCCGTCGCCGCCGTCGGCCACTGGTACTGCGTCCACGATCGCGTCCGGGTGAACTCGTCGTACGCCGGAAGTCACCGCGGCCGCGACCTCGGCGCTGGTGAGCGTGCCTTTGAACTTGTCAGAGGCAACAACCACCCGGGGGCGTTGGCGTGCAGACGCCGTCGGCGCCAGAAGGTCAGCGGGACGCATCAGCCGAGCAGGGCGACTGCGGTGGGGGCGTCCTCGGGGCGTTCGGCCAGGTCCTCGAATTCGGTGACGTTGTCGATTTCGAGGCCCATGGAGACGTTGGTGACGCGTTCCAGGATGATTTCGACGATGACCGGGACCTGGTGTTCGACCATCAGCTTCTTGGCCTGTTCGAGCGCCGGCAGGATGTCGTCGGGCTCGGACACCCGGATCGCCTTGCAGCCAAGGCCTTCCGCGACCTTGACGTGGTCGACGCCGTACCCGTTGACCTCGGGACTGTTGATGTTCTCGAACGACAGCTGCACGCAGAAGTCCATGTCGAAACCGCGCTGCGCCTGCCTGATCAGCCCGAGGTACGAGTTGTTCACGACCACGTGCACGTACGGGATGTTGAACTGAGCCCCGACCGCGAGTTCCTCGATCAGGAACTGGAAGTCGTAGTCGCCCGACAGCGCCACGACGGTCGCGTCCGGGTCCGCAACCGCGACTCCCAGCGTGGCCGGGATGGTCCAGCCGAGCGGTCCGGCCTGACCGGCGTTGATCCAGTGCCGCGGCCGGTAGACGTGCAGCATCTGCGCGGCCTGGATCTGCGACAACCCGATGGTGCTGACGTAGCGGGTGTCGGGTCCGAAAGCCCGGTTCATCTCCTCGTACACGCGCTGCGGCTTGATCGGCACGTTGTCGAAGTGCGTCTTGCGCTGCAATGTCGTACGACGCTCTCGGCACTCGGCTGCCCAGGCAGAACGATCGGTCAGCCGGCCGGCGGCGGCCCATTCGCGCGCGACCTCGACGAAGACCTCGAGGGCGGCGCGAGCGTCGGAGACGATGCCGTAGTCCGGCGCGAACACCCGGCCGATCTGGGTCGGCTCGATGTCGACGTGGATGAACTTCCTGCCCTCGGTGTACGTCGCGACCGAACCCGTGTGGCGGTTGGCCCAGCGGTTGCCGATGCCGAGCACCAGGTCAGACGCCAGCAGGGTCGCGTTGCCGTACCGGTGCGAGGTCTGCAGACCCACCATGCCGGCCATCAGGCGGTGGTCGTCCGGGATCGTTCCCCAGCCCATCAGCGTCGGTACGACGGGGATGCCGGTGAGCTCGGCGAACTCGACCAGCAGCTCGGCCGCGTCGGCGTTGACGATCCCGCCACCGGCCACGATCAGCGGCCTGTGAGCACCGCTCAAAAGCGAGAGCACCTTTTCCGCCTGTGCCTTCGTCGCGGCGGGACGGGCCACCGGCAGCGGCTCGTAGGTGTCGATGTCGAAGTCGATCTCCGTCAGCTGGACGTCGAGCGGCAGGTCGATCAGCACCGGCCCAGGACGGTCGGAACGCATCAGCTGGAAGGCCTTCTGGAACGTGCCCGGCACCTGGGCCGCCTCCATCACCGTGACAGCCCACTTCGCGACCGGCTTGGCGATCGAGGAGATGTCGACGGCCTGGAAGTCCTCCTTGTGCAGCTTGGCCACCGGCGCCTGCCCGGTGATGCACAGGATCGGGATCGAGTCCGCGGATGCCGAGTACAGCCCGGTGATCATGTCGGTGCCGGCGGGTCCCGACGTACCGACGCAGATCCCGATGTTGCCGGCCCGCGCCCGGGTGTAGCCCTCGGCCATGTGCGAGGCGCCCTCGACGTGGCGGGCCAGCACGTGCTTGATCCCGCCGTGCTTCTTCATCGCGCTGTAGAAGGGGTTGATCGCGGCGCCGGGCAGACCGAACGTCTGCGTGGCGCCCTCCTTCTCCAGGATCAGTACGGCGGCATCGACCGCGCGCATGCGTGCCATCAGCCCGACGCCTTTCCGGACAGGCGCTCCACGCCGCGCAGCAGAGACGAGTGGTCGAGGCCACCGTCGCCGTTCACGCGGGCCGAAGCCACCAGTTGAGCCACCAGCGAGCCGAGCGGTACGACGACCCCGGCCTCGCGTGCGGCCGCGGTGACGATGCCCATGTCCTTGTGGTGCAGGTCGATCCGGAAGCCGGGCTGGAAGGAGCGCGACAGCATGTTCTCCTTCTTCTGGTTCAGCACCGCCGAGCCGGCCAGGCCGCCACCGAGCACGTCAAGTGCTGCCTTGGTGTCGACGCCGTACGCCTCGAGGAAGACGACCGCCTCGGCGACCGCCTGGATGTTGGCGGCGACGATGAGCTGGTTGGCCGCCTTGACGGTCTGGCCGGAGCCGCTCGGGCCGACGTGGACGACGGTCTTGCCGACCACGTCGAAGATCGGCTTGGCGGTCTCGAAGTCGTCGGCGTTGCCGCCGACCATGATCGAGAGCGCGGCATTCTTGGCTCCTGCCTCGCCGCCGGAGACCGGGGCGTCCAGGATCCGGAAGCCCAGGGCCCGAGCCTGTTCGGCGAGCTGCTGGGTGACGTCGGGGCGGATGCTGGAGAAGTCGATGATCAGCGAGCCGGTCTCGGCGAGCTGGAAGACGCCGCCCTCCGCGGCGAGCACCTCCTCGACGTCGGGCGAGTCCGGCACCATCACGCAGATCACGTCGGCGCCCTTGACGGCGTCGGCAAGCGAGGTCGCGGCGCGACCGCCGGCCTCGACGAGCGGCCTTGCGCGCTCGGCGCTGCGGTCGAGGCCGACAACGCTGTGACCGGCGTTGGCCAGGTGCACAGCCATCGGGCTCCCCATGATGCCGAGGCCGATGAAGGCAATATTCGTCATATCCAAATCTCCAAACGTGGTGTCAGCGACGTGCGCGCGGCAGCCAGCTGAAGCTGTCGACGGTGGTGGTGGACGGCTTGTACTCGAGGCCGACCCAGCCGGAGTAGCCCTGATCCGCGAGTACGGCGAGCTGTCTCCTCAGCGGGAGGGTCCCGGTGCCGGGCTCGTTGCGGCCGGGGGCGTCGGCGATCTGCACGTGGGCGATCCGGTCGGCGTACTGCGTGATGACCCGATCGACGTCGTCGCCGTTGACCGCCAGGTGGTAGAGGTCCGCGAGCAGCCCGACATTCCGTTCGTCGTACGCCGCTTGCACGCGATCGATGACGGCGATCGCGTCGGCGGCGGTCCGCAGTGGGTACCGCTCCGCGCCGCTGACCGGCTCCACGAGGACCGTGCCGTCGATCCGGGCTGCGGCTCGGGCGGCTGCGCCGAGGTTCTCGACCGCGAGGTCGTCCTGTTCCTTCGCGGAGTGGCCGGTCTCCCGGTTGCCGTAGAGGGCGTTGAAGGCCCGGCAACCGAGTCGCTCACCGATGCCGATGGTGACGTCGATGTTGTCCCGGAACTCACTCGACCGCTTCGGCCAGGACACCAGGCCGCGGTCGCCGCCCGGCATGTCGCCGGCGAAGAAGTTCAGCCCGGTCAGCTGGACGCCGGCGTCCTCGATGGCACTCACGAACGCATCGACGTGCCGCTCCGGCGGCACCGCCTCGACGAACGGCCACCAGAACTCGACGGCACCGAAACCGGCCCGCTTGGCGGCTGCCGGGCGCTCCAGCAGCGGAAGCTCGGTGAACAGGATCGAGCAGTTCACCGTGTAGCGCAGCGCGTCACTCATGGCATTCTCGACTTTCCGTATTGCGGAAATCTGTTTCTGCTTTGCGAAAAAACCATAGACTCGGCATCGTGACCCCGTCAAGGTGCGTCGCAGTTCCCGCCGCGCCGCGCGCGTTGTACGTTCCTCTGAGAACCGGTGATCTCGAGGTGCCGGTCGGTGTACCGGCCGGAGGAGGTGCGTCGTGCTGCTGTCGGAGTTGCTCGACGCGCCGGAGCTGGGACTTCGGCTGCTGCACGCGACCGAGGACGCGCTCGACCAGACGATCGGGCGGCTGGTCACCACGGACCTGCTCGAGCCCGGCCGCTACCTGAGCGGCGGCGAACTGGTTCTCACCGGACTGGTCTGGCGTCGGAGTGAAGCGGACAGCGAGACCTTCGTGTCGTCCATGGCCGGGCGCGGCGCCACCACGATCCTGGCCGGCAAGGCGCTGCTAGGCGCCGTACCGGACGACCTGCTCGAGGCCTGCCGCCGCCATCAGGTCACCCTCGCCGAAGTGCCCACCGAGGTCGCCTTCGCCGATGTCACCGAATACGTCGCCGCCGCGGGCTCGGTCGAGACTGGCGCCCGGCTGTCCGCGAGTCTGGTCCGTCAGCGCCAACTGCTGTCGTCGATCGCCTCCGGCCGCAGTCTCGACGAGCTCGCCGACCGCATCTCGGCCGAGATCGGCCACGACTGCCGAGTCATCACGCCCACCGGCCGGCACGTCGTACCCGGGCCTGGCGAGTTGGACGAAGAGATTCTCGACGTCATCTCCCGGCGGTTCCTCACCGCGGATCGCACTCCGGCGGTTGCCGATGCCGGCGGTACGTCGTACAGCCTCTTCCCAGTGGGATCGGGCCTGGGCAACCGCCTGACCGCCTGGGTGCTGGTGATCGAGGGCAACCACACGCGGTGGACACGCGACCATGTCGAGGCGGTGCAGGAGCTGTGCGCGATCGCCGCTCTCGATCGAGCGCGGCGGGACGAGGGCCGGCTCGCACTGCGACCACTCGCGGCGGATGCACTGGCCTTGGTCGAGAGCGGCGCACCCCACGTCGAGGTCGCGACGACGCTGCGGCAGGCCGGTGCGCGGTCGGATCTGCCGATGGTCGTCGCCGTGGCCGAGCTGCGAGACGAGGGAGCGAGCGAGGTCGCGATCACGCTGCTCGAGGACGTCGCGCTCACGGTCGGTCCGGCCGTGGTGGCACCGGGCCGAGACGGCGTACTGGTCGCGTTGCTGCCCTTTGTCCCCGGGCTACCTGACCAACTACGCAGGGCCTTCGGGCGGCTCTCGCCCGGGCTCGTACGCGCGCGACTCGGGGTCGGTGTGAGCGGTGAGACCACGGTCGACGCGTTGGCGGGCGCGCTCGAGGAAGCGCGGTTCGCCCATCGAGTAGCCCGGGCCGCGACGACACCCGTCTCGGTGGTGACGTCGGACGAGGTCGCCTCGCATGTGCTCCTGCTCGCCACGTTGCCCGACGACGTGCGGCGTACGTACACCCATCGCGTACTCGGGCCGGTGCTGGAGCACGATCGCCGTACGCATGCCGACCTGCTCGCCACGTTGCAGGAGTTCCTCGCCTGCGACGGCTCGTGGTCGCGGGCAGCGGAAGCACTGCACTTGCACGTGAACACTGTTCGCTACCGGATCGAACGCGTGGAGCAACTGACCGGACGCGATCTGTCCCGGCTCGAGGACCGGGTCGACGTGTTCCTGGCGCTCAAGTCGCTCTGAACCCTCTGGTTTGGGTGATCGCACAAAACGAGGGCTGCCGGACTGCGCGATCTTCGGAGGTTCGCGGGGTGCAAACGGGGTTGGCCGGAGCCCAAGCTGTCGTGCAGATCACCAAAACGCCGCGCCCCCGAGCCCCACCGAGGAAGGTGCCCGATGAAGGCAATCCTGCGACCCGGCCGCCGCGCCAACCGCCACCCAGTCGACGAGGTCCTGCCCCCGGGCAAGCTCGCAGTTTACGGTTTCCAGCATGTACTGGCGTTCTACGCCGGTGCCGTGATCGTACCGATCCTGCTGGCGAACTCGATCGGACTGAGCACAGAGCAGCTCATCCACCTGATCAACGCCGACCTGTTCACCTGTGGCATCGCCTCGATCATCCAGTCCGTCGGGTTCTGGAAGGTCGGCGTCCGGCTCCCGCTCCTGCAGGGCGTGACGTTCACGGCGGTGTCGCCGATGATCGCGATCGGCCTGGCTGCCGGCGGTGGCACCGACGGCCTGCTGGTCATCTACGGCGCGGTGATCGTGGCCGGCCTGGTCACCTTCTTCCTGGCACCGTTCTTCAGCAAGCTGATCCGGTTCTTCCCGCCAGTCGTGACCGGCTCGGTGATCACGATCATCGGTCTGGCGCTGCTGCCGGTGGCCGCCGCGGATGCGACCGGCGGTGCCGGCCCGACGTCGGATCCGACCAGCGGCAAGAACCTGGCCTACGCGCTCGGGACGCTCGCGCTGATCGTGCTGATCCAGCGGGTGTTCAAGGGGTTCATGGCGACGATCGCCGTACTGGCCGGCCTGGTTGTGGGGACCTTGGTCGCCTGGGCGTTCGGGGACGCACACTTCTCCGCGGTGGGTGAGTCCGGTTGGGTCGGTGTCACGACGCCGTTCAACTTCGGCTGGCCGCAGTTCTCGATCGCAGCGATCATCTCGATGGTCGTGGTCATGCTGATCACCGCGGTGGAGACGACTGGTGACGTCTTCGCGACCGGCGAGATCGTCGAGAAGCGGATCGGCCGCGAGGATGTCGCCCGGGCCCTGCGCGCCGACGGTTTGGCCACCACGATCGGCGGTGTCTTCAACTCCTTCCCCTACACGTGTTTCGCCGAGAACGTCGGTCTGGTCCGGCTGACCCGGGTGAAGAGCCGGTGGGTGGTGGCGGCGGCCGGGGCGATCATGATCCTGCTCGGTCTGCTGCCCAAGGCAGGCGCGATTGTTGCCGGCATCCCGCACCCCGTGCTGGGCGGTGCCGCTCTGGCGATGTTCGCCACTGTCGCCGTCGTCGGCTTCCAGACGCTGGCGAAAGTCGACTTCCACGACCACCGGAACGTCGTCATCGTCGCGACCAGCGTCGGTCTGGCCATGTACGTCACGGCGCAGCCGCAGGTCGCGCAGGCGGTGCCGGGCTGGGCCGAGATCATCTTCGGCAGCGGCATCACGCTGGGCAGCCTGACCGCGATCCTGCTGAACATCGTCTTCCATCATGTGGGCAAGGACTTCGGCCCTGCGGTCGCCGGGCAGCCGGGCGACTCGATCCGGCTGGACCAGGTGAACAAGATGAGCCGCGAGGAGTTCGTGGAGACGTTCGCCGGACTGTTCCAGGGCCCGCGCTGGATGGTCGAGCGGGCTTGGGAGATGCGGCCCTTCACCGACACCCACGCGCTACGCCGCTCTTTCCAGGAAGCACTGTTCTCCGGGTCGCACGAGGAGCAGCGCCAACTGATCGAGTCGTACCCGCAGCTCGGCTCGCAGTTCGTCGCCGACGGCCTGAGCGGCGAGGCGTCGCTGCGGGATCAGTCCGCGCATGGCCTGACCTTCCTGGCCGAGCCGGATCGCGACGAGCTGACCGCGATCACCGAGGCCTACCGCGAGCGCTTCGGCTTCCCGCTGGTGATCTCGGTCCGCGATGCGGATTCCTTCGACCGGATCGTGGAACAAGGCCGGGAGCGCCTGGGCAACTGCGAGAACCAGGAGCACGCCGCCGCGTTGCTCGAGATCGCGAAGATCGCCGGCTTCCGCTTCGACGACTTCCTCCAGGACGCGAACCCCATCCACAGCGCACGAACCCGCTGGAGCAGCAGCCGATGAGTACGACGATTCACCCAGAGCCGCAGCTTGACCGCTCGATCACGGTCAACGGCTCGCCGACGGCGCTCGGTAACGTCGCCGTCCACACGACCGCGCTGGACTGGCTGCGCGATCGCGGCCTGACCGGAGCCAAGGAAGGCTGTGCCGAGGGCGAGTGCGGCGCGTGTTCCGTACTCGTCGCCCGGCCTGGGACCGACACCCCGACGGAGTGGACCGCGGTGAACGCGTGCCTGCTGCCGGTTGCGTCGCTCGATGGCCAGGAGGTCATCACCTCCGAGGGCCTGGGCTCGCCTGCCGACCTCCACCCGGTGCAGCAGGAGCTCGCCGTACGGGGTGGGTCGCAGTGTGGCTTCTGCACTCCTGGGTTTGTTTGCAGCATGGCTGCTGAGTTCTACCGCTCTGGGCGTACGACGGCCAACGGGCATCGCGATCACGAGCATGGCCCTAACGGGTTCGACCTGCATGCGCTGAGCGGGAACCTATGTCGGTGTACGGGTTATCGGCCGATTCGGGATGCGGCGTACGCGCTGGGTGAGCCGACGGCGGATGATGCGCTGGCGGCGCGTCGGCTCGCACCGCCGCCTCCGCCGGCGGCTACAGCGATGGAGGTCGACGGAGCGGAGTTCCTTCGGCCGGCCGAGCTGGACGACGTACTCGAGCTGCTGGCGGAAAGCCCTGAGGCGCAGATCGTGGCGGGGTCTACCGATGTCGGCGTGGAGGTAAATATCCGTGGTGTCCGGAAACCGCTCATAGTTGCTATCGATCGGCTTTCCGCGTTGCGGGAGTTCGATTTCGGGCCGGACGAGGTGCGCATCGGCGCGGCGATGACGCTGAGCGAGATCGAGCGACTGCTCAAGGGACGCGTACCGCTGCTGGCGCAGCTGTTCCCGCAGTTCGCCTCCCGCTTGATCCGCAACGGCGCGACGATTGGCGGCAACCTCGGCACCGCGTCGCCGATCGGCGACACCCCGCCCGCACTGCTGGCTCTGGAAGCCTCGCTCGTACTCGCGTCCCGCCGCGGCGAGCGGGTCGTGCCGCTGGCGGACTACTTCACCGGCTACCGGCAAACCTCGAAGGCTCCCGACGAACTCATCCGGTCCGTCCTGATTCCGCTGCCGCTCGAGCCGTTGACTGCCTTCCACAAGATCGCCAAGCGGCGCTTCGACGACATCTCGAGCGTGGCCGTCGGATACGCCGTCGACGTCGAGGATGGCGTCGTACGGCGGGCAAGGATCGGGCTCGGCGGAGTCGCCGCCACTCCGCTGCGCGCGCGGGCAACCGAAGACGCGCTGATCGGCCGGCCGTGGACCGAGCGGACCGTCCGCGAGGCGGCTGCGGTGATGGCGGCCGAGGGTACGCCGATGGACGACCACCGGGCGAGTGCGTCGTACCGCTCGGCAATGCTCGGCCAGTCGTTGCTCCGCTTCTACGCCGAGAACGCCAGCCGGGAGGAAGCCAGCGCATGAGCCAGCTGTCCGAACGACCTCAGCAAGCCGTTGTCGGATTGCCGCTTCCGCACGAGAGCGCTGCTCTCCACGTCACCGGCAAGGCGCTCTACACCGACGATCTCGTCGTACGCACTCGTGATGTCCTGCACGCCTGGCCGGTCCAGTCGCCGCATGCCCATGCCGAGATCACTGCTCTCCGAGTAGAGCGGGCGTACGACGTACCGGGCGTGGTGCGGGTTCTCACCGGAGCGGACGTGCCCGGGGTCAACGATGCCGGGGTGAAGCACGACGAGCCGTTGTTCCCGACCGAGGCGATGTTCTATGGACACGCCATTTGCTGGGTACTGGGAGAGAGTCTGGAGGCTGCCCGCCTCGGCGCCGCGGCCGTTGAGGTGGAGTACAAACCGCTCCCCTCGCTGGTAACGGTCCGCGAAGCGATCGCCGCGGGCAGTTTCCAAGGCACCGGACGGCACTTGTCCCGTGGTGACGTCGACGAGGCTTTCCGCGATGCGGAGCATGTCTTCCACGGCGAGTTCGAGTTCGCCGGCCAGGAGCACTTCTACCTCGAGACCCATGTCGCGTTGTCACTGGTCGACGAGGCCGGTCAGATCTTCGTCCAGAGCAGCACGCAGCACCCGTCCGAGACGCAGGAGATCGTCGGGCACGTTCTCGGCGTACCGAGTCACGAGGTGACCGTGCAGTGTCTCCGGATGGGCGGAGGTTTCGGGGGCAAGGAGATGCAGCCGCACGGGTTCGCCGCCATCGCCGCGCTCGGGGCGACGTTGACCGGCCGGCCCGTGCGGCTGCGGCTCAACCGCACGCAGGACATGACGATGTCCGGCAAGCGCCACGGCTTCCACAGCGAGTGGCGAGCGGGCTTCGACGGCGAGGGCCACCTGGTGGCACTCGACGCGACCCTCACCGCCGACGGCGGCTGGAGCCTCGACCTCTCCGAGCCGGTCCTCGCCCGCGCGATGTGCCACCTCGACAACGCCTACTGGATCCCCAACGTCCGCGTCGACGGCCGGATCGCCAAGACGAACAAGACGTCGCAGACAGCGTTCCGCGGCTTCGGCGGACCGCAGGGCATGATCGTCGTCGAGGACATCCTCGGCCGCTGCGCACCTTTGCTCGGGTACGACGGGATCGAACTCCGGCGACGCAACCTCTACCGGCTGAACGACACCACGCCGTACGGGCAGCCGGTTCGTCACGCCGACCGGCTCGAGTCCTGCTGGAGCCAGGTGTCGGAGAACGGTGACGTCGTACGGCGGCGCGCGGAGATCGAGCGTTTCAACGCAGAGCACCCGCACCGGAAGCGGGCGTTGGCGATGACGCCGGTCAAGTTCGGCATCTCGTTCAACCTGACCGCGTTCAACCAGGCCGGGGCTTTGGTGCACGTCTACAAGGACGGCTCGGTGCTGATCAACCACGGCGGCACCGAGATGGGCCAGGGCCTGCACACGAAAATGCTGCAGGTAGCGGCGACGACGTTGGGCGTACCACTGGCTCGGGTACGGCTCGCCCCGACGCGGACCGACAAGGTGCCGAACACCTCGGCCACAGCGGCTTCGTCCGGAGCGGATCTGAACGGCGCAGCGATCAAGAACGCCTGCGAGCAGATCCGCGAACGCCTCGAGCAGGTCGCCGGCGGCCGCCTCGGCATCAGCCCGCGCGACGTGCGGTTCGTCGACGGTTCCGTGCGCGGCCTGACGTTCGACGGCGAGAGTTTGCGCTGGGAGGAAGTCGTCCACGACGCCTACATGCAGCGCGTCCAGCTGTGGGCGGCGGGCTTCTACCGAACCGAAGGGCTGCACTGGGATGCCAACGCGATGCGCGGCGAGCCCTTCAAGTACTTCGCGTACGGCGTTGCCGCGGCCGAAGTCGAGGTGGACGGGTTCAGCGGCGCCTACACGTTGCGCCGGGTCGACATCGTCCACGACGTCGGCGACAGTCTCAGCCCGTTGATCGATGTCGGCCAGATCGAGGGCGGCTTCGTCCAGGGAGCGGGCTGGCTGACGCTCGAGGACCTTCGCTGGGACGAGAGCGACGGCCCTCATCGCGGCCGGCTCGCGACTCAGGCCGCGAGTACCTACAAGCTGCCGAGCTTCTCGGAGATGCCTGCGGAATTCAATGTCCGCCTGCTGGAAAAGGCGCACGAGGACGGTGCTGTGTACGGCTCGAAGGCGGTCGGTGAACCGCCGCTGATGCTCGCGTTCTCGGTGCGTGAGGCGTTGCGCCAGGCTGCGGCGGCGTTCGGTCCTTCCGGGACGAGTGTCGACCTTCCGTCGCCGGCGACACCCGAGGCCGTCTATTGGGCACTGGAACAGGCCCGGTCGTCGGTCCGCGTGGAGCAGCTCGAGGCGAGTGGAGTGTGACGGCCGAAATGGAATGGATGAAGGCGGTTTCGCGGCTTCGCTCACAACGGCAGCCTGGGGTGTTGGTCACCGTGATGTCTGTTCGAGGGCATGCCCCTCGGGAGGCCGGCGCCAAGATGGTGGTCTCCGCGGAACGGACTTGGGCCACGGTCGGCGGCGGCAATCTGGAGGCGCTTGCCGTTGAGCGTTCCCGCGCGATGATCGGGGCGGGTGTTGTTGAGCCGGAGGTTCTCGAGGTCGCGTTGTCGGACAAAGCGCCGTACCAGCATGGGGTTCAGTGTTGTGGTGGCGAGGTGAAGCTGTTGCTCGAGCCGTTGCCGGTGGTTCCGTCCGTGGCGATCTTCGGAGTGGGGCATGTCGGGCTCGAGCTCGCGCGGATCCTGGCTCGGCATGACATCGAGCTGCATCTGATCGATTCGCGTCCCGATCAGCTGGTGGCCGAGCGGCTCGCCGTACTCGATGATGCGGTGGCCAATGTCCACGTGCACCACGTGCCGGTGCTGCCGGAGCTAGTTGTCGGTGAACTGCCGGCGGGTACGCATGCGCTGGTGATGACGCATGACCACGCGGAGGACGCGGCGCTGTGCGATGCCGCCATCCGCCGGGGCGATCTGGCCACGATCGGGTTGATCGGCTCGAGCGCCAAGTGGACGCGGTTCCGCCGCAAGCTCGCCGAGGACGGCAACACCGACGAGGCGATCGCCCGGATCACCACGCCCATCGGCCTGCCGGAGCTCACCGGCAAGGAGCCGGCCGTCATCGCGGTCAGCGTGGCGGCCTGGCTGCTCCAACTATTCGTTGCCGAGCGCAACCCTGTTCACCGTGAGGCGAAGGCATGACGATATTCCGAGGAACCTTCCTCGACACCCCGGACAACCCGTTCACCGGCGGCGGCCTGCGGGTCGACGCCGACGCCGCACTGCTGGTCAGGGACGGCGTAATCGTTGCTCGAGGCCCCTTTAGCGACGTACGACGGGCGCACCCGGCCGAGGACATCGTCGACCTGACGGGCGGCGTGGTCTTGCCTGGGTTCGTCGACACCCACGTGCACTTCCCGCAGATCCGGGCGGTCGGCGGGCTCGGCCTGCCCTTGCTGGAATGGCTCGATCGCTATGCGCTGCCCGAAGAGGCTCGGATGGCGGACACCGGCTACGCGGCGGGGGTCTCAGCCGAGTTTGTCCGCGGCCTCGCGGCTGCGGGCACCACTAGCGCGCTGGTGTTCGGCGCTCATTATGCCGATGCGGTCGACACGCTGTTCGCCGCCGCCTCTCAGGTCGGTCTGCGGATCACGAGCGGACTGGTCGTGAGCGATCGGCTGTTGCGGAAGGACCTGCTCACGACGCCGGAACGCGCGTACACGGAATCCCTGGCCTTGGCGGAGCGCTGGCACGGCGTCGGTCGCAACCGGTACGCCGTGACGCCGCGCTTCTCGCTGTCGTGTACTGACGACCTCCTCGCGGTCTGCCGCCGGGTGCTGGACGAGGTTCCCGGCTCGCTGTTCACCTCGCACGTCAACGAGAACGAGGCGGAGATCGCGGTTGTCGGCGAGCTGTTCGGCGGCAGCGACTACGTGAGCACGTACGACCGGCACCGGCTGATCGACCACCGGGCTGTGCTCGCGCACAACGTCCACCCGATCGACGTCGAGCTCAAGATGCTCGCCTTGGGTGGTGCGGCGGTCGCTCATTGCCCGACGAGCAATGCCGCGTTGGGCAGCGGGTTGTTCCCTCTGGCTCGGCATGTGCAGTACGGCGTACGCGTCGCGCTCGGGTCGGACGTCGGGGCCGGCACGGGGTTCTCGCTCTTGAAGGAGGGGCTGCAGGCGTACTTCGTCCAGCGGCTGCTCGGGGAGCACGGTTGCCCGCTATCTGCGGCGCACCTTTTGTACCTGGCAACGTCTGCTGGTGCTGAAGCGCTTGGGCTGCACGAGGTCGGCGACCTGAGCGTCGGCAAGCGTTTCGACGCCCAACTGCTGCGCCCTGCCGACGGTTCCCCCCTAGCCGTCAGCGTCGAACACGCCGACGACGCCGAAGAAGCCCTGGCCCGAATCTTCACCCTAGGCACCCCCGCCGACGTCCACGCCGTCTGGATCAACGGAGACCTCCTGCACCCCGAGCGCCCTTAACCGCCACGCATACGCCGACCAGGCGCACGCCGTCACCTCGGACACCGACCAGCCGGACGCCGGGCAGGCCGTACGCCGGGCAGGCGTACGCCGGCACGCGCACGCCGGCGCCTCGGAGCTGCCCATTTCGTGGGTTCACCCACCAGGTTGTGGGTTCGCACCCCGCATACCGTGGGGGAACCCACAAGCTCGTGGGTGAACCCACCAAACGCGGAAGGAGCTGATCGCGGCTTTGATGGCGAGGTCAGCGGGTTTTGACCAGCTTGCCTTCGGCTTGATCAGCGGGCCTTGACCAGCTTGCCTTCGCGCCCGACCAGCCTGCGTTCGCGCTGACCAGCCTGCGTTCCAGCTGACCAGCCTGCGTTCGCGCCTGATCAGCGGGCCTTCGCGACCAGGGCTTGCTGGGTCTTCGTCACCTGCGCCGCCAGGGCGGACTCGTCGACGGTGAGGACGGTGTCGTGTTCGACGACGGGGCGGCCGTTGACGAGGAGAAGTTCCAGCGGTGGCGGCGTACCAAGGACTAGTGCAGCCACGGGATCGGAGATGCCGGCGTGGTCGAGGGTGTCGAGGCGCCAGACGGCGAGGTCGGCGAGTTTGCCTACTTCCAGCGAACCGATTTCGTCCTCGCGGCCGAGGATGCGGGCGCCGTCGAGAGTTGCCATCTCGAGCGCCGCGCGTACGTCGAGCGCCTGAGGACCACCGCGGGCGCGAGCGAACAGCAAGGCGTGACGAATCTCTTCGACCAGACTGCCGGCTTCGTTGCTGGCGGCACCATCTACGCCTAGGCCGACCGGGCTGCCGGCTGCTCGCAGGTCGGCGGCACGGGCGATCCCGGCGCCGAGGCGAGCGTTGGAGCTTGGGCAATGTGCGATGCCGGTGCCTGTCTGGCCTAGTTGCTTGATCTCCGCGTCGTCGAAGTGGATGCCGTGGGCGAACCACACGTCCGGGCCGGTCCAGCCGAGCTGAGCGGCGTACTCCAGTGGGGTGCAGCCGTGGTTCTCGCGGCACCAGTCGGATTCGTCGGTGGTCTCCGCGAGGTGGGTGTGAAGCCGGACGCCTTTGCGACGGGCCAGTACGGCGGCGTCGCGCATGAGGTCGCCGGTGACGCTGAACGGCGAGCAAGGGGCGACCACGATCTGCAGCATCGAGCCTGGGCTGGGGTCATGCCAGCGGTCGATCGCGGCCTCGGTCGCGGCCAGGATCTCGTCGCGGTCCTCGACTACCGAGTCGGGCGGCAGTCCGCCGTCCTTCTTGCTGAGGTCCATTGATCCGCGCGCCGGATGGAACCGCAGTCCGACCTCCGCCGCGGCGCGGATCTCCGCCTCCAGAAGATCTTTTCCGTCTTGCGGAAAGACGTAGTGGTGATCGGCGGCGGTGGTGCAGCCGGTACGCGCGAGCTGCGCCAGCGCGGCCTGTGCGGCGACGTGGACTGACTCGTCATCGATGCCGGCCCACACCGGGTAGAGCGTGGTCAGCCAGCCGAACAACGTCGCGTCGGCGGCGAGCCCGCGGGTCACCCACTGGTAGAGATGCTGATGGGTGTTGACGAACCCGGGGGTGACGAGACAGCCGCGTCCGTCGATCACCCGGGCTCCGTCGTACGCCGGCGCCGGCCCTTCGCCGACCGCGGCAATACGATTGCCTTCAGCAACTACATGACCGGTGAACTCGCGTCGCTGCCGGTCCAGCGTGACCACGCTCGCTCCGTCGATGACGATCGGCTCTGTGCTCATCGAGTGCCTGCTCCTCACGGGGGATGTGACCTCAGTCAACCCACCTGCCCGACACCCCGTCACCGGCAGCGACCACGAACTTCCCCCCGCCCGACACCCCACCATTGGAGGTTCCTACACGAAGGGCGGATCTACGCCACTCACCAACGTGCGCGATTGGCCGCACCGGGCCCACGGCTGAGCGTGGACCGTCGCGATCGCCTGCACTTGGTGAGTGCCCCACGTCCGGCCCCAGCACAAGCCGACGCCGCCAGAGCCTGGGGTTCGGGCGGTGGGTGGCGGATCGCCAGGCCATCACAACTGCGGCCTCCCGGCCGTGCGCCCCGTGAGTGCCTCGCCTGGCGCCCATTGTGATGGCCTGGCGGTCCGCCGGGGACTGATGGCCTGGCGGTCCGCCGGGGACGGCGCCGGGGCTGCTACACGAAGCCGGGGGTGGCGTGCCAGGCGGAGCCGGGAGCGGAGGCTTCGTCGCGGGTGATGGTGGCTTCGATGAGGCCGTAGGGGCGGTCGGCGGCGATGAAGACCTCGCCGGGGTTGTCGACGCCGAAGGGGCTCAGGTCGACCAGGAAGTGGTGCTTGTTCGGGGCCGAGAACTTGATCTCCGCGACCTCGGGGTGCTGCTCGAGCACCGCCTCACCCATGCCGTAGAGAGTCTGCTGCAACGCGAGGCTGTGGATCTTGGCGAACTGCTCCAGCAGCAGCCGCTTGATCCCCTCGTACGACTTGTCCCAGTCGACATCCGTGTGGTCATAGCGCCACCGGGCGACCAGCGACGTCGCGAGGATGCGGTCGTCCGTCTCCTGCAGCGTCGTGTACTTGTCCTTCAGGAACCCGTGGAACTCCGACCCGGTCGACTTGAGTACGACGAGGTCGCGGATGCCGGACACGACGTACGACTTCCGCTCGTCACCACGGCCCTCGACGTTGACGACGGTCGTACGGACGCCGCTGCCGGCCCGGACGAACGAGTGGTCGTGGCCCTCGCCGTCGACCGGGATCCGCTCCCACGCGTACTCCTCGACCTCGATCCGCGCGCCGTCGGCCGCCGGGGCGGCGTCGAGGAAGTGACCGCCGAGCGTCAGCGCGTAGTCCTCGATCGCGCCGACGCCCTTCTCCTTGGCGAACGCGAACGCGGTGTTCTTCTGGGTGTCGGTCGGCAGTACGTCGCGCTGGTCGCCGGTGGTGTGCGCGTCCTCGAAGTTTCCGCGCAAGGAGGACGAGACGTTCAGGTCGCGGATCTGGTGGCGCGGCGTGTCACGGTAGATGCGGACGACCCGGCTCTCGGCCTTGCCGTACTGATTGGCTCCCAGGTGGATGGCCATGGGTCAGCTCCCTCGATAGGTGGAATACGCGAACGGACTGAGCAGCAGCGGGACATGGTGGTGCCGCTCGTCGGTGATCGTGAAGGTCACGGTGACCTCGGGAAAGAAGATGCTCTGGCCGGTCGCGGTCGCATACGCCGCGATGTCGAACCACAGCTGGTAGGTGCCGGCCTCAAGTCCGCCTTCGAAGTCGGTGACCCTGCCGTCGGCGTCCGTCGTTCCGGTTCCGAGTACGACGGCCTCGTCGGTGATCCGCGACAGTCGGACCGGCACACCTTGGGCGGGCCGCCCGAGTGCGGTGTCGAGAACGTGCGTGCTGACGGAGCTCATGCGATCACCTTTGCGAGGCGGAGGAGTGCGATCTTCCGGAGTTCCTCGTGTACGACGGCGGCCTCGGTGACGTCGTCATGCGTCAGCCGCTGCCGGAGGCTTGTCAGCATCTCCGGCGCCGAGAGACCGGTGGCGCAGATCAGGAAGACGCGGCCGAACCGCTGCTCGTACTCGCGGTTCCCGGCCGCGAGCGCCATGCGGATGTCCGGGTCGTCACCGACTCCCGCCTGCTCATTGCGTGACCAGGCAGCCTCGGTGCCGGCACCTTCGGCCCGGTCACCGATGCGCGGGTGAGCCGCCAGAGCTCGATCGACGTCACTGTCGTCCAGCTCTCGCAACGCCTCGTCCGCGACCTGGTTGAGCTTGGCCACGTCGCCGTACGGGCGTCCGGCGAGAACGCCGTCGACCCAGCGCGGTACGTCGCAGCAGGCCGCCAGCAGCGGACGCAGCCGGTCGGCGGGAGTGGAGTTGAACTCCTGCAGATCCACGGATCACACCTTCTCGAATCCCGAAATCAAGTTTCCGTATGACGAGAGAGTGTCATGCACCCTGCGCCCCGTCAACAGTTTGTTGAAATTCCTCAGTCGCGAGCGCGGTTCAGGTAGTTGTAGACGGTGAAGCGGGTGACGCCGAGCGCCTCGGCCACGATCTCGGCCGACTTCCGGTATTCGAATGCGCCCTTCGCCTCGAGCATCAGCACAGCCCGCTGCTTCTCACCCCGCGACAACCCGCTCAACGGCGCGCCGATCTCCGCGGCGACCTCCGTCAGCAGTGCATGCACGCCGCCTTCACCGCGCGGAAGCCGTACGGCGACCACCGGCTCGCCCTCCCAGCTCAGGGTCACATCGTCCGCACCTGCATCCGCCGGAGCCACCAGCTCAGCGTTCAGACGCTCGATCAGCGGTGCGATCGCGGTGACGAGCGGATGGTCCTCGAGTTCAGCCATCGCGCCGTACCTGCAAGGTCACTTGGGTGGCACCGTTCGCGAACGCGGCCTCCATCACCCCGGTCAGCGCCGGCAGCAACAGCTGTTGTTCACCGCGCACCGACGTACCCAACGGGCCGAAGTCGCACTCCAGACCGGCCTCCTGGGCAGCCTGGAACGCCTCGGTGGCATGGGCGGGCGGCTGCCCCTCGACCTCGAAGGGCTCGGTGGTGAATTCCGCTACCAGTCGCATGCCGTGAGGCTAACTCGACCGCAGCGGGCGGCGGGCCAGTTTCGCCAGTCCGGCGGCATCCACTCCGATCAGCTTGTCGACCTCCGCCGGCTCAACGGCACCACACTCCAGCCCACGCAGCACATAGCCGGCCAGCGCGGCAGCCGTCGCCGGCTCGTCGAGGTAGCCGGAGTTGCCGCCTCCGACGTACGCGCGCAGCCGAGCACCGGCGACGTCCAGACCCTCGCGGTAGAACAGGTACGTCGCGGCGAATCGAGTCGGGAGCTGAGCCGGGTGCATGTCCCAGCCCTGATAGATGCCGCGGGCGAGCGAGCGTCGTACCAGGCGAAAGTGCAGTCGCCAGGCGCTGTGCACGGCGTCGCCGATCGGCAGGACGTTCGTGGAACCATCGGAGACGAAAACGCCGGTGCCTGCCGCGGCCAACTGCATCACATCCTTGGCGTGGTCGGCGACGGGATGCTCCATGCTCTGGTACGCCGCCGCGACGCCGAGCGAGGCCGAGTAGTCGTACGTGCCGTAGTGCAGACCGGTGACGCGGCCGGCGCCGGCCCTGATCATCCGCGCGATGAGCGCGGTGCCGTCGGGGCCGAGGATCGCCTGGGGCGTCTCGACCTGGATCTCGAACTTGAGCGAGCCGGCAGCCAGCGAATGTGCTTCCTCCATCGTCGACAGGACGAGCACCATCGCGTCGATCTGCTCGACCGAGGTGACCTTGGGGAGCGTGATCACGAAGCCGTCCGTCAGCGCTGTCGAGAACTCACGGAGGAAGAGGTCGAGCGTGCGCAGCCCGCGGCGGCGGCTCGGCGCTTCGAGGGACTTGATCCGGAGGCCGTGGTACGGCGTTGCCGTCACACTCTCAGCCAGCGAACGGGCTGCCGCGATCGCAGCCGCATCCTCCTGGTCGTCGGGCCTGGTGCCGTAGCCGTCCTCGAAGTCGATGCGGAGGTCTTCGATCGGCTCGCGATCGAGTTTGGCGCGGACTCGCTGGTGTAGCTCGGCACCCAGGTCCGGCGGGAGGTCCAGCGCTTCGGTCAGTTCTGTCGGCTCTGCGCCGAGTGCGGCCTTTGCCTCCTCGGCCCAGTTGCGGACCGTGCCCGCGTCGTACCGGTCGGCGGGGACGTAGACGGTGTGAACTGGTTGCCGGTCCCCGCGATCGCCGGGGTACAGCGTGGTCAGTGCCGCGTCCGCATCGGCGAGCCGCCGATCCAGTTCGTCGGCCAGAGCATCCACGTGGCTCATCAGCACACCTCGTTCACTTGACGGTTATTTCCGTATCGCGGATACTAATATCTACTTTGCGGAAGAAGCAATGCGCGCTGCTTTCCGGGATCTGAGGCTAAACTTCCGTGATCCGGAAAGTACCGAGAAGAGTGGGTGCGCAGTGACGGAAGAGAACGGCAGCAAGGGCCGCTCCGGCAGCGTGCAGTCGATCGAGCGCGCCTTCGGGCTGCTCGAGACGATGGCCGACGCAGGCGGGATGATGGGCCTGTCCCAGCTGGCCACGGCCTCGGGACTGCCGCTGCCGACGATCCACCGGCTGGTTCGCACGCTTGTCGATCTCGGCTACCTCCGGCAGGAGCAGTCCCGCCAGTACGTTCTCGGGCCGAGGCTGATCCGGCTCGGCGAGAGTTCGTCACACATGCTGAGTGTGTGGGCCCGTCCACACCTGACCCGGCTGGTCGACGAGCTCGGCGAATCGGCGAACATGGCGATGCTCGACGGCGATCAGATCGTGTACCTCGCGCAGGTCCCGTCCCGGCACTCGATGCGGATGTTCACCGAGGTCGGGCGCCGGGTGCTGCCGCACTGCACCGCGGTGGGCAAGGCGATTCTCGCTCAGCAGCCGGAAGCGGAAGTCCGCGAGTTGTTGCGTCGCACGGGGATGCCGCAGCACACCGATGCCACCATCACCGACCCGGGCAAGTTCACGGAACAGCTTCGCGCTGTGGAGGAAGCCGGCTATGCCACCGACGAAGGCGAGCAGGAGCTCGGCGTCCGCTGCATCGCGGTGGCGGTACCCGACGCCCCGTCAAAGCTGGCGATCTCCATCTCCGGCCCAGCCGGCCGGATGACAGGAGAACTGGTCCACCGCGCCGTCCCCCTCCTGACCCAAGCCGCCAAATCCTTCTCAGCCGACCTCCGCTAGCAGTCCCGGCGAATCCCGCGCTTAGCCGGAGCCGCTGGCGGCACGGAGGGCACAGTCGATGGCACACTCCTCGCACTCGACGCCTGCACCCGCGCGCGAGTGGTCAGCAGGCAGCCGACCCCACCCGCTGGCTGGCGAGCATGGTGTCAGCCGAGTTTGCGGAGGAGGGGGAGGACGTCGGTGGTGAATTGGGTGAGGAAGCGTTCCTGGTCGTGGCCGGGGCCGTGGACGACGAAGTGGTTGAAGCCGGCGTCGAGGTAGGGCTGGAGTTGGGTGACGACCTCCTCCGGGTCCGAGGCGACGATCCAGCGCTTGGCGACCTGCTCGATCGGCAACTCGTCGGCCAGCTGCTCCATTTCGGTCGCGCTCGTGACGCTGTGCTTCTGCTCCGGCGTCAGTGACAGCGGCGCCCAGAACCTGGTGTTCTCCAGTGCGAGCTGAGGATCACGGTCGTACGAGACCTTCACCTCGAGCATCCGGTCCAGGTCCTCGAAGGCCTTGCCGGCCTTCTCGGCACCCTCGCGAACAGCCGGGATCAGCTTCTCGGTGTAGAGGTCCATGCCCTTGCCGGACGTCGCGATGAAGCCGTCGCCCGCGCGACCGGCGTACTTCGCGACCAGCGGACCGCCCGCAGCGACGTACACCTTCAGCGGGGACGAAGGCCGGTCGTAGATGAACGCGTCGACGGTCGGGTAGTACGGGCCCTCGGAGCTGACGCCGTCCTTCGTCCAGAGGTCGCGGATCAGCTGCACGGACTCCCGCAGCCGCGCGAACCGCTCCTTGAACTCCGGCCATTCCATCCCGGAGACCGCGATCTCGTTCAGCGCCTCGCCGGTTCCGACGCCGAGCATCACCCGGCCCGGGTACAGCACGCCCAGCGTGGCGAACGCCTGCGCGATTACCGCCGGGTTGTACCGGAACGTCGGCGTGAGCACCGAGGTCCCCAGCAGCACCCGGTTGGTCCGCTCGCCGACCGCCGCGAGCCAGGCGAGCGCGAACGGCGCGTGCCCGCCCTCGTGCCGCCACGGCAGGAAGTGGTCCGACACCGTCACACTGTCGAGCCCGAGCTCCTCCGCCCGGACCGAGTACTCCACCAGCTCCCGCGGCCCGAACTGCTCCGCCGACGCCTTGTACCCGACTCGAATGCTCACCCTCTGCTCCCTCTGTCGTCTGCCGTCTCCCCAAGACAACCTCATGATCCCCACACTTATGCCGCCGGGGTACGACGTCCGCCGTACGCCGGGGGTACGACGTCTCGCCGTACGGCGTGGGCGTTTGACGACCCCGCGGCCGTTGCGGAAACATATGAGCCCGGCGCGGCCCGCGCCCCACCTTCGCCGACCGGCCCCAGCCTGGTCCAGCCAAGAAGGCAAAGGGACTTCCTGTCTCGGGTCGCTCGTCCTGGTCAACTGCCTCGGGCGGGGTCGCTGGGGGATCGCGTGCGAGTGCGTGGAAGGCCAGATGACAGCGCACAGGAACTTCAAGCGACGGGTCAGAGCCCGCGCCGCCAAAACGGGCGAGTCCTACACGGCTGCCCTCCGGCACTTCCGTCCGACTCCGACAGGAGAAGACATGCCGGAAAACACCCTGCGGTTCGCGGTTGCCCAGTCGACCGTCCGCCAGGACCCCACCGATGCCGACGGATTGCGCGCGAGCGGCGCGGAGGTCCGCAGGCTGATGCAGCAGGCCGCCGACGCGGGCGCACGCCTGGTGCACTTCACCGAGGGAGCGATCTGCTTCCCCAGCAAGCACATCATGTCCGAGCTCGGCCCGGACGAGATCGGCCCGTCCGACTGGAGCAAAGCCGACTGGACCGTGCTGCAGGACGAGCTCGACCGAATCACCAAGCTCAGCCGTGAACTCGGCATCTGGACCGTGATCCCGTCGATTCACCAGTTGCCGACCCGACCGCATAACAGCGTGTACGTCGTCTCCGACCAGGGCACGGTGGTCGCGCGGTACGACGAACGCATGCTGTCGACCACCAAGCTCACCTGGATGTACACCCCGGGCACGGAGCCGGTGACCGTCGACGTCGACGGCTACCGCTTCGGCCTCGCGCTCGGACTGGACGTGCTCTTCCCGGAGCTGTTCACGGAGTACGATCGGCTGGACGCGGACGCCGTGCTGGTGTCGTATTCGACCACTGGTTCGTCGGGGAACGAGGTGGCGCCGACCCAGGCCCGCGGATTCGCCGCGGCGAACACCTACTGGATCAGCCTGGCCGTGCCGGCCAATCCAGTGGCCGGCGTGGAGTCGAGCGTGATAGATCCAACCGGCAAGGTGGTGGCCGAAGGCCCGGCGGACAGTACGCCGGGGATCGCGGTGACTGACCTGCACAGGGTCGAGGTGTCCAGGATCGGCCGCGAGTTCCGGCGCCGGACCCGGGAGCGCGTCAACGCCTGAGACCCTCACACGTCCGGGTGCTGATCCGTTCCATCACCATGAACAGGCACGCGATCGTCAGCACCCGGATCGGGGACCTCACCCTGGTCGCCTCCGCCCACGCCCTCGTCGGCGTCTACTTCCCGCACCACTGGGTGAAGCCGGCGTCGGAAACCCTCGGTGACCGGGTCGAAGCCACCGACCCGGTCATCGCCGAGGCGGCCCGCCAGCTCGACGAGTACCTCACCGGCGAACGGACCAGCTTCGACCTCCCGACCGTCCTGCGCGGCGACGAGTTCCAGCGCCGCGTCTGGTCGCTCCTCGAGGAGATCCCGTACGGCGAGACGACGTCGTACGGCGAGATCGCGCAACAGCTCGGCGAAGGCGAGACCGCGCAGGCAGTCGGGAAGGCGGTCGGGCAGAACCCGCTGTCGATCGTCGTCCCCTGTCACCGGGTAGTCGGGAAGAACGGGTCGTTGACCGGCTATGCGGGCGGGCTCAAGCGGAAGCAGTTCCTTCTCGAACTGGAGGAACCGGCTACCGCCCGGCTGTTCTGAGGTCACCGACCTGCTCGGCGTACCACTCCGATTCGGCGAGATGCTCTGCCGTTTCGCGCAGCGTGCGGTTCTCGCCGCGGTCCTTGTCCCATTCGACCGGGTCGACCGCGGCGTACCGCAGCGCGAACGTCCGCCCCAGCCGGCGCAGCCGCTGCTCGGCCTCCTGCACGTCCTCGACGGTGAACGGCGCGAGATCGGCCGCCGAAGTCAGCGCGCTCGCATGCCACTCGTCCGGCTGCGTCGGCACGCCCGCGAGCAGCGCCTCGATCTCGGCGAGGTGATCGACGATGTGGTCAGCGATCCGACGGACCGCCTTGTGCGGTGTGTACGTCCGGCCGTCGTCGGAAGTGAGCGGCTTGCCATCCCAGGCCGGCCACGTCTCAATCAGGAGGAGCGAGCGCTCGACCGCCTGCTCCACCAATGCTCCAGGGTTGTCCATACCGCTCACGCTAAGCCCGTGATACTTCGGTCTAGGCCGAAGTGATGCCGAGGCGTTGGGCGAGACCTTCGGCGTCGAAAGGAGCGCGGACCTTGACGTCGTTGTCGAAGTAGATGAAGGCGTTCGTGTCCCAGGCCTGGATCTTCGCGGCCCAGCGGTCCAGCGCATCGTCGTCGTACCCGCTGACGTAGAGCTCCTCGGCACCGTGCAGCCGGACGTAGGCGAAGTCGGAGGTGACGTCGCCGAACATCGGCCACTTGCCGGCGGTGTCGGCGCAGACCAGCGCGATGTCGTGCGTACGCAGCAGCTCGACGAACTCCGGCTTCTCGAAGCTGGAATGGCGTACTTCGATTGCATGGCGCAACGGAATGTCGACCGAGCACTCCAGCAACGCGCGACCTTCCATCCGGGCGTCGTGGCCCTTGGCAACCTCGGCCGCTTCTGCTGTTGTCCGCGGCAACAGCTCGAAGAAGGCCGCGCGCCGGTCAGCGTTGTACCCGAAGTTCGGTGGTAGTTGCCACAGCACCGGACCGAGCTTGTTGCCTAGCGCAAGCACTCCGGAGGCGAAGAAGTTCGCCAGCGGTGCGTCCACATCGGCCAGCTTCTTCAGGTGCGTGACGAAGCGTGGGCCTTTGACGGAGAACACGAACCCGTCCGGCGTCTCGTCGTACCAGCGCTGGTACGACGACGGCCGCTGCAGCGAGTAGAACGAGCCGTTCAGCTCGATCGAGTTCAGCCGCCGGGAGGCGTACTCCAGCTCGGCCCGCTGCGGCAGGCCCTCGGGGTAGTACACCTTCCGCCAGGGCGCGTACCGCCAGCCCGAGATGCCTACTCGGTACGAACTCTCCGGCCAGCGTTCCACACCCCCAATCTAGTGTGGAACCGTGACAGAGGCGCTGGTGATTGCTGCGATCATGCTGGGGCTGTGGGCGGTCAGTTGTCTGCTGATGATGCTGTTCGCTCATCGGTTGCCGGACGGGCTGCTGAAGCAGGTGGCAGAGTTCTTGCCGTCGTGTGTGACGGCGGCTCGGACCTTGCGGAAGCATCCCGACGTGCCTCGGCGGGCCAAGGTCGCGCTGCTGATCGCGGTGGTGTGGGTGTTGTCGCCGATCGATCTGCTGCCGGAGTTCCTCCCGGTGATCGGGCCGCTCGACGATGTGGTGGCCGTCATCCTGCTGCTCCGGTACGCCGCCCGGTCGATTCCCCGCGAGACCCTGCTCGGCGCCTGGCCGACCGACCCGCGGCTACTCGAACGCCTCCTCGGCAGCCCGCGCTAGAGCCTTTGCGGTCTCCTCGGGCTGGTCTTCGGCCGTGTAGGTGTAGGAGTCGGGGATGGCGTGCAGCGGTACGCCGAGGAGGTCGGCGTACCGCTGGGCATCGGGAAGCGGGAAGACGCGATCGTCGGCAGCCCAGAGCAGGTGAATGGGCTTGTCGAACGACTCGGCCAGCTTGCGAGCGGCGACCCGGGTGTAGCGGGCGTCGACCGAGCCGACGACCTTGCGACCGTCGTACCGGATCGCAGCGTCGGTCAGGACCGGACCGACGTAGCTGCGCATGACGCCAGCGTCGATCGGCTCCTTTGCGAGCCAACCGTAGGTGTTCCGCCAGCGCCAAGTCCTCGGCCAGCGCAGGACCTGATAGAGGGCGCGGTACGAAAGCGGGTGTGCGGCGGTTGCCTTGAGCAAACCGAAGCCGCCCGGCGGCCAACTGCTACCCGGCGTCTCGCAGGAGGACAGCACCAGCCGGCCGAGGCGCTCGGGGTGATCAGCCCCGACCAGCTGGCTGTACGCACCGCCGGAGTCGTTGCCGAACAGGGTCACGTCGCGGAGGTCGAGCGCGGCTAGGAAATCGGCGATCAGGCGGGCGATTCCAGGGGGTGTGAGATCGGCGTCGCGGTTCATCGGAACGAGGTGCGAGCCGAGCGGCCAGTCGGGCGTGATGCAGCGGAAGCGGTCCGACAGTAGCGGGACGACCTTGCGCCAGAGGTCCGCGTTCACCAGGTAGCCGTGGACGAACACGATCGGCGGACCGTCGCCGGCCTCGTGGTAGCGCAGGACGCCGGCCGGCAGCTCCACCGAACGCGGCGTACCCAAGCGGGGATCGCGCATACCCACCTCCCGACTTTTTGTAATGATTGCAAGACCGTAGCATGGGCCAGGTGGATCCCCGCAAGCAACGCACGATGGATGCCCTGGTCCGGGCCGGCCAGGAGATCTTCAGCGAGCGCTCCGCGGACGACGTGACGGTCGAAGAGATCGCCGAGCGGGCGGGCGTCGCGGTCGGGTCGATCTACAACCACTTCGGCTCGAAGGCGGGCCTGCAGGCGGCGGTGGTCGAGCACGCGCTGGACGCCGATCGGCATTACATGGACCGCGCGTACACCGCGGATCGGTCGCCGGTCGAGCAGATCTACGCCGCCGCCGAGCAGTACCTCGACTTCTACCTCGACCACCCGGACTACTTCCGGATGCTCGCGTTCCCCGGTCAGCCCGGTCAGTACCAGGCTGGTCAGGAACTGTCCGAGCGTCTCGTACGCGCGGTCGACGACCAGAACCGGCGGCTGGTCGAGGCACTGCAGAAGGGGATGGACGCCGGCGAACTGCGCGCGGCCGATCCGGAGGAGGTCGCGACGATCCTGTGGGCGGCCTGGAACGGCGTGATCAGCCTCGGCTGGCGGCCGGACAGCCTCCGCCGCTCCGAGACCGAGCTCCGCACCCTCCTCGCGACCGCCACCGACATCGTCGCCAAAGGTCTGCTGGCCCGTTAGAGGCCGAGCAGCTCGGCGAATGCGGGATCGGCCAGCTCCAGTACTTGGCCCCGGCCGTGCACCCGAAGCACCTTCGGCGGACCCTCGAAGGCGCAGAACATGATGACGATCCGCCCGTTCTGCTTGAGGTGGGCAACGGTCTCGATCCCGCTGCCGAACAGGTCGACGTACGCGAGCTCCTTCGGGCCGAGGACCTGCAGGGTGCCGTGGCCGCCCTTCGGCGAGATGTTGGCGTGCCCGCCGTCGCTCGGCCTGTGCGGCAGGTCGGGCGGGGCCACGAACGCCGCCGCGTGTGGTACGAAGGCGGCATGTCCGTCACCGACAGTCTGCAGCCCGCGGACCCCATCAACGCTCTCCTCGACGGCGGCTTGCGGATGCTGATCACGTCCATCGTCGACAACGCCGGCATCACCCGGGCCAAGAGCGTGCCTGCCCGCCGGTTGCGTACGGCGGTCCGCGACGGCATCGGGCTGTCTCCGGTGTTCGCGGTGATGTGCACCGACGACGCGATCACCTCCTCGCCGATGGTGAACGGACCGGTCGGCGACAACCGGCTGATGCCGGACCTGACCGCGGTCGCTCCGCTCGGGCCGGACGGCGCGGTGTACTGGGCGCCGGCCGACCAGCTGTCGCAGGACCATGAACCGGTCGACATCTGCCAGCGCGCGGCGCTGCGGCGGCAGGAGGAGCGGGCGATCGCCGCCGGGCTCAACGTGAAGCTCGGGTTCGAGCTGGAGTTCACCGTCTTCACAGGCTCTGCCGACGACCCCAGAGTCGCCACTCTCGGTCCGGCGTACGGCGTGATCCCGACGCTGGCACTGGAGGACTTCGCCATCGAGCTGCTCGAGGCGCTCGACGCGGCCGGGGTGCAGGCGGAGCAGCTGCATCCCGAGTATGCGAACGGTCAGGTCGAGGTCGCTCTGCCGCCGGCGTCACCGGTCGCGGCGGCCGACCAGTCGCAGCTTGCGCGGATGATCGTCCATCGGGTCGCCCGTCGGCACGGCCTGCTCGCGTCGTTCGCGCCGATCACCGTGGCCGGTGCCGTGGGCAACGGAGCGCACATCCACTTTTCCGCGACGCTGAACGAGGTGCCGTTCGGTGACGACGGCGGTCCGTCATCGCACGCGAAGAGCCTGATCGCCGGCGTGTTGGCTGAGCTCGACGGACTGACCGGCGTACTCGCGCCCAGCGTCGTCAGCGCCGATCGTCGTATCCCCAGCCATTGGGCGGGCGCGTACGCATGCTGGGGTACGGAGAACCGGGAGGCCGCGCTGCGGTACGTCCCTGGCAGCGTCACCAGCCGGCCTGATTCCGCCAACTGCGAGATCAAGATCGGCGATGCGGCCGGGAACGCCTACCTCTCCGCGGCGGCGGTCCTTGCGAGCGCGCTCGATGGTCTCGAGCGCCGGCTGGTGCTTCCTGATGCGGTTGATCGCGATCCGGCGTCGTACTCGGATCAAGAGCGGTCCGATCTTGGGATTCGCCGGCTTCCGCTGACGCTCGAGGACGCCTTGTCTGCTCTGGAGCAGTCGTCGGTGATTCGCTCGGCTCTCGGCGAGGCGATCGTCGACCCGTTCCTCGCCGTACGACGTCATGACGCGTCGACGATCGGGGCGTTGCCGCTCGAGGAACGGGTGCGGGCGCTGCGGTGGCGGTACTAGAAACGCCGTACGCCGATCCCGCCGCCCGAATCCTCTACGGTTGGCTCGTGGCGAATGCGAAGAGCAGCCGGGTCGAGTCGTTCCTGGCGGTGGTCGTCGGCGGCGGGACGGCGTTCGGCCTGATCGTCATCACCTCGCGGGCGTGGAAGGCGTGTCACGTCGACGTGGGCCAGGTCAGCAACGGCCTCACCCTGCTCTTCCTCGGCCTGCCGCTTGCTCTGATCGTGAACATCGTGCTGTTCACCCTGGTCTTCCGCTACGCCGGCAAAGCCTTCCTGATGTCCTTCATCGCCGCCGCCATCGCAATCGCCATCGCCGACCTCGCGCTCTTCTCCTGGCAAGGCACCCCCGCCGGCTCCCCCGGCATCTGCCCCGCCGGCGTCCCACCGTGGTGGCCCGCCTGGATCCCGACCTAGTCCTGGACCGGCCTGCCGCCAAACCGCCAGCGGTGGATCTCGCCCCGACCGGCAGGTAGGAGGGTTGTGGCGGCTTCAAGGTCAGGCGCTTCGAGCAGCGCGGCCCACCCCAGCCGCGACTCGTGCCCGGGGTCGAGGAGATCGCCGTACACGATCAGGTGCTTCGACCTGTCCGGCGTGGGCGCGTCGAAGGCGATCAGCAGGAAACGGCCGTAGCCGTCTGTGGCGTCGGTGAAGTCCCACATGGTCCGGCCGAGGATGTTGTTGAAGCGGTAGATGTCGACGTCTTGGAAGGCGCCGGCGCGGTAGTACGGCTCGTCGTACGCGAAGCTCCGGGCGGCGTCGAGATCCGGCAGATCGACGATATGCAGACTCCCGTCGTACTCCCCCGCGCCACTCATGGTCGGCCCCCGCGCGACCATCTCCTTGGTGTACCGATCCATGAACCCCCAGTGCTCCTCCGTCAGCCCCTGCTTGAGCTCAAGCGCACCAGCCCGATCCCGCCCATAAACGAAGAACTCCATGACCGGTCAGCGTAATTCATGGGTGACGCTTGAGTGCTGATCTCTGGAGGCCGGGACGCGCACGTTCGCCACGAGACGCCGTACGACCTCGGGGTCGCCGACGATGTCGGCGCCGGCGGCCAGGTCATCACGGCCGAAGGCGGCGAGGAGGGCATCGGTCGTGGTGATCAGGACGGCGTCCGGCTCCTCGGGCGACTCGTGCGCGACCTCGGCGCCAGAGGACGTGATGCGGACGCCGAACACCCCGGCAGGACCATGGTCGCGGAGTTCGATCCGGAGCGTCGCGGGCCGCTCGGGCGTCGGCACGAAGTAGGTGCGGATAGTCAGCATGGCGCTGTCCGCGCTCACGAAGACCTGTTCCGCGGTCGGCGGAGCGGCCAGCGCCCAGGTGCCGAGCGCCACCACGATCGGCTCGAGGTCACGACCCCACGGGGTCAGCTCGTAGACCCGCACATTGCCTGGCGAAGGCAGCTGCCGACGGCGGAGGACGCCCGCGTCGGCCAGCTCGCGCAGCCGGTCGGACAGTGCGTTCGGGCTAGCGGTCGGGAGCGCCTGCTGGAGGTCTACGAACCGCTTCGGCCCGAGCAGCAGCTCGCGTACGACGAGCAGCGACCACCGCTCGCCCACAATGTCGAGGCCGCGCGCGATGCCGCAGGCCTGCCGATAGCCCCGCTGGGTCGGCATGGAACACCTTCCTTTCTTACTTGCTCGATCATAGCAGTCACTATTAGCCTCATAGCGTCTGGATACGAGGAGGAACCCATGTCCATGCCACCGGCGCCACCGATCATCGACCGCGAGACTTGGCAGAAGCAGCTCGACGAACTCCGGCTCCGCGAGAAGGCGCACACGCGTGAGGGCGACGCCATCGCCGCGGCCCGCCGCCGGTTGCCGATGGTCGAGGTCGACCCGACCATCCGTCTGGTCGGTGCCGACGGTCCAGTGCCCTTGCTCGACGCCTTCGAGGGGAGGACGCAGTTGTTCGCGTCGTACCACATGTGGCACACGGGCAGGCCGGCCGCCGACCAATGCGAGGGCTGCACGTTCTTCTCCGGCCAAGTGCTCGAGCTGTCCTACCTGCACTCGCGCGACGTCACCTTCGCGGTGTTCTGCCAGGGGCCGTTCGAGGAGTCTTCGCGCTACCGCGACTTCATGGGCTGGCAGGCTCCCTGGTACTCGGTGCCGGCAGAGTCGCTCGACTCCCTCGTCGCCGGGCGCGCATTCGGGATTAAGGCGTGCTACCTGCGCCAGGGCGACCGAGTGTTCGAGACCTACTGGACGACTGGGCGGGGCTGCGAAGCGATGGCGCCGTCGTACGGCGTGCTCGACATGACCGTCTACGGTCGCCAGGAGAACTGGGAGGACTCGCCGGAAGGCTGGCCGCAGCACTTCCGGACCGACGGCGACCAGTTCCGGCTCAACGGCCGACCCGCATCGCAGTGGTCCCGCCTGACGGCCGGCCACGACGACAACCTTGGAGCCACCGAGCCCGCCGGGCGCAAGCACCTTTGCCACTGAGCTGCGGCGCATTGCCCACGACCGCGGCTCGATGTCACACGCCAACCCCGTGAGTGGCCGGCCGACGCCTGTCTACGAAGCTGCCGCTTCGTTCTGGAGGAGTGTGCGACGGTTAACGGTCGGGGAAGGTGATTTGTTGTAGGCGGTGGGTTGCGAGTTGTCGGCGGTCGGGGTCGGTGGAGGTCAGCTCGGTGAGTTGGTAGTCGCGGTAAAGGGGGAGGAAATGGTTCTGAAAGTTCAGGGCTTGGGCGCAAAGGGATCGGAGGGTGTGGCGGTCGGCGTCGGTGGTGGGGAGTTGGTAATGCCAGCGGTTCCGGCAGAGGTCGTGGACCTGAGTGACTAGGTCGGTCCACTCGTCGGCGACGTGTTGTTGGTAGAGGGCGACGCAGGCTGCTTTGTCGCGAACGTACTCGCCGCTGCGGAGCGCGATGATCGCGGTCGCGGTCCAGCCGACGGTGCCGATGAGGAGCTTGGTGCTGGGCTGGTCGAGGCCGTCCGGGCCGGGCATCGTCCACTGGTCGAAGCCGAAGAACTCGCCGTCCGGGTCGATGTGCTGCAGTGGATAGACCAACGTACGGCGCTGAGCCGCGTACGAGTAGCTCAGTAGTGGCGTGTGGATGACTGAGCGCAGGTAGGTGTCGGCGTCGTACGGCGGAAGGGCCGGGCGGATGTCTTCGCCGTACAGGAGGCGGGTCGCGAGCTTGAGGTTCAGCGCGGCGGAGACACCTTCCGGCCGGTGGAGACCACGCTCGCCGACGAGGACGATCTCGAGCAGCATCGGGGTGAGTCGCGCGCAATCGCCGGACAACTCGCGGGCGCGCTCGTATTCGGCTTGGTCGGTGAAGCGGTCCTTGAAGACGATGAAGAGGTCGAGATCGCTACCCGCGATGGGCGTGCCGCTGGCGTGACTGCCGCGGAGGTAGAACCCGCGCACCCGGCCGGGGAACGCGCTGTCGAAGATTCCGATCAGCCCCTGAACGATCTTGTCGCACCGGCCGTCACCGGTCGACTCGATCAGCTCCATTCGCCCAACCTATCGATCAGTCGTCGGCGAGGAGCTTCTCGAGGAGCGGCGCGAGGGTCACGCATTGAGGCCACAAGCCTGCTTAGCGCTGGCGTTTGCTCACCTTCGCGGCGTCGGGCCAGGAGATGCGCAGGCATTTGGGAGTGCCGTTGAGGCGGCTCGGGTCTCCACCGGGCGGCGGCACGTCCGCCGTCTCCACGCAACTTCCTCCGGACGCGAGATAGAACTGCTGCGCGTCGGTGTTCTGCTGCAGCACCCACAAGTACATCGCGTTGCCGACCGCCCGTTGCGTGACGGCCCGCGCCGCCCGTGCCAGCAGTTGTGTGCCGACGCCCGTACGACGGTGGCTGTTGTAGACATGCAGATTGTCGACAAGACTCCCCCAGGTGGGATCGTTGTCAAAGGCAACATGCACGAAGCCGACCAGGCGGCCGTCGTACTCGGCGAGGATGGTCTCGGTACCGGTTGGCGCATCGAGCCGCGCCGACCACACCGAGCGCCGTTCGGTCGCGATGTCGCCGTCGAGGAACGAATCGGCGTACGCGCCTCGATAGTGCCGGCGCCAACTCTCGGCATGCAGGTCGGCGACCTGTTCGGCGTCTTCGAGTCCGGCCTTGCGGAACGACAACGACCTCACCAGACAACCCCTTCTCGCGGCTTGCCCGACACCGCATGTGCGGGGCCCGGTCCTCACCCGGAGCACCCCACCCACGAGGAGGGTTGCCGACCAGCAAGCCGGGGCTGAACGCTGGCACTCATGACCTTCCGCAAACCGTAGCAGTCGTGATCTAGCTTGTGGGGATGGAGATTCACTATGTGGAGCACGGGAGTGGTCGACCTGTGCTAGTGCTGCACGGTGCCGGCGTCGACTATCACGAGGCCGAGGCTTGCTTCGAACCGGCTCTCGATGGGGTACGGCGGATCTACCCTGACCTTCCTGGAATGGGCCGGACGATTGCTCCTTCCACGCTGCGCAGCGCCGACGACGTCGTCAACACGCTGCTCGACTTCGCCGACGAGGTCACTGGCGGGACGTCGTACCTTCTCATCGGTCACTCGGCGGGCGCGTACTTCGCGCAGGCGATGGCCGTTCGGCGTCCGGCACGGGTCGCTGGGTTGGCGCTGATCTGTCCGTTGCTGCCGGGACTGCGCGACGTACCAGAGCACCGCGTCATCGCCGGATCAGGTGACCTCGGTGACGACGACTTCCGCGGGTACTTCGTGATCCAAACCCCGGAGATGCTCGAACGGTACGAGCGTTTTGTCGCCCCAGCCGCCGCGCTCGTCGACGAGGCAGCGCTCGAGCGAATCGGCGAAAGGTGGGCGCTGACGCCGCCTGACGACGCGTCGACGTACGAGGGTCCGACGGTGATCGTGGCGGGACGGCTGGACTCTACAGTCGGTTATGCGGCCGCTGTCGATCTTGTCGACCACTACCCACACGCGTCGCTGGCCGTGGTCGACAACGCCGGCCACGCCCTACCCCACGAACAACCCGACCTCTTACGCGCCCTCCTCACCGAGTGGCTAACCCGCGTCGCTGACCTCGACGGCTGAGGCTCGGGCCGCGCGCCGACGATATCTCCGAGACGGATGTCTGCACGGAGTTGGGTATTGAGATCGTGTTGGCGTAGGCGGCGATGAGAAGGCAGACGCGAGTTGCCGCATCATCGACGCGCTTGGCATCTGCCATCGCCCACTGCCCGCCGTACCGAATTCCCCACAGCAAGTCGTGGAACCCGAGGTCAGGTAGCACCGCTGCGGCCGACGTCGTCTCGGCCGAGCTGCACGGGGCCCGGAAGACTCAGAAGTCGATGCGCATGACGGCGCGGCGTTGGCCTGGGCGGTTCACTTCTGTGAAGCCGGCGTCGGCGAACGTGGCGAGAGTGCCGACCGACCCGCCGTCCACGAAGTCCGGGTAGCCCTCGACGGCGCGGGCGCCGCGCTCGCGTGCGAACCCGACGGCGGCGCGGGCGAGCGCGCGGCTGACTCCTCGGCGCCGGTAGCCGACGCGAGTGACAAAGCAAGTCACGGCCCACACAGTGTTGTCGGCCTTGTCCTCGTTGCGGCCCAGCCAGGGGACCCGGTAGTCACGCAGCAGCCTCGGGTGATCCGCCCGCGGCGCGACGGCACACCAGCCGACAGGCTCACTATCGAGGTACGCAACCAGGCCGCTCGTCGCCCGTGCCTTCCGGTCTCCGCAGGCGGTCTGGTCGCGGAGCCGCGCGGCGAGCTCTTCAGGCCCTTCAGACGCCCAGGTCTCCTTGGGCAGCATCCGAAACCGCTGACACCAGCACCGCCCGGTGTCACCGGTCGTACCGAACACCGCCCGCAGATCCTCCCAGTCCGCCTCATTGGCCGGAACGATCCTGAGCTGCTCAGCGCTAACCGGCTCCCGCGAACTCGTCGGCCGGGCAATGGGCACTCGCTTCGCCTTCTGCTTACGGGGCAGCGCCTCGAACGTGAGCCGAACCTCCACCGCGTCGCCCGCGTCCAGTCCTGCAGGCTTACGTACGGCGTCCTTCAACGGAAGCAGATAGCCACCGTCCTTCGGCCACAACGACGTCTTCCACTCAGTACTCCCAATCCGAGCCCGGATCGGCAACATCCCCCACCCATAACTAGCAGCCAAGGCCACGTCCCGCAGCGCGGCACCTTCCTCCTCCGGCACCGCAACGAAGTAATAGGGCGCCGGCCCCCGCCACTCAAACACCTCGCCACTGAACTCCTGCTCCATGCCCAGATGCTAGGCCCCATTCCGGACGCACCCCTTCCGGATTCAGCATCGTGATGCCGCGTTCGGCACATCCGCGCCGTGCGCTTGCCGCACCATGTGGCTATGGGGTTGAGGGCCAGACCGGTGTTGTCGGAGCGAGCGTCGACGTACGACGGGGTAGGCGTGACCTTGACCCAGCAGGTGGGGTCGGCCGGATTCCGTGGGTACGAGCGCTCGGTCTTTCTCGGGCATGGTTCGTCGCGGTGGGACTTCGCCTCCACCGAGATCCTGCGGTGGGGAGTAAAGACCCGCAGCGGCTTCTCCGTCGAGAGTGGCGAGGCCAGTGGTGCGGGGCTCGGTCATCCGGTGGTCGCGGGAGATAGGTATTGGCTGGTTGCCCACCTAGGTCCACTGCGGATCCACGAGCCGGTACAAGTGATCGCGGTGGTCGACGAGCCGGATCGGAAGGGATTCGCCTACGGCACGCTCGAAGGTCATCCGGTGCGAGGGGAGGAGGCGTTCCTCGTCGATCGCCGAACGGATGGCTCTGTATGGCTGACGATCCGCTCCCTGACCCGACCCTCGACCGGCCTCTGGGGAGCCGCCTATCCACTCGCGCTCCTCGCCCAACGCCTGTACAGGAGGCGCTACTTCCGCTCTCTCAGCGAGCGAAACTCTTGAGAATCGGGCGGCCGCTCAGTCGAGGCAGAACTCGTTGCCCTCGATGTCTTGCATCACGAGGCACGACTCGTTGTCCTCGTCGGCGAGAAATGGTCGGACGCGTACGGCGCCGAGCGGGAGCAGTCGCGCGCATTCGGCCTCGAGTGCGGCCAGGCGCTCTTCACCCACAAGCCCGGTGCCGACCCGTACGTCGAGATGCACCCGATTCTTGACGACCTTGCCTTCGGGAACGCGCTCGAAGAACAGCCGCGGGCCCACACCCGTGGGATCAACGCACGCGAACGCCGAACCCCGCTGCTCAGCCGGCAGCGCACGTTCGAAGTCGTCCCAGGTAGCAAACCCCTCCGGTGGCGGCGGAACGACGTACCCCAACACCTCGCACCAGAACCGAGCAACCCGCTCAGGTTCAGCACAGTCGAAGGTGACCTGAAACTGCTTGACCGATCCCATCGGCCCACCATAGATGTCGCCTGCTGGGCGACGCTCGTCCGCAGGTGGCCGCGGTGCGCGCGGAAACCTGGGCACAGGGTTTGGGGTCAGACTGGGCTCGGCGTCAACTTCCTCACTACGAGGAGGACGCTCAGGGTCGCATTCGCCCTCTAGCAGCGCTCATAGCAACACGAACGCACCACACTCGAATTCCACCATGAGTATCCAGGGGTTCGCACCACGTCCTGCACCTCGGCCGTGGCAACGAGTCAGCGCGGTCCCTCCGATTGGTCGTCCGCTACTCGAAGGCCGGCTTCTGCCCTAGTTCGATCGACGTCGCGGTCTGCTGGGACCTGCAGCTTCGCTATGTTTGACCGACTTGCCGGTTCCCGTACCAACGGGCGGCGAGACGACTCCCTCTTGCCTCGAAGGGATCGACCACGCGAATGGCCGAGAGGGGCTGAATGTCATGAGGGCAATACTCCTGAGCGTTGCGCTGGCGGTGGTCTGCTCGCTGCTGGGGACCCGGATTGCTATCGGATGGTTCGCCCGTCACGGCTTCGGCCAGCCGATCAGGTACGACGGACCGACGACACATCATGTCAAGCGGGGTACGCCGACCATGGGCGGTCTCGTGATCCTGCTGAGTGCCACCGCGGCATATCTGACGGCAACGATCTTGACCGGCGGATGGCCGAGTGCCAGCGCTTGGCTCCTGATGTTGCTGTTCTTCGGCTGCGGGGTAGTGGGGTTCCTCGACGACTTCATCAAGGTCTATACCCAGGACAACCGGGGTCTGAGTAGTCGGGCCAAGATGGCGGGTCAGACGCTGGTCGCGCTCGTCTTCGGAGTCCTGTCCACGCAATTCTTCGCCGACGGGCGCGGTGTCAGGCCGGCGTCGCAGTACATCTCCACCACTCATGACTGGGGGATCAAGCTGCCACTGATCGTGGTCCTGCTCTTGATCTGGTTCCTCGTCACCGCGACCTCCAACGGCGCCAACCTCACTGATGGTGCCGACGGGCTGCTCGCCGGCACCTCGGCGTTGATCTTCGGCGCGTACACCATCGTGAATATCTGGCAGAACAACCAACTGTGCGACTCCTCGCGGCCCACTGTGGTGGAGTCGCAGTGCTACCAGGTGCGCGACCCTCTCGACCTCGCGGTCTTCGCGGCCGCCATCGCTGCAGCTTGTATCGGCTTCCTTTGGTGGAACGCCAAGCCCGCACGGATCATCATGGGCGATGTCGGCTCCCTCGCCATCGGTGGCGCCTTGGCGGGGCTGGCGATCATGTCCCGAACCGAGCTCCTGATGGCCGTCGTCGCCGGTCTGTTCGTGCTCGAGACCCTGTCCGTGCTCCTGCAGATGATCTGCTTCAAGCTGACCAAGCGACTCACGGGCACGGGGCGTCGCATCTTCCGAATCGCCCCCATTCACCATCACTTCGAACACCTGGGATGGGACGAGGTCACCGTAGTGATCCGCTTCTGGATCGTCGCCGGGATCTTCGTCGCGACCGGGCTCGGGATCTTCTATGCCTCTTGGCTGGCCTGAGCCCAAAAACAATTGAGTTCGGTCTCAAACGGCATCGGGGTCAAGACGGCGGCGCACACCGCAGCTGCCCTCTCGGCGTTCCCGCCTGACACACAAAAGCCCAGGTCAGAGAGTGTCTGCCTGGGCTTTCACGAAGCGCGCTCGGAGGGATTCGAACTCGAACCTTCTGATCCGTAGGAGCCTGCGCACGCTCACTGCTACCCCACCTGATTCCGGACGACGACTGTGACGTTGGCGGCTGGATGCTCGCTGGCAGGGGTCGTTGGGGTCAGGTCACGGTCGGTCTCGCGGTAGCCAGTTTGGAAGTGCGGCCAATCGCCCGCCCAGAGTCGGTCTCCACGCTTGAAACATGACCGCAGGACCCCGCGAGTGACCCTTACCGACCACCGCTTAGGGCACGGACGAGGCAGCGGCGGCTTCAGTCGTGGATCGGCTTTCCTTTCGGATCCCGCTTCAACTTGGACGCGTCTTGAGCAAGTGCAGCGCTGCCGATAAGGAATGCCAAAGCGACAGCGATTAGCCACCATTTGGATAGGTCACCACGAAGGATCACGATGCCCACGACCATGCCGGTGACAATGAATCCCACCCCGAGGCCGATGCCAAACGGGTCGCGTCTGGTCTCTAGCTCCCTGGTCATCATCTCCGCTTGCCGCTTGATCAGCTCGCCGAACGCCTCGCGGGCTGGATGCCCTTCGGGCAAGGCGTTCATCGCTGCGATGTCGCGATCCATATCGTCGCGGAGAGTCTTGCGGTTGGCGCGATTGCCAAGCAACGGCACTGCGGCGCTTAGGACGCCGCCGACTGCTACTGCAATCTCGCCGACGAGTTCGGAAGCCATAAGCGACGATGGTACGGCCGCCACACGTGCCCCGTCCCCCCGATAGCTGCCAAACCCAGGCCAGCGCGGCGCGTGTCAAGAGTCGGCTTGCCGATCCCGTAGCGACGCCGCAGGCGCTCTTGATGTGTGTCGCGGTGGCCGTACGATCGAGCGGCCAGGGGGACGGGGCTAACCGGCGGTCAGACGCCAGGACGCGGTTCGTGGCAGTTGGGATCGCGTGGACGGCGAAGCGTCCTGCTGGTGGGACCCGGCGAGGACGGCGCGCCGGCGCCGCCCGAAGTCCGGGTCCGCGCGCCGAAGGCGCGCCCTTGATCCATAAGAGGTCAATCCGGCAGCGCGAACTGACGCACTCCTGACGCACTCCTCGCGTACGCTGCCCGTCATCGTGGCGAAGGCACGGGGAAGGTGGAATTGGCAATGGACCCATTGCAGCCGCGGCCAGGTCGACCATCGCGATCAGCACGACGTATGGGTGTGTCACAGGCGTTCAAGCTGTTCGCCGAGGAGTGGTTGAAGAGGTACTTGTACGACCAGCCGCACGGCCCGGCGAACGCGCTTGGCGTGGCAACTGCGCTCGATCTTCCGGTCCAACAAGGCGGCGGCGGAGTCGCGGCCTTTGGCTCCGTTGTGGACTACATGGACAGCGGAGACGAACAACTGCTCGATGTGCTGCACTACACGGTCCTCGTGATCGAGCGTGGCGACGTGACGTTTCGTCCGCCGTCGCCATGGGAGGTGTTGGAGCGCCACCTAGCCTTTGCCGGATCAGTCTGGTCAGCGACGGAGCACGGTCTCGTGAACCGGGCGGAGCAGACAGCAGTGGATGCCATGACAACGGCAACTCGTCCCGCCGACAAGGCCAGCGCACACCTGGTCGAGGCGTGGAGGAAGGCATACGATCGCGACGGCGATCCATCGGACGCCTGGGATCACGCAATCAAGGCGGTCGAGGAGATCTTGCTACCGATCGTGATCCCGGCACAGGATCAGGCGAAGATCGGCCAGGTTCTCGGCGAGTTGGGGAGCAAGGGACAGCAGTGGGACGTAGGACTGCAGTTCAACGCTGATGCCCCGCCGAGAACGCCACCCGTCGAGCCCGTTGAGGCGCTGGTGGGCATGCTTCGCCTGCTATATCCCAATCCAGATCGGCATAGCGGGGCCAGCCACAGGTCACCGACCGCCGAGGAGGCACGAGTCGTCGTCCAGCTCGCGGTCAGCGTGGTGCAGTGGGCACGCGAAGGCATCATCTCGAAACGCACTTGATATGCACACGGCAGGACGGGCGTAGATGCAGGGGTATCCCGCCCGGCCCGCCTGCTAGGGAGCTGACCACGGTTGACGGGCGTTGCGTCGCCTAGTCATCGAGCCACTCGGCTCCGCTGGCGTCGCGGTGGTAGCCCTTGTGGTGGCCCTTGATGCAGGCGTTGCCGGTCATTGGGTTCTCACCGTCGCAACGTTCGGCTGGGCGCATCGTTGGCCAACCGAGCCCGCTGGGCCTTGTTTCGCTCGGTTCTCCGCCCCATTCCACGGCGAAGGGCTGAGCTGTTCCCGCTGTCATACCCGAACGCTAGGAACGCGCTGGGCGCCAGAGCCAGAAAGTTGCGGTTAGTTGCTGCGATTCAGCTCTCCTTGCACGCGGATGACGAATGCGCGTGCCTCTGGCCCATACAAGGCGGAGCGTCGCAGCATGTTGAACATGTTCCCGTAGAGCGCGATCTCCTGCGGCTGTGTCACCTCGATGCTGGCCGAGGGTGTCTCCAGGGTCACAAGCTTGTCATCGAAGATCCAGAACCCCGTTGTGCTGATCGCTTCGCGCTCGATCATCGTCGGCACGATCCCGAGGGCGACGTTTGGCAGGGTCATCACGGTCAGCAGGCGGTCGAGCTGGCCGGCCATTGTCTCGGCGTTCCCGAACCACGTACGGAGCGCGTTCTCCTCCAGGACTACAGCGAACCGCCGTCTCCTCTCATACAGGATGGACTGGCGTTGCAGCCGCGCCGCGACAGCTTCGTCTACGTCGCTGTCGGTGCTGAGGAAACGCGCCCAGAACGACAGCATCGCCCGGACGTAGTCGGCGGTCTGGAACAGACCGGGAATCACGCTGTGCTCGTAGATCCTGAACTGCTCGGCGCGCTCGTATGTCTGCTGGAACGCGAGCATGAGTTGCTTCACGCCGGAGCGTGCGCGCCGACGGAACTCGACGTACATGGACTCGATCGCCCTTGCCTGCGCGATCAGGTCCGCGGCCTGGTCGTCAGCGCCGCACACTTGGCACCAAGTCCGGATGTCTTGGTCGGTGGGAGCCTGGACGCCATGTTCGAGCTTGCTGATACGCGTGAAATGCCAACCGGTCGCGGCTGCTAGCTCGCGACCGGTTAGACCAGCATCTTTGCGCAAGTTCCGAAGGCGTAGCCCGAGGGCTTCTTGTACCTTCCGAGCTGCGCTATTCGGGTTTGTACTCACTGAGCGGAATCGCCAACGGCCACACCTGCTCGAATGCCTTGCGGCACATCTCGACGGTGGCGGGGTTCGTGGTGGTCGTCAGAGCGTTGTTCAGTCCCGCGCCGGAGTAGTGCAGGAAGACCACCCGTTCGTCATCGAACACGTAGTAGTCGTTGCCGGGGAAGCACAGTTCAGACACCTGTCTCCTCGGGATGAACCGCTCGTCCTCGCCGGCCTCCACAATCGGCTTCGTGATGGTGAGCGTCCAGCGCTGGTAGTCGCTGAGCGGTTCGGACACGATCCGGGCGCGCTTGATCGTTCGGCCCGCCGCAACGTGTGCACGGACCGTGGTGCACCAGTCCTGGAGCCATTCGAGGTCGTCCGGTTCACCGGCTGCCCACTTCGCCATGTGCGGCAACTCGACCTCGGTGCCGTAGGCGTCGCGGGTCTCCAAATGAATCGAGCTGCGCTTGAACGTCTTCAGCAGCTCTTGGAACTCGTCGTTGGTGATCTCTTCCACAGGTCCTACTTGAAGAACTGAATCATGCGGTCCGGGATCTCGACGGCGGTCTCACCGTCCGGGAGGTTGAGCGTGGCGAGCGCATCCGGGTCATCCACAACCCAGCCCTGCACGACCCAGCTTCCACGATCGGTCTTGTAAAGGGTGGGCGAGTTGGTCGGGTGAGACTCCGGGTCGCCTGCTACCAAGGTGAGCTTCATGTTTGTTTCCCCTGCTTCCGTCGTTGCGTCAGCTTGCTCTGTCGAGTCTGGGGGTACGCATTGTTGCCTGTCAGCGGTGTTGCGTAAAGTTGCGCCAGTTGCCCGGTTCAGATGGTCTGCTCGCTGAGCGCCGGCCAGAGTGCCCGCTCGATGGGCTCGAGGCGGTGCTTGTAAGTACGCCGCTCGCGAGACCGTCTCTTGGTCCGCCAGATGGCGACTGCGAGCCGCTCGGCTTCACCGCAGTAAGCCGTTGCCCCCATGCAAGGCTGCACGAGCCGCGTGACGTGCACGCCACGATGCGGCTGGTAGCCGGCGGCCCGATCCATAGGGTCTAGTGAAGCGGGCGACAGCACGCGCAATGGAGGGGTGGGTGGCTGGTGGGTGGCCGGCGCTGGTGGGTCGCTGGCGACAGCATGTGATCAGCGGCGATTAGCCGCGCGAAAGGGTGGGTGGGGCGGCCGGGCGAGCTCGCGACGAAGGAGCGCGCGTAGCCGGCTGCGAGGGCTCAACAAACCAAGAACCCAGGTCTAGGACCTGGGTTTGGGTGGCGCGCTCGGAGGGATTCGAACCCCCAACCTTCTGATCCGTAGGAGCCTGCACGCCGAACCAATGAACGCATTCGCCGCCGAGTCAAGTGGCCCGAGGTGGCGCAGATGGCCAGGTTGTCAGCACCCGTTGGGGTACGACTGGGGTACGGGCGACCGATTCGCGTGTCGCCCTCCGTCAATCCCCCGCTCGTGAGACGATCAGTCGCCACAGCACTCCAGGGGGATGGCTCAATGGCTCCACCAATCAAGACAACGATCAGCGACATCGACAAGCTCTTCAACTATCTGAAGGGCCAGGTCGGTTGGGTCCCCTTGGATCGGGTGCGAAGTACCATCGACTCCAAGCTCTCAGACAATCGCAAGCTTGAGGCTTGCCGGTACCTCGGGCTGATTGACAGGGACGGCACGAACATAAAGTTGTCCGACTCGGGACGTGCGTACGCGGGCGGTGACGACGCGGAGCGTGCTGCGGTGATGCTCGCGGCGCTCAGGAGCGTGCCTCTGTATTCGCAGACGGTCGACTGGATCCATTACAACCACAAAGCTGAGCCAACGAAGACCGACGTCGGCAACTACTGGCACGACAAGTTGCAGAGCGAACTCGATGGGGCAAAGGACACAGCTCTCACCGACGCGGTGATCTTCTTCTTCCGCGTGGCGGATGCGGCCGGTTTGGGCAAGTTCATCGCCCCGGGCAAGGGTAGACCCATCGCGCTTCTGCGCTCAGACCTTGAGGCGATCGAGCAGGTTGTCACAGGCTCCGCCTCGCAGGCCGAATCGAGCGAGACTCAAGCATTGCCTGATCCGCCGCCGGCAGGGACGACGGCTGGGGCCGGCAGGCCGCCGGCGCCTGTTCCCGCGGCTCCAGTGACGCCGGTCAGCGTGCAAACATCCCCGGCGATCCACATCAATCTTGAGATCCACATAGCGGCGGATGCGACCCCTGCCACGGTCGAAGAGATCTTCAAGAACATGCGGAAGTACGTCCTCGCAGATGGTGAATGACGCAGATCTTCAGCATCGGCTCGATGCACTCCGGAAGTTTCAAGAGCTTCATGAAGTGCCGGTCAGTGACCGCGAGACGCAGTCTCCGGCCGCGGCCCTCAAAACGCTGAATGATGCGGTCGCATCTGCTCCAAACGCCTACCGGGACTACCTGGTAGAGGCTGTCACGTGTTACGAGCACGCTCTATACAGGGCAGCCATCTTGCTCGTCTGGGCCGCGACGGTTGAACATCTCTACCTCGTGGCGTCAAACCACAGGAACGGCATCAAGAATCTGGAGGCTGCCAACTTCTCCCGATTCGGCCAGTCGAAAACCTATCGAAGAATCAAGAAGAAGGACGACTTCCTGTACCTCGGCGAAGCACACTGGCTACAGCTGGCCGAGGATGCCGGCATGATGAATCGGAACGCACGTCAGATACTCGTTGATCGACTAAATCTCCGAAACCGGTGTGGACATCCGACCAAGTACAGGCCTGGTCGCGAGGAAACTGTTGTATTCATCGAAAGCCTTCTGCTGAACTTCCTCAGCGGCCAGATGTTGAACTGGTAGCCACACCTGCCCCGTCCCCCTGATAGCTGCCAACTCAGGTCAGCGCGGCGCGGGTCAAGAGTCGGCTTGCCGATCCCGAAGGGACGCGAAGCGCTCTTGACGCGGGTCGTGATGGCCGGACAATCGAGCGACCAGGGGGACGGGGCCAACCCGCCAGCCTTTGCTGATGCCGCCGCCGGCGAGATGTCTGTCGGAGTGAGTGGTTGAGGATCGGCCAGACGCAGAAGGTGCGCGCGGCGGAGGGCGTCGGCCGGAGGTCGTAAGCCCGGGCCGCGCTGCGCGCCGCTTGCGGCGCGCCTTGATTCTTAAGAGGTCAATCCGGCAGGCCAAGGTTTCCGCGCCAGCACCTCCGTCGCGGGCGGTACGAGTTCAGGCCGCCAGATGGACTGCGGCGACTGAACGCCCACGGCTGAGACGGCATCTCAGTCAACTCCAGCAGCGGCCTTCTTTTCCGCGCGAGTGGACGGGATCCTTGGCACAGCAACAGTTGCGATACAGACCTGCATTTCAAGACCGTCGAGTTCGGCGATCTTGTAGGTGAAGATCGGCCACCCGTCAACCGCTCCCGGTATCTCACCGATGTAGCCGGGGACTCCGCGCGCCCACGTGTGGATGCTGCTTACTGCATTGGCGAAGCTGTCGTTTCGGCTCAGCGCCAGGAACACTGTCGAAGTGGCAGCAACTGGAATGTAGCGCATCAACTGGTCCTCGATGGCCGATTCGACGTCATCTTTGCCACCGACCCATTTCGACTCGAGCACGAAGATCGACGCCGGCCCTTTTCCTTCGTCCAGTGCGTTCGCCTGTATGCGGATGTCAGCCTTCCCGCCGCGTGAGTAGATCTCGCGTCCCGCGCCGGAAGTGGTCGCGTGCAAGGTGGCACACAGTAGGTCGCTGATGCGGTCTTCGGCGAGCCCAGTGAATGCTTCGGGGTGGTCTTCCAGCTTGTCCGCCCAGGCTCGGATCGTGTGCTGAATGTCTGCATAGCTTGTCGGTTCAAGTCGCCAGCGGACCGGAATCGCGATGCCTTCGATCTCCACCACGGGCGGATCAGGAAGCTCATCCGCCTCTGGAACCGCCAACTTCCACTCGGAAGGTAGGCCGAGGGTGCTAAACAGCGCATTGACGTTGTTCAGATGAGTAAGGCGTGCGGTGGCTCGTTCTCGCAGGATCTCGGGCAGAGTGACCTCGAAGAAGTTGGCCATCTGCGCCGCGATTGCGATGACGATACGCTCGGCGTCCGCTCTGCGCTGGTTGAACAAGTCGGTTGTCCGTTGGCGGGCGGCCGGATCGCCGAGTTCTTCGGCGGTCAGGTCATCCCAAGTAGTGAGGGCGACCACGTGTGTCCCGGTCGGAGTTGTGACCGGCGCGCAGGTCCAACGATCAATGCTGGCGAAGTACCGACGTGCATCGTCATCGGATGCCGGATCGATGTTGCCGACATCTTCGTTCACCGGCTGGAGCGCACCATCGTTCTCGTCGGGCCAGTACTCCAGAATGGAGTCATCGCCCCGGACCTCGATGTCGTAGTAGACCCGTGTAGTAGGGATCCTGCGTCCCGGGGCCACTTCGCGCGCTCGTCCTTCACCAGTGCGGCCGGGAAGTTGCTCTCCGAGTGTCGGTGCTGTGGGTCGAACTGAAGCGATGGAACTGGCCATAGCGCTGCCAATGAATGCGTCCAACTGCTCGATCGTCCGAGCGTTGGACGCCTGTTCGATCAGCCCTCGGCTCCACTGGCGCAGCAGGTTCGACAACGGCCGGTTTTCCTTGGCGAACACAGTGAATATGTTGTTACGCACGTCTCGATCTTAGGGCGTCCATGACCAGTACGGTCCTGCCAACAACCGGCTGGCTGAGGAACCGGCGGCCTCAACTCGTCCGACCAGTCCCAGCGCAATTCGGGCAAGGCTCGTGCTCGGGTTCGGTGATCACCTTCCCATCCTTGATGCGGGTCTTCTGCACCACGATCCAGCCCTTGCCTGCGCAGGCGGGGCACGATGTTCCCGATGGAGAGTTGGACTCGGGCATGGGTATATCCGTTCGGTGGGTCTTGACGTGACCGCGCCCTTGCCCAGAGGTGTGAGGACGAGGCCAGGGCAAGGGCGCGGGGTGGTGAGGCGAGACCGGCGCGGATGCGGGGATCGGCACGCCGGCCGCGCCTGTTAGGGGGAGGTGGTGGGGATGACTCGGCCGCCGATGAGGTGTTCGAGGCGGTTCTTCACTTCGACTGGGCTGCCGATGCCGGCGAAGTGAAGGATGCTCGGAATCAGGACTGTGGTGATGTCGAGGGCGGTGACCTGCTGTACGAGACCGTTGAAGGCGTCGGGGCTTGTTGCCGGTTCCTCGACGTGGACGTAGGCCAGGGCGTAGCCCCACTCGCTCGCGAACCGGGCTACGTCCATCCGGACGCGTTCTAGCTCCGAGTGGGTGATGAGGAGGCTTCCGTTGACGTAAGCCACGGCGGCTGGCTTGTCGGTCACTGCTCGGCCTCGGCAGGCTCGTTGGTGACGCGCAGACCCGCATGTCGGCGCTGGATGGCGTACTCGAACCAGGTCGCCTTCGCGGGGTCGGAGAGGTGGTCGATGATCAGGTGTTCGCCCAACCACACGCAGACTCGGCGTAGCGGCTGCTCGGTGGCCGGCGCGCTCATTCGACCCGGCTCCGGATCAGCTGCGTGAGGAGGACTCCGTCCAGGACGGCACCGGCAAGGAGAAGGATCGTGAACGCCGTAAGCATGATCTGCACCCGTTGATTGAGGGCGAAGCAAGAGCTTCGGTAGCGGCGTCAGTGCGCTACGTGATCAAGAGTGGCGAGGCGTAGAGGATGCAACTTTCACAGCTTGTGAAAGTCTCTGCGGCCTGTCAGAGACTGATCCAGGCGGCGTACCGGGTAAGCGACTCGGAGGGGTGCCGTGAGGTCTGGAGGAGGTCGAGAACGACTCCGCGGACCAGCGGGTGCCGGCGGGCTTGGCCTGGTGCGACCTGGCGGGCGATCTGGAGATGGCGAAGTGCCTGCTCGGGCAGATTCAGACGTTGGTAGGCGCGGGCCAGGTCGAAGTGGTGGTGTCCGATCCGGGTCGGGAGCCAGCCACGGGGGAACAAGATGAACTCGCCGAGGTGGATGGCGTGGGAGTAGTCGCCGAGCTCGATCATCGTGATGACGCGATGGACAGCAACGTTGGTCGGGCCGAAGCCGAACCAGAAGGTTTCGAGGTCTTCGCCGGTCTGGTGGGCGTACCGCTCGGCCTCGTTGAGGTAGTCGCGGGCCCGGGACGCGTCGCCAGTGCGTGCCGACAGGACAGCTGCGCCGAGGTTCAACTGTCCGGAGGCTATGAGGGCGCCGGGCGTCTTGGGGTCGGTTCCCTCGAGGTGGGTTCGGCCGGCGTTGTTGAGGCGCCAGCCGGTTTCGTAGTCGTGGCGGCGCAGGTACGCCGTGATCCGCAGGTACTCGCGAGCCGCACGAAGAGCCGGCGCCCGATCGCCTGCCTGTCGAGCGGCCCAGTCCATCCGATTGAGCGCGATCAAGGACAGGTCCGGGTAACCGGCCGCGATCCCAACCGTATGCGCGCAGCGATAGGCCTCGGCCAACAGCCCCCAGGCATCGGCGCGATCGGTCCCAGTCCAGGTGTTCGCGGCGGCGTGCAACTCGGCGTACAGCCCTGGCAGGACCGGTGCCATCGATTCGTACCGGGCCGCCTGGCCGACGACGTTGGCTACCCGGACGGCTTCGCGAAGGACCGGCAAGGGGCGCGGTGTGATGGTCTCGTCCGGGGCCAGGTCGTACAAGTCGAGTTGAGTCCGAACGCGCCCGAGCATCTTTCCCAATCGCTCATCCTGTGAGGCTTCAGGCGCTGAGTTCCCAAGCAGCACAGAGATATCGACGCCCAACGCCCGGGCGCAGGCCGCCACGAAGCCTTCACTCGCCGGGCGACTACCACTCTCGACTTTCGTCAACAGGCTGTATGACACGTTCGCCAAGGCGGCGAGCCCGTGCTGCGTCAATTGTCGGTGCTTGCGCAGCAGGGCAATTCTCTCCCCCACCTCGGCTACCTTGCCCATTGTGTCACCCGATCCTTAAGTCGGCTGGTTTGGACTCTCGTCAATAGCCCTTCGCCAATGACCGTAGATTCTGCACAGCTTTACGTAATCAGTGAACAGAATAAGCATCTGTAGCTGACCTACCGTCGACTTCACAAAGTCGATATAGGTCAGCTCGTCACCCTTTCCGGTCGTGATCATTCCCGAGCTAACCACGAAGTCTACGTCCGCGTGCGCGATGGCGTTGCGCGTGCGTCGATTGAAGAAGGTATCCCAGACGGAACGAGTGACAGGAAACTTTTCAAGGTAGAGTTCTTTGAGTTCCGAGGTGAGCTTTTTGAACTGTGCGATTGTTTTCGGAAGCTTCTTCTGATTCCCGTCAATTTGTGGAACCCAACCCGAACTGTAGTCAGCGGCGCAGATTTTGGTAGCGTCTCGCCCCTCTTCGACGTTCTTTGCCGCTACGAGCAGGTAGAGTGCCTGACTGCAGAGCTCGTAGCTCTGCTGGTAGGCGTCACGCAAGATGTGGAAGTCCTCTCCGGGAAGTCTCCATCCGCTTGGCGCCTCGCGCTTGAATATGTCGAGGTACATCAGGGCCAGGGCCGGCGACCAGATGGCACGCTCGCCAATCATCCGGCGGATCTGATCGAAGAGCCTCCTCTGTAGGCCGGCCAGCTCGGCATCATCCATGGATGCGCAATACCCGACGAATCCGTCAGTCGCAGGACTCGCGGCCCATATTTCCTGCTTCGCGGCCAGGTATTCGCCGCCTGGCCCTAGGGGAAGCAGGCCAATCGCGATCACGCGGTGAAGCACGTCGTACCGCTGCAGCATGGAAGGATTCTCAGGCCACTCGCCATCTAGAAGTTCCGACATCGCCCGATCAAATAGTGGCCAGTCCTCTTTTAGATAGAATCCGTAGGCCCGCTCCAATACTGGCCATTTCTGATCCGCAAAGGAGTGGAATGAGCCAAGCATCTCTCCGAACTTAGGAAAGTCTCCCCCGAACGCCTGTGCTGCCGCGATGAACGGTGAGATCAAAGGCGCCGAAGGGTCGGTCGGAAAATCCGGATGTGTCGTAATCGACTGGACATTCAACCAGTTCTCCGGTTCAGGCACCCGGGGAACTGAGAACTCGACCTCATAATCATCTTCGCTGAGAGTGATCATTCCTGAGATGCTTGAAGCGCAAGTCGGGCAGTGCACAAGCACCCTTTGGCGCCTCGCATGGCCAAGTCCGACTCGGATGGCGGTCAATGTGCCACATCCAGGGCAATCGACATAATTTCGAACTATCACGGGCGGTCACCAGGTGCATCTGTTGATCTCTGAAACAACGCACCTGAGGGGTAGTCCGCGAGATCTAAGGTTCGGACGTGCTTGAAGCCGTTGCGCTCGTAGTACCGGTGGAGGCCGGTGTTGTCGGTCCATACGTCGATGCGGAGCCAGTGGAGGCCGAGGCGGTGGGCTCGGTGGCAGGCCCAGTCCATGATTTCGGTGCCTAGGCCGGCGTGCTTGCGGCGGACGATCAGGCGGTGCATGTACATCGCCGGGTCGGCCTGCTCGTCTGGCGTCCAGAGGCGGGGGTCCGAGAAGGTGTCCAGGGCGACGGTGGCCATGGTGGCTTCGTTTTCGTCGCGGATCATCCAGGTTTCGCCGGCGTCGATGCTGGCGAGGATGCGGCGGTTCTGCTCCTCCGGGTTGGGCCACGCGACTGCCCATTGATCGATGCCGCGTTGGGCGAGCCATTCGCTGGCCTCGGTGCGGAGGGTGAGGATGACGCCCAGGTCGTCGGCGTCGGCGCGTTCGATGATCATGCTTCGGCGCCCTCTTGGGCGAGGTAGGCGCGTACGTCGCCGAGTTCGTAGATGACGCGGTTGCGGTCGCTGGCGAAGGTGGTCAGCGTGAGGCGAAGCGGTCGCTTGTCGCTGAACGTCGTACGGGCGTAGACGATCACCGGTGTGCCGGAGCCGAGCTGGAGCTTGCGCGCCTCGTCCGGGGTCGGCATGCGAGCTGTGATCTCGTCGCGGTAGCCGACCTCTTCGTGCCCGACCTTGGCCATGGCCCGGATCGCACCACCGGGGATGTCGTTCGGAACGACCAGGCCGGCCTGCTGGGCAATGTCCATTGGGTAGTAGCTGACCTGGATGCTGAGCGGCTGGTTGTCGGCGTACCGGACAAAGCCGCGGGATACCAGCGCGTCGCCTTCGGTGACCTGGAGTCGGTTGGAGAAGTCGGGGCCGGCGACTTCGAGGCTCATGGCGAAGTCGCGGTACTCAGCGTGCCGACCCTGCTCGGCCATCTCGGATTGGAAGGCGTCGGCCTGGTCGCTGGCGCGGCGATCGCGAGTCTCGGCCCAGGTGGCGTGGTAGTCGGCCATGATCCGCTCGCGCACGATGGTGCCGCGCCCTGGCGTGCTGGTCACCATGCCCTCGTTCTGGAGCATGCCTAGCGCTAGCCGGACGGTGTTCCGCGACACGTCGTGAGCGGCCATGAGGTCTTGCTCGGTCGGGAGCCGTTCGCCGGCCTTGATCTTGCCGGTGCGGATCTGCTCGCGCAGCTCGGCTGCGATGCGCTGGTAGAGCGGTGCGGACTGTGCCATTTGAGGGAACCTCCTGGTTCGTACCAACCAATGGTCCCATTTTCCTTGACTTCGCGCCAACCCTGGGGTAAAGATTGGTCTCGTACCAAACGTTGGTACGAATCCAATGAAGGGATCTGAACCATCATGGGTATGCCGAGAAAGATCGTCGTCGAGTTCGGCGACACGTTCCCCCACGGTCTGTTCGCGGTCTCCGAGGTGACCCCGGCACGGGACTTCGAGAAGTCCACGAAGACCAACTCAGTCCAGACGATCGATGAGGATTCCGGTTGCCCGGTCTGGACGCTCGACGTGATGGACGGTGACCCGGAGGCGCGCAAGGCCGACCGGACGTTCACGATCCGGATCATCACCAAGGTTCAGCCGGTGCTCCCGCCGGCGCTTCCGGGTCTGCCGTTCACGGCGATCGAGTTGCAGGGCATGACTGCCTCTCCGTGGGTGGACACGCGGAGCTGCTCGGCTCCGGACGAGGGTCGTTCGCACCGCTGCCGGGCACGGCAGGGCTGGAGCTTCCGTTGCATGGGCATCCGGGCGCCGAAGAACATGCCGGGCTCGGGCGCGGCCGAGCAGAAGGCGGCCTGACCATGAGCGTCGCGGAGAGCGTGGACCCCGGTCAGTACCTGGCCTATCAGAACGGTCGCGCGGCATTCCTGCTGAGCGAGTTGCTGACGGGCGAGCCGAGCAAGTTCGTTCGCTTCGAGGCGCGTACTTGGCTCCACCAGCATCAGGCGTGGCTGTCCGACTCCGACGAGGAGGGCGACCCCTGGGAGGACGGCTACGAAGACGAGGAGGAGGACGAGGTCCCCGCCGATCGGTCGGTCAACAGGGTCCTCTACTCGGAGGGGTGGCTGTGATGACCCCGTGGCGTGAGGCCGAGCCTGGGGAGCGCTGCACCTGTGGGCGGCAGGCTCGGGAGGTCTTCGTCCGTGCGGACGGCGACGAGATCGGCTACTGCGGCATTCCGGACGGCGGGGCCAAGAGCGGCCCGTGCCCGTTCTGCGGCCTGCGCCGGCACTCCCCGGGTCCGTGCCCGAGGTACACCCTCCGGCCGCCGGCGACCCGTGATGACTCGCGACCGAACGGCGGCTGATCGATATGGCGAAGATCAAGGGCAAGGAGGTCGGGACGGGTCCGGTGAACTTCCGGGCTCCCTCGGTCGCTATTCGGCTCAAGTGGGTCGTGATCTGGTACTGCCTGCGGGCGCTGATCCGGGCGACGCGGTGGCTGGTCCGGCACCCACTGTTCGTCGTCGTGCCGCTGCTCGGGCTCAAGGCATACCAGCTCTGGACCGGCGGCGACGCCTGGTTGGTCATTGCAACTGCGGCTGTACCGGCGACCGGCCTAGCAGGTTGGCGCTGGCAGTGGCCCGACTCGTTCGCGCAGCGGATCGTGTGGCGACTGCGTGGCTCACGACGACTCTTCATGGAGTACCGGACCCGCTGGGACACGACGATGCGGGCGCTCAACCTCACGGTGCGCCTGGACGATCGGACCTACGTTCCCCGGATCGTCAAGGTTCGGTCGTCCGGCACGGTCGATCAGGTGACGGTTCGGCTGCTGCCGGGTCAGATCCTGACCGACTACGCCGAGCACTCCGAGCGGTTGGCACGTACCTTCGGCGCTGAGGACTGCCGCGTCCGGTCGGCGGCCTCGATGATCCCGGCGTGGTGGCCGGGTGGCGCTGATGGCTGGATGGCGCGTCTCTTCGCCTGGGCGCTGCCACGGCGGTCCGATCGCCTGGTGCTGTGGTTCCTGACCAACGACCCGCTGCGGGAGATTGTCGCCCCGATCCCCGCGACTGATCTGCCGAACCTCCAGGCGCTCGACGTGGCGCGCCGCGAAGACGGCCTGATGTTCCGGCTCCGGCTGCTCTACACGCATCTTCTGGTAGCTGGCGCGACCGGTGCCGGTAAGGGCTCGGTGCTGTGGTCGATCATCGCGGCACTCGCTCCGGGCATCCGGTCGGGTCTCGTCCAACTGTGGGTCCTCGACCCCAAGGGCGGCATGGAGCTCGCACTTGGCCGGCGGTTGTTCCACCGGTTCTGCTACGGCTCCGACCCGGCGATGGACGGCGCGAGCGATGCCGAGTACGAAGCGGCATTCGCAACCCTGCTTGAAGATCTGGTGGCAATCATGCGCCGGCGGCAGGGCAAGCTGCGTGGCCTGTCCCGTCTCCTCAAGCCGAGTCGCGATGAGCCGTTCATCGTCCTGATCGCGGACGAGCTGGCGTCGCTGACCGCGTACGTCACCGACCCGGCGATGAAGAAGCGGATTGCCAAGGCGTTCTCGCTCCTGCTCTCACAAGGCCGAGCCGTTGGCATCACCGTGGTTGGCGCGTTGCAAGACCCGCGCAAGGAGGTGCTTCCGTTCCGGGATCTCTTCCCGACTCGGCTTGCACTGCGGATGGCCGAGGCCGAGCAGGTTCGGTTGGTCCTCGCTGATGGTGCCCGCGAGCGGGGCGCGCGCTGCGACAAGATCCCCGAGACCCTGCCCGGCGTCGGGTACGTCGCCGTCGACGGGGAGACCGAACCCGTTCGAGTCAGGTTCTCCCACATCACCGACGAGGACATTGCCGACCTCGTGGACACCTACGCGCCGGATCTGATCGGCGCTAACGAACGCATCTCAACGCCGGAAGGAGTAGCAGCATGACCACGCGGCGGCAGGTACCTGGTCAACTGGTTCTCCCCTTGGTGCCGGGGCTCTCGAAGAAGTCTCGGGCATCGCTTGTGCAGCGGATCGACGTTCGCTGGCAAGACAAGGCCTACTGCGCCGGCTACCTCGACACCGACGACTTCTACCCCGATGACGAGACCAGGCGCGGCGTTCGTCGTACGACAGACCCCAAGGAACTCTGTGCCTTCTGCCCAGTCGTCCGGTCCTGCCTCGCTGTAGCCATCGTCACCGACGAACACGGCGTGTGGGGTCGCACAACCGAGGCCGAACGCGACGCCATCCGCGAAGAACTTGCCTTCGGCACCGATGTTGACCGCGCGCTGAGCGTCGTCCTCGACGGCCCGGCCGCCCTTTGGAGGACCGCGGCATGAACCTCACCGCACAGACCACCCTCGACCGGTTCCCGCTGGACGTTGTCCGGGACCTGGCCGTGACCAACGGCGTCTGCGTACGCCCGGTACTCAACAGGGTGTTCGACACACAGACCGGCACCGACCGAGTGGTCGGGGTGTCGTGCGGTTCCACGCTGGTCAGCAAGTGTCCTCCCTGCGCCGAGGCAAACCGTCGCCTCCGCATGCAGCAGTGCCGCGAGGGCTGGCACCGCGACACCGAACCCGAACCGCCGGCGGAATCGGACGACGTACCCGACGACGAACCGACCGCGGACGACGACCCGGAATCCACCCGCCGTGTCCGGTCAACTCGCCGACGCCAGGACGCCGCCGAGCTGCCCAAAGTCGAGATGGACAAGCGCACGGTTGGCGCGACGTTCACCGCTCCGAACGGCAGGACCTACCGCCCGTCGATGTTCATCACGCTCACGCTCGGCTCGTACGGCGCGACTCACCGGCTACCGCATCTCGTGGCGGGCAAGGGCTTGGTGCCGTGCGACTGCGGTGTGATCCACGGCCGGAACTCGCCTCTGCTATCCACGCCGGTTGACCCCGACTCTTACAACTACCGGCGAGCGGCCCTGGACGCGTTGCACTTCCCGAAGCTGGTCGACCGGTTCATGCAGAACCTTCGCCGATGCGCGGGCTACAAGGCCCAGTACTTCGCAGTGGTCGAGCCGCAGAAGCGGCTAGCACCGCATCTACACGCCGCCGTCCGAGGCACCATCGCCCGTGACACGGTGCGTCAGGTCGCCAAGGCGACGTACCACCAAGTGTGGTGGCCGAGCCATCAACGGCCCGTCTACGGCTGCGCCTCGAACCCGGACCTGCCCGTCTGGGACGAGATGGCCGGCGCTTTTGTGGACCCGTCGACTGGCGCTCTGCTCCCGACCTGGGATCAGGCTCTGGACGACCTCGGCGCGGACCCGGCTGCCCAACCTGCTCACGTCGTTCGCCTCGGCTCGCAGATCGACTACCAAGGCATCATCGCCGACTCCGACGCCAAGGTCGGCAAGGCAGTCGGCTACCTGACCAAGTACCTCGGCAAGGCGATCGGCGAGACCTACGGCGACGACCGGGACGGACTCCACCCGGCCCAGCTCGCCCACATGAACAAGCTGCACGCCCACGCCCGAGTCCTGCCCTGCTCACCGGAGTGCGCCAACTGGCTCCGGTACGGCGTGACCCCGAAGGACGCCACCGGCAACGTCGTACCCGGCGAGTGTCCTTCCAAGGCCCACGACCGCGAACACCTCGGCCTTGGCGGTCGACGCGTCCTCGTCTCGCGCCAGTGGACCGGCAAGACCCTAACCGAACACCGCGTCGACCGAGCCGAGGTCATCCGCCAGACCCTGGCCGCCGCCGGCGTCGAGATGGACGACCAAAACGCATTGGCCACGCACACCGACGACACCGAAGCACCGCGCTTTATCTGGAAGCCGATCCGCCCGGGCGAGGAACGCAGCCTGCGCCGCATCCCAACACACAAGGAAGTCCTCGCGGAAGCAATCGCCACCCGCATCCGGTGGCGAACGCAGTACGAGCAAGCCAAGCAACGCGCCAAGCCGCCTGACGACAGCAATTCGGCAACTGACAACTCATCCGCCGCGACCGCGGCCTAGCAATCTGGGGAGCAAGCCATGCAAGACGATTCGCGACTGCTCAAGGTCGAGGAAGCGGCCGAGCACCTGAACGTTTCCCGGTGGACCGTCTACCGCCTGATCAAGGAGCGTGAGCTGACGAGCGTCAAGGTTCGCAATGGCCGACGGGTGCCGATGGAGTCCATCCGCGCGTACGTCGCCGGTCTGATCGAGGACGCCGCCTGATGACCACTCTCGCCTTCATGGAGCCCGAGGAACCGAAGAAGCCGCGGAAGGCTCAACCGAAGACCGCCAAGGCGTCGGCGGGCAAGCGGAACGTCAACGGCGAGGGCAACATCCGCCAGCGTTCCAACGGTCTGTACGAAGGTCGCGCCTATGTCATCACGACGGACGGTCGCGAGGTTCGTAAGAGCGTCTACGGCAAGACATGGGAGGAGGTCCACCAGAAGCTGACGAAGATGCAGGCCGACACCATGTCGGGGAAGCGCGTGGCCTCCAGCACGCAGACCGTGGCCGAGTACCTGGGCTACTGGTTGGAGGAGCACGCTCGGCACCGGGTGCGCGACACGACCTTTGCTAGCTACAACTGGCTCATTACCAAGTACCTCATCCCGCTGTTCGGCAAAAAGAAGCTCACCACGCTTCGGCCGAACGACGTACGGCGCGGCCTGTTCCAGCTCCAACAGGTCTGTCAGTGCTGCGCCCAGGGCAAGGACAAGGCTCGGGAGGAGCGGGCAGCAGTCGAGCGGAAGAAGCGAGAAGGCCGGCCACCTCGGAAGAACGCCAAGGCCATCGTGGGTGCTCGGTGCTGCGCTCTGGTCCCGCAGGCTTGTTGTCGGTCGACCGTCTCAGATGGCACCGTTCGATACCTCCACCGGCTGTTGCGGGCGGTCCTTCAAGACGCTGTGTCCGAGGACGAGATCCTGACGGAGAACATCGCCAAGAAGCTCCGGCTCAACCACAAGTACCGGCCGAAGTTCAAGGCATGGAGTCGCGCCGAGGCAACCAAGTTCCTGGAGTCCATCCGTGAGGACCGGCTCTACGCGCTGTACGCCGTAGCTCTTTCGCTCGGTCTTCGTCGTGGTGAGGCGCTTGGCCTCCGCTGGTCAGACGTGGACTTGGACGACGGTCTGATCCGGGTCAACCAGGCGCTCCACCGGGTCGACGGCGCGCTCAAGCTCGGGGACGTCAAGACGGACGGGAGTACCCGACTGATCGCCGTGCCGAAGCCGCTCGTGTCGGCTCTGCGAGTTCACCGAGCTGCACAAGCACAGGAGAAGAAGAACGCGGGCAAGTCGTGGCAGGACGGCGGCTACGTGTTCTCGACCATGATCGGAACACCGATCGAGCCGCGGAACATGAACCGGCACTTTGACCGGCTGTGCGAGAAGGCCGGCGTACGGCGTATCCGGTTCCACGACCTGCGGCACTCGTGTGCGTCGCTGCTCTACAGCCAGGGGGTTCCGCTTGAGAACATCCAAGACGTGCTCGGGCACAGCTCGCCGACCGTCACGAAGGTCATCTACGTCGACGTGGCCGAGGACGTGACCCGGGATGCCGTCGACAGACTCGGCTTCCTGTTCGGGGAGCACGACGAAGAGTGACGTTGGGGTACGCGTGGGGGTACGGAAGGGTGGCCGAGCGGTTGGGCTGCCCTTCTGGCATGTCCCCGGAAACACAAAAGCCCAGGTCAGCGGGCTGATCCTGGGCCTTCAAGATTGCGCGCTCGGAGGGATTCGAACCCCCAACCTTCTGATCCGTAGTCAGATGCTCTATCCGTTGAGCTACGAGCGCTGGACAACGTCGAGTAACGATACATGGGGGAGGTGGGTGTAGGCCAATCGGCTCCTGGGTCGGGGATTCATGGCGTACGGCGGGGTGCGATGCAGCCGGGGATCAAGCCGTACGGCGAGGTGAGCGCAGGCCCGGATCACGTCGTACGGCGAGCTGGGTCTGGGCGGATCCGGGGTACGGCGAGGTGGGTTGGGGTGGGCGGGGATGGGGGTTCGGTGCGGCGGCGGGTGGGTGGGGTGGTGGGGTCCTACGATCCGGGGCATGGGTATTGAGGAGTTGCTGGGTGGGCGGGATTTGGGGGATGTGAAGAAGGCGGTCGGGTTCGTGATGGAGAACTCGGACGACTTCGAGAAGGTGCTGAATCTGGTGCGGGGGTTGCCTGATGACGCGGTCGGGTTCATCGGGAAGTTGCCGGAGTTGCTGAAGACGATCGGGTCTGGGCTGGCGGAGGCTGGTGAGCAGGCGGCGAAGGCGGCTGGGGCGCTGGTCGGGGACGACGGCGAGGGTGGGGCGCGAATGGCGCTCACCGGGAGCGCGAACACGATGAACTCCGCCAAGGACAAGCTGAACGGCGCGGCCGGGATGCTGGCCGGGCTGGCCGGTGAGCTGGACAAGATCCCGGGCGTCGGGGACGCGGCGGCGAAGAAGCTGAACGACGGGAGCGGGCAGATCGGCGGCGTCGCCACCGAGATCGAGAGCCTGGCCGGGAATCTGCAGGACCTGTCCGGGATCCTCGCCACGGTCGGGGACGCGCTCAAGGGCCTCGGCACCAAGCTGACCGAGTCCGGCGGCTCGGTCAAAACCCTCCTCGGCTGACCAGTTGCACCACTGGCCCGCTGCAACCGGCTAGCGGCCAGCCAGCTCAAAGGCCGACATCACAGCCTGTCGCGAATCACGCACAAAGGGTGGAACCGGGTGGGGGTGCGTGACGTCTAAGGGGTCGTTGAGCGGTAAGGGAGGACCTCTGCGTGGCTAAGGTCGCGGGCATGGCGAGTCGGTTGGTGCGACGTACGGCGATCGCGTGTGCGGTGGCTACGGTCGCCGGCACAGGGCTGGGGTACGCGCTCGGGGATCCGGTGCAGCCGGAGGACATCCTGCCGGCCCGGACCCTGCCGGGCGACGTCTGCAGCCGGATCGGTGACGTGTCCAGTCTGTTGCCCAAGGCACCCAATGGCACGGACGTCAAGCTGATCCAGGGCGGGACGACCACGGTGACCTGCGAGGTTGGTGTCGGCGCCGCACAGAAGGTCAGGACGTACTCGGCCGCCACGCTGCGGGTGACGATCACGCCGTACGGCGGTAAGGACGCCGGCGCGGGACAGGTGCCGTACACGCCGGCGGTGATGGCGAAGCGGACGTTCGAGCGCTCCTCGCTGGAGGATCTGGACGGTCGCCCGTACCCGACGAAGCTGAGTCAGACCGCGAACGGTGTCGCCCCCGAGTCTTGGACGGTACGGGCGCTGGTGCAGCGCGCGGACATCGTCGTACAGGTCGAGTACACGGCCAATCCGATCACGCAGAAGAAGGCCGAGCAGGCAGCGCTGACGATCGCCGACCGGGCCATCTGGGAGACGAAGTGAACAGCACACCGCAGATCGCCGGCTACCAGCTGGACCAGCAGCTGCTGAAGCACCCGCTCGCGGAGCTCTGGCACGGCCGGAACTTCACCGGCATGGAGGTCGTCGCGCTCGTGCTCAGCGAGGCGGGCTCGCGCGACGCGGTGGTGCGCGACCGCCTCGTCCAAGCCGGCCGCGGCGCCGCACTCGAGCCCGGGCAGCAGGAGACCCCACTCTGGGCGGCGAACTTCAGCGCCGACCGCCCGTACGCGATCACGCAACTCATCCCCGGCCAGTCCGGCGCCGAGCGGCTGCTCGACCCACTCGACGGCATCATCGGCAACGACGACCACGCCCTGCAGACGATCCGGGCCCGGCTCAGCCAGTACGGCGCCGTGCCGCCGAGCATGCCGTCGTACGTCGATGAGAACGGAGCGCCGATCGTCCCGGCGGAGGACGAGACCGGGGCGCCGGCCGATCCGTCGAACGACGATCAACGGGACTTCCCGTCCTACACGGGCGACGCACCGACAGCACAGCCTGAGCAGAAGCCGTCGAAGCTCGCCGTGGCGCGGGAGTACCGGCAGAAGATCGGCGCCTGGGCCTACCTGGTCGTCGCGCTGATCGTGCTGTTCACCTTCAGCGTCACCTACTCCATCGGCTCCGGCATCGCGAGCGCGGTCAAGGACGAGCCGGCCGAGGCGGCGCCACCCGCCGCGGTGAGCCCGAGCCCGCTGCCGTCGCCGGTGCTGTTGCCCGGCATCGAGAGAATCACCACCGCGCCGTACAAGGAACCCACCGGTGGCCCGGGCCTGATCGGCGCCACGTACAAACCCGGCGGCGATTTTCAGGTGGTCGAGGGCGCCGGGCTGCCGTTCGCGTTCGGCTGGCCGCGCCCGCCGGCCCCGTCGTCGCTCGGCGAGTCGTCCACCGCGGTCTACCGCCGGGTGCAGACGGACGTGGAGCCCGGCCTGTCGCACGGCACCTTGGAAGCCAGGATCGCGCTGCACCCGTGCAAGAGCTTGGCCGCCTGCCTGGCGGATCGAACCGCCTTCGACGCGGAGTGGACGAAGGTGCTCAAGGCGCCGGCGCCGAAGACCGCCAAGGGCGACCGGACCTGGCTGACCGCGCGGACGACCAAGCCTTACACGCTATCGATGACCCGTGCGTACCAGAGCGCTGGGCAGTGGTGGCTCGTCGGCGTCGCTGTCATCGCCGGCGACGGCGAGCAGCCGGAAGCCCAGCGCATCCTCAACGACATCTGGCACCAGACGAGCTGACGGCACCAACCGAACTGACGGCGCCAGACCAGCCGTCCCGCGACATCTCGCGGTAGACCACCTGATCCACCGAAAAATCTTCACGAACGGCCCGCGCAACGAGCGCGGGCCGTTCTCATTTTCACAAGGTTCACCGGAAAGCGGTTGTCGCCAAAACTTTGTGATCGGGCTCACGTACTAGCGGTTCTCACCACGCAGTCGAGTCGCGTACCGTTAGTACCACTTGCACACTGGTATACGTCCACTGGACGCACTGGTATGCGACAGATCACACCGCCAGCCAGCTGGATCGACCCGCCGGAGACCCCGGCGGCCGGTGCCGTACCTCCCCTCAGCGCCGAGGGGCCGGGCGGCCGCCGGGCCCGACAGCCGAGAGGGAATGAGCCGCCGATGACGACCACCGCCAGCCCGACCCATACCGAAGCCGACGCCAAGCCCGCCGACACGGATCCCCTCAATGCCGAGGCCCGGACGTACGACCTGAGCGACGCCCCGACCACGCACGCCGGCCTGCTGGCCTGGGTCGCCGAGGTCGCGACCCTGACCCAGCCCGACCGGATCCACTGGATGGACGGCTCGGACGAGGAGTACCAGCAGCTCACCGACGAGCTGATCGCGGCCGGCACCATGGTCCGGCTGAACGAGGAGAAGAAGCCGAACTCGTTCTGGGTCCGCACCGACCCCTCGGACGTCGCCCGGGTCGAGCAGCGCACGTTCATCTGCTCGGTCGACGAGGCCGACGCCGGTCCGACCAACAACTGGATGGACCCGGCCGAGATGAAGGCCCTGATGACCGAGCTGTACCGCGGCTCGATGCGCGGCCGGACGATGTACGTCGTCCCGTTCTGCATGGGCCCGCTGACCGCGGAGAAGCCGATGTTCGGGGTGGAGATCACCGACTCGGCGTATGTGGTCGCGTCGATGCGGATCATGGCCCGCACCGGTTCCGCCGTACTGGAGAAGCTGGGTGACGACGCGTTCTTCGTGCCGTGCCTGCACTCGGTCGGGGCACCGCTGGCGCCGGGGCAGAAGGATGTCCCGTGGCCGTGCAACGACGAGAAGTACATCGTCCAGTTCCCGGAGGAGCGGACGATCTGGTCGTACGGTTCCGGGTACGGCGGCAACTCGCTGCTGGGCAAGAAGTGCTACTCGCTGCGGATCGCCTCGGCGATCGCGCGGGACGAAGGCTGGCTGGCCGAGCACATGCTGATCCTGAAGCTGATCTCGCCGGAGAAGAAGGTCCACTACGTCGCGGCCGCGTTCCCGAGCGCCTGCGGCAAGACCAACCTGGCGATGCTCGACCCGACGCTTGAGGGCTGGGAGGTCGAGACCCTCGGCGACGACATCGCCTGGATGCGGTTCGGCCCGGATGGTCGCCTGTACGCCGTGAACCCGGAGTTCGGCCTCTTCGGCGTCGCCCCCGGCACTGGCTGGAAGACGAACCCGAACGCGATGCGCACCATCGAGAAGGGCAACTCGGTCTTCACCAACGTCGCACTCACCGACGACGGTGACGTCTGGTGGGAGGGCTACTCGCCGACGCCGCCGGACCACCTGACCGATTGGAAGGGCCGCGAGTGGACACCGGGCAACGGTGAGCTCTCGTCGCACCCGAACAGCCGGTTCTGCACGCCGATCAAGCAGTGCCCGATCATCGCCGACGAGTACGACGACCCGAACGGCGTACCGATCTCGGCGATCATCTTCGGCGGCCGGCGCGCGACCACGGTGCCGCTGGTGACCGAGGCGCGGGACTGGGAGCACGGCGTGTTCATGGGCGCCACGCTCTCCTCGGAGACGACCGCCGCCGCGGTCGGTGAGGTCGGCGTCGTACGGCGTGATCCGATGGCGATGCTGCCGTTCCTCGGCTACAGCGCCGGCGACTACTTCGGCCACTGGCTGTCGGTCGGCAAGGAGCACGACGCCGCGCAGCTGCCGCGGATCTTCTACGTGAACTGGTTCCGCAAGGACGACGCGGGCAAGTTCGTCTGGCCCGGGTTCGGCGAGAACGGCCGGGTGCTGAAGTGGATCATCGAGCGGATCGAGGGTCAGGCCGACGCGGTCGAGACCCCGATCGGCCGGGTGCCGGCGCCGGACGCGCTCGACGTGACCGGACTCGACCTGACGCCCGCGGAGATGGAGATCGCGCTCAAGGTCGACGCCGAGGAGTGGAAGGCCGAGATCCCGCTGATCGAGGAGTGGTTCGCGAAGGTCGGCGACAAGGTGCCGGCGTCGCTGAAGCTCGAACTCGACCACCTCAAGGCCCGGTTGGGCTAAGCCGCGATCCGCGGCCGGAGCCGCGGATCGAGGCTTGAGACTCCGGCGGCTGACCCGGAAGCCAGTACGCCGGACTGCAAGCGCGGCGCCCCGATCCACCCGATCGGGGCGCCGCGCTATGTCATCTGCCGGCTGGCGAGGACCCGGCGTACTTCGTCGTCCTCGACCGGGGAGAAGTCGCGGTAGGCCTGGCCGACAGCGGCGTAGTAGTACGGCTTCCACGCGCAGACCACCTCGTCGGCGACGTGGGCCAGTCGCCGGCAGCTGTCGGCCCCACCGACCGGTACGGCGACGATGACCCGCTTCGGCCCAAGCCGTCGTACCGCCGCCACGGCCGCGCGCATCGTCGAACCAGTGGCCAGACCGTCGTCGACGAGGATCACCACCCGCCCGCGGACGTCGACGGCCGGACGCCCGCCTCGGTACGCCTGTTCACGCCGGCGCAGCTCCCGCGTCTCTTCCTCGAGTACGTCGGCCAACTCGTCCTCAGCGACTCCGGCGAGCACCGGTTCGTTGCGTACGACGTGAATCTCGTCGCCGACCCCAGCCACGGCCCCCATTGCCAACTCGGGCTGTCCGGGCAGGCCGAGCTTGCGCACGATCAGGACGTCCAGCTTCGCGCCGAGCGCGTCCGCGATCGGCGCGGCGACGGGAACACCACCACGCGCCAGTCCGAGAACCAAGACAGGTCCGGGGATCTCTCCGAGTTCGGCCGCCAGAGCCCGGCCGGCGGCCGCCCGATCCGGGTACGGCCTCTCCATGCCGCCATCATGCCGCGCCGCGCAGTTTTAGCCCAGGTTGGCCACCGTGACGCGATCCGGGGCGAGACGGATGGTCTGCTCACGCCCGGTGGCGTCCACACACTGCACGAGTGCGACCCATCCATCCGCGCACTGCGGCCGGCCGATGAGCCAGGCCGGTGCCCAACTGTCGTCCAGCCGCACCAGCACATGGGCCGGCAGGCCCAGACCGAGGATGGTCCGCGGATCTCCGTGATCCACAGTCCCCGGCAGTGCAGGAGCCGTCATCGTCATCACCTCTCGCGATCCGATCGCCCGCTCCTCACCATGCCCTCGCACCCAGGCGGTTCCTGCCTACGCCCCGAATATCTCGACCACACCACCGCAAGATCACAGCGCCGACCCGTTTGCCCATGACCGCCGGATAAGTTGATGAGATGAAAATCGGTGTGATGCTCCCAGTAGGCGGCGAAGACGGCCCCAACAGCTCAATGCCCCGCTGGCAGGACGTCCGCGCAGCCGCCGAAACCGCGGACCAGGCCGGACTCGACTCGGTCTGGCTGGCCGACCACTTCTTCTACAAGGCCCCCGACGACCGCATCTACGGCATGCACGAGGCCTGGACCCTCCTGAGCGCGGTAGCCGCAGTAACAACCCACGTAGAACTAGGCAACCTGGTCCTCTGCGCCTCCTTCCGAGACCCAGGCCTCACCGCCAAAATGGCCGCCACCCTGGACGAAGTCTCCAACGGCCGCCTGATCCTCGGCGTAGGCGCCGGCTGGCACGACCCCGAATACAACGCCTTCGGCCTCCCCACCGACCACCGAGTAGGCCGCTTCGAAGAATGGCTGGAGATCGTCGCCAGACTCACCCAAGGCGAAACAGTCACCTTCAACGGCACCTACCACCAGGTCGACGGCGCCGTACTCGAACCAAAACCCACCCGCAGAATCCCCCTCCTCATCGCCGGCCACCGCCCCCGCATGATGCGCCTGACCGCCCAGTACGCCGACGCCTGGAACACCGCCTGGTACGGCGCCCCCACCACCCAGCTCGAAGAACGCCTGGAAACACTGGCTGAAGCTCTGAAATCGGCCGGCAAACCACGCGAGGCGATGGCAGCAACCGTCGGAATCGTCGTCCGCGACCCCGAACAACAGAGTGTCCCGGACCCCGACGGCCGAGCCTTCGAGGGTTCCGTCTCCCAGTTGGCCGACCTACTGACGTCGTACCAGAAACTGGGAGTAGACCACCTGATCGTCTCAGCTGAGCCCATGACCCCACGCTCAATCGAACGCCTAGCAGAAGCCAGGCAACTGATGAGCAATTAAGACAACCCCAGCCCGGCACCACCAAGGGGGGTCCGGGGGGCGAAGCCCCTCCGGGCGGGGTCTGGGGGTTGCACCCCCAGAGGGCACATCCGGAGCGCCTGGGTCTGCGCTCTCCGCAGACACAGGCCCCCTCGAGCGGAGGCGGCGGGATTTGAACCCGCGAGAGGGGGTTACCCTCAACCCGCTTAGCAGGCGGGCGCCATCGACCGGACTAGGCGACGCCTCCTCCGACGGTCCCCGGCGAGGGGACACGACGACGGCCAAGACTATCCGCTCGACCCGTCCGTCAGCAAAGTGAGCGGGCGGTGCTTGGGAGAGTAGACCGGTCCACCTGTAATCTGGCTCCGTCGACGGGGGTCGCCAGCACACGTCAACCAACCGGGAGATGTGGGCGTCAGATGTACCGTGGGCTGCTGCGCGCGGCCGACGGAGGGTCGCCACGTCGTCGATCAGGGAACGGAGCCATGTCGCGGAGTACTCGCGCAGCCGGACACAGGTCCGCGCCTCGAGCCAGCCGGTCCCGTCATGCGACACATCGGGCCCGCTCGGCGTCGAAGGCGATCGGCCTCACGCTGGTCAGCGCGCTGATCCCCGGCTCCGGGCTGGTGATGGGCGGCCGGAAGAAGCTCGGCGCGTTCGTGCTCACCATCAGTATCGGGCTGCTCCTGGTCGGTGCGTACGTCGGTCTCACCAGCCGCGACTCGGTCCTCGCCTTCGCGGTGTCGCCGCGTCAGCTGCTGATCGCGACGGCGGCCGTCATACTGCTCGGCATCTGCTGGATCTGGGTCGTGGTGACGTCGCACAAGCTCATCCGCCCGGTCAGCATGACCTACACCGGCCGGCTGGCGGGCTCGTTGTTCGTGGGGCTGCTGTGTTTCGGGATCGTCGTACCGACGACTGTCGCGGCGCAGACGGTGATGGCGCAGCGCGACCTGGTCGGCAGTGTGTTCGAGTCCGAGGGCAACTCGAAGAGCGCGACCCGGCCGAAGGTGAACAAGCAGGACCCATGGGCGAAGACCCCGCGGCTGAACATCCTGCTCCTCGGCGCCGACGACGGCGCCGGCCGCGAGGGCACCCGGACCGACACCGTCATCGTGGCCAGCATCGACACCAAGACGGGTGACACCGCGCTGATCTCGCTCAGCCGGAACTGGATGCGGATGCCGTTCCCCGAGGACTCGCCGCTGCACAAGGCGTACCCGGACGGCTACTGGGATCCGTCGAAGGGCAACGTCGAGCAGCCGGAGTTCTACCTAGACTCGATGTACGACAACATCCCGAAGGCGCATCCGGGGATCCTGGGCCCAACCGACAACCTGGGCGCCGACGCGCTCAAGGTCTCGGTTGGCGAGGCGCTCGGGCTGGACATCGACTACTACATGCAAGTGAACCTGCTCGGTTTCCGGCAGATCATCGACGCGCTCGGTGGGATCACCGTCAACGTCAACTACAAGGTGCCGATCGGCGGCGACTACGGCGCCGGGCCGGGTTCGAACACCGCGAAGAAGCCGTCCGGCTACATCGAGCCGGGGCCGAACCAGAAGCTCGACGGGTACCACGCGCTGTGGTTCGCCCGCGGCCGGTACGGCCTGGATGACCTGTCCCGGCAGGAGCGGCAGCGCTGCACCATCCACGCGCTGGTAAACAGCGTGAACCCGGCCACCCTGGTGACGAAGTACAAGGAGATCGCGTCGGCCGGCAAGAAGTTGCTCCGGACCGATATCCCGCAGGAGATCCTGCCTTCCTTCATCCAGCTCGGGCTCAAGGTCAAGAACGCCAACGTCTCGAACGTCGACCTGGACAAGAGCAAGAACTTCCCGACCGGCAAGAACCCGAACTACGAGGCGATGCGCGAGCTGGTCCAGGAAGCGATCACCAAGACCAAGCCGGTCGCTTCCACCCCGTCGTCGACCGCCACCAAGAAGCCGTCCAGTACGACGACCACCAAGAAGCCCAAGGCCTCCGCCACCCCCGGCGCCACCCAGAACCTCAACGACGCCTGCGCCTACAACCCCACCCAATCCGGCAACTAGCTGCCACCGGAGCCTAGACCGGCTCCATCGCGGGAAGCATTGAGCGCACTGGGTCGAGTCACTGGGGGTGGCTGTGCGGATCGGACTTCTGGTTCCTGTTGTTGCTTTGTTGCTGTGTGCGGGTTGTAGTAGCGAACCCGAGCAAGGTGCGCTCACGCCGAGGCCGTCGACTAGTACGGCGACCTCCGCGCCGAGCGCGACGCCCACGGCGAAACCGACAACCGTTCCGCGGCTGACCGTTCCGCAGTACCAGGCGGCGTTGACGAACTCCGAGAGGGCGCTGAGGCCGTACGTCGTACGGCTGATGAACTCGAAGTCGCTGGCCGAGTTCGCCGTGAGGCGGGCTCAGCTTGAGGGCGCCGTACGACTGCAGCGGCAGGCGCTCGCAAAGGTCGTGCCGCCGCGCACTCTCGACTCGGCGCACCAGAGGGTGCTTGCTGCGTTCGACAGCTATCCCTCGCGGTTGGACAGTCAGCTCGAGAAGGCGGGTGAGACCAAGACGAGTTGTGGGCTGACCAGGCCGGAGACGATCCGGCTCTACTGGGCCAGGTCGGGTGTCTGGGGTGCGGCCAGCGCGGTGGCTCGTGATGTCGGCGCGGCGACTGGGAAGAGCATCAAGTTCGGCACGCAACTGGTTCCGCCGTCGCCCAAGCCGCCGGCGTTGCTGAACGCCCGAGGCGGCAACGGCAAGGTCATCCAGCGGTCCGGCGCCCGTGGACCAGGCCGGCTGCAGATCACCAACAACAGCAGCGCCGACGTCGTCATCGTGGTGACCAACAGCAACCCGCGCAAGCCGCAGGCCTCGATCTACGTCCGCGCGAACAACTCCGCCACCCTGAGGGGGATCCGCGGCAACTACTACGTCTACTTCAAGTCCGGCAGTGCCTGGGACGCAGCCAACCGGCGGTTCCTCGAGAACTGCTCGTACGAGCGCTACGAGCAGATCTTCAGCAAGGCCTTCGACTGGCAGATCAGCCTGGCCCGGACCCCGCTCGGCAACGCCCCCACCTCCGAGGTCGACGCCTTCTGACGAACCCGCTGACCCCGGATGAGAAACTGGGTCGATGCGTACGACGTACCGGATGCGGCCCGGGCGGTTCCTCGGGATCCTGGCCGCTGGGCTGATCATCCTCGGCGTGGCCGCGATCGTGTGGGCGCTCGGTCTGCCGACCGTGGTGATTGCGGTGTTCCTCGCGCTCGGCGGCCTGGTCGCGCTGGCCGGGCTGTGGGTGCTGGCTCGCCCGCCGGTGGTGCTGAAGCTGCGCGGGGACGAGATCGAGGTGCGCGGCGTACGGACGCCGTGGACGGACATCACCGAGGTCGGCCGGGTGGAGACCACGCACGGCGAGGCGATCGTGCTGCGGACCAAGCAGAAGGAGCACTCGGTGCTGCTGCCACTCGGCTGGTTGCCGCCCGGGCAGGCACCAACACTGGAGACCTCGCTCCGCGACCGCCTGAACGAGGCAAACGGTTACACCATCTGGGACGGCACTGCCCCCGACGACGCGGATCGCGCAGAATGAACCGCCAGCCCATCTGACCTGAGGAGTCCAGGTGCTCTCCTTCGAGATGTCGTACGACGAACTGACCGCCTACCAGGGCACCAACCCGAAGCCTGCGGACTTCGACCAGTACTGGGACAAGGCGCTGCTCGAACTCGACGCGATCGACCCCGAGACCGAGTTCGCCGACGCGATCGACTTCCCGCTCACCACGGCGACTGCCCAGCACCTGTACTTCAACGGCACCGGCGGCTACCGCGTCCACGCGAAGGTGATCCGTCCTGCGGAACCGACCGGACCGGCCGTACTGATCTTCCACGGGTACGGCGGTGAGCAGCCGAAGTGGGTCGAATTGCTGCCGTACGCCGCCCGCGGGTTCACGGTCGCCGCGCTCGACGTACGCGAGCAGGTCGGCTTCCGGACCGAGTCACAGGCGCCGAACAGCTTCTCCCTGCACAACCACCTCGTCCATGGGTTGGATGACGGCCCGGACGGCCTGCTCTACCGGCACGTCTTCCTGGACACCCGTCGGCTCGCGTCGATCATCGGTGATCTGCCCGAGGTCGACTCGTCGCGGATCGCGACCACCGGCTGGAGCCAAGGCGGCGGGCTCTCGCTCGTAGCGGCCGCGCTGACGCCGTCGATCAAGTACACCGCGAGCGTCTTCCCGTTCCTGACCGACTACCAGCGGGCGTGGGAACTCAATCTGGAGACGGCGCCGTACGACGAGATCGTCACCTGGTTCAAGAAGCGGGACCCGCGGCACCTCCGCGAGGCCGAGGTCTTCACCACCCTCGGCTACATCGACGTCCAGCACCTGGCGCCGCGGATCCGCGGCGAGGTGACGCTGTTCGTCGGCCTGGAGGATCAGATCTGCCCGCCGTCGACGCAGTACGCGGCGTACAACAAGATCACGTCGCCGAAGGACGCGCGGCTCTACCCCGACTTCGGGCATGACGACCTGCCAGGCGCCATGGACGACATCTACCAGCTGATCGGTGCCAAGCTCTGAACACACTCACGGTCCTGGGCACCGCCGCGCCGTACCCGCAGCCGGACAACCCGTGCTCGGGCTACCTCCTGCAAACCGGAGGCGCTTCGGTGTGGGTCGACGCCGGCCCTGGTTCGCTGGCCGAACTCCTGCGTCATACCACACTGGACGCGCTGGACGCGGTGTGGCTCTCACACCTACATCTGGACCACATCGGCGACATCTTGAACGCGTACTACGCCTTGGCCTTTGGTGAACTGCCGCCGCGGTCAACCCCGCTGCCCGTCTACGCCCCAGCCGGCTTGGCCGACCGCTTGACCGGCTTCTTCGCCCAGCCCGACACCACCTTCTACAGCTCCTTCCTGGACCTGCGACCCCTTTCCGACGGCCATCTCGTCCAACTGAAGGATCTCCACCTGACCAGCCGAGCCGTTGCCCACGGCACCGAGGCCTACGCCCTCCGAGCCGAAGCCGCCGGCCACTCCCTCGTCTACTCCGGCGACTGCGCCCCCTGCCCGGCCCTGGACGAGCTGTCGTCGAACGCCGACCTCCTCCTCTGCGAAGCCAACGACCCCGGCCCGACCCCGGTCCACCACACCCCCACCCAAGCCGGCGCCCTAGCCCACCGCACCGGAGCCGAACGCCTGGTGGTAACCCACGTCGGCCCTTCGATGACCCCGGAAACCGCCACAATCCAAGCCGCCGCGGCCTTCCCCGGCCCAACCAGTTTGGCCAAGGTCGGCACCACCCTCAGCTTCTGACCTCACGCTGACCCCGCGAGACAAGCAGTCCTGGGAAACAAATTTGCACCCACTGACGAAAATGTTCCCGAAAGCCCGCCAACGTGGCTGACTCGGCTAGTTCCTCGACCGGCGCCGAAACGCCGTACGTGCGCTGCGGAGGTTGTGGCGCCGCCAGGCTCTGTGCCGACGTCGTACTCGCGGTGCGCCACCTGCTTGGGCTCATCCAGGCGTGGCAGCCCGAGCCGACCAAACAACCACCCCGCCGGACTCATGGCCGGTCGAGTAGGAACCAGTAGTTGACGGTGGGGCCTTGGGAGGCCGGCCCGCCGCCGAGGGCGTCGTACAGGTTGCGGGCTGGGGTGTTGTCAGCGCCGGTGGTGAGGAACATCTTGGTGGCGCCGGCGTCAGCACCTGCGGCCATGAAGGTTGTCAGCAGTTGGCGGCCTATGCCTTGGCGCCGGTGGGCTTCGTCGACCTCGAGTTGGTGGAGGTAGAGCATGGCGGAGCCGTCGGGGCGGGGTAGGCGGTAGCCCCAGCACCAACCCGAGATGTCTGAGCCGTTCAGGGCGACGTACGTCATGACGCCTGGTGCGGTTGTGAAGGCCAGGTCGGCGGTGGAGCCCATGAACTTCTTCACCGCCTGCTCCAGTAAGGCAGGGTTGGGTACGACGATCATGTGGGTTGGATGCGGTAGAGGACGCTGGGGCGGAGGGGGCCTTCGGGGGCGGTGGGGTCGTCGAACTTGTCGGTCAGGGTCATGCCGAGGCGGCGCATGACGGCTTGGGAGCGGACGTTGGTCGCGGTGGTGATGGCGAGGATCTCGGGCAGCTTCAGCGTTTCGAAGCCGAAGGTCAGGGTGGCGCGGGCGGCCTCCGTCGCGTAGCCGTGGCCCCAGGATGAGCGGGCGAGGCGCCAGCCGATCTCCACGCCGGTGAACGGCATCTCCTCGTCCACCGGATCCAGTCCCGCGAAGCCGACGAACTCACCCGTCGCCGCGACCTCGACGGCGCACCAGCCGAACCCGCGCTCGTCGAACTCGGCCTCGAAGGCCGCGACCGACGCATCCGACTGTTCCCGAGTCATCACCTCACCCAGATGCTCCCGCACCTCAGGATCCGCGTTCATCGCCGCCCAAGGCTCCAGATCCGACTCCCGCCACCGCCGCAGCACCAGCCGCTCAGTCCGCAACTCACCCATCCCCGCAACCTACTCAGCCGTGCAACTCAAATACCTTCCCCAGGAGTCCAGTACGTCGTACGCGCCCACAACTCAGCCGCCTCGAACAACACGACCGTCGCCGGCTGCTTGATCTGCCCGTAGCCGAAGAGGTCCGGCACGCTCTCCGACAGCCTGGTCTTGAAAGCCCCCCACGCGTCACGCACCGTCTCGTTGGCCCGGAGGAAGTCGCGGAACAGCAGCATGCGCCGGGCGTTCGGCGTCCCGACCGCCCGCACGTGGATGTTGCAGGACCGCCCACCCACCGGCGGCGCGAAGACCAGCTTGGCGTACGGCGTCCCGTCGTACGTGTCATCGCGATTCCACGACTCCGGCCGGCAACGGAACCCGATCGTCCCGAGCGCCGCCACGAGTTCGTCCTCGTCAAGCACCGGCACGATCACCTGGATGTCGATGCAGTCCTTTGCCGGCAGCCCGGGGACTGACGTCGACCCGACGTGATCGATCCGCACGGCAGCCGGCCCCAGCGCACCCCGAAGCAACTCGGCGATTCGGTCGAAATCGGCGGGCCACTGCGGTTGGTACTCCAAGACCTCGAGTTTGCGTTCCAACTCGTCAGGAAACGGCACAGCGGAAAAATCTACCAAGGCGACGCAGGGCTGGTCGTACACTTAGCGGCAGTGACTGGTTTCTGAGGGACGCACGCGTCACCGTGGCGGCTTGGCCGGCCGCGGCGATGGGGTGCGTCGTGCATCGATTCCGTTTGATCGACGCGACCTCAGGAGCCACTCTTGCTCGACCTGGGCATCTCCGTTCACGACCATTTGATTCTGCGCACCGTTGAAGGTGCGGTTGATCTGCTGTACGACGAACTCCGCACAACCGAGGCGGGCACGCCGCTGCGTCCGCTGGCGTCGTCCGTCAGCTGCCGGATCAACGGCTCACTGCAAGCGATCTACAACTGTTCGCTGTATTCGACCGCCGCGATACCCCTCGCCGGAAACCCAACAGACAAAGGCTTTCTCGAGCCGCTGCACAGGTCCTCAGCCCTGGGTGTACTCGCGGCCATCCAAGGCCCAGTGGTATTCAGATCCACGCAGGAGCTCATCCCCAGAGTCACCACCGAACTCGGCTGGCGAAACGATCCCGGCGGATGGAATGTGAACATCACCGAAGAAGACAACGGCTGGGTGGCCGAGATCGGGCCGCTCTACTGGACCCAGCGGTTCGGACGCCTGGAACGGTTGCCGTGGTCAACCAACCCGGTGGTTGCCGAGGTCGTCGTACGGCTGGCGAAGATCCGCGCGAACCATCGCGTCCTCGACCCGTTCTGCGGCTCCGGAACACTCTTGCTGGCGGCCCGACGCCAGACCGACGACATCATCGGATCGGATCACGCATCGGTGGCGATCGCCCGCCGAAACGGGCTGTCCCACCTGTCCATCGGCAAAGCCGAGGAGCTCCAGCAGCCGGACCGCAGCATCGATCGCGTGATCGCCAACCTCCCCTTCGGCAAACGCGTCGGCTCGCACCAGGACAACGTCAGGCTCTACCCGGCCGCCCTCGCCGAGATAGCGCGCGTACTCACCGACGACGGCCGCGCGGTCCTCCTCACCGAAGACAAACGCCTCCTCAGAGACGCTGTCGCCCACACCAAAGGCCTGAAGATCGCGAAAGAGCGTGTACTGCGCTTCAACGGCGCCACCCCTACAGCCTTCATCATCCTGAGAACAGCAGCGCGGCGGTTCAAGTAGCTCCGCAGTGCCCACCGGCGAGAATGAGCACTGCGCAGCCGCCTAGTTGGCTTCCTTGGTTGCCCAGTAGTGCCATTGGGGGGAAGCGACTGGGGAGCGGGTCAGGCCGTCCGGCCAAGTGGCCGGGAGGTCGTGACTCCGCGCCGCGTAGAGAATCACCTCCGATGCGGTCCGGTCGCCGCGGACGGCGACGCGGGCAGCGGTCTCGGCGCGCATGTCGGACAGGTAGTGGATGGCCGGCAGGAACTCCGCGCTCAGCCGCGGGCTGAGCCGGCCGACCGGTTCGTCGTCCAGTTTGACCTCCACCACGATCCGGTGCCGGTCCTGGATGCCGTCCTCCTCCTCGACCGCATGCATGGTCGCGTACGCCCAGCACTCGCCCTCCGCCCGGAAGAACGGTGCCAGTACGTCGGGATGCACTTCACTGCCCGGTACGACGATGCCGCTGCCAGGCGGCAACAGGTGATAGCTGCCTGGCGGGGGCAGATTCACCGGCACCAGCATGTGCGGCTGCCCGAGCGCCACCGCCACGCTGGCATGGAACTCGGTGCCCTGCTTGCCCTTGCCTTCCCAGTCCGCCGGTTCCCACTCACTGACCCACAGGTGGCACGGCACCTGCGGTTGCAGGCCTTGTGCCACCAGTTCTGACAGCACCGGGTGGTACCGGTGCGCGTCGTCCCTCGGCAAATAGCCGACAACCTTCCCCTGCACCCGTACGGCGATCGATCGGGGGTCGAAACGGTTGTGCGGTTCCGGGACGAGGTCCGCCTCGGTGTCCAAGTCTGCGCCACGCGCTGGGATCGGGTCCGGAAACAGGCTTCGGATCGCCTGCTCGTGCGGAGCCTCCCGCACGACCTCCTGACCACACCACAGGGCGTCTCCCCACAGACTGAACGGAATCAGTTCCATCCTGCCCTCCAGTCCCCGTTGACCGGCTTTACTCGGCTCATCCCGGCCAGGGCCCTGGCCGTTACACCGAGTGAGCGTATGAAAACTAGACTGCCCAGTGAAGAGCCGTTTCACGCATGGTGCAAGAGTCTGATGCGCAAAGGTATCCGTTGGTCCGTAGTGTGGACGACGGTCGTCTTGTGCAGCGAGCGAAACGGGCAGAATCGTGCAAATGCACGGGAAGGAAGCTCATGCAGGGCAGTAGTTCAGTCGCTCGATCGACCATCGGCACGGACCGGAATCCTGTCGATGCGGAGGCTGTCGAGGCCGCGGTCAAGCGGCTCGACGGCGTCGCGGTGCGTACACCGTTGCAGCGCAACCTCCGCCTCTCCGAGCGCACCGGCGCCCAGGTCTGGCTGAAGCGGGAAGACCTGCAGATCGGCCGTTCCTACAAGCTCCGCGGCGCCTACAACCTGATCGCCCAACTCGACGACGCGGCGAAGGCAGCCGGTGTCGTCTGTGCCAGTGCGGGCAACCACGGCCAGGGCCTCGCCTACTCGTGCCACATCCTCGGCGTCCACGGCAAGGTCTACGTTCCCCGTACGACGCCCCGCCAGAAGCGTGACCGGATCGCGGCCCTGGGTGGCAAGCAGATCCAGGTCATCATCACCGGTGACACGTACGACGACGCCGCCGCGGCCGCGCAAGCGGAGGTCGAGGCCACCGGGGCGACGATGGTGCCCGCGTTCGACGACCCGAGAACCGTCGCCGGCCAAGGGACTGTGGCGGTCGAGCTGGTCGACCAGCTCGGCCAGGCGCCCGACGTACTGGTGGTTCCCGTCGGTGGTGGCGGTCTGATCGCGGGAGTCGCGACCTGGCTGGCCGGACGGCATCCCGGCGTACGCATCGTCGGCGTGGAGCCGGCCGGAGCCGCGAGTATGGCGGCTGCACTGGAGGCGGGTGAACCGGTCACGCTGCCGCATCTGGACAGCTTTGTGGACGGTGCCGCCGTACGGCGGGTCGGCGACGTGACGCTGCCGTTGGTCGCGGCGACCGGGGTCGAGATGATGTCCGTCCCGGAGGGCCTGGTGTGCAGCGAAATGCTGGAGCTGTACCAGACCGACGGCCTGATCGCCGAGCCCGCGGGCGCGCTGTCGACAGGTGCCCTGGGCAACGGTTTGGACGTACGGCCGGGCGAGACCGTGGTCTGCCTGCTGTCCGGCGGGAACAACGACGTCAGCCGGTACGGCGAGATCCTCGAGCGGTCATTGGTGTACGAGGGTCTGAAGCACTACTTCCTGGTGACCTTCCCGCAGGAGCCCGGTGCGCTGCGGGCGTTCCTGGACGAGGCGCTCGGGCCGGACGACGACATCACCCTGTTCGAGTACGTGAAACGCAACAACCGCGAGACCGGCGTCGCCCTGGTCGGCATCGAGATCAGCCGGCCCGGCGACCTCGACGGACTGCTGACCCGGATGGAGGCTGCACCCCTCGACATCGAACGCATCAACCCGAACTCCCCCGAGTTCCGCTACCTGATCTGAACGCACTGGTCCCGCCGGAGGGGTCTGGGCCACCTGCTTCCGGTCAGGTGCCGTCGTCAACCCCGTTGCGCTCCGGCGGGATCAGTGCGTCTGTGAGTCAGTGCTTCGAATGCTTCGGGTGGTGCTTTCCCTCGCGGCCTTCCGGTTGCTTGGCCTGCTTGCGCGGATCGTCAGGATGGTGCCCGTCAGCCCAGTGCTCTCCGAGAGGTCGCTCGTCGGTCGCAGGGAGCACTTGGTCCTGCTCGTAGGGCTCCTGCTGGTCCTGCACCTCCTGGGCCTTCGACGACTTGTGCGAAGCCCCGGCGACCAGCGCCACCACGATGACCAGGACCGCCAGTGCGACGACGATCCACACGACGGTCATGCCGCCCATCGCTCCTCCTCGGCTCGATACTGGAGCCCCTGTACCCCGCCGCTCCGAGGCCTAACGTGCCGCGAAGTGGTAGGCGCCGGCGGCAATCGTCAGTACGACGGGCCCGCCCTCGTCCCGCACCGGACCGAGCCGCGTGGCCGGCCTGCGGGGGAGGTGGGATGACGCTTAGACCAGGCCGCGGCGGGCAGCCCAGACGATTGCTTCGATGGCGGTGCCGAAGCCGAGGCGGTCGCAGACCGTCCGGGTACGGCGGCGGACGGTACGCTCGGACAGATCGAGCCGGCGGGCCACGGAGTCCACCGGCAGCCCGGTAGCGAGCAGCCGGAGCAGTTGCAGGTCGTCGTGACTGATCTCACGCGGCGGCGTCACCCGGCGAGACGCCGTTGACATGCGACGCGCGTGCAGATCGATCGGCGCTCCAGGAGCGACCGGTGGGATTTCCTGTGGGAGGGCGGTCATGCGGATCACCTGATTCCGAAGAGCCGGGACTCGGCGGCGTCCCAGTCGGCCGGTTTTCCCTGCGGCTGGTAGCGCCGCAGTTGATGGGTGGAGCGGACCAGTGCGCGCATCGCGCCCAGGTCGGGCAACGGCTCGCCCAACGCGCGAGCCTGGACAAGAACGTTGCCTAGCGCGGATGCCTCGACCGGACCGGCCAGCACCGGCAGTCCGCACGCGTCGGCGGTCAACTGGCAGAGCAGCTCGTTCTGCGAGCCGCCGCCGATAACGTGCAGCACGTCGACCGGGCGATCCGCGATGGTCTGCGCCTGCCGCAGCGTCCGGCGGTACGCCAGCGCGAGACTCTCGAGCACACAGCGGACCGTGGCGGCCTGCGACCGCGGTGGCTCCTGACCGGTCGCACGGCAGTGCTCTTCGATCCGCCGCGGCATGTTGCCAGGAGCAAGGAATTCCGGAGCATCCGGATCAATCAGTACGGCGAACGGCGGTGCGTCGGCGGCGGCACGCAGCAACCCCGGCAGGTCGTCGGAACCCCAGACCCGCTGACACTCCTGCAGAATCCACAACCCCATCACATTCCGCAGGAACCGGATCCGCCCGTCGACTCCACCTTCATTGGTGAAGTTGGCCTCCCGAGCCTCGGCGCTCAGCACAGGCTCTTCAAGCTCCAACCCAACCAACGACCACGTCCCGCTCGAGATATAAGCAAACCGCTCATCCCCCGCCGGCACCGCAACCACAGAAGAAGCCGTGTCATGCGACCCCACGGCAATCACCGGTGTGCCAGCAGCCAGCCCAGTCTCTTCAGGAAGCACCGTTCCGATGACATCTCCGGGCTCCCGCAACTCAGGCAGGACCTTTATCGGTACACCCACCCGCTGGGCCAGCTCCGAGCTCCACGCCCGCGCGCGTACGTCGTACAACTGCGTGGTGGAGGCGTTGGTCCGCTCAGCTCCTACCTGGCCGGTGAGCCAGTAGCCGAGCAGGTCGGGGATCATCAGCAGTGTCTCCGCCTGCTCGAGCAGTCCCTCGGCAGCCAGCTGATAGATGGTGTTGAACGGGAGTTGCTGGAGGCCGGTGATGGCGTAGAGGTCTTCGGCTGACACCGACTCCAGGACGCGTTCCATGACGCCGTCTGTGCGGGAGTCGCGGTAGTGGATGGGGTTGCCGAGGAGGCGACCAGCAGCGTCCAGGAGGCCGTAGTCGACTGCCCAGGAGTCGATGCCGATGGAATCGAGAGGCCCAGCTTGAGCGAGGCCGTCGAGCATTGAGCGGTAGAGGTGGAGGACGTCCCAGTGCAGGGTGTTCCCCAGCCGGACCGGGCCGTTCCAGAAGCGGTGGATCTCGGCCAGCTCCAGCGTGTCCGCGCCGACTGTGCCCAGCATGACGCGGCCGCTGGACGCACCGAGGTCTACCGCTGCGACTCGTTTCATGGATTGACGAGGGTCAGGTCGAGGTGGAGGAGGTCGGCTACTGCTGCCAAGTCCTTGGCGCGATGGCCGGTGCCGAGGGCCCAGTGGTGGGCGACTCCGGAGCCGGACCAGGCGTCGGTCCACTCGCCCGGGTCACAGCCGAAGTCGACCCGCGAGGTGGTGTTGCCGATCTGCAGCAGCGGTCCCGGTACGACGGTCCCCTCGGACGCGATCAGGTTGAACGAACCATCACGCCGCTGACCGAGACCACACGCGGTCACCGGCCCATGCTTCACATCGAACTCAACCGACACGCCCCAGCCACGCTTGCCGTGGTAGACACCAAGCCCCCGCAGCAGCGGCCTGGCCGAGCTGATCGCGAGGTGCGCCGGCCCGTCGTGACCCATCTCGACCACGTTGTCGTGGAAGTTCAGCGCCTGCAGCTCGGTGAACGAACCACCCGCGCCGAGCCTGTCCATCACCAGCATCGCCAGCGACGTCCGCAGCTCGTACTCACCCGCCGCCGGAATACCCCTTGCCGTGAGCAACGAAGCACCAAGGATCATCCCGGCCGCGACTCGCTCGTGCATCTCCCCGTCGAGCCCGCGGTGGTAATAAGCCAAAGTGTCCAATCCGAAGTCCTCGACCAGCCGGTCGAGCGCGACGGACACGGTCGCACCCCAGCGGAAGTCCTCCTCGACCACCGAGTCATCCAGAACAAAGATGTCCCGGGCCAGGTCCATCCGGGCCGCGGTCTCCGCCTCGCTCACCTTCTCCACCCGAACGCGCAGGTCGTCGATCTCCAGGATCTCGACATGACCGCCAAGCTGCGACGACACCAGCGTCGGATCGGTGATCACGTCCATCATGCCGGGGTAGAGATGCCCGAGCAGACCGTGCCGACCGTGCCGGAAAGCCGCCCGTACGCCGGCCGCCCGGATCCACCGGTCGATCCGCGCCCAGGCCCGCTCGTCCTCGAGGTAGCCGGAGACCGACCGGAAGTCGATCCCACAGCGCTCGAACGCGTTCGCCATCTCCGGCAGCGGACATGCACCGCAGTACGCGAGCCAAGCCCCGGTGTCGAACGTCGCATGGTCCATCGACTCGGTCGGCTGGAGGTTCAGCAGCAGTACTGGCGCTCCACTGCGCTGAGCCACCGGCACCAGCATCGACGCCGTCATGTAGGTCGTCAGGAACCCGACGATGAGATCGCAGTCCGCGAGCCGCAGCTTCTCGGCCGCAGCAGCACCCTCATGCGCATCCGAGATGAAGCCGACATCCACGACCTCACAGTCGAGCGCCGAGAACCGCTCGGACACCCGCCGCGCGGACGCCTGCAACTGCGGCAACAGGTCCGGGAACTGCGGCCAGTAGGCACCCAGACCGCCCGCAACCAGCCCGATCCTGGTCTTGCGCGTCGTGATCCGCTCCAGCCCCGGGCGGACGTCCAGCTCCGTCATCCCAATCTCCTAACGCAAGAACGCGGCCGCGACACCGGCATCGACGGGAATGTGCAGACCGGTCGTGTGGGTCAAATCCCCACCGGCCAAGGCGAAAACGGCCGCCGCGACATGCTCCGGCAGCACCTCGCGCTTCAGCAGCGTGCGCTTCGCGTAGTACGCCCCCAGCTCCGACTCCGGTACGCCGTACACCGCCGCCCGCTGAGCACCCCAGCCCTTCGCGAAGATGCCGGAACCGCGTACGACGCCGTCCGGGTTCACGCCGTTGACGCGGATGCCGTACTCACCGAGTTCGGCGGCGAGCAGCCGGACCTGGTGGGCCTGGTCGGCCTTGGCCGCGCCGTACGCGACGTTGTTCGGTCCGGCGAAGACGGAGTTCTTGCTGGAGATGTAGATGATGTCGCCGCCGAGACCCTGGTCGATCAGCACCTTCGCTGCCGCCCGCGAGACCAGGAACGAGCCCTTCGCCATCACGTTGTGCTGCAGGTCCCAGTCGCGATCTGTTGTCTCCAGCAACGACTTCGAGATCGACAATCCGGCATTGTTGACAATCAGATCGACACCACCGAAGGCGAGCACAGCCTCCCGGAGCGCAGCCTCCACAGCCGAAGCATCAGAAACATCGGCGCCGACGGCAACGGCAACATCGGACGACCCGATCTCCTTTGCCACCGCCTCGGCCGCGGCCAGATCCAGGTCGGCCACGACCACACAAGCACCCTCAGCGGCCAGCCGCTGCGCGATCGCCTTCCCGATCCCCGAACCACCACCGGTGACAAAGGCAACCCGAGTCGCCAGCGGCTTCGGTCGAGGCATCCGCTGCAGCTTCGCCTCCTCCAGCGCCCAGTACTCGATCCGGAACTTCTCCCGCTCATCGATCGGAGCGTACGACGAGACCGCCTCGGCCCCGCGCATCACGTTGATCGCATTCACGTAGAACTCGCCGGCCACCCGCGCCGTCTGCTTGTCCTTGCCGAAGCTGAACATGCCGACACCCGGCACCAGAACGATCGCCGGATCCGCACCACGCATCGCCGGGCTGTCCGGCTCGGCGTGCCGGTTGTAGTAGGCCGCATAGTCTTCGCGGTACGCCGCGTGCAGCTCCTTCAGCCGCGCGATCGCGTCCTCGAGCGGCGCCGACGTCGGCAGATCGAGTACGAGGGGGCGCACCTTGGTCCGAAGGAAGTGGTCCGGGCATGACGTGCCCAAAGCGGCAAGAGCGGCCAGCTTCTCCCGCGACGTGAACTCCAGCACGACATCCGAGTCGTTGAAATGACCCACCTGAGGCTTGTCGGTCGACGCCAGACCGCGGATCACCGGAGCCAGGGCGGCAGCACGCAGACGGCGCTCCTCAACAGGCAGTGCCTCGAACCCAGGCACCACGGCACCGAAGGGCTCGGCGACACCGCGCTCGGCCAGGAAGCGTTCCGCCGTACGGATGATGTCGAGGGAGTTGGCTTCGCATTCCGCCGAGGTGTTGCCCCAGGCGGTGATGCCGTGACCGCCCAGGATGCAGCCGATCGCCTGCGGGTTGTCCCGCTTCACCGCCGCGATGTCGAGACCGAGCTGGAACCCGGGCCGCCGCCACGGCACCCAGACGACACGGTCGCCGAAGCACTCGGCGGTCAGCTTCTCGCCATCGGCCGCGGTCGCCAGCGCGATCCCGGAGTCCGGGTGCAGATGATCGACGTGTGGAGCGTCGACCAGCCCATGCATCGCGGTGTCGATCGACGGCGCCGCGCCGCCCTTGCCGTGCAGGCAGTAGTCGAAGGCGGCAACCATCTCGTCCTCGCGGTCGACGCCCGGGTAGACATCGACGAGGGCATTCAGCCGGTCGAGCCGCAATGCGGCCAGACCTGCCGTGGTGAGCGTGCCGAGGTCGCCGCCGGATCCCTTCACCCAGACCAGGTCGACTGGTTGCTGGGTCACCGGATCGGTCGTCGTACCCTTCGCGGACGTGTTACCGCCGGCGTAGTTGGTGTTGCGTGGATCGGCACCCAGTCGGTTGCTGCGCGCAACGAGTTCGGCAGTGACGCTTGGGGTGTCACTCATGATGATTCAGGCTCCCCATCCGGCTTGCTGGCCGTCGGCACGGTCCTTGATGATCTGCTCGTAGTACCCGCTGGCCTGGTAGGCCGCGATCGGGTTCGGGTCCAGGCCCTGGGATTCCCGCAGCTCCGCGAGCAGCGGCCGGACGTCGGTGTTGTACGCATCCATCAACGCGGCGTTCGCACCCAGCACGTCACCCGAGGCCTGGGCCGAGCGGAGGGCGTCGCGGTCGACCAGCAGCGCCTTGGCGGTCGCCTCCTGGACGTTCATCACCGAGCGGATGATGGCCGGGATCTTCACCTCGATGTTGTGGCACTGGTCGAGCATGAAGGCGATCCCGCGGTCCGGGTCGAGGGCGTCGCCGCGGACGATCTCGTTCATGATCCGGAACAGCTGGAACGGGTCCGCCGAGCCGACCATCAGGTCGTCGTCGGCGTAGAACCGGCTGTTGAAGTCGAACGCGCCCAGCTTCTTCGCGCGGAGCAGGAAGGCGACGATGAACTCGATGTTCGTGCCCGGCGCGTGGTGCCCGGTGTCGATGCACACCGTTGCCTTCGGCCCCAGCTCCAGACAGTGCGCGTACGACGTACCCCAGTCCGGTACGTCGGTGGTGTAGAAGGCCGGCTCGAACAGCTTGTACTCCAGCAGCATCCGCTGGTCGTCACCGAGCCGGTCGTACACCTCCTTCAACGCTTCGGCCAGCCGGTCCTGCCGGTCCTGGATGTCGTCCTGGCCCGGGTAGTTGGTGCCGTCGGAGAACCACAGCTTCAGGTCGCGGGACCCGGTCGCGTCCATGATGTCGACGCACTCGAGCAGATGGTCGGTCGCCTTCCGCCGTACCCGCGGATCCGGGTTGGTGACGCTGCCCAGTTTGTAGTCGTCGTCCTGGAAGACGTTGCTGTTGATCGCGCCGAGCCGGACGCCCTGCTCCTTGGCGTACGCCGCGAGCTTCGCGTAGTCGTCGACCTTGTCCCACGGGATGTGCAGCGCGACGCTCGGGGCGACGCCGGTGTACCTGTGCACCACCGCGGCGTCGGCGATCTTCTCCTCCGGCGAGCGCGGCACGCCGGGCTGGCTGAACACCTTGAACCGGGTGCCCGAGTTGCCGAACGCCCAGGAGGGCAGCTCGATCTCCTGGCGACTCAGGGCGATCTTGACAGCTTCGGTCGTCATGCTCAGTCCTCTTTCAGATGGAAGATCTCGGGCAGCAGCAGGAACGACTCGTCCGGCGGCCTCCCGTCGATACCGGTGAAGAATTCAGTCATCTCGGCCTGCCAGCGGGCGTTCACCTCGGTCGCCGCCATCGCTTTCTGCGCCGCCTCCAGGTCCTCCGCCTCGACGTACCCGATCAGCAGGCCGTCGTCGCGGAGGAAGAGCGAGTAGTTGTGCCACCCGGTGTCGCGCAGCGCGGCCTGCATCTCAGGCCAGACGTCGCGGTGGCGCTCGACGTACTCCTCCAAGCGGTCTGGCCGCACCTGGAGACAGAAGCAATAGCGGTTCACGAGAGCTGCCCTCAGAAGTTGAACTGGTCAATGTTCGCCGCGGTGAACTCGGTCGGCGGGCCGAGGACGATCTCGCCGTCCGCGCCGATGGTGTACTCACCGAGCTTGCCGGCCTTGAACTTCTCGCCCTGGGCACCGGTGATCTGGCCCGAGCTCAGCGCGGCACCGGCGTACGCCGCCAGGTAGCCGATGTCGGCCGGGTTCCACAGCGCGAACTTCTTCACCGTGCCGTCCTTGACGTACTGGCGCATTTGGTTCGGCAGGCCGAGACCGGTGATGGCGACCTTGCCCTTGTAGCTGGACGCGCTCACGTACCGGGAGGCGGCCGCGATGCCGACGGTGGTCGGCGAGACGATCACCTTGAGGTTCGGGTACGACTGCAGCAGACCCTGCGCCTCGGTGAACGACTTCTGGTCGTCGTCGTTGCCGTAGGCAATCTTCACCAGCTTGAGCTTGCTGTTCTCCGGCTTGGCCAGTTCGGTCTGCATGACCTTGATCCAGGAGTTCTGGTTGGTCGCGTTCGGCGTCGCGGACAGGATGGCGATCTCACCAGAACCGCCGGCCAGTTCGCTGGCCATCTTCACCAGGCTCTCGCCGATGCCCTGCGTGGTGGCCTGGTTGATGAACGCGTCCCGGCAGGTCTTCGACGCGTCGGAGTCGAAGGTGACGATCTTGACGCCGGCCTTGCGGGCCTGGTTCAGCGACGGGCAGACCGCGTTCGGGTCGTTCGCCGCCACCACGATCACGTTCTGCTGTTGCTGGATCAGGGTGTTGATGTAGCTGACCTGCGACGACGCGCTGGCGTCATTCGGACCGACCAGCTTGTACTCGCCCTTGATCTCGCCGACCGCGACCTTGCCGCCGCCGACCTCCACGTCCGTGTACGGGTTGTTCAGCTGCTTGGGCAGGTACGCGATCTTCAGGCCCTCTTTGAGCGGGGCATTCGGATCGGCCTTACCCGCGGTGGTCGCCGGAGCCGCCGTGTTCTGGCTCTCCGTGCTGGACTTCGTCGTACCGCCACAGGCAGACAACGCGAGCGCCAGAACGGCCAGCACCGCCAGATTCCTGCGTTGAGTCATCGTTCGTCCTTTCAGGTACGGCGGAGTCGGTTGACCAGGTTGGGACCGAGAACCGAGGCGATCAGGAGTACGCCGGTGACGACGTTGAGCGCCTCGTTGGAGACATCGGAGAGGCGGAGCGCGTTCTGCAGCGAGCCGAGCAGCACGACACCGGCGATCACGCCGGGCAGCGCGCCCTTGCCGCCGAAGATGGAGACGCCGCCGAGCAGGACCGCGGCGACCACGGCCAACTCGAGACCGGCGCCGTTGTCGGCCCGGGCGCTGGAGTACCGCAACGTCCACAGCACCCCGGCCAGGCCCGAGATCAGGCCACTGGCGACGTACAGCCAGAACTTCACCCGGCCCGGTCGTACGCCGGCGAATCGCGCGGCCTGCTCACTCGCGCCGACCGCGAACACGGCCCGGCCGATCGGGGTCGCGTGCAGGATCACGCCGAAGACGATGGCCAGTACGACGATGATGATCAGCACGTTCGGGATCGGCGTACCGCCGATGGAGCCGGTCACCCAGTCGGTGTAGACCGTGGGGAAGTCGGCGACCGCGCTGTCGCCGAGGACGACGAAGGCGAGGCCGCGGTAGAGCGCGAGGGTGCCGATGGTGACGGCGAGGGATGGCAGGCCGAGGACGGTGACGAAGAACCCGTTGACCGCACCGAGTACGGCGCCGAGCAGCAGGCAGAGCGGGATGATCGTCTCGATCGGCTGGTTCGCGTTCCACAGGTAGCCCATCACCGCGCTGGACAGGCCGAGCGTGCTCGCCACCGACAGGTCGATCTCGCCGGTGACGATCACCAGGGTCATCGGCAGCGCGACGAGCGCGATCGGGAGCAGGTCGAGGACCAGGAAGCCGAAGTTCTGCGACGTACCGAAGCTGTCGACACTCGCCGCGGCGACGATCAGGACGATGACGGTGATCGCGATGATCGCCGCGTTCCAGTTGGCGAACCGCGACACGACGGCGGACTCAGTTGCTGACATGCGAGCCTCGCTTCTTCAAGCTGGCCGCGACGCGTACGGCGACAAGCCGGTCCGCGCCGATCGCGAGCAGGATCAGCCCACCGACGATCGCCTGCTGCCAGAACTGGTTGATCTCCAGTACGGCGAGCGCGCTGCCGATCGTGGTCAGCAACAGGGCACCGAGCGCGGCACCCCAGACCGTGCCGCTACCGCCGAAGACCGCGACGCCTCCGACGACGACAGCCGCGACCACGTTGAGCTCGTAGCCGGTGCCGGCCGCAGCGTCGATGGTCCCGAATCGCGCGGCGAACAGCACTCCCGCAAGCCCGGCGAGCGCGCCGCTGACCGTGAAGGCGCCGATCGTACGACGCCCGACGGCGATGCCGGCCAGTCGCGCCGCCTGCGGACTCGAACCCATCGCGTACAGCTCACGGCCGACGCGGTAGTTCCGCAGTACGACGCCGGTGATCACCAGGACCAGCAACGCGATCACGACCAGGTACGGGACGCCGAGCAGCGTCGCGTTGCCGAAGTCGAGGAAGCCGGCAGGGAGTTCGTCGGCGTTGATCTGCTGACCGCCGGCCCAGAAGTAGGTGATGCCGCGGTAGACGTACAAGGTCCCCAAGGTCACCACCAACGCCGGAACGTTGCCGTAGCGGACGATGACGCCGTTGACCGCACCGCACACGACACCAACCCCGGCACCGACCAGGAGGGCCAGCACCACCGGAAGGTTGTCGTTCTGCAGCAGGGTGCCGACGGTGAAGGCGCTCAGCCCGAGGACCGAGCCGACCGAGAGGTCGATGTTGCGCGTGATCACCACCACGGCCTGGCCGACCGCCAGAACGGCCAGGATCGCGGTGTTGAGCAGGATGTCCCGGATGCTCTGCCCGGACAGGAAGCGCGGGTTCGAGATCGTGGTGACCAGGACGAGGATGCCCAACGCGAGGACGATGCCGAGCTCTCTCGCTCGCAACACGACGTCGAGCGAGGAGCGGTGCGGCGCGGGCAGTTCTACGGCGGTCACAGCGTGGCCTCCTGTCCCGTCGCGGCGAACATCACCGACTCCTCGGTCGCCTCACTCCGATCGAGCTCGGCCACCAACCGCCCCTCCCGCATCACCAGCACGCGGTCAGCCATGCCCAGCACTTCAGGCAACTCCGACGACACCATCAGTACGGCGACACCGTCGGCGGCGAGGCTGGACATCAGCCGATGCACCTCAGCCTTGGTGCCGACGTCGATACCGCGCGTGGGCTCGTCGACGATCAGCACCTTCGGGTTGGTGGCCAGCCATTTCGCCAGCACCACCTTCTGCTGGTTGCCGCCGGACAAGGTGCCGACGTTGTCGGACAGACGCCCGTACTTTGTCTTGAGCTTTTGGGTCCACTCCTTGGCTTCGCGGCGTTCACGGTTGCCGGTGAGGAAGCCGAGCTGGGAGAGCGAGCGCGACCTGGGCAGCGTGACGTTGCGCTCGATCGACAGCTCCATCAGCAGGCCCTGCTGGCGACGGTCTTCGGGGACCAGCGCTACGCCGGCAGCCATCGCCTGTTTCGGCGAGCCGGGTTTGAGGGTCTTGCCGACCACCTCGACCGTGCCGGTGTCGCGCGGGTCGACGCCGAAGATCGACTGGACCACCTCGGAACGGCCGGAGCCGACCAGGCCGGCGAGGGCGACGATCTCACCGGCGCGGACGTCGAACGAGACGTCTTTGAAGACGGGGTCGCGGGAGAGTCCCCGGACTTTGAGGGCGACCGCGCCGGCGGCGACGTCCTGCTTGGGGAAGAGGGCGCCGAGGTCGCGGCCCACCATCTTGCGGACCATCTCGTCGACGGTGATGTCGGTGAGCAGGTCGGTGGAGACGTGCCGGCCGTCGCGCATGATCGTGACCCGCTCGCACAGGGCGGTGATCTCCTCGAACCGGTGCGAGATGAACATCAGCGCGGCGCCGTCGTCGCGCAGTGACCGGGCGACGGCGAAGAGCCGCTCGACCTCGACGCCGGTGAGCGCGGCGGTCGGCTCGTCCATCACCACCACGCGCGCGTCCGCGGAGAGTGCCTTGGCGATCTCGACCAGCTGCTGGTCGGCGATCGAGAGGCCGCGGGCCGGGCGGTTCGGGTCGATCGACACGCCGAGGCGTGCGAACAGCTGAGCGGCCTGGCGGACCATCGCGGCCCGGTCGATGGTTTTGAAACGACCCAGAGGTTGGCGGCCCATCGCGATGTTCTCGGCGACGGACAGGTCCGGGAACAGGGTCGGCTCCTGGTAGATGACCGCGATCCCGGCCGCCTTCGCGTCGGCGGGGGTGCCGAGGTCCTGCCCTGTTCCGTCGAGCTCGATGCTGCCGGTGTCCGGACGATGTACGCCGGCCAGCATCTTCACGATGGTTGACTTCCCGGCCCCGTTCTCGCCGACCAGCGCGTGCGCCTCACCGCCGTACAGGTCGAAGGAGACGTCGCGGACCGCGGCGACCGCGCCGAACGACTTGGACACCTCGCGGACCCGCAACAGCGGCAGGGCGTCGGCCATGGTCACCTCCAACTCCGGGCGTCGAGTTGCTGAAAGGTTTCAAGAAGATTGCACGAACGTAAGGGCGAGCGGCTGGAGGCGTCAAGAGGTGGATCACGTTTGGAGGCCAGGTTCGGACGCGAGCTGCGGAAAACGGGTGGAAAACGGCTACGCTTCGATCACTAAGACGTTTCAAACCCTGGCCCTCGGGGGCCTTGACGCCGGGAGGTCGCGCATGGCAGCGGACAGCGCTCCCTCGCCGCTGCCCGAGGGTGACGGCACCAGCCGGGTGACCGCTCGCCGGCGGAAGGCGCGGCGGCGGGCCGCCGGGGTGAAAGCCGTCGCGGCCGCGGCCGGGGTCTCATTGGGCACCGTGTCGAACGTGCTGAACCGGCCCGAGGTGGTCAGCCCGGTGACGCGGGCGAAGGTCGAGGCGGCGATGGCGTCGCTCGGATTCGTCCGGAACGAGTCGGCCCGTCAGCTCCGCGCGGGCAGCAGCCGGATCCTCGCGTACCTGATGCTCGACGCCGGCAACCCGTTCTTCACCGACGTCGCGAAGGGCGTCGAGGATGCGGCGCGCGAGGCCGGCCTCTCGGTCTTCCTCTGCAACAGCAACGAGGACGCCGACCGCGAAGCGGACTACCTCGACCTGCTCGAACAGCAACGCGTCCAGGGCATCTTGATCACCCCGATCGACCAGAACTCGTCCCGCCTGAGCAAGCTTCCCGCCCGCGGTACGCCGGTCGTCGTGGTCGACCGGGCCATCGACGACGGCGAGCACTGCTCGGTCGCGGTGAACGACGTCCTCGGCGGCGAGCTCGCCATCGCGCATCTGCTCGAGCTCGGTCACGACCGGATCGCGTACGTCGGCGGCCCGAACACGATCGGCCAGGTCCTGGACCGTCGCGACGGCGCCCGGCGGGCGTTGCGGAAGGCCGGCAAGCCACCGGAGAACCTGATCGAGATCACCACCGGCGCGCTCACCGTCGCCGAAGGTAGGGGCGCAGGGCAACGACTTGCCGGACTACCCGCCGCCCGTCGTCCCACGGCGGCGTTCTGCGCGAACGACCTGCTGGCATTGGGTTTGCTGCAGCAATGCGTTTCGCTTGGACTGCGGGTGCCGGAAGACCTCGCCATCGTCGGGTACGACGACATCGAGTTCGCCGCGGCTGCCGCCGTACCGCTGACATCGGTCCGTCAGCCGCGTCAACTCCTCGGGCGTACTGCTGCCGAGTTACTGCTGGATGAGTCGTCGAACCCCGACCACGAGCATCAGCGGGTGACGTTCACGCCGGAGCTCGTCGTACGGACGTCAACTCGAGGGACGCTCTAGACCGTAAGAGGCGAGGAAGACCTCGGTTGCCTGGTCGGCGATCTGGTCGAACTCGTCGGCGGGGGGTCGGGCCTCGGTGCCGGCGAACATGGCGCGGTTCATCGGTTTGTACATGACCAGGCCGGCGAACTGGTAGGCCGCGAGCGTCGGGTCGGGGAGCTCGCGGAGCATGCCCCGGTCGGTCAGACTGGTCAGCGCCACGCCCAGCGCCTCCAGCGAGCGCTCGAAGCCGCTGTTGAACCAGGCTCCGCAGACGTCAGGGAAGCGATCGGCCTCCGCGATCACGAGGCGGCGTAGCTGCAGCACGCTGCTGTTGGTGAGGCTGTCGAGAAAGTAGTGCGCCAGGTTCTGCAGGGCTTCTCGTGCGTCGGTGGCTCGGTCGAGGGTTTCGGCGTACGCCTTGGTGAGCCCGTCGAGGAGCTGGTCACTGGTGCCGAGGACGATCTCGGCGAACAGGTGCTCCTTGTTCTCGAACTGCTTGTAGACGGTCTGTTTGGAGACGCCCGCCTTGGCGGCGACCTCGTCCATGCTCGCGCCCAGGTACCCGTGCTGGAGGAAGACCTCGGTCGCGGCGCCCAGGATCGCCCGGCGCTTACGCGGCGTCCGGCCTTCTCCTTCGATCGCGACGGGCTGTTCCGGCTGCCAGACGGCAGCCCGTTGACGGTGCTCCACGGGATCCTCCTCCACGTTCTCCGAAATCATACTAGACAGTCCAGTTCTGATGTGAGTACTGTACGGTCTAGTTCCGAACGACACCAAGGGAGGGCTCCGATGAGCACCGTGACATCCGCCGACGGCACCACGATCGCCTTCGATGCAGTCGGAGAAGGGCAGCCGCTGATCATGATCGACGGCGCCACCGCACACCGCGCCGTGAACCCGTCGAACGCCGAGGTGGCGAAGCTGCTGAGCGACGAGTTCCGGACGTACGTGTACGACCGGCGCGGCCGGGGCGAGAGCACCGACACCAAGCCGTACGCGATCCAGCGGGAGATCGAGGATCTCGCCGCGCTGATCGAGGACGCCGGCCAGCCGGCCACCGTCTTCGGTTGGTCGTCCGGTTCCCTGCTGACGCTGGACGCGGTGGCCGCCGGGCTGCCGATCAAGGCGCTCGCACTGTTCGAGCCGCCGGTGGTCGTGGACGACGCGCGGCCGCCGCTGCCGGTCGACTATGTCGAGCGGCTCGAGTCCGGGAGTCCGGACGATGCGGTGGAGTTGTTCATGACCGCGGCGGCCCTGCTGCCGGCCGAGATGGTCGACTCCATGCGAGGGACGCCGATCTGGTCTGCGGTCGCGGACATCGCCGGGACGATCGCGTACGACGGCCGGATCATGGGCACGACCATGTCGGGCAACCCGCTGCCGACCGATCGCTGGGCCGCGGTCGACGTACCGGTTCTGGTGATGCACGGCGACAACACCCCGCCGTACCTTCGACGGGGCGCGGAGGCGGTGGCTGAGCTGCTGCCGACCGCGCGGTTGCTCCCGGTGCAGGGCGAGAACCACAATGTCGAGCCGCCCGTGCTTGCCCCGGTTTTGCGCCAGTTCGGGCAGGAGCTCTGACATGGAGACGGCTGTTCGGTGAGACGCCGGACAAGACGAAGTGGCGGCTGGGGCAGTCGCTGACGGTCGGCGAGGGGATCGCTGTCACGGTGTGGCAGCGGGACAGGGCTTGACCTAGACAGCGCTCTAGCAGGTTGGCTTCTCGGCATGCTGAACATCGCACTGGGAGCCATGGAGTACGGGACGCGGATCGGGGAGCAGGAGACGTTCGCGCTGCTGGACGCGTACGTCGACGCCGGTGGGGAGTGGATCGATACCGCGAACTGCTACGCGTTCTGGCAGGACCCGAGCGGGCATGGGGGTCAGAGCGAGGAAGTGCTCGGCCGGTGGTTCGCACGCCGGCCGGGCGTACGGGACCGAGTGAAGCTGGCGACCAAGGTCGGGTGTGAACCGCTCTGGCCTGGCAGCTACCCGTCGCATTCAGAAGGCTTGAGCGCGGCGGCGATCGACGCCGCGCTGGAGGCCTCGCTGCGGCGGCTCGGTGTCGACCACATCGACCTCTACTGGGCCCACCGGGACGACCGGTCGGTGCCTTTGGAGGAGACGGCTGCCGCGTTCGGTAAGCATGTAGCAGCTGGTGTTGTCGGCCGGATCGGGCTGTCGAACTACGCGCTTTGGCGGGCTGAGCGACTGCGTGGGCTGGGCGTGGTGGAACCGACCGCTCTGCAATTGCGCTATTCCTACCTCCAGCCGCGCCCGTTCGTCCGCGACAAGGCTCACGACCACCGCTTCGGCTGGATCACCGACGAGGTCCTCGACTACGCCGCCGGAAACTCGTCGGTGCAGCTCTTCGCCTACAGCCCCCTGATGTCCGGCGCCTACGAGAATCGCCCCGACCGCCCTATCCACCAGGCGTTCGACCACCCCGGCACCACCCGCCGCCTCGCGTTGCTGAACCAGCTGGCCACCGACCTGTCCGTCACCCCCAGCGAGGTAGTCATCGCCTGGCTGACCGGCGGTACGCCCGCCATCACCCCCATCATCGGCATCACCACCCCCGCCTACCTCGCAACAGCCCTCCAGGGCGCCGACCTCCACCTCACCGACGATCAACGCAAACAGTTGGATGAGGTCTGGTAAACCACCACCACCCCAGCAGACCGCATAGCTCGGCGAAGTCTGGTAAATCACTTCGAATCAGCGCTCCCAATGGACTGGGGGTGGTGAGACGCTTGGGGGGTGGACAGGCACGGGTTCTGGGGATTGGTCGAGGATGCGCGCGGTGGGGTGGATGACACCGTGGCGGATCCGGATGGGGTTGCGGACGCGCTGACCAAGCTGCTGGGTGGGCTGGACGCTGAGGAGATCGCCGGGTTCGGAGTCGAACTCGCGCGGTTGCAGGTCGAGTCGTACCGGTGGGACGTGTGGGCGGCGGCGTACCTGATCAACTCGGGGGCTTCGGAGGACGGGTTCGACTCGTTCCGGGGCTGGTTGATCGCGCAGGGACGGGAGGTCTGGGAGGCCGCGCTGGCTGATCCGGACTCGCTCGCCGACGTCGTCGACGAGGACCGGCCGGAGGGCTTCGAGGGGTTCGACGGCGAGGGGATGCTGCACGTCGCGCCGCACGCCTACAAGAACGTCACCGGCGACGAGGCGGCGTTCTGGAAGGCAGTCGACTCGGAGGCGCCGGACACCCCGGACCTGCCGGCCGGCAAGGAGATCGACTTCGACGACGAAGACGACCTCCAAAGCCACCTGCCCCGGCTCGCCGCCCTGTACCTGGAGGGTTGAACCGGTCCGCGCCGAGGCGTTCTATCGAGGTGCGGAGGCCGGGCTCGCCGCCTTGTACCTCGAGGGTTAAAAGCCGGTCGCCGCTAAGCCGGTTCGCCGCTGAGGCGTTCTATTGCCGCGCGGAGGCGGCGGCGCCAGCTGGGCTGGCCGGCGTCCTCGTCGGCCGTGGCCAGGCTGACCAGGTGCTGCGCCATCTCGAAGCCTTCCGCTGTGCGCTCGTCCAGGTCAGTGACCGGTACGGCGGGCTGCTGGTCGTCGTGGTCGAGTTCGAGCTGCCGGCTGGTCCACCCGAACCCGTCGGGCACCAGCAGCTCCGGGACCAGCGACTCGTGGCTCAGTGACGCCAGCTCCTTGTCACCGTTGCCGATGCTGAAGATCGTCGTACCGCGCCGTCGTACGTCGCTGACGCGCTCCAGCAGCGTGTCAGCGGGGTCCTCCTCGGCAACCACCAGCAGGGACTCACCGCGGCCCGCGTCGGTCAGCCTGTCGAGGCCGATCGACAGGTGCGGCGGTGCACCCGGTGGCGGCGACCAGCGGATGAGGGACGGCCGGATGTCCTCGATGCCGGCCCGGTGCAGCTCGTCGTCCAGGTGAGCCGTCAGGTGCCAGGGCTCGTCCTCTGCCGGGCCGAACAGCATCAGCCCGCCGGTCCGCGTGGTGAACCTGCGGAGCGAGTGGGCGAAGTGAGTCGTCCGGGTGCCGAGCTCGGTACCGGTCAGCATCTCGCGGAGGAGCGAGGCCCTGGTGAGATCCACAGCTCCAACCTGACACAAGTCAGGGTCCATCGCGACTCAGGCCAGGCGCTCCGCCTTTGACTGCAGGTAGTCGCGCTCCGGCACACTCGTCGTACGACGGGCCGCCAGGAGGTAGCTCTCTCGCGCACCGGCCAGGTCGCCCGACATCTCCAGCAGATGCGCCCGTACCGCCTCCAGCCGGTGGTGGCCGGTCAGGCGGTCGTCCGACTCGAGTGGCTCCAGTACGGCGAGCCCTTCCTTCGGGCCGGTCGCCATAGCCACGGCCACCGCGTGGTTGAGCTTCACCATCGGGTTGTCCACCATGTGCTCGAGCACCTCGTACAGAGCGACGATCTGCCGCCAGTCCGTGTCCTCAGCCCGCTCGGCGGTGTCGTGAACCGCAGCGATTGCGGCCTGCACCTGGTACGGCCCCAGCTGCGTCCGCGACAGTGCGTCGGTGACCAGCGCCTCGCCCTCGACTACAGCTGCCTTATTCCACAGCGACCGGTCCTGCTCGGCCAGCGGGACCAGTGCGCCGTCCACACCCGTGCGAGCAGGTCTCCGTGCATCCGTCAGCAGCATGAGCGCCAGCAGACCGGCTACTTCGCCGTCGTCAGGCAGCAGCTTGCGCACGCCCCGCACTAGCCGGATGGCCTCGGTGGTGAGCTCCGCACTGTGCAGCGACGTACCGGACGAAGCTGTGTAGCCCTCGTTGAAGATCAGGTAGAGGACGTGCAGTACGGCGCTCATCCGCGCGTCCCGCTCCGCCTCCGGCGGCATCTCGAACGTACTGCCTGCCTGCTTGATACTGCGCTTCGCCCTGCTGATCCGCTGCGCCATCGTTGCCTCCGGCACCAGAAAGGCAGCGGCGATCTGCGCAGTCGTCAGACCGCCGACCGCACGCAGCGTCAGCGCGATCTGCGACGCCGGCGACAACGCCGGATGGCAGCACAGGAACAGCAAGGTCAGCGTGTCGTCCCGCCCGCCGGGATCGTCAATTTCAGGGCTCGAGGCAACAAATTCCTCCGGTACGGCGAGCTGCGCCGCATTCTCCTCGCGACGTCGCCGGGCCGACTCGCTGCGCAGGAGGTCGGTCAGCCGGCGCGACCCGACCCGGATCAGCCAGCCGCGCGGGTTGTCCGGCACACCCTCGGTCGGCCACTGCTGAGCGGCCGCGAGCAACGCCTCCTGGACCGCTTCCTCGGCCAGGTCGAAGTGGCCGTAGTGCCGCACCAGCGCACTGAGCACCTGCGGCGCCTGCTCACGGAGGAGGAGCTCGAAGTTACTCACATCTCCAGCCCGGACGTGTCCATCACCGGCCGCACCTCCACCGCGACGTACTTCGCGTCCGGCATCCGGGCCGCGTAGCCGATCGCCTGGTCGATGTCATCGCACTCGACCAGGTAGAAGCCGGCCAGGTGCTCCTTGGCCTCAGCGTACGGCCCGTCGGTGGTCGTGGTGGTGTCGTCGCGTACTGACACGGTCCGACTGGTGATGGGGTCCGCCAGCCCAGCCGCGCTGACCAGCAGCCCCTGCTCGCTCAGCTCACGGGTCAGGTCGTTGTGCGCGCGGGACAGGCCCTCGCGCTGCTCGGTGGACAGACTCGCCCAGCTCTCCGGGTTGCTGTAGATCAGCAGCATGTACTTCACGGGCACCATCCTGACGCTCGCGGAGGCCGGTGTGACCCCCTCTCACCCAGTACGTCGGAACAAACCCCTCCCCCTTCGACAGACCTCGCCCTGAGATCTTTCGAGGTCGAAACATCTTGAGTCGAACTTCGAGGGCGAAAAGTTTGCTGTCGAAATGTCGAGGTGGCCGCGGCAGGCCCGACGTCTCCCCCGAAGGACGCTCAGCCGGGGTGTCCCGCCGTACTGGAGGCGTCTGATGGTGACGGAGTCGAAGCGCTGGTTCGCACTGGCGCTGCTCTGCCTGACCGGGTTCATGATCATTCTGGACGCGTCGATCGTGCTGGTCGCAGTGCCGTCGATCGAACGTGAGCTGACCTTTTCCACTGGCGGAGTCCAGTGGGTGCCCAGCGGGTACGGGCTGATGTTCGGTGGACTACTACTGCTCGGCGGCCGGATCGCGGACCTGCTCGGCCGGCGGCGCGTGTTCATCGCCGGACTACTGCTCTTCGGTGCGTCCTCCCTGCTGTGCGGCTTCGCGTGGAGTGGTGACGCGCTGGTACTCGCGCGTGGCCTGCAGGGCGCGGCTGCCGCCGTACTGCTGCCGAGTGCGTTGTCGATCGTGATGACGACGTTCCCGGCCGGTCCGGATCGCAACAAGGCGCTGGGGATCTGGGGAGCGACCAGTGGGGTCGGCGGTACGGCGGGCTCCCTGATCGGTGGGCCTGTGACGGACGGGCTCGGCTGGCAGTGGATCTTCTTCATCAACGTGCCGGTGTGCCTGCTGGTCGTCGTACTGGCGCCGGTACTGCTACTGGACAGCCGTGGACCCGGACGGCGCGGTTTTGATGTCGCCGGGGCGATCACGGTTACCGCCGCACTGATTGCGCTCGTGTACGCCGTTGTCGAGGCTCCGGCGTCGTCGGTAGGCCGGACTGTCGTGTTGCTGCTGCTCTCGGCGTTGCTGTTCGGCCTGTTCGTGCTGGTGGAGCAGAGGTCGACCGCGCCGCTCGTACCGTTGCGGATCTTCCGCTCACGCGCTCTGGTCGGTGGCAACCTCATCACGATCAGCTGGGGTCTCACGGCGTTCGGGCTGAACTTCATCTACACCCAGTACGCCCAACTCGCGCTGGGCGTCTCCGCAGTCCGCTACGGCCTGATGTCCGCCGTACTCGCGGCTGCTGCGGTCGTCGCGTCCATGATCGGGCAGCACCTCGTCACCCGCTTCGGCCCGCGCCGCGTCGCGTTCGCCTCGCTCCTGGTGGCGGGCGCCGGTACGACGGTAATGACGAGGCTCACTGTCGACTCCAGCTACTTCGAGCTCGCCTTCTGGGGTCTGACGATCTTCGGCGCCGGTCTGGGTGCCGGCACAGTCGCGGGCTCCATCGCATCGCTCAGCGACGTGCCCAGTGAGGACTCCGGCGTCGCGTCGGGGCTCCAGAGCGCCAGCTTCCAGATCGGTGGTGCAGTCGGCATCGCACTGCTCTCCGCTATCGCCACAGCCAGTACGACGGGCTCCACGCCGGCTGCGTTGACCCACGGCTACCGGGTCGCGTTCCTGGCGGTGTGGGCCTGCATCGCGGTAGGTGTCGCGGGCTGTGGCTTGCTGATCAGCCGCAGCGCAGCCGACCGTCACCTCGAGGTGGTCAACGGCTCCGCACAGTAAGCGAAGGTCAAACGCATGAACGAGGTTCGCAGATGAATGAGTGGGGCACCGGATGCGCGTGGTCGTCATGCTTCCGCCCGGCGGCCCTAGGAAAAAGGAGGCTTCATGCTCATCCTCGGAGTGATCCTGCTGGTGCTCGGGCTCGTGTTCGGGGTCTCGATCCTGTGGACCCTCGGCATCATCGTGCTGCTGGTCGGAGCGGTGTTCTGGCTGCTCGGATCCACTGGCCGCCCAGTCGCCGGACGCAGGTACTGGTACTAGCCAGTCGCAAGAAACGCAGGGCCCCGCGCGCGCTCGCACACATCGCCGCGGGGTTCTGTCCGTCCCGGCCGCTACGGTGAGCCCATGAGGTACGTCGTGCTGATCTTCCGGGACTCCGATCGCGACTGGACCGCGGCGGACGACGATGGGCTGCGCAAGCTGATCACGCTCAAGGACGAGCTGGCAGCGAGCGGCGAACTCGTCAGTTCCGAAGGGCTGCTGCCACCGGACCGGGGCCGGATCGTGCAGATCCGGGACGGCGCTCGGGTTGTGACCGACGGTCCCTTCGTCGAGGCGAAGGAGCAGTTCGCCGGCTACTTCATGGTCGACGTCCCCGACGACGCCCGAGCCGAGGCGATCGCCGCCCAAGTCTCCACCGCAGTCAGCGACCGCGTAGAACTCCGCGGCACCTTGATCAGCGCCTGAAATTCCACGGAAAGCTCGGTGGGCGCTTCTCGAGGAAGGCGGCGATGCCTTCCGCCAGCTCGCCGGTGGCGATGGTTTCCTCGTAGCGTTCGGGAGCCGGACGATCGGCCAGCAGTGCGTTGACCGTCTCCTTCGCACAACGGATGGTCAGCTGCGACCGCGTCACCAGCGTCGCGGCGAAAGCCTCGACGTCCGCGTCCAACTCGGCCGGCTCAGCCACCCGATCGACCAGGCCTTTGAGCTCGGCCCGATCGGCGGTGAGGAGTTCTCCGCTGAAGAGCAGGTACTTGGTCGTCGCAGGGCCGACGAGATCGAGCAGCACCTTGATCGCCTCCGGCGGATAGACGACCCCGATCCTGGCCGGCGTCACCCCGAACATCGCGCCCCGCGCCGCGAACCGGAAGTCACAGTTCACCGCGATCTCCAGCCCGCCGCCGATGCAATGCCCCCGCACCACCGCGACCGTCGGCTTCGGGAACTCCCGCAACGCCGCCTGGGCCCGCAGGTTGAACACCCGCAGCTCCGCCATCGGGTCCGCGGGATCGGCACCCGAGATCAGTTCCCCGATGTCCGCCCCCGCGGAGAAGCTCGGCCCCGCGCCGGTGACCAGCAGCACTTTCACGATCTCGTCCTCGGCGAGCTCCGCGAGTACTCCCGGCAATGCCTCCCACATCGCTCGCGTCAGAGCGTTCCGCTTCTCGGCCCGATCGATCACCAGCCGGGCCACCACCCCACGCTCGACCCGAAACCCCAACTCGTCCACCCCCACACCCAACCAGCCCGAGCCCTTCCGCGCCGCCAGCTGCATCACACTCTGTGCACCACATCCGTACGGCGCCGCCCCCGCCGTACGGATCTCGTGCACAAAGTCGGACCTCAGGCGCGATCTGCCGACCAAGCGTTTGATCTCAGCGCCGTCTCATCCGGATATCGGGCAGATTACGGTCAACGGCCGCCTCGGATGTTCGTAATGCGTTAAGACTGGACCCCGATTCGAACCCGCGCCGTGATCTGTGCTTGACTCCTCCGGTCGATAACGGTTTGGTCTCGGCAGATTGGGTGATTCAGTGGCAGGACGGCATAGACAGGCGCGGCACCGCCAACCGCGCCGGATTCTGATTCAGCCAGGCATCGTCAAGGTGGCGATTCCCGGCGCGGCGGTGGCTTTGGTGGCCACCGGCTCCGCGGCCGCGCTTCCTGACCACCACGTACAACTCAACACCCCGATCGCCTCCTCCGCCATCGACCTGGCCCGGGACGCGAACACCAGCCGGGACGCCTACCGCCCCTCCCTCAACGTCACGCCGACTCCGGCACCCAAGACGACGGCGGCCCCGAAGCACCTGAAGAAGCAGGCGCCGATCCCGAAGCCGACCGCGGCGAAGACTCGCGCGGCGGCCGCGCTGCCACCGAAGATCACCGGCTCGAAGTACGCCACCACCGACCTGAACGTCTGGTCGCTGCCGGATCTGGCCGGCTCGCTGCTCACCGTCATCCCGAGCGGCACCAAGGTCTCCGTCACCGGCAAGGTCGATGGCATCTGGGCCCAGATCGTCCGCGACGGCAAGGTCCGCTGGGTCAAGTCGCAGTACCTGTCCGCCACCAAGCCGGTCGCGGCCGTCTCGGGCGCTATCTCCCAGGCGGCCTGCAAGTCCGGCTCGGCGGTTGAGGACGGCCTGACGCCGGATGCGATCCGCGTCCACCGCGCGGTGTGCGCGAAGTTCTCCGACATCACGTCGTACGGCGGACTGCGGGCGGGTGACAGCGGCTCCGAGCACTCGACCGGTCACGCGCTCGACATCATGGTCAGCGGCTCGGAAGGCGACGCGGTCGCCGCCTGGCTGAAGGCGAACTACAAGAAGCTCGGCATCAGCCAGCTGATCTGGTCGCAGCACATCTGGACCGTCCAGCGCAGCAGCGAAGGCTGGCGCGCGATGGAGGACCGCGGCAGCACCACCGCGAACCACTACGACCATGTGCACGTGACCGTCTACGGGAACTCCGGCACGGTCTGAGCAAACCTGAGCGACCCGGTCCCCTGCCCTCCTGAGGACCGGGTCGCTTTTCTATGGCCTGATGTTGGCGTTCAGGTGGAAGAAGTTGGTCGGGTCGTACGCCCGCTTGACCTCACGCAGCCGCTGCAGGTCGTCGGCGTCGTACGCCGTCTCCGCGCGGTCCGGGTCGCCGAGGAAGTTCACGAACGTCCGCCCGGAGTTCCGCAGGACGCCGGCCAGGTCGGGCACCTCGCGGTCGATGATCAGCGAGTACGTCGCCAGCCGGTGACCGACCGGTCCCGCGCCCGGACCCGGGTGAGCCATCGCGCCACCCCAGTGCCGGATCTCGACCGTCGGGACCTCGTCGTCCGGGAAGCTGGTCAGGGCGTCGATCACGTCGTCGCGCAGGACGTCGAGGAAGTCCAGGTAGCGGGCCGGCGTCCCGCCCATTGCGGCTTCGCCGTACTCGATCGTGCGCAGCTCGCCGGACAGTCGCGGGCCGGCGACCTCGAACAGCGGCTTGAGCAGGTGTTCGGCGAGGTCGGCGTCACCGGCGTACATGACCTTGATCGCGACCGAGCTCTTGGTGAGTACGACGGCTGTGCTCAGCTCGTTGGGGATCGTGGTCACCCAGTCGCGGTACCGACGCAGGATGTCGGCTGCGCGGTCGATGCCGTAGTGCACGATGCCGGCGTGGACCCGGCGGACCGGGTAGAGGCGGAACTCCAGTGAGGTGACGATGCCGAAGTTGCCGGTGCCGCCGCGGATCGCCCAGAACAGGTCCGGGTGGTGCTCGGCGCTCGCGGTGACGAACCGGCCGTCGGCGGTGACGACCTCGGCGCGGATGACGCTGTCGGCCGCGAAGCCGTACTTGCGGGCCAGCCAGCCGACGCCGCCGCCGAGCGTGTAGCCGGTGACGCCGACGTCCCGGCTCGAGCCGGAGAGCGGCGCGAGGCCGAACTGCCCGGCCGCGTCGATCACCGCACCCCAGCGAGCGCCCGGCGCGACCTTGGCGATCCGGCGCTCGGGGTCGATCAGCACCGACGTCATCGGCGTCGTCTTCAGCAGAATCCCGCCATCGGCCGGCACCCGCGTCCCATGCCCCGTCGCCTGCACCGCAACCGGCACGCCGTACTCGCGGGCTGTCCGCACCACCGCCTGTACGTCGGTCCGCCCGTACGCCTCGGCGACGACCAGCGGTCGCGAGTCCACAGTCGGAATCACCGACCGCCGCTGTACGTCGTACTCAACGTCCCCCGGCAGCCGAATCGCACCGTTGAACCCGGCACCCAGCAGCCCTGCCACCACATCTGTCGCAGCCGCACGCACAACCTGCGTCGTCATCCCAAGCTCCTCTCGCTTCTACAAACACGTCGAAGAAGCCAGGCGCTTATTGACACCCCCGCCAGGTTTTTTCTGGGTCAGGCGGCGAGCGGCAGGTGTTCGAGGCGGTTGAGGTCGGCGAGGATGTTGAGTTCGGTGATTTTGCCGTTGGTGATGGTGAGGCTCATGACGCCCATCAGGCGGCCGTTGACGACGGTGATGGCTCCCGGCATGCCGTTGATGAGGGCATGTTCGGTGTACGGCGCCATGCGGCTGAACATGAGGGCCTGCTCGACGACGGCCCGCGCGCCGCGGACCAGCTTCGAGATGGCCGGTCCGGCGAACTCGGCGGTCGCCGCACCGGCGTCCGCCCGCAGTACGACGTCTGGGTCAAGCAATGAGAGCAACGCCTCGAAGTCGCCGCCGCGCGAAGCGGCCATGAACGCCTCGACGATCTCGCGCTGCCGGCCGGGATCCCCGTCACCGGCTGGAGCGCCCTGCACCCGTCGCCGTGCCCGGCTCGCCAGCTGCCGCGTCGCCGCCGGCGACTTGTCCACAATGGCCGCGATCTCGTCGAAGCTCACCGCGAACAGGTCGTGCAGTACGAACGCGAGCCGTTCGGCCGGCGCCAGCGTCTCGAGTACGACGAGCATCGCCAGCCCGACGGCATCGGCCTGAACCGCCTCCTCCTCGGGACTCGGCGCGCCGTCCTCACGAGTGATGATCGGGTCCGGGACGAACGTGTCCAGGGAGTCCTCCCGGCGGGACTTCCGGCTGCGCAGCATGTCGAGACAGACCCGCGACACGACCGTCGTCAGCCAGCCGGCCAGGTTGCCGACGTCGCTCACGTCCGACCGGCTCAGCCGCAACCACGCCTCCTGTACGGCGTCCTCGGCCTCCGCGAGCGAACCCAGCATCCGGTACGCCACCGCGCGCAACTGCCCGCGATGCTGCTCGAACTGCCGCGCAAGCTGGTCGTGCTCGTCCACTGCCCACCCTCCCGTCGTGATCCGTCATCTCCTTGACGAATCCGGGCACCATGATGTGACACACCACCGACAGCCTCGATCCGCGGGTCCCGCGCGACGAGGCGCGGGGCTCATGATGGGGTCATGCCCGAGACTCGTGGTGATCTGGTGTTCGAGGACCAGTTCGACGGTCCGTCGCTGGACCTGTCCGTCTGGTCGCCGTACTACCTGCCGCACTGGAGTTCCCGCGCGGCGTCAGCGGCGACGTACTCGCTCAGCAACTCCTGTCTCACGCTGAGCATCCCAGGCGAGCAGGGCCTGTGGTGCGCGGGCGACCACAAGCCGGACCTGCGCGTGTCCGGGATCCAGTCCGGGAACTACTCCGGCCCGGTCGGCAGCACGGTCGGTCAGCAGCCGTACCGCGAAGGGCTCGTCGTCCGCGAGGAGCAGGAGCCGTTCTGGGGCTGGACGCCGAACGGCGGCTACCTCGAGCTGCGCGCCCGCGCCGAGATCAGCCCGCGCTCGATGGTCTCGCTGTGGATGGTCGGTCTGGAGGACCAGCCGGAGCGGTGCGGGGAGATCTGCGTGATGGAGGTGTTCGGCGACGCGATCGTCCCAGGCGAGTTCACCGCGGTCGGCATGGGCCTGAAGACCATCCGCGACCCGGCCGTGCCGCAGGACTTCGAGGCGGTTCGCCTCCCGATCGACCTGGCCGAATTCCACACGTACTCCGTCCAGTGGACCTCGGGCGAGGCGTCGTTCTTCGTCGACGGCGCCCCGATCCGCAGTTGCTCAGGCGCCCCGTCGTACCCCCTGCAGCTCATGCTGGCGGTGTTCGACTTCCCCTACCGCAGTGTCGGTGGCGATGACGAGCTGGTGCCTCGTTTCATCATCGACCACATCCGTGGCTGGAACGTTGCGGAGGAGCTGGTCGCCTGAGTATGTTCACTGCCATGTACTCGCGCGTGACCAGCTGGTGGGCCGTCGACTAGACGGTCCTGCTTCCGCGCGTAACCACCCGGCCGTCTCCTGCGAGGCGGCCGTTTCCTCGTGGGCGGCCCCTACCCCGAGGATTGCCGATGGCAACAACACTCCGGACCTGGTCCGGGCTGATCTCCGCGCTTCTGGCCGGCTCCGACCTGACGGCTGCGGACGCCGGGTGGGCGATGGACCAGCTGGTGATGGGCGAGGTGTCGCCGGCCCAGATCTCCGGCTTCCTGATCGCCTTACGCGCCAAGGGCGAGACAGCCGAGGAGATCGCCGGCCTTGCTTCAGTACTGCGTTCGCACGCCACGCCGGTGCGGATAGCTGGACCGTTCGTGGACATCGTGGGGACGGGTGGCGACCGTACTGGCGCGGTGAACATCTCCACGATGGCAGCCGTCGTCGTAGCGGCTACTGGCGTCACTGTGGTGAAGCATGGTGGACGCGCGGCGTCCTCCACCGCTGGCGGCTCTGCCGACCTGGTGGAGCACTTGGGCGTGCCGCTCGACCTGACCGCTGTTGAGGCGGCTAGGTCTGCTGCGGCCGTTGGGATCACGTATCTGTTCGCTCCACGCTTCAACCCGGCGTTGCACCACGTTGCCGTGGTACGGCGCGAGCTCGCCGTACCGACGGCGTTCAACGTGCTCGGGCCGCTGATCAACCCAGCGGACCCTTCGTGTCAGCTGGTTGGGGTTGCTGACCCTCGCATGCTTCCTGTGATCGCTGGAGCGCTGGCTACGCGTGGCGGGTCCGCACTGGTGGTGGGTGGCGACGACGGGTTGGACAAGCTGACGACGACCGGTCTGTCTCGCGTGTGGGTGGTGCATGCCGGCTCGGCCTCGCAGGTAGTGTTCGATCCGCGGTCACTCGGGTTGGCGCCTGTTTCGTTGGCTGAGCTACGTGGTGGTGATGCTGCGTTCAATGCGCGCGTGCTGCGTGGTGTGGTCGACGGACAGCTGGGGCCGGTGCGGGACGTCGTACTGCTGAATGCTGCGGCAGCTCTGGTGACGCTTGAGCTTGGTCGTGGGGTGCTGCTCGAGCAGATGGCCGAGTGTCTGGAGCGGTGCCGCGAGGCCGTGGACAGTGGGAGAGCAGCGGCAACTCTGCAACGCTGGGCGCGTGGAGTCCTTTGACGAGTTGGTGGAGCGGTGGCGCGGGGAACTGCATGCCCACTGCTACCGGATGCTCGGGTCTGACGCTGACGCGGAGGACGCCGTACAGGAGACGCTGGTCCGCGCGTGGAAAGGACTGAGTGGGTACGAGGACCGCGGATCTCTCCGTGCGTGGCTGTACAAGATCGCCACGAACCGGTGCCTCACAGCCATCGAGCGGCGTCGGGAGCAGCCCGTCGATCTGGAGCCGCTGTGGCTTGAGCCCTATCCGCCAAGCCGACTCGAATGGACGGCCGAGCTGAGCCCGGAGGCGCGGGTCATTGCGCTGGAGTCGGTGGAGCTGGCGTTTGTTGCGTCTCTGCAGCACCTGTCGGCGTTGCAGCGCGCGGTGTTGCTGCTGCGCGACGTACTGGCGTTTGCAGCGCGTGAGGTGGCGGAGTTGCTGGACACGTCGGTTGCTGCGGTCAACAGCGCGCTGCAGCGAGCCCGAGCGGTAGTGAGCTCGCTGGGGCCCAGTCAGCAGACGACGCTGCGGGCGCTGGGTGACTCTGGTGAGCGGGACCTGGTACGGCGGTACATGGCTGCATGGGAGTCGGGTGACGTGGACGCGATCGTGGCGATGCTGGCGGAGGACGCTCGGTACTCGATGCCTCCGCTGCCGCAGTGGTTCTCCGGTCGCTCGGCTATTCGTGACTTCCTGGTGGACGGGCCGCTGCGGGATCGCTGGCGGTTCTTGCCGGCGCGGGCGAACGGGCAGCTCGCGTTCGGGACGTATCTGTTGTCCGGCGATCGTTATGTGCCGGGCGGTCTGGATGTGGTGGTGCTGCGGGGGTCATCGATCGCCTCTGTTGTCTCGTTCCTCGAGGCGGACTTCCCGTCGTTCGGACTGCCGTCTGAGCTTGCGCGATGAGTTTCCGTCCCACGCCGGGTTCTACCGGTGACGCTTCCTTCGAGAGGACGGAAAGATGCAGGAGATTCGCACGCTCATCGAGAATTGGGTGACCGCAGTCCACGAGGGCGACCTCGACACGGTGCTGGCCGACCACGCCCCGGACATCGTGATGTTCGACGTACCTCCGCCGTACGACGGAGTGCGCGGACTCGACGCTTATCGCTCGACCTGGCCGGGGTTCTTCGAGTGGCAGCGCTCGGGCGCGGTGTTCGAACTGGAGTCGCTCGAGGTGGTCGAGGGCTCGGACGTTGCCTTCGCTTATGCGTTGCTGCTGTGTGGGACGGCCAACGAGCTCAAGGAGAATCCGGCCCTGCGGTTGCGGCTGACGCTCGGTCTGCAGCGGCTGGGCGGCCGCTGGATCGTCGTACACGAACACCACTCGTTCCCGCACGACGACGTACCGCCGGCTGTCGCGTCGGACGAGATCCGTTCGCTGATGCACGAATGGACGGACCGGACCACCGCCCGCGACCTCGATGCTCTGATGGAACCCATCGCCGACGAGGTCGTCTCCTACGAGCTCGACGGTGAGTACGTCGGCAAATCAGCGGTCCGCGAGGTCTGCAAGTCCGGCCTCGAATCCACCACCGAGCCCATCACTTTCACCACTCCCGACGTGACCATCACCGCCTCCGGCAACCTCGCCATCGCCTGGGGCCACGACCACATCGCAGCCAGCGAGCGCACCTCAACCTTCCGCTCCACCCGAGTCTTCAACCACACTCCGACCGGCTGGCAGCTAATCCACCAACACCTCTCCCAGCCGTCCGGCACCTGAATGGCCGAGGGCGGTCTTAGTGGCTGATGGGGTTGCGGCGAGGAGCGGTAGGCGGACGTGGGGGCTGGGGATGCGGCCGCGAGCTGCCAGGACTGCCTTGATGACGGCGGGGTTGGGCTCGGCGAAGAGTGCGCGGGTCAAGGGGACGAGCTGGTTGTTGAGACGGCGCGCGTGGTCGAGCGCGCCGTCTCGCCATGCGTTGACGAGGTCGGCGTACGCGCGCGTAGCGACATTGGCGGACGCCAGGATCGCCCCGCTCGCACCGATCGCCAGCAGCGGACCGGTGTAGAGGTCGTCACCGGCGAGAACCGCGACATCGGTCGGCAGGCTGCTCATGAACTCGACGGTGGTGTCGTCGATGCCACCGACCGCGTGCTTGAACCCGGCAACATTCGGCAGCTGCGCAAGTCGGCGGAGGGTGTCGGCGCCCAACGACCGGCCAGTCCGATACGGGACGTTGTAGACCAGCAACGGAACCGGACTGGCCGCCGCGAGTCGGCGGAAATGCTCGACGACTCCGTCCTCGGACGGGCGGTTGTAGTACGGGACGACGGTCAGAGCGGCGGTGGCTCGGGGATCGAGCTCGGCGAGCATGTCGACCGAGCTCGTGGTCGAGTTCGACCCGGTGCCGACAATCAACTGCGCATCGCGCTGTACGCACACCCCGGCACAGATGTCGACAATCCGACGACGCTCCGCGGCCGTCAGTGTCGCCGGCTCGCCAGTCGTGCCCAAGGCAACGATCCCCGCCGCGCCATCATCGAGTACGGCGTACGCGAGTGCCTCTAACGACTCGTAAGCGACCTCATCGGCGGCGGTGAACGGCGTGACCAGCGGAACGAAGAGACCTGTGAGCGACATGTCTCGACGATCCCTGAAGCCCGCTGTTCAGGTCCAGTTCGCATTACTGTTGTCGAGCGTAAGGTGACCTTATGCTCGACGTACGCAAACTCCGGCTCCTCCGTGAGTTGTCCCATCGCGGAACGATCGCGGCTGTCGCCGAGGCGCTCGCCTACACGCCGTCGGCGGTGTCGCAGCAGCTCACCGCCCTCGAACGCGAGACCGGCGTACCGCTGCTGGAACGTACCGGCCGGCGCGTGAAGCTGACCCCGGCGGCTGTCCGGCTCGTCGAACGTACCGAGTCGGTGCTCGCGATACTGCACGAAGCGGCCGCTGAACTGGCATCGACAGCTCTCACCGGCACCCTGCGCATCGGCGTCTTCCCCACAGCGGTGTCGACAATCCTGACGCCCGCCGTCGTCGCGCTGAGCACCGACCACCCTGGACTGGATCTGATGGTCACCGAACTGGATCCAGCGTCAGTGCCGAACGCCCTCCGCGAGGAACGTCTCGACATCGCGCTGGTCCAGGAATACGACTACGTGCCGGTCGCGACCGATCCGGGTCTGCAGACCGAGCCGCTGCTGGAAGAGACCGTTCATCTCGCCGCACTGACCGCTGAGCCATTGACCGCCCGGCGTGATTCCGCCTGGATTGCCGGCACCCCTGGCACGCTGTGCCACACCTTGACGATCAGGGCCTGCGAGGCGGCTGGATTCGCGCCGCGCATCCGCCATCACGCCGACGACTTCGGCGCCGTACTCGCGTTGGTGGCAGCCGGCCAAGGCGTCGCCTTCGTACCCGATCTGGGCGCCGTCGCGCCGCCCGCCGCCGTCGTCTTGACCCCACTGCCCATCCGGCGCAGAACGCATCTGGCCTACCGCCGCGGCATGGGCAACCATCCAGCGATCGCGGTCGCGCGCGCCGCCCTGCACAACGCCGCCGGCTAGATCGCCATCCGCAGGATGGTTTCGGCCACCAAGTCTGGGCTGCGCAGGCTCGGCAGGTGGTCGGCACCGGGGATCCAGATGAACTCACAGCCGGGGATCCGCGCCGCCGCAGCCCCAGCCACTGCAGCCAGAATCGGACGGTCCTTGTCGCCCACCATCACCACCGACGGCAGCTGCAACTCACCCAACCGGTCGTACACCGGCTGGTCCTTCCTCATGTACTTCTCCTGCTCCAGCCACGCCGGCGCCGCCGCCTCCAGCTGAGCCACCGCCGCCTCATCCGCACCAGCAGCCGCCCACAACCGCAACCCGAACTGCACCAGCCCGTCGATGTCCCGCTTGTTGGCGAGTACGTCGTACTCCGCCTCGATCTCAGGCTCCTCAGGCCACGGGAACCCACTCACTCCAGGAGCTAGCAACACCAGCGACCGCACGCGCGCCGGATCCTGGAGCGCAAGGCCGAGCGCCGTATCCCCGCCCATGCTGCTCCCGACCAACACCACCTGCTCGAGCCCCAGCTGATCCAGCACACTCACCAGGTCATCCAGCAACGAGAACTCACCGGTCGGCGGCGCAGACCGCCCATACCCCCGTACGTCGTATCGCACCACCCGATGCCGCCCCTCCAACCGCGGCATCACCGGATCCCACACTCGCGAGTCCCCCACCCCCGGATGCAGCAACACCACAGGCACCCCAGGCCCCGCCAAATGCTCGGCCCACAACTCCCCCCGCCCCACCGGCACCCGCATCTCCATCCCCCCACTCTGCCAGCCCCAAAAAGAAACAGGTGAACCCACAAACCGTGGGTCCACCTGTCCCAGCCAGAAAGCGGGGCTGTGGGATTCGAACCCACGATGACGGTCACCCGCCATACCGATTTTCAAGGCCAAGGCGTCCGAACACTCCAAATGTGGCCCTGACCTGCGCAGACGCCACATCGCGAAGCTACAGCAACTCGCACGTCTGCACGTATTTTGCACGGCCGCCTGAAAACGTGCCCGTGAAGGGTGACTCAGCACCGGTTGGTCCGTCCCCCTGGCCGCTCGATTGTCCAGCAGCCAGCGGCCCGGCTCGATCCGTCCCGCTGTGTGATCCGCCAACTGATGCGCGACAGGCTAGAAGAATCTGCCTCCACATGTCGGAGCAACGCACGGATCTGCCGATGAGCGGGCGGCCTATCGTGCGTCCTTTCGCCCAGAGTGCTGTCCTGATGAGCCACAGTCCCGATCTGGTGAGTGACATGGCGGTACCCGCATGGACCGGCCCGCTGCGGCCCGCGACGAACGTTCGTGCTCATCGTGGTGCCAGGCCCGACAGGCGCTGAGTCACGGACTCATGAGTCTCGCCCGCGAGTCGACCTGAGGCCATTGTCATCTACCCACCAATAGCCTCCGCGTACCTCGGGAAGTTGGCCGGCGAGCAATTGGTCCAGCGCAGCCAGACCCTCGCGAACCCAGGCACCACGCGCCGCAGGTGGGTCGATTGGTGGGGCGATGTCGACAACGGCACGATGCAGGAAGGCGGGATCTGTAACTTCTACGACGGCGTCGCTGGCGAGGCGGCCCTGGATGGGCGGAATCGCCGCATGGATGAGTTCGACAATGTGATCGTTTGTCACGTGGTCGTCCAGCGCTGCGTCCACGGCACCCGTGACACCGAGAGCAGCGTTCAGCGCCCATCGGTTCAACAAGGCGTCGAGTTCAGGTTCGCTCGTGGTCACCGGGTCAAGCTCAGCCACGAGCAGCGCAAGGACGACCCTCACCACTGAATCGCGAGTCCAGAACGACTGCCCACGGAAATCGACCTTGCTCGTGCCCATGGCAGGAGACTAGGACGCCACGAGACCATCCTTTCTATGCCGCAGGTGGGAAGGCCCGTCGCGCGCCCGGCATCAACGCCTCCGCTTGCGCCACTGCTTCAGCGGCACGAGCGCGTCCTGGCCGATGGCGCGACCCACGACTGACGTCTGATCCGGCGTCAAAGCAGCCACGATGGATTCTGCGGTGTCTGAGAGTGCAGCAATCTGCTGTGTATCGTCGCTCCATGCCGAGGCGTCGTAGGCGTAGGGCGCAACGATCACGAAGGCTTCCCAGGCCCGGTCAGTCTTGGGCACCCTGCCGGTTCGCCGATAGAGCGCGTCTTCGCCCCTAGACGGATCCTTGAGGGAGCTGAGGAAAGCGGCGGCTTCACGCACGTCGCCCGGCCAGTTCCAGGCCGACGCCAACGGGATGTCGGTCTCGAAGGAGGCGACGTCTTCAGCTGTCACGGATAGAACGAGGCGGCAGGCATAGATGCGCTCACTGTCTCCACGATCGCCTGTATCGACCACGTACTCAGTCCGTTCGGGCACCACCACATGATGCCGTGCCGTGCCGTGCCAACGCGCGGCCATGCCGCGACCTGCGCGCTCATGCCGAATTGAGGAAGTTGCTCAGCGGACTCGGGTCCCTCTCGGCCTGCGGCCAGAAAATTTGTGGCTCCGATGCCGTCAGGCCATGATCGGTTGGGAGTTTGCGCGCGGACCTGCTCCAATTGATCGAGGAGTCATCGGCCCCGCTCGTGGTATATCGCGGCCCCGAGAGCGAGCGGCCTGACCAGCGGATCCACATCGAGCTGGCCTATCCCGCCGTACCTGAGGTCGTCGGCGGAACGAAGACGCAGAACTCGTTTCCTTCTGGGTCAGCGAGAACGAACCAACGGAAGCCGTGTTCAGTGAGTTCGTTGGAGAGCCGCCGCGCGCCCAGCTGCTCCAATTTCTGCACCTCGGCTGGCAAGTCCTCCACTCGGAGGTCGAGGTGCATTCGATTCTTGCCCTGCTTGACTTCCGGAACTCCCTGCAACAGCAGCGTCGGTGCTGAGCTGGGCGTGGTCAGGCTGAGATACGGCGGGTGCGTCGAAGGCCCGTCGATACCCCAGTGGTCTCAGCACGTCCAGCCAGAATCCTGCTTGAGCTTCGGTGTCGATGCAGTCGAGTGTCACGACGATTTCCATCCCGGAACCGTACGCAACAGGGTCAGCCGCCGCGACCAGACTTTCTGTTGCGCCCACGCACCGTACGCGACTCGGCGGCCTGCTGGCACAGACCCTGTGTCCGTCGCGAGGATGAAACGATAGTCCGATGCCTGAGTACACACGGTTTGTGGCCGCACATCTCGACGGGGTACTTCGACTCTGCACCAATGAAGGCTGGCCGTCGTTCCCCGCGAACCCGGCGCGTGCCATGAGAGTGCTGACGGCCCCCGGCGTGACCACGGTCGTCGCGCTTGATGACGGGGACGTGATTGGGTTCGCTGAGCTCTTCAGCGATGGAGAACTGCAGGCGTACCTCGCCAACATGGTGGTCGACGAGACTCGCCGCGGCGAGGGGATCGGCCGTGCCATGGTCAACGAGGCTCTGCGCCTTGCCGGCGGGGAGCGAATAGATCTGCTCAGTCAGGACGATGCCACCGACTTCTACCGAACATTCCCTCACTTCGAGAAACCTGGCTTCCGCCTCTACCCGCTCTATCAAGACAGCACCGAAGCAAGCTGACGGCGAACCACGGCACCGCAGTGGCGACTGGGTCTGGAGCGGTCTGGCACGAGTTGGTCCCCGCCAGCTCCGAGTACCGCGCTGCTGCGGTAGCGCAGCAAACGCACTCACATGCCGCATTCCGCTCATGCCGCGATGCGCGCTCATGCCGATGAGCGCGCTTTGCCATCCTGCCGATCACAGAGCATCGAG
>NZ_SLWR01000006.1:0-151666 GCF_004345665.1 Kribbella antiqua
CTTGTCGGCGGTGTGGACGATCCACAGCCCGGCCATCCCGTTGGGCAGCGGGACGATCTTGCAGGTGCGTTCGGCGACGGCGGCGCGGTGATCGTGGGTGTCCTCGCGGACGCGGTGTTTGGCGATCTGGCGGCGCAGCGACTCGAGCAGGTTCTTGTGGCTCTGGGCCGCGGCGCGTTTCAGCACGTGCGCCTCGACGGCGTGGGCGGCGTCGTCGGGCAGGTCGGCGGTGGCTTCGGAGATGGCCAGCGCTTTGCCCCAGGTCAGCGCGCCGCACTTCAGGGCGGTGTGGGTGGCGCGCAGGGTGGTGGTGAGGCGCAGCGCGGTGGTGACGTGGCGGGCGACGGTGGTGGGGGACAGGCCGAGGGCGAGGGCGATCTCGGCGTGCCAGGAGCGTTCGGGGTCGATCGGGCGGCCTTTGGTGTCGAGCTGGGTGGGGCGCGGGGATTCGGCGTGTTCGGCCTGGCGTTGCCGGTAGAACGACGCCATCGCCTCGGTCTTGAGGGCCTCGGCCCAGCCGGCCATCCGGGTCGCGGCCTTGAGCAGTTCGATCAGCGCGATCGGCGACATCGCCCGCGGGCGGGTGTCTTCCAGTGCCGCGGCGAGGGCGCCGCCGGGCGGCAGGGACAGCCAGGCCGGGGCGCCCAGGGCCAGCAGGGCGCGTTCGGCCTCGTCCTGCTCCACACCGTGCCATTCCTGCCACTCGAACTCATCCACCCGCGACCACCGACTACCGCCGAGGGCGTCATCGAGTTCGGCGTCCAGCCACTCCTGCTCGGTCAGCACCAGCGGACCGCCCGGGACCTCGGCATCGGTGGGGTAATGCAGGTCATCGGGCACGTAGTCGTAGGCGTCCGACAGGTAGGCGTCGTCCGGCACGGCGGTATCCCAGGCAGTGCGGTGGGCGCAGCAGGCGGCGCGGTCGGGGATTGACGGCGTGGTGGTGTCGCGGACTGACGCAGAGGACACGATCGTCGCGGTGGGCGTGGCCGTATCGGCGGTGACCTGATGGCCGCCGCCGGGCTGGGTGATCACTAGCCCTCTCATGCACCTATATTAGAACAAGTGTTCGATCAATCCAAATCGTGGATCCCGTCTCTGGTGTCATGTCGCAGGACATGGGTGACGGTTCTGTATCAGGACATCGGTGACACTTTCGGGGGGTCTTGGTGGGTGACACTTCGGTGAGTCGGCGGGGTCGGTGATGCCCGGGGCCGGTCGACTGCGCCGGTGCCGAAGAACAAGTCTGTTGATCCCCGTGTCCGCGCGATCACGCAGTGGCCGCCTGATGCGCCTCGTGGGGCGGTGACGACCTTCTGTGCCGAGCACGGCATCTCGCGCAAGACGTTCTACGAGAACCGGCGGCGTAGCCTCACCGACGGTGCCCGCGGCGGCGTTGGAGCCGAGGTCGCGGCGGCCGAAGTCGAGCCCTCGAAGCTGGCCGATGAGGTCAGGCGGCAGGCGATCGGGGCTCGGGCTGCACTCGATTGGCTTGGCGGACGGCGTTGGCCGACGAGGAGTACGGCCGCCATAGCGGATGGGTAGCCACGCTCACACCATCGCGTGGTCGACTCATCCCATCACCTTGACCCTGCGGAGCTTTGGAGCGGATGAACGGGAATCGAACTCGCATTCTCAGCTTGGGAATCCCACGAAACCTCTTAGGTGAGTCTGAAATGACCGGGTCCGGTTATGGACGCCCGCGCCCGCTCCGCGGCCTCGGCTGAACACCGCCGAGGATGCACGGGGGATGCACCAATGCTCTAGTTGAACCGGGCCACGGGCAGGGCTAGAGCATGGGGTCGCCATCGTCGCCACCGTCGCCACCCTCGCCACTTCCGCCAGCCAGTTGCCTCTACGTCTCGGCAGTTGTGGGCCAGGCAGGCCCCTCGACAAGTCCCAGCCAACCAAACGCGGAAAGGGCGCGCAGCCACGCTTTCTCTGCCACAATCCAATCTGCGACGACGTAGATGCGTGAACCCTGGGAGAGGAACTGATGCCGGACGAACCCGATGCCGAGATCCGACGCCGGGTCGAACAGGCACTGGGCCGGCCGACCACGACCTGGGCCGTCCCCGATACCGGTTGGTCGGGGGCGATCCGGCACTCAGTCGGATTGGCCGACGGTACGCGCGTCTTCGTCAAAGCCGCCACCGACGACGATACCGAGCGCTGGCTCCGCACCGAACACCTTTCCCTGCAGCACGTTCCCGAGCGGTTCGCGCCAGCGATCATCGCGTGGCTCGACGAGCCCGGCCGCCCGATTCTCGTCACTGAAGATCTCAGCCGGGCGCACTGGCCGGCCAGCCATCAGGGTGTGAATTGGCGCCCCGGCGATATCGATCTCCTACTCACCGCTGTCGCCAATCTTTCAGATATCGAGGCACCGAACGTCTTCTCACCCACACCGCGAACGCGCGCTCGCTGGCCCGGCCTACTGTGCGGCCCGGACCGAACGGCCTTCCTCGAATTGCAGCTGTGCTCGGAGAAGTGGCTCGACAACGCCGCACCGCAGCTCATCGCCGCCGAATCCCGCTGCGACGAGGACGGAACGAGCCTGGTGCACGGGGATATTCGCAGCGACAATATCTGCATCGACGGCGACCGGGTGGTTTTCGTCGACTGGAGCCAAACCTCACGCGGCAGCGCCGACCACGATCTGGCCGGATTGCTCCCGACCCTGCACCTGGAAGGCGGCGCCCTTCCCTACGACGTCATGCCCGACGGCGCACCCTGGGCCGCCGCCGGTGCCGCCACGCTCGCCTATCGCGTCCACCACGATTCCCTGCCGGACTGGCTGGTCCCGGTGATGATCCGGCTGATCGCGATCGACCTGTCGTGGGCAGCGTCATCGCTGGGGCTTCCGCCACCCGACGGCACCGCCCCGCGCTAACCGAACAATTCTGGATCATCCGAGTCCGCGTTCTGGCCACCGATCGCGAAGAATCGGCGGGCCGGACGCACCCGGGCCGGTGCAGAACCTGGCCGACGTCGAACGCGAGTACGCAATTGCTGTCGCCGGACTGCCGCCTCAGGGCGGACTACGCCTTGCGACGTTGGCGATCCGGCCATTAGTTGCCTTCCGCAACTGATGGCTGCGCATGATCGCGCCGCATTGGGGGACGCATCGACTCCTCGCTCTGGGACGACTCCGCGAACCCCACCACCCCGGAAGTGCTCGGCCGATCTCGCGCAGAGCTGCTCACGCCGCGCCCGGCGCTTTGTCCTCGACGCGCGTACGCTCGTCGCCGGGGGCAAGCGGCCGGCTGAGCCGACTTCAGTTGATGAGGCTTTCGACGATGGTTTTCATGCGGTCGACCGGGATTGCGAAGCCGATGCCGATGTTGCCGGAGCGGGAGGTGCCGAGGGTGGCGATGGCGGTGTTGACGCCGACGACCTGACCGGCGGCGTTGACCAGTGGGCCGCCGGAGTTGCCAGGGTTGATCGCCGCGTCGGTCTGGATCGCCGACTGCCGGGTCCCGTTGTCGCCGAACCGTGCCTGCCGGTCGACCGCGCTGACGATGCCGGCGGTCACCGTTCCTTCCAGGCCGAGCGGTGAGCCGACGGCCAGCACCGGGTCGCCGACCCGCAGCTGTGCGGACCGGCCGAGCGTGAGCGCTCGCAGTCCCTCGGCATCGGCGGTCGAGACCTGAAGGACCGCGAGGTCGTTGTCCGGGTCGGAGCCGAGGATCTCCGCATCGATCGTCCGGCCGTTCGACAGGACCAGGGAAACATCGCTCGCTCCTTCCACCACGTGCGCGTTGGTGACTACGTGACCCTGCTGGTCGATCGCAAACCCCGACCCGGTGGCCCGGCCGGCCCGCACCGAGACCACGCCGGGCAAAACGCTCGCCGCCGCGGCTGAGATCGACCCCTGCGCGGCCGCCGGTGGAGCGGCCGCCTGGGGCAGTTCGACCGCCGTACTCTCGGAGTCGCCCGAGCCCGTGACGGCGCCGGCGATACCGCCGGCCACGATCGAGAGGGCCAGGCTGGCGATGAGCGTCCGGCCGCGCCGCGCAGCACGGGGAGGGGCCGCCACCCCGGCCTGAGGTGCCGCCGCCGAAGAGGGGGATACGGGCGCGGCGGAGGCCGGGGTGACGGAGAAGGCGGGCGGCGCCGATGGTGCTACGGGCGCCGCGGGTGGCGGGCCGGGGGCGTAGTGCGGGCCACGGAACGGATGACCGAGATGAGGGCTCATCTGTTGCTCCTAAGGGAGGCGCGAGAACCACAGGAGCGACGCCAGGGCGGCCAGCAGAGCCGCGGCCAGGGCGATACCCGCCACCAGGTTGGTGATCTCGCGTGGTTCGGTGGTCCAGCCGATCGATGACTGGAGGTCGGAGTAGACGTCGCGCAGTTGCTCGTCACTCTCGGCGGCGTAGTACGAGCCGCTGGTCGCGTCGGCGAGGCCCTTCAGCGCCTCGGTGTCGGCGGGGACCGGGATGTTCCGGCCTTCGAGGTTGACCGTGCCGTCCGGCGTTCCGTACGCGATCGTCGACACCGGTACGCCGGCCTGCGTGGCAGCCTCGGCGGCTTCGTCGATCGAGCGGCCGGAGGTGTTGCCGCCATCGGACAGCAGCACGATCCGGGCCGGCGGCGGGTCGTCGGGGGCGACCGAGCTGATCGCCTGCAGGCTGGTCAGTACGGCCTCGCCGATCGCGGTGCTGTCGGTCAGGGCCAGGTTGTTGATCGCGTCCACGGTCGCCTGGTGGTTCGTACTCGGTGTGGTGACCACGGTCGCCGTACGGGCGAAGGAGACCAGGCCGACGTTGAACTTCTCCGGCAGGTCCTGGACGAACTCGACGGCCGCCTGCTTCTCCACCTCGAACCGCGTCGGCGACACATCCGTCGCCGCCATCGAGTTGGACACGTCCAGCGCGACCAGCACGGTAGCCCGCTCACGCGGCACGCGTACGTCGGCCACCGGGCGGGCGATCGCGATCGTCAGCACGGTCAGTGCGGCCAGGAACGCGACGGCCGGTGCGTGCCGGCGCCAACCGGGCCGTTGTGGCGCGACCTTGTCCAGCATCGGCAGGGTCGCGAACCGTACGGCGTACTTGCTGCGGCGGCGCTGGGCGATCAGGTAGGCGGCGATCAGCGCCACCACCAGCACCAGCAGCCAGAGCCACAGGGGTTGCTCGAATCTCATCGGATACCGGTCCTCGAGGTCGAAGGTCGGCGAGTGTGGGCGCGACGCCGGGCAGTGGCGAAGGCGGCGACCTCGCGGACCCAGTCGGTGTCTGTGCGAAGGACGAGATGGGCCGCGCCGGCCGCGCGGATGTCCCGCGCGGTCTGGGCGCGTTTGGCCGTCATCACGTCGGCGTACTTCCGCCTGAGCTTCTTGCTGCTGGTCTGGACCTCGCGCCGGCGGCCCGTCTCGGGATCGACCAGGGTGAGCAGCCCGACCTCGGGCAGCTCGAGTTCGCGCGGATCCAGCACCTCCACTGCGATCACCTCGTGTCGCGCGGCCAGCCGGCGCAGTGGCTCGGCCCAGGTGTCGTCGTGGAAGTCCGAGACGACCACCCGCAGGCCGGGCCGCGGATGTTCGCGGTTCAGCCGGGTGATCGCCGTACCGAGCCGGACGGCGGGGTGCTGTCCTGGTGTTGCCCTAGGCAACGACAACAGGGCTCTGAGAGTACGGCGGAGTGCGGCGGCGCCGCCGACATCGGGGATCCGGGACAAACGGTCACCGACGGCGATGCGGACGCCGAGCCGGTTGCCCGGGCGGTCGGCCAGTAGACCGACTGCGCCGACGACGGCGATGGCGAGATCACGTTTCTCGCTGAGCGCGGTGCCGAAATCCATGCTGGCGGACGCGTCCAGGAAAGCCCAGGTCTCCAGTTCACGCTCGGCCAACGGCGCCCGGACGTGCGGCTCGAGCGATCGTGCCGTCACGTTCCAGTCCATCCGTCGTACGTCGTCCTGGCCGGCCTGGTACGGCCTCGCCTCGTTCGGCTCGGCGCCGGGACCGCTGCGGAGGCCGGTGATCTCGCCGTGCAGGAAGCCTTCCAGCTTCCGCTTGACCGAGAGCTCCAGCGTCCGCAGCGCCCGCTCGCGCCCGGCCAGCAGATCCGGACCCGCCGGTTGCCTCTCCGGCGAGCCCGGACCCGTCCCGTGTGGGTCGTTCATGCCGCCGACCCTTGAGCGTCGTCGGCCGGGACGACGTGCGGTTGCTCGATGACCTGCAGGATGCGCGAGACCACGGAGCGCGGATCGACACCATCGGCCAGGGCGTCGAACGTGAGAACCAGCCGATGCGCCATCACGTCGAGGGCGACGTCGTACACGTCCGCAGGTAGGACATAGTCCCGTCCCCGCAACAGCGCCAGCGCCCGCCCGGCGGCGACCAGACCCAGCGTGGCCCGAGGGCTCACGCCGAACTCGAGCACGCCTTGCAGGTCGTTGATCCCGTATTGCTGCGGCACCCGCGTCGCATGAACCAGCCGTACGACGTACTCCGCCACGGCGTTGTGGACGAACACGTCATCCGTTGCCTCCTGCAACTGAGCGACGTGCTCCGGAGTGAGTACGGCGTTCGCGTGCGGGCGATGGGCGCTCATCCGCTGCAGGATGCTGAGCTCCTCCAGCGGGCTCGGGTAGTCCACCATGATCTTGAGCAGGAACCGGTCCCGCTGCGCCTCCGGGAGTGCGTACACGCCATCGGACTCGATCGGGTTCTGCGTCGCGAGCACCAGGAACGGCTCGGGCAGCTTGTAACTGCGGCCGCCGATGCTGACCTGGTTCTCGGCCATTGCCTCCAGCAACGCGGACTGCACCTTCGCCGGTGCGCGGTTGATCTCGTCCGCGAGTACGAGGTTGGCGAAGATCGGACCGAGCTCGGTGTCGAAGCCTTCGGCCGACGGGCGCCAGATCCGGGTGCCCATGATGTCGCCCGGGACCAGGTCCGGCGTGAACTGCAGCCGGGAGAAGTTGCCGCCGATCACCTCGGCCAGCGTCCGTACCGCCAGGGTCTTCGCGACACCCGGCACGCCCTCCAGCAGGCAATGCCCGCGAGCCAGCAGCCCGACCAGCATCCGCTCCACCAGATGGTCCTGTCCGACCACGACCCGCTTCACCTCGAACAGCGCATGCTCCAGCGAAGCCGTGGTCACGCCCGGCTCACTCCGCCGTACACCACCCGGCGCGGGCTCCCACTGGGTCATGCGTTCTCGGCCGCGTCAGGCTGGGAGGGCTGCGACGGCTGGCTCTCGCCCTGCTGGCCCTGGCCTTGGCCCTGCTGACCGCTGCCGTTCTTCTCGGGGCAGTCGCCGCGGCTGTTCGTGCTAGGGGACGGCGTGGTGGCGCCGTCCTCGATGGTGACGTAGCCCTGCTCGGGCGCCGGGTCGTTGTTCGCGGCGTACGCGAACCCGCCGACTCCGAAAGCGGCCATCACGACCGCGGAACCGAGCAGAATCCGTTTGCCAGGGTTGTTCATCAGTGTCCAACTCCTTCATTCGGTCTTTCAGCGGAGTCCAGACCATCAAAGGAGTGCGAAAACGACCGGAAAGCCCAGCGAAAGTCCAGCGAAAGAGCGGACCGGTCCGGGGCGTGGGCCCCGCTACCTTGGTCTCGTGCGACTACTGGTGGTGGAGGACGAGGAAGGCCTGGTCAGCGCGCTGCGCTCCGGGCTCGGCCGGGCTGGGTACGCCGTGGACACGGCGCTGACCGGTGCCGAGGCGATGGAGAAGCTCGCGACCACGGCGTACGACTTGGCGATCCTGGACATCACTCTGCCGGACACCAGCGGCCTCGACCTGTGCCGCGCCGTACGACGGGGTGAGATCGAGGTGGCGTCCGGTCGCGAGCTACGGGTGCTGATGCTGACCGCGCGGGCCTCGCTGGCCGACCGCGTCCGCGGCCTCGACGAAGGTGCGGACGACTACCTGACCAAGCCGTTCGCCCTGGTCGAGCTGCTGGCCCGGATCCGCGCTCTGCTCCGCCGCGACGTCACCAACGGCAGCACGCAGCTGCACGTCGGCGACCTGGTGCTCGACTCGTCCCGCCACCTCGCCACCCGAGCCGGCCGCGAACTTCCGTTGACGTTGAAGGAGTTCGGCGTACTGCGGTATCTGATGTCGCGGCCAGGTCATGTCGTGTCGGCCGAGGAACTCCTCGAGCACGTCTGGGACGAGAACGCGGACCCGTTCACCCAGAGCGTCCGCGTGACAGTCGGAACGCTGCGCCGCAAACTCACCCAGGAAGGCGAAGAACCCGTCCTGGAAACCGTGATCGGCCGCGGCTATCGGCTCAGAGGTGACGGATGAAACTCAGCCGCCCACCATCGGCGCAGACGATTCGGTTCCGCTTGACGCTGGCGTATTCCGCCGTACTGATCGCGTTGTCGGCGCTGCTGCTCGGCGGGTTGTACTTCGCGCTGGAGGCGTTCCTGGATCCCAAGCCGCTGGATCCGATCACGGTGAACAAGGTTTACAAGGACGCGCACGGCGACATCAAGGTCAAGCCCGGCCAGGTGATCCAGGCCGCGGAGATCTCCAGCATCCAGTCTGCCGTGAACTACCAAACCCTGCAGACGTTGCGGAACTACTCGGCCGCCGGCATGGGCGTGCTGTTCCTGGTCAGCCTCGGCACCGGTTGGTGGCTGTCGGGTCGCGCACTCCGGCCGGTACGGCGGATCACCGCCACCGCGCAGGAGATCTCGGCCACCGACCTGTCCCGCCGGATCGCGCTGGACGGCCCGCGGGACGAACTGCGGAACCTGGCCGACACCGTCGACGACATGCTCGAACGGCTCGAGTCGGCGTTCCTGGCGCAACGGCAACTGGTCGACGACGCGTCGCACGAGCTGCGCAATCCGCTGGCCGTGATCCAGGCGAACGTCGACGCCGTACTCGCGCATGACGACACGACCCCGGAGGACCGGGCGCAGGCGACGGCGATCGTGGCCCGGGCGATCCAGCGGATGACGCGGTTGGTCGAAGACCTGCTGGCGTCGGCACGTCGCTCGTCGCCGGCTTTCGTCGACGCGGATGTGGATCTGGCTGCGATCGCCGGCGAGGCGGCCGAGGAGTACCAACTCCTCGCCGCGGACCGCGAGCTTCGCGTCGTACGGCGACTGTCGCCCGGGCCGATCGCGGCCGGGGACGCGTCGGCGCTCCGGCGCGCGGTCGACAACCTGCTCTCCAACGCCGTCCGGCTCGCTCGCGGTGGAAGCGAGTTGATCCTCGCGGTCGGGAGCCGCAACGGCTGGGCGTGGATCGCCGTACGCGACGAAGGTCCCGGCATCGCCGAAGAAGACGCCGATCGGGTCTTCGACCGCTTCTTCCGCGCCGGTCAACGGCAGTCACCGGCCACCGTCCCGTCCACGGGTCAGCGTCGCGCCGGGTTGGGCCTGGCGATCGTTCGCCAGATCGCCGAATCCCACGGTGGCACGGTCGCCTTGCACTCCGAGCTGGGTGTCGGCAGCACGTTCATCCTCTGGTTGCCCGAACGCTCCCTGACCAACACCACCCGCCGCAGCCCGACCCCGCCGGTGGAGGATCCGCTCGGCCCTCGGATAGCTGACTGAACTCTTCGAGCACAAAGTCGGTGCAACAGCGAATACTTGGCTAGCCACAGATCGCCTGCTACGATGATTATGTGGCCAGCCACCTAATGCATTGAAACGTCAGTACTTGTCATCTTCCGATCGCGACAGGCGACCCCCACCTAGACCGTCCGAGGAACCGAACCATGGCTGGTCCCGCACCTCACATCCCCACCATGGCAAGCGAGGGGCAGCTGAGCTACGCGGTCTTTCAGCTCGCCCGTGCTCACCGCGGCTACGCCGCGGCCATGCTCCGCGAGATGGACCTGCATCCCGGTCAGGAACTGCTGCTGATGCACCTCCTTGAGCGCGACGGCCAAAGCCAGTCCGAACTGGTCGAAAGCGTCCGCGTGGACCACTCCACCGTCTCCAAGGCCCTCCGCCGCATGCAGGACGCCGGCCTGGTCATCCGTGAGCCGGCCGAACACGACCGGCGCGTCCTGGTCGTCCGCCTCACCGACAAGGGCCGTTCGATGCGCGAGCCCATCTCGGCCATGTGGCAGGCCCTGGAGGAGGCCTCCACCCGGAACCTGTCGGCGCAGCAGGCAAAGTCGTTTGTCCGCACCGCCTACGCCATCGTCGACACAATCGACAGCCGCCCTCTTCCCCAAGCTGAATCCAAGTAACTCGCCCCGCTTGCTGACCTGATTGAAAGTGAGACCCATGACCACCACCCTTCCGGTCCTGGTCGTCGGCGCGACCGGCTCCCTCGGGGGCAAGGTCGTCGAGGAGCTGCTCAAGCGCGGTAAGAACGTCCGCGCCCTGGTCCGGCCGACCACCGACCCGAGCAGGCTCGAAAGCCGAGGTGTCGAGATCGCCCGCGGCGACATGCTCGACCTCGACTCGCTCATCGCCGCCATGGACGGCGCCGATGCGGTCATCACCACTGCTGCCGGCTACACCCGCGGGGGCAAGAACGCGCACGACATCGACACCATCGGCAACGCCAACCTCGCCGAGGCCGCCCACCGCGCCGGCATCCGGCGGTTCGTCCTGACCAGCATCCTCACCTGCGACCAGACGCCCGATGTCCCGCATTTCTGGCACAAGAAGGTCACCGAGGACAAGCTCGAGCAGCTCGGCGTGCCGTTCGTCGCACTGCGCCCGGGGGCGTTCCTCGACCAGCTCGCGAGCGCGGCGGGCAACCCGATCGACAAGGGCCGCGTCATCTGGATCGGCAAGACCAACGTCCCGCTGACCTTCGTCCGCACCTCCGACCTCGCGGCGTATCTCGCCGCCGCGGTCGATGCGGAGGCCGACAACGGTGAGCGTATCGACATCGGCTGGGATCGTCCGGTCAGCCTCCGCGAGGTCGCCGACCTGATGGGCAGCCGGGCCGGAAAGAAAATCAAGGTCTGGGCCGTCCCTTCCGCCGTCACCCGTGCCGCAGGAGCCGTCGCCGGCCGCTTCATGCCGTTGCTCACGGACATGGCCGCGATGTTCCGCTGGATCGACAGCGGCCGCTACGTCGCAGACACCCGTCGGCAGGAGCAACTGTTCGGTCCCGTCCCCACGGCCGAGGACGCCCTCGCCCGGTTCACCGACGAGGTGGACAGGGCGCGCGACCTCGGCTAGCGCCGATTGGTTCGGTAGCGGCCTGGGGTGGTGCCGATGAGGTTGGTGAAGGCCGCGATGAAGCTGCTGGGGTTCGCCCACCCGCAGGCGTGCGCGACGTGGATCGTGTCGTGGCCGTCGGCAAGCAAAACGAGTGCGTGACAGATGCGTAGTTGGGTGCGCCACTCGTAGAAGGTCATGCCGAGTTCGTCGTGGAACAGCCGGCTGAGAGTACGGGCGCTGGCTCCGATCCGCTGCCCGAGTTCGGCTAGTGAGGTGTTGTCCGCAGGCCGCTCGTACAGAAGTTGGGCAATGGCTTGCAGCCGATCGTCCTGTGCTTCCGGCAGTTGCAGCGGTTGCTCGCGCGCTTCGTGGAGTTCGTCGACGAGGACTCGACGGAGGCGAGCGCTCGCGCCGCGGTCGTAGTCACCAACCCGTAGGCCCGTGAGGGCGAGCAGTAGCTCGCGGGCCAGGTCGGACACCATGAGTACGGCCGGATGCTCAGGCACGAGCCGGGCCAGGGATGGCGGGAGGAAGACGATTCGCATGTCGGTGTTGCCGTGAGCGCGGTGGTAGTGCGTGAACCCGGCGGGCGTCCAGCCGACTCGATTGGCCGGAACGATCAAGGTGCCGCGCTCCGTGTGAACCGAGATGACGCCACGGGCCGCGTACACGAGGTGCCCACGCGGATGGGAGTGCGCCGAGCTCGTTCCACCCGACGGCCAGAGATGCGCTCCTCCGGACGGCCACAGTTCTGACGTCTGGGGAGCTTGGCGGCGAACGGGCATAACTTGGCATTCTACCGGTGGTCGGCCACGGGACTCGTTGGCGACAGTGAACCCATGACGATGCGAGCGGCGGTATGTGTCCGGCCGGGTGGCCCGGAAGTGCTGGAGATCCGAGAGTTGCCGGTGCCCACGGTTCGGGATGGCTGGAGCCTGGTGCAGGTGAAGGGCGCGGGGCTCAACCGGTCCGAGCTGAGGACCCGTCAGGGGCACTCCCCGAACGTGAGGTTCCCGCGAGTGCTGGGGATCGAGTGTGTGGGAGTCGTGGCAGCCTCGACCGATCCCACGATGCCGGAGGGTACGACGGTTGCGGCGGTGATGGGTGAGATGGGCCGGGAGTACGACGGCGGCTATGCGCAGTACGCGTTGCTGCCGAACTCGCTGCTGATGCCGATCACTACCTCGTTGCCCTGGGAGGTGTTCGCCGCATTGCCTGAGACGTACTTGACCGCACAGGGAGCGCTCGACGCGTTGGGCATCGTGCGTCAAGGGCGGTTGCTGATCCGTGGCGGCACCTCGTCGGTGGGCATGGCGGCGGCATCGATCGCGTCCGGCTACGGTCTCGAGATCGCGGCGACGACCCGGCGGCAGGCCAAGGTCGACGCGTTGACCGCAGTCGGCGTCGACCACGTACTCGTCGACACCGGTGAGTCGCTGCCGGCGAGTGTGCACTCGGTCTGGGCCGAGGGGGCGGACTACGTCCTGGATCTCGTCGGAGCGAGCACGGCGGTGGAGTCTCTGCGCCTCGTCCGCCGCGGCGGGACGGTGTGCGTGGCCGGCTCGCTCAGTGGATGGTTGATCCCGGACTTCGAACCGATAGCGATGATCCCGTCCGGCACCAAGCTCACGGCCTTCCACAGCGACAACCTCAAGGGCAGCGCGGGCAGGACCGTGTTGCAGCGGGTGGTCCACGAGGTCGAGGCCGGCGTCTATCGGCCCAACGTGGACCGGGTCTTCGCCCTGGATGACATCGTCGCGGCCCACCGCCACATGGAGGACAACCAAGCCACCGGAAAGGTCGTCATGCGGCCGGAAAGCGCGTGAATCGGGCGGGCTCTAGAGTTGAGGAATGGTGTTCTTCGGTGCGCTGCTGGGCCTGATCGGGCTGGTGACCTTGGTGTTCCGGGACGCCGACGTCGCCGGGCTGCCGGCGGTCGGTGTCGGAGTCGGCCTGCTGCTGGTGGGCGCCGCGGTGGCCGGGCTCGGCGTCGTACGGCGTCGATGGGTACGGCGCCGGCGGCGGGAACGCGGGGAGCCGGAGCCGATCGGCAACGTGGTGGACCGGGCCCGTGCCTTGCCACGACTGCTGCGGGCCGCTCGGCAAGGGGCCTACGCCGGGTTGCCGAAGAGCCGGATGGCGTTGTGGGCGCTGGCGTTGGTGTATCTGGTGTCGCCGATCGACATTCTGCCGGACCTGCTGCCGGTCATCGGCGTGACCGACGACGCGGGGGTCGTGGTGTGGCTGCTCACGAGTGTGTCGACGGCGACGGGTCTCTACCTTCGCCACGAGCGTGATCAGCAGCGAGCCAATCCGTGATGTCGGCAGCGGCCTCCTCTGGATGCTCGTAGGCGAAGAGCTGCAGCCGATCGGTCGGGGGTTGCTGTTGCGCAAGGTGGGTAGCGGCTGCCAGTAGTTGCTGGGCTGCCGCGAGCACACGCTCAGCCTGAGGCACCGCCTCTGCCGGATTGGTCAGCGTGACCGCCGACCGCGCGAGGTCGGCCACCTCACACGCCTGGTAGGCCATGGCAATCCGATAGCGGTCAGTCATGCGGCGGCCCGCACGAAGAACAAGACGGTCATGGCGATTGCGGTAGTGAGGACCAGAGCACGCAGTACGGCGGCCGGCAAACGCCGTACCAGGTGAGCTCCGGTGTAGCCGCCGAGAATGGCGCCGAGCAGCATCGTCACGAGGTGGAGCGGTTGGCCGAGTACGTCGGCCGCGAACAGGAAGATGACGCCGGCGGTGAGATAGACGGCGGCGACCTGGATGACGCGGAGCGGATTGCCCCGAGCCGGATCGAGTGACGTGGTGGCGGTCCAGAAGGCGAGCATCATCAGGCCGACCGCGCCGCCGAAGTAGCCGCCGTAGATCGACAGCATGAACTGCCCGGCGAGGATCGCCGCCGGGCCGGGCGTGCCCAGCCGGATCGCCTGGGTGAGGCGCCGGCCGAAGGCGAGCACGATCGTCGCGAACGCCAGCAACCACGGCACTGCTGCGTCGAAAGATGCCGAGGGCAACCACAGCAGCAGTCCAGCGCCGAGTGCCCCGCCGAGCATACTGGCCAGCGTCAGGCCGAGTGTCGACGGCCGCTGGAAGGCGTGGATGTCGCGCCGGTAGACCCAGGCGCTGGTCGCGTTGCCCGGGAGGAGCGCGACGGTCGTGGTCGCGTTCGCGGTGACCGGCGGCATCCCGCTGGCGACCAGTGCGGACAGTGCCACGAAGCTCCCGCCACCGCCGACGGCGTTCAGTGCGCCGGCCGCGACACCGGCGAGGAGGATCATCAGCACCCTTCGAGCATCAGGGTTCGGCAAGCGCTTCACAATGCGCGATCCCCGTAGCCAGCCTAAGGCTGAGACGTAGGCTAGAGCTCATGCGGTACGACCTGGACGACCTCCGGCTGTTCAGCCACGTTGCAGCCGAAGGCTCGATCACCGCCGGTGCGCGGGTGATGCACCTGAGCCTGCCTTCGGCCAGCGCGCGGGTCAGAGCCCTCGAAGCGCAGGCCGGCGTACCTCTCCTGATCCGCGAGCGCCGCGGCGTCCGGCTCACTCCCGCCGGCGCCACGCTGGCCCGGCACGCCCGCGAGGTTCTCGCCGAGACCACCCGCCTGGACAGCGCCGTCGCGTCGTACGCCGTCTCTCGCACCGAGCCCGTCCGCCTGGTCGCCGGCGGCTCCGCGATGCACCAGCTCGTCCCCGCCGCGCTCGCCACCTTCCTCCGCGATCACCCCGAGTACGACGTGAACGTCAGCGAACGCCGGACGATCCGCAGCGTCCGGCTGCTCGCCTCCGGGGAAGCCGACCTCGGCGTGATCCTGGACGACGAGCCCACGCACCTGAGGACCGAACCGCTCGCCGACGACTCGCTGGTCGTCATCGGGCAAGCCGGCGGCGTCCTGTCCGGCCGTACCTCAATCGCGCACGCCGAAGTCGCCGAACACCCATTGGTCGGTCTCGACCGCGGCTCGCCGCTGACTCAATGGATGGACGATCGCCTGGGCCCGCACGCCCCGGCTCCGCGCTACCGGACCGTCGTACCCACGCTCCACACGCTCATCACCCTCGCCACGGCCGGTGCCGGCTTGGCGATCGTCCCTCGTCGAGCCGTGGACGCCAACACCGCCGTGGACATCTGCCCCCTCCAGGACACTTGGTCGACCCGCGCCCATCTGCTCTGCTACTCGGCGACCGCACCGGAGTCCGCACACCTCCTGGCCGCTCACCTTCACGTGGCGGCTAAAGCTTGAGGTGGTGCGACATGCCCTCCAGGAGGTAGCCCAATCCCAGCTCGAAGACCTCGGCCGCGGACCGGTGGCGGGCGTCGTGGACGGCCTCTTCGAGGGTGGGGTAGTGGCCGGTGGCAAACATCCGGGCCATGTAGGGGAAGGTCTTGTGCTGCCATTCCCGCTCGTTCTCGCCGGTGGCGCGTTCGGCGCGGCGCTGGGTGATCTCCTTGCGCACGGCACCGATCAGGTAGAGGTCGAGTGCCTCGAGCACGCCCATCATCGTGTCGACGTCGTCGATCCCGGCGGCCCGGAGCGCGGCCAGGGATCGCTCGGTGTGAGCCAGCGTTGCCGGGCCGAAGTGCGGGCGGCCGCCGAGCAGGTCGGCGAACCACTCGTGCCGGAGGGCAGCGTCCCGGATCCCGTTCGCGATGGACCGCAGTACCTCGGCCCAACTCGACCCGGTCGGCTCGGGAAGCTCGCCGTACACGGAGTCGACCATCAGCTCGAGCAGTTCTTGCTTGGTGTCGACGTACCGGTAGAGCCGCATCGGGCCTGCGTCGAGCGCACCGGCGACCTTTCGTAGCGACACCGCCTCCAGGCCCTCGGCATCGGCCAGGGCGAGGGCGGCCTGCACGATCCGCTCCCGGCTCAACGGGCTCGGCGCACGCCGCTCCGGCGGCTCGGGCCGCTCCCAGACGAGTGGAGTATCTGCCACCTCTTGAACAATACACTGGCTCGTGCGATACAGTGTATCGAAAAATACAGTGCATCGAACGGAGCTCATCATGATCGCGATCATCGGAGGCGGCCCCGGCGGCCTCACTCTCGCCCGGGTGCTGCACGTCCACGGCATCGAAGCCGTCGTGTACGAGCGTGATACCTCACGGGAGGCCCGCACCCAGGGCAGCATGCTCGACCTGCACACCGACACCGGCCAGGCCGCTCTCCGTGAAGCCGGTCTCCTGGAGAGGTTCCTCGCGGTCGCTCGCCGGGAAGGCCAGGACATGCGGATGCTGGATCACACCGGTACCTTGCTGCTCCAGGAGGACACCCCGGACGACGCGCCCATGGCCCGGCCGGAGATCGACCGTGCCGACCTGCGCGACCTGCTGCTCGACTCGCTTCCGGCCGGGACAGTCTGCTGGGGCAAGACCTTCAGCCACGCCGAAGCACGAGCTGGCGGGTACGTCGTGCACTTCGCTGACGGGAGCGTGGTTGAGTGCGAGCTGCTCGTCGGTGCCGACGGCGCCAACTCCCGCGTCCGCCCCCTGCTCACCGACGTCCAGCCCGTCTACGCCGGCACCACCTCGATCCAGAGCGCCATCCACGATGTCGAGCGCGCCCACCCCGAGCTGGCCGCCGAGGTTGGCCGCGGCAACTACTGGGTGTTCGGCCCGGATCGGCGGCTGACCGCACAGCGCAAGGGCGACGGCAGCATCCACGTCGGCATCTCCCTGCAGGGCGCACCGCGAGACCTCGACCTGCCGGGCGCACCGACAGACCTCGACCGTACGGCGGTTGCCGGGCTGCTCGACGGCTGGGACGACCGCTTCCATCGCCTCCTGGCGGCCTGTGACGAGCCGTTCGTGGTACGCCCGATCAACGTCCTGCCGAGCGACCTGACCTGGCCGTGCCGATCCGGCGTCACGCTGCTCGGCGACGCTGCCCATCTGATGCCGCCGGTCGGCGAAGGCGCCAACCTGGCCATGCTGGACGCCGCCGACCTCGGCCGGGCCATCGCAGCACACCCGGGCGATGTGGATGCTGCGGTGGCGGACTACGAACCGGCGATGCTGTCCCGCGCCGCCGAGACCGCGAAGGAGTCCGCCAGGGTTGCCGAGCTGCTGGTAGGTCCGGATGCCGCACAGAAAGTACTGCGGTTCTTCCAGCCTCAGCCTGTCGACTAGCGTGAAGCGTATGACCGCGGACGAGGCCATTCCCCTGCAAGCGTTCAGCGCGTTGCTCTACAGCGACAACGTCGCCACAGTCTGCCGGGCGCTGAACATGTACCAGGTGGCCGCGTCGTACACGCGGTTGTCGGGCGGGAATCCGTTGGAGCCTCTCGGTGGCGAGGTGCGGCAGGTGGCGCGGGCCGTGTTGTCGCGGCCGCCGGTGGCCGGCGATGAAGAGATGCGGGCGGCCTTTGATCACCTGAGTGCGCTGAACGTTCTGACGAGCCTTGCCGAGGCCGAGGACGCGCAGTTGATCGCGGACGTGCTCGAAACTTCCAAGGATCCCGATGTACGTGCGACAGCGCTGCTCGCGGCGGCCGCCGTACCCGCGGGGGACGAGCGGTTGCTGGGCGTGCTGGCTGCGATGGTCACGGACGAGACGCTCGACGAGGTTGCGAGGGCGCGGGCGCAGGCTGTGCGGGCAAAGTTGACTGGTGGCCTCGGATAGCGTGCAGGTATGCACGCGCTGACAGTGGAAGAGGCCCGGCAACGGGCAGCAGACCTCGCCGTCCGGTCGTACCGGGTCGACTTCGATCTGACCGGGTCTGGCGACACGTTCGTCACGACCAGCCGGATCCGGTTCGGCGCGACGAGCGATGCGACCTGGGTGGATGTGAAGCCCGAGCGGCTGCTCGCGGTCGAGCTGAACGGCGCCCCGGTCGACGTCGGTCTGCTGGCGGAGGGCCGGTTCCCGCTGACCGGGCTGGAGCCCGAGAACGAGGTCGTGGTGACCGCGGAGATGAGGTACTCCGTGGATGGCGAGGGACTGGTGCGATCGGTCGACGCGGCCGACGGGCGGGTCTACACCTACGGGATGTCGTCGCTGGAGTCGGCGCCGCGCTACTTCGCGTGCTTCGATCAGCCTGACCTCAAAGCGCCGTACACGGTGACGGTGAAGGCGCCCGAGGATTGGGTTGTGCTGGGCAACGGTGCGGCGACGCAGGTGGGGCCGGGCCAGTGGGAGCTGGCGGAGACGAAGCCGCTGTCGTCGTACTTCGTCACGATCGTGGCGGGGCCGTATCACCTGATCAGGAGCGAGCACGACGGGATCCCGCTGGGCCTCGCGTGCCGGCAATCGCTGAGTGAGCACCTGCAAAAGGACGCCGAGGACCTGTTCCGGACCACCGCGCAGGCGTTCGACGAATACCACCGGTTGTTCCGGCAGCGGTACCCGTTCGGTGAGTACTGGCAGGCGTTCGTGCCGGACTTCAACCTCGGCGCGATGGAGAACCCGGGCTGCGTCACGTTTGCGGACAAGCTGGTCTTCCGCGGTCAGGTGACCGACGCGGAGCGGGCGACCCGGGCGCGGATCGTGGTGCACGAGATGGCGCACATGTGGTTCGGCGACCTGGTCACCATGAAGTGGTGGAACGACATGTGGCTGAACGAATCGTTCGCCGAGTACATGGCGCATCGCGTGTCCGAGGAAGCCACCGACTACAAGGGCAACTGGACCGACTTCGCCTTCGTCCGCAAATGGTGGGGGTTGCAGACGGATCAGAGCAGCTCGACGCATCCGGTCGCGCCGGACAGCCTCAAGGACGCGCGGCAGTCGCTCGACGACTTCGACGGCATCTCGTACGCCAAGGGCGCCGCGGTGCTCAAGCAACTCGCGAAGTACCTCGGCGACGACGTCTTCCTCCAGGGTGTCAACGCGCACCTGGGGGCGCACGAGTACGGCAATGCCGACCTGCACGAGTTCATCGCCAAGCTCACCGAGGCCGGCGCGCATGACCTCGCCAACTGGTCCGAACAGTGGCTGCGGACCTCGCGCCTCGACACGATCACGGCCGAGCGGACCTCGACGGGCGTCACCCTGCACCGCACCAGTCCTGACGCCTCCCGGCGGCCGCACAAGCTGAGTGTCGGTGCCTACGACGCCGGCGGCGGAACGACGGTCGACGCCGTGGTCGATGGCGACCGGGTGGAAGTTGCTCTGAGCAACCAGGTGATCGTGCCGGATGCGAACGACGACACCTGGATCAAGCTCCGGCTCGACCCCGAGAGCCTGGCCAACCTGCCGGCCGTCCTGCCGAAGGTGTCCGACGGGACGACCCGCGCGGTGATCTGGAACTCGATCCGCGACTCCGTCGCCGACGCCGAACTGGACCCGCGGCAGGCGCTCGACCTGTTCGTCACCGCCATCGAGCACGAGGACAGCGACATCGCCGTGGGCTCACTCCTGCGCTGGCTCGAGGAGAAGGTGCTCGGCGGCTATCTCCCGTACGACGCTCATCGCGGCGCGGTCGCTGATGCCTTGGGCAACAAACTCGCCGGCACCCCGGCGGGCAGCAGCCTGCAGCTGGCGACGGCCCGCGGGTTCGTGACAACCACCGACGACGCGGCGGCCCTCACCGCGTGGCTCGACGGCAGCGACGTACCTGATGGTCTGGAGATCGACGCGGATCTTCGGTGGTCCCTGGTCCTGCGGCTGGTCCGGCTGAACGCGTTCGGGGCGGCGGAGATCGAGGCCGAGCTGGCCCGGGACACCTCGACCGAGGGGGTCGTCGAGGCGGCGAAGTGCCTCGCCGCGCTGCCGGACGCGAAGGAAGCCGCGTGGGCGCGGGTGATGACCGATCCCGGCTTGGGAGTGAGCGAACTGCTCGCCACCGCCGACGGGTTCTGGCATCCCGCGCAGGCCGACGTCACCGCGCCGTACGTCGAGCGGTTCTTCACCGACGTACGGCGGATGGCCGAGATCAGGTCCGGGATGGTGGTCCCACTGACCGTGCAGCGGATCGCGCCGAAGTATGTGATCGACCCGGACCTGATCGACCGGGCCGAAGCGCTGATCGCCGACGAGACTGTTGCCCCAGGCATCCGTCGGCAGACGGCCAACTTCGCCGACGAGCTCCGCCGGGCGGTCGAAGTACGCCGTACCTTCGGCTGACAGGAACCGGTCAGCACAACCCACCGCCGCCGCGGCGCTGATGCGATTGGGCAATGAGCAATGCGGCGGTGGTGGAGCTCCGCGCGGTGGCGGGACTGGAGGTGTATCGGCGGAACCCGTTCCGCCTGACTGGTCTGCCGACCGATGTCGATCGGCGGACGGCGCGGCATCGGCAGCAGCAGCTCACCGCCGTCCTGCAGGTCGGCGCTGACCTCCCGGAGGACGTGACCGCCGCCGACCCGAACGAGCTGCGGGGCGCGTTCGAGCGGGTGCTCGGCGATCCGCGGCGGCGCCTGGTGGAGGAGCTGTTCTGGCTCTGGGGGAGTCCCGGTGCCAAGTGTCGCTGCCCGCGTCAGGTCCACCACGAGCACGACGAGGCTGTTCGCGCGCATTCCGCCGTACTGGAAGAGGAGTTGACGGACCTCGGGCGGACGCCGCACCCGTCCGCGGTGGCGAAGCGGGGAGTCATGTGGGTGATGGCCTCCAGGCACTGGGATGCGGCGCTCAAGTCCAAGCACTTCTGGGAACACGTGCGGCATCGGATCGACGTCCTGGACGATCGTCAGCTGGACCGATCGGTGGTCGCCGAGCTTCGCAAGGAGCTCCCGCTCGCTCTCGTCCGGCCGCTCACCGATCTGGTCGCGGCGACACCGGCCCCGCTCCGGCTGGCGACGATCGCTCGCAAGTGGCCGGTGCCGAAGCGGGTGCTCGAGTTGCGGTTGGAAGAGATCGCCGAGCCGTTGTACGACGAGATCCACACGCTGGCGAGCGAGCTGATCCAGCGGCTGCACTCCGAGGATGCGCAGCGGATCGCGAATGACGTGACCAGGGTCCTCCGGCCCAAGCTCAACCGGCTGGAGGCCTTGGTCCCGCACGCACAGCATCGTCGTACAGCGTCGGCCCGCGAACGCGTCGGCATCGTCCTGAACAACTGCGCGACCCAACTGATCGAGACCGGTTCGGTGCTCGACGGGCGGGCGGCGAAGTGGCTGGACGAGGCCGGCGAGCTCGCCGGTGACACGCCGGGCGCGGACACCGTCGCCGCGAACAAGGCGACCCTCGACGAGATGCGGCGCACGCTCGAGACCATTCGGTCGCAGGTGAACTACTACGTCGGCATCGGATCGACGTACTCGGCGAAGGCCATGCTCCGCCGGGTCCGCTCGGCACTCGGCGATGGTCCGGGCTCGTACGACGTGGACAAGATGCTGGCCGACCTCGGCGGCAGGCGGGTAACCGAGAAGAGCGGCGGCCGCTACGGGTGGTTGTGGTGGGCCCTCATCGGCGGAGCCGCGGTGGGTGCGCTCGTGCGTTGGCTGGCGGGCTGGTGAGCCCGTTGCTGCGGACCGGCGAGCGCGTCGGCGACAGGCTCGTCGTTGACCGGCTGCTCGGCGAGGGCGCGTTCGCGGAGGTGCACCGGGTCCGGCATGAGTACCTCGGCTTCCAGGCGATGAAGGTGTTCAAGAAGGTGACCACGTTGAAGGAGACACATCGGGTGCTGGAGGAGGCGCGGCTGCTGTCGACGCTCGGGCATCCGAACATCGTCCGGATGTTCGACGCCGGGACCGTTCGGACCGCGGAAGGACTGCGTGGTTACTTCACCACCGAGTACGTCGCCGGTGGCAGCCTCCGGCGCTTCGCAGACGCCTACCACCCGACGGCGCCGGTCGAGGTGGTTGCCGATGTCATCGAGCAGATCGCCCAAGGACTCGCGGTCGGACATCGCCGTACGCCGCCGATCGTGCACCGCGACATCACCTTGGAGAACGTGCTCGTCGGGTACGACGAGGGCGGCCGGGTGCAGGTCCGGTTGAGCGACTTCGGTCTGGCGAAACGGGCGGATCCGTTCAGCCTGCTGGCGAGCGCACAGGGGACGTTCGCCTTCATGGCTCCGGAGGTCCTGCGGCAGCAGGGTTACTCACGGTCCGCGGATGTCTGGTCGGTCGGCACGATCGCGTACGTGCTGCTGACCGGGCAGCTTCCGTACGACGACGGTACGCCGGTGTCGTCGTACTCGGCGAGCAAGTTCGCGCGTACGCCGCTCGCGCCGAGCAAGTACAACGGCGAAGTCGATGCCGCGCTGGACCGAATCGTGCTGGACGCCTTGGTGGTCGATCCGGATGCCCGGTGTGAATCGGCCGACGCGCTCGCCGAGGCGTTGCGGCAGCGGAGAGGGGTGATGAGCTGATGGATGGCTGGCGGCAGCGGAAGTTTCACAAGGCCTTCCGGATCGACGAGCCGCGCTGGGATCAGGAGCAGCGCGATGAGCTGGCGAAGGTCCTCGCGGGCTTGGAAGCGCTCGAGCGGGCGGCGGTTGCCTCCAGCAACGAAGCAACCGGGCCGGATGTCGACCACAAGGCACTGGCCGAGGCGGCCACCAATTTGTGGCGGGCGCAGCGGAAGTTGTCGGGTGGCGACACCTCGACGCAGACGCGGCAGGCTGGGCGCTACCTGCAGACCTGCCGGAACGCGCTGACCGACGCCGGCCTGATCGTGCAGGACCACGAGGGCGACGCGTTCCACCCCGGGCGATCGCTGGAGGTCCTGGTGTACGAGGAGGATCCGGCGCTCACGGCCGAGACGGTGCTGGAGACCGTCCGGCCGTCGATCTACTTCCACGCCGAACGGATCCAGATGGGCCAGGTCATCGTCGGCCGGCCGGCAAACACGACGGAACTCGAGACCAGCAAGGGCAGCGAGCATGCGTGAGACGATCGACTTCGGCATCGACCTCGGCACCACCAACAGCGCGATCGCGGTGGCCGAGCACGGCACCGTGACGGTGATCAAGAACAACGAAGGCCAGGAAACGACACCGTCGGCCGTCTGGCTGCCCAAGCCCGGCGCCGTCACGGTCGGTGGCCGGGCAAAGAACCGGGTCGAGTCGGACCCCGACGACGCGGCCGCCGAGTTCAAGCTGGAGATGGGCCTGGCCGACGCCACCCGCACGTTTGCCCGCGCCGTTACGACGATGACGCCGCAGCAACTGTCGGCCGAAGTACTGAAGTCCTTGCGCTCCGATGTGGCCCGGCGCCACCCGGACCAGGTCGCGCCGGATGCCGCGGTGATCACGGTGCCCGCGGCCTTTGCGCTGAATCAGAACAAGGCGACCAGCGAGGCGGCCGAGTTGGCCGGGTTCGTCCCCGGCTGTCCGCTGCTTCAGGAGCCGACCGCGGCGGCCTTCGCGTATGGCTTCCACGATGCCGACGATCGCGCGTACTGGATGGTGTTCGACTTCGGTGGCGGGACCTTCGACGCGGCGGTGGTGAGCAAGCGGGATGGTGACCTGCGGGTGCTCAACCACGCCGGCGACTCGTACCTCGGCGGCAAGCTGATCGACTGGGCGGTGGTCGAGCGCATCCTCGCGCCCGCGGCTGCCCGGGATCTCGGCATGACCGACTTCCGGCGCGACAATCCGTTGTGGAAAAGGCATTTCGCTACGCTCAAAGGCGCGGCCGAGCAGGCGAAGATCCTGTTGTCGCAGGACGACAGCGTCGATCTGATGGTCGATCTGAAGCTGAGCGACGGGACCATCGAGACCTTCGAGTACCCACTGCGCCGTGCTGAGGTCGACGCGCTCGCCGAGCCGTACTACGTCCGTGCGATCAACCTGTGCCGTAAGGCGTTGTCCGACGGTGGACTCGGCAGCGACGACATGGACCGGCTGCTGCTGGTCGGCGGTGTGACGCTCTCGCCCGGCCTACGCGAACGACTCGCCGACCCGACCGACGGTCTCGGCATCGAACTCGACGTGAGTCTCGACCCGACCACCGCGATCGCCCGGGGTGCGGCGATCTTCGCCAGTACTGTCCGGCACCCCGGACCGTCGTCGTACCAGCCGGTCGCGGGGGAGTACGGGGTCGAGTGGGCGTACGAACCGAGCTCGACCACCACGACGCCGACCGTGGCGGGGAAGCTGGTGTCCGCCGAGCCGGTCGACTGGACGGCGTACTCGGTGGTGCTGAGCAACCCGTCCGCGCACCCTCCGTTCAGTACGGCGCGGATCGCCCTGAACGCCGGTGGTGCGTTCGTCACCGAGGTGGATCTGGATCCGCATCAGACCTCGCGGTTCACCCTCGAGCTGACCGACGGCCAGGGGACCGTGCAGCGGGTGACGCCGGATTCGCTGGCGATCACCCATCGCGAGATCGAGTTCGGCGGCGCCCGGTTGACGCATTCGCTGGGGATCCAGCTGGCCGACCGGGCGTTCTCGCCGCTGTTGAAGAAGGGCGCCGGAGTGCCGACGCGGGCGCGTGAGGTGTTCCGTACGTCGAGCACGCTGCGCCGGGCGGATGCCGATGCGGTGATCAGGATCCCTGTGGTGCAAGGGGAACGGGCCCGGGCCGACCGCAACCGGTCGGTGGGGACGCTGGAGATCCGGCCCGGCGACGTGCGGATGGATGTGCCGGCCGGGAGCGAGATCGAGGTGACGTTCGAGGTGGACGCGTCGAACCTGGTGACCGTGGTGGCCGACGTACCGCTGATCGGGGAGCAGTTCGAGGCCGAGATCGACCTGGACAACGTGCGTACGCCGAGTGTCGTCGTACTGGAGGAGATCCTGGCCGAGGCGGAGGAGCGGGTGACGGCGGCGCGGAGTGCCGGCAGCGCTTCGGAGGACGCGCGGCGGCTCATCGCCAAGCTGGACTCGGAAGGCACGGTGACCACCGCGCGGGAGCAGGTGCGTGCGGCCGGGGCGGATCCGGGCGCGGCGGCAACGGCCGAGGACCGGCTGCGCGAACTGCATGCGCAGCTGGACGATGTCGAGGACGCAGCGCGGCTGCCGGGACTGATCCAGGACCTCGAGGACGTGCTGACGGACGCGGCCGAACTCGTCAAGCTGTACGGCGGTTCCGGCGATCGGCAGGAGCTCAGCGAGCTCAGGGTGCGGTCGCGGGAGGCGATCGACGCTCGTGACTCGGCCGCGATCCGGGCGCAGATCGAGCGCGGCGGTCAGTTCCTGGTCCGGTTGGAGTCGCGGCAGCCGGGATGGACCGCGAAGCTGTTCTACGCGCTGATCGCGGAGCAGGACATTCTGCGGCCGGCCTCGGAGGCGAAGGCGCTGATCCGGGAAGGCCAGCAGGCGATCGCGGCCCGGGACGAACGGGCGCTGGGCGCGGTCAACCAGCGGCTGATCCGGCTGCTGCCGCAGGACGAGCAGAGCAAGATCATCGGCCTGGTGAAATCGTGAACGCCGTCGACGAACTGCGCGGTGAGTTGGCGGTCGCCGCGGCGGCGGCCGCTGCTCGGGGCGGGGACTTGGAACGGGCCGCGGAGTTGCTCGCGGAGACTGGCGGCGTTGCCGGGTGGGACTTGCTGGCTCGGGTCGAGGCGCAGCTGGGGCGGTGGGAGGAGGCGGACGCGTGCTGGGCGCGAGTACAGGAGCTCGAGCCGGATCATGTGGGCGCGGCCCGTGGGCGGAAGGTGGTCGCGGGGATCGTGGCCGGGCGCCGGAGGGCGCGGCCGCTCGCTCAGCCGCCCTTGCTGGCTGCGGCGGCGCTGGTGGTGACTGGCGCGGTCGTCGCCGGCGCGGTGGTTGGCGTTGCCGCGGTCGTCGATGACCGTGTGGTCGCGGCGTCCCCGTCGGTGTCTCCCTCAGCTGATCCTCGTCTGGCGGAGCAGAAGCGGCGCGCCGATGAACTGCAGCGGCAGCTGGACGAGCAGGCCGCCGCTCGCCGTGCCGCGGCCGCTCGGCTCAACCAGCAACTGGACGCCTTGACCGCGTCAGTCCGCGTCCCTGGCGTGATCGTCAGCCGTCAGGGCGGCTCGGTCCGGGTCTTGTTCCAGCGCGGGCTCTTCAGCCGCGGTACCTCACTCACACCTGACGGCTTGGAGTCCTTGGCCAGCGTGAGTACGACGCTCCCACGCAGCGGCGCGACGATCACGATCGTCGGACACTCGGTCCCGACGAACGGATCGGAGCGCGGAGGCTCGGGTACGGCGTTGGCCCGGGCGCGAGTCGCGGCTCAGGAGTTGTCGGAGGTGACCGGACTGCCGCTGACCAGCTTCACGCTGACGACGGCCGATCAGTCCGCCGGCCCGTTCCGGGAGCCCGCCCGCAACCGCACGATCAGTCTGGTGCTCACCCCGGTCGGCTGAGGTACTCTGACTACGCAGAGTGTCGCCCCGAGCCCGAGGAGTCACCTTATGCGTTTGATCAGGCTTCTCGTGGTGCTCGGTCTGATCGTGACGACGCTGGTCGGTACGGCCGCGGCCGCCGTACCGAAGGATCCGGTGGGGGAGGTGCGGGCCCGGCTGGAGACTGTTCCCGGGCTGCGGGTGGAGAGCGGGAAGCTGCTCAACGGGAAGCCGTTCTTCGTGCTGTGGTTCCGGCAGCCGTCGGAGCCGAGCCGACGCGACTGATCGACGGGAATCAGTTGAACGTCGAGCAGCGGTTCTTCGGCAAGTCGACGCCGGCGAGCAAGAACTGGACGAAGCTCGACCTCTGGCAGGCGGCGACCGATCACCACCGGATCGTGCAGGCCTTCAAGGCCCTGTACGGCGGCAAGTGGGTCTCGACCGGTGCGAGCAAGGGCGGCATGACATCGGTCTACCACCGGCGGTTCTACCCGGCGGACGTGGACGCGACCGTGGCCTATGTCGCGCCCGACGATGTGGTGAACGATCAGGACTCGTACGTCGCTTTCATCCAGCACGCAGGAACCGATGCCCAATGCAACGAAGCGCTGCGGGTGCTGCAGCGGCACGCGTTGTATCGCCGGTCCGCGCTGCTCGGGATGCTTCCAAGCAGGGCCTGAAATTCGACCAGGACTACGGATCGGCCGATCGTGCTTTCGAGGCCGCCGTACTGGACACTCCGTTCGCGTTCTGGCAGTACCACTCCCAGGCGAGCTGTTTCCTGATCCCGGGCCGCGACGCCACCGACCAGCAGTTGTTCAGCTTCATCGACCAGATCGCCGACTAGTCGTCGTACTCGGACTCGGGGATCGCGCCATACCTGGCGTACTACTACCAGGCGAGCGCGCAGCTCAACTGGCCGGACGTCGCCACCGGCGCCACCTGGCTCAGGGGTTTGCTGCACTATCCGGAAGCCGGTGCTGCCCCTGCGGCGGTCCCGGACGCCATCGAGCCCAAGCACGACGACGCGGCTATGAAGGACATCGACCAGTGGGTGAAGACGTCTGCCACCCGGATGCTGTTCGTGTACGGCGAGAACGATCCTTGGAGCGCCGAGAAGTTCGCGCCGGGCCCTGGCACCCGGGACTCGCACTGGTACACCGTGCCGGCCGGCAACCACAACGCCGCCATAGCCGGACTACCTGCACCCCAGCGCACCGAGGCCACCACGCTGCTGCGGGCCTGGATGGGAGTTAGCGAATAGTCAACCGTTCCGCGACGGCCTTTCGTGCCTGGTGGATTCGGGCTTTGACCGTGCCCAGCGGGACATCCAGTTCGTCGGCGATTTCGGCGTACGACAACGCGCCGAGGTCGCGGAGGACGAGGGGCTGGACCAACTGGGGGTGGCTGGACTCCAGCGACTCGAGAGCTTCGAGGAGGTCGAGCCGGGAGCCGGCGATCACCGACGTCGTCCGCGGGTCGGCCGCTTCGGGGAGGACCTCGGCGGACTGCTCGACCGCGCGGCGCTTCAGCGACCGGTAGGTCTGGCGCGCCTGGTTGGTGGCGACGACGGTGAGCCAGCCGGCGAACGAGCCGGTGCCCTTGAAGGTGTGGATCTTGTGCGCCACCTGGAGCAGGGTGTCCTGGGTCGCCTCCTCGGCGTCCTCGTGGAACGGCAGGAACTTGGCAACCCGGCGCTCGACCTGCGGGCGGATCGCCCGCAGCAGGTCGGGGATCACGGCCTGATCCCCGGATGCCGCGCGGGCAGCCAGTTCTTCCAGCTCCTCGTTCATGCTCCCCCAGAGTGGTGTTCGCCTGACACTTGGCCCGTGGTCGACAATAGCCGGGATGGAAGCCATCGGACGGTACCGGTTGCGGGACAAGATCGGCGCGGGTGCGTTCGCGACCGTGTGGCGCGGGTACGACGACGACCTCGACGTGGACGTGGCCGTCAAGGTGCTCGCCGAAAACTGGGCGTCGCGCGCGGACGTGCGGGAGCGATTCCTTGCCGAGGCGCGCCTGATGCGCCAGATCGCGAGCGATCGCGTGGTCCGGGTGTTCGACCTCGGCAAGCTCACCGACGGACGCCCGTACTTCGTGATGGACTACGTCGGCGGTGGCACGCTGGCCGACGTACTCCGGGATGGACCGCCGGACCCGGCCGACGCGTTGTGGTGGGGTGCGGACCTGGCTCGCGCGGTCGCGGCGCTGCACCACGAGGGTGTCGTACACCGGGATGTCACGCCTGCGAATCTCCTCCTCCGCGCTCAAGGCGACGGGGCCGGCGGTGGGACGCACCGGGTTGTGCTGGCCGATCTCGGGCTGGCGAAGCGTGCCGCAGAGGCGTCCGGGCTGACCCAGGCGGTCGGCACGCCGTCGTACATGGCGCCGGAGCAGGGGCGAGGCGACGGCGGGTTCGACGAGCGGGCGGACATCTACGCGGTCGGTGCGGTGACCTACGCCTTGCTCACCGGCCATCCGCCGTACTCCGCCGGGTCGATCGGCGACGTACTCAACCGCGACCCCGAGGAGCCGCCGCCGAGCCTGCGGCCGGTCCTGCACGACGCGGTCGGCGAGCTCGACGACCTCTTGGCTCGCGCGCTGGCGTATCGGGTAGACGACCGCTGGGAGCGCGCTGACACGCTGGCCGATCGGCTGGAGGCGGAGGCGTACCGGCTGGAGCAGGAGGCGCCGCTGCGCGCTCTCCAGCGGACCAGCCTCACCGACGACGAATTGACGACTACGGTGGCGACTGCGCATCCGCTACGGCGTCGTCGGCGGCATGGGTGGGCGTGGTTCATGCTGTCGCTGCCGCTGGTGTTCGTGGCGGCCGGGGTCGGCGGCTGGTTCCTGTTCGGACGGTGAGACGAGGGGTTCTTGCGGCCAGGTTTGGCTGCTTAGAGTAGTTGTATGGCTACTCACCGCAGTGTTGTGGCTCTGGGCTTGCTCCCTCTGCTGGTGGCGACCACCGCCTCCGCGGCGCCACCGACGGCCAGCTATGCGTGTCGCGCCGCCACCAAGTTTGGGCGGCACGAGCTGTCGCTGCGACAGGTTGTCGACGCGAAGGCACCGGCGATCGTGCCGCCGAACACCCGCTTCTCGATCACGGTCGACCTGAAGCCGGGGTCGCTGCCGGGGGAGGTCAAAGGCTTCAAGCTGAAGGAGGTCCGGGATCTCGCGCTTCGCGTGCCGGTGCCAGCCAATTCGGCGTACATCACGGCGACCCTGTCCGGCGGCTCCGGCCTCAATTCCACGCCTTCGGCCAGCCTGGAAAACGGCGTTGTCGTCGTCAGGGTCGCTGGGCCGATCGCCGGCGGTGCGAGCTACCAGCTCCACACCCTGTCGGTCCGCCTCACATCCGGCCGCCGCGGCACCACCATCGAAACCAAACTCAAAGGCACCTCGTACGACGATCCCGGCCTGACCCTCCAAGCCAAAATCAAATGGAAATTCCTCACCACCACCGCCCCCATCTCCTGCTACCCCAACCCCAACCCCGCCCTCACCCAAACCCTCATCCGCTAGCCAATGGGCTGCTAGTCCGGGCGCGGGTGTCGGCTGGGCCCGATAGCGGGTTATGTGATGGCTGGCGGTTTACTTGCCGCTATCGATCAAACAACCCGCCATCGAGCCGGCGCATCAGCCCTGGTGCCCGGGATGTGGCCGGATTCGTCCGGATGCCGGGATCGGCCGGGCATGGCACAAGAAGCCGGGGCTCGACACAGGTTATTTCCTGTGCTCGCCCCCAGTACTTGTGTCAGCCCACCAGCACCTGTCCCACCCCACCCCCAGGCGACCCCACCCCGACCCCGCCAGCACACACACCACCGCAGCTAAAACCGTCCACCCCGGCCCCGGGGAGCTGCGGTGCAGTCGCGGGCGGCCTCGGCGAGCTGTGGTGCAACCGCGCGGTTTCGGGGAGTTGAGGTGTGGTCGGGGGTGCGGGTTCGGGGGAGTTGAGGTGGTGTCGAGGGCGCGGCTCCGGGCTGCGTGATGGTGCTAGTCCGGCCGGTGGGTGTCAAGGGCGCCTCCTTCGTCGGCGTCGCTGCGCGATCTTCGACCCTTGATACCCACCACCCGGACCAGGGAAGGACGCAGCTATCCCGGAGCTGCTCACCCGAGTGGTCGCGTGCCGGGGTGGATCCGGGTGGTGCGGCCGTGAGCGTGCGGACCGGGTCGTGCGGCACCGGAGGTGGCTGTCGGGCCGGGCCCGATAGCGGGTTATGTGATGGCTGGCGGCTTACTTGCCGCTATCGATCAAACAACCCGCTATCGAGCCGGCGAATCAGCCCTGGTGCCCGGGATGTGGCCGGTTTTGTCCGGATGCCGGGATCCCGGGGCTCGTGCCGAGGACTGCGGACACCACATCGGGACCTCGGACACCTGGTCAGATGTCCGAGGTCCCCACCAGGTGTCCGAGGTTGCCACCGAACTCCCACGCGCCAGGCGAAACCACCCCAACCAGGCCCAACACACAAACCACCCGGAGCTAAACCATCCACCCCGGCCCCGGGCTGCAGCGGAGCCCGCGGACAATCACCTCCGGTCTAAACGTGAGAAACGGACGCAGCATGTCCCACGCTCAGTACGTGACGGTGATGCGGGACGCGGCAGGATCGAGCCGGGCCAGGCCGCCATACGGCAGGATCTGTTGGGGGTCGGTGTGGCCGATGTCGAGGCCGGTGACGAGCAGGGCGGATGGGTTGTATTCGGCCAGGGCTCGGCGGGCTGCGGCGTATTGGGATTCGACGTACGTCGCGGATTCGTCGGCGGAGAGGCGCTGGTCGAGGGCCCAGGACTTGGGGCGGCCCCAGAGGATGGCGGAGAAGCGTTCGAGGAGGCCGCGTTCGCCGAAGTTGCGGAGGATGCGGTAGACGGCGGTGTCGCTCGGCATTTCTTCGCTGGTCTCCAGGAAGAGGATGCCGTCGTACGACGTGATCGGCAGCATCCACCGGTCGACGGCGAGTTGCCAGTCGAGGATTTCGAGGCAGCCGCCCCACAGGCGGCCGCTCACCGGTTCCGAGCCGTGCCAGCTCCAGCCGGTGCCGGGGAAGAGATCGGGCTCGGTTTCCAGTAGCGCCGGGTTGGCCCAGTCGCGATCGTGATCGGTCCAGCCGGTCGCCGGCGTCAGTTCGAAGTCGCCAGGGGCGAACAACGCGGCCCGCAGCGACCGCTCGGTGTCCGGATGCATCGCGCCGCCGCGGCCGAACTGCACCATCACGCTGCCGCCGTGGTACGCCGGCAAGCCCAAGGAATACAGGAAGTTGAGCAGGTTCGTGTTGTCGCTGTAGCCGAAGAACGGCTTCGGATCCGCGCGGAACACCGAAGGATCGAGATGCTTCAGCACGGTGAGCTGGTCGTCCCCGCCGATGCTCGCGATCACGGCACGAATCGACGGATCCGACCACGCCGCGTGCAGATCAGCAGCTCGCTGCTCCGGCGATGCCCCCATCTTCCGGGTGGTCGGGTACTCGACCGGTTCCAGCCCAAAGGAACGCAGCCGCTGCAGGCCGAGTTCGTACGGAGCCGGAAAGATCTCAGGCAGACCGCTCGACGGTGAGACGATCGCGACCCGGTCTCCTGGCTGGACCATTCAGACGCCGATCGGGTGCCAGACGGTCTTGAGTTCCAGGTACTGCGTCAGGCGCGACATCCCCGGCGACTCCGACCAGTCCTCTGCCGCGGGACGTCGTACCCGCTTGAGATTCTCGGCCGCCAGCGCCTCGAGCTCGCGCGCCTCCTCGGCGTCCGAGATGCCGCACAGGTCGATCGCGTTCACGTCCAGGTGCGACGCGAGCCACGGCCCGATCTCCGATGCCGATCCGGTCAGCAGGTTCACCACCCCGCCCGGCAGGTCGGACGTCGCCATCATTTCGCCCAGCGTGACAGCAGGCAACGGACGCTCGTACGACGAGACCGCGACGACGGTGTTGCCGGAGACGATCGCCGGCGCGATCACCGAGGTCAGCCCGAGCAGGCTGGAGTCCTGCGGTGCCAGTACCGCCACCACACCAGTTGCCTCGGGCAACGAGAAGTCGAAGTACGGGCCGGCCACCGGGTTGCTCGAGCCGACCACCTGGGCCAGCTTGTCGGCCCAGCCGGCGTACCAGACCCAGCGGTCGATCGACGCGTCCACCACCGCGCGCGCCTTGGACGCCGACAATCCCTCGGACGCAGCCACTTCAAGAGTGAACTGCTCGTGCCGGCCCTCCATCACCTCGGCGATGCGGTAGAGCACCTGACCGCGGTTGTACGCCGTCTTGCCCGACCAGCCGCCGAACGCCTTGCGGGCCGCGACCACCGCGTCCCGGGCGTCCTTCCGCGACGCCTGCGACGCGTTCGCCAGGAACTTGCCCTTGGCATCGTTCACGACGTACGAGCGGCCGGACTCGCTGCGTGGGAAGGCGCCGCCGATGTAGAGCTTGTAGGTCTTGCGCACCTCGAGCCGCACATTGTTGTCCTTAGTGGGCAAGGTAGGCCTCCAGACCATGGCGGCCGCCCTCGCGACCGTAGCCCGACTCCTTGTAGCCGCCGAACGGCGAGGTCGGGTCGAAGCGGTTGAACGTGTTGGCCCAGACCACGCCGGCGCGCAGCTGGTTCGCCATCCACAGGATCCGGGAACCCTTGTCGGTCCAGATCCCGGCGGACAGCCCGAAGGGGGTGTTGTTCGCCTTCTCCACCGCCTCGGCCGGGGTGCGGAAGGTGAGCACGGACAGCACTGGCCCGAAGATCTCCTCCCGGGCGATCCGGTGCGCCTGCGACACTCCGGTGAAGACGGTCGGCGGGAACCAGTACCCCTCGGCCGGTAGCTCGCATTCCGGCGACCAGCGCTCGGCGCCTTCGTCCTCGCCGATCTGGGACAGCTCGCGGATCTTGGCCAGCTGGGCCGAGGAGTTGATCGCGCCGATGTCGGTGTTCTTGTCCAACGGGTCGCCGACCCGCAGCGTGCTCATCCGGCGCTTCAGTCGCGCGAGCACCTCGTCGTACACGCTCTCCTGGACCAGCAGCCGGGAGCCCGCGCAGCAGACGTGGCCCTGGTTGAAGAAGATGCCGTTGACGATGCCCTCGATGGTCTGGTCGATCGGCGCGTCCTCGAAGACGATGTTCGCCGCTTTGCCGCCGAGCTCGAGGGTGACCTTCTTGTCCGAGCCCGCAACAGCCTTGGCGATCGCCCGGCCGACCTCGGTCGAACCGGTGAAGGCGACCTTGTCGACATCCGGATGCTCGACCAGCGCCTGCCCGGTCCGGCCTGCGCCGGTGACGATGTTGACCACACCCGGAGGCAGGTCGGCCTGCTGGCAGATCTCCGCGAACGCCAGCGCGGTCAGCGGTGTCGTCTCGGCCGGCTTCAGTACGACGGTGTTGCCGGCGGCCAGGGCAGGTGCGATCTTCCAGGCCAGCATCAGCATCGGGAAGTTCCACGGGATGATCTGGCCCGCGACGCCCAACGGCTGTGGGTCCTCACCAGCACCGGCGTACTCGAGCTTGTCCGCCCAGCCGGCGTAGTAGAAGAAGTGCGCCGCCACCAGCGGGATGTCGACATCGCGCGACTCACGGATCGGCTTGCCGTTGTCCAGCGACTCCAGCACCGCCAGCTCACGCGAGCGCTCCTGGATCAGCCGCGCGATCCGGAACAGGTACTTCGCCCGGTCCCGGCCGGCCATCGGCGCCCAGACCTTGTCGAACGCCTTCCGGGCCGCGCGAACGGCCCGGTCGACATCCGCCGGACCGGCCTCGCTGACCTCCGCGAGCACCTCCTCCGACGAAGGGCTGACGGTCTTGAACGGCTTCCCGTCCGTCGCCTCGACGAAGCCGCCGTTGATGAAGAGCCCGTACGACGACTTGATGTCGACGATCGCCCGGGACTCGGGAGCCGGTGCGTACTCGAATCTGCTCATGCCTCAGTCCAGCGTGAAGTAGTCGGGGCCGGGGTAGTGCCCGGTGGCCAGCTTGGTGCGTTGCATCAGCAGGTCGTTCAGCAGGCTGGAGGCGCCGAAGCGGAACAGCTCCGGATCCAGCCAGTCAGGTCCGGCCGTTTCGTTGACCGTGACCAGGTACTTGATCGCGTCCTTCGCGGTCCGGATGCCGCCGGCCGGCTTGACGCCGATGTGCAGGCCGGTGGTCTCGTGGTAGTCGCGGACCGCCTCGAGCATGATCAGCGTCACCGGCAGCGTGGCCGCGGGGGACACCTTGCCGGTCGAGGTCTTGATGAAGTCCGCGCCGGCCAGCATCGCCAGCCAGGACGCACGGCGGACGTTGTCGTAGGTGACCAGCTCGCCGGTCTCCAGGATGACCTTCAGGTGCGCGTCGCCGGCCGCCTCGCGGATCGCGGTGATCTCGTCGAAGACCAGTCCGTACCGCCCGGACAGGAACGCGCCACGGTCGATCACCATGTCGACCTCGTCGGCTCCTGCGGCCACCGCGTCCTTGGTGTCCTGCACCTTGATCGCGAGGCTGGAACGCCCACTGGGGAAGGCGGTCGCGACACTCGCCACGTTGATCCCCGAGCCGCGCAGCTCGTGCTTGGCCGTCGCGACCAGGTCCGGGTAGACGCAGACCGCGGCCACCTGCGGCGCACTCGGGTCGGCCGGGTCGGGCCGCTTCGCCTTTGCGCACAGCGCCCGGACCTTGCCTGGCGTGTCCTGCCCCTCCAGCGTGGTCAGGTCGATCATCCGGATCGCCAGGTCCAGCGCGTAGGCCTTGGCGGTGGTCTTGATCGACCGGGTGCTCAGGGTGGCCGCCCTGGCCTCGGCGCCGACCTGGTCGACGCCCGGCAGGCCGAGCAGGAACCGGCGCAGCCGGTCCTCGGACGAGGTCACGTCGGCCAAGCTGTCGACGCCGCTGTCGAGTGTGGTCACGCTCGGCAGTCTAATCCGGATCCCGGCGGTCGGCGTCCGCGCGATCCACAGGTCCACCGCGGCACTGGTCCTATGCCTGCTACCTACCGCCGGTTACTTTGTGCGGGTGAAGTCGAAGTCGCCGGAGAGCGAGCACTATCTGTCCGCGTCGAACCGGATCACCGGTGTTGTGATCATGGTGATCGGGCTGATCGGCCTGCTCGACATCGTGCTGGAGTGGCGGACGCTCAGCGGCCTACTGGTCGCGTGCATCATCGGCCTCCTGATGGTGCTGACGTACGTCGGCCTGTTCCGCCCCACCGTCACGCTCAGCCCGGAGCACCTCGTGCTGCGTAACCACGTGCGCGACCACGTCATCCCGTGGAGCAAGGTCACCGGTGCCGACGTCACCGACACCCTCCGGGTGCACGCGGGCGACAACCGGTTCCGTGCGCCCGGCGTCCAACTCGTCATGCGCGATCTCAGGAAGCAGCGCGTCGGCGGCCGCAAGCTGTCGGCGGACAGTTCGATCTCCCGGGCCGACTTCGTCGTGGACCGGATCGAGACCCACATGGCACAGTACGGCGAACAGTCCGAGGGCCAGGTGGTCACCCGCTGGGCACGGCCCGAGCTGATCATCGCCGGTGCACTCGCGGTCGTCGCCCTTTTGGCCGCTGTACTTCGTTGATGCTCTCCCGCCGCACTCTGGTCCGCACAGGTGTCGCCGCATCGGTTGCCGGTGTTGCCGCCGTTGCGGGGCTGGAGAGCGGTGTCATCCCCGGTCGTGCTCGCGTACACGACGTACTCGGGCTGACTGGTCCGGATGGCGTCGTACCGGATGTTCCTGCCGGGCCTGTGGAGTCAGGGTCGTTCGAGTCGTTCGGGCGTCGTACGGCGGTCGGCTACAGCGTCATCTATCCGCACGGCTACAGCGATACAGCGGCGCTGCCCGTCGTACTGGTGCTGCATGGGCGAGGCGGCGACCACACGTCCGCCGTGAACGACCTCGGCATCGACCGCTACCTGACAGCCGCGGTCCAAGCCGGTACGGCGCCGTTCGCGCTCGCGACTGTGGACGGCGGTCGGGACACCTACTGGCATCGACGAGCCGACGGGCACGACCCCGGCTACATGCTCAACCAGGAACTCCTTCCCCTGCTGGCGGATCGCGGACTGCGCACCCAGCGGTACGGCGTCCTCGGCTGGTCGATGGGTGGGTACGGCGCTCTGTTGTTCGCAGCGCTCGACTACTGGCAGCGGATGGTCCGGCCGGAGCGGAAGGCGGTCGCGGTGGGCGCGCTGAGTCCTGCACTGTGGCGTCGGTTCGAGGACTCCGCACCGGGTGCGTTCGACGGGGTCGAGGACTTCGAGCTGAGCAGCGTTTTCGGCCGTCGGAGTGGGTTCCGCGATGTTGCTGTGCGCATCGACTGCGGGCGGGACGATCCGTTCGCCGAGGCCGCTGGTGAGCTGCGCACGGAACTGCGGGCCCAGGGCGGGACCCAGCTCGGCGCCCACACGCCCGGCTACTGGCGCCGGATGCTCCCCGACCAACTCCGCTTCCTCGGCGCCAAGCTCTCCGCCTGACCCGGTCGGCGGTCTACCGTAACTCGGCTGCCTGCCGCGCGTTGCCGTACCGGGCGGCTTGTTGCGTTTTGAAGACACGTGCACGATCTGCGATCGTGTGGTTACTTGTTTCGGGTCCGCACGCCTTACAGTTCTTAGTCGAGCAGTCACACGGCAGGAGTCAAGGACAGTGAACTACGACGAGTTCAACACCGAGTACGCCAAGGTGCTGGACAAGATCAAGAGCGGCAGGTGCAGCTGGTCCGAGCTGTCCGGTCACGTGACCCGGCTGCGCCAGGCGACCGCCGGGATCACCGCGCCGGTGGAGCGGACCCAGGTCGACCACGATCTGGCCGCGCTCGGCCAGATGGTCGACATGTCCCGGCGGACGAACGACAAGGAGGACGTCTGGACGATCACGTCCGACGTGATCCGCAAGGCGTCCAGTCTCGAGGGCACCGTCGCGGACCGGATCGGCCGGATCGAGGCGGGGATCAACGAGATCACCAACCTCGCCAACCGGAACCCGGACGAGCGCGACGCGCTGATGCAGTCGACCAGCACGCTGCGCATCCTGCACTCCTCGCTGCAGAGCTCGCTCCGCGCCGAAGAAGCCGAAGCGGCGGCCGCAGCCCGCTAGACCGCCGGGAGCCACCCGCCAGGTGTTCCCGAGCTACCGACGTCAGCCGCTGAATTCCATGCCCAGCGGCTGACGTCTTCTGCGTTCAGAGGCCGAGCGCGTCCGACAGCGATTGCTTGACGGCGTTGAGCTCCGCCGCCGCTCGGGCGCGGGCAGCAGCGACATCCGAGCCCTCCACCGGGATAACCACCTCGAGGTAGCACTTCAGCTTGGGCTCGGTGCCGGACGGGCGTACGACGACCCGCGCGCCCTCGGACAGCGTGTAGCGCAGGCCGTCAGTAGGTGGCAGCGTGGCCGAGCCCTCGCTCAAGTCGTCCACGCGCTCGACGGCGTGACTTCCCAACTCCGTCGGGGGAGTGGCCCGCAGGCGCTCCATCGCGGCCGCGATCAACGACAGGTCCTCCACCCGAACCGACAGCTGGTCCGTCGCGTGCAGGCCGTGCTTGATGGCGAGATCGTCCAGCAGGTCCAGCAGGGTCCGGCCCTCGGCCTTGGCCCGGGCTGCCAGCTGCAGCACCCGGACGAGCGTCGACACACCGTCCTTGTCCTTCACCGCCACCGGGTCGACGCAGTACCCCAATGCCTCCTCATAGCCGAAGACGAGATCGGGCACGCGTCCGATCCACTTGAACCCGGTCAGCGTCTCGACGTACGCAACGCCGTGCGACGCCGCGATCTTGCCGAGCAAGGACGACGACACGATCGAGCACGCGGCCACGCCGGCCGGTCCCGTCGAGAGCAGGAACTCGCCGAGCAACCCGCCGAGCTCGTCCCCACGCAGCATCCGCCAGCCGCGCTGGGCCGGATCCTGGGCCGCGGGATCCGGTACGGCGACGGCACACCGGTCCGCATCGGGATCGTTCGCCACCGCGATGTCCGCGTCGATCGACCGCGCCAGCTCCAGCGCCGCGTCGATTGCCCCTGGCTCCTCCGGGTTCGGGAACGACACGGTCGGGAAGTCCGGGTCCGGATCCGCCTGCGACGCCACCACTGCCGGTACGGCGAACCCCGCACGGGCGACGGCATCCTCGACCAGCGTCCGCCCGACGCCGTGGAGCGGCGTGTAAGCCACGTTCAGCGCCCGCGGCGCATCCGGGGGCACCAGCTCCGCGATGCGGTCCAGGTAGGCGTTCAGGAGCTCATCGCCGGTCGTCTGCCAGTCGTCGCCGCGCGGCACCGAGGCCAGCGGTCCGACCGCCGCGATGGCTGCGGCGATCTCCGCATCCGCCGGCGGCACGATCTGCGAGCCGTCACCCAGATAGACCTTGTACCCGTTGTCCTGCGGTGGATTGTGTGACGCGGTCACGACCACGCCCGCAACCGCCTTCAGATGCCGGATCCCGAACGCGACAACCGGCGTCGGCGCCGGCCGATCCAGCAGTACGGCGTCAAGGCCGGCTCCGCGCACCACGGCGGCCGTGTCCTGCGCGAACACGTCGGACTTGTGCCGGGCGTCGTACCCGATCAGGACCGGACCGTTGGTGAGGCCCTTCGCCTTGAGGTAGGCGCAGAGGCCGGCGGCGGCGCGGATGACGACGACCCGGTTCATCCGGTTCGGTCCGGCGCCGACGGCTCCGCGGAGTCCCGCCGTACCGAACTCGAGGGTGCCGGCGAAGCGGTCGGCCAGCTCGTCGGCGGCGTCGATGTCCAGCAACTGGGCCAGCTCGGCGCGCGTGTCGGGGTCGGGGTCCTCGCTCAGCCAGGCTTCGGCGGCGGTCCGGAGGTCATCGTTGACGGTCACTACCGCACGATAACCGCCGTACGACGTCTAGTGGCCGGACGACTGGCAGGGGCGGGCGCGGAGGTCGGCGACGTAGTCGTCCGGGGCGCCGGCGGCCTCGGCGGCCTCGGCGAGGATGCCCAGGTAGCGGGCCGACGGGAGACCGCCTTCGTAGGCGTTCAGGACGTACATCCAGGCCAGCTGCTCGCCGTCCAGGGTCTGCACCCGGACCTGGATCTTGCGGTAGACGCCCTGGTCGATCCACTCCCACTCGTCCAGCCGCTCGACGTCCTTGGGGTGGATGTCGTAGAGCGCGACGAACACCTGGTTGGTCGGGTCGGCCGGGTCCTCGACGACGGTGGCCATCGCTCCCTCCCAGCCCAGCTCCTCGCCGCCGAAGGTGAGGCGCCAGCCGGTGATCCAGCCGGTCCCGCGCAAGGGCGAGTACGGGCACCGCTCGGCCATCAGGTTCGGGTCCAGATTCGACGCAAACGCGGCGTACAGGGTCACGACGAAACAGGATACGGAAGAATGGCCTCCCGTGGCGCGAGTTGTGATCATCGGAGGCGGCCCGGGTGGGTACGAAGCGGCCAGTGCGGCCGCCCAGCTGGGCGGGGAGGTGACGGTCGTCGATTCCGACGGGATCGGCGGTTCCGCCGTGCTCACCGACTGTGTGCCGAGCAAGACGCTGATCGCCACGGCGGAGGTGATGACCGAGGTCGAGCAGGCCGGCGAGCTGGGTGTCCGGCTCGACGACGGCGACGACGATCCGGCGAACTCCGTGCGTGTCGATCTCTCCGTCGTCAACCAACGGGTCAAGCGGCTGGCCGCCGCGCAGTCCGAGGGCATCACCCGGCGGCTGGACCGGGACAAGGTGAGGATCATTCAGGGACGCGGCCGCCTGGACGGACCGGAGACCGTGGTCGTCGGCGACGAGCGCCTCGACGCGGACGTCGTACTGATCGCGACCGGAGCGCGGCCGCGGATCCTGAAGGGCTCCGAGCCGGACGGCGAGCGGATCCTGACGTGGGAGCAGGTCTACGAGCTGGAGGAACTGCCCGAGCGGCTGATCGTGGTCGGCTCCGGTGTCACGGGTGCGGAGTTCGCCAGCGCGTACGACGCTCTGGGCAGCGACGTCGTCCTGGTGTCGTCGCGGGACCGGGTGCTGCCGGGCGAGGACGCCGACGCGGCCGCCGTACTGGAGGACGTGTTCAAGCGGCGCGGGCTGACCGTGCTGGGCAAGTCGCGGGCGGAGTCGGTCCGGCGGCAGGGCGACGGCGTCGTGGTGACGCTGACGGACGGCCGGACGGTCGAGGGTTCGCACGCGCTGCTCGCGGTCGGATCGCTGCCGAACACCGATGACATGGGCCTGGTCGAGTCGGGCGTGTCGCTGAACGAAGGCGGCTTCGTCACGGTCGACAAGGTGTCCCGTACGACGGCCCGTGGCGTCTACGCGGCCGGCGACTGCACCGGCGTACTCATGCTCGCCTCGGTCGCCGCCATGCAGGGCCGGATCGCGATCGCGCACGCGCTCGGCGACGCGGTCACCCCGCTGGACCAGTCGACCGTGTCCGCGAACGTCTTCACCGCGCCGGAGATCGCCACCGTCGGGATCTCTCAGGCCGTGGTCGACGCCGGCGGCAGTACGGCGATGGTCGTCAAGGTGCCGCTGGCCGACAACGCCCGCGCCAAGATGCAGAGCGTCCGCGACGGTTTCGTCAAACTCTTCTGCCTCCCCAACACCGGCATCATCGTCGGCGGCGTCGTCGTCGCCCCCCGCGCCAGCGAACTGATCCACCCCATCTCCCTCGCGGTTGCGGCGAGGTTGACCGTCGACCAGGTGGCTCAGTCCTTCACCGTCTACCCCTCCGTCTCCGGTTCCGTCGCCGAAGCCGCCCGCCGCCTCCACCTCCGCAGCTGAGATCCAGGTCACATCAGGCGGGGTCACATCTTCGGCGGTCGTCTCGTCAGATCTCTGTACGGATGGATTCTGTGTGGAGGACGAGATGAGTGCAGTGGTTGAGGGGTTTGCCGGGGACATCATCGAGCCGGGTGCGGCGGAGTACGAATCGGCCAGCCGGTCGGTCCTGGCTGTTGGTAGTCCGGCCTATGTTCTGCGACCCAAGAGCGTCGAAGACGTGCAGGCGGGGGTCAGATTCGCCGCCGAGGCAGGGCTTGTGCTCTCTGTACGGGGCGGTGGTCACAGCTTCCCCGGCTTCAGTACCAACGACGGTGGGGTCGTGATCGACCTCGGCCAGCTGGCGAACGTCGAGGTCGGCGAGCGAAACGTCGTACGGATCGGTGGCGGGGCCAACTGGGGTCAGGTCGCGGCTGCCTTGGCGCCGTACGGCCTGGCGATCTCCTCGGGCGACACCAAGAGCGTCGGCGTCGGCGGGCTGACGTTGACCGGCGGCATCGGCTGGAAGGTCCGGAAGTACGGCCTGGCCCTGGACAGTCTGGTCGCCGCGGAAGTGGTCACCGCCAACGGAGAAGTCGTACGGGCGAGCGCCGACGAGAACCCGGAGCTGTTCTGGGCGATCCGCGGTGGCGGCGGCAACTTCGGCATCGTGACCGCCTTCGAGTTCGCGGCGCACCCGACCACGGACGTCTTCTTCGGCAAGATCGCCTTCCCGGCCGCGGAGGCGGCCACCGTGCTTCAGGGATGGGCGGACTACCTCCGCACGGCCCCCGAAGAACTCACCTGCGTTGTGACCTTCGCCAACCCGTTCGCCGGCGGACCGAACGCGCCGGTCGAGATCGAGATCGCGTACGACGGTGATGACGCCGAGCGTGCCGCGGAGGCGATCGACCCGATCCGCCGGCTCGGCACGGTGATCGAGGACAGTGTTGCGCTGACTCCGTACGTGGACATCCTGGTGGACGGCATGGTCCCGCCGCCTGGCATCCAGTTTGTTGCCCGGAGCGCGTTCGTCAACAAGGAATCGGTCTCCGAGGTGCTGAGCATCCTTGCCGAGGTCGGGACGTCCGAAGGGTCGCCGATCATCTCCGTGCGCAGCGTCGGCGGTGCGGTGTCCCGAGTCGCCGACGATGAAACCGCCTACGCGCATCGCCAAGCGGAGCTGATGTTCGTCACCAACACTGTCGGTCCGAAGCCGGACATCGACGCGGCTCGCCCGGCGCTGGACGCGATCTGGGCACGGCTCGCACCGCACGTCAGCGGCGCCTACGCGAACTTCCTTGCCGGCACCACCGAGGAGGATGTCGCGGCGATCTATCCGGCCGAGACGTATCAGCGGCTGGTGGCGGTCAAGCGCCAGTACGACGCCGGCAACCTCTTCGCCGGCAATCACAACATCCGGCCGTAACAGAAAGACACGGGAAAACCTGCATTTGCGCAAGGAGGTGGGTGGATACGGCGGGTGATCAGGGTGGCAGGGCGCGGTTTGGCGTCGTTCCGGGAAGAATCGGGCCGCCCGCCGGGCGGGCGAATTGTATTGGTGACGAATAGTTACCGTTGCTAGTGGCAACCAAATGTCACAGCGCGGAAAACGGTCGGTGAAGTCGCTACCGAACTGTCCGTGAGCGGTCGTACTCTCCGTCTGTTCAGCCGCGTTCCGCGGGGGGACCGCCCACGTCGGAGGGGAAGCATGAGACGACGCCTGTCATTCGGAGCCGCGTTCGTTGCCCTGACCACCTTGATCGTCGCACCGCTCACCGCGGCGCCGGTCCAGGCGGCGACCGGGGAGGACCCGCCGCCGACACCCACTCCGGCGACGCAGGTGCAGACGGCGATCGACGCCGTACTGTCGAAGCTCGATCCCAAGCTGGAAGCGCGGATGAAGAAAGGCGAGACGGCCCCGGTGGCCGTCTTCGCTACTGTCCAGGGCGACCCGACGCAGGCGCGCGAGGTGCTCGGTGACGCGCGCGTCGCGAAGTCCGGCGACACCGGCATCGTGCTGGGATCGATTCCTGTGCAGGCGCTGCCGAAGCTGGCCGCCGTACCGGGAGTGATCTCGATTCAGCCGGTCGAGCTCGGCAAGACCGGGCAGCCGCTGAACGACCCCGACCCCGAGCTGCACCAGGCGCCGACCAAGGCCGAGCAGCAGGCGGCGGTCGCCAAGATCAAGACCGACGAGGTCCCGTACGACGAGGCGCCGCCGCTGAAGAAGTCGAACTTCGACAAGCTCCGGCACCAGAACCTGCTGGACGCCAAGTCGCACAACTTCACCGGCGCCTGGAACGCGGGCTTCACCGGCAGCGGCGTGACCGTCGGCGTACTCGACGGCGGCACCGACTTCGGCCACCCGGACCTGCTGAACACCTGGCAGACCTGGACCGGCCAGACCGGCGCGGAGGCCGGCTGGAACGGCTGGCCGAAGGCGTTCGACCCCTACGGCACCCTGCAGTGGCTGGCCGCGCCGGCGCAGATCGACCAGGGCCTGTCCTGGTACACGAAGACCACCGCGGCGACCTGCACCAAGTCGGGAGCGACCTGCAGCCTCGACTTCGCCACCAAGACCGGCCCGTCGCGCAACTTCAGCGCACCGACAGGGACCAAGCAGCACACGTACGACTTCCCGGCGGCGTGGAGCAAGTCCGGCAAGGTCATGCTCGGCAGCCACCCGGACGACCACCTGCTCCAGCTGTACGGCGAGCGCCCGGCCTTCCTGGTCACCGACCCGCACACCGCCGGCGTCTACGACACGGTGTACGTCGACCTCGACGACGACCACTCGTTCGCCGACGAGAAGCCGGTCACCAAGGAGTCGCCCGCGTCGTACCGCGACATGAACGGCGACGGCTACACCGACCTGTCCGGCGGATTGCTGTACTACATCTCCGACGGCAAGACCCCGATCCCCGGTGGTCTGGATGCCTTCGGCGTCGACGACACGTCGTACAAGTCCGGTGAGCTGCTGGCGTGGACCGGCGACTTCGACCCGGCGATCGAGGGCCACGGCACGCTGACCGCGTCGAACATCGTCGGTCAGGCGGTCATCAACGGCAAGGCACCGACGTTCAAGGACATCCCCGGCGGCACGTACGCGGGCGCCGTACTGGGTGGAGCTCCGCACGCGAAGCTCGCACCGTTCGGTGACATCTACCTCGGCTTCGACTTCTCCACCCAGTTCGGGTACCTGCTGTCCACCCGGCAGGGCGTCGACGTCACCTCCAACTCGTACGGGCAGTCCGACGTCGACAACGACGGCTGGGACGCGGCGAGCCAGGAAGCCGACGTCATCTACGACGGCTACAAGACGACCCCGCTGTTCTCGACGGGCAACGGCGCACCCGGTTTCGGTACGACGGGATCGCCCGCACCCACGGCCGGGATCGAGGTCGGCGCGTCGACACAGTTCGGCGGCACCGGCTGGGACTCGATCGTGCGTACCAAGCAGATCATGGACAACGACGTGATGGTCTGGTCCAACCGCGGCTTCGGCGCGAACGCCACCAACGGCGTCGATGTCGTTGCCGACGGCGCCTATGCGCCCGGCGACGCGACCCTGAACACCGTCCTCGACGGACGGAACGCATGGGTCAGCTGGGGCGGCACCAGCCGCTCAACCCCGGTCGCAGTCGGCGCGACAGCGCTCGTCTACCAGGCGTACAAGAAGGCCCACGGTGGCCAGGTCCCGGCCGGCTTCTACCAGAACGCGAAGGACATCCTGAAGTCCTCCGCCAAGGACCTCGGGTACGACGCCAACGTGCAGGGCTCAGGTTCGGTCGACGCCGGCAAAGCGGTGGCCAGCGCGGTCGGCCAGCGGGCGAGCGTCTCGCCATCGCAGTGGCGCGTCGGCGACTACCGCGGCACCGAGTACCCGGTCTTCGCGAACATCATCTCGCCCGGTTCTTCCGATGCGCAGAAGTTCACTTTGCAAGGCCCCGGCGTCTGGCAGGTCAGCGACCGGCAGCTGACCCGGACGGCGAGTGACACGATCTCCTTCACCAGCAAGGATCTGAGCCAGGAGAGCACCGGCAACTTCAACGCACCCGACTATCTGATCAACCTGACGAACAAGGTCAAACAGCATCGGGACGCCGATCTGATGGTGGTCAAACTCGAGTACCCGCGGTCGGAGTTCGACGGTGACAAGAACCTCACTGAGGACCAGGCCTGGCGGCTGCTCACCTACAACTGGACGGACGTCAACCACGACGGCAAGCTGTGGACCGACAAGAACCACAACGGCGTCGTCAACCACACCGACAAGACGACCAGCTCGAACATCGACGGCTTCAAAGACCTCGACTTCGCCAAGTCGGAGATGGAGCAAGGCGAGTACGGCCGGTTCATGTACCACCGGGCCGGTGCGAACGCACTGCAGTCCTGGGTCCGCGACCCCGCTCAGCGGATGGCCGACGGACTGTTCCTCGGCCTGCAGCACTCGGCGAAGAACACCTCGATCCCGGTCACGCACTTCATGATCTCGATCGACTGGTACAAGAACAGCGACTGGAAGTGGGTCACCACGCCTCGGTACGCGACTGGCTCCTTCACCGCCTCGATCAAGGTGCCGTCGAGTGCGCCGTACGGGATGTACTCGGGCGCCGTCGTACTGACGCGCGGCTCGGACTCGATGGTGGTGCCGGTGTCGGTCGCGGTAGCGGCGAAGGCGACGCAGGACGCTAGCGGCAAGATCACCGGCGCGGTCACCTTCGGCGGCTCGGATGTCGCGAAGGCGCAGCAGAACCTGACCTACGACAACGGGTCGGTGTTCGGTGCGAACGACTGGACCTGGCGAGCCGAGTCAGGTGACTGGCGGTTCTTCTATCTCGACGTACCGAAGACACCGGCGGAGGGCACGAAGTTCCTGGCCAACACGACCTGGGACGACTCCGGTCCGTACACCGACCTCGACACGTTGATCATGGGCCGGTCGGTGAACCACTTCCAGCTCGAACCCGACTCGGTGTTCGGGGCGCCGTACACGCTCGACACGGTGGGGAAGAGTCCGAACACCAATGTGCGTGCGGGTGTCTGGGCGTTCAACACCGCGACCGGTGGGCCGGCCGATGTGGTCACGGCGCCTGCGCAGGAAGGGCTGCAGGCGGTCGCGTTGCACCAGGTCGGGTGGCAGGGCGATCAGTTCAACACGCCGTTCAAGGTGCAACTGGGTAGCGCGTCCGTCTCGCCGTCGTCTGTCGAACAGACGGCGACCGGGAACACGGGTGGCTTCGATGTGAAGTTCGAGTCGAGTGTGCCGCTGGACGGTTTGGCGGCAGCCGGGTTCGGGCTCAGCCAGCCTTCGACGACGACCGAGGTGGCGCAGCAGGACGACCCGGACGACCCGTCGACGGCGAGCGTGAAGAAGAACATCACGCTGTCGCACGCGTCCCGGCTGTCGGTGAGTACTGCGCTGAACACCGACGACCTGGATCTGTACGTCGTCCGCGACGCCAACAACGACGGGGTGTTCTCACCGTCGGAGATCGTCGCCTCGTCCGCCGGCGGTACGGCGAACGAGTCGGTGAACCTGGTCAGCCCGCCCGACGGCAACTACCAGATCTGGGTCCACGGCTACTCGGTCTCCGGTACGCCGTCCTTCACCCTCAACGTCAACGCCGTCCAAGGCAACGACCTGACGGTGACCGGTGCGCCCACCGGCGCGGTCCCGGCCAACACCCCGGTGACTCTCCACGTGACCTACGACAAGGCCATGACCCCCGGCCAGACCTACAACGGCGAACTCCTCCTCGGCCCCACCACGGCCCCGTCCGCCCTGTCGGTCCCGATCAAGCTCACCAGATAACCCCAGCCGTGGGGTGTCCCGCGACCCCTCCCGGGACACCCCACATCCAACGAAAAGCCCCGGCGACCGTAGTGGTCGCCGGGGCTCTTTCGCGTGGTTTGTGGGTCAGAAGTCTCCGCCGCCGAAGTCGCCGCCGCCGAAGTCCCAGCCGCCGGAGTCGCCGCCGCTGTCGCCGAAGTCGAAGCCGCCGCCGTCGCCCGAGTCGCCGCCGCCGTCACCCCCGCCGTCGCCGCCATCACCGCCGTCGCTCTGGCCGGCTTCGTAGCCGGCCGCGTAGTCGCCGTAGCCGCCGCCGGCGAACATGCCGCCCAGCATGGTGCCGAGGAACATACCGGTCATCACGCCGCCGAGCGCGCCGAACATGCCCTGCGCGTACGGCGAGTAGGCCGGGCCGGCCTCCCAGTACGGCACCCGCTGCGGGCCGACCATGACCTTGCGGACGTCCGGCTCGGCGCCGGCGCGGACCCGCTCGGCGTCGGCGGCACAGGCCGGCACCTCACGCGGCGCGCCGCCCGGCGGCGACCACATCACGTCCTCCACGGACGGGCCGTGCTGCGGGTTGAAGAAGCAGGACGGACGCCGCTGGGGCAGTGGCTCGCCGTTCACCCGGGCACGCACACACGCCGCCGCGTACCGGCCGTCCTCGAGGATCTCGATCACGTGCTTGATCTCGTCGGCCTGCGTGACCTTGCCGACCGCCTCTTTGGCCGACTCGTACGAGTCCAGGGCGCGCTGGTAGTCCTGGCGGGCGCCGTCACCGAGGTCCTTGCCGACCATGTCCAGGTCGAGGTCCTGCAGTTCCTCACCGAACCGGGTGATGTCCTCGTCGGCCGTCCGCTTCACGCCTTCGAGCTCGGCGGTGGTGATCTCGTGCTGCTTGCGGTTCTGCAGCTGGGTTCTTCGATAGGAGCGGTATGCCAGTACGGCGATCACCACGAGTGCGATGATCAAAATCGTGGTCATGACGGGCCTTCTCTCGCAGGTCTTTACGGCGAGCCTACCCAAACTCACAACTGACGCGGCGCGCCTCAGGCGTCGTCACTGCCTGAGGAAACGCCAAGAATTTCGGGCCGCACGCCACGCAGGGTGACGACAATCCCGGGAAAGCGGTCACCCGGCGCGCATAATCGATTACCGCCGCCCAGCGACCGTTGTAAGACCCGCCGCGGAAGGCTGTGCCATGAGCAAGACCTCCCGACTCCTGACAATCGCGGTGACCGGGCTGGCCCTCGCCGTGCCGCAGGCCCAGCCGGATCGCCAGTCGGTGCATCCGTCGACACAGTCGGTGCTTCCGGCGACACCCGAGCCGTCGCCGGCCGAGGCGTCGTACCAGGAGTTGGCACTCGATGGTCCGTCGGTCGCCGCCGAGACGAAACCGTTCGCAATGGTAGGGATCACCTGGCCGGAAGGCACGCGGCCGGTGGTGGCGAAGGTGCGTGTGCAACGCGACGGCCAATGGACCGAGTGGCAGCCGCTGGTCGTTGAGGACGAGCATGGTCCCGACCCGGCGACTCCGGAAGGGGCGGAGCGGTCCGGCACTGAGCCGCTGTGGGTCGGCGACGCGACTGGTGTGCAGGCCAGCGCTGTGACGATCGGTGGTTCGACGATCAGCGACGCGAAGGTCGTGCTCATCCAGCCCGGTGTGCTTACGACCGACGCCGACGAGCCGGCTGCTCAAAGTGTCGAGCCCGAAGCGAGTGGCACGCCGTACCCGATGCCGGGGATCATCAGCCGCCGCGGGTGGGGTGCCGACGAGCGGCTGCGGAGCCACAACGGGAAGGCTTGCGCGCGGCCGAAGTACACGACCACAGTGCAGGCCGCGTTCGTTCATCACACCGCCGATCGCAACAACTACACCCGCGCGCAGGTCCCGGCGATGATCCGCGGGATGTACGCCTACCACGTGAAGAGCCGCGGCTGGTGCGATCTCGGCTACAACTTCCTCGTCGACCGCTTCGGCCGCGCGTTCGAGGGCCGGTACGGCGGAACGTACCTGCCGGTGCTGGGCGCGCACACCGGCGCGTTCAACTCCAACTCGTTCGGTGTCGCGCTGATCGGCAACTTCGAGAAAGCCGCGCCCACACAGGCGATGCTGGAGAAGACTGCCGAGGTGATCGCCTGGAAGCTGGACGCAAACTATCGGTCGCCGATGGCAACGATCGTGCTCGACGGCAGCCGGCTGTACACGATCTCCGGTCACCGCGACACGAAGGCAACAGCGTGTCCGGGCAACCAGTTGTACGGCAAGCTCGGTTGGCTGAGGCAACGAATCGACACGTTGATCGGCGGCAGTGTCTCGACGCCGATCTACCGGTATGCGCGCAAGCTCGGGTTCGACCGCACGGGCCAGCCGTTCTGGGGTGAACACCCGACGCGGACCGGCTGGGCGACGTACTTCGGCATTCGCGATGTCTTCCATTCCGTTGCCACCGGCACCCATTCGACCCTCGGTGTGTTCCGCAACCGGTATCGCGGGCTCGGGGTGGACAACACCGTCCTCGGTCTGCCGCTCGGTGAGCAGCGCAATGGACGAGTTCGCGGCACGGCGGTGCAGTCGTTCCGGTACGGCGCCCTCTACTGGTCGAGGTCGACCGGCGCACGCCCGGTGACCGGCCGGATCTACCACAAGTACACCTCTTTGGGCGCCGAGCGATCGCGACTCGGTCTGCCGATCACCGATATGTACAAGGTGAAGACCGGTCTCCGGCAGAAGTACCAGCGCGGCTGGCTCACCTACAACACCCGCCGCAACAGGGTCTACGTCCAATACCGGAGTGGCTCGTGAAACGCATCGTCGTCATCGTCATCGTCGCGTCCACGCTGATCAGCGCGACCGCGGAGGCCCGCGAGTTCGAGCCGACCGCGGCGCCGGACACCACCATCAGCGGCCGCGGCTTCGGCCACGGTCGCGGGATGTCCCAGTACGGCGCTCAGGGCGCGGCCATCGCGGGGAAGTCGGTCAAGCAGATCCTCGACTTCTACTACCCGGGAACGTCGGTGGGCAAGGCAACCGGCAACATCCGGGTTCGGATCACCGCGGACACCAACGACGGCGTCCGGGTCGTTCCCGCCAACAACCTCCGGGTCCGCTCGCTGAAGACCGGCTCGGTCTGGACGTTGCCGAAGGCATCGACCCGGAACCAGTGGTCGATCGACCCGTACGGCGATCATGCGACCCGGATCAGCTCGTTCAACGCCACGACCCGGAAATGGACGCTGTGGAAGACCTTCCTCGGGATGGCGCAGTTCGATGGCGCGTCGGTCACCGGCCTGATCCTGCCCAGCGGAGAGGTACGGCGCTTTCGCGGCACGCTCCGGGCGGTCGACGTGTCCGGCCCTCATCTGGACACCGTGAACGTCGTCGACCTGGAGCACTACCTGCGTGGCGTCGTACCGCGGGAGGCCTTGTCCAGTTGGCGTCCGGCGGCTCTGCAGGCACAGGCTGTTGCCGCACGCACCTATTCCGTCTACCACCGGAGCCGGTCGGCGAGCCGCGCGTACGACCTCTGTGACACCATCGCCTGCCAGGTGTACGGCGGCTACAACTCGGAGAAGGCGTCGACGACCACCGCGATCGCCGCGACCGCGGGGCAGATCCGGCTGTACCAGGGCAAGCCGATCATCGCCGAGTTCTCCTCGTCCAACGGCGGCGCGACGGCGACCGGCGCGGTGCCGTACCAGGTAATGAAACTGGACAGCTGGGACGCGTATCCCGGCAACGGGAATCCGAACGTCACCTGGACCGTCACGCGGACGGCCGCGGAGGTGGAGGCGACGTTCGATGTCGGGTCGATCCGGAGTCTGCGGGTACTGACCCGGACCGGCGTCGGGCCGGGCGGCGGGCGGGCGCTGACCGTGGAGGCGGTCGGCTCGAAGGGTCGGCGGGTGCTGACCGCTGACCAGGTCCGCGGCCGGCTGCATCTGAAGTCCGGCTGGTTCGCGTTCGTGCCGAGCCCGCTTGATATACCAACTGATCCCCTGCGCTGACCCATTGACGCCGCATCCCTGCGCCGGTTACAACGTGACATCGCTGTCAACCGCCACCGCCCAGGAGGAGCAGGTCGATGCGCAGGAAAATTGGTATATCAACCAGGATCGTGGCCGGGATGCTCGCGATCGCCGTCGTCGGGTCGCTGCAGGCGACAGGGGCTGATGCCGTGACAAGTCAGGCCGCCCGTGCCAAAGCGTCGTACGACGCGCTGAACAAGTACTTCGACGCCGGGCAGGGTCTGCTGCTCGAGGAGTACCCGAACACGCAGTCCAACCCGTACTCGTACGTCTGGCCGTACTCGCAGGCAGCGATTGCTGCGGAGAACCTGGCCGGGATGCCGGGCGCGGGCCGGAAGGCGTCGGAGGAGGCCGATCGGCGGATCGCGGCGTACGCGCCGTACTGGAACGACACGACGACGCCGAAGGGGTACGACTCTTACGTGCGCCCGCCGCTTGGTCAGGGTGGGGACAAGTTCTACGACGACAACGAATGGATCGGGCTCCAGTTGATCCAGCACTACAAGCGGACTGGTGACCGCTCGGCGCTGGCACGGGCCAAGGAGATCTTCGCGCTCGTCGTCCACGGGTGGGACACGGATCCGTCGCATCCGTGTGCCGGCGGGGTCTACTGGACCCAGGCGCCGTGGAGCCAGGATCGGAACACGGTGTCGAACGGTCCGGGTGCGGAGCTCGGCGCGCATCTGTACCTGCTCACGCGGGACACGTCGTACCTGACGTGGGCGCAGCGGATGTACGACTGGGCGCAGGACTGTTTCCTGGCGCCGAACGGGCTCTACTGGGACCACATCGACCTGGCCGGCAACATCGAGAAGACGCAGTGGAGCTACAACCAGGGCGTGATGCTCGGCGCGGGTGTGCTGTTGTTCAAGGCAACCGGCAACCGTCAGTACCTCGATGACGCGAAGGCGGTCGCGAACGCGTCGCTGGCCTTCTACGGCACCGACGACCGGCTCTGGCAGCAGCCGACCCGCTTCAACTCCATCTGGTTCAAGAACCTGCTCATCCTCGACTCGGTCTTACCCGACGCCCGCTACAAAGCCACCATGCAGGCGTACGCCGACCGCGCCTGGAACCAGGCCAGAGATCCCCAAACCGGCCTCTACCACTTCGTCGAAGGCCCAGTGCAACTGCTCGAACAAGCCGGCATAACCCAAATCCAGGCCCTCCTGGCCTGGCCCCGAAATCAATACGCCCTCCTCGCCTAACCGAGATTCAAACGCACCGCGCCGCCCGTGCCGCAGGGATGGGCGGCGCGGTTGTGTGGTTTTAGGAGGCGGCGGTGGCGGACTTGATGTTGACCGGGGTGACGGGGCTGCCGTCGGTGGGGCCGCCTTCGGGGACTACGCCGGCTTCGGCGACCTTGTCGATGAGTTTGAGGCCGGCTTCGTCGATGCTGCCGAAGGCTGTGTAGTCGGGGGTCAGGCCGGAGCCGTCGCCGTACACGATGAAGAACTGGCTGCCGTTGGTGTTCGCGCCGGAATTCGCCATCGCCAGTACGCCGCGTCCGTACTTCAGCGTCGGGTAGACCTCGTCCGCGAAGCTGTAGCCGGGGCCGCCGCTCCCCGTGCCGGTCGGATCGCCGCACTGCAGCACCTGCAGACCCTCGCCGACGGTGAGCCGGTGGCAGCTGGTGTTGTCGTAGAACTTCTGGTCGACCAGGCTGAGGAAGTTCTTCACCGCGCACGGCGCGAGTGCGCTGTCCAGGGTGACCTGGAGGTCGCCGATCGAGGTGTTCAGGTCGACCCTCGTCGTCCCGGACGCCTTGGTCTTGCCGTCGGCCGGCGGGTTCACCTTCTTGCTTGCCGCCTCGGCGCTCTTCTTGTATGTGCAGCTCACCTCGGCCGGCAGCGGGGTCGGCCGCTTCAACGGCGCCGCGAGCGCGGTCGGGATGCTCTTCGGCTTGTTGTCCGGGCCCGCCGACGCCGGCAGCTCGGTCGGCGCCGCGGCCGGGCTCGAGTCCTTGCCGTTGCCGAGCACGACGAAGACCCCGACGACGACCACGACCACGGCGGCGATCGCGGTGACGGTGACGCCGAGATTCCGCCGCTGCCGGCGCCGCTCAGCCTCCCGCTCGGCCTGCCGCCTCGCCTTCCGCGCCGCCAGCTGCTGCTGGTGGGTCTTCTTCGACATGCAACACCCTCCTCAGCCCGATATCTGCAGGGAACCTACAGCGTCAACCTGAGAACTGCCTGTTAATCGCCCCCGGGCCTCGTCAGCCGCCCCAAAGAAAGGGCGGCGGGCTGAGAGAGTCTCCTCCTTGATGTGTCGGCGGATGTGTGGCGAACGTCGTTCCCGGTCGGTGCTGTCGAGGGGGAGCGACTGGGTTGTCGGGTGAGCGGATGTGCGTGTGGACCGTGGAGGGTTTTGGTGTCGACGGTGGAGGATTTTCGCGAAATGGCGCGAGAAACCCTCCACTGTCTGCCGTGGGACCTTGCGCCAGCACGGTGAAGTCACTGGGCGAGTTCGACCAGTTCCCAGTGGAGGTAGCCGTCGTCGACATGCGGGTGCCAGGCACGGGCCGGCCAGTAGGGCTGAGCTGCGTGGTACCGGCGGCCATGGTCCTGCAGCGCCGGTTGGTCGAGCATCAAGGCATCTACGCCGGTGATGGTGCCGTCCGAACCCCGGGTGAAGTAACCGCGTTGGCCAGACAAGCCGCCTTCGGTGACTATGTATTCGTCGTCTGCGAGGAAGCCGATGGCGGCGGGTGGGAAGGCTGGGTCAGTCTTTGATTTCGCAGAGGATGGCGCCGGCTGAGACGGTGGCGCCGACCTCGGCGGTGAGGGCGGTGACCGTGCCTGCCTTGTGGGCGTTGAGGGGCTGCTCCATCTTCATTGCTTCGAGTACGACGATCAGGTCGCCCTCGGCGACGGTCGCGCCTTCCTCGACGGCGATCTTGACGATGGTGCCCTGCATCGGCGACGTCAGCGAGTCACCAGACGCGGCCGATCCCTTGCCCGAGCCGCCCGCGCGACGCGCCGGCTTCTTCTTCGCTCCGGCAACAGCACCACCCGCGACCGCAGACGCACCCAGACCAGCCGGGAGAACGACCTCGAGCCGCTTCCCGCCGACCTCGACCGTGACCTTCTCGCGCTCGCCGGCATCCACAACCTCGGCCGTCGGACCCTCGTACGGCGGGATCTGGTTGTCGAACTCGGTCTCGATCCACCGCGTGTGAACAGTGAAGGGCCCGACGAACGCCGGATCCGACACCACAGCCAGGTGGAACGGGATCACTGTCGGCATCCCCTCGACCACAAACTCGCGAAGAGCCCGCCGAGAACGCTCCAAAGCCTGCGTCCGATCGCGACCGGTGACGATCAGCTTCGCCACCAGCGAGTCGAAAGCACCCGGCACCGTCTCACCCTGGTCGTAACCGCCGTCGACCCGGACCCCGGGACCGCTTGGTGCGTGCCAGCGAGTCAGCGTGCCCGGCGCCGGCAGGAATCCACGACCGCCGTCCTCGGCGTTGATCCGGAATTCGATCGAGTGCCCGGAGACGACCGGGTCGTCGTACCCGAGCTCCTCGCCGTTGGCGATCCGGAACATCTCCCGGACCAGGTCCAGCCCGGTGACCTCCTCCGACACCGGGTGCTCGACCTGCAGCCGGGTGTTCACCTCGAGGAAGGAAATCAGCCCGTCTTGGCTGACCAGGAACTCGCAGGTGCCGGCGCCGACGTACCCGGCCTCGCGCAGGATCGCCTTCGACGACGAATAGAGCGTCTCCAGCTGCTCGTCGGTAAGGAAGGGAGCCGGAGCCTCCTCGACCAGCTTCTGGTACCGGCGCTGCAGCGAGCAGTCGCGGGTGGAGACGACCACGACGTTGCCGTGGGCATCGGCCAGGCACTGCGTCTCGACGTGCCGCGGCTTGTCCAGGTACCGCTCGACGAAGCACTCGCCGCGACCGAAGGCGCTGACGGCTTCACGCACAGCTGAGTCATAAAGCTCAGGAATCTCTTCCACAGAGCGGGCGACCTTCATGCCGCGGCCGCCACCGCCGTACGCCGCCTTGATCGCGATCGGCAGGCCGTACTGCTCGGCGAAGGCGAGTACATCATCAACCCCAGCAACCGGGTCCGGCGTACCGGGAACCTGTGGTGCGCCGACCTTCTCGGCGATGTGCCGCGCCTTGACCTTGTCGCCGAGGGAGTCGATGGCCGACGGCGGCGGGCCGATCCAGATCAGCCCGGCGTCGAGCACGGCCTGGGCGAAGTCGGCGTTCTCGGCCAGGAAGCCGTAGCCGGGATGTACGGCGTCCGCGCCGGAGCGGGCGGCGACGTCGAGGATCTTGGCGATGTTCAGGTAGGAGTCGGCCGGTGTCGAACCGTCCAGCGAGTACGCCTCGTCGGCGAGCCGGACGAACAGTGCGTCGCGGTCCTGCTCGGCGTACACGGCGACGCTGCCCAGACCTGCGTCGGCGGCGGCCCGGACGACCCGGACGGCGATCTCGCCTCGGTTGGCGACCAGCACCTTCGTGATCTGCTTGCTGTTGGACACAGCTGACTCCCTTCGGCCGTGCCTGAGTCTAGGCTCAAGCTTGCCTCACCGGAGCAGGGTGTTTGTCACACCGCCCCCCATGAGGCGCGCCGAGGCGACGCGCCTCACGGGGTGCTCAGCGGTAGGACTTGGAGACTCCGTCGAGCAGGTGTTCGAGGGTTTCGTACGTCGGCGTGTCGGCGACGTCCAGGATCTGCTTGGCCACAGCAGGCACGGAGTACTGGGTGACGACCTTGGTGAACTCGTCGGCGTCAGCAGTCCGGAACCCGTGCTTGGCCGCGAGTTGCTGGAGCTCCGGATCCGTCGTCAGCAGGTCACCGAGCTTGTCGCCCCCTGGCTTGAGCGCCAGCAGGGTGTGTCTGGATTGCACGGTCGGCGCCGGGTACATGAGCACCAGCGGCGCGACCAGGGGAAGCACCTTCTTCTCGTCCGCGGCGCTCTGCACCACCGTGCTGTTGTTGGTCACGTAACTGGTGATGGCCAGGAACATCGCCGCCGAGTTCGAGGTCCGCGGGTCGGTCGTGGTGACCAGGATGCGCTTGCGCACCGGGTAGGCGGTGTTGCCGGGGAGGGTGTCCCAGCGCCACCCGGCGCGGACGAGGTCGACGTACTTGCGGATGTCGAAGTACCAGACGCCGTCGACCTGCTTGGCGATGCCGCTCGCGGAGAGCAGGTCGACGATCGGCTGGTAGGTCGCGATTGCCATCGGCGACGAGAAGACGGCGTACGTCTTCCCGGTGACGGCCGGCCGGTTGCCGCTGGGCTGCTGGATCCGCGCGGACGATCCGTTCCACCAGGATCGGAACGTACTCGCGGACCGGATAGTCGGTGAACTGCTGATGGGCCGTCTGTACGGCGGCCTCGACAGTCTCGGGGGTATGGGTAGCGGCGAAGGACTCGGTCAGCCTGGTGGTGACGTTCAGGATCGCCTTGTCCTCGCGATCGGTGTCGAGCTTCAAGAGGAGTTCTCCAGTTGATGACTGCTTCTTGGAGGTGCTGGCCCATCGTTTCGTACGGACGGGCCATCCGGCGGCCGTCACGGGGAACGGAATAGGCTCTCCGGGGACGTGGTCTCAACTCGTGAGGAGTGGTGATGACAGGCATCCTCGAGCCGCTGGCAGGTACTGCGCCGGCCGTCTGGGAGAAGCTCGACGACCGGTTCGCCGGGATCCGCGGGGACCGGCAGTTCGAGCGCTTGTGGACCGGCGGACGGTGGGTGGAGGGTCCGGTCTATTCGCCGGCCGGGCGGTATCTGCTCTGGAGCGACATCCCCAACGACCGCATCCTGCGCTGGGACGAGACGTCGTACCAGGTCTCGGTGTTCCGGCACCCGGCCGGCAACACGAACGGGCACACGCTCGACACCGAGGGCCGCCTGGTCAGTTGCGAACACGGCAACCGGCGGGTTACCCGGACCGAGCACCACGGCGCGATCACCGTGCTCGCTTCCGAGTACGACGGGAAGCGGCTGAACAGCCCGAACGACGTGGTGGTCAAGCGAGACGGCTCGGTCTGGTTCACCGATCCGGCGTACGGGATCGACTCCGATTACGAGGGGTACAAGGGCGAGATCGAGACGGGTGGTTGCCACGTCTACCGGGTCGCACCGGACGGGGCGCTGAGCCGGGTCGCGGACGACTTCGACCGGCCGAACGGGCTGGCCTTCTCACTCGACGAGTCGCTGCTCTACATCGCCGATTCGGCGCAGGGGACGATCCGGGTCTTCACCGTCGACGGCGACAAGCTGTCCGGTGGCGAGCTCTTCGCGCAGTGCACCAACGGCATCTTCGACGGCTTCCGCCTCGACACCGAGGGCCGGATCTGGGCGTCGGCCGCGGACGGCATCCACGTCTACCACCCGGACGGCAGCCTGCTCGGCAAGCTTCACGTCCCGGAGACCGTCTCCAACCTCGTCTGGGGCGGCGCCAAGCGCAACCGCCTGTTCATCACCGCCACCACCTCCATCTACTCCCTCTTCACCACGGCCAACGGAGCCCCCGGCCCCTACGGGCCCCGCCGCTGACAGCAGCCCGCCGTACGGGACAACCCTCCAACTAAGCGGTCATCCACTGAGCTGGAGGGTTGCCCACTGAGAATCTCAGGGGGCAACCCTCCGGCTGAACGGGCAACTAGAGCTTCTTCGCTTGGTCGATGATGGTGAAGACGGCCAGGAAGCCGAAGGCCAGGAAGGAGAACAGCATCACGGCGGTGCGGACCGGGGTGATGCGGATCGAGGCGGGCAGGGCGCGGGAGTTCATCCACCAGAGCAGGCCCGAGTAGAAGAACATCATCGTGCCGGCGGTGCAGGCGGAGATGACGAGTAGGACCAGCGGCTGGGTCAGGCCGGCCAGCAGCACCAGGATGCCGAAGGCAACGAGTCCCCAGACCAGGTAGAAGTACAGCTTGGACTCGGTCACCTTCGAGGTGCGCAGGTACCGGGCCTTGATCATGTCCGCGGTGAGCCGGGACGTGTAGTCGACGATGCCGGCCGCGGCGGCGAACAGCGAGAACGCGCCGATCGCCCAGAACAGATAGCCGAACCAGCCGCTGACCAGCGTCTGCAGCGTGGTGCCTTCGATCTTCAGGAAGCTGATGTTGTTCTTGACGTCCGGGTTCCCGAACAGGGTGGCGTGCGCGAGCATCGAGGTGAAGATGATGGTCAGCACCGTGATCGCCACGAAGGTCAGCGCCTGCTCGACGTTGGCGAACTTCCACCAGCGCTTCCAGCGGGCCATGTTCGCGTCGTCCAGGTTGAAGGTGTAGCCGTTGGCGGTCGGGTCCGCCTCTTTCTCGCCGGTGATCGGTGAGGTCAGCCGCGGCACGTGCACGCCCATGCCGAAGCCCTTGTCCCGGATCCAGTTGCTCTGGACCAGGTTCTGCCCGCCGCCGGCACCGGCGTACGCGATCGCGCCCATGATCAGGGCGAACCCGAGCTGGTCGGCCGGGAACTGCGGGTTGGTGACCGCATCGCCTAGCGCGCTGTAGGTCTTGCCCCGGATGGCGAACGCCAGTGCCAGCACGATGAGCAGCGCGACCGCCGCGATCTTGACGAAGATCAGCCGCTCGAGCATCACGTAGACGACCGGCGCGAAGGTGAGGATCAGGCCTATCCCGAGCAGGATGCCGATCGCGATCCAGCGTGGATCGCCGGCGCCGAACAGGTAGGTGAGCATCGAGGCCGAACTGGTCGCCCAGCCGGGCCACATGTTCGCGAAGTACGTCATGATCGCGAAGAACAGGCCCCAGTGCTTCCAGTAGCGGTTGAAGCCGGTCAACGCTGTCTCACCAGTTGCCAGCGTGTACCGCTCGATCTCCATGTTCAGGAACCACTGGACGATCACGCCGATCAGGGCGCCCCAGAGGAACACCAGGCCGACCTGGCTGGCGATGTACGGCCAGAGGATGAACTCGCCCGAGGCCAGGCCGACACCGGCGCCGACCATGCCGGGGCCGATGATCTTCCAGGTCTGGCTGGGTGGTTCGGGTAGGTCGCGAACCTGCGGTGCGGGCAGGTTCTTGGTCGGCAACGCGAATCTGCCGCGGTCACTGGATGTGGTGTACGCCATCGGGCTCCTCACTTCCTCAAGCCCCCCGGGACCTTTGCCCGAACATAGCGAATACTGTCGACACTGGCGACCCGACACAGCCACTCCACAGCCACTCCGCCGGCCCTCCGCCTCCTGCCCCTTCCGGTGCGCCGCGCACCCTGGCGTTATGGGAGGGTTTCTTGCTGTATCCGGGAAAAACCCTCCCAGGTCGTCTTGAAAAGTCTCCCCGAACCGGTTTGGGGAGACTTTCTGGCGGTGTCGAGTCGGGCTTGGGCGGGTTGGAGTCCGGCGTGGGGTTTGAACCGGGGTGGAGCGGGGCCTAGGTGGAGCTGGGCTTCGGGTGGAGTCCGGCTTGGGGTGGAGCGGGGCTTGGGGTGGGTGGTTGGAGGGGGTCGGCTGGCAGACTGCGGGCATGAGTGGGGTGACTGTGCTGGTGGCTTCGTATGCCGGGGCCGTGAGTGCACCGGCGCATGTTCGGCTGCAGGGGCTGGTCGACAAGCTGCCGGGGGAGAAGCTGGTACGACGTGACGCCGGGTGGCCGGTGGTGGTGTACGACGATCCGGCCGAGGCGGTCGCGGCGGCGCGAGCACTGCGCGAGGCGGCGGCCGGTGTGCCCGCGGGTGAGCTGTTGCGGATCGCCGTACACACAGGAGTTTCGCGCGTGCCGTCGGTGCGGCACGCGGAGGAGTTGCTGGCGATCGCGAACCCTGGGCAAACGTTGCTGACGGCATCCGTCAGCGCGGATGAAGTGACCGACCTCGGGATGCATCGGTTGCGGGATCTGGGATCGCCCGAGCGCATCTTCGAGCTCACTTCAACAGCGGCGGGGCTGCGGTCGCTGGATGTGGTGCCGAACAACCTGCCGGTGATGTTCACCAGCTTCGTCGGCCGGCAGACGCAGTTGGCGGCGCTCAGGACGCAACTGTCCGGAAATCGGTTAGTGACGCTCACCGGTCCGGGTGGGAGCGGCAAGACCCGCCTGGCCGCGCAGGTTGCGGCCCAACTGGCGGAACGCTGGCGCGACGGCGTGTGGTGGGTCGATCTCGCGGCCGTCACCGAGAGTACGCAGATCGCCGAGGCGGTCGCGGCGGCGGTCGGCGTGATGGTCGAGGCTGGTGACAGCAAACGGTTGCTGCTCGGCCAGTTGCGCGGGACCCAGGCGTTGATCTGCTTGGACAACTGCGAGCAGATCATCGACGGCGTCGCGGAATTCGTGCTCGCCGTACAGACGTCGTGTCCCGAGGTGTCGGTGCTGGCGACGAGCCGGGAGCCGCTCGACCTACCCGGCGAGGTGGTCTGGCGGGTGCCGGCCTTGGCGCCGGACGAGGCGATGACGCTTTTCGTGGAGCGGGCCGGGTCGGAGTTTCCCGAGTCGGAGAAGGCGATCCGGTCGATCTGCACACGGCTCGACGGAATGCCGTTGGCGCTGGAGCTGGCCGCGGCCTGGGTACGCACGTTGACGCCGGAACAGATCGAAACCGGCCTCGACGACCGCTTCGGGCTGCTCACTCGCAACACCAGGGGAGTGGCTGCCCGGCAGCAAACGTTGACTGCGTCGATCGACTGGAGTCACGACCTGCTCGACCCGGACGAGCGTAACGTTTTCCGCCGGCTCGCGGTCTTCGCCGGCGGCTTCACCCTCGACGCCGTGCGGGCAGTCTGCGACGCAACCGCCGTACTGGAGATCTTCGCGCGACTTGTCGACAAATCGCTCGTCGTCGCCGAGGACGGGCGGTATCGATTGCTGGAGACAATCCGCGAGTACGCCGGAACGCGCCTGGCGGAAGCGGGTGAGCTCGAAGCCGCGCGCGACCTGCACCTCGACTACTACCTCGGCGTCGCCGAGGCCGCGGAGCCCTTGCTGGACACCGATCGGGAGGCGTGGCGGGCAGCGATCGAACCGGATCGGGAGAACTACCGGGCCGCGTTGGAGCACGGATTGTCGTCGGAGGATCCGGGCCGTGGCCGCCGCCTGGCGGCGGCCTTGCGGTGGCTATGGAATCTGCAGGCGACCGGTCATGAGGGGATCGGCTACCTGCGGCGAGCGATCGAGCGCGCGCCGGACGACCGAACGTTGCTTCAGGCCCGTTTGCTGTACGGCTACGCGACCGTGGCCGACACCGTCGACCCGTTCGGGTACGACGCGGCCGGCCGCGGGCTGGAGCTTGCGACCGAGCTCGGCGACGACCGGATGCGCTCGCTCTTCCTCGCGTTGGTTGCCGTTGGCAAGTTCTTCACCGGCTTCCAGGAAGCCTGGGAGCTGGCCGCGGAAGGGCGGCGGCTGGCCGAGGGGATCGGGAACGATCACGCCCGCGACGCCAACATCGCGTTGCAGTGCGTCCTGGTGTCGCTCTGGGATCGGCACGACGAGCTGCGACCGCTGCTCGAGCTGGTCACCGAGGGACTGATCACCAGCGGCGAACGGGGGATCGCCTCGACTGTTCTCACCGTGTGGTCCGAGAGCCTGGCGTCGACCGGTGAGCTGCACAGAGCCGTCGCGGTAGCCGAACGGGCCCTCGCCGCGGCGGAACCGCTGGCCGATTTCCATCGAGTCGGTACGGCGCGCGGACAACTGGCGGCACTGCTCGCGCGGACCGGCCGGCTCGCGGAGGCTCGCGAGTTGATGCACCCGTTGCTCGAGCTCGCCGAGACAGCCGGTGCCGTGGTGCCGAACCTCGGCCAGGTGATGGGCCTCATCTCCTACCGGAGTGGCGAGTACGAGGCCGCGGTCCAGTGGACGGAACGCGAAACGTCGCTGGACAGTCCACTCGCACGGACTTTCGTCCCGGCGATGCTGCTGCCAACGGTTGCGGCCGCGCTGCGCGCCGGCGGGCGCGAGGCCGAGGCGACCGAAGCCCTGGACCGCGCGGCGGAGCTGGCGCGCCGCTACAACCTGCCCAGGATCCTTGCCGACGCTCTTGACCAGCAGGGTCGCTCGCTGATCGCCGAGCAGCCGGACCAGGCGGCAGACCTTCTGCACGAGGCACTGACCACCAGGGTCGACCATGGCCTGCGGACCTATCTCATCGACAGTCTGGAGTCCCTCGCCCTGCTGGCGGATCACACCAACCGCTCTGCCGATGCGGCCCGCCTGGCCAACGCCGCCGCAGCAGCCCGTGCGGACAGTGGTTACGCCGCTCCACCTGACCGACCGGTGCTGCCGACGACCGACGAGGCGCCGATGTCGCTGGACGAGGCTGTCGCGTACGTACGTCGTACTCGGGGCACGCGTGGTCGTCCGTCGAGCGGGTGGGCGAGCCTGACGCCGACCGAGCAGGAGGTCGTCGCGCTGGCCGTGGAAGGGCTCAGCAATCCGGAGATCGGCGAAAGACTGTTCATGAGCCGCGGCACGGTGAAGACACACCTCGCCCACGTCTACGCCAAGCTCGGCGTCGCCAATCGCACCGAATTGGCGTCTCTCAAGAAGACGTGAGCATCTCCAGAGCTTTGCTGATCCGGCGGGCGCGGGTCTCCGGATTCTTGGCGTCGTTGATCGCGTTCACGTGCTCACGCCGGTGGCTGTAGCTCAGCTTGTCGAATGCCGCGCGCAACCCGGCGCCGTCCAGCGCGGCAGCGAGATCGGCCGGCACCTCGATCGTCCGCTCGGCCGTGTCGCGCTCGACGGTGACAGTGACGGGGTCGCCGGCCTCCTTGCCGAGTTCGGTGCGGATGCTCTTCAGGATGCCGAGCGCCATACAGCCGCCCATCGACGCGATCGACCCGCGGTACGCGATCCCGTCGAAGGTGGCCTGGACCGGAATCCGCCCACCGCCGCCGAGCGCGTCGATCACCTCACCCGGCACCTCGACCCAGGCGCCACCACCGGGGTTGACGCTGACCGTCCCCTCGAACGTCTCCATACGTCGCACCATAGGGCGCGGCCGCTCCGGACGGCCAGGTGTGACCCGCCGTGAGAGACCTGTCTGACGACTGGTCTGCACCCCGGCGGGCGGTTCTTCTCTCACCACCTCGCGATGGGTGTGCGGGAGCCGTTTCGACGGCGTAACAACAAGATGACTACTCGGAAACACCCCGGTCATAGCGTCCTGGCCTAATCAGTGAGGTCGGATGATCGGAGACTTACGATGACGCTCGAGGCACGACCAGAGGCCGTCGCCACCCGCGACGGCAGCGGTGCGGTCGGTACGGTCGAGGCGCCACGGCGCGGGCGCTGGATCGACGTCTGGGATCCCGAGGACGCCAGTTTCTGGGCCGAGAAGGGCCGTGCGGTCGCGCGGCGCAACCTCTGGCCCTCCATCTTCGCCGAGTTCCTCGGCTTCTCGGTCTGGCAGCTGTGGAGCATCGTCGTCGTGTCGATGCCGAAGGCCGGCTTCACCTACACCACGAACCAGCTGTTCTGGCTGGTCGCGCTGCCGAGCCTGGTCGGCGCGACGCTGCGGCTGCCCTACACGTTCGCGGTACCGAAGTTCGGCGGCCGGAACTGGACCATCGTGTCCGCGATGCTGCTGCTGATCCCGACCATCGGGCTGTCCTACTTCATGACCCAGCCGGACACGCCGTTCGTGCTGATGGCGCTGGTCGCGGCCACCGCGGGTGTCGGCGGCGGCAACTTCGCCAGCAGTATGACGAATATTTCCTTCTTCTACCCGGAGAAGGAGAAGGGCTTCGCGCTCGGTATCAACGCGGCCGGCGGCAACCTGGGCGTCGCCGTGGTCCAGCTGCTGGTGCCGATCGTCATCGTCGCCGGTGCCGGCCTGACGCTGAACCGGGCCGGCCTGATGTGGATCCCGCTGATCCTGCTGGCCGCCTTCCTGGCCTGGAAGGTGATGGCGAACCTGTCCGTGGCGACCTCGTCGTTCCGGTCCTCGATCGCGGCGGCGAAGCGGCCGCACACCTGGATCATCTCGTTCCTCTACATCGGCACCTTCGGCTCGTTCATCGGCTTCGGCGCGGCCTTCCCGCTGCTGATCAAGACCACGTTCCCCGAGATCACGGTGGCCCACATCGCCTTCCTCGGTGCCCTGGTCGGCTCGGTCTCGCGGCCGTTCGGCGGCAAGCTGTCCGACAAGCTCGGCGGCGCCTGGGTGACGGTCTGCGCCTTCGTGGTGATGGGCATCGGCATCCTGTCCGCGATCGTGTCGCTGAACGCGGGCAGCTTCCCGGCCTTCCTGATCAGCTTCCTGGTCCTGTTCGTCGCCAGCGGCGCCGGCAACGGGTCGACGTACCGGATGATCCCCGCGGTGTTCCGGCTGACCACGCCGGACGACCTGGGCCGGGCCAAGCGCGAGGCGGCAGCCTGCATTGGCATCGCCTCCGCGGTCGGCGCGTACGGCGGCTTCCTGGTCCCACGCGGGTTCGCGGTGTCGACCAGCAGCTTCGGCTCGCTCATCCCGGCGCTGTACCTCTTCTGCGGCTTCTACGTGGTCTGCCTGGCCGTGACCTACTTCTGCTACCTCCGCAAGGGTGGCCCGCTCAGCCGGGAGCGCGTGTGACGGCAGTTCCCTCCCACTGTCCGTACTGCGCTCTGCAGTGCGCCACCACCCTGCACCCGGCTGACCGGCCGGGTGCAGTGGAGGTGCAGCCGCGGGACTTCCCGACCAACAAGGGCGGGTTGTGCCGAAAGGGCTGGACGGCTCCGGAGGTCCTGACTGTGCCGGACCGGCTGACCACTCCGCTGGTGCGGGACGCGGCCGGCGAACTGGTGCCGGCCAGCTGGGACGAGGCGCTCGACTTCGTCGCCGACCGGATCCGGGCGCTGCAGGCCGAGCACGGCAACGACGCGGTGGCCGTGTTCGGTGGCGGTGGGCTGACCAACGAGAAGGCGTACGCACTGGGCAAGTTCGCCCGGGTGGCGCTGAAGAGCGCGAATGTGGACTACAACGGCCGGTTCTGCATGTCGTCCGCCGCGGCCGCGACGAACCGCGCCTTCGGGATCGACCGAGGGCTGCCGTTCCCGCTGGCCGACCTGGCCGGAGCCGGCGCCGTCCTACTGGTCGGCAGCAACATCGCCGAGACGATGCCGCCTGCGGTCGCGCACCTGCAAGGCGCACGGGACACGGGTGGACTTCTGGTCGTCGACCCGCGTCGTTCGGCGACTGCCACGCTGACCGAGGACGGCGCCGGCATCCATCTCCAGGCGACTCCAGGGACCGATCTGGCGCTGGTGCTTGCGCTGACTCACGTCGTACTGCAGGAAGGTCTGGCGGATACGGCGTACTTGCAGGAACGCACCGACGACCCGGATGCGCTGTTCCGCTCGACCGCCTCCTGGTGGCCTGAGCGGGCGGAACGTGTGACCGGCGTACCGGCTGCGACGATCCGGCGGGCCGCGCGGGCGCTTGCTGCGGCCGCACCTGTGCACGGGGGCGCCGGAGCGTTCATCCTGACCGGACGCGGTGCCGAGCAGCACAGCAAGGGCACCGATACCGTGACGGCCTGCATCAACCTCGCGCTGGCGCTGGGCCTGCCGGGGCGGCTCGGCAACGGCTACGGCTGCATCACCGGGCAGGGCAACGGCCAGGGCGGCAGGGAGCACGGTCAGAAGGCCGACCAGCTCCCCGGCTACCGCAGCATCTCCGACCCGGCTGCGCGGGAGTATGTGGCGGGTGTCTGGGGCGTGGACCCCTCCAGCCTTCCTGGTCCGGGGAAGAGCGCTGTCGAGCTCATCAACTCCCTTGGCATGCCGGGCGGCCCGAAGGCGCTGCTGGTCCACGGGAGCAACCTGCTCGTGTCGGCGCCGCGGCTGGCGTCGGTGCGGGAGCGGCTGGGGTCGCTGGATCTGCTGGTCGTGGCTGACGTCGTACCGTCGGAGACTGCTCTGCTGGCGGATGTCGTCTTCCCTGTGACCCAGTGGGCCGAGGAAGAGGGCACGATGACCTCGCTCGAGGGCCGGGTCATCCGCCGTCGGGCCGCGATCAAGCCGCCGGGTGATGTCCGCAGCGACCTGGCTGTCTTTGCTGGTCTGGCTTCAAGGCTCGGTTGTGAGACGGGCTTCCCGACCGACCCGGCCGAGGTGTTCGAAGAGCTGCGGCTCGCCAGCAAGGGCGGAAAGGCTGACTACGCCGGCATCACCTGGGACCGGATCGACTCCGGCGAGGCGCTGTTCTGGCCGGTCCCGGCTGAAGGCCACCCGGGCACCCCACGGCTGTTCGCGGATGCCTTCAGTACGCCGGACGGCCGCGCTCACGTCGTACCGGTGGACCACCGGCCCGTCGCGGACGACCTGAACGCAGCAGCACCGATCTACCTCGTTACCGGCCGGCTGCTGCAGCACTACCAGAGTGGTGCGCAGACCCGCCGCGTGCTGGAACTGGCCGAGGCCGAGCCAGAGGTCTTCGTCGAGATCCACCCGCGGGTGGCTGCGCAGCTGGGCATATCCGATGGGCGCCCGGTCCAGCTGCGCACCACTCGGGGCTCTATGGTCCTTCCGGCCCGGGTGACAGCCGACGTACGTCCGGACACGGTGTTCGTGCCGTTCCACTGGGGCGGCGCCGGCGCGGTCAACGAGCTCACCAACGATGCGCTCGACCCGGTGTCCCGGATGCCCGAGTTCAAGGCCTGTGCCGTCGAAGTCACAGCCGCCAGCCTTCCGGCGACTGGAGTTCCGGCATGAGTGAGCGTCTGGTAATCATCGGCGGTGGCATGGCCGGCCGACGGCTGGCCGGCCTGTTGCCGACGTACGACGTGACCGTCCTCGGCGACGAGGGGTCGTACAACCGTGGCCGGCTGACCGAGTACGTCGCCGGCCGTGCGGCCCAGCCGGTCATCGGTGACGAGGCTACGTCGATCGCGGCGAAGGTCGACCGGGCCCGGTGTGTGGTCACGGACACCGAGGGCCGCGAGTGGGCGTACGACCGGCTGGTGTTCGCGACAGGTGCGACGCCGGTCGTGCCGAAGGGCGTTCCGGACGCGGCGGGGATCCACACGCTGCGGTCCGCGGCCGACGCCGCCGCAATCGTCGAGCAGGCGACCCGGGTACGACGTGCGGTCGTCCTCGGTGGTGGCGTGCTCGGTGTCGAGACGGCCTGCGCGCTGCGCGAGCGTGGCGTCGCCGTGACACTGGTCCACGACGGCGAAACTCTGCTGGACAAGACGATCCGGCTCACCGCCGGGCGCCGCATCACCCGCGCGGTCCGCGAGCTCGGCGTCGAGGTGCTGCTCAACACGACGCTCGAGGGCACCGACCTGCGGGACGAGCGGTTCCGGGCCCTGCGGTTGCGCGGCGGCCGGCAGGTCTTCGGCGAGCTGCTCGTCGTCGCCTGCGGAGTGAAGCCGCGGACCAATCTGGCCTCCGGTCTGCCGATCGGGCCGACCGGCGGCATCGTCGTCGACGGATCGCTGACCAGCGTTGGCGATGCCCGGATCCACGCGATCGGGGACTGCGCCGAGCTCGACGGCCGGGTCACCGGCACGGTTGCGTCGGCGTGGGCCCAGGCCGAGGCGCTGGCTCAGCAGCTGCTCGGTACGCCGGCCGACGTACCGGACTACGAAGTCGTCCGGCTGACCTCGGGCGGTCTGGATCTGCTTGTCCTCGGCAACAAAGAGGACGAGGGCGAAGTGGTTCGGCTCGAGGACGGCGAGCGGTACGTCCGCGCCGTACTGCGGGACGGCATCGTGCGGTCGGCCGTCGCGGTCGGTGCGCCCGAGGTGGCCGCGGAGCTGGTGCTGCTGGCGGACCGGGGCACCCCGGTCGAGGCCGAAGGGCTGCTGGCGACTCCCGACGCACCGAAGAAGAAGGTGGCCACCGTCTGCAGGTGCAACGGCGTCACCAGGGCCGCGATCGAGACGGCCTGGCGTGGAGGTGCCGACAGCGTCGCCGGCATCGCCGCGAAGACGCGGGCGACGACCGGGTGCGGCAGTTGCACCGGCGCCGTCGGCGATCTGCTCGACCGCTTCCGCCGCGGCGAGACCGAAGAAGTTCCAACCAGGAGGGCGACGATGACAGAGCTGAACAAGGCCCGGCACGTTGTAGTGGTGGGCGGTGGCATGGTCGCTCACCGGTTGGTCGAGGCGCTGCGGTCCCGCGATGCCGAGATCCAGTGGCGCATCACCGTGCTGGCCGAGGAGCCGCGCTTCCCGTACGACCGGGTCGCGTTGACCAGCTACTTCTCCGGCCGTGACCCGCAGGACCTGTCGCTCGGCGATCCAGAGCTGTGGGACGACCCCGCGGTGACGCTGCGCAAGGGCGTGCAGGTCATGTCGATCGACCCCGCCGCCAAGGTCGTCGAGACCGCGCGCGGCGAGCAGATCGGGTACGACGAACTGGTCCTGGCGACAGGCTCGTCGGCGTTCGTGCCGCCGGTGAAGAACAACGACGCCCAGGGCTGCTTCGTCTACCGGACGGTCGATGACGTTGCCGCGCTGCGGGTGTACGTCGAGCGGCTGAAGTCGGAAGGCAAGGAAGTCAACGGTGTCGTGGTCGGCGGCGGTCTGCTGGGTCTCGAGGCCGCTGGTGCGCTCCGAGCCCTGGGTGCCGCGACCAAGGTGGTCGAGTTCGCGCCGCGGCTGATGCCGCTACAGGTCGACGAGGGCGGCGGTGCGGCGCTGTCCCGGCTCATCCAGGGTCTCGACGTCGACGTGCTGGTGTCGACGCAGTGCACGCGGGTCAAGCTCACCTCGCAGGGTGCCGCTCGCGCCATGGCGCTTGCTGAAGGCCCCGATCTGCCGGCCGACGTGGTTGTCTTCGCGACCGGTGTGCGGCCGCGCGACGAGCTGGCCCGGGCGGCCAACCTGGAGATCGGTGAGCGCGGCGGTGTGGTGGTCGACGAGGCCTGCCGGACCTCGGTGCCGGGTGTCTGGGCGATCGGTGAAGTCGCTTGTATCGAAGGGCGCGTGTGGGGTCTGGTTGCCCCCGGCTACACGATGGCCGAGATCGTCGCGGACCGGTTGCTCGGCGGTGAGGCGACGTTCCCCGGCGCCGACACCTCGACCAAGCTGAAGCTGCTCGGTGTCGACGTCGCGAGCTTCGGCGACGCGTTCGGTACGTCGGAGGGCGCGCTCGACATCGTGTACGCCGACCCGGTCGCGGGTGTGTACAAGAAGCTGGTTCTGTCGGACGACGCGCGTACGTTGCTCGGTGGCATCCTCGTCGGCGACGCGTCGGCGTACTCGGGACTCCGGCCGATGGTCGGCCGCGAGCTCGGCGCGGACCCGGCGGCTTTCCTGCTGCCCGAGGGTGCCGGGCCGGTCAAGCTCGAGCTGCCCGACGACGCGCCGGTCTGCTCCTGCAACAACGTGTCGGCCGGGACGATCCGCTGCGCCGTACGTGATGAAGGCTGCAGCGACATCAAGTCGGTGTGCGGCAAGACCAAGGCCGGCACCAGCTGCGGGTCCTGCCTGCCGATCGTGAAGAACCTGATGAACTCCGAGCTGGCCAAGGCCGGTGTCGAGGTCAGCAAGGCCCTGTGTGAGCACTTCGCGCTCTCCCGGGCTGAGCTGTTCGACGTGGTCCGGATCACCGAGCTGCGGACGTTCAGCGAGATCGTCGAGCGGCACGGCACCGGTCGCGGCTGCGACATCTGCAAGCCGGTGGTCGCGTCGATCCTGGCCAGTCTGGACCCGGCCGGTCACGTCCTCGAGGGCGAGCGGGCCACGCTGCAGGACACCAACGACCACGTGATGGCCAACATGCAGAAGGACGGGACGTACTCCGTCGTACCGCGGATCCCGGGTGGCGAGATCACCCCGGAGGGCCTGATCACGATCGGCGAGGTGGCGCGCGACTTCGGCCTCTACACCAAGATCACCGGCGGTCAGCGGGTCGACCTGTTCGGCGCCCGGATCGAGCAGCTGCCGGCGATCTGGAAGCGGCTGGTCGACGCGGGCTTCGAATCCGGGCACGCGTACGGCAAGGCGCTGCGGACGGTGAAGTCGTGTGTCGGCTCCACCTGGTGCCGGTACGGCGTACAGGACTCGGTCGGGATGGCGATCGCGCTGGAGCTGCGGTACCGCGGGCTGCGGTCGCCGCACAAGCTCAAGCTCGGTGTCTCCGGCTGCGCGCGGGAGTGCGCCGAGGCACGCGGCAAGGACGTCGGCGTGATCGCGACCGAGAAGGGCTGGAACCTGTACGTCGGCGGCAACGGCGGAATGACGCCGCGGCACGCGGAGCTGCTCGCCTCGGACCTGACCGACGAGGAGCTGTTCCAGGCGATCGACCGGTTCCTGATGTACTACATCCGCACCGGCGACCGGCTGCAGCGGACGGCGGTGTGGATGCAGGAGCTCGAAGGCGGTCTGGATCACGTGCGCGACGTCGTACTGAACGACAGCCTCGGCATCGCCGCCGACCTCGACGCCGCGATGGCCAAGCACGTCGACGCCTACGTCGACGAGTGGCAGGCCACCTTGAACGACCCCGACAAGCTGGCCCGGTTCGTCTCCTTCGTGAACGCCCCGGACCAGCCGGACGCCGACCTGCGGTACGTGGTCGAGCGCAACCAGCCGCGTCCGGCCACCCCGGCCGAACGCGGGCAGCTGGAGCCGGTGCTGCTCGCCGGCCCTCGATTGGAGGTACGCCGATGAGCGTGACTGCCATGAGTCAGACAGTCGTCTGCCGGTACGACGTACTGCTGCCGGAGCGCGGTGTAGCCGCGTTGATCGGCGAGGTGCAGATCGCGTTGTTCCGCACCCACGACGGGTCGGTGTACGCCATCGGCAACCATGATCCGTTCAGCGGTGCGAACGTGATGTCGCGTGGGATCGTCGGCAGCCGCGGTGAGGTTCCGACGGTTGCGTCGCCGATGTTCAAGCAGGTCTTCGACTTGCGCACCGGTGTGTGCCTGGACGATCCGTCGGTGTCGCTGCCGGTATTTCCTGTTGAGGTCATTGATGGACAGGTGACGGTGAATCTCGGTGACCAGTAAGCCCGGACCACTCAGTGGATGCACGATCGCGATCACCGCGCATCGGCGCGCAGAGGATCTGATCGCGTCGTTCGAGCGCCGCGGCGCGAAAGTGCTGCACGCCCCGACGCTGCAGATCATCCCGGTCGCCGACGACCATGCGCTGATCGAGGCGACCCGGCGGGTGATCGCGAACCCGCCGGACGACGTGGTCGTGACCACTGCGGTCGGGTTCCGCGGCTGGATCGAGGCGGCCGACACCGCCGGTCTGGCCGCGGATCTGCTGGGCACTCTGGAGCAGTCGCGCATCCTCGCCCGCGGCCCGAAGGCCAGGGGCGCGATCCGGGCCGCCGGACTGGTCGAGCACTGGTCGGCCCGGTCGGAGACGACCGCCGAGGTCGTGGAGTGGTTGCGCGACCAGGGCGTGGTTGGGCGCAAGATCGTCGTACAGCTGCATGGACTGTCCGACCCGGCGCTGCAGGACTCGCTGCGGTCGGCGGGCGCGTCCGTACGTGGGCTGGAGGTGTACCGCTGGGGTCCGGCGCCTGATCCGGCTGTGGTCGAGCGGATGATCGGTCAGCTCTGCACTGGTGCGGTGGACGCAGTGGTGCACACGTCCGCGCCCGGTGCACAGGCAATGCTCGATGCTGCTGCTTTGACTGGTCAGTACGACGCTCTGCTCACCTCGCTGCGGACAGGTCGGGTGCTGAACGCCTGTGTGGGTCCTGTCACGGCTGCGCCCTTTCTGAACCTGGGCCTGGACCCGCTGGTGCCGGATCGCTACCGGCTGGGTGCGTTGATCCGGATCGTCACCGACCGGTTGACCGACGACAACGCGCGGTCGATCGAGACGGAGTTCGGGCAGTTGGTGATTCGTGGTGGTGCCGCGGTCCTGGACGGTGTGGTGCTGCCACTCGGTCCGGGGCCGCGCGCCGTACTGGCGGCCCTCGTGGCGGCTGGTGGTGATGTGGTGTCGCGACCGGCGTTGCTCGCGGTGCTCCCTGGAGCCGAGGACGTGCATGCGGTGGAGGTGACCGTGAACCGACTGCGAACCGCGATCGGAAAACCGGAGCTGGTGCGAACCGTCGTACGCCGGGGCTACCGCCTCGCCGTCGAGCAGCCGGTGGGACTGCCGTCATGAGCGCCTTCACAGCTCGACGCGCGCGGCAGCTGACGGCCGGCGTGATGCCACGTGGGGTGGACCTGATCGCGGCGGCGCATGGCACGGCGGATCCTCGGGGCATCCGTGAGGTGCATGAGCTGGTTCGGTTGATGGCGCGGCAGCGGCCGGATATCCCTGTGTCGCTCGGGTTTGTCGACGTCGACGTACCGGCGCTGCCGTCGCTGGTCGGCCGCGTGGTTGCCGACAGCAACCAAGCTGTCGTGGTGCCGTTGCTGCTGTCGAGCGGCTATCACGTGTACGTCGACATTGCGGACGAAGTGGATCGTTTTCCCGGGCGGGTCGAGGCGGCTCCGGCATTGGGACCTGACCCTGTGTTGGCTGATGTGATGGCTGATCGGCTGGGCGATCTCAGTCGGGTGGACCGCGTGGTGATGGCGGCTGCCGGCTCGTCGGATCGCCGGGCCCTCGACGACTGCGCCGAGACGGCCGCGTTGCTTGCCGCTCGCATCGATCGGCCGGTCGAGGTCGGCTATGTCTCCGGTGCCGGCGAGCATGTTGCGTCGGTGTTGGCTCGTACGCCGGGGCGTGTGGCGGTTGCGACGTACTTGCTGGCCCCAGGCTTCTTCGCCGACCGCGTCCGTCGGCTGGCTGCCGGCCGGCACGTCAGCGCACCCCTCGGAGCCGACCCCCGCATCGCCGCCCTGGCCCTGCGCCGCTACCAGAGCGCCGTACGGTCGACTGCTGTCGCCGTCTAACCTTCGCGGGTGGCCGGACGGTAGGTAGTGATCACGACGCCAGTGGTTGTCTCCTCGGTGTGGGTGAGTTCGAGGGGCTGGTGATGGCTCTCGAAGAGGCGGCGGCCGGTGCCGAGGACCAGGGGATGGATCAGCAGGATGTACCGGTCGAAGAGGTGGGGGATCGAGCGAAGCAGCTCGCCGCTGCCGAGGACGACAAGGTCCTGCTCTGCCTTGAGTTTCGGGATGTCGTCGAGGGTGATGACGTGGGAGTTGACCCAGTCTGGGTCGCGCAGAGTGGACGAGACGACGTACTTCTGCTGCCGGTTGAGGGCCTCGGTGTACGGGTTGTCCGGCTGCTTCGGCCAGAAGCTCGCGAACTGCTCGTACGTACGCCGCCCGAGCAGCATGCCACCGGTCTTGCCCGCGCGCTGGCCCAGCACGCGGCCCATCGCGTCTTTGCTGTACGGCGCGGCCCAGCCGCCGTACGGGAAGTCACCGCGCAGGTCCTCATCGGGTAAGCCGGGTGCCTGCATGACACCATCCAGCGTCACGTTGCACACCACAATGATTTCGCCCATGACTGCCTCCTCGTGTAGGTCCTTTCACCCCCTACACGAACCGGCCTTGGCCCGATCGACACCCTGGCCGTGCGATCTTCGGAAACAAATCTGCAGCTGGTGGCAGTAGGACTCCGGAAACTTGGGGTCAGGCTGCGTCGAGGGCTGGGCCGAGGTGGGCTTCCTCGTAGACGTAGTGGGCTTCGAGGTCGGCGGCGAGGCGGCTCAGGTCGGCTCTGAGGCTCTCGGCCAGTTCGCGAGTGGGCGCCGCGGTCAGGCGGTCGAGCGTCGTACTGAGCTCGGCGTTGAGGGCGGCGACCGCTTCATGCTCGCGGCCAAGGCGATCGAGGGCTGGTTTCAGCTCGGGGAAGTCGGCGGCGAGGCGTGGGAAGACACCGTCCTCGCGGGTGTGGTGGGCGTGCAGTGCCCCGCAGAAGGAGAGGCAGTGTTGCTGAAGCTCGGTTGTTGATCGCGGCAACTCGCCGTCGCCGGCGAGGTAAGCGTCGACTGCCTCCAGTGTGTCGGCGAGCTGCTTGCGGAGACCGGCGTGGATCTCCTTCAGCTGGGCGGTGGCGGCGCCGACTCGTGCTGGGGTGAGGGCGACGACCTGGATGACGCGAGAGGTGTTCTGCTGGTAGGTGGCGAAGGCGGGGTCGCGGGTCGCCTGCTCGGCGTACAGGCGGTCGCGTTCGGCGCCGGTGAGCTCGGTGGCGATCGCGTCGTACGTCGTGTCGCCGACCTCGACGGTGACGGCCGGGTTCTTCCGCAGGTTGTGCAGCCAGGCGGGCGACTGGGGCCGGCCGGCGTTGGAGGCGAAGATGATCAGCCGGCCGCCATCCTCGGCGTATGCGACCGGGGTGGTGTGGGACCGGCCCGAGCGGGCGCCAGTGGTAGTCAGCAGCAGGATCTGTGCGTTCACGCGAGTACCCTCAAATGTCGAGTAACTTAGCTTTGCAAGCAAAGTAGTTTTGAGGACAAAGGTATGTCAAGCGTCGATGACAGCATCCGCACGTTGTTGTTGCTGATGCCGCGGATGGTCGGCCGTACGAAACGGATGAAGGTGCCCGACGAACTCGCCGACATGAATCTCGCGCCGCGGCACCTGTCGCTGTTCGCCTACCTGCTCTTCGACGGCCCCCTCGGCGTCAATGAGTTGGCCGACCGCCTCGAAGTCACCCCAGCCACGGTGAGCCTGATGGTCAGCGAACTCACCCGCAAAGGCATCCTCGACCGCCGCGAAGACCCCACCGACCGCCGCCGCGCGATCGTCACCCTCTCCGACACCCACCGAGATTCCATCGACACCTGGCTGTCCCGCAGCGCCCAAGCCTGGCGCCAGGCCTTGGACCCCCTCACCGACTCTCAGCGCGCCCTCTTCGTCAAAACCCTGAAGGCCTACGAAGACGCCCTCTGACGGCTGCGGAGGGCTTTCAGATCCGCTTGGCAGCGGGCTTCGACGTCGGCGAGTTCTTGGAGGGTTTCGTCGATGTCTTGGCGGCGTTGTTCGAGGTCGGCTCGGCGGGTGGTGATTTGGTCCAGGAGGTAGACGAGCTGGCCTTCTTCGCCGGGTTCGGCGTCGTACATGTCGACGATGGTGGCGATTTCGTCGAGGGAGAAGCCGAGGCGTTTGCCGCGGAGGATGAGGCCCAGGCGGACGCGGTCGCGCGGGTGGTAGACGCGGACGGTGCCGCGGCGCTCGGGGGTGAGCAGGCCGCGGTCCTCGTAGAACCGGATCGTTCGCAGCGTGACGTCGTACTGGGTGGCGAGTTCGGCGATCGACCAGGTCTGCGCGGGCTTGTGCACGCACCCAGCGTGCTTTACGTTTACGTAAGCGTCAAGCACAGGGAGTGCGTCATGTTCGAGCTGTCCGAGGAGCACCGCGAGTTCCGCCAGAGCGTGCGCGACTTCGCCGAGGCGGAGATCGCCCCGCACGCCGCCGAGTGGGACCGCAAGCACTACTTCCCGGTGGAGGTCGTGCAGAAGATGGGCCGGCTCGGGCTGTTCGGGCTGACGGCACCGGAGGAGTACGGCGGTTCGGCCGGCGACTTCACCAGCCTGTGCGTGGCGATCGAGGAGATCTCCCGGGTCGACCAGTCGATGGGCATCACGCTCGAGGCGGCGGTCGGGCTCGGTATCAACCCGATCCTCACCTTCGGCACCGACGAGCAGAAGCAGCAGTGGCTGCCGGACCTGGTGGCCGGTCGCAATCTGGCCGGTTTCGGGCTGACCGAGCCGGAGTCGGGATCGGACGCGGGCGCGACCAAGACTCGCGCCGTGCTGGATGGCGACGAGTGGGTGATCGACGGCTCGAAGCAGTTCATCACCAACTCCGGCTCGAGCATCACCTCCTGCGTCACTGTCACCGCGCGTACGGGCGAGAAGCCGGACGGGCGGCCGGAGATCTCCACCATCATCGTTCCGACTGGTACGGCGGGATTCGTGGCGGAGGCGGCGTACGACAAACTCGGCTGGCACGCCTCGGACACGCATCCGCTGTCGTTCGGTGGTTGCCGGGTCCCGGCGGGCAACCTGCTCGGCGAGCGGGGCAAGGGGTTCGCGCAATTCCTGGCTACCCTGGACGACGGGCGGGTCGCGATCGCGGCGGTCGCGCTCGGCTGCATCCGCGCGTGCCTGGAGATGTCGGTGCAGTACGCCGGTGAGCGGAAGACGTTCGGCGTACCGATCGGGCAGAAGCAGGGCGTCGCGTTCCAGATCTCGGATCTGAAGGTGATGGCGGATGCCGCGGAGATGCTCGTCTACCGGGCGGCGGCGCTGAAGGACGCCGGTGCGTCGATGGCTGACTTCAAGCAGGCGGCGTCGGTGGCGAAGCTGTACGCGACCGAGTCGGCGGTGACGGCGACCCGGATCGCGACCCAGGTGTTCGGCGGCTACGGCTTCATGGAGGAGTACCCGGTGACGCGGTTCTACCGGGACGCCAAGATCCTCGAGATCGGCGAAGGTACGTCGGAAGTCCAGCGCATGCTGATCGCCCGAAGCCTCGGGCTCCCGGTCGAATGATTCCGTTGCGTCCGAAGAACTGTGGCGTATAGCCCTCGGATCTTCGGACGTAACAGGTAGAAAGGCAGTTATGAGGGACCACTGGACCGAGGTGAAGGCCGCTCGGGAGGCGACGCTGGGGCCGCCCGAGAAGGCTGCCGCGAAGCTCGCGTCGCAGAACAAGCTGTACGTTCGCGACCGGATCGCGCTGCTCGTTGACGAGGGCAGCTTCGTCGAGGACGCTCAGCTGGCGAACGCGCTCAACGCCGGCCTTCCAGCCGACGGCGTGGTCACCGGGCGCGCATTGGTCGACGGCCGGCCGGCGCTGATCGTGGCCAACGACCCGACCGTCAAGGCCGGATCGTGGGGTGCTCGTACGGTGGAGAAGATCGTCCGGATCACCGAGGCGGCGATCCGAGACGAATTGCCGATCTTCTGGCTGATCGACTCCGCCGGCGCACGGATCACGGACCAGGTTCAGTTGTTCCCCGGCCGTCGCGGTGCCGGGCGGATCTTCCACAACCAGGTCGCCCTGTCCGGCAAGGTGCCGCAGATCTGCTGCCTGTTCGGCCCGTCCGCGGCCGGTGGCGCGTACATCCCGGCGTTCTGCGACCTGGTGATCATGGTCGACGGCAACGCCTCGATGTACCTGGGCTCACCACGGATGGCCGAGATGGTCGTCGGCGAGAAGGTGACGCTCGAGGAGATGGGCGGCGCCCGGATGCACACCAGCGTCTCCGGTTGCGGCGATCTGCTCGCGGCCGACGACGCCGAGGCGATCGACCTGGCCAAGCACTACTTCTCCTACCTGCCCGGTTCGTGGCAGTCGCAGCCTCCGTCGTACGACGAAACGCCGCCGGCCCGCGACTTCACCCGGGATCTGGTGCCGGCCGAGGAGAGCGTCGGGTTCGACATCCATGACGTGATCGACGCCGTGGTCGACGCCGACACGTTCTTCGAGATCAAGCCGTCGTACGCGCCGGAGCTCGTCACCGGGTTCGGGCTGCTCGCCGGGCAGGTGATCGGGATCGTGGCGAACCAGCCGGCGGTCAAGGGTGGGGTGCTGTTCGTCGACTCGGCGGACAAGGCTGCCCGGTTCATCTGGCTGTGCGACGCGTTCAACGTGCCGCTGGTGTACCTGTGCGACGTACCGGGGTTCATGATCGGCAGCGAGGTGGAGCGGGCCGGGATCATCCGGCACGGCGCGAAGATGATCACCGCGGTCTCGGAGGCGACCGTGCCGACCGTGTCGGTGATCGTGCGCAAGGCGTACGGCGCCGGGCTCTACGCGATGTGTGGTCCCGGCTTCTCACCGGACGCGTGTATCGCGCTGCCGACCGCGAAGATCGCGGTGATGGGCCCGGAGGCGGCGATCAACGCCGTGTACTACAACAAGATCCAGGAGATCGCGGACGAGACCGAACGGGTCGAGTACGTCTCCCGCCTGCGCGAGGAGTACGAGACCGACATCGACATCCTCCGCCTCGCCGCCGACCTGGTCATCGACGCCATCGTCGAACCGGAAGACCTCCGCACCGACCTGATCGCCCGCCTAGCCGCCGCCCAAACCAAAAACCGCCACTTCAGCACCCGCCGCCACGGTGTCCCGCCGGTTTAGGGTTGGGGGAATCGTTGAAGGAGAGCATGTGGGTGCGCTGGAGTTTGCTGGGCGGCTTCGGGGTCGGGAGAAGCTGGTCGGGTATTGGGTGGTGCTGGATGCGCCGGTGGCGACCGAGCGGATCGCGCGGGTGGGGTACGACTACGTCGTACTGGATGGGCAGCATGGGCTGATCGGGTATCAGGGGTTGCTGACCGGGCTGCTGGCTGTGGATGCGGGGGCCGCGCTCGGGAGTGGGTCGGTTGGGTTGGTGCGCGTCGAGGCGAATCATCCGACGCCGATCGGGCGGGCGCTGGACGCCGGTGCGGCCGGGGTGATCGTGCCGTTGGTGGACAGTTCTGAGGACGTGACGCGGGCGGTGCAGGCGGCGAAGTATCCGCCGGCTGGAGTGCGTTCGTACGGGCCGATGCGGTCCGCGCTGCGGGTCGGGCCGGTTCCGGCCGAGGCCGACGCGGCGACCGTCGTACTGGCGATGATCGAGACGCCGCTCGGGTTGAAGAACGTGGCGGAGATCTGTGCGACGCCCGGGCTCGACGGGGTGTACGTCGGGCCGTCGGACCTCGGGTTGTCGGTGGGCGCGCGGTTCCCGGGTGATCCCGAGGTCGAAGGGCCGTTCGAGGAGGCGGTCGAGTTGATCGCGCGGACGGCGCAGGAGGCCGGTGTCGCGGCGGGGATTCACACGCCGGACGGTCAGACCGCGCAGCGTCGGTTGAGCCAGGGCTACACCTTCGCGACCGTCGCCTCGGACCTGACCCATCTCGAAGCCGTAGCCGCGTCCCACCTCGATACTGCCCGCTCGTAGGAACACTTCCAGGCTGACTCGGGTTAGTTTCGGAGAGGAGCAATCGAGGAGGCGGGGGATGAAGGCACCTGAGCGGGGAGCGCTACCGCTCCGGCTGGCGGCGACGCTGAGCCGGACGTACGGGCGCGTGACCGAGACCGTCCATGGCCTGAGCGACGCCGACTTCCAGCGGCCGACCCGCTGCAAGTCGATGCCGGTCGGTCCGCTGCTGGTCCATCTCCTGTACGACGCCCAGCGCGCGCTGATGGCCTTCGCCAGCCCGACCATCGCCGAGCCGGACCGGGACTTCGTCACCTACTGGCAGGACTTCCCACCACGGGCCGACGAGTCAGACACCTCCTTCGTACGCACGGTCGCCTCGGCGTACCGGAAGCCGGGGCTCCTGGTCCAGCACTGGCGTGAGCTGTCCGAGGCGGCGGCCCGGGCGGCCATGCTCGGGCTGATGGAGAAGGGCCGGCGAGTCGAGACGCAGGGGCATGTGCTGCGGGCGACCGATTTCGTGGCGACTTTGGTGCTGGAGGCAACCGTCCATCACCTCGACCTGAGCCTCGAGCTGCCGGGCGCGCCGGAGCCGGATCCGGAGGGATTGCAGGTCACCGCCCGGACGCTGGACGGCTTGTTCGGGCCGGACGCGTGGGACGTGATCGAGTGGGACACGACGACGTACGTACTGAAGGCAACCGGCAGGCTTCCGCTCGACGACGCCGACCGCGAGATGCTCGGCCCCCACGCCTCCCGATTGCCGCTGCTGGGCTAGAGGACTCCGGCGAACGGGTCGTCGAGGTCTTGCCAGTTGAGGCTGGCGAGTTCGGATTCCGTCAGCAGACAGGCATCGAGAATCGCCTGCAGCCGGGCTGGGTCCAGCCCCATGCCGGTCGCGACGACACTGCACTCGGCGAGGTGCTCGGTGTCGGACCACTCCCCGAGCATCCCGAGCGACGCGCTGTACCCGGCGGACTCCCACCGGACGCGCTGCGTCGGCCGGTTCGCCAGCCAGACCACGCCGCGACTCCGTACGACGCCGTTCACAATGTCCTCGAGCGCGTCGTTCAGCCGCGCCGGATGCATCGGTCGAGTCGACCGCCACAGCACAGTCGTCACGCCATCGCCGCTTGGCTGCAGCCGGTCCGAGGCCGCCAGTTCCCCGGCCCACGCCTCCGCGGCCTGGTAGTCGAACAACCCGGTCCGCGCGACCGGTCCGGTCGGCAGGCCGCCCACGTCAGCCGTGACGACCGTCGTACGCGGGTTGAGGTGCCCTAAGAGGTTGTGCAGCCGTGCTGGCGCCGCACTGCGGTGGGCGTTCGCGAGTACGCACACGTCGGCGTACTCGATCTGCCGTGCGGTCAACTCGGCCACGTTGCGACGGTCCGGCGGCCCGAGCGCCAGCCCGCGCTCATCGAGCAGTTCATCGCCAGACAACTGCTCGACCAGCAGTACGGCGTCGACCACGCACGTCACGGTGTCGACGGTGAGCTCCGGCACCGCCCCGACCAGCGCACTCACCAGCGGCCGTGCCTCCATCGCCGGAGGAGCCGCGAGTACGACGTGGTCCCAGTGCGCACGCGCGACCAGGGTCTCGAGCAGCGGCACCAGCGACTCGATCAGCTGGCACGCGCCGCAGTCGTCGCCGACGGTGAACTCGCCGGAATCGATCGGCCCGGACGCCTCGAACACCCGCCAGGACAGCACGCCCCGGCGGGGTAGTTCGTCCTGATCCACCACTACTGCCACCGTGGTCGCGTCGACCATGGCGTGCAGCACAGGTTCGCGCAGTGTCGTGGAAAGCCCAACCAGCAGGGACAACGTCGTATGGGCGGTCATGTCAGCCAGTATATGAAAACGGTTTTCATCAGTCTAGAGCTCGGTGCAGCCGGACTTTCCCGCGACCACGGGAAATTTCTGGCCTTTCGCGGGTCCTGAGGTGTGGCTGAGTTAACAGTTAAGGAGCCGACGGGTGGTTTGCGTGACTGGGTGTAGGCACTCTTCGAGCATCTTTCCTGCCCTGACGGGAAATCGTGCGCGGTCTGTCTGGATCGTCTGATAGGCAAGGGGTATGGCGATCGAGATCGGGCGGTTCAGGGTGACTGGGACGAGCTTCTCGAGCTCGTCGACCTGGCGTTCTCCGCGCCCTGGAGTGAGGCGCAGCTGGAGGCCGAGCGGCGGGTGTGGGAGCCAGAGCGGAGCACCGTCGCGACCGACGAGCGACAGCTGGTCGGGCATACCGGCGCGTTCTCGCTGCGGATGACGGTGCCAGGAGCGCAGGTGCCAGTGGCCGGCGTGACCCTGGTCGCGGTCCGGCCGACGCATCGGCGCCGCGGCATCCTGCGCGACCTGATGCGTGCCCAGCTGACCGAGATCTACGAGGCCGGCGTCGAGCCGGTCGCCGCGCTGACCGCGAGCGAGCCGGCCATCTACGGCCGCTTCGGATATGGCCTGGCCTCGGATCACCAGGAGATCGTCGTCCGGAAGCTGGCCCGCGAGCTGCGACCGGTGGCCGGCATCGACGACGTGAAGATCAAGTACGTCGACATCCGCGAATCGCTCGACACCTGTACGGCGCTGCACAACCGGCTGGCGGCGGACCGGCCAGGCATGTTCCAGCACGACGAGCGGTGGCAGGACTACGTCACCGGCGACAACGTCACGAGCGATCCGGCCAACGGGTCGGCTCGGCGCTGTGTCCTCGCGGAGCGGGACGGCGAGGTGACCGGGTTCGCGTACTACCGGACCAAGCGGGCCGAGAAGAGGTATGTGCAGGTCAGCCGGGTCCATGCGGTGGATCTCGCGTCGCATGCCGCTCTCTGGCGGTACTTGCTGGAGCCGGATCTGCTGAGCGAGACGCGGTACGGGAACCTGCCATCGGATGACCCGCTGCTGGAGCTGCTGCTCGATCCGCGGGAGCCAGGGCCGATCACGCGCGATGGAATCTGGGTACGGCCGGTCGATGTCGCTCGTGCTCTGGCCGCCCGGACGTACTCGCGCGAGATCGACGTGGTGCTGGCGGTGAGCGACGGGTTCCTGCCGTGGAACTCCGGCACCTGGCATCTCACCGGCGGGCCGACCGGAGCCGCGTGTGAGGCGACGGCACGTTCGGCCGACCTGACGATCGACGTACGCGAACTGGGGGCGATGTATCTCGGCAGGCCGTCGCTGGTTCGGCTCGGTGCGGCCGGTCTGGTGCAGGAGCACACAGCCGGAGCGCTCTCGGCCGCGTCGGAAGCGTTTTCCACCAGTCGGCTGCCGTGGCTCGACACGGGCTTCTGATCGGTTAGCCTTCCGAGATGCAGACCCACCGTGGGGGAGCGCTGGCGCTGGTGGTCGTGCTGATGCTCGGCGTATCGGCGGCCGGGTTCGTGGTGCTCGCGTCAGCGGGCGGTTCGGTCCAGCCGGTCAGCGAGAGCACCCTGCGAGCGACGCCGGGTGAGCCGCCACCGGCGACTGCGACCGCGACAGCCCCGACGCAGAATCCCGCGACGCCTCCGCCGGAGCGCGAGGTGAAGCAGCGACCGATGCCGGACTGGCTGAAGGCGCTCTGGCAGATGCTGATCTGGATCGCGATCGCAGCAGCCGCCTTCTTCCTCGGGCTGCTCATTTACCGGATCGCCCGCAAGGTCGAGTTGCCTCAGGCCGAAGGCCCTGACCCCGACTGGGAGCGGGTCAAGGCAGAGCGGCTCGCAGAGGCGGTCGACGCCGGTCTGGCCAGGATCGATTCCGGTACGGCGACCGACGCGGTGATCGCCTGCTGGGTCGCCTTGGAGCAGGCGGCCGCATCGGCCGGTGTGGCCCGCGAGCCGTCGGAGACACCGGCCGAGTTCATCGTCCGGGTCCTCGGCGTCGGCGGCATCTCCGAGCCGGAGCTCGTCCGCCTCGGCGATCTCTACCGCGAGGCCCGCTACTCCACTCACGGATCGACAGAACAAGCCCGGGCCGAGGCTCGAGCTGCTCTGCTCCGCCTCCGCGACGAGCTCGCCGCCGCTCGGCCTGGCGAGGTGGTCGGCCAATGAGCCGCCTGCCGGGATCAGGCCGGTCCGCTGTCAGGTCTTGCCTTCGGCTGTGGGGTTCAGGGTGGCCCCTCCGGTGCGCAGTCCTGATGGTGCCGTGCTTGCGGGAGGGCGGATGACGTCGTACAAGTGGACGCCTTTGGAGGAGCGGGGGCCGCTGGGGGAGAGTGGGCGGCGGTCGCGGTCGATGCGGTTGAACAGGGTTGTCGTTCAGCATGTGGCGATCACGGTTGTGGTGAGCCTGCTGCTGGTCGGGGTGTTCGGGGCGGCGGGGATGGCGCCGCGGCCGTTGTGGTTCGTGGCGGCGGCGCTGGCGGTCGGGTTCGGGTCGGTGGCGATCCGGCTGATCGTTCCGCAGGTGCTGGAGACCAATTGGCCGGGCCGGCACGACGAGCGGCTGGCCGCGCTGCGGACCCGCAGTAGCGACAACCGGACCCAGTTCATCGCCACCTGGCTGCAGGAGTCCGACCGTGAGCGCCGGGCTGGGCCGGGGCGGCAGACCTTCACTCGCCGGGTCCAGCCGCTGTTGCTCGAGCTGACGACAGACCGATTGGTGCACCGCCACGGCGTCGACCCGGAGCTCGAGCCGGACCGTGCTCGCCAGATCGTCGGCGACCACGTCTGGACCATGATCACCAGCAGACAAACCGCGTCGATCGACGAGATCGAGGCCGCGGTGCAGACCATCGAGAAGCTGTGAGGAACCGTGACTGATCGGGAACTGGACCTCAGCGAGGTTTCCGCGCTGAGCCGGCAGGTGCTGGAGCGGGTGAGCGAGGCAGTGGTCGGCAAGGCCGATGCACTGGAGCTCGTCCTCGCGGGCATCCTCGCCGGCGGGCATGTGCTGCTCGAGGACTATCCAGGGCTGGCCAAGACGCTGGCGGCGCGGTCGTTCGCGCAGGCGCTCGGGCTGGAGTTCCGGCGGGTGCAGTTCACGCCCGACCTGTTGCCGTCCGATGTCACCGGTGCGTTCGTCTACGACCAGAAGGAGTCCGAATTCGCCTTCCGGCCGGGGCCGATCTTCACCGGGCTGCTGCTCGCCGACGAGATCAACCGGACGCCGCCGAAGACCCAGGCCGCGCTGCTGGAGTCCATGCAGGAACACCAGGTGACGGTCGAGGGCCAGACCTTCCCGTTGCCCACGCCGTTCCACGTGCTGGCGACGGCGAACCCAGTCGAGTACGAGGGCACCTACCCGCTGCCGGAGGCCCAGCTCGACCGCTTCATGCTCCGGATCGGCTTCGGCTACCCGAGTGCTGAGGAGGAGTGGGAGGTACTGCGACGTCGGATGAGCCGCCGCAAGGAGGACCAGACCGTCGAAGCCATCACCGACGCTGCGGGACTACTCGCTGCTCAGCGCGCGATCGAGACCGTCACTGTCGACGACACCGTTGGGCAGTACTGCGTCGAGCTGGCTGCTGCCACTCGACGCGACTCGCAGGTCCTCGTCGGTGCGTCGCCTCGTGGTTCACTCGCTTTGCTGTTGACCGCGCGTTCGTACGCCGTGATTCGGGGGCGGGACTACGTCGTACCTGAGGATGTGAAGGCGGTCGCCGTACCGGCGCTGGCGCATCGGATCACGGTCCGGCCGGAGCTGTGGTTGCACGAGGTGACCGGGGCGACGGTAGTGCGCTCGGTGCTGGGGTCGGTGCCGACGCCGCCTACCGTGGTTGGCGCTTCTCGATGAGCTGGCAGCCGACTCATGCGCAGGTCCGGGCGATCTGTGCGGCTGCGGTGTTGCTGGTGATCGCGGTGCTGGCGCGGCGGCCGGATGCCGCCGTACTGGGGTTGCCGTTCGCGTTCGTCGCGGTGTGGGGGCGGTACTTCCGGCCGCGGGAGGAGCCCGAGGTGCACACCGAGCTGGACTCGGACGTGCTGTTCGAGGGGCAGGCGACAACATACCGGCTGCGGGTCTCCGGGACGGTCGACCCGGACATCGACCTGATCGTGGCGGCGCTGCCACGGTCGCAGTGGTTTCAGTACGACCCCGTACAGGCTGCGATTGCGGAGCCAGTGTCGGAGGGAGCGGTGACGCTGGAGGTCGGGCTGCGGTCGAAGCGGTGGGGGATGCGTCCGGTGGAGCGGCCGACTGTTGTCGCGACATCGGTGCTGGGTGCGTACCGGATCCCGGTGACGTCGGCCGAGCCGTTGGCGGTGACCACGCTGCCGTTGCGGGAGGGGTTCGAGGCGGTCGACTCCGTACCGCGTCCTGCTGGGCTTGTCGGGTTGCATAGGTCGCGGCGTCCTGGTGAGGGCACTGAGCTGGCCGGAGTACGGCCGTTCCGCACCGGAGACCGGCTGCGGCGGATCAACTGGGCCGTGTCCGCACGTACGCGCGAGTTGCACGTCACGTCGACCTGGTCGGACCGCGACACCGAGGTGGTGATCCTGCTCGACACCGGCGGCGAGATCGGTATCAGCGAAGGGATCGACGGGCGGTCGAGCAGTCTGGATACGGGTGTACGCGCGGCGGCGTCGATCGCGGAGCACTACCTGCGCCACGGTGACCGGGTGCGGCTGATCGACACCGGCAACCTGGTCCGGGGTGTCAGGTCGGGGAGTGGGCGGGGGCATCTGCGGCGGATCCTGGACGCGTTGGTTCACGCGGATCGACGGGGTCGTCAGCAAGACGAGCAGCAGTTGGCGCGGCGGCACCGGATCAGGTCCGACAGCCTCGTGCTGGTGCTCAGTCCGCTGCTCCGGCAGGTGATGCTCGGGTATCTCGTGACGCTGGTTCATCAGGGGTGCACCGTCATCGCGGTGGACACGCTGCCGCCGGACGTGGCGTCGGTGATCGACCTCGACGAGCATGACGCCCGCTCGTGGCCACTCGCCTGGCGCTTGCGCCTGCTCGAACGCCGCCGCGAACTGGACCGCCTCTCCGACCTCGGCGTCCCCACCGTCCCCTGGCGCGGCGCCGGCACCCTCGACGAAGTCCTCCGAGACGCCTCCCGCCTCTCCGCCGCCCCAAGGATCCGCTCATGACGCCATCCGAAAAGATCAGTTTGTGGTTGGCGCAGGTGCGGGCTGCGGGGGAGGGGGCGGTGGCCGCTCGGCTGTCGACGGCCGTGGCGGGTGCAGTGGCGTTGGGGGTGGCGGGCGCGCAGGGGTGGGATCAGCTGGATCTGGTTCCGCTGATCGCGATTCCGATGCTGTTGGCAACTGTTGTGCTGCCGGATTCGCTGGCCGGGTTGACCTTCATCGTGGTCGTCGCCGGCGGATGGTTGATGCGGGCGCCGGCCGAGATCAGCTTGAGCCTGGTGGTGACCGGAATCGCCTTGCTGGTGGTGCATCTGGCCACCGCGTTCGCCGCGCAGATCCCGTCGTACGCCCGAGTCCACCGGGACGCACTCCGCCGCTGGTTGTTGCCCGGGGCAATCGCCCTCGTGCTCGGCCCGGTGGTCGCCGTCGCGGCCGCACTGGTCCAGGGCGCACACGTCTCAGGCTCGCTCCTGGTCACCGTCGCCGCTCTCCTCCTCGCCACCGCCACCCTCTGGTTCGCCTCCGGCCAATCCTTCAACCGCGACTAACCCCACCCACCACGCGGAGGGCTAGGTGAGTTTGCGGGGGTCGTTGATGAAGGTGCGATTGAGTTCGTCGGCCCAGGGGGCGTCGATGGCGTTCGGGCCGGTGACCTGCATTGCGGCCATCACAGTCAGCAGCATGCCGACGGAGAGGAACTCGCGGGCTTCGATTGGTGAGGCGCCGGTGAGGTCGCGGACCAGGCGGTAGATGCCGCCGAAGCGGTCGCGGACGGCGTCACCGATGGCCGGCTCGGCGCTGGCCGAGAAGCCATGCAGCAGAACCAGCAACTGCTCGCGTTCGGCCATCAGTTTCTCGTATGCGGCGCCGAGGCTGGCGAGATCGGCCCGCTCCTCGGCTGCCTCCCGGAAGGTCTGTTCGATCGTGTCGCACACCGTCTGTACGGCGGCCAGGAAGAGCTGCTGCTTGGTCCCGAACAGCCGGATCACATAAGGCTGCGAGACGCCGGCCAGCCGGGCGATCTCGTCCGTCTTGGTGCCCGCGTAGCCGGACGTGCCGAACGCCTGGATCGCCGCCTGGAGCACCTCCTCGCCCCGCTCCGCCGCGGTCAGCCGCATCTTCGTCGCCATGCTTCTCCTGTCGCCGAATCTCGCCGGAATCACCCGGTCACTTGACATGTTATCAGTCGATGCATACTTTGGTCGCGAAGCTTGTTATCAGTCAATTACAACAAAGCCATGCTGAGGCGCAGACCGCACTCCGCGGGATGAGGGGACAGGAGCTCGAAATGACGTCGACCGGTCTCGATGAGAGGTTCGAACCCGCTGTGAAGCGGGCCCGTGGCGCCGGGCTGGGCGCCGTACTGGCCGCGGTGGGGATCCCCACCTTCATGGTCACGCTGGACAACTTGGTGGTGACGAACGCGCTGCCGGTGATCAAGGCCGAGCTCGGCGCGTCGCTGTCCGACCTGCAGTGGTTCGTGAATGCCTACACGCTGTCGTTCGCCGCGCTGCTGCTGACCGCGGCCGCGATCGGCGACCGGCTTGGCCGGCGGAGGATCTTCCTGGCCGGGATTGCGCTGTTCACGCTCGCCTCGGCGGCCTGTGCGTTGGCGACCGAGCCGTGGATGCTCATCGGCGCCCGGGCAGTCCAAGGCGTCGGTGCGGCAGCGGTGATGCCGTTGTCGCTGACGTTGCTGGCCGGCGCCGTACCCGAGCGGCTGCGGAGCGCGGCGATCGGAATCTGGGGCGGCATCTCCGGCCTTGGTGTCGCGGTCGGCCCGGTCGTCGGTGGGGCCGTGGTCGACGGGCTGAACTGGCAGTGGATCTTCTGGCTGAACGTGCCGGTCGGCGTGGTCGCCGTACTCCTCGCGGCCAAGGTCCTGACGGAGTCGCGCGGTACGGCGACGCGGCTGGACCTGGTCGGGTTGGTGCTGGCGACCGGCGGTGTGCTGTCGATCGTCTGGGGGGTCGTGCACGGGGCCGACGACGGCTGGATGTCGGGCGGAGTGCTCGGGTCGCTGGTTGCCGGTGTCGCGCTGCTGGCCGCGTTCATCGCGTGGGAGCGCCGTACGCCGGCGCCGATGTTGCCGCTGCGGTTGTTCTCCGTACGGGCGTTCAGCGTCGTGAACATCGTGGCGTTCACGTTCTCCGTCGGGGTGTTCGGGGCCGTGTTCCTGCTGGCGCAGTTCTTCCAGGTGGTGCAGGGCTACAGCCCGCTCGAGTCCGGCGTACGGACGATGCCGTGGACGATGGCGCCGATGGTCGTCGCGCCGATCGCCGGTCTGATCGTGGACCGGGTCGGGGCGCGGACGCTGATCGCGGCCGGGCAACTGTTCCTCGCGACGGCGCTCGGGTGGATCGCGCTGATCACCGACGCACAGACGCAGTACGGCGAACTCGTGCTGCCGTTCATCCTCGCCGGGGTCGGGATGGGCCTGACGTTCGCGCCGTCGGCGAGCGTGGTGATGGCGAGTGCGTCCGACGCGGACCGCGGCGTGGCGTCCGGCACAAACAACACCATCCGCGAAGTCGGCGTCGCGATGGGCGTCGCCGTCCTGGCCTCGGTCTTCGCCTCAGCCGGCTCCTACGACTCGCCCACGTCGTACGCCGACGGCCTGATCCCCGCCGTTTGGACCGGCGCCGCCATCGTCGCGGTCGGCGCCCTCGCCGCGCTCTTCCTCCCGGGCCGCCGCCGTTGACCCAGGCCCACTCCCCGGACCTACCACTATCCGGGGAGTGGGCTCAGGTACGGCGGAAGCGGACCAAGGGGTAGAGCGGGGACTCGTTCGTGTTGCGGGGTGGGCCGGGGAAGGTGGTGGCGCCGTCGAGGGTGAGGCCGTGGCGGGCGGCTTGGGCGACCAGGAGGGAGAGGGCGTCCTGGGAGCGGGTGTCGTTCGGGCCGCGGCCGTCGGCGTAGCGGGACGAGTCGGACTTCTCCGTGGTGGTGATGAAGACGCCGTCCGGACGCAGTACGCGCGCCACCTCGGCGATCACCGCCGAGCTGTCCTCGAGCAGGTGCAGCAACCAGATCGCGACCACCGCATCACACCGCCGATCAGCCACCGGCAGCCGCCCCGCATCAGCAGCGGCGACGTGGCCGGGAAGCCGGATTCGCGCGCGCTGGAGCATCGACTCCGACAGGTCGACCCCGTGTACGAGGTTGCCGAGAGCAACGAGTTCGGCGCCGACGATCCCTGTCCCCACCGCGAGTTCCAGCACCCGCTGCCCGCCGCCGGCGGGGACCTCGGTCGAGGAGCCCGCCGCGGTCCAGGGGAGGAGGGAGTGCACGGCTTCGGCCGCCGCCTTGGCTCGGGCGAAGCCGCCGCGGGTGTCGTCGTAGCGGGCGGCTTCGGTGTCGTCGTACTGGATGCGCGGTGACGACTGCCAGAGCGCCGGCCAGGAGATGCCGACGGAGGCGAGCATCCGGCGGAGGAGCGGCAGGGAGAGGCCGACGACGTTGTGGTAGTCGCCCTCGATGCCGGTGACGAACGCGCCGCCGAGGCCGTCGACGGTGAAGGAGCCGGCCACGACCAGGGGTTCGCCAGTGTCGACGTACGCGTCGATCTCCTCGTCGGTGAGGTCGGCGAAGTACACCGTCGTCGACTCGAGTTCGCGGAGTTCCTGCTTGCCGGAGGTGTCGATCAGGCAGTGGCCGGTGTGCAGTACGCCGGTCTTGCCGCGCATCTCCCGGAGCCGGTCGCGGGCCGCATCGGGCGTACCGGGTTTGCCGTACGCGACGCCGTCGATCTCGAGCACCGAGTCGCAGCCGAGGACGGTCGCGTGCTCGGTCAACCCGGCGACGACCGCCCGCGCCTTCAAGGTCGCCAGCAGCCGAGCCAGTTCGCCCGGGCTTTCCGCGGTGACGTTGTCCTCGTCGACGCCGGAGACGATCACCTCCGGCTCGACCCCGGCAGCACGCAGCGTCTTCAGCCGCGCCGGCGACGACGACGCCAGTACGAATCGAACGCTCACAGCTTCGCCAGGGCGCGCCGCAGCGGGTCGAGCCCGATCGAGCCCAGGTTCAGCGCGTCGGAGTGGAACGCGCGCAGGTCGAACGCGGATCCCTTGCGCTGCTTGGCCTCCTCGCGAGCCTGCAGCCAGATCCGCTCACCGACCTTGTACGACGGTGCCTGCCCCGGCCAGCCGAGATAGCGGTTCAGTTCCGCGCGAAGGAACTCCGTCTCCATCCGGCAGTGCGCCCGCAGGAACTCGAACCCGAGATCCGCGTTCCACACCTCACCCGGATGCCAGCCGAACGGGTTGCCGGCAGGAATCTTCAACTCGAGGTGCATGCCGATGTCGACGATCACCCGGGCCGCCCGGAATCCCTGCGCGTCCAGCATGCCGAACCGGGCGCCGGGATCCTCCAGGTACCCGAGTTCCTCCATCAGGCGCTCGGCGTACAGGGCCCAACCCTCGCCGTGGCCGGAGATCCAGCAGGCGATCCGCTGCCACCGGTTGAGCAGGTCGGTGCGCAGCATCGTCTGCGCGCACTGGAGGTGATGCCCGGGGACGCCCTCGTGGTAGACCGTGGTGACCTCGCGCCAGGTGGCGAAGTCCTCGACGCCGTTCGGCACCGCCCACCACATCCGGCCCGGCCGGGTGGTCAGGTCCTCACTCGGCGGCGTGTAGTAGATCGAGCCGTCCGAGGTCGGCGCGATCATGCACTCCAGCGTGCGGATCTCGGCGGGGATGTCGAAGTGGGTGCCGCCCAGCTCGGCCACGGCCGTGTCGGACATCTGCTGCATCCAGTCCCGGAACGCCTCCTTGCCGTGGATCTTCCGGGCCGGGTCGTTGTCCAGTACGGCGGCCGCCGCCTCGATGCTGCGGTCACCGGAGTTGAGCCCGGCGGCGATCGACTGCATGTCCGCCTCGATCCGGGCGAGCTCCTCCCAGCCCCAGGCGTAGGTCTCCTCGAAGTCGATCGACGCACCGAGGAAGTCGCGGGAGGCCAGCTCGTAGACCTCGCGACCACAGGCGTCCTTGGCGGGCGCACGCGGGGCGAGCTCGGCTTTCAGCCACCCGCCGAACTGCTCATACGCTTTCCGCGCCGACGCGGCTGCTGCCTCCACGGTCGACTTGACCGCGCTGTCCGGCGCCTGCGCGGCCAGCCCGGCGAAGAAGTCGTCGCCGTCGGCACCGGTCCAGCTGGCGATCCGCCCGGCCAGGTCGTTCACCTGCCGCACCGCCGAGACCCTGCCCTGCGCGGCCTGCTCCAGCAGCGTCTCGCGGAAGCCGTCCAGCGCCGTACCGACCTGGTTGAGCCGGATGGCGATGGTCTCCCAGTCCTGCTCGGTCCCGGTCGGCATCAGGTCGAACACCTGGCGGATCTCGGCCGGGATCGACGCGAGCGCGTTCAGCTGGTGCTGCGGTACGCCGGCTTCGAACCGCTCCAGCTCCAGCCCGAGGCGCTCCAGGAAGGCGTCCTTGGCGACCTCCTCACGCGGGCTACCAGGCTCGATGGCCTGTGCCTCGGCGACGGACCGGCGGCTCAGCTCGGCCAGCGCCTCGAAACCGGCCGGGGTGTAGTCCGGCAGCTCGTGGTCGTGGCCCTCGATCCCCATGAAGGTGGCCGCGGTCGGCGACAGAGCGACGTACTCCTCGAGGTACCGCTCGGAGAGCCGGTCGATCGGGCTCTGCGGTGTGGTGGCATCGGTCACCTGCCGACCCTACCCCGCGAGGCCCTGCTGAGCTGACCTGTTTGTGCCGGTACTGTGGCGGTCGCTCTCCAGTGGAAAGGACCGGGGGTTGAGCCAGCCACCGTTCGCGCAGCAGCCGGGCCAGACGACGTACCCGCCGTACCAGCAGCCGGGCCAGCCGCCGCAGTATCAGCCGCAGTACGGTCCGCCGCAGTACACCCCGGCGCCGATGATGCCGCAGCAAGGGCCGGGCTTCGGCTGGGGACCCGGTGGGCCAGGCTGGGGTCAGCAGCCGCCGAAGAAGAAGTCCAAGGCACCGATCTTCGTGCTGCTGGGTTTCGTCGTACTCGCGGTCATCGGGATCGGAGCCTGGGCGCTGTCACAGAGCTCGGCGGAGCCGCACAGCTCACCGCGGTACACCCCGAGCCCGACGAGGACGCAGCCCACCGAGCAGCCCACTGGGCAGCCCACCAACTCGCCTTCGGAGAAGCCGTCCGCCGCGACGGTCGCGGCCAGGAACAAGCTGTACTCCGTCGGCCGGATGGCGACCGTGAACTGCAAGGAGCCCCGCGTCCGGCCGACGAACACGCGCAACGCCGCCGCGTACTGGGCCGCGCTCAAGCCCTGCCTGGACAAGTCGTGGGCGCCGCTGGTGACGAAGGCGGGCTACACGTTCAAGTCGCCGCGGATGACGTACTGGTCGGGCTCGACCATCACCAACCCGTGCGGCGGCGGTGTCATCAACGTGCCGTTCTTCTGCTCGGCCAACAACATGCTGTACATGAAGGTCGACGTCTTCGTGAAGACCTACAACGAGTACCCGGACGCGGAGTCGAAGGCGTACGCGCGGATGTGGTACTCGCGGTCGATCGCGCACGAGTACGGGCACTCCGTGCAGTACATGACCGGGATCCTGCAGGCGGCCAGCCAGATGCGGTACGACGCCTCCGACTACGCCGGCCAGCTGCGGATGACGCGACGGATGGAATTGCAGGCGAACTGCTTCGCCGGGGTGTTCCTGGCCGCGAACAAGAGCAGCTACCCGATCAACGGGATGATGCTCTACGTCTGGCGGAAGTGGGTCGTGACGGCCGGCGACGACCCCGAGGAAGGCGACCACGGCAGCAAGGCCAGCCAGGCCCGCTTCATGGGAAAGTCCTTCAATACCGGGAATCCGGCTACCTGTAACACCTTCGCAGCCCCGGCCAAGAACGTGAGCTGATCACTGCAGTTCCGCGGGCGCGACCTGTTTCCAGGAGTCGACGAGGATGTCGTAGAGCTCGTCCGCATCGTCCAATGCCGCGAGGCGGGCCCGGACCCAGTTCGAGCCTGCCTCGTGCGGCGGGACCCAGAACTTCTCCGGCTCCGCCGCGATCAGCTCCGCCCGCTCCAACCGGGGACACCGGACGGCGAACGACGTCTGATCGTCCGGGATCGTGATGAACATCCGCCCGCTCACATCGAACGTCGGATGCCCCCACCGCTCCTTCTCCACCGTCCCCGGTAGCTCCAACGCGATCCGCCGTACATCCTCAGCATCCAGCACGGCAGCACCCTAAGCGGTCAGGCCGGTCTTCGCGTCCAGGTGCTGCAGGAGGTCGTGGGCGGCGAGCTCGACGGCTTTGTGGCGCCACTCTGAGGCCCGGTAGACGCAGGCGATCAGGGCGGTGCGGTGGATACGGCGGAAGTCGCCCATGACGAAGGCGTAGCGGGCCTTGGTCTCGTCCGTGGCGCCGTCGGTGAGCCCTAGGTGCCAGGCGGCGTACTCCTCCCAGCCGTGCTTCTCCAGGTAGGCGTTCTGGTCGTCCGCGCGAGGCTGGACCTCACCCCAGTCACTGTCCAGCACGTACTGCCGCCCGTCGATCAGACGCTTGGCATATTCGACCGCCGCCGGGTTGACCTCGTACTTGGCCATACTGCCGATTGTGGCAGTGAACAGACATGTATGGGCATTGCTCCAGCGGATCGAGGAGTCTGCGCGGAACGTGGGCCGCTCGTACGACGGTTGGACGCCGGGGCCGCCGAAGTTGGCTCGGCCGCGGGTTGATCGACACAGGCATGGCGTGCAGGCGGGGGGCCGGCCGATCGTGTACGGCGCCGACGCGCATCAGGTGCTGAAGGATCTGGTCGCACCGAGCCTGCGCAAGCGGCTCGGTCGGCAGCGCGCTGGTGAGGCGGGCGCGCAGAAGGAGCTGCACGACAACTTCATGGCGCGCCGGCGGGTGCTGGTCGATTCGGTGCGGGCGGTGGTGGGGGCGCCCGACAGCCCGCACTGCGCGCTGAAGAATGCCTTCGCCGATGCCTGGACCGCGGTCCACGCCGACCGGATGATCGACGATCTGTGCGACAACGGGTACCTACCGCCCGACGTGCGGGAACTCAAGCTGGGCTGGAACGAGGCCGATCCGGAGAAGCGGCAGCAGTTGCTGAACGACATTCACTGGTCTGCGCCTCGCGCCTACGCGTTCGCCGAGGCCGTCGGCGAACCATCCGCCATGTCTGTCGACCAGACATTGCAGATGCTGGCCAACGTGCCTGCATTCGAGACCTCCCTTGTTGCCGCCGACCTCTTGATGAGCGGCCGCGAAAGCATGCCGTACGCGCTGAAGATGCAGGTGGCCGACCTGATCCGTACGGAGTTCGACAATGAGACCGACGGCCGCCACATCGCCGAACTCGCGCTGGAGCTGATCAACACGCAGGAACCAGTCCGCCCGTACGAGGACCTTGTCGCTGTTCACGGCGACCTGGTCCGCGACCCGACGAGAGACGTGGCCCCGGCCTCCGGCGCGCCTACTGCCAAGCCCGCATCCTCGACCGGGCGTGCTGCTGCGGGCAGCCAGAAACCTGACAAGGGGAAAGCGCGCGAGTAGTTACGGATGCGCCGAGGCGCGCCACTGCCCAGGCCCTGGACGGAGCGGCTGCCCGGCGTTGCGCCAGTACGTGGCCCAGTTGCTGGCCCGCTCTGGTCCAGCAGCCGGTACGGCGGCAGCGGACCGGGCCGCGACGACGGTGACGAGAGCCGCGAGCTCCTCGGGAGTCGGATCGCCCTTGACGACCTTCAGGATGTCGGTCACAACGGGATGTTCCCATGCTTCTTCGGCGGCAGGGTGTCGCGTTTGGTGCGGAGCAGCCTCAATGCGCGGATGATTTCGGCGCGGGTCTCGCTGGGCTTGATGACCGCGTCGATGTAGCCGCGTTCGGCCGCGACGTACGGGTTGGCCAGGTGGTCCTCGTACTCGGTGATCAGCTGCTGGCGGCGGGCCTCGGAGTCCTCGGCTCCGGCCAGCTCCCGGCGGTAGAGGATGTTGACGGCGCCCTGCGCGCCCATCACCGCGATCTGTGCCGTCGGCCAGGCGATGTTCATGTCGGCGCCGAGATGCTTCGACCCCATCACGTCGTACGCGCCGCCGTACGCCTTCCGGGTGATCACGGTGATCATCGGCACGGTCGCCTCGGCGTAGGCGTAGATCAGCTTGGCGCCGCGGCGGATGATGCCGTTCCATTCCTGGTCGGTGCCGGGCAGGAAGCCGGGTACGTCGACGAAGGTCAGGATCGGCACGTTGAACGCGTCGCAGGTGCGGACGAACCGGGCCGCCTTCTCGGAGGCGTCGATGTCGAGCGTGCCGGCGAACTGCATCGGCTGGTTCGCCACGACGCCGACCGGGCGGCCCTCGACCCGGCCGAAGCCGACGATGATGTTCGGCGCGAACAGCGCTTGTACTTCGAGGAAGTCGCCCTCGTCGAGCACCGCCTCGATCGCGGTGTGCATGTCGTACGGCTGGTTCGGCGAGTCCGGGATCAGCGTGTCCAGCGCGAGATCGGTCTCGGTCGGCTCCAGGTCGGCGGGCTCGTCGTACGCCGGCGGGTCCTCGAGGTTGTTCTGCGGCAGGTGACCGACCAGCGTCTTCACCCACTCGATCGCGTCCTCCTCGTCACTGCCGAGGTAGTGCGCGTTGCCGGACTTGGTGTTGTGCGTCCGGGCGCCGCCGAGCTCCTCCTGGCTGACGTCCTCGCCGGTGACGGTCTTGATCACGTCCGGTCCGGTGATGAACATGTACGACGACTCGTCCACCATCACGGTGAAGTCGGTGACCGCGGGGGAGTAGACCGCGCCGCCGGCACACGGGCCCATGATCAGCGAGATCTGCGGGATCACCCCGGAAGCCCGGACGTTGCGGCGGAAGATCTCGCCGTACAGGCCGAGGCTGACCACGCCTTCCTGGATCCGGGCGCCGCCGGAGTCGTTGATGCCGATCAGCGGGCAGCCGATCTTCATCGCCAGGTCCATCACCTTGACGATCTTCTCGCCGAACACCTCACCCAGGCTGCCGCCGAAGACGGTGAAGTCCTGCGCGAACACGCACACCTGCCGGCCGTCGATGGTGCCGAACCCGGTCACCACGCCGTCGCCGTACGGGCGATTGCCGTCCAGGCCGAAGGCGGTCGAGCGGTGCCGGGCGAACTCGTCCAGCTCGGAGAACGAGCCCTCGTCCAGCAGCAGCGCGATCCGCTCGCGGGCGGTCTTCTTGCCGCGGGCGTGCTGCTTCTCCACCGCGCGCTCGGAGCCGGCGTGCACCGCCTCGTCGAGCCGGTGCTCCAGGTCCGCGATCTTGCCCGCGGTGGTGTGGATGTTCGCGGTCTCTCCCATAATCGGGCAGCCTAACCGTGTACACCCCGAACGTGCTGTGACATCTACCGCAGGGACTGAACCGGAGCCCAGGTAGCTTACGCTCCGTGGCGGACCCAAGAGTCGTGACCCTCCTCCAGGGGCTGAACCGGATCGTGATCGCGGAGTTCGGTGCCGATCGCTCGTCGGTGGTGCCCGACGACCAGCTGGACCGGCCCGTGACGCTCACCAACCAGCGATACCTCGAATCGCTGGCGAACAATGGTGGCCTCCAGCCGGGAGCCTCCCAGGCTCAGGTCTGGGCGGCACTGACGGAAGCGGTGGCGGTGTACGCCGACCGGATGGCCGCCGGCGGTCCGCGGCCGGAGACGCCCGGCGAGAACGAGCCGTCGAAGAGGCCGGAAGACCGGCAGACGTTCGAAGTGGCTTTGTCCAGGTTGCATGCGCGCTCCGCGACACCGCGGCTGGTGCAACGAGGGTTTCCGCCCGACTGGGTGACCGCGCTCGGTGAGTTCCCGCCGCCGGTGCTCTACCCCGACCAGCTGACCGCGTCGACGATCGTGGCAGAGATCACCGAGCAGACCGAGCGAGACGACGAGGCGGAGGTGCTGACCGAGCTCATCGCCGCTGGTTACGGCGCCAGGGGTGCGACGGCCGCGCACATGCTGCTGGCTTCGGCCCCGGGCTATTCGACGCTGCCGGAGGACCTGCAAGAAGAAGTCGTGCAGGATGTCGCCCGCGAGCTGGAGGGCGGCTTCGCATCGCCGACCGGGTACGTTCCGGAGACGCACCCTGAGCTGGCCGGAGATGTCACGAACGACCCCGTCCTGCGCGGAAAGGTCGCGGTCGCCTGGGCGAATCACATCGCCGCCGAGCGGATCGAGGAGCACCACGACGACCTGCGTCAGGAGGAGAAGGCCGCCGTACTGCGGATGACCGCGAACCAGCGGCCCGCGCGGTCCCGTCCGGCTCAGCCGGAGTCGGTCCACGACGTGATCCGCGGGATCGACGCGGAGCTTCGTGAGCTGATCGGCGCGGAACAGACGATGTGGCGCGGCGAGATCGGGGACTACGGACTCAAGCGCGACCAGCGGATCAGCTCCGGCCACACAATGTTCCGGGTCAGGCCGGACGACGCGCTGTTGTCGCGACTGACCTCGAGCGATGCGGGCGGTCGGCTCGATCCGGAGGAAGTTGCAGGCCTGCAGCAGGCGATCAAGCAGACCGTCGTGATCTGCGCGAAGTGGGCCCACCCCAATGCGTACAACCTGCAGCAGCACGTCTGGGCCACGGCCTTCGACCCGCGGTTCCGGGCGATGGAGCGGGCGGTCGTCAGCGCCCTCGCCGACAACGAGCACAACACGATCGTCGACCGGAGGTTTCCGCCTGCGCTGGCTGACCAGCTGCGGACGCCAGAGCCGCCCGGCGTGTTCGATCAGCCGCTGCGGACACCGGCGCCGCCGAGCGCGGACGAGGAGTACGCACCGGCGGCCCAGGGGTTCGCGGAGGCCGTCTACGGCGACGAGCCCGAGGCGTTGATTCGCCGGATGGCGAGGGAAGGGCTCCCGGACATGGGAATGGCCGCGGGTGAGGTGCTGGTGGCCGGCTCCGCGATCTCGCCGGAGGACCGGCAGGCTGCCGCCTGGGTGCTCGGCGAAAAGATCAACGACGGCTTCGACGCCCTGCCGGCCCGGCTCGAGGAGTGGAAGAGTACGTCGGTACTGCCCGCAGCAGCCCTGTCACGCGAGTACGGCGAGGAGCTCGGCCGGATGGCGGAGCGCCTGGTTCATGACTACGCCAGGGATCCGGATCTCCTGCAGCAGGACGTGGCCGCGGCCGAGGCAAAGACCGCGGCGGCCATCGAGGCACAGCGGGGCAGCATGCCGGAGATCTACCTGCATGACCGGCTGCTGCCAGGCATGGACCGGGCGCAGCTCCGCCCCCGCCCCACGGCGCCGTCCACCGCCCCCGCGGTGACCCGCACATCTGCCCCCGGCCAGTCCGGCCCGAGCGGGCTCGCCCGCTGAGCGGTAGCTGAACCCGGGCGCCGGTAGGTTGCGGTGCGTGGCGGATGAGGAAGTCGAAGCCCTTCTGCGCAGGGTCATGCGGTTCGTCGTCGAGGACGTCTACGGCGAGTCGGCGCCCGAGACCGTCCTCCAGTTGCCCGCGCTGACGGTGCGGGAGGAGCGGCTGATGAAACTGCTCTCGGGCAGCATCGACATCCCCGTCAGACTCGCGCCGAGCGTTGCCGCGGTGCTCGACCGCGAGACGCAAGAGGCGCAGAGACGAGCTTCCCGGGAGACGGCGAGGTTAGCGGCAGGCACGCCGGAAACGCCGTACGACGAGCTTGCCTTCGTAGAGGCGGCGGACGACCGGCCCGAGATCCTGGAGATCCTCACGACGGTGGTGGCCATGTACGCCGACCAACTCGAGCCTCAGGAATCGCTGCCGGAACCAACTGACGAAGACGCCCGGGACCGGATCGGATGGGCCAACAGCAGGGCGTACGCGATTCCCGCGACGCGGCAGCGGTTGGTGCCGGAACTCTTTCCGAACGGGCAGCTGGGTGACCTCGGGATGTCCCAGCCGGCGGTGCTGGAAGGTGACGTGGCGGCGGCGCGAGCGCTGGCCGTCGCGGTCGCCGCGCGGCTCGGCCGGCAGGGCGACGACGTACAGAAGGAGTTCACAGCGGCTGGTCGAGGTGGCGTGGCTCCGACTGCCGCTCGCCTGCTGCTGAACCGGAATCCTGACTTCCTGGCGCTGCAGAGAGCCGATCAGCGGGCGGCGCTCGTGCGGGTGGCAGCCCGGCGGCTGGAAACCGCCTTCGCGTCGCGCGACGAGCGCGGGGTGGCGGAGCGCGAGCTGACCGAGGTCGTGGAGAACCGGCGCGAGGACATCATCGGCAGGACCGCGGAGGACGGCTCGGTGACCTTCGGTGGAGCCGGCGCGGTCGACGCGCTGAACCTCTGGGCCGCCGAGGAGCTCCGGAAACTCCACGCGCTGCCGAGGCAGTTCCTCGAATCGCACGAGGCCGAGGCCGTGTTCCCACCCGGCCGGGCCGAATCGGTTCATGAACTGGCGAGTCGGATCCGGACCGTTGTCGGTGAGCTCACGGGCACGCCCCGAACGCTGTGGGACGACGAGATCCCGGAGCCGGTGCCCGGCCAGGACGTGCCGCCGACCGACTACACCCTTCGTCTCAGCCTTGACGAGGCGCTGGCCCTGCGGGCGCTGACCCAGGACGGCCCGGACGGTCCGCTCACCCCGGAGGTTGCGGCGGCCGCACGGCAGGCGCTTCAGAACGCCACCGCGCCGTACGTGCGGTGGGCCATTCCGTATGGGTACGGCCGGCGGAACGAGAACGAGGCTGACCGCGTCGCCCCGCGGTTCAAGCCACTCGAGAACGGAGTGAGCAAGGCGCTCGCCGAGATCGAGGGCGTCGAGATCATCGACCGGATCCTGCCGCCCGAGCAGGCCGAGCAGCTGAAGGCAGCGGAACCGCCGCTCAAAGACACCGAGTACGCGCCGGCCGCGCTGGCGTTCGCGAACGCTGTCGACGCGGCCAAGGGGACCGAGTTCCCGAACAAGACGCTTCGCCGGATGGGCGGCCAGGGCCGGGCCGGGATCGCGATAGAGGCGGCGCATCGGCTCGTGTCCAGTACGGCGATCGCGAAGCACGAGCGGCCATTCGCCGTACGGATGATCGCCGACTCGATCGACCAGCACTTCGACGCTCTGCCGGCGGAGCTCGAGTCCTGGAGCCAGGGCGGGCAGACGGTGATGGGGGACCTGCGGGTCAACGATCCGGCGGCGTACGGACAGCAGGTCGCCCAGCAGGCCCTCGGCATGGTTACGCACTACGAGGAGAATCCGGGGAGCGCCCAGCGGGAGTCGGCGGCGGCCGACCGGACGGCCGCGCAGGAGGCCGGCGCGAGGTTCGGGAGCGCCGATCCGGCGATGACACAGCCGAAAGCACATGCACCGGGCACCACTCCCGAGGCGAACCGTGCCGATGGCTCCGGTGAGTCCAAGACTCGCGGCCTCGGCCGATGATCAGGCCGGTCCGATGATCAGGCTGGGCCGATGATCAGGCTGGGCCGACGGCGAAGATTTTGGTGAGGCGGGCGGCGAGGGCCAGGTCGCCGCGGACGGAGAGGCGTTGTTTGAGGACCGCCAGAACGGGGTCCTCGTTGCCGGTGACGACGCGCAGCAGCGTGGCGGGGTCGGTGCGGATGGAGATGTCGGCGCCGCCGGGCTGATCCGCGAGTACGGTGCAGCGGCCGTCGCTGACCCGGATCCAGAATTCGTCGACGTCACCCGCTCCGGCCCCCGTGATCTGCCAGGCGACGACGGCGTCGAACCCGGCGGCCCGGGCGGGTCGGAGGTACTCCGGCATCCGGCGAAAGATCTCGCGCAACGCGACCTCTCGCACTCCCCCGATGAGCCGATGCCGAAGCTCCCGCTCCGACGTCCGGTCGACCAGCCGGGCCAGTTCGCTCGCGTCCAGCGAGGTCAGGCCGTCGGACTCCAACCAGCCCGCGCTGCCTCGCTCGGTCATGGCGACCTCCCCGAAAGGTGACGGAACCCGGACCGTAGGCGCAGGCCGGAGGGGTTCCTACCAGACCGTAGGAATTTCCTACGATCTGGTAGGTTTGTCAAGTGGTTGAGGACGCCGAACCGCGCCGCCGGGCGGCCCACCTCGGGCCCGAGCGCCGGCGCCCGATGATCCTCGACGCCGCTCTCCAGGTCTTCTCGGCCAACGGCTACGCCGGTACGACGATGCAGTCGGTGGCGGACGCGGCCGGGGTGACCAAGCCGGTGGTCTACGACTGCTTCGCCAACCGCGACGAGTTGCTGCTGGCCCTGCTCGCCCGCGAGGAGCAGCACCTGGTCATCTCGATCGTCGCCGCGCTGCCCGCCGACCCGAGTGTCGGCACTCCCGAGGAGCACGTCCTCGACGGCCTGACCGCGTTCCTGACCACCGCGGCGAAGAACCCGCAGTCCTGGCGGATCGTCTTCGGAGCCCAGTACGGCGCCGCGCCGGTGGTGGCCGACCGGGTCCGGGCTGCCCGCGCCTTCCTGGTCGAAGGCCTGCGGCTGACCCTGATGAAGTCGTTGCCCGGCGTCACCGACCCGGACGCGAACCTGCCGGTGCTGGCCGAGCTGCTCGCGTCGATGACCGAGGCCTGCGCCCGGATGCTCGTTGTGGACGGCACCGATCGCAGCCCGGCCGACCTGGCCAAGGTCGTCTCCCAGGTGGTCGGCGGCGGCTTCGGTAACGTCTGAGCGCCGTACTGTGAAGTAGCCTGACAGGGCGGTCACGATCAGGCTTCCAGCTGGCGGACGATGCGGCGCTGACGTGCGCCCGCCGATAGGGTGGGCGAACGTGACCGACACCGGTAGTGAGACCCGTACCCGCGCGCGGTTCGAGGTGCCCGAGGAACTTCGGGCCGACGTCCGCCTGCTCGGCGAGATCCTCGGCAAGGTGCTGGTCGAATACGCCGGTCAGCCGCTGCTCGACGACGTGGAGAAGCTCCGCGAGCTCACCATCGCCGGCGACGGCGCGGCGGCCGAGCAGCTGGTCGCGTCCTGGCCGCACGAGCGGGCCGAGGACGTGGCCCGGGCGTTCACCTGCTACTTCCACCTGACCAACCTCAGCGAAGAGCTGCACCGCGCTCGGGTGCTGCGTGAGCGCGACCGGGCCGGCAACGCGCCGGTCGTCTCCGAGCTGGCGCAAGCCGTTGAGCAGATCTCCGTGGACAGCGGTGTGCAGCAAGCCCGCGCGCTGCTCAACGGGCTGGAGTTCCGCCCGGTGCTCACCGCGCACCCGACCGAGGCTCGGCGTCGCGCCGTACTGGCGACCATCCGCCGGATCTCGTCGCTGCTGGAGGAGCGGGGCGACCCGCGGGCCGGTGACAGCGAACTGGCCGAGAACAAGCGGCGCCTGATCGAGCAGGTCGACATCCTCTGGCGTACGTCGCAACTCCGCACCAGCCGGCCGTCCCCGCTGGACGAGGTGCGGTCGGCGATGGCCGTGTTCGAGGAGACGCTGTTCGATGTCGTCGGCAACGTCTACCGCCGGCTGGACGACGCGCTGGCCGGTGACTCGGCCGGGACCAAGCCGCCTGTGGTGGCGCCGTTCGTCCGGCTCGGCTCGTGGATCGGCGGCGACCGGGACGGCAACCCGAACGTCACCGCTGCGATCACCCGCGAGGCCATGCAGATCCAGGCCGACCACGTCCTGCGTGCCCTCGAGCGGGCCACCGACACCCTCGGCCGGGCGCTCACCCTGGACGCCGCGACCACACCGCCGTCCGCGCCGGTCCGTCGCATCCTGGAGGACGCACGTGCGGTCAACCCCGAGCTGATCGCGGACATCGAGACCAGGTCGCCCGCCGAGACTCACCGCCAGCTCCTGCTCCTCGCAGCGCGCCGGCTGGCCGCCACCCGCGCCCGCGACGCGGACTTCGGCTACCCGAAGGCCTCCGACTTCCTGCACGAGCTCAAGGCCCTGCAGGACTCGCTGGTGAACGCAGGAGCTCCACGCCAGGCGTACGGCGAGCTGCAGCAACTCATCTGGCAGGTGCAGTCGTTCGGCTTCCACCTGGCCGAGCTGGAGGTTCGCCAGCACTCGTCGGTCCACGCCAAGGCGCTGGAAGAGGTGCTGGGTGGCGGCGAGCTCTCCGACCAGACGGAAGAGGTGCTCGCCACCCTCCGGGTGATCGGCCAGATCCAGCAGCGGTTCGGCCCCGAGGCATGCCGTCGGTACGTCGTCTCGTTCACCCGCAACGCAGGGGACCTCGCAGCCGTCTACGAGCTGGCCGACGCCGCTCTGGATGGCCGTCCGATCGAGCTGGACGTCGTACCGCTGTTCGAGACCGGTGAGGACCTGCAGAACTCCGTGGAGGTGCTGGACAACGCCATCCAGCTCACCAGGGTCAGGCACCGCCTCACGGCCAATGACAGGCGTTTCGAGGTCATGCTGGGGTACTCCGACTCCGCCAAGGACGTCGGTCCGGTGTCTGCGACTCTCGCTCTCTATGACGCTCAGGCACGGATCACGGCCTGGGCGCAGCGCAATGCCATCCGGCTGACCCTGTTCCATGGCCGTGGCGGTGCTCTGGGCCGTGGCGGTGGCCCGGCGAACCGCGCCGTACTGGCGCAGGCTCCGGGGTCGGTGGCCGGGCGGTTCAAGCTCACCGAGCAGGGTGAGGCGATTCCGGCTCGCTATGGCAACGCGGCGATCGCTCAGCGGCACATCGAGCAGGTGACCGCGGCGACGCTGCTGGCCTCGACTCCGGCGGTGGAGGAGCGGGCGGCCAAGGCAGCTGAGCGTTTCGCGGTGATGGAGAAGACGCTCGACGAGGCCGCGCGTACGGCGTACCACCGGCTGGTGAAGGCGGATGGGTTCGCGGAGTGGTTCGGCCGGGTGACTCCGCTGGAGGAGCTCGGGCAGCTGCCGCTCGGTTCGCGCCCTGCCCGGCGTGGAGTGGCGGTGTCGTCGCTGGAGGACCTGCGAGCCATCCCGTGGGTGTTCGCCTGGTCGCAGGCGCGCGTCAACGCGCCCGGGTGGTATGGCCTGGGTTCGGCGCTGTCTGCCGTTGGCGACGTCGCCGTACTGCGGGATGCGAACCAGAACTGGCCGCTGTTCCAGGTGATGCTCGAGAACGCGGAGATGTCGCTGGCGAAGACGGACCGGCGCATCCTCGGCCGCTATCTCGAGCTGGGCGACCGGCAGGACCTGACCCAGCTGATGCTCGACGAGCACGCGCTCACCACCGAGTGGGTGCTCAAGGTGCTCGACCAGGACCGCCTGCTCGCCGGGCGCCGCGTGCTGGGCCGTGCGGTCGAGCTGCGGAACCCGTATGTCGACGCGCTCAGCTACCTGCAGCTGCGGGCACTGGGGACCCTGCGGACGGATGACTCGCTGGACGACGAGCAGATCGTCCGTACGCGGCGGCTGCTGTTGCTGACCGTCTCGGGCGTTGCCGCCGGTCTGCAGAACACCGGCTGATGTTCAGCGACCTGGAGCGCCCACCGCTGGACGCACAGTTCCTGCAGGGGCGTCTGGTTCGGCCTGGCTCGCTCTGGACGCAGATCGACGTACTGACCGAGACGGAGTCGACTAACGCGGTCGTGGCGGCTGCTGCGCGTGCGGGGACTCCTGAGGGGCTGGTGGTCGCTGCAGAGCACCAGTCGTCTGGGCGTGGGCGGCTCGGGCGTACGTGGACCACTCCGGCGCGGTCTGCTGTGCTGATGTCGGCTCTGCTGCGTCCGACGGCTGTGCCTGCGGACAGGTGGCCGTGGCTGGGGTTGCTGGTGCCGTTGGCCGTGGCAGCCGCCGTACGACGGGTGGGGGAGATCCCAGCCGTCGTGAAGTGGCCGAACGACGTACTGGTCGAGGACCGGAAGCTGTCCGGCATCCTGCTGGAGCGGGTCGAGGGACCGGCCGCTGTGGTCGGTATCGGGCTCAACGTGACCTTGCGCGAGTCGGAGAAGCCGCAGCCGGCCGCCACGTCGCTCGCGCTCGAAGGCGCGGCGACGACGGATCGAGCCACCGTCCTGGCCGCCGTACTCCGAGAGTTGGCCACCCGTTACCAGACCTGGGTAGACGCAGCCGGCGATCCGGCCACGATCCTCCCGTCGTACCGAGAACTCTCCGCCACGCTGGGCCGCCTCGTCCGAGTCGAACTCCCCGACGGCACCCACCTCGAAGGCAGAGCCCGTGACCTGGACGCCGACGGCCGCCTCATCGTCGACACCCCCAACGGCCCACGACCACTCGCCGCCGGGGATGTCACCCACCTGCGGACGAACTAGCTGGTGAAGATCTTGGCTGCGGTGATGAGGGTTTGTACGACGCCGTAGCCGAGGAGAGCGGCGACGAGGAGCCAGGAGATCACCAGGCGTGGGGTCTGGTTCATTTCGCGGCCTCCATGGTGGACTGGGTGCGTTCGTGGAAGCGGTCGGCGACCGGGCGGATCAGCAGGTTGGCGACGAAGCCGGCGGCCAGTACGCCGACCATGGTGAACAGCGCGGGCCGGTAGGCTTCGGCGGTCAGTGTGCCCGGTTTCCCTTCCCGGTCGAGGAATCCGTTGATGATCAGCGGTCCGGCGACACCCGCCACCGACCAGGCGGTCAGCAGCCGCCCGTGGATCGCGCCGACCTGATAGGTCCCGAAGAGATCCCGCAGGTACGCCGGTACGGTCGCGAAGCCGCCGCCGTAGAACGACAGGATCACCGCGGCCAGCAACACGAAGATCACCGTGCTGTTGTGCCCGACTGTGGCGAGCAGGAAGTAGAAAACGATGCCTACGCCCAGGTACATCGCGTAGATGGGCTTGCGGCCCATCACGTCCGACGTACTGGACCAGGCGAATCGGCCCGCCATGTTGAAGATCGACAGCAATCCGACGAAGCCCGATGCGGCCGCGACCGCGACGGTGGACTTGCCGTCGGCGCCGCGGAAGAAGTCCTGGATCATCGGGCTGGCCTGCTCGAGGATGCCGATACCGGCCGTGACGTTGCAGAGCAGGACCACCCACAGGCACCAAAACTGTGGGGTCTTGATCGCGTTCGCGGCCGACACGCTGTTCGTGGTGACCAGCGCCTTCTGCTTGACCGATGCGGGGTCGAAACCGTCCGGCTTCCAGCCGTCGGCGGGCACGCGGATGTTGAACACTCCGAACATCATGATCACGAAGTAGCCGATGCCGAGGGTGAGGAACAACGCGACCAGCGCACCACCGCCGGCCACAGACGCGCTGTTGCCGGGGTCGTAGTTGTCGTCGTACAGGCTGAGCAGCTGGCGCGACAGCGGACTGGCGACGAGTGCGCCGCCGCCGAAGCCCATGATCGCCAGACCGGTGGCCAGGCCCGGACGGTCCGGGAACCACTTGATCAGGGTCGAGACCGGCGAGATGTAGCCGATGCCGAGGCCGATACCGCCGATAACGCCGTACCCGAGGTAGACGATCCAGAGCTGACCGGTGCCGATGCCGAGGGCACCGACTCCGAAGCCGGTGGCCCAGAAGCAGGCGGACACGAACATCGCTTTGCGCGGGCCGTTGCGTTCCACCCAGGTGCCGCCGATCGCGGCGGACAGGCCCAGCATCACGATCGCGATGCTGAAGATCACCCCGATCGCGGTCTGGCTGGTGTCGAAGTGCTTCACCATCGACGTCTTGTAGACGCTGGTCGCGTAGGCCTGGCCGATGCACAGGTGGACGGCGAGCGCGGCCGGCGGGATCAGCCAGCGGCTGTACCCGGCGGGCGCGACAGTGTGCTCACGGTCGAGAAACGACAAGATGCCTCCTTCTCTCGTCCCCCACACTGGTAGCCCCTCGCGCATACTGGCTCACTGTATGCATTTTGTGAAGTGTTGAATCACCTCTGAACCAGCACCGAGCCCGACCGGGCAGTCGTGTCGGGACGGGACAGTGTCGGGACGGGACAAGGGAACCCGCGAACTGTGACACTGGGGGACATGGGCATCTCCGCGAAGTTGTTGGGTGAGGACGAGTACGTCGTCGTCAGCACCCGGACGCACTGGAAGGCGCTGATCTTCCCGGTCTTCCTGCTGCTCGTGGTGGCGGGTGCGGGTGGGTTCCTGACCGCGATCGTGCCGACCGGCAGCCTGCAGACGCCGGCCCGGATCGCGATCCTCGCGGTCGGGGTGGTGGTGCTGCTGACCTTCGCGGCGAAGCCGTTCCTGAACTGGTTCTTCTCCACCTACACGCTGACCAACCGGCGGCTGATCACCCGGCACGGCATCCTGACCCGGACCGGCCGGGACATTCCGCTGATGCGGATCAACGACGTTTCCTACGAGCACGGCCTGATCGACCGGATGCTCGGCTGCGGCACTCTGCACATCGAGTCCGCCGGCGAGCGCGGCCAGGTGATCCTGCCGGACGTCCCGCACGTCGAGCACATCCACCTGCAGATGTCGGACCTGCTGTTCGGCGGCCCCGACGGCAAGCCCGGCGACGGCATCCTGGACGGCGAGGAGCCGCCGGACCACATGCGTCGCCGCCAGCAGCCGACCACCGGCGACGACGGCCAGACCCTCTTCAGCTCCGACTAACCCGCGGCTGCTTCCCCGGGAATCTGAGACAGTTCAGAAGACCTCGATGCTGGCCGGCTGGATCGGCCAGCTGAAGGCTGCACCGGCCGTCGTGAGCGCGCCCGGGGTGTGCTCGGTGATCCGGCCGGTGGCGGCGAACTCGGCCAGCGACCGGCCGCCGAGATACACCGCGCCGAGTTCGGTCACGGACAGACTCAGGTCGGCCGGATCCTCGGTGCGTTCACAGCGCACCTGCGGGCCATTCGCAGTCAGCCTGAACCGGCCCGCGTTCGCCGCGATCAGGTCATCGGCGACTTCGAACACCAGATCGACGGGTACGGCGTACTGCCGCTGACCCAGCGCGCGGGCGACGTCGGTCACCCGGAGCCAGAGCGACTCGCTCACCCGGCGGTTCAGAGCGGTCGGCGTGGTGACGAGCTGCTGCAGTGGCTCGTCCATTGCGGCGTAGCTGAACTGGAGCGTGGCGGCCAGATCCAAGGTCAGCACGTGCTGCCACAGTGCCCGGTAGGCGATCGGCTCGACCGCGACCAGTTCCTCGAGCGTCACCTCGTTGGCCGGGCCGGTCGGGCCCCAGTTCATCTTGCCGCGCCACAGTGCGTAGCCGTCCACGGCGCCGGTCTCGTCACGGTGCACCAGGATCCGGCGGGCGGTCTTTCCACCACGCCCGTCGGGCTTGTCCTGCAGACGCTTCTGCCATCCGAGCTCGGACCGGCCGGAGACTCCCGGACGGCGCTCCTGGAGGCTCCTCAACAGCGTCGCCAGCTCCTTCGCCGCGTCGTCCGGGGCCAGCTCAACGATCTCGCCGGGACGAATCCGCACGGCCGGCGGGCCGACTCGGTGCAGATCGATCTCGTACGACGTTGCCCAGGCGGCGGCGCCGTACCCGAACCTGCCGTAGATGGCAGGTTCGCTGGCCCAGAGCACCGCGATCGCCTCCGGCACCTCGCGCAACTGCCGCTGCATCAGCTCCGACAGGATGCCGCGCCGGCGGTGCGTCGCCCGCACGCCCACCCCGGTGACATGCGCGGCCGGCACCACCGCACCCGGCACGGACAGATCTCGGGTCAACGCCCGCGCCGTCCCCACGAGATCGTCGCCATCGGTCGCAACCAGCGCGCGATCAGGCTCGAACATCGCCCGCCCCAGGTCATCGTCCGAGGCCTCGAACATCATCGCCCCGCCGAACAACCCCTGAATCTCGTCGTACTCGCCCCGCACCGCCGAACGAACACCAATCTCGGTCATCCCCGCATCTTCACACGCCCGACCGACAAGTCGAGGGGGATTTTCGGACGTCGACGAACACCAGAACGCCCACGGGACCTACTTGTCCCAGGTCCCGGCTCCCGGAATCCCGCCACCCGGACAACCCCGTCCACGTCCCGGGCACCACCTCTCTCGTCGCCGTCGATGGCGGGCTATTTCAGCGATAGTCGGCTCTCCGGCTCGATGTGCGGGTGGTCGTTCGTTCCACACGGTGCCGCGATGCGCGGGCAGATGCCCGGAATCCCTGCGCGATCATTGACTGATCGCCGAGCGGGTTTGGGGAGCGCTACCCCACCTGAATCGACAAGCCAGACTCCCCAGTCCATGTGGGCATCACGGTGAACGACCGGCTGGTGGTGACCTTGTGCACCGCTCGACCATGGCGCGGCGGCGTGTCGTGGTCGAACCGTGCACAAGGCCGGGCACGACATCCTGAACAAGCCCGCGGACCGCCGCCGCGGCTGGTCGAGCCGATGTGAACCGGGGAGGGTTTTGCCTCGGATGGGGCGGAAAACCCTCCCCGGTCGTCAGGGCACGACCCGCTGGTCCGGCGATTCGCCACGAGGCCGGCGACCGGCTCGGATGCCGAAGCGATGAACGACCACCCACACATGTGGCAGAAGAGCCCGATAGCCCCTCATTTAGCCGCCAGCGGTCAAACAACCCGGTATCGGGCCGGCCAGAAGGTGAAATCAGCTCCGAACTAGCACTCACGCAGCCCGGAGTCGTTCCCCGACCCCACCTCGCACTAGTTGTCGACCTGGGAGCCGAAGGTTTTGCGGAGCTCCGGGTAGTCCGGTTCAGTGAACAGCTTTCTGGTGTTCTGCTTGGTGGCGACCAGGAGCGCGCAGCCCTCGGTTGCCGAACCCTCGACCTGGCCGGTGGCGATCTCGCGCCGTGTCTTCGCCTCGTACATGGTGGCGTGGTAGATCCCTCGATGCAGAGGCAGCGAACTTCCGGTGAAGTTGCAGGTCTTCAGCTCGCCGCCGTCGTCCGGGTCACCCAGGCCCTCAGCCGAGGCCCTTTAGCAACTGGCGGGCCATGACGATTCTTTGGACCTGGTTGGTGCCTTCGTAGATTTGGGTGATTTTGGCGTCGCGCATCATGCGTTCGACCGGGTAGTCATGGGTGTAGCCGTAGCCGCCGAGGAGTTGTACGGCGTCGGTGGTGACGGCCATCGCCACGTCGGAGGCGAAGCACTTGGCGGCGGCGCCGAAGTAGGTCAGGTCGGCGTCACCACGCTCGGAGCGGGCGGCGGCGGCGTACGTGAGCTGACGGGCGGCCTCGATCTTCATGCCCATGTCGGCGAGCATGAACTGCAGCCCCTGGAACTCGGCGATCGCCTTGCCGAACTGCTTGCGTTCCTTCACGTAGCCGAGCGCGTAGTCGAGCGCGCCCTGGGCGATCCCGAGCGCCTGCGCCGCGATCGTCACCCGGGTGTGGTCGAGCGTGGCCATCGCCGTACTGAAACCGGTGCCGGGATCGCCGATCAGCCGTGCAGCGGGGATCCGGACGTTGTCGAAGTACACCTCGCGGGTCGGCGAGCCCTTGATGCCGAGCTTCTTCTCCGGCGCGCCGAAGGACACGCCCTCGTCGGCCTTCTCCACCACGAAAGCGCTGATCCCCTTCGACCGGGCGTCGGGATCGGTCACTGCGAACACGGTGTAGAAGTCGCTCACGCCGGCGTTGGTGATCCACCGCTTCACGCCGTTCACCACGTAGGAATCCCCATCGCGTACGGCGCGGGTCTTCATCGAGACGGCGTCCGAACCGGCTTCGGGCTCCGACAGGCAGTACGAGAACATCGAGTCACCCGCGGCCACCGGCGGCAGGTACTTCTGCTTGACCTCTTCCGACGCGGACAGCAGCAGCGGCAGCGAGCCGAGCTTGTTCACCGCCGGGATCAGCGAGGTCGAGGCGCACGCCCGGGCGACCTCCTCGATCACGATCACCGTCGCGAGTGCGTCCGCCCCGGCGCCGCCGTACTGCTCCGGGATGTGCGGCGCGTGGAAGTCCGACGCCTTGAGCGCGTCGTACGACGCCTTCGGGAACTCCGCCAGCTCGTCCACGTCACCGGCGTGCGGGGCGACCTTGGCGTCGCAGACGTCGCGGACCGCCTCCCGGATCGCCTGGTGCTCCTCGGACAGCGCGTACAGGTCGAAAGAGTTACTCACGAGTTGCACTGTACGACGCAACTCCTGCGGACCGGCACCCGTCGTACCCCGAAAGTGACCAACGGCGCACTGTCCGGGGGCCAACAGACACCGGCGGGGTCATCGGGTGGTAACCGTGGTGGGTAGAGTCCCGGGCATGAGTGAAGCGACCTCCCGCCCCCTGCGGATCGCCGTCATCGGCACCAACTACCTGGGCGCGAACACCGCCGCCGGCATGGCCGAGTTCGGTTTCGACGTCATCGGTGTCGAGATCGACGAGCACCGGCTGAAGCTGCTGAACGACGGCAAGGCCCCGCTGTACGAACCGGGGCTGGACCCGCTGCTGAAGACGCACGTCGACTCCGGCCGGCTGCGGTTCACCAAGGACTACCGGGAGATCGCGGACTGGGCCGACGTGCACTTCATCTGCGTCGGCACCCCGCAGCAGGAGGGCAGCGAGGCGGCCGACCTGTCCCAGGTCAACTCGGTCGTCGACATGCTCGCACCGCTGCTGACCGTGCCGACTCTGGTGGTTGGCCGGTCCACGGTCCCAGTCGGTACGTCGAAGCTCGTCGAGCAGCGCTTCCACGCCGAGTCCCCGGCCGGTACGGCGGTCGAGATCGCCTGGCAGCCGGAGTTCCTCCGCGAGGCGCACGGCGTCGAGGACACGCTGCGCCCGGACCGACTGGTGTTCGGCGTCCAGTCCGAGGCCGCAGAGGCCCGGCTGCGCGAGGTGTTCGCCACCCCGATCGCCGAAGGTACGCCGGTCGTGGTGTGCAATCTGCCGACCGCCGAACTGGTGAAGGGCGGTGCGAACGCCTTCCTGGCCACCAAGATCTCGTTCATCAACGCGCTGGCCGAGATGGCCGACGCGACCGGTGCCGACGTCACCCAGCTGGCGGACGCGCTCGGGTACGACAAGCGGATCGGCCGCGGCGCACTGAACGCCGGCCCCGGGTACGGCGGCGGCTGCCTGCCGAAGGACCTGCGTGCCTTCATGCACCGCGCCGGTGAGCTCGGCGTCGAGGAAGTGATCACGCTGCTGCGCGAGGTGGACGACATCAACCAGCACCGCCGGGCCCGAGTCGTCGATGTCACCCACGAACTGCTCGGTGCCGAGTGGGTCGGCAAGAACGTCACCGTCCTCGGCGCGGCGTTCAAGGCCGGCACCGACGACGTCCGCGACTCGCCGGCCCTCGACGTGGCCGGCCGGATCCAGCTGCACGGCGCCAACGTCACGGTCTTCGACCCGGAGGCGATGGAGAACGCCCGCAAGGTCCGCCCGACCCTGCGCTACGCCGGGTCGGCCGTCGAGGCCTGCGAGGGCGCTCACGCCGTACTGCACCTGACCGAGTGGCCGGAGTTCCGCGAACTCGACCCGGCGGCGCTGCGCGGCGTCGTCGAGCACCCGGTGGTGATCGACGCGCGGCTCTCCCTGGACGCCCGAAAGTGGCGCGCGGCGGGCTGGACCTACCGGGCCCCCGGTAAGCCTTAAAGAGCCGGGCAAGCCTCAGGAGACCGTTGCCGAGCGGAGGACGGGGCGGGTCAGTACGACGACACCGGTCAGGGCAGCCGCGATCGAGATGGCGAGGCAGACACCGGTGATGCCCACTCCGTCCAGATCGGCCAGGCTGCCCAGGATCGGGTTCATCACGACCAGGGCCAGGCTCTGGCACAGCACCACGATGGACTGCAGCCGGGACTGATACTCCCGCTCGACCGAGTTCATCAGCAGCGGCAGCACGTGCCCGGTGAAGGTGCCTACCCCGATCCCGCTGAGCACACCAGCAGCGAAGGCCAACGGGAGCGGCTCGAACACGGAGAGACCGAGCAGACCGGCGGACGCCACCAGCAGTCCAGCGGCGGCGAACATCCCGGGCCGCGGAAACGCGCCACGCATCAGAATGCGCAGCGCGATCACCCCAACCCCCAGACTGCGGCTCGCGACCAGCAGGCCGGCCGTCGCCGCGTCCCATCCGTGCGAGCGGGCCAGCAGGGGCATCAGCAGCGCGTCCAGCGGCATCAGCAACCCGGCGGCGACCGTCATCGTGATCAGCAAGGCCCGGGTCAGCGGCCGCCCGAACGCGACCTTGATGCCGGCCCCGATCGAACGGATCATGCCGGACGGCATCCGCCCCGGTGGGGTGATCGCCTTCCGCAACACGATCAGTACGGCGATCATCACCGCGAAGGTCAGCGCGTCGAAACCGGCGGCGGCCGCGAGGCCGGACCAGTTGACCAGGATGCCGCCGACCGCCGTGCCGGTGACGGCGAAGACGACGCCGGTGACCTGGAAGCTGGCCAGCGCCCGCGGCACCTGCGCCGACGGGACGAGCAGCCGTGGCATCGAACGGGACGACGGCAGGAAGAACGCGTCGATCACCCCGACCACGAGGGCCAGGACGACCAGCAGCCAGATGGGTTCGCCCGCGATCGCCGTGGCCGGGACCAGCGCCGCCGTCACCGCGAACATCGCCGTACAGCTGGCCAACAGAACGCGGGGTGCGCCGAATCGGTCGCCGATCGCACCGCCGACCAGCAGCAGCGCTGCCCGGGGCGCGGCGGCCAGCAACAGGATCAGGCCCGCGACGCTGCCGCCGTGCCGAGTGGCGGACCAGCCGATGGCGAACGTCATCGTCAGGTCGCCCAGCAGGGATACGGCAGCACCGAACAGCCAGATCCAGTAACGGACCGGGATACTCTGCGTATCCGATTCAGCGGGCGGAGTCACGAGCGACGACCTTAGACGACATCGGTTGGGATCTCACGACTACCCGGCCCAGCCTGGGGAAAACCGTCGCGGACTCAGGATTTACGGAGCTCTGCCGCGCCGTCACGGACCGTAGCGCCTTTGGCCCGCGCCAGCTCCGCCAGTGACTCCTGGAAAGCACTCACCCGGTCCCGCAGCTTCTCGTCGGAAGCGGCCAGAATCCGTACGGCGAGCAGCCCGGCGTTCCGCGCGTTGCCGATCGACACCGTCGCCACCGGCACTCCGGCCGGCATCTGCACGATCGACAGCAGCGAGTCCATCCCGTCCAGGTACTTGAGCGGCACCGGCACGCCGATCACCGGCAGCGGCGTCACCGCCGCGAGCATGCCGGGCAGGTGCGCGGCACCACCGGCGCCCGCGATGATCACCTTCAGGCCCCGCTCGTGGGCTGACCGTCCGTAGTCGATCATCTCGGCCGGCATCCGGTGCGCCGACACGACATCTGCCTCAAAGGGCACGTCGAACTCGGCGCACGCCTCCGCCGCGGCCTTCATCGTCGGCCAGTCCGAGTCCGACCCCATCACGATGCCAACACTCATCGGCGTCCTCGCTTCGCTCCGGGCGCCGACGAGGCACAAGACGGGCTGTGCTTGATGATGACCTCGCTCCGCTCGCTCATTGGTTTCCCCTACTCGTCGATGGTGCCGGTCAGGTAGGCGGCCGCGTGCCGGGCGCGTTCGCGGACGTCCTCGAGGTCGTCGCCGTACGCCGTGACGTGGCCGATCTTGCGGCCCGGCTTCACCGACTTCCCGTAGAAGTGCACCTTCAGCCCCGGGTCGCGCGCCATGCAGTGCAGCAGCCCGCGGTGCATGTCCTCGACGTCCCCGCCGAGCACGTTGACCATCACGGTGTACGGCGCTCGTGCGGCCGGCGAGCCGAGTGGCAGATCGAGGACCGCGCGCAGGTGGTTCTCGAACTGGGAGGTGACCGCGCCGTCGATCGACCAGTGGCCGGTGTTGTGCGGGCGCATCGCCAGCTCGTTCACCAGCAGGCGGCCGTCGCGGGCCTCGAACATCTCCACCGCGAGGATGCCGACGACGCCGAGCTCACCGGCGATCTTGAGCGCCGTCTGCTGCGCCTGGGCCGCCTTGTCCGGGGCCAGGCCGGGCGCCGGCGCGGTGACCTCGACGCAGATGCCGTCCCGCTGGACCGACTCGACGATCGGGTACGCGACTGCCTGGCCGTGCGGGGACCGGGCGACGATGGCGGACAGCTCGCGGACGAAGTCGATCTTCTCCTCGGCCAGGATCGGTACGCCGCTCGCAAACGCGGTCGCGATCGCCGCGTCGTCCGGCCCGTCGATGAACCAGACGCCCTTGCCGTCATACCCGCCGCGGGTGGTCTTGAGGATGACCGGGAAGCCGCCGACGCGCTTGGCGAAGTCCTCGACATCGGAAGGCGACTCGACCAGCTGATGGGCGGGCGCCGGTGCGTCGAACAGGTCCAGGCGCTGCCGCATGACGGCCTTGTCCTGGGCGTGGACCAGAGCGTCCGGGCCGGGATGAACCTTGGCGCCGTCCGCCTCGAGCGTGTGCAGCAGGTCGGTGGGGACGTGCTCGTGGTCGAACGTGACCACATCGCATTCTGCCGCGAACCGCCGTACGGTCTCTGGATCGCGGTAGTCGCCGACGGGTGCGTCGGCCACCGCCTGGGCTGCCGAGACGGTCGGGCCTTCGGCGAGGACCCGGAGCTGGATGCCGAGCGCGATGGCGGTTTCCTGCGTCATCCGGGCCAGTTGGCCGCCGCCGACCATACCGACTACCGGGGTGCCGACGGGGAGGTCCGAGCGAAAGAACTTCACAGCCTTGAGCCTAATGTCCATACATCAGCCCGACTGCGGCGGGCCATCGCGGCGCGCGGGCGATTTCGGGGTCGGACCGGTCGCCGGGTACCGTGGAAAGCCGCCGCGGCCGTCGCGGGTCTGATCACAGAAGGTTCCGGAGACCGTTGAAGCTCGTCACCACGCTGTATCGCCAGGTCGAGCACCTGGTGCACGAAGTGGCCAAGTTCGGTCTGGTCGGTCTGCTCGGTCTGGTCGTCGATCTGCCGATCTACAACTGGCTGGTATTCAACAACCCGCTGGTGCTCGCCGACTCCGGTGTCGGCATGCTGCACCACAAGCCGCTGACCGCGAAGCTGATCTCGACGACGGTGGCGACCGTCGCGACGTACTTCGGGAACCGGTACTGGACCTGGCGGCATCGTGAGCGCAGCGGACTGCACCGCGAGTACGTGCTCTTCTTCGTGCTGAACGGCATCGGCCTGCTGATCGCCGCCGGCTGCCTGGCCTTCTCCCGCTACGTGCTGGACATGCACACCTGGCTGTCCGACAACATCGCGGCGAACTTCGTCGGCCTCGGACTCGGCACTCTGTTCCGGTTCTGGTCCTACCGCAAGTTCGTCTTCCGCGAGGAAATCGCCCTCGACGAGGCCGAACACGCCCCCAACTCCCCAGCCGAACTGGACCCAGACTCCACCGGAGACCTCCCCGCGGTCCGCTAGCACGTCGACAACTGGACCTCTCGAAGACAGCACAGCCCGCGGTTCCGGGAGTGATTGCTCACGGAACCGCGGACTGGCCGAAGCCTCATGCTCCGATCGGGTATGCCCAGCCGAGGTAGGGGTTGGATAAACCGGTGACATTGTGCTGCCAGACAGGCAACCGCAACTTCCCGTTTCCCTGTGTTGAGATGACCTGTTGACCGCCGAGAGATACACCCACGTGTCCGGCTCCCTCACCGCCACCGTAGAAGACGACGGCGCCGCGCGGAGGGTTCGTGTCTGGGTGGATACGACCGTTGTTCAGCTGCCAGTTGTAGTGGTCGATGGCGCGCGGGAACCAGTACCTGAAGCCCCCGGCCTGTTCCACGAACTGCTCGCACCATCCACTCCACTGGTGTCCGTAGTGGTCGGACCAAGTGGGGTCGGGCGAGTTCTTTTCAGCGATGGCCCAGTTCGCGGCGGCCAGCATGTTCGCCGACGACGCCCATCCCTGGCAGAACCAGGTGTAAGGGTTCGCCGCGTCGCGCAGGCCGGCGTAAGCGCCTTGGCTGTACTGCGTCGCACACGCGCGGTTGACGTCGATACCGCCAGAGAACGACGGCGCGACGCATTTCCAGCTGTAGGCGCTGGACCAGTTGGTCACGGTGGCCCGTGAGCCGCGACCGGGGTACTGCGTGTCGCAGGCGCGTTGCATGTCGACTCCGCCGAGCACTGTGGCAGCGGAGGCTTGAGTCGCGGTGACAGCGGGCAGCGCCAGTACGGCGGTGATCGCTCCGATGAGCAGCAGCTTTCTCATACCAACTCTCTCCTTCATTCGGACGACCGGGTCGTCAGCTGATCGAGGTTGGTCCAGTGTTGGGCGCCGTGATGGTTCACCGCGACGTGGAAATCCCGGTACTTTCGGCCCACGCGAAGGCCGGGTGAAAGCGCGGTATCAGCGCTGAGGGCGAGATTCCAGCAGCCAGGAAAGGGTCTTCTTGATCGCGCCGCGAACCGGTCGTTGACTGGCTGCGTCGTTGACCAGGTCACCTGGGCCTACACCGAGTTCGTGCCGAAGCTCGGCGTACCCCGGGAACGCGATCTTCGTTTCCTCGCAGAGAAACAGGAGGATCTTGCGCTTGTGATCTTCGATGGTTCGCCGGGAGAGCTGGCGTTGTCGCGCGATGTCCGCGTCCGAGAGTCCCCTGTCCAGCAATGCCAGCGTCTCCGCGAGCGAGTCGGACAGCCGGACGTCCCGGCAGCGTTTCACGAGTTCGCGCAGGGCATCGTTGAGTACGTCGTTGACGACCTGTCCGTGCCTTCCGACCTCAGCCACCGCCTCGGCCAGCACGGCTGGATCGCTGTACTTGCTGACGAATCCGGCTGCACCGGCGGCCACACAACGCGCAACGGGTTCGGGCCGCACGTCGGCTGTGTAGACCAGCACCCGCTGACGATGCTCCTCGGTGAGCCGGCGGATCGCACGGACTCCCTGCACAACCGCGGTGTCACCGGTCTGCCGGTTGAGGCACAGGTCGAGGACGACAACGTGAAGTGCCTGTTGCTGAATACCGAGGAAAGCGTCCACGCTTGCATAGCCGCCGACGAACAGGAGATCGGCGTTCGGCGTCTCGATCGGCAGGCGGTATCGAGGTTCGTCATCGATCACGACGTACCGCACGGCATCGCCATCGCCGGCCAAGGGCAGCACCAGGTCGCCGGGCGTCACAGCTGCCTCGGAACCGCGATCGAGATCTCGGTGCCTTCGCCTGGAGCGCTGAGGACGATGCTGCGACCGCCGACCGACTCCAGTTGGTGCCCGAGAATCTGTGAGATGCCGTACCCGGTCCTGAACTCGGACTGATCGAATCCCGGGCCGCTGTCGCGGATCGTCACAACGACGTGGCTGTCGTCGGAGCGCACGCTCACCAGGACAGCAGCACCGGGAGCATGCTGCTCCACATTGGTCAGCGCGGTGTCCATCGCCCTGTCCAGATGCTCCAGGACGTCACTGAGCAGCCGGGTCTCCGGCGCGATTTCCATGACAGGACGGATGGCCAAACTCGAATGACGTCTGAGTACGCCGGTGAGGCGCTCCTCGACGTTCTGAGCGAGGAGGACACCATCGACGTACGAGCGCATCTGCTGATGCTTCTCTCGAGCCTGGTGCATCATCGCGACCTGTGTCTGCTGGTCAGCCACGACGAACCTGTCGAGTTCCAGGTACACCAGCAGATCGTGCACCAGAGCCCTGCTCCGGTCCCGCTCGAGCTCGGCCACCCTCCGGCGCGCCACGTCCGCGGCCGCTGCGAGCCGCCGGACGAACCGGCAGAAAACGTATGCCACTGTGGCGAACCCGGGGTAGGCGAGCGAATTCGCCAGCGCGGTCGCGCGGCCTGAGTCGTCAGCCCCGAGCGGGAGTGCCGCGACTGCGAGGTAGGCCAGAGCGAGCAGGCCCGAGACCAGCAGGACTTGTCCGAAGCGAGGCAATACGCCGCCGATGAGGGTCACGGTCGACAAGGTGATCGGGTAGACCCACATCGTCCAGACGACCAGGCGAGACTCCGGCGACACATAGGTGGGCGAGGTCAGGATGAGTCCGAGGGCGAGTGCGAAGTCCAGCACCAGCGGCCACCGCAGAGGCAAGACACTGCCCCTGCTAAGAAGCCAACCGGCCAGCAGCGCTGACTCGATGGTCATCACGAGAACAAATGCCAGGTCGACGCGTGGCGCCGTCGATGCGGCCAAGCCGCCGGTCGAGAGCGCGATCGCGGTCTGGCCCAGGTCGAAGGTGCGAATGCCGACAAACGCCAGTACGACTGTGCGTTCGACACCTTCTGCCGTCGCCGGTGTCCGGCGCATGCCGGCCTGTCCCGATAGCGTCATGATCCCCCCACCCCCTGGGCATTCCGCACCGGCGAGCCGGCCTTCCCCCGGAAATCCCAGATGTCCATTTGACGCAGGTGGAATAGCAAATGTCCACGGGGCTCGCATCACAAGTCGCGGTGGCGGATGGTCACCGGGGGGTGGTCCTGGTCAGTTAGGCGCGCGGACCTGCTGTCTGAGAGAGTTTCAAGTTTTCCCGCTGTGGGGTTACTTGTTTTCGGGACCTTAGTCCCTATTCACGGTGTGTGACGCCCGGCACTCTTGATCCGCGGTTACTAAACGTAATCGCCACGGGGTGAGCGTTGAACTGCCAGGGGATTGGTCGCCGTACGGGGCCTGGTGGGGAGCAGAGGCGAAACCGGCACCCAGCTTCGACCAACGGGGAGCCTCGGATGTCCGACCAGCAGTTCCTGCCTGCGCGCCGTCGCGGGCGCCGCCTCTTAGCAGTCGCGGCCGCCATCACAGCACTCATCGGGACCAGCCTCGCGCAACCTGCGCAGGCCTCCAGCGTCACCAGCGCGAGCTTCAGTGGCGGGTCTGGCACCGTGACGGCGGGCGGTGCCGTTTACGCCAAGCAGGGCGGCGCGCTGACCCTGACCGTCAACACCACCGCTGACACCAAGTGCGTGGACGTGGCGGGCGCGTTCTCGAGCCACCAGACCTCAGCCACCGCCAAGTCGACCTGGACGTTCAGCACCACGGCGGGCACCGGCAACGGCGTTCAGGCGGTGACCGCGACCGCGTCGAACGGCTTCAACGGCCAGGGCAAGTGCACTGGCCCGTCTGGCTCGAGCGAGGCGTCGTACACGCTGGACAACACCGGACCCACGCTCGCGGCCGCACTCAGCCCGGCCCCCAACGCAGCAGGCTGGAACAAGGCGAACACCTCGATCACCTGGGCTGCAGCGGACTCCGGCTCGGGTATCGGTTCCGGTCCGGCTCCCGCCACCGATTCCGTCACCACGAACACCGCAGGTGTCCTCAAGACCGCAACAGCCGCTGACAGGCTCGGCAACGCCGGCGACGGCTCTGTCCTGGTCAAGCTCGACAAGACCGGCCCGACGATCAGCGGCACCTCTGCACCGGCACCGAACGCGTCCGGCTGGAACAACACCGACGTGACGGTGTCGCTGACCTGCACGGATGCACTGTCCGGCATCAAGAGCTGCAGCGGCGGCGGCAGCGTCGTACTCACCACTGAGGGTGCGAACCAGTCTGTCCCCGGTACGGCGATCGACAACGCCGACAACGCCGCCAGCACCAGCCTCTCCGGCATCAACATCGACAAGACCGCGCCAAGCCTGTCCGGTACCCCGACCACGGCAGCCAACGCCGACGGCTGGTACAACAGCGACGTCGCCATCAAGTGGACCGCCGCCGACGCGCTATCGGGCCTGGCCACCGCCGCACCGGCCAACAGCACCATCACCGGTGAGGGCACCGGCCTGAAGGCGACCGCGTCCACCTCCGACAAGGCCGGCAACAGCACCACGGCAGACAGCAGTGCCGTCAAGATCGACCGGACAGCTCCCATCACAGCGCTCAGCGGAACGTCCAACGCCTGGAGCAACGGCGACGTCACAGTCGACCTGGCGGCGTCCGACAACCTGTCCGGTCTCGCCAGTACGTCGTACGCGATCGACGGCGGCGCACCACAGACCGGCACTGCGTTCACGCTGTCCAGCGACGGCGACCACACCGTCACCTTCTTCAGCACGGACAAGGCCGGCAACGCCGAGACCCCGCAGACCGCGCACGTGAAGATCGACAAGACCGCACCGACCATCGGGCACACGTTCGCGCCGCAGAACTACACCGACGGCTCCTGGACCAACCAGGACGTGACGGTCACCTTCGAGTGTGCCGACACCGGCTCTGGCGTAGCTGCCTGCACTGCACCCGTGAGCACGTCCACCGAGGCAGCCGGCCAGCAGATCGTGGGCACCGCGAAGGACCAGGCCGGTAACAGTGCGAGCGACACGGCCGTCGTGAGCATCGACAAGACCGCGCCGACGATCACCGCCGCTCCGGACCGGGCCGCGAACGACAACGGCTGGTACAACGACGACGTCACTGTCACCTACACGGCGTCGGACTCCCTGTCCGGCGTGGCAAGCACATCGCCTGCCAAGGTCCTGGGTGAGGGCACGAACCAGTCCGCCACCGGTACGGCGACAGACGCCGCCGGCAACAGCGCAAGTGACACAGCTGTCGTGAGCGTCGACAAGACCGCCCCGGTCCTGACCGCGTCCTTCGCGAGCGGCTGGCACACTGACGACGTACTGGTGACCTGGTCCTGCACCGACGCCCGCTCCGGCGTTGCGACCGGACCGGCCGACGAGACCGTAACCGGAGAGGGCGACGACCTGTCGTCCACCGCGACCTGCACCGACAGGGCCGGCAACCAGGCGACCAAGACCGTCAGCGGCATCAAGATCGACCGCAACGCAGCTGCCACGTCGGCCACGGTTCCCGCACCGCTGGCCAGCGGCTGGTACGCCGAGGCGGTCCAGGTGACCCTGACCGGCAACGACCCGCTCTCCGGTGTGAGCGCGACCTACTACAGCGTCGACGGCGGTGCCGCGCAGTCTTACGGCGGCCCGTTCGCGTTTGCCACCAAGGGCACGCACACGATCACCTACTGGAGCAAGGACGTCGCCGGCAACACCGAAGACCAGACCGGCAACAGCATCACGCTGAAGATCGACGGCAACGCCCCGGTGACCACGGTGATCAACCCGATCTCACCAGCCAGCGGCTGGTTCGTGATCAGCGGCATCCCGGTGGCGTTCGACGCGAACGACGCCGAGTCCGGCATCGCGGCGACGTACTACCAGCTCGACGGCGGCGACGTACAGACGTACGGCGGCCCGTTCACCGAGGAGCTTGCCACTGGCAACCACTCGATCAGCTACTGGAGCGTGGATCTGGCCGGCAACGCCGAGGCCAAGCAGACGACCCTGGTCAAGGTGGACACGATCGCCCCGGCGATCACCGGAACCCGGTCGCCGGCGCCGAACGCGCACGGCTGGAACAACACAAGCGTCGACGTGAAGTTCATCTGCACCGACGCAGACTCGGGCATCGACGGGATCGCCGGCTGCGGGCCGGACACCACGGTCAGCAGCGAGGGCGCGGACCAGTCGGTCCAGGGCGACACCCAGGACACCGCCGGGAACGCGAACTCCACCACGGTCGGCTCGATTAACATCGACAAGACCGCACCGTCGCTGACCGGCACCGCCACCACCGACCCGAACGGGGCCGGCTGGTACACCGGCGACGTCAAGATCGCCTGGTCGGCCGACGACGGTCTGTCCGGCGTCGAAACCCAGCCGGCCGACAGCACGATCACCGGCGAGGGCAGCAACCTGGGTACGACGGCAAGCGTCACCGACAAGGCCGGGAACCAGAAGGCCGCCTCGGTCAACGGGATCAAGATCGACCGTACGGCGCCTGTCGTCAACGGCGGGCCGACTACGAGCCCGAACGCGGCCGGCTGGTACCGGGACCAGGTCGTCGTCGACTTCACCTGCACCGACAACCTGTCCGGCATCGCCTTCTGCCCGACCAGCAAGATCATCTCGGGCGACGGTGCGAACCAGAGCGTCACCAGCGACCCCGCCGGCGACAAGGCCGGCAACGACGGCGCCGGCAAGACCGTCAGCGGTATCAACCTCGACGGTACGGCGCCAAGTACGACGGCCAACAACCAGTGCACCAAGGTCAACGGCTACTGCACCGGTCCGACGGCGAGCGTCGTACTGTCGGCCAATGACGGGCTGTCCGGTGTGAAGGAGCTGCACTACAAGATCGACGGCGGCTCAGAGCAGACGGCGGCGGGCGCGAGCAAGACCGTCAGCGTCCCGCTCGATGGCAGCGGCTCGGGCACAGTGACCTACTGGGCCGTGGACAACGCCGGCAACGCGGAGACGGCCAACTCGGTCGCGCTGAAGTGGGACAACATCGCCCCGACCGTCACGCACACTGTCAGCCCGGCGCCGAACGCGAACGACTGGAATAAGAGCGACGCCACCGTCACCTTCACGGCCAAGGACGACGATGCGGGCTCCGGCGTGGCGAGCACGTCCGCACCGGTGACCGTCTCGACCGAGACGTCCGGGCAGGCCGTCACCGGCTCGGCGACGGACACCGCCGGGAACGTCGGCACCGACTCCGTCACCATCAGGCTCGACAAGACGGAGCCAGTGATCACCGCGGCGATCGTCAGCGGAACCAAGGGCACCAACGGCTGGTACGTCGGCCCGGTCGGCGTCCACTTCACCTGCTCGGACAGCCTGTCGGGTGTCGCCACCTGCCCGGACGACGTGACGCTGACTGACAACGGCGCCAACACCGCCACGGGTACGGCGACCGACAAGGCCGGCAACAGCGCCACCGCCACACTGCCGGGGATCACCATCGACAAGGAGTCGCCGACGATCACCAACGTCAACGTCGCCGGCGGATTCTTCGTCCTCGGTGCTGTCCCAGCCGCGACCTGCACGGCCTCCGACAGCTACTCCGGACTGGCCGGGTGCACGGTGACAGTGACTGGTGGGACGCCGAACGGTGTCGGCACCTTCGCCTACACCGCGACCGCGACCGACAAGGCCGGCAACAAGGTGACGACGAGCGGCACCTACAAGGTGGTCTACCGCTTCGACGGTTACCTCCAGCCGATCAACGACACGGCGCACCAGGTCGGCCTGGCGACGAGCGTCTTCAAGGCGGGTAGCACCGTCCCGGCGAAGTTCCAGCTGAAGAAGGCGGACGGCACCGTCGTACCGGCCAACACCGCCCCGGCCTGGCTCACTCCGGTCAAGGGCAGTTCGATGAGCCTGCCGGTGGACGAGAGCGTGTACTCGGCGTCGTCCGACAGCGGCAGCACCTACCGCTACGACGCGTCGGCACAGCAGTACATCTACAACTGGAAGACCGGTGCCGGAGGCAACTACTACCGGATCGGCGTCAGCCTCGACGACGGTCAGTCCTACACCGTCAACATCGGCCTGCGGAACTGATCCAACGCTGAGCAGCCTCCCGGGCGGGAGGCTGCTCCGATGGCCGGCAGGAAGATCCCCGTTGCCCTGCCGGCCATCACCTTGTCAGTCAAGTGACAGGTAGATGACGTTGCCCGTCTTCCAGTAGATCCCGTACAGGACGCTCAGCAGGATCGACAGCCCGACCGTGATGGCCGGGAACGTCATGTGGAACATCACCGTGATGGCGAACTGCCAGCGGGACAGGTCGAGGAGACTCGTGACGGCTCTCCGGTCAGGCGTCGAGGACGGGCGCGACCGCGGCCGCCTTGGTGAAGCGCGGCAGTACGGCGGCGCCGACGGCGAGCAGGGCGATGATGACCATCTGCACGGACTCGACGGTGGCGAAGGCGTGTGGGGTGTTGTGCTCGGCGCGCGCGAGGTAGAGGGTGCCGAGGGTCGCCACGCCGAGCGCCAGGCCGCTTTGCTGCAAGGTGATCAGTACGCCGCTGCCCACGCCGCCGAGGTGAGTCGGTACGTCGGCCAGCACGCTGCGGAACAGGCCGGCGAACAACATCGATCCACCGGCACCGGACAGCGCCAGCGGAACCGCCATGTCCCAGAGGTGTACGTGCGGCCAGCGGTCGACGACGACGGCAATCAGTGAGGCGAGGCCGGCGAGCTGGATGATCGCACCAGCCGACAGCGCGGCCCGGCCGAAGCGGCCGATCAGCCGCGGCGCGAACACAGAGCCGAGGAAGAACATCAACGCCATTGGCAGGATCGCCAGGCCACCATGGAGTGCGTCCTCGTGCAGCCCGTCCTGGACGGTCAGGGCGAAGACGAACATGAACGCGCCGAAGCCGATGCTGAACGCGAACAGCATCACCAGGCCACGCGACATCGACGGCAGCTTCAGCAGCGACGGCGGCATCAACGGGATCTGACCACGCCGCTCGGCACGGCGCTCGACCATTGCGGTCGCCACACCGAGCACGCAGGCGAGGGCGACCATCGCCCACGTCCACCACGGCCAGCCGAGCGAGTGCCCTTCGGTGAGCGGCACCAGTACGGCGGTGAGCGTGGCGGCGAACAGCACCGTGCCGGCGAGGTCGATGCCGACTGGATGGTCCGAACGGGTGGCGGGGACGATCCGCGACGCGACCACCAGGACGACGAGGCCGATGGGAACGTTGACCAGGAAGATCGGGCGCCAGGACGCGCTGGCGATATCGGCGCTGACCAGCAGGCCGCCGACCAGCTGCCCGACCACCGCCGCGATGCCCGACGTGGCGCCGTACAGGGCGAGGGCGCGGGCCTTGCGTTCGTGCTCGAGGGTGTGGTGGAACGTCGCGAGTACTTGCGGGATGAGCAGGGCGGCGGTGGCGCCTTGGACGATGCGGGCGCCGATCAGTACGCCGACGGTCGGTGCGAAGCCGCAGGCCGCCGAGGCCACGACGAAACCGACAAGGGCACCGAGGAAGACGCGGTGGCGGCCGAAGCGGTCGCCCAGCCGGCCGCCCAGGACCAGAAGAGCGGCGTAGGCGACGCCGTACCCGGCGATCACCAGCTCCAGCTCGGACGCCGAGGCATGCAACGAGGCGTCGATGCTCGGCAGCGCGACGTTAGTGATGAAGAAGTCCATGATCGGCAGGAACGCGCCGGCCAGCAGGAAGAACACACCGGCCGGGTGCAACCCGCCGGCCAGCGCGACCGACCGGGGTGAGTCCGGCCGGGCGGTGAGAGTGACGGACATCTCGACTCCAGGTGATTATGGCTCGATAACTATTAAGGCAGAATTAGTATGCGTTCATAACTATGAGCCGACAATCACCTAGGCTGGCGATGTGACGAAGCAGCCATTGCCAGCGGAGGACGGCTGGGTCGAGCTGGCCGACCTGGCGTTGATCATCAGCCGCGAGATCCAGTACCGCGGCTACACGGACAAGGACGCTGTCGGGCTGACTCAGTCCGAGGGGATGGTGATGCGCTACCTGGTCACGGGTGAGCCCGCCGCCCCCAGTCAGATCGCCGCCGCGACGGGGCTCCAGCGAACCAACCTCTCGACAACCCTGCGTGGCCTCGAAAACAAAGGCCTCATCCGCCGCCAGGCCAGTCCGTCCGACGGCCGCGGAGTCACCGTCAGCCGCACCGAGCGCGGCCGCGTCAACCACGTCGCGGTGAGACACGAGTGGGCGCGAGCCGTCAGCGAAGCCGCCGCCCACGACGACACCCACCTCGAGGCAGCCCTGACCCTCCTCACGGCGATCAAGGACGGCCTGACGCAGAACCGTCCCCCAACCCCCTCCCGCCATCCACCGGCCTAAAGCCGGCGTCGAGTGGAGGTGCAGGCTGCGTCAGTCGGTTTCGTCCTGGGTGGGTGGCAGGGTGGGGTAGTCGAGGATGGGGTAGAGGCCGACGGTGAAGCCGTAGGTGGTGTTGCCGGCTCGGGGGAGTTGGTCGAACTCGTGGATGATGCGGTCGACCCGCTGCCAGAACTCGGCGGCGCGCTCCTCCGGGATCCGCGCGTGCCGGATGAACGAGCGGAGTTGGCCGGCGTCGTACGCCGTCTTGGACTCCTCCGCGGCGACCTCGAAGTCGTTGAAGTCCGGTGGGAGCCGGCCGTCGGCCCGGCCTAGACCGACGAAGAACATCCGGGCGGCGCGGCCGTAGAAGCGTTCCTCGATGGCGCGGACGCGGCGGGTCCGGACGACCCGCAGTACGCCGGCGTCGGTCAGCACCTTCACGTGGTGCGCGACCGTGCTCTTGGGGCGCTTGACCGCGGTGGCCAGCTCGGTCACGGTCGCCGCGCGCTCGTGCAGCAGGCCGAGGATCGTCGTACGCAGCGGGTCGCTGATCGCGCGAACCTGCTCCACAGTCGTGAGCTCGAGGGTGTCCGCGAGGTCGTAATCCGGCACCGGGCTATTGATCGACATGATCGGATTAGACTAGCATCGCCGATTGTTCGAGATATTTGGATCATTGGAGCGGATCATGGCCGAGATCGTGCTGTACCACCACTCGCAGGGACTCACCGAAGGGGTGCAGGCGTTCGCCGACGAGCTGCGCAAGGCCGGTCACACGGTCCACACCCCCGACATGTACGAGGGGCGCACCTTCGAGACGATCGAGGAGGGTATGACATACGCGCGGGAGACCGGCTTCGGCACCGTGAAGGACCGCGGCCTCGCGGCCGTCGAGGGGCTTGGTGACGCGCTGGTCTACGCCGGTTTCTCGCTCGGCGTGATGCCGGCGCAGGAGCTGGCTCAAACCCGTGCGGGAGCGAAGGGAGCGCTGTTCCTGCATGCGTGTCTGCCGGTGTCGGAGTTCGGTGCGGCGTGGCCGTCGGCTGTTCCGGTCCAGGTGCACGCGATGGACGCGGACCCGTTCTTCGTCGAGGACGGCGGCGACATCGACGCCGCCCGCGCCCTGGTCGCCTCAACCGACCAGGCCGAACTCTTCCTCTACCCCGGCAAGGAACACATCTTCACCGACTCGTCGCTCGAGGCGTACGACGCTCCAGCGACCCAACTCCTCACCCAGCGAGTCCTCACCTTCCTCGCCGGGATCCGCTGACGCCGGGATCCGCTGACCCGAGTGCGCCGAGTCGTGGATTTGGGTCGAGGAGGTCGACCATTTTCCACGACTCGGCGAGGAGATCCGGGCGGGCTGGGGTCAGAGGGCGTGGAGTTTGGCGAAGGGGGCTTGGACGCGGACCAGTTTGCCGGCGCCGAAGTCGACGACCACGGCGTAGCCGCCGTCGACGGAGCTGATCCGGCCCAGGCCTTCCTTGTCGTGGGACACGCGCTGGCCGACCTCGAAGACCTTGACCGGGTCCGGCACGCGGGGTTTGAACGGGCTCGTGGACAGGTGACGACGCGTCGTTGCTCGGTAGGAATCCATCAGGCTTCCAGTATGCGCGTCCACCCCACATGCACGGAACCTGTACGGTCAGGAAACTACTGCTTGCGCGGTCGCGGCGCTCGGGGACTCAGTGGCGGGAGCCGCCCGGCGGGTGGGGATGAAGGACGCGATGGCCAGCGCGGTGAGCGCGGCGCCGGCGCCGATGATCAGTACGACGCGGAACCCGTTCTGCGACGGAAGCGTGTAACCGCCGAGGCTGATGGTCAGCTGCGCCAGGATGACGCCCGCGATCGCGCTGGAGACCGAGGTGCCGATCGAGCGCATCAGGGTGTTCAGGCTGTTCGCGGCCGCGGTCTCCGAAACCGGTACGGCGGACATGATCAGCGCGGGCATGGCGCCGTACGCGAGACCGATGCCGGCGCCGATCAGGATCGAGACGAGCACCAGCTGCCAGACCTCCGCCATCAGCACGGTGCCGACGCCGTAGCCGGCGGCGACCACGACGGCGCCGAGCATCAGGGTGACCTTCGGGCCGCGGGACTTGGAGATCTTCGCAGACAGCGGCGCGGTCAGCAGCATCACCAGGCCGGACGGACCCATCACGAGGCCGGCGCCGAGCATCGACTGCCCGAGACCGAAACCGGTTGCCTTAGGCATCTGCAGCAACTGCGGCAGGACCAGCGACATCGCGAACATCGCGAACCCGAACACCATCGACGCGAGGTTCGTCAGCAGCACCTGAGGCCGCACCGTGGTCCGCAGGTCGACCAAAGGTTCGGTGGTACGACGTTCCCACCAGGCCCACAGCACCAACGCCACAACCGCCAGCGCGAACAGGCCGAGCGTACGCCCGCCGGTCCAGCCCCAGTCGGCGCCCTGAGAGATTGCCAATAGCAACGAAATCAGGCCGACTGAGAGCCCGGCCCCGCCGATCAGGTCGAAGCGTCCGCCCGACCGTACCGAGGACTCCGGGACAAAGCGCAGTACCAGCGCGAAGACCACGACACCCAGCGCGGCGGAGATCCAGAACAGGGCGTGCCAGTTGGTGTTCTCCGCGAGCAGCGCCGCCGCGGGCAGACCCAGGGCGCCACCGACACCGAGTGATGCGCTCATCTGGGCGGTCGCTGTACCGAGCTTCTCGGACGGCAGCTCGTCGCGCATGATGCTGATGCCGAGCGGGATGACTCCAGAGGCGAGGCCCTGCAGTGCGCGGCCGACGATCATCGGTGTGAGCGAGCTGCTGAGCGCGGCAACGACCGAGCCGGTGACGAGCATGGCCAGGCTGATCAGCAGCATCCGGCGCTTGCCGTACATGTCGCCGAGCCGGCCCATGATCGGCGTCGCGACGGCGGCCGCGAGCAGGGTGGCGGTGATCGCCCACGCCGTTCCGGAGGCCGAGGCGTTCAGGAGTTTGGGCAGCTCCGGTACCAGCGGGATCACCAGGGTCTGCATCAGCGCGACCGTGATGCCGGCCGAAGCGAGCACCGGTACGACGGCACCCGTGCGTACCGGCGCTGGTGGCGCACCAGCCGCAGCCGAGTCGGTGGGAACAGCGGACATCACGAGCCTCCGGGAGACGGGATAGATAGTTGGTTTCTGCAACTAGACTTTAAGTCAGGCAGTTGACTTAAACAAGTCCACCGGGCAAGCTGGAGCCGAAATCAACTCGGAGGTGATTTCCTGTGACACAGAGTGATGGCGACCTGATCGACTACCCGATCCCCGTGGTGGGGGCGATCGAGGCGCCACCTGAGTGGGAGCAGTTGCGGCAGCAGTGCCCGGTGGCCCACGTCCGCCTTCCCAGCGGCGATCAGGCTGAGCTCCTCACTAGGTACGACGACGTGAAGCAAGTGCTGGCCGATCCGAGGTTCACCCGGTCAGCTGCCGACGCGGCGAGGATCTCCGAGAACGGCGGCGTCTTCAACAGTGAGATGGGTAACGCGCTCCCGCAGTACGGCGACGCCCACCAGCGCTGGCGGCGGATGATCACCAAGTGGTTCACCGCCAAGCGGATGAACGCGCTGCGCCCGGACATCGAGGCTATGGCAGAGCGGCTCGTCGACGAGATGGTGAAGCAGGGCAAGCCCGCAGACCTCAAGGCGAGCCTGGGCTTCCCGCTGCCGGTCTGGGTGATCTGCGACCTGCTCGGCGTGCCGGAGTCCGACCGCGACCGGTTCGCCTACTGGTCCGACACTCTGCTCAATCTGACCCGCTACCAGCAGGCCGAGATCGACGAAGCACAGGCAGCATTCGTTGCCTACATGGCCGGCCACATCGCCGCCAAGCGCGACGAGCCGGGCGAGGACCTGCTCAGCGAACTGATCACCGCGACCGACTCCGCCGGTGAGCGACTGACCGACCGGATGCTGGTTGCCACCGGCATGGGCCTGCTGGTCGCCGGTCACGAGACGACCGCCAACATGATCGGCAAGATGATGGCAATGCTGCTGTCCGACCGCAGCCGCTGGGAGCAGTTGCTCGCCGACCCGTCGCTCGTCCGGACCGCCGTCGAAGAGGCTCTGCGGTACGACGCCACCGCCGGCTTCGGCATGATCCGCTATCTGACCGAGGACGTCGAGGTGTCCAGCGGCGTACTCCCGGCCGGCACTACGGCGGTCTGCAGCATGGCCTCGGCGAACCGGGACGAAAACGTTTTCGACGCAGCGGCCGAGATGGACCTGACCCGCAGCCCCAATCTGCACCTGTCCTTCGGGGCCGGTCCACATTCTTGCATCGGGCAGCCACTTGCGCGGGCCGAGCTGCAGGTGGTGCTCGAGGTGCTGCTGCGCCGGCTGCCGACGCTGGAGTTGGCAGTACCGGCGGCAGAATTACGTCCGGTCGAAGGGCTCGCAGTCGGCGGGCTCCGGGAAGTGCCGGTGAAGTGGTGATGATGATGGCGAAGGAACTCCGGACCGAACGGGTGAACGCGACCCGCGAGCTGATCATGGCGACGGCGGAACGGATGTTCGCCGAGCGCGGGGTGCACGAGGTGTCGAACCGCCAGATCAGCGAGGCGGCCGGGCAGGGCAACAACACGGCGGTCGGGTATCACTTCGGTACGAAGTCCGATCTGATCCGGGCGATCGTACGCAAACACTCCGAGCCGATCGAGGCGCGGCGGCGCGAGTTGCTGGCGGAGCTGGGCCCCAACCCGGACGTCCGGGATTGGGTCACCTGCCTGGTTCGGTCCGCCACCGACCATTTCGGCAGCTTGGGTACGCCGAGCTGGCTCGCCCGATTCAGCGCACAGCTCATGTACGACCCGTCCCTGCGCCAGATCCAGGTCGAGGAGTCGCTCACCTCGCCGACACTCCGCCAGATCCTGGACGGACTCAACGAATGCCTGGTTGACCTCCCGGTGCCGGTGCGGCTGGAACGCAACGACATGGCCCGGCACCTGATCATCCAGATGACCGCCGAGTTCGAACGCGCACTGGCCGAAGGTACGCCGACCGCCCGGGCGACCTGGGAGGAGATGGCGGACGGCCTGATCGATGGCATCGTCGGCCTCTGGACAGCACCGGTGACGACGTGAGCGTCCTCATCGTGGGTGCCTCGGCGGCCGGGCTCTCCACGCTGGAAGCCCTGCGGCGTAAGGGCTATCAGGACAAGGTCACCGTGCTGGGAGCCGAGTGGCATCCGCCGTACGATCGGCCGCCGTTGTCCAAGCAGTACCTCGCCGGGACCTGGGACGAGCAGAAGACGAGACTCCGTCCGGACGCGGTGCTGTCGTCGCTCGACGCCGAGTTCGTCCTCGGCGATGAAGCCGTCGGTCTCGACGTCGTACGACGTACTGTGCACACGGCGTCGGGACGGGACCTGCAGGCGGACTCGATCGTGATCGCGACTGGCCTCAAGGCGAGGACCCTGCAAGAGCTGGAAGGTGTCCACGTACTGCGGACCTTGGACGACGCGGCCGCGTTGCGGAAGGACCTGCTGGAGGCGTCGCGGTTGGTGGTCGTCGGGGACGGCGTACTCGGGGCAGAGATCGCTGCCACCGCGCGGAAGATGGGCCTGACCGTCACGATGGCCGGCCCGCAGTCGACGCCGCTGGAGAGTCAACTCGGCCGCACGATCGGCGGCCTGCTGACCGAGCTGCACAAACAGGAAGGCGTGCAACTGAGACTCGGTACGGCGGTCACCGGGTTGACAGAAAACGATGGCCGGGTCAGCGATGTAGAGCTGGACAACGGTGATGTGCTGCCGGCCGATGTCGTCGTCGTGGCGCTCGGAGCTGCGCCGGTGACGGACTGGCTGGCCGGGAGCGGCCTCACGCTGGATAACGGTGTCGTCTGCGACTCGCGATGCCAGGCAGGGCAAGGGATCTACGCCGTCGGTGATGTGGCGCGATGGCATCACGAGGGCCTGGATTCCCTGCTGCGCTTGGAGAATCGGACCAACGCGACCGAACAGGCGGCCTGTGTCGCGGCCAACATTGTCGGCGATGTGCAGGCCTACACGCCGGTGCCGTACTTCTGGACTGACCAGTTCGACACCAAGATCCAGGTGCACGGCCTGCCGTCGGCGGATGCCGAGGTGACCGTGATCGAGGGCTCGGTCGAGGAACGCCGGTTCGTTGCCCTGTATCGCCGGGCCGACCGGGTGGTCGGCGTACTTGGCTGGAACATGCCCAAACAGACCCGCCTGCGGCGCCAGCAGCATCTCGTCGCCGCGGCGTAATCACAAGACCTCTCTGGGGAAGGACTCATATGAAGACCGAAGAAGCCCCGCGGTATCCAATGACCAGGGCGTCCGGTTGCCCGTTCGACCCGCCGCCGAAGCTGAAGGAGCTGCAGGAGGAGGCGCCGCTGGTCAAGGTGAAGGTCTTCGACAAGACCGCCTGGCTGGTCACCCGGTACGCCGACCAGCGCAGGCTGCTCGCGGATCCGCGGATCAGCGCCGATGTGACGGAGCCCGGATACCCGAGCCAGACCGCGCAGCCGCTGCGGTCCGATGAAGGCGTAGGCATCGGTTTCATCCTGATGGACGATCCCGAGCACGCCAGGTTGCGCCGGATGGTGACGGCGCCGTTCATGATCAAGCGGGTGGAGGCGTTGCGGCCCGCCGTACAGAAGATCGTGGACGGGCTGATCGACGACCTGCTGGCCGGACCGAAACCGGTCGACCTGATGGAAGCGTTTGCGCTGCCGGTGCCGTCGCTGGTGATCTGCGAGCTTCTCGGCGTGCCCTACACAGACCACGACTTCTTCCAGCAGAACAGCAAGCAATTGATCAGCCTCTCCTCGACACCGGAGGAGCGGGGGGAGGCGCACGCCAACCTGGGCGGCTATCTCTACAACCTGGTCGGTGAGAAGCTCGAGAATCCGAAGGAGGACCTGCTGTCCGGTCTCACCGAGCGGGTCAAGGCCGGTGAACTGACCAGGCAGGACGCGGCCGGGATGGGCGTACTGCTGCTGCTCGCCGGACACGAGACCACCGCGAACATGATTGCCCTCGGCACCCTTGCGTTGCTGGAGCACCCGGATCAGCTCGCCGTACTGCGGGAGACCGACGACCCGAAGGTGGTCCAGGGCGCGGTCGAGGAGCTGCTGCGGTACCTGAACATCACCCACAACGGCCGGCGCCGGGCGGTGCTGGAGGACATCGATTTCGACGGCCAGCTGCTCAAGGCCGGCGAGGGCCGGATCTTCCCGAACGACATCGGCAACCGTGACCCGGAGGCGTTCCCCGATCCGGACCGGCTGGACCTGCACCGCGATGCCCGGCACCACGTGGCGTTCGGCTTCGGCGTACATCAGTGCCTGGGGCAACCGTTGGCGCGGATGGAGCTGCAGGTCGTGTACAGCACCCTCTACCGCCGGATTCCCACCCTCCGCCGGGCGGCCGAGCTGGACGAGATCCCGTTCAAGCACGACGGATCCGTGTATGGCGTCTACTCGCTGCCCGTCACCTGGTAAGAAAGGCCTATTCCATGAAGATCATCATCGACCAGGACAAGTGCGTCGCCTCCGGCCAATGCGTCACGGCCGCCGTCGACGTGTTCGACCAGCGCGACGAGGACGGCATCGTCGTACTGCTCAACGACAACCCGCCGGACGACCTGGCCGCCGACGTCCACCAGGCCGCCGCGGTCTGTCCGGCTCTCGCCATCGTCGTCGAGGACTGAGCGCCGGGCCATCGGCGCAGGTTATTACCTGTGTCGACCCCCGCGTTGGCCAGCTCCCGGTGCGGGGGTGCAGAATGGGGTGGCATGGTTCGGGACTTTCGCGTCGAGGTTGGGCAAGCGGCGCTGGATGACCTCGGGGAGCGGCTGGGCCGGGTTCGTTGGCCTCGGCAACTACCTGGAGCGGGATGGGCGCGTGGGGTGCCGGTCGGCTACCTGCGCCACGTGGTTTCCTACTGGCAACGGGAGTACGACTGGCGGCGGTGGGAGGCTCGGCTCAACGGGTTCGCGCAGTACACGACGACGATCGACGAGCAGACGATCCACTTCCTGCACGTGCGGTCGCCGGAGGCTGATGCGCTGCCGTTGATCATGACGCACGGGTGGCCCGGATCTGTTGCCGAGTTCATCGATGTCCTCGGCCCCCTCACCGATCCAGCGTCGTACGGCGGGAATCCGCGCGACGCTTTCCACGTGGTGACGCCTTCGGTGCCGGGCCACGGCTTCTCGGTGCCGATGGCAACCGGATGGGATCACCAAAGGATCGCCCGCGCGTGGGCCGAGTTGATGCGGCGACTGGGATACGAACGGTACGGCGCTCAGGGTGGGGACACCGGGTCCGTCGTATCGCCCTTGCTCGGGCATGTCGACCGGGAGCACGTGGTCGGCGTACACATCAATGGGGGCTTGGCTTTTCCGGCGATCGAGGCCGGGGATGTCGAGCACTTGACCGACGTCGAGCGCCGGCGGCTGACAGCGGCTGAGCAGTTGCGCACAGTGGGTACGGGATATGCGGAGCTGCAGGGGACGCGGCCGCAGACGGTGTCGTTCGGGTTGAGCGATTCGCCGGTCGGGCAGCTGGCCTGGATCCTCGAGAAGTTCTGGGAGTGGACCGATCCGGCTCGCGCATTGCCGGAGGACGCGGTCGAGCTCGATCACCTGTTGACCGACGCATCGATCTACTGGTTCACCAACACGAGCGCGTCCTCGGCCAACCTGTACTACGAGAACCGCGCCAGCTTCAATGAACCAAGCGAGCCGTCCGGCGTGCCGACCGGGATCGCGGTCTTTCCGACCGATCCCGCGATCCGGCGGGTGCTAGACCGCCGGCACCACATCGTCCATTGGTCGGAGTTCGCCCGCGGTGGGCACTTCGCCGCGCTCGAGGCCCCGGATCTCCTCGTCGACGACATCCGCAGCTTCTTCCGCCTGGTCCGGTAGGACGGCCGGCACGACGAAGTTGAGCAGGGTGCCGTCGCGTTCCACCGCGGCGGCCGGCCACCGGCGGCGGATCATCCGGATGGTCAGGTCGTTGGCTGGGCTCACGACGAAGAGGAAGTTCAAGGCGCCGGCCGCGACGGCATCCGCCGCGGCAATCGACAGCATCCGTACGCCGAGCCCGCGCCGCTGCTCGGCCTCACTGATGAGCACGGCGAGCTCGGCGGTGTCAGCACCCGTCCAGGCCCACATCGCGTGGCCGACGATCGCGTCTCCGCGGGTGGCGACCCAGGCGGCGCCGGTCGGGCACAGCATGCGCAGCAACAGCGAAGGTCGGGGTGGCCGACCGATGGCGGTCTGGAACCGGAAGTAGAGGCTGAGGTCCGTCAGCCCGATCAGCATCCCCGCCAGCTGCTCAGCGTCGGGTTCACCGGCGGAGCGGACGGCAAGTATCTGAGTCTGGTTCACGGATTCAGCCTTGCCTGACTTGGCTGAGTCTGTCAAGCAGACTTATGCTCGAGGTATGAACGAGCAGGTGCCCGAGGCGATGCGCTGGTCGACCGAGAACTGCACGATCTCGCGCACGATGCGGATCCTCGGCGACAAGTGGACGTTCCACGTGCTGCGCGAGATCTTCGTCGGCGTACGGCGGTTCGAGGACATCCGCGCGCGGGCCGAGCTGCCGCGGCAGGTGCTGACCGAGCGGCTGGCCGCTCTGATCGAGCGCGGCATCATCCGCCGCCACCCCTATCGCCTGCCCGGTCAGCGAGAGCGGTACGAGTACCGCCTGACCCAGGCCGGGCTGGACCTCTATCCAGTGCTCGTCGCATTGATCCAGTGGGGCGATCAGTACCTGCCGCTCGACGATGGCCCGCCGATCGTTCCTCAGCATCGCGGCTGCGGCGAGGAGGTCAGCGTCGTACTCCAGTGCGCCGCCGGGCACGAGCCGACGCCACGTGAAGTCGCCATCCGCCCAGGCCCTGGCGCCCAGCCTCGAGCGCTGGCGGGCTAGATCATCGCGATGGCCCGGCGCAGCAGGGCTTCGGTCTCACGCGGCTGGGCCGCGCTGATGGACAGCGAGTCCATGGTGACGACGTACGAGTCGAGTTCCTCGCGTTTGTCCAGGTAGACACCGCTGGTGAGGTGCTCGATGTAGACGATGTCCGGGAGATCGGTGTCGTTGAAGCGCAGCAGGGTGAACGCGCCGCCGGTCGCGGTGTAGCCGCCCTTGTCGAACGGGATGATCTGCAGCGTCACGTTGTGCCGCTGTGATGCCTCGATCAAGTGTTCCAGTTGCGCCTTCAGGATCGCCTTGCTGCCGATCGGGCGACGCAAGACCGCCTCGTCGATGATGGCCCACAGGCGGGCGGGACGTGGCTGCCGCGTGAGCACCTGCTGGCGTGCCATCCGCAGCGTCACGAGTCGGTCCACCTCGGAATCCGGCATCGGGTCGTCCAGTCGCCCCAGGTTCACCACCGCACGCGCGTACTCGGGGGTCTGCAGCAGGCCAGGGACGAACTGGAGCTCGAAGGTCCGGATCATGTCCGCGGCCATCTCCAGGCCGAGGTAGTAGTGGAACCAGTCCGGCGTCAGGTCGTCGTACCGTTGCCACCAGCCCGGGTTGTTCGCCCCGCGGGCCATCGCCAGCAGGCGCTCGCGTTCGGCCGGGTCGTCGAGCTTGTAGAGCGTGAGCAGGTCGTCGACGTCGCGGACCTTGAAGCCGACCCGGCCGAGCTCCAGCCGGCTGATCTTCGACTCCGAGCCGCGGATCTCCCAGGCGGCCTCGGTCCGGGTCACGCCGGCTTCCTCGCGAAGCCGGCGGAGATGGACCCCGAGCATGATGCGCTGGGCGGTCGGCCCGCCTTCCATGCCCGGCTCGGTCACCCCTCGCCTCCCCAGTCGTCACACCGTGCAGCTATCGATCATTTCACAACCGATGGTGAAACCGCTCGAGCAGGACTCGCAAGTACGACGTGTTCATCCTGGCCTACTCTCAGTAGAGTCGTCCCTGCACACTTCCCGACGATCCTGCGAGGTCTTGCTGATGCCCGACGGCACCTTGGCACCCAGTTCGACTCCGGTAGGCGTGGACACGACCAGGGCCAGCATCGCCCGGGTGTACGACGCCGCGCTGAACGGCAAGGACAACTTCGAGATCGACCGCGAGGTCCTGCGTCAGGTCGCCACCGTCGCGCCACAGGTGAAGGACCTGGCCTGGTCCAATCGGAACTTCCTGATCCGGGCCTGCCGCTTCCTGGCCGGCCAGGCGGGCATCACGCAGTACCTGGACTGCGGCTCCGGCCTGCCGACCGCGGAGAACACCCACCAGGTGGTGCAGCGGCTGCAGCCGGACGCCAAGGTTCTTTACATCGACAACGACCCGGTGGTGCTCGCGCACGGCCGTGCGCTGCTGGAGGAGAACGAGAACACCCTGTTCGTCAGCGCGGACATCTTCGACGCCGACGACGTGCTGGGCCGGGACGAGGTGACGGACTTCCTCGACTTCGGCAAGCCGATCGCAGTGATCCAGAACGGGACCCTCCACCACTACCTGGGCGACGACATCCCGGAGCTGATGCAGACGTACGTCGACGCTGTGGTGCCCGGGTCGTACACGGTGATCGCGCACTTCCTCGACCCGCAGACGCCGGAGCACTCCGCGCTCGCGCGCAAGATGGAGGAGAAGTTCGTGCACAGCCCGATGGGCAGCGGCGCCTTCCGGAGCTGGGACGAGATCCGGGCGATGTTCCCGGGTCAGGAGCTGGTCGAGCCGGGTCTGGTGCTGTGTGACGACTGGTGGCCGGACGGCCCGCGGGTCAAGCCGCTGAACCCGGTCGAGGAATGCATCGCCGGCGGGGTCGGCCGCAAGCTCTGAAACTTGCCCAGGACAACAGATGTCCTGGGCAACTTTCTTGCTACACGTGTTCGGAGACCAGTACGGCGGAAGTCCCGTCGACCAGGGCCTGAAAGACGTGCGGCTGGTCGCCGGGGTACGCGATGTAGTCCCCGGGGCTCAGTTCCACCGGGTCCTCCACGGGACCGACCAGTGCGCGCCCCGAGCTGAGTACGACGTGTTCTACCACGCCCGGCATGTGCGGCTCGGACTTCCGGCCCGGGCCGGGGGAGGCGACGATCCGGTAGATGTCGCGGCGGGCGTTCGGCGGGCAGGACGCGACCAGCGTCGCGCCGTACTCGGCCTGATCGGAATAGATCACCGGGCCTTCGCCCGCACGAATGATCTGCACCTTGGGTCGCGGCGGCTCGACCAGCGCCGAGAACGGGGTGTCCAGCGCGACCGCCAGCGCCCACAGCGTCTCCACGCTCGGGTTGGCGGTGCCCGACTCCAGCTGCGACAGCGTGGACTTCGCGATGCCGGCGCGCTTCGCCACCTCGGTGAGGGACAGGCCCGTGCGGGCCCGGTGCCGGCGCAGGGATGCCGCGATGACGTCGAGCGGCGCCTTGGATTCCATCAGTGTTCGCTCCATCGGTCTATCTGTTCGGCTTGACGAACGGGCGGGATGGTGTTCATCATAAAACCCATGCGTTCGATTTGGCGAACATTGGATCGTGGACTGGCCCGGGACATCGCGCTGGTCTGCCTGGCCGACGGCGTCGTCGGGATGTCGTACGGCGCCATCAGCGTCGGCGGCGGGCTGCCGCTGTGGGTGCCGGTGCTGTTGTCGATCGTCGTGTTCGCGGGAGCATCGCAGTTCCTCTTCGTCGGCATCGTCGCGGCCGGCGGCAGCCCGATCGCCGCAGTGATCGCGGGGCTGCTGGTGAACACGCGGCATGTCGCGTTCGGGCTGGCGGTCAGCGATGTGATCGGCGGTGGCTGGCGGCGGGTGCCGGGCAGTCACCTGATGACGGACGAGAACGTCGCCTTCGCGCTCGGCCAGGAGGACCTGAAGCAAAGGCGGGCGGCGTACTGGGCGGGTGGCATCGGGATCTTTGCCTGCTGGAACGTCGGCGTCCTCGTGGGTGGGCTGGCGGGGACGATGATCACCGACACCGACGTGTTCGGGCTGGACGCGGCGTTCCCCGCGGTCCTGCTGGCGCTCGTGCTGCCGGCGTTGCGCGATCGCTCCACGCGGACGGCCGCCCTGGTTGGCGTGGTGGTTGCGCTTGCCGCCACGCCGTTTCTGCCGGCCGGTGTGCCGGTGTTGCTCGCCCTGGTGGGCATGGTTTTCTACCGCGCGCCGAAACCCGCGCTGGAGGTCTCGCGATGAACAACACCCCTTTGATGCTCGGCGCCATCCTGATCCTTGCTGTGGGCACCTTTTCGCTGCGGTTCGCCGGGCCGCTGATGCGCAGCCGGTTCGAGATTCCGGAGCGAACGCAGCAGTTCCTCGCCGCGGCCGCGATCGTGTTGCTGACGGCCCTGATCGCCACGTCCGCCCTGATGGACGGGCACGGTCCGGCGGGAATCGCCCGGCCGGCTGGTGTGCTGGTGGGCGGGATCCTCGCCTGGCGCAAGGCGCCGTTCATCCTGGTCGTCGTGGCGGCCGCCACCACCGCCGCCGTACTGCGCCTGCTCGGCGTACCTTAGGCCCTGTCTGGCGTTAACGTTTTCTGGTGACTAGCTACTCAGCGGCACCTCCACCTGCCCCGAAGAAGACGTTGACCTGGCTGGCGATCGCGTCGTTCGTCGTCGGGGTCGTGCTGACCGGGTTCTTCGTCTGGCGGATCGTGGCGACGGCGCCGAAGTCGCCGACGCCGGTGGACGGCGGAGTCCACGTCAAGCTGGAGAAGGAGGGCCTGACGATCTACTCGTCCGTGCCCGTGCTGCTGCCACCGTGTGAGGTCAAGGATGCCCACGACGCAGACATCCCGCTGAGGTCGCCGAAGGGATCGGAGCAGATCAGCATCGGCGGCGAGACCTGGTACGTCGTCGCTCGCTCGGTGAGCGCAGTGCCGCCGGGCGACTATGTGGTGAACTGCGAGGACTCCGAGACCAATGCGACGTACGCCGTCGGACCGCGTTCCGGCGTCACCGCGTTCGTGCTGTCGATCTTCGGCGCGATCGGCTCGTTCCTGATCTTCTTAATCCTGGGCGGCATCCTGCTCGGGGTCGGCATCGTCAAGAACCGCCGCCGCAACCGCCCCGGCAACACCTTCCCCACCCAGGGCCCCGGCAACTACCCGCCGGCACCAGGTGCCCCCGGCAACTACCCGCCGCCGGGCAACACCTTCCCCACCCAGCCCTACAACCCAGGCCCCAACCCGGACAGACCTAGCTGATCGTCGCCACCCAGAAGTAGGTGAGGTCGGTCCACCCGGCCTCGCCCGGCGCCACGTCCGCCGCGAACTGCTCCGCGGTGGGGAAGTTCTTCAGCACCTCGAACGTCCGCCCGTCCGACAGCCGCCGGGTCTGATAGGTATCCCCGTCCTCGGTCGTCCGCGTGATCGGATGGTTGCTGCCTTCGACATACCGGTTGTCCACCAGGATCACGACCCCACCCGGCTCGACCCGTCGCCGCAGCGCTTGCGCGAACCGCCGTACGTCGGCACGCGGAACATGGGACCAGAAGAACCCCGCGAAGATCGCCTCGAACGTCCCCGGTACGGCGTCCAGGTCGTAGGCGTCGGCCGTCCGGAACGCGACATCGCCCGGCCCGTAGGAACGGGTCCGGGCGATGGCCAGCGTCTCGTCATTCAGATCGGTCGCCAGGACCGACCGCGCCGAGGTCGACAGCGCAGTGGTCCAGTAGCCGGTGCCGGCGGCGATCTCCAGCACCGACTTCCCGGCGACCAGTGGCGGCAGGAGGGCCCGCAACCGGGCCAAGTCCTCCTGCCGCTCCGGCTTCGCGTAGATCACGTCGTACTCGGCCGCGCGATCCCGGTAGTAGTCAGCCAGTTCGGTCATTCGAACCTCCAAGGTGTGGTGGAGGTCCGTGCGACCCAGACATCAGAACCTAACAGCTAACTGCGAACTACCGCGGGGGTTTTCGGGCTGAGTAGGAAGGCGCCGGCGTAGAGGAGGGCGGCGACGATCAGGAGGCCGTCGAAGCCGATGATCAGGGCCGCGTACTCGAGGCAGCCGCCGAGCATTGCGCCGAGCAGGTTCGCGCCGAAGGACGCGGTGCCGTCGGCGGTGTCGGTGAACCGCTTGGCGAAGATGACGTTCGCGGCGAAGATCGGCAGGAACGCGATCAGCACCGCGCACAGCGCACGCAGCCCGACCGGCATCGCCAGCAGCCACTCGTCGGGGAAGATCCACGACAACGCGAGCCCGCCGAACAGGACGACGTACATCACCTTCAACGGTGGTGTCCGGAACTTCCTGGTGACTTCGACAGCGGCCAGTACGGCGACCAGGACGCCGGCGAAGACGATCGCGTTGACCACCCACGTTGTACCGAACAACAGCGCGAAGCCGGTGATGCTCTTCGTCTCCAGCAGCATGAAGCCGGCGCCGAGCAGGAACAGGTCGGCGTACGGGCGCATCCGCCGGTACGACGATCCGCCGCCGGCGATGCCGACTCCGATCAGGCCGGCGACCAGGATGAGCCCGAGGGTGACGAGATAGAGGCTGGGGATCCGGTCGGTGAACAGGTACAGGAACGGCCGGTTGTCGGTCGCCGGCGGCGGCGTGACCGAGGTCGGCCCGGCCCACTCGGACCCACAGGTCTGGTCGGCCTCGGTCAGTCCGACCGTCACCACCGCCTGCTGCAGGCCGTCACCGACCTTGTCCACACACGGCTTGTGGCCGAACGCCGCCTGCGCGGTCGACGCGAGCCGGTCGATCAGCCAGGTCTCGCGGTAGTAGTTGTACATCGCGAACGCGCCACCCGGGTTCAGGTGCTCCTTGGCGCTCTCGAACGCCTGCTGGGTGAACAGGTAGCTCTCCAGCCGCAGCGAGCTCGCGCCGTTCACCAGTGTCAGCGAGTCCGGCAGGGCCAGCAGGATCAGGTCGTACTTCTTGTCCGTCCCGGACAGGTACGCCCGCCCGTCATTGATGTGCGAGGTCACCCGCGGGTCCTGGTACGGGCGGTCCGGGTGCAGCGCCTTGCCGATGTCGCGGATCCGCGGGTCGATCTCGACCGCGTCCACATGCGTCGCGCCCTTCTTCAGCGCGATCGCGACGTCCGAACCCGAGCCGGCACCGATGATCAGCACGTTCTTCGGTGCCTTGCCGACGTTGGCGCGCTCGTACGGCAGCCCGTACTGCGGCTCCCACTGCAGCCGCGCGTCAGCCGGGATGGCCTGCTGGTGCGGGACGCCGTTCACGGTGATCGTCAGCAGCGGCACGCCCTGCCAGGTGTCCTTCTTGGTCTGCACCTTGTAGTACGGCGACCAGCTGTTCTCCGGCCGGGTCGACTCGTGGAAGAGAATCCCGACCATCACCAGCAGCGGCGAGAGGACGAGCGCCGCACTCAACCCGGTGGCGACGACGGTACGCCGCGACAGCGCACCGATCCTTTGCCGCGGAATCATCAGGACGCCGAACATGCAGGTGACGATCGCGCCCCACCAGATCGGCGGCGCACCGAGGAACGACAGCCCCGTGAAGGCCGCGATCCCGAGCAGGCTGCCGACCAGGTCGAACCGGTACGCCGTCAGCCGCGGCAGCTCGGCGAAACAGCGGCCGACCAGCTCGGCGGGCCCGGCCAGGACGACGGCGGCCGCGATGAAGATGATCGGGAGGACCAGCCAGACCGGCGGGCCGGTGGTGTTCAGGCTGGTGAAGTAGATGACGCTCGACGAGGAGCCTCGGTCGACGGTGACCGGCTTCCAGGCGATCACCAGGACGAGCAGTCCGAGCATCACCGGCGAGTAGTAGGGCAGCCGTTTCGCCCGCCCGGAGCGGAGGATGCCGATGCCGATGCCGAGGAACGAGCCGAGCAGGACGAAGTTCGAGAAGTAGCTCAAGTGCACGACGTTCGAGCCGGTCCAGCGGATCAACGCGAGCTCGAGGAAGAGCATCAGCGCGCTGGACGCGACCAACCTGGTCCGCACCCCGAACGGGCTCGGCCATTTCGCTGTAGTCGTGACTTGGTCAGTGGGGGAATCGACTGCCATGCGCCGCGACGTTACCGGATATCAAGCGCACGCTCGCGCCGACGCACGAAATCCGGAGACGTTCCGCGGTACGGCGACCACGCGCTGTGGCCGCCGTACACACTGAGTCAGCGGCGCCGGGCCGGCTTGGGGAGCTGGCAGCCGGTCTTGTTGAGGTCGAGGGTGCGGTTGGCGGTCAGGCAGGTGTAGAGCCACCAGGTCTGCTGGCCGTAGGCGGCGCCCTGGTCGACAGTGATGTTGCCGGCGGCGTCGACCTCGCACGGGTTGTTCACCGTGCAGCGTTCGCCGTCCTCGTTGCCGGTGTTGTTGACGCCGATGACCTCACCGGTGGAGGTGCTGACGACCGGGGATCCCGACGTACCGCCGATGGTCTCGCAGCCGGGCTGCTGGTACTTGATCGAGCTCTGCCAGGTCCAGTCGCCTTCCCGCAGTTGCGGGATCGTCGCCTGCACCGAGCAGGTGTAGATGCGCTTCCAGTAGCCGGACACGACCGCCATCCCGGCGCCGTTCGCGGGGCCTTGCTTGGCCAGCGTGAGCGCGTCGACGTTCAGCCGGGTCTTGATCGACGCGTAGGTCTCGTTCACTTCGTAGACGATCATGTCGGTCTTGGTCATCGTGCCGAACAGGATGCGGCTCGCGCGGACCGTGCCGGCCCGGCTGGAGTCCGGCCGGAGCAGGGTGATCGAGCGTGACGACGCACGGTTCACCAGCACCTGGCCCGGGTCCAGGAACCCGCCTTCGTAGCAGTGCCCGTTGGTGAGTACGAGCGCCTTGTCGGTGCCAGCCGATTCGGCGTACCGGACGAGGGAGGCGGAGCAGTTGCTGAGCGCCGCGATCCCGGTGAAGTCGGCACCTGGCGCCTGTACGGCGGAGTCCGGTGTCGCGGCCTCGACAGCCTGAGCCGACATCGTGCCGAGCAAGGAGACGGTTGCGGCCGCGGCGGCGGCTGCGAGCGCATTGAACAGTTTCATGGGGCGGTGTCCTCACGGTTTGGTGCTTGGAGGCACTTCGTAACGCATCCACCCGTCGCGAAGCATCACCACTGCGTGAAACCGGCTGTTCACAGGGTGAGCGCACGGGTTTTCCTGCGCTGTGTGAAGAGGCTGCTACTCTTCGTTTCCGGATCCGCCTCGGCTCGAACCATCGCACCGCCCGGCACGTCGTACCGGGTAGTGATGGTGACGACAAGGTACGGTCGGCTGCAGCCGCCCGGATGGAGAACGGAAGGACCTCATGCCGCAGGAGAAGCCTGACCTGCGCAATCTTCGCGAGCCGGTGCGGTTCAAGCGGGCGTTGACCCTGGTGTTGATGACCCTGGTGCTGCCCGGGTCCGCCCAGATCGTGGCAGGCAGCAAGCGGACCGGGCGATGGGCCTGGCGGGTGCTCGCCGGGCTGATCGGGATCGTGCTGTTCCTGGTCGTGCTCGCGCTGATCTGGCGGGCCGGGACGATCAACCTGCTGGCCCGGCCGGGCACGCTGCGCGTCATCCAGGTCCTGCTGATCCTGCTCGCGATCGGCTGGGCCGTGCTGTTCTTCGACGCCTACCGGCTCGGTCAGCCGCTCACGATGGAGCGCAAGCACCGGCTGACCATGAGCATCCTCGACGGCACCTTGGTGCTCCTGGTCGTCGGCGCGCTGATCTACGGCAGCGTTCTGGTCAACACCCAGCGCGACTTCGTCGCCAGCGTGTTCGGCAGCGGGGCGAAGTCGAAGGCCGAGAAGGGCCGCTACAACGTGCTGCTGCTCGGCGGCGACTCCGGCGCCGACCGGGTCGGCACCCGACCGGACAGCATCACCCTGGCCAGCATCGACGCCGACACCGGCCGGACCGTCCTGATCGGCTTGCCGCGGAACCTGGCCAAGGTCCCGTTCCCGGAGGGTACGGCGATGGCCAAGCAGTTCCCGGACGGCTTCCGCTGGAAGAACTGCACGATCAACTGCCTGCTCAACGGCGTCTACACCTACGCCTCGGAGCACAAGAGCCTGTTCCCCGGCGACCCGCACCCCGGCGCGACCGCGACCAAGCAGGCGGTCGAGGCGGTCACCGGCCTGAAGGTGAACTACTACGTGCTGATCGACCTGGCCGGCTTCCGCGATCTCCTGAACGCGGTCGGCGGGATCACGCTGGACATCGGCAAGCGGGTCCCGATCGGCGGCGGCACCTCACCGATCAAGGGCTACATCGAGCCGGGCAGGAACGTCCACCTGGACGGCTACCACGCGCTCTGGTTCGCCCGGTCCCGGGCCGAGTCGTCGGACTACGAGCGGATGACCCGGCAGAAGTGCGTGATGTCGGCGATGCTGAACCAGCTGTCGCCGAAAACCGTGCTGACCAAGTTCCAGGGCATCGCGTCGGCCAGCAAGGAAGTGGTCTCGACCGATATCCCGGCCGGCGAGCTGGGCACTTTCACCGACCTCGCGCTGGACGCGAAGAAGCTCCCGGTGTCAAGCTTCTCCGCGGTCCCGCCACTGATCCACACCGGCGATCCCGACTTCGCACTGATCAAGACCAAGGCCGCCGAGGCGGTGGCGAAGTCGGAAGCGCTGGACAAGGCGGGCTCAGGAGGAGACGGTAAGACATCGAACACTCCGAGTAGCAAGACCAGTACAAGTACCACCAAGAAACCGAGTACGTCGAAACCGACCAGCTCACCGACCACGTCCGCCAACAACGTCGACGACGTTGCTTCGATCTGTAAGGCCTGACCTGATATGCCGCTGTCCCACTGGCCGCCAGTGTCCGTCGTGATGCCCGTGCTGAACGAGGAACGCCATCTCGAGGAGGCGGTCGGCCGCGTTCTCGACCAGGACTACCCCGGTGAGCTCGAAGTCGTCCTCGCCATCGGTCCGAGCAAGGACCGGACCCAGGAGATCGCGGACAAACTGGCCGAGGCCGACGGCCGGATCACCATCGTGCCGAACCCGACCGGTAAGACGCCGGCCGGGCTGAACGTCGGCATCGCGCATGCCAAGCACGACATCCTGGTCCGGGTCGACGGCCACGGCGCGCTCACCGCCGGGTACATCACCCGGGCGGTCGAGGTGCTGGACGAGACCGGCGCGGACAACGTCGGCGGCGTGATGGCTGCCGAGGGCCGTACGCCGGTGGAGATGGCTGTCGCATGCGCGTACCGCTCCCGGCTGGGGCTGGGCGCGTCGACGTTCCACCAGGGCGGCAAGGCCGGGCCGGCCGACACCGTCTACCTCGGTGTCTTCCGCCGGGCCGCGCTGGAACGGGTCGGCGGGTTCGACGAGACCATGCACCGGGCTCAGGACTGGGAGCTGAACTACCGGATCCGCAAGACCGGCGGCCTGATCTGGTTCTGCCCGGACCTGTCCGTCACCTACCGGCCGCGGTCGTCGCTGTCGGCGGTGGCCAAGCAGTTCTTCCACACCGGTCAGTGGCGGCGCGAGGTGGTCCGCCGGCACCCCGAGACGGCGAACAAGCGCTATCTGGCGCCGCCGGTCGCGGTGATCGGGATGGCCCTCGGGACCATCCTCGGCATCATCGGCCTGATCACCGGGATCGGCTGGCTCGACCTGGGCTTCCTCGCGCCGCTCGGGTACGCGCTGCTCATCCTGGCCGGCTCGGCCTTCGAGGGCCGTTACCTGCCCTGGAAGGCCCTCTTCTGGCTCCCGCTCGTCTGCGCCACGATGCACGTCTCCTGGGGCCTCGGCTTCCTCGCCGGCCTGAAGGAGAAGCCAGCCACCACCAGTTAGACCTTGGTGGTGGCGCCGGTGGCTGACTGGTTGTAGGCCTCGACCACTTCTTCGACCGGGCCGTCCAGGCGCAGGACCCCCTTGTCCAGCCAGATGGCCCGGTTGCAGGTGTCCAGGACAACGTCCAGGCTGTGGCTGACCAGGAACACCGTTCCGGCCTGTTCGCGCAGCTCGTGGATCTTCTTCTCGGACCGGATCCGGAACTCGGCGTCACCGGTGGCCAGCGCCTCGTCGACGAGCAGGATGTCGTGCGCCTTCGCCGAGGCGATGGCGAACTTCAGGCGGGCCGCCATACCGGACGAGTACGTCGACATCGGCAGGTCGATGAACTCGCCGATGCCGGAGAACTCGACGATCTCGTCGTACCGCTGCTCGATTTCCGCAGGGCTCATGCCCATCGCGAGGCAGCCGAGTACGACGTTGCGGTCGCCGGTGAGGTCGTTCATCATCGCCGCGTTGACGCCGAGCAGCGACGGCCGGCCGCCGGTGTAGATCGCGCCGGAGGCGGGTGGCAGCAGCCCGGCGACGGCGCGCAGCAGCGTCGACTTGCCGGAGCCGTTGCGGCCGATGACGCCGATCGCGTCACCCTTGTAGGCGGTGAAGCTGACGCCCTTGACCGCGTGCACCTCACGGATCGACGGCCGGTCCTGCCGCTTCAGGATCCGCCGGAACGCGGTCGCCGCGGTTCCCTTGCCACCCTGGCCCGCGATGACCTTGTAGATGATGTTCACGTCATCGGCGATGACGGTGGGCTCAGCCCCAGTGTCAGCCACGGCCATAGCGATCCTCCGCGCGCCAGAAGTAGACGAATCCTGCCACCAGGGCGATGAACGACCACGCGATCGAGATCGCCCAGGCGTGCGGCAGCTGGTTCTTCACGTGCTCGTCGAGCAGCGCTCGCCGGACGATGTCGATGTACGCCGAGATCGGGTTCAGCGACAGCACGTGGATCACCCAGCCGGGAGCGTCCGCCTGCGTCAGCTTGGCGGGCAGCGAGAAGAAGATCCCGGATGCGTACAGCCAGGTCCGGGTGACGAAGGGTAGCAGCTGGCTGACGTCGGAGACGAACGTGCCGACCCGGGCGAAGATCAGGGTCACGCCGACGTTGAACATGGTCTGCAGGAACAGCGCTGGGATGACGAGCAGCCAGCGCGGGCTGATCCCGTCGGTCAGCCCGACGATGACGAGCAGCAGGCCCATCGAGACGAGCATCTGGGTCAGCTCGTTGAGTACGTACGCCAGCGGCAGCGTGGCGCGGGGGAAGTGCAGGGTGCGGATCAGCGACAGGTTGAGCGCGAGGGAGCGGGACCCCTCGGTCATCGAGCGCTGGGTGTAGGTGAACACAAAGATGCCACTGAGCAGGAACGCGACGTAGTTGTCGATTCCGTTCTTGGTGCCCAGCAGCACACCGAACGCGAGGTAGTACACCGCCGCGTTCAGGATGGGGGTCAGGATTTGCCACAGTGAGCCCAGGCGGGCTCCGGCGTACAGGGCATAGGTGCGGGCACGTGCGTAGCTCACGATGAACTGGCGGCGGCTCCACAGTTCACGCGTGTAACTGCCCAGCGGCGGCCGAAGCGAGCTCTTGGAGAGCCCGTGGCGTTCGGCCATTGCCGCCGGGTCGCTGGTGCCGGTCTGCTCGGCGGCGGTCGACATGAGGGTCAATCTACTGCGCCCGGTCACGGCGTGTTGACGCAGGTCAGCCCAGAAGCCGGGAGCGCAGCCTTACGAGGTCTGCCGACGTAAGACCACCATGCCGCAGATAGGCCTCCGGACCGCCGTATTTCTCGTCCAGATGCCGCAGGATCGCGGTCATCGATTCGGCCCGCGTATCGCGGAATTCGAGCATCTCCGGGTGCCGCGAGGAGTCCGGTTCCGCGGCGAGTTGTTCGGCCAGCCAGTCCGCCAGCCGCGTCTGGGTGAGGAAGTAGTCCGCGACGATTTCTTCCTCCGGTACGCCGGCCACGCTCAGCGCCAGCGCGACGACCATGCCGGTCCGGTCCTTGCCGCCGTGACAGTGCACTACCACCGCGCCGTCAGGTGCCTCTGCGATCGCCTTCACGGCCGCCGCGAACAACGTCGGGCGGCGGTCCAGCATCCAGGTGCACGCCTCGACGATCGTCGGCTGCCCGTGGTCCGGATCCTTCGGGTCGGCGAGCGGCTGCCGGACTCCGAGCGGGTCATCGGTGAATGGGGTCGGGGTCGCCGCGATCTCGCCGTCGGTCCGCAGGTCGAGGATCCGCCCGACGCCGGCCCGCCGTACGGCGTCCACTCCGTCAGCCGACAGGTAGTGAAGACTGTCCGCGCGGATCAGCACGCCCTCGCGGACGGTCCTCCCGTCGGCAGTCGGCAGCCCACCCACGTCGCGCACATTCCGGCATCCCGGCCAGTCAATGTCCACGCCCGCCATCAAATCAGAGCGGCGCAAAGTTCAGTCCAGGATGCGACCTTCGGGCGTGATCGGGGCTGGATGGGTGCGCGCGTAGACCTGGTCGTTGAAGTCGGCGACCTTGACCACGACTCGCTCGGGCGTGAGCGCGGCCTCCTCCAGGACGGTGAAGCGGCCTGGGCGGGTCTGTGGCGCGTAGCCGACGATCTCCGAGAACTCCTCGAGGCTGAAGCCGAGGTCGATCGGCCGGACCGGCAATCCGTGCCGGTACAGGCAGTCCACGGTCGCGTTGAACTTGTCCACGTCACCGCGGAGGAACCACGCGAAGGCGGCACCCATGCCGACCTGCTCGCCGTGGAACCCGCGCCGCTCCGGATAGAGCAGATCAATCGCGTGCGAGATCTCGTGACAGGCACCCGACGACGGCTTCGAATTGCCCGCCACCAGCATCGAGATTCCGGACAGCACCAGCCCTTCGGCCAGCGTGGTGAGGAAGGCGTCCTCGCTGACGCTCCCCGGATGGTCGATCACGGCCTGTGCCGCGGTCCGCGCGATCGACACCGCCAGTCCGTCGATCGCCTCGCCTCGCAGCCTGTTCGCGGCCTCCCAATCAGCGGTCGCGGACAGGTTCGACACCAGGTCGCCGATCCCGCTGCGAACCGACCGCGGCGGCGCGTGGCCGATCAGGTCGAGATCCACGAGTACGGCGATCGGCGCCGGCACGCTGTACGAGCCACGACCGGCGTCGTTGTCCAGCGTGCTGATCGGCGAGGCGATCCCATCGTGCGCGAGGTTCGTGGCGACCGCGACCATCGGCAGCCCGAGCCGGGCGGCGGCGAACTTGGTCACGTCCAGGACGGTTCCGCCGCCGATCCCGACGATGGCGTCGTACTGCTGGCTCCGGATCTTCTCGACCAGCTTGATCGCGGCGTTGATCGTGCAGCCGTCGACGGTGAACCAGTCCGCGCCGACGAGGCCGTGCTGAAACGTCTCCTGGATCACGGGCCCGTGCGTCGCGCCGACCGCGATCGCCACCCGGCCGGACGGCGAGATCCGTTGGTCGGCCAGGATCTTCGCCAGCTCGGCCAACGCCCCTCGCCGTACATCCACGACGAGCGGTGCGGGAATCAGCCGCGCTAGGAGGGGCATACGATCTCCCGCGCCCGGGCGAGATCGTCGTGGTTGTCGATCTCGACCCAGTCGACTGTGCCGATCGAGGCGACGTCGATCCGGAATCCCTTGTCCACCAGGTACTGGTACCCATCTTCGTAGTACAGGTGCGGATCGCGCTCCCAGGTTTCCTGGAGCGCGCTTGCCAGATCGGTCGCGGCGGCGGCCTCGATCAGGCTGACACCGATGTACTCGCCGGTGGCGGTGTCCGGATCCATCAGTTTGGTGACCTGGGTGACACCGTTGTCTTCGGTCCAGATCACCTTCATCTCTTCCTCGGCCAGCTTCTTTTCCGTGTCGAGGGCGAGGATGATCCGGCGGCCGTCGCCGCGAGCGTCGAGCAGCGTCCGCTGGACCGACGCGGGGTGCACGGTGTCGCCGTTGGCCAGCAGTACGCCGTTTGCCAGGTGGTCACGGGCGCACCACAGGGAGTAGGCGTTGTTCCAGGTCTCCGCTTCGGGGTTGTGGATCAGTTCGAGGTTGACGCCGTACTTTTCCTCGAAGCCCTTGACCCGCGACTCGATCTCGCTCGCGGCGTACCCGACCACGATGGCGACATCGGTGAGGCCGACCTCGGCGTAGTTGGCCAGCGTGAGGTCGAGCACAGTGGTGTCTGGATCGATCGGGACCAGGGCCTTCGGCAACGTGTCCGTGTACGGGCGGAGGCGGCGGCCGGCGCCGGCGGCGAGCACAAGTCCGATCATTGCCCGATGGTACGGGTTCGGCCCGTCTGTGCGCGCTGAGTTGCGGAGTGGTGGCACCATCATGGTCATGACGTGGCTTGTGACTGGTGGTGCCGGGTACATCGGGGCGCACGTGGTGCGCGCTTTCCTCGCGGACGGGATCGACGTCGTCGTGATCGACGACCTGTCCAGCGGCAAGGCGGAGTTCGTGCCGGACGGCGTCCCGTTCGTGCAGGCGAACCTGCTCGACGGTACGGCGGTTCGCGGTGCGCTCGATGGCGTCAGCGGCGTCGTACATCTGGCCGGTTTCAAGTACGCCGGGGTGTCCGTCGACCGGCCGATGCACACCTACACGCAGAACGTGACCGCGATGGTGTCACTGCTCGAGGCGATGGCGGAGAAGGAAGTCGGGAACATCGTCTTCTCGTCCAGCGCGGGCGTCTACGGCACGCCGAAGGAAGAAGTGGTGACGGAGGCGACGCCGACCGACCCGCAGAGCCCGTACGGCGAATCGAAGCTGGTCGGCGAGTGGTTGCTCGCGGACCAGGCTCGTGCGGTTGACCTGCACCACACTTCGCTGCGTTACTTCAACGTGGTCGGCTCCGGAGATCCTTCGGTGTACGACGCGAGCCCGTACAACCTGTTCCCGATCGTGTGCAATCTGTTGACGCAGGGCAAGGTCCCGCAGATCTACGGCAACGACCACCCGACGCCCGACGGCACCTCGGTCAAGGACTACGTCCACGTCGCCGACCTGGCCCGCGCGCACGTCGCCGCGGCCCGGTCCCTCGACTCGGGGAAGTCGCTGGAACCCGTTTACAACCTGGGCAGCGGCACCGGCACCTCGGTCCGCGAGATCATGGATGCCGCCCGCCGCGTCACCGGCATCGACTTCACCCCGACCGAAGGCCCCCGCCGCCCCGGCGACCCCTCCCGCGTCGTCGCCACCGGCGACCTGGCCGCCCGCGACCTCGACTGGAAAAACACCTACACCGTCGACGACATGTTCGCGACCGCCTGGGAAGCCTGGCCGAAGGCCTAGCACGCTCCCCGCTGGGGCTTCACTCGGCAAGGAGGCTTCGGCACGGTGGCCTCACTCGGCGTCGCGCGGGGGGGGGGGGGGGGGGGGGGGGGGGGGGGGGGGGGGGGGGGGGGGGGGGGGGGGGGGCGGCGGGCGGGGGGGGGGGGCCCCCG
>NZ_SLWR01000006.1:151676-471678 GCF_004345665.1 Kribbella antiqua
GCTCGCTCTGGTGGGGCGGGGGGGGGGTCCGGGGGCCCCCCCCCCCCCCGGGGGGGGGGGGGGGCGGCGCCCGGGCGGGGGGGGGGGGGGGGGGGCCCCCCCGGGGGGGGGGGGGGGGGGGGGGGGGGGGGGGGGCTAGTACTCCTTGCGGAAGGGGCCGGTGGTGGCTAGGTCGAAGAGGCCGGGGCCGGTGAGGATGCCGCCTTCTACGGGGAGGGTGTGGCCGGTGATCCAGGCGGCGTCGTCGGAGGCGAGGAAGGCGACGGCGGCGGCGATGTCCTCGGGTTCGCCGACTCGGCCGAGCGGGTACATGGGGGCGAAGCGTTCCAGCGTGTCCGGCTGGTTGTCCCAGTTCGGCGTACGAATGGTGCCGGGGGCGACGACGTTGAAGCGGACGCCCAAACCGCCGTACCGTGCGGCGTAGTTGACCGTCATGGCGATCTGACCGGCCTTGGCCGCCGAGTACTCGATGTTGCCGAAGGCCGCCAGGCCGTTGACCGAGCTGATCGTCACCACGTTGCCGCGGGTCTTCACCAGGTGCGGAAGCGCCGCCTGGATGCAGCGGGAGGCGCCGACCAGGGTCAGGTCCAGTTGCCGATGGAACTCCTCGGCGGTCGTGTCCTCCGGCACCGAGGTCACGATGCATCCGCCGGCGTTGTTGACGAGTACGTCGAGCCGCCCGAACCGCTCGACCGCCGCCGCGACAGCCGCGTCGACGTCGTCGCGGCTGGTGACATCCACCCGCAGCCCGATCGCCTGCTCGCCGATCTCGGCGGCGACCTGAGCGACCTTCTCCTTCTGCAGATCGGTGACGACGACCGAGCCGCCCTCGTCGGCGATACGCCGTGCCACCGCGGCGCCGATCCCCTGCGCACCCGCCGTGACGAGCGCCACGCGTCCTTCGAACCGCCGCATGTCAGCCCTCCACCACTCGGTCGACCTTTTCGTCCGTCACTCGCCGCTCCAGCTTCGCCTGGTCGAGGTTGCGGCAGAGCACGATCGAACCACCTCCGGCGATGACTCCGACCAGCAGTCCGATCCCGTCCCGGCTGACCAGGTCCTTGGTCACCAGGATCCGGTCGGCGACGGGCTCCGCCGTACGGATCAGGTCGTCGTGGGTCAGTTCGTCGTACGCCGGTGAGTCCGGGGACGGCGGGTCGAACGGGACGAAGAGGTCGGGGTGGTTGTAGACCTCGGCGCCGTAGTCGTGGACGCCGTCGGGGAGCGGCTCGCGGAAGCGGCCGCCGAGGGGGAGGAGAGCCGACGCGACTGTCTCCCGCTGGCCGCGGATGGCGAGGTCGGGGCCGGTGATCGCGAGGGTTCCGATGCCGGTGGTGAGTGAGGCTCCGGCGGACCACGCCGAAAGCGCCCAGACCACCCCGAGCCAGTGCGGCGGGAGGCCGATGGCGACGGTCTCGCCGGACTCGAGGTCGTACTCGTCGACGAGGAGGTTGGCGGTCTTGGCGACCCAGTTCGCGGTGGTGACTGCGCTGAGCTCGATCCGCTCGCCGGTCGCGTCGTCGTAGTACGTGAGGAAAGGCGCGCCACCGTCCCGGCGAACCGCGGCGGCGAACAGCTCCGGGAGAACTCGTGACATATGGCACACCCTACGGTTCGCCGGCCGACGTACTTTGGTTGGGGACTTTTGGAAAGAAGGCATGTGATGGCTGCTTTGCTTGCTCTGCCCGAGGGTGGCGAATGGATCGTCATCCTGGTGATCGTCGTCCTGCTGTTCGGCTCGAAGAAGCTGCCGGAGCTCACCCGGAACGCCGCCCGCGCGATGAACGAGTTCAAGAAGGTCAACAGCGGCGAGGACGACGAGAAACCGCAGGTGGACGGAAAGGCCGCCCAGCCTGCGTCAGGCGATCTCCAGAGCCGCCCGGCGGAGAGCGCCAGCGAGCAGCGCCCCGGAGTCTGACCTCCGGCTGGACGTAGTACACCCCGCGGTCCCGGGAGGGCCGGAGTTCTCATAGGGTCAGTACATGTTGATCCTGGCCGGCCTGGGGCTGATCCTCGCGCTGACCGTTGCCACCGGCTACTTTGTCGCGCAGGAGTTCGCGTACGTCGCGGTGGACCGCAACCGGCTGCAAAGCCTGGCCGCGTCCGGCAACGCCGCCGCCGGCCGGGCCTTGAAGGTGACCTCCCGGTTGTCCTTCGTCCTCTCGGGCGCCCAGGTCGGCATCACCATCACCGCACTGCTTGCCGGGTACGTCGCCGAGCCCTATCTCGGCAAGGGTCTGGCCGCAATTCTCGGCTCGGCCGGCGTACCCGACGCGGTCAGCCTGTCCATCTCGGTCGTCCTCGCGTTGCTTCTGGCAACGATCATCCAGATGGTGCTCGGCGAGCTCGCGCCGAAGAACCTGGCGATCGCCAAGTCCGAGGCGATCGCGCTCAGCCTGGCCCGGTCCACCCTGATGTACCTGACCATCGCCGGCCCGCTGATCCACGTCTTCGACGCGACCTCCAACCGGATCCTGCGCCGGGTCGGCATCGAGCCCGTCGAGGAGCTGCCGCAGGGCGCGACGGCTCAGGAGCTCGACCGGATCATCGTCACGTCGTACGAGCAAGGGCTGCTGGACGAGGACACCATGCGGCTGCTGGACCGCGGCCTCGACTTCCGCGGCCGGACCGCGGGGGAGGCGATGATCCCGCGCGTCGACGTCGTCACCGTGCACCAGGACGACCCGCTGACGCGCGTGGTCGAGCTGCAGGACACCGGTCACAGCAGGTTCCCGGTCATCGCGGACTCGGTCGACGAGGTGGTCGGCGTGATCGCGATCGGCGATGTCGTCGAGGTCGAACCCGCCGACCGAGGCCATGTCCCGGCGAGCTCGCTCGCGTCGCCGCCGGTCGTCGTACCGTTCACGCTCCCGCTGCCCGCCGTACTGGAACGGCTTCGGTCCGCGCACCGGCAGCTCGCGATCGTCGTGGACGAGTACGGCGGTTTCGCCGGGGTCGTGTCGCTGGAGGACATCGCCGAGGAGCTGGTCGGTGAGATCCGGGACGAGGACGACCTGCCGGAAGCCGGTGTGGTCGAGAGTGCGGACGGGGCGTGGGTGGTGTCCGCGCGCTGGCGGCTCGACGAGGTCGAGGCCGCGACCGGTGTACGGCTGCCGGAGGGTGACAACTACGAGACGCTGTCCGGTCTCGTGATGGCCCGGCTCGGCCGGATCCCGGTCGTCGGCGACGAGGTCGTGGTCGAGCTGCCCATGCGCTTCGATCATGACGGCCGCCCGGTCCCGGCCGAGTTCGTCAAGCTGGAGGTCCAGTCGATCGAGCGGCATGTGCCCGGGCTCGTGGCTCTGGAGCGTGTGTCATGAGTACGACGCTTGCGCTCATCATCTCGGTGGTCTTGCTGGCCCTCAACGGCTTCTTCGTCGCCGCGGAGTTCGCGCTGGTCGCGTCGAAGCGGCATCGGCTCGAAGCGGCGGCGGCCGCCGGAAGCAGGTCGGCGCGCGCCGCGATCGCCGGGGTCAGCGAGCTGTCGTTGATGCTCGCGGGTGCTCAGCTCGGCATCACCCTTTGCACCCTCGGCCTCGGTTCATTGAGCGAACCCGCGGTCGCCGACTTGCTGCACCCACTGTTCGAGCTGATCCACGTGCCCGAAGGCGTCGGCCATGTGATCGCGCTGATCATCGCCGTCGGCGGTATCGGCCTGCTGCATGTACTGCTCGGCGAGATGGCGCCGAAGTCATGGGCGATCAGCGACCCGGAGCGTTCGGCGCTGCTCCTCGCCCTGCCGTTCCGCGGTTTCACGTACGTCTTTCGGCCGATGCTGCTCGTCCTCAACTGGCTCGCCAACCTCTGCGTCCGCGCGCTCAAGGTGACGCCGCAGAACGAGCTCGCGAGCGCGCACGGCCCGGACGAGCTCCGGCTCCTGATCGAGTCGTCCCGCGAACACGGCACTCTCGAACAGCCCGAACACCAGCTCCTCACCGCGATGCTGGCCCTGCAGAACACCACGGTCGCCGAGGTGATGACGCCCATCGCCAAGCTGGTCACGGTCCCTGCCGCCGCATCCGCGCGCGACGTCGAGCTCACCAGCCGCCGCGAAGGCCGATCGCGCCTGGCTGTCGTCAGCGCCGGTACGACGATCTGCGGCATCGTGCATGTTCGCGACGCCGCCCGGGCCACGACCGGCGGTGGTACGACGCTCCACGCGTCCGACCTGATGACGGCACCGCTCGACCTTCCCGCCGACACCCCGGTGGCGGCGGCGATCCGGATCATGCGTGATCACCGGTCGCAGCTGGCCGTCGTACGGCAGGAGGAGCAGCCGCTCGGGGTGGTCGCGCTGGAGGATCTGCTGGAGGAGGTGATCGGGGAGTTCGACGACGAGACCGACCCGATCATCACCGCCGCGCGAGCGGAATCACCTCCCGACGGCCAGCTACCGTTGAAGCAGTGAACCGTCCGGAGGAGGACTGTCGTGCCGGTGAGCAGGCTGGGGCTCGTTGTCCATCAGGGCCGTCCGGTGGCCGTGCGTACGGCGGAAACCGTGCGGGAGTGGGCCCGGAAGCACAACATCGGCTGCACCGACATCGACGTGTGGAAGCAGCACGAAGAGCGGCGCGGCGGGATGGAGGAGCTGAAGCATGCGCACAATCCGGATCTGATCGTCACGCTGGGCGGTGACGGGACGTTCCTGCGTGGGGCCCGGATCGCGGCGAAGAACGACGCGATGGTGCTCGGCGTCGATCTCGGCAAGGTCGGTTTCCTCACCGAGGTCGCCTGCAGTGACGTGGAGGCGGCGCTGGAAGCGGTCCACCATGGTGGCGCCACGATCGAAGAGCGGATGACGCTCACCATGCGGGCGTCGCGGCCGCTGGAGATCCCGAGCGGGATCGAATCGCTGCTGCGCTACGGCCACGGCCCAGCGCTGCCGCCGCCGGCCGTGCGGCCGGAGTCCGAGGGTGATGGCTGGGGTGTCGCGCTGGACGTGACTGCGCTCAACGACGTCGTACTGGAGAAGCTGGCGCGCGATCATCAGGTGGCGTTGGGGGTTTACCTGGCCGGGCGGTTGCTGGCGTCGTACTCGGCTGATGCGGTGATCGTGGCGACGCCGACCGGGTCGACCGCGTACAGCTTCGCGGCGGGTGGGCCGATCCTGTCGCCGAACACCGAAGCGGTCGTGTTCACGCCGGTGGCGCCGCACATGACCTTCAACCGGACGGTCATCGCCGCGCCCGACGAGCCGATCGCTCTGCGGGTGCTGCCGCACTCAGGCCAGGCCGCGGTGAGTATCGATGGTCAGCTGCGCGGAGTGCTCGACCCCGGTGACTGGATCGGGGTGTACGGCTCACCGCGCCGGCTCCGGCTGGTCCGGCTGCGCCCGACCGACTTCTACGGCCGGTTGCGCGACCGCTTCCGCTTGACCGATGCACCCGCGACCGCCCTGGACGGCGAATCCGATGCCTTCTGGCGACCTACAACACCTGTTCCACCGGACCTTGCTCACTTGCGTCTTCCGCCGCCTCTTCAAGATGACCGGTAAGGTCTCTCCTCATGCGGAACGTGGTGATTCTGGCCGGGGGTTCGGGGACGCGGTTGTGGCCGTTGTCGCGGGCTGACAAACCCAAGCAGGTGCTGCCGCTGGCGGCGGGCAATTCGCTGCTGCGGCTGGCATACAACCGCCTGAACGGGCTCGTCGACCCGGCGAACATCTACGTGTGTACGGTCGCCGCGCACACCGAGCTGGTCCGTGAGGAACTGCCGGAGCTCGGCGAGCACAACATCATCGGCGAGCCGGTCGGCCGGGACACCGCGAACGCGGTCGGCCTGGCCTCCGCCGTAGTCGCGCGCAACGACCCGGACGCCGTACTGGCGATCGTCGGGTCGGATCACCTGATCACGCCCGAGGACGAGTTCCGGGCCGCGATCGAGAGCGGTTTCGAGCTGGTCGAGCAACGGTCCCGATCGCTGGTGACGTTCGGGATCGAGCCGACCCACCCGCACACCGGGCTCGGTTACATCGAACGCGGCGCGGCCATCGACGGTACGCGCGCGTACGTCGTCGACCGGTTCCGCGAGAAGCCGGATCGGGCGACGGCCGAGGAATACCTCGCCACTGGCCGGTTCTGGTGGAACTCCGGCATGTTCGTCTGGCGGGCCGAGACCGTGCTCAGCGTGCTCGACGAGCTGCTGCCCGAGTCGGCCGCGCAACTGCGTCAGGTCGCCTCGGTCTGGGACACCCCGGAGCGCGACGCGACGCTGGCGGAGATCTACCCGAACCTGCGCAAGATCAGCGTCGACTACGCGGTGATGGAGCCTGCCTCACAAGGCAAGGTGGATGCAGGCGTGGTCGTCGTACCGATGCCGGTGCACTGGCTCGACGTCGGCTCCTGGGCCGCGTTGGCCGGCACGTACGACGTCGATGCCTGCGGCAACCGTACGGACGGTACGACGCTGAGCTGCCTGCTCGACTCGCACGACAACATCATCGTCACCGACGACCCCGACCACCTGATCGCCGCGGTCGGCCTGAGCGGCCACATCATCGTCCACACCCACGACGTCACCATGGTCTGCCCGCTGGCCGACGGCGAACGCGTCAAAGACCTGGTAGCCGAAGTCCAATCCGCCCACGCCGCCCGCTACGTCTGACCCAGTACGTCGAACGCCCCCACGGACACAACCGTGAGGGCGTTCGCCGTACAGAGGTAAGGCTGGCTCAGCCGCCGTTCGGCTCTTGGGCGTCCATGGCGGGGTATTTGTCCATGAACTGGGTGAGGGCTTCGCCGCTGACGGAGCCGCAGAACTGGCGGTGGCCCTTGGCGGTGGTCTTGCCGGCCTCGTTGGCGCTCCAGTGCGAGAAGGCGACCGTCTTGCCGTCCGGCCAGGGCAGGCCGTCGCTCTCCTTGAACGGCGCGGCGATGAATTTGCCGAGCGAGCTGTCCGGCAGCTTGGCCTTGGAGATCTTCTCGATCAGGTCGATCTGGTCCTTCGGCAGCGTGTCGCGGTACCAGAGGATCGTGTAGCCGTGCTCCAGGTTGTGCACCAGGTTCGGCACCGGCGGGCGGTCGTCGACCGAGTAGAACTTCTTCCCGAACGGCGCCCAGGTGGCGTAGTGCGGCCCGGACGACGGCGGTGAGACCGGGTAGTTGATCACCGTGCCGTCGGGCTGGTGGTCCTGGGTGCCCTTGGCGTCGTCGTCGGTGACCTTGTCGCAGGAGGCGGCCGAGGCAGACACGCCGAGCTCGCTGATCGCCTGGTTCCGGGTCCGGGAGTCCTGGATCAGCCGGATCGCCGGGTAGGCGATGATGGCCAGGCCGACCAGGATCGAGGCGGCCACGATGATCAGAGTCCGGCGCTTGTCGCGGCGGGCCTGTTCCCGCTGCATCTTCTCGATCATCTCGCGGCGCGACTGCTTCTGCGACGACGCTTTACCCACAGTGTTGGTCTTCCCGGATCGGGGCGGCCAAGGCGCCGCCGTGCGGATGCAGTGTACGCAGGCCGCCTGAGAACTTGCCTAGAAAACTATCGTGACCGTGAGCCGAACGTGACCGTCGCCTCACTGCCCGGTCCAGTACGCACGGAAACGCCGTACCCCTCCGCATGGAGCAGTACGGCGAGCCGCTCGGCGACCAGGCCGACCGTGACGGGCTCGTCACCGAAGACGGTGACGGCGTTGTCGAGCAACTCGAGGTGGACACCCTCGACGTCGTCCAGCAGCCCGTCCCACAACTCCGGGTCCACGTCCCGCGGCCCGGCCGGCGCCTGCCGCTCCAGTACGGCGGCCCGCGCAGCCTCCCGCGTCCCCAGGCTGAACATGTCGAACTCGGCATCCCGCACCAGCGCCCGCGCTCCCGGACCGTGCTCCCCGATCGGGAGTACGACGTCCTGAAGCCCGCGCAGCACGGCAACCGGCACGCCGTCCGCCTTGCCCTTCACGAGCTCGCTCGCACCGGCGATCTCATCGGCCAGCGCCGGCTCCGTCACTGCGAGCACGTTGCCGTGGCTGTCCGTCGTACCGCGAAGGTCCTCCATCACCCGGACCCCGGCGGCGCCGATGGCCAGGTCGGTCTGGCCGTTGCGCCACGGGCGGCCGAGGGTGTCGGTGATGATGACGCCGACGTTGACGTCGTACCTCTCCTTCAAGGCCGTCCGGAGCAGCCGGGCCGAGTGGTCCGGATCGACCGGGAGCAGGAGGACGGTGCCGGGCGCTGTGTTCGAGGTGTCTGTCCCGGCCGCGGCCATCACCAGGCCGTGCCGCGTCTGCACGATCCGGGTGTCGCCGCGCTGGGCCACGACCCGGACGAGCTCCGTGTCGACGGCCTCGCGGCGGGTCCCGGTGGTCAGGCGGCCCTCGGCCTTGCTGACGATCTTCGAGGTGACCGAGACGACGTCGCCGTCGCGCAGGTCGGCCTCGTCGCCGATCAGCCCGGCCAGGTCGGCTCCGGCCGCCACTTCGGGCAGCCCGGTCACCGGGTAGATCTCGAGGTGCTTCCTCATCGCCGGACTGCCTCCGCGAGGTTCAGCGCCGCGTCGGCCATGGCGGCGGTGGTGGTCTCATCCGTCATCCACAACGGAACAGCCTGGACGTGAATTCCGGCTCCGGCGATCGAATCGAGCTGCATGTAGTCCGAGGTGTCGATCAGCCAGCCGTCCAGTACGCCGCCGGACGCGCGCGAGCCGTAGTGCCGGGCGACGGCCGAGGCCGTGGAGGCGACGCCGATCGCGGCGAGCACCTTGTCGGCCATGCCGCGGACCGGGCTGCTGCCGATGATCGGCGACAGCCCGATGACCGGCGCGGACGTCTCCCGGACCGCCTCGCGGATCCCCGGTACGCCGAGGATCGTGCCGATGGAGACCACCGGGTTGGACGGCGGCAGGATCAGCGCGTCGCAGTCGGCGATCGCGTCCAGGACGCCGGGGGCCGGCTTGGCCTTGTCCTGGCCGACCGCGACGATCTGCTGTGCCGGGATCTCGGCGTGCAGGCGGACCCAGTACTCCTGGAAGTGGATCGCCTTCCGACGGCCGGGGTTCTCCGGGTCGTCCACCACCACGTGCGTCTCGACCCGGTCGTCGCTCATCGGAAGTAGCTTCACCGGAAGCTTCCAGCGGGCGCACAGGGCCTCGGTGACCGCGGTCAGGCCGTAGCCGGCGTCGAGCATCTGGGTCCGGACCAGGTGGGTCGCCACGTCCCGGTCGCCCAGCCCGAACCAGGTCGGCTCCACGCCGTACGCGGCCAGTTCCTCCTTGATCACCCAGGTCTCGTCCTCGCGGCCCCAGCCACGGTCCTTCGAGATGCCCCCGCCGAGGGTGTACATCACCGTGTCGAGGTCGGGACAGACCCGCAGGCCGAACAGGGTGATGTCGTCAGCGGTGTTCCCCACCACGGTGATCTCGGCGTCCGGCCGGGCCTTGAGCAGCCCGCGCAGGAAGGTGGACCCGCCGATGCCACCGGCCAGCACTGTCAATCGCATGGGAAGAGTCTGCACGAGTCGTCAATGCGGCGAACCACCGCGGGACTATGCTGCCGTGAGTCAGATATGTGTCAACCTCCGTAGTTGAACGGCCCCCAACATCCCGAGGAGCCCTCGTGGTCACCGACGCAACCAAGAAGCTCAGAGAGCCGGTCGCGTATATTCTGCTCGCTTTCGCCGGCCTGTTCGCGCTGGCCTCACTGATCCGGCTGTTCGTCGGCGGCGTCGGCTTCACCAGCGCGGCCGGCGTTGTGGCGAACATCATCATCCCGCCGGAGTTCAGCGGCTTCGCGATCGTCGCCGCCCTGGCCGGATCGGTCTGGCTGGTGAACGAGTTCGGTGAGCGCACTCCCAACGCCCGGCTCGTGACGCTGGTCGCGCTGATCGTCACCGGCGTGCTGGCGCTGCTGATCCTGGTCATCGCGTTCTCGACCTTCAACGACACCGGCACCTTCGGCACGAAGCTCACCGCGTTCATCTACGCACTCGGCGGTCTCGCGCTGTACGGCGCCGCCGGCTTCTACATCGTCAAGACTTTCCAGGCACTGCCGGCTCCGGTCCGTGCACCGAAGCCGGGCCAGTTCGCCGGCCAGGGCCAGGGTCAGTACGGCCAGCAGGCGCCGTACGGACAGCAGGGCGGTTACCCGCAGCAGGGCGGCCCGCAGGGGCAGTACGGGCAGTACGACCAGGGCCAGGGTCAGTACGGCGGTTATGCCGCAGCAGCCGGGGCCGCGGGTGCGGCTGGTGGTTACGCGGCCGCGCAGGGCGAGCAGCAGTGGCCGCAGGAGTCGAGCTGGAACCAGGGCGAGCAGCAGCACAACTGGTCCGCCGGTGAAGCCGAGGCGCAACCGCACCAGCCGGCTGAGCAGTCGTGGGCCGGAGAAGGTCAGAACGCCGAGCCGACCCAGGCGTGGGGCGACCAGGGTCAGCAGTGGCCGCAGGAGCAGCAGCAGTGGGGTGACGCCGGTCAGCAGCAGTGGGGCGGCCAGGACTACCCGCAGCAGGAGTGGCCCGTTCAGCAGGAGCCGGTTCAGCAGGAGCACGGCCAGCCGGAGTCCGTTCAGCCGGAGCACGGCCAGCACGACGCGCTGCAGCACGAGGTGGCACAGCACGAGGCGGCACAGCGCGAGGCGGCACAGCGCGAGCAGGTGCAGGCGGAAGCCCAGCCGGAACAGGCGCAGGCTGAGCAGGGCTGGGGACAGGACAGCTGGCAGCAGCCCACTGAGCCGGCCTGGCAGGCCGAAGAGGCTCCGGCTGCTGAACCGCAGCACGAGCAGCCACAGCACGAGCAGCAGCCGGCCGCCGAGGCCGCGGACGAAACCCGCGTGGACCCGCGGGTTTCCGAGCCGGAGAAGGACGATCAGCCCAACCAGCAAGGTCAGGCACAGCAGGGCTGGTGGTCCCAGCCTTCCTGACAAGGCAACAAGGCAGCAAGCCCTTGCCGAACGGGTGCTTCGAATATTTTCGGAGTGGTCCGGCGGGGGCAGCACGGAACCGGGAGGCCTGTGTACGCAGGCCTCTCGTTCCTTTGCAGCCGTGTTGCGGATGATGCCAATAGCAGACCACGGCTTGACTTTCGTGGATTGCAGGAATGTAATTTCAATCGTGTCGTTCGTTGGACACTCGGTATCGGGGACCGTTGCAGAGCGCAGGACGGACGAGGTCAGGCATGTGGACCGCAAACCCACATGCGACAGGGGAACGAACAGGGTCGAGGAGGTCGTACCGTGACAGAAGGCCTGATGGCGATTGTCGACGGTGAGGCGATCGAGGAGGAGCCGAACTGGCAGGAACGGGCGCTGTGTGCCCAGACCGACCCGGAGGCTTTCTTCCCGGAGAAGGGCGGATCCACCCGCGAGGCGAAGAAAGTCTGCCTCGGCTGTGACGTGCGGGGCGAGTGCCTCGAGTACGCACTGCAGAACGACGAGCGCTTCGGAATCTGGGGCGGCCTGTCGGAGCGGGAACGCCGCAAGCTGAAGAAAAAGGCCGTCTGACCGGTCATCGGAACAGAGCACACACAACCCACAGAGGCAACCGCGTGAGGCCCCGGATCGACATCGTCGCCGGGGCCCGCGGCTGTCCGGGGCCCGTCGGCAACCAGAGGTGAGCGCGACGGTCGTTGGACCGGCGGCTGTATGGTGAGTCCTCGCCGTGACTCATGCGCCACATGAGCCGTGGTGAGGGTGTCTGGGGATCCTGCGCCGTCGCGAGCAGGTGCCCGGCGGAGTGTCTCGGTGTGCTGGAGGGGAGGGCTCGATGCGGATCCATCGTGGCCTTCCCTCCAGTGCAGCGAGGCGCCCGCCGGGTGCCGCGCAGTAGGCGCAGGATCCCCAGACACCCTCTAGGCCGTCTCCTTCCCCTGAGGTGTCACTGCTCCGCATGGAACAAGAAGCTCCGGCCGGCTGGGAATTCTTCGACTCCGTCGACTTCCCGACCGACCACACCGACGATTCGCTGGGTCATGCGCGGATCCGCCATGTCGTGACGGCCGTGGTGGTCGGGCACGAGGGCGCCGCCTGGCTGCCCCGGCTGACCGAGTCGCTGTGGGCGCTCAATCCACGCCCCGACCGGGTGATCGCGGTCGACACCGGCTCCACCGACGAGACCGCCGAACTGCTGGCCAGCATGCCCGGGGTCGAGCCCGTGGTCAGCGTGTCCGCCCGGACCGGTTTCGGTACGGCGGTCGCCCGCGGACTCGAGGCCGTCGGCTTCGCCCCGATCCCGTCGGCCGTCGGCCCGTACGGCGACGACCGCCACATGCCGGTGGTCGAGTGGCTGTGGTTGCTGCACGACGACTGCGCACCGGCCCCGAAAGCCCTGGAGAAATTGTTGCTCCAGGCCACAATGTCGCCGGAGACCGGCGTCTGGGGCCCGAAGCTGCGGCTCTGGCCGCGGGACCGCGACCTGCTCGAGGTCGGCGTCACCACCTCACTCGGCGGCCGTCGTGACACCGGAATCGAGAACGGCGAGCTCGACCAGGGTCAGCACGATCAGTTGCGCAACGTACTCGCGGTCAGCTCGGCCGGCATGCTGGTTCGCCGCGATGTCTGGGAAGCACTGCACGGTTTCGACCCGCGATTGCCGATGTTCCGCGACGACATCGACTTCGGCTGGCGTGCCAACCGGGCCGGGTTCATGGTCGGTGTCGCCCCGGATGCCGTCGTCTACCACGCGCAAGCTGCCGCGACCGGTGAGCGTGCCCTGGCCGGCACGCGGCGGCACGCCTACCAACTCGACCGCGCCAACGCCTACTACACGGTCCTCGCCAACGCGCCCGCCAAGCTGCTGCCGCTGTTGATCCTGCGGTTCCTGCTCGGGACAGTGATGCGGTCGACCTGGTTCCTGCTCGGCAAGACGCCGTCAGGTGCGGTCGACGAGTGGACCGCACTCCTCGGCACTCTGCTGGCCGGCGGCTGGACCACGGCCCGCAAGAACCGCAAGCAGCTCAATCGAGTCCCGTACGACGACATCAAGGGACTCTTCTCCCGGTCGGTGCACGCACTGCGGCAGAACCTGGAGGAGACGACCAGCACGATCTCCGAGCGGATCCGCGAAGCCTGGGCGGACGAACCGGAAGAGCAGGTTGTCACCACCGCACGCCGGGCCAAGTCCACCGCACGCGTCGCGGTCGAGCAGCCTCGCTGGCGACGGCAGTTGATCCGCCGGCCCTTCCTGATCGCGTGGGTCTTCCTGGCTCTCGGTGCGTTTGTCGCTGCTCGCAGTCTGATCGGTGACGGTGTGCTGCGGTCCCACCTGTTGTTGCCGGCGCACGACAGTCTTGGTGCTCTCTGGCACGCCGCTGCCTCCGCACCTCCCGGTGTGACGCCTCCTGCTTGGCTAGGGCAGTTCTGGGCTTTCTCGACGGTGATGTTCGGCCCGTCCGGTGCTACGAACCTGCTGCTGCTCGGTGCTGTTCCGCTGGCCGGCTTGGCCGCGTGGGCACTGTTGCGCGCGTTTGTGGTCGACCGTGTCGCCCGAGCTTGGGGCGCATCGGCGTACGGGCTTGCTGTGTTTACGAACGGCGCTATCTCGCAAGGGCGGCTCGGGACGTGTGTGGCGGCGATTGTGTTGCCGCTGCTCGGTGCTGCGGTGCATACGATCGCTCGACGGCGTCGTGTGGTCATCCAGGGCAGTTGGCGGGCCGCGTGGTTCGCCGGCATCTGTCAGGCCGTGCTGTTCGCGTTCACTCCGGCTCTTGGCCTGCTGATCAGCCTCACGCTTGTCATCGGTGGAGTGCTCGGGCTGGGCTGGCGTCGACAGGGCCGGCAGCTCGTCTTCTCCGTCGTACTGGGTCTGCTGCTGGTGCTGCCGTGGACCATCCAGCTGGTGCTGCACCCGTCGCGGCTGGGGCAGGAGGCTGGTGGTCCGCCGACTGCCGCTGTTGGGCCGGGTAACAGCCTTCCGCACTTGCTGACCGGTACGCCGCTTGGTGCGCCGACGCCGTGGTGGCTCGTCGTACCGCTGATTCTGGTGGCTCTGGCCAGTCTGCTGCGGGAGTCGCGGCAGCGGTATGAGCTGCTCGGGTGGTTCGCAGCGATGCTCGGCTTGGCCGGGACGCTGGTGGCCAGCCGGCTGGGTGGTGGCAGCGGTCCGCTGATGTTCCTGATGACCGCGGGCTGGATCATCGCGGTGACAGTCGCATGGGACTCGGTCGGCAAGTCCACCGAGATCATCGTGCAGGGCGTGCTGGGCATCGTGCTGGTGACGACGATCGTCACGGCCGGATTCTGGTTGGTACGCGGTGCCGACGGTCCGTTGTGGCGTGGGCCGGCGCAGGACCTTCCGGCGTACCTGGTCTCCGCGCAGGATCCGCCGGAGGACCAGTCGATCCTCGTCGTACGCAAGGATCCGAACAGCCCGATGCGGTACTCGCTGGTGCGTGACGGTGGTCCGCGGATGGGGTCGCTGGAGGCTGCGCCCACTGCAGAGCAGACCAAGCCCATCACTGACGTGCTGGCCACGCTTGGTGGTGGCGGTACGGGTGAGGAGGGGCGGCAGCTGGCCGGGCTGGATATCGACTACGTCTACCTGCCCGCTCCGGTGGACCCGACGCTGCAGTCGACGCTGGACTCGTTGCCCGGTCTGACCAGGGCCAGTGCGGCGGACGGTGATTCGGCGTGGCTGGTGGACCGCTCGAGGACCGAAGGCAGCTCGCCGCTTCAGGATCAGACGCACACCGTGTGGCGGTTGCTCGGCCTGATCGCGTGGATCATCGCGCTGATCTTCTGCCTGCCGACCGTACGCCGTACTGTCGCCGTCCCGCACGGCACGCATGCGAGGAGGGACCGGTGACCCGGTTGCTGTCGGACCTGCGCGTCCGGGTCGGTGCCTGCGTCCTGGCAATGGCTGCCGCGGCCGGTCTGGGTGTCGTCACCCACGCCAAGGAGCCGGTGACACGTCCGCAGTCCACCCAGGAGCCCACGCGGGCAGTCGTGAACCGTACGGCGCTGTCCTGCCCCACTCTGACTGGCGGCGGCATGACGAGTGTGGTGAACGCGGTGTCGCCCGTGCTGCCCGAAGGAACGCCGACTGCACCGGGGAACGCCGTACCGCTGACAATCGCGCCACTGCCGGCTACTGCTGACCCAGTCGGGTCGGTGCTCGTCCGCGGCAAGCTTGCGTCGACTACGCCGACCGGCAAGCCAGTGCCGTTGTGGATCCACGGCACTGGCCCACTCGCTGCCGGTGCTGTCGGCACGAGTACGACGACCTCCAACGACGGCGTCAACCGGGGCATGGCGAGCACGCCGTGCCAGCAGCCTGGCTCTGACTTCTGGTTCGTCGGCGCATCCGGAGAGCGCGGCCGGCGTGACGTGCTGGTGCTGACGAACCTGGACAGCATCAACGCCGAGGTCAACGTCACCGTGTACTCGCGCGACGGGCAGCAGGACCTGCCGAACGCCCGCGGCATCGTCGTACCGGCTCGTGGATCGTCAGAGGTGTACCTCAACTTGATCGCGCCGAACATGAAGGACCTCGCGCTACATGTCGAGTCCACCGGCGGACGGGTGTCTCCGGCGCTGCGGGACAACGCGACGACGGCCGACAACGACCCAGCGGGCGTGGACTGGCTGACTCCGTCGGCAGTGCCGTCGACCAAGGTGTACGTGCCCGCTGTAGCGCCCGGCGCCGGGCAGCGGGTCCTGTCGATTGCCAACCCCACGGACCTGCAGGCGACGGCCAGCCTGACCGTGCACGGCCCGAACGGTCCGTTCACGCCGGCCGGACTGGAGACGGTGGTGGTTCCGGCCGGGTCGGTGAAGACCGTGCGGCTCGACCAGGTGCTGCTAGGCGGCGCCAGCGCGATCACCGTGACGTCGGACCAGGCGGTGACGGCGTCGATGCGGATGGCGGACAAGAGCAACGAGGACTTCGCGTCGATCGGATCGGCCGAGCCGCTGAACGGACCGGCGTACCTGGTGCTGCCGCCGCACGACCAGCCGGCGATGCTGCAGGTGACGGCGCCGGGCAAGAACGCCAGTGTCAAGTTCGAGTTGCGCGATGCGACGGGCCGGGTGCTGCAGACGCGGACCCTGGATGTGATCGCCGGGTCGACCAGCCAGATCTCCTTCAAGGCCCAGCCGCGCGCGACTTACCTGATGGTCCAGCAGACCCGCGGCACGATCGTGGCTGGTGTCACGCTGATGCCCGACCCCAAGCGGGACGACAACGACGACGACGTCGCCCAGGTCGCTGCGTGGCCGCTGACGACCTCACTGGTCTTCCGCGCTCAGCTAGGCGCCCAGGCCGACGTCAGCGCCGCCCTGCGGTAGCTCAGCCTTCAGAGGTGTTGGCGCCGGGATCCTGCAGCATCCGCAGGTGCCCACGGCGAGCCACCTCGACCGGTGCGCCCGGAGTGCCGTGACCCGGCTCGCGCGGGGGCAGCGGTCGTGCTGCCTCGCGTACGGCGTTGGCCAGTGCCTCCAGGTCATCCGACGACGGTCCGGCCGCGGCCGGGTCCGGAGCGAGCCGGATGACTTCCCAGCCGTTCGGAGCCGTCAGCCGCTCGGCGTGGTCGGCGCAGAGGTCGTAGCAGTGTGGTTCGGCGTACGTCGCCAGTGGACCGAGCACGCAGGTGGAGTCGGCGTACACATAGGTGAGCGTCGACACAGCCGGCTTATGACAGGCGGCGCGCGAACAGATCCTGGCGATGCTCACGACCAGACGTTACCCCCACTAGGCTGAGCGCGTGACCGAGGCTCGCCGTCATCGCAGGCACATAGACCGCCACGGCCGCGGCATGCTCGGCCCGATCAGCCGGCCGAGCGGGTTCGCGCCGCGTGGTCTGCCGTTGCAGCGCTCCGGCGCGGCCCAGTTCGACGAGGTGGTCGCGATCGAGGTGACCCGGCTGGAGAAGCGGCTGCCGCAGGTCGTCACCCGGGTCGAGTTCGCCATCGAGGACGTGCCGAACCTGGACCTCGACGCGCGCGAGATCCCGCTCACCCACTCCACCGGCGGCACTTCGCACGAGCCGTACCGGATCGTCGTCTTCCGCCGCCCGATCGAGCTGCGCGCCGAGCGCTCCGGCACCAGCCTGGCCTGGCTGGTCCGCTCCGCCCTGGTCCTCGAGCTGGCCGACGTACTGGCACTGTCCCCGGAGCAGATCGACCCGGAGTTCGAGTCCGACGAGGACTGAATTGAATTGCCGGGCCTTCGGCGCGGGGGTCATGGAGACCGCGCTGGAACCACCCGTTCCACTGGTGTTGGAACGTGTTTCGTAGTGTGGGAAGCGGTTTGTGACCTTCGTTGTCAGTGCGAGAGGATCGCGGGTGTGAACGATCAAAAACTGCGGGTCGGAGTGGTCGGACTGGGCTTCGCCGGGCGGACGGCGCTGGAGGCCTTCTCCGAGTTGCCGGACGTCGAGGTGGTGGCGCTGGCCGGCCTGGAGAAGGACGTGCTGACCAGCCTCGGCGAGAAGCACGCAATCCCGCACCTGTACGAGAAGTGGGAAGACCTGCTCGAGACCGACGGCCTGGAAGCGGTCAGCATCGGCACGCCGACGCAGCTGCACGCCCCGATCGCCCTGAAGGCGCTGGAGAAGGGCCTGCACGTGCTGTGCGAGAAGCCGCTGGCCCGCACGGTCGCCGAGGGCACGGCGATGGTCGAGGCCTCGAAGAAGGCCGGCAAGGTGCTGAAGGTCATCTTCAACCACCGTGAGCGCGGCGACGTCGCGGCGCTGAAGCACCAGATCGACGAGGGCCAGCTGGGCCGGATCTACTACGCGAAGGCGCACTGGATGCGCCGCAACGGCATCCCCGGCATGGGCGGCTGGTTCACCAACCGCGAGCTGTCCGGCGGCGGCCCGCTGATCGACCTCGGCGTCCACATCCTCGACCTCGCCCTGCACCTGCTGGGCGAGCCCAGCGTCTCCACGGTCAGCGCGAACACCTTCGCCGAGCTCGGCCCGCGCGGGCGGGGCAGCAACGTGCCGAACGCGAACACGCTCGGCTCGGCCTTCGAGGTGGAGGACCTGGCGACGGCGTACCTGCGGCTCGAGGGCGGTGGCGCGCTGCAGCTGGAGACGAGCTGGGCGACGTACCGGGCGCCCGGTGACAACTTCGGCATCGAGCTGTTCGGCACCGAGGGCGGCGCCAAGATCGAGGTGCAGAACTACACCACCGTCGACACGCTGCGCATCTTCACCGACGTCGGCGGCGTACCGGCCGAGGTGAAGCCCGCGACCGGTGCCGGGCTCGGCCACCGGGCCGTCGTCCAGGAGTTCGTCAAGATCGTGCAGAGCGGCGACTGGGCCGCGCACAACGGGTCCGAGGCGCTGCTGCGGACCGAAGTCATCGACGCCTGCTACGCCTCGGCGAAGGCGGGACGAGAGGTTGTACTCAATGGCTGATCCGATTCGCGTCACGGTGTGGGGCGAGAACGTGCACGACCAGCGCGACGCCTCGGTGCAGAAGGTGTATCCGGACACCATGCACGAGACGATCGCGGCCGCGGTGCGGGCCAAGCTCGGCGAGAAAGTGGTCGTCCGTACGGCGTGGTTGCAGCAGCCCGAGCACGGCCTGACCGACGAGGTCCTGGCGGAGACCGACGTGCTCACCTGGTGGGGTCACGCGGCGCACGGCGACGTGGACGACGCGGTGGTCGAGCGGGTGCAGCGGCACGTGCTGTCCGGGATGGGCCTGATCGCGCTGCACTCGGCGCACTTCAGCAAGATCTTCATCCGGCTGATGGGCACCACCTGCTCGCTCGACTGGCGCTCCGACAACGACCGGGAGCTGCTCTGGACCGTCGCGGCCGGGCACCCGATCGCCCAGGGCGTCCCGCATCCGCTGGTGATCGAGCGCGAGGAGATGTACGGCGAGCTGTTCGACATCCCGCAGCCGGACGAGCTGGTGTTCGTCAGCTCGTTCTCCGGCGGCGAGGTGTTCCGGTCGGGCTGCTGCTACCGCCGCGGCCAGGGCCGGGTTTTCTACTTCCGCCCGGGCGACCAGGAGTACCCGACCTACCACCAGCCGGAGATCCAGCAGATCATCTCCAACGCGGTCCGCTGGGCGGCTCCGACCAGCCCTCGCCAGCTGCCGGAGGTTCACCACCGCAAGGACACGGGCTGGTTCGAGACAGCCTGAAATAGAGCTGCCACCCCGGGCCGGATAGGGTCCACGCATGGTTGACGTTGCTGCGATCTTCAAGGCGTACGACGTGCGCGGGGTCGTCCCGGACGAGCTGGACGAGTCGGTGGCGCGGGCGACCGGGGCCGCGTTCGTCGAGGTCCTGGACGTCCTGGCGGCTCCGGGGGCGGTTGTGGTCGGCTACGACATGCGGCCGTCCAGCCCTGGTCTGGCGGCCGCGTTCGCCGACGGGGTCACCAGCACCGGTGCCGACGTGATCGACATCGGCCTGGCCTCCACCGACCAGCTGTATTTCGCCTCCGGCCGGCTCCAGCTGCCCGGCGCGATGTTCACCGCGAGCCACAACCCGGCGAAGTACAACGGCATCAAGCTGTGCCGCGCGGGTGCCGCACCGGTCGGGTCGGAGTCGGGGCTGCGCGACATCGCCGACCTGGTCGCCAAGGCGCTGGCCGAGGGTTCCTTGCCGTCGGTCGCCGTACCGGGCCATGTGCGACGCAAGGACCTGCTGACCGCGTACGCCGACCACCTGCACGACCTGGTCGACCTCAGCGGCAGCCGCCCGCTCAAGGTCGTCGTCGACGCCGGCAACGGCATGGGCGGGCACACTGTGCCGGCCGTGTTCGCCAGCGGACCGATCGAGATCATCCCGCTGTATTTCGAGCTGGACGGGAACTTCCCGAACCACGAGGCGAACCCGCTGGACCCGAAGAACCTGGTCGACCTGCAGGCCAAGGTCCGCGAGCTGGGCGCCGACCTGGGCCTGGCGTTCGACGGTGACGCGGACCGCTGCTTCGTGGTGGACGAGAAGGGCGACCCGATCTCCCCGAGTGCCGTCACCGGCGCGGTCGCCGTACGGGAGCTGGCCAAGCACCCGGGCTCCGCCGTCATCCACAACCTGATCACCTCGAAGGCCGTGCCCGAGCTGATCGCCGAACACGGCGGTACGGCGGTCCGGGCCCGGGTCGGGCATTCCTACATCAAGCAGAAGATGGCCGAGACCGACGCCGTGTTCGGCGGCGAGCACTCGGCGCACTACTACTTCCGGGACTTCTGGCGGGCCGACACTGGCATGCTGGCAGCACTGCACGTGCTGGCGGCGCTCGGTGAGCAGGACAAGCCCGCCAGCGAGCTGTTCGCCGCGTACGAGCGCTATGTCGCATCCGGCGAGCTGAACAACAAGGTCGACGACGCCGCGGCCACGGTCGCGGCGATCGAAGACACCTACGGCGACCGGGACGGCATTACCGTTGACCATCTGGACGGTCTGACCGTGTCGGCGGGACAGTGGTGGTTCAACGTCCGCGCGTCGAACACGGAGCCGCTGCTGCGGCTGAACGTGGAGGCGGAGGACCGGGCCACGATGGAACGTGTCCGTGATGAAGTACTGGCCCTGATCACCGGCGCATCGGTGGAGGAGAACTGAATGGCAGTCAATCTGGACCCGGATCTGCTGAGCATCCTGGTCTGCCCCAAGTGCCGCTCGGAGTTCCGGGTGGACGACGAGGCGAGCGAGCTGGTCTGTACGAACGGCGCCTGTGCGCTGGCCTACCCGGTCCGGGACGACATCCCGGTCCTGCTGATCGACGAAGCCCGGGACACCCGGCAAGAGGTCGCTGAGGGCTGATGAGCGTCTTCGACGACACCCGGCTGGACGATCCGGCCGCCCTGGAGGCGAGCGACAACCTGCTTCGCCGCCTCGCGAGTGCGGGCGCCCGGGTCCGTGCCGAGCTCGAAGCGGCCGAAGAGGCGCTGGCCAAGCTGGATTCCGACGGCTTCCGGCCGCGCGCCATCGTCGCGGCCGGCCGGGACGCGCGTCTGGTCCGGGCCGTGCTGGAACCGGTCTGCCCGGTGCCGTTCGTCGCGTGGCCCGGTCCGGGCCTGCCGGGCTGGACCGGTCCGCTGGACCTGGTCATCGTGCTGGGCGGCGCCACCGACGACTCCGACGCGATCTCTGCCGCAGGAGAGGCAGTACGGCGTGGATGCGGGCTCATGGTGGCCACGCCGGAGGACTCACCGGTGGCACAGGCGTCGGCCGGCCTGCGGCACGCCGTCCGGCTGCCGTCCCAGTCCGACGACCAGATGGCGACGGCTGTCGCCGTACTGCAGGCTCTGCATCAGATGGAGCTTGGGCCGGTCGTGGACGGCAAGGCAGTCGCGTCGATGCTGGACGATGTCGCGATCGAGTGCTCGCCCAACAACGACGTTGCGTCCAACCCGGCGAAGGACCTGGCCCTGATGCTGGCGGACGCGTTGCCGCTGGTGTGGGGTGGCTCCGTCCTCGCTGCACGGGCTGCACGCCGTGTGGTGGAGGCTCTGCGCCTGGCCAGCGGTCGTCCGGCCCTGGCTGCCGACGCCGGGCACCTGCTGCCTGTGCTGAACCAGCCGCCGCGTGATCTCTTCGCCGACCCCTTCGACAAGCCGGAGGAGCTGCGGCCGGGGCTGGTCATCCTCGACGACGGTGTGGAGGATGCGGGTGTCGCCGAGCACCGCCGCAAGCTGGAGCAGAAGGCAGAGGGCCACGACGTCCGCGTGCACGTGGTCACCCAGGCCAACGGCACCGACTTCGCCCGCTACGCCGCTCTGACCCAGCACGGCCGCTACGCCGCGGCGTACCTGGGCATCGGCCTGGGCCGCTACGGCACTCCGACCGACGAAGAGCTTGTCGAGCCAGGGAACCCGTCGGAGGACCCAGCGTGGTAGTGCGGCTCCAGAACACCATCCGGGACTACGCCTGGGGATCGCGGACCGCGCTCCCCGAGCTACTCGGACTGGAGCCGGACGGCACGCCGCAGGCCGAGCTGTGGATGGGCGCGCACGAGTCCGCGCCCTCCATGCTCCCGTCCGGAGACTCCCTGTACGACGTGGTGTCCGCCGGGCCGGCCGACGTACTGGGCTCGGAAACCGCGGAGCGGTTCGACGGGCGGTTCCCGTTCCTGGCCAAACTGCTGGCGGCCGCGCAGCCGCTGTCGATCCAGGCGCATCCGTCCCGGGAGCAGGCGATCGACGGGTACGCGCGGGACGAGGCCGCCGGGATCCCGCGGGATGCCGGCGACCGGAACTACAAGGACGCCTGGCCGAAGCCGGAGATCCTGATCGCGCTGGAGCCGTTCGACGCACTGGTCGGTTTCCGGCCGCTGCACAGCACCGTGGCGCTGCTGGACGCACTGGCTCCCGAGGGCTTCGACGAGTGCACCGACCTGCTTCGCAACGGCAAGCTCCAGGACGTCTTCACGCAGATCATGAGCAACGACCGGGACACCATCCGCCCGCTGGTCGCCGCTCTAGGCGAGGCCTGTGCGCAGTACTCCGGTGCGGCGTTCGAGCTGGAGCGGGAGACGCTGGCGAAGCTGTGTGCGGACTTCCCGGACGACCCCGGCGTACTGGCGGCGTTGCTGTTGAACCGGGTCCGGCTGGAGCGGTTCGAGGCGGTGTATCTGCCGGCTGGGAACGTGCATGCCTATTTGCACGGCCTCGGGTTCGAGGTGATGGCGAACTCGGACAACGTGTTGCGCGGCGGGCTGACCAGCAAGCACATCGACGTACCGGAACTGGTCTCGGTGATCGACTTCGAGCCGCTCGCGAATCCGGTGCTGACGGCAACGGATCTCGGCGACGGCATCGCCTCGTACGAGACCGGGTGTGAGTACTTCGCCATTCGCCGGGTGCAGCTGGACGACGACGAGCGGACCGTCGACGGGATCGGGCCGCGGATCATCTGCTGCGTGGACGGTCTGGTCGAAGCCGGTGATGTGATGTTGTCCGCCGGTCAATCGGCGTTCGCTGCAGGACCCGAAGGACCCTGTAGCCTGCGTGGTTCCGGCACGGCGTTCGTCGTGTCCGCGCGCTGATCAGAGAATTTCACGGAGGACCTGAACAACATGGCTGGTGGCGGAACCAAGGCCGTCGTCGCGGCACTGCTGGCGAACACCGGGATCGCGGTCACCAAGTTCGCCGCCTGGGGACTGACCCAGTCGGCCTCGATGCTCGCCGAGGCGATCCACTCGGTCGCCGACGCCGGCAACCAGGTACTGCTCCTGGTCGGCGGCAAGCGGGCCCAGCGGGAGGCCGACGAACTGCACCAGTTCGGCTTCGGCCGGGAGCGGTACGTCTACTCGTTCATCGTGGCGATCGTGCTGTTCAGCGTCGGCGGCCTGTTCGCGCTGTACGAGGGCTGGCACAAGGTTCACGAACCGCACGCGATCGACCACTGGAAGTGGGTGCCGGTCGCGGTGCTGGTGGTCGCGATCGTGCTGGAGTCGCTGTCGTTCCGGACCGCGATCATCGAGGCGAACAAGCTGCGCGGGCACGTCGGCTGGACCCGGTTCATCCGCAACGCCCGGGCGCCGGAGCTGCCGGTCATCCTGCTGGAGGACTTCGCCGCGCTCACTGGTCTGGTGCTCGCGCTGATCGGCGTCGTACTGACGCTTGCCACTGGCAACGGTGTGTTCGACGGCCTGGGTTCGATGGCGATCGGCGCGCTGCTGGTCTGCGTCGCGATCTTCCTGGCGATCGAGATGAAGTCGCTGCTGCTGGGCGAGTCCGCGACCCGCGAGGCCCAGCAGCGGATCGTCGCAGCGATCGAGAACACCCCGGGCGTGCAGCGGCTGATCCATATCAAGACCCTGCATCTGGGCCCGGAGGAGGTCTTGGTCGCCGCCAAGGTCGGCGTCGAGCCCACCTCCGACGCGTCGGTGGTGGCCGAAACCATCAACGCCGCCGAACGGGCCGTCCGCGAAGCCGAGCCGATGTCCGTCCACGTCTACCTCGAGCCGGACATCTACCTCGAGAACTACACCCCCGCCGAGCGCCCGCCCGTCCCCGAAGCCCCCTCCCACTGACCCCCGACGTTTGGTGGGTTCACCCACCAACTTGTGGGTTCGCCCCCTGCATACGGCGGGGGAACCCACCATTTGACTGGTTAACCCATCAAACGCGGCGATCAACGGTGACGCCTGGGTGACTGCGATGGTCAGCTGCGGGGTGGGGTCAGCGGGGGCGTGGGGGCAGGACGCCGGAGCGGCCTAGCCAGCGGAGGGCTCGGTCGCGGTCGATCTGGGACTGGGTGGGTGGCGCGCTGAGGCGTCCGGTGCGATAGCCGAGGTTGCGGATGTCCGCGGCGACCGACGGCTCGGCCAGGGCCCGGAGTGCGAACGCCAGCGCGGCCGGTGTCACGTCGTACCGGTGCTCGAGGTCCAGGGCGAGCTTGACCGCGGCCAGGTCGCGTTCGTCGTACGTGCGTTGTGCGTTGTGCCCGCCCCGCGACCGCGGCAGCAGGCCGAGGGTCTCGCGGTAGCGCAGCATCCGCGGGGTGGTGCCCAGCCGGCGGGCGGCCTCAGTGATGCGCATACGGACAATCTTGACATTTCGGTGTCAAGAACGCCTACCGCCGTCCCCGCGCACCCTCGGTCACCGCTAGGGTCTTTCCCCTGGGCGGCCGACGGTCGCAGGAACCGACCTTCAGGGGAGCGGAAACAGTAATGTCGTTCGACTACAAGGTGGCCGATCTCGGCCTGGCCGACTTCGGCCGCAAGGAGATCCGGCTGGCCGAGCACGAGATGCCCGGCCTGATGGCGATGCGCAAGCAGCACGGCGACAGCAAGCCGCTGGCCGGCGCGCGGATCATGGGCTCGCTGCACATGACGATCCAGACCGCGGTGCTGATCGAGACGCTGACCGCGCTCGGTGCCGAGGTGCGCTGGGTCTCGTGCAACATCTTCTCCACCCAGGACCACGCCGCGGCCGCGGTCGTCGTCGGCCCGCAGGGCACCGCTGACGCCCCCGCCGGTGTGCCCGTCTTCGCCTGGAAGGGCGAGACGCTGGAGGAGTACTGGTGGTGCACCGAGCAGGCGCTGAAGTGGCCCGGCGGTGAGGGCCCGAACATGATCCTCGACGACGGTGGTGACGCCACCATGCTCGTCCACAAGGGCACCGAGTTCGAGAAGGCCGGCACCGTACCGGACCCGTCGACCGCGGACTCCGAGGAGTACGCCGTCGTCCTGAAGCTGCTGACCCGCACCGTGGCCGAAGATCCGCAGCTGTGGACGACGATCGGTCAGGGCATCAAGGGCGTGACCGAGGAGACCACCACCGGCGTGCACCGGCTGTACGAGATGCACAAGGCCGGCGCGCTGCTGTTCCCGGCGATCAACGTGAACGACTCGGTGACCAAGTCGAAGTTCGACAACAAGTACGGCTGCCGGCACTCGCTGATCGACGGCATCAACCGGGCCACCGACGTACTGATCGGCGGCAAGGTCGCGGTCGTCTGTGGGTACGGCGACGTCGGCAAGGGCTGCGCCGAGTCGCTCCGCGGCCAGGGCGCCCGGGTGATCGTCACCGAGATCGACCCGATCTGCGCGCTGCAGGCGGCGATGGACGGCTACCAGGTCACCACGCTGGACGACGTGGTCGGCATCGCCGACATCTTCGTCACCACCACCGGCAACAAGGACGTCATCACCGCCGACCACATGGCGGCGATGAAGCACCAGGCGATCGTCGGCAACATCGGTCACTTCGACAACGAGATCGACATGGCCGGCCTGTACAAGGTGCCGGGGATCGAGCGGGTCAACATCAAGCCGCAGGTCGACGAGTTCCGGTTCGCCGACGGCCACACCGTGATCATCCTGTCCGAGGGCCGGCTGCTGAACCTCGGCAACGCGACCGGTCACCCGTCGTTCGTGATGTCGAACTCGTTCACCAACCAGGTGCTGGCGCAGATCGAGCTCTTCGTCAAGACGGCCGACTACCCGACCGACGTCTACGTGCTGCCGAAGCACCTGGACGAGATGGTTGCCCGGCTGCACCTCGACGCGCTCGGCGTGAAGCTCACCGAGCTCACCAAGGAGCAGGCGAACTACCTCGGTATCCCGGTCGAGGGCCCGTACAAGTCGGACCACTACCGCTACTGAGCACTTAAGAACGCAACACAGGCGCCCTACCAGGTTGGTGGGGCGCCTTGCTGTTGGTGGGTCAGAACCACTGGGTGGGTTCGTTGCTGCCGGGGGCTGCCCAGCCTTGGGGGTTTATGGCGGCTGGGCGGGGTTGGGGTGGTGGGGGTACGGCGAAGGGGCCGGCCGGGGCTGGAGTCGGCGGGAGGGCGCCGTACGGGGTGGGTGGGAGGAAGGGGCCGGCGGGGACGGCGTAGGGGTTGGGTGGGGCGAAGGGGCCGGTGTGGGTCGGGCGGGTGGTGGCCAGGCGGGCCAGCTCGCGGCGGCGGCGTTCGGCCAGTACGGCGGACAGGAAAGCCGGAGCCACGATCGGCATCGGCGGGGCGGGCGCGGTGACCTGACCAACCCGGTACGCCAGCGCATCGCCCAACGCGGCGCGGGCATCGGGTAGCAGTTCGGTGTAGCGGGCCAGGTACTCGCGGGAGGCGTTGGCGAGCTCGTCGGACAGCCGGGACAGCTCCAGCGACTGCGCCCACTGCACCAGGTGACCAGGGACGAACAGCGGCGGTGACGCCATCGGCTGGTGCCGCTCGCGGATCACCACCGTGCCCGCGACCATGTCGCCGATCCGCTTGCCCTGCTTGTTCATCAGACTCGCCACGATCCCCGGGCTGGCTGCGAACCACGGCGCGAAGTCGACGAAGAACCACAGCAGCGTCCGTACGAGCGCATGCCGGAAGCGGATCGAGCTGCCGTCGTCCCGGACCACCTTCAGCCCCAGCATCATCTTGCCCAGCGTCCGGCCGCGGGTGAGCGTCTCCATCACCACCCGGTAGCCGACCACCACCAGCAGGATGGCGATGAAGATCAGCGCGACAGCAAGGGCCTCACTGGCTTCCCCGCCGATCAGGAACCCGAACAGCAGCGAGAACATCACCCCGAGCGCGATCATCTGGATGATCACGTCGATCGCACACGCCAGCGCCCGCGTCGGCATCCGCGCGATCCGCACCTGGAGGACGACAGCCTCACCGGTAACCAGCTGAGACACCCTCGCCCCCTCCCACGACGCAGCGACACCAAGTCCAGCTAGTCTGCCAGCGCAAGGAGCCAGACAGGGGAGGTGGGCCACTGTGGATGTCGAGGCGTTTGTGTCGGTGCATCAGCCGCAGTGGGACCGGCTGGCGTACCTGACCCGTCGGCAGCGTCGGCTGACCGGTGCGGAGGCCGAGGAACTCGTCACGCTCTACCAGCGCGTCGGAACCCACTTGGCGGCGCTGCGAGCAGCCGGTGGCGACCCGGTGTCGATCGGACGCCTCTCCGGTCTCATCGCCGACGCACGCGGCGCCGTGACGGGCGCACAGGCACCTGTCTGGCGGGACATCTCCAGGTACTTCCTGGTGAGCTTTCCTGCCGCCCTCTACGCGTCCAGACGCTGGTGGCTCACCATCGGCCTGCTCTTCTACCTGGTGGCCGCGTGGATGGCTTGGCGGATCATCGTGCACCCGGAGGTCGTCGACTCGATCGCCACCCCGGCCCAGATCAAGCAGTTGGTCGACAACGACTTCGAGTCCTACTACTCGGAGAACCCGGCCCAGGACTTCGCCCTCCGGGTCTGGATCAACAACTCCACCCTCAGCGCCGCCGTACTCGCGCTCGGCATCCTGCTGATCCCATCCGTCTTCATCCTCTGGGACAACGCGCTCAATCTGGGCGTCAGCGCCGGCCTGATGATCCTCCACGACAAGGGCGGCCTGTTCTTCGGCCTGATCACTCCGCACGGCCTGCTCGAACTGACCGCGGTCTTCGTCGCGTCCGCGGCCGGTCTCCGCCTCGGCTGGTCCTGGATCGTCCCGGGGCGCCGTACTCGCATGCAAGCCCTTGCCCAGACCGGCCGCGCGACGGTCGGCATGGCCATCGGCCTGGCCGCCATTCTGCTCGTCACCGGGCTGATCGAAGCTTTCGTCACCCCGTTCCTGCCCACGCCGGTCCGGGTCACGATCGGCGTCCTGGCCGAGGTCGGCTTCATCCTCTACGTCTGGATCCTCGGACGCCGCGCGTACCGGGCCGGCGAGTACGGCGACGTCGACGAATCCGACCGCGAAGCCACCGCCCCGGTCTCCGCCTAGCGGTTTGCTCCTGGGCACAGGAGCGACGTGAGGACCCGGCAGAGTCGTTGGTACGGCGTCGCGATCACCCTGGGACTGATCGCGTACGGCGTGGTCCACCTGCTGATCGCCTGGATCGCCCTCCAGCTCGCCTGGGGCAAGTCCCCGAAGGACGCGTCCCAGCAAGGCGCACTCGAGGAACTGGCCGGCAATCCGCTCGGCCGTGTGCTGCTGTGGATCGTCGCGATCGGCCTCTTCGCGCTGGTGATCTGGCGCCTCCTCGAGCTCGGGTACGGCGAGCTGGACCTGGAGCACAAGCTGTCAGCCGTGGGCCGCGGCATCGTCTACCTCGTCCTCGGCATCAGCGCGGTCAGGGTTGCGACCGGATCCGGTGGCTCGAGCACGGGCGAGCAACGGACCCTCAGCGCCCGGCTGATGGCCCATGGCGCCGGCCGCGTGCTGATCGTCGGGGTCGGGGTGGCGATCATCGCCATCGGTGTCCGCCAGATCCACAATGCGGTCACCAAGAAGTTCACCGAGGATCTCACCCTCGGCGTCACCGAGGTGACCATCCTGCTCGGCCGGATCGGGTACGCCGCCAAGGGCATCGCTTTCCTCATCGTCGGCGCCCTGTTCGGCTGGGCCGCGATCGACTACGACCCGCAGAAGGCGGGCGGCCTCGACACGGCCCTGCGCACGATCAAGGAGCAGCCCTTCGGCCCCGTCCTGCTCACCATCCTTGCCCTCGGCATCGTTGCCTTCGGCGTCTATTCGTTCGCCTGGTCCGGCAACGCCCGCCGCTGATCAGCCGGCGCGCGCCGCTGATCAGCCCACAGGTAGGTCGCGCCGCCGCAGCCCGATCAGACCGATCAGCCCGAGTACGACGGCGATCGCGATCAGTGCGACGAGTGAGCCGGCAGACGCCGTACCGCCGGGAAGCCGGGGCAGGTGGTTGAACGGGGAGATGTCGCGAACCCACTCGGCGACATTGGTGCCGGCACTGGACAGACCGATGAGGATGCAGATCGCGGGCGCGGCCCACGCGGCCGGCGTCAGCCTGGGGAACAACCCGAAGAGAACGATTGCTATCGCCGCGAGGATCCAGACGGCCGGAAGCTGGATCAAGGCCGCACCGATCAGCCGAGGCACCTGCTTGCCCACCTCACCAACAGCAAGCCCGTACGCCAGCCCTTCGGTCAGTCCAGCAGCCAGCAGCGCCGCCGCAGGCCCCAGCAGCCCGAACACGAGATGGCTTGCCGCCCACCGCAGCCGCCCGCTGGCAGTCGCGAGCACCGGCTCCGCCCGCCCGCTGGTCTCTTCCGCCCGGAGCCGCAGCGTGGCCTGTACGGCGTAGGCCGACGCGATCAGCCCGATGATCGTCATCACCCCGGCCAGGAAGGAATCGATCAGCCCGGCCGATCCGCCGAGCCGCGCGAACATCTCCTGCACGTCCTTGTCGTCCTTCATCAGATCGCCGACGCCTTCGGCCACACCGCCGAAAAGCAAGCCCAGCAAGGCGAATCCAGTAACCCATGAGACCAGCAGTCCGCGATGTAACCGCCAGGCCAAACCCAATGGCGACCCCACCTCGCCATCGGCCGGCCCCAGTCGATCCGGCAACAGTCCGGCGCCGAGATCCCGCCGTACGGACAGATAGATGGCGACGGCAACGAGTACGACGGTTGCCGCCAGCACCAAAACTGCCGGCCACCAGCGGTTGTCGCCGTACGGCTGGATGCGTTGCGCCCAGCCGAGCGGTGAGAGCCAGGACAACCAGCCGAGCGGACCGTCTGAGTGCGCGCTCGTGTCACCCGCCGCCCGCAGTACGTACGACGCACCGAGCACGCTGATCGCGATGCCCCGGGCCGTCCCGGCGCTGGCGGTCAGTTGAGCAGTGACGGCACCGACGGCGGCGAAAAGCCAGCCAGTACAGGCGAATTCGAGGCCGATGGCAACGGATCCGGCCATCGGCAGATCCTGGCTGTACATGCCCAGGGCAAGCAGTGCGGCGAGCAGCACGTTCGCAGCGAATGTTGTCAGCAACGCCGCAGCAAGCCCTGCATGCCGGCCGACGACGCTCGAGCCGAGCAGCTCACGACGCCCGGTCTCCTCCTCGACCCGGGTGTGCCGGATCACGGTCAGCAAGCTGGCCAGCGCAACCATCACCGGCACGAACCCCACGCGCCAGGTGATGAACTCGCCGAGGCTGGTCCCGGACAGTTCGCCGTACAGCGTGACGAAGCCGGCGTTGCCGGCGTACCGCAGCCGGGATTCCCCGGTCGGGAAGAGCTCGCCGAAGGACTTCACGTAGCTCACCGGGATCAGCGCGAGCGGCAGGATCCACAGCGGCAGCACAAAGCGGTCCCGGCGCAGAATCAGCCGGATCAGGCCGCCGGTTCCGGTCAACGTTTTCATCGCGAGGATCCCTCCGGCTCGTACAGCCGCAGGAACAGCTCCTCCAGCGACGGCGGCTGGCTGACCAGACTCCGTACGCCGACCTCCGTCAACCGGCGCAGCACTGCGTTGATCTCGTCCGTGTCCACGTCGAACCGCACCTGGCCATCCTCGACCCGGAGGTCGTGGACGCCGGTCAGCTCGGCCAGTCCGTTCGACGGGCCGACCAGTTCGGCCTTGATCGACGTACGGGTGAGGTGCCTGAGCTCGGACAGCGTGCCGCTCTCGACGGCGCGACCGGCACGGATGATGGTGACCCGATCGCAGAGCGCCTCGACCTCGGACAGGATGTGGCTGGACAGCAGCACGGTCCGGCCGTCGCGGTCGCTCACCTCCTGAACGACCTCGCGGAACACCTCCTCCATCAGCGGATCCAGACCCGAGGTCGGCTCGTCGAGCAGCAGGAGCTCGACATCGGACGCGAGCGCTGCGACCAGAGCGACCTTCTGGCGGTTGCCCTTCGAGTACGCGCGGGCCTTCTTGCGCGGGTCGAGGTCGAAGCGCTCGAGCAACTCGGCCTTGCGCTTCTTGTCCAGCCCGCCGCGCATCCGGCCGAGCAGGTCGATTGCCTCGCCGCCGGACAGGTTCGGCCACAGCGTCACGTCGCCCGGCACGTACGCGAGCCGCCGGTGCAGCTCGGTCGCGTCCGACCAGGGGTCGCCGTCGAGGAGTTTCGCCGTACCGGAATCCGCGCGGGTCATCCCGAGCAGAATCCGGATGGTCGTGGTCTTGCCGGCGCCGTTCGGGCCGAGGAAGCCGTGCACCTCGCCGGTGCGGACCGTGAGGTCGAGGCCGTCCAGAGCGCGCGTACGCCCGAACGTCTTGACCAGACCGTGGGTGCTGATCGCTGCATCAGCCATGGTTCAGTGCTCCTCTGAGTACTTCTGTAGTTGTTCGAGTTGTTCCGGCGTCATCACCGGGATCGTGAAGATGTCGAGCATGGCCTTGGTCAACCGGGCATAACCGGTGGGACTGGCGATGTCCTCGCCGATCGCCTCCGAGACCTGGTCGCGGAGCACGAAGACGCCCATCTTCATCGCGGCCAGCACAGCGGCGTACGCGCGTACGTCGCTGGGCTCGCGGGGGAGCGTCTTGGTGAAGTCCTCGCCGGCATCGACCATCTCGAGGAACAGCGCGGTCGCGGTGTCCGAGCCGTCCATCATCGAGCGGACCAGATACGTCTGCAGTGGCAGCGTGACCGGGTGCATCGTCGCCACGTCGGTGCGGGCCGCACCGCCCTGGAAGACGAGCTCCTCGCCGATCTGCAGCATCCGTTCCTTCGCGTACTGATCACAGGCCTCGCGCAGGGCCTGCTTCGAGCCGAAGTGATGCCGGACCAGCCCGGACGAAACCCCCGCCTCGGCCGCGATGTCGCGGATCGACGCGGCCTCGATGCCGCGTTCGGTGAAGAGGTTGATCGCCGCGTCCCGGATCCGGGCCCGCGCGGTCAGATCGTCTGCTGGTCTGTCCATCACAGTCCTCTCGCTACACACAAGAGCAAACTACTACACGATCGTATAGTCAAGAGGAAAATGATTACCGAAGCGATCGGCTGGCGGTCATGTACGCCGGCCGGCTTGTCGAGGCGGGTCCTTCTGGTGAACGTTTTCGGCATCCCTACAGTCAGGCGCTCGCGGCGGCGTTTCCGACCGTGGGCGATCCGGCGTCACGGCTGGCGCCTCGCGGCCTGGCGGGGGATCCGCCCGACCCTCAACATCTGCCTGGTGGATGCTCGTTCCACCCGCGCTGTCCGGTCGCGTTGGAGTCGTGTTCGTCGGTCGCGATCGAGCTACGGCCGGCGGGCGATCGCCGTACCGCTGCCTGTGTCTTGGTGGGTGAGTCAATTGCTTGAGGCAACTGGGGTTGTGGTCGAGTTCGCGTCGCGCGGCCGGCGAGCGCGGGCCGTGGACAACGTCAACCTCGCCGTCGGGCCAGGCGAGATCGTTGCCCTCGTCGGCGAATCTGGCTGCGGCAAGACAACCCTCGCGCGTACGCTCCTCGGCCTCGAACGGCCGACATCAGGCCAGGTCTCGTACGACGGAACGCCGCTGAACTACACCGGCCGTCGCCTGCGGGCGTTCCGGCGGCAGGTCCAGCTGGTGTTGCAGGATCCGATGGGCTCGCTCAACCCACGGCAGACGGTGTACGAGGCCGTTGCCGAGGGCCCGCGAATTCACGGGCTGGCGGACGAGGAGGCGGTCGTTGCTTCGGCGTTGTCGCGGGCCGGTCTGCGGCCGCCGGAACGGTTCTTCCTGCGGTACCCGCATGAGTTGTCGGGCGGTCAGCGACAGCGGGTCGTGATCGCCGGCGCGTTGGCGCTGAGCCCGAAGGTGCTGATCGCGGACGAACCGGTCGCCTCGCTCGATGCGTCCGTACGCGGCGAGATCCTGTCGTTGCTGCTGCGATTGCGGGACGAGCTCGGCCTGGCGGCCCTCGTGGTGACGCACGACCTCGGCCTGGCCTGGAACATCGCAGACCGGGTCGCGGTCATGTACCTAGGCCGCATCGTCGAATCCGGCCCAACCGAGCAGGTCCTGACCAACCCCCAGCACCCCTACACGCAGGCTCTGTTGTCGGTTCTCCCCGAATCCCCCGAACGAATCGTCCTCACCGGCGAGCCCCCCGACCCCACCCGAATCCCCACCGGCTGCCGCTTCCACCCTCGCTGCCAACTAGTAGCCGCCGGCAAAGCCACCGACGCCTGCACGACCACGACCCTCCCCGTCCTCCCCCCGACCACGTCCAGCCAGGTCGCCTGCCACCTCGCGCCAGTCACCACCGGACCTCCTGCACCGAGCGCCATTTGACTGGTTCACCCACGAGATGGCGGGTTCCCCGTCGGAATACGGGCGGGGAACCCAGTACTTGATGGGTGAACCAGTCAAAGGGTCAGACCTCGGGGTCGTCGTCTTCGGGGGTTTCGTCGGTGTCGGCGAGGGACCACTTGAGTTGGAACTCGACCTCTTCCTCGTCCTCGCCGCGCTCGTGCTCGACGCTGATCCGGGCGTTCTTCGGGACGGTGAACCGCTCGCCCGCGACCTGGATCCGGAACGGCTTGCCGGACTCCAGTGCGTCCGCGAGCCGCCGTAGCTTGGCCGCGAAATCGGCGACCGAGTAGTCCTTCTCGACATCTCTTTCAGTCATGCGGCCAATCCAATCAGGCGAGAGGTTCTTCCAGCCGTTGACAATAGTTAACAAATAGTAGAACTATTGCAGCATGGTGGACGATCAGGTGGACCGCTTCTTCGAAGTACTCGCGGATCCGACCCGGCGGCAGGTGGTCCGGTTGCTGGGCGAAGGCCCGCGCCGGGCCGGGCAGCTCGCGGCCGCGACCGGTTCGTCGTCGCCCGCGATGAGCCGGCATCTGCGCATCCTGCTGTCGGCCGGGCTGGTCGCCGACGAGCGGGTGCCCGACGATGCGCGCGTACGGATCTTCCGGCTCAACCCCGAGCCCGTGGTCGCCGTCCAGGCATGGCTCGACCAGGTGCAGGCGCACTGGCGGGACAACCTGGGCTCGTTCAAGAAGCACGTCGAGCAGAGGGAGTCATCGTGACCGAACAATCCGCGTCGGCGTCCGTCGAGGTCGCCGCCGATCCCGCGACCGCGTTCCGCATCTTCACCGAGGAGATCGACCTGTGGTGGGTGCGTGGCCCGATCAACTTCTTCGACTCCGCGCGGGCGACCGCGATGCAGATCGAGCCCGGCGTCGGCGGCCGCATCCTCGAGGTGTACACGCCGCCGGACGACGTACTCGAGCTGGGCACGATCACCGACTGGGAGCCTGGCGCGTTGTTCGCGTACCGCAGTTCGGTCGACGACACCGAGACCCGGATCAGCTTCGATGCGCTCGACGGCGGTACGCGCGTCACCGTCGTACAGTCGCTGGTCCAGGGTGGCGAGAAGGCGTTCTACTTCTGGCCGAACATCCTGCACTGGGTGCCGCAGTGGATCGATCGGCGCAATGCATCGCCGAGCCCGCGCGAGCTCGACCGGCTCGCGATCGCCTTGTACTACGAGGATCCGGCCGCCGCGGCGCGATGGCTGCACACGGTCTTCGGCCTGGAGTCGTGGGACAAGATCCCGGCCGAGGGTGAGAAGCCGTCGTGGATCGAGTTGCATGTCGGCTCGGCCGCGATCCTGCTCTTCCAGCTGACCGAGGATCGCGTCGGCGGTCTCGATCACGGTGTCTGGGTGTACGTCGAGGACCTCGACGCGCACTTCGCCCACAGCTCGGCCAACGGCGCCAAGATCGTCTCCGAAATCCACCAACACGGCTACCGCTGCTACGAAGCCGACGACCTAGAAGGCCACCGCTGGACCTTCACCCAGGCCCGCCCGGCTCAGTGACGAAACCGTTAACCGGCGGGTGGCTCACCAAAGGCACCTGGTCCACGACGGGGGAGCCGCGGCGTAGCACGCGTGGGGTTACAACCGGCCGGCTTTTTTCAAGGCCAAGTAGGTGTCGGCTAGGGCGGGGGCTATTTGGTCGGGGGGTTCGTCTACGACGGTGGCGCCGGCTCGGGTGAGGATGGCGGTTACTCGTTCGCGGTCCAGGCGGGTGCGGGCGGCGGAGGCGGCGCCGTAGACCTCGGTGAGGTCGGCGCGGGTGGCTTCGAGCTCGATGAGCCGGGGGTCGGCGACGGACGCGAGGACGATGACGTGGCGGCGGAGCAGAGGGCCGATGACCGGGAGCAGGGACTCCTCGATCACCGCCGGATCGAGGCCGGTCAGGAGTACGACGAGGGAGCGCTGGCCGAGGCGTTCCAGGACCTGGGAGACGACGACGCGGAAGTCGGTCTGGACGAGTTCGGCCTCGACGTTCGCCAACGCGTTCACGAACGACGGCAGCACGTCCTCCGGCGCGGGGCGTCGTACGTCGGCTCGTACGGCGGAATCGCAAGCCAGCAAGGAAACCCGGTCACCCGCGCGGGTCGCGAGCGCGGCCAGCAGCAGCGCGGCGTCCATGGCGTGGTCGAGTCGCGGCGCATCGCCGACCCGGCCCGCGGACATCCGGCCGGAGTCGATCACGATGGCGACCTGGCGGTCCCGCTCCGGCCGCCAGGTCCGCAGTACGACGTTGCCGCGACGAGCCGTGGCACGCCAGTCGATGCTCCGGACATCGTCGCCCGGCACATAGTCCCGCAACGAGTCGAACTCCGTACCCTGACCGCGAACCAGCAACGCCGTCCGCCCGTCCAGCTCACGCAACCGCGCCAGCCGAGACGGCAGGTGCTTGCGGCTGTTGAACGGCGGCAGCGCCCGCACAGTCCACGGCACCTGGTGAGACCCCTGCCGACCCGCGAAGCCGAGCGGACCGATCGACCGGACAGTCACCCGGTACGCCTGCCGGTCACCCCGCCGCGTAGGCACCAGATGCGTCACCAGCCGTCGCCGCTCCCCATGCGGAAGGTCCAGCCTGTGCGGCGGGTCCTGCACACCGGCCGACGGCGGCCATGCGTCACGCAGCAACCCCTTGACCCGCCGACCCGGGTTCGCGACCAGCAACTGAACCACAGCCTGCTCACCCAGCCGTACGGCGTTGTCGCCCTCACGACTCAGCTGGAGTCGCCGAGGCGAACCGGCCAGCAGCATGTCCACTAGGCACACCACCAGCACGACCGCGACCACCAGACCGACTCCGCTCCAGCTGGGCATCAGCACAGCCACGAAGACGACTCCAGCGGCGGCGAGTAACCCGGCCCGCCCGGTGAGCACCATCAGCGTGGAACTGGCACCGTGGCCAGCACACTCTCGAGTACGGCGTCCGCACTCACACCCTCGAGCTCCGCCTCCGGACGCACCTGCACCCGATGCCGAAGGCAAGGACGCGCCATCGCCTTCACGTCGTCCGGGATGACGTAGTCACGCCCCGACAACCACGCCCACGCGCGCGACACAGCCAGCAACGCAGTAGCACCGCGAGGAGACACCCCAAGCTGCAGCGACGGCGACTGTCGCGTAGCCCGGCACAGGTCGACCACGTACGCCAGCACGTCCTCCCGCACCGCAACCCGTCGTACGGCGTTCTGCCCGGCCAGCAGGTCCTCCGGGCCAGCAACAGGACGCAGGCCGGCTGCCTCCAGGTCACGCGGGTCGAAGCCCTGCGCATGCCGAGCCAGAACGGCGATCTCCGCGTCGCGCGGCGGGATGTCCAGCGTCACCTTCAGCAGGAACCGGTCGAGCTGAGCCTCGGGCAACGGGTAGGTGCCCTCGTACTCGATCGGGTTCTGCGTCGCCGCGACCACGAACGGCACCGGCAGCTTCCGCGGCTCGCCGTCGACCGTGACCTGCCGCTCTTCCATTGCCTCCAGCAGCGCGGCCTGGGTCTTCGGCGGCGTCCGGTTGATCTCATCGGCCAGCAGGATGTTGGTGAACACCGGTCCCGGGCGGAACTCGAACTCGCTGGTCTTGGCGTCGTACACCAGCGATCCCGTGACGTCACCGGGCATCAGGTCCGGCGTGAACTGCACCCGCTTGGTGTTCAGCCGCATCGCTGTCGACAGTGCCCTCACCATCAGCGTCTTCGCCGTACCCGGCACGCCTTCCAGCAGCACGTGGCCGCGGCAGAGCAGGGCGAGTACCAGTGCGGTCACCGCGGTGTCCTGACCGACCACCGCCTTGCCGATCTCGGTCCGCAGCGCCACCAGCGCCTGCCTGGCCTGGTCGGCGCTGACCTCGGTAGTCGTCACGGGTGTCGTACCTCCTGCGTCAGTACGTCGAGTTCATGGGACAGGTACATCAAGGCGGAGTCATCAACAGGCGGTAGACCGTAGAGCAGTTCGTACAGCATGGCCGGGTCCCGGCCGGTGCGAGCGGCCACTGTGGCGACGACGGCCGAGGGATCAGCCTTGCGGGGGATGCCGTGCGCCTTGTGCAGCTTGCCGAGGGCAGACTCGCGCAAAGCCGACGCGGCGCGATCACGTGCCCGTGAACGCCGGTAGAGCCGCGCCCTGCCCTCAGTGGTCTCGGCCGCGTGCACGATCACGGGCAGCCGCTCAGGCACCACCGGGCCGAGTCGACGACCTCGCCACAGCGCAACAACGAGTACGGCGAACGCCAGCGCCCAGGCGACATAGCGGACTTCCGGCGGGACCAGCGGTGGACCGTCTTCGTCGCCGTTGTCGACGCCGCCGGACTCAAACTGCGGCAGATACCACGTCAGGTCGGCGTGGGTGCCGATCAGGTTGAGTGCGAGCGCCGCGTTGCCGTCGTCGGCGAGCTGCTCATTGGTGAACGAGCGTGAGGTCCCTACGACGTCGACGATGCGCCCTGCGGTCTCCAGCCGGATCACCGTGTGGTTGATGCCGTCCCCGTAGCAAGCCTGCGCTCCAGGCGGTGCGGAGTACGTGGAGCCGCCGACAGTCACAGTGCCGGCCTTGACAGCGGCCGGGAGGTCACAGTCGGGCTCACGGCTTTCGGAGGACAGGAACGACGTACTGTCGTGGACACCCGGTGCCAGGACCTCCAGCGCCCGCGTGCCCGGCCGGACCAGGACGATGTGGCTCCAGCCCGCATCAGCGATCCGCTGCCAGTCATAGCGGTCGAGTGAACCGTTAGGCCCGATCAGCAGGGTCTTGCGGTCACCTCGTCCCACCGGGTCCACTGCGTCGTCCAGCAGCTCCGTGCCGGTCACGTCGACACCGTGGTTCTTCAGCAGCGTCGCGAGAGCCCGTGCCCCGGACGGCTCGGTCGAGTCCGGACTGAAAGGTCCTGAGGTCGTCGCAGTAGTGGCGATCATGACGAAGACCGCAGCCAGTACGACGACACCGGTAACGAGCAGCGGCAGCCGCAGCACCCGCCAGCTCTCCCCAGCACTCCGCCCAACCGCAGTACTCATACGAGCACCCGTGCTGTCCGTGCGGCCTCGTCAGCGGCCACCACCAGGGCGTAGCGCTCCGGCGTTCCCGGTCGGTTGCCGTAGACAACCTCCGTGAACACGACCGCCGCGGGCCGCAGTACATCCCGCAGCCCCGGCGCCGCCTGACTCGCGTCCGCCACGACCTCGTACGCCGTCCGGCCCGCCCGCTCATCCAGAATGGTCCGCTCGGTCAACTCGGCCACGCAGGCCCGGAACCGGCTGCGCACCGCGTCGGCGTACTGCCCGGCGGCAGCTTCACTCTCCGCCTGAGCGCGGTACTCATGAGCCGTACGCGGCTTGGCGGTGTCGAAGACAGCCTGGCGCTCGCGGTGGCTCGTGCGGAGGCCGCCGGCGCGCCAGAGCACCACCACGACGATGAGCAGGATCAGCCCGATCAGCATGGCCAGCCCAGCGTGGCCGTTGGGGGACGTGCCGGTCAGGCTGTCCAGCAGGTCGGCGATCCACTCCAGGACCTTGCCGATCGCCTTCTCGATCAGCGAGTCACCGGACTGTGCGTACGCCGACTTCGACAGCTCCTTGGCCGCCTCGGCCGCGGCCTGGTCCCGGCCTATGTCCACCGGTGGTTCAGCGAAGATCATCGAGCCTCCTGCCGCAGTACCGGTCGCATCCACAGGTCGAGGCCCTCACGTCGCACCCGGAGATCCAGGTAGATCAGCGCCTGTACCGCGGACATGAAGGCCAGGCTGGCGATCAGCGTCAGCACCGTCGCGATGCCGGCCGCCGCGCCGAGCGCGATCACGACAGCCGTGGCGCCGGTGCTGTCGCTGCCGTCCGCCCACGACCCGACCGTGAGTACGAGCGTGGTGACCCCGAACTGCAGGGCATAGCTGACGATGTTCACCACCACTCCCGCGAACAGCAGAATGCCGAACACCCGCCAGAACTTCCCCTTCACCAGCTGCCAGGACCGCTTCAGCGCACCCCAGATCCCCACTCTGGCAGGGATGTAGAGCCCGATGTCCGGCGCATGCCGGCCCTCCATCAGTACGACTGTCCCGGCCAGCACCAGGCGGATGCCGAAGATCAGCACCAGCAGTGCGCCGGCCAGGACCATCACCAGAGCTACCGCACCGGCTACGTCGGAGGAGATCGCAGCATCCGCTCCGGAACCGATCCCGAACACCGCCAGCCCCCAGCCGCCGATCAGGATGATGAAGGACAGCGACTGCACCAGACCGACAGCAGCCAGCGCGGGCAGCGCGGGCCGGACCAGCCGCAGCAGCTCCCGAGGGCCGACCCGGTGCGCCAGCTGACTCCGTACGGCGGCCAGCGCGATGATCCCGGCCAGCATGCTCGACACCACGGTGAACAGCACTAGTTGAACGCCGTAAGTGAGCAGCAGAGCGGCACCAGCCTGCTGGAACGGGTCATCCGCCCCGAAGAACCCACTCAGCCCACCCGGCACGGCAACCTCGGTCAGAGCAGCCTGTACGGCGACCAGAGCGATCGAGGCGAGCACCGGGAGGCCCAGCATGATCGTCTTGTTCTCGGAGATGGTCCGGGCCGCGTTGTCGAGCAGGTCGGCAGGCAGCCAGGGCCGCAGCGGCTCCGACGCCGGGTCCTCGTGCAGACTGATGTCCGCCACTGGCCACCCCCTCCTCGAACCGCCGGCCACGCTGAGCCGTGTAGTCCATAAGTTGTCTCGAGCACGGGCTGTGCACCATGATCACAGCCCAACTCGGGGTCACTCGGCGATCCGGCGTGTGCACCACCCGGGGAATGGGACACTATCCGTAGTGCGTACGGTCAGCATCCGCTGGGCGCACAACGATCGGACGGCAAGGAGCAGGGCGTGGCAGATGGTAACCGGACGATGAGGGGACGTGTTCTCATCGTCGACGACGACACAGCGTTGTCGGAGATGCTCAGCATCGTGCTGCGCAACGAGGGCTACGACACCTATCTGTGCGCAACCGGTGACAAAGCGGTACCGGCCTTCCGCGAGTTCAAGCCGGACCTGCTGCTGCTTGACCTGATGCTTCCGGGCATGGACGGGATCGACGTCTGCCGCGCGATCCGGGCCGAGTCCGGCGTACCGATCGTGATGCTGACCGCGAAGAGCGACACCGTGGACGTCGTTCTGGGCCTGGAGTCCGGGGCGGACGACTACGTGGTGAAGCCGTTCAAGCCGAAGGAGCTGGTGGCCCGGATCAGGGCCCGGCTGCGCCGGATGGACGAGCCCGGTCCGGAGTCGCTGACCATCGGCGACCTGACCATCGACGTGGCCGGGCACTCGGTGAAGCGGGCCGGCGAGACGATCCAGCTCACCCCGCTGGAGTTCGATCTGCTGGTCTGCCTGGCTTCCAAGCCCTGGCAGGTGTTCACCCGCGAGGTGCTGCTGGAGCAGGTCTGGGGCTACCGGCACGCGGCCGACACCCGGCTGGTCAACGTGCACGTCCAGCGGCTGCGCTCCAAGATCGAGAAGGACCCTGAGCACCCGGAGATCGTGGTGACCGTCCGCGGTGTCGGCTACAAGGCGGGTGCGGACTGATCGAGTACGGACGCGACCAAGAGTCGCAGGCAGCTCCGGACGCACCCCCAGCCCCGGCAGTGGTGAGTCAGGAGCAGCCGGTACCGCCGGAGCAGGAGACGCCGGCGGAGTCCCGTGGGACGGAGCTGGAGCTCACCGCCACCGCGGCGGACTGGCCTGCCAATCAGCAGCCGCTGTGGCGGACGCACCCGAAGCACTGGCCGGACATCTGGCGCCGGTCCATCCAGGCCCGGATCGTCACCGGCACCCTGCTGATGTCGACCGTCGTCCTGCTCCTGGTCGGCTGGGTGATGATGAGCCAGGTCACCGACGGCGTGCTGGAGTCACGCCGGGCGAGTGCACAGGCCGAGGCGGTCGCCCAGCTGGCCTCGCTGTCGAACACGATCAACGCCGCCGACCCCACCACGATCAACCAGCAGCTGTCCGAGCTGGTCCTCGGCTCCAACCGCCCCGGCCTGTACGACGTACTGCTGGTGCCGACCGACTCGTCGGCCTCCAACGCGATCCGCTACACCGGTCTGGTCGACAGCGACTCCATCCCGACCGAGCTGGCCTCCTCGGTGATGAGCGACGACTCGAAGCTGTGGGACACCTACACGGTGATCAACTACCGTGACGGGCCCAGCGTCCCCGGGCTGGTGGTCGGTTCCCAGCTCCGGGTGACCAATGAGCGGTACGCCGTCTACTTCCTGTTCCCGCTCACTGCGCAGCAGGAGACGCTCGACGTCGTCCAGAACGCACTGATCACCGCGGGGCTCCTGCTCGTCGTCTTGCTCGGCGCGGTGGCCTGGCTGGTCACCCGTCAGGTTGTCACCCCGGTCCGGATGGCGCGGCGGATCGCGGAGCGGCTGGCGGCCGGCAAGCTCGAGGAGCGCATGCAGGTCCGCGGCACCGACGACCTGGCCCGGCTGGCGGTCTCCTTCAACAAGATGGCCAGCAACCTGCAGCGGCAGATCCGCCGGTTGGAGGAGCTGTCCCGGCTGCAACGCCGGTTCGTCTCCGACGTCTCACACGAGCTACGTACTCCGCTGACCACGGTCCGGATGGCGGCTGACCTGCTGCACGAGACCCGCGACCAGTTCGACCCGATCAGCCGGCGCTCGGTCGAGCTGCTGCAGAACGAGCTCAACCGGTTCGAGGAGCTGCTCGCCGACCTGCTGGAGATCAGCCGGTTCGACGCGGGCGCGGCCGCACTCGACCTGGAGGACGTGGACCTGCGCGACATCGTCAACCGGGTGCTGGAGAACCACGAGACCCTACTGCAGCGCAAGGGCTGCGAGGTGCAGCTGGACATGCGCGAGCCCTGCCGCGCCCAGGTGGACTCACGCCGGATCGAGCGGATCCTGCGCAACCTGATCGGCAACGCCATCGAGCACAGCGAGGGCCTGCCGATCCGGATCAGTACGGCGTACGACGAGGACGCGGCGGCGGTCGCGGTCCGCGACCACGGTGTCGGCTTCCGGGCCGAAGAGGCGGAGATGGTGTTCAGCAGGTTCTGGCGAGCGGACCCGGCCCGGGCCAGGACCACCGGTGGGACCGGGCTCGGCCTGTCCATCGCGCTGGAGGACGCCCGCCTCCACGGAGGCAGACTGGACGCCTGGGGGTCACCGGGGGACGGTGCCTACTTCCGGCTCACCCTGCCGCGCCGTTCGGACGTGACACTGTCCGGCTCGCCGCTGCCGGCGCGTCCGCCGGACGCCAGCCGCGTGGTGACGGAGAAGTCGCTGGTCGACGTCGGAGCGCCGTACCAGAAGCTGACCGGTGGTGAGGAGCGGTGAGGCGCGCACTGATGCTGCTGCTCGTCGCGGGGTGTGCGACCGTGCCGACCAAGGGCACCATCCGCAGTAGCAACAAGGAGGGCCTTGCGCCGGAGCTGGGCGGCGTCGGGGTCGAGGCGAAGCCGCCGCGGGACGACACCCCGCCGCTGGCGCTGGTGAACGGGTTCCTGGAGGCGATGTCGGACTCGCGTGCGTTCGACGTGGCCCGCGAGTACATGACGGCTGACGCCGCGGCTGCGTGGAAGCCGGAGTCGCAGACGGTGGTGTACGACCAGCGGCCGGACGCCATCACCACCGTGCGTACCAACCAGATCAAGCTGACCGCCCGCAAGATCGCCACCATCGACGACCGTGGATCCTGGATCCCGGCGCGGATCGGCGAGACGGTGTCCTTCGTCTTCAAACTGGCCAAGGTGGAGAACCAGTGGCGGGTCGCGTCGGTCCCGCAAGGCGTGTTCCTGGGCAGCAACCAGCTGGACCCGAAGCTTGCCCCGCGCAACCTCTACTTCTTCACGCCCGGCCGGGACATGCTGGTGCCCGACCCGGTCTACCTGCCGGTGAACCTCTCGCCCGGCCAGGCCGCGACCCAGCTGATCCAGGAGCTGCTCAAGGGCCCGACCAGCCGGCTGGGCAACGGAGTGATCTCACTGGTGCCGCCCGGCACCGAGATCCAGGTGTCGGTGCCGGTCGACCTCGGCGTGGCGACGGTGGCGCTCAACAACGCCGTCAACGCGCTGCGAGACCCGGACCGCCGACTGCTGGCGGCGCAGATCGTCTGGACGCTGAACCAGATCAATCTCCGGGTGAAGATCACCGTCGGCGGAGCGCCGCTGCTGCCGGACGATCCCGAGCAACTGCCGTTCTCCAACTTCAGCCAGTACGACCCGTCGGTCCCCGGTGGAGCCCTGACCGACCTGTACGGCGTACGGTCCGGCAAGGTGCAGCGGATCGAAGGGCTGGACGGGGCGTCGGACATCGCGGCCCGGGCGCTGGACTCGAGCATGCTCTACCAGTACGACGCGGAGTCGTTCGCGGTGAACCTCAGAGCGGACTCCGGGGCGATCGTGACCAACGTCAAGGGCGACAAGGTGGTGGCGTACGCGCGGCTGGACTCGACCGACCAGACCGACCAGGTGCGCCAGATCCAGACCCAGGGGCGGGTACTGCGGCCGAGCTACGACAACCAGGAGAACCTGTGGATCCTGGACCGGGCGGACAGCACGACGCCCCGGCTGCGGTTCCGGAACCGGGACGGGAACCTGACGAACGTCGCGGTCAACTTCCACGGTGACAAGCCGCTGATGCTGCGGATGGCTCCGGACGGCGTGCGGGCGCTGCTGGTGATGCGGTCCAAGACGACCGGCAAGAACTACGTGCAGACCGCGACACTGCTCAGCCAGAACGGCGGCAAGCAGCTGTTGCTCGGCGAGTTCCGGAACCTCCAGCTGCCGCTGGACGACATCACCGATGCGGCGTGGAACAAGCTGGGCATCCTGGTCGCCGGGACGTCCAGCGCGGGCGCCAACAAGAGCCGCCAGCCGTGGCTGGTCAACCCGGACGGCTCCCGCCTGCAGCTGCTCCCCGGCGCCCCCGAGTTCGGCACGCTGCACCTGGCGTCCAACCTCAACAAGGACACACTCCCGGTCGTCGAGGACACCGACGGCCGACTCCACTGGCAAACCCGCGACCTGACCTGGGTCACGATGGACGACGAACCCAACGCCGCCCCGCTCATCCCTGTCTACCCGGGGTAATCCACAGGTTGCCTCAGGCCGGTTGCGGGCCGGCAGGTGGATCGCGGATGGTGGGGCGATGCCGGTCCGGGATGCCTTCGTGGACCTCGTGCTGGGTGGAAGGTGTGCGGGGTGCGGGCGGCCGGGGGTCACGCTCTGTGGTGGTTGCCGGGAGCTACTGGACGCGGTGACTCCGTTCCGTGCCTGGCCGGAGCCGGCTCCGCGCGGATTGCCGACGCCTACCGCGAGTGCGCCGTACGGCGACCAGATCCGGAAGCTGATCATCGCGCACAAAGAGGAGGCGCGCTACGCCCTGGCGCGGCCGCTGGGCGAGGTACTCGCGACGGCGGTCCGGAGCGCGTTGGGGGCACGGCACGGGGTCTGGCTGTGTCCAGTCCCGTCGGCGCGCGCGACGGTGCGGGCGCGTGGGCATGATCCGTTGCGGCGGATCACCAAGGCTGCGGTGAAAAGCCTGCGCCGCCAAGGTTTCGACGCCCGGCTGGCCGATGCGCTGACCGTCGTACGGCGTCCTGATGACCAATCGGGATTGTCCGCTGAGCGGCGTACGGCCAACCTGGCCGGGGCTTTCGCGGCTCGTTCGCGCTGGGCTGAAAGGCTGACGGATCAGCCGGTCCTGCTGGTCGACGACGTGATCACCACCGGTTCCACGCTGGCCGAGGCGTGCCGCGCCCTGGAATCGCAGGGGATCGCGGTGTTCGGTTGTGCAGTACTCGCCGCGACCCGCCGGTACTCGACGTCTGGTTCATGAGAACTTCCCTACCGGTTTTCGCCGAAGCCGACTAGCGTTGGCCTATGACACCCGCTAGGGCTTGTCGGGCAGGGATGTGGTGCAGGGCCGGATCAGCCGGAATCCTCACCACGGAGTCCGACCGGTTCGATGGCGGGTGTTCTTGTTTCGGGCACCGTCACGACACAGACGGGGGTCCGGAGACGTAGAAAGTCGCCGATCGATGGAGGTTTCCGTGGACGTCGTTGTCAAGGGTCATCACTGCGAGGTCAGTGACCGCTTCCGGCAGTACGTCGAGGAAAAACTCGAGCGGATCGAGAAGGTCGATCACCGGGTACTGCGGTGCGAGGTAGAAGTCAGCCAGGAAAAGAACCCGCGACAGCACGATCGGGCGATGCGTGTCGAGCTCACCATGTATACGAAGGGTCCGGTGGTCCGCGCCGAAGCGACCGGCGAGACCAAGTCGGCAGCGTTCGACGTCTGCCTGGACCGACTGCGGGCACAGGTCCGCAAGGCGGCGGACCGCCGCCGGGTGCACCGTGGTGAGCGCTCGCCGGAAGGCCTGCGGCACGTGAACGCGAAGCAGCCCCTCAACGAGACAGCTGCAGTGGAGGAGACAGTCGCCGAGGAGGAAGTGGCGACGCATAAGTACGGTTCCCTCGTGGTCACCGGAGACGGACCGCTGGTGATGCGCGAGAAGACCCACACCGCCAAGCCGATGACACTGGACCAGGCGCTCTACGAGCTCGAACTGGTCGGTCACGACTTCTACCTGTTCGTCGACGCGGACGAGAACCAGCCCAGCGTCGTCTACCGCCGTCGCGGCTACGACTACGGCGTGATCCGCCTGTCTGTCTGACGCAGGTGCACCAGCCCACTCCGGTCGTGTGAGGCCGACCTCCGATTCCCCGGGAGGAGCACAGAAGGGGCCGGGCGACGAGACCCGGCCCCTTCTCCTTCCCCTGCGAAGGTCTGTCCGCTGCCGCAGGGGTGGCTAGCTGTTGATTTGGGCTTGTAGTTCGGTGGCGTAGGTGGCTACTTCGGCGTAGACGCCGGGGTTGCCGGCGTCCGCGCAGCCGATGCCCCAGGAGACGATGCCGAAGAGGCGGCCGTTCAGGACGAGCGGGCCGCCGGAGTCGCCCTGGCAGGAGTCCTTGCCGCCCTCTTCGTACCCGGCGCAGATCTCGCCGTCGGCGGTGTAGCCCTCGCTCGCGTACGCCTTCTCGCAGTACGCGTCACCCAGCACCGGCACGTCCACCTTCTGGAAGGTGTTCGCCGGCCCGGTGCCCTCGGTCTCGCCCCAGCCGTAGACGACCGACCCCGCACCAGCCTTGTCCGCCGCCTTGTCGGTCTCCAGCGCCAGCGTCGGCACGCCGTCGAACGGTGTCGCCAGCGTCAGTACGGCGACGTCGTGGCCCGGCTGCTTGCCGTACTCCGGGTCCACCCAGATCTTGCTGACCTTCGACTCCTGGCCTTCTGCCTTGTCGCTCAGCACGTCCCGGCCCTGGATCGCGGTGTAGGTGGAGGCCGCCTCCTGCGCGCAGTGCGCCGCGGTGACGATCTTGTTCGCCGCCACCAGAGTCGAGCCGCACCACTCGCCGGTGGGGTCGGGCGAGCCGCTGTTCGACAGCTGAATGGCCCAGGGCGTGTCCGCGGTGTGCGCGATGGCCCCGCCGACGATCCGGGTCTTGGGTCCGTCCGGTGCCTGCGCGGCGGATGCGGAGCCGGCTACGGCCACCGCACCCAGGGACGCCACGGTCAGCACACCGGCCGCCAGGGCAGCACGGACCAGCTGAAGTCTTCCTGTCATGCCTCACACTCCAGGGTGATAGGGGCCGCGCGGGCGTCACGGCCTGACAGCGAGCGTCTCCCGAACACGGTCCGTAGCACACCTCCCACTTCCGGTAACTCCCGAGTTATGGCCCGGGTTTTGTCGGTGCGGCCCGGCAGACTTCGGTAGGTGACTACGCAGGTGTTGTCGACGGCTCAGGCCCGGCGGGTGGCGCTGGCTGCGCAGGGCTTCATGGACCCGCGGCCGAAAGGCGTTCCTGACGCGCGGGCGCTGGCTCGGGTGCTCGGCCGGATCGGGCTGATCCAGATCGACTCCGTCAACGTGCTGAGCCGGGCGCAGTATCTGCCGCTGTACTCGCGCCTCGGTCCGTACCCACGCGACCTGCTCGACCGCGCTTCCGGGAAGGCCCCACGCCGCCTGGTCGAGTACTGGGCGCACGAGGCCTCCCTGCTCCCAGTGGAGACGCACCCGCTGATGCGCTGGCGGATGGCTCGCGCGCACACCGAGGCCTGGGGCGGCCCGCGATCGATCGCCCGCGAACGGCCGGATCTGCTCAAGCAGGTGCTCGCCGACGTCCGCGAGCACGGCCCGCTGACCGCCCGCGAGATCGACGACGACGTCGAGCGGGAGCGGGACAACTGGGGCTGGAACTGGTCCGACGTGAAGCGGGCGCTCGAGTTCCTGTTCTTCGCCGGTGAGATCACGGTCGCTCGACGCAACCAGCAGTTCGAGCGGATGTACGACGTACCCGAGCGGGTGCTGCCGAGCGCCGTACTGGAGACTCCGACTCCGTCGGTCGCGGAGGCGCATCGAGGGCTGGTGTCGATCGCGGCGCGGGCGCACGGGGTGTCGACGGCGCAGTGCCTGAAGGACTATTTCCGTACGGCGCCCGAGCCGACCGCGCAGGCGATCCTGGAACTGGTGGAGGAAGGCGAGCTGATTCCGGTCAAGATCGACGGCTGGAAGCGGCAGGCGTACCTGCACCGGGACGCGCGGCTGCCGCGGCGGGTGAACGCGCGGGCGCTGGTCAGCCCGTTCGACTCGCTGGTGTTCGAGCGGACCCGGACCGAAGTGCTGTTCGACTTCCGGTACCGGATCGAGATCTACGTGCCGGCGGAGAAGCGAATCCATGGGTACTACGTGCTGCCCTTCCTGCTCGGGGATCGTCTGGTCGCGCGGGTGGACCTGAAGTCGGACCGTGCGGCTGGGGTGCTGCTGGTTCAGTCGGCGCATGCCGAGCCCAAGGCGCCGGTGGAGACCGCGGACGAGCTGGCTGCCGAGCTCGTCCAGCTGGCCGGCTGGCTGGGGCTGGACCAGGTCCGGGTGGCCGGTGGCGGTGACCTCTCGCCTGCGCTGAGTGACGCCCTACGGGGTTCCTGACCGGGAAGCCGGAACTTTTCGCGCTGCTGGAGCGTGGGTCAGGTAGGCCCGGGGGCACGCAGGGGAGGGGTGGCTTGGGTACACGCGCCCCGTACCATGGGTGACGCACGCCGTTCCGACGGGTCGGACCGTGCCCTTTCGGCGTCGGCCGGAACCAGGCTTCAGCAGCAAGGAGAGAACTCCCCACCATGAAGGTGATCGACAAGGTCCTGCGGATCGGCGAGGGCAAGATCCTGCGCCAGCTCCAGGGCATCGCGAAGATGGTCAACTCGATCGAGGACGACTTCGTCGGCATGTCCGACGAGGAGTTGCGCGGTCAGACCGCGGAGTTCAAGCAGCGGCACGAGAACGGGGAGTCGCTCGACGCGCTGCTGCCGGAGGCGTTCGCGGTGGTCCGCGAGGCGGCCAAGCGGACGCTGCACCAGCGGCACTACGACGTCCAGATCATGGGCGGCGCCGCGCTGCACCTGGGCAACATCGCCGAGATGAAGACCGGTGAGGGCAAGACCCTGGTCGGTACCCTGCCGACGTACCTGAACGCCCTGTCCGGCAAGGGTGTGCACGTGGTCACGGTGAACGACTACCTGGCCAAGTACCAGGCCGAGTGGATGGGCCGGGTGTACCACTTCCTCGGCCTCGACTACGGCGTGATCCTGCCGGAGATGTCGCCGGCCGAGCGCCGGATCGCCTACGCCAAGGACATCACCTACGGCACCAACAACGAGTTCGGCTTCGACTACCTGCGCGACAACATGGCGCAGAGCATCGAGGACTGCGTCCAGCGCGAGCACAACTACGCGATCGTGGACGAGGTCGACTCGATCCTGGTCGACGAGGCCCGGACCCCGCTGATCATCTCCGGCCCGGCCGAGGACTCGCAGCGCTGGTACGTCGAGATGGCCCGGATCGCGAACGCACTGAAGCCGCGGATCGCCGACGACAAGGTGCCCGAGGAGCAGCGCCCGGTCGCCGACTACGAGGTGGACGAGAAGAAGCGCACCGTCGCCATCCTCGAGCGCGGTATCGAGAAGGTCGAGGACCGGCTCGGGATCGACAACCTCTACGAGTCGGCCAACACCCCGCTGATCAGCTACCTGAACAACGCGCTGAAGGCCAAGGACCTGTTCCGCAAGGACAAGGACTACGTGGTCGTCGACAACGAGGTGCTGATCGTCGACGAGCACACCGGCCGGACGCTGCACGGCCGCCGCTACAACGAGGGACTCCACCAGGCGATCGAGGCCAAGGAAGGCGTCGAGATCAAGGAGGAGTACCAGACCCTCGCGACGATCACGCTGCAGAACTACTTCCGCCTCTACGAGAAGCTGGCCGGCATGACCGGTACGGCGATGACCGAGGCGGCCGAGTTCCAGAAGATCTACGGCCTGGGCGTGGTCCCGATCCCGACCAACAAGCCGATGATCCGGGTGGACGAGCGGGACCTGATCTTCCGCACCGAGGACGCCAAGTTCGACGCGGTGGTCAAGGACATCGTCGCGGTGCACAAGACGGGCCAGCCGATCCTGGTCGGCACCACCAGCGTGGAGAAGTCGGAGCGGCTGTCCAACCAGCTGCGCAAGGAGAACATCGCGCACGAGGTGCTGAACGCGAAGCAGCACGCGCGGGAGGCGGCGATCGTCGCCGAGGCCGGCCGCAAGGGCGCCGTCACGGTGGCCACCAACATGGCCGGCCGTGGTACCGACATCATCCTCGGCGGCAACCCGGAGTTCCTGGCCGACAAGGAGCTGCGGGCCCGCGGCATCGACCCGGCCGAGTCGATCGAGGAGTACGAGACCGAGTACCCGACGGTCCTGGAGCAGTTCGAGAAGCAGGTCAAGGACGAGCAGGAGGAGGTCCGCGAGGCCGGCGGCCTGTACGTGCTCGGCACCGAGCGGCACGAGTCCCGCCGGATCGACAACCAGCTGCGCGGCCGGTCCGGCCGTCAGGGCGACCCGGGCAAGTCCCGGTTCTACCTGTCGCTGGAGGACGACCTGATGCGGCTGTTCAAGCGCGAGATGGTCGACTGGGCGATGTCGCGCAACAACGACGACAGCCAGCCGCTGGAGAACAAGGTCGTCACCAAGGCGATCGCGTCGGCGCAGTCCCAGGTCGAGGCGCAGAACTTCGAGACCCGCAAGAACATCCTCAAGTACGACGACGTGATGAACCGGCAGCGCCATGTCGTGTACGACGAGCGCCGCCGCGTACTCGAGGGCGCCGACCTGCGCGACCAGGTCCAGGACATGCTCGAGGAGACCGTCACCGGCTACGTCCAGGGCGCAACCGCGGACGGGTTCGCCGAGGACTGGGACCTGGATGCCCTCTTCACCGCGCTGAAGACGCTGTACTCGACCGAGCTGACCGAGGACGACCTGATCGAGGAGGCCGGTGGCGAGAAGGCCGGCCTGACCCAGGACTTCCTGGTCGAGCGCTTCATCGAGGACGCCAAGGCGGCGTACGAGAAGCGCGAGGAGCTGCTCGGTGAGGACGCGATGCGCGAGCTGGAGCGTCGCGTCGTACTGAGTGTGCTGGACCGCAAGTGGCGTGAGCACCTGTACGAGATGGACTACCTGCGCGAGGGCATCGGCCTGCGCGCGATGGCCCAGCGCGATCCGTTGGTCGAGTACCAGCGCGAGGGCTACGACATGTTCGCCGCGATGATGGAGTCGATCAAGGAAGAGTCGGTCGCCTTCATCTTCAACGTCGAGGTGGACGTCGAGGCGATGCGGGCCGAGATGGAGCTGGCCGAGGCCGAGGCCGAGTTCGACGACACCGAAGCCGAGGAAGAGGACATCCTCACGCCGGGTGCGCCGGTGGCGGAGTTCCCTGGCCGGGTCCAGGACGAGCCGCGCCCGCGGGACACCCCGCGGCTGCGGGCCAAGGGCCTGACCGGTGAGAGCCGGCCGCAGCGGTTGTCGTACTCGGCGCCGACGATCGACGGCGACGACGAGGTCGCGGTCCGGCAGGACGCGGGCGAGGAAGGCGGCTTGATGTACGCCGGCACTCCCCGCAACGTCGCTTGCCCGTGCGGTTCCGGCAAGAAGTACAAGCGCTGCCACGGTGACCCGCAGTCGGACGTCTACAAGTTCTGAATCACCTCGTAACGGCCGGTCCTCTTTGAGGGCCGGCCGTTCAGTGTGTCAGGCGCCATGGCGCCGGCTCTGCTGATGTGATGCGCTGGCTGCATGTGGCTGACGGAGAAGTTCGGGTTGTCCGTTCCGGTGGTCGGTGCGCCGATGGCGAATGTGAGCGGAGGCAAGCTGACCGCCGCGATCTCGGCGGCCGGGGGACTGGGGATGCTCGGCGCGGGTTCCGCGGTGAGCGCTGACTGGATCCGCACCGAAGGCGCGGTCGCCTCCCGGTCTGGGAAGCCGTACGGGGTCGGGTTGATGGCCTGGTCGGTCAAGGATCACCCCGAGCACCTGGACGCCGTACTCGAGCTCAAGCCCGCGCTCGTCTCGCTCAGCTTCGGCAACTATTCGCCGTACGTCGGGATGCTGCAGAAGGAAGGCATTGTCGTGGCGACGCAGGCCGGGACGGTCGCGGACGCGCGGGAGGCGATCGATGCCGGGGTCGAGGTGATCGTTGCTCGCGGCGCCGAGGCAGGCGGTCACGGACGCAACGCTGTCGCCACCCTCCCGCTCCTGCAGGCGATCCTCGACCTCACCGACCTTCCCGTCCTCGCGGGCGGCGGCATCTCCGGCCCGCGCGGGCTCGCCGCCGTACTGGCTGCTGGTGCGGCCGGCGCTTGGATCGGTACGGCGTTTCTTACCTGTGTCGAGGCTTTGACGCCCTCGTCGGTCCGGGCGCGGGTGATCGAGGCAGATGAGACCGAGACCGTTTACGGCACGGTCTTCGACGCCGCCTCTCGGGCCGGGTGGCCTGACGAGTTTGGTGGTCGCGCTCTGCGGAACGCCTATTTCGACACGTGGGAAGGTCGCGAGGAAGCCTTGAAAACGGACGATGTGGGCCACACGGACTACGTCGACGGCGTGCGCAGCGCGGACCCGGCTCGCACCTCGATCTACGCGGGACAAGGCGTCGGCGCTCTGACTTCACAACTGACCGCTGCGCAGGTCCTCGATGGCTTCGCTCGCTATCGGACCTACTTGCAGGCTGCCCTCAGGTAGTCGGGGCTGCCGGGGGTGGAGACCTCCAGGTCGCGTTGGACGATGGTGAGGGCGTCGCCGTACTCGGTGCAGGCAGCTTTCAGGCCGCTGGAGGTGTACTCGATCACGATGACGTTGTTGCCGAAGGCATCGACATAGTCGGCGCATTCGTCGTGCTCGCCGCATTCCTCGGCGACGGCGAAGTCGAGCCCGACTGTCTCCCGGTCGCCGGCGAGCTCGACGGTGTTCTTCTGGCCGATGGCGAGGTTCTTAGCGTGGGCGTGGGTCGCGATGAGGGTGTGGAAAGCCTTGGCCTGGTCGGGCGTGAGCATGTTCTTCGAGCGGGTGTAGCTGTCGTAGTTGTCTGGCTCGATCGCTTGGTAGCCCTTGGCCGCGCAGTCGTCGATCCAGGCGTTGACCTTCGCGGCGATCCGGGTGCGCTTGTCGTCGGTGCGGAGGTCTAGCAGCGGTTCGTTCCAGTCCTCGTCGATCACGAGGTTGCCGGCGGCGTCGCGGAGGAGCAGGTCGGGGTCCCAATCCTTTTGTTCACCGGGCTGGACCTGGAAGGCGTTGACGTAACAGACGTTGTAGAGCCCGGGCGCGGGTGCCGCCGTACGGTCGCGGGTGACGACCTCGACGCCGGCGGGCGGGTCGTACGCCCCGCCTAGCTGGTAGTCGAAACCGGCGTGGGTCGGCGGCAGGGTGAGAGCCGGCGCAGCGGTGGTCTGGTCGGCAGGCGTGCAGGCTGTGAGGCCGGCGACCAGTGCGACTACGAGCAGTGAACGCACCGCCGCAGCGTACGTGCTGACCGGTCCGACCTCTTGACGGACGTTGTTTTAACCGGTTTAGTGACTGTCTAAACCGGTTTAAACGCCTGTCGAGTGAGGTCAGATGAGCAAGCAGCGGCCGACGATCGCCGACGTGGCGACCCGCGCGGGCGTGTCCAAGGGTGCGGTGTCGTTCGCCTTGAACGGCCGCCCCGGGCTGGCTCAGGCGACGGTCGACAAGATCCTGGCCGCGGCCGACGAGCTCGGCTGGCGTCCGAGCAACCGAGCCCGGTCGCTCTCGGTCTCGAAGGCATTCGCGCTCGGGCTGGTGATCACGCGAGACCCGGCCGTGCTGTCGTCGGACCCGTTCTTCCCGGCCTTCATCGCGGGCGTCGAGAGTGTGCTCGCCACTCGCGGGCAGGCGCTCGTCCTGCAGGTCGTCACCGCCGGCGAGGACGAGGAGGCCGGCTACCGACGGCTCGCGCAAGACGCCAGGGTCGACGGCGTCTTCCTGTCCGACCTCCGTCACGACGACCCACGGATCGACCTGCTGGTCGAGCTCGGACTGCCCGCAGTGAGCCTGAACCGCCCCGACGGCGCGTCGCCGTTCCCCGCCGTCATCCTCGATGACCGGCCTGGTACGAGCGCAGTCGTCGAGCATCTGCTGGACCTCGGTCATCGCCGGATCGCGCACGTCGCCGGCCCGCCGGCCTTCGTGCATGCGATGGCCCGCTCCGCCGCCTTCGTCTCGACTCTGGCCACCGCCGGTCTGGAACCGGTGGCTGTCGAGACCGGCGACTTCACTGCTGCAGGCGGCATCGCGGCCACCCGGCGGCTACTCGCGCTACCGGAGCCGCCGACCGCAATCGTCTACGCCAACGACCGGATGGCGATCGCCGGTCTCGGCGCAGCTCAGGCGGCGGGGCTAACCGTGCCGGACGACCTGAGCATCGCCGGCTTCGACGACAGCGAGCTCGCCGAATACGTTCACCCCGGACTGACCACCGTCCGCGCCGACCCTTTCCGCTTTGGCGAGGCGGCTGCGCAGACGCTCAACCGAGTCGTCGACGGCGAGGCCGACGTACCCGATGTCGAACTGCCACCGGCGCAGCTCGTCGTACGCAACTCAACCGCCGCCCCGGCCTAAAGCACCTGCATTGCCCCCTGGAGGAACCATGAAGTTACAAGCCGGACTGCTGGCCCTCGCTTTGGCCGGCTCACTCGTCGCGTGTGGTGACAGTGGCGGCGGCGCTGGTGACGCCGACGCCGCGGCCAGCGCCCGCGGCCCGATCAACATCTGGTACTCGAACAACGCCGAGGAAGTGGCCTGGGGCAAGCAAATGGTCGCGGCCTGGAACGCGGCTCACCCCGATCAGAAGGTCACCGCCCAGGAGATCCCCACCGGCAAGAGCTCCGAAGAGGTCATCGGCGCCGCGATCACCGCAGGCAACGCTCCCTGCCTGATCTTCAACACGTCACCCGCGTCGGTCTCCCAGTTCCAGAAACAAGGCGGTCTGGTTCCGCTCGACAGCTTCAGCGACGGTACGTCGTACATCGAGGAACGCTCGGGTGACGTCGCCAAGCAGTACAAGTCGAGCGACGGCAAGTACTACCAGCTGCCCTGGAAGTCGAACCCGGTGATGATCTTCTACAACAAGAAGGCGTTCGCCAAGGCAGGGATCGATACCACGAAGCCGCCGCTGGCTACGTACGACGAGTTCCTCGCGGCCTCACGCAAGATCGTTGCCTCGAAGGCGGCGAAGTTCGCGATCTACCCGGCGCCGAGCAACGAGTTCTTCCAGTCCTGGTTCGACTTCTACCCGCTGTTCGCGGCCGAGACCGGCGGCAAGCAACTGGTTGCCGATGGCAAGGCTCAGTTCAACTCCGACGAGGGCAAGAAGGTCGCGACCTTCTGGCGGACGATGTACGCCGACAAGCTGGCGTCGCAGGAGAAGTACACCGGTGACGCGTTCGTCGACGGCACCGCGGCGATGGCCGCGGTCGGGCCATGGGCAATCGCAACCTACAAGGGCAAGGTCGACTGGGGCGTCGTCCCGGTGCCGACCTCGGCCGGCAAGCCGGCCGACGAGATCCATACGTTCTCCGACGCGAAAAACGTTGCCATGTACTCCGCGTGCAAGAACCGCGGCACGGCATGGGATGTGCTGAAGTTTGCCACCAGCAAGGAACAGGACGGCAAGTTCCTGGCGGCCAGCGGCCAGATGCCCCTGCGCAAGGACGTTACCGCGGCGTACCCCGACTACTTCGCCAAGAACCCTGACTACAAGGTGTTCGCCGACCAGGCCGCCCGTACGGTCGAGGTGCCGAACGTGGCGAATTCGATCACCATCTGGCAGACCTTCCGGGACGCCTACTCCAAGTCGGTCATCTTCGGCCAGGAAGACCCCGGCACGGCCCTGGACGGCGCCGCACAGAAGGTCGATCAACTCGCTAAGCAGTCATGAGACGGGGTCTGCTCGGGCGGGTGCTGGGTGAGCACCCGGTCGGGGCCGTCTTCGTCACGCCGTACGTCGTGTTCCTGGCGGCGGTGTTCGCCTATCCGCTCGGGTTCGCCGTCTACATGTCCTTCCACGACTACTTCTTCACCGCCCCCGGCGCGATCGTGGAGCGGCCGTTCGTGGGGTTCGACAACTACGTCACCGTGTTGTCGGATCCCGCGGTCCGGCGGGCCTTCTGGAATGTGCTGGTGTTCCTCGTGATCAACGTGCCGCTGACCGTCGTACTGGCGCTCGGTCTGGCGAACGCGTTGAACGCGGCGATCCGGTGGCGGACGTTCTTCCGGGTCAGCTACTACGTGCCTTACGTGACGGCGAGTGTGGCGGTGGTCGGGGTCTGGCTGTTCCTGTTCAACTCGAACGGACTGGTCAACTCCGTCCTCGGCCCGCTCGCGCCGGATCCGTCCTGGTTGGTGAACTCGAAGCTCGCCATGCCAACGGTCGCGATCTATGTGACCTGGAAACAGCTCGGGTTCTTCATCCTGCTGTATCTGGCCGCGCTGCAGAACGTGTCGAAGGACCTCTACGAGGCGGCCGCGATGGATGGCGCCGACAAGTGGAAGTCGTTCTGGAACGTGACTGTTCCGGGAGTGCGGCCGGCGACGACTCTCGTCGTACTGCTGGCGACCGTGACCGGAGCGAATCTCTTCACCGAGCCGTATCTGCTGACCGGTGGTGGCGGGCCGGACGGTGCGTCGGCGTCGCCGGTGCTGGTGATGTACCAGAAGGGCATCGAGCAGGGGAACCCGGACATCGGGTCCGCGATCGGCGTGCTGCTGGTGATCGCCGTACTGGCTCTTGCGCTGATCGAGCGGCGCTTCGTGGGGAGGGAGGAGTCGTGAAGCTGCGTTTCGTTTCCCTGCTCGTGGGCGCCTTCGTGTTCCTGTTTCCCTTCTACTACATGCTGATCGGGAGTCTGCAGGCCGAGCCGGATCCGTCGGTGAGCGGGGCGATTCCGGCGGGCAATCTGACCTTGCACAACTACAGCGAGATCAACAGCGCGATCAATCTCGGCCGGTCGCTGGTGAACTCGGGCATCTTCACCGGCGGTGTCATCCTCGGCACGCTGGTTTTCGGCGTACTCGCGGGCTACGCGCTGGCGCGGCTGCAGTTCCGCGGTCGGGGCGTGGTGTTCAACCTGATGCTGCTGTTCCAGGTCGTGCCGTTCCAGCTGTTGACGATTCCCTTGTATGTGCTGATCGTGCGGAGCTACGGGCTGGCCGACTCGTATCTGGGGATGATCCTGCCGTTCGCGATCAACTCGACCGCGGTCCTGGTGTTCCGCCAGTACTTCCTGCAGTTGCCGGTCGAGTTGTTCGACGCGGCCCGGATCGACGGTGCGTCGGAGCTGAACATCCTGTGGCGGATAGCGGTTCCGTTGGTGCGGCCGGCGCTGCTGACCGGCGTACTGCTGACGTTCATCGGGCCGTGGAACGAGTTCCTCTGGCCGTTCCTGATCACCAAACAGCAGGATCTGCAGCCGCTGGCCGTGTCGCTGTCGAACTATCTGACCACGGTTTCGGCGCGGGCGGCGAACCCGTTCGGCGCCGTCCTTGCGGGGGCGTGTGTGCTGGCCGCGCCGGCGGTGGCGTTGTTCCTGATCTTCCAGCGCCGCTTTATCTCTTCGAGCCTCGAGTCCGGGGTCAAAGGCTAACTCTGAAAGGCATTTGTGGTGACTGTTCCCTACGCCCTTACTCGTGTCGGCGTACTGATGACGCCCGAGCCCGGCAACGACCTCGAGGCCGAAGGGGTGCTGAATCCGGCCACCGGACACACACCGGACGGGCAGCTGTACCTGCTTCCCCGACTCGTTGCTTCCGGCAACGTGTCGCGAGTGGGCCTGGCTGCTGTCGAAGTGAAGGACGGTGTCCCGGTCGGGGTACGACGGGAAGGCGTCGTACTGGCGCCGGATGCAGGCTGGGAGCGCGGCAAGAACAACGCCGGGGTCGAGGATCCGCGGGTGACCTGGATCCCGTCGCTGCGCACGCACGTGATGACCTACGTCGCCTATGGTCCGCTCGGGCCGAAGCCGGCGCTGGCGGTGTCACCGGATCTACGCAACTGGGAGCGGTTGGGCCCGCTGCACTTCGAGTACCAGCCCGACCTGGACACCGACCTGAATCTGTTTCCGAACAAGGACACCGTCTTCTTCCCGGAGCCGGTGCCGGGGCCGGACGGCGAGCCGTCGTACGCGATGCTGCACCGGCCGATGTGGGACCTCGGGTGGTTCCGCGAGGGCGAGGGTGTGCATCTGCCGGCCGGTGTCACCGACGATCGGCCAGGGATCTGGGTGTCGTTCGTACCGGTGGAGCTGGTCACGCGGGATGTGCGGAACCTGGTACATCTGCGCAACCACCGGCTGGTGGCGATGTCGGAATACCCCTTCGAGGAGTTGAAGATCGGGGCCGGGCCGGCGCCACTGCGGGTGCCGGAAGGGTGGCTGGTGATCCACCACGGGGTGACGGGCGAGCAGCCGCAGGGGTTCGACCCGACGACCCAGAAGGTCAGCTACGCGGCGGGGGCGCTGCTGCTGGACGCGTCCGATGTGACTCGCGTGATCGCCCGGACGCCGGAACCACTGCTGGTGCCGGAGACGGACGAGGAGCGGATCGGAACCGTCGGGAACGTGGTGTTCCCGACCGCGATCGAGGAGGTGGACGGAGTGCGTTACGTCTTCTACGGAATGGCCGATGCAGCCATCGGGGTGGCTCGATTGGCCCGGACCCCATGACCGTCAGCCGCCGCACCGTCCTCGGTGGAGCTTTCGCTCTGGGCGCCGCATCGACAGTCACGCTGCCGGCTTCCGCTTCGGGCCGGTTGAGCAACCTCGCCCATCTCGACTTCCTGCGTACGTCGGTGACGCCGCCAGCCGCCGCTGGTCATACGACGTACGGCTCCGGTCCACTCGGCGTGCTGTGGACCTACGCGGACCGTCAGCCCGACGGTTCGTACAAACGCATCGGCGGCGGTGCTTTTGACCCTGTGACCAACACCTACGGCCAGGGTGCCTACAACGCGGACGACATCTCCCGAGCTGCTGTCGTCTATCTGCGCAGCCAGCGGCTGGACGTTGCGCGGGACCTGCTCCGCGGCCTGACGTACTTGCAATCGCCCAACGGCAACGTGGTCTTGTGGATGCAGCCGGACGGGACGCTGAACCCCAGCGCGGATCCAGTCGAGCTCCCCGACCCGTCTGACTCCGGACCGTCGTACTGGCTGGCTCGGACGGTGTGGGCGCTGGGGGAGGGGTACTCCGCCTTCCGGCGCGTGGACCGCGGCTTTGCTGAGTTCCTTCGCGCAAGGCTTGAGTTGGCGATTGCTGCGTTGGAGCGGCAGGTGCTGGTGCGCTACGGCCAGTGGAACATCGTCGACGGTCGTCGTCTGCCCGCCTGGCTCATCGTGAACGGCGCTGACGCGACCTCCGAGGCAGTCCTCGGCTTGGCGGCGTACGTGCGGGCCGGTGGATCAGTGCGGGCCCGACGAGCTTTGGCGCGCTTTGCTGAAGGCATCGCGTCGATGAGTGCGGGCTCCACCCGGGTGTGGCCGTTCCGCGCGCTCTTGCCGTGGGGCGAGTCCATCGCCGACTGGCACGCCTGGGGCGCGCAGATGCCGTCCGCACTCGCTGCCGCGTCGTCAGTACTCGGGACGCCACTCACGCCTGCTATCGGCGACACCGCTGGGTTCACCCCGCTTCTGCTCACCGCGGGCGGTCCCGACAACGGCTGGCTGCCCGCACCGATCGACCGTACCCAGATCGCGTACGGCGTCGACGCCCGACTGCAGGGCGTCCTGGCCGTTGGCCTGCAGCACCTCGCCGCCTTCGTTGCCGCTTGGTACTTCGGCGCCAACCGAGCCGGCTCGCCCATGTACGACCCCGCGACGGGCCGCACGTACGACGGGGTCTCCGGCGACGGCGTCGTCAACCGCAACTCGGGCGCAGAGTCCACCATCCACGGCCAACTCTCCATGCTGGCATTGGACGCTGCCCCGGCAGTTGCTTCGTTGGCGCAGCAATTGGGCGCCGGACCTGTACTTCGCTCCGGCCTCAGCGTGGTCGAAGCAGAGTCTGCCGCAGGCGGCCAGGTCGTCACTCCACCATCAGCCTGGACCGGCGAATCCCAGTGGAGCAACGGCTCCTACCTCACGTTCGGCTCGGCGAACTGGACCCTGCCGCCGTCCGCTGAGTCCCGCTTGGTGCTGCCCGTGGTGAACCTCGTCAACGATCCCGGCCACACCACCTGGTCCACGGACTCGCTTGCCTTGGGCACGATCGACCACGGCACCGCAGGTCCTCAAGGCATCTCCGCCGCTCCGGGCGTCCTGCAGCCGATCACCTTGCCCACCGCGCTCCCGCCGTACGCAACCCAGTTGAAAGCAGAGGGCTCCGGCGACGTGCAGGTCGACGCCATCCTGCTGCTGCCCACCATCAGCAGCCTTCAGTTGGCAGGCGGTCTGCTGCTCGCGAGCGTCGAGTCCCACCCGCGCAACGTCAGCGTCCCTATTGGCGGCACCGCCTACTCCTACACCGCGTCCGGCACCCTGCACTCCCGCCGCCGCGTGAGCCCGTCGTCCCGCGTCGCCGTCCAACCAGGCGGCTTCACCGTCGTACTCGCTTGATCGCCTCACCGCACCAGCCGGCGACGAAGGCGAGCGCTTGGCCACGTTGGTGGAAGAGGTACTCGCTGTCGGCCTGCTGGTGGTAGGCCTTGTGGGAGGTGTTGGAGGCCTGCCCGAGCAGGCCAGGCAGCAGCCAGGCGTACTTGACCCCAGATGCCATTACGGCGAGGCGAACCAGGTCCGGATCGCCTCGCCAGCCGGCCTCGCGGAGGCCGTCGAGGTAGTTGTCGATACAGGTCTCGGCGAGCTCGGCGATGCGCTCGGCCGGCCAGAAGAGATCGAACACGGCATCGGGGATGTGGTTGCCGATGTCCTCGCCGAGGGCGCCGTCGCCGGTGAACGCCCAGTCGAGCAGCGTGAACTCACCAGTCGGCCGCCGGATCACATTCGACACCCAGAAGTCGAGGTGGCACCGAGCGCGCGGGAGGCTCGCCACCAAGTCGAGCAGCTCGTCGCGGTGGTTGAGCAGGCCTACCCAGGCTGACCGTAGCCCGGTCGGCCACGTCTGCTTGACGAGTGGTTGCTGCCAGGCGGCGTCGTCGTCGAGCAGCTCCCACGGGACGGCCCGAGTGGTCGAGTAGTCGCGCAGAAAGCCGACCGACGTCCAAGGACGCTCACCGGCCGGCCGCGCCTGCCATCGCCCGCACGCTTTCGCCAACGCAGCATGGTCGACGAGAGCAAGGCTGGTGCCCGCAGTGCCGTCGACATCCTCCATCGACAGCACGGCGCCGTCCACCTGCTCCTCGACGTCCGCCTCGGGCAGCGGGAGACCCGCGTCGGCCAGTTGCCGGCGGAGTACGTCGTCCCCGTAGACCTCGAGCTCGCGTCGCCAGTAGTTCCAGTGCCGCGGATCCTCTGACGCTGCCCACGGCCCGACCGAGTCGACGGGCTTGCGAAGCTCCTTCCGGACGATCGTGCGACCGTCGTCGTACGTCACCCGCTCGACTGTCGCAGTCACCGCGTTGAGCGGGTTGTGCCGGAGCGTCGTCGTACTGGTCTCGGCAGCGCTCATGGACGGGAGCTTAAGGGTTTGCTGCGGTCAGCTGAGGAGGAGGCGCGGAGGCAGGCCGGTCAGGGCTTTGACGTCCCGCGTGAAGTGGGCCTGGTCGGCGTACCCGAATCGTGCGGCGACTTCGGCCAGGGCGAGGCCGGTGCGGGCGTGGTCGAGGGCCACGTTCAGGTGGAGCACTCGGTCGAGCATCTTCGGGCCGTACCCGAAGGCGTCCAGGCACCGCCGATGCAGCTGCCGTTCACTCAACCCGACGCTACTCGCCAGCGACAACACACCCGCCCCGTCCTCAAGCATCGCCGCCCCACCGTCAGGCCTGCGCGCCGGTGTCCCCGAGACGGTCGGTGTTCGGCCCGCCCGGAGCCCAACGCCATCTCGTGTCTCGTTGGCGCGAGGGCTGCCTCGAAGCATGCGCGAGCCGCCTCGAAGCACGCCGTCCCGGACCGCACGCAGCACCTGCGTGATCAGTCGGTCCGCGGGCTCCTCCGTCAGGTCCGCAACCATCTGTTCGAGCGCGAGCGCCGGGACATCCGCCGATCTCACCTGATCCGCCAGCCGCCTGCTCCGCGATGGCGACCACAGATCACCCAGTGACACCCGCTGGTTCAGCAGCTCACGTGCCGGTACGCCGAGGAACCGCGGCGCCATCCCCGGCGCGAACCGGATCCCCGCGAACTCCGTCCCGGGCTCGGCCGTCCCGATCCACGCCCGGCTGTCCGGCCCGGCGACGATCAGCTCGTCATCCGAGAGAAGTAGGTCCATGCAGCCATCGGGAAGGATCCGGAAGTCCCCGCCCTCCGACGTCCGCGTCCAGAGTGTCGCGCCGGGCACCCGTGTGGGGCGCTCCCGGTACGGCTCACCAACCTCGCTCACCTTCCCAGTCTGCAACCCACCGCCGACAATTTCCCGCCCCAGCGCGACGTGGGGTCAGTTGTCGGGTGTGAGCCACGCGGGGGCCCCGGCGGGATCCCGCACCTAGCCCGTGCGGGTGTCACTCACGTCCAGCACGTCGACGCCGACCGGCACATACTTGGCCAGGGCAACGTTCTCGCGGATCAGTTCGTCGCGGATCGCCGTACCGGTGCGCCGGTCGATCACCGTTCGCCAGATCTCGTTGCGCCGGAAGTAATCCGCGCCGACGCGCAGGAATCGCTCCCCACGCGCGAACACGCGGTACGACGACTTGGTCGCCGCGTCGGCCAGGATCGATCCTTCGAGGTAGCGATCGCCAACGCCGACGCGCAACTGGAAGGTCAGGTCGGTGTCGTTGCGGAACTGCAGATCCACATAGTTGTAGACGATGCTGCAACCCACGCCCCACGGCAGCACCCGGCCGTTGTCGGGGAACGGGTCGAAGCTGTGCGTGGACCGCTCTGTCACCGTCATCGGCGAGTGCAGCACCATCCAGTGCAGCAGGTTGGCGAGCTGGCAGATCCCACCACCTATGCCCGCCTTCGCCTGCCCATTGGACAGCCGCATGCCCATCACATATCCCTTGCGACGGGTCGCGTTGCCCACCACCTGGTTGAACGAGAACGTCTCACCAGGCCGGATCAGCAGCCCGTCGATCTGCGCGCACGCGAGCCGCAGGTTCGTCACCTTGTTGCGCTGCATCCACATCTCGGTCTCACCCAGCTGCCGCATCAACAACGACCGGTGCCGCTCCACTCGGACCGGCAAATCGTCAGCCTGTCGTCTTTGCGCGTACGGCGTACTGGACCGCATCCACTCGATCCGCTTGAGCATCCGGTGGTACCGCACCGCCAGCGGATAAAGCAGCGGCAGTCGCTCAGTCCACCGCCGCCGTACGCTCGGAAACACTCGGGCGCGCTCCGCGTCGCTCAACTCCTCCAGCCCGATCCGCCAAGGCTGGTCGGCCGGCATCACCCCAGTGGATGCCGGCCGGTCTACTGCGACCGACGGAGGTGCGCTGTTGATGGTGACGTCAGGCATCCGATTCCCCCGAACGACGCGTGCTCCCTCGACCCACCCGGCCACCGTACGCCGCCCCGTCCCGCAGCTCCGTGACAACAACAGCACGATCGGATTGCGCTCACGAGATACCTTCTCCGCCTTCACCCACAACCCTCCTCCAGCTGCCGCCGGCAACAACCACCTGCCGCAGATCCCAGTCGCCCAAATCAGACTGCCTACCACCCCAAAAGGTTCATCCCACACGTGGTCGTGAACGTCGGTCGCGGGGGTCAGCCGATTTCGAGGGCGGTGCAGACCCAGCGGTTGCGGCGGATTTCCATCCGGAGGGCGATGGCGCGGGAGCGTTCGCCGTGGCGGACGTGGGCGGCGACTTCGGCGACCTGCTTCGCGGGAGTGCAGATGCGGATGGAACGGACGGCGCTGCGTTCCTTGGCACCGCGAGCCGTCGCGGTGGTTGTCAACCCGAGCAGACGGACCCGGCGGTTGAGGTCGGCGAACACCACCTCATCCGTGAACCGAACCAACTGCGAGATCGGCCGAACGCCAGCCAGCACCTCAGACACCGCCTGCACCAACCGCCCAGCCCAAGCCCGCGCATCCGGCACCCCAGGCCCCGCCGCCACAACACCCGCAGAAACGGCACCAGAGACAACCTCCGCAGAACCCGCACCCGAGACAACCTCCGCCGGCTCAGCAACCACAACCAACGCGGGTCGCGTAGGTGTGGTCGGACTGCTTGGCGTTGGCGCGACCTGGTCTGGTGTCGGCGCCGGGCCGGCGGTCGGGGCTGCTTCTGCGGGGCTCACAGCTGCTGTCGCCGGCAGCACCTCCATCGCATGTGTGGACGGCGTTGGTGCGGCGTCGGCGGCTGGGCTGGCTGGGCTGGGGACTACGCCGAGGCGGGTCAGGGAATGAAGGCGTTGGGCCAGGGTGTCGCTGGTCATAGTGCCTGCGTCGCGGACGGTTGCCGGAATGGTGTACGCGACCGACTCGGCCCCGACTGCTCGGAGGCGAGGCGTTGCCACAGCGGCCGGCTCGTTGGCCGGACTGCCGGCTGCGACCGCACCTGGCTTTCCACCGGTTCGTGAAGGAGCCGTCGCAGTATCGGCGGTTTGGGTGGGGAGCGCGGACAGGTTGGGGTGGCTCATGTCAGTTCTCCTGGTGGGTGGGCGGCGTGGGGTGACCGGGCGCGGCTGCTGGGGTGCGCAGTACCTGGCCGGGAAGGATGAGGTCGGGGTCGGGCCCGATCTGTTGCCGGTTGGCGGCGTACCAGGCGGGCCAGCGGGCGGCGATCGCCGAGTGGTCGGCGTTGGGCCCGAGCTCGGCGGCCGCGATGCTCCAGAGGGTGTCGCCGGGTTTGACGACGACGCGTCCGGCGAGCCGAACCGGCTGTCCAGAACGGAGATCGGTGTACCGGGTCGGAGCACCCGTGGTCGGCCGGTCCGGCACACCGACCCGGACACGCGTGCCATCCGGCTCGGCCGCCCGCGTACTCGCGCCAACCTGCGCCCCAGAGCTGTGTGGAACCCCGACGGCTCCGGTCAAAACAGACGACCGCGGCTCGGTCGCGCGCCAGTTCGACGCATCGGGCGAAGCGGCGTGGGCCACGCTGACCGTCAGGGGAGTGGCAGCGGCTACGCCCAGAGCCGAGCGGAGTAGGGCATGAGAGGTCCGCGACGTGATCCGGCCGGCGAGTGCTGAGCCGACGGCACCGATTGCGCCCGGAAGCTGCTCCAGCACCGTCGCCAAAACCGCGAGTACGAGCCACCCGTAGGCCATCCACGCGACCGTGCCGACCGCGAGTACGGCCATCGAGTCGAGGTCGTGGCTGTTCGCCGCGCCGAACGAGCCGGCTGTCGTCCAGCGCAGACCCAGGCCGAGACCGGCCAGCGCCACAAGCGCGAGCATGCCTTTCAGTGCCCGGATCATCGCGTTCATCCCCGTTCGCTCCCGATCTATTAGTTTGCTTTAGTTTGCGTCTGCTTGACCACTATAGACCGGTACTGCGGTCGGTTCGCAAGTGGGAATGTCACGCAGCGTCGGATCGCCGTACGGAAGGTGAGCGCGAGCGGGTAGGTTCGCGGCATGCGGTGGGATGCGTTGTTCGAGGACCTGGAGTCGCAGTTCGAGGCGCTTCAGGAGGGGGATCTGTACGGCGAGGTCGCGGACCGGATCCGCACCGAGGTCGGCAAGATCACCGTGCTGGACCGGCTTCGCGGGGCGGTGGACACCGTCGTACGGGTGGAACTGGCCGACGCGGAACCGGTGCAGGGTCTGCTCACGCGGGTCGGGAAGGACTGCCTGCTGATCGAGGCGGAGCGCTTCGAGGAGTGGCTGATTCCGGTGACCGCGCTGGTCGCTGTCCATCGGCTCGGGCCGTGGGCGGAGCCGGCGGTCGGGGCAGTGGCGGGGAAGCTCGGACTTGCGCACCTGCTGCGGGGGATCGCGCGGGATCGGTCGCCGGTAACGCTGTTCTGCGGGGGAGTTCCGGTCACGGGGACGATCGACCGGGTGGGCGCGGACTTCCTGGAGATCGCCGAACACCCACTGGACGCGCCGCGCCGGCGGACCGAGGTCTACAACGTGCGCCTGGTTCCGACCCAGGCTCTGCGCGCTCTACGCCGCCGCTGAACGGAGGGCTAGCGGTGGAGGTCTTCTGGTTGCTCGGCTTCTTCCCCGAAGGGATGGGTGTCGATGAACTCGCGGGTCTCGGTGTAGAGCCGCTCGATGTACTTCTCCAGCTCGGTCGCCTCGACCCGCCACTGGCCGCGGCCGCCGATCTTCACGGCGGGGATGTCGCCGCGCCGGACCAGGGCGTACACCTGGTTCGCGGAGATGTTGAGCACCTCGGCGACGTCGGCGAGCTGGAGGAATCGCGGCGTCGGCATCCCTACTCCTTCACATAGTGGCTGGTTGCTTCAGTTTGCCACGGTTGGCGACCGGATGACCGAGTTTGTCCCCAGCCTGTGACAGCCTGTGGATGAGCGTTCACGGTGAGACCGCGAAACGCGGCACAATGTCCGCTCCGAGAGCGATCGATCGAACAACTGGGGAGTCCGACGTGGTCGACACAGCAGTGCGGAGCGGGTTCGGGGCGCCGTCCATCCCGGCTCAGCGCAACAGGCGGGCCCGGTGGAAGGACGGGCGGCTGGTGCTCGGCGTGCTGCTCGTCGCGATCACCGCGCTGGCCGGCGCCAAGCTGCTCTCGACCGCGGACGACACGACGTCGATCTGGGCGGCCAAGCACGACCTCCCAGCCGGGACGAAGCTGACCGACGACGACCTGACCGCCGTCCGGGTCCGCTTCACCAACAGCGACGACGCGGGCCGCTACGTCACCTCGGACGCCGAGCTCAAGGGGTACGTCGTCACTCGCGCAGTCGACGCGGGTGAGTTCGTGCCGAAAGCCGCGGCGGTTGCCGAGTCGGACAGCGACCGCACCGAGCTTCCACTCTCCGTCGCCGCTGGACAGCTTCCATCGGACACCGCTGCTGGTGATCGAGTTGCCCTCTGGGTCGTCCCGAAGGACGAGGATCAGCCGGCCAAACTGCTCTGGAGCAACATCCGTGTGCTTCAGATCGACGCGGTGAAAGGCGTCGCGGGTGGTTCGGCCCGCAGACAGGTCCTCGTGGGTCTCGATCCAAAGGACCTGCAGCGTCTGCCAGCCGCGCTCACCGCGATGAGTTCAGGTGAGCCGGTCCTCATCCGACGGGGCAGCTGATGTCCGTTCCCATCCTGCTGGCCGTGACCGGCGCCCCCTGGGAGGCAGACGTCGTACGGCGTGCTGAGCGTGCGCCGGGGATTCGCGTCGTACGGCGCTGTGTCGACATCGCGGATGTAATGGCGGCCGCCGCGAGCGGTCAGGCGCGGGCTGTGCTGCTCGCGGACGACCTGCCGCGGCTCACATCCGACGCGGTCGCGGCTCTGCATGCCCGGCGGATCGCTGTCGTCGCGCTGGTCGACCCGTCGGAGAACGGTGAACCCTTCGGCACCGAGGACAGGCTCAGCCGGATGGGCATCGAGCGAATCCTCCCGGCCGACGTCAGCCCGGAGGACCTCGGCCGCGCGATCACCGACGCGGTCGAGTCCGGTCCACCGGTGTCCGCGTCGCACTTCGCCGGCGGATTCGTACCGCTCACGCCCGAGACGGCAGGCAATCCGCCGCCTGTCTACAGCCAGGGCAGCGGCCAGGTGATCGCCGTTTGGGGTCCGACGGGCGCGCCGGGGCGTACGACGGTTGCGGTCGGCCTGGCGTCGGAGCTCGCGGTGAAGGGCGTGCCGACCCTGCTTGCCGATGCCGATGTGTACGGCGGGACGGTCGCGCAGCTGCTCGGCATGCTCGACGAGACGTCTGGGTTGGCCGCCGCAGCGCGTTCGGCGGCAAGTGGTTCGCTGGACATGGCGATGCTCGCCAAGCACGCCCGGCAGGTGGATCCGCATCTGCTGGTGTTGACCGGGCTCAGCCGGGCGGACCGGTGGACCGAGCTACGGCCGGCCGCGGTCGAGTCGATCTGGTCGACGGCGCGGATGCTCGCGCCGTACACGGTGGTCGATGTGGGGTTCTGCATCGAGACGGACGAGGAGATCTCGTTCGACTCGCTGGCGCCGCGGCGTAACGGTGCGACCCTGGCGACGCTCGAGGAGGCCGACGAGGTCATCGTCGTCGGAACGGCGGACCCGGTCGGGCTGACGCGGCTGATCCGGGCGATCCACGAGCTGCGCGCGGTGGTCCCGTCGGTCAGCCTCCGAGTCGTCGTCAACCGGATCCGCTCCGGCGCGCTCGGCAGTTCCCCCGCGGACGCTGTCGCCGAGGCGCTCAACCAGTACGCCGGAGTCCAAGCCGCCGCGCTGCTCCCGTACGACCAGAGCGCCGTAGACGCCGCAATGACCCACGGCCGCACCCTCGCCGACTCCGCCAAATCCAGCAAACTCCGCAAATCCCTCCAAGCCTTAGCCACCACCCTCGCCAAAGAACTCACCGCCTGACCCAGCCGTGCGGCGGGTTGGGGTCAGGGTTGGGTTTGGTGGTTTTACGGGGGGAAACCCCACCGACACGGGGGTGGGGGATGTGCCAGGGTTGAGGGGTAGTCAGCGCAGATCAGGGGAGAACCATGTCCGAGGTTCAGGGGCGGCCGGCGAGCACGATGAGCACCGAGCGGCGGTACGGGATCGCGATCTCGGTGGCGCTGATCCTCGGTGGTGTGTACTGGGCGCTGACCGGGCTGACCGAAGACACCAAGACCGGTCAGGACAGCTACCCGGTGCAGGGTGACACGCTCACCGTCGAGAGCAGTTCGGCGTACGTCGAAGTGCGGTCGGGGGACGTGAGCGAGGTCCAGGTCGAGCGGCGGTTCGAGCGGAACGTGTTCGGCTCGGATCCATCCGAAAAGTACGAGGACGGGAAGCTCGAGCTTCGCGACTCCGGGTGCGGGTTCTTGTCTTTCGGCTGTGAGACGAACTACGTCCTCACCGTGCCCAAGGACGTGAAGGTGACGCTGAAGAGCAGCAGCGGCGACGTCAAGGTGTCCGGGGTGTCGGCGGGTGCGGATCTCAAGTCGAGTTCCGGCAGCATCGAGGTGCACGGCGTGGGTGGTGCGCTGCGGATGGAGAGCAGTTCGGGCGACCTCGAGGCGCAGGACCTGTCCGCGACGACGGTGAGCACCGAGAGCAGTTCGGGCAGCGTCGACCTCGACTTCGCCACCGCTCCACAGTCTGTCGAGGCGGAGGCGAGCTCGGGCGACGTGACGATCCGGATCCCGTCCGGGATCGAGTCGTACAAGGTCGACGCCGAAACCTCTTCCGGTGACGAGTCCGCCAACGTCAAGAGCGACCCAGCCGCCACCCGCACCATCAAAGCCCAAACCTCCTCCGGCGACGTCACCATCGAATACAACCGCTGACCCGCGCGCTGCGGACCAGGGAGTTGGTTGGGTACGCACGGTGACCGATGGGGTCGGCAGGGTGAGCGGTCGCATGTTCTGAGTAGGCTTGCGCGCATGTCTGAGGGCGTGAGTGTGCCGCGGGGTCTGCTGGTGGATTGGGGTGGCGTGCTGACCTCGGGGCTGGAGGAGGCGTTGCGGCGGTGGGCCGAGGTCGACGGGTTCGACTTCGATTCCTACCTGGAGGCGGTGCTGGCGTGGTTGCCGGCCGACTCTCCGGCCGATGCCGCCGCGGAGGCCGAGCTGAACCCGGTGCACGCGCTCGAGCGCGGCCAGCTCGCCGTACCGGATTTCGAGCGCAAGCTGGCGTCGATTCTGGTTCGCCGGGACGGTACGCCGGTGCCCGCGGAAGGGCTGATCGAGCGGATGTTCGCGCATTTCGAGCATCAGCCGGCGATGTCCGCGCTGGTCCGCCGGGCCCGCTCGCACGGGATCCGGACGGCGCTGCTGTCGAACTCCTGGGGCAACACCTACCCGCGCGACACCTGGGACGGCATGTTCGACGACATCGTCATCTCGGGTGAGGTGGGGATGCGCAAGCCCGAGCCGGAGATCTTCCTGCTGTCCGCCCGCCGGCTCGACCTGAAACCCGAGGACTGCGTCTTCATCGACGACCTGGAGCTGAACGTCGACGGCGCCCGCGCGGTCGGGATGACCGGCATCCTGCACACGTCGTACGACGACACCCGGCGCACCCTGGAAAACCTGTTCGGAGTCGACCTGACGTGACCGTGATGACCTCCACTTCCCCTGCACCCCGCCCCGTCGTACCCCGCCGGCTCCTGCTCGGGATCGCCGCCTGCGTCGTGCTGGTCGCACTCGGCGCCTGGGCGGCGGGCCTTTTCGGCGGCATGATCGACCTGCGCGTCTACCGGATGGGCGGCTCGGTGCTGCTCGACGGTGGTTCCCTGTACGACGCGCAGCTGCCGGGCGGCTCCGGTCTCCCGTTCACGTACCCGCCGTTCGCCGCGATCGTGATGGTGCCGCTGGCCGCTGTGCCGTGGGGTGTCGCGCTGGTGGTCTGGACGACGATCTCGGTGCTGTGCATCAGCGCCCTCTGGCGGACCAGCCTGCCCAAGACGGCCTGGTCGTTCTTCACGCAGCGCAAGCGCACCGTCCTCCTGATCGCGCTTACTCTGCTGTCCCTGTTGCTGGAACCGGTTTGGCAGACGATCCAGTTCGGCCAGATCAACCTGTTGCTGACGGCAATGATCCTGCTGGACCTGGTCCGCCCGGCCGACGCGCGCCTGCGCGGCTTCTGGCTCGGTGTCACGATCGGCATCAAGCTGACTCCGCTGCCGTTCCTGGCGCTGTTGGTCGTCACCAAGCAGTGGGGTGCGCTGCGCAACGCCGTACTCGGTCTGGTGGCGACGATGGCGATCGGGTTCGCGATCGTGCCGCACCAGTCCTGGCGCTACTGGACCGACGTCATGCTCGACGCCAACCGGGTGGGCGGCATCGCCTACACCGGCAACCAGTCGTTCCGCGGCTTCCTCACCCGGATCGGCGACGAGGCGTCCTGGGTGGTGCCGACCTGGTTCCTGTTGTCGGCCGTCTTCGGTCTGCTGGTGCTCTGGCTGGCCAGGCGGTACTGGCTGGCGGACGAGCGGATCACCGCGATCTCCGTGATGGCTCTGGCCGTTCTGTACGCGTCACCGATCTCCTGGAGCCACCACTGGGTCTGGATCATCCCACTCGGCGTGAGCCTGATCCGCTCGGTCAACCGGGTCTGGGGCCTCAACCCGGCCGTGGTGACCGGAGTGCTCTGGTACGGCCTGTTCGTGCTCCGCTCGATCTGGTGGGTGCCGTACCGCGACGACCGCGAGCTCAGCTGGTCGTTCTGGCAGTCGATCCCCGGCAACTCGCACCTGATCCTCGGCCTGATCGCCTTCATCATCCTGGCGGTCACCAGTCGAAGCCTGCCTAAACCGCAGCCAGCTCCCGCAACGGCCCAGCAAGCCTGACAGCCAGCTCAGAGTCGACATAGCCGATCTCACGCACCAGTACGTCGACACTGGCGCGAAAGGCACGCTGCAGTTCGGCGTGCTCCAGCGAGCGCACCAGAGTCGCCTCAACACCCGCAGTGGTGGCCGCTGGCAACAGGTGAAGTCCGCGCCCCTGTGAGTGCGGCACACCGTGGCGCAAGCACGCCAGCATCAGCACGTGATCCCGCACCCCGCTGATCATGTACTCCGCCTGCCACGCCTTACGCCGCGCAATGCTCGACCGCGCGTGCAACGCGTACAGCCACCCCATTCCCACCAGATCGTGCGCGGCCGGCGCACTCGACACCGGCTGGTCGGAGGCCTCACCGAATAGCAGCTGGAAGGTGGGAGCCTTCGCACCAAACTCACCAGTCGGTGCGAAGGCGATATCGACCTGCAAAGTCGATTTCAGTAGGAAGACCCGATAGACCGTTGCACCCGACCACACATCGGTGTGATGCACGGCGCCGTGCTCTCCATAGAGAAGCGACGTCCAGTCGGCCAGCACGGCCTCCTGGTGGGGACCCACCGAGAGTACGAGGTCGACGTCGGACCACTCGTCCTCGGCGTGCACGGCTGCTGAGCCAGTCAGCGCTGCGCCAGCTACACGCGCGTCGGCGCGTGCTGCTGCGACGAGTGCGTCCCGCAGAGCTGACCGCTCGGCAACCGTGTACATCAGGAGGAGAACAGTAGGAGTAGACCGCCGACGGTGTACCCGACCATGACGATCAACAAGGGAAGCTGACCGGCCAGCGCGCGTGCCCGCGGGAACAGCGCGACCGCACGGTCATGAGCCGACATGACACCCAGCAGGTGACCGCCCACCACTGCCAGCACCTGGATCACGGCGATCGTTCCGCTGTGGTTGGTGATCCCGGTGTTCACCGCGAGCAGTCCGGTGCCGAAGACGTTGGCGCCGTTGCTGAGCGGGTCGCTGAGGTAGATGAGCGTCCGCTGCCCCTCCAGGATGAACAGCGTCATGTAGTGCGCAATGACGTATCCGAGGGCGATCGGTACGACGGAGTGCGCGAACAACCCGGGCAACGCCGTACGGGCGCTATGGGACAGCCGCCCGGCCAGCAGCGTCGCACCCGAGTACGTGACCAGCACGAACAGGATGAACACGATCAGCGCGCACGTGCCGAGGAATGTCATCGAGTAGTCGGTGTTCTGCGCCCAGCCGATCCACGCCGACGAGTTGGAGAAGCCGTCGTACGCCGTGGATCCGAGGAGCGCGGCGACCATGCCGACCAAGCCGGGCTGCGGCTTCAGGCCGTCGAGGTTCTCCAGCGGCCGCCGAAGCACCAGCTTCCCGTCGGTACGGCGGCCCCACGGGGACAGCCGCGACATCAGGGTCGCGTAGACCTCGAACGGGTCGCCGGTCGAGAACCACCGCTCGCCGAACAGAATCGCGCCGAACATGGTGATCACGACGTACAACGCGAGCCAGGCCTGCAGCACTGGGATCGTTGCGCGGTCCGGCGCGACCAGCTCCAGCCAGGTGAAGGCGAAGATGCCCAGCGCCGCCGGCCACAGACCGAGCCAGGACGGCAGCTCCAGCAGACCCTTCGACGGCGGTTGCCGGAGTGCCTTGCAGAGCAGCAGGTGGATGGTACGCAGCGGGTTCAGCGTCCGCCAGACCGGGCCGAGCAGAATCGAGATCGGCACCAGCCCGACCCACACCAGGATGTAGATGAACCCGAAGATCGGGTTGGTCAGCCGGTCCACACCGAACAGCAGCGAGACCATCGCGTAGAGGAAGATCGCCAGCCCGACGAGCCGGACGACCCACCGGAGCCACCCGGCGTCGACAGTCCGGGTGATTGCGTCTGGCAACGACCGGCCGGAGGTGTTGCCCTGGTACTTCGGGTTGCGCCAGGCCAGGCCGAGGATGACGAATGACAGCGCGATCGCGACCGCGGCGCCGCCGACGGCGAGACCGAACGGGATCGGCAGGTCCTGCCGGCCGCCGATCCCGTGCAGTGGGATGAAGAGAGGCACGCTCACGACACGACGAGTTTGGCGACCAGCTTGCCGCTCTCGTGGGTCTCGATCTCGAAGGTGCCCTTCATGTCCGCGGTGAACTTGACCGACGCCGGCTTGCCCGGGGCCAGCTCGATCTCCTTGTCGTAGCCGTGGATGTGCACCTCGTCCGCGGCGTCGCTGACCGCGGTGACCAGGACGGTCTGGCCGGCCTTCGCCTTGATGGTGGCGCCGCTCGGGTTGACCTTGCCGTTGGCAACCGTGACGTTGATGGTCACATCGGCCTGCTCACCGGACGGGTCGGCGGTGTTCGACGGGCTCGAGGTGTTCGGCGTACTCGCGGGAGTGTTCGAGGGAGTCGTGGCCGGCGTGCTGGACGACGCGGTGGTGCTGGGGGTGCTGCTGCCACTGTCGGAGTCGCCGCCACAGCCGGCCAGGACCAGCATGCCGAGAGCGGGGAGGAGAGCGGTGGCGGTACCGCGGATCAGCGTCGAACGCATCGGTCGAGGGGCCTTTCAAAAGGTCGTAGAAAGTCTCAGGGCGCGGGACACGCCCTCTTGCCTGACGAACACCAATACCGCAGTGTTCCCGTTGTGCCAGTGTCGCAGCCCACTGTCGGCGCAGGCCGCTAGGGTGACGGGACAGGCAAACCAGAGAGGAAGGTGACCCCCGATGCCGGACCGGTTGACGTCGCTCGACCTCACCTTCCTCAAGGCCGAGTCGCCGGCTACCCCGATGCATGTCGGGACGGTCGACATCTTCGAGCCGCCGGTGCACGGTGACGACGGGTTCGACTACGAGAGCCTGGTCGCCCTGATCCGGGACCGGATCGCCTTCGTGCCGCGCTACCGGCAGCGGATCCAGCAGGTGCCCGGCCGGTTCGCCGGTCCCGTCTGGGTGGATGACGAAGAGTTCGACATCACTTTCCACGTACGGCGTTCGGCCCTGCCCCGGCCGGGGACGCACGCCCAACTGCTGGAGCTGGTCGCCCGGATCATGTCCCGCCGGCTCGACCGGGCCCGGCCGCTGTGGGAGATGTACCTGGTCGAGGGCCTGCAGGGCGACCGGTTCGCCATTATCGCCAAGTCCCACCAGGCGCTTGTCGACGGCAACAGTACGGTCGACATCGGCCAGGTCGTGCTGGATGCGACCGCCCACCCCCGCGAGACCCCGACCGACACCTGGCAGCCGGGCCATCCGCCGTCCGCGCTCGAGCTGCTGGCCGGTGTGTTCGCCGACGCGACAAGGCATCCGACCGCCGTACTGGAGCTGGCAAGGGCCGAGATGGCCAGCCTGACCGGGTCCACGTCGGTGCGCGAGGTGCTGGGGGATGTGGTCGGCTCGCTGGTCGCGCAGCGGCACGTGCAGGAGAGCTCACTGCACGTGAAAACCTCCGGTCAGCGCCGGTTCGCCACCGTGCAGACCGACCTGGAGGACTACCGGACTGTCCGGGCCATGCACGGCGGCACGGTGAACGACGTGGTCCTCGCCGTGGTCGCCGGTGCGTTCCGGGCCTGGATGATGACCCGGGGTGAGGGCGTCGGTCCGACCCGGAGCGTGCGCGCCGTGGTCCCGGTCAGCATCCGCGACGACGAGGACGACGAGCCGACTTCGCTCGGCTCCCGGGTGATCGCCTCGACCGTGAACCTGCCGGTCGGGGAGAACTCCCCGGTCATGCGGCTGCACCAGATCTCGTACCAGACCAAGGTGCACAAGGACACCGGCCGCGCGGTCAGCGCCCGCTCGCTGGTCGGCATCGCCGGGTTCGCGCCGACCACGCTGCACGCTCTGGCCGCCCGCGTCGCGACCGCGACCGTCCGCCCGATCGACGACGTAGTGATCACGAACGTGCCCGGACCGCAGTTCCCGCTGTTCGCAGCCGGTGCGCCGATGCTGGCGTCGTACCCGGTGGTGCCGCTGATGCCGGGACAAGGGCTGTCCGTCGGCGTCACGTCGTACGACGGGAAGGTGTCCTTCGGGCTGAACGCGGACCGGACCGCGATGCCGGATCTGGCCGTCTTCGCCCAATGCGTGACCGATGCGCTGGACGAGTTGCTCGAGACCACCAGGGGCAGCCGCAACCGGGCCTCCCGGGGCCGGAAGAAGCCCCGCAGTACGACAAGTACGACGAAGAAGGCGGGCTCATGAGGGTCTACATCCCATCCACGCTGCGGCTGCTCGACGTGGCCTGCCACACCGGCGAGTTCGGCCCACCCCCGCTGACCGCGTACGCCGTGACTCCGGCGCTGCGGGAGTGGTACGCAGAAGGTGACGACGAGGAGCTCGAGTACGCCGCCATGGCGCAGGCGGCCCGGGCGTCGGTCGGACTGCTGGCGGCGGATCCGGGCACCCCACGAAGGCGGGTCGTGGTCGCCTGCGAGGTGAGCGCGATTCCGCCGGCGGACGGCACGGTCGAGCTCGGTGACGCCCGGTTGGAGCTGCAGGTGGTGGTGCCGTGGACGACGGTCGCCGCCGCACATGTCGACTCGGCTGAGGCTGCGGCAGTGGTTGGGCAGGCCGCCGACCTGTGGGGGGCGGCCCAGAATGGTGACGATGACGCTGTTTTCGCGCTCGACTCGTGCGAGGGTGAAGACCTGCTGTGGTACGCGACTCAGGAAATCCCAGACCTGCTTGCGGCCGAAGGGCCGAACGGGCGGCAGGCTTGAGCTGACAGGGAGCTGATGGCGATGCAGGCGATCTGGAAGGGGGCCATCTCGTTCGGGATGGTGACGATCCCCATCAAAGTTTTCAGCGCGACCGAAGAGAAGGACATCTCGTTCCGCCAGGTGCATGTCGCCGACGGGGGCCGGATCCGGTACAAGCGGGTCTGCTCCGAGTGCGGCGAGGAAGTGCCGTACTCCGATATCGGCAAGGGCTACGAGATGGCCGACGGCCGGATGGTGGTGCTGGAGCCGGAGGACTTCGCCGACTTGCCGCTGTCCAGCAAGAAGGTCATCGACGTCCTGGAATTCGTGCCCGCCGATCAGGTGGACCCGCTGTACCTGGGCAAGTCCTACTACCTGCAGGCCGACGGCGGTCCCGGCGCCAAGCCGTACGTACTGCTGCGGGACGCGCTGGACGGCTCCGAGCTGTACGCGCTGGTCAAGGTCGCGCTGCGGTCGCGGGAGAGCCTGGGGCTGCTCCGGACGTTCGGCGACATCCTCGTGATGCAGGTGATGCTCTGGCCGGACGAGGTCCGCGACGCGTCGTTCGCGGCGCCGGCCGACGACGTGGAGATCCGGTCGCAGGAGAAGGCGATGGCGGCGTCGTACATCGACACCCTGCGCGGTGAGTTCGACCCGGACCAGTACCACGACGAGTACCGGCACGCACTCGAGCAGGTGGTCGAGGCGAAGGCGGCAGGCGTGCCGCTGCCGGAGACCGAGGAGGAAGAGACGGAGGGCGCCGAGGTCGTCGACCTGGTCGCCGCGCTGCGCGCCTCGGTCGAGGCCGCGAAGGCGCGTCGTGCCGGCGGTGGTGACGCCGCTCCGGCGAAGAAGGCGGCTGCCAAGGCGCCTGCGAAGAAGGCCGCGCCGGCCAAGAAGGCGGCCGCCAAGAAGACCACGGCGAAGAAGACCGCCAAGAAGACCACGAAGAAGTCGGCATGAGCGAGCAGATCCCCACCCCGCCGCCAACCCAGACCGAGATTCCCAAGGACGCGTCGGAGATCCCGCCGGATCCGACCGCGGTGGTGGTCAAGCCGGGTGCGTTCCTGCTCGAGCTCGTTCCGGTGCCGGTGTCGGATGTCGACCGGGCGAAGCGGTTCTACTCCGAGCAGGCCGGGTTCCATGTCGATGTGGATGTGTCACCGGCGGACGGCGTGCGCATCGTTCAGCTGACCCCGCCAGGGTCGTACTGCTCGATCACCTTGGTCACCGGGCTGCCTCAGCTCGACATGCCAGCAGGCACGTTGCGCGGGCTGCACCTGGTGGTGAAGGACATCGAGGCGGCGCGGCAGGAGCTGATCGGTCGTGGCGTCGACGTCAGCGAAACCGAGGACCTCGGCGGCGTCTTCTACGCCTGGTTCAAGGATCCAGACGGCAACACCTGGGCCCTCCAGCACATGCCCTGGCGGGCCTAGTCGACGAACTTCAGCAGCCGGGCGTTGAACTGGTCGGGGAGCTCGGTCGGCAGACCATGCCCGGCGTCCGGCCACAGCTCGGTTTGGTTAATGCCCGACACCAGCCACGCCCGCGAACCTACCGCCCCAGCGGCCGCCGCCTCGCGAGGACCCGGCGATGGCTGATCCGCCACCCGTCCAAGGTCCGTACGACGACGTCCTCATACGTCACGCTGCCGCAGCTCCCGTCAGCCATGACGCCGATGCCTTTCGATCGCGCGGCAACCTCGTCCGGCCCGGCGTCGGTCAAGACGATGTTGGTGACGTGATGACCGACCGGGTTCCTGTCGCCCATCGCTTCGGCCGCTTCCTGCAGCGCCCGTACGCCGGTGATCACGCCGCCGCCGAGGTCCGTGACGTCGTACTCGACATCGGGGGTGAAGAGGCCGTCGGCGGACTCGCCGGCGTCGACGAGGTGGCCGTGCAGCGAGATCAGGTCGGTGATGGCGATCCGGTCGGCGAGGTCCATCGAGTCCGCTCCTAACTGGGGATATCCCCGGTTGAGATTCGAGAGTAGTGTAACCAGGGATGTCCCCAGTTAAGCCACTCCGTGCCGATGCCCAGCGGAACCGCGACCAGCTGGTCGACACCGCACGGGCTGTCTTCGCCGAGTTCGGCACCCAGGCTCCGCTCGACGAGATCGCGCGGCGCGCCGGAATCGGCAACGCCACGCTCTACCGGCACTTCCCGACCCGCGACGACCTGCTGGTCGCGGTCTACGCCGAGGAAGTGGAGGCGCTGTGCGCGATGGGACGGCAGCGAGCCGAGCCAGCCGACCCAGTTGACGAGCTCTTCGACTGGCTGGCGGCCTTCGTGCGGCATGTCGCGGAGAAGGGCGATCTCGCGCGGAGTCTGGAGCCTTCGGCCCGGCGATCCGAGCTGCACGAGGCCTGGCACACGGCGATGGTCGAGACGGTCGTGCGGCTGGTCGAGCAGGCGCAGTATGCCGGCCGGCTGCGAGCCGATGTCGACCCCGTCGACCTGCTCGTCCTGGCCGCCGGGATGGCGACTGCGGAGCCTGCTCGAGTGAAACGCATGCTACAAATAGCCCGGCGTGGCGCGGCTCTCTCTTGACCGGACCAGTCGGGTTCGTGGTTCGGGGGTCCGGCGTGGCAGCATGATGTTGCGCCGCCCACCCGAACCGGCGTACCAGCACGATCCCACCAGTCGATCGAGGAGCCTCGCACCATGGATGCCGTCACCGCCGTCCCGACGCCCGCCAACGAACCCGTCAAGGGGTATGCGCCCGGTTCGAGCGAGCGCGCCACGCTGGAAGCGAAGCTGAAGGAGTTCAGCGCGGCCGGCGCGATCGACCTGACCTGCACGATCGGCGGCGAGCAGCGGCTCGGTGGCGGCGCGCCGATCGAGGTCGTCCAGCCGCACAAGCACGCGCACGTGCTCGGCACCCTCGGCAACGCGACCGAGGCGGACGGCAAGGCGGCGGTGGACGCGGCGCTCGCGGCGGCGCCGGCCTGGCGTTCGCTGTCCTTCGACGACCGGGCCGCGATCTTCCTGAAGGCCGCCGACCTGCTGGCGGGTCCGTGGCGCGACACCTTGAACGCGGCGACCATGCTCGGCCAGTCGAAGACGGTGCAGCAGGCCGAGATCGACGCCGCCTGTGAGCTGATCGACTTCCTCCGGTTCAACGTGGCCTTCGCGCGGCACATCGTCAGCGACCAGCCGATCTCGTCACCGGGCATCTGGAACCGGGTCGACTACCGGCCGCTGGAAGGCTTCGTCTACGCGATCACCCCGTTCAACTTCACCGCGATCGCCGGCAACCTGCCGACCGCGCCCGCGCTGATGGGCAACACGGTGGTCTGGAAGCCGTCGCCGACGCAGCAGTTCGCGGCGCACTGGACGATGCGGCTGTTCGAGGCCGCCGGACTGCCGGCCGGCGTGATCAACCTGGTCACCGGTGACGGCATCGAGGTGAGCAAGGCCGCACTGACCCACCCAGACCTGGCCGGCATCCACTTCACCGGCTCGACCAAGACCTTCCAGTCGCTGTGGTCGACGGTCGGCGCGAACATCGCGTCGTACAAGACCTATCCGCGGCTGGTCGGCGAGACCGGTGGCAAGGACTTCATCCTGGCGCACCCGTCGGCGGATCCCGCCGTACTGAAGACGGCGATGGTGCGCGGCGCGTTCGAGTACCAGGGGCAGAAGTGCTCGGCCGCTTCGCGAGCGTACGTCGCACGGTCGGTCTGGGACCGGATCCGCGACGACCTGGTGGCCGAGACCGAGTCGCTCACGATGGGCGATGTCGGCGACCTGTCGAACTTCATCGGTGCGGTCATCGACGACCGCGCGTTCGCCAAACACAAGGCCGCGCTCGACCGGGCCCAGCAGACTGACGCCGTCGAGGTCGTTGCCGGCGGCACCTATGACGACAGTGAGGGGTACTTCGTCCGGCCGACGCTGCTGGTCTCCGCCGACCCGACCGACGAGATCTTCACCACCGAGTACTTCGGCCCGATCCTCGGTGTGCACGTGTACGACGACGCCGACTACGACACCGTGTTGCGCCAGATGGAGAGCGCGGCGCCGTACGGTCTGACCGGTGCCGTCATCGCGCAGGACCGGCACGCGATCGCGGCAGCCAGCGACTACCTGCGGTTCGCGGCGGGCAACTTCTATGTCAACGACAAGCCGACCGGCGCGGTGGTTGGACAGCAGCCGTTCGGTGGGGCGCGCGCCTCCGGCACCAACGACAAGGCCGGCTCGATGTGGAACCTGATCCGCTGGGCCAGCCCGCGCGCGATGAAGGAAACCTTCGCCCCGCCCACGGATTACCGCTACCCGCACCAGGGCTGAGAGGACTGCCGCTACCCGCGAGGGCTGAGAAAAAGCTCAGGGATCGTCGGGGTTTTCCCGGGAATCGGCGTTGGTGGGAGTAAGGCGAGGCTGCTCGGTCGTTTCCCGGGTATGCATGAGACCGATTTGCACCTGGAGCCCAATGAAGCGTCTGACCTGTGCCGTGTGTTCGGGGCGGAGGTACTGAGCCGGCACGGGTGGGATCGGGCGTTCGTGACGGTGCTGGACGAGGCGACGGCTGAGGATGCGCTGGCCTTACTCGTCCATGCTGCCGGCGCGCCGCTTGACGAGGGGTGGGCGGCTCGGCGAGTACTCGCGGATGCCGGCCCGAACACCGGCAAGACCGAGGACGCCGAAGCCTGCGCCTCGCGCGACGGCTACGTCTACCTCGTCGGTTCGCAGTTCGGGAAGAAGCGGGGACCGCTCGCGGCCAAGCGGTCCTGGATCGCGCGTGTCCGTGAGGAGTCGCTCGTTGACGGTGAGCCGGCGGACCTGGAGGTCGTACGGCTGCGGTTCGGGTTGCATCGGGCAATCAATGACGCCTTGGCGGACGTCGAACTGCTGCCGGTCGGAGCGTTGGGCCAGCAGGCGTACGTCGATGCCTCCATCGCCATCGGCCGGCAGAAGGCCAAGCGCTGGGACGGAACCATCCATCCGACGGACCACCCGGTCAACATCGAGGCGGCCGAGTTCCGCGCGAACGGCCGGTTGCTGCTAGGACTGCGATACCCGGTGAGCGCCGATGGGCATCCGCTCCTGGTCGAGCTCGACAACGTGGACGAGCTGTTCGACGACCCCAACGCCGTACCGCGGTGCGGAAACGTCTGGGTGCTCGGCGATGCCGGCAGTGTCGAGGCGCCGGCCGGCCTGCGCGGTCTCGACACCCGAGGCGGCGACCATTTCGACGCCGTCATCGGTGACCTCGATGCCTCCGGCAAGTCGGCCACCGTACTCGCGGACCACCCGGAAGGCGCCCTCGCAGCCTCCGAGCACGTCCGTTTCGAGCTCCCCACGGACACCGCCGGTGGCGTCGTCAGCACCAAGGTCATTCACCACTTCGGCGACATCCGCCGGGTCGAAGGCGTCGCCGTGGACCACGACGGACACGCCCACTACGTCATCGACGAGGAAGGCCACGTGGCCCTACGGAACCTCGTGTTCGACTGAGGTCTCAGGTGGTGAGGCCGCGGCGGACCGTGATGTAGAAGGTGGTCAGGTCGTCGATGAGGGTTTCGATCTGGTCCTTGTTCGTGAGGTTGGCGTCGAGGAGCCAGTCGGAGATGAGGTCGAAGAGGCCGCCGACGAGGCCGATGGCGACGCCGTGGCGTACTGCCCGCTGGTCCGCGGCGTCCGGGCCGGTGGGCGGTCCGTCGTACCGTTCCCACAGTTGTTCGAGGAAGCCGGCCGCCCAGCGGCGGTTGGTGCGGCGCTGCCGCTCGACCGCGTCGGAGATGCCGGCCGCCATCCCGAACGTCACCTTGGCGACCTTCGGGTCGTCGAGCAGCGCGTGCGCGAACGCGTTGAGCAACATCGGCGCGTCCTGCCGTTCGTTGCCCTGGGCCCGCGCGGCGAGGCCCGCCATCTGCTCCTCCAGCCGCTCGGAGGTCCGCGCGAGCAGGGCGACGTAGCATTCCTCGCGGCCGTTGAACAGCTCGTAGAAACTCTTGGTCCCGATGTACGCCGTCGTGCAGATCTGCTCGATCGACGTACCGAGATAGCCGTTGGCGGCGAACAGCTTGAGGGCTGCGTCGAGCAGTTGCTCGCGGCGCTCTGCCTTGCGTTGTTCGGCGTCCAGTCCCCGTATGGTCCGACTCATGCGCCGGACCTTACCCGTTGCGACGGGATCGTAACCAGTTCGACTGGTTCTCGACATGAGCACTTGTTAACAACCCGTCGACATGCTCAACTGACACCGATCGTGATCCGCCCGTCACCGAACGGTACAGCCAGGGGGAGCCCTGATGCCAAATCTGATCCGCCGGGCCGCTGCGACTCTGCTCGCGGCTGCCCTGCTCACCGCCACCGCCACGGCAGCCACCGCGGCGCCCTCGTCCGGCTTCGACGACTGGTCCTGCAAACCGTCGGCCGCGCATCCGCGGCCGATCGTCTTGCTGCACGGTCTGGGCGGCAACGGCCCGGGCAACTACTCGTATCTCGGGCCCTACCTGAAGGCGAAGGGGTACTGCGCTTTCACGCTGACCTACGGCCTGGCGACGCCGTCGATCCCGGTCGGCGGGACGGTCTCGATCGCGCAGTCGTCGGAGGAGATCGAGGCATTCGTGCAGCGTGTCCGGCAGACGACCGGCGCCGCCAAGGTCGACATCGTCGGGCATTCCGAGGGCGCCTTCCAGAGCATCTACGGCCCGAAGGTTCGCGGGTACGCCGATCAGGTGGGCACGGTGGTCGCATTGGCACCGCCGACCCACGGTACGACGTTCGGCGGGTTGGTGAGTGTCGGTGACTACCTGGGGCTGCGGCCGCTGGTCGATCAGGTACTGCGCGAGTACGGCTGCCGGGCCTGCGACGAGCTGATCGTCGGCGGCTCGGCGGTGGACAAGCTGACAACCGGCCCGATCGCGCAGCCTGGTGTGAGCTACACCGTGATCGCGTCCCGCTTCGACGCGCTGGTGACGCCACACGAGACGTCGTTCATCCGCGAGTCCGGGGTGACGAACAAGTTTGTTCAGGACGTCTGCCCACTGGACCCAGTTGGTCATGTCGGCCTGGCCTTCGACCCGACGGTCGCCCAGCTGGTCGCGAACGCGCTCGACCCTGCCCACGCCTTGCAGCTGGTGTGCGGCTTCGGCCCGCCGCTCTAGTCCCCGCGACTGAAGCCACCGTGCTCCGGGGGAGGTTGGCCCGCCACTGAGGCCACCGTGCTCTGGGGAGCTGGGTTGGTGGGCGACATGTTGGTCAAGCGGTCTGGTGGAGCTCCTGGAGTGGGGGATCGATCAGCAGGGCGGAGCCGCACTTCACGCAGATCCACTCGGCCGGCTCGTCGATCAGGTGGTCGGCGGCGTCGATTGGTTCGAACGGCATCACCTCGGCACAGAAGACGCAGTACTGCGATTCCTCGGCGAGCTCGATGCGTTGAGACAGCTTCATGACTGGCTCACCTCCGATTTCAGGTTCGCACCGGAGGTGAGCCGGTCAGCGTAGCGACACCCGGTCTCAGTGGGTCCAATCCCGGCCGAGTTCGTGCTCCTTCTGCAGGCCGGCGCGGATCGCGTCGACCACGAACGGCTCGATCTTCTTGCCGATCAGCGGGACGTTGACCTTCACGTCCAGGTCGATCGCCTGCACCGTGGCCGATGCGAACGGGGTGATGCTCGCGGTGCCCTTCAGGGTGACCGGGGTGTTGCTGATCTCGCCCTTGACGTCGGCGTCCCGCGACCCGTCCGGTTTGGCCGGGTGCCAGGTCTCGGTCTGGACGACGGTCAGCGTCTCGCCGACGAACTTGCGCGCGATGTCCGGTACGTCCTTCGACGGCATCTCGCGCTGGACCCGGACGACCGTGTCGCCGCCGGACTCGGTCACCTGGACGTCGTACGCCAGCGCCTTGGTCTTCTCGCAGGCCTGTTCGCGGAAGGTGGCGTCGGTGACGATCGCGAACACTTCCTCCGGGGTGGCGTCGTACGACGCCGACAACTTCAGTTCCATGCCGGACATCATGGCATTACCCGTCGGTCACGAAACCCCGCCGACCTGGACCGGCCAAGATTGTCAGCTTGTCTGGGCAAGCGCTTGCCATAGAGTGGGCCGGGTGGGGTTGAAGAATCAGTGGGCGGCTGTTGGCGCCGAGGAACGTCAGCGGGCCGTCGCGGAGGCGCGCGCACGGGTGGGCGTGCCGGACCTTCAAAACCGGGAGGTGTGGGATCACCGCGATCCCGCAGCTGTCGCAGCGATCCTCAACGAGGCAGCAGCGGATCGGGCTAAGCCGTGGCCGCACACGCTGCTCTCCGAGTACGCGCGTTACTGGCGCGATGGGGTGCGCACGGCGTACGAGGATCCGGCAGGTGAGGTACGGCGTCGTACGCGGACGGCTGTGCTGGCTGCGGTGCTCACGCAGGAACATGTCGATGAAGCGGCGGATGGGTTGCTGTTGTTGTGTGAGCAGACCACCTGGTGCTGGGCTGCACACGAGTCCTTCGCGACGGCGAGACATGAAGTGCTGGGAGATCCGGATGAGCCGTACCTGGATCTGGGCGCGGCGGAGACGGCGGAGATTCTGGCGTGGGCCGATCTGGTGCTGGGGCCGGCGCTGGATGAGCGGGTGCCGGGGTCGCGCAGGCGGATGCGGCGGGAGGTCCGGCAGCGGGTGATCCAGCCGTTCCTGACCGACCGGCGGTGGCATTGGCTGGGGCTCGACGGGCACCTGCACAACTGGAATCCGTGGATCCACGGTCACGTACTCACAGCCGCCCTGTTCCTCGAAAGCGACGCGGTAGAAGTCGTCGACCTCGTCGTCGACGGCCTCGACCGCTATCTCAACGCTATGCCGGCCGACGGCGGCTGCGACGAGGGCTACGCCTACTGGTGGAACGGCCCGGCCCGCCTGGCCGAGGCCATCGAGCTCCTCGACCGCATCACGGACGGCGCCTTGGACCCATGGTCCTGTCCGCCGCTCGACGAGCTGGCCCGGTATCCACAGCGAATGGCCCTCGGCGACGGCTGGTATGTCAACGTCGGCGACGGTCCCGCCCGCCCAGACCCCAACCAGCCTTGGCACGTGCTCCACCGCTGGGGACGCCGCCACCAGGACTCCGACGTCATGGCACATGCAGCCGCCCACCGCGACCAGCCGATCGCACCAGCCTCGGGGCTCGGGCGTGCACTCGTCGGCCTGACCGACGACACCTGGTGGAACGCCGCCAAGGCCGAGCTCCCACTCCCGAGGTCGACCTGGCTGCCGGACGTACAACTCCTCGTCGCCCGCAACGACAGCGGCCTGACCCTCGCGATCAAGGGCGGTCACAACGACGAGAACCACAATCACAACGACGTCGGCTCGTTCATCGCGGCGCTCGACTCCACGCCAGTGCTGATCGACCTCGGTCAGCCGACGTACACAGCGCTCTCGTTCTCGGACCGCCGCTATGAACAATGGGTGGTCCGAAGCGACTGGCACAACCTCCCGCTGATCGATGGCCACGAACAGCCACCTGGGTCCCAGTACCGCGCGACGGACCTGAAGGTAAACAACAACTCTCTGTCTCTCCAGCTGTCACACGCCTATCCGCACGCGCCCGACTACCGGCGTACGGCGGCCTTGGAAGACGTGATCACGGTCGCCGACGAGTGGACAGGCGATCACCAGATCGAACAACACTTCGTCATCGCCGGTACGCCGGTCTCGCTCGACCCACACGAGTTCGTGGTGGAAACCCTCGCCGGTGCCACGGCCCGAATCAGCTGGGACGCGGGCACCGGCCGGCTGGAGACGCGTGGTGTGGACGATCCCTTGCTGGAAAGCGTCTGGGGACCGGTTGTGCACCGGCTGATCATCGATACCGAAGGCAACTCGTTCCGCCTGACCGTCCGCAGAGGAGAGCGACCGTGAGAGAAGCGCCGTACACCGGCCTGACTCGGGAGACATGGGCGGCTACCGCCGACCGGCTGCTGCTCTCGCTGCGGCCGTTCGCTTCGCCCGATCACGCGCGCATCGACCTACCCGGACCGCCGAGCGCCTACGGACCCGACAGCGACTCGCTGGAGGCGTTCGCGCGATCCTTCCTGCTGGCGGCGATCCGGCTGCACGGGGACCAGGGCAAGGACACGCACAACTTCGCCGAGTGGTACGCCGACGGACTCCGTGCCGGCGTGCGATCCTGGCCGCGGCCGGATCAGCTCGGACAGGCGAAAGTGGAAGCCTGCTCTATCGCGCTCGGTCTGCACCTGAGCCGCCCCTGGCTCTGGGATAACCTCAACGACGAGGATCGCGAGCAGATCGTCGCCTGGCTTGCCACCGTCGTCGGCGCGGAGTACCCGCCGATCAACTGGGTGTGGTTCCAGATCGTGGTCGAGACGTTCCTCAAGTCCGTCGGCGGGCCGTGGTCGATCGACGACATCCAGAGCGGCCTCGCCGTGCACGAATCGCTCTACCGTGACCACGGCTGGTACGCCGACGGACCCGAGCGCGCCTTCGACCACTACAACGGCTGGGCGCTGCACGTCTATCCCTTGCTCTGGGCAACAATGGATCCGGGGCTCGCCAAACCGGAGCTCGTGAGCGCTTGGCGCGAGCGGCTCGCGCAGTACCTGCGAACCACCATCCATCTCATCGGCTCCAACGGCTCTCCGCTGGTCCAAGGCCGCAGCCTCACCTACCGCTTCGCCGCGGCCGCCCCACTCTGGATGGGTGCCATCACCGGCGCCACCGACGTATCACCCGGACAGCTCCGAAGGGCGGCGTCCGGAGTGCTCGCGCACTTCCTCGACCACGGCGTCCCCGACGAACGCGGTCTGCTGAACCTCGGCTGGTACGGCGAATGGCCGCGCATCGCCCAGTCGTACTCCGGCCCGGGATCGCCGTACTGGGCGGTGAAAGGCATGCTCGGGCTCATGCTCCCGGCGGACCACGCGGTCTGGACAGCGACGGAAGAGCCTCTGCCGGTGGAGACCGGCGACTTCACGCTGGAGGCGCCGGAGCCGGGCTGGCTGGTCAGCGGTACCAAGTACGACGGCGTCGTACGGATCGTCAACCACGGAACGGATCACTCGGTGCCAGGCGACGAGCGAGCTGATTCGCCGCTGTACGCGCGGCTGGCGTACTCGACTCACACCATGCCACCGATGGATCAAGCGGCCTGGTCCGGCGCGATCGAGAACAGCGTCGCGATCCTCCACCCCGAGCTCGGCCCGAGCCACCGCAACGGTTTCACCAGCGTCCGCACCGGCGTCTCGAAAGCAAAAGCTCACTGGGTACGCACGGACGAGGACAAGGGCCCCGAGCACGGTTCGGGCCGCGGCGGCAGCGTGGTCGAGGGACCGACACTAGTGATGGGCTCGCTGCTGCACGGCAGCCACGAAGTCCGCGCGGTCGTTGTCGAGGGCAAGCTCGAGCCGGAGTGGAAGCTCGAGATCAGCGGCTGGCCGTTGTCGGCGGCGGAACCGCCGACCGAGACCGTCGACGGACACAAGGTGCGGATCACGGCAGGTGGCCTGGTCTCGGTGGTTGCCGCGGACAACGGGTTCGAATGGGCCGAGGTACGTCGGCTCGACCAGGCGAGTGCCGTCGGCAACCACACCGCGATTCCCTGTATCCGCACGGTTCCCGAGACCGGCAAGATCTTTGTTGCCGTGATCACCCTGGGCGCCGCACCGGAACCCCTTCCGCATCTGACGATCGAACCGGCGGGTGTGCGCGCCGAGTGGTCGGGCGGCCGGGTGGACTATCTGCGGCTGGCTGATTCGCCGGCTGGAAGTGGGGGATCGACGAATCCCGGATGATCAGCTCGGGCGTGATCAGGATCCGCTGCGACGGGCGCCGCCGGCCCTCGATCAGCCGGGCCACCATCAACTCGACGGCGGTCCGGCCGACCATCGGTTTCGGTGGCCGGACCGCCGTCATCGCCGGTTCGGCCAGCTTGGCGACTTCGTCGTCGTAGGCAACGATCGCGAGGTCCTCCGGGATCGCCATGCCGCGCTCGACGCAGTACTGCGCGACCGACATCGCGTCCGGGTCCGAGTGGATGACGAGTGCCGTCGTACCCGCGGCACGGCAGCGATCGAGCAGTTGCGCGATGGTTTCGCGGTACCCGGGCTGCTGCATCCGGACCGACTCTCGCACCACCAGGTCCGGCGAGAGATCGAGGTCCGCACACACCAGTTCCCACCCGCGCTCGAGATGCGCCGACGTCGGACTGCCCTTGGACAGCACCAGGCCGATGCTGCGATGCCCATGCTCATGCAGATGCCGTACGGCGATCTCCAGGCCCAGCGCGTGATCGCTGCGAACCCATTCCAGCTGGTTCTTCGTCGGGGTCCATCGCGGCGGCTGCCGCTCGATCAGGATGACCGGCACCGGCAAGTTGCCGATCCACTCGATCATCTCGGGGACGCCGTCGCCGTCCAGGTTCGGCGCGAGCAGCAGGCCTTGTACCTGCTGACTCTCGATCAGCCGGGTGATCTGCCGCTGGTCCTCGGCCCAGTCGTACGTCGAACCCCGCAGGTTGATCTGGACCCCTTGAGCCGCGGCCGCGGATCGAGCGCCACCGACGATCGCCGGCCAGTAGTAGTCCAGCGACGGGACGACCATCCCGATGGTGAAGCGTGGTGCGGCTGTGCCACGGCGTCGTACCTGGGTCGCCGGGCCGAGGTCGGTCGGCAGCGTCGCACCGCCGTGGACCTTGGTGAGCAGGTTCTGCGATGCCAGCGCGGCGATGTCCCGGCGTACGGTGAGTTCGCTGACACCGAGCAAGGCGGCGAACTCGCGCACCCGGATCGACCCCTGCCGGCGTAACTCGTCCATCAGGCGTTCCTGCCGCTGCGGGCCGAACAACCGATCGTCGGTCACGAGAACCTCCGTTGTACGAATCTGAACGTTTGCGGTTGTTTGTGAACGACCAGTAGATGAGCTGATCGAAAAGGACATCTCATGTTCACATGACCGCAACGGTAACCGCTTGCCGACTGCTTCCGACAGAGTTGGCGCGTCGATGATCGGGCTTCTGGTGATGAGCGAGGAGTCCTTCGCGGCCCACTTCGATCAGGTGCGCCTCGACCGGCTCAAGACGCTCGTCACGCTGCCGGACCCGGTCCGGGTCGATGAGCTCGACTCCCCGGCGGCGCGTGAGCGGCTGGCCGAGGCCGAGGTGCTGATCACGTCGTGGGGTGTTCCGCAGCTTTCCGGCGCGAGGCTGGCGGCGGCGCCCAGGTTGCGAGCGGTCTTCCACGCGGCCGGCAGCGTCCGCGCGCTCGCCGCGGACGAGCTGTGGGAGCGCGACATCGTCGTCACCAGCGCCGCCGACGCGAACGCGATCCCGGTCGCCGAGTACACCCTGGCGGCGATCATCTTCGCCGGGAAGAAGGCGCCGTTCCTCGCCGCCGACGCGAGTACGGCATACCGCGGCTGGGGCCACCCGGACGGCTTCGGCGACCTGTCGAACTTCCGCCGGTCGATCGGCATCGTCGGCTTCTCCCGCACCGGTCGCCGGGTGGTCGAGCTGCTGCGGACCCTCGACGGCCCGACCGTACTGGTCGCCGATCCGTACGCCGACGCGGCCGCTGTCGCCGCGGCCGGTGCGAAGCTGGTCGACCTCGACGAGCTGCTGCCGCAGGTCGACGTACTGTCGCTGCATGCTCCGGCGCTGCCGAGTACGCACCGGATGATCGGTACGGCGGAGCTCGCCAAGCTGCCGGATCACGCGACCGTGGTCAACACGGCCCGGGGGAGTCTGATCGACTCGTCCGCGCTGGCCGAGGAGTGCCGGTCCGGGCGGCTGTTCGCGATTCTCGACGTCACCGATCCGGAGCCGTTGCCGGCCGGTTCGGCGCTGCGCTCGGTGCCGAACGTGATGATCACCCCACATATCGCCGGTTCCCTCGGCTCCGAGATCCACCGGCTCACCGACCACGCCCTGGACGAGCTCACCCGCTGGCTGGCGGGCGAGCCCCTGCACGGCCTCATCACCGCAGAGACGTTTCCCCTGACCGCCTGAAGGAGAACAGTTGTGAAGCGACGCCCTTTATCCACTGTGGTATCGACCCTCGCCGCGACCGCCGCGGCGCTGGCCCTGCTGACCGCGTGCGGCGGCGGGTCGTCCGACAGTCAAGCCGCCGGCGGCAAGACGACCGTCAAGCTCGCGCTCTGGAACTACGCCACGACGCCGGAGTTCAAAGCCCTCATCGACGGCTTCGAGAAGGCCAACCCGGACATCCACGTCGAGCCGGTCGACATCCTGTCCGACGACTACAACGAGAAGCTCACCACCATGCTCGCCGGCGGTGACAGCACCGACATCCTGACGATGAAGAACGTCATCGGCTACGCGCAGTACGCCAACCGCGGCCAGCTCCTCCCGCTCACCGACGAGGCGAGCAAGCTCGACCCGGCCAAGCAGTCCGGCCTCGACGCCTACAAGATCGAGGACAAGTACTTCGCCCTGCCGTACCGCCAGGACTTCTGGGTCCTCTACTACAACAAGACCCTGCTGAAGCAGGCCGGCGTACCGGAGAGCAAGCTCGAGAACCTCACCTGGTCGGACTACGCCGCCCTCGCCAAGAGCCTGACCAAGGGCGACGGCGGTTCCAAGGTGTACGGCGCCTATCAGCACACCTGGAGGTCAGTCGTACAAGCCACCGCGGCGGCTCAGAGCGGCGGGGACCTGCTCGGCGGCGACTACGGCTTCTTCAAGGACCAGTACCAGATGACGCTCGACCTACAGAAGGCCGGCGCACTGTTGCCCTGGGCAACTGCATCCACCCAGAAGGTCACCTACAACTCGATGTTCTCCACCGGCAAGGCCGCCCTGATGCCGATGGGGACTTGGTACGCCGCCACGTTGCTGGCCGACACCAAGTCCGGCAAGACAAAGGTGGACTGGGGTGTTGCTCCACTGCCGCAGCGTCAAGCCGATGGCAAGGTGACCACCTTCGGCTCGCCGACCGCCTTCGCGGTGAACAAGAACTCCAAGCACGCCGACGCGGCGAAGAAGTTCGTCGCCTGGGCGGCCAGTGAGGAAGGCGCCACCACGATCGCCAAGGCCGGCGTCACGCCGTCGCTGCAGAGCCAGACGATTCTCGACACCTACTTCGCGCTCCCCGGCGTACCGCAGGACGCGGTGGCGAAGAAGGCGTTCAAGCCCGACCAGGTGGTGCTGGAGATGCCGGTCACCGACAAGACCGCCGACGTGGACACGATCCTGACCGAGGAGCACGAGCTGATCATGACCGGCGAGAAGTCGCTCGACGCCGGCCTGGCCGAGATGTCCAAGCGGGTCAAGAACGAGGTCGGCTGATCGTTGTGACCAGCACAACCGTCGCGCCGGCGCAGGCGCCTTCACAGCCCCCCTCGAAGGCAGGGCCGAAGGCGCCGTCGCCGGCGAGGAGGAGGTGGCGGAGCATCCGGCTCGGCTGGAGCTTCATCCTGCCGAACTTCCTCGGCTTCGCCACCCTGACCCTGATCCCGGTGCTCGCGTCGCTGGCATTGTCGTTCCTGGACTGGGATTCCTACAGCACGCCGAAGTGGGTCGGGCTGGCCAACGTCGACCGGATGATCCACAACGAGACGTTCTGGACCGCCCTGCGCAACACCGCGTACTACGCCCTCGGCCACGTGCCACTGACGTTGTGCGCGGCGCTGGGCTTCGCCGTACTGCTGAACCAGAAACTGCGCGGGGTCTCGTTCTTCCGGACCGCGCTGTTCTTCCCCTACATCACCTCGCTGGTAGCGGTGGCGGTGGTGTGGAACATGCTGCTCAGCCCGGACGTCGGCCCGGTGAACCAGTTGCTACGGGCAATCGGGATCGACCACCCGCCGGGGTGGACCACGTCGACCACGTGGGCGATGCCGGCGGTCATCCTGGCCAGCGTCTGGCGTGACCTCGGGTACTACATGATCCTTTATCTGGCCGGGTTGCAGACGATCCCGGGGGAGTTGTACGAAGCGGCGCAGGTGGACGGTGCGAGTGCCTGGCAACGGTTCTGGAGCATCACGGTGCCGTCGTTGCGTCCGACAACGTTCTTCGTGCTGATCATGCTGACCATCTCGAGTTTCAAGGTGTTCGACCTGATCCAGGTGATGACCGAAGGCGGTCCGGGCCGCTCGACGCTGGTGCTGTCCCAGGTGATCTTCCGCGAAGGCATCACCCAGGGCCGGTTCGGCTATTCGTCGGCGGTGTCGATGGTGCTGTTCGTCATCGTCTTGACGATCACGCTGGTGCAGTTCCGCCTGCAGCGAAGGAGCGAGCGATGAACGTACGACGTGGAGTCGCGTACGGGTTGCTCGTCGTACTGTCGATCGCCGTACTGGTGCCGTTCGCATGGATGGTGTCGTCGTCGCTGAAGCTGGACAACGAGGTGTTCAGCGTGCCGGTCCGGTGGATCCCGGCGGAGTTCCACTGGGACAACTTCACCAAGATCTGGGCGCGCATCCCGCTGCTGACGTACCTGCGCAACTCGGTGTTCCTGAGCTTGAGCATCACCGCGTTGCAGGTGCTGACCGGGAGCTTCGCGGCGTACGGGTTCGCCAAGGTGCGGTTCCCCGGCCGGGACGCGTTGTTCCTGGCGTACATCGCGACGATCGCGGTGCCGTGGCAGGCGTACATGGTGCCGCAGTACATCATCATGCAGAAGGCGGGACTGGTGAACACACACCTGTCGCTGATCCTGCTGCAGGCGTTCAGCGCGTTCGGCGTCTTCCTGATGCGGCAGTACTACCTGACCATCCCGGACGAGCTGAGCGAGGCGGCCCGGCTCGACGGGCTGAGTGAGTACGGCATCTGGGCGCGGATCATCCTGCCGCTCTCGAAGCCGGCGCTGGCGAGCCTCGCGCTGCTGACCTTCGTGAACACTTGGAACGACTACATGGGCCCGTTCATCTACCTGACCGATAACAAGCTGTGGACGATCCAGCTCGGCCTGCGCTCGTTCGTCGGCTTGTACGACGCAGAGTTCGCCATGATCATGACCGGCTCGGTGCTGTCGGTGCTGCCGATCCTGGTGATCTTCCTGCTCGGCCAGAAGTACTTCGTCCGCGGCATCGCCACGAGTGGGCTGAAATGATGGGGTCGCCACTCGCCCGGGTCAACGTCCGCGCCGACGCCTGGGACCTGATCTGGTCCTTCGCCCACCGCGTCCTGGTCGTCAACCTCGGCCTCGCCGCCGCCACCTCACCCCTCCTCCTCGCGCTCGCCGTAGTCTCCGACCCACTCGGCTATCCGGTGTTCTTCGGCGTACTCGCGGCAGTCGTCATCGGACCCGCAGTCGCCGCGGGGTTCGCCTATCTCGACGACCAGGGCTCGTTCTTCCGCAGCTACAAGCGTCTCGCCCCGCGCGCTCTCCTGCTCTCGACGCTGACTCTTGCCGCCGTCGGAGTGCTCGCCGCCGACATCGCCGTCCTCCACAACTCGATGCCGGGTGCCGCCCTGGTCCCGCTGCTTGCCGTCCTCGGGATCCTTGCCTTGAGCATCGGTTTGACCATGCTCGCCAATCCGGACACCCCGCTGCGCACGGCGATCTATGCGACCGTACGCCGACCACACCTCACCCTGCTGAGTCTCGCCGTACTGGCCGCGGCCGTTGTCATCGTCAACCAAGTCCCGCTGGCCGGTCTGGCGACCGTACCGGGCTGTGCGTTGTGGGTCGTCCAGATCAACGGCCGGATTCAGCTGGCCGGATCCACCGCTTGACCAGGGGGATGAGGACGGCGATGCCGATCATCGACAGACTCACGACAGACGCGTACTTGTCGACGAGCAGAACAATGTCCACGGCCCGCTGACCGCTCCAGTACCCGAGGGCCGCAATCAGACCGGTCATAACCAGGGCGCCGCAGAAGTCCAGCAGGAGGAAGACAGTCAGTCGCATCCCAGCCCAGCCGGCCATCGCGTACACGACCGCGGTGGGCACCCCCGGAAGTACGGCGACCAGGACGGCGACCCGCAAAACCCACGGAGGGAGCTCAGTAGCGCGCCCGGCGAAGCGCAGCACGCGCTCGCTGGTGGTGAACATCTTGATGATGCCCTCGCCCCACCGCCGGCCCGTCCACCAGGTGAGCCAGTCGAACTTGACCATGCCGGCCGCACCGGCGAGGACGACCAGCCACAGTGGAGCTTCCCCGATCCGGGCGAACGCAGCCGCGGCGCCGATCGCCACGAGATCGCCGGTCAGGAACGCGAGGGCGACCGGATGTGACGCGACCAGGAACGGCTTGAGCGGTCGCAGCGCCAGCCCAACCGCGACGACGGCGAGAATCGCGCCCAGCAGCGCCAGGTCGACCCGGGTAGCGCGGCCCTGCCAAGGTACGAAGCGACGCCATGCAGTCCTGGTTTGCTCGGACACCTCCTCATGCCTCCAGCAACGAGTCGCCAACCGGCGTACGGCGATAGACCACTCTGTTTCCACGTCGGGTGCGTCCGACCAGGCCCGCCCGCAGCAGGACCTGAAGGTGATACGACACCGTTGGAGCGCTCCACGGCAGCCGGCTGCTCAACTCCTTCGTCGACTGGTGCTCGCCGAGTTCGGTCAGCAGCACCGCGCGCGTGTCGCCCAGCAGATCAGCCAGTGCGCGGTTAGGCACCTGGACGTCACGCTGCCAGAGACGGCCAATGCCGTTCGATCGGTACACAACGGCTGGTTGCTCCGGGCACTTCACCGTGAACTGCACCGGCCCGACATGCGTCGAGGTCGGGATCATCAGTACGCCGTCGTCGGCCCAGTCGACGGTGACGTCGTACGGGCGATCCAGGACGATTCCGCTGCCGTCCCACACCATTCCGCGGCCGAGGTCGTTCAGCATGGCGACGGCTCCGCGGGAGGCGAGGAGGTCGCTCTTCCGGCGTACGTCGTCCCCGAGGACCGCTGTGGTGCGGCTCCAGTCCGGCTCGATGGCGAGCTCGAAGAAGAGCTGCAGAGCCTTGGCCGCGGCAACCGCCACGGCCTCCGGACCTTCGGCGATCACTCGCTCGAGCGCATCGGGCGCTGGACGACGCCACCTCAGGTAGGTGTCCTCGTCGCCGAACAGAGCCACGACGTCCTCGCGGACAGGCCGTCCATGCAGGCCGATGTCGAGTTGGCGCTCGATGTCGTCGGCGGACGTCCGGGCGATGATCCGGGCCTGTTCCTCGATCGTCGCCACGGGTCGCGCGGGTGGCGGAGTCAGGAAGTCCGGGGCGTAGTCGTGGTCGGCCGGTACCAGCGCCTCCAGCAGAGCCAGTTCGCCGGCCGGCATCAATGCGCGTGCACGCGCGTACCAGGTCCTCGCGTGGCGGGCGGGATGCGCGTCGCGGAGGCGAACTGTGCTGACCACTTCTTGCGCGGGTGAGATGGCGAAGCGCGATCGACCGAGCTGGTCCGCGGTCATCGTGAGGTGAATCGCCATCACTGCAGTATGCCCAGCGGCGACCGAACTGGGAGCAGATTCGAGGAGGTTCGAATCCAGGCTCAGTCGTTGATCCAGCTCCAGACACTGGTAGTGGGCGCGACGCCGGCCAGTTCGAAGCCTTCCAGTACTCGGTGCTGGTTGCCTTTCAGAGCGAGACGATCGCCGAGGACGCCCTCGCGGACCAGGGTTTGCAGTGCTTCGACCAGTCGATCTGCCGCGGATCCGGCCGCGTCCTTGGCATAGAAGTCGGCTAGGGCGTCCAGGGCGTCGTACGGGGCGTGGACGCTGTAGCCGTACTCGCGGCCGGGGTCGTCGCCCAGCGGGCCGTAGTCGTAGAACTCGGTAAACGTGATCCCGCGCTCGCCGCCCTCGGGGTCGAGGGTCAGCGTCAGGGTGAAGATGCAGCCGTCGTCCCGCTGAACCCGCAGCAGTGTCTCCCGTTGGGCCATGCCCTGCAAGTTACCCAGTATCGATCAGGAGGTCAGCAACGAAGTGAGGATGCTGCTCGCGATGAGAACGGTGACGGTGATCGCCAGGAGGCGGGCGCGGTGGTTGCGCCGGCGGACCGTGGTGGCGTCGAGGTGCATGGAGCAGGGGTTGAAGTCCAGCGCGTCGGAGGGTGCGAAGAGTCCGGCCAGCCGGCCCAACGCCGTACGACGGCTTGCCTGCTCAGCAGCCTCCTGGACGACGCGATTGCGCATGAACTCACGGAGTCCGCTCGCCGGATAAGACGCGTCGGGCGGGAGAGCACGCTGTACGACGGCGTGCGCCGCGGCCACCCGCCGCTGCCTGCTGATCGAAGGCGGGAGGATCAGATAGGCCAGGTGCACCAGCGACGGGTAGTCGTCGAGCAGCAACGCCTCGACCTGCGGTTCTTCACGCGTGGGCCCCTGAATCGGTCCCGGGACCAGCGGGCTTCGGACCGTGGCGGACATACAACTCCTCGAATCGGCGTACCCAACCCTCAACGACCGAATCGCTGACCGGTCACGGAGTGTCGGATACTCTCGGCCTCATGAGCACTGGTGACGGGGTGGCCGGGCGGTGGGACGGGGTCGACGTTCACTTCGGTGAGGAGGGCGGCCGGCTCACCTACGGGAGCTATCTGCGGCTGGCCGAGCTGCTCGATCAGCAGCGGCTGGAGTCGGATCCGCCGGCGCATGACGAGCTGCTGTTCATCACCATCCATCAGGTCTACGAGTTGTGGTTCAAACAAGTGCTTCACGAGCTGACCGCCTCCCGGGACGCGATGCTGTCCGGTGAGCTGTGGCTGGCCGAGCATCTGCTCCGCCGGGTGCACACGATCGAGCGCACGCTGACCCAGCAGGTCGACATCCTGGAGACGATGACACCGCAGGACTTCGGCGAGTTCCGGCACCGGCTGTCGCCGGCCAGTGGGTTCCAGTCGGTGCAGTTCCGCGAGATCGAGTTCCTGTCCGGGGCGAAGGATCCGTCGTTCGTCAAGCGGTTCCGCGGCCTGACCGACGCGGAGAAGCTCCGCCTCGAGCAGCGCCTGCAGGAGCCGACGCTGTGGGACGCGTTCCTCGTCGTACTGGCGAAGGCGGGCTTCGCCACCGACGCCGAGGACGACATCCGCGACGCCCTCCGCAAGGTGGCCGGCGACCGCGGTCACTACGCCGCCGTCTGGGAGATCGCCGAGGCGCTGCTCCAGCACGACGAGCTCGCCGCCGCCTGGCGCGCCCGTCATGTCGTCATGGTCGAGCGCATGATCGGCACCAAGCCCGGCACCGGCGGCTCGTCCGGCGCCGGCTACCTCCGCAGCCGCCTCGACCTCCGCTACTACCCCCTCCTCTGGGACCTCCGTACGGCGCTCTGACCGCCGTACTGCTGCTTTCCGGAAACGAATGTGCACGGAGGGGCAGTGATGTTCCGGAAAGATCGCTAGTGTCACGCCGGTGAAGCTCTACTCCGATGTGGGTCGGCAGCGGTTTTGGCAGGTCGTGGGCGATCTGATGCTGGTGGGCTGGATTTGGCTCTGTGTGGAGCTTGGGCTGCTGGTGTTCCGGATCACCAACGCGTTGGGCGCGCCGGGGCGGAAGGCGGCTGAGGCCGGGGATGGGCTGGCGGGCGATCTGCGCCGGCTGGCGGAGCCGATCGGAAAGGTCCCAGCAGTCGGGGATCAGCTGCGGTCGCCGGTCGACGGCGCCGCGGCGGCCGCAGGGAAGCTGGCGGAGGCAGGGCGGGATCAAGCGCACGCGGTGGAGCAGTTGGCGTACGTGCTGGCCAGTGTGACGATCGGGCTGCCGGTGCTGTTCGCGTTGCTGATCTGGCTGCCGCGACGGATCCGGTTCTCGCGGCGGGCGACGGCTGCGCAGAAGTTCATCGACAGCGCCGCGGATCTCGACCTGTTCGCGCTCCGGGCGATGGCGAACCAGCCCATGCACCGGCTCGCGAAGATCTCCGACGACCCCGTCAAGGCCTGGCGCGAAGGCGACACCGCAGTCATCACCAGACTGGCCGACCTGGAGCTTCGTAGTACCGGCCTGAAAGCGCCTTCGTAAGGGGCCTCCAGCTACCCTCATCAGCATGGTGCGGGTGTTGCTGGTCGAGGACGACGATGCGATCCGGACGTCGCTGGGTAAGTCCCTGACGGCGGCCGGCCACGTCGTCACGGCTGTCGCCGCCGGAGCCGAGGGCGTCGCCATGGTCGCGCGGGACCGGCCGGACGTGCTGCTCCTCGACCTCGGCCTGCCCGACCTCGACGGTCACGACGTGCTCGCGATGGTACGCGCGGTCAGCGACGTACCGGTGATCGTGGCAACGGCTCGCGACGACGACGCGAGCGTGGTCAAGCTGCTCGACGCCGGCGCCGACGACTACGTGATCAAGCCGTTCAGCTCGGCCCAGATCGACGCCCGGATCCGTGCGGTACTGCGGCGGCTCGGCCAGGACCAGCAGGGCGAGTCGTCGCTCGACCTGGGCGCGCTCCGGATCGATCCGCGCAGTCGCGAGGTCACCGTCGACGGCGCGTCCGTCGACCTGACCCGCAAGGAGTTCGACCTCCTGCTCGCGCTGGCGCGCCGTCCCGGAGCAGTCATCACCAAACGCGAGCTGCTGGCCGAGGTCTGGGGCCTGCCGTGGGGCGGTGGCGACCGTACGGTCGACGTTCACCTGTCGTGGCTGCGCCGCAAGCTCGGCGAGACGGCGGCCGATCCCCGCTTCCTGCACAGCGTTCGCGGCGTCGGGGTCAAGCTGGCCGCGCCCGAGGGTAGCTGATCGTGCGCCGCCGCATCCTGCTGTTGTCGGTCGGCATGACCACCTTGGTCGTGCTGGCGTTCGCCGTACCACTGATCATCCTGCTCCGGAGCAATACCGCCTCCGATGCCAAGGAACGGGCCCGCTACACCGCCGAGACGGTCGCGTACTACATCGGCGACCAGAGCCGCACGGCCGACGACATCACGGCATACATCGACGAGGTGACCAAGGACCAATTCGGACGCGTCTCGGTCCGGTTCGCCGACGGTACGACGCTCGGCGACCCGCCACCGGGTGGTGTGACCGCGCCCAAACCGATGCCGAGCGAATACGGCGACGGCGATGACGACGACAAAGGCCCGCCGAAGGTCGGCGACGCCGCCTACCGCGACGTCAGCGGCGGTACGGCGGTCGAGGTCGAAGTCGGCACCAAGGACGGCCCTGCGTCGATCTGCATGTACCTCACCGCCGACGAGGTGTACGACGGACTCGGCCCACGACTGCTCATCCTGATCGGCGGCAGCCTGCTCGTCCTGCTGCTCAGCATCGCCGGCGCCGAGCTGGTCTCCCGCCGCCTGGCCCGCCCACTGGAGCAAACAGCCGGTACGGCGGAACGCCTTGCAGCCGGCGACATGGACGCCCGGGCACCAACGACCGGTCCAGTCGAAGTAGCCAAGGTCGGTGCCGCGCTCAACGGTCTAGCCGACCGCATCGACGAAGTGATCGCCGTCGAACGCGAGGCAGTCGCGGACCTCTCTCACCGCCTCCGTACGCCGCTGACCGCACTCCGGCTGCAGGTCGAGGCGCTGCCCGACCGCGAGAGCGCCGAGGAACTCAACACCCAGGTGACCAGCCTGGAACGGACCCTGACCGCGGTGATCAGCGCGGCCCGGCGGCCGCAACGCGAAGGACGCGTGCCGCACGCCGACGCCGTCGAGGTGACCCGCGCCCGAGCCGCCTTCTGGGAACCGCTGTTCGAGGACCAGGGCCGCGAGCTCACCCTCGATCTCCCGGCTCCGCCGGCGATGGTCCGCGCCTCGGCCGAGGACCTTGGAGCGGCTCTGGATGCCTTGGTCGAGAACGTCGTCGCCCACACTCCCGACGGCACCCCGGCCCGGATCTCGCTGACGCGACTCGGCACCGGCGTACGGATCGTGGTGGCCGACAAGGGCCCCGGCATCCCGCTCGGCGCCGGCGAACGCGGCCGCAGCGACCGTGGTTCCACCGGCCTAGGCCTCGACATCGCCCGCCGCTGCGCCGAAGCCGCCGGCGGCCACCTCACCATCCACAAGAACCAGGTCGTCCTGACGCTCGCAGCGCCTTAAGCGTCCCGGCGGCGGAGGAGCAGTGCCGCGGCTCCGAGAAGTACGACGACCCAGGCGGCGAGGACGGCTGCGCCGCTTCCGGCGGAGAGCATCCCGTCGGGTGGAGTCACCGACGTGAACGAGGACGCGGCGTTCGACGGCAGATACGGCAGGATCTTGTCTTCCCAACTCGAGGGCAGGATCAGCTGGAGCAGTCCGGGACCCACCAGCAATAAGGCGAAGAGGGCGCCGATCGCGCCGGCAGCGTGCGCAGGAGTGCGGCGATCGCGAGTCCCATCAGAGTGACGGCGGCCAGGTAAACGCCAGTGCCGAACACCGCTCGGAGTACTCCGTCGTCCGAAAGCGAGGCATTCGCGCCGTCACCAAGGATCTGCTGTGCGACCAGGAAGGCAACCAGCGCCGAGGCGGTCGACACGATCAGGCTGACGGCGCCGATGACCAGCGCCTTGGCCCACAGCACCGGCAACCGGCGCGGTACGGCTGCGAGCGTCGCCCGGATCATTCCGCTGGAGTATTCACCGGAGATCAGCAGCACGCCGAGGATGCCGAGGATGATCTGGGCGAGCATGGCGCCGCTGAGGCTGATGCTGGTGGGGTCGGTGCTGTCGGGTCCGCCACCGGGTCCACCGGGTGTGACCTCGCCCGAGGTGACCAGGGCAGCCAGGACGCCGAAGCCGATCAGGACAAGGACGGCGGTCGCGAGGGTGATCCAGGACGATCGCAGCGTGGCGAACTTGTACCACTCGGACCGCGTGACCCGGCTGAAGGTGACGCGGAGCCGGCTCGCGGTCTCGGGATCACGCAGCCCGGCGACTTCGACGATGTCGTGGCGAGTGGGGATCGGGGTGTCGAGGGTTGCGCTCATCGTGCGCTCGCTTCCAGGGTCGGTTGGTACTCGACGGAGTCGTGGGTCATCCGCATGAAGGCCTCTTCGAGCGAGACCTCCGTCGGGATCAGGGCGTGAATCGGGAGTCCGGCGGCCAGCGCGCGATCGCCGATCACGGCCGCCTCCAGACCGCTCACGGTCAGGTCGTTGCCACCGGCACCGGACTGGATGCTGACACCGTCGTCCAGGAGCAGGTCGGCGAGTTCCGTGGCCCGCGGCGAACGGACCTGTACGACGAGACCGGACGCGGCTCGCTGCATCTCGCTGACGGTGGTGTCGGCGATGAGCTTGCCCTTGCCGACGACAACCAGATGGTCGGCGACCAAGGCGATCTCGGAGATCAGGTGCGAGGAGATGAAGACCGTCCGGCCCTCGTCCGCCAGTGACTTGAGCAGTCCCCGGATCCACTGGATTCCCTCCGGATCCAGCCCGTTCACCGGCTCGTCGAGCATCACCACCTCGGGGTCGCCGAGCAAGGCCGCGGCGATGCCGAGCCGCTGGCCCATGCCGAGCGAGAAGGCGCCGGCACGTTTCTTGCCGACACTCGTCAGCCCGACCAGCGCGAGTACCTCGTCGATCCGCCGGCGCGGGATGCCGGTGGTCGCGGCGAGAGTGAGCAGGTGGTTGTAGGCGGACCGTCCGGGATGAATCGCTCGCGCCTCGAGCAGCGCTCCGACTTGATGCAGCGGTGCTGTGTGGTCGGCGTACGGGATGCCGTTGACGGTCACCATGCCGTGGTCGGGCCGGTCGAGGCCGACGATCATCCGCATGGTGGTGGACTTGCCGGCGCCGTTGGGTCCCAGGAACCCGGTCACGACTCCGGGCTTGACGGTGAAGCTCAGGTTGTCGACGGCAACTTTCTCGCCGTACGACTTGGTCACGTTCTCGACGGTGATCATCGATCGCCCCGGTATGTGCTGTTCATACCCACAACCGTGCCGGGAACGGCCGTCCGCGTCGTCGCCTGTCAGCTGTATCTCCGCTACTGCGGATGGAGTAATCCGGCGGAGTACGCGATCACGACGAGCTGGGCCCGGTCGTGTGCGTCGAGCTTCATCATGGTGCGGCTGATGTGCGTCTTGACCGTGTGCGGCGAGATGACGAAGTGCTCGGCGATCTCCTCGTTGGACTTGCCCTGTGCAACGAGTACGAGCGTCTCCCGCTCCCGCTCGGTCAATGCGTCCAGAGCCGGTACGACGGGCGCCGTACTGGCAGCTGGTTTCGCCAGGAAGCGTTCGATCAACGACCGGGTCGCGGCCGGCGAGAGCAGCGACTCGCCGCGGGCGATCACCCGGACCGCGTCGGCAACCGCCTCCGGCTCGGCGCCCTTGCCGAGGAATCCACTCGCGCCCGCCTGCAGCGCGGCGACGACGTACTCGTCGGTCTCGAACGTCGTCAGGACCAGCACCCGCACGTCCGCGTAGCGCGGATCCGCGCAGATCGCGCTGGTCGTCTCGATCCCGTCCATCTCCGGCATCCGGATGTCCATCAGTACGACGTCAGCCGGTGTGGCCGCCAGCCGAGTCAGCGCCTGCCGGCCGGAGGAGGCCTCACCGACGACCTCGATGTCGTCCTCGAGTTCGAGGATTCCGCGCAGGCCGACGCGGATGAGCGGCTGGTCGTCCACCAGCAGGACCCGGATCACGACTGGCCTCTGCGCGGATGGTTCGGGATCATGGCGTCGACGCGGAAGATGCCGTCCGCGTCGAGGCGGGTGGAAAGGGTTCCGCCACAGGCTTTCGCGCGTTCGTGCATCCCGATCAATCCTTGCCCGGTGCCACGTGACGGCCCGGAGTCCTGGTTGGTTGCGTTGCGGACCTCGATCCGGAGCTCCGATTCGTCGTACGCCAAGGTGAGGTCGGCCTGGTCGCCCCAGCCGTGCTTGGAGGCGTTCGTGAGCGACTCCTGGATGATCCGGAAAGCCGCGAGATCGCACGCGGCATCCATCGGTCGTGGTCGCCCTTCCCGGCGCAGCCGCACCTCGAAGCCGGTCGAGGCCATGGTCGCCAGCAGGTCGTCGAGGCGATCGAGTCCGGACGTCGGAGCCAATTCGACGTCGTCCCCACCGCCCGAGCGCAGTACGTGGAGCACTGTGCCGAGCTCCTCGAGGACGGTGTGGGCCGCGTCCTGTACGTGGGTCAGTGAGGAGTCGAGCATCTCAGGACTCCGTCCCTGGGCCTTGCGAGCCAGGCCCGCGTGAACGTTGATCACCGCGATGTGGTGAGCCACCACGTCGTGCAGCTCGCGCGCGATCCGGACCCGCTCCTCGGCGACCCGGGCCCGCGCCTCCTGCTCACGCGTCTCATCAGCCCGCCGCGCCCGGTCCGCGAGCGCCGCGACCAGGGCCCGATGCCCGCGCACAGCCCGACCCGACGCGAACGAGAACCCGGTCAGCACGACTCCGATGATCACCCGCGCATCGGTCGCCGGCCCGCGCGCACTCGCCCAGGTGAGGCAAAACAACATGATCGCCGTCACCGCCGCCGCGATCAGGGCGACGGTGCGGGTTTGCAAGGCTGCGACGCCGAACACCGCGACCTGCAACGCGAGCACCATGATCGGGTTCATCTGGTAGACGAGCACGGTCGTCAACGACCCGGCCAGCGTGATCGCCAGAGTCGCTACAGGCCACCGCGCCAGCACGCCGAGCGCCGTACCCACGGCCACTGCGACCGCGACCAGCGTGATCGCGGTCGAGGCATCGAGCCCCTCGTGCCGGACCCAGCCGAGCGTGCCCAGCGGCACGAGGGCCGCCGCGACGACCTTGCCGGCCAATGGAAAGCGCGGCGGACCCGAATCGACCCACCTGTCCGGATCAGTAGGACCGCCTGGGCGGGACGGAAGGAATGAGCGAACGTCCATGATCCCGTCCTTGCTGATGATCTCCGCAGTCTGGCACACGGCTCGGCCTACCGTCGTCATCTGTGCGGAGTACTCCAGGCGCGGTAGCTTTTCCGACGTGTCAGGTGACGAGGCGATGGAGTTGGCGGTCGCTCACGCGCTCGTACGGCGTGCGTCCTCAGGCGAGCTGACCGAGGCGCTGCGGATCTACCGCCCGACCGCCCCGGTCCTGGTGTTCGGTCGCCGCGACACCCATGCGGCCGGCTTCGACGCCGCCGTACGTGCCGCTCGGTCGGCCGGTTTCGAGCCGTTGGTACGCGCGGTCGGCGGCCGACCGGTCGCCTACACGACCGAGGCCTTGGTCATCGACCACGTCAAGCATGAACAGCTCGCACCTGAGGGCCTCGACACGCGCTTCAAGAATTTCGGTGCGATGTACGCCGGCGTACTCCAGGAGTTCGGCATCGACGCCCGGGTGGGAGCTGTGCCGGGTGAGTACTGTCCGGGTGCGCACAGCGTCAACGCCCGCGGCGTGGTGAAGCTGGTCGGCACTGGGCAACGTGTCGTACGCAACGGCTGGCTCTTCAGCGCCCTGGTCGTGATCGGCGATGACGAACTGCTCCGGCCGGTGTTGGCGGACGTCTATGCCCACCTCGACCTGCCGTTCGACCCGGCGTCGGTCGGTTCCTTGTCTACCGAAGTACCAGGGCTGTCCTTGGACACCGTCGAGGAGCGCATCCTCGACGCGTACGGCGAGACGAGCCCGGCCGAGCTGGACGAGGCGACGATGGAACTGGCGGCGACACTCGCCGCCGATCACCGGATCGTCAGGGACGCTTAGCCCGCACCAGCAGCGAGATGCCGGGCAGTTTCCCGACCGGAAGGACGCGCTCGGAGGCGATGACGGCGCTGAGGCCGAAGTTCACCACCGGCGAGATCTCCGTCAGGTCGCTCCCGGTGCTGCGCTTGCGACGCCAGGCCGCGACCGGGCGGAGCAGGACGTTCCAGGAGCGCAGGCGCTCGATCTGCAGGCCGGCCGACTCGAGCAGGTCCGAGAGCTCCTCGGCCTCGTACCGGCGGACGTGGTCGACGGCGACGTCGTGCTCGCTCCACAGGTCCATGTCGCACGGCACCGCGATCAGCGCCGTACCGCCGGGACGGAGGACCCGGAAGATCTCGGCAGCGGCGGACTTGTCGTCGACCAGGTGCTCGAGGATGTCGAAGGCGACGATCAGGTCGAGCGACGCTTCGGCCAACGGCAGGCTCATGGCGTCGGCCCGGATCACCGGGATGCCGCGCTCGTGCGCGACCTCGGCACCTTCCGGTCCGTACTCCAGCGCGGTCGCCGACCATCCATGGGACAGCAGTACGCGCGTGTTGCCGCCACCGGCCGCGCCGATGTCCAGCGCCCGGCCGGGCTTCACACCACGCTTGGCCAGGGCTGAGAGCTCACGAGCCAGCAGGGCCCGGCGCTCCCGGTACCACCAGTGCTTGTCCTCAAGCGCTGCCAGCTTCCGAATCTCGGTGCCTTCCACGTCCCGCCGTTCCTCCCAAGCCCAGTACTGTCCGACTGCCCTATTACCGAAAACCGATGTCGGTAAACCGCTTCCGGCAGACCATGAACCTACCCGCCCCACAGGTGCAGACCGAGCGATGGCCCCACATTGCCCAACATTGCAACGCTCCGAGTACAATCCAGCGCGCTACGTGACGAAATCTCGCTCTCAGGAGGTTGCCCCGGTGTACCGGCGCAACCCGAGCCGCCAACACCCGACAGCGAGAGAGCAGCTAAGTATGGCGCCGCTCACGGCCGGACCCAAAACGAGCACCCGTGGCCCGTTGAGGAGCGTGCTGGTCGGGATGGTCGCGATCAGGGTGAGTGGGAAGAGATAAGTGAGGACGAGGCGCAGCGGACGGCGGTAGATATCGGTGGGGTAGCGAGCGAGCTCCCACGCCGAACCGTAGAAGACGTCGAGCTGCAGACGTGGTGCCCAGAAGGCGAGACAGGCGAGCAGTACGCCCATCGCCCAGGTGACTGCGAGTGCGGCTATGAGGGTCAGGATCCAGGCCAGGATCGCGCCGGGCGCTGGTGGTCGTCCTTGCTTGGTGATTCCCAGCGTGATGACGGCGAGACCGAGGACGAACTGGATGAGCGACAAGGGCGTCGACCTGGCCAGGCTGGCGAGGTAGAGCGTTGGCGCCGGCTGGAGCAGGAAGGTGTCGAGCTTGCCGTTGCGGATGCCGTTCTCCGGGAACCAGGACAGGTTGGGATCGATGAAGGCGTTCTTCAGGCTGCTGAGCAACTGAAAGGTGCCGATCAGCACGTACGTCTCGGCCTCGGTCCAGCCGGCCAGCGAGTCCGTCCGCGCGTACACGATGAACACAGTGGCGAGACTCGCGCCGACGCCGATGATCGACAGCACGATGTCGAAGAGAAGGTTGATCCGGAACGTGAGGGTGGCTTGCGCTGAACGGGTGAATCCCGCGGCGAAGAGTCTGAGGAGTTTCATGCGCCCACCACCGTGTAGCGACGGATTCCGGCCCGCCACAGCAGGACAGCGCACGTGATGATGACCGTGAGCCAGCCGGCTTGGTAGGCCAGGCCGGTGAGCACGGGAGCCAGGCCGTGAACGCGGCCGGCGGCGACGTCGGCCGGCAGGCCCAGCATCCCGTAGAACGGCAAGACCTGACCGATATCGCGCAGAGGCCCCGGGAGGAACGCGAGTGGTGCGATGGTGCCGCCGAGCAGCGTGTTCAGCGTCCATCCGAAGCCGACGATCGAGTGCACCCGTTCGGTCCAGAAGGCGGTGAGGGACAGCAGGAAGGTCCAGCAGAAGGTGAGGGTGGCGCCGAGGACGAAGGCGGGGACAGCTGACAGGACGGCGGTCCAGGTCAGGGAGACTCCGAACGCGAACCCGGCCAGCAGTGCGACGGGGATGCCCATCGCCGCCATCCAGATCCGGATGGCGAGGTTGGTGCCGATCGTGTTGATGACGACGGGCTGCGGCCTGAGCAGCTCGTGGCTGATCGTTCCGTCGTAGATCTTCTCGGAGAAGGTGTGCTGCTCGAACGACTCCGTCATCACCGTGACCAGGAGCAGCGCTACGTAGTACGTCGCGACGTACGAATCCGCGGGGTAGACCGCTGACCAGATGAACATGCCGATGAGCGGGCCGAGCACCGCCTGGACGACCAGGGTGAGCAGGAACCACCAGGCGCCGGACCATTCGAGGACCTCCATCCGGATCCGGAGGGCGATCAACTGGCTCATCCGACGCCTTCCCTGTACGCGCGGTCGATGACGGCCTCGAGTGGAGCCTCTTCGACGGCGAGATCCGCGACCTCCAGTTCGGTGAGCAGTCGAGCGGTGGTCCGGGCGACTTCCTCGCGTGGCACCCGCAGGACCCAGGTCCCGTTCGACGCTTCGACGACTTCGCCTGCCTCCTTCAGCCGTTCCTCGTCGGCATTCGGTGCGGTCAGGCGGAGGAGTTTGTACGGCGACAGCTTGGCCGCGAGCTGGTCGAGCTGGCCGTCGTACTGCACCTTGCCTTTGTCGATCAGCACGAGCCGCGGGCAGAGCGAGGCGACGTCCGCCATGTAGTGGCTGGTCAGCAGCACGGTGGCGCCGGCCCGCTCGGCGTACCCGGCGACGAAGCGGCGCATCGTGGTCGCGCCGGTCACGTCGAGGCCGAGTGTCGGCTCGTCGAGGAACATCACCTCCGGCCGGTACAGGAGGGATAGGGCCAGGCCCGCGCGCATCTTCTCGCCCAGGCTCAGCGCCCTGAGCTGGCGTTGCAGCAGGTCTTTGAGGTCGAGCAGTTCGGTGAGCTCGTCGAGGTTCCGGCGGTAGTCGGCCGGCGGGACGTCGTACAGCAATCGCTGGTACTGCAGGGTGTCGAGCACGGTGAGCTCCTGGGATCCACCCACCGGCTGACTGCCGCGGATGAACGCGATCCGGCGGAGGAAGTCGGACCGTCGCTGCCACGGCGAGTAGCCCAGCACCCGGACGTGCCCGGAGGTGGCGTGCAGCAACCCAGACAGGATCTTCATCGTCGTCGTCTTCCCGGCGCCGTTCGGCCCGATGAACCCGACGACCTCACCCGGCGCGAGAGCAAACGAGACGTTCTGTACGGCGGGGACCTCTCGGTAGCGCCGATTGAAGACGGAGCTCAGCGTCTCCTTCCATCCAGACCCCCGAATCGGCGCGCGATAGGTCATATACAGGTCTTCCACGACGACGGCTGTCACGACTGCTTCTCCAGGGATAGGTGTGCACCGGGGATTGGGAATGCCGAGGCCTCGGCGGCGAGGGCGTCGTACTGGGGTGCGGTGAGTTGCTCAGTCAGGATGACGTGGACACGGCCGCCCTTTCGGCCCCAGGCGCCGACGATCCGGCCGTCGACGAGGACGCCGTTGGGATGGAAGGAGTCCGCGGCCGGAGTCATGGCTCTCTTGCCTGGGCCAATGAATCTGCCGTCCCGGTCGCGGCCCAGGAGCCGGAGATCCGGCTCGACGAGCAGCCGGATCCCTCGCGGTCTTGGTGCCTCCCGGATACAGGCCTCGTCGGCCTGCAGGATCCAGGCGGCGGTGCCGTCGAAATCCACTTCGAGCAGTTCGGGTGTGATCGACTTCCAGATCTGCCGGGCATCGGCGGGGGAGAGACCGGCCCACCAGGCGAAGGTCTTCGGGCTCGTCGGCGCGAACCTGCTCACGTGCCGTCGGCAGAGTTCCTTGCGTGCCTCGTCCACGTTGACATCCGGCCTCGGTACCTCGCGCACCCACAAGGCACTCGTCGTCCACCGCAAGGCGATCCGGCCGCTCGCACAGGCGTCGCGCACATGGGGTACCCCGCCGCGCAGCTCGCGTCCGTCCAGCGTTCGGCACACACGGTCCGCGAGCTTGTCGATCCGGCGCACAGCCTCGGCGGCGAGCGGGAGTCTGCCGAGGGTGAAGACGCCGAAGTCCTTCCACGGCAGGACATACACTGCCCAGCGCGGACTGTAGGTCTGGACCAGGCTCGGATGCTTCCAGGTGTCCGGCTCGCAGTCCGCGACCCGAGCGTGCAGACCGAGCAGAGCGTCTCGAGGCGCCGTGTCCTGCAATCCGACGTACGCCGCTTCCTCGTACGACGCCGGCGGTAGTCGCTCGACCAGGTGGTTCACGCGAAGCCGGTAGGCGACGGCCTGCTCGCGGGTGATCTCGAGAACGCTCATGGGACGACCGTAGGGAGAAAAGACGCCACCTGTTGGCTTATTTGTCTGGCATAGTCGAACCATGCGTGCCGAGCGGCTTCTCCGGCTCCTGCTGCACCTGCAGACTCGCGGTCAGTCGACCGTGAGTCAGCTCTCGCAGCAGTTGGGCGTCTCGCCGCGAACGGTCCAGCGCGACCTGGACGCCCTGAGCCTCGCCGGCGTCCCGGTGTACGCCGTCCGCGGCCGCGGTGGCGGCTGGGCGCTGCTTCCCGACTACCGGACCCGGCTGACCGGACTCACGCCGTCCGAGGTGATGTCGGTGTTCGTCGGCGCGACCGCGCACGTGCTCGCCGACCTCGGTATCGATGCCTCGAGCAACCATGCGATGACCAAGCTGATCGCCGCATTGCCTGAGGCGACCCGGCGCGACGCCGAGTTCGCGCGCCAGCGGCTCCTCGTCGACCACGCAGGCTGGGACGACCGCCGCGAAGCACCGCGCTGTCTCGACCTCTGCCGCGAGGCGATCTGGGCGGAACGGCGGATCAGGATCACCTACCGGGAGAAGTCGTTCACGGTCGAGCCGCTCGGCCTTGTCGCGAAATCCCGCACCTGGTACCTGATCGCGGCTCGGCGCGACGGCGAGATCCGCACCTACCGGCTGAGCCGCGTGACCACCGCATCCTCGACCGAGGAGCTTTTCACGAGACCGCCCGGCTTCGACCTCAGCCAGTACTGGACCGAAGCCCAACGCCGCTTCCGTGCGACCCTCCCGTCGTACCCGATGGTGCTGCGAGTCCGCGACCACGCGGTCACCCGCTTCAAGCCAACGGCGCCGATCCGCCCGGACACCGACGGCTGGTTCATCATCGAGACCGACCTGGAAAACCCCCACGAAGCCTGCGCCGCCGTCCTCGCCCAAGCCGGCGCCGCCACCGTCCTCGCCCCACCCGAACTAGCCACCCTCGTCCACCAAGCCGCCGCAAAACTCCTCGAATCCCATTCCTGACCGCCGACGCCGAAAACCGGTTAGGCGGATGATCGGGAGGGCGCGGCGAGGGTTGGTAGATTGATGCGGTTGGCCGCGAGGAGGGTGATGTGGCGAGTGTCTTCGGTCGGCGGTCCGCCGAACAGGGAGCCCCGTCTGTGCGCGGCAGGTGGTGGGCACGGATGTCCGGGATGGTGGAGAAAGTCACCGGACGCGCGCTGAAGGATGACACCGGCAGCTTTCAGGGGGTCAGTCCGGCCGGAGATCGGTCGGCCATTTGTGATGCCATGGTCAACGCCTATGCGGGGGACCTGAGGCATGTGCGGTTCGTCGTCGGACTGGCCAGGCACCTGGCCGTGCGAGACGTCGACAACATGATCGCGGCCAGCGGGGTTCCGGAGGCTTACCAGGCGATCCTCAAGGAGCAGGGCCGCGCCCCCGAATCCGCCGTCCCCCGCGACCGCCTGGACGAGGCCGCGGTCGACGGCTTCGTCGCGGAGCTCGGCGACCACCTCCGCAACCCGGACATCGCACGGAATCTGCTGCCGCTTCCGCACCAGCCCGGGCAGCAGAGCTCGCCGATGCGAGCTGCCGCGAGGGCCCTCTTCTTGGACTCGGCCGACGCGAGGGCGCAGATCCCGACTGAGCAGCACGAGAACGCGATCATCGGCATCCAGCAAGCAATGGAGGCTCACTATCGGCTGGTCGATGGTGCCGCCAACGGCCTTGTCGGACACTCAGGCCTGTCCCCACGCGCGCTCGAACAGACCCTGCTCGAGGCCCGACTCCTCGGCGGCGAGGTCGCCGGAATCGGCATCGAGGCCGTCGAAATGCTCGCGCACCCGCCAGCGCCGGCGGCCGATCAACTGCAGGCCGCCTTCGTCGACGCCAGCGCGGCCCAGAGAGCCGCAACCTTCGGCGTAACCCCCGCCACCGGCACGCCCGTCACCACGACCGTCCCGACCGCTCCAGCCGTACACCGCGACCCGCGTGAGGCCTACCGCTACGATCCACCCGGCCGATCCTGAGCCACCGGCCGCAGGACTTGCTGGGCGGATCGGGTGTGACCCCGATCCGCCCTGGATCACTTGGTGGGGATGGCGCCCTTGTGCTTGGTCAGCCAGTCGGCGAAGGACAGCAGGTCGGGGTTGAGGGCGCGGACCTTGTCGAGGTTGCGGTCGCCGGTGAAGCGTTCGTGGTCTTCGGCGTAGAACTGGAACATGTTCGAGAACTCGGTGGCCATGGGGAAGGGGAGGGCTTGGTATTGGTCCCAGGTGAGGGGTTGGTAGGCGACCTCTTCGCCTAGGGCTTCGGTGAGGGCGGCGGCGTATTCGTGGCCGGTGAGGTGGTCGCCGGCGATGCTCACGGTGATGCCGATGTAGGCGGTGCCTTGCTTGAAGATGGCGAGGGCGGTGCGGCCGATGTCGTCGGACGCGATGCCGGAGAGGGGCTTGTCGGCCATCGGCATGCTGATGGTCAGCTTGCCGTCGGCGTCGCGGGTCGGCCCCATGCCGTTGATGAAGGCATCGAAGTAGAACGTCGTACGGAGGAAGGTTGTCGGTACGCCGTACTTCGTGAAGAGCGCGTCGGCTTCGCCCTTGGCGTCGAAGTGCGGGACTTTGTAGCGACCGTCGTCCAGGCTCGGTACGTCGTCGCGGTCGCCGAAGAACGGCCGGGTGTCCTCGAGCGTCGACCAGATCACGTGCTCGACGCCGGCTGCGGCGGCGGCTCGGGCGGCGTTCTCGGCCTGAGCCAGTTCCATTTCCGCACGGGTCCGGGTCGCGTCTTCCGTCGCGGCCCAGTAGTTCGTCACGACGTAGGCGCCGTACGCGCCTTCGAACGCCGCGCGCACGCTTGCCTCGTCGTCCAGGTCGGCCGCGACCACCTCGGCGCCGGCTGCCGCCAAAGCCTTCGCGCCGGACGAGTCCGGGTTCCGGGTCAGCGCGCGTACGGCGAACGTCCGGGCCGGGTCCTCCAGGATCGCCCGGACCAGTCCGCCGCCCTGCGCTCCAGTGGCTCCGACGACGGCGATCAGCTTCTGCTCACTCATATCGAGATTCTCCTCGGGTTGATGTGTCAACTCTCCACAGCGTAGCGCGTTCGGTTGATGTGTCAACCCGATCCGGTAGGATGGTGGATGTGAGCAAGGGACCGTGGCTCGACGACGACGAGCAGAAGGCGTGGCGCAGCTATCTGCTGATGCACCGGACGCTGGAGACGCACCTGGAGCGTCATCTCCAGCGGGAGTTCGGGCTGTCCAAGTCGGACTTCGAGATCCTGGTGAACCTGTCCGAGTCGGAGACCGGCCGGATGCGTGCCTTCGAGTTGGGCAAGGCGACCCAGTGGGAGAAGAGCCGGATGTCCCACCACCTGAGCCGGATGGAGAAGCGCGGCCTGATCCGCAAGGAGGCCTGCGACGCGCGCTACCCGGAGATCGTCATCACCGACGAGGGTTTGGCCGCGATCAAGGCTTGCGCGCCGGCTCATGCGGCCCGGGTTCGCAAGTTCTTCGTCGACGTGTTCGGCCCGGACCGGATGGCCGTCCTGGGCGAAGTCTCAGACGAGATCGTCGAGACCATCGAGAAACATCGCCATGCCGACTGCCCACCCGAAGTGAGCGGCTGAGGCTTAGCCTGCGTTCAGAAAGCTCTCAGCAGAACTTGATGGTCGCTTGATGTTCTCTTGGAGTGCGGCTGAGGGGCCTCGCCCGAGGCTTGCGGCATGGACACCACACAAGACCCCAAGTCCCCTCGCCGCCGGTGGCTGCGCCGGGCCTCGGCAGCCGCGGTCGCGACAGCGGTCATCGGTATCGGCGGCACCGGCCTGACCGTCGCGGTCGCGGCCGCCCGCCAGTCCGACGACAGCTCATCCGGCAGTACGACGACCTCGACCAGCTCCGACTCCGACAGCACCTCCAGCTCAACCAGCTCCGACAGCAGCTCGGGCTCCAGTAGTTCCAGCAGCTCCGACAGCTCGAGCTCGAGCAGTAGCGGTGTCGGCTCGTCCTCGTCCTCCTCGAGCAGCACGGACGGCGGGAGCAACGGATCATGAGCGCCTTCCGGACCTGGACCGCGTGGAGCTGCACGGTCCGGCTGACGGTCGACGACCCGTCCGTGCTCCGTGCCGCCTGTGGTGAGCTGAAGGCGTTGATGGACAGGGTCGACAAGGCGGCCAGCAGGTTCCGCGCCGACTCCGAGCTGTCGATTGTCAACAATCGGGCCGGCACGATGGTGCCGGTGTCGCGGCTGCTGGTCGACCTGGTCGACGTAAGCCTGGTCGCGGCGTCGATGAGCGGCGGTGCGGTGGACCCGACGGTCGGGTCCGCGGTGATCGCGGCCGGCTACGACGACGACATCGAGGCGGTACGCCGCCGGTTCCCGCAGTCGGCCGATGAGCCGCAGGAGATCCCCGGCTGGCAGCAGGTGCGACTGAACAGGAAGCTCGCGCTGCTCGGCATACCCAAGGACTCGGCTCTTGATCTGGGTGCGACCGCCAAGGCGTGGACTGCGGACCGGGCGGCCATGGTGCTGAGCAAGCGGTTTGGCTGTGCGGTGCTGGTCGAGATCGGTGGCGACCTGCGGGCCGCGGGCCAGCGTGAGAAGCCCTGGGTCATCTCGGTCGCCGAGCGCGCCGGTGACCCCGGAGTGCTGGTCACCCTCGCCCACGGCGGTCTCACGACCTCCACCCGGACAGTACGACGCTGGCAGACCCCGGAAGGCCACGCGCACCACGTCATCGACCCGCGCACCGGCAGTCCTGCCGACGGTCCGTACCGGACCGCCTCCGTCTGGGCGCCGACCGCCGTACGGGCGAACACCTTCAGTACGGCGCTTGTCGCCACCGGCGAAGCGGCTCTGGGACGACTGACCCTGGCTGGTCACCCGGCCCGGCTGATCGCCGACGACGGTGAGGTCACCGAGGTGGCCGGCTGGCCGGCAGCAAGCAGGGCCGCCTGATGACGCTCTGGTACCTGGCCCGCGCGGCCGGTGTCGTCGCCATGATCATGTTCACGCTGTCGGCCTCGCTCGGCATCCTCACGTCCGGCAGTCGCAACCCGGAGCGCCGGTTCTGGCTGCAGTACGTCCACCGGTCGGCCGCTGCCACCGGTCTGGTCCTGCTCGTCGCCCACGTGATCGCAGTGATCGCGGACGCGTACGTCGACATCAGCCCGACCGTGCTGGTCTGGCCCTTCGCGTCCGGCTACCGGCCCTTCGGGATGGTGGTCGGTGTGCTCGCCCTCTACGGGATGGTGCTCGCCGCGGTCGTCGGAGCCGCCAGAGGACGGCTGGCCCAGTCGGAGGCCTTCACCAAGCGCTGGCGAAAGCTGCACATCGCCGCATCGGCCGGCTGGTTGCTGTCCATCGGGCATGCGCTGCTGTCCGGCACCGACCGCGGTACGCCGTGGATGCTCGCCATCACGATCGGCTGCTTGGCCGCAGTCGCCGCAGCGGGCGTCTACCGCGCTCGCAGCCAGGCAGAACGCGCCAGTACGCCGCTCAACCTCGCACGGGTAGGGAGAACCCGATGATCTTGCAAGACGCCAGAGTGCAATTGAGAGTCATCGGTGAGCCGCGCCTGCTCGCAGGACTCGACCAGGGCCGGGCAGACCGGCAGCGTCACCTCTTCACCCACGGCGCCCAGCCTGACCTGAACCGCGAGGCCTACACCCAGCTCGCCGAGGCAGTCGGACTAAGAGGGCGCGGCGGAGCGGCCTTCCCGGTCGCGCTCAAGCTGGCGGACCTCCCGGCGAAGGGCATCGAGGCTGTCGTGGTGAACGGCTCGGAGAGCGAGCCAGTCAGTCGCAAGGACCGCCTGCTGCTCACGCTGGCGCCACACCTTGTTCTGGACGGTGCGACCGGGCTGGCGCGAGCACTCGGCGCTCCGCACGTGCTGATCGCGGTTCACGACGCGGCAGCCGCCACCTCTATCCGTGAGGCGATCATGGAGCGGGACGACGGCCTGGCGATCGAGGTGACTGACACTCCCGGTCGCTTCGTGGCTGGTGAGGCGCGGGCCGTGCTGAGCGCACTGGAAGGTGGAAAAGCGGTCCCGCCGGGGAGGCGGGCGCTGCCGACGCGTAAGGGCTATCACCGGCGGCCTACCTTCCTGTCGAACGTGGAGACGTTCGCGCAGCTCGCCGTACTGGCTCGGCTGGGGCCGAAGGGCTACAGCAGCACTGGGCTGATCAGTGAGCCTGGCACGCAACTGCTGACTGTTGACGGTGCTGTTGAGCGGCCCGGGGTCGTTGAGACGCCGACCGGTGTGCCGCTGGAGGCTGTGCTGCAGTTCTCGGGTGCCGCGCGCGGACCTGTGCTGCTGGGTGGCTACCACGGGAAGTGGCTGCCGGAGACGGATGGTGTGTACCTGCAGCGGCCGGAGGTGTCGGCAGGGATCATCCTGGCGCTCGGCACCGAGACCTGCCCGCTCGGCGAGGTGCACCGGGTCTCGCAGTGGCTGGCGAGCCAGTCGGCGGGGCAGTGCGGTCCGTGCGTGTTCGGACTCGCGTCTCTGGTCGACGACTTCGACAGGCTGGTCAAGGGCGACCCGGCGGGCTGGCACGACGCCCAGCGGCACCTGGGTCTCGTCCCGGGCCGTGGAGCGTGTGCACACCCGGACGGCTCGGCGCGGTTCCTCGCGTCGGCCCTGGAGGTGTTCGGCGAAGACGTCAGGCTGCACCTCGATGGCGGCGGCTGCGGTCGACCGGTTCTGGGTGTCCTTCCGGTACCAGGAGGTTCATGGTGACAACCACAGCGAGCAAGGTGGAAATCGACTGGACGCGCTGCGACGGGCACGGCCTCTGCGCGACCCTGCTGCCGAACGACGTGGTCCTCGACGAGTGGGGTTTCCCGGTCCTCAACGGCCGCGAGATCACCGCCGGTGAGCTGCCGCATGCGCGCCGCGCCGTACTCGCCTGTCCGGCCCTCGCACTGCGACTCGACAGACCTGTTGAACGTGATGCATAAGGACCGTCCCGACATCACACCAGTGACAAAGGTGGACTAATGTTTGAGGAGGCGCACAACGTCGTGCGACCCGGCGCGAACAGCGCCGACGTCACGCGTGGAGACGGTGGGGAATGCAGAGCAAGCTGGACGTCCAGAAGGCAGAAGTGCTCGCCAAGGCGGTGGCCGCGGGAACACATGGGCACGACAAGTCGGTCGATCCGGGAAAGCTGAAGACGTTCCTCGAGCGGTACTACCGCTATGTCGCCCCCGAGGACGTCACCGAGCGGGAGCCGAACGACTGCCTGGGCGCCGCGAGGCACCACTACAAGACCGCGATGTCGCGGCCGCAGGGCACGGCGAAGGTGCACGTCTTCACCCCGACCCTGCAGGAGCACGGCTGGTCCGCGAACGGCCGGACGGTCGTCGAGATCGTCGTCGACGACATGCCCTTCCTGGTCGACAGCGCGTCGATGGCGATCACCGAGCACAACCTCGAGCTGCAGCTGCTGATCCACCCGCAGTTCGTCGTACGGCGTGACATCGCCGGCACGCTGCAGGAAGTCCTGGACGACACCGAGCCCTCGGACGAGCACGACCTCGTCCGGGAGAGCTGGATGCACATCGAGGTCGACCGGATCGCCGACGTCGCCGAGCACCGCCAGCTCGAAGAGGCGCTGCAGCGGGTGCTGCACGACGTGCGCGAAGCGGTCGAGGACTGGCCGAAGATGCACGAGAAGGCCGTCTCGATCGCGGACGAGCTGCGCGCGGCGGCCGACCTGCCGGTGAGCCAGAACGAGGTGGACGAGGCCCGCGAGCTGCTGGAGTGGCTCGCCGACGAGCACTTCACCTTCCTCGGCTACCGCGAGTACGACTTCACCATGGAGGGCGACCAGGGCATCCTGCGCGGCCGGCCCGGGACCGGGCTGGGCATCCTCCGGCCGGACCCGAAGCAGAACTCCGGCCAGCTGCCGCCGGAGGTGAGCGCGAAGGCGCGGGAGCAGAAGCTGCTCATCCTGACCAAGGCGAACTCGCGGTCCACCGTGCACCGGTCGGCGTACCTGGACTACGTCGGGCTCAAGTCGTTCGACGAGAACGGCGACCCGGTCGCGGAGCGCAGGTTCATCGGCCTGCTGTCGTCGACGGCGTACACCGAGAGCGTCATGCAGGTGCCGGTGCTGCGGCGCAAGGCGCTGGAGCTGTTCCGGCTGACCGGCTTCGACCCGAACAGCCACAGCGGCAAGGGCTTGCTCGACGTACTGGAGACCTACCCGCGTGACGAGCTGCTGCAGGCGCCGGTGGAGGACCTGCTGCCGATCGTGCAGTCCGTGCTGCACCTGACCGAGCGGCGTGCGGTCAAGCTGTTCGTACGGCGTGACGTGTACAACCGGTACCTCTCCTGCCTGGTCTACCTGCCGCGTGACCGCTACACCACCGCGGTCCGGCTGAAGATGCAGCAGATCCTCAAGGACGCGATCGGCGCCGAGTCGGTCACCTACGCCGCGTACGTGACCGAGTCGGTGCTCGCCCGGGTCCACTTCGTCGTCCGGATGAAGCAGGGCGAGACGGTCGGTGAGTACGACGCCGAGCTGCTCGAGCAGAAGGTGATCGAGGCGACCCGGGCCTGGGCGGACGACTTCACCGCGGCGCTGCACGCGCTCGGCGGCGACGGCGCCGTGAGCCAGCTGGCGCGCCAGTACGTCGACGCGTTCCCGGAGGCCTACAAGGAGGACTTCGACGCCCGCGTCGCCGTCAACGACGTCAACGTGCTGGAGAGCCTGCCCGCCGACAACGGCCTGGCCATGTCGCTCTACAGCCCGATCGACGAGCAATGGGAGGGCGAGCGCCGCTTCAAGGTCTACCGGACCGGTACGGCGCTCTCGCTGTCGCAGGTGCTGCCGCATCTGAACAACATGGGCGTCGAGGTGATCGACGAGCGCCCGTACGAGATCCGCTGCGTCGACAAGACGCAGTACATCTACGACTTCGGCCTCCGGGCGCCCAGTGACGTGGATGAGCGGGAGGAACTGCGTCAGCTGTTCTCCGCCACGTTCCAGGCGGTCTGGCAGGGCCGCGCCGAGTCCGACAAGCTGAACGCGCTGGTACTGCGGGGGAGCCTCAGCTGGCGGCAGGTGTCGATCCTGCGGGCCTACCAGAAGTACATCCGGCAGGGCGGTACGCCGTTCAGCCAGGACTACATCGAGAACACGTTCCTCGGCCATGTGGACGTGGCCCGGCTGCTGGTCCAGCTGTTCGAGACCAACTTCGACCCCGCCCGCGGTCCTGCGGACGACCCGGACCGTTTGAGCGTGGCCGGCCAGTTGGAGAAGGAGATCCTGGCCGCGCTCGACACGGTGAAGAGCCTGGACGAGGACCGGATCCTGCGGTCCTACCTGACCGTCATCAAGGCGACGCTGCGGACGAACTACTTCCAGCCCGCGGTGGCTGACGGTTCACCACGCGCGTACATCTCGCTGAAGCTGGAGCCGAAGGAGATCCCGGATCTGCCGCAGCCGCGGCCGGCGTATGAGATCTTCGTGTACTCACCGCAGGTCGAAGGTGTGCACCTGCGGTTCGGCGCCGTCGCGCGAGGCGGTCTGCGCTGGTCGGACCGGCGGGAGGACTTCCGGACCGAGGTGCTGGGTCTGGTCAAGGCGCAGATGGTGAAGAACTCGGTGATCGTGCCGGTGGGTGCGAAGGGCGGGTTCTACGCGAAGCAGTTGCCGGATCCGGCGCTGGACCGCGACGCGTGGCTGGCCGAGGGCATCGCGTCGTACAAGACCTTTATTTCCGGGCTTTTGGACATCACCGACAACATTGTTGCCGGGGGCATCGTTCCGCCGCGGGACGTGGTCCGGTACGACGGTGACGACGCCTACCTGGTGGTTGCCGCGGACAAGGGTACGGCGACGTTCTCGGACATCGCGAACGGTGTCGCGAAGGAGTACGGGTTCTGGCTGGGTGACGCGTTCGCCTCGGGCGGCTCGGTCGGGTACGACCACAAGGCGATGGGCATCACCGCCCGCGGTGCGTGGGAGTCGGTCAAGCGGCATTTCCGCGAGATGGGCCACGACTGCCAGAACGAGGACTTCACCGTCGTCGGTGTCGGCGACATGTCCGGTGACGTGTTCGGCAACGGGATGCTGCTGTCTGAGCACATCCGGCTGGTCGCGGCTTTCGACCACCGGCACATCTTCCTGGACCCGGCGCCGGATGCGGCGAAGAGCTTTGCGGAACGGCGCCGGCTGTTCGAACTGCCGCGGTCGTCGTGGGCGGACTACGACGCGACGCTGATCTCGGCCGGCGGCGGCGTGTATCCGCGCACCGACAAGGCGATCCCGATCTCGGCCGAGGTCCGTGAGGTGCTCGGCATCGAGGGCACTCCGGCCACGCTGACGCCGGGCGAGCTGATGAATGCGATCCTGAAGGCGCCGGTCGACCTGTTCTGGAACGGCGGCATCGGCACCTACGTGAAGGCGTCGTCGGAGACGAACGCCGATGTCGGCGACAAGGCCAACGACGCGATCCGGATCAACGGATCCGACCTGCGGGCGCGGGCGGTCGGCGAGGGCGGCAACCTCGGCTTCACCCAGCTGGGCCGGATCGAGTACGCGACCAACGGCGGCCGGATCAACACCGACTTCATCGACAACGTCGCCGGCGTGGACACCTCCGACCACGAGGTGAACATCAAGATCCTGCTGGACACGGTGGTCGCCGACGGCGATCTGACCGAGAAGCAGCGCAACGACATCATCGCGTCGATGACCGACGAGGTCGCGCAGCTGGTGCTGAAGAGCAACTACCGGCAGAACATCGGCCTGGCCAACGCGGTCGCGCAAGGCCCGGCGATGATGCACGTCCACCAGGACTGGGTACGGCGGCTGGAGAAGCAAGGCCTGCTGGACCGGGAGCTGGAGTTCCTGCCGAGTGTCGCAGAGTTCAAGCGGCGCAAGGCCGAGGGCCGTGGGCTGACGTCGCCTGAGCTGTCGGTGCTGATCGCCTACACCAAGATCGTGCTGGAGGCCGACCTGCTGAAGACCTCGCTGCCGGACGACCCGTTCCTGGCGAACAAGCTGGTCAGCTACTTCCCGAAGGCGATCCAGGAGCGGTTCGGCGAGCAGATCAAGACCCACCAGCTGCGCCGCGAGATCATCACCACCCAGGTGGTGAACGAGTTCATCAACTCCTCCGGCATCACGGCGTACCACCGGCTCTCGCTGGAGACCGGCGGCACGGTCGAGGACGTCGTACGGGCGAACCTCGCGGCCTCGCGCATCTTCGGGCAGCCGGAGTTGCTGGCGCGCAACGCCGAGCTCGACAACATCGTCGACGCGGCGACGCAGACCGGGATGCGGCTCGAGACCCGCACGCTGGTCGAGCGTGCGACCCGCTGGCTGGTGTCGAACCGGCGTCCTCCGGTGGACATCGCCGAGCTGATCGAGTTCTTCACGCCAGGCATCGCCAAGCTGACCGCCGCGCTTCCCGACGTACTGCGTGGTCGTGAGCTGGCGCTGTTCGAGCAGCGGCGTGAAGGTCTGGTATCGAAGGGTGTGCCGGCGGAGTTCGCGACGCGGATCGCCGTACAGCCACCGGCGTACGCCGGTCTCGGCATCATCGAGACTGCGTCGCGGGACGACCTTGATGTGCTGGAGGTCGCCAAGGTCCACTTCGCCCTCGGCGAGCGCCTGCAACTCGGCCGCTTCCTGGAACGCATCATCGGCCTGCCACGGACGGACCGCTGGCAGACGATGGCACGTGCGGCGCTGCGCGACGACCTGCACGCCGTCCACGCCAGCCTCACAGCCCAGGTCCTGGCCACGACGGACGCGTCCGCCGAACCAGAAGACCGCGTCATCAGCTGGCAAGACCAAAACGAAGCAGCCCTCTCCCGAGCCGCCACCATGCTGGAGGAAATCGTAGAAACCGAAGGCCCCGAACTAGCCCACCTCTCCGTAGGCCTCCGCCTGGTACGCACCCTCCTGGCCAACCAAGCCTGACCTTGACGTACGTGGGCTGACCACCCGGTTCCCGTACGGCGTGGTGCTCGTCTCTGCGGGTGGCCTTGTTCGTTGCGCCGCTGGATCTCTCGCCGGTCAGCGTTCGGAGACGATGACGTCGACGGAGTACTGGTCGGCTCGGTAGCAGTGGTCGCCGAACTCGACCGCGGAACCATCGGCGTCGTACGCCGACCTCGTCATGGTGACGAGTGGCTCGGCCTTGGACATGTGCAGCGTACGGCGTTCCTCGGCGGTAGCGTTGCGGGCGCCGATGCGCTGACGGGCGACGGTGGGGCGGATGCCGCGAGCCCGGAGTACGGCGTACAGGCCGTCGGACTCGAGCTCCTGGGCGGTCAGGTCGTTCATTGTCGGCGGCAACCAGTTGCGCATGATCGCGAGCGGTAGGTCGCCGGCATAGCGCAGCCGCACGATCGACACCAGTGGGCTGCCCGGCGGCAACCCGAGCACCTCGGCGGCCCGCTCGTCGTGGGCCTCTGTGCTGAACGCGAGGACCTCGGTGCGCGGTGTCCGGCCCTCACGGGCGAGGTCGTCGTACAGGCTGGTGAGTTCGGCCTTGCGGTGCACCATCTGGTTCGCGACGGTGGTGCCGATGCCGCGGCGGCGGACCAGGAGGCCTTTGTTCACCAGTTCGGAGATCGCCCGGCGGACGGTCGGCCGGGACAGGCCGAGGCGGTCGGACATGGCGATCTCGTTCTCGAACGGGTCGCCGGGGCGGAGCGTGCCGTCGCTGATGGCAGCGATGAGCTGCTCGGCGAGCTGGTGGTACAGCGGCACCGGGCTCGTCCGGTCGATGCTGATCGGCAGGGCGGCCATGCGCTGGATGTTACATGAGCTAGCTATGTATGTCCCGATGTCCAAATGTGTTAACAAACTATTGACACCCCACCGCGCAGGCCGGAAAGCTGGCCAGGGCAGTTGGCTGGACCCGGTGAAGCCGGTAGTTGGCGGTGGACCAGTCCGAAGGCTGGCCGGGGCGGGCTGGCGCGGGCTCGGTAAGGAAGGCTGGAGCCGGGCGTTGCCCGCGATGCCGACCGGCGCCATAGCTGCCGAGACGCGGTTGAGGACTGATGACGAAGAGAGGGCAGTCGATGCGGATTGGGTTGGTCGGGGTTGGGCGGATCGGGGCGTTTCACGCCGCGACGCTGAAGGCATTGCCGGCGGTCGATCAGGTGGTGGTCGCGGACGCCGACGCGAGCCGGGCCGAGTTGGTCGCCAAAGATCTCGGCCTGGAGTTCGCCCCGGACGTGCCGGCGCTGCTGGCGAGCGGGATCGACGGCTTCGTCATCGCCGCCGCCACTTCCGCGCACGCGGAGCTGATCGAGGCCGCGGTCGCCGCCGGCATCCCCACGTTCTGTGAGAAGCCGATCGCGATCGACATCGCCGAGACCGAGCGCGTGGTCGAACTGGTCGAGGCGTCGACGGTCCCGGTGCATATCGGCTTCCAGCGCCGCTTCGACGCCGGCTACCAGGCAGCCCGGGCGAAGGTTGTTTCCGGTGAACTAGGCTTCATCCACCACATCCGGGCGAACACCAACGACGCGTTCCCACCGCCGCGCGAGTACATCCCGCACAGCGGCGGCTTCTTCCGCGACTGCACCGTGCACGACTTCGACATCATCCGGTACGTCACCGGCCGCGAGGTTGTCAGCGTCTACGCGACCGGAGCCAACCGCGGTGAGACCTTCTTCGGCGAGTATGGCGATGTGGACGCCGCGGCAGCCCTGCTCACGCTGGACGACAACACCTTCGTCTCCGTCAGCGCGACGCGCTACAACGCCGCCGGTCACGACGTACGGATGGAGCTGCTGGGAAGCCTGGGGTCGGTCGCGGTCGGCCTGGACGCGCACACCGCGCTGCGGTCGGCCGAGCCGGGCGTCACCTTCCCCGACGGCACGCCGCACGCGACCTTCATGGACCGGTTCCAGCCGGCGTACGTCGCCGAGCTGACCGCGTTCACCGAGGTGGTCGCGGGCACCCGCGAGGTGCCCTGCACGGTTCGCGACGCGCTGGCCGCCTTCCGGATCGCCGACGCCTGTGAAGTGTCCCGCCACGAGCACCGCGTCGTCACGCTGGCGCACTGAACCTTGAAGACAGAGGAGAACTGGCCGATGACTGACCTTGCTGCCCGGATCGCCGGCGCCCCGATCTCGTGGGGAGTCTGTGAGGTCCCCGGCTGGGGCTGGCAGTACGACAGCGAGACGGTGCTGGCGGAGATGCGTGCCGTCGGTCTCGCCGCGACCGAGTTCGGGCCGATCGGGTTCCTGCCCGACGACCGCGCGGACAAGGCGAAGACGCTGGCCGATTCCGGGCTACGGGCCGTCGGCGGGTTCGTGCCCGTCGTACTGCACGATCCCGCTCAGGACCCGGCAGACGTCGTACGGGCTGAGCTGGACGGCTTCGTCGCGGCAGGAGCCAGCACGCTGGTGCTGGCGGCCGCGACCGGTCAGGAGGGGTACGACGACCGGCCGGTGCTGACCGAAGAAGGCTGGCAGACGCTGTTGTCGAACCTCGACCGGTTGTCCGCGCTGGCCGCTTCGCGCGGCGTGGTCGCGACGATCCACCCACACGTCGGCACCATGGTCGAGAACTCGGACGATGTACGACGCGTGCTCGACGGCTCCAGCATCGGACTCACGCTGGACACCGGGCACCTGCTCATCGGCGGTGTCGACCCGGTCGCGTTGGCCGTCGAGCACACCGGGCGCATCCTGCACACGCACCTGAAGGATGTCGACGCGGCGTGGGCGGCGCGGGTCCAATCAGGTGAGGTCAGCTACACGGACGCCGTACGGCAGGGGATGTACAAGCCACTCGGCGCCGGCGACATCGACCTCACCACCATCGTCGGCACGCTGGAAGAGGCCGGGTACGACGGCTGGTACGTGCTGGAGCAGGACACGATCCTGACCGACCGGCCGACCGGCGAAGGGCCAGTGGTCGACGTACGGGCGAGCATCGCCGAACTGCTCCGGATCGCTGAGGCGGTGTGATGGCGGACGACGTACTGACCATCGGGCGGATCGGGGTCGACCTCTACCCGCTGCAGATCGGAACGCATCTGGAGGACGTCTCGTCGTTCGGGAAGTTCCTCGGCGGCAGTGCCACCAACGTCGCGGTCGCGGCGGCTCGGCATGGGCGGAAGTCGGCCGTGATCAGCCGCACCGGCAACGACCCGTTCGGCACGTTCATCCACCGGACGCTGCTCGAACTCGGCGTGGACGACCGCTTCGTCATGCCGGTCGACGGATTGCCGACGCCGATCACGTTCTGCGAGATCTTCCCGCCGGACAACTTTCCCTTGTATTTCTACCGGTTCCCGAAAGCGCCGGACCTGGTGATCAACCCGTCCGAGCTCGACCTCCCGGCGATCCGGGACGCGTCGATCTACTGGTCGACGGTCACCGGACTGTCGGCCGAACCGTCGCGGTCGGCGCATTTCGCCGCCTGGGAAGCGCGTGGGCGGAAGCCGCTCACCGTGCTGGACCTCGACTACCGGCCGATGTTCTGGGCCGATCCGTCGGAGGCGCACGAACAGGTCAGCCGGGCGCTCGAGCACTGCACCGTTGCTGTCGGCAACAAAGAGGAGTGCGAGGTCGCGGTCGGCGAGACCGATCCGGACAAGGCCGCGCAGGCGCTGCTGGACCGCGGTCTCGAGCTGGCCGTCGTCAAGCAAGGCCCGCGTGGGACCCTCGCACGCACGCGGGACGAGCGCGTCGAAGTGCCGCCGTACCCGGTCGAGGTCGTCAACGGCCTCGGCGCCGGAGACGGCTTCGGCGGCGCGCTCTGCCACGGCCTGCTGTCCGGCTGGCCGCTGGAGAAGATCATCCGCTTCGCCAACACGGCCGGCGCCATCGTCGCCTCCCGCCTCGAATGCTCCACCGCCATGCCGACCACCAAGGAAGTCCTCTCCCACATGGGTGATGAAGCATGACCAACCAAGACCACCACCCCTCCGGGAACGACCCGCAGCCCGTACGGCGCCCGGCGGACCACGCCGTAAACCCCGACGACCAGCCAACGGTCATCGCACCCTCACCCACCCAGCCCGGCTCCTGGCGCCCCACCAGCCGACGCGCACCCTCCGACGAACAAACCACAGTCATAGCCCACCTAGACCTCCCCACACCCCCCGCCACCAACCAACCCCCGCCGGCCCACCAACCACCGCCAACCAACCGCCCCACGCCCGCCCAAGCAGCAGCCGCCGGCCGCCCCGCTGCCAACCAACCGCCGCCTGCATCCCAGGCCCCAGCCGCGAACCAACCAACGTCGGCGAACCAGCTGTCACCCGCGAGCCATGCGCGTGCCGGGAACCATGCGGCGGCCGCCAATCAAACACCGGCCACGGTCGAAGCGCCGGGCACGGTCCAAGCGTCGGCCGGGAACCAAACCCCGGGCACGGTCCAAGCGTCGGCCGGGAACCAAACCCCGGGCACGGTCCAAGCGTCGGCCGCCAACCAAGCATCGGCGGCCAGCCAACCTCCAGCCGGCGGCCAAGGACCTGCCGCCGACCAAGCCTCGCGTCACGGCCAAGACCCGCGCACCGGCCAGCAACCGACCACCGGCCAAGGCGCGCATCTCCGCCAACGCCACGCTTTCGGTCAGCAGGCAACGGTCACCCCAGGCTCGGCACCCGATCAACGGTCAAGCGCCGCACCAGCACAGCCGACGCCCGCCCACCAGCCGGCACCTCCCGGGGACTCACACCCAAACCCCTTCGACGAGCCCACGATCATCGCTCCACTCCTCACCAACCCCGAACAACCTCAGGTCTCGTCGTCGCAGCCAACCACCCCGTCAGACCAACTGCCAGGCCAACCCGCGAGTGCGGCAGCGCAGGCAGTAGGCACGGCAGGCCAGCCACTGGGCTCGGCAGGGCAGGCCGCGGCTGGACAGCCAGTGGGCGCCGCAGGACAACCGGCGAACTCGACAGAACAACCGCTGGGCTCCGCGGGACAGTTGTCAGGCTCGCACGCACAACCAGCTGGCTCGATTGGTCAACCCGCAAGCTCGGCAGCTCCTGCTGCGGCCTCGGCCGGAAACCCAGCAGGCTCGCCGGGACAGGCAGTGGCCTCGGCCGGTCAGCAGTCATCCTCGCCAGTACAAGCAGCGGACCCGACTGGGCAACCCGTAAGCTCGGCAGCTCATGCCGCGGGCTCGGCCGGAAACCCAGCGGACTCGCCGGGACGGGCAGTGGCCTCGGCCGGTCAGCAGTCATCCTCGCCAGTACAAGCAGCGGACTCGTCCGGCCACCCACTGACCTCGGCAGGACAAGCGGGCTCGATCGAGCACGCACTGAGCTCGACGACCGAGCCGATGGGCTCGGCGGGCCATCCACTGAGCTCCGCGGGGCAGGTGCCAGGTGCGTCAGCGCAGCCATCGGGCCCGGCTGGCCAACCACTGACCTCGCCAGATCAACCGGGCTCGGCAGAGCAATCGCTGGAGTCGGCTGGCCAGCCCGTGGCCTCGGTGGGGCAGGTGCCAGGTTCGTCAGCGCAGCCAGCGGACTCGGCAGAGCAACCACTGGGATCGGCACAGCAAGCCGGCTCGGCAGAGCTGGCAGTGGGCTCGGTTGGTCAGCAGTCAGGCTCGGCAGGGGAGGGCTCGGGGGCTGTTGCGTCGGGGCGGGCAGGTCGGTCTGGGGCGGCGGAGCCGTACAGTCAGGCGGTTGCTGAGCGGCTCGCGGAGTTGACTGAGGTTCGGGTGCGGCATCCCGAGCGGGTGGCGGAAGCTTGGCAGCAGCGGCGTACGCGTGAGCTGGTTGGGGACGACGGGCGCCTGCTGATCGTGGCAGCTGACCACCCGGCTCGTGGTGCGCTCGGCGTTCGTGACGACAAGCAGGCGATGGCCAGTCGCCCGGGCCTCATCGACCGGCTGGTGACCGCGCTGGAGCGCCCCGGCGTTGACGGCGTCCTGGCGACACCCGACGTACTCGAAGACCTGCTTCTGCTCGGCGCTCTCGAGGGCAAGGTCGTCATCGGCTCCATGAACCGCGGCGGCTTGCAAGGCGCGTCCTTCGAGCTGGACGACCGCTTCACCGCTTACGGTACGGCGGCCGACATCGCTGCCCGCAGGCTCGATGGCGGCAAGATGCTGACCCGCATCGACCTCGACGACCCCGGCACCGTCGCGACGTTGGAGTCCAGCGCGAAGGCCGTCACCGAACTCGCCGAACACAAACTCATGGCGATGGTCGAACCCTTCTGGTCCACCCGTCGCGACGGCCGCGTCACCAACCTGCTCGACGCCGAATCGGTGATCAAGTCCGTCGCGGTAGCCTCCGGCCTAGGCGCCACCAGCGCCTACACCTGGCTGAAGCTCCCCGTCGTCGACGACCTACCTCAAGTGATGGAAGCAACCACCCTCCCAACGCTCCTCCTGGGTGGTGATCCCACCGTCGCCCCCGAAGAGACCTACGCATCCTGGGGCAAGGCGCTGACCCTGCCCGCGGTACGCGGCCTGGTCGTCGGCCGAGCCCTCCTCTTCCCACCCGACGGCGACGTAGCCTCCGCAGTAGACCAAGCCGCCGCCCTCGTTCACGGAGGTGCCGCATGACTGAGTGGTTCAGGCCTGCTGGGTCCACCGCGCGGGATGGGTTCGACGTTGCGGTCAGCCCGGGGGACGAGAAGGAGTGGGACTACACCGGCCTGTGCGTCGCCACGCTGCGGGCCGGACAGTCGGTCGAGTTCGACACCGAGGACTGTGAGTTCCTCGTGCTGCCGTTGAGCGGTTCCGCCGAGGTGATCGTCGAGGGTGAGACGATCCCGCTCGGCGGCCGCGCCGACGTGTTCGCCGGACCGACCGACTTCGCGTACGTCCCGCGCGGCACCACCGTCGCCGTCACCAGCGCGGGCGGTGCACGCGTCGCCTTCCCGCACGCGAAGGCCGCGAGCGACTACCCGTTCCGGCGGATCGGCCTCGAGCAGGTGGAGACCGAACTTCGCGGTGCGGGCGTCGCCTCCCGCCAGGTCCGCAACTTCGGTACGCCGGCCGTCCTCGAGGCCGACTCGATCATCGCCTGCGAGGTTCTCACCCCGGCAGGGAACTGGTCGTCGTACCCGCCGCACAAGCACGACGAGCACAAGCCTGGTAAGGAAAGCGTGCTCGAGGAGATCTACTACTTCGAGCTACAGCTCTCCGACGATGCCCCGGAAGGTGTCAAGGTCAACGACCCGATCGGTTACCAGCGGGTCTACGGCACCGAGGACCGGCCCATCGACGTCCTCGCGGAGGTCCGCAATGGGGATCTGGTGCTGGTGCCTCATGGTTGGCATGGTCCGGCGATGGCGCCTCCTGGCTATGACATGTACTACCTGAACGTGATGGCCGGCCCGGGGACCGAACGCGAATGGCTGATCTCCGACGACCCCCGACACGGCTGGGTCCGCGAACTCTGGCCCAGCCAGCAGATCGATCCCCGCCTACCGTTCGGAGCAGCCCGATGAGCTTCTCCCGTGAGTTGGACGCCGGCCATACTCCCGCGCCGCTCGCTGTCGCCGTATCTGCGACTGCCGGTGGCAGCGTGCGCAGCAGCGATTGCGGTGCAGGGATGTGGCGAGCTGCAGTGATGGGTTGTGGATTGATGGTTTGTGGAGGAGGAGTGCGATGACGGTGCGTCTGACGGTTGCGCAGGCGTTGGTGCGGTTCCTGAGCGTGCAGTACTCGGAGCGTGACGGGGTCCGGCAGCGGCTGTTCGCCGGGTGCCTCGGCATCTTCGGGCACGGCAACGTGGCAGGTATCGGCCAGGCTCTACTGCAGGCCGAGCTCGAGGACCCGGACGCGCTGCCCTACATCCTGGCCCGCAACGAGCAGGCCATGGTGCACACCGCCTCCGCCTTCGCCCGCACCCGTGACCGGCTCCAGACCTACGCCTGCACAGCAAGCATCGGCCCAGGCTCGACCAACATGGTGACCGGCGCGGCCCTCGCCACGGTCAACCGGCTGCCTGTTCTCATCCTCCCTTCCGATGTGTTCGCGACGCGGGTGGCGACCCCCGTGCTGCAGGAGCTGGAGAGCTTCAGCGCCGGCGACGTCTCCGTCAACGACGCGTTCCGCCCGGTGTCGAAGTACTTCGACCGGATCTGGCGTCCCGAACAGTTGCCCTCGGCACTGCTGAACGCCATGCGCGTGCTGACCGATCCGGTCGAGACCGGCGCGGTGACACTGGCCCTGCCGCAGGACGTGCAGGCAGAGGCGTACGACTGGCCCGAGGAGCTCTTCACCGAGCGGACCTGGTACGTCGCACGACCATTGCCCGAGGCATCAATTGTCGACAAGGCGGTAGATCTCCTACGGGCCTCGGAGCGGCCGCTGATCGTCGCGGGTGGCGGCGTGCACTATTCCGGCGCCGAGGACGCATTGCGCGAGTTCGCCGAAGCGACCGGTATTCCGGTCGCGGAATCCCAAGCAGGCAAGGGATCTCTGAACTACGACCACCCGCAGTCGGTCGGCGCGGTCGGCTCGACCGGGACCACGGCAGCCAACGCGCTGGCCCGCGAGGCCGACCTGGTGATCGGCATCGGAACCCGGTACGGCGACTTCACGACGGCCTCGCGGACCGCCTTCCAGAACCCAGACGTGCGGTTCGTCAACATCAATGTGGCGCGCTTCGACGGTGGCAAACATGCCGGCCTTCCTCTCGTTGCCGATGCCCGGGAAGCCCTTGTTTCCTTGGGATCCGCGCTCGGTGACTGGGCTGTGGATGCCAAGTACACAGCCCATGCGACGGAACTCGCAAGGAACTGGGACGGCATTGTGCATGCCACCTACAACCCACCCGCCGAGGTGACCGCGAAATTGGCCGAAGGCCTGCTGACACAGGGCGAAGTGCTCGGTGCCGTCAATGAATTGTCGGCGGCCTCTGATGTAGTGGTTTGCGCAGCCGGTTCAATGCCGGGTGACCTCCACAAACTGTGGCGGACGCGCGACCCGAAGGGATACCACGTCGAGTATGGCTACTCCTGCATGGGATACGAGATCGCCGGCGGCCTCGGCGTCCGCCTCGGCGCACCGGACCGCGACGTGTTCGTCATGGTCGGCGACGGGTCGTACCTGATGATGTCGACCGAGCTCGTCACCGCGGTCCAGGAGAACATCAAGGTCATCATCGTCCTGGTCCAGAACCACGGCTTCGCCTCGATCGGCGCGCTGTCGGAGTCACTCGGCTCGCAACGGTTCGGTACGTCGTACCGGCGGCGCAGCGGCGACGGACGACTCGACGGGGACTACCTGCCGGTGGATCTCGCCGCGAACGTCCGCAGCCTCGGCGTCGACGTGATCGAGGTGCACAGCCGCGCCGAACTGGAGAAGGCGATCGGTACGGCGAAGGCGGCGGACGGGCCGATCGCGATCCACGTGTCGACGGATCCGCTGATCGGTGCGCCGGACAGCGAGTCCTGGTGGGACGTCCCGGTGAGCGAGGTTTCCGAGCTGCAGTCAACCCAGACCGCATCGGCTCAGTACCAAGAGAGCAAGGCTGCCCAGCGCCCGTACCTCGCGCCGGTCAAGGAAGACAGCTGACATGGGCAAGGTGCACATCGGTACGGCGCCGGACTCCTGGGGAGTCTGGTACGCCGATGACCCGCAGCAGACCCCCTGGTCACGCTTCCTCGACGAAGTCGCGCGCGCCGGCTACACCCGGATCGAACTTGGACCATACGGCTACCTGCCGACCGATCCTGTCCAGTTGAAGGCCGAGCTGGATCGACGCGGACTCACGATGACGGCCGGTACGACGTTCGAGCAACTGCACCGCCCGGACGGGTGGGAAGCGACCTGGCGGGACGTGGCCGCAACCGCTCAGCTCACAGCTGCAATGGGTGCCAAGCACTTGGTCGTCATGCCGTCGATGTGGCGCGGCGCGAACGGCGAGGTGGTCGAAGACCGGCTCGACCACGAAGGTCAGGCACGGCATGGCCGCCAGGTCACCGAGTTGGGTCGTCGCGTCGCCGAGGAGTTCGGCCTGCGGACGCAGTACCACCCGCACGCGGATGGACATGTGGACACGCAGGACACCGTCGAGCGCTTCCTCGAGGAGACGGACCCCGAGTACGTGAATCTCTGCCTCGACACCGGCCACATCAGCTACTGCGGCGGTGACAACCTCGACCTGATCCGCAGGTACCCCGACCGGATCGGCTACGTCCACCTGAAACAGGTGGATCCGAAGATCCTGGCCGAGGTCGAAGGGCTCAGCTTCGACGAAGCAGTGAGTCGCGGCGTGATGTGCGAGCCGCCGTACGGCGTCCCCGAGCTGCCGCCGCTGCTGGATGCGCTGGCGGCCCTCGACGCCGAGCTGTCCGCGATCGTCGAACAGGACATGTATCCGTGCTCACCCGACGTGCCGCTCCCGATCGCGGAACGCACGTTGGCCTATCTGAGATCCCATGGGGGTGGCGAATCGAGCTGACGGCCAGCAGAGTGTGAAACTCTCTGGTCCCACGCAACTCCGCGGTGTAGCCGCGGCATTTGAAAGGCTGGTTGGAGTCATGATTCGGTGGCAGAAGAAGGCGGTGGCTGCGGGCGCGGCGTTCGCGCTCGCCGCGGCGCTGGCCGCATGCAGTTCCTCCGGAGGCAAGCAGGAGGAGCAGAGCAGCGGCGGCGGTGGCGCGGGTGTCGCGGACACCCCGCGGATGAAGGTCGCCCTGATCACTCACTCGGGTCCCGGCGACACCTTCTGGGACATCGTCCGGCGCGGCGCGGAGGCGGCCGCGAAGAAGGACAACATCGAGCTCCAGTACTCCTCGGATCCGGACGGAGCGGCGCAGGCGAACCTGGTGCAGACCGCGATCGACTCCAAGGTGGACGGCATCGCGGTGACGCTGAACAAGCCGGACGCGGTGATCCCGAACGTGAAGAAGGCGATCGCAGCCGGTATCCCGGTGACGATCCTGAACGGCGGACTGGACTCCTGGAAGCAGACCGGCGCTCTCGGGTACTTCGGCCAGGACGAGCGGATCGCCGGCCGGGCGACGGGTAACAAGCTGAAGTCGCTCGGCGCGAAGAAGGTCATCTGCGTCATCCACGAGCAAGGCAACGTCAGCCTCGAGGCACGCTGCCAGGGCATCACGGACATCCTCGGCGACGCCGTCGAGAACGTGAACGTCAACGGCACCGACCAGCCAGGGACGCAGGCGACGCTGACGTCGAAGCTGCAGGCGGACAAGAACGCCGACTACGTGATGGCGCTGAACGCCGGCATCGCGTTGACCGCGGTGACGGCGGCCAAGGACGCCGGGTCGTCGGCGAAGGTGGCTAGCTTCGACATGAGCAAGGAGATGGCCAAGGCGGTCAAGGACGGCACCGTCGAGTTCGCGGTCGACCAGCAGCCGTACCTGCAGGGCTACCTCGCGGTGGACGCGATCTGGCTCTACAAGACCAACGGCGACACGATCGGCGGCGGCGAGGCGACCCTGACCGGGCCGGCGTTCATCGACAAGACCAACATCGCGGCCGTCGAGAAGTACGCCGCGGCCGGGACGCGCTGAGGTCACGTCATGGCATCGACCATCACGTCACCGGCGGCGGCTGACGACCGCGTCTCCACCCGATCCGTCGGCGCCCGGCTGCTGAGCCGGCCCGAGATCGGATCGCTGGTCGGCGCGGCGGTGATCCTGGTGTTCTTCCTGATCACCGCACCGCCGTTCCGGGACATCGACAACACCGGAACGATCCTGTACCAGGCCGCGCTGATCGGTGTGATGGCCGTGCCGGTTTCGCTGCTGATGATCGGCGGCGAGTTCGACCTTTCGGCCGGTGTCGCGGTGACGACCTCCGGCCTGACCGCGGGCATCCTCGCCTACCAGCTCAGCCTCAACGTCTGGGTCGGCGTGGTGGTCGCCCTCGCGCTGTCGCTGGCGATCGGCGCGTTCAACGGCTGGCTGCTGATGCGGACAGGTCTGCCGAGCTTCCTGGTGACTCTCGGCACCTTCTTCATCCTGCAGGGCGTGAACATCGCGGTCACCCGGCTGACCTCCGGAGCGGTCGCGTCGAACTCGATCAGCGACATGGACGGGTTCGACGCGGCCAAGGCGGTGTTCGCCTCGGAGTTCACGCTGGGCGGGATCACGATCAAGATCATCATCGTGTGGTGGATCGTGTTCGTCGCGATCGCCGCCTGGGTGCTGCTGCGGACGAAGATCGGCAACTGGATCTTCGCCGTCGGTGGTGACGCCGCGGCGGCCCGGGCGGTCGGCGTACCGGTGAAGAAGGTCAAGATCGGGCTGTTCATGACCGTTGGCTTCTTCGCCTGGTTCGCCGGCATGCAACTGCTGTTCATCCAGAACGGCGTCGTGCAGTCGGGCGAGGGTGTCGGCAAGGAGTTCCTCTACATCATCGCGGCGGTGGTCGGCGGCTGCCTGCTCACCGGCGGTTACGGCTCGGTCGTCGGCGGGGCGATCGGCGCGCTGATCTTCGGCATGGTCCAGCTCGGAGTCGTGTACGCCGGCTGGAACGCGGACTGGTTCAAGGCGTTCCTGGGCGTGATGTTGCTACTGGCAACCATCGTCAACCTGATCGTCAAGAACAAGGCGGAGGAACGATGACCACCACGAAGGGCTTCGCGTCCGAGGCGGCCACCAGCCCGACCACACCGATCGTGCACCTCGAGGACGTCGGCAAGAGCTACGGCAACATCCAGGCGCTGCGAGGTGTGTCGCTGTCGGTCCGGCAGGGTGAGATCACCTGTGTGCTGGGCGACAACGGCGCGGGCAAGTCGACGCTGATCAAGATCATCGCCGGCCTGCACGACTACACCTCCGGCACGATGTCGGTGAACGGCGAGGAGCGGCACTTCTCCTCGCCGCGCGAGTCGCTCGACAGCGGTATCGCCACCGTCTACCAGGACCTCGCGCTGGCGCCGCTGATGTCGGTCTGGCGGAACTTCTTCCTCGGCAACGAGCTCACCACCGGCCCGTTCGGCGTGCTGAACTCGCACAAGATGAAGCGGATCGCCCAGGAGGAGCTGACCAAGATGGGGATCTCGATCCCCAATCTGGAGCAGCCGGTCGGCAAGCTGTCCGGCGGTCAGCGGCAGTGCGTCGCGATCGCCCGGGCGATCTACTTCGGCGCCAAGGTGCTGATCCTGGACGAGCCGACCGCGGCGCTCGGCGTCAATCAGTCGGGCGTGGTGCTGAAGTACATCGTGAAGGCGCGCGACGCGGGCATCGGCGTCATCTTCATCACCCACAACCCGCATCACGCCTACCTGGTCGGCAATCACTTCGTCATCCTGAAGCTCGGCCGGGTCGCGCTCGATGCCCATCGGGCCGACATCACGCTGGAACAGCTGACCACCGAGATGGCGGGTGGCTCCGAGCTCGAAACCCTCAGCCATGAGCTCCGCGGCGTCGACGCAGGTGTCGTCGTCGACCCGGCTCACCCGGCGGATTCCGCCGTACAGGATGTTTCGCCGGCAGCCAACGAGACCGCAGACGACGAGACCGAGGAGGGCACATGACCGATCTCAGGATCGGCATCGTCGGCGTCGGAGCCATGGGCGCCGACCACGCCGAGCGCGTGGCTCGCCGTACGGCGGGTGCACGCCTGGTCGCCGTGTCCGACCCCGACACTGTCCGAGCCGAAGCACTCGCCACTGCCCTGCCCGGTGACGTGCGGATGATTGCGGATCCACTCGAGCTGATCGCGGACGGCGAGGTGGATGCGGTCATCCTCGCGTCGCCCGGGTTCGCCCACGCCGAGCAGTTGTTCGCTTGCCTCGAGCACGGCAAGCCGGTGTTGTGTGAGAAGCCGTTGACCATGGATGCCGCGTCCGCGCTCCGAGTGGTCGAAGCCGAGCACAAGGTCGGCCGGTCGCTCATCCAGGTCGGCTTCATGCGCCGCTTCGACCCCGAGTACGCCGCTCTGAAGGAGCTGCTCGCGTCCGGCGAACTCGGCCGGACCTTGATGCTCCACAACGTGCACCGGAACAAATCCGTCGCGCCGACGTTCCGCAGCGAGATGATCGTGCGCGACTCACTCGTCCACGAGGTCGACGTCGCCCGATGGTTGTTCGACGACGAGATCACCCGGATCACCGTGCACGCGCCGAAGCCGACGAGCCTGGTCGCCGACGGCGTGCTCGATCCACAGCTGGCCGTGTTCGAGCTGGCGAACGGCGCGATCGCCGACGTGGAGGTGTTCGTCAATTTCCAGGTCGGGTACGAGGTCCGGTGTGAGGCCGTCGCCGAACGCGGCAGCGCGACCATCGGGCTCGGGTCCGGCGTGCTGACCCGGGCTGCCGGTCAGTGGGGAGGTGCGATGCCGGCCGACTTCCGGGTCCGGTTCGAGCGCGCGTACGACATCGAGGTCCAGCGCTGGGTCGACGCCGCCGTACGCGGTGAGATCGACGGCCCGAGTGCATGGGACGGATATGCCGCGGCCGCCGTGTGCGAGGCCGGCATCGAGTCATTGACCACCGGGCGCCCGGTCGACGTCGACCTCGCCGACAAGCGACAGATCCTCGGATAGAAGTTAGGAAATATCGTGAGTACTGAGATCAAGCGCATCACCCACCTGGTCGGCGGCAGCTACTGGACCGGCGTCGCGGAGCGGACCAGCAAGGTCTACAACCCGGCGACCGGCGCGGTCACCGGCGAGCTGGATCTGGCCTCTGCGGCCACCGTCGACGAGGTGGTCAAGGTCGCCCACGAGGCGTCGCGCGGCTGGGCGCAGACCTCACTCAGCAAGCGGACGCAGGTGCTGTTCGCGTTCCGGGAGCTGGTAAGCCAGCGCAGGGAGCAGATCGCCGCGCTGATCACGGCCGAGCACGGCAAGGTGCTTTCGGACGCTGTCGGCGAGGTCACCCGCGGTCTGGAAGTGATCGAGTTCGCCTGCGGCATCCCGCATCTGCTCAAGGGCGGGTACAGCGAGGGCGTCTCGACCAAGGTCGACGTGTACTCGATCCGCCAGCCGCTCGGCGTCAGCGCGGTCATCTCGCCGTTCAACTTCCCGGCCATGGTGCCGATGTGGTTCGTCCCCATCGCGGTTGCCTGCGGCAACAGTGTGGTGATCAAGCCGTCCGAGAAGGACCCGTCCGCCGCCAACGCGATGGCCGAGCTGTGGAAAGAGGCCGGCCTGCCGGACGGTGTCGTCAATGTGGTTCATGGCGACAAGGAGGCGGTCGACCGCCTGTTGGAGCACCCGGACATCAAGTCGGTCTCGTTCGTCGGTTCGACGCCGATCGCGAAGTACGTCTACGAGACCGGCACGAAGAACGGCAAGCGGGTACAGGCGCTCGGCGGCGCCAAGAACCACATGGTCGTGCTGCCCGACGCCGATCTGGATCTGGCCGCGGACGCCGCGGTGAACGCCGGGTTCGGCTCCGCGGGTGAGCGCTGCATGGCGATCTCCGCCCTGGTCGCGGTCGAACCGATCGCCGACGAGCTGGTCGGCAAGATCAAGGAGCGGATGGCCACGCTCAGGACCGGCGACGGTACGCGCGGCTGCGACATGGGCCCGCTCGTCACGGGCGAACACCGCGACAAGGTCGCTGGGTACGTCGCGGCCGGCGTCGACGCAGGCGCCGAGCTGGTGGTGGACGGGCGCGACGGTGAGTTCGACGGCGGTGACGACGGGTTCTGGCTCGGGCCGACGCTGTTCGACAAGGTGACGCCGGAGATGTCGATCTACACCGACGAGATCTTCGGGCCGGTGCTGTCCGTCGTACGGCTTCCGTCGTACGACGCCGCGCTCGACCTGGTGAACTCGAACCCGTACGGCAACGGCACGGCGATCTTCACCAACGACGGCGGCGCGGCGCGCCGGTTCCAGAACGAGGTGGAGGTCGGGATGGTCGGCATCAACGTCCCGATCCCGGTGCCGATGGCGTACTACTCGTTCGGCGGCTGGAAGAACTCGCTGTTCGGCGACAGCCACGCCCACGGGACCGAAGGCGTGCACTTCTTCACCCGTGGCAAGGTCGTGACCTCCCGCTGGCTGGACCCCAGCCACGGCGGCCTCAACCTGGGCTTCCCAACCCACGACTGACCCGGGCTATTCGGGCAGCAGAGGTGTAGCGTCGAAGACAACCCCCGGGGCATGAGGAGTACCGCGGCGTACGAAGGCCGTCGGCCTGTCCGCAGTACAGCGAGCTGGTCAAGGAACCAGCCACTCAGCCCAGGAGTGAGTCGTGGCGAAGAACAAGGGCGGACGCGAAGTCCGCAAGCCCAAGCAGCCCAAGAAGCCGAAGGCTGTGCCCGGCGACAGCGCCATCATCCCGCCCACAAAACAGGCGCGGAAGTAGCCGCCTGCTGCCCCGGCTCAGCGTCGTACGTCAATCGGTACGACGGTTTGCCGGGGCGGTGAGCGCGGTGACGAGCTCGGCGGCCCGCGAGCCGTCGAGGTGACCGTGCAGGAGCTCGGTGCGGTGGACGAGACGTGGCGCTCCGAGCGGTACGACGGCGATTCCGCTCACGCTGGTCGCGGCCGAGGCCGGGAGTACGGCGAGCCCGTGGCCGGCGGCAATCAAGGCCAGCAGGGCACGGAGGTCGGTGCCGGCGTAGTTGAAGGCCGCGCGGATCCCATCTGTCTCAGTCGCGGCACGGAGATCCGGTAGCGCCGCGGCGGTGTCGGGGGCGTCGATCCACCGCGCGTCCACCAGGTCGTGCAGGTCGACGCGTCGGCGCCGCGCGAGTGGATGATTCGTGGACAGGGCCACCACCAGGTCTTCGTGTGCGACCGCGGTCGTCCGCAACGACCCGAGGTCGGACAAGCGCAGCGGGTCCGTCGGCGCCGCGACGCCGTCGATCAGCCCTAGCTGGAACTCACCCGCTGCCACCCCGTGCGTCACCGCCTCGCGGCCGTCGACCGTCAGCGACACTGCGGTCCCCGGACTGTTTCGCCGTACCGCGGTCAGTGCTTCCGCCAACCGGCCACCACCTGCGGCCAGTGGGGAGGCCGCGATCGTGAGCGTGCCGGGTGGCTCGCCGATGGCGCGGTGGACGTCGGCACGAGCGGCGTCGAGCCGGAGGAGGATGGCACCGGCGTGGTCGAGCAGCCGCTCGCCTGGGGGTGTCGGGGCCACCGGGCGCCGGCGGAGGAGCGTCGTACCCAGGTCGTGTTCGAGAGCGGCGATGTGCTGGGAGACGGCCGACTGCGTGTAGCCGAGGCGGTCCGCCGCCGCGGAGAACGAGCCGCATTCGGCCACGGCGACGAAGGTGCGCAGCAGGTGTGGATCCACGTCGATCAGTATTGCTTATCCGCAGTGCAGAGATCATCGTTGGCGCTGATGCAGGGTCGGCGGACAGGATGAACACCATGCACGCTTACGCAGGACGCATCGCGCTCGTCGGTGATCGATCGCCGCACGTTCGCTCCCATGCGCGGGTGCCGGGGCTGCTGGATCGGTTGCGGGATCGCGACCAGCTCGACCTCGACGTGTACTGGGTGCCCACCGAGGAGGTCGGCGAGTCACTCAAGGGGTTCGACGGGATCTGGTTGCTGCCCGGCAGTCCGTACCAGAGCGAAGCCGGCGCGATCACCGCGGTTCGTATCGCGCGCGAGAACGGCATCCCGTTCCTTGGTACGTGCGCCGGACTGCAGCACGCGATGCTGGAGTTCGCGCGGAACGTGTGCGGCGCGGCCGGAGTGCAGCACGGCGAGAGCAACCCGGACGCGGACGACCTGCTGATCGTTCCGCTGCAGTGCTCACTGGACGGGCACGAGGGAACGATCAACGTAGTGCCGGGTACGCGCGCCGCTGAGCTACTGGGCGTCGAGCGGTCGATGGAGCGGTACCACTGCTCCTACGGACTCGACGCCAGCCGTCTGGACCTGCTGCGCCAGCACGGCATGGTGTTCAGCGGGTACGACGACGCAGGCGATCCGCGCATCGCCGAGTTGCCCTCACACCCGTTCTACCTGGCCACACTGTTCCAGCCCGAGCTGGCAGGCGACGGCTCCCGTCCACACGCGCTGGTGGAAGCCTTCGCCCGAGCAGCAGCAAGTAAGGCCTAAATCGTGGTGGTTGGGCGTGGCTCGAGGCCGGCGTCGCGGTAGCACGCGTCGATCAGCTCCATCGTCGCCAGCGCGTCGTCAGCATCCGTGAGTACAGGCGCTCCGTCGCGAACCGCGGCTGCGAAGGCGTCCAGCTGGTACGCGTACGACGTACGGGTGCCGAGGTGCTCGACCCAGGTGTCCTCCTTGGTCGTCACGATCACCCGGTCGTCGTTATGCGGCAGGACGAAGAAGGGCGCGAACGCGTCGCCCCGGGTGCCGACGACCTTCAGGCTGAAGTCAACGCTCTCCGCGGCCATGCTGGTCCGGACGGCGCCGGTCGCACCACTGGGGAACTCCAGGTCCGCATTGAGCCACTCGTCCACACCCGGCAGCCGCTTGCGCTCCCCGGCGCGTGCGTTGATCAGCTTCGGCGCACCACCGGCGTACGGCGCAAGCATCCGCTGCGCGTGGATCGCGTAGCAGCCGACGTCCATCGCCGCACCACCGGCGAGTGACAGGGACCAGCGCGGGTCCTCGTCCGGTGGCGGGGGCATCACCATGGTCGCCTCGACGTGCTGCAGCTCGCCGAGCTCACCCTTGGCGAGCAGCTCCTGCAGCCGGCGCATCACCGGGTGGTAGGCGTAGTGGAACGCCTCCATGAACACGACGCCCTTCTCGCGCACCGCGTCCCGCACCTGCACCGCTTCCTCTGAGTTGCTGGCCGACGGCTTCTCGGTCAGCACATGCTTGCCCGCGGCAATCGCCCGAAGGTTCCACGGACCGTGCAGACCGTTGGCGAGCGGGTTGTAGATCGCCTCGATCTCGGGGTCGGCCAGGAGGTCGTCGTACGACGCATGCACGCGTTCGACGCCGTGTTCCGCTGCGAACGCCTCGGCCCGTCCTGCATCCCGGGCGGCCACGGCGACCAGCCGGGCACCGGTCAGCTTGGCCGGTTCGACGATCGCACGACCGGCGATCCGGGCGGCTCCGAGAATCCCGATACGCAGCGGCTCCATGCCTTCTCCTTCGATGGTCGGCCGTACTGGCGGCGCACGGCAGGTCGGCTGAGGGGCGCGTCCGCCGGTAAGGGTAGTCCTCGGCTCCCACGGCGAACGTGCCATCCTGCCTGACGATCGCCGGTCACCGACAGCACCTGCCCGTGATCCGGACCAGGTTCACCGAACGTTCATTCATTTGCTATCGGCACCGGTGTGCCGGCGGATGGCGTGGTCGGCGAGAGCCTGCTGGAGCCGTTCGGCCGGCCACGCCTCGGCGACGGCCTGCCGGAGCAGGTCGGCTTGGGACTGGGGTGCGAGACCACCGATCGGCTGGTCGCGGTCGAGGTTGGTCGGGAAGGCATAGCCCTCGGCGGTGGCGGCGATGACGTTGTCGACAGCGCCCTTCGGAAGGGTCAGCAGGACGGGGTAGACGGCTGTCGCCATCCGGGTTCGGTCGACGCTCTCCATCGCGCGGCCGAATGCCGACGAGATCTGCAGGAGGTTCGCCATCCGCTTGATGTCTCGGGAACGATTGCTGCCGGCTGCGTGGAAGAGCGCCGGGTTGAAGAAGACCGCATCACCCTTCTCCAGCGGAAGCTGCACGTGGTTCGCCACGAAGTACTCCGAGAACTCCGGCCGCCGGTACGCGAGATAGCCGAGTTCGTACTTCTGCGAATGCGGCAAGTACAGCGTCGGTCCGGACTCGATCGGCATGTCGCAATGCGCCACCGCTCCCTGCAGCGTCAGTACGGACGACAGCCGGTGAACGTGAGCCGGGTAGAGCGCAGCGACTTCGTCGGACTGGAATCCGAGGTGGTAGTCGCGATGGACCGTCTGGCCCTCACCACCGGGGTTCACCACGTTCACCTGTGACGTCACCTGGTACGCCGGTCCGAGCCAGGCGACGGCGACCAAGGCGAGCAGATCGTTGGCGTAGTACGCCGCGAACACCTCCGGTGCTCCGATCGCCAATTTCTCCAGGGCGTTCCAGACCCGGTCGTTCGCACCCGGCTTGGCGAAGTGGTCGCCGGCCGCGGCTCCGGACCGGTGCTGCTCATCGATGAGCCGATTGAGCTCCGCTGTCGCGGCATCGACGACATTGTTGCTAAAGGCACCCTTCAGTACGACGATGCCGGGGCCGTCGGCGAACGCGGTGGCGAACTCGGCCTGCACCGCCCGCGGATCCGCCGTACGCACCCGGCTCGCGTCGTACATCGGAACCTGCTGCTCGATGTGCTCGGCATGCGGGTAGTCGGCGGGGTCGGTCTGTTCCTTCAGATCCGTCAGCAGGTCGTCGAGTCGGACGTCGTCGGGGTTCAGCCAAGTCATCGGTGGCTCCTTCTCTCCTGGTGCCATCAGCCTGGTGGCTTCCTGACGGGTTTGGAATCCCCTGAATCCGTCAAAACCCGACAGGCCCTGCGCTGTCCGCGCGGCGCTCGAGGCTGCGCAAGGCCGTATAACCTGCCCAATCACCTGACGTGAGTAATCGAAGCGATCTGATCAAATCGGGTCGGTGGGTCGACTGAGAGAGGCAGAGGCTTCAGGATGTGCCCATGAGTACCGTGCAGGTCCAGGTGGATCGGAGTAGTCGGACGCCGTTGCATGTGCAGTTGGCGCAGCAGCTGGAGGCGGCGATTCAGGGTGGGGAGTTGCCGGTCGGGTCGCGGCTGAGCAACGAGGTGGACCTGGCGGAGGCGTACGGGCTGAGCCGGCCGACAGTGCGGCAGGCGATCGCACGGCTGGTCGACCAGGGACTGCTGGTGCGCAAGCGCGGCGTCGGCACGCAGGTAGTAGGCAACTCCGGGCAGGTACGGCGCTCGCTAGAGCTCACCAGCCTGTACGACGACCTGGCCGCGGCTCACCGCAAGCCAGAGACCGAGGTACTGCGGTTCGGCATCACACCGGCTACTGCGGAGGTGGCTACTGCGCTTCAGTGCGAGCAAGGAGACCGCGTGCTGCGGCTGGAGCGCCTACGGCGTGCGGACGGCGAGCCGCTTGCCTTGATGCGCAACTGGTTACCACCCGACCTCCTGGAGACCGACCCGACCACACTGGCCGATCGAGGGCTGTACGAGCTCCTGCGAGCAGAGGGCGTGCGACTGAAGGTGGCGCACCAGACCATCTCCGCCGTACCGGCCACGCTGGAGCAGGCTCGGCTGCTGTCCGAGGAGCCGGGCAGCCCGCTGCTGGCGACCACTCGGATCACGTACGACGACCACGGGCAGCCTGTCGAGTACGGCTCCCACCTGTACCGGGCGAGCCGGTACTCGTTCGAACACACTCTCGTGCACCGCTGAGCCGCCGGATTGCCACAAGAGTGGCAATTTTCTGGACCTCTGGGTGAGGTGATCGGTACCGTCGGTGAGCCTTTCGCCTGTCAGGGTTATCCACAGGTGATCTGAACCAGGTGGCGAAGCGGACCCTGTGGTTGAAAGGATGGTCGCGCATGGTGACCGTCTGGTCGCCAGACGGACACACACGGGGAGACCGATGACAGCCGACAGACTTGCCGCGCGCCGGTCGGGCTGGGACGGCGCCATCGAGCTGATCGACGCTCAGGTGCGTGACGTCGTCCGCCGCGAGGGGATCGATCCACTCCGCGACCCGGCCGCGGTGAACGCCATCGTCGCCACCGTGATCCGCGAGTACGACGAACGCAGCCTCTCCGGGCTGGTGCCGCCGATCGGGGACCTCGAAGCGGTCAGCCGGGAGGTGCACGACCGGGTCGCGGGATTCGGCCCGCTGCAGCGGTATCTCGACGATCCGGCGGTCGAGGAGATCTGGATCAACGAGCCGAGCCGGGTGTTCATCGCGCGCGAGGGCCGGCATGAGCTGACCACGACGGTGCTGACCGAGGAGGAGGTCAGCGATCTGGTCGAGCGGATGCTGAAGACGACTGGCCGGCGGATTGACGTGTCGCAGCCGTTCACGGACGCGCGGTTGCCGGACGGCAGCCGGGTGCACATCGTGCTTGGCGGGATCACCCAGCGATATGCGGCGATCAACATCCGGAAATTCACCGTCCGTGCGACACGGTTGAGCGATCTCGTCGCGCTCGGATCGCTGACGCCGCACGCGGCCGCCGTACTGGATGCCGCGGTTGCGTGCGGGCTGAACATCCTCGTCTCCGGTGGGACGCAGGCCGGCAAGACGACCATGCTCAACGCGCTCGCCGGATCGATCCCGGGCAGCGAACGCGTCATCAGCTGCGAAGAGGTCTTCGAGATCAAGCTGCCGATTCCCGACTGGGTCTCCATGCAGACCCGGCAGGCCGGTCTCGAGGGTACTGGCGAGGTCCGCCTGCGCGACCTGGTCAAGGAGTCGCTGCGGATGCGGCCGTCGCGGGTGATCGTCGGTGAGGTCAGAGGCGAGGAGTGCCTCGATCTCCTGTTGGCCTTGAACAGTGGATTGCCTGGCATGTGCACGATCCATGCAAACTCGGCGCGTGAGGCGCTGACGAAGATGTGCACGTTGCCGCTCCTCGCGGGAGAGAACATCGGTTCGAGGTTCGTGCTGCCGACCGTGGCCGGGTGCGTCGATCTCGTCGTACATCTGGGGATCGCGGCGGACGGTCAGCGCCGGGTGCGGGAGATCGTGGCGGTGAGCGGCCGGATCGAGGACCAGGCGATCGAAACCGAGACCCTGTTCGGGACCCACGAGGGTCAGTTGCGCCGGGCAGAGGGCCATTTGCCGCATCCTGAGCGATTCCAGCAGGCCGGCTACTCCGTGACAGGCCTACTCACCGAGCTACCGCGAGGAGTGGCGTGATGGGGCTGCTTCTTGGGTTGTTCTTTGGGATCGGGCTTCTGCTGATCATCTGGACCTTCGTGGCGCCGGCCGATACGCGGTCGGCGGGCGACGGGCGGTTGATTGCGCGGAGCCGTGATCTGCTGGCGAGCGCCGGGATCGAAGGCGTGACACCGGGTGCGTTCATCGGAGCCTGCCTGATCACGGGTCTGGTCGGGTTCGTCGTGATGTTCGTGGTCTCGAGTGCGTGGCCGGTTGGCGTGGTGTTCGGGGTGATCGCCGGTGGGATGCCGGTCGCGGTCGTGCGGAGCCGGGCGCGGAAGCGGCTTGCGGAGTTCCGCGAGCTGTGGCCGGACGTGGTCGACAACATCGCGTCGGCGGTCCGGGCCGGGCTGTCGTTGTCCGAGGCGCTGGCGCAGGTGGGCGAGCGTGGCCCGTTGCCGCTGCGTGAGCCGTTCCGGCGCTTCGGTGCGGACTATGCGTCCACAGGGCGGTTCGCCGATTCGCTGGACCGGTTGAAGGCGCGACTCGCGGATCCCGTCGGCGACCGGGTGGTCGAGGCTTTGCGGATCGCCCGCGAGGTCGGCGGTGGAGATCTCGGCCGGTTGCTGCGCTCACTCTCGACGTTCCTGCGCGACGACGCCCGGACCAGATCCGAGCTCGAATCCCGCCAGTCCTGGTCAGTCAACGGCGCCCGCGTCGCCGTCGCCGCCCCATGGCTCGTACTGGCGCTGCTGTCCTTCCAGGGCGACGTAATCCAGCGCTACAACTCACCAATAGGCGCCCTGATCATCGGCGTCGGCGCGATCGTCTGCGTAGTCGCCTACCGCCTCATGCTCCGCATCGGCCGCCTCCCCGAACCCGAACGAGTCCTCCGATGACCGCCCGCCCAACCCGACACACCACAAGCGCCCGTGCCGCCGTACTCGAGGAGTGCGCTGGAAGGCACCCGCACGCGGCTGCGATTAAGCGGCGTACGGCTGCGACCGATCGTGCGCCTGCGACCGAGTGTGCGGGTGCGGTTGAGTGGCGCGAGGCGACGGATGGGTGGGGGTTGAGATGAGCCCGATCGTGTTGGGTGGGTTGCTGGGGGCGCTCTTTGGCGCGAGTTTGTTGCTTGTTGTGCGGCGGTTGCCGTTCCTGCGCCGGCCGTCGGTGGACGACCGGATCGGGCCGTATCTGCGGGATCTTGGTGGGTCGGACGTATTTCTCGGGGTGGTCGACTCCGGGTCGCCGTTCTACGCGATCTTGCGGTTGTTCGGGCCATCGCTGCGCGCGGGCGCGAACCGGTTGGAGCGAATCCTCGGCGGCGCCGGATCGATCCGGCGCCGGCTGGCGCGGGCGGGGATCGAGCGGTCGGTCGAGGAGTTCCGGATCGAGCAGGTGCTGTGGGGAACGGCCGGGTTCGGGGCCGGGCTCGTCGTGTCGATCGTGGCGTTGGCCTTCGGGATCGGGAACCCGGTGGGCATGCTGATGTTCTGCGGCCTGCTCGGCGTACTCGGGGTGCTTGCCCGCGACACCTATCTGACGACGCAAGTACGACGCCGCGAGCGACGTCTGCTTGCCGAACTGCCAACGGTCGCGGAGTTGCTGGCGTTGTCCGTCGCGGCCGGTGAGGGTCCGGCGGCCGCGCTCGATCGGGTCGCACGGTCGTGTCGTGGCGAGCTCGCCGAGGAGCTGAAGCGGGTGCTCGGTGAGACCCGCGCCGGCGAGACGCTCGTACGCGCGCTCGACGGGCTCGCGGATCGGACCGGGCTGCTGGCGTTGTCGAGGTTCGCGGACGGCCTGGCGGTCGCACTCGAACGCGGTACGCCGCTGGCCGACGTACTGCGGGCTCAAGCGGGTGACATTCGTGAGGCCGGACGGCGCGAGTTGATCGAATCCGGCGCGCGCCGGGAAGTCGCCATGATGATCCCGGTGGTGTTTCTCGTACTGCCGGTGACCATCGCCTTCGCCTTCTATCCAGGCGCTGTCGGAATTCGGCTGATCGCCGGATGAACTGAGGAGAGGTCATGTCGTTACTGCTGACGAGGCTGTTCGTGGCGCTGCTGCTGAAGCCACGCCCCGCGCGAATGGAGCGCGGCGACGTACCAGGCTGGGTGCTGATCACCGTGATGACCGCAGGCCTGGTCGTCGCTCTCTGGGCAGTTGCCGACCAGCAACTGCGCCAGATCTTCGAAAAGGCGCTGAACTCCGTCACCAACAAGTGATGCCCGCCAGCCCACCTGCCAACCGGCACCCGCGAGCACGGCACGCCGAAGCACTCCACACCCCGACGCCCCGCGCCGAGCCGCTGCCGCACGAGCCCGCACAACGCGAGCCGGTGCGGCACGGACTCGTGTGGCGCGGCGTGGTGAGGCGCCAGCCGCTCCGACGCGGACCGATGCGTCGCCGCACGGTGCGCGGTGGGTTGGCGGGAACCTCGGGGGTCCGGGCGGGGCAGGTTCGGTGCACGTTGGTTGCGCTCGGCAAGCGTCGGCGAGGTGGACCGTTCGGGAGGGCGCTGCGAGGTGGACCGTTCGGGACGGTGCTGCGAGGTGGACCGGTAGGGACGGTGCTGCGAGGTGGACCGTTCGGGATGCTGCGAGGTGGGCGGCGCGGGGGGATGCGACGGGGTGAACGTGGGTCGGCGGTGGTCGACTTTGTGTTGGTGTCGGTGCTGGTTGTGCCGTTGTTCCTCGCGATCTTGCAGGTCGGGTTGTACTTGTACGTGCGGAACACGATGACTGCCGCGGCGTCGGAAGGGGCGCACTACGCGGCGGTGCTGAATCGCGAACCAGCGGACGGGGAGGCACGCACCCGCGACTTGGTCGGTGGGGTGATCAGTGACCACCTGGTCGACTCGGTGCAGGCTGAGGAAGTTGACGTCGACGGGCAGTTGGGTGTGCGGGTCGTCGTGAAAGCACACATGCCGCCGCTTGGTCTATGGGGACCCGGTGCCGACTTCAGCGTCGAAGGTCATGCCGTGAAGGAGACCGGCCAATGAGCCTCACCGTTCAAGGTTCCGTCGCGGCAGCCAACGCCGGACACGAGTCGCGAGCCGGTGAGCGTTCGCACGTGCGGACTCGTCGTACGGAGCTGGGTGCGCGGGCTTGTGGTGCGGGGTTGCGTGCGCGGGCTTGTTGTGCGGGGCTGCGTGCGCGGGCCTGTGGTGCGGGTTGGTTGCTGCGGATGGGGTCGCGGCAGGGGGAGCGTGGGAGTGCGGTGGTCGAGTTTTCGTGGTTGGCGTTGTTGTTGATGGTTCCGTTGGTGTACGTGATGTTGGGTGTGTTCGACGTACAGCGGGCGTCGTACGGCGCGACGACGGCGACGCGGGCGGCGGGGCGGGCGTTCATCATCGTGCCGGCCGGGTTGTCGGAGGATGAAGCGCGGGCGCGGGCGTTCGAGGCGGCGCGGCTGGCGATGAAGGACCAAGGATTGGAGCTGAGCTCCGACCAGCTCACCATCAGTTGCAGCCCCGCGTGCCTGGAGCCGGGGTCGACCGTCACCGTCACGTTGAACACCGAAGTGCCGTTACCGCTCATCCCCGACGCCCTCGGCGGCGAACCCCCGGCTATCCACATCTCCGCCTCGCACACCGAACCGTACGGCGACTACCGCGAAGCCAAGGGCAGCTGATGAACCACCCACCGGAGACTGGTTGCCCGCAACAACAACACCCACTTGGCGGGAGTGGGATGCTGCGAGAGGGCCGCGGCGATGGCGGGGCCGGGCGTGAGTGGGCTGGGGGTCGGGGTCGGCGGGTGGTGGGGGCGGCGGGTCGGGGGGAGCGGGGGCAGATGACGGTGTTGATCATTGGGTTTACCGCAATCGTGTTGTTGATGATTGTGGTGGTGACGGACGTCTCGAAGGTGTTCTTGGTGCGGCGGGACTTGGATGCGACCGCGGACGGGGCGGTGTTGGCGGCGGCCAACGGGCTGGCGGCGATTTATGCGCAGCCGGCGGGGGACGGGAATGCGGAGATCGATCCGGACGAGGCGCGGCGGTTGACGGCGGACTATTTGGATGAGGTTGCTGCGAGCAACAGGTTCGACGGGTTGGACTGGTCGGCGGATGTTGCGGGGACGACAGTGACGGTGCGGCTGACCTCGTCGGTGGACCTGCCCTTCGCGCCACCCGGCTGGCAAAGCTCAGCCGACATCGCCTCCGAAGCAGCCGCGGTCGTCCCCATCCGCTGACCTCGTAGCTGCTGCGACGACTTCTGGCAGTCCTGTCCATCGCTCCAGACGCTGGCTCGGTGGCTGTTATCCACCCACCTGAAGCCGACGCGGTGGTATCGACCATCAAGCTGACGTGGTCATTACCACCGTTGACCACGCTCCGGCGGCTCAGGTGAAGAGGGCTGGGTTGTCGGCCAGCCAGGTGCGGAAGGTGCGGCCTGAGCGGCCGGTCAGGAGCTCCACGGTGGGTTCGATCGGCTGGGGGATGCCTACGCGGGAGGCCCAGTAGGCGAGGAGTGCTTCCAGTTGGGCTGGGTTGCGCATCGGCATTTCGGCGCGGGCCTGGTCGGGGGTGAGTTCCACCGGCTCGATCGGGAGGCCGGTGACTTCGGTGATGAGCTCGATCTGGTGGCGGCGGGTCATGGACTCGGGGCCGGTGAGGGCGTAGCCCCGGCCGTCGTGGCCGTTGCCGGGGCCGTCGAGAAGGACGCGGACCGCGACGTCGGCGATGTCCTGCTCGTGGATCGGGGCTTCCTCGGCGCTCAGATACGGCAAACGGATCTGGCCGGTCGCGCGCGCCTGGTACGACCAGAACGTTGCGTTGCTCATGAAGGCGCCGGGACGCAGATAGGTCGTCGCATATGAACCGCTGCCGATGACGCGTTCGGCCTTGGCGTGCGGGTCGTCGCCTCCGGCGTCCGAGGCCATTGAGCTCAGTACGACGACCTGTTTCACACCGGCCGCTTCGGCTGCTTCGACGAACGTGTGCGCCGACGACGCATCGGCGTACAGGAAGACCTGGGAGATGTCGCGCAGGGCGGGCGCGGGGTCGGCCGGGTCGTATCCGATCGATGAGGGCACGGCGGAGGGCTCGCGGCTGGCGACGCGGACATCGCGGCCCCCGTTGGTGAGACCGGTGGTGACGGCGCGGGCGATCTTGCCGCGGCCGCCAGTGATGAGAATGCTCATGGTGTTGCTCCAAGTCTGTAGTGACTACAAGATTGGATGAAGTAAAACATATCGTCTATGCTCTGTTCAACGGGACCGGGCGAGCGGGAGAGCAAGCAGGGAAAGAGGTGAGATGACCGAGCAGGTGGGCCGGCGCGAGCGGAAGAAGCAGCAGACGCGGCAGGCGATCTCGGATGTGGCGACGGCGCTGTTCATCGAGCGCGGGTTCGACGCGGTGACGGTGGCGGACGTGGCGCGGGCCGCCGATGTCGCCGTACAGACGGTGTTCAACCACTTTCCGACCAAGGAGGATCTGTTCTTCGACGAGCACGGATGGTGGACCGGGCCGATGAAGTCGGTGATGGAGGCGCCGGACGGGACGGATCCGGTGGACGCCCTGGAGCGCCATTACCGGACGGAGTTGCGAGACCGGATGGACGCTGGTCACCTGGCGACCTGGACGAAGTTCAACCGCACGATCGAGGAGAGTCCGGCGCTGGTGGCGCGCCGGCGACAGCACGCGGCGCGGATGGAGGAGATGCTCGGCGAGGCGCTGTATGTCCGAAACCCCACCCTCGGCCGGTTGAAGAGCCGGTTGGTCGCGGCGCAGTACACCGCGGCGCAGAAGGTGCTGGAGGAGGAGTTGGTGCGGCTGCTGCCGGCGGAGCCATCCCAGCAGGACGTCGACAAGGCACATGCACAGTTGGAGTCAGCGGTCGAGGAGGTGTTCGCCGTACTGCGGCATGGATTGAGCGAGGAATCGGTTTAACGGCAACGGGGCCCTAGCGGGTACGCTGCTTGGTTGTGGCTGGACTGGATTTTGACGCGGAGCTCAAGCAGCTCGACGCGACGCTGACCTCGATCGAGAAGGTGCTCGATCTCGACACCCTGCGCAAAGAGATCGCGGACCTCGGCGAGAAGGTGGCCGCGCCGGACCTGTGGGACGACCAGGCGAACGCGCAGAAGGTGACGTCACGGCTGTCCAGCCTGCAGGCCGACCTGGAGCGGGTGACCGCGCTGCGTGGCCGGATCGAAGATCTCGGTGCACTGGTCGAGCTGGGCCGGGAAGAGAACGACGCCGACAGCATGGCCGAGGCCGAGAAGGAGATTGGCTCGCTGAGCAAGGCGATCCAGTCCCTCGAGGTGCGCACCCTGCTGTCCGGTGAGTACGACGAACGTGAGGCGCTCGTCACCATTCGCTCCGGCGCCGGTGGTGTCGACGCGGCGGACTTCGCGGAGATGCTGCAGCGGATGTACCTACGCTGGGCCGAGCGGCACGGCTATGCCACCGAGGTCTACGACACGTCGTACGCCGAAGAGGCCGGGCTCAAGTCGACCACGTTCGGAGTCAAGGCGCCGTACGCGTATGGCACGTTGAGTGTGGAGTCGGGTACGCACCGGCTGGTGCGGATCTCGCCGTTCGACAACCAGGGTCGCCGGCAGACCTCGTTCGCCGCGGTCGAGGTGGTTCCGGTGCTCGAGCAGACCGACGAGATCGACGTACCCGAGGAGGAACTGCGGATCGACGTGTACCGCTCGTCGGGGCCGGGTGGTCAGAGCGTCAACACCACCGACTCCGCGGTCCGGATCACGCACATCCCGACCGGAACCGTGGTCTCCTGCCAGAACGAGAAGTCGCAACTGCAGAACAAGGCCAGCGCGATGGTGATCCTGAAGGCGAAGCTGCTCGCGCTGAAGAAGGCCGAGGAGCGGGCCCAGATCGACGCGCTGCGTGGTGACGTGCAGGGGTCGTGGGGTGACCAGATGCGGTCGTACGTCCTGCACCCGTACCAGATGGTGAAGGACCTGCGTACGCAGTACGAGTCGGGCAACACCTCAGGCGTGTTCGACGGTGAGATCGACGACTTCATCGAGGCCGGCATCCGCTGGCGTCGCACCGGTCAGACGGTTGCTGAGCAGAACTGATCTTCGCGCGGACTGCAGCAGTTGCTTCGGCCTCTGCTGCGTCGCACTGACGTTCAGCAAGTCGGCGGACTTCGCGATCGACAAAGCCGCCGGTGACCCCTGCCCGAACCTGGCCGACGACTTTCGCTGCACCATCCACACCAAGCTGCGGCCGAAGGGCTTCCAGGGCTGCACGGTGTACGACTGCTTCGGCGCGGGGCAGGAGATCTCACGCCGCGCAGGTAAGAGCTGGCGGGAGCAGTCTGGGCAGCAGATGTTCGAGGCGCTGCCGATCCTGAGACAGCTGCATGAGCTGCTCTGGTATTTGGCGGAAGCCCTTGAATACAAGGAGACCCGCTCGATCCATGCGGATCTCCGCACGATGGTCGACCGCGTTGAACAGGTCAGTCGTACGGCGGACCTGACGGCGGTCGACGTAGTTGGGGAACGGGCTGCGGTCAACGAGTTGCTGCTGAAGACCAGCCAACTCATCCGCGGCAAACAGCGCAAGAAGAAGGAACGCCGCGGCGCCGACCTGATTGGGGCCCGGCTCCGCGGCGCCGACCTGCACAAGGCGAATCTCCGCGGCGCGTACCTGATCGGCGCCGACCTCCGTGACGCCGACCTCCGGCAGGCGGACCTCATCGGCTCGGATCTGCGTGACGCAGACCTGCGCGGCGCCAACCTGATGGGTGCGCTGTTCCTCACCCAGGCTCAGGTCAACGCCGCGCGTGGTGACCGTGCCACCAAACTTTCGGCAGCTCTTACCCGCCCACCCCACTGGAGCGAGAGCGCAGTTGGTGCGTGACTGGTGTCATCAGCAGCGAGACGGCCGTGATTGCCAGTGCCACTGCTGCGAGTGCGCCGCCCTGGCCCCAGGACGTGCCTGCCAGCGCGAGGTACGCCGTACCGACGGTGGCTGCACCTAGAGCTAGACAGGTCTGCTGGCTGGTGAGCAGGATGCCGCTGCCCAATCCGGCTTGAGCTGGTGGGACCTGGCTCACCACGACGCCCATGAGCGGCACCATGACGAGGCCGCTGCCGAAGCCAGCGATCAGCATCGGTACGGCGAGCTTCCACGGGTTCACGTCCGGCCACAGTGTGAGGGCGACCAGGGCGAGGACGGCGTACCCGACGGCCTGGATGATCCAGCCGCGCAGGATGAGGCCGGCGCCGTACCGCTGCTGCAGTCGGGGGCCATAGATGGAGGTGATGAGGAACCCGACTGCCATCGGCAGGAGGCTCAGACCGCCTTCCAGTGGGGACATGTGGGCCTCGCCCTGGGTGGCCAGCGCGAAGACGAACATGAAGCCGCCGAAGGTGGTGAAGAACGCGACCGCGAGCAGCAAGCCGATCCGCATCGCGCGGAGTCGCAGTACCGTAGGTGGGATCAGCGGGGCCTGCCCGGACTGCTCTGCCCGGTGCTGGTGGAGACCGAGCACTGCAACCGAAGGGATGGTGGCGGCGAGGCAGAGCCAGGTCCAGAGGGGCCAGCCGAGTGGACGGCCTTCTGTGAGGGGCAGGAGTACCAGCACGAGAGTCAGGGCGAGTAGTGCTGCGCCGACGAGGTCCACGCGGTTCGCCCGGTCGGCCTTGGTCTCTGGGAGCAGTCGGATCGCGGCAGCCACGGCCAGGATGCCGACTGGGACGTTGACGAGGAACACAGCGCGCCAGCCGAGCCCGAACACGTTTGCCTCGACCAGTATGCCGCCAAGAATCTGACCGAGGGCTGCCGCAGCCCCACCGGCCACACCGAACATAGCCATCGCTCGTGCGCGGTGCTCACCGGTTAGCAGGCTGGTGATGGATGCCAGCACCTGCGGTGTCATGGCGGCCGCTGCTGCGCCCTGGACGACGCGGGCGGCCAGTAGTACGCCGATGGTCGGGGCGATGGCGCAGATGAGGGACATGACGGTGAAGCCGGTGAGCCCGATCAGGAAGAGGCGCTTGCGGCCGAAGCCGTCGCCGAGTCGGCCGCCGACCACCAGGAGGGTGGCGTTGGCGATGCCGTAGCTGCCGACGACGAGCTGGAGCTCACCGGAGGTGGCGCGCAGATCCGAGCCGATCGCGGGCAGGGCGACGTTGATGATGAAGAAGGAGAGCATCGGCAGGAAGGCGCCGAAGAGAAGGGTCGTGAGTGCCACCGGTCCCAGCGGCGACGCGGTGGCGCGCGGCCGGGCGGCGACCGTGGTGGTGGCCAGCTGTTCTGTCATGAGACCAGCCTGCGCTGCCGCGGAGCCTGGTGGTGAGAGCCTGGTTATCCTGGTATTCGCACCACCTGGAACCAGGATGCAGTTCGGTCCACTATGGGACGGTGAACACCATCTCACCCACCACCGACAAAACCGCACCCGCCGCTGCACGACGCGGCGCAGGCGGAACTGCGCCGAGGCCCGAACCGGCAGAAGACGCAGCGGCGCGGGACGCCGGGCGCGCCACGGTGGGGGAAGCGCCGGCGGCGCAGGATCGAGGTGCGGGGATCGGGTCGATGGCAGAGCGCGCGAGTGGCGCGGAGTCGGGGGCGGTCGTGCGAGGCCGGGAGCCTGACGCCGGGCGGGAGATTGGGGCGGATAAGGGGGAGCAGCGGCGGGAGTTGGGGGTGTTTCTGCGGAGTCGGCGGGAGCGGATTCGGCCGGAGGAGGTTGGGTTCGCGCCGGGTGGGAGGCGGCGTACGCCGGGGTTGCGGCGGGAGGAGGTCGCGCTGCTCGCCGGGGTCGGGGTCACCTGGTACACGTGGCTCGAGCAAGGGCGTGACATCAACGTGTCGACGCAGGTGCTCGAGGCTGTCTCGAACACGCTGCGACTCGACCGCCAGGAGCGCAATCACCTCTACACGCTGGCCGGTCTGCAACCCGGTCCGGCGAAACTTGGTGACTGCTCGGCCATGCCCGCGTCGATCCAGAGGATGCTCGACGCGGTGTCGCCGTACCCGGCGGTGGTGCTGAACGCGCGGTACGACGTACTCGCGTTCAACGACGCTTACTGCAAGGTGATTCTCGACATGGGGCAGATCCCGGTCGAGGAGCGCAACATGCTCTGGCTGACGTTTGTGTCGAAGGAGTGGCGGTGCAGCTTCGCCGAGTCGGAGTTGATGAAGTCGCACATGGTCGCCGGGTATCGGGCCGCGCTCGCCGACCATCTCGGCGAGCCGGACTGGCAGCACCTCACAGAGCAGTTGCTGACCAGGTCGCCGGAGTTTGCCGAGCTGTGGCAGCGGTACGACGTGGCGGCGCCGAGTACGCGCATCAAGGTGCTGGAGAACCCGAAGGCCGGCCTGCTGCGGATCGAGCCGGCCGTTCTGTGGCTGTCGCAACTCGGTCAACTCCGGGCGACTGTCTACACCGCCGCCGACGAGGACACGGAAGCCAAGCTCCGCGCCCTCGTCGCAGCCGACAACTGAGAGCGGCCAGCCGAAACGTTGCCCCCAACTCCTGCCGCCCCAACTCCTGGGGATTAGGTGCTGCCCAGGCGTGGCCGGGCGGGGTGTGCTGGTGTTGGTGTGGGGTTAGGCAGTGTCGCGGTTGGGCCAGGCTGATTTGAGGGTGGCGAGGGTTACGGCAATGGCGGGGCGGCGGGAGGTGGTGGTGCGCCAGATTGCGTAGAGGCGGCGGCTCGGAGCGGGTTGGAGCGGGAGGACGGCGACCTCGGGTGGGACGGGGCCGCGGCCGAGGCGGGGAAGGAGGCCGATACCGATGCCTCGGGCAAGCATCGCGAGCTGGGTCTGGTATTCGGCGACCGAGTAGGCGACGTCCGGTTCGACGCCGGCCCGGCGCATGGTGCGGATCAGCCATTCGTGGCAGATCGAGCCGGGTGGCTGGCAGATCCAGCGTTCGCCGACCAGGTCTTCAGCGCGGACGAACTCCTTGCCGGCCAGGCGATGCGTCGCCGGCACCAGTACGTCGGCCGGATCCGAGCCGAGCTTCACCCTGGACACCCCTTCCGGCAGGGCGAGCGGCGTGTTGTGCCAGTCGTGGACGACGGCGACGTGGATCTCGCCACGGTTGACCGCGGCAACAGCTTCGAACGGATCGATCTCGGCGACCTGGACGTCGAGGCCAGGGTTCTCCGAGATCAACCGCGACAGCGCACCGGGAAGAAGGCCGCGGGCAGCAGTCGGGAAAGCGGCCAAGACCAACGTCCCGATCGCCGCGCCGCGCTGCTCCTCCAGCGTGAGCTCAGCGTCCTCGACCAACTCGAGCACGCGAGCGGCCGTCGCCGCGAGCTGCTCAGCGGCGTCGGTGAGCACGATCCCGCGCCCACGCCGCTCGATCAGAACAGTCCGAGTCTCACGCTCGAGCTTGGCCAACTGCTGCGACACCGCGGACGGCGTAAAGCCGAGCACCTCGGCCGCCCGGTTGACCGATCCGTAGAGCGAGACGGCATGTAGGGCCCGCAGCCGGCCGAGATCGATCATTTAGCGCTCCTACAGTGATCCCAATACAAATCGGTGCTGGTCCTTAAGTATAGGACCGCCCAGACTGGACCGCATGAAACCTCGTGACCTGCTGCTCGCGCTCGCCGTCGTCCTCGCCTGGGGCGTGAACTTCGTGGTCATCGAGGTCGGCCTGCAGAACTTCCCGCCCTTGCTGTTCTCCGCCTTGCGGTTCTTGTTCGCCGCGATCCCGGCGATCTTCCTGCTCGGACGGCCGCGGGTCGCCTGGCGCTACGTGATCGCTGTCGGCCTCGCGCTGGGCGTCGCCAAGTTCGGTCTGCTCTTCATCGCAATGGATCGCGGCGTCCCGGCCGGCCTGGCATCCCTCGTGCTGCAGTGTCAGGTGATCTTCACCGTGCTGTTCGCGATCGCCGTACTGCGGGAGCGGCCGCGGCCCACCCAAATCGCCGGCATCACCATCGCCTGCCTCGGCATGGTTCTGATCATGCTGGATCGCGGGCTGTCGGCGCCGCTCGGAGCGCTCACGCTGGTCATCGCGGCCGGCGCGTGCTGGGGGGTCGCCAACACCGTGACCCGGCACGCGAAACCACAGGACACGTTGCGCTTCATGGTCTGGGTCAGCGCCGTCGCCGTCGTACCGTTGCTACTCCTGTCGCTTCTCACCGAGGGAGTCCAAGCGGACGCGGCCGCCCTCCAGAGCATCGACCTGACCGGGATCGGCGCGATCGCGTACCTGGCCTTTGTCGCGACGCTGTTCGGCTTCGGCGTCTGGGGTTACCTCCTGCGTCAGTACGACGCCAGCACCGTGGCACCGTTCTCGCTGCTGGTACCAGTCGTCGCCATGGCCGCGGCCTGGCTGCTGCGTGGCGAGGCCGTCGGCGTACAGCAGGCAATCGCGGCGGCCCTGGTCATAGGGGGCATGGCGTGCACGGTGATCCGACGCCGGACCCCGCGTACGACGGAGTCCGACGACCAGATCTCCAGCGAACTAGTGAGCCGGTAGCGGCGGCATCTGCCAACCGCGGGCCAGCGAGGACGCGTACGCCGGAGCGCCGCCGGCGAAGTATTCGGTGAACTTCATGATCAGCGGATCCCAGCGCAACGGATCGATGTACCGGTCGTTGCTCATCAGCAGATCCTCGCGAACGTGCACCCGCTCGACCTTCATCTCCAGCGCACACAGGTGCGAACCAGGTCCGCCGATGTCGTGGATCGCCGAGATCCGGCCCTCGAGGTTGATCGGGCTCTCCTCGACCGCGTCGACGTCGACGACCTCACCCCGCGAACGGGTCAGGCCGGCGGCAGCGAACTTGTCCGGCTCGTAGCGGTATCCGCGAGCACGTTTGGCGTCCGACATCTCCTCTGACCCGGTCAGCAGGGCGATCCGGTCGAGCGCCGCGACCATGGCGGGGTCGACGAGGTTGAGGATGCAATCGGGGCGCTCGGCAAGGTTCTTGACCGTCTGCGCGCTCGTACCCATGCCGAGCATCGCGGTGTACCCGAGCCACCAGGCGGACGACATCGGGCCGAGGTTCGTGCTGCCGTCGGGGTTGCGGGAGCTGATCAGGACGACCGGCGTACCGAAATAGAGGACCTTGGGTTCAACAGTTCGCTTCACGCTGATGGAACGGGAATGGGCGAAAATGTGTGAGTGGATGCTCACCAAGTCAGCCGGCTGACTGCTCGCTGGATCGAGAAGTTGCCCGGCGAGGGCAGCACAGTCGTCTCCGGGCTCGGCGTTCGCCCGCTGATCGCGCTGCTGGCGGAGCTGGCCAACGAGCCGGCCCGCAGTGAGCTCGCCGAAGCCGCCGGTGGACCGTACGACGGCTTGCTGCAGACGCCGGAGCTGCACATGGCGCTCGGGTTGTGGACACGCGTTCCGCTCCAGCCGGGAGTGGACCGGCTGCTGCCGCCCGAGGTTCGCGGGGAGCTGACGGATCAGGCGGCGCTGCATGCGTGGGTGGTCGAGCAGACGGATGGCCTGCTGCAGAAGATGCCGGTCCAGGTGACCAAGGACGTGCTGCTGGTGCTCGCATCCGCGCTGGCGCTGAAGACGAAGTGGGCCTTGCCGTTCAACGAGTACCCGCGTGGTGAGCGGCGCTGGTTGAGCCGGGCTGATCGTGATCTCGACAGCCTGCGCGTGTACGACGGGCCTGCCGGTCCGCTGACTGTGGTGACAGTGGTTGGTACGGGCGAGTTCGACGTACGGCTGATTGCGGGTGAAGGTGGTCGCAAGGCGGTGCTGCCAGCAGCGCTGACACTCAGCGGTGAGGGAGTCAGCGGCGCGGAGCTGCTCAAGGAGGCGTCGTCGTCGGGGTGGAAGCGGTTGTTCTCCCGTGAGCGGCCGGCGCCCGCGGTCGAGGTGATCGAGTCGATGTCGCCGGTGCCGACCGTCGTACTCTCGCTGCCGTACTTCGAGGTTGACGCGGAACACGATCTGCTCGAGTACGCCGATGTCTTCGGCCTGACGACAGCTCAGGACAACAGCCGCGGTCACTTCCCGGGGCTGAGCCCGGTACCGCTCGCGGTCGACCAGGCCAAGCAGGCGGTGATGGCGCGCTTCTCCGCGACCGGCTTCGAGGCGGCTGCCGTCACCGCGATGGCGATGGCCGCAGGGTCGGCGCCGGTGCCGGGCGGCAAGGCGCTGAAGGTGTCGCTGGATCAGCCCTTCGGCTTCATCGCCGTACACCGCCCGACCGGTGTCCCTGTCGTCGCTGGGTGGGTGAACTACTCGTAGGGGTTGGCTGGGGCGGTTACTGGTTTGACGGTTTCCACGGTGAGGGCGGCGACGTCGCCGTCGGTGCGTTTGGTGGGTTCGGCCCATTGGCCGGTGACGGTGACCCATTGGTTCTTGGGTGGAGCGGTCTGGCCGCGGGCTTCGACCATGAACGCCGTACCGTCGGCGACGCAGCAGGTCAGGCCGATCCGGGTCACGTACCAGGTGCCGTTCTTGGCCGGGGTGACGAAGCCGGTCAGCTGGAACGCGCGGCCCTTCATGCTCTCCTTCTCCCAGACCGCCCAGACGGCGTAGTCGCGGACGGCGAGCTCAACGGGCGCGGCACCCTGAGAGTTGTTGGCGAGCCAGGAGTTGCTCTTCGGATCGGCCGGTTTGGCGGCGACCGGGGACTGGCGTTGGGCCGCGTCCGCACCGAGCGCGGGCGGGTCCACGACGAGCAGCGCGAAGATCGGGATCAGCAGCAGCCAAGCGGCCCGGGGCAAACCATGGTGCCCATGGCCGTCGTCTGAGGAGGCTGGCTTACGACGTGTGTCCGCGAGTACATCAGCAACCGCCAGCACGATCAGGATCAGCCCGGCCGCGAGCAGCATCCACCGCATCCCCGGCTTCACATAGCGCAGATAGGTGCCCGAGGTGGCGAGCTGAACCACCGCCGCCCCCACGAACACAATCACCAGACCAGCAACGTTGCGCCTCACAGCAACCACCACCCCACGAGCAGACTTGCCAGTACGGCGACCACGAACGTGGCCGGCGCGAATCGGACAGCGAACCGAGGACCAAAGGTGCCGGCCTGCAGCGCGATCAGCTTCACGTCCACGATCGGCCCAACCACCATGAACGCCAGCCGCGCGGTCAGCGAGAACTGCGTCAGGCTGGCTGCGACGAACGCGTCCGCCTCCGAGCAGATCGCCAGCAGTACGGCGAGCAGCCCGAGCAGCAGCACCGATAGCAGCAGGTTGCCCGCCACGTGGTCGAGCCAGCTTCGCGGTACGACGACATTCAGCGTGGCCGCGGCCGCCGCGCCGACGACCAGGAACCCGCCGGCGTGCAGGAAGTCGTGCAGCATCGACGACCGGAACACGTCCCACTTGCCGGTGCCGTCCGCATGCCGGTTCTGAGGCATCTTCAGCCACGAACCGCCCTTGCCGGTCAGCAACCACAGCCAGCCGAGGATCATCGAGACGCCGAGCGAGGTCACCGCGCGGGCGACCACCACCTTCGGCTGTCCCGGGAACGCGACGGCGGTCGACGCGAGTACGACGGGGTTGATCGCGGGCGCGGACAGCAGGAACGCGATCGCCGCCGCCGGGGTCACGCCACGGTTCATCAACGCGGCCGACACCGGCACCGACGCGCATTCACAGCCCGGCAGCACGACGCCCGACGCGCTGGCGACGGGTACGGCGAGGGCCGGGTGCTTCGGCAGCGCCTTCGCGAAGAACGACGCCGGGACGAACGCGGTCAGCGCGGCGGACAGCAGCACGCCGAGGACCAGGAACGGCATCGCTTGGACCGTGACGCCGACGAACATCGTCGCCCAGGTCCGGATCCCGTCGTCGGTGAAGACTCCGTTGAAGATCCTCCGCCCGAACAGCGCCAGCCCGACCAGCAGGATCAGCGTCGCGGTGAACGCGATCGACGACCCGGCCGGCTCCTTCTCTGGAGGCGGCGGGGCTGGTTCCAAGGTGGAATCCGGCGTCGTACCGGCGGAATCCGTCACGTCGGCTGGCGTCATGGGCGGCATCCTGACACAGCGGAGTGCACCCGGACGAGGACGCAACGCAGCAGTCAAGGGGAAACCCCCGGCATTCCGGCAAATACTCGCGGACCGCCAGGCCATCACAATTCGCGCAACAGCGCGCTCTTCCGCGGGGCGGGCTAAGGGCGGGGCGATTGTGATGGCCTGGGCGTCCGCATCTGGCAGGGTGGAGGTATGGATGCCGACGTGGTGCGCGCAGTCAACGAACTCACCGCCCGGTGGGCCCGCAACCTGCCGGAGGGGAACACCGTGGTTTCCGGGCTCGGCCTGTGGCCGCTGCTCGCGATCCTGGCGACCGCCGCCGACGAGCCCGGCCGCACGGAGCTCGCGCAAGCTGCCGGGCTGGAGGCCGATCAGGGCTCTGCGCAGGCGCTGCAGCTGGTCGAGCAGATCGAGGGCTCGGCCGATCTGCACGCCGCGCTCGGAGTCTGGCTGAGCGATCAGCTGAAGCTCGCGGAGTCGTTCGACTCGGTGATGCCGGCGCCGCTGCGCGGTCAGCTCACCGGCAACGCCTCTGTCGACAAGCCCAAGCTCGACGCGTGGGCCGCCGAGCACACCAACAACCTGATCCGCGAGATGCCGATCCAGATCACGCCGGACGTCATGCTCGTCCTCGCGTCGGCGCTGTCGCTGCGAACCACCTGGGCGCGCCCCTTCAAGGAGCAGATCCGCCGCGTGTACGACGGCCCGTGGGCGGGCGGCTCCTGGCACTGGCTGGAGCGCGTCGACGGCGAGCTGGATGCGGTACGGCGGTACGACGACCTGACCGTGGTGACGGTGACCGGCGATGCGGATGTCGACGTACTGCTTGGGGTCGGCGATGCGCCACAGGCCGACGTGCTGGCCGGGCTGCTGGATGCGGCGGCACGGCCGGAGGATGGAGTACCCGGCAGTCAACTGATCTCGAAGGATGACCCGGGGCCGGGGTTGACTGTTGGGCTGACCACGGCGTGGAAGCCGGATCTGAAGTTGTCGCTGCCGTCCTTCAACGTCGAGGTCGAGCACGACCTGCTGATGCTGAGGGAGCTTTTCGGTCTGAGCGCCGTCACCACGGATCCCGGTGTCAGCGGCCACTTCAGTGCGATCAGTCCGACTCCGCTCGCCATTGGTCAGGCGAAGCAGAAGGTGCTCGCGCGGTTCTTCGCGACCGGCTTCGAGGCGGCGGCCGTCACCGGGATGGCGTTGATGCGGACCTCGATGCCGACGCAACAGGCGAAGCGACTGGAGGTGTCGCTGGACCGGCCGTTCGCGTTCGTCGCCGTACTGCGGGAGTCCCGGCTCCCGATCGTCGCTGGCTGGGTCGCGACTCCTACTGAGCCGGGAGACTGAAAAGCCGGTTGAGCAGGGCTGAGGCTTCATCGACGCCTGCGCGGTCGCCGGTCAGGAGCAGGTCGAACAGCAGACCGCGCGACGCCGCCAAACCGAGTCGCGCGTACGACGGTGCGTCGTCCGGCGCGATGCCGGCACGGATGCAGAGGTCGACGAGTGGTGGTAGCCAGACGTTGATCAGATCCGCCTTCAGGGCCTCGGTGTGCGGGAGGCCCTGCATCGCGTGCGCGGAGAGCTCGAAGAACAGCGGTCCGTAGATCAGCGTCGCCTCGGTGACCCGCCGCCAGAATTCCTCGGCCTGTTCGGCGATCGGCAGGTCGGTCTCGGTGAGCGTCGCCAGCAGATCGCGCTGCTGCTGTTCGACGGCGCGAACCACTTCGGCGAGCAGTCCGTCGCGGGAGCCGAAGTGGTAGATCAGCATCCGGTGGCTGGTGCCGATCGAGGTCGCGATGCTGCGCAGGCTGGCGTCCCCGATGCCGTTCTTCGCAAAATGCTCGACGGCGTCCGCCAACAACGCTTCACGACTCATCCGCGTCCTCGCTTCGCTCCGGGCGCGGATGAGTCGTGAGCGACCCTGTGCTTGTTGGTGAACTCGCTACGCTCGTTCACTGACTTGCTTCAGCTTCTCGGTTTCGGTCGCGATGTAGCGCTTGGTGAGGCCGGCGTAGAGCTTGCCGAAGAGCCAGCCGAGCGGGCCCTCCTGGATGATCGTCGCGGTCGCGACCGTGCCCTCCGGCGTACTCACCACCCGGTGACCGCCGGTCGTCTTGATCCCGGGCGCGCGCGAGACCCACTCGAAGTACTCGCCTTCGACGACCTCGGTCACCTCCCAGATCGCGACCGGCAGCTTCGGCTGGCGGATCCGGGTCCGGGCGCCGACGTGGATGCGGCCTTCGTCGAGCCGCTCGACTGACTCGACCGTCGGCGTCCACTCGGGCCACCGCTCGACGTCGCTGAACACCTGCCACACCCGCTCGGGCGGGGCCTGGACCGTGATGGAATGATCGAAGCGCATGTACCAAATGGTACACGGAGCTGCGCCACTCACCAACGCCTCTGCTGAGCGTGCTCGCAGGTCGCACGGAGCGTGAGGGTGCGCTGTGACGGCACCCTTGGTGAGTGGTGCGAGTCCGGGGTGCGGGTAGGGTCTGGGGCCATGGCTGAGCAGAACGTCCCGCACAACGTCGAGAACGAGCAGGACCCGGGCGCGAACACCCAGATGTTCCGCGCCTTCGTCAACGAGGGCCAGGCCGAGGCATCCACCGAGCCGAAACTCAACGGCCGCGTCCTCGCCGTCGTCGGTGCCGCGATCGTGCTGATCGCCGTCATCGCCGCGATCGTCGTCCTCTGACAATCCCTCGATCGAGACGGACCTGACCACGGTTGCGGTCGTCCGTGTCTTCACCGACCCCGAGGGCCGGTTCGGCAACCCGCTGGGCATCGTCGACGGCGCCCCGGGTCGCACCTCCACACCACCTACCTCCCGCCCAGCCACGCCACTGTCGGCGGCCGGGTCCTTCCCGCCGAATCCCGCACCATCACGATCTGAGCGCCGTACCGGCTCGGGTTTCACACATCCGTTGACGGGTGCGGGTGATCGGATAGAGCATGAGTCTTCGGCTAGTCGTGGGGAGGTCGCTCGTGGCGGAGATAGTCAGGGCTGCGTTGGTGCAGACGTCGTGGACCGGCGACAAGGAGTCCATGATCAAGGCGCACGAGGAGTACGCGCGGCAGGCTGCCGCGGCCGGTGCGAAGGTGATCTGCTTCCAGGAACTGTTCTACGGACCGTATTTCTGCCAGCTGCAGGATCCCGAGTACTACGAGTACGCCGAATCCGTGCCGGGTCCGACGACCGAGCGGTTCGGCGCGCTGGCGGCCGAGCTGGGCCTGGTGATGGTGCTGCCGGTGTACGAGCAGGAGCAGCCCGGCGTGCTCTACAACACGGCTGCCGTGATCGATGCTGACGGCAAGTACCTGGGCAAGTACCGGAAGAACCACATCCCGCAGGTGAAGGGGTTCTGGGAGAAGTTCTACTTCCGCCCGGGCAACCTGGGCTACCCGGTGTTCGACACCGCGGTCGGCCGGATCGGCGTCTACATCTGCTACGACCGGCACTTCCCGGAGGGCTGGCGCGCACTCGGGCTGGCCGGTGCGAAGATCGTGTTCAACCCGTCCGCCACCAGCCGCGGACTGTCGGCGTACCTGTGGCAGCTCGAGCAGCCCGCGTCGGCGGTCGCGAACGAGTACTTCATCGGCGCGATCAACCGGGTCGGCATCGAGTCCGACTTCGGCGACAACGATTTCTACGGTACGTCGTACTTCGTCGACCCGGAGGGCAAGTTCGTCGGCGAGGTCGGGCACGACCACGATCCGGAACTGATCGTCCGGGACCTGGACCTGAGCGTGCTGGACACGGTCCGGGACCGCTGGCAGTTCTACCGCGACCGCCGCCCCGACGCGTACGGAGACCTGACCAAACCGTAAACGTCTTCCAGGGGAGCGGATACATGTCTTTGCTGGTCAAGGGTGGGACCGTTGTCGGGCCGACCGGTACGCAGGTCGCCGACGTACTGGTCGAAGGTGAGAAGATCGTCGCGCTGCTGGATCCGTCGTTCAGCCAGACGATCACTCCCGACGAGGTGATCGATGCCTCGGGCAAGTATGTGATCCCGGGCGGGATCGACGCGCACACGCACATGGAGCTGCCGTTCGGTGGTACGGCGGCCAGCGACACCTTCGACACCGGGACCCGGGCAGCGGCTTGGGGTGGTACGACGACCATCATCGACTTCGCCGTACAGCGGACCGGTGAAGTAGTGCAGGACGGCCTGGCCGCCTGGCACGCCAAGGCCGACGGCAACTGCCACATCGACTACGCGTTCCACATGATCCTGGGCGGTGTCGACACCGACGCGCTCAAGGCGATGGACCAGCTCGTCGCGGACGAAGGAATCACCAGCTTCAAGCTGTTCATGGCCTATCCGGGCGTCTTCTACTCCGACGACGGCCAGATCCTGCGGGCGATGCAGACCGCGCGGGAGAACGGCGCGATGATCATGATGCACGCCGAGAACGGCATCGCGATCGACGTCCTCGTGCAGCAGGCGATCGCCCGCGGCGAGACCGACCCGATCTACCACGGGATCACTCGCCCGGCCGCACTCGAGGCAGAGGCGACGAGCCGGGCGATCACGCTCGCCGAAGTCGCCCAGGACTGCCCGCTCTACATCGTGCATCTGTCCGCCAGCCAGGCGCTGGAACATGTCGCCGCGGCTCGCGATGCCGGCCGGAACGTGTTTGCCGAGACTTGTCCGCAGTACCTCTATCTGACGCTGGAGGATCAGCTCGGCGCGCCCGGCTTCGAAGGGGCCAAGTGGGTCTGCTCAACGCCGTTGCGGAGCAAACACGAGTCGCACGCGAAGGATCTGTGGAAGGGTCTCAGGAGCAACGATCTGGCGATCGTGTCGACCGACCACTGTCCGTTCTGCATGAAGGACCAGAAGGAACTAGGGCTTGGTGATTTCTCCAAGATCCCGAACGGCATCGGCGGGGTCGAGCACCGAGTCGACCTGATCTACCAAGGTGTCGTCGACGGGCAGCTGTCGCTGGAGCGCTGGGTCGAGACGATCGCGACCACGCCGGCCCGGATGTTCGGGCTCTACCCGCAGAAGGGGATCGTTGCCCCCGGCTCCGATGCCGACCTGGTCGTGTACGACCCGAACGCCACCACCCGAATCAGCGTCGAGACGCACCACATGAACATGGACTACTCGGCGTACGAAGGGGTCGAGATCCAGGGCCGAGTGGGCACCGTGATCTCGCGCGGCGAGGTAATCGTGGCTGACGGCAACTACCATGGCCGCAAGGGCCGTGGCCGTTACCTCAAGCGCGGCCTGTCGTCGTACCTGCTCTGAAAAGGGGGAACCGTGGACTTCGGAGTGGTGTTTCAGTGTGATCCGCCCGCGTCCGCGGTGGTGGACCTCGCGCGGAAGGCCGAGGACGCCGGGTTCGACTATGTGTGGACGTTCGACTCGCATCTGCTCTGGCAGGAGCCGTTCGTGATCTACAGCCAGATCCTGGCGATGACCCAGCGGGTGATCGTCGGGCCGATGGTGACCAACCCGGGCACCCGGGACTGGACCGTGATCGCGTCCCAGTTCGCCACCCTGAACGAGATGTTCGGCAACCGGACGATCTGCGGGATCGGCCGGGGCGACTCCGCGCTGCGTACCCTCGGCGCCAAGCCGGGCACGATCGACGAGATGAAGCAGTGCGTCGAGGTCGTCCGCTCGCTGGCCCGCGGCGAAACGGTCGAGTACCGCGGCCAGCAACTCAAGTTCGCCTGGGTCGAGAACGGCGCGCTGGACGTGTGGGTCGCGGCGTACGGGCCCCGCGCGCTGGCCGCGACCGGCGAGGTCGGCGACGGCTACATCCTCCAGCTCGCCGACCCCGACATCGCCGAATGGATGATCACCGCGGTACGACGTTCTGCCGCCGAGGCAGGGCGTGATCCGGCGGCGATCAAGTTCTGCGTGGCGGCTCCGGCGTACGTCGGTGACGACCTCGCGCATCAGCGGGAGCAGACGCGCTGGTTCGGCGGCATGGTCGGCAACCACGTGGCCGACATCGTCTCCAGGTACGGCACTTCCGGTGCGGTGCCGCAGGCGCTGACCGACTACATCGAGGGCCGGAAGGGCTACGACTACTCCCAGCACGGCCGCGCCGGGAACACCCATACGGACTTCGTCCCGGACGAGGTGGTCGACCGGTTCTGCATCCTCGGCCCGGTCGAGAATCACCTGGCCCGGCTGGAGGAGCTCAAGTCACTCGGCGTCGATCAGTTCGCCGTCTACCTCCAGCACGACGCCAAGGAAGAGACCCTGGCGGCGTACGGCAAGGACATCATCCCGGCCGTCTGAGGTCGGCGGGTATGACAAATAGGTTATATACTCGGGTGAGTTAGCGGGGAGATCAGACTTCGTCCGGAGGTCGAGGCGTGGTATCTCGCGATTTGCCAGGACGAGCCGGAAACAGGTGACCTCATCGAGGATGCCCATCGACCAGTTGGCCGACGAAGGGCCGACAGCCGGCCGGCCGCTGGTCGACCGGGTCAAAGGCAGTCGATTCCAGAACATGAAGGAGCTGCGTCCGCCATCGTCGGGGCAGAGTGAGATCCGGATGCTGTTCGCCTTCGATCCGGCTCGAGAAGCCATCATTCTGGTGGCAGGTGACAAGTCGGGTCGTTGGGAGAGCTGGTATCGGACGGCGATTCCGCTGGCGGACGAGCGGTTCGCGGAACACCTGATCGCGCTGAAGGAGGAGGGGTGAATGAGCGAATACGCGAAGTGGAAGGACGTCAAGGCCAAGGGACGTGCTGTGGACCCGCGTACAGCCGACGAGCAGGCTGCAGGAAGGGAGGCCGCCCGTGAACGGCGGGAGGCCTACGTTCGTGGACATCAGCTCGCCGAGATGCGCAAGGCTGCCGGGGTCACGCAGGCTGGGCTTGCGGAGCTGCTGAAGGTCTCCCAATCCAGGATCTCCAAGATCGAGAACGGCGAGATCTCAGGTATCGACGTCATCCGCGCGTACGTCAGTGCCCTCGGAGGCACCGTCAACGTGGTCGCGACGATCGGCGATCGCACCTGGAAAGTCGCCTGAACAGCAGTACGGCGCGAGACGACCTGAGCGGGTCACGCCGTCCAGCGGTAGGACTCGGGGAGGAGGTCGGTGGCCAGGACCGCGCCGCCGCCGTCCGCGGTAGGGAGGATGACGCGGATCGTCGGGTAGTAGTCGAGGAGGATTTGCCGGTCCCGGCCGCAGGGGGCCTGGATGCCGCGGCCTTCGTTGCCTACAGCCACAATCGTGGTCAGCTCGCGGGCGCCTTCGGCGCGGGCGCGGCCGAGGGCGACCAGTTCTGCGCAGGGGCCGCCGGTGAAGTGGTAGAGGTTGATACCGGCGTACGTCCGCCCGTCCACCCCACGCACCGCGGCGCCCATCGTGTAGACGCCGTCCGGCCCGTCGGTGTTCGCGTCGACGGTACGACGGGCCAGTTCGATCAGCTCCCGGTCGTCGTCGGTCAACGGTTGCAAGTCGATCATTCGCTGATGCCTGACCTTTCCACGCCCTGGACGATCCAGCGTTGCAAGAAGATGAAGATAACAACGAGCGGCAGGATCGCGATCGCCGCGGCGATGAAGAGCTGCGGCAGATTGATCGTCTGCGCGGTGAGGAACGTCGACAGCGCGATCTGCACCGTCCACGCGTTCTGGTCCGGCGCGATCACCAGCGGCCACAGGAACGCGTTCCAGGAGCCAATGAACGTGATCGTCCCGATCGCGGCGATGAACCCCATCGAGTTCGGTACGACGACCCGCCAGAACGTGCCCCAATAGCCGGTCCCGTCCAGCTGAGCCGCCTCCTCGAGCTCCCGCGGGAATCCCAGGAAGTACTGCCGGAACAGGAACGTCGCGAACGCCTGGAACAACCCCGGCACGATCAGCCCGCGCAACGTACTCACCCACCCGAGCGTCGAGACCAGCACGAAGCTCGGTACGAACGTGACCGCGGCCGGGATCAGCAACGTCGCGACGATGAAGTAGAACACCGCGTTCGCGTACCGGAACGGGATCCGCGCCAGCCCGTACCCCGCCAGCCCCGAGATCACCAGCACCCCGGCCGTCTGCACCACCGCGATCACCAGCGAGTTCACCAGACTCCGCGCCATCGGTACGGCGGGATCGCGGAACAACTCGCCGATGTTCCCCCACTGCAACGACGAAGGGAAGAACTTCCAGGACGGCGACGTGATGTCCTGCTCGGTCGACAACCCGTTCCGCACCAGCAGATAGAACGGCAGCAGGAACAGCAGAGCCCCGCCGATCAGTACGACGTACCTGACCGCTGAGCCGGCCTTGTCAGCACCCGACCTCTGCATCTCAATCGTCCCTTCGTCCGAGCCCGACGATCCGCCCCTGCGCCAGCGCGACGATTGCTATCAGCAACGTCAGGATGACGGCCCCGGCGCTGCCATGGCCGAAGTCCTGCCCCTGCCCGAGTGCGGCGTAGTACAGGTAGACCAACGGCGGACGCGCGTACGGCGGATAACCTCCGGCGCTGGACAAGAGGTTGTAGAACTCGTCGAACGCCTGGAACGCGTTGATCAGAAGCAGCAGCAGTACGGCGGTCGAGGTCGCCCGCAGCTGGGGGAGCGTGATGTAGCGCAGCACCCGCCAGCCTGTTGCGCCGTCGATCGCCGCGGCTTCGTACAGCGACGGCGAGATGCGTTGCAGGCCGGCCAGGAACAGGATCATGTAGAAACCCGCCTGCAACCACATCCGCGCCGACACGATCACCAGCCAGTACCACGGCGGCTGGGTGACCGACAGCCACGCGACCGGCTCGATGGCGAACCATCCGAGCACGGTGTTGGCCAGCCCGAACCGGACACCGTTGAAGATCGACAACTTCCAGATCAGCGCGGCGACGACGTACGAAGACGCTGTCGGCAGGAAGAACACCGAACGGAAGAACGTCTTCGCGAACCGGGCCCGGTTGACCAGCAGGGCCAGGCCGAGCGACAGCACGAATGTGGTCGGCACGATGAACGCCGCGAACACCACGAAGGTGATCAGGCTGGACCGGAACGCCGCGTCCCGCAGCATGTCCAGGTAGTTGCCCAGGCCAACGAACTTCGTCGGGGTGACGGTGTTGTGCGCGTCGAAGAAGCTGAGCACCACCGACCAGACGATCGGGATGTAGACGAAGACCAGCAGCCCGAGCACGAACGGCCCGACGAAGATCGCGAACCACAGGTTGCGGTCGTACCTGCCCCGCAACCTGGCGGTGACCTGACTCATCCCGTGATGCGCTTGAGTTCGGCCTCCACGACGGCCTTGACCGCCTTGATCTCGGTCGCCGGGTCGCTGCCGCTCTTGATGATCCGGTTGAGCGCGTCGGAGTACGCCGTACCGGACTTGGGTGACCACAGGATCGGCGTCTGGGCGTGGCCGTTCTCGTTGACGAACTTGACCGCGTCCGCCGCCGGTCCGGACTTCAGCTTGTCCGCCTTCTCCGCCAGGCTCTTCCGTGCCGGGATGTGGAAGCCGTATGACTGGGCGAAGTCGAGTTGCTTGTCAGCCTGGTCGACCCACAGCCACTTGACGAACTTCTTCGCCGCGTCGACGTTCTTCGACTTCGCGCTGACGGTCGACCCGTACGCGCCGACCGGGACGCTCGGCTTGCCGGTACTCGCGTTCAGCTTCGGCCAGGGGAGGACGCCGAAGTCGTCCGGCAGCGCCTTCTGGATCGCCGGGAACGTCCACAGGCCGGTGAACTGCATCGCCGTCAGGCCCTGGGTGAACGCGGACGGGTCGGACCAGTCGGTCGGTGCCCCGAGCAACAGAGTCTTCGAGGTGAACAGCTCGCGCAGCTTGCGCAGCGACTCCACCGCGGCCGGGTCGTCGAAGCCGAACTGGTTGTCCTCAGTCAGGTAGTCGAGCCCGGCCGACCAGAGCGCCGGGCCGCCGAGGATGCCGACGCCGCCGTCGTTGCCGACGAACAGGCCCTTCACCTTGTCGGTGGTCAGCTTCTTCGCGGCCGCGAGCAGCTCGTCGACGGTCTGCGGCGGCTGCACCCCGGCCTGCTCGAGCAGGCTCTTGCGGTAGACGAGCAGCTGCATGTCGGTGACCTGCGGGATCGCGTACAGCTTGTCTTGGTACGTCATCCGCGCCATCAGCGACGGCGTGAAGTCGGCCTTGGTGGTGTCGTCGAGCAGGTCGCTCAGGTCGACCACCTGGCCGCCCTTGATCATGTCGATGCTCGGACCGTTGCCGTACTCGAACACGTCCGGCCCGTTGTCGGTGAGCAGCGCGGCTGCGGTCTTCTTGTCGTAGTCGCCTGGCGACCACTGCACGGTCACGGTCGCGTCCGGGTACTCCTTCGCGTACCGCTGGACCGCCTGCTGCGTGCCGGCTTCGCCGTACTGGTGATACCACTGCGCCAACGCCGGCTTGCTCCCGCTGCTCGACCCACCCGACCCGGTGTCCCGCCCGGTGTTCGACCCACACCCAGCCACCGCCATGGCCGCCAGCCCGCCACCAACACCCAGCAACCGCCGCCTACTGAACCCGCTGCCCACGATCACACCCTCCATCCGGCACGGTCCCACAGCCCGCACTCCAACCCCCGACCTTACGACTCACGAGGCCCGCAGCACTCGATTTCCACCCCTCGAAAATCCAGTGGCGCAGTAGACATTCCGGCGTAGGGTACGTCGGTTCAGGCGTCGGAGAGGCGGGCTATGGTGGCGGAGGCTCGGCGGACTATGGGGACGGGGCCTTCGGGGAGGACGTCGCCGATGAAGCTGTAGTGGCGGAGGACCTCGGGGTCGACGCCGCCGGGGCGGTGGCGGCTGTGGTCGCGGACCCAGTCGATGATGTCGCCCCAGCCGGGCGCGGCGAGTGAGCCGCCGAAGTGCTGGACCGAGAGGCCGGCGCAGAGGTTGCCGAAGGCAAGGCGGTGGGCCAGGGGCCAGCCGCGGAGGGTGCCGAGGACCAGTGACGCGAGGAAGACGTCGCCGGCTCCGGTCGGGTCGTACGAGCGTACGGGCAACGCCGGGACCTGGACTTCCTCGCCGGTGGTCGAGTCAATCGCGAGTACGCCGTCCGCGCCGTTGGTGACCACGGCCAGTGGTACTCGCTCGGCCAGCTTGTGCAGCGCGGCCTTCGGCGTGTCGGTCCGCGTGTACGCCATCGCCTCGTGCGCGTTCGGAGTGAACGCATGGAACCCGTCCAGTACGTCGAGAACGGCCGGCGACCACTGGTCCGTCGGATCCCAGCCGACGTCGCCGAACAGCAACGCGCCGGACTGCATCGCCTCGACCGTCCAGCCGGGCAGTTCGTCCTCGACCGGGACGATCGCGGACCGGGTCTTGAGCCCCGGCCCGACCAGCTTGCTCGGGTCGCCCGGCGCCTCGTGTGCGTGCGTCACCATGGCCCGGTCCCGGTCGAGCGACATCGAGACCGTGACCGGGGAATGCCAGTGACCGATCCGGCGGGAGTGCGACAGGTCCACGCTCTCCTGGTCGGCCAGGGTCCGCCAGCAGAAGTCGGCGTACACATCGTCACCGAAGACAGCAGCCAGGCCGGTCTTCAGGCCGAGCCGGCTGGCCGCGATGGCGAAGTTCGCGACGCCGCCGGGGCAGGACCCCATCCCCTCGGCGAAGATCTCGGTCCCCGTCGTCGGAGCGGACTCCAACCCGGTCAGCACGATGTCGAGGAACACGGTCCCCTGCACGAACACGTCGTAGCGGTCCGTCTCGTCCATCACGGTGGCCTGCTCCCTGTCGTCAAATGGTCACCAGATTGTCGGTGGCTGGTGGAACTCTTTCCTTCGTAACATCTTCGACCGGCCATCACCATGCATTTGGGAGGACGCGCGTGATTCCGACCTGGCTCCAAGTCGTGGGCGTGGTGTCGACCGTGCTCAGTCCGTTCCTGGCGCTCGGCGGGGTTGCGCTCGGTGCCTGGCTGGTCCGCAAGTCCGACCGCGAGCTGGACACCTGGCGGCACCGCGAGGAGACGATGCGGATGGTCCGCTGGGCGGTCGAGCAGATTCTCGAGGGCGAGTCCGGCACCGACGCGGGCGTCGTCACGCTCCGCTCATTGATGCGGTCGGAATTGTTACAGCCTGAGGATTACGATCTGGTCGCCGCGCTGACGGCCGCTGTGACGATCGACCGGGTCGGTCCGGCCGCGTACGCTGATATCGCGGAAGCGAATACCGAGGTCGTCGAGGGAGACAGTGCCAATGGCTGAGAAGAAGACCGTGAAGGTCTCCCGCCAGGCCGTCGAGCTGGCCCGATTGCACGTCGAAGCCGCCCGCCGGGCCGGCCGCAAACCCGAGCCAGGCGTCGCCCGTATCGCCGACGCCCGCCCCGACCCAGGCAACGGCACCGCCCCAGCTCCAGCCTGACCGGATCCCGTCGTACGAGCGTTTGACCCTCGACCCGCCGTACGCCGGGTATCGGACACGGGTGCACGGTCGGGCACGGGTGGTCCACGGCACGCCGAGGACCACCTACACTGATCGACGGCCGCTTCGGTGGCGTACGGTCTCCTCGTGGTTACCGTTGCGTCGCTCCCTGTTCCCGACCACGGCCGGATGATCCCGTGATCCGCTTCGAGAATGTGTCCAAGACGTACGAGGGCCAGTCCAAGGCCGCTCTGCTGAACGTCAACGTCGAGATCGAAAAAGGCGAGTTCGTCTTCCTGGTCGGCACCTCCGGGTCCGGCAAGTCGACGTTCCTCCGTCTGGTCCTGCGCGAGCACCGGACGTCCAAGGGTCACATCATGGTGGCCGGCAAGGACCTGAACCGGCTGGCCAGCTGGCGGATCCCGCAGATGCGCCGCCAGATCGGGACCGTGTTCCAGGACTTCCGGCTGTTGCCGAACAAGACGGTCGCCGAGAACGTGGCGTTCGCGCTGCAGGTGATCGGCAAGCCCCGCTCGCACATCCGCAAGACCGTTCCCGAGGTGCTGGAACTGGTCGGTCTGGACGGCAAGGAGGACCGGCTCCCCGACGAGCTGTCCGGCGGTGAGCAGCAGCGCGTCGCGATCGCCCGCGCGTTCGTGAACCGGCCGATGATCCTGATCGCCGACGAGCCGACCGGAAACCTCGACCCCGGTACGTCGGTCGGGATCATGAAGCTGCTGGACCGGATCAACCGCACCGGGACCACGGTCGTGATGGCCACCCACGACGTGTCGATCGTGGACCAGATGCGCAAGCGCGTGATCGAGCTGGAGAACGGCCACGTCGTCCGCGACGAGTCGCGCGGCGTCTACGGCTACCAGCACTGAGAACAGGGATTACTGACTGATGCGCTTGAACTACATCCTCTCCGACCTAGGCATCGGCCTGAAGCGGAACCTGTCGATGACGATCGCGGTCGTCGTCACCATCTGGGTCTCGCTGTCGCTGTTCGGCAGCGCGCTGCTCGCCCGCGAGCAGGTCGAGCTGATGAAGGGGAACTGGTACGACAAGATCCAGATCTCGGTCTTCCTCTGCACCAAGGACTCCGGCGGCCGCGGCTGCTCCGGCGCCGAGGTGACCCAAGAGCAGAAGAACCGGATCCGCCAGGTGATCGAGTCGAACCCGGACACCGCGCCGGACGGTGTGTTCGGCGAGTCGAAGAAGGAAGCGTTCGAGCAGTTCAAGAAGCTCTACAAGGACTCGCCGATCGTCAGCACGGTCACCGAGGACCAGATGCAGGAGTCCTTCCGGGTCAAACTGAAGGATCCGCAGCGCTACCAGAACCTCGTCAGCGCGGTCGCCGGCCTCCCGGGCGTCGACACCGTCCAGGACCTCAGACAGTATCTGGATCCACTGTTCAAGGCGCTGAACGGCTTGCAAGTCGGAGCGCTGGTCGCCGCCGCGCTGCTGCTGGTCGCCGCGCTGATGCAGATCTCCAACACGATCCGGCTGGCGGCGTACGCGCGCAGACGTGAGATAGGCATCATGCGCCTGGTCGGCGCCTCGAACTTCTACATTCAGTTACCGTTCCTGCTCGAAGCGGTACTGGCCGCACTGATCGGCGCGGTCCTTGCCTGTGGCACCTTGTGGGTCGGGGTCTACTTCGTGGTGATGCAGCGGGCCCAGGAGACGTTCCGGGTCTGGCAGTGGGTCGGCGCGACCGAAACCTTCCGGGCGACGCTGATCATGGTCGTGGTCGGCCTGGTGCTCGCCGTCGTCCCGACATTCCTGACAACGCGGAAATACCTCAAAGTCTGACCCGGGTGACTTATCGTGCTGAAGTAGCACGACAACTCAACCCAGAGCAAGGGGTCGACCTGTGGTCCCGCACTTCCCCGGTGCGAACCCGCGCAAGCGGGCGAGCATCAAGCGAGACGACAGCACCGGCACCTCCGCACCGCCGCGCCCGCGATCACGCACGAGACCGCCGGGCCGGCAGACGGTCGTCGCCGCTTGCTGCCTTGTCCTGTCCCTGACCGCCGGAGCGCTGGCGGTGGTTCCAGCCGCGAGTGCGGACCCACCGGATCCAGCCAAGAGGAAGAAACAACTCGACTCGCAGATCGACCAGTCCAAGGCCGATCTCGACGACGCGTCCGACCAGCTCGGCAAATCCGTTGCCGCCTACAGCCAGGCGGAGGCGAAGTTCAAGGTCGTCCAGGCCCGGTACGCCGTTGCCCAGGGCAAGCTGGCGGCCGCGAAGGCTGCCGACGCCGTTGCCGCGGGCAAGCTCATTGCCGCCGAAGCAGCCTTGCGTACGGCGGTCGCCGACGTACAAGAGGGTGAGCGGCTGATCGCGGAGAAGCGTGCCGTGGCCGGCCGGGCGGTCAGATCGGCGTACCAGCAACAGAACTCGCTGGTCGGGCTGTCGATCGCGCTGCGTGGTGCGTCGCCGGCCGATATCGCCACTGGGATGCAGGTCCAGCGAAATGTGTTCGGGATCCAGGGCAACGCGATCACCAACCTGAACAACGCGCAGGCGCAGCTCGCCAGCAAGCGTGCCAAGGTCGCCGCGGTGGAGAAGGAGGCCGCCGACGCCCGGGCCGAGGCTGCGCGGACCGTCGTACAGGTGGCCGAGCTGACCAAGCAGGTCGCCGCGGACAAGGCGGAGGCTGCCGCCGTCGCGCGGGTGAAACTGGTCGCGTATCAGGCTGCTCAGAAGGAGAAGAACTCCGAGCAGGCGCAGTACAACGCCCTGCTACGGGAGCGGAACCGGGTCGAGCAGATCCTGATCGCCAGGGCCAAGGCGGAGAAGGCCGCGGCAGCCCGGCGCAAGGCGGCCCGGGAGAGGGCCGAGCGGGAGAAGGCACGGAAGGAACACCGGCCGCCGCGTCCGGTTCCGAACGACCCGAGCGACGGCAGGCTGAGTTATCCGATCAACAGCTACATCACGTCGCCCTACGGGATGCGGTTCCACCCGATCCTGCACTACTGGAAGCTGCACGACGGCACCGACTTCGGCGGCGGCTGCGGTACGCCGATCCGCGCGGCGGCCGGCGGCGTCGTCACGGACAAGTACTACAACGGCGGCTACGGGAACCGGCTTTTCATCTCACATGGAGTGATCGACGGCTCCTCCATCACCACCGTCTACAACCACCTGTCCCGCTACAAGGCCCGCGTCGGCGAGCGGGTCCGCCGCGGCGAGATCATCGGGTACGTCGGCACCACCGGCTACTCCACCGGCTGTCACCTGCACTTCATGGTCTACCAGGACGGCCGGGTGGTTAATCCGATGAAGTGGCTCTAAGCGGTCGGTGTCGCCCTTTCCGCCGCTGGCACTGAAGTAAATGGCAACACCGACCGCTTGCCGTCTGAGATACTGGTCGGATGGTGAAAGAGACCGGCCGGAAACCGATCGCGCAGAACCGTAAGGCGCGACACGACTACCACATCGAGGATGTGGTGGAGGCCGGGCTCGTGCTGACCGGGACCGAGGTGAAGTCCCTGCGGCAGGGCCGGGCCTCCCTGGTCGACGCGTTCGCCTCGGTCCGGGGCAACGAGCTGTGGCTGCAGGGGATGCACATCCCCGAGTACAAGCACGGCACCTGGACCAACCACGAGCCCCGCCGGACCCGCAAGCTCCTCCTGCACAAGGACGAGATGCAGAAGCTGATCCGCGCGGTCGAGCAGCAGGGCGTGTCGCTGATCCCGCTCTCGCTCTACTTCAAGGACGGCTACGCGAAGGTCGAGCTCGGCACCGGCCGCGGCAAGAAGGACTACGACAAACGCCACGCGCTGGCCGAGCGCCAGGCCAACCGCGAGGCCCAGCGAGCGCTGTCCGACCGCCGCCGCCGCTGACCGTCTGCCTGGGGTCCGGTCAGGGGTTGCTCCGGGCTGAACCCGATGGGGTGGGCGGCGTACGGCGCGCAGAGTGGATGCATGTCCACTTCAGAGCTGCTGGTGACGCCGGCCCAACGGGACCGCGCTGTCGAGATCCTGAAAGAAATGTACGCCGACGGCCGGCTCGACCACGCCGAGTTCGACACCCGGCTGGAACTGGCCCTGAAGGCCCGCACCCGGGCCGAGTTGAACAGCACGTTCGACGGACTCGTCGCCCGGCCGGTCCCGACGTACGTCCCCGCCGCCTACACCCGCCCGGCCCCGCTCCAGCGGTACGACGGCGACGGCCGCGGTATGGGCACGGTCGCGCACTGGCTCGGGTACCCGACGTTCTTCGTCGGCCCGGCGATCGTCGTCGCGACGTCCGGCCAGAAGAACCCGGCGGTCCGCAAGCACGCGGTCGAGGCGCTGAACTTCCAGCTCAGCGCGTTCGGCGCGTTCGCGCTGCTCGGCATCATGACCGGCGCGACCGAGGGGTTCACCGCCTTCCTCTTCCCGATCGTCGGCATCCTGTGGTTCATCCTCACCGGCATCGGCGGCCTCGCCACCGCGGTCGGCGCCAACTTCCGCTACCCGTTCACGCTGCGGCTGATCAAGTAGCCCTGCGTACGGTCGCGTCGTACGGGAATCCCAGGTGCGGGTGGCTTGTTGGACTTGATAGTGTGGATCTTCCACCGGCACTCAGGTGCTGGTGGGAGTTTGACAACTCAACAGGGGGTGAACGGTTTCGACTTTGGACGTTCGTTTGAAGTGAAGCGGGCCGAGGATCCAGGGTTATCTCGTTAACGATCTCTGGAAACCAATAAGTGCCAACGTTAAGCGCACTGACCTCGCTCTCGCCGCCTGACGGCCTGAGATAAACGAGGGGTCAGCCCGGGGATGCTCTCGACCCGGTTCCTGGCCTCAGCTAGAGAGCTTGCTGTGTTGACCCGGTCACGGGGTTAGCACGGGACTTTTACAGTGACTGAGCCTGTCAGCGACGTGTCTGTTAGAGCGCTGGGGCTGAGAAAAGCGATAACAGACTGCGCCCGGAGAAGCCTTGAAACAACGCTGAAGGACGCGGGTTCGATTCCCGCCACCTCCACGAGTGCGATGGGCGACGTGTGCCTGCGGAGAGCGCAGGCCTCGTCGCCCTCGTCGTGTTGTGCGGCTTCGCTCCGCTCGCCGCGAGCGGGGGCTCCGCCACCCGCACCCCCTTGCGCCTTCGCTTCGCTCGGCTCCGTGGCTGGCCGCCGCGGCCGGGTGGCGCCTTCGCTTCGCTCGGCTCCGTGGCTGGACGCCGCGGTCCGGTGCCTGCCTGTGGTTGGTCGCCGCGGTCGGTGTCTACGACTTCTTCCTGGTCGTCGCTCGGCTACGAATCACAGGTGCCGTAGGTGCACCACTCAACCCGATCGCTATCAGATAGACGGCTATGCGCGGACGGCGAGGATGAGGGCGTCGTTGCCTTGGCGCCAGACTGCTCCGGCTCGTTCGAAGCCGTTTCGGCGTAGCAGGTCGACGTGCCAGCCCTCGCGTTCGAGTAGGTCGCCCGACCAGTGCGCGAACGCCTGTTGCCGCTGTTCCCAGAGGCCGGCGTACCGCGGATCGGCGTACGCGCGTTCGTACCACTGATCACAGCTCTCCACCCCGTCGGCGAAGGTGCTCCGCAGATGCTCGTCGTGCAGCTTGTCTGCCACGGAGCGGAGTACGGGCTCTGCGATCGGGGCGTGGTCGGCGTTCGCGAAGACGCCGCCCGACCGGAGCAGCCTCGCTACACCGGCGTACACCCCGGCCAGCGCGGACGGCGGGAACCAGTGCATCGCCGTGGCAGTCAGGACGGCGTCGAAACCACCGTCGAGTCCGTCCGTCCAGTCGGGGTCGGCGAGTTGCCTGGCGACCACTTGCACGCGAGGGTCGCCGGCGAAGGCATCGCGGGCCAGGTCGAGCAGCAGCGGATCGATGTCAACGGCAACGACCTCCGCGGACGGGAACCGATCCAGGACCCGGCGAGTGATCGAGCCGGGACCGCAGGCCAGATCGAGCACCCGGGTCGGCGTTCCGGTCAGCTGTCCGACGTAGTCGAGCATGAGCCGGAATCGCAGCTCCCGCTCCGGCTCGTGCACATTCTGCTGGTCCTCCCAGCTGGCCCTGAGTGCTTCACGCGGTGTGGTCATGGCCAACATGCTGTGCCGGCCCCAGGCTCGACGTCCAAGACACAGTCCTACTAACGTCACAACCTCTGGTTATCGCTGCAGGTGGGGAAGGTATGGACGTCGATCTACGGCTGGTGCGCTACTTCCTGGTGATGGCCGAGGAGCTGCATTTCACCGCCGCCGCGCGCCGGCTCTACGTCTCGCAGCCGGCGCTCAGCAATCAGATCCGCCGGCTGGAGGGCCTGCTCGGCGTGCAGCTGTTCGAGCGGTCACCGCGCGGTGTGGCTCTGACCGCGTCCGGCGAGGCGTTCCTGCCGCACGCCCAGAGAGCGCTCGCCGCGATCCGGACCGGCGTCGCCGAGGCGGCGGCTGCCGCGGAACGGGATCAGGTACTGCGGATCGATGTGCTGCAGACAGATCTGGTCACGCCCCGGGTGGTGCTGGCCCGGCTACGCGACCGGCTTCCTTCGCTCCGGCTCGAGGTCAGCAGCCGTGGCAGCCGCGATCAGGAGCAGCGGCTGCTCAGCGGCGAGCTGGACCTGGCGCTGTGCGGATCGAACGCGCGCCTGCCGGACGGGCTCAGAGAGCGTCTCATCCGCCGTGAAGCTCTTGGTGTCGCGTTGCCGATGGATCACCGGCTCGCCGCGGCGGATGCGGTCGCCGTACGGGAGCTGGCCGACGAGACGCACTACCTGCCACGCGACGACTTCGCGCCGGAGTGGAATGAGTTCATCCTCGAGTGCTGTCGGACCGCGGGCTTCGCACCACGTCGGCATCCCGCCAGCACCGACGGCACGAGCTCCGCGCTGGAGCTGGTCCGCGCCGGCGAATGCGTAGCCCTCGGCCTGCTCTCGACTCCGTCGCCCGATGGTGTGGTGGTCCGTCCCCTGGCCGATGTCCCGGCGTACAGCTGGTCTCTCCGCTGGCGCGAGTCCACGCAGACGCCCATGTCCGCCCTCAACGCGCTGGTCGACCTCGATTAGCCGCAGGCCTTGCGGGTGCGGGTCAGGTTGAGTTGCGGATGATCAGGTCGGTGGGGAGGGTGACAGCGGAGCGGTTTTCGGTGCCGATGGTGGCCAGGAGGAGGCGGACCATTTCGGCGCTGACTCGGGTGAAGTCTTGGCGGATGGTGGTCAGGCTGGGGGTGGACGTGAGGGCAGCCTTGGAGTCGTCGAAGCCGCCGACCGCGACGTCGTCGGGGATCCGTTTGCCCGCGTGGTGCAGGGCGGACACCGCGCCGAGAGCCATCAGGTCGGAGCACACGAATACGGCGTCCAGGTCCGGTGCGCGCCGCAACAGGTCGTCCATGGCCGCCTCGCCGGAGGCCTGGCTGTAGTCTCCGGTCCCGACGAGGCGCGGGTCCGGCTCGCCGATCACGTCGCGGTAGCCGGCCAGGCGGTCGACTCCGCCCGGGGTGTCGAGAGGTCCGGTGATGATGCCGATGGTTCGACGACCACGTGAGCGCAGGTAGCTCACCATCTGCCGTGCGCCGTCGCGGTCGTCGGCTGCGACGTACGAGATCTCGCGCTCGTGGCCGATCGGCCGGCCACACGCGACGATCGGCAGCCCGCGCGAGCGCAGTTCGTCGATCAGTGGGCTCCCCGCGTGCTCGGAGACCAGGAGTACGCCGTCGACGTGCCCGGCCGTGACCCAACGCCCAACCCGTTGCCTGTCTGCCTGCGTGCCGGCGATGGTCAGCAACAGCGTGATGTCACGCTCGGCCAGCTCCTGCGTGCAGCTTCGCAGCAGGACATTGAAGTTCGGATCCTCGAACAAACGTTCCTGCGGCTCGGACAGGATGAACGCCACCGAGTCGGACCGCTGCGTGACCAGGCTGCGGGCGTGCTGGTTGACCACGTAGCCGGTCTTGCGGATCGCCCGCTGCACGGCTGCCGCAGCGTCCGGTGAGACGTAGTGGCCACCGTTGAGCACGCGCGACACCGTGCCGCGGGAGACGCCCGCCACGGCGGCGACGTCTTCCACGGTCGGGCGGCGGGGACGACTGGATGCGCTCATGGTCACATTGTGCGCTGCTGCGATCGCAAGACTCGCACCTCACCCGCGGGCACGACGAGCTCGCCCACACACGACCTGCCCGTCAGCAACTCGTCCCCGTCCCCGGGCAGGGAGGCGTCGCGGTCACCGTGGTTGATCGCGACCAGGTAGGCGTGCGCCGGACCAAGGCGCCGTACGACTTCCAGGTCGGCCGGCAGCCCGTCGCGACGCGGCAGGCCGGCTTCACGCAGTACGTCGCGGAGGTCGTCGGAGGCCAGCCGGGTTGAGATGTACCAGGCCGTTCCGTTGCCGAAGCTGTGCCGGGTCACCGCAGGGCCGCCGGCGGCAGGTCCGTCGAGGTAGTGCCGTACCGCTTCGGCGCCGTCGAGGACGACGCGTTCGGTCCAGACGTCGCCCGACGACCCGCCGTCGAGGGCGACGCGCTCGCCTTCTCGTAGGGGCAGGAACTCCTCGACCGTTACGCCGAGCAGATCGCGGAGAGCACCGGGATGCCCGCCTGGGTGGACAGTATCGTTCTCGTCGACGATGCCGGAGAAGTACGAGACGACGAGTGTGCCGCCGCGGCGGACGTACGACGCGAGGTTCGCCGCCGCCGCGGGAGTGGTCAAGTAGAGGCTGGGAACGAGCAGAAGCGGATACTTCGAGAGGTCCCCTTCGGGGTGGATGAAGTCGGCGGTGAGGTGTTCGCGCCACGTCGCCTCGTAGAACGCCGTCATGCGTTCGAGGTACGACAGGTCCACCGACGGGCGCCACTCCAGCTCCAGCGCCCACCACGACGGCCAGTCCCAGACGATTCCGACGTCAGGCGCGACCTGCGTGCCACGCAGTTCGTCCAGCTTGGGCAGTTCCGCGCCGAGCGCGCGGACCTCGCGCCAGACGCGCGTCTCGGTGCCACCGTGCGGCAGCATCGCGGAGTGGAACTTCTCGGCGCCGAACCGGGAGGCTCGCCACTGGAAGAACAGGGCCGACTCGGCGCCGCGCGCGAGATGGCTCATGCTGTTGCGGCGCAGCTCGCCCGGTCGCTTGGCGAGGTTGCGCGGCTGCCAGTTGACCGCGCTGGTCGAGTGCTCCATCAGCAGCCAGCCGCGTCCGTCCGCGACGGACCGGGTCAGGTCGGCCGACAGGGCGAGCTCGATGTGATTGTCGACCCGTTCGGACTGCAGGTAGTGGTCGTTGGAGACCACATCGACCTCCTTGGCCCAGCGCCGGTAGTCGATCCACTTGCAGTTGGGGATCATGAAGTTGGTGGTGACCGGGACCTCCGGCGAGAGCCGGCGCAGAATGGTGCGTTCGGCAACGAAGTTTGTGAGGTGCTCGTCGGAGCTGAACCGGAGGAAGTCGAGCTGCTGCGCCGGGTTCACCACGGTCGGCGCGCGGCTCGGAGGTTCGATCTCCGCCCATTCGCCGTACCGCTGAGCCCAGAAGCTCGTGCCCCAGGCGTCGTTGAGGTCGTCCAGGTGGGGGTAGCGTTCCCGAAGCCAGGCCCGGAACGCCTCGGCCGATGTCTCGCAATAGCAGTGCGCGTTGACGCCGGCATATTCGTTGTGTGAGTGCCACAGGGTGAGGGCCGGGTGTCCCGCATAGCGCGTCGCGAGCTGTTCGGTGATGCTCGCGGCGGCCGCACGATATGCGGCGGAGCTGGGGCAGAACGCCTGCCGGCCGCCGACGCCCAGCACCCGGCCGTCCCGGTCGACCAGCCTCGCTTCCGGGTGGCGCCGGAAGAACCATGGCGGCGGCGCGGCCGTGGGCGTGGCCAGATCCACGGCGATGTCGGCGTCATGCAGCAGCTCGATGACGCGGTCCAGCCAGCCGAACTCGTAGCGCCCGGGTGACGGCTCCAGCATGGCCCAGGCGAAGATGCCGACGCTGACGAGATTGACCCCCGCCTCGCGCATCAACCGGACGTCCTCATACCAGGTTTGCTCCGGCCACTGCTCGGGGTTGTAGTCACCGCCGTACCCCATGCCGGTCAGACGCGGCAACAGCGGTTCGGCTCGGTCTGCTGGTTCGGAGTGAACCGGTACGACGATGCTCATCGGCGGGAGCCCAATCTGGGAGCGTTCACAGAAACGGCTCCCATGATGGCACGAGAGATCCGATGTTACGAAGTATTGACAGCAGAATTTCGCACTCCCACACTGTGAGCGCTCCCAGAATCACTCAGCATCAGAGCGTGTCACTGGCACACGCGTCAGGAGGTCGGCATGGACGGATCGGCACGGATCAGCAGGCGGCGGCTGCTAGCGGGCTCGGCAGCCGTGGCCGGTGGCGCTGCCGCCGGCGGGCTGCTGAGCGGATGCGACGCGGGCTCGTCCGGCACGTCCGGTGGCAGCGGCGGGGCCGAAGGAACCGTCACGCTGACCGTGATGTACAACAACAACGAGCTCACCAAGGAGCACATCGCCGACTTCGAGGCCAAGAACTCAGGGATCAAGGTCAACTTCCTGCAGACCGATCCCACCCGGCTGAACGCGATGCTTGCCGCCGGCAACCCACCGGACTTCGTCCGCGGGGCCGCGGTGGGCAGTGCGAACTTCAACGCCCGTGGTCTCGCCGCGGACCTGACGCCGTACCTCGAGAAGAGCGAGGTGCTGAAAAAGGACGACCTGCTCGCGGTCAACGACAGCTTCCGCTGGGACGGTGGCAAGATCGGCCAGGGTGCGTACTACGGGATCGTGAAGGACTGGAGTCAGGACGCGACGCTCTGGTACAACACGCAGCTGTTCGACCAGGCCAAGGTGCCGCACCTCAGTGACACCGAGCCGATCGGCTACGACGAGTTGCTTGCCATCGGCAAGAAGCTCACTGTCAAGCAGGGCGGCAAGACGAAGGTCTACGGCGTCGGTCTCGAGTGGGCCTGGAACGTCTACGCGCCGATCGCGATGATGATCCTTCAGCAGGGTGAGCAGCTGTACAACGAGGACCTCTCCGAAACCGACTTCACCACCGCCGCGGCGCGCCGCGCGTTCTCCTGGTACGTCGACTTCGCCCAGGCCGGCGTGGGACCCACGTCGCTCGACCCTCTGCCGGATGGTGCCGACCTTTCCACCTTCATGGCCAAGCGGATGGCCGTCAGCCAGGACGGCTACTGGTACGGCGGCAACTTCGTCAAGGAGACGGCTCTGCAGGCAAACATCCGGATGGCGCCGGCCCCGGTGATGGGTGACAAGCGGATCAGCCCGACGTACGCCGGTCAGGGCGCCTGGATTCCATCCAAGTCGAAGCACAAGGACGAGGCCTGGAAGCTGATGGAGTACTTCATGGCCGGCCCGCCCGCCGAGGAGAGGGCGAAGAGCGGATGGGGTCTGCCAGCCCTGAAGTCGCTGCTGCCCAAGCTGCCGCAGGATCTTCCGTACCAGAAGCAGGCCTACCAGGTCGCGCAGAACGAGCTGAAGTCCACCGGTGCGCTGCCGGATTCGCCGTACGTGACCATCGATGCCTGGAACCTCGGACTGGACAAATACCTGCAGCGCGCGATCAAGAAGCAGCTGACGGTCGACGCCGCGTGCCAGGCGATCACCCAGGACATCAACAAGCTGCTCAAGCAGGGCAAAGAGCAGATCGGCTGATCGCGCGATGGCACGAAACAGCTGGACGCGGTACTCGAGCCGGACCTTCTACGCCTTTGTTGCGCCGTGGGTGCTGGGATTTCTGCTCCTCACGGCGGCGCCGCTGGCGTACGCGTTCGGAGTGAGCCTGACCAACTTCGACGGCAGTTCGTCCCGCTGGCGCTGGGTAGGTTTCCGGAACTACGTCGAGCTGTTCGGCGACCAGGAGGCGTGGGCCGCGCTGCTCCGGACGATCGCCTACACCGCGATCGCCGTACCGCTCAGTGTGGCCGGAGCCGTGGGGCTGGCCGTGCTGCTGAACCGGCGGCTCAAGGCGGTCGGTCTGTGGCGGACGCTCTTCTTCCTGCCGTCCGTCGTGCCTGTGGTGGCGATGGCGATCATGTGGAAGCTCGTGCTGAACCGCGACGCCGGCATCCTCAATGCGATTCTCAACGTCGCCGGGATCAAGTCGATCACCTGGCTGGTCGACCCGATGGCCTTCTACGCGCTGATCATCCTGACGCTGTGGGGCCTGGGCGGCGGCATGGTCATCATGCTGGCCGCGTTGCAGGGCGTGCCCCAGGAACTGGAGGAGGCGGCGATCGTCGACGGCGCCAACCGCTGGCGGGTGTTCCGGCACATCACCGTGCCGATGATCTCTCCGGTCATCTTCTTCCAGGTGGTGACCGGGGTGATCGCGACGTTCCAGATCGTCGTACAACCGCTGCTGCTCGCGGAAACCAACAGCATCGCCGGGGTCGGCCAGGTGCCGCAGAGCACCCATCTGTACATGGTGCAGGTCTATCAGGAGTTCTTCAGCAGCAACCGGTTCGGCTACGGCTCGGCGATGTTGTGGGTGTTCTTCCTGGTGATCCTCGCGTTCACCCTGCTGGTCCAGCGGTCCAGCCGCCTGTGGGTGCATTACGAAGTCGACACCGACTCGGATCGTTAGGAGACTCGTTGTGCACGTCAACAGGCAACACTCCGGGCCGGCCGCGGTGACGCAAGTGCGCGTCCGCAACCTGCGGCTCAGCGTCGGCGCAACCTACGTGCTCCTGATGGCTCTCGCCGTGCTCTTCGTCGGGCCGTTCGTGTGGTTGCTCCTGGCCGCACTGAAGACGCGTGACGAGTGGGCTGCGGTGCCGACCCGGATCCTGCCCCAGCACGCGCAGTGGGGCAACTTCGTCCACGCGCTCACCGATATCAACTTCCCGGCGTACGCCGCCAACTCGTTCTTCCTGTCGACGATCTACGCGGTGCTCATCACCGCGTCGAGCGCCACCGTCGGGTTCGGCTTCGCCAGGCTGCGCGGCCGGGGCAAGGGCGGGCTGTTCCTTGTCCTGTTGTCGACAATGATGCTGCCGCAGATCCTGACCCTGCTGCCGACGTACGTGCTGTTCTCCCGCGTCGGCCTGGTCAACACCTATTGGCCATGGGTCTTGTGGGGCCTCGCGGCCTCGCCGTACCTAGTCTTCCTGTTCCGGCAGTTCTTTGCCGCGATTCCGCGCGAGCTGGAGGACGCCGCGATCATCGACGGCTGCGGATGGGCGCGGATCTTCCTGCGGATCTTCCTGCCGCTGTCCCGGCCGGTCCTGCTCACGTCGTTCCTGCTGTCCTTCACGTGGACCTGGGGCGACTACATCGCCCCGGCGCTGTTGCTCGATGTCGACCACACAACCCTTTCGGTCGCCATCACCGCTTGGTACCGCGATCCGCATGGCAACGCCATTCCGACGGTGCAGGCCGCGGCTGCGGCCTTGTACGTCTTGCCGGCTCTGCTGATCTTTCTGTTCGCCCAGCGTTACTTCATCCGGAGCGTCGTGGCTTCGGGAGTCAAGGGCTGACAGCACTTTCTTCTTGTCGAGTCCGCCCCATCGCACAAAGGAGACCGTCATGACCGCCCACCCAATTTCCCGCCGGACTCTGCTGGCCGGTTCGGCAGCACTCGCCGCCGGCGCCTCGCTGGCCGGCGGCGCGTTGCCCGCGAACGCCGCGACCTTCATCAAGGGAGCAGACATCAGCTGGACCCCACAGATGGAGGCCGCGGGCCTGTACTGGCTTGACGCCAGTGGCGCCAAGCACGATCTGCTGACCATCCTTGCGCAGTACGGCATCAGCGCCATCCGGCTGCGCACCTGGGTCAATCCGTCCAGTGATCCCAGCAACGGGCACTGCACGATCCAGGAGATGTCCGCGTACGCCGCCCGCGTCAAAGCCCGAGGTATGCAAGTGATGCTCGACCTGCACTTCGGCGACACGTGGAACTCGGTCGGAGTGCAGAACCCGCCTGCAGCCTGGCAGAACTACTCCTACAGCCAGATGCGCGACGCGATGTACGACTACGTCTACCACACGATGAACGTGATGAAGTACTACGGCGTGACGCCGGCCTGGGTGCAGATCGGCAACGAGATCAACAGCGGGATCTGCCGCCCGGTCGGCAGCGTGTCGAACCCGGCGCAGATGACCGGCCTCCTCAACGCGGCGTACGAGATGGTCAAGGCCGTCTTCCCGAACACGCTCGTGATGATCCACCTCGCCCAGCCGCAGAACTACGACGTGATGCAGACCTTCTTCAGCCGGTACGCCGCCAACGGTGGCAAGTGGGACATCAACGGCTTCTCGTCGTACGGCAGTGCCGATGTCGCGGCCGGCATCGTGGGCAACATGAAGAGCATCTCGGACGCGTACGGCAAGCCCTTCATGCAGGTCGAGTTCGGCGGCCGCGTGGATCGGGTCTCATCCACACAGGCGGCGCTCAAGGCCTACATCACCGCGCTCAAGGCCAACGGCGGACAAGGGCTCTTCTACTGGGAGCCGGCGATCATGTCTCAGTTCAATTCCTACGGATCGGGCGCCTGGGACTCGGCCACCCGGAAGCCGACCGCCATCATGGACGGCTTCACCCAAGCCTGACCCACCACCCCGGGAGCGCGGCCAACCGCGCTCCCGGGACAACACCCACCGCCCCGCGCATCCGCATCGCCCTCCGGGGTACCGGTCTTGCCGTGATTGACGACCTACTCCTGGCTCTGGCCCAGCGGCTGGCGAAGACGCTGACTCCCGGCGACCTTGACCATACGTTGAGTCGAATTACGGCAGCCGCGGTCGAGGCATTGCCGGACACCGACTACGCGAGCATCACGATCCTGCACGCGGACGGCCGGCTGGAAACCGTCGCTCCGACCGACGACCTGCTCTGGGGCGTCGACGCCGCGCAGTACGAACTGCGCGAAGGTCCTTGCTACGAGGCCGCGGCGGATGAAGTCCACATTGCGGCGCCCGATCTGGCCCACGACGAGCGGTTCCCCAGGTACGCCGCAAGCGCCGTGGCCGCCGGTCTGGCCGCGCAGGCGGGAATCCGGCTCTTCGACGCTCCCAAGTCCCGCGGTGCCCTGAATCTGTACGCCCGGAAGGTCGGTGCCTTCAGCGATCTCGGCGCGCTTGGCGAACTGTTCCGGCACCAGGCGGCGACGGCGATCGACTATGCCCGGGAGATCCACAATCTGCGGGAAGCGGTTCGTACCCGTACGACGATCGGCAAGGCGGTCGGCATCGTGATGGAGCGATACGGGCTGAGCGACGACCGCGCCTTCGCATTCCTGACCCGGCTGTCCCAGGACGGCAACGTCAAGCTCAGAGTCGTCGCTGAGAAACTCATCGCAACCACCACCCGCCGCTGACGAAGCCTGGCGGCAGCTACGTCGAACGGCCGCTGAGCTTGTCGCGGAGCCGGTCGACCAGCCCCACTCCGGGACCGACGAGCTTGTGGAAGAGTTCGGCGTTCGGCGCCGCCGGGTGGGGCCTGGTGGGTGCGAGCTTCTTCGCCGTCTCGACCTTGTCCTTCAGTTCGACGAGCGTGGCACCGGGGACGTGCGCCCGCAGCTGCGGGAACTGCTCGGTCTCCTCGTCCTGGACGTGGTCGAGGAGTACCTGCCGCAGCTTTCCGAGGGCATCCTCGAACTCGGCACTCGCGGCGTCCGCGCCCTCCAGCTGTTTCATCAGGGTCTCGAGTTCCTTGTGTTCCTGGGTATCGTGCTCGACGGCCTTTTCGCCGTCGGGCAGGTGGTCGCGCATCGCGGGGTAGACGTACATCTCCTCGGCGACCGAGTGCCGCACCAGTTCCGCGATGAGCTGGTCGGTCAGATCCCGGCGTTCCTCCGGGTCGACGGTCGCGGTGATCTGATCCGCGAGGTCCTCGACCTCCCGGTGGTCCGCGGTGAGGACGTCGATCACGTCCGGCTCGGTGACGCCGTCGGTGGAAGTCATCAGCTTGCTCCTCGTGCCTAGTGGTGGACCGCGTAGGTACCCCTCCGGAGCCCGTCGAAGCGCCGTACTCGCATCATTTTTGGACGACGGCCTCGGTGGTTGGCTCGCATGGGGTGGGGTACCGCAGGTCTCAGGGGAGCCTGGGACAAACACGCCATGGTCAAAACGGTGCCAGTTGTCGGGTGGTTGATCGCCCAGGTCGATCTGATGACTTCTGCATCATCGGTGTCTCGGGAACCACAAAGCACACTCATCGAAGCACTGCTCCGGCAGGCGTCCGACACCGTCGGCACTCGCCGCGCGGACTTGCTCTGCCAAGCGATCGTGCAGGGCACAGCGATAGCGCGGTCGCTCGCATTACGGTACGACGGACGCGGGGTGGAGCGGGAGGAACTCTTCCAGGTCGCGTACGTCGGACTCGTCAAAGCGGTGCAGGGATATCGACCGGGGCCGGAGACGGACTTCCGGTCGTATGCCCTCCCGACCATTCGAGGTGAGCTCAAGCGGCACTTCCGGGACAATGCGTGGACTGTCCGGCCACCGCGGCGGATCCAGAACCTGCAGGCATCCATCAATGCTGTCGAGGGTGAGCTGGCTGCGCGGTTGCACCGCTGGCCGACCGAGCAGGAGCTGGCTGACCGCATCGGCGTACCGGTCAGGGACGTCAGGGATGCGCAGCGTGCGTTCGGCTGCTTTCACACCATCTCGCTGGACGCTCCGGTGAGCAGTGGGTCCACGACGTCGCTCGGCAGCCTGGTGGCCGACCAGGAGAACACGTTCGAGTTGGTCAATCAGCTCGAGACGCTACGCCCGGCGGTCGAGAACCTCGCCGCTCGGGACAAGCTGATTCTCCGCCGGCGGATGATCGATCACTGGAGTCAAGCCGAGATCGCCGCCGAGATCGGAGTCAGCCAGATGCAGGTCTCGCGACTCCTTCGCCGGATCATGAGCGACCTCCGGTCCGCGCTGGCCGCGTGATGGCAGCTGACGAACGTCAGACGATTTGGCCGCGCGGAGGTTTGTTGCGCCCGCGTTGGGTTACCCAGGCGGCCGGATCAAAGGGAGGCGACAGATGACATCCACCACCAATCAACCGGCAGGTTCAGCAGGCCCTGTGGAGGGCGTACGCGAAGAGGCCGGCGGGCGCACCTGACGCTGCCGCTTGCCCGAGCCGCCCACCTCTGAGCCAGCGGCCGCGTTGGGGGTCGTCGGTGGTGACAGGTGTGCTGCTTGGCAAGGATCAGGCGGGTAGGGCGGGGCCCGGGCCTCGTTGTTCAATCACGTGAGAGGTACGGCGACCAAACCGTCGTACCTCTCAGCCTGCTCTCCCAGGGGAGACAACCTCAGTCGGCGTCGCGTTCTCTGCGACGAAACCTCAACGGCCGAGGTCCACCATGGCCCGATACATGGCGGCCGGGGTGGGGGCGGGCGGTAGGTCAGGGTTCGGTTCCCCGGCGGCGAACGCCTGGAGCATGTAGGCGACCAGACGCCGCCAGGCATCTGGCGCGGCATGGCCGGTGGCGGCAACGACACCTGCGTTGGCCATGAGCAGGATCGCCACATCCTGATGACTGAAGTCGGGGCGAAGGCACCCAGCCGCCTTGGCTCGATCGACCAGCTGGGTCATGGCGTCGAAGGCTCGGGCATGCTGCTTCTCCAGAGCCTTGGCGCTGGGGAAGGTCATGGTCAGCAGGTCGGCGAAGCCGCGGTCGGCGGCCTGCATACCGCAGATGGCTTCGATGTAGCCGGAGAAGCCGTTCCAGGGGTCGGGATCGGCCAGGGCCGTGTCGGCGGCCGTCAGGTAGGCGTCCATCCGGTCGGCGAAGACGGCGTTGATCAGGTCCTCGCGGGTGGGGAAGCGGCGAAACAGGGTGGCGATGCCGACCCCGGCGTGACGGGCGATCTCGGCCATGGAGACATCCAGGCCGGCTTCGGCGTACGCCTCGCGGGCCGCGGCCAGGATGCGCTCGCGGTTCCGCTCGGCATCCCGGCGCAGCGGCGCGTCCTCAGCTCCCATGACCTCATCATAACGCACAACTGGAAAGACCTATCCACTTTGGTGTACTGTCGTTGACGAATCGGATAGACCTTTCCACTTTGGAGATGAGCGCTGATGCGCGCAGTGAGCTTGCCGTCGGTCCCGTCCACCCCGCAGGTGACGGAGCTGGATGTGCCCGTCCCGCAGCCCGGTGAGGTGCTGGTGAAGGTGGCCGCCTCGTCGATCAACGGTTTCGATGCCGCCACCGTTGCCGGCTACTTGCAGGGCTTGATGGAGCACCGCTTCCCGCTGGTGCTCGGCAAGGACTTCGCCGGCACTGTGGCCGCCCTTGGAGAGGGCGTGACCGGCTACGCCGTCGGGGACCAGGTGTTCGGGGTGGTGATGAGGCCGTTCCTGGGCACCGGCTCGCTCGGTGAGTACGTCGCCGTCCCCACCGCGATCGGCCTGGCCCACATCCCCGCCGGCTTGCCGATCGCCGAGGCCGGCGCCTTGGGTCTGGCGGGCACCGCCGCGCTCACCGCGATCGAAGCCGCCGACCCGACGGACGGCGAGGACATTCTGGTGGTGGGCGCGACCGGCGGGGTCGGCGCGATCGCCGTCCAGTACGCCGCCGCACGCGGCGCTCGCGTCATCGCCACCGCTCGCCCCGGCGCTGAGGCCGAGTTGATCACCGAGCTGACCGGCGGCAAGGCCGAGATTGTCGACTACACCGCCGACCTGTCCGCGCAGGTCCGCGCCCTCGCCCCGAACGGCGTGGCCGCCGCTCTGCATCTGGCCGGTGACGGGCAGCAGATCGCCGACCTGGTCGCTGACGGCGGGCGCCTGTCCTCCACTCTCGGCCTGGCAGACGTTGCTTCGCCAGGACGCGACCTGACCGTGTCGACAGTGCGGGCCAACCCCGACAAGGCCACGCTGGCACGCCTGGGCGCCGACGTCGCCTCCGGCGCGATCCGCGTACCGATCGCCACCACCTATTCGCTCGAGCAGGTGCCCCAGGCCTTCGCCGACTTCGGCGCCGGCACCGTCGGCAAGCTCGCCATCGCCATCAACTGAACCGCCATCAACTGAACCGCCATCAACTGAGGAGACCTCCTGATATGCCTGTCATCGCCATTGTCGGCGCAGGTCCCGGCATGGGGCTGTCCATCGCCAAGCTCTTCAGCGGCCGTGGCTTCGAGGTCGCCCTCGTCGCTCGCAACGCCGCCAAGCTCGACACACTCGTTGCCGACCTCAAAGAACACGGTGTGAGCGCCATGGCGTTCACCGCCGACGTCACCGACAGGCCCTCCTTGGTGGCCGCATTCGAGGAGATCACCAAGCGCCTCGGCCCGATTGAGGTGCTGGAGTACTCGCCGGCCACCCGCGAGGTCGAGATGGCGGGCCCGCTCGAGGTCACGCCGGACAATCTCCAGCAGCAGATCGAGTACTACCTGTACGGCGCTGTCACCGCCGCGGCCCAGGTGATTCCCGCGATGCGCGAAGCCGGCCGCGGCACGCTGCTGTTCACCACCGGCGGCGGCTCGATCACCCCGCACCCGGCCATGGGCAACATCAACGCGGCCGCGGCCGCGCTGCGCAACTGGGTGCTCAACCTCCACCAGGTCTTGGACGGCACCGGCGTCTACGCCGCACACGTTGCCATCAGCGCCTGGATCGGCTCCGGCTCTCCCGAAGCCGACCCCGACACCATCGCCGCCACGTACTGGGACCTGTACCAAGCCCGAGACCGCGCCGAAGTGAACTACATCGCCCCCTGACCGTCAGAGGACGCGGCGAACGCCGGGGAGCCGGCGGATCGGGGCGCAAAGGCCACTCGGAGGTGCTCCTGTGGTTCGAGCACCCCGCCGTACAGCTGCCGGAAGTAGCCGTTATCCATGAGTGAGCAGGTCGTCGGTCAGTTGCCGAAGCTGCTTGCGGGCCTGTGCGTCGTACGCCTGCTCGCTCGCCCGTGCCTCGCGTGTGCCGCTGAAGTAGCTGCCGGTTGGCACGTCCGGGCCGTCGATCAGCCGCAGCGTCGCGTCGGCGCCTTCGTCGACCGTGCTGGCGACGCCGGTGCCGGCCTCGCGCACCATCGTGGTGTCCATGAAGGTTGCCGGGTGCAACGAGGTGACGGTGATGCCGTCGTCCCGGACTTCCTCGGCGAGGTCGAAGGTGAACATGATCTGCGCCAGCTTGCTCCGCCGGTACGCCGAGATCCCGTCGTACTGTTGCTCCAGCATCGGATCGGCGAAGTCGATCGGCAACTGTCCGGCGGAGGCGACGTTCACGATCCGCGATGGTGCTGATGCCTTCAGCAACGGCAGCAACAGTCGAGTCAGCCGGTAGCCGGCCAGATAGTTGACAGCGAACCGCAATTCGATGCCATCGGCACTCAACTCCCGCGCCGCTCCACGCCGCCCGAACCCGACGCCGGCATTGTTCACCAGTACGTCGAGACGCTCGGTCAGACGGGCGACGTCGTCCGCCAGTCGATCGACCTGCCGGAGGTCGGCGAGATCCGCGAGTACGACCGACGGTTCAGGACCACCGGCGGTCAGAATCTCCGCCCGCACCTCCTCGGCGCGCTCCGCGGAGCGACCGTGCAGCAGAACCCGCGCCCCCGCCGTACCCAACCGAACAGCAAGCCGCCGACCAAGCCCGTCGGTCGCCCCAGTAATCAAAATCGTTCGACCGTCCATGATCTCCACCCTAGCGACCAGCCGCGGTCTCTTTCAGCGGCGGTCTTGGAAGGTTCGGCGGAGGTCGTTGACCCATTCGGTTGGGGTTTCCCAGGGGATGAAGTGGCCGCCGTGCGGGTGGGCGGTGATGTTGACGTGGTTGTACCAGGCGGCGCGGTCGCTGGCGAGGAAGTGCTCGACGCGCTGCTCGGGGGTGGTGACGCCGGGCGGGTTCTCGTAGCCGACGAAGGTGATCCCGGTCGGGGCTTCGATCACCGGCGTACGGTCGTGGGACGGCGTCCATGGATAGCGGTTGTTGTTGGCGTACGTACGGATGGAGGTGTCGATCGCGTTGCCGGCCCAGTAGATCGTGGCGTGCGTGAGTACGTCGTCGTCGGTGAAGGCCTTGTCGCCGTCTGACCAGCTGAGCCACCGCTCGAGCATCCACGCGAGCATGCCGACGGGTGAGTCGGCGAGCCCGTAGGCGAGGGTGCTCGGGTGCAGAACGTGTACCGCGAGATGGGCCGCGAAGCGCCGCTCCACCTCGACGATCCGCGCGTGGATTTCGGGCGGCAGACCGTCCGGGATCGGGTTGCCGCCGCTCAGGTCCCACCCACGGTCGCCGTTGAAGAAGTCGAGCTTCAGCGCCGATCCGATGTGGATCGCGTACAGCTCGTCGGCGTACTTGTGACCCAACTGCCCGGTGACGAGAGCGCCGACATCGCAGCCGGCGGCGGCGTACTTCGGGTAACCGAGCACACCCGTCATCAGCTCGTGCCAGACGTCGGCCATCTTCCAGAAGTTCATGTCCGGCTGGTTCGGCAACGGGGTGGAGAAGCCGAAGCCGGGTAGCGACGGCACGATCACGTCGTACGCGTCGGCCGGATCACCGCCGTACGACGCCGGATCGGCCAGCGGATCGATCACCTTCGACCAGTGCCAGAACGTCCACGGCCAACCATGGCTGAGAATCAACGGGATCGGCTTCGGCCCGACACCGGCCTTCCTCATGAAGTGCACCGGTACGCCGCCGACGTCGACACGGTACTGCTCGTACGCGTTCATCGCCCGCTCGGCCTTGCGCCAGTCGTACCCGTCGGCCCAATACTCGACGAGTCGCTGCAGCTCAGTACGACGTACGCCGTAGAAGCCGTCTGCGTTGCCCGCGTCGAGCGGCCACTTGGTCTGGTTGAGCCGGCGACGAAGATCGTCGAGTACGTCGTCCGGAACCTGGATCGGAGTCTGATCAAGTGTCAGCACGGTCTGCGCTCCTTCGGTTGCCTTCGGCATCGTTCGTGGCGGCGATCTCGGTGATGCGAGTGAGGACCTGCGCCGAGCCGGCCAAGACTTCGCGTTCCTCATCGGTGAGCTGGGCAACGAGCTGGGACAGCTTCGCAACGCGATGCGCGTGCCGGGACCGCACGATCTCGCGCCCCTGCCGGGTCAGCGACAGCAGCATCGCGCGCCCGTCCCGCGGATCCGGCCGCCGCCGAACCAGCCCGTCCTGCTCGAGCTTCGCCACCAGGCTGGTCAGCGCAGGCTGCTTGAGCTGCTCGGTCTTCAGCAGATCCGTCAACCGAAGCGGCCCACGACGCGCCAACGTATGCAACACCGACAGCGTGGAGAAGTTGAACCTCTGCACCGCCGGCAACCGGATGAAAATCGTGGTGAAGTCCTCGATAGCCGTAGTCAGCCGTTCAAGATCCAGCCCATCACCCATCCCCAAACTATATCAATCTTCGATGTAGTCGACGGGGTGGGGTGGGCCTGACCCCGACCTGGTAGCGAGCGATCTCGTGCCAAGCACCCGCATCGCCGGGACCCTCGCCTACACCGAAGAGGTCCTCACCGACAACACCCAGGCCCCCTGACCGCCGAGTCGTGGGTTTTCGTCGTTCTAGCCGACGCGAATCCACGACTAGGCGACAGCTGTCACTTGCCGCGCTCGTGGCGGCGGTCTGGTGCCGGGGTTCAGCTATCGCCGGAGGGTTGAGCTGGCGCGGTAGATCCAGGCGGCGCTGGAGCTCAGGGCGCTCGAGCTCGGCCGGCGCCAGAGGTTCATTCGGTTGGAGTTCAGCGTCGAACGCGGGATGGATCAGGAGCCAGTTCTCGCCGGAGGTTCAGCCGGGTGGAGCTTCGATTGCCTGGAGGTTTGGTATCGGCGGTTCGGGTGGCGGGAGCGTGGTTGACCGGGGTGGGTTGGCCGGGGCTGGGTTGGCCGGGGCTGGGTCGGCCGGGTTCAGTTGGTGAGGGTGATGCCGCTGACGGTGAACGTCGTACTGCCGGACTTGAGGACCAGCGAGGCGGTGGTGAGGTTGTCGGGGAGGTGGCCGTTGAAGGTGATGGTGCCGTGTTTGACCGTGCCGGACGGGAACTTGCCGGGCCACTGACTGCGGAATCCGTCGGCCTTCAGGCTGGTGCTGTCCGCGCCGATGAAGGTGGCGTTGCCGCCGTCGAGCGAGAGGGCGACGGAGTCCTGGCCCGCGTTCTTGACGGCGACCTCGACCCGCGTGAAGTGGCTGGTATACGTGACGTTCTCGACCGTCACCGTCAGTCCGCCGCCGCTCTTCGCGACAGGCTTGATCAAACGGTCCTCGCCCGATTCCTTGCCGGTGATGGAGCCGGCGATGTACTCGGCACCCGCGGTCAGCGCGAAGCCGCCAACCCCGACGCCCAGCAGTACGACGACGATTGCCACCACCACCGAAGCGTCCAGGCGACTGCTGGTTTCCCGCGTACGCACGGCGTCGAGCAACGCGACTACCATCGCGGCAACGAGCGCAATCGTCGGCGGTACCAGCCAGCGCAACGCCCCACCAGGCCCGTCGGCCAAGAACGTCCCGACCAGGTTGATCACCAACCCAAGCCCCAACACACCCCCCGCCACCACCAACACTCGCCCCAACCTCACCAGCCCAACGGCCTCTTCCTCCGCCGCGCCTGCCCGAGCCCTCTGCCGCTCATCCGCCGATCCGCGCACGCCACCCGACACACCCCGACCTGAACCGGCAGCCCCCGACGCCGTACCCCGACCTGAATCCGCACGCCCCGACGATGCACCCCGTCCCGCAGACCCGGCCGACGTACTTCTGCTGGAACCCGCAGACCCCGCCGCTGCACTCCCGCTGGCACCTCCAGCCGCCGGCGACACTCCCCGGTCTGCACCCGCAGCTCCAGGCGACGAGCCTCCAGGCCATCCTGCACCCGGGCCACCGCCATCAGCAGGCTCCAACGGCACCGTCCGATTCGCAGCCGCCGCCCAGGGCGACCGCGCAGGCTCGGGATTGTCAGCCGACGGATAAGCAGCCCACGCCACCCCACTCCCAGCCGAACCCCCCGGCCCCGCGACGTCATCACCCGCAACCCCCGACCCGTGCGCCCCCGCACCGGCCCACCCAGCCTCCGCGCCGCCTCTGTCCGCACCAATCCAGCCCGCGCCGGCTTCGTCCGCCCCCGCTCGTGAGCCGGCAGCGTCCGCGTCTCGCCAGTCCGGCCTCGAGCCAGCGCCATCCGGTCGTACCGCGCCCCGGTCGTCCGCACCTATCCAGTTCGGCTCTGCACCCGGGCTGTCCGCCTCAGCCCAGCCCGGCGCCGCGCCGGAGAGGTCCGCATGCACCGACCCTGGCGTCGCGCGACGGTCGTCTGTCCGGTTCGGCCCCGAGCCGGACCTGTCCGCCTCAGCCCAGTCCGGCACGCTGCCGTGCCCGTCGCCGCGTGCTGCTCGAGCGCCTGTGTCTGTGCCTGCACGCTGACCGGCCGCCGGGTCGCCCGCGTGCCCCTCCGGTGCGAAAGGCGACCGCATTGGCTCCGACGAGCTGCGGTCTGCCGCGCCGGGCCCGTTGCCGGGTGTTACCCGCGAGCCTGTGCCTGCAGGGTGACCGGATGCTAGGTCGCCCGGGTCCGCCTCTGGTGCGAATGGTGACCGCACTGGCTCCGACGAGCTGCGGTCTGCCGCGAGGTCGACTTCGCCGGGCCTGTCCGCGCCCGTCGTATGACCGCCCTGGTGGACCGGTGCGAATGGCGAACGAGCCGCCTCCGGGTGGGAGGTGTCCGAGGGTGGCGCGAGGTTGGCGGGGTTCGGCGTACGCGGTGCGTTTGGGGTGGGAGACTCGCCGGCTTGGGGTGCGCCGGTTGAGTGAGGGGGTGCGAACGGCGAATCCGGCTGTGCCAGGTGGGCGTATTGCCAGGGGTGCGCCGGTGCTTGGGGCGTTGGGCTGGGGGCGGCGGGCGTTGGCTGAGGAGGTGTCGCCGGCATCGCAGCTTGCGGGCGGTTGCCGGCGGCATTCGGTTGTGCGGCTGGCGGGGCGCCGAGGTTGTCGCGGTGAGCGGAGCTGTCTGGGGTCGGAGCGCTGACGGCTGCGGCTGGTTCATGGAACGTGAGTACTGAGCGGCCGATGTGGATTCGGTCGTTGTTGTTGAGGCGGGTGGGGGCGGTGAGGCGGCGGCCGTTGAGGGCGGTGCCGTTGCGGGACTCGTCGGTGAGGATCCAGTCGCTGCCGGTGCGGGTCAGGCGGGCGTGGATCCGGGAGACCTGGTCGTCGGACGGCAGCCTGACGTCGGCATTCGAGGCGCGCCCGATGGTGACGTCGCCCTCAGCCGGCAGCGTCCAGCGCTGCGAACCGAGCGACAGCGCGAATTCCGTTTCCACAAACACCCCACCGGCCGGCCAACCCGTCTGCGCGATTCTGCCTGTCAGACCCACACCTGGTCCAGAGCGCCCCGCCCCCATGAGCCTCATCACACTCACCCCCGCCGTACCGAACAACGGGACGTAGTCGACCAGCACGACTCAGCCAGGCGGCGCGACTCCGGGTGAGACGGACTACTGCCCGTCCGTCGGTACGACGCAACCACCGCAGCCGTCCGGGAATACCGGCCGTACGACCGGTCCCTGGTTCGGGACGGCCGAGGGGCGGGGGCTGGCCAGGCGTGGTGCAGGCCGGGGCGAGGTGTTGTGCCGCGGCTGGAGCTGGCACCCGTGACGGGGCGTGTGGTGGGTGGGCTGTCGGGCGGTGGCTGTTGGTGTGGCTGGGGGCTGGGAGGGTGGCGGCTCCCGGGGGTGGGGTCGGGAGCCGCCGGGCTGTTAGTTGAGGGTCATTTGGGGTTCGCCGTTGAGGAGGCCGGTGGTGGAGATGGTGCAGGTGCCGCCTCGGTTTTGGGTGTAGGACTGGCGTAGGCAGGAGCGGGTGGCGAGTTGGCCCCAGTAGTTGGGGTGAAGGGATTCCTGGATGTAGTAGTTGGAGCCGACGGTCGTGACGGTGCGGATCTGGTTGATCCATTCGGTTTTGTCGACCGCTGTCGTTTGGGTCCAGGACGTCAGGCCGACCTCTTCGTAGAGGCCGACGGTCTTCTCGCACAGGCGCCGGCCGTTGAAGGCTGACTGGAGTTCGAGCAGGCGCGTGTTGGTCAGGCCGGACTGGCTGATCGCCGCGCGGACGGTGTTGTTGATCGTGGGAAGCGCGGTGCTGTTCGCCCAGTCGGCGTCCGCGTTCCAGAAGCCGCACCCGCCGACGCTCTGCCGGGTGTACCCGCTCTGCGCGTACCGGAAGCCGCTGCCCGGAGGAATCGGCGATGGGTACGTCTGCACCAGCAGCGTCCAGGCGTTGTCGTCGTACCCGGCATTCCGCATCGCTGTCCGCACATTCTGGAATGCGGTAGCGATACGCGCTCGTACGGCGGTGACGTTGGCGGAGGTGAAGTTCGCGACCACCGACGAGTCGTCCTTGCAGTAGTCCGGGTACCAGGACGGCGAGGTCAGGAAGTCGGTCACGCAGGACGTCACGATCGAGGCGAAGTTGAAGTCGTTGCCGCCGATCGACACCGCGACCAGTTTCACGTTGTGGCTCGCGGCGAACTGCTGCAGCATCTTCGCCTGCCCGAGGTGCCCGGCGCCGTCGTCGTAGAAGTCGATCCCGGGTTTGAAGTCGTCGCCGTTGCTCGTCGTCGTACGGGCGCCGGAGCAGGCGAGGTTGAGCCCGCCGACCCCGCCGCCGATGTACGCCTCGGCCGAGCGGCTGCGGTGGCACTTCGGGATCAGCTCGGCGGTCCCGGTCGCGTTGTCGTGGTAGGCGTGGGCGCCGAGCGCGTCGGCCGGCGTCTCGGAGTCGTTCGAGCTGCCGGCCCAGCGGCCCGCCTCGCCCGAGATGTAGGAGTCGCCGACGGTCACGACGTACGGCGTACCGGAACCGGGCCCGTCCGCGTGGGCGGGGGATGCGATCAGACCAAAGCTGGCCATGGAGAACACGAGAACCAAAGACACTCGACGACTTCTGGGAATCTGCACCCGAAGGCCTCTCTCGCCGGAGGTCGATGACCGCCAGGACCCCCGCTCCGGTCACCGTGGCGCGAATGTACTCCCGGGTAACCACAAAGGACAGACCGAGAGTACTGGCACGTTTGCGCAGAGTCACCGCGGTGTCAGGTGGGCCTGTCGTCAGAGGTCGAGGGGTTTCGGGTAGCGGGCCTCCCACCACGCCTTCCAGCGAGCGTCGACGGCCTCGCGGTCCACGTCGCCGTACAGGGTCAAGATCGCCATCGAGGCGCCGGCCGGCTTCTTCTCTGAGGGCGGGATGTGGCTCAGGACCAGCAGCCCGTCGCCCCAGTCGTCGACGGTCAAACCAACCTGATGCTCGGACTTGAACCACTCAGCCGCCGCGCCGATCAGATCCGGCTGCGCGTCGATCGGCGAGCGATCGCCGGTGCCCGAGTAGAACAGGGTCCGCCGCGGCTCGCCCGGGTGGCGCTCCAGCGCGAACCGCAGCTGCTGCAGGAAGGTGATCCAGCCCTCGGTGATGTCGTCGTAGTACGCGTCCCATTCCGGGTTGTCGCCGTACGCCGCTCTGGTCAGAGTGACGCGTGATCCGCCCTCGACCGGCTCGACCACGAACTGGTCGCCGTTTCCGAGTGTGAGGATTCTGCTGTCCTCGTCCGCCGTGACGTCGCTGAAGTAGATGAGGTCGATCTCCTGCTCCAGGCCGTCGCCCTCGACCTCCCAGCCGTGCCAGTGCCGGATCTTCTCCTTGTCCCGCATGGCGTCCCACACCGCCTCGACCGGTGCGGCCACGGTCACCACGATCCGCGGTCTGTCCTCACTCATGCTCTTCTCCCGTACGACGGGCAGCCGGGTGGCCGCCTGCGATCAGCCGATAGGGCCTGCCGCCTTCGCTGTCGAACTCCTCGACCGTCCGCCGGACCGCCCCGGTCAACGCGTCGGTGAAGTCATGTACGTCGCCGGGCGACGCGAACCGCACCTCCGCCTCGATCGTGAAGGTGAGCAGTCGTTTGCCCTCGGCATCGGCCTTACTCTGCATCCGGGCCACGTCCCGAACGGTGCCGGCGGCAACTTCCACCAGATGCTCGGCGGCGTACTGGTCCTGGATCGACGCGAACGCGCGGCCCATCACCCCCGGGTCGACCACCAGGGTCGCGGCCGACGCGCGCAGGATCCGCTCGGTGAATCCGCGTCGCCGACGTTCCTCGACCAGCTCGATCAGGCCGGCCTTCTCCAGTTCGCGCAGGTGGTAGTTCACCCGTTGCCGGGGCAGCTCCAGCGCGGCCGCGAGCTGGGTCGCCGACGACGGCTCCCGAAGCAGGTCGAGCAACTGCCGCCGGATCGGCGACAACGCCATCCGGACCTTCTCCGGCTCCTCGACATACCCCAGCACGCCATCAGCCTCCACTTGACAGAAAAATTTGTCAAGAGCCTGCAAATGGGGTGAACCGGAGGTGATGAAAGCATGAGCGGCATGGGGTTGGCCGGTCCGCAGTTGCCTGTGGGGACTCAGGTAGTGATCCGGGTCGCCGCTCCGGGTGATCAGGGCGGTACGGCGCAACGCGGCGCCACCGGCCGCGTCGCGGGAGTGACACCCGACGGCCGATACGCCGTCCGGCTCGTGGATGGGCGCGAGACAGTGGCGCAACGCGACCAGCTCAGCCTCCGTACGGCGTACCAGGACGAGGCGATCGAGCTCGACCAGCCCGATGGTGATCGGCTCGTGCGGGAGCACACGATCTATGCGGCGGTCGTCGGTTCACGGGCCTTTGGGCTCGACACCGACACCTCGGACACGGATACCCGCGGTGTCTACGTGGCACCGACCGAGTCGTTCTGGTCGCTCGCCAAGCCGCCGACCCACGTGGATGGACCGGAGCCGGAGTGGTTCTCCTGGGAGGTCGAGCGCTTCTGCGAACTCGCCCTCAAGGCCAACCCGAATCTCCTCGAGGTGCTCCACTCCCCGCTGGTTGTCCGTCAGACACCGCTCGGTGAGGAGCTCGTAGGACTACGCGAGTCCTTCCTGTCGCAGCTGGTCTATCAGACGTACTCCGGCTACGTGCTCAGTCAGTTCAAGAAGCTCGAGGCCGACTTCCGCCGTGACGGTGCACCGAAGTGGAAGCATGTCATGCATCTGCTCCGGTTGTTGCTCGCGGCCCGCACTCTGTTGCTGGAGGCAAAGCTCATCGTTGACGTCGGCCCGCATCGGGAGCGGTTGCTGGCGGTCAAGTACGGCGAACTGTCCTGGCCGCAGGTCGAGCAGTGGCGGCTCGGCCTGCATGAGGAACTCGACAACGCCTTGCGGCAAACGGTTCTCCCGGCGACGCCGGACGTCGCGAAGGTCGGCTCCTGGCTCAGGTCCGTCCGGAAGAGGAGCATCGGTGACGCGTGACATGCGGCAGCTCGACTACGCCGAGCTGCGGTCCATCATGGGTGAGCAACCATACAAATTGCTGTTCGCAACGGTTTCCGGCGCTCACCTCTATGGCTTTCCATCGAAAGACTCCGACGTCGACCTGCGCGGCGTCCATGTGCTTCCGGCCGCCGAGGTGGTCGGGCTGCGGACGGGACCGGAGACGCTCGACCGGACCTGGTTCGAGAACGAGGCTGAGGTCGATCTCGTCACCCACGACCTATTGAAGTTCGCCCGGCTGATGCTGCGCCGCAACGGCTATGTCCTGGAGCAGGTGCTGTCTCCGCTGGTCGTCGTCAGTACGCCGGAACACGAAGAGCTGATCCAGCTGGCCAAGGACTGTGTGACGAAATGGCACGCTCACCACTACCGCGGCTTCGCGAACACGCAGTGGCGCTTCTTCGAGCAGAAGCGTGAGCTCAAGCCGCTGCTCTACACCTTCCGGGTGCTGCTCACCGGGATCAACCTGATGCGGACGGGCGTCGTACAGGCTGATCTGCGGGAGTTGCTCGAGTTGCCGGAGGCGCCGGCGTACTTGCCTGAGTTGATGGCCGCCAAGGCGGAAGCCGAGCGTGGCGCGTTCGAAGGACCGTCGGGGGAGCGGCTGGCCGAGGATGTCGCTCGGTTGCAGGCCGCGCTCGACGACGCGGAGGCGGTCACCGACCTGCCGGATCGGCCGACGGCGGAGCCCGCGCTGCACGACCTGCTGCTCCGCGCACGCCTGTCGCACTGAGCTCAAGGCGGCGGCACTGAGCCTGGGATAACGCTTCCCATTCGTGGGAAGGGGACTAGGCTACTTACTTAACGACGTGAAGCATTGACATCCGGCCTGACGGGGTAAATAGTTCCGTCCTGAAATCAATCAGAAAGCAGAGTGAATCAACAGTGTCGAACATCGAGGTGCTGCAGCTCCGGGCCGCCGGGGTCAGTCTGGTGCTGGACTGCTCGGGTCCCGCCCTCCCGTCCGTCCTGCACTGGGGCGCGGACCTGGGCGATCTGACCGGGCAAGCTCTGCTCGAACTCAGGCGCGGTGCCGGCGCCGTACAGGCCGGCAACGGCCTTGACGACAACCGTCCGGTGGCGATCGTGCCGGAGTACTCGTCCGGCTGGTTCGGCCTGCCCGGCCTCAGCGGTCACCGCGACGGCCAGGACTTCTCCGCGAGCTTCCGGCTGACGAGCGTCGCGCAGACCGGAAACACCGTCCGGGTCACAGCCGAGGACGCAGGGCTGAGCATCCAGCTCACCATCGAGCTGACCGACTCCGGGCTCGTCCGGGCCAAGGCGGACCTCACCAACACCGGCGAGACGCCGTACACCGTGGATGGGCTGGTGCTGGCGCTGCCGGTGCCGACCGAGGCGACCGAGCTGCTCGACATGACCGGCCGGCACATCGGTGAGCGGCATCCGCAGCGGCACGCGTTCACGCAGGGCGCGCACATCCGCGACAACCGCCGCGGCCGCACCGGCGCCGACGCCACTCTGCTGCTGTTCGCCGGCACCCCCGGCTTCGACTTCGGCACCGGCGAGATCTGGTCCGTGCACACCGCCTGGAGCGGCAACCACCGTTCGTACGCCGAACGCGGCATGAGCGGGTACGGCGTCATCGGCGGCGGCGAACTGCTCCTCCCCGGCGAAGGACGCCTAGAGCAACAAGGCACCTACAGCACCCCCTGGATCTACGGCTCGTACGGCGTTGGCCTCGACCAACTGTCGGCCCGCTTCCACAGCTACCTCAGGGCTCGGCCCAACCACCCGCAGTCCGCGCGTCCCGTCGTACTGAACACGTGGGAAGCCGTCTACTTCAACCTGGATCTCGACAAGCTGAAGGCGCTCGCGGATGCGGCTGCCGAGGTCGGTGCGGAGCGGTTCGTACTCGACGACGGATGGTTCCGCGGCCGGCGCGACGATCGCGCCGGGCTCGGCGACTGGTACGTCGACGAGGAGATCTGGCCGAAGGGGCTGCACCCGCTGGTCGACCATGTCAAAGCACACGGGCTGCAGTTCGGGCTCTGGGTGGAGCCGGAGATGGTCAACCCCGACTCCGACCTGGCGCGTGAGCACCCGGACTGGATCCTTGCCGCTGGCAACCGGATGCCGCCGACCGCGCGACATCAGCAAGGGCTCAACCTCGGCGTTCCGGCGGCGTACGACTACATCCTCGAGCGGCTCGATGCTCTGCTCAACGAGTACGACATCTCGTACCTGAAGTGGGACCACAACCGCGACTTCGTTGACGGTGGCAACCAGGTGACCGGGACGGCCGGCATCCACGAGCAGACGCTCGCCGTGTACCGGCTGATCGACGAGCTCAAGCGGCGGCACCCGGGCCTGGAGATCGAGTCCTGCTCGTCCGGCGGCGCCCGGGTCGACCTCGGCATCCTCGAGCGGACCGATCGCGTGTGGGGCAGCGACAGCAACGACGCGCTGGAGCGGCAGAAGATCCAGCGGTACACGCAGCTGCTGCTGCCGCCGGAGCTGATTGGCTGCCACGTCGGCCCGCCGCGTGCGCACACCACCGGACGTACTCAGACGCTGTCGTTCCGTGCGATCACCGCGCTGTTCGGCCACTTCGGTATCGAGTGGGACATCGCTTCCGCGAGCGCCGAGGAGCGTCAGGAGTTGGCCGGCTGGGTGGCGCTGCACAAGAAGCTGCGGCCGCTGCTGCACACCGGACGGGTGGTCCGTTCCGACCACGGGACGGACGACTTCCACCTGCACGGCGTCGTCGCGCAAGACGGCTCGGCCGCCGTGTACGCCGCCGTACAACTCGCCCAGTCGGTCACGTCGGCCGTCGGCCGGGTCCGCCTGCCCGGGCTGGACCCGAACCGGACCTACCGGGTGAGCAAGACGCCGACACCCGGACCGGAGTCGCGAGGCATCGCCTGGTGGACCGACGGTGGACAGGTGGAGATGAACGGCGCAGCTCTCGCCGCGGTCGGGGTCCAGATCCCGGTCCAGTGGCCCGAGAGCGCGATCTTGCTGGAAGTGACTGCGATCGAGTAGTCCGCTCGATCGCCTTGACAGAGAAGGAGATCCCCGTGACCGCGACTATCAAGGCACCACCCAACCGGCGACGAACTCACGGGGATCCGAAGGCACCGCCCAAGGCGCGAAGCCGAGGGGACTTGAAGGTCGCGATGATCTTCCTGGCTCCGGCCACCCTCGGCTTCGTCGTGTTCTACATCTGGCCGACGCTGCGTGGCGCGTATCTGAGCTTCACCGAGTACAGCCTGCTGGCCTCGCCGAATTTCAACGGTCTGGCCAACTACGAACGGATGGTGCAGGACAGCTTCTTCTGGAACGCGCTGGTGGTCACCGTCGAGTACGTCGTGATCAACATCGGCGTCCAGACCGTCCTCGCGGTCGGCATCGCGATGCTGATGTACCGGCTGACCCAGTCGATCACGGTCCGCGCGGTGGTGCTGCTGCCGTACCTGGTCGCGAACGTGGTGGTCGCACTGGTCTGGTACTGGATGCTCGACTTCCAGGTCGGCATCGTGAACCAGTTCCTGACCTGGGTCGGGATCGACCCCGTCGCGTTCTTCGGCGAGTCGGCGTACGCCATCCCGACCATTGCCGGGATCAACGTCTGGCGGCACATGGGTTACACCGCGCTGCTGGTGTTCGCCGGCCTGCAGACCATTCCGAAGTACGTGTACGAAGCCGCCGAGGTGGACGGGTCGACCGAGTGGAAGACGTTCTGGCGGATCACGCTGCCGCTGCTGCGGCCCGTTCTGGTGATGGTCCTGGTGGTCACCATGATCGGGTCGTTCCAGATCTTCGACACCGTCGCGGTGACGACTCAAGGCGGGCCGATCAACGCGTCCCGGGTGATCTACTACTACATCTACGAACGGGCGTTCACCCGGTTCGACTTCGGGTACGCCTCGGCGATGGCGCTGGTGCTGTTCGCCATCCTCGCGCTGGTTTCGCTGCTGCAGCTACGGCTGCTCCGGGCGAAGGAGAGTGATCTGGCATGAGGAAGCCACTGAACGTCGGCCGCATCGCCGCCTGGGCGAGCCTAATCGTGCTGATGCTGGTCACGCTGTTCCCGTTCTACTGGATGTTGCGTACGGCGCTGTCCGACAACACCCAGCTTCCCGGGCACCCGAGCTCGTTGCTCCCGGTGGACACCACGCTAGGGGCCTTCAAGCGGGTGCTCGGCCTGTCGACCGTCGCGGAAGCCCAGGCGCAAGGTGGATCCGGCGCCTCGGTCGACTTCTGGCTGTACCTGCGCAACTCGTTGATCGTGGCAACGGTCACCACGGTGTGCCAGGTGTTCTTCAGTGCGATGGCGGCGTACGCGTTCGCCCGGCTGCGCTGGCGGGGCCGGGACCAGGTGTTCGCGCTGTTCCTGTCCGCGCTGATGGTGCCGCCGATTTTCACCCTGCTGCCGAACTTCGTGCTGATCAAGAACCTCGGGCTGCTGAACAGCTTCGCCGGCATCATCCTGCCGACCGCGTTCATGACGCCGTTCGCGATCTTCTTCCTCCGCCAGTTCTTCCTCGGCATCAGCCGGGAGCTGGAGGAGGCGGCGATGATCGACGGAGCTGGGCATCGCAGGATCTTCTTCGGCCTGATCATCCCGATGAGCGCGGCGCCGATCGCCACGCTCGGGATCCTGACCTACATCAACTCCTGGAACGACTACATGTGGCCGTTGCTGGTCGGCCAGCAGGAGAACGTGCGTGTGCTGACGGTTGCCCTCGGCGTGTTCCGGTCCCAGACTCCGCAAGGCGGACCGGACTGGGCCGGGCTGATGGCCGGGACGCTGGTCGCGGCGCTGCCGATGATCATTCTGTTCCTGGCCTTCGCCAAGCGGATCACCAACTCCATCGGTTTCTCCGGGATCAAGTGAGGCTTGCGATGACAATTTCCAGACGCTCATTGCTGAAGGCGGGCCTGGCCGGACTGGCCGCCTCGACTGTGGCCGGGTGCAACAACGGCGCCGCCTCCCGCGGCGACGGCGAGGTCATCTACTGGCTGTGGGACTCCGCGCAGCTGCCGATGTACACCGAGTGCGCGAATCTGTTCCACGAGCAGAATCCGCAGTACTCCGTGAAGATCGAGCAGTACGGGTGGAACGACTACTGGTCCAAACTCGTCACCGGGTTCATCTCCGATACCGCGCCGGACGTGTTCACCGGGCACTCGTCGAAGTACCCGCTGTTCGCGGACAAGGGACTGGTGCTGCCGATCGACGACTACGTTGCGAAGGACAACGTTGACCTGAGCATCTATCAGAAGGGCCTGGCCGACCGCTGGATCGGTGCCGACGGCAAGCGGTACGGGCTGCCGAAGGACTGGGACACCGAGGTCTACTTCTACAACAGTGCGCTCACCGATGCGGCCGGGATCAGCGCCGAGCAGCTCAACTCGATGACGTGGAATCCGCAGGACGGCGGCACGTTCGAGAAGATCGTCCAAAGGCTGACCGTCGACTCCAAGGGCCGGCGCGGCGACCAGCCCGGGTTCGACAAGGACAACGTGAAGGTCTACGGACTCGGGTACGCCGATGCCGGCGGCGGTGACGGGCAGACCAGCTGGAGCTGGTACGCCGCGACCAACGGCTGGAAGTACTCCGAAGGCGAACCGTGGGGGACCAAGTTCTTCTACGGCGACCCGAAGTTCACCGAAACGATCGGGTGGTGGCGCAGTCTCATCACCAAGGGATACATGCCGACATACGCGCAGGCGAAGTCCGGGGTCGACGTGACCACGTCCTTCGGTGCGGGGAAGTACGGGATGACCCCGAACGGTTCCTGGATGCTCGGCACGTACGCCGGGCTGAAGCAGGTGAAGACCAAGCTGGCCCGGCTGCCGATCGGGCCGATCGGTAAGCGGATGTCGATGATGAACGGGCTCGCGGACACCATCTGGGCCGGGACGACCCGGCGCGAGGCGTCCTGGGCCTGGGTGAAGTTCCTCGGCTCGCAGACCGCGCAGGACATCGTCGCCAAGGCGGGAGTCGTGTTCCCGGCGGTGGCAGCGAGCATGCCGGCGGCGAAGGCGGCGTTCGCGAAGAGCGGGTGGGACGTCACGCCCTTCCTCGAGCCGGTGGAGGCGGGGGATGTGTTCCCGTACCCGGCCAACCCGAACGCGGCGGACGTGACCGCGGTGATGACCCCGGCGATGGATGCGGTGATGTCGTTCGAGGCCGAGCCGAGTTCGCTGATCAAGGCGAACAACGACGTGAACAAGATCCTGTCCGCGAGCGACTGAGGGTGGCCCCGGGCCGCAAGGCCCGGGGTTTCCCCCGACGGTGCCTACGCCCGGGGGAGTACGTCGTACTGCGTCGATGGGCGCAGGGTGCTCCTCCGGCGGTAGGTGAAGTGTCGTCGCCGGGCCGACGCGGTGACAGTGGTCTGAAAGAGAGCCTTGGTGCGATCGGAAGAACTTCGAGCACCAAGGAGCATCATGAACGACGAGAGGCCGGGCGGACCGATCCGCATCGGCGACCAGGAACGCGAGGACGCGGTCAAGCGTCTGGGCGAGCATTTCGAAGCGGGCCGGCTCACCGCGGAGGAGCACACCGAGCGGATCGGCCGGGCTCTGGAAGCGAAGACCGAGGCCGAGCTGGCCGCGCTCTTCACCGACCTGCCAGGTCCGCAGCAGGTTCAGGCTAATGAAGGCTGGGGCTGGCAGCGGCCGCCATGGACGGCACCGCAGAACGCGGCCTTCGCATCCGGACCCGGCGGGCCGGGCCGGCCCGATTGGGCGCGACGGGGGCCGTTGGGGCGGGTTCCGTTTCCGGTGCTGATTGTGGCGGCGGTGATCGGCGCACTGGCGTCGATCGCGTGTGTGGTGGGTGCGGGGCATCCGCCGGTGCTGCCCCTGTTGCTGATCGTGGCGGCCGTGCTGATCGTGCGCAAGCGGCGGCAGGAGCGGAGCGCATGAGGGCGGCCTACCGCATCGTCGCGATCCTGATCACGGTGGCCGTCGCGCTGCAGGTGGCGTCGATCGCGCTCGCCGGGTTCACCGTGGCGAAGGACGCCGATGACGGTACGACGATCGGGGCGGACTACAGCAACTTCGGGCAGAGCTACCACAGCATGGCCGGTATGGTGATCGCTCTGCTCGCGCTGATCCTGCTGATCGTCTCGTTCCTCACCGACGTTCCGCGCGGCCGGATGCTGGCCGGCATCGTCGTCGGCCTGGTCGCCGTACAGTTCGTCCTCGCGGTGGCGGCGTTCGGCCTCCCGGCGCTGGGAATCCTGCACGGCCTCAACGGCCTGGCGATCGCCGGTGTCGCGAGTACGGCCGCCGGCCGGGCGGTCACCAAACCAGCGCAGGCCAATGTCTGATCGGAGACGCGGGCGGCTGATTGCTCTAGGGGTGACCCTGGCGGTGCTTGCGCCGCTGGGGTACCTCTGGGCGACCAGCCTGGTCCCGGGGTCGTATTCCGCGGCCGAGATGGGGTACGCCGACTACGGCGGCGGGCCGGCGTCGTCGGGGCACGAGCATCACGGCGGTAGGATGAGCGTCGCGGATCTCACCGGGCCGGCTACGGGTACGCCGGATGTCGCGGTGACGCTGGTCGCGCGGAAAGGGAAGTACCAGCTGGCGAGCGGGGAGACCGTCGACGGGTTCACGCTGAACGGTACGTCGCCTGGGCCGATGATCCGGGCGAAGGTCGGCGACCTCGTCCAGGTGACGCTCGTGAACGAGTCGGTGCCGGACGGTGCCACGCTGCACTGGCACGGGATCGACGTACCGAACGCCGAGGACGGTGTCGCCGGCGTGACGCAGGACGCCGTACGGCCGGGTGGGAAGCATGTCTACCGCTTCAAGGCCGAGCAGGCGGGCACATACTGGTACCACTCGCATCAGGTCTCCAGCTCGGAGGTCAAGGGCGGATTGTTCGGCCCGATCGTGATCGGCCGGGAGCAGCCTGGTGAGGTCGTCGCCGCGATCCACACGTACGACGGGAAGCGGACGATCAACGGGCGGACGGGGACCCAACGGGTGGAGCTGGCCGCCGGTACGACGGCCCGCGTGCGGGTGATCAACACCGACAACGCGATCCTGCGGGTCGGGCTCGTCGGTACGCCGTACAAGGTGGTTGCCGTCGACGGTCGGGATCTCCATGGACCGACGCCGGTGACGGCCGCATTTCCGTTGGCGGCGGGGGCTCGGGTGGATCTCGAGGCGGTCGTGCCTGCCGGTGGGATGCGGTTGGTGGCGGGCTCCGCGGCCGTGTCGCTGGGGATCGGGCCTGTTGACCCGCCTCGCGCGGAGCTGCCGTCTGAGACCGTCGATCTGCTGTCCTACGGCACACCGGCTGCGTTGGGATTCGACCCGTCAAAGGCCGACCGCCGATTCGAGTACCGGATTGGCCGGCGGCCCGGGTTCCTCGACGGCGTACCTGGGTTGTGGTGGACCATCAACGGCCACAAGTTCCCCGACGTCCCGATGTACATGGTTGCCGAGGGCGACATTGTCCGAATGACCATCAGCAACACCAGCGGCCAGGCGCATCCCATGCACCTGCACGGTCATCACGCGGTCGTGCTCTCACGCAACGGTGTCGCCTCGACAGGCTCCCCCTGGTGGATCGACACCCTTGAAGTAGGCAACGACGAAACCTACGAAATCGCCTTCGCCGCCGACAACCCCGGCCTCTGGATGGACCACTGCCACAACCTCCCCCACGCCTCCGAAGGCCTCATGACCCACCTCATGTACGAAGGCACCACCACGCCGTACCGCATCGGCGGGCCGACTTCCAATGAGCCCGAGTGATGCTCAGGAGGCCTGTTCGCTGAGGCGTTTGGTGTGGGCCAGGTGCAGGGCGGCTATGCGTTCGCAGGCGGCGTCGATGGCGGCTCGTTGGGAGGTGTAGGAGCCGCACCAGAACGGGTCGTCCGGCTGGGGGTCCTGTTCGTCGTCGACGTCGGCGTACCACTCGTCCGCCGTACGGAAGACTCTTGCGTGCAGATGTATGTCGATGCCCAGCTCGTTCACCGCACCACTCCTGGAGTGAGACCGTGTACGTCTCCAGGATGGAACTGTCACGAGGCGGATTCGCCGAACGACACGCCCGATCAGGTGACGAGAACCGTGATCCGCTGGGCGGTGTTGTTGGCGAAGCCGCCGCGGTTCCAGGGGGCTTCGACGGGTTGTTCGCGGCCGCTGGCGTCGTACGCGCGGACGGTGAGGACGTGCTCGCCCGCAGTGGCGTCCCAGTCGTAGGTGAAGCCGCGCCAGGCGAGCTCGTCGTTGCCTGCGGCATCGAGTTTGGCGGGGTGCCAGGTGACGCCGGCGTCGACGCTGAGCTCGACGCGTTCGATCGGCGCCCAGCCGGACCAAGCCCGGCCGTGCAGCGTAACGGTGCCAGCGGCAACAAATCGGCGGCGGCTCATGAAGTCAGGGAAACCGGGTGGGATGAGCAACGCGCGCGGCTGGATCCGGGTCACCGCCTCGCCGGGGTCGTCCGCGTCCTGACGGATCCGGTAGGCGACCGCGTTCTGGTACCCGGTGAACTCGCGGTCGATCAGCTCGATCGAGCGCAACCACTTCACACTCGCCATCCCGTACCACCCCGGTACGACGAGCCGCAGCGGGTAACCGTGCTGCGGCGGCAGCGGCGCCCCGTTCATCTCCCACGCGATCAGCGCGCCGGAATCGATCGCCTCCGTCACCGACAACCCGCGCTGGTAGTCCTGCTCCACCCCACGCTCGATGCCATGGTCCGCGCCGGTGAACACCACGTCGACCGCGTCTTCCCGGATCCCGGCCAGCCGCAGTACGTCGGCCAGCAGCACGCCGGTCCATTCCGCCGTACCGACGGCTTCGTTCAACCATGGCTGACTGATCGGCCGCGGCTGCAGCGCCGCCCGGCCGTTGCCTGCGCACTCCAATGTCACACGCACGGTACGACGTGCCATCGCGCGCAGCTCGGTCAGACCGAGCGACAACGGTTGCTCGACGCATCCGTCGACTTCCAGCTCCCAGCCTGCCGCGTTCGTTGCCGGGATGTCGTAATGCACCAGCACGTAGTGGAGCCCCGGCGGCGTTACGTCGTACCGCAAACCCTCCAGCGGCATGCCGTGATTCCGCGCCGCCAGTTGCAGCTCGTCACCGGTGATCCCCTCCCCGGTGTCCGCCAACCGCCCCCGCACGCTGAACTGTTCGATCGACATGTTCATCCCCTCCCCAGTACCCAACCCTACGGCCCTATAGCCAGCCGTTGTCCAGGGCGATGCGCGCGGCTTCGGCGCGGGTTCGGGCGCCGGTCTTGCCGATGGCGGCGGAGAGGTGGTTGCGGACGGTGCCTTCGGAGAGGTGGAGCTCCTTGGCGATGTCGGCGACGGTGCCGCCGTGACGGGCCGATCGCAGTACGTCGGACTCGCGGGCAGTGAGCGGACTGGTCCCGGCTACCAGGGTCTCCGCGGCCAGGCTCGGGTCGACCACCCGCAGGCCTTGGTGCACCCGTCGTACGGCGTCTGCCAATTGCGCCGCCGGCGTGTCCTTCACAACGAAGCCGGCCGCACCGGCCTCCATCGCGCGCCGCAGGTACCCGGGCCGGCCGAAGGTGGTCACCATCAGCACCCGCACGCCCGGTACGGCGGATCGCAGCGCAGCGGCGGCCTCGATACCGTCCAGCCCAGGCATCTCCACGTCCAGCAACGCGACGTCAGGTTTCGACTTCTGCGCCGCCGGGATGACCTCGTCACCACGGCCGACCTCGGACACCACCTCGAGGTCGGGTTCGAGGTCCAGCAGCGCGGCCAGGGCCCCACGGACCAGCGCCTGGTCATCGGCGATCAGCAGTCGAATGCTCACAAGCCAACCTTGACAGCCAGCCGGAAGCCGCCGCCAGGCGCCTTGCCGACCTGCACTCTCGCCCCGGCCTCGTCGGCCCGCTCGCGCAGTCCGATCAGCCCGTGACCCGACGCGCCGCCCCCGGGTGTCGGGCCCTTTCCGTCGTCCAGTACTTCGATCTGCGTGGCGCTCAGCCGGATGGTGCAACGCTTGGCGCCGGAGTGCCGTACGACGTTCGTCACGCCCTCGCGGACCACCCACGCGAACAGCTCGCGGTTCTCCTCCGGGACCTCGTCGACCGTCGTCGGCAGCTCCGGCCTGATCTCCGCCGCCTTCAACGCGGCCCGCGCCGACACCAGTTCACCGGCGAGGCTCAATTCCCGATACCCCGCCACAGCCGCGCGTACGTCGGCCAGCGCCGCCCGCGCCAGGCCCTCCACGTCGGCGACCTCGGCCGCGGCCCGCTCCGGGTTGGCAGCGATCAGCCGGCCGGCCAGCTCAGCCTTGACCGTGATGACGGTCAGCGAGTGACCGAGGATGTCATGCAGGTCCCGAGCGAACCGGTTCCGCTCCTCCTGTACGGCGAGCTCCGCCATATCCTTGCGCGTCGCTGCCAGCTCAGTGGTGCGCTGGATCGCCCGGCGCATACCGAACACGGCCAAGGCGGCCAGGAAGATCGCGAACCCGTAGCTGCCGTCGTCGGACCACCCCGGAACCAGCCGCATCGACAACTCGACGCCGCCCAGCAGTACGGCGACGACCCCGAGGGCGAAGCGGAGGTCGAGGGCCATCATGGCGGTCGCCGAGATGTACACCAGGCAGGTGAGCGCCTGTTGACCCGCCGCCGGGAGCATCGCGAGAACGAGGGCCAGCATGCCGCCCAGGTACGCCAGCCGCTGCCACAATGCCAGCCCGCCGGAGCCGAGCCCGACATGCCGGACCCAGCCGAAGAAGCCGACGTAGCTCGCAGCGAAGAGGAGCAGTGCAGCCAGACCGACCACCCGCGCGATGCCGTGGCTCTGGTTGACGATCTGCTCGAACGGCTGGGCCAGGTAGAACAGCCAGACCCCAGCCGCAAGCCAGCCCCACCGGCGCGGTCCGGCGTCGTCGCTACGCTCGGCGAGGCCGTCCAGCAGGGCTGACTTGCTCTTCATGATGGCCACCGTAAGCCTTGGGCGCTCAAGGCCGCTCGAGGCCGCCCCGTCAGGCCCGGGCGGTGTCGGCGCGGAACCGGCGCAGGCCGATCATTCCGAGGACGACGGTCCAGCCCAGCACGACCAGCAGGGCGTGGGTGTCCAGGCCACTCTGGGTGAGCGCACTGCGGGACGTCTGACCGGTCCAGTACGCCGGGGTCAGCTGGGCGATGTGCTTCATCAGCGACGGCATCTGGCTGACCGGCAGCCACAGTCCACCGAAGGCGGCGATCAGCATCGTGGCCAGTCCGGTGATCGGCTGCACGCTGTCCGGCTTGGCGACGTACCCGATGACGAGGCCGATGGCCGCGAACGGCAACGCACCCAGCCAGGACACCAGCGCGACCGTGATCCACTGCGAGGCGCTCAGGTGGACGTGGCCGAAGATCAGGCCGGCCAGGAACACCACGACCAGCGGCGGGATCGCCAGCAGCAGCGAGAGGAGCACCTTGGTGATCACGTAGGCCTGCGGCTTCAGCGGGGTGAGCCGCAGGGTGCGGTTCCAGCCGCCGTCGCGTTCGGCCGCGATCACGCCGCCGCTGCTCATCGCCGCGGACATCGACCCGAACATCCCCATACTCACCATCACGTAGGCGATCGCGGAGATCCCGCCTTCGCTGGCGTCCTTCGGCAGTGTGATCCCGAAGATGAGGAACAGCACGATCGGCATCAGCATCGAGAAGATCAGCACCCGCCGGTTCCGCAGGGTGCGGCGGATGTCAAAGATCAAATAGTCGCGGTTCATGCTGCGCTCTCCTGCTCTGCACTGATCGCCAGTACGGCGTCCTCGAGGTCGGCTGAGGTCACTTCGATGTCATGGGCGCTGGTGTTGGTCAGCAGGTAGCGCAGGGTGTCGTCGGAGTCCGCGCACTGCAGCAGCACCACGTCGCCACGGGTCTCCACGTTCCGTACGCCGGGCAGCGACGCCAGCATGGCCAGGTCGGCACCGGGCACGGTCGCGCGGATCCGCCGGCCGGACACACTCGCCTTGATCTGCGCGGCGGTGCCGTCGGCAACTACTTTCCCGTGGCGCATGAGGACGACGCGATCGGCGTACGCATCGGCCTCTTCCAGGTAGTGGGTGGCGAACAGCACGGTCCGGCCGCGGGCGGTCTCGGCGTGCATCGACGCCCAGAAGTCGCGGCGGGACTCGACGTCCATCCCGGTGGTCGGCTCGTCCAGCACGATCAGGTCCGGCTGCGGGATGATCGCCATCGCGAACCGCACCCGCTGCTTCTGACCGCCGGACAGGCCCTTCATCTTCCGATCGGCCAGATCGGCGATCCCGGCCCGGTCGAGCGCCTCGCCGACCGGCATCGGGTTCTTGTGCAGCCCCGCGACCAGGTTGATCAGTTCGCCGACCTTGGCGTCCTCGATGATCCCGCCGCTCTGCAGCATCACGCCGACCTGACCTGCTCCGATCGCGTCTGTTGGTGTCCCGCCGTACACCTGGACGCTGCCCTGGTCCGGCCGGACCAGCCCGAGCAGCATCTCGATCGTGGTGGACTTCCCGGCGCCGTTCGGCCCCAGCAACGCCACCACCTCGCCGGCCCGGATGGTCAGATCCACCCCGGCGACCGCCTGCACCGCCCCGTACTTCTTGGTCACACCGGTGAGGGTGACCGCAGTCTGTGTCGTCATACCCAGAAGCCTCGCGCCGTCCGCCGATCCACCCCTGGATCGAGCGTCACGACGTACCCATGACATCCGTCAGCCGACTCTCAGGGCCACTTCTCAGGGTTGTGGTTGGGGTGGGTTGGGAACGGCGGTTGTATGGGTGTGTTGCGGGTGATGACGTGGAACGTGTGGTGGCGGTTCGGGCCGGTGTGGGTCGCGCGGCACGAGGCGATCGCGCAGACGCTGCGTGCCGTGGACCCGGATGTCGTTGCGTTACAGGAGGTTTGGGGGACCAGGGCAACGAATCAGGTGGCGGCGCTCGGCGCTGAGTTGGAGTTGCATGCGGCGTACGCCGGTCCGTCCTACCCGCCGGCGACGGATGTGGCGCGGGACCCGCGGGATGCCGGGGTCGAGATCGGGATCGGGTTGCTGAGCCGGTGGGAGATCACCGGCTGGCGGGTGGTGCCGATGCCTGCTCGGCATCGTGCGTTCGATCCGGTGGCCGTGGTTGCGACAGTTGCGCATCCGGTCGCACCGTTGCGTGTCGTCATGGGTTGTCTCGAGTACGACCCGGCGTACAACGATGATCGGCTCGCCCAGGCCGCGCTGCTGGCCGAGCTCGCGACGGATCCGGCGCTGGACGGTCCGCTGCCGATTGTGGTCGCGGGTGATCTCAACGCGCCGCCGGGCAGTCCGTTGCTGCGGCCGCTGTCCGACGTACTTACCGACGCATGGCCGGCCGGGGCTGGCGATCCGTCCGTGGCGACCGCACCCGCCGAGGCCGGCCCGGAGTTACTGGGGCAACGGATCGACCACGTGTACTTCCGACCAGGCCGCTTCAACCACCCAGTCACAGTCATCGCCACCTCGACAGCCGGCGACCCAATCGACGGCATCACCCCATCAGACCACCGCGCCCTCGTCTGCACCCTGAACTTCTGAGGATGCTCACGCATTATCCGAGGCGCCGTAGCGCTGTCTCGATAGCGACCTCGACCCGGGAAGTCATGCCGGGTACATCGACGGGACGGCGCCCAGCGACCTGACCACGGATCCACTTCGGCCCGCTGTCGTCATAGTGCAGCAGGGCATACAGGTCCCACCACGGATCGAGAGTCACCCCTGCGATCGACTCATAGAGCGACCGAAGCTGCTCCGACCACTCGGGCGAGTAGAGCGCCGCCAAGTATCGCCGGCAGTGCCCGACGTCAATCGCGCGCGACCCCCGATGGATGGAGTTCCAGTCGGTCAGTCCAGTAATCCTTCCGCGCGACCACAGCATGTTGACAGGCAGGAGATCGCAGTGCAGAAAGACGGCAGTGTCCTCTGGCGGCGGCGCCGCCATGACACCAAACGCCGCCTTCCACACAGCCGGCTTCTGTGCGCCGACCGGCACCTGAAACCCGTCTAGAGGAGCGATCCAAGAATCCGTCCAAGGTCTGAACATCTTCGCGGGGAGATCGAGGGAATGCAGCAGTACAGCAATCTCCGCGATCCTCGTCATCCACGACCGAGGTTCCGCCGGATTGAGGTGAACATGCCCCGGCAACCGTGTCATCAGCAACGATGGCGAGCCCCCCGTCGAAGCACCAGCAACGTCAGTAGCCAGGATGCTCGGAACCGGGAGCCCGCTTCCCGCCACCACACCAAGGTTGGCGATCTCCTTCTCCAAGCTCCCCTGCAGGCCGAGCCCGCCCGGATACTGCCGCAGTACGACGAACGTTCGCATTCCACGTCGCTCGACAGTCAGCCGATGCACGGCGGAGCAGACGCCACCGGTCAATCGGCGATAGCCGACGATTCGACTGCCCCGACCCATCGACGCCGCAACCCAGGCGAGAGTCTCCGCGGAGGGCCGATGCTGCCTGAACCCGCCATCCCTCCAGTCGCCGTCGGTCATGAGCGCGAGCCTATTCGTCAGGTGCCTGCGGCGATACGGGTTTTCCAACGCCACCTGCCGCACCAGAGCTGATTCGAGGCGACCTTGGGCACGGTTCGACTGTTTTGGAGTGTGGTTTTTGGTTGGTGGGTTCTCAAGGTGGGCGGTGTCAGGGGGTGCGGAGGGTGTGGAGGCCTTGCCAGAGGAGGTTCTGGAGGGTTTGGGCTACTTTTTCGGGGGTGGGTGGGGCGGGGATGCGGCTGCGCCAGATGGCGAGGCGTTCGGTGGCGCCGGAGATGCTTTGGGCAACGATCTCGATCTCGTCCGGGTCGGCGGTGCGGCCGGGTGGGAGGTTCATCCGGACCATGGCGGCGATGAGTTCGATGAAGGCGGCGCGGACCTCATCGGTGGCGGCCGCGGCGGGGCCGGCGGCCGGGCCCATGCCGAGCATGCCCTCGTCGATCAGCACCGACCACGTCTGCGGGTGGTCGTCGAGGAACTCGAACCAGGCGACGAAACCGGCGTACAGCGCGTCCTCGGCGTCGCCCGCGGCCAGCACCGCGTCGGACACCGTCTCCAGCAGTTGAGCCCGCAGCCGCGCCAGGCAGGCGAGGAACAGGCCGTCCTTGGAGCCGTAGTACTGGTAGATCAGCGGCTTCGACACCCCGACCTCAGCAGCCACGTCATCCATCGACGTCCCCTGATACCCCCGCTCCCCGAAAATCCGCTCGGCAGCCTCCAGAATCTCCCGCTCCCGAGCCCGCCGATCCCGCCGCCGCTTAACCGGCCCGCCGTTCTCAGCGGCGGCGCTCTCCGTGGTTGGGGGTGTGTTATGCGTGGTGGAGGTCACTTGCGTAGCTTAACTGACTCCGAGTAACTTACTGCGAGTAAGTTCTTCTCGGCAGGCTGGAGGAACCGGATGGCGCGGGAGAGTGGGCATCACCGGATCGTTGTGGTGGGCACCGGGTTTGCCGGGATCGGGATGGCGGTGCGGCTCAAACAGGCCGGGTACGACGACTTCGTCGTACTGGAGCGAGCGCAGGATGTCGGTGGGACGTGGCGGGACAACACCTACCCGGGCTGCCGGTGTGATGTGCCGTCGCATCTGTATTCGTTTTCCTTCGCGCCCAACCCGGACTGGTCGTCGACCTTCTCCCCGCAACCCGAGATCGAGGACTACCTCCGCGACGTCACCGACCGCTTCGGCGTCCGCCCGCACATCCGCTTCGGCCACGCGGTCGAGTCGGCGCACTGGGAGGACGGGCAGTGGCGGATCCGCACGATCCAGGGCGAGTTCACCGCTCAGTTCCTGGTGTCCGGCATGGGTCCGCTGGCCGAGCCGTCGTACCCGCAACTCCGCGGCATCGAGTCCTTCGATGGCGACGTCTTCCACTCGGCGCAGTGGAATCACGAGCTGAATTTCAGCGGTCGCAAGGTCGCGGTGATCGGGACCGGCGCGTCGGCGATCCAGTTCGTGCCGGCGATCCAGCCCGAGGTCGAGGAGCTGCATCTGTTCCAGCGCACGCCGCCGTGGATCATGCCGCGGCCGGACCGCACGATCACCCCGGCGGAGAAGGCGGTCTTCCGGCGATTTCCCCTTGCGCAGAAGGCGATCCGGTCCTGGATCTACTGGAGCCGCGAGGCGATGGTGCTCGGCTTCGCGAAGCTGCCGGCGATCATGCGGCAGGTGCAGAAGGTTTCCGAGAAGCACCTCGAGCACCAGATCCGCGACCCGCTGCTGCGCGCCAAGCTGACGCCGGATTACACCCTGGGCTGCAAGCGGGTGCTGATCTCCGACGACTACTACCCGGCGATCACGCAGCCCAATGTCGAGGTGATCACTGATCAGATCGCGGAGGTGACGCCGACCGGGATCGTCACCGGGGACGGTGTGAAGCACGAGGTCGACTCGATCATCTACGGCACCGGATTCCGGGTCACCGACCTGCCGGTGATGGACATGGTGCACGGCCGCGACGGAGTCTCGCTGCGCGAGGCGTGGTCCGACGGCATGCAGGCCTACCTCGGTACGGCGATCTCCGGCTTCCCCAACTTCTTCATGCTGATCGGCCCGAACACCGGGCTCGGGCACACCTCCATGGTGTTCATGATCGAGTCGCAGATCGCCTACATCCTGGACGCGCTCACGACGATCGACGTGAACGGGCTGCGTGAGGTCGAGGTCCGGGCGGAGGTGCAGCGTGCGTTTGTCGATGGTGTGCGCTCGTCGATGCGGAACACGGTCTGGACCCGCGGTGGCTGCACGAGCTGGTATCTCGACGCGCAGGGCCGGAACACGACCATCTGGCCGTCGTTCACCTTCCGCTTCCGGCAGCTGACCAGGCGGTTCAACTCGGCTGACTATCAGACGCTCGATATGTGACATTCATCGTGTTACATTCGATCGGTCAGATGGCTGATGGCTGATCGGAGGCGGTGCCGTGGTCGAGCTGCTGGTTCCGTTGCACGGGATCGGGGGCCGCGGCGATCTGCCGGTGCCGCTGTGGCTGGCGATCTACTCCGCCGCCGCCGCGGTGGCTGTCTCGTTCTTCGCGCTGGCTGCGTTCTGGTCGCGACCACGGTTCGAAGTTACTGCCGGTAAGTCGCTCGGGGCGCTCACCAAGCTGATCGACGCCCGGCCGACGCGGCTGCTGCTCAAAGCCGTCGGCCTGGTGGCTCTCGTGCTGCTGCTCGCAACAGCCTGGTTCGGCAGCAGTTCGCCCGCACTCAACCCAGCGCCGACTTGGCTGTACGTGTGGATCTGGGTCGGCATCATTCCGCTGTCCTTGGTCTGTGGCCCGATCTGGCGCCTGGCCAACCCCCTATGCACCCTCGCGTCACTCGCGTGCAGCACGTTGGGCCGGGGCGTGGGTGGGGAGTTGGAGGAGGGGGCGCGTACGGCGTCTGGGCGGAGGGTGCGTGGGGGGTCGTATCGGGGGTTGCCGGAGGGGGTTGGTTGCTGGCCGGCGGTTGTCGGGTTGGCTGGGTTTTTGTGGCTTGAGTTGGTGTATCCGGTTGGTTCCGAGCCGTTGGCTGTTGCGGTGTTTGTGACGATGTATGCCGTTCTGAATGTTGCTGGTGGCATCGTTTATGGGCCGGAGTGGTTTCGGGTTGGGGACGGCTTTGAGGTGTATGCGGAGCTGCTTGCGCGGTTGAGTCCGATTGGGCGCGGTGGTGATGGAGAGCTGGAGCTGCGTAATCCGTTGGCTGGGTTGGCGGCCACGCCGCAGGAGCCGGGTGTTGTTGGGTTGCTGTGTTTGTTGCTTGGGTCAACGGCTTTTGACGGGATCTCGCGGTGGTCGGCCTGGGTGCGGTCGAGCGGTGATCTCGGCCGGACGGAGCACATCGTCGTACACACGCTTGGGCTTGCGGTGGCGGTGGGGGTTGTGTCTGTTGTTTTCGTACTTCCGGCCCGGGCTGCCGGGGCGGCGCGGGTGCGGGCTGGGGTGGTTGGCCGGGCGGGGTTGCCGGGGGCGTTTGTGCATTCGCTGGTGCCGATCGCGATTGGGTATGCGGTGGCGCACTACTTCTCGTTTGCGATGTTCCAGGGGCAGGAAGGGGTGCTGCTGGCGGCGGATCCGTTCGGGCGCGGCTGGGATCTGCTCGGGACCGCGGGTGTGCGGGTCGACTACGCGTTCCTCGGCACCGGGTTCATCGCCGGGGTCCAGATCGGTGCGATCGTGGCCGGACACGTACTTGGGGTTGTGGCCGCGCATGATCGGGCGGCTGAGCTGTTCCGTCGGCGGCAGTTGCGGCGGGCGCAGTATCCGATGCTGGCGGCGATCGTCGCGTTCACCGCCGGCGGGATCGCGTTGGTGACGGCGTCATGATCGTTCTCCACCTGGGCGGGATCCCGGAGACTGCGATGGTCCTCGGCCCGATCCTTCTGATCATCGCGTTCCTCCGCATCGCTCGCCGCAACGAGGCAACCCTGCCCGACGACGAGTACGACGACTTGGACGCTGAACTCGGCGATCTCCCGAGCCGAGCGCAAAAGGCTGGTGGGGAGGGTACGGGCGTGGGACGGTGGGCGGGTGGAGGTTGCGGAGGTGAGTGAGATCGCCCGTACGCTCGACGGGGTGAAGGAGTCGCGGGCGAAGGGCTTGCTGCGCTGGACGCTTGATGGGCGGATGGTGGCGCGGCAGTACGACGACGAGTCGATCGTGATCCGCATTGATTTCGCCGAGCGGGAGAGGTTGCTGGCCGCACACCCGGACCTCTTCTTCGTGCCGCCACGCTTCGACGCGCACCAGAAGGTTGTCCTGCGTCTCGCGGATGCCGATCCCGCCGTCGTGAAGTCCGCCCTCGTCGCCGCCTGGAATCTCCAGCGTGCGGCAGACTGAGGAACGAGGGGAAGAGCCATGGCTGTTGATGTGCTGACCGAGGTTGTGATCGATCGGCCGGTGCGGGTGGTGGCGGAGTATGTCGGGGATCCGTCGAACGCGCCGGAATGGTACGCCAACATCGAATCGATCGAGTGGCAGACCGAGCCGCTGCGCTGACCAAGCCGCTGGAAACTCGTACTCATCGTAGCGATGAGTACGGGTGCTGCTGCCGGTCTGTATGAGTAGGAGGTCAGATGAACCTGGAAGAGGACTTCGCGCAGCACCGGGGTGGCTTGCTCGCGCACTGCTACCGGATGCTCGGGTCGCTGCATGATGCCGAGGACGCCGTACAGGAGACCTATCTTCGGGCTTGGCGGGGGCAGGGGGACTTCGAGGAGCGGTCGTCGGTCAAGACGTGGCTGTATCGCATCGCGACCAATGTGTGCCTCAACTCGTTGCAGCACAGTAGCCGTCGGCTGGTTCCGTCGGCTCTCGGAGCTCCGGGCCACGACCCGAACGAGCTGGAGCCCGACGGACTCGAGCTGCCCTGGCTGGAGCCCTTCCCTGATCTCCTGCTCAACGCCGACCCCGCTGCAGTAGTCGGGAACCGCCAGAGTCTCCGCCTCGCGATGGTGGCTGCGTTGCAACACCTGCCGCCGCGGCAGCGCGCCGTACTGATTCTGCGGGAGGTGCTGGCCTGGCCCGCGACGGAGGTCGCCGATCTGCTTGACACCACCGCAGCCGCGGTCAACAGCGCGCTGCAGCGGGCACGAGCCGAGTTGGCTCGCCTGCAACCTGTCGAGGAGGACCTCAGCGAGCCGGACGAGCCCGTACGGCGTGCATTGCTCGACGATTACGCCACTGCGTTCGAGAAGAAGGACCTGGCAGCCCTGGAAGGTCTGCTCACGAAGGACGTCAGGTGGGAGATGCCGCCGATCCCGACCTGGTTCAGCGGGCGGGCCGACGTACTGCGGCTGCTCGACGCGAAGCTTCCCGGCGCCGGCCGGCAGTTGATGGTCGAGACGTCCGCGAACGGGCAGCCGGCCTTCGCCAAATACTTCCGCGGCGACGACGGCCTGTTCCACGCACATTCCATCCAGGTGCTGACGCTGGCCAAAGCGAAAGTGAAAGCCGTACTCGCGTTCCACCAGCCGGCGCTGTTCCCAGCGTTCGGCCTACCCCTCAGCAAGGAGACAACATGAAGGCCGACGAACTCCGCGCGCTGCACGTGCCAGGCAAGCCACTCGTGCTGCCTAACGCCTGGGACGCGGCGTCTGCCCGGATGGTCGTCGAGGCCGGCTTCCCGGTCGTGGCCACGAGCAGCTTCGCGACCGCGACGATTCTCGGGTACGACGACGGCGAGGCGGCGCCGGTCGAGGACGTGCTGGCCGCGGCCGCCCGGATCGTACGCGCGGTAGACGTACCGGTGACGGTCGACTTCGAGCGCGGCTACCGGCTACCCCCGGCCGAACTGGTCGAGCGCTTCGCGGCGACCGGAGCCGTCGGACTGAACCTGGAGGACTCGGACCCGGCCACCGGCAAGATGATCGACGCCAGCGAGCAGGCCGACTTCCTCGCCGCCGTACGGGCCGCAGGACCTGATCTGGTCATCAACGCTCGCACGGACTCGTTCCTGCGCCGAGCCGGAACACCCGATGAGCAACTCGCCGCCTCGATCGACCGCGGCGCCCGGTATCTCGCCGCCGGCGCCGACTGCGTCTATCCCATCGCCACCGGCGACCCCGACGTGATCAAGGCCCTGGTCGCCGGCATCCCCGGCCCCGTCAATGTCGGATACGGAAAGGACGTCGCAGCCCTCGGCGTCGCGCGGGTGAGCTTCGGTCCCATGCTGCAGCGCCACCTCTACAGCCAGCTGGCGTCTGCAGTTCTCCCGGCTATCGCCTCCGGCCAAAGCCCCTTCTGAACTCAGGCGAGGACGCGCACGACCGTTTGCGGTTCGCTGAACCACCCACGCCAGCGCAGGAACAGGCAGCTTCCGCCCACCAGCAGAGCGGGAATCCAATACAGCAAGGCAGTCAGCGCCACCGCGCCGAACGCAGCGGTCCAGGAGACACCGATCGAAGCCAGGCCGGCGACCAAGGCACCCTCGCGCGGACTCGCACCATGTACGCCGGGCAGAGCCCCAGCGAGCTGACTGGCACCGAACACCGCGATGAGATGGAACGGCGACACCGAGTCACCAACTGCATGGATCGCGCCGATCAGCAGCCCCAGGATCGTCGCCTGGTAGCCGACCGACAGCAGGATGCCGAGCGCGAAGACCTTCGGGGACGGCCACGGCCAGCGTCCGGCCAGGCCGGGACGTCGCCAGTTCACGATCAGTCCGGCCGCGAGCACCACGGCCGCGATGCCGAGCGCCACCACGAGCACGGCTCGAGGCAGCGCGATCCCGCACACCGCGACGGCGACGATCAGCCCGACCGCACCGACGAATCGGTCCAGCGCCACCGACGACACGGCCGCTGACCGTCGTACGCCGGTGCGCTCGAGGCGGTGGATCCGCCAGATGTCGGCGCCGGCGTGCCAGGGCGAGATCAGGCCGAGAATCTCACTCTCCGCGTACGCGCGCATGTGCCAGCGGCGCGAATGGCCGCTGCCCGACAGGGCATGCCAGCGCAGCGGGCAGAGCACGTACTTGCCGATCGCGAACGGCAGCAGGCCGACGACGGCCGGCAGCACGGCCGTGTGTGGAACGCGTTCGACATTCCACAAGGAGAGCGCAACCGCGGCCAGTAGCGCGGCGATCTGAAGTTTGCGATTTGTGGCGATCGAGCGTGCGATCTGCACGGTCCGGGTGCCATGCCATAGGCGCACCTGCACGCCGGGCTCCTTCCGGGAGTCCGTCCGGCGGCATCGGTCCCCAGCGCCGCCGTTGGGCTCAGACGATAGCCGCCGGCCACAACCCCCGCATGCCGGTGTCCGCGAGTCGGATCGGGCAAACCTCGGGTCCAGCGCGCAGCCGCCCGATCTCCGGTCCAGTCGCCAGGTCGCGCGGTCTGAGGCTCAACCGCTCACCTGCTCAGCTGGCTGCCTTCTTCACCAGTTCGGTGATCTTCGCCTCGTCGGCCTTGGTCAGCTTCGTCACCGCGAAGGCGGTCGGCCACATGGTGCCGTCGTCGAGGTTCGCCCCGGGGTTGAAGCCGAAGGTCGCGTACCTCGCCTTGAACTTCGCCGCCGGCTGGAAGAAGCAGAGGACCTCGCCGTCCTTGGCATAGGCGGGCATGCCGTACCAGGTCTTCGGCGCCAGGTCCGGCGCGGCGGCCATGACGATGGCGTGGATGCGCTCGGCCAGGCCCCGATCCGGCTCCGCCATTTCGGCGATCTTCGCGCGGAGGTCCGCCTCCGCCTCCGCCTTGCTCGCGGCCGCCTTCAGCTCCCTGGCGCGCTCCTTCATCGCACCCTTTTCCTCGTCCGTGAAGACCTTGGAAGCCTTGGTGGTCTTCTTGGCGGGTGTGCTCTTCGTTGCAGCCATCGGTCGCTCCTCCGCGCGAGTGTTGGTCATGTCAGGAACGTTAGTCCCGGCTGGGCAACTGGAGCTTCTCGATTCCTGATCGGTTCTCTTCGCGGTGGATGACGGCGACCGGGCAAGCGGCGTGGTGGATCAGGCCGCGGGAGACCGAGCCGAGCCGCAACGGCGTGAACTGGGTGCGTCCCCGCCTGGCAGTCGTGCGACCCGTCGACCCCGACCACGATCCGTCCCCGCGGCGGCGCGCCGGGCTGCCATTGATCCGGTACGACGACCAGCGTCCCGGACGACAGCGCCGTACAGACCTGCGAAGTCGATCCCAGGATCAGCTCCGCGAAACCATCTATCCCGCGCCGGCCGATCAGACCGTCACGGGAGCCGTCGATCCCGACGACAACGGGTGGCGGAGCCACACGGGACATCGGCGGACTTCTCTCGCTCGGTGTGGGGGTAGATCCAGTTCACCTGGAGGCCGGCAGCCCGGGACAGGGCGCAAGGGCCCGGCGGATCCCGGCAAAGGTCCCGGGCGCAGGTGTGTTTGGACCCTGCTCGGTCCGGCGCCGCCGGGCGATCCTCGTGAGATGACGTCGCCGAGTCAGGAAGACCGCGACGAGCTGCTCCGCGCCGCCGTCGCGGCTCCGTCCCTGCACAACTCCCAGCCGTGGAAGTTCCGCTTCCGTGGCTCGGTGGTCGAGGTACACCGGGACCGGGAGCGCGAGTTGCCCGCCGAGGATCCCAACGGCAGGATGCTTTTCCTGTCGCTCGGCGCCGCGATCCTGAACCTCCGGGTCGGCGCCGCTCAGCTCGGATTCGGGGCCGCGGCGCGGAACGTGCTCGACCGCCGGCGCCCGGACTTGGTCGCCGAGGTTGACCTGCTGGCACCCGATCCGGAGATGGAGCAGCTGCGCGTACTGGCGCCGGCCGTCCACGAGCGCCGATCGAACCGCGGGCCGTACACCGAGCAGCGGCTGTCCGACGAGCTCTGCCGGCTGCTGGATCTGACCGCGACCCTGGAGCGCGCTGAGCTGGTCTGGCTCGATGCCCCGGCCCGGCTCAAATGGTTGCGCTTGGCAACCGACGGCAACGGCTTCGAGCAGGATCCGCAGATCGCCGTACTGTCGACTCGCTACGACGGGCCGGTCGAGTGGCTGCGCGCGGGGCAGGCGATGCAGCGGGTGCTGCTGGTGGCGACCGCTCGCGGCGTCGCGACGACGGTGCTGAACCAGGCGATCGTGCACGACGCGCTGCGCTGGCTGGTCAACGACCCGTTGGGTACCTGGCACCGGCCGCAAGCGGTGATCCGGTTCGGCTACGGGCCTCTGGTGCCGCCCACGCCTCGGCGGCCGCTCAGTTCCTTCCTACTTGACTGACGGTTTCGAGGCTGAACGGCTGGACCACCTCGGTCCGCGTGTTCCGTGGGCGGTGCGGCAGATCGTGGTAGACCTCCCACGCGTCACCCGCGCGGGTCCCGCACTCGGCGCGCAACCAGTCGTCGACCGCCTGGTAGGCATCCCCGAGCTGCTCAGAGGGCCCGACATGCCGCGCGACGACGACATGACCTCCCGGCAGGCTGGACGGCCGGACGTGGTTGTCGCCGGAGATCCGGACGGCGACCGGGAATCCGGCCTCGACGTCGAAATCTCCGCCGGTCAGGATGTGGTAGCGAGCGAACGGGAAGCCGCAGGGTGCGATGCCGTGCCGGCGCAGGTAGTCGGCCACCGCGTCGAACGCCGCGAGGACCCAGCCGCTCACCTCGTCCTGCCGCAGGATCGCTCGCAGTACGGCGGTCGGCTGCTCCTGGACGGTGCGTGATTCGGTGCGCATCTTCTTCCCTCCCTAAGCGACTGTGCCCCCTCGGCTCTCACTCCCGCAAGCTCAGCTGCTCTGCCCGATGTCGAGCTGGTTGAGGTCCTCGACGACGACGTCGGCGCCGGCTGCCAGCAACTCGTCCCGGCGAGCGCCCAGGTCCACGGCGACGACCATGCCGAAGCCGCCCGCGCGACCAGCCACCACGCCGGAAGGCGCGTCCTCGATGACAACAGTACGGCGTGGCAGCACGCCGAGCCGGTGCGCCGCGAGCAGGAACATGGCCGGATCGGGCTTCGCCGGCAGCCCGCGCTCGGCCGCGACCACACCGTCGACCCGGACCTGGAAGACGTCCTCCAGCCCGGCGGCACGCAGGATGTCGGCACAGTCCAGGCCGGCCGAGGTGACGGCGTACTCGATCCCGGCGTACCGCAGCCGGACGATCAGCTCGACCGTCCCAGGCAAGGTCCGGACTCCGTCGGTGCGCTGTACGACGGCGTCCAGGTCGAAGACCACCGCGTCGTACCGCTCGGGATCGATGGCCGGCCGTCCGTTGCCGGCCGTTGTCCGGCGGAGGTACGCGACCGCGGCACGCACCAGACCGCGGCCGCCGACCAGCGTCGCGGACAGAACGTGCAAGTGCCTCATGCTCCAACCCTTACAACGCCACACCTGGCCCGACAGGGCACAAGGTCACATGTCGCCGGGTCCTGCGGTCGTCCTCGCGAGCCGAGGACCTTCGGCCCTGAACAACGTTGTGACGTTGAGGCATTCTGGTCGCAGCGGGGTGTGTATCGAGGGGGTCGTGATGGGTTTCGCGGGGCATCGCAAGGGGGAGTTGTGGGTGCTGATGCAAGCGCGCCGGCTCGGCTTCGGCCGGAGCCCGTTGCGCCGCCGGGTCGACCGGCTGGAGTCGGCGATCGTCTGGGGCGCCGTACTGGCCGCACTGCTGATGATCCCGACCGCGGCCGCGATAGGTACGGCGGTGCGGAACGCGAGCGAGCGGTCAGCGGCCGATCAGCAGGCGGTCCTTACGCAGGTCCGGGCGCAGACACTGGAGAACAGTGAGCCTGTGACCGCCGATGTGCCCGCTTCCTATACGTCACTGGTCAAAGTCGGCTGGACCAATCAGGCCGGCCAGTCGCAGGAGGGCCGGGCCAGTGTGCCGGCTGGGACGAAGCAGGGCACTGAGCTGACGGTCTGGCTCGACAGCTCAGGTGCGATCACCACTTCGCCTCGGCGGCCGGGCGACAGCAAAGCCATCGGTGGTGCGGTGGGACTGAGCGTGGCCATGCTGTCGTGGCTCGTCTTGGCCGGATTGGCCCGGTTGGCCGCCGTACCGTTGAATCGGCGGCGGTACGACGATTGGGCCCGCGAGTGGGAGCTGGTCGCACCGCGCTGGCGCCACCCGCAGAACTGAAGAGGCCGCCGGAGCGAGCGTTGAGGGGCGCGCAACTCCGGTCGGAAGGTGCCGTGCGACTGTGGCCTCACCGGTCGCACGGCACCGACTAACGCTGGGAGTCGATCGGCGCCCGCAGTTCGACGATGGTGCCGTGCGGATGGTTCGCCTCCAGGTGGACAGCGCCACCGAGGGACTCGGCCCGTTCGCTCAGGTTGCGCAGCCCGCTCCGGCGTTCGCCGAAGTTGAGGCCGACACCGTTGTCGGTGATCCGGGTCATCACCTCGGCCGCCGTCACCACCACCTCGACCGTCACCTCGGATGCCTCGGCATGGCGTACGACGTTCGAGAGGGACTCTCGGATCGCCGCCAGGATCTGCGGCCGCACGGTTGCCGGGATGACGCTGTCGAGCGGCCCGGTGCAGGTGAGCTGGGGCCGGAAGCCCAGCGGTTCGGCGTACTCCGCGACCAGGGCCTGGATGTCCGACCGTAGGGAGCTGTGACCGGGCTGCTGATGCAGCTCGAAGATGGCTGCTCGCAGGTCGCGGATGGTCGCGTCGATGTCCTCGACCGCGCGGCCGATGCGTTTCTGGACCTCGGGCTGGACCATGCTGTGCATGCCCTGCAGTTGCAGGCCGGTGGCGAACAGGCGCTGGATGACCAGGTCATGCAGGTCGCGGGCGATCCGGTCCCGGTCCTCGAGGACCGCGAGAATCGCCTGGTCTCGTTGGGCCTGTGCGCGGTCGAGCGCCAGGGTGGCCTGGCCGGCGAACATCTTCACCAGGTCGGTGCCCTGGGTGACGCCGAGGACCGCGCCTCGCTCGGCGGCCACCGCCAGCAGGCCGCCGGGCGTGTGGGTGCCGGCCGGCAGCGCGGCGAGAATGGTGCGCTTGAGCGATTCGATCTCGGGGATGTCCGCCAGGCGGTCCGCCTCCTTGGCCACCTGGGCGATGTCGTCGATGACGACCTGGTGGCTGGCCTGCATGACCGACGTGACGAGCGGCAGATTGGCCGGGAGGTGCCGACCGAGGTACTGCTGGAACTCGGCCGGACCGTCGATCGCCTGGACGACCAGATCGTCACCCGACCTCAGGAAGACGACGCCGACGGCCGAGGCGGACACCTCGCGGGCCCGCCGGGCGATCAGCTGCAGCGCCTCCTGCGGCTCGAAGTCGGTGAGCATCAGCTTGGTGATCTCGGTGGTCACCTCGTACCAGCGCCGCCTGCGCTCGGTGTCGGCGTACAGGCGGGCGTTGTCGATCACCACGCCGGCCGCGGCGGCGAGGGCTGTCACCATCCGCTCGTCGCCCTCGGTGAAGTCGGCTCCGTCGGCCTTCTCGGTCAGGTAGAGGGTGCCGAAGACTCGTTCGCGGGTGCGGATCGGTACGCCGAGGAAGCTCTTCATCGGCGGGTGATTGGGCGGGAAGCCCACCGCGCGCGGGTGTTCGGTCAGGTCGTGCAGCCGGATCGGATCGGGGTGGTCGATCAGCAGGCCGAGCAGTCCGTGGCCGTCCGGGTAAGGGCCGATCGCCGCGATCTGCTCGTCGGTCACTCCATGGACATGGATCCGGGCAAACCGTTTGCGGTCGTACCCGATCACCCCGAGTGCGCCGTACCGCGCGTCGACGAGCTCACAGGCGGCCGTGACGATCCGGTCCAGGGTGCTGGTCAGGTCGAGGTCCGCGCCGATCCCGACGACGGCGTCGAGCAGGGCCCGCAGTCGTTCCTGCGAGTCCATGATCTCGTCGACGCGGCTGAGCAACTCCTGCAGCAGGGCGTCCAGGCGCACTCTGGACAGCCCCGCGAACTTCAGTGCGCCCTCGTCCCAGAATCCCCGCTGGTCCCTCGCAGCCCCTGCCACAACTGCCACAGTACGAGTTGTCGTGCCGGTAGGGAACCGAGTACGACGCGTGTGCGCCTGCCGTCAGTCCTAGCCGGGCAGGCGGCGGCCGGTCAGGGACTCGGTCCCGAGCCGGATCAGCCGCCGGTTCCGCAGCGGCGCCCAGCTGCGCAACGGCATGGTCCGCTCCAGCAGCGCCGCCTCGTCCGGGGCGACCACGGACAGGTGGCCGACCGAGGTCACCGTCCAGCCGAAATGCCGTTCGGCATCGATGTCATCGACCTCAAATGCGACCACGTCGCCGCGTTCGGCGGCCCGGAGTTTCTCCCCGCCACCGGAGGCGAATACGATCGTGTCGCCGTCCAGGCCGAAGTTGACCAGCCGGACGGCCGGTAGCCCGCCTTGGGTGAAGACCAGCCGACCGACGGCGACGGACCGGAGCAGCCGAAGGCACTCGCGTTCGTCCAGGATCTCCAGCCCGGCGGGGTCGAAGCGCTCTACCGGTTGCATCACGGCCTCCCCAGGGTCCGAAGGTCTACGCTGGACGCAGCGGCGATGCGGCCGGTAGGCGAGGTGCGATGGCGATCAGGGTGTTTCTCCTCGACGACCACGAGGTCGTGCGAGTGGGGCTTCGGCAGTTGCTGGAGGCTGAGCCGGACATCGAGGTGGTCGGCGAGGCGTCGACTGCGGCCCAGGCGGTCGCGCGGGTGCCCGCTCTGCAGCCGGATGTCGCCGTACTGGACGTGCGGCTTCCCGATGGCGACGGGATCTCGGTGTGCCGGGAGATCCGGTCGGGGATGGAAGCGCCGCCGGCTTGCCTGATGCTGACGTCGTTCTCCGACGACGAGGCGCTGTTCACCGCGATCATGGCCGGTGCGGCGGGCTACCTGCTGAAGCAGGTCAGCGGGACCGACCTGGTGGGTGCGGTACGGCGGTTGGCCGCCGGCGAATCGTTGCTGGATCCGGCGATGACGAGTGCGGTGCTGGAGCGGTTGCGGCATCCGGCGGACGAGGACGACGACCCGCGGTACAAGTCGCTGACCGAGCAGGAGCGCCGCATCCTCGACGAGATCGCGGCCGGCAAGACCAACCGGCAGATCGCACAGAGCATGTTCCTCGCCGAGAAGACCGTGAAGAACTACGTGTCCGGGCTGCTCCGCAAACTCGACATGGAACGTCGTACCGAAGCAGCCGTGTACGCCGTCGAGCGCGCGAAGCGCCGTCCCCAGGTTTGATCCATCGATCACGGCGCGAGGATGCCTGAGCGGCACACCGCCCAACAAGGGCCGAAAGTCCTGACTCTCACCGCGGCGAAGTCTAGAAGACGCCCCAGGTCGCGCCCGCCACGCCGCCTCGGCTGACGATGGTGTAGCCAGTTCGCTGGACCCAGCTCTGCGCGGCGTTGGCCAGGGCGGGGCGGCCGGAGTTGAGTAGGTCGGTTGCCAGGTTGGGGTTGCCGGTGCAGCCGGACGCCAACCCCCGCCGATCGCATACAGCCAGCGTCGCGAGGGCAACCAGCAGCGTGCGTTCCAGGCCGAGGCGGCGCTCAGCCACAGCCTTCAGCGGGCGGCAGCGCGGCCACTGTGGGGGAGGAGGCGGAGGTCGGCCTCGATGGCGGACGCCGCGTCGAGCAGCTGGGGAACCAGACTCCGGCGGATCGAGTCGACCGAGTTGCGGCTTGCGTGCACGGCGATGTTGATCGCGGCAACCACTGTCCCGGTGTGGTCGCGGACCGGCGCGGCGACGGATCGCAGGCCCTCCTCGAGCTCCTGGTCGACGATCGCGTAGCCCTGGTCGCGGACCTTCCGCAGTTCGGTGCGCAGCCGGCCGGCGGTGGCGATCGTCTTCGCGGTGACCTGGCGCAGGTCGACGCGCTCGAGCCGCAGCTCGATCTCGTCCTCGGGCAGGTTCGCGATCAGCACCCGGCCGACCGAGGTGACATGAGCGGGGAATCGCGTCCCGACGGTGATCGTCACGGTCATGATCCTGCTGGTCGGCACCCGCGTCACGTACACGATGTCGTCGCCGTCGAGCACGCACATCGAGGACGACTCGCGGACCTGCTGGACCAGCCGTTCGAGGTGTGGCTCGGCGATCTCGGGCAGCCCGGTGCTGGACAGGAACGCGTAGCCGAGCTCGAGAATCCGCGGCGTCAGCCGGAACATCCGGCCGTCGCTGGTCACGTAGCCCAGATCGGCGAGGGTGAGCAGGAACCGTCTGGCCGCGGCCCGGGTCAGGTCCGTCGCGCGGGCGACCTCGCTGAGCGTCAGCTCCGGGTGGTCCGCGTCGAAGGCGCGAATGACCGCCAGCCCGCGCTCGAGCGACTGAACGAAGTACGGCTCCCGGGCCGCATCGGTCATCGGTGCTCCTCCCCGATCTGCACTGGTCCCGCTCAGGCTAGTCCTTCCCGCGTCGGCGTGCGCCATAAGAACATCGGTACGCATTCTCGAACAAGTATGGCGACGATCGGAGACCGTCAAACCCTCGTCACGAGCTGTTGACCGGCCGGTGCCGGACCGTCTGCGGGACAACCTCGAGCTGCCGCTCAAGCAGAAGAAGTTGCCGAAGGCACGCATCGGGCGCGAGCCGAGCGTACTGTTGATGGACGAGCCGTTCGCCGCGGTCGGCGCGAGGCCGTCTATCTTGGTCAGCGGGGTGCTGATCCTGTCGTCGTCGCCGACCGTCGTACAGGAACAACTCGTCATCGATCTGCCGGCCGAGCGGGATCAGCTGCACACCCGGGCGGACGCACGGTTCGCGAGCCTGCGTACGCACGTGTACGAGCAGATCCAGGCGGCCAAGTTGGAGACGGTGTCTTTCGATGTTCAGTGCCATGTATTCAACAACCGCGGCGACCGAGGCGACCGATGATCGGGCCTGGTTGCGGGAGATGCTGCGGGTGGAGAATGCCATCGCGGTCGCCGGCGCGGCGGTCGGACGCATCCCACCGGAGTTGGCGAAGGAGATCGAGGCGGCGTGCGAGCCTTCGCGGTTCGATCTCGAGGAGCTGACTCGACGTGCCGTGGCCTCGGCGACTCCCGTCGTACCGCTGGTGCAGGACCTGCGGGCTCTCGTGCCTGCGGCGGCGCAGCCGTATGTCCATCTCGGTGCTACCAGTCAGGATGTTGTCGACACCGCGTTGGTGCTGATTGCGCGGCGGGTCTCCTCGTTGGTGCTTGATGATCTATGGGCGGTGGCTGACGACCTGGCCGAGCTCGCTGATCGTCATCGCGGCACGGTGCAGATCGGGCGGACGTTGCTGCAGCGCGCGGTGCCGACGACCTTCGGAGCGGTCTGTGCGGGCTGGCTGGCGGGGGTGGACGACGCGGCGGTGCGACTGTCTGCTGCCCGCTCTGGGCTTCCTCTGCAGTACGGCGGTCCGGTCGGGCTCGGCGTGGGGACGCAGCTGACGGAGGCTTTGGGGACCGCGTTGGATCTGCCGGTGCCGCCGCTGCCGTGGCACACCCGACGGCAGCCGATCATTGAGGTTGCCACTGCCCTAGCCGGGGTCTGCGGTGCGCTCGCGACCGTTGCTACTGCTGTCGTCCTGCTCGCGCAGAATGAGATCGCTGAGCTGGCGGAAGGTGCGCCGGGTGGTTCGTCGGCGATGCCGCACAAGCGTAATCCGGCGCGATCAGCCCTCGTACTCGCGTGCGCACACCAAGCTCCGGGCTTGGTCGCCGGTCTGCTCGGGAGTCAGCAGGTCGAGCTGCAACGATCGGCCGGTGGCTGGCAGGCGGAGGCGCCGACGCTCACTCAGTTACTGCGACTGACGGCGGCCGCGGCAGCCCACGCCCGCGAACTCGTCGGCTCGCTGCAAGTCGACACCGCGCAAATGCTGGCGAATGCCGGTGACGAGCATGCATCGCAGGATGCCGCCGGGCCGTTGGATGCCACTGGCCTGCTGGTCGACCGTGCCCTGGAGGCCCACCGCGCTGCTCGCCCCTGAGGCGAGTGGCACATCGGAACGCTTGGCTCCGTGGATGGGGAGCTGCTCGCGCTGGTGGGAGGGGCCGCCGAACCGCTTCGGCGCGCGCGGAAACCGAATCTAGCCGCGTTCGTGAAGTGTGCGGAGGATGCGGATAAAGGCCCGGCGGTCCGCGGCGGGGAGTGCTGACAGGAGCTGGTCTTCGCGGGTGCGGATGTCGGAGCGCACGGCCCGGCGGATGCGGGTTCCCTTGGGGGTGATGGAGAGCAGCCGGACGCGGCGGTCGTCCGGGTCCGGGATGCGGGTGATCAGACCGGCGTCCTGTAGCTCGTCGAGGGTGGCGATGATCCGGGTCTTGTCGGCTCCGATCGCCTCCGCGAGGGCGGCCTGGGTGCGGACCGGCGTACCGTCCAATGCGGTCAGGACCGAGTAGCCCCACATCGAGACGCCGTGGTCGGCGAGGATGGGCAGTTCCACCGCGATCAGCTCACGCACCAGCGGATGCAGCATCGCGGCGAGGTCGGGCCGTTCGTCCTCCGCGCTCACGGACAGAAAAGTAGCACTGGTCAGATGATAAGCGCGCGCATATGATCTATGCATGCCTATCGAAAACATCGTTGCCCTCGACGAATGCGCGGTCCGGCACAGCATCGAGCTGGCGGACCGGATCACCGCCGACGACCTGAACAAGCCGACGCCGTGCCGGGCGTGGACGCTGTACGGCCTGCTCGCCCACATGGCCACCCAGCACTACGGCTTCGCGGCCGCCTCCCGAGGCGACGGCGACCTCGAGCGGTGGAAGCTGCTCGAGCTCGGCGACGACCCGGTCGCTGCGTACCGGGATTCCGCCGAGCACGTCCTGGCCGCGTTCGCGGAGGAAGGTGCGGTCGACCGGCTCTTCCCCCTCGCGGAGTTCAGTGCCGACCACAAGTTCCCAGGTCATCAGGCGATCAGCTTCCACTTCATCGACTACGTCGTCCACAGCTGGGACCTGGCGAAGGCACTGGGTACGAACGTCGAGTTCGAGCCGGACGTGGTGGAGGCCGCCCATGAGGTCGCGGCCGTCGTACCCACCGGTGCCCCGCGACTTGTCCCGGGCGCGGCTTTCGCTCCGGACATCCCATGGACGGGCGAAGACCGCCTGGATCAGCTGATCGCCTTCCTCGGCCGCTCACCCGCCTGGCCGAACTGACCGGTTTGCGGCCCGAGGGCCGGGGCACCGGGCGGTAGTGAGAACCAAGAGGTTGCTCAGTGCGCTGTTGCTTGGCGTGGCACTGGTTCTGATGCCCGCTGTGGCTTCAGCGACGACTGTCGCTGACCCGACCCCGACGCCGACACTCGGTTCGACCGAGTCGCCGACCGTCAATCCACCTGGCGCGGGCGACACGGACCCGAGCGACTATCAGGGCGCGACCTGGGTCGTCGGGGCGATCGTGGTCGTCGTCGTACTGGTCGCGGCTGGGACGGTGCTGGTCGTCCGGAGCCGGCGCAAGGACGAGACGCTCAACCGCTGATCAGCTGGGCGAGCCGCTGATCAGCGGTTGAAGCGCGGCCCGTTGCTCCCGGCAACGAAACAGGGCTGGACGCTTCTCAATTCGCTCCGATGACGGTGCCGCCGCAATCGGTTGAATGAGGTCATGCACCTCGACGAGTACACCCGGTACGACGCCACCGGTCTGGCTGAGCTGGTACGCACGCGACAGGCCGCGGTCTGCGGCGCTGGCATGTGCGATCTGATCAGCCTCAGCGGCACCGCAGACGTCGGCGTCGGCATGATGGAGCTGATCTACGGCGGCCTGCCCTGGACCGACCCCGCCGTACTCCGCGCCCAATCGCCGTACGACCACGCTACCAAGGTCAAAACCCCCACCCTCGTCCTCCACGCGGTCAACGACGAACGCAGCCCAGTAGGCCAAGCCGAACAATGGCTCACCGCCCTCCAGGACCGCGGCTTGGAAACCGAACTGGTGCTGTATCCGAAGGCCGACCACCTCTTCCTATGTGCCGGCCGCCCGTCGCACCGCTTCGACTACTCTCAGCGGACCACGTCGCCGCTGAATGGTGGGTCCTGTGGGATGGGACGATCTCGCGTATGTCGTACGACGTGCAGGTGTTCGGGCGGCAGTGGGTTGAGCTGTCGGCCGAGTCCGTCGCCGGAAGTGCAGGGCTTGTCTTTGGCAACGACGGCAGGGTTCTGCGCGGGAAGCGCGCGAATTACCCGTTCACCGTGGACGGGCCGTTCGAGATGGAGGCGGAGGACGTCCCGCCCGAGGTGGTGGCGCACGTCCTCGAGCCGCGGTGGATGTGGACAATCCTCGTCGAGGGAAGTTCCCCGGCCGAGATTCCGCACGCGGTGAAGTTCGCGAAGCGACTGGCAGGAGCGGCGGCTGGGGTGGCGCTGGACCTGCAGACCGGGGAGCTCGTTGCGAAAGTCAACAGCCGGCAACGGTCGCGCCACCGAAGGAGACGCGGATCGATCTGTTCGAGCTGCGTTGGTACGCCTTCGCCTCCGCTGACTGACACATTGCCGGCCGAGCTCCGGGCGGTTCAGCGAGGACGGTACAAGCTAGCTCCCGCTCAAGTGATCCCGACCGCCCTCTGCGACTGACTCGTCCGTAGCGTCGGCGACTGGCGGCACGGGGTGGGTGCCGGTGTGGTCGACGTGGAAGCGGAAGCCGTGCGGGCTGATCCACTCGACGCCGCCGGTGGGCAGCCTGCGGCTCTGCCATCCGCCGAAGGTTTTGGCGCGGTGGTGGAGTCGTCCGAGCGGTATGAGGTTGTCGGGGTCGGTCTGGCCTCGTGGGCCTGGTGGGCCGGTTCGGTCGTAGGGGGTGATGTGGTCTTGGTCCATTCGGGTGGTCGCTTCGGCGGCGCCGTAGGGGAACATGTCCACCGGGTGCCGCAGCCGGACGCGTTCGCGGATCCGGTCGGGGATCTCATAGCTGTGCACATTGACCTGTTCGCGCAGGTCGATGACCGGTTTGACGATGATCTGGTCGTGGCCGAGCAGTTCGCTCAGCTGGTTGAGCAGCAGTGGCCCGAGTTCTTCGACCCGCAGGACACCGTTGCGGGTGGCAAGTGCTTTGTCGGTGAGGTGGACGTAGAGGGTGTGCCGGTTGGGGCGTTGTCCGGTGTCGGCGGCGAGGCCGTGGCTGTAGGCGTGCTGCTTGAGCGCGGCGAGCCGCGCGGGGAGTGAGTCGGCCAGCATCCGCCGCGTGAACGCGTCGTCGGCCGCCTCGTTCCCAGGCAGGCCAGACTGGCCGGTGTTGGCCGCCGTGCCGTGGTCATCCGGGTCGTCCCAGTCCTCCGGGCCCGGATCGTCATCGGGAGCCATCCAGTCCTCCGGGCCATCCCGGTTGTAGGACGCATTCCAGTCGTACGCGTCGCCCCCGTCGTCCGGGACAGCGTCGTCATCCGGCGCAGTCGCGTCGTCCGCCGCATCGCAGTCGTCTGCGTCGTCTGCGTGGTGTGAATCGTCCGGGACGGCGCCATCGTCCGGCCCGATCGAGTCGTGCATGGCGTGGCGGTCGTCCATGTTGTGCCCGTTGTCCCGGTCGGTGTCGTCAGCCGGCTTGGTCCAGTCGCGTGCCGCAGTGCGGTCGTCGCCGCCGTACCCGCGGACCCCGTCGTTCGGGACGGTGTCGTCAGCCGGTGCGGTCCAGTCGCGCCCCGCGGTGCGGTCATGCCCGTCGTCACCGTGGGCGCTATCGCCGTCGTGGTCGTCGTCGTCGTCGTCCAGGACAGTGTCGTCGTCCGGCGGCGGCCAGTCGTCTGGCGCAGGCCGCTCGTCGGGGGCGGCGGCGGGCGGGGCGGCGTCGGTACTGGTTGCAGGGCGGTCGGCGGTAGGCGTGTGAGTGTGCCCGGGGTTGTCTTGAAGGGTGGGGAGGGTGCGGGCGAGATAGCGGGCGACTTGGAGGAGGTGGTGGGCGGCGGCGGGGTCGGCGATCCAGCCGATGGCTTTGGCGCGGCGTTGGTCCAGGGTGTCGGGGTCGCCGAGGATTTTGAGGGCGTGGGCGATGTCGTTGATGGTGGCGTCGAACCGGATGACGTCGCCGGCGGCGGCGCGGACCCAGAACCGTTTGGTGCCGTGGTCGTCGGAGGGGCCGACGTAGACGCCGCGGGCTTTGGCGACGGCCTCGGCGTGGGCCCTGGCCAGGTCGGGGTCGGCCTCCCACATGGCGGCCTTCACGATGGTGGCGAGCTTGGTCGGGGTGACGGTGTTGACGATGCCGACGACGCGGCGGTCGACGATCGCGGCCGCCTCCAGCGACAGCGACAGGCAGGCGTGGGCGATCTTGCGGGCCCGCCACGCGACCGCGTTCCCGGCCAGCACGGCGGCCCAGATCCTGGGCAGCCGGTGCCGCAGGGCGAGGGCTTCGCCGATGAAGGAGGCGGCCGCGCCGGTGGACATCCGGGTCACGGCGCCGAACTCGACCGGGGCGAACTCGGCCACACCCGGGCAGCCGTCACCGCCGTACACCTTCAATCGTTCGGTGCCGGGCAGCACCTCGCCGCTGTCGTAGTTGACGACGGCGTGGCGGTCGGCGAAGGCGAGCGCGGCCTCGAGGAGCCGTACCGCGGCGTGTTCTTGGACGTCGACGAATGCGCCGCGGCGACCAGCAGGTCCGCGGTGTCGAGCTCATCCAGGTCATCGTCGAACATGTATCCGAGCATACGTTCGATTGCAGCCAAGAACAAGCCACCCCAAGGTCGGAATCCCCTTATCCACAAGGGGAAACGTCACATTCGGCCAGTGGTAAAAGGTGGTAGGCGACTGAGGTCTGGCCGCGAGCGCGTCGAGCATGGGTCGAGTCGGGCCTGGTCCTGGCAGCGTTCGGGTGGCCCGCTTCGCCGGCTTCGGCAGCTTTGTCGCCATGGATGGCCTGGTGGTGACGGGAGATGCCGCGCGGACGGCGCAGGACATCGCCGATTCCGAGGGCTTGTTCCGGGTGGCAGTCGCCAGCCTAAGGTCAGCCGGTGGAGGGGAGGGTTTTGGGGGGTAGGCCCAGTTCTTGGGAGGCGACTGTTTCTATTTCGCGGGCCATGGATTCGCGGAAGGCGGCGACTAGGGCTTGGCCGGCCAGGGGGATGATGTTTTCCAGGGTGCGCTGGATTTCAGGCCAGCCGTCGGCGGGGAGGCCGGCGTCGGCGAACTGGCGCCAGACGGTGCTGCGGAAGAGTTCGACGTAGGTCTTGGCGACCGCGTCGGCCTGGGCGAAGAGCTTGGGCAGCAGCTCGAGGATCGCCTGGATCGGGACGCCGAGTTTGATCACCTCGAGGCCGGTGCGGAGCAGGTCCGGGTTCGGGATTCGCAGCCGGCCGTCGTCCTGCCGCTCGGCGATCCCCAGCTCGACCAGCCGCGCGATCACCGCCGGATCATGCGGTACGCCGGCCCGCTCGGCCAGCTGGCGCTCGTCCAGGACCTCCGGCTCCGACGGCGTCCACGGGTTCACCAGCGTCTCGAAGACACCCAGCGCCATCGCGCCATCCGGCAGTTCGGCCATCATCCGCTCGACCGCGGCCAGCGTGTACCCCTTGGCGAGCAGCTCGCGTACGAGCGTCAACCGCGCCACGTGTTCGGGACCGTAGTACCCGGTCCGGCCGGCGAGTCGCGGCGGTGGGATCAGGCCGCGCCCGGCGTACGCCCGGACGTTGCGGACGGTCATGCCCACCTTGGCGGCGAGCTGGTCGACCGTGAGCTCCTCGTCGTGTGCGTCCACCCTTGACAGTCTTCCAGACTCAACGTTACATAGACGATGTAACATCAAGCGTGGTGTATAGCCAATGCAAAAAGTAGCCAATGCGAAGGAGCACCCACGATGGCGGTCCCGTTGGCAACCACCGGTACGGCGACATTCGGTCAGATCGCGATCGTCACCGGCCTCGTCTCGGTGCTGTACCTCGCGCTCGCCGTACTCCTGTGGCGGGAACGCACCGGCCGGCTGACGCTGGTAGGACGGCTTGCGGACACCATCGGGAGACTGGACGGAGTCCCCCGATGGGCCGCGCTGACGCCGTACCTGCATGCCATCTCGCTGCTCACCTGCGCGTTCGGCGTCTGGTGGGACATCGCGGTCCACATCGGCAACGGCCGCGACACTGGCCCGTTCGGAACGCCCGCGCATTACCCGATCTTCTTCGGCATCCTCGGCGTGATCGTGTCCGGCGTACTGCCGATCGCGCTTGCCCGCAAGCCGTTGCCGGCTCGCAGGATCAAGCTGACCAAAGGCTGGCGGATCCCATCCAGCGCAGCGCTCGTCACGGTATGCGGCACGTTCGCCCTGGTCGGCTTCCCACTCGACGACGTCTGGCACCGGATGTTCGGCGAGGACGTGACGCTGTGGGGTCCGACCCACCTGCTGATGATCGGCGGAGTCGTGTTCTCGATCTTCGGCCGACTGCTCGCACTGGCCGAAGTCGAGCAGCTCATCGGTCTGACCAAGCGGCGCCTGTTCCAGGAGATCGTGTCCGTCGGCGCGCTTCTGATCGCCTGGGATCTGCTCAGTGCCGAGTTCGGATACGGCGTGCCGCAGTTCCCGCTGATCCTGCAGCCGATCCTGATCGCCTTCGGTGCCGCGCTCGCCTTCACCGTCGTCAGGGCGCGGCGTGGCCCTGGTACGACGTTTGCGGCGCTGGCGGTCTACCTGGTGATCCGGGGCGCGATCGCCTGGGCGGTGGACCACCCGCTGAACGAGATCGTCGGCCACTTCCCCTTGCTGATCGTCGAAGCCGTCCTCGTCGAGGCGGTCGCGTTTGCCCTGGGCAACAAGAGCCGCTTCCGCCTCGGCGCGGTCTCCGGCGTCCTGATCGGCACAGTCGGTGTCGTCGCGGAGTACGCCTGGAGCCACCTCTGGATGCCGATCCCGTGGCCGTCGTCGATGCTCCCGTCAGCCATCGGGTACGGCGTACTCGCCGGAACCGGAGCTGGAGTCGTAGGAGCCTGGCTCGCGACCCGGTACGCCGAAGTCGCCGGCGAGGAGCGGGCCCTCGGGATCCGGCGCCTCCGCCGTACGCACCAACTCGGGGCGGTCGGGCTGATCGCCGTACTCGGGACGGTGTTCTTCTGTGTGCCGCGGTCGGCTGAGCCGGGCGTGAGTGCGACCGTGTCGTTGGAGCGGGTGGCCACGGGGGCCGAGCCGACGGCGTACGTCGCGGTCAAGCTGCAACCGGCCGATGCCGCCGGGGGTGCGCGGTGGTTCGAGGCGATGGCGTGGCAGGGCGGCGGGTTCGTGACGCACCGGATGGTGAAGGTTGCCGACGGCACCTACCGGTCGGCGGACGCGCTGCCGATGTACGGCAAGTGGAAGTCGATGATCCGGCTGCATCAGGGGCAGCGGGACCTCAAGGCGATGTGGGTCTACGCGCCGGAGGACCCGGCGATCGAGCGGCCCGCCGTGCAGGTGTCGGACGGGCAGACGATGGACTTCATCAACGAGCAACAGGTCCTGCGCCGTGAGGAACGAACGGACGTGCCACGATGGATGTGGAACGGCGGCTACGCGTTGCTCGGAGTGGTCGGGCTGCTCGAGCTCGCCGGCATCGCGTGGCTGGTCGGCCGCGGGGCCCGGGGCGGGCGGCTGCGGGCCGCACATCTGGCAGCCGGTGAGCGTGAACGGGAGATTGCGTGACGATCCAGGCGGAACGGACCGGCGTGACGGCGTCGGACGGCGTACGGCTGAATGTCGAGACCTCTGGACCCGCCGACGCGCCCGTGACGGTGCTGCTGGTCCATGGGTGGACCTGCTCGACGCGGTCGTGGCACAACCAGGTCGAAGGACTGCCGCGGATCCTGGGATCGGACGCCGTGCGCGTCGTGTCCTATGACCACCGCGGTCACGGCCGGTCGGATGCGGCGCCGGCCGGGACGATGCGGATCGAGCAGCTCGCCGACGATGTCGTCACGGTGCTCGACAACGTCGTGGGCGACGGCCCGGTGGTGTACGCCGGTCATTCGATGGGCGGCATGACGTTGATGGCGCTCGCGGACCAACGGCCGGAGCTGTTCGGTCCTAGGATCGCGGCTGCCGCCTTGGTGAGTACGACGTGCGGGCCGACGTCCTCGGGGGCTCTCGGCATGCCCCAGCGGTTCGACGCGGCGACAGCCGTAGTCGCGCCGCGGGCCGTGAACCTCGTCGGTACGCGCGTCGATCGCCGGATCCAGCGTGGGCGGGCAACCCGGCTCGAGCTGGCCTCGGCCCGGCTGCAGCGGCCCGCTCTGCGCCGGATGATCTTCGGAAAGAAGGCCGATCCCGCCGAGGTGGACCTGTTCCTCGAGGACCTGGCCGTCGTCCCCGGACCGTCGTACGGCGGCTTCTTCGAGGCGATCCTCCGCCACGATCTCGGGCACGCGCTGAAGGTTCTCGACCAGCTCCCGGTCGAGATCATGCATGGCACCCGCGACCGCCTGCTCCCGCCTCGGCACGCCAACCGGATGGCCGCCCAGCTCCCGACCGCCCGGCTGTGGATGTACCCCGGCGCCGGTCACATGCTCATGCAGGAGCGGCCCAGGGACGTCACCCACCGACTGGCGTCCCTGGCCCGCAAGGTCCTTTGACCTACTTCAGCTGACCGCGGATGGCGCCGCCGGGGAAGGTCGCCGTGTGGATGTTGACGTAGTAGGCCTTCGGGTCGGCGCTGATGCCGGTGGCCACGTTTTCCGGGATCGTATTACAGCCGGACGATGGTGACGTGGTGAGCGCCAGCGGGATGACGACCGGACCGGCGATGTGGCGCGGGGCGAGGTGGACGTGTGCGGCGGTCGGGGGCTCGAGGTTCTCCCAGCTGAGAGTCCAGCAGAAGGTGGTGCCCTCGAGCGTGTAAGTGAAGAACCCGTGGCCGTCGTCATCGGCGGCCGCGACCTCTTGTTCACCGTTGAGCGGGATGGCGGGTGCCGCGGACGCGGCCGGGACGCCGACCACGCTGAGTGCCAGGATTCCGGCGGCAGCGGCGACGGAACGTAGGGACATGATCCCCTCCTAGGATTGAGGCTCCTCTCCGGTACACGGACAAAAGCCGGGACCGGTTCAGATGAGAATCGCGTCACGGCTGGGAGGCGCGATCTCGCCTAGGGTGACGGCGTGCAGAACCTTCTCTCGGACGTCGTTGTCGTCGATCTGACCCGGGCCCTGGCCGGGCCGCATGCCGCGATGATGCTGGGGGATCTCGGCGCGCGGGTGATCAAGGTGGAGACCCCTGCCGGCGGGGATGACAGCCGTGGTTGGGGGCCGCCATTCGTCGAGGGCGAGTCGACGTACTTCCTGTCGGCCAACCGGAACAAGGAGTCGGTGACGGCTGACCTCAAGTCCGCCGACGGCAAAGCCTTCCTGACCAAGCTGATCGCCAGGGCGGACGTCCTGATCGAGAACTTCCGGCCGGGGGTGCTGGATCGGCTGGGGTTTTCCGTCGAGCGACTGCACGAGCTGAACCCAGGGTTGGTGGTGCTGTCGATCACCGGCTTCGGGCACGACGGCCCGGATGGTGGGCGGGCTGGCTACGACCAGATCGCGCAGGGCGAGGGCGGTCTGATGAGCATCACCGGCGCGGTCGAGCCGACGAAGGTCGGCGTACCGATCGCCGATCTGCTCGCCGGGATGTACGGCGCCTATGGTGCGCTGGCGGCTTTGCACGAACGGTCCATCACCGGCAAGGGCCGCGTCGTACGAACGAGCCTGCTGGCGTCGGTGGTCGGCGTACATGCGTTCCACGGCACGAAATGGACGGTGGCGGGTGAGTTGCCCGAGCGTGTTGGCAACCACCATGCGCAGATTGCGCCGTACGGGCTGTATCGCACGCAGGACGACATCGTGCAGGTGGCGGTCGGGAGCGAGGGGCAGTGGCGGACGTTCGCGCCGATCGTCGGGCTGGATCCGCTGGACGAACGCTTCGCGGTCAACTCGGCCCGAGTCGCGCATCGCGATGAGCTGACGGCCGCCATCGAGGCGGAGTTCTCCAAGGAATCCGCCGATGTGTGGCTGGAAAGGCTTGCGGAGAAGGGGATTCCGGCCGGCAAGGTGCGCGACTTCCAGCAGGTCTACGAGTGGGAGCAGACGCTGTCACAGGGCTTGCTGATCGATGTCGACCACCCGACGCTCGGGCGCATCCAGCTGCCCGGACCGCCGCTGCGCTTCGACGACCAGCCGTACGCCGGCGCCCGCGAAACCAACCTCCCGCCACCACGCCTCGGTGAGCACAACGAGTCGGTCAGAGCCTGGCTGGAGTAGTCAGCGGAGCGATGCCTCGAACGCGGCGAAGATCAACGCGGATGGGAACTGGCCCGTTCGAGCAGCCGGGCACCAGGCTCATGAACGGCCTGGAGGGGTAATGGATTACCCAGCGGTCTGCTGTGCACTTTAAGAACGTAACCCCCGGGCCTTACCAGTCACATGAGAGGATCACCCGCGTGACTGCCTTGCCGAGTGTTTCGTACTCCATCACCGTTCGCCTCGAGGTGCCCGCGGGCGGCTCGACGGTGAGCAAACTGACGACCGCGGTCGAGCAGGCCGGCGGACTCGTCACCGCACTCGACGTCACCGCGTCCGGCCACGAGCGGCTGCGGATCGACGTCACCTGCGCCGCTGCCGACACCGAGCACGCCGGCCGGCTGGTCGAGGCGATGCGCGCCGTCCCCGGGGTCGACATCGGCCGGGTCTCGGACCGGACCTTCCTGATGCACCTCGGCGGCAAGATCTCGATGGAGGCCAAGCACCCGATCCGCAACCGCGACGACCTTTCGATGATCTACACGCCGGGCGTCGCGCGGGTCTGCCTGGCGATCGCGGCCAATCCCGACGACGCCCGCCGGCTGACCATCAAGCGCAACACCGTCGCGGTCGTCACCGACGGTTCCGCCGTACTGGGGCTGGGCAACCTCGGCCCGAAGGCCGCGCTGCCGGTGATGGAGGGCAAGGCGGCGCTGTTCAAGCGGTTCGCCGGGATCGACGCCTGGCCGCTGTGCCTGGACACCCAGGACCCGGACGAGATCGTCCAGATCGTCAAGGCGATCGCGCCCGGCTTCGCGGGCATCAACCTGGAGGACATCTCCGCGCCGCGCTGCTTCGAGATCGAGGCGAAGCTGCGCGAGGAGCTCGACATCCCGGTCTTCCACGACGACCAGCACGGTACGGCGATCGTCGTACTGGGCGCTCTCTACAACGCGCTGCGCGTGGTCGGCAAGGACATCAGCAACGTGCGGGTGGTGCTGTCCGGTGCCGGTGCGGCCGGTACGGCGATCCTGAAGCTGCTGCTCGCGGCCGGGGTGAAGGACACGGTGGTCGCCGACATCGCCGGCGTCATCCACCTGGACCGCGACGGCCTGTCGCCGGAGCTGCGCTGGATCGCGGAGAACACCAACGCGGCCAAGTACAGCGGCGACCTGAAGGGCGCGCTGGCCGGGGCGGACGTGTTCATCGGGGTGTCGGCGCCGAACATCCTGACCGGCGCGGACATCGCGACCATGAACGACAACGCGATCGTGTTCGCGCTGGCCAACCCGGTGCCGGAGGTCGACCCCGCCGAGGCCGGCGAGCACGCGGCGGTGGTGGCGACCGGCCGCAGCGACTTCCCGAACCAGATCAACAACGTGCTGGTCTTCCCGGGCGTATTCCGCGGCCTGCTCGACGCCCAGTCGTCGAAGGTGTCGATCGAGATGGAGCTGGCGGCCGCGAAGGCGCTGGCCGGCGTCGTCACCGACGACGAGCTGAACGCGACGTACATCGTGCCGAGCGTGTTCCACCCCGAGGTGCACACCATGGTCGCGCACGCCGTACGGGATGCGGCCGGTGGCAAGGCGCCGGCGCACGAGACCTACCCGGACGACTCGCCGGCGTGACGGTTTCGGCGGCGGGGGCGACCAGCTCGAAGCTGAAGGTCTGGTTGTGGCGGATCGCGTTCGTCGCGGCCGTGGCCCTGCAGTTGTACGGTGCTTACGCGCCGAGGGAGGCGGGTCCGCAGGTCGGGATCCCGCAGGTGGACAAGCTTGCCCACCTGTTTCTGTTCGGGTCGGTCGCGTTCCTCGGGCTGAAGGTGCGGGTGCCGGCGCGCTGGTTGCTGGGAACGCTGGTCGCGAACGCGATCGTCAGTGAGCTGGTGCAGTACTGGCTGCTGCCGCAGCGCGACGGGGATCCGTTCGACGTACTGGCCGACCTGGCTGGGGTGGCGCTGGGTGCCTGGTTAGGTTTCCGCGTGCTCCGTGGTACTCCGTTGCGGGGCACGACATGATGGGTGCATGACGGCCACGACCCTGACCGGTTCGCTGCTGGTGGCGACTCCGTTGCTCGACGAGCCGCCCTTCCGCCGGTCGGTGATCCTGCTGCTGGATCACGATGATGACGGCGCGCTCGGGGTGGTGGTGAACCGTGCGGCCGACCTGGCGGTCGACCGCGTGCTGCCGGACTGGTCCACCTCCGTGAACGAGCCCGGCGTGCTCTTCATGGGCGGACCCGTCGGAACCGACAGCGCGCTGGCCGTCGCCGAGGTGATCGAGGCCGCCGATCCGCCGGGGTGGCGGGAATGCTTCGGGCGGATCGGGCTGATCGACCTGGATGTGCCGCCGGCGCTGCTGGAGGGCGCGATTCAGCGGATGCGGATCTTCGCCGGGTACGCCGGCTGGTCCAGCGGTCAGCTCGAGGGCGAGATCACCGAGGGTGCCTGGTACGTCGTCGAGTCCGAACCCGACGACGTGTTCAGCCTCCATCCCGACACCCTCTGGCGCCGGGTCCTCCGGCGCCAGCGCGATCAGATGGCCTACCTGGCGACGTACCCGGACGACCCCACGCAGAACTGACGGCTGCTACTCGTCGCCGCCTTCGCCGTCACCCGGGTTGAGCGACTCCCAGATCTCCTTGCACTCCGGACAGACCGGGAACCGCTGCGGGTCCCGGCTCGGCACCCACACCTTCCCGCACAGCGCGACCACCGGCGTGCCCATCACCATCGCCTCGGTCAGCTTGTCCTTCGGCACGTAGTGCGAGAACCGCTCGTGATCGCCAGGCTCCGCCGGCGCCGGCTGCGTCCGCTCGTCAACGACCGTCTCGGCCCCAGGGGTCAGCTGAGTACTCATGCCCCCGAGTGTAGGCCGCCGGCTGACACAACCCAGCACTTTTCCACAGCCGGCCAACTCGCCAGGGCAACGCGGCTGGAGGCGGCTGGGTGCGCGGTGTACTGGGTGGTGGATCCCGACACGCCGAGCCTGATTGCGTGGGAGATGCGCGACGGAGCATATGTGCAGGTCGCGAAGGTCACCGGGGACGAGGAGGCGCGGCTGACAAGCCCGTACGACGTCACGGTGGTGCCGGCGAATCTGATCTCGTAACAAATCTCGGGTAACGTTCCTGCACGGCCGACTGTCGACTATCGGGGGAGTAGCCGTTCGTGGAATCGCACGTGCCTGCACCAGCCGTGCTTCCTCCGGCCTATCCGGACCGCGCTGCGTGGGGTACCGCGAGCAAGCTGCGGGCCTGGCAGGCGGAGGCGCTCAAGCTCTATCTCGAGAACCAGCCGCGGGACTTCCTCGCGGTCGCGACGCCGGGAGCCGGTAAGACCACCTTCGCGCTGACGGTGGCCGCCGAGCTGCTGCACCGGCGGATCATCGAGCGCGTCACGGTGGTGACGCCGACCGAGCACCTCAAGGTCCAGTGGGCCGACGCCGCCGACAAGGCCGGGATCGCGATCGACCCCGCGTTCGCCGGGCGGCGCGGGAAGACGAACAAGGACTTCCAGGGCGTCGCCGTCACCTACGCCGGAGTCGCGGTGAACCCGCTGGCCTTCCGCGTCCGGACCGAGCGGTTCAAGACGCTGGTGATCCTGGACGAGGTGCACCACGGCGGTGACGCGCTCAGCTGGGGTGATGGCGTGCGGGAAGCATTCGAGCCGGCCACGCGCCGGCTCGCCCTCACCGGTACGCCGTTCCGCAGCGACGACAACCCGATCCCGTTCGTCACTTACGAGCACGGGCCCGACGGCGCCGCGCGGAGCAGGGCGGACTACACGTACGGATACGGTCACGCTCTGCGCGATCACGTCGTACGTCCGGTGATCTTCATGTCGTACTCCGGTGAGATGCGGTGGCGGACCAAGGCCGGTGACGAGGTCGCGGCGCGGCTCGGTGAGCCGCTGACGAAGGACCTGACCGCGCAGGCCTTGCGTACGGCGCTGGACCCGACAGGCGAGTGGATGCCGGCGGTGCTGTCGGCTGCGGATACGCGCCTGACCGAGGTACGACGGCATATGCCGGACGCGGGCGGACTGGTCATCTCCGGCGATCAGAACACCGCTCGGGCGTACGCGAAGACGTTGCGCGAGATCACCGGCGAGGCGCCGACCGTCGTACTGTCCGACGAGAAGGCGGCGAGCAAGAAGATCGCGAAGTTCTCCGAGGGGGACTCGCGGTGGATGGTTGCGGTCCGGATGGTCAGCGAAGGTGTCGACGTGCCGCGGCTCGCGGTCGGGGTGTACGCGACGCCGACGTCGACGCCGCTGTTCTTCGCGCAGGCGGTCGGGCGGTTCGTCCGGGCCCGGAAGCGGGGCGAGACGGCGTCGGTGTTCGTGCCGTCGGTCACGCGGCTGCTGAGTTTCGCCGCCGAGATGGAGGTCGAGCGGGACCACGTGCTCGGCCGGAAGAACGGAGGCGAGGACGGCGACATCTTCGCGCTCGAGGACGATCTGCTCGCGAAGGCGAACCAGACCGAGGGCGCCAGCGACGAGCTGGAGGGGAAGTTCGAGGCGCTGGGGTCGGACGCCAACTTCGACCGGGTGGTGTTCGACGGCGGCGACTACGGCACCGGCGGCGACATGGCCTCCGACGAGGAGCTGGACTTCCTCGGGCTGCCCGGTTTGCTGGAGCCGGATCAGGTGCGTGAGCTGCTCCGCAAGCGCCAGGCGAAGTCATTGGCCGCTCAGAAGCGCTCCCGTCCGTCGGCGGATCGGGAGGATCCCACCCCGACCGAGCTGGCGACACACGAGCAGGTGGCGCTGCTTCGCCGCGAGCTGAACGGTCTGGTCGCCGCCTGGCACCATCGCACCGGCCAGCCACATGGCGTCATCCACAACGACCTCCGCCGCAAGCTAGGCGGCCCCGCCGCCGCCCACGCCTCCTCGATCCAACTCAAGGAACGCATAGAACTAATCCGAGACTGGGCCACCCAACGCCGCGCCTGAACGAGGCTGGGTCGGGCGCCTAGTTCCGGTACACGCGGACGTGGTCGATTTGCATTGACTCTTCGGTGACAGTGGGCGGGATTTGGGCGTAGACGAAGAGGTCGAGGATCAGGGCGTCGCCGGTGCCGGAGTACGGGCCTTGGCGGCAGATTTCTTTGCCGTCCAGGTACCAGATGGTTTGGTCGGGGCCTAGTTGCTGGGCGATGGTGTGCCAGTCGGTGGTGAGGTCGGTGGGGGAGCGATAGGTGCAGCTGCCGCCGCCTGACTGGTGGCTGGTCAGGTAGAGGTTGTAGTGGTTGTCGCTGTAGAACTCGTAGGTGTCCTGCTCGTTGGAGCCGTTCCCGTTCCAGGTCCAGGTCGACGGCCAGAAACCCTTGGCTGACGGGAGTTTGAGCCGCGTCTCGACGTAGTCGCCGGGCTTCACCGCGAACGACTCAGCCGGCTCATGACCGCACGCCTGACCGGTGGTGATCAGACCGCTCGACCACTCGTATCCAGGCTCCGGGTTGTTCTTCCGCGCCGTGATCGTCAGCAGACCGTCCCGCACCGACAATGCGTCCCAGGTGTGCCACTCCAACTGCTGGTTGCCCTTGTTACCGAGGCATCGATCGGCTTCGGCGTTCGAATGAATCGCCCACTTCCCCGGATCGATCGCCGTACCGTCAAACTCATCCGCAAACACCAACCGCCCCGGGCGCTGGTCCGCGACCGCAGTGGCAGCCGGCGCCACGAGCAGACCAATCGCCGCGAACCCGGCCAAGGTGGTAAGTAATTTACGCATCAAGCACAACCCTCCGTCAGACCCCAACGGATCAAACGGTCGCTTGAGTCACGCCAGGTTGTCAACCCCGGCCGGCTGCCCTGGTAAAGCGTCAGATCAGGGCGCCGGACCAGGCGAGGGCTTGTTTGAGCAGTTGCCCGCGGCCACCTTCGAGGTCGGCGAGCAGGCCTGGGTCGAGGGCTTCCTTCGGGGTCAGCCAGGTGAGCTCGAGCGCGTCCTGGCGCGGGTCGCACTCGCCGGTCACCGGTACGACGTAGACGAGGGCGACGGCGTGCTGACGGGGGTCGTGCAGCGGGCTGATGCCGGGGAGCGGGAAGTACTCGGCGACGGTGAACGGCACCGGGCTGACGGGCAACCGCGGGAACGCGGCCGGGCCGAGGTCCTTCTCGATGTTGCGCTCCAGGGCATCGCGGATCGACTCCCCGTGGAAGACGCGCCCCGACACCAGGGTCCGGATGATCTGGCCGGTCTCTGCCGCTCCGCGGAGCAGAACCCCGACGTGCTCGATCTGGCCGGCGGCGTCGACGCGCGCCGGGACGGCCTCGACGTACAGGATCGGCACCCGCGAACGGGTCTCCTCGAGGGCGAACTCGGACAGCCAGCCGGGGTTCGGGTCAGGCGTGCGCAGGGAACTCATGGTGCCTATCTTTGCCCATCGCCCCCAACCCCCGGGCAGAGGCGCGAGTCGGTGGACACAAGCCGGGTCCGTGGCCGCGCGGGGGTTGTCAGGGGCGGAAGGTGGCGCGGTAGTGGGTGGGGCTCAGGCCGAAGGTGGTGCGGAAGCGGCGGGTGGCGTGGCTTGGGTCGTGCCAGCCGACCAGGGCGCCGATCGCGGCGATCGGCAGCTCGGTCTCGATGAGCAGACCGGCGGCGCGTTCGGCGCGGAGGCGGTTGAGGTACGCCATCGGGGAGATGCCGGCGGTCCGGCCGAACAGCCGGACCAGGTATCCCGGCGCGAGATTCACCAGCCCGGCCAGCCGGTCCAGCGTCCACGGCTCGTCGATACTTGCCTCCAGCAATCGCATCGCGTGCTGAACCGCCGGATGAGCCGGCTCCGGCGAGTCGCCGCCCCGCACCAGCGCTCCGGACAGCAAGCCGAACACGTCCGGCCCCAGGTAGGCGTTGCGCAGCACCAGCCCGTCGCAGTCGGTGTATCCGTGCCACTCACCCGGCCTGAGGACAACGACCGAATCGGGCTCGAGCGCGACTTCGCCGGCGGCCGAGAGGTGGGTGCCACGGCCGGCGACCACGACCGCGATCTCGAAGAACGCGTGGCTGTGCGGGGCGACGTCGGCGACCAGCTCGATCCGTTCACCAGCGACCGGGAGGCGCGGGTCGGGGAAGACCTCACTGCTGAGGACGTTGTGCACTCGGCACCTCCGAGGTCAGGATCAGTCAAGTAGTGGTCAATGGTCGTCTGTCGCCCGAAGCCTAGGTGCATGAGGCTGGAATCACATTTCCACCAACGGATTCCGAGGAGCCAGCCGATGACCACGACCGACGATACGACACTGCTCACCCTGGATGAAGAGACCATTTCGGCCTATCGCCGCGACGGCGTCGTCCGGATCCGGAACATCATCAGCCCCGACGAGGCGGCCCGGTTCCGGGACGCGGCCGCGGCGGCGAGCGGGTTCGCCAAGGACAACGCGACCGGCTCGTCGTCGGCGATTTTCAATCAGTACGTCAACATCTGGCGACAGGACGGCGTACTGCGCGAGCTCACCCTGCACGCACGGCTTGCCGCCGCGGCGACCGCGCTCGCCGGGGTTCCGCTGCGGATCTGGCACGACCAGGTGCTGATCAAGCCGCCGCACAACGGCGCCGCCACCGAGTTCCACCAGGACGCGCCGTACTGGCCGCATGCCGGTTCGCGGGCTTCGTTGTCCGCCTGGGTGGCGCTGGTCGACGTACCAGTGGAGCGCGGGTGCATGACGTTCATCCCGGGCTCGCACGATCACACCGGCCTGCGGCGGCAGGACCTGTCGGATCGCGACGACCTGTTCCGCGCCGCGCCGGACCTGCGCTGGGAGGAGCGGCTGACCATCCCGTTGCGAGCCGGCGACTGCACCTTCCACAACGCCTACCTGGCCCATTCCGCAACACCGAACCTCACCGACGACCCCCGGATCGCCCACGTCGCGATCTACATCGACGCCGATACGACGTACACCGGCGCTCCGCACGTGGTCACCGACGGACTCGGCCTGACGATCGGTGCACCTCTAGACCACGAGTTGTTCCCAAGGGTCTGAGGGTTCACGGCGTGACATAAGTTGCCAGTGTGCGTTTGCTGACTGACATCCGACCGCTGCGGGAGTCGCCGGAGTTCCGGCGGCTCTGGGTGGGATCGACGGTGTCGCAGCTCGGGCAGCAGATGACCGCGGTGACGGTCTCGATCCAGGTGTACGCGCTGACCGGCTCGACCTTTGCGGTCGGGCTGGTCGGCTTGTGCTCGCTCGTCCCGCTGATCGTGTTCGGGTTGTACGGCGGTGCGATGGCAGACGCGATCGACCGTCGTACGCTCGCGCTCGTCTCGTCGGCGGGGCTCTGGCTGCTGTCGATGATCCTCGTGCTGCAGTCCCAGTTGGAGTGGAACCAGGTGGGGATCCTGTACGGTGTCGTCGCCTGTCAGTCGGCGTGTTTCGCGGTGAACAACCCGGCGCGGTCGGCGATCATCCCGCGGCTGATCCGGCCCGAGCTGTTGCCGGCGGCGAACACGCTCAGCCAGGCCGCGTTCAACCTGGGCTTCACTGCCGGGCCGCTGCTGGGCGCTGCGGTGATCGCGTGGCACGGGTTCGCGGCGGCGTACCTGATCGATGTGATCACCTTCACCACCGCGCTGTACGCGCTGTTCCGGCTGCCACCGGTGCCGCCGACCGGATCGGTACGGCGGGCCGGGCTGCGGTCGGTGCTCGAAGGGTTCACGTTCCTGCGCGCGGCGCCGGCGCTGCTGGCGACCTTCCTCGCGGACATCCTCGCGATGGTGTTCGCGCAACCGCGGGCGCTGTTCCCGGCGGTCGCGGGTGCGTTCTTCGGCGGTGGCGTGCGTACGGTCGGACTGTTGCAAGCGGCCCCGGCGATCGGAGCACTGCTCGGCGTCGTCTTCTCCGGCTGGGTGACGCGGGTACGACGCCAGGGCGTGGCGATCGTGGCCGCGATCACGGTGTACGCCGCTGCGGTCGGACTGTTCGGCTTGTCACGCACGATCTGGCTCGGCGTCACGCTGCTCGCGTTATCAGGCGCCGCGGACATGGTCAGCTCCGCCTACCGCAACACAGTCCTGCAGTCCGCCGCGCCCGATGCGATGCGCGGCCGCCTCCAGGGCGTCTTCATCGTCGTCGTTGCCGGCGGCCCGCGCCTGGGTGACTTCGTCGCGGGTACGACGGCCAGCCTGACCACCCCGACGATCGCACTGCTCGGCGGAGCGACCGCCTGCATCGTGGGCCTGCTCCTCTTGCTGTCCCGCAACCGGCCGTTCCGCGTCTACGACTCCAGAACCCGGTTACTCAGTTAGCCCCCGGTGACCAGCTTCTTCAGCACGGTCGGCCAGGAGTCGACGTCCGGGTTGATCTCCTTGACAGGTTTGTCGCCGACGGTGACGATCTCGCGATCGCCGAGCGGCTTCTTCAGCTTGACCGCGGTCAGCGAGATGTCGTCGGACGGCGGGCACGGCGAGTCGGAGTCGATCAGCACCGAGATCCGGTCCGCTTCTTCTTTGACCTTCAGGTCGAGGTTGCACTCCATGCTGGTGCCGATCAGCAGGTCGGACTCGTCGTACTTCGGTGCGTTCTGGATCCAGCGCAAGTACGTCGGCTTCTTGCCACGGACCAGCTGATACGCCACCACCGGCTGCTGCTTGGTCTCGAACGCCTCGCCGCTGCCGTCGCCGAAGAAGCTGCCGTAGATCTTGTTGACGCACGGATCCTTGTCCGCCTTGCCGTCGATCGCACCCCACGCCTTGGCCGCCTCGTAGCAGCCGTTCGCCTCCCGGTTCAGTACGACGTTGAACCCGATCAGCGCGACCGCGGCGCAGACCATGAAGATGGCGAGCATCCGTCGCGACTTGATCTGCTGCGGCCCGAGTACGCCGGCGGCCTGCTCGGCTCGGGTCGGCTCAGCGTCTGCTGGTGGCTGTTCCGGAGGTACGCCGGCGTGCTGCGGCTGACCGGCGTACGCGCCGACCGCGACAGGCTGGCGGCTCTCTGCCTTTGGCCCCGCCGCCTTGGCCGATGCCTCGGCGAGCTCCAGGCTGGCGTCCGGGAACTGGCGGAACAAGGCCAGGATCGAGCTGGTCCACTGCGGATTGATCAGCGTGGGGATCGCGTAGAGCAGGATCAGGCCCACGATGACGGCGATGGCTGGGAGGAGCGACCAGTAATTTCGCACGGCAGCAAGATACGGGGCCATCGGGCCGTGACCGAAAACCGGATACGCTTCGGAGGTGCCCGCAGAGACGTCCCAAACCCTCGACCGGGGGCTCACCGTCCTCGAGTTGCTGGCGGACGCGCCGGACGGACTCTCGATCACGGAGCTCGCGGCCGCGCTGGGCGTCAGCCGAACCGTGGTCTATCGCTTGGTGAACACGCTGGAGCTGCATCGTCTGGTCCGTCGCGACAGTGAGGGGCGAGCGCGGCTCGGGCTCGCGGTGCTGCACTACAGTCGCCGCGTCCAGCCGACTCTTCGTGACGCAGCGTTGCCAGTACTGCGTTCTCTCGCGGAGGACACGGGCGCTACGGCGCATCTCACTGTTGCTGATGGTGACGAGGCGCTCGCCATCGCGGTGATCGAGCCGAGCTGGACCGACTTCCACGTGTCCTACCGGATGGGCTCCCGGCACGCGCTCGACCAGGGCGCCGCCGGCAAGGCGATCCTGGCCGGCCGCCGCAAACCCGACCCCGCCGGCCGCCCCTTCGTCGTCACCTCCGGCGAACTCCAGGCCGGCGCCCAAGGCGTCTCGTCCCCAGTCCTTGGCGTCCCCGGCGTAGAGGCCTCCATCGGCGTAGTCGTCCTCGGCAAGCTGGACCGCGACTTCGTCGGCCCCCGAGTAGCCCGAGCCGCAGTAGAAGTAGCCAAACGCCTCGCCTAACTTTCGGTGGCCGCCTCCACCAGCGGTAGCACGCGGTGGGGGATTTGTTCGGCGAGGGCGATGACCGTGGATGCTCGTTGGATGCCTCGGACGATGACTACCTGGTCGATGACGCGTTGGAGGTCGGCGTTCGAGCGAGCCACGATCCGGCACCAGAGGTCTTCGGCGCCGGTGATGGTGTGGACCTCCAGCACCTCCGGGATCCCGGCGAGCGCCTCGGCGACTGTGGTGTGGCCTGAGCCCTGCTCGATCTGGAGGGTGGCGAACGCCGTCACCGGGTAGCCGATCGCGGACGTGTCGATGTCCGGACCCCACCCTCGTACGACGCCGTCGCGCTGCAACCGGTCGAGCCGCGCCTGCACCGTGCCTCGCGCGACCCCCAGCCGCCGCGACGCCTCCAGCACCCCGACGCGCGGCTCGGCCGCGAACAACCCGAGGATCCGGGCGTCCAGCGCATCCACCGGCATACCTGCCTCCCCGGAGTGGTCAGACTGACCAAATAGTCCAGCAACATCCGCAGGATACTGCACAAGCTGCCCAATAAAACATGGATGTGTTGCACAACCTGCCTCCCACGGCAAGGCTCAACGCCAAGAACCCGAACCGGGAGGATCACGATGACCAGCACCGACCTCACCCCCGCAGAGCTCGACGCCGATCTCGACCTCGACCAGCTGAAGCAGCTGGTCGGCCTGGTGCCGTACGACGAGAGCACCGACCCGTTCCCGGTCCACGCGATGGACGCGGTGGTGTTCGTGGTCGGCAACGCCACCCAGACCGCGAAGTACTACCAGCTCGCCTTCGGCATGGACCTGGTCGCGTACTCCGGCCCCGAGACGGGCAACAAGGACAACAAGGCGTTCGTACTGAAGGCCGGCTCGGCCCGCTTCGTCATCACTGGCGGTGTCAGCCCGAAGAGCACCCTGCTCGACCACCACCGCAGGCACGGCGACGGCGTCGCCGACCTCGCGCTCGAGGTTCCGAACGTCGACAAGTGCATCGAACACGCTCGCAAGCAGGGCGCCGTCGTACTCGAGGAGCCGAACGACGTCGCCGACGAGCACGGCACGATCCGCCGGGCCGCGATCGCGGCGTACGGCGACACCCGGCACACGCTGATCGACCGGAGCAAGTACGACGGTCCGTACCTCCCCGGCTTCGTCGCGGCGAGCACTCAGGTGACCCGGCCGGAGGGACACCCGAAGCGGCTGTTCCAGGCGGTCGACCACGTCGTCGGCAACGTCGAGCTCGGCAAGATGGACGAGTGGGTCGCCTTCTACAACAAGGTGATGGGCTTCGTGAACATGGCGGAGTTCATCGGCGACGACATCGCCACCGACTACTCCGCGCTGATGAGCAAGGTGGTGGCCAACGGCAACCACCGGGTCAAGTTCCCGCTGAACGAGCCGGCCATCGCGAAGAAGAAGTCGCAGATCGACGAGTTCCTGGAGTTCTACGACGGCGCCGGCGCGCAGCACATCGCGCTCGCCACGAACGACATTCTTCGTACGGTCGACATCATGCGGGCCAACGGCGTCGAGTTCCTGAACACGCCCGACTCGTACTACGACGACCCGGAACTGCGGGCGCGGATCGGCCACGTCCGGGTGCCGATCGAGGAGCTGAAGTCCCGCGGCATTCTGGTCGACCGCGACGAAGACGGCTACCTGCTGCAGATCTTCACCAAGCCGATCGGCGACCGTCCGACCGTGTTCTACGAACTCATCGAGCGGCACGGCTCGCTCGGCTTCGGCAAGGGCAACTTCAAGGCCCTCTTCGAGGCGATCGAGCGCGAACAGGAGCGCCGCGGCAACCTCTGAGATCCCTGGCAGCGGTGCCCGATAGCAGGTGCGGGCACCGCTTGTCCTCGGTTAAGCGCTTGATTGCAAATGGATACGGCGTGTCGCCGTCCGATTACCGGAATGACTGTCGGGGCAGAGGCTGTTCGCGTAATGTGCCCGGTGAATGTGCGTCGGGGCGTACATTCAGGAAGGGTTTCGTCATGAAGACACTGGGCATTCTGCTCAGCACCGCGGGCCTGGCCGGGATGGGCGCGTTCGCCCTCGCGGCACCGGCCCAGGCGGCCCAGGCCGCCTCCTGTTCGGGTGCGAGAACCATCGACTCGGCGCCGATGTTGCGCGACCACAAACCACCCAGCTGGGGAACCGTCCGCCTGGTCCGGGACAACTGCTACCAGTACTGGGTCGAGGTCCGCATGGCGTCGCCGATGCCGGCCAATGCACGGGCCAACGGCTACCTGGTCCAGTACGGCGGCGCGAACGACGGGCGGGTGCTCAGCTGTGACAGCAGTGGCGGCAACGGCGCAGTGCTCCAGGGCCAGCGCACTTGTCGCACGCCCAAGGTGAAGGCGCCCGGTAGCAGCATCACCTTCGCCGCCATCGGCCGGGAGTTCCACAACTACGGCGGCGGCTACGAGGAGATCTCCGAGAACTCCACGTCGCGCACTCGCTGACACCCCCAGCCACCACCTCCTACCGCTGGGTAAACATTAGGCTCCACGTATGAGCGACGTGGGCGAGCGCCTGAGGCAGTTGTTGCTGCCTCAGGCGCTTCCGCCTGCCCGGACGGTTGCCGAGCCACCGGCGTACGAGCGCTGTGATTCAACCGCAACGGAACTGCCGGGGCCATTCGACGTCCACGGCCGTCGAATGTGACGTCCGGCCAGCACTATGGAAGGTAGTTGTCTGAATCTCCCGGGGGAATCGATGAGGCAGGGTAGGAGGCGCCCTATGCGCATGTGGCGAACCGGGCGCGCCGCCTCATCGGCCGCCGGCCTGCGCCGCGCCTTGCTGCCCGCGGTGGCGACTGTCCTCGCCCTGACCGCTCTCTCGGCCTGCGCGAACGGCGGCGGGCTGCGCGTCGAGGGCGCCGAGCCCACCGCGACCAGCTCCTCGCCGACACAGCCCTCGGTGATGGGTACCAGCGGGCCGGAGCGGACGCCCGCGCGACCCGCCAGCCTGGCCGAGATCCGGCTGAAACTGCTCGCCGACAAGCGCCTCGACACCTACTCGCGGACAGTTCTCGCGAAATGTGTGGTGATTTCGCGTTGCCTCAGCCAGGGTCCGTCCGTTGATGTTATGCACAACGGTGTCGGCCAGGAGGTCGTCTTCATCCACACCCTGGACAAGTTCGTCTTCGGCGTCTTCCTGATCGCGCTCGAACCGGCTGGTCCGCGGCGGATTTGGAGTCTGAAGGTCGATCAGCCGACGATCAATGCCAGCCCGGTGGGCGACCTGGTGGTGGAGTCGAAGATCTTCACCATCGACGACAAGGTCTGCTGCCCGTCGGGCCGGAGGGTCGAGATCTACCGTTGGAACGGCCGTCAGATGACCAAGGTGAGCTCGCAGGACCAAAAGGGAGACTGAATTCGGTGGTACCGGAAGAACCGGCAGCGCGCATTCTCATGGTCGAGGACGACGCGGTGATCCGTGAGGCGACCCAGTTGACTCTCGAACGGCACGGCTACGACGTCACCACGGCCGAGGACGGCCTGGAGGCGATCGAGCGATTCGAGAAGATCCATCCGGACGTGGTGATGCTCGACATCATGCTGCCCGGCCTGGACGGGATCTCGGTGTGCCGCCGGGTCCGGGAGACCAGCACGGTCCCGATCGTGATGGTGTCCGCCCGCGGCGACGCGCTGGACGTCGTACTCGGGCTGGAAGCGGGCGCGGACGACTACGTGACCAAACCCTTCGACACGCAGGTCCTGGTGGCCCGGCTGCGCGCGGTGATGCGGCGTGCGGTCGCCGATCCGGAGCGGCCGGCGCCGACTGCCGGTTCCGGCGTCGAGTCCTTCGGCGACCTCGAGCTGGACCGGGAGGCCTTGGAGGTACGGCGCGGTGGCTCGACCGTCCAGCTGACGCCGACCGAGCTCAAGTTGCTGATCGAGTTCGCCAACAATCCGGGTGTGGTGCTGAGCAGGTCCACGCTGCTGCAGCGGGTCTGGGACTACGAGTGGGGTGGCGACGGCCGCCTGGTCGACGTCCACCTGCAGCGGTTGCGGACCAAGATCGGCGCGGATCGCATCGAAACGGTCCGCGGATTCGGATACAAGCTGCGAGCCTAGGAATATGGGGCTCCGCGGCAAGCTAGGCCTCATCTTTCTGCTCGTTTCGTCGCTCGCGATCCTGGTCCTCTGCGTCGCGGTCTACACCCAGGCGCAGTCGGCCCGGCTCGACCGGACGCGGAGCTTCGCCGACGAGCGGATTCAGCTGGCGGCGCAGAGCTACGACCGGGACGACGTACCGCTGTTCGGATCCAAGCTGGACGATCCGGACCTGCCTCCGCAGCTGCGGGAAGCCGTGCTGCAGGGCAAGCGGGCCACGTTCAAGACCGGGTCGCCGAACGCGAAGATGTGGGCTGCCGTGCCGGTCAAGGACGGCAAGATCCTGTCCATCGTGCAGGACTACGAGACCAACGACGACTCGATCAAGGCGCTCCGGCAGGCCCTCGTCTTCGGCGGGATCGGCACGGTCGCGCTGGTCGCCCTGGTCAGCGTGATCCTGGCCGGCAGCCTGTCCAAGCGGATCGTCGCGGTCGCCGGTACGGCACGCCGGATCGCGGCCGGCGACCTGGACGCCTCGGCGGCCGAGGCGATCGGCAAGGGCAAGGACGAGGTTCAGGCGCTGGCGGGCGCGCTGGACACGATGGCGAGTTCGCTGCGCGGTCAGCTGGAGGCCGAGCGGCGGTTCACCGCAGACGTTGCGCACGACCTCCGTACGCCGGTCACCGGACTGCTCACCGCCGCCGAACTGCTGCCGCCCGGGCGGCCGAGCGAACTGGTGCGCGACCGGGCGAAGGTGCTGCGGCGGCTGGTCGAGGATCTGCTGGAGATCGCCCGGTTCGACTCCGGTGTCGAACAGGCGGACCTGGATCATGTCAGCCTGGGTGCGTTCGTCGGTTCGGCGGTCGGCCGGCTGCGGATGCAGCAGGCGCTCGCGCTGGACAGCGTGGTGGTCAAGCAGGTCGGACCGGACGAGACGGTGTCCACCGACTCGCGCCGGATCGAGCGGATCCTGGCCAACCTGATCGTCAACGGCCTGCGGCACGGCCGGCCGCCGATCGAGGTGACGGTCAGCGGCCGGACCGTAGAGGTGGTTGACCACGGCAACGGTTACCCGGAGGAGTTGATTGCCGAGGGCCCGCGCCGGTTCCGGTCCGGGATGGCCGAGCGCGGCGTCGGCCACGGCCTTGGGCTGACCATCGCGGCCGGTCACGCCAAGGTCCTCGGCGCCGACCTGACCTTCGGGGCAGCCGCTGGCGGCGGCGCCCTTGCCCGCTTGGTCCTCCCGCCCGAACCTGAGACGGAGTCGTAACACAACCAAACGCTTCGTCATCGCGTCTCCTCTCACGTCGGGTTCACCAGAGCCCAATAAAACGAGGGGACGCCCAAGCGGGGCCACTTCCCGGGGGGCGGGAAGTGGCGCCGCTTGTCTTAATGGGTCCCGTAGACGTTGAGCTCGGCGGCAGAGCCGAAGACCGCGCCGTTGAGGGAACTGGTGCCGACGAACTTCACGTAGCGGCCGGGGGTGGCGGCGAAGTTCACCCGCTGGGTGTCGCGAGAGTTCGGGAACTCACCGGTCGCGACCGGCGTACCCCAGCTCTGCCCGTCGGTGCTGACGTAGATCTCGTAACCCTTGAACATCCCGTTCGTCCCACTCTGCCGCGGCAGGTAGCTGAAACCGTCCACCTGGTACGACGATCCGAGGTCGAGCGTGAGGTGATGCGGGAACCCAGCGGGCGTGGGCACTTCGGACCACGCGGAATGCCACAGCGTGCTGGGGTTTCCGTCCAATGCCGAGGTCGCCGCGCCGCCGGTGCCGACATCCTCGCTGCTGACGTCGGCCACAGTGATCCGGGACTGCGGCACGATGCCCGGCGGCAGCACGGTCGCCTCGGCGCTGATCGTCGCCTGACCACCCGTTGCCATCAGCACATACTTTCCTTCCGGTGTTCCGGCCGGCGGAGTCACATCCCACCTGGTTGTCACACTGGCGCCCGGGGCAACGGTTGCGTGGGTCGCCGGGGTCGTTGCCGCGACGCTCCATCCGGCGGGAGCGGTCAGGTCCATCGTGATGTTGTTCGCGGCAACGACGTCGTTGTTGGTGAAGGTGGTGACGACCGTGTTCGCCTCACCGGAGACGAGACCGGTCAGGCCGGACACTGCGACCGAAGTGCAGTCGGCCGGCTCGGACGTCGTACCGAGATCGGTGACGGCGAAGTTGTCCAGGACGAAGTCGGCCTGGTCGCCGCCGCCGGACAGTTTGCGCAGGCCCACCCAGTAGTCGCCGCCGCAACCGGCCACGAACTCCTGGCCGAAGGTCGCCTCGCTCCGCTGTTCACCGATCGGGGTGGCCTTCACCTCGACGGACTCGGGTCGGTCGACACCCTGGACCCAGGTGTACTGCCCGGCGCGACCGCTCACGTAGTCGAAGCTGACCTTGTACCTGTGACCGGGCTGGAAGTTCACAGTCCACGGAGCCGTCCGGTACACCAGACCCTCGTTCTCCTCGTGGGACTTGAGCGACCACTCACCGTCGAGGACGTCGTCGACCAGCTTGCCGTTCCAACCGGCCTGCGTGTACGGCGCGTGCTTGCGAGCCAGGCTGGTCCGAGGATCGGTGACACCACCGGCGTCACCCTTCACGAACGGGCCCCAGCCCTGGTCGATGTTCTCGAAATCGTCGACCAGCCCTGCTGCCGGGCGCTTAGTCTCGACCACTCGGACGTCGTCGATCCGGACTCTGACATTGCCTGCAGCCGCTCCGATGGTCAGGTCGGCGGTGTTGCCCTTGGCATCGAAGAGCACGCGGACGCGTTGGTAGTACAGCTCCTGTTTGTCGTCGGCGGCAACCTTGTTCTGTGCCGTTGACCGCGTCAACGAGTTGCTCACGCCATCGACCGAGACCGTGGTCTTGCGGGACTTGCCAGGATCGACCTCGATCCAGGCGGAGGCGCTGTACGTCCGCCCGGCGGTGAGTCCGGTGATGCGCTGACGCAGGGCCGATGCTTGGGTGCCCAATGAGGCAACGTGCTGGCCGTTTTCCAGGGTGTCGAGCTTCGCCGAGCCGGTGACGTTCCAGGCGTTCAGGGTGCCGGCGTTGAAGCCGGGGTCGGTCAGATGCGTGCCTTCACCCCAAGACGCCGGTCGTGGCGTCGGTGCACTCTCTGGGTAGAGGACGTACGGCTGGCCGGCGACCGCGTCGAGTGTTACGGCTCCTCGCCGTACGGGCGCGGTTGCGACCTTGACGCGACCTGTGTCGGTCAGTTTGTAGACGGCGAACTTCGAGACGCCGGCGAACGCGGACGGGATGCGCCACGTGGTCGCGCCGCCGTCGGGGTTGTAGTGGTAGAGCTTCTTGTTGTTGTCCCAGGGCAGCAGGTATTTGTCGTCGTCGAGGACCTTCGCGGTGCCGGCATACACGGTCCGCTTGCCGTTCTCGGCTGTGCCGCGGACGCCGTCGGTGAAGGTGATGTCCGAGCTGTTCCAGTCGGTGATCTGCTGCTGCTGGAGGAACTTGGCGGGCAGGTTCCGCTGCCAGATGTTGGCGTAGAACGCGTTCCAGTCGACCTCACCCGTCCAGCCCTCGAACTCGACGAGCGAAGCCTGGCCGAGGATCGGGTCGTTGTTCCAGACATCCTTCTCGTGGTTGCGGACGAAGCGGATGATCTGGGAGTTCAGGCCCTTGTTGGTGGCGCCGCCGTAGTCGAGGTCGTTGGCCCAGTGCGACCACAGCGACGTACGCTCGTGCCGGTCGGCCCACTCGGTCGCGATCTGCCAGCCCTGGCCGGCGAGCTGCCGGGTCAGGCCGTCGGCCAGCCAGCCGGACTGGTAGTACACGTCGATGTAGAGCTCTTGCAGGTTCTTGTCCGTCTCGTCGCGGAGCTGCTGGAACCGCTTCACGATGTTGCCGGAGGCAAGGTCTGGGCGCTGCTTGATGTAGTAGCTCTGGTTCAGCCAGTTCCAGCCCTTGGCATTCTTGTCGACCAGGTCCTCGCTGAAGCCGTTCGCCTCGGGGTAGGACTCGGTCGCGTTCACGTGGACGCCGAAGGCTGCGTTCCAGGCTTTGCCCTTCTGCAGCAGAGTGTTGAGGTCCGTGAGACCACCCGCGCGGATGTTGTAGTTGCCGCCGTAGTCAGGGTGCGCCGAGTCGTGGCCCTCGGCGCCGTACCCCTTGAGGATCGCCATCTGGCCGAGACCGTCGGTGGCGAGGGAGATGCGCTTGACGTCGTCGAGGGTGCGCAGGAACGGGTGCGTCGCCTGGCTGGCGAAGTTGAACGGGATGTGCGTGATCACCCGGTTCTTCACCTGGTCGCCACCCTGAGGCTCGGTCATGATCGAGCGGAACGCTATCGCGCCGTCCTGCCAGTCGACAGTCTTGTCCTGATTGGCGTCGGGGGTGACGACGACCTTCGCCCAGGGCAGTGGTTCGGTGTACGGCGAGGTGTCGGCACGGTAGGTCCATTGGCCGCTCCACACGCCGACGCGCGTCGTACCGTCACTGGCCTTGCGAGCGCGGTGCCAGAAGCGCGCGCCGTCGTCGACAGACTGGCCATTCGGCTTGTCGTAGACGGAGTTCGACTCGATGCCGGCGGCCAGGCCGCTGGTGTTCACAAACGCGTACGCCGCTCCGGTCGCGGACGACTCGGCCGCGGTAGCCGCGGTTATCGGCGTGATCTTGTCCGCGGTCCGGGTCGAGTCGGGGTCCAGCGTGGTGAACGCGGTCGTCGCACCGGCGTCCGTACTCGCGACCGACACCAGGTCGTGGTCGGGGATGTCGATCGTGTGCACCGGGCTGGTCTCGGTATCGCGGACCGCGTCGATCCGGAACGTCGTCACCCGCCCGGCGAGGCTCAGGCTGGCATCCAGCTCCACCCCAGGAAGCGCGTCGAAGGCGAGCTTGTACGACGCGCGGCCCTGATCAACCGCTGGTGGAGCGGCGAGACGCGCCGTCCGGGCCACCCCGTCGATGGTGATCGTCGAGAGCGCGTCCGGCTGACCGCCAAGGGTCTGCCCGGAGGCGTTGTCGACGTACCTGATCACCCGCGGGAAGTCGGCCCCGACGGTGACGGTCAACTCGCTCGACCGCAGCGTCAGATCGTCGGCGGCATGCGCGCCCACCGGCACGCTCAGCACACCGGCAGCCAGCGCTACAGACAGCACTCCATGCCCCACTGAACGTTTCATGTTGAGAAAGTTCGCACGTAACCGCTAACTCGTCAAGAGAAACGAACAGTTATGAACAAGATCAGCCCTCGCACGGGTGGTGCTAGCCGGCGAGGATCCTGCCGGTCACCTCGCCCAGGCCGAGGCGGGTGCCGGTGTTGGTGGTAGCCCAGGCGGTGATGGTTACTTGGTCGCCGTTTTCGAGGAAGGTGCGTTTGTCGCCGTTGACGATGAGGGGTTCGCGGCCGCCCCAGGTGAGTTCGATGAAGGAGCCGCGCTGGTCCGGCTGCGCGCCGCTGACGGTGCCGGAGGCGTAGAGGTCGCCGGTGCGGACTGACGCGCCGTTCACCGTCAGGTGGGCGAGCATCTGGGCGGGGGACCAGTAGATGTCCTTGTACGGCGGACTGCTGACGAGCTCGCCGTTCAGGTAGACCTCGAACGTGATGTCGTAGTTCACCAGGCTCTCGCCGGCGAGGTAGGGCAGGACTGGCGGGTCCTGGGCTGGGAGCGGAACCTTCGCGGGTGCCAGGGCCTCCAGGGAGACCACCCAGGGGGAGATCGAGGTCGCGAACGACTTGCCGAGGAAGGGGCCGAGCGGGACGTACTCCCAGGCCTGGAGGTCGCGGGCGGACCAGTCGTTCACGACGACCACGCCGTACACATGGTCCTCGAACGCGTCGACCGGGATCGGCTTGCCCAGAACCGACGGCGTGCCGACGACGTACCCGAGCTCGGCCTCGATGTCGAGCCGCTGCGAGGGGCCGTACGACGGGACCGTTGCGTCCGGCGCCTTTCGCTGACCGGACGGGCGGACGATATCGGTGCCGCTGGCAACGATGGTGCCGGAGCGGCCGTGGTAGCCGACCGGGAGGTGTTTCCAGTTCGGCAGCAGGGGTTCGGAGTCGGGGCGGAACAGCCGGCCGAGGTTGGTCGCGTGCTGCTCCGACGCGTAGAAGTCGACGTAGTCCGCGACCTCGAACGGCAGCTGCATCGTGACCGCCGACTGCGGGATCAGGTGCGGCTCGACCACCTCGCGGTCGTTCTCGTTGCGAACCAGGTCGAGCAGCCATTCCCGGGTCGCTTGCCAAGTGGGGCGGCCCAGCGCGAGGAAGTCGTTCAGCGACGGCCGAGCGAACCACTGTGCGCCGTCCATCATCTGCGCCGACGCGACCGGGGCGAGATCGATCACCTGGTCGCCGATCGCGGCGCCCACCCGGGGCTCCTCGTCGCCGAGCCGGAACACGCCAAGCGGCAGGTTGTCCGGCCCGAACGGGGAGTTCGCGGGCATGTCGATCCAGGTCACCGGGCCTCCAACAGGCTCAAGTCGGTCAGGTCATGGCGCGGCTCGTCGATGCTGCAGGAGCCGAACGAGGTGAACCACCGGCGCGCCCCGGCGGCCTGATCCTCGGACAGTTCGCGGGCTCGGGCAGCGAGTTCGGCGCCGTCGCGTGATGCCAGTACGGCGGTCACCTCGTCCTGCGCGGCACCGTCGAGCGAGGCGCGCGTCGCCAGCAGGACATTCAGGAAGCCGTGGTGCTCGAAACCGGTGTCAGCCGCGGTGTGGCGTACGGCGTTGTGCAGCCCTGCCGTGCATTTGAAGGCGACCTCGCGGTCCAGGCAGGCGGTGATGAACGCCGCGACCTGCTCCTCCGACGGAAACAGTGACGCGTCGAGACCGCCGGTGCGGAGCTTGGCGGCGTACCCGGCATCGGCGACCACGTCGAGCGCACGCTCCCAGCCGCCGTCCAGGCCGATCTCGACGAAAGCGTTCTCCTCGTCCAGGCAGTCGTCGCAGGCGCGCACCACGCGGAGCGCGTTGCGGGACAGGTCGTCCTCGGCGCGCAGCCGGACCTCCACCGCGGTCACCTCGATGTCCGCGGACCGATCGCCGTACCGGACGGCCGGCTCGATCCCGCCGGCACCGCCGGTGATGACGACCGCGACCCGCAGCGGGCCGGCACTCCCGGTCCGCGCGGCCTCCGCGGCGACCTTCATCAGGTCCTCGTCGGTGCAGACGAAGGGGCCGACCAGTTCGGCGTACGGCGACTGACGGTGCGCCCGGTGCGCCGCGACCGCCTCGACCAGCGGCAGTTCCCCGGGCGGGAACATCGCCGCATCGTCGACCAGGTGCCGGAACAGGGCAGGGATGGTTGACATGGGTCCGAGCCTAACGGATGCTTTCGGTAAGCGGACGCATGCGTTCGACTATCGTACACCTGGAGCAGGGAAATGACGTTCTACCGGCAGGTCGGGCAGGTCCCGCCCAAGCGGCACACACAGTTCCGGAAACCGGACGGCGGGCTGTACTACGAGGAGCTGATGGGGGAGGAGGGGTTCTCGTCCGACTCGTCGTTGCTGTACCACGCCGGCGTGCCGTCCGCGATCGTCGACTCGCAGGTGTGGGAGCTGCCCGACCTCGCCACCGTCGCGAACCACCCGCTCACCCCGCGGCACCTGAAGCTGCACGACCTCTTCACCGACACGTCCAAGAGCAACCCGGTCGAGGACCGCAGGCTCGTGCTGGGCAACGGCGACGTCCGGATCTCGTACGTCGTCGCCGAGCAACCGTCGCCGTACTATCGCAACGCCATCGGGGACGAGTGCGTATACATCGAGAAGGGCTCGGCCACCGTCGAGACGGTGTTCGGGGTGCTGGACGCGGTCAAAGGCGACTACGTGATCATCCCGCGGGCGACCACGCACCGGTGGTTGCCGGGGGCAGACGGAGTGTTTGCCTACTGCATCGAGGCGAACTCGCACATCGCGCCGCCGAAGCGGTACCTGTCCCGCTACGGGCAGTTCCTCGAGCATTCGCCGTACTGCGAACGGGATCTGCACGCGGCGACCGAGCCGTTCGTGGTGGAGGGCAACGACGTCGAGGTGCTGGTGAAGCATCGCGGCAACGGACCGAGCGGGATCGTCGGTTCGCGGATGACATATGCGACGCATCCGTTCGACGTGGTCGGGTGGGATGGTTGCCTGTACCCCTACACCTTCAACGTGAGCGACTACGAGCCGATCACTGGGCGGATCCACCAGCCGCCGCCGGTGCACCAGGTGTTCGAGGGCAACAACTTCGTGGTCTGCAACTTCGTGCCACGCAAGGTGGACTACCACCCGCTGTCGATCCCGGTGCCGTACTACCACTCGAACGTCGACTCCGACGAGGTGATGTTCTACTGCGGCGGCGACTACGAGGCGCGCAAGGGCTCCGGCATCGGCCTCGGCTCGATCTCGCTGCACCCCGGCGGGTACGCGCACGGCCCGCAACCGTCCGCGATCGAAGCCTCCCTCGGCGCCGAACGCTTCGAGGAACTGGCCGTGATGGTCGACACGTTCCGCCCGCTGGAACTGGGCGAAGGCGGCATGGCGGTCGACGACGGCAGCTACGCCTGGACCTGGGCCGGCGGTAGGAGAAGCTGATCCGCGCGGGTCGGTGAGCGGGCGGATCCAGGCAATGGGATTCTTGGGGAATGGATGAGGGAGGCGGGGAGGCGTTTGTCGTCGGGCTTGATCGGGAGGCGGTGCTGCGGCGGCGTGAGGTGATCCGGAACGTTCAGCTGCGTGGTGCGTGGGTGACGCTGGTGATCGGTGCCGTCGGCATCGTCGCCGCGCTGGCCGCGATGATCGCCTTCCGTGGTGCGGGTCTGTGGCCGTTCGCGCTGTTGTTGATCGCGGCAATGGTCCCGCTGGTTCTCAGCTTTGTCCTCGTCCGCCGCCTCGACGCCGAGCGGCAACGCTGGTACGCCGCCAACGAGCTGCAGCCGGTCGCCATGCGCATGTCCCCGAAAGCGCTCGAGCTGGCCTGCCACGGAGCCGCCTACCCGGTCGTCCTGCCCTGGGCGACGGTCAAGGGCTTCCGCCAGGAGAAGCTCTTCGGCCAGTACGCCCTCGAGCTGGAGCTGGCTCCAGGTGTCGCCGCCACCACCGCCGGCGTCCGCGGCCTCGACCAGCCCTCCGTCCGCTCCATCGTCAAACCCAACCCCCTGCTCCGCCCCACCGGCCTCTTCCCGGTCAACGCCCTCGACCAGCCGGTCCACGTCATCGACCAGGCCCTCAAACACTTCTCCAACGGCCAAGCCGGAGTCATCCACGCTGGGCAGAATCAGCAGGGTAAGGAGCGGTAGGTGTAGCCCTGGCGGGTTAGCTGGGTCAGGGCTTGGTCGAGGGCGGCGACGGTTTCGGAGCGGTTGCCGCCGCCGTCGTGCATCAGGATGATCGCGCCGGGCCGCGCGCCGGTCATGATCGCGCGGAGGATCTTCGCCGTACCGGGCTTGGACCAGTCCTCGGTGTCGACGTCCCATAGCACCTGGCGTTGGTGGTACGACGCAGCGACCGCCTCGACCTGGGCGTTCGTGTCCCGGAACGGCGGCCGGAAGCACTTCGACTTCACGCCGGTGGCGATCTCCTGCCGCATTTTCGCCGGGGGCAGGAGGGTCAGGTTCGGGTGGTCCCAGGTGTGGTTGCCGATCCGATGCCCGGCGGCCCGCTCGCGTGCGACCAGGTCGGGATGCGCCGCCACTTCCCGGCCGAGAACGAAGAAGGTCGCCTTCGCCTTGTGCTTCGCCAGTACCTGCAGAACCTTCGGCGTCCATTCGATCTGTGGGCCATCGTCGAACGTCAGGTAGAGCACCTTGCCGTGCGCGGCGAGATTCCAGTCGTCCACCACGTTCGTCGTACCGGTGCGCTGCTGCTGCTGCGGCTTCTTCGGCGGCTTGGGTTGGCTTTGCTTGTGCTTCACCACGACCGTGAGCGGCCCGTGGGCGGGAGCTTGTACGGCGGGAGCCGCACTGGTGACGGAGTGGTCGGCCGGTTTGGCGGCCTGGGCGAGAACGGCACCGCACAGCAGGGCGGCGACCAACGGCAGAAGCTTGCCGGGCGGCCTGGTCACGGGGCCTCCCGCCCTGGACTGAGGAGTGGAGGGAGCGAAGCGACCGGAGCGACGAGGGAAGGGCGGGAGTTACAGCCCCGTGGCCCGCCGCGCCGGAGGCGTGGCATGAGCACGGTCATGCCGCATTTTCTCGTGTGCACAGGGCCATCCGGGCATCAACCCGCCGTATTGTGTGCACTTCGGCCGGAGACCCCGGCGGCAGGCAGACTGCGGACACGTGAGGCGGACGATGACAGACGGCGGTGAGCGGACGGTCCGGCTGACCGTGATGGGCACCACCGACCTGCACGGCAACGCCTTCAACTGGGACTACTTCAAGAACACCCAGTACGACGACGCCGCGCACAACGACATCGGCCTGGCGAAGATATCCACCCTGGTCACCGCCGTCCGCGACCGCATCGCCGCCGACCGGCACGCGCCACGCCCGCTGCTCCTGGACGCCGGCGACACCATCCAGGGCACCCCGCTGGCGTACTACTTCGCCAAGATCGAGCCCATCACCGGCGGGCACCTGCACCCGATGGCCGCGGCGATGAACGAGATCGGGTACGACGCCGCGGCGCTCGGCAACCACGAGTTCAACTACGGGCTCGACATCCTGCGCAAGTTCCAGCGCCAGCTGGACTTCCCGTTGCTCGGCGCGAACGCTCAGGACTGGACGACCTGCCTGCCCGTCTTCCCGCCGTACGTGCTGAAGAAGGTGCACGTGCCGGGCGAGAAGCCGATCACCGTCGGCATCCTCGGCCTGACCAACACGGGTATCGCGATCTGGGACAAGGCTGTGGTCGAGCACAAGCTCAAGTTCGGCGGCATCGTCGAGCTGGCGAAGCTCTGGGTCCCGCGGGTCCGCCGGGCCGGCGCGGACGTGGTGATCGTGTCCGCGCACTCCGGTATCGACCTCTCCTCGTCGTACGGCGACGCGCTGCCGGTGCCGGAGAACGCGTGTGCACTGATGGCCGAGACTGTTCCGGGGATCGACGCCGTACTGGTCGGGCATGCGCACACCGAGGTCGCCGAGCGGTTCGTGACGAACATGACGACCGGCGAGCAGGTCGTGCTGAGCGAGCCGCTGAAGTGGGGCATGCGGCTGTCGCTGATCGATCTCGACCTGGAGAAGGTCCGCGGGCAGTGGAAGGTGGTCGGCCGGCACGGTCAGGTGCTGAACGCGAACACCGTCGCTGCCGATCCGAAGGTGGTCGCCGTACTGCAGAAGGACCACGACAAGGTCATCGAGTACGTCAACTCCAAGATCGGTACCTGCAAGGAGGCGATGTCGGCCGCGACCGCGCCGTGGGAGGACACAGCCGCGCTCGACTTCGTCAACTTCGTCCAAGGTGACGCTGTCGCGAAGGCGCTCGCCGGTACGCCGCAGGCGTCGCTGCCGGTGCTCGCGATCGCGGCGCCGTTCAACCGCCAGGCGGCGATCCCGGCCGGTGATGTCTCGGTACGCGACGTGGCTGGGCTCTACATCTTCGACAACACGCTGCTCGGGGTGACGCTCAGCGGGTCGCAGCTCAAGGACTATCTGGAGTTCTCCGCGCAGTACTTCAAGCAGGTCAGCGGGACCGGGCCGTTCACCTCCGACCAGGTGACCAACGCGCCGACGTCGACCGCGCCGAACGGGACGCCGGACTACAACTACGACATCCTCGGCGGGCTGACCAAGCCGCTCACCTACAAGATCGACGTCGCCAAGCCGGCCGGCTCGCGGATCACGGATCTCGCGTACGACGGTCTCGTAGTGGCGGCGGACCAGCAGTTCGTCGTCGCGGTCAACAATTACCGGCAATCGGGCGGCGGCAACTACCCGCACATCAAGACCGCGCCGGTCGTCTACAACCGCCAGGTCGAGATCCGCCAGCTGATGATCGACTACGTCACGACCACCGGCACAGTCGACCCGGCCGCCTTCCACACCGGCGACTGGTCCCTCGTTTCTGCCGGCGCACCCATCGTCATCTCAGCTAGTGGAGGTTGATTCCGGCGGCGCGGAGTTCGGTGAGGGCTTGCTGGGTGGTGGCCGGGGCGACACCGGCGGTCAGCTTGGTCAGGACCGTCGTACTGAAGCCTGACTCTTTCGCGTCCAGGGCGGTGGCGCGGACGCAGTAGTCGGTGGCGATACCGCAGACGTCGACGTCGGTGACGCCTTTTTCGCGCAGCCAGTCGGCGAGTGCGCGGCCGTCCTCGTGGGACTTGCCTTCGAAGCCCGAGTAGGCGGCCGCGTACTCACCCTTGTCGAAGATCGCGTCGAACGGCTGCGGGTCCATGTTCGGGTGGAAGCTGACGCCGTCGGTACCGGCCACGCAGTGCCGCGGCCAGGAGTTGACGAAGTCAGGGTCCTTGGAGAAGTGGTCGCCCGGATCGATGTGGTGGTCCCGGGTCGCCACCACATAGTCGTACTGGCGCTCGTCCGGCTCGGCTTCATGCCACTTGTGCAGCAGTTCGCCGATCCGGAACGCCACGTTCGCTCCGCCATTGACGGCCAGACTCCCGCCCTCGCAGAAGTCGTTCTGCACATCAACCACGATCAGGGCCCGACTCATCGCGACGCTCCTTATCCAGGTGCTCCTGCCCCCACGGTACAAGTGTCACGCCTCGTGAGCCGAGGTAGCGCGCCGTCAGCCGGGGATGAGGGTGCCTCCGGCGACGCGGAGGATCTCGCCCTGGATCGCGGTGGTGTACGGCGACGTGAGGAACAGGATCGCGTTCGCCAACTCGCTCACGTCTGGCAGCTTGCGGGCGGTGAAACCGGCCGCGATCTGCGCCAGCGCCGGCTTCGGGATGACCCGGTGTTCGCCGTTCTCCAGCGTGATGCCGGGCAGCACGATGTTGACCAGAACGCCGTCCTTGCCCAGGTCATGCTGCAGGCTGGCGACCAGGCCGTGCAGTCCGGCCTTGGCCGCGCCGTACGGCCAGGATCCGGGCAGGCCGCGCTCCGCGATGTCGGTCGAGATCAGCACCAGCCGCCCGTGCTCCGAGCGCCGCAGCGCCGGCGCCACCTGCTGCACGAGGTGGAAGTTGCCCTCGAGATTGGCGCGCAGGACCGGCACCCACCACTCCGGCTTGGCGTCCTCGATGTTCTCCGGCCGGTCGCTGAACCCCAGGTTGCCCCAGTTGACCGCGTTCCCCACCACCGCATCCAGCCCGCCCCAGCGGCTCACCGTCGCATCGACCGCCGCCGCGATCGTCTCCGGCTCATTCAGCTCCATCGGTACGACGTACGCCGTACCACCCGCGGCCTCGATCTCCTCCGCGACCGCCTCGGCCGCGTCCTTGCGGGCGTTATAGGTGATCGCGACCCGCGCGCCTTCCCGCCCGTACGCGATCGCCGTGGCCCGCCCGATCCCGGACGACCCTCCGGTCACCAGCACCGCCGCACCGTTCAGCCCCAGCTCCATGACGTATGCTCCTTAGTTAGTCGGCTAAGCAGAAAACTTAGCCGACTAACTACTGGGTTGGCAAGGTGTGCGTTCGGCGGGGACTGTGCGGTCGGACAGATAGGCGTTGATCTTGGTGCGGGCGCAGTCGTTGGACTGGTAGAGCGTGTGACCGGGCCCGTCGTGGTAGATCGACCCGCTGCCCGGGACCTGGGCGATGACCCGGGACGCCGAGTCGAACTCGACCCATGAGTAGTTTCAGCATGCTGGGCACGCTTTCGTGGAAAGGCCTCGAGCACATCGGACTACGGGCTGTCGGACCTGGGTCCGAGGTGGTGACGTGGTCGGTCGGTTAGGTTCTCTGGGTGACGGAGTCCGCGCTGACGCAGCAGCTGAGCCGGCGGCAGCTCATCGCCTTCGACTGCCTCGTTGCGGTCGTCTACGCCGTACTGCTTGTGCTGACCACGCCTGTGGACGCGCCGCCGTGGACCGTGCTCGTGACCGTCGGCCTCGCCGTACCGGTCGCCGTACGACGCCTCTGGCCGAGGCCCGCGCTGGTCGTGGTGATCGGGCTGTCCGTGGTGGCAGTTGTCCTGCAGGTACTCCGCGATCCGCTCCTCGCGGCGTCGTTCGTCCTGTACGTCGTCGGTCTGACGCGCGCGGCGGCACCGGCTACGAATCGTTTGCTCAGCGCAGCTGGTGCGGTGGGAGTCGTCGTGCTGTTCCTTGGGGTCATGGGTGGCTCGTCGCGCGGTTCGACCAATGTCGCGTTGGTGCTCTCCGGGCTCGCCGCGATGTACGGCACATGGATGCTCGGCCGGGTGATCCGGGACCGGCGCGCGGCGGCTGTCCAGGCTGCGCGTGCGCTGGCCGAGCGGGCGGTGTCCGACGAGCGGCTGCGGATCGCGCGGGAGTTGCACGACATCGTTGCCCACAGCATGGGGTTGATCGCGGTGAAGGCGGGAGTGGCCAACCATGTCCTGAAGGTCCGTCCGGAGGAGGTGTCGGACGCGCTGTCGGTGATCGAGACGACGAGCCGGGATGCGCTGGTCGAGCTGCGTCACATGCTCGGTCTGCTGCGGACGCCGTTCAGCCCTGCGCCACTTGGAGGGCTGGCCGCGCTGCCTGAGCTCGTCGAGCGGGTTGAGTCCACGGGGGGTGGAGGTCTCGTTGGTCGTAGACGTGCCGGCAGGTTTGCCCGAGGCGGTGGAGTTGACCGTGTATCGGATCGTCCAGGAGTGCTTGACGAATGTGGCCCGGCACGCGCGGGCCATTCGTTGCCGCGTCGCGGTTGTTGGCGACGCGTACGCCGTACAGGTAGAAGTGAGTGACGACGGATCAGGCGGAACGCCTGCTGTCGAAGGGCATGGGTTGATCGGGATCCGGGAGCGGGTGAGCATGTACGACGGGACGCTGCGGGCCGGGCCGCGTGCCGGGGGCGGGTTCGAGGTCGTCGTACGGCTGCCGGTGACTGTATGAGCGACATCCGGGTGCTGGTGGCGGACGATCAGGCGTTGTTGCGCGGCAGTTTCCGGGTGCTGATCGACACGACGCCGGGGCTGACGACCGTTGGTGAGGCAGCTGATGGAGTGGAGGCGGTCGAACTCGCCCGGGTCGAGCGGCCGGACGTCGTACTGATGGATGTCCGGATGCCGCGACTTGACGGCATCGCGGCGACTCGCGAGATCTGCGCATCGGTGGCCGCCGTGCGGGTGCTGATGCTGACGATGTTCGATCTGGATGATGCGGTGTACGCCGCTCTGCGGGCGGGGGCGAGTGGGTTTCTGCTGAAGGACGTACCGCCCGCGGAGTTGCTGCAGGCAATCAAAGTCGTGGCGGCGGGGGAAGGGTTGCTGGCGCCGTCCGTCACGCGGCGGTTGATCGCGGAGTCGCCCGGCTGGCCGAGCCGGGGCAGTCGCCGTTGGCCGGGTTGGACGGGGTGACCGAGCGAGAGCGGGAGGTGCTGTCGCTGATCGCGCGCGGTCTGTCGAACAAGGAGATCTGCGACCACCTGCACGTCGGCCACGGCACGGTGAAGACGCACATCGGCCATCTACTGGCCAAGCTACACGCGCGCGACCGGGCGCAGCTGGTGATCGCAGCCTACGAATCAAACCTCGTCCAGCCCCGCCGCCGGTTCGGCACACTGCCTGCTGAGTAGACCTCGAGAAGTTGGACGGCCCGCATCTACTCCGGTGCGGCGGCCGCCAACTCCGCGAGCTTCTCGCGCAGGCGGGCTGAGTGCGGTGGCAGGAATTCTTCGGCGATTGCGAGCGCCTGTTGCAGGTAGTCCGCGGCCTTCTGGACATCACCGCCGGCGACAGCGCAGTCTGCCAGTCCGTTCCACGCTTCCAGCATGTATTGGTGGTTCTTGTCTGCCATGGCCAATTGGAGTACATCCTCGAAATGGCCGCGCGCGGTACCGGGGTCGCCGATCGCCACCAGGCTCTCGCCCAGGTTCAGTCTCGCCAGCATCTGCCCGGGGAGCATGCCGCCCTCGGCCGCGGCGTCGACCGCCCTGCGGTGGATGTCGACAGCCTGTGCCAGCTCGCCGCGAAGGCGATGGGCGCGCCCCAGTTGTCCCAACGCATAGGGCAGGCTGATGGCACTGCGGAGCTGGGTCGCGAGCTGATAGGCCATGGTCGCAGCTTCGATCGCATCGTCGGCTCGGCCCAGTCCGACGTAGCATCCAGCCAGTCCGCTCAGGACCTGCGCCATCAGACCCGAAGGTTCGACCCTGCGAAAGATCGCCAGGGATTCCTCGTAGGCGACCAGTGCTGTCGCGAAGTCGAGCTGATTGTTGTGCAGAATCCCTGTGTAGCCGAGGGTCTGGGCCAGCAGACGATCGTCGCCCAGCTCCCGGGCGATCCGGCTGGCTTCTTCCAGCGCGGGTAGCGCCTGGCTGGGATCCAGCGCACGGAGGGACTGACCGAGACACGAGAGAAGGTGCGCGCGCACCAGTGGATCGCCGTCGGCGGGAAGCACGTCGAGGCCGAGGCGATACAGCTCGATGGAGGGCCGGACGCCTTGCTTGCCGCGGACCAGCCGGCCGATGGCACGCAGTACTCGTGCCTCGGCCTCGCGATCCTGCAGTTGCCGGGTCGCCGCCAGAGCGAGGTCGAGTACGAGCCTGTGCTGCTGGACGTGTCCGCCCTCCCTGAGGAAGCGGCCTGCGCCGAGAGCGAGCATCCAGGTATAGGTGTGGCATCCCTCGGCCGCGGCGCGTTCGACGGCAGCTGCGAGGTTCGTGACTTCGGCCTCGGCCCAGGTCAACGACTTGTCGATCGTGTCCAGGTCGGGCAGCTGGACGACGGGCCGTCGGCCGATCTCCACAAAGTTGATGCCGGCCCGCTGACCCAACGGGTGAAAGCATGCCTGGAGGTAATACTCGAGGAGGCGATCTCTCGCGGCGTCGAGGGCATCCGGGGTTTCCACCGTGCGGGCCAGGTCGGCGGCGTAGTCGTGGATCAAATCGTGGAACTGGTAGCGGTCGGGGACGGGTTGGAGGAGGAGGTTGGCGTCGACCAGGGACTCGGCCAGGTCGGCGGCGTCCTCGGGCGTGCGGTCGGCGAGGGCGGCGGCGCCGTACTGGTCGATGTCCCGGCCGGGGAGGAGGCTGAGCAGGCGGAACATGCGTTGCTGTTCGGGGGCCAGCTGGTCGTAGGAGAGCTGGAATGCTGTTGCGATGCCGAGGCCGTCGGAGGTGAGTTCGGTGAGGCGGCGGCCGAGGCGGTCGAGGCGGTGGTTGATGTGGGCAACGGTCCAGGCCGGGCGGTGGCGGAGTCGGGCGCCGGCGATGCGGAGGGCGAGTGGAAGGTTGCCGCAGCGCGCGATCAGTCCGTTGCTGGCGGCAACGTCGGCGGCGATCCGGTGTTCGCCGACCAGCTGGGCCAGTAGGGCGCCGGCGTCGTCCGCGGCGAGCAGGTCGAGGTGCAGTCGCTCGCGGACGTCGAGGCCGGTGAGCTGGTTGCGGCTGGTGATGAGAACGCCGCAGGTGGGCGATCCGGGGAGGAGCGGCTCGACCGTTGTGCTGTCGGGGGCGTTGTCCAGTACGACGAGCAGTCGGCGGCCGGCGACCGTCGTACGCCATAAGGCCTGGGCTTCTTCGAACGAGTGGGGGATCGCCGGGCCCGGTACGCCGACGCCGGTCAGCAGGTGGTCGAGTGCGGCCTTGATGTCGAGCGGCGCGCGGCCGGGGGTGTGGCCCTGGAGGTCGACGAAGAGGAGGCCGTCCGGGTAGCGCGCACCGACGTGGCGGGCGGTGTTGACGGCGAGCGCGGTCTTGCCGACGCCGGCCATGCCGTCGATGGCGACGATCGGAGGGGCGGACGCGTTGGCGTTGCCGAGGGCGGCGGCGAGGTGGGTGAGTTCGCTGGTGCGGCCGACGAAGGTGGCGCCGGCGTAGGGGAGTTCGTCGCGGGTCGTCGGTGCCGCCTCGTTACGCAGGATTGTTTGATGGATCTTGCGGAGCGCCGGGCCTGGTTCGACGCCGAGTTGATCGATCAACGTGTCCCTGGTGCGGGTGTAGACCTCGAGGGCGTCGGCTTGGCGGCCGTCGGCTGAGAGAGCGCGCATGAGTTGGCTGGCGAGTCGTTCGTCGAAGGGTTTGGCGGCCACGGCGGGGACGAGTTCGGCGATCAGGTCGGCGTGGTGGCCGCGGTCGAGGTCGAGATCGACGCGGTCGCTGAAGATCTTGTCTCGGCGTTCGGTGAGGCGGAGACGTTGGGCGGCGAGGTACTGGCCGGGCAATCCGGCGAGTGGTTCGCCGCGGTAGAGGTCGAGGGCTCGCTGGTACTCGGCCGCGGCGGCGTCCAGGTCGCCGCGCTCACGATGCAGTGTTGCCGCGCGTACTGAATTCTCGAAGGTCGCGAGGTCGAGGGCGTCGTCGGGAAGGCGAAGTACGTAGCCGTCGGTGGTGCGGTCGAGGAGGTCGAGCGGGAGCATGCGGCGGAGCCGGTAGATGTACGGCGGCAGCACCTTGAGCCCGGTGCCTGGTGGGTTGTCGTGCCAGACGAGATCGAGCAGCTCTTCAGGAGTGCAGACCTGGTTGGCGCGGAGGGCGAGAACTGCGAGCAGCGTCTGCAGACGTTGCGCTCCGGCCGCGATCTCTCGCCCCTGCCAATGCACCCGCAACGGTCCCAGCACTTCGATCCGTAACGGGCGGCTCACCTAGAGCAGTGTGCCTGCTGACGGGATCACCGGGCAATCGACGTCTCATTGGCTGAGGCGAGCCGCGCATTCGGCTGCGACCGCGATCGCCAAAGACTCCGGAGTATCGGAATCCTGTTCGGGGATGAGGTGGTGGATGGTGCCGGCGGCATGCAGTTCGGTGGCGGTGATGTGTTGCGCGGCGGCCATCTCGGCGGCGTGGGTGATGTCGCGGTGCATGATGGCGCTGGCGCCTTCGGGTGGGAGTGGTGCGAGCCAGGCATGTTCGGTGGCGAGGACGGTGGTTGCCGGGAGCAACGCCAGCGCGCCGCCGCCGGTGCCCTGTCCGAGGAGGACCGAGAGCGTGGGGACCGTGATGGTCGCCATCGTGGCGATGCACTGCGCGATCTCCCCGGCCAGGCCGCCCTCCTCCGCTGCTGGTGAAAGCTCGGCGCCGGCCGTGTCGATGACGGTGACCAGCGGGACGCCCAGAGCCTGGGCGAGGTTCATCCCGCGCCGCGCGGCCCGAAGCGCGGCCGGTCCCATCGACCGAGCCTGCGAACGATCCTGGCCGACGACGACACACGGCTGCCCGTCCAATCGCGTCAGTGCTACCAGCACACTCGCGTCCGGCTCTGTCAGACGCACTGTTCCGGTGGCGCCGTACCGCAAGAGGTCCTGTACGCCGGCCCGGTCGGACCGGCGGGTTTGCAACACCGACTCCCAGGCGTCGACTCGACCGACGACGCCAGTACGGCGAGGAAGCGTCGGAGGGACCGGAGGATCGACCAGTACGCCGAGCGTCCGGTCGAGCAGGAACGGGAGGTCGGCCGTGTCGACGACACCGTCGATGACGCCGTGGGCGGCGAGGTTCTCCGCGGTCTGGACGTCTGGCGGGAACGGTATGCCCTCCATCGCCTCGTAGACCTTGGGGCCGAGGAACCCGATCAATGCGCCCGGTTCGGCGACCGTGACGTGACCGAGCGAACCCCAGGAGGCGAAGACGCCGCCAGTCGTCGGGTGCCGGAGGTGGACCAGGTAGGGGAGGCCTGCTGCCTTGTGCTCCATCAGCGCCTTGGAGATGTTGATCATCTCGACGAAGGCCGGAGCGCCTTCCTGCATACGGGTTCCGCCGGACGCGGTGGAGGCCACGATCGGCAGCCGTTCGGCGGTGGCACGCCGTACTGCGGACGTGATCCTGGCGGCGGCGACCATCCCGATGGAGCCGGCCAGGAAGGCGAACTCGCTCACCAGGACGGCGACCGCGCGGCCCTGGACCAGCCCGCGGCCGGTGAGCACAGCCTCGTCGGTGCCGGCTCGTTCCGCGGCTCGCCGAAGATAGTCTGCGTCGTGCGCCGCGGGTTGATCCCAGGACTCGAAGGAGCCGGGATCGAGTACGGCGTCGAGCAACTCGCGGGCTGTGCTCATCGAGGCGAGTCCAACCAAGCGCGGATCGCCGGACCGTGTTGGTCGAGCGTAGGCGGCGGGCTGTGGTCGCACGGGGTCGTCTCCTCGTCATCGGCGAAGAAGCGCAGTGGCGGGCCGGGCAGGCGGAGCGGACCGAGGGTTGCGTGGTCGACGTCGATGATGAGTCCCTGGCTGGCGGTCTGATCCCAGGAGTAGACCTCGTCCAAGGTGCGCACTCGGCCCGCCGGTACGCCGGCCTCCGCAAGCTTGGCGAGCAACGCCTCGCTGGTGTAGCCGGCGAACGCGTCCTCCACCACCTTGACCAACCGGTCTCGATGCGCGACTCGCTCGGCGTTGGTGTCCAGGCCTGAAACATCAAGGGAGAAGGCGGAGCAGAACCGTTGCCACAGGCCCTCACTTCCGACCGAGATCTGGACCGCTCCGTCCGCGCAGTGGAACAGCCCGTACGGCGCGATCGACGGATGATGGTTGCCCTGGGCCCGGCCGACCTCACCGGCGACCGTGTAACGCGTGCCCTGAAAGGCGTGTACGCCGACGATTGCCGCCAGCAACGACGTACGGACGACACTCCCGACGCCCGTCGACCACCTCTCGTTCAACGCGGCCAGTACGCCGTACGCGCCGTACATCCCGGCCAGCAAATCACCGATTGGCACGCCGACGCGCTGCGGATCGTCCGGACCGGAGCCGGTGAGCGACATCAGCCCCGCCTCGCCCTGCGCGATCTGGTCGTACCCGGCCCGGCCGCCCTCCGGCCCGTCGTGACCGAAGCCGGTGATCGACAGCACCACCAGCCTCGGGTTGCGCTGTCGAAGGTCGCCGATGCCAAGTCCGAGCCGCTCCAGCACCCCAGTGCGGAAGTTCTCCACCAGTACGTCGGCCCGATCCACCAACCGCAGCAGCACGTCGCGGTCGGCCGGGTCCTTCAGATCAAGCGCGATCGACTCCTTATTGCGATTGGCGGACAGAAAGTACGTCGACTCGCCATCGACAAAGGGCGGCCCCCACCCCCGCGTGTCGTCACCGCGTTCCGGGACCTCCACCTTGATCACCCGGGCGCCGAGATCGCCGAGCATCATCGTCGCCTGCGGCCCAGCGAGTGCCCGGGACAGATCCACAACCAGTACGCCGTCGAGTGGTCCAGACATCCGCGTCACCAGCCCGGGGCCACGAGCGCGGCCCAGACGAGCAGCGGACCGGCGGCGACGACGATCATGCTGTAGGTGAGAATCTGCTTGTAATACACGGGTTCCTCGATCGTGTCGGGCCTGTTTGCGAGCATCAGCGCGCCGTTGGTGGAGAACGGGCTGACGTCAACGATCGTCGAGGCGATCGCGAGCGCGGCGACGAAGAAGCCCGCATGGATCCCGCCATTGGCGATCAAGGGAACCGCGATCGGGATGATCACCGGCAGCAGCGCGGTCGACGAGGCGAACGCGGACACCACACCGCCGACGTAGCAGAGCACCAGCGCCCCGATCGCGGCCGCACCGAGCCCGGCGGCCCACTTGCCGACGAACTCCGGTGAACCCGCCTCGGTCAGGATCGCGGCGTACGTGCTGACGCCGGCGACCAGGAGGACAGTCGGCCAGGCGACCTGCTTGATCGCGTCCTTGTGCTGGTTCGGCGACAGCATGGCCAGCAGGACGGCGGCGGTGATCGCGACGAAGCCGATGTTCTTGTCGAAGACGAGCGCGACCACGGCGACCCCGACGAAGGCGACGAGGGTGAGCAGCTGGTCCCGCCGTACGCCGTCAGCGTGGGTGCGAGTCATCGTCGACACACCGGTTCCGCGCGCTGTCACGGTCGCGCCGCCGCGGTGCAGATCGTCCTCCACACCACCCGGGTCGTCGATGTCGACGCGCTGCGCCATCAGTTTGCGCCCGCCGAAGAGGAAGAACAGGATCGTCGCCATCACCAGGTTGACGACGAGGCTGGAGAGGAACACGGTGAGCTCGCTGGACGGCAGCTTGTTGTCCTCCATCACCGAGTTGGTGATTGTGCCGTAGATGCTGATCGGCGAGAACCCGCCGCCCTGGGCACCGTGGACGACGAACATGCCCATCATCAGCGGGTTGATCTTGTACCGGCCGGCGAAGCCGAGCGCGATCGGGCCGATGATCGCGCAGGCGGCCGGGCTGGCGGCGCCGATCGCGGTCAGCAGTGCGGTGACGGCGAACATCACCCACGGGATCAGCGCGACCCGGCCGCCGACGGCTCTGACCGCGCTGGCGACTATCAGGTCGACAGTGCCGTTGTTCTTGGCTATCGCGAATAGATAGGTGACGCCGATCAGCGTGAGGATGAGATCGCCGCTGACGCCGGCCAGGATCTCCTTCTCACTCAGGTGCAGCGAGTACATGCCGACCAGCCACGCCGCGACGTACGCGAGCGCCCCCATGTTGATCGGCAGGACCGTGCCTACGGCGAACAGCGCGACGAGCGCCAGGATCGCAACCCATTCTGGTCCCATGCGAGGTTCCTTCTTCCGGGCGGGGAGGACGTAAAGTGATGCCTCAGTCACAGTATTTGGCTCAGTGGCCTAGCCAATAGCCCAATCATCCAATTGTCAATAAGCTGGATCGCATGGAGCCTCGCTTCCCCCGTCCGGTACTGCGGTCCCGCCTCTACGAGCAGGTGGCCGATCAGATCTCCACCTGGATCACCGAGAACGGACTGGCTCCTGGCGACCGACTGCCGCCGGAGCGGGAACTGGCGCACCGACTGGGGGTGAGCCGGGCCACGCTGAGCCAGGCGCTGGTCGCGCTCGAGGTCATCGGGGTGGTCGTCGTACGGCACGGTGACGGGACGGTGCTGACGGAGCGGGCTCGGACTGGCCCGGTGATCGAGGCGATCCGGGCGCATGCCGATCGGCTGCCGGAGATCATCGAGGCCCGCGACGCGCTCGAGTCGAAACTGGCCGCGCTGGCCGCGTCACGTCGTACCGATGCTGATCTGACCGCGATCCGGGCGGCGCTCGAGGAGATGGAGCGCGACATCGAGGCAGGCGGCCGTGGCGTGGAGGCGGATGAGCAGTTCCACGGCGCGATCACCGCGGCGGCGCGGTCGGAGCTGCTCACGCAGATGATGGCGGCGATCCACGACCTGATCAGGGAGACCCGGCTGGAGTCCTTGTCCCAGCCGGGCCGCCCGCGCGAGTCGCTGGCCGGGCATCGGCGGGTGGCCGAGGCGATCGCCGCCGGAGACCCCGACGCCGCGGCGCAAGCCATGCACGAGCACGTGATGCTGGTCTCCGATGTCGCTCTGCTGCGGGATCAGGCGTGACGGGAGCAGAGCATCTGGCCGTTGTTGCCGCCGGGCTCGGTGCCGGGATGCTGACGTCGACGGTCGGCGTTGCGTCGCTGCTGAGCTTCCCGGTGCTGATCGCCCTCGGCATCCCGCCGGTCGTCGCCAACGCCTCGAACACGCTCGGTCTGCTGCCGGCGGCGATGAGCGGTTCGTTCGGGTACCGCCGCGAGTTGCGCGAGGTACGGCGGCCGACCACGATCGCCGTGATTGTGACCTGCGCGATCGGGGCGGTCGGTGGTGCGGCGCTGTTGCTGGGCTTACCGCCGGGGGTATTCGCGTTCATCGCGCCGTGGCTGATCCTCTTCACCTGCCTGATCGTCGGCGTCCAGCCGTGGATCACCCGCTGGGTGCGGTCCCGGCACGAGGAGCCGCAGGGTGAGCGTACGACGATGACGCCGACGACCACCTTCTTCGCCGCGCTGACCGGTGTGTACGGCGGTTACTTCGGCGCCGGCGCGGGCGTGATGATGATGGCGGTCCTCGGCCTCGGGTTGGACCTCGACCTGCGGATCGTGAACGCGCTCAAGACGCTCGCGCTGCTGGCCGCGAACCTCGTCGCCGGCTTGATCTTCATCTTCGTCGCCGACCTCAACCTGACCGTCGCCGGCCTCCTGGCCGCCGGCTCGGTCGTCGGCGGCTATGTGGGATCGCATATCGGCCGCCGCCTCTCGGCCACGTTGTTGCGAGTGCTGATCGTGCTGGCCGGCATCATCGCCGCCGTCCTCATGCTGCGCTGATCGCCGTACGACTGCGGCGATAGGCCGCCGTACGACGAGATTCTGTTCGACTTCTCCGGCAGACTGCTTCCCGCCGCCCGAAACCTTTCGCCGCTCTCCAAGGAATAAGACCCTCGGGTTCCGGCTCTCAGCGATGTGCAAGGCTCGGCTCAACGCGACTGGGAGGCCGGCATGGGTTTGACGAACTGGGCGGGGAACATCAAGTTTGCTAGTGAGCTGCAGCGGCCGCAGTCTGTGGCTGAGCTGCAGGAGCTGGTCGGTACGGCGGACAAGGTGCGCGTGCTCGGCACCGGGCACTCGTTCAACAAGATCGCCGACAGCACCGGCACACTGGTCACCGTCGCCGACCTGCCGAAGGTGATCGAACTCGGCGACCACGGCGTGACGGTCTCGGCCGGTCTCCGGTACGGCGAGATCACGGCGGCGCTGCAGTCGAAGGGACTCGCGCTGCACAACCTCGGCTCGCTCCCGCACATCTCCGTCGCCGGCGCCTGCTCGACCGGCACCCACGGCTCCGGCGACACGAACGGCCCGCTCGCCGACGCCGTCAACGCGATCACCTTCGTCAACGCCTCCGGCGACCTGGTGACGCTGACCCGCGACGACCCCGATTTCGCCGGCTCGGTCATCTCACTCGGCGCACTCGGGGTGACGGTGAGCCTCACGCTCGACGTGCAACCGTCGTACGAGATCAGTCAGGTCGTGTACGACGCTCTGCCGGTGGATCGGCTCACCAGCGACTTCGCCGAGGTGATGGGCAGCGCGTACAGCGTCAGCGCCTTCACCGACTGGGTCGACCCGGACGTGATGGTGTGGCGCAAGCAGCGCGCCGGTGTGCCGATCGAGCCGGAGTGGCTCGGCGCTCGCGTGGCCGACGGGGCGCGGCACCCGATCAAGTCGATGCCGGCGGACTACGCGACGCAACAGGGCGGCGTACCTGGGCCGTGGAACGAGCGGCTGCCGCACTTCCGGCTGGAGTTCACCCCGAGCAACGGCGACGAGCTTCAGTCCGAGTACTTCGTCACTCGCGCCCAGGCACCGGAGGCATTCGAGATACTCCGCTCCCTCGGCAACCAATTCGCCCCGGTCATCCAGGTCTCCGAGGTTCGTACGATCGCCGCCGACGACCTCTGGCTCAGCCCCAGCCAGGGCCGCGACACCGTAGCCCTCCACTTCACCTGGATCCAGGACGAAGCCGCCGTACTCCCAGTCGTCACCGCCCTCGAGGAAGCGCTCACCCCCCTTGGCGCCCGCCCCCACTGGGGCAAGGTCTTCGCAGCCGACGCGTCGTACCTGCGCACCACCTACCCAATGGTTGCCGACTTCATCGACTTGGCCGCGAAGTACGACCCCACCGGCAAGTTCCGCAACCCCTACCTGGACACGTACCTGCCCTCTCAAGCCTGAGCCGCCGACGAGAGCAAACGGAAATCTGAAAGCAACCGCAGTGGTTGTTGGGGGCAATGGGGGTACGCCACAGTGACTGGGTGTTTCGGATCGTTGACGCTCCGTCCTGAGAGGTGTCCCATGTCTTTCCGGCCGCTGTTGGTACGGCTTCATTTCTATGCGGGGATTCTGGTCGGGCCGTTTCTGTTGCTGACGGCATTGACCGGGTTCCTGTATGCGCTGGCGCCGCAGATCGAGAATGCGCTGTACCGCGACACGATGTTCGTGGAGAGCTCCGGTACGACGGCTCCGATCAGCCAGCAGGTGGAGGCTGCCCGGGAGCGCCAGCCGGAGGGCACGCTTCTCGCCGTGCGGCCGGCGGCCGGGCCGGGCGACACCACCCGGGTGCTGTTCGACGTGCCCGGGCTTGGTGAGTCGGAACGCCTTGCTGTGTTCGTGAATCCGGGCAACGCCGCGGTCACCGGCGAACTGGTTGCCTATGGCTCCAGTGGGGCGTTGCCGTTCCGGACGTGGTTGTCGAATCTGCACCGGAGCCTGCATCTCGGTGAGCCGGGCCGCATCTACAGCGAGCTGGCGGCGTCGTGGTTGTGGCTGGTCGCCCTCGCCGGATTGGTGCTGTGGTGGACGGGGCGTCGTACTGGATCCCGCTGGCGAATCGAGCGGGCCGGCAGCGCGCGACGCCGTACGTTGTCCTGGCACGCAGTCCTCGGGACCTGGGTGATCGTCGGGATGCTGTTCCTGTCCGCAACCGGGCTCACGTGGTCGCGGTACGCCGGGGAGAACGTGTCTGAGCTGCGCGCCTCGCTGGACTGGAAGACTCCCGCGGTCAGTACGGCGCTCTCCGATGCGGACCACGCCGGTCACGAGGGCCACACCATGCCCGGTGGTGAGGTCGACCCGGCGGTCGACGAGTGGGACCAGACGCTGGAGTCGGCGCGCTCGGCCCAGCTGGACGGGCCGTTGGAGATCGCGGCGCCGAAGAAGGCCGGTACGTCGTTCGTCGTCCAGGAGATCGGGAAGGCCTGGCCGACGCAGGCCGACGCGGTGGCGGTCGATCCGATGTCGGGGAAGGTGGTCGACGTCGTACGGTTCGCCGACTATCCGCTGGCGGCGAAGCTCTCGCGGTGGGGGATTGACGCGCACATGGGCCTGCTCTTCGGGCTGGTCAACCAGATCCTGCTGCTGATCGTCGCCGGGACGATCGTGGCGATGGTGATCTGGGGCTACCGGATGTGGTGGTTGCGCCGGCCGACGCGCGGTCACGTCCTGCGTTTTGGTCGCCCGGCTCGGCGTGGTGCGTGGCGGGAGATCCCGGTACTCGCGGTCGTCGCGCTGCTCGCCCTCGCGGTGGGGGTGGGGCTGTTCCTGCCGTTGTCCGGGATCAGCTTGGCGGCCTTCGTGGTCGTCGACCTGGCGATCGGCTTCCTCAAGTGGCGGAAGCCGGCCGTGGCACCTGAGGAGGAGCGCGACGCGGAGGAACTACTCGTGTGAATCGGGTTCGAGGGTCGTCGTGATGGTCCAGAGCAGGTTGCGGAGCACCCGGCGATCCTCGGGCGTGAGCGCGGACAGCGCCCGCCGGCCGGCCCGGTCGAAGACCTCCTGAACCGTTTGGGCCAGCTCCGTCCCCCGCTCGGTCAGCTCGATACTCACCTGGCGCGCGTCCGTCGAGTTCTTCACCCGGCGGACCAGGCCGGCCGCCTCCATCCGCTGAGTGGTCTTGGTCGCGGTCGGGACCTCGACGTCCAGCACCTTGGCGAGCTTCGCGACCGGCAGCGACCCGAGGTGCAGGAGCTTGGCCAGCACGAGCTCCTGGCCGGTATGCAGCCCGGTGCCGGCCAATTCCTCACTGACCGCCTTCCGGGCCGCCCGATCCGCGAACCGCAGCGCCACCAGGACGTCGGCTCCACTGGCCGGAGCCTCGAGCGGCCACTGCGTCTGGTCGGTCGTCATGTGTGGCTCCGGGGCAGGAACGGGTTGCGGGCGTCGTAGTCGCCGATGTATTCGGTCGGGATGGCGGGCTCGCCGCGGCTCAGCTGGCTGGCGTAGCGGGGGAGCTCGTCGCGGACCTTCAGGTGGTGGGCCTGCGCCTCGGCCGGGGTGGTGCGGCCGACGATCTTGCCGCCCTCGACCAGCGGCTTCAGCAGCTCGCGGTCGTCGCCGTCGTCGGCCGGCGGCTCGCCCACGCCGATCAGCTCGACCTCCGCGACCCCCGCGGCCGATCGGCGCCGCAGCGCCCACTTGCGGCCGCCGATGGAGATCTTGTCCGGGCTCTTCTTCGCCACCGGCATCAGTCTCCCGTCCGCGTCTTCCCGGGCGACCAGCTTGTAGACGAACCCGCAGGTCGGGTATCCGCTACCCGTCACCAGCGACGTCCCGACGCCGTACCCGTCCACCGGCGCCGGTGCGAGCGCGGCGATCTGGTACTCGTCCAGGTCGCTGGTCACGATGATCCGCGTCTTGGTCGCGCCGAGCGAGTCCAGTTGCTCGCGGACCTGGCCGGCCAGCGACGGCAGGTCACCGGAGTCGAGCCGGACCGCGCCGAGCTCGGGACCGGTGATGTCGATCGCCGTTCGGACCGCCTCGGCCACGTCGTACGTGTCCACCAGCAGCGTGGTTCCCTTGCCGAGGGCATCGACCTGGGAGCTGAACGCGTCCCGCTCCCGGTCGTGCAGCAGGGTGAACGCGTGCGCCGCCGTACCGGTGCTGGGGATGCCGTACCGGCGGGCGGCCTCCAGGTTCGAGGTCGCGGTGAAGCCCGCGATGTACGCCGCCAGCGCCGAACCGACCGCGGCTGCTTCGTGGGTCCGGCGGGAGCCCATCTCGATACAGGGCCGCCCACCCGCCCACCAGGTCATCCGGGAGGCCGCCGAGGCGACCGCGGAGTCGTGGTTCAGGATGGACAGGAACACGGTTTCCAGCAGCACCGCCTCGGCGAAGCTCGACTCCACCACCAGCACCGGCGAGCCGGGGAAGAAGATCTCTCCGTCGGCGTAGCCGGAGATGTCGCCGGTGAACCGGTAGTCCGCCAGCCAGTCGCGGGTAGCCTGGTCCACGATGCCCCGATCGGCCAGGAAGGCGATCGCCGGCTCGTCGAAGCGGAACCGCTCGAGCGCGTCGAGGAGGCGGTTGACGCCCGCGAGCACGCCGTACCGGCGCCCGTCCGGCAGCCGGCGGGCGAAGAGTTCGAACACCGAGCGGCGCTGCGCCGTGCCGTCGGCCAGACTGGCCTGCAGCATGGTCAGCTCGTAGTGGTCGGTCAGGAGGGCTGTCGAGTCCGTCACTGCGTCTGTCACATAGGCAGCCTATTGCGAACCGAGAACCGATGATGGAGAGAATGGACAGGTGAGCACCGCACCCAGCGAACTCGAGAGCCCCGAGGTCGACGAGGCGATCGAGCTGAGCCCACCGTGGGTGACGATCGTCTGGAACGATCCGGTCAACCTGATGGACTACGTCACGTTCGTCTTCCAGACCTATTTCGGCTACTCCAAGGAGAAGGCGGAGAAGTTGATGCTGCAGGTCCACCAGGAGGGCAAGTCGGCCGTGTCGAACGGCAACCGCGAGGCGATGGAACGCGACGTCGAGGCGATGCACACCTACGGCCTGTGGGCCACCTGCGAGAAGTCGTGACGCGGTTCCGCAAGCGCCGCAAGACCGTCGTCGTCAGTTTCGCCGAGCACGAGGCGGACATCCTGGCGAACCTCCTCCGCAACCTGGTCGAGCTCCTGTACGACGGGATGCCGCCGCGCGCGACCGAGTCCTCGGACCCGCTCGCGGCCCTGCTCGACAGCGACGGCCCGACCTCGCCGCCGGAGGACGTCGTACTGCGGCGGCTGCTGCCGGACGCGTACTCGGAGGACGACCAGGCGTCGGCGGAGTTCCGCCGCTTCACCGAGCGCGGCCTGCGCGAGGGCAAGGTCGGCGACGCCAAGCGGGTCCTGTCGGCGCTCGAGGAGTCCGGCGCCGACGAGATCGCCCTCGAACCGGACGAGCAACTCGCCTGGCTCCGCGCAATCAACGACCTCCGCCTGGCCATCGGCACCCGCCTCGACATCAAAGAAGAAGACGACTACGCCACCTGGGAAAAACTCCCCGACGACGACCCTCGCCGGTTGACGTACGACCTGTACGACTGGCTCGGATACCTGCAGTCCGCGCTCTTGCATAACATGCGGTAAGTGACTTACCCCAAGACCGGCCGACTGACCGCCAGCCCTGACTTTCCGGCGCTTGAAGAGCGTGTGCTCGCGTACTGGGAGAAGGATGGGACGTTTCAGGCGTCCATCGAGCAGCGGGCTGCGGGGGATGAGGGCGCTAACGAGTTCGTGTTCTACGACGGGCCGCCGTTTGCCAACGGGTTGCCGCATTACGGGCATCTGCTGACTGGCTACGTCAAGGACGTCGTACCGCGGTACCAGACCATGCGCGGGCGCCGGGTGGAGCGGCGGTTCGGGTGGGACACTCATGGGCTTCCGGCTGAGCTGGAGGCGCAGCGGGTGCTCGGGCTGAAGACGAAGGCGGACATCCTTCAGCTCGGGATCGAGAAGTTCAACGAGGCCTGCCGTACGTCGGTGATGAAGTACACCGGCGAGTGGCGCAGTTACGTCACCCGCCAGGCCCGCTGGGTCGACTTCGACAACGACTACAAGACGCTCAACCGCGACTACATGGAGTCGGTGATCTGGGCGTTCAAGACGCTCTACGACAAGGGCCTGGTGTACGAAGGGCTCCGCGTCCTGCCGTACTGCTGGAACGACGAGACACCACTGTCGAACCACGAGCTGCGGATGGATGACGACGTCTACCAGCAGCGCCAGGACCCGTCCGTCACGGTCGCGGTCGAGCTGGAGACCGGCGAGCGCCTGCTCGCCTGGACGACCACGCCGTGGACCCTGCCGAGCAACCTCGCCATGGCGGTCGGCCCGGAGGTCGATTACGCAGTGGTCGAGGTGGATGGTCGCCCGACGATCCTGGCCGAGGCGCGACTCGCCGCATATGGCTTCACGGACGTCGTACGACGGCTCAAAGGCGCCGAGCTGATCGGGCGTCGCTACACCCCGCTGTTCGACTTCTTCGCCGATGCCGAGGTGTGGGGGACCGGCGAGGCGTTCAAGGTGATCGCGGCCGAGCACGTCACCACCGACGAAGGTACGGGCGTCGTCCACCTGGCTCCCGCGTACGGCGAGGAGGACCAGCTCGCCTGTGAAGCGGTCGGGATCCCGACTCTGCTGACCGTCGACGATGGCGCCCGGTTCACGTCCGTCGTGCCGCCGTACCAGGGAATGCACGTCTTCGAGGCGAACCGGCCGATCATCCGGGATCTGCGGGCGGCCGGCGCTCTGGTGCGCGAGGACAGCTACGTGCACAGCTATCCGCACTGCTGGCGGTGCCGGAATCCGCTGATCTACAAGGCGGTGTCGAGCTGGTTCGTCGAGGTGACCCGGTTCCGGGACCGGATGGTCGAGCTGAACGAGCAGATCACCTGGGTGCCGGAGCACGTGAAGCACGGGCAGTTCGGCAAGTGGCTGTCGAACGCGCGGGACTGGTCGATCAGCCGCAACCGGTTCTGGGGTTCCCCGATCCCGGTCTGGCGTTCGGACGATCCGGCGTATCCGCGGATCGATGTGTACGGGTCGATCGAGGAGTTGGAGCGCGACTTCGGCGTACCGGTGCCCGACCTGCATCGCCCGTACGTCGATCAGTTGACCCGGCCGAATCCGGACGATCCGACCGGCAAGTCGACGATGCGGCGGGTGCCCGACGTACTGGATGTGTGGTTCGACTCGGGGTCGATGAGCTTCGCGCAGGTGCATTACCCGTTCGAGAACACCGAGTGGTTCGAGCACCATTTCCCGGGTGACTTCATCGTCGAGTACATCGGCCAGACCCGCGGCTGGTTCTACACGCTGCACATCCTGTCGACGGCGCTGTTCGACCGGCCGGCGTTCTCGTCGTGCCTGAGCCACGGGATCGTGCTCGGCAGCGACGGGCAGAAGATGAGCAAGTCGCTGCGGAACTACCCGGACGTGTCGGAGGTGTTCGACCGGGACGGCGCGGACGCGATGCGCTGGTTCCTGATGGCGAGCCCGATCCTGCGCGGCGGGAACCTGGTCGTCACCGAGGAAGGCATCCGCGACGGGGTCCGGCAGGTGCTGATCCCGCTGTGGAACGCGTGGTACTTCTTCGCGCTCTACACGAACGCGGCCGGGCGCGAGGCGCGTCGATCGGTCGACTCACCGGACTTGCTCGATCGGTATCTGCTGGCCAAGCTGCGGGTGTTCGTCAATGAGGTGCAGGGGCGGCTGGATCGGTACGAGATCGCGTCGGCGTGCGAGTCGGTCCTGGGCTATGTCGAGGTGCTGACGAACTGGTACATCCGGCGATCGCGGGACCGCTTTTGGGCGGGCTCGGCGGAGGCGATCGACACGCTCTACACCGCGCTCGAGACGGTGGCGCGGACGGTGGCGCCGCTGCTTCCGCTGACGGCGGAGGAGATCTGGCGCGGTCTGACCGGTGGGCGGTCGGTGCATCTGACGGACTGGCCGGTCGTTGAGGACCTGCCGGACGATCCGGAGCTGGTGGCGCGGATGGATCGGGTTCGTGAGGTGTGCTCGGTCGCGTCGTCGATCCGTAAAGCATCCGGTATCCGTGGCCGGCAACCGTTGCAGTCGTTGACGGTGGCAACGGTCGACGCCTCGGGGTTGCGGGCTCTGGTGCCGTTGATCCAGGCCGAGGTCAACGTCCGGGACGTCGTACTCGCGTCGGTCGATGAAGTGGACGCGCCGGTGTCGCAGCGGCTGACGGTGAACGCGCGGGCGGCGGGGCCGCGACTCGGGCGGGACGTCCAGACGGTGATCAAGGCGTCGAAGTCGGGCGACTGGTCTGCTGTGGACGGCCGCGTTATTGCCGGGGGCATCGAGTTGGCCGAGGATGAGTACACGTTGGAGACGACCCTTGCCGAGGGCGGTACGGCGAGTGGGCTGCTGAGCGGCGGCGGGTTCGTCGTACTGGACACCACGATCACGCCTGAGTTGACGGCCGAGGGGACGGCGCGGGACGTGGTCCGCGCCGTGCAGCAGGCACGACGCGATGCCGGCCTGGAGGTGGCCGACCGGATGCGGCTCTCTTTGACCGCCTCTCCGGACGTGCTCGCGGCGGTCGAGGCGCATCGCGACCTGATCATGGACGAGACACTGGCTGTCGGCGTCGCGGTTGCCGAAGGCCCGGAGCTAACCGTGACCATTGAGCGAGCGTCCCACTAGCCGACCGGTTCCAAGGACCTGCGGTCCGTTGTGGCGTCCGTACTTGCCGAGCAGGGTCGGCCTGTTGGTCTGGGGAGTTCTGCTACCGAGGGACTTGGCGAGTGGTGGGAGTCCGCGTGGGGGAGACTGGGCGCCATGGAGACGCGGAGGCTTGGTCGGACTGGGCGGGACGTTGGGGTTGTCGGGCTGGGTGCCTGGCAGCTTGGGGCGGACTGGGGTGAGGTGGACGAGCGCGATGCGCTCGCGGTACTGCATGCCGCCGTCGACGCCGGTGTCACGTTCATCGACACCGCGGATGTGTACGGCGACGGCCGCAGCGAACGGTTGGTGGGTCAGATCCTGAAGGAGACTGTGTCCAACGGATCTGGCGATCTGACCGTGGCGACGAAGATGGGTCGCCGGGTGGAGCAGATCCCGTCGAACTACAACCTCGACGCGTTCCGCGCCTGGAACGACCGATCCCGGGAGAACCTCGGCGTCGACACCATCGACCTGGTCCAGTTGCACTGCCCGCCGACCCCGGTGTACTCGACCGACGCGGTCTTCGACGCGCTCGACGCCCTGGTCGACGAGGGCCGCATCGCGTCGTACGGGGTGTCGGTCGAGACTTGCGCCGAGGCGCTGACCGCGATCGCGCGCCCGAACGTGGCGTCGATCCAGATCATCCTCAACGCCTTCCGGCTGAAGCCGCTCGACGAGGTGCTCCCGGCCGCCCGCGAGGCCGGCGTCGGCATCATCGCCCGCGTCCCCCTCGCCAGCGGTCTGCTGTCCGGCAAGTACGACGAGAACACCACCTTCTCGGCCGACGACCACCGCACGTACAACCGCCACGGCGAGTCCTTCGACGTCGGCGAGACGTTCTCCGGCGTCGACTTCACCACCGGCCTCGAAGCCGTCCGCCGCCTCATCCCCGCGCTCCCCACCGGCGCCAGCATGGCCCAATTCGCCCTCCGCTGGATCCTCGACCAGGCCGGCGTAACCGTCGTCATCCCCGGCGCCCGCAACCCAGCCCAAGTAGCCGCCAACGTCGCCGCCGCCGACCTATCGCCCCTCACCGAAGACCAACTCGCCGCCGTCCAGCAGACCTACGACGACCTGATCCGCCCCCAGATCCACAACCGCTGGTAAGCGCGACCGAAGCCACCGTGCTGCGCCATTCCAGTATGCGGACAGACCTGGCGGTCGTCAGGGGGACGTCGGGCTGGCATCTACGGTTGTGGTGTGTTGGTGATCGAACAGGTGACGTACGACGCGATCGTCGCGCACGCTCGGCGGGATCATCCGGATGAGGCGTGTGGGGTGGTTGCGGGGCCGGAGGGGTCCGATCGGGCGGTGCGGTTCGTGCCGATGCTCAATGCGGCGATGTCGCCGACGTTCTACGAGTTCGACTCGGGGGATCTGCTCCGGTTGTACAAGGAGATGGACGAGCGGGACGAGGAGCCGGTGGTGATCTACCACTCCCACACCGCGACCGAGGCCTATCCGTCCCGCACCGACATCAACCTGGCGCAGGAGCCCGGCGCGCACTACGTGCTGGTGTCGACGCGCGACGGCGCGGACTCACCGTCGTACGACGGGCCGGTCGAGTTCCGCTCGTACCGGATCATCGACGGCGAGGTCGTGGAAGAAGAAGTGCGCGTGGTTGGTTCTTATCAGGAAACAGAAGGAGAGAGCTGAGATATGGCGATCGAGCTGCGCGTGCCGACGATCTTGCGCACGTACACCGGCGGAGCGAAGGCGGTGAACGGGGACGGCACCACGCTGGCCGAGTTCATCGACAACGTGAACGGCGTCCACACCGGACTCAAGGAGCGCATCGTCGAGGGTGAGCCGGAGGAGCTGCGCCGGTTCGTCAACGTCTACGTGAACGACGAGGACGTCCGTTTCACCGGTGGGCTGAAGACCGGCCTGAAGGACGGCGACGTGGTCGTCGTACTGCCTGCCGTCGCCGGCGGCTGACCACAAAAAGGACTGACGATGCGTTTCGACAGCCTGCTGGACTCGGTCGGCGGTACGCCGCTGGTCGGGCTGCCCAAGCTGTCCCCGTCGGCCGACGTACGGCTGTGGGCCAAGCTGGAGGACCGCAACCCGACCGGCTCGATCAAGGACCGGGCCGCGCTCCGGATGCTGCTCGACGCCGAGAAGGACGGCCGGCTGCGGCCCGGTAACACCATCCTCGAGCCGACCTCGGGCAACACCGGTATCTCGCTCGCGATGGCGGCCAAGCTGCGCGGCTACCGGATGGTCTGCGTGATGCCGGAGAACACCTCCGAGGAGCGCCGGCAGATCCTGCGGATGTGGGGTGTCGAGATCATCTCCTCCCCGGCCGCGGGTGGTTCGAACGAGGCCGTCCGGGTGGCCAAGCAGGTCGCGGAGGAGCACCCCGACTGGGTGATGCTCTACCAGTACGGCAACCCGTCGAACGCGGCCGCGCACTACGACGGCACCGCGCGCGAGATCTTCGCCGACCTTCCCTCCGTCACCCACTTCGTCGCCGGCCTCGGCACCACCGGCACGCTGATGGGCGCGGGCCGCTTCTTCCGCGAGCACAAGCCCGAGGTCCGGATCGTCGCGGCCGAACCCCGGTACGGCGAACTTGTCTATGGTCTGCGCAACCTCGACGAAGGCTTCGTGCCGGAGTTGTACGACGCGACCCTCATCGACGCGCGGTTCTCCGTCGGGCCGCGAGACGCGGTCCGCCGGGTCCGCGAACTGCTCGACAACGAAGGCATCTTCGCCGGTATCTCCACCGGCGCGATCCTGCACGCCGCGCTCGGGCAGGCGGCGAAGTGTGTCCGGGAGGGCGAGTCCGCGGACATCGCGTTCGTCGTCGCCGACGGCGGCTGGAAGTACCTGTCGACCGGTGCCTACGAGGGCACCATCGACGAGGCGGAGGACCGCCTCGAAGGCCAATTGTGGGCCTGAATCCCCGTTGTTTTACGTCATCTCCGCCTACGGTTGCTTGAACAGGACCTTGCGTCCGAGTCGTGGGTGGGTGCCACGGCCCTTGCAGCTGTTGCAGGGGCGAGTGGCGTAGCTGAACAGCGAACCCCGGTGCCGTCCCATGCCCTTGCACCGGTTGCACTTGGCATTCGGGTGCAGGGACAGCGAGATGACGTACAGGGCGAAGACCGCCAGGCCGAACACCAGCAGCATCCCGGTGGGACCCAGGGATGCGGCGATGTCTCCGACGGTGCTGTGCGTGTCCGCAGCCTGACCAGCAGCGTTGCTCGGTTGCGGATTCGGAGCGGCGGTGGTGCTCAGCATCACCGCGATGTGATGCGCCAGGTTCATGGCGTCACAGGGGGCGGTTCAAGAAACATCGCTCCAGAGTGGCGCGCGTCACGCGAAAAGGCAACTCCAGAGAGTAAAGATGTGGATAACCCCGGCGTGTCGTTTCGCTGACTTAGGCAAGCCTCCCTTCAACACTGCCCGAAGCCGGACTTGTCCACAGCCGCGTACGGGCGATCGTCGTACGCCGGATAAGCTTCAGCCGTGGCGGATGCACCGGTGGGGATCTTCGATTCGGGGTTCGGGGGGCTCACGGTCGCCCGGGCGGTGCTCGATCAGTTGCCGCACGAGCCGATCCTGTACCTCGGTGACACTGCGCGACAGCCGTACGGGCCCAAGCCGATCGCGGAGGTCCGCGAGTACGCGCTCGAATGCCTCGACCACCTGGTCGAGGCCGGCGTGAAGATGCTCGTGATCGCCTGCAACTCCGCCAGTGCGGCGATGCTGCGGGATGCCCGCGAGCGGTACGACGTACCCGTGGTCGAGGTGATCCTGCCCGCCGCCCGCCGAGCCGTCGCCGCGACGCGGAACCAGCGCGTCGGTGTGATCTGCACCCGCGCGACCGCGGCCTCGCTCGCCTACGAGGACGGGTTCGCCGCCGCGCCGCAGGTCGAGCTGTTCACCCGCGCCTGCCCGAAGTTCGTCGACTTCGTCGAGTCCGGCGTGACGTCCGGTCCCGAACTGCTCGAGGCCGCGCACGAGTACCTAGACCCGCTGGTCGAGGCCGGCGTCGACACGCTGATCCTCGGCTGCACGCACTACCCGTTGCTCACCGGCGTCATCTCGTACGTGATGGGTGACAACGTCACCCTGGTCAGCAGCGCCGAGGAGTGCGCGAAGGACGTGTACGGCGTCCTCACCAAGACCGGGCTGCTCCGGCCGGACGACCTGCCGGCGCCGCAGCACCGGTTCGTCACCACCGGGAACCCGGCCGAGTTCGCCGCCATCGGCTCCCGCTTCCTCGGTCCGGTCATCTCCGGCGTCGACCAGTTCGCCTGGATCCGCTGAGCCATGGTGTTGCGGCCGGCCAACGAACATCGTTGTCATCGGCACCGGGTCCGGACGGAACGTGGGCGAAATCACTGCCAGGCAACCGAATCCGCCGCTCCGTGGCGCCACCGGCATTCCTGCGAAGGCGGCAACCCGCCGGTAATGTTCCAGCTATGAAGCTCACCGTGATCGGTTGCTCCGGGTCGCTCCCCGGGCCGGACTCGGCCGCCTCGAGCTATCTGGTCACGGCCGAGGGGTTCAACCTGATCCTCGACCTCGGCAGTGGCGCGCTCGGCTCGCTCCAGCGGTATCTCGCCGTACCTGAGATCGGCGCGATCGGCCTGTCCCACCTGCATCCTGATCATTGCATGGATCTGTGCGGCCTCTACGTCTCGGCCAAGTACGCACCTGAGTCACCGATCCCGCGGATCCCCGTCTTCGGTCCGCCCGACACGGCGACCAGGATGGCGCTGGCCTACGACCTGCCGCAGGATCCGGGCATGGAGGAGGAGCTGGAGTTCCATACCTGGCAGGAAGTTCAGCAGATCGGGCCGTTCACCGTCCGGACCGCGCCGATGGCGCATCCGGTCCCGGCGTACGCGATCCGCGTTGAGCATGGCAACAAATCGCTCGTCTACACCGGCGACACCGGCCCGAACGAGGCGCTGATCGAACTGGCCCGCGGCGCCGACCTGCTGCTGTCCGAGGCGGCGTTGCAGGACAACGACCCGGACAACCCGCCCGACCTGCACATGACTCCCGCCGACGCCGGCGAACACGCGAAGAAGGCCGGCGTCAAACGCCTCGTCATCACTCACGTGCCGCCGTGGTTCAACCGCGAGACCCAGGCCGAAGGCGCCCGCCGCACCTTCCCCGGCCCGGTCGAGCTCGCCACCTCGAACGCAGTCTTCGACATCTGACCTGCCGCATCAGCGCCGGTACGACGTGATCGTCGTACCGGCGCTTTGTTGTGCGGGCTGGACATTTCGAGATTCTGAGATCTACTCTAATTTGAGAGTTGCTCTCAGAAAGGATTCGTGATGGAGACCGCACCCGACCCGCGCCGGTGGTGGGCGCTGGGAGCCATGTCCGTCAGCCTGATCGTGGTCGGACTGGATCTGACCGTGCTCAACGTGGCGCTGCCGACGTTGGCGACCGAGCTGGACGCGTCGATCAGTCAGCTGCAGTGGTTCGCGAACGCGTACACGCTGGTCCTCGCGGCGCTGCTGCTGCCGGCCGGGTTGTTGGGGGACCGGTTCGGGCAGAAGTGGTTGCTGGTCGGGGCGCTGGTGATGTTCGGGGCGGCGTCGGCGGCGTGTGCGTTCGCGACGTCGCCGGGCCAGTTGATCGCGTTCCGCGCCGGGCTCGGGATCGGGGCGGCGTTCCTGATCCCGTTGTCGATGTCGCTGATCAACGTGCTGTTCGCGCCGGAGGAGCGCGGCCGCGCGATCACGACGTGGGTGATGGCCAACTCGCTCGGCATCCCGCTGGGACCGGTGCTCGGCGGCTGGCTGCTGGACAACTACCGCTGGGGATCGATCTTTCTGATCAACGTGCCGCTGGTGGTGGTCGGTGTAGTGGCCGTGGCGCTGCTTGTTCCGGCGACTCGTGGTCACCGGTCCGGGCGGATCGACGTACTGGGAATCGGGCTGTCGGGGGCGGGGCTGGTGGCGCTCACGTACGGGTTCGTGTCGGCTGGGGAGCGTGGATGGGGTGATCCGTTGACGCTCGGCGGGATCGCGCTCGGCGTGGTGGTGCTGGCCGCGTTCGGCGTGTGGCAGACGCGTGCTGCGGATCCGTTGGTGGACCTGAGTCTGTTCAGGTCGCGCGAGTTCACCTGGGGCACGGTGCTGGCGACCGTCGCGTCGTTTGCGCTGATGGGGTTGCTGTTCGTGTTGCCGCAGCTGTTCCAGGCGGTCCAAGGGGTCGACGCCCTGCAGACGGGGCTGCGGTTGCTGCCGATCATCGGTGGTCTGCTGGTCGGGTCCAAGCTGGCTGAGCGGCTCGTCGTCGCCATGGGCGCTCGCGTGACTGTGGCGGTCGGGTTCGTGCTGATGTTCGGTGGTCTCGCGATGGGCGCCTTCACCGACACAGGCGACAGCTACGGCTACGCGGCGATCTGGGTGAGCGTGGTCGGGCTCAGCATCGGATTCACGCTGCCTCCGGTGATGCAGCTGGCGACCGGGGCGTTGAGCACCGAACGCAGTGGAGCGGGCTCCGGCCTGATCCAGGCGTTGCGCCAGGTCGGCGGCACGATCGGGGTCGCGATCCTCGGCACGGTGCTGAACTCGGCGTACCGGGACAGGCTGGACGTCACCGGCCTGCCGCCCGCGGTCGCCGACGCGGCCCGGGACAGCGCGTCCGGCGCAGTCGCTGTCGCGACGAAGGTCGGCTCGCCGTCGCTCACCGAGTCCGCCCGAAACGCCTTCGTGCACGGCATGAACTCGACGCTGTGGACCTGTTGCGCGGTCGCCGTACTCGGCCTGCTGCTCGCCATCGCCTACCTCCCGCGCCGCTCGGCCGTGTCAGTCGCCGACGGTACGGCGGAAGTTGTCACAATCAAGCCATGACGAAGGAGAAGCCGGTCGGGCTGCGCGAACGGAAGAAGGCGAAGACCCGGGCGGCCATCCAGGAGCACGCACTGCGGCTGTTCCACGAGCAGGGGTATGCCGAGACGACGGTGCAGGAGATCGCGGCCGCGGCCGAGGTGTCGCCGGCGACGTTCTTCCGGTACTTCCCGACCAAGGAGGACACCGTCGTCTTCGACCGGCTCGACCCGGTGATGATCGACCTCTTCCGGGCCCAGCCGCCCGAGCTGAACCCGACCGAGGCCTTGCGGGCGACTCTCCGGGCCAGCCTCGAGACCTTGTCCGAGGACGAGTGGGACCTGGAATCCCAACGCCAGCAGCTCGTCCTCAATGCTCCTGAACTCCGGGCCCGGATGCTCGATCAGCTGTACGCCGGCATCGACCTGCTCGCCGAACTCGCCGCCGAACGCGTCGGCCGATCGTCTGACGATTTCGCCGTACGAGCGTGGGCCGGCGCAGTCATCGGCGTGGTGATGGCGACGTACGAGATCAGCGGGGAGGCCCGGATGCCGGACTACCTCCGGACCATTGACCAAGCCTTCGCCCACCTCGCCGCCGGCCTGCCGCTGTCTTAGAAGAACCCGCGGAGGCTCTCCGCGACGACTTGGGTTGACACCACATCGCAGCGGTCGATACTCGAAGAAGGTGGGGAGGGGGAGCTATGCCGATTCCGGAGCTGGAGGAACTCAAGGAGCGGGTCCAGCGCATGCGGGACCAACTGGAGACGGTGACGGACGACGAGTGGCGGGCCTACGTCAAAGTCCGCGACATCCTCGCGTTCGACCCGAGGTTCCGGTCCGGTGGTCCGCTGCCGGGCGTGGTGCGCTGCGCGATGATGGGCATCTTCGAGACTTCCGAGGGGCAGGGGACCCTCGGCGAGTACGACGCCGGCGCCATACAGCGGTTCGCAAACCTTGGCGAATGAACTCCCCAGCAAAGCGAGGGGTTGTTCTCATCGGGCGCGCGGATGCGCTGGCCGGCCCTGTACTACGAGTGCCGTACCCGCGGGAGCGTGACGAACTGCCGGCGGTGATGGCCGGTGCGGATCTCGTCGTTGCGGTCGATGACGGTGGGCTTCCGGTCGTCCATTCGTGGGTCAACACGGTCGGGCTGCGATTAGGTGTGCCGACGCTGCACGTCGCGCTGCGTGGCTCGAGGGCAACCATCGGTCCGCTGGTGATCCCCGGCGAGAGCCCGTGCTACCTCTGCTGGCGGATGCGCGCGCTGGCCTGCGAACAGGACTTCGCTACGGCGATGGCCCTCGAGGAGAATCTCGTTGCCCACCGGGAGGCCGCGGAGCAACCGCTGCTGCCGGCCCTGCTGCCGATGGTGACCGACGCAATGACCGACGTACGGCGGTTGTCCAGTGGTGTGCTGACTCTCGACGCGGTGAGCGGCGCCGAGGAGCTGCATCCGGTTGTGCCACGCCCCGACTGCCCAGCGTGCGCAAAGCACCGCCGGCCGGTCGGACCTCAAGACTTCCACCAAGCGGTCGATCGACTCTGCGGCGTCGTCCGCGTGCTGGAGGTGATACCGAAAGACGTCGACGAGCCCGAGCGGCCGTACATCGTCCGCGCCGAGCTGGCGAACTCCCACTTCCGCACAGCCACCAACCCCTTCGTGTCCTGCTCGGGCAAGGGCTGGACGCTGACCGAGGCACGCGACAGCGCGCTCGGCGAGGCCCTTGAGCGCTACGCCGCGATGACCTGGCAACCCGAGCGCAAGATCACTTCGACGTACGACGGACTGGACCGGCCCGGGCTGCATCCGCAACAGCTCGTGCTGTTCGCCGACCATCAGTACGACGAGCTGCCGTTTCAGCCGTGGCGGCCGGAAACCGAGCTCGAATGGGTGCCCGCAGAGTCGTTGGTGACGGGAGAGGAGGTCTGGATCCCCTTGCTGGCAACGCATTTGGGCTACCGGCCGCCGGTCCCGTTGTTCCCCGCCACCTCGAACGGGTTCGCGGCCGGCCAGGGCAAGGCCGGCGCGACGCTGCGAGCGTTGCTCGAGGTGATCGAGCGGGACGCTTTCATGATCGCCTGGTCGCATCAGCTGCCCGGCCGACGCGTGGCGGCCGCCGACGTCCCGGAAGAACAGGTACGCGCGATCGCCGCGACCCATGCACGGCGTGGCGTCGAGCTGATGGTGCATCTGCTCCCGACAGACACCGCAGCGTCCGTCGCCCTCGCCGTTGCATGGTCCTCCCGGGCACCGGCCGCCGTGATCGGGGTCGCCGCCGCGCTGGACCCGGTTGCTGCCGCGAGGGCCGCCGTACTGGAGGCAGCGCAGGTGCGCCCGCTGCTGCGCAGCCGACTCCGGTTCCCCGCTGTCCGGGCGCGGATGGCCGAGCTGGCAGCCTCGCCGTCCAAGGTTGCGACGCTTGACGACCACGATTTGCTGTACGCCGACCCGTCCGCCGCCGGACTGCAATTCCTCCGCGAGTGTCCGCGCGAGCCGTGGCCGACAAAACTTGCTGATGGCAACCTTCAGTCGCTGGTCCGATCAGTCGCCGAGGTGGCGCCGGACGTACTCGCGGTGGATGTCACGCCGCCGGATGTCGCCGGTGTGGGGGTCCAGGTGGTGCGCGCTGTGGTGCCAGGGTTCGTGCCGATCTGGTTCGGTGCGAGTCAGGCGAGGCTCGGCGGATCCCGCTTGCTGGAGATGCCGGCCCGGATCGGGCTGCGATCGCGGCCCGCGCGGCTGGACGAGCTCAATCTCGTGCCGCACCCACTCGCGTAAGGAACAGCCCGATGACCACCGATCATCCGTTGGCCTGGACCTACCATCGAGGCACCGCTCGGTCGTTGACCCCTGAGGTGGTCTCGACGCCGCAGCCAGGGCGGGAGGACCCGACTGCACCGTGGATCCCTTTGCCGCCGGGGGTACGGCTCGACAGGCCATTGGCCGAATTGGTCAGCGACCGTGTGTCGTGCCGCGCGTTCGGCGACCGGCCGATCAGCTTCCCGGAGCTCGCCACGCTGCTAAGGATCGCGTACGGCGCCACCGGCGTGACCGACGACGGCCCGCTCTACGTGGTCGACCGAGCGGTGCCGTCCGCCGGAGGGCTGTACCCACTCGAACTCAGCCTCCTTGTGCGCTCAGTCGACGATCTGCCCGCCGGGATCTACCACTACGTGCCACTCGCAGACGGCCTTGAGTTGGTCTGCAAGGGCGTCGTACCGGCGTCGCAAGTCACGTACCTGTTCCTGGACCAGCCATGGGCGGCCGAGGCAGCCGTCGTACTGGTGCTGTCCGCCGTTTGTGCGCGCAGCCTGGTCAAGTACGGCGACCGCGGCTACCGCTACCTGTTGCTGGAAGCGGGGCACGTGGCGCAGAACCTTGTCCTGGCGGCGACCGGGCTCGACCTGGGAGCCGTCAATCTCGGTGGCTTCCTCGATGACGAATTGTCGGGGTTGCTGCAGCTCGACAGCGAGTCCGAGATCGTTCTGTACGGCGTGGCAGTCGGCCGACCGGCGTCCGCCGACCGCACCGCCCGCCGCGCGCTCGGCCGGTTAGTTCCTCGGGGTTTGTCCGAGTCTGACGGCGAGGGCAGCCACCTCGCGACGTGACGACGTCCCGGTTTTGTGCAGCAGGTTTGACACGTGCACGCTGACCGTCTTCTCGCTGATGAAGAGCGCCTTGGCGATCTCGGCGTACGTCCGGCCGGCCACGAGGTAGGACAGCACCTCCTGCTCGCGCTTCGTCAGCGAACGCAGCGGCCCCGGGGTCTCCGGTGGCGACGGTTGGGTCGGCTCCTGGAGCGGAATGGCGCAGAGAGCGGCGAACGCCTCGACCTGCTGCCGCAAGGGATTCGCGCCGGCCTGGACCGCGAACCGATGCGCGGACCTCAGCGGTACGGCGACAACGGCTCGTGAGCTGCCCTCGTCGAGCAACGCCTGGGCCCACCGGAGGGAGGCGACCGCTTCATCCCACAGCAGTCCCGCCGTGTCACATCGCCGTACGGCGTCCTCCCACTGCGCGGAGGTGGGCGACTGAGCTTTGTACCGCGCGGTCTCCGCCGTGAACAGCGCCTGCATCGCCGGTTGGATCAGGTCGTCGGGCCCGCCGAGCTCGAAGGGCTGCGGCTGCATCCGCCGGCGCGCTGACAGAAGTTCGTCGTACGCCGCGTGGATCGATCCGACGGCTTCACGGCGGTCCCGGGCGGCCTCCATCAGATCGGCTGCGACGCGTGCTCCCCAGACGAGCAGCTCATCGGCGTCGCGAGTATCGACGTACTGCGTGCCGATCGTTCGCGACAGCATGTCGAGGGCCTGCTCGGGGCGGCCGGTGGCGATCAGGTACTCGGCCAGGACAGGCTGCGCGAAGAGGCCCGTTCGGTTCTCGAGTCCCGGCATCAGCTCCTCGGCGCGCTGCACGTGCAGGCCCGCGACGTCCGCGTTTCCCTGCCGCACCGACAACGAGGCCGCGCTCAGCCGGGCCATGGCGCCGGCGTTCGGGAGACCGGCCAGGGACAGGCCTTCGCGGATGACCTCGGCGCTTTCCGGCAAGCGTCCGAACATCAGGAGGTGATGGGACAGCAGGCCGGCGGCGAAGACCGCGACCGACAGTGCTCCTTCGTCGAGGGCGAAGGCGAGAAATCGTTTGATCGGCTCGATGCATTCCAGCAGTCGGCCACGACGGGTCAGGTAGTTGTGGCGGATCACCAGCATCCGCCAGATGAGTTCCGGATCGCCGGTGAGCTCGGCGAATCGCAGGCCGGTGGCGGTGTCGGTGTCGGAGCGCTCGCCGTGAATGTCGGCGTTCCCGCGGACGGCGTACGCCAGACTGAGCGCCACGTTGGATCCCGACCGATGAGCCGCCTGCACCGCCTCCTCGGCGTACTTCCCGGACAGCTCGAGTTCGTTGTTCCACCACTGACACCAGCTGAGGAACGCCAGTGCGTCGGCGTACTCCTCGCTGTCCGGAAACGCCCGGCTCAGCTCGACCGCGTGCTCGGCCTCGGCGATCGGTCGCCCGCTGGTTCGGCCGGTCGCAAAGGCAGAGTCCGCCCATCGCCGCAGCAGCCGGCAGGCCCGCAGGGGATCGGTACGCTCGTCGACGAGTTCGAGCGCGCGGCTCCACGCCTGGAAGCTGGCCTCGCCGTCGCCGACCAGGGCGTTGGATCGCGCGACCCGCTCCAGCAGGCCGACCTCCTCGGCGTCACTGCCGTGGACTATCGGCCACAAGCGTGCCGCGCGGCGGAGATGAACGGCCTCCTCGCGCCGGGCCTTGATCCCGCTCGCGAGATCAGCTGCTCGCAGCGACGCCTCGAGACAGGATTCGAGGTCACGCGCGGCCTCGTAATGCAGCGCAAGGTCGCCTTGCCGCTGGACCTCGTCGAGGCCCGTCGCCGGGCGCGACGCGAGCGCCTTGGCCCACGCGGCATGCACTGTTTCCGCCTCGCCGGGGACGAAGGTCGCGTACAGAACCTCGGCGACCAACGGGTGCCGGAACCAGCACAAGTCCGCACCCTGCGCCACGCTCATCCCTGTGTTCACCGCCTCGGCCAGCGCACGCGTCACCGCATCAGGACCGATCCCGGCCGATGCGGCGACCTCCCGCAGATCGTCGATCGACGACGGCCGACCCGCGACCGCCAGCAGCCGCATGACCTCACGCCCCGGCGCCGACAGCCGGTGCCAGGCCGCGAGCAAGGCTCCCGACAGCTCGGCCGGCAAATCAGCGGGCAGTTCGTCGGCGGTCACGCTCACTCCCTCGAGGAGCAGTTCACTGAGATAGGGATTGCCGTCGGACCGCCGTACGACGGCATCCACGAGCCCGCGGCGAGGACGATCACCCAGCAGCATCGCGACCTGTTGCTCGGTCTCGTCCCAGCTCAGCCGGTCCAGCCGTACGTCGGTCACCGACGGGAGCCGGCGCAGATCCGCCAGCCAGCTGTGCATCGGGTGACCGGTGCCGAGTTCCTCATCGCGATACGTCGCCAGAATCGCCAGCCGCTGGCTGCGGAACCCGGCGACCAGATAGGCGAGCGCGTCGCGGGAGGCCGGATCGGCCCACTGCACGTCGTCGACGACCAGAATCGTCGGCCGCTGCCTGGCGATCGCCATCACCAAGCCGTCGACGACTGACAGGAGCCGGACCTCATGGTGACCGCCTAGCGCCGGCAACAGCTGACCCGCGGCGGGAACGGCGTCGAGTACCTCGGTCAGTTCATGGGGCTCGGCCGACTCGACCCAGCCCTCCAACGCGTTGACCAGCGGACCGTACGGCGAATCGACCGCGCCGAAGCGGACACACCGACCCCACAAGACGGTGGCTTTCACGGCGTCGTCACAGACGGCTCTGACCAGACGGGTCTTGCCCACGCCGGCCTCGCCGTGCACGAAGACCGCACATGGTTGTCCTTCGGCGGCTCCCCGGATCGCCGCTCCCAGGATTCCCCGTTCCTCGACGCGACCGGCGATACCGGGTGAGCGGGTGGCTGGTCCCCCTCCCACATCACCCAGTCTGCACCCGCTGTCCGGCGCACGGCAGCACGCCGGGCAGCGGGCACCCCCTCCTGACTAGCCGGCCAGCCGGTGGTGGCGGCGGAACAGCCACATCGCACCGAAGGCGACTCCGGCACCACCGAGGGCGGAGGCACCAGCCTGCAGCACAGTCGCAGCGGTGTCGTCCGACGAGCTCGCCACCGAGGCAGACGGCGCCGGGGCCACACGAGCCACTTCGTACTTAGGGTCGTAGTTCGGGTAGTTGTACTCCGGGGTCGCAGTACCGGACCCTGGGTAGCCGGAGCCTTCGTCCGGCCAATTGGGCGGATCCACCAGCACGACCCCCGACGATCCTGCCGGGTCCTTCGGACCGGCCGATGCCTCAGTCGCGCTGACGGCGACGGCACCCATCGCGACTGCGGACAGTGCGAGAGCTGACCACTTGCGGTTCATGATTCCTCCAGTGAGACCTGCGGCCGAATCGCCGCTTGCTCTCACCGTCAGCCCTCACCCCACCCACCCACATCGCAACCAACCCCTCAGAACCCCCGCAAAACCCCTCAGATCATGATCACGCTTCCGTTTGCGCCCAGGCCGGACGGTAGGTTCAGAGCGAGTTCAGGTAGGCCGTGCCGCGCGGGGTTAGTTCGTAGCCGACCTCGAGGCTGTAGGTGAGGCCCAGGTTTTTCAGTTTGCGGACGTCCAGTTTGAAGGGGGCGGTTTCGCGGCCTAGGGCGGCGGCCAGGTCGGCGGCTCGGGTGGCGGGTTTGGATTGGATCAGGCGGAGGGTGTCGGTGGTCCAGGGGCCCTGGTTGCTGAACTCGTCGAACTTCGCCAGCCGGGCCTTGAGGTCCTCGAGGTCGGCGGGTGACAAGGTCGACTGGGCGGCGAGTTCGTCGCGGGGGTCGGGGCCTTCGACCAGGTGGAACTTGACCAGGAAGGTCGGCCACTCCTCGGTGCCGCGCAGGCGGCGGCGGACGTCCTTGGCGTTGCGGCGGTCCGCGGCGGCGACGTCGGCGTCGCTGTCGGCGATCAGGTCCGGGTTGACCTCCCGGACGCTGTCGATCTCGATCCGGCCGGCGTTGGTGCGGTAGATCCGCCCCTCGACCACCCGGGCCTCGGCCCAGCGCCGGTACGCCGCGGTGATGCGGCCCTCGGCGACGCCGTCGCGATCCGATCCGGCGAACAACATGGTCTAGCCTCCCAGCGCCTTCGCGACGATCGGGGCCAGCGCGCGCAACGCCTTGCCCCGGTGACTGATCGCGTCCTTCTCTTCGATCGACAGTTCCGCCGTGGTCCGGTCGTACCCGTCGGCCTGGAACAGTACGTCGTACCCGAAACCGCCGGAGCCGCGGAGCTCGCGGATGACCGAGCCGCGCATCTCGCCGAGGACGAGCTCGTCCTCCCCGTCCGGGCGGACGAACGCGACGGCTGCGACGAACGAGGCGCCGCGCCGCTCGTCCGGCACGTCCTCCAACTGCCCGAGCAGCAGCAGGTTGTTCGCGTGGTTGTCCTTCGCCGGCCCGGCCCAGCGCGCGGACAGTACGCCGGGCATCCCGTTCAGCGCGTCGACGCAAATGCCGCTGTCGTCCGCGATCGACGGCAACCCGGTCGACGCCAGCGCCGCGTGCGCCTTCAGCAACGCGTTGCCCTCGAACGTCGCTTCCGTCTCGGCCGGTTCCTGGTACGGCGGTACGTCGCCGAGCCCGAGCACCTCGATCCCAGGGACGATCGGGGTCAGGATCCGGCGCAGCTCCTCGAGCTTCTTCTGGTTGTTCGAGGCAAGCAACACCTTGCTCACGACAACGCCTCCTGCTGAAGCTTGGTCAGCTCCAGGCATCCCGCCGTACCGAGCTCCAAGAGGCTGTCCAGCTCGGCGCGGTCGAACGGCGCGCCCTCGGCGGTGCCCTGCACCTCGATGAACTTGCCCTCGCCGGTGATCACCAGGTTCATGTCGGTCTCGGCCCGGACGTCCTCCTCGTAGCAGAGGTCGAGCATCGGGGTGCCGTCGATGATGCCGACCGAGACCGCGGACACCGAGCCGGTCAGTGGCTCGCTCTTCAGCAGCTTGCGGTCGCGCAGCCAGCTCACGGCGTCGGCGAGGGCGACGTACGCGCCGGTGATCGCGGCGGTCCGGGTGCCGCCGTCGGCCTGGAGGACGTCGCAGTCCAGCAGGATGGTGTTCTCGCCGAGCGCCTTGTAGTCGATCACGGCCCGCAGCGAACGCCCGATCAGCCGGGAGATCTCGTGCGTCCGGCCGCCGATCCGGCCCTTCACCGATTCGCGGTCGGAGCGGGTGTTGGTCGATCGCGGCAGCATCGCGTACTCCGCGCTGACCCAGCCGAGCCCGGAGCCCTTCCGCCACCGCGGCACGCCCTCGGTCACACTCGCCGCACACAGCACCCGGGTCCGGCCGAACTCGACCAGCACCGACCCTTCGGCGTGGTCGAGCCACTGCCGCGTCAAGGTCACCGGCCGAAGCTGATCCGCACTACGTCCATCGATACGAGCCATGCCTCAGACCCTATGCCTCGACGCGCTGCACCTCCGCATTGGTCGCCGGGCGAAGCTGGCTCACGGCCATCCGGGCTGCCCACGGAGTCAGGTCGCCGGCCCGTCGCCCGAGCCACGGCACGCCTTCGCGGACCAGCCACACCGTGTCCGCCCACTTGCTCGGCGGCTTGGACGCGCAGTCCAGTTCAGGCGGTACGGCGATCCGCAGCCCGCGCCGAGCCAACTCGTCGGCGAACGAGCGCGCCAGCCGACGATGCCCGCGCTCACCCGGATGCAGCCGGTCGATACTCCAGAAGTCCCGCCGGTAGACCTCTGGGTAGTCGGCCATGTCCAGCCGGATCCCGCCGTACCTCGCGTGCAGATCGTCGTACGCGAGGTTGACCTGTTCGATGCGCTGCCACAGCGGCCGGCGCAGCCAGGACGGCAGGCCGAAGACCTGACCGTGATCGTGGAAGCGGACGGTGAGCAGCAGGGCGCCGCGGGCGGTCAGTTCCTCGGCGCACAGCTGCAGGCAGTCGCGGATCCGGCCGGCGTCGAACGTGGAGCGCAGGGTGTCGTTGACACCGACGATCAGCGAGGCGATGTCGATCGGACCGGAGCCGGTCTCGGGCAGTTGCTCGGTCGCGACCATCGGCGCCGTCGCACCGCTGGTCGCGAAGTTGGAGAACGTCACACGGTGGGAGCTGGCCAGGGCATCGGCGAGCAGCGAGGCCCAGCCTCGCCACCCTTCGCCCGGGCGCGCGCCGGCACCGGAGAGGTCGGTCGTACTGCTGCCATTCATCGGGTCCCCGACACCCACGGTGGTCGAGTCCCCCAGTGCCACATAGTGGAGGCTCACATTCCGCCATGGTGACCGGACCGGTCGAGCCGCCGGTGTTGCCTGGGTGACCACTCGGTCAACACCGGACGATCACTAGGTGCCACCGGCGCTCGATCCCACCTGGAGGGATGGGCATTGAGTGGCGGAAATGCTCGGAGTTAGTGTGTTGCAAACAACTATGTGCAGGAGCGAAATGACTGACCTACGGTTCGGTGTGGTGGGACTCGGCGCCCGGAGCCGCATCGCGCAGCACGCACATCAGCCCGGCGAAGGGTCCGAGATCGTCGCTCTCGCCGACCCGGTCGCGGCCCAACGGGACGCGGCGCGGGAGCAGTACCCGGACGCGACGACGTACGCCGACTACACCGAGCTGCTCGACCTGAAGCTGGACGGTGTCTTCCTGACCACCCCGGACGACCTGCACGAGGATCCGGCGATCGACTTCCTCCGGGCCGGGGTTTCGGTGTTCGTGGAGAAGCCGCTGGCGATCACGACGACCGGCTGCGACCGGGTTCTCCAGGCGGCGTACGACAGTGGGGCCCGGCTGTACGTCGGCCACAACATGCGCCACATGCCCGTCGTACAGACGATGCGGGATCTCATCCAGTCCGGCGCGATCGGTGAGGTGAAGGCGATCTGGTGCCGGCACTTCGTCGGCCACGGCGGCGACTACTACTTCAAGGACTGGCACGCGGATCGTCGCCGTACCACCAGTCTGCTGTTGCAGAAAGGTGCTCATGACATCGATGTGATGCACTGGCTGGCGGGCGGCTACACGACTCGTGCGAACGCCTTCGGCGGTTTGACCTTGTACGGCGGGATCGAGGACCGTCTCGACAGGTCCGGCCAACGGTTCGCCGACTTCGTCTCCGAGGACAACTGGCCGCCGCTGTCGCAGACCGGGATGGCGCCGGTGATGGACGTCGAGGACCTGTCGATGGCGAATCTCCTGCTGGACAACGGGGTTTACCTCACCTACCAGCAGTGCCACTACACGCCGGACTACTGGCGCAACTACACCGTCATCGGTACGGCGGGCCGGCTGGAGAACTTCGGCGACGGGCCGGGCGGTGTAGTGAAGGTGTGGAACAGCCGCCGGTCCGGGTACCGCGAGGACGCTGACCAGGTGGTCGAGATCCCCGATGCCGAAGGCGGTCACGGCGGCGCCGACCCACGACTGGTCCGCGAGTACATTCGCTTCGTCCACGAGGGCGGCGCGACGCTCACCTCCCCGATCGCCGCCCGCGCCGCGGTCGCCGCCGGTTACGCGGCCACCACATCCCTGCGCGACAACGGCACTCCGATCGACGTCCCGCCCCTGGACCCGGCGTTAATCGACTACTTCGACAACGGCCAAGTGCTACCATCGCCGTCGTGATCAGGTACGCCGCCATGCGAATGCTGAGCCCTCGATGCGGAGGACTCTAGCGGCGTACGCACGTGATGCTTGCAGCTGAGAGGCCTCCTGTGTCGGGGGCCTCTCTTCATTTGTCCTCAGCTGCAAACATCAGGAGCCGCTATGTATCCGATCACCTACATCACCGACTGTTCCGACGGCAATGCCCGGGCCAGGCTGAGCACCCGCATCGGCGCCTTGTTCGGTCAGACACCGACAATCGTCGCCGCGGACGGACCTGACCCGGAATCCTTCGCCGCGTTGACCCTGCTGGACTGTTTGAGATCGACGGAATCCCTTGGTGAGCAGGGATTTCCGACCATCACCCTGGTCAACATCGCGCCGCGGGACGGTCACTGGCCGAACGGTGTGCCGTTCTGCTATTTCCACAACGGGCGACATCTCGTCGCCAGCACTTTCAACGCGCGGGTCTTGTCGCTGGTCCGCCGGGAGCTTCACATCTCCGAGGTCTATCTCACCGACGTCCGCGAGGTGGTGGAATCGGCCGGTCTCGACAACGTCCAGAAGATTGTGGATACGCAGTTCCGCAGCCTCTGGTACCTGCCACTGCTGGCGAAATGGGTCGTCGACGACCGCCCGGTGCCCTCGACGCCAACCGCCGTACCGATCACGACCGCTGACGAGCCGACGGTCAGCGTCATCGACAACTTCGGCAACTGCAAGTTCGACTGCGGCCCCGACGCGATCGGCTTCGCCGTCGGCGACTCGCTCCCGGTCGCCGGCCGCACGCCGAGTGGCACGATCACCTTGACCGACGTCACCTGCTATCCCCACCTGACCGCCGTACCCGAGGGAACCCCGGGCCTCATCCCCGGCAGCTCAGGCACCAACTTCATAGAACTGGTCATCCGCGGCGTCTCAGCCGCCGCCGCATTCGGCCTCCAACCAGGCGACGCCCCCTTGCGGAGGTCTTCCGAGGAATACGCAGCTTGACCCTTCGGCCGACCGCCGGCGGCGCCGCGGCTCATCAGGGTGCCAGAGGCGGGATTTGAACCCGCACGCCCGGGGGCACCGGCACCTAAAGCCGGCGTGTCTGCCGTTCCACCACTCTGGCTGAGGGAGTCGCCTCCCCGTCGGAAGACATCCTAGGGGAGGCGACCTCGTTCAGCGGCTTTGGAGTGCGTCGATGAAGACTTCGCGGAGGTCGGTGGGGTTGCGGGTGACGTAGGACTGGCCGCCGGTGGCCGCGGCGAGGCGGCGGAGTTCATCGGCGTTGACGTCCGGGCCCATGCCGAGGGCGATGATGCGGACCGGGCGGGCCGGGTCGCGCAGACCCTCGAGCACCTTGATCGCGGAATCCAGCGTGGGGCCGTTCGGGTCGTCGTTCTGGCCGTCGGTGAAGAGCAGGATCGAGTTGACGGCGCTGGAGTCGTACTGCTGCCGTACTGCGCGGACCGCGGCGATCGCGGTGTCGTACAGACCGGTGCCGCCGTTGGGGACCGCGTGCTGGACCCTCAGGTTGTCGACGATCTTCTTGCGCTGCCGGTCCGACAGTGGCGCGATCGGGACGAGTTCCTTGTAGTCGGCGCCGTCCGGCCCGATCTTGGTCGAGAACGTCCACAGACCGAGCGACGCGCTGTTCGGGAACAGCGCCAGGCCGCCGGAGGCCGCCTCGATGGTGAGCTGCATCCGGGTCTTGTTGCCGACCTTCTCCGCCATCGAGCCGGAGATGTCGATCACCGCCAGCGAGTGGGTGGACAACGACAGCCGGGTCCAGTTCAGCAGCGTCTTGTCGATCGCGTCGGAGGTCGGCTTGGTCAGCTGGGTGATGTCGCCGACGCCGCGGCCGCCGCTGAGCGGGCTGATCAGGCGGTCCCGGAAGCCGGCGTCCTCGCGGGCCTGGCTCGCGCTGTCGGTGATGAGCTCGGTGCCGAGCGCCTTGGCCGCCTCGGTGACGGCTTCGGCGTCGGACTTCGAGGTGACCACGATCGGGTAGTCCAGCACCAGCGTGCCGGTAGCCGGTACGACGGCCTTGAGCTCGGACTCCGGGTGGTCTTCCTGGTACTTCACGAAGCTCTGCTCGGAGGCCGGTACGACGAGCGTGCTTCCCTCCTGGTTGGCTCTGCCGAACAAGGCGGCTGTATCGGTGTACGGCTTCGCCATCGAGCCGAGCCGCTGCGCGAGCGGCACGATCACGCCCGCCACCTGGGTGTCGGACGCCGACGTCTTCGTCCGCTCGGCCTGTACGGCGAGCAGTGCGAGTGCGCCGGGCGACGTACTGAGTGGGTCCAGCAGGGCCGGCTCGGCACCGGCGAAGGAACGCAGCCAGGACGAGGTGTCGGCGAAGTTGGAGTTCCGGCCGACCAGGACCAGTGGAGAGGTCGCGACGGACGGTACGGCGATGGTCGGGACGGTCTGCCCGTCGTCGGCCTGAGCGACCCAGAGCGAGGAGTCCGGCACCCACAGGTCGGGCCGGTTGTCGCTGCCGCTCGCGACGTCCTGGGCGACCTTCGCCGAGGTTGCCGCGCTGATGGTGAACTGCAGACACGGGGTTCCGTCGTCGCCACCCTTGCTCGCCAGCGACTTCGCCGCGGCCTCGAGCGAGGATTGCAACTCGGGCGTCGTGCTCAGGCTGACCTGCGTCGGGTCGTCGCACGAACCGCTACCGCCGAGGAAGCCGTCCGCGCCGGACTCCGAACCGAAGGAGCGGACCACGAACACGGCGCCCAAGGACAGCACCAGAAGCCCGAGCGCGGTGATGTACACCGGACGACGGTTGTTACTTCGTGTCACCGCAGAGGAGTGTTTTCCCATCGCGGCAGGTCCCTCCCTCCCAGAGGCTGACTGCGCGCGCAGATTACCCGGTTTCGGCAGGTCAGAGCGAAGGACGAGACGATTCTTGACACACCCGCAGCTGAACGTTGACGGCCCCGGGAGTACCGGTCTTTCACAGGAACGCTGTAAAACTCACCCACGGTAGCGCTGCCGCTGCGGTGCGCTGAGATTTAGGCGTGATCCAAATCACACCGGGATCTTTGCTCAAACGACCGTTCCATGGACCAACCACATGAAACGGTCGAAGGTTTCCCTCCGGGTCAGAGGCCGAGGTCGCGGCGGAGTTTGGCTACGTGGCCGGTGGCTTTGACGTTGTACTGGGCCACGGCGATCTTGCCGTCGGGGCCGACGACGAAGGTGGAGCGGATGACGCCGGTCACCTTCTTGCCGTACATGGTCTTCTCGCCGAAGGCGCCGTACGCCGTCAGGACTTCCTTGTCCGGGTCGCTCAGCAGCGGGAACGTCACCCCGTCGCGCTCGCGGAACTTCGCCAGTTTGGCCGGCTTGTCCGGTGAGATGCCGAGTACGGCGTACCCGGCGGCCTGCAGCGAGTCGAGGGAGTCGCGGAAGTCGCAGGCCTGCTTCGTGCACCCGGGCGTCATCGCGGCCGGGTAGAAGTACACGATCACGTTCTTCCCGCGCAGGTCCTTCAGCGCCACCTCGTTGCCGTCGGCATCCGGGAGGGTGAAATCGGGTGCGGTGTCGCCGGCGGACAGGCGTTCGGACATCGGTCCTCCATGATCGAGTCGAGGTGCCCTGTCATGTTACGTGCGGGAAAACTGACGGGCGTTACAGGTGCGAGGCGCGGCCAGGTTTGTGAGGATGCGCAGATGAGCGAGCGAAGCGAGGTCATCATTCAGCACAGCGCCCTCCGTGCCTCATCCGCGCCCGGAGCGAAGCGAGGACGTGGATGAGCCCCGCATCCTCCCGCCTCGCGGGTCCGCAGTTGTTCGCCGGGTATCTCGATCCGCGTCGCCCGCACGCCGGTGCGTACGACGAGATGTTCGACCCGGTCGACGGCGTCCGTACGGCGTACAAACGGCTGCACGACTCGCTCGAACCACTGCAGCCCGCGGACCTCACCACCCGCGCGGAGGCTCTCGACCGGGCGCTGGTCGACCAGGGCATCACCTTCTCCCTGTCCGGGCAGGAGCGACCCTTCCCGCTGGACCTGGTGCCGCGGGTGATCACGGCGTCGGAGTGGTCCCGGCTGGAGCGCGGCATCGTGCAGCGGGTGCGGGCGCTGGAGGCGTTCCTCGCGGACATCTACGGCGAGCAGCAGATAGTGGCGGACGGCGTACTGCCGCGCCGGCTGATCACCTCCTGCGAGCACTTCCACCGGCAGGCGGCTGGCATCGCGCCGCCGAACGGCGTGCGCATCCACGTGGCCGGCATCGACGTCGTACGCGACGAGCAGGGCGACTTCCGCGTGCTGGAGGACAACCTGCGCAGCCCGTCCGGGGTCTCCTATGTGATGGAGAACCGCCGGACGATGGCCCGGGTGTTCCCGGACCTGTTCGCCAAGCACCGCGTACGCGCGGTCGGCGACTACGCGGTGCACCTGCTCAGAGCCCTGCGCGCCGCGGCTCCACCGGGTGCCACCGACCCGAATGTCGTCGTACTGACGCCAGGCGTCTACAACAGCGCCTACTTCGAGCACTCGCTGCTGGCCCGGCAGATGGGTGTGGAGCTGGTCGAGGGGCGGGACCTGTTCGCCAGGAACAACGTGATCTACCTGCGCACCACCGAGGGCGAGCAGCGGGTGGACGTCATCTACCGGCGGATCGACGACGAGTTCCTTGACCCGGTGCAGTTCGAGCCGGACTCCGTCCTCGGTGTCGCGGGCCTGGTGAACGCGGCGCGGGCCGGCAACGTGGTGATCGCCAACGCGATCGGCAACGGCGTCGGCGACGACAAGCTGGTCTACACCTATTTGCCAGAGATCCTGAAGTACTACCTGGGCGAGACGCCGCTGCTGCCGAACGTGGACACCTTCCGCTGCTGGCTGCCCGCAGAGCAGGCAGAGGTGCTCGACAGGCTGGACGAACTCGTCACCAAGCCTGTGGAGGGCTCTGGCGGCTACGGCATCGTCTTCGGACCAGATGCCTCACCGAAGGAGCTGGCAGCCCAGCGGCGTCGGATCAGGGCCAACCCGCGCGGCTGGATCGCGCAGCCCGTCGTACAGCTGTCCACTGTGCCGACCAAGGTCGGTGAGCGGTTGCAACCCCGGCATGTGGACCTACGGCCGTTTGCGGTCAACGACGGCGACTCGGTGTTCGTCCTACCGGGCGGACTGACCAGAGTGGCGATACCCGAGGGCAGTCTGATCGTGAACTCGTCGCAGGGCGGCGGGTCGAAGGACACCTGGGTACTGGCGCAGCGCGCCTCCGGTGAGGACGCCGAGCTGCGGGGACGCGGGCTGGGCGCGGTCAAGTCCGACGAGGCGTCCACGCCGGAGCAAGGTCCTGAATTGAACCTCGCCCAACAGCAGCAGCAACAGTGATGAGGAGGTGCTGACGATGCTTGCACGCAACGCCGAGTCGCTGTATTGGATCGGCCGGTACGTCGAGCGTGCGGACGACACCGCGCGGATTCTCGACGTGTCGGTCCACCAGCTGCTCGAAGACGCCACCGTGGACGCCGACACCGCCAGTCGCCGGCTGCTCGCCGTACTGGGCATCACACCGCCGGACGGTACGCAGCTGGACGTGTGGACGCTGACGGAGCTGGTCGCGATGTCGCCGGAGACCGGGTCGATCGTGTCCTCGATCGCCAGTGCGCGGGAGAACACCCGGGTCGCTCGTGAAGTCGTGTCCAGCGAGCTGTGGCAGTGCATCAACTCGATGTGGAACGCCGTACCGGAGCGGCAGCGGGCTGCGCGCCGGGTAGGGCCGCACGAGTTCTTCACGTTCGTGGAGGACCGGGCTGCGATGTTCGCCGGGCTGGCGGACTCCACCATGAGCCGGGACGACGGCTGGCGCTTCCTGGTGCTTGGCCGGTCGGTGGAGCGCGTGGACATGATCGTGCGGCTGCTGATGTCCAGAGTGGGCGACAAGCCGACCTCACCGGGGTGGGTGACAGTACTGCGTTCCGCCGGTGCTCACGACACTTACCTACGGACGTACCGAGGCGCACTCGATGCGTCCAGGGTTGTGCAGTTCCTCTTGATGGACAGGCTGTTCCCGCGATCCGTGTTCCACGCGCTGAGCAAGGCCGAGTCCTGCTTGGAGGAGCTGGACCGCGGGCCGTCTGCGCGGATCGGTGCGAATGCTGAGGCCGCCCGGCTGTTGGGGAAGGCCCGGAGTGACTTGGAGTTCCTGCGACCGAGCGAGCTGCTGGACGACCTCACTGGTCGGCTGCAGGTGTTGCAGACGACAGTGCGCGAGGTGGGTGAGGCTGTGTCGCGGCAGTACTTCCACGCCGTGCCGTGGATCGAGTGGAACAACGCGGAGGTGAACCTGTGAACTGGCGTCTCCGGGTCGTGCACACAACCGGCTACCGCTATGCGACAGCGGTCACACAGTCCTACAACGAAGCACGGCTCACACCGCGCAGCGACGACCGGCAGAACCTCATGGTGTCGCGGCTGGAGACAGTGCCCGCTGCCAGGGGTTACAGATACACGGACTACTGGGGCACCGAGGTCAACGCTTTCGACCTGCACACACCGCACACCGAGCTCAAAGTAGTCGCGGCCTCTGTGGTCGAGACAGCCGAGCAGCCGCTGCCCGCCGTCGACGCAACCTGGTCCGACGTACGAGCGCCAGAGTCCGTCGACAAGTACGCCGAGTACCTCGAATGGACCACCTACGTACCGAAGCATCGTGAGCTCGGCGCAGTCGCCAGGTCGTTGCGCAAAGGTCGTACGCCGCAAGAGACGGTCCTGGTCGTGTCCAAGTGGGTGCACGACACGCTGAAGTACCAGCGCGGGACCACTGGGGTGCACTCCTCGGCGGTTGACGCCTGGCAGGCCGGAGAGGGCGTCTGCCAGGACTACGCGCACCTCACGCTCGCCATGCTGCGTGCGGTCGGGATTCCAGCGCGCTACGTGTCCGGCTACCTTCACACCAAGCCCGACGCCGCAGTGGGCGAGACGGTCGTGGGGGAGAGCCATGCGTGGGTGGAGGCGTGGACCGGCGACTGGTGGGGCTTCGATCCCACCAACGACATCCCCATCGCGCATCGCCACGTGTGGGTCGCCACCGGTCGCGACTACGGCGATGTCTCGCCGCTGAAGGGCATCTACTCGGGCGGGGCAGCGACCGCGATAGAGGTCACCGTGGACATGACCCGCTTGGCCTGACAACCCGAGGGACAAATTTCGCATCGAGATAAGTGGAGGCGCCTATCGGCGAACCCGGAGCCCTAGAGAACCGGAGCACCACCATGAACCCGCTCACACTGCTCGCCGCAGCGACCGTCCTCACCGCAGCGGCGGGGACCGCGACCACCGCGACCGCGATGCCGGCGCGGATGGCCGACTGCCTGGCCGACACCGTGATCACGGTGCCCGCCTACCCGGCCGTGACCAACGGCGAGTTCTACACCGACCCGCTCGCCGTCAGTCCCTCGGAGAGCCGCTACACCATCTCGGCGTACCTGAATCAATGCCTCGGCACCGAGACGCGGGTCACGGTCTCCCGGCCGGACGGCTCGCAGTCCCACCGGGTGCTGCTCGACTACGTCTGCGACCGGGCGGACTGCCGTGGCACCATCGACGGCGTCGACCAACTGTCCTACGCGACCGCAACCGGGCCGTGGCGGATCACCAAGATCGATGCCGATGGCCGGACCGTGAACCTGGCTAACCCGGTGTACTTCACGATCAAGCGGGCGACCGTGGCCACGCTGTCTGTGCCCGCCGTCAACGTGCCGGCCAAGCCGCGTGCGACCGGTCGGGTGACCTACTGGACGGCCGCCGGGACCCAGTCGCCCGTGCCAGGCCGGCGGGTGAACATCCGCACCATGGGCAGCGCACCGCAGACTGTCGCGACCACGACAACCGACAGCAACGGCCGCTACTCGGTGACGGTCCCGGTCGCCCATGGGACTTGGCTCGAGGCCGCCGTACCGAGCACGTCGACGCTCGGCTGGGACCTGAGCAACAGCTACTACGTGAAGATCCTGCACCCGACGTCGATCACCGGTACGGCGGCGCCGACGTCGGCCACCGTGATCCACAACGGCACGAAGATGTCGACGTACGGGCACCTGAGGGTGCTCACCAACGCCGGCAAGTCGATCCCCTTCGCCAGCCAGAAGGTGGTCGTGCAGACCCGGCCGAAGGCCAACCCGTCCGTTGGCTACAGCACGGTCGGTACGGCGACCACGACCAACACCGGGTACTACTACACGAACTGGAACGCGACCGTGGACGCCGATGTCCGGGTCGCCTTCAATTCGCCGTACCAGACGATCACAGGGTCCTCCCGCTGGGTGCGGAGCATCGACGTGCAGTAGGACACGGCCTGGCGTGTGGTGGAGTAGAGCCATGCGGGCGATGACAGTCAGGATCGGAAAGGCCGACTCGGCCGCTGTAGGTGAGGTTCCGGAGCCGCCGGCGACTGACGGCTCGGTGTTGGTCGAGGGCCTGCTCACAGGCATCTGCGGGACCGACATCGAGCTGGTCTCCGGCCACTTCGGCAGCGGCCGGCCGGGGCACGGACCAGTTGGTGATCGGGCATGAGTCGCTAGGTCGAGTGCTGGAGGCACCGGCGGGCTCTGGCTTCGCGTCAGGCGATCTGATCGCCGGTGTGGTCCGCAGACCCGACCCAGAGCCCTGTCCGGCCTGTGCACGCGGCGAGTGGGACTTCTGCCGCAACGGGCTCGCTCGATCCGGCGTCGATCGACGTACAGCTGGACGCGCTGACCCGGCAGCTGGTGGTTCGCAACGCCGCACTGGTCGGGACGGTGAACGCGGCCAAGCGGCACTACGCGGACGCCGTGGACATCCTCCAGCGAGCCGATCGGGCCTGGCTCGAGCGGCTGATCACCCGGACCGTGCCACTGTCGGAGTGGCCGGGCGCATTGGTCCGGGAACCGGACGACATCAAGGTGGTCGTCGACTTGCGGGCATGACCTGCGAGGATGGGAGCACGCAGGGCAGGCCCGGCCAGATAAAAAGACAAGCAAGGACCGGGGCAGGTCCAGGAGAGTGAAGGGAGCGCCGACCGTGTCGGACACGCAGGCTCGGACCGCCGAGCAGATCGAAGCGGACATCGCCGCCGCCAGGGCGCGACTGGCCTCGACCGTGGACGAGCTGGTCGACCGGGCGCACCCGAAGAACGTGGCCAAGCGGCAGGTGGAGCAGGCCAAGTTGCAGGTCTTCGACGAGCGCGGTCAGCTGCGGACCCAGAAGATCGTCGCGGTCGGCGGGGCCGCTGTCGGCGTGCTCGCCGTACTGCTCCTGGTTCGCCGGCTGGTGGGTCGCCGGTGACTCCTCGCAAGAAGCTCTCCGACGACAAGCTCCCGATCCGGATGCTGCACGACCGGGTGCTGGTCTCCCTCGAGGCCGAGGGCGAGCGGAAGTCGTCGGCCGGCATCCTCATCCCGGCCACCGCACAGATGGGCCGCCGGCTCGCCTGGGCGAAGGTGGTCGCGATCGGCGCCAACGTGCGTACTGTCGAGGTCGACGACCGGGTGCTGTTCGATCCCGAGGACCGCGCCGAGGTCGAGGTGCGCGGCGACGACTACATCTTGCTGCGCGAGCGCGACCTGCATGCCGTGGCTGCCGGCCGTCTGGAGGACGGCCAGACGGGGCTCTACCTGTAGGTGTAGACAACCTGAGCCGCGGCCTCACCCGATCCCGTACAGCCGTGCGGCGTTCTCACGCCCCCACAGCGTTGCCACTCGTGCAGCGTCGACCTCCGACCAGTCGCCCTGCTCCACGAACCCCCCGAGCACAGACGAGACCGCACGCCGCCACAGCGTCGCTCCAAGGAAGTGCAGCTCCGCAGGCCCAAAGGCATCGGAGGAGTAGAGCAGCTTGGCGAACGGCGCCAGCTCCAGCCCTTCCGCGAGTACGGCGGCCGCCCGCGCTCCGACGTACATGGTCGTGAGGCCCAGGTCGAAACTCACGTGTGGGAAGACGTGTGCGAGGTATCCGGCCTCGCGGTGGAAGGGGTAGCAATGCAGCAAGACCACCTGTGTGCCCAGCGGCTCGATCTGGCGCAGCCACTCGGTCAGCAGCAACGGATCAGCTGACCGCAGCTGAAGGTCAGTGTCACCGAACCCGACATGCAGCTGCAGCGGCAGACCGCGCCGTACACCCGTCCAGAGCAGCCAACGCAGCAGCACTGGGTCCGTGACCCGGCCTGTCTCGCCGGACGCGTACCAGCGATCCAGTGCGGTCAGTACGTCGGCACTACTCGGCTCGGCCGGGTCGAAGTCGAACCCATGCCGGTAGGCAACGATGCTCTTCAGCCCGACCGCACCAGCAGTCCGCTGCTCCAGACGTCGTACGAACGCATCCGGTACGGCGGTGACGGTGGACTCGTGGGAGACGACGTACTCGAGCTCGGACTCCAGCCGCACGACCTCATGCGCATGTGCGTCACTCAGGCGGGCCAGCTCGTCCACACCGGTCACCGCATCGCCCTGGTAGCCCGTGTCGACCAGGTAGTCGCTCACGCCGCTGGCACCGAGGAACAGCTGGCTCAGTGATGCCTCGTCCAGCTTGGCTCGCGCAGCCAGGTAGTCCTCGGCCGAGGCATGCGGGTCGAGGTCGAGCAGGGGAGCGCAGTAGCGACGGATCGCCAGGCCCAGCTGGGAATCGAACGTCGACATCCACGGCGGGACGGGCCGGTCCGACTCGGTGATCAGCTGTTCGAAGCCGGCACGGCCGAGCGGTCCCCGGTGGACCCCGTGCACGTGGTGATCGATCAGGGGCAGGTTCGCAACGTGGTCGGCCAGCTGCTCAGGAGACATCACACACTCGCTTGCACACGTCGTCGTCGCTCATGGCCTCCGGCCACTGTTTCGGTTCGGGTTCGTCCAGCCCGCTGAGACCAGCATGGACCAGCCCGGCGATCACGATCCAGGGATTGGATGTCGCGTCGCAGCCGCGGTGCTGGAGGTTGAGCTGCCGGGCGGGATCGTCGGTCGCCGGGCAGATCCGGACCAGCGCCTCACGGTTGCGCTCGGCAACGAACGCGCCGGTCGCGCCGCTTGATCAGCGGCTGTCGATCGCGGCCGCCGTCCATCGTTCCGACGACGGCCGCGACTCGTGGCATCCGGAGCAGGAGATCCCCGTCAGCGCCGCTCTCGACGCCTCCACTCGCGGCGGCCGCACGCCGTACGAGGGTGCGGCCGCAGATCTCGTCGTACCCGCGGAAGACCCGCTGACCGCCTCGGCCCTCCGAACCATTCAGGTTCACGCCACCCTTGTGGCCGCTGGACCTGGCAGTCCTGACCCCATTTGGTGGGTTCACCAGCCAAATTGTGGGGCGGATTCACGCGGTGGTTGCAACACCGGGTGGTTTTGACTGGTCGGATAGTAGCTTGTCGAGGGCTTCGGCGGGGGTGCGCCAGTGGAGGCG